>NZ_CP188196.1:1170000-5970000 GCF_049949275.1 Bradyrhizobium genosp. A | reverse complement strand
ATCGGAATCGTCGCCTGCAGCGAGGGATTGCGCGTCAAGGGCAGCGCGGAGTCGCTCGGTCGGCAGACGACCACGTCCGTGGTGAAGTCGATCTTCCTGGTGATCGTGCTTGACGGCCTGTTCGCGATCTTCTTCGCCTCGATCGGGATGTGACCATGCCCGGACCTCAGGAGGAATTCGCGATCCGCGTCCATGACCTCGTGGTGGGTTTCGGCCGTCAGACCGTGCTCGATTATTTGTCGCTCGACGTCCGCCGCGGCGAGATCCTCGGGCTGGTGGGCGCGTCCGGTGGCGGCAAGTCGGTGTTGATGCGCACCATCATTGGCCTCATCCCGCGTCGCAGCGGCACCATCGAAGTGATGGGACAGCCGATCAGTGGCGCGCATGACCGCAGCCGGGCAGCGACATGGGGCATCCTGTTCCAGCAGGGCGCGCTGTTCTCGTCGCTGACGGTCCGGCAGAACGTTCAATTTCCGCTTCGCGAAAATCTCGCAGTGTCACAGGAGCTGATGGACGAGATCGCGATCGCCAAGCTCGAGATGGTCGGGTTGCGTGCGCAGGACGGCGACAAATATCCGTCGGAACTGTCCGGCGGCATGACCAAGCGCGTGGCGCTGGCGCGCGCGCTCGCGCTCGACCCGCCGATCCTTTTCCTCGACGAGCCGACGTCCGGCCTCGATCCCATCGCCGCCGGAGATTTCGATGTGTTGATCCGGACGCTGCAAAAGACCCTGGGGCTGACCGTCTTCATGGTCACCCATGACCTCGCCAGCCTCACCACGGTGTGCGACCGCGTTGCGGCGCTCGCCGACGGCAGGATCGTGGCGATCGGTCCGATGCGCGAACTGCTGCAATCCGAGCATCCCTGGGTGCGGGCCTATTTCCACGGCAAGCGCTCGCAGATGCTTCAACACGAGATGAGATGAGACATGGAAACCCGCGCTCCCTACGTGCTGATCGGCAGCTTCGTGCTGGCCGCGATCCTCGCGGTGTTCGGCTTCGTCTATTGGCTGAACAACAGCGGCGGGATCGGGCCGCGCACGAATTACCACGTGCAGTTCCAGGGGCCGGTGCCGGGCCTGCTGGTCGGTGCCGGCGTGCTGTTCAACGGCATCCGCGTCGGCGAGGTGACGCAGCTCGGCCTTGCGTCTGACAATCCGCGCTTCGTCAATGCGACGATCTCGGTTGCCACGACGACGCCGGTGCGCACCGACACCAAGGTTGGGCTCGATTTCCAGGGGCTGACCGGCGTGCCGGTGGTGACGCTGGAGGGTGGCATGATCGTCGCCAAATCCGGCGAGCGGCTGACGCTGATTGCCGAGGCCGGCGCGGGCCAGAGCATGACCCAGGCGGCGCGCGATGCCCTGCGGCGCGTTGACACCGTGCTGGAGGACAATTCAGGCCCGCTCAAGGACACCATCGCCAATCTCAAGACGTTTTCCGATGGTCTTGCGCGCAACACCGGCAAGCTCGACGGCATTCTGGCAGGCCTCGAGAAGATGACCGGCGGAGGTGCGCCCGCGCAGAAAATCACCTATGATCTCCGCGCGTCCCAGAATCTCGGGCCGGCCGGCAAGGCGCTTTCGGCGTCGCTGGCGATTCCCGAGCCGACCGCTGTCGCGATGCTCCAGACGCAGCGCATGCTGTTCTCACCGGTTGGCGACAACCAGGGCTTTGCCGACTTCCTGTGGGCCGACAGCATTCCAAAGCTGGTGCAGGCGCGGCTGATCGACAGCTTTGAGGACTACGACATCGCGCATGCCCCGCTGCGGACGACTGACCTGGGGCAAGCGGACTACCAGCTCCTGATTGACATCAGGCGCTTCCGGATCGCCACGGAGGGCGAGACCCGCGTCGAAATCGGACTGTCGGCGCGGATCGTCGACAAGGCTGGCAAGGTGATCGCATCGCGCCTCGTCGAGACCAGCGAGAAGCTCGACAAGGTCGAGCCGGCTGCAGCGGTCGCAGCGTTCGACGTGGCCTTCGCCCGCATTGCCAGGGAGCTGATCGGCTGGACGGTGCAAGCGGTCTGACATTCGAGCTCTTACAATAGAACAGGCGGGAATGTCCGCCAAAATTGATCTGGGTCAATCGACTTTGGCGCCGTGCAGTAAAATGCAGCCCGCGCGGTGGACTCGGCCAGAGACGGAGGACAGCCGGCGCTTGGAGCGGTGGATGAGGACTCCCGTGGTGACGATCGAGCCGAATGGTCATTTCTGTAGCGATTGCGCGGTCCGCAGCTTCGCGGTTTGTTCGTCGCTGGACCCGGCCGAGCTGAAGGAGTTCGAGCATCTCGGGCGCCGCGTCCATTTCGCCACGGGAGAGACCGTGTTCTCCGAGGAGGACATCACGACCTCGTTCTACAATCTGCTCGAGGGCGTCATGCGGCTCTACAAGCTGCTGCTTGACGGCAGGCGGCAGATTGTGGGCTTTGCGCTGCCCGGCGATTTCCTGGGGATGAATATTTCGGGCCGTCACAATTTCTCGGCCGATGCGATCGGCACGGTGGCCGTGTGCCAGTTCGCCAAGGTGCCGTTCGGTCGCTTCATTGAGGACCGGCCGCATCTGCTCAGGCGAATCAACGAGCTGGCGATCCGTGAGTTGAGTCACGCGCGCGACCACATGGTCCTGCTCGGCCGTCGCTCGGCGGATGAAAAGGTCGCGACGTTTCTGCTCGGCTGGCGCGAGCGGCTGATTTCGCTCAAGGGATCGTCGAATACGGTCCCCCTTCCGATGAGCCGTCAGGACATTGCAGACTATCTTGGCCTGACCATCGAAACCGTCAGCCGCACCTTCACCAAGCTGGAGCGGCACGGAGCGATCGAGATCGTCCACGGCGGAATCAGCCTGCGCGACCCCGCACGGGTCGAGGCCCTGGCGGCGGCCTGAATTCTGGCCCTGCCGACCGCCCGCTCATTTTTGATTCCGATCAATGACACCGGTTGCGCGTCGCGAATACTGGCCTGAACAAGGTTGGGAGGGTACAATGCCGATTGACACGCTGCTGGTCACCATTGCCGTCGTGGCCGTCTTTGTCGCATTTGCGGCCGCGCTGGCTTGGGCGGACCGACAGACCAATTCAGTTCGGCTCGATTCGGATGCGGAGCGCCGAAGTTCCTGAGATCACTGTCGCATTCTGACGCGACAGCCAGGGGTGTTTGGTTGGCAGGCTCAACTGTGGCTTGCTCTCTCTGCAACTCTGCATGGTCTAAAACGCATCGGCGCACCCTGCGGGTGCGCTTCCGCGCGAGACCGCGGCATTTAAACAGCATTTGCTTCAAATTGTGTCCGTGCTTTCCGGTTGAAAAGCCGGGCAACACTGACTACGCAGGAACTCCAGTGCCTCGCAGTCTTAGGAGTCCCGGCGTGCCTCAGGACAAGACCGGCGACCCCCGGCAGCCGTCGGGTAACAAACTCGCGGTTCTGCGCAAGCACCCGATCTTCGCGGATCTGGAACCGGACGCGCTTGATCAGCTCTGCCGCTATGCCAAGCACAGCACGGTCAAGCGTGGTGCGACGATCGCCGCCAAAGGCGACCCCGGCAACAATCTGTTCGCGGTGATCTCCGGAACAGTGAAAATTTCCTCTTCGTCGCCAGATGGCCGGAATGCCATTCTCAATCTGATCGGTCCCGGAGAAATCTTCGGTGAGATCGCCGTGCTTGATGGTGCACCGCGGTCGGCGGATGCGACCGCCAATACCAATTGCGAGCTCTACATCATCGATCGCCGCGACTTCCTTCCGTTCGTGAAGAGTCAGCCGGCGCTGGCGATGAAATTCATCGAACTGCTCTGCGCGCGGCTGCGCTGGACCAGCCAACAGGTCGAGCAAGTGATCCTGCAGAATCTGCCGGGCCGGCTGGCGAGTGCGCTGCTCGGCCTCACCGAAGAGCGCAAGTTCGACTCCGGCAGTGGCACCCTCGCGATCACCCAGCAGGAGATCAGCGAGATGGTGGGAATGACGCGCGAGAGCATCAACAAGCAATTGCGCGCGTGGTCTGGACGCAACTGGGTTCGCCTTGAGCACGGTGCCATCGTCGTGCTCGACATCGATGCGCTGCGCGAGCTTGCCGAAAGCGGCCTCGACGGCGAGTGATCTAGCCGCACGCCACGCTCGAGCAGGTACATGGTGGCGT
The DNA here is from genome assembly GCF_049949275.1 of Bradyrhizobium genosp. A. NCBI lineage: Bacteria > Pseudomonadati > Pseudomonadota > Alphaproteobacteria > Hyphomicrobiales > Nitrobacteraceae > Bradyrhizobium > Bradyrhizobium genosp. A. Next base: position 5,965,865 of record NZ_CP188196.1, on the reverse strand, counting down.
CATAGCCGGCATGGGCGTTTCCCTCGAGTTGGTTCGTTACGTTTTCGAAGCATCTCGAGGGGGCTCTGCCCACGACGTCAAGTAACGCTCCCTCATGGTCATATTCGGAAAAAATGAACTTTCTGCCGATCGTCCCCGGAGGCACCGCGTGGTCGATCAATGCAACTCCAGCATCGATCAATGCCGCATTTGGCTTGGACTCAGAATGCCGCCCGCCCTAGGGACGACACTGGCGATATCGCGCCGATGCGGCGCGTTCGTACAGGATGAGGCCATGGTCTCGCCCGAACCTCAAGCCGCAATCAATAGCGGTCGAGCACAAAACCAGAGGAACGCCATGGATACGATGAGCATCGTTACCGCGCAACCAGCATTGGCCGCTGACGCGGCCCGATCGCCGGGGAGCCGGCAGTTGCCGCACAGGTCCCCTGCAGGAGCGGGCACGATGAGCGTCGCGCTGTCCCGCCCGGGCAGACATTACCAATCAGCCAACGCCCCTCGACTTCGCCACGCAATCCTACGAAGGTGGTGCAGTTGCAGCGCTTGACTTCACACCTGAAGTGGAGCGACCCAAGGCGGCCCGCAGCACGTGCCCAACGACGATATAATCAAATCAGGAGGAAACCCCAGATGAAGACATTAATCGGTATCATCGCAGCCGCTGCATTGGCAGTGTCGGCGCCACTCGCAACCGCACGCGATTTCCGCTCTGCCGACATCCACCCGGCCGACTATCCGACCGTCGAGGCCGTCAAGTTCATGGGCAAGCAGCTCGCGACGGCGAGCGGCGGCAAGCTCGGCGTAAAGGTGTTTCCGAATGGCGCCCTGGGCTCCGAGAAGGACACCATCGAGCAGCTCAAGATCGGCGCGCTCGACATGATGCGGATCAACGCATCGCCGCTGAACAACTTCGTGCCGGAGACCATCGCGCTGTGCCTGCCCTTCGTCTTTCGGGACACCCAGCACATGCGCAACGTGCTCGACGGGCCGATCGGCGATGAGATCCTGGCGGCCATGGAGCCTGCGGGCCTGGTCGGTCTTGCCTATTACGACAGCGGCGCCCGATCCATTTACACCGTCAAGGCACCGATCAAGTCGCTTGCAGACCTCAAGGGCCTGAAGATTCGCGTCCAGCAGTCCGACCTGTGGGTCGGCATGATCGAGAGCCTCGGAGCCAATCCGACGCCGATGCCGTATGGCGAGGTCTACACCGCCCTCAAGACCGGTCTGGTGGACGCCGCCGAGAACAACTGGCCTTCCTACGAGTCCTCGCGCCATTTCGAGGCCGCCAAGTTCTACAACGTCACCGAGCACTCGCTGGCGCCGGAAGTCCTCGTGATGTCGAAGAAGGTCTGGGACACGCTCAGCAAGGAGGATCAGGCGATGATCCGCAAGGCGGCCAAGGAATCGGTGCCGGTCATGCGCAAGCTCTGGGACGAGCGTGAGCAGGCTTCGCGCAAGACCGTCGAGGCAGCCGGCGTTCAGGTCGTCGCGATCGCGAACAAGCAGGAATTCGTCGATGCGATGAAGCCGGTCTACGCCAAGTTCGCCGGCGACGACAAGCTGCAGAGCCTCGTCAAGCGCATCCAGGCCACGAAGTAAGACCATAGCGCATCGGGGCCGGCGTCGCTGCGAGGCGGCACCGGGCCTCTGCAGGGAGACGCCGATGACAGACCCACACGTCGCAGACCACGAGCAGGAGGTAGAAGGACGCCCGTCGACCGGCTTGCTGTCGCGGATCAATGCCGTCGTCGCGCGGCTCGGCATGTATCTGTCCGTGACCGGCCTGCTCATCATCGTCACCATCGTGTTCTACCAGGTGTTCGGGCGTTACGTGCTCAACTCCAGCCCGACCTGGACCGAGAACCTCGCACTGGTGCTGATCCTGTACGTCACCCTGATCGGCGCCGCCGTCGGGGTGCGCGATGCCGGGCACATCGGCATGGACAGCTTGCTGGTGATGCTTCCGGATCGTGTACGCGAGAAGATCGAGCTCGTGATCCACGTCCTGGTGGCGATCTTCGGCGTTGCGATGGTCTACAACGGCTGGATCCTCGGCGCGTCGGTCGGGACCGTGAAGATCCCCAATCTCGGCCTACCGGAAGTCGTCCGCTACGTGCCGCTGATCGCCTCCGGCGTCCTGATTGTGTCCTTTTCAATCGAGCACATCATTGCTCTCCTGCGTGGCGAAGAGGTCGTCCCCTCATGGAACTGATTATTCTCGGCGCCACCTTCTTCGGCTTCCTGGTCCTCGGCGTACCCGTTGCTTTCGCGATCGGACTGTCGGCGATTTGCACCATCCTTTACGAAGGCCTGCCGGTCGCCGTCATCTTCCAGCAGATGATGTCGGGAATGAACATCTTCTCGTTCCTGGCTATCCCCTTCTTCGTGTTCAGCGGTGAGCTGATGCTGCATGGCGGCGTTGCCGACAAGATCGTGCAGCTCGCCAAGAATCTGGTCGGACACATCCGCGGCGGTCTTGGCATGTCGAACGTGGTCGCCTGTACGCTGTTCGGCGGCGTCTCCGGCTCGCCTGTGGCCGACGTCTCGGCGATGGGCGCGGTGATGATCCCGATGATGAAAAAGGAAGGGTTCGACACCGACTACGCCGTCAACGTCACCACCCACGCGTCGCTGGTTGGAGCCTTGATGCCGACCAGCCACAACATGATCATCTATGCGCTCGCCGCCGGCGGCAAGGTCTCGATCGGCGCGCTGATCGCGGCCGGGCTTCTGCCGGCGCTCGTGCTGATGCTGTGCATGCTGGTCGCCGCTTACGCGGTCGCAGTGAAGCGCGGCTATCCCGCCGGCAAGTTCCCGGGCTGGGCCGAGGTTTTCCGCTCGTTCGCGGCCGCTCTGCCCGGCCTGCTGATCGTCGGCATCATCCTTTCGGGTATCCTGTCCGGCGTTTTCACGGCAACTGAATCTGCCGCGGTTGCCGTCACCTACACGATCGTGCTGACGTTCTTCATCTACCGGACCATGACCTGGAATAACTTCCTGCATGCGGCCGCCAAGGCGGTGAAGACGACGGGCGTGGTGCTGCTGCTGATCGGCGTCTCCACCATGTTCCAGTATCTGATGGGGCTCTACGAAGTCGCCGACTTCGCCGGCGACCTGATGAGCAGGGTGTCCACGCAACCCTGGATGATCTTCCTGCTCATCAACATCATCCTGTTCCTGCTCGGCACGTTCATGGACATGGCTGCGACCATCCTGATCTGCACCCCGATCTTCTTGCCGATCGCAATGAAGGCGGGCATGGATCCGGTGCAGTTCGGCATGCTGATGCTGATCAACTGCGCGCTCGGGCTGAACACCCCGCCGGTCGGAACGACGCAGTTCGTCGGCTGCGCCATCGGCGGCATCTCGGTGGGCGCGGTGATGCGCACCATCCTGCCGTTCTACGCCGCCCTGATCGCGGCGCTGATGTTCGTGACCTACGTTCCTGCCTTCTCGCTGTGGCTGCCCCGTCTGTTGATGGGATACAGGGGATAGCTGTCGTGCGTTCGCCGGCATTGCCCGGCGAACCGCGCTTGCGATAGTTTGCATCACAGCATCAGGGAGAATCTGCACAAATAGCGCTCGCATCTAGCCGGTAAAGCCCGCGCGCTGGCGCAGATCTCTCTGGTCTGCGCCAGTCAGCAGTGCGATCAGCGCGGCGGCTTCGTTCGGATGCGCCGCTTGCGTGGTCACGCCGGCCGTATACATCGTGACGAGCTCGCATCCCGGTGGCAGCGATCCGGACAGCGCGATGCCATCGGTTGCGATGATCTCGGTCGCCTGCGTGCATCCGATCGGCCACGTCGCGGTGGACGTCGCCAGTTCGCGCATCGCCGTTGCGCCGTTGGGAAAGATCTTCAGCCGCGATGTGACCTCATAGGCGATGCCGAGCTGATCCAGCACCTTTGCGACGTGCTGGCCCGCGGTCGACGCCTTGGTGTCAGGAACGTAGATCGCGTCTGCGGACCGCAGCGCTTCGCACAGATCGGCTTCAGTCTTCGCAATCACCTTGGGATCGCGGCTGCGAACCGCCAGCGCGGTCTCGACCCGGCCGACATCGGCGATCGAGGACGGGACGACAAGCTTCTCTGCGGCTAGCTTCGCAAGGAGGGCCTGCGTCAGGATCACGAGATCAGCTGGCGTGCTCGCGCGCAGCTTGTCCGCCATCACACCAACCGCGCCGAATTCGCCATCGATGCCGAAGCCGGTCTTCGCCTCGAAGGCCTCGCTGAGGCCGCGTACCAGGCCTTGCGCCGCGCCGCCGCTCAAAATGTTCACTGTGGTCACGATGCAAGCTCCATGGCTGCGATGATTTTGTCCGGTGTGATCGGCAGGTCGCGCACGCGCACGCCGAGGCAATCATGGACTGCGTTCGCGATCGCCGCTGTCACCGGGCCGTGCGCGGCTTCGCCGGCGCCGACCGGCTCGACGATACGGACCGCGTGCGCAGGATAATCTTGCGCCAGGGACGGGCTTGCGGAGAATGTGGTGAGCAGGCCGGCGGCCAGCGCCAGCATCAATTGTCGGGCCCTCACACCCACCTCCCTGGACTCGTTCTTGTTGGCCGGCACTGTAGCGGCAGCGGGCGCAAACTGTCGACGCCTCACAAAGTCGATTTCCGCCGGAATATCGGGCCGTATTCGGTGTGGCTGCGGGTCATCTCGCGGTCGCGGGAGGAACACGCCTCGCGCATGGTTTGAGCATTTTGCATGGGCGTTGCCGGATAAATGCCCTCGGCTGCCCGGTATTTTGGTGTTACGAAATTGGTCATGAACCAGCACACCAAGATCGAGATCCGCCACTCCACCTGTCCGCACGATTGCCCGTCGGCCTGTGCGCTCGATATCGAGGTAGTCGAAGGCCGCAGCATCGGCCGCGTCCGCGGTTCGAAAAAGCAGACCTACACGGCTGGTGTGGTCTGCGCCAAGGTCGCTCGCTACGCCGAGCGCATCCATCATCCCGAAAGGCTGATGTATCCGTTGCGCCGGACCGGGCCCAAGGGCTCCGGTCAGTTCGCGCGGATTTCCTGGGACGAGGCGCTCGACGAGATCGCCGATCGCTTCAATCAAGCCGAGCGCGAGTTCGGCGCGCAGTCGATCTGGCCGTACTACTACGCCGGCACAATGGGGCTGGTGATGCGTGACGGCCTCAACCGCCTCACGCATGTGAAAAAATATTCGCGCTTCTATTCGACCATCTGCTCCAACATCGCGCGCGTCGGTTATGCCATCGGCACCGGCAAGATCGCCGGCGTCGATCCGCGCGAGATGGCGCTGTCCGACCTCGTGGTGATCTGGGGCACCAATCCCGTCAACACGCAGGTCAACGTGATGTCGCATGCCGCGCGTGCGCGGAAGGAACGCGGCGCCAGAATCGCAGCCGTCGACATCTACGACAACGAGACCATGAAGCAGGCGGACATCAAGATCCTGCTGCGGCCCGGCACCGACGGCGCGTTCGCCTGCGGCGTCATGCATGTTCTCTTCCGCGACGGCTATGCCGACCGCGCCTATATGGACAAGTACACCGATTGCCCGGATGAGCTCGAGGCGCATCTGAAGACGCGCAACCCCGAATGGGCCTCTGCAATCTCTGGCGTGCCGGTGGCGGAGATCGAGGCCTTCGCCAAGGCCGTCGGCGAGACCAAGCGGAGCTTCTTTCGGCTCGGCTACGGCTTTACGCGTTCGCGCAACGGCGCGACGCAGATGCATGCGGCGAACTGCATTCCCGCGGTGACCGGCGCCTGGCAGTACGAGGGCGGCGGCGCCTTCTTCAACAATTACGCGCTGTGGCACTTCAACGAATCCGTCATCGAAGGTCACGACGCGCTCGACAAGTCGACCCGCGCGCTCGACCAGTCGCAGATCGGCCGCATCCTCACCGGCGATGCCGAGGCCCTGCTGGGCAAGGGCCCGGTCAAGGCGATGCTGATCCAGAACACCAACCCGATGACGGTGGCGCCGGAGCAGGCGCTGGTGCGGCAGGGCTTTGCGCGCGAGGACCTGTTCGTCGCGGTGCACGAGCAGTTCATGACCGAGACGGCTGAGATGGCCGACATCGTGCTGCCGGCGACCATGTTCATGGAGCATCACGACCTCTATTACGGCGGCGGCCACCAGCACATCTCGGTCGGCCCGAAGCTGATCGACCCGCCTGGCGAATGCCGCTCCAACCACCAGGTGCTGCAGGCGCTGGCGCCGCGGCTTGGCGCAGCGCACAAAGGCTTCGAGATGACGCCGCGCGAGTTGATCGACGCGACGCTGAAGCTCAGCGACCACGGCGACATCGCCGGCCTCGAGGCCGATATCTGGCGCGATCTGCAGCCGGACTTCCGCACCTCGCATTATCTCGATGGCTTCGCTCATCCCGACAAAAGATTCCATTTCAAGGCGGACTGGGCGCATCCGCCGTTCGGCCGGACCATGGGCGATTTCGATAAAATGCCGTCGCTGCCCGACCATTGGGCCGTGATCGAGCACACCGATCGGGCCCATCCGTTCCGGCTCGCGACCAGCCCGTCGCGCAGCTTCCTCAACACCACCTTCAACGAGACCCCGTCCTCGAAGGTGCGCGAGGGCAGAGCGAGCGTGATGATGCATCCGCTGGATGCGGCCTCGCTCGACATCGCCGACGGCGACGCCGTGACGCTCGGCAACACCCGGGGCGAGACCACGCTGATCGCCGCACTGTTCGACGGGGTCCGGCGCGGCGTGCTGATTGCGGAGTCCGTGCATCCGAACAAGAATCATATCGGTGGCCGCGGCATCAACATGCTGACGGGAGCCGAAGCCGTTGCGCCGATCGGCGGGGCTGCGTTCCACGACAACAAGGTCTGGATCAGGAAAGCAGTCGCGGCCTGAGCCGCGCTCGCGCATCGATCGCGCGCAAATTTGTGTCGAGGCGCTAAGGTGGCGCCGCCTGACAGATTGCTGTTGCACCGCGCACGCGAGCTGCCGCAAATGGCTGCAGACCGGGAGCAAGGATATAGCGTCATGACCGACACCACTGGCGTCATCACCGAGAAGCGCGGGCAGGCGTTCTGGATCACCATCAACCGGCCGGAAAAGCGCAACGCGCTGAACGGCGACGTCATCGCCGGCATCGCACGCGGCTATCGCGACGCGGATGACGACAAGGACGTCCGCGTCATCGTGCTGACAGGTGCGGGCGACAAGGCATTTTGCGCCGGCGCGGACTTGCAGAATTCCGGTGCGGCTTTCGCGATGGATCATTCCAAACCGAACGTCGATTATGCCGATCTGCTGCGCCTGTCGCAGAATGCGACCAAGCCAGCGATCGCGCGCGTCGGCGGTGTCTGCATGGCCGGCGGCATGGGGCTTCTCTGCATGACCGACATGGCGGTTGCGGCCGATCACGTCATCTTCGGCCTGCCGGAGGTGAAGGTCGGCGTGTTTCCGATGCAGGTGCTGAGCCTGTTGCAGGACATCGCACCGCGACGCCTCGTCAACGAATGGGCGCTCACCGGCGAGCCGTTCGATGCGAAAGCCGCGCAAGCGGCGGGCCTGCTCAACTACGTCGTGCCCACGGCCGAGCTCGACGCCAAGGTCGACTGGCTGATCGGCCGCATCGTCGACAAATCCCCGACCGCGATCCGCCGCGGCAAATACGCCATGCGCGCCATCGCCTCGATGTCGTTCGACGAGAGCATCGCCTACACCGAAAGCCAGATCGCACTGCTGGCGATGACCGAGGACGCCAAGGAGGGGCTGAAGGCATTTGGCGAGAAGCGCAAGCCGGTCTGGACGGGAAGGTAGAGGGGACGCTCTGGTGTCCCGCACGCGCTGCAACGCGTGAGCGTTGCTGCGCAGAGCCGGGACCCAGAAGGCCGCACGGTACGGTGCTGCATGGGCCCCGGCTCTGCAGCGCATCGCCGAAGAGGCGCTGAACTGCGTCCAGGGCACGAGAGCGGTTTCCACCGATCTCAATTCGATTTTCAAACAGCAGACACACCTTCGCCTTCTCGCGGCGTATTCCGCCCGAGCTTTGCTCGCCGCTTCACGCCCTCTCCGAAGAAAGGGCGCAGGGAAGGCCGGGTGCCGGCTGGCACCCGCAAAACTCCCGTGCGAGAATGATGCACACGCAAGGCACAGGAGCGGTACAGGGCAGCCAAACATCCGGCCTTCCCTGCGCAGTGGTTTGACGGCTTATGCGCGCTCTCCCCGGAGACGAATTCGGTCTTGCCTCCGTCGCCTTGCGAAAGTCACGGGCGTCGCCCAGGTTGAAGCGACGCCGCATTCGCAAGGCTTGGCCGTAGCAACGACGGCCAGGACCACACGGTTTTGCCGTACGCGAGCTTCCCTGCGTCGCCCCCGAGGGCTATGCAGGGCATCGAGCGCCGTTCGTACAACGCGGCTTGCAAGTCGCTCACGGGGTTCGGCTCAATCCATCGCCCCGCCCTGCGTCTCACATCCGCGACGGCGCTGCCCAGCGTCCACCGCAGCCCGATCCGCGGTTCGTGACGACGTACGACCGCCCCTTTCGCCGGATCAGGATGGGCAATGTGTACGATAAAACCGAATTTCGGTAAAGCGGAATATTTTTGGGAGCGGTGGTTGACAGCGCGGTTGGATGTTTTGCCCGTCGGGTAACACAAGATTTGGCGTCATTCCGGGGCGCGCGTAGCGCGAGCCCGGAATCCATTTGTCCGCATCGCGCGCCGCGCGATGGATTCCGGGTTCGCGCCAAGCGGCGCGCCCCGGAATGACGAGCTACCCCGCGTTGGCTTTCAGCCCGGCCGCCTGGATGCCGGCCACCGCGCAAGCCTCGTCGTTGTCAGACGTGTCGCCGGAGACGCCGACGGCGCCAAGGAGCGTCGTGCCGTCCATGACCAGCACGCCGCCGGGGACCGGCACCAGCGCGCCTTTTGCAATCGTGTTCATGGCGTCGATGAAATAGGCCTGCTCCTGCGCGCGCTGGTACAGCGCGCGCGAGCCCATGCCCATCGCGAGCGCGCCATAGGCCTTGCCATGGGCGATCTCGGCGCGCATCAGGCTGGTGCCGTCCTGGGCGGCTGCGATTTTGAGCACGCCACGCGCGTCGAGGATCGAGACGACCAGCGGCTTCAGCTTCAGTTCGGTGGACTTTGCCAAGGCGGCGTCGAGGATTTTTCGGGCGGTATCGAGCGTGAGGTCAGCCATGGCTGGGTTCCTTTGTAGCGGTTGAATTGGAATTGGTCTCGGCGCGATCGAGGCTCATCGCCAGCACGCGGGCGACGTGGAGCGCCTCGCGTTGCGCGCCGTCGTGAATCTGGTGGCGGCAGGAGGTGCCGTCGGCAACGACCAGCGTCGTCTGGTCTGCGCGCCGCACCGCGGGCAGCAGCGACAGCTCGGCCATCTCGATTGAGGCGTCATAGGTGTCGGCGCCGTAGCCGAACGCGCCGGCCATACCGCAGCAGCTGGACTCGATGGTCTCAACCGCAAGGCCGGGGACGAGCCGCAGCACCTGCTCGACCGGCTTGAAGGCGCCAAAGGATTTCTGGTGGCAATGGCCGTGCACCACGGCTTTGTCGGCGACGGTGCCGAGTGGCAGTTGCAGCCGGCCGGCCTCGGCCTCGCGCACCAGAAATTCCTCGAACGTCAGCGCATGTGCGCCGACCGCCTTGGCGTCGTCGTCCTTGCGCAGTGAAGCCAGCTCGTCGCGGAGCGTCAACAGGCAGCTCGGCTCGAGACCTATGATCGGCACGCCGCGGGCGGCAAAGGGCGCGAAAGCGGCCACGAGACGGTCGAGCTCGGACCTGGCTTCATCGACCAGTCCGGCTGAAAGGAACGTGCGGCCGCAGCACAGCGGGCGACTGCCGCTGATGGGCTTCGGCAGATGTACGCGATAGCCACCGGCCGCGAGCACGCGTAGCGCTGCCTCGAGATTCTCGCGCTCATAGATGCGATTAAAGGTGTCGGCGAACAGCACGACCTCGCAGCCGGTTTCCGGACCGACGCTGTCGGCCGGCGGCACAAACAGGTCGCTACGGAAGGCGGGCAGGGCGCGGCGCGCGCTGATGCCGGCAAAGCGCTCGAACAGCTTTCGCAGCAGCGGGCTGTGGTTGCGCAAATTCGCCAGCGGCGCGAAGCGCGACGCGAGGTCGGCGTAACGCGGGAGATAGCCGACCAGCCGATCGCGCAAGGTCAGGCCGTGGGACGCGGCGCGCGCGGCCAGCACCTCGATCTTCATCTTGGCCATGTCGACGCCAACAGGACATTCGTGGCGGCACGCCTTGCAGGAGACGCAAAGCTTGAGCGTCTCCATCATCTCGTCGGAGGACAACGCATCGGGGCCGAGCTGGCCGGAGATCGCGAGCCGCAGCGTGTTGGCGCGACCTCGCGTGACATCCTTCTCGTTGCGCGTGGCACGATAGGACGGGCACATCACGCCGCCCTCGAGCTTGCGGCAGGCGCCGTTGTTGTTGCACATCTCGACCGCGCCCTGGAAACCGCCGCCGGCGCCGGGATAAGCGGACCAGTCGAGCTTTGTCTTGAGGTCGGCGACGCGATAGTTCGGCTTGAAGCGGAACAGCGAGCGGTCGTCCATTCTGGGCGCGTCGACGATCTTGCCGGGGTTGAGCACGCCGTCGGGATCGAAGCGATGCTTCACCTCCCTGAAGTCGGCGACGAGGCGCTCGCCGAACATGGTCTCGTGGAATTCGGAGCGCACCAGGCCGTCGCCGTGCTCGCCGGAATGCGAGCCCTTGTATTCGCGCACCAATGCGAACGCCTCCTCGGCGATGGCGCGCATCGCCTTGACGTCTTTCTCCAGCTTCAAATTCAGCACGGGCCGCACATGCAGGCAGCCCTCGGAGGCATGCGCATACATCGTGCCGCTGGTGCCATGCCTGGCAAACACCTCGTTCAGCCGTTGGGTGTAGTCGGCGAGATGCGGCAGCGGCACGGCGCAGTCCTCCACAAAGGAGACGGGCTTGCCCTCCTGCTTCATGGACATCATGACGTTGAGGCCGGCGGCGCGGAAATCGGCAATGCCGCTCTGAAGCGCGGGCTCGGTGATCTCGACCACGCCGCCCCATTTGCGCGTGTCGTTATTCCAGGCGAAGCCGAGATCGCCCATCAGCTCGCCGAGCTGCTTGAGACGCAATAGATTGTCGGCCTGGTCCTCCTCGGCGAACTCGACCACCAGCACGGCATCCGGATCGCCCTTGATCGCGGCCGAGATGATCGGCTGGAACATCGCGATGTCGCGGCCGAGCGCGAGCATTGTGCGGTCGACCAGCTCGACCGCGATCGGCTTGAGCTTGACCAGATGCTGGGCCGCATCCATCGCCTCGTAGAAGCTGCCGAAATGGCAGACGCCAAGCGCCTTGTTGCGGATCACGGGCCACAGTTTTAGCTCGACCTTTGTGGTGAAGGCGAGCGTGCCTTCCGATCCCACCAGGAGATGCGCCATGTTGTTGCGCGCATTGCGCGGGGTGAGCGCATCGAGATTGTAGCCACCGACGCGGCGCTGCACCTTTGGAAAGCGCGCCGCGATTTCGTCGGCCTCGCGCGTGCCGAGATCGAGCATGTCGCGTAACAGGGCGCGCATGCTGTCGTTCGCGTCGAGATCGGAGAGATCGCGCGAGACCTCGCCAAAACGGCTCAGCGTGCCGTCGGCGAGCGAGGCCTCCATCGACAGCGTGTTGTCGCGCATGGTGCCGTAGCGAAGCGAGCGGCCGCCGCAGGAATTGTTGCCGGCCATGCCGCCGATGGTGGCGCGGGAGGCCGTGGAGACGTCGACCGGAAACCACAGGCCGTGCTGTTTGAGCTGGCGGTTGAGGTCGTCGAGCACGATGCCGGGCTCGACCACGCAGGTCCGCCCCTCGACGTCGAGCGACAGGATGCGGTTGAGGTGCTTGGAGAGATCGACCACGAGGCCGTCATTGACGGTCTGGCCGCATTGCGAGGTGCCGCCGCCGCGCGGGGTGACCTTCACGCCTTCGTCGCGGGCGATTGCCAGGGCCTTGAGGGCCTCGTCCATCGTCTTGGGGACGACCACGCCTGACGGCACGATCTGGTAGAACGAGGCGTCGGTGGCGTAGCGGCCGCGGCTGAAGTCGTCGAACAGGACGTCGCCGGTCATGTCCGCGCGCAGGCGCCGTTCGAGCGAGGAGGCGTTTGTCATACGTAGTCCCGGAGTGATCCAGCGCGGCGCGCGCCCTGCTGGATTATGCATTCTTGTTTCCGACCGATCATATTATGAATTCAAAATGAGCAAAGCGGCCGTCCCTCAAGGCGCCGCCGCATCCTCTTGCGGCTCGGTCAGATGCTCGATCGCCGCCGTCCGCTTGTTGCGCAGGTGCTGAAACAGGATGTCGCTGAGCTCACTGCCGGCGCGGCGGCGCAGCGCGTCGAGGATGGCCTCGTGCTCGCGCATCGCCTCCGCCCAGCGCTGCCGCTTGCGGGCAAAATTTGCGGAGTAGCGGACCCGGCGGATTCTCCCGGCGAAATTGGCGTAGGCGGTCTTCAGCGTCTCGTTGCGGGCTGCTGCGACGATGCTCTCGTGGATGCGTTGGTTGGTCTGGAAATAGCCGTGCATGTCGCGATGCAGATAATGGCCGTACATCTCGTAATGCAGCTGCTCGATCGCGGTGATTTCCTCATCCGTAATGACCTCGCAGGCAAGGCGCCCGGCGAGACCCTCAAGTCCCGCCATCACGTCGAACAGCTCTTCCAGGTCGCGCTGGCTGAGCTGGCGGATTCGGGCGCCGCGGTTGGGCAGCAGCTCGATCAGGCCCTCGGCGGCGAGCACCTTTAAGGCCTCGCGCAAGGGTGTGCGGGAGATGCCGAACATCTCGCAGAGCTGGCGCTCGGGAACGCGGGCGCCGTCGGGAATGTTGCCTTCCACGACGTAGTCGCGCAGCCGCAGCAGGATCTCGCCATGGAGCGAGGCGGCCTCGCGGTCGCCGCCATTTGTGGCGGGCGGGGTGATCGGGACCCCGGTGTCGGGAATCGTGGATTTCATTTGCAGCACAATAATTTGCCCATTTGGTCGCGTCGACGTCCACAATCGAATACCAAATTTCGATTGAAATGACAAAAAATGAATGCAAAATAAGCGCTCAAGCCGGCCAGAATCTGACGCCAGGGAGGTTTTCATGCATCAGGGACGCCATTTCCTCCAGATTCCGGGCCCGAGCCCGGTCCCGGAGCGCGTCCTGCGCGCCATGGACATGCCGGTGATCGACCATCGGAGCGCCGAGTTCGGCGAACTCGGCCGCACTGTGCTCGAAGGCAGCCAAAAGATTTTCCAGACCAAGGGTCCTGTCATCATCTTCCCCTCCTCGGGGACGGGCGCCTGGGAAGCTGCGATCGTCAACACGCTGTCGCCGGGCGACAAGGTGCTGATGGTCGAGACCGGCCATTTCGCAACGCTGTGGCGGCAGATGGCGGGCCGCTTCGGCATCGAGGTTGATTTCGTGCCCGGCGACTGGCGCCACGGCGCCGATCCGGCCGTGATCGAAGCAAAACTCACCGAGGACAAGGCGCGAGCGATCAAGGCTGTGATGGTCGTGCACAACGAAACCTCGACGGGCGCGACCAGCCGCATCGCCGAGATCCGCGCCGCGATCGACCGCAGCGGCCATCCGGCGCTGCTGATGGTCGACACCATCTCCTCGCTCGGCTCGGTCGACTACAGCCACGACGAATGGAAGGTCGATGTCAGCGTCAGCTGCTCGCAGAAGGGCTTTATGCTGCCGCCGGGCCTCGGCTTCAACGCGATCTCCGAGAAGGCGCGCGCGGCGGCGAAGACCAACAAGATGCCGCGCTCCTATTTCGACTGGGAGGAGATGCTCAAGCCGAACGCCAACGGCTTCTTCCCCTACACGCCGGCGACCAACCTGCTCTACGGCCTGCGCGAGGCGATCGCGATGCTGCTCGAAGAGGGGCTCGACAACGTGTTCGCGCGGCATCAGCGGCTGGCGGCCGCAACGCGTGCCGCCGTCAATCATTGGGGCCTCGAAGTGCTCTGTCAGGAGCCGTCGGAATTCTCGCCGGTGCTGACCGCGGTGCTGGTGCCGCCGGGCCATGACGCCGACCAGTTCCGGAAGATCGTGCTCGAGAATTACAACATGTCGCTCGGCTCGGGCCTGTCGAAGGTGGCCGGAAAGGTCTTCCGCATCGGCCATCTCGGCGAATGCAATGCGCTGACGCTGCTCGGCGCGCTCACCGGCGTGGAGATGGGCCTGTCGGTCGCCGGCGTGCCGCACCGCTCCGGCGGCGTCGACGTCGCGATGAAGCTGTTGGAGCAGCGCCCGCAGGGCAACGCGTCACCGCATCTGAAAGTGGTCGGCACTTAAACCGCGCAGGGACACGCGGGCTGACAATCATAAAAAGCGATCAGGAGGGGTGGAGATGGGAATTCGGTTCAAGGCCACGCATGTCGTGCTGGCGATGCTCTGCGCGATGTATTTCATCACCTATGTCGATCGGGTGAACATCGGCACTGCGGCGAGCGAGATCCAGAAGGAGCTCGCCCTCTCGAACACCCAGCTCGGTCTCGTGTTCTCCGCCTTCGCCTATCCCTATCTGCTGTTCCAGGTGATCGGCGGCTGGGTCGGCGATCGCTTCGGGCCGCGCAAGACGCTGTTCTGGTGCGGCATGATCTGGGCGGTGGCCACCATCTCGACCGGCTTCGTGAATGGTCTTACCGCACTGTTCGTCGCACGCTTCGCGCTCGGCTTCGGCGAGGGCGCGACGTTCCCGACCGCGACGCGCGCGATGCAATACTGGACGCCGGCAAACCGCCGCGGTTTTGCGCAAGGCCTGACCCATTCCTTCGCCCGGCTCGGCAATGCGGTGACGCCGCCGGTGGTGGCGCTCCTGATCCTGTGGCTGACCTGGCGCGGCGCCTTCGTCGTGCTCGGCTTCGTGAGCCTCGTCTGGGGCGTGATCTGGGTCTGGTACTTCCGTAACGAGCCGAAGGAGCACGCTTCCATCACCGAGGCTGAGCTCGCTGCATTGCCGCCGCGCCCGACTGGCGAGCGGCCGCGCGTGCCGTGGGGGCCGCTGTTCGGGCGGATGTGGCCGGTGACGCTGACCTATTTCTGCTATGGCTGGTGCCTGTGGCTCTATCTCAACTGGCTGCCGCTGTTCTTCAAGAACAACTACAATCTCGACATCAAGAACTCGGCGCTGTTCGCCTCCGGCGTTTTCTTCGCCGGCGTGATCGGCGACAGCGTCGGCGGCGTGATCTCGGACAAGATCCTCGATCGCACCGGCAATGTCCGTCTGGCGCGGCTCAGCGTCACCGTTGCGGGATTTGCGGGGGCGCTGCTCTCGCTGTTCCCGATCCTGTTCGTCCACGACATCACGATCGTCGCGCTGTGCCTGTCGGCCGGCTTCTTCTGTGCGGAGCTCGTGATCGGCCCGATGTGGTCGATCCCGATGGACGTCGCCCCGAAATATTCGGGGACCGCGTCGGGCCTCATGAACACCGGCTCTGCCTTTGCCGCCATCGTCTCCCCGCTGGTCGCGGGCTTCGTGATCGATGCGACCGGAAACTGGTACCTGCCGTTCCTGATGTCGATGGGGCTGCTGCTGCTCGGCGGCGCCTCGGCCTTCCTGATGCACCCGGAACGCCCGTTTACGGAGGCCGAGGGGCGGGCGCCGTCCGGCAAGGTGTGGCCGCGGAGTAGGGGCGTTCACGCCCGGCCATGACGCTGTGGGAAGCTTCGGGGCCCCAAATCTCCGATGTCAAATGCCCCGGCGAAAGGGGGCGGCGGAGGGTCTCCGGTTATGCATGGAAGTCGCCCTTTGGAGAGGGGACAGGGCGGTCAAATGGTGCTATTCGGCGGCCATCAAAACAAGGCTAGACCGGGAAGGACGCCTATGACCGTGCATACTGGAAGGCATTTTCTCCAGATTCCAGGACCGACCAACGTGCCCGACCGCGTGCTGCGGGCGATGGACATGCCGACGCTGGACCATCGCGGTCCGGAGTTCGCCGAGCTCGGTTTCGCGGTTCTCGCCTCGATGCAGCGGGTGTTCCGCACCAAGCAGCCCGTGATCATCTTCCCCTCATCCGGTACCGGCGCCTGGGAAGCGGCCATGGTCAACGTGTTCGCCCCCGGCGACAAGGTGCTGATGTGCGAGACCGGCCAGTTCGCCGTGCTGTGGCGCGGCATCGCCGACAAATTCAAGCTCGACGTCGACTTCATCCCGAGCGACTGGCGCCATGGCGCCGACCTCGCCGAGATCGAGAAGCATCTTGTGGCCGACAAGCAGCACGCGATCAAAGCGGTCTGCGTCGTCCACAACGAGACCTCGACCGGTTGCGTGACTCCGCCCGCGGAAGTGCGCAAGATCCTCGACCGCACAAAACATCCGGCGCTGTTGATGGTCGACACCATCTCCGGCCTCGGCTCGATGGAATACGAGCACGACGCCTGGGGCATCGACGTCTCGGTCGCGGGCTCGCAGAAGGGCCTGATGCTGCCGCCGGGCCTCGGCTTCAACGCCGTCTCGGAGAAGGCGCTCAGCGTTGCCACGGCGAATCCCGGTATGCGTTCTTATTGGGACTGGCAGGAAGTGATCAGCTTCAACAAGCTCGGCACCTTCCCCTACACGCCCGCCACCAATCTGCTCTACGGCCTGCGCGAAGCGGTGAAGATGCTGGAGGAGGAAGGGCTCGAGAACGTCTGGTCCCGCCACAAGCGCCACAGCGCAGCGACGCGCGCGGCGGCCAAGGTCTGGGGCCTCGAGACGCAGTGCGTCGATCCTGCCGCGCATTCACCGGCGCTGACCGGCGTGCGCGTGCCCGACGGCCACGACGCCGACGCCTTCCGCAAGGTGGTGCTGGAAAACTTCGACATGTCACTCGGCACCGGCCTGAACAAGGTCAAGGGCAAGGTGTTCCGCATCGGCCATATCGGTCATTTCAACGATCTGATGCTGATGGGTACGCTCGCCGGCGTCGAGATGGGCCTGGATCTTGCAAAGATT
This sequence comes from Bradyrhizobium genosp. A, assembly GCF_049949275.1. Taxonomy (NCBI): domain Bacteria; kingdom Pseudomonadati; phylum Pseudomonadota; class Alphaproteobacteria; order Hyphomicrobiales; family Nitrobacteraceae; genus Bradyrhizobium; species Bradyrhizobium genosp. A. The sequence goes on along the minus strand of NZ_CP188196.1, from coordinate 5,948,916 downwards.
CCGCACCGGAGCGGCGGCGTGCTGGCGGCGATGGACGTCCTGAAGGGACGCGACGCGGTGCCGATGGCCAAGGCTCATGTAGCCTAGAGGCTCAAGTGGCTTAAAAGCCGAGGTGATTTGAACTAACTGGAAAGTGAGCGCGCGATGAACGCACCGACGACCAACGAAGACCTGCTCTACTCCGTCACGGACGGCATCGCGCGGATCACCTTCAACCGCCCGCAGGCGCGCAACGCCATGACCTTCGCCATGTATGACCGCATGGCGGAGATCTGCACCGAGATCAACACGGACCGCTCGATCAAGGCGCTGATCCTGACCGGCGCCGGCGACAAGGCGTTTGCCTCCGGCACTGACATTTCGCAATTCCGCGCGTTCAAAACGGCACAGGATGCGCTCGACTACGAGGCGCGCATCGACCGCGTGCTCGGCACGCTCGAGCAGTGCCGCGTGCCGGTGATTGCGGCCATCGCGGGCGCCTGCACCGGCGGTGGCGCCGGCATTGCCGCCTGCTGCGATCTCCGCATCGGCACCGAGACGACGCGCATGGGTTTCCCGATCGCGCGCACGCTCGGCAACTGCCTGTCGATGTCGAACATCAGCCGCGTCGTGTCGCTGGTGGGACCCGCGCGCACCAAGGATCTGATCTTCAGGGCGCGGCTGGTCGAGGCGCAGGAAGCACTGTCGCTCGGCCTGCTCACCGAAATCGTGCCCGACGTCGAGACGCTGCAGCGCCGCGCCGACGAGACTGCAAAGCTCGTCGCGAGCCATGCGCCGCTGACGCTCGAAACGACGAAGGAAGCGGTGCGCCGCATCCGCCCCACGCTGTCGCGCGAACAGGGCGAGGATCTGATCCTCAAGGCCTATATGAGCGAAGATTTCCGCGATGGCATGGACGCGTTCCTCAACAAGCGCACGCCGAACTGGAAGGGCAAGTAGCGCGCGCCTCGTCAGCCGAAATTCATATGCGGCGGAACGTCCGCCTGCTTGAACTCGCGATCTTTAGTCCGCACAATGCATCGATAGATTTCCCGACGTCACAAAGCCAATAAGAACCAGGGGACGAAACTCGTGCGAATTCCAGCGAAAGCCGTCGGCGCTGCGACGGCCTTGTTGTTGAGCGCGCCGGCGTTTGCCGGCTGGGAGCCCGCCAAGCCGGTCGAGATCGTCGTGGCGGCAGGCGCGGGCGGCGCCTCCGACCAGATGGCGCGGATGATGCAGGCCGCGATCCAGAAGAACAATCTGATGAAGCAGCCGATGGTGGTCTCGCTCAAGGGCGGTGCGTCGGGCGCGGAAGCGCTGATGTACATGAAGTCCAGCGAGGGCGATCCGAACAAGGTGCTGATCGCATATTCGCTGATCTACATGCTGCCGCTGTCGGCCAAGATTCCATTCAACTGGCACGAGCTGACCCCGGTCTCGGTGATCGCGCTCGACCAGTTCGTGCTGTGGGACAACAGCGCCGGCCCCAAGACGGTCAAGGAATTCGTGGCGGCGGCGAAGGCGGCAGCCGCGCCGTTCAAGATGGGCGGCACCGGCTCCAAGCGCGAGGATCACGTGCTCACCGTTTTCCTCGAGCAGAAGACCGGCGCGAAATTCTCCTATCTGGCCTACAAGTCCGGCGGCGAGGCCGCGACCCAGCTCGTCGGCAACCACACCGAATCCAACGTCAACAATCCTAGCGAAAATCTCGAAGTCTGGCGCGCCGGCCAGGTGCGTCCGCTCTGCGTGTTCGACAAGGAGCGCATCGCCTACACCAGCAAGGTGACGGATACGCAGTCCTGGGCCGACATCCCGACCTGCAAGGAGGAGGGCATCGACGTCCAGTATCTGATGCTGCGCGCGATGTTCCTGCCCGGCAAGGTCACGCCGGAGCAGCAGGCGTTCTATGTCGAGCTGTTCCACAAGGTGACGCAGACCGCGGAGTACAGGGACTACATGGAAAAGCAGGCTTTGAAGCCGATCTTCCTCACCGGCAAGGACATGGTGCAATTCCTCGAAGAGGACGATGCGATCAACAAGTCGCTGATGACGGAAGCCGGATTCGTCGTGAAGTAGGTTTTCTTCTTCCCCCTCTCCCCGCAAGAAAGGGGAGAGGGAGAAGCGAAATCACTCCGTCCCTGACGGGCTTTGTTGTTTTTGGACAAGCGCATCCGGTATCCTTGACGGGAACGGATCTCCCTCGCGTCGGCTTTTCGCCGTCGGGCCGCTGACGCGTGCAGCATTCTGGGAAATCATCGCGATTCCCGACATTCGCAATCAATGCGCCGAACTGGCTGCGCGCTTGGCTCGCGCCTGAACCTCGCCTGGTTGCCTGGGGGCGAAGCCTGCTTCCTCCGTCAATCGATGATATGACCACCATCTTTGTGGCCGGAGGAAAACCGTGTTCTTCGTTCTGCAAGACGCTCGGCATCATCGCGCTGCCGCTGAATTTCCTGATCGGCCTTGGCGTACTCGGCTCGCTCCTGCTCATGACGCGATTCCTCAGGCTCGGTCGCACGCTTCTTGTCCTGTCTGCATTGATGCTCGCAGTATGCGGGTTCGCACCGGTCGGAAACCTGCTGCTCTATCCGCTGGAGTCTCGCTTCCCGGCCTGGAGCCCGTCCCAAGCCGCGCCGGATGGCATCATCGTTCTCGGTGCGTCGATCGACGTCGATCTGTCCGCGGCCCATGGTACGCCGGTCGTAACGACCGCGTCCGACCGGATCGTCGTGACCGCTGTGCTGGCCCGGAAGTATCCTGGCGCGCGCGTGGTCTTTACGGGGGGCAATGCCAATCTGATCTCCGGCGAGGCGAAGGAGGCCGACTTCGCGGCCGGGCTGTTCGAAAGCCTGGGGATCGACAAGAGCCGGCTGATCCTGGAAAGCCGCGCCCGCAACACGTACGAGAATGCACAGTTCACCAAAGCCATGGTCGATCCGAAGCCCGGCGAGCGCTGGCTGCTCGTGACCTCGGCCTTTCACATGCCGAGGTCGGTCGGTCTGTTTCGGAAAGCGGGATTGTGGTCGAGCCTTGTCCGGTCGACTGGCGTGTCGGCACCGGACGGGACGTCGTCTCGTTTACGGATATTGCAGAGGACGGCCTGTCGCGGACCAACATCGCAGTCCGCGAATGGCTCGGCCTGATCGCCTATCGGGCCGCCGGCCGCATTGACGAGTTGCTTCCGGGACCGCAGGGCTGAGACCTCAGCCCAAGGCCGGCCCCAAGGCACCTCAAAGGCGCCGGAGGAGTTCGATGATCTGATCGGCGAGCTCGTCCGGGCGGTGACCGACCGTCTCCAGCCGGATTTCCGGGCGCTCGGGCGCTTCATAGGGCGCATCGATGCCGGTGAAGTTCTTGATCTTGCCTTCCTTCGCCTTGGAATAGAGCCCCTTCGGGTCGCGCCGCATGCACTCTTCGATGGGCGTGTTGACGAACACCTCGATGAAATCTCCCTCGGCGACGAGGCTGCGGACCATGTCGCGCTCGGCCCTGTAGGGGGAAATGAACGAGCAGATCACGATCAGGCCGCTGTCGACCATGAGCTTGGCGACCTCGCCGACGCGGCGAATATTTTCGACGCGATCTGCTTCCGTGAAGCCGAGGTCCCTGTTGAGCCCGTGGCGGAGATTGTCGCCGTCGAGCAGCATGGTGTGATTGCCGAGCGCGAACAGCTTCTGATCGAGAATGTTGGCGATCGTCGATTTGCCCGCGCCGGACAGGCCGGTGAACCAGATGATCCGCGGCTTCTGGTTCTTGAGCGCGGCGCGCTCGGCCCTGCCGATCGAGAGCGGCTGCCAGGCGATGTTGCTGGCGCGCCGCAACGGAAATGCGATCATGCCGGCACCGACGGTGCGATTGGTGTAGCGATCGATGACGATGAAGGCGCCGGTCCGGCGGTTGGCCTCATAGGGATCGAAGGCAACCGGCAGCGCCGTGGCGAAATTGCAGAACGCGATCTCGTTCAGGCCGAGCGTGGTCGCGGCAAGGTGCTCGCGGGTATTGACGTCGATGCGGTATTTGATCGCGGTGACGCTCGCCGACGTGATCGTCTGAGTGCCGATCCTGACGACATAGTTGCGCGCCGGCACGAGCGGGTCCTGATTCATCCAGATCAGATGGGCGGCGAACTGGTCGGCAACCTCGGGACGTTCGGTCGGCTTCGCCAGGATGTCGCCGCCGACGATGTCGATCTCGTCCTGAAGCGTGATCGTCACGGCATCGCCAGCTTCCGCCTTCGACAACTCGCCGTCGTAGGTCACGATCTCCTTGACACGGCTCGCATGGCCGGATGCCGACACCACGATCTCGTCGCCGGGCGAGATGCTGCCTGATGCCACCGTTCCAGTGAAGCCGCGGAAATCGAGATTGGGGCGGTTGACCCACTGCACGGGAAAGCGGAACGGCAGTCCGGACGTCTCGCTCGCGACGTCGATGCTTTCGAGATAATCGAGCAGGCAGGGGCCGTGGTACCAGTCGGTATTGCCCGAGCGGTCGATGATGTTGTCGCCGTAGCGCGCCGACATCGGAATCGGAACAATCGAGGAGAAGCCGAGGCCGGTGGCAAAGGCGACGTAGTCGCCGACGATGCGATCGAACACGTCCTTCTTGTAATCGACCAGATCGATCTTGTTGACGGCAACGACGACGTGCTTGATGCCGAGCAGCGAGCAGATGAAGGAATGGCGCTTGGTCTGCACCAGGACACCCTTGCGGGCGTCGATCAGGATAATGGCAAGCTGCGCGGTCGAGGCACCGGTCGCCATGTTGCGCGTGTACTGCTCGTGGCCCGGCGTGTCCGCGACCATGAAGGAGCGCCGCGGGGTCGTGAAGAAGCGGTAGGCGACATCGATGGTGATGCCCTGTTGCCGCTCGGCCTCGAGCCCGTCGACCAGGAGCGCGAAATCGATGTCGTCGCCGGTGGTGCCATGTTTGGCGCTGTCGCGCGCGAGCGCGGCCAGTTGATCCTCGAAAATCAGCTTGCTGTCGTGCAGCAGCCGCCCGATCAGGGTCGATTTGCCATCGTCGACCGAGCCGCAGGTGATGAAGCGCAGCTGGTCCTTGGTCCCGGTCGAATGCGGCTCTCGAAGAACGGAGGTGTCCATCAGAAATAGCCCTCGCGCTTCTTCTTTTCCATCGAGGCAGCCTCGTCGGAATCGATCAGGCGCCCCTGCCGTTCGGAGACCGTCGCCGTCTGCATCTCCGCGACGATGTCCTGGATCGTTGTCGCCGACGAATCGATCGCGCCGCTGAGCGGGTAGCACCCGAGCGTACGGAAGCGGATCATCCGCATTTCGGCCGTCTCGTTCGGCTCCAGCGGGAGGCGGTCGTCATCCACCATGATGAGCGTGCCGCCGCGTCGCACGACGGGGCGCATCCTGGCGAAATACAGCGGCACGACCGGGATGTTCTCGAGCATGATATATTCCCAGATGTCGAACTCGGTCCAGTTCGACATCGCGAACACACGCATCGTCTCGCCTTGCCGGATGCGGGTATTGAAGAGATTCCACAGCTCCGGTCGCTGGTTGCGCGGATCCCAGACATGGCCGGCGGAGCGGAACGAGAAGATGCGTTCCTTGGCCCGGCTCTTCTCCTCGTCGCGCCTTGCGCCGCCGAACGCCGCATCGAACTGGTAGAGATCCAGCGCCTGCTTCAGGGCGTCGGTCTTCATGACCTGGGTGTGCAGATAGGAGCCGGAGGCGATCGGGCCGATGCCGCGCTCGACGCCCTCCTTGTTCACATGCACGATCAGATCGGCGCCGATGCGCTTGGCCGTCTCGTCGCGAAACGTAATCATCTCCCGGAACTTCCACGTGGTGTCGACATGGAGCAGCGGGAAGGGGAGCCTGGCGGGATGAAACGCCTTCATCGCCACATGGAGCATCACGCTCGAATCCTTGCCGATCGAATAGAGCATGACCGGCTTCTTGAACTCGGCGACCACGTCGCGCATGATCTCGATCGATTCAGCCTCGAGGCGGCGGAGATGTCGGGGGAGCATATTTCGTCTTTTGATCCAGTTGCGCTATTCGCCGACGCGTCCGCCCAATGCAACGAAATGACCGTTGCGATAGGCCGGCTTGAAGTAACGAACGTCCTCTCCGTCCACAATGCAGCCGCCGGCCGCCAGAAGCACCGCGTGCCCCGCGGCAGTATCCCACTCCATGGTCGGGGCCACACGTAGATAGACGTGCGTCTCACCTTATGCAACCGTGCAGAATTTAAGCGACGATCCGGACGGCCTCAGTTCCGGGATCCGGCGCTGGCTGATCCATGCCTTTGTGGCATCGTCGAGGTGCGACCTGCTTGTGACGGCCCACAAGCCTTCGGGCGAGGGTACCACCGAGGATGCGCGCGTCGGTGGCGTCTGCATGGCCGGCGGCAAGGGGAGTGAGGGTGTGTGGGCCCTACGACCGCTGGCGTTCAATGCCCATCGTAGGGCGTTGGATCGTCATGCATTTCCCTGATCATGGTTTGCCAGTCGGGTGCATGGAATCCGGTTCGCTTGGCGAAGTTGCTGCCATCAAGCCTGCGATCGCAGAAAAACTCATCGTCGCGCTCGAGGGTCACGTCGAGCCCGTATTGCGCGTTCACGATCTGCAAAAGCTCGTATTTGCTGATCGCCTCCGAGGCGACGTGCCAGACGCCATCGACGTCCGCATGTTCTGTAATCAATTTTCCGACCAGATCCGACATGGCGTTGGTCGTAAGGCCGGTATAGAGAGCGCCGGCGAATCCCTTCGCGTGTCCGCCGCGTTGCTTCAGGAACCATTCGATCAGACTTGAACGTCCGCGCAATTCCCTGCCGACGATGGATGACCGGATGGTCAGGCAGCCGGGCCCTGAAACTTCGCCCAGCAACTTGCTGCGTCCGTACAGATCCTCGGCATCGGTCGGCGAATTTTCCGAAAACGGACCCTTCCGGCCGGCGAACACGCAATCGGTGCTGAATTGTATCAGGCGGGCGCCGCGCTTCCTGCAAAGTGCCGCGGCTCTGTGCGGAAGCATCGCGTTGGCCGCGATCGACGTAATGGCATCCTTTGCCTGATCGATCTGCTTGATGACGCCGACCGCATTGATCACGACATCAGGATTTGCCGTCTCGATCGCGGCCTGGAGGGCCGCGTCCTGCAGAACATCCACATTCGGCTGGATCTGGTGTGCGCCAGCCAGAGCCAGTCGGGCCGCGGGCGTGTCGGGAATCGAAGACGAACGAACCGTTCCGGAAACCTGAAAGCCCTGCGCCGCCAGCCTCTGGACAAGCTTGTGCCCAAGCATGCCGGTCGCCCCGAGCACGAGCACGTGCGGGGCGCGGCGAGCCGTGTGTGGATCAGGCGGCAATTCCGACGACATTCTTCATTTCCACTCACGATTGACGTGGCCGAGCATCTCTGCGGATGGCATCTATCTCGCCGGTCTGTCAAGAAAATCCGGACCCCGCGTAGGCAGGCCCGAAGCTGAGGCAGGTCGATGTGGCATTTCTGGTTCGTCCGGTGGTTAGGTCCCGCTTGACAAGTTCGAGCCATCATGCGCACGGCTGGTGCTTTGGGGCTTGTTGGCTAGAAAGTGCGCCAACTGCCGCGGATTTGGACCTAATCTCGGGGCTCGCCCCCATCAAGTAGGACCTCGACAATCGTTATGGAAAGATTGCATCCGATTGTCCCCCAGAACGGCCGATGTGCATTTTGTGAGGCAGAGGGTCTGGTAGAAGTCATTGATTTCGGCGACGTGGCGCTGGCCGGCGGGTTCTTGAAGGAAGAAGCGTTCGCCAGGGAATCGAAATTCCGGCTGCGGATGTGTTTCTGCCCGAGCTGCTACGCGGTCCAGGTTCCCGACAAGGTCGATCCGAGTCTTCTCTTCGCCGACTATTTCTACTTTTCGTCGGCGATCCGGACGCTAAGGGAGCATTTCAACGACTACGCGACGGAGGTGGTGGCGCGATTTGTCACGCCGCACCACGCCACGGTGCTCGAATTCGGTTGCAATGACGGCATCCTCCTGAAGCCGCTGGCGGATCAGGGTATCGCCAATCTCATCGGCGTCGATCCTGCGCTCAATATTCTGAAAACGATCGACGATCCGAGAATCAACACGGTACATGGCTTCTTCAACGAATCGCTCGCCGAGGAGTTGATCGGGCGTTTCGGCAAGGCCGATTTGGTTCTCGCCAACAATGTGTTCGCGCATATCCCTGACATCAATGGCGTGACGCGGGCGGTAGAGAAGATCCTGAAGGACGACGGTGTCTTTGTCTTCGAGGTGCACTATCTCGGCAAGATCATCCAGGATCTACAGTACGACATGATCTATCACGAGCACCTGTATTATTACTCCCTGCTTGCGATCGAGAATCATTTTGCTCGTCACGGCATGACCGTCTTCGACATCAAGCCGATACCGATTCATGGCGGCTCGATGCGCTACTATGTTTGCAAGAAGAACAGTTTCCACGCCAAGGACATCTCGGTCCGCGTGCATAATCTGCGGAACGAGGAGCGGGCGCTTGGCTATGACCGTGCGGAGACCTACACGACCTTTGCCGCAAACTGCGCCGACCGTCGCCAAAGGCTGATGGATCTGCTGACGCGGCTGCGCGCAAAGGGCCGTAAGATCGCCGGATACGGCGCGTCCGGCCGTGCCAACACCATTATCCAGTATTGCGGGATCGGGCGCGAACACCTCGAATACATGATCGATGATGCGCCAGCAAAGCACGGCTATTCGACGCCTGGTTCGCATCTCATGATCCGCAGCAACGACGTGCTGCGCACGGATCCTCCGGATTATCTGCTGATCTTTGCCTGGAGTTTCTTCAACGAAATTGCGGCGAAGAGCGCGGATTACGTCGCGCAAGGCGGCCGGTTGATGGTACCGCTTCCCGATGTGCGGATAACCTTTTATCCGACATCGGATGACCTGCTCTAGAAAAACTGAACTGCCCGGTAAAAGTCGGAGACTAGAATGAAAGTTATGTCGATTTTCGGCACGCGGCCGGAAATGATCAAGATGTGGTCGACGTTCAAGAAGCTCGATGCCCTGAACTTCGAGCACATCATGGTTCATACCGGCCAAAATTTCACGCCGGAGCTCAAGGATTTCTTCTTCCGCGATCTCGAACTGCGCGAGCCGGATCATCAGCTCAATATCGACACCTCGAGCTATTCGCGCGAAGTCGCCGACGTGATCATCAAGTCCGATCAGTTGTTCGAACAGCACAAGCCGGACGCGTTGCTGATCCTCGGGGATACGTTCAGCGGATTGTCGGTGATGCCGGCGGCACAGCGCGGCATCAAGATCTTCCACATGGAAGCCGGGCTGCGCGCGTGGGACAAGCGGATGCCGGAGCAGCGCAACCGCATCCTGATCGACCACATGAGCAGCATCTTGCTGCCGTTCAATACCTATCACCGGGAGAATCTTCTCCGCGAGAACATTCATCCCTCGAAGATATTCCTGTCCGGCAATCCGACCTTCGAGGTGATGCGTCACTTCCTGCCGCAGATCCAGGCCTGCGACGTTCTCAAGCGCATGAACCTGTCGCCGAAGGGCTACATTCTGGTCACCGCGCATCGTAGCGAGAACGTCGACAATCCGGTCTATCTCGCGCGCCTGTTCGAGGCCTTCGGAGAGATGGCGCGCCGCTTCAAGCGCGAGGTGATTTATCCCATGCACCCGCGCACCAAGAGCAAGCTGAAGGACATCAAGATCGCGGACGGCGTTCGCGTCATGGCGCCGCTCGGATTTTACGATTTCAACAAGCTGCTTTCAGAGAGCTTCTGCGTGCTTTCGGATTCCGGCACCGCCCCGGAAGAGGCGTTGTTCTACAAGGTGCCGTGCGTCAGCCTGCGCATGACCACGGAACGACCGGAGACTGTCGAGGCTGGCGCCGTCGTGGTCGGCGGCATGGAAGTGTCCAACCTCGTGGACGCCGTGGAAACGGTGACCGGTCAGGATTGGCAGGTACGCTACGACTTCAACGAGAACTTCGCGGCGTCCTCGGTTGTCGTCAACTGCATCCGCAGCCAGATCACCAACTGGTTCTGAGCGGGCTGAAGACGCGCGCCGAACGGGTTGCCGGCCTCGAGGGGAGGCCGGCTATCCCCGACCCTGGATGCTGGAGACCAGGTGACGGTCTCCGGCGACATCATCTTTTGAAGATGTAATGGAGATAGCGCCAGTAGATGCTCCACTGGTAGGTGAATTTCGACTCCGATCCCTCCTCTTGTCTCGCGGTCAGGATATAGGGCACTTCGGCGAAGCTGAAGCCCATCTTGCCCGCAAGGTAGACCTCCTCGATCAGGACGATGAAGCCTCGCTCTGTTGTCGGGATTCTGGCCCAGGCCTGCGTACGGATCGCGCGAAAGCCGTTCGTAAAGTCGGTGATCGGCAGGCCCATCACCATCCGGGCAAGCAGATTTCCCGCACGAGAAATCCAATAGCGCTGCCAGGAAACGCCTTTGACGGCGCCCCCCTTATCGTACCGGGTCGCCTTCACCAGATCGATATGGCGCCGCATGGGTTCGAAGAAGTTGGCGATGAAATGCGGTGCCTGCGTTCCGTCCGCATCCATGACCAGCGCGTATTCGAAACCATTTTCAGCCGCGACCCTGCAAAGGGTCCGCTGGGCTGCGCCGTAACCACCGTTCTGAGCATGGCGCTCGAGAACGAGCGAGGGGAACTTGCGCTGGAGCTGAAGCAAGATCTCCCAGGTTCCGTCACTGCTGCCGTCGTCGACGGCAATGATCGCCGTGCGCGTGGGGACCGTGCTCAGGAATGAAGAAATGTTGGTCACGCAGTTTTCGATCGCGGCCGCCTCATTGTAGGTGGGCAGGGCAATACAAAAGCTCGGCAGCTTTTCGGCACTCTCTGCCGGGTGGGAGCTCGCAGCTACGGACGAGGCGTCGGCGGGGGCTTGCAAGTGCAGATCTCCAACAGGGCTAACCACCGATACAGGATCCACTATCTGGCCTGCCGGACCTGTGCAGAAGCGCCGTCAGCGGCCCTTCCCATCAAGGCCGCCAGCCGCGGATCGATCCACTGCCGGAATAGAACGAGACAAAGCAGGACGGCAAGCCCAATGCCCGAAAATATCTTACCTATCAAGAATGTCCGGGGGGCATAGCGCATCTCGACGACATGCTTGCCCGGGTCCAGCAGCACGCCCCGGAAGGCCTGATTGACCAGGCCGAGATGACGCTCCTCTCCGTCGACCCAAACCCTCCAGTTCGGATGCCAGGCATCGTTGAGCACCAGGACGCCCTTTTGCGACACGCTGGCCGAGATCTCGAGCCGGGTATGGTCGTAGCGGGTGATTTCGGCATGCTCGGGTTGGCTAGGGGCCTCCGTGCTCGGGCCCAGAATTCCACGTGCTCTTGCCTCCGCTATGAAAGCGGGATCGTCGGAGGTCGCAACCTCGCGCGGCGACCTGTCGATATCCAGCGGTGTCTGATGTCCTTCGGAAACCTGGTGGACAATGAGCGCGCGCGGCAGCGGATTGGGGTTTTCGACGATTGCGAATTTGGCGTCTTCATAAATGGTCTTCCAGCCGGAATCTGCCACGAAGTGACGAAGCCGCTCGTATGTCGTCGGTAACACCAGAAACCTGACGCCGAGAAAATCGAGCCCGCGAAGATTGAGAAAATCGGCGTCAGGTGCCAGCACCAGGGTCGCGAACGTCTCCCAACGATGGGCCGGATTGGGCAGGATCAGACGATTGAAGAGATCTTCATATCGGGGAAACAGCTGAAAGTTCATCGACCCGATCTGGTAAAGTCCGTAAGCGCTTCCGAATTCCGGCGGAACGCCCGGCTGCCCGTAACTCGCGACCCGGTGCAGACCGCCTTGCTTTTGCAGGACGCCGATGAAAGGCGCGGGCTCCAGGAAACGGTCGTATCGCTCCGGTCTGAAGTGATTCAGGTCGAATGTGAGTTCGCCCCATGACAGCACGACGATGCTCGACGCCACGATGATCGGAGCGATCCGTGTCCGTCTCAAAATCATCAGTGCCACGCCTGCCTCGAGGAGGGCCAGCGTCACCGCAAGATAGAGCGGGTATTCGATGTTCTCCTTGCCCCAAAGGAGCGTTGTATAAGCGAATGCCCCCCCAATCACCGCCGCGCCGACGAGCAACGGGATCAACCGCACTCCGCCCTCCTGCAGGCCATGCAGCCCGAATGCGACGATGATCGTGAAGATCAACCCGATGCTGATCCATACATACTGCTCGCCAAGGTTGCCGAGCACCGGAATCGCATTGATGACCGAGGATACGCCGGCTAATCCGTAAACCCGTGCGATCAACAACAACAGCACCGCGCACAGGGGAATGATGATGGTTCGCTGAAAGACCGGCCATGGCCGCGCAATTTGGGTGGCGAGCAGAGCGCCAATGATGCCCTGGTGGAATGCGATATTGCCGCGCATCAGCGCGAGTTGGGGCGTGGCGGCGACATAGGACTCGAAGGCATGCTTCGGTGTGAAGAGCGAGATCAGATTAAAGAGGTTAGTCGGGAAGAATTGCCGTTTTGCATAGAAGTCGCCGGTGGCCATGTATTTCAGCGCTTCGAAAATCGGCAGATACACAATTGCGAGCGTGAGCAGGGCCAGCGCTACGCCGCCAAGCTGGCCCGCGATCAACCCGCCGGCGGCCCTGGAAATCGAGCGTGGTCCGCGCTCCCGCGAGATTGAATGGCCGACGGATGCAGCAGCGCCAACCAACAGAGCGGTCGCCATTGTCAGGATCGTCGTTGGCAGAAACGTCGTGGCGAGGAGCAATCCCGCCCCGCACGAAATTCCGGCAATCTTCAATGCGCTCGGACGCCGTGCGAAGCTCACGAGTGCCAACGTCAGAACGGGAAAATAGAGCCACGTCTGCGAGACGTTCGAGCCCATATTGGCAACGTAATAACCATTCAGCAGATAGGTGACGCCACCGGCCAGCGCCGCGATGAATGAGAGCCGGAATTCGATCGCAAGCAGCACGAGCAGGCAAAAGACGGCGACCAGATTGAAAAACAGGAAGGTGGCATGGAACGCCCCGTCACTGCCGCCAAGGAGCGCGGTGGCGATCGTCAGGGGTGATGTCTTGATATCAACGAGGGTTTCGGGACCATATGAACCAGTCGCCGAATACGGGTTCCAGTAGATCGATTGCCCATCGCGAAAGCTGCGTCGGACGAATTGTATGCCGGGCTCGGACTGGAATGCGGCGCCTCCCGGATCAGTCAGCCCGTCAAGGATGCTACGGTTCTCCCGCTCGGGAAATAACTGAACCTTCCTTTGCTGGTCGTAGGTGACGTTGACGACATTTGCGTTGCTCAAGCTGGCCTTGAGGAAGATGACGTCCGGAAATGCGCATACGATCAGGCAGACTGCGGCCAGCGCACAACGTCCGAGAAGTTTTCGGTCGTTTGGATCGGATCTGTGTTCTGCGAAAATTCCAAAAACCGAAAAGCCCCGCCACCCCAACATCACGATCGATCCGCTTCACTCGTAGTGCGGCCGCTGGCGCCAACGCGGCGGCTGTTGTGGCTCCTGTCGCGCAGCATAGCACGACCACGCGGCGAGACGCGACGGTCAGTTCGGATTCTGACAAATCACGGTCCCATTTGCGCAGGGCGGCCAGACCGCCCCCGATTCGTCAATTCGCCATTTGAGTAGCCAACAGAGTTCTGGCGGGGTGCCTCGTGGAATCGGGGCTGACGGCTGCGAGCGCCTGAGGCTCGAGCCGGCCAGTTTGCTGCAATGCCGGGCCGCGCTGACGTCTACACCACCTTGGCCTGCCTTAGCTTCGCGATCTCCTCGGCATTGAAACCGAACTCGGTGAGCACCTCGTCAGTCTGCTCGCCGAATTCCGGCGGCCGCGCCACCATCTTGCTAGGCGTGCGCGACAGCGTGACGGGCTGGCCGACCAGGCGGATATGGCGGTCTTCTTCGTTCGGCACGTCCTGGGCGATGCCGAGATGCCTGACCTGGGCGTCCTCGAACATCTGGTCGATGGCGTAGATCGGCCCGCAGGGCACACCGGCCTCGTTGAGTTCACGGACCCAGGTCTCAGTCGATTTCGTCACGGTACGTTTCTCCATCTCGGCGTTGAGGGCGTCGCGGTTCTTGGAGCGGGCAGGCGCCGTTGCATAGTCGGGATGGCTATAGAGTTCCGGCGCGCCGATCGCCTGCGCGCAGCGTTCCCAGATGCGCCCGCCGGTGGTGGCGATGTTGATGTAGCCGTCCGAGGTCTTGAACACGCCGGTCGGAATGCTGGTCGGGTGGTTGTTGCCGGCCTGCTTGGCGACCTCCTTCTCCATCAGCCAGCGCGCGGCCTGGAAGTCGAGCATGAAGATCTGGGCCTGAAGCAGCGAAGTCTGCACCCACTGGCCCTCGCCCGAAACCTCGCGCTCGAGCAGCGCGGTGAGGATGCCTATGGCGCAGAACAGGCCGGCGGTGAGGTCGGCAACGGGAATGCCGACCCGCATCGGGCCTTCGCCCGGCGCACCGGTGATCGACATCAGCCCGCCCATGCCCTGCGCGATCTGATCGAAACCCGGCCGCTTGTGATAGGGGCCGTCCTGGCCGAAACCGGAGATGCTGCCATAGACGATGCGCGGGTTGATCTCGCGCAGGCTCTCATAGTCGATGCCGAGTTTCTTCTTCACGTCGGGTCGGAAATTCTCGACCACAACGTCGGCCTTGGCCGCGAGGCGCTTGAACACATCAAGGCCCTTGGGGTCCTTCAGGTTCAGGGTCATCGCCCGCTTGTTGCGGTGCAAATTCTGGAAATCCGAGCCCTGGCGCGGGCCGCCCGGCTGCTCGCCGGCAGCGTCTTCCAGCAGCGCGTCGATCTTGATGACATTGGCACCCCAGTCCGCGAGCTGGCGCACACAGGTGGGTCCGGAGCGGACGCGGGTCAGATCGAGCACGGTGAAGCGCGACAGGGCCTGTGAGGCATGCGGGGCTGGCATTTTCGGGAAGCTCCGGGGGGAGGGGGCGTAGGCTGATCTTCTGATCGGCCAAATTGAGTAGAAATTCAATGGCTGATGGTGCGGTCGGGCCGGGCCGAACCCGCTATGCGACGACGGCGCACTCTCGCCCGAATGCCTCCGCAATTAACGGTAATCAACGGGATTGCCGGGTGGCACATCAATGGACGAATGGTTTCCGCCGCTGACCGCGTTTGTCGGTTCTATTGAAACTTCAAATTAACACTGTAGGATCATTTTTTCGGGTTCCGAGCTTGATGCTGCCGGTGTCGAGGGTAGCGATTCCTTTCGAGCCGCACCTTCGCGTCCCATCCGATCACCGGAACCCGAAGTCGAGACGACACGATGACACGGAAATCTACCCAGGACGACCTGCTCTCCGACGATCCCTTCTACACTGTCGCCGGCAACAGCATTCAAGGGAGCTACATTCCCGCCAGTTCGGGAGGCTCGAGCAGTGGTTCGACGACCGGCTCGGTCATCTCGGCCGCCTCCGGCGGCATTACGATCAACCTGATCCTCGATGCGGCGGCACAGGCCGCGCCGACCAGCTTCAAGAACGGGTTGCTGCAGGCGGTTTCGATTCTGGCTGCCAACATAACCGACAAGATCACGGTCAACATCAACATCGACTACAGCGGCACGGGTGGCGGCGCCGCGGCCGGCCCTGATAGCGGCGACTATGAGAGCTACGCGTGGACCCGCTCGGAGCTGGTCAACCATGCGAGCACAGGCGGCACCACGTTCAACAGCCTGCCGACCGGAACCTCGATCCAGGGACAGTCGAACGTTGCTGTCTGGAACGCAGAGCTCAAGCTCTGGGGTGTTCTTGGCGCCAACGACACGACGACCGACGATGCCAGCGCGAATTTTTCCACCGACATCAATTCCAACCTACTGGTCGGTGTCGCGCTGCACGAACTGACGC
The DNA here is from genome assembly GCF_049949275.1 of Bradyrhizobium genosp. A. Lineage (NCBI taxonomy): Bacteria > Pseudomonadati > Pseudomonadota > Alphaproteobacteria > Hyphomicrobiales > Nitrobacteraceae > Bradyrhizobium > Bradyrhizobium genosp. A. Next base: position 5,933,031 of record NZ_CP188196.1, on the reverse strand, counting down.
ACGCGATGGGGCGCATTCCCTACGGATCGGCGCCCGACATCTTCGACCTGTTCCGATTCACGAGCCCCGGCGTCCGCTTGTTCCAGGGCGGCGCGACCGCGCCCGCGGCGTATTTCTCGTTGGACGGGGGTGTCACCAAGCTCGCCGACTACGGCCGGAGCTCCGATCCGAGCGACTTCCTCAACAGTGGAGTGCAGGGGTCGAACGACCCCTTCAACGAGTACTACACCAGCACCACTCTTCAGGGATTGACCTCGGTCGATCTAAAGCAACTCGATGCGCTCGGGTTTCATCTCGCGGTCAACTCGCCGACGACGATCGAGTCCTTTGGTTCGACCAGCCTCGTGCAGGCCGGCAGCAACTATTTCATGAATCCTGTTGCCGGCGGGGCCGGGCCTGAACTCAAGTACAACGGCTTAGCGGTTGTCGCAGGACAGTTCGGCGGTTACGTGCCGATTGGCGCTGAGCAAACGGCCACCGGGTACGACGTTGCATGGAAGATGACCGGCGTCGATCAATACACGGTCTGGAGCACGGATAGCAGTGGCAACTACATGTCGACGCTTGCGAGCGCGGTTTCGGGCGCCAGCTACGCGCTAGAATCGCTCGAAACGGCATTCCATCAGGATTTGAACGGCGACGGCACGATCGGCGTCGTCACGAGCGTGATCGAGGCGTTCGGCGCGACGGAGCTTGTGCAGGTTGCGAACAATTACTTCTTCAATCCCGTCGCTGGCGGGACCGGGCCGGAGCTGAAGTATCAGGGTGCGCCGGTCGTTGTGGGCGAATTCGCAGACTGTACGCCGATCGGCGCCGAGCAGACTGCGACCGGCTACGAAGTGGCATGGAAAGTCGTAGGCACGGATCAGTACGGTGTCTGGTACACCGACAACAACGGCAATTATCTCTCAAACATCGGTGTGGTATCGGGCAGCAGCAGCGCGCTGAACTCGTTGGAGCCCAGCTTCCATCAGGATTTGAACGGGGATGGTGTCATCGGCGTCCCCAACCCAACGGGGACTGTGATCGAGTCTGCCGGCTCAACCACCCTGACGGAGCTCGGCAACAACTACTATTTGTACACCGGCGGCGCGGGGCTCGTGCTGAAATATCAGGGTGCACCGGTCGCGGACGGTCAGTTCGCTGGTGTAACCCCCATCGGTGCGGAACAGACCTCAACCGGTTACGAGGTGGCGTGGAAGGTCGCGGGCACCGATCAGTATGGTGTGTGGTACACCGACGCCAGCGGCAACTATCTCTCCAATATCGGCTTGGTGTCGGGGACCAGCAGCATGCTGGAATCGCTTGAGCCGAGTTTCCACCAGGACCTCAATCTAGACGGCATCATCGGTCCGCCGCCGGGAACGACGGTGATCGAGATGGCTGGCTCGACGAGCCTGACGCAAGTTGGCAACAACTACTTCATGAATCCTGTTGCGGGAGGCGCCGGGCACTATCTCATGTACAACGGCTCTGCCGTAACTCCGGGGCAGTTCGGCACTGCGACCCCAATTGCTGCGGAGCAGACGGCAACGGGCTACGAAGTCGCGTGGAAGGTTGTTGGCACCACCAATTATGGGGTCTGGTACACCGACAGCAACGGTAACTATCTCTCGAATATCGGGCTGGTCTCCGCGACCAGCAGCACGCTGGAGTCGCTTGAGACCAGCTTCCACCAGGATTTGAACGGCGATGGTACGATCGGCCCTGCAGCGGCCGGCGCTGTGGCAACAAGCCCCGCGGCATCAAGCGATTGGCTCCGCGAATTTTTCGCTGCCCCGAGCGGCACTCTGGCGGATCTCGTGCATGCGGCGCAGACAGGCAGCTCTCAGCTTCAGCATGAGCAAGGCGCGGCGGTCGACGCACACGACACGGCTGGATATCTAGCCCATTTCCTTTCGGCACAGGCGAACGCCAATCTGTTTGATCACTAAGGCGCGATGAGCTCAGGATAAATTTTAAGTATCGTCTTTTCGGAAAACCGCTTCGCGCTTTTCCAGATCACGCTCTGGCTCAAGGCAGGGCCGAGCGCCCGGGCAGTCAATTCAGTTGCAGGATCTGCAGCACCGAGCGCGCGCCTGAGCTTGTAAAATGGCCGTAGTCCCATGCCAGCAGATCGGATTTTGAATCCGGAGTGTGCGTGAGGCATCCCTCGACGTTGCACAGGGCGTCGAATACCGAGATAAATCGCACGCCCTCCTGTTGGGCGATCGCCTTGAGCACCGCGTCGGCGCTCTGGTAGGCTTTCGCTGCCGGTGGCATGCGGTCCGGCAAACTGCGGTTTTTGAACCAGAAGCGGAACGTCGCCGACGGCAGGTCCGGCGCCCAGACGGGTGCGGGGCCAAGTATGATGACGTCATCGACCGTTTGCCTTAATTGGGCAACCGCTCTCCGGATCGCTTCGGCCTGATTGACGTTCATTTGCCAGACGACGCCATAGTTCAGCCACGCCGCGAAAATGATGACGCGACGAGGTTTCAGGCGTTTGATTTCGGCGATGATGTTGGCGTTGCTCTGATCGCATACCGATTGCGGAGCAGTTTGTAGCGATGGCAAGCAACTATTTCGCGTGAATTGCGCTGCCTCGGCGCCGACCGAACCCAACCCACTGTAGAGCCGTGCGGCGTGTGAATCTCCCCAAAACAGGGTCGCTCCGATTCGGCATTCCGGTCCGTATGATTCAAACGGCGTTGTATCGTACACCCAGCAGGCTGGAACGCGTCCGTCCGTTTTGGGATCGTACTCAGCTAACTCCAGGAAGGATCTGATTTCCAGCGGAAGGCGCTCCGGAACTCCTCTATCGAGGAAAACCAAGGCGGATAGACCCGCAAGTCCAACCATTACCATACACGAGGCGACGACCCCCGACCGCTTGAACTTTCCAAAGCGGATCGGCTTCTCCACCCATTGGTACGTCAGCACTGACAGCGTCAGGCTGGCTGCGACAATGACAACGCGTAGTTCGAAGGAGTCCGTTCCGTTGATCGCGGCAAACGATAATAGTGGCCAATGCCAGAGATAGAGCGGATAGCTGATCTTGCCCACCAACTCGGGCAGCTTGCGATCCAAGATGCGCGAGCCGGAGGCGATGACAAGGAGGGCCCCGGCGACCGGCGGCACCGCGGCAGCCCCCGGGAATGATGATGTTTTCTTGAGGAGAAGAGCGCTTGCGGCGATCAGGATGATGCCGAGCGATGACAGAATGGCATTTTTCGCGGGTTTGCGAAGAAACATAAAGAGGATTCCGCCCGCCCCGAGCTCCCAGAGCCGCGAGAATGGCGAATAGAATGCAGCTGCCGGCGAATAGCGGGCTGCGTAGCAGCTATAGGCAAATGATGCCGCGACGACGGCGCAGAGCACCGGGACCAGCAGTCTTTGACGCCTGCTCAGGGTCATCAGCAAGACCGGCCAGAGAAGATAGAACTGCTCCTCGATGCCCAGCGACCAGAGATGCAACAGCGGCTTCGTCTCCGCCGCCGGATCGAAGTAACCGACTTCGCTCCAAAACGTCAGGTTCGGGAAAAACAAAGCCCCTGATAGTGCGTGCAGTCCGAGCGCACGATAGGCCGACGGTGTCAGAACGACCCATCCGGCGGCCAGTGTTGCAGCGATCGTGAGAGCCAGCGCCGGCAGAATTCGGCGAGCGCGGCGAACGTAAAAGTCGCCCAGTGTAAAAGCGCCGGCCTCGATGCGGGAGACGATGTTTCCGGATATCAGGTAGCCACTGATAACGAAAAAAATGTCGACGCCGATGAAGCCTCCTGGCACCATGCCCGGAAATGCATGGAATGACACGACCAAGACAACCGCCAAAGCGCGAAGCCCGTCGATGTGAGCCCGATAATCCGATATTCCGTCTTGCTGCATCGGTCGCCGATATAGCCTAAACGCCTGCACGGCAGCAACCGGATGCTATGTTGTGAACAGGCGAGCACGATCGTTAAAATGACATTTCCACGGATGCCTGGATCGGCTATTCGTAAGACGTTTGCAAAGGCATAGGCTGTAGTGAGAGCAACCGCATTTCATAAGGGGGCCCATTGCGACGCCGCAGACATTCTTCCGGCAACAGATGCCTGTCCGATCTGTCTGTCAGTCGAGCCGCGCGAAGCGGTCTTTCGGATTCAAGCTGCACCTGACATTGTCATGCTCGAATGCCGCAGGTGCCGCGGCTGTTCAGCGTCGCATATGCCGAAGGACGATGTGCTCGCCAAGTATTACGCAGAGTACTATGCCGACACCGAGCTAAAGACCACGACGTCGAATGCCGCCTATTTTGCTCGCCACCTGATGGCGCCAATGACCGGCCTGAAGGCGGCGGGGGCGTTGCGCATTCTCGATTACGGCGGTGGTGACGGAAGCGTTGCCTATGCGATAGCGCGTAGGCACCTCGACAAGTCCGGGGATTGCGACATCCAAATCGACGTAGTGGATTTCGAGGCGCCGCGCGCATCCGAAGAGGGCCGTATCACCCTCCGGGGCTGCAAGGATCTCGGCGAGGTCGGAGGCGACTATGACCTCATCCTGGCCAGCGCTGTGCTGGAACACGTTCCGCAGGTGAACGCCGTCATTCGCAGATTGGCGGCCTTGGCGCGCCCGGGGACGTATTTCTACGCCAGGACCCCGTTCATGATCCCGCTGGCACGCCTGATCGGGACATTCGATTTGACCTACCCGGCCCATGTTCACGACATGGGAAGCTCGTTCTGGAATCGGTTCGTCCAAACCTTCGAGTTGCAGGCCGAGACGATCGTTTCTCGCCCGTCACTGATCGAGACGACGCTTCTTGAAGCGCCGGCGCGAACCATCGCCGCTTTCGCGATGAAGCTGCCCTCTCATCTTGAACTCGCGCTGAGACGCCCCCGGCCAACGGACCCTATCTGGACGCTGGTGGGCGGATGGGAGGTTGTCCTCCGCTTTACCGGGGAGCGGCAAGGTTGATCTCGCGTGTCACCGCTGCTGGAGCAGTCTGGCATTCTCGCTCAGACTGCGCGACAGCGTCAGGTTGCGCATGTCCCTTACGAAATAAAGCGGACGCCGCTTGGCCTCGTCGAGACACTTCCCGACGTAAATCCCGACCACGCCGGTCATAAAGATCTGGACGCCGCCGACGGCGACGACGGCCACGATCAGACTGGTGTATCCCGGTACCTTGATGATGTCGTACAGGCGCGCGATGGTGATGACCAATCCCGCGAGCATCGCCAGCGACGAAATTGCGAAGCCGAAAAGCATCACCAATCTCAGCGGGGTCTGCGAATGCGCGAGAACCATTGTGCCGCCAAGTTTGATCAGCTTTCTCAGCGTATAGGAGGATTTTCCATACGAGCGCTCATGGTGGGGAACTTCGACCTCCGCGACTTCGAATCCCATGATGCTGAAGCTTGCTGGCAGGCACCGCATCTGCTCCCGCATGTCACGGAAGCCGGCGGCAATCTGGCTCGAGAAGATGCGAAAATTGCCGATGGTCCAGTCCATGTCGAAGCCGGCCAGCAGGCTGAACGTCGCGTAGAATAGCCGCGAGCCGATCCGCTTCATGACGCCATGACCTTCCTTGCGTCGGGTCGCGACCGCCATGTCAAATCCTTCGAGCACCTTCGCATAGAGGCGCGGAATGTCCTCGGGGGCGTCCTGAAGGTCGCAGTCCATGACGACATACCATCGCGCGTCCGCATGATCGATGCCGGCGGTGAGGGCGTAGTGCTGTCCGAAATTACGGCTGAGCTGAATGCCTTTGATCCGAGGATTGCCGGCGCACAATTCGGCGATGATGGGCCAGACATTGTCGGGCGCGCGGTCGTCCACGAGAACGATCGAGAAAAGAGGCGTGATCGACTGGAGTGCTGCAACGAGCCGCCTGCAGAGTTCACGCAGGACCTCGGCGCCCATATAGACGGGTACGATGACCGCGATCTCGTCGCGGATCTCCTGGCGATTGATGTCGATGTCGTTCACCTCAAACCGAATCCTTCCAATAGGGACTGGTACCCTCAATCGTCGCCCGCTTCACCACAAGTTCGGTCGACGTCCGATATACGGTTGCATCATATATGGTCGCGCGATCCATTGGCACCCCCTGCGCGAGGTGCCGCACGATCCGCAGTGGATCATTGAAGCCGATGGCCACGCGCATCGCCGTCGAGCCCGACAGCCTGGCGTTGATCTCGAATATCTGGGGGCCGAGCTCCGGGTGAAGGCGAAGCTGGGCGTTCACCGCGCCTGCCCCCTTGATCGCGGTGCCGAAGTCTTCGATGAATCGAAGGATCTCCGCCGACCTGACGGCTGTTGCACGGATCGTTCGTCCGTTCTCCAGCGTGCGTTCCATGGCAATGGCGTCGCGCAAGATGCCGTTCCAGTCGTAGAGAAATCCGATCGTTATCTCGGGTCCCTCGACGTAGCGCTGCAGGCAGTAGTCGGGACGGCGCTCGGCCGTAAAAGCATCCAGGTCGCGGCGGTCGCTGAGAACGACGATACCCTTGCTGCCTTGTCCGCGCCGCGGCTTGGCGATCAGCGGGAATCCGAGCTCTTGGGGGACGGCCGCATCGCAGGTCGGCGGCGCGTTCAGCCCACGGGCTGCGACAAAGGCTGCGGTGGCCAGCTTGTCGTCCGCAGCTTCGATCAAGTCGGCCGGCGCAAGTGCTACTTTCGCTCCAGCAGTCTCGAAGCGTTTTCGTTCGCGTGACAGCAGGATGATTTCGGAGTCGATGCCCGGCAGCAGAACGTCGATGCTGTTGGCGTGCAGTTGCGATACGAGGGAATCCAGATAGTGAGGAGAGGCGACCAGGGGCAGCTTCGCGAACGCATCGACCATATGCCGGGCCGGACAATCATCTGCGGCGTCGATGCCGAGGATCCAGATATCGTCCCGCTGGTTTTGTGCGGCCCGCAGGCCGTTGATCGCGCCGAGCCCGACATCGCCGCTGATGCCCGTTATTGCCACCCTGATCGTCACGTGAGGAGATCTGTTAAGTGGTCGGGAAGCGAGCGAAATCGTGGGTGATGGCGCTTGGCAAGCCGGTTCTCGAAGACTGGAACCGGACAATGCACCTGCACCGTTTCGTCGACGGTCGGGCTCGAACTGCTCAGCGCGTTTCGAATCAGCTCGGCGAGTTCGAACAACCCGTAGGTATCGTCGGAGAAGGCATTGAGCACCGACTCCGGGTTGCCAGATTTGTTGTCCGCCATGGCGATCGCGAGAGACGCGACATCCATGACATGGACGAAGTTCTGACGATAGGCGCGCGGCCCTCGAAGCACCATCGGCTGGTTGTGTTGCGCGCGTTCGACCAGCGTCGGCAATAGCGTCGTGGCGACCATCCCCGAACCGTAGATCGAGGACGCGCGCAGGTGACAGAGCGAGACGTCCGGTCGTCGCCTTGCTACGTCGTCCAGAACGATCTCCACATGCCGCTTACTGCGTGCATAGGAATCCGCGGCTCCGTCACCCTCGTCGATGACCTCGGCTGCTTCCGAGATGCGCCAATTCGTCGAGGTCGGGCGTCGATAGACAGCGATGCTGGAGACATGAATCACCCGCCGCAGCGATTTTGCCTTCAGCAGGACTTCGGCGAGAGTTGTTGCTGCTTCAACGTTGTCGCGTGCAAATGCATCCGACCGCGACGGTATGGCTGCCGCGCAGTGGATCACGGTGCCGATGGTGTTCCAGGGCAACTGATGTAAGGCGGCTGGATCGTTCAACTCGGCCGGGAAGTCGATGCCGGGTCCTGGGCGGCGCGAATGTGTTCTTATCTCCAGACCGGCGTTTCGCGCCAGGCTCGCGACGTGAGATCCGACGAACCCGGCCGCGCCGGTCACGAGAATAAGGGGAGGCTCGTTCACTGACATGGAACATGACCACTAACATGCTGCGTCACTTCCGCATAGTGGGTTCCGCCGGGTCGGATGACGTGGCGGAGAAGTCGGTTGGGGGTAGGCAATTGTACGGCCTATTCGTAACACAGCCCAGAGCAAGGCGGGAAAATGCTTGCCATCTTGTCGAACCTTTTGCGGGGTTGCACAACTTAACCAATGGAGGTCTTTGGTTGCGGGGCCCGGGGAGAGTCGTCGGCACATTTCGGCCAACGCATTCAATGTGCGGTCCCTCCGACAGTAAGAATCGTCCATAGAATACAACGAGGAGGGAATTATCACCGCGACCGGACCGCGGATGACGTCTGCATTTCTCACGGGCGGACTCGATACCTGCCCGGCGATACAATTATCAAGTCACGCAAAAATCTCAGTAATGAAGAACTTTGCTCGCCAAAGGAGACAGAACATGCGTCACATTGCATTGCGTGCTTTAGTCATCGGCTTGTTCATTCCATTGCTAGCCTCAGCACCGGCCCACGCCCAAGCGACTCGAACCTGGGTCTCTGGCGTCGGCGACGACGCCAATCCCTGTAGCCGTACCGCCCCCTGTAAGACTTTCGCGGGTGCGATTTCCAGAACCGCTGCCGCCGGCGAAATCAACTGTCTGGATCCCGGCGGGTTCGGGGCAGTTACCGTTATCAAGTCGATGACGATTGCATGTCAAATGGGAACGGCCGGTGTCCTCGTATCGGGTACCAACGGCATTATCTTTTCGGGGGGAGCGAATGACTATCTTTACCTGAAGGGACTGGATATCGAGGGCCTCGGCACCGGGCTCAGCGGCATTTTGTTCAACTCCGGCGCGCTTCTCCACGTTGAGGATTGCATAATTCGCGATTTCCTCACTGCGGGGATCACGATTCAACCGGCTGCGTCAGCGAAGTTTGTGGTGACCCGAACGACGCTCTTCAACAATGGCAACGGCTCGACCGGAACCGGCCTCATGGTCAAACCGAGTGCCGGCGGCACCTCCGGAGCTATCGATCACGTGATTGCCGACCGTAACACCACGGGTATTCAGGCTGATGGAAGTGGCGGCGGCGTTGTCAATATTAGCGTCAGTGACTCCGTGATCTCCGGCAACGCGTTGGTTGGAGCGAATGCGACCACTTCATCCACTGCGGCGGGAATGATGCTTCGGCGCGTGGCTGTCACGGGCAACGGCACTGGCCTCCAGAACGCCAGCGCGTCTTCATTCATGCGTGTAGGTGACTCCCTGATCACCGCGAATGGAACGGGCGTCAATGGAACCGTGAGCTCATATGGCACCAACCAACTTGACCAGAATGGTGCCGACGGCACCTTGACGGCAATCCCGGCCCCGGCCTTGAAGTAGCGACCAAGCTGCGTTTGCGAATTCAAGCTTGAAGTTTGGGCCGCAGATTTTCATGGCGCTCCGACTTTGCGGCCGTCGGAGCGCCAGTCTCATATCCTGGATTTGCATTACGCCGATCGGATTTGGCCGTGGCATCGCGATGGACTGATCGGGTTCTAGCTAACCCTGCGGACGATGCTATAGTAACCGGATGATCCTTCGATATCTCCCTGGGAATGAGCGCGTCAGTCCATGCACGGCATGAGCAGCAGCCTGCCATCGCGGCGTTGCCTGGTTTGCAACGCGGTCGAACGGATTGATGAGGGGAGGGTATGGCCAACGGGGTGGCAGTGTCCCGCTTGCGGCCATGTCGTTCCACAAGCAGCCGGCATTCCACTATTTGCACCGGAACTTGCCGATAGCGTCAACGGCTTCGATCCCAAGGACTTCGCATATCTGGCCGAGCATGAGCCCGGCCATTTCTGGTTTGTCGCGCGCAATCTTTTGCTAGTTGGTTTGGCCGACAAGTTCTTTCCTCAAGCTCGCCGCTTTCTGGAGATCGGCTGCGGCACTGGCTTCGCGCTCAGTGCCTTTGCCCGGTCCCGTCGTTGGGAACGTCTGGTGGGCTCCGAATTGCACCCGGCGGGGCTCGCTTACGCCAGGCAAAGGTTGCCCTCGGAGGTGGAGTTCGTTCAGATGGACGCCCGGGACATTCCGGCCGTCGCTGCCTTCGACCTGACCGGTGCATTCGATGTGATTGAGCATATCGCCGACGATGAGGCGGTGCTGCGCGCATTGCGCGCCGCGACCCAAACTGGCGGGGGAACGATCATTGCGGTGCCGCAGCATCCGTGGCTGTGGAGCCGGGCCGACGAAATTGCGCATCATGAGCGCCGGTACCGGCGCGGCGAACTGGAGGCGAAGCTGCAGCGCGCTGGCTTCGATGTCTTGTTCTCGTCATCGTTCACATCGCTGTTGCTGCCCCTGATGGCGGCCAGCCGTCTGGCGCCTCGGAGTTCGTCGGCGGACGACGAGGACGCTTATGAATTCGGGCTGGGTTCTTTGGCCAATGGTGCGCTGCTGGCAGTCCTTCGCGCAGAAGTCCGTCTAACGCTGGCTGGTGTCAGATGGCCGGCAGGAGGCAGCCGCGTGGTGGTCGCGCGTGCAGTCTAACGGAGACGCTCCGTCCGTTTCGCCGCGTCGGTAGACCTCTCTCGCCTGCGCATGCTAAGGGTGGGCCGGGATGAAGGACACAGAGAGAAGAGATCCTCAACGTCACTGCGTCGTTGCTCGAAGGCCCATGTTGGGTCCGCGAAGGATTTCGTTCGCCGTTGTTGTTGTGGCAGCGTTGCTCCTGCCGGCGATTCCCGCCCACGCGCAATCCCTCGGCCAGGGCGTCGCGGCCCTCAAGCGGCAGGATTATGTGACGGCCTCGCGGGTCTTCATTCCGCTCGCCGAGCGCGGCAACGTGGCGGCGCAGTCCTATCTCGGCTTCCTGTTCGAGACCGGCCGCGGCGTGCCGCAGAACTACACGGAAGCTGCGATGTGGTACCGGCGGGCGGCGGAGCAGGGCGACAGCCGCGCGCAATATTCGCTGGGGCTGCTCTACGACCGCGGCCAGGGCGTGCCGCAGGATATCGTCGAAGCCTCCAAATGGCTGAACCTGTCGACCGCTGCGTCGCCGCCGCGGGTGCGGGAGTCCAGGGCCCGGATCCGCGACGCCGTCACCACCAAGATGACGCGCGGGGAGATTGCCCAGGCCCGCCTGCGGGCGCTGGAATGGGCGCCGAGCCGCGAGCACTGACCCGGGGGCCTGGGGTTCCACGACCCCTCGGACCAAAAAAGTCGAAAACAACCCCATGCACAGTAGACGATCGCAGTCGGCGGGATGCCTCACGCCTGCGCCGCGATGAGGATTCACCCTGATCGCGTCGGGTCTTAGCCGGGCCAGCCGCCGAGCCAGTTCAGATACCAGGTCTCGCCAAGCCATCCGATCCAGATCGACGGCGCCAGGAACAGGCCGAACGGCAGGAAGGCGGTCCCGCGCAGCGATTTCCTTTGAACTGCAGCATTGGCAACATAGGCGCCGATCGCGAGCAGCGCCGCGAGCTCGATCACCGCGGCCACCGTCGCAAGATCGAGCCATGCCCCGCTGACCGCGGCGAGCTTGACATCACCAAGCCCGAGCCCGTCGCGGCCGCGCCAGTACCGGTAGGCCAGCATCAGCAGCAGCAGCGGAAGCGCCACGGCCACGGCGCGCGCGACCGGCCAGAGCAGCGCCTCGGCACCGACGTCGGGTACAAAGGCGGCGGCGCGGAGCAGCGCGAGCGCGAAGGCGGCCCCGGTCAGCTCGTTCGGGATCAGATAGTGGCGGGCATCGTTTGCAGCGATGGCGAGCATGAGAGCGGCCAGGAACGCACCATAGAGGCCTTCCGCGGCGGAGGCCGTGACGAGGCTTGCGAACACGGCGACGAGCAGTGCGAGGCTGAGGACGAGCGGGGCGCGTATCCCGTCATGCGCATCTTCCCCGGTCACGCCGTCAGCGCGCGGCCTTGGGTGGGCTGACGGTGACCACGGGATTGCTGGTCCCGACCAAGCGGCTGTTCATCTTGCTGCGCATCTCCTCGGCGATGACACGCGCATCGACGCCGTCCTTGATGACGGTTGGGCGGATGAACAGGATCAGCTCGGTCCGTGCGCGTGCGGTGGTCTGGTGCGAGAAGGCGTCGCCCATGCCGGGAATGGAATCCAGGATCGGCAGGCCCTGGCGCTGCTTGTTCTCGCTTTCGCTGATCAGGCCGGCGAGCAGCACGGTCTGGCCGCTGGTCACCGCGATCGAGCTCTTGACCCGGCGCTGCGAGATGGTCGGCGTCAGCGAGTTGCCGCTGCCGGCGGCCACGCTCGAGATCTCCTGCTCGATGTCGAGCACGACATTGCCGTTGGCATTGGCGCGCGGCAGCACGCGCAGGATGATGCCGGTGTTCTTGTAGTCGATGGTGTTGACCACGGTGTTGTTGGCGGTCAGCACGGTCGCGGTGCCGGTCGAAAACGGCACCTGGTCGCCGACCTGCAACGTCGCCGGCTGGTTGTCGAGCACCACCAGCGACGGGTTCGACAACACCTTGACGTCGGTGACGCCGTGCAGCGCGTCGAGAATGACACGCGGGGAGTTCTCCGAGCCGATCAGGAAGTTGAAGCCCGGCAAGACACGTCCGAGCAGCGCGCCGGACGCGGCGTTGACGGCGTTGGATGCCGCTTCGACGGCGCCGCTGCCAACTGTCGCGGCATTGCTGACGCCGGGGATGGTGTTGGAGATCGAGCCCTTCTGGCTCGCCAGGAAGAACTGCACGCCGTAATTCAGCTGGTCGTTCAGCGTCACCTCGGCGATCGTCGCTTCGATCGCGATCTGGCGCTGCGGCCGGTCGATCTGGCGGATGGTCTGCTCGACGACGCGCTGCGCGTCCTGGTTGGCATAGACGAGAACGGCGTTGTTGGTGACGTCGGCGGTGATCCGCACGTTCTGGAGGATGCCGTTGATACCGGACTTCGAGCCGGCGCCGTTGGCTCCTCCGAAGCTGTTGTCCTGCGCCGGCGTCGCGGATGCCGCCGGAGCGGGAGCGGGACGGGCGCCGAGCGCTGAGCCCGCCGGTCCGGTCACCGGCGTCGCAGCACCTGAAGCGGCGGTCGGCAGCGCGCTCAGCGAGGCGACCGGATTGCCTGATAACCCGGAGGACGACGTCGCGATGCCCGCACCGGGAGCGACCTGGCTCGACGCGCTGTCGAGCGTTGAGTTGCTCGCCGCGCTCTGGTTGAACAGCATCTCGTTCAGCATCGCCACGACCAGCTTGGAATTGCCATAGCGCAATGGATAGGATTTCAGGTTCACGCCGTCGGTATCGGAACGATCGAGCCGCGCAATCCAGGTCTGCGCGCGCTTCAGATATTCCGGCTTCTGGCTCACCACGAGGATCGAGTTGAGCCGCGCGATCGGCTGCAGCTTGATGACGCTCTGGCCCATGCCGCCTTCGCCGGAATCCATGATCTTCTCGATCTCGGCGATGACAGGCTCGGGCGAGGAATTGCGCACCGGGAAGATGCCGACCGATTGTCCACGCATCCAGTCGGCGTCGAATGACAGAATTGTGTCGACCGCGGTCGCCCGGTCGGTTCCGCTGCCGCTGACGATCAGGGTGTTGCGGGAATTGTCGGGGCGCATGGTCGAGGCTTTCACGCCGAAAGCATCGAGCAGCTTGAAGATGTTTTGCGCCGACGTGTAGCGCAACGGCACGACGGTGATGCCCTGGCCGGCTTCGGTGCTTGCCGAGCGGTCGATGCCGCCGGGCCCGGCTTCCGGCGCCGGCAGCAGGCGGTAACCGGTGCGGTCGCGCACCAGCGCCACGCCGGACATGCGCAGCGCATTCTCCAGCACGTAGATCGCGTCCGCCTTCGGAACCGGACGCACCGAGGCGAGCGTCACGGTTCCCTGCACGCGGGGATCGATCGTATAGCCGACATTGAGGACGTCACCGAGGATGACCTTGGCCACGGTCGCGACTGGTGCATTCTCGAAATTGAGGTCATACCCGCTGCCGCCGTGGTCGTCGCGCTCGGCCAGCGTGCCGCCCTGCGGTGCACCATCGCTCAGATAGATCGCAGGTTTCGACGATCTCGGCTGGCCAACCCCGGTTGCCCCGGCATCCGCAGGTTGCCGCGGCTGGAGGTCGAGGCCGCGGATCTTGTCGACGATATTCTGGGCGCGCGGGTCCTTCGGGTCCGCCTCGACCGACTGGTCCGCAGTGACGATGCAGGCTGCAAGCAGGAAGGAGGACGACAGCAGGACGAGCACTCCGGCCAACGCTGAGCGTCGGCGCAAAAGCGGCTGGACCACTTCAAACAAGATACGCCTGCCAACGCTGGAAGTGACTGGAAACGGCATCCGATCCCCCTTGGTTCGGACGCGCAATAATTTGCGCCACGATTATGTTTTTGCTAATGAATAAGTCAAGGGTAAAGGACTTCCGTCGGCCGCGGGGGCTGTTGCTTTCAGGTAACAAGGCAAGCTGTGAGAGCGATGCGAGACCTTTCCGCAGAGAGCTTCCGGCAACATCTCATCGAGAAATATTCGCTGCCGCCACGGGCCCGCGCTCGCGCCGAGAGCTCGACCAATCCGGCGCTGACGCGCCCCTTGCTCGAATTGTGGGAAGCGACCGATCTGTCGGCGGCCGAGTTCGCCGACGAGGTGTCCAACTATTTCGGCCTGGCGCGGCTCGGCCTGCCGCAATTGCTCACGACGACACCGTGCCTCGACGGATTTTCCCGCCGCTTCCTGCGTGAGTCCACCATCTTTCCGTTCCGTGCGCCGAACGGCGGTTTTCGGCTGGCGATCGCCGACCCCTCGGACACCGCGGCGGTGCGCGCCGCCGAGATCGTGTTCGGCGAGACGGTCGAGGTCGTCGTCGCATCGTTCGAGGACATCACCACGGTGCTCGATCAGCGCGCCGAGGCGGGCGAGGCGAGGGCGGACGACGACGTTCGCAGCATCGGGCAGCAGTCCGACGACGACATCGAGAGCCTGCGCGATCTCGCCAGCGGTGCGCCGGTCGTGCGCGCGCTCAACGATCTCTTGGAGCGCGCGGTGGATTTGCGCGCCAGCGACATTCATGTCGAGCCGTTCCGCTCCGGGCTTACGGTGCGCATGCGCGTCGACGGCCTGTTGCGCGCGCTGCCGTCGCCGCTAGGCATTCCGCCGCAGGCGCTGATCTCGCGCATCAAGATTCTCGCGAGCCTCAACATCGCCGAGCGCCGCCTGCCGCAGGACGGCGCGGCGCGCGTCCGCGTCGGCCGCAACGAGCTCGACGTCCGCGTCGCGACCATGCCGACGCAACATGGCGAGAGCGCCGTGATCCGTCTGCTGCCGCGCGACCGCGGTCTGCTCGAGATGAGCAAGCTCGGCCTGCGGACTCGCGACGAGAGCGCGATGACGCGCCTGCTCGCGATGCCGCATGGCATGATCGTGATCACCGGACCGACAGGCAGCGGCAAGACCACCACGCTTGCGACCATGCTGTCGATCCTCAACGAGCCGACGCGCAAGATCCTCACCATCGAGGACCCCGTCGAGTACGAGATCCCCGGCATCAACCAGTCCCAGGTCAAGCCGTCGATCGGCCTGACCTTCGCCTCCGCCATGCGCGCCTTCGTGCGTCAGGATCCCGACGTGATCATGGTCGGCGAGGTCCGTGACGCCGAGACCGCGCATATCGCGATCCACGCTGCGCTCACCGGCCACCTCGTGCTGACGACGCTGCACACCGAGACCGCGGCTGCGGCCGTGCCGCGCCTGATCGATCTCGGCATCGAGGGTTTCCTGCTCAAGTCGACGCTGCGCGCGGTGGTGGCGCAGCGGCTGGTCCGCATGCTGTGCGACCGTTGCAAGGTGCCGCACGCACTGACCGAGGCCGATCTCGCCAAGGACCCGCGCTTTGCCGTGATCGGCTTCAAGTGCGGCGAGGTCGTGCACGAAGCCGGCGGCTGCGAACGCTGCGGCGGCACCGGCTATCGCGGCCGCAACGGCGTGTTCGAGATCCTCGAAATGTCCGACGAGGTCCGTGCGCTGATCGGGCCGCAGACCGACTCCCACTCCATCGACGCTGCTGCGATGCGGGGCGGCATGACGACAATGCTCGAGGATGCGGTCGCCAAATGCCGGGCCGGGTTGACGACCGTGCCCGAGGTCTTCCGCGTCACGACGGTGCGTTAGGGCATGATGAGATCAGGTTCATATGTCGCAACGAGGGAGGTGCGCCCCCTCCCCCGCGCGCGGGGGAGGGTTGGGGAGAGGGTGTCTCTGCAATCGAGAACCCCCAAGAGGAGAGAACCCTCACCCGACGCTTCGCGTCGACCTCTCCCGCAAGCGGGAGAGGTGCACCGAGCGCGCGGACAATCCATTAGACCCAAATTCATCCGGCTTTAAAAACCATGCCGAACTATCGCTATCGCGCGCTCAATGCCAACGGCGAACTGGTCTCCGGGGCCGTCGCCGCGCCGGCGCCGGGCGACGTGGCGCAGCGGATCGAGCGGCTCGGCCTGGTGCTGGTCGACAACGTCACGCAGGAACAGGGCGGCGTAGCGCGTGGCGCGCTCAGCCTCTTCAACAGGCCGAAGGCCGAGGACGTCACCATCTTCACCCGCGACCTTGCGCTGCTGCTGCGCGCCGGCGCCCGCATCAATGACGGGCTGGAGCTGCTCGCTGCCGATCCGGATTTCGGACGGCTGAGGTCCGTCGTCGCCGACATCCGCGCGCGCGTCGTCTCCGGCGAGAGCTTTGGCGAGGCGCTGGCGCGGCATGAGGGACTGTTTCCGCCGATGTACGTCGCGCTGGTGCGGGTCGGCGAGGCGTCGGGATCGCTGGACCAGGTGCTGGAGGTGCTGGCCGGCGAACGCGCGCGCGGCGAGGCGCTGAAGCGGCGCCTGACGGATGCGATCCGCTATCCTGTCTTCGTGCTCGGCGCAGCCGGATGTGTGCTGCTGTTCTTCCTGACATTCGTGCTGCCGCAATTCGCCAGCGTCTTGCAGGATTTCGGCGCCAAGGTCGATCCGATCGTCGGCGTATTCCTGGACATCTCGACGTTCCTGCGCGGCAATTCCGAGGCGGTGTTGGCCGGGCTTGCGACCACTGTCGCAGCGACTTGGCTCGTGCTGCGGCAGGAGCGTGTCCGCCGCGGACTAGCCAATGCGATCGTGCGGCTGCCGGCGATCCGCAACGTGATGGGCGCCTACCGCACAGCGCTGTTCTGCCGCAATCTCGGCCTGCTGCTCGGCAGCGGTGTCAACCTTACGACCACGCTGCGCATCCTCGTCGACATGATGGCGACGACCGGATCGTCCGCGGTTTGGAGCGATGCCGCCGACCGTGTCCGCCATGGCTCAAAACTCTCCGATGCGCTCGCCGAGACCGAGGCGTTGCCGCCGATGGCGGTGCGCATGTTGAGATTGGGCGACGAGACCGGGCAATTGCCGATGCTGTCCGGCCGGGTCGCGGAATTCTACGAGGCCAAGCTGCAACGCACGCTCGACCGCGCGGTCGGTATTGCCGGACCTGCGGCCATCATCGCGATCTCACTCGTCGTCGGCGGCCTGATCACATCGGTGATGACGGCGCTGATGTCGGTGAGCCAGATTGTCGGTTAGACGGATGTAATGGAGGGGTATGAAGTGACCAGATATCCATCGTCAAGGCGACGCCTGCGGCGCGCCCCCTGCGGAGAGGCCGGCTTCACCCTGGTCGAAATGCTCGTCGTCATCACCATCATCGGCATGATCATGGCGTTGGTCGGCCCGCGGGTGTTGAACTATCTCAGCGAGTCCAAGGCCAAGGCGGCGAAGATCCAGATCGAGAGCTTCTCCAGTGCGCTCGATCTCTACTATCTCGATCTCGGCCGCTATCCGACCTCGAATGAAGGCCTGATTGGGTTGACGCGCAGCAACAATCAGGCCGGCTGGAACGGGCCCTACTTGCGCGGTGGGGTGGTGCCCAACGATCCCTGGGGCCACGTCTATGTCTATCGTTCACCGGGCGCGAGCGCGCCCTACGAGATCATCTCGCTCGGATCAGACGGTCAGGAAGGTGGCAGTGGAACGGCAGCCGACATTGTCAGCGGCGCGCGGTAAGCCCGTTCGTGACGCACAGGCGTTCGGTGCGCAAGGCTTCGATGCACAAGGCTTCGATGCACGAGGCTTCGCGCTGATCGAGATCCTGTGCGTGCTCGCGATCATCGGCCTGCTCGCGGCGATCATCCTGCCGGCGATCCCGCGGTCAACGACGCGGGCGAAGCTCGAGAGCTACGCAGTCGAGACCGCGGCGCTGCTGAAATCCGATCGCAACAGCGCGCTGCGCCGCCAGGTCAGGGTCGCAACCCAGGTCGACGCGGAGGCGCGCGCGATCCGCTCCGGCGTCACCGGACAGACCATCCGCCTGCCGCGCGACGTGATCGTGCAGGCGACGCTGGCCGCGCGCTGCGCCGATCTCGCCACGGGGCGGTCGATCGATTTCTTTCCGTCGGGCATGTCGTGCGGCGGGACGATCGCGCTGGCGCGGCCGGGTATGGGTTACGAGGTGCGCGTCAACTGGCTGACCGGAGGCGTCGAGATTGTCCCGCAGAAGCTGCTCTGACGGCGCCGCCGGCTTCACGCTGATCGAGGCGCTGGTCGCGCTTGCGATCATCGCCGTCGTGCTTGGAACCATCGGCTCGGTCATCGCCGTCACGACGAAGGGCACGCGCTCGATCGACCAGCGCCTGGCGCTGGCCGGCACCGCCGAGACCTTGCTTGCGGACCTCCCGGCGCGTGGATTGCTGAAGCCCGGCCGGCAAACCGGACAGCTCGCCGGCAGCCGTTGGCGCGTCGATATTGCGCCGATGAATGTTGCCGGCGGCAATCCCGATACCGATCGCTTCGTGCCGCTGGCAGTCAATCTGCGGCTCCAGCGCGCCGACGGTAGCACGATCCAGGTCACGACGGTGAAGCTGGTGCCGAGGCCAACGCAATGAAGCACCTGCACCGCGCGTGCGCGTCCGAGGCGGGCTTCACCCTGCTCGAAGTACTGCTGGCGACGCTGCTGATGACCGTGATCCTGGCCGCGCTCGCGACTGTGACGGCACAGTGGCTGCCGAACTGGAATCGCGGCATTGCGCGGGTGCAGCGTGCGGAGCGCCTCGCCACCGGGCTCGACCGAATCGTCGCCGATCTCTCCGTCGCCGAGCAGATGACCGTGAACGGCGACGCCAGGACGCCGGTTTTCGACGGCGCCGAATTGTCGGTGACCTTCCTGCGCACCGCGCTCGGCCCGAGCGCGCGCCCGGGCCTGGAATTCATCCGCCTGATCGAGAAGGCCGACGCGCAGGGGCTGGCACTGGTGCGCGAACGCGCGCCGTTCCAGCCGATGCCGACCGACGGGCAGATCCGTTTCGTCGACCAGGTCGTGCTGATCCGTGCGCCGTTTCGCGTCAGCTTCTCCTATGCCGGGCCCGACAGGCAGTGGCAACCGACCTGGCACGGTCAATCGCAACTGCCGGAGCGCATCCGCATTTCGGTGCGGGACGGCGCCACCGGTCAGGTGTTGGCGGTTTCGGCCGCCGTGCTGCCGCACATCAACGCGCCGGCCGAATGCGCACGGGCCAAGAATCCGACTACCTGCGTGACGGCTGGCACAAGGCCGCAACAGGCGCAGAAAGAGGAGCAACAGCTGTGAGCGGCGCGGCGCATAGCCGGGGAGTGCTTCGCGACGACCGCGGCTTCATCGTGATCGTGGTGCTCTGGATGCTGGCTGCGCTGGCTACGCTCGCCCTGATCTATCTGACCTATGTCACCAACACCGCGGTCACGGTCGCCATCAACACCGACCGCCTGCAGGCCGATGCCTTGGTGAACGCTGGCCTCGAGCTCGCGGCCTATCGGCTGACCGCGCAAGGCGAGGCGACGCGCCCGACCAGCGGCACCTTCAACGCTCGCGTCGGGGCGGGCCGGGTGGCCGTGACGTTCCGCTCGGAGGCCGCGCGCATCGATCTCAACGTGGCGCCGAAAGCCGTCCTTACCGGCCTGATGATCGGGCTCGGCGTCTCCGCGTCCGATGCGGCAGTTTACGCCGAACGGATCCTGGCGTGGCGGTCGTCGACGGAGCCCGGCCAGGACAATCCGGAGGATTCCTACTATCGCACGCTCGGCGCGCCCTATCTGCCGCGCCACGCGCCGTTTCCGCACAGCGACGAGCTGTGGCTGGTGCGCGGCATCCCGCCGGCGGTGATCGAGCGCGTGCTGCCCTTCGTCACCGTGTTCAGCAACATGCGCACCGTGAACGTGCTGGATGCCGCGCCGCAGGTGGTGGCGGCGTTGCCGAATATGACGCCGGAGACCCTGCAACGCCTGCTGCGCGACCGTGCCGATCCCAACGTGGACCCGCGGTCCCTGATTGGGCTCGCCGGCACCGCCAGCGCGACGATCGAGGGTTCGAAGGCCTACCGCGTGACGGTTGCCGCCGAGGCGCCGTCGCACCGGCGGAGCTCGGCCGAGATCGTCATCCTGCTTCTCGAAAGCGGCGATGAGCCTTATCGTGTATTGTCGTGGCACAACGCCTTCGACGGCTCTGCCGGAAAGCCTCTGTGAGATGAGTTCGCTCAATTCCATTCGCGCCATTCTCGATGCCTGGACCGGCACGGTGGCAGGTGCTGCGGTGGCCGGACTGCAGCGAATGGTCGCGCCGCGCCTGGTGCGGCTGGTCGAAGGCGAGACCGGCGCGTTCGCGCTGGAGACCGCGAAGCCGGAGAACGCGCCGAAGGAGATCGCGTTCGAGGACGGCAAGTTCACCGGCGCCAATCTCGCGCCAATCGTCCGCGGCTGCCGCGTCGAGATCGTGCTGCGGCCGGCGCGCTTCCTGTTCCGTCCGCTGGAGCTGCCGGCGCGGGCGGCCGATTTCCTCGACGGCATCGTGCGGGCACAGATCGATCGGCTGACGCCGTGGAGCGCGGGCGATGCCGTGTTCGGTTGCAGCGCGCCGGTGGCGCAGGGCAGCGAGGGCATCACCACGATGATCGCGGCCGCACCGCGTCGGCTGGCGATGGGCTATGTCGGGGCAGTGTCCGGATTTCATCCGTCCGCGATCGCGGTCCTGACCGAGCCGGTCGAGGGCGGGCGCGTCAAGGTGTTCGAGCAGAAGTCGCGCGGCGCGATCGACCCCGTGCGGTTGACCCGAACCTTGCAGGCGGTGCTGGCCGTCGCCGCGATCGCCGCCGTATTCGGTTCTATCGTCGCGGGCTATCTGGCCGACAGCTTGAGTGCGCAGGAGAGCGAGCTCGAGCAACAGATCACCCAGCGCCGCGCCGCGATCCGCGGTGCCGACGGCGGCGAACGATCGCCGCTGGCGTTGCTGGAGCGGCGCAAATACGACTCGCCGGCGAGCGTGATCGTGCTGGAATCGCTGAGCCGTCTGCTACCGGATCACACCTATGTCACCGAGATGCATTTGGCCGGCAACAAGCTCCAGATCGCCGGCATCACCCGCGATGCGCCCTCGCTGATCCCGCTGATCGAGCAGTCCCAGCACTTCGCCCGCGCGACCTTCTACGCCCCGACCACGCGCAGCTCTACCGATCCCGGCGAGCGCTTTCACATCGAGGCGCAGATCGAATCGAGGAACGCGCCATGAACAGCAGCGTGAGCAGCGGTGGGATGGCAAGCGGAAACGCGGTCGCACGGTGGCTGAGCGGCTCGCCGCTGATCGCGGTCACGCTCTATCTCGCGGTGACGGCCGGGCTGTTGCTGATGGCGGGCCTGTCGATCGCCGACGTCATCGCCCACCGCCAGGCCCTGGCCCAGACCTCCGACCTGCTTGACCAGCTGCGCGGCCGCAAGGGCGCCGCCAAGAATGCCGCGGCCCTCTCGGCCGAACATCCCGGCACGCCGTTCCTGGAGGGACCGACGGTGACGGTCGCAGGCGCCAATTTGCTGCAGCGGGTTGCCGCCGCGGTCGGCAATGTCGGCGGCTCGGTGCAGTCCTCGCAGGTCGACGTCTCAGGCGCCCAAGTGAAGGACGGCTTCGTCGGCCTCGTGGTCAGCTGCGAGCTGGAGCAGCCCGCGCTGCAGAAGGTGCTCTACGATCTCGAGGCCGGCATGCCGTTCCTGTTCGTCGACCAGCTCGACGTCCAGGTGCCGCAGACCACCGCGCTGAGCGAAGCCGGCACTGGTCGCGTCAGGGTGATCCTGGGCGTCTCCGGCCAGTGGCAGGCGGGGAAATAGGGCGGCAGCTCACCAGCTGTACTTGAACACGCCCTTGCCGGAATAGCTGGTGACGTTGCCGGAGAACTCGCCGTCGAAGGTGCCGGCGATCGAGAAGCCGCTCAGCCATTTCATTTCCGCGCTGGTGCTGACAAGCGCAGAATCGGCGTCGACCCTGGCGCCGTTCACGACGAAGCTCGTGCCCGGCAGGGTCTGGAACAGCGCAGTGACGGCGCGGCTCGGATTGTAGTCGTGTGCCCAGGCGGCGCGGCTGCGCAGGGTCAGCACGCCGTCCTGCATCGCGTAGGATTTGTCGGTCCGCAGGCCGAGCTCGGAGCGGGTGTCGGTCACGGATTGCGAGGCGTAGTTCAGGGCGAACAGGCCGCCGCCATTGAGGCTGATTTCGGAATAGTTGGGCAGGCTGAAGTTCGTCACCTGAGCGGCCGCATAGGGCGTGATGCCGATCAGCGGCGTCGTGAAGCGATAGCCGCCCTCGAAGCGCGCCGAGAAGGTGTCGGCCTTGAACCGGCCCTGGACCTGGTCGGCGCCGGCCAGCGCGACGGTGCGGTTGGTGGTGACGTCGTGCCAGCCATAGGCCAGCGCGGCGGCGATATAGGCCGGGCCGAAATTGTGTCGGCCATAGACGCCGGCCTGGAACAGGTCGGCGGAGCCCGCGCCCATGGCGTTGGCAAGCGAGTAATTCAGCCCGCCGCCGCCGAGCGAGAAGCCGACGAGCGTGTCCAGCGAAATCCGATAGTCGGCGCCGGCCGCGCCGCCCCAGACCCGCGCGGTGAGGTCCTGCGAGCCGACCGCGGCATTGCCGCCGACCTGCGCCGAGCCGCCATAACCGGCCGCCCAGACGCTCCAGCGATTGATCGGCTGCGACGACAGCAGCGGCGCCTTGGTCGCCATCGCAAAAGCCTCGCGCTCGCGCGCGGTCGCCGGGCGCATCGACGCATAGGCGGTCGCGTCATCGCTGTCGGCGTATTGCGCGACACTGCCGGCCTTCGTGAAGCCGCTGGAGCGCCCGACGACGGTCGGATCGAGCATCAGGTCGAGGAACTGGCCGTCGGCGTTGATCGCGGACTGGATGATGCCGGTGCCGAGCTCGCCCGAGGCGGTGGTCTGCCCCGCAGGCGTCAGCGTGGCGAAGGCCGCGGGGATGCTGCCGGTCGAATTGAAGAAATTGGTCAGCGTGTTGGCGACGTTCTGCTGGTTGACGGTCCCGCCGCCGCTGCTCGGCGTGAAGTTGATCCCGATATTGAGGAACACGTTGTTGGTGTCGTAGCCCAGCGTCGCGTTGATCGACGGCATGTTGGAGAGGACGGCCGAATTGAAGGTCGAGCCGCCCAGGCCGCCGGCCGCGGTCAGGATCGTGTACTGCTTCTTGACCGTGCCGGAGAGGAAATTCGCGCTCACCGTTGCACCGCCGAGCGAGGCGGCGCCGGTGACGCTGGCGAGGCTGGCGCTGCTGGAGGAGACCTGGACCATATAGGTCGAGGCTGCGGTGAAGCTGAGGGATCCGTTGATCGCCAGCGTCCCGGTCGGGCTCGCCGCGCTGCCCGGCGCCAGCGTGCCGCCGGTGACCGCGACATTGCCGACCGTGCCGGAGCCGGCGAGCGTGCCGCCGGCATTGACGGTGCTCGCGCTGACGATCGAGCCATCGACGACAAGCTTGCCCCCGTTGACAGTGGTTGCGCCGGTATAGGTATTGGCACCGGCCAGCGTCTCCGCGCCGCCGGCCATGGTGAGGCCGCCGCCGGCGCCGCCATCGCCGATGATGCCGGCGAAGGTGCCGTTGCCGTTGGTGATGGTCAGCGTGCTGGCGCCGATATTGACATTGCCGGAGCCTGCCAGCGACTTGATTGAAGTGCCGGCGCTTAAGCCAGAGATGTCGAAGATGCCGTTGGCGATGACGTTACTCGAGGTCGCGATGCTGCCGTCGCTGCCGCCGAAATTGACGAGGTCGAGCTCGCCGCCGCTCGCGACGGTCGTGGTGCCGGTATAGGTGTTGGTGCCGTAGAGCTGCTGCGCGGCCCCGTTTGCGATCACGAGATTGCCTCCGGTGCCGCCCGCGATGCCGCCATCCTGAATCGCGCCGCCGAAGAAGCTGCCACTGGTGATCGTCAGTGTCTTCGATCCAAGTGCGACAATGCCGCCACCGGTCAACGAGAACAGAGCGTTCACCGAGGTGCCGGAGGTTATTTGCGAAATGTCGAACGTACCGCCTGCGCCTGGCGTGAACGTGACGCTCGCCGAGCTTGCAATCGATCCGCTGCCTTTCAGCGCCAGCGTCGCTCCGGCATCGATCTGCGTTGTGTTGGAGTAGGTGTTCACGCCCGAGAGCGTTTGCGTGCCACCGAACACCTCGAGCCCACCGGCGCCCTGAATCACGCCCGCGAACTCGGTCGAGCCGTTGGTGATGAACAGCCCCTTGCTGCCCATGTTGACGACACCGCTCGAGCTGCCGGCCAGCGTCGTGATCGCGATGGATGACGGGGTAATTGCGGAGATATCAAGCGTCCCATTCACTGTGACGACGCTGGAGCTAGAGATGCTACCGTTACCGGACAGCGCCAGCGTTCCGGCCGAGATCGTCGTCGCCCCGGTGTACGTGTTCGTTCCAGTCAGCGTCAGCGTGCCGGTGCCGACCTTGGTCAGTCCGCCGCCGGTGCCGGAGATCACGCCATCGAGCTGGGTCGAGGTGTTGAGGCTGCCGGTGGCGAGCCTGTTGGCGCCGAGCGCGTAGTTGCCAGCGCCTTCGATCGAGCCGGACGTCATGCCGCCGCTGGTCAGGCCGGAAATGTCGACGGTGCCGCCGGCATTGGCGACGAAGCGCGCGCTGCCGCCGGTGCTGGTGCCGGTGAAGCTCGTGGTGCCGCCGTTCTCGGTGGTGATGGTGGAGGCGCCTGCGGTGGCGGAATTGCTGAACGTCAGCGAGCCGCTGTTGTCGATCGTCGCCGTACCGGCGGTAGATGACGAGTTGAAGGTCACAAAGCCGGACGCGTTAGTCGTGATGTTGGACGCGTTCGCCGAGCTGGTGTCGTTGAAATTGATTACCGCGTTGTTGACGATCGTCGCGGTGCCGGCGGTGCTGCTGTTGTTGAACTCGATGTCGCCGCCATTGGTGATGTGCGCCGTGCCCGCGGTGCTCGTGTCGTTGAAGCTCATCGCACTGCTGACGTTATAGGTTACGAAGTTGCTGCCGCCGCTCGCGGTGCTCGAGTTCAGAAACACCATGCTGGCGCCGACGTTGAACGACTGCGCGTTGGTCGAATTGTTGGAGAAGCCCGCGCCGTTCACGACGAAAATGTCGTTGGTGTTGATGGTATAGGCTTGGGCGTTGGGTGCGGCCGTGAACACCACGGCGCCGATGTTGACGAGACCGTTGCTGTCGACCGTGGTCAGGCCGCTGTTTGTGAAGGTGGCGGTACCGTCCGGTACGGTCGGGGTTGGGCTCCAATTCGTGCCGTCCGTCCACTCGGTGGACGTTCCACCGACCCAAGTGCCGTCGACGGCGTGCGCGGCGACGACGCCAAGCGCCGTGGTCGCGAGCAGGGTCGCCAGCGAGTGCCAGACGACGGCGCGCAGCCGGCCGTCCATCCTTCCTCGCCCTATGATCGATCCTGCCATCGGCCCGTCACAAATCGCCAAAATAAATCAACGCAATCGAGCAATCGGCAACAGCCTGCCTCGGCGGCATGATCTCACGGCGTCGCAACCGGTCGCAATGAACGGCCATCAATTTGCATAGAGTTCCGGGCCGTTGCGTTTGCAATTTCAGCAATCGTGGCCGTTTGGCAACAATTTCATGCATCGCAACATGCAAGAAGCCGCAGCCGCTCCAGCCGGATCGAAAGGGACGGCGGCGGGTTGATAGTGGGGCCTGTCAGGACTAGTTTGCTGCTTCTGGCTTGCCGCAAGCTGGCCGATGGCAGGGGAGTTCGATGTCGGGGTGGCTGGGATCGGTCGGATTGGCCGTGTTGTGCGCGGTCCTCGGGATCACCGAAAGCGTTGCGGCCACCTCGTCGCGCATGGACATCCTGTCTGACGAAGCCGCCAGCAGTCCTGCCGAGAGCGTCGACGTTGGTGCGGTCAGATCAATTGCCCGGCCGGCGCCGGCTACGAGCAAGCCTGCGCCTCGCGGCAATCCGCTCTGGTCGGTGCCGCTGTCGGCGCTGACCGGGACCCAGGAGCGCCCGATTTTCTCGGCGACGCGGCGGCCGCCGCCACGCGCGGTTGCAGCCGCCCCGGCCGAAGAGGCCCAAACGCCGCCGCCGCCGAAGCCGGTCGGGGCGCCGCCGCCGCTGATGCTGGTCGGGGCCGTGGTGGGCGAGGGTGATGCGATCGCGGTCCTCGTCAACCGCACTGACCAGAAGATCATTCGGCTGCGGCAGGGCGAATCGCTTGACGGCTGGTCGCTGGCCTCGGTCCAGCCGCGCGAGGTGACACTCAAGCAGGGCGATCGCAGCGAGGTGCTGGCGCTCCAGCGGCTTGACGGATCGTCTGGACCTGCAACTGGGCCTGCGGAGAGCGGCGGCAAGCCGACGATGCCGACGACGGCCAGCACGTCGTTCGCGCCCTTCGTGCCGCGCGCCACGCCGAAGAACGGCGAGGCGGACGGGCTCTGAGCGCTATCGTCCGAGAACCGTTCCGAGCGTGTCGCAGATTCGCTGTTGATGCTGCTCTTGCAGGCCAATCCAGAACGGCAGCCTGATCAGGCGCTCGGACAAATCGGTGGTGCGCGACAAATCGCCGTGCGCGCGCCCGAAATGCCTCCCGGCGGGCGCCGAATGCAACGGGACGTAATGGAAGACCGCCTGGATTTCTGCTTGCCGCAACTTTCCGAGCACGGCGCCGCGGTCGGCGCCTTGCGGCAGCAGCACATAATAGAGGTGGCCATTGTGTTGGCAGTGAGCGGGCACAATTGGGCGCCGCAGCAAGCCCCGCTGCGCGAGCGGTGCGAGCATGGCGTGATATCTGTCCCAGATTGCGACCCGCTCGCGGGTGATATGCTCGCCCTCTTCCAGCTGAGCCCACAGGAAAGCCGCAGTCAGATCGCTCGGCAGCAGCGACGAGCCAATGTCTTGCCAAGTGTATTTATCCACTTCGCCGCGGAAGAAGCGGGCGCGATCGGTGCCTTTCTCGCGCATGATCTCGGCGCGCAACCCAAGTGCGGGATCGTTCACCAGCAGACACCCGCCTTCGCCCGACATGATGTTCTTGGTTTCATGGAAGCTAAAGCTGCCGAGATCGCCGATGGCGCCGAGTGGGGTACCCTTGTAGCTTGCCATGATACCTTGCGCCGCATCCTCGACGATGCGCAGATCGTGGCGTTTCGCGATCGCGACGATCGCGTCCATCTCGCAGCCGACGCCCGCATAATGCACTGGCGCAATCGCGCGCGTACGCGGGGTGATCGCGGCCTCGATCTGCCGTTCGTCGAGGTTGAGGGTGTCTTCGCGGATATCGACAAACACCGGGACCGCGCCGCGCAGCACGAACGCGTTCGCGGTCGAGACAAAGGTGAACGAGGGCATGATCACCTCGTCGCCACTCTTGAGGTCGAGCAGCATCGCGGCAAGGTCGAGGGCCGAAGTGCAGGAGTGCGTCAGCAACGCCCGCGCACATCCGGTGCGCTGCTCGATCCATTGATGGCAAAGCTTGGTGAAGCGACCGTCGCCGGACACGTGAAGGCTGTCAAGCGCATTCTGGATGTAGTCGTGCTCTTTTCCGGTCGTGTAGGGCCGATTGAAGTTGATGAACTCGGATGCCATTTGCTCAAGCCGTTGAACCACCTTAAGACCATCGCTAACGCTCCGGTTCGAATCGACATTGGCGTTTCCCGTTGCGGAAATCAACGGGTGATCGTGTGCAGTCCTGTGGAACGGCGCAAACCCATCGCGGGCATTCGCGACGGATCGCGGCGTGTTTTCGCGGGGAAGGATGCAGCTTGACCGACACGCGAGTTGACGCGCCAGGCATGACGGACGGCCCCAGGAACGAAGAGGGCAGCGGCCGCCTTCACCGGCTCATTCACGGCTGGTCGGCAAATCTGGTGCAGATGCTTCTGGCGCTGACGCAGCAGCTGCTCCTCATTCCCGCATTCCTGCATTTCTGGAGCAGCGACATGCTCGCGGCCTGGCTAGCGCTTTTTGCGGCCGGAAGCCTCGTCATCGCCGCGGATGCGGGCTTGCAGCTTCGCTCCATCAACCGGTTTCTCGCCTTCAAGTCCTGCGTCGATTGCGACGGGCGTACGGCGAGCTTCTACGCGCGCATGATGCGGATCTACTTGCGCATCGTCGTGGTGCTCGGCGCGCTGCTGATCGTCGGCACCGAGCTGTTTCCGCCCGCCGCAGCGCTCGGCTTTCGGGGGCTGCCGACCTTCGACACCGCGATGCTCGCGATCACTGTCGGCACGCTGCTCGCGCTGCCAGCCAACCTGGTCGCCGGCCTCTATCGCGTACGCGGCAAATACGGCCGGGCCGTGTGGGCGCAAAACGTCGCGCTCGGGCTTGGACAGGTCGGGCAACTCGCTGCGGTTGCCTGGTTCGGCAGCCTGCTCGCGGTCGCGATTGCCTATGTCTCGACGCAGATCCTGTTTGCGCTGTTCCTGATTGCCTATGACGCGCCACGCCAGTTGCCGTTCCTGCGGCGCGGCCGTGGCCGCTCCGCTTCGTCCTTGTCCTGGCGCTGGAGCCGCGGGCAGTTCGGCCTTGGTTTTCCCTTCTTCATCGCCAACCTCACCGAGCTTGCGCTCGCCAATCTCCCGATGCTGCTGGTCAGTGCGATGGCCGTCGATCGCATGGCGGTGGCGCAATGGGGCCTGGTCCGCGTGATCTCGAGCTTCTTGAGAGGCGTCTGCATCCTGATCACGTTGCCGATCGGCGCCGAGCTCGGTCACGACCATGCGATCGGCGACAAGGTGCGGCTGCGCAGGCACTATGCCCAGGGCTCGCTGCTCGTTACCGCCATGGCCAGCGTGATCGTCGCGGGCTTGTTGCCCTTCTGGTCGGATTTTTGGACCCTGTGGACGCATGGCACCGTTCCGAACGATGCTGCGCTCGCCATCACGCTGCTGCTCGGTTCCGCTGTCGTTGCGCCCTCGCTGATGGCGTTCGTCTTTGCCAATCACAGCAATCGCGGCGATCTCCTGGTCCGCACAAAGGGAATGCAGCTGATCGCATTCCTGATCCTGTCGGCGTTGCTCATTCCCAGGCTGGGGCCCCTCGGCGCGGCAATCGCGATCGTGGCAAGTGATCTCCTGACCCAGTTCGGAATCCTGACGATCATCATCATGCGCCAGACGCTCGCCCATCCGCTTCGTCACATGCTCGCCCTGAGTGCGAGCATGGTGACGATCATGCTCAGCGGATGGGGGCTTGGCGTGGCGATCCAGGCCGTGGTGCCGGGAACGGGGATGCTCCGCTTCCTGGCGGAATGCGCGATCTGGCTCGTCATCGTGACTGTCGCGGCGAGCTCGTTGCTCATTGAGCGCGTGCGCCTACGCGTATTGGCGGCGGTGCCGAATTGAAGCAGGGGCGGCCGTGCCGTCAGTCGATTTGAGGGTAACGGCGATATCTCAGCCGCATCAGGTGCCGGGCAAGCTGCTGATGCCCTGCGTCGATCCGCTCCGCGAAGTAGGCCAGCCGTTGCCGGCCCGCGATGGCGAGCCGGGCGCGCTCTTCGGCCGAACAGGCCTTCACAATGGCTTTCGCGAGCGAGGTCGGATCGTCGTAGTCGAACAGGATGGCTGCGTCGCCGGCTTGCGCCTGGAAGGCTTCCGGATAGATCACCGGCGTGCCAACAGCCCACGCCTCGAGCGGCGGCAGATTGGTGGGGCCGAAATAGGTGGCCATCACCAGCGCATTGGCGCCGCGATAGAGCGCGCCAAGCTCCGCGGAGGGGACGAAGCCGAGTATGTGCACGGAATCGCCCAGACCATGCTGCTCCACCAGCGCCTCGAACGCAGCGCGCGCGCCGCGATCGGAGCCGCAGAGCACGAGCCGGTGCCTCTCGCCCCGATCCCTGAGCAGGCGCATCGCAAGCAGGACGGTTGCATGATTCTTGTGCGACCAGAATTGCGCCGGATAGAACAGATAGCCGGGCTCTATGCCGTGCTTCCTGAGGATCGAGGCGTCCGCGGCCTGATCGGGCGCGTCTGTT
This sequence comes from Bradyrhizobium genosp. A, assembly GCF_049949275.1. Taxonomy (NCBI): domain Bacteria; kingdom Pseudomonadati; phylum Pseudomonadota; class Alphaproteobacteria; order Hyphomicrobiales; family Nitrobacteraceae; genus Bradyrhizobium; species Bradyrhizobium genosp. A. Next base: position 5,902,910 of record NZ_CP188196.1, on the reverse strand, counting down.
CGCGACACGTAGAACGACGGCGAGAACGGGATGCAGACGGCGTGGTCGCGCTCCATGGCGTAGCGCCGGCACAGCATGTCGATCAGTTCGTCAGCGTTGGTGACCACCACCGCGGCCTTGGTGGCAGCGCTGCGCCACACGATGTCGCGGCGCTCGAACTGGCCGAATTCCCGCACCTCGTCGAATTCAGGGCTGTCGCGGAAGCAGCCGTCGAAGATCGTAATGATGAACGGAAGCTTGTAGAGCACCAGGTTCCAATTCGACGTGGTGGTGAAATAGACGGTATCGACACCGGCCCTGATCAGCTTCTTCTCGAATGGCGCGCAGATCCGCATGGTATATTGCAGCAGGTCGAACACACCGGAATATTTGAGGAGCAGGAACAGGCGGTCGAGCCAGCCAAGTTTCAGATACACGCTGCTGACGCCGAGATCGGCGAGGATCGCGATATTTTCGAGCAGTGTCGTGAACACGGTGACGTCGATATTGGCGGTCCTCGCCCAGTCGCGCATCCACATGACGTCGGTGAGCGACTGCTGGAAGCCGCCGCCGACGTCGAGCGGCAGCTCGAGAAAAATCCCGACGTGGTAGCGCTTCACGGCTGCGCGGCCTTTCTCGCGATGGAATAGGCGGCCCAGTCCTTTGTGTTCGGCACGGCGTCGGACAGCCAGGCATGGCTGCCGGCCGGCTCGAACCCGCTATGCCTGAGTGCGGTTTCGATCTCGAAGGGGAACCAGTAGCGCATGCGATGGGTCTCGTCGACGCGCCGGATCGTCGAGCGCTCCATGTCCTCACAGAACAGGGTGTAGTTGACGAGCACCGTCGCATTCCGCTCGTCATGGTCTGATTGCGCAATCCGGGTCAGGCGCAGCGGCTTCTGCTCGATCACCTTGACGCGCGTCTCGACGCCTTGCGCCAGCACGGCGCCGCCATACCAATAGTCGAAAAAGAAGATGCCGCCCGGCTTCAGCGCGGCATGCGCCGTGCGGAACATCGCAGCCAATGCCTCGCGGCTGGTCTGATAGCTGGCGACGTGGAACAGCGACACCACCGCGTCGTAGTCGCGTTCCGGTCCGGTCTCGCAGGCGTTGCCCTGCCGGAACGGAATCGAAAGCCCGGCCTGCGCGGCGCGCGCCTTGGCGCTTGCGATCATCTCGTGGCTGAGGTCGATGCCGGCAACGTTCCACCCATTGCGGGCGAATGCGAGGGCATGCAGTCCGGTGCCGCAGCCGAGATCGAGCAGTCTGCCTGAGGAAACGCCGTGGTCGCGCAGGCGCGCTTCGACGAACGATGTCTCGGCCGCGTAATCCTTGTCCTGATAGAGCAGGTCGTACCACGGCGCGTAATCCGCGAACACCGTCACGCCAAGATCTCCTTCAGCGCCTGTGCGGAGCGCGCGATCTCGTCGTCGGTCAAGGCAAGTCCGCTCGGCAGGTAAAAACCACGCCGGGCGATGTATTCCGCGTTGGGATGGGATTCATCGCGCATCAGGCCCATCCGGCGCAGCACCGGCTGCTCGTGCATGCACCAGAAGAACGGCCGCGTGCCGATGCCCTTTTCGCCGAGGCGGCGCATTGCCTCCTTGGCGTCGAATGGCACGCTGTCGTCGAGCACGACGCCGTAGACCCAGTAGATGTTGTCGGCATAGTTGGTGCGAGCGACCGGGCGGCGGATGCGGCCGACGCTGGCGAGATGCTCGTCATAGAGCCGGCCGATCCGGCGCTTGAGCTCGACCGTGCGCGGCAGGCGCTCGACTTGGGCGACGCCGAGCGCGGCCTGCAAATTGGTCATGCGCGCGTTCCAGCCGAACTCCTCGTGGACGAAGCGCTGCTGCGGCTGGAAGCAGAGATTGCGATAGCCTTGCAGGCGATCGGCGAGCGCGTCGTCGTCGGTGAGGATCATGCCGCCTTCGCCGGTGGTGACATGCTTGTTGGGATAGAAGCTGAAGGTCGAGACGTCACCGAAGCTGCCGCAGGGCGCGCCACGATAGGTCTGACCGTGCATCTCGGCGGCGTCCTCGATCACTTTCAGATCATGCTTACGCGCAAGCGCCATGATCGGCTCGAGATCGACCGGCAGGCCGTAGATGTGCACCAGCATGATCGCGCGCGTGCGCGGCGTGATCGCGGCCTCCACGCCCTCGACCGTCATGTTCCAGGTTGCGGCATCGCAGTCGACCCCGACCGGGACGAGACCTGCGCGCACGACAGCTGAGGCGCAGCTGATGATCGTGAAGGTCGGGAGGATGACTTCGGAGCCTTCCTCGAGGCCAAGTGCATGGACGGCGATGTCGAGCGCAACCGAGCCGTTGGTCACCGCGACGCCGTGGCGCCGTCCGGCAGCCTCCGCCATCGCCTGCTCGAAGCGCTTGATGAACGGTCCTTCCGATGAGATCCAGCCGGTGCGGATGCATTCGGCGAGATAGTCGGCCTCGTTGCCATCGAGCAGCGGCGTGTTGACGGGAATGAACGGCGCAGTCACAGGCCCGGACCCTTGATCCGGGTTTCCGACTGGGAAACTTCAGGAAACCTCGTCTTGTCGTTCTCGCCGGAATAGGGGCCCTGCTTGATCTCGAACATCTCGACCGGCTCGAGTACGTGGAAGCCGTGCGCGCCGCTGCACAACAGGATGATGTCGCCGGCGCCGAGCACGCGGCTTTCCAGGTATTTTTCTTCGACCGTGTAGAAATCGACCTGGAGCTTGCCCTTCTGAATCAGCAGCACTTCCTGGGTGTAGTGCACTTCCCGCGTCACCTTGTTGTGGCGATGCGGCTCGATGCTCTTGCCCTTCGGATGGCTCATATAGGCGAGCTGCTGCGACAGTTCTGGCGACGAAAAGAAGTGGATACCCGGCTCGCGAAACGAGGCGCGCACGATGATCGCATAGAGCTGGTCGCCGAATCGAACATGTTCGACGTGTTCCATCTGGGCCTCGACAAAAAAACGCTGCAATTGTAGTGACATAGCGTCACGCAGGAGCACTTTGGCCATTTTGGCCGGGACCGTCAAGGGCGCGCCGGTGGCTCCTATTCGCGGCCGGCGAGCTGCAAGATCGTGCTCACGCGCTGGCGGAACGTGTGGGTCGAAAGCGTGCGTGCCTGTCCGGCTGCAGCGATCGCCATGCGCGTGGGCTCATCGTTGAGATAGCGATCGATCAGCGCGATACAGTCGTCGGCCGAACGCCAGACAGCGACCTCGCGGCCGGGCTCGAACAGCGTGTGAAGATTGTCCTTGAAGTCCGTGAGCAGGAAGGCGCCGATACCGGTTGCTTCGAACAGGCGCGCATTGCCGGCTTCGGGGCCGGCCATGTCGATATGCGAGTTGAGCGTCACGCGCGAGGCTCGCAGCGCCTGATACATGTCCACGCCCCACACCTCGCCCTGATAGCAGCGGTGAAGCGGTGACGAGGCGGGCAGTGTATGCAGGCCGCTGCCGAACAGTTTCAGATCGTAGCGCCGCGCGACGGCTTCCAGCTGCGCCACGCGCTGCTGGTGATCGGCCGATACGGCGCCCACGAATGAGACGTCGATGCTGCGCGCCGGTGCAGGCGGAAGAACGTCGAGGATCGTGGGCTCGAATCCCAGATGGATGACCTCCGAGCGGGCGCCTTGTTGACGAAAGAAATCCACCACCGCGGCGATTTGCGAGATCAGCAGATCGTAGACCGACCAGTCTTCGCCGCGCGAGGGCACAATTCCAACCTGGCCGACCATGGTGGGGCGGCAGATCTGCTTGATCCGGCGCACCAGGCGCGTGTCGACGTGGAACAGATCCTGGTTGAGGATCAGGTCCGGCTTGAAGTCCTCGATCTGCGCCAGCAGGATCTGTTCGGACTGCGCGTCGAGGCGCGGGCTCAGACCGATCTTGCGGGCGAGCGGCCTCAGCACCGGCTTGAATGGCGCGACGGCGCGTTGCAGCCATCCCGGGATGGCATCGCTCACGGCGGCGCCCGGCGGCGGCGATGGGGTCACGCTGATGCCATGTTCGCGCGCCCATGCCGTCTGCATCCAGCCATTGTTGACGTGGATGTTGGCGGCCGTGTGCCCGAGGGCTTCGAAATTGCGCGAGTAGAAGTCGGCCACGCCGAACAGGCTGGCACTGCGCGCTGCCATCTGTGCGTCGTAGTTCGCATTCTCGAGGCCCGGATGGCGCCGGTACAGCCAGGCGAGAAAGCGCTGATAATCTGCGTTGAGGATGAGAACGCGCACGGGGCTAGGGCGTCCCGTTCGCGAATTTGCGAGTATTGTCTCGACGGAGGCTCATTTGCGGGTCGCATAGCCCATTCGCGGACCGTGCACAATATCCGGGCGGCCTGATATCCGGCGGCGCGGACGCGATCGGTGCTGCGCGGGACCTACCGCTCATCCGCGATCACCTTGCCGTCGTTCGGCAGCGCGCCGGGGCTGACCAGCTCGACTGCGCCGCCGAGCTTGGTCACGGCCCGCAGGCTGGCCGCGATCTCCTCGCGCAGCGCATCGCCTGATGTGTCCGCCTCGGCCTTCAGCGTCATCGCATCGGCCTCGCCCTGGCGGGTGACGACGAGGCGCAGCCGTCCGAGCGCGGGATGGCGCCTGCCAATCTCGGCGACCTGCTCGGGGCGGACGAACATGCCCTTGACCTTGGTGGTCTGGTCGGCGCGGCCCATCCAGCCCTTGATGCGCATGTTGGTGCGACCGCATCTGCTTGAGCCCGGCAGCGCCGCGGTGAGGTCGCCGAGCGCGAGCCGGATCCAGGGATGGTGCGGATCGAGCGAGGTCACCACGATCTCGCCGACATCGCCGGGTGACACGGGATCGCCGGTGCCGGGTCTGACGATCTCCATGATCAGATCCTCATTCACGACCATGCCCTCGCGTGCCTCGGTCTCAAAGGCGATGAGGCCGAGATCGGCGGTGCCGAAGGCCTGGTAGGCGTCGATGCCGCGCGCCTTGATCTCGGCCTGAAGCGAGGGCGGAAAGGCCGCGCCCGAAACCAGCGCGCGCTTGATCGAGGAGACGTCGCGGCCCGCGGTCGCCGCGGCATCGAGCAGGATCTTCAGGAAGTCCGGGGTGCCACTGTAGCCGACGGGACGGTAGGCCTCGATCAGCTCGAACTGCTGCTCGGTGTTGCCGGGGCCGGCGGGGATCACCGCGCAGCCCAGCGCGCGCGCCGAGGCATCGAAGATGAAGCCGCCGGGGGTGAGGTGGTAGCTGAAGGTGTTGAGCACGATGTCCTCGGGGCGGAACCCAGCCGCGAACAGCGCCCGCGCGCCGCGCCAGGGGTCGGCCTGCCATCCCTCCGGCTCGAAGATCGGGCCGGGAGAGGTAAAGAGGCGGGCGAACGACCCCGGGGCCGCAGCCACGAAGCCGCCGAAGGGCTGGAAGGCCTTGTGCAGGGCGGGCAGTTCCGACTTGCGCAGCACCGGAAGGCCCGCCAGCGCCGCCCTGGAGGTCACCGAGGCGGGATCGATGCCCTTCAGCCGCTCGGCATAGGCGGGTGCACTCAGCGCGCTGCGCAGGACGCCTGGCAGGCGGGCGAACAGCTCGGCCTCGCGCGCCGCTGGCTCGCGCGTCTCGAGGGCGTCGTAATGGGCGGTCATGGCAGGTCTTTCCGGGTTGGCATCCGTTGCACGCCGCTGCTCGCATGGGTATCAGACGGCCATTGGCGGGGCGTGGAGAGGACGCGATGGCGGACGAGAGCATCATTCCGGCGGAAGAGGCGGTCGAAATCGTCGCGCGCCTGAAGCGCCGCATGATCGAGGACGCGATCCCGCTGTGGTCGACCGTCGGCTGGGACCATGAAGCGGGTGGCTTCGTCGATCGGCTGCACCGCGATGGGACGGCGGACAGAGCCGCGCCGCGGCGCGTGTTCGTCCAGGCGCGCCAGATCTGGTGCTACGCCAAGGCGGCGCAGATGGGCTGGTATCCCGAGGGGCGCGCCATCGCGCTGAAGGGGCTCGAGCACCTGCTGGGGCACGCCAAGGCGCCGGACGGCCGGCCTGGCTACGTACACCGGCTGACGCCGGAGGGCGCGGTGCTGGATTCGCGACGCGACGCCTACGACCACGCCTTCATCCTGTTTGCACTGGCAACGGTCTATGCGCTCGACAAGGACGCGCAAGTCCGCGCCGAGATCGACGCGCTGCTCGCCTTCCTCGACGGCCATCTGCGCTCGCCGCATGGCGGCGTGCATGAGAGCCTGCCGGTCTCGCTGCCGCGCCGGCAGAATCCGCAGATGCATCTGTTCGAGGCGATGATCGCGTGTTTCGACGCGACCCACGATCTGTCGTTCCAGAATCGCGCCGGTGAATTCTTCGCGCTGTTCCTGGCCAATCTCTACGACAAGCGGAAGTGTGCGCTGGGCGAATATTTCGAGGAGGACTGGTCGAAGATCGAGCCTGTCAGCGTCGAGGCCGGCCACCAGGCCGAATGGGTCTGGCTGCTGAAAGGGTTTGAACGCATCACGGGCTGCCCGACCGGACAACGGCGCGCAGAGCTGCTGGCCACTGCGCTGCGCTATCGCGACGCGGCCACCGGCTGTCTCGTCGACGAGGGCGATGACACCGGCAACATCCGCCGCGCGACGCGCCGGCTGTGGCCGCAGACCGAGATCGCGAAGGCGTGGATCGCGCAGGCCGAGTCCGGCGAGGCGGGCGCGGCGGAGGAAGCGCGCGCGGCGCTGGTGCGGCTCGAACGGCATTATCTCAGCCATCCGGTGCGGGGCGGCTGGTACGACCAGTTCGACCGCGACGGCACATCGCTGATCGACACCATTCCTGCGTCGTCGTTCTATCATGTTCTCTGCGCGGTCACCGAAGCGGAGCAGGTATTGGGTTAGAGCCAGCGCTTGCGGCGCTTGAAACTCTTGAGGTTCTTGAAGCTCTTGCGCTGGTCGCCGGCGCCGCCGAGGTAGAATTCCTTGACGTCCTCGTTGTCGCGCAATTCGTCGGCAGTGCCGTCGAGCACGACCTTGCCCTGCTCCATGATGTAGCCGTGGCTTGCCACCGACAGCGCGGCGCGCGCGTTCTGCTCGACCAGCAGGATGGTGACGCCGAGGTCGCGGTTGATCTTCTGGATGATTGAGAACACCTCTTTCACCAGCAGCGGCGACAGCCCCATCGAGGGCTCGTCCATCAGGATCATCTTCGGGCGCGCCATCAGCGCGCGGCCGATCGCGAGCATCTGCTGCTCGCCGCCGGAGAGATAGCCGGCCAGTCCCGTGCGCTCCTTCAGGCGCGGGAAATATTTGAAAACCATGTCGAGGTCGGCATCGACCTCGCGATCCCTGCGGGTGAAGGCGCCGAGCTTGAGGTTTTCCAGCGACGTCATGTCGGCGACGATGCGCCGGCCCTCCATGACCTGGAAGATGCCGCGGCGGACGATCTTGTCGGGATCGATGCCGTTTATCCGCTCGCCCTCGAACAGGATCTCGCCGCGCGTGACCTCGCCGTCCTCGGTCTTGAGCAGCCCCGAGATCGCCTTCAGCGTGGTCGACTTGCCGGCACCGTTGGCCCCCAGCAGCGCCACGATCGCGCCCTTGGGCACGTCTAGGCTGAGGCCGCGCAGCACCAGGATGACATCGTCATAGACGACCTCGATGTTGCGCACGGCGAGGAGCGGCGGCGCGGCGACAACGGTTGGCTTGGCGTGGGCTGCTTCGAGGATTTCAGTCATGTTGTGTGTCGCCAATTTGCTACGCTCGTCATGCCCGGGCTTGTCCCGGGCATCCACGTACTTCGTTCTGAGTGGTCAGGCGTGGATGGCCGGGACAAGCCCGGCCATGACGTCTGAGATCGAAATTACCAGCCCAGCAGTTCCGGCTTGCGCGGCAGCTCGACGGTCTTGACCTTCTCGAGCTTGATCGCGCCCTTGGCCATGAGGTCGTTGAGGTCGCCGTCGGTCGCGCCTGTGATCTTGGTGCGATAGAGCTCGACCTTCAGTGTGCCGCGATGGTCCTTGTCGGTCCAGGTCGAGGGCGTGCACACGCCCTCCATGCCAGCCGGCACCCAGTCCTTTTTCTGATAGAAACCCTTCGCGACGTTGTCGCCCGTGGCGCCGCCGTTCTTGGTGGCCCAGTCGAGCGCCTCCTTCATGTAGAGCGCCGAGCAGACGGCGGCGATGTAGTGTACCGGTCGATAAACCTTGCCGGTGGGGTCGGATATCTTGGAGATCTCCATCACCGTCTTCATGCCGGGCGCATCGCCGCCCCAGCTCACTGCGGTGCGCAGCGGGAAGATCACGCCATTGGCCGCATCGCCCGCGGTCTTGGCGGCGTTCTCGTCCATGCCCCAGACATTGCCGAGGAACTGGATCTCGACGCCGGCGGTCTTGCAGGCCTTCATCACCGAGATGTTGGAAGCCGCAGTGTTGCCGAGATAGGCGTAGTTGGCGCCCGAGGATTTCAGGCTTAGGCACTGTGCGCTGTAGTCACCCGGCGCGAGCGCGAACACCAGCGGCGGCAGCACCTCGAAGCCGAGCTCCTGCGCCATGGCTTCGCCGGCGGCCTTCGGCGCGTTCGGATAGGGGTGATTGGCGCCCATGTGCACGAATTTCGGCTTGCCGGGCTTGCCCTTGGCCTTCCAGTCCTCGGCCGCCCAGATCAGCATCGCGCGCAGCGAGTCCGAATAGCTCGGGCCGTAGAAGAAATTGTATGGCGCGGGCTTGGCCTTGCCGCTGGTGCCTTCGGGATCGGTGAGAGCGGCGGCGTAGGAGCCGGAGAGGTCGGGGATCTTGTCCTGGGCGAGGAAGCCGGTCAGCGCTTCGGTGTCCGCGGTGCCCCAGCCCATGATCGCGGCGACCTTGCTGTCCGGTGCCGACCACTTCTTGTAGAGCGCGATCGCCTTCGGCACCTGATAGCCGTAATCGTTGGTGTCGACGTTGAGCTGCTTGCCGCCGACGCCGCCGTTCTTGTTGACCCAGGCAAACGTGTCGGCGACCGCCTGACCGTAGGGCGTGCCGACGTCGGAGGTGCCGCCGGAATAATCGGCGAGATGCCCGATCGCGATCTGTGCCTGCGCGCTCGCGGAGAATGCCGCGATCACAAGCGCGAACGATGCGGTGCTCAAAAGGGACTTCATCTTCATGGGTCGGTTCCTCCGGTTTATTGTTTAAGTGAAGCAGCCCGCGCTCAGTGCGAGAACGGGTAGAGTTTCCAGTACGCCTTGATCTGCCGCCAGCGATGCGCGAGGCCATCAGGCTCGAACATCAGGAATGCGATGATGATCACCCCGATCGCGATCTCGCGCAGGAAGGTGATGTTGTTGTTGAGCGACAGTGCCTTGTCGATCGCGCCACCTTTCAAATACAAGCTGATCAACTCCATCGTCTCAGGCAGCAGCACCACGAAGGCGGTGCCCATCAGCGTGCCCATGATCGAGCCGGTGCCGCCGATAATGATCATGGCGAGGAACAGGATCGAGCGCTCGATGCCGAAGCCTTCCTGCGAGACGACGAGCTGGTAGTGCGCGTAGAGCGCGCCGGCGATGCCGGCGAAGAAGGCGGCGAGCCCGAATGACAGCGTGCGGTATTTGGTGAGGTTGATGCCCATGATCTCCGCGGAGAGATAATGGTCGCGGATCGCCACCAGCGCGCGGCCGTCGCGCGTGCGCATCAGGTTGGTGACGAGGATGTAGCTCGCCAACACATAGGCCAGCACGACATAGAAGTATTGCCGGTCGCCGCGGAGCGCATAGCCAAAGATCGAGAACGGCTCGGCGCTCGCCGGCACGGAGCCGCCGGAAAACCATTCGGCGCGTGAAAAGAAGTCGAGCAGGATATATTGCGCGGCCAGCGTCGCGATGACGAGGTACAGTCCCTTCAGCCGCGCCGCCGGAAGGCCGAAGATCAACCCGACCAGTGCGGTGACGACACCCGCGAGCGGGATCGCGAAGAACACCGGGATAGGTGCGTTGTTGGAGATGTAGGCCGAGGTGAATGCGCCGAGCAGGAAGAAAGCGGCATGGCCAATCGAGATCTGGCCGGTGAAGCCGACCAGGATGTTCAGGCCCAGCGCCGCGATCGAGAAGATGCCGATCTGGATCAGGATGCTGAGCCAGTAGCCGCCGAGGAATTGCGGCACGAGACAGAGCAGCAGCACGCCGAGAATCGCACAGTTGCGGCTGGTCGTGGTCGGGAAGATCGTGGTGTCGGCCGCGTAAGAGGTGCGGAAATCGCCAGCAGGGATGAGGGCAGGGCCGGCCATGGATCAGATCCGCTCGATGTCGTGGGTGCCGAACAGGCCGTAAGGCTTGATCATCAGCACGATGATGAGGACGTAGAACGGCGCGATCTCGTAGAGATTGCCCCAGTGCAGATACTCGCTGTCGACATATTGCGCGATGTTCTCGAGCAGACCGATGATGATGCCGCCGAGCACGGCGCCGCCGACGGAATCGAGCCCGCCGAGGATGGCTGCCGGAAACACCTTGATACCGTAGGCGGCAAGGCCCGAGGACACGCCGTTCACCACGGCGACGACGACGCCCGCGACCGCGGAGACGGTGGCCGAGATCGCCCAGGCCATCGCAAACACGCTCTTCACGGAAATGCCGAGCGACTGCGCCACTTGCTGGTTGAACGCAGTGGCGCGCATCGCAAGGCCATACTTCGAGGCGCGGAAGAACCAGGCCATGCCGATCATCATCGCGACCGAGACGACCAGGCTCATGGCATAGACGGTCTGGATCTGGAGCCCGAACAGGTCGACCGACTGGCTCTCGAATACGCGCGGGAACGGCTGCGGGTTGACGCCGAACATCCATTTCAGCGTCGCCTGTAGCACGGTGGAGAGGCCGATCGTCACCATGATCACGGAGATGATGGGCTCGCCGATCATCGGCCTGAGGATCAGGATCTGGATCGCGATGCCGAACACGAACATGAACACCAGCGTCATCGGCATGCCGATCCAGAACGGCACCTGGTATTTCGCGAGCAGCGCCCAGCACACCCAGGCGCCGACCAGCAGCAATTCACCTTGCGCGAAATTGACGACCTGCGTCGCCTTGTAGATCAGCACGAACGACATCGCGACCACGCCATAGAGCGTGCCGACCACGAGGCCGTTGACCAGGAGCTGGATGAGGAAGGCGGTGTTCATGTATGGTGGACCTTTCGCCTCTCCCCGCTTGCGGGGAGAGGCCGACGCGCGAAGCGCGGCGGGTGAGGGGGAGCCTCCGCATGCGAGGTGCTGATGAATCCAAGACCGAGCGCGCAAGAAGCTTGCGCGCCGCGTTGACGGATGCGGAAGGAAAACTCTGGTATCGCCTGCGCGCCCGCAGACTGAATGGCTACAAGTTCGTTCGGCAGGAGCCGATCGGGCCTTACACCGTCGACTTCATCTGCCGTGAAAGTAGACTGATTATTGAAGTGGACGGCGGGCAACACGCTGACAGTCCGCGCGATGCAGTACGCGACAAATGGCTGATTGACCGAAACTATCGGATCCTGCGGTTCTGGAACAACGACGTTTCGAGCAACCTGGCTGGCATTCTCGAAACGATCGTCACCGCCCTTGCGGAGGCTCCCCCTCACCCGGATCGCTGACGCGCTCCGGCCTCTCCCCGCAAGCGGGGAGAGGCGAAGGGCAGCACGGTTCGCGACGGATACCTGCATCACTCCGCAGCCTCCGCCATGGGGCCGTGCCCGCCCAGATCCACGACCCGCAGCGTGGTGCGCACCCTCTGCGTGGTGCCGTCCTGGAAGCGGATCACGGTGTCGACGGGGATGTCGGGATCGCCGCGGTAGATGGCATCGATGATGCCTTCGTATTTCTCGTTGATGACGCTGCGGCGCACTTTTCTTGTGCGGGTGAGCTCGCCATCGTCGGCGTCAAGTTCCTTGTAGAGCAGCAAAAAGCGCGAGATGCGTTGCGCCGGCGGCAGCGTTGCGTTGACGGTCTCGACTTCCTTGCGGAGCAGGGCATAGACCTCGGGCCGCGAGGCGAGGTCGCTGTAGGTCGTGAACGAGAGGCGGTTCTTCTCCGCCCATTTCGAGATGATGGAGTATCGGATGCAGATCATCGCCGCGAGCGCATCGCGGCCGGCCCCTAGCACCACGGCTTCGGCGATATAGGGCGAGAATTTCAGCTTGTTCTCGATGAATTGCGGCGAGAAGCGCTCGCCGCGCGAGGTCTCGGCGAGATCCTTGATACGGTCGATGACGACGAGCTGGCGGTTCGCGTTGAAATAGCCGGCGTCACCCGACAGCATCCAGCCATCCCTGATGTCGGCGACGCTGGCTTCCGGGTTCTTGTAATAGCCGAGGAACATGTTGGGATGCCGCACCACGATCTCGCCGACGCCGTGGACGTCGGCATTGTCGATGCGGATCTCGACGCTGTCGGCCATCGGCACGCCAGTCGTGTCAGGGTCGACCTTGCCCGCGGGATGCAGCGTGTAGGCCCCTAGCAGCTCCGTCTGGCCGTAGAGCGTGCGCAGCGGCACGCCCATGGCCTGGAAGAACTTGAAGGTATCGGGCCCGAGCGCAGCGCCGCCGGTGGCAGCCGAGCGCAGGCGCGTGAAGCCGAGACGGTCGCGGAGGGCGCGGAACAGGATCGCATCGGCAAAACCCGAGCGCTTGCCTTGTTCGAGCGCGGCGAGACCGGACTTCATGCCGATGTCGAACAGGCGCTGCTTGAACGGCGTTGCGTCCATCACCTTGGCGCGGACGTCGGCGGCGATCGATTCCCAGACCCGTGGGGCAAAGAGCACGAATGTCGGCGCGATCTCGCGCAGATCGTTCATCATGGTGTCAGGCTCTTCGACGAAGTTGATCTTCATCCGGCAGAGCAGGCCTTTGCCGAGCACATAGACCTGCTCCATGATCCACGGTAGCGGCAGCACCGAGACGTATTCGTCGTCCGGCCCCTTGGGATCGAAGGCGAGATAGGTCGCGCAGTGGCCAAGCACGCGGCCGGCGGCGAGCATCGCGAGCTTTGGATGCGAGGTGGTGCCCGACGTCGTGCAGAGGATGGCGACATCCTCGCCCTTGGTCGCGTCGACGAGTTTGTCGTAAAGCCCCGGATCGCGCGCGGCCCGGGCACGGCCGAGCTCGGCGAAGTTTTCTGCCGATATCAGCCTGGGATCGTCATATTTCCGCATCCCGCGCGGGTCGGAATAGATGATTTGCTTCAGTCGCGGCACGCGCTCGGCGAGCGCCAGCAGCTTGTCGACCTGCTCCTCGTCCTCAGCAAACACGAGCTGCGCCTCGCCATAGTTGAGGAGATAGGAGGCCTCTTCATCGAGCACGTCGCGATAGAGCCCGAGGCTCAATCCGCCGATCGCGTGGGCGGCCACCTCCGCCGCAACCCAGTCCGGCCGGTTGTCGCCGATGATGCCGACGACATCGCCGCGGCCGAGGCCGAGCTCGACCAGCCCGAGCGCGAAGTCGCGCACGCGGGTCTGGTAATCGTTCCAGGTGAAGGGGCGCCAGAGGCCGAGATCCTTTTCACGCAGCGCGATCTCGTTGCCATGCTCTTGGGCATTGAGCCGGAGCATCTTCGGATAGGTATCGGCCTGCGCGACGCGGGCTGCGTAGTCCATCATGCCGCGCTCTCCTGCGCCGGCGGAGCATCGTCGGGATCGACCAGCACCTCGTCCTCCTCGCCGAGATAGGCGCGCCGGACGTGGGGATCGGCAAGCACCGCGGCCGGGTCGCCCTCAGCGATCTTGCGGCCGAAATCCAGCACCATGACGCGGTGAGAGATGTCCATCACCACGCCCATGTCGTGCTCGATCATCACCACGGTCATCCCGAACTCCTCGTTGAGGTCGACGATGTAGCGGGCCATGTCCTCCTTCTCCTCGAAATTCATGCCGGCCATCGGCTCGTCGAGGAGGATGAGGCGCGGCTCCAGCGCCATGGCGCGGGCGAGTTCGACGCGTTTGCGCAGGCCGTAGGAGAGGGTGCCGGCGGTCGCTTTGCGCACCGACTGGAGATCAAGAAAGTCGATGATCTCTTCCACCTTGCGGCGGTGCTCTAGCTCTTCCTTGCGCGCGCCGGTGAGCCAGTACAGCGAGCCCGTGAGAAAGTTGTTCTTCAGGAGGTGATGGCGGCCGACCATGATGTTGTCGAGCACGCTCATGTGGTGGAACAGCGCGAGATTCTGGAAGGTGCGGCCGATGCCGAGTGTGGGACGTGCATTCGGCGTCAGGCCGGTGATGTCGCGTCCCCCGTAGAACAGCTGGCCTTCGGTCGGCTTGTAGCGGCCGGAAATACAGTTCACGATCGAGGTCTTGCCGGCCCCGTTGGGGCCGATGATCGAGAACAGCTCGCCCTCATTGATGGCGAAGCTGACGTCGGTCAGCGCGCGAACGCCGCCGAACCGCAAGGACACGCCGCGCACTTCGAGACTGGTAGCCACCAAACAAATCCCTCCCGGTGATGGCGCGTTCAGCGGCGCTCTTCGTCCGTTCCCGTCGGGCAATCCTAGTACGGTCGTGCCGGTGAGGCCATGCAGCACATGGTCCCGGCCGGAGCCGCGCCACCTTCGTACCCGTTTGGGATCAAAAGCCGCATCGCCCGAGGTGGCTCTCAATAGGGGAAAGCGCTATTTTGAAATGTCTCCGGCCTGACAATTCTGCGACAAAGTTTTTCGGGTGGGCAGCGGCCTACATCTTTCGTCGGATGGTGGCCGAAACGATTGTGCTGCAGTGCAGCAGAGGAATGGGGTGGCGAAACGGTGCGGCTGGCCTCGAGATCATGATTTCAGAGGATCAACTGAAGCGCGTCGCCGCTTGGTCGCGCGAGCTCACGCCAGCGGAGATCGAGGTCGCCCGCGCCGGGATCACGGAGCGGTCCTACGGCACCGGGGAGACCGTGTTCATGCGGGGCGACAAATTCGACTATTGGGCCGGCATGGTGAGCGGCCTTGCCCGCATGGGCGGGGTTTCGCGCGACGGCAAGGAGACGAGCCTTGCGGGACTCACGGCGGGCGCCTGGTTCGGCGAGGGCAGCGTGCTCAAGAACGAGCTGCGCCGCTACGACGTGGTCGCGCTGCGCGACAGCCGCGTGGCGTTGATGGAACGCTCCGCCTTCATGTGGCTATTCGAGAACAGTGTCGGCTTCAACCGCTTTCTGGTGCGCCAGCTCAACGAGCGGCTCGGCCAGTTCATCGGCATGCTCGAGGTCAACCGCACGCTCGATGCGACCTCGCGCCTTGCGCGCGGCATCGCCTCGCTGTTCAACCCGATCCTCTATCCGGAATCGACCGCGCATCTGGAGATCACCCAGGAGGAGATCGGTGCGCTTTCCGGCATGTCGCGCCAGAACGCCAACCGCGCGCTGAACCGGCTGGAGAAGGAGGGGCTGCTGCGGCTGGAGTACGGCGGCGTCACCATTCTCGATATCGGGCGGCTCAGGAGTTACGGGGACGCATGATGACCGGTCCTTTCCGGTACCATCTGGGCTGCTGGTTACTTCTGATGTCCGATCAACCGACGTCTGATCCAACGGGCATTGCCGCAATCGAATTGCGGTTCAGCGCGCGCCTCTGAGGTCGGCGTGGCTCACCAGCGCAACAATCTTTTCAATGATTGCTTAACGGGCTGTGGAACACTGGCACGGGCAAGCAGCGAGAGTGACCTCATATTAACCGAGGATTTTTCGTAATGGCGAGCGGCCAGCAAAGATTTTGCAAAACCATCCAACCGGCCGGCACGCAGGTGCCCTCGTGCAGCGATTAGATGGGCATTTGCCAACGAGCTGTTTTTTCGCGCGCGCAACTCGGGCGGACAAAACGGTCCGTCAAAGTACTTGTTGGCCATATAGATGAACTCATTCACCATTTTGTCGGAGACTATGCCTCTTACCGACATCGATCCGGAATGGATGCGATAGAGCGCGACGACGTCCTCCAAAAAATCAATACGGCCGAGTGATCCTACGCGCGTCCAAAATTCCATGTCGGGGGAGAGCCGGCAATTAGGGTCCCAATTTCCGACTTGCTCGTACACGCTGCGTCGGAACAGTGCGCCAGGACCAATGTAACACTCATGATCGATAGTGACCGCACTCAACTCGAAAGGACGATTGACGCGCTCTTGAACTACGCGGCCTTTGAGATCAATCAAGTTCGAATTGGGAAATGCCGCAGCGGCGTCTGGGTGGCCTTCAAGATGATTGACGATCCGCGTCACCACATCGGGTGGTAGAATATCGTCGTCACTCAGATAACCAAGATAGTCTCCGCGAGCCCGCGACCAACCTGCGGAGAGGGCCGCGGTTTGCCCAGCATTGGCCTGCGTAAGAACGGTGACGCGTGGCGGCAACGTCGCGAGATAATCGCGGGTTCCGTCCGTTGAGCCGTCGTCGACAACGATGTACTCGATTTTCTCCCACGTCTGGTTCAGAATCGATTTGATCGTCTCGGGCAGCAAGCCAACACGATTGAAAGTGGGCGTTATGATGCTGACTAACGGCACGTTCATTCGATTCTTCCGGAGATGATGCGAGCAGGATCGGATGTCAGAAGGGTGCTAGATGGCGTCCCATAAGCTACAGGCGCTCTCTTTGCAAAATAGAACCGCTCTGCGATCAGGTAAGAAATGAGCGCCAACAGCACGGCGCCGACGAAACTGAGCAAGGCGAGAATCGCAAGCGGAACAACGTCCCCGACGCCGGGAAATACAAAATATTGTCTTGCGCGAAAGACGATCACTATCGCGACGGAGTGAAGAAGATAGAACGAATAGGATATCATCCCAAGCCAAGCGAGCGGTCTCCACGAAAGCGTGCGAGCCAACGCTCCTCGTTTGCTCACAGCTTTACATAGGACTATGATGCTCAGGCCCGAAAACAGCCAGGTAAATTGCCAGTCGTTGATGTAGCCGAGTGCGAAAAGGGTCGTCGTAAGCAGGTAGATCGAGACGATTGCTGCATCTGGGCAAACATTGGCAACACTTTCGACTCGCTCGCGGCTCAGGCATCCAACGCCAGCCCCGACAAACAGGAAAACGAAAGATCGGAGGTCCAACCCGAATAGCAGCGGACCGTAAGCGAAAATCAGGCCGCCCACGATTGTAGACGCAATTGCGGGCAATCCGGCCCATCGTCCGATCAGCAGGACAATAGGAAAGAGCAGGTAAAACACCATCTCGTAGAACAACGACCACGTCACGTTGTTGAAAACGATACCGGGTATTCCCAAGAGCGGAATCGCATTGAGGAAGAACAAGTTTCCGATCAAAGTTTGGATGTCGGGAAATCGCGCGCCAATAAATACGCCTCCAGCAAGACAGATCATCAAGGCGAGCAAGAACGCCGGGTAGACCCGCACGATACGGTTCCTGATGAAGGTCAGATAAACATAGTCAGCGCTTTGCGAAATCTTCGAGATTAGAAATCCACTCAATATAAAGAAGATCGAGACGCCGTGGTGAGAGTGATAAAGCCAATACAACGCTTTATCGAACAAGCTCGGAAAGTTTGCTAGTGGAACGCTATTTGGATTGGCGCCGCGAAAAATTGCAAGATAACTGCCAAAGAAATGCACGTTGAAGGTCAGAATCACAGCAACCGCACGAATGCCATCAAGGCTTTGATTCCGCTTGTTGGTTGCGTGAGTCGGTAGTCGCATCTAGATAGACTCTTGTAGATAGACACTCGCGTGGGCGAGCGACGGATTAGAAGATCGAACTCATGCGGTTCCGCCCCAGCGATCAAGAGCCGCTCAAATTGACTGTCGGAATGAGCCGCTTCGAGCGCTGCTAACCCCCCTATTCTACCATCGTCTCCGAGACTACCATCATCCCGGGGCGGTCACACGTCTGAGTCCGTTTAGGCTGTACTAGCCAATCCCGCGTTGAGCAACTATGATTCGCTCTTTCGTGAACCGTGATTGCTTCATCTCCTCCTCCCCGAAGGCGATGGACTCTACCCGTTTATGGAGGAAGTTCAGAGGGGCTCAGGTCAGGTGCTGTGGCCGCAATATCCCTTGTCGACCTAAGAGCGCTCGATGCGGCGGTCACGGCCTCGCCAATGTACTCCTCCTCCGGAGCGTGGAAGGAACCAAGCTTCCAGTCGCCCGGCGTTGCTGTTGCGGAACGGATCTGTGGCCCGACCAAAGGAGCGCGCCGGTTTCATGCACCACCCGCAGGCCTTCGGCCAGCAGTAGCTCCAGTCTGTCGCCGAGCGACTGTCATCAGGATCCCAACCGGAATGCGATTACAGATCAGCCGCTAGGTCGTCCTTCAAGGTCGATTCGCTACCCGTCAGCCCGCATTGGCCGGGGCGTGCGCCGGCCACAGATCCTCGCGCCAGCGCACCGCGATCGCCAGCATCGCGATGATGCCCGCGACCGCATAGATCGAGCCCATGGCGGAATAGCCAACCAGGTCGATCAGGCTGCCCGCCGCAAGCAAGCCGATCGGCAGGCCATAGATCACCATCATCCGCACGCCCATGACACGGCCGCGCAGATGGGCGCTCGCCGTGCGCATCAGGATCACGGCCGCTGAGATCATCGACATGCTCTGGGCGATGCCGGCGAGCACGAGGCAGGCCATGGCGACCGGCATGGTCCTGATCTCGACGAACACCAGCAGCATCGCGTACCAGGCCAGCGTCGCGCCGATCAAAAGCCGCGCGATGCGGACCCCGCTGACGAGGCTCAGCGTGATGGAGCCCGTCAGCGAGCCCACGGCAAAGCTCGCCGAGAGATAGCCGAGACCGGTCTGGTCGGTGTGGAAGATGTCGCGCGCAACAAAAGGCAGCAATCCGTTGGTGATCGGAAAGGCCGTGAGGTTGGCCAGGAAGGCGACGCACAGCGCCGCGCGCATTCCAGGACCGTTCCAGGCGTAGACGACGCCTTCCTTCAGTTCACCCAGCAATCGCGAGACGGCGTGGCTGTTTGCGGGGAGATCCGTCGTCGTGACCGACTTTTCCGGCCGGCTCAGGCAGAACATCAGAATCGCTGCGATGAGATAGAAGCTCGCGATCGCGGCATAGACGAAGCCGATGCCGAGGAGGGCGAACAAGCCCGCGCCGGTCAACGCGCCGGCAATGCGCGCGCTGTCCTGGGTCGTGCGCGCGAGGCTGATGGCGCCGACGAGTTGCTCGGCCGGCATGATGTCGGCAAGGAGTGCCCCGCGCACGCCGAGATCGGACGGGCGGATCAAGCCCATGATCGCGACGATGATCATGACGTTGAGCGGGGCGAGATGGTGGGTCAGCGCCAGCACCATGATGGTCGAGGCGAGCACGGTGTAGGTGAGGCGCAGCACGACCAGGAGGTCGCGATGACCCATGCGGTCGCCGACCATCCCGAGCACGGGCGCAATCAGCGTCCCGACATATTGCAACGAGGCCATGACGGTCAGCAGCAACACCGAGCCGGTCTCGACCATGATGTACCAGCCGAGCACCAGCGTCTCGACTTCGAACGCCCATGAGGTGAGGAGGTCGGACGGCCACTGGAAGCGGTAGTTGCGAATGCGAAATGGTGCGAGCGCCGAACGCCGCGTGGTTGTGCTCACAACGCGATGACTCGTGTCAAGGCGATTCCTTGCCCTTGTTGTTTCTTCTTGCTGTTCGGCAACGTAGCGACGACGATCCGCGTGTCAATCGCGGCAGCCGCGGGCCGCCCCTGCGCCCGGCTCTTACCTCGCCGCAGCTCTCGGCCTCCGCTCCGCGAGCGCCGTAGCCATCGCCGAGATCAGTGGACGCATGAAATAGGCGTCGTCCGCAGGCGAGATGTCGGTGCGCAGGCCGTGCGCGGCAAGCTCACCTGAGACTGCAGGTCCCACCGAAGCGATCAACGTGCGCTCGAATCCTGCGCGCAACTTGGCCTCGCTGCCATGGGCCTTGGCGGCCTCGATCAGGCGGCGGACCTGGCCGAGATTGGTCAACGCGACGGAGTCGATTCGTCCCTCAGCCATGTCGTCGATGGCGGCGACGATATTGGCGTCAGCGGCTTTGGAATCGTAGACGTAAGGCAAAACGGTATCGACCTCGGCGCCCTGCGCGGCCAGCGCACCGGTCAGCGCGCTGTGGTCCTTGTCCGGATAAAGCTGAAGCCCGAGGCGTCGTCCCTTCAAGTCGAGCTTGCTCAGCATCTCGATCACGCCCTCGGTGGTCGGTTTCTCTGTGGTCTGCTGCGCCTCGAGCGAGATTTCGCGCAGCGCCTTGCCGGGCTTCGGGCCGCGCGAGAATTTTCGCGATTTGGCCAGCGCCGCGACAAAGGCCTGATCGAGGCCGCGTGCGCGCGCGAGCTTCATGATCCGCCGCAGGCCTTCACCGGTCATCAGCACGAGGTCGTCAAGCGGCGTGTCGATGGCGCGACGGATCCAGGCCTCGACCGGGGCGGGGTCGGGTGCGTCCTGGATGGTGAACATCGGGCACTGCACGACCTCGGCGCCTTGCTCGGCCAGGAGTTTTGAAAACTGCGCCTCCTCGCGGGTTTCCAGGATCAGGATGCGGGTGCCAGTCAAACGGTCAGCCATGGGCGTGCTCCCGTGAGCAAAAATCGCAATCGTCCGTTCATCTTGACACCGTCGTCGGGATTGGCGCAAGGGTCGCGTCGGTGCTAGAGCAGGACGCAAATCGCGGGTCATTCCGCGGCGTTTGCACAAACCGTCATCGAGAGCCATGCCCGATCATCAATATGTTCTGACCCTGTCCTGTCCGGATCGACCCGGCATCGTCTCGGCGGTGTCGACCTTCCTGGCTCATAATGGACAGAACATTCTCGACGCCCAGCAGTTCGACGACGTCGAGACCAAAAAATTCTTTATGCGCGTCGTGTTCACCGCGGCCGATCTTGCCGTGGAGCTGTCTGCGCTCCAGACCGGCTTTGCCGCGATCGCCGAGCGTTTTGGCATGGAGTGGCAGATGCGCGACCGCGCCGCGCATCGCAAGGTGATACTGCTGGTGTCGAAGTCCGACCACTGCCTGGTCGACATCCTCTACCGCTGGCGCACCGGCGAATTGCCGATGACTTTGGCCGCGATCGTCTCCAACCATTCGCGCGAGGTCTATGCCGGGCTCGATTTCGGCGGCATCCCGTTCCACTATCTGCCTGTCACCAAGGAGACCAAGAGCGAGCAGGAGGCGCAAATCCTCGATCTCGTCGCCAAGACCGGGGCCGATCTCGTGGTGCTCGCCCGCTACATGCAGATCCTGTCGGACGACATGTCGGCCAAGCTCTCCGGCCGCTGCATCAACATCCATCACTCGTTCCTGCCGGGCTTCAAGGGCGCAAAGCCCTATCACCAGGCTCATGAGCGCGGCGTGAAGCTGATCGGCGCGACCGCACATTACGTCACGCGCGACCTCGACGAAGGCCCGATCATCGATCAGGACGTCGAGCGCATCAGCCATCGCGACACGCCGGAAGATCTCGTCCGCAAGGGCCGCGACATCGAGCGCCGCGTGCTGGCGCGTGCGATCCGCTATCACCTCGACGACCGCGTCATCCTCAACGGCCGCAAGACGGTCGTGTTCGTGGACTAGGCACGTATCGCAACGCCAATCTGCCGATCCGGCAGGACCTCCCGGCCGTCACACCGAGCGTAGCGCGTGGGGGTATTTCAACGACAGTTTTGCGTCTCACTTCCGGGGGGAGCGGCGGAGGCCTGATCGTGCAGGCGGTCGTTCGAACATCGCGCGCGGCATCACGTACCAGAGCAGGAAAAGTAACCCGGCCCCATGCGTCAGGAGCGTGGTCGACAAGGGGACGTTGAGGAAGACCTGCGGCAGGATCGCGCTGGAAATCAGGACAAAGTTGGCTGGCAGATCCGCAGACAGACGATTGCCGAAAGCGAAGACCAGTCCACATGCAAACGCTGCGATCGGTGCAAGCATGGGGCCGACAGAGGCGACGCCTTCGGTCGCAAACAGCGACGCATTCAGATATCCCAGTTCATAAGTTCGATTCATCACGATCGACAGCGGCTCGTTGTAGGCGCAGGGAACGAACGGCTTCAGGAGTCCGATCTGACAGAAATAAGTCAGCTCGTGCCTGGAGAAATAATCATTGTAGATATCGAAAGCGTTCGACGGGATGATCATCATCCGAAAATTGACTGTGTAGAAGAGGGTCGGCAATACCATGAGAATGGAGGTCAGGAGTCCTGCAAGCATCGGCAGCAACAGGGACAGAATGACGGCCGTTCTGGGTCTGAAATATCTAGCGAGAACGGCAACAAAGACGAGCCAAACTGGCGTAAAAATAGCGAACTTGGTCAGCGTAACCGGATAAAACAACAGGGAGAGAACCAGCACCGCACCCGCTCGCCAGATGTTTCCTTGCGCAACGAAACAGGCAAAAGCGAAGGGCAACAAGGTGGTGGTGGTGATCCCGATCGCGTACCTAAGTCCGGCGGGAAAGCCGAGCTTGTCGCGGTAGCTGTAGATATCCTCGATGGCCACAATTCTGAAATTGTAGATTGCGCCCGCTATGATCGTCGCCAAAGACACCAACAGGATGAGCGTCAGCAAGTGCTCGAACATTCTCGCCGGCAGTTCGTATGCCCTGCCAACGGGCGAGACGATCAGCGTGGCAGGGACAAGAAACGCAGCAGCCGAGAATGCCGCAGACCATCCAGCCAATCCGTGATCATAGTTGAAGTCGCTGAAGCAATTTATCCAGAGATAGCCGAGGATCATCGAATAGAGGTAGAATCCGACCAGGTACCCGGAACTGAAGCGAGCTACCAAAAAGATCACTCCGACAAGGCCGTAGGCCGCGACCACTGCGGCTGCCACCGGGAATCGAGCCGGGTCGTAGAAAATATGGAACGCGGCGGCGCTAAAATAATTACTGCTGAAAGTTATGACGGCTCTCAAAGAGAAGCCGAGGGTGACAATGTACAGGCAGATCAGGACGCCGATTCCGCCCGGAGTTTCGATGAGACCGTCAATTGCTCGCCACCTATCCTTTAAAGTCATTCACCTTATTCCTTAGGGGTCGAACGACCTCAATAGTGGCGAGGGGAGCGCCTGGCAACCGGGCGGAGCCGGCATCGCTTGCGGGCCACCATGTCCTACATCTTCGGAGACACCATCGCGCCGAGCATGCCGTCGATCGCATGACGCGGTTAGCATGCAGGACATTCCGAATGGTTTTCGTCCAACAGAAAGATCTTCTCAATGGCGAATCTGTTTCCCCTCGCCTGGCGCAGCCAGTCGACGTCTCCGGTCAGGTCAAGACGATGAAGTGTTCCTCGCAAGAACTCGCGCGCCGTGACCCTAAACGTCATTTACAACTCCAGCCGGACGTCAGGAATAGAAGAGCGAACAGTACTTGAAAGCCAGTCGCTGTAGAAGGGGAGGCGACGCTGGTTTTCGGGGACCGCGTGGCAGCGAATTCGGCAACGTCGCTGCGGACGCTGCCGGAATCGGCGGTCAGACCCGCGGCGGAGACCGCGCCTCGCTCACTTGTCGATGCCCCAATCGACGTATAAACGATCCGCTCAAGCTTGCGAATTTTCGCTCGTGTTGCCGCCGAACCGCTCCGGAGGCCGGACCCAGATCGACCCGATTGTGAGCCTCCTTGTAATGTCGAGAAAATCCGTGACGATGCCTGACCGCCCCGACTGGGTTCTTGGGGTGGGGTTTGCCCTGTTAGGCGCGGTGCTGGGCGCTGCCGTGCTTCACCAGTCGAGCATGCTGTACTTCTATCAGGCGTTCATGCCGGAGATGGTCTATTCGGCTTGTGGTCACGGCTTCGTGCGCTCTCCGGTCACTCCCCCGCCGATGGTCGATTTCCTGTTCGGGCGCAGCGCCGTGTTCGACTGCGCGACGATCGGGATCGTTCCGGAAGAGCCGGCCGGTAACTTCTTTCGTTTGCAACTTTACCTGGGTTGGGCGGTCTCTGCCTTGTGGCGCGTGACGTCAATTCGCTACTCGAACCTTTGGCCGCTGGTTTCGACGCTGGTCGGTGCATATGCGTGCGGTTGCTTCGTTCTCGTTCGTCTTTTCTTCGCGAGATGGCCCGCCGCGGCAGGCGCAGCCCTCCTGGCTCTGTCGCCGGTCATGCTGTCGATGGTTCCATATTTTCGGGACTTCTCCAAGGCGCCATTCTTCATCTGGGCTCTCGTGTTTCTGATCTTGACCATGCGCGCCGAGTTGCTGCGCATGGCTTTGTTGTGGGCGGCCCTTTCCGGCGCAACTGTTGGCATGGGAGTTGGCTTTCGCTCCGACGTTTTCATCCTGTTGCCGATCGGAATCATCGGATTGGTGGTCAGTTCGGGGCCGAAGAGATGGAAAGCCGGGGTTGTGACGATCGCCGTTTTCGCGGCATCAGCCATGCTTGCCGGCGCGCCGCTGTTGGGGGTTGGAAAAGCCGGAGCATCCGGTACTTTGCTGATGCAGGGCTTGTCAGATCCATTCCAGAGTTATCTGGATTTGGGGCCTGTGCCATATTCGCTTGGAGCGCGTTATTCAGACGAGATCGTGCTGTCGTCCATCGCCGCAGACTTGCGTCCTGCTGATCCAGGTTGGGATGCGGGGGAAGGAAAGCTCGGCCACACGGTTTCCCAAGCCATAACACGGTCTGGTTCTTACGTGCTCAGTTGGCTTCCTTATTTCGCCGGCGATGTGACGACGCAAGCACTGAAATCCGCCGCCTGGGTAATCGTGTTTCCGGAGCTCGTGGCGCCCGGGCGTGTCAACCTGGATCCAGGTGTTCCGGTGCGTGCGGCCCCGCAGATCGCGCGCTTGTTGAATCGGCTCTACGATCGGCTGGCGAACTCATGGGTCGCGATCATATGTGCGGCAGGATTTGTCGCGTTCTTCTGGCGAGAGGCGGCAGTCAGGCCGCGTGAAGCGTTCGCTCTGTTTCTGATGTTCGGCGCGCTGTTGACATATCCGGTGGTGCAGTTTTCGGTTCGGCATGTCTTTCAGCTCGAGTTTATCTGGATACTGGCAGTTCTCTCGTTTTTCAGCGTTCCCTTCGAATGGACACGGCTTCGTGGCGTTTTGCCTCGCTTCCTAATCGTTGCCGCGATCACGCTAGTCGGGCTGATCTCGTTATATGCTGGCATGACGATGTATCAGGATCGCGTCCTGCGGCATCAATTCGAAGCATTGCTGGCCGAGCCGAGAGAGCCAATTGCCCTCGTCTCAAAACCTTCCGCAGGCGAGACGGCGGTCTTCAGTCTGCCGCTGCCCGACAGACATCGGGCGCTTGTCGAAAGCGCCCCGGACAGTATGACTCCCAAACTTGGCGAACAGGGCCTGCAATGGGATGTGCGTGCCGCCGGAGACCGTATCCTGCTGACTTTCGGCGGAGAGAACTGCCCGCAGGGCAGGGCGACGGTTTCATATCAATACGCGAAGCGCGAAGGCATATGGCAACCTCTCGATCACAGCATCTCGGTGGACCTTCCGCAGGACCGGGCTTCGTTCAGCACGGTGTTGGTGCCGGCGTTCTATCGGCCGACCCAATATCTGTCCGATATCCAGCTTCCGGCCGAATACTCGGCCTGTCTGCTCAAGGCTGAGAGAGTGATCGGGCCAACGAAACTTCCGATTCTTCTGGACGCCGCGCTTGTCCCGGGATGGCAGAATCGGCCCTTGCATCGTGCCTTCGGGGGATTCTCTACATTCGAGACCAATTGACAGGTCGGCGCGGGCGATGGTGATGCCGAGGGCTCAAGCGCCGGTTTGGTTGAATTCGGTTCGGATCCGCCCCGAACCGGGCGTTTGGCTGCTCAATTTGCGTTTAAATCCCGTATCGGCCTAATAAGAGGGCAATGGGCGGTTGCGGAAGCGCGGGGGGTTCTGTAGCAGTCTCCAGAAGGCCGAGCCGAGTTCGACTGCAAAACGCTCGCAGCGCCGCCAACTTTGATAGATCGCTTGGGAACGTCTATGTTCGAAGACAAATGCTTGCTCATCACGGGTGGCACCGGGTCTTTTGGCAATGCAGTGTTGCGTCGCTTTCTCTCGTCCGACATTCGCGAAATTCGTATTTTCAGCCGCGACGAGAAGAAGCAGGACGATCAGCGCAAACTATACAACTCCGACAAGCTCAAGTTCTATCTTGGCGATGTCCGTGACTACTCGAGCCTTCTCGGCCCGATGCGCGGCGCTGATTTCGTGTTCCATGCCGCCGCGCTGAAGCAGGTGCCGTCCTGCGAGTTCCATCCCATGGAGGCGGTCAAGACCAATGTCGTGGGAACAGAGAATGTGCTCGAGGCGGCGATTGCGTCCAACGTCAAGCGTATCGTCTGCCTCTCGACCGACAAGGCCGTGTACCCGATCAACGCGATGGGAATATCGAAAGCGCTGATGGAAAAGGTGATGGTCGCCAAGTCGCGCAATCTCGATGCGCGATCGACGCTGATTTGCGGCACGCGCTACGGCAACGTCATGGCCTCGCGCGGCTCGGTCATTCCGTTGTTCGTCGACCAGATCCTCGCCGGCAAGCCCATCACCATCACCGATCCGAACATGACGCGCTTCATGATGTCGCTCGGCGACGCAGTGGATCTCGTGCTCTACGCGTTCGAGCACGGCGACAACGGCGACATCTTCGTCCAGAAAGCCCCGGCTGCGACGATCGAAATTCTTGCCAAGGCGATGGTGAAGGTTCTCGGCCGTCCCGATCACCCAATCCAGATCATCGGCACCCGTCACGGAGAGAAGCTGTACGAAACGCTGCTCAGCAGGGAGGAGCGCGCCAGCGCGCAGGATCTGGATCTCTACTTCCGTGTGCCGCCTGATCTGCGCGACCTGAACTACACGAAATTCTACGAAGAGGGCGAAACGCAGATATCGATCAGTGAGGACTACAATTCTCACAATACCGAACGCCTCGATGTCGCCGGCATGGTCAAGTTGCTCAACACCCTTGATTACATCCGCACAGTCGTTGCAGGCCGCACCCCCGTCAACGAAGGATGACGAAGCGGGGTGGTAGGCCCGACGAAGCCGGGCGCGCCGATGCTGCTCGTAACTGATAGGTGGTCGTCATGGTGCGACGTATGAGATGCAGGATGTCGGGTTCATGAATGCTGGCAAGCTGAAAGTCGTTACCGTAATCGGCACCAGACCCGAGATCATCCGGCTGTCGCGCGTCATCGCCAAGCTCGATCAATTTTGCGATCACACGCTGGTCCATACCGGACAGAATTACGACTACGAGCTGAATCAGATCTTCTTCGACGATCTTGGCATCCGGAAGCCCGACGTCTTTCTCGGAGCCGCAGGTGCGACCGCGGCCGAGACGATCGGTAACGTCATCATCGCAACGGACCGGGTCCTGGCGGAGCGGGGCCCGGAAGCACTGCTTATCCTCGGCGACACGAACAGCAGCCTCGCGGTGATCGCAGCCAAGCGTCGCCGGATTCCAATCTTTCACATGGAGGCGGGTAACCGCAGCTTCGACGATCGCGTTCCGGAGGAGATCAATCGACGGATCGTCGATCACACCGCAGATATCAACCTCACTTATTCGACCATCGCCCGCGACTATCTGCTCCGCGAGGGATTGGCGCCCGACCGCGTCATCAAGACCGGGAGCCCGATGTTCGAGGTGTTGGAGCACTACCGTCCGCAGATCAATGCTTCCGACGTACGGGCGCGGCTCGGGCTTGAGCTCGGGCGCTATTTTGTCGTCAGCGCGCATCGGGAGGAAAACGTCGATTCCGAGACGAATTTCGCCAAGCTCCGGGAGATGCTCAATGCGGTTGCCGCGCAATTCAACCTGCCGGTCATCGTCTCAACCCATCCGCGCACCCAGAAGCGGATCGACGCGAGGGGCATGTCGTTCCGGCCGGAGGTCCAGCTGCTGAAGCCGCTTGGATTCAGCGACTATGTCAATCTGCAGATCGGAGCCCGTGCCGTACTTTCAGACAGTGGCACCATCACCGAGGAAGCGTCGATTCTCGATCTCCCGGCGCTGAACATTCGCGAGGCGCACGAGCGCCCGGAAGGCATGGAGGAGGGAACCGCAATGATGGTCGGCCTCGACGTGGATCGCGTCATGCAGGGGATTGCGATTCTCGATGCGCGAGAGCGTGGCGCCGATCGCGCCCTCCGGCTCGTATCCGACTATGCGACGCCCAATGTGTCCGACAAGGTCGTTCGCATCATTCATAGTTATACCGATTACGTCAAAAGGGTTGTCTGGAGAACGAATCGTTAGAAGACATCGCGCCGGACGCTGCCGGTTGTCCGCCGTAAGATAGCCTGGAATGGTGTTCCTTGAAGTTGCTTGTCGTCAGCCAGTACTTTTGGCCGGAAAATTTCAAGATCAACGATCTCGTGGAAGATCTTGTGGCGCGGGGTCACGAGGTCACGGTCTTGACCGGGACGCCCAGCTATCCCAACCGTAGCGGATTTGCCGATTTCTACGCCGCGCCCGAACGGTTGGGACGATACAAGGGCGCGCGGATCCTGCGCGTTCCGCTGCTGGCTCGATCTGCCGGGCCCGGGCTCTTGCTGAACTATCTGAGCTTCGTCGTGACCGCTTCTCTTCTTGGTCCGATCAAGCTCCGATCAACACCCATCGATTGCATCTTCGTGTTCGAGCCGTCTCCGGTCACGGTCGGCATTCCGGCGATCCTCCTACGTCGGCTGCGCCGGGTGCCCATGGCCTTCTGGGTGCAGGACCTGTGGCCTGAAACGTTGTCTGCCGTCGGCGTCGTGACATCGCCCCGGTTGCTCGGGCTCATCGGCCGTCTGGTCCGGTTCATCTACAATCGCTGCGATCTGATCCTGGCGCAGTCGCGCAGCTTTGTTCCGCGGATTACCGGCAATTGCGATCATCCGGAACGCATCGTCTATTTTCCCAACTGGGCTGAACTGATCTATGAAGCGCGCGATCAGGCTGCTGCGCCCGAGGTCCCGCCGGCGCATGGCAAATTCACGGTGATGTTCGCCGGCAACATCGGTGACGCGCAGGACTTTCCCGCGATTCTCGACGCCGCCGAGCATTTGCGCGGCCGTCCGGGTTTCCGCTGGGTCCTTATCGGCGACGGCCGCATGTCCGATTGGGTCGCTTCCGAAATCAGTCGTCGTGGTCTTGGTGACGTGGTCTTGATGCTTGGACGGTTTGCAGTCGAACGGATGCCGTCATTTTTTCGCCGCGCCGATGCATTGCTCGTCTCATTGAAGTCGGACCCGGTGTTGTCCTCGACGATTCCCGCCAAGCTGCAGACCTATCTCGCCGCCGGTGTTCCAGTTCTCGCGATGATGAACGGCGAGGGCGCGGCACTGGTCCAGCAGGCAGGAGCCGGTCTGGTGTGCCCCGCCGGTGACGCGAAAGGACTGGCCGATGCCGTCGTGCAGCTGGCGAGTTTGACGCCGGATGAGAGGCGCGCGATGGGAGCGCGCGGACGCGAACTTGCAATGTCCGAATTCGATCGCAAGAAGCAGATCGACAAAGTCGTGAGCTGGTTGTCCGAATTGCGCTATTCGGATGACGGGAAGCGGGAGGCGCGTTAATTGGAGCGGCTTCGACCATCGAAGCCCGTCGCCCGATCCGCAGGTCGCAGAAGCAGTTGATCGTCAACGCGTCCGAAGCGTTTACCAGACCCGCGACCCGTTGCGATGTGATCTCACTTCGGTTTAACGATGGTATACCGCCTGCCGTCACCCCAAGACGGACGACAGGATTGCCGCGGCCTTTGTCGGTGCTCGGAGTCCATCGTCATTACAGCGACGTCTTTCGCAGGCTTTTCGGTGTGTGAGACAATAGCCGGCCAACGCGCAAGGGATTTATCAGCCTCGCACTCGCAGTGAGCCCGAAGAATTTTCTGACAAGAAGGACATTCAAGAGCGCTTGTGCGGTCGAACTCGCGGCATATACGGTCGCGACGCCCAAGATCCCGTAGTTGAACATGGCCCAAACAGCCAGCAGCACCGTCAGGCTCGCGATGAGCAACGTGCTGACCATTGCGACCTTCTGCCTGCCCAGGAGAATGAGCGCGTAGCCGGCAACGCCGCCGGCCGAGAATAAGACTTGGCCAAGACCCAGCATGAGTGCGGCGCTGAAGGCCCGCGAATACGCCTCTCCCCAGATCATCAGTATCAAGCTTCGTCCGAAGCCGGCGAACAGGACAAATCCAACAAGCGCCACGAAGGTCGCGCCGGTGGCTGAGAGAGTTAGCAGCCATTGCAGGTACAGGCGGCGGTGTCGCGCCCAGTTGGTCACGATGTGGGGCAGGATCGTGAGCGATACGATCGTGAGCGGGACCGCAAACAGGGCTCCTATTCTCAGAGCCAATCCGTAGCATGCGACGTCTGCAGGTTGGCCGCCGAGCCCCACGACCCAGATGTCGAGCTGGGACGCTGCAACGAAACTCATGGCCGTTACAAGATTTGGCCAGCTTTCCGCGAAAATGTCCGAGGGGGGCGCCGGCGTGGTCGGCACGCGCTGCCAGGTGCGCATTGTTCGTCCCAATTCCACCAGTCCGAGCACGATCCCGGCAATCGCCGCGAGCACGCTGGCGGTCAGAAGGTGCGAGATGGACAGGGGGACTTTGAAGGCGAGCGCAAATACGAGATAGGCGCTCATGATCAGCCCCTGAAGGGCGGGCAGGAACGAAGCAGCCACCATGCGGTAGAGTGCACGATGGATTTCTGCCAGCACGCCAAGCAGAGCGCCGGCTGCAATCATTGGAATTATGAGCGGAACGAGATTCCAGATCTGCGGGCTCAATGGGTTCGCAGCCTGGCCGAAAGCGAATGCACAAATTCCGACCACGCATCCGACAGCCAGGCCAGAGATGATGGACATCTTTATCGTCTCGATGGCGACGGTCCGGGCTCGTCCCGTGTCTCCAACCGCCATCGCGTGTGAGACGATCCCGGGGATCGTCACGGGCAGCCCCAATTGAGCGAGGACAATGCTCACACTGACGACAGCCTGGACGAAAAAGAACACGCCGACGTCGTGCAAACTCAGGCCCAGTGGGAGCAGCAAGCCGATCCCGGCGCCGGTCGCGAGTTGGAGGACTTTGCCGGCCATGGCCGCGCCGCCGGATCGGGCCGCATTTCCTCCGCTCGAAGGTCCGTCCGTCTGGCGTTTGCGTAAGAAGGTCACGGCCGCATCTCTATGATCCGTTGCCCATGCTATCGACGTCTGCCCCTGACTTCGCACGAAAGCTGGCTAGAGCTGATCCTTGGCGGGGTAATGATCCAAAGCGGCGGATGACGAGGGCGACGTTCTGATGGGACTTAGCTGGAAAAAACCGGCAACGAAAATCAGCAAAAGCACCAGGAAGCCGAAAAACGTGTCGGCCGACTGCAACAGTTGATTGTTGGCCGGAAAATAAAAGACCATCGTGTTCAACAGATAAAACATCGATAAGGCAACGACGGATCCCGTCATCAAGAGACTGCGCCATACCAGGCCATAAAGGGCACCAATCATCAGAACCACGATCAATGAACCCGGTACGCCGAAATCCGAGATGAACCACGTGAACGCTGAGTGCCAGGTTGTCCAGAGACTCCAATCGTATTTCTGTTCAATGACCGGAAGAAGCGTGTGGAAGTACCAGCTGTCGCCGAGGAGGACCTTGGCCTTCCTCAAGATGACCATGGAGTTGGTAAGCCCCCACCCGAGTCCATAATCGGTTTCTACCAGCGCGAGGGAAAGTCCATAGTAGCCGACGCCGAGATATCGCGTCACCGTCTCGTAGCCCGAGTACAGCGCCGGCGGAAGGATTCCGTAAATCGCTCCGGATCTCTGCGCGTCGAGATTCAAAAGCGTGAAGTGGCCTATATTGGAGGGGGGATCGCGGAACGAGATGAAGAAGACGAAGATCCACAAGAACAAGGCCGTGCCAACGACCGCGGAGGAGAGCAAGATCCAGATCGTGCGGCGTGAGGTCAGTCCTGAAAAGACGTAATATAGCCCAAAGGTCAGCGGCAGCAGCACCGACAACTGGAATAGACCGCGATTGACGCCGATGTGAGTGTAGATCAGCAAAAAAGTGAGACAGGCGAAGATGTACGCAATCCGGTAGGGCCACCCCAACCGACGCCAATGCTGAATTGCTCCAGTCAGCGCAAGAAAGAACAACGGGCTGAGCAAGGCGAATGCGTACTCGAAATAGGTCCACCATCCTCGCGTGTAATTCCTCGTAACGAAGATATCGTAGTTGTAGTTCGCGCGCGATAGTTGAAGCGAAACCGGTGGAAGGAGCGAGTCGGTTCGCGCTATCGACAAGATCAGCACGCTGAGAACCATGAACAGAATTGCAACTTTGATCGTTGCGGTTTCGCGATGAGTTGCGATGGGCGATCGCCAGGGCAGGGGTGCGAAGGCGCCGCCGATCGCCCCAATTAAGAACAAAGCGATAGCTGCCGTGAGGTAAAGGTAGAGGTATTCCGGATGTTGCACCGGCCAGGGCCACGGGCCGAACCGAAAGGCCAGAACGGTCAATGCAAGATAGATCGTCATGGCAACTGGCGCGCCGGTCAGCCGAAGGGCGCTGAGACGCCCGGGAGTCTTAGGAACCATGTGCGCAGAGCCCTGTAACGATGAGAATCATGACCGCATCAGTTGCTGCGTCGAAAGCGTCCAACCGGGCGGGCGATCGTTTGCTTCAGCTGAAGGGGGGATCTCCGCGCGAACCAGTCTCGACATCGCCTTCGTGTCGTCGTCGCTCAGGTAGCCGAGATATGTTCCGGTCGATGCGTTCCACCATGCCGTCAACGCTGCGACTTGTCCGGCGCTCGATTGCCGTAAGACTTTGACCCTCGAAGGAAGCGTTGCGAGATACTCTCCGGTCGAGTCGGTTGAGCCATCGTCGACGACGATAAATTCGGTATTGCGATAGCTTTGATTGAGTATCGAGTTCACCGTCTCCGGCAGATGTTTGGCGCGGTTGTAGGTGGGCGTCACCAAGCTTATCAGTGGCAGTTCCGTCAACATATGTCTCCAACTTTATCCCTGCCACACCGGAGAGTTGCCGGTGATCCGTGATTACTACAGGCTGGCTATCTGGCGCAATTCCCAGTAAATCATCGAATTCCGCTTTGCGACTTTCGGCTCGGGGGACCCGTTCGCTTTGCGGCCGTCGTGGCTGCGGTCATGGCACGGCGTCGATCTCCGTCGTGCTACTGACACATTTGCCTTGACTCGTAATCGCGTTCCTTTTGGAAGGAAATACTCCGCGCCTGACGTTGCCAAATGTCGATATTGTCGCGACAGTATCGCTCACTTCCTGCGCGCGAAACCAGATCATCATGAAAGTCTTGGCATTTAACAGGCACTATCTGCCGGGCTTCAAAGCGGGCGGTCCGATCAGGTCGCTGGCGAACATGGCGGAAGCGCTCGGCGACGAGATTAGATTTCTCATCGCGACAACCGATCGCGACCTGGGGGACGCCGAACCGTATCCGGAGGTTGATACGAATGCCTGGATCAAAATCGGCAAGGCCGAGGTTCGATATTTTGCGCCCGGAGACATTTCCATCCGGGCCATCCGCGCCCTGATTGAAGAGGTGCGGCCTGACTGCATTTACCTCAACAGCTTTTTCGATCCTGTCTTCAGCTTGCGCGTCCTGATCGCTCGGCGAATAGGTCTTATTCCGCGCATCCCGTTGCTTCTTGCGCCGCGTGGTGAGTTCTCGCTTGGAGCTCTGACACTAAAGAGCCTGAGGAAATCGGCGTACATCAAGGGCGCCTCAATGTCTGGGTTGACGCGCGATGTCATGTGGCATGCTTCGACGGCAATCGAGGCTGAGGATATTTCCCGGGAGATGTCGATCGGCTCGTCTTCGATCGCAGTCGGATCTGATCTGGCCACCGCGCCGCCTGCAAATGCAGCCTCAGTCTGGAAGCCGCGTGAGAGGGGTCGTCCATTTCGCCTCTGTTTCTTGTCCCGCATATCGCCCAAGAAGAATCTGACCGGCGCGTTGCGCGCGGTCGGCCTCGTGAAAGCGAGCATCGTCTTCGATATCTACGGGCCGAAGGAGGACGAGGCCTATTGGGCGGAATGCCAGCAGCTCATTGACGAGCTGCCGCCGAATGTCATTATCGCTTATCGCGGTGAAGTCCCGCATCAGGACATCGCATCGGTCTTTGCTTGCTACGACCTGTTTTTGTTTCCGACTTTAGGCGAGAACTACGGGCACGTCATTTTCGAGGCAATGAGCGTAGGGCTTCCTGTGCTTACCAGCGATCAGACCCCCTGGAACGATCTGCGCGAAGCGGGCGCAGGATGGGCAATCGCGCCAGACCCCGGCAGCGTCGCGGCCTGCATCGATGAGGCGGCGCATTGGACCTTGGCCGAACAGTCCGCAGCGAGAGCTGCGTGTATCCGATATGCTGAACTTATCTTGCAGGATTCGCAAAGCATCGAGCAGAATCGCCAGTTGCTCCTTGCCGCCGCGAGGATTGGTGTCCGGTGATCGACCTCCGTGCCCGATCTCTCGTGAACTCCGGCGCAATGCAGCGCTCTGCAGGGGTGTTCCACCCTGGCCGAACGGGGAACTCC
Organism: Bradyrhizobium genosp. A; assembly: GCF_049949275.1. Classification (NCBI taxonomy): domain Bacteria; kingdom Pseudomonadati; phylum Pseudomonadota; class Alphaproteobacteria; order Hyphomicrobiales; family Nitrobacteraceae; genus Bradyrhizobium; species Bradyrhizobium genosp. A. Next base: position 5,868,542 of record NZ_CP188196.1, on the reverse strand, counting down.
TCGCCGGATGATCATCGCTCCACCGCGGGTATCGCCAATGTCCCGATCCGTTGGCAACTGTCGTGGGGATTAGGGCCGGACTGGCTGCCAGGTTCACGACGATGGAACATATTTCGGTAATTCTGTGCGCGAATCGGGATTCCTAGCTTTGAAACGCCCGGCCGACAATGCTTCGGCTGATTCGTGGCAGGACTGCGGGCGGGCCCACCAACGGCGCTGGGCCGCGTCCGATCCAGCCAGCTCCTCATCAAAATGCTTCGGCGCTTGGTCGTATCGGGCCTTTACCGTGGGTTGCGTATCCGCTTAAGACATTCGGCAGAAGTGGTTAGCGAGTCAGGACAATAGGATGCCGTTTCGGATACTGGTAACCGGCTCTTCGGGCTTTATTGGCGAGGCGGTCTGTTCCGCCTTGTCGTCCGCCGGGCATCATGTTAGGGCGGCGTCGCGCAAGCCGGGCAGAGCGGGGAACAATCTGGAATGGGTGAAATTGCCCGATCTCGAAACCCAGGTGGACTGGCATCCGCTCCTGGAGGGCATCGACATCGTCGTGCATCTGGCCGCAATCGCCCACCGGAGCCGCGTCGATAGCGGCAACTACACGCGAGCCAATCGTGTTGCGACAAAAGGCTTGGCAGAGGCCTGTCAACATCACGCGGTCAAACGTTTGATTTTCATGTCGTCCATCGGTGCCCAGGCGGGCTCGGCCGCAGATGGCCTCGTTACGGAAAATGACAAGGCGTGCTGCCCGGTCACGGCTTACGATCGAGCAAAGCTCGAGGCGGAAGAGGAAATTAAACGCTCTGGCGTGCCATTTACGATTCTCAGGCCCGTGATCGTCTACGGCCCGGGAGCCAAGGCCAATATCGCGTTGATCGTCCGTATTGCGGCGCTGCCCATTCCGCTACCCTTTGGGGCGTTCCGCAATCGACGCTCTCTTCTATCAATTAAGAATCTGTCAGAAGCAGTCTTGTTCTGTCTCAGTGGATCCGCCACGCTGAACCAGACCTTCATCGTTTCCGATCCGGAGCCCATCACTATCGCCGAAATCTTTGCCACGCTAAGAGAAGGAATGGGACGTTCGCCTGGACTCATTTCGATACCGCCGCAGGTACTCAAAGCCATGGTGTTTGCAACAGGGCGCCGGTCGCTTTGGGATCGGATCGGACGGGAGCTCGTTGCAAGCTCTGCCAGCTTGCAGAAGGCTGGATGGTCTCCTCAAGTTGAGACCAAAGCGGGTCTCCGTGCCATAGTCGGGCCGCCGTCGGGATCGTTGGAGTAATTGATCAATGAAGCGGGCGTTCGATTTCGCAGCCTGCGCGCTGTTTCTTTTGATTTCCTGGCCGGTGCTCCTCGTCATCGCCATCGCCATTCGGCTCCACAGTCCGGGTGCGGCGATCTTTGCACAGGTTCGCGTCGGAAAAGACGGGCATCCATTCACCTGTTACAAGTTTCGGACGATGCGTGCGGGAACCGCGAATGTTCCCACCCATCAGGTCGAGGCGTCGTCGGTCACCTCGCTCGGTGAGTACCTTCGGCGTTTCAAGGTCGATGAAATCCCGCAGCTCTACAACGTGCTGGCTGGCGATATGAGTCTGGTCGGACCTCGGCCTTGCTTGCCGTCCCAGGTGGCCCTAGTTGAGGCGCGCAAGCGATTAGGAGTCCTGACGATTCTGCCTGGTATTACGGGCCTTGCGCAAAGCCGGGATATCGATATGTCGGACCCCAAGCGTCTGGCTGAAGTGGATGCCGAATATGTCCGTAGCCAGAGCTTTGCCGGAGATCTGAAGCTGATCTGGTCGACCCTTCGCGGGCATGGCGTGGGAGTCGATCGTGTCGTTCGGGACAAGACTTCTGGCTAGCAACGCGAGCTAGCCGGATCCTGCGTTCAATGACGATCGAGACGGCTTTTTGACCGGCGATTGATCGAACAAGGGGTGAAAGGCCCGGGGCTTCCAACCGAAATCCTGGGACGCAGGTTTCGAATCGAAAATCATGTCCTTCGTCATGCGAGTGCCCATCGCCACATTCGCCGTTGGAAAGAGTGGTTTCGCGAAAACGAAGGCCGCCTTCCAGAGGGCCGCTGGAATCGAGACGGTGCGTTGGGGTACCCCCATTCCTTCAAAAATCCGACCGATCATTTCGCGATAGGTCAGCGTCTCGCCGCCCGGGAGGGAGTAGAATTTGTTCGCAGCGGAAGCGGTTGATGCTGCTGCGATGGCGCCGATAGCCAGATCCTCGGCATGCACTGGTTGTCGGAGGCCCGAACCGCCGCCGACCAACGGCATGAAGCCAAATCGTCGGATGAGACGCGAGAGCGGTGTAATGTTGGTGTCGCGGCCGGGGTCGTAGATCAATGTCGGACGCAAGATCGTCCATTCGACGTCGTTGCGTGCACAAGCCAGCGCGATCTTGTCTTCGGCCTCGGCGAGCCTTCCCAGCAGTTCTCGCTCTTCAGCGACCTCACTGTCTCGCTTGGTCATGACACTGGTGGAACTGAATACGACGATCCGCTTCAGTGAAGGATTGAAGATGTGGGGAAGCGCGTCCGCCAACAGAATGGCATCGGCGGTGCAGTAGAGCGTCGTGAATGCCGGGAAGTTCAGGGCTTCGGGCTTTGCCAGGTCACCGCAAAACCAGTCGACGTCTGCAGCGCTTTTTTGTGATCTGGAGAGGGCGAGCGGCCGTTGTCCGCTCTGCAGCAGCAGCCGGAGAATATGGCCGCCGACCAGCCCCGTGGCGCCAATGACCAGGCATCTTTTTTCGTCCGCCGAACCCATTTCGTAAATCATTTTTTGAGTGATCCAGATTCGCACGCCCGGAGAACAGCGTCCAGTGGCACGCGTGAAGCTCACTCCGCTCCGCGGGTGGCATCAAGCACCCGATCCTCGCAATTCCTTCGGGACTTACCTGCGCCATGTTGCTTCAACGTCGGCAGGCCGTCAATCCGGTGCCGCGATAGAGTCCCCGCCGCGAACTCCCCTCGTCGAGACAATCGAACTGGATCGCGAAAATAGTGTTGAAGCCAAGCGGAATTTAGCGGGACGCCCAGGCAACGAGAGCGTGACATTCACTATCTCGGATGCGACGCGGCGCATGAACGAACTGGCCGTGCAGGGGAAGAAATACGGCTTCATCTTCATCGACCACTGGCACGGATATCAGGCTACAATCGACGCCGCCGAGCTCGCCAAAAAGCTGCGGGTCGATGGCGGTTTCGTCATGTTTCATGATTTCCTCGATCCCGGGAATGCGGATCGGCGGCACGTCTATGGCGTTTACCAGGCCGTGCTCGACCGAATAGTTGACGACGATCGCTTTTCCTTTGCGGGCGTCTCCGGGTGCTGCGCGATCTTTCAGTCTGCCGAGATTCAAAACGCGGGATGAATGTGTAGAAGCTGAGGGATTCAGCCGTGAAGGTTGGCATCATCACAAATCGGTAACGTCTTCGGCGTTCAAGAGGGCGTAACATCATCGTTCGGCCAGTCATGTGACGCGTAATTAAAAGCCCGGTTAACGAACCCCGTCCTTTGCATTGGTCGCTCCGGTCGATTGCTCGGCCCCCGCCTTCTCGCGCTCGGCAGCCGGGACTTGGCGCAGGCGTTGGCGTTCCTTCATCCATGCGTCGTATTGCGGGGTGCCTGGTCGCGGTGGGGCGTCCGCCGGGAGGCCGCCGGCCCATCGCGGGACATAGTCGCCCATGCCGGCCGACAGCTTCTCGTTGACTGTGCCGCAGCCGGACAGGCCCGCGGCAAGCCCGACGAGAAGCAGGAGAGAATGGAAACGCATGGACATCGTGCGGGCGCCGGGATCGGAACGGTGGTCAGACGCCGGATAACCAGCGCTGGGGAATGGTAGCCTTCAACAAGGTAATATTGGCTTATTCGAGGTAGGTATCAAAATACCAAACGAGATGAGCGCCCCGTTTGCCAATGTTCAAATTCTGCAAATGAAAGACGAAATCCTCCATCCACCGCCAGGTCGCGTTTTCTAAACTACGGCCATCGGCTCGCGACAATCTGGCTTGGTCGGAGACCGGGCTTTTTCGTTGACAGGTCCATTTTATTTGTACAATCGTACAAATGGACGCGACCAGGATCGAGGCGCTCGGGTTACCCCGGCGTAACCCCGACATCGCACTCCACACTTGGTCATCCGGGACGCGCGGCTTGCGCCGAATGGTCGCCAAACGTCCGATTGACAATGAGGGCGCGAAAGACGCCTTGTGACGCGCGACATCGCTCGTGCGCGGGTTAAGGTGAGGCAAGGACCGGGCACTCGGTCCGGCGCACAAGAGGTCAGGAATGAAGGGGAGGGACATCTGATGTTCGAACGTAAGATTTTCTCACGGACCGCTGCAGCGGCCGCCATCGCGGGCCTTGCGGCCGTCGCGCCGGCCAAGGCGGAAGACACCGTCAAGGTCGGCCTGATCCTGCCGATGACCGGCGGCCAGGCCTCGACCGGCAAGCAGATCGAGAACGCGATCAAGCTCTATATGCAGCAGAAGGGCGACACCGTCGCCGGCAAGAAGGTCGAGATCATCCTCAAGGATGACGCCGCGATCCCGGACAAGACCAAGACCGCCGCGCAGGAGCTGATCGTCAACGACAAGGTCAATTTCATCGCCGGCTTCGGCGTGACGCCGGCCGCGCTCGCGGCCGCGCCGCTCGCGACGCAGGCCAAGATTCCGGAAGTCGTGATGGCGGCCGGCACCTCCATCATCACCGAGCGCTCGCCCTACATCGTGCGCACGAGCTTCACGCTCGCGCAGTCCTCGACCATCATCGGCGACTGGGCGGTGAAGAACGGCATCAAGAAGGTGGCGACGCTGACCTCGGACTACGCGCCGGGCAATGACGCGCTGAACTTCTTCAAGGAGCACTTCACCGCCGGTGGCGGCGAGATCGTCGAAGAGGTCAAGACGCCGCTCGCCAACCCCGACTTCGCGCCGTTCCTACAGCGCATGAAGGACGCCAAGCCCGACGCGATCTTCGTGTTCGTGCCGGCCGGCCAGGGCGGCAACTTCATGAAGCAGTATGCCGAGCGCGGCCTCGACAAGGCCGGCATCAAGGTGATCGGACCGGGCGACGTCACCGACGACGATCTCCTCAACAACATGGGCGACGCCGTGCTCGGCACGGTCACCGCGCATCTCTACTCCGCCGCACATCCCTCGCAGATGAACAAGGACTTCGTCGCCGCCTACAAGAAGGCGTACGGCACCCGTCCGGGCTTCATGGCGGTGAGCGGCTATGACGGCATTCACCTCATCTACGAGGCACTGAAGAAGACCAATGGTGATACCGACGGCACCAAGCTGATCGAGGCCATGAAGGGCCAGAAGTGGGAGAGCCCGCGCGGCCCGATCTCGATCGACCCCCAGACCCGCGACATCGTGCAGAACATCTACATCCGCAAGGTCGAGAAGGTCGACGGCGAGCTCTACAATGTCGAGTTCGCAACCTTCGAGGCCGTCAAGGATCTCGGCAAGACCAAGAAGTGACGCGCGAAAGCGCGTCGTCCCGGAGCGCGCCCGGAGCGGGCTCCGGCCATGACGACTAACACCAAGCTGAGACGATGACCTCAATCCTCACCAACCTGTTCGATGGCGTTGCCTACGGCATGCTGCTGTTCGTGCTCGCCTGCGGGCTCGCGGTTACACTCGGGCTGATGAACTTCGTCAACCTCGCCCATGGCGCCTTCGCCATGGCCGGCGGCTATGTTTGCATGGTGCTGGTCAACAGGATGGGATGGCCATTCTTCGCCGCGCTGCCGCTCTCGTTCGTCTCGGCTGCAGCGATCGGCATCGTACTTGAACGCACGCTCTACCGTCACCTCTATGCGCGCAGTCACCTCGACCAGGTGCTGTTCACGATCGGACTGACGTTCATGTCGGTCGCGGCCGTCGATTACATCCAGGGCTCGTCGCGCGTGTTCATCAATCTGCCGGCCGCGCTGCAGGGCCAGTTCGACGTGTTCGGCGTCGGCATCGGCCGCTACCGGCTGATGATCATCGTGATCTGCGGCCTGCTCACCATCGGTCTCCAGATGGTGCTGGCCAAGACCCGCTTCGGCAGCCGCCTTCGCGCCGCCGTCGATGATCCCCGTGCTGCGAGCGGCCTCGGCATCAACGTGCCGCAGGTGTTCGCCTTCACCTTTGCCTTTGGATGCGGGCTTGCCGGTCTCGGTGGTGCGCTGAGCGCCGAGATCCTCGGCCTCGATCCGTATTTCCCGCTGAAATTCATGATCTACTTCCTGATCGTGGTCACCGTCGGCGGCTCGTCCTCGATCACCGGCCCGTTCCTGGCCTCGCTCCTGCTCGGCATCGGCGACGTCGCCGGCAAATATTACGTGCCGAAAATGGGACCCTTCGTGATCTACACCATGATGATCGTGATCCTGATCCGGCGCCCGAACGGCCTGTTCGGCCGCACGGCTGCGCGTTGAGTTTGCCGATGAACGCTTCTTCCGACGTCGGTTACCACGCCCAGCGGCAGGCGCGCTGGCATTATGGCGAGGCCGCCTTCTGGCTCGTCGTGCTCGCTTGCGGCTTCCTGTTTCCCACGCGCTATCTGATCATGACCGACATCCTGCGGCTGGCGCTGTTTGCGATGTCGCTCGATCTCATCCTCGGCTATGCCGGCATCGTATCGCTCGGTCACGCCGCCTTCTTCGGCGTCGGCGCCTATGCCGCCGGGCTGCTGGCGCTGCATGGCATCATCAACGAGCCGGTGCTGGCGCTGATCGCCGCGGGCTTGGCTGCGATGGTGCTCGGCTTCGCCACCAGCTTCCTGGTGATCCGCGGTGTCGACCTGACCCGGCTGATGGTGACGCTCGGAATCGCGCTGCTGCTGGAGGCACTCGCCGAGCGCTTCTCCAACATCACCGGGGGCACCGACGGCCTGCAGGGTATCGAGATGCAGCCGATCTTCGGTGAGATCCCGTTCGACATGTTCGGCAAGGCCGGCTTCTTCTATTCGCTGGCCGTTCTGTTCGTGCTGTTCCTTCTCGCCCGGCGCATCGTGCATTCGCCGTTCGGTCTGTCGCTGCGTGCGATCAAGAACAATCCGCTCCGCGCCGCTGCCATTGGCATCCCCGTCAACCGCCGCCTGATCGCGATCTATACGCTCGCGGCGTTCTATGCCGGCGTCGCAGGTGCGCTATTCACCCAGACCACCGCGATCGCCTCGCTCGACGTGTTCGCCTTCGACCGCTCCGCCGATCTGATGCTGGTGCTCGTCATCGGCGGCACCGGCTATCTCTATGGCGGACTGATCGGCGCGGTGATCTTCCGCATATTGCAGGAGGTGTTCTCCACGATCACCCCGCAATATTGGCAGTTCTGGATCGGCCTCGTGCTGGTTGTGATCGTGCTGGTCGGCCGCCAGCGCCTGCATCGCTGGGTGCTCTATGTGCCCAACCTGGTCATCAAGCAGGTGATGGGGCGCAAGGCCGTCGTCGCCGTGCCGGAGAGCGACGCATGACCATCGCGCTTGAAACCCAGAATCTCGAAAAGACGTTTGGTGGCCTGCGCGTCACCCGCGACCTGTCGCTGAGGATTGAGCAGGGCGCCCGCCATGCGCTGATCGGTCCGAACGGCGCGGGCAAGACCACTGTCATCAACCAGCTCACCGGCGTACTCAAGCCGAACTCGGGCCGCATCCTGCTCGAAGGCCAGGACATCACCGATCTGCCCGTGCACAAGCGCGTTCTGCGCGGCCTGTCGCGCACCTTCCAGATCAACCAGCTCTATCCTGATCTCACCCCGCTCGAAACCATTGGCCTGGCCGTCTCCGAGCGCCTCGGCCATGGCGGCGACTGGTGGCGGCGAATGGGCACCCGCAACGACGTCAACGACGAGATCGCCGATCTCCTGACCCGTTTCCATCTGCTCGATGTCATGAACGAACAGACCGTGACGCTGCCTTACGGCAAGCAGCGCCTGCTCGAGATCGCGGTCGCGATCGCCGCCAAGCCGCGGGTGCTGCTGCTCGACGAGCCCGCCGCCGGCGTGCCGGAGAGCGGGCGCCACGACATTCTCGCGGTCGTAGGTAGCCTGCCGCGCGACGTCACCGTGCTGCTGATCGAGCACGATATGGATCTCGTGTTCTCCTTTGCCGACCGCATCTCGGTGCTGGTCTCCGGCGCGCTGCTGACCGAAGGCCCGCCCGACCAGGTCGCGCGCGATCCGCAGGTGAAAGCGGTCTATCTCGGCGAGGAGGCGGTCAATGTCTGACCTGCTCGCAATCGATTCACTTCGCGCCGGCTATGGCGAGGCCGTGGTGCTGCCCAACATGTCCCTGCGCCTTGCCGAGGGTCAGGTGCTGGCGCTGCTCGGGCGCAACGGCACCGGCAAGACCACGCTGATCAATTCCATCGTCGGCGTCACCCGCCGTTTCTCCGGCAACGTCACCCTCGGCGGCACCGACGTCACGACCATGCGGCCGGACCAGCGGGCGCGCGCCGGCATTGGCTGGGTGCCGCAGGAGCGCAACATCTTCCGATCGCTGACAGTGGAGGAGAACATGACCGCGGTGGCGCAGCCCGGTCCCTGGACCGTCGAGAAGGTCTACGAGATGTTCCCGCGGCTGAAAGAGCGGCGGAGCAATTTTGGCAACCAGCTCTCCGGCGGCGAGCAGCAGATGCTGGCAATCGGCCGCGCGCTGACCCTCAACCCCAAAGTCCTGCTGCTGGACGAGCCAACCGAGGGCCTGGCCCCCATCATCGTCGAGGAGCTTCTGAAGGCGATCGGCACCATCACCCGGGCCGGCGGCATCTGCTCGATCATCGTCGAGCAGAACGCGCAAAAGATTCTGGGGCTTGCCGACCGCGTTGTGATATTGGAGCGCGGAACGATCGTCCACGACGCCCCGAGCGCCGCGCTGAAGGCCGACCCGTCGGTCCTGGAGCGCCACCTCGGCGTCGCAGGGGCGGCGGCCCACTAAAAAATCCTCGGGAGTCAATAAATGCAGCGAACCAAAGCCCCCTTCCGTGCTGACGAAGTCGGCAGCCTCCTGCGCCCCGCCAAGATCAAGGAAGCCCGCGCCAACCTCGAGAAGGGCGAAATCTCGGCCGAGGATCTGCGCAAGATCGAGGACATGGAGATCGAGAAGGTCGTGCACAAGCAGGCCTCGGTCGGCCTGAAGCTCGCGACCGATGGCGAATTCCGCCGCTCCTGGTGGCATTTCGACTTCCTGGCCAAGCTCACCGGCTGCGAGCTGTTCCATCCCGACGCCGGCATCCAGTTCGCGGGCGTTGAGACCCGGCACGATGCGGTGCGGGTGATCGACAAGCTCGACTTCCCCGATGACCACCCGATGCTGGACCACTTCCGCTTCCTGAAGAAATACGCCGACCAGGCCCACGTCACCGCCAAGATGACGATCCCGTCGCCGGCCGTGCTGCATTTCCGTGGCGGGCGAAAGGCGATCTCCAAGGATGTCTATCCGGATCTCGACGCCTTCTATGAGGATCTCGGCAAGACCTACCGCAAGGCCGTGAAGGCGTTCTACGACGCCGGCTGCCGCTATCTGCAGTTCGACGACACAGTGTGGGCCTATCTCTGCTCGCCGGACGAATTGCAGAAGGCGCGCGAGCGCGGCGACAATCCGGAAGGCCTCCAGCAGATCTACGCGCGTATCATCAACTACGCGCTTGCCGAGAAGCCCGCTGACATGGTGGTGACCACGCATGTCTGCCGCGGCAATTTCCGTTCGACCTGGATTTCTTCGGGCGGCTACGAGCCGGTGGCCGAGACCATGCTCGCCGGCACCAATTACGACGGCTACTTCCTCGAATATGACTCCGACCGCGCCGGCGGCTTCGAGCCGCTGCGTTTCCTGCCCAAGGGCAACAAGGTCGTCGTGGTCGGCGTCATCACCTCGAAGTTCGGCGAGCTCGAGAAGAAGGACGACATCAAGCGCCGTCTCGAAGAAGCCTCCAAGTTCGCTCCCTTGGAGCAGCTTGCGCTGTCGCCGCAATGCGGCTTTGCCTCGACGGAGGAGGGCAACATCCTCTCCGAGGAGGAGCAGTGGGCCAAGCTCAGCCTTGCAGTCGAGATCGCCAAGGAAGTGTGGGGCCAGTAAGCCCCACGCGGTCTGCCGCATGATTGGCGAGTAACTGGCGCCACATTCTCAGTGACGTCATCTACCCCGTCCGCATCATCGGTCCCAGCATCTCGTGGACATCGTAAGTCATGACCGCGAGTAGTGCTGCGAGCGCGAGATAAGCGCCGCCATATTCGAGCTTGGTCTGCAGCGGCACGCCGTAATAGGCGACGTTTTCCGGCGCGTGCGGATCGTAGCGCCACGCGCTGATAAGTTGCGGCGCTGCCAGGATGGCCACGATGAGCAGCATCGGGCTTGGCCGGTACAGCATCAGCGCAACCAGGATCGGCACGCCGACGAACCAGATCCGCGGGCTGAGTACGGCCGTCACCCGGCCGCCGTCGAGCGGCGAGATCGGCAGCAGGTTGAACAGATTGAGGAACAGCCCGGTGTAGGAGATCGCAAGCAAGAGCCCGCTGTCTTCCGATCTCGCCCAGAGATACACCGCGAGCGCGGCGACCGTCCCGACCACCGGGCCTGCGATTGCGATATAGGCTTCCGTCTCCACGTCGACCGGCTTGTCTTTCAGCGCGATCCACGCACCGACGAACGGAATGAAGGCCGGCGCACCCACGTCGAGGCCGCGCTGACGCGCCGCGATGTAGTGGCCCATTTCATGCGCGAACAGCAGCGCGATAAACCCCGCCGCATAGCGCCAGCCCCATATCGACGCGTAGACCGCGAGCGACAGCAGCATGCTGCCGCCGCTGGTGGCGAGCTTTCCCCATTTCAGACCGGAGAACAGCAGCAGAAAAAGAGTCTTCATGCGGAGCCGCCGGCGGAATCGTCGCGCGGCTTGCGGCGGAAGAATTTCACCACACCTGTGCCGAACACGGCTGCGCCGATGAAGATGGCCTTGGCGAATTTGAGCACGAAGGCGAGCAGCACGGCAAGCAGGCCGAGCTTCTTGGCGGCGACGCCGCCGACCAGCGCAAGCAGCCCGTATTCGGCGATGCGGTCGGTCGAGGCGCTGAAGTCCTCGTAGCGCTTGCCGGATTGATAGGTGAGGTTGGCAAGCAACTCATGGGCAGCGGACTTGTCGGTCGCTATCCTGGTCGAGTCCGACAGCAGATTCAGGCTGAAATACCCTTCGCGCCCCAAAGCGTAGGTGTTGTAGTTGACGTCCTTGCGGGCATCGTCCGGCGTGCCCTTGTCCTTGCCGAGCACCGACCATACCAGGCGATGGGATGTGGCATCGTAGTTCGGCGGCTCGATCCAGCCGATCACTTCCATCTCGGGGAATCCGCGGGCAGCGCGATCCTTGTTGGACTCGTCGACACCCTCTTTGAGATTTTTCAGGAGGTCGTCGGCGTTCCAGTCCTTGGCGGCATCATCCTTGATGTAGCCCTCCTTGATGTAGGTGATCACGACCAGCCATCGGTCGTTCTGCCTTGTGCCGAGCACAAGACCGACGAAATTCGTGTCGTGAACCGTATTACCGAGGGCGCGCATCACCCGCATGCCTTCGGCCTTCGGCACGAAGAAGTCGCCGGCCGGCAGTTTCAGCGTGGCCTGGTCGATCAGCGCAATATCTGCGGGACCGGCGGTGCCGGCATTGCCAGCGGTCTGCCAAGCGGCGGCCAGTTCTGCTTTGCGCGCTGCCTCGCCGGACGGAGCGCCTTGAGAGAAGCCGGGCAGTGACCCGAAGATGACAAAGAGAATAACGCCCACGGCGGCAATGAATTTTCGCACCAGATTTCCCCAGCAATCAGCCCACCGATGATCGGTGTCACCTATACTGTAGGATAATGATATGCGGTAGAATAGAGCAGCCGCAGGTTGCATTCGACTATCTCGTCGGCTGTTGCAATTTTGGCTCGTCTCCGCGTTCTGCTTGGATGCTCATTTCTCAGTCAGATAGACCTCGCCCAGCAGCGACGAGTTCGACCACGGTACCTGCTTGTTCTTCGTGCCCGAGACCACCTCGGCCCGCACCCGCGTCAGCATCTGCTGCACCTCCAGCCCCGGCGTGCCGATGTGGCGGGACAGTGCCGCGGAGAAGGGCGAATTGGCGCCTTCACCGTCGAGCGCGACCTGGCCCGGTGCGGTCGCGAACGCGATCAGTGTGCCGGCGCCCAACGTCGCGCCTGACCCGAGGCTCGACGGAGCCGCGAGGCCTGGTGCCCCCTCGATGCCACGGCTGCTGCTGGCGGCTGCGATCTGCTGCGCCATCGGATTGTTGCGGCAGGCATCGAAAATCAGGATGTTGGTACGAACCTGGTCGTCGAGGCCGGCCATGATCGTGTCCATGTCGATCATCGCCGCGGTCATGCCAGTGCCCGGCTTGAGCTCGACATCGACGGGAATGAGGTAGTTGCGATCGTCGACCTGAACGCCGTGACCGGCATAGTAGACGACTGCGACCTGCGCCCGCGCCGCCTCACGCAAAAATTCGCGCGTCATCCTTTGCATCGCGGCGCGGTCGAGATCGACGCCCTCCGACACAATGAAGCCGATGTCGCGCAGGCTCTTGGCGACGGCGCGCGCGTCGTTCGGTGGATTGGGCAGTGCCTTCACATGCGCATAGGCGCCGTTGCCGATGACCAGCGCCATGCGAGTGCCGGGAGCGGTCGGTGCGGGCGAGGGCACCGGTGTTGCGCCGGTTTGCAGTGGGGCAGGGACTTCCGCTGGCTGCGTCGCCGGCAAGGGCGCATCGCGCGGGATCGGCGCGGCTGCATCGGTTACCAGCGACAGCCGCACTTTTGCGGTGGCCTGATTGGCCTTGCTGCCGGCGTCCGAGGCCACGATCGCGAGCGTGGCGTTGTAGTCGTCTTTCGCACGCGCGTAGTCGCCCTTGGCCTCATAGGCCAGCGCGCGATGGGTGTAGGCGGAGATCAGCACGCTGTTCGGCGGCGTCATGATGTTGACCGGCGGCTTCTCCTTGGCGAGCCGGATCGCCTCAGAGCCGTCGGCAATGGCGCGATCGAGATCGTTCTTCGCGCGCCAGATCGCGGTGCGGTTGATCAGCGGTTGCGGCAGCGTCGGATCGAGCCGGATCGCCTGGTTGATGTCGGAGAGCGCGCCATCGAGATCGCCGAGCGCTTCCTTCGCGATGCCGCGGTTCTGGAACGAGAATGCCGATCTCGGATCGGCCTTGATCGACATGTCGTAGTCGGCGATCGCCTTGGCGTAATCGCCCTTGCCGCGCCAGGCATTGCCGCGGTTATGGAAGATGATGCCATCAGGCGCCCCGTGCTTCAGCGCATCGTCGAAATCCGCAATCGCGATGTCGTAGTCGCCCTTGTCATAATAGGCCGAGCCCCTGAGATTGTAGACCGCCTGGCTCGGCTGCAGCCGGATCGCTTCGGTGGTGTCGGCAATGACCCTGGCGTAGTCGCCCTTCTTGTTCCAGCCCACCGCGCGCCAGAAATAGACGGTCGCGAGCTGCTCGCCCTTGAAAACCTTCAGCGCGATGATCTTGCTGCAGGTGTCGACCATCTGGTCCGCCGGCGTGGTCTCGGTGGTGCAGAGCGGCCCGAGCTGGCTGCGCGATTGGGCGCATGCGGGTGCGGACCACAGCGCTGCGGTGAGCAGGCAGAATGCCAAAAACAGGCGGCGCATGGGAGCCTCGGATACCGGCGACGCGACAGAAAGGGAACGTACCCCTTTGTCGCCCCCAACGGATCGCCGGTTCAGATCCCGTCGTTGCGGACGCGGTCTTACTTTTTCGGTTGGCGGGTGCGGATCTCGATGGAGCCCCCGGCCATCTGAACTTCGAATCGCGACAGGAAGCTCATGCCAAGCAGGCCATCGACGCCGGCGCCGTAGCTCTTGTCATCCGTGTTCTGGACCGCTACGGGCACGTTGGTTGCTTCCAGCTTGCCGAGCGCAACCTTGTCGGCCCTGGAGAGCTTCGCCCTGCTCTGGCCGTTGGCCGTCATGAGCGTGATCTCACTGGCGCCTGCGTCGGGGATTTTGGCGCGGCCGGCAAAAGTGGATTTCACGGACACGTAGGTCGCACCGGTATCGAGGATGAATAGTCCGGAAACGCCGTTGATCGTTGCCTTGACTGTAACGACGTCCTTCTGTCCGCGGAGAGGGAAGCTCTCCTTACGAAATCCCGTCGACGCGGCGCAGTGGCCCTGGCTTTCGTAGTCGGCGATGATCTTCCGCGTCTGGGTGGTATCGCGGATGGCCGGATCGAGCGCTACCCATAGGCTGATCGGCGCCGTGGCCTCGCAGAACTGCTTGAGCGCGGCATAGGCGCCTGCCATGCGCAGAAACACGCGGCTCGAAATCGATTTCTTGTCTGCGCCATAGAGCTCGATGGCATCCGAATAATCGGCCAGCGCACGGTGGTAGTCTTGCAGGCCTTCAAGCGCGACGCCTCGCAAGTAATGCGCGTCGTGATTGGTCGGTGCGCGCCGCATGAACTCGTCGGCGACCTCCACGGCCCGGGGATAGTCGGTGAGCTTGAGATAGATATCGATCGAGCGATGCAGTGCCGTGATCGGCGCGCCGCAATTCATGACGAACTTATAGAGCCCGTTCGCGCCCTCTCGCCGGTAGCCGAGCTTGTCCAGCATCAACGCGAGATCGCTGATGCTTTTCTGGTCGCACGGCTCGCGCTTCAGCTCTTCCAGGCGCAGCCAGACAAACGGATCGCGCGCGGCCGCCACGGGCAAGGCGCCGATCCTTTCGTAGACTGGTGCGAACAATTCGTCGGGGTTCTCGTCCAGGTAACCTGCGCATGCGCCGCCCGATACTGCCGCCAGAAAGCAAGCGGCGAGCCAAAACAACCTGAACATATCCTGCCCCGACCATCCCCGTTCGCCACGTATACCAACAAGTGTAGGCGCGGCCAAATGCACGATGGGGTGTACCGAGGAATCGATTGGGGAGTGGAGTAATTCCTAAGGGTATTCCCTGAGTGGGCAGAATTTGCTAGCAGGGAGGTCCCAACTCTCCTGCCCACCATCTTCCCATCCATGAAAAACGACGAAATCCTGAGCGAAATCACCGAGTTCTGCCGCAAGGCGGACATGGCGGAATCGACGTTTGGCCGGCGTGCCGTGAACGATGGGAAGCTCGTGCAGCGCCTGCGCGAGGGCAAGCGCATCACCATCGACACGCTGGAGCGGATCCAGGCCTACATGGCCGCGTCGACCGGAGGCCTGCCGCCGCCGCGGGGACTTCAGGTGCCCCCGGAAAAGCGCGATCCGCGCGGCAATTTCCGCTTCTTCGAAAACCGGCAGAAATATTTGCTGTTCGTCCACACCTGCAGCGAGAAGCGCGTCGTCGCCGACCGGGTGGCGCTGGAGCTTGCCACCATCCATCCGCGGCCCCCGGCGTTGCGGATCTTCGACGCCGGTGTCGGCGACGGCACGGTGCTGGCGCGGGTGCTGCGTGCCACGCACCAGCGTTATCCGCACATGCCGTTCTATGTGGCCGGCAAGGAGCTCAGCCTCGAGGATTTGCGCCTGACACTGGAGAAGGTGCCGGACCGCATTTTCGAGCATCCGGCGTCGGTGTTCGTCTTCACCAACATGTTCTACTCGGAGGCGCCCTGGCTCACGCCGGCGTCGCCCGCGGCAGCCGCGGCCACCGTCTGGCATGAGGTCCCGCTGCGGGGCGCCTCATCAGGCGAGTTCGAGCAGCAGATCGCCGAGCTTCGGCCGTTCCTGGAGCAGAACTGGCGCGCCGCGATCAGCCCGCGCACGGCCATGCCGCTGTATGAGCGGCCGGTGGTCCTGGTGCTCTACCGCGAGGACCACCGGTTCCTGCTGGATTCGACCATTCCGCGACCGGGCCAGACCGAAGCCAATTTCGATCTCGTCATCGCATCCCAGCCATACCGGGCCCTGTCCTCGGTCAATTTCCGGGCCAAGCGGATCATTGCACCGCTGGCTCGGGCGTTGCGCCCGGGCGGTCGCCTGATCGGTATTCACTCCCATGGTCACGATCCCGGCATGGAAATGATCCAGGCGATCTGGCCCGGAGAAAATCCTTTCTCGGTGAGCCGTCATGAGCTATTGCGCGCCGTTAAGTATGAGCTTGGGTCGTTGGGCCGCGACTTAAATTTTAATGCTTACGCGGACAACCGTTCGATCTTCAGGTATGATATGGAAGCGCTGCCCAACGAGGTGACGGGTAGCATCGGAACCTCGACGGCCTTTGCAGCGTGGAATGCGGCGGTGTATGTCGCTCAGATTGAGGACGACCGGTTGACAGATATGACTCAAAGCGGCCGCACTCTGGATGCCGCCAGGGATGTGCTGCGTAAGTACAACGGGCTCTGGTTTCTCGACGAATCCTACGTCATCTCGCGCCGGCGTGATTGACATAATCCAAGGGTAAACATCGCAAACGTCCGCCTGGAGTGGCGGAACAAGGGGTTACTGATGCGCGCGTCCTATCTTTTCACCAGCGAGTCCGTGTCCGAAGGCCATCCGGACAAGGTTTGTGACCGGATTTCCGACGAAATCGTCGACCTGTTCTACCGCGAAGGGCCGAAAGCCGGGATCGATCCGTGGGCTATCCGCGCCGCCTGCGAGACGCTGGCCACCACCAACAAGGTCGTGATCGCCGGTGAGACGCGCGGTCCGAAGTCCGTTACCAACGAGCAGATCGAGAGCGTTGTTCGCGACGCGATCAAGGACATCGGTTACGAGCAGGACGGCTTCCACTGGCAGAAGGCCGACATCGAGATCCTGCTGCATCCGCAGTCGGCCGACATTGCACAGGGCGTCGACGCGCTGCAGCCGGGCGAAGTCAAGGAAGAGGGCGCTGGCGACCAGGGCATCATGTTCGGTTACGCCACCAACGAAACGCCCGACCTGATGCCGGCGCCGATCTTCTACGCCCACAAGATCCTGCGCCTCATCTCCGAAGCCCGTCACTCCGGCCGCGAGAAGGTCCTGGGTCCCGACTCCAAGAGCCAGGTCACCGTGCAGTACGAGAACGGCAAGCCGGTCGGCGCGCGCGAGATCGTGGTGTCGCACCAGCATCTGGTCGAGGACATCTCGTCGAAGCAGATCCGCGACATCGTCGAGCCCTATGTGCGCGAGGCGCTGCCGAAGGACTGGATCACGCCGAAGACCATCTGGCACATCAACCCCACCGGCAAGTTCTACATCGGCGGTCCCGATGGTGACTCCGGCCTGACCGGCCGCAAGATCATCGTCGATACCTACGGCGGTGCGGCCCCGCATGGCGGCGGCGCATTCTCCGGCAAGGATCCGACCAAGGTCGATCGCTCCGCGGCCTACGCTGCGCGCTACGTCGCCAAGAATATCGTCGCCGCTGGTCTCGCCGACCGCTGCACGCTGCAGCTCGCCTACGCCATCGGCGTCGCGCGTCCGCTGTCGATCTACATCGACACCCACGGCACCGGGAAGGTGTCGGAGGACGAGCTCGAGAAGGCTGCCGCCAAGGCGATGGACCTCACCCCGCGCGGCATCCGCAGCCATCTCGATCTCAACCGCCCGATCTACGCGCGCACCTCGGCCTACGGCCATTTCGGCCGCACGCCCGACAACGAGGGTGGTTTCTCCTGGGAGAAGACCGATCTCGTCGAGGCGCTCAAGCGCGCGGTCTGATCACCGACGTTGTTCCGGGGCGCCGCGAGAGCGGCGAACCCGGGATCGCTAATCCATCAAATCGAGATTTCGGGTTCGCCTCGAGGGCGACCCGGAATGACCAATTCAACAACAGGACCTCCGCAATGAACGCGAAGCCCGGCTTTACCGATTACATCGTCAAGGACATCTCGCTCGCCGATTTCGGCCGCAAGGAACTCTCGCTGGCCGAGACCGAGATGCCCGGCCTGATGGCCACCCGCGAGGAGTTCGGCCCGAAGCAGCCGCTGAAGGGCGCACGTATCGCCGGCTCGCTGCACATGACGATCCAGACCGGCGTGCTGATCGAGACGCTGGCAGCGCTCGGCGCCGACATTCGCTGGGTCTCCTGCAACATCTATTCGACGCAGGACCACGCTGCGGCTGCGATCGCCGCCGCCGGCATTCCGGTGTTCGCGGTCAAGGGCGAGACGTTGACGGAATACTGGGACTACACCGCAAAGCTGTTCGACTGGCACGGTGGCGGTCACCCGAACATGATCCTCGATGACGGCGGCGACGCCACCATGTACGTCCATCTCGGTCTGCGCGCCGAGAACGGCGACGCCGCGTTCCTGGACAAGCCGGGTTCGGAAGAAGAGGAAGTCTTCTTCGCGCTCTTGAAGAAGCAGCTCAAGGACAAGCCGAAGGGCTACTTCGCCGAGATCGCCAAGAGCATCAAGGGCGTTTCCGAAGAGACCACCACGGGCGTGCATCGTCTCTATGACATGCAGAAGGCCGGTACGCTGCTGTGGCCTGCGATCAACGTCAACGACAGCGTCACCAAGTCGAAGTTCGACAACCTCTATGGCTGCCGTGAATCGCTGGTCGACGGCATCCGCCGCGGCACCGACGTGATGATGTCGGGCAAGGTGGCGATGGTCGCGGGCTTCGGCGACGTCGGCAAGGGTTCGGCCGCCTCGCTGCGCCAGGCCGGCTGCCGCGTCATGGTATCGGAAGTCGATCCGATCTGCGCGCTGCAGGCCGCGATGGAAGGCTACGAGGTCACGACGATGGAAGACGCCGCGCCCCGCGCCGACATCTTCGTCACCGCGACCGGCAACAAGGACATCATCACCATCGAGCACATGCGCGCGATGAAGGATCGCGCCATCGTCTGCAACATCGGTCACTTCGACAACGAGATCCAGATCGCGGGTCTGCGTAACCTGAAGTGGACCAACATCAAGCCGCAGGTCGACGAGATCGAATTCCCCGACAAGCACCGCATCATCATGCTGTCGGAGGGCCGCCTCGTGAACCTCGGCAACGCGATGGGCCATCCGTCCTTCGTGATGTCGGCGTCCTTCACCAACCAGACGCTGGCGCAGATCGAGCTGTTCGCCAACAACAAGGACGGCAAGTACAAGAAGGAAGTCTACGTGCTGCCGAAGACGCTCGACGAGAAGGTCGCGCGCCTGCATCTCGCCAAGATCGGCGTCAAGCTCACCGAGCTTCGCAAGGACCAGGCCGACTATATCGGCGTGAAGCAGGAAGGTCCGTACAAGTCGGACCACTACCGGTACTGAGCCGATTGCCTCAAAACATCAGAAGCCCCGGAGCGATCCGGGGCTTTTTTGTTGTCCTGCCGTCTGATACGCTCACAGGTAGAGCCACAAAAAGCCTGCCATTTTTGCCGCGGGTGGCCGCCTTCGTTCATTACATTTGGAGGGAACGCGATGTCCAGTGAAGCCAATGTTCGGTTGCTGACGGAAGCCTATCGGTTATGGAATGACAGCAAGGGCCAAAGCGTCGACCATTGGTTCGACAGCGTCATTGGTCCGCAGATCAGCTTTGGATCTATACCGCGTGGCGCCGAGCCGGTGGCGTTTGCCACTCAGTACGACGACCGCACCAAGCTTCGCGGCTATTTCGATGGTCTGCTGGCGGACTGGACCATGCAGTACTACACGGTTGACGAGTTTGTCGCGCAAGGCGATGCCGTTTTCGCGCGCGGCACATGTGCCTGGACCAACAAGCGAACTGGAAAGGTCGCGGAGACGCCGAAGGTCGATTTCTGGCGCTTCAAGGACGGCAAGGCGGTTGAATTCTACGAATATTTCGACACCGCTTGCGTTGTCGACGCCGCCACTGCCTGACGGTTGCAATTCGACCCGGCGCCGCCCATCCTGTGGCGAGGGAGAACGCCATGGCCGAAGCCAAAGAACATTTCGACGTGCTGATCGTCGGTGCCGGCCTGTCCGGCATCGGCGCGGGCTATCATCTTCAGAGCAAGTGTCCGACCAAAAGCTACCTCATTCTGGAGGGCCGCGACTGCATCGGCGGCACCTGGGACCTGTTTCGCTATCCCGGCGTCCGCTCCGACAGCGACATGTTCACGCTCGGCTATTCGTTCAAGCCGTGGACTGATCCGAAGGCGATCGCCGACGGGTCGCAGATCCTGAACTATGTGCGCGAGACCGCCACCGAGAACGGCATCGAGAAGCACATCCGCTTCCGCCATCGCGTCAAGCGCGCGGCGTGGTCGACGCCTGAGGCGCGCTGGACTGTCGAGGTCGAACGCACGGCAGGCGAGGGGGCGGCCGAGCTCGTTCGCTTCACCTGCAATTTCCTGTTCATGTGCTCGGGCTATTACAAATACGAGGCGGGCTATACGCCGGAGTTCAATGGCGTTGCGGATTTCGCCGGCCGCATCGTGCATCCGCAGAAATGGACCGAGGACATCGACTACGCGGGCAAGCGTGTCATCGTGATCGGCTCGGGCGCGACCGCGGTGACGCTGGTGCCGGAGCTCGCCAAGACGGCGGCGCAGGTCACCATGCTGCAGCGCTCGCCGACTTACGTGGTGTCGCGCCCGGCGCAGGATCCCGTTGCCAACAAATTGCGCCGCAATTTGCCGGCGCGGCTGGCCTATCACCTGATCCGCTGGCGCAATGTGATGTGGGGGATGTTCTTTTTCCAGCTCAGCCGGCGGCGGCCGGACAAGGTGAAGAACCTGATCCTCGGGGGTGTGCGCATGGCGCTCGGGCCGGACTACGACATCGCCACTCATTTCACGCCGCGTTACAACCCCTGGGATCAGCGGCTCTGCCTCGTGCCCGACGGCGATCTTTTCAAGGCGATCCGCGAAAAGCGCGCCGCCGTGGTCACCAACGAGATCGACGGCTTTACCCGCGATGGCATCCGCCTGAAGGATGGCAGCGAGCTTGCGGCCGACATCATCGTGACGGCGACGGGCCTCGTGCTTCAGGTCGTCGGCGGCCTCGAGATCAGCGTCGACGGCCGCGCCGTCGATTTTGCCAACACGCTGACCTACAAGGGCATGATGTATGCCGACGTGCCGAACATGGCGTCGGCCTTCGGCTACACCAACGCGTCCTGGACGCTGAAATGCGATCTCACCTGCGAATATGTCTGCCGGCTCATCAACTACATGGACCGGCACAATTTCCGCCAGTGCATGCCGCACAATGACGACCCCGAGATCAGCGCGCAGCCGTCGCTCGATTTCACCTCGGGCTACGTGCAGCGCTCGGTCGCCAAGATGCCGAAGCAGGGCTCGAAGCAGCCGTGGCGGCTGTACCAGAACTACGCCCTCGACGTCGTCTCCTTGCGCTTCGGCCGGATCGACGACGGCGTGATGCGATATTCCTGATCTCCGTGTCTTCCCGGGGAAATCTACCCGTTGCTTGAGACGAATCGCGACTTGCGGTAGTGTTTTGTTGCGGTATGCAACTTAATTCCGACGGCGACCGAATTCCGCTTCGCTGCCGTGAAGGGAGGGAAGGACATGTACGTCCTCGCTCTGGTTACGCAAAAGGGCGGTAGCGGCAAGAGCACGCTGGCTGCGGGACTCGCCGTGGCCGCGATGAAGCACGCAGAGCGCGTCGCTCTCGTCGAAGCGGACGCGCAAGGAACGATCTCGAAGTGGAAAGAGCGGCGAGAAAGTCGCTATCCCCTCGTCAATTGCATTGCCGATCCCGGTGAGATCGAGCCGGTGCTCGCGCGCCTTGAGGCGGATGGAACCTGGCTTGCGATCATCGATACCCCCGCCACGAACAACAGCCTGTCGATGCGGGCGATCGCGAGGGCCGATCTTTGTCTGATCCCCGCGCGTCCAAGCCCGGCTGATATCGAGGCCGCCATTCCGACGCTGATTGCCATTCGCAAGCTCGACCGCCGCTTTGCCTTCGTGCTCAATCAAACGCCGCCGCGGGGCGGCCGGCTGAGCGAGGCTGCAACGTCGCTGAACTCGCTCGGCCTGCTTGCACTTCCCTTTATCGCGCAGCGCAACGACCACCAGGATGCGCTTGGCGCAGGATTGGGCGTGAGCGAGTTCGCTCCGAACGGAAAAGCCTCGGACGAAATTGTTGCGCTCTGGGATTGGATCTCGAAGCATCTCATCGTGGAGTCGCCTGATCATGGGCAAGCCGCACTCAAGACAGCCTGCTGAAGTTGCGCGCGCCAGGCGTCGTTCACTGGTGGAGCTGACGGAGGCGGCGAGACGCACCATCGACGAGGGCCTGCTGGGGGTATCGCCCAGCCCGGTCGCGGTTGCCCGGGACGATGGACCGCAGGTCGAGCAGACAGCGAAGTCACCTGCTCAGACGGCCGTTCCAGCGGCAGTCAACGGGAGTGTCGCGATGCCGCCATCTGCGAAGTTGGCGTCGCGCTCCGCGCAATTGCAAGATTCCAACAGCACCACCACGGATATCGCCGTGGAAATTGCCAAGGACATGCAGGCTTGCGCCCTGGAGACAATGAAGGCAGGTGTGCACGCTGCATTGGATTACACGAGGGACCTTGCCAGTCCGGAAAGCGACCTCCTGAAGGGACCAGCCGCTGAGTGTCACGCGATCGTACTCGAACTGATGAAAGTGAATGCGGGCGCGACGTTGCAATATACGCGGGAGTTGAGCCGCGCCAGAACGCTCTCGGAATTGATTGAGCTATCGAGCAGTCATGCGCGAAAGCAGTGCGAGCTGGTCTTGCAGCAAGCCGAATTGCTGAAATCGTTTGCTCACAGCACCACAAAGCCAAGCGCCAGGTAGCGGTCGCAAAACGGCAAAGCAAGGCTCGAAACTGGATCAGCGGCGTGTTGGAAAAGCGCGCAAATCCCGGCCTGACGAGCGGAGCGCATAGTTGCGCGCTCGCGTGCCGTCATCGCGCTCAGGATCTGCGGGGGACGATCAGGGGGAGGCCAAGATCGATCGCGAGCGCGAGGGCCACCGCGGCGGCGCCGAGCCCGAACAGGATCAGATAGTCGCCGCCGGTCTGCGCGTAGATCCAGGAGAAGCCGTAAGCGGCGGCAGCCTGGAACAGCGCGAAGCTGGTGGTGGCGTGGCTCCATGTCGCGCGCTGCTGGTCGGCCGAGTGCGGGACGAGCTCATGGATACGCCCCAGCACCAGCGGCACGATGCCGGGCGTGAAGCCGCCGACCACCACGCTCGACACGATCAGCGAGAGGGGCGCGGTGCTGACGGTCGGGAGCAGCACGGCAGCCGTCTCGATCAGGAAGGCCGCGCGTAGCGCCGGACCGAAACCTGATCGGTCGCCGAGATGGCCGGTGACGAGCGGGCCGACGATCGCACCGAGGCCGTACAGCACCCAATAGCGTGATCCAGCGGCAATGCCCTGGCCGAGGCCGCGCGCCACGAAATCGACGATGAAGACCATGTGCGGTACCAGCGCCACCGCGTTCAGGCCGTATTGGACCAGCAGCGCGCGGACGGCCGGCGATGCGCGGCGGTGCCTGGCTTGAAGCGAGGACGCAGCATCATCCTTCGCTTCGGCGGGCCAGTTCCACCAGCTTGCCAGCGTGAGCACGGCGGAAAGCACGCCGAGGCCATACCAGCTCTGCTGCAGGCCCTGTTGCAGCAATAGCGGCACCAGCGTGCCCGATGCGGCGACGCCGAGGCCTACGCCGGCAAAGATCACGCCGCCGACGATGCCGCGCCGGGCCGGCGACGTGTGCGGCAGAATGACGGAGGCTGCCAGCACCATGATGATGCCGCCGGTGAGGCCAGCGAGGAAGCGCCAGGCGAAGAACCAGGTAATGGATACGGGCGCCGAGCTGGCAAAGAAGGAGAGGGTGGCCAGCAGCATCATCGCCCGCAGCGCGCGGACCGCGCCGATGCGGGTGGCGACAGCTCGCGCCGCCAGTGCGCCGGCGAGGTAGCCCGCGAGATTCGCCGCGCCGAGATAGACGACGTCGGAGGCGCTGAACCACTTCGCCGCGATCAAGGCGGGAATCAGCGGCGTGTAGGAGAACCGGGCGAGGCCAAGTCCGACCAGCGATGCGGATAGTCCCGCCACCGCATAGCGCCAGGTTGAGCCCGGCCGCTCATGCGGCCGGGCGTGGACCCGAGGCTTGGTGTCTGCATTCAATTCGGTCATGTCGACCTCCTGCGTATTTGCTTGCCCGGCCGGCTTTCAGTGGCCGGCGCTCTGGCCGCCGTCGACATGCAGGATCTCGCCGGTGACGAACGAGGCGCCCTCGAGATAGAGCACGGCATCGACGATGTCGGACATCTCGCCCATGTGACCGACCGGGTGCATCGCGCCAAGTTGGGCGTGCGTCGCGACCGGGTGCATCGGCGACTTGATGATGCCGGGCGCAACCGCGTTCACCCGAATGCCCCGCTTGGCGTACTCGATCGCGAGCGACCTGGTCGCGGCGTTCAGCCCGCCCTTGCTCAGCGAGGCCAGCACCGAAGGTACGTTGGAGTTGGCCTGATCGACCAGGGTGGTCGTGATCTGGACGACGTGGCCAGAACCCTGCTTCTCCATCTCGGCAATGGCGAGCTGCGTGATGTTGAAGAAGCCGGCGACGTTGGTGCCCATCACCGCTGCATAGTCGTCGGCGGTGTATTGAGTGAACGGCTTTGCCAGGAAGATGCCGGCATTGTTGACCAGCGTGTCGACCCGGCCGAAGCGGGCGACGGCCTGCGAGACGACGCGCTCTGCGGTCTTCCGGTCGGCGATGTCGCCGGGAATGGCGAGGACATCGTCGTCGCCCGACGGCTTGACGGACCGTGCGGTGGCGACGACGCGATAATTGCGGTCGCGAAAACCCTGGACAAGCGCGGCGCCGATGCCCTGCGATGCACCGGTGATGATGGCGACCTTCTGTTCGATACCCATGACGGGCTCCTGTTGTTGATCCGCGCCAGCACTGGCTGGCTTGCGCGTTCAAGTACGCCCCGGCTGCCCGGCTGCGAATACGCGCGGTCCGGCAGACATTCTTTCGCGGCGCGTATGAATGCCGAATCGGCGTCTGGCGGCAGTTGTCGCGGTTGGGGCAAGCGCTTAATTTGCCAGTGGAATTTGACAGGGGCCGCGGTAAGGCATGGATCGTCTGGATGCGATGAAGGTGTTCGTCCTTGCAGTGGACGAGGGCAGCCTGGCGGCCGCAGGCCGCAAGCTTGGCCGCTCGCCGGCGGCCGTCAGCCGCGCCATCGCCTTTCTGGAAGAGCGGGTCGGCGCCGAGCTGCTGCATCGGACGACGCGGTCGATCAAGCTGAGCGAGGAGGGCGCGCGCTACGTCGCGGTCTGCCGCCGCGTGCTCACCGAATTGGAGGAGGCCGACGACATTGCGGCCGGACCGCGCACGGCGCCGCGTGGCCTGCTCACGATCACAGCCCCCGTGGTGTCGGGCGAGATGGTGCTGCGGCCGATCCTCGATGCGTTTCTGGATGTCTATCCGACGGTGTCGGCAAAACTCCTGCTGTTCGACCGTGCGGTCAATCTCATCGAGGAGGGCGTCGATATCGCGCTCCGCATCGGTCCCCTCGCGGATTCGGCGATGGTGGCGATGCGGGTCGGCGAGATCAGCCGCGTCGTGGTGGCCGCGCCGCGCTATCTGAAGCAGCACCCACGCATCACCGAGCCCGGCGATCTCGCCAAGCACCAGATCGTGGCGATGGCCCATCTGCCAAATTCCTGGACCTTTGCGCCACAGGCAGGTTCATCGGTACCGCGAACAGTCCAGTTCACGCCGCGCTTCACCGTCAATAGCACCTCAGCGGCGGTGGCGTCCGCCGTTGCAGGGCGAGGCGTCGCGCGGATGTATTCGTATCAGGTAGCCGAGCAGGTCGCGCGCGGCGAGCTCGAAATCGTGCTGACGAGCGACGAAGATCCGGAGATGCCGGCGCATCTGATCGCTCCGCAAGGCCGGCTCTCGGTGCCCAAGGTTCGTGCCTTCACCGACTTCGCCGTGCCGCGGCTGAAAAAGCATTTTGCGCAGCTCAAGAAGAGCCTCAAGGCGCGCTAGACATTGCGGCCGCGTCGCGGCTGCCAATGCGTTGTTTTGCGTATACGGAGGCCGGGCTGAATCGGCGATGGTTCCAGAACGGTTAACGCCGATTTAACGGATGAGTCCTAGCCTGTCTCGGCCGGGGTTACTCGCAAGGCCGAGGTGAGCCCAATGGAAGCCCAGAAGATCGCGGTCGACGCCGTCGTCGCGCTGACCGATTGCGATCGCGATGCCGTCATCGCCTTCATCCGCCGGCTCTATCTCGCCGGCGTCACCGACCCCAAGCGCCTGACCTTTAAGGGTCTCCAGGCGCTGTCCCGGGCGTGATTCGGCTCGTTTCGGTCCATTTTACCCCAGGTTCCGTGCCCCAGCTCTCCCCAGCGTGACCGCAACCCCCGGTGAATATCTTGCCGGTGGGGTCGGGCCGCGTTAGATCACGTCCCCGGCTGGGTCACTCGGGATTTGGGGAAATGCTGAAGCAGCTTTTTGCGCCGCAACTCGTCATTTTGTATGTGCTTGCGGCATCGACGATTTACGTTCACTTCCGGGGCAAGCAGCGACTGCGCTTCGCACGCCAGCTTGGCGATCACTCGACCTATCTCGCACCTTACAACGTGCTGATGTATGCGGGCTCGGCGGTGCCGAACAAACCCGTCATTGCCGTCGAGCAGTTTCCCGAGCTGAAGCCGCTCGCCGATAACTGGGAGACCATCCGCGACGAGGCCGTCCGCCTGTTCGACGAAGGTTTTATCCGCGCGGCAGCGAAGAACAATGATTGGGGCTTCTACTCGTTCTTCAAGAGCGGCTGGAAACGGTTTTACCTGAAATGGTACGACGACTTCCTGCCCTCGGCGCGCACGCTGTGCCCGAAGACGGTGGAGCTGCTCAATTCGATTCCGAGCGTGCACGGCGCGATGTTCGCGATGCTGCCGCCGGGCGGCAAGCTCGGCGCGCATCGCGATCCCTTCGCCGGCTCGCTGCGCTATCACCTCGGTCTCGTCACGCCGAACTCGAACAAGTGCCGCATCCTGGTCGACGGCGTCGAATGCGTCTGGCGCGACGGCGAGGCCTTCATGTTCGACGAGACTTTTATCCACAGCGCTGAGAATGCGACCGACGTCAACCGCATCATCCTGTTCTGCGACGTCGAGCGTCCCATGAAGTTCGGCTTCATGACTGCGATCAACCGCTGGGTCAGCCATCACATCGTCAAGGCATCGGCGACCCAGAACGTCGACGGCGAGAGCGTCGGCGTGCTCAACAAGGTGTTCGGCAAGCTCTACGAGATCCATCTCGGCAGCCGCAAGGTCAAGGAGTGGAACCGTAACGTCTACTACACGCTGAAATACTCGCTGACGGCGCTGATCCTCGGCCTGATCGTGCTATCGGCGCTGCGGTGATGTCGGTTTTTTGCAGACCTTGCCGTGATGTCACACCGGCTTGGCGCCAGTATTGATGATTGATCCGACATGCTGCCCGCGCAGTGCTGCGCTGATCCGGCCCGGCACGAGGCCGTTGACCACCTGCACGCGCGCGATGTGCCGTGCGTTCGCCATCACCTCGAGCAGCGCGGGATCGAACGGCAGCGTGCCCGTCAGCTTCGCGAGCTCGGCAAAGCTGGTCTCCTTCAGGAGCTCGGCTTTCTTGCCGTCGGCGCCATTGGGATCGGTGGTGTAGACGCCGTCGACGTCCTCGACGATCGTCAAGCTCGCGGCCCCGAGCGCGTCGGCGAGCAGGAAGGCGCCGGTGTCGGCCCGATGCAGCGGGATGCGCGAGGTCGGGAATTCGTGATGGTGGTACGGCGGGAACGCGCTGCCGACGACCGCGCGCGCTGCCTGGAGGTGGATCGCGAGCTGGCTCGCGATGGTGCCGTGCTCGATATAGGAGACGCCTTCCGGCGCGAGGAGGCTTGCAAGGATGTGGCCGTTCTGGCCGGCCTCACTGGCCGCGAGCGGTGCGAGCGAGCCGACCGGCAGGCCGAGGTCGAGACCGACGCTGTAGAGATGGCGGGCGCGGATGCCGGCGCCGGTCAGGATCAGCAGCCGATGCTCGGGCAGCAGCGCGCGCAATTCCTCGACGAGCGGCAAGATCGCTTCGTGGCCACGGTCCATAATGCGGCCGCCGATCTTGATCACTTGCAGCCAGGGCAGCAGCTTGATCGGGCGGTTGCCGGCGACGGGGCGGGTGAGATCGCTGTCGAGCAAGGTCTGGCGCGCGAGCGGCGAGGCGATGTGCTTGATCTGGTTGGTGTCAGCCATGACGGGGCTCTCTTCAGCTCGCGGTGATGATGGTGCCGACATGCTCGCCCGCGAGCGCGCGGGTGAGATTGCCGGGAACGAGGCCGTTCACGACCTGCACCTGGCGGACGTGGCGCGCGGCGGTGAGGAGATCGAGCACCGGGAATTCCAGGATGGAATCCTGGAGACCCTTGGCCTTCATTTCCGCCACCGAGATTTTTGGAATGAAGGTCGCTTTCTCTGACGTCTTCGGGTTCGCGGTGTAGAGGCCGTTCTCGTCCTTCACATAGATCATCGCCCTGCAGCCGAACTGCTCGGCGACGAGGAAGCATCCGGCATCGGTGCGGTAGGGCGGGATCACGCCTTCGGCCGCGGGCCGCATCCACAGGCTATAGGGGGGCATGCCGCTGAAGATCACCGCGTTCACCTCTGCGAGGAATAGCGGCACGGACGAGAGCCCGGCGCTGCTGACGGCGGAGATGCCGTGCTTGGCCAGAAGCTGTCCGAGCATCGCAGCGTTCTGGTCGGCCACGGAGGCGCCGAGTTGCGACAGCACGCCAGCTGGCAGGCGAAGACCTGCCGCGATCGAATAGAGATGCCGCGCGCGGGTGCCGGCGCCGGTTCCGATCAGGAGCTTGTGTGCCTTGCGCGCGGCGACGATCTCCTCGACGATCGGATAGACCGCGGCGCGGCCGCGATCGATCATGCTCTGGCCGCCGATCTTGATGACCGTTGCATCTGGCAGGATGCGGAAGTCCGAAGCTTTCTCCGCGGCCGCGACAAGCTGTGGGTCGGTGAGCGAGCGCTGCATCAGCAGCCCCTCGAGCTCCGTGATCGTGTTCGACATCCGAGACATCCTCTCGCTTTATGATGCAGTCTCTGCGGCGGACCTTCCGGTCCGAGCCTCGCGAATCTTGCTGCATAGTTCCGTCCGTGGCAACAAGGTTGCCGCGATTTAGCGGCCAAACATGGAGCAGGCAATGGCCCCGTTGCCACTTGCGAACATCGACACCGAGCAATTCTTCCGCGAATGGCTGGACACCTTCGAAGGCTATGTCCGCGAGGTCGACTACGCCTCGGCTCGGCCGCTCTTCCATCCTGATGTGCTGGCCTTCGGGACGCATAACGATGTCATCCCGGGCGTCGATCAATGGGTCTCGTCCCAATGGAACAACGTCTGGCCGAAGACGACCGACTTTCGGTTCGTGCTCGAGCAGACCTCGATCCTGGCGTCCCCCGATGGCACGATGGCGACGGTGATCGCGCCGTGGACCAGCACGGGCTATCATCCCGATGGCAGCGCGTTTCCACGGCCGGGCCGGGCGACGATGGTGTTTTCGAGGAGTGCCGATGGCTGGCTGTGCGTGCATTCGCACATGTCGCTCAACCGCGGTGTGCCGCAGGCGAGCCACGCCAGCCGGCCGGTGAAGGCCTGGTAGAGCGATCGGAAATGGAAAGGCCCCGGACGATTCCGGGGCCTTTTGATTTCGAGCTGTTGTGCAGGTTATTCCGGCTGGCCGATCGTGACCTTCAGCGTGCCGACGCCGTCGACGCCGCATTCGAGCTTGTCGCCGGGCTGGAGCTGCGACACGCCGGCCGGCGTGCCCGTCATGATGATGTCGCCGGCGGCGAGCTTCACCTGCTGGGACAGCTGCCAGATGATCTCCGGCACGTTCCAGATCAGCTCGCTGAGGTCGCCCTTCTGCGCTTCCTTGCCGTTGACGGTGAGCCAGATCTTGCCCTTGGAGGGATGGCCGATCTTCGAGGCCGGCTGCACCGCGGAAGCCGGCGCCGAGCCGTCGAACGACTTGCCGACCTCCCACGGACGCTCCTTTTTGCGCGAGGCGATCTGGAGGTCGCGGCGGGTGAGGTCGATGCCGACGGCGTAGCCGTAGACATGGTCGAGCGCCTTCTCGGCGGGGATGTTGAGACCGCCGCTCTTCATCGCGACGATCAGCTCGACCTCGTGATGCAGGTCTTTCGTGAGCGGCGGATAGGGGACGGTGTCGCCATCGGGCACCAGCATGTCGGCGTGCTTGGCGAAGAAGAACGGCGGCGCGCGCTCGTCATTGCCCATCTCGCGGATGTGCTCGAGATAGTTACGGCCGACGCACCAGATGCGGCGCACCGGATAACGGCCGGCCTCGCCGACGACGGGAAGCGAAGCCTGGGGCGGAAGCGGGATGACGTAGGAGGCGGCGTTCATGAAGCGATCTCGCTGCTCTTGAGGTGGAGGGAACTCTATGCGGTGGCGCTGATCGGCGCCAGAGCGCCGGCGTCGCGATGTTGCAGGCGGAAGAACGAGGCGTAGCGGCCCGAGCGGCGCAGCAGCTCGTCATGCCGGCCCTGCTCGACGATCTCGCCGCCCTCGACCACCAGGATCGCATCGGCGTGCATGATGGTGTGCAGACGGTGCGCGATCACGATGGTGGTGCGGTTCAGGCAGAGATGCTCGATCGCCTCCTGCACCTGCCGCTCGGACTCGGAATCGAGCGCGGCGGTGGCTTCGTCCAGCAGGATGAGCGGCGCGTTCTTGATCAGCGCGCGGGCTACCGCGATGCGCTGGCGCTGGCCGCCCGAGAGCTGCGTGCCGTGCTCGCCGACCGGCGTGTCGTAGCCGAGCGGGAAGCCCATGATGAAATCATGCGCGCAGGCGGCCTTCGCCGCCTCGATGATCTCGTTGTCGCCCGCGCCCGGTTTGCCGAAGGCGATGTTGTTGCGGATGGTGTCGCGGAACAGATAGACGTCCTGGCCGACATAGGCGGTCTGCGCCCGCAGCGATTTGCGCGACACCGCGCCGATCGACTGGCCGTCGATCACGATGTCACCTTGCGTCACCTCGTAGAAGCGCAACAGCAGCGCTAGCACGGTCGACTTGCCGCCGCCGGAGGGGCCGACCAGCGCGGTGACCTTGCCGGGCTCGGCGACAAAACTCATGCGGTTGAGCACGGTTTCATTGGCGCGATAGGAGAAGCTGACGTCGCGCAGCTCGATCCGCGCATCGGAGAGCTTGAGCGCCGGCTTGTCGTCGTCGGAGTGCTCGCTGGCCGGGCTGTCAACGACCTCGAGCAGCATGCGCGCGCCGACGAGCTGGCTGTTGAGGTCGATGTTGAGCCGCGCCAGCCGCTTGGCCGGCTCGGTCGCCATCAGGAACGCGGTCATGAAGGAGAAAAACGCCCCGGGCGTGGCGTTGAGCGCGACCACGCTGTAGCCGCCATAGAGCAAGCAGCCGGCGACCGCGAAGCCGCCGAGCATTTCCATCAGCGGGTTGGAGCGGTTGGCGACGCGGGCCATCTTGTTGGCGTTGCGCTCGACGATCGCGATGTTCTCGTCGATGCGCTTCTGCATCGTCTCTTCAAGCGTGAACGCCTTGACCGTGCGGATGCCTTGCAGCGATTCCTGCATGGTCTCCATGATGTCGGCGGTGCCGGTGAACTGGTTGAAGGCGAGACCCTTGATGCGCTTGACCAGCTTGCGCAGCACCAGCATCGCCGGCGGCACCGCGACGAGGCCGATCAGCGACATCAGCGGATCCTGCCACACCATCACGCCGATCATGGCGAGCAGCATCATGAGGTCGCGCCCGATGGCGTTGACCAGCATGTTGAGCACGTCGGTGATGGATTTGGCGCCGGCCGTGAGCCGCGCCAAAAATTCCGACGAATGCCGCTCCGAGAAGAAGCCGACGCTTTCGCGCATCAGCTTGGCGAACAGCTGGCGTTGGTTGGTGGCGAGGATGGCGTTGCTGATTTTGGTCAGGATCACCATGTGGCCGTAGGTCGCCACGCCCTTGATGAACAGCAGGATCACCGTGATGCCCGAGAACATCGCGATGCCCGGGATGTTCTTGTCGACATAGGCCTGGTTGATGACCTGGCCGAGCACGTAGGTCGCGCCTGCGGTGGCGCCGGCGGCCGCCGCCATCAGCGCGAAGGCAACGAGGTAGCGCCGCCAGTAGACGACGCCCTGTTCCGTGACCAGGCGGCGAATGAGGACCATCGCCGCATAGGGATCGTCGGTGATTTTCTTTGGAAACTTGGCCATCCGGTGTCCATTGACGGCCAAGGCGAAAAGCCTGCCCGCGCGTCAGGGATCGAATGGCCTCTGTGCCCGCTAAAGCTCCGCTTTTCAAGCCCAATTAAGGGCTTGCGCCTGGAGGGATTTTAGGCCGAGACGGCGTGGCGGAGCTCGCCGTGGCGCTCGCGGAACAGCTTGTCCTCCCAGGCCAGCGCGTGTGCCGCGATGGTCTCGAGGTCCTCATATTGCGGCTTCCAGTCGAGCAGGCCGCGGATGCGGCTGGTGTCGGCAACCATGGTCATGATGTCGCCGGGCCGGCGCGGAGCGTATTGCACGGCAAAGCTGCGGCCCGACACCCGGCGCACGGCGTCGATGGTTTCCAGCACCGAATAGCCGCGGCCATAGCCGCAGTTCAGCGTCGTCGAGGCGCCGCCATTGCGCAGGTAAGCGAGCGCCGAGCGATGCGCCTGCGAGAGGTCCGTGACGTGGATGAAGTCGCGGATGCAGCTGCCGTCCTGGGTCGGGTAGTCGGTGCCGAACACGTCGATCTTGGCGCGCTGGCCGGTCGCGGCTTCGACCGCGATCTTGAGCAGATGCGTGGCGCCGACGGTGGCAAGGCCAATGCGGGCCTGCGGATCGGCACCCGCGACGTTGAAATAGCGCAAGGTCACGTACTGCATGCCGTAGGCGGCGGCGACGTCGTGCAGCATGATCTCGGTCATCAGCTTCGACGAGCCGTAGGGCGACAGCGGTCGCGTCGGCGCGTGCTCGGGCACCGGCACCTGGTCCGGATTGCCGTAGACGGCGGCGGTCGAGGAGAAGATGAAGCGGCTGATGCCGCGCTTGACCGCGACGTTGAGCAGATTGCGCGCGGTCATGAAATTGTTGCGGTAGTAGCCGAGCGGATCGCGCATCGACTCCGGCACGACCACCGAGCCGGCGAAATGGATGATGCTCTCGATGTTGTGCTGGGCGATCACGCCTTCGAGCAAATTCTCGTCGCCGGCATCGCCAATGAACAGCGGCACGCCTTCCGGCAAGTAAGCGGAGAAACCGGTGGAGAGATCGTCGATCACGACGACGTCCTCGCCGGCTTCCGCCAGCGCCAGGACCGTGTGACTTCCGATATAGCCGGCGCCGCCGGTGACTAGCACAGTCATGATCTCACCCGTCTTCGATCAACGCACCAAGTTAACGTTTGCGCGGTGAAGAGGGGGTTTCGGTGCAGCTGAACTGGTCACTATGCTTAATGTTGCGTATAGGGGGGCGCACCAGACGGAGCATGACGTGGCGAATTCCCCGGACGATCTGCAAGTGATCGTGCCAAATCTGCACAGGCGCTATTCCGGGGTCACCGCGACCAACCGGATGGTGGCGCCGCGGCTGGCAAAGCTCTATCGCGCCGCATGGTTCGGCTCGGACGTGCCGGAGGGGATTTCGCGGCTGAGCCTCGCCGATGTCCTGAAACTATGGCGGCGCAAGTCGCCCCTGATCTGGCATGCGCGCCGCAACAACGAGATGATCGCAGGCGCGCTGCTGCGCGGGCTCGGCTGGCCGCTCAAGCTGGTGTTCACCTCGGCGGCGCAGCGGCATCACAGCTGGATCACGCGCTGGCTGATCCGGCAGATGGACGCGATCATCGCGACATCAGATCTCTCGGCCTCGTTCCTGAAAGTGCAATCGACCGTGATCCCGCACGGCGTCGACACCGAAACCTATGCGCCGCCGGTCGACCGCGCCGCGGCCTTCGCGGAAAGCGGGTTGCCTGGCCGTTACGCCATCGGCTGTTTTGGTCGCGTGCGCGCGCAGAAGGGGACCGACGTATTCGTCGATGCGATGTGCGGGTTGCTGCCGCGCCATCCGGATTTCACGGCGGTCATCGTCGGACAAGTCACGGCCGAACAGACGCCCTTTGCGAACGATCTGAAGAAGCGCATCGAAGCCGCCAATCTGCAATCGCGCATCGTCATCACCGGCGAGTTGCCGATCGAAGCGGTGCAGCGCTGGTATCAGCGGCTGACGATCTACGCCTTCACCTCGCGCAACGAAGGTTTTGGGCTGACGCTGATCGAGGCGATGGCGGCCGGCAGCGCGCTGGTCGCCGCACGTGCTGGAGCTGCCGAGCTCGTGGTCGAGGATGGCGTGTCCGGCGTGCTGATCCCAACCGGTGATGCGGACGCGCTGGCGGCGGCGCTCGAGCCGCTGATGCGCGATGTGGCCATGGCGACTGCGATGGGCGAGCGCGGTCGCGAGCGCGTGCTCGAATGGTTCAGCCTCGATGCCGAGGCGGCGCGGATCGGCGAGGTCTATCGGCCGCTGCTCTGAGCGAGCGCAGATCGAAAACGCAAAAACAACCCCATGCACAGTAACCGTTGGCAGCGGAATCAATCGCTTGCCGGGCAGGTACAATGCGGATGCGGATTTTACGAATTTCGCTTGACGCGTCGGGCAAAACACGGGCATGATGGCATCATCCCAAAAGCTCTATAAGCCGATGCGAGCGAGCCAGAGACCCGGACCCGTCGCCGAAAGCTCGGGATAAGTCCACGACTGACTGCCTACTTCGACTTGCGAGGCTGCAAATCTGCAACTAGACGACCGATTCCTTGGACTTGGCGGTCATGGAACGAGATGCTTGTTCGCGGATTCCTCGTTTGCGATTGACTGAACGAGGAGTTTCACCATGGCAGGATGGCGGCAAGCGGTCGAGTTGGCGATGACCGATGAGGAGATTGCGACGTTGACGGCTCTTTCGCGGTCGAGGACCGAACCCGCGAGACGGGTGTCGCGGGCCGCGATGCTGCTTGCCTACCGCGAGAACCCGTCGTTCTTTGCGGTGGGACAAAAACTTGGCGACCATCATCAGACGGTCCAACGCTGCGTCGAGCGGGCGGTGGCTGACGGTGCATTGGCGGCGCTCGACGATCGCCCGCGCCCGGGCAAGGAGCCGGTGATCACGCCGGAGGCCAAGGCCTGGCTGGTATCTTTGGCGTGCGACAAGGCCAAGAACCACGGCTATCCGCACGAGTTGTGGACGACGCGACTGCTGGCCCGCCATGCGCGCGAGCACGGACCGGGGGCGGGACATGAATGTCTCGCCCGTCTGGTGCGGGGCACGGTGTGCAAGCTTCTCGGCCAAGAGGAAATCAAGCCGCACAAGGTGCGCTACTATCTGGAGCGTGGCGATGCCGAGTTCGAGCAGAAAATGGCGGAGGTCCTGTGTGTCTATCGCGAGGTCCAGGTCCTGAAAAAGGCCGCAGCCAAGTCGAAGAAATCGGGCAAGCCGGTGACGATCGTCTCCTACGACGAAAAGCCGGGGATCCAGGCCATCGCGACGACGGCGCCGGATTTGCCGCCCGTGCCAGGCGTCCATCCGGCCTTTGCGCGCGATTTTGAATATCGACGTCATGGCACGCTCAGCTTGTTGGCTGGAATTGATCTGCTGACCGGCAAGGTCCACGCGCTCGTCAAAGACCGCCACCGCAGCCGCGAGTTCGTCGAGTTCCTCAAGCTTCTCGATGCCGCCTATCCGGCCAGGACCGCGATCAAGTTGATCCTCGACAATCATTCCGCGCATATCTCGAGAGAAACCAGGGCTTGGCTCGGCACGCGCCCGGCGGGCCGCTTCGAGTTTACGTTCACGCCCAAGCACGGCTCCTGGCTCAACCTCGTGATCGCTTACAAAACCTCGGCCGTCAGCGGTCGAGGTTAGTTTCGGTGGGCGTGCGCGACATTCTGCCGAAGTACAAACTGCTTGCTAATGCGGGCGCCGTCGGAGCTCCGAAACAGGTCCACACTGTACGCCTCGAGCCCGGCAACACCGGACTTCGGTGCAAGAGCGCAGTTAATGGTCTCTGTTATGTTGGCGTTTCCATAATAAAAGATGTCCCGCCCAATCGGCGGGCAACCGATAACAAACCAGTCAAACGATCCTCGGGAGCTAACAAGGTCTGTTCTGGAAACGCAGATGTCAGCTATCGTGGGATATGAAGCAAAATAAAGCAGGTTGGCGCCGTTGAAGTCCATATATCCATTAATCTGATACTCAAATGACCAGTCAGCTTGTGCCGCAGTATCAAATTCCACATCACCGAACTGATGCACTGGGAGCGCAGCGTTTCGCAGCAACCGGTGTTGTACGACAAACGATGGAACTTCCTCGATGTCCTTGATTGGGCAGTTCAGTGGAATAACCGGCGCGCTCAGCAAAAGGCGTTTGTTCGATGTATTGTGTTCTCTCCGCGAAAACATGGAGACCAATCTCAGTGAGATGAGAGCGTCGGCGATAGATAGCTGCGTTTCGCTGATAAAGATGTTTTCCCCGCAGCGGACCATGCTCGTAGATCCTCGAAGCTCATCGCTTTCGTTGATAGCCGACAATGGCTTGGATGAGGTCCACGTCACGCGAACAAACGAAGCATAAAGCCTGTTTCCACTTTCGTCCGTGATGAAGCGTGAGCGCTTGCCAAGGCCGGAGCAAATTAGGTTCCAGTGAACGTCACCGACATGGCGAAGCATCCAATTTTCGGACAGGCCGCAAGGCCCCAGGTGCGGCATGCCAATTAATACAGACGGAATTTCGCGGCTCATCACTGTCTCTGTTATCTCTCTGGAGCGCATGTTGTCTGACTATTATTAATCATCCGAGCTCCTATTTCCTGTCCGGCGTCAGAATCGAACCGATGCAAACGAGCAATGATCTTTGAGAGCCCTTTGCGCACAATCGAAGCGTAATCTTCATCACGATGACTCAAGCAGATCGTGTGTGCTGAATCCGAACGTCGATCTTGGCTCGATCGAATTTTGATAGGCCAAGTCTAAAATACTCTGCGCTTGCCGCAAGGCGCGTCCATTCCAGAAAGAACGTGAACACTTGTAGCGGGCGTCGGACCGCGGCAACGATTCCGCCGGATACGGCCCCGCCGGAGCAGACGCCGTCCCGGATACCTTTGCCCTTTCGCACGACATCGTGCGTACCCAGACCCGCCCGCCGTGAGAAGGGCGGTCTGGCAACGCCAGACGTGTTTCTGCGACCGGTTTCGATCCGCAAGGATCGTCAACGCGAGCCCGATCGGTGGATTTATTTGTCGGCGAACCGATCCCGAAGCGCATGACCACGATCAACAGGGACGCTTGGATCAGATCATGACTGTTGATGTGCCAGCGTCTTGTGCAGCAAGTCGACGATATCATCAATCGTGTTGATATCGGTTATCTCTGAGCGCGGCACTTTTGCTCGCAGTTCGCGCATCAGCTCCGAGATAATCTCGACGAGGTCGAGGCTCGTACCACCGTACTCCTCGAGAGGTTTCGAGGGATCGAGAGAACCGAGCTCTAGGTTGGGTATTATTGCTACAACTTTTTGTTTAACGGCAATCATGATTTCGTCTCGGGACATATTCTCGCTCCTGATTTGACTGTTAGAATCCGGCACCGTGTGAAAACGCTTGGCCACGATCGACGGTTATGACCTGTCCCGTAACGGCATCCATCCAGCCGCTGCAGAGAGCCACAACGGAATGAGCGATTTCATCGGTGGTCATGAATGCGTCAGGCCTGTCTGATCGGATCGCTTCGAGTTTTTGACCGCCAAGCGTGGCTTCGAGCGATTCAGTACGAACGATACCCGCCCGAACGACGTTGACCCGCGTTCCTGCGGACGCATAATGATGGGCCAGATATCGAGCCAGCGTTTCCAGGACCGCCTTCGAACAGGCGATCATGTCATAGTTTGCGATGTAACGGTCTGGACCAATAGAGGACAGCCCGATGACGTATTTCGGAGGCGCCCCGAAGATATCCCGAATTTTCTCTGTGTACGCGACCAACGGCCACGCCGTGTACTCGATGCTGGCGAGTAGGCCGCGCCGCGTGTACTGGGCGGGGGACGCAGTTACATCCGCGAATGCCACGTTCGATATGAATATATCGATGCCAGCATGATGCTCCCTAAGGGTCGTCAATAACGTTTGCGTATCTTGATCTCGAGCTGCATCGGCCTCAATGAGAATCGGCTCTGGCGCGCCGCAATTTGCGTAGCTCCGTCTCAGCTCATTCTCATCGGCAGATCCCCACTTATGCGTAAGCGCACAAATGGCTCCGAGTTTTCCGAACGCAAGCCCCATTGCTCGCCCTATGCCGCGGGTTCCACCCGTTATCAGAACCACCTTTCCGCGAAGATCGTTGCGCATGATTTATGGTATCCGATCCGGGGCGCGGGTGAGGGAGATTGCCTGTCCATTTACGAACGACGATTGCCGCCAGGACTGCTGCGTCTTCTCGCTCGGGCCGATAGTCACAGTTTCGCGCCCCATCCCGCCATCCGAGAATCCGAGGACAACGGCATTGCTAATTATTCCGCGATGCAATCGACTCGATCCACGAGAGCCGCCCGTTATAAGCAGATTCATCTGGCGATTCCGATGTCATCACAGTGTCCGACAATGATCGAGGCATTGAGACCGCCGAACCCGAATGCGTTCTTCATAAAATATCGGACAGGCCAATCGACGCTTTCGTTGGCACAGACGTCCAAGTCGATTGCGGAATCGATTTCGTCGATGTTGATGCTGGGATGGAGTCGACCGCTGCGCATCTGCAATATTGCGCCAACAAGCTCGACGATAGCGGACGAATATAACGTATGTCCAATCATCGATTTTGTGGCATTCATCTTCAAGTGGTGCGCATGCCTTCCAAAAGCGCTTTTGATAGCCTTGATCTCGGAAACATCTCCGAGCGGAGTCGAAGTGAAATGGCCGTTGACGTAGTCGATTTGCTCCGGAGCCAATCCGGCGTTCGTTAGCGCGCGCTGTATCGCGCGCGTCTGGCCCTCTTCGGACGGCTGGGGAAGATAGCTTCCATCTGACGTCGTATCGACGGCGAGTATTTCTGCATACACGCGAGCGCCCCGCTCCTTCGCGTGGTCCGCGCTTTCGACGATCAATGCGGCACCACCGTGGGCCGGCACGAACCCTTCACGGCGAACGTCGAAAGGTCGGCTCGCGCGCTCCGGCTCGTCATTGAAACTGTCTTGGCTGATAGCGCCGATCAGAGCCATGGCTTGCATGTCGATCGGCGCAAAATCCCAAGGTGGACACACTACGACGGCGGCGCGCGCGCCATGGTGCCGCACCTCGTCGACTGCAACTTTCAAGGCGTGCGCGCCGCTTGCGCAGGCGGCACCGACCAAAATCCCCGTTCCTCTGGCCTGCAACACGGCCGATACGCAGCCAACATGGGTCGTATCGTGGGAGTGTACCGCATACAGCGGATCGATAAAATCCGGCTCGTCGTCGAAAGTGTGCTGATTCTGCAAACGATATTGATTCTGCAGGTTGTGGCCGCCCACAACGACCGCGGTGTGGTGAGCGTCGATATCGCCCGGGGACAGGCCAGCGTCCGACAGGGCGTCGAGTGACAATGTCACTGCAGCGCCGACAGACCACGGCAACTTTGGGAGCATGCGGCGCGCCAAACGCAAGGCGGTTGATGCCTCGCGGCGTTTCCCGATCGCGTCAAGCTTGCCGAGCATATCGTAATTGGCAAGTTCGCCGCCTATCTTGCTGTAGATATTGTCCGATTGAAACGACGACCACCGGCTGATTGCAGACCTGCCTGAGACCAGCGCCGTCAAGTAGTTCTCTAACGTGTCCCCAAGTGGCGTGTTTACGGCCATGCCGGTAACCACAACACGGCTATCCAAGGACATGAAACTCTCCCATGGCGCCGCAGCACAACCTGTCGCGTGCCCACACCTGGCCAGAAAAGCAACAGCTCAAAGTATCGCGGTCGTCCATCCTGACCTGTATGCCGAGGTCATCATCCGGGTGCGCCGAATTCGGAAAAACGGCGTGATGGATATGCGTCGCTCGAACTCTTACGCACGTTTCCGGGTTGGCCACGCGGTCCGGCGCATAAAGCAAACTGCACAGGCACACCGCCGCTTGGGCGATCGACTCGACCAGCAAAACGCCGGGGTAAATTGGGTCACCTGGAAAATGTCCCGCAAATACCGCATCGTCGACGGCAAGATGTCGAACAGCGCGCAACCGCTCGCCGGAAAGGTCAACCCGCTCGATTTTATCGATGAGCATGAATGGCGGGCGATGCGGCAACAGGCATTCCAGCGGCGGAATGTCCCGAATGGAGTTGCCAATGTCGTCCGTGGGCCAAAGCGATCCCGCCCGAAGCGCGCGTATTCTCTGCTTGAGATGATCAGGGGCGAGCATCCGCTCCCCCCAGGTCAGAAACAATCGCCGCTAGATCTTCTCCGGCTATTGAGCAAGCACACATCAACATTCCCCGCGCCAGAGTCGCGAATGAGCAGTTAGCCCCGAGCTCGTCCGGGCCCGAGTGAAAAGTCGGGTGATTGGCAAGCGAATTCGGAGACTGCGTCTCCATCGCCTTCGCCTAGCAGTACCCGTGGATTATTGCAGGCTTGTGAAGGCGGTAACGGCCAACCGGAATGTCCTGCGCAAGGAGAGCGTCAGTCTTCAGCCGATCGAAATAGCGGCTGCATTGACTATCTCAATCTCAAGTCCACGCGGTGTACGTTGATGTGTTGCATGCATGTAGCAGCTAGACGACCGATTCCTTGGACTTGGCGGTCATGGAACGAGATGCTTGTTCGCCGGATTTGCCGCCCGTGCCAGGCGTCCATCCGGCCTTTGCGCGCGATTTTGAATATCGACGTCATGGCACGCTCAGCTTGTTGGCTGGAATTGATCTGCTGACCGGCAAGGTCCACGCGCTCGTCAAAGACCGCCACCGCAGCCGCGAGTTCGTCGAGTTCCTCAAGCTTCTCGATGCCGCCTATCCGGCCAGGACCGCGATCAAGTTGATCCTCGACAATCATTCCGCGCATATCTCGAGAGAAACCAGGGCTTGGCTCGGCACGCGCCCGGCGGGCCGCTTCGAGTTTACGTTCACGCCCAAGCACGGCTCCTGGCTCAACCTCGTCGAGGGCTTCTTCTCCAAGTTCGCCCGCTCCGTCCTGCGTCACATCCGGGTGACATCAAAGCACGAACTCAAACAACGCATCATGGCCGGAATCGACGACGTCAATCGCCATCCCGTCGTCCATACTTGGTCCTACAGACTGGCCGAGGCCGCCTGATATGATTCGAACCAAGAAAACGCTGACCTAGCATGTCGCTGTTGGTAACCGTTTCTTGCCTCGAACGACCTCCTAGACGGTGATTTGTCAGGAGCCGAGCGCGTCGCGCGATAGCGCGCCAGCCGCAAAGCTCCAACTGCCAGAAGATCGGTCTGTGACCATCGGTTGACGCCCGTTCAATCAGGCTTAGGTGCACCCTTGCTCGACCCTACGCCTGGGAGAACTGAATCTCATCGTTTCCCAAAGCCAGTTAAAATACTTTCTAAGTCAAATCTGTGTGCCGCATGGAAGGACTCGCGCAATGCTACGTCCAATCCTGGGCGGCCGGGTCTTGATGGGCTAACGGCTGAGCAGTTTGCCTTTCGAATAGATGAGCGGCTCGCTGCCCTTGCTGCTGAGCTGCGCGCCGGCGAATACCATCCTTCAAGACTAAAGCCGGTTTTTATCCCAAAACCGAACTCATCCAAAGACAGGCTTATCTGCATTCCAGTCATTCGCGACCGGATCGTTCAGAAAGCAATATTGAACCATCTCGTTACGAAGCAAAAACTGCCCGTAGAGAACGAATTTTCGTTCGGCTTCCTCAAAGGAAGAGGGACCGCGAACGCGTTGGATCGAGCTGTCGAATTGCGACGCAGATATGATTGGTGTCTGAAAACAGATATCGAGGCATTTTTCGATCGCATACCCCGTTCCGAAGCAAAATGGCGCGTCAGCAAATCGCTCGGGAAAAGCAGTATCAAGAGAGTGGGACGTAAGCAGATTGCCAAGATAGAGAAGCGACTGGAGGAGGAGTACAGTTTCGAAAATCTCCGCAAAGAGCGGACCAATTTTCAGCAAGCAACCGTCGATTTGTGGAGATCCATATCGTCTTACCTGAGCATATACCGCAACACATACGATTGGACGACGCTTGACAGCGAGCTCAGGCGCGTTGGACGAAAAGTTATGGAGGGATTATTTGAGGACGTTTTCGGCGCTGGTATTCTCAGCCGCGTTACGCCTGAAGGCAGAGAGTTTTTAGGCTTAGGGACTTTAGACATTCCGGATGGCGCCGGCGATCTCGATGCAATGAAAGACGCATGAAGCATAAACCGCAGGTCAGATCGAGTTCTCCCGCCCTCTACCCCCGCCTAATCTTTGCAATCACCTCGGTCACGAATGCGTCGAGGTCGCCGCCTTCAAAGCGAAAGCCCGGCAGTCCGAGCGCTTGGCCTGCCTCGAGGTCCCGGGCCTGATCTCCGATCACAAAACTGCCGTCGAGCTGCACGGGCCAGTGCTGGACGAGATCGCGCAACATGCCGGGCGCGGGCTTGCGCCAGTCATGCTCCCCGATGTAGCCGGCGACCGTTCCATGTGGATGATGGGGACAGAAGCGGATGTCATCGATCCGCGCGCCGTCGCGGGCGAGCTCGTCGCGCATCCAGCCGTGGAGCCGGTTCACGTCGTCTTCGGTGAAGAGGCCGCGCGCCACGCCGGACTGGTTGGTGAAGACGAACACCCAATAGCCGGCCTCGTTGAGACGGCGGATGGCCCTGGCGACGTTGGGCATCCAACGGATGCGGTCGCGCGTGCCGATATAGCTATCGTCGTGGTTGATGACGCCGTCGCGATCGAGGAATGCGGCGGGCTTCGCCGCGCCGCCGTCAGACATTGGCAAGTCCCTGCGTCCTGGCCAGCACGTCTCGTGCGATCTCGACCACGTCCTGCGCCGCGATGTCACGCATGCAGCGGTGGTCGTTGATCCGGCAGATCGTGCTCTGGCAGGGCTGGCAGGCGAGCACGCTCTTGGTCTGGACCACGGTCGCGGCGAGGCCGTTGAGGGGCGCCCAGAGATAGGGGCTAGTCGGGCCGAAGATGCCCAAGGTGGGCGTGTCGAGCGCGGCCGCGATATGCATCAGGCCCGAGTCGTTCGAGATCGCGACGCCGGCCGCGGCCATGGCGAGGACGCCGTTGCGCAGATCGTTGCCCGTGAGATCCCGCACCCCCGGGCCACCGGCTGCGACGATCTCCTGGGCGAGGCCCTTTTCCGCGGGGCCGCCGACCACCCAGACCTCGAGCCCGCGCTTGACCAGCAGGCGGGCGGCCTCGGGATAATAGGTCCAGCGTTTCGACACCCCGACCGAGCCGGGGGCGAGCGCGACCGCGGCCCCGGCGCTGAGGCCATTGGTCTGCCGCCAGTGGGCGATCTCCTCGGCCGGCACCCGCAATTGCGGCACCGGCCATTCCGGCGGCAGGGGCGCACCGTCGGGCCGGGCCAGCGCGGCGTTCTTGTCGATGAAGCGGGGCAGCTTCTTCTCGCCCCAGCGCCAGCGGTTGAGCAGGCCGAACCGGAACTCGCCAACGAAGCCGACCCGTTCAGGGATGCCGGCCAGCGCTGGCGCAATGGCGGCCTTCCAGGTCCGCGGCAGCACCAGGGCGGTGCCGTAGTTCCGCTCGCTCAGGAGCCGCGCCAGGCCGAGCTGGCGGCCGACGGCGAGGCGGCTGCGGGGCAGGTCCCAGAGGATCCCCTGGCGGACGCCGGGCATGTAGTCGACCAGGGGGGCGCATAGGGACGTGGTCAGGAGATCGACCGGCCGATTCGGCCAGCGCTCCTTCAGCACCCGGACAACGGTATGGTTCCGGACGAAATCGCCGATCCACATATAGGGGACGATCAGGATCGGGCGGGTGTCGCTCCGATCCTCAGTTCCGCTAAATTGCGAATCATTGTTCATTCGTTGATTGTGCCGCGGGCGCTTTGATGTGGCGGTTCGGTTAGCCGCTCCCGGCCGATAGGTAAAGCCGGCCAATACGCGGCTGGCGGGCGTCTGACGTATCGTCAAACTAACTGAGCGGGATTTCAGCCGATGGATTCGGCGCCTTCGTCGCCCCAGAACCTCAAAAGTTAGCAGCATCTTACGGTAGTTTAATACCTGTATGACTTAGGTCACCGTTGACAATTGGTCTTTCATGTACAATTTTCTGTACAGATGCGTACAAGGGGAGTTGTACGATGGCACACGTTTCTTACACAGAACTTCGTGGCAACCTAGCTGCATATATGGAGGCGGTTTGCGATCAGCGATCCCCCCTGGTCGTTACGCGTCAGAACGCACGCAGCGTCGTTTTGATATCTGAAGAGGAATATGAGGGTCTTATGGAGACAGTTCATCTCCTAAAGAGCCCAGCTAACGCTACTCGTCTTCTGCGTTCCATTAAGGAGGCTGATGACGGCAAGCTAGTCAAGCGCGACCTGATCGAGCCCACCAAGCTAGGCTAAGCGGTTGGATGATAACCGCTTGGACCGAGGATGCTTGGCAGGAATATCTTGAGTGGCAAAAAGAGGACGAAAAAATCCTCGAAGTGATCAACAATTTGGTCCGAGATATCAAGCGCGATCCATTTAAGGGGCTTGGGAAACCTGAGCCCCTTAAGCACGCTTTGCAGGGATGGTGGTCCCGCCGGATTACCGGAGAACACAGGTTAGTCTACCGGGTTAGCGGCAGGGGTGAATCTCAGCAGATCGATATTGCCCAATGCAAATATCATTACTGAGCAGATTTGGCCTTCTTGGCTTTCTTT
Organism: Bradyrhizobium genosp. A; assembly: GCF_049949275.1. NCBI lineage: Bacteria > Pseudomonadati > Pseudomonadota > Alphaproteobacteria > Hyphomicrobiales > Nitrobacteraceae > Bradyrhizobium > Bradyrhizobium genosp. A. The sequence goes on along the minus strand of NZ_CP188196.1, from coordinate 5,823,732 downwards.
TTCACTTTCGGCTTTTCCTTCAATGGCTTTGGCGGCGTCTTCAGGCCGCTACGTAGCGTAGCTGCCGCCACCCCGAGGTGGCCTTACTTTTTGGGTGGGGCCACGTACCAATGCAGCGTTAGAAGCGCGGCGAAAGCCCCGGACAAGGCCAGAATAACTGCGAAGGTGATTGAATATTTGCGAAACCGCTGCGCTTGCCCGGTCTGAATAATAAGCATCTGCCGAAAATACACGCTCTGGTGAATTAGGGCACCCCCTAGTTCGGCCTACGACATTGGGGGGCGAATACAGACGGTCCCCAAAACCGCTTACACTTTGGCAGATCATGCGCTAGGGCAAGGCCGGACCCCAAACTCGGGCAGGGATTTTGGAATGTTGCTGGTGACCGGCGGGGCCGGTTTTATCGGGTCGAATGTCGTCGCCGCGCTGAACGAGGCCGGCCATAGCGATGTCGTGGTCTGCGATCTCCTCGGCAGCGACGGCAAATGGCGCAATCTCGCCAAGCGGCAGCTTGTGGATATCGTTCCCCCGGCCGAGCTGTCTGACTGGCTGAAGGGCCGCAAGCTCGATGCCATGATCCATCTCGGGGCGATTTCCGAGACCACCGCGACCGACGGCGATCTCGTGATCGAGACCAATTTCCGCTTCTCGATGCGCCTGCTCGACTGGTGCACGGCCAATGCGGTGCCGCTGATCTACGCGTCGTCGGCAGCGACCTATGGTGACGGCGCGGAAGGCTTTGACGACGATGCCTCGCTGCCGGCGCTAAAGAAGCTGCGGCCGATGAATCTCTACGGCTGGAGCAAGCAGCTGTTCGATCTCGCCGTCGCCGGGCGCGTCGCGCGCGGCGAGAAGCTGCCGCCGCAATGGGCCGGCCTGAAATTCTTCAACGTGTTCGGCCCGAACGAATACCACAAGGGCACGATGATGAGCGTGCTGGCGCGCCGCTTCGACGACGTCAAGGCAGGCCGCGTCGTGCAATTGTTCAAGTCGCACCGCGACGGCATCGCCGACGGCGACCAGCGCCGCGATTTCATCTATGTCGACGACGTCGTGCGCGTGATCCTGTGGCTGCTGGCAACGCCTGCGGTGTCGGGGCTGTTCAATGTCGGCACCGGCAAGGCGCGCAGCTTCAGGGAGCTGATGTTAGCTGCGTATGCCGCGCTCGGCACCAGGCCCAACATCGACTATGTCGACATGCCCGAGCAGATCCGCGGCAGCTATCAATATTTCACCGAGAGCAAGGTCGATCGTCTCTACCGCGCCGGCTATAACGGCGGCTTCACGACGCTCGAGGACGCGGTGAAGGCTTATGTCGGGGATTATCTAGACCGGCCCGACCGTTTCCGTTAAGGCCCCAAGGATCTGAGGCCCAATCACCATGCCGACGCCCATTCTCGATTTCGATGCCCTCGCGCAAGCCATCTCCGGCCGCACGGTGCTCTGCATCGGCGACGTCATGCTGGACGAGTTCGTCTACGGCGAGGTGTCGCGAATTTCACCGGAAGCGCCGACGCCCGTCCTCGCGGCCCAACGCAGCGAGATCCATATCGGCGGTGCCGGCAACGTCGCGCGCAATATCGTCTCGCTCGGTGCGCGCTGCGTCTTCGTCGGCCTCGTCGGCGAGGACGATGCGGGGGCGCGGCTCAAGGCGGCGCTGGCGGACCATGCCGGCATCGAGAGCGCGCTGGTGTGCGACCCGTCGCGGCCGACCACGCGAAAAGTCCGCTTCGTCTCCGAGCATTTTTCCACGCATATGCTGCGCGCGGATTGGGAGCAGGCGCAGCCCGCCTCCGATGAGGTCGAGACCAGGCTGATCGAGGCGATCCTGCCGCAGATCGCGCGCGCCGATATCGTGCTGTTGTCCGACTACGCCAAGGGCGTGCTGACCGCCCGCGTGATCCGCCATACCATCGACGCCGCGCGAAAACTCGGCAAGCCCGTGATCGTCGATCCCAAGAGCCTGAACTGGGCGATCTATCGCGGCGCCACGCTGCTGACGCCCAACCGCAAGGAATTCTCGGAGGCCACCCGCAGCCGCGCCGACACGCCGCAGAGCATCGTCGATGCCAGCGAGGACGTGATGCGGCTGGCCGATTGCGAGGCGATCCTGGTCACGCAGGGCGAGCACGGCATGACGCTGGTGCCGCGCAAGGGTGAGGCCGTCCATGTTCCGGCTTTCCCGGTGAAGGTGCGAGACGTCTCCGGCGCCGGCGACACCGTGGCCGCCGCGCTCGCGGTCTCGATCGCGGCGGGGGCGGACTGGGACACCGCGCTGCGCATGGCGAGTGCGGCCGCCGCGGTCGCGGTCGGCAAGCAGGGCACCGCCAGCGTGAGCGCCGACGAGCTGCGGCGAAAGATCCTGCCGCATGCCACTCTTGCGGCCGAGGAGAAGGTCGTGAGCGCACCTGATACGCTCGAGGCCCAGCTCGCGGAATGGAAGGGGCAGGGGCTGCGCGTCGGCTTCACCAATGGCTGCTTCGACATCCTGCATCCCGGCCACGTCAAAGTGCTGACCGCGGCGCGCGCCGCCTGCGACCGCCTGATCGTAGGCCTGAACAGCGACGCCTCGGTGCGGCGGCTGAAGGGCGCGGATCGCCCGGTCCAGGACGAGCGGGCGCGTGCCGAAGTGCTGGCGGCGCTCGAGGCCGTCGATCTCGTCGTCATCTTCGAGCAGGACACGCCGATCGACCTGATCACGCGCATCACGCCGAGCGTGCTGGTCAAGGGCGGCGATTACACCCGTGAGCAGGTGGTCGGCCACGAGGTCGTCGAAGCCGCCGGCGGAACGGTCGTGCTGGTCGACATTCTCAAGGGTTTCAGCACGACCGCGCTGGTTCATCGCGCGCGCGGAGAGACGAAGTGACGGAGCTCGCGCGGGAGACGATGTGGGGGACGACGCTGCGGCGCTTGCGCAGTCCGGCGGCATGGTCCGAGACGGTCGATCTGTTTGCCATCCTGACCGCGGCCTCGCTGCCGTGGTCGACGTCGCTGGCGGCGATCTTCAATGTGGCGATGCTGGTTTGCATGGTGCCGTTTCTCGACGTCAGGGACTTCCTGCAGTCGCTGAAGCGACCGATCTGCGCGCTGCCGATCGCGCTGTTCCTGCTCGCGCTCGTCGGCACGCTGTGGTCGGGCGCGTCCTGGGGCGCGCGGTTCTACGCCGTGAACCCGACGACGAAGCTGCTCGTGCTCCCGGTCCTGATCTATCATTTCGAACGCTCGTCGCGCGGGCACCTCGTGTTTATCGCATTTCTGGTGTCCTGCGCGCTGCTGTCGGTGATGTCCTGGCTCGTGTTTCTCCATCCCACGCTCTCGCTGAAGCCGCCTGATGAACCCAATTCGCGCGGCATCTTCGTGAAGAACTACATCGACCAGAGCCAGGAATTCACGCTGTGCGCGGTCGCGCTGGCGTTTCCGATCGTGAAGCTGCTGCAGCAGAAGAGGGTCTGGCTGGCCGCGCTGCTGGCGGCGATCGCGCTCAGCTTCTTCGTCAACATGGCCTTCGTGGTGATCTCGCGCACCGCACTCGTGACCGTACCGATCATGCTGGCGGTCTTCGGGCTGCTGCATTTGAAATGGCGCAGCGTCCTGATCATCTTCGCGGCTCTCGTGGCCCTCGCCGCGCTGGCATGGCAGACCTCGTCGAAGCTGCACAACACGATTGAGACATTCTCCGTCCAGTACGAGCTCTACAAGGACGAGGGCATCCCGACATCGATCGGACTTCGGCTCGAGTTCTGGCGCAAATCGCTGGGATTCTTTGCCGAGGCGCCGCTTGTTGGTCATGGAACCGGCTCGACGCGCGGCCTGTTCGAGCAGGCTGCGACCGGGGGTCCCTACCAGGCCTCGAACGAGGTGATCGGCAATCCCCATAACCAGACGCTGAACGTCGCCGTGCAATGGGGCGTCGTCGGCATCATCATCCTGTATGCGATGTGGGCGGTGCATCTCCTCCTGTTCCGCGGCGACGCGCTCGCCGACTGGATCGGGTTGCTGGTCGTTGTCCAAAACGTATTCACCTCGCTGTTCAATTCCCATCTTTTCGACTTCCATGAAGGGTGGATGTACGTGCTCGGTGTCGGTGTCGCCGGCGGCATGGTGCTCAATTCGCGCCGGAACGGCCGGAGCCCGGGAGAAGCGCGCGGCTGAGCTTCGGAGCGCTGGCAAGTCCCGGCGAGATGCGCTATCAGCGCGGGCAGGTTGTATGCAGAACTGGAGATATTCGGCCGCAGATGACGCGTCTTTCGCATCTTACCTTGCGTAACTTCCTGATCGCGCTTCACGACCTGGTGGCGACGGCCGCGGCCCTGTTCGTTGCGTTCTATCTGCGCTTCGAGGGTGGCGCGGGCTTTACCGCCCGCTTGCCGCTGCTGCTGCAGATCCTGCCCTATTTCCTCGCCTTCAGCGTGGTCGTCTTCTACGTCTTCAACCTGACGACAACGAAGTGGCGCTTCATCTCGCTGCCCGATGCGCTGAACATCATCCGCGTCGCCACGGTGCTCACCGTCGCTCTTCTCGTGCTCGACTACGTCTTTGTCGCGCCGAACGTGCATGGCACCTTCTTTCTCGGCAAGATCACCATCGTCCTTTACTGGTTCCTGGAGATCTCCGCGCTGAGCGCGCTGCGGCTGACCTATCGCTATTTCCGCTACACCCGCGTGATGCGTCACGTCAGGACCGAAAATGCCGCGCCGACGCTCCTGATCGGGCGCGCCGCCGATGCCGAGGTCGTGCTGCGCGGCGTCGAGAGCGGTGCCATCAAGCACCTCCGCCCGGTCGGGGTGCTGTCGCCGTCCCGGGCCGATCTCGGCCAGCTCATCCGCAACGTGCCGGTCGTCGGCGCGATAGACGACATCGAGGACGTGATCGCCAGCTTCGCCAAGCGCAACAAATCGATTGCCCGCGTGGTGATGACGCCCTCCGCCTTCGAGCCGGAATCGCGTCCCGAATCCGTGCTGATGCGGTCGCGTCGGCTTGGCGTGATCGTCAGCCGCCTGCCGTCGCTCGAGCAGGGGGACGTGCCGCGGCTCACCTCGGTTGCGGTCGAGGACCTGCTGCTGCGGCCGAGCGAAACGATCGACTACGCGCGTCTCGAAGCCCTGATCAAGGGCAAGAGCGTCATCGTCACCGGCGGTGGCGGCTCGATCGGCTCGGAGATCTGCGAGCGCGTGGTTGCGTTCGGCGCGGCGCGTCTCCTGATCGTCGAAAATTCGGAACCGGCCCTTTACGCGGTCACCGAGACGCTCGCCGCGCGCGGTTCCGACGCCAAGATCGAAGGCCGGATCGCCGATATCCGCGACCGCGAGCGCATCATGCGTCTGATGGCGGAGTTCAAGCCGGACATCGTGTTCCATGCCGCCGCGCTCAAGCACGTTCCGATCCTGGAGCGGGACTGGAGCGAGGGCGTCAAGACCAACATCTTCGGTTCGATCAACGTGGCCGATGCCGCGCTTGCGGCGGGTGCCGAGGCCATGGTGATGATCTCGACCGACAAGGCGATCGAGCCGGTCTCGATGCTCGGTCTGACCAAGCGCTTCGCGGAGATGTATTGCCAGGCGCTCGACCACGACCTGGTGGCGCAGGCCGGCGGCGGCAAGCCGGCGATGCGGTTCATCTCGGTCCGGTTCGGCAACGTGTTGGCTTCGAACGGGTCGGTCGTGCCGAAGTTCAAGGCGCAGATCGAGGCCGGCGGTCCGGTCACCGTGACGCATCCCGACATGGTCCGCTATTTCATGACCATCCGCGAAGCCTGCGATCTCGTCATCACGGCCGCCACCCACGCGCTCGGCGCCAGGCGTTTCGACGTTTCGGTGTACGTGCTGAACATGGGCCAGCCGGTGAAGATCGTCGATCTGGCGGAACGGATGATCCGGCTCTCGGGCTTGCAGCCCGGCCACGACATCGACATCGTGTTCAGCGGCATGAGGCCGGGCGAGCGGCTGAACGAGATCCTGTTCGCCTCCGAGGAGCCGACGGTCGATATCGGGGTCGCAGGCGTCATGGCGGCGAAGCCGAACGAACCGCCGATGCAGACGCTGCGCAAATGGATTTCCGCGCTCGAGCTCGCCATCGCGCATGACGATCGCGCCACCATCAGGACCATCCTGAAGGATGCCGTTCCGGAGTTCGGCGTCAACGCGAGCGTGGCATCCTGAGGGACGCCGGCGCGCGGAGCTGAAGGATCCGCCGGGCAAAGCGCAGGAAGAACGCGGCGTCGATGGCCGGTGCGTTCAGATGCTGCCGGCGCGACCGCAGGCACTCCAGATTGCCGCGCAAGGTCACGCGCCAGCCGCTGGTGCTGATGCCGCCCATCTGGAAGTCGGCGATCACGCGTGGAAGGTAGGCGACCCTGTAGTCGTTCAGCGCCAGCGCACGCAGCATGTAATCGTAGTCGGCGGTCGTGACGTAACTCAGATCGTAGTCGCCGACCGTCTCGGCGACCTGGCGCCGCATGTAGAACGTCGGATGCGGGGGGACCCAGCCGAGCTGAAACGAGTAGCGACCGAACCCTCCGGCACGCCAGGCGCGCACGAGGGTCTTGGATTGGTGATCGGTGACCATGTCGAGGTCGCCATAGACGACATCGGCCTGTTCCAGCGCCGCCGCGATCGCCGCCAGCGCGCTGTCGTTGTGGAAGGTGTCGTCCGAATTGAGGAAACCAATCGCGTCGCCTTTGAACAAATGCAGCCCCTTGTTCATGGCGTCGTAGACACCCTTGTCGGGCTCGGAGATCGCGCGGATCTCGCTGGAGCCGAACGACTCCACAATCTTCAGCGTCGCATCCTTTGAGGCACCGTCGACGACCAGCATCTCCTTGTCGGGATGGGTCTGGGCGAGGAAGGATTCGATGGTGGCGCCGATCGTCGCCTGGGAGTTGTAGCTGGCTGTGATGACGCTGATCTTCATTCCGGATCCGTGATGCTACGCGCCAGAGATTATAGGAAACAACCCTGAAGGTTTATAGGTGACCGCTGCGGTCGCGGTGCTTTCGTGACGGCCCCGTGAACGCTCATTCACGCGCCCCGATCGGCGCCGAGCCCTGCGCGGCTTTCTCCGCGCTGAGGATCCAGACCAGGCCGCCGAATGCGCCGACGATGAAGAAGACCGCGCCGAACAGCAGCGAGACGTTGACGCCCTCATTGGCCGCCAATCCGGCGAAGCCGAAGGCGAGCCCCATGCTCGCTTCGCGCACGCCCCAGCCGGCGATTGAGATCGGCATCAGTGTGATCAGCATCACCGGCGGCACCAGCAGGAAGACCTGCGCGAAGCTGACCGGCGCTGCGATCGACTGCACCACGCACCAGGCGATGACGACGGCAAGCACGTGAACCAGCAGCGACAGGATCGCGATGACAGGTCCGCGCGTGCGGTCGAAGATCACACGATTGGCGATCACGGCGCAGGCATGGATGTGGTGGGTGGCCCACCAGGTCTTCAGCCACGACCATTTCAGCGCGCCGAAGATCAGGAAGCCGATGCCGCCGGCAAGCGCGGCGAAGTCGACGAGCAGCAGCGCCGAGCGGCCGTGCGGATCGGTGATGAGCGTGTAGCTCCAGGGCAGGCTCGCGACGATGAGGATCGCCAGCGCAACGAGGCCGATCGCGCGATCGACGAAGATCGAATAGGTCGCCGCACGCCATCCGGCGCCGGCGCGCGCCACCAGCCATAGCCGCACCGCATCGCCGCCGATCGCCGACGGCAGGGTCTGGTTGAAAAAGGAGCCGATCACGTTGTAGCGCATCGCGCGGCCGAGCTCGAGCGGCGCACCGCATGCGGCGCTGACCTCGCGCCAGCGCAGCACGCCGACGAAGATTTGCAGGAACGTCACCGCGATCGCCATGCCGATCCAGAACAGGCTGGTCGCGTTGAAGCGCGAGAACAGCTCGGTCAGGTCGACCTTGCGCAGCGCCAGATAGAGCAGCGCCGCGGAGATCAGGATTTTGGCCGTCGACAGCAGGATTTGGCGCATCTCGCCCGCTTGAACAGGGTTTGCGAAGATTCGTGGCAACCCGACGCGAGGCGCCGAATTCGGCCGCTTTGGTATGGTTTCGGCGCCGATCTTGCAATAGCTCTGATGGGGCAGCTGTCATGGAAGAGCTGTCATGGAGCGCGGCGGCCTGTTGCGCCCCCTCGATACCGGCTAACGAGGCGCCGCCGGCTGGCTGTGGGGGGCGCTTGGGATCGCATCTGCGGGGCTTTCTCAACCTGCGCGAAGGCTGCCGGACGTGCGGTTGTCGTCATCTCGTCTACGCCTCGTCATCGTCCGTTTATGGCGCCAACACTAAATTGCCGCTTTCCGTGGGGCCGGCCTGATATGGCCAAGTTTCTGTTTGTAAGCGCCATCATGGCGGGCCAGCCGAGCCGGCTCTTTAACCATGGCAAAATGCGCCGCGACTTCACCTGTATTGACGACGTGACCCGTGTAGTATCCAAGCTGATCGATCTTGGGTCTGCGGCCAATCCGGCTGCCGCAAATGCGCAGCCGGGAGACGTGGTGGAAACGTTCGCGGATGTCGAGGATTTGATGCGCGACACCGGCTTTGCACCGTCAATGCCGATCGAGCACGGGGTCCGCAATTTTGTCACCTGGTATCGCGACCACTTCAAGGTTTGAAATGACGATGGACAAACGCATTATCCCCCTGATCATGTGCGGCGGCGCCGGCACGCGGCTGTGGCCGGCTTCGCGCGAGGTGCGCCCGAAGCAGTTCCTGCCGCTGTTCGGCGCGCGCTCGACCTTCCAGGACACGCTCTCGCGCGTCTCGGACGCCGCGCTGTTCGATCGCCCCATCGTCATCACCAATGCGTCCTATCGCTTCATGGTGCTGGAGCAGCTTGCCGAGATCGGCATCGAGGCCGACGTGATCCTCGAGCCGATGCGGCGCGACTCCGGTCCCGCGATCGCCGCCGGCGCGGTGTTCGCGCAAAATCGCACCAGTGAAGCGATCGTGCTCGCGCTCGCGGCCGACCATGTGGTGCAGGACAATGCCGCCTTCGTCGCCGCCTGCCGCGAAGGCCTCGTTGCCGCGAGCACGGGGCGCATCGTCACCTTCGGCGTCAAGCCGGAGCGGCCGGCGACCGAATACGGCTATATCAGCCCGGGTGAGGTGATCTCCGGTGAGGTGCACGCGGTCGCACGCTTCGTCGAGAAGCCGGATGCGGTGAAGGCCGCCGACTACGTCAATTCGGGCTATCTCTGGAACAGCGGCAACTTCATGTTCCCCGCGGCCCTGCTGCTCGACGAATATCGCAAGGTCGATGCGGCAAGCGTGGAGGCGGTCTCCAACGCTGTGGCCAATGCGGGGCGCGATCTCGGCTTCGTGACGCTGGAGCCGCGGGCCTTCGGCGCGGCGAAGGCGATCTCGATCGACTATGCGGTGATGGAGAAGACCTCGCGCGCAGCCGTGGTGCCGGTGTCCTGCGGCTGGTCCGACGTCGGCTCCTGGCGCGCGGTGTGGGAGCTGTCCGACAAGGACACGCAAGGCAACGCGGCGCACGGCACCGCCGTGTTCGAGGATTCGCGCAACTGCAACGTCACGAGCGATCATGCACTGGTCGCGCTCGAAGGTGTCGATGACCTCGTCGTCGTGGCAACCGCGGATGCGGTGCTGGTCTCGCGGCAGAAGGACGCCAATGGCCTCAAACGTCTCGTGACCAAGCTGAAGGCGGTCGCGCCGAAGGTTACCGAGGAGCATCTCAAGGTGCATCGGCCCTGGGGCAGCTACCAGTCGGTCGACAATGGCGAGCGCCACCAGGTCAAGCGCATCGTGGTCAAGCCGGGCGGGCGGCTGTCGCTGCAGAAGCATCATCACCGCGCCGAGCACTGGATCGTGGTTCGTGGGGCCGCCCGCGTCACCGTCAACGAGACCGTGAAGATGGTGCACGAGAACGAGTCGATCTACATCCCGATGGGCGCCGTCCACCGGATGGAGAATCCCGGCAAGATCATGCTGGAACTGATCGAGGTCCAGACCGGCTCCTATCTCGGGGAAGACGACATCATCCGGATTGAAGACGACTATCAAAGGTCGTAACCAGCAAACTCCGAATCACGGGATCCGGGCCTGAAAAATCCGCCTCAGGCGGCTTAAGGCCCGGAGAACGTGTAACTTTTTGAATCAAATCGTGTCCGGGCAATTTGGCCGGCATTCGCCACAAATGTGGCACCCGTGCTAGAAGCGGCCCGGGGATTTGCGTTGAATCGGGGTTCGATCAGATGAGTTCCAAAGGGTCACAATCGGCACAGGCCGGCTTGCGCGTCGGCGTCATCGGCGCGGGCGTGATGGGCAGCAACCATGCGCGCGTGCTGAGCGGTCTGCCCGGCGTCAGCCTGGTCGGGGTGGTCGATCCTTCGCCGGCGCATCGGACGCGCGCGACCGAGCTCGCCAATTGCGCGAGCTTCGAGACGCTCGACCAGCTCCTCGCCGAAGGCGTCGATGCCGTCACCATCGCGGCGCCGACCCATCTGCATCACGAGGTCGCGCTCGCCTGCATCGCCAGGAACATCCATGTGCTGGTCGAGAAGCCGATCGCATCGACGGTGGCCGAAGGCCGCGAGATCGTCGCCGCCGCGCAAATGGCCGGCGTCACGCTGATGGTTGGCCATGTCGAGCGCTTTAATCCGGCGGTCGCCGCCGTCAAGCAGGCGATTGCGGGCGAGGACATTCTCTCGATCGCGATCACCCGCGTCGGTCCGTTTCCGCCGCGCATGTCCAATGTCGGCGTCGTCATCGATCTGGCCGTGCACGACATCGACCTGATCCGCTGGTTCACCGAATCCGACATCGTCGAGGTGCAGCCGCAGCTGTCGAGCGCGGTCGCCGAGCGCGAGGACATCGCGCTGCTCCAGTTCCGCACCGCCAACGGCGTGCTCGCGCACATCAACACCAACTGGCTGACGCCGTTCAAGGCGCGCAGCGTCACGGTCGCAACCCGCGGCAAATATGTGATGGGCGATCTGCTGACGCGCCAGGTCACCGAATGCTTCGGCTTCAAGCCTGATGGCAGCTACTCGATGCGGCATCTGCCGGTCGGCCATGACGAGCCGCTGCGTGCCGAGCTGATCGCCTTCCTCAAGGCCGTGCGTAGCGGCGAGACGCCGGCGGTCACGGGCGACGAGGGCGTCGCCAGCCTCGAGATCGCGACGCAGTGCCTCGAGACGCCGTCGCGGCCCGCAGCCACGTCGCCCGCCCGCAAGGGCCCGCGTCGCGTCGCCGGCTAAAACCCTTTCCATGTCGACCACGCAAGAAGGCGCCGAGAATCAGGTCATGAACCAGCATCTGCGTTCCGAACCCATTCCCTTCATCGACGTCGCCTCGCAGCGCCAACGGCTCGGCGCCTCGCTCGATGCTGCGGTCAAGCGCGTGCTCGACCATTGCCAGTTCGTCAATGGACCCGAGGTCGCCGAGCTCGAGAAGCAGCTTGCAGCCTATTGCGGCGCCAGGCACGTGATCGGCTGCGCCAGCGGCACCGATGCGCTGCTCATGGTGTTGATGGCGAAGAACGTCGGTCCCGGCGATGCCGTACTTTGCCCGTCGTTCACCTTCATCGCGACCGCGTCGCCAGCGGCGCGGATGGGCGCGACGCCGGTTTACGTCGATGTGGACGAAGCGACCTTCAACATGAGCCCGGAGTCGCTCAAGCGCGGTATCGCGACCGCGCGGAAGGCCGGCCTGAAGCCTGTTGCGATCATTCCGGTCGATCTGTTCGGACAGCCGGCCGACCACGATGCCATCGCCGAGATCGCCAGGGACGAAGGCCTGTTCGTGATCGATGACGCCGCGCAAGGTTTTGGCGCAAGCTACCAGGGCCGCAAGCTCGGCACCTTCGGGCTCGCCACCACGACCAGCTTCTTCCCGGCAAAGCCGCTCGGCTGCTTCGGCGACGGCGGCGCGATCTTCACCGACGACGACGAGCTCGCGGCCACGCTGCGCAGCATCCGCGTGCACGGGCAGGGCGTCGACAAATACGACAACGTCCGCCTCGGCCTGACCGGCCGGCTCGACACCATGCAGGCCGCGATCCTGATCGAGAAGCTGAAGATTTTTGACGACGAGATCGCCGCCCGCAACAAGGTCGCCGAGCGCTACGCGCGGGGCCTGTCCAACGTCGTGACCGTGCCGCGTCTGGCGCCGGGCAACACCTCGGTCTGGGCGCAGTACACCATTCGCCTTCCGAAGGGCACCGACCGCGACGGCTTCGCTGCCGCGCTAAAAGCCCAGGGCGTGCCGACCGCGATCTATTACGGCAAGTCGATGCATCAGCAGACCGCCTACAAGCAGTATCCGGTCGCCGAGGGCGGCCTGACGTCCTGCGAGAGCCTCTCGCAGGACGTCATCAGCCTGCCGATGCACGCCTATTTGACCGAAGCCGATCAGGAGCGAATCATCGCCGCCGTGCGCGGCGCGCTTTCGGCCTGATCTCGCCGTTCTGCTGCGTTGTCGCTTCACCTCTCCCGTAGGGAGAGGTCGGATCGCATCGTAAGATGCGATCCGGGTGAGGCGTTGCGGTCTCACCGAATGCTGCGGCCCCTCACCCGGATTGCTTCGCAATCCGACCTCTCCCCGTCGGGGAGAGGTGGACACCGAGCAAGCCTCTTTTTTGATCCCATCGTAGTTCAAAGGCTTATCGATAGACCGATAACGCTCTAAAACAGACGCATGCTCGGACGCATCTTCACGGTCGGTGGTTACACGCTGCTTTCGCGGCTGACGGGATTTGCCCGCGATATCATGCTCGCGGCGATCCTCGGCGCCGGCCCCGTGGCCGACGCCTTTTTCGTGGCGCTGCGGCTGCCCAACCATTTCCGCGCGATCTTCGCCGAGGGCGCCTTCAACGCCGCCTGGGTGCCGGCCTACGCCCATGTCCATGGCGAGCGCGGGGAGGGGGCGGCACGGCTGTTTGCCGACCGCATCTTCACGCTGCTGCTGGCCTCGCAGGTGGTGCTGCTGATCGTCGCCTGGCTGTTCATGCCGCAGGCCATGAGCATTTTGGCGCCCGGTTTCAGCGAGGATGCCGAGCAGCGCAAGCTCGCGATCGAGCTGACCCGGATCACCTTTCCCTATCTCCTGCTGATCACGCTGGTGACGCTCTATGGCGGCATGCTCAACGTGATGCAGCGTTTTGCCAGCGCGGCCGCCGCGTCGATCTTCCTCAATGTCGCGATGATGATGACGCTGGCGCTCGCTGCCTGGTTTCCGACCGCAGGCCACGCAGCCGCCTGGGGCGTCCTGATCTCGGGCTTTCTGCAGTATTTTTTGCTCGCGGGCGACCTCGCGCGCCATGGCGGCCTGCCGCGCTTTGCGCCGCTCAAGCTCGACGAAGACGTCCGCAGCTTCTTTAGGGCGCTTGGTCCTGCGACGCTGGGCTCGATGGGCACGCAGGTCGCGCTGTTCGCCGACACCATCATCGCGACCTTCCTGCCGGCGGGTGCGCTGTCAGCGCTCTATTACGCCGACCGTCTCAATCAATTGCCGATCGGCGTCATCGGCATCGCGATCGGGACGGTGCTGCTGCCGGAGATGTCGCGGCGAATCACGGCCCACGACCACGACGGCGCGATGAAGGCGCAACGCCGCGCCTTCGATTTCACGCTGCTGTTCTCGGTGCCGTTCGTGGCCGCCTTCCTCACTGTGCCCGGAGAGATCATGCGCGCGCTGTTCGCGCGCGGCGCGTTCTCCAAGGCCGACGCGGTCGCCGCGGGCGGCACACTTGCGGCCTACGCCATCGGCCTGATCCCCTTCGTGCTGATCCGGAGCGCTGTCGCGACTTTCTATGCACGCAAGGACACCGCGACGCCGGTCCGCGCCTCGCTGTCAGGGATCGCGGTCAACGTCGCCCTGAAGCTTGCCTTGATGGGATCGCTCGCACAGATCGGCCTCGCGCTTGCGACCGCCGTCGGGGTCTGGACCAATCTGCTGCTGGTGCTGTTCTTCGCCGTGCGACGCGGCTTTCTCGTGCTCGACCGCGCCTGGCTGATGTCGCTCGCCAGATTCCTGCTGACCGGGCTGATCCTCGCCGCCGCGTTCTGGCTGATCGCGCGCTTCAGCGGTACTGCACTGGGCGCGATGCACTTCCGGGACGAAGCAACGCTGGTGCTGTTGGCTGTCGGGGGCACGAGCGTGTATGCGCTCGCGATCCTCGTGCTGTTCGGTCGGAGCTGGCTGGTCTCGCTGGTGCGCGGCTAAGCGTGTATCGATACGGTCGTCATATCTGCTGTACCCGCAAAGATTGGAGCTGCAGTGGATGTGAGCGCACTTCGGCTACCGATCACGAGCGATCATTCCATGACTTCGCGCCACGACAAGCGGTCGGATGGAAGACATGGTTCTCGACGTTCGATGCGCTGTAGAAGCTCGCGGATGCGATCAAAGTCTGCGCCTGCGCGCCTCGAAGTAGGCCAAACATTCAAGAGTTCTTTTAGCCGATAACGGTGATGCTGCCCCTCATGATCGGGCATTTTAGATCGCTGTAGCCAAAGGCTGTACGTCAGACCGTTGTCCGTTTCGAACGACGCCCCATACGAGCCACCGTCACGGTACACATCTGCGGCATTACTTTTACCAGCTTCATAGTGCGACTCGTTCGCCTACTGATGACGACCAATATTGTGAGCGGCAGAGCATACTACAATAACTCTCTTTTTGATTGGGGGCCACGAACCGAGCTCTCAGATTAGCCGCAAAACGTCCGCCGTGTCACCGTAGGCGGATGTCGTGTTGGGTCTTCTGAACTGTAGCCATGATAAGTCAGGAGAGTCCGCACATCCCCCGGAGGGGTGAACGCGAGCAGCTCGCCTCCAGGGTGCAGCTGACTTGCGCACATCTCTTGATTTTGCGCGATTCCCGTGCTATTGGTAGCGCATGATTAAATGCTCGCGCAAAGTCAACTTCAACCAGATGACCCGCTTCGGCTGGGCCGTGGAAGGAGTCGTGCGCTAGCATTTCGTCGACGACATCTTTTCCACCAGGCCCCGCCGGCATCGGACGGGGCCTTTTGTTTGGCCACGCTCCCTGCCGGCACAACAGCAGGAGCATACGATGCCACCCCAACTAGCGGACTTTTCACCCGGGATTGCCGCAAAGCGCGGCCGGAAGCTCTCCATCGTTTCGGCGAAGAGCGCGGTCGACCAGGCGTTGGCAGCACGCCTCAAGGCGTCGGCTGCAGCGCTGGACAACGCTTTGGCGGACGAGGATGCCAGCGGACCACCGGCGCGAAGCGTCCTTGGTCTGCTCAAGCGATATTGGAGTGCGTTTCAGCAGTGGCGCCAGAGCCTGCGGCCCACCTTGAAGGACCTGAGCGACAGGGAGCTGATGGATATCGGCCTGACGCGCGGCGAGATCGATCACCTCACGCCTCAGCGCGCGATCGATACGCTGAGAGATAGCACGCGGTATCTCTTGAACCGTGGTGGGATGTAAATGGTCAACCGCGAGAGTGGACATGCGTTCAGAGAGCAAGCGGCAGTCGGTACCGCCGCTTGTTCTCACATGCTGTGGTTCGTCGTAGGGCCGCTACACGTTCATCATCGGCGTTTCGCAGATAGAGCGCCCGCCGACAGGACTAGTCGTTCCGCCGCAGCACGTCGATTCCCTGGACCGAATGCACCAGCCTATAGGGTTTGAGCAACTGTGACAGCTCGGCGTCGGCGCGCGCCCAATCGCCCCATCCGTCGCGGAGATTATCGACCAACACGATATCCGGCGGCATCTTTCGGAAATCCTCGATCAGCCAGTTGCGCTCCAGCGCCAAATAGTCCTTCAGCTTCGCCTCGGTCGCCGCGTCGACGAGAGTCTTCTCGCGCATCAGCCGCACGTACTCGCGAATGAACAGACCCTCCTGTCGGGACACCCAGGCGCCGCCGACGTCGCGCACCAGCGGATGGCCGATGGCGGCCTCGCCGCTCAGCACCAGGATCCGGGGATGCGGCTTGAGGGCGGCGACCGCTTCCCGGACGGCGTCGACATAGACGTTGCCGTTGAACCATTGCGCGCCGAACAAGAAAGTCGCGGCCAGGATCAGCGGTGCCGCCAGGCCAAAGCGGCGGCGCGATGGCGCGTCGTGCTCGACCAGCAACGCGTATCCCATCGCGAGCATGGCTACCGCCACCATCGGATAGGAATGGTAGGCCCAGCCGCGCCGCTGCAAGAAAAACGAGATCGCAAAGCCGCCAGCGGAAAGAACGGCCGCGAGCAGCAGCGAGTCGGGCCGTCGTCCCCACGTCGTGAACAGCACCGACAGCATCGCGACGGCGAACAGCAGCGAGGCCGCATTCAGGATGATGACGGAGAGCGGCATCGACCAGGGCAGATACGTATCGCGAACCAGCGGATAGATAACCGTGAAATATTCGGGATAGAGGAAGTACGTGCCGACACTGATGGTGGCTACCATCCCTCCCGCGATGATGTTTTCCGGCGCAAGCAACACAAGCCACGAACGCGCGCGAACGGCGCTCGCCAGTATGCACAACGCCACCGGCACAGTGAAGAACGGTTTGAACGCGAGCGTGATCCCGGCTCCCAGGCCGGCAATCAGGATCGCCCACAGCGGAACCGAAAGGCGGTCGCTGCGCAACGCATAAACCGCGAGTGCGGGCAGGAAGGTCAGCGTCGCCATATGTTCGCGCTGGCCGAACACGTACGTTGGCAAGATGGTCACGACGGCCGCGGCCCAGATCGTGAACGGTCGCCAGTTCGCCTGAGCCCATGCCGGCGACAGCCGCACGATCCGCGACACGGCATAGAGCGAAGCCATCGCCAGCAGCAGAAGCTGTGCATCGATGACATGTCTCGGATCGACGCCGAGCAGGCGGCCCAGCGCAACGCCGGGGAGATAGGCAAACGCCGCCATCGGCGGATTGATCTCAATGATATCGCGATAAAGATGCTGTCCATCCAGCATGCGCTCGCCGACCACGAGCAGCCAGCTGACATCGGTATTAAGCGGAACGTGCTGCCGCATCAGAATTGCGAACACTAACACTGCGCCGATCAGCAGCCAAGGCATTGCGGCCGGCCGTTCGCGGTCTTGCGGGCTGATCCGCGCGTGGCGGGAAACGTCTCCGATCTCCGATCTCATCTCTCAACTCTTGGGCCTATCCTGCGAGGATACGCCCCACGTTAACTGAGGTGCGTTAACGAGTGACTTTCGGGGCAAACCGGGGCACCGTCGCAGTGCCTGAAGGCCCCCATGCAATTTTGGGGACCTGATTGAACGGACGCTAGGGCGTGGAAAGCCCGCACAGGCAATTGCTAAAGCCATTTGCGCTCCCCCTCGTTCCACGGCAATATGGTTCGCAAAACAACCATAGGACGGGACAAGAAGAAAATGGCGGCTCCCATCAAGTTCGGCGTTGGCCAAAGCGTGCTGCGCAAGGAGGATGACGCGCTCATCCGCGGCAAGGGCCGCTATACCGACGATTACGCGCCGCAGGCTGCCTTACGCTGCCTGATGCTGCGCTCGCCACATGCGCATGCCAAATTCACCATCGATGCGGGCCGTGCTCGCACCCTTCCCGGGGTCGCGCTGATCCTGACCGCCGCCGAGGTTGGCGATCTCGGCAATCTGCCCTGCCTGTTCAATCTCGAGACCGATCCCTTCACTGGCCCGCCTTACCCGATCCTCGCCAAGGACGAGGTGCGCCATGTCGGCGACTCCATCGCCTTCGTCGTCGCCGAGACCATCGACCAGGCCCGCGATGCGATCGAGGCCATCGACGTCAAATGGAGTCCACAGCCCGCGGTGACCGGCGTCGTCAACGCCATCAAGAAGGGGGCGCCGCAGGTTTGGCCGGACAAGGCCGGCAACGTGCTGTTCGACGTCTCGATCGGCGACAAGGCTGCGACAGAAGCCGCCTTTGCGAAAGCGCATACGGTGGCCGAGATCGCAATCGTCAATCCGCGTGTGGTCGCGAGCTTCATGGAGACGCGCGCGGCGGTCTGCGAATATGACGCCAAGAACGATCATCTGACGCTGACGGTCGGCAGCCAGGGCAGCCACCGGTTGCGCGACATCCTCTGCCAGAACGTGCTGAACATCCCGACCGACAAGATGCGGGTGATTTGCCCCGACGTCGGCGGCGGTTTCGGCACAAAGCTGTTTCCGTACCGCGAATACGCCCTGATGGCGGTCGCGGCGCGCAAGCTGAAGAAGGCGGTGAAGTGGTCGGCCGATCGCTCCGAGCATTTCATGGGCGATGCGCAAGGCCGCGACAACGTCACCACCGCAAAAATGGCGCTGGCCGAGGACGGCGAATTCCTCGCGATGGATTGCGACCTGATGGGCGACATGGGCGCCTATCTCTCGACCTTCGGGCCCTACATTCCGCACGGCGGCGCCGGCATGCTGCCCGGTCTCTATGACATCCAGGCCTTCCATTGCCGGGTGCGCACGATCTTCACCAACAGCGTGCCGGTCGATGCCTATCGCGGCGCGGGCCGGCCTGAGGCGGCCTATGTCATCGAGCGTCTGGTCGATGCCTGCGCGCGAAAACTCGACATGACGCCGGACGCGATCCGCCGCAAGAACTTCATCCCGCCGAAGGCGCTGCCGTACAAGACGGCGACCGGGAAGGTCTACGATTCCGGCGACTTCGCCGCGCACCTGAAGCGCGCGATGGAGATCGCTGACTGGAAGGAGTTTCCCAAGCGCGCAAAGCTTGCCAAGAAGCATGGCCTGATCCGCGGCATTGGCCTTGCGAGCTATGTCGAGATCTGCGGCACCATGGGCGAGGAGACCGCCAATGTGCGGATGGACCCCAATGGTGATATCACCGTCCTGATCGGCACGCAATCGAGCGGGCAGGGCCACCAGACCGCCTATGCGCAGATCGTCGCCGAGCAGTTTGGCGTCGCACCCGAGCGCGTGCACGTCCACCAGGGCGACACCGCGATGATCGCCACGGGCCTCGGCACCGGCGGTTCGGCCTCGATTCCGTCGGGCGGCGTCAGCGTCGAGCGTGCCACGCGTGAACTCGGGCAAAAGCTGAAGGAGATCGCGGCGCAGGCGCTGGAAGCCAGCGCCGGCGATCTCGAGATCACTGACGGCATCGTGCGCATCGCCGGCACCGACCGTTCAATCTCGTTCGCCGATCTCGCCAAGCGTCCAGGCGCCGATCCCTCGAAGCTGAACGCCAGCGCGACCTTTGCCAGCGCCGACGGCACCTATCCCAACGGCACCCATGTCGCGGAAGTCGAGATCGATCCGGCCACCGGCATCATCAAAATCGTCAACTACGTGATCGTCGACGATTTCGGCAAGACGCTCAATCCGCTGCTCTTGGCGGGGCAGGTGCATGGCGGCGCCATGCAGGGCATCGGCCAGGCGCTGATGGAGCAGGTGGTCTATGGCGCCGGCGACGGCCAGCTCATCACCGCGACCTTCATGGACTACGCGCTGCCGCGGGCGGCCGACGGCCCGTCCTTCGTGTTCGAGACCAACAACATTCCGTGCACGACCAATCCGATGGGCGTGAAGGGTGCGGGCGAGGCCGGTGCGATCGGCTCCTGTCCGGCCGTCGTCAACGCCATCATCGACGGGCTCTGGCGCGAATTCAAGATCGACCACATTGACATGCCGGCGACGCCCGAGCGGGTGTGGATCGCGATCAACGAGCACCACCGGCGCCACAGCCTCTGATATCGGAAACCCCGCGCGGGAATAAACGCCCCCTGCGGGGTTCTAGTCAGAGATGGATCACGATGCCCGTGAAGCGGGTGGGACGGTTTTTTCTCAAACCGTCCGCTATGCGGAGAATAGACATGAGACGGACGATGATGATTGTCGCGGGTGCGCTGCTATTGGGCGCCGGCGCCGTCATGGCACAGCAGGACGTTGCTGTTGAGCAGGACAATCTGATGCGCTCGCAGGCCAAGAGCCTGTACGATGTGATGCAGAAGATGTCGAAGGGAACTATTCCCTACAATCAGAAAGCCGTCGACAAGGCGGTGGACGACCTGGAGGCCAGTGTCGCCAAGATCTCCAAGACATTCGAGGTCAATCCCAAGCAGGACGTCGTCAATGCGTGGTACGGGTCGTCGCAAAAGGTCTGGCAGAACAAAGCCGATTTCGATTCCAAGATCCCGCCGGTGCAGAAGGCGCTCGCCGATGTCAAAGGCAAGATCCACAACGTCGCGACGCTCAAGGCCGCCTACACCGAGATCAACGACCGCTGCAACGATTGCCACGAGACGTACCGGTTGAAGCTGAAGTAAGGCAGCGCGGCTCGTTTACCTGTAGCCTGGATGGAGCGAACCGCAATCCGGGCAAGCTGTCGAATCGGATGGACCTGCAGCTCCATCCGGTCCACGGCAGGTCAACTGCAATTTCTGTCCGCATGGCCTGACGGATCACCGTCAGAACGACTATGTTTGTTCGCGCCGTCGCGGCGTTGATGCGTCACGACGCCCGGAGTTCCGAGGCGGCGGCGATCGCAGTCAACAGCGAGACAGGCCATGGCAAAACCGTTCCCGTCGAAAACCCATATCGGCAACCATATGCTGCATCCGGAAACGCTGATGCTGACCTATGGCTACGATCCGCAACTGTCGGAAGGCGCCATCAAGCCGCCGGTGTTTCTGACCTCGACGTTCGTATTCAAGACGGCCGAGGACGGGCAGGACTTCTTCGATTACGTCTCGGGTCGGCGCGAGCCGCCGGCGGGCATGGGCGCGGGCCTGGTCTATTCGCGCTTCAACCACCCCAACAGCGAGATCGTCGAGGACAGGCTCGCGATCTATGAGCGCACCGAGAGCTGCGCGCTGTTCTCATCCGGCATGGCGGCGATCTCGACGACGATTTTGGCGTTCGTTCGGCCCGGCGACGTCATCCTGCACTCCCAGCCGCTCTATGGCGGCACGGAAACGCTGCTGACAAACACACTGGCGCGGCTCTCGATCGGCGCGGTCGGCTTTGCCGACGGCATTGATGAGGCGGTGGTCAACCAGGCCGCAGAGGAGGCCATGCGCAAGGGCCGGGTTTCGATGATTTTGATCGAAACGCCGGCCAACCCGACCAACGGCCTGGTCGATATCGCGCTGATGCGCCGCGTCGCCGACACCATCGGCAAGGCCCAGGGCCACACGCCGATCATCGCCTGCGACAACACGCTGCTCGGGCCGGTGTTTCAGCGGCCGATCGAGCATGGCGCCGACCTCTCGCTGTACTCGCTGACCAAATATGTCGGCGGTCATTCCGACCTGATCGCAGGCGCCGCGCTCGGCACCAAGGCGATCATGAAGGGCGTCAAGGCGCTGCGCGGCGCCATCGGCACCCAGCTCGACCCGCATTCCTGCTGGATGATCAACCGCTCGCTCGAGACCTTGAGCCTGCGCATGGAGAAGGCCAACAGCAACGCGCGCCTCGTGGCCGACTATCTCCGCGACCATTCCAAGGTGGCGAAGGTCCACTATCTCGGTCATCACGAGGAGAGCTCATCGGCAGGCCGCGTGTTCGCGCGGCAATGCTTAGGTGCGGGATCGACGTTCTCGTTCGACATCGTCGGCGGCCAGGCGGCGGCGGAGAAATTCCTCAATGGCTTGCAGATCTTCAAGCTCGCGGTCAGCCTTGGCGGAACGGAGTCGCTGGCGAGCCTGCCGGCGACGATGACGCATTCCGGCGTCCCCGCCGACATCCGTCACAAGATCGGCGTTCTGGATTCCACGATCCGGCTGTCGATCGGCATCGAAAATCCGTCGGACCTGATCGCGGATCTCGAGCATGCGCTGAGCGCGGCTTGAGCACACTTCAAAGCGGATTGGACGTGCGGCATGCCGACATGATGGCTGCGGCAGCCTCGTTGCTCTGTGCGCCCGAGAGTTGCCGGACCAGGCAGACATAATAACCCTTGTTCGATTCGTTCAACAGCGAGTCGCCGTTGACGACGAGCCAGTTGCAGGCCGAGCGGATATGCTGGACGGCAAGCGCCGATCTGGTATCGCGGATGGCGGAGAGCTCGCATTGAGCCTGCCTTTCCATCTCGGTTTGCGCGGCGGCGACTTCAGCCGACGAAAAAAGCATTCCCGCAGCAACAGCTACCGTCAGAATGGCTGACAGCGGGCGAGCCGCGTCACGGGACGCAAAGTGCGGCGGTCTATTCCATTCCATCGATGCTTTGGTCATGAACCACTCCAGGCGCTGCGGATCAAGGCGCGCCAATCGACATTCTAGCCTCGGAGCCGCCTTGGCTCCATCCGGACGTCGGATGCAATTTGCGCTGCCCGCAATCGAAAAGGCCGGTCGCGCAGCTCGCGCCCGGCCTTCGCCGATGAAGTTTTGGTAAAACTTACTTGGTCACCTGGCCGCGGATTTCGCCGCCCGGGTTCGCCGCGGTGTGAATGTTGACGTAGAGCTTGCCGGCGAGGAGATCGGAGGCCTGCGCGTCAGTCAACGTCGCCGAGCCCTCAGCCGGGCTGTTGGCCGCACCCGGGATCGGCACCATGACGTCGGCGTTCTTGCCGGCTTCGGCGGGGCCATGGAAATGGGCGGCGGTGGCGGGGCCGGAGAGGCCGGAATAGGTCAGCTTCCAGGTGAGCTTCTTGGTGGCGGCGTCATAGTTGATGTCCGCCATGCCGGTGCCGCTGCTGGTGGTGGCGGGCACTTCGGACTTGCCGTCCAGTGTCGCCTTGAGTTTCTCCGCGCTGGCCGGGCCTGCGAATGCGACGGCGGCTCCGAGCGCCAGCGTGGCAAAAAGCGCTTTGTTCATGGGTCTCTCCCTGTTGACGCCTGATTGCGGTCAACTTGCTAACAGTACGGTTCCGACTTTATTCCCGGATTCCGATCAAACCCTCTAAATTATTCGTGGCTGGAGCGGCTGCGGGATGATCCGTAAATTCGCTCGAGCTCGATGGGATCCTCCATGCTGCGACGAACAATTTCTGTCATTTTGATTATCGTTGTCGCAAGCCTCGTCGGCTACTGGTGGCTGACCGCGCCGACCGCTTTGGCCTTGCCGGCGCCGGCGCGCGGGCCCGATCTCGCCAATGGGCAGGAGCTGTTCAACGCCGGCGGCTGCTCATCCTGCCACGCCGTGCCCAATCAGCCCGATCGCCTGCGGCTCGGTGGTGGCCTGGCGCTCGGCTCGCCGTTCGGCACGTTCTATGCGCCGAATATTTCCCCTGACGCCACCGACGGCATCGGCCGCTGGAGCGAGGCCGATTTCGTCAACGCGCTGATGCGCGGCATCTCGCCTGAGGGCATGCACTACTTCCCGGCGTTTCCCTACACCTCCTATCATATCGCCAAAGTCGACGACGTCCGCGATCTCTTTGCGTATCTGAAGACGCTGCCGCCGGTGTCCGGCTGCGTGCGCGACCATGATGTGCCGTTTCCCTTCAACATCCGCCGCAATGTCGGCATCTGGAAATTGCTGTTCATGGATGTCAGGCCGTTCATGCCGGATGCAACGCGGTCCGCGCAATGGAATCGCGGCGCCTATCTCGTCAACGGCTTTGGCCATTGCGCCGAATGCCACAGCCCGCGCAACGCCCTCGGTGGTGTCATCCGTGGCGAGCGTTTTGCCGGCGGTCCCAATCCCGAAGGCGAAGGCTGGGTGCCGAACATCACGCAGAAGGGTATTGGCGGCTGGAGTGAGAAGGATATTGCCGACTTCCTCGAGACCGGCGACATGCCCGAAGGCGACAGCGCATCGGGCGCGATGCGGCCGGTGATCAAGAACCTCGCGCAACTGACACCGGAGGATCGCGCCGCGATGGCCGCCTACCTGAAGTCGCTGCCGCCGGTCGACGGCCCGACGCCGCCCAAGCGCAAGGAAGGTGGCGGCTAAGGCAGGCCCTTTCCAATTGACACGCCGGGATTGCGCCCGCGATGCAGCTGACGAGGTCGTCTAGCGCACCGGCATTGTCGATACCGACACCAGCCAATTGCGCCGGTTAGCTGGCGCCAAACGCCTTGAAGGTGATGATCGTGAGCGTGTCCTGGATGCCGGGCAGCACCTGCACCTTCTCGTTGATGAAGTGGCCGATGTCGGTGTCCTTGTCGACATAGAACTTCACCAGCAAATCGTAATGGCCGGCCGTGGAGTAGATCTCGGAGGCGATCTCGGCTTCGGCAAGCGCATTGGCGACCGTATAGGACTGGCCAAGCTTGCATTTGATCTGGACGAAAAAGGGAACCATTGCAGTCACTCCGAAGGCGTATTCTTCCGGGTAATAGGCCAAAACCGGCCGGATTTAGCAAGCGGACTTGCTGCCTGCGGGGATCAGCCGCCCGCGCGCCAATAGCGGTTTTGCCCTACGAAATCACCGGCGCCGCGGCGAAGGCGTCCCTGAGCCGCTGGGCGAGCTCGGCCTTGCGATAGGGCTTGGTCAGCACGACCGCCTGCGCCTGCGCGCGGCCCTGCTCGACCGGGGTCTCCAGCGCATAGCCGGAGGTGAACAGCACCGGCAGGCCCGGCCGAATCCGCCGGGCCTGGTCGGCGAGCTCCCAGCCGCTCATCCCGCCGGGCATGACGATATCGGTGAACAGCATGCCGATGCCGGGGTCGGCGCGCAGCCGCTGCAGGGCCTCCTGGCCGTTGACGGCGGCGACGACGCGATAGCCGAGCGCCTCGACCCGGAGGATCACCGAGGAGCGCACGAACGGATCGTCCTCGGCGATCAGGATGGTCTCGTGGCCGCGCGGTGCGGCTTCTTCGCTGTCCAGCACGTCGGTCGGCGATTGTCCGCCGCCGGCGCGCGGCAGGTAAATCCGGACCGTCGTCCCCAGGCCCTGTTCGCTATAGATCGAGACATGGCCGTCGGATTGTTTTGCGAAGCCATAGACCATGCTCAGCCCGAGCCCTGAACCCTTGCCGACCTCCTTGGTGGTGAAGAACGGCTCGAAGGCGTGCTCGAGGACCTCGGG
Organism: Bradyrhizobium genosp. A; assembly: GCF_049949275.1. NCBI lineage: Bacteria > Pseudomonadati > Pseudomonadota > Alphaproteobacteria > Hyphomicrobiales > Nitrobacteraceae > Bradyrhizobium > Bradyrhizobium genosp. A. The sequence continues at coordinate 5,798,868 of NZ_CP188196.1, read as the reverse complement.
CGTCATGCCTTCGCCGTCGTCGGTGACGGAAATCAGCACGTAGGCGCCGGATGCCACTTCCGGGTGCAGGGCGCGATAGTCCTCGTCGATTGCGGCGAGCTCGGTGCTCAGCGTCAGATGTCCGCCTGACGGCATCGCATCCTGCGCATTCAGCGCAAGGTTCAGCACGGCGGATTCGAGCTGGGCGCGGTCCGCAAAGGCCTGGATGGTGCCAGGACCGAACGCCGTCTTGATCTCGATGTTTTCGCGCAAGGTGCGCCTGAGCAGCTTGAGCATGGACTCCAGCAGCTCGCGGCAATCGATCGCCTTTGGCTGGAGCAATTGGCGGCGGCTGAATGCCAGCAGTCGTTGCGTCAGCTCCGCGCCGCGTTCGCCGGACTCGCAGATGTCGTCGGCAAATGGTCGCAAATCGGGCCGCGCCTTGAGCTGCTCGCTGAGATGCTCGGCGTTGCCGATGATGACAGTGAGGAGATTGTTGAAGTCATGGGCGATGGCTCCGGAGAGCTGGCCGACCGTCTCCATCTTCTGCGCCTGCTGGAGCTGCTGCTCGGTCAGCTTGCGCGCAGTGAGATCGTGGACGATGCCGACGAAGATCAGTTCGCCGTCCTGGATCGCCTGGCCGACCGACAGGTCCATCGGGAAGGTCGATCCGTCCTTGCGCAGGCCGACCGTCTCGCCGCCGGTCGCAAAATGCGAAGCCCGGCTGTCGGGCACGGCGCTGGCTTCGTTGGGGATCAGCACCCTGACGTTCCGGTTCATCACCTCTCTGGCCTGGTAGCCGAACAAGCGCTCGCAGGCCGGGTTGAACAGCAGGATGCGGTTCTGCGCGTCGAACAGGATGACGCCGTCGACCGCGGTCTCGACGATGGCGGTGAGACGCGTCACGCTCTCGCGCATCGCGCGCTGGGCGTCACGGACCTGCCGGAGCAACAGCGTCGCGTCCCGGCTCTTGATCTCCTCTTCCTCGAGCGCAGCCTGGACCTTTTGAAGCTCGAACGGGGAGGGGATCGTCAGGACTTTCGGCAGGAGCGGCCAGAGCGCGGCCGCGGTGAAGATCGACGCAACTGCGGTCGCGGCCTTGACCAGGCCCTCGATGCCATAGATCGGCACCCAGAGCGTGTAGATCGACAGCACATGCGTCAGGCCGCAGGCCATGATGAAGATCGCGAACGCCCAGAAGACCCAGCCGAATCTGAGGTCGCGCCGTTTGGTGACGAGGATCGCGAGCGCAAACGGGATCGAGAAATACGCAACCGCGATGCAGGCGTCGGAGGCGACGTGCAGCCAGATCAGCTCGGGCTCCCACAACAGGCAGATGCCGTGCGGTGAGAACATCGAGGAGTCGAGGAGACGTTCGAAAAGGGCCCACATGTTTGGTTCCCGAGAATTTGCAGGCCGCGGGCGGCCCGCAACATGGCGTCGCTGGCGAATCAATCAAAGGTTTCACTGATTTGGATGGACCCGCCAAGGCCGGGCGATGCCTAGGTTTTATTTCACCGGATATGCACGTTTCCGGGACGACAACGCTGCCTGACACCGCGCCTGCGTGATTCGCAGCTTGCTGGTGCTCGGAGCGCGCGGTAGGAGAAGCCATGACTTCGAAAAGCCTGGCTTGGAAAACCCTGGAAACCGCCCGATGACGACGCCCGTGGCGCTCACCATCGCCGGCTCTGATTCCAGCGGCGGCGCCGGCATTCAGGCCGACCTGAAGACTTTTGCCGCGTTCGGCGTCTACGGCGCGTCCGCGATCACGGCGCTGACGGCGCAGAACACCAAAGGCGTTACCGGCATTCATGCGGTACCCGCCGCGTTCGTCACCGCGCAGATCGATGCGGTGTTCTCCGATCTCGACGTCGGCGCGGTCAAGATCGGCATGGTGGCGCATGCCGAGAGCATCGATGCGATCGCCGCTGCGCTGGCGCGCTGGAAGCCTCGCCATATCGTGCTCGATCCCGTGATGGTCGCGACCTCCGGCGATCGCCTGCTGGCGGCGGAGGCGGTCGAGGCATTACGCACGAAGCTGATGCCGTTGGCGTCGGTGATCACGCCCAATTTACCGGAGGCGGCGGCACTGCTGGACGAACCGCTCGTGCGAAGCGAGGCCGAGATCGAAAGCCAGGGGCGTCGTCTTCTGGGGCTCGGCAGCCGCGCGGTCCTGATCAAGGGCGGGCACGGCGAGGGCACTGAGAGTATCGACTATCTCGTCAGCACCGACAAAACGATCGCGCTTGCCGCGTCGCGCGTCGCGACCCGCAACACCCACGGCACCGGCTGCTCGCTGTCCTCGGCGATTGCCGCGGGCCTCGCCAAGGGCGAGGATCTCGAGACGGCCGTGCGCAACGCCAAGAGCTGGATCAGCGCGGCGATCGCGGCGGCCGAACGCTTCAGTGTCGGACACGGCCACGGGCCGATCCATCATTTCCACAAGTTTTACTGAGGCTGGCCGCGAAACGGCGGCCGTGAGATCGGATTGGCAATATCGGCCCTCAAGGCAGGGTTCCTGCGAGAGCCATCAAGGTGGCAAAGACACCAAGCGGTACAAGGTGCGAAAATTCGCGATGGCGCAGAACGGTCAAAACCGCGGCCGAAATGATTGCCGCGGCTAGCGTCAGGCCAACAATGCGACTGGCAGGGAGCGCAATCAGAACGGCACACACCATCTCCAGTCCGCCGGTAAGGGTGCTCCACCAACGCGGGCAACCCCATCGAATGAAGCTGCTCTGCGTCGCGGGAGTGCCGATCGCGTTATAGAGGCCTGCGCCAAAGAGTCCGGCAATGAGCAGATAGACCGAAACAGCATGGATCATCTCAGGGCAAATCCATCATCATGGGGATGGCTGCCCAAACCATGACTGCCGCCGTGAGGCCGTGAATGCCGAAAGCGCTTCTTGCCGAGCCTTTGGCGGCAAGCACGAGCAGCATGTCGCCGACGGGGATGATGGCTTCAACGAGCAGGATGATGCCGACCCCGCGGCGGACACCCCACGCCATGAATGCCAGTACGGTCAATCCCGACGCGATGTCACGAACGCCCTTGAGGCGAAGCCACCAAACGGTGTTGGCGCCATATTCAGGGAGTGGCAGGCCGAAACTGCGTGTCGCAGTCGTCGGGCTCACGACATATTGGGTACCGATCGCGATAATCGCGAGGGCCACGAGCAGTGCCGTTCCAAGCGGAAGCCAATGCATCACAGTCGATTTTCCTAGCTTGAGTAAAATAATCTAGCATTGCTATATTATATATTCTAGCGTTGTTAGATCGTCAAGCGTCGATAATAAGGACCGACTATCTGCCCGGGAGATCGAAGGTTGGGTATCGCTGAGCGGAAAGACAGGCAGCGGGCTGATCGCGAACGCCGCATCATCGCGGCAGCACGCGTGATCGCGGAGCGCGAGGGATGGAACGCCGTTACGATCCGTCGCCTTGCCGACGAGATCGAACACAGTCAGCCGGTCCTCTATTCGCATTTCGAAAACAGGGATGCGATCGTTACGGCGGTTGCACTCGAGGGTTTCCGAGAGATCACGGCAGATCTTCGGGAAGCGGCAAGTGGATCGACCGGACGAAACGCCATCAAGAATGTCGCGACGGCCTATCTCGCCTTTGCACTCCGCAATCCCGCGCTCTATGAGGCCATGTTCATTCTTCCGACGGATTTGCGCTTCGCTGAAGCTGGGACCAGACCGGAACTACGGGCCGGCTTCGACGCCCTTGCGGCAGTCGTTACGCCGTTTTGCACCGACGTGGGTGCTGCGACCGAGGTTTTCTGGGCAGCCCTGCATGGACTCGCTGAACTCGAACGTTCGGGCCGAATTAGGCTCAGCGCACGTACCGAACGCATCGCATTCATTGTTCGGGCGATCGTCGTTTCCGGAAAATAGCTCGCCTGCTCGCGGATCGCGTCCCGTCTGATATGTGTCGCGCTCCGGCCCGGACTTTTGCGGACAACCCTTGCTCAACCATGTCGCCTGATTGTCGCATGGGGCTGATATTCGCGGAGAGGGCGAGGCAAGGTCTGATTCTTATCTGAGGTGCCTCAAAGGTTCAATCGTCATCCCCCTGTCACGGGATATTGTTACAGGCATGTCGCATGGGAAGTTACGATGTGAGTGACGAAAGCCCTGAAAGGCGCTTTCGCACGTTGTTCATCTCCGACGTTCATCTCGGAGCCCGCGGCTCGCAAGCCGATCTTTTGCTGGACTTTCTGCGCTACCATGACGCCGACACGATCTATCTCGTCGGCGACATCGTCGATGGCTGGGCGCTGAAATCGAGCTGGCACTGGCCGCAATCGCATAACGATCTGGTCCAGAAGCTGCTGCGCAAGGCGCGCAAGGGCGCCAAGATCATCTACGTGCCGGGCAATCACGACGAGTTCCTGCGCAACTATTACGGCACTCATTTCGGCGGCATCGACGTCGTCGAGAACACCGTCCACACCGGCGTGGACGGCAAGCGCTACCTCGTCATCCACGGCGATATCTTCGATCTCGTGGTGCAGAACGCGCGCTGGCTCGCCCATCTCGGCGACAAGGCCTACGACTTCGCGATCCAGATGAATCGCTTCGTCAACTTCTTCCGCCGCATGTTCGGCGTACCGTATTGGTCGCTGTCGCAATGGGCCAAGCAGAAGGTCAAGAACGCCGTGAACTATATCGGTGCGTTCGAGCAGGCGCTCTCGGCCGAGGCACGGCGTCATGACGCCGACGGCGTGATCTGCGGCCACATCCACTACGCCGTGATCCGTGACGAGAACGGCATCCGCTACATGAATTGCGGCGACTGGGTCGAGAGCTGCACCGCGCTCGTCGAGCACGATGACGGCCATTTCGAGATCATCACCTGGGCGGACCATTTGCAGAGGCCGGCGCAAGTCCCGCAGGTGGCAGCAAGAGCTGCTTGATGCGCATCCTGGTCGCGACCGACGCCTGGCACCCGCAAGTCAATGGTGTGGTTCGGACGCTGACCAAGCTCGCTGACGCCGCCAAGGGGCTTAGTGTCGAAGGTTTTGGTGTCGAGTTCACGTTCCTGACACCGCAATCGTTCCGTACCTTTGCGATGCCGAGCTATCGCGACGTGCGGCTCGCCATGCCGCGCCCGGCGCGAATCGCGAAGCTGATCGAGGAAGCGCGGCCCGACAGCATCCATATCGCGACGGAAGGGCCGATCGGCCTGATGGTCCGCCGCTATTGCCGGCAGCGCAAGCTGCCGTTCACGACCAGCTTCCACACCCGCTTTCCCGAATATGTCCGCGCCCGCGTGCCGGTTCCGGGCTCGCTGATCTGGCGGGCGCTGCGCCAATTCCACAGCCCGAGCCGCGCTGTGATGGCGGCTACGCCTGCGCTAGCCCGGGAGCTCGGCGAGCGCGGTTTCGACAATGTCGTGCTGTGGCCGCGCGGCGTCGACACCGATTTGTTCCATCCTCGCGCCGTCGACCTCTGCCTGCCGGCCCCGGTGTTCCTTTCGGTCGGCCGCGTCGCGGTGGAGAAGAATCTCGAGGCGTTCCTCGACATCGATCTGCCCGGCACCAAGGTGATCGTCGGCGACGGCCCGGCGCGCAACGCGCTGGAAGAGGCCTATCCCGACGCGATTTTTCTGGGCGAAAAGCACGGCGAGGAGCTGGCCGACATCTACGCGGCAGCCGACGTCTTCGTGTTTCCGAGCAAGACCGACACGTTCGGCCTGGTCCTGCTCGAGGCGCTGGCGAGCGGCCTGCCGGTCGCGGCCTTCCCGGTGAAGGGTCCCCGCGACGTCATCGGCGACGCGCCGGTCGGCGTGCTGGATCATGATTTGCGCAACGCCTGCTTCGCGGCGCTTGATATCTCCAGGCAGGCTTGCGTCAAATTCGCCTCCAATTACACTTGGGAAGCCTCGGCGAGGGCTTTTGTGGACAGCATCCGCGCGGTCGATGCGGTGCTGCCCGGCCGGACCGGTGCGGAACAGCCACGCTTCGTCGCCTAAGTGAGTGAAAACCTCGCGCGGAGGTGTCTTGCCCGCGCCTCATCCGGCGCGATAACATCCCCCCATGTCCGAACAGCCCCTTCCGATCGGCCCCGCCGATATCGATGCCGCAGCGCGCGTGCTTGCGCCCTTCGCCGTCCGCACCCCGCTGTTGTCGTTTCCGGTGCTCAACGAGCGCGTCGGCGCAAAAGTCTTCCTGAAGCCGGAGATGCTCCAACGTACCGGCTCCTTCAAGTTCCGCGGCGCCTTCAACAAGGTGTTCTCGATCCCGCAGGACAAGCGCGCCGGCGGCGTCGTCGCGTTCTCCTCCGGCAACCACGCCCAAGGCGTGGCGGCGGCGGCCAAGATTCTCGACATGCAGGCGACCATCGTGATGCCGGCGGACGCGCCGCTGTCGAAGCGCGAGCGCACCAAATCCTATGGCGCCGAGGTCGTGCTCTACGATCGCGACCGCGACGACCGCGAGGCGATCTCGCGCGGCATCGCCGAGAAGCGCGGTGCGACGCTGGTCAGGCCCTATGACGATCCCTTCGTGATCGCAGGCCAGGGCACCGCCGGCCGCGAGATCGCGGAGGACATGGCAACGCTCGGCCTCTCACCCGACATCGTGGTGGCGCCGGCCTCCGGCGGCGGCCTGATCGCGGGCGTCGCGACCGCGGTGAAGGCGCGCTATCCGCTGGCCGAGATCGTGGTGGCCGAGCCCGAGGCGTTCGACGATCACGGCCTGTCGCTGACCGCCGGCCATCGCGAGCCGCATGCACCGGCGGGCCGCACCATCTGCGACGCGCTGATGGCCCTGATCCCCGGCGAGATGACCTTTGCGATCAACAGCAAGCTTTTGGCGCGCGGCGTGACCGCATCGGACAAAGAAGTCGGCGCGGCCGTCGCCTTTGCCTATCGCGAGCTGAAGCTCGTGGTCGAGCCCGGCGGCGCGGTGGGCCTTGCCGCGCTGCTTGCGGGACGTCTCGACGTCGCCGGCAAGAACGTGGTCATCGTGCTCTCCGGCGGCAACGTCGATGCGGATCTGTTCGCCGAGCTGGTGGCCTGATCATTTGACATAAAGAAGGGGCAGAGCGTTGCCGCTTCTACCCCTTCTTTATGTTTGTTGGGTACGAACTTGCCGCTTGCTCGGTGCAACCTCTCCCGCTTGCGGGGGAGGTCGGCGCGAAGCGCCGGGTGGGGCTCTATCCGCATTGGAAGTGTCCCGTTGCGGAGACACCCTCACCCCAGCCCTCTCCCGCAAGCGGGAGAGGGAGTGCACCTTCTTCGTGGCGATCAGTGCACGAAACTGCGGTGGTTGTTGCCGCCGTTTGACTGGATCATCGACTGACGGACATTGTTGCCGTCGCCATTTCCCATAGCATTGAACTGCGGCCGGTTGTTCTGGACGCTGTTCTGGACGTTGTTCTGGACCTGCACCTTGTTCACCGGGTTGTTGATGAGCTTCACGCCGTTGTTGATGCGGATCGGGTTGTTCTGCGTCTGAACGTTCACCGGCTTCACATCGACCGTCGAGCCCTTGCCGACCGTCACCGGCATGCTCACGACCTTGCCAGGAGTGCCGGTGCTCGTGCCGGCATTGTTGTTGCCGGTATTCTGCGTGGTGGTGGTCACCGGCAGTGTCGTGATCTTGCCGATGCCGTTGTTGTTCGTCGTCGTGTTGGTCGGCGCGGGCAGGATGACGATCTTGCCCGGGGTCTGCGACGGCGTGCCGTTCTGCGGGTTGCCCGCCGGCAGATTGACGATCTGGCCGCCATTGCCAAGCTTGCCGATGACGTTGCTATCGACCGGCTTCTGCACGACCGGCAGGTTGGCGTTCATCTGCGAGCCGCCATTGCCCTGCTGGATCAGCGGCATGTATTTGGGTTGGCCGGGATTGCCGATCTTGAGCGTCGGGGCAATGTTCTGCGGAGCCAAAAACTTCGTTGCCTGCATCAGGGGGATCAGCTTCGGCTGCGTCTCGAGCTTCAGCGCCATCTGCGCATAGGGGCTGTTGCCGTAGCTGTCGTAGAAGGCCTTGTAGCCGACCGGCGAGTTCGCCAGCACCGCCTGGTGCCAGGCCTGCGTGATCAGCAAATTCGACAGCAGCCAGCGGATGTGGTCGCACAGCGGGTCGTGCGGATACATCTGGATGAACTCCTGATAGTACTCCGGCCGGCCCTCGGACACGACGTAGTCATAGGCCTGGCGCGTCGAACGGCTCGGCAGGTTGGAGGCCATCTGCACCACCGGCGCATTCACCGGCGCGCGGTTGGCGGCAACAGCGGTGTCACCGAAGAAGGTGAAGTCGCTCGTCAGCGACGAGCTCTCCCATGGAATCTGCGCGCCGCTGGTGGTCTGGTTCACCTGGAGCCGCACGCGCTTGAACAGCTGCTCGATCGGCACGTTGGGCTCGCGCGCGACGTTCAGGAAGGCCTGCGTGTAGGGGCTGTGGCCGCCACGGCCGTCGAGCGCTTCGGCGCCCGGCGCGGTCGAATAGCCGACGATCGAGCCGTTCGGCGCATCGACGATCGCGAGACCGCGGCCGGCGTCATTCACGTTCGGGAACGGGTTGTTGCGGCAGGCGTCGAGAATGACGATGCGCATCCGGCTCGGAATCGTCTCCAAGGTCGACATCACGTCGACCAGGCGGACCGAGTCGTTGACGAGGTCGGTCTGGTTCGACACCTTCGCATCGACCGGAACGAGGTAGTTCTCGCCGGCGAGCTGCACGCCGTGACCGGCGTAATAGACCATCGCCACCGTGTTGGGCCCGCGCGCCGACACTTTTGCGGAGAAATTCTGCACCACGCGCAGCATGTCGTTCTGGCCGAGGTCGGTCGCCGAGATCACCTCGAAGCCGGCCGAGTTGAGGAACTGCGCCATCGACTGCGCGTCATTGTCGGGATTGGCGAGCTGCGGTGCGTTCTGGTAGTTGGAATTGCCGATCACCAGCGCCACCCGCTGCTCCGGGCCTTGCAGCGCGGTCGGTGCGGGTTCGACAGGGGCGACTTGTGCGGAAACGGGGCTACAGGCGAAGCCGAACAGGCTTCCCAACAGGCTGGCCGTCATCAGGGCGGATCTCAGGCGGAACATGGCGTGCTCCCTCGGGGCTCATCTCGATGCGAGATTGGTTGCGAGGAAGCCTGACCGCGTTCGAGCCCTCCGTCCGTGATCGCGATCACCGTCATACGCTGCGTGATCTAAATCACGCAGCGATCTGGGAAAGCTCAGATGATGCCCGCCGGGCGCGCGTTATCATCGCGCTGCAGCGGCCATGGCCGACGATGGGCGCGCAGTGAGCTTCCTGCGCGTCCTGTTCGCCATGCTTGCGCAGATAATCCGCGAAGTTGCTCATGGTCTCGTCGACCTTGAGCAGGCGACGTGCAGGCGTCACAATTGAACGGCGCGGTCGGCAATGGCGCGAAATGCGTCGCGAGGCGCGAATGTGTATCTGCGATTCAAATTGCGAACCGGAATAGCGAGGCCATTGCCTCGTACTCCGTCATTGCGAGCGAAGCGAAGCAATCCAGAGTCTTTCCGGGGAGGGATTCTGGATTGCTTCGCTACGCTCGCAATGACGAACGCGGAGAGAGCCGTGAGGCTCTTACGAGAAGAACGCGATCTTCTCGGCCTGGGTCATGCGGCGGATCGGGGCGAGGGCGTCGTTGGCGGCGGGGCGGGGCTTTTGCACGATGCCGCTCGCCAGGATGGTGGCGCCGAGCGAGGGCTCGGGCAGGGGTGACGGCATCGGAAGCGACGCGGTCGGTGCTGCGCCGGATATCGCCGCGGCCGCCATGGCGGGGGCCGGCTGCTCCATCACTTCGGCGGCGGCTTCCGCAATGGCATCGGTGAGGCGCGCGAGCGATTCCATCGCGATCGGTGCTTCGGCAACCGGCTCCTCGACATGCGGCGCGATCGGTGCGTCCATGGCGACCGGCTCCGCGACCTCCGCGGCCATCGGCTCCGGCATCGGCTCGGGAATAGTCGCTTCCATCTCGATGGGCTCGACGATCTCGTCGAACTCCGGATCGGGCGCGGCCATCTCCATCGCGATCCGCGCGAGCACGGCGTCGTCCTCGGCCTCCGCGGCGGCATCGAGCGAGAACTCGTCGGTGATCCCGGCGACGGAAGCGGCGAGGCTGTCCTCGATCGCAGCAAAACTCTCGTCGACGGCGGCGTGGCTTTCGGCGATCTCGGGCTCGATCGCGACATCCATCACCTCCGCGGCGACGTCGCTCATATCAGCGGCTGCCTCAGGCTCGGGAGCGATGTCCTGCGGCGTCTCCGTAAAAGCCACGCCTGCTTCGCTCGCCATGGCCGCAGGCGCCTCTGTAACCGGCGGCGCGTCCGCCACTGGCGGTGCTTCCCGCGACGCTGCGACGCCGCCAGCATCGGTCTGCTCGATCCGGTCCTTGAGCAGATCGAAGGCTGCCTTGAGGTCGCCGCGCGGGTCGATGGTCGACACCTGGGCGCAGGCCGCTTCGATCGAGGCGAGCTGCGAATCAATCAGGTCGCAGATTCGCCCGTCGGCGCCGATCTCGCGCCAGCGCCATGAGATCTCCTTGATGATGCGCACGCCGCGCGGGATCGGCGCGAGGCTCGCCTCGAGTGCGGCCGGATCGAACGCCTTGCCGGCGGCGCTTTCTGCGTCCTCGATCGCGCGGCGGATCGCGACCAGCGCTTCGGGCAGGCGGTCCTCGACGACGGGTTGTCGCTGTGCCGCAAGGGTTTCTTCGATTTTCGCGACCGCGTCGAGCACCATGGCCGTGTCGGCATTGCGGTTGCGCTTGGCGTATTCGCCGAGGAACCAGCGGCCGCGCGCGGTCTCCATGAAGGCTTCGCGGATCGCGTCGTAATCCTGCTCGTTCGGCTCGGCCGCGCGGGCAGACATGGGCGAGAGGGCGAATGCTTCGTTGGCCATGACAATCTCGTCGCGCAAATCACCGCGCGTTACTGTAACGATCACCACGATATCGACCGAATCGCAATTGGTTTGATGCCACCCGAATCACAAATCCCCATCGCAGCAACCGTCAAGCGGCGATTCGCCGTGAGTCTCGCGCTGTTCTATTCGGCCGTGTTCGCGGTGTCGGGCACGCATCTACCGTTCTTCCCGGTCTGGCTCAAGGCGATCGGCGTCGATGCAGCCTGGATCGGGATCATCAACGCGCTGCCGGGGATCACGCGCTTCACCACGCTGCCTTACGCAACCGCCTTTGCCGAAAAGCGCTACGCGATTCGTGCCGGCATGATGGTCTCGGTCGTCGCGACGGCGGTGGGATTTGCGCTGGTCGGCTTGCAGCATGAGCCGCTGGCGCTCCTCCTGATCTATGCGGCCACTTGCATCATGTGGACGCCGGTCGTCCCGCTGACGGATGCGTACGCGTTGCGCGGCGTCATTCGCTACGGCTTCGACTACGGACCAATTCGGCTGTGGGGCTCGGCCGCCTTCGCCGCCGGCGCACTCGCCTGCGGCTATCTCGTCGACGTCATCGCCACGCGCGACCTGATCTGGATCATCGTCGCATGGGCTCTCGTTGCGGCCATCGCAGGCCTGTTGCTCCAGCCGCTCGACGATGTCAGGCGCAGGACCGCGGAAAAGCACGCCAGCAACGCCCTGCTGCGCGATGCCGGCTTCTGGTTGGTCATCATTTCGGCGGCGCTGATCCAGGGCAGTCATGCCGCCTATTACTCATTTTCGGCGATCAGCTGGCAGGCCCATGGGCTCGGTGGGTTCACAATCGCAGGACTCTGGACGCTGGGCGTGATCGCCGAGATCGTCGTCTTCGCGCTGTCGCCGCGCTTCTCGCTGCATCCATCGTCGCTGATGGCGATCGGCGGCGTGAGCGCGGTGCTGCGCTGGATCGTCACGGCGCAGGAGCCGCAGCTGGCGCTGCTCGCGATCGCGCAGCTCGGCCACGGCCTCACTTTCGGCATGACCATCGTCGGCACCATGAATTTGCTGGTGCAGCGCGTGCCGTCGCATCAGATTGCGCGGGGGCAGGGTTACTATGCTGCCTGCAGCGGATTGTTGGGCGCGACGACCTCGATCGCCTCAGGCGCGATCTACGCCCGCATCGGTGACGGCCTGTACTACGTCATGGCCGCGATGGCCGCGGCCGGTGCGATTGTGATCTGGTCGGCGCGGCATCGGCTCAAGGCTCAGCCCCAGAGCGAAGACTCCGGCGGATAGATCAGGCTGTCGTCGTAACGAAGCCCATGGTCGCGATCGCGCGCCAGCAGCAAGGGGCCGTCGAGATCGACGAAGCGGGCCTGCGGGGTTACCAGCATGGCGGGCGCCATCGACAACGAGGTCGCGACCATGCAGCCGATCATGATCTCGAAGCCGAGCGCCCGCGCGGCATCGGCCATGGCAAGCGCCTCGGTGAGACCGCCGGTCTTGTCGAGCTTGATGTTCACGGCGTCGTAGCGCGTGCGCAAGGGGGCCAGCGAGTTGCGGTCATGCACGCTCTCGTCGGCGCAGACCGCGAGCGGTCGCTTGATCCGCGCCAGCGCGTCGTCCCTGCCGGCCGGCAGCGGCTGCTCCACCAGGGTGACGCCGACGGCGGCGCAGGCGGCGAGGTTCTGCTCCAGATTGGCCTCGGTCCAGGCCTCGTTGGCATCGACGATCAGCTCTGACTCGGGCGCCGCTTGGCGCACGGCTGCGATCCGCAGCCCGTCGCCGTCGCCACCGAGCTTGATCTTGAGCAGCGGCCGGTGCGCCGCCCTGGCGGTCGCCGCCGCCATGGCCTCAGGCGTGCCCAGCGAGATCGTATAGGCCGTGGTGCGCTCGACCGGTTCCGGGCGGCCGAGCAGGTTCCAGGCCCGCAGGCCCGCCGCCTTGGCCTCCAGGTCGATCAGGGCGCAATCCAGCGCATTGCGGGCCGCACCGGGCGGCATGGCGGCCTGGAGGGCCTGCCGCGTCAGCCCGCCTGCCACGGCTGCCTGCATGGCCTCGATCGCGGCCAGCGTTGCCTCAGGCGTCTCGCCATAGCGAGGATAGGGGACGCATTCGCCGCGGCCGGTCAGGCCGTTCTGGCTCACTTCGGCCATAACGGTCACGGCTTCAGTCTTGGCGCCCCGGCTGATCGTGAAACTGCCGGCGATGGGAAACCGCTCGATTCGCGCGGCAAGGGCAGGAACTTTGCTGGAAGTCATTTTGAACTCTGGCGAAATCTGAACCTGCTGGTTACCTCTAGCAACTAACATTAACCAGTTGGGGATACCTTTTCTGGGTAAGGGCGCGTGCGCAACGATCTGATTTCCTCCGCCCAGGTCAGGGAGCGGACACCTTGAGCGGCGATCCGAAGCTGGAACGGATTGCCAAAGGCAACGCGCTGGCCCTCTGCGCCACCGGAACCTGGACCGCGAGCTTTGCGCCGGTCCTGGAGCGGATGGTGGCCGACGCCGAGAAGCTCGCCGGCAGCCCCCAAAGCATCTTCATCGACGTCTCCGAGGTCGCCAAGCTCGATACCTTTGGTGCCTGGCTGATCGAGCGGCTGCGCCGCAGCTTGACCCAAGGCGCCGTCGAGGCGCAGATCGCGGGGCTGTCGGCCAATTATTCGAGCCTGGTCGACGAGGTGCGGCGGGTCAGGGCGACCCCGGTGGTCGATAGAAGCACGATCACCATCACCGGCATGCTGGAGCAGATTGGGCGCACCGTCGCCGGCATCGGCGGCACGGTTGCGGGTTTGATCGACATGCTCGGCGCTGTGCTCGCGGCCGGGGGGCGCGTTCTGATCCACCCCCGCTCACTCCGCCTGACCTCGACCGTGCATCATCTGGAGCAGGTCTGCTGGCGCGCGGTGCCGATCATCGTGCTGATCACCTTCCTGATCGGCTGCATCATCGCCCAGCAGGGCATTTTCCATTTCCGCCGCTTCGGCGCCGACATCTTCGTTGTCGACATGCTCGGCGTGCTGGTGTTGCGCGAGATCGGCGTGTTGCTGGTCGCGATCATGGTCGCGGGCCGCTCGGGCAGCGCCTACACCGCCGAGCTCGGCTCGATGAAGATGCGCGAGGAGATCGACGCGCTGCGCACGATGGGATTCGATCCGATCGAGGTTCTGGTGCTGCCGCGCATGCTGGCGCTGGTGCTGGCGCTGCCGATCCTCGCCTTCCTCGGCGCGATGGCCGCGCTCTATGGCGGCGGGCTCGTCGCCTGGCTCTATGGCGGCGTCGATCCCGAAGCGTTTCTGCTGCGCCTGCGCGACGCCATCTCGATCGACCATTTCATCGTCGGCATCGTCAAGGCGCCTGTCATGGCCGCGGTGATCGGCATCGTCGCCTGCGTCGAGGGCCTCGCGGTGCAGGGCAGCGCGGAATCGCTTGGACAGCACACGACGGCGTCAGTGGTGAAGGGCATCTTCTTCGTCATCGTCATGGACGGCGTGTTCGCCATCTTCTTCGCCTCGATCGGAATGTGACGATGGCGCAAGAAGCTCAAAACGCGATTCAAAACCCCATCATCCGCGTCCGCGACATCACCGTGCAGTTCGGCGCGACGCGGGTGCTCGACGGCCTCAACCTCGACGTCAAGCGCGGCGAGATCCTCGGCTTCGTCGGTCCCTCTGGGGCGGGCAAGTCGGTGCTGACGCGCACCATCATCGGCCTGGTGCCGAAGGTCGCGGGCTCCATCGAGGTGTTCGGCGTCGATCTGGATTCCTCCAACACATCGCAGCGCCGCAACGTCGAGCGGCGCTGGGGTGTGCTGTTCCAGCAGGGCGCGCTGTTCTCCTCGCTCACCGTGCGCCAAAATATCCAGTTTCCGATGCGCGAATATCTGCGGGTCTCGCAGCGGCTGATGGACGAGATCACCATGGCCAAGCTCGCCATGGTCGGCCTCAAGCCGGAGGTGGCCGAGCGTTTCCCCTCGGAACTGTCGGGCGGCATGATCAAGCGCGTCGCTCTGGCTCGCGCGTTGTCGCTCGATCCCGACCTCGTCTTCCTGGACGAGCCGACCTCGGGCCTCGATCCGATCGGCGCCGGCGAGTTCGACGATCTGGTCAGGACGCTGCAGCGTACTTTGGGGCTGACCGTTTTCATGGTAACCCACGACCTCGACAGCCTTTACACCGCTTGCGATCGGATCGCCGTTTTAGGGAACGGTAAGATCATTGCGGCAGGGTCGATCGCCGACATGCAGGCCTCGCAGCATCCCTGGCTGAGGCAGTATTTCCATGGCAAGCGCGCCCGCGCGGTCGTGACTTGAGTAGCCGGAGCAGCTGATGGAAACGCGGGCGAATTACGTACTGATCGGATCCTTCACGCTGGCGGTGATCGCGGCTGCGATCGGCTTCGTGCTGTGGTTCCAGTCGCTGCACACCACCAAGCAGCGCAGCCCCTTCCGCGTCGTGTTCGAGGGCCCGGCCGCGGGCCTGCGCAACGGCGGCAGCGTCAATTTCAACGGTATCCGGGTCGGCGAAGTGGTCTCGGTGAAGCTCGACAATCCGCGGCGGGTTGTCGCACTCGCCATGATCGAGAACAACACGCCGCTCCGCAAGGACACCCTGGTCGGCCTCGAATTCCAGGGCCTGACCGGCGTCGCCGCGATCTCGCTCAAGGGCGGCGAGGAGGCGGCTCCGCCGCCGCCGCTCGACGAGGACGGCATCCCGACGCTGACGGCCGATCCGAACAAGCTCCAGGACGTCACCGAGGCGATCCGCGGCACGCTGCAGAACATCAACAAGATCGTCGCCGACAACCAGGAGTCGGTGAAGAACTCGCTGAAGAACCTGGAGACCTTCACCAACTCGCTCGCGCGCAACTCCGAGAAGATCGACGGCGTGATGGCCAAGGTCGACGGCGTGATGCTCAAGGCCGACAACCTCATGCTCGGCCTCAACACGCTCGCCGGCGGCAAGGACGGTGGCGAGCTGTTCCTGACCGTGAAGTCGATCCGCGAGCTCGCCGATGATTTCGACAAGCGCTCCGGCGCGCTGATGACCGACGGCCGCCGCACGCTCGGCGACATCAGCCGCGCCGTGAACAACTTTGATCGCAACCCGACCCGCGTCCTGTTCGGCGCCAGCAACAACGCGCCGGCCGCCGCGCCGGCGGCGGCCGAACCGTCGAAGCCGGCCGCAACGGAGCGCCGGCGGCAGTAGGCGGTTCGTTCGCGCTCTCTCCTCCGTCATTGCGAGCGTAGCGAAGCAATCCAGACTGTCTCCGCAGAGGGAGCCTGGATTGCTTCGTCGCAAGAGCTCCTCGCAATGACGGTGGTTGTGGGGGCGCCGCAATTCCCGTGCGCAGTGAGCCGCCGGCGTAATGACGCGCGCGAAACAAAAACGGAGGCCGTGAGGCCTCCGTTTGCATTCGCAACCTGCGAGCTTCGCTTACCCCAGCCGGCCCGCCGCATGAGCGAGCAGCGTGTACACCAGGCCCGTCTCCGAGGTCAGGTGGCTGCGCAGCTCCTGCGGGCCGCGGCCGTCGCGGGCGACTTCGTCGAGCAGGCGTTCGAACTCGCCGATGTAGCGGTCGACCGTGCCCTTGAAGTTGCGGTCGGCGCGATACTTGCGGGCGACCTCGTCAAAGGCCTTCTGGCCGGCGGGCGTGTACAGGCGCTTGGTGAAGGCCTTGTTCTCGCCGCGCTGGTAGCGGTCCCACATCTCGGTGGCGAGGTTGCGGTCCATCAGCCGGCCGATGTCGAGCGACAGCGATTCCAGCGGATTGCCGCTGCTCTGCGGGGCCTGCGGCTGCGGAGCGGGTGCAGCCTGGCGGCCGCGCGGGGCCTCACGACCGGTCGGAGCAGCCTGATTGGCGTCCGTGCGGTTCAACAGATCCGACAGCCAGCCGTCGCGGCCCTGGTCGTTGCCGCCAGGGGCCACCGGCGGTGCCTCGGTGCGACGCGAGACGGGCACGCCGAGATCCGGCGGCGGCAGGGTCG
Source organism: Bradyrhizobium genosp. A (assembly GCF_049949275.1). NCBI lineage: Bacteria > Pseudomonadati > Pseudomonadota > Alphaproteobacteria > Hyphomicrobiales > Nitrobacteraceae > Bradyrhizobium > Bradyrhizobium genosp. A. The sequence continues at coordinate 5,782,039 of NZ_CP188196.1, read as the reverse complement.
AGGCGCTGGTGCTTTCGCGGACGCGCGTTTCGCTGCTGCGGCCGCCGACGGTCGCCAGCATCGGCTCTTCCTGGCGCTGCACGCTGGCGCGGCCCGTCGTGGTGACGTCGAGGCCGCGGCCGTGCTGGGCCACGATGCGGTTGAGCTCGGCGAGCGCCTCGATCTGGTCGACGATCACCTTGCGCATCTGCGCCGTGCTCTCGGCGGCCTCCTGCGGCATTTCGAGCACGCCGCGGCGCAGCTCGTTGCGGGTGGCTTCGAGCTCGTTGTGCATCTCGAACGCCATCTGCTTCATGCTGGAGACGAGGTTGCCGAACTTCTCGGCCGACTGCTTGAACATCGCATCCGCCTCGTCGGTGGTCTGGCGGTAGATGTCGTGCATGGCCTCGATGGTCTGGCGGTGCTCCTCTTCGGACGCCGACCGCACCGCCTCGAACTGGCGGGTGATCGCGGCCGAGCCTGCGCCGGCGGTCTCCGCGACCACGCGAGCGATGTCGCGGGCACGCTCTTCGGCAGCGGCGAGCGACTCATCGAGCAGCCCGGTGAAGCGCGACAGGCGCTGGTCGAGATCGGTGGTGCGCAGGTCGATGGTGGTGACGAGCGATTCCAGCGCCTGCTTGCGCTCGGCGAGCGAGGCGGTGGTGTTCTTGTTGCTCTGCTCGACGACCTGCGCGGCATCGACGAGCGCCTTGCCGTGCGCGTCGAATTGCGTCGACAACTCGCCGAGATCCTGGAGCGCCCGCGTGGTCTTCGTGTTGAAGACGTTGAGCTGGTCTTCCAGGTTCTGCGTCGCAGCGCCGTTGCGCGAGGTGACGTCGTTCATCGCCGAGACGAAGTCGGCGACGCGCGTCACCAGCGCCCGCTCGAGCGAGTTGAGGTTGTCGTGCGCACCGGTCAGCACCTCCTGGAGCAGGATGTTGCCTTCGCGCAGACGCTCGAACAGGGCGACCGTGTCGGTGCGCAGGATCTTGCTGGTCTCCTGCATCTCGGTGACAGCCGCGATCGAGACCTGGCGCGACTGGTCGATCGCAGCACGCGAGGCCTGTTCGAGGTCCTTGAGCGACCTGCCGACCGCGCTGGTCGCGATCTCGCTTGCCGCGTTGATGGTGCGGGCGACTTCGTTGCCGTTGCCCATCATGGTCTGCGAGAAGGCGTGGCCGCGCGTCTCGATCGACTTCAGCGCGTCCGAGGTGACGCGGTCGATGTCGAGCGTGAGCTGGCTGGTCTTCGAGCCGATCGCGTCCACGAGCGAGCCGCGCTTGGCGTCGATCATGTTCGCGAGGCGGTCGGACTGCTGCTGCACATAGGTGACGATTTCGTCGGTCTTGCCGGTCATGGCCTGGCCGAAGCTGCTCGAGGCGGAGAGCACCGAGCGCTCGACGTCGGCCGAGCTCGACTTGACCCGCGAGCTCGCCTCGTTGGAGGCGTTGATCAACGCATTCTGGGCGTTGAGCGCGCTGGTCTGGATGTCGTTGGTCGCGTTGGCCGTGGCCGTGCTCAATGCGCGCTCGATCTCGGTCGAGATCGTGCGGATCTGGCTTGCGGCATCCGCCGAGGTCGATGTCAGCGAGGTCTGCGCCTCTCGCGCGCTGCTGAGAATGGTGGAGGCGGTATCAGCACCGACCGCGGTCAGCGTGCGCTCGATGTCGGTCGTCAGCGACTTGATCTGGCTCGCTGCGTCGGTCGACGCAGTGATCAGCGTGCCCTGGGCCTCGCGCACGCCGCTGGTGAGCGCCTCGATGGTGGCGCCGCCGGCGGTCGCCAGCGCGCGCTGCATCTCGGCTGCGAGCGAACGGACCTGGCCGGTCTGTTCGGCCGAGACCGCGAGCAGGGTGCTCTGGGCATCGCGGGCGCTGGCCGTGATCGTCTCGGCGGTGGTCTGGCCGACCTGCGACAGCGAGCGATGCACTTCGGCCGCGAGCGACTTGACCTGGCTCGCCGCATCCGAGGACGCATTGACGAGCGTGCTCTGGGCCTCGCGCGCGCCGGTCATGATGGACTCGGCCGTCGAGGTGCCCGCCATCGAGAGCGAGCGCTGCACGTCGGAGGACAGCGCCTTGATCTGGTTGGCGGTCTCGGTCGAGGCGGCGATCAGCGTGCCCTGCGCATCGCGGGCGCCGGCGGTGATCGATTCCGCCGTGGCGGAGCCGGCCAGCGACAGCGAGCGCTGCACGTCGGCGGTGAGCGTCTTGACGTGGTTGGCCGCGTCCGACGAGGCGGTGACGAGCGTGGTCTGCACCTCGCGGGCGCCGGCTAGTATCGAGGCCGCGGTGGCCGAGCCGGCTGCGGACAACGTGCGTTCGACGTCGGCCGCGAGCCCCTTGATCTGGTTGGAGGCATCGCCCGATGCCGCGACCAGGCTCGACTGCGCCTCGCGGGCGCTGGTCAGGATCGAGTTCGCAGCACCGGTGCCGACCGCGGTCAGCGAGCGTTCGACCTCGGCGGAGGTCATCTTGAGCTGGGCGTTGACGTCGGAGGAGACCGTCATCAGCGACTGCTGCGCAGTGCGCGCACCGGTCTGGATCGTCTCGCTGGTGTTGACCACGAGGTTGGTGAGCGAGCGCTCGGCGTCCTCGACATGCGAGCGGATCGCGGTCGAGATCATCTCGGCGCGGGACATCATGTCCTCGCTGGCCTGGCGGCCACTGCTTTCGATGCGGCCGGCGACGGCCTCGACACGCGAGCCGAGCAGGTCTTCGAACTGTGCCACGCGCACGTCGATGTCGTTGGCAACCGAACCGACCTTGGTCTCGATCGCCTGGTGGATGTCCTGGAAGCGTGCCGTGACCGTGTCGGTCAGATGCATGCTGCGGCCGTCGATGAGGTCGGCGACGCTGGTGATCCGGCGGTCGACCGCCTCGATCGCTTGCGCGGTGCCGTCCGTGAGCGTCGAGGTCAGTAGGGTGAGGCGGGTGTCGATCGACTGCACGGCCTGCGATGCGCCGTTGGTCAGCGCCGAGGTCAAGTAGGTCAGGCGGCTGTCGACGGACTCCAGCGCCTGCGATGCGCCGCTGTTGAAGGTCGTCGTCAGATGCGTCAGGCGTGTATCGATCGCCTGGATCGTCTGCGATGCACCGTCGGTCAGCGTCGTCGTGAGGTTGGTCAGGCGCGAGTCGATGGACTCGAGTGCCTGCGACGCACCGCCGGTGAGCGTCGTCGTGAGATGCGTCAACCGCGTATCGATCGACTGGATCGCCTGCGTCGCACCGTCGGTCAACGTCGTGGACAGCGTGTTGAGACGTCCATCGATGGTCTCGGTCACTGACCTGGCGCGGGTATCGAACGACTGCTCGAGTTCTGCGACCCGGCCGACAAGCTGCCCGTCGAAGGTCTTGATGTGGCCTTCGATGGTGCCGTCGAGGCTCGCGATCTTGCCGTTCAGCGAGGCGTCGAGGTTGGTGACGCGTTCGCCGATCGTGGTTTCGAACTGGACCAGGCGCTGGTCGAGCACAGCCGTGATCGCACCGCCGTTGGAGGTGAAGCGGGTGTCGAAATTGTCGACATAGGTCTTCAGCGACTCATGGATGTCCTGGGTGCGCTGGCCCATGCGCTCGACGATCTCGCCGCCGAACGTCTTCACGGTGCGGTCGAACTCGGAGATGTGGCGCGTGATCAGGGCGCCCAGCGTGCCGGAATCGCGGGCGAACTTCTCGACTAGCTCGGATCCCTGGTTCTTCACCAGCTCGTCGAACGCGCTCATCTGCAGCGACAGCGAGTCGTGCGCGGTCTCGGTCTGGCTGACGACCTTGGCGACGAGGGTGTTGACCGTGGCGTCGAGCGCTTCGCTCGCCTTGTCGCCGGAGGTCATGATCTGGCCCGCGAGGCGGTTGCCGGCGTCGTCGATCTTGGCGGAGAGGTCGTTGGAGCGCAGCTCGAGCTCGAGCAGCAGCGAGTCCGACGAATTCTTCAGCGAGTCATGCACCTGCTCGGTGCGCTCGGAGATGCCGTCGACGATCGCGGCGGAACGCTGCTCGAACTCGCCGGTGATGCGGTCGATGCGCTCGTTCAGCATCTCGTGGACGCGGTCGGCGAGGTCGACGAACTCGTCGTGGACGTGGCCGGTCTTGAAGTTGAGGCTGGTGGTCAGCCGCTCGCTGGCGTCGAGCACCGCGCGGGTGGTCTCGGCGCTGGCCTCCTCGAGGCGGTCGAGCAGGTCGCCGCCGCGCTCGCCGAGCGCCAGGATCATGTTGTCGCCGGCATGGCTCAGCGCGCCGGTGATATGGGCGCCGCGCTCTTCCAGCGCGCCGGTGATGGATTTCGCGACCTCGTCGACGCGCGAGGCGATCGCGTCCGAGATCAGCGCGATGTCGTGGCGGAGGTCGATCTGCACGCCGGAAATGGCGCTGCGGACCTGCTCGGCCTGGCCGACCAGATTGTCGCGCTGATGCGCGATGTCCTGGAGCAGGGCGCGGATGCGCACCTCGTTGTCGGAATAGGCGCGCTCGAGTGCGGCGACCTCGTTGGCGACCAGCGTCTCGAGCTCGCCGGCGCGCGCGATGGCGCGCTCGATGCCGTCGCCCATCGCCGCGACCTCGCGGCGGATGGCCTGGCCGACGGTGACCATGGAATCGGACGCCGAGCCTTCCGGCTCGGAGAAGCGGATCGCGACCTGCGCCATCGCCTGTGCGACCTGGCTCATCTGCTGGCCGCGCCAGACCAGGCTCGCGAGGAAGTAGAACAGCATGATCGGCGCGAAGAACATGGTGACGAGGCCGGCGATGGCCAGCACGCCGCCGCTCTGGCCCATCGCGGCCTGGATCGAGGGCAGGAAGCCGACCGTCAGCGCGGCGCAGGCCGCAAGCCAGATGATGGTGAAGATGGTCGCGCCGGCGTAGATGTTGCGGGCAGGGCGGCCCGTCTGCAACGACTGGAGCAGCCGGCCGATGGTCTCGCGGTCGTCATTGGCGGCGCGGCGCGACGAGCGCGGTTCCTCGATCGTATCGAACACGGTGGCGCGTTCGTTGGCGGCGGGGCGCGGCTCAAACGCCGGCTCGTCGAACACGGGAGGTGCGGGCGGCGTCACCGGAGGCGCCGTTTCGTTGCGCATCGATGCGTTGCGGCTGGTGTCGGCAGCCGTGTCGCTGATGTTGAGGGCTTCCTGGATCGCAGAAAGCGCAACTTCTGTGGGGTCTTTGACCTTTTTCGGAGTGTTCGCCATGTTCAGTCCGAGCCCTCGTTACTTTTACGCGTCCCCCCGCGAGCCCTGCGCGCTACGCAAGCCCACAGACCGGATCATGCCGCTTGCGCGGATCTCCGAGCCATCCCCACCCGGACGGCTTGTCCGCCAATTTCTGCAACATCCTATTGGCAGAGCGTCGCGAATGAAATGCCCACCATTAAGACAATCTTAATCATCGTTAACAGGATCGCGCCGTAACACCTTAGGCCTAAATGAAATTCTCCACCGAACTTGGCCGATTGCGGCAACTTTTCGTCAATAAACGGGCGGATTTGCGTAAAGCGGCCCAAACACTTCGTTAACCATTTCCATGCTTCGGTGGGGGCGAACCGCCGGACCGGCGGACCGTCGCGCGATGCCGGGGCCTGCGCCATGATGCCTGAACTGCAACGGATGGACTGGATGCCCTCGCCCCCGCTTGCGCCCATCGACAGCCCTCTCGACCTCGACCACCTCTCGCGCATGACGCTCGGCGATGCCGAGCTGGAGCACGAAGTGCTTGCGATGTTCGCCGAGCAGGCGGTTCGGCTGATTTCGGCGATGACGGCGCTGCCGGCCGAGACCGGCGCGCTCGCGCATAAGCTTAAAGGCTCGGCGCGCGGGATCGGCGCCTTTGCGGTCGCGGATGCCGCCGCCAGCCTGGAAACCGCGGTCCGGATCGGCCACAACCAGCCCCACGCCTTCGCCGCGCTGAAAGAAGCGGTCGCCGAGGTTCGCGCGGCCATTGCGGCGATCCTCAAGCACTAGGCCGGCGGCTCCCACAAGTGCGGGTGGACTGCGCACTAGTCTTTTGTTTGTTTTGACGCGTTTTCTGCCCGCGAACCGGTATCCACTTCGCTTGAAAACGCTATGGCGCTGCCCTGACCGACCCGTTATAGGACAGCCCGGACCCTCCTTTTTCCCCAGATCGCGGCAGCACGAGCACTCATGGCCAAAATTCACTTTGTCGACCACAAGGGCGAAACCCGCACGGTGGAAGTCGAGAACGGCGCAACCGTGATGGAAGCCGCCATCCGCAACAGCGTTCCCGGCATCGAAGCCGAGTGCGGCGGCGCCTGCGCCTGCGCGACCTGCCATGTCTATGTCGACGAAGCCTGGCGCGAGAAGGTCGGCAGCCCGACGCCGATGGAAGAGGACATGCTCGACTTCGGTTTCGACGTGCGCCCGAACTCGCGCCTGTCCTGCCAGATCAAGGTCTCCGACGAGCTCGACGGGCTCGTGGTGTCGACGCCGGAACGCCAGGCCTGATCTTTCTGACTTAAGCGTTCGGCGGCGCGACCTCGATGCCGCGCTTGTGCCAGGGTTTGAATTTCTCGATCACCTCTGCGGTCAGCGGTGCTGGCCGGCGCGTCGCCTCGTCGAGCAAGACGCCGACGGACGTTGCTGACGCGATGCACGTCCCGTTCGAAAACACGACCTGCTCGAAGGTTACTGACGTGCGTCCGAGCTTCACCACGCCGAGGCCGAGCTCGATCGTGTTCGGCCAGTGCAGTTCGGCGCGGAAATGGATGTCGAGCCGCACCATGATCCAGGCGAGCCCTGGCGGTGTCAGCCCGTATTCCGGGCTCTTCATCAGCGTGACGCGGCCGGTCTCGAAATAAGTGGCGTAGACCGCGTTGTTGACGTGCTGGTTCGGGTCGAGATCGCCGAAGCGGACGTTGTCGCCGAGGCGAAAAGGGAAGTCCTCCAGGCGCGGCGTCGTATCGAGGCGGCTTGGTGCGTTCACCGATTGATCTCCGTCATATCCAAGCTCGTTACAGCCCAGTTATTTTGACCCGGCAAGTGGGCGCGGCTGCGGGGCGCTCCCGCTTTTATGCCTTCCCTGATCCATCCCCGTTGGCTAGACAGGCAGGGTCACCTCGGCCCAAAGGGCGCCGTCCAACCGCTAACGACCGATAAAGAGACGACATGAGCGACGTGATCAAAACCGATGTGCTGATTATTGGCGCCGGCCCTTGCGGTCTGTTCGCCGCCTTCGAGCTTGGCCTTCTCGACATGAAGGCGCATTTCGTCGACATCCTCGACAAGGTCGGCGGCCAGTGCGCCGAGCTCTATCCGGAAAAGCCGATCTACGACATTCCCGGCATCCCGCATGTATCGGGGCAGGGCCTCACCGACGCGCTGATGGAGCAGATCAAGCCGTTCCACCCGACCTTCCATCTCGGCGAGATGATCGAGACCGTGGAGAAGATCGGCGATCCCGCGTTTCGCTGCACCACCGACACCGGCAAGGTGTTCGAATGCAAGGTGCTGGTGATCGCGGCCGGCGGCGGCTCGTTCCAGCCCAAGCGTCCGCCGGTGCCGGGGATCGAGGCCTATGAAGGCACCTCGGTGCACTACGCCGTGCGCAAGATGGAGACGTTCCGCGACAAGAATGTGCTGATCGTCGGCGGCGGCGATTCCGCGCTCGACTGGACGCTCAATCTGCATCCGCTGGCCAAGCGCATCACGCTCTTGCACCGGCGCGACGATTTTCGTGCCGCGCCCCACAGCGTCGAGCAGATGCGCGCGCTGGTGGCCGACGGCAAGATGGATCTGCGGCTCGGCCAGGTCACTGCGCTCTCAGGTGCCGATGGCCAACTGACCGGCGCCACCGTCAAGGGCAACGACAACAATGTCAGCGATATTGCCTGCGACACCATGCTGCCGTTCTTCGGACTGACCATGAAGCTCGGTCCGGTCGCGAATTGGGGCATTGCGCTGGAGAACAATCTGGTGCCGGTCGAGACCTCCGCGTTCGAGACCAACGTACCCGGCATCTTCGCCATCGGCGACATCAATACCTATCCCGGCAAGATCAAGCTGATCCTGTGCGGCTTCCACGAGGGCGCACTGATGTCGCAGAAGGCCCACCGCTATGTCTATCCGGAGAAGCGGCTCGTGTTCCAGTACACGACCTCGTCCTCCAGCCTGCAAAAGAAGCTCGGTGTCAACTGATCGCGACGGGAGCGGACGGGCGATGCGCCATGTTTCCGGTGCTGGAATCGTTCGCGAAATCGCCGTAGTCTGCGGCCATTCCAGTCGTGGCTAGCAAGGTGATCATAATGCGGCATCTCTCTTCCAGCTTTCGGCTGCTCCCGTTCCTCGCGCTCGCGCTGTCGCTCGGCGCGGCAAGCCCGGCTGCGGCGCAAGTCCCGGCTGCGGCGCCAGCGCAGCCAACCGCTGCGGGCCTTTGGCAGAAGGTCGAAGAAGGCAGGACGGTGGGCTGGTTCCTCTTCATCGACCACAACGGCATCTTCGAAGGCGTCATCGCCAAGACGTTTCCGCGGCCCGGCGACGATCCGAACGAGGCCTGCACGAAATGCACGGACGATCGCAAGAACCAGCCGGTGCTCGGGCTCTCCTTCATCCGCGACATGAAGCGCGACGGGTTGAAGTATGAAGGCGGCAACGTCGTCAATCCGCGCGACGGCAACATCTGGAAGGCCAAGATGACGGTGAGCCCGGATGGTCAGATCCTGACCATGCGCGGCTTCCTCGGCATTTCCCTGTTCGGCAAGGACGAAAGCTGGCAGCGTTTGCCGGATGCAAATATCGCCGAAGTCGATCCCGCCATCGTCGCCAAATATCTCCCCGCACAGGCCGCCGCGACCAAGCCGGCGCCCGCGCCCGCGGCCAAAAAGGGTGGCGCGATGATGATGGCGCCGGCAGCGAAGAAGTAGGCAGCTTTCACGCTGCCCGGGCAACGGACCTCAATACGTCCGCGCCTTCCTGCAAGGCGCATAGAACGTGCCGTTGCCGGCAACGACCCGCTCGAGGCATTGCCGGGGATCGGCGATCTCACCGTCAATCTGAAAATAATAGGCCTGCGATCCCAGGCTCAGGACGTAATGTCCCGGCGGAAGCTCGAGCTCCGCATCGCTGGCGTGAAGCTCGTACATCTCGGATTTCCCCGGAATCGGCGAGATCCGGAACGGATAGGAGAAATTGCGGATCACGCCGACGCCGTCTCCGCCCCCCGTCGTCTTGCCTGCAGCGTCGGTCGAAAACTCGCTGACCTTCGCGACAACACGGACCTCGACGCGCTCGGGGATCACATTTGCGATGTCCCGGCGGAACACGATGAACTTGACGTGGCCGTTCGGCAGATGCGGTCGATCGGGCCTCTTGAACTCCGGTGAAATCGCAATGCGCATGTCCGGCGCCATCACGCTGGTCGCGTTCAACTCAGCCAGCGACTTGTCGTCGATCAAGGCATAGATGCCGTAATCGCTCGGAAGCACGCGCGCCGGTGGCGGAGCGGCGGAGGGAACTATTTCCGGCTTGGCGACCGTGATCGTCGTCTCGGGCTTGGGCGTGACCTGCGCGATCTCCGGCGTCTGCGACGAAGTCAGCCGGCGCAGCGCGGCGATCTTGTCTCGATGCGAGACGATTGCGACGACTGCGCCAACGACGACAAGGATGGCTGCTGTGCGCTTGATCACCGGCAGGAGCGGGCCCGAGACCGCAGGCCGCTTGCTGCGGGACTTCCCGATCCCAGAAGGCAAAACGGTCGCCTCGCCGGATACCAGAAGAGTGCCTGCTTCGGCCACCCTGACCGACGTGAGTTGTTGTTGCGGCAAGCGCTCCAGCGGTGCCTGTTCGCGCGAAAACTTCTCGACCTCGTCGATCGCGATCTCGAGGGCCTGCTTCATCTTGTCGATGTTTTTCGCGTCGGCGTAGGTGAATTGTTGCTGGAGCTTGTAGCGGGCGAGATCGTAGACCATCTGCCGCCGGGCGTCGGCGTCGTCTTTCACCGTCTCGAGCATGCGCGAAATCACCAGCGCAAACTGCACCTGGTTTGCGGGCAAATCGGTCGGATCCTGTTCATCGGGAAGCAGGTCCTTCGAGTCGCTCATAGCGCTGACGGTCCAATGCCTGTCACGCCGATACCCAATTCTTCCATTTGAAACAGCCGGTTAAGCGAATAGCGGTCGCATCTGCGCCAGCTTCGTACACGTCCAGACACGACAAGGAAAGCCTCCGAAATGAGGTGCGGGGACCGTCGGCACGTCACAGATGCAGGACGTGCTGGCAGATCAAGCGGGACGGTCGCGCCGGTAGTTCCCCGGAATGCGTGCTGGCGCCGGATTTGCATAGCTGTCGGCAAATCTGCCGGAGGAACGAGTCGCCGCAGCCGCGCCTGTCGTGAGCGAGGTCGCCTGTTCCTCGCGGCGCTGACTTCGATCCGTGAGATGACGCTATGAGACTTGCAAGACTGTGTGCAGCGACGTTGCTGGGGCTGACGCTGCTGCCGGCGACATCGGCGATGGCGCGCGACGACGGACGCTACGCCAACTCGCCACTCAAACCCTGGTTCGAGAGTCTGCGCAGCGAGTACGGACAGTGCTGCTCGGATGCTGACGGCTATGTCGTCGCCGATGTCGACTGGGAGTCCGACAAGGGGCACTACCGTGTCCATCTCGATGAGGAGTGGGTCGTCGTGCCCGACGGCGCCGTGATCACCGAGCCAAACAAGATCGGCCGCACCGTGGTGTGGAAGCACTATATCGACGGCCACCCGCGCGTGCGGTGCTTCATGCCGGGCAGCATGACGTGACGCGCTGCTCCTGAACCTCAGGTCACCGGCGCCGGATTGAACAGCGTGAGATCGTTGTGGATTCCCCAGCGGTCCGACCACGGCTTGGTGCGGCCGGAGGCGACGTCGAGGATCAGGCGGAACAGGTCCCAGCCGGTTTCCTCGATCGTCTTCTCGCCGGTGGCAATGCCGCCCGCGTCGAAATCGATCAGATCTTTCCAGCGCCGCGCCAGCTCGGTGCGGGTCGCGACCTTGATCACGGGCGCGGCGGCGAGGCCATAGGGCGTGCCGCGGCCGGTGGTGAACACCTGCAAGGTCATGCCGGAGGCAAGCTGGAGCGTGCCGCAGATGAAGTCGGAAGCCGGCGTCGCCGCGAACAGCATGCCCTTCTGCGTCGCCTTCTGGCCAGGCGAAAGCACGCCGGTGATGGCGCTCGAGCCGGACTTGACGATCGAACCCAAGGACTTTTCCACGATGTTGGCGAGACCGCCCTTCTTGTTGCCGGGCGTGGTGTTGGCGCTGCGATCGGCACCGCCGCGGGCCAGATACGAGTCGTACCAGGCCATCTCGCGCACCAGCGCGCGACCGACGTCCTCGTTGATGGCGCGGCGGGTGAGGAGCTGGATGGCGTCACGCACCTCGGTGACTTCGGAGAACATCACGGTCGCGCCGGCGCGCACCAGAAGGTCGGCGGCGAAGCCGAGCGCGGGGTTCGCGGTGACGCCGGAGAACGCGTCGCTGCCGCCGCATTGCAAGCCGATCACGAGATCGGCGGCCGGGCAGGTCTCGCGGGTGCGCTTGTTCAGGATTTTCAGGCGGGCCTCCGCCTGGGTCATGATCGCGTCGACGATCGCGCCAAAGCCGTCGAAGGCTTCGTCCTGCATGCGCACGATGGCATCGCTGATGCCTTCGGGCACCAGCCGCTCGGGCGCAAGCTTCTCGCAGCCGAGACTGATGACCAGGATCTCGCCGCCGAAATTCGGGTTGAGCGCGAGGTTCTGCAGCGTGCGGATCGGCACCACCGCGTCGGGCGCGTTGATGGCGACGCCGCAGCCATAGGCGTGGGTCAGCGGCACGACGTCATCGACGTTCGGGTATTTTGGCAGCAGCTCGGTGCGGATGCGCTTCACCGCGTATTCCATCGTGCCCTTGACGCATTGCACGGAGGAGGAGATGCCGAGGATGTTCTTTGTCCCGACCGAGCCGTCCGGATTGCGGTAGCCCTCGAAGGTGAAACCTTCGAGCGGCGGCAGCGGTGGAGGCACGGCGGTGGAGATTTCCAGCTTGTCGAGGTCAGGGGCCTCCGGCATGCGGATGCGCGCCTCATCCACCCACTCGCCGGCCAGGATCGGCGAGAGCGCGTAACCGATCACCTCGCCATAGCGGATGATCGGCTGGTCTTGTGCGATGTCGACCAGTGCCGTCTTGTGCCCTTGCGGCACGAAGGCGCGCAGCGTCAGCCCGCAGGCAAAACGGGAGCCGGCGGGAAGCCCGAAATCATTGACCACGATCGCGACGTTGTCGCGCGCGTTGAGCTTGATGTAGCGGGGCTGTTCTTTCGCCGCGACTGACTGGTCCATGAGGACTCCGAAAGTGTAGGGTGGGTTAGCCGAAGGCGTAACCCACCATGCTTCCGCGCTGGGAGACGTGGTGGGTTACGCTGACGCTAACCCACCCTACGATATCAGCCTATCAACCCGGATACGTATAGGCGGTCTTCACTGTTGTGTAGAACTCGCGCGCATAGGAGCCCTGCTCGCGGGCGCCGTAGCTCGAGCCCTTCCGGCCGCCGAACGGCACGTGATAGTCGACGCCGGCGGTCGGCAGATTGACCATCACCATGCCGGACTCGCTGTTGCGCTTGTAGTGCGAGGCATATTTCAGGCTGGTGGTGCAGATGCCGGAGGCGAGGCCGAACTCGGTGTCGTTGGAGATCGCCAGCGCTTCCTCGTAGTTCTTGGCGCGGATGACGGCGGCAACGGGCCCGAAGATCTCCTCACGCGCGATGCGCATGTTGTTGTTGGCTTCGGTGAACAGCGCCGGCTGGAGGTAGTGGCCGGGCGTTTCGCGCTTGAGCAGCTCGCCGCCGAAGGCGAGCTTGGCGCCCTCGTCCTGGCCGATCTTGATGTAGCGCAGGTCCTGGTCGAGCTGGCTTTGATCGACCACCGGGCCGATATGGACGCCGGCCTTGAGTGCGTCGTCCACCGACAGGCCGTTCAGGCGCTCGGCCACCGCGGCGACGAAGCGGTCATGGATGCCTTCGGTGACGATCAGGCGGGAGGACGCCGTGCAGCGCTGGCCGGTCGAGAAATAGGAGCCGTTGATGGCGACTTCGACGGCGGTCTTGAGGTCCGCGTCGTCGAGCACGACCAGCGGATTCTTGCCGCCCATCTCGAGCTGGAACTTCTTCATCGGATTCGACAGCACGCAGGCCTGCGCGATCTTGCGGCCGGTCTGCACCGAGCCGGTGAAGGAGATCGCCGCAACATCGGGGTGGTCGAGCAGGGTCTGGCCGACCACGGAGCCGGAGCCGACCACGAGGTTGAAGACGCCTGCCGGAATGCCGGAGCGGGTGATGATCTCGGACAGCGCATGTGCCGAGCCCGGCACCAGCTCGGCCGGCTTGAACACCACCGTGTTGCCGTAGCAGAGCGCCGGCGCGATCTTCCAGGCGGGAATCGCGATCGGGAAATTCCAGGGCGTGATCATGCCGACGACGCCGACCGGCTCGCGGGTCAGCTCGACGTCGAGGCCGGGACGAACGGAGGCGCCTTTCTCGCCGATCAGGCGCAGCGCCTCGCCGGCGAAGAACGCAAAGATCTGGCCAGCGCGAGCGACCTCGCCGATGCCCTCGGGGAGCGTCTTGCCTTCCTCGCGGGCAAGCAGACGGCCGAGCTCTTCCTTGCGGGCGAGGATTTCGAGAGAAATCTTGTTCAGCGCGTCGTAGCGCACCTGCGGCGTCGACTGGGCCCAGGCGGGGAAGGCGGCCTTCGCGGCCGCGATCGCCTTCTCGGTCTGCGCCTTGTCGGCCTTGGCGTATTCGCCGACCAGATCGTTGGTGTTGGAGGGGTTGATGTTCTTGGTGACGCCTGAGCCGTCGACCCATTCACCGCCGATGAAGTTTTTGAGGATCGCAGTCATCTTTTTTCCTCCGAGGATGTCTTGTCTTACCGAACGAGGCAGGGCCGCTTGTCGTCAAACGTCCAGCCGGGGATCAGGTCCTGCATGGCCGTGGCGTCGTCGCGGGCGCCAAGTTCATGCTGCTTGTAGAGTTCATGCGCGGCCTCGATGGCCGCACGGTCGATCTCGATGCCGAGGCCCGGACGATCCGGGACCGCGATCTTGCCGCCCTTGATCTGGAGCGGCTCCTTGGTGAGCGCCTGGCCGTCCTGCCAGATCCAGTGCGTGTCGATCGCGGTGACTTTGCCGGGGGCCGCGGCGCCGACATGGGTGAACATCGCGAGCGAAATGTCAAAGTGGTTGTTGGAATGCGAGCCCCAGGTCAGGCCGTTGTCACGGCAGGTCTGGGCGACGCGCACCGAGCCTTGCATGGTCCAGAAATGGGGATCGGCCAGCGGGATGTCCACCGCACCGAGGCGCAGCGCATGTGAAAGCTGGCGCCAGTCGGTCGCGATCATGTTGGTTGCGGTCGGCAAGCCCGTGGCGCGGCGGAACTCGGCCATGATCTCGCGGCCGGAGAAGCCGGCCTCGGCGCCGCAGGGGTCCTCGGCATAGGCGAGGATGCCGTGCATATTCTTGCAGAGGCTGATGGCCTCGTCGAGCGACCAGGCGCCGTTCGGGTCGAGCGTGACGCGCGCATCGGGAAAGCGTTTTGCGATGGCCGTGACGGCCTCGATCTCCTGCTCGCCGCGCAAGACGCCGCCTTTCAGCTTGAAGTCGGCGAAGCCGTAATGGTCCTGCGTGGCTTCCGCCAGCCGCACGACGGTGCCCGGCGTCATTGCCTCCTGATGGCGGAGGTTGAACCAGTCGGGCTTGCCGGTCTCGCCCTTGACGTAGTCGAGCTTGGATTTGCGCCGGTCGCCGACGAAGAAGAGGTAGCCGAGCGTCTCGACGCTCTTGCGCTGCTGGCCTTCGCCGAGCAGCGCCGCGACGGGAAGATTGAGGTGCTGGCCGAGCAGGTCGAGCAGGGCGGATTCAATCGCAGTGACCGCGTGAATCATCACGCGAAGGTCGAACGTCTGCTTGCCGCGGCCACCGGCGTCGCGGTCGGCGAAGGTCGTGCGAACGTCTGCGAGAATGTTGTTCATCGCGCCGACGGTCTTTCCGATGATGAGATCGCGGGCGTCCTGGAGTGTCTGCCAGATCTTTTGCCCGCCCGGCACCTCGCCGACGCCGGTGTGACCGGCATTGTCGGTGAGGATGACGATGTTGCGGGTGAAGAACGGCGCGTGTGCGCCGCTCAAATTGAGGAGCATGCTGTCGCGGCCCGCGACCGGGATCACCTGCATCGTTGTGACGACCGGTGCGCCAGCGACGGGCGCGCCGGAGATATCAGTCTGGGCCATCGCACGCGCCTCCCTGTTGTCTTGCTTTATTCTGCCGCCTGTTGTGTCGATCCTGCGGCGGGCAGATTCTTCACCAGCGCGGTCAGTTCCGCAATCTCCTGCTCGGTGAGATCGGTCAGCGGCGGGCGGACCGGGCCGGAATCGCGGCCGATCACCTTCATGCCGGCCTTGATGATCGAGACTGCATAGCCCTTCTTGCGGTTGCGGATCGCGATCAGCGGCAGGATGAAATCCTTCAGGCCGGCGTGGATTGTCGCATGGTCGCGCTTGCGCACCGCGGCGTAGAAATTGGTGGCGAATTCCGGCACGAAGTTGAACACAGCCGACGAGTAGGTCGTCACGCCCATGTCGAGATAGGGCAGCGCAAACGTCTCGGCGGTCGGCAGGCCGCCGACATAGGTCAGGCGATCGCCGAGCTTGGTGTAGACGCGGGTCATCAATTCGATGTCACCGATACCGTCCTTGTAGCCAACGAGGTTCGGGCAGCGCTCGGCGAGGCGGGCGACCGTGTCGGGCTGGAGGATGGCGTTGTCGCGGTTATAGACGATGACGCCGATCTTCACGGAGGCGCAGACGGCCTCGACGTGGGCGGCAAGGCCTTCCTGCTCGGAATGGGTGAGGTAGGGCGGCAGCAGCAACAGGCCGTCGGCGCCGGCCTTCTCGGCGCCAACAGCGATCTCGCGGGCGATTGCGGTGCCATAGCCGGTGCCGGCGAGCACCGGCACGCGGCCGTTGGTCTCCTCGACGGCGACCTTGACCACCTCAGGCACTTCGGTCGGGGTCAGCGAGAAGAACTCACCGGTGCCGCCGGCGGCGAACAGACCTGCGACATCATAGCCGCACAGCCAATCCATGTTGGCGCGGTAGGTCGCCTCGTCGAAGGAATAGTCCGCCTTGAACGGCGTAACGGGGAAGGACAGGAGGCCGGATCCGATCTTCTGGGCCATTTCCTGCGGGGTCATCTTGCTCATGGGCGCTGCTCCCTGTTTCCGGTGTTGTGGAGGACGCAACAAGGCCGCGCGTCCATGCGCCGCTGTTTAGGAGACCGTTCGATGCGCGTCCAAGCCAAAGCCTATATCGACCGATGCGGATTGAGCATCAATCTTCCATCACCTCCGCGGAGGAGAATTCGCTGGCGATCTTGACCAGCGCGGACAGCAGCGGGTTCTCGTCGTCACGCCGCCAGACCATGAAGAGCTCGACCGGAACGCGGTTGCGCAGCTTGAGGGGACGCAGCCGAACGTCGGAGATTTTCAGGCCGGCGGCCGCAGCCGGCACGATGGCGAGGCCGAGGCCGGCGCGCACCATCGCGAGGATCGAGTGGATCTGGCTCAGGTGCTGGACATAGCGCGGCAGGATGTCGGCGCGGGTGAACAGCGCCACCAAGAGATCGTGGAAGTAGCGGCTTTCATAGGGCGAATACATTACGAAGGGCTGGCCGTCGAAATCCTTGATGGTGATGTTCTCGGCGTTCGCCAGCGGATGCTTCCTCGGGATCGCGGCGAGCAGGGGCTCGGCGACGACGCGGCGGCTCGCAAGCTCCGGCCGCGCGATCGGCGGCCGCAGCAGGCCGGCATCGATCTGACCCGAGCTCAGCGCCTCGAACTGATCGCCCGAGACCATCTCCTTCAGCGAGAAATCGACCTCCGGCAGCTTGGCGCGGCAGGCCGCGACCAGCTCGGGCAGGAAGCCGTAGGCCGCCGCGGCCGTAAAGCCGATCTTCAGCGAGCCGGTCTTGCCGAGCGCGATGCGGCGGGCGACCTGCGAGGCGCTTTCCGCGAGCTTCAAGATCCGGCGGGCTTCCGGCAAGAAGCTGCGCCCGGCCGGCGTCAGGCGCACCGAGCGGCTGGTGCGTTCCAGCAGCGGCGCGTCAATGATGTGCTCCAGCACCTGGATCTGCCGGGACAGCGGCGGCTGGGTCATGTTCAACCGCACCGCGGCACGGCCGAAGTGCAGTTCTTCGGCCACCGTGACGAAGCAGCGGAGCTGGTTGAGGTCGAACATCGATACATGCCTTAGATGAATAAGGCGTTTCCCCGGCACTTCTAGCATCGATCATCCCCAAAACAAAGACGGCGGCCTTGTGAGCCGCCGTTGAGTTGCCTGTCCCACTCCGATCACTCGGAGCGCTCAGGAGGAACGTTTGAGCACCACCCGCTCGATCTTGCCGACCACCACGAGATAGGCGACCGCGGCCACCAGCGCGTTGATGCCGACGAACACCAGTGCACCGTTGAAGGAGCCGGTCGCGGCCACGATGTAGCCGATCACGATGGGCGTCGTGATCGAGGAGAGGTTGCCGAAGGAGTTGAACAGGCCGCCGGAGACGCCGCCGGCCTCCTTGGGGGAGGTGTCGGAGACGACCGCCCAGCCGAGCGCCCCGATGCCCTTGCCGAAGAAGGCGAGCGCCATGAAGCCAACCACCAGCGCCTGGCCATCGACATAGTTGCAGGCGATGATCGACATCGACAGCAGCATGCCGCCGACGATCGGGATCTTGCGCGCCATGGTCAGCGATCCGGTCTGGCGCAGGATGGCGTCGGAGATGACGCCGCCGAGCACGCCGCCGATGAAGCCGCACAGCGCGGGCAGCGTCGCGACGAAGCCGGCCTGCAGGATCGACAGGCCGCGCTCCTTGACGAGGTACACCGGGAACCAGGTCAGGAAGAAATAGGTCAGCGTGTTGATGCAGTACTGGCCGAGATAGACGCCGAGCATCATGCGGTTGGAGAGCAGCTGGCGGATATGGTCCCATTTCGGACCGGAATCCGGCGCACGCTCGTGCGCCAGGTCGTTATCGGGCGCGTCGAGATCGACCAGCGCGCCGCCCTCCTTGATGTAGTCGAACTCGGCCTCGTTGATGCCGGGGTGCTCCTTCGGACCGTAGACGGTCTTGATCCAGGCGAGGCCCATGATGATTCCGAGCCCTCCCATCACGAAGAAGACGTAGCGCCAGCCGTAATCATGGGCGATCCAGCCCATCAGCGGCGCGAAGATCACGGTGGCGAAATACTGGCCGGAATTGAAGAAGGCCGACGCTGTGCCGCGCTCATTGCCGGGAAACCAGGCCGCGACGATGCGGGCGTTGGCTGGGAAGGACGGCGCCTCCGCGACGCCGACCAGGAGGCGAAGCGCGAACAGCACGATGATCGCGGTGCCAGCGCTGAAGAAGCCGACCCAGCCCTGCATCATCGTGAACAGCGACCAGACGATGATGCTGAAGGCATAGACGAGGCGCGAGCCGTAGCGGTCGAGCAGCCAGCCGCCCGGCACCTGCGCGACGACATAGGACCAGCCGAAGGCCGAGAAGATCCAGCCCATGGCGACGGGATCGAGATGCAATTCCTTGGAAAGCGCGGGGCCCGCGATCGAAAGCGTGGCGCGGTCGGCGTAATTGACCGTGGTGACCAGGAACAGCATGGTCACGATGAACAGCCTGACGCGAGACCTCCTCACGTCGGTTGCGGACACCACTGCGCTCATCAGGCGCCTCCTTAGAACTCGAAATGTTTCCTCAATGCGACTCCTAGAGGCGCATGCGGGAAAGTGTCCAAGTGCAAGGGAGTATCGATTGATGCCGTTTTTGAATTGATGGAACGGCAGGACGGGCCGTCAGGTCGTGCGCGCGTGGCCAAAGCAGCGGCAAGGTCTTTCACATGGCGTGGGGCGAGCCACGAAAGTGGCTCGCCCCGCTTGGTTCCGTCAGTTCTTGTCCTTCAGCCGGACGCCCGGCAGCAGGCGGGTATGATCCTCGCCGCGCACTGCCTCGAGCTCCTCCGGCTCCAGGCCGAGCGCCTTCAGGATGGTGGGCGCGACCTGCCTGTTCGCGACGCGCTCGCGGACGACTGTGGCATCGAGCTTCGGATTGGAGACGACAAGCAGGACATGCGTGTCGTCCTCGGCGAAGCCGCCGTGTTCGGCGATCTTCTTGCTGCTCCCGCTGTAGATCGTGCCGGCGATCGGCTGGATGATGATATCAGGCGTACGGCCGGCCGCCGGATCGCCGAACTGATCGACCAGCTGCTCACCGGCAAAGATCTTCTCGATGTGGGCCCGGTTGCTGGCCTTGCGGTCAGCTTCGAGGATCGCGACGGCCTTCTCGGCGTCGCCCTGATTCTTGAGCCAGATCAAGGCAACGTCATCGGCGGTTTCCTGGGCGAGCTGGACGCCGCCATTCGTCAGCAAGTCAGCCGGATCGGTCACGTCGGCGCGCACGCCGCCGCCCAGCTTCGGATTGGTGCTGCCGGTCAGCATGTGAAGCTTGTTCACGTCGATCGGCGACTGGCCGTGTTTGGCGCCGACGATGACCAGCGTGTCGCGGGCAACGTGCTGGTCCGCCAGCGCATCCAGCATCTGGCCAAGCGAGACATCGACAAAGTCGAGCGACGCCTGAAGTTGCGGGCTGGGCGTCGCCGCAGCATCCAGGTACCCGTCGGCGGTCACCTTCTGGCCGACGCTGATGGACTGGAAGTTCATGCCAAAGATGGCGGGAACGCCGACCTTGGTCTTGCCGGTGTGATCGAATCCCTTGATCCAATTGAGCACGGCAGTGACCTTGAACTGGTCATAGGTGCGCGTGAAGCTCGGGTCGGTGGTCCAGTCAACGCCCGGGTGCCCCGGAACCGAGAGCGAGTTGATCTCGGGCGCGTAGAGCTCATCGAGGCCCTTGCCGGACGGACCGCTGATGATCTCATAGGCCGGATGCTTGTCCGACCACGCCGTGCGCTTGCCCGCCGCATGGATGACTTCCATGATAGTGTTCAGCTTCAGGTATTGATGCGGATACACCACCTCGCACTTGCCGCCCTTCAGCCGCATCGGCAGATGCGCGGGGTCGATGTGGTCGGAGCCGGCCGGGCCGCCGCCGTCGAGCTTGGTGATGTCGTAGGCCAGATTCTCGGCGTAGAGCGCTTCGGTGCCGGGCTGCCCCTGGCAGTTGCTGCCGGGCGCGAACAGCGTGCGGTCGTAGGAGTCGTCGTAGAACACGCCATGGGTTTTCGGCGTGCCGCCGGTCATGAACGCAAGCAGGCCCGGGAAGGAGTCGGAGGGCCGGGAGGTGTGCGCATCGGCGAAATGCACGCCATGCGCAAGCAGCCTGGCGAAGCTCGACGAAGGGTGGGAACCGACATAGCGCTGCAGATCGACCTCATGCATGCCGTCGACGCTGATCAGCAGGACATGCTTGATGTTGTTGTCCCGATCATTATCGGCGCGCGCAAACGACGGCGCAATCAGGGCAAGGCCCAATGTCGAGGCACAGGCAATAGCGACGGCTGTGAGCGGCCGTTTTTGGATCGTCATGGATCGGCTCCCCGGTGAAGTGTTGATTTTCTTGCGAACAAGCGACGTCGTTCTGCGGCGTGTCTTGCAACCGCCGCAGCCTGCGTCAGTTTGAAGCGTTGGGAAAACTAGGTAACGGCGATGAACGTCGGATGACGCTGCGATGACCAGCGTCCCAATCTCGTGGCGCTTTAGACCAACGCGAGGTTGGTCGGACGCACACCCGGGAAGATGCGCTGGAGGCTCTCGTTGCCCAATCCGAAGACGTGGCCGAACAGGTCGGCAAACAGCGCGCGATAGTCGGTCAGCACCGGATAGTCGCGGTTCTGGAACAGATGCGGCTGTTCGACCTTGACCTGCTCGCCCAGAACGCGGCCGCCATTGATGCCGCCGCCGAGCACCCAATAGACGCTGCCATGGCCGTGGTCGGTGCCGCGGTCGCCATTCTCGCGGAAGGTGCGGCCGAATTCCGAGATCACGACCACCACCGTATCGCGCCAGGCCGCCGGGCCGACTTCCTCGGAGAAGCCGACCAGCGCGCGCCCGAGCTCGCCGAGCCGGTCGGCGAGATAGCCGTTGGCGGCACCCTGGTTGACATGGGTGTCCCAGCCGCCGACGTCGACGAAACCGAGGTTGAACTGCTCGCGCATCAATCGCCCGATTCGCCGCGCCGACAATTCGAAGCCGCGCGGCGAGACGGCGCCGCGGTTGGCGGCATTCATCTCCTGGGAAACCGAGCGGTAGACGTCGTCGCGCACGCGAAAGCCTTCCGACACCGAGGACGCAAGATTGGACTGGGCGTACATCTTTTTGATCAGATCGGCCTGGCGGTCGTCGACGCCGGGTTTGGCGACGTTGTTAATGCTGGTATTCGGCACCTGCGATTTGCCGCGGAAGATCAGCGGGAGCTGGTCGGTGAACGCGATCGGCTTGACGCGCGTCAGCTCGGTGGCGAGCCGGCTCATGAAGCCCGAACGATAGTCGCGCGAGCCGCCAGCGGACTGGCCGAGCTCGATCGTGTCCTGGGTCTCGAAATGGCTCCGGGTCAGGTCGTCGCTGGTGCCGGCGAAGGGAATGAAGGCAATCTCGCGCTTGGCCCAGAGCGGATAGATGCTGTCGCGCAAGGCTGGATGCAGTCCCCAATCGGCGTCGAGCGCGAGCGCGGCGTTGGGATTGCCGATGTCCGGCTTGGCGATGGCGAGCGTCGGCCGCGAGGCGCGGTAGAAATCACTCGAGACGGGCACGACGACATTCGCCGCGTCATAGGCGCCGCGCAAGAACACCACGAGCATGCGGGCATCGGTTGCCGGCGCGGCCCAGACGCGGCCTGCCACCGTGAGCGGAGCGAGTGCGGCAAAGGTCTTGATCAACTCGCGACGGTTCATGGTGATCTCCGTAGCTCAGTGCATGAATTCCGGTGACGACAGGAACAGCGTGTTCCAGTCCTGCGGTGAAATCGCCCGGTCAAGCGATGCCAGCGTCGCCGGGCCGAGCGTCTTGCGAAGGCCGTTGAAGTAGAGCGCGTTCTGGAGCAGTGGGAACGCAGGCTGCTCGACCGGGTTCGGTCCGTCGGATTTGAACAGGCCGGACGCACCCGATCCGATCTGGCGCGCGATCTCGAAGCGAACCATCATCTGTCCGGGGCCGTTCCACGACGCCGAGGTTAGCGCATAGCCGTCCGGTGTCTCGTGGTTGAACAGGCCTTCGCCGAGGCGATTGATCCAGCCCTGGATCGGCGCCGTGTTCAGGACCGCCCGGTCGTCATAGGCGAGACGGACCGCCGACAGCACGTATTGCACGGGGTCCTTGAACCGCGTGCCGGGTTTGAGCGCGGCTTCGAATTCGGGTGAATGGATCATGGTGGCGAGCACGGACGCAATGTCGCCGTCGGTGGATTTGAAGGTCTGCGCCATCCGGGCGACCAGCGCCTCCGGCGGATTGTCCGAGACGAAATAGGTCGCGATCTTCCGCGACAGATGGCTCGCGGTCGCCGGATGGTGGACCAGAATGTCGATGGCTTCGTCGACCTCGGCGAGCCCACGGCCCTTGATGGTGTGGCCGAGAAAGGTCTTGTCGCTGTAGTCGTGACGGGACGGATTGAATTCGAAGGCGCCCTCGCGCACGAGCTGGGACTGCAATTCCGGCTTGAGCTTCGGGTCTTCCGGCTTGGTGTCGATGCCGACCCCGGTGAGGATCTTCGCCAGTGCCTCGACGTCGGCCTGCGTGTAGCCGGAGCCGACGCCCAGGGTGTGCAGCTCCATGATCTCGCGGGCGTAGTTCTCGTTCAGATGGCCGGCCGCATTGTCGGCGTTATCGAGATAGCGCAGCATCGCGGGATGACGGACGGTCGCCGCGAGCAGGTTGCGAAACTTGCCGAGCGAGTTGGGACGAATGGCGTGGTCGACGTAGTCGCCGACCAGTACGCGCAGATTCGATTTGTACTGGTGAACGTTGAAATGATTGAACCAGAACCAGACCATGCGCTCGCGCAGCTGGTCGGGCGCATAGAGCGCACGCAGGATGGTACGCGCCGCGGCCTGCTTGGCGCGATCGTTCATCGCCTGCTGAAAGACCTGCTGCGCGGCTTTCTTCTGCTCGGGGTCGGCGACCTGATTGGCGCTCTTGGATTGTTGCTCAAAGGCAACCGCAATGTCGAACGGGAAGCTGTGGACGTCGGGCATCGCGTCGATCTGCGCCTTTGCCGCGTCGGGCAAAACCGGATCGCCGGCCGGACGCAATTGCTCCTGCAGCCAGCGTTCGGCACCAAGGCCGTGCATGTGCGCGGCACTCGCGGTGCTCACGCCAAAGGTCAGCCGATCGAGCAGAGCGAGATCGTGCGGATTGAGATCGTCGGCGCGGGTGGTGTTCGGGTGCATGCCCGCAGCGAGCGCCACGAACGCCGCGACGCTCGACCAGTGCAGCCGACGATATCCGCTTCTGCTATCCACGATCGGTCCCGACGGGTTCGGACTGCATGAGGAGGCCCAACATCCCATGACGCGTACGTCATCATGCGCCGGCCGGCTGAACCTGCCCTGAATGGAATGGACTCAATTGACGGCAGCGCGATCAATTTCCGGCGAGCGGCAACGATGCGCCGTTCCGGTTCCTGTGCCGTCCGCACCCCCTTCTATTGCTGCGCGCCGGGCAGGGGCGGAGCCAGCAGTCCGCGCGTGACCCCGGGCGGCACGGCATCCAGCCCGAGCACCGCGCTCGCGGCCGGCAGTGTGGCGTCCGCCATCGCCGCGTGGCCTTCGGCGCTCGGATGCACGGCGCCGCCATAGACGGCCGAGAGCACGCCCCAGGTCGCGTCGTGGATGTCGGTCGGCTGACTCGCCGACGGCAACCCTTGCGGATAGGTCATCGCCGCAAAATAGCTGTCATTGGCATCGCGGATCCAACGCGCGCGCGGCAGGTAGGCGCGATATTCCGAGGCGCCGCGGCCGCACAGCATCGGCTGGCTCGCCCCGCTCACGATATCCGGATTGAAGCTCTGGCCGTTCTCGGCGAAGCAGGTGCGATCGAATTCGGGATCATCGCCGGCATGGGCGCAAAAACCGTGATCGGCGAACGCAGCCTGATGCGTGTCGACGAAGGTCATGCGGTCAGCCTCGGGATCGCGGCACAGCGCGCCTTGCGTGCAGGTGGCGAGCCCCTTCAGCTGTGGCAGGAACTCGGTGTCGACGAAGGTCGAGACGCGGGCGAGACGTTGCGGATCGGCGTTGAAGGCGGGATGAATGTCGAAGCCGCCGCGACCGCCGCGGCAGGGCACGCCGCCGTCGGCCAGCGCCGGATTGGCATAGGAGACGTAGACCACGTGCGAGAGATCGCCGCCGACCAGCGGCTTTAGCGCCTCGCGCAGCTTGACGAAATTCTGCGGCAGCTCGCGCTGGAGCGCATCGCGGGAATCGTCGACGCTTGCCATCACGCCGGAGCGGCGGAATAGTGCACGCTCGGTCGCGGTATCGACGATGACGTCGGCGACGAGGCCGGAGAAGTAGACGTCGTTGGCGCCGATCGAGAGCAGCACCAGATCGAGATTGCGATCCGGCTGGCGTTTCCTGGCCGCGGTGAGCGCCTCGCGCAACTCCGCGACCTGGGCATTCACGCTGGTGTTGCAGACGCCGGACTTGCCGGGTGGGCATTCGCGGGCGCGCTGCGAGCCGAGCAGCCCGTCGCTGATGCTGGCGCCGGTGCAGGCGAGCGGCAGATAGGTGACGGCGATATGGGTGTAGCGCACCGCGAGCGCGAGCGCGGTGCGGGCCTGGTAGCTGTAGAGCGAGCGGTGGCAGGGCGAATTGAACCAGAGCGCGCTGTAGCGTTGCCAGTTGGCGAGCGTATCCGGCGCCTCGCAGGCGCGACCGCCCTTGAAGCCAGCGCGGCTCGGCCGGTAATACTGTCCGCCGGCGGTGCCGAGATAGGAGCGGAAGCAAAAGCCCTCGTCCGACAGCGCCAGCGGCCGGTCCGGATTGCCTTCGCCGGAGGCGATGCTGTCGCCAAGGCCGGCGATGAAGATGTCGCGGACCTGCATCTCGGTCTGGACGCGCTGGCCCGGATCGGAGCCGGCGGAGACGTCGACGCTCGCGACCGTCTGCTTGCCGTAGCGGACCCGCAGATTGACCGGTTCGGCGCAGTCGAAGGTCGAGGTCTGTGGTCCGTCGCCGTCGTCGAACGACCACGCGCAGGTGGCGCCGACCGGCACCGCGCCGGTCAGGCGCACGGTGACGGGGTGGTCGATCGGGGTGATGTAGTTCTCTTTGACGTTGTCGCGGGTGCAGGGCTGGTTGACCCGGCCCTGGAGGTCGATGCAGAGGCGGTTGACCATGTTGCGGGCCCAGCCGCGGCCCTCGCTCTGCAGCTCCAGCGACTGTTCGGCGGCGAGAATGCTGCGGTTACGCGCATTCTCGACATGCAGCAGGAAGTCGCGCTCCTCGCGGAACAGGCGGAAGCGGTTGCGGACCTCCCAGGTGATCTGCATGGCGCCGGCGTCCTGCGCGACGGCGCGCTGAAGCGGCAAAACGGTCAGGAGCCCGGCCAGCAGCAGGGCGCCCGAGAGACAACGGCGAAGGGAAACAGGGATCATGGCCCGCGTCTTCAACGGCAAAGTTGAGGCGGAAATAAGAGAGCATAGCTCCCCGGCCCTTTGTCTGCCGCTTTTACGGGCTGCCGGTGTGACCGCTGGCGGCCTTATCGTTTGCTGGCCTGGCGCACCAATCGCTCGCGCTCCATCGGCGTCACCTGCTTGGGCAGGTTGGCCTGCGCACAGGCTTCCGCCAGCCGCCGCCGCTCCTGCCAGGGCCGGACGACGTTCATCCAGAGCTCGCGGGTGCCCATGATGGAGATGGCGAGGCCGAACGGGATCACGAAATAGAGGATGCGGAAGACGAGCAGGGTCGCCAGCAGCTGCTCGCGGCCGAATTCGGGCAGTGCCACCAGCATGGCGGCGTCGAACACGCCGATCGAGCCGGGGGCATGGCTGGCGAAGCCCAGCAGCGTTGCCAGGATGAACACCACCGCGAGCGACAGGAAGTCGATCGGCGGATTGGCGGGTATCAGCAGGTACATCGCAAGAGCGCAGAAGCCGAGATCGACCACCCCGATCAGGATCTGCACCAGCGTCAGCGGCGCCGACGGCAGCACGACCTTCCAGCCCTTCTGGCCGAGCTCGCGGCGTTTGTCGCCCATGCAGAGCCAGACCAGATAGGCGACGATCGAGGCGAGGCCGCCGAGCGCGATCAGCCGATTGATCGACGACGGCAGCTGATCCATGTAAGAGGCCGCATCCGGGTGGATGGTCATGCCTATCGAGAGCACGAAGATGTTACCGAGCCAGAAGGTCAGGCCGGAAAGGAAACAGATCTTGGCGACGTCGATCGCATTCAGCCCGTAGTCCGAGTAAATTCGGAAACGGATCGCACCGCCCGTGAACACGGTGGCGCCGATGTTATGGCCGATCGAATAGGACGTGAAGCTCGACAGCGCTGCGATGCGGTAGGGCACGTGCTTCTTGCCGATCGTTCGCAGTGCAAAAAAGTCGTAGAAGGTCAGCGTACAGAACGCGAAGAACACGCAGATCGCGGCCAGGCCGATATGCCCGCGGGGAATTTCGGTCAAGGCGGTCAGGATGACGCCGGTATCGATGCCCTTGAGGGTCCGCAGCAGCGTGGTGACCGCGAAGGCGATGATTATCACGCTCGCAGCAATACCGAGCCGTCGCCAGCCGATCCATCTCTTGAAGCCGCGTTTCAGCGCGGGCAGCAGTCCGTGCATTCATCCTCCCGGCGGGGGGCAAGACCGACCGAGCCAGACATTGGCCAGTCGGTTGCGATCACTGCCCGAAATGGGCATCGAGCGCTAGGCATGTAGCTCATTTAAGGCAAAAACAGCGACTTGTGCAGCCCTTGACAACGACAGGTTCTGCGCCGGACCGGCTGTTTTTGTCATAAGTGGTTCACATGGCCCGCGCGTTAAGCATATGAGTCGAGGGATCGACTCGCATCGTGCACCCGCAAATTCAGATGGTTTCAAATTCTGCGGCCGCAAGCGTTGTTTCCGAAGCAAACGATCCCGGCATTTTTTGGAACGACGGCGCAGCGCCCAGGTTAGCGCCCCATCAGCAATCGAACACGGCAAAACACAGGCTTTTCGTGCAGGCCGGTGCTGCCATGTTCCCGAAACCTGCGAGGATCGGAGCGATGGGACTGTTCACAAAAGACATCAAGACCATGAACGACCTGTTCGTGCATCAGCTACAGGACATCTATTACGCCGAGCAGCAGCTCACCAAGGCGCTGCCGAAAATGGCGGATAAGGCGACGGATCCGCAGCTGAAACAGGGCTTTTTGACGCACCTCGAGGAAACCAAGCAGCACGTCACACGGCTCGAGGAAGTGTTCAAGATGCACGGTGCCCAGGTAAAGGCGGTCGACTGCCCCGCAATCGACGGCATCATCGAGGAGGCCGACGAGACTGTGGGCGAGGTCGCGGATAAGGCGGTGCTCGACGCGGCCTTGATCAACGCGGCACAGGCCGCCGAGCACTACGAGATCGTGCGCTACGGCAGCCTGATCGCCTGGGCCAAGCAGCTCGGCCGCAGCGACTGTGCCACCGTGCTCGCGAAAACGCTCGAGGAGGAGAAGGCAACGGACAAGAAACTGACGTCGCTTGCCGAGAGCAAGGTGAACCTGCGGGCGGCGAGCTAAGGCCAGGCTTGGCCGCCAGGAGAGCGCCGCGCGGTGGTCCCGCGCGGCGCTCTCATCATTCGGTCGTTGTCGAAGCATGACGGCGGGGTGGACGCGTATATGTCGCATGGGGCTGCAATCGAGGTGGCAGCATGCGAGCCAATACCATCAAATATGAAACCTTCGACGCGACTGGTGCCCCGCGCACCGCATCGCGCCTTGCAACCTCGCTCACGCTGGCGGCAATGAGCCTTGGCTATGGCGTGGTGCAGCTCGACGTCACCATCGTCAACACCGCGCTCGACGCCATGGGCAAGTCGCTCGGCGGCGGCGTTGCCGAACTGCAATGGGTCGTCAGCGCCTACACCATCGCCTTTGCCGCCTTCATCCTGACGGCCGGCGCGCTCGGCGACCGGATCGGCGCCAAACGCATCTTCATGGCGGGGTTCGCGATCTTCACTGCGGCCTCATTGGCGTGCGCGCTGTCTCCCAATGCCATTCTGTTGATCGGCGCGCGGCTGGTCCAGGGTCTGGCGGCGGCGATCCTAGTGCCGAATTCGCTGGCGCTGCTCAATCATGCCTATACGAACGACCGCGCGCGCGGCCGTGCCGTCGCGGTCTGGGCCGCAGGCGCGAGCCTGGCGCTGACCGCCGGTCCCTTCGTCGGTGGCGCGCTGATCACGCTGGTTGGCTGGCGCGCGATCTTCCTCGTCAATCTGCCCATTGGTCTCGCTGGTCTGTGGCTGAGCTGGCGCTATGCGACCGAGACCACACGGGCGCGCTCGCGTGAGATCGATCTGCCCGGCCAGCTCGCCGCGATCGGCGCGCTCGGAGCCCTCGCGGGCGCGATCATTGAGGGCGGCGGGCTCGGCTGGCGGCATCCGCTCGTGCTTTCGGCCTTCGCGGCGGCCGCGGTCCTGGCCACGCTGTTCGTCTGGCGCGAGGGCCGCACGGCGCAGCCGATGCTTCCGCTGTCCTTGTTCAGTCACCGGCTGTTTACCCTGACCACGGCCGTCGGCCTCCTCGTCAACATCGCGATCTACGGCCTGATCTTCGTGCTCAGCCTCTACTTTCAGCGGATCAACGGCCTGTCGGCGTGGTGGACCGGGCTTGCCTTCGTGCCGATGATGGGCGCGGTGCTGCCGGTCAATCTGCTGGCGCCGCGTCTTGCCGAGCGCATCGGCCCGTGCCCGACCATCGTTGTCGGCGCCTGCATCTCGGCGCTTGGCTGTCTTGGTCTGGTTTGGATCGAAGCGGGGACGAGCTATTGGGCGGTCTTCGCGCAGATGATCGCGATCAGCGGTGGACTTGGCCTTCTGGTGCCGCCTCTGACCTCGACTTTGCTCGGCAGCGTCGAGAAGGCACGATCCGGTATCGCTGCGGGTGTGCTCAACGCGACGCGGCAGACCGGCAGCGTCCTTGGCGTTGCGTTGTTCGGTTCGCTGGTCGCCTCCGACAGCGCGTTCATGACCGGCCTCCACCAGTCGCTAATCATATCGGCGGCCGTGCTGCTGCTGGCCGCCGGCGTGATCGGACTCGGCGCAAAGACTCAAGGCCGTGCAATGTGAGCAGCCGCACACATTCTCTGTTCACCATTCCGGGAGTCGGCGCATAGCCGGTTACCGACTGTCTACCTCTGCCGGTTCTAGTGCCCGATGGAAGAGGGGCCGGCAATGTATCAAGTTCTGTTTTGTCTCACGGACCAGCATGATTGGCGTCTGGTCGCACTCGGCGGCGCGGTTTGTCTGCTCGCCAGCGCGGCGGCAATCAGCCTGTTTTACCGCGCGCGTGCGGCGAGCGGGTCGGCACGTCTGGTATGGATCACGCTTGATGCCGTCGTCGCCGGTTGCGGCATCTGGGCAACCCATTTCATCGCGATGCAGGCCTATGGGCCGGGCGCCGGTGGTGCCTACAACATTCCCGTAACGGTTCTGTCGCTGATCTTTGCGATCGCAGTCACCTTCATCGGTCTTAGCATCTCGATTTCGACGACGCGCGGGGGTCTGGTCGCGGTCGGTGGCGCCGTCGTTGGCGCAGGTGTGGCCGCGATGCATTACACCGGCATGATGGCGTTCGAGATACCTGCCCATGTCAGCTGGACCACCGGGACCGTGACGGTGTCGATCTTGCTCGGCATCCTCTTTGGATCGGCCGCCTTGCACGTCGCGGGACGAGGCGATAGCCTCTCCAACGCGCTTGCCGCGACGATCCTGTTGACGGTCGCCATCGTCTCTCACCATTTCACCGCGATGGGCGCGCTGGAATTGACGCCAGATCCTACGCTTGTGATCAGCGGTCTTTCGATCCCGCCGCAGTCGTTGTCCATCCTGACCGCAAGCGCGGCGGCGGCCATTCTTGTCATCGCGCTTACGGCGGCCGTGCTCGACCGTCGTGCCAAGGGCGAGATCGGACGCCAGCAGGTCGTGCTCGACACCGCGCTCGAGAACATGTCGCAGGGACTGTGCATGTTCGATGCCGAAGGCAAGATCATCCTGTTCAACGAACGGTATGCGGCGATGCTCCGCCGCTCCGACATGCAGCTCGCCGGCCGCACATTGCTCGATGTGCTCCGCGAGGAGGCGGCAAAGGGGCAGTGGAATAGCGAGCCCGACCAATTCTTCGCACGCCTGGTCGAGGATGCCCGGGAGGGACGTACGACAACTGATGTTCTCCGCCGGTTCGACCGCTCGATCCGCGTCGTCAACCAGCCGATGCAGGGCGGCGGCTGGGTCGCCACTTTCGAGGACATCACCGAATGGCTGGAGGCGCAGGCCAAGATCTCGCACATGGCGCGCCATGACGCGCTGACCAACCTGCCGAACCGCGTGCTGTTCCACGAGCAGCTCGAACAGGGATTGCGCCGGGCCGGCTCGAACGACCAACTCGCGGTGCTCTGCCTCGACCTCGATCATTTCAAGGACATCAACGACTCGCTCGGCCATCCCATCGGCGACGCGCTACTCAAGGAGGTCGGCCGCAGGCTGAAGGCCATTGTCGGCGAGCACGACACCGTGGCCCGCCTCGGCGGCGACGAGTTCGCCGTGGTCCAGATCGGCCGCTCGGAAGAGACAGCCGCGCGAGCGCTCGCCGGCCGCCTCGTCGAGGTGATCTCCGCGCCTTACGAGATCGACGACCATCAGATCGTGATCGGCGTCTCGATCGGCATCTCGCTGTCGCCGCAGGACGGCAGCAATCCCGACGAGCTGTTGAAAAACGCCGACCTCGCGCTGTACCGCGCCAAGGCCGACGGCCGCGGCACCTATCGCTTCTTCGAGACCGGCATGGACGCGCGCGCGCAGGCGCGGCGCCTGCTGGAAATGGACATGCGGGCGGCACTCCAGCGCGACGAATTCCAGCCGTACTACCAGCCTATCCGCGACGTCGCGAGCGATCGCGTGGTCGCCTTCGAGGCGCTGCTGCGCTGGAACCACCCGCAGCGCGGCCTGATCTCGCCCATCAATTTCATTCCACTTGCCGAGGAGACTGGCCTCATCATCCAGCTCGGTGAGCTGGTACTGCACCGGGCCTGCGCGGATGCCGCGACCTGGCCGGATGACATCGGCGTCGCCGTCAACCTCTCGCCGGTGCAGTTCAAGAATCCGAACCTGATTGCGTCCGTGACCGAGGCGCTGGAGAAATCCGGGCTCGCGGCGCGCCGCCTTGAGCTCGAGATCACCGAGTCCGTGCTGCTCCAGAACAGCGAGGCGACGCTGACCACGCTGCACGACCTGCGCGCCATGGGCGTGCGGATCTCGCTCGATGATTTCGGTACCGGCTATTCCTCGCTGAGCTATCTGCGCAGCTTCCCCTTCGACAAGATCAAAATCGACCGTTCGTTCGTGTCCGAGCTCGCCACGCGCGAGGATTCGGTAGCGATCATGCGCGCCGTGACCGGGCTCGGCCGCAGCCTCGGCATCGTCACCACGGCGGAGGGCGTCGAGAACGACGCGCAGCTCGAGTTGCTCCGCCGCGAAGGCTGCACCCAGGCGCAGGGCTATCTGTTCAGCCAGCCGCGGCCGGCCTCCGACGTCGCGATGATGCTGGAACGGCCGCGGCTGCGCGTTTTGGCTTGATGAGTTAGCCGCGGCGCAGCGCGAAATGCGCGCCGCAGAAAGCCATCACGGCGCCAAGGCAGAGAGCCGCGAGGGCGGCCAGCACGCCTGCGGATGTCGGGACAGCGCTCGGCGCCGAGGCGGCCTGGCCTGCGCCCGCGAGCAGGAGCACGCCGACTGCGATCAGGAACTGCCGCATCCGGTGCGGGATCTGGCCGTCGACCGCGCTTTGCATCAACGTCGCCGTGAAATAGCCGCCGGAGAATCCGACGGTCGCAATCAGCCACCAGGCGATCGCAGCACCGGTCGGCATGAACTCATGCACGTCCGAGCGCCAGAGGCCGCCGAGGTCGAGCCCGTAGCGCGCACCTAACATATGTACGGCGAGCGCGAGCAGCACGCCCGAGACCACGGCGGCCCCAAGAATCAGGCGGCGCGGAAAATAGATCGTCTCAGCCATGCCCCGCTTGTAGGATGGGGGAGGGCGATCGCGCAAGCGGATCGCGAACGGGATTGACAGATGCAGGTTTCGGATGGGCGAGGCGCCCCGGTCACGAGCTATGCCTACAAGGCGTCGCTGATCGGCTCGGCGCATCGCTTCGAGCTGACCGATGAGGGATTGTCCTGGCGCATCGCCGGCCGCTCGGGCGTCTGGCGCTATAATGAGATCAGTGCTGTCAGGCTGTCGTTCCGCCCGGTCTCGATGCAGCAGCACCGCTTTCGCGCCGATGTCAGCCGCGCCAGTGGCGGTCGCATCGCGATCCTGTCGACGAGCTGGCAGACCGCGGCGCTGATGGCGCCGCAGGACAGCGGGTTTCGCGATTTTCTCGTCGAGCTGCACGCGCGGATGGCGAAGGCCGGCAGCCGGGCCGAGCTGACTGCCGGCCTCGGCCGCAAAACCTATGCGGCGGTGCTGGCATTCATGGCGCTGCTGGCCGTGGCGATGGCCGGGTTGTTGATCCGTGCGCTGATGATCGGCGAATTCGCCGGCGTCCTGTTCATTCTCGGCTTCGCCGCGCTGTTCGCCTGGCAGGTCGGCGGCTTTGTCCGGCGCAACCAGCCGCGCAGCTACAGCTTCGATCGGCTGCCGGCCGGCTTGCTGCCCTAG
Source organism: Bradyrhizobium genosp. A (assembly GCF_049949275.1). Taxonomy (NCBI): domain Bacteria; kingdom Pseudomonadati; phylum Pseudomonadota; class Alphaproteobacteria; order Hyphomicrobiales; family Nitrobacteraceae; genus Bradyrhizobium; species Bradyrhizobium genosp. A. The sequence goes on along the minus strand of NZ_CP188196.1, from coordinate 5,749,195 downwards.
CGCTTGCAATCGGCCGCAATCAAAATTGACTTCGCAGCCGCGCGCCGGTTCTGCATCGTGCCGCGATGACAGTCACGGATCGCAGCACGCGCCTGCCGACGGCGGACGAGATCGCCGAGATCAATCGCACTCATCTCATCGATACGCCGCTCCGGCCGGCCGACTTGCTGTTTCTGTTCGGCACCCGCGAGGACGTTGCGCTCCGCGCCGAGACCGCCACGCGGCTGTGGCGCGAGGGCTATTTCCGCTGGTCGATTGTCAGCGGTGGCGTGACACCCGGCTCGGAGCAATCCGAGTGCACGATCATCAAGGCGGCGATGGTCGATGCGGGCATTCCAGCGGATCGGATCCTCGAGGAGCATCGCGCGATGAACACCGGCGAGAACGTGATCTTCTCGCTGCCGATCATCGATGCCGCGCTGGGACTGCACACTATCCGCAGCGTGATCTGCCTCGGCAACACCTGGACCGCGCGGCGCTATCCGATGACGCTGCACCGGCACTGGCCCGAGGTGACGAAGCTGCTGCTCACCGTCGACAGTTTTGCGACGCCGCGCACGCTCTGGCATACCGACGCCGAATTTCGCCGTCGTGTCCTGCACGAATGGGACAAGATCGAGCCGTACAAGGCGAGAGGATTCATCGCTGAATGGCCGGACGCCTGAGGGATTTCTTGTTTTGACGCGTTTTCTTCACGCGAACCGGGATCCACTTCGCTCGAAAACGCTTTGGTTACTCCGTCGAGTCGAAATCTTCCTCCTTGGTGCCGAGCAGCGAGACGATCGTGCGCAGGCCGGAATCGAGCTGCTCGAACGAGGGCGGGGCGAGCGCCAGCCGCACCGCGTTCGGGGCATGGCCATGCGCGACCGCGAAGGTCGAGGACGGCGTCAGCGCGATGCCGCGCCGGGCCGCCGCGGCGACGAATGTCTGCGAGCGCCAGTGCGGCGGCAGCGTCAACCAGAGATGATAGGAACGCGGATCGGCGGCGAGCTGGTAGCCGGCGAGCAGTCGTGCCGCGGTCTGCTGGCGGCGTGCGGCGTCGATGCGCTTGAGCCGGGTCAGCTCGGCGACGGTGCCGTCGGCCATCAACCGCTGGCCGGACGCGAGCGCGTGGCCGGAGGCGGTCCAGCCGCCGGTACGCACCGCGCTCATCACGCTCTCGCGCAAGCGCGCCGGCGTGACGAGGATGCCGAGGGCAAGACCCGGCGCGACCTTCTTGGAGAGGCTGTCGATGACGATGCAGCGGTCGGGCCCGAGGGCTGCGAGCGGCGTGTCATCGGCGAGGAAGCCGTAGACGGCGTCCTCGATGATGGTGAGATCGAGCTTCTCGGCAATGCGCATGATGTCGGCGCGCCGTGTCGCGTTCATGGTGACACCGAGCGGATTCTGGATGATGGGCTGGAGATACAGCGCCGACAGATGCGCCTCGCGATGCGCCTTCTGGATTGCGTCGGGTCGCGCGCCAAATTCGTCCATCGGGATCGGCACCAGCGTGATGCCGAGCCGCGCAGCGATGCTCTTGACGTAGGGGTAGGTGAGCGCCTCGACGCCGCAGCGGCCGCCGGTCGGAACGAGCGCCGCGAGCGCGGCCGCGAGCGATTGCTTGCCGTTGGCGGTGAACACGATCTGCTCGGCCTGCGGCGCAAAATCCTTGCGCGCGAGATAGGCGGCGGCGGCGGTGCGCGCGCTCTTGGTGCCGGTGCTGGTTGAGACGCGCAGCGCGGATTCGAGCGCATCGACGCGCTCGAGGCCGGCAAGGCTCTTGGCGATCATCGCCCATTGCTGCGGCAGCAGGGGATAATTGACCTCGAAATCGATGCGCGCATCGCGCGGTTCGGTGAGGGTCTCGACCTCGCGCCTGATGTCGCCGGAGATGAAGGTGCCGCGGCCGACCTCGCCGACCACGAGGCCGCGACGCAATAGCTCCGTATAGACACGGCTCGCCGTCGAGACCGCAATGCCACGGTCATAGGCAAAATTGCGCTGCGGCGGCAGCCGGTCGCCGGGCCTTAACGTGCCGTTAGAGATATCCACGGCAATGGCATCGGCAAGCTTCACGTATTCGAACTTGGACATTATTGCACCGAGAGCAATGTTTTACTTGCTCCGAGCAGTGTACTGGAGCATTTAAGTTCCATCAAGGTCCACGATTGAGCCGGGGAGAGCGAGAGCAATCCGACGGCAAATGAGGTGCAGATGCTCAGGCATTTGCGCCAACGGCATCCGCTTCGCCGCGCAGGACCAAAAGCCGGAGAAGAAACATGACCACAATCTCGCAAACTGCCGGGCGGAGTTTACGCCCATCCTCGAGCGGATTTTTTGCCACGCTCGTCACCGCCGCCTATGCGCTGCTCGACCGCCTGGAGCGCCGCTCCGCCGTCAAGACGCTGAACGAGCTCGACGACCGCGCGCTGCGCGACATCGGGATCCACCGCAGCCAGATCGAGGACGCGGTGTACGGGCAATTCAAAGCCGAGCTGACGCGGTATCTGTGAGCTTTCTCTATCGGGACGTCCCGCTAGGCCGGGCGTCCCGGTACGCACAAGTGCTTCCTCGTCGTCATTGCGAGCGCAGCGAAGCAATCTAGGTTGTCGCTGCGGAAAGATTCTGGATTGCTTCGCTGCGCTCGCAATGACGGAGCAAGCAGACACACTTTCGCCCTCTCGCGGCTTGTCTCGCCCGAGTCTTGCTTCGTTGCCTCACCCTCAATTGAAAGAGGGCGCAGGGAAGACCGGGTGCCGGCTGGCACCCGCGGTCCACTGTGCGATGGTTGCGCTACAAGAGGCTGCACAGCGGCATACAGGTGAAGCCGAGACATCCGGCCTTCCCTGCGCAGTGGTTTGAAGGCTTATGTCGTGATCTCCCCGGGGAGCGATGCACTATTGCCCCCGTCGCCTTGCGGATGACTGATACGCGCGCCCGGTCGGGCCACACGCATCGCCGCAACACTTGGCGCACAGACCCCGGGCGCCAGGACCACACGATTTTGCCGTACGCTGATCACACCGGTCGTGTGCGCGAGGTCTGCGCTCACGGTTGCCCGCCCTGCGAAGCCTTTCGCGCCGATGTGGCCCACGTCCACCGCCATCCAGCCCACGTTCGTGACGATCGCGATACGCCCCTCTTCCTTGGGCCGGAGTGAGCGACACATACGCCATTTCCGAATTTCGGTAAAGTGGAATATTTTTAGTGGCCGGTATCGACCAATGGATGGTGTGTTTTGCCCGCCAGGCAACGCAAGGTGTTGTAGCCGGGGAGTGATGAGCGCACAGCGTCTCTACATCGTCATTGCGAGCGTAGCGAAGCAATCCAGACTGCCGCCGCGGAAAGATTCTGGATTGCTTCGCTGCGCTCGCAATGACGGCGTGGCGAGAGCTCAGACCTACCGCGGGATCAAGCCAGCGCGACCTGGCCCCACACGCCGCCATAAGAGCGATCGTCCTCGGAGCGGTCAGGCTTGCGGCGAGGCCTCGCCGGAGCGCCGCGCTGGCGCCGATGCCGGACATCGAGGCGCTGCAGGTGCGTGACGACGTGGCCGGCGAGCGACGCGATCCGCGCCGCCGCCTGTTTGACGACGAACAGGATCGTGCTGATGCGACTGAGCACGCCGAGCAGGAACAGCACCGAGAAGATGTCGATATAGGCGAGGAAATCGCCGATCAGCATCAGCTCCGGCGGGATCGGGATGCTGTGATAGTAGGCGCCTATGAGGATGACGACGGGGATGAAGGCGATGACCTTCCGCAGCGTCAGCCTGTCCAGCAGCGCGGCCAGCTGCACGACCAGCACCTCCCATAACGCATCGCCGATTGCGAGCGGGACCTCGTAGGTCCATCTCCGCCACCATTGCTTCACGACATGGCTCCGAGCTGAGTGTCTGATCGCCAATCTCGTAGCAGGCTGCCCGAGCGAAAGGCCACGGCTGTCTCTCCATCGTCGTTGCGAGCGAAGCGAAGCAATCCAGAATCTTTCCGAGGCGGCAGTCTGGATTGCTTCGTCGCTTCGCTCCTCGCAATGACGGAGCGACCGTCAGTGCCTGACCACCAGCACCGAGCACTTCGCATAACGCACCACATGCCCGGCGTTCGAGCCGAGGAAATAGGTGCGCATCGCAGGCCGGTGCGAGGTCATCACGATCAGATCGGCCTTCATGTGCGCGGCTTCCTCCAGGATCTCGTGATAGATGCCGCCCTGGCGCACCACGCTGGAGATATGGGCGGCGTCGATGCCGGATTCGCGCGCGACGATGGCGAGTGCCTCTTCCGAGGTCTGGCGCTGCTGCTCGTCGAAGTCGGCCGGGACGTATTCGGCGAGCATCACCGGCGTCATCGGCAGCACGTTGAGCAGCCGGACCGATCCGCTCCAGTTCTGCGACAGCGTTGTCGCGGTCGCGATCGCAGGCTTTGCCAGATCGGTGTCGGCGAGGTCGATGGGCACGAGAATGGACTTGAACATCTGCGCCTCCCTAGTGACCAAGCTGCATCAACCGGTCGAGACGGCACCTCCGCGTCTCATCCCAGTCGAAGCAACTTGGGGCTGACGAACAGCACCAGTTTGCCGCGGCGGTAGGCCACGTCACCCCAATCCTTGACGTCAAAATCGAGGACCGCAAGCCCCGCGGTAGGAAGATTGTCGGCGAGCGCCTTGGCGCTGGCCCGATCGCCGCTGCCCATCAGCATCAGGCCGGCCTCGTGCATGCCCGGATTGTGCCCGACCAGCAGCAATCGCTTGGGATTGGCCGCGACGGTTGCAGTGCGAATGGTTTCGAGGATCTGCGCAGGATCGGCGCCGTAGAGTTCCGGCAGGATCTCGACCTCAGGCGCTGCAACGCGGTCCTTCATCGCCTGCCAGGCGACGTCCCAGGTTTGCCGGGCGCGGACGGCGTGCGACACCAGCACCGTCTCGGGGACGGGGGGATGGGTGGCGATCCAGTTGCCCATCTCGGCGGCGTCCCGCTGGCCGCGGTCGTCGAGCCGACGGTCCTGGTCGCGGCCGCTCGGCGCGTCGGTCTCGGTCTTGGCGTGACGCAGCAGCATCAAACGGCGCATGGCATTCTCGAATCGTTCCACGTCCAGAATAATCTACAGGTGCCGGTTGAGGACAAGGTGACAAGCGCCCGTACAGTCCTTTAAAGCGCGCTGAGACCAAGGCAAATCCTCATCGCGCTTTAAAATTCTGTTTTGAGCATGAACTTATCGGAAAACCGCTGCACACTTTTCCGGATCATGCTCTAAGAAAACGATATGAGCGAGACTTTCACAAGCGTGTCCCAGGAAGAAGCCGGCTTTCGTGAACGTGCCCGGCTGTCGTTCGATCTCGACGCCGATATCTGCGTGATCGGGGCAGGGCTTGCCGGTCTCTCCATTGCGCTGGAGGCGGCCCGGCTAGGCGCCAGCGTCGCGGTGCTCGAGGGCCGCCATATCGGCTGGAACGCCTCCGGCAACCAGCTCGGCACCGTGATGCCGGGCTTCGCGCTGCCGCTCACCGAGCTGATCGAGCGCATCGGCTTCGAAGACGCCAGTGAGTTGTGGACGCTGTCGAAGGAGGGCGCCGAGTTCGTCCGTGCCAATGCCACCGAAGAGAACATGCCAGGCATTGGCCTCACCGACGGCGTGCTGGAGGCCTCCAACGTCGATGCCGGCGACCGGCTGATCAGCCGGCTCCAGATGCTGAACGAGGATTTCGACACCGAGGCCGAGGGCTGGCAGGTCGATCGCGTTCGCGCGGCGCTCAAGACCGATCGTTACTTCCACGGCGTCTATTATCCCAAGGCGTTCCAGGTCGATGGCCGCAAATATGTGCATGGCCTCGCTGCGCTGGCGCGGCGGGCCGGTGCCCGCATCTTCGAGGATACGCCGGTCGTCAGTATCGACCATTCCGGCATCCGCAAGCGCATCGTCACGCCGTCGGCGCGGCTGCGCGCCACGCATATCGTGCTCGCCGGCAACATCCATCTCGGCGCGCCGTTGCGGCGGTTGTCGGAGACGCTGCTGCCGGTCTGGCGTTACGCCGGCATCACCGCGCCGCTCGGCGAGCGGGTGCACGAGATCATCGGCTTCAAGGGATCGGTGATGGATTCCGATGGCGTCGATCATTTCCGCATCGTCGATGGCGATCGCCTGATGTGGGAGAGCCCGGAGACGACCTGGGCGGCGCGGCCGCAGCGCTTTGCCGGGCCCGTCAGGCGGCGGATCCGGTCGATCTTCCCAGAGCTCGGCACTGTCGAGATCACTGAGACATTCGGCGGCGCCACCGGCCAGACCGTGCACGGCATGCCGCAGATCGGCCAGCTGCGCAAAGGCCTGTGGGTGGCGAGCGGGTTCGGCCGCCAGGGCATGAACACCTCCGCCATGGCCGGGCAGCTGATCGCGCGCAGCATCCTGTGGGGCGACGAGCGCTGGAAGCTGTTCTCGCCGTTCGAGCTGGTCTGGGCCGGCGGCACCACCGGACGGGTCGCGGGCCAGTTGGTCGGCATCTGGGGCAGGGCGAGTTCCGCCGCCGCCGGCTCGCTCGCCCGCTATCGCGAGCGGGCACGGGTCAAGGACAGGGAACGCGAGGCGCGGCTGGCCGAGGCCAACCGGGCCGCCGGCACCGGTCCGCGCCGTCCGCCGGCCGGGGTTCGGCCGCGGGTGGCTCCGGCGCCGCAGCCGGCTGCGACGCAGGAGACGGAACCGGCGTCCTACGAGCAGGGCGTCTCGCAATAAGCCCGAGAAAAATCCCGCCCGGAAGTGTAACGTCAGCCGTTAGAGCCCGTATCTCAGGGCGTGGACTTCCTGCGCACGGAGAATGAGATGTTTGACCGCCGCATCCTGTTGACGACCGTCGCCGGCCTGTTTGGCCTTTCCGCCTTCCGCTGGCTGAGAGCAACGCCGGCCCAGGCTGCCGAGAAGTTCGAGATCGAGAAGACCGACGCCGAGTGGCGGGCCCAGCTCACCCCGCAGCAATATGAGATCCTCCGCAAGGAGGGCACCGAACGGCCGGGCTCCAGCCCACTGCTGAAAGAGCACCGCAAGGGCACCTTCGCCTGCGCCGGCTGCGACCTGCCGCTGTTTGCCTCCGAGACCAAGTTCGAGAGCGGCACGGGTTGGCCGAGCTTCTACCAGCCGATCGAGGGCAATGTCGGCAAGACCGAGGACCGCACCTTCGGCATGTTGCGCACCGAGGTGCACTGCCGGCGCTGTGGCGGCCATCTCGGCCACGTCTTCGACGACGGTCCGAAGCCGACCGGATTGCGCTACTGCATCGACGGTTTCGGGCTGGTGTTCCACCCCGCGGCGCCGTCGGCGACGTAAGGCTTTATGTGACGCGTTCCCCCGGCAATTGTTGCCGGCCCGGCAATTGTGCCCCGGTCCTCCGACCGGGGCATGTCTATTTAAGCCATTGATTTTGTGACGATACCCGCATTGGCATAGGCCTTGCGACTGTCTCCCCGACTGCGGCCATGGTCGACCGGCCGCCGAGATCGGATTTGGAGACAAAGTTATGGGTATCTTCGATGCAATGAACACCTCGGTGGGTGGCCTGCAAGCGCAGTCCTACGCGCTTCAGAACATTTCCGGCAACATCGCGAACTCATCCACCACCGCCTACAAGGGCATCGGGACCTCGTTCGAAGATCTCATTCCCGACGCCTCCGTGCCCAACAAGCAGGTCGCCGGCGGCGTCACCGCGCACGCACAGGCGACCATCACCACCCAGGGCACGATCTCGTCCTCCAGCGTCGCCACCAACATGGCGATCACCGGCGACGGCTTTTTCTCGGTGCAGAAGGCGAGCGGCGTCGTCGACAACGTGCCGGTGTTTGACGGCGTTACCGACTATACGCGGCGTGGCGACTTCCAGGTCAACGCCAACGGCAACCTGGTCAATGGCGCCGGCTACTATTTGATGGGCGTCACAGTCGACCCGAAGACCGGCAATCCGACCGGCAGCGTGCCAACGGTGCTGCAGTTCCAGAACAATTTCGTCCCGGCGCAGGCGACGACCTCGATCCAGTATGCAGCGAACCTGCCGAGCCAGCCGAACACGGTAGCGAGCTCAACGGCGCAGAGCGGCACGTTGCTCGCGGCCGGCGGACTCAATCCGTCCGATTTCGCAGCCAACCCGCTGGTCGTGGGCACCCCGCCACCGCCCTTTGTCAGCGTGGGAGTCTCGGGTTCGGCGGCTACCGGCAATCTCCGCTCGGCCTATACAGCGACGACCGCAACGGGCTCGGCAGCGCTGCTGGACAGTTCTTCGGCCGCGGTCACCAGCGGCACCTCGCTCGATTCGGCCAACACGCCGCATCTGAACAGCACGCTGCTGACCAGCCTGGCCGGCACGCAGATGGTGGTCGGAAGCCAGACGATCAAGTTCGATGCTACCGTTTCCGGCACCTCGACAGTCGGCACCACGACCACGATCGGTCTGCTCTCGCCCACCGGCTCAAAGATGTCGGACATCCTGAACGCGATCGTGGCCGGGGCCGGCGGCACGCCCGCCGCCGCGTCGATGACGTCCACCGGCAACATCCAGATCACAACCAACACCACGCAAGATATCACGGTCACCGGCGCTGCGGCCGGTTTGCTCGGCATCAGCAGCGTGACGCGCGGCGGCAACGTGCTGTCCACGCCCGCGATCACCGGCGCAACGTTGTTGGGCGGCGCTGCGACGCCCGGCGGCTCGGAAGTCCTCTCAACGGGTTTCGTCGCCAACGATACCATCACAGTGGACGGTCAGACGCTGACCTTCATGGCGACGGGCGCGTCCGGCCCAAACCAGATCAACGTCGGCGATTCCATCTCAACACTGCTCAACAAGATTGACGCTCTGAGTGGTGCGTCAACTTCTACGAACTCCTCGATCTCCAACGGCGTGATCACGCTGCAAACCGGCGTCACCAATCCCACGCTGACGGTGACCAGCAACAACAGCGGCGCCTTCGCCGCGCTCGGCTTCACCTCGACGGTCCAGAAGAACCGCGGCGGCGGCGGCACTTCCGGTACGGGCGGCGTGCAGGGCAACGACATTGCGACCTTCACCAAGGAATCGATCAGTGGCGGTGCGGTGACAGCCTACAACGCGGCGGGTACCCCGGTGAACCTGCAATTGCGCTGGGCCAAGACCGACAGCGCCTCGCTGCCTGGCGGAGGGCATACCGACACCTGGAATTTGTTCTACCAGACCGACCCGAATGCGGCGGGCACGGCGGTCGGTTGGGTGAATGCGGGCCAGTCCTTCACCTTTGCCGCTGACGGCTCCCTCACCTCGCCGAGCGGCTCGGGCATTACCCTCAGCAACGTTAAGGTCAGCGGCCAGCAGCTCGGCACAGTCGCCCTCAACATCTCCTCAGGCGGCTTGACGCAATATGCCAGCACCAGCGGCGCGGTCACCATCAACACCATCACGCAGAACGGCTACGCCGCCGGTCAGCTCCGTTCGGTCGCCGTCAGCAACAACGGCCTCGTGGTCGGCACCTTCTCCAACGGCCAGAACCTCGACCTCGCCCAGGTGACGCTGTCGCACTTCAACGGCACCAACTATTTGAAGGCCCTCGATGGCGGCGCCTACGCCGTGACCGACCAGTCGGGTCCGGCGATTGCTGGTGCCTCGGGCACCATCAGCGGCTCGTCGCTGGAGGGATCCAACACCGACATCGCCGACGAATTCACCAAACTGATCGTGACCCAGCAGGCCTATTCGGCCAACACCAAGGTGATCACGACGGCGAACTCGATGGTCCAGGATCTCCTGAACGTGTTGCGCTGATTGGCGCGTAACGTAACCAAAGGCGGCAAGTAAGATGGGTTTGAGTTCAGCCCTTGCCAGTGCGATGAGCGGCCTGCGTGCCAACCAGGCTGCGCTGTCGATCGTCTCGTCGAACGTCGCAAATTCGCAGACGCCGGGTTACGTCGCCCAGACGCCGAACCAGATCGAAGTCACCACCGGTGATTTCGGCTCGACGGCGAAGACGACCGGCGTCAGCCGCGACATCGACAGCTATGTGCTGAACCAGCTGCGCACCGAGACCGGCGGCAGCGGCTATGCCGACCAGACGGCCAACATTCTGAAGCAACTTCAGAATGTCTATGGCACGCCCGGCAACAGCGGCACGCTCGAAACCGCACTGAACAATTTTACCAGCTCGCTCCAGGCGCTGTCGACCAGTGCGGGCTCGTCGTCGGCGCAGACGGTCGCGGTCAGTGCCGCGCAGGCACTGGCGACGCAACTCAACGTCACCACCAAAGGCATCCAGTCGCTGCGCTCCAATGTCGAACAGGATCTCAGCACCTCATCGCAAGCCGCCAATGCTGCGATGAGCCAGATCGCCGACATCAACACGAAGCTCCAGGGTTTGGCGCCGACCGATCCGTCCGCTGCGACCCTGATGGACCAGCGCGACCAGGCCATCAACAGCCTGTCGAAATATGTCGACGTCCGCGTCACCACCGACGGATCGAACCAGACCAACATCTACACGACCACCGGCATCCAGCTGGTCGGCGCGGGGCTCGCCTCGCAATTTTCCTTCACGTCTGCTGGCACGTTGGGCGCGACCTCGCTCTACAACCTCGATCCGGCCAAGTCCGGGGTCGGCGCGCTCACCATCAAGCTGCCGAACGGCTCGTCGATCGACGTCGCCGGCAACAACGTGGTGTCCTCCGGCCAGATCGCTGCCGATTTGAAGCTGCGCGACCAGACGCTGGTGCAGGCGCAGAACCAGGTCGACCAGCTCGCCGCGACGATGTCGAGCGCGCTGTCGGACAAGACCACGGCGGGCACCACCGTCTCCGGTCCGCCCGCCGGCTTCGACATCGATCTCGCCGGCGCGCAGCCGGGCAACACCGTCAACCTGACCTACACCGACTCCACCAACACGCAGCGCCAGATCACGCTGGTAAACGTGACCGATCCGGCGGCGCTGCCGCTGCAGAACGCCACCAACGCCAATCCGGTGCAGATCGGCGTCAATTTTTCCGGCGGCATGGGCGCGATCGCGTCGGCGCTCAACACCGCGCTATCAGGCTCGCATTTGACGTTCTCCGCGGCTCCGTCGCCGGCGACCGCGACGACACTGCGGGTCACGGATGACAACACCGGCCTCGCCAAGATCACTTCGGCGTCGAGCACCAAGACGGTCTCGTCGCTGACCTCGGGCGGTCCGCAACTGCCGCTGTTCACCGACGGCGGTAGTGCGCTGTACACCGGCGCGATCACGGCGTCGGGCTCGCAAATGACCGGCCTTGCCGGCCGCATCGCCGTGAATACGGCGCTGTCCACGGACCCGACCAAGCTGTCGATCTACAGCACCTCGCCGGTGACGCCCACGGGCGACACCACGCGCTCGGACTATCTCTATTCGCAGCTCACCCATACGGTGTTTTCCTATTCGCCGCAGACCGGTCTCGGCTCGGCGAGCCAGCCGTTCAGCGGCAGCGTCTCGAACTACCTCCAGCAATTCCTGAGCGTGCAGGCCAACGCCTCGACCCAGGCGACCGCGCTCCAGCAGGGCCAGAGCGTCGTGGTCTCGACGCTCCAGGCCAAGTTCAACTCGACCTCCAGCGTCAATCTGGACTCGGAGATGTCGAATTTGATCCAGCTCCAGAACGCCTATGCCGCCAACGCGCACGTCATGTCGGTGGTGCAGAGCATGATGAACACGTTGCTCCAGGCTCAAGTGTAACCAGTACAGGGCTCTGAAACATGTCGATCAGCAGCATCAACTACGGTTCGTCGGTCCTCGGCGCGCAGATCCGCAACATCAATCAGCAGCTCACCGACCTGTCGACGCAGCTCTCGACCGGCAAGCTGTCGCAGAACTATTCCGGCATGGGGACCAACGAAGGCTTCGCGATCGCCTCGCGCGCGCAGCTTTCGAACATCGCCGCCTATACCGACACGATCACCAACGTCAACGTCAACATCAACCTCGCCAACACTGCGCTGCAGTCGCTGACGACGATCCGCAGCACGGTGCAAACGGGCTCGGCGACCTCCTCGCAGGATCTCAACGTCAACGGCCAGACGGTCGCGCAGAACACCGCCGCCGCGCAGTTCGGCTCGATGGTCGGCGTGCTCAACACGCAGTCCGGCAACCGCTATCTGTTCTCCGGCACGGCCTACAATACGCAATCTGTCGCCAATGCCGGCGACATCATCAACGGCACCACCACGCAGGCGGGCCTGAAGACCGTCATGGCGGAGCGCCAGGCAGCGGACCTCGGCGCCAACGGCATGGGGCGGCTGGTGCAGTCGCAGACAGCGGGCGTGATCAGCGTGACGGAAGATTCTGCGACCTCTCCATTCGGGTTGAAGATTGCGGCGGTCTCCTCGACGTTGACCGGCGCAACGGTGACCGGCCCGAGCGGCTCGCCGGTGTCGTTCTCGGTCAATCTCAACGGCGTCAACCCGAGCAACGGCGACAAGCTCAGCGTCAAGTTCACGCTGCCTGATGGTTCGACCGAGCAGATCGACCTGACCGCCTCGACCGCGACGCCGACGCCGGTCGGCAGCTTTGCGATCGATGCAAGCACCCCCGTCAACCCAGCCAACACGGCGATCAATCTCAACACTGCGCTGAACACCGCGATCACGAAGCTCGCCAACACCTCGCTGGTGGCGGCATCGGCCGTGGCCGCCGGCGACAATTTCTTCAACACGGACAGCTCGGCGATCGGCGCTGCCAAGACCAACCAGGCGACCCCGGCGGCACCACTCAGCGGCGCCACCGCGCTATCAGGCACGGCGCCTTCGGACTCGATTGCGCCGGGCTTTTCCGCAGGCGACAGCATCACCGTCAACGGCACCACGCTGAGCTTCGTCGCCTCGGGCGCGACCGGCAACCAGCTCAACGTCACCGACAGCATCCAGACCCTGATGAGCAAGATCGACTCGATCACGGGCACCTCGAAGCCGTCGACGATCCATGGCGGCTCGATCACGATCAACACCGGCGACGCCGCGAGCCTGAGCATCTCGGGCTCGACCCCGGGCGCGACCGCCGCGCTCGGTGCGCTTGGCTTCAGCTCAACGCCGATCAGCGCCACGCAGCCGCCGCTGCGCGTCGGCTCGTCGCCGGCAAGTTCGGCGACGACGCTGGTGAACGGCTCGGCCACGACCGTGAAATGGTATACTGGCAATGACGGCCCGGGCTCGGCGCGCTCGACCGCGGTGGCGCGGGTCGACGATTCCGTCACGGTGCAATATGGCGCCCAGGCCGACGAGAACGCGATTCGCAGCCAGCTGCAGGCGATCGCCGTGTACGGCACGTTCTCGACCTCGCCGACCGGGCAGTATTCGGGCGCGCAGGTCGCGGCGCTGAGCCTGCGCACCACGCAGGCACTGACACCGCAGCCCGGGCAACAGAAGATCGAGGACATCCAGACCGACATCGCGATGGCCCAGAACACGATGAAGGACGCGACCACGCGCCAGACCCAGGCCAAGGCGCAGCTCCAGAGCATCGTCGACCAGGCCGAGTCGGCCTCGCCCGACCAGGTCGCGAGTGAGATTCTTTCGCTCCAGAACGCACTGCAGGCGTCCTACCAGACTACCGCCAAGCTCGCGCAGCTCTCGTTAGTCAAATACCTGTAAGGGTGCATTAAGACGCCGTTAACCATGCCTGTTTACCTCTTGGTGAGGATTTGAGCGGGGCGCGGAGCCGTCGATGTCGGACAAGATGCAATTGGTGGTGGCCACGCCGTGCTTCGGCGGGCAGGTGTCGAGCATTTACGCGAGCTCGATCTTCGCGCTCCAGCGCGCCGTGCACGGCATGTCCAATCTCGGGCTCAAGGTGCTGTTGCGCGACGGCGACGCGCTGATTACGCGTGCACGGGCCAATCTGGTCGCGATGTTCCTGGACGATCCCGACGCGACGCATTTCCTGTTCATCGACGCCGATATCGGCTTCAAGCCCGAGCAGGTGTTCCGGCTGATCGAATCCGGCGCCGACGTCGTCGCCGGCTGCTATCCGATCAAGCGGGTCAATTGGGACAAGGCGAGGCGGGCAATCCAGGCCGGCCGGACCGATGTGACCGCGGCCTCGCTCGACTACGTGCTCGAGATCGAGGATCCCGACCGCATCGTGGTGGTCAACGGTTTCACCCGCGTGCGCTATGCTGGCACCGGCTTTCTGATGATCCGGCGCCAGGCGCTGGAGGCGATGTGCCGCCATCCGGACTACGCCAATCTGCAATTCTTCCGTGAGCATTCGCACGACGCGCTGGTCGCGAGCCAGAACCGGTTCGCGCTGTTCGAATGCATGATCGATCCGGCGACCGGGACCTACCTCTCGGAGGACTTCGCCTTTTGCAAGCGCTGGACCGATATCGGCGGCGAGATCTGGGCCGACATCCAGAGCTCGCTCGACCATGTCGGTCCCTCGGTGTTCCACGGCGACATCGCCTCGCAATTCACGCCGGCCCCCGTGGCGGCGGCTGACGCGGCGTGAGCCTGTCGGGATGAGCATCGGCGCGTCCCGCCCGTCAGACATCGAGCGAGCATCCGAGGGCGGCTCGCGCTATCGCCTGCGCGATCTCTTCACGCCGCTGGATACGCTGCTCGTCTCCGGCGGAGACCAGCGGCTGGCGCTCGATCCGAAAGAGGGCGTCAATGCCTATGGCTGCGCGCCGTCGCCCGAACCCGAGACCTGGAATTTCGCGTCATCGACCGCATCGACAATCTCGCAGGCCGCCTATGACCGCGCTGCGCTGGCACGCGAGGAGCTGGTCCACAAATCGTTTTTCGACGAAGTCGAGATCGCCTTCGACCGGCGCTGCGAGGACCTGCGCGACGAATTGCGCGGGCACTTCCAGCTCCCGCCGCGCGTCGACGTCGTGTTCTCGCCATCGGGTACCGATTCCCAGCTGCATGCCCTGTTCCTGGCGCACGCGGTGCCCGGCTCTCCGCCGGTGACGATCGTGGTCGGGGCCGATCAGACCGGCAGCGGCACGGCGCATACCGCACGCGGGCACCATTTCAGCACGATGACGGCGAGCGGCGTTGCGGTGCGCATGACGCTGCAATTGCGGGCCTCGCCGGTGACAGCATCACGGTGCCGCTGCTCGACGTCACGTCCGGCCTCGCGATGCGCATAGATGCCGATGCCGAAGTCATGCGTGCAATCGAGAACAGCCTCGCGCAAGGCCGGCGCGTTTTGTTGCACATTATGGATTCGTCAAAGCTCGGCTGGCGCGCGCCGAGTGCCGCCTGTCTCGATGAGATCGCGCGGCGCTGGCCCCGCAAGGTTCAGGTCGTCGTCGATGCCTGTCAGGCGCAGCTCGGCCGCCGCCGGCTGCGGTCCTATCTCGATCGCGGCTACATGGTGTTGATCACTGGTTCGAAGTTCTTTGGCGGGCCTGCCTTCAGCGGCGCGCTGCTGGTGCCGAAGGGCCTGTCGCGCGCGCTCGACCGGATCGAAGGCATCGCGCCAGGCTTCTTCGACTATGTCGGCCGCTGCGACTGGCCGATGACGTGGACCGCGCTGCGCTCGCGCTTCGAACGCCGTCCGAATTTCGGCCAATGGCTGCGCTGGGAAGCGGCGCTGGCCGAGATCGGCAACTACTACGCCGTGCCCGGGGCGTTCCGCGCCAAGGCGCTGGCCGAGCTCGCGGCCGGCATCGACAGCATGATCGCGCTGTCGCCGTCGTTGCGCGCCGTCCCGGCAGCCTTCGGCAAGACCGATGCGGACGATGAGGAATTCGCCCAGCGCACCATCTTTCCGTTCACGCTGCGGCGCAACGGCAAGCCGGTGTCCATCGCCGACACCAGCGCCTTGCATCGCGCGCTGGCGCGCGACATGAACGACGACATCATCGGGAGCGCGGCGGACCGACAGGTTGCTGCGCAACGCTGTCTCGTCGGCCAGCCGGTGCGGCTGGAGCAACCGGACGGCGTGCCGCAGGCTGCGCTGCGCCTGTGCATCGGCGCGCGGCTCGTCACCGACGCCTGGACGGCCGACGGCGCGCAAGCGCAACGCAATGTGCAGCACATCCTCGATCGCATCGCCCACGTCCTGGTGAAGACCGAGCTGCTGCTTGACCATACCGCCGCTGTGCCGGCGTAGCCCTTATAGGTGTGAGATGTTGCATCCGCTTGCCGCGCCGAACTTTGCTGACCGTATCGGCTTTGCGCATTTGACGCGCCAGGCCTTCGAGGGTGTCGATCTGCACCCGTTGCGCGAGCGCCTGCTGGCGCGGATCGCGGAGGGGACGGCGCAGGCGGGCGAAGGCCTCGATCTGTCGCTGATTGCCCAGCTGATGGGCGAGAAGGAAGCCGGGCTCGTGATTCAGTCCGAGGTGCTCTCCTTCCACCAACTATTTCGTACGCCCGCCGCAGTGCCGAAGCCGGGCTTGCGCTTGCTTGCGCTTGCGGCCGACATCGACATGGGCGGCAACACGCCGATCGAATTTTTGCTCGAAGGCTCCGATATCGAGCTCCTGACGCTCTATGTGACCAAGACAATCGGCTTGCCGGAAACGCTGCCTGATCACGATGTTGCCATCGTGGTCGCATCCGATTCCGAGGAATGCCGCGAGGCGCTGGCCCTGATCCAAGAGGCCGCGCCGCGCTGGCCGCGGCCGCTGCTCAATCGCCCCGAGCTGATCGGCAATCTCGATCGCGACAAGCTCTATCGGTTGCTGGCTGATATCCCCGGTCTCGATATTCCCGTGACCGCCAACGCGACTCGCGCGCAATTGACGGCTCTCTCGGAGGGACGGATCGCTTGCGCGGAGATCTCGGGCGAATTGCAGTTTCCGATGATCGCACGGCCGCGCGGCACGCATGCCGGCGTCGGGCTTGCGAAGATCGACGATGCCGCGGCGCTCGCGGCCTATCTTGCCGAACGGCAGGAGCAGGACTTCTTCGTCGCGCGTTTCGTCAACTACGCGAGCCCCGATGGGCTCTATCGCAAGATTCGACTCACCATGGTCGATGGCAGGCCTTATGCCTGCCACATGGCGATCGCCGATCGCTGGGACATCTGGTATCTCAACGCTTATATGGCGTTCAGTGAGGAGAAGCGCGCTGAAGAAGCCATCTTCATGCAGGACTTCGATCGCGCCTTCGCAGCACGTCACAAGAATGCGCTCGACGAAATGAGCCGGCGCGTCGGCCTCGATTATTTCATCGTCGATTGCGCCGAGAACCAGAACGGCGAGCTTCTGGTATTCGAGGCCGACAACACCGCCGTCGTGCACAACATGGATTCGCCGGTGGTGTTTCCGTACAAGCCGCCGCAGATGCGCAAGATATTTGCAGCGTTCACGGCGATGCTGTCGCGGCATGCAAAAGCCGGTGTGGGGGGTGCAGCATGAACGAGATCATCCGCAATACGCAGGCATCTGTCACGAATGGATCGCTCGATCCGCAGGACTGGAGCGAGTTTCGTGCACTCGCCCATCGCATGCTGGATGAGGCGATCGATGGCATCGCCAATGTCCGCGCGCGTCCGGTATGGCAGCCGATCCCCGACGAGGTTCGCGCGGCTGTTCGAACCGACGTGCCGCGCGAGGCGACCGATCTCTCCGAGGTCTATCGCGAATTCTCCGAGCACGTCGCGCCTTACGCGACCGGCAATGTTCATCCCGGCTTCATGGGCTGGGTGCATGGCGGCGGCACCGCCGTCGGCATGGTCGCGGAGATGCTCGCGGCCGGCCTCAATGCCAATCTCGGCGGCCGCGATCACATGCCGATCGAGGTCGAGCGCCAGATCGTCGCGTGGATGCGCGGCCTGTTCGGCTTTCCGCAAGGCGCGAGCGGCATTTTCGTCACCGGTACGTCGATGGCCAATCTGATAGCGGTGCTGGTTGCCCGCACAAGCGCGCTCGGCGCACTGGCACGGCAACACGGCGTCGGCAATGACGGCGCGCTGCTCACGGCCTACGCGTCGAAGGCCGCGCATGGCTGCATCTCCCGCGCGATGGACATCGCTGGGTTCGGCACCGACGCGCTGCGCAAGATCGATGTCGATGCCGATCATCGCATCGACGTCGCCGCGCTGCGCGCGCAGATTGCGATCGATCGCGAGCTTGGATTCAAGCCGTTCCTGGTCACGGCATCGGCCGGCACCGTCGACATCGGCGCGATCGACGATCTCAGGGCGCTCGCGGATTTGTGTCGCGAAGAAGGCATCTGGTTTCATGTCGATGGCGCCTTCGGTGCGCTCGCGATCCTCTCGCCCGAGCTTGCGCCGCTGCTCGAGGGCATCGAGCTCGCGGATTCGATCGCGCTCGATTTCCACAAATGGGGGCAGGTGCCCTATGATGCCGGCTTCCTGCTGGTGCGTGCCGGCGAACGGCATCGGCAGGCCTTTGCGCAGCCGGCGGCCTATCTGAGCCGCGAGGCGAGGGGGCTTGCGGCCGGTGCCGTCTGGCCGTGCGATCTCGGTCCGGATCTGTCGCGCGGCTTCCGCGCGCTGAAGACGTGGTTCACGCTGAAGACATTCGGCACCGACCGGCTGGGTGCGGTGATCGCGCACAGCTGCGCGCTTGCAAGATATCTCGAGACGCGCGTGCTCGCCGAGCCCCGGCTCGAGCTGCTTGCGCCGGTCAATCTCAACATCGTCTGCTTCCGCTATCGCGCCAGCAATGCGGTCAATCGGGAGATTGTTGCCGATGTCCAGGAGTCCGGCATTGCCGCACCGTCAAGCACGACGCTGGACGGCAAGTTCGCGATCCGTGCCGCGATCGTCAATCATCGCACCGCCGAAACGGATATCGACGCGCTGGTGTCGGCGGTGCTCAAGTTCGGTGCGCAGCGGACCGGCGGATTGATCGAGGTCGACGCGCCGCCGCTCGCGGCGCAATAGAAGCGACCCGCTGACACGACAACGGCCCCGGAGATGATCCGGGGCCGTCGTCGTTTGCGCGGCTCTTGAGATCAGGCGGCGGAGCTGACGTCGCCCTCGGGATGCGTGGCCTTGTATTGGTCCCGCAGCTTGTCTTCATAGGCGATCAGCTTGCGGGCATCCTTCAGCGCCCGGTAGAGATCGCCGCTCATGATGTGGTTGTTGATGCCTTCGATGATCGGCCAGGCGCTCGGCACGGCGGTGACGATGTCGCGCACCAGGTTGAAATAGGTGCCGTGCTGGCCCTGCGGATCCGGCGAGATGTACATGAGCTGGACCGCTAGATAGACGAGCTTCGCCGGCGTATCGGCCGTCTCCGGCGTGAGGATGTCGCGCTCGCGCAGGATCGGCACGTTCTCGCCGTCGATCAGGAGGCGGGCGCGCTGGTCGGTGTTGGTAATCACGCAGTTACCGACAATGATGCGTTCGTGCGGTCTGAGCTCGACTTTGAGGGCCATGCCTGTTCTCCATCAACGCTTTTGTAACGAGCGGCGCGCGCGTCCCTTCAATGAAAGCTGGCCGCCTGATTTGGGTCCAATCCTTGCCGAATGTGGTTAACGGGTCGTAAACACAGGTCACGGCGTTCAAAAAGAAAGCGATTTCAGTGTCTTGCGAGATGGCAAACGCCACGGTCCGAAGGTTTGCCGGAGGCATTTTGGACCCGACGCAGACAAACCGGAGATTTCATTTCACGGATTGTTAGAGGCTTGGACACAACCGTCCGCCGGTCGTTTGATCAATCTCGGTCAAGCAGGACGCGTAGCTACCAGAAAGGTAACAGTATGTCCGGTATCGTTCTCTCCTCCTCGGTTCGTCAGAACCTGCTCTCCCTCCAGTCCACCGCCGACCTCCTCGCCACCACCCAGTCCCGTCTGTCGACTGGCAAGAAGGTGAACTCGGCGCTCGACAACCCCACCAACTTCTTCACCGCACAGTCGCTCGACAACCGCGCCAGCGACATCAACAATTTGCTCGATGGCATCGCCAACGGCGTGCAGGTGCTCCAGGCCGCCAACACCGGCATCACCTCGCTCCAGAAGCTGCTCGACTCCGCGAAGTCGATCGCCAACCAGGCGCTGCAGACCACGGTCGGCTACTCCACCAAGTCGAACGTCTCGACCACGATCGCCGGCGCGACCTCGACCGACCTGCGCGGCACCACGACCTACACCAGCACGACCGCGCTCTCCAACGTGCTGTTCTCCGGCACTGCCGGCGGTGCGACCGTTGCGACTGGATCGACGACGCTCGGCGGTGTTTCGGCTGGGCTGACCGGCAGCGCGGTAAAGGCTGGCGACAATACGGCGACCTTCGTCGACACCTTGACGCTGGCCGGTACTGCCGGCGCGGGGACCATCGCTGCTAACGGCGCACCGACCGATGGCGAAACGCTGACCGTTGATGGACATACGATCACTTTCAAGAAAGCGGACGTTCCGACCTCGGGTATCCCGTCGGGATCCGGTGCCACCGGCAATATCGTCACGGACGGTAACGGCAACTCCACCGTCTATCTTGGCGCCACGGCCGCAACGGGTACTGCGGCGGATGTGCTGAACGCCATCGACATTGCCAGCGGAGCTCAGTCGGTATCGATCTCTAATGGCGCTGCCACCCTGAGCGCCGGCGCGACTGCTTACAGTGTCGCCGCTGGAAAGGTTACCCTGAACACGGGTACCGGCGCTGATCTCAGCATTACCGGCAGGGCCGACCTTCTGAAGGCCTTCGGTCTGACGGGCGCGGCGGGCAGCGGCAACGTCACCGTCACCCAAGCGCGTTCCACCGCCTCCACGACGCTCGGAACCCTGATTCAGGACGGATCGACGCTGAACGTGGACGGCAAGACGATCACGTTCTCGAACGCGGCGACGCCTTCCGCAGTCGCAACGGGTTCGACCAAGGTCGGCAATTTGGTCACGGATGGAAATGGCAACTCCACCGTTTACCTTCAGTCCGGTTCGATCTCTGACGTTCTGAGCGCCGTCGATCTCGCGACCGGTGTGCAGACCGTCAAGACTGCCGGCGCCTCTGGCGCCTTGCAGACCACCGCGGGAGCCAAGAACTCCTCGGTCGTGGCCGGCGCGCTCAACCTCTCGACCGGTGCGAACGCGGATCTGTCGATCACTGGCACCAAGAATGCGCTGTCCTCGCTCGGTCTCACCGGCTCCACCGGCACCGGCACCGCCTTCACGGCGAGCCGGTCCGCGGCGTCAGGTGGCATCTCAGGCAAGACCTTGACCTTCGCCTCCTTCAACGGTGGTACGGCGGTCAATGTCACCTTCGGCGACGGCACCAACGGTACGGTCAAGACGCTCGATCAGCTCAACACGCAGCTTCAGGCCAACAACCTGTCGGCGACGATCGATGCCAACGGCCTGCTCACGGTCTCGGCGACCAACGACTACGCGTCCTCGACGATCGGATCGGCTGCCTCCGGCGGTACCATCGGCGGCACGATCACCACGGCCCTGACTTGGTCGAACGCTACCGCGCCGGTTGCTGACGCGGTTGCCCAGGCCACCCGTACCAACCTGGTGTCGCAGTACAACAACATCCTGACTCAGATCGACACGACCTCGCTGGATGCTTCGTTCAACGGCGTCAACCTGCTCAACGGCGACCAGCTCAAGCTGGTGTTCGACGAGACGGGCAAGTCGAATCTGAACATCACCGGCGTGACCTTCAACTCGAAGGGTCTGGGTCTGGCCGGCCTGGTGCAGGGCACCGACTTCATCGACAACTCCGCGACCAACAAGGTGCTGGCCAATCTGAACACGGCGTCGAGCACGCTGCGTTCGGAAGCCTCGACCTTGGGTTCGAACCTCTCCGTGGTGCAGGTGCGTCAGGACTTCAACAAGAACCTGATCAACGTGCTGCAGACCGGCTCGTCCAGCCTGACGCTGGCCGACACTAATGAGGAAGCGGCCAACAGCCAGGCGCTGTCGACCCGCCAGTCGATCGCCGTCTCGGCGCTATCGCTGGCCAACCAGTCGCAGCAGAGCGTGCTCCAGCTGCTCCGCTAATAGCGGCTGACATCGCAATCAAGCCATGGCGGCGGGGCTTCGGCCCCGCCGCTTTCTTTTTGCGTCGGCATTTGCTGTGCCTCTGATCAAGCTCCGAAAAGTAACCCTTGGTTATGGTTAATGGAGCGTAAGCGCAGAAAATCGCCAATGAATTCAGTCTGATTTCCGGCCTCGCGAAGGTCCACCGCTGATTTACGTGAACCGACGCTTATCCGGGCGAAGCGCGTTTCACCCTTTGTTAGCCATGTCCGCGCAGGCTGTCCGCGTCACTCGATCCGAAGCGATCGAACGAAGACGCGTAAACCAGAAGGGTAAGAGTTATGTCCGGTATCGTTCTCTCTGCGTCGGTTCGTCAGAACCTGCTTTCCCTCCAGTCCACCGCCGACCTCCTCGCCACCACCCAGTCGCGACTGTCGACCGGCAAGAAGGTGAACACGGCGCTGGACAATCCCACCAACTTCTTCACGGCACAGTCGCTCGACAACCGCGCCAGCGACATCAACAACCTGCTCGATGGCATCGCCAACGGCGTGCAGGTGCTCCAGGCCGCCAACACCGGCATCACCTCGCTGTCGAAGCTGCTCGACTCGGCGAAGTCGATCGCCAACCAGGCGCTCCAGACCACGGTCGGCTACTCGACCAAGTCCAACGTCTCGACCACGATCGCGGGTGCGACCGCTTCCGACCTGCGCGGCACCACGACCTATTCCAGCACGACCGCGCTCTCGAACGTGGTGTTCGACGGTAGTGCGGGCGGTACCACCGTTGCGTCCGGAACAGCCACGCTCGGCGGCGGGTCCGCTTCGCTGGTCGGATCCGCGGCGCCTGACGGCGCAGGAACTGCGGCCAAACTGGCTGCGGGCCTTACGCTCGCCGGTAGCCCCTCAGCGACAACCATTGCCGCCAAGGGCGCGCCTTCGGACGGCGAGACGTTGACGGTCGATGGGCACACGATCACCTTCAAGACGGCCGATGTTCCGACCGCTGCGCCCACAGGCTCGAGCAAGATTGGCAACATCGTTACGGACGGCAACGGGAACTCTACCGTCTACACGGGTGCCTCGTCTCCGACCGGCACGGTGCAGGACCTGCTCAATGCGTTCGATCTGGCGACCGGAGCTGGGAAACTTAACGCCGGTGGTACTGTCGTCGTCGCCGGCTCGGGCACTTTGGCTTCCGTTAGCGCAGGTGGTGTTCTTACCCTCACGACTGGTACCGGTGCTGATCTCAGCATCACTGGCCGGGCCGACCTCCTGAAGGCCCTAGGCCTGACCGGGGCAGCGGGCAGCGGTACCGTCAATGTGACCCAGGCGCGCTCAACGGCCGCAGGCACACTCGGCACTTTAATCCAGGACGGCTCGACGCTGAACGTGGACGGCAAGACGATCACGTTCAAGAACGCGGCGACGCCCACCACTGTCGCCTCGGGTTCCACCCAGGTCGGCAATTTGGTCACGGACGGCAACGGCAATTCGACCGTTTACCTCCAGGCCGGCAACGTCAATGACGTTCTGAACGCCGTCGATCTTGCGACCGGTGTGCAGACCGTCAAGACTGCCGGCGCCGGTGGTGCCTTGCAGACCACCAGCGGAGACAAGAACTCGTCGATCGTGGCCGGCGCGCTCAACATCTCGACCGGTGCGAACGCAGATCTGTCGATCACCGGTTCGGGCAACGCGCTGTCCGCGCTCGGGCTGACCGGCTCGACCGGCACCGGCACCGCCTTCACGGCGAGCCGCGCCGCGGCAACTGGCAGCATCTCGGGCAAGACGTTGACCTTCGCCTCCTTCAACGGCGGTACGGCGGTCAATGTCACCTTCGGCGATGGCACCAACGGTACGGTCAAGACGCTCGATCAGCTCAACACGGCGCTCCAAGCGAACAACCTGTCGGCCACGATCGACGCCAACGGTCTCCTCACGGTTTCGGCGACCAACGACTATGCGTCCTCGACGATCGGCTCTGCCGTCGCTGGCGGCGCGATCGGCGGTACGATCACGACCGCGCTGACGTGGACGAACGCGACCTCGCCGACTGTTGACCCGGTTGCCCAGGCCACCCGCTCCAACCTGGTTGCCCAGTACAACAACATCCTGTCGCAGATCGACACGACGTCGGTTGACTCGTCCTTCAACGGTGTCAACCTGCTCAACGGCGACCAGCTCAAGCTGGTGTTCGACGAGACCGCCAAGTCGAGCCTGAGCATCACCGGCGTGACCTTCAACTCGAAGGGCCTGGGTCTGGCCGGCCTGTTGCAGGGCACCGACTTCATCGACAACTCGGCGACTAACCGGGTGCTCACCAGCCTCAATGCGGCCTCGAGCACGCTGCGCTCGGAAGCGTCGACCCTGGGTTCGAACCTGTCGGTGGTGCAGGTGCGTCAGGACTTCAACAAGAACCTGATCAACGTGCTCCAGACCGGCTCGTCCAACTTGACGTTGGCCGACACCAACGAGGAAGCGGCCAACAGCCAGGCACTGTCGACCCGCCAGTCGATCGCGGTCTCGGCGCTGTCGCTGGCCAACACATCGCAGCAGAGCGTGCTCCAGCTGCTCCGCTAATAAGCGACGGAAATCACAAGGTAAATCCGGCGGCGGGGCTTCGGTCCCGCCGCTTTTTTGCGTGCGCAGGCACGGCGCAGAGCCCGTGAGTCCGGGCGGAGGAGGGGTGCTAACCCGGCATTAACCCTATCCCTTAAACCGGCGTTAACCATACTTTAAAGGACAGCCCCTAAAACTGGACAAAAGCCCGCTTTCCAGATCGGCGAGCCCCGATTCGTATCCGGTTCAAGAGGAAGACCCGCCAATGTCCAACATCGTTCTCTCGGCGTCGGTTCGCCAGAACCTGTTGTCGCTGCAGTCGACGGCCGACCTGCTGGCCACGACGCAGCAGCGCCTCTCGACCGGCAAGAAGGTCAACACGGCGCTCGACAACCCGACCAACTTCTTCACTGCGCAGGGGCTGGACAACCGGGCGAGCGACATCAGCAACCTGCTCGACGGCATCAACAACGGTGTGCAGGTTCTCCAGGCCGCCAACACTGGCATCACCTCGCTGCAGAAGCTGATCGACAGCGCCAAGTCGATCGCCAACCAGGCGCTCCAGACCACGGTCGGCTACTCGACCAAGTCGAACATCTCGACCACAATCCCCGGCGCAACGCCTGCGGATCTTCGCGGCACGACGAGTTATACCTACGCAACTGCAACCGGCAATGTCGTCACCAACGGTACCGCTGGCGGCACGACTCCGGCCACCACCACGACCACGCTGGGCGGCATCTCGCAGTCGCTGGTCGGTTCGGCTGCTCCTGACGGTGCCGGCACTGCGGCAAGCCTGGCGGCGGGTCTCACCCTGCTCGGCACGCCCAGCGCGACCACCATCGCCACGAACGGCGCTCCGTCGGACGGCGATGTGCTCGTCGTCGACGGCAAGACCATCACGTTCAGGGCTGGCGCTGCGCCGGCGGTGGCCAATGTTCCTGTCGGCTCAGGCAAAAACAACAACGTCGTCACCGACGGCAATGGCAACTCGACCGTCTACCTCGGCACGAACGCTGCCCCGGCCGCAACCGTCCAGGACGTAACGGATGCGATCGACCTCGCAAGCGGCGTGCAAAAGGCGGCCATCACGGGCGGCACCGCGACGCTGTCGAACTCGTCAGGCGCCAACGCCAATATCGCCGGCGGCCAGCTCACCCTCACCACCGGCACGGGCGCCGACCTCAGCATCACCGGCAAGGCCGACTTCCTCAAGGCGCTCGGTCTGACGACCGCGACCGGCTCCGGCAATGTCAGTGTGACCAAGGCGCGCCTGACGACCTCGGCGACGCTGGGCACGCTTGTTCAGGACGGCTCCACGCTCAATGTGGACGGCAAGACGGTCACGTTCAAGAACGCGGCCGTCCCTGCTGCCGCTCCGACGGGGTCCACCAAGATCGGCAACATCGTGACGGACAATAACGGCAACTCCGTCGTCTATCTTCAGGGCGGAAATGTTCAGGATTCGCTGAACGCGATCGACCTGGCGTCCGGTGCCGGCATCGTCAGCGGCGGCGCCGTGGTTGCGGCGAGCGGTTCGTCGCTATCCTCGGTCGTGAACGGCGCTCTCAAACTCAGCACCGGTACCACGGCAGACCTGTCGATCACCGGAACGGGCAACGCGCTGTCCTCGTTCGGTCTGACCGGTCCCACAGGCACCGGCACCGCCTTCACCGCGGGTCGCGCGCCGGGCGCAGGCAGCATCTCGGGCAAGACGCTGACCTTCACCTCCTTCAACGGCGGCACGCCCGTGAACGTCACCTTCGGCGACGGCACCAACGGCACCGTCAAGACGCTCGATCAGCTCAACAACCAGCTTCAGGCCAACCACCTGACCGCGACGATCGACGCCAACGGCGTGCTCACGATCACCACCGTCAACGAATACGCGTCCTCGACGCTCGGCTCGGTGACCGCCGGCGGCGTCGTCGGTGGCACGATCACTGGCACGGTTGCTTTCACGACCGCGCAGCCGCCGATCCAGGATCCCGTCGCGCAGACGGCGCGCTCCAACCTGGTCAGCCAGTTCAACAACATCCTGGCACAGATCGACACCACCTCGCAGGACTCCTCGTTCAACGGCGTCAACCTGCTCAACGGCGACACGCTGAAGCTCGTCTTCAACGAGACCGGCAGCTCGACGCTCGGCATCAACGGCGTGGTGTTCAATGCGGCCGGCCTCGGTCTCAGCAACCTCGTCAACGGCGTCGATTTCATCGACAACGGTGCCACCAACAAGGTGCTGGCCAGCCTGAATGCGGCCTCGAGCACGCTGCGCTCGGAAGGGTCCTCGCTGGGCTCGAACCTGTCGATCGTGCAGGTGCGCCAGGACTTCTCCAAGAACCTGATCAACGTGTTGCAAACCGGTTCGTCCAACCTGACGCTCGCCGACACCAACGAGGAAGCGGCCAACAGCCAGGCGCTGTCGACCCGCCAGTCGATCGCGGTCTCCGCGCTGTCGCTCGCCAACCAGTCGCAGCAGAGCGTGCTGCAGCTGCTCCGCTAATTTGACAGCGCAAGATCAAACCTCGAAATATCGCGGCGGGGCTAATGCCCCGCCGTTCTTTTGATGGAGATCGCTAAGACAAGATTAGCTCAGATCGTCTTGCATCATGCGAAGCACGTTTACAGCGTGCGTGCGCACGACTAGCCTTGCGATAACGGAAGCCGCTGTAACCCGTAATAATCCGGAGTGCTTCCAAGCACACACGTAAGCAAATCTTAAGCCGTGCTGCCTAGGTTGGGAAAGAAATCCTTAAGCGCGTTCAACGGGCTAGGTAACCTCCAAGGTGTGATTGATGTCGAATTCCGCTGCCTCGGCCTACGCGCGTGTTGCAACGACCACCGCATCTCCTCGTGACGTCGAGGCGCAAACCTTGCTGAAGGCAGCCAACAAGCTCCAGGACGCGATCAATGCCGCTGACCCCTTCAGCGAGCAGACCACGCAGGCGCTGATGTTCAACCGCAAGCTCTGGACGATTTTCCTCAGCGAAGCGATGCGCGAGAATAACCCGCAGCCGCTCGACGTCCGGCAGAAGATCGCCAACATCAGCGTGTTCGTGCTGAGCCAGACCGCGGCGCTGCAGATGAGCCCGCAGTTCGATCACTTCCGCCCGCTGATCGAGATCAACCGCAACATCGCTGCCGGTCTGTCCGGCCGGCCGTGACGGAGCCTCGTGATGTCCGACATCATGAGCATTTTGTCGACCGCGTATAAGTCCAACGCCCTCTCGAGCACGTCGGGCTCGTCCAAATACGTTGCGGTCGACTCCTCGCTGTACCAGGGCAACTGGAGCGGCACCTATCCAGACGGCAAGAAATTCTCGCTCAACATTTCGCAGGTGAACGGGTTTCGCGCCCAGATCCACTATCAAAGCGAAGGCACGTCGCAGTATCAGCAGGTTCTGATCAAGGATTCGTCGTTTCGCTTCGGCAACACGAAGTTCACACTGACCAATACCGGCACGGCGCAGATCAAGAACGCCGTCACTGATCCCGCGACCGGTTCGACTTATCTCGATACCGCGCAGGCCACGCACGACAGCTGATCGGCAGGCGTTCTTTAAGCGCTGAGGTCCGTGTTGAGCGGACGCGAAGGCTCCGACTTCAAATCCAGTGCGTGGAAATAGGCTCGCCGGCGCAGCATCGCCTCGTCCGGGAACTGATTGACCACGGCGTCGGTCCGGTCGTTGACGACCTGGAAGACCATGGATGCGGACGCCTGATCGAACACGACCTGGCGCGAGATGTTGGCATTGCTCTGCAGATCATTGCTCGCAGCCGCGATCGTATCGCTCGCGGCGACGGTCTGGCTCACCGGCAAATCGGTTTGCACGGCATCGTTCGCCGCCGAATTCGACGTCGTGACGATCTGTACGGGGGCCGGTATCCCCACCGGCCTGATGCTGAAATCTGTACTCATGGCAGCCTCCTGGTTGCCTTGTGCGAGTCAAATCCCAACCCCTCTCAATACGCAACCATGGAACACCGGGATTGAATATCCGGTAAGGAAACGTGACTAACCGCGCGATGCTTTCGCCGCGCGGTTTTTCGTAAAATTGGCTGGAGTTCTTCGTCTGGGCTCAGAGCGTGCGGCTGACCGCGAGCGGCGTGATGTGACGCGGGCCCGGCGTGGCGCGGCGTCCCGCCGCCGTGTAGGTGTTCGGCACGTTGCGCTTCTGGATCTCGGCATTGACGCCGCGCACGACGCTCTCGGAGACCGCATGCGCGGTCGCGAGCACGGTGAGATTGACCTGAAGCATGGCGCGGAAGGCGTCGTGGTGGCGGTGCAGCGTCGAGAGCAGCTCGGGCGCCGATTTCGAAAGCTGGGCCTGGTTCGCCTTCAACTGGTTGACAGCACCGACGTAACGCCGCGACAGCTCCTGCTTCTGGCTTTCGAGCGTCATCGCCTCGCGGACCTTGCCGGCGCGGACCAGCTCGGTCTCGCGCTCGATCAGGCCGAGCAGGGCGCTCATCGCGTCCATCAGGTCCTCGGCGAGCTTGCGCGCTGCGGCGCTCGCGGGCGTGTTGTTCGGGCGCTGTGCGGGCATCGGCTGACGTGACGCGCTGAAATGGTTCATCTCGTTTGACCTTATGCCGTCCGAAGAGTGGTTTTCGCCTGCTGGATGATCAGCGTACGGTAGACGTCGCGGGCGACGCCGACGCCACCGGCGCTGGCGAAGTTCTTGGAATATTGCTCGGTCAGCATCGAGCGCCAGACGCCGGTGCCCGGCGTATCGCCGAACGGGCCTTCGCCTTTCAGGCCCGAGGTCATCTGCGCGAACATGCTGTTGAGGAACATGCCCTCGAAATCGGTGGCGGTCTTCTGCGCCTTGGTCTGCACCTGTGGCGAGACCTTCTGAAGCGCGGCGGCGAGCTCGAAGTCGGGCCGCCCGTTGCGGCTCTCCACCGAGAAGGCCGGGTTGGCGACAGCGGTGGAGGTGGTCGTGTTGATGTGCATCACATCACCTCGATGTCGGCTTCGATCGCGCCGGCGGCCTTGATCGCCTGGAGGATGCTGATGAGGTCGCGCGGGCCGATGCCGAGGCCGTTGAGGCCGTCGACGAGCTGCTGCAGCGAGACGCCGTCCTTGACGACGGCGAACTTCTTGCCGTCCTCGGTGACGCCGACGCTAGAGCGCGGCGTGACCACGGTCCGGCCACGCGATAGCGGATTGGGCTGGCTGACCTGCGGGCTCTCGGAGATCGTGACCGTGAGATTGCCTTGCGCAACCGCGACGGTGGCGACGCGGACGTCGCGGCCCATCACGATGATGCCCGAGCGCTCGTCGATGATGATCTTGGCGGCGAGATCCGGATCGACCTGGAGTTGTTCGATCTCGGTCAGGAAGGCGACCACGTTGCCCTTGAACTCCGGCGGAATCGTCAGCTGCACCGTCGAGGGATCGATCGGCTCGGCGCTCTTGACGCCGAGATAGTCGTTGATCGCAGCCGCAATGCGCTTGGCTGTGGTGAAATCGGCGTTGCGCAGTGCGAGCCGCACGTTCGGCAGCCGGTTCAGCGCGAACTCGATCTCGCGCTCGATGATGGCGCCGTTGGCGATGCGGCCCACCGTCGGAACGCCGCGCACGATTTTCGCCGCTTCGCCCTCGGCCTGGAAGCCGGAGATGGCGAGCGATCCCTGTGCCACCGCATAGACGTTGCCGTCGGCGCCGAGGAGCGGGGTAACGAGCAGGGTGCCGCCGCGCAGGTCTTTGGCGTCGCCAAGCGCGGAGACGGTGACGTCCATGCGCGTGCCTTGCGTCGCGAAGGCCGGCAGATTGCCTGTTACCATCACGGCGGCGACGTTGCCGGTGCGGATGGTGGCGCCGCGGATGTTGACGCCCATGCGCTCGAGCATCGCTTGCAGCGACTGCTTGGTGAAGGGGATGTTGTTGAGGGTGTCGCCGGTGCCGCTGAGGCCGACGACGAGGCCGTAGCCGATGAGCTGGTTCTGCCGCACGCCTTCGATATTGGCGAGATCCTTGATGCGCGAGGTCGCGTTTGCAGCGGCAGCCGAGAGCGCCAGCGCTGACAGCGCGGCGCAGGCCACCCCAAAAACCCCGCTAAGAATCTTCACCCAACGAACGCCTGGCATCCTCTGCTCCCCGAGGCTCCTCACATCTTGGACCATCTGCGACACTCCCATGACGAGCTGGTCCGACGCTTTCCTTGCGAGCGCTGTGCCAACGCGGGGCAGAGCGGTTAGGCGATTGAATAGGTTGAATAAATCTCTTCGGATCGGCGCCAGCCGGCATTCGCCCTAAGGAGCGAAACTGCCGCCTGTCGGCAGATTTTGCCGGGCCGTTTACGCCCCGTTAACCATAGAGCGGCGAATGTGGCGCATCGATCACCCGGATTGCTCCGATGCGCATCTACGGACCGAATGGCACCACGCTTGGAACGCCGGCCAGCCAGGCCAGGCGAACGAGCTCCGGCACCTTCGTGCTGCCCGACACCTCGTCGGCGCAGGAGACGCGCAGCGCGGCCGCGCCCAAGGCCTCCGCCAACATCGATGCGCTACTCGCGCTGCAAGGCATCGAGGAAGATCCGGTCGAACGCCGCAAGCGCTCGGTCGCCCGCGGCAAGACTGCGCTCGACGTGCTCGACGATCTCAAGATGGGACTCCTGTCCGGCAATCTCGATGCGTCGACCGTGATGCGGCTGCGCGATGCGGCCGCGAACCTGAAATCGTCCTCCGGTGATCCCGGTCTCGATTCCGTGCTCTCCGAGATCGAGCTGCGCGTCGAGGTCGAGCTGGCCAAGGCCGGGCGGGCGTAGTCGTTATCCGTCACCCTGAGGTGGCCGCTTCTTCAGCGGCCCTCGAAGGGCGACGGCCCGGCTGCTGGCACTACGAGGTCGCCACATCACGGCCGTTCATCCTTCGAGGCTCACTGCACGGTGCTGCGCACCGCGCTGCTCGCACCTCAGGATGACGGATCCGGGTTTGCTCTAGGCCGCTTCCTCCTGCTGCGCGTCGTAGCGGCGCTGGGCGGCGAGCACGTCTTTCAGATTTTCCTCGGCCCAATCGCGCAATGGATCGACCGCGGCGGCGAGTGTCAGGCCGAGCTGCGTGATCGAATATTCAACCGTCACCGGCACGGTCGCGATGGCGCGGCGCTTGATCAGGCCGTCGCGTTCGAGCGACTTGAGAACCTGGCTCAGCATCTTCTGTGAGATGCCTTCAATCGTGCGGCGCAACTGATTGAAGCGCATCGGCTCCTCGCGCAGCAGCAACAGGATCAGCACGGCCCATTTGTCGCCGACGCGATCGAGGATCTGGCGCGTCGGGCAATTGGCAGCATAGACGTTTGCTTTCATCTTGGTTCTCGCGCTCCTTTCAGCTTGCCGGCTTCTCTTGCTGGCTTCTCTTGCTGGTTACTCCTGCGTAATCAGGTAAGCACAAAGTGCTCTCTTAACACCAGCATCCCTTGAGATATCTAGTATCTGCTAGTTACCACAAAAAGGAGCCTTCCATGAAAATCGCAGTTGCCGGTGCCTCGGGCCGGGCCGGTTCGGAAATCACCAAGGAACTGTCCCGCCGCGGCCATGGCGTCACCGCCATCGCCCGGAACCTGGAGAAAATCGCAGGCCTGACGAACGTCACGCCGACCAAGGGCGACGTGCTCGATCAGGCCGGTCTGACCAAACTCTGGGCCGGGCATGACGTTGCGGTAAGTTCCGTCCACTTCCTGGCGAGCGACCCGCGCAAGCTGATCGGCGCGGCCAAGGACTCCAAGGTCGGACGTTACCTGATCGTCGGCGGTGCCGGCAGTTTGGAGGTCGCGCCCGGCGTCAAACTGGTCACAACCCCCGGTTTTCCTGCCCAATACAAGGCCGAGGCTGAGGCGGGTGGGGCCTTTCTCGACCTGCTGCGGCAGGAAAAGGAGCTGAACTGGACTTTCCTCTCGCCCTCGGCGCTGTTCATCGAGGGGGAACGGACCACCAAGTTCCGGCTCGGCACTGACCAGCTTCTCGCAGATGCGAACGGCAAGAGCTGGATCAGCTTCGCCGATTACGCCATCGCGCTCGCCGACGAGATCGAGAAGCCGGCCCATCTGAGGCAGCGCTTCACGGTCGGCTACTAGGCCTTTGGCCGCCCCCGGGTTCTCACGGATAAACCTTCCTGTGCAAGGGCTTGGGGGCGGTAACTGCGCCATTAAGGAAATATTGTCTGTCACATGGGGTAGCTATATAAGCCCCGGCTCAACGGACCCTGTTCCGTGCGAGTCGTTGCTTAGACAGATAGGCCGCCCTTGGAAAAGTTGAAAAACTACCGACCGACCGAAAAAGAGCCTTTCATGAACGACCGGCAGAAGGAGTACTTCCGTATGAAGCTCCTCGCCTGGAAGGATGAGATCCTCAAAGAGTCCAAGCTCACCCTGCAGGCACTGCAGGAGGAGAACGTGAACCACCCCGATCTCGCCGATCGGGCATCGTCCGAAACCGACCGCGCCATCGAACTCCGCGCCCGCGACCGCCAGCGCAAGTTGATCGCCAAGATCGACGCCGCGCTCCAGCGTATCGAGGACAACACCTACGGGTATTGCGAGGATACCGGCGAGCCGATCTCGTTGAAACGGCTCGAGGCCCGGCCCATCGCGACGCTCTCGGTGGAAGCGCAGGAGCGCCACGAGAAACGCGAGAAGGTCTATCGCGACGAATAGAGTCCGAGCCGCAGTGATGCGGCTCTTTGTTTTTGGGACGCAAGGCGCCGCTTCGCGCCGTGGTTGGTATTTTGCCTGACGCTTGCCGCCGCGCGCTTCAACGCGCGAGCGCCATCACGAAAAATGACTCGCGATCAATGGGCTAGAGCCAGTTCCTGCAAGCTCACGTGAGTTCACATGAGAAACAGCCTTCACTTCAAGCGCGGGAGGTTTTGCGAGTCGCATCAACGAGATCGCCTCGGATGCTGAGACACTGATCATGCAGCATCAAGTTTCGCTGCAATCAGGCTTCATGCGACGCTGCAAGGCGTGCATCGCCATAAAGCCTGGACCAGCTCAATATTTCCTTAAACGCCGGCAGCAGGCCGTAAGCCGCATCCGTCAGCTCGTATTCGACCCGCAACGGCTTCTCCGCGAAGGCGGTGCGCGACACCAGCCCGTCCTGCTCGAGCTCGCGCAGCTGCGTGGTCAGCATGTGCTGGGTGATGCCGCCGATCGACCGCCGCAACGCGCCGAAACGAACCGCGCCGTTCATCAGCGCGAACAGGATCTCCAGTTTCCATTTGCCGCCGAGCGCATGGATGGCGCGCTTGAAATTGGCGAGCAGGGTGGGGTCCGGGCTGCAATCGCAGTCGCCGTCGCAAACGCTGGTCAGGTTTTCCATACCGGTCTCGAAATCCATTCTACTTGTTCCCTCCGGAGATAGTGACCAGATGCGGCCTTGAGCTGGGTGGCGGAACCAATGCCGGCCGGCGCAATGAGGGGAATTTGGCAATGAGCACTGTTCTGGTCACCGGCGGATCCGGCTTCGTCGGCATCCATGTCGTCCTGCAGCTTCTGGCCGCCGGTCATGCGGTGCGAACGACGGTGCGCCGGCCGGACCGGCAAGCCGATGTGTTGGCCATGCTGCGCGAGGGCGGGGCGGCGTCGCCCGAGAGCCTCTCCTTCTTCACCGCGGATCTCACGGCGGACGAGGGCTGGCAGGCGGCGGTCGCGGGCTGCGACTACGTGCTCCATGTCGCCTCGCCGCTGTCGACCAGCGTGCCCAAGGACGAGAACGAGATGATCGTCCCGGCCCGCGACGGCACGCTGCGGGTGCTGCGCGCGGCGCGGGACGCCGGCGTCAAGCGGGTCGTCATCACGTCCTCGGTGGCTGCGATCGGCTACGGCCACCCGCCAAGGGACAAGCCGTTCAATGAGACCGACTGGACCAATCTCGATGGCGCGGATGTGCAGCCATACCCGAAATCCAAAACGCTGGCCGAGCGGGCGGCCTGGGATTTCATCGCGCGCGAGGGCGGCGGGCTTGAATTGTCGGTGATCAATCCTGCCGGGATTTTCGGCCCGGTGCTGGGGCCGGATTTCTCCGGGTCGATCGAGATCGTCAAATCGCTGCTCGACGGTGCCATGCCGGCGGTGCCGCGGGTTTATTTCGGCGTCGTCGACGTGCGCGACGTCGCCGACCTGCATTTGCGGGCGATGATCGCGCCGGAAGCCAAAGGCGAGCGCTTCATCGCGGTCTCCGGCGAGACGCTGTCGATCCTCGACATCGGCAAGGTGCTGCGGCGGGAACTGGGATCGCGGGCGCGCCGGGTTCCGCGGCTCCAAGCCCCGGACTGGCTGGTGCGGCTCGCCGCGCGCCGGGTTTCCCTGCTGCAGGCGGTCGTGCCGATGCTCGGGCGCGTCAGGCATTCCACCAGCGCCAAGGCGAGGTCGGTACTCGGCTGGCAGCCCCGTTCCAACGATGAGGCGATCCTCGCCACGGCCGAGAGCCTGATCCGGCTCGGCCTGGTCAAGGCCTGAGAACCAACCGCGCTTGTCACGCCCCGGCGGGGATGCTCCACTGCCGCCCTTGATTGTGATGCGTAGGAGGCGGCGCCGATGGACAAAATTCTCGAAGCCGCAAAGGCGATCGCGCTGGCGCGCCGCAACCATGCGCCGCTCACGGCGCTCGAGGTTCCGCCTGATGACGAAGCCGAGGGCTATCAAGTCCAGCGCGCGCTGCATGATCTCCTTTTGAAGAATGTGGGGCCACTGGTCGGCTACAAGATCGGCTGCACCAGCCAGGTCATGCAGGAGTACATCGGCATCCCGCACCCCTGCGGCGGTGGCGTGTTCCAGAAGGGCGTGCACGACAGCGGCGTCAAGCTCGCGGCCTCCGACTATGTCCGTGTCGGCGTCGAATGCGAGATCGCCGTGCGCCTGAAGCGCAACCTCGCCCCCGGCGAGGCACCGTTCACCGCCGAATGGGTTGGCGAGGCCGTCGAGGCCTATCATCCCGCTATCGAGATCGTCGACGACCGCTACGTGAAATGGGAGACGATGGGCGCGCCGACGCTGATTGCGGATGATTTCTTTGCCGCCGGCTGCGTGCTGGGCGCCTCCGTTCCGCGCTCGTCGGTGCCGGACCTGAAGGCGGTCAAGGGCCGCGCCCTCGTCAACGGCGAGGAGGTCAGCCACGGCACCGGCGCCGACGTGCTCGGCCATCCCCACAACGCGCTCGCCTGGCTCGCCAACCACCTCGCCGCCGACGGCAGGGGTCTGCATGCGGGACAGCTCGTGCTGACCGGCAGCCTGGTGAAGACGCTGTGGCTGAAGGCCGGCGACAAGGTGCGGATGGAGCTCGATGGGCTGGGCGTGGTGGAGGCGGAGTTTACGTGAGGACCTCTCCGTCGTCATTGCGAGCGAAGCGAAGCAATCCAGAATCCCTCCGCGGCAAGACTGGATTGCTTCGCTGCGCTCGCAATGACGGCGTCTGAGCCAACGGCGTCGCTACAATTGCGCGGAGCTGATTCGCTGTACGCTGCCGCCATCGCCAAAATACATGCGGCCCTCGCCAGGGGAGCTAGCGAGGGCCGCGTCGTACATCGTCGTTCGCGCCTAGGTTCGCGAACACGATGTGGGAGCTCGGGAGAAGGCTAGAAGGGCAGCAGCACGTCCATGACTTGCTGGCCGTAGCGCGGCTGCTGCACATCCGTGATCTGGCCGCGGCCGCCATAGGCGATGCGGGCCTGCGCGATCTTGCTGGAATCGATGGTGTTGTCGCTCTGGATGTCTTCGGGGCGGACGATGCCGGCGACCACGAGCTCGCGGATCTCGTAGTTGACGCGGATCTCCTGCTTGCCTTCGACGACGAGGTTGCCGTTCGGCAGCACCTGGGTCACGACCGCGGCGACGTTGGTCTGCAAGGCTTCCGTGCGCTGCACGCTGCCCTTGCCATCGCTGGAAGCGGTGGAATCGGCGGTGAGGATGCGGCCGGGGAGGATCTTGTTGGCCTGCGTGATCGTTTTGGCGCCGATGAAGTCGGTGACGCCGGAATCTTCCTTATTGGTGCGGCTGCGCTGGGTCTCGTTGGAGAGGTTGGCCTTGTCGGTGATGTTCACCGTCACCGTCAGGAGGTCGCCGACATGGGTCGCGCGCTGGTCCTTGAAGAAGGCGCGGCTGCCGTTGCGCCATAGCGAGTTCGGATTGTAGGAGGCGACTTCCGGCTTGGGCATCGGCATCTGCACCGGCTTGTAGCCGGGCTGCGTCGTCGGGTTTTCGATCGCAGTGAGCTTGGGTTGCTCGCCGATCTGCGACAGGCGGTCGATCGAGGAGCAGCCGCTTGCCAGCGCGCAGGTTGCCAGCAGTATGCCGGAAACCGCGATGCGACGAAGACGGGAAGCCGAACTGAAAGCGGACATGACTTACTCTTACTTTGCCTGAGCTTGCGAGACGCGAGCTTGCGGGATCTGGGCTTGTGCGATCTGGGCCGGCGACGCGGGGGCCTGGACCAGGTTCCGGACGAGGGCATCAGTGTCGACGGGGGCAGGCGCTTCGTCACGCCTGAGCGAGGAGGTCTGCTCGACCGCAGCCGGCATCGGCGCGGACTGGCTGGCGCCCAGCACGGTCACCTGGCCGCGGCCGGTGACGACGCCGCTCAGCGTACGCTTGGTCTGCAAATTGAGGACGCTCACGGTGTCGCCCTCGGCGCCACTCTCGATCGCCTTGCCGCGGGTGGTGAGATAAATCCCCGGGACCTGGTAGATGACGGTGACGCTCTGGTCGCGCGACACGAATTCGGGCTTGGCGATGTCGGCGGAGCGGATCGGCGTGCCGGCGCGCATCGGCCGGCGAAGCTGCATACCGACGGCACGGTCGCGCAGTGTAGGCTCGCCCGTCACTTCGGCCTTTGGCCGTCGCTCCTGCGCGACGTCGGAGGATTTCAGCGTCTCGGTGCGTTCGACGTCGCGGGTCAGGACGGCGACTTCCACGGTCTCGATCGCAGTGCCGGTCAAGCGCAGCTTGGTCGGCGCCGGGTTGCTGTCGTTGTTGATCTCGAAGGCGAGATCGAAGCGGCCGCTGCGGGCGTCGTAGCGCGTCGCGACCGGCTGCAGCGCGCCGGTGTTGGAGGCATCGAGCCGCATGTCGGAAACGCCGCGGTCGAAGGTCACGGCGATATTGGCGGCCTCGCCAAGGCCGAAGCGGCGCTCGAGCGCGGAGGCGACTGCGTTTTCGAGATCCTTGTTGGCGAGCGTGCGGGCAAGCCGCGTGACCTGGACTTCCCTGATGTCGCCGGTCATCACGCCGATCACCTGCTTGGCGCGGAGCACACTCAGGACCTGGGCGACCGGCAGCGCGCCGGTGGTGCCGAGGTCGGGCGAGCGATAGACCGGGATCAGCGCGGCCGAGCCGGCATTGTCGATGAGGTCGCCGACCCGAACCACGTCCGAGCTGACCGTGACGCTGGCGCGCAGCGTCGGCGCCGCGATGCCGTCGTCGGCGGCCTGCGCCGGCAGCGCCAGCACGAGCAGGGCGGAGAGGGTAATGAGCGTGGTGCGGATCATGATCATCACCTCAGCGGAACAGCGCCGTGGTCGATTGCATCATCTGGTCGGCGGCGCTGATCACCTTGGCGTTCATCTCGTAGGCGCGCTGCGCGGCGATCAGGTCGCTCATCTCCGAGACGACGTCGACATTGGCCTGTTCGAGGCTTCCTTGCGTGATCTTGCCGTAGCCTTCGGAGTTCGCGGTGCCGTCCTGCGGCGCGCCGGACGACGTCGTCTCGGTGAACTGGTTGCTGCCGACCGGCTGCAGTCCCGCCTTGTTGATGAAACGGGTCACGCCGATCTGGCCGAGAATGGTGTTGCTCGACGAGCCCGGCAGCGTCACCGACACCTGGCCCTGCTCGTTGACGGTGATGCCCGAGGCGTTGTTCGGGATCGTGATGGTCGGCTGCACCGGGTTGCCCTGCGCGGTGACGACGCGGCCCTGGTTGTCCATCTGGAAGGTGCCGTCGCGGGTGTACTGGTAGGTGCCGTCAGGCATCAGGATCTTGAAGAAGCCTTCGCCGGACATCGCGAGATCGAGGTCGTTGCCGGTCTGCGACAGCGTGCCCTGCGTCATGCTGCGGGGGGTGCCGACGGTCTTGACGCCGCCGCCGATGTCGACGCCGACCGGCACGATGGTGCCCTGGTCCGAGGCCTGCGCGCCGACGCGGCGGATGTGCTCGTAGATCAGGTCCTGGAACGCCGCGGTCTGCTTCTTGAAGCCGGTGGTGCGCAGGTTGGCGATGTTGTTGGAGATCACCTGAACGTTCAGTTCCTGTGCCGCCATTCCGGTCGCAGCGGTGTGGAGCGCTTGCATGTCAGTGGTCCCTCATCAGGCCGGAACGTCGGCGAGCTTTTCGATCGCCGATTTGTGAAGATCGCTCTGCTGCTGGAGCAGGTTGGCGATCGCGGTGTAGCTGCGCATGACCTCGACCATGCGGCTCATCTCGCCGACCGAGTTCACGTTCGACTTCTCGATGTAGCCCTGCTGCAGGGTGGATTTGGCGTCGGTCTGCTGGTTGGCGGAGCCGGCGCCGTAGAGATTGGCGCCGAGCTTGGTCAGCTTGGCCGGGTCGTCGAACGTCACCATGCGGATCTTGCCGCGGATCGAGTCGGTCTTGGCGGTGCCTTCGAGCACGGTCACGGTGCCGTCCGGGGAGACGTTGATGTCGTGGTCGGTCGGCTGGAAGACGATCGGGCCGCCGGTGCCGAGCACCAGGTTGCCGTCGGAGGTCATCAACTGACCGGTGCTGCTGAGCGCGAACTTGCCGTCGCGGGTGTAACGCTCGGCGCCATTGGCCTGCACGGCGAAAAACGCGTTGCCGCTGATCGCCATGTCGAGCGGGTTGTTGGTCGCCTCCATCGGCCCCTGGCCGACGTCGCGGTAGGTGCCGCGGTCCTGCACATAGGAGACCCGGCGGTCGGAGCCGACGAAATTGTCCTCGTGCGCGTTCGAGTTGAGGTACTCCTCGAACAGCGAATGGTCGGCCTTGAAGCCGTTGGTGTTGGCATTGGCGACGTTGTTGGCGATGACATCCATCTGCCGTTCCAACGTCATCTGCCGTGACAAGCCGATCAGAAGCGCATTCTGCATCGGTCGATCTCCCCTGCGTGAGATCCGCCATTTCGCTCTCCCAAGCGCCTTGGCCGATCCCGTGAACGAGACCGTCGGGTTCTCCCAAATCGTTCGGTCTCGCCCCTCTCTCAGCGAAAGCCGTGCCAACTTGAAATAATATGGAATTACAACGGGTTGGCTATTTTCCGGCGGCGCGGGCGGGGGGCAGAAAGGTTCTGTTAGCCATGTTTGCCCGGCAGATTTTTCCTAGCGGAGGCCCAATCGAAAGGTTCCGTTAACCATTATTACCGTAGCGTTTGCTTGTAAGAGGAGCGCTTTGCGCTGGGGCATTTGTATCGCGTCACTGTCTGCCAGGAGGCTTCGCTCTTTCGACCCTTTTTGAGATGAGCGAGCCCGGACGATCATGGCAGAGAATGAAGCGGAAGGCGGCGCAGCCGCCGAAGGCGCGGAAGCCGCTGCCCCCAAGAGCAAGTTCAAGCTGATCCTGATCATCGTCGGCGCGCTGGTCGTGCTCGGCGGCGGTGCCGCAACCTGGTTCCTGTTCTTCCGCCATGGCGAAGACGAGCACCATGCCGAGGCGGCGCCCCCGCCGAAGCCGCCGGTCTTCGTCGAAGTGCCCGACATGATGGTCAACCTCGCCGGCGCGCCCGGCGAACGCGTGCAATATGTCAAGCTCAAGATCGTGCTCGAGCTGAAGGAAGAGAAGCAGGTCGAGGCGATCAAGCCGACGATGCCGCGCGTCACCGACATCTTCCAGACCTATGTGCGCGAGCTCCGCTCTTCCGACCTCAACGGCTCCGCCGGCATCTTCCGTCTCAAGGAAGAGCTGACCAAGCGCGTCAACGCCGCGGTCGCGCCGGTGCAGGTCAGCGCGGTGCTGTTCAAGGAAGTCGTGCTCCAGTGAGGATGCTGCGGAAGGGTACGGGCTAGCGTCATGGCCGGCAACGAGCAGATGGACCAGGATGCGATTGCCGCCCAATGGGAGGCGTCGCTCGATTCCGAGGATCCCGCGGAGGCCGCGAAGGCTGCTGCCGAAAACGAACTATCTGAGACCATGGCCCTGCAATGGGCGGCCATGGTCGAGGACGGCAGCCGCGATCTCGGCAACGGCAAGAACTCCGGCGAGCGGGTGCTGTCGCAGGAGGAGATCGACAATCTCCTCGGCTTCACCGTCGGCGACGTCACGCTCGACGACCATTCCGGCATCCGCGCGATCATCGATTCGGCGATGGTCTCCTACGAGCGTCTGCCGATGCTCGAAATCGTCTTCGACCGCCTGGTGCGGTTGCTGACGACGTCCTTGCGCAATTTCACCTCCGACAACGTCGAAGTCTCGCTCGACCGCATCACCTCGGTGCGCTTCGGCGATTACATGAACTCGATCCCGCTGCCTGCCGTGCTCTCGGTCTTCAAGGCCGAGGAGTGGGACAATTTCGGCATGGCAACGGTCGATTCCAACCTGATCTACTCGATGATCGACGTGCTGCTCGGCGGTCGCCGTGGCTCGAGCCAGCTCCGCATCGAAGGGCGGCCCTACACCACGATCGAGACCGAGCTGGTCAAGCGCCTGGTCGAGGTGGTGCTGGCCGACGCCGAGCAGGCGTTCCGGCCGCTGTCGCCGGTGACCTTCACGATCGACCGGCTCGAGACCAATCCGCGCTTCGCCGCGATCAGCCGTCCCGCCAACGCCGCGATCCTGGTGCGCCTGCGCATCGACATGGAAGATCGCGGCGGTAACATCGAACTGCTGCTGCCTTACGCGACCATCGAACCGATCCGGGCCGTCCTGCTCCAGATGTTCATGGGCGAAAAGTTCGGCCGCGACCCGATCTGGGAAGGCCATTTCGCCACCGAGATCGTGCAGGCCGAGATTTCCGTCGACGCGGTGCTCTACGAGGCCGACATTCCGCTCAAGCAACTGATGCGGCTGAAGGTCGGCGACACGCTGCCGCTGGACATGCGCGCCGATGCCAACGTCACCGTGCGCTGCGGCGACGTCACGATCACCGAAGGACGTATGGGCCGGGTCGGGGAGCGCGTTGCGATCCGCGTGACGAAACCCTTGCGCAAGCCAAGTACGACACTTGCGATGTTCGAGAAGGTGGACGAACAGAACAAGCTGATGGAGGCCCCATGAACCACTCCCTAGGAATGGCGATCGAGACGCTGGTGGCTATCCTGCTGATGCTCACGATCGGCTACTGCATCCTGCTCAACAAGCGGCTGACGCGGCTGAAGGCGGACGAGCATTCGCTGAAGGCTGTCATCGGCGAGCTCATCACCGCGACCGAGATCGCCGAGCGCGCGATCGGCGGGCTTAAGCTCGCGGTGCGCGACGTCAACGAGAATCTCGGCAGCCAGTTGGCCGCCGCCACGCAGATGTCCGACCAGCTCCACAAGCAGCTCGGCGAAGCCGACAACGTGGTGCGTCGCCTCTCCAAGATCGCGATCGCGGCGCGCCCCGTCACGAATCCGGACATGGCGACCGCGCCCGCGGCCAAGCCGTCGCCTGCGAAAGCGGTCGCAGCTGCCGCCGAAGCCTTCTCCGAGCGCCGAAGGTCTAACGGTCTTGCCGCATAAAGTCAGGGTATGAAGTCCTTTCGTAACATCCGCGTCATTCCGGTCGTCCTGGTTGCGGTCGCAGGTCTCGCCACGCTGAAAGTGGCGGGGCTCGTGATCAATGGCGGCTATGTCTTCGACTACCAGCCGAACCATGTGAAGAAGTCCTGGGCGCAGGAGAATTTGAATTTTCCCGGGGGCGAGGACCCTGACATCACCGGCTCGACGCCTGGCGCGCCGAAAGAAGCGCCGAAGCCGGCCGCGCCCGAGACCAAGCCCGAGGGCGCCCCGGTCAAGATGGACGAGGCCCAGCCGCAGGTCTCGCCGTCGGAGCGTGCGATCCTGGAACGGCTGCAGGCGCGCCGCCAGGAGATCGAGTCCCGCCAGCGCGAGATCGATATCCGCGAGAGCCTCTTGAAGTCGGCCGAGAAGCGCATTGAGAACAAGGTCGAGGAGATGAAGGCGGTGGAATCCCGCATCACCGCGACCCAGGCCGAGCAGAAGGCCGCCGAGGCCCAGCGCATGAAGGGCCTCGTCACCATGTACGAGGCCATGAAGCCCAAGGACGCCGCGCGGGTGTTCGACCGGCTGGAAATGGGCGTGCTGATCGAGATCGCCTCGGCGATCGCTCCGCGCAAGATGTCCGATATCCTTGGACTGATGTCGTCGGAAGCCGCCGAGCGGCTGACGGTCGAGATGGCGCGCCGTGCCAACGGGGGCGGGGATCAGGCTGCCTCCGCCGGCGATCTCCCCAAGATCGACGGCAAGCCGACGCAAAAGCCGAACTGAAAGCTCGAGCGGCGCGGCACGCTGCGCAGTCGCGCGGTCGTTCGACCTGCAGGCGGCTAGCGCCTTGCGCGTCTAGTTCGCGAACCGCTGTTGAGCCCTGCGACCAGTCGAGTTCAGCGGTTTCTCGACGAGAGGGAGCGTCTCGCAGTGCTGCTTGATCAGCGCAGCCTCCGTCATTCGAGTCACGAGATGCAGGGTGCTGTGGCAGCAGGAGCACTCATACACCTTCAGGGCGTAGCCCCGCGCGATTGGAAAGACGGCTACGACCGTTCTTGCCTTGCTACATACAATGCAATTGGCTTCTCCGCTCATTGATTGCCCCCAAAAGCTGACCAATCGATTCGCATCGCCGTAATCACATCTGATTCAGAGTCGTTGACGGACTGCAACTCCTCGGGGGTTGTGTGCGCGCAGCACGTCTACT
The DNA here is from genome assembly GCF_049949275.1 of Bradyrhizobium genosp. A. Classification (NCBI taxonomy): domain Bacteria; kingdom Pseudomonadati; phylum Pseudomonadota; class Alphaproteobacteria; order Hyphomicrobiales; family Nitrobacteraceae; genus Bradyrhizobium; species Bradyrhizobium genosp. A. The sequence continues at coordinate 5,705,982 of NZ_CP188196.1, read as the reverse complement.
CGCTTTGCGGATGCAGCGAACGCAAGGGGCATCCTCTAGGGCTGCGATGAGTTGACGCGTGCAAATGTGAAGTGGAGTACAGTGGCGCTGAAGAGTTCGTCCTAGGCTTCGACCATTCGCAATCCGCCGCGCGGGAGGAAGCCATGAACTACTCGTCCGCAGCAGAACGCGCAATCGAAGCCGTCAATCGGCTGCTCATCGCCGCGATGACGCTCGCCTGGACTTCCGCGCTTAGCCATCAGCATGCGTTGCCGCCCCAAGGGGAAGATGGCGATGCGGATGACGCTTGTCTCGAGCGGGAGAACTCCTCCACGCCGGATTGCGCGGGAAAGCAACACTGAACACAGTCGGCTTGCGGGCATCACACGATCAGATCGTGCAGCGCGTGGGCGCCAATTGTGCCTGCCCCGTGAGCCGGATCAATATGCGGCGGGGACAGTTCAGGCATCGGTGCGGCCCCGGATACGTGGACGACGCCAGCGTGTTCGTGATGACCGGACGGATCCGAGGGATCATCCCATCCTGCGCTGAGGTCACCCCGGCCATGCGAAACGCCATCCTTGAAGTGAAATGAGCCGCCGAACTGGTGCGAACCAAAAGGTGCTGAGCCAGGCGCCACATGACCAGCAGAAGGCGGATCGATATCCACCGTGCCGTGCCTGGGCGCGTCGTGCTGTCCGGATGCCTCGCTTGAATGCGACTGACTGGCGCCGCTGCCGGTCGGCGATTTCAGAAGGCTTGGGTCGAGCTTCGTATCTGCGCTGTCATTGCCGGTGCCGCCGTGGGCATGAGCATGGTCGGCGTTTTCTGGAGCCGATGCATCATGGTCCTCGTCACCGCTCTCGAGCGTATGCCCGCGCCGGGCGAGTTGTTCGGCCGCATCGTGCACAGAATTCAGCGCGGCGCGAGCGATGTCGGGCATCAGGCCGCTCCCGGCGATCACGTCATTTTTTCGGGCCGCCGTATCGGTGCTGTCGGGCATCGCTAGATGATCGAAGACAAAGCGGGTCTCGGTCGGTGCGGCCACATGGTGCAAGGTCATGGACAGGCCGCTCGGTGTGGGCATTACCGCGTCGATGTTGGTAATCTCGGCCGCGCGCGTCTGCACCCCGTCTGAACCGGAGAAGCTGGAATATTCGGTCCATCCAAATTGGTCCATAGCGGCAAGGACGCTGTAGGCTGCGTCGGTTGATCTGTCCGTCGAACTCCAGTCAGCGAGGAGCGTGCCGTCGCTGAGCGTCGTGCCGGACGAACTGGTCATCGTCACGGCGGTCGCGTCGCTTTGTGTCGCTGCGCTGAGATCGAACGGCCCACTGCCGGCCGCCAGCACAGGCGCCGCCACCGGCGTCAGGATGAAATCCGACGCGTCGATGGTTGCAATCCCCTGCAAATGGATTTCGAGCAGGCCGGAATTGCCGATGCGCAGGGTCTGGTCCGTTGGATTGACGTACACGATCGTTTCATTGGCCGTGCTGTCGTAGAGCCAAGCGATCGTGTGCGCCGGCACAGACGTGCTTGCGGGGCTCAAGGCCAGGAGAACGAAGCCAAGCGCGCCGAGAGCCGTCAAGTCGATCTTGTCGGTCCCCGATGTGAAATCGGTAATGGTGTCGAACTGGCCGGCGCTGGAATCGGCCACGGATAGATAAACGAAACGGTCGCTCCCATTGCCGCCGGTGAGATGGTCCGCACCAAATCCACCGATGATGGTGTCGTTCCCGTTGTTGCCGTTGATCGTATCGTTGCCCGAGCCCCCGTAGATCGTATCATCGCCGCCATTGCCCTTGATCGTGTCATTGCCGCAGCCGCCGTAGAGAATGTCGGCTTTGCCGGTGCCGTTGACTATATCTTTGCCAACGCCCGCGGAGATGATCTGGCCTGTGTCGTCACCGCCCGCGATGGTTTCACTTCCGTGAGCCGCAGGGGCGAAGGGAGGACCGCTTGTCACGACCGGTCCTGTGGCCAGGTTATCGAAATCGTTGGGGGCCGCGTCGCTGGCGCCATGGATGGCGATAGTCACGACCTGCGTTGCCCCGTCGCCGGTGGTTATGGTGAACGTGTCGGTCGGCGTATCGCCAACGTCGAGCGCCTGCACCACGTTATTGTTGTTGTCGAGCGGGTAGGTCCACAGGCCTGCCGCTGTCATCGCGAAGGTACCGTAGCCGTCGTCGCTTTCGCTGTTGGTCGGCGAACTCGTGAAGGTTTGACCGGCCGGGAGCGGGCGCGCCGTGCCATCGCGCGTGAAGGCGACGAGCTGCCCGGCGAAGTTCTGAGAATTGTCGAGCACCAGGCTGGTGTTGGGGCCGCCGGCGTTGGCAAAATCGGTGGTCGCAGCGCGAGCGGCCGCGATCGCCCCGGTGGCGCCGCCGGTCACGGTGCCGGAATTGGCCGGGGGGTCGGAGATTTCGGTGCCGGCGCCTCCGTTGAGGCTCGTGAACGACCACGCGGCACTGGTGTAGTTCCCGCTCAGATGCAGTGTCACATTGTTCGCGCTGATGCCGTCAGTAAATATGATCGTGCTGATGTCGGTGGCGGAACTGTACGAGACCGATGCGGACATGCTTCCCCCCACAAAGGGAAGCTGAGTGAGGTCGATCAAATCGGCTGATGTGAGGTGCGTGCCGATGCCGGCGCCCGTGATGACCCCTGCGAATTTTCCAAAGTCATCGATGATCAGCTTGCCCGCGCCCTGCTCGAAGTAAATTATCTGGCTGTCGGTCGTGCCGGGAGCAACCTTGCTGCCAAGCGCAAACTCGAGCGTGGTCCCGCTGTCGATCCAGAACTTCCCGACTCCGGTTATGGTGCCTGTCACGTCCAGGCGCACATTCGGATCGAGGATGATTGTGCCGTTGTTGGTGATGGGCCCGATGAAAGTACTATTGGCCGTTTCCTCCAACGTTCCGTCGTTCTCGAGCTTGCCCGAGTCGCTTACATCGAGGTCACCGGCGAGCTGCAGGGTTCCGCTGGCGGTGACGTCCGTCGACGCCGCGCCGTGCGGTATCGTAAGCGCCGCCGCATGGGCTGTGTCCGTGATGATGACCGTGTAAAGGGAAGGTGCATTGATGGTTGTGTGGGTGCTCAAGGTGGGAACAAACCTGCCGCTCCAGTTGTCTGGATCGCTCCAGTTGAGCGTTGGTCCCGGCCCGCCAACGATCAACGACTCCGAATCCTCGATGATTGTTATCGCCGTCGCCGCGGTGGCCACGGTCGGGTAGGTGTTTGAGCCGTCGCTCGACGTCACCGACAGATGCAGCGTGTCGGAGTCTTCTTCCTCCTCTTCCACTTCCTGGGCTGGCGTATAGGACAGTCCCGCCAGCAGCATGTTCACCGCCGCCGCGCTCCCCGACAGCGTAAGCGTCGCGCTGTCGTCGCCGGTCACCGTCACCCCGCTCAGGCTGCCGACATGCAGCGCTCCGTGCGATACGGTCAGCGTCGCACTCACCGTGTCATCGTTGTCCTCCGCCAGCGGCCCAACGCTCACCCCGATAACCGCCACGCCAGTGGCATCCTCGTTGACCGTCAGTGTCGTCGGCGCGCTTGCCGTCGGCGGCGCGGCAACCGAGTTCACCGTGATCGCGGTCGAGGCGGTAGCCGCCGTCGGGTTGGTGTTGGCGCCGTCGCTCGACGTCACCGACAAATTTAGAATATCGGAGCCTTCGTACTCCGAGGTCGGCGTATAGGTCAGTCCCGCCAGCAGCCCGTTGACTGCCGCCGCGCTCCCCGACACCGTCAGTGTGGCACTGTCGTCGCCGGTCACCGTCACCCCGCTCAAGCTGCCGACGTGCAGCGTCCCGTGCGATACCTTCAGCGTCGCACTCACCGTGTCGTCGTTGTCCTCCGCCAGCGGCCCAACGCCCACCCCGACAACCGCCACGCCAGTGGCATCCTCGTTGAGCGTCAGCGTCGCCGGCGCGCTTGCCGTCGGCGGCGCGGCAACCGGGTTCACCGTGATCGCGGTCGAGGCGGTGGCCGCCGTCGGGTTGGTGTTGGAGCCGTCGTTCGACGTCACCGACAGAACCAGCGTGTCGGAGCCTTCGTACTCCGTGGTCGGCGTATAGGTCAGTCCCGCCAGCAGCCCGTTGACGGCCGCCGCGCTCCCCGACAGCGTCAGTGTGGCACTGCCGTCGCCGGTCACCGTCACCCCGCTCAGGCTGCCGACATGAAGCGTCCCGTGCGATACCCTCAGCGTCGCACTCACCGTGTCATTGTTGTCCTCCGCCAGCGGCCCAACGCTCACCCCGATAACCGCCGCGTCAGTGGCCTTCTCGTCGAGCTTCAGCGTCGCCGGCGCGCCTGCCGTCGGCTGTTCGGCAACCGGGGCGACCGTCACGACCTCGGCTGCCGTCACCGTTGCGCTGATATCGCCTTCCGAATCGCGCTCGGTCGCCGCAATCGTCAGCGTGAAGCGTCCCTCGAATTCCGCCGGAGGCCTGATCTGCAAGCTCGACAGGTTCCAGCCGACCACGTCGTGCGAGGTGTTGCCTGCTGTCGCAGTAAAGCTATGACCGGGCAGGCCGGTGCCGTCGCTGAGCGTAGCGCCCACCGGGATGTCGCTCACGACAAGGGTATCGAGGCTGTTCGGAGTCGTCTCGCCGTTGGCGCCCGACAGGCTCTTGGCCGTCGCGCCAAGGTCTAGAGCAATCGCCGTGTCCTCATTGCCATGCGCGGCGACCGGGTTGAGGTCGGGCGCCGAGGGGACGACCGTCACCAGCTCGCTTGTACTCGCCGTGTTGGCATCCCGGTCGGTCGCCGTGAGGGTCAGGAAGAAATTGGTGTCGTTCGGCGGAACGATCTTGAGGTTCGAGAGGTTCCAGCCGTTCACCTCGACCGAGGTGTTACCGCTCGTCGCCATGAAGTTATTCGTGCCGTCGGTGAGCAGGGCCCCAGCCGGGATGTCGCTCACCACAAGCGATTGCACGTTGTTGCCGTGGCCCGGCACGCTGTTCACGGTTGCCGTGATCGTGCCCAGTGCGATCGCCGTGCCCTCGATGCCGCTCTCGGCCCGCGGCAACCACGTCACTATCGGCGGTGTCTCGTCGACCGCGATCGTTTGCGTTGCCTGTGGCGCGGGATTGCCGGCCGAATCCGAGACGTCCGCTGTCACCGTGTAGGTGCCATCATGCAGCAACTTGGCATCGGTCGAGCTGACGTTGACTGACCAGGTGCTATTCGTCAGCGTGGTGGTGAATGTGTCGACGACCTGGCCAGAGCTATCAACGATCTTGACCGTCACCGGCTGGCCATTCTCTGCGTCGGACGTTTCGCCGGCGATAACGAACCCGGTGCTCGCCGCATTGGCGTTGACGACGTTGTTACCGACGACGGTGTTGATTGCGATCGTCGGCGGTGTCTCGTCCACCCTGATCGCCTGCGAGGCATCCGCGGGAATGCCGGCCGAATTCGACACGTCCGCCGTAAGCGTGTAGATGCCGTCGGCCAACGCCCTGGCATTCGCCGGGCTGACGTTGATCGACCAGGTGCTGTCGGTGATCGTGGCCGTACCGCTGTATACGACGTGATTGGAACCATCGACGATGGTGACCGTAACGACCCGCCCATCCTCCACACCCGAGGTTGTGCCCGTGATCGCTACCCCGGCATTGGCTCTGCTGGCATTGATGATGTTGTCCGCGGCAACGGCGATCTGTCCGCCAATGCTGGTGATCGCCAGCGCTGGCGCAGGTATCTCGGGGACCGGGATGGCGACAAATTGCACCGGCGGCAGCAAATTCTGCGGCGCTGGCGCATCGGCCGGAATGAAGTTGATCGGCTGTAGCGGCAGGGATTTGACGAAGGGAGGTGTGCCCGACCCGTGGGGGCCTTGCCCTTCGAGATTGGCAAGCGCGTCCTGCTGTGCGGCCTGCAACTCCTCCATGCGAGTGGCGGTGTTCGTGACCTGGTTCACACTGACCGAGGAGCCGACTTTTTTGAGGACGATCGTTTCGCCGGGATCGTCGACGATGATGTGTCGCGGGATCGGCTCCTTGGTCACAAGCTCGAATGCACCGTGCGTAAGGTCCTTGTACGTAATCGTATCGTCGTCGAGGAGCGTTACGTTCGGGTCTGCGGCCTTGACCTCCTTGGTCGTCGATAAGAGCAATGCCGCGAGCGACAGCAGCCCGAAACGGCCGGTCGAGACTCGTTCGCGAGACGGAGAAACAGGTCTATCAAGAGAGCTGCTCTTCGCCGTCTTCACGCGGTGATGCCGGGCCGCGGCGGCTTCGCGCTCGTCCCCGTGCCTTGCAGCGGACGTGACGGACATTGTTCGACCTCGATTGCCCAAGCGGTCGGCCTCAGACGTCGCCGAATCGCTGCCGGCTTGCCGCGTCACGCGATCGGGAGCAATTTTGCGTCGGCAGCCCCAGCTAGGCCCGCTGATGGTCGTGGTTTCCGAGAATTCCGCCTGGGCTGATCACGGCAGAATTGCCGTCGTTTCGCCCGACGGCACGGCTTGCAACGAGAAGCTGTTTGAAATCGCCAAACACGGATAGTGGCTCTTTTGGACACGGCGATCATCCATTCGGATTAAGCCGGAATAACCATTTTGGCTGTGGTTGTTGTTGTGGCAGGCCTGCCATTATGCCCGATGGCTCTCGCCGACGCTGTCGGAGCCCGTTCGGATGCTCAAGGACAATATCTTCGAGAAGGAGGAGGTCATGGGCACTCGTGCTGCGACAATTCTCGTGGCAGGTCTCGTCCTAGCGCTGGCCGGTTCGTTGCCCCGCCCAGTCCAGGCGCAGAGCGATTCTCCGCGGCGTGCCGTCCTGGACTCGTCGTCAAAGCCAATCGGGAAGGTCGTGGTTGCCGATGGCCCGGTCATCATCGAGCATGCAGGCGCCGCCATCGTCCAGGCAAACGTCGCGGGCGAATCCATCCAGACGAAGATCGGCGATCCGGTCTATTCGGGCGATGTGGTCCGAACCGGCGCCGACGGACGGGTCGGCATCAATTTTGTTGATGGAACTTCGTTCAACTTGTCGAGCAATGCCCGCATGACGTTGGACGAATACGTCTACGACCCAGGTGGAAAGTCCAACTCGACGATCTTCAACCTGACCAGGGGGACGTTCGTTTTTGTTGCGGGCCAGGTTGCGAAGACCGGCAACATGAGGATCGAAACGCCGGTCGCCACGATGGGCGTTCGAGGCACCACACCTCACGTCGAAATCTCAGACGACGGAACCACCAGGTTTTCAACTCTTATCGAAGAGGGAAAGAGCAAATATACGAAGAAGTCCGGCGCAGCGGGGGCACCCCAACCTGACCAAAGGGCCGAGCACAGGCTCAATCTGACCATCTGCCGCGGGTGCTAGCATTGGTTCTAGCCCGCGCAGTCGCCAGATCTCAGAAGATCGGAAGCCTGACATGGAACCAAGATTGTCCGTTGCCAAAGGCGGAGTGGCGATTGTCGCCCTGCTGTTGGTCGGCTTGCCTGCTGCGTCCCAGAATTCCAAGGTGAAGGACAGCTATCTCAGCAACATCGAGCTGTGCAACGGGCAGGGTGCCACCCCGCTTGATGCTCGGATCGGTGCCTGCACGGCTTTCATAGAGGCGCGTCAAGGTCCGACGACGGCTCTGGCTATCGCCTATAACAATCGCGGCAATGCCTACACCGCAAAGGGCGACTACGACAGGGCCATCCGCGATTTCGATCAGTCGATCAGACTCAATCCGACATACACAAAGGCCTTCAACAACCGCGGCGTGGCTCACTTGAGGAAAGGCGAATATGAACTCGCGATCGGTGCCTTTGATGATGCGATCAAGCTCGATCCTGGCTATGGCGCTGCCTTCGTCAACCGCGCCGGAGCCTATCTGAAGAGAAATGATCCCCAGCGCGCGGCGCATGACTACGACGAGGCAATCCGTCTCCAGCCCGACTCGCAGGCGGCATGGAGCGGACGATGTTGGACCCGGGCGGTTCTCGGTGCCTGGCGAGCAGCACTGGAGGATTGCGACAGGGCGCTTCAATCGGGATCGACCAGCGCTGCCGTGTACGAATCGCGTGGGCTGATCCACCTGAAGATGGGTGAGTTCAGTGCGGCGATCGATGACTACAATTCTGCCTTGCGAGCCGCCCCGGAACTGGCGAGCGCGCTTTTTGGCCGCGGGCTTGCCAAGCTGAAGCAAGGCGATGCGATTGGCGGAAATTCTGACATTTCGACTGCAAAGACAATTCAGAGGAACATCGGCGACGAGTTCGCGCGTTATGGCGTCGGTGACGATTGAGTTCACGACTGGGTTCGGGCTCGTCCGGCCGGCGTTTTGCGCTCACCGCCGATGACGATGCCTACGACGGCGGGGTGTTAACACCTCTTTAACCACTTGTTCTCCAGATTCGGACCACGAACGCCTCAGCCCACAAGGCGTCGCGACGCCCTGCGCCGGATCAAGTCGTCAATACAGCATTAACAAGTCCTTAATTGGCAAAACCTACAGTCGACGGCATGAGCCGGCACAAGTGCCGGCAAGGACCGTCGAACCGGAAGAAGTGCCGCCAATGGCGCGAGAGGCTGCCGCTGGATTTGTATCGCGAGCCCGCGCCCTGGCGCGGGGGGTGTCGCGTCACGTCCGCAAGGCGCCTGCGCTGGCGGCTTGCCTGCTGATCGGGCTCAGCGCCGCCCGCGCGGCCGATCCTATCAGGGGCGAGGCGAGCTTCTCGGCCGGCGGCGGCTTTGCCCGTCTCGTGATCAAGCTCGGGGAGGATGTTCCCTCCGAGGTGACGACCGCCGGCTCCATCCTTATCATCCGCTTCGACCGTCCCGTCGACGTTCCCGTCGATCGCGTGCCGGAAGGCGCGCCCGATTACGTCAACTCCGCCCGCCGCGATCCCGACGGCAGCGCGATCCGGCTGTCGCTGGCGCGGCGCGTCACGGTCAACACTATGAATGCTGGCGAGCGCACCTTCGTCGACCTGTTGCCGGAGGGCTGGAAGGGACCGCCGCCGAGCCTGCCGATGGATGTGGTGAAGGAACTCGCCGAGCGCGCACGTGCCGCCGAGCGTGCGCTACGCGCCCAGCGCGCCGCGGCCGAGAGCAAGAAGCGTCCGCCGATCCGCGTGCGTGCCTCGGTGCAGCCGACCTTCGTGCGCTTCGTGTTCGAGATGCCCGACGGCGTCGGCGTCTCCTCCGTGCTCAACGAGCAGAAGCTGACGCTCGCCTTCAACGCTAATCTCAACTTCGACCTCGCGGATGCGGTCGTCGCCGCACCGCCGAACGTCGCCTCGATCAAGCAGAAGGCCGATATCGACCAGACCAGCGTCGAGATCGCGCTGATCGGCGATTCCGACGTGCACTCCTTCCGCGACGACAAGAACTACGTCGTCGACATCGCTTTCCAGCCCGACAAGGGCAAGGTGGCCGCGACGCCTGAAGCTGCGATCGCGAAGGCCGAAGCCGGCGGTCACGGACCGGCGCGGGCTGCGGAAAAGCCGGCGGCGGCGAAGCCGAAGGACGCCCATAGCGAGATGACGTCACCAACCTCGGAGACGATCGCGCGCGAAGCCAAGATCGAGGTCAAGCCCGAGGTGAAGTCGGAGGCGAAGCCGGAAGCGCCCGCCGCGATGCCAGTTGCCGAAGCGCCAAAACCGGCGCCGGCGATAGCCTCGACCGAAGCTCCGCACGTCACGGAAGCGCCCAAAGAGGTCGTGAAGGATGCCGCGAAGGAGCCGATCAAGGAAGAGCCTAAGGAAACGCTCAAGCCTCCGCCTGCCGAAGCGCAAGCAGCGCCGACGCCTGTTGCCAGCGTCGATGCACGCCGCGACAGCGATGGCCTGCGCGTGACATTCCCGATTCCCGTCGCAACGCCGGCCGCCGCGTTCCGCCGTGGCGACACGGTGTGGCTGGTGTTCGACACGCCAAAGCCGATTGACGTCGAGGCGATCCGCGCCAGGGGCGGCGCGATGATCGGCGAGGTCAGCCGCATGCCGCTCGAGAAGGGGCAGGCGGTGCGCATCCGTCTCACCCGTCCGCTGGTCTACTCGCTGACCAGCGAGGAGGTCGGCAAGGAGACCAACTGGCTGCTTACGCTCGCCGACAAGATCCAGGCAACGCCATTGCCGCTGCTGATGTCGCGCAACATCACCGACCCCGCGCTCGCCAACATCGCGATCCCCTTTGCCAATCCGGGTCTGCTGCACAAGCTCACCGACCCCGATGCCGGCGACATGCTCTATGTCGTCACCGCGCAGCGGCCGGTCCGCGGCTTCATCAAGCGGCAGGATCTCGTCGATCTCTCGCTGCTGGAATCCGCCCATGGCGTCGCGATCCGGCCGAACTCCGACGAGGTCGGCGTCGAGGTCGGATTAGACAAGGTCATCCTCGGCAAGAAGGGCGGCCTGACGCTGTCGCCGGTCGACGTTTCGGCCGAGCGGGCACCGACGGCGGTGCGGCCGGTCTTCAATCCCGAGGGCTGGCGCAAGGGCCAGGCGGAAGATTTCTGGACCCGCCAGAGCGACCTGATCACGGCGATCTCGGCCGTCGAGCCGGCGCAGCGTTCGCTGCCGCGGCTCGATCTCGCCCAGTTCTACATGTCGCGCGCGATGTATCACGAAGCCAAATCCGTGACCGAATTGATGCTGAGCGATCCTCTCAACAAGGAGGAGAGCAGCGCGCTGATCATCCACGCGATCGCGAGCATCCTGATCGGACGGCCGGCGCAGGGCCTGAAGGATCTCGCCAATCCCGTGATCGGCAACAGCCACGATTCCCAGCTGTGGAAGGCGCTCGCCTACGCCCGCCAGGGCAAATGGGCGGACGCCCGCGAAAAATTCAAGAATGTCGAATTCGCCATCGCCTCGCTGCCGCTCGACATCCAGCGCATCGTGACGATGGACGCGATGCGCGCCTCGCTCGAGGTGAAGGACTATGCCGGCGCCTCCAAGCGCCGCGGCGAGATCGAGGTGGTCGGCGTGTCGCCGGAGGCCGGGCCCGGCTTTGCCGTGCTGCGCGGCCGGCTCGCCGAGGCGCTCGGTCACGACAGGGACGCGCTCGACGACTACAAATTCGCAGTCGCCTCGAACGACCGGCCGGCCGCCGCCGAAGCCAAGCAGCTCGAGGTCGCGCTGCGGCAGAAGCGCGACGAGATCGGCAAGGAAGAGGCGCTGAATGAGCTCGAGACGCTGTCGATGACCTGGCGCGGCGACACGATCGAGGTCAAGACGCTGCAGATGCTGTCGCAGCTCTATTCCGAGAACGGGCGCTACCGCGACGCGCTCACCGCCGCGCGCACCGCGACCAGGCTGCAGCCGAACGCGGAAGCCTCGCGCCAGGCGCAGGATCTGGCGTCGGACCTGTTCACGCAGATTTTTCTTGGGCCGAAGGGCGACGAGCTGCCGCCGGTCGAGGCGCTCGGGATGTTCTACGAGTTCCGCGAGTTGACGCCGATCGGCCGACGCGGTGACGAGCTGATCCGTCGCCTGGCCGATCGTCTCGCCTCGATCGATCTGCTCGACCAGGCCGCGGAGCTCCTGCAATACCAGGTCGACCACCGCCTCGAAGGCGCGGCGCGCGCTCAGGTCGCCGCGCGCCTTGCCATGGTTTACCTCGCCAATCGCAAGCCCGACATGGCGATTACGGCGCTGCGCGCGAGCCGCATCAGCGACCTCTCCGGCGAGTTGCGGCAGCAGCGCCTGCTGCTCGAGGCGCGCGCGCAGAGCGACGTCGGCCGCCATGACCTCGCGCTCGACATCGTCTCCAACGTCAGCGGGCGTGAGGTGCTGCGGCTGCGGTCCGACATCTTCTGGGCAGGACGTCGCTGGCGCGAATCCGCCGAGCAGATCGAGCTCTATTACGGCGACCGCTTCCGCGACTTCAAACCGCTCAATGCGGTGGAGAAGAGCGACATCATCCGTGCCGCCGTCGGCTATGCGCTCGCCGACGACTCGATCGGGCTGTCGCGCTTCCGCGAGAAATATGCCCCGCTGATGAGCGAGAGCGCCGACCGGCTCGCCTTCGACATCGCCAGCAAGCCGGCCGCGGCATCGAGCGCCGAATTCGCCGAGATTGCGAAACTTGCCGCAAGCGTCGACACGCTCGACGGCTTCCTCCGCGAGATGAAGCAGCGCTTCCCAGACGCCACCGCGCGCGCACCCGCCGCCCCGCAGGCCAAGGACGAGACCGATCATACCGGCTCGCTGCCGACGATCCCGGTCGTGCGGCAGATCAAGATGACGCGATAGGAGCCCGCTGCTTCTGGCCTCTCGACCGGTGCTGGGTGATGACAGCGGAAGTCGCGGCCACTACCCCCCGTAACTCTGCACCAGACTTCCCGCCACCAGCGACCAGCCGTCGACCAGCACGAAGAAGATCAGCTTGAACGGTAGCGAGATCGTCGCGGGCGGCAGCATCATCATGCCCATCGACATCAGCACCGAGGCGACGACGAGGTCGATGATCAGGAAGGGGAGGAACAGCAGGAAGCCGATCTCGAAGGCGCGCTTCAGCTCGGAGATCATGAAGGCGGGGACGAGGATCCGTAGCGCGAGTTCGTCGGGTGTTGCCGGCGGCGGCTCGCCAGAGAGATCGAGAAACAGCTTCAGGTCCTTCTCGCGCACGTTCTTCTGCATGAAGCCGCGCAAGGGGACAGAGGCGCGCTGGAGCGCGTCCTCGACGCCGATCTGGTTGGCGACGAGCGGGCGGATGCCGTCGTCGTAGGATTTCTGCAGCACCGGTCCCATCACGAAGAAGGTGAGGAACATCGCCAGCGCCAGGATCACCGAGTTGGGCGGCGCGGTCGCCGTGCCCATGGCGGTGCGCAGCAGCGACAGCACGACCACGATGCGCGTGAACGACGTCATCATGATCAGGATCGACGGCGCGATCGACAGCACCGTGAGCAGCGCGATCAACTGGATCGCGCGCTCGGTGACGCCACCGCCGCCCTGGCCGCCGAGATTGATGCTGATGTCCTGCGCATGCGCAGGGGTGGCGAGCAAGGCCGCGGCGATCAGAACAGAAGGGACAAGAACTCTACGCGGGAAGGACGGCAGCCTCACGAAGACGGCTTCGGACGGCCGAGCAGCGAGGCCATCTCGTCTTCGAGATTTTCAAAGCTGGTCTTTTCCGGAGCCGGCTTGGGCGGCGGCGCGGGTGGGGCCTGCGGCTCGACGCGCGCGGCGCGCGGCGGAGCGGCGGGCGGCTCCGGCGCAACCGGCGGGGCGATGGTCTCGCCGGCCGGACGACGGAGCGCCGCCTCGAGGCGCTGGGCCATCTCGGCGAGATTTTGCTCGGCACTCGACGGCGCGACAGCAGCGGCCGGCGGCGGAACGGGCGGCGCCTGCGGCACGGGTGGAGGCGGAGGCGGCGGCGCGGCTGCGCGCTCGGCACGCACCGGCGGCACCTTCACCGGCTCGCGCGGCGGACGCGGCATCAGCGGCGGCTCGCTGCGCGCCACGCGCGGCGGCATCGGCTCGGGGCGGGGCTCACGCTCGGGACGCGGCGGCATCGGCTCAGGCGAAAAGCCGCCGAGCGCCGGTTCGCTGCGGCGCTCAGTCAGAGCGGGCGCGGGCCGGCGGACTTCGTCGGCGAAGGACGGACGTGCGGGCCGCGGCGGCGGCTCGGGCATCTGCGGCTCGGGATGATCGAGCACTTCGGGGCGCGGCGCTTCGTCGGCCCAGCTGCTGGCATCGGGCATCGGGGCGAGGCGCGGCGGCTCGGCTGCGCTGGGACGCTGCGGAATCTGGTCGCGGCCGGCTGCGGCGCGCACGATATTCGGTTCGACGACGATGTCGGTCGGGCCGCCGATCATCAGGAGATGTTCGACATTGTCACGCCGCACCAGCACCAGGCGCCGGCGGCCATCGACTGCGGCCGCGTCGATCACGGCGAGCCGGGGCATCCTGCCGCGCTGGGTGTTGGCGCCGAGCCGGGTGGTCGCGAATCGGCGGACCAGCCACGCCGCGACGCCGATCAACGCCAGCACGACGATGAACGCGACGATGAAAGTGATAGGGCTACCGTTCATACCTGTCCCCGGTAAATGGCGCTTCTCTCGTGCCTATGGTCGGACGCGCCGACCACCGGCGTGCGATGCCCCAAAACTGCGATCTCTTAACGTCCCGCGGCAAGTTTTGCCGTCCCCAACTCTTAATAACCTATGAATCGCCCGATCCAAAACGACTTCTTGGCCTCTGCAGGGGGCCGCCAAGCGGTTGGGTTAATGCGGCTTTTGGAATGGGTAGAATCACGGGGGCAGCATTGCGTGTCTCAATCAGAAACATGCATTCGCCGCGCCTTAACCACCTGTTAACCATACACACGGCAAATTCTGCCTAGCTTCGGACCTCCGGGTCCGCAAGAGGCGCAAGGAGCCGCAACGATGTCCATCAACGATCTTCCGGTGCTGTCGGCGCTTCGCACCAAGATGCAGTGGCACCAGGAACGTCAGCGCGTCCTGTCCGAGAACGTCTCCAATTCCGACACCCCCAATTTCCGGCCGCGCGAGCTGGTCGAACCGAAATTCGACAAGACCGGCGCCCCCGCGGGCTCGATGGGGCCGCTGGCCATGGCCGTCACCAGTGCCTCGCACATGACGCCATCAGGCGCGGCCTCGAGTTTCGACCAGAACAAGAATGCGGGCTTCGAGACCCGTCCTGCGGGCAACGCCGTCAATCTCGAAGAGGAGATGATGAAGTCCGCCAACAACCAGATGGATTATGCGGCGGTCACTTCGCTCTATTCGAAGAGCCTGCATCTTTTGAAGACCGCGATCGGCAAGGGCTAGAGCTGGAGGTAAACCATGGCGAATGACAGCAGCGACTTTGCCCGCTCGATGGCGATCGCGACCTCCGGGTTGCGGGCGCAGGCCGGGCGCATGCGGGTGATCTCGGAAAACATCGCGAATGCCGACTCGACCGCACCGACTTCAGGCGGCGATCCCTACCGGCGCAAGGTGCCGACGTTCGCCTCGGCGCTCGATCGTACGCTCGACGCGCAGGTCGTGACGCTCGGCAAGATCAAGCCCGACCAGTCCAACTTCCGCGTCAAATACGAGCCAAGCAATCCGGCGGCGGATGCCACCGGCAACGTCAAATATCCCAACGTGAATTCGATGGTCGAGATGACCGACATGCGCGATGCGCAGCGGTCCTACGAGGCCAATGTCAACATCATCAGTGCAACGCGCCGGATGATCCAGCGCACGCTCGACATCCTCAAGAGCTGAACAGGACAACTAAGCCATGGCAACACCGACAATCGCGGCCAATGCTTATGCCAATCTTGCCCGCGTGCTGGAAAACACCGGCGCCGGCAAGGGCAGCGAGGCGAGCGGGCAGTCCTTTGCCTCGCTGCTGAAAGACGCCGTCGGCAGCGTGATGGAATCCGGCCGCAAATCGGACGCGCAGACCGTGGCGATGGCCTCCGGCAAAGCCAACGTCATGGACGTAGTGACGGCGGTCGCCGACACCGACGTCGCGGTGTCCACGCTGGTCTCGGTCCGCGACCGCGTGATCGCGGCGTACGAAGACATCATGAAGATGCCGATCTGATTTTTGGCGCTCGCCCCATTGACGAGGGGATAGGTCTTCGTATCGCCGGGAATGGCGGTGGGGAGGCGAGGAAATGAATAAAGGAAGTTTTGCAATGACCGGACCCGAGACCCTCGACGTCGCCCGCGATGCGATCTGGACCATCGTGATCGTCTCCTCACCGCTGATGGTGGTCGGCCTCGTGGTCGGCGTCATCGTGTCGCTGTTCCAGGCGCTGACCCAGATCCAGGAGCAGACGCTAGTCTACGTGCCAAAGATTCTGGCCATCTTTGCCACAATGCTGCTGGCGTTGCCGTTCATGGCCGACGCCCTCCATTCCCACATGATGCGGATCTCGTCGCGAATCATCGGCGGCTGAGGCACAATGCGCCTACCATGCGCATCGACGTCTCGTTGCTGCCGGCGCTTGCCGCAGCCTTCATGCTCGCCTTCGCCCGGGTCGGCGCGATGGTGATGCTGCTGCCGGGGCTCGGCGAGACCAACATCCCGACGCGGGTGAAGCTGTCGATCGCGCTTCTTCTGACGCTGATCATCCTGCCGCTGCATCGCAACGCCTATCACGTCGACATGGGCTCGCTCGCGCCGATGCTGGTGCTGATGCTGCATGAGATCGTGATCGGCATCGTGCTGGGCGCAACCGCGCGCGTGACGCTGGCGGCGCTCCAGGTCGCAGGCGCCGTGATCGCGCAGCAGATGGGACTAGGCTTCGTCACCTCGGTCGATCCGACGCAGGGGCAGCAGGGCGTTCTGGTCGGCAATTTCCTCACCATGCTGGGTGTCACGCTGCTGTTTGCCACCGACAGCCATCATCTGGTGATCGCGGCGTTGAACGACAGCTACGCGATCTTCGCGCCGGGCGAGACCGTATCGAGCGGCGATGTCGCTTCGCTCGCCACGCGGGCCTTTTCCGCCGCGTTCCTGCTCGGCTTGCAGCTGTCGGGGCCGTTCCTGGTGTTCGGCCTCGTCTTCAATATCGGGCTCGGCGTGCTGGCGCGGCTGATGCCGCAGATGCAGGTCTATTTCGTCGGCGTGCCACTATCGATCTTCGCGGGCTTCATGGTGCTGGCGGTGGTGCTCACGGCGATGATGGGCACCTATCTCGACTACTTCATCGGTGTCATGCACCAGATGATGCCGCTCAGATAGGTGAGCTAGTGCCGCCGATTTGAAGTTCCTACAGTGCAAGCCTCACCTCCGACTAGGAACTTCAAATCGATCAGCGGCACTAGCCAAATTTAGAGTCTTGTAGCGCCCCTGTGCTTTCCGAAGTTCGTACACAGGGGCCGCAAGAGTGACGAACTTCGGAAATCGGGCGCTACATGGCGGAAGACAACGATCCAGAGAGTCAAACAGAAGACCCGACGCAAAAACGTCTCGAAGAGGCGCTTGAACGCGGCGACGTCGCCAAAAGCCAGGAGATCAACACCTGGTTCATGATCGCGGGTGGAACGCTCGTGGTCTCGACCTTCTCCGGCTCGGTCGGCAGCGGGCTGCTGACGCCGATGCGCAATCTGCTTGCCAATTCCTGGATGATCAAAACCGACCCCGGGAACCTGCTCGCGCTGGTGCAGCAGGTCGAAGTCGCGGTGCTCGCGGCGGTCGGCGTGCCCTTGCTGATGCTGGTGATCGCGGCCATTGCCGGCAACATGCTCCAGCACCGCCTGGTATGGTCGGCCGAATCCCTCACGCCCAAATTCAGCAAGCTCTCGCCGGCTGCCGGCTTCAAGCGCATTTTCGGCAAGCAGGCGGGAGCGAATTTTCTCAAGGGCATCGGCAAGCTGGTCGTGCTCGGGGTGGTCATGACCACGATCCTGTGGCCGGAGCGGCATCGCATGGAGGCGATGGTCAAGCTCGATCCGATGGCCATGCTGGGCGCCGCCACCAGCCTGACCGTCCATCTGCTCGGCGCAGTGGTCGCCGCGCTCGCGATCATCGCCATTGGCGACTATTTCTTCCAGTATCGCAGCTGGTTCCAGCGGCAGAAGATGTCGCTCCAGGAGATCAAGGAAGAGTTCAAGCAGTCCGAAGGCGACCCGCACATCAAGGGCAAGCTCAGGCAATTGCGCCAGCAACGTTCCAAGAAGCGGATGATGGCCGCGGTTCCCAAGGCCTCCGTGATCATCACCAACCCGACCCACTATTCGGTGGCGCTATCCTACGAGCGCGGCATGTCGGCGCCGATCTGCGTCGCCAAGGGCGTCGACAACCTCGCTTTCAAGATCCGGGAGATCGCGCGCGAGCACGACATTCCGATCGTCGAGAACGTGCCGCTGGCACGCGCGCTGTACGCCACCGCCGAAATCGACAAGGAAATTCCTGTCGAGCACTACCATGCGGTTGCCGAAGTCATCGGCTACGTGATCCGCCTGAAGCGCGGTTTTAGCGCCGCGCGGCAATAAAACCCCGAAAAGTACCGGAAATGGCTGTAAACTGGGAATCAGCGTACGTTTCGCCCCTGCCGCCCTTGCGTCCGCGGGTCCGATTCAGGCAGGGAGGACCCCACGTGCCCCGTGGCGCATTGATTCTCTGCCGACAGGCGATGCCAGCGTGAAATGACCGCCGAGACCGACCACGACCTGTCACGCGAGCCCGTTGCGGCGCATGAGCCGTCGCCGCGCTCGGGCAGCATTGCGCTGGTGCTCCTGGTGGCCACCGGCCTCGTCGCGGTCGCCGTCGGGCTGATGACGCTGGGGCGCGCGCAGGCGCAGCCCTATATCCTCGGCATCCTCGCCGTACTGGCGATGATCGGCCTGTTCAATCTGTTCGCCTTTGCCGCCGGCATCATCCGCTTCGTCGACCGCAATCTCGACGATCCCGTGATGGGGCGTATCGCCGATCACGCCTTCGACGGCCTCGCGGTGACCGATCCGCGCGGCCATGTGGTCTATTCCAACGCGGCCTATCTGACGCTGACCGGTGCCTCCGGCCCGCAGGATGTGCGCCCCGTGGAGCGCGTCTTCATCGGCAACCCGGACGTTTCCGAAGCCGTGTTCCGCCTGCTGAAAGCCGCGCGCGAAGGAAAGCGGCAGCAGGAAGAGGTGCGCATCTCCGGCCAGGACGGTAGCCACGGGCGCTGGCTGCGCATGCGCGTGCGCCCGCTCGGCACCGGAAAGCGCGAAGCCAAATATGCGGTCTGGTCGATCGCCGACATCACCCGCGACCGCGAGCGCCAGGAGGACGTGTTCCAGGAGCTCCAGCACGCGATCGAATATCTCGATCATGCGCCGTGTGGCTTCTTCTCGGTCAATCCCGCCGGCGAGCTCGCTTACGTCAACGCGACGCTGGCGAACTGGCTCGACTATGATCTTGCCGAGATCGGCTCCGGCGGGCTGAAGCTTGCCGACATCGTTTCCGGCGACGGCGCTTCGCTGCTGAGCTCGATCGTGGCGGTGCCGGGCGAGGTGAAGACCGAAGTCTTCGACATCGATTTGCGCATGCGCACCGGCAAGACCATGCCAGTCCGGCTCTATCACAAGCTCGCGTTCGGCGCCGATGGCGCGCCGGGGCCGTCGCGCACGCTCGTCATCAGCCGGGCCCGCGACGAGCGCAGCGATCCCGACCGCGCCGCCGAAGTGCGCTTCATGCGCTTCTTCGACCACACGCCGATGGCGATCGCCACGGTCGATCGCGCCGGCAACGTGGTGCGGGCGAACGCGCGCTACGCCAAGCTCGCGCAGGGCCTCGGGCTCGACAGCGCCAGCAAGTCGATCTTCCGCGCGGTCAATGCGCGCGATCGTCATCTGCTGATCGCGGCCATCAACCAGGCCGCCGAAAACCAGGCCGACATCGCACCGGTCGAGGTTGCGCTGGAGGGCACCAAGGACCGCTGGGGTCAGTTCTTCGTCACGCCGGTCGATGCGGCCGAGAACGACGCCGAAGCTGCGATCGTGCACATGCTCGAGACCACCGAGCGGCGCGCGCTGGAAAACCAGATCAACCAGTCGCAGAAGATGGAGACGGTTGGCCAGCTCGCCGGCGGCATCGCTCACGACTTCAACAACGTGCTCTCCGCCATCATGATGGCGAACGACTTCCTGCTGAACGCGCACAAGCCGACCGATCCGTCGTTCCAGGACATCATGCAGATCAAGCAGAACGCCACGCGTGCTGCGACGCTGGTGCGGCAGCTGCTCGCTTTCTCGCGGCGGCAGACGCTGCGGCCGCAGGTGCTCGATCTCGGCGACGCGTTGTCCGATCTCACCATGCTGTTGCGCCGGCTGATCGGCGAGAAGGTCAAGCTTGACCTGATCCACGGCCGCGATCTCTGGCCGGTCAAGGTCGACGTCTCGCAGTTCGAGCAGGTCATCGTCAATCTCGCGGTGAACGCGCGCGATGCCATGCCCGACGGCGGCAAGCTGATCATCCGCACCGCCAATGTCGCGACCGACCAGGCGGGCAAGCTCGCTTACAAGGGCATGCCGGCGGCGGACTACGTGCGGATCGAGGTCGCCGACACCGGCACCGGCATCCCTGCCGACATCCGCGACAAGATTTTTGAGCCATTCTTCTCGACCAAGGAAGTTGGCAAGGGCACCGGCCTCGGGCTGTCCACCGTCTACGGTATCGTCAAGCAGACCGGCGGCTTCATCTACGTCGATTCCGAACCGGGGCAGGGCACTTCCTTCCACATCTTCCTGCCGCGCCATCACGCCGAGCCCGAGGTGCAGGTCGAGCAGCCGGCCACAGCAAGCGCGACGAATGGGGCTGTAAAGGACGCTACGCCCGCAGCGGTGGAGGCGAAGCCCCGCACCGATCTCACGGGGCAGGGCACCATCCTGCTGGTCGAGGACGAAGAGGGGCTGCGCGCCCTGAATGCCCGCGGCCTGCGCTCGCGCGGCTATACCGTGGTCGAGGCCGAGAACGGCGTCGAGGCGATGGAGGTGCTGGAAGAGCAGAGCGGCGGAATCGATCTCGTCGTCTCCGACGTCGTGATGCCGGAGATGGACGGCCCGACGCTGCTCAAGGCGATGCGGCAGAAGAACCCCGACATCCGCTTCATCTTCGTCTCCGGCTATGCCGAGGATGCTTTCGAGAAGAGCCTGCCCGAGGGCCAGCAGTTCGACTTCCTGCCAAAGCCGTTCACGCTCAGCCAGCTCGTGGCGGCGGTGAAGGAGACGATGGCGAAGCAGGGGTGAGGGCGCGCGCTCCCGTCATTGCGAGGAGCGAAGCGACGAAGCAATCCAGAGTCTTTCCGCGGAAACAGTCTGGATTGCTTCGCTTCGCTCGCAATGACGGAGAAAAAGGGCGGAATCTACGTCGTTAAACCACCGGTAACCGGCGACCACAGTCCCGGCCGCACCCGGCCAAACCCCCGGCAAATATGGGCTTTTGCCGCATCCCCGCGACTGAGAGCCGCAGGCGGGGGTTCCGAAACCGGCTTCCCTTTTGGTGAAGGCTGCCCATCTTACTGGCACGTCCCCATGCCGGGGATTTGGGAAACGAACATGAATTTCTCGCAATGGTCCCGCACTCTCGTGAAGACGATTGCCGTCGTCCTGGCGCTCGCGCTGCCGACGGCGCTTGCGATCTCGTCGGCTGACGCCCGCGTCGGCGGCGGCATCTCGTCGGGGTCGCGCGGTTCGCGGACCTTCTCGGCCCCGCCGTCGACCACGACCGCGCCGGGCTCGACTTCGCAGTTCAACCGCACCTATAGCCAGCCGGGCGCCGGCATGAACACCGCTGCGCCCGCGCGCGGCGGCCTGTTCGGCCGCGGCGGCGGCTTCCTAGGTGGTCTTGCGGCCGGCTTCCTCGGTGCTGGCCTTCTGGGCATGCTGTTCGGCGGTGGCCTGTTCGGCGGCCTCGGTGGGCTCTCGTCGATCCTGGGTCTGATCATCCAGATCGTGCTCGTCGTGTTCGTGGTGCGGCTGGCGATGTCCTGGTGGCAGCGCCGCAACGCGCCGCAGGCGGCCTATGCCGGTGCTGACGCCGGTCCGGGCCCGCAGACCAGCTATCGCAGTGGTCTCGGCAGTGGTCTTGGCGGCGGCTTCGGCTTCGGCGCCAACAATGCGCCGCTCGAGATCAAGCCTGATGACTACGAAGCATTCGAGCGTCTGCTCGGCGACATCCAGGCCGCCTGGACGAATGAGGATGTTGCAAAACTGCACACGCTCGCGACGCCGGAAATGGTCTCTTATTTCGAGAAGGATCTCGCGGGGAACCGCGCGCGCAATGCCGTCAACAAGGTGACCAACGTCAAGCTGTTGCAGGGCGACCTCGCCGAAGCCTGGCGCGAAGGCGAGACCGACTACGCGACGGTGGCGATGCGTTTCGCGCTCACCGACAAGACGGTCGACCGCAACACCGGCGCGCTCGTCGCCGGCAGCGAACAGCCGGGCGAAGTCACCGAAGTCTGGACGTTTGCCCGCCGCCCGGGCAGCCCCTGGGAATTGTCGGCGATTCAGCAGACCAACTGATCGCGCGCTGAGCAAAAAACGAGGGCGTCGTGCTTCGGCACGGCGCCTTTTTTCTTTTGGGACCCGGCTCTCTCCACCCCTGGCGCGGCCGCTCCGTCCCGAGCTGACGGAACCTTCGGCTGCATGTTACATTGGTTCCGTCGCTTCCCCGTCCACGGACCTCTCCCATGAAATACGAGCTCTACTACTGGCCCGAGATCCAGGGCCGCGGCGAATATGTGCGGCTGGCGTTGGAGGAGGCGGGGGCAGCTTACGACGATGTCGCACGCGGCCCGCGTGGCTCGGGCGCGATGATGAAGATGATGGAGGCCCACAAGGGCACGCCGCCCTTTGCGCCGCCATTCCTGAAGGCCGGCAAGCTCGTCATCGGCCAGACCGCCAACATCCTGCTTTACCTCGGCGCCCGTCACGCCCTTGCGCCGAAGACGGAAGCCGGAAAACGCTGGGTGCACGAGCTTCAGCTGACCATCACCGACCTCGTGGTCGAGATCCATGATACCCATCATCCGCTCGGGCCTTCGATGTACTACGAAGACCAGAAGGCGCCGGCGAAGAAGCGGACCGCCGATTTCTGGGACGAGCGCGTGCCGAAATATCTCGGCTATTTCGAGCAGCTGCTCGACGACAATGGTGGCGCCTATGTCACCGGCCGTCGCCTGACCTACGTCGATCTCTCGCTGTTCCAGATCGTCGACGGGCTGCGCTACGCCTTCCCCAAGCGCATGAAGGCGTTCGAGAAAAACATCCCCGGTCTCATCGACCTGCACGACCGCATCGCGGCGCGGCCGAACATCAAGGCCTATCTCGCAAGCGAGCGCCGCATTCCCTTCAACGAGCAGGGCATCTTCCGGCGATACAGGGAGCTCGACGTGTGAATCACCACAGCCCGGGCAGCAGGCGGTAGCGCACCCGCGCCGCATAGTCGGCATAGCCGGGCAGGCCCGCAATCAGCGTGCGCTCCTCGATGCGGATGCGGACCGCAAGCAGCGCCAGGAAGAGCGGCGCAATCGCTAATCCCCACCACGAGCCGAGGATCAGCGGCACGCTGGCGAAGAACAGGATCATGCCACTGTACATGGGATGGCGGACATGGGCGTAGGGCCCGGTCGAGATCACGCGCTGCGCGCGCTCGGTCTGTAACTTCACCACGGGCGCGGCGAACGAATTCTCGCGAAAGACCCAGAGGATGAACAGCGTCGACAGCACGAAAAGGGCGAGGCCGAGCACCTGTAACGACGCCGGCATGTCGGAGAATAGATGACGCCGGTCGAGCCCCATCGCGACGAGCCAGCCCAGCATCGCCACGACGAACACCACCATGAAGACCTTGTCCGCGGCCGGCTGATCTCTCTGCAGAATGGGACGCAGTCGTTCGGCGAGAAGCGCCGGGTCGATCCGGTAGAGCCACCAGCCGCAGAGCGGGCCAAGCAGGACGAAGGTGACGAGAAACACCCACGCGCCGGGCCAATGCAGCGTGCCGGCGGCGGCAAACAGCAGCGCGCCCATCCCGACGGTGGTGATCGTGTTCTGCAACAGCAGTTTTGCGATCATGCACAGCTCCCTGAGCAGCCGCGCACGATACTGGTCCCGCTATCCGGCGAAGATGCGGCCGGAGGCGCGAAAGGCCCGGTCAACCGGACCGGGCGATCCATCGCAGCAAAGCCGGATCAGGCGAGCTGATCGATCCGCGTGCCTTGGCCTGGCGGCAGCGGCGCAGGCGGCGTCGGCTGATAGGTCGGGTCGGTGTCCTTGGTCTTGGTCTGGTCGTCCGGCTGCTTGGTCGTGTCGTAGCTCGGGACCACGACCGTCACTGGCGGCGGCGCAACGCTGGAAACGCTCATCCACAAATCCTCACAGATGGAAACAATTGATCCTGCCCCGGAGCGGACGAAAGCTCTGTCAAGCCAATCGTTAAATTGCGAGCGATCTGACCTCTTCCTCGTGGGTGGCCTACTCGTCCTTCGGGCGCGTGATTGCGATCGACGCGTCGGTCTTAGTGCGCGTGCATTCCATGTTGAGGCGCTTGTAGCGCATCGTCACCTTGTCGCCGCGCAGCAAGCCCATGCGCTTGAGGCAGCGTGTCGCGCCGGTCGTGGTGTCGTCCTTGGTCACCGTGAAAGTGATCGCGGCCGCGGAGGCGACCAGATCATAGAACTGCGGCGTCGGCTTGCGGTCGCCCTTGGCATAGAGCTCGTTGGAATAGTTTTGCCCCTGCGCGCGGCAGCCGAGCGACAGCTCCTTCGCCGCCGGGTGGGTCAGGTAGATGATGTTGGCGGCCTTGAAGTTGACCTTCAGCCCGTCGATGCCGCCGGCGAGCTGTTTTGCGATGTCGTCGCACTGGTCCGCGCGCGCAGGCACAGCGACGGTCACAAGGCCGATGATTGCGGCGGCGACAGCACTCGCGCCGCGGACGTGCAGTTTGAAAATCATGATGAAAAGCCCCTTGAGCGCGCGCATTCAACCGTCGCCGCGCGCGAAGCGCAAGGGGTGCAACCCGGCTTGATAGGGTACAACCACGACCATCCGCTGGTCGAAGGAGGGGACTAAAAAATGGCCGCCATGGCACCGAATCGGGATGCCCCGGCCGCGCCAGAACGCCTTCCCTTTGCGGCAAAAAAGCTTAGAACGCTTCTATGCTTAGAGGCCCGCGAGGGCTCCAACACCCGAGATCCCCCATGAACGCTCCCACCGCCTTCCCCGACGCCTCAAAACCCGTTCCACCCTATAAGCACACCCCGCTGTTCCCGCTGGGCAAGGACGAGACGCCCTACAAGAAGATCACGGCCGAGGGCGTCCGGGTCGAGAAGGTCCTGGGGAAGGACATGCTGGTGGTGTCGCGCGAGGCGCTGCGGGCGCTGTCGGAGGCGGCTTTCGGCGACATCAACCATTATCTGCGCCCCGGACATCTGAAGCAGCTTCGCGCGATCCTGGAGGACGGCGAGGCGAGCCCGAACGACAAGTTCGTCGCGCTCGACTTCCTCAAGAACGCCAACATCGCGGCCGGCGGCGTGCTGCCGATGTGCCAGGACACCGGCACCGCCATCATCATGGGCAAGAAGGGCTGCAACGTCATCACCGACGGTGACGACGAGGCGGCGCTGTCGGAAGGCGCGCGCGACGCGTATCTGCGCCGCAATCTGCGCTACTCGCAGGTCGCGCCACTGTCGATGTACGAGGAGAAGAACACCGCCAACAACATGCCGGCGCAGTGCGAGATCTACGCCGAAGGCGATGACGCCTACAAGTTCATGTTCATGGCGAAGGGCGGCGGCTCCGCCAACAAGAGTTTTCTGTTTCAAGCCACACCTTCAGTGCTCACCAAGGACCGGCTGCTCGCCTTCCTGAAGGAGAAGATCCTGACGCTGGGCACCGCGGCGTGCCCGCCCTATCACCTTGCAATCGTGATCGGCGGCACCTCGGCCGAGCTCTGCATGAAGACGGTGAAGCTGGCATCGGCGCGCTATCTCGATGCGCTGCCGACCCATGGCTCGCCCGACGGCAACGCCTTCCGCGACGTCGAGATGGAGAAGGAAATCCACAAGATGACGCAGTCGCTCGGTGTCGGCGCGCAGTTCGGCGGCAAATATTTCTGCCACGACGTGCGCGTGATCCGCATGCCGCGCCATGGTGCCTCGCTGCCGATCGGGCTTGGCGTGTCCTGCTCGGCCGACCGCCAGGTGCTCGGCAAGATCACCAAGGACGGCGTCTATCTCGAGGAGCTCGAGCACAATCCGGCGCAATATCTACCGCAGGTGGAGGAGTCGCTCGGCGGCGAGGTCGTCAAGATCGATCTCAACCAGCCGATGAAGGATATCCTTGCGACGTTCTCGAAGAACCCGATCAAGACGCGGGTCTCGATGACCGGCACTATGATCGTCGCGCGCGATAGTGCGCATGCCAAGCTGCGCGAGCGGCTGGAGAAGGGCGAGCCGCTGCCGGATTATTTCAAGGACCATCCGGTCTATTACGCCGGCCCGGCCAAGACACCCGAGGGCTACGCCTCCGGTGCGTTCGGCCCGACCACGGCGGGCCGCATGGACTCCTTCGTCGACCAGTTCCAGGCCGCCGGCGGCTCGATGGTGATGGTGGCGAAGGGCAACCGCGCGCCTGCGGTGCGCGAGGCCTGCAAGAAATATGGCGGCTTCTATCTCGGCTCGATCGGCGGTGCTGCGGCAAACCTCGCCGAGCACTGCATCAAAAAGGTCGAGGTGCTCGAATATCCCGAGCTCGGCATGGAAGCGATCTGGCGCATCGAAGTCGTCGACTTCCCGGCCTTCATCATCATCGATGACAAGGGGAATGACTTCTTCAAGGAGTTGAATCTGGGCTGAGGCTACTTTCCCCGGACGCTGCGCAGCATGAAATGCTGCGCTGCTGATCCGGGGTCCATTGTGGCGGCATGGGTCCCGGCTCTGCGGAGCAGCGTTACACGCTGCACCGCGTCCGGGACACGAGAGACGCGCCTCTACGCCCTTGCCCCAGTGAACGGGAAGCTGCCCATCGGGCCGATACCCATCTCGCCGCTCATGCTGTCGCCGGAAACCGTTCCGATGAACTCGAGCGTCAACGGCATCGGATTGGTGATGGAAACCTTCCAGTTGACGGCGTCGCCGCTGACGGTGCCGTCGAAAATTTCGGCGGTATTGCCTTCCGCACCCTGCGTGCCCGTCAGCGTGCCGCCCGCTTCCTTCAGGCTCAGCGTCGCCTGGCGCTCGCCCATCGGGGTCGTCATGGTCAGATTCCAGTTGCCGTCCACGGCCATTCGCGTCTCCCGAACAATATCCCGGCGGGCTGCGATGATCCGCAACCCATCCTGGGCCGAGCCTATAGCGCAACTTGAAGCCGCTGCCTAACGTGCCCTCGGCGGTGTTCAGGCGCGGGCGGCGGCGCGCCGGCGGCTGGTGACGACGAGCCTGAACACCACGTATTGCACGGCAAAGGCGAGGGCCTTGGCGCCGCCCGCGACCGCCGAGATGTAGAAAGCCCACAGCTTCAGATCGCCGGTGGCGGCGACCCCGATGGTGCCGGCGCCGAGGACGAACATCAGCGCGGCCCAGGCATAGCCCGCAGCAGTGACATATTCCGGCGCGGTCTCGACCACGATCGGTGGCATGTAGCGCAGCATCCAGCCGCGCTTGAGCATGATCGCGCCGATCGCGAAATGCGCGACCGCAGGCTTGGCCAGCATGAAGCGGGGATCATTGGTCAGCAGCGTGACAGTGCCAAGCACGATGACGAGTGCGACGCTGGCATAGGTCATGTAGCCGAGCTCGCGTCCCTTGACGCGCGCGTAGATCACCTGCGCGATCGCGCCGGCAATCGCCACCGATGTCGCCAGGATGACGTTGTCGGTGACGAGATAGATCACCAGGAAGACGATGGCAGACAGGAAGTCGGAGGCGAGGCGGGCGAATACGTCCTTCATTGTCGGTCCTGTCTCACTGGGCTTCGGGCAGCGCGCCGGCCGGCGCACCATACTTGATCTGGCGATATTCAGGATACCACTTGGTGAAATAGATCGCGCTGTTGCGGGCGGCGAAGGCAACCGCAAGGCCCAGCCAGACCGGCAGGCCCGGGAAGTAGAGCAGCACGATGTTGGCGGCCATCATCAACAGGGCGGCGACGGTCCACGCGCCGGTGATGATGTAATTGGCGGTGAGAAAGCCGGGCATCGCCGCGGTCTCGGCCGGCATGGATTCAACCGCGTATTGCAGCGTGAAGGGCCGGCGCGCCAGCATCGAGCCGAGCGAGATGACGAAGATGCCGATATCGACCGCGAGCTTGACGCCGAGGCTGCCGAGCTTCGGACCGAACAGCACGAGGGTGAGCCCGATGCCTGCGAATAGGAGCGCCGAGCCCGCGGCGAGGATCTTCACCGAGCGGCCGCGCGCCACGTCGATCGCGATGGTGGCGAGGCAGATTACGGACCCCGCGAACACGCTGATCGTGGCCGAGGTCACCAGCATCAGGAAGGTGTAGACGCCATAGGGGGCAAGGATCAGGAAGATCGTCATGGTCGCCTCGCTCGAACCAATCTTTACGATGTCAAGATTGATAGTTCAGGGCCGGCGCGGGGTCAAGTGAAATCTTTACAGTGTCAAAATGACGTGAATGACCTGTAAAAACTCAATTGTCGCAATGGCTTGATCGGATAATTCGTCGGCGAATGCGGCCCAGGGCAGGCGCGACAGGATGGTCAGTGCGCAAGAGATCAGCAGGCCGATGGTCAGGAAGATGCTGCCGCCGCGGCAGATCATGAATTTGAGCGAGCCCGGCGTCGCGTACATGCCGAGCGGATGCAACAGCCGGGACAGCAGAAGCGCGCCCATCAGCAGGTGAATGCGCAACGGCGACGCGCCGGACATTTCGAGCAGCGCGACCATCAGAGTGATGATCGGAACGTATTCCATGAAATTGCCATGGGCGCGGATCGCGCTGCGCAGGCCTTCACTGCCGCCATCGTTGAAAGGGGCGTTGCTGTTCCGTCGCAGCCGGACGACTTGCAGCGCAAGCGCGGCGTAGATCAGCGCGAGGATCGCGAGATAGTTCGCGGTGATGGTGGGGACGTGCATGCAAAGTCTCGCTGGTGACACGCTGTCATTCCGGGCTCACGCTTCGCGTGCCCCGGAATGACAAGGGGGAAGAGCTACTGCGCTCCCACCCAATTGCCGTGAAAGCCGTCGGGCACGCGATGGCCGAGCTGCACCAGCGCGGCGGGACCGGCCTCGATGTCGGTGGCATTGAACACGGCGAGGTCGCTGCGGTTCTCCCGCGCGCGCCAGACCACCGCCAGCAGCCAGCCGTCGCCTTCCGCCGCATCCTTCGATCGCTCGACGAAGACAGGCTCGGAGATGGTGTCGCCGGCCGGCAGCAGATATTGGCCAAGACGCTTGCCAGTGCCGTCGACATGGACGATGCCGGACAGCGCGCCCAACATCGGCAGCCGCGGATTGGCGCAGGCGTACCAGCCGTGACGGCTCTTCAAGCCAGCGCGGCGATCGTCGATGCGCGGGAATTCGCCGGTGAGATCGTCGAGATAAGTCTGTTGGAAGCGATCGGTATTGCCGGAGAGATCGAAGGACCAGCGGCAGTGGCGGGCGCGCGATTTCTCCGGGTCCGTCGGCCGGCCGTCGGGATGCGGAAACAGCGGCGCTTCCTCGAACTGCATGACGTCGGCGACGATGCGGTTGCCATCCTCCCACGCATTCATGACGTGGAAGACGTAGCAGGCTTCGGAACGGAACCAGACGATGTCCTTTGCCGTGCCGTTACGCTTCATCACGCCGACATAAGAGCCTTTCTCCGGCTCCCAGGCATAAGGCGGCTTGCCGCTCGTCGCGCGCTCCATGCTGCCGGTGAGGGGAAGGATCGGAAACAGCACGTGGTTTTCGGTGACGATGAAGTCGTGCACCATGCTGGCATAGGGCGTCTCGAAACGTTCGAAGCGCGTCACCTTGCCGCTCGCATCGATCGATCCGTAGGAGAGGGCGGGCGTCAGCGGTCCCGCCGCATTGTAGCCGAAGAACACCAGCTCGCCCGTGACCGGATCGACCTTCGGATGCGCAGTGAAGGGGCCGGCGATGCGGTTTTCGTAGTTGCAATAGCCGCGGGTTGCGAGCGTGCCCGGCTCGATCTCGGTCGGCAGATGTCCCTCCTCGAGGGCGAGCAGCTTGCCGGCATGGAAGACGATGTTGGTGTTGGCGGCGCCGCCGTCGGTGAGATGGGTGGGCGCATCCGGCAGCATGCGCCCGAAGCCGCCGAATTGCGCACGGCCGGCATCGTGCTCGGCAAGCCATTTCGGCGTGCGGACCCAGCGGTTGCGGTAGGAAGCGCGCCCCTCTTCGAGATGAAAGGCGTGCAGCATGCCGTCGCCGACGAACCAGTGCGCGCCCGGCACGTCGAACTGCGGATTGGGGCCGTTGCGATAGAGCGTGCCGTTCAGCTCCCGCGGCAATTCGCCGACGATCTTGAGAAAAGGCGCGTCTGCCTCGAACGGAATCGGTGCGATATTGTTGCGGCGCTCGGTGATGGCGTCCTGTTGCACGGCGTATCCCTCCCTATCTTTACATCGTAAAGATGGAATAGAGCCAAGCGTGGCTTCCGTCAAGTGAAATCTTTACACTGTCAATATTGCGTCATATAGCTTGTAAATGGCCAAGAGCAACACCCCTGCCGACACCAATAGCGAAACGGCGCGCCCCGCACGTGCTCCCAGAAAAACATCGATCGCATCTCGACCGGTGCGCCGCGCGGCGAGCGCGAAGACCGAGACGCCCTATCACCACGGCGCCTTGCGCGAGGCGCTGCTGCAGGCGGCCGAACGGGTGCTGGAGCGCGACGGGCTCGGCGGCCTGACGCTGCGTGCGGTGGCGCGCGAAGCTGGCGTCTCGCATGCCGCGCCGACCCATCATTTCGGCGATCTCACCGGACTCGTCAGCGAACTCGCCGCGATCGGCTTCCGCCAGTTCAATGCGGCGATGGCGTCTGCTTGCGACGCGGCCACTTCGCCGCTGGAACGGGCGCTGGCGCGGCCCAAAGCCTATGTCGCCTATGCCCAGGCCCATCCCGGCATGTACGGTCTGATGTTCCGCACCGAGCGGCTCGACTATTCCAGGCCCTCGCTGCACGAGGCCGCGGAATCCTCGTTTGCCGGCCTTGCCAATGCCATTGGCGCAATGCGGCAGGAGCCGATCAGCGGCGACAAGCTGACCATCGAGCAGGGCGCTGCGATCGCACGGGCCTGGTCGATGGTGCACGGCTTCACCATGCTGCTGCTCGACGGACGACTCGAGGATATTCTGGAACGGCTGCCGGCGGGCACCACGGCCGAGCAGCTGCTGGAAGCGATCCTGAAGACGACCGTTGCGGCGAAATTCCCGACCTGATTTGCCAGGCAAGCCAATGTGACAGGTGCCATGGCGGCGCCCGCATCTTGCGGAACTCCATCAATCGAGATCTTGACTGTGGGCAAGCATCAAACGCAGTTCGGATAGACCTGACAGCGGCGCGGAATCGTTCTAGAAGAGCGGCTTCGCTTGGGCTCATGCAGCCTGGTTCGCGTCCTCGTTACACTTGATCATGCCAGTCATCGCTTCCAGCAAATCCTATCGCGTCGGCCGCTCCAAGACCGGACTTGGCCTCTTCGCCACCATGCCGATCAAGAAGGGCACCCGGATCATCCGTTATTTCGGACCGATCCTCGACTGCCGCATTCCCGAGCAGGACGACATCGAGAACAAATATCTGTTCGAGCTCAACGGCCGCTGGACCATCGACGGCTCGGTGCGCAAGAACGTCGCCCGCTACATCAACCATTCCTGCCGGCCCAACGCCGAGTCGGACGTGCGTCCGCGCGAGCGCAAGGTCTTCATCCGCGCCATCAAGAACATCGAGCCGGGCGAAGAGATCAACTACGATTACGGCACCGACTACTTCAAAGCCTATCTGAAGCCGATCGGCTGCAAGTGCCCCTCCTGCGAGAACAAGCGCAAGAAGCAGCGCGCCGAGGCGCGTGCGGAACGCGCCAAGGTGAAGGCACGCGCGGAGCGTAAGGCGCAGAAGGCCGGCGCGAAAACCACCGCGGCGAAAAAGAAGAAGCTGAACGGCAAGCATTTTTCCGGCAAGGTCGGCCGCGTGAAGGCTTAGGGTCAGGTTCGACTGCCGCCGGCCTCTCCATCAGTCCTTGGAAAAGACCGCACACTCCGTCATTGCGAGCGCAGCGAAGCAATCCAGCGTCCCTCCGCGGAAAGATTCTGGATTGCTTCGCTGCGCTCGCAATGACGACGTGGAGAGAGCGAGCGCCACACTTCGGTCTCGTGGCCCGGACGCAGCGCAGCGCCTCTTTGGCGGTGCGCTGCTGAGCCGGGGCCCATATGTCCGAGAGCAGTCCGCGCAGCGCGGGTCCCGGCTCTGCGCAGCAACGCCATAGCGCGTCGAAGACGCGCGTGAACACGCTTATGAGCGTTGCAGCGCGTCCGGGACACGAGAGCATCACGCTGCGATCACAGCCCCGCTCTTGCGCAGCCCCACATATTGCAACTCCGCGAACACGCCTGTGGCAATCGCCTGTGCCACGACCATCAGCTCGCCGGCGAGGTTCGGCGACACCGCGCCAGAGAACAACAGCGCGATGCTACCCACCGTCCAGGCCGCGTTGCCGACCACGACCAGGAGCACGAGTGGCTTCGGCACCGCTGTGCGCGAGGCGAGCCAGCCGACCAGTGCGGTGTAGGCGATCAGGAACAGGCCGGTCTCGCGCAACAGCGCTTCAGGCAGGTTGAAGAGCGTCGCAAACGCGCCGGCGCCGAAGGTGAAGCCGAGTGCGGCGACACCGCTGAACACGGCGTCGGCGAGCAGGGCGCGCCGCAAGAAGGTGGATGCGTCGATCATCAGAGGTCTCCATGGTTGGGTTGGCTTGGGGTGAACTCAACACAGTCCGCGCCACCAGGCGCGGAGCAGGCGGGCGAGGCGAAACGGGCAGAGGCTCCTGCCGACGCTGTGCTCGAAGGCCGTGACCTGCGCGACGACATAGTCGCCGGTCGAATGCACCAGCGGCTCGGGCATGTTGAGGCTACGCGCCAGCATCCGGGTCGCGAACGTCACGGCCCAAGGTAGAACTAGGGGGATGAGGTGGTCGGCGAGAGAGCGGTAGAGCAGCAGCGCGATCATGGTCATTCTCCTGTGCTCAGGAAGATGCGCCGGTCGGGGGCCCAATTCGATTACCTCGGTGGTAATGGATGAGCCGAAATGCACGTGGTAGGTTTTCGACCATGAACGCACATGCATCCACGGCACGCGCCGAACCCAGCCAGCCGGTCCATATCGGCGATCATCTGCGCGAATGGCGGCAGCGCCGCCGCATGAGTCAGCTCGATCTCGCGGGCGAGGCGGAGATTTCCGCGCGCCATCTCAGCTTCGTCGAGACTGGCCGCGCCGCGCCTTCGCGCGAGATGGTGCTGAGGCTCGCCGAGCGCCTCGACGTGCCCTTGCGCGAACGCAACGTGCTGCTGGTCGCGGCCGGCTACGCGCCGGCCTTTCCGCAACGCCCTCTGGAGGATCCCGCCTTGACATCAGCCCGTCAGGCGATCGATCTCGTGCTGAGGGCCCACGAGCCCAATCCGGCGCTGGCCTATGACCGGCACTGGAATCTGGTGACGGCCAATCGGATGGTGGCGCCGCTGCTCGCCGGCATTCCGGAACGGTTGCTCGGCCAGCCCTTCAACGTGCTGCGGCTCGCCTTTCATCCCGAGGGGCTGGCGCCGCGTACGGTCAATCTCGGAGAATGGTGTGCGCATCTGCTCGAGCGTTTGCACCGGCAATGCGAGGCGACGGCCGATCCGGAGCTGATCAAGCTCTATCGCGACCTCAAGAGCTACCCCATTCCGGCGCGCTCAGGGCCTCTGTCGAGCGACAATGTCGCGATCCCGTTCAAGCTTCGGCATGACGGGGGGATACTCAGTTTCTTCTCCACCACCATGGTATTCGGAACGCCGGTCGACATCACCCTGTCGGAGCTGGCGCTGGAGACGTTCTTTCCGGCGGACGAACGCACCGCCGCATGGCTGAAGCAGACGGTCGCAAATCTGGGCTAGCGCCCTTGCCTCGGGCGGTGTTCGGCTTATCTTCCGACAAAATCGCACCGCCCGAAGGAGGCGCCCATGAGCACCCTCAAACCGCTCCAGATCGATGTCGTCTCTGACGTGGTGTGCCCGTGGTGCTATATCGGCAAGCACCGGATCGAGAGCGCGCTCGCGCTGGTGCCCGACGTTCCGGTCAAGCTGAATTTCCGTCCCTTTTTCCTCAATCCCTGGGTGCCGCGCGAAGGCATCAGCCGTGAGAATTATCTCACCACCAAGTTCGGCTCGGTCGAGGCCTACAAGGGCATTGCCGGCCGTGTGGTTGCGGCCGCCAGCGAAGAGGGCCTCGTCTACAAGCCCGAGCTGGTCGCGCGCCAGCCCAACACCACCGACTGCCATCGCCTGATCCTGTGGGCTGAGGCGATCGGCAAGGCGCCCGAGATGAAGCAGCGCCTGATGGAGCTGTATTTCCGCGACGGCGGCGATCTCACCGACCTCAACGTGCTAGTGCAGGCCGCGGCCGATGTCGGCCTCGATGCCGAGGACGTGCGCCGGCGCCTTGCCACCGACGAGGACGTCGCGCGCGTGTCGGCCGATGCGCAGGAGGCTGCCGAGAAGGGAATCTCCGGCGTGCCGACCTATGTGTTCGCGCAGAAATACGCCGTCTCCGGCGCGCAGGACCCGAACCTGCTCGCCCGCGCCATCCGCCAGGTCTCGGCCGAGATCAACGCGCAAGCGGCGGAATAGCGCACGTCTATTTGCGGAGTAGGTGAATCGCCCGGCGCGCTGTCTCGCGTGCGAAGCCACGCGCGACCAGCGCCGCGTGAATCAACGCCACCATCGGATCGTTCCGCCGCAGCGGGATCAGCACATCGCCGATCGCAAGGCGGCCGCGCCAGATCGGGTTGATCATGGGATGATCGGCGCTTGCAGTGGAGTCCGCACTTGCGATGGCAGGATCGGCGCAGAGATGGCGCGTCAGATCGAGCGTGAGCTGCACGCCCGGCGAATATTTGGCAAAACGCTTGTCGATGCCGAGCTTGAAGAAGAAGGCGCGGTCCTGGTGGCGCAGCACGATGCCGGCGGCCACCGGCGTCACGCCTGCGCGCAGCGTGACGATCTCGCATTGCGCGGTCTCGGCGAGTGCGGGGACGGCGCGGCGGATGAAGGTCGCATCGCCTGCATCCTGAATCAGTGCGGTGCCGCGCTCACCCTTCCAGCCGCTGGTTTCGAGCTGCAGGAAGGTCTCGAGCGCGGGCTTGATCTCGTCGGGCTTGCGCGCGACGTCAAAGCTGATCGCACCGTGCTCCTCCAGGCGATGGCGCTGCCGGCGCAGCTCCTTGAGTTTTTTGGGACCGAGAGCGTCGTGCAGCAGCTTGTCGCCGTCCTGTGTCGCATCGAGGCTGGCGCGGACGTAGGAACCGAGCACACGCGGTGTCAGGCCGGCCTGGCCGAGCGCTTCCCGGAGCGATGCCATCGCGGCGCCGCCCAGCGCAACGTCGCGCAGGATCAGCGCATGCGCGCCGGCCTCGCGCGCGCGCTGCAACAGGCGCGTCGCCGCGTCGACCGAGGCGTCGCGGTCGATCAGCGGGCTGCACAGCGTGCCATAGGGATGCGCACTCACCAGCGCGGGCAGGGGGATCTTCCAGACCCGCCAGAGCGACACCACCGGCATCAAGCCGATCAGCCGGGTCGAGGAGGCGCCGCATACGGACAGGGCCGAGGCACCGACACGGTCCCGCGCGGTTGCGCTGACGGCGAGCTCCCAGGCAGGCAAATAATAGCCGTTCGGCTCGACCGCCCGCTGCGCCAGCGCGCGCCACTGGCCGGGCTCGATCGCCGTCAGCGGGACGAGCGCGGGCGTTGCATCCTTCGCCGATGCCGGATTGATCGCAGCCTGATGCGCGATGTCGACCACGTCCCGTCATCCCCGTTCACGCCAGGCAGTCGCCGGCGCTACACGGGTCATGCTTAGCGCAAAGATTGGAAAATCCCGTTGGGGCGCCGCTTCAATTCGGGTGGTATTGTTAACGTCTCATTGAGCATGCGGCCGGCAAGCCGGCGAGTGCTATGATGGAAGCTCTCGATCCGGAGGATCACATGGTCGCCACGTCTTTCACGCCGATTGCCTCGCTCCTCGGGGGCGCGCTCATCGGCCTGTCCGCCGTGCTCCTGATGTGGGCGACGGGACGGATCGCCGGCGTCAGCGGCATCGCGGCGCGGTTGTTTCCGCCTTACGAGGATCGCGAATTTGCCGGCCGGCTCGCCTTCGTCGCCGGCCTCATTGCCGCACCCGCGCTGGTGCGGCTCGTGACCGGAAGCCTGCCCACGCAGACGATCGCGGCGGGAACGCCGGTGCTGATTGTCGCAGGGCTGCTCACCGGCTTCGGCGCCGTGTGGGGCAGCGGCTGTACCTCAGGCCATGGCGTCTGCGGTCTGTCGCGATTGTCGGTGCGCTCGCTGGTCGCGACCATCACCTTCATGGCGACGGGCGTCGCGACCGTCTTCGTGATCCGGCACTGGAGCTGACGGCAATGACCATTCTCGTTCAATTCGCAATCGGCTTGCTGTTCGGCCTCGGGCTCATCGTCTCCGGCATGTCGAATCCGGCAAAGGTGCTGAACTTCCTCGACCTCGGCGGCATCCCGGCGGGGACATGGGACGCGAGCCTCGCTTTCGTGATGGCCGGCGCGGTCGCCGTGACCTTCGTCGGCTTCAGGCATGTCTTGAAGCTTGCACGCCCCTTCTTCGCCGAACGCTTCTACGTGCCGACACGCAGCGACATCGATCCAAGAATCATCGTTGGTCCCGCGATCTTCGGCATCGGCTGGGGACTGGCCGGCTTCTGCCCAGGGCCGGCCCTGACCGCGCTCGGCTTCGGCTCGACCTCAGCCGTCATCTTCGTCGCCGCGATGTTCGCCGGCATGGTGCTTGCCCGCTTCATCGCGCAGCTGCCGTCGTCAACGCGCGTCGCTGCGCCGGTTCATCCGCTCGAGTCTTGACGCAGACAGGACCGAACGAGCTGTCTCGTCCGGTCCTCTCCGTCATGCCGTGTTGCTTACCAGCGGTCGCCGACACCGACGCCCACGCTGACGCCGGGCGCGCGAATGCCGACGCCGGCGCGCGGACCATCGTCCCAGTCGCGATAGGTGCGGCGCTCGTAATAGCGCTCGCGCGGCATGGCGTCATAGGAGTCGCGCACGATCACGCGTGCACCGCCGCGGGTGCGATAGCAATTGCCTGCGTCGTCGCAGACGAGCCGGACCTGCTGAACGAGATCGGGGTTGGTGTATTCGCTGGTCGTGTACAGATCCGCAGCCTTCGCGCCGCTCGCCGCAGCGAGAGCCCCGACACCGGCCAGCAATGCAATCGTGAACGTCCTCATCCTGTCCTCCTCCGAAACTGCCCTCGGCGGTAACAAGAATGGGAGGCGACGATCGTTCCGGCAAAATTATAGGTTTTTCCCGGAACCGTATGGTCGTGTGGCGCAATTCATTGCTAGATCGGCTCGTAGGCTTCCGACCCGCAGATGTCATCGGCCTCCGCGCGCCGCCGGTCGACTACCTTTCCGCCGTTGATCGTCACGATGTAGGTCTGGGTGCCCAGCGCCGAGCCGGTGGCCGAGGTGAGTTGCGCGCGGACACAGGCCGTCCAGCCCGGTCCGCGGACCTCGTGATGGGGCAGGGCGACCTGCACCTCGCGCGGATAGGAGGTGTTGAGGAAGACCACTTCGATCTGCTCGCGGACCACGCGCTTGATGTCAGGCGGCGGTTCGGGCGGCGGCTGGTCGGCTTCCTTGAGGCGCATGAAGTCGGGCACGGGCGCGCGGCTGTCGGCAAAGCCGCACGCGCCGAGCGCAAGCGCGCCGGCGAGCAGCGTCACATGAGCAACAATCCGCAACATCCGTGAAGGTCCCCTGCGGGCCAACAGATAGACGCGAATTCGACGGGACGAAGTCCCGGCCGATCAACATTTGCTGAAGGGTTGGAACCCGCCGCCTTTGCTATTACGGGATTGCAGGCTATTTTGTACCCTGGATGAGGGGGATTGCAGCGATGAGAATTCTGGTCATAGCGGCTGCGGTGCTGGCGCTGACAGTTGCTTCCGCGCAGGCGCAAATGGGCGGCGGCCGGCGCCATCAGCAGGATAGCGGCCAGAAGGCGGACAACAAGCCCAAGGTCGACGAGAAGGCCTACAAGGCCGCGCTCGAGCGCATTCCGGAGTCCAAGGAAAAGTATGACCCGTGGGGCGGGGCGCGTCCGAGCGAGCCCGCCAAGAAGCCGAAATAGCGCGAGGCGCGTGGTGGCGGGCCGGCTGCGATATCTGGTTGGCCTTGTCGTTCTGCTTGTAGCGCGGCCGTGCGTCGCCTGGGAGAGCTGGGGTGGCGATCCCGGCGGTTCGCGCTTCTCGCCATTGCGCGAGATCACATCCGACAATGTCGGCCAACTCATCCGCGCTTTCGAATTTCACACTGGCGATATTACGGCGCGTCCGCCCGAGGTGATGCGGCGAACCAAGTTCGAGGCGACACCGCTGTTGGTCGAGGACAGCCTGATCTTCTGCTCGCCCTTCAACGAGGTGATCGCACTCGATCCGGGCACGGGAGCGCAAAAGTGGCGCTACGATCCGAAGATCGCCATCAACCAGCGCCCGGCCAATCGCTATGTCTGCCGTGGCGTCACCTATTGGATTGACGACACCGTGCCTCGAGGCGCCGCCTGCCGATCGCGCATCTTCATGGGGACGAACGATGTTCGCCTGATCGCACTCGATGCCATGACAGGTCTTCCCTGCGCGGATTTCGGCATGGGCGGCGAGATCAAGCTCGATATCGGCATGCCGCTGGAATGGCCCGGCGAATTCCAGATCACGTCGCCACCGGCGGTCGGCCGCGGTGTTATCGTGGTCGGCTCCGCGATCGGCGACAACCGCCGCGTCGATGCGCCGAGCGGCGTGGTGCGCGCGTTCGACGCCCGCAGTGGTGAGCCGCGCTGGACCTTCGAGCCGCTCAAGCGCGACGGCATCGAGGCCGGCCATGCCAATGTCTGGGCGGCAATGTCGGTCGATGCATCGCGTGGGCTCGTATTCCTGCCGACGTCTTCGCCGTCGCCGGATTTTTGGGGCGGCAAGCGGCCCGGCAATAACGAGCACGCCAATTCGGTCGTCGCGCTGCGCATCGAGACCGGCGAACTCGTATGGGCGTTTCAAACCGTGCATCACGACGTCTGGGATTACGATCTGCCGGCGCAGCCGACGCTCGCGCGCATCGACACGGGCGAGGGCTCGCGCGATGTCGTGATCCAGCCGACCAAGCAAGGTTTTGTGTTCGTGCTCGACCGCGACACCGGCAAGCCGGTGTGGCCGGTCGAGGAGCGCGCGGTGCCGCAAGGCGGTGCGGAGGGTGAACGACTTTCGCCGACGCAGCCGTTCCCGACACATGTGCCGGCGCTGACATCGCAGACGATCTCGACCGACGATGCACTCTCGCTGTTGCCCGGCCTGCGCCGCTCGTCCTGTGAACAGAAGTTCGCGGACGCGCGCAACGAAGGCCTGTTCACGCCACCTTCGACGCAAGGCACGCTGGAGTTTCCATTCACCGGCGGCGGGGTGAACTGGGGCAGCGCGGCGTTCGATCCGGTCAACCAGATCCTCTACGCCAACACCAGCCGTGCCGTTCATCTCATCAAGCTGATCCCGCGAGCGGATGCCGCCGGGTTCAATCCGCCGCCCGGTCATGATTTCGGCCAGCAAAAAGGCGCGCCCTATGCGATGTCGCGTTCGGTGATGATGTCGCCGCTCGGGCTGCTCTGCAACAAGCCGCCCTGGGGCGAAATGGTCGCGGTCGATCTCAAGGCCGGCAAGATCCTCTGGCGTTCGACCGTCGGCACTACCGAGGATCTGGCGCCGCTCGGCGTGCCGTTGCCCTTTGGCGCGCCGCTGGTGAACGGGCTCGCGGTGACCGCAGGTGGTGTCGTCTTCACTGGCGCGATGGATGCTTACTTGCGTGCCTTCGATGCGCGAAGCGGACGAGAGCTGTGGCAGGGGCGGCTGCCGGTGCCCGGCGTTGCCAATCCCATGACCTATGTCTGGAAGGGCGAGCAATATGTCGCGATCGGCGCCGGCGGTCATTCCGAAGCCGGCACCTCGATTGGCGACAGCCTCGTCGCGTTTCGCCTGGCGCGCCCGGGCGAGGCGCCGTCATTGTGGTCGCGCACGATCGATCGTCCCGGCGGACGATTTTTTTCGGCTTCGCCGGCGATCGCGCTTGCGATTGTCGCGCTGGTGATCGCGGGGCGGCGCTGGCGTCGCCGCCGTCATATCGCGCGCGCATAACGCTGCATCGCGCGCGCGATGCGAACGGACATTCACACGATATGTACTACCTGTACGAATGCGAGGCCGACGCGTTTGTCGTTGCGCCACACCGGGCGGCAATTCTGTACGAAATTGTCGCGCGCGATCGACAATGTGAACGATTGCGGCAATATGACAGGGTTTTCGAGATCAATCGCGGCGCCGCTGTCCGACACGTTGCGCACCGTGCACGCGATACCGCCATTTTCAAAGGTGATCGTGCCGCCCTTGAAAACACGGTAACGTCGCGATGCACGCTTCTCGACCATTCGCATTAATCCATAACGATGATTGTAAAGTAGTGCATAGAAATTACGTTGAACTAAACTCAATACTGGCGCTACTTGCACAGCGCTTCAGACTTCGTTTACGACGTTGCAGCGGCGAGTCACCTCCCGCCGAGTTTTATCCCGCAGGCCTTCCGCAGCGCTCTCGTTGTCGTCCATGCTCTCTCTTCCTTTCGCTGATGCTCAGCCCGGCAGCATCGCGAACGCGCTCGACACCATCGCCACCTGCTTGTTGTCGGTGGCGGAGAGCAGGGTGACGCGGCCAAAGCTCATGGTGCGCCCGAGCCGCACCACGCGCGCATCCGCCAGCACGTCGGACGAGGAGACCGCGCGCATGAAATGCGTGGTCTGGTCCACCGTGGTCATCGGACGATAGCCGCGATTGGCGGCGAGGTTCGCGATCACCATCGCGGTGTCGGCAAGCGCCATCAGCGCCTGGCCGCAGACCACCCCGCCATTGCGGCACAGCCGTTCCGAGAACGGCATGCGGAGCAGCGCGCCCGGCTGCCAGTCCGGCACATCGGCAGGCGGGGTGTGCTCGATGCGCTCGACGGAGAGGTTGAGATCCTGGACCCAGGGCGCAAAGACCTCGCCGAGGATGCGTCTGGCCTCGGCGATGCCGAACTCGTCGTCTGGCTGCGGTGGCATGGCTGTCGTTCCCTCCTGTGTTGCCGGATGTTTCGCTCATTCTGCCCGCTTGGGCGCGGCAAAGTCACCCGCGATCCGTCGGCTTGAAAATGCCCGACTTCGCCCGATATGATGCCAGGCTTGGGAGCGGGTGGACGATGTTGCGTCGATGTGTCCTTGTCATTTGCCTGGCCGCGCTTGGTCTGGCGCTGAACGGTTGCACCAGGTGCGGCCCGATCTGGGACGACTGGCTCCACGGGCCGAAATCGTGCAGATCGGATCGACTTTAGCGGATTGAAGCGGCGCTCGGAGCCGTGAAGAAGTCAGGGTGCGGCGTCCGCCCCCTCTATCGATGATCAAGGAGTGACTGATGAAGCTTTTCCGTATGGCGGCGGTGCTGGCGCTGGTGGCTGGACCGGCCTTCGCGCAGGATTCGCCCCATATCAATCTGATGGCGGACGGCCCGTCCAAGACCGAGGACGAGAAGGCCGCGGATGCCGCGCGCGACAAGGCCTACAAGGACACGTTGAAGAAGATTCCGGACGCCAAGGCGTCCAGCGATCCCTGGGGCGGAATGCGCGCCGACCCGCCGAAGCAGCCCGCGGCGAAGGCCTCGGCGGCCACCAGTGCGCCCAAGAAGACCAAGGCCGGTACGGCCGCCAATTGACCGGGCGGCCCCGGAGGCGGACGACGCCTCGTTTCGGGACTCCCCTTCGATCGGCCCTGATCCTACATTTCCTCGCAGTGTTGCGTTGAGGAGGCAGGATATGGCCGATCGCCCGCGGGACCTCGCCGAGCGGATGGCGCGCCGGCGCAAGCCGGCGACTGGGGCGGGCGGCAATGCCGGCGACGGCTATCTGCGCGAGAGCTTCACCCTGCCGCGCGCCGCGGCACGGGCAAGGGCGCAGGCCTTCTTCGCGCGCTATCCCAAGGCCGGCTATATGAGCGAAGTCGAGACTTGGCGCGAACTGCCCGGCGGCGAGATCGAATTCACCATGCGGCGGCTGCCCAGCGCCGATTAGCCCTGGTCCGGCCTCTCGACCTGCCGATTCAGGCCGTCTTGCGGCCGATGGCCTTCAGCTCCCGATCGATGCGCAGCTGCACGCGACGGATCGCCAGCAGGTCGATCTTTGTCTCGGTCTTGCCTGTCTTGGTCTCGTCGCCGATCCGGAACTGCCACTGCCAGACGCCCGGGGTCGCCGTCTTTGCAACCGTGAACTCAACGCCCCTGTGATTCATGGTCACCTCCACGATTCACCTTGCCATGTCGGGTAACATGTTGGCCGGCGCAATATTCCATCGACAAGCAAAATTTGCCGTTAAGTCACGGATAGCTCACCGGAATTCAGCAAGCGCGCGCAGCTCGAAACAAGCGAAATCGGATTCCGAAAGATGGATGCGTTTTCTACCTGCGTTGAACCGCCCATCACCGCTGGCTACAGGCGCCCTACGCAAGCTTGTGCGAGGCTTGCGGCCACGTTGAGAACCGCTCTCGCGTCCCAATTCAGACATCGCCCCGCACAACTTCAGACACATCCGTTGGCGACACTTTGCGGGCACGGCGAAGCCATGGGGGAAACGTGGCGCGCTGCTAGCGGGGTGGCATCATGGATAAGGTCGAGCGGTCATTCGCCGCCGCGACGGCGGCTGGCTTCGTGGTCTTGGTTATCGGCATCGTGCTGCTGGCGCTGATGTAAGGCAGCTCTAGCGGCACGTGCCGCCCAAGCTTGCGAAAACAAGCCCATGCACAGTAGGCAACAGCCTGTTTCGCCTGGCGTTTCCTAGTGCACCTTGATCTCGTCCAGCGGCAGGCGGAGATCGGCGGCACGCTCCGCGCGGTCCTTTTTGCGGAACTCGCTCTCCCTGCGTTCGAACTTGTGCATCTCCTCAAGCGCCATCTCGCGCTGCGAATTGCGCCTGCCGGCATCGTGCTGCGTGTTGTCCGTCATGATCCAATCCCCCATTGTGGCAGCCCCCGTTTCAAGTCGGCAGCCGCGGAAAGGTTTCGGTGCCACAAGATTGCGGAATGATGACGGCGCGTCTTTGATGCGCGTCATTTTCGAACGAGAAGCGTGGCCTCACATTTTGCGGAGGGCAGTGGCGCCGGTTGCTGCATCTTCCTGCGGAGCTTCTTGATGATTCTCGCGCTGGTCGTCGGCGTACTCTCGGGCGGCTTGCCTCGTGTCCTCCGTCCGTTCTGGATCAGGAGGCGGGGTCGGCTTGAGGGCGGTTCCTTGTCGGCCGTGTTGCGAACGTTAGGTGGGCGGCATCAATCCGGGAGATCGCAGCCACTCGCTCATGTGCGAGCCTGTTTCAGCTTGCCTGGCTTTACGGAGGAGGGCTTCGCGCTCAGAGCCGGGCGGGAGCCTCTCGGCTCTCTCTCAGGCGTTCGGCTTCCTGGGCGAGGCGTTCTTCAAGGGATAGGGTTTGCTTGAACCGGCGGCGATGCCGCATGACAGGCCTCGTGCATACGGGTCCTAACCGTAGGATTTGCAGACAAAATGTTAGTACGTGCCATCCGGTTCCGTCATTAACAAATGCTGAAATTCAGATCAGGGCCACTGCCGTTTTCAAGCCAGGCCACCGAGGTCGGAGGTAGCCCAGCAGTCGGAAGCAGGCCAGCCCCCCAAATCCGGCTGCTGTCCAAATTAGGACAGTTGCAGTCTTGAAATAGGACACTGGAACGAAGTCGCACTCTACGAGTTGTCGGCCCGGTCTACAAAGACCAGTAGCGCTGAAGCCCAAAGGCCCCAGTCGGTCCAGCCCCGGACTGGGGCCTTTTTGTTTGGTTGTTTCACAAACAAAAACGCCGCCCGCTTAAATGTAGCGCAGGCGGCGACTTCCAGCCCCGGGAGGGATGACGCAAA
This sequence comes from Bradyrhizobium genosp. A, assembly GCF_049949275.1. Taxonomy (NCBI): domain Bacteria; kingdom Pseudomonadati; phylum Pseudomonadota; class Alphaproteobacteria; order Hyphomicrobiales; family Nitrobacteraceae; genus Bradyrhizobium; species Bradyrhizobium genosp. A. The sequence continues at coordinate 5,662,374 of NZ_CP188196.1, read as the reverse complement.
ATCCCGATAAGCATTGGTCTGCACACCCCATGCCAAGGTTCAATGCCCCGTAGCGAGACAATCGGCGCTCGCAACTGCGAAAGCAGATTTCAATTTAATACAAGCCCTGATTGAGAGGGAATTAGGCGCCGTCGTGGTGCTGGCCCGGAAGCTTTGGCTCGATACGGCGGCTAGTATTTTCAAGATGATCTACAAAGACGAAGGATCATCTGCCCGTAAGGGCGGGCTCCTTAGCCGATCGGCGCAGGATGAAGAATGAAAGAGGCCGCCAACTGAGGCGGCCTCTAGTTGACTTATCGTGGCCAACTATCGGGCTTTTCCAAGAAGCCCCATATCTCCATCGCCGCGTGAGCAGCGGCCTTAGCTTCGTCGCCGGGTGGCGCTGATATTCTCCCAGCTGCAATCAAGACTGCTGCCGCATTGATGCAAGCTGCTTTCACAATCGCTTCCGCGTGAATTCTTGAGTCGTCTGATCCTCTGGGCATCCGTTCCCTCCTAAGTTAGCGGTGTCAAAGAATCTCAACCTAATGCAGAATCGAATTAGGACACCCCCCAGAACAAACTAGGACACTAGGGATCAAATACGGACAGCACCAGCACCCGGGTACTGGCCGAAATAGGCCACTTGCAGATGCGAAACAGGCCACTCTAAGGATCGTCGCCGAAGTCGAACTCTGCCGTTTCATGTAGCTTAGGGGCTCCGCGTTGAAGGTGTCGATAGAAGGCGTCCCACTTCGTGTTGCCCTTCATCATGAAGGTGACATTCGTAATGTGTTCCCTGAGCTTTGGGTGGCGGCGATGACGGGTTAGGCGAACTTGGGCTTGATCCCTTGCTGATCGCGCTCTTGAAAAAGATTCCAACTTCTGGAGAGTGGCCCGCGGCTCAACGCGTGCGCTGGTTCCGGACGTTCGCAATGAACGTCTCGCAGATTTACGACGTGGATAGCGATCCCGTCGAAATGAAGATTGAACTAGAGGCCGCCCACTGAGGCGGCCCAATGGTAGAAAAGATGACCCAATTTATGGGCTTGGTGATTGCGGCGATGGAAGCGGGTGGTTTCAGTAGTCTCGCAGTCAATGAACAGATAGCGGCCCTTGAAGGCATCGCGCGCGGTCGGCCCGATTTGGTCGAGCGATACAACAAGGCCGTCGCGATGCGCGACGGTGCGGAAGTCGAGCGCATCTGGTTCCAGTGTTGCATTTCTGATCGGAATATTCATCAGAGTTTGCGGATTAAAAGCGTCACGGGGCGAATTCATTTTGGTGATGGCGGTCGATCGTTTTCGCTGTTCCCGCCGCCAAATTAGGCCACTCCTAAAATCAAACTAGGCCACTGCGCTCGGAAACAGGCCAGTACCAGGACCCGGGTGCTGTCCTAATTAGGACACCCGCTAATCCGAATTAGGACACTTTGTTTTATGACAGTGAGATGGTAATGAGTCGCGCAGCGTAGAGTACGCGCCGCTCGCAAAGGTCCTCAGCCGGTCAGCCCCGGGCTGGGGACCTTTTCGTTCTTGGAAGCAAAAACGCCGCCCGCTTAAATGATCGCGGGCGGCGGCTTTCCAGCCCCGAGGGGGATGATGCAAAACCCCGGTACGCAACAGACTGCACAAGTTGTGCCAAGATTTTATGTCGCGTAGCGAGACAGTCGCGGAGGGGAATTAGGACACTTACATCCAGCCATCGCGATACTGTTCGAATTGATCGGACATCATGTCGCGAACCATAGGAACCGGAATACGCAGCGCGGCTGCGACCACTTCGAAGCTAATGGTCTCAGCTTGAAGTGCGGCCTTGTATTCAAGGCGTTTTTTATCCGTGCAAAGGACTGCCAGAGACCGCCAGTATGCCTTAGCTTCCGCGCGGAATTGCGACGTCACAGGAGCCGCCGGGTTCCCAAACTTGTGGACCTGGGCATCAAATTGATCGCGAGTGTGGGTCTTTTCATCTTCCTCGTCAAAGACATGCATGAGTTCTTTGGCAAGGACAGCCCTCCTCCAATGGTCGCCCTGAACTCCGTCGCACATGGCGCGGGCCAAAACGATTAGGGCTTGGCTTTCTTCCAATGTGACAGGGGGCCCCTTAGGGCCCTCAATGTAAAAGCCCCTGACCACGTTCGCATCGATTACGCCAGACCATTGCTCTTTGATTTTCGCAATATGCGAAAATTCCATAGCCCTCGACCTCAGCCACTTCGTGCTGATTCTATCACCTTGGGTCTGAACTGCTTGATAAAGCTGCGCAAAAGGCATCAAAAAAGGCGCCACATGACTATGAGGCGCCTTGTATGACGTTTAGATAATTGCCCGTCAAGGTTTAGTCCGTGACGGTCTCGGTGGCTTCATCTGAATCGGCGAAAAACTTGTTGATCTCGCGCGCCATGTCCTCCGGGGACACGTCAGCATTGTGGCCCGGGTAGAACTTGATGTTTCGAATCTTATTTTCGTCGAACAGATGCTTTTTTAGGGCTTCCATTTCAACTTGCATGTTCCTACCTCCGGCTACCTGCTTCCTAATGATTGACCCTAGGCGTGGCGGGTAGTTTTGTGCTCGCAACTCAGATAATGTTCCTCCGTGGCGCGACTATGGAGTTACCGAATTAACTTTTGGTAAGTATCCATTGACAATTGTCGATTCTTGATGCAGTCGCGCTCGGAATCCCTTGCTTCGTTACTTGTCTCTTAAAAGGCCCCGCCAAGTCAATGGCCTTGGGGTCATGTCAAGCCCATTTGTTCCACATAAGTTCGCAAAAGGACCCTTTTTCCTTCGGCTGTTGCTTAACCGACTCTCTGTTTGGTTGTTCCCAGCCTCTGTACGGTTCAATCTGTACGAGAGCTTTGACCTCCCTCAATTACCCTGAAATTCCGCTTCACCCGTACGGGCCGGTTCGGCTCCAGCGGCAGCACGGCGTCGATCAGGTCCCCCAGCGTCCAGACCCGATCCGCAATGCCAATGGCAACCGCTGGAGTGGTCTTGAGGGATTCGTGGACCCGACAGAGGTTGTAGTGAGCAACGTACAGGCTGACCGCCGCAGCGTGGTTGGTGAGCTTCTTTGAAAATCCATTCGTGAGACGCGCGAACCGCTTCTGCGTCATGCGCAGCGTGAGGTTCTGGCGCTCAACGTAGCTAGTCGAGATTTTGACCGGGAAGCCGCTTACTACCTCCCGCTCTACTGCAATTACCTCAGCCGGGCTGTAGCGGCGCGCGGCGTCCTTTACGGCCAGGTTCGTTACGGAGTAGGTCTTTACGATCACGCCATGGTGCGCATTGCCACGGAAGGCATCGCGGATGGCGTTCTGGTAGGGCAGGAAACCATCGGTGCTGATCTCCGGCTCGCCGATCACGCGCTCACGCAAGTCCTGCGTAAACAGGTCCGTATTCTCGCTGTCGCGTTTGCCAGTGCGGTAGCTGATGATGGCGCGGCTCGCGGAGCCCAGCGCAATGAACGAATACTGGTCGCCCTTATGGCCGATCTCGTTCCGCTCGACGCGCTTCTGCTTTTTGCCGACGTATCCCCAAATCTCGTCAAGCTCGATGCGGCCGACGCGGACGCCAACCATCATCCGGTCGTGCAGCTCGGCACAGCCCCGGCCGATGCGCTCGCCAAGGCGCATGATCGTATCGCGATGGATGCCGGTAAGGCGCTCAGTAGCGCGGATGCTCTGACCTTCGGTCAGGCATGAGATCACAAGGATTTTCTGTTCGCGGGAAAGTTCATTCATGAGGGCGCAATCCTCTGTGTGAGGAATTGGCCCGTCAGCGACTCTTTAAAAAACGCCCGCCAAGGCGTATATTCTTAGAGGTTATTCGCTTCGGGGCGCAATCCCGGGGTGGGTGACTAGGGATCGGCAGCGCGCCAACGCCGTCGGTCCCGCTAATTCGATGATGGTTCAGGGAGCCGGATTCGGACCGACATTTCCCAGCTTGTAGGGGCAGGTGTCCTACCGTTAGACGATCCCTGAGACGAAGCCGATTGCAGGGCCGTTGCGTTCCTCCCCCGAGGTTTGGCGCAGCGGCCCTTCCTTTTTCCCGGCCCCTTGGCGCTCGGCTAGCGCCCCAAGGGGCTCAAACCCTCCTGAACATCTGCGATCTCCTGTAATCGCAATCTGCCATTTCTTCGGACAAGGCGCAAGCCCATCTAGAGATTAATCTGGATTTTATCTATTGATTTATCTCTGGCGTTTTGTGATAAGGGGGCTCAGACGGCCATAGGAGGGCCGGAAGGATGGCAAAGGTTCGCAGCCCCAACTACCCCATGCTCGATCTTGGTGCGGCTTTGCAGGCCGCTCGCAAGGCCTATGCAAATGATCATCGCAATAAGATGTCCCGCATTGTGCTGGCAAAGCATCTTGGCCACGACAGCTTAAGCGGTCCCGCGCTTGGCAAAATAGGCGCGTTACGTGCCTACGGTCTGATCGACGGCAATGCTGACGAGATTCGCATCACTAACGAGGCTGTGCACGCCCTAGAGGCTCCAGAGGGCTCTGCTGAGCGAGCAGCGGCCATTTCACAATTGGCTCTACGCCCCAAGCTTTTCCAAGACATCCGGAAGGATTTCCCGGGCGCCGTGAGCCCAGATAACCTTCGCTTTTGGCTTATTAAACGGGACTTTGTACCGGAGGCCGCAGAGAAAGCCGCTAAGACTTATCTAGCCACTATGCGGCTTGTGGATGGTGGTACTCAGGCGTATAATTCTGTGGAAGAACCTGAAAAACAGGAGCCTCCGCTTATGAATCCGGCCGCTCAGACTCCCCGGAAAGATATTTTGGACCTTCCAGCATCGTTGTTCAAAGCACCTCCAATGTTGCAGGAGGTGTTTAATCTGGAAGAGGGACCGGTGACTCTTACGGTCCCGGGCGTGTTGTCGCCGGAAAGCTATCAAGACATGGCAGACCGGATCGAAATATTCCTGCGCGGGCTAAAGCGACGTTCAGACGCGGAGGCCGCTCGCCGTCGTGCTGACCGCGAAGATGCTCCGGAATGAAAGAGGCCGCCAACTGAGGCGGCCTTACTTTTTGAAGTCGCCAAAGATTGCCGGAGTGTTTGGGTAGCTGATGCTTCCGACACTCTTGAGTTGGTAGATATGAACTTTGGCGCCCACATTCATCCGGGCAGTCAAATCGGCTTGGGCCGATGCGCTCTCCAAGGACTGATGTATCTGCGGGGCAGGTTCTCCCGGCACCCAGACGAACCATACGAGACTGCTTTGGTCGGTCATGCAGTATGCTCCAGAAGCGAATTAGGACACTGCAATCTGGAACTTAGGACACTAAGGGTCAAATACGGACAGTACCAGGACCCGCAAAAGAACATATTGCGAACCTGGAACAAATGGTGTACATTGGTTTTATCGACGACCCGCCGCGCCAATCGTTTGTCCCGCACCCGAATCCTCGCCATAAGGAGCACGACCCGATGTCCACCACTGCCCTGCGTATCGTCGAAGGATCTTCCATGGACAAGAGTAAAGCTCTGGCCGCCGCGCTTTCCCAGATCGAGCGGCAGTTCGGCAAGGGCTCGGTGATGAAGCTCGGCAAGAACGACCGTTCGATGGATGTCGAGGCGGTCTCCTCGGGCTCGCTGGGGCTTGATATCGCGCTCGGCATCGGCGGCCTGCCGAAGGGACGTGTCGTCGAAATCTACGGGCCGGAATCCTCAGGGAAAACCACGCTGGCGCTGCATACGGTAGCGGAAGGGCAGAAGAAGGGCGGCATCTGCGCCTTTATCGACGCCGAACACGCGCTCGACCCGGTCTATGCGCGCAAGCTGGGCGTCAATATCGACGAGCTCCTGATCTCTCAGCCCGACACCGGCGAGCAGGCGCTGGAAATCTGCGACACGCTGGTGCGCTCGGGCGCCGTGGACGTGCTGGTGATCGATTCGGTTGCGGCGCTGGTGCCGAAGGCCGAGCTCGAGGGCGAGATGGGCGATGCGCTGCCGGGTCTCCAGGCCCGTCTGATGAGCCAGGCGCTGCGCAAGCTCACGGCGTCCATCAACAAGTCCAACACCATGGTGATCTTCATCAACCAGATCCGCATGAAGATCGGTGTGATGTACGGCTCGCCGGAAACCACCACCGGCGGCAACGCGCTGAAGTTCTATGCCTCCGTCCGCCTCGACATCCGCCGTATCGGTGCGATCAAGGAGCGCGACGAAGTGGTCGGCAACACCACGCGCGTCAAGGTCGTCAAGAACAAGCTGGCGCCGCCGTTCAAGCAGGTCGAATTCGACATCATGTACGGCGAGGGCGTCTCCAAGATGGGCGAGATCCTCGATCTCGGCGTCAAGGCCGGCATCGTCGAAAAATCCGGCGCCTGGTTCTCCTATGACAGCCAGCGCCTCGGCCAGGGCCGCGAGAATTCGAAAGCGTTCCTGAAGGCCAACCCCGACATCACCGCCAAGATCGAGACCTCGATCCGCCAAAACTCCGGCCTGATCGCCGAGCAGATTCTCGCCGGCAGCCCCGAGCGCGACGCCGACGGCGAGGAGCCGGCGGACGAGTAAACCTACCAGTAGAGTTTCGCGAGGAGCGGGCGCTGAGGACGTTGAGTTGCCGACGTCGTCAGTGCCCGTTTCGTTTTGCGTTGTCGTGATCGGGTGGTGTGATGAAGCGTCTGATCTTGACCAGTTCGTCGGGCTCCGGTCTAGCCAAGTCGAATCTGGCTGAGATTGTCGTTTTTTTCTTTTTCCGTTTCGCGTGGGGTCCGCTGCCTTCACCTGAATATTTCGCAGCCTATTTCGGGGCGCGCTCCGAGACGCTTAAGCTGGGCGACCACTGGTCGGATTGGGGTGTCATCTGGCCTCGCGCTTTCAAGGAACGCAGGAACCTGCCTCTTGCCGATTTTTGCGAGCGCTATGACGAAATTGAAATTTGGTTCGATCCAGGCCCCGAAGATCAACTGCAGCTGATTTGGCTGCTCGACTATCTCGGTTCATGCCCTAACTTGTTGGCAAGGCTCCGGCTGCGTTTGCTGGTGTCCGATCTGTTCAAGCTAAGAGGCGAAGAAGTCGGAAAGTCTGCTTCGTATATTCCCGTCGTGGATGTCACGGGCAGCGAACTCAAGACTGCCAGGATGGCATGGCAGGCCTATTGCGCGCCGACACCCGAGGCCTTTGCTGATCTCGATCACAGCGATCTTAGTGCATTGCCGATGTTGAGGCCGGTCGTGCTCGATCTCCTGGCAGAACTGCCGTCAGCTTCGACGGGACTTGGAGCGACGGAGATGAGATTTCTCGAGCTCATTGCGAGGGGGTTTACACGCGCGGATGCTCGGTTTCACTCGCGCAGGCTTCGGGGCACACGGGTCTTCGGAGAACTTGAGTCGGAATGGTTGCTCCAAGAGTTGGCCCACGGCCCGAGACCCGCTGTGGCCGGACTGGACGATGAACTGCGCACGATCGACCGCGAAGATGCCAGGGCTAGGCACGAGGCTTTCCTAGGCAGCCGTTTGTCACTGACTGAGTTTGGCAAGGCCGTCCTGGCCCATCAGGAAGATTTCAGTCGCCACAATCCGATCGATCGCTGGTGGGGCGGCACGCATCTGACCAATGATCGGCTGTGGCGCTATGGCTCCGTTTTGACGAAACCTTGAGGCCGGAACATGACGCGGCTCATTGTCACGACAGACTCGTCCATCGCCGGCGCCATTCAACAGGCGGGCCTTGCCGATCTTGTGATTGCGATCGAGCGGCGATTGGTTTGGGGACAATTGCCATCCGAGGCGGAGCTCGAAGCGTTCGTTGCGCCACGCACAACGCGGCCACATGGCCTTCATTGGCTGGACGATACGCCGTCCTGGTGCCTCGACCTGGAGATGCATAACGATTCAAACCGCTTGCAGCGGTACAAGCAATCCCGATTGTCGCTCACCGAGTTCGGCAAAGCGGTGCTGGGGGGCGATGAGAATTTTCGCCGCCACAACCGGATCGATCGCTGGTGGGGCGGCACCCGTACCCTACGTACGTATTCGCTCAGAGTGTTCCTGTACTGCGTATAATTTTGAGAGGCAATCGTGTCCCATTTGATCTTAGCCACGAATGATCTTGCGGAAGACGTGCTTCGGCAGGCGAGTGTCGCGAACGTCGCGCTCGGGTTCTATCTACGTTTCATCTCGAGGAAATTGCCTTCCGAAGAACAGCTTTTGATAGGGTTGGAGCGGCGATCGGCAAAGCACTGCAAACCTGGCGATCATTGGCTCGACGACGTTTGTCGTGGCTCGCTGGAAGACTTCGGCACGCGCGACACCGGTTTCTTTGAGCTGTGTGCAAAGTTCGGCTCAATTGAAATCTGGGTCGATCCTCGGCCCAATGATCAGCTTGTGCTCGTCTGGTTGCTGGACCTGCTGCGCCCCTACAAGGAGATCACAACAAAGCTGAGCCTGGTGCACACGGACGACGTTGTTGCAAGCTATGCGCCGGAGTCTGTCGCGAAATGGAAGCTGCCGGCCTTCAAGGTGACCGACAACCATTTGGTGGCGGCAAGCCGCGCCTGGCGAGCCTACCGGGCTGAAACGCCAGAGTCCTGTTTCGATCTGCTGATGACGGATCTAATGATTCGGCCGAGACTTCGATCGGCGTTGATTGCGATGCTTGAAGAGCTTCCGGACAGTGTGACGGGACTCGGTGCCAGCGAAATGGACCTCCTCGACTTTGTGAACGACGGGCAAACCGACCCAAGGCGCGTTTGCGAGGCGAGGTGGCTTCGCGATGTGTTCGACGAGGGCGACGCGCAAGCTGTCTTGATCGAACTGGGGGAACATTCGGTGCCGCCGGTCCTGTTGGGCGATCCGTCGTTCGACAATGAGGCCCGCTACTTCGGCAAGAGCGAGTGGAAGGTCACGCTGACTGAACTCGGGCGTTCACTTCTCGCTCGCGAAGACGATTTGTGGCGTCACAACCCAATCAAGCGCTGGTGGGGCGGTACTGAATTGACCAACGGACGGCTGTGGCGGTGGGATCGCGAAAGCCGATTGTTGGTTTAGCCCTAGAGGCGCGTTCGGTGCCGTAGGGTGGGCAAAGGCGCGCAAGCGCCGTGCCCACCATATTCGAAGCGCACAACGGTGGTGGGCACGCTCCGCTTTGCCCACCCTACGAAGCCGTTACTCCGCCGCTTCCGCGTAATCGCTCACCGGCGGGCACGAGCACACCAGGTTGCGGTCGCCATAGACGTTGTCGACGCGGCCGACCGGGCTCCAATATTTATCGGTGCGCGAGGTGCCGGCGGGGAAGCAGCCTTCAGTGCGGCTGTAGGCGCGCTTCCAGTCGTCATCGGCGATGTCGTGCACGGTGTGCGGGGCGTGGCGCAAGGGCGAGGCCTCGATCTTGAAGCGGCCGGCCTCGACCTCGGCGATCTCCTCGCGGATCGCGATCATGGCGTCGCAAAACCGGTCCAGCTCCGCCTTCGATTCCGACTCGGTCGGCTCGATCATCAGCGTGCCCGGCACCGGGAAGCTCATGGTGGGCGCGTGGAAGCCGTAGTCGATCAGGCGCTTTGCGATGTCGTCGACGGTGACGCCGGAGGTCGTCTTCAGCGGCCGCGGGTCGACGATGCACTCATGTGCGACGCGACCCCTGGCGTTCTTGTAGAGCACCGGGAAGTGCGCATCGAGCCGTGCCGCGATGTAATTGGCGTTGAGGATCGCGATCTCGGTGGCGCGCTTCAGGCCTTCGCCGCCCATCATCAAAATGTAGATGTAGGAGATGGTGAGGATCGAGGCCGAACCGAACGGCGCGGCCGAGACCGGGCCGACCGGCGCTTCTGCCTGGGCCGCTGGGTGACCCGGCAGGAACGGCGCGAGATGCGCCTTGACGCCGATCGGGCCCATGCCGGGGCCGCCCCCGCCATGCGGGATGCAAAACGTCTTGTGCAGATTGAGATGGCTGACATCGGCGCCGTAATCGCCGGGTCGGGACAGGCCGACCTGCGCGTTGAGGTTGGCGCCGTCCAGATACACCTGGCCGCCATGGCCATGCACGATGTCGCAGATCTCGCTTATGTGCTCCTCGAACACGCCATGCGTCGAGGGATAGGTGATCATGACAGCGGCGAGATTGGCCGAGTGCTTCTCCGCCTTGGCGCGGAGATCATTGACATCGACGTCGCCGTTGGCCTCGCACGCGACCACCACCACGTCCATGCCGACCATCGCGGCCGAAGCCGGGTTGGTGCCGTGGGCGGAGGAGGGGATCAGGCAGATTTTTCGGCGCGTTTCGCCGCGCGCGGCGTGATAGCCGCGGATGGCCAAAAGCCCGGCATATTCTCCTTGAGCGCCTGAATTCGGCTGCAGCGAGATCGCGTCATAGCCGGTGATGTCGCACAGCCATTTTTCCAGCCGCGCGAACAGCGCATGATAGCCCTTGGCCTGCTCGCGCGGAGCGAAGGGGTGCAAGGAGGCGAATTCCGGCCAGGTCAGCGGCATCATCTCGGTGGTCGCGTTCAGCTTCATGGTGCAGGATCCGAGCGGGATCATGGCGCGGTCGAGCGCGAGGTCGCGATCGCTGAGCTTGCGCATGTAGCGCAGCATCTCGGTCTCCGAGCGATGCGCGTGGAACACCGGATGGGTGAGAAAGGCGGTACCGCGTGTCAGCGCCTCCGGCAGCGCCTCGCGCGTGGTCGCGTCGATCTCGGCGTAGGAAAGCTGGCCGCCGAACGCGCGCCAGACCGCTTCCACAGTTGCGGGCGTCGTGGTCTCGTCGAGCGCAATGCGGAGCGCCGCTTCACCAACGCCGAGATTGATTGTCTCGGCGGCTGCGCGCGCAACGATCTCGGCGCGCTTGGCACCGGCATCGACGCTGAGCGTGTCGAAGAAGGCTTCGCTCGTCAGCGCGAAGCCGAGCTTGCGCAGGCCGCTAGCGAGCACGGCGGCGCGGCGATGCACATTGCGCGCGATCTGCGCAAGCCCCTCGGGGCCGTGATAGACCGCATACATCGCGGCGATCACGGCCAGCAGTACCTGCGCGGTACAGATGTTGGACGTCGCCTTCTCGCGGCGGATGTGCTGCTCGCGGGTCTGCAGCGCGAGGCGATAGGCAGGCATCCCGCGGGAATCGACGGAGAGGCCGACGATGCGGCCGGGCAGCGAGCGCTTCAGCGCATCGCGCACCGCCATATAGGCCGCGTGCGGGCCACCATAGCCCATCGGCACGCCAAAGCGCTGCGCCGTGCCGATCGCGATGTCGGCACCGAGCTCGCCGGGCGAGGCGAGCAATGTCAGCGCCAGCAGATCGGCGGCAACGATTGCGAGTGCACCCTTGGCCTTCAGCGCTGCGATCGCGGGCCTGAGGTCGCGCACCGCGCCCGAGGTTCCAGGATATTGCAGCAGCGCACCGAGCACGTCGGCCTTGTCGAGATCGGTGAGGGGATCGCCGACGACCAGCGACCAGCCGAGCGGCTCGGCGCGGGTGCGCATCACAGCTAACGTCTGCGGATGCACGTCCTTGTCGACGAAGAAGGCTTTCGCCTCGACCCGCGAGTGCCGCTCCGCGAGTGCCATCGCTTCGGCCGCCGCAGTCGCCTCGTCGAGCAGCGAGGCGTTGGCGACGTCGAGCCCGGTGAGGTCGCAGATCATGGTCTGGAAGTTGAACAGCGCCTCCAGCCGGCCCTGGCTGATCTCGGGCTGATAGGGCGTATACGCCGTGTACCAGGCGGGGTTTTCGAGGATGTTGCGCTGGATCACCGCGGGCAGGGTCGTGCCGGAATAGCCCTGGCCGATCAGCGAGGTGAAGACCTGGTTCTGCCGCGCGAGCTCGCTCATATGCGCGATCGCCTCGGTCTCGCTCAGCGGCTTGCCGAGATCGAGCGGGGCTGCCTGCCGGATCGAGGCTGGCAGCGTTTCCGCCATCAGCGCGTCGACGCTTCTAGCGCCGACCGCCTCTAACATTGCGGTGACATCGCGCGCCGACGGGCCGATGTGGCGGCGAGCGAAATTGGCGGCGGTGTCGCCGCTGGATTTACGGTGCGCGGTCATCGCTTGCTCCATCGTCCTCAAGCCGTGTGGGCCTTGTAGGCGGTTTCATCCATGAGGCCGCCGAGTTCGCTCTTGTCGGCAATCTTGATCTTGAAGAACCAGGCCTTGCTTTGCGCGTCCGAGTTCACCAGCGCCGGTTCGGCGGCGAGCGCGTCGTTGGTCTCGAGCACTTCGCCGGTCACAGGCGCGTAGACGTCGGAGGCGGCCTTCACCGATTCCACGACAGCGGCGGCTTCGGCCTTCTTCAGAGCGCGGCCGACCTTGGGCAATTCGACGAACACGACGTCGCCGAGCTGCGACTGCGCGTAATCGGTGATGCCGACCGTGGCGACATCGCCGTCGATCGCGAGCCATTCGTGGTCGGAGGTGTACAGCGTCGTGGTCATTTTCTTAGGTCCTCAGCGTTTGTAGGTGTTTTTCACGAAGGGCATGGCGGCGACGGTGAGGGCGAGGCGTTGCCCGCGCACCTCGGCGAAGAGTTTTGTGTCGAGCGCGCTTAAGCTCGTGGGCACGTAGCCCATGGCGACCGGCGCATTCAGGCTCGGGCCGAAGCCGCCCGAGGTGACCTTTCCGATCGGCTCGCCGCCTACGCTATCGGCAAACAGCAGCGCGCCTTCGCGCACCGGTGCGCGACCTTGGGCGAGCAGGCCGACGCGGCGGCGGGGCGCACCATGATCGAAATGCGCGAGGATTTTCTCTGCGCCGGGGAAACCACCCGCGCGGGCGCCACCGGTGCGGCGGCTCTTCTGCACCGACCATTCCAGCGCGGCCTCGACCGGCGTGGTCGCGGTGTCGATGTCGTGGCCATAGAGGCAGAGCCCGGCTTCCAGCCGCAGGCTGTCGCGGGCACCGAGACCGATCGGCATCACGTCGGGATTTTCCAGCAGCGTTTTGGCCAGGCGCTCGGCATCCGCAGCAGGCCACGAAATCTCAAAACCGTCCTCGCCGGTATAGCCCGAACGCGAGACGAAGCAGGCGAGGCCGGCGACCTCATGCGGGCCGGCGTCCATGAACTTCATGGAGGGCGCCTCTGCACACAATTTCGCCAGTGCGGCTTCGGCCTTCGGGCCCTGCAGGGCGATCAGTGCGCGATCGGCGAGAGAATCGATGTTGCAGGCGTCCGAGAGGTTCGCGCGCAGATGCGCCTCGTCCTCGGCCTTGCAGGCGGCGTTGACGACCAGGAACAGATGATCGCCGAAATTGGCGACCATCAGATCGTCGAGAATGCCGCCATCTTCATTGGTGAACTGGGCGTAGCGCTGTCGTCCCGGCGCAACCGCGACGATATCCTGTGGCACCAGCCGCTCCAGCGCGCGGGCGGCATCTTCCACCTTGCCGGACTTGGGCCGGAGTGCGATCTGGCCCATGTGCGAGACGTCGAACAGCCCGGCGGAGGTGCGGGTCTGGAGGTGCTCTTTCAGCACCCCGGCCGGATATTGGACCGGCATGTCATAGCCCGCGAACGGCACCATCTTGCCGCCGAGCGACACATGCAGGTCGTAAAGGGGTGTGCGTCGGAGGGAATCTTTGTCGTCACGCGCAAGCATCACAGGGGCCCTCGGCGGTTCCCCGGGGATGATTCCCCGAGACAAACCAGTCGAAGCCCCATCTGTCGCTGTGCCTGAGAGTATTATCCCGTCGGCGGACGCAGTCCGGGCCTTAAGCCCGTCGGCGCCTCTTTCCAGATGTCGTCAAAGCCACGCGGTCCGTTTGCCTGAGAGTTTCCGGGGCGGTTGCTCCTTCGGCGCCGGCAATGAAGCCGGTCTCTCCCGACGTGGCCGTACGATACAGATGGGTAAAGACCACAGCCCGGCCAAGCCTGTCAACGCGCCCTTTGCGGCTTTCAACGGGATTGCAACGTGGATTACGCGACTGCGGCAACCCTCTGATCTCTCTGCACAGTTTCTGGACAGCGAAGCTGGCCTTGTCTAAAAGCGCTTTGGCCCGCAGATATCAGCCCGAATCCCAGGTTTGGACGGCGAGGAAGCGGGTCCAAGCACACTCGATTGGATGAACATGAGCGGCGTCAACGAGATCAGGTCGACCTTTCTGAACTTCTTTGCCGAGAACGGCCACGAGATCGTGACGTCCTCGCCATTGGTGCCGCGCAATGATCCGACGTTGATGTTCACCAATGCCGGCATGGTGCAGTTCAAGAACGTTTTTACCGGCGTCGAGAAGCGGCCCTATCAGCGCGCCACCACCTCGCAGAAATGCGTGCGCGCCGGCGGCAAGCACAATGACCTCGACAATGTCGGCTACACCGCGCGCCATCTCACCTTCTTCGAGATGCTCGGCAACTTCTCGTTCGGCGACTATTTCAAGGAGCGCGCGATCGAGCTGGCGTGGAAGCTCATCACGAAAGACTTCGGGCTGAACAAGGACAAGCTGCTCGTCACCGTCTACCACACCGACGACGAGGCGCACGGGCTCTGGAAGAAAATCGCCGGCTTCTCCGACGACCGCATCATCCGCATCCCGACCTCGGACAATTTCTGGGCGATGGGCGACACCGGCCCGTGCGGCCCGTGCTCGGAGATCTTCATCGATCGCGGTGACCACATCTGGGGCGGCCCTCCGGGTTCACCGGAAGAGGACGGCGACCGCTTCCTCGAATTCTGGAATCTCGTCTTCATGCAATACGAGCAGGTGACGAAAGAGGAGCGCGTGGATCTGCCGCGTCCCTCGATCGACACCGGCATGGGGCTGGAGCGCATGGCCAGCATCATGCAGGGCGTCGACAGCATCTTCGAGACCGATCTGTTCCGTCATCTGATCGATGCGACGTCGTCGGCGCTCGGCAGCGGGCCGAACGAGCAGACCGTGGCCTCGTTCCGCGTCATCGCCGACCATTTGCGTTCGTCGGCCTTCCTCGTTGCGGATGGTGTGCTGCCCTCGAACGAAGGCCGCGGCTATGTGCTGCGCCGGATCATGCGCCGCGCGATGCGCCATGCGCAGCTGCTCGGCGCGAAAGAGCCGCTGATGCATCGCCTGGTCTGGGCGCTGGTCCGCGAGATGGGCCAGGCCTATCCCGACCTGATGCGTGCGGAGAATCTGATCGAGGAAACGCTGCGGCTGGAAGAGACCCGCTTCCGCAAGACGCTGGTGCGCGGCCTCGCCATCCTCGACGAGAAGAGCGCGTCCTTAAAGAAGGGCGACATGTTCGACGGCGACGTCGCCTTCACGCTGTACGACACCTATGGCTTCCCGCTCGACCTGACGCAGGACGCGCTGAAGTCGCGCGGCATCGGCGTCGACCAGTCCGCCTTCACCGACGCGATGGAGCGCCAGAAGGCCAAGGCGCGTGAGTCCTGGAAGGGGTCCGGCGAAGCGGCCTCCGAGGCGATCTGGTTCCCGCTGCGCGAGAAGCTCGGGGCCACCGAATTTCTGGGCTACGAGACCGAGAGCGCCGAAGGCGTGGTGTCCGCGCTGGTGAAGGACGGCCGGGAAGTTGCGAGCCTCAAAGCCGGCGACACCGGCGCGCTTCTGCTCAACCAGACGCCGTTCTATGCGGAGTCCGGCGGCCAGGTCGGCGACACGGGCGTGCTGACGGGTGAGGGCGGCATCAAGTTCCGCGTCACCGACACCCAGAAGAAGCTCGGCGATTTCTTCGTTCACGTCGGCACGCTGGAGAGCGGCGAGCTGAAGGTCGGCACCGCGTTGCAGCTCGAGGTCGATCATTCGCGCCGCTCGTCCATCCGCGCGCATCACTCGGCCACGCATCTCATTCACGAGGCGCTGCGCCAGGTGCTCGGCGACCATATCGCCCAGCGCGGCTCGATGGTCGCGCCCGACCGCCTGCGTTTCGACTTCGTGCATCCGAAGCCGATCACGGCGGAGGAGCTTGCCCGCGTCGAGGACATCGCCAACGACGTGGTGCTGGAGAACGACGAGGTCACCACCCGCGTCATGGGCGTCGACGAGGCCCGCGAGGCCGGGGCGCGCGCGCTGTTCGGCGAGAAGTATGGCGACGAGGTTCGCGTCGTCTCGATGGGCAGAACCGCGCGCGAGCGCGGCGTCAACGCGCTTGGCTGGTCGGTCGAGCTCTGCGGCGGCACGCATGTGCGGCGCACCGGCGACATCGGCCTGATCACGCTGACCGGCGAGAGCGCGGTCGCCTCCGGCGTGCGCCGCATCGAGGCGTTGACCGGAAATTACGCGCGCAAGCACGCCAACGAGACCATGGCGCTGGCGAAGACCGCGGCCCACGAGCTGCGCACCTCCATCGACGACGTTCCGGCGCGCATCACCGCGCTGATGGAGGAGCGCAAGAAGCTCGAGCGCGAACTCTCCGACGCCCGCAAGAAGCTCGCGATGGGCGGCGGTGCGTCAGCCGGCAGCAATGGCGCAGCCAGCGGCGTGCGCGAGGTTGGCAACGTCAAGCTGATGGCGCGTGCGGTCGAGGGCATCGAGATGAAGGATCTCAAGAGCCTTGCGGACGACGGCAAGAAGCAGATCGGCTCCGGCGTGGTCGCCATCATCGGCGTCACCGAGGACGGCAAGGCCGGAATCGTGGTCGGCGTCACCGCCGATCTCACCTCGCGCTTCAACGCCGTGAACCTGGTGCGCGTCGCCTCCGAGGCGCTGGGCGGCAAGGGCGGCGGCGGCCGGCCCGACATGGCGCAGGCCGGCGGACCGGATGGGGCCAAGGCGACCGAGGCACTTGCCGCGATCGAAAAAGCCATCCTGGATCAAAAATCGGCCGGCGCGTAGAGCACCATGGGCCTCGTTCCGCGAGGAATTGGGCTTCGCGATCCCAACTTAAGGGATCGCCTCTACGAATTGCTGGAGCACGATCCCTTGGCCTATTCGGCGGGATCGCGCTTTATCCAGATCATCATTGGCGTCATCGTGCTCGACGTCGCGGCGATGATCCTCGCCTCGGTGCCGGAGCTGGACACGCGGTTCGGCGTGCTGTTCTCGGCCGTCGCCATCTTCTGCGTCATCGTGTTCGCGCTGGAATACGCCGCGCGGCTCTGGACGGTGGCAGGCCACACGCCGCGCAAGGGCTCCGCGCTCGCCGACCGGCTCGGCTATGCCTTGTCGGCGCTCGGCATCATCGACCTCTTGGCGTTCCTGCCTGCCGCAATCGTGCTGGTCACGGGCCGGCATGCGACGCTCGCCGCGCTCGGCGTGCTGCCGTTCTTCAAGCTGATACGATATTCGCCGGCGATGCGCTCGCTGCTCGCCGCCGTGCATGCCGAGCGGCGCGCGCTGATCGGCTGCCTCGTCATCCTCGCCGGCGCGGTCCTGACGTTCGCCTCGCTGCTCTACGCCATCGAGCACGAGGTGCAGCCGGACAAGCTCGGCACCATTCCGGACGCGATGTGGTGGGCGATCGTGACGCTCGGCACCGTCGGCTATGGCGACGTCGTGCCGGTGACGGCGCTCGGAAAGATCATCTCGGTGTTCACGATTATCTCAGGCTTCGCCATGATCGCGCTGCCGGTCGCGATCATTTCGACCGCCTTTGCCGAAGAGGTGAAGCGGCGCGACTTCGTCGTCACCTGGGGCATGCTGGCCCGCGTGCCGCTGTTCTCGCATTTGTCGGCCTCGGAGATCGCCGACATCATGCGGCTGCTCCGCGCCCGCACCATCGAGCAGGGCGAGGTCCTGGTGCGGCGAGGGGATGCCGCCTCGTCGATGTATTTCATCACCGCCGGCGAAGTCGAGATCGCGCTGCCGAGCCAGCATGTGCGGCTCGGCGACGGCACCTTCTTCGGCGAGATCGCGCTGCTGCATAAAACCAAACGCAGCGGCACGGTGACGGCGACGCGCAAGACGCGGCTCCTGCTGCTCGACGCCCAGGACTTTCATGCCCTGATCGCGCGCATGCCGACGCTCGCCGCCCATGTCCATGAGACTGCGAGAGCGCGGCTGGAGGAGACCGGCGATCTCGCGGCAGCCGAGCTGGCGCAGGCGGAGCGCGAGGGTACCGACCGCTGAGCGGTCAGCCCTTCTTCAGGAAAACATACTCGGCCGAGTAGGGCGCGCTCCTGAACTCGCCGGCCTTCTCGCATGCGCCGTCAAGCTTGCCGCCATGGGTGTTGATGCGCTGGACGGTCGTGACCGGGGTCAGCAAGCCGCTGCCGCGGTGGGTGGTGACCTCCAGCTTCAGCCAGGGGATATCGGGAGCCGTTGCGCCCGGTGCGTTGCCGATGGCCTTGCCGACGACGGCGCTGCTGTCGGCAAGCTCCCAGTTCGGGCCGGCATAGTGGCGACCGATGGTCTTGCCCTCGGAGAGCAGCGTCGCGATCGGCTCGCGAAAAGCCCAGGCGAGCTTGCCGTCGGTGCCGGCCTTGCACTCATAGACCTGCGCGCCCTCGGCGTGGACGCTGAGCACGACGCTCTCGCCGGGGGCTGCGATGGCATCGGGAAGCGTCTCCGCGGCCCCGGCTGGCCCGATCATGGCCGCGAGCAACAGCAGGCAGGGGGCAGCAAACTTGGTCGACATGGTCGCATCTCCGCGGAGGGTCTCATAAAACGAACGGGCCGCGCTTGAGACGCGGCCCGTGATGATGTCCGACCCAGTCGGGCGAAATTGCGGACGGCTCAGGCCGCCAACGCCTTCGTGAGATTCTCCGCAACCTTGTCGAGGAAGCCGGTGGTCGAGAGCCAGCGCTGGTCGGCGCCGACCAGGAGCGCGAGGTCCTTGGTCATGTAGCCTTCTTCGACCGTGTCGACGCACACCTTCTCCAGCGTGTTCGCGAACTTCGCCAGTTCCGGATTGTTGTCGAGCTTGGCGCGGTGCGACAGGCCACGAGTCCAGGCGAAGATCGACGCGATCGAGTTGGTCGAGGTCTCCTTGCCCTTCTGATGCTCGCGGTAGTGACGGGTCACCGTGCCGTGGGCGGCTTCGGCTTCGACCGTCTTGCCATCGGGGGTGAGCAGCACCGAGGTCATCAGGCCGAGCGAGCCGTAGCCCTGAGCGACCGTGTCGGACTGCACGTCGCCGTCGTAGTTCTTACAGGCCCAGACGTAGCCGCCGGACCACTTCAGCGCCGAGGCCACCATGTCGTCGATCAGGCGGTGCTCATAGGTCAGGCCCTTGGCCTCGAATTCCTTCTTGAACTCGCGGTCGTAGATGTCCTGGAAGATGTCCTTGAAGCGGCCGTCATAGACCTTCAGAATCGTGTTCTTGGTCGAGAGATAGACCGGGTAGTTGCGCAGCAGGCCGTAGTTCAGCGAGGCGCGGGCGAAGTCGATGATGGAGTCGTCGAGATTGTACATCTCCATGGCGACGCCGGCGCCGGGCGCCTTGAACACTTCCTTCTCGATCACGGTGCCGTCCTCGCCGACGAACTTCATCGACAGGGTGCCCTTGCCCGGGAACTTGATGTCGGTGGCGCGGTACTGGTCGCCATAGGCATGGCGGCCGATGATGATCGGCTTGGTCCAGCCGGGAACCAGGCGCGGCACATTCTTGCAGATGATCGGCTCGCGGAAGATCACGCCGCCGAGGATGTTGCGGATGGTGCCGTTCGGCGACTTCCACATCTGCTTGAGGTTGAACTCCTTCACCCGGGCCTCGTCCGGGGTGATGGTGGCGCACTTGACGCCGACGCCGACCTTCTTGATCGCCTCGGCGGCGTCGATGGTCACCTGATCGTTGGTGTGGTCGCGGTGCTCCATGCCCAGGTCGAAATATTGCAGCTCGACATCCAGGAACGGGTTGATCAGCTTGTCCTTGATGTACTGCCAGATGATCCGGGTCATCTCGTCGCCATCGAGTTCGACGACGGGATTGGATACCTTGATTTTTGCCATGATCGGAGAAGCCCTCTTGGGAACGGCGCTTGCGGGGCGCCAATTTGAATATCCGCCGCCTCTTAGCACCGGACCGCGGTGGGCGAAAGCCAAGTGATTATGCACTTTTAGCTCATCCAGCTTCCACAGATGAGGGACGGGGAGCGGTCCCGCCGCTGAGGTGGGCCTGAAGCTTCAGGAGAGATTCAAAAGTCGAATCTAACCCCGTTATTTCCCTTGAGAATTTTGTCAGGACAGGCAAACGACAGGCGAGCGGGCAGCCGACGCTGAACCGGCTTTGAATCAATTTCTGAAGAGCGCCCTGGCAAGGCCTTGAGAACCACTGTGAAAGCGAAACGAAATGTCGGGGACTGACAAGAGCAAGGCGGGCCTCGCCCTCGACGGTCCCATCGTGATCCTGATCGAGCCGCAGCTCGGTGAAAACATCGGCATGGCGGCGCGCGCCATGGGCAATTTTGCCCTGAGCCGCCTGCGCATCGTCAACCCCCGCGACGGCTGGCCCAACACCGCCGCCCAGCGGGCCGCTGCCGGCGCCGACAACATTCTGGAAAACGTCGAATTGTTCGACACGGTCGGCGAGGCCGTCGCCGATCTCGATCTGCTGTTCGCCACCACTGCCCGTCCCCACGACCAGGCCAAACCGGTGGTCGGGCCGGAGGCGGCAGCGGCGGAAATTTCGGGGCACGTCGCGACCGGGGGCAAGGCCGGCATCCTGTTCGGACGGGAGCGATGGGGGTTGACCAACGAGGAGGTCGGGCTCTCCAACCGCATCATCACCTTTCCGGTCAATCCGGGCTTCGCCTCGCTCAACCTCGCCCAGGCCGTGCTGCTGGTCGGCTACGAATGGTTCAAGCGGGCGACCTCAGGCGAGCTGCCGCACGCCATGCCGGAGCGCTCCGAGCGCGCCTCACAGCACCAGATGCAGGCCTTCTTCGACAACCTCATTCGCGAGCTCGACCGGGTCGAATTTTTGCGCCCGGCCGAGAAGCGCGACACCATGCTGGTCAACCTGCGCAACATCTTCAGCCGGATGGAGCCGACCAAGCAGGACATGCACACCCTCCATGGTGTGGTGATGGCGATCGCGGAAGGGCGCAAGGGCCCGGCCAAGGGCGGCGTGCTCGACGGCGAGCAGGCCACGCGCCTGCGCGCTCTGCTGGCCGAGCACGGACAGGGCGGCGGCGTGCCCGACAGCGGCTCGACCGTGCGCGGCCTCGCGCGCCTGCTTCGCCGCAATCCGACCGATGCCGAGCGGCTGCTCTGGCAGGCGCTCACGCGCGACCGCCGCTTCGCGGGAGCATTCAAGCGCCAGACCCCGGTCGGCCGCCACATCCCGGACTTCGTCTCCTTCCCGCACCGTATCGCGATCGAGCTGGTCAACGCGGGCGAGGGTGAGACCATCGCGGCTGATCGGGCTTCGCGGCGGGCCTGGCTGGAGGCGCGGGATTATCGGGTGATTGAGATCCGGGCGGCGGATGTGGAGCGCGATCTTGAGGCGGAGCTGGTGCGGCTGCAGGCGATGATCGCGGAAGGATCAGCCGCCTCGTAGAGGTGTCGCCCTTCCGCGATCCATCGTTCATTTGCGATGGGCGCGCGTTTCAGATCTGAACCTGACCACCGTCGACGAAGAGCTCGACGCCGTTGACGAAGCTCGCCTCGTCGGAGGCAAGGAACAGCACGGCTTTGGCGATCTCCTCGGGCTGCCCGACGCGGCCGGCCGGGATTAGTCCGGCGACATACGTCTTCGTGCCTTCAGCCTGCTCGCCGAACAGCTCGTTCAACCCGGGAGTGTCGGTGACGCCGGGGCTGATCGCGTTCACGCGGATGCGCCGATCCTTCAGGTCGAGGATCCAATTGCGCGCGAAGTTGCGCACGGCCGCCTTGGTCGCCGAATAGACGCTGAAGGCGGGCGTACCCGAGACACTTGTGGTCGACGCGTTCAGCACGATGGAAGCGCCTTCGCGGAGCAATGGCAGCGCCTTCTGAACCGTGAAGAGGACGCCCTTCACGTTGGTGTCGAACGTGCGCTGGTAGTGCTCCTCGGTGATCGCACCGAGCGGCGCGAACTCGCCGCCGCCGGCATTGGCAAAGATTACGTCGATCTGCTGGTGCTTTTTTTGAACGGCGTCGTAGAGGCGGTCGATATCGGCAAGATTGGCCATGTCTCCCTGCACGCCGGTCATGCGACTGCCGATCGATTTCACGGCCGCGTCCAGCGCTTCCTGCCGGCGACCGGTAATGAACACCGAGGCGCCTTCGGCTGCGAAAGCTTTGGCGGTCGCGAGGCCGATGCCGCTGGTGCCGCCGGTCACCACCACGACCTTGTTGTTGAACCTGTTCGTCATCGTCCATCTCCTTCGAAAGCATTTGGCGACAATCGCCGTTGCCCGTCGTAGATGCTTACGGAACGATGGTGTGAAAAGTTAGCATATATGATACACACCGTTCTATGAGAGGAACGATGAAGGCTGATTTGAACGACTTTGCCTATTTTGCCGAGGTGGTTGGGCACGGCGGATTCGCTGCAGCCGGGAGGGCTCTGCGCGAGCCCAAGTCAAAGCTCAGCCGGCGGATTGCCGGGCTGGAAGAGCGCCTGGGCTTGCGCCTGATCGAGCGGTCCAGCCGACGTTTTCGCGTCACCGAAGTAGGGCAAGCCTTCTACGAGCGCTGTCGCGCAATCCTGTCCGAAGCTGAGCAGGCCGAGGCACTGGTGACGCAAGCGCAGGCCGAGCCTCACGGCCGCATTCGCTTCAGTTGCCCGACCGGCATGGTCGCGGAAATATTCGCGCTCACGTCGGGCTTCCTGGTCCGCTATCCCAAGGTGCGCCTTCAGTTCGTCGCCATCGACAGGCCCGTTGATCTGATCGACGAGCGGATCGATGTGGCTCTGCGCGTTCGTGCAGTCCTGTCGGGCGATGCAGCGCTCACGATGCGGTCGCTCGGGACATCCACGCGCATCCTTGTCGCGAGCCCCCAGCTTGCAAGCCGGCTGCGGACTCTAGATGACCTGACCGCACTTCCCACCTTGGCGACGTCAGACGACAACGATCTGGTTGAATGGCATCTGCAGACCGACGATGGACAGATTCGTGTTCTCAAGCACGAACCGCGCATGGGGTGCGGCGACTTCGGCGCGGTGCGTGATGCGGCGGTCGCCGGCCTCGGTGTTGCGCTCCTGCCCGATCACCTCTGTCGGGACGCGCTGGGGCAAGGCAAGCTCGTCCATGTGCTTTCGGAATGGCGCGGTCACCGCGGTATGGTGCATCTCGTGTTCACGACCCGACGAGGGCTGCCTCGAGCCGTCCGCGCGCTCATCGATCATCTCGCGGCTGGTTTTTCCAAGACGCCGCTGGTGTAGTGCGATGGCGGATTACGCCATCGGACGGCGTTTCGCGCAGCCGCGGGCGAATCCTTCCTACGAAGTTGACCCGAGCTGCACCTCGCGCTCGACTGCAATCCATGTCGTTTTCGCCACCGCCAGCAATCTCCTGCCTTCATCATGCAGAGCCGTCTCGGCGGTGCGCTTGCGGCCGTCGCGGCCGGTTGGCCAGGCCGTGATGATGCAGCGCTCGCCGGGGCGCGAGCGGGCTTCGATCCAGGCTGACATCCGGTCCAGCAGGAGCGGCGTCTTGTCGAAGCTGCTGCTATGCGGATCGCAATTGCAGGCGAAGCCGGTGGGGCGAGGCGAGGGGCCGGCGTGAAGCCCTAAGCCTCATTTATTGGCACGTTTCGTGCCTCCCAAAGCGGCAGGCCCGTGACATTGCCTCGCCAAGGGAGACCCTGACATGAAACGCGAAGACCTCACCGAGAAGCTGCTCGACATCAAGCGCGAGAAGGGCTGGAGCTGGAAATATATCTGCGAGAAGATCGGCGGCTATTCCGAGGTGCTGATCGTTGGCGCGATCCTTGGTCAGATGAAGCTGACCAAGCCGCAAGCCGCGAACGCCGCCGAGCTGTTCGGCCTGTCGAAGGCCGAGACGACGATGCTGAACGAGACGCCGATGCGCGGCATGGCGATGCCGCCGACTGATCCCCTGATCTATCGCTTCTATGAGCTGGTCATGGTCAACGGGCCCGCCTGGAAGGCGCTGATCGAGGAAGAGTATGGCGACGGCATCATGTCGGCGATCGACTTCGACATGGTGATGGAGCGCCTGCCCAACCCGAAGGGCGATCGCGTCAAGATCACCATGAGCGGCAAATTCCTGCCGTACAAATATTACGGCGCCAGCGGCAACGTGCCGGAGTACGGATTTAAAGAGGGCGAGTAGTGAATTGCGAGTAGCGGATGGACGCTCTTTTCCATTCGCTACCCGCCACTTACGACTCGCTGTTAAAGGATCGCGCCCGGCGCGTACTTGGCCGCTTCAGGCTTCGCCTTCGCCAGCGCGTCAACCTGCTCGGCGAAGTAATCGACCTGGGCGCCGGCATCGCCGGAATTGGCGCGACCGTGATCGAGCACGCGCTGCAGCTCGGCTTCGCTCAAGCCGAGACGCTGATCGGCGGCGAGGCGCTTAAGCAGGTCGTTCTGCACGATCGTGCCGGTCCGCAGGTCGCGAATGGCCGCGACCGCGTGCTCCTTGATCGCCTCATGCGCGCCTTCGCGGCCGGCCCCCTTCTTCACCGCTTCCATCATCACCGTGGTGGTCAGCAGGAAAGGCAGATAGCGGTTGAGCTCGGTCGCGACGACGGCGTCGAACACTTCCATCTGGTCGAGCACGGACAGCAGGGTCTCGAGCAGGCCGTCCATGGCGAGGAAGGCATCGGGCAGCATCACGCGGCGGACGACGGAGCAGGAGACATCGCCTTCGTTCCACTGATCGCCGGCGAGGCCGGCGGCCATTGCGAGATAGCCCTTCAGCACGACATGCAGACCGTTGATGCGCTCGCAGGAGCGGCTGTTCATCTTGTGCGGCATCGCGGACGAGCCGACCTGGCCTTTGGCAAAACCTTCGCTGGCGAGCTCGTGGCCCGCCATCAGGCGCAGCGTCTTGGCGAAATTGCCGGGACCGCTGGCGAGCTCGGTCAGCACGCTGACCGCGCGGAAGTCGAGGCTGCGCGGATAAACCTGGCCGACCGCATCAAAGCTCTTGGGCAGACCGAGGTGGACGAGAATGCGCTGCTCGAGCGCGCGCGCCTTGCCGGCATCGCCATTGAACAGCGTGATCTGATCGAGCCTTGTGCCGACCGCGCCCTTCAGGCCGCGCGCGGGATAGGTATCGAGCAAATTGACCAGGCTCTGATGTGAAACCAGCATCTCCTCGCCGAACATGGCGATGCGCTTGCCGAGCGTCGTGACCTGTGCGGCCACGTTGTGCGTGCGCGCCGTGAACGGCATGTCGCGCAATTGCTTGGCGTGCCTGGCAAAGCGAATGAGCGCGGCGATGCTCTTGGTCTCGACGAGCTGCAGCCCGCGATAGACCTGCAGCTGCTCCACGTTCTCGGTGAGGTCGCGGCTGGTCATGCCCTTGTGCAGGTGCTCATGTCCGGCCAGATCACAAAACTCCTCGATCCGCGCCTTCACGTCGTGGCGGGTGACGCGCTCGCGCCGCATGATGGAGGCCAGGTTGACCTGGTCCTTCACGCGCTCGTAAGCCTCGATCACGCCATCGGGCACGGCAATGCCGAGATCGCGCTGGCCTTTCAGCACGGCGATCCAGTAGTCGCGTTCGAGGCGAACCTTGCCTTCGCCACTCCAGATGGCGCGCATGGCGGGCGAGGCATAGCGTTGGGCGAGAACGTTCGAAATATGATCTGAGCTGTGATCTTGGGACATGCCGCCCATTTGGCATTGCCCGACGCCGGCTGCAAGCCCGAGAGGGCACGCGGGCGGGCGGGACGTCCGTCGTCCTCCGCCGCTCGCCGTCAGCCTATTTCCCGGCCTTCACCTCGGCGGCTGCGACCGCGATCAGCTCGTTCATCTTGCCGCGAATCGCCTGTTCGGTGACGATCAGGTTCTTGGCGGCGAAATCGGCCATGATCTTGCGCAGGACGTCGCCGGCTTCCTCGAAATCGGCCGCGACGACCTCCTTGGCATAGGCGGTGGCGGCTTCGCCCGTGATTCCGAGCTTTTCGGCCGCCCACAGCCCCAGCAGCCGGTTACGGCGGGCCTCCGCCCTGAATTTCTGCTCCTCGTCGAGGGCAAACTTCTTCTCAAAGCCTTCCTCGCGCTTGTCGAATTCGCTCATGAGTCTTCCGTTTCCCTGCTGGCTGGATGTGGCGACCCTCGTTGCGAGGGACCTGCCGCATGCCTAGATAGGGGGCAGGAATTGGCGAAACAACGAGCCGTAAAGCCGCAGGCAAGGCGGTATAAGTCAGCGTCGGATGGGCCGGATCGATTGTGCTGGGACCGCCAATCGGATAGGTTGCCTAAAGGCTTGGTTCCTGTTCTGTTTCCTTGGAATTTTCCTTGAGTTTCAGATGGGTTCCGGGTCGTTCACGGCAGCTCCGCTGTGGGTCGTAACCTGGTAATCGGAGCACACCAAATACATGGATTTCAACAAAACACGGTACATCCCAATGAGCCGTCGGCGTCGCATTTATGAAGGCAAGGCAAAGGTTCTTTACGAAGGTCCGGAGCCCGGTACCCTGATCCAGCACTTCAAGGATGACGCCACCGCGTTCAATGCGAAGAAGCATCAGGTGATCGAGGGCAAGGGTGTCCTCAACAACCGGATCTCGGAGTACCTGTTTCAGCACCTCAACGACATCGGGGTGCCTACCCACTTCATCCGCCGGCTCAACATGCGCGAGCAGTTGATTCGCGAGGTCGAGATCGTGCCGCTCGAGGTGGTGGTGCGGAACGTCGCCGCCGGCTCGCTGTCGCAGCGCCTCGGCATCGAGGAGGGCACCCAGCTGCCCCGTTCGATCATCGAGTTCTACTACAAGAACGACCAGCTCAACGACCCCATGGTGTCGGAAGAGCACATCACCGCCTTCGGCTGGGCCACGCCGCAGGAGATCGACGACATCATGGCGCTCGCCATCCGCGTCAACGACTTCCTCACCGGCCTCTTCCTCGGCATCGGCATCCGCCTCGTCGACTTCAAGATGGAGTGCGGCCGGCTGTTCGAGAATGAGATGATGCGGATCATCGTCGCCGACGAGATCTCCCCGGATAGCTGCCGTCTCTGGGACATCAAGTCGAACGAGAAGCTCGACAAGGACCGTTTCCGCAGGGATCTCGGCGGCCTGCTTGAGGCCTACACCGAAGTTGCAAAACGCCTCGGCATCCTCATGGAGAACGAGCGCCCGCAGGGCTCCGGCCCGGTGCTGGTGAAGAGCTGAAGAGGATTGTGACGTGAAGGCACGTGTTACCGTTACCCTGAAGACCGGCATCCTCGATCCGCAGGGCAAGGCGATCGAAGGCGCGCTGAAGTCGCTCGGCGTCGACGGCGTCGCCAGCGTGCGGCAGGGCAAGGTGTTCGACATCGAGCTCGCCGGCGCCGACAAGGCCAAGGCGGAAGCTGCGCTGAAAGACGCCGCCGACAAGCTGCTCGCCAACACCGTGATCGAGAACTATCGGGTCGAGATCGTCTGAGACTGCCTCATCCGCGGCCCATCCTTCGAGACGCCCGCCTTTAAGTCTTAGACCCGCCCGCGCCATTCGGAAGCCAGCGTCGTTCTTCGGTTGTCCAGGCGTTGCGGACGACCCGATGCCGGCTTCCGTTGGTTCGCGGCCAGTTCGAACGTTATACAGCGACAACTATTCCAATAACTCCCGTCACGAGGCCGAGACCTCCTATGATGCTATTGAGGAGATTGGTTAGGTCACCGTTGGCCTTGGCTTGAGCCGTCCATGACCACGCGGCTACGATATTCGGCCAGTTGTTGCGTATCGCGTCGTTCTGCCCTTCATTGTCCCAGTCATCATCGCGAGAACCCGATTCAAATGTCCCCGAGACATGCCCCTGATGCTCGAACGTATAGACAATGTTCCTTGAGTCTTTTACGGCCCACACCAGCTGCATGTTGTATTCGAGGGCTCCGGAATCGTGGAAGTGGCCGGAGAAGCTGAAGGTGCCGTCATTCCGAATCGTGAGGTGAGCATGTCCTCCGACTGCAACGCCGCTATCAAACACGATCGGATTCCAGTCGAAGTCCAATTGCGTGGGGGGCGGAGCCGGTAATGCGGGGTACAGCTGGAATCGCTGCCATGAGCTTCCATCGTACCAGAATGCATCCTGTACGGAATCGTCCGCCCCGATCCACCAGACCTCCATGCTATTTGGAATGCGTGAGACAGCGGCAATGCCGCGGTTTGACGACGCGCTGCCGGGCGGTGCCAACTGAAAGATCTGCCAAGAGCTGCCGTCGTACCAGAAGGCGTCGTTGACCGAGCCGTCGCCGCCGACCCACCAGAGCTCCATGCTGTTCGGAATTCGCGAGACGGCGGTAATGCCGCCATTCGACGACGCGCTGCCCGGAGGGGCCAGTTGGAAGCGTTGCCATGAGGCTCCATCGTACCAGTACGCATCCTGCACTGAATTGTCTGCCCCGATCCACCACACCTCCATGCTGTTCGGAATTCGAGAGACGGCGGTGATGGCGCCATTCGACGAAGCGCTGCCCGGCGGCGCCAACTGGAACGTTTGCCACGAGCTTCCGTCGTACCAGAAGGCATCGTGCACGGAGCCGTCGGGCCCAATCCACCAGACCTCCATGCTGTTGGAAATTCGCGAGACGGCACTGATGCCGCCGCTCGGGGATGCGCTGCCCGGCGGCGCCAACTGGAATCGCTGCCACGGATTGCCGTCGTACCAGAAGGCGTCATTGACCGAGCCATCGGGCCCGATCCACCAGACCTCCATGCTGTTGGGAATGCGCGAGACAGCCGCAATGCCGCCATTCGGGGATGCGCTACCCGGCGGCGCCAGTTGGAACGTTTGCCATGAACTGCCATCGTACCAGAAGGCGTCGTTGACCGAGCCATCGGGCCCGATCCACCAAACCTCCATGCTGTTGGGAACGCGCGAGACGGCCGCAATGCCGCCATTCGGCGATGCGCTACCCGGTGGCGCCAGCTGAAACGTCTGCCATGAAGCGCCATCGTACCAGAAGGCGTCATTGACCGAACCGTCGGCCCCGATCCACCAGATCTCCATGCTGTTTGGAATGCGTGAGACTGCCGCAATGGTCTTTGAATACGACATGTTACAACTCCTGAAATTGATGCAACCTGCAACGCCCTCCCCCTGCAGGCTTCCGGATGGACTTGCCAAAATTATTTCGTAACGATCCTCGCGGGCGGCCTCGCGATCACCTTCGCCACCTGCCTGTGAGCTTCTGGTCGAGGACTTGTTGGTGCGATAACGGTTGCCGCTGCTGGCGGCTTCCTCGCCGATTTTGAAGCGGTTCCTGCCGGGCTTCGCCGGGCCACCATCGAACTCTCCGCTGCAGCGTCGCGCACTTTAGCGGCATGTGGCTTGACGATGGGCTTTGCCGCCTGTGCGTCAATTGTCGCTGCAGGCCGGCCAATCAATGTTGCCGGCGCCGGCGCTTTGACTCCTCTCTTTGAAGCTGTCCCGCTTGGAACGCGAGAAGCTGGTGCTGAGGTCTGCAGGGCCATTCGACACTCCTTTTCAAAATTGCTACCTTAGGGTGAACAGTATGACGTCTTCGACAGCGTAAGTGTGAGTTGATTCACAGTTGACGGTGAAGTCTTCGCCCGTTGTCATCACCATGCAGTGATGGTCCATTCACGCTAGTTCTCGTGACTCTTTCATCACCAATTGAAGCGGTGCTCTTTGCTGAAATTTTAATGGACGAAGCTGCTGTGGCGCGGCTGCTCGCCGCCATCCGTCCAACCGGGCGGCAAGTCCAGCCAGGTGATGTCATCGCGACAATGGATGGAGTGGAGCCGGCGGGTTCCGCACGTCCACTATGCAACAAGAGATCTCAACGGCTCGTTGATCAATCCGCCAATTCCAGTTCGCCAAGTGTCACACTGGTAGTGACGCAATCGGGCGATTGCTCTTCGCACTCACAGCCAACCCACGTGGCGGAAGCGCCAGTACAGGCCGGCGCAGGCGAGCGCCATCATTCCCATCACGACGAAGTAGCTGTACTCCCATTGCAGCTCGGGGATGTATTTGAAATTCATCCCGTAGATGCCGGCGACGGCGGTCGGCACGGCGATGATGGCAAGCCATGAGGCCAGCTTCTTGGAGACCGCGGTCTCCTGGGCCTGGCCGACCAGAAGGCTTGCCTCGAAGGCGAACGCCAGCACCTCGCGCATCGAATCGATACGCTCCTGAATGTTGCGCACATGATCGGTAACGTCGCGAAACAGCGGCCGCATGGTCGCGCGCACCATCGACAAATTGTCGTGCTCGAGCCGGCGGCAGACTTCCACCAGCGGTCCAATCGCGTTGCGTAGTCGCAGCAGATCGCGGCGAAGCATATAGAGCCGTTCGATCTGTTCCCGCGTCATCGGATTGGCGAGCACGTCGTCCTCGATCTGTTCGACCTCCTCGTGGATCGTTTCCAGCACGGGTGAATAATTGTCGACGATGAAATCGAGGATGGCGTAGAGGATGTAGTCCTCGCCGCGGGCAAGGGCGCGGGGACAGCTCTCACTGCGTGCACGCACCGCGGTATACGACGTCGAGGCGCCGTGGCGCACCGAGACCAGATAACCTTCGCCGACGAACAGATGGGTCTCCCCAAAGGCGATCCTGCCGTCGATCAATTGCGCCGTGCGCGCGACGATGAACAGGCCATCGCCATATTGTTCGATCTTCGGCCGCTGATGGGCGTTGTTGGCGTCCTCAATCGCGAGGTCGTGCAGGTCGAACTGCTTCTGCACACCGATCAGGAGCTTCAGGTCCGGCTCATAGAGTCCGATCCAGACCACGTGACCGGGCTTGGCACGCCAGCTCGCGGCCTCCTCGATGGCGATATTGGCAACGCGGCGGCCGTCGACATAGGCGCCCGCCGCGATCACGCCTTCGGCGGGGAGCGGCTCGGAGGGAGATGTGGGCAGCGACGGGACATTCATGGCTTTGATCCCGGGCAAAATCGTTGGCAGGAGCGCTGTGGTCATGGCCTGTGTACAAGGCCGCCCGGCAAGGCTAGCACTGGTAAAATCCCCGTCAAATGGCTATGTCTGCTGACGAATTGGCCCTTTGGCCAGCCCGATTCCCGTCACCGTCGGAACCCGAAGCATGAGAGCCGCCATCCTCGTCTTTCCCGGAATCAACCGCGAGCGCGACATGGCGCGCGCATTGAGGTTGATCTCCGGCAACGAGCCCGCGATGGTCTGGCACGCCGAGACCTCGCTGCCACCAGGCACCGATCTCGTAGTGGTGCCAGGCGGCTTCTCTTACGGCGATTATCTGCGCTGTGGAGCGATTGCGGCGCGGACGCCAGTGATGGATGCGGTGCGCGACTATGCGGCCAAGGGCGGCCTCGTGCTCGGTGTCTGCAACGGTTTCCAGATCCTGTGCGAATCCGGCCTGCTGCCGGGCGTGCTGATGCGCAATGCGCGGCTGAAATTCATCTGCAAGGACGTGCATCTGCGCGTCGAGCGCTCCGACACGCCGTTCACCCGCGGCTACAATGCCGGCCAGGTGATCCGCGTCCCGGTCGCGCATGGCGAGGGCAATTACGAGGCGGACGAAGAGACCATCAAGCGCATCGAGGGCGAGGGGCGGGTGCTCTACCGCTACTGCTCGGCCGACGGTGCGGTCGACGAGAGCCACAACATCAACGGCGCGGCGCATTCGATCGCCGGCCTCGTCAACGACAAGGGCAACGTGCTCGGCATGATGCCGCATCCCGAGAACCACGTCGAAGACATCATGGGCTGCACCGATGGCCGCGGCCTGTTCGCAGGACTCACCGCGCATCTGGAAAAGGCCGAGTGATATCGTTCGTGGGGTGAGCGTGCGCTTGCCGCGTGCGCGCAGGATTTCCCAAAGCGTCCAGCGCGACCTTCGACAGCACGCTCTCGCCGAGGAGCACGGAGTCCCAAGCCGATCGGCATGCGCGGAAAAAGGAAGCCGTCGCGCTAAGCGTTTGCCTGCAGTGCCGGCTTCCGCTTCACCCGCTTGATCGTGCCGGAGAAGGTGAACAGCGGCCGGCCGGCTGAGGTCAGCTTGCCGCGCAGGAAGATCAGCGAGCCGCCCGCGCGGGACACTTCGCCGGTGCATTCGACTAGCTCGCCCTCGCGCGCCGCGTCGAGGAAATCGCAGGCGAAATTGGTGGTCACGGCCGGGCCATCCAGCTCGTGGGTCGCGATCGCGAACAGGCAGTAGTCGGCGAAGGCCATGAAGCAGCCGCCATGGACGTTCCTGGCGCCGTTGAGGTGCTTTGTCTCGACCCGGAAGGCACAACGGACGCTGCCGTCGTCCTCGATCTTGTGCCAGAACGGCCCGATATGGCTCTCAAAACTGTCGCGAATCCAGGTCCGCCAGCCCTTGAACTCGCCCTCGGTGGCGACGTGCAGGTCGGGGCGGCGGGTGGTGGGGACCTTGGTCAATTCGTGCAAGGAAATGGGCCTTCAATTGCGGGTCTTTAGCCCTTAAATCCGATCCGTCAGCGCCTTGCAATTCCTGTTCCCGCATCCCCCGGCCGCAAAACGTGGGACAGCGGGAAAATGCGCCATAAAGGGCTTTTCGTGAGCCCCCGATGTTCCTAAGAACGGCCAAACGCCCGCCGAAAGCCCTGAAACCATGAAGAACGAACCCAAGATCACCCTCGAACTGGTTGCCGCTCACGGGCTCAAGCCCGACGAGTACGAGCGCATCCTGAAGCTGATCGGGCGGGAGCCGACCTTCACCGAGCTCGGCATCTTCTCGGCGATGTGGAACGAGCACTGCTCGTACAAGTCTTCCCGCATCCATCTGCGCGGGCTGCCGACCAAGGCGCCCTGGGTGATCCAGGGGCCCGGCGAGAATGCCGGCGTGATCGACATCGGCGATGGCCAGGCCGTGGTCTTCAAGATGGAGAGCCACAACCACCCGAGCTACATCGAGCCCTATCAGGGCGCGACGACCGGCGTCGGCGGCATCTTGCGCGACGTCTTCACCATGGGTGCGCGCCCGATCGCCTGCCTGAACGCGCTGAGCTTCGGTGCGCCCGAGCACGCCAAGACCCGGCATCTCGTCTCCGGCGTCGTCGCCGGTGTCGGCGGCTATGGCAATTCCTTCGGCGTGCCAACGGTCGGCGGCCAGGTGCGCTTCCACACCCGCTATGACGGCAACATCCTCGTCAACGCGATGGCGGTTGGCCTCGCCGACGCCGACAAGATCTTCTATGCGGCCGCCTCCGGCGTGAACATGCCGATCGTCTATCTCGGTTCCAAGACGGGGCGCGACGGCATTCACGGCGCCTCGATGGCCTCGGCCGAGTTCGACGACAAGTCCGAGGAGAAGCGCCCGACGGTGCAGGTCGGCGATCCCTTCGCCGAAAAACTTCTGCTCGAGGCCTGCCTCGAGATCATGGAGAAGGGCTGCGTCATCGCGATCCAGGACATGGGCGCGGCGGGCCTGACCTGCTCGGCGGTCGAGATGGGCGCCAAGGGCGACCTCGGCGTCGACCTCGATCTCGACGCGGTGCCGACCCGCGAGACCGGCATGAGCGCCTACGAGATGATGCTCTCGGAGAGCCAGGAGCGCATGCTCATGGTGCTCAAGCCCGAGAAGGAAAAGGAAGCCGAGGCGATCTTCAAGAAATGGGGGCTCGACTTTGCCGTGGTCGGCTACACCACGCCGAGCAAGCGTTTCGTGGTCAAGCATGGCGGCGACGTCATGGCCGACCTGCCGATCAAGGAGCTCGGCGACGAGGCGCCGCTCTATGACCGTCCGCATGTTCCCTCCGCCGCACTGCCGATCGTGCATGCGCGCGACGTGCCGGCGCCGATGGCGCTCGGCGCGGCGCTGGAGAAGCTGATCGGCACGCCCGACATGTGCAGCAAGCGCTGGGTCTGGGAGCAGTACGACCACGTCATCCTCGGCAACACCATGCAGCACCCCGGCGGCGACGCCGCGGTCGTGCGCGTGCAGGACGGGCCGAAGGGCCTGGCGCTGACCGTCGACGTCACGCCGCGCTATTGCGAGGCCGATCCTTACCAAGGCGGCATGCAGGCGGTGGCGGAAGCCTGGCGCAACATCACGGCCGTCGGCGGCAAGCCGCTCGCGATCACCGACAATCTCAATTTCGGCAATCCCGAGCGCCCCGAGATCATGGGCCAGTTCGTCGGCTGCCTGAAGGGCATCTCGGAGGCCTGCCGCACGCTCGACTTCCCGGTCGTCTCAGGCAACGTCTCGCTCTACAACGAGACCAACGGCCGCGGGATTTTGCCGACACCCTCGATCGGCGGCGTCGGCCTGCTCGACGACTTCACCAAGTCGGCCTCGCTCGCCTTCAAGGCCGAGGGCGAGGCGATCCTCCTGATCGGCGACACCCATGGCTGGCTCGGCCAATCCGTTTACCTGCGCGACATCTGCGGTCGCGAGGAGGGCGCGCCGCCGCCGATCGACCTCGCTGCCGAAAAGCGCAACGGCGACTGCGTGCGCGGCATGATCCATGCGGGCACTGCGACCGCGGTGCACGATCTCTCCGACGGTGGCCTGCTGATCGCGCTCGCCGAAATGGCGATGGCGGGCGGCATCGGCGCAAAGCTGCTGGCGGCGCCGACCGCGCTCGTGCCGCAGGCCTATTGGTTTGGCGAGGATCAGGCGCGCTATCTCGTCACCGTTCCGGAAACCGAAGCCGGCCGCGTGCTCGCCAAGATGCGCGGCTGCGAGGTGCCCTGCGTGCGGATCGGCACCACCGGTGGCGATGCGATCGCGATCGCGGGCGAGACGCCCGCGTCGATCGACGCGTTGCGGACGTCGCACGAGCGTTGGCTGCCGGAGTACATGGGCGGCAAGGCGGCGTAAGCCTCCTTCCCAAACTCACAGCACCTTCGTTGCCCCGGGGATCTGGCGCAAGGCGCGCGTCAGCGCCCAACTGAACGCGACTGTCAGCACGAATCCAACCGTCGCCTTGATAATCGCTGGCAGGTCATAGTCGAACAGCAAGTATTGCAGCCAAAGCGCGATCGGGTAGTGCACCAAAAACATGCCATAGGCGTCCGCCTGCATCGGATCGAGTAGTCTGGCCGAACCTGATTGTTTGAACCTCTGGAAGAAGGCCAGGATCAGAAACATGATGGCCACGCTGAAGACAGCGAAGCAGATGGCATAGAGCCCCTCATACCAGTTCGGCTGCGGTGACGGATTTCCCAGTATTTCGCGCTTGATGTAGATCAGTACCCAGAGCAGGCAATACGGAACGATTGCCAAGACCATCCAGTCCCAGCTGACCTTCGCCATCCGGCCGTCAGCCGCGAGCAGTCCGCGGTCGATATTCGCGACGCCGATGCCGGCGCCGAAAAAGAAGTAGCTCGCATAGAGCAGCACGCGCCCGTGCTGCACCGAGAACGGCCCGAACTCGAACCAGCGGCTTGGCCCAAAATACATCAGCCCGGGAACATAGAACGCCGCGGTGACGGCAAGCATGACCGCGAAGAACACCGCGGGCCGGCGGCGGCCGTGCAGCGACAGGCGATTGATTGGATCGAGCAGGTTGGGTGACAGTCGATGCAGGATGCAGGCAACCACGTCGAAGCCA
Organism: Bradyrhizobium genosp. A; assembly: GCF_049949275.1. Lineage (NCBI taxonomy): Bacteria > Pseudomonadati > Pseudomonadota > Alphaproteobacteria > Hyphomicrobiales > Nitrobacteraceae > Bradyrhizobium > Bradyrhizobium genosp. A. Next base: position 5,627,023 of record NZ_CP188196.1, on the reverse strand, counting down.
AGCAGGACCCAGAGGAACCAGATCGGCCCGCTCGGCCACGGGCCCTTCGTGACCATATTCCACCAGTACTCCGAGAAGCCGATCTCGGGATTTTGCCGGAGCGAGATGGCGTAGTAGGCGAGCGGAATGATCGTGAATGCGCAGATCACGAACGGCAGCCCAAGCCGCAGCAGGCGATCTGTCAAATAGCTCAGCGCTCCCTTGCGGGCGATGCCTGACCACGCAAACAAGCCCGACAAGAAGAAGAACATCGCCATGAAGAAGCTGTCGGTGGCGAGTACGACCATGTCGAAGCCGAAGAAGAACTTCGGGTCGGTGTGACCGAAATAGGTATAGGGGATGACGGCGTGGTGCAGCAGCACCACCAACGTCAGGAAGGTTCGGGCGCGATCCAGCGACAGGTTGCGCGTCTTGCTTTTTGGCGAGGCATGCGCTTCGGCGCCAATCGTCGCTGACTGTGAGATCGTGCTCATGGTGGCCCCGGTTCTGTCTCTGTTCCTGCACGATTCTGCCGCCTGGAACCGGATTCAGCAAGGGCAGTTTGGGCCATTCGTTGCTTCCGACCGGCATCCTCAGGAACCGGCTCAGTGTGGTGAAGTTAGCGTTCACGAAATGGTTGAGGGCCGCCCGCCAAAAGGCCGCACAGACGCGTCGGAGCTGGCGATGACCATCCTGAAATGGGCGCTGATCTTCCTGCTGATCTCGATCGTGGCAGGTGTGCTCGGCTTCACTGGCATCTCGGCCGCCTCCGCCGATATCGCCCGCTTCCTGTTCTACGTCTTCGTCGTGATCTTCCTGGTGCTGCTGATACTCGGGCTCACGATATTTAGAGCGTAGCGGGCCGTCGCGCTGCTCTCAATTGCGCGTGAACGGCATGACGCGGGCCATCAGCTCGGCCAGGAATTCATCGGAGCGATCGAACGGAATGAAATGGTCGCCGCCGCGAACCCAGGCAAATTCCTTATGCGGGGCGGTGATCTCTTTGAAGTATTGCTCGACAGGTTCGCCCGGCGTCACGCCATCCGCATCGCCCTGGATGAAGAACATCGGGATCGCAAATTCGAACCCGATCGAGGCCATGTCGCTTTGAAACATCGGCCCGTTCCGTCCGGTCAGATATCTGGCTGAGAAGACGGCGCCCCTCCACCAATTGTACAAGTCGAGCAGCGATACATCCGGCATGAAGAGCGGCTGGACGGGACCGGCGAGCTGGAAGCCATCGGCGGGCGGCAGGCCCAGCGCCTGTCTCCATTTGTCCGCGATCAGGCGATTGTCCGGGGTGAGGGCCGGGTGTGACGCCATTGGCGTCAGCTCCGCAAGCGCATCGCGATCATTTTTGGACTGCGCCAGCGCTTGCAGGCGCGCGATCATCAGCGCGAAGGCTTTCTCGAAGGTCGTCCTGCCAACCACTTGGCCCGTGCCGACATAGGCCGAGAACAGATCGGGGCGTTGCTTCACGATGTGAATGCCCAGAAACGAGCCCCAGGAATGCCCGACCAGAACAATTTTGTCCTTGTGCAGATGCGCCCGCAGGTATTCGGCCAGCTCGACGCCATCCTGTGTCATCCGCTCCAGCGTCATGGTTGGCGCGAGCGTATCCCCGGCCGCGCCATAGGTGCGGCCGGTGCCGCGCTGGTCCCACTGTACGACGGTGAAATGCTTCTCCCAGGGACGCCAACCCGACGAGATCGGCAAGGTCGTCCCTCCGGGGCCGCCGTGGACAAACAGGAGAACCGGGTTATCCCGATCCTCGCCGCGGATTTGAATCCATTGCTTGATGCCGCCGATGTCGACGAACGCGCCCTCCTGCACGCCGGCAGGCGAGCGGATCGCGAGAGTTTCGGCAGCAAGATGCTGGCGATAGGCGCGAAAACCCAGTCCGGCAGCGGTCAATGCGACGAGGACGCCGGCCAATCCCAGCAACGCAACCCCAATCAGTCTTGCGGCCTTGCGCGGCATCTCGTGCCTTGTGTCGACTGAGGGGAGGCGACCTGATGGTCGCCCCTGCGTCGCGGCGCCAGCGAGCTTAGCCCACTTCCTCGATCTTCACCTTGTCCGGATAGAAGGCAAGATGGCCTGATATCTCCGTCATCGCGGGGAAAGGAGTCTCATAGGTCCAGATGGCGTTGTCGAGCGTCTTGCCGTCGGCCTTGATGCTGTAATAGCTGGCGTCCCCCTTGTAGGGGCAGTGGGTGGTGCGCTCGGTGCGCTCCAGCAGCGCCATATTGGCGTCCTCGCGCGGCACATATTGCACCGCCGGATATTTGGCCTCTTTCAGCGTCAGCGCCCTGGTGCTCTCGGCAATCACGATGTCGCCCGCCGTGACGCGGACGCGTCGGGGGTTTTGGGTGATGGTGATGGGGTGGTCGGGGCCCGGAAGCTTCATGATTTCATGCCTTTTCGATCAATCTGCCGCGCGCGGCACTTTGTCGTGCCTTTATCCTGATGGGATCAGGGATATAGTGCCTGAAGGCGTGACGTAGAAGGCCGTTCACGCTAAGTTTGGCCCTGCCGGTCCGGGGACCCCGGCAAGCGATTCGACGCCGAGGCCGCAGAGCCGACATTTAGGAGCAAGACCCGAATGCCCATGGACGCCCACGATATCGAGGCGATGATCAAGGCAGCGATCCCCGATGCCGAGGTGACCATCCGTGACCTCGCCGGCGATGGCGACCACTATGCCGCGACCGTGATCTCGGAATCCTTCCGCGGCAAGTCCCGCGTCCAGCAGCACCAGATCGTCTATCGGTCCCTGCAGGGCCAGATGGGCGGCGTGCTGCATGCGCTGGCGCTGCAAACCGGCGTACCCGGCACCTGACCTGATCGCGCGACGGGGGACGCGAATGGCTGCGGACAATCCGCGCGGCGCGATGTTTCGCGTCATCCAGCCGAACCAGCACAGCCGCGTCACCAATGCCGAGCTGTTCTTCGACCTCGTCTTCGTCTTTGCGGTCACGCAGGTCTCGCACACGCTGCTGCACCAGTTCACGCCGCTCGGCGCGGTGCATGTCACGGTGCTGTTTCTCGCGGTGTGGTGGGTATGGGTCTATACCGCCTGGGTCACCAACTGGCTCGATCCGGATCTGACGCCGGTCCGCATCCTGATCTTCCTGATGATGCTGGGCGGCCTCGTGCTGTCGACGACGATCCCGACCGCGTTCGAGGGGCGGGGCCTGTGGTTCGCGATCGCCTATGCGACCATGCAAGTGGGGCGCACCGCCTTCTGGCTGTTGGCGACCCCGCGGCATCGAACCGCCGTCCGGCACAACGCGATCCGCATCCTGACATGGCTTTCAATCTCCGCGGTGTTATGGATCGCGGGCGGCCTGTCCGAGGGAGCGGCGCGGCTATGGCTGTGGATCGCAGCGGTCAGCTGGGAGTACATCGCGCCCACGGTGCGCTTCTGGGTGCCGAAACTGGGCTTCTCGTCGGTCGAGGCCTGGCGCGTCGAGGGTGGCCACATGGCCGAGCGCTGCTCCCTCTTCGTGATCATCGCGCTCGGGGAGGCCGTTGTCGTCAACGGTGCGACCTTCGCCGAACTGGACTGGACCGGGGGCAACATCCTGGCCTTCGTCTCCGCGCTCGTCGGCAGCATTGCGATGTGGTGGATCTATTTCCACAAGGGAGCCGAGGCCGGCGCCGAGCTGATCTCGAAGACCGCCGATTCGGGCCGGCTGGCGCGGCTGGCCTATACCTATCTGCACATGCCGATCATCGCTGGCATCATCCTGACCGCGGTCTCGGACGAACTGGTGCTGAAACATCCGACCGGCCATTCCGATGTCAGAACGATCGTGAGCACGATCGGTGGTCCCTTGGTGTTTCTGGTCGGCACCATCCTGTTCAAGCACGCGATCCGCGGCTTCCTCCAGCTCTCCCACGGCATCGGCATCATTCTGCTGCTGGCGCTGTGGTGGTTCGCGGCAGATCTCTTGCCGCTCTGGCTGTCGGTCGCGACGAGCGTGATCATGATTGTCGTCGCGGTGTGGGAGTCGGTGTCGCTGGGATCAAAGCCGGAAGAGGCCGAGGAGCAGTGAATCTGGCGCGGCCTGAGCAAGCGCCTCGTCCATCGAGACGACCGCTGCGCGGTCTCCTCAGGATGAGGCTTATCAGCATTGGCGCCCGTTGAAACTCGTGCCGCGCACTCCATCCTCATCCTGAGGAGCCCGCCCAAGGCGGGCGTCTCGAAGGATGCGCCACAAGCGACGGCCGAAGCGTTTACTCCGCCGCCTCCAACGCATGCACCGAGAACATCTTCGCTGCGTCCGTCCAGCTCTCGCGCACCCGCCAGCCGGCGCCTTGCGCCAGCCCGGCAAAACGCTCGAGGCTGTATTTGTAGCTGTTCTCGGTGTGAATGCTCTCGCCCGGACGGAACGAGAAGCTAGTGCCGAGCAGGCGCACGATCTGGCTCTTCCGGCTGATCAGGTGCATCTCGATGCGGTGCCGCGCGTGATTGTAGATCGCGCCATGGGTGAAGGCGGAGAGGTCGAAATTGCCGCCGAGCTCGCGGTTGATCCGCACGAGCACATTGAGGTTGAAACGTGCGGTGACGCCTGCCGCGTCATTGTAGGCGGCGTGGAGCAGGCGCTCCTCTTTCTCCAGGTCGGCACCGATGATCATCTGCGCGCCCCGGCCCAGAATAGCGCGCGCGCTCTTCAGGAAAGCCTGCGCCTCATGCGGCTCGAAATTGCCGATGGTCGAGCCGGGGAAGAAGCCGACCTTGGGCATCGTCGCAACCGCCTTGGGCAGCTCGAACGGCGTGGTGAAGTCGGCGGCTACCGGATAGATGCCGAGTGAGGGGAAGTCTCGCTTGAGCCCGTTGGCCTGCGCTTTCAGGAAATCGCCTGAGATATCGACCGGGACATAGGCTGCGAACTTGCAGTGGTTCAGCAGCAGACGGACCTTCGTGGTCGCGCCTGCGCCGAACTCGACCAATGCCGCATGCTCCGGAATGATTTTTGCGATCTCGCTGCCGCGCTCCTTCAGGATCGCAAGCTCGGTGCGCGTCGGATAATATTCGGGAAGGCGCGTGATCGCCTCGAACAGCTCCGATCCGGTCGCGTCATAAAAATATTTCGGCGACAATTTTTTCGGCTGCTGCGAGAGGTCCTCAATGGCCTCGCGGGCGAAGGCGGTCGTCTGTTCGTCAGGCAGATGGGCTTCGGCCAAAGCGCTGGCGTGCACATTCATGATACTCTCCTGAACGCGCTGTCCGGCGCGTATTTGTCGTCGGATAATTTTTACTCGTAGTCAGCGAGCCGCAGTCCGGTGAACTGCCAGCGGTGGTGCGGATAGAAGAAATTGCGATATGTGACACGGCTGTGACCGCCAGGCGTCGCAAGTGAAGAGCCGCGCAGCACCAGCTGGTTGATCATGAACTTTCCGTTGTACTCGCCGAGTGCGCCCTCGATGGCGCGATAGCCGGGATAGGGTGAGTATGAGCTGCGCGTCCACTGCCAGACGATGCCGAAGGCGTCGTTGAGCTCGCCGGCGCGCGCGACGACCTCCCATTCCATCTCGGTCGGCAGGTGTTTTCCGGCCCAGCGCGCGAACGCATCGGCCTCGTAATAGCTGACGTGGCAGACCGGTACGTCGGGATCGACCGGCTTGAGGCCCGCGAGCGTCATCACCTGCCACGCACCATCGACCTCGCGCCAATGACCCGGCGCTTGCCAGTCTTCCTTGCTGGCTGCGGCGAAGCCGTCCATCAGCCACAGCGTTGCCGTCCGGTACCCGCCGTCACGCATGAAGGCGAGCCATTCGCCATTGGTCACGAGATTGCGGGCGAGCTTGACCGGGCCGACGAGCGCGCGATGCGCGGGTTTTTCGTTGTCGAAATGAAAGCCGTCGTCGACATGGCCGACGGTGTGGATGCCCTCGTTCAGCGTCAGCCAATCCTCACCCGTGCGCGTCGCGGCCGGGAAGCGCCAGTCCGGGTCGTAAGCCGGATAGACCGGGTTCTGCGCGAAGGCGTGCAGGATGTCAGTGAACATCAATTCCTGATGCTGCTGCTCATGGTTCAATCCAACCTCGACCAGCGGCGCGATCTCGCGGAGCTTGTCCTCGCCAGCCTCGCGGAAGAAATTGACGACGGCCGCATCGACATAGCGGCGATAGGCGCCGACCTCGTCGGCGCTGGGCCGGGTGACGTCGCCGCGATGATTGCGGGCATGGCGGGGGCCGGCGCTGACGTAATAGGAATTGAACAGGAAGGCGAAGTCGGGGTGGAAGGGCCGGTAGCCAGGGGCGTGCTCGCCGAGCAAGAACTGCTCCCAGAACCAGGTGGTATGCGCCCGGTGCCATTTCGCCGGGCTCGCATCCGGCATGGACTGAATCTGCTGGTCCTCCGCCGACAGCGGCGCGGCCCGGCGCTCGGTCTCGTCCCGGACAGCAACAAACGCGTCTTCCAGCCTCTGGGCGAGGCCGCCCGGGTCGGCCAACAATGACGAAAGCGGCGGACTGGCCGTAGCGGATGCTTGTTTCGTCACGTTTTTCTCCAGACAGCACAAGAGAACGTCGTTGGCGAGACCCGGTTCCAAAACCAAGGTTCGTCCTAGATAGGGGCTCCGTTACGGTATGAAAGTCCTCCCCGGTGATGATATTCATGCCATCATGCAATGGGGCCGGGTCCATCAGGCCCGGCCGCCCAGGGGCCGTTCGCCGCCATTTTACTTTGGATGCACAACGGTTTGGGCTACCTATATAGGCAGGTATCGGGTTAAATCGGCTGAGCCTGCCCGAATTGGCTGTTAAGGGCTCCGCCCCAAAAGGACACGGATATGAGCATCGAGGAATTCATCGCCAACGAAGTGAAGTCGAACGACGTGGTTCTGTTCATGAAAGGTACGCCGCAATTTCCGCAGTGCGGTTTCTCCGGCCAGGTCGTCCAGATCCTCGACCACATCGGCGTCGGCTATAAGGGCCTCAACGTTCTCGAATCCGCCGAACTGCGTAACGGCATCAAGGAATATTCGAACTGGCCGACCATCCCGCAGCTCTATGTGAAGGGTGAGTTCGTCGGCGGTTGCGATATCGTCCGCGAAATGTTCCAGGCCGGCGAATTGCAGCAGCTGCTCTCCGAGAAGGGCGTCGCGGTCGCGGCCTGATACGTGACGGTGCTGATGCGCCAGATCGGCGGCGTCCAGCTTGAAATCATCGTTGCTGACATCACAACACTGAGCGTTGACGCCATTGTCAACGCCGCCAATACGTCGCTCCTTGGCGGGGGCGGCGTGGACGGTGCAATCCATCGCGCGGCGGGCCCCGAGCTCGTCGCCGAATGCCGCATGCTCCATGGCTGCAAGACCGGCCACGCCAAAATCACCAAGGGGTATCGGCTCAAGGCCACGCATGTGATCCATACCGTCGGACCGGTCTGGAACGGCGGCACGATCGGCGAGGACGACCTGCTCGCCTCCTGCTATCGACGGTCGATGGAGCTGTGTGGGAAGCACAAGCTGACCTCGGTGGCGTTCCCCGCGATTTCGACCGGCATCTATCGTTTTCCAGCCGACCGGGCGGCCGAGATCGCCGTCCGCACGACCGTCGAGATGTTGCTTATTGCGCCATCCGTTGGTCGGGTCGTTTTCTGCTGCTTCTCCGAGCCAAGCGCCAAGCTCCATGCCGAGGCGCTTGCGGTACGGCAGCCCTTGTGCCTGATGACGCCGTCAGTACACTCCGTCCAGCCAACTTCCGGGGAGGGGTTATGATTTTACGTTTTGGACGATTTGCCTTGGTCTGCGGTGCGCTTGTCTCGTTTGGGACGATGTCGCTTGCGCGTGCGGAAGGCACCTATGAGATTCCGGCCGGCGCGCATTTCAATCAGGACAAACTCGCGAAGGTCAGCGAGTTCTTCAAGAACGAGGTCGCGACCGGCAAGATCGCCGGCGCAACCGTGCTGATCAAGCAGGGTGGCAAGCCGGTCTATCACGAGGCCTTCGGCGTGCAGGATGTCGTCAGCAAGGCGCCGATCACCGACAAGACGATCTTCCGCCTGTTCTCGATGACCAAGGCGATCACCTCGGTGGCCGCGATGAAATTGGTCGAGGACGGCAAGATCAAGCTCGACGATCCCGTATCCAAATACATCCCGTCCTTTGCCAATGTGAAGGTTGGCGTCGAGAAGAAGGCCGAGGACGGCACCAAGTCGCTCGAGCTCGTGCCCCCGAACCGGCCGATCACGGTGCACGACCTGATGACGCACACCTCGGGCATCACCTACGGCTTCTATGGCGACAGTCTGGTCCGCAAGGCCTATCGCGACGCCAAGATCTATGACGGCGATTTCGATCTTGCCGAGTTCGCCGAGCGCATCGCAAAGCTGCCGCTGCACAACCAGCCGGGCGCACTCTGGCAATACGGCCATTCCACCGACATTTTGGCCCGTGTCATGGAGGTCGCGGTGGGCAAGCCGCTGCTCGATATCGAGCAGGAGACGCTGCTCGGTCCGCTCGGCATGGTCGACACCGGCTTCCTCGTCACCGATCCAGGGAAGCAGAAGCTGTTGGCGCAGCCAGTGCCGAATGACGCCGATTTTCGTGTTGGCCGCATCAATGATCCGATGGTCGTCAAGAAGATCCAGTTTGCCAGCGGCGGCATGGTGACGACCATGGCCGATTACGAGCGCTTCGCGCAGATGCTGCTCAATGGCGGCTCGCTCGACGGCAAGACCATCCTGAAGCCCGAGACGTTCAAGCTGATGGTGACGGATCAGGTCGGCCCCGGCTCCGGCGTCGATCGCGATTATTTCTATTTCCCTGGCGACGGCTTTGGCTTCGGGCTCGGCCTTGCCGTCCGCACCGATCCCGGCAACGCAAAACCACCGCCGCCCGGCGATCTCGGGGAATTGAAGTGGGACGGCGCCTCCGGCTGCTATTTCGTCATCGATCCCAAGCAGGACATGTTCTTCGTGCTGCTGGAGCAGACCCCGACCGAGCGCCAGCGCATCCAACGGACATTGAAGCAACTGATTTATGAAGCCATGGAGAAGTGACATGTTCGGGCGCCGCGCGCTTCTCGCGGCGCTCGTCCTTTTGTTCAACGTTGTCGGTGCGCAGGCGGGCTCCGAGGGCCGCGCGCACAACTTCACGCCCGACGGCCTGGCGAAAGTCTCCGACTACATCAGGAACGAGATCGCGACCGGCAAGATTCCGGGTGCGATCCTCTTGCTCCAGCAACACGGCAAGCCTGTCTATTACGAGAATTTCGGCGTCCGCGACGTCGCAACCGAGATCTCGATGAGCGCGGACACGATCTTCCGGCTTTATTCGATGTCGAAGCCGGTCACTTCTGTCCTGGCGATGATGCTGGTCGAGGAGGGCAAGCTCGCGATCAATGATCCTGTCTCGAAGTACATTCCGGCTTTTGCTGGCATGAAGGTCGGCGTGGAGAAGAAGGCCGAGGACGACAAGATCTCGCTGGAGCTGGAGCCGCTCAATCGCCCAGTGACGATCGAGGATTTGATGCGCCACACCGCCGGAATCCCCTATGGCTATTACGGCGGGGGCCTGGTGAACAAGCTCTATGCCGACGCCGGTCTGTTCCACAACAGGGATCTGACCAACGCCGAACTCGTCGCGAAGATCACCGCGCTGCCGCTCGCCGAGCAGCCCGGGACGATCTGGGATTACGGCCACTCGACCGATGTGCTCGGCCGCATCGTCGAGGTGATATCGGGCAAATCGCTGTTCCAGTTCGCGAAGGAGCGGCTGCTCGATCCACTCGGGATGAAGGACACCGCGTTCTATGTCGCCGATCCCGCCAAGTGGCCGCGCATCGCCGAGCCGATGCCGGAGGACCGCGCGATCAGCCCGATGACGCAGGTCCGCGATCCCCGCAAGCCACTGAGGTGGGAGTCGGGCGGCGGCGGCCTCGTCGGCACCATCAGTGACTATGCGCGCTTCTCACAGATGCTGCTCAACGGCGGCACCCTCGATGGCCGACGCTACCTGAAGCCGGAAACCCTCGCCTTGATGGCGTCGGATCACCTCGGTCCCGAAACCCATGTTGAGCGCGACAAGAACTATTACCCGGGCGAGAGCTCGGGCTACGGCCTCGGCTTCGCCGTGCGCACCTCGGTGCCGCCAGGCACGTCGTGGCCGCTCGGCGAATATCGCTGGGACGGCGTCGGCGGCACCTTCTTCTTCATCGATCCCGAAGACGATCTGTTCGGGATATTCATGGTGCAGACCCCGTCGCAGCGCGGCCGGATCCAGCTCGCGCTGAAGACGCTGATCTATCAGGCGATGGGGCGGTAGATTCTTGTTTTGGCGCGTTACGCGCCGCGCACGATCTCTCTGACGTGGCCGATCGTCTCCTCGATCTGGCTCGCATTGACGTCGAGATGGGTGCAGGCGCGGATGCGGCCGTCCATCATCGCAAGCGTCACGCCGCGTTGGCGCAGTGCGGCAACCATCTTGTCGCCCGCGATGCCGGCGCCGTCGGGCTTGAAGAACACGAGATTGGTCTCGGGCTCCTGCACCTCGACGCCCGAGATCTGCGACAGGCCGCGGGCCAGAGCCCGCGCATTGGCGTGATCGTCGGCGAGGCGCTCAACGTGGTGGTCGAGCGCGTAGATGCAGGCGGCCGCGCAGACGCCGGCCTGCCGCATCGAGCCGCCGAGGCGCTGCTTCCATTGCCAGACCGCATCGATGAAGGCGCGGGTGCCTGCGAGCACGCCGCCGATCGGCGCGCCCAGGCCCTTGGAGAAATCAATCCAGGCCGAATCCCAACCGGCGGTCATATCGCGCGGCGAGATGCCGCTCGCGACGGTCGCATTCAGCAGGCGCGCGCCGTCCATGTGGGTGACGAGGCCATGTTGCTTGGCGATCGCGACGATCTCGTCGAGCGCGGCCTTCTTCCAGATCGTGCCGCCGCCGATATTGGCGGTCTGCTCGACGCTCACGACGGTCTGCGTCGGCTGGTAGCGCGTGCGCGGATGCAGGGCCTTGCGGAACGTCTCCGGCGTGAACTGGCCGTCGGCGCCCTTGAGCTGCGTCACCTGGAAGCCGCCGATCGCGGCATGCGCGCCGCCTTCGCGGGCGATGATATGGGCGGTCTCATGCGCCAGGATCTCGTCGCCTGGACGGCAATGCACCAGCGTCGCGGTGACGTTGCACATCGTGCCCGAGGGCATGTAGACCGCCGCCTCCTTGCCCATCAGCTCGGCGACGCGCTCGCACAGCGCATTCACGGTCGGGTCGTCGCCGACCTGCTCGTCGCCGACCTCCGCCCGCGCCATCGCCTCGCGCATGGCGGCCGTCGGCTTGGTCTGTGTATCCGACAGCAGATTGATGCGCACCGGCGGCGCCTTGGGATCGATCGGAGGAGGGGTGTAGAGCATGGGGCTGTCTCGTCATTTCATCTAGTCGAACAGTTGCGACGTCTCGCGTGCGTGTCCCGATGATCCGTACTAGCCACGCGAACGTTGAGCGACGCGCTGTCGGGCGGCGAGGAGGATTACCTCTGGCGTGTCGGCTGTGAAGGTATTGCAATCAGGCAGAGCGAACAGCCCCCGATATCGGCAGACCTGCTCGTCGCGGGAGAGGGTCTCCCACGCTCGAAGCGACGCTTCAGTCGGCGTTGCCGAAGGCAGCGCATTGGCGAGCTGGTCGTCCATGCGAGACATTGATGGCATGCTAGCAAACAAAAAGGCCCCGGTGAACCGGGGCCTTTGAGCGATTGATTTGCCGAACTATCAGCGCGAATAGAATTCGACGACCAGATGGGGCTCCATCTGCACCGGGAACGGCACGTCGGAGAGGCCGGGGATGCGCACGTACTTGGCGGTCATCTTGCCGTGGTCGACTTCGAGATAGTCGGGGGTATCGCGCTCGGGGAGCTGGCTCGCCTCGAGAACGTGGGCAAGCTGCTTGGAGGCTTCCTTGACCTCGATCACGTCGCCGACCTTGATCTGGTAGCTCGAGATGTTGACCTTGCGGCCGTTCACCTTGATGTGGCCGTGGTTGATGAACTGGCGGGCGGCGAAGATCGTCGAGACGAACTTGGCGCGGTACACGATCGCGTCGAGACGACGCTCGAGCAGGCCGATCAAATTCTCGCCGGTGTCACCCTTGAGGCGGCTCGCCTCGACATAGATGCCGTGGAACTGACGCTCGGAAATATTGGCGTAGTAGCCCTTCAGCTTCTGCTTGGCGCGCAACTGCACGCCGAAGTCGGAGAGCTTGCCCTTGCGGCGCTGGCCGTGCTGGCCGGGGCCGTATTCGCGGCGGTTGACGGGGCTCTTCGGGCGGCCCCAGATGTTCTGGCCCATACGGCGATCGAGTTTGTACTTCGCCTCACTGCGCTTGGTCATCGCGTCCTCTATAGGTTCATGGTTTGAGGAAACGCGCCCTCCTGGGTGACGGGCTAGCCCGGCACTGACAGGTCCGATCCCCAAAGCTTGAAGGGACAGGACCACGGGTCGCGAAACGCTTCGCGGGCCGAAATCGGCCCGCGAGCAGGGGGCTTTTAGGAGAGTTTGGGTCGTTCTGTCAATGCGAATGGCCGCGACATCAGGTCCCGACCGCCCGGATCGGCTTGGCGCCGGCCACCCGTAATTCGGCAGCGATTTCAGTGTTCAGGACTTGTTCCAGCCGGGTCAGGACCCGGGCAATCGGGGCGGCGTCGGTGACCCGATGATCCCAGCGGATCACGACATGGATGGTCTGGTCCGGCGCGACCACCCCATAGCTGACGATGAAGGGGCCGGGCGTCACAGGGTGGAGCTCGCCGCCGCCATAGGCGGCCACCGAGCTCACCGCGAAACTGCCGAACCAATTGCCCCTCTGCCGGCCAAAATTCAGCCCCACCGCCCAGGACAGCCGCCGCAGCGGCAGTGGCAGGCGGGTCGCCCGCATGATCTTGCGGAACATCGGGACGTCGTCGATCGGCGCCGTCTTGGCGCGCCGGATCTCGGCATCGATCGCGGCCAGCGCCATGGCTTCCGGGGCCGCGATTCGCTGGGGCATCACGCATTCCTCACCGTCCTCGACCCGGGCGATGGCGATCAGCGCCACGCTCTTCGGCAGCTCGTAGAGCGACGGCCAGGGCCATTTGGCATAGACGGTGCGCAGGACCGGCTCGTCCCTGGCGACCAGGGCGAAGGCCTTGACGAACATCGCGGCCCAGCCGGCGGGCGCCATCGCGCCTGCGCGGGCCTCCAGCAGGGGCCGGATATTGAGCGGGCGGGACAGCGAGACGAACGGCACGTCCATCGACGCGCGCATGAGGTCGATGATCAGGCGGCGCGGCAGCGAAATGGTCTTGGATTTCCCGCGCATCGCTCTCCGGTTCCCGCGGATTAAAATATGGGCAGCAAGCGGGCTCCCGCTCGCCGTCTGCTCTAGCACGAACCAACCCGGTTGGGAGCGGATCGGTTCGGCCTTATCAGAGGGCCGGCGAGGCCAGCGGCTTGGTTTTGTCGACGACGTAAATTCCAAGTACTTTCAATGATTTATCGCCATTGGCCTTGGCATCGTGGACGACGCCTGACGGGATTTGATAGGAATCACAGCCTTCAGGGTCTTGTCCGGCTGCCCCTCGACGAGAAGATTGAGCTCGCCTTCCGGCACGTAGCCCGTCTCAATTCCGGGATGGGTGTGGCGTCCGGCCGCGCCGCCCGCCGGCAAGGTGGCAATCGGCCTGTTCAGCGCTTGATACCGTCGAACGCCGCCATGATGCCGCGCTGGAACAGCGACCAGTCGAAGCCGAGTGCGATCGCGCGGTAGCCGCGGTCGATCAAGGCGTTGGCCTGCTCGGCGGTGCGCGCCACGCCGCCGATCGGGACGCCGCTCTTGAGAATGCCGGCTTCAGCGCGGGCGACCAGTTCGAGCAGCTCGGGATCGTCCATCTGACCGCGCTTGTTGATGGACGTGGCGAGATCGCCGGGGCCGATGACGGCGACGTCGATGCCCGGTGTTGCCATGATCTCGTCGATGCGGTTGACCGCGTCGACATGCTCGATGGTGATCATGCAGAGCATCTCGTCGTCGGCTGACGCCATGTAGTCCGGCATCGACTGGCCCCAGCGGAACGGCGCGTGGAACGGGCCCCAGAGACGATCGCCGCGCGGCGGATAGCGCACGCTGCGCACCGCCTTCTCCGCCTCGCTGCGGTTCGTGATCATCGGGAAATTGATGCCGAAGGCGCCGATGTCCATCGGCGCTTTCGCAAGCCACGGCTCGTTCGCCGCGATCCGCACCAGCGGCGTGCACGGCGTGCCCGTCGTCGCGGCAATCATCGCATGCGCTTCGGTCAATCCAATCGGGCCGTGCTCGAGATCGACGATGATCCAGTCGAGCGAGCGCGCCATGATCTGCACCATCTGCACGCTCGGGATCGTTGCGATCGCGCCGAAGGCGGGGCGTCCCTCGCTCCATAATTGGCGGAGGCGATTGAGCGGCGTTGCGGGGACCGGCATGAGATGACCTTGCGCAAGATGACGACGGCGAAGCCTAGCAGCGCGCCGTGTCTGCGAAAAGTCAGGCCGGCGCGCGGCCGCCGAAGAACGGCGTCAGGGTCGCCCCAAGTCCATGCGCGCGGTTCGACGTAAAAATCATCTCCGCGCCGGATTGCACGATGTCGCCACTGTGCGGGCCGAGCAGGTCCGAGACGCGGCGCGCGATGGCGGGCGCAGGATCGATCCAATCGACCGGCCAGGGCGCCAGCCGCTCCAGCCGGTCGAGCAGCAGCGGATAATGCGTGCAGGCGAGCACCACCGTGTCCGTGCGCGACGTCGCATCCCCGGCATCGCCGACGAAGCAGGGGGTGAGCTCGGCGAGGATATCGCCGTCGCTGATCGGGTGGCCGCTGAGCTCACGCTCCGCAAGCGAGGCAAGCTCGGGCGAGCCGACCAGCGTAACCTCGCAGCCCTGCGCGAAATCGCGGATCAGCGCCTTGGTGTATTCGCGCTTCACGGTGCCTTTGGTGCCGAGCACCGAGACTCGCCGGGTCTTCGACCGGGCGCAGGCCGGCTTGATCGCCGGCACCGTGCCGACGAAGGACACGGAATAAGCGGTCCGCAGATGCGATAGGACCAGGGTGGAGGCGGTGTTGCAGGCGATGACGACGAGGTCAGGATCATGGGCGCCGATCAGCTCCCCCATCAGCGGCACGACGCGGGCGATGATCTCGTCCTCGCTGTGATGGCCATAGGGGAAGAAGGCGTCGTCTGCGACATAGACGTAATGCGCGTCCGGGCGCGCGGCGACGACCTCACGCAGCACGGTGAGGCCGCCGAGGCCGGAATCGAATACCAGGATCGTCGGGGACTTGGTCACGGCGTTACCTTAAGGCGCCATGGTTACCATTCGGTTTTTTGGGCGGTTTTGCGGCGGGGATGGCTGGCGCCCAGTTTGGAACGATTCAATTTCACCTTTGCCGCATGTCCCGGCTATTTGCAGCCGTGCGCTGCGGTTGGGATATCCGCAAATTTTCGGGGGGCTTCCGTGATCAGAAATACGAGGACCGGCTGGGGGAGCATTGCCCGGTGGTTTCACTGGGGTTTGGCGCTGGCGATCATCGACATGATCGGCTTTGGCTGGTGGATGAACCACATCCCCGCGCGTGCCGACAAGTTCTTCTATCGCTCGATCCACGCCGACTTCGGCTATGTGATCCTGCTGCTTACGGTGCTGCGCCTGGTCTGGCGCGCCTTCAACCCGACGCCGGCGCTGCCGGCCGAGACCTCGCGCTGGCAGAAGATCGCGGCTCGTGTCAGCCATGGCGCGCTCTATCTCGTCGTCATCCTGGTCGCGATGCTGGGCTGGGCGCATTCCGGCGCGCGCACGCCGAATTATTCCGACTTCTTTGGCCTGTTCAACGTGCCGCAATTCACCTCTCCGGACAAAGTGGCGGCGGGCGCCTATGAGGACCGCCACATCTTCTTTGCCTATGTGCTGCTGGCCCTGATTGCGGTCCATGTGATCGCAGCCCTCTGGCACCACTTGGTCCGCCGTGACCGCGTCGTGGCGCGCATGGTGACCGATGAGGCGGGGTAGGGCACGAAAGCTGACCGTGATCGACGCTGGCTCCACAATGACAGAGTATGATGTGGCATCGCGGCTGATCCAAATTGAAGTCGCAAGGAGACGCCCATGCTCACCGTCCATCACCTCGGCAAATCACAATCCGAACGCATCGTCTGGCTCTGCGAGGAGCTCGAGATTCCCTATGAGCTGAAGCGCTATGCGCGCGATTCCGTCACCATGCTGGCGCCGCCCGACTACAAGGCGCTGCATCCGATCGGGGCGGCCCCCGTCATCGTCGACGGCGATCTCGTGCTCGCCGAGTCGGGCGCCATCGTTGATTACATCATGGCGAAGTACGGCAAGGGCCGCCTCGTGCTCGGCCCGGACGCGCCCGACTTCGCACCATTCCTGTACTGGTTTCATTTCGCCAACGGCACGTTGCAGGCCGGCATGGGCCGGCTGATGATGCTGAACCGGCTCAAGCTCGCCGAGGACAATCCGATGCTGGTCGCGACCAGGGCGCGCCTCGACCGTGCCTTCGATCTCGTCGACGCACGCGTGCGCGATGTGGAATATCTGGCGGGCCCCGCCTTCACCACCGCCGACATCATGATGGGCTTCTCGCTCACCACGATGCGCTATTTCCAGCCCTACGATCTCGCGCGGTGTCCGAATGTGGTCAAATATCTCGGCCGTATCGGTGCGCGGGCGGCCTATCGGCAGGCGATGGAGAAGGGCGATCCTGGAATGGCGCTACTGCTGAGCTGAGCAGGAGCCGCGATCAGCGCGGCATGTGTTTGGTTGCACGCTCGATCAGGTCGTCCAGCCTCGAGATAAACTTTGCAAGGATCGGCGAGGTATTGGCCTTGTGGTAGCCGATGACGAGGTCGATCGTCGGCGCCTTGCCCTTGAGCGGGCGACTAACGACGGACCAGGGAAGAAAGTTCTTGATGTAGCCCGGTATCAGGGCGAAGCCGCGGGTAGAGGCGACCATCGACACCGCCATGGCGAGGTTGTCGGCCTCGTGCGCCGCCGCGATCGACCGGCCGCTGGCGCCGAGATAACGGTCGATGACCTTGCGAAGTGCAGGCGCGGTATCCGACACGTTGATGAAGGGTGTTCCCTCCAGCTTGGCCAAGTCGATGCTGTCGAGCTTGGCCAGGCGGTGGTCGCTCGGCAGCACGGCAAGCAGCGCTTCCTCGACCACGGTCCTGTAGGTGATATCATCAGCTCCAGTTTCGCGCCGCATGAAGGCGAGATCGAGATTGCCGCGCATGAGGCCCTCGGCCAGCACCGGCGAAAAGTCGCTCGTCACGCTCACGTCGATCGTCGGCAGCTCATTGCGCAGGACGCGCATCGCTTCGGGCAGCCAGTCGATCTCCTGTCCCGTGAGGAAGCCGAGCGCGAAGCGCGATTTTTCGGGGCGGCCGGCGCGACGCGCCGCTTCAATCGCCACGTCGGCTTGCGTCAGGGCGAGGCGTGCGTGATCCAGGAAAACCTTTCCCGCCGCCGTCAGCTCGACGCCATGCACGCTGCGCGAAAGCAGCGGCACGCCGACTTCGTATTCGAGATCGCGGATTTGCCGGCTGAGTGAGGGCTGCGCCGTGTGCAGCCGCTTCTCGGCGGCGACCGTGAGGCTGCCCTCCTCGGCGACCGCAATGAAATAGCGGAGATGACGTAGCTCCATGGGGCATGCCTCACAGGTATGTCCCGCAGCTTACAAAGTCTTTTTCAGGACCGCCAGCCTGCACCAAATAGCACCCCGACGAAGGTCGCTGCACCAAACCATACCTGATTGGCAGGGAATGGAGGGCAGCGGCCGGCGAAGGAGGGTGACCATGGCCGATCTCAAGGGAAAGACTGCGCTCGTTACCGGTGCCTCACGCGGCATCGGCCGCGCCTCGGCGCTGGCGCTGGCCGAGCGCGGCGCGCAGGTGCTGGTCCATTTCGGGCAAAGCGCCAAGGAGGCGGAGGCTGTCGTCGCCGAAATCCGCAAAGCCGGCGGCCGCGCCGATGCCATCGGGGCTGATCTGAGCGCGCCGGAGGGGCCGCACCAACTGGCGGCGCAGGTGAAGAACATCGTCGGCGACCGGCTCGACATTCTCGTGGCCAATGCCGGCGTCGGCAAGGCGGCCGCGATCGAGGAGACGACGGTTGCCGATTTTGACAGGCTGTTCGCGGTCAACGTCCGAGCACCGTTCTTCCTGGTGCAGCAATTGCTGCCGATCCTGCACGAGGGCAGCAGCATCGTGCTGGTCTCCTCGCTCGCCGCGCACGCGGTGGTCGGGACGCTGCCGGCCTATGCCGCCACCAAGGGCGCGATCGATACGCTGGTGAAACACTTTGCCGCAGCGCTCGGCGCGCGCGGCGTGCGCGTCAACGCGGTGGCGCCCGGCGTGGTGGCCACCGAGATGTCGTCTTTCGCCAAGACCGATGAGGGGCGCGACTACACGCTCGCCATGCAGACGCTGAAGCGGATCGCCGAGCCCGACGACATCGCCGGCGCCGTCGCCTTCCTCGCCTCTCCCGACGCACGCTGGATCACCGGCGACACCATCCACGTCGACGGCGGCTCAAAACTCTGAGCCGGCCGCCGTCCTTTGCCCCAACCCCATTAGGGAACTCCACCATGTCAAAGAAGCTCGAAGGCAAAACGGCACTCGTCACCGGCGGCTCGCGCGGCATAGGCGCCGCCATCGCCAAGCGGCTCGCCGCCGATGGCGCCAAAGTTGCCATCACCTACAGCAAGGGTGCGGACGCTGCAGTCGCCGTCGTCAAGGCGATCGAAGGCGCGGGCGGCAAGGCGATCGCAATCCAGGCGGATGCCACCGATCCCAAGGCCGTGCGGGCTGCGGTCGACAAGACCGTCAGCGCGCTCGGCAAGCTCGATGTGCTCGTGAACAATGCGGGCACGGCGATCCCCAAGACGTTCGAGGAGACCATGCTGGAGGAGCTGGACCAGGTGATCAACCTCAACATCCGCGGCGTGTTCATTGCGACGCAGGCCGCACTGAAGCAGATGAACAATAATGGCCGGATCATCTCGATCGGCTCATGTGTCGGCGAGCGCATGATGACGCCCGGCCTGGTGCCTTATTCGGCGACCAAAGCTGCGATCCGGATGTTCACGCAGGGGCTGTCGCGTGAGGTCGGCGACCGCGGCATCACCGTCAACAACGTGCAGCCGGGGCCGATCGACACTGATCTGAACCCTGCCTCCGGCGACTGGGCAACCCCGCAGAAGGCGGCGACCGCGCTCAACCGCTACGGCAAGGTGGAGGAGGTGGCCGCACTGGTGGCCTTCGTCGCCAGCCCCGAGGCATCCTACATCACGGGCGCGAACCTCACGGTCGACGGCGGCACCAACGCCTGATCGCGGGAATAATTGGAAGCCGGGCGGCCGAAGCACAGCCGGTCGCCCGGCTCACGCGATCCTGTTCGTGGTCGCCGATCGCGCTGCGGTGAGCTGATTCTGCAAGCGATCGATGTTTTGCAGCAGCCGCTGGCTGGTCAGCACCAGGAAATAATAGCCGAACTGCGGGTCCTGGAAGTAGATCTCGAGCAGGCGGTCGTAGGTGATCGTCAGCACCTGGCCGTCTTCGATGCATTCGATCGTTCCCGTGCGTCGGTTGTCGGGCGTGAGGAAGCCGAGCTCTCCCATCAGCGCGCCGGGCTGAATCTCGACGTTGATCTCCTTGACCAGGAACTTGCCGGTGACCGTGAGGAGCATCTCCTGGGCCGGATCGCCGAGCTTGAACAGCGTATCGCCGCTTCGATATTTGCGCTCGGTCATGAACGGCTTGAGCCATTCGATCGACATGTCGCCTTCGGCGGCATGGCGCGCCTTCTTGACCAGCTTGAGCATCTGCCGCAGGCGCAAGGCGTTGATCGGAAGCAGCAGCAGATAAAGCAGGAACGTCGAGACATTGGCCGAGAGCGCGCCGAAGATGGCGAAGAAGCCGCAACCGATCATGTTGGCGACGCGGAGCGGCACCATCGTTCGCATCAGCAGGGTGGCGACGAAGAAGCCGGCGCCGATCGCGGCGAACATGTTGGCCAGCGTGATGTTGTGGACGAAGATCTCCAGCAGCCGGTTGAAGATCGCGTCGTAGGTGACGTTGTTGGGATCGAGGCCCATCTGGACCAGGATCTTCGCGATCCTGAGGTTATCCGTCGCCGCTTCCAGAATGCGGTCGAGGATCGAGGAAATGTCTGCATTGCCGGACGGCATGGTACTATCCCTGCGTAAGGCTTTCAGTCCTGCTCGGTATTCGTATAGCCGAAATCGAATGACGACCGCTTGAATGAAGCCTTCGGCCGCCATGCTGCAAGGGGCAAATTTTAGCCTGATCGGGCATTTCGGCAATTGCCCGTTGGTTGCGCGTATGGCCTCGGTGCGGCCCGTGATTCGGGGCCGCCGGGGTACAGGCTTGGGCGTCGTGGACGGACGTCGTAGACGGGTTTGGGCGCCCCGGCGCGGCGGGCGCGGGGCTATCTCCGCCTCAGGGCTTGGCGGCGGGCTGGATGACCTGCTGCTCGACGAGGGTCAGGTGCCCCGGCAGGGCGCCGGCACGCAGCTGCATGGCGACGCTGTTGGCCTCCTCCAGGGTGAAATTGCCGGAGATCTGGACCGAGCCGCCGGTGATGGGCTCGCGGATCACGGGGGCCGAGATCACCTTGTCGTCGAGCACGATGGCGAAGGGCTTGCCGACGTTCTCTTCTGTGACGTGGGCGAAGCGCCGTGCGCCGCGTCCATTGAAGCGGAACTGGGCGATCGGATCCTTGGTGCCGCTCGCAAAACCGGGCGCCGCATAGTTGATGTCTTCGCCGTCGAGCGCGCTGTCCTTCGAACTTTCCCTGGCGACCAGATAGGGCCGCTTGTCCTTGAAGCCGAGCAGGATTTCGGAGCCTTCAGGCGGGGTGCCGGATTGCGCCTGCTCCGGCGTCATCGACACATCGACCGGGCGGAAGCTGACCTTGACCCTCCGGGCGAAGATCGCGGCGATGCGCTCGGGGTCGGTCACGCCAGGCAGGAAGATGCGGATGCGGTCGGTCCCGTCAGGGAGGACGCTGACAAGTGTGACGCCGGAATCCTTGAGGCGCTGCTCGATCATGGCGATCGAATCGTCGACGAGGTCGTGCAGTCGAGCCGCGGATGCCGCATCCGTCGGCGCCAGCCTGACCGCGCCATCGCTGCCGTCGCTCACTGCGAGCGCATGCGAGGGCAGCCCGTCCGCGGCTGAGGCGAGCTTGCGCGCGAGCTGATCGCGGCCTTTGGCATCCGCGATCTTTACATCGACGCCGCCGTCGCGGATCGCGAGATTGGAGTAGGCGATGTGGCCGTCGTGCAAGCTCTTGTAGACGTCGTCGCGCAGATCCGTGACGACGCTCTCGCGCAGGCCAGAGCTGTCCACCTTGTAGATGATGCGTGACCCACCCAGCTTTTCCATCTTGTCGCCGACGAAGGCCACGATCTTGGCGCGCATCTTGTCGAGCTGGTCCTCGGCAAGCGCGGCGCGCGGCAGGGCGATCGCCGACGCCAAGATTGCCGATGTTATCGTGAGCGCGAGGATCAGTGCTGTGATGCGGTTTTGCAGCGGCGTCGTCATGATGTCCTCGCGTCGTGCGGCGTCGCCTCCGGCGATGCCGCTGCGAGTTGGTCCGCAAATCGGGCGAGGAGGTTCACCGTGATCGGCGATTTGCTATAAATTCAAACAATAATAAAAGCTTGCGGCCGTAACCGGGATACGGTTTTGCGTAACCGGGATACGTGTGTTATAGTGTTTGCTGTTGGAGCAAACGGCCGTGATCCCCGCGAAGAAGCGAGTTCGAAAATACCGAAGAGAAGGCGGCGCCGCAGATCTGGTGCGCGTCGAGGTCCTGATTCCGCCGAGCGCCCGAAACGAAGTGCTGGCAATGGCCTCTCGCATGCGGGCCGAACATCGCCAGACCAAGGACCTCCAGTTGCTTCTTGACAATGCGCTTCGTCTTTACGGATCGCGAATACTCGACAATGTCGATCTCGGCCGGCTCCCCGACGTCCGGTCGCGTGCTGCAGTCGCTGCGCGCGCAATGATCGATCGCGGCGATGCCCGGGCGTTTGCAATGGGCAGGAAGATGCTGGATCGCGTCAACGAGCGTGAGGATTGAGATGGCTCTCAGCAAATTGCAGAGCGACATCCTTCGTCTTCTGGCCAGGAACCGGTCCGAGAGCAGCTATCTCGCCGGTGGCTTGATGCTCAACAAGGATTGGCAGAGGCGATCGGACGACATCGACATCTTCCACGACACCGACGAGGAAGTGACCGAGACGGCGAAGGCCGACCTGGCCCTTCTCGAGGCCGCCCGCTTCGCAACGCATCGCGATTTCATCATCTACGGCTGTGTCGATGCGACCATTTCGCGCGACGGCGAATCCACGATCATCCAGTGGTTCGCCGAAACGAAGCTTCGCTTCTTCCCGCTCGTCAGAGACGAGGAATGGGGAGCGCGTCTGCATCAGGCGGACCTTGCCATCAACAAGATACTTGCCGCTGCAGGTCGCTCGAAAGCGCGTGATATCGCCGATCTCGTTGCAATCGGCCGCGACTATTGTCCGCTCGGACCGCTCGTGCTTGCCGCAGCGGGCAAGCCGCCCAATTTCTCTCCGCGTCGAACCATCGACGAAGTGCGCCGGCACGCATTGTCGATTCCGGCGGAAGAGTTTGCCGCCGTGAGGGGCCTGCCGATCGAATGGTCAGCTGGCTTCATTCGCGACGAACTGCTGCGCCTGATCGAAGTGGCAGACCGGTACGTGATGTCCGCGCCGCCGGAGTTGACCGGGATACTTGCCGTCGGCAAGACGGAAGTCCCGACCGAAGTTTCAGCTTCAAACCGTGCGGATGCAATTCTGCGAAGGCCAACTGCCGAGCCGGAAGTGATGCCCGCGCCGGCTGATTTCAACGCGGTGGGCTGGACGCCGGATCGCCCCTAACCTCTCAGAGGTCGACGGTGGCTTGCCGCGTGCGGCCAATTGCATCGGGCCATGGACGAACGCCAAATCATCCATCATTCTGTCCGCGCTCGACCGGCCAATCGGTCGAGCGCCCCGCCTAACCAAATGTCGAAAAGACAGGCGAGGGACTGCATCTGAGGGAGGAGCGAATTCCATGGCGGGCATCCACGCGCTCGATCGGCTCATCGGCAACGACTATCCGGAGCTTTTGACGGACGAGGAGGTCCGGGCCTTCGAGCAGGTCCCTTACGCGGATAGGGTCGCGGCCGAGAGCACCTATGATGCGATCAAGCTCGGGGCTGCGCGCAATCCCGACGGGCCGGCGATCCAGTTTCTGCAAAATGCCGATCCGGCCGATACGCCGCTCGTGGTCACCTACCGCGACTTCATCGCGCGGGTGACGCAGGCCGCCAACATGTTTCACGCGCTCGGCGCGGGAAAGGGCGACGTCATCTCCTTTATGTTGCCGCTGCTGCCCGATGCCTTCGTGACGCTGTTCGGTGCGGAGGCCGCCGGCATCGCCAATCCCGTCAACCCGCTGCTCGAGCCGCACCAGATCGCGGAAATTCTGGAGGCAGCCAACACGAAGATCCTGGTGGCGCTCAGGCCGATGCCGGGCACCGACATCTGGCAGAAGGTCGAGCAGATCCGCCCCTCACTCAAGCACCTCAAGGCGATCGTGCAGGTGGCTGGCAGCGGCGATCCCGCCAACGGAATTTTTGCGTTCAACGACCTGATCAAGCAGCAGCCGTCGGACCGGCTCATCAGCGGGCGCACGATTTTGGGCAGCGACATCGCCGCGTATTTCCACACCGGCGGCACCACCGGCACGCCAAAGCTGGTGCGGCACACCCATGCCAATCAGGTCTATCAGGCCTGGGCGCTGAACCTGCTGCTGAAGCCGAAGCCCGGCGCCAACATGCTGTTCGGCATGCCGCTGTTTCACGTCGGCGGATCGTTGACGCAGGTGCTGCTGACGCTGTCCGCCGGCGGCTCGCTGGTCGTGCTGTCGCCGAGCGGCTGGCGCAATCCGAATGCGGTGAAGAACATCTGGGGCCTGGTCGAGCGCTTCAAGCCGGAGGCGCTGTCGAGCGTGCCGACGGTGCTCGCCGCAACGCTCGCAGTGCCGCCGGGCAATGCCGATATCTCCAGCCTGAAATATGCAGCCGGCGGCGGCTCGGCGATTCCGGTCGCGGTCGGCACGGCAATCCAGGAAAAGCTCAAGCTGCCGGTGGTCGAGGTCTACGGCATGACCGAGACCTCGAGCGTGCACACGCTCGCTTATCCGTCGCGGCCGATCCGGCTCGGCTCGGTCGGCCTTCCCATGCCTTACGCGCGTGTCCGCATCGTGCAGCTCGATGCCGATGGTCGCCTGATCCGCGACTGCGCGCCCGACGAGATCGGCGTCGTCATCATGGCCGGGCCCGGCGTATTCGGCGGCTACCTCAACGACGCCCACAACGTGGGCGCCTTCGTCGACGAGATCTGGGTCAATTCCGGCGATCTCGGCCGGCTCGATGCCGAGGGCTATCTCTGGATCACGGGCCGTGCCAAGGATCTTGTGATCCGCGGCGGTCACAACATCGATCCGGCGCCGATCGAGGAGATCATGTTCCGCCATCCCGCCGTCGGCTTTGCCGCGGTGGTCGGCCAGCCCGATGCTTATGCCGGCGAGCTGCCGGTGGGCTATGTACAGTTGAAGCCCGGCGCGTCTGTCGAGCCCGGCGAGCTCGAGGCGTGGGTGCGCGAGCGCACGCCGGAGCGCGCCGCCGTTCCGGTGCAGGTCATTCCGATCGACCCGATGCCGGTGACCGGCGTCGGCAAGGTGTTCAAGCCGCAGCTGCGCTGGGATGCGGCGCAGCGCGTGTTCACCAAGGTGCTGGCGCCGCTGGTCGCGCGCGGCATCGACTGCAAGGTCAAGGTCGGCGCCCATGGCAGTCACGGCTCGATCGCAACCGTCACGCTTGCGGGGCTTCCGGCGGACCAGCGCGAAATCGTTGCCAACGAGGTGCACACGCTGCTCGCGCCATTCGTGATGCGGCACGAGGTGGTGCAGGCGTAGCAGAGAGCGAGAGAACGTCGCGCTCGCGGTGAAAACTTGTGATGCCTATGTCCGGCCTGACGGACGCTGCCGTAGGGTGGGCAAAGGCGCAAGGCGCCGTGCCCACCATTCACAGATGCGATTGTTGTGGTGGGCACGCTTCGCTTTGCCCACCCTACGATATCGAGACTGACGTTACCCCACCGGCATCGCCGTCTCGATCAGGCGCACCCAGAACGAGGCGCCGTGGCCGAGGATGTTGTCGTTGAAGACATAGGCCGGGTGGTGGCACGCCGGGCTGTCGCCCATGCCGACCAGCACCATGGCGCCGGGGCGCTCTTCCAGCATGAACGAGAAATCCTCCGCGCCCATCATCGGGATGATTTTGTCGTTGACGCGCTCGGGGCCGACGATGTCACGGGCGACGTCGGCGGCGACGCCGGCTTCGCGCGCATGATTCAAGGTCACCGGATACATCCGCGTGTATTTCGTCTCCGCCGAGCCGCCATAGGCACGGGCGACGCTCTCGGCGACTTCGCCGATGCGGCGCTCGACGAGATCGCGCACGTCGGGATCGAGCGTGCGCACGGTGCCGCTGAGCTCGGCGGTCTCGGGGATGATGTTGAAGGCGGTGCCGGCGTGGAATTGCGTGACCGAGATCACCGCCGATTTCAGCGGATCGACGTTGCGCGCCACGATCGATTGCAGCGCATTGACGATCTGCGAGCCGATCAGGACGCTGTCGATCGCCTGGTGCGGGGTGGCGCCGGCATGGCCGCCCTTGCCGTGCACGGTGATACGGATGTTGTCGGAGGAGGCGAGCAGCGGGCCCGGCGTGGTCGCGAAATGGCCTTCGGCGAGGCCCGGCATGTTGTGCATGCCGTAGACCTGGTCGATGTTCCAGCGCGTCATCAGGCCGTCCGCGACCATGGCCTTGCCGCCGCCGCCACCTTCCTCGGCGGGCTGGAAGATTACGACCGCGGTGCCGTCGAAATTGCGCGTCTCGGCGAGGTACTTTGCGGCACCCAGCAGCATCGCGGTGTGGCCGTCATGGCCGCAGGCGTGCATCTTGCCGGGGATCTTCGAGGCGTAGGGCACATCGGCGGTTTCCACGATCGGCAGCGCGTCCATGTCGGCGCGCAGGCCGATTGTCCGGCCGGAGGCCGACTTGCGGCCGCGGATCACGCCGACCACGCCGGTGCGGCCGATGCCCGTCACCACCTCGTCGCAACCGAACTCGCGAAGCTTGTCGGCGACGATGCCGGCGGTGCGATGGACTTCGTAGAGCAGCTCCGGGTTCTCGTGGAAGTCATGGCGCCAGGCGGCCATTTCGTCGGAGAGGGCGGCGATGCGGTTGACGATGGGCATGGATGGGGTCCGTTTCTTGTTCGTAGGGCGAGTCGGCGCAGCGTAGCCGCCGCGATATCGGGGCGAAAGGCGGATTACACTGCACTATCCGCCCTTCGGGGGCGGCATGGGTCCTCTCAGAAATTAACTGTCAATCACGGATCATTGACTAACAGATATTGAAATCTGTCAGCGAGACTATATCTGCTGCCAGACGCTCCGATTGGGCGTCCCGTGGTTATCCCCCTCCCGGGGGCCCGAGGTCCGAAACAAGTGCGGATCGAGGGACGGGGTTTGGGGATGGGGACCGCGGATGAATGGAGACTTACGACAATGACGACCGAAATCATCAATCTCACCGGGACGATTGGGCATTGGCTCAATTTACTGGTGGCGCGCCAGATCGCGGCGCAGGCTGCAAAACTGCCTCATTAAGAATTGAGCATGATCTCGTCGGAAAACCGCTACACATTTTTCCGGATCATGCTCTAGGCGAGAGCTTTCCGAACCGGCCGGCATGGGCGCTTCGGTAAGCATCCATCGCCGGATAACTGGGCCCTGAAGGGGAACATGGTGTTGGCATGAACGAAGCCGTTGTCTTGACGCCGGAGCGGATCCTCGAAGTCACCGAGGACGTTTTGCGGCGCTACGGACTTGCCAAGGCCACAGTGGTTGACGTTGCCCGTGCGCTCGATGTGAGCCATGGCAGCGTCTATCGCCATTTCCCGAGCAAGGCTTCGCTGCGCGAGGCCGTCGCCAAACGTTGGCTCGACCGCATCGACGCGCCGTTGCGCGAAATCGCCGAGGAGCAAGGCCCTGCGCCCGCGCGGCTCGACCGCTGGCTGCGCACGCTGTTCGCGGCCAAGCGTTCGCGCGTCCTCGACGACCCCGAGATGTTCGAGACCTATCTGACGCTGGCCCGCGAGGCCTGCGCGGCCGTGCGGTGTCACAAGGACACCATGATCGACCAGATCGCAGCGATCCTGTCCGACGGCGTGAGGCAGGGCGTATTCGAAGTGGCCGACGTCAGGACCACGGCACGCGCGCTGTTCGATGCCACCTGCCGCTTCCATCATCCGGCCCATGCCGACGAGTGGAAGGATGCCGAGCTGCCCGCCCGCGTCGATGCGACGCTCGCGCTGCTGCTGCGCGGGCTGAAGGCGGCGTAGATCGCGCCGCCTGACTTTACCCTCTCGCCTTGTGAAGAACCTCGCCCTCGCGCACCGGGGACGATGTGGCTGCGTGCCTGCGCGGGTGAAATCCGCCGTTGGATGCCGGCACGACCGGCGGGCTTTCCGGGTAGGTGTTGATTGCGATTTCGACGGCGTCCTTTGACCGCTTGCGAAGGCGGTAGAATGTGAGCTCCTGCTCGAGCATAGGGCAATGGAAGTGGACGACGGCGGTGTCCGGCAAGCGGCAAAGTTCGTCGATGAGCTCGCCTACGGTGATGATCGGGGGATGGTCGACTGCCTTGTGATGAGCTTTACTCATGGCGTTGTACTCCTCCACATGGCTACAACCGAAGCCGTACGGTCTCCGTTCCATTTCGCTCAGCAGATTGAAGAGTCAAACGTTCCAGGCGGGATTCCGGCAGCCTCGCTGCTAGATATTCGTCAGCCCGCAAGCTGCCGCCAGCCGCACGAGCTGCGCATCCGTGCGCGCGCCGGTCTTGGTCTTGATCAGATAGTGGTAATTCTGGACCGTCTTGACGCTGAGATTGAGATGCGTCGCGATCTGCTCGGTGGTGGCGCCACCGGCGAACTGGCGCAAAATCTCGATCTCGCGCTCGCCCAATTGGTCCAGCGCTGACCCTGTCGACAGGCTGTCCTCGGCCAGCACATGCGCGATGTCGTCGCTCATGGCCCGCTCGCCGCGCGCGACGCTGCCGCCACCCCGGATGCCGCCCAAGGACGAGCAATAGCCTCTTCACCATTGCGGGAGCCTGGCGCTGGTAAACCGCCCCGCGCTGGCGCATCTTGTTGACCTCCCTCAAATTGGCTTTATCGGCGTCAATTAGGAATTTGAGGGTGGAGGGTGCGTGCTTCTCGCTGTCTTCTCGGATATCCACGGCAACCGGCAGGCATTCGAGGCGTGCCTGAAGGTGGCCCGCGCGAAGGGCGCGGAGCGGTTCGTCATGCTCGGCGATTTCGTCGGCTATGGTGCCGATCCGGAATGGGTCGTGGATACCGCGATGGAGCTGGTCGCCAAGGGCGCCGTCGCCGTCCGCGGCAATCACGATCAGGCGGTGAACTCCTCGTCCGAGACCATGAACAATGAAGCCCAGATTGCGATCGAATGGACGCGCGGACGGCTCGACGCCGCGCAGCGCCGGTTTCTTGCCGAGCTGCCGATGCTCGTCGAGGACGGCGACCGTCTGTTCGTGCACTCGGAAGCCTCTCATCCCCAGCGCTGGCACTACATTCGCACGATTGCGGACGCTGCCAGGAGCCTGATATCGACCCGCGCCCACGTGACGTTCTGTGGACACATTCACCGTCCCGCGCTCTATTCGATGTCGGTGACGGCGAAGATGACGGGCCTCGTGCCCAAGACCGATGTGTCCGTGCCCCTCCTGCGCGGGCGGCAATGGCTGGCCGTGCTCGGTGCGGTCGGCCAGCCGCGTGACGGTGATCCATCGGCGGCTTTCGTGCTGTTCGATACGGTCTCATGCCAGATCACGTATTGCCGCGCGCCCTATGACGTCGCGAGCGCGGCGAACCGGATCCGCGAGAACGGCCTGCCGCACTGGCTCGCCGACCGGCTGTCGGCGGGGCGCTAGAGGCCGATGCCGAAACCGCTGGTCAAACCCGGCGCCGTCATCGACGGCTACACCATCGGCGAATGTGTGCATGCCGGCGGCATGGCGACGCTGTGGACCGTCACCCATGCCGGCATTGACGTGCCGCTGCTGATGAAGATCCCGAGGGCGTCCGAGGGTGAGGACCCGGCGGCGATCGTCTCCTTCGAGATGGAGATGATGATCATGCCCCGGCTGACCGGGCCCCATGTGCCGCACTGCTACGGTACCGGCGATTTCGCGCATCAGGCCTATGCGGTCATCGAGCGCATTTCGGGGACAACCCTCTACAAGCGGCTGCCCGACTTGCCGCTGCCTTACGACGAAGTTCGGCAGCTCGTCGCGAAGATCGCGACCGCGCTCGCTGATCTGCACCGGCAGAGCGTAATCCATCACGACATCAAGCCGAGCAGCATCATGTTCCGCGATCATGGTGAGGCCGTGCTGATCGACTTTGGCCTGTCGCATCATAACCATCTGCCCGATCTGTTGCAGGCGGAGTTCCGCCTGCCTTACGGCACCGCGCCCTATATGGCGCCGGAACGGCTTCGAGGGGTGCGCGACGATCCCCGCAGTGATCTGTTTTCGCTCGGCGTGCTGCTCTATTTCTTCACCACCGGCGAACGTCCCTTCGGCGAAGGCGAGACGCTGCGCGCGATCCGGCGCCGGCTGTGGCGCGATCCTTATCCGCCGCGTGCGCTCCGCAGCGACTATCCGCCCTGGCTCCAGGAGGTGGTGCTGCGATGCCTCGAGATTGAGCCGGACTGGCGTTATCCGACAGCGGCTCAGCTCGCCTTCGATCTGACCCATCCGGACCAGGTCAAGCTCACCGCGCGCGCGGAGCGGATGAAGCGCGATCCGCTTAGTGTCGCCTGGCGCCGCCGTTTCAACCCCGACGTCAAGCCACCGGGTGCGAGATCGGATCTTGCGACGCAAATTGCGATGAGCCCGATCGTCGCAGTCGCGCTCGACACGGCGGAGGGTGCGCCTGAACTGAACGAGTCGCTGCGAGTCACCACGGAACGCATCCTGGCAACTCTTCCGTCAGCACGGCTGGCCTGCGTCAATGTGCTGAAGCTCAACCGCATTGCCATCGACAAGACGCTGGACGAGCAGGGCTCCAACAAGCACATCGACCGGCTGGTGGCGCTCCGGCATTGGGCGACGCCCTTGAAGCTGGACGAGAGCCGGCTGTCGGTTCATGTGCTGGCGGCTGTCGATCCCGCCACGGCGCTGCTGGAATTCGCCGAGATGAACTCGGTCGACCATCTCATCATCGGGGCGCGGCAAAATTCGTTCAGGCGTACCTGGCTCGGCAGCGTCTCGGCCAAGGTGGCTGCCGAGGCGACCTGTACCGTCACCGTGGTGCGGCCGCTGCGGATGGCTGCGGACGCGGCGAACACAGATGCCGGCGTGGTATGGGGCTAGGAAAGATCACGCCGCGTGAGCGGTGTAGAAGGAACGTTTGCGGCGGATCGGCCAGGAGAACGTAAGCGCTAAGCGGGAACCCTCGCTTCGGGATCGGGACAGCTGTGCGAAGAAGCCTCCGGCTTGGACGGAGGTTTGGGATGGGATTGGACAGCAAAAAAGACGTCCATTTGGACGGCTCATCGGCAGGGTCGGTGAGCCGGCTGGAGGTTCTTGAAGGACCGTCGGGGCGCCGTGTGCGTTCGGAGGCTGAGAGAGCCCGGATCGTGGCCGAGAGTTTGCTCCCCGGTGCCCAGGTGTCCGAGGTGGCGCGCAAGCACGGAGCGACGCGCTGGCAGATTTACGATTGGCGGCGACGCTTTCGACTGCGAGGCATGTTGGCGCCGTGCGAGGCATCGCAGTCGACATTCGCACCGCTGGTCGTGGAAAGCGGGTTGGAGGAGCGTCACGTTCCGGCGATCAAGCTTGAGATCGCGATCGGCGATGTCGTGCTGCGGACCGACACAGCCATAGTTGGCGAGCAGCTGTCCCGAGTGATCCGCGCAGTGCGAGCGTCACGATGATCGCGGCCGGTGCCGATCTGAAGATTTACATCGCGACGCGGCCGATCGACTTCCGCTGTGGCCACGATGGGCTTGCGGCGAAGGTGCAGGAGATGCTTCGTCTCGACCCGTTCAGCGGCGCAGCCTTCGTGTTCCGATCGAAACGAGCGGACCGGATCAAGATTTTGGTCTGGGATCGAACGGGCCTGGTGTTGGTGCACAAGCGTCTCGAAGGTTGCAAGTTCGTTTGGCCAACGATCGCAGACGGCGTGATGCGCATATCGCCGGCGATGTTCGCAGCCCTGTTCGAGGGGCTGGATTGGAGGTTAGTCCGCCCGGAAGAAGCGCGGCGTCCCCAGGCGGCTGGATAACTGCGGCAGAATGACTCGGAAGCTATTTTGAACGTGGCACGCGCGGCGGCGATGTGCTCGAAATAGCGCATGAGCATCGCGGCGCTGCGCGACGAAAATGAACAACTGAAAGCGCTTTTGGCGCAAACGCAGGCGGCCTTGAGCGAGCATCAGGGGGCGCTGGCGGCGTCGGAGGAGGCTCGGCGCCGGCTGGAGGTCATTCTCGGCGAATTACGACGCGACAAGTTCGGCTCGAAGTCCGAGAAGCTACGACCAGATCAGTACCATTTGCCGCTCGAAGACGTGGAGATCGCGCAAGGCATTCTGGACGCGGCGCAGGAGAGAGCCGAGAAGGTCATCCAGGGCCGATCGCGGAGCGATCCGGATCAAGGTTCTCATCGCAATCGCGGCTGCTTGCCTGCTCATTTGCCGCGGGTGGAACGGATCATCGAGCCTGCGAGCACGCTCTGTCCGTGCGGTTGCGGCGCCATGACGAAGATCGGCGAGGACGTCAGCAAGCGCCTCGACGTGATCCCGGCGCAATGGCGCGTGCTGGTCACACGCCGCCCGAAATACATCTGTCGCCGCTGCTCGGGCCCTGTCGCGCAGGCGCACGCACCGGAACACGTCGTGCCCGGCGGGCTGCCGACCGAAGCGGCTATCGCGCATGTGGTCGTCTCCAAGTTTGGCGACCACATGCCGTTTTACCGTCAGGCCGAGATCTATGCGCGCCAGGGCATCCGGCTTGATCGGGCGACACTGGGCAACTGGTCCGGTCGCGCCTGCTTCCATCTTCAGCCCATCGCGGACCACATGCGCCGTCGCCTGGCCATGGCGGATCGTCTGTTCATGGACGAGACCACGGCGCCAGTACTCGATCCGGGGCGAGGCCAAACGAAGAAAGGCTACTTCTGGGCGATCGTCTCCGACGACCGTGGCCACAGCGGTCCAAGTCCGCCGATCGTGCTGTTCCGATATGCCCCCAGTCGCAGTGGTGCCTTCGCTGAGGAGTTCCTGCACGGCTTCAACGGACGCTTTCTGCAATGCGATGCCTATGGCGGTTATGACCGGCTAACTGAAGTCGCCCGACCACAAGGGCCGTGGACGCTCGTGCACTGCTGGAGCCATTTGCGCCGGCGCTTCGTCAAATTGGTGCGCAACAGCAAGTCTCCGATCGCCGAGGCCGCCGTTCGGCACATCGCGCAGCTTTACGCCATCGAAGCCATAGTGCGCGGCTCATCGCCGGACATCCGGTTGGCCGCGCGCAAGGAGCACTCGCTGCCCATGGTAGCCGCGTTAAAGTCGTGGTTCGAGAAACAACTGTCGATGATCTCCAGCGGTTCGACGCTCGCCGAGGACATCCGCTATGCGCTCAATCATTGGCAGGGGCTGACCCGCTTCCTCGAAGACGGACGTCTCGAGCTCGACACCAACCCGGTCGAGAACGCCATCCGCCCAGTTTGCTTGACCAGGAAAAATGCTCTCTTCGCCGGTCACGAAATCGGGGCAGAAAACTGGGCTTTGCTTGCATCCATCGTGGCCACCTGCAAGCTCAACGACGTCAATCCGGCCGGCTACATCGCAGAAACACTCGAGGCGATCATCGACGGCCATCCCCGTAGCAGGATCGACGACCTCATGCCGTGGCGATTCCGCAAGGCGTCAAGCCAGCCTCAATAGGGTGACGGCTAAGCGCTTACGGAGAACTGAGGGCCGGGCTCGCCGTGATCCGCGCTGCCGCCGAAATACTGAATGATCTCGCGGCAGGGTTCGCAGTTGAAGAGGTTACGCGACGCTGACGCCTTGGTCATTTCCTTCAGGCAGTTCGGGCAGTGGGGTTTCATCAGTCTTGGTCCAGAAGAAGATTTCAATGCCGGCGCGGTGACCGGAACGGGCGATCCAGGTCCGCGGTCTCGCCGCCTGGATTGTCGTGCTTCTCGCCTTCGGTGCGTTCGAGCCGCCCGAAGAAATAGTCGAGGTTCGGATGCGGACGGCGCGGGATGCGGCACCTGCGCTTCGGCTGACGCTTCACGAGCGCGAACTGCATGGCGTCAGATCCTGTTGCGATGGATGTGACGCGCCGAGCGTGCCGGGACCTGCACCGGTCCAGCCGACGGGCCAAACACAACAAACGCACAAAAACCAGTCCACAACGCCACGCCAGTCCAAACCAGGGTCGTCGTCATGATGTGCTCCCGTGAAAACAGGCAAGAATCACTAGCAGTGATTTGCGCGAATCAGGGAAGTCCGGAGGAGTACGGAATGAGGTCGCAATTTTAACTATTTGCGCGATGCGGCGCGGCGAGAACAGCCGCGCTGGACTGAGCTCAGTTGCGGCTTAGATCGCTTCGCCGCGG
The DNA here is from genome assembly GCF_049949275.1 of Bradyrhizobium genosp. A. Lineage (NCBI taxonomy): Bacteria > Pseudomonadati > Pseudomonadota > Alphaproteobacteria > Hyphomicrobiales > Nitrobacteraceae > Bradyrhizobium > Bradyrhizobium genosp. A. The sequence continues at coordinate 5,593,199 of NZ_CP188196.1, read as the reverse complement.
GCGCCGAGTGCCGCGTTGCGGATCGCCGCGATGTTGGCCTTGTAGGTTTCCTGCGTGCCGCCTTTGAACACGGAGGTGCCGGCGACAAAGGCATTGGCGCCGGCAGCCGCGAGCGCGCCCGCGACATCAGGGCCGACGCCGCCGTCGACCTCGATGTCGATCGGCCGGCCCGCCGTCATCGCGCGGATGTCGCGGATCTTGCCGATCGCAGAGGGAATGAAAGCCTGGCCGCCGAAGCCTGGATTGACCGACATCACCAGCACCAGATCGACCAGGTCGAGCACATATTCGAGCACGCTGATCGGCGTGCCCGGATTGAGCGAGACGCCGGCCTTCTTGCCGAGCGCGCGGATCGCCTGCAGCGAGCGGTGCAAATGCGGACCGGCCTCGGCATGCACAGTGATGTGGTCACAGCCGGCCTTGGCAAAGGCCTCGAGATAGGGATCACAGGGCGAGATCATCAGATGGGCGTCGAACACCTTCCTGGTGTGCGGGCGCATCGCCTTGATGACGTCGGGGCCGTAGGAGATGTTGGGAACGAAGTGCCCGTCCATCACGTCGAGATGGATCCAGTCGGCGCCTGCGGCGTCCACCGCGCGGACCTCTTCGCCGAGCTTCGAGAAATCCGAGGCCAGGATCGAGGGCGCGATTGCCAGGGGGCGGGGGGCGAAGGCTTGGGTCATGGCGTGGTTTCCCGTGGCGGCCGAAGGGCGAATGGCCTCGCCTAACATGGGCCTCTCGGCCGGGCAATGCAGGGAGGGGGAGCTTCCTGTGGGCGGAAAATTCTGCCGCCGGCGGCATGAATTGCCGATGTTCCCCGATCCCAGTGAGTGCGGCAGATACGGATTTCATTGAGCTTTTCGTGCTGGCACGACGCTTGCTGACCTCACGGCCAGAACATTGGCCGCGGCATGCCGCATGGGTTGGAGTTGTGCAATGTTGTTTGCGCTTGGCGCCGTCTCGAGTGCGCTTGATGCCATTCAGTCGCTGACGAACTCGAAATCGTCCTCCTCGACGTCGTCGCAGGCGGCGACCAATCCGTTCGCGATCGACAGCGGCAGCAGCACGACCACCGGCGCGACGTCGTCGGTCAATTCCGGCAATTGCGCGCAGATCTCTCCGGAGACGATGAGCGCGCTGATCGCTGCGCAGAGTCAGTCGACGGCCTCGACCAGCAGCACGACCAGCTCCACCTCGTCGAGCTCGACTTCCTCGACCTCGACGAGCCGGGATGCTGCGTTGAAGGACCTGTTCTCGCAGCTCGATGCGAATGGCGACGGCCAGATCAGCAAATCCGAGTTCGAGAAGGCTCTGGGCGCCGGCGGCACCAATCTGGCGCAGGCCGACGACGTGTTCTCCAAGCTCGATAGCAATTCCGACGGCAGCGTCAGCCTCGACGAGATGTCGAAGGCGCTGAAGGGCAGCGGCCATCATGGCGGCCACCACCAAGCGCAGGCCGCGAGCGGCTCGGGCGATGCGTCAGGCAGCGACTCCGATTCCTCGTCGTCTTCCTCGAGCGGCGGCTCGACCTCGACCACGACGACCGGCGCCGACGGCTCGACCACCACCACTGTCACCTATGCCGACGGCTTCAAGATGACGACGTCGGTGCCGGCCGCTTCCAGCTCCTCAAGCGCGTCCGGCGGCGGCAATTCGCCCTATGACTGGTTCGGCCAAATGATGCAGCGTCAGGCGCAGACCGCGGCGGGATCCGCGGCCTCATCGATGTCGATGAGCGTGTAACGTCCGCTCGGTGTCATGCCCCGGCTTGACCGGGGCATCCAGTACGCCGCGGCCCCTCGATTCAATCACAACCCTCTCTGGAATACTGGATCGCCCGGTCTTCGCCGGGCGATGACACCTGACGTGGGAAGAGAGGCGTACTCTCCTTACGTGCCAAACCGATCCTTCCACGCCGGCAGCGCGCTCGGGAATGGCAGCGCCGTCGCGCTGTAGACGCCACGGGCGATCGCGCGCGCGACCACATTGGCGGCGACCATGCCGAGCTCGGTGAGGCCGACCACCGGATCGATCGGCTTCGCGCATGTCGCGGCGGCAAACAGCACGTCGCCATCGATCGGGGCATGCACCGGATAGATCGCGCGCGCGAAGCCGGTATGCGCGATCATCGCCAGCCGCTTGGCCTGGGGCTTGGTCAGCACCGCATCGGTGACGACGACGCCGATCGTGGTGTTTTCGCGCTCGGTTGCGGCAGGGCCGCCCTTGATGCGCATCCTGAGCATGTCGTCAGTGAATTTGTCAGGCAGTCCGCGGCCGCCGAACTCGTTGTTGACCTCGAATGGCGCCGCCCAGAACCACGGTCCGTCGCCGACGGTGGCGCTGCCGACCGCATTGACGGCGATGAGCGCCGCGACTGTGATGCCGCTGCTGGTGACGGCGGACGCCGAGCCGAGCCCGCCCTTGAACGTCGCTGTGGTGGCACCGAAGCCGGCGCCAACGCTGCCGAGAGCGAACTCCGTTCCGGCGGAGGCCGCCGAGGCGTAGCCGAGATCGCGATAGGGCGCGAAGCGGCCCCACGCCTTGTCGCCGCCGTTGAGCAGGTCGAACAGGATCGCGCCCGGCACGATCGGGATCAACGCCTCGCGGACGCGGAAGCCGCGGCCTTGTTCGGCGAGCCAGGCTTGCACGCCGCCGCCGGCCTCGATCCCGAAGGCGGAACCGCCGGACAGTGCAATCGCGTCAACGCGTTCGACCGTGCTGGCAGGATCGAGCAACGCGTCCTCGCGCGTTCCGGGTCCGCCGCCGCGAACGTCGATCGCCGCCACCGCCGGCTGGTCGAACACGATCGCCGTCGTGCCTGAGGCGAGTTTTGCATCATGGGCGTGGCCGACGCGGACGCCGGCGATATCGGTGAGGAGATTTTTCAAGGACGGCACTCCGCTGCATCGCCTCAGCGATAGCGCAGGCGAGCGGCACGCTCAACTCGCCAGCGCCGTCCTGAGCATTTTGGCGAGCTCCAACTTACGGTAGGGCTTTGCCAGCAGCAGCACGCCGGAATCGAGCCGGCCGTGATGGACGATGGCGTTTTCCGTATAGCCTGAGGTGAACAGCGTCTTCAGCTCGGGGCGCCGCCGCGCAGCCTCGTCGGCGAGCTGGCGGCCATTCATGTTGCCGGGCATGATGACGTCGGTAAAGAGCAGGTCGATATCTTTGTCGGCATCGATGATGACGAGGGCTTCGGCCGCGTTGGCCGCTTCGAGCGCGGTATAGCCGAGGCTCTTGATCTGGGTCATGACATACTGCCGCACCAGCGCGTCGTCCTCGACGACGAGGATTCTCTCGTCGCCGCCGGCGATGGGCACGTTCTGGAGCGCCTCGTACTCGGTCTCCTGCACGCCGGTCGAACGCGGCAGGTAGATCTTTACGCTCGTGCCGTGGCCTTCCTCGCTGTAGATCTTGATGTGGCCGCCGGATTGCTTGACGAAGCCGAACACCATGCTCAGGCCGAGGCCAGTGCCCTTGCCGACTTCCTTGGTGGTGAAGAAGGGATCGAACACCCGCTCGATCAGGTCCGCCGGAATGCCCGAGCCGGTGTCGCTCACCGCGATCATCACGTAATTGCCGGCGACGACGTCGGGATTCATGCTGGCATAGCCGTCGTCGAGAAAGATGTTGCGGGTCTCCAGCACCAGCGTGCCGCCGTCGGGCATCGCATCGCGCGCGTTCAGCGCGAGATTGAGGATCGCGGTGGAGAGCTGGCCCGGATCGACCAGAGCGGGCCAGGCATCTTCGGTGAGCTGCGGCAGGATGGAGATCTGCTCGCCGAGCGTCGGGTGCAGCAGCTTAGCCGCCTCGAGCGTCAGCGCATTGACGTCGATCTCGCGCGGCTGAAGCGGCTGCTTGCGGGCGAAGGCGAGCAGATGCTTGGTCAGTTGCGCGCCGCGCTCGGCGGCATCGTCGATCAGCTTGGTGATGGCGGCGAGCTCGGGCCGGTCGGCGACCGCGTCCGCCAAAATACCGATCGTGCCGGTGATGACGGTGAGCACATTGTTGAAATCGTGGGCGACGCCGCCGGTCAGCTGGCCGATCGAATCCATCTTCTGCGCTTGCCGGAACTGCGCTTCGGCTGCCTGCTTCTCGGTGAGGTCGCGGCCGATGAAGAAATGGCGCTTCACGGGCTCGGACCAGGTCCCCATCCAGTTCAGTGAGACCTCGTGACCGTCAAAATGGTAGTAGCGCGCCTCGAAGCTGCGCTTGGTCTGGCCGCGGCGCGCCGCGCGCATCTCGCCCCGCGTCTTCTCGAGGTCGTCGGGATGGATGAAGTCGGTCGCGCTGTGCCCGATCATGTCGTCGGGGCTCAAGCCGAGAATGTCCTTCACGCTCGGGCTGACCTGGATGAAATTGCCAAAACCGTCGGTGACAAGGATCAGGTCGCGCGAGGTTTCGAAGATGCGCTGGCGTTCCTCGATCTCGCGACGCAGCTTCTCGCGCGATTGCTTTTCCTCGGTGATGTCATGGGCGATCTTGGATGCGCCGATGATTTGCCCGCTGTCCGATCGCAGCGGCGAGACGTTCAGGACGACGTCGAGTCGACGGCCGTCCTTGTGGATGCGAACGGTCTCGTGCTGGGCGATCGACTCGTTGTTGCTGATGCGGTTGAGAATGCCCCTGGCTTCGGCCTTCTGGTCCTCCGGCACCACGAGGTAGATCGACTGGCCGACGGCCTCGGCGGCAGAATAGCCGAACAGGTGCTCGGCAGCCTTGTTCCAGCCGGTGATGATGCCGTCGAGCGACTCGGTGATGATCGCATCGTTGGAGGACTCGACGACGGCGCCATACAGCGCGAGACGTTTTGAGTAGAAGTCGCGTTCCGAGGCCGACTGTTGGCGCAGCCGGCCGACGAGGCCCATCGTGTGCGCCTGGAGGCGGACATTTTCGATCAGGAGCACGGCGAGCACGAAGCTCGCGGCGCAGAGGCCATAGAGGCGGCCGGCATAGAATCCGAGATCGTAGCGGGCCACGTTGACGATCGCTGACAGCGCGATGTCGAACAGCCAGGCGCACATCGTGACCATGAGCCAGATGTCGATCACCGTGTGCGGCTTGCGGAACCACAGCGTGATCAGCGCCGCGACACTCAAGGACCAGACGAATGACACCACGCCGATCATGGTGGTGGTGTAGTGGCCGTCCCGGAGCAGGACCGGCAGCCGATCGTGCTGCGCCGTGACGATCCAGGCGATGGCGACCATCGCGACGATCACGCCGAGGACGGCGAGGAGGATGGGACGCCCGGTCGATCCGTCGATCTTGTTGCCGCCGTTGCCATCCTTGAGCCAGCCATAGGCCAGCACGAACAGCGGGAATCCCCCGTGCCAGATCATGTAGAGCCAGACCGTGGTCTGTGTGCTGGCGCCCAACAGTCCGGTCGGTGCGAACAGACCCGGGAAGGTGAGGGCGTGGGTCACCGCCGCTGCTGCGGTGAACAGATACCCGGTTGACAGCAGCAGCAGCGCGCGGCTGTGCAGCACGGCGAATTGCGACAGCAGCAGAACCGCGGTGATGATGTCGCTCACGGCGAGCGCCGATTGGTAGCTGGCCACGAAGGCCGGCACCTGGATCAGCGGCTTGCCTGCGAAGGGGACAGCCAGTGCGAACAGGATCGCGGAAATGCCGACGATCGCCAATGCTGCAGTGCGATCGCTCTGCGCGGCCGGCAAGGTCGAAAGGAATGTGCTTCGGTCGTTCTTTGCGTGCACGTTGACCTCTCGCTGGGTCGGCATGGTTAGTCCACATGACTTCGTTGGCCGGCTGCCTTGGACTTCTGCCTCGGAATTCTGCCGTGGCCTCCATGGTAGCTGGATCCGGGCGCGTGTCCTAAGGGACCAGCCCGCGACTCAACCGAGGGTTACAGCTTACTTAACTTGGACAGGGACTCGGAATAGGGAATTGGTAAGGTTGGCTTTACTGGACCGCCCCATACTGCCTTGGCGCACGCTGTCGTTGAATAGAACCAATTAATGATACGAATCCGGGAGTTGTTCCCATGCCCCGTGTCCTTGTTGTCGACGATCAGAAGGACGTCCGTGCCATGGTCTCGATCGTCCTTCGGGTCAACCGTTATGACGTAGTTGAGGCGGAGAGCGGTGCGGTCGGCCTGAAGGCCTTTGGCGAGAACGTTTTCGACGCAGCAATTGTCGACATTTTCCTGACCGACACCAGCGGTATCGAGGTCATGGCCGCTATTCGCGAGCGGGTCCCCGGATTTCCGATCGTGGCGGTCTCGGGCATGACGGCGCTGGACTTCATCGGCGAGGCCCCCGGCCTCGATGGCGTGGTCTGCCTGCAAAAGCCGTTTCGGCCGAACGACCTGCTGCAAGCGCTCCGGAAGGCGCAAGAGGCTGCGGGCGGCGAATTGTCCGCAGCCGTTTGATCGGACTGCAAAAAGAAACGCCCCGGCGAACCGGGGCGTTGACGTCGGTCTGATGAAAGGGTCAGGCGTCCTGTCTCAGGTGCCCTTGGCGCTGATCTCGGCATAGCCGCCCTTGGCATCCCACTTGTAGACGACATAGTCGATCTGCTTGATGTCGCCCTTGGCATCGTACTCAAGCGGCCCGAGCACGGTGTCCCACTTGCCCGCCTTGATGGTCTCCATGACCTTCTTGGCATCGGTGGTGCCGGCCTTCTTCGCGGCCTGCGACCAGACCTGCAGGGCGGCGTAGGTGTAGAGCGTATAGCCTTCAGGATCGATGTTCTTGGCCTTGAAGGCGTCGACGATCTTCTTCGCGGTGGGCTTGTTGCGCGGATCAGGACCGAAGGTGAACAGCGTGCCTTCGCCGGCGGGGCCGGTGATGGAGGCGTACTCCTTGTCGGCGAGCGCATCGCCCGACATCAGCACCGTCTTCAGGCCTTGGTCGCGCATCTGGCGCAGGATAAGGCCTGCTTCCTGATGGTAACCGCCGACGTAGACGAGGTCGATATTCTCTTTCTTCAGGCGTGAGACGATCGCGTTAAAGTCCTTGTCGCCCTTGTTGTAGGACTCATAGAGTTTCTCGGTGATACCCGCCTTGTTGAGCGCCTTCTTGGTCTCATCGGCCAGACCCTTGCCGTAGGTGGTCTTGTCGTTGAGGATCGCGATGTTCTTGCCCTTGTAGTTCTTGGCGATGAACTGCGCAGCGACAAGGCCCTGCTGATCGTCACGGCCGCAGACACGCGCCACGTTCCACAGCTTGCGCTCGGTGAAGAGCGGGTTGGTCGAAGCCGGCGTGATCTGGAGGACATTACCGTCGGCATAGGCCTCCGAGGCCGGGATCGACGACGAAGAGCAAAAATGGCCGGCGACGAACGGGATCTTGGCGCCGGCGATCTTTTCCGCCACCGAGCGCGCCTGCTTGGGATCGCAGGCATCGTCCTCGGCGTCGAGCGCGAGCTTCTTGCCGTTGACGCCGCCGGCGGCGTTGATATCCGCCACAGCCAGCTCGGCACCGTTTTTCATCTGGCGGCCGAAGGCGGACTCGGTGCCGGTCAACGGGCCCGCGACTGCAATGGTGATGTCTTGCGCGTACGCCGCGCTCGACAGCGCGATCGATGCGCCGAATGCCAGACCGATGAGCTTCAGTGACTTCATGAGATACCTCGTGGGTGGACGCCTGTGGAAATTGCCGGGCATGCCCGGTCCAAACCGGCCGCATTCTTGAATGAATCCGAAGAGAAGTCACCGGCAAAATACGGGCAATTGCAAAGATATCTCGATCCGCCGTGGGCGGTCGCGGGTTTTAGATCTTCCGGCCGCCTTCGAGGTAAGCTGCGCGAATCTCGGGGCGTTGCAGCAACTCGGCGCCGCTGCCGGCCAGTGTAATCAGCCCGTTGACCATGACATAGCCGCGGTGGGCGAGTTTGAGCGCGTGGTTGGCGTTCTGCTCGACGATCAGCACGGTCAGGCCGTCCTGCCGGTTCAGCGTGCGGATGGCGTCGAAAATCTGCCGCGCAATCAGGGGTGCCAGTCCGAGCGAGGGCTCGTCGAGTAACAGCAGGCGCGGGCGGCTCATCAGGGCGCGCCCGATCGCCAGCATCTGCTGTTCGCCGCCGGACAGGGTTCCGCCGCGCTGCGCCATGCGTTCCTTCAGCCGGGGAAACAGCGCGAATATGCGTTCGAGCGTGGTCTCCCGTTCCGCCTCGGTGCAGTCGGTGGCGTCGGCACCCATCTGAAGATTCTCGGCGACGCTCATCCGCGGGAAGATGCGGCGTCCCTCTGGCGATTGCGCGATGCGCAAATGGGCAATCGCGTGGGTGGGGATCGCGCTGATGTCCTTGCCCTCGTACAGGATCTGGCCGGCGCGGGCGCGCGGCTTGCCGAAGATCGTCATCATCAGCGTCGACTTGCCGGCGCCGTTGGCGCCGATCAGCGCGACGATCTCGCCGGAATTGATCTCGATGTCGACGCCCTTCAGGGCTTCGATCTTGCCATAGGCCGCGCGCAGGCCCCTGATCGCGAGGAGAGGGGATACCGCCGTCACGACCCGCCCTCCATGACGGCCATGGCTTCCTCTTCGTCGGCGCCGAGATAGGCGGCGATCACCTTGGGATCGTCGCGGACCTCGCGCGGCGTTCCTTCCGCGATCTTCACGCCGTGGTCCATCACCACGATATGGTCGGAGATTTCCATCACCACCGACATATCGTGCTCGATCAGGAGGATCGAGGTGCCTTGTTCGTTGCGAATCGAGAGCAGCAGTTCGCTCAATGCGGCGCTCTCGCGCGCGTTGAGGCCGGCGGCGGGTTCGTCCAGACACAGCAGGGCGGGCTCGGTACACATCGCGCGCGCGATCTCGAGCCGGCGCTGGTCGCCATAAGCGAGGTTGCCGGCCGCGTCGTCGGCGCGGTCCAAGAGGCCGACCCGTCTCAGCCAGGCGGTGGCGAGATCGATCGCACGCTTCTCGGCGGTGCGGTAGGAGGGTACGCCGATCAGGCCCAGGAAAGTGAGGCCGGAGGCGAGCATCAGCGCGTTGTGCTGCGCCACCATCAGGTTTTCCAGCGCCGTCATGCCGGGGAACAGGCGGATGTTCTGGAAGGTACGCGCGACCTTGGCCTGCTTGGCGATGCGGAAATCGTTCAGCCGTTCGAGCGCGATGGTCTTTCCGTCCTCGTGGCTGAGGCGGATGGTGCCGCCGGTCGGCCTGTAGAAGCCGGTGATGCAGTTGAACACGGTGGTCTTGCCGGCGCCGTTCGGCCCGATCAGCGCGGTGATGTTGCGCCGCGCCGCTGCGAAGGACAGCTCCTGGACGGCGACGATGCCGCCGAAACGCATGGTGAGCTGGTCGACACTCAGGATCCGCTGGCCGCTCATCCGTGGCCTTCCTTGACGAGGTCGGAGGAGATCGCCTGCGCCTTGGTCAGATAGACCGTCGGCGCGCGATGGCCAATCAGGCCGCGCGGCCGCCAGATCATGATCAGCACCATGGCCCAGCCGAACACCAGCATGCGGTAGCCTTCCAGCCCGCGGAACAGCTCGAAGCCGCCGATCATGGCGAGAGCCGCAAGAGCCACGCCAAGTTGCGAGCCCATGCCACCGAGCACGACGATGGCGAGCACCAGCGCCGATTCCTGGAAGGTGAAGGATTCCGGGCTGATGAAGCCCTGGCGGGTAGCGAAGAACGCGCCGGCAAAGCCGCCGAACATCGCGCCGGTCGCAAATGCCGTGAGCTTAGTCGTCGTGGTGTTGATGCCGAGCGCACGGCAGGCGACCTCGTCCTCGCGGAGCGCCTCCCAGGCGCGGCCGATCGGCAGCCGGCGTAGCCGGATCGTCACCCAGTTGGTGAGCAGCGCCAGCGCCAAGATCAGGTAGAACAGGAAGACGATGCGGTGGGTCGGCGAGAACTCGATACCGAGCTTTGCGGCAAGCCCATCATCACTGTTGTCGAGCGGGATGCCGAACAGGGTCGGGCGTGGAATGCCGGAGACTCCGTTCGGCCCGCCGGTCAGGCTCTGCCAGTTGATGATGACGAGTCGGATGATCTCGCCGAAGGCAAGCGTGACGATCGCGAGATAGTCGCCGCGCAGCCGCAGCACGGGGAAGCCGAGCATCACGCCCCAGAGGGCGGCGAGGATGCCGGCGAGCGGCAGGCAGATCCAGAACGACCAGCCGAAATTGGTGGCGAGCAGCGCGTAGGAATAAGCGCCGACCGCGTAGAAAGCGACATAGCCGAGATCGAGCAGGCCCGCGAGCCCGACCACGACGTTCAGGCCCCAGCCCAGCATCACATAGGTGAGGACGAGGATTGCGAGGTCGAGAATGTAGCGCTGGTTGTAGAAGATAACCGGCACCAGCAGTGTGAAGATGAGCAGCGCCGGCGCCACCAAACGGCCTGCGAACGCGAGGCCGCGCTGCACGGCCGGCGGCACCAGCTTCTCGGTCCCCACCGGCCCGAGCCATTGCCGCAGCAATTCGATGACGATGGAGCCGCCGAATACGATGGCGACGAGGGAGGCGAGCTCGCCGAAGCGCCCCCAATAAGTCAGTTGCCCCGTGGGACCGGCCTCGGTGCGGATGCCGACCATCAGCGAGAACAGCACCAGCGCGACGAGAGCGTTGAAGAAAGCCTTTTTCAGGATGACGGGGATGCCGGCGGTGCGATTGGCTTTGGTGGTTTCGTGCGAGAGGACTGTCACGCGCGGCTCGTCAGACTTTTTCGACTTCGGGACGGCCGAGCAGGCCGGTCGGCATGAAAATCAGAACGATGATCAGGATTGAGAACGCGGCGACGTCCTTGTACTCGACCGAGAAATAGGCCGACCACAGCGTCTCGATCAGGCCGATGGCGAGCCCGCCGAGCATCGCGCCGGGCAGTGAGCCGATGCCGCCGAGGACCGCGGCCGTAAAGGCCTTGATGCCGGCGACGAAGCCCATGTTGAAATCGACCTGGCCGTAATAGAGCAGGTACATCAGGCCCGCGACGGCGGCGAGCGCCGCGCCGATCACGAAGGTCATTGAGATGGTACGATCGACGTCGACGCCGAGCAGCGCCGCCATGGTCTGGTCCTGCTCGCAGGCGCGCATGTCGCGCCCGAGCCGCGTGCGCAGGACGAGCCAGTTGAAGATCAGCAGCAGCACAATCGTGGTGATGACGACCACGATCTGGATGTTGGAGAGCTGGATCACGAAGCCGTCTGCGCTCTCATGCAGCGTGTAGCCGCCGGTGATGAGGGGCGGGATCGGCTTGACGCGCGCGCCCTGTGCCACCTGCGAGTAGTTCGTCAGCACGAAGGACATGCCGATTGCCGACAGCATCGGGGCAAGCCGGAAGGAGTGGCGCAGCGGCCGGTAGGCGATGCGCTCGATGCTCCAGCCATAGAGCGCAGTGATCGCCATCGCGACCAGCAGCACGATCAAGAGGATCACGGGCACCGTGGTCAGGCCGATCGAGACCAGGATCAGGAAGGTGATCAGGGCGATGAAGCCGCCGATCATGAAGATGTCGCCATGGGCGAAGTTGATCATGCCGACGATGCCGTAGACCATCGTATAGCCGATGGCGATCAACCCGTAGATCGAGCCGAGCACGAGACCGTTGATGAGCTGCTGGGCGAAATAGTCGAACTGGTCCATGGGCTGCCGTTACCAAACCTGACGCGACTCAAAGGGAGGACTTCGAGAGAGTGCTTAAGTTTCTTCTCGGGCCCCGGCAGCCCTCAAGCGTTCTTACGGTTTTGTAACAGGAGGGAACTAGCGGCTGCAACTGTCCATGCCTCGACATAAAGGCTTGTACAGAGATCATTTTGGCTAGGATGTCATATCCAAGTTCCCGCAGCTGCGAGGAACCCGGTTCCGCACAGCAACCAAATCGGCTGCCGGCTGTTACTTCCGACTGACGTCCAACAAGGGAGTTTCCCCCCATGACGAAGCAGCAGAACCAGAATCCGGGCCAGCAGAACCAGAGCCCCGGCCAGCAGCGCCCAGGGCAGCAGCAGGGCGGCGGGCATAAACCCGGACAGCAGCAGCAGAACGACCCGATGCGCCAGGGCGATAAGCCCGGCCAGCAGCAGGGCGGCAAGCACGATCAGGACAATTAGGGAGCCAGAGAACCAAGGGTAGTGAACCAAGGGTAGTGAACCAAGGGTAGTGAACCAAGGGTAGTGAACCAAGGGTAGTGAAGTGAAGCTGGCCCCGCCGAAAGGCGGGGCTTTTTTCCTTGGATGAACCAGCCGGGCAATTAAGGTAAACAAAGGGTTTAAATTGCCGCCACAGTCCGATGCGAGTTAGCTCCCGGCAAAGCCTTCCGTCCGAAGGCGGGGTGCAGGCGAAGCGGGAAGCGGCATGTTCAGGAATTGGCGGATCGGCTCGGTCAACGGCGCGCTGCTGGCGGCCTATTTCATTCCGGCCTGGACGATGGTCGCCTTCAACATCATGGTGGCGCCGGTGCACGGCCTCTATGAGCGGCCGAGCGTTGCGGTGGCGCTGTTCCTCAGCGATCAGCTTCAGATGTCCGGCATGAGCACGGTGCGTGCTGCCTGGCTGCTGGCGCTCGGACGCCTGACCGTGGTGGCGTTCTTCGCGATCTATCTCGCGCTGCTCGCCGTTCCGCGCACCCGCAAGAGCGGCGCCAGCGACGAGGCGCTCGGCATCGCGCTCGCGATCGGCAGCCTGATCTCGTTTGTGAGCATGGTGATGGCCTCGAAGGTCGGCGAGATGGCCGCGCTTCGGCTGCACGCCACCGAGCTTCTGCTGCTGCTCGGTGCCGCGGTCGTGCTGGTGATCGAGCGGCCCGCGGCTGCGCCGAAGACCGTCGACGTCGCGGACACCGCGCCGCTAGGTCTTGAGCAGGCCGAGCTCCTGCACAATCGCTGAGGCTTCCTTGACGGCGTGGTTCGCCGCCGGAACGCCGCAATAGATCGCCTGCTGCAGCAAAATTTCCTTGATGTCGTCGGGGGTGAAGCCGCCCTCGGCGAGCGCCGCGCGCACATGCAGGCGGAATTCGTCCCATTGCCCAAGCGCGACCATGGTGCCGATCACCAGAACCCGCCGCGTGCGCTCGTCGAAATGCGACCGCGTCCAGATCTCGCCCCAGGCGTAGCGGGTGATCATGTCCTGGAAGTCGGTGTTGAAGGCGTTACGGTTGGCGATCGACTTGTCGACCCAGGCATTGCCGAGCACCTTGCGGCGCACGTTCATGCCGGCATCGCGGCGCTTCTGATCGTCCATGTTTCTTCTCCGGATAGCGACTAGCGCTGCGTCAAGAATCCCACCACCACGTCCGTGAACGCGTGCGGCTGCTCGACATTGGAAATGTGAGCGGCGTCGATGATAGTCATGCTGGCGCCGGGAATGCTCGAGCGGATCAGCTCGCCCGCAGAGATCGGGGTTGCCTGGTCGTGTCGGCCGGCGATCACCAGCGTCGGGCTCTTGATGTCAGGCAGCAGCGCGCGTTGGTCGAGCGTCGACAGCGCCTCGCAGCAGGCCAGATAGCCCTCGACCGGGGTCGCGAGCAGCATCGCCTTCATCCTGGCGGTGATGTCAGGCTCGCGCTCGCGGAAATCCTGGGTGAGCCAGCCGGCGATCACGCCGTCGGCGACCGCGGCGATGCCGCCCTTCTTCACGGCGTCGATGCGCTCCAGCCATTTGGTCGGCTCGGCATAATAGCAGGAGGTGTTGGCGAGGATGAGCTTGCCGAAGCGCTCCGGCGCGTTGGCGCCAAGCCACTGCCCGACCATGCCGCCCATCGACAGGCCGCACCAATGCACCTTCTCGATGTTGAGATCGTCGAGGATCGCGAGCACGTCGCGGCCGAAACGTTCCATCGTATAGGGAGCGGGCGGCACGTTGGACTTGCCGTGGCCGCGGCGGTCGTAGCGGATGACGCGGAACACCTGCGTCAGCGCCCTCATCTGCGGCTCCCACATCTGCAGCGTGCAGCCGAGCGAGTTGGAGAGCATCAAGGTCGGCTCGCCGTCGCGGCCCTCGACGGAGACGTTGATCAGGCAACCGTCGGCATCGATCATGGGCATGCAGCGTCTCCGTATCTATTCGCGGTCGAGGCTGTCGAGCAGCCGGTCAATCAAGGCCTGCGACGCCCCTTGATAGGCCATCGGCTCAAACAAGGTGGCTATTTTCTCGGGCGTCAGATGCGCAGTGACCTGCGAATCGGCGGCGAGAATTTCGCGCAGATGCTTCTTCTCGGCAACCGCGCGCTTGCTCGCGGCCTCGATCAGATGATGTGCGTCGCTCTTGCCGATCTTCTCGGCCAGCGCAAAGGTGATGGCTTCCGCCATGATCAGCCCGTGCGTCGCATCGAGATTGCTGCGCATGCGCGCGGCATCGACATCGAGCCCTTCGGCGATGTCGACGATGGCCGCAAGCGCGCCCGAGGTGACCAGCATCAATTGCGGCAGCGTCGGCCATTCCGCGTGCCAGGGGCCGGCGCTGCGCTCGTGGTCCTGCACCTGGGCTGCAAAGATCGTCGCGGCGAGCTGCGGGGCCATGGTCGCGCAGCCAAGCGCGCTTGCGGCCGCGACCGGGTTGCGCTTGTGCGGCATGGTCGAGGAACCGCCGCGGCCTTCGCCGGCGGGCTCGAAGGCTTCGGCGACATCGGTCTGCATCATCAGCGAGACGTCACGCGCGATCTTGCCGCAGGTGCCGGCGAGAATCGCGAAGCTGGAAGCGGCCTCGGCGATGCGGTCGCGATGGGTATGCCAGGGTGCTTCCGGCAGCGGCAGTTTCAGCTCCTGCGCCAGCCGTTCGGCCACCGCGAGCCCGTTGTCGCCGAGGGCTGCGAGCGTGCCGGCGGCGCCGCCGAATTGTAGCGCAAGGCCTTCGCGGCGGAGCCGCCGCAGGCGGCAGCGGGCGCGGGCGAGGCTCGATGCGTATTCGGCGGCCTTCAGCCCGAACGGCATCGGCAGCGCGTGCTGAAGCCAGGTCCGTGCCACCATCGCGGTGTGGCGATGGACGCGGGCAAGTGTCGCAAAGCCCTTGATGGCGCGGCTGAGATCATCGTCCAGCGCATCGATCGCAGCGCGCAAGCCGAGCATGGTCGCGCTGTCGATGACGTCCTGGCTGGTCGTGCCCCAATGCACGTAGCGCGCAGCCTCGCTGTCGGCCTTGCCGACATTGGCGGTCAGCGCCTTGACCAGGGGGATCGCGAGATTGCCCGACCGTGTCGCGGCCTCGGCCAGCGCCGCCATGTCGAAGGTGTCAGCCTTGCAGGCGGCTTCGATCCAGCCCACTGCGGATGCCGGAATCACACCCGCGGCGGCCTCGGCCCGGGCCAGGGCTGCCTCGAAATCGAGCATGTTTTGCAGGGTGGACCGGTCGTCCCAGACGGCGCGCATGGCGGCGCTCGACAGCATCGGCGCAAGCAGGGGGGAGAGGGCTGTGCTCATGTTGCGCCGGACCTAATCACCATGCCCCGGCGCTGCCAATCCCTGACCGACCGGCACAGGACATTTTGCGGGTGCGAATATGCATTGCACGTGACCGGGGGCTACCCTTTCCTTTGCGGCCTCTCTGCGTTACTTGAGCAACATCATTCTGATGAGATCCCGGGAGACGCCCCATGGCCATGACAATGAACGGCGAGGTCCAGCTTGCGGCGCCGCGCGAGGCCGTCTGGGAGAAGCTCAATGATCCCGCAGTGCTGAAGGCCTGCATCCCCGGCTGCGAGGAGCTGGAGAAGACCGACGACGGCGGTTTTCGGGCAACCGCGAAGATGAAGGTCGGCCCGGTCTCGGCGCGATTCAAGGGCAAGGTGACGCTGAGCGATCTCGACCCGCCGAGCGGTTACAGGATCTCCGGCGAGGGCGAGGGCGGGGTCGCCGGCTTCGCCAAGGGCGGCGCCGTGGTCAAGCTCGCCGAGAAGGATGGCGGCACGCTGCTCTCTTATGAGGTCGAGGCGCAGATCGGCGGCAAGTTGGCGCAGCTCGGGCAGCGCCTGATCAACGGTGCCGCCAAGAAGCTGGCCGACGAGTTTTTCGCGAATTTCGCCAAGGCGGTACAAGGCTGAACGCCCCTCACTATCGTCATGGCACCTTGCGCCCGGGGCAATATTGCCCCCGGCCATAATGGTCCATATGATGGGTTGGAATAATTATAAAAAAGAACCGCTTCGACGGGACCCGTCGGGGCGCTGATAGAGAGTGCTTATGGCAAAAATCTCCCTCATTGTGAACGGCAATCCTGTTACCGGCAATGTCGACCCGCGTACGCTTCTGGTGCAGTTCCTGCGCGAGAATCTGCGGCTGACGGGCACTCATGTCGGCTGCGACACCTCGCAGTGCGGCGCCTGCGTCGTGCATCTCGACGGCAAGGCCGTGAAATCCTGCACCACGTTGGCCGTGATGGCCGACGGCCACGAGGTCAAGACCATCGAGGGGCTGGCCGCCGACGGCGCGCCGCTGCATCCGATGCAGGAGGCCTTCCGTGAGCACCATGGCCTGCAGTGTGGCTTCTGCACGCCCGGCATGATCATGACCGCGATCGACATCGTGCATCGCAAGGGCCACGAGCTCGACGACCACACCATTCGCGAGGAGCTGGAAGGCAATCTCTGCCGCTGCACCGGCTACCAGAACATCGTCGCCTCGATCGCCGCCGGCGCAAAGGCGATGGCGAAATCCGATCTCGCGTAACCCGCGCACGCATCCCGCGATCAGGACATTCAGATGTACGAATTCAAATATCATCGCCCCGGGACCGTGCGGCAGGCTGCCAACCTCCTGGTGAAGAACGAAGACGCCAAGGTGATCGCCGGCGGCCACACGCTGATTCCGGTCATGAAGCAGCGGCTCGCAAGCCCGCCGCATCTGGTCGACCTCTCCCATATCGAGGGGCTGAACACGATCGAGATGAAGGGCCGTTCGCTGGTGATCGGCGCCACCGCCAGGCATGCCGAGGTCGCGACCTCCGCCGTCGTTGGCGAAGCGATCCCGGCACTGGCTGATCTCGCCGGCCAGATCGGCGATCCCGCGGTGCGTCACAAGGGCACGATCGGCGGCTCGCTCGCCAACAACGATCCGACGGCGGATTACCCGGCCGCAGTGCTCGCGCTCGGCGCGACCATCGTCACCAACAAGCGGCGCCTCAAGGCCGAGGAGTATTTCCAGGGCCTGTTCTCGACGGCGCTGGAAACCGACGAGATCATCACCAAGGTGATGTTCCCGCTGCCGAAGAAGGCCGCCTATGTCAAGTTCCGCAACCAGGCCTCACGCTATGCCCTGGTCGGCGTGTTCGTCGCGCGGCGGCCCTCGGACGTGCGCGTCGCCGTCACCGGTGCCGGCTCGGACGGCGTGTTCCGTGTCGAGCCCTTCGAGGAGGCGCTGAAGAAGCGGTTCTCGCCGAAGGTGCTCGATGGCATCGAAGTGCCGGCGGAGGGGCTGAACAGCGACATCCACGGCAGCGCCGAGTACCGCGCCCATCTCATCGGTGTGTTGACGCGGCGCGCCGTCGACGCCGCCAATGCCAAGGAGTGAGTGCCCCCTCATGCTTTGGCCCAATACCTGCCCCTTGTGAGGGCGTAGCGAGACTGGCTCTTTCATGACTTCAGCGACCTTGCCGGCATCGGTCGATGCGATGCTCGAACTTTTGACCTCGCGCGGCTATCTCGCCGAGCGGTCGCTGGCGACGGTGACGTATCTCTCGCTGCGCATGGGGCGGCCGCTGTTTCTCGAAGGCGAGGCCGGTGTCGGCAAGACCGAGATCGCAAAGGTGCTGTCGGCGGCGCTGGGGCGGAAGCTAATCCGCCTACAATGCTACGAAGGCCTCGACGTCTCCTCCGCGGTCTATGAGTGGAACAGCGCCGCGCAGATGATCGCGATCCGGATGGCGGAAGCCGCCGGCGATACCGATCGCGAACAGCTATCGAGCGACATTTTTGCCGACCGCTACATGATCAAGCGGCCGCTGCTTCAGGCGCTGGAGCCTGACGTCGCCGGTCCGCCGGTGCTGCTGATCGACGAGCTCGACCGCGCCGACGAGGCGTTCGAGGCCTATCTCCTGGAAATCCTCAGCGACTTCCAGGTGACGATCCCCGAATTCGGCACCGTGAAAGCGCCGCATCCGCCGATCGTCATCATCACCTCCAACCGCACCCGCGAGATTCACGACGCGCTGAAGCGGCGCTGTCTCTATCACTGGGTCGATTACCCCGCCGCCGATCGCGAGCTCGCGATCGTCAAGTCGCGCGTGCCCGGCATCTCGGCAAAGCTGTCGCAGCAGGTCGTGCGCTTCGTGCAGGCGCTGCGCAACCAGGACTTCTACAAATCGCCGGGTGTCGCCGAGACCATCGACTGGGCCACCGCTCTGTCCGAGCTCGACGCCCGCTCGCTGACCCCGCAAGTGGTCGGTGACACGCTGGGCGCGCTGCTCAAATACCAGGACGACATCACGCGGATGCAGGGCGACACCTTGCAGAAGGTGCTGAAGGAAGCGACGAGCGAGAATTGACGCTCGCGCGTCATAACTAACTCGTCATTCCGGGGCGCGACGAAGTCGCGAGCCCGGAATCCATCGGGCCGCAGAGTTTGTCGATGAATGGATTCCGGGCTCGCCGCTTGCGCGGCGCCCCGGAATGACGAGTGAGAGTGCTGAAGCATGGCCATCAACCACCTCGCGCCTGAGCAGACCGAGCAATTCGCCGACAACATCGTCGGCTTTGCCCGTGCGCTGCGTGCGACCGGCATGCCGGTCGGCCCGGGCGCGGTGATCGATGCCATGAACGCGCTGCAGGTGATCGACATCGGCAGCCGAGCCGACGTCTTCACCACGCTGGAGTCGATCTTCGTCATGCGCCATGAGCATGCACTGATCTTCAAGCAGGCCTTCAACCTGTTCTTCCGTGCCTCGGAAGAGTGGAAGCACATGCTGGATTCGGTGCCGCTGCCGGATGGCGCCAAGAAGAAGCCGCCGGCCGCCTCGCGCCGGGTTCAGGAGGCGATGTCACAGCCGCGGATGACCGAGACGCCACAGCACCAGGAGCAGGATCTGCGCCTGTCGGTCTCCGACAAGGAAATCCTTCAGAAGAAGGATTTTGCGCAGATGAGCGCGGCCGAGATCGCCGAAGCGCTCCGCGCCATCGAGAGGATGCGGCTGCCGCAAGCCGAGCTTCTGACGCGCCGGCACCAGCCCGATCCGCGCGGCCTGCGGCTCGACATGCGCCGCACGCTGCGCGCGTCGTTGCGCACCGGCGGCGACATCATCGACATCCATCGCCTCGGGCGGATCGAGAAGCCGGCCCCGATCGTGGCGCTGCTCGACATCTCCGGCTCGATGAGCGAGTACACCCGCCTGTTCCTGCATTTCTTGCATGCCATCGGCGACGCGCGCAAGCGCGTCTCGGTGTTCCTGTTCGGCACGCGGCTCACCAATGTGACACGCGCGTTACGCCAGCGCGATCCCGACGAGGCACTGGCGAGCTGCTCGGCGGCAGTCGAGGACTGGGCCGGCGGCACGCGGATTGCGACCTCGCTGCACAACTTCAACAAATTGTGGGCGCGGCGGGTGCTGAGCCAGGGCGCCATCGTGCTGCTGATCTCCGACGGGCTGGAGCGGGAGGCCGATTCCAAGCTCGCCTTCGAGATGGACCGGCTGCACCGGTCCTGCCGTCGGCTGATCTGGCTCAACCCGCTGTTGCGGTTCGGTGGCTTCGAAGCCAAGGCCCAGGGCATCAAAATGATGCTCCCGCACGTTGACGAATTTCGCCCCGTGCATAATTTGAGTTCGATCCAGGAGCTGATCGCCACGCTGTCCCGGCCGCTGCCGCCGCATCACCGCAGCCTGATCCGCCCCGCAGCCTGAGAGGCAAAGCCATGCTCGATCGCGACGAGGATATTCTGAAGGCGGCGGAGGACTGGCAGAAGGCCGGCCGTGGCGTCGCGCTGGCAACCGTTGTCGAGACCTGGGGCTCGGCCCCGCGCCCGGCGGGCTCGAGCCTTGTCATCAACGACGAAGGCACGTTTCTCGGCTCGGTCTCCGGCGGCTGCGTCGAGGGCGCCGTGGTCACCGAGGCCATGGACGTGATCGAAAGTGGCAAGCCCAAGATGCTGGAGTTCGGCGTCGCCGACGAGACCGCCTGGAATGTCGGGCTGTCCTGCGGCGGCACCATCCGCGTCTTCGTCGAGAAGGTCGGCTAGCCGTGAAGCTCGCAATCCTGCACGAACTCAATTCCGAGCGCGCCGCACGCCGGCCCGTGATTTTGGTGACCGACACCGAGAGCGGCGAGCAGCGTCTGGTAAAGGCCGCGGATTTCGCCAAAGACCCGCTCCATGCCGAACTGGACAAGCAGCTCCGCATGGGCAAGAGCGCCAATGTCGAGGCCGGCGGCAAGAAGCTGTTCCTCAACGTCTACGCGCCGACGGCAAAGCTCGTCATCATCGGCGCGGTCCATATCAGCCAGGCGCTCGCGCCGCTGGCGCGCTCGCTCGGCTACGACGTCACCGTGGTCGATCCGCGCACGGCCTTTGCGAGCCCCGAGCGCTTCCCCGACATTCCGCTGGTCGCGGAGTGGCCGGATACGGCGCTGCCGCCGCTCAATGTCGATGCCTACACGGCTTTCGTCGCGGTGACGCACGATCCGAAGATCGACGATCCCGCGCTGCTGCACGCCTTCGAGCGCAACTGCTTCTATATCGGTGCGCTCGGTTCGCGGAAGACGCATGCCAAGCGCGGCGACCGGCTGCGGGCGCAGGGCGCGAAGGAAAGCGACATCGCGCGCATCCACGCCCCCATTGGGCTGGCGATCGGCGCGGTCTCGCCGTCCGAGATCGCGGTGTCGATCATGGCCGAGATCACGGCGGTGCTCCGCCTGCCACCAAAAGAAAAAGAAGAAGCGGCATGAAGTTCGGCCCGGCGAGCCCCCAGGATGCGATCGGCGGGGTGACCGTCCACACCCTGCGCCAGGGTCCGCTGGTGCTGAAGAAGGGCACGACGATTGGCCCGGCCGAGGTCGAGGCGCTGACGCGCGCCGGCATCAAGGACGTCGTCGTGGTGCGGATGGAGGCGGGCGACGTCTCCGAGGATGTCGCCGCCGCCAGCATCGCGCTTGCGATCGGTGGCGATGGCATTCATGTCGAGCGCGCCTTCACCGGCCGCGCCAACCTGTTTGCCGCGCGTCCCGGCCTGCTGGTGATCGACCGCGCCGCGGTCGACCGCATCAACAATATCGACGAAGCCATCACCTTCGCCACGCTCGCCGCCTACAAGCCGGTGGTGGAAGGCGAGATGGTCGGCACCGTCAAGATCATCCCGTTCGGCGTTGAAGGAAATCTGCGCGATGCCGCGGTGAAGGCGGCGGGGAAGGACGTGCTCAGAATCGCGCCCTATGTGATCAAGCGCGTCGGCGTGGTGTCGACGCTGCTGCCGGGGCTCTCTTCGAAGGTGGTCGACAAGACGCTGCGCGTCACCGCCGAACGCCTCGCGCCGGCCGGCGCCAGCATCATCGCCGAGCGACGCGTGCAGCATGACGAGCGCGCGCTCTCCGCCGCGATCAAGGAATTGCTCGGGCTCGGTGCCGAGCTCGTGATCGTGTTCGGCGCGTCGGCGATTGCCGACCGCCGCGATGTGATCCCGGCCGCGGTCACCGGGATCGGCGGCGAGATCGAGCATTTCGGCATGCCGGTCGATCCCGGAAATCTGCTTTTGATCGCGCGCGCCGGCAGCGTGCCGGTGCTGGGCGCGCCGGGCTGTGCGCGCTCGCCGGTCGAGAACGGTTTTGACTGGGTGCTGATGCGGCTCCTCGCCGGCATCAAGGTGACGCGCTCCGAACTGATGGGCATGGGCGTCGGCGGCCTCCTGATGGAGATCGTGACGCGGCCGCAGCCGCGGGCCAAGCCGGAGATCGAAGGCAACAGCCATATCGCGGCCATCGTGCTCGCGGCGGGCCGCTCGACCCGCATGGGTGGCCCGAACAAGCTGCTGGCCGAGCTCGACGGCAAGAAGCTGGTGCGGATCGCGACAGAGCAGGCGCTGGCCTCGAAGGCATCCGAGGTGATCGTGGTCACCGGCCATCAGACCGAGCTGGTCGAGCAGGCGCTGCAGGGCCTGAAGGTGCGTTTCGTCAGCAATCCGGATTTCGCCGGCGGCATCGCGAGCTCGGTGAAGGCCGGCATCGCGGCCGTGTCCGACGCCAGCGACGGTGCCGTGGTTTGCTTGGGCGACATGCCGCTGATCGATGCCGGTCTGATCGACCGCCTCATCGACGGCTTTGCGCCGGACCGCGGCAATCTCATCGTCGTGCCCGTCAGCGAAGGCCGCCGCGGCAATCCCGTGCTGTGGTCGCGCCGCTTCTTCAAGGAGTTGATGACGCTCGACGGCGACGTCGGCGCGCGGCACCTGATCGCCAAGCATACGGAGGCGGTCGCCGAAGTGCCTGTCGACGGCGAGGGCGCCTTCCTCGACATCGACACGCCGCAGGCCTTGGAAGCAGCAAGGCGCGGATGACGGTGCCGTAGGGTGGGCAAAGGCACGCTTCGCTTTGCCCACCCTACGGCGCCTCCTAATCCTCCCGTTTTCAACCCCCCGTTCACCATCTGGAAACGACCGCCGCTTAGAGTCCTCTCCACCTGCCTTGGGGGGAGGGGCTTTTTCATGGTTTCGAACCTCGTCGCGCGCCGTTGCGCGATGTTTTTCTTTGCGCTGTCGGTGTGTGTCGCCGGCGCCCGTCATGTGACCGAAGCTCATGCGGCTGGCGCGTTTGCCGTCGGCAAGTGCGGCGCCTATGGCCAGGCCTATGATTATGGTGCCGAGCACGAGGCGCGTGCCGCTGCACAAAAGCAGTGCAAGGGCGACTGCACGACGGTGACGATTAAGCGCGCCTGTGCGGCGATGTCGGTCGATATGGCCAACCCCTGCGGCGCCTATGGCTATGCCGTGAAGCCGAAGATCTCGGCCACGCTCAATGCCGCCACGCGTGAATGCTACAAATATGGCGGCAAGGAATGCGTGATCCGCGCCTGGGCCTGCGACGCCAAGGGCTGAACGAGGGTTAGCGCAGCCATCCCGCGTTGGTTTGCACCAGTTTTGCCGGTTGCTCCGGCGCATCCACCGACCATGGCACCTTGGCCGCAGTGAATTCAGACCAGGCCTTGAGCAGACGCGCTTCGATGCCGACCGTGGCATGGGCCTGCCAGCCGGCGATGGCCGCCGCGGCCATGCCGCTGCCGGCTGAGCCCGCGTCGACGTCCGCAAGCAGTGACGTCGTGGTCGCCATGTCGTTGTAGACCCCGAGCTCCTGCTGGAGGTCGGCGAGCCTGCGCGAGAAGCGCCGCGCGGATTTGCGCTGCCCGCAGAGCGGGAGCAGGAAGTCGGCGACGTAGCGCAGCTTCTTCGCAGCGAGACGGACACGGTGCCGCTCCTCCGTCGGCAGCGATTTGAAGCGACGCCCGCGCTTCAGCACCTTCGCATGCTGCGCCGACAGAATGTTTCGCGCAAAATTGATCGCCGGCTCCGCCAGTTGCGCCAGACCTTCGGGAGCAACCTCGCTGCGCCAGCCGCGCGCTTCGATCCAGGCGCCGAGCCCGATCACGAAATACTGACATCGCCGGTCGGCGAGGGCGAGGCGGGCCTTGTCGTAGCAGGTCGCGCGACGGTCGTCGGCAAACTCGCCCAGCCTGTCGAAGCCGGCGACGGACGGACAGCCATCCGCGACGGTCCGCAAGGTCTCCTGTCGAAATACGTCCCAATCACGTGCGCCGGAGAGACTTCCGGCAAGCCACTTCACTTCGGCGCGCATCAGCTCGAGCTTGTTCAACGACACCACCGACCGCATCAGATCAAGTGCGGATCGCAGGCGCCGCAGTGCGACACGAAGCTGATGCATCCCCTCGGGATCGCGCCCGTCCTCGGCGGCGGGCAACGACTGCAGCAGATGCAAAAGACAGGAGCGCAGGATCTCGGAAAAGGCCTCATCGAGCGATGTCGAAGGATCGAGACGAAGCTTTGGCGGCTTCGGTGCCCGCGGCGGCGTATCGGCCGCGAGGTCAAAGCCGCGCGCCGATTTGGTCCGGATCGATGGTTTCGCCGAACCATGCTCGGCGAGCCGAAGCGCCAACTCCCAGATGGCGGACGGGCTGCCGCTCTTGAGCTCGAGCTCGATCTCGCTGACCGGCATCGAGCGATCGCCGGATGTCAGGTGTCCGTGATCGAAGGCGACCTCGATGGTGCCGGACGGCAAGTCGACAAGGCGCTGATGCCGGTGAATGTCGCTGCTGAAGACGGCTTCGACGGGGTGACGTTCGAGATCGGCTCGCAGCTTGTCTGAAACCAGCGGCGTGGCCAGCGCGATGTCCGGTGTCATCGACGGGACGGCTGCCTCCCACTCGCCGCGGCGCAGCGGATCGTTGCCGAATTCGGCTTTCACCGTCTGCGTGAATCGCGCGCCGCTCTGGCGAACCCTGAGGCTGAACCCGTCGCGCCGGAGCGCGCGCTTGGGTGTGTCGTAATACACGGCCTTGAGGTGCTTGCGCGTACCCTTGTTGCGCGCATTCGCCGCGATGATCGGCGCATCGTTGAAATCCGCCAGGCGATCGGAAGCCACGATCAGCTTGAGTTCGATTTCGGTGGCGCGTGGCGCGACGTCGCGGGACGGTGGGGCTACCGGCGCAGTCGTCTCTGCACCAGCTTCATCAGCGGGAAGGCCAGCCTGAAAAGACTCGCTGAGCGAAGATGCGTTGTCAGGGAACGCGGAACCGGCCACCTCGCCAGCGGCGGGAACGGCGAGGTTCTTGGAGCTCCTCCCGTCCTCCGGGACTGGATGGCCATTGGCCTTCGCAAGCTGTTGGACGGGTTCGAGGGCTCGCTTGATCGCGCCAGTTTCGGACATGCTCAGTTTATGACAGTTCGGTGACAGAGCGCTGACATATACCCGACTTGATCCGCGAGGAGAAGCGCAACCGGTCGCATCTCCATTGAAATTTCCGAGCTGTGATCGATGGGTCAATCCGGGTTACGTTCATGTCCGCCGCCAGCGCACGAGGAATTATCTTTTCTTTCCCGACGCTTGGATATGAGTTGGAAGAATTCATGCAGTTCGACACCAAGATTGCCGTTGTCATTCGCAACGATCTTCAGGCTTGGCAGAAGCTCAACGTCGCATCGTTCCTGACGAGCGGCGTCGCGGCCGCCTTTCCGGAGTGCATCGGCGATGCCTATGAGGACGCCTCGGCGACGAAATATCTTGCGCTGATCGGCCAGCCAATCCTGATCTACAGTGCCGATGGTCCGGCGTTGTCGCGTGCACTCGATCGTGCACTCACGCGCAACGTTACGCCGGCGGTCTATACCGAGGACATGTTCAAGACGACGCATGATGCCGCCAATCGCGACGCTGTGAAGGCGGTGGCGCGTGCCGATCTGAATCTCGTCGGCATCGCGATGCGCGCCGATCGAAAGGTGATCGACAAGATTGTCGATGGGTTGAAGTTTCACAGCTGAGAAAGGTGCCGCTTGTTTTCACCTCTCCCGCGTGCGGGAGAGGTCGGCGCGTAGCGCTGGGTGAGGGATATCTCCTCTAGGGGATTGTCCCGTTGCTGAGACACCCTCTCCCCAACCCTCTCCCGCAAGCGGGAGAGGGGGCACACCAAACATTTTAACTGGGCGGCATCGTCTCGAATTTGGTCAGGCTGGGATCGAGATGATCCCAGTCATACGCGCGCGCCGCGTAGGTGACCACTTGCGGCTTGTAGCGGACGGGCTCGTCGAGGCTCGCGGCGCGGATGGTGAAAATGTCGGGCATCGCCGCGAAGGTCATGTAGACCGGCAAGCCGCACTCGGGGCAGAAGGCGCGCGTCTTCACATTGCCGCTGTCGCCGACCATGTCCCAGGTCTTGGCCTCGCCGGTCACGGTGACACCGGCGCGCGCGAAGGTGGCGTAGGAGCCGTGGCCGCTGCCGCTTTCACGCTGGCAGTCCCGGCACTGGCAATGGTTGGCGAACAAGGGTTCGCCGGCGATCGAATAGCGGATCGCGCCGCAAGCGCAGCCGCCGGTATAGGGCTTGTCCATCCTGATCACTCCTCAACTCTCTTCGCCGCTGATCTCGTCGAGCTGCCGGACGACCTTCTTCCAACCGCCGCTCATGACGGTGTAGGCGCTCTCGTTCCTGGGCATGACGAAGCCCGCATGAACCAGCTGGATCCGCGTGCCGGCTTCGACCGGGGTGAGGGACCACGTCACGACGGTGTCGAGCGGCGCGCCATACCCGGTATTGCGCTCATCGCCGCCCTTCCAGGCGTAGACGAGACGCCGGTTCGCGATGACCTCCAGGACGCGGCAATAGATGACGCCGTCCCAATTGCCACCCGGCGTCGTCTGGAACGTGAACGTCTTGCCTTCGACGGCTTCAAAGCCGGTCGGCTTCATCAGCCAGCGCGCGATCAATTGCGCGCTGGTCAGCACCTTCCAGACCGTCTCCGGCGCATGAGGGAGCACCTCGTCGATGACGATGTCCCGGATGTTGTCTTGGGTCTCGGCTTTCAGCTCGGCTGCACTCACGGATCGATCTCCTTCAAGAGGTCACGCAGGTTCTGGAAGCGCTCGCGCCAGAAGACACCGTAATGATCCATCCAGGTCACCAGCGGTTCGAGGCCTTGCGGGGCGGCGCGGTAGTAGACGTTGCGGCCCTCGGCGCGCTCGGCGACGAGGCCCGCCTGCTTCAACGATTTCAGGTGCTGCGAGATTGCGCCCTGCGTCACGCCGCTGCCGCGCGTCAGCTCGGCGACGCTGATTTCCTTGCTGTCGAACACGCGCTCGAACACCGCGCGGCGGGTCGGATCGGCGAGGGCGCGCATCACAGCGGTGACAGGGTTTGGGGCGGCTTCCATCATACCGATCAATTAGCAAATACTAATTCATTAGTCAATGCTAATTCTTCTACTCGATTGACGATGACTGACTAGTCAGTCATATTTGAAAAATGATAAAGAAGCCCATCAAGGCGACGACCGCCCAGGCAAAGAGTCGGAAGTCCGATGCAAGCGGGGAAGCCGCTCCGGCCTCGAGCCGCGCCCTTCGCGCCGCAGGGCGGCGCGATGCAATCGTTGAGGCGGCGATGGAGGAGTTCATCGCGCGCGGCTTTGCCGCGACGCGACTCGACGACATTGCGAAGCGCGCTGGCGTCGCGAAGGGAACGATCTACCTGCACTTCAAGGACAAGGAATCGATGTTCGAGGAGCTGGTGCGTACGGTGATCGTGCCTGTCGTGGCGAAGCTGACTGCGCTGCCGCCGCCAACGGGCTCGGTGCGCGACCTCGTCGAAGCCTTTGCCGGCAACTTCCTGAAAGAGATCATCGGCACACGGCGCGGCGATCTCGTGCGCTTGATCGTGGCGGAAGGACCGCGCTTTCCAGCCGTCGCCGATTTCTATTACCGCGAGGTGGTCTCGCGCGGGATCGCTGGCATGCGCGCGCTGATCGAGCTCGGCATTGCCCGTGGCGAGATCCGCGAGAGAGACCTTGCGCGCTATCCGCAGATCCTGGTCGCGCCGGCGATGATCGCGGTGATCTGGCAGAGCCTGTTTGAGCGGCACGCGCCGCTCGACGCACAGGACATGCTGCGCGTCCATCTCGATTTGATTTTTGGCGAACGGAGGACGACATGACGTCGTCGCAAAGGATATTTGCAATCGCATTGGCCGCCGTGCTCGCAACCGGGCTTGCCGGCTGCAAGGAGAAGCGCGATCCCGGCTTCCAGGGCTGGATCGAGGCCGACATGATCTATGTCAGCCCGGACGAAGCGGGCCGGGTGACGAAGCTGAATATCCGCGAAGGCGACACGGTGAAGGTCGGCGATCACCTCTATTCGGTGGACGATGATCTCCAGCTTGCCGATCTCAACCAGACCAAGGCGACGCTGGCTAATGCGCAGCAGGTGTTTGATCGCGCGGATTCCCTGCGCAAGACCGGCTCGGGCACGCAAGCCGCGCTCGATTCCGCCGTCTCGGATCTGCGGGTCGCGCAGGCGCGGGTGGTGACGTCGGAGACGCGACTGGCGCGGCGCAAGGGCTTTGCCCCTGTTACCGGCACCATCCAGCAGATTTACTTCCGGGAGGGCGAGATGGTGGCGGCGCAGCGGCCGGTGCTCTCGATCATGCCGCCCGGCAACATGAAGCTGCGCTTCTTCGTGCCGGAAACGGAGCTGCCGAAATTGTCGATCGGTGACGAGGTGCGGGTTGCCTGCGACAATTGCGCCGCCGATCTCACCGCAAAGATCTATTTCATCGCGACCTCGGCCGAATACACCCCGCCGGTGATCTACAGCCTCGAAGAGCGCAACAAGCTCGTCTATCTGATCCAGGCCAGGCCGTCGCGGCCCGACGCGCTTCGCGTGGGGCAACCGATCGACGTCTATCTCAATCCCAAAACTCCGATGGCGGACAAGCGATGAACGCCGGCAATGACATCGCGATCGACGTCAAGGGCCTGACCAAATCGTTCGGCGGCCGCGAGGTCGTGCACGATCTGTCGATGCAGGTGAAGCGCGGCTCGATCTACGGCTTCCTCGGGCCGAACGGTTCGGGCAAGACCACCACCATTCGCATCCTCTGCGGCCTGCTGACTCCCGACAGCGGCGAGGGCACCTGCCTCGGCTACGACATTTTGCGCGACGCTGACAAGATCAAGCGCCAGGTCGGCTACATGACCCAGCGCTTCAGCCTTTATCAGGACCTCTCCGTGCGCGAGAATCTCGAATTCGTCGCGCGACTGTATGGCCTCACCGACGCACGCGGCGCGGCGCGCGACATGATCAAGCGGCTCGGCTTGTCCGGGCGCGAGGAGCAGCTTGCCGGCGAGCTTTCCGGTGGCTGGAAGCAGCGCCTGGCGTTAGGCGCTTGCACGCTGCCCAGTCCGAAGCTGCTTCTGCTCGACGAGCCGACCGCCGGCGTCGATCCCAAGGCGCGGCGCGATTTCTGGAACGAGATCCACGCGCTCGCGGCCGAAGGGCTCACCGTGCTGGTCTCGACCCATTACATGGACGAGGCCGAGCGCTGCCACGAGATCGCTTACATCGCCTATGGCCATCTGCTGACGCATGGCACGGTGGAGGAGGTAATCGCGGGATCTGCGCTCATGACCTACACCGTAACCGGCGAGGATCTGAACGGCCTCGCAGCGGCGCTCGCCGGCAAGCCCGGCGTCGACATGGTGGCGCCGTTCGGCACTTCCTTGCACGTTTCGGGGCGCGACGTCGCCGCGCTCGAGGCCAGCATCGCGCCGTGGCGCGACAAGAGCGGTCTGCACTGGCACAAGTCGGCGCCCTCGCTGGAAGACGTGTTCATCGAGCTGATGGGCCGCTCCAAGGACAATTTTCAAGGATAGTTTGCAATGAGCGCCGTCGATCGTTCCGCGCCAGCGCATGAAATCCGGGAGCGTTTCGGCTTCTGGAAGCGCTCCTATGCGATGCTGGTCAAGGAGTTCATCCAGCTCAAGCGTGATCGCGTCTCGTTTGCGATGATCGTGATGCTGCCGGTGATGCAGCTGCTGCTGTTCGGTTATGCCATCAACACCACGCCGCACAATCTGCCGAGTGCGGTGCTGCTCCAGGAGGATTCGGATGTCGCCCGCTCGGTGTTGAAGGCGATGGAGAACACCGCCTATTTCCGCTTCATCTACGAGGTGCATAACGTCGATGATTTCGACAACCTCCTGAAGTCCGGCAAGGTGCTGTTCGGCGTCGAGATCCCGCGCGGATTCGAGCGCGCGGTGCGCCGCGGGGACAAGCCGGCGCTCTTGGTCGCGGCCGATGCCACCGATCCGGTCGCGGCCAGCGCCGCGCTCGGCTCACTCGGCATGCTCGTGCAGACCGCGCTGGCGCACGATCTCTATATCGGCAATCCCCCGGAAATGCCGTTCGAGATCCGCGCGCATGCCCGCTACAATCCGGCCGCGAACTCCAGCCTCAACATCGTGCCAGGCCTGGTCGGCACCATCCTCACCATGACCATGCTGATCTTCACCGCGCTTTCGGTGACGCGTGAGGTCGAGCGCGGCACCATGGAAGCCTTGTTGTCGATGCCGATCAAGCCTGTCGAGGTGATGTTCGGCAAGATCATCCCCTACGTGCTGGTCGGCTTCGTCCAGGCCTTCCTCATCATCGGCATCGGTGTGCTCTTGTTCAGCGTGCCTCTGCTCGGCAACGTTCTCCTGCTGGCGCTTTTGTCGACGCTGTTCATCGCCACCAATCTGTCGATCGGCTACACGATCTCGACGCTGGTGCAGAACCAGCTCCAGGCCATGCAGATGTCGATGATGTTCTTCCTGCCGAGCATCCTGCTGTCCGGCTTCATGTTCCCGTTCGCGGGCATGCCGGTCTGGGCGCAATATGTCGGCGAGTGCTTGCCGTTGACGCACTATCTGCGCATCGTCCGCGCCATCATGCTGAAGGGCGCGTCCATGCAGAACCTGCGCTACGATACGCTGGCGCTGGCGACGTTAATGCTGATCGCCATGACCGTCGCCGTGACGCGCTTCCGCCGCACGCTGGATTGAGGCAGACTGCCCCGGAATCGAGGGGGTGGAATGGTCAGCTTTGCGAGCAAGAAGGCCCGGCGGCGCGCCGCGATGTCCGAAGGTTTCGAGCGAGAGCTCACGCGCGAGGTGCTGCGCACCGATCTGTTGCGGGTGAAGGCCTTGATCATCACGGGATGCGTCATCGTCGGCTTCTTCACGACTATCGAGCTGATAGATCCCTGGGTGGTCGAGCGGGTTTGGCACGGGACATCCGGCAGGTCGCAGCTCTATGCACTGATGGCCGGCTTCATCCTGTTCGAGATCTGGGTCCACGCTCAGATCCGGCGACAGCTCAGGCTCGGCCGCGACGTGCCCGTCGTCAGGCGCTATCTCAGCGCGCTCATCGAGACATCGGTGCCGACGGTGATCCTGATCCTGCAGATCCACAGCATGGGGGCAAGCCAGGCGTTAAGCTATGTCACGCCGCTGATCTATTTCATCTTCGTCATTCTCTCGACCCTGCGGCTCGATTTCTGGCTCTCGACCTTCACCGGCTTCGTGGCTGCGGCTGAACTCTTCGCCGTCGCGATGTATTTCGATCCCACCAATGCCGCTGGCGAGCCGGAGACCTATTTTCACGCGGTGCGCAGCACCATCGTCCTGATCTGCGGCGTGCTCGCCGGCTCCGTCGGCGCGCAGTTGCGGCGGCAATTTGCCGCAAGCATCGCGGCGGCCACGGCGCGCGACCGGGTGACGAATCTGTTCGGCCAGCACGTCTCGCCGCAGGTGGTCGAGCGGCTGATGACGGAGGACACCAGTGCTGCCGGAGATCTCCGCCGTGTCGCCGTGATGTTCGTCGATTTCCGCGGCTTCACCGCCGGCGCGCAGTCGCGCACCCCGCAGGAGGTGGTCGACCGGCTCGACGGCGCATTCGCGGTGCTGGTCGATATTCTCGATCGTCACGGCGGCATCGTGAACAAGTTTTTGGGCGACGGCTTTCTCGCGCTGTTCGGCGCGCCGCTGGAGGCATCCGATGCCGCGCATCGCGCGGTCGCCGCCGGCCGCGAGATGCTCACCGCGATGGAACACATCAATGCGCAGACGAGCTGGCCGCTCAGAATCGGCATCGGCATCCATTTCGGCGAAGTCGTTGCCGGCAATATCGGCTCGCCCCGGCGCAAGGAATACACCGTGATCGGCGACACCGTGAACTTCGCCTCGCGGCTGGAGGCGCTCAACAAGGAGCTCGGCTCGCAGTTCCTCATCTCCGCGACCGTGCGCGAGGCGCTGGGCGACGACGGCGTGGATGCGGTCGCGCTCGGCGAGGTGACGGTGCGCGGTTACGAGCAGAAGGTCGCAGTGTTTCAACTGGGGTAACGCTTCTTCAAATGCGCGTCGCGCGTCGTTGAAGCGGGTCGCGGTTCCTTGAAGGCGCGTGATGAAATATCCTTGGTACTCTTCAGGTCTTGCACTGCGGAGGCCGAGACGTCTCGGCTTCCGTTTGTGATCTGGAGAAAGCCAATGACCCGATTGACCCTTGTTGCGGCCGCCCTGATCGCTGCCGCCGTCTACCAAACCCAGGCCGCGGCCGCGCGCGACAACGTCCCGCGGCGCGCGCCAACCCAGGCGACGGCGGACTGCGTCAGGGCTCCCGCAGTGGGCGCGTATGCGACTGCGCCCTACAAGAAGCCGCCCTGCCTGCCAAACACGGCGTACTCGAATCCATACTGACGATCGCGATAGACGAAGCCGGGCTGGCGAAACCTGCCAGCCCGCTCTCGCGAACGCCGGCGGCAGCTCATGGAGCTGACGGAGCTTGAGTAGTGCTTGACTCCGCTTTCATATAGTCATCTATATGACTGTATGAATTCGGACCCGCGCGACGACCGGCTGCCACGCTACCAGCGCCTGCGCGACGACCTCGCCGCGCGGATCAACCGCAATGAATGGCGGCCGGGCGAGCCGATCCCGTCCGAGGCCGAGTTAGCTGCGCGTCACGGCGTCGCCATCGGCACCGTGCGCAAGGCGATCGATCAGCTCGTCGCGGATGCCGTGCTGGAGCGCCAGCAGGGCCGCGGCACCTTCGTGCGCCGCGCGCGCTTCAACTCCTCGCTGTTCCGCTTCTTCCGCTTCCAGTCCGAAAGCGGCGAGCGGCGCGTGCCGAAGAGCCGTATCATCCGGCGCAAGAGCGTGCCGGCGACATCCGCCGTGGCGTCGGCGCTGCGCATTCCCATCGGCGAGCCCGTGATCAGCCTGTCGCGTCTGCGCCTGATCGACGACGTGCCGCTGCTCGCCGAAGAGATCTGGCTCCAGCAATCGCGTTTCGCTGAAATCCTTGAGATCGACACGGCCGAGTTCGGCGACCTGCTGTATCCGCTCTACGAGGAGCGCTGCGGCGAGGTCGTGGTCTCCGCCGAGGAAATCTTGACGGTCGAGATGGCGAACGAGATGCAGGCGCGCCTGTTGCGGCTCGAGGCTCACGCGCCGCTGATCGTGATCGAGCGCCTCGCGCTCGATCTGGAGCGGCGGCCGATCGAATGGCGCCGCTCGCGCGGGCCGGCGGATCGCTTCCGCTACCACGCCGAGATCCGGTGACGGCGACTTTCAACGACATCAAGCAATAAAAGATTACGGGGTAGGAAACATGTCGAACTGGTACAGTGAAAGCTCGCCGCTGGAGCGGCGCACGTTCTGGGCAAGCTTTGGCGGCTGGGCGCTGGATGCGCTCGACGTCCAGATGTTCGGCCTTGCCATCCCCGCGTTGATCGCGGCCTTCGGCATCAGCAAGGCCGACGCCGGCCTGCTCGGCTCGGTCACGCTGTTCTTCGGCGCATTCGGAGGCTGGCTCGGCGGCGCGCTCGGCGACCGTTTTGGTCGCGTCAAGGCGCTCCAGATCACGGTCGCAACGTTCGCGCTGGCGACGTTCGCTTCAGCATTTGCGATGAGCTACACCCAGC
This sequence comes from Bradyrhizobium genosp. A, assembly GCF_049949275.1. NCBI lineage: Bacteria > Pseudomonadati > Pseudomonadota > Alphaproteobacteria > Hyphomicrobiales > Nitrobacteraceae > Bradyrhizobium > Bradyrhizobium genosp. A. The sequence goes on along the minus strand of NZ_CP188196.1, from coordinate 5,559,860 downwards.
TCGTGGTGCTCAAGGCAATCCAGGGCCTCGGCTTCGGCGCCGAATGGGCCTGCGGCGCGGTGCTGATGGCCGAGATCATCCGTCCCGAACATCGCGGCAAGGCGCTGGGTTCAGTGCAGAGCGCCTGGGCCGTCGGATGGGGCGCGGCGGTGCTATTGTCGGCGCTGGTCTTCACCTACGCGCCGGCGGACATCGCCTGGCGCATCCTGTTTGCGATCGGTTTATTGCCGGCGCTCCTCATCATCTTCATCCGTCGTGGGCTGAAGGAGCCGCCACGCGCCGTTGCAAGCGACGCGGAAACGCCGTTCCTCGCCACGCTCTCCGGCATCTTTCATCGCAACGTGCTGCGCTCAACCCTGGTCGGCGGCCTGTTCGGCATCGGGGCCCATGGTGGCTATGCCGCGCTGACGACGTTCCTGCCGACTTACCTGCGCGAGGTGCGCCACCTGTCGGTGCTCGGCTCCAGCTTCTATCTCGCCGTCATCATCGTCGCCTTCTTTTGCGGCTGCGTCGCGAGTGGGATCATCAGCGACCGCGTCGGCCGCAGGGCCAATGTCGCGTTCTTCGCCAGCGCCTGCATTGCCACCGTGCTGGTCTATATTTTCGCGCCGCTGACCAACGGAGAGATGCTGGTGCTCGGCTTTCCGCTCGGTTTCTTCTCGGCCGGAATTCCCGCGAGCATGGCGGCGTTGTTCAGTGAGCTCTATCCGGCCGGCGTGCGCGGGACCGGTGTCGGCTTCTGCTACAATTTCGGCCGCGTCGTCTCCGCTGCGTTTCCCTTCCTGGTCGGCTTCCTCAGCGATCACATCGGGCTAGGGCCGGCGATCGGTATCGATGCGGCGTTTGCTTATGCGCTGGTGCTGATCGCGGTGGTGCTGCTGCCCGAAACCCGCGGGAAGGTGTTCGAGCAGACCGCGGCCGCGCGCGTTTGACGGGAATGGAGAGGAACAAGCATGACATTTGCCCAGCGCGGCCTCACGCGCCGTCAATTCAGCGTGGGCCTGGCGTCCCTCGCGACGGCAACCGCAACCAGAGCCATGAGTGAGACGGCCTTGCCTGTTATCGACACTCACGCCCATGTCTTCCATCGCGGATTGAAACTCGCGCCGGGCCGGCGCTACGCGCCGGATTACGATGCGCCACTGTCGCTCTATCTCGAGCAGCTCGACCACAACGGCATGACCAATGGCGTGCTGGTGCAGCCGAGCTTCCTCGGCACCGACAATTCCTATCTGGCCGGTTGCCTGAAGCAGAGCAGCGCTCGCCTACGCGGCATCGCCGTCGTCGATCCCACCGTCTCTGCAGACGAGCTGCGCGAACTCGATCGCGCCGGCGTGGTCGGCATCCGCCTCAATCTCGTCGGCCAGCCCTTGCCCGATCTCGCCGCGGTCGAATGGAAGGGATTGCTCGCGAATGTGAAGGCGATGGGCTGGCAGGTCGAGATCCAGCGTAACGCGTCCGATCTCGCTGTGCTGGCTCCACAGCTGCTCGATCACGGCGTAACCGTCGTGCTCGATCATTACGCGCTGCCGGATCCAAAGCTCGGCGTCGCCGATCCCGGCTTCCAGTCGGTACTGAAGCTCGGCGCGACGAAGAACGTCTGGGTCAAGATCTCCGCGCCGTACCGCAATGGTACTGAGGGCGCGAGCTTTGCGAAAGAGGCTTATCCGCTGCTTCGCCATGCGTACGGCCTTGATCGCCTGTTGTGGGGCAGCGACTGGCCGCACACGCAGTTCGAGGCAACGCAGAGTTATGCGAAGAACCGCGAATTCCTCGACACGCTGATCGTCGACAAGAGCGAGCGCGCGCAAGTTCTGGCATCACCGCATCAGCTTTTTCGTTTCTGATCCGTCATCCGAGATTGCTCCGATTGCTCCGAATTTTGGGGCATGACGGGCGATGTTTTGGGCTTGTAGAGTGCTGCGCGAGGCGGCCGGCCGCGGCCGCCATTTGCGTGAGGAACAGCCATGCAGCGCCGCTACATCACCGTCGACGTGTTCACTGACCGCGCCTTCGGCGGCAACCAGCTCGCCGTGGTGTTGGATGCCGGCGGGCTCTCGACGCGTGAGATGCAGGCGATCGCGACCGAGTTCAACTATTCCGAGACGACCTTCGTGCTGCCGCCGCGCGACAAGGCCAACGACGCCGAGGTCCGCATCTTCACGCCGGTGCTGGAGATTGCCTTTGCCGGCCATCCCAATGTCGGCACCGCCTTCGTGCTGGCCTCGCTGGCGAAAGAGCCGAAGCCGCGCCTGCTGTTCGAGGAGAAGGCCGGGCTCGTGCCGGTCGAAATCGTGAGAGAGCAGGGCCGGGTGGTCAGGACGGAGCTCACCGCGCCGCAGCCGCTGGCGCGGCTTGCGCAGCTGTCGGCTGCCGAAGCCGCGAGCTGCATCTCGCTTGGTGCAGAGGACGTCAAGACCGACAGCCATGCGCCGCAAATCGTCACCGTCGGAAACGCGTTTCTGGTGATGGAGCTGCATTCGCGCGAGGCGCTGAAGCGGGCCCGGCCCGATGCTGCGGCCTACGGCAAGGTCCTGCCGCGCGACGGCGCCCGCTCGGTGTGGTTCTATACGCGCGACGTGCCCGCGACGGAGGCGCCTTGCGAGCGGCAGGCGCGGATGTTCATGCGCGGCGCCAGCGGTCTCACCGAGGATCCCGCCACCGGCAGCGCGACGGTCGCGGCCGCCGCGCTGTTCGCCGATCTCGATCCCACGCGCGACGGCGAGTTGAAGCTCACGGTCGGCCAGGGCTTTGACATGGGCCGGCCCAGCATCCTCCAGACGCGCGTGCGCAAGCAGGACGGCAAGATCGTCTCCGCCCATGTCGGCGGCAGCTGCGTGCAGATGATGGAGGGGACGTTCAGGCTGGCGGGGGAGGGGTAAGTCGTCATTCCGGGCTCGCCCAAGGGGCGCGCCCCGGAACGACAGTGCAGCTACACCTGCCGCCCCGCAAGATTCTTTACCGCCACCCCATCGCGCTCCTCGATGATCTCCGCGATCATCTGGCGGTGGCAGTGGGTGTGGTCGCGCTCGTAGCAGAGCAGGCAGACCGGGCCGGCCTTCTTCACCAGCGCGGAGAGCTCGTCCATCGCTTCCCTGGCCTCAGGTGCCCTCAAGTGCTTTGAGAAGATCTTTTCCAGCACGTCGTATTGGCCACTGCGCGCGGCGAGGCGGCCTTCCTTGGGCGTGCCCAGCGCTGCGAGATGGACATAGGCGATGCCGCGCTCGTCGAGGCCTGCGGCGAGCTGCTTCTTGGAAAAGCCCGGCCGCCGCGACGACGTCACCGCGCGCACATCGACCACGAGCTTGACGCCGGCCTGCTCCAACTCGTCGAGCACGGCCTTGGGCGGCGTCTGCTCATAGCCGATGGTGAACAGCTTTTTCGCCCTGGCCATGAACGATCCTCAGCTTACCCGCGCAATCAGTTCCATGGCGCCGTGCGGTGCGCGCACCTTGCCCTCGTGGATCACGTAAGCGAACACGTCGCGCGGTTCTTTCTTCGGCTTGGCCGTGTCAACCTTCGGCAGGTCGTCAGGTTCACCGCCGTCGGCCCAGGCCTGGAAGCGTTCGGCCCAGGCATCGAGCTGCTTCGGCGGATAGCAGGTCTTGAGCTCGTCATTGCCCTTCTGCAGCCGGGCATAGACGAAGTCGCCGGCAACGTCGGCGATCGCCGGATATTTGCCGTGCTCTGCGAACACCACGGGCGTCTCGAATTCGCGGATCAGCGCGATGAAGTCCGGCGCGCAGAAACTGTCGTGGCGCACCTCCACCACGTGACGCAGCGCGCGGCCCTCGAGCTTGCGCGGCAACAGCTCCAGAAACTTGCCGAAATCGGCGCCGTCGAATTTCTTGGTCGGCGCGAACTGCCACAGCACCGGCCCGAGATGGTCGCCGAGCTCCAGCACGCCGGAATCATAGAACCGCTTGATGGAATCGCCGGCCTCGGCGAGCACGCGGCGATTGGTGGCAAAGCGCGGCCCCTTGACCGAGAACACGAAACCATCAGGCACTTCGGCTGCCCATTTGCGAAAGCTCTCCGGCTTCTGCGAGCCGTAATAGGTGCCGTTGATCTCGATCGAGGTCAGCTTCGAGGCCGCGTAGGACAGCTCCTTCGCCTGCGTCAGCTTCTCCGGATAGAACACGCCGCGCCAGGGCTCGAAGGTCCAGCCGCCGATGCCGATGAAGATGTTGCCGGATTTTTTGGTCGCGGTTTTTGCTTTGGCCACGGGGGATCTCACATCGACCGGAAGGTGAGGTCTGCATTCTAGTCAAACCGGAAGTGATTGGCCAGTTGCGGTGTCCCGTCTAAGCTGATGGAGAAATCTGCGCAAAACGGAGAACAAGATGCGGATGCTGATGCTGGGAGCGGCGCTCGTGATGATGACATCTGCTGCCATGACGTTTGCTGCCAAGGCGGATGACGACGACACCAAGGGCGCACAGAAGCTCGCCATGCAGGGCCGCGACGATTATTGGCATTGCCTGGCGCGGGAGTATTCGCGCGACAGCCATCAGGGAATGTCGGAACAGGATTTTGGCCGGTCAGTGGCCGGCGCCTGTCCGTCGGAGCGGCAATATTACCGGGTGGCGCTGCTCGACTATCTCACCTCGCAATATCCGAACATCGAATCCGGCGCCCATCTCGCGACCGCGAACAGGGCGGTGGAGGCGGCGCAGAAGGATATCGTGACCGCCTTCGTCAAGCACCGGCCGCCGCAGAAGTAGGGCCATGAGCTGTTGCGGTCCGGCGGCCCTTCCGGCCGCGCGCTCATCCGTGATATGACTGGCCGCATCTGGAACGGGGACGGGCTGACATGTCGTCTGAGTCGGTAGGTGGCATTTGTGGCGCGATCGTCGCGGCGATCGTGCTTGCGGTCGCTGTCGTCTTCGGGCCGATCGGGCAGTACGGCAAGCCGCCGAAGCCGGCCAAGGTCGAGCCGGCCCCCGCCATGGCGCCTCCAGCGGCGCCGGCGCCGCGAGGCCCGGTGATCCGGGAAGTCCCGAATCAGTAATGGTCTGAAAAAGGCGGCTTTAGCCCCTTGCGAAGCCGATCTCGCATTCCTATCTAGCTTGTAACGGCGACGTTGAGCCAAAAGCTCCGTTGCTGGAACGACCTTGGAATAGCTTGGGCCTGCGCCGGATGTACGCGCGGTCCGCCGTTCCGGGGTCGTTGGCATTTTGGGACCCCTTTTGGCCCATTCCCCACGGAAACCCCGGCTTGGCATCGCAGGACGCGGCAGATATACGCTGCCGTCATGAATGAAGCGATCAGACCGGGCGTCGACGGCCAGGCTCAAGAGGGGCCGGAACTGTCGGTCATCGTCCCCACCTTCAACGAGCGCGACAACGTCACGGTGCTGTACCGGCGGCTGGAGGCGACGCTCGTCAACGTCGCCTGGGAAGTCGTGTTCGTCGACGACAATTCGCCCGACGGCACCTCGGACGTGGTGCGGGCGCTGGCGCAGCAGGACAGCCGCGTGCGCTGCATCCGCCGCATCGGCCGCCGCGGCCTGTCGGGCGCCTGCATCGAGGGCATCCTGGCCTCCAGCGCGCCCTACGCCGCCGTGATCGACGCCGACCTCCAGCACGACGAGACACAGCTGCCGAAGATGTTGCTGCTGCTCGCAAGCGATCAGGCCGACCTCGTCGTCGGCAGCCGCTACATCGAGGGCTACAAGAGCGAAGGTTTCAACAACAAGCGCGCCGGCGCCAGTGCGTTGGCGACCGAGGTCGCGAAGAAGATGCTCCGGGTCGAGATCGCCGATCCCATGAGCGGCTTCTTCATGGTCCGCCGCGACCGTTTCGAGCAATTGGCGCCAAAGCTATCGGTGCACGGCTTCAAGATCCTGCTCGATCTCGTCGCAAGCGCGCAGGGCAATTTGCGCGCGGTCGAGATTCCCTACACGTTCGGCGCCCGCCAGCATGGCGAAAGCAAGCTCGATTCCATGGTCGCGCTCGACTTCCTCGGCCTCGTGCTGGCGAAGCTGACCAACGACATCGTCTCGCTGCGTTTCATCCTGTTCGCGATGGTGGGCGGCATCGGCCTCGTGGTGCATCTCACCACGTTGTTCATCGCGCTCGAGCTGATCAACGCGCCGTTCGCGGAGGCGCAGGCCGCCGGCGCCATCGTCGCCATGACCACTAACTTCATCCTGAACAACTTCCTCACCTATCGCGACCAGCGGCTGAAGGGCTTTGCGATCCTGCGCGGCCTGATCATGTTCTACATCGTCTGCAGCGTCGGCCTGCTCGCCAATGTCGGCGTCGCCTTCTCGGTCTACGACCAGGAGCCGATCTGGTGGCTGGCTGGCCTCGCCGGGGCGTTGATGGGCGTGGTGTGGAATTACGCGATGTCCGGACTGTTCGTCTGGCGCAAGAAATAGCGCGTCAAGGCTTGCAAGGAAGCTTGTATGGGCGGGGCTGACGCGCGGATCGTCCGCAATACGGCGCTGGTGATCCTTGCGCTGGTCGCATTGCGGCTGGTCGCGGCCGCCTTCACGCCTGTTACCTTCGACGAAGCCTACTACTGGATGTGGTCGAAGAACCTGGCGGGCGGTTACTACGACCATCCGCCGATGGTGGCTTACGTCATCCGCGCCGGCACCATGATAGCCGGCGATACCGAGCTCGGCGTCCGCCTGGTCTCGATCCTGCTCGCGCTTCCGATGAGCTATGCGATCTATCGCTCGGCCGCGATCCTGTTCGGCGGCGCGCGGGTGGCCGCGACCAGCGCCATCCTGCTCAACGCGACGATGATGGCATCGGTCGGCACGCTGATCGTGACGCCGGATGCGCCGTTGCTGGTTGCCTCCAGCTTCGTGCTGTTCTTTCTCGCAAAAGTGCTGGAGACCGGTCGCGGTGCCTGGTGGCTTGCGGTCGGCGCCGCCGTCGGCGCGGCGCTGCTGTCGAAGTACACCGCGATGTTCTTTGGCGCCGCGATCCTGATCTGGCTTGCGGCGGTGCCGAAGCTGCGGCGCTGGTTCCTCTCGCCCTGGCCCTATCTCGGCGGCCTCGTTGCGCTCGCGCTGTTCTCGCCGGTGATCCTCTGGAATGGGGATCATCAATGGGTTTCGTTCGTCAAGCAGCTCGGGCGCGCCAGGATCGAGGATTTTCGCCCGGTCTTCATTGCCGAGCTGATCCCGACCCAGATCGCGTTTGCGACCCCGCTCGTCTTCATCCTCGGCGCGATGGGCCTGCATGCGCTGACTTGGCGGAGGGCCGGTGCACTGGCCTCGCGCGTGCTGATCGAGACGATGTTCTGGACCATCGTCGCCTATTTCGTCTGGCATTCGCTGCACGCCCGCGTCGAGGCCAATTGGTTCGCGCCGGTCTATCCGCCCTTCGTCGTCGCCGCCGCGGCCGCAGCCAACCTCGTGCAGTGGAAGCCGCGCGCGCGACGCCTGGTGGATTTTTGCCTGCGCTGGGCCGCGCCGACCGGCATCGTGATGTTTGCCGCGCTGATCCTGCAGGCCAATACGGGCTGGCTATCCGGCTATCGCCGCGATGCGACCGTGCGCAGCGTCGGCGTCGGCTGGCGCGAACTTGCAGCTGATATCGAAGCGGCACGCGTCCGCAACGGTGCAACCTGCGTGCTCACGCCGGATTACGGCACCACGGGCTGGCTCGCTTTCTATCTGCCGCGCGGCACCTGTGTGGTGCAGCAGAACCAGCGCATCCGCTGGGTCAATATGCCCGAACCCGATCCCAAGCTGCTCGCGGGCAAGCTGATCTACGTCGACGAGCTGCGTCCCAACGGCCATCCGTTCCTGAACGACCTCTTCACGCAGGTGACGCGTGTCGCCGAGCTGCAGCGCAAGCGCCGCCCGCTGGTGGTCGAGACCTACGGCGTTGATCTGCTCGAAGGCGCCAAGGGCGACGTGCTGGATCGCTCGCCGCCGCCCGAACTCGTGCCTTGAGAGACCGCGAGATCTTACCGTATTTCTCTTTGTGCTTGAGGCGTGCTCGCGCCGAGCGCCAATTGGTGCACATAGTGTAGGGCGGCGACGATCAGATCGCACTCTTCATCGGTCATGTCGTTATAAACGGGCAGCGCAATCACGTTGTAGGCAGTTCGTTCCGTTACGTCCAACTTCACTTCGTTCTGAGTCCTGTAAGCCGTCATGTGGTGGCATGGCGGGCTGTAATACTTCCGGACGAAGATGTTGCATCTCTCGAGCGCAGATGCCAGCGCTTCGCGGTCGAGGCCAAATTGCTGGGCATCGACAACGACGGGTAGGTATAGCCAGTTCGCCTCTACACCTGCGGGCTCTCGCCCCACGAGCAGGCCGGGAATTTGGGAAAGCCCGCTTCGCATGCGCTCGACGGCCCGACGGCGTGTCGCAACGGCGAGCTCGAACGTCTTGAGTTGCTCGATGCCGATGAGGGCCGATATTTCCAACATCTTGCCGTTCAGGCCTGGCTCATCACAATCGAAACTGTCGACTTGCCCAAAGTTGCGTAGTGTTTTGACGCGGGCGAGCAATTCCGGATCGTGGCTGGAGACACATCCGCCCTCCATCGTTGAGAAGGTCTTGGTGGCGTGGAAGCTGAACATCTGAGCGTCCGCGAATTTCCCGACCGGCTGGCCATTGACGCGGGTGCCGAACGAGGGCGCGCTATCGACAAGGAATTTGAGCTTGTGGCGCTTGGCGATGTCAGCGAGCGATGCGTAGTCGCTGGCTACTCCGTAGGCGTCGACGGCGAGGATGGCGACGGTGCGCTCCGTAATCCTGCTCTCCACATCGCGCGGGTCGAGGCGCATGGTCAGATCGTCCAGGATATCCGCGAAGACCGGTTCGGCACCCACCCATTCAACGGCATGAGGTGTGGCGCAGAACGTGAACGATGGCACGATCACTTCGCCAGAGGTGACTCCGGCGGCCCGTAGCATGGTCATCAACCCGATCTGGCCATTGCAGAAGACGAGGGACGGGACACCAAGATACTCGCTTAAACGTCGCTCGAATTCGACAACCCAACGGGAATTGTTCGCGACTTGGCCGGTCTCCAGCGCCGCCTCGAAGGCGGTCAAGAACTGCTCTGTTCTTGGAAATCTTGGACGCACTATATTGAGAGCACTTTCGGCTCGAGGTATCGGAAATTCAGGCACGACCGTGTCAGTCCTCTCGAGTCCGCGACGAATGCCGATATAGTTATGCAATTTTTGCTCCATGGTGATGTGGCATGCCCACGCCACGGGTACTCGCGATTGACATCAGCTCGCGGCAACCCTGGACGTTTCGAGCTGCTGCAGGCCTGATGCACAAGCAGTCGACGCAGGTTACCTTGCAAACGAAGTCAAACGGGGAGGTAGATCGACTAGTGATACTCTTTCTTTCCTATCGCCGAAGTGATCGGGATTCTTCGCAGCCAGAGCTGTCGCGACCAGCGCTCCGTATTCTCGCGATACCAACCGATCGTTCGCCTGAGGCCATCGTGCCACGTAAAGCTTGGTTTCCAGCCGAGCACGCGATTTATCTTCGACCAATCTCCGGTATGTCTCACGACCTGTCCGGGGCGGTCGCCGATGAATTCGATCTTGGCAGGTGAATAATTCATCTCGGATATGATGTCGTGGGCGATCTCGTTGATCGTGCGGTGTTCGCCGGTCGCGACATTGAAGACCTCGCCATGGACGAGCTCGCCGGGGGCCTGAAGGACAAGATCGATCGCGCGGCATGTGTCCTCGACGTAGACGAAGTCGCGCGCGGCTACGCCGCCGCCGTGAACCGTCAGCGGTTCGTCGAGCATCGCACTGGTGATAAAGCGAGGAACAAGTTTTTCGAGATGCTGCATCGGGCCGAAATTGTTGAAAGGCCGAACGATCACAACGGGGATCTTGTAGGTAGCCCAATAAGAATAGATCAGCCGGTCGGCACCACATTTGGCGCTTGCATAAGGGCTCATCGGATTCAGCGGATGGTTTTCGTCCATCTTGTCCGCAACCGCATTTCCATACACCTCGGATGTCGAGACGTGAACAATGCGTTTGATATTGCGTCCGAACCTGGCAACCGCATTCGCAATCGTCTGAGTCCCCAGCACGTCGGTTTGGAAAAACTGGAGGCTATCGTGAATCGAGCGCGTGACGTGAGTCTCTGCCGCAAGATGGATCACCACGTCGGCTTCTGCCACCAGCGTGTCGACCAGCGCGGCATTGCAAACATCGCCGTACCAGAGCAACCCGCGAGAATCGTGCGAGCGCACCATATCGGGCGGAAGATTTTCGACGGCGCCCGCGTAGGTCAGCGCATCGAGGACCACGACCCTATCGAGAGGATACTTCTCCATAAGGTAGTGAACCAGATTTGCACCGATAAACCCCGCGCCCCCGGTAACCAGAATAGATCGCATTCGGAATCCCATTTGCAAAGCGTTGCAAGGCCATGGAGACCCGAATTTTCAGGCTGACATCCGCGGCGCCCAACTTCATGCGTGGCGGCCGCGTCAGCCATCTCGAGTCCACGATGTTAGTTGGTCACCGATATCGTCTCTAGCTTGCGCGGAGCATGCCGTACCGCGGGGAGTCTCCTCAAATCCGCACATTTTGGAATCGTGCGATATGGCGAATCAGGATCGATTATTGGCTAATGGATCGCATCGGCATCCGCCCTAACGCCACGGTTGGAAAAATGAAGAACTTCGTCGTTAACCTCGATCGCCAGCCGGACAAATACGAAAGATTCCTGAAACGGAATGAAGGCTGCGGAATCGCCTTCGAACGCTTCCCTGCGGTTGACGGATTGAAATTGACCAATGAGGAAGTCATGGCGATGGGGATTGTCGCTCCTGGTTCGCGGTTCTCCCCGGGTTCGGTCGGTGGCACCGCCTCGATGTCGCGGATATGGAAGATGGTCGCCGAGCAGGATGAACCCGCCCTCGTGTTCGAGGACGATTGCACGATCCGTCACGACATCAACGCACACTTGGCGAGGCTTCTTCCGTCCCTTGGTGACTGGGATATGCTGGTACTTGGCTGCAATACGGATTCGGTTCTCGACCTCGAACTGGCGCCGGGCATGAAGTCGATGATGATCTTTCGACCCACACGCCCGGATGATGTGAGCGATGCCGCTTTCCAGAGATCGACATCCCAGGTCGCGGCTTTCCGGCTGAACTGCTGTTTTGGTCCAGGCGGGTACGTGCTTTCCCCTGCAGGGGCGCGGAGAATGTATCCGTATTGGCTTCCGATGGACAATCGGCTGGTTACGATCGAGGCTCTTGGCAACCGCGCGCTGCCGACGATGGGAGCCGATATGATGGCGAACAGCATCTATCCCTTCGTTAAGGCGTATGTTTGTTTCGCACCGCTTGTGGTGCCCCGCAACGATAGTTCGACCTCAACGACTCAAAGTCATATCGCGAGTGCGGCGCGGACTTGGGGCTAGGGCTTGAGGTTAGATGCACGCCATCTTTACCGAGGTGCAGAGTTGATGAACCCAGATCGAGAACCGGCCTTCATCGCCTGAGTGCGCTTCCACGGCGGGGCGGGTGGCCCACCGATTTAGCTCGATATGGATTCGGCCACGGTGGGCGAAGTTTGCGAATGAGCTTCTTCACAGGAGCGGAGCGTTGCACAAAATGAAACTCGCGATCATGCAGCCGTATTTTCTTCCCTACATCGGCTACTATCAGCTCATCTGTGCGGTCGATGTTTTTGTCGTCTACGACAACATCAAATATACAAAAAAGGGATGGATCAACCGCAACCGGATGCTCGTCAACGGAAAGGACGTCCTGTTTTCACTTCCGTTGAAGAAGGATTCGGATGCCCTGGATATTCGCGACAGGGAATTGGCAGCCGATTTCGACCGTGCAAAGCTGCTCAATCAATGGCGGGGGGCCTATCGCACCGCGCCTTTCTTTAAGGAAACGTTTCCGCTTCTCGAAGAGATTGTCGGCTTTCAAGACCCCAATCTATTTCGCTATATCTTCAATTCGCTGCGGATGACCTGCGAGCATCTGGGCCTAAAAACCGTCTTCAAAATCTCGTCTGAGATCCCCATCGACCATTCGCTCAAGTTTCAGGACAAGGTGCTCGCATTATGCGAAGCGGTGGGGGCGCGAGAATATGTCAATGCGATTGGCGGCCTGGAGCTCTACGATGCGGATGCTTTTAGAGCCCGCGGAATCGAATTCAAGGCTCTGCGAACAAGACCGTTTCCCTATGAACAATTCGGCCAGGCTCAGGTACCGTATCTTTCGATTGTGGACCTGCTGATGTTTAATCCAGTTGCCAAGCTCCAAGACGTTATAGCCGACAACTATGACTTGGTTGGAGGGGCTTGCTCGGAATCGCCGAGTTTGCTCTTCCAGGACTAGAAGGTCGTTTGGCTGAGCCCGCGCTTGCGGCATGGATCGGCCGTCTTCGCACGGAGCTCGCGCTCCGATCAAAAAATCCGGCCATTGGGGCAATGGCGGGAGGCGGCCCTCGCATTAAAACAGAGTGGCCCTAAAATGCTCACATCGGAAAGACAGGCAGATCAAGACCAAACCGCCGAAGCCCCGAAGAGAAATCGCCGGGTTCAGGCTTTCCGTTGTCCAGGTTCGCAAACCAGGAAAATGCTCGAACAGAGATCCGGGTACTGCTGGCCCAATTTGTAGGCCCCCTCGAGATAGGCCTCCGAAATGATGTCCGTCTGCAGCAGGCGATCCCATTGGAAGTTGGCGAGAGCTTTAAAAAAGACCCCGGAACGATGGATGACGTTGAGGCCCGCAGCGACCGCATCACGCTCCAGCGTATCCAGCGAATAGGTGATGCGATGGCCGTGCTCTGCTTCCGCAGGTGTAATGGCGGAGTTGTGCGAGATCAGTCCCATCTTGACCGCGATCTGCCTCGACGGGGCATGTGCATTCGGGACTGCCAAAAACAATCGCCCGTTATCCGAAAGCCACCTTTCGTTGATCAAGCGCAAGACGAGCTGGGGGTCGTCGAGATGTTCGAGAACGTGGGTCATCACGATATTGTCGTATCGCTTCGGCAATTGCACGGCCTCAAATGTAGAGTTTATAAACTGAATTCGAGAACCGAAACGGCTCTTGGCTTCCGCAATCGCGACATCCGATGCCTCGACACAGGTTACGTCGTTGAAAAATGGCAGAAACCTCTTGGTGAATTCGCCTTTGTGGCTTCCCAGCTCAAGAAGAGTTTCGCCTCTGAAGAAGGGCGAAAAGGACCGGATCATGAATGGCTGCATCACATCGTAGTCGAACTGGTAAGCGTATTTCTGGTTCTCCACGTTACCAGTGTCGTTCAGTTCGCGATTGTAGTCTCTCATTTGCGACATTAGGGCCTCTCGAGGATTCTGTGGTTATGCCAACTCGGCCAATCCAAAGCCGAATTTGCCAAACTCGTTGCCGTTGTAGAGCATGTAGACCCTGTCATCGCAGGTGAAAACATGCGGATAGCACTGCATCTGTGAATCCCAGCCGTCCTGCGAAAGGTCTATTCCGCCTTTCGAGTCATCTCGCGTCCAGCTGATCAGGTCCTGCGAATAGGCGTATCCGAGGCGATAGCTGTTCCGGCCTTTTTCACGGAAGCCGTGGCAGGGACGGAAGCAAAAATACATATGGTAGATATCGTTCCGGCGAATGACTGTGGGCAACGCCTGGCATTCATCGTCGCCAATGCAATCAGTGATGATTTGCTTTCCATCCCTTTGCCAATTGATTGCATCCGTGGATGTGGCGCAGGCAATCTTGTAGACCCTGTCGGGTGGCTCGGTTTCGGAAAACGATTTCCATCTCGTTCCGAAAATGTACCACATGTAGTAAATTCCAGCGACCGACATCACGAATGAATCGGCGATCAAAAAGGGTTCGTGCAGAGAAGCGGTCATGATTGGACCCGTTCCGTGCTTTTGAAACGTCCGTCCGCCGTCCTTGCTTATGGCAAGGCCAATCGATGAATCCGCACTTACCGAGGCCTTTCGATTCCATCCCGTGGTGAATCCAAGCACTCTGTCGCCGTCGTCAAAAACATGCATGGGAAAAATACCATGCTCGTCGAAGGCACCAAGCTCCCCCAGTTCTATGACCGTGTGCTCGGAGATATCGAGAATCCCGCGCATGTTCCTGTCGAAATCCACGTAGGCGACGTGGCTTAGATATTTCCCGACCTCGTCTCGTCTACGAGTTGAGAAATAAACCCGCACACGATCCGTCAGAACCAGCGCCTGTGGCGACTGGGCAAACTCCAAACAATCATTTGGCAGTTTGTGTTCAGCGGGGTCAAAAATCTTCCCGAGCTTCCTCCACTTCATGGCTTGAACCAATCCGGCGAGTTTTGCAGGCGAGCCAAACCGATGCCTGCGCGGCCCATCTCATTTCCCTGATAGATCATGTACGTCTCGCCATCCAAACTGAACACGTGACCGTAGTTTACCATTTCGGAATCCCAGCCCTCGGCGGAAACTTCCATCCCCGCGAGTTCGTCGTTCCTTTTCCAATTCACGAGATCGTCAGACACAGCGTACCCTATGCGATATCCGCCTTCCCTGCCTTTGTAGTTCTGGCTTTGCCGATAAGAATAGAACATGTGAAAACGGCCGGCCCGTTCTATGACGTCGGCGCCCGCCTGGCATTCGTCTTCACCCAATTTATCTTCGATCAAGTCGACACCGGCTTTTTGCCAAATCAATCCGTCGGAGGATGTGGCCATGCGAATTTTGTAAACCGGCTCGGGCCTACTCGAAGTCCTTATCCACCGCTTGCCCGCGACGTACCAAAGGCACCATTTGCCGTTGAATCGTCGAATCCGCGGGCTTCCCAGGAGAAACGGTTCATCCGGGGTGTATGAAAGGACCGGTCCTTCGCCAATTCTCTCAAAGGAGTCGCCATTGTTGTTGCTGATGGCGATGCCGATCGCGGCGTTGAAAGGGACCGACTCGCATCGAGTCCATCCCGCATAGTACGCACGGATCTGATCATCGTGCCGGATCACCGAGACCGGATTCGTCCCGAATTCGTCAAAGGTCCCGCACCCGCCAAGCCCCATCACCGGTTCGTCGCAAATCCGAACCACGCGCGTGGGCTTTTTTCGGTCCAGGTCGATGAACGCAATGTAACTCTTGTATTGGCCGCTTTCGTCCGGCGCAGGCCTTGAGCAAAAATAGACCCTGATAACGTCATCGAAAATCAGGACGCTCGGAGATTGCGCGAATTCGCGCATCCAAGGATGATTCCTGTGGTCGCGGGGGTCAAAGAGCTTTCCAAGCTTTTCCCATTGCAGCATGGTCTAATCTCAATCCTCAAGCCGTCGAAGCCGGCTCGCACCGGTCTTCAGTCCGCCATAGTAGTAATCGTGGAAACCCGCGGCCTCCATCAGGTCGAATACCCTTTGCATGTTGTACGCGACACGATGCAACGCAAAGCTCTGGCCGTCGAAAGTCGCAAACGCAGCCCGTGGATCGCCGTCGCGCGGCTGCCCGACCGACCCCGGATTGCAATAGGTCTTGTCGCCGAAGCGGTGGATGCTTTGCACGTGAGTATGGCCGCTGACGAAATTGGCGCCGGAGAGGCGCGCGAAATATTCGTCGTTGGGGTTGGTGAGGTACTCGTCGATCGGATCGCCCCAGCCGGCGTGAACGACTTGAATATTCCCGATTTGCATTTGCAGGTTAAAGGCCCTCAGCCAGTTCACGTTTTCGGACGTGATGACCTTCCTCTGATAGACCAAACACTCGTTCACGCTCTTGGATCTGGTGCAGAAACCGCCGAAGCCCAGGTACCAGTCATGATTGCCAATGACGCTTGGGATGCCGCGCCGTTTCAATTCGTCGCAGCATTCGTTCACCTGGGAATAATAGCCGACCACGTCGCCCACGCAGAAGATATCGGTGACGCGCATGCGATCCAGCTCGGCGAGAACCGCCTTCAGCGCCTCGAAATTTCCGTGGATGTCAGAGATGAACGCTATTTTCATGGAAGATGAAATCCTCGGTATAGCGGACGGCTCTGCCACGCTTGATGTCCGGTTGGACAGGCATCCGTTTCTCGACGGCCATTTCAACCGCCATCTTGGCCTCGTTGTATCCAAAGGCGGCGCGGATCGATGTGGACGAAGAAATCCGCGGGTTGATCTCGAGCAGCTTCAGGCCGCGATCGGTCTTGCGAAACTGAAAATTGGTTGGCCCAATCGGAGCAAATGCTCTGCACAGATCCTGGACGGCCTCGGAAAAGTCGGCCTCATTGACCACCTCGGCCTTTTCCGTGAATCCCTCCCTGGAGAGTCTTCGCCGAAGCGCCATGGAGGCCGAATAGCCCCCATGGCCATCGCAAAATGCGGACACCGTAAACTCCTCGTCATCTCGCCCGACGATAGGTTGCGCCATCAACGTCGACTTTGTCGCGGGAGCAATCTTCGCAAACTGCTCCGCAGTCTCGACCACCACGATACCTTTGGATCCAAACCCCCGACGAGGCTTCAGCAGGAACGGCAGGCCGCATTTCTCTTTGAGAAAAGCGAAGTCCATGTCCAGATAGCTCGGGATCGCATAGGGCAGCATCAGTTCCTGCTGCCGTTCATAGAATGCCCATTTGTCGGAGCATCTGGAAATCAGCTCACGCGAATTGAGAACGACGTTGGTTCCGGTTGCTTCCATGTCGGCGACGTGATCCGCCCATTTGTACATGTCGGCGTCGATGCCGGGGAACGCTACGTCGACGTGATGCTTGCGCAGTAGCGCGAGAAGCCGATCGAGATAGTCCGGCGCATCCGTCCTCGGGACGACTTCAAAAACGTCGCAAAACCCTAGTGCGACTGAGTCGGTATAGATTGAGGTGCCGATGAGCGTCATCGGTCGGTTCGACATCTTGAGGGAGCGCAGGATTCCGTAACCGACGATGCCGCCGGCGCCGGAAACCAATACTGTCGTCATGACGCCAACCTTCGGTGAGCCGCTTCCATTTGCATTCCTTCCGCAGTGGATATGCGGGGAAAATAGTCGACAAGCCGGAACAGTGTCTCGTCACAAGCAAAGCCGTTGTTCGGAATGTCGGGCCTGTCCCGCAAGAACCTGACCTTGCTTTTGCTTTCAAAGGCGGAAATGGCCGCCGCCGCGACTTGAGAATAGGTGACGTTGTCGGGGTTCACGCAGCGATAGACGCCGTCGAGTTTCATCGAAATGACGGCCGAGATGATGTTCGTCATGTCCTGGGCATGAATGAAATTTCTCAAGGCGTCATTCGAACCGAAGAAGTCTATGTCCTCATTCCGCTGGGCCTTGTCCATGATGGCATACAGGAATGGCTGATGCTTTCGAAAGCTCTCCCCCACACCATAGATCCGGGAAGGCTTCAGCACCGCGATCGGCAGCCGAAACTCCCTGCCGCAGAATTGCGCAACGTCTTCGGAATGCCTCTTCGAAAGTGAGTAGGCTCCGAAGAAGGGCGAGTCGCCGTTGAGATCCGCAAAGATGCTGGAGATGTGCACGACATGTTTTGCGTTGGCCTTTGCGCTGGCATGACAGAGCCTCATCAGGCCAAGCACGTTGACATCCATCGCGAGCAGGGTGTCGGGGAATTCCTTGCCTCCGAAAGCTGCGGCCATGTTCACGACGCAGTCGATGTCGCCGGGAATCTGAATGTGATGCGAACGGAGGTCCAGCTCGACATCGCAGCCGCTGCGCCCAGCCGTCAACACTTCGCAATGGTCACGAAGGAGCGGAATCAGCGCCTGTGCTAGCGAAGAGGTTCCCCCGACGATCAACACTCTCATGAGCGCGCCTGGTCGTCCGGCGTGAGCTGAGCGAGAAGCCCGCAGGAGAGTTCCGGATAGTCAACGCCCATCTCGCACAAGGCCTGGATGATCTTGGTGTCGAGATCTAACGACAGGAGCTGACTTGTCGAGAAGGGCTTGAGATAGATGCCCTCCATCTTCTCGATCTTGTAGCCGGCGTCGCTCACCAACCTAGTGAGTGAATTGACCGTAAAATACCGCTGATGCCCCAGGATCAGGTCGTTCTCTGAAAGGGCCTGCATATCGGGCAGCATTCCGGCAAGATTCCCGAGCCTTCGGTTCATGACCTCGGCATTCGGGACCGCCACGAAAAGTTTGCCCGCAGGTGCGAGAAACTTCCTGAATCGCTTCAGGATCAGAGGGGGGGCATCGACGTGCTCGAGGACGAACCCCATGACGATAAGGTCGAATCTTTCGTCCGTATCGAACTCCTCGAAGTAGGTTTCGACGAGCTCGCTTTTGTTGTCCGGAAATCTCAGCTTGAAATTTTCGATGACCGCGGGAGATCCTTCAAGAACCACGTGGCGGCCAGGTCCGCCCGAAAAGATCTCGGTTGCAAACCCGTGCCCCAGTCCCAGATCCAGCACGGCGCGGGGATTCTTGACGACGCGCGCGATGCGTTTCGGATACCAGGTCAGCGAAATTTCGTTGTCGAAATCATAGATGTTCTTGCCTTCATAGGCGGCGACGTGGACATCCAATCGACTGTTCATGGGTTCGCTCTAAATTCGATGCGCCATCGGACGCACGGTCCGCAGGCATATCAATCACCCCCTTGATTCGCCACGCGCGAACGCCGTGACGCGAAGGCGGTGTCAAGCTTCAAGCAAGCTACAAACGGGATAGTGAGAAGTGGCAACCGTCCCGAAACCTTGGGAATCGGGTTGCTGCGCGCGCTCCCATGATCCGGAAGGTTCCCGATGAATTACCACGACGGCACTCTCGCAAGAGCGGACGATATCTCGGGACAGCCGTCGTCGCTGACGCGGGAGGAGTATTACCAGATCTGCCTTCGACACCTGAAATCGGGCGAGCTTGACCAAGCCGTTGCTCGTTGCCGGGAAGGGCTGGCCGCAGACGAGAACCATGCCGGCTTGCTTCACCTGATGGCCGGTGTGTCGCTGCTCAACGGGAATTACGATGCCGCCATCCACTGGGCCGGACGTGCTCTCACGAACGAGATGAAGGCGACCTATCTCGCGACGTTCGGGACGGCCCTGCAAGGCAAGGGGCTCCAGGAGCCGGCGCTCGAGGCGTTTCAGCGCGCGATCGAGCTCGATCCCGTGGATCCGTCGATATGGGAGAACTACGGCCACGCCCTGAACAGGGCGGGGCATGTCAACCAGGCCAGCCTTTGCTCCTTGATCGCGCGGGCGTATCAACAATTGCCGTTCCTTGCGGAGTGCCGTTCTGTTCCGCGCAATGGCTGGAACGCCCTGACGGAGCAGTTCAACGCTCATCTTCAGAGCCGCTCGGCGCCGGGCGAGGCCCGCGATCCCATCCATTGCTTCTGGTCGATGGCTCCGCTGGGCGAGATGTCGCGTCTCTCGCTTCAGTCGATGGTCCGCCAGGGCCATCCGGTGAAGCTGTACACTTACGACAATGTCGATGCCATGCAGGCACGTGTGCCGCCCGGGGTCATGGTGGTCGATGCCGGAAACGTCGTGCCGGGCTCGATCTACCAGCATGCCGTCCTGGACAGCGATATCCGCTACTTCAGCGACATCTTCCGCTATGCCGTCCTTCATGAATTCGGCGGCTGGTGGCTCGATACGGACATCGTGCTCGTGAAACCCCTGGATTTCGGCAGAGAGCACGTGTTTTCGGCGCAATGGTCGGGAGTCGAGAACGGGCATGTTTGCGTCGGCGACGTGATGCGCGCGCCCAAGGGCTCGCTTCACATGGCCAATCTGTATGCCCTGTCCCTGCAGCGGCTGTTCAGCGAAAAGCGCGTCGAATACGGTGCGGTGGGGCCGTTGCTGCTGAGCGAATATTTGCTCGTGGCAGGCGACGAGGAGCTCCAATCCTCGATTCTGCCGCCGACAACCTTCAACGCGATCGACTGGCGTGAAGTGGATTTGTTTGCCGCCGAAGGCCGGGCCGGCTTCGATCTGTTGAACGATCCCCGTGTGACGGGCGTCCATCTCTGGGGAAAAATGTGGGCCGAGAGGGGGCTGCGCTTCGATGCGGTCCCCGAGCAGAGCGTGGCGGGCTATCTCAAGAAGCTGGTGCTCGAGCCGAACTGGTTGACGCAGCTTGCAGCGAAATATGACTCCGACAAGGGCGCGGTCTACAAGGGCCACCTTGCCCATCACTACACGCGAATCTATCACGAGCTGTTCCGATCGAAGGCCCTCGAACCCATTCGCATCCTGGAAATCGGTCCGTGCAGGGGGCGGCTCGAAGGCTGGACCCAGGATCAAGTGCCGTCGCTGCAGATGTGGCTGGACTACTTCCCGAATGCCGAAGTCATCGGCGCTGACATCGAGGATTTCAGCTGGTTCTCCCATCCGCGGGTCAGGATCCATCGCGTCGATCAGGGCGATCGCGGCATGCTGGAGCAGCTTGCAGCCAAGGAAAAGCCGCTGGACATCATCATCGATGACGGTTCTCACGCCTCGGTGCACCAGCACCTGACGCTCGGCGTGCTGTTTCCCTCGCTGAAGCCGGGCGGCTTGTTCGTGATCGAGGATCTCGATTGGCAGCCGCCGGAGATCCCGTCCAACGGCGCGCCGCTGGTCAAGGATGTGCTCAACGCCATGAAGGTGGGCGGCTCGTTCACGTCCAACGTCATGACCGAGGCCGAAGCGAAGCTGATCTCGGACGAGGTCGACGAGATCCTCCTCAACGACAGTTACCGCGAGTTGATGTCGCGCGGCAAGCTGGGCGGCCTGGGCGTGCTGAGGCGCAAGGCTTAGTCGCAGTCAATTGTGCTGTCGTCCCGGCGGAGGCCGGGACCCATACCGCGTGATTTATCCATGAGCGCTGGTGCTAGTACCGGCTGAAGACTGTTTACTGCCAGTCTTCGCCAAAGCTCTCCCTGTGGTTATGGGTCCCGGCCTTCGCCGGGACGACGGCGGAGTTTTGGGCGACTAGCGGCGGTTTATTCAGTCGATCATCTCGACCTTGGCCGCGGCCTGGCTCGGCCTGTCCTGGTCGCGCCAGAACCAGACGGTCACGACGCCGGAGCGGCCACGGATCTGCGTGAGCAGGGGGCCCGACAGGACGCCGTCGGGCGCCCCGTGAAAGTCGGCCGCATCGAGCAGTGCGTCCGTCAATGCGAGCCGCGCACCGTTGTGCGCGGCGACTTCCATCAGCCGGCTCGCGAGATTGACGGTGTCGCCGTTTGCCGTGATGTGCTGGTGGCTCTTGCCGAGACGGGATGCGACGATCGGGCCGAAATGCGCCCCGATCTTGAACCCGAGCCGGCCGCCGATCGCGGATGGCAGTGATGCGATCCAGCGCTCGACGCCGCGATGCAGGTCGATCGCACATTTCAGCGCACGCGCTGCGTCATCCGGCATCGCGCTCGGCAGGCCGAACAGGATCATGGCGCCGTCGCCGAGAAGGCTCGTGATCATGCCGCCGCAATCGACCGCGGCCCGGTCGATCAGCGCGTGGAACGCTTGCAGGATGTCCTGGAGTTCGTCCGGATCGATCCGCTGGCTCAATGCGGTGAAATTGGAGAGATCGATGAAGACGATGGCCGCATCCTGCCGGACGGGCTTCGCCAGGAAATTGGGATCGCGTGCCAGCCACTCCTGAACGGCCGGCGCCTGGAATTGCGCCAGCGATCGGCTCTTGGCGGCGAGATATTGTGTGCGGCGGCCTCCGGCCCACAATTGCACGCCGACGAACACCGCGACCGGCGGCACCGCGGCCGCGAGCGTGGTCGCGGCATCGAGCCAGACGCCGTGCGTGAACGCGAACAGATTGAGCCCGGCCCAGGCGACCAACGCCGCGGCTGCCACGACGAAGCCGAGCGCGCTCCGGCGCCAGGCCAGCAGACCCACCAGCAGCATCGGCAGCAGGACCGCGATGAGCGCATCGGCGATGTGAACCTTGCGGTCGCGCACGATGTTGTCGCCGGCGACGAGATGTGTGATCGCGGTCGAGACCACCTCGACGCCGGGCATCAGGGAATCGAACGGCGTCGGGAAGAAGTCGCCGCCGCCGGCAACAGCGGCGCCGATCACGACGATCCGGTTCTCGATCGCCTTGCGGTCGAGCGTGCCGTCGAAAATGCTCTGCGCGCTCACGGTGCGGATGGTGCGGCGCGGGCCGTAATAGGTGATCGGCAGCGCAAAGTCGGTGTCGGTCGGCACGGCGCGATCGCCGAGCATGAGATGATCGGGCGCGATCGTCAGTGGCTTGTCGAGTGCGCGGCTTGCGACCCGCAGCGGAAACGACAGTTCGACCTTGTCGTCTGTCCGGAACAACATCGGCACCGAGAGCGGCGAGCCGGATTGCCCGGTCGCGACGTTGACGATTCCGACATCGGCGTGTTCGGCGAACCCCGGCAATGGCAGCAGGAAGCGCTCGGCCGGGGGCAGGGCGGCGAGCGGCCCGGTGCTGCCGGGTGCGACGGTCTCGCTCGCGCTCGGGAAGATCGCGGCGGCCGCGAGCACCACGGGACCGGTGGCGAGCGTATGGGCCAGCGTGGCGTCGCCGATCGCGGCGCTGCGGTCGACCAGCAGCAGGTCGATCGCGACGACCTTCGGCTTGAACTGCACGATGGTGTCGACCACGCGGGCGAGATCGGCGCGCGGCAGCGGGTAGCTGCCGCCGCGTTTCACCACGGTGTCGTCGATGGCGACGATGGTGACGAGGTCGGGCGGAGCTTGCACGCCGCGGACCTGCGTTCGCCAATCCGTCAGCGTCGCCTCGAGCCTGTCGAGAAAGCGCAATTGACCGTTGGCGTGGCCGGCATAGATGCCCGCGCCCCACAGCGCGGTGAGGACAAGTGCCACCAGAATTTGAACGCGTCTCTTCATTCCGTCGTGCTGCAATCTTCTTTTTGTTGTCGGGCCTGCCTGAGCAGGTCGCGTTGACCGAGCTTATTGACCCAGCCTTATTGACCGAGCCTTGCCATCAGCGCGTCGACGCGCGGCTGACCCCATGTCTTGACGGTCAATGGACCGGTCGCTTCCACGTCGACACCTTCGCCGGCTCCCAGCACGACGCCGCGTCCACGCGCCGCTCTGCGGGTCACGCCGACACGGCCGTTGGCGACAAACACGGAGGTTTTGGCCTCGGCGACATCGACCGCCCATTTGGTGCCGCGCACGGCGGCGATTGCTTGCGGCGTCAGCACCTTGAAGGGATGGCCGCCGGGCTTCTTGGGCACTTCGACCAGCAGCGCTTTGCTGCTCAACTCCACGGAGTCAATATGTCCGTCGCGGTTGGCGTCGTTTAGTTCAAATCGGGCGCCGCTTTCGGCAACGATCGTGATGCCGTTGTCGCAGCGCCAGGTCTGTGTCCCTGCGGCCGACGGCGACGCCGTGCAGCCCGCATTGGCGGCAGGCTGTGCAGTTGCAGATCCGATCGACACAAATGACCACGCCAGGGCGCAAAACCCGGCGCGCGAAAACCCTCTCATGCCAGCCTCCGTTTGCGTGCTCGGCACAGTTCGAGGCGATGTTGATACGATACCGTATCACGCACAGAGGCTGCCGAAAACTGCCGCGGTCGTAGCTATTTTCTCAGCACGGCCATTTCCAGACCGGCGCGATCAACTTTCGGTCAAGGCGGGCCGTGTCGCCTGAGCGATCGTCGCGCGATGTGTGATGTGTGTGTGCTGCCGCTCTGCTGACATCGGCAGCTGACCGCACCAGCCTCGCGCAACGTTTCCCCGCTATCTTCCGGATATTGATGACCACGAAAACGACTTGGTTGGTGCGTCTAGAGAGGCGGCCGGAGACGTCCGCCGACCGTGCCGAACCGGCCGAGAATTATGGTTAACAGATTCGCCTAAGTCCGTAGTTCTGCGGACTTTTTTCTCGAAATGGCACAGCGTTAACGACTTGCCGTACATCTGCCCGAACTTAATCCGCATTTAACTAAAAGTCGCCTTAATGACGCTCCGACCCTCTGCGAGATGCTGGTTCCGGATCGTGACCAGCGGCACTTCGAAGGGGGACTGAGTGACACCGTCCTGGACGCAAGGCGAATGAGTACGAGTATCGCTGCGCAAAGTTACGCGGCACGGAAGCCCAAAAATCCGAATAAGCATTCTCATCGGAAGTCTTCCCGGAAAATGACCACCCAAAACGTGCTTGGCGCCGCCGTGATCGGCTGCGTCGTGCTTGCTGGCTGGACCGTCTACAACAACATCTTCGCCGCCAGCGTCTATCCGACCGTCGGCAGCTCCGGCTACGACGAGCCCGTGGTCAAGCCCAAGGTCGCGCTGCGCAAGGCAGGCGAGGCCATCCGGGAAACCTTTGCGCTGCTGCCCGACCGGCTGCAGGTGGCGGCACCGATTTCACGCGAGATGTTCAACGAGCGCTTTGCCGCGGCAGCGACGCAGGGCGTCGAGTCGAATGCGGCGAGCGCGGCGCCCGCGACGACGGTCGCCGAAGCCAAAGAACCCGTGAAGCCGACCGTGGTCGCCAGGGTCGCGGAAGTGCTGAAGAGCCCGGCCAAGGTCGTCGAGAAGATCGCAGACGCCGCGAAGACCAAGCGCGCTGATGTCCCGGTGCAGCTCGCTTCGGCCGATCCGGCCCAGATCGTGCCGGCGCTTGAAGCGAAGCCAAAGTCCTTTGCCGATCGCGCCAAGGCCGCGGTGCTGTCGATCACCGGTCCGCGCCAGTCGATGGTGGAGAAGCTCTGGGGCAAGCGCGAGCCGTCCGGCGGCTTGCTCGCCTATGCTTCGGCGGATGCCAGCGTGACCTCGGCGATCGCGCCGAAGGAGCAGAATCCGATGTTCGGCGGTGCGCCGCCCTATGAGCGCGACACTGCGGTCTACGACATCACCGCCAAGACAGTTTATCTGCCCGATGGCACCAAGCTCGAGGCGCATTCCGGCCTCGGCTCCAACCTCGACGATCCGCGCTCGCAGCGCACCCGCATGCGCGGCGTGACGCCGCCGCACATCTACAATCTGAAGCCGCGCGAAGCGCTGTTCCACGGCGTGCCGGCGTTGCGTCTGACCCCGATCGGCGGCGAGAATGCGATCTACGGCCGCGACGGCCTGCTCGCCCACACCTTCATGCTCGGGCCGAACGGCGATTCCAACGGCTGCGTGTCGTTCAAGGACTATAACGCGTTCCTCGACGCCTATCGCAACAAGGGCATCCGCAAGCTCGCGGTGCTGGCGCGGGTGGAGTGAGGCGCGCTCAAGCCGTCACGGTCTTGCGCAACGCCATCTCGATCGCGATCGCGTCCCGGACGACGGGCCGCGCCTGCATACGTTCGAGATAGGCCGACAAAGACGGCCATTGCGCGACGTCGACACCTGCGGGACGAAGCAGCAGCAAGGCCCAGGTGAGATGCGCATCCGCAACCGTGAAGCGTTGACCAACGAGGAATTCGTGGCCCGCGAGATGGGCTGACGGCACCGACAATGTCTGTGCGATCCGTGCTCGCGGCTTGGCGAGCGAGCCGTCGTCCTTGTACCAGAAGGTCGGAAACAGGAACGCCTTGTGAATCTCGGTGCCGATGAAGCTCAGCCATTCCTGCAGCCGGTACCGATCTGTATCGCCAGGCGGCGGTGCAAGGCCGCGCTCAGGGTTCAGGTCGGCGATGTATTGCAGCACCGCGGCGCTTTCCGTCAGCCGCTCGCCGTTCTCCAGCACCAGGACCGGCACCGCGCCCTTCGGCGAGATGCCGCGAAAATCGCCGTCGTCGTCCGCGATCGTCTTGGTCGAGAGATGCACCTGATGATAGCGCGCATCGAGGCCGGCTTCCATCAGCGCGATGCGGCTCGCGAGCGAGCAGGCCATTGGCGAGAAATAGAGTTGCAGCATCGCGTTGCTCCGTTATTTCAGCGCATCGCCGCGCGCGATGATCGCGAAGCGATCCGACAATTCGGCGAGCGCAACCTCGTGGATGGTTCGGGCGTCCAGCGTGCCGCCGCGCCCGTCGGGCAGGTCGCGCGTGGCGCAGGCATCGGCGTCGATCGTGGTGCGAAAGCCGAGGTCGAGCGCGGCGCGGGCGGTGGAGGAGACGCACATATGCGTCATGAAGCCGGCCAGCACGATGTTCTTCCTGTCGGTTGCGGCAAGGCGCGCCTGCAGATCGGTGCCGGCAAACGCATTGGGCAGCTCCTTCTCGATCACCAGCTCGCCGGCGCGCGGTGTGAGTTCGGCGACGATGGCGCCGCGGTCGGCGCCGCGATCGAACAGGCTGCCGGCCTTGCCGCGATGGGCGATATGGATGATCGCGGCTCCGCTCTCGCGTGCGCGTGCCAGGAGCGCAGCCGCCTGCGCGATTGCGGGCCGGGCGTCGGGCAAAGCGAGGGGGCCTGCGAGATATTCGTTCTGGATATCGATCAGCACCAGCGCGGCGTCGCCAAGACGCGGCGGGTTGAGATCGGCACCGGCGAGCTGCAGCAGGGTCTTTGCGGTCGTCATGGTCTGGAAGTCTCCGGAGCAAAAGGCTCGACAAACATAGTCCCGGGAGCGCCTGCCGATATGCAGGAATATTGCAGCCGATGGCTGCGATATTGCAGGCTGCTCCCGGCCGGTATAACCTCGCGCAATGAACTGGGACGATCTGCGCATCATCGCTGCCGTCAGGGACGAGGGCACCTATGCCGGGGCCAGCGTGCGGCTGCGCATCGACGAGACCACGGTCGGACGCAGGCTGTCGCGCATCGAGCGTGCACTCGGTTTGCGTCTGTTCGAGGCCGCCGACGGCGTCCGCAAGCCGACGCGGAGTTGCGAGGCGGTGCTGGCGCATGTCGAGGCCATGGCCGCACATGCCACCGAGATCGGTCGCGTCGGTGAGAGCCTGGCAGGTCCGGTGGGACGCCTGCGCATCGCCTCCACCAACACGGTCGCCGAGGAGGTGCTGTCGCCGCGCGCGAGCGACTTCCTGCGCGCCAATCCCGGTCTGACGCTGCAATTCCTCACCTCGAGCGAGAACGTGAAGTTCTCGCGGTGGGAGGCCGATCTAGCCATCCGCCTGCGCAAGCCCGACAAGGGTGACTTTGCGATCTCGAAGCTCGGCGACATCAAGCTCTATTATTTCGAGCCTGTTACGACCGAGGGCGAGCCGATGCTGTCCGCCTATCCTGACGAACTCGGTGCCATTCCCGAGATGCAATTCCTGCGCACGAAGAAGGCCCGCGCGCGCTGCGTCACCGACAACGTTCGCGTCATCCGTAACCTGATCCGCGCGCATCAGGCCGCCGGCGTGTTGCCGGAGTATAGTTGCGCGGATCTGCTCGGCGATCGCCGCCTGCGCGCCACACTGCTGCCGAAACGGCGCGACGCCTGGCTGCTCGTGCAAAACCACCTCAAACGCGACGCCGCAACCCGCGTGACGATCGACTGGGTGAGGGCGTGTTTCCAGGAGATGTCGCGCGAGTGACGCGATGTCGCGGTGTGACGAGTGTAAGATTGCGATTGCAGCTTTTGGTTGATCTGTTCTCCGCTTGATCCTAACATTCGGTTGTCATTCCGGGGCGGCGCGAAGCGACGAGCCCGGAATCCATAACCACAGGCCGATGGAATGGCGTACTACGTCTACATCCTGGCAAGTAAGAAATACGGCACCCTGTACATTGGTGTAACGAGCGACCTCGTTCGACGCGTCCACGAACACAAGACTAAGGTCGTCCCGGGATTCACCAAGCGATACGGAGTCGACAAGCTGGTCTTGTTTGAGACTTTCGATGACCCCACAAGCGCGATCGTTCGAGAGAAAGAGCTCAAGAAATGGCGGCGCGATTGGAAGACGCGATTGATCGATGAACAGAATCCAAATTGGGATGATCTCTACAACGGTATTTCCAACTAAAGCCTGTGGTTATGGATTCCGGGCTCGCGGCTTTGCCGCGCCCCGGAATGACAAACGAAAAATCTTTCGATACCCCTCTTGCAACCCGAACGTGCTTCGTCTATTAGCCCGCTCCTTCGCTTCGGCCATGGGTTCGGGCTCGTTGAGATCCCGACTGGCGCGGGCCGGTCTCCGGTTTCGTGTTCCGCCGAATGAAGGGCAAACGCAGGATGTAGCTCATGGAGAGCGTCGGGCTGAACACCCGAAGGCATCGGTTCGATTCCGGTCTCTTGCACAAAGGATAGCTCAGTTTGGTAGAGCAGATGACTGTTAATCATCGTGACGCGGGTTCGAATCCCGCTCCAGCGCTCCGTTTCAGCCTGAAAAGCTGATACCTCTGAAGGGGACCGGACGCGCGCTTCAGTCGCCGTCCGGCCGCATTGCCCAAAAGGCTTTCGTCCGAACAACGACACTGTGAGACCGGCTTCGCGCCGCGGTGGATACCGCTTGCGCTGATGCCGGGTGGCTCCGCTCGGCCGCGCGACTTTTGTCGCGCGATCGCGCGCGTGCGCCCGTCATCGCGCAAGCTCAAGCCACGGCCCGCCGATTTTTCAGGAAGCGTCGTCCGCGTCCTCACGTCCTTTGCCAACGAAACCTGTTGTCCGGCATCCGGCCGGACACAAACGATGGAGACGTGCCATGACTTCGCATAAGACCTGGCATTGGCTGACGACCACAATCACCGTGAAGGACGGTGAGCGCGCGCTACTGACGCGAAACGGCCAGCTCGAGCGCGTGCTCGCGCCCGGGCGGCATCGCCTGTTCGATCTGCGCAACGAGCTGACGGCCGTCGTGTACAACGTGGTGGGTACCGAATTCCCCGCGGATCGCTACGCAGTGCTGAAGGCGGCGCGGCCCGATCTTGCCGCCGAGCTGTTTGAGGCGGTCGAGACCAAGGCCGACGAGGTCGCCATCGTCAGCCTCGACGGCCGGCCCGTGCATCTGATGACGCCCTGGCAGGTGCGCGTCTACTGGAAGGTCGCGGCCCGCATCGATGTCGAGCGCATCGATGTGTCGAGCGATCCTCGGATCGGCGCACGGCACCTGACCATGATCGAGCGCAACCGTTCGACCGTCTCGACGGAAGTGGTGGTCGAGAACCACGAGGCGGGCCTGCTCTATGTCGAGGGCCGGCTCGTGGAGCGGCTCGCGCCCGGCCGGCACGCGTTCTGGACCGTCGGCCGCAAGATCGAGGTGAAGCGCCTCGACCTGCGGCCCCAGGCGGTCGAGATCACCGCGCAGGAGATGCTGACCAAGGATCGCATCGCGCTGCGGGTGACGCTGACGGCGTTCCGCCGGGTGGTCGATCCCGAGCGCACGGTTGCCACCGTGCCCGATGTGGATGCGTGGCTGTACCGACTGGTGCAGTTCGCGATCCGCGAAGCGGTCGCGGGCCGGACGCTGGACGAGGTGCTGTCTGCGAAGGCGGCGCTGGATGCGGAGCTGCGTGACTATGTGCGTGCACGTCTCGCGGAGTCCGGTGTCGAGGTGACCGAGCTCGGCGTCAAGGACGTGATCCTGCCCGGCGAGATCCGGGAGCTGGTGAACAAGGTGGTGGAGGCGGAGCGGGTCGCGAAGGCGAACCTGATCCGCCGGCAGGAGGAGACGGCGGCGACGCGGTCGCTCCTGAACACCGCCCGCCTGATGGAGGAGAACCCCCTGCTGCTTCGGCTCAAGGAGCTGGAGTCGCTGGAGCGGCTGGTCGAAAAGGTCGGCCGCATCGATCTCCACGCCGGCAACGGCGAGGGCCTCGATGCCCTCCTGACCCGGCTCGTGCGCCTGAAGGCGCCCGAGAGCGCGTGAAACCGGAGGGCCGCCCACGGGCGGCCCTTCATCTATTCTTCGCATCGTCGCTTGTGTCGAACGTGTGACCGCGCCCGCGCGACCAAACCACAGAGCACACCGGGATTGCGCGCATCACCGCTTGCGCTAGTCTCTGGGCGCAACCTTGTTGGGCAAGACAGGCGATGACCGCTCTTGAGAACACCATCCCGCCGAAGGCCAGATCGAGCGAATGGAAGGCGATCGTCATCCTGATCCTGCTCGTGCCTGTGCTGTGGTCGCCACCCTTTCTGTTTCGCATCTTCCTGTATCAGCCGTTCAACATCCCGTCCGGCTCGATGATGCCGACGCTGGCGGTTGGCGACTACGTCTTCGCCGCAAAATATGCCTACGGCTACGGCCGCTATTCGTTTCCCTTCGCGCCGTCATTCATCTCGGGGCGTTTCCAGGCCGCTGATCCCGCCTATGGCGACGTCGTCGTATTCCGGTCGCCGAAGGACACTTCTCTCGACTATGTGAAGCGGGTGGTCGGACTGCCCGGCGATCGCATCCAGATGCGACAGGGGCAGCTCTTCCTCAACGACAAGCCGGTGACGCGCGCCGCCCTGAAGGAAGTGTCCGCCGGCTCCGCCTGCGGCGGCGAGGTCGGCGCAAAGGTCAAGCGCTGGCGCGAGACGATGCCGAGCGGCGCGAGCTACATCACCTACGACTGCGTCGACAACGGTTTTGTCGACAACACCGACGTCTACATCGTGCCCCCAGGCCATTTCTTCGCGCTCGGCGACAACCGCGACAATTCGACCGACAGCCGCTTCAAGTCGGTGATGGGCTTCGTCCCGATGGACAATCTCGTCGGCAAGGTGACGCGGATCTTCTGGTCGCTCGATTCCAGAGGCGAGCTGCGCCCGGAGCGGATGGGGAAGGTGGGGTAGCCGTCATTCCGGGGCGGCGAGTAGCGCGCCAGTGAACGACGGGTGGAGAGAGCGCTGCCACCCAAACAAAAACCCCGGCATTGCTGCCGGGGTTTCGCATTTCGTCGTTTGCTTGAAGGCCGGACCTTAGAAGTCCATGCCGCCCATGCCGCCGCCCGGGGGCATCGCGGGACCGGCGCCGCCCTTCTTGGGCAGCTCGGCGACCATGGCTTCCGTGGTGATCAGCAGGGCCGCAACCGAGGCTGCGTTCTGGATCGCGGTACGGACCACCTTGGTCGGGTCGATGATGCCCTTGGTGACGAGGTTGCCGTACTCGCCGGTCTGGGAGTCGAAGCCGTAAGCGTAGGTCTTGTTCTCCAGGATCTTGCCGACGATCACCGAGCCGTCTTCACCGGCGTTGATCGCGATCTGGCGAGCGGGCGCGGAGAGCGCCTTGCGCACGATCTCGACGCCGGTCTTCTGGTCGTCGTTCTTGGTGCGCAGGCCCTTGAGCTGCTCGGAGGCACGGAGCAGGGCGACGCCGCCGCCCGGGACGATGCCTTCCTCGACCGCTGCGCGGGTCGCATGCATCGCGTCATCAACGCGATCCTTGCGCTCCTTCACCTCGACCTCGGTCGCGCCGCCGACGCGGATCACCGCGACGCCGCCAGCGAGCTTGGCGAGACGCTCCTGGAGCTTCTCACGGTCGTAGTCCGAGGTGGTTTCCTCGATCTGCGCCTTGATCTGGGCCACGCGCGCCTCGATGTCGGCCTTCTTGCCGGCGCCGTTGACGATCGTGGTGTTCTCCTTGTCGATCATCACCTTCTTGGCGCGACCGAGCATGTTGAGCGTGACGTTCTCGAGCTTGATGCCGAGATCTTCCGAGATCGCCTGGCCGCCGGTCAGGATCGCGATGTCCTGCAGCATGGCCTTGCGGCGATCGCCGAAGCCCGGAGCCTTGACGGCCGCGACCTTCAGACCACCGCGCAGACGGTTCACAACGAGCGTGGCCAAAGCCTCGCCTTCGACGTCCTCGGCGACGATGACCAGCGGCTTGCCGGTCTGCACCACGGCCTCGAGCAGCGGGAGCAGCTCGTTCAGCGAGGAGAGCTTCTTCTCGTTGATCAGGATGTAGGCGTCGTCCATCTCAACGCGCATCTTGTCGGCGTTGGTGACGAAGTAGGGCGAGATGTAGCCGCGGTCGAACTGCATGCCCTCGACGACGTCGAGCTCGGTCTCGAGCGACTTGGCTTCCTCGACGGTGATGACACCCTCGTTGCCGACCTTCTTCATGGCGTCGGAGAGGAACTTGCCGATTTCGGCATCGCCGTTGGCCGAGATGGTGCCGACCTGGGCGATCTCGTCGTTCGAGGTGACCTTCTTGGAGTTCTTCTGGAGGTCCGCAACGACGGCTTCGACCGCGAGGTCGATACCGCGCTTGAGGTCCATCGGGTTCATGCCGGCGGCGACCGACTTGGCGCCTTCCTTCACGATCGCGGCCGCGAGCACGGTGGCGGTGGTGGTGCCGTCGCCGGCCGCGTCAGCGGACTTGGAGGCGACTTCGCGCACCATCTGTGCGCCCATGTTCTCGAACTTGTCCTCGAGCTCGATCTCCTTGGCGACGGTGACGCCGTCCTTGGTGATGCGGGGAGCGCCGAACGACTTGTCGAGCACGACGTTGCGGCCCTTCGGACCGAGCGTGACCTTCACCGCGTTGGCGAGGATGTCGACGCCGCGCAGCATCTTGTCGCGCGCCTCAACCGAGAATTTGACTTCTTTGGCTGCCATCTGGATTTTTTCCTTGAGGTGTTTGACTGGAGGGAAAGAGGGGCTGTTAGGCCGCCTTCTTCTTGGAAGCGGGGACGTCGAGGACGCCCATGATGTCGCTTTCCTTCATGATCAGCAGATCGACGTTGTCGATCTTGACTTCAGTGCCGGACCACTTGCCGAACAGCACGCGGTCGCCGACCTTGAGGTCGATCGGGATCAGCTTGCCGGCCTCGTCGCGGCCACCCGGGCCGACGGCGACGACTTCACCCTGGGAGGGCTTTTCCTTGGCAGTGTCGGGGATGATGATGCCGCCGGCGGTCTTCTCTTCTGCGTCGATGCGCTTGACCACGACGCGGTCGTGAAGCGGACGGAATTTCATGCAGCTCTCCTAAGCATTTGCACGAGTTGATGATTTTTTGGTCTTTAGCAATCTGTGCCAGCGAGTGCTAGCACAGGCGGAGCTGAAATAGGACAGGAATTTTGCGGGGGCAAGGGCTTCTAGCAGAAAAATCAGCACTCTGAAGGACCGCCTGCCAAAATCTCCTTACCATCGTTAACCGGATGGCCGAGCCGTATTAGCAGGGAGCCGTCTCTGCTGCTAAAGCATTGAATTTCAACAGCTTGTTAAACTTTTGGGCTTGAGATGGGTTGTCAGTTTGCGTCACATTTCTCTCATGTGAGCGCATCTCTACCGGGTGGCTCCCGGGGCACGGATCAAGCCACCCCCTGAATGCGCTCCTGCAAAGGAGGTTTGGCATGGGACTTCGCGTTGGGGGCGTTTCCGAGGATTTCCGGAAACAAATGCTGGGCTACGGGCTGACGACGGCACAAATTCTCTACCGGATGCCGGATCATCCCTCGCTGCTTCAGACCTACGTCTGGCAGAACTACGACATGTTTCCGAAATTCCCGGCCCTGACCGACTTCCTGGCATTCTGGGAGGAGAAGCTGGACGGTCCGCTGCATTCGGTGACGGTGACGCATTCCAAACTGATCAAGCCGGCCGAGTTGCGCGCCGTGGACGGCGTGTTCCGGCTGCATTGACGAGAACACCGGTCTCGTAGGGTGGGCAAAGGCGCGCTCGCGCGCGCCGTGCCCACCATCCTTCCGCGATCGCATCGACCATGGTGGGCACGCTTCGCTTTGCCCACCCTACGATTCCTCGTTTCTGTGCTAGCCTCCGCCCATAACAACAGGGGAGGCGGCCCATGGCCAAGAAAACAGGCAAGACAACAAAATCGCGTAGCGCAACCCAGACCGCGGCGAAGAAGCGGAGCGGCGCCAAGTCCGCCGCGCGCTCCTCTGCACGCAAGGCGGTGAAGGCGCGCGCGACGCCAGCCAAATCATCGGTCAAGAAACCCGCGCGCCCAAAACAGCGCATCGCCATCAGCCATCACCGCGAGGAAGATTTCAAAGCCGACGGCCTGCGCGCCTACGCAAAATACCGCGACCTCGGCATCGCCGCTGCCAGCCACGGTCTCGCGCAAGCCCACGTTATTCGCCTGCAAGGCCCCTGCGATCCCGCCGAGGTCTCAAAGCTGCATTTCCACGACGTCGACTTCCAGATGGTCTACGTGCTCAAGGGCTGGGTGAAGACCTACATGGACGGGCAGGGCGAGACCTTGATGAAAGAAGGCAGCGCCTGGACCCAGCCGCCGAAGATCAAGCACATGATTTTGGATTATTCAGATGACGTCGAACTGCTGGAAGTGATCCTGCCGGCGGAGTTCAAGACGGTGGAGTTGAAGGCGTAGGTCTCGCGGCATCGTCATTGCGAGGAGCGAAGCGACGAAGCAATCCAGACTATCTCCGCAGACGCATTTCTGGATTGCTTCGCTTCGCTCGCAATGACGGGTAGAGAGAGCTAGCTCAACACTCCCACCACCGCCCCCATCAGACACGTCGTCAGCGTCCCCGACACGATCGACTTCAGCCCCAGCGCGTTGATTTCGTCGCGCCGCTCCGGCGCCATGACGCCGAGGCCGCCGATCATGATGCCGAGACTGGCGAAATTGGCGAAGCCGCACATCGCGTAGAGCATGATCAGGCGCGAGCGCGGATCGAGCGTGTCGGGCGGCAGCTTTGACAAATCGACATAGGCGATCAGCTCGTTGAGCACGGTCTTCGTGCCCATCAGGCTGCCGGCGGTCACCGCCTTGTCCCATGGCAATCCCATCAGCCAGCACACGGGCGCCATCACCAGCCCCAGCAGCCGTTGCAGCGAGATCGCTGCGCCGCCGATGCTCGGCAACAGGCCGAGGGTGGCGTTGACGAGGTAGACCAGCGCCACCAGCACCAGCAGCATCGCGACGATGTTGATCAGCAGCTCGATCCCCGCGCCCGTGCCTTTCACGATCGCGTCCATCGTGCCGGAGACTTTCATCTCCGGATCCTCAAGCGAGCCGCCGGTGCGCTTGTCGGATGTCTCGGGGACCATGATCAGGCTGACGAGGATCGCAGCCGGCGCGCCCAGCACCGACGCAATGACGAAATGCGCGGCCGCGTCGGGGATGAGGGGCGCCAACAGCGTCGCATAGAGCACCAGCACGGTGCCGGCGATGCCGGCCATGCCGCCGGTCATCACCAGAAACAATTCGCTGCGGCTCATCTGCGCCAGATACGGCCGCACGAACAGCGGCGCCTCGACCATGCCGAGGAAGATGTTGGCCGCGGTCGAGAGCCCGACCGCGCCGCCGACGCCGAGCGTGCGTTCGAGCAGCCAGGCCATGCCGCGCACGATCGGCGGCAGCACGCGCCAATAAAACAGCAGCGTCGTCAGCACGCTCATCACCAGCACGATTGGCAACGCCTGGAACGCCAGGACGAAATCGGCGCCCGGCGCCTTCAGGTCGAAGGGCAGGGGACCGCCGCCGACATAGCCGAACACGAAGGAGGAGCCGGCGCGCGAGGCCGCGGAGATCGCGCCGACCGCGTCATTGATGGCGCCGAAGGCATGCGCGACGACGGGCACCTTCAAGAGCACGATCGCGGTGACGAAGGTCACGACAAGGCCGATCGACGCCTGGCGCACGGAGACCGCGCGGCGATTCTCCGCGAGCGCGAAGGCGATCAGCAGCAATGCGAAAACGCCGAGTGTCGATTGCAGCCGCAGCATGATGTCCCCAAACCCCACTCGATTGTTCTGAAGCATGATAACGCATTGCGTCAGTCGCGCGATATGGACAGCCCCGCGAGAAGCGGAGCGTACGCGGCGAGCCTGCGGGATACGAACTCAGTGAAGAGCCGCACGCGCTTCGTCTTGCGGGACTCCCCCTGTGTGAGTAGCCAGAGCGTTCCGTACATGTGCAGGTCGGTGCCCGGCACCCTCACCAGCAGGGGGTCGGCATCTCCGACGAAGCACGGCAGCGTCGTGATCCCGAGCCCTTGCCGTACAGCAACAATCTGCGCCCCGGCGTCCGAGGTTCTGAATGGAACCCCCGTGGTGCGAACCTCACCCTCGCTGGCCCAATCCGGAATTCCATGAATGCTTATGACGATCCACCGGATGGGATCAGGCGCGCCCGCACGCCACGCGGCCAGTCGATCGCGGGACATGTAGACGCCGCCGAACAGCTCCGGTCCCTTCAGGCCGTGAAGATTGAGCGGCAGGGTTTTGCGGTCGTAGACGACGCGGATCGCGACGTCGGCCTGTCGGTTGGTCAGATTTGCCAGCTCGCCGGACGACAAGATGTCCATCTCGATGTCCGGATGCAGACGCGCGAAATCGGCGAAGTCCGGCATCAGCAAGTGTGTCGCGAGGGGCGGTGCCAGCGTCACCCGCAGAAGCCCGCGCACGCTCTGGTCGCGCCCGAAGACGCGCGTCTCCAGCAGGTGCGACGACGCTTCCATCTGGTCCGCGAACTCGAGGACCTCCTCGCCCGCAGCCGTCAGGCGGTAGCCCGAAGGCAGCTTTTCGAACATGTGCACACCGAGGCGTTCCTCGAGCTGGGCGATGCGTCGCAGCACGGTCGAGTGGTTCACGCCGAGGCGCTCGGCGGCAGCCCGCACCGAGCCTCCGCGCGCGACGGCAAGAAAGTAGCGAACGTCATCCCAGTCGATCATGGTGCAATCCGGCACCGCGCGGTGCGCCTTCCAAAGCCCGTATCGAGCACATCGAACAGTAATATGGCGGTCATTGTGGCCTATGTCGACGACTGTGGCCCCGTTCCGGACGGCGGACACCGATCGTCGCGGCTGAGATCAGTCGTCCAGCCGGATCGATTTCGCACCACCGATGTGCGCGCTTCCGCACTCAACGCCTGACGCCGGCGGACCCATCTCCAGGTTCTCGGGGGCCTCCCCGAGCGACCAAAGGCGGAGCCTGAAAGGAGAAGTTATGGGAAAGTTGGACGGTAAGGTTGCAGTCGTCACGGGTGGATCGAGCGGCATGGCGCTGGCGAGCGCCAAGCGGTTCGTTGAAGAAGGCGCTTATGTCTTCATCACGGGCCGGAAGCAGGAGGCGCTCGACGCCGCCGTCAAGCTGATTGGCCGGAACGTGACCGGCGTGCGCGGCGACGCGGCCAATCTCGACGACCTCGACCGTCTGTTCGACACGGTCAAGCGGGAAAAGGGAGGGATCGACGTGCTGTACGCGAGCGCCGGCACGGGCGAAGCCGTCCCACTGGGCGAGATTACCGAGCAGCATTTTGATGCGACCTTCGGCCTGAATGCGCGCGGCACGCTGTTCACGGTGCAAAAGGCGTTGCCGCTGTTTAGCGATGGCGGATCGATCTTCATGACCGGGTCAGTTGCTTCGGTGAAAGGTTTTCCTGGTTACAGCGTGTATGCGGCGAGCAAGGCGGCGTTGCACGCATTCGCACGCGGGTGGCTCAACGAACTGAAGGGCAGGAATATCCGGGTGAACGTGCTGCACCCGGGGCCGATCGCCACACCGATGCAGGACCAGGTTCTCACCGAGGAGGCGAAGCGGATGTTCGAATCCCTGATCCCGCGCGGAAAGATGGGTCGTCCTGAGGAAATTGCGGCAGTCGCGCTGTTTCTTGCTTCAGACGATTCGAGCTTCGTGAATGGGGTGGAGTTGTCTGTCGACGGCGGCTTCTCGGCCATCTGAAAGGCCGGGGAATCAATATCAACGCGGATCGGAGAAATGTTATGAGCTATGCAATTGTAGGATTCGGTAAGATAGGCCAGGCCCTCGCCCGCGCCTTCGCCCGTAAGAGCATCGACGTGACCGTCGCGAGCCGAAGGCCACCCGAGGCATTGGCGCCGCAGGCTCGGTCGATTGGACCCACGGTCGTCGCCAAGTCGCTGCAAGATGCGCTCGAGGCCGACACAATCATCCTGGCGGTCCCGTTCGGGGAGCATCGCGAGGTTGCGAAGGCCCTGTCGAGCTGGAAAGGCAAGACGGTCATCGACGCGATGAACGCGTTAGTTCCCCTTGAAGAGCTGGACGGTCTCCCGTCCTCCGCCTTCGCCGCGAAGGCGTTCACCGGCGCCAAGTTCGTGAAAGGTTTCAATCACCTGATTGCAGCGACCCTGGCTGCCGATCCGATCGTCGAAGGCGGCCACCGGGTCGTCTTTCTGTCTGGTGACGACGAGGACGCGACCGCTCCTGTGGCGGCCTTGGCCAAACAACTCGGGTTCGCACCCGTCAAGCTGGGAAAGCTCAACGAGGGTGGCGCGCTGGTGCACGCACGCGGCCGCGTTTGGGGCCAGCTCATCTTCCAGGATTTGTTCAAGAAAGAGCAGTAATCGATGCCGGGAATGTTGCTGGCAGTCTCGCTGTTGACAAGCAGGCCGAAGCGGCGATGCCAGACGAGCCAGGCATTGTTCGGCGCCATGCCCGCCGCGGTGCTCGGCGGCGTCTGCACGGTTGCTGTCGCGCTGTTGTGGATGAAGCTCTTCCCGAGCCTGCGGCAGGTGGAGAGCCTGGAATAGGGGAAGGTCTCGTGTCCCGGACGCGGTGCGGCACGAAGTGACGCGCCGCAGAGCCGGGACCCAGAAGGCCACGAACGAAATCGCGAAGGCATGGGCCCCGGCTCAGCAGCGCGTCATTGCATGCCGCACTGCGTCCGGGGCACGAGAGCGGCGACTAGCCGCGACCCACGAACGGCATCTTGGTGGCCATCACCGTCATGGTCAGCACGTTGGCGTCGAGCGGCAGCCCGGCCATGTAGGCGACGGCATCGCCGACCGCCTTCGCATCCATGCGCGGCTCGTGCTTGGTGGTGCCGTCTGGCTGCAGCACGCCGGGACCGTTGACCATGCGGTCGGTCATGGGCGTCGCGGCATTGCCGATGTCGACCTGGCCGACCGCGATGTCGTACATGCGGCCGTCGAGATTGGAGGCCTTGGTGAGGCCGGTGATGGCGTGCTTGGTCGAGGTGTAGGCTGCCGAGAACGGCCGCGGCGCATGCGCGGAGATCGAGCCGTTGTTGATGATGCGGCCGCCGCGCGGGCTCTGGTCCTTCATGATGCGGAAGGCGTGCTGGGTGCACAGGAACGGGCCGGTGAGGTTGGTGTTCACCACCGCCTGCCACTGCTCGAGGCTGAGGTCCTCGAAGTTGACGGCGGGCGCGCCCATGCCGGCGTTGTTGAACAGCACGTCGAGCCGGCCGTAGGTTGCCTTCACCTTGTCGAACAGCGCGGCGATCTGCTCCGGTTTGGTCATGTCGGCGGTGACGCACAGGCTCTTGCCTGCGGGGCCGAGCTTCGCGGTCTCCTCGAGCATGTCGAGCCGGCGCCCGACCAGCACCACGGTGAAGCCGGTGTTCATCAGCGCCAGCGACGCGGCGCGCCCGACACCGGTGCCCGCACCCGTCACCACTGCGATCTTTTTTGCTTCACTCATCGTTTCCTGCCTTTTTCTTCAGTTGTCAGGTTTTGGGTTCTTTTTCGTTCTTGTAGGGCGGACGCGGAATATTCTGATGCGCCGCGCGCAGCGCCGCCGACCAGCGCGAGCGCAGATCGTGGAAATAGGGCTCGCCTGCCTCGATGCGATGGTTGAGATCGGCGTCGCAGGCATCCGCGCGCACCACCAGCACGTCGATGGGAAGACCAACGCCGAGGTTCGAGCGCATCGTCGAATCCATCGAGATCAGCCCGGTCTTCAGCGCCTCGTAGAGCTCGACGTCGTAATGCATGGCGCGGTCGAGCACTGGCTTGCCGTATTTGTGCTCGCCGATCTGCAGGTACGGCGTGTCGGTGGTGCACTCGATGAAATTGCCGGCGGTGTAGACCATGAACAGGCGCATGCGCGCGCCCTTGATCTGGCCGCCGAACAGGAAGGAGACGTCGAAGGACACGTCCTCGGATTTCAGCGCCGGCCCTTCGGTCGCGTGCACGGCCCGGATCGCCCGGCCGATGCGCTGGGCGGCCTGGAACATGGTCGGCGCGTTCATCAGCGTCTCGATCTCGCCCGTGTCGGGGTCTTCGAGGCCCTCGGTCAGAGTGGAGAGCACCGATTGGCTGATGGCGAGATTGCCGGCGCTGGCGATCGCCATGATGCGGTCGCCGGGGTTTGCGAAGATGTGCAGCTTGCGGAAGGTCGAGACGTTGTCGAGGCCGGCATTGGTGCGGGTGTCGGCGATCATGACGAGCCCGTCCCGAACCAGGATTCCGCAGCAATAGGTCATTTCCAGTCCCCGAACGCGTTTGCGCGGAATTACTAGCCAATTTCAAGGGGCTGGTCCAACCCCAATTCCCGGGGCGACGACGTCATTCCAGGGCAGGTCAAGAAACTAGCTCTGCCGCTGTGATTGCGATTGGGACTGCCCGCCGCGGCCGGCCTGCTCGACCTTGACCGCGACCGTCAGCGTCTCCGCGCCGCCGCCATAGCGGGTGCCGCGCACCGGTGCGGCGCCGAGATAGTCGAGCCCGATCGCGACGCGGACATGGGCATCGGTGGTGCAGATGCTGTTGGCGGGATCGAAGCCGACCCAGCCGAGGCCATCGACGTAAGCTTCCGCCCAGGCGTGGCCGGCGTCCTGATGCACGGTTCCGTCGGAGCGCAGGAAGTGTCCGGACACGAAGCGCGCCGGCACGCCGCCAGTGCGGGCGCAGGCGATGAAGATATGCGCATAGTCCTGACAGACGCCGCGCTTGAGCGTGAACGCCTCGGCCGCCGACGTGCCGCTGTTGGTCGGATCTTCGTCGAACGTCATGTGGTCGCTGATTTGCGACATCAGCGTGTGCAGGAAGCCGAGCGTGTCGGTCTCGGCCTCGCTGCGCAACTGGCGCGCGACCGCTGCCATCGCTGGATTGACAGTCGTGAGATCGGTGGTGCGCAGAAACATGTCGGCGGGAAAGCGCTCGTCGGCGCCGCGCAGCACACCGCCGGTATCGTGGGTCTCGATCAGCCCTTCGGCAGTGATCTTGATGTCGCCGACGGGCCCACAGGACAGCACATGGGTGACATTGCCGAAGGCGTCCTCATGGATGTCGAGCTTGGTGTCGGTCGAGACGTCGATCTGCCATTCCGCAACATATTGCCCGTCATGGCTGCACGGCGTCATGCGCAGGATCTGGATCACGCTCGTCGCCGCCGGCTCGTAGCGATAGGTCGTGGTGTGCTGGATTCGCAGGCGCATGGTGGACCGCTATTTTTAGGTGGTCATTCCGGGGCGATGCGTCAGCATCGAACCCGGAATCTCGAGATTCCGGGTCTGGTCCTTCGGACCATCCCGGAATGACGGAAGTCAGATCAAATACTGCTTCGTGATGATTTCGCCCAGCCTGGAATTGTCCGCGATGAATTCCTGAATGAATTCATGCACGCCATGCTGGAAAATGTCGTTCATGTTGCTGTGTTCCAGCCGGTTGCGGATGCCGCGAGCGTGGCGCTGCGCCGGGCCCTGGCGGCCATAGGCGACGCCGATCTGGTCGAGGTTGCGCACGAGATTGTCGTAGCAGCTCGCAAGCGAGCGGGGCAGCGTGCCGTTGAGGATGAGCAGATCCGCGACCAGCCAAGGCTTCAGCGTCTCGCGGTAGACCCAGTGATAGGCCGTCAGCGCGGAGACCGATCGCAGGATCGAGCTCCACTGATAGAAATCGAGCGGACCGCCGACGTGCTCCTCTTCGGGCAGCAGCACGTGATACTTGACGTCGAGAATGCGTGCGGTGTTATCGGCGCGCTCCAGATGCAGGCCGAGGCGCGAGAACCAGTAGGCGTCGTTGCGCAGCATGGTCCGGTAGGCCGAGCCGTCGAAGCGCAGCGAGGTCTCCTGCACGAAGCGCAGGAATTTCGCGAGGTCCTCGCGTGTGGAGGTGCCCTTGCTCCAGACCGCCTGAAGCTCGATCCAGGCCGAGTTGATGGTGTCCCACATCTCGCTGGTCAGCGCGGTGCGCACCGAGCGCGAGTTCAGCCGCGCCGCCTCGATGCAGTTCCTGATCGAGGACGGGTTATCGGCCGAGAACGAGAGGTAGTCGACGACGTTGTGCTCGTTGGCTTCTTCGTGGGTCTGATAGAAGCTTTCCGCGACGCCGGCGGTGAGCAACGCGGAGTCCCACTCGTTGGTCTTGCCGATATAGGCGGCGGGAAGCGCGGTGACGCGCAGGGTCGCATCGATGGTGCGGGCGAGATATTCGGCCCGTTCGACGTAGCGGGCGAGCCAATAGAGGTTTTCGGCGGTACGCGACAGCATCTCTCTACTCGTCCAAAATCCAGGTGTCTTTGGTGCCGCCGCCCTGGCTCGAATTCACCACGAGCGAGCCTTCCTTCAGCGCAACGCGCGTCAGCCCGCCCGGCACGATGGTCGTGCTCTTGCTGCCGGTGAGCACGAAGGGCCGCAGGTCGACGTGGCGCGGGGCGAGGCCGGAGGTCGTGCAGGTCGGGCAGGTCGAGAGCGCCAGCGTCGGCTGGGCGATAAAGCCTTCCGGCTCGCGCTTCAGCTTCTCGCGGAAGGCTTCGATCGTTGCTTTCGTCGCGGCAGGGCCGATCAGCATGCCGTAGCCGCCGGAGCCGTGCACTTCCTTCACGACGAGATCGCCGAGGTGGTCGAGCACGTAAGCGAGATCCTTCGGCTCGCGGCAGCGCCAGGTCTGAACGTTCTTCAGGATCGGCTCCTCGCCGAGGTAGAATTTCACGATCTCCGGCATGTAGGAATAGATCGCCTTGTCGTCGGCGATGCCGGTGCCGACGGCGTTGGCGAGGGTGATGTTGCCGGCGGCATAAGCCGACATCAGCCCGGGCACGCCGAGCGCCGAGTCGGGCCGGAAGGTGAGGGGATCCAGGAAGTCGTCGTCGACGCGGCGGTAGATCACGTCGACCCGTTTCACCCCTTCCGTCGTCCGCATGA
This sequence comes from Bradyrhizobium genosp. A, assembly GCF_049949275.1. Classification (NCBI taxonomy): domain Bacteria; kingdom Pseudomonadati; phylum Pseudomonadota; class Alphaproteobacteria; order Hyphomicrobiales; family Nitrobacteraceae; genus Bradyrhizobium; species Bradyrhizobium genosp. A. Next base: position 5,517,406 of record NZ_CP188196.1, on the reverse strand, counting down.
AGACTTCGTTGTTCTTGACGATGAGGTCGCGGCCTTCAACGAGCTCAATGCCGAGCTTGTCGGCGAGGAAGGAGTGCTCGTAATAGGCCGAATTGTAGACGCCCGGCGTGAGCAAGGCGACCGTCGGCTCGCCGGACGCGCTATGCGGCGCGACCGAGCGTAGCGCCGAGAGCAGCTCGTCCGGATAGCGCTCGACCGGCGCCACCCTGTGGCGGGCGAACAGGTCTGGAAACAGCCGCATCATGATCTCGCGGTTTTCCAGCATGTAGGACACGCCTGAGGGCGTGCGGGCGTTGTCCTCCAGCACGATGAAGTCCTCGGCATCGACCCTGATGATGTCGATGCCGGCGATGTGCACGTAGACGTCGTGCGGCACCTGCTGGCCGTTCATCTCGGGGCGGAAGACCGGGTTCTGGAAGATCAGGTCGTCGGGCACGATCTCGGCGCGGAGGATGTCGCGGCCGTGATAGATGTCGCGCAGGAACATGTTGAGCGCGCGCACGCGCTGCTTCAGGCCCTTCTCCAGCAGCGCCCATTCCTTGCCGGACATGATCCGCGGGATCACGTCGAACGGGATCAGGCGCTCGGTGGACTCGGAGTCCCCATAGACCGCGAAGGTGATGCCGATGCGGCGGAACAGGAGTTCGGCCTCCTGGCGGCGATATTCGAGCGCCTCGGGAGGCGTCTCCTTGAGCCAGCGCGCCAGCTCCTGATAGGCGGGGCGAAGGTCCCCACCCGGAATATTCATTTCATCAAACGCGACTGCCATAGATCCCGACTTGTCTCCGCAAGGCGTTGCGCCATTTGACAGGTCGCGAGGCCTTGGTGAGACCGCAACGTCCTGGCCATGCGGCAAGAGTGCATGACTTTGAGGAGGTAGCAAGGGCCGGGCCAGCGCGATAAGCATGGAGAGAGGGCATTTGCCTGATATGGCCGGCGGCGTGCCTGAAAAAATGGCTGAGCACTGCTTATTTCGGCAGCAAAACCGCGTGACTTCAACGCGTTACCTCGGCAAAGTCGGGACCAGAGGTGAGGGACTTAAGGCATGAGCGAGATCGTCACGGCAGGCATTCTGGTCATCGGGGATGAAATCCTGTCCGGCCGGACCAAGGACAAGAATATTGGCTTCATCGCCGAATATTTGACCAATATCGGTATCGACCTGAAGGAAGTCCGGGTCGTTTCCGACGATGAGGACGACATCATCGCCGCGTTGAATGCACTGCGGAATCGCTACGCCTACGTCTTCACCACCGGCGGCATCGGGCCGACCCATGACGACATCACCGCCGACAGCGTCGCCAAGGCGTTTGGCGTCGGCATCGACCACCACCCCGAGGTCGTCGCGCGTTTCCGCGAGCGCTGGAGCGAGCAGGACCTCAACGAGGCCCGCCTGCGCATGGCCCGCATCCCCGACGGTGCCGAGCTGATCCAGAGCGCGACCATCCTCGCCCCCGGCTTCAAGATCGGCAACGTCATCGTGATGGCCGGCGTGCCCTCGATCATGCAGGCGATGATGGACATCGTCTCGCCCAAGCTGAAATCCGGCGTGCGCATGCTCTCCGAATCGGTCCGCGCCAATGCGCGGGAAGGCGACATCGGCGGCCCGCTGCGGGTGATCGCCGCCGAGCACCCCGACACCATCATCGGCAGCTATCCCTTCATGGACGAGGAGCAAAGGCCGAACACCAATCTGGTGGTGCGTTCGCGCGATGCGGATAAGCTCGCATCCGCGATGGCGGCGGTGAAGGAAATGCTGGCGGGATTGAACATCACCCGGTAGTTCGCGTCCAGCATTCGCTGAGTCCTCATGACGCTGAGCAGGCAAACAAATGATCTGGCTACGAAGAATACTCTTCCTGATAGCGATCGCCCCCTCATTGATCGTGGCTGGACTAGTCTGGGAGGCCTACGCGGGCGGCTGTTCGGCGTTTGATCTTGAGACGGGATGTCGCTCGGAGGTTCTCGTTGCTTTCTGGAGCCTCGCGCTCCACGTCTTGACCATTCCCATTCTGATAACTTGGCTAATCGTGTGGATATACCTCCGCATTGTTGAATACTACTCTGGCCGGCGAAACGATAAGATAGCTGCGGGACGATGATTGGCAGGAGAAAACGATGGGCGGTGAAGCACCGGAACTGAGCGCGCAGGAGCGGGCGGGCAGGCCCTTTCCGGTGTCGTGGGACCAGTTCCACCGGGACTGCCGCGCGCTGACCTGGCGGCTCAACGAGGTCGGTCCGTTCCACGCGGTGATCGCGATCACCCGCGGCGGCCTGGTGCCGGCTGCGATCGTGGCGCGCGAGCTGGGCGTGCGCGTGATCGATACGGTCTGCATCGCCAGCTACGACCACGACAAGCAGGGCGAGCTGCAGGTCCTGAAAGGTATTTCAGAATCGGCGATGAAGCTCGGCGGCGGCACCGGCAAGGGGCTGTTGATCGTCGACGACCTCGTCGACACCGGCAAGACCGGCAAGCTGGTGCGCGCGATGCTGCCCGACGCGCATTTCGCCACCGTCTACGCCAAGCCGAAGGGGCGCCCGCTGGTCGACACTTTCATCACGGAAGTCTCGCAGGACACCTGGATATTCTTCCCCTGGGACACCGCGCTCTCCTACTATCCGCCGCTCCGCGACGGCGCGGCGTGACCTTTCTTCACCTCGCCCCGCTTGCGGGGAGAGGTCGGATTGCGAAGCAATCCGGGTGAGGGGGACTCTCTGCGAGTCCAATTCTCACCGTGATCGTGGAAGCAGCCCCTCACCCCAACCCTCTCCCCGTAAGAACGGGGAGAGGGAGTGAACTCGCACCATGCCCCTGCAAAATCGCGTCACGCCGACCGGCGACATCATCGCCACCCCGCATCGCGGGATGTTCACCGGCAATCGCGGCATCATCCATGATCCCGCGACGAAGACGCTTCTGAAGAAGCGCTGGTCGTCGCCGGCCTGGCTCACCTGCACCTGCGAATTCCGCGGCCGCCGCCGCGAGGTGATGGCGCAGCGAAGCTGGACCGAGCTGTTCTTCCTCGACGAGGCCACTGCGCTCGCCGCCGGGCATCGCCCCTGCTTCTACTGCCGCCGTGACGATGCCAATCGCTTCCGCGCCGCATGGGAGAAAGGCAACCGCGTGCACGACGTCCGCATGCACGACATCGACACGGTGCTGCACCATGAGCGGCTCGACAACGGCAGGAAGCGGCTGCACGCGCTGGTGATGCCGCTCGATCAGTTGCCTGAGGGCGCGATGGTGCAGCGGGGCGAGGACAGCTTTCTGGTGACGCAGGGCAGGGCGTTGTTGTGGTCGCCGGCCGGTTATGTCGCGGTGGAGCATCCGCCGGACGAAGCGGCGTTGCTGACGCCACCGTCGACGCTACGCGCGATGAACGCTGGTTATCAGCCGGTGCTGCATCCGACCGCGTCGCCCTAGCGCAGCGGCTTGCCCTCTTCATCCACGGTCGTCCGCGCATCGCGCAAAGCCCATTCGCGGATCACTTGTCGGCAGCGGGTCAGCTCTGCTTCGCTCACAGCGTTCGCATCCTTCGACGCGCGCTCCACCATCGTCTTGCAGTTCAGTAGCACCGAGCGGTCCTCCGCCTGCGCCGGCAGCATGAGCGCTGCCAGCGCGACGACCGCGAGTGCCGGCCGAATCACCACCATCACCCCAGCTTCTCGCGAGCCAGCGCGGCGCCGGCGCCGAGTGCCATCAGCTTGGCTTCGGCGATCTCGCGCCGCATCGGGGCCATGCCGCAATTGGTGGTGGCGATGATGTTGCTCTTGGGCACGAATTTTGACACCGCGTCGATCACCTTGACGACGTCCTCGGCGGTCTCGACCGTATCGCTGGCGACGTCGATTGCGCCGGCCTGCACGATCTTGGTCTTGAGCAGCGCGAGCAGATCGAGCGGCACCTTGGAATTGCGGCACTCGATCGCGACCTGCTGGATCTGGCTCGCGTCGATCGCCGGGAAGATCTGTTCATACTGCCGCCATTGCGCGCCGAGCGTCTCCTTCCAGTCAGTGTTCGCCTTGATGCCGTAGCCGTAGCAGATGTGCACGGCGGTGGCGCAGGTGAGCCCTTGCGCGGCGCGCTCCAGCGCCTTGATGCCCCAGTCGTTGACCTCGTCCATGTAGACGTTGAAGGCGGGCTCGTCGAACTGCACGAGATCGACGCCGTCGGCCTGCAGCGCCTTGGCTTCCTCGTTCAAGAGCTCGGCGAAGGCGAACGCCATCTTGACGCGGTCGCCATAGTAGCGGTCGGCGATGGTGTCGATGATGGTCATCGGGCCGGGCAGGGTGAATTTCAGCTTCTTCCTGGTGTGCGTGCGCGCGATGCGTGCCTCGTCGGCATGGACGCGGCCCTTGAGCCGCAGCGGCGCGACCACTTGCGGCACCATCGCCTTGTAGCGATCTTTCCGGATGCCCATCTCGACCTTGTGGGCGAAGTCGATGCCTTCGATCTTCTCGAGAAAACCGTGCACGAAATGCTGCCGGGCCTGTTCGCCCTCGGTGACGATGTCGATCCCGGCGTCTTCCTGGACCTTCACCGCAAGCATCGTGGCGTCGCGCTTGGCGCGGAGGAGCTCGTCTCCTTGCGACTTCCAGGGCGCCCAGAGCATGTTGGGCTCGGCGAGCCATTCCGGCTTGGGCAAGGAGCCGGCGATCGTCGTTGGAAACAGCATGGCGGCCCTCCCGGCAGGTTCTGTTGCGCCCCCTTCTGCCATGTCCTAACGTCAGGGTACAGAACAACAAAAGCGGCGCTCTGGAGCGACAAAGGAAACGCCATGATCGAATTCTTCTTCGACTGTTCCAGTCCGTGGACCTATCTCGCCTTCCACAACATCCAGCCTCTGGCGAAGGAGCTCGGCGCCGAGATCATCTGGCGGCCGATCCTGGTCGGCGGCATCTTCAACACGGTCAATCCCAGCGTCTACGCGCAGCGGGAGAAGCCGGTGCCGCTGAAGGCGCGCTACATGAAGAAGGACCTGCAGGACTGGGCAAGCTCGGCGGGGCTCGCGATCAAGATGCCGCCGACGGTGTTTCCGGTGAACAGCGTCAAGGCGATGCGCGGCTGCATCTGGCTGGGCAAGGACATGGTGCCGTTCGCGACCGCACTGTTCGAAACCTATTGGGGCGGCGACAAGGACATCTCGCAGGACGCGGTGCTCGCCGAGATCTGCAAGAAGGTCGGCGTCGACGAGCAGAAGTTCTTCGCCGGTATCACCGAGCAGGGGATCAAGGACCAGCTCAAGACCAACACGGAAGAGGTCGTCGCCCGCGGCGGGTTCGGCTCGCCAACGATCTTCGTCAACAAGACCGACATGTACTTTGGCAATGACCGCCTGCCGCTGATCCGCGAGGCGTTGACGCGCAACAAGGCGAGCGCAGCCTGATGGTCCGGGCCGTCGTCTGCCGCGCGCTCGGCGCGCCCGAAACGCTGCTGTTGGAAGAGTTTCCGTCGCGCGCCCTGAAGCCGGGCGAGGTGCGCGTCGCGATCCACGCCGCCGGGCTGAATTTTCCGGACGTGCTGATGGCGGCCGGCGAATATCAGCTCAAGCCCGAGTTGCCGTTCACGCCCGGCATGGAAGCCGCAGGCGACGTGACCGAAGTCGGCGCAGAGGCGAAGGGCGTCGCCGTCGGCGACAAGGTCATCGTCAAGATGCGCCACGGTGCCTTCACCGACGAAGCCGTGGTGACGCCGTCGCAGCTCACGCCGATGCCCTCGGCCTTCGACTATGGGGAAGCGGCGACCTATCTCGCGGGCCACGGCACCGCCTATCACGCGCTGATCGATCGTGGCCGGGTCGAGCCGGGCGAGGTGCTGCTGGTGCATGGCGCCGGCGGCGGCGTCGGCCTCGCGGCGGTGCAGATCGGCAAGATGCTGGGGGCCACCGTGATCGCGACGGCCTCCAGCGACGAAAAGCTGGCGATTGCGAAATCGCGCGGCGCCGACCATCTCGTGCGCTACGATCGCGAGCCGTTTCGCGATGCCGTCAAGCGCATCACCGATGGGCGTGGCGCCGACGTGGTGTTCGATCCGGTCGGCGGCGAGGTCTTTGAGAATTCCATGCGCTGCATCGCCTGGGGCGCGCGGCTGCTCGTGATCGGTTTTACGGGTGGCATCGGTTCGGCCAAGACCAATCTGCTGCTGATCAAGGGCGCCAGCGTGCTCGGCGTGCGCGCCGGCGAAGCGGTGCGGAAAAATCCCGCGCTCGGTGAAGTGCGCCTGAAGGCGCTGCTGCAATGGGCGGAAGAGGGCAAGCTGCGTCCGAACATCTCGCACCGACTGCCGCTGGAGGATTACGCCAAGGCGATGCGATTGTTGCTCGACCGCAAGGCGATCGGGCGCGTGGCGCTGGTGATGGAGTGACGGTGCCGTAGGGTGGGCAAAGGCGCAAAGCGCCGTGCCCACCATCGATCAGCAACAGAAACAAGAACGGTGGGCACGCTGCGCTTTGCCCACCCTACGAGAGCTACGATGCCTCACTTATACTCCCGCTCGCTCCACCACGGGAAATAGTCCGGCATATCGCTGGACACCTTGTTCTTGAACTGCGCCGGCCGCTTTTCCAGGAACGATACCACGCCCTCCTTGACGTCGTCCGAGCGGCCGCGGGCGTAGATGCCGCGGCTGTCGACCTTGTGGGCTTCCATCGGATCGTCGGCGCCCATCATGCGCCACATCATCTGGCGGATCAGCGCCACCGACACCGGCGCGGTCTTGGCGGCGAATTCCTTGGCGAGCGCGCGCGCGGTCGGCACCAAATCATCCGGCGCCACAACCTTGCTGACGAGACGGCCCGCGAGCGCTTCCTGCGCCGGGAAGACGCGGCCCGAATAGCACCATTCCAGCGCCTGCGAGATGCCGACGATGCGGGGCAGGAACCAGCTCGAGGCCGCCTCCGGCACGATGCCGCGCTGGGAGAACACGAAGCCGAAGCGCGCAGCGTCCGAGGCAATGCGGATGTCCATCGCAAGCTGCATGGTGACGCCGATGCCGACGGCAGGACCGTTCACCGCGGCGATGACAGGCTTCAGACACTTGAAGATGCGCAAGGTCACCTGGCCACCGCCATCGCGGACCTGTGGATCGCTGTAATCGACCTTGCCGTCAGCGAAACGCTTGACGGGTCCGCGCCGCGCGTCGCGATCAAAGGTGTCGGCGCCTGACGACAGATCTGCGCCCGCGCAAAAGCCGCGGCCGGCGCCGGTGACGATGATGGCGCGGACGTTGTCGTCCTTGTCGGCGGCGTCGAATGCGTCGATCAGCTCAGCCTGCATCTGCGCGTTGAAGGCGTTGAGCTTGTCAGGCCGGTTCAGCGTGATGGTGAGGATCTGCTCGGCGACCTCGTATTTGAGCGTCTCATACGCCATGGGTGGTTTCCTTCCTTTGTTTTCTTGCTCTTGATTTGTAGCACGTCATTCCGGGGCGCGCCCGCTTGGGCGCGAGCCCGGAATCCATACTCACGATAGTGGTTATGGATTCCGGGCTCGTCGCTTCGCGACGCCCCGGAATGACGGAAAGTATTTAATGCGCCGGCGGCTTGGGCCAGGGCTTCTGCGGGCCGCGCAGGCCTTCGAAAGCCTTGGCCATGCCGAGCACGCCGATATCGTCGAAGCGGCGCCCGACGATCTGCACGCCGATGGGAAAACCCTTGGCATCGAAGCCGCCGTTGAGGGAGACGGCAGGGTTCTCCGACATATTCCATGGCACGGTATAGCAGATGTGCTCGAACGGCCTCATCGGATCGTTGGTCGGCGAGGCCCATTCCGCTGAATAATTCACATTCGGTGCCGTCGGCGAAATCACATAGTCGAGCTCGCAGAACAGCTTTGCCGCCGCCGCACGGATCGCCATGGTCTGGTTGAAGCCACGGATGACGTCGACACCCGACAGCTTCGCGCCGGACTCGCCCCATTTGAAGATATACGGCAGCACCTTTGCCTGTTCGGCCGGCGTGAGCTTCGACAGGTCATCCCACATCCGGGCGCGCCAAAAGTTGTCGAGGCCGTCGAGCATGTCGCGAGTCAGAATGCCGTCGACCTCGGTGACGACGCTACCTGCGGATTCGAACGCCTTTGCGGCTTTCACCGCGACGTCACGGACCGGCCTTTCCGCGGGCAAGCCGACGCCGGCATCGAGCATCAGGCCGATGCGGAGTTTGCGCGGCGATTTTTCCAATCCCTTCCAGTTCAAGGGCTCGGCGGGCAGGCTCATGCCGTCGCGCCGGTCGGGCTTTGCGATCACGCTCATCATCAGCGCGCAATCATCGACCGTGCGGGTCATCGGGCCGGCGACGCGGCCGACATAGGTGGGGTCGATCGGCACGCGGCCGAAGCTCGGCTTCAAGCCGACGAGGCCGCACCAGCCCGCCGGCAGGCGCACCGAGCCGCCGATATCGGTGCCGAGATGCAGCGGGCCATAGCCGGCCGCGGCGGCGGCCCCCGCGCCGGCGCTCGAGCCGCCGGGGTTCTTGGAGAGGTCCCAGGGATTGCGCGTAAGCGCATGGAACGAGGAAAGCCCCGAGGACAGCATGCCGTAATCGGGCATGGTGGTTTTTGCGAAGATGATTGCGCCGGCCTCGCGCAGCCGCGCGGCAGGCGGGGCGTCCTTCTCGGCCGGCACGAGCTTGACGCTCGCAGCCCCCAGCGGCACCGGTACGCCCTTGGTCGCGATGTTGTCCTTGACCGTGACAGGCACGCCGTCGAGCGGGCCGGATGGCTCGCCGCCGGACCAGCGCGCGGTCGAGGCCGCTGCCACCTTGCGCGCGCTGTCGGGATCGAACGCATAGAGCGCCTTCAGATGCGGCTCCCACGCAGCGACATGCGCGAGCACGTCCTCCAGCACCTCGCTCGGCGAGAACTGTTTGGCGCGATAGCCTGCGATCAGATCGACCGCGGACAGATCGTGCAGCGAGGTGACCGCCTCCTCGACGCTCTTCTTGTGCATTGCTAGCTCACCGGCATGCGCGTTTCGATGATGCGGGCGAACATGCTGGCACCGATCGGCAGGATCTTGTCGTCGAGCACGAAGCCGGGATTGTGCACGGGCACGGAGCCGTCGTGGCCGACCCAGAAATAGGCGCCGGGAATGGTTTGCAGCATGTCGGCAAAATCCTCGCTGCCCATCTTCGGCTGGCTGCGGGTGATCACCTTGGCGGGATCGACGATGGTGCGCGCGACCTCCTCGACCACCTTGGACTGCTCGACCTGGTTGACCAGCACACCAAAGGTGTCGCGGATGTCCGCCTCGATCTCGCACTGATACGCGGCCGCGATGCCGGCGCAGATCGTACGGATGCGTTCGGCGATCATGGCGCGGACTTCATCCGAGAAGGTGCGGATGGTGCCGCAGAGATGCGCTTCACCGGGAATGACGTTGTAGGCGGAGCCGGCGTGAATCTGCGTGATCGAGATGACGGCGGCCTGCAGCGGATCGACGTTGCGGCTGACGATGGTCTGGATCGCCTGTGCCAGCGTGGTCGCGATGATCACCGCGTCCTTGGAGCGCTCCGGCATCGCGCCATGCGCGCCATAGCCGGTGATGCGGAGATCGAAGAAGTCGGCGCCGGCCATCGCCGGCCCGGGCAGGATCGCGATCTCGCCGAGATTGAGGTCGGGCGCGTTGTGCAGGCCGTAGAGCTCGTCGCATGGAAACTTCTCGAATAAGCCGTCCTTGATCATCGCGCGGGCGCCGCCGAGGCCTTCCTCGGCCGGCTGGAAGATCAGGTGCACGGTGCCGTCGAAGTTCCTGGTCTCGGCGAGATAGCGCGCGGTGCCGAGCAGCATGGTGGTGTGGCCGTCATGGCCGCAGCCGTGGAAGCGGCCGGGGATTTTCGAGCTCCATTTCAGATTGGTGTTCTCCTCCATCGGCAGCGCGTCCATGTCGGCGCGCAGGCCGATGCGCTTGTTGCCCGAACCCTTGCCCTTGATGACGCCGATCACGCCGGTGCCGCCGAGACCGCGATGCACCTCGATGCCCCAGCCCTTCAGCTTGTCGGCGACGATGCCGGAGGTGCGGACCTCCTCGAAGCCGATCTCGGGATGGGCGTGGATGTCGCGGCGGATGGCGGTGAGTTCGTCGGCGTAGCCGTCGATGCGGTCGATGGTGGGCATATGTCCTGTCCGGTTAGGGTGAAGGGGGCGTGAAAACGGGGCCGTTCGGCTTGATGCGGATGCCCGGACGCAGGCGCGTCCAGGGCAGCGCGGCGGTGTCGGCCGGCATCGCGCCGGGTGCGGCGCAGATCATCAGCTTTTCCGCGATCGGCTCGAAGTCGGCGCGGAAGTGTACCGAGCTTTTGTTGACCAGAATCTTCTCGGTGGTCGGCTCGATGCCGACATAGCGATACATCGCCTGATCGGCGAGCTGCGCCTTGTGCGAGGAGACGACGACGCGGACATCGCCGATGCGCAAGGCTGCGGACGGGCCCATCTCCATCTCGCGGCCGCCATAATACGGGCCGGGCGCGATGAAGCGGCCGTCGGAGAGCTTTTCGACGACGAAAGTCTCGGTATAGGGCTCGTCGCCGGGAATGCCGGACTTGCCGCCGAGTGAGAGCGTCACGGTGGCGCCGACGCCGGCCGTATGCGCGGCCTTGGCCGAGGCCGGATCGTTGATGACGCCGGTCGCGGCGCTCGCCTTGTTGCGCACCAGCGCGCGCAGCATGCCGGTGGTATCGGAATCGCCGCCGGCGCCGGGATTGTCCTGGGTGTCGGCAATGATGATCGGCTTGCTCGCGCTCTTCGAAAGTTCCATGGCGTGGCGCACGCCGTCATCGGGCGACCAGATCTTGCCGTCGAAATCGTCCTCGTGGCTTTCGATCAATTTGACGATCGCATCCGCAGCGCGGTCGGCATCGGCTTGCGTCCTGCCATAGGCAAATACGCTCGGCCCGCAATCGCGGAAGTCGGCGGCGGGGAAACCCGGCGCGAAAGAGAGTGTCGGAACCGCATCGCTCTCGAGCGCGGCGAGTTTTTCGTAGATGCCCTTGGTGGGAAAGTCATTGGTGCATTGCCAGCTGATCGCGATCAGGAACGGCAATTGGCGAAACGACTTTGCGAAGCGCTGCTTCGTCTGCAGAAGCAGGGCGAGATGCTTTGCGGAGGCGCGGCCAGTCTCGGCCATGTCGACATGGGGATAGGTGCGGTAGGCGATCAGCGCATCCGCATGTTCCATCATTTCGGGCGTGACATTGGCGTGCAGGTCAAGGCTCGCGACCAGCGGAACGTCCTTGCCGATGACGCGGCGCACGCGCGCTAAAATCTCGCCTTCGCCGTCATCGAGATGCTCGGTGACCATCGCGCCGTGCAAATCGAGATAGACCGCGTCGATGGGGCCGGCGGACGCAATACCGTCGACCATGACTTTCACGATGCGCTCGAAAGCGTCCTTGGTGACATGCGCCGAGGGGCTTGCACCGCAGGCAATGGTTGGAACGAGTTCCCAACCGTTCGCTTCGGCGCTGTCGACGAAGCCGGCAAGGCCGACATTGATGCTTCGCATCACCCTCAGCACGTCGGCGCCTTCAGTCATCGCCGGCCAGCCGCCGCCATGCTGGAAGTCCGCGAATGTCGCCTTCGTCGGAGCGAAGGTGTTGGTCTCGTGCAGGAAGCCGCCGACGGCGATACGTGTCATCAATGCAAGTCCAGCCAATCAAAGGTGCGGGACGTTAGCCTTGGCTTTGCGAGGAGAGCAAGGAGGGAAGCAATCGCGCCATGCATGGCCTCAAGCTGTTTGGGAATACTTGCCGCGATCACCGTCGTTGCGAGCGAAGCGAAGCAATCCAGACTGTCTCCGCGGTGGGCCTCTGGATTGCTTCGCTTCGCTCGCAATGACGCGTGGATAAACCTACGCGATTGCCGCCACACCCTCCGACACCGGCCGGAAATTCGCAAAGTCCCAGCCCCGGCCCGGTGCCGCATCCAGCAGGGCCCTGGTGTAGGCCTCCTGCGGATGCGTCAGCACCTCGGCGGCCGGGCCCTGTTCGACGACGCGGCCGTGCTGCATCACCACGACCTCGTCGCAGATTTGGGCTGCAACGCGCAGGTCGTGGGTGATGAACAGGATGGCGATGCCGAGCCGCTTCTGGATCTCGTCGAGCAGTTCCAGCACCTGCGCCTGCACGGAGACGTCGAGCGCCGAGACGGCTTCGTCCGCCACCAGCACATCGGGATCGAGTGCGAGCGCGCGCGCAATGGCAATGCGCTGGCGCTGGCCGCCGGAGAACTGGTGCGGGTAGCGCGACACCGCGTCGGCCGGCAGGCCGACCAGCTCGAGCAACTCGCGCGCGCGCTTCGTCGCATTGGCGTGCGAGGTGCCGTAATTGATCGGGCCTTCCGCGATGCTCTCGCCGACGGTGACGCGCGGGTTGAGCGAGCGGTAGGGATCCTGGAACACGATCTGGATTTTTTGCCGGTGCGGCTGGAGCAGGCGGCGCGAAATATCGGAGATCTCGCGGCCGGCGAGGCGGACGCCGCCGGAGGTCGGATCGATCAGGCGCACGATGCAGCGCGCCACCGTCGACTTGCCCGAGCCGCTCTCGCCGACGATGCCGAGCGTGCGGCCCTTGCGCAGCGTCAACGTCACCTTGTCGGCGGCGACGACCTCGCGGCCTTTGCCGAAGAATGCGCGCTCCTTGTAGACCTTGCTGAGGTCGTTGGCTTCCAGCACCACCGGTTCTTTCGTTTCAGGCCGCGCCGCACGCGGCACAAGGCTCGGCACCGAGGCGAGCAGGTTGCGGGTGTACTCCATGGTTGGATTGCGCAGGATGGAATCGAGTGTGCCGGTCTCGACCAGGCGGCCCTGCCGCATCACCGCGACGCGGTCGGCGATCTCGGCGACCACGCCCATGTCATGGGTGATGAACAGCACGGCGGTGCCGTGATCGCGCTGGAGGTCACGGATCAGGGTCAGGATCTGCTTCTGCGTGGTGACGTCGAGCGCGGTGGTCGGCTCGTCGGCAATCAGCAGCTTGGGTTCAAGCACCAGTGCCATCGCGATCATGATGCGCTGACGTTGGCCGCCGGAGAGGCGATGGGGGTAGGATGCGAAAATGCGCTCGACCTGGGGCAGGCGCACCTGCTCCATCATGTCGAGGATGCGCTTCTTGCGCGCCTTGGCATCGAGATCGGTGTGGGCGCGCAGCACCTCGTCGATCTGGCGGCCGACGTGCACGACCGGATTGAGCGCGGTCATCGGTTCCTGGAAGATCATCGCCATCTGCGTCGCGCGCAGCTGGCGCAAGCGGCGGTCGGTCGCGGTGAGGATCTCCTCGCCGACGAGTTTGACGCTGCCGCCCGTCGGAACCAGCGTGCCCTTCGGCAGCAGGCCCATGGTGGTGAGCGAGGTCACCGACTTGCCCGAGCCGCTTTCGCCGACAAGGCACAGCGTTTCGCGCTCGTGCACCTGGATCGAGATGCCGTCGATGATCTTCGGTCCGCCCGGCTTCTTGCCGACGGAGACGACGAGGTTGTTGATGTCGAGAACTGGGTTGGTCATCACTTGATCGGTCATTACTTGCCCTCCCGCTGCTTCATGCGGGGATCGAGGGCGTCGCGGGCGGCGTCGCCGATCAGATTGATGCTGAGGATGGCGATCGAGAGCAACAGGCCCGGCCAGAAGATCAGCGTCGGCTTGAGCTGAAAATACTGGCGGCCCTCGGCCATGATGTTGCCCCAGGTCGGCGTCTCCGGCGAGATGCCGGCGCCGAGGAAGGAGAGGATGGCCTCGGTGAGGATCGCGGAGGCGCAGACATAGGTGCCCTGGACGATCAGCGGCGCGATCGTGTTCGGCATCAGATGCCGCCACATGATCTTCGGCAGCGACGAACCGACCGAGATCGCGGCCTCCACATAGGGTTCTTCGCGCGCCGACAGCACCACCGAGCGCACCAGGCGCGCGACGCGCGGGATTTCGGGGATGGTGATCGCGATCAGCACGGTCCAGATGCTGGCGCCGGACAGCGACACCACGGCGATCGCGAGCAAAATGCTCGGCATCGCCATCAGGCCGTCCATGACGCGCATCAGCACGGCGTCGACCAGCTTGAAGAAGCCGGAGACAAGACCGATCGCAAGGCCGATGACGATCGACAGGATCGCCGAGCCGATGCCGATCAGGAGCGAGATGCGCCCGCCATAGATGACGCGCGACAACAGGTCACGGCCATAGGCGTCAGTGCCGAGCAGGAATTGCGCCGAGGAAGGCTTGAGCCGCTGCGAGGGTGCGAGCTGGATCGGGTCATGCGGCGCGATCAGCGGCGCCAGGATTGAGATCAGCACGATCAGCGCGAGCAACACGGTCGCCGTGGCGATGATCGGTGTCGAGGTGAGGAAGCCGAAACGCGGCCGCAACGGCGACGTGATCGGAATCGAGGACTGGGGAAGGGTATCAACCGTCATTGTTGTTCTTGTCCTTGCCTCAATACCGGATCCGGGGATCGAGCAGCGTGTAGGCGACGTCGATCAGCAGATTGACGACGACGTAGATCAGTGAGGTCAGCAGGATCATCGCCTGAATCACCGGATAGTCGCGCGCCAGCACCGCATCCACGGTGAGGCGGCCGATGCCGGGAATGTTGAACACGCTCTCGGTGACGACGACGCCGGAGATCAGCAGCGCAAAGCCGGTCCCGATCACGGTGATCACGGGCACGGCGGCGTTGCGCAGCGCGTGCCGCATCATCACCGCGACCTCGTTGATGCCCTTGGCACGGGCCGTTCGCACGTAGTCTTCGCCCAACACATCGAGCATCGCCGCGCGCGTCATGCGCGCGATCAGTGCGACATAGATGAAGGAAAGCGCGCAGGTCGGCAGGATGATGCGCTCGAAGAATGGGCCGAAGCCGGTCGAGATGCTTCTGAAGCCCTGTACCGGCACCCAGCGCAGGTCGATCGCAAACACCTCGATCAGGACATAGCCGATCACGAACACCGGCACCGAGAAGCCGAGCACGGACAGCCCCATTACGAAGCGGTCGATCCATGTGCCGTGCTTCCAGGCCGCGATGACGCCGAGCGGCACGGCGACGATGACGGCGAGGATGATGGTCGACAGCGCGATCGAGATCGACGGCTCGACGCGCTGACCAATCATCTTCATGACCGGCAGGTTCGAGATCAGCGAGGTGCCGAGGTCGCCGTGCAGCAGCTTGCCGACCCAGGTGATGAACTGCACGATCAGCGGCTCGTTGAGGCCGAGCGAGGTGCGGATGCGCTCCAGCCGTTCCGGCGTCGCATTGTCGCCGGCCAGGATCGCGGCCGGGTCGCCCGGCGTCAGCCGCAGCAGCAGGAACACGAACAGCGCGACGACACCCATCACGGGCACCGCAGCGAGAACGCGGCGGATGAGATAACCCAGCATGCACCTATCTCCGGCTGCGGAATGTATGGGGCCGAGAGGCGCCCGTGGATTCGGTCGTGTCTATCATGCGCGCCTGTCACTCGGGCTGGAAGAGCCGGCCGGAGAGCCGTCCTCTTGGGGCAAATTGTGTGCCAAGGGTAGGGCGGTCGCAAGGGGCCGCCCCACATCGATTTTCGACCACTCAAGATGCACGGCGCATCTCGCGCTCAACCGCAAGTTCTTCCTGAAGTGAGGGGACGATTGACGGTGCGTTGAGCCCGCGCCAGCCGTCGATGGTTCCGGCAATCATCTGCGCGGTCGTGGCCGACAACGTCCAGTCGAGATGGCTGGCGGAGAGCTGTCCGCCGTTCGCAAACGAGGTCTCCATCGCGGCATAGCGATGCTTGTCGAGCACCGTCACCTTGTAGCCGCGTTCGAGCACGGCATAGGCGGTCGTTACGCCGGTGATGCCGGCGCCGATGATGGCGATATGGGTCATGTTGAGCAGGGCTCCCGTGAGTTAGGATAGGCTAACCGCCGGCCCGAAGGCCGTTGGCGGCGCCCCATCTGTCACGGTTACCTGAGAGCTTGATCCGTCGCGGACCTCGAAAGGTCTGCGCGGACTATCCCCTTCGGTGGACGTCACGACGTTGAGATCGTGCCGTCTCTCTCCAGATCGTCGCGTGGACCATCGAGCAGTACGATGCGCCTCATTTTTAGACAAGGCTAAATTTGAACCGTGACTGCCAACGCATTGTGCAGTGCGAAGTTGATTCAATTTACGCCAGCGTTGCCAGCAGTCCCGCCATCAGGCGCCCGCGCTCGACCAGGCTGTCGACCTCGATAAACTCCTCGAGCGTGTGGCCGTTGCCACCGCGCACGCCGAGGCCATCGAGCGTAGGGATGCCCATCGCGCCGGTGAAGTTGCCGTCGGATCCTCCGCCGGAGCTCGCATGCGGTAATTCCGCGCCGAGAGATTTGGCGATGCCGCGCGCCTTTTCATACAGCGCCATGGTGCCGGCATCCGGCTCCCACACCGGCCGCGTCACGCCGCGGGTCACCTTGAAGGTCACGTCGTTCGCGGTGCCCGACAGCGCCAGCATCCGCTCGACGCCGCGGTCGAGATCGGCCTGGCGCTTGGCCATGGAGAGAGCTTCGCCGGTGGCGGTCGTTGCAACGCAATTGACCCACTGTCCGCCATGCACGACGCCGACCGAGAAGGTGCAATCCTCTGTCGTCATCGCGTCGATCGCAAGGATCTGCCGTGCCATCTCGCGGATGGCCGAGCGTCCCGCCGACAATGTTGCGCCGGCATGGCTCGGCCGCCCCGTCGCTTCCAAATTGAATCGCGCGATGGCGTAACGTCCGGTGGTGACGCCGTTGTCGGCGCGGCCGGGCTCGGGCACCAGCACATATTTGTTGCGCGCGGCTTCCGCCTCGATGATGTCGCGCGTCGAGGGCGTGCCGACTTCCTCGTCCGGCGTGAACAGAATGGTGATCGGCAAGGGCGTGGCGAAGGACGCGCGCGCCAGCTGCCGGATCGCTTCCAGCGAAAGATAGTTGCCGCCCTTCATGTCGTAGATGCCGGGGCCGTAGCACTTGTTGCCCTCGCGGCGCCATTTCAGCTTCTCGATGGTGCCGACCGGGTGGACGGTATCCATGTGCCCGGCGATCAGGATACCCGGCTCGCCTTGCTTCGGATGCGGAAAGCGCGCGCGGATGACGCCGCCAAAGCCCTGACGGCCGGCGATGCGCTCGATGGTCGCCCCCATGATCGCCATATCACGCGCTGCGATATCGAGCATGCGATTGACCGCGCCTGCGTCCCAGGTCGGGCTCTCGCATTCCACCCAGGTGCGCAGGCCCTCGAGCATCGCCTCGGAATCGAAGGGAAGATTGGCTGGATTCATCTCAATATCTCTCAAGCTTCGAAAGATGGAACGCGCATTGCATCAGCGCGGGCAGGGCAAGCGGGGAGAGTTGTAGAGCCAAACCGGTCTTTGTGGAGCCCGTACGTGCGATACCATGGGCTGCACCGAAACCGGATTGACGCGCTCAAGACTGTCTGCAAGTCTCGAAAAGATAAAGGCATTGCATGACGTTAGTTCGCCTAAAGAACGAACCGAATGCTCAACCAATAACCTGCCTTTGAACAGTTTCACGTCAGGAGAAACTTTTATGTTGAGCTTGATGCGCCGGGGGCGTCGCGCGTTCGCCTCCACACTTGCGCTGTCGGTCGTCGCGCTTTCCACGGCGATGGCCTCGCCGGTGTTTGCGGCCGGCAAGACCATCACCGCGGTGATGCATTCGGATCTGCGCATCATCGATCCGATCTTCACCACCGCCTACATCACGCGTGACCATGGCTACATGGTCTACGACACGCTGATCACGACGGATGCGAACTTCAAGATCCAGCCGCAGATGGCGGACTGGAAGATCTCCGACGACAAGCTCACCTACACCTTCACGCTGCGCGACGGCCTGAAGTGGCATGACGGCACGCCGGTGACGGCGGAAGACTGTGTCGCCTCGCTGAAGCGATGGGCCGCCGTCGATGGCATGGGCCAGCAGATGATGACCTTCACGGCCAGCATCGAGGCGACCGACGCCAAGACCATCACGCTGAAGCTGAAGGAGCCCTACGGCCTGGTGCTCGACTCGATCGGCAAGCCGTCCTCGCGCGTGCCCTTCATGATGCCGAAGCGTCTCGCCGAAACGCCGCCGGACAAGCAGATTCCGGAGCAGATCGGCTCGGGTCCGTTCAAGTTCGTGCCGGGCGAATTCCAGCCCGGCGTGAAGGCGGTCTATGTCAAGAACACGGACTACGTGCCGCGCAAGGAGCCGTCGAGCTGGACTGCCGGCGGCAAGGTGGTGAAGGTCGACCGCGTCGAGTGGATCACCATGCCGGACTCGCAGACCGCGGTGAACGCGCTGCAGTCGGGCGACATCGACTTCATGGAAGTGCCGCCGTGGGACCTGCTGCCCGTGCTTGAAGGCAATCCCGACCTCAAGGTCGAGACGCTGAACAAGTTCGGCTACCAGACGCTCGGTCGCATGAACTTCCTCTATCCGCCCTTCGACAATCCGAAGATTCGCCGCGCCGCGCTTCTGGCCATGAACCAGAAGGACGTGCTCGACGCGCTCGTCGGCAATCCCAAATACTACAAGATCTGCGGTGCCTTCTTCATCTGCGACACGCCGTTCGCGACCGACGTCGGCTCCGAGACGCTGGTCAAGGGCAACGGCATGGCGGAAGCCAAGAAGCTGCTCGCCGAGTCCGGCTATGACGGCACGCCCGTCGTGGTCATGGTGCCCGGCGATGTCGTGACGCTGAAGGCGCAGCCGACGGTCGCGGTGCAGCTGCTCCGCGAGGCCGGCTTCAAGGTCGATGCGCAGGCGACCGACTGGCAGACGGTGGTGAGCCGTCGCGCCAGCCAGAAGCCCCCGAAGGAGGGCGGCTGGAACATGTTCTTCACCAACTGGGTCAGTGCCGACGTGTCCAACCCGATCTCGAATCTTTCGATCGGCGGTCAGGGCAAGAAGGGCGGCTGGTTCGGCTGGGCGGAAGACGCCAAGATCGAGAAGCTCAAGGACGACTTCGTCCGCGCTGCCTCGCTCGATGATCAGAAGAAGATCGCGACCGAGATCCAGAAGGAAGCCTATGACCAGGTGATCTACGTGCCGCTCGGCCAGTATCTGGCGCCGAGCGCATGGCGGAAGTCGCTCTCCGGCGTGCTCGACGGCCCGGCGACCCCGGTGTTCTGGAACATCGACAAGTCCGAGTAAGGCCGAGTCCGAGTAAGGGGAGGCGCGTTAGCGCGCCTTCTGTCCCGACTATCACGCGGCGCCGCTGTCATCAGCGGCGCCGCAGCCAGGAGAACTTCAATGTTCCAACTCATGCGCCGGGGGCGTCGGGCGTTCGCCTCCACACTTGCGATTTCAGTCGTGGCGCTTTCGGCACTGGCGTCGCCGGTTCTTGCCGCAGGTAAGACCATTACCGCCGTGATGCATTCGGATCTTCGCATTCTCGATCCGATCTTCACTAGCGCCTATATCGCGCGCGATCATGGTTACATGGTCTACGACACGCTGATCGCGACGGATTCGAACTTCAAGATCCAGCCGCAGATGGCGGACTGGAAGATCTCCGACGACAAGCTGACCTACACATTCACGCTGCGCGACGGCCTGAAGTGGCATGACGGCACGCCGGTCACCGCGGAAGATTGTGTTGCCTCCCTGAAGCGCTGGGCCGCTGTCGATGGCATGGGGCAGCAGATGATGCTGTTCACCGCGAGCATCGAAGCGACCGACCCCAAGACGATCACGCTGAAGCTGAAAGAGCCGTACGCGCTCGTGCTGGAATCGATCGGCAAGCCGTCCTCGCGGGTCGCTTTCATGATGCCGAAACGTCTCGCCGAGACGCCGCCGGAAAAGCAGATTCCCGAGCAGATCGGCTCCGGCCCTTTCAAGTTCGTGCAGAATGAATTCCAGCCCGGGGTGAAGTCGGTCTACGTCAGGAACACCGACTACGTGCCGCGCAAGGAGCCGGCGAGCTGGACGGCCGGCGGCAAGGTCGTGAAAGTTGACCGCGTCGAATGGATTACGATGCCAGACGCGCAGACGGCGTTGAACGCGCTGCAGTCGGGCGACATCGATTTCATGGAAAATCCTGCCATCGAAATGTTGCCCACCATTGAAGCCGACAAGGAGCTCAAACTCGAGATCCTGAACAAGTTCGGATTCCAGACGGGCGCGCGGATGAACTTCCTCCATCCACCGTTCGATAACGTCAAGGTCCGCCGCGCAGCACTCCTGGCGGTCAACCAGAAGGACGTGCTCGATGCGCTGATCGGCAATCCCAAGTACTACAAGACTTGCGCAGCGATCTTCATCTGCGACACGCCGTTCGCGACAGAGATTGGCGGTGAGACCCTCGCGAAGGGCGGCGATATTGCTGCGGCCAAAAAGGCGCTCGCCGAGTCCGGTTACGACGGGACGCCGGTCGTGCTTATGGCGCCGGGTGACGTGCTGACGCTGAAGGCTCAGCCGATCGTGGTGGCTCAGCAATTGCGCGAAGCCGGCTTCAAGGTCGACCTGCAGGCGACCGACTGGCAGACGGTGGTGAGCCGGCGCGCCAGCCAGAAGCAGCCGAAGGAGGGCGGCTGGAACATGTTCATCACAAACTGGGTCAGCGCTGACGTGGTCAACCCGATCTCCAACGTGGCTGTCGGCGGGCAGGGCAAGAAGGGCGGCTGGTTCGGCTGGGCGGAGGACGCCAAAGTCGAGAAGCTCAAGGACGATTTCGTCCGCGCGGCCTCGCTCGACGATCAGAGGAAGATCGCGACCGAGATCCAGAAGGAGGCCTATGATCAGGTGCTCTACGTCCCGCTCGGCCAGTATCAGGCGCCAAGCGCGTGGCGGAAGTCGATCTCCGGCGTGATCGACGGCCCGGCGACCCCGGTGTTCTGGAACATCGACAAGTCCGAGTAAGGCAAGTCGGAACGGGGGAAAGGCGCATCCTGTACCTTTCGCCCTGATATCACGCGGCGCCGCTGTCATCAGCGGCGCCGTTGTCTTGCGGCGGTCCTGTGGCAGCGAAAGCCAGGGAGCTTTCAAGTCTTCCAGACTCCAATCATTGCTATTTGTTTCCAAACTGAAATAGATGGTTCGTCCTCGGACATCACTTTCCCTCCATCGATTTGAATCGCGTGCCGATCGATTTTGCATTCCAGGCAATGGCCGAACGGTCGGATCGCGCACCGGCGCGCTGGCGGCGACCGCTGCTGCGCTGGCTCGATGGCGTGGAGGCAGGCTGGGCGGTGCCGCTTCTCATTGCGTGCTTCGTTGCGATCTGGACGCTGTATCTTGCCATCGCCTATGCCGGCGGCGGCCTGCATCCCGATACGCTCGAGGCCTGGACGCTGGGACGCAATTTCGCCTGGGGTTATCACAAGCATCCGCCGCTGATGGGCTGGATCGCAGCCAGCTGGACCGCCGTGTTCCCGCTCAGCGACTGGTCGCTGCAGCTGATGGCGATGGTGAACGCGGGCCTCGCGCTGGTCTTCGTCGATTGCGTCGCGCGGCAATTCGCGACCGGGCACAAGCGCATCCTGGTGCTGCTGCTCCTGATGCTGACGCCGGCCTATCAATTCCACGCCCAGCGCTTCAACGCCAATGCCGTGCTGCTCGCGACCTGGCCGCTCGCCACATGGTGTTTTCTGCGCGCATTCGAGACCAGGTCTCCTGTCTGGGCGGTTGCGCTTGGATACACCACGGCGCTCGCCATGGTCGGAAAATACTACTCGATCTTCCTGGTCACGAGCGTTGCATTCGCCGCGCTGGCGCATCCGGCGCGGCGCGCCTATTTCACCTCCGCGTCGCCCTGGATTTCGGTCGTCACCGGGCTCGCGGTGCTGTCGCCGCACATCTATTGGCTCGCGACCACGGGCGCATCGACCTTCACCTACGCGCTGAACCACGCCAACGGCAATGCAGTCAGCTCGCTCGGTGAAGTGAGGAATTTTCTGCTGGGACTCGTGGCGGCCATCAGCGTCGCTGCCGTGATCTGGTTGCTCATCGCCGGCACGCGCCTGAAACAATTTCCGGCCGACTTCGCCGCGATGAGCCCAGACCTTCGGCTTCTCTTCTATGTCGCTATCGGCACCATCGCTCTGCCGGTCCTGACGTCCCTCGCTATGGGCACGGATCTGCCGTCGTTATGGGCCTTGCAGGGATTGTTCCTGTTCGTTGTGCTGATCGTCTGCGGCGCCCGTTATCCCGTCGAACGCTTCTACACCGTCAATGTCACCGTCATTGTGTCAGGCGTTGCGCTTTTCGCCGTCCTGGTCGCCGCACCAATCCACGCGGTCTATCGCAATAGCGACGGTTATGAAGAGGGACGGAATCTTTATGCGCAAGCGGCAGGCGAGCTCACCCGGCAATGGCGCGAGCTGACCGGCGAGCCGCTCAGCGCCGTCAGTGGCGACGATTCGCTCGCCTTCGCCGCGGCTTTCTATAGTCCGGATCATCCGCATTACGCGCGGCCGTTCGAGCACCAGTACGATTGGGGGCTGCCGCGCAAGACGAGGCTCGATCGCGGCTGGGCCGCGCTCTGTTTCCGTGGCCAGGATTATTGTGACCGTTGGATGGAATCGGTCTCCGCGCACGCCGGGAATTTTGTCAGGCGGGAATTCACCGTACAGGCGTCGCTGTGGGGCCGGCCGGGCCTGAGCCGGGACGTCGTCGTGCTGATGGTGCCGCCGCGTGTGAGCGGCGGCGCATCGCCCGAAAGCGCCGCGCAGGATTTCAGCGCCAGTAAACGAAGTCCGGAGTAGGGGTCCTCAGCAGTGGCTGTCGCGGACCTTCTCGAGCCCTTCACTGGCAAAGGGTGGGTTGACGACGGCTTGTTCGGCAGGCGAGACCGACTTTTCAGTCTGCCGCCGGTCCTGATCGTGACGTTCGTCGTGCTGTTCCAGTTCCATTGAAGCCGCCTCTCGAATTGCTGCAGGACAACATCGAGGCGCCTGCGAAGTTCCTCACACGATGGGGCGATGATGCGGCTTGAACAGCCGTCCCTTCTCCACCACCAGAACGATCGCAAGCGCTGCAAGCGTCGACAGGAAGAATCCGACCGAGAACGGCAGCAGCGTGCCGTCAAAACTCTGGCCGATCGCGGTGCCGACCATGATGCCGATCAGTGTCGTGATCGAGCCGTAGAGCGAGGAGGCGGTGCCGGCGATGTGGCCCTGCGGCTCCATCGCGAGCGCGGTGAAATTGGCGACCATCATGCCGAACGAGAACATCATCAGCGCCGACAACACCATGAATAGCGGAAGCGGCAGCACACCGAGGATCTCGGTCAGCAGCATCACGCCCGCCACCGCGGTGTAGAGCGTCAGCGCGCCGTGCGAGATCACGCGCATGCCGAGCCGCCCGACCAGCTTTGCGTTGAGGAAGCCGGCAATCGCGGTGCCGGCCGCGATCGCCGCAAAGGCGAGCGGGAAGTAGTGGCCGAGGTGATAGATGCCGGTGAAAACCTGCTGTGCCGAGAACACATAGGCGAACAGCGCGCCCATGACACTGCCAGCGGCCGTCGCATAACCGAGGGTCTGGCGGTTGGTGACGGTCTGGCGGAAGGCCGCGAACACGTCAGCGGGCGCGAGCGACCTGCGCTCCGTCTCCGGCAGCGTCTCCGGAAGCCGCAGCACGGACCATACGAGCGCGAGCACGCCGTAGAGCATCAGCACGACGAAGATCCCGCGCCATTGCGTGACCAGCAGCACCGCCTGTCCGAACGAGGGCGCGATCACGGGCACGGCGATGAAAATCATCATGGCAAGCGACATTACGCTCGCCATGCGGCGGCCGGCATAGCAGTCACGCACGATCGAGGTCGCGATCACGCGCGTCGCCGAGGTGCCGAGGCCTTGCAGTGCGCGGGCGAGCAGCAGCGTCTCGAACGAGGGCGCCGCAACCGCCAGCACGCTCGCGACCGCATAGACCGCCATGCCGCCGAGCAGCACCGGCCGGCGCCCGAACCGATCCGACAACGGGCCCATGACGAACTGGCCGGCGCCGAAGCCGATCAGGAAGGTCGACAGCACGAGCTGGAGATGGTTGGCGTTGGGAATGCCGAAGGCCGTCCCGATATTGGGCAGCGCCGGCAGCATCATGTCCATCGCGAGCGGATTCAGCGCCATGATGGACGCGATCACGACTACAAATTCGGGAAAACCCATCGGACGGTGTCCGGAGGACACCCAGTCGTCAGCATTGACGTCGGACAAAAAACTCACCCTGATTTCAGAGGCCATATCTAACGTTCATGCTGCGTCGCACAACCCATGTTTTGGGATGGCTGTCAGGCGGGGCAGGGGACGGACAACAAATGGTGAAGACGCTGCCCACGCTGGCGGCCAGAGATCAGCTCGCGCCACGCGCCTGCTCGACCAGATCGAGCGCCAATCGGCCGGCGGTCTCGACATAGTCGAGATCGCGGTGGATCAGCATCACGGTCGTGGCGCCGTCGAGCAGGATCACGATCCGCCGCGCAAGCGCCGCCGCGTTGTGAATGCCGTGGCCACGTAACTCTGCCTCTAACCACGCTTCAAAACGCTTCTTGTGGGCCGCGCCGGCCTTGACTGCAGGGTGCGCCGGCGTGTTGGCGAGCTCGGCGATTGTGCGCAGGAAGCCGCAGCCGCGCCACCTCGGCGTATCCACTGATTTGCCGAGCTTTGTGAAGAGACCGCGGACCTTGTCCGCCACCGTGCCGTCGGTCTCGGCGAACCAGCGCATGTAGAGCTCCAGCGTCGGCTGGTCCCGGGCTGCGATGGTTTCGGCGACCAGCTCATCCTTGCTGGTGAAGTGATAATAGAGCGTCTTCTTGGTGACGCCTGCCTTCTCGGCGACGGCGTCCATGCTGACCGCCCTGATGCCCTCGCCATAGAACAAGCGCGTCGCCGCGACGACGATCTGCTCGCGTGTGCTGTCACCCCTTCCTGCCATCGGCGCAATGTATACCGTCTAGTGAGTATACACAACAGAACCGCTGTGGCTGACTTATGCGTCTGTTCGACCTGAAAGGAGCCTGCACTTGTCTGATCTCGTCCTCTCGGAAACACGCGGCGCCGTCGCATTGCTGACGTTCAATCGCCCGAACAAGCTGAACGCGCTGAGCTACGGGCTCATCGATCAACTGATGACAACGCTCGATCGCATCGAGGACGACGAAGACGTTCGCGCAGTCGTGCTGACTGGCGCCGGAGATCGCGCCTTCTCCGCAGGCGCCGACATCGCCGAATTCTCCGAGAGCGTGAAGGCCGGTCCCGACGCCGCGGCGAAGGCCTTCGTGCGGCGCGGGCAAGCGATGACGGCGCGCATGGAAGCGTTTCCGAAGCCGATCATCGCCGCCGTCAACGGCATCGCCTTCGGCGGCGGTTGCGAGATCACGGAAGCCGTGCATCTCGCAATTGCCAGCGAGCGCGCCACATTTGCAAAGCCCGAGATCGCGATCGGCATCACGCCGACCTTCGGCGGCACGCAGCGCCTGCCGCGGCTCGCGGGCCGGAAGCGGGCGCTGGAATATCTTCTGACCGGTGATTCCTTTTCGCCGCAACGTGCTTGCGAGATCGGCTTGATCAACCGCATCGTGCCGCACGAGCAGCTCCTGGACGCGGCTTTCGCGCTGGCCGATCGCATCACGCGGCATTCGCCTCTCGCGGTGGCCCGAATCATCACGGCCGCCACGCGCGGCCTCAACGTGTCGATCGCGGAAGGCCTCGCCATCGAGCACGAGCAGTTCGCCCGCATGGCGGCGACACGGGACACACGAGAGGCGCTCGATGCCTGGCTCGCCGCCCGCGCGTCGCGTTAGCGTGGCTTGGAAACCAGGGATTCACCATAACGGCGGGGACGGCCCGTCGGGGAGATGAATCCGCAACGCATCCTGTCCAATGTGGCCTGACCGGACGGCGGATCAGGCGCCGAGGGAACTCAGGGAACAGGCGAGCATCAGACGTGTCCGACATCACCGGAACAGCACGATGGCCGGGACCGTCGGCCGAGATGGCCGGCAAGCGCAACGTGTGGCTTGCCTGCCTGATCGCGCTGGTGGCCGTGCTGGTGTTCGGCAATCTCGCCAACTATGCCGCGCCCGATACGAATTACGGCTGGGACCTTCGCGTCAACTGCGCCGCGGTCGATGCGCATGTCGATGGGCTCGATCCGTACTACGTGAAAAATCTGAAGGGCACCAAGTTCTCTTATACCTATCTGCCGGCGACGCTGGACGCCTTTCGTCCGCTGTGCGCGGGCGGCTTTCTTGTCGGCCATCACCGCGGCGTCTTTCTCGCCATCGCCGTGCTCTCTAGCCTGTTGCTGCCCGGGATCGGCCGGACACGCAGCTTGCGTGACGTGGCGCTGCGGGGACTTTACGTGCTCGGCGCGTTCGTCGGTTTCGAATGGGTGCTGGCCTCGGGCAATTTCGCGATCCTGGGCGGCGGACTGACCACCGCAGCGCTTGCCCTTCTGCTTCGCCCCGTGAAGCCCGACGATCGAGATGACGTCCTTCGTATGGCAGGGGCGGCACTGCTCGGTCTCGTCACGTCGTTCAAGCTGGTATTCTGCCCGCTGCTGGCCGCACTCTATTTCCTGCCGCTGTCGCGACGGCGGAAATTTGTCCTGATGACGGTGGCGGGCCTCGGCTTCGCGCTGCCGATCCTGGTTTCGGTCGTCATCTATCCAGGCTTGTTCTCGAGCTGGTTGCTCGCGATCACGGGCAGGATCCCCGGTCAACTTTCGGTCCAGATCGAGGAGCCCAATCCATCGCTGCTGCTGTTGGCGCAGGCCATCGTGGACCGCGTGGGGCTTGCCGACAGCAAGCCGCTCGTGTTCGCCACTTACGCACTGGCGGCGACCGCGTTCGTGCTCGCACCGCTCGGCTGGTCGCTGCTGCGCGCGATCCGCAACAACGAGGGGACGTTACTGGGACGCCTCGACCGCTGGCTGATCGATCATCCGCAGGCCGCGATGCGGATCACGGTGCTGGCGATGTACGGCCTCTATCTCAGCTCTCCGCGCCTGAAGGAATATGCGTTCTTCGAACTCGCGGTCTACGGCGCCGTCCTGATCGTCGATCTTCCGGCCGCAGCCCTTGCCGCCGTGCTGACCATCGGCGTTGCGGTTCCGACGCTGGTCTCGATCACGGGGACTACGATCGAAGGTGGCTTTGTCCAGCTCGCGGTCGCACTCGCCTGCTTCTGGATCCTGTTGCTCGATTTTCGAAGCGAGCCGGAACGCCTCGAGCGGAGGGCCGTGCGTCCATGACGAGTGTCGCCCCGTCCGGAACAGCACGATGGTCGGGACCGTCGGCCGACATGGCCGGCAAGCGCAACGTCTGGCTTGCCTGCCTGATCGCACTGGTGGCGTTCCTGGTGTTTGCCAATCTCGTCAACGATGCCGCGCTCGATGTGCGATACGGCTGGGACGTCCGCGTCAACTGCGCGGCCGTCGATGCGCATGTCGACGGGCTCGATCCTTACTTCGTGAAAAATCTGAAGGGCACCAAGCTCTCTTATCCCTATCTGCCGGCGACGCTGGATGCCTTCCGTCCGCTGTGCGCGGGCGGCTTTCTCGTCGGCCATTACCGCGGCGTCTATCTCGTCATCGCCTTGCTCTGTGGCCTGTTGCTGCCTGGGATCGGCAGAGCACGCAGCTTGCGCGACGTGGCGCTGCGGGGACTCTCCGTGTTCGGCGCGTTCGTTGGTTTCGAATGGGTGCTGGCCTCGGGCAATTTCGCGATCCTGGGCGGCGGACTGACGGCCGCAGCACTTGCCCTTCTGCTTCGCCCCGTGAAGCCCGACGATCGAGATGACGTCCTTCGTATGGCAGGGGCGGCACTGCTCGGTCTCGTCACGTCGTTCAAGCTGGTATTCTGCCCGCTGCTGGCCGCACTCTATTTCCTGCCGCTGTCGCGGCGGCGGAAACTTGTCCTGATGACGGTGGCGGGCCTCGGCTTCGCGCTGCCGATCCTGGTTTCGGTTGCCGTCTATCCAGGCTTGTTCTCGAGCTGGTTGCTCGCGATCACGGGCGGGATCTCCGGTCAGCATTCGGTCCAGATCGAGGAGACCAATCCGTCGCTGCTGCTGTTGGCGCAGACCATCGTGGATCGCGTTGGACTTGCCGACAGCAAGCCGCTCGTGTTCGCCATTTACGCGCTTGCGGCGACCGCGTTCGTGCTCGCGCCACTCGGCTGGTCGCTGCTGCGCGCGATCCGCAACAATGAGGGATCGTTGCCGGCGCGCCTCGATCGCTGGCTGATCGATCATCCGCGGGCCGCGATGCGGATCACGGTGCTTGCGATGTACGGCCTCTATCTCTGCTCGCCGCGCCTGAAGGAATATGCGTTCTTCGAGCTCGCGGTCTACGCCGCCGTCCTGATCGTCGATCTTCCGGCCGCGGCCCTTGCCGCCGTGCTGACCATCGGTGTTGCCGTTCCGACGCTGGTCTCGATCACGGGGATTACGATCGAAGGCGGCTTTGTCCAGGTCGCGGTCGCGCTGATATGCTTCTGGATCCTGTTGCTGGATTTTCGAGCCGAGCCGAAACGCCTCAAGCAGGAGGTGCAATCGGTAGCCGAGTGGCGCTCATGAGTTCGAGGCGGCCCGACGAGCAGGCTGTGCTGATGGCTCTCGTCGCCATGATAGCCGCGGTCGCCACCGAGATGCCGGCGAGGATGTCGACCAGATAGTGACCACCGCCCAGCGGGGTCGCGACGATCATCAGAATGTTCCAGGGAACGGAGAGCAGCCTGAGCCAACGGAACGGCCAGAACGACCACATGTAAAGGATAGCTGCCGCGGCGTGGAAGCTCGGAAAGGTGACGATACCCACGAGTTGCGTCAGGCGGAGTTCCAGAAGCGCGCCAGCCCTTACCAATGGGGCGTCGCGCAAGGTGTCGTAGTATCCCATGGGTTCGAAATAGGGCAGGTCAGCGGGCCCCAAACCCAGGACGTCGTAGACCCCAATGGCCGGCACAAATACTGAGATGCACGTCGTCGCGAATAGAGCGAAGCCGTATGCGCATATCGCTTCTGCACTGCGTCGATAGCATCCGGCCAAAGGAAGAAGGAGCACGAGGAGCGTCATCTGGAGGGAGATCGAGTTGTAGGATCGTGCCAGGACGGGGATCAGCTCCGGATGATTATTTATGAAATCGAGAAAGCGCCTGAAGTCGAACCCGAGTGCACGGTCCCAGGCCAGCAGTTGGGCATCCTGTAGTGGAAAGCTGATGGATGTGGCCACATAGGTCAGCGTGAGCATGACCGGCACTGCCAGCGTCATCTGCGCTAGAGCAGTGAGAGTGAAAAATACTCTCGGGTTTGGGGGCGTGGCCGATCGGGCATTTCGCAGCGCGGACCAGGAGCAAAGCGCAGCGAACGCGAAAGCCGCGAGATAACCCGATGGTTCGACATAGAACCGCGTCGCGACAAGCCACGCGAGCACGATGCCCGCGATGCAGGCCAGAAATTTCCAGTTGAACGCGAGCAGTCTCCAGGCCGAGACGACTTCGCTGTCGGCATGCGCAAGCGGCGAGTTCGCTTCCAAAGCGCTGATCGTCAACGGTTCTCGGATGAGTGCCTGGTTGCTGTTGCCGGCTTGTTGATCGACTTGACTGACGAAAAAGGCTCGTGACGCAAAAGGCACGCTGACGGGGCGCATTGCTGTATTCCCATTTACGCCCGTAGAATTACGGCTAGACAATTTAAGATTGCATGAATCTTTGCGGGAATGTTTCATTCATGCACGCATGGGTCGTGGATGTCGAGCGACGAAAGCGTCGCACGATCTCGTGCAGCGACCGCGATTGCGATCGTCTGCTTCTGGATCACGCTGTAGGAGCAGTCGGCGTCGTCAGCTCAAATGGTGCGGGCAGCCGGGGTCGAACCGGCACAGCGCTTGCGCACCGAGGGATTTTAAGTCCCTTGCGTCTACCAATTCCGCCATGCCCGCTTGATCCAACGAGATCAAACACTTAAGTCCCGTCCAGCGGTCTGGAATTGGCGCTTATCGTGCCGGACAGGCGGTTCTTCCTTAAGCGAGCCGGCGGCACAAGGCAAAGCCTCAATCCGGACATCTGGCCCTGCTTTAGGCATTCTCAATTCAGGGGGACTAATTTTCCGACCATGCCTGCTTCGCTTTCCTCTTCCCTGCGCCTTGGTTGCGCGGTTGCCGCGCTGGTCGCGGCCGGCTTCGCGCTGTCCGGCTGCGCCGGCGTGAGCGAGACGATCGCTCCGGCCTTTGCCGATCCCGCCAAATACGAATTGTATGACTGCAAGCAGCTCGAAGGGGAGCGCAAGGCGCTCGCCGCCCGCACCGCCGAATTGCAGAAGCTGATGGACAAGGCGGAGACCGGGGCCGGCGGCGCCGTCGTGTCCGAGCTTGCCTATCGCAACGATTACGTCGCGGTCCGTGGCTCGGCGCAGTTGGCCGAAGACGCCTGGCGCCGCGACAGATGCCGGGAAACGCCAGCCAATGCGCCGCCCGCAGCTGCTGCGCCACAGCGGCCGGACATCAAGCCTGCTCCGAAACGCTAAGGTGCTGCAGCTCCAGCGTCAGGGACGCCAGCCGTAGATCCAGTCCTGCCGCGCCAGCATGCGGTCCGGTCCGAGTGCGCGGATCGCGAGATCGCGCGCGATCGCGAACGGGCCGCCGAGATGATAGATCCGGCCTTGCTGCCGTGCGGTGCGCTGTACTTTCCTGACACGTGCCTGACGTATCAGGCCATATTGCTTCAACGCCGCCGCGACGCTGCTTGCGTCCTCCGCGGCCTCGACGCTCAGATGCCGGGCGAGCACGGCTGCATCCTCGATCGCCATGCCGGCGCCTTGGGCTGCGAACGGCAGCATCGCGTGCACGGCGTCGCCGAGCAACGCGACCGGGCCCTTGCTCCAGGGGCATCCGTCCGGCACGCCGAACAGCGCCCATTTGCGCCAGCTGTCGACGGCGGCGAGCATCATCCGCGCCGTCGGCGGCCAGCGTGGTGCGGCGAAGGCGTCCATCACCTCGAAGGGATCGCCGGGCGTGCTCCAGCCCGGCCTGTTCCAGGTGCCCGGCAGCACCGCCACCACGTTGAGCTGGCGGCCGCCCGCGATCGGGTAGGCGACCAGATGGGCGTTTGAGCCCATCCAGAGCTGCACCCGCCGCGCGGTGTACTCCTTCGGCAGCTGCGTGGCATCCAGCGTGCCGCGCCAGGCGATCAGCCCGGAGAAGCGCGGCTGCACCTCGGGGAACAGATGCTGGCGGACTGTCGACCAGATGCCGTCGGCGCCGATCAGGGCGCTGGCGAGATCGCTACGGCGGATGGTCCCGCTGCGATGGACGACCGTCAGTCCCTTGGCATGTGGTGCGACATCCTCGAATGTCGCACCCAGCTTCAAGTCGATATCGGGATGATCCGCGACCGCGCCGGCGAGCGCGGATTGCAGGTCGGCGCGGTGCACCACCCAATAGGGCGCGCCGGCGCGATTGGCGGCGGCCTCGCCGAGCGGCATCCGCAAAAGTTCGCCGCCGGCCCGCGCGCTCATGATCGAGACTGCGTCAGGGACGACGGCGCGCAGCTTCAGCCGTTCCGTCAGACCGAGCTCGACCAGCACGCGGCTGGCATTGGGGGAGAGTTGCAGGCCGGCGCCGATGTCCTCGAGCCGCTCGGCCTTTTCCAGCACGACGACGCGGAAACCGCGGGCGGCCAGCGCAAGCGCAGCCGTCAGCCCTCCGATTCCGGCACCGGCAATGACGATCGTTCGCGGGAGGGCCACCCCTGACCGAGGTGAGCGTCAGGCCGCCTTGTCCTTCAGCACGCACTCCGGCGGACGGGCTTCGCCAGCCTTCAGGTCGGCGGCGAAGCGGTACAGCGTCGAGCAGTACGGGCAGATGATCTCGTTGTCGTTGCCGAGGTCCAGGAACACGTGCGGATGATCGAACGGAGGGTTGGCGCCGACGCACATGAACTCTTTCGAGCCGATCTCGATGACGGGGACACCGGCATCGTTATGGAAGTGCGGAACGACATGGTCGGACATCGTAGTTCATCCTGGAGTGGCAATGGCGGCAGACACAATCAGCAGTGACGCAGCATAATTTCGACGCCGCGAACCATACTGATGGGTTCAGGTGATTGCTAGCCCGGCGGAACCGAAAGGTTCGCAATTGCCCCATGCTCGTTTGCTCATGCAAATTCGACACAATCTTGCGGCCTGAGAGAAGCCCTTCTTTCGTCGGG
Organism: Bradyrhizobium genosp. A; assembly: GCF_049949275.1. Lineage (NCBI taxonomy): Bacteria > Pseudomonadati > Pseudomonadota > Alphaproteobacteria > Hyphomicrobiales > Nitrobacteraceae > Bradyrhizobium > Bradyrhizobium genosp. A. Next base: position 5,485,289 of record NZ_CP188196.1, on the reverse strand, counting down.
GACGTTGTGTCGCAATTTTGGCATACTATGTCAGTGGACGCGTACAATTGCGGCGAAAGACGAACCATCAGGCGCAATTGATCTTAGGACCGTCCAGGCTTTCAACATGAAATGGCTGCGAATCAGCTCAGCGTTGATCGGGATCGCTGCATGCGGCATTGTGCTCGCGCAGGTGGCGCCGCATGCCCGCGAGGCAGGCGCAATTCTGGCTGCCCAAAACGATCCGGCGGCCCTGTCCGAGCTCAAGCTCGATGCGGCTCTCGCGCACAACGACCGCCTGGTTCAGGACAATATCGAGGCAGCGCTTAGCGCCGGCGACGCCGATCTCGCCGACAGTTTTGTCGCGCTCGCGCGTGATCGCAACATCGCGCTGCCCGACGATCTCTTGAGCCGGGTCAGCGACGCCGTCAAAATCGAAAATTCCACCTCGCATTTCGCCAAGCGCTTTGCCACCGGGCTCGTCACCGGCAATGCCGACGATGTCGCGAGTCTCTCGGGAACGGTGGCCGGCGATCTCTTCGTGATCGGCGATATCAGGGACGTCGTGCGCGAAAGCAAGCATTTCGCCATGGGTGAGGACACCGACCGCCTTGTGCTCGGCCTTGCGACCGCGGGCCTCGCGGTGACGGCCGTGACCTATGTGTCGGCCGGCGGCGCGGCGCCGGTGCGCGCCGGGCTGACACTGGTGAAGGATGCCCGCAAGGTCGGGCGGCTCGGCGAAGGTCTCGCCGCATGGGCAGGCCGGTCCGCGCGCGAAGTGGTCGACACGCCGATGCTTCAGAACGCGGTCGCCAAGGGGTCGGTGTTTCGTCCAGGTGAGACCGTGAGCGCGATCAAGGCCGCGTTCCGCGTCGAGAAGGCCGGTGCGCTGGTCCGGCTCGGCAAGGACGTCACGCGCGTGGCCGAGAAGACCGGCACGCGCGGTGCCATGGACACGCTGCGCATCGCCGAGGGTCCGAAGGATGTTGCGCGCGCGGCGCGGCTTGCGGAAGCGCAAGGCGGCAAGACGCGCGCGATCATGAAGCTGCTTGGCCGCGGCGCGCTGCTGCTCGTCGGCGGCGCATTCGATCTCACGCTCTGGCTGTTCGGCGCGGCGTTGACGCTGTTCGGCCTGTTATCCTCGATCAAGGCGACCACCGAGCGCCTGACACAAGCCTGGTGCGATCGCAGACGGGCGCGGCGGCTCCGCCGGGCGCAGGCCGCCGCTGAGGCCGCTCTGGCAAACACGGCCGTCACGGCCTAAGATCAATCTTCCCCCAAAACACTGCGGAACTGATGATGCCGAGCTTTCACAACGGCGCCGTTGAAATTGCCTATCTCGACGAAGGCGAGGGCGATCCGATCATCCTGGTGCACGGCTTTGCCTCGAACAAGAACGTGAACTGGGTCTATCCGACCTGGGTCTCGGAGCTGCGCAAGAACGGCCGCCGCGTCATTGCGCTGGACAATCGCGGCCATGGCGAGAGCGCAAAGCTCTACGAGCCGGCGCAGTACTCGATCCCGACCATGGCCGGCGACGTGCTCGCGCTGATGGATCATCTCGCGATCCCGCAGGCCGACATCATGGGCTATTCCATGGGCGGGCGGATGACGGCCTGGCTCGGCCTCAACGAGCCGCAGCGCCTGCGCTCGGCGATCCTCGGCGGCATCGGCATCGGCGGCCTGATCGAGGGCACCGGACCAGGCGAGAACGTGGCGAAGGCGCTGGAAGCGGCCTCGCTCGACGACGTCACCGATCCCGTCGGTCGCACGTTTCGCGCGTTCGCCGATCAGACCCGCTCCGACCGCCGTGCCCTTGCGGCCTGCCTGCGCGGCACGCGCGATCTCATGACGAAGGACGAGGCCGCGCGGATCGATGTGCCCGTGCTGATTGCGGTCGGCTCGACCGATGATGTCGCGGGATCTGCCAGTGCGCTCGGCGCGATCATTCCCGGCTCGGAAGTGCTCGATATTCCGGGCCGCGATCACATGCGCGCGGTCGGCGACAAGGTCTACAAGACCGGCGTGCTGGATTTCCTGTCACGCCGCGGCTGAGGTCTCTTCTGCCGTCTCGTCGTCGTCGCCGATCGATCGAAACAGCGCCATCAGCACCACGAAGGTCGCAACCCACACCATGCGCGCGCCGTAGCGGTCATGCGGGCCCGAGATCACGCCGCAGATGAAGGCGTTGCCGAGCAAGGCAAGCGTCACCGTCGCGGCCAGCAGCGTCAGATCGTCGAGCCTTCGATGGGCGAGCGCGTGTCCGAGCAGTGCGAGCAGCCCCAGCATCGAGACCAGCGCGACCGGCACGTGCAGCCAGTTGACGTAGTCGAAATCGAGGCCCCAATTCTGCTGGCGCGCCGCGCGCATCGGCGCGACCTGCGCCGGGATATAACGCTCGATGATGCCGTAGGTATGCGGGATCCAGACACTGGCGCCTTCGCCGGTCGCCACATGGAGCAATTGCTGGCCCATCGCCTGCAACGCCGCCTCGGCCTGCCAGGCCGGATAGGCCGCGAGCGATTGCACGACGATGGTGCCCATCTCGTCGTTGAGCCCATCGAAGCGGCCGAGCGTGTTGAACATGCTGTGGCCCCACAGGAACTCGTCGGCGGTCGCCGGCAGCTCGTTGCGATAGGGACAGAGCTTGAACTTTTCGTGCGGGCAATGGTCGTTCAGGAATCGCGCGACAATGCCGTCCTGCATCATGCGGCCGAAGGCGACGCCGGTGCCGCCGGGCGTCCAGGCCCATTTGCCCGATAGCGCGTGGTTCGCCGAGATCAGCATCAGGCCGCCCGCGACGATCGTGAGGCTGGCCTGCGCCAGTCCCGCGATCGGGAGACGGCGCCCGAGGAACGGCCGCATCATCCAGCCGGCGACGCAGAGCCCGAACAGCACGCCGAGCGTGGCGCTGTGGGTCGCGGCGGCAAAGGCGGTGAAGACGAACAGCGAGATTTTTTCGAGCACCGAAGTCCGGCTTGCACCAACGATCAGCAGGAACAGCGACAGCAGCGCCAGCCCCGCAAAGATGTCGGTGAGCAGCATGCTGGCGAGCCAGGGCAGCGCCGTCGACAGGATCAGCAGCAGGCTGATCGCGACGAAGCGGAATGTCTGCATCAGGGCGAGCACGCGCAGCGTCAGCTGCAACAGCCACAGTGTCGCCAGCGACTGGACCGCAAGGTTGATCCAGAAGCCGAAATTCTCGCCGTAATGCAGATAGAGGCCGAACACGGTGGACCGGCTCGGCACGAGATAGCCCTCGTACCAGCGCGCCAGATAGCCGCCGGTATCCCATTGCAACAGCGGATAGCCGTTCCAGAACGCCGGCGCGATCATGAGGAGGGGCAGAGCCACCGCCGCCAGCCGCAGCCAAAAGGTATCAGCGGCGCGCGCGCGCAATTGATCGGTGGTGATGCTCAAATCCGCTCCGTCCTCTTCCGGACCATGCCCGCAATAACGGTTGAGGCGAAATTCACCAATAGTTTGACGCCGCCCGGCTTGAATTTGGCGAGACTCTGACCATTTTGAGCCGACCTTGCCGCTTGGGGGCGCCGGAAGAATCTGTTGTGTTTCAACGCGTTGGTATGCTTTCGCGGGGCAAGGCACGGTTCACTCTCAGGCAAGCCCGTCAGGACTTTGTCGCCTAAGCTGTGTTATAAAGCCAACAAACGAGCCAATTCGAAAGAGCAGATCTTATGGCAGTGCATCAGGTCAATCCGGGAGGAAAGCTCGCATCGCTCGATCCGATCTGGGACCGGATTCGCGGCGAGGCCGAGGACATCGTCCATCGCGAGCCCGAGCTTGCGACCTTCATCTATTCGACGGTGCTGCATCACAGCCGCCTCGAGGATTCCGTGATCCACCGTGTCGCCGACCGGCTCGACCATGCCGCGCTCTCGGGCGATCTGGTGCGCCAGACCTTTGACGAGGCGCTGCGCGACGATCCCGATCTCGGCAATGCCTTCCGCGCCGACCTGGTCGCCGTCTACGACCGCGATCCCGCGACTTCGCGCTTCATCGATCCCTTGCTTTACTTCAAGGGCTTTCACGCGCTTCAGACCCATCGCCTCGCGCACTGGCTCTACCTGAAGGGCCGCAAGGATTTTGCCTATTACCTCCAGAGCCGCGCCTCTGCGGTGTTCCAGACCGACATCAATCCGGCCGCGCGCATCGGCCGCGGCGTCTTCCTCGACCATGCCACCGGCTTCGTCTGCGGTGAGACCGCGGTGATCGAGGATGACGTCTCGATCCTGCACGGCGTTACGCTCGGCGGCACCGGCAAGGAGAACGAGGACCGTCATCCGAAGATCCGTCACGGCGTCCTGATCGGCGCCGGCGCGAAGATCCTCGGCAACATCGAGATCGGCCATTGCGCCCGCATCGCCGCTGGCTCTGTCGTGGTCAAGCCGGTGCCCCACAACGTCACGGTTGCCGGCGTGCCGGCCAAGATCGTCGGCGAGGCCGGCTGTGCCGAGCCGTCGCGCACCATGGACCAGATGATCAACGCAATGGGGCTTTGAGACTCGCGCGTTAAGGGCCGGATTGTCCGGCGCTTTTCGTCCCCAAATTCTTTGGCAATTCATGCTGGCGGTTCGCGGCGTCTCGTCCTAAAACCCGCCGACCAATTTTGATCGGAGACTTGCCGTGGACGTCAAAGAAGTCAGAAAGCTAGATGCGTATCTGAAGCGCGTATTCGGCAATCCCAAGATCCGCGTCGTGCCGCGGCCGAAGAAGGATGACTCCGCCGAGGTTTATATCGGCGAAGAGTTCATCGGCGTGCTTTTCGTCGACGACGAGGACGATGATCGCTCGTTCCAGTTCCAGATGGCGATCCTCGAGGACGATCTGGTCGATCAGGAATAGTGTTTCCCTTCACCTCTCGCCGCTTGCGGCAGGGCCATCGCATATGACTCTTGGCGGTCGCCTGAGCGCGCGCCTCGTCCTTCGAGACGACCGCTCCGCGGTCTCCTCAGGATGAGGCTAATCGGCATTGGTCTCCGTTGAAACTGGCGCCGCATACTCCGCCCTCATCCTGAGGAGCCCGCCCAAAGCGGGCGTCTCGAAGGATGGCCGCAGCAAAAGCGCTCAAATGCGATAGCCCTGCCGCTTGCGGGGAGAGGTCGACATTCAAGCACAGCTTGTATTTCGGGTGAGGGGGACTCTCCGCGAGTCCAGTTATCACCGTCCCCGGGGAGAGTCCCCCTCACCCCACCCTCTCAGCGCGAGCGAAGCTCGTCGTGGCCCCGCGGCGAGGGAGCGCAGCGTCTCCGCGAATGCAATCTGGATTGCTTCGCTTCGCTCGCAATGACGGATGCTACCACCGCGGCCCCATGGCTCTATTTCTTTGCCAGAATGCGCAGCCGTGCAGTGGCCTCAGCAACCGTCACGCCCTCCGCATCGATCAGCTCGGCTTGCACGACCATGTCGCGCTTCGTCTGCTCTATCACCCGCGCCCGCGCCGTGATGACTCCCACCGCCGCAGGTTTCACGAAGCGCGTGTCGAGGCTCCTGGTGACCACGGTCAGCTCGGGCGAGAGGTTTGCGAGCGCGCAAACGCCCGTGGCGGAATCGAGCATCGCTGCGAGAAATCCGCCCTGGACAGTCCCGTGCCTGTTGGTGAACGCGACCTGAGCCTGGAAGCGGATCACGGCATGCCCGCTCTCGTCAGTGCCAATCCATTCGCGTCCCAAGAGCTGGGCGCCTGGCGGCAGATTTGCTGCTGCATCATCCAAGTCGATCACCTCATAATGGGATAATGCCCCTGTTTTGCCCGACGGGTCAAGCTAGAATTCGAAAAATGCGAAATCTCGCGAGGTGGGTCGAATTTTCGCAGGGCCGCGAGACGGGTGGTCGCATAACGCAAATCGATCACGGCATGACGAATAGGCCAAGATTCTAAAAATGCGAAGTCATGCCAAGTGCTTGGCTACTGTGCATGGGGTTGTTTTCGAGTTTTGGGCTGTAGGCGTCAGTCCAGGCGGGTCTCGCGGCGGGGCGAGAGGCCGCTCAGCCCCTCGGCCCGCGCAGCTGCACCGTCAGCTTCTCCATCGCGTCCGCGACGTCACGCCATTGCGACAGCCAGCTGCGCGGAAAGCGAAAGGTGAGGTCGGCGGCGCCGACGCGGCGCTCGGACAGGCACATGCCTGGCGTCGCTGCATCGCGCGTGCAGCGCGCCGTGAGCGCGGGGCTCGTCGCGGAATAGAAATCCTCGCTGCCATAGGGCGTGTCGCTGCGGAACATCCGCATCGTCAACCCGTCGTCCGGTGTCGCCGCAGCCTGGTCGAAATAGCGCGGATAGATCGTCGCGGTTCGCTGCTCGGGCGACAGCGCATCGTGATGCGCTGATATCGACAGGAAGATGCGGTCGATCGGCTGCATGGCCGTGTCCACGGTATCAGCAGTCACGTGCCGCGGCCCGTTCGGCGCTTCCAGCGAGGGATAGAGGAAGTCGAGATCGATGCGCTCCTGCGGTCCGGAGTGCCGCTGGATCTTCATCCGGATCGCCGATATCGGCAGGTTGAACAGCGTTCCGCCGACGCTGACCGGCAGCTTGTCCGGCGCGTCAGCACCGCCCGTGCTCCAGGTCGGCCACAGCAGATAGGCAACCAGCGCGATCGCGCTCGCCGCGAATACGCCGGTGAGCGCAAACGGGACGAGATGCGCCCGGGCGCGCGTCCTGGAAGAGCGTGGGGAGGTTGCCGAAAACACTGTCATGACGTCGCGCAAATGGCCCGGGTCGGCCGGTGGCCGACGAATCACCGGCGAATATGCCATGCGGCGGCGATTTCGCGGAAGGTTCCCGGCTGCCGGGAACGGGGAGGGCTCTGCGTGGCCCGGGCGGCAGCGTTAACCTTCGCTTAAGGATAATGTAGCGTTAACCGGCACGATTTGTCACAGGAAGGTACCTCGCGTTGCGTATGGGCGGACTGTTCCGATGACACCTGAAGCTTTCAACACTCTCTTCTCGATCTGCATCGGCTTCGCGCTCGCGGGCGCCCTCGCAAATGGATACCAGGCGATGTCGCAACGGCCCGCCGGTTTCGGGCTGTTGCAGGAGGGCGTGGCTCCCAAGACGTTCGCAGCGGTGCCGTTCCTGGTGTTCGCGGCGCCCTTCATCATCATGCGCAACACGCTGCGCGGCATGCGGCTGGAGAGCCGCCGCTTCGAGTTCGTGATGATGGCGACCGTCATCGCCGGCTTCTGGAGCATGATGAGCGGCACCTTCTTCCTGATGACGCTGCGCGCGACCGGCGTGCTGGGCTGACGCCTTGCCGGGCTGCCTGCTGCGGCGGCCCTTTGCCTCCGCGCCGTCGTTTCGCTATGGCTGAGGTTGAAGCGACAGGAGACCTCCATGGCGATCTACGAGCTCGACGGGCAGGCGCCCGACCTTCCCTCTGACGGCAATTATTTCATCGCGGAGACCGCGACCGTGATCGGCCGCGTGCGCCTGAAGCCGGGCGCGAGCGTCTGGTTCGGTGCGGTGCTGCGCGGCGACAATGAGTGGATCGAGATCGGCGAGGGCGCCAACGTGCAGGACGGCTCGACCTGCCACACCGATCTCGGCTTTCCCATGGTCATCGGCAAGGACTGCACCGTCGGCCACAACGTAATCCTGCACGGCTGCACGGTCGAAGAGGGCGCGCTGATCGGCATGGGCTCGATCGTGATGAATGGCGCCAGGATCGGCCGCAACAGCATCGTCGGCGCCGGCTCCGTCATCACCGAGGGCAAGGAGTTTCCCGAGCGCTCGCTGATCATCGGCTCGCCCGCGCGCGTGATCCGCACGCTCGACGACGCCCAGGTGCAGAAGATGGGAAGCGCGGCGCGGTTCTATGTCGCCAACGGTCCGCGCTTCAAGAACGGCCTGAAGCGGATCGGATAAAGATGGACGCGGACCCGCCGATCGGCGCGGCTCCATACCGTAACAATACCTGCCCGTAACAATACCTGCCGGAAATTTAATCCTCCGCTAGCGCAATCAGGCTACCTTGGCGCGCTTACAACCAGGAGGAGCGTCGCCATGGGCGCTGCGGCACTGGGATCCAGGCTCGACGCCGGAACCAAGTTATTTAAGAAATTCGCTCGCTTCGCGGGCGGTACCGACACGCTCAGCGTCGCGGAGAAGGTGTACAGCATCGCGGGCTTTCTCGCGATCGTCACCATCTTCCTGCTCGTGATGTCGGTCCAGACGGTCCGGTTGCAGACCACTTATCGCCACATGCATGCGACCTCCGCGGAGGCGGCGATCAACGTCGGACGCATCAACGCGTTGATCTACGCCATCGTGATGGAATCGCGCGGCATCTACATGTCCAGTGACCGCGGTGCGGCGAAGCCGTTTGCCGACGAGCTGGTGCGGCGCAATCGCGAGCTCGCTGGCGCGGTGAAGAGCATGGAGCGGACCGCCGGCGACGACGACGCCGAGCAATTGGCGCGCTTCCGTCAGCGCATCGCGCAATTCATCGACTTCCGCCAGGAGCTGGTGCGACGCGGGCTCGAGATCAGCCCGGCGGCAGCGCGCGAGTGGGGCGACAATGATGCCAACCGGACGCTGCGCAGCAAGCTCAACGTCGACCTCGAGACGCTCGAACGCATCTACCGGCAGCGGACCAGCGAGGCCGACGATCTCGCGGACGAGAACCACCACGCCGCAGCCTATCTGTTCATGCTCGGACTCGTCGCGCTTGTTCTCGCCGGCCTCAATGTCGTCGTGATGCGGAGCTCGGTGGTCGGCGCGCTGGCCGAGATCACGCAGGCGACCGACCGGATTGCGGACGGGGACGTCGAGAGCGAGGTGCCGCATCTGGGCCGTCACGACGAGATCGGACGTCTTGCGCGCGCCGTGCAGCACTTCCGCGACGCGGTGGCGCGCATTTTCGAGCTGGAGGAGCTCGAGCTCGGTACCGCGCAAGCGCGCGACGCGGCAAGGACCGAGCGCGACACGTTCAACGACAAGTACCAGGCCAAGAAGTGGCAGCTCTCGGCCGCGATCAACAGCATGCCGCAGGGCCTGATCATGCTCGACGGCAAGGCAGCCGTGGTCGCCATGAACACCAATTACCGGCGGATCTACAATCTGCCCGAAACCATCCAAGCGGGATCGACGCTCGAGGAAATCCTCCAGCACCGGGTCAAGAGCGGGTTGTTCAGTGGCGACGTCGCAAAATATGTCGCGGCCGTTCGCGAGCGCATCGCCAAGCGCGAACCGGCGGCCAATGAGATCGCCCTGAACGACGGCCGCACCATCAAGATCTATGAGCGTCCGATGGATGGCGGGGGCTGGGTGTCGGTGCAGGAGGACGTCACAGAACAGCGCCAGCGCGAGCGCATTCTCGAACGCATGGAGCGCTTTCTCGCCACCATCATCGAGAACGTGACCGAAGGCATCATCGCCAAGGATGCACGCAACCAGCGCTACGTCTTCGTCAACAAGGCAGCCGAGAAGATGATCGGCATGTCGCGGGGCGAGATCATCGGCAAGACCGCACGGGAATTGTTCTCCGCCGAGGCGGCCGAGCTGATCGAGCGGCGCGACCAGCAACTTCTCGCGCAGAAGCAGCAGCTCGAACCGATCATCGACACCATCGACAATCCGGCGCGCGGGCGCCGCGTGATCTCGGCCCGCCGGGTCCAGATCGGCGGGGCCGGCGAAGAATCCCACATGTTCGTGACCCTGGTCGAGGACCGAACAGAGAAGATGGTGGCAGCTGCGTAGCGCTCTGTCATCGTCTCGTCGTCTTCCTGACCTTGCGGCGCGGCGCTGTTCGCTGAATCGTCGAGCCTCGCGCTCTTGCGCATGATCGTGGCTGCATCCCCGTTTCAAGCTGATGTGACGGGATTGGTTCCGGAACCTGTCTTTGCCGCAGCCGTTGGTGAGGCAGGGAGAATCTCCGATGACCAGATCGTCCGCAAGCGCTTCCATCAAGACGTTGATCGTGATCTTCGCTCTCGCCGCGATGCCGGCGATCTCGTTCGCGCAAACCACCGGCGGGTCGACCGGATCGACTGGCGGCGTTGCCAATGCACCAGCGCCGCCGCCCGGCACCAACAGCTCGGGCACGGCGCAATCTTCCGGCGCGAACACGGCGCCCGGCATCACCACTGGCGCCGCTTCCCGAACGAACTCCGACGCTGATGCAACGGTGAGCGCCGAAAACCGGCAGCTCGACAAGAAGATGAAGAGCATCTGCCGTGGCTGCTGATGCTCGCGTGGAAGTGAGCCTGTTCGCCTATCATCCCTGATCGAGTGACATTAGCTTGGCCTCTCTTTGGAGTGTGGACGGTTTCCACGCGGAGGATGAGTTGATGTTACGCAAGATGATCATGGCCGCACTGGCTGTCGCAGCAGTCGGTCTTGCAGCGCCCCAGGCGGCGCAGGCGCGGGGCGGTTTCGGCGGAGGTGGCCATATGGGCGGCGGCCATTGGGGCGGCGGCGGTGGCTGGGGACACGGCGGCTGGGGCCACGGCTGGCACGGCGGCGGCTTCTGGCCTGGTGTCGCAATTGGCGCCGGCATAGCGGGCGCCGGCTATTATGGTGCCTATGGCTACGGCTACCCGTACTATGGCAATCCCTATTATTATGGCGTCGGCTACGAGGACTATGGCGCGCAGTGCTACCTCGTGCGGAAGCGGATCATGACGCAATGGGGCTGGCGCGTCCGCCGCGCCCAGGTCTGTGAATAGGGGCTGCGATTAGCGCCGGTGCCTGGCCGAGGCACCAGAGTACCGAGGCAGTAAAAAACAAGGCCGTTGACGCAGTATACCGTCAACGACCTTGCCAGCCCCGGATATTGAAATCGGCTCACGCCATCCGGTATGGGCGAGCATCGCGCGGAATCATACGGACGAATGTGATCCATTTCACAAGTGGCGAAAATAAAAGGCGGCGGCGCGGGATCTAATCAGTCGCCTGAGCGTTTGCGGGCGCTGGCATGGCGGTGACGCGCAGGTTTCCTCGGGGTAACCGAGGGCGTATCCGCCTCGGTGGAGCGGACACTGGCAAAGGATTGCCGCAGACCGTCGATCGATTCGTTCAAACTGGCGACCTGGTCCGACAGGCGCTTGGTGTCGGCCTGCTGCGAAGCGAGCAGCCGCTTCATGGTCAAAAGCTGGTCCTGCACGACTTGGAGCTGGTCGATCGATTCCTGCTGGGTCGCCTCCAGCCCCTTGGTCTTCTCGACGAGCTGCTCGGAGGCCTGCGCCGTGCGCGCCTGAAGCTGCCGCGATGCGATCACCCGGTCGGTCTCGGGCGCAGCGCCGGTATAGGCGCGCCAGATCGCGATCGAGGTGACGCCGGCGATCAGCAGCAGCAGCGCTGCGGCCGTCAACGCGATCGGCTGGGCACCGAGACGGAGGAGCGGATTGGACGGTGTGTTCTCTGCGAGATCGATCATCGCTGACAAAACCCAAATTGAAACTTGGCGAGTGGCGAACAGCGGCAGCACAAGAACGCAGAACAAGGCGGGCGGGACGTCCCGAAAGCGTTACAGTTCAGCAACAAATGGGACGAAACGGTGGCCGCCGGTGGAAAAAGCGCAATTGACCCAGGGCGACGACTCTGGCGGGCGAGCCGGCACGCCCAAAAGAAATCCCGCCCAGGCCGAATTCGGGTTGAGCGGGCAATATCAGAGTACGCTCAGCAGCCCACCGTGCCGCTAAGGCGCGGCGGGGCGAGCAACGATGCCGTTACGGGCGCACGGCCTTCAACGAAGGCTGGATCGTCATGCGATAGGCAATGAAGGCGCTCCCGTCGAACGTCTCCAAAACTTCGTCACAGGCCGGACAGCGATACTCGCCTGTGTTGGCCGGCGGCGTAGCGAGCTCAAGTCGCCGAAAACCCGCCCCGCACGCTGAGCACGTGACATCGTTCTTTTTCATACAAACCCCGTAAAAATACTGGTGCGACCTCTTAGCACAGGTTCGGGCGAAACCGGGGACGCTTATGACAAATACATAAAAATTGATCGCGCTATCAGCGCGTGGACCGCAGACTTACGGCTGAAACGGCGCGAATGGACCGGCATAGGTCTTTGAACGCGGCGACGCGTAAGGGCCGAGCCGGGAGGTCATCAGTCCAAGCCGCACCAGTCCCTCGGCCAGGGTGACCGCAGCCGCGACGCCGTCGACCACCGGCAGACCGTGCGCAACGGAAAGCTCGGCGGTCAGATCGGCCATGCCGGCGCACCCGAGCACGATGGCCTCGGCGCGGTCGTCGCGGATCGCGGCCGTGATTTCCGTGGAGATTTTGCCAAGGGCGTCTGCGTTGCGGTCCTCGAGCGCGAGCACAGGGACCTCGGCGGCCCGCACGCGGGCGCAGCGCTCGGCGAGGCCGTACTTCCGCAAATTATGCTCGATCGGCACGATGGAGACACCGAGCGTGGTCACCACGGCAAAGCGCGCTGCGATCAGGCTTGCGACGTGAAAGCCGGCTTCGCCGATACCGATCACCGGCGTCTTCGCCACAGCGCGTGCGGCGTCGAGGCCGGTGTCGTCGAAGCAGGCGATGATATGCGCGTCTGCGCCGTCGCGGTCTGCTTCGCGGATGCAACCGAGCATGCCGGGGACGGCGAAGGCCTCGTCGTAAAATCCCTCGATCGAGACGGGGCCCATCGCGGGTTGGCGGGCATCGATCACGGTGTCGGGCAGCGCGATCGCGCGCGCCGCCGCGGCGATCTTCGCCGTCATCGTGGCAGTGGTGTTGGGATTGACGACGTGCAGTCGCATCGCGATCAGACGAGCCCTTTGCCGGCGTCCGAGCCCTTGGCCGCCTGGCGCTTGTTGAGCATGTGGATGGTGCCGAGCGCAAGCGTGATCACCGCAAAGGACACTGCGGAGATGATGGTACCGAGCGCATAGATGTCCGGGTTCGTCACGGTCGTGGTGAGGCCCTGGAGATCGAGCGGCAATGTATTCACGGCGCCGATCGCCTGGCTGGAGCGCGCGAGCTCGTCCCACGATAGCGTGAAGCCGAACAGGCCAATGCCGATCACCGACGGCAGGATGATCGGCAGCACGACATGACGGAAGGCCTGCCACGGCGTCGCGCCGAGATCGCGCGCGGCTTCCTCGAGCCTGGGATCAAAGCGGTTGAAGATCGCGAACATGATCAGGAGGCCGAACGGCAGCGTCCAGGTCAGGTGCGCGCCGAGCCCGGAGGTAAGCAGGCCCATCGAGGTCTCGAAATTCTCGTTCCAATGTGCCTTGATCAGATCGTCGATGATGCGGAATTCGAGCGAGATCCCGAGCGAGGTGATGATCGAGGGCACGATGAGGCTCGCGATCGCCGAGTAGAACAGAATGCTCTGCGCTTTGAACTTCCTGCGGAAGGCCATGCCGGCAGCGACCGATAGCACGACCGTGACCGCCATCACGATGATTCCGAGCAGCAGCGAGCGGCGGAAAGCCGCGCCGAGGTCGACGATGCCGGTGCCCTGGAACAGCTTTGCCAGCCAGTAGGTCGACACGCCGTTCATCGGGAAGGTGAGGCCGCCCTGCGGCCCCTGGAACGACAGCACGTAGATCGCGATCATCGGGCCATAGAGAAACAGCACATAGGCCGTGAAGAAGATCGCGAGAACGTAGAATGAGCGCGGGCGTCCTTCCTTCATCGCCTACAGCTCCTTCTTGATGTCGACGATGCGCGACATCATGGTGATGATCAGGAAGGTGATGACGAGCAGGATCACGGCATTGGCGGCCGCGGCCGGGAATTGCAGCGCGTTCACCCGGGTCTCGATGATCTTGCCGGCCGCGGCGATCTGCTGGCCACCCATCACGCCGATGGTGATGAAGTCGCCCATCACGATAGTGATGACGAAGATCGAGCCGATCACGATGCCGGGTTTGGCGAGTGGAATGATGACGTTGACCAGCGTCTGGAAGCCGGTGGCGCCGGCGTCATAGGCGGCCTCGATCAGCGACTTGTCGATGCGGATCATCGAATTGAAGATCGGCACCACCATGAAGAAGGTGAAGAGGTGAACCAGCGCCAGCACCACGGAGAATTCGGAGAACAGCAGCCATTCCACCGGCTGATTGATCAGGCCTGTCTTCATCAGGCCGGAGTTCACCAGGCCGTTGCGCCCGAGCAGCGGGATCCACGCGATCATGCGGATGACGTTGGAGGTCCAGAACGGGATCGTGCAGAGCAGCGACAGTCCCATCTGCCAGGTCTTGGACTTGACGTGGAAGGCGAGGAAATAGGCGACCCAGAAGCCGATGAAGAGGGTGATGGCCCAGACCAGGAAGCACAGCTTCAGCGTCTTCAGATAGGTCTTGGCGATGGTGCAGAGATCGGGGAGCTGCGCGATGCAACCTTCGAACGTGTCGGTGTAGCCGCGGCCCGAGAAGACCGGCAGCAATTGATATTCGTTGTAGTCCCAGAACGAGACGATGACGACGAAGACGAGCGGGATCAGGAAGAAGGCGAGAAACACCAGCATCATCGGCCCGGCCTGAAGCCAGGAGATGAGGGAGGGCGACAGGCGCGTCGGCTTTGCGGCGCGCGCTGTGCCCGACCCCGGGATCAATCCCGGGGATGCCTGTTGCAGGATGTCTTCCGACGTATCCATCACGCGGCGATGAACTCGTTCCACTTGCGGACCATGTAGTCGTTCTCGTCCATCACGGCGTTCCAGCAGGCGACGCCGCCCATGCGGTCCTCGTAGGAGCCGCCGTCGCGCACGGCGCCGGCCTTCTCCAGCAGCGAGCCGTCGGGCGCCTTGATGTCCTTCTCGGCCGGCTTGCCTTCCATCCAGTAAGCCCACTCGTAGGGCTCCATGTTGGCTTTCGCGGTCGAGAGCACGGCCGAGTAATAGCCCTGGCGGTTGAGATAGGCGCCGGCATAGCCGGACAGGAACCAGTTCACGAACTCATAGGCCCAGTCGAGCTTGGGACCCGAGACGCCCTTGGAGACGCAGAAGCCGGACGCCCAGGAGCGATAGCCTTCCTTCAGCGGCTGGAAGGTGCAGGCGATGCCCATCGAGCGCACCTTCGTCACCGCCGGCGACCACATCGACTGGATGACGGTCTCACCCGAAGCCATCAGGTTGACGCTCTCGTTGAAGTCCTTCCAGAACGCGCGGAACTGGCCGGCCTTCTTCGCCTCGGTCATCACCTTCATGGTGAGATCGATCTCTTCCTTGGTCATGTTGCCCTTGTCGGCATATTTGTACTTGCCGGTGGCTTCCACGACCATCGCGGCATCCATGATGCCGATCGAGGGGATGTTGAGGATCGAGGCCTTGCCCTTGAATTCGGGATTGAGCAACTCCGACCACGAGCTGATCGGGCGCTTGATCAAATCGGGGCGGATGCCGAGCGTGTCGGCGTTGTAGACGGTCGGGATCAGCGTGACGAACTCGGTCGCCGTCTTGGAGAAGGTCTTGGAGTCCTTGCCTTCGAGATAGAGCACCTTCCAAGGCGCGGTGCCCTGATTGCCGATTTTCTTGCCGCCGGGCGTTTCACCCTTGGTGAAGACCGGCGTGATGTTGTCGAATTCCTTGATCTTCTTGGCGTCGAGGGCAAGGATGTTGCCCGACGGCACCAGCTTCTTCAGCGAGAAATATTCGGTGTCCAGCACGTCGAAGGAGTTCGGCTGGGTCATCACGCGCTTGGTGACGTCGTCGGTGGTCGCGGTGATGTATTCGATCTTGATGCCGGTGTCTTTCAGGCACTGCTTGGAGATGTCGTCGCCCTCGTTCACGGCGGTGCCGAGATAGCGCAGCACCTTCGGTTCGGCCGACATCACGTAGGGGAAGCCGGTGATGGCGCCGGAGCCGGCGGCAAGGCCTGCCAGACCCGCGGTGCTCTTGAGTAGCGTGCGGCGGCTGACGCCGGTCTTTTTGGTGGTCTCGGTCATTCCAGTCACTCCTCTGTGTTGCGCATTTTCTAGAGACGACGGCGCTATTGCAGACGTTGCGCCTTGGTGGGATCCCAGGTGACCAGCACGCGATCGCCCGGACGGAACGGGTGGACGTCGAAGGTGGCTTCGGGAACGTGGGAGAACAGGGTGGTGCCGTCGTCGAGCGTGAGCGAGACGGCGACGTAGGAGCCCTGGTACTCGGTCTGGGTCAGCAGCGCCGGCGCGCCGAACGCGCCGTCAGTGACCGGCTTGATGCCGAGCTGATCGGCGCGCACGGCGATGAGGCTGCCGGCGTCGCTGAGGACGTTGTGGCCGCCGATGAAGCGGGCCACGAATTCGGTGCGGGGATGGTGGAAGATGTCGCGGGCGGTGCCCTGCTGCTCGATCTTGCCGTGGTTCATCACCACGATGTGGTCGGCGAGCGCCATCGCCTCTTCCTGGCCGTGGGTGATCTGGATGAAGCTGATCCCGAGCTCACGCTGCAGCCGTTTCAATTCGCCGCGCATCCTCACCCGCAGGAATGGATCGAGCGCGGACAGCGGCTCGTCGAGCAGGAGGATCTGCGGCTCGGTGATCAGCGCACGGGCGAGCGCGACGCGCTGCTGCTGGCCGCCGGAGAGCTGTGCCGGCAGGCGGCCGGCGTAAGGGCTCATCGCGACCAGCTCAAGCAGCTCACCGGCGCGCTTGTGCCGTGTCGCCCGGTCGACGCCGCGCATTTTCAGGGCAAACGCAACATTGTCGAGCACGCTCAGGTGGGGAAACAGCGCGTAGGACTGGAACATCATCGCCGTGCCGCGCTTCGCGGGTTCGAGATCGGTGACATTCTGCGGCCCCAGGATGATGTCGCCCTCGCTGACCGCCTCGTGGCCCGCGATCATGCGCAGGGTCGAGGTTTTGCCGCAGCCGGAGGGGCCGAGCAGGCAGCAATAGGTGCCGGCGGGAATCTTCAAATTGACGGTGTCGACCGCCAGCGTCGTGTCGTAGCGCTTGGTGACGGCGACCAGTTCGAGAGCGGCGGGAGTGGCCATGGTGTGTCCGAAGGAGGGGCGGTGCTCCGCGTCTCTCCGCAAGGTCCGTGCCAACCGCCCTTGGCCGGCCGAATCTTAGAACTGTGCAGTGGAGTCAAATCGTTAGATCGAATCCAGCGCAGCTGCGCGGCCCGCCGCGTGGGCAGTAGTATGCACACAAAATGGGCGAAGATTGTATAAAGTTTCGCCTGTGATTGGATACAGCTCGTCGACTACCATTCGAGATCGAACGTCGTCGACCGAGCCCTCAAACCCGCCCTTCGAACTAATGGCCGCCAAATCCCGCCCGAAATCCGATGCGCCCGACGTGAGCGATCGCGTCAGCCGGATCAGAGAGGGCGTGACTGCGGCGATCCTCGAGCATCGCCTGTTGCCGGGCACAAAACTCGGCGAAGACGAGATCGGCGAGATCTATGGCGCGAGCCGCACGCTGGTTCGCACCGCGCTGCAGCAGCTCGCGCATGAGGGCATCGTCAACATCGAGAAGAACCGCGGCGCCTTCGTTGCGCGTCCGACGCCAGCGGACGCGCGCGAAGTTTTCGAGGCGCGCCGCCTGATCGAGCCCACCATCGTCGATCACGCTGTCGACGCCGTCTCGCCCGCGTGGATCAATCGCCTTCAGCAGCATCTCACTGAAGAGCGCGAGGCCGAATTGCGTGCCGACGCGCGCGCCTTGGTCCGGCTCTCCGGCGACTTTCATCGGCTCATCGCCGAGATGAGCGGCCACAGCATCTATCTCGGCTTCCTGAAAGAGCTGATCGCGCGCTCTTCGCTGATCATCCTGCTCTATCGCCGTCACGATACGCCGGCCTGCGGCACTGATCATCACGCCGAGATCGTCACCGCGATCCGCCAACGCGACAAGCAGGCTGCGCGATCGCAGATGCTGTCGCATCTGAACGAGATCGAGGCCGAGCTGTTCCTGAAGGATCCCGCCGCCGACGAGCTGCGGCTCGCGGACGTGCTGGGCGCGTAAGCGAGCCGCACGGGCTTGGAAGATCATTGCGGCTGTCGACCGGGGTAACAACTTATGATAGTTTAAGTCATTTCATCACGTAGGACTGGAGGTAGCTATGAATTGGAAGCCGCCAAGGAAGTCCATCAGCGATCTGAACTCTATCCATGTGCCGAATGAGTCCGGCGACGCAGGTGCTCATTTTGAATGGCCAGATGAAATCGCCTTTGAATGGGAAGATCTGGTGATGTCCCTGGCGAAGACACTGGCCATGGCTCTCCCGGAAAAGGATTTGACTCAGGAAGAGCGATTGGAGCTTGCTCACTCAGTTGCAATGCCGACTGCGCAGCGTATCAACGTTTTTCTCGAGAGAGAGAGGAGTCAGAGTTCAGCTTCAGCGACAAGGTCAAAATTCTTGCCGACATAAGGCCCGCGATCTCCGGTGAGGTTGGCGCGGCCGTGGCAGATCTCGTCATGGAGCATTTTGGCTGCCATTGGCGGTCGAACGGGAACGACGCTGGTTTCGTCATCGCGGAGGGCGTCGACATAACCGATGAGCGAATACCGGATTTCGTTTATGAACCAGGAGGGAAGGCCGGCTTCGAGCCGGGGCAACTGATCGCCGTCGAGGCGAAAGGAAGTCTCTCCAAGACGGGCGGCGCACGCCCCGCCATCAAGCGGCTCGCCAAGAAGGCCTTCGGCGGACAGGTGAAGAAGTATCTGGGCTCCAAGGCCGATGGATGCTTGATCGCTGCGGGCTATGGCGTGGCCTATGGATCGGTACCCGGCAGCAAGGAGTCGACCCTCGCTATCGCCAGCTCGCACGAATTCCAAACTGCCGTGCAGCCGCACAAGGTCCCGGTCTCGCTATCGGCCGCGGCGGCAGGCCAAGTCCAGCCGGCGCCTGCCAAGGCGGAAGCCGAACTCCACCACGATGAGCAGCAGCAGGACGACCGGTCAAAGATGAATTTGCGAACGGCGCCTGAAATTGAGTATCGGCGGGAGGAAGAGCACCGCGAGCGCGAAGCGGACGATACAGGTGGGTCGGGTGACGGCGGCGATGATGGCGGCCGCGAACGCGGCGGAGGACGGCCGCGTGCGACTCCGGCGCGTCGCGTGGCATTGGCCAATTACGAGACGGTGTTTCAACTGTGCGGAGCGCTGGCCGCAGCCAAGTCAATTCGAGACATTCTGTCGGACGAGAGAACGCGCGCCTCTGAAACTGCGGATCGGTTTCAGGAATTTTACGAGATCGGGGATGACGAGCCGATTCTGGTCGGGAGTCCCCATCGTTACGGCTGGTGGTACCCATATCCCGGTTTTGGAATTTCAGCAAAGTCGGCTGAGGAGATCCTCAAGATCGTTGCCCAACCGGGAGAACTTCCACCGTCACTCGATCTGAGCATCGTGCCTGTCGAGCGACGTCGTATTCGAGGCAAAGGGATGCAGGCTAATTTGCAAGGTGATGGCTTCGCGTTCGTGACGAGCTGGCCGGGCTTCTGGAGATATCGTACTTGGGACCTTCGCGAGGGCACTTGGGCGGACTAGCGCGTTTTCGAGCGAAGTGGATACCGGTTCGCGTTAAGAAAACGCGTCAAAACAGGAATCTAGAGCCCCGTTCCGATTCCATAGGAACGGAAATGGCTCTAAGGCGCGTATGTGCGATGGAGTGACTTCGCGAGCTTGTTTTTGACTGCCCATAACTGGGACCAACCGCGCTTGCCCTCAAAAAGTTGCGGCCAGCCATTGGGGGATGGCTGGCCGCGCGCGAACCGGTCTGGGACGGGGAGGGGTGGGGATGTGACCGGGTCGCGTAACTCGTTGTCTCCGTTCCTACTGATCGGCTTACTGATCGGCTTACTGGTCTCTTGCGCTGGCGGTGGAGACCGCCGGCTTGGTATCGCCGAGCGAAACCCAGACGTTGGGATCGGCCTGCGACTGGCGCTTGACGAAGCGGTAGCCGGTCTCCGTCCAGGCAACGACGCTCTCGTTCTGATTGTCGAGAATGAATTCGCCCTTGTCAGTCTTCACCGTCAGCACTGCGTGTCCTTCACCCTTCTTGTCGCGCACGACGGTGATGAGCAGGGCCTCGCGCGGCCAACCGGCATCAATCAGCATCTTGCGCTTCAACAGCACGTAGTCTTCACAGTCGCCGTAACCGTCGGTCGGCAGCGACCATTTCTCGATCACGCCCCAGTGCTCCTGGTCGGTCAAAGGCTTGATCGTCTCGTTGACCCAGCGATTGACCTTGGTCAGGTCGCGCCACGCGGTCTGCGACATCACGATGTCGCGCGGCTGCGTCGGTCCGCCCTGACACTGAGCGGCATTCTCTGCACAAAACTCGACCCAGCCGATCGGCGCACGCGTGGTGTCGCCGAGGCTCGCGTAGAGCGGACGGCTTTCACCGGCCTGCGCTGCCGCGCTGATCCCGAAGAGCATGGCAGCAAGTGCCAGTGCCTTCCCCTGTCCCCTGAAGTCCAACATTGCGGCCCCTGTTTCTTGTTGGGACCACATTTCGCACGGAGCTTTTGAGTTGCCGCTAAGTCAGCCAAGTCAAGTCGAGACGAATACAAGTAAAAGGCGCCGCGAATTCGATCTATACTTGAATATAATTCGAGTAAAATTTGAGAATACTGCAATTGATTCAAATTGTAGGGATTAACGCGGAAACGCTGGCGGAACCGCTGTTTGGGCGCACGAACAGGCCGTCGTTAACCGGCGTGAGACTGCAGCCGGACGCGAAAAAGGCGGCGTCCGCATCGCGGAGGCCGTCTTTGAGGCCGAGAAAACAGCGGTTTTGGCGCGCTTTCGCTTTACCGCGCGGTAACGCTCTCTTCGAGAGTCTCGATCGGCTGCGAGTGCAAGAACTCCAGCGCGAAGCCGTCTTCGAGGTTTCGGACCACACGGCCCTGGACCCGGCCGAGCATAACCGTTGATTTCAGCGGCGGGCGGTTCTCAGCCGCGATGGCGGCGCCCGACAGAGAAAGGTCGATGATACGGCAGGTCATCTTGGTGCCGTCCTCGAGCGTCAGCACCGCGATCGGGTTGCGCGGCACGATACGGTCGTGGCGGCGGTCTTCCGGCAGGTTGAGAATGTCGCGGTTGGCGAGCCAGGTCAGCTGGGCCGCGAGCTTGTCGCGCTTGCGCGGCGTCGCGCCCACCGTCATGGCAAAACCGTTGTCGATGATCCGGGTGATCTTGCCCTCGACCCGGCCGATATGGTCGAGATAGGCGACCACGCGGTCGCCGACATTGCCGATGCCGGGCGCCAGCAGCGCCAGCCCGCCGGGCGACATGTTGATCACCTGGCAGGGGAATTCACGGCGATCCGGCAGCATGTAACGGCCGAGCAGGTGGACCTTCACCCGCTGGAAACGCCGACGTTCCTCGGCGGCCGGAAGAAATTTTTTGTTCGCCAACGCCATTTTCACTACCCGACCCCCCGCCCGGGCGGAGTCCAGCACGACCCTAAGGTGCATAGGGTTAATGCCGCGTTATGATTTGGCGCGGCGAACACGAACCGACACAATGCGTTCAAACAGCCACATCAGCGGCGGGCAGGCCAAAACCGTCACCGCGCCGAGGTCGAGCGCGACCGCGGCCGTTCCGGCTGATTTGGCCAGCCACCCCGCCACCGCCGGCCCCAGCATCATGGCGCCATAGAAGAGGGTGTAGAACACGCCCATGCCGATTGCCCTGGTCTCCGGGACGAGCACGCGGGCGGCGAGACTCATGATCGGGCCGGCCGGATGGCCGCCAATCAGCCCGATCAGGACCAGGATCGTGATCACGGCATCCGACCGGGACAACCAGGCCAGCAGGGCGGCCACCACGAGGCTGGCCGCGATCGCCAATATAAAGGGCCGCTTGAAGCGATCGGCGAGATAGCCGCCTGCCGGCACCGAGATCACCGACAGCCACATCACGACGCTGATCGCCGAGCCTGCCGCCGCAATGCTCCAGCCGCGCTCGGCGAGCAAGGAGGGGCCGAACGAGAAGATCATGGCGAAGCCGACATTATAGAGGCCCCAGATCAGCCCGGCGACAACCACCGCCAGCAACGCGAGCGGATCGAGCCGAGCTGAGCCGGCTTTGCTGACTGTTGCGCCCGGCGGCGGCTGATAGAACATGATCAGCGCAACGCCGATCGCGCTCAGCGCGCCCGTTGCTGCGAATACGGCGCCGGCGCCATGGGCGGTGCCGATCGCCGGCAGCACCAGCAGCGAGATCGCAACGCCGGCAGGCCACGAGTTAACGAAGATCGCCATCGCGGTTGCGATCTCCTTGCCGGCAAACCAGTCGGTGCCCATCTTGGTGAGCTGCACCGTCAGCAGCACACCGCCGGCGCCGGAGACGAGCCGGCCCGCCATCTGCAGGCCCCAGATGTCGGTGGTGGCCATCACCAGGCTGCCCGCCGTCATCAGCAGCAGCGCCGCGATCGTGGTCGGCTTGTCGCCAAGGGTTCGCCCGATCGCGCCGCCCGGCAGCGCCAGCAGGACGCCCGGTGTGAAATAAAGCCCGATCAGGATGCCGATATCGGCGAGCCCAATGCCGAATGTCTTTTCAAGCAACGGTGCGACCGCCGCCACGCTCTGAAACTGGAACGCGATGGTGAGGCGAACGACGAACAGGATCGCAAGAATAGCCCAGCGATTGCGCAATGCCTCAACTCCCCGGCCGTTGCGAAGAGCGTGCGGTGGGGAGAGACGAGAGTCAACCTGCAGCCTTGCCCGTCGCGCGCTGATGGAGATAGAGAAGACACAGCAGCGCCAGCAGCACTCGGCCACCCAACAGCTGATCACGTGCTCGATATTGTCGGCCATCATCGCCAGCACGGAGGCGATGAACTGCAGCCGGTAGGGCACGGACGTCATCGCCGGACGCGGCCACAAGATTTTGCGGAAGGGGGTTCAAGCGATCACCAGCACAGAACTGCTGCGGCCTTACACGTTCGTTGGCGAGTGCTCAAGACAATTGGGTGTGCGTCGGGCAGCCGCGCTGCCACCGCAAGCTCCGCCGTCATCCTGAGGTGCGCGCGCTTGCGCGGGGATGACGACGGTGAACGCGGCAATCGCCATTCCGCATTCTGCTTTGCTATACGCAGGCTACGAGACTGCTCGCTTGGCACGACTGCGCATCTCACATACGCTTCGTGTCACGCCCGCACCCAACAATCAATACAGACGGGCCGCGAGGAAACAGCCATGGAACAGATCCGCGTCTGCACCCACGCAGGGCCGGGCTCCGAGCCCTTGATCAAGACCGTGCCGTGGCCAAAGGTCGGCCGCAAGGGTGCGCTGATCAAGATCGGTGCGTGCGGCGTCTGCGGCACCGATCTGCATATCCTGAAAGGCCATTGGCCGAAGCCGCTGCCCTGGCCGTTCACGCTTGGCCATGAGATCGGCGGTGTCATCGTCGAATGCGGCGATGAATTCACCGAGGATTTCATGAGCAAGCCGCTCAAGGTAGGATCAAAGGTGATGATCCCGCCGCTGATGCCGTGCGGCCGCTGCTATTACTGCATTCATTATCCGCAGACCGCCAACAAATGCCTGACGCCGGTCTATTACGGCCGCTACCTCGGCTTCGACAAGGCGCCGCACATGTGGGGCGGCTGGGCCGAATCTGTCTATGTCGATCTCGACATGTTGCCGGGCACCAAGATCTACAAGCTGCCCGACGACATGTCGCTGCGCCTTGGCGCGCTGTCGGAGCCGCTGACCTCCTGCATCCGCGCGTTCAACCGTGCGACCCGCGCCGGCGGCTTCAGCTGGGCCGACACGGTGGTGATCCAGGGCTCGGGCCCGATCGGCATTCTGGCGGTCGCGGCCGCAAAGGAGATGGGGGCAGGGCGTGTGATCTGCGTCGGCGCGCCCGAGGAGCCGCGTCTCAAGCTCGCGCGAGAGTTCGGCGCGGAAGCGACCGTGAACATCGAGGAGATCACATCGCCGCAAGATCGTATCGCGCGCGTCCGCGAGATCGTAGGCCACTTTGGCGCCGATCTGGTGATGGATTGCTCGGGCCATCCGACCGCGGGCCCCGAAGGCATCGAGATGCTCCGCGACGGCGGTGCCTATGTCGAGATGGGCCAGTTCACCGACGCGGGCTCGATCGAGACCTCCTGGCACCGCATCTGCACCAAGGACCTCAATGTGCTGGGCTCCTGGGGCTTTACCGGCAACGATCTGCCGCTCGGCGTCGACATGCTCTACCGCACCCGCGACAAATATCCCTGGCTGAAGATGCAGACGATCTATCCGTTCACGGAAGCGGGCGTGGCACAGGCGGTGAAGGACGCGATGGCGATGAAGACGGTGAAGTCGACCATCGTGCCGTGGCCGGAGCTGGTCGAGTGAGGGACGAACAGACAAAGCCCGGGGCGAACGCCCAAAAAGTTCCCCAGGGAATCCTCGACTTATTCACGTCGTGGTGAAACTTAAGCCCCAGTTCCGGCTTTCAGTTCACTGGAGAGTTATTGTGAAGCGAATCCTGAAACCCATCACCTACGTCCTGGCCGCCATCTACTTCCTGGTGGATGCGGTGTTCATGGCCGTGGCGATGCCAATCTCGCGCTGGCTTACGCGGAATTTCGACTTCAAGCGGCTGCGCGCCTGGATCAAATCGCTGCCGCCTTATCCCTCGCTCGCGCTGTTTTCCGTGCCGGTGATCATCCTGGAGCCGATCAAGCCATTGGCGGCCTACCTCGTCGCAACCGGTCAGTTCCTGAGCGGTGTGGCGGCGTTTGTCGGTTGCGAGTTGCTCAAGCTCGTGCTTGTCGAGCGCCTGTTCCACCTCACGCGGGACAAGCTGATGCGGATTCCGGCGTTCGCGTGGGGCTACGGGAAGTTCAGCGAGATGAAGGCATGGCTGCAGGCCACCGAAGCCTGGCGCGCCATCCGCGCCTTGAGCCACGCGGCGAAAGACTGTGTCTTGCGGCTCAGAGCAAGGCTGGCTGGCAGCTTCAGCAGGCTCGTGACGTCAAGGGATTAGAATCGCACCCTCTATGCGAGTTTGCGCGCTGCGGCGGTGGCCTTGTCGCCTGTGTTCGGCGTGCCCGTCGGCTCAATGAGCAGCAGATGAACCTCCTCGCGCGCCACCGGGCGATGCTCGACACCTTTCGGCACGACATAGAGCTCGCCCGGCCCGAGCGTCACCGTGCGGTCCCGCAATTCGATGTCCAGCTGGCCCTTCAGGACCAGAAAGAAATCGTCAGTGTCGTCGTGCTTGTGCCAGGTGAATTCGCCCTTCACCTTCACCACCATCACGTCGCAATCGTTGAAGGTCGTGACCGTGCGCGGCGACCAGTGGTCGTGGAAGGTCGATAGCTTGTCGGCCAGCGATATGCTGTCGGTCATGTGTCGTCCCTGTCGCGTTGATCCCGTCGAGAAGCGATTTGGGATCGAGCGCCGGGCCTGACAAGGTTTGAATGCGTCAGATCCCGCTCTCCTTCACCACCGTCGCGCCACCACTTTCGCGGCAGGCCGATTGGCGTAGATCGCGCAACCGCGGCCGGGCTTGCAATGCGTGCACCAGGTGCCCGCCGGCTTGGCGAGCGCCTCGATCGCCATCACCTTGCAGCAAAGCGTGCAGTCGCCGCAATGACGTTGGCCTGACGAGGTCATGCATGCATCCCTGGCACACCCAATCGCGCACAATTTAGGCGAGATGACCGCAAAAGTCCGCCGTTCCGGGCCCAAAAGCGTGCTGGAGGCGTCAAAGCACGCAGAAAAGCGCCGGTCTGAGCATCCCGGGCCTGTTCACCCTGTCGCCAATGCCATGCATCAAAGCCATGGTGATTTGGCTGCTTCTGGCGTAAAGAGCGTCCAAATCAAAATCATCATGGGTGTGACCGGGCCTTCTGCAGTGACTGCAGCGTCGGGCCCCTCGGCTTTCCGTTCCGCGCCCCCGGACCAACCAAGGTTTTTCATCCCGTGTCCTTTCCGGCCCTGACCCCGCCGCTCGCCCGTGCCTTGGCTGAGCGCAATTACGATTCGCCGACCCCGGTTCAACTTGCCGTCCTCGGCGAGGATGCCGTCGACCGCGACCTGCTGGTGTCGGCCCAGACCGGCTCGGGCAAGACCGTCGCTTACGGATTGGCCATGGCCAAGGATCTGCTCGATGGTGCCGAGCAGTTCGAACGGGCCGCAGCACCTCTGGCCCTGATCGTCGCGCCGACCCGCGAGCTTGCCTTGCAGGTCCAGCGCGAGCTCACCTGGCTCTATGAGCATGCGCAAGCGCGCGTCGTCTCCTGCGTCGGCGGCATGGACCCGCGCCGCGAGCAGCGCGAGCTGGCAGCCGGAGCCCACATCGTCGTCGGCACGCCCGGCCGCTTGTGCGACCATCTGCGGCGCAACCGCCTCGACATCTCGGAATTGAAGGTCGTCGTGCTCGACGAGGCCGACGAGATGCTCAATCTCGGCTTTCGCGAGGACATGGAGTTCATCCTCAAGACCACCCCGGACACGCGGCGCACCTTGTTGTTCTCGGCGACGTTTCCGCGCGGCATCGTGGCGCTGGCGAAGCAGTATCAGCAGCAGGCGTTTCGGATCGAGGTCGCGGGCGACGAAGGCGGTCACGCCGACATCGAGTACCGCGCTATCCGGGTCGCCCCCGGCGATGTCGAGCACGCCGTCGTCAACGTCCTGCGCTACTTCGAAGCGCCAAGCGCACTGGTGTTCTGCAACACGCGAGATGCCGTCAGGCATTTGCAGGCGGCGTTGCTGGAGCGTGGTTTTTCCGTGGTCGCTCTGTCAGGCGAATTGACCCAGAACGAGCGCACCACGGCGCTTCAGTCGTTGCGGGACGGACGGTCCCGTGTCTGCGTGGCGACCGACGTCGCCGCGCGCGGCATCGACCTGCCGAGCCTCGACCTCGTCATTCATGCGGACTTGCCGAACGACCCGGAGGTCATGCAGCACCGCTCCGGGCGCACCGGACGTGCGGGCCGAAAGGGCACAAGCGTCCTGCTGGTGCCGCCGGTACGACGGCGGCGTGCGGAGGTGCTGCTGAATTTGTCCGGCATCGAGGCGAACTGGGGCACGGCGCCGCAGGCGGATGAAATCCGCAAGCTCGATCATGAGCGCATGAAGGACGTGTTGTTTACCGAGGAGACGACCGCCGACGATCTGGTGCTGGCGCAGGCCTTGTTGGCCGAGCGCTCGGCCGAGGATATCGCCGCGGCGCTGGCGCGGCTCTATCGCGCGCGGCTGCCGTCGCCGGAAGACATCATCGATCCCGGCGAGCGAAGCAGCCGGCCGCGTGACGATCGTCACCGCGACGATCGCGCACCGCGTGGCGACGACCGCTCTGAGCGACCTCGTGCCAAATCGGGCAAATCATCGCCGAAGCACGTCATGGCGGAGCCCACCGTCTGGTTCCGGGCCGCCATCGGCCGCCGCAAGAATGCGGAGGCGCGCTGGCTCTTGCCGATGATCTGCCGCCGCGGCGGCATCGACAAGCGCGACATCGGCGCGATCAAGGTCATGGACACCACCACCGAGTTCGAGATTTCCGAGCGGGTGGCGGAGTCTTTCGCCGCCAAGGTCAAGCGTCCGGACAAGGAAGACAGCATCCGCATCGAGCCGATGACGGGCGCGCCGCAAGAGCAGGCGCCGGCGGAGAAGCGCGCACGCGCTCCGCAGCGCGATGAAGCTGACGACGATCATGTTGTCCGCCGCCGCGACAATCCCTGGAACGCGACCGGACCGAAGCAGCACGACACGCCGCGGGGAAAGCAAGAAGCCAAACACCAGGGCAAGCCGCACGCCAAACCTCACGACGACGGGAAATTCGGCAAGCCGGCGTTCGGGAAGAAGAAATTCGGAGACAAATCCGGTGACGCCAAATATGCGCCGTCGGTCACCGAATGGCCGGGCGCTTCCGCGAAGAAGGGCAAGAAGAAGCGCCGCAGCTGAACTGCCGCGACCGTCAGCGCAGACCGCGAAGATGCCGCCGGATTGCACCGGCGGCATCATCTGAAAAGTCAGCTGTGAGCTCAGCGGCCGCCGCCACCTCCGCCTCCGCCGCCACCTCCTCCGCCACCACTACCGCCGGCATATCCCATGGCGGAGTTGTAGCGAGAGTCGGACTGCTTCATGTAGGTTGGCGACGTGTCCCGATTGACGACGCGACGCACTGCGGTTTGCGGCTGTTCGATGCGGATGTCGCAGCCTCCGAAAAAGGCGACATCGCAAGTATAGGTACGGAATTGCAGAGCGTTGGCGCTGGTGGCGGTGAACGCGGTCGTGGCAACAAATGCAATCAAAGCCGCTTTGGGCAATGTCAGTTTCATGCGAGCTCTCCAGCCTCAGTTCGGCGAGACCGGAACGGCTCGCGCAATTCTTCGACGGAGGCTGGTCGAAACCGGTTCGAGGATAGGCTTCACGCCTGCGTGAGGCTGCGCGCAGGGAAGGCCGGCTATTTGCCGAGCCCGCGCAGCATGTAGGTCGCGCTCGCGCCATAGCACGAGAGCTTGTCGCGCAGCGCCGCATCCGATGCGACGCCTTGGAAGCCGAGACGCTCCCACAGCGGTCGCGTGCCGTAGACCGAGACCAGCGCAAGCGTTGTGATGTCTGATGATCGCGCGAGCTCTTCGACCTCTGCGACATAAGCGCGCGCCATGCCGCCGCGGAACTCGGGCAGCACGGCGACATCGTGCACGTAGAGACAATCGGCAGCATCGGGCAATCGGTCGAGAAACCCGTCAAGCGGCGGAATCTGTTGCTGCATCCAGGGATGCGCGAGGCCGTAGCCTGCGATCTCGTTGGCTGCAGCGAGCACGCAGCAGCCGTCCGGATAGAGCCGCAGCTTCTCCGAAAGCACTTCGGGGCGCTCGGGGAGATCGGGATGAATTCGCGCCCCGATCGCGCTGATCGCCTCAAGGTCGGTTGCGTGCGCGCGACGCCAATGCGGCTTGCTCATCTCGAATGTTCCGTTTCAACAACGCAATTTATTCCGCCGCGCTGATGTACGCAGCCAAAAATATCTTTGCGGCAGATCGCCGGTGCAGGCGATGTCCGGCGCCAACGCCGGCACTGATCTCAAGTTGGCGCATACGATTGCAGCAACTTTAAAGAGGCGGGATGCGGTCTGCGCCGCGTCATCGCATGATTCGAATTAAATCAAGTCAAGAGTCCGAAAGCGAACCGAAGCTTCGATTGTCGTTGGCCATAGTTGGCTCCGGCAGGGGGCGAGAGCGGTACAGCCGCAGCGGCATCCCACCAACGTGAAAGTAGGGGCACTGGTGTCCCGGTGCAGCAAGCACCAGGACGCGTCGGGGAGTCTTCAATCCATTATCTAGTTTCGCTTGAAAGGATGAAAGCCCGTGAGTGATGCCAATGTGAAAGCCGAAACGAATGCCGCTCCGCTGAATGGAATGGCCAACGGAAGCGCAAGGCTCCAATTCGACGTACCCTTTTTCAACATCCAGACGATCTTCGGCAATCTCGCCGAGCCGGCCGCCGCGCGGGCCAAGGTAAATTTCGAGCAGATGAAGGCGACTTCCGAGGAAGTCACCGGCGCTCTCTACGACGCCTGTTCGACCAATGCCAAGCATGCCGCCGATTACGGCACCAAGGTCATCGAAATATCCAACACTAGGACCACCTCAGCGCTAGACTTCCTCTCCGAGCTTGCGGATGCGAGATCGTTTGCGGATCTCGTGAACCTCTCCACCGCCCACGGCCGCAAGACCTTTGAAGCGGCTTCCGCCCAAAACCGGGAGCTTTGGGACCTGGCCTAAAAGGCCGCGATCGAGACGACCGAGCCGATCAAAAAGAGCTTCAACCGGGTTTTGCACAGGACTGCTTGAAAGCAACGGACCGCCTCGATCGGCTGGATGAGCGTCTTCGCCAGAAGAGACGCCATCCAGCCGATGGCGGCCATCCCTCGCCGTGAGGTGATGCCAAGCTGGAGGAAATCAAGATGGGTATGGTGATGATCAAGTGCCCGGAAACGGGAAGCGTCATTCCGACGGGCATCGAGATGGATCGCGATAGGTTTCGATGCAGTGCAGTGTTCTTTTCGCGGACATATTGCAGGAAGTGCGCGGCGACGCACGAGTGGTTCGCCAAAGAGGCCTGGGTCTACGAGTCGGCCTTGGCGAACGGGAAGCACGGGGGTAGGGAGTCGTTCGGCGCTGGCGCGGCGTGAAGGAGCCTCAAGGCATCCTGCGAAACGATCCGATCGATCCTGCGGCTCATCACCTTGTAGCACTCGCATGCGACGACCTCGAGTCGCCGCCTGTCGATCTCGAGTTGACCGCGCCCACTGGATTTCAGGGCCCTTGACGTTCGAAGTGCGCCCACGACGTGCGTGACCGTGGTACGCCGGACGCCGAGCAATTCCGATAGCGTCTCTTGCGTCAAGGGCAGAACGTCACCGCCGCCCGTCCGATCGTGAATGTGAAGCAGCCAGCGGGCCAAGCGGGCTTCGACGGAGTGCAGCGCATTGCAGGCCGCGACGTGCTGGATTTGTGTCATTAGCGCCCTGGCGAGAACCTGAACCAGACTTCTGAGAGCGGGACTGCGCTTGAGCGCAGTTTGAAATCGCGCGGGCGAGATTTGCAACGCGGTGCCGGCGACGCGGACGACCGCCGTCATGGGTGAGCGGAGGGGGCCGAGCGCCGTCATGAGTCCGACGGCGCCGTCGTTGCCGATCACGGCGGTTGCGGCCGTCTGTCCGTTCGGCAGCTCCATGATGAGGGCGATTGCGGCGCTGCAGGGGAAGTAGAGGTGATCGATCCGGTCTCCCGATCGAACCAGGACTGCGTCGTGCTGGAGCGGTACCTTCCGCAAATGCGGTGCAAGCAAAGCGAAGTCGGCCGACGGTAACGCAGCTAACAGGCGATTACCAACTCTGGTCACGTGCTCCATCACGGGTAATCGTCCCTCGACGGAAGCGGCTAGGAACGCATCGTCTGCGGCCGAGCCGCGTTGCCGTGCAGATACTCGCCCGGCAAACGAGCAAACGTATCGAAGTGGGTAAGGTTCCGTTGATGGATCGCAAGACTGCAGGCCGGCGTGTCTGATCGCCATCTGATTCAGAGATGATGGTCGGGGCCGTTTTGCACGCGCTGCGCGCACGGCACGAACGTTGCTCTACCTCAGCCCCTCATACACCATCAACCCGCGTGCGATCTGCAGCTTGCGGATCGCCCGCGGCAGCAGCTTCTCCGGCTGATGCAGATAGCGCCAGGAGGTGACGGTGAAGGCGGAAAGCGCGCCGCATTCGTCGTCGAACGGCGCAAGCACGCCGGTCACGCTCACCGGCGTGTGCGGGCGAGCGTTGAAGGGCAGCAGCAGCAGCTCGAGATGTGCCTTGGTGCCATTCGCGCGCGTGGCGGTGACACCGGCGATGGCGCCGAGCGTTTCGTCGGCGACGATGGTCGCGATCTCTTCGATCTCGCCGCGGCTACCTTCCGTGAACAGCGCAGCGAAGCTCGCGTCCTTGAGATCGAGGCCTGCGAGCGCACAGACGCGGGTGCCGGCGACGCGGAAGGGAAAGCCGAGCTTCGGCTCGCAGGACAGGACGAAGATGTCGCCGAGCAGCTCGCGCACGGCGGCCGGGTCGATATCGGCCCGATCAGGCGCTCGCGCGCTGCCGCGCTTCTTGTCCCAATACGCGAAGAATGCGCGGCTCGACGGATGTTTCATGACTGACGCTTACCCCGGGGCCGCACCATGTGGGACAAAGCTGTCCCGCTTCAGTGCACCTGAGATCCCTGTGTTGTTGTGCAGGAGGGGAATTGCAGCGTCCATGCCGCGTGGGCGTTTTTGGCCTCGCGCGGGCTGCCTTTGCGTCGTTAACGTTAAATTAACTATGCGCTTTGCCGCGGCGGGGCGGCTGCTATGGTGATTGCGGTCGCAAGCCTCGCCGCTTTCTTCCAGGTTCTCGGCGAGGCCTGTACACGGGCGTCAAACAGTTTGGTCACTGGCCGCGGGGAGGGGTGGGGATACTCCTTGTTCCTCTGCGGCATGATCCGGAAAAGTGCGTAGCGGTTTTCCGGCAAGATCATGCTCAAATAACAACCTGAAGCGCGGTCACGCGCTTTAGGGGCCGGCAAGATCGACACGGACAGGCAGGGCTTTCCCAGGGCCCTGCCTTTTCCTTTTGTGCACTTGCGCAAGGCCGGTAAAGGCGACTATCTCCAAGCTGTTGCTTCGATCGCGCCTGAAAGCGAACCCCCTTGGATTCCCCGCCACAACCACCGCCAGACCAACCGGTCGTCCTCGAAGAGGCCCCGCGCGAGCCGATCCTGACGCTGCCGTTGCCGCTGACGGCCTATGTCGTCCTGCTGGCGGTGATCCATCTGCGGGTGCTGCTGCCGCCCGAGCTGGAGAACTGGACCATCGACGTCTTCGGCTTCATCCCGAAGCGCTACGATTCCTCACTGGTCAATTTGCAATTCGAGGGCGGTGCCGGTGCCAAGGTCTGGACCTTCGTCACCTATTCGCTGCTGCATGCCAACCTCACCCATCTCGCCTTCAACGTGCTGTGGCTGCTGCCGTTCGGCAGCGCGCTGGCGCGGCGGTTTGGCGCGGTGCGCTTCCTCGTGTTCCTGGCGGTGACGGCCGCCGCTGGCGCGCTCGCCCATCTCGTCACCCACGAGCACGCGGTGGTGCCGATGATCGGCGCCTCGGCCTCGGTATCGGGCGCGATGGCGGCGGCGATCCGGTTCGCCTTCGTGCGCGGCAGCTTCCTGTCGTTCAGCCGTTCGGACGCCGATACCGCCGCAAAGGTTCCGGCTTTGCCGCTGTTGCAGGCCCTGCGCGACCGGCGCATCGTCGGCTTCCTGGGCGTGTGGTTCGCCCTCAACGTCATCTTCGGCGTCGGCGCCATCGGCGTCGAAAGCGACAGCGCGGGCGTGGCCTGGGAGGCGCATATCGGCGGCTTCTTCGCGGGGCTGTTGCTGTTCGCGCTGTTCGATCCCGTGCCGCGTGTGCGAAGCGATGATGCTGCGGATGCGTCATCACAGGACATTTCAAACGGTATTTGAAGCGGCGCTTGCGGCGTAGCCCGAATTCATCCATCATTCCCGAGAAGAATGTTCCGAAGCAGCAAGCTCATAGAAGCTGCGCTTCGCAAAGCGCCTGAAGGTGAAACCGGCGCCGAAACTGTTAGTTGAAGACTCGCGAACAAGTCCGGGCCGCGCAAAGCGAACGGATCCGATTCAGGAGGCGACAATGACGGTACGTTCCATTCTCAATACCAAGGGCCACCAGATCATGAGCGTCGAGCCCGACGCGAAGCTGGCTGCCGCAGTCAAGTTGCTCGGCGAGAAGAAGATCGGCGCGGTGCTGGTGATGAACGAGAGCCGGCTCGAGGGCATCCTGTCGGAGCGCGACATCGTCCGCGTGCTCGGTGAGCGCGGTGCGGGCGTGCTCGAAGAGCCAGTGGCTCAGGTCATGACCCGCAAGGTCGTCACCTGCAAGGAGACCGACACGGTTGCCGAGCTCATGGAAATGATGACCACCGGTAAGTTCCGCCACCTCCCTGTGCTGGATAACAACAAGGTGGTCGGGCTGATCTCGATCGGCGACATCGTCAAGCGCCGGGTCCAGGAATACGAGTCCGAGCAGGAAGCGCTGCGCGACTACATCAAGACGGCCTGAGCCGCCTTACGCGCCGAGCTTACTCCACCGCTTTGGGCGCGGCGCCTTCAGGCGCCGGCGCCAGCACGTCGATCGTTTCCTGGATCGACTCCAGCGCGCGTTCGGCGGCGCGGGTGCCGTGCGCGATCAGCTCCTCGGCGCGATGGAAGTCGAACCAGCCGTACTGGCCGACCCGCGGCGTGATCAGAAGGTCGGGCGGATCGCCGGCGAGCCGCGCGCGGGTGATGCGGTCCTGCATGATGTTGAAGGCATCCACCATCACCGAGGAGATGCCGGGACGACCAGCGGTGCCGAAGAACTCGCGCTTGACGGTGTTCTCCGGCGAGAAGAAGCGCGGAAAGCGCCGCTTGGCCGGAGTCGTCTCAGTGACTGGGGCAACCGGCGCGGGTCTCGTACCGTGCTGATAGATCGTCGTCGAATGCGTGAAGACGTCGGTGGACAGATTGACGGCGATGACGATTTCGGCCCCGAGCGCCCGCGCAGCCGAAACCGGCACCGGATTCACCAGCGCGCCGTCGACCAGCCAGCGGTCACCGATCATCACGGGCGAGAAGATGCCGGGCAGCGCATAGGAGGCACGTATCGCCTCGATCAGGCGGCCGCGCGTGAGCCAGATCTCATGGCCGGTGCGGACCTCGGTCGCGACCGAGGCATACTTCATCGGGAGGTCCTCAATCATGGTCTGGCCGATCGCCTTCTCGAGCCGGCTAGCGAGTTTCTCGCCACCGATCAGGCCCGAGCCGTCGAGACGGATGTCGAGATAGCCGAGGATGTTGCGCACGCCTTGCAGGCTGCGCGCCCAGTCTTCCAGCGTGTCGAGCCGGTCGGCCGCATAGGCGCCGCCGACGGCCGCGCCGATCGAGGTGCCGACCACGACATCGGGCACGATCCCGTTGGCCAGCAGCGTCCTCATGATACCGATATGGGCAAAACCGCGCGCCGCACCGCCGCCTAGCGCCAGGCCAAGGACCGGTTTGCGAATGCTGCCGAGCCCGACTTTCTCGCCATTGGAGGCATTCACGCTCCGACCTCTCAACATCTCCGAAACTCTCCTAACTCCGGGCCGTCCTCACTCCAGAGTAGGCGCCGCGCTTCCGCTTCGCCAGACAGAGGGCAAAGCTTGGTTTATAGCGTTCTGGACGCAGGGGGCAGGAGTATGGCGAGCGCCGGTTGCCTCTGATGTAATCACGCAGGCGTCATTCGGGTTCCATAGAACTGCTCGGGCCGTAATTCCCGGGGTTTCAGAGGCTTGAATTTGCCGCGTTTTCGGTGAAAAGCAAAGGGCATGACTCTCGGGGGTGACGGCATCATCGGATGGCGGCGCGGCGGCAAGCTGCTGCCGGTGCTCGTCCTTGCCGCATGCCTCGTTGTTTCAGGCCGGAATGCTGCGCAGGCCCAGCTTTTCTTGGATCGGCCGCCGCCGGTGCCCCCGGCTTCGGTACCGGATCCCGGCGGCGCCGTCAGCCTGGCGCCGCCCTCCGGTCCGGGCGCCGGCCCGCCGAGCCTGCCGCCGACCCTGACGCAGCCGAACACGCCCACCATGCCGCCGCCCGCGGTGACGAGCGTTCCGCCGGCGGCCCCCCTCAATGCGGCCGCGCTCGGACAGGCCGTGCTGTCCCTGAGCGCCAAATACGGCAAGGACACGCCTGCGATCAGCAGCGGCCTAGTGTGGCGGGTGTTTGCCGATCGTCCCGACGAGAACGGCACCTTCAAGCTGATCCGCGAGGATCGCAGCGCGACGCCCAACATCGTGCTGCCGCCGGGCAATTACGTCGTGCACGTCGCCTTCGGCCTCGTCAGCGCGGTGCGCACCGTCAGCCTGAAGGCCGAGACCGACCGCGAATCCTTCCTGCTGCCGGCCGGGGGCCTGCGCATCGAGGGCCGGGTCGGCACCAGCCGCATTCCGCTGAACCAGATCTCGTTCGCGATCTACAAGGGCAGCCAGTTCGAATCCGGCGAGCGCGCCTCGCTGGTGCCGAACGTCGCCGCCGGCGACGTCGTGCTGCTGCCGGAGGGCACCTACTACATCATCTCCAACTATGGCGACGCCAACTCGGTGGTGCGCTCGGACATCCGCGTCCAGGCCGGCAAGCTCACCGACGTCACCATCACCCACCGCGCCGCCGTGATCACGCTCAAGCTCGTCAGCGACAAGGGCGGCGAGGCGCTCGCCAACACCGCCTGGTCGGTGCTGACGCCCGGCGGCGACGTGATCAAGGAATCGATCGGCGCCTTCCCCCGCGTTGTGCTCTCCGAGGGCGAATACCGCGCCATCGCCAAGAACGAGGGCAAGGTCTACGAGCGCGGCTTCAACGTCGTGAACGGCGTCGACGGCGAAGTCGAAGTCGTCGCGCGCTAAGGCGCGACGTCGGGCCCGACGTGGTCGCGGCGACTTCTCATCTCGCGCACGGTGAATCTATCTCGGGATACCGTTTTGCTCGCGCGCACGGTGCGCCGCGGAACCGGTAAACACCGGCGACATCGGCTTATTCCAGGCTCGATGCGACGTCGTCATAACCGGTGCAAGATACGTATTTCCGATAATCAATTTCATTCGCTTTCCATCCTGCTGGGCTATATGTCGGGCATCCGTCCAATGGGGGAGGCCGGCGCAGGGCCTGGTGGCTTTGCGAGACCGGCAAGGAGCAGGGGCAAAGCTCGTCGGTATGTTCGAAGTGATCCTCACGAGGCGCAAACGGTTCGGTTGGCGGTGGCAGGTCTGCGACCAGTCCGGCAAGATATTTGCCGACGGCTTCGAGCGCACGCGGCCGTCCGCCAAATATCACGGCGAGCGCGCGCTGTTCTTCCTGTTGTCGCAGGCCCACTTGCGCAACCGTTCCGCGGCTGCGAGCGAGGACTAGATTCGATCGGTACGGGTCCGCAGCCTGGGTGAACGAAGCGACACCCGGGACCGCTCGTGGTTAGAATCCCAGATGTCGCTTTGCCCATCGAGCTACAAGACCTTGTGTTGCCCGACCGGCAAAACACGCCATCCCTTGGTCGATGCCGCTCACCAAAAATATTCCACTTTACCGAAATTCGGAAATGGCGTATGTGTCACTCACTCCGGCCCAAGGAAGAGGGGCGTATCCCGATCGTCACGAACGCGGGCCGGGCGGCGGTGGACGTGGGTCACATCGGCGCGAAAGGCTTCGCAGGGCGGGCAACCGTGAGCGGAGACCTCGCGCACACGACCGGTGTGATCTGCGTACGGCGAAATCGTGTGGTCCTGGCGCCCGGGGTCTGTGCGCCAAGACTCGTGGTGATGCGTGTGGCTCAACCGGGCCTCGTATCAGTCATCTGCGAGACGACGGGGGCAATAGTGCATCGCTCCCCGGGGAGAGCGCGACATAAGCCGTCAAACCACTGCGCAGGGAAGGCCGGATGTCCTGGCTTCACCTGTATGCCGCTGTGCAGAGTCTTGTAGCGCAACCATCGCACAGTGGACCGCGGGTGCCAGCCGGCACCCGGCCTTCCCTGCGCCCTCTTTCAATTGAGGGTGAGGCAACGAAGCAAGACTCGGGTGAAATGCGCCGCGAGGATGCGAACTCATGTCAGTCATTCAACGACGGTCTCGTGCCCCGGACGCAGCGCAGCGCGCAGCGGTGCGCTGCAGAGCCGGGGCCCATGCACCAGCGGGCGCGACTGGTGCTCCCCACACTCCGACGCATCGCATTTTACGCAACCGTCATAGTCTCTAACGCCCACTAACCATCGCTCGACTTAAAACTGTCATAATCACTAAAATGGAACCCGCGCTGTGACCTTTTTACGCGCCCTTAAGGGGGGCCCCATTGGATGAGGAGGGAAAGTGCGTTGGGGACTACGATGAGTGCCGCGAAAAGAGCGTCGGGAACGCCGGCCGCCGAAATGTTTGAAGACATTCCTGTGCTTCAGCGCAAATGGCGTGCTGCGTTGAAGCCGGGTGAACGGCTGCCGCGCTATGAGGACGTGATGCTCGGCAGCCTCGGACGGCTTGCCGACCATATCGCGCTGCTCAAGAGTGACGGCGCGCTCGAACTCTCGCGCAGTGGACGTTACGTGCAAAAATGGCTCGGCGAGGAACGCTGGGACATTCCCGTCGCGGAACTGTCGCCGGATTGCGCGACCGCGTTGTCCGAAGCGGTGGCGAACGCGCTCAAAAACGGCAAACCGCACCAGGCGAGCGCGCATTGCGTGCGCGACGGCATGGTCAGGACCTACGATCTGCTGGCGCTGCCGACCTCCTCGCGCTGGGGCGCGACGCTGGTCGGTACATACGTCAACGAGCGCGGCGCGCAATACAATCTGCTCGATGCGATCTTCTCCGCGACCGACGATGCGGTCGTCTCGCTGGCGGCCCTGCGCGATGCCAACGGCGTGCCGTTCGATCTCCAGGTCGTGCACCACAACAAGAGCGCCGGGCTGCTGCTGAACATTACGACCGGAGGTCTGCTGTGGCGGCGGATCGGTGAGGGCGGCACCTTGCTGGCTTCGCCCGAGATCATGACGTTTCTGCTCAAGGCCGTCTCCGGCGGCCGCGGCGAGCAGCTCGAGATTGAGCACGATGGCCGTTATCTCCGCTTGAGCGCCACCGCCTTCGCCGACGTCGTCTCGCTGGCGATCTCGGATGTCACCGCGCTGAAGCGCCGCGACGCCTCGTTCCGCCTGCTGTTCGACAACAATCCAATGCCGATGTGGGTGTTCGACGCCGACACCAAGCAATTCCTTGGCGTCAACGATGCCGCGGTCCAGCATTACGGCTATAGCCGCGCCGCGTTCCTGCGCATGAAGCTGCACGAGATCTGGCCCGAGGACGAATGGGACAGCCATGCCGAGGCGCTCGAGCGCATCGGCGATACCTATCATTCCTCTCGCAACTGGCGGCATCTGCGCGCCGACGGCAGCGAGATCGAAGTGCTGACCTTTGGCCGCCGCGTCGTCTTCGACGATCGCGATGGCTATCTGGTCGCGGTGGTCGACATCACCGAGCGGCGCAAGGCGGAGGCGCGGATCGCGCACATGGCCCACCATGACGGGCTCACCGATCTGCCGAACCGCGAATATTTCCAGGAGCGCTTGAAGCAGGCGCTCGACCAGGCCGGCGGCAAGCGTGTCGGTGTGCTCTATATCGACCTCGACCTGTTCAAGAACATCAACGACTCGTTCGGGCATCCCTCGGGTGACCACCTGCTCAAGGAGGTGGCCGAACGTCTGACCACCGCCGTGCGCGGCGCCAATCTCGCAGCAAGGCTCGGCGGCGACGAGTTCGCCGTGATTCTGGCGGCAGACGTCTCGCCGAACGAGGCCAGCGCTTGCGCGACCCTGCTGATCGACATGCTGAAAGCGCCCTATGACATCGACGGCCAGGAGATGGTGATCGGCGCCAGCATCGGCATCGCGCTGTCGCCGGGCGACGGCGAGACGTCGGAGGAGTTGATGCGCAACGCCGACATGGCGCTATACCGGGCGAAGTCCAACGGCGGCGGCGTGCATCATTTCTTCGAGCGCGAGATGGACCTCCAGGCGCAGAAGCGCCGCGACATGGAAGTCGACCTCCGCCGCGCCTTTGCCAATGGCGAGTTCGAGCTGCACTACCAGCCCCTGGTGTCGATCGCATCGGACCGCATCTCAGGATTCGAGTCTCTGCTGCGCTGGCACCACCCCGACAAGGGCATGATCTCGCCAGCCGAGTTCATTCCGGTTGCCGAAGACATCGGTCTCATCACCCAGCTCGGCGAGTGGGTGCTGCGTGAGGCCTGCGCCGAAGCGGTGAAGTGGCCCTCCGACATCAAGGTCGCGGTCAATCTGTCGCCGGCACAATTCCGCAGCCGCAATCTGGTTCAGGTCGTGATCTCGGCTCTGGCGCAATCCGGCCTTTCGCCGAAGCGGCTCGAGCTCGAAATCACCGAGTCGATCTTCCTGGCCGAGACCGACGCCAATCTCGCGATCCTGCATCAATTGCGCGAGCTCGGCGTCAGCATTTCCATGGATGATTTCGGGACCGGCTATTCCAGCCTGAGCTATCTCCGTAGCTTCCCGTTCGACAAGATCAAGATCGACCGCTCGTTCGTCAAGGATCTGGCAAACCGGCCCGATTGCGGCGCGATCGTGCGTGCGATCTCCGGGCTTGGGCGCAGCCTCAACATCACCACGACCGCGGAAGGCGTCGAGACCGAGGATCAGCTCGACTGGCTGCGCGCCGAAGGCTGCAACGAGGTGCAGGGTTTTCTGTTCAGCGCGGCGCGGCCTGCCGCCGAGATCGCAAAGCTGCTCGCCGATTTCGGCCGACGCGCCTCACGGGCGGCGTAGCTCTTCGGGGAAGCAGTCGTAGACCAGCGCCTTGAACGCCGGCGTGATGCGGCTGCGCTCGTTCTGGGTCTGCTGCATCAGGAGGTAGACCATGTCGAGCTTGGGATCGACGCCGAAATAGGTGCCGCTGCCACTGTCCCATTTCAATTCGCCGAGCGAGCCCGGCGGCGGTGGTTTCGCATTGCCGGGGTCGGTGCGCACAGCGAGGCCATAGCCATAGCCGAAGCCGTCGCCGGGGAAATAGAAATAGTCGCGCTCGACGCCAGAACCCGGACCGATATGATCGGTCGTCATGTCCTTGAACGCGGCCGGGCTGAGATAGCGCTTGCCGTCGAGCTCGCCGCCGCTGAGCAGCATTTGCGAGAAGCGGTAATAGTCGGTGATGGTCGAGAGCAGGCCGCCACCGCCGGATTGCCATTCCGGATGGTCGAGACGCTCGCGCTCGGCATCGAGCAGGATCTGATCGGTCGGCAGCGGCCGTGCCATGCGCTCGCGCTCGTCCGATGTCGTCAGCACGAATTTGGTATTGATCATGCCGAGCGGATCGAAGATGCGCTGCTTCAAGGCGTCGTACAGCGTCTGCCTGGTGATGATTTCGATGACGCTGCCGAGCACGTCGGTGGAATGACCGTAGCGCCACAGCGTGCCCGGCTGGCGCGCCAGCGGCAGCTTGGCGATACGGTCGGCGAATTCCCTGTTGTTGAAGGGCCCCTCGAAGATGTGGGCCGCCTTGTAGGCAAGCTCGACCCATTTGCCGCCGATATAGTCGTAGGTGATGCCCGAGGTGTGCCGCATCAGATCCCGGATCGTCACTGGATGGATCGGCGGCACCAGCTCGAGCGCCATCGAGCCGTCGGGCTTGGTGATCTCCATTCCCACCTTGGTGCCGGCGAAGAGGGGGATGTATTTCGACACGGGATCAGTGAGCGCGAGCTTCCCCTCGTCGATCAGCATCATCGCAGCCAGGCTGGTGATCGGCTTGGTCATGGAATGGATGGCGAAGATCGTGTCCGGCGTCATCGACAGCCGCGTCCTGACATCGCGCACGCCGAGCATCTTGAAATAGACCGGCTTGCCGTGCTGCTGGATCAGGACGATGGCCCCTGGCAAACGGCCGGCAGTGATCTCGTTTTCGAAGAACGAAGTGATGCGTCGCAGCCCGTCGGCGGAGGGGGCGGGGATGTCGGCGGCGCGACTCCGCGCCATCGAGCCCGCCAGCAGCGCGGCCCCGACCAAGAATTCACGACGCTTCATCCGGGCTTCCTCCCTCGCGCGAGGGATCAAAGCCGCAAGACGTTCGAGGCGTCAACAAGACGTCGGCTAAAAACGTGTCACGATTTCAGAAAGGACCGGTCGCGGACGATCCTCGCTTGGCCTGGTCGGCGTGCCGATGTGGACGAGGCCGGCGAGCTTTTCGTCCGCCTTGAGGCCAAGCCCGTCCAGCACGTCGCGATCGAACGAGAACCAGCCGGTGAGCCAACAGGCGCCATAGCCGAGCGCGGTCGCGGCCGTGACGATGTTCATGACGCTCGCGCCTGCCGACAATTCCTGCTCCCACGCCGGCACCTTGGGATGCGGCTTGGTGAAGCTGACGACACCGATCACCAGCGGCGCATCGGTGAGGCGCTTGCGCTCGGTCTCGATATCGGCCGCGGGGGCGCCGGGATTCTTGCGGGCAAAGACTTTGGCGATCACCTCGCCGGCGCGCTGGCGTGCATCGCCATCGAAAATGATGAAGCGCCAGGGCGCGAGCTTGCCATGATCGGGCACCCGTGCGCCGATGGTCAAAATGGTCTCGAGCTCGGCCAGCGAGGGACCGGGGCCGGTCATCTCGCGCGGCTTGATCGAGCGACGGGTCTTCAGGAGTTCGATGGCGTCGGGCACTGCGGTTACCTCTTCGGCTGGTCGTCGGGCGTGCCATGCCCAGATAAGCATGCACGCCCGCAACCGAAAGCGACTTTAGATCGATTTCAGGGATCAGACCGCCTCACGCATCCGCCGGACATCCGGCGGGGTCGCCTCGTCGACCAGGGCGGCGATCGCCTCTGCGGTCGTCATCACCTTCTGACCGTCGCTGCCGAGCCGGCGGATGGAGACCGAATGCGTTTCGGCCTCTTTCTTGCCGACCACGAGCAGCGCCGGGATTTTGGCCAGCGAATGCTCGCGGACCTTGTAGTTGATCTTTTCGTTGCGCAGGTCGATCTCGACCCGAAGCCCTGCGCGCCGCGCCTGCTCCAGCACCTGCTTGGCGTATTCGTCGCCTTCGGAGGTGATGGTGGTGACCACCGCCTGCACCGGCGAGAGCCAGAGCGGGAAGTTGCCGGCATAGTGCTCGATCAAGATGCCGATATAGCGCTCCATCGAGCCGCAGATCGCGCGATGCACCATCACCGGCGGTTTCTTGCCGCCGTCATGGTCGATGTAGAACGCACCGAACCGCTCCGGCAGGTTGAAGTCAACCTGGGTGGTGCCGCACTGCCAGTCGCGGCCGATGGCGTCGCGCAGCACGTATTCGAACTTCGGCCCGTAGAAGGCGCCTTCGCCCGGATTGATCTCGGTCTTGATGTGATTGTTCTGCGACTGGATCTCGCGCAGCACGGTCGCCATCACGCGCTCGGCGTGATCCCACATCGCGTCCGTACCGACGCGCTTGTCCGGCCGGGTCGAGAGCTTCACGGTGAGATCGCCGGTGAAGCCGAAATCGGCGTAGGTCGACAGGATGAGATCGTTGATCTTCAGGCACTCGTCAGCAAGCTGATCCTCGGTGCAGAAGACATGCGCGTCGTCCTGGGTGAAGCCGCGCACGCGCATCAGGCCGTGCATGGCCCCGGACGGCTCGTAGCGATGCACCACGCCGAATTCGGCGAGACGCAGCGGCAGGTCGCGGTAGCTCTTCAGGCCATGCTTGAAGATCTGGACGTGGCCGGGACAGTTCATCGGCTTGAGCGCAAACCAGCGCTTGTCCTCGGCCTCATCGCCGGCCGACTGTGCCGCGAACATGTTCTCGCGATACCAGCCCCAATGGCCCGAGGTCTCCCACAGAGACTTGTCGAGGATCTGCGGCGCGTTGACCTCGTTGTAGTCTCCGGTCAGGCGGCGGCGCATATAGGCGATCAGCTGCTGGAAGATGGTCCAGCCCTTCGGGTGCCAGAAGACGACGCCTGGACCTTCCTCCTGGAAGTGGAAGAGGTCGAGCTCGCGTCCGAGCTTGCGATGGTCGCGCTTCTCGGCTTCCTCGATCTGCTTGAGGTAAGCGTCGAGGTCCTCCTGTTTGGCGAAGGCCGTGCCGTAGATGCGTGTCAGCATCGGGTTGTTGGAATCGCCACGCCAATAGGCCCCGGCCACCTTCATCAGTTTGAAGGCGTTGCCGACCTTGCCGGTCGAGGTCATGTGCGGGCCGCGGCAGAGATCGAACCAGTCGCCCTGATAGTAGATCTTGATCGGCTCGTTGCCGGGAATGGCGTCGACCAGCTCGACCTTGAAGGCTTCGCCCTTGTCGCGGAACACCTGTTTGGTCTTTTCGCGGTCCCAAACCTCTTTCGTGAAGGGTTTGTCGCGCGCGATGATCTCGCGCATCTTTTTCTCAATCGCGGCGAAGTCTTCCGGCGTGAACGGCTCGTTGCGGAAGAAGTCGTAGTAGAAGCCGTTCTCGATCACCGGGCCGATGGTGACCTGGGTGCCCGGCCACAGCGATTGCACGGCTTCGGCCAGAACATGCGCGCAGTCGTGGCGGATCAGTTCGAGCGCGCGCGGATCGTCGCGGTTGACGAGCTCGATCTTTGCATCGGCCTCGATGGGATCGTTGAGATCGGTGAGCACGCCGTCGAGCGCCATCGCAACGGTGCGCTTGGCGAGCGAGGGCGATATGCCCTTGGCGATATCGAGACCCGTGATGTTTTGGTCATATTGGCGCTGGGCGCCGTCGGGGAAGGTGAGGGTGACTTTGGCGGCGGGGGTCACGGGCTTCAGATTGCTGAGGGAGTATTGAAAGCCGGATTCGGACTTGCGGTCATCGGTCATTGCTTTTCTCCTGAGGCTCACTCCTGCGAACGAGCGCAGGTAAGCGGGAACGAGCGATATATCAGGCGATTCGGCCTGTGCAATCCGGCAATTCCAAGAAAGTGGCGCGCAAAAGCCGGGGCGGTGCTCCAACTATTGCGGCCAATGCCCTTTCACTGGTCGCGGGTCTGGTCTACATGCATTTGCATGGAAAATCCTCGCGCCGGCCGTTTCACGCCAACCGCCCTGATGCTCGGCAATCTCGTCACCGGTTGCTCGGTGCTGGCGCCGGCGGGGATGCTGCCGGAATTGTCCGCGGGGCTTGGGATCAGCATCCATGCGGCCGGGCTGCTCATCACCTTTGGTGCGATTACGTTGTGCATCGGCTCACCGCTGACGGCGTGGCTGACCAGCCGCATCGAACGGCGGATATTGCTTACCACCACACTCGCGGTGCTCGCTTTTGGCAATGTCGCCTCGGCCTTTGCACCCGATTATATGAGCCTCCTTGTCATCCGCCTCGTGATGCTCGCCGTCGGCGCGCTCTATACGCCGCAGGCTGCCGGTACGGCGGCGCTGATCGTGCCGGCGGAGCGGCGTGGCAGCACGATTGCCTACATCTTCCTCGGCTGGTCGTTGGCTGCCGCCGTCGGCCTTCCTCTGATCACGTTCATCGCCAGCCGCTATGGCTGGCGCGCCGCCTATGGCGAGATCGGCGCGCTCGGCTGCATCAGCTTCGTGTTGCTGCTGGTGCGCCTGCCGGCCGGCTTGAAGGGTACGCCGGTCGACCTGAAAACCTGGAGCGAGGTCGGACGCAACAAGACGATCCTGCTGCTGCTCGCGATCACGATGCTGCAGATGTCCGGACAATTCGCAGTGTTTACTTTCATGGGCCCGCTGCTCAAGAAGCTGACCGAGGCGAGCCCGGACGCGATCGGCCTGGTGTTCGGCATCTATGGGGTGTGCGGTTTTCTCGGCGTTGCGGTGGCGACCCGCATCGTCGACACATGGGGGCCATATCGGACCTCGTTGCTGTTCACGTGCCTGTTACTCGCGGGCACCACCGGGTGGGCGCTGAGCGCGGGCACCCTCGTGCTGATGGCGATCGCGGTGGCGATCTGGGGACTCGGCTTTGCCTCGACCAACTCGATGCAGCAGGTGCGGCTGGTCGCGGCGGCGC
Organism: Bradyrhizobium genosp. A; assembly: GCF_049949275.1. NCBI lineage: Bacteria > Pseudomonadati > Pseudomonadota > Alphaproteobacteria > Hyphomicrobiales > Nitrobacteraceae > Bradyrhizobium > Bradyrhizobium genosp. A. The sequence goes on along the minus strand of NZ_CP188196.1, from coordinate 5,440,384 downwards.
CGCCGCTTGCGCCCGCAACCGTCGCGCTCAATACGTCAGTCCTCTATATCGGCCAGGCCATTGGCTCGGCCGTCGGGGGGCTGCTGTTTGCCCGCGAACTGCTGCACAGCACAGGTTTCGTGGCGGTCGGCTTTGTCGTGCTGGCGCTGGTGCTGGTGCTTGTGAGCCGGCCACGGCCCGCTGCTGCCGCCCCAGGCTGAAGCCGACCTTTCCTGTGTGCAAAGGCGCTTGGCAAACCGCGCGGGAGAGCGCTAGAACGCCCGTCGTGGGGACCAAAGAGAGTTGACTGAAATGAGGATGATTCTGGCGGTTGCCGCGGTGCTCTATTCAGCCTCCGCGTTTGCGCAGACCGACAAGCCACCGATGGTGGGGGACAAGCCGCTGGTGCAGGTGAAGCCCAAGGGGACTAAGGCCGGCGCCAAAGAGGCCGCCGCCAAGCCGGCTGCAGCGCCCAAGGGCAAGCCGCAATCGATCGCGGCTCGGCTTCAGGCCTGTCTCGATACCGACGACGGCACCAAGGACCGGCTCAACTGCTACGACGCCATTATCCCGCCGACGCCCAAGCCGAAGCCGGCGAAGGCCAAGGGCTACGCCGATTGCCGGTTTTTCAAAGAAGAGGACGAGCGGCTGGCCTGCTTCAACGGCTTTGCCGAGAGCATTCCGAAGCTGCCCAAAAGCTGAAGCTCAAGAGCTGAGGTTCGAGGGCCGGATGGCTAGTCGCTGATCCGGCTCAATATGGCCCTGAAGGCAACGCCCCGCAGCGCGTCGAAATGCCGGCGCGCGCTATATCCGGATTAACGACTTGATGCGGATGAGCTGGTGGCTGCGACGCGCGTCAGCGCCAGTGCCGGGGTTGCGGACATTTTCACCAGCACGTCCTTGAGCGGGTATTGCGTCCACGCGCGGTTGACGTAGTCGCGGTGGGTGATGCCGTCGCCGGTTTCGACGAACACGACACTGCCGGGACGTAAGGGTCCATCCATGTCTTCGGAAACACCGATGCCCTTCTGTCGCAACATGCTCATCAACTCGCGGTCGCGCCGCGCGGTGTAGTGAGTATAGGAGCTGACGAAGAAGCCCGAGCGATGGCTCTCGATCCAGGACGCGAACTTGTCCATTTCGCCATAGACCGCATCGAGCAGCACGACGCCACGGACGCGGTCGCTGATGCCGCCGACCTCGAGGCTCCAGGCGGTCGGCAGGAAGCCGCCGCTATAGCCGACGATCACGATCGGCATGTTGGCAAAGGCACGTGCGCTGTTGGGATCGCCGGTCAGCTGCGCGAGGTGGCTGGCTGACTCTTCCATGAAGCGCTTGAGGCCACCGGGCTGCCAGAATTTTCCAGCGCTGGAGTCTGCGGCATCGACGGCCATCTGCGGCGCGAGCAGCACGGCATTGGCGCCGGAATCAGTGATCTGCTGCGGCACCAGCTGGCGGTCGCGCACGTCGCGCTCGAGCGTTGCGCCGTTGCCGTGGAAGAACACCACGATCACGCCAGGCTTGCGCACGTCGAAATGCTCGGGGACATGCACCAGCACGCGGCTGTCGTTGTAGGTCTCGTCCTGCCAGAACACGCGCCCCGAATAGCTGCGGTGGCCGCGGCGGTCGCCCTTGGAGATGTTGAGGAAGGGCGCGTCGGACGCCGGATTGTTGCCGAAATAGGGGAAGGCCGAGGATTTCATGCTGACGAGCGTCGTCAGGTCTTCGCGCGCCGGACGCTGGTAGGGGATCTGCGGCGCGAGCGAAGCGACCTTGTAGGGCGCCTGCTCCGGTGGCTGTTGCTGCACCGCGCGCTTGGGCGAGAAATCCGACATCTGCCGTTGCAGAAAACTCTCGTCCGCCGACGGGAAGCGCTCCCTAAACTGCGGGGCAGGGAAGCGATCCTCAAACGTGTCGCCGCTTGCGACTTGTTGACTGGAGCCGTGCGGATTTGTCTTCGCGACGATCTGGACATTGGCCTGCGAGTTCGCGGCGAGCGCCGCCGGATTGGGAGCTTGGCCGCATTGAACCAACGTCAGCGACAACGGCACCAAGCCTGAGATCAGGGCGAGCCGAAGCGCATGACGACGCGCGCCGGGCATCTCAGCCAGGTCAGCACGCATGTCTGCTCTCAATTTCGGAACGGCCCCGACCATCCACCCATGACCCCAAGTCACGACCCAAGTCACGTCCATCGGCGATCTTGAATTGAGCCGACTGGCGTTTAGGCGACGTTAAGCGTCCGGAGAAACTTCCCCACCTCCGGAACGATCAAAAAAGACCACGCAATCGTGTCGCGAATGTGGGAGCGGAGTACGTATTTCCGCGGCCGGCTCCGGGTTTATTGTCCAATGGCGGGGTAGAAAAGGTGGCCAATTACCTATTCTGACCGCCTCATTTAACCCTTGTTAACCCTGCTTGAATTGACTGAACCAATCTGCACGATGCCTCCCGTGAGGCGCGACGCCTGAGGCTCAGGACCCAGATGACGGCATCAGATGCGGGAACCGCGCCCTGGACCGGGCGGTTGACCGGCGGCTCCGGGGTTTCCGTTCTGGTCGCGACCGCGATCGTCGTTGCCGACATGATCGGGGTCGGCGTCTTCACCAGCCTCGGCTTCCAGGTCAAGGACATCCCCTCGGGCTTCTCGATCCTCGCGCTGTGGACCGTCGGCGGCATCGTCGCGTTGTGCGGCGTGTTCTCCTACAGCGAGTTGGGCGCGATGTTTCCCCGCTCGAGCGGGGAGTACAATTTCCTCGGTCGCGCCTATCATCCGGCTTTCGGCTTTCTCGCCGGCTGGGTTTCGGCGACGGTCGGCTTCGCCGCGCCGGTGGCGCTCGCGGCCATGGCCTTCGGCGAATACGCCAAGTCCGTCATGCCTGAGGTGCCCCCGATCCCGCTCGCCATCGGCGTGGTGTGGCTGGTCTCGATCGTGCAACTGACCGGCGTCAGGCACTCTTCCACCTTCCAGTTGATCTCGACCATCCTCAAGGTCGTGCTGATCGTCGCTTTCCTCGTTGCTGGCTTCGTCGCCGGCACGCCGCAGCCGATCTTCTTTGCGCCGCACGCCGGTGATCTCGCCCATATCGTGAGCGCGCCATTCGCGATCGGGCTTGTCTTCGTGATGTACTCGTTCTCGGGCTGGAACGCAGCGACCTACATCATCGGCGAGATGAACACGCCGCAGCAGAGCCTGCCGCGCGCACTGCTTGCGGGCACGCTGATCGTGCTGGTGCTGTATGTCGCGCTCAACGCGGTGTTCCTTTACTCGACACCAATCAGCGCGCTGGCCGGCCAGCTCGACGTCGCAAGCGTGGCCGGCACCGCCATGTTCGGAGGCCTCGGCGGGCGGATCGTCGGTGCGATGATCTGTGTCGGCCTGATCTCCTCGATCAGTGCGATGATGTGGATCGGCCCGCGCGTGATGATGACGATGGGAGAGGACATCCCGGCGCTGCGCGTGTTCTCGCGCAAGTCGACGCGCGGCGCTCCTGCCTATGCCATCCTGTTTCAGCTCGCGGTCGCCAACCTGCTGCTGTTCACGCGCAGTTTTGAAGCGGTGCTCGACTTCATCCAGTTCTCGCTGCTGTTCTGCTCGTTCTTCACGGTGGCCGGCGTCATCAAGCTGCGCATCACCGATCCTGATTTGCCGCGGCCCTATCGCACCTGGGGATACCCGTTCACGCCTCTGATTTTCCTGCTCGTGACCGCGTCCATGATGTACTACCTCTTGACCGAGCGGCCGGTGCAGTCGCTGTCGGGGATGCTGGTCATGCTCTCGGGTCTGTTGATTTATGCCGTTTTCCGCAGGCGGCCGGTTGCCGCTGCCACGTCACACGATCGCGAATAGACATGTTTCGTCCCATGAGAATTGCGGCCGTCGCTCTTGCCCTTGTGGCTGCGGCCATCTCGTCCGTGCGCGCCGCCGAGGTCACCTTCGACGACACTGCGCGCTTCCTCGCGGGCTTGCAGCCTTCAGCGGACTCGCCGCTGGTGGCGCTCACCAGGGACCCGTCCTGGCAGCATCACGCAAAATTCTTCGACGGCGCCTTCGCCCAGCTCGAGCAGCGGCAATTGTCGAAGATCCGGAGCTGGTCGGACGTCAATCTCGCCGCGCCGCGGCCCACCATGTTCTATTTCTTCAGCGGCCCGGATTTCCTCTACGCCAACGCCTTCTATTCCAAGGCCAGCACCTACGTGCTGGGCGCGCTGGAGCCGGCCGGTGCGGTGCCCGATCTGACCAGGCTGCCGCGCGGCTCAGTCAATGCCGCGCTCTACAATGTCGAGCGCTCGCTCGGCTCGATCTTGAGCTTCTCTTTCTTCATCACGAAGCAGATGAAAGTCGACCTGCACGCCAACCAGGTCAACGGCACCTTGCCGATCCTCTACGTCTTCCTGGCGCGCTCCGGCAAAACCATCCGCAACGTCGAGACGGTCGCGCTCGACGACAAGGGCGGGGTGCACACGGGCAATGACAATCCGGGGCCGAATGCCACACGCGGGGTCCGCATTACCTTTGCAGGCGCCGACGGCGAGGCGCGCACGCTGTATTATTTCTCGACCGACCTCTCCAATTCCGGCGCGCGTGCAGCCGGCTTCCTGAAATTCTGCGAGACGCTCGGGCCCGGCAACAGCCTGCTCAAGAGCGCGTCGTATCTCTTGCACGCGGGCAACTTCACCGTCGCCCGCGACTGGCTGCTCGCCAACAGCGCGATCATCATCCAGGATGATTCCGGCATTCCGCTCGCCAACTACAATTCGCGGCAATGGCGCTTCTTCCCGTTCGGCCGCTATCTCGGGCCGATCAGCAAATTCCCCGGCCGCTATCAGGAGCGTTACGCCGAGCTGTTCACGCGCGCCCAGCCGATCGATTTCGGCGTCGGCTATCGCTGGCGGATGCACGAGTCGAACTTGCTGCTGTCGGTGAAGATCCCCGGGAGCGAGGCCGCGCCGGCCGCGGAGACGACCTCGTTCGCCGAACCGCCGCCGAAGCCGCGGCCAAAACGGCCGCGTCCGCCCGAGCCGGTCGCGCCGCCGCCCGGACGTTTCTTCTGGTTCCGCTAGCTACCAGTGCACGCTCTGGCTTGGCACGATGAACGCCGTCGTGCTGGACGGCGTGGCGAGACTCGTCGCCAGATACCAGCCGGAGCCGAGGACCAGTGTAAGCAGCGCGATGATGGCGAGCATGTTAATGGTTCTGGGATCGTGATCCCTCGGATTGAATCTGGGATGTGAACCAAGCCTGAAGTGAAAATGAGGGCTGATTTTCCAGCGCATTGTTGTTTCCTCCCGTGGGAGCATCACAATAACGCGAGGGCGGAGTTCCGGTTCCAGTGTGATGCACAAAGCACCGCAGCATGCTTATGAGGCGTTGACGCCGCGCCAGCGGCCATAGCGCCAGGGCAGGTACCAGCGCGCACCCCTTGGCGCAGCGAGAGGTACGTTGTCGATGCCAGAGGTGCCGAAGGGGTTGCAGCGCAACAAGCGCGCGAGCGTCATCCAGCCGCCGGCCCAGAGTCCGAACCGCTCGATTGCCTCGTCACCGTACGTGGAGCAGGTCGGCAGATGGCGGCAGTTGTAGCCGACCAGCGGCGACAGCGTGTGTCGATAGAGCCAGATCAGCGCGCGACCGAATCTGCGCGGCAGCTGCAGCGCTTTAGTGACGGGAGTGGAACAATGCTCGCAGACTGAATGCTTCATGTGCGCTCTGCTACAAATCTCTGCCCCCGAATGCGCGGTTCCTGCGCAGGGAACCTCAAACCCGTTGCGGGCGCGCCATATTTTGCATGTTTTTAGGGAGCAGTGCAGCAAGTCGTATGGACGAGCTGTAGTCCTCCGGATACCATTTTTGTGACACGCGTGGAAACATACGTCTGTATGATCGACTCATCGAGCGCGAAGCGGGGATAATCGCCCATTGGGGCTTGGGGAAGGGATCAGTTTGAAAGTTCTGAAGTCGCTCAACCTTCGCGGCTGGTTGCTGGTGGGAACCGCCGCTTGTGGTGTCGTATTGGCGGGCGCCGTCGCGACCTTCGGCTCGTCGGCCCGGGCCGGCGTCTCGCTCGAAGAACGTAAGCTGCCAATGAAATTCGGCTGGGTCGCCTGCGAACCCAACTGCCGCGGCTGGGTCAGCGCGGTCGGCATCATCACTGCTGATACACCGAAAGATTTCGACGACTTCGCCCGCGGACGCCAGCTCGGCGGCGCGACAGTCGTGCTCGATTCCAGCGGCGGTTCCGTCAACGATGCCATCACGCTCGGCCGGCGCTTCCGCAATCTCGGCCTTCTGACCACTGTGGGCATCACGCATCAGGGCGGCGGCGGGCAGGGCGCCCGTCCGGCGGTCACCTCGGAAGCCTATTGCGAATCCATGTGCGTATTCCTGCTGCTGGCCGGCAAGAAGCGCTACGTGCCGGAAGCGGCCCATGTCCGCGTCCATCAGATCTGGATGGGCGACCGCGCCGATGACGCCAAGGCGGCGAGCTACAGCGCGCAAGATTTGATGATCGTGGAACGCGACATCGGCCGGCTCGCAAAATACACCTTTGACATGGGCGGGGCAGGCGATCTCCTGTCGCTCGCACTCAACGTGCCGCCTTGGGAAGATCTGCACGAGCTCGACGCAGCCGAGCTGAAGTTCACCAATCTCGTGACGACCGATCTGGTGGCTGACGTGCTGCCGCACGTGGACGTCACAGCGCCTGCCGTGGCGGAGCTTGCGCCGAAGACGCAGGCAAGGTTCGGCAGGGAGTCGGAACCGCAACCTGCCAAGTCGACCAAGACGGCGGAAGCCGCCGTCCCGACCGGCGGCGTGGCAGCACCGGCCGCGGCACCACAGAAGTAAGAGCTTCCGTCCAGTCTCAACCTTGCGCGGTGGCCGGCTGTTTCGCCTTGGTCTCGATCTGGCCGATCGCATCGACCACGGCATCGAAGGTCAGCAGCGTCGAGGCGTGGCGCGCCTTGTAGTCGCGGACCGGCTCGAGGAATTTGATTTCCTCCCACTTGCCTTCGGGAGGCGAACCATTCTCTTTCAGCATCTTGCGAACGGTTTCGCGTAACTCACGGAGTTCGCTCGCAGTCGAGCCGACCACGTGACTTGCCATGATGGATGAAGAGGCCTGGCCCAGCGCACAGGCCTTCACGTCATGGGCGAAGTCGGTGACGGTGTCGCCCTCCATCTTGAGGTCGATCTTCACGGTCGAGCCGCACAGCTTGGAATGGGCGGTGGCGGTGGCATCGGGGGCCGACAACCGCCCGAGGCGCGGAATATTCCCAGCCAGCTCGATGATCCGCTTGTTATAGATGTCGTTCAGCATGTGATGGAGTCCAACACTTACCTGCCGGATCGGCCTTGGCGGGCGCGGTCCACGGTCCTATATAGGGCTGGAACTGGCGGAAAAACAGTCCGGCGGTGCGTCGGCGATGATCCAGATCTGCATGGCCGGCGTTATTGCCACGAGACCTCTTTCGCCAAATACTGTTTTCTTCAGGCGTCCGGCGGCTTGTCCGCCCCGTCTGCCGGTGACACTCCGGCCGCAAGGCCGTCGAACGGAGAAGATATGGACGCTGCAATCAAATCCATCCGCCCGAGCAAGCCCTCTGACAAGCAATTCGAGAGCCGCCCGGCCGAGCTTGATCCTTCCGAATTTCTCGCGGCTGCCGTTCGCGCCGATCAGCCGCGCCCGGCTCGTGCCGAGGCGGAAGCTGCGGTGAAGACCCTGCTCGCCTATATCGGCGAGAACACCGGGCGCGAGGGCCTGCTCGACACGCCGCGCCGCGTGGTCGAGGCCTTCGACGAGCTTTATCAGGGCTATCACCAGTGCCCAGCCGAGGTGCTCGACCGCACCTTCGGCGAGACCGCCGGCTATGACGACTTCGTGCTGGTGCGCGACATCGAGTTTACGTCGCAATGCGAGCATCACATGATGCCGTTCTACGGCAAGGCACACATCGCCTATACGCCGGTGGAACGCGTCGTTGGCCTGTCGAAGCTCGCGCGCCTGACCGACATCTTCGCCCGCCGGCTCCAGACCCAGGAGCATCTGACGGCGCAGATCGCGGCCGCGATCGACGAGATCCTGAAGCCGCGTGGCGTTGCCGTCCTGATCGAGGCCGAGCATACCTGCATGTCGGTGCGTGGCGTCGCCAAGCATGGCGCCTCCACCTTTACCAGCCGATTCACCGGCATGTTCCGCGACAATCCGGCGGAGCAGGCCCGTTTCCTGTCCCTGGTGCGAGGCCTGCAGCGCTGACCTCGCGAATGATTGGCGAGGTTTGTCGTGTCCGCTCACTCCCATGAGATCGAGGAAGGCCTTTCCTTTCTCCCCAAGTTCGATGCTGCCGGCCTCGTGACCTGCGTGGCGACCGACGTCGCCACCGGCGACTTGCTGATGGTCGCCCACATGAACGACGAGGCACTACGGAAGACCATTGCCACCGGCGAAGCCTGGTACTTCAGCCGCTCGCGCAATGCCTTGTGGCGAAAAGGTGAGACCTCAGGTCAGACCCAGCGCGTGATCGAGATCCGCACCGATTGCGACCAGGACGCGGTCTGGCTTCGCGTCGAGCAGATCGGCGCCGCCTGCCACACCGGCCGCCGGTCCTGCTTCTACCGCAAGGTGGAAGCCGAGGACGGCGGGGCAAAGCTCGCCTTCGTCGATGCTGACAGGCTGTTCGATCCGGACGCAGTTTATAAGAAGTAGCTCTCGTCATTCCGGGCGCGCGCAGCGCGAGCTATGGTGCGCAATTGCGCACCTGAGAATCCATCACGCGGCATAACGCGCGGTGGAATGGATTCCGGGCTCATCGCTGCGCGATGCCCCGGAATGACTCGGGGCATGGAGCTGTCGCCAATTAACCCCGCGTTAACCATAATTGTCCCACGGTGAGACGATCAGGCGTCCGAATTGCCGGCGCCGCTCAAACGCCGCACGGGCCGGTCACGCCATCATGTCGGTCGACAATTCCAGTGCCTCGCAGACGGCCGCAACCGACTCATCGCGACGTATTGCGGGCGCGATCAAGCAGGCTTCGAACCAGACCGGCGTCAGCTTCGAATACTTGCTGACCACCGCCAAGATGGAATCGGATTTCGATCCGTCGGCCGGCGCCACCACCTCGTCCGCCCACGGCCTCTATCAGTTCATCGACCAGACCTGGCTTGGCACGGTGAAGGAGGCGGGTACCCAGCTCGGCTATGGCAACTATTCCGATGCCATCACCCGGACGTCGTCCGGCACTTACACCGTCGACGATCCCTTCATGAAGCGCTCGATCATGAAGCTGCGCGACGATCCCGAGGCCGCTTCCAGCATGGCGGCGGCGCTGACGCAGTCCAACAGCTTCAAGCTCACCGGTCTGCTCGGCCGCAGGCCGTCCGACAGCGAGCTCTATATGGCGCATTTCATGGGCGTCGGCGGCGCGGCGAAACTGATCGCCAATGCCGAGGACAACCCGCAAGCGGTCGGCGCCCGGCTGTTTCCCAATGCGGCCTCCGCCAACCGTTCGATCTTCTACGCCAAGGACGGTCGTGCGCGCAGCGTCTCCGAAGTCTATTCGGTGCTGAATGCGCGCTATGCCAGCGCTTCGAATGCAAAATCGACGCGCAGCGCCATGGCGATGTATGGCGACACGCCGTCAACCACGCAGGTCGCGAGCGCTAATGGCGTGCAGCCCACCGTGCCGATGGTCAATGGCGCGGCCTATCTCCAGACCTTCCCGGATGCGCGTGGCGTGACGCCAGTGAGCGCGACGTCGTCGACGACCGTCGCAGACAGCACGCCGATCACGCCGGCATTCCGTTCGATCTACCAGCCCGGCGATGCGACTCAGCCGGTCTCGACGACGGTGCAGAAATTGTGGGGCAACAACGCCTCGCTCACCTCGGCTGCATCAGCGACGCCCGAAATGCGTCCGCCGCAACCGCTCGATCTCTTCAGCGATCGCAGCGGCACGTTCTCGAGCTAACGCGCGATCGCGGCCGTTGAGCGGCTTCCGGCCCTTAACAAATCATCAATAAAACCAGCCAGTTATGGTGAACGCTTTGTTAAGCGTCGTGGTTTATTTTGTGTTGCAGGTGACACGCCGTCACCATTTCATTTTTTCGTTGCGTAAGCCGGAAGCACCATGATTGTTCGGCAGTTCATCAATTGGATCAGGACCGCGCCCGCCGGAGAGCGGGCGGAGGCAACGCGGGCATTGGCCCGGGCCTGGCTGATCTCGGACCTTTCTCACGACGATCGTGTCGCCGCCGAAGGCGCGCTGCTGATGCTGCTCGACGACCCGTCGCCGCTGGTGCGGCAGGCGATGGCCGAGGCTTTTGCGCGCAGCACGGATGCGCCGGCGTCGATCGTGCGGGCGCTGTCGGCGGACCAGCCGACCGTGGCGCTGCCCGTGCTTGAACATTCGCCACTGCTGATCGATGCCGATCTCGTCGACATCGTCGCGACCGGCAATGACGAGGTGCAGTGTGCGGTCGCCCGCCGTATCGCGCTGCCGGTATCGGTCTGCGCCGCCATCGCCGAGGTCGGCTGCGCGGCCGCTGCGCTGGAGCTGATCGAAAATCCCCACGCTGAGCTCGCACCATTCTCGTGGAATCGCATCGTCGAGCGTCACGGCCATCTCGCCGCGATCCGCGAGGCGATGCTGGTGCTGGACGACATTCCGGCGGCGACGCGCGCCGCGCTGGTGGCAAAGCTCTCCGAGACATTGGCGCAGTTCGTCGTGGCGCGGAATTGGCTGAGCGCCGACCGTGCCGAGCGCATGACGACCGAGGCGCGCGATCGCTCCACCATGAATATCGCGGCGCGCTCGCGCGGCGACGACATGCAGGGCTTGGTGAGGCATCTGCGGATCACCGGCCAGCTCACCGCGGGCCTGATCCTGCGCGCGCTGCTGTCGAGCAATCTCGAATTGTTCGATGCCGCGCTCGCTGAACTCGCCGATCTGCCGCTCGCGCGCGTCTCCGCTCTGCTGCACGACCGTGGCGGCAACAGCCTGCACGCGCTGCTTCGTTGCGCCGGGTTACCCGAGGCGACGTTCGCGGCGTTCCAGGTCGCGCTCGATGCCTGCCACGAACAGGGCTTTGTCGATACCGACGACACCGCGGCCCGGCTGCGCCGGCGCATGGTCGAGCGCGTGCTGACCCATTGCGAGACCGACCGCGGTGCCACCGAGCCTCTCATGGTCCTGCTGCGCCGCTTCGCCACCGAATCCGCGCGCGAAGAGGCGAGGTTGTTCTGCGACGAGCTCGTCGCGGGTGACACAATCGATCCGGTTTATGATGATCTGATCGCGGCGTAACGAGATGCCGTAGGGTGGGTTAGCCGCAGGCGTAACCCACCTCTGTACTTTCCGCGCAGACAGAGAAGTGGTGGGTTACGCTGCGCTAACCCACCCTACAATCTTCGCATTGACGAGAGAGCCTTACTCCGCCGGCACGATGCTCGGCGCCAGGATCACTTCGAGATGCTCGGGACGGTCGCGGTTGACGTCGGCGAGATAATCGTCGGCGACCTTGCGCAGACGGCGGCTGAGCTCGGCGGAGACGCTGATACTGTCGAGCTTGGTGTTCTCGTGCACGATGGCGAGGATCGCGTTGATGTGGTGCGTGAACAGCTCGGCCGGCACCTTCTCGAGATCCGGCGCATGCTCGATGACGCGGCACAGGCTCTCGGCAACTCCCGCCGCGGCCGGAAAGCCGAACGTGGCGGCGTCGCCCTTGATGTCGTGCGCGGCGTGGAACATCTCGTCGCGCCGCTCCTTGGTGAAGCCGTCGTTGCGGATGGCGACATAGGCGGCCGAGAGACGGCTGACCTCGGTCGCCATCCAGTCCTTGAACTCGCTGGCCAGACCGGCCAGCGCCTGCTCGGCGCGTGCGATTGGATCGTCCATGTCCTTTTGCTCGACCCGGCGCAGCACCTTGCGCAGCGGATTAGGCTGCGTGATCACATGATGCGTGGCGAAGGCCTTGACCTCGATGTCCTTTGTGCTGTTCTTCGCCATGATGCCTGCCTCGTCGGGTGAGACGTTGCGCTAGATGGAGGAGCGGGCCTTGTCGAGCAGCGAGGGCTGCTGGAGCACCTCGTGCTTTTCGCCGACGCGGCGCTCCGGGCCCATATAGGCGGAGTTGGTGTTGCGGCGCCGGTCCGGGCCGAAATAGGTCTTGGTCTTGATGAAGGGCCGGGGACTGGCGACGACATTGAGGATACGCTGGTAGAGGCCCTTGGCCGAGATCGGCTTGGCCAGGAATTCGGTGACGCCCGCATCGCGCGCGACCGTGACGCGGCGCTTTTCGGAATGGCCGGTCAGCATGATGATCGGCGCGTAGGGGTTGCCTTTGGAATCCGGCTGCCGGATCATCTGCGCGAGCTCGAGCCCGTCGAAGATCGGCATCGCCCAATCGGTGATGACGATGTCGGGCACGTAATGGCTGTACATTTCCAGCGCGGTGGCGCCGTCCTCGGCCTCATAGACCTCGCGCGCACCGAACGAATGCAGCAGCGTCCGCAGGATGCGGCGCATGTGCGGATTGTCGTCGCAGACGAGGAAGCGCAGCTTGTTGAAATCGATGCGGAACATGACGCCTGGGCCAGAGCGGTCAACCTTCGTTAACCATATCGCGCCGAGGGTTAACGAAGCGTTGCGAAAGGGCCAGTAGTGGGGGCGGGGCAGGCAGGTCAGTAGCCGAATTGCTCGCGCAGGATCCGTTCCTCCAGGCTGTGGCCGGGATCGAACAGCATCCGCATCGAGATGGATCTGTCTGACAGGATCTCGACGCGCCGGACCCTGCGTACCTCCTCATGGTCGGCGACGGCCGCGACGGGCCGCTTGTCGTCTTCCAGCACCTCGATCACGACATAGGCCGTGTTGGGCAGCAGTGCGCCGCGCCAGCGCCGCGGCCGGAAAGCGCTGATCGGTGTCAGCGCCAGCAGCGCGGCGTTGATCGGCAGGATCGGCCCCTGGGCGGAGAGATTATAGGCGGTTGAGCCTGCCGGCGTCGCCACGATGACGCCGTCGGCGATCAGCTCGGGCATGCGCTCGCGCTCGTCGATCAGGATGCGCAGGCGCGCCGCCTGGGAGGTCTGGCGGAACAGATAGACCTCGTTGATGGCGTGATGCAGGTGGACGCGGTCATTGGTATCGGTCGCGCGCATCAGCAGCGGGTTGATCTCGGATTCATGCGCCGCCTCGAGCCGGGCGCGCAGATCGTGCGCCGAGTATTCGTTCATCAGGAAGCCGACCGTGCCGCGGTGCATGCCGTAGATCGGCTTTCCCGAGCGCATGTGCTGGTGCAGTGTCTGGAGCATCAGCCCGTCGCCGCCGAGCGCGACCACGACGTCGGCCTCGCTCGGATCGCAATTGCCATATTGCGTGGTGAGCTGGTGGAGGGCGGCCTCCGCCTCGCTACTCGGGCTGGCGACGAAGGCGATCCGGTCGTATCGCGATGGCTTGGTCATGGCTTCCAGGCAGGTGTCGCTGGCTCGAGAAAGTTCCGCCGAGGTCGTCTATACGACCTGGGCCTCTATTGTCGAGGATGACCGCCCGGCAAGGCAAACGGGTCGGTCGGGGACGGCAAAAGCCAGGCGGATCGGGCCCGGAAAGCCCTTCCGGGGCCTCCGATCCCCCAAACCGTCGCAATTACCGGCTACAGTTGCGGCCAGCGACCGACGGGCAGGTCAGGGAGAACAATCATGGTCATAGGCTTGCCGATGCTGCGCCGTGCGGGGCTGGTGCTGGCGGTGTCTGCCTTCGCGCTCGCAGACGTTACTCTTGCAGATCTGGCGCGCGCGGACGATCCGCCGCAGCCGCGCAACGAGGTGGCGGCGCCCGCGGGCCAGAAGGGCGGGCGCGGCGGCAATGCAGCGCAGGCCTCGCCATCGGCTGCCGATCAGCATCGTCTGCCGGGCGACCAGACCACCAAGCAGACCCTCGATCTGCCGGGCCGAATGCTCAACTTTGCCGCGACCGCCGGCTCCATCCGCATCTTCGACGAGAAGGGGGAGCCGCTCGCCGACATCGCCACCGTGTCTTACGAGCTCGACGGTGCCGATCGCGCCGCGCGCCCGGTGACGTTCCTGTTCAACGGCGGGCCCGGCGCCTCGTCGGCGTGGCTTCAGTTCGGCGCGGCCGGGCCGTGGCGGCTGCCGCTCGACGGCGAGGGGTTGTCGCCGTCGGCCTCGCCCGAAGTGAAGCCGAATGCGGAAACCTGGCTCGACTTCACCGATCTTGTCTTCATCGATCCCGTCGGCACCGGCTATAGCCGTGTCATCGCGAGCGGCGAGGATGCACGCAAACGGTTCTATTCGGTCGACGGCGACGTCAACTCGATTGCGCTCGTGATCCGCCGCTGGCTCGAGAAGCACAACCGCCTGACCTCGCCGAAATATGTCGCGGGCGAGAGCTATGGCGGCATTCGCGGGCCGAAGGTCGTGCGCCAGTTGCAGATTCAGCATGGCGTCGGCGTCAGGGGCTTGATCCTGGTGTCGCCGCTCTTGGATTTCCGCGAGTTCACCGGCACGAGCCTTCTGCAATATGTCGCGACCTTGCCGAGCTATGTGGCGGTCGCGCGCGAAGCCAAGGGGCCGGTCAAGCGCGCCGATCTCGCTGATGTCGAGGCCTACGCCCGAGGCGAATTTTTAGCCGATCTCGTCAAGGGTGAGGCGGACAAGGAAGCCACCAATCGCCTGGCCGACAAAGTCGCCGAGCTGACAGGCCTCGATCAAGCGGTGAGCCGCAAGCTCGCCGGGCGCTTCGACGTCGGCGAATTCCGCCGCGAGCTCGACCGCGAGAACGGCATGGTGATCGGGCGTTACGACGCCTCCGTGCGCGGCTTCGATCCCTATCCGGATTCGAGCAGCTCGCGCTTCGGCGACCCCTCAGGCGATGCGCTCCAGGCGCCGCTGACGAGTGCCGCGGTCGATGTTCTCACGCGAAAACTCAACTGGCGGCCGGATGGCTCCTATGAAGTCCTCAACGGTGCCGTCGAGCGCAACTGGGACTTTGGCGGCGGCATCAACCCGCCGCAATCCCTGTCGGAGCTGCGCCAGATCCTCGCCACCGATGCCAAGCTCAACGTGCTGGTCGCGCACGGCCTGTTTGATCTCGCCACGCCCTATTTCGGAACGAAGCGGGCGCTGGACCAGCTGCCGGCCTTTGCGACGTCGCGGGTGAAGTTCGTCGTCTATCCCGGCGGCCACATGTTCTATTCGCGCGATGGCTCGCGACAGGCGCTTCGGAGCGAGGTCGAGGCGCTGATCAGGGAGTAGGTCGGCTTTTTCGCGGCGGATATTTCCGCGCGATCTCGCGCGCCACCACGGCTGCCGGCTTGACATTGGCGCCGGCGATCCAGATGTCGCTGACCTGGCCGCGCTTGTTACGGACGCGGCGCACCGGCTCTCCATGGCTGGAAACTCCGGCCGCCCAGGCGAGCTTGCCGGTATCGCGACCGGTGACCTCGATCTCGCCGGCATCCATGAACGGGTTGTTGAACTGCGGATTGGCGACGAGCACGCGGTTGCCCGCCGGCACCAGATCGGTCGCGCCCCAGATCGTCCACCAGCGGCCGGTCCAGTCGCGCACCCGCCGGTCGGGTGCACCGCGGCTCCTGAAGACGCGCAGGATCTGCATCGCGCCGTCCATCCAGATCGGTGCGGCGCCGTCGATGGAGTTGCTGAGGATGCTGATCGCGAGCTCGCATCCGGGGATGGAGCAGGTCCGGGAGATGTAGCCCTGGAAACCGCCGCCATGGCCGAACCAGTCCCAGCCCTCGGTCTTGCCGGCGTTGACGCCGAGGCCGTAATAGCCCTCGAAGGTCTGCGGCACGCGCCAATGGTTGCGCGTCATCTCGCGGCGGCTCGCGACTGACAGCACGCTCTTTCTGGCGTTGGGGGCGACCTGGGCAAAGAAACGCGCGGTGTCGGCGGCGGTGGCGACGAAGCCTGCGGCCGATGCCATCGCGTGCGCTGGATTATCGCCGGGGATGACGCAGCGCTCGCCGAGCGGCAGCTTACGCGTATGGCCACGCGCAAACAGCGCGCCCCTGGGAAGCGGCGCATTCGGCTCGGTCTCGCGCAGGCCTGCAGGCTCGATGATCTCGCGCTTGATCCAGGCGGAGTAGGGCTCCTTGGTCACCGCTTCGATGACGAGCCCTATCAGGGCAAAGCCGTGGTTGGAATATTTGAAGCGCGTGCCGGGCTCGATCGCGGGAGGCAGCTGCAACTCGGCGAGAAGCTCTTTCGCGTCGAGATAGGGGCGGCTGTCGATGAACTGGCCGGAATCGGCGCCGTCGCGCGTCAGCCCGGCGCTGTGCGAGAGCACCTGGGCAATCGTGGTCTCGGCCACGCGCGGATGCAGGTCGCTGACATGCTGGCCGACGGGATCGTCGAGCCTGAGCTTGCGCTGCTCGCGCAGCTTCATGATGCCGGCCGCGGTAAAGCTCTTCGAGTGCGAGGCGATGCGGAAGCGGTGACGCGGAGTGAGCTTCTCGCCGGTGTCGAGATTGGCAAGGCCGAACGCACGCTCGGCGACGACCTCGCCGCGATGGACGAATGCGACGATCACGCCCGGCTGTTGGAAGGTCGTCTGCTGGAATTCGATCCAGGAGCCGATGTAGTCGATCGCGGATCGCAGCCACGTGTCCATTGCGCACCAATTGCGAGGAGAGATCGGTGCGAGAAGCTAGCCGAGAAAGCAGAACGGGCACAACCGTAAGGTTGTGCCCGTTCGCTCAGTTCAGATATGCGGTGCTTTTAGTAGACGAGCGTCGCGCCGGTCGGCTTGTCGAGCGCGGCAGCCAGTGAGCGATATTCGGAGCTGTCGGTGCCGGCGAGCGAGGCGATCTTGTTCAGGTGATACTGAGCCTGTTCGCGGTTGCCCTGCTCGAGCTGCCAGAGGCCATAATACTGCCAGGTGCGGACGTGGTTCGGATCGTCCTTCAGCGCGATCTCGTAATAGACCTTCGACGACTGGTAGTCGCCGAGCTTGCGGTAGGAGTAGCCGATCAGGTTGGCGACGTCGGCGACGTCATCGCGCTTGAGCTGCTTCAGCTGACCGATCGCGCTCGTGTAGTCATGGTTGTCGTAGATCGTGGTGTAGGCGGTGCGATAGGCCGCGAGGAATTTGGGATCGCTGACGGAGGAGCTCTTCTTCTTGCCCTTCTTGGTCGAGGTATCCGACTTCGGCGGCGATGAAGGTTCGTCGCCTCCCGCGGCATAGGCGCTGGTCAGCACCGGCGCGGCCGCCAGCGACATGGCGACGAGTCCCGGCACTACAAGCATTGAGAGTTTGCGCATTGAAGTTCTCCCGTATGGAACGTGGCGATCCTACACGATTGCCCGAATACCGGAACACCGGGTACGCAAATACATTCCCGGCACCCCGGTCTGTTCGCCTTTCCTCAGATGACAAACTTGTCATCAAGATGAACGGAAGCTGGCTGCGTGCTTCAGACAGGGTTCAGTGCGCTCCCCCTAGGCTCTGACCCATGATCGAAGGGTGGGCGAGAGGGCGCCGCCCAAGATCCTACCAAGAGGAGACCACCATGTTGAAGACCATTTCCGCAGCCTTGCTCGCAGCTTCCGTGATCGCAGCCCCGGCCTTCGCCGCCGAGGCCGGCAAGACCACCACGACCACCGCGCCGGTCATCAAGGCGGACCAGACCCAGAGCAAGGTCTCGACCACCGCCGCCAAACCCGCCGCCAAGACGGATGCCAAGACCGCCGACATCAAGTCGGGGGCCAAGGTGGATACCAAGTCGAAGGCGATGAACGCCAACGCCGCGATCACGCCCGACGAGCACAAGACCGTGCGGACGCATCGCCATCACCACAAGCATCTGTCGGCCAAGAAGTCGCTGAAGGCGCAGCCGGACCTCGGCAAGCCGGTGACCACCGAGAAGCGCAGCTAACGACTGATCCCGCGCGGCGGCATCCCTGGATTGCCCTGCTGCCGCGTGCGGAGTTCAGGCCCGGCTCGTTCGTCACGCCTCGCGCGCAAACGCGAGGTGATGGCGGCGGGCCGGTGCGCCGTTTGCGGAAGCGAATTCCCTTTGCGCAACCTTGGAGCTAGAACATTTCCTGATGTGAACGGCTGGAGAATTTGATTCCTTGGGGCAATTGGCGAAACGCGCGGCGATCCTGGTGCTGCCTCTGGCGCTCGCGGGTTGTTTCGGCAGTGATGGTGACCGCCCATCCCTGATGGAGGGAGGCCAGGCCGGAGCGCCGCAGCCGTTCCCCGATAATTTTCGTAGCGACGCGCTGGCCCTGATGCGCGCCTATCTCAACAACCCGGTCGGCGTGCACGACGCCGCCATGGCCGATCCGGCGCTGCGGGAGGTCGGCGGGCGGCAGTTCTATATCAGTTGCCTGCACTTCACACCGCGCGAGACCGACGGCAGCTATAAGGCGATGCGCGAGCGCGCCGTCGTCTATGTCAACGGCCGGGCCGACCGCGTCGTCGATCGCGCCAACGAGGTCTGTGCGGGCGCGGTTTACGCACCCTTTCCAGAACTAGAAAAGATGACGCGGTAGCGCAAAGCCCGCCGTCATCGGGCGGTGCTAGACAACAGCCGCCGGAGCCCTGAATCACATTTCGGCGAGCTTTGAACGGATCGGTTTTGCCTTGCGACAAATTGTTACGGCTGGACTTGTGCGGACGACGAAATCTGTCGGCGCGGGCCGACGAGATGGAACAAAGCGCGTGTTGCCGCTCCGTCACAGTCACGAACAATCAACGTTCCGGCATCGCCGCGAAGCAACCCAATTCAGGCCACGTTGTTTCCTGAGTGTCGTAGATGAAAGAACGGGGATGATCATGAAGACGATTTTGCTCGGGGCAGCGGCTCTGCTCGCTCTGGCCGCACCGGCGGCCGCAGCGGACATGCAGCCGCGCACCTACACCAAGGCACCGGCCTATACGCCGCCGCAGGTGATCTACAACTGGACCGGCTTCTACATCGGCGGCCATGTCGGCGGCGCCTTCGCCGGTAACAGCACCTTCCAGTCGAGCAACGCCCGCTTCCTGGGCGGCGTGCAGGGCGGCTTCGACTACCAGTTCGCGCCCAATTGGGTGGTGGGTATCGAGGCCCAGTATTCCTGGCTGCCGACCAACAATAACGGCGTCACGTTCCCGCTGGGGACGCAGGTGACATCCAACACCGACCAGATCGGGTCGGTGACCGGTCGCATCGGCTACACCTGGGGCCCGACGCTGCTCTATGCCAAGGGCGGTTACGCCTGGCGCAATGGCGGTCTTGGCGTGAACGTCGCCGGCGTGCCGCAGGCCTTCACCACCACCGGCAACAGCAAGGACGGCTATACCGTCGGTGCCGGCCTCGAATACATGTTCGCGCCGAACTGGTCGGCCAAGGCCGAGTACCAGTATTACAACTTCGGCAGCACGACGATCACCTCCGGTCCGGCCGACGTCGTCGGCGTCCGAGGCCGGGACGACGAGCATACCGTCAAGGTCGGTGTGAACTACCGCTTCGGCTGGGGCGGTCCGGCGGCCTCGCGCTACTGAGCCGCCGCGCAGTACGAGCACGATCTGGCAAAGGCCGGCTTCCCGCCGGCCTTTCGCTTGTTTGCCTTGCGTGAACCATCTGGCGCGTCATTTGCAAGCAAACAGTCTGGCGCGCGCCTTCTCACGCGTGTCACGGGGATCGGGTAAAGCAAAAATAATTTTTGCGACTTACGGAACTCGCACTCCGGCGCGCGTTAATACTCAATTGCCGGGCTGGTGGGACAACGAACATGCGTATCTTGGCGTCGGTGGTGGTCTCGTGCTTCGTCGCCTTGCCGTGCTCTGCCCAAACAATCCTCAAATCCGAGCCTCTGATGTTGGCACCTTACGAGGTCGCCTTTGTGAAGGACGCCTCCTGTCCGTCGGGCAAGGTGCTCAAGGTCACCGGGGCGATCCGCGGCCTGCACCGCCGCAAGGCCTGCGTGGCGCTTGCCGGTGAGCAGGCCTCGCTGGCGACCGCGACGCCCTGAGGCACTCGGCCAGCCTTCGGTCAAATCTCACGAGTTGAGCTGAAGCTCCATCCTGGATTCCCGCTCTGCGTCCGCCTTGTTCTTGGCGGGGTCCTCGCCTTGGGCGGCCCGGCACGATTTGATCTCATAGTCATTGTCGAGCACCCGGCGCGGACCCTGCCGCTCCTCGTCGGTGCCGACATCGACGACCAGACCGCTCCGTTGCGCGAGCTTCCAGACATCGGCTTCGCTCGGATAGGCTTTGCTGATCTGGCCGTCGTTGCAGAACAGGGCGTAGGGCATGCTTCCCGCTCCCGGAAAACGCGTTAACGACTTGATGGGGCGAGCGGTTCCGGGTCGATCACGGGACCGTGATCAGAGGGGCAAGCAGCCGGGCCCTGAGTCCTTAACGAGTCCTGAATCCTCAAAAAAAGAAACTTTGGGACTCGTTTGGCGGAATCAGCGGATGTTTCCGGCCATGTCGACCGACCTGAAAACCTGCTGTGGGCACATGCTTCTGCCACTGACGCTGGCACTGTTTGGCGCCTGCGCAGCCAATCTCTGGCTGGTGTGGTCGTGGCTGTAAGGTCTTGGGTGTAAGGCCTTGGCTGTAAGGTCTTGGGCTCAGGCGGGCCGGCCCTACTTCTGGGCCGGCGGCGGGGCGGCATCGCGGATGGCGGCGCGCAGCTTGGTCAGGGTCGCCGCGCAATATTCCTCGCGCTCGCGCTCGAAGCGCTCCTGATGTTTTCTGAAACGGGCAATGCGGGCCTGCATCTCGCTGCGGAAATCGGCTCCCGCTTGAGGTGGGTGGGCCGGCAGCGGCTGGGGCGGCGGAGCCGCTTGCGGTGGCTCGAACGCGACGGTCACGGCCTGGACGGAGACAATCTCTGCGGCCAAGACCGGCGCAGCCGCAGCGGTATCCGGCTGACGAACGTCGTCCTTCCTGCCGGAGACCGATTGAACGAAGGCCAGTGTCTGCGCGATCAGTGCGTCGCGCTCCCTGATCCACTTCATGATCCACCACCCTGTTAGGGCTATTCCACCAAAGCCGGGGCGCCGAATCAAGAAGGCTGTCTGCAAGGGATTGCATATTTTTCCCGAAAGCCCGACATTGGATCGATGGATTCCGAAGCCGACCCGTCGGACGAAGTGCAGGGCCTGCGGCTCGTGCGCGCCTTTCTGTCATTGCCGCCTGACAAGCGGGCGGAGGTGATCGCGTTCGTCGAGGATCTGGTGCGCGCCCATGCCCGGCCCGAGGACGGCAAGGAGGCGTCTCCGACCTGATCGCCAGCTAGCGCTGGCGCGGATTGACATTGGGCACGAAGGGCGCGCCGACGACCCGGACCGATGCCTGGGCCGAGCTATCGATCGGCCTGTGGTCGGCGACCTGCTTCTCGGGAGGCTCGCCAAACACCGGCTCCAGCACCGCGAGCGCGCCGGCGACGACGGCGCAGCACAGCGTGACCGTCGTCAGCAGGAACATGTTTCGATTGTCTTCTCTGATCCGCATGGGGCGAGAACCAGCAAGCCTCGCGATTGGTTCCGGCTCGGCAATCGTAGATCGGGCGGCCCTATAGCCGATCGAAGCTTACGTCGGGCTTGCGTAGCGCCTCCGAATGGGTACTTTCCCGTAAGGTTACGCGCGTCAATTAGTATCAAATCTTAACGTTAGCGGGTTCCAATGCCGCCGTTGGGACTGCTTCGGTCAATGGAGACCGAAAATGATTAGGCGGCTGCGATGAGCTTTTTGAACAATTTGAAGATCGTGTTGAAGGTTGCGCTGATCGTGACCGTGATGGGCTGTGCCCTGGTCGCCGTCGCCACCTTCGGCATCCGCGAGCTCTCCGCGACCGTCGACGGTTTTGGCGAGCTCTCGGCCGCGCAATCGGCAGCCCTCAACCTCACGCGGGCTCAGCGCCGCCTCGAGACCTATCATGCGGCGCTCTACGCGGTCTTCACAGAGACGACGGAAGCGGGCAATGCCGGCCGCCTGAAGACCGCCAACCAGAACCGCAATGAAATTCGTCAATTCCTGGACGCGGCAGAGCAGGACGATCCGTCGCGCACGACCGAGATCAAGAGCCTCAGCGACCAGCTGAAGGCCGTGTTCGCGGGCTGTGATGCGGTGCTCCAGGCCGGCGCCGCCGCGAGCAGCCCGGAGGAAAATGCCAAGGTTGCCGACCGTGCGCACAAGGAGTGCGACCCGCTGATCGATGCATCGCTTACGCGTGTTGCGGCATTTACATCCGATGTCAGCAAGGCGGTCGCCGCGCGCAAGGATGCCATCAACCGCGACGCCAAATCCGCGACGTGGACTGTGATGAGCGTCAGCGCTGGCGGGCTCCTGCTCGGCATCGCGATCGCGCTATTCATCGGCCTCAAGGCGATGTCGCAGCCGATTGCGCGGCTCAAGCTCGCGATGGAGGGCCTCGCCCGCAACGATCTCAAGATCGAGGTGCCCGAGAAGGATCGCCGCGACGAGATCGGCGACATGGCCAGGACCGTCGAAATCTTCAAGACCAATGGGCTCGAGGTCGAGCGCCTCAAGGCTGCGCAGGTGGAAACCGAGAAGCAGGCCGCCGAGCAGCGCCGCCGCGACATGGTCAACCTGGCCGACGGTTTTGAGCGCGCGGTCGGCGAGATCATCGACACCGTCGGATCCGCCTCCACCGAGCTCGAAGCGTCGTCCTCGACGCTGGCCACCACGGCGCAGCGTGCGCAGGAGCTGACCTCGGTGGTCGCGGTTGCCTCGGGCGAGGCCACGGGCAACGTTCAGTCGGTCGCAACCGCCACCGAGGAGCTGTCTTCGTCGGTCAACGAGATCAGCCGCCAGGTGCAGGAATCCGCGCGGATGGCGAGCGAAGCCGTCAACCAGGCCCGCACCACCACCGAGCGGGTCAGCGAGCTCTCGGTCGCGGCCACGCGCATCGGCGACGTCGTCGAGCTGATTAACACCATCGCGGGCCAGACCAACCTGCTGGCGCTGAACGCCACCATCGAGGCGGCGCGGGCAGGCGAGGCCGGCCGCGGCTTTGCTGTTGTCGCCTCCGAGGTGAAGACGCTGGCCGAGCAGACCGCGAAGGCGACCGGCGAGATCAGCCAGCAGATCTCCGGCATCCAGAACGCCACCCAAGAATCGGTGACGGCGATCCGTGACATCTCCGCGACCATCGAGCGGCTGTCGGAAGTGTCCTCGACCATTGCCGCCGCCGTCGAGGAGCAGGGCGCCGCGACCCAGGAGATTTCGCGCAACGTGCAGCAGGCCGCGCACGGCACCCAACAGGTCTCGACCAACATCAGCGACGTGCAGCGCGGCGCCGCCGAGACCGGTTCGGCGTCCTCGCAGGTACTCTCGACCGCGAAGATGCTGGCGACCGACAGCACCCGGCTGAAGGACGAAGTCGGAAAATTCCTGCGGACGGTCCGCGCGGCCTGAGCTGCGCGACGCAAAAGGTCCGGCGGCCTCGCGCCACCGGAAAGCTGCCGATCCTATTGCGGCAGCAAGAACGCCATCGCGATCACGAAAAGGAAAGCCGTCGCGACGACGGCCGCGACCGCTCCAGCGATAATCTTGGCGTTTTCTCGGCTGGTGGTGGGCTGCATGCCGCCTGCACTCTACCTCATGTTGAACTCTGATCCAAACTGTGGTCAGTAGCCATCCCCGCGACGTAAGCGGTCAACATCGGCCTCCAGTTGCGCATGTTCGTCGAGCCGGAGCCCACCGGCGGCGATCCCGACAGAATTGCGCGTCATCGCCGCGTGCCGTTCTTCCACATCATGGAGTGGCAGAAGCCGGACTAAGCTCGAGCACTCAGACAGCGCATCTGGTCCGCCAATTGTCGACTGGCTGCTAGAGAGACGTTTCAGACGCGCTCTGTCGCATCTATATTTCGCTTGCGACGGAATCTTGACGCGAGTCCCACCCGATGACCTCCCATCGTCCCGATGTGCTCGCCCATGAGCGTTTCGTTGCCAACCGCGAGAATTTTGCCGGCCTCGACCTCGCCGCGCGCTTCGAGCGGATCCAGCGGACCAACCTGTGGGGGGCTACGACCTCGGTCTCAGGGCTTGGGTCGGAAGATCGGGCCACCGCGGCGATCCGCGAGGCGCTGCCCGGCTTGTTGCAGCGCCTTGGCGCGCGCTCGCTGCTCGATGCGCCCTGTGGCGATGCCGGCTGGATCGCCAGCATCAAGCTCGAGGTCGATTATACCGGCATCGACATCGTGCCGTCGCTGATCGCAGCCAACAGCGCGCGGGCCGCGCGAGGCGAATTGCGAGGCCGCTTTCTCGTCGCCGACATCACGCGCGATTCCCTGCCGCGTTGCGATTTGATCCTGTGCCGCGACTGTCTCGTGCATCTGAGCTTTCGGAACATCGCCCGCGCCATTTCACGCTTTCGCGCGAGCGGCGCGCAATTCCTGCTGGTCACGACGTTTCCGGAGTGGGAGGACAATCGCGATTGCGAGGACGGCGACTGGCGCGCGCTCAACATGACCAAGCCGCCGTTCGACTGGCCAGCCCCGCGCGAGTTGATCGATGAGCGCTGCGACGAGGGCGGTGGCAGCTGGCGCGACAAGAGCCTCGGGCTTTGGAGGCTGGATGAGTTGCCCGACGGCGGTGCCGAGCCCGTTTGACAGGCCGCTTGGCCATCATCGCCGCGACTTGGCGCAGACATCGAAGCAATAGATGCAAGGAGGGTGGTCAATGATCGATGCCAGATGCAGTTGTGGCGCCGTTGCGCTGTCGCTTCCGGGACCGACCAACCGGGTCGCGGCCTGTCACTGTATCGAGTGCCAGCGACGCACCGGGGCGCCGTTCGGCGTCGCCGCCTTCTATCCGGTTGAGGCCGTCACCATCTCGGGAACATCAAAGGAGTATGTTCGTGCAGCCGACAGCGGCGGCAAGGTCCGTTTCCATTTCTGCCCAGAGTGCGGCTCGACGGTCTACTGGAAGCCCGACAATCTGCCGGCAATGATCGGCGTCGCCATCGGCGCGATCGCGGATTCGAATTTCCCGGCCCCGATCAAATCGGTTTTCGAGCAGTCGAAACATGCCTGGGTCGAGATTAGCGGCGCTGATATCGAGCATCTTCAACAGGGCAGCGCGCGGAAGACTTGAAGTTGAGCGCGCATCGAACGCTGGTGCCGGCTGAGGGGATTGAACCCCCGACCTTCGGTTTACAAAACCACTTGCCTGTAAACAGAATATCGCCTGGAGGGTGTCAAAAGCAAACTTTGTTGACAGTATAATAGGTTATGGGAAGATCGAAAATCGACCGCTTGCAGGGCGGGCCTTGCGTCTCCATATCGATGTATCCCCATGTATCCCCAAAAGGCCACGAAATGGCAAACAAGCGATACGCGCTGACGAAGGATTTGCTTGGCGAGGCCGGCGCGCTGCGCGACGCGGACGCTGAATGCCAGTTCGCTATCGATAATCCCAGAGGCCTGAGCATCCGCGTCAGGGGCGGGGAGGTCGCCTACTATGTGCAGGCCCGCACGCGCATCCGAGGCCAGAAATCCACGGTTGTCAAACGGCGGCTTGGCGCGGCGGGAGACTTCACTTTCGCCCAGGTGAAGAAGATCGCCACCGAGGCAATATTCGCGATCAAAAACGGGCGCGATCCGGACGCCGTCATCGAAACCAGGCTGATGGGTGGCGACGAAAAGTCCGTCGCTATCGCGGTTGACCGCGCTGAAGCCTTGAAGGGAGAACTGTGGACTTTCGAGACGCTGATTAATCAATACGCGCAACGAACGAAAAGCTCGAAAGATGGCGGTCGAAATGAAGCAGCCAAATTGCGCCTTGCGCCTTCGTCGATTACCGAGCTTGAGACCCGATTGCGAGATCGGCCGGAAAACGCCCAACTCAAGAAGCGCTTCGTAAAGGAGCTCCGCCTCGAAGATCTTGAAGAAGTTCGGGACCGCATTGATGCCAGCGGTTCAGGTCCCTCCGCTGGAGCAAAATACGTCGATCTCGCAAAGCGGGTCTTGCGCTGGGGACTCAAGCAAAAGCGGCGCTTCACTGGCCTCGACCCGACTGCTACCTGGTGGGAGGCGTTATCCCACGAGTATGAGATGGAGGACCGCTCGAAGCGTTATCTGACCCCGGCGCAGATCGGGATGCTCATTGCGCTTCTGGAGGCCGTCAGACCTTTGGGGGGCAATAACAACGATGCGGTCCTGGGTGCCCTGCAGGTTTCATGGATGATCCCACAGCGAAGCTCCGCTCTGGTGAACATGCTCGCTTTAGGCTCCGATCGCTGGATCCCTGATCCCGCACCGGAGCGTGCCGGCTGGCGCGTCTATACCTGGAAACCAGATGAGGTGAAAAACAAGCGCGAAATCAAGCTGAGCGTTCCGCCTATTGCGATCGAGATCCTGGAAAGAGTGGCGCGGTACTCGAAGCAGCAATTGGGCGCGGTCTCGAACTGGGCGTTTCCGCAGGATCGCAACAAGTATCTTGTGCGCGCTCTCGCTGCTAAGCAACGTAACGACAATCGCATACCGGCCCATCTGGATAAAGCGATTACCCCTTCCTCTCTCAATCACGCGCTCGATGCCTTGACCGGACGAAAGCCGGGATGGCCGGATCTGCTCACTGTCGTCGGGCTGCCGAACCGGATTGCCCCTCATGACGAGCGTCGGTCCGTCACCAGCTTCTTCGAGAATTTTGGCGAAGGTGCATATGCATCCGCGCTCTTGGATCATCGCGTGAGCGGCTCAGACAAGATGTCGCGTGAGGTCGCTGCCATCACCCAGAGCGTTTACAGCGCCGCCGACCGCGTGGTGTTCAAGGCTGAAGGCATGCTGATGTGGATGGAGGCGGTGTTGCCGGCCTACGAAGCTGCAAAGAAAGATCCGCGCTTGGCCAAGGCAGTTGAAATGCGAAAAGCTGCTTTGGCGAATGGGTTGCCGGATGAGAAGACGAGAGGAAGATCCAAGGCACGGTCCGCAGGGACGGTTGCCTCGGCTTAGGCTTCGAAGATAGGTCATAATGTCGGGCGGCGAGCGGGCATGGTGCGCACCGTGGGAAACAACCCAAAAGCTACGTATTTCCAATAACTTCTCTTCACGGCGGAGCGCGTCGGCCGGTATACTGCAAACCCAATGAGCGAGCGATACTTGATGCCGAACAAGCCGCCGATCTGAAGTCGGCGCTCGCTGCGCTTCCTAAAGACCACGCAGTTTGGCCGCGCGCATCCGGGTTCTAACCAATGCGATCGTCTGTCCGTCCACGGGCGTGACGCTACGGTTCCATTTTCCCTCTTTCCGCCAGAGCAAACCGAGCGTTCACGGAGCTTGTTGACGCGATTGCGACTTATCTCGTTCATTTTGCGTTGCCGAGATCGGAAGTTGAAGCGCTTATCTGGTCTCGGGTTTTTCCGAAAGCGAGTCAAAAGCTCTCAACGCGAATTCTATGAGCCCACTCTCCGCGCCAGCGTGCCTGATAATCGCTGCTCCGTGGGTGGAATCGCACTGACGGCTTTCGCTATTTGAAGAGATCGAGCTGCGGCGGATCGACGATGCCGTTGTCCTCTTTGAACTTGGCCGTCGTCATGTCCTCGCTCGCCCAGAGGAATTGCAGCAGCTCGCACGTAGGGCAGGGCGAGTTCTGAGGCTCGGGCGTTTCTCTGGTCCACTGTACGAGCTGGTGATCCCAGTCGCAGCGGTACCAATGGCGATGCACGTTAGTCGCCATCGATGTCGTCAATCGCGGTGGCGAGCGCCACGTCACCTGGGGATTCGACCTGGTTCTGCGTGACAGCGGATAGGACTGCTCGGCTAGTCTTCCTTCGTCCCGCTCTCGTGAGCCTTGATCGCCGACAACACCACGGCGCCGGCCTCACCGAATTTCTCAGGTTCGGTAGAGTAGCGGAAGCCCCACCCCAGCCACGACACCGAGAGTTCTCTCGAGAGGGCGTGCCCCACGTCAGTGAGCGCTACGATCTGCGCGAGGACGAGCGCGGCGGCTGCCTGACCAGCGAGCGCGCAGCGCAGCAATGCCGTCATCGCGATGTCGGTGTGAAAATCGATGCTGTTGATCGGCATCATCGACAGGGCCGTCGCTATGGCGCCATCGGTGTCACCATTCAGGGCAGCCCGGAATTCGGCGTCAGAATGAAGCACGTTGACGTAACGCAGCGGGGGTCAAAGTTCGGCGCTTATTCACAATCTGGATGTAGTCAGCAGACAATCGGCCATCACCCTCGGTCTTCTCAACGAAGATTTAGACTGCACCGGAGAACAGGTCTACTGCCAAGTGTAAATTCTCAAAGCGGTGAGACCGATTGCTGCGAGCACGATGACGAGAAATACTGTGATAGCGAAGGCCCCCTCGGCCTCTCCCTCGATCACTTTGAATAATCTGACCGCTAGGCGGTCTCGCTTGGTTGGCATGGTGGGCCTCAAAGTATCATGTCGATTGCGCCGATCTCACGGAGACCCGGCCGAAGCGGACCGGCAAATTGGCTCATGTTATTCCATTCGCCTCCCGCGATAGGATATCGAAAACTTTTCCGGCATCCTGACGAGCTGTCGTGAGACGGCGAATTAGTCCTCAAAAGACTCCTTGACGTGCCGAGACTCCGCGAGGCCTTCCTCGGCATGTTTCCGAATTCCGTCGTAAAGCTTATGGGCGGGTGAAAACCGCGGGAGTGATTGGAGTATCTGCTCGCTCTGCTCCTTCATGGAGACATCTCGCGGCATCGGTTCTCCAGCAGTGCCTGAACGGACACCGCTGATGGCCGAACTGAAGAGGGCGCCGATTGCGTGCTTCAGCGCTTCCGGGCCGACCTGCTTGGCTTTCGCCAAATAGCGCTCCACGAACGGACGATGGGTAAAGACAAAGGAATGGTGCGCCTCGTTGAGTATGCCGGCAATCAGGTCCAAGTCCTGCTCGTCGGATGTCGCAATCCACTCTTCAAGGAACTTGACGGTCTCGCCATCGAAGGGCCTGAAACAGGTTTCGAACAGCTCGCGGGCACGGTAGGTGAACAGGAAGGGTTTGCCCTTGCCCGCTCTCATCCACTCGGCCACCATCCTGAGCAGCTCCGGATAGATCCCGGAATCGCGAAAGCGCAGAGGGACGTGACCGTAGGGCCCGTGGTTGATCGGGCGGTATTTCCATTCCTCCTTCTCGCCGGCACGGTCGACCCGGCGCGTGAAGAAGTTCATGGTCTCTCTGGGAAATGCCTGCGACGCCTGGGCCAGAAATTCTTCGATCCAATGACCATCAAGCTCGGCAACCGCCATCAGCTTGTCCAGGAGGCATTCAACATCCTCCTTCGCCAGATGCTTGAATAGTCCGTTGAACGAGAAGACCGTCAGCAGTTCGTTGGCGAGCTGTTCAGATTCGCTAATATTTGCGACACGGGTCAATTCGATGACCAGGCTGACGTTCTCTTCAGGGAGGCTCGTAAGGGCATTGATCGCATTCCGGACGACCGAGGTGTTCGGGTTGGATAGCAACGACCGCAGGACTGCGATATCGGCATCGTTATAGAGCCCGCTGGCCAAGATCCGGTAATAGGCCTGAGCAACCGAGGCGAGGAATTGTTCGCGGCCCGTCGCAAGCGGCTTCCCGATTGCCGCGCGCGCTTCGTCCGGGCTGTGATCCCATAAGGCGATCAGGGCCCCGGGCAGAAAGCGGGCGGTTTCCGATTCAGAATGGGCCAAAGCGTTGGCCAGGGTGGCCCGACCGAACTCGATTGATGACCGTGTCAGAGCTTCATACAGGGTATAAGGTACCGCAGACGACCGTTTGTAGTTCTTGGAGATGCTCGCTAGAAGGTTGCCGATGAACGCGCGACGCGCCTCTGCGTCGGGATAAGTGGTCTCCAGGTCCGAAACCAGGGCAGCGATGTGGGTGGCCCACTTCTCCCGATGTTTGATCGGGTCGATGCGCCGAAATTCGATGCCGTGGCCATCGACGAGCACCGTCAGCGTCCGAAAGCCAAGAGAATTGGGTAAGCCTGCCTGAAGGCGGCGTGCCGCGTCAGAGGCGTCGCCTTTCCCGTACTGAATGTGCCACGAGATCGCTTTCCACACCGATAACTGGACGAGGTCGTCTACAGGGCGAGCCCGGAGCGCGGCCTCGATCGCATTCAAGCCTTCGACGAAGACACCAGTCCACTCGTCCCGGGTCTTCGGCGAAACGGCGCTATTGAACATACCCATCGGGTACCTAAAAGCTTTCGCCAGCGCGTCAGCCGCGAGAACGCCGAGACGAACGTCCGGATCGAAAAGCAGGTCGATGATTTTGGTCAACACCTTGGTGCGAAGCGACTTGATTGCCTCAACCCTCACGAAGTGAGGTTTAAAGGTTAGCGAGAAATTGTGAGATTCGGTGATGTGCCCTTCGGTATCGAAGATAGGTGTAAGGATATCCAGCGGCGTGTAGGCGTATTGCCATGTATCCGGTCGCTCAAGGAGTGACAGCCCGAAATCGACGATCGCTTCGTTGTAGACCAGTGGCTTGTTAGGTTGGACCTCGCACAGTTCCGCCAGAATGCGGATCGGGTGCTCGGGATGCTGCGCAAGCGGGCGGCTGTCGTGCTTACCCAGCTCCCATAGGGCTTCGCAGGCTGGGCGCACGTGGGCAAAATTGAACGCCGCGTTGCGAAGGATTTCAGGAAGCTGCTTGAGAAACTTGCCTTCGTAGATCAGCCGCTCCGCAAACTCGATTGCTTTGGAGGGCTGATAGTACGCAACGGCCGCAACTGCCTTAATGTGTGGATCGCCGTAATCGCGCTCCGGCTTGAGCTTACTCCAGACTCCATCGACCAGTTTGCTGTTACTGGGATCGCCATTCGACCGCCGCCAATCGAGTCGGCTGAGGTTGATCAGGAGATGTTCGGCTTGTTTTTCGGTAGCATGTGCGAAGACGGTCTCGGCGTAGCCTGATGAGGCACCCAATGCGCCGACGCAATGCTCCTCAATGATGTAATCGGCCAGGACGTCGGGCGAGAGCCTAAATTGCGCACCGCGCTTGAACAGGACACCGGCTTCGATCAACAAGCGCATGATGCGGGTAGCATCGTGCGGTTTGACGTTCTCAACTTGCTCGATGACGTGAAGGAGAGCCGTATCTTCGGGATGAATGGGCTGTAAAAGCGCAAGCATCCGTAGGACGTTTTTGATTGTTCCCGCTTCGCTCTTATTTCCTATCTGTCCTGCGATGATGGTCTGGAAGCGCGAGAAAAGCAGCGTCCTGAAGGTGTCCTCGTGCTGAGCAAGGTCAAACTGCCGCTTCTCCTTGGCGACGACTTGAGCACCTACGACGGTGGCCAACGGGCAGTCGCGCGTGAGGCGGGCGATGTCCTTTGCGGCGGAAATCGGTCCGCCGTGCTTCTTCAGGACCTGGTTCGCGAGTTGTTCGCTTTCGGCGAGGGTCAACCGCTCCAGTACAATTTCCCTGAGGGACGGGCCGACCAAGGAGAATATGCTGGCCTGCGCCTTGATGTGGTCGAGCCCATAGGGACGGAAGGAGAGGAAAAGCTTGGCTTTGTTGGAAGGATCGGCAGCGTACTGGAAGAGCATCTGCA
Source organism: Bradyrhizobium genosp. A (assembly GCF_049949275.1). Taxonomy (NCBI): domain Bacteria; kingdom Pseudomonadati; phylum Pseudomonadota; class Alphaproteobacteria; order Hyphomicrobiales; family Nitrobacteraceae; genus Bradyrhizobium; species Bradyrhizobium genosp. A. The sequence continues at coordinate 5,408,893 of NZ_CP188196.1, read as the reverse complement.
AATCGCTCTGGTCGTGCGCGTCATCGACGACGAGCAACTTTTCCTTATCGCCCAAATCCTCAAGGCTTTTCTTGGTTAGCTCGGCGTTGCGCGACAAGTAGCGGACGACGATGCCTTTGTTGTCGGCTTCGAATGCCTCAACGGCCTGTTTGAGAACGCGTGACTTGCCGGACCCGCCGGTGCCGATCAGCAGGACTGCTGAAACGCTCGGTTCACTTAGAGCCTGCTTCAGGGCGTCGAGGTCGCCCCGGCGGCCGACGAGGTTCCAGACGTGGTTGAACACGCCCTCAGCGTTGTTGAAGGCGGCAAAGAATTCGTCGCTGGTCTCCCAGGGGCCCGCTTCGTTGACACCGAGGAGTGCGAAGCGCTGGCCCCGAAAGAAGATGTCGACGAGCCTCACCTGATCGGCGATGGGGAATTGGCGGATCTTGTAGGAGATGTCTTCGCGGTCCCAGATTTCCCAATCCGGATGGTCCTTGATGACCGCGCGGTCTTGCGGGCTCGCGATCTTGGTCAGCAACAGGACTTTTTTCGTGGCCGCCGCCGTGTGCTTGGCGACTGCGTCGCGCACTTTTTGAGGGCCGAATTGATCGACGCGCTTGCATTGAAAGCTGAACGTCGTGCCGTCGGGGAAGTTGGCGGTGACGTCGAGGCCATCTTGGGTGTGTCCCTGTCCGCCGGCATGTTCGACGCGGGCTTCGGGGTACATGGCCTGTAAGAAGTGCCGACAGAAGCGTTCAAAGCTGTCCGGGGTAAGTCCGTCAATCGGGAATGGCTGGTCAAAACTCACCACTACCGTCTTCCGGGTGAAGCCAGCGGCGGCGAGGAGGTCGGCCAAGTCAGCCTTCAGCACGGCGGCGATCAGGGGCATCTGCCGGTCACGCGGGCGCGATTGTCCCGCTTCCCACCTGCTCACTGTTTGCTGGCTGCTTTTGACGAGGGTCGCCAACTCGGCCTGGCTGTCGATTCCCGCCTTTTGGCGGAGTTCTGCCAGTAGCTTTCCGAGCGCATCATATGGAGGGGGTGTCATTTCATTACTCATTTTTCAGGTAATACACATAAAATGAGTGAAAATCTACGCTGGAGTGCTTAAAAGGCGCACTGATCCCTGATGAGTTATAGAATTGCTTTCTATAGCTCAATACGCGCCCTATAGTGAGTTATAGAAAGGAGTTCTATAACTCATGCTTTGGAACTGGGAAGAGCCGACTTGGCCCCATTTTACCTATGACGCTGCCGCCCTTGACCCGTTGGAGGCTGAATTCCTCCTCCGCTCAGGGGAATTCATCGGCGCGTTCAAGCATGTCCGCCCGGACGACCAGGAGAACCTGCGGATTGAACTCATCGGCGATGAGGCCCTGAAGACCTCGGAGATCGAGGGCGAAATTCTCAACCGCGACAGCGTCCAGTCGTCGCTACGGCACCAGTTCGGACTTGGAGGGCAGGAAGCCGGCGTGCCTCCCGCTGAACGGGGCATCGCCCAGATGATGGTCGACCTATATCTCAACTTCGCGAGGTCCTTGACCGACGAAACTATGTTCGGGTGGCACGGCATGTTGATGAGCGGGGATCGGACCAGCGCTTATCGGACTCATCCCGACCCCATGCAGGTGGTCTCCGGGGCTATCGGCCGGCGCAGAATTCATTTTGAGGCGCCGCCCTCTGATCGCATGGCGGCGGAAATGAGCGCATTTATAAAGTGGTTCAACGGCTCCGGGCAGGATGGTAGACATCCGTTGCCAGCGATCACGCGCTCCGCCCTCGCGCACCTCTACTTCGTCAGCATCCATCCATTCGAAGATGGGAATGGCCGTATCGCGCGCGCACTGGCGGAAAAATCACTCGCGCAAAATCTAGGGCAGCCGACCCTCATTGCGTTGGCCTACACGATCGAACGCAAAAGGAAGGCCTATTACGAGGCCCTCGAACGCAACAACAAGAGCACGGAGATAACGAACTGGCTGCTTTACTTCGGCAGCACAATCCTCGAAGCGCAGGAAAATACCAACAAGCGAGTGGATTTCTACATCGCGAAGACGAAGTTCTATGAGCGTCTGCGCGGGCAATTCAACGCCCGCCAGGAGAAGGTCATCGCCCGAATGTTCAAAGAGGGAATTGATGGTTTCAACGGCGGCTTGAGCGCGGAGAACTACATTACGCTCACAAAGGCGCCACGCGCGACTACAACGCGTGACCTTCAGGACCTCGTCGCCAAAGGCGCGTTGACCAGAACGGGCGAACTTCGGCATACGCGCTACCATCTGAACCTTAGCGAAGCTGCCGAATAGGCTCCTTCCTTAGCTGTTTTAGGAGGAGGCAAGTCAGGGACGTGAAATCGTGGAATCGCATTCACGATAGATCCCGAACTGATCTGGAGCATTATCCCAGAGAACCTACCCAACCCTTCAGATATTTAGCGTACGCTCGCACATCGATCATAGGGACCGTTGCCGCCGTCTGCAGTCTCGCGATCAATTCCAATAGAAAGGCCGTCGCGGCGCGTTTGTCGGCCTCGATTTCGTAGCTCTCGTCCTGCCTCATAAAAATGCCATGGGCCGCCACGCACCCCAAGTCCAGCGGTGCGATCATTTCCGCTGCCTTCAAGGCCTTGAGCAGTGTGGCGCCCATGGGCGGGCTCCATTCGCTCTCAAACGTCAGCAGGCCGCCGAGGATGTGCCCTGGCGTCTTGGCCGGCTGCGGCCCACCGGCGGACGGGATAGGCAAGCTGGTGCGGTGCAAGGCCCGCACGCTGGCAATCTTCCTCGTCGCGTATTCGACCTGATCCGCATCGATCGATTGCTTGGCCTCGAATACCGCGTAGACACCCTCGGCGGGGATCACCAATGTGCCGTCCTGCTTAAAGATCAGGGGCGTGTACTGGCGGTCATAGATGACAATGTCGATCTGCTGGCTGGCGGTGTCGGTGCTATCGATGACAAACGCCCGGTCGACCCGATAGCGTTCCGGCAGATAGTTCTTGAGCAACTCGATCCAGATGCCTTCGGTCGCGTCGCCCTTGGCCACCGGGTGGCCGATGGCGCCACGGCTGCGCTCAAGCCGGAGCGAGATCTCGCCGTGCAGCCCGGCCAAGAGCCTTTCGAGCGACCAGCCTCTCATACAACGATATCCCGCCAATAAGGCGCAGCAAGCGCGGCTATGGCGGCTTTTTTGATGGCCTGCTTCTCTGCGATGGTGAGATCTTCCGAGATGATGTTGTTGGTGTTGGACGGGTCGACGAACCTCGCCGTTGCGATGTTGTCGCGCAGATAGGCGAACACCGTTCGCATGTTGTCAGCCAGCGGCGACAGCCACGCGTATTCAAGCGCCTTGATGACCGCGAGTTCGAGGTAGAACGACGGAAATTCCAAGCCCTTTTGGGTGCGCCAGAGCTTGATGAGCCGGATTTCCGCCTGACGTCCCGAGCCTTTCACTTTCGCGATGTGCTGCGAGATGTCGGTTTTAGTCCAGGTGTCTCCGCGCCGTTTGTAAAGGCTGTGATCATTGAACAGCCAGTTCTGCCGTTTGCCGGGCACGAGGTCCACGGCGTAGCCATTGACCTTGATGCCGATCGAGACGTTCTGCGGGCGCGGCTGATGACCGGCCGCCTTCAGCGTCGCGGCCAGCGTCTTGTGGATGTCGGACAAGGTTTCCACCGTGTCCGGCGAAAGCGAGATGAACAGATCGAGATCTGTGCCACTCCGGTTGGCCGTGCCTTTCGCGTAGGAGCCGCTCGGCGTCATGTCGAGCAGGTATCGGCCGGCCCATTGATCAACAATTGGCTTGATCACGCCAGGCACGAACAGCGCAGGCGACGCCAGGCCGGTGCTGACCTGCTCGCGCGCCAGAATAGCGTTCAGGTAATCCTGCTCGGACATCATTCGCCAACCTTGCGGGTTCAGGACGCCGAACTGTTCGAGCGCGTTCATCAACAGGCGTCCTTCTATGAGAAAACCCTGACGCCGGCCTGGATCGTGCCCGAGCGTCCGCCAAGGTCGATGGCCACGTGCCAATGCCCCGACTGAGGTACACGCAGCCTGATGGGCGACTGCCGTGCCTCGCCGCCGAAGTAGCGGTGCTGCCCGCCTTGGCGGTAGCTCTGGAAATTGCTGGCATCCATTAACCGCACGTTGGCGGCGTGGTCGAGGCTGACCTCGACCACCGCCCCGCTGTTAAGAAAGCCCAGGTCGTTGTGGACGAAGTTCATGGCTACTTGTCCTTCACCGTAGTGTTGGGATGGGACACGCCGTGCTTGGTGGTGACGTAACGGCCGGAGACCGCGCTGCGGTAGTGCGGCCCGCTGGAGCCGTGGCTGCCCGCCGACTCATGGACGGTTGTATTAGGGTGCCCGCGCCCATACTTGGGAGTGACATACTGCCCAGAGACCGCGCTGCGGTAAGGACCGCTGCCTTTAGAAGATTTCGACATGGTTGGTATCTCCAAATCAGCAATTGCCAGAACGGCATCGATTGCTATCTTGCAATTGTGGCCCGATTCGGGTCCAAGATCAAGGCAGGCGGATCACGGGATAATGGCGTCAGGAAAATTCGATGGGGAGGCGTTCTTTGCTGCAATCGACGGCGTGCGAATCGCGCGAGATCTCACTTGGAAGAAAGTCGCAGAGCAATCGGGGGTGCCGGCATCTAGCCTGACCCGCATGTCCCAAGGGCGGCGGCCCGATGTGGATAGCTTGGCGGCGCTGTGTGCTTGGTCGGGCCTGAAGGCCGAGCAGTTCACCCGCGGTATCTCGAAGCCACGAGAAGGGCGAGAGCCACTTGCGGAGCTAACGGCGCACCTTCGGGCTGATCCTAACCTATCGAAAGAGGGCGCCAAGGCGCTGGAGGCGTTGATCAAGGCCGCGTACCAGCAGTTTAGGAAAAGGCAGTAGCTGGGAATGGCCTACCGTCGGGGGTTCAAAGCTGAAGCGAATTGGTATGCGACCAGCCTCCGCGAGGAGTTGGATATCGCTCCTCATCTTCCGCTTTGCCCCTGGCGACTGGCGAGGCATCTCGAATTTCCTGTCTTTCCGTTGAGTGATTACGCAAAGCTGGCGCCCGAAGCGGTTGCCTACCTACGAACGGTCAACGGTCAGAAGGATTTTTCGGCTGTTACTCTGGCGGTCGAGCAGGAGCGCTTCATCGTTCATAACGACGCCCACGATGAGAAGCGGCAGGCCGCAGATATCAGCCACGAGCTGGCGCACGGCCTGCTCTTGCACCCGCCGATGAGGATTTTCGACCCTTCGGGCACGCGCAACTACGATAAGGCAATGGAAGAGGAGGCCAACTGGCTAGGGCCCGCGCTTCTGGTCTCGGAGGAAGCCGCCATGCACATCGCTGCACTAGATCTATCAATCTCTAAGGCTTCAGACATGTACGGGGTTAGCGAGCCATTGGTTCGCATGCGGCTCAATGTGACCGCGGCCTATCAGCGGGTGGCAAACCGTCGCCGTTACGCCTAGGCCCGCAATTTGGCCGGGGCAGCCATCGAGGCTCGCACTGGGCCCACATTTGAAGCGGTTCGAGTAAACTCTTCCAGCTTGTCGTCCAACTCGAAGAAATTGGCGGCTACTTCGCGAAGCTCCCGTGCCGCCTGGCCCCAAAATGCCACCTCGACTTTGAAGCCGCGCTCGATCAGCTTGGCGACGACCGGCACAAAGTCGGAATCCCCGGCAACCAGCAGCATATCGTCATTTTCCTTGTCGATGACGTTAAACGCGTCATCCATCATGGCGGTTGCGATCGCCACGTCGACCTTCTTTTCCTTGTTGCCGGCATTCTTGTTGAAAACCTGCGTCTTGAACCCGGCCTTGTCGACCATCTTCCAGAACGAGTCGCCAGGAGGCGGAGATCCCCAAAGCTTGGCTACGGTGTTCTCTCCACTCACGTACTTGTAGAGCTTTCCGTAATCCAACACCCAGCCATGATCGACGACCCCGTTGTTCATGGCTTCCACCATATTCTTGGCCATCCCCTTCTTCACAGCCGATACCCGGGAGCCCTCAATGTAGAGGTTTGAATTATCGACGTAGGTGTAGGTGGTCATGCGGGTGCCTCTCCAATGAGGATGGTGACAAAATAATCAAAATAATGATTTAGGAATATAATAAGCCCGACGAGCGGGGTTGCTCGATATGGGCACGCGGAGTCGCTGCCGCAAGGGCACGGCGGGTCTCCCAAGCATTGGCCTCAGATCCGATCGTCGCAATATCGCAATTGCGATTCTACGACGATCTGACCGAAGCGCCTAAGCCGCCGCCGGGGAATTGGAGCCTCTGCCGTCATCAAGCATCTGGAGCACCCGAAGCGAAGCGGTCAACCCACCGACCATCCGCATTGCCGCTTCCGGTTCGTGAGGATCGCCGCTGGTGCGGAGGCCACCGAATAACTGAAATACCCAAATCGACATCTCGGGAAAATCCATGCCCTGCGCGCCCTCATACACGAGGGCACCGGCGCCGATATTCTCCTTGATACGAGTGCGAGCATTGCTGGACAGCAGTTTTCGGTGAACCTCTTCTCCCGCCCGGTTGAGGAAGCCCGCCCAAACGCCGTGCTTCTGCCGGTCGAGGACCACCCCGAAATGGTGATAAAGCAGCCCCTGTGTGATGAACTTGAACAGCTCGCCGACGCGGTCACCGTGAAGGGGCAGCGTCATCGCCGGCAGCAGGATGCCATTTTGTAGCGTCAGTGTGAATCGGCGTGGGGTCTCTTCGCCAATCGGCACGATAAGATTTTGATTCAATTGGCGCTGTGGGGGTCATGCTTTGGCGCCGATTCACACCCTAGTCGCGCGCTTCAGGTCGGCCATTTATGACCAGCATCGGAGCGCGTTCTTCGAGTTGTTTCTCTACCATCTGCTACTGGCGCGGGGTTTGAAGGTACTGGAGATCGAACCCAAGCTCGAACATACGGACAAGTCGCCTGACTTCCTCGTCGAAAACGTCGAGGCGGTGCAGGCGAGCGGCCTGTCTGCTCAACAAGTTGCCGCGCAGGCTCGTCTCAACACGGCGCTTTCCGCGATCGACAGTACGCCTTCTCCCTTGCACTTCCTTGATCTCCTTGTCACCGGCAGCCCGACGGCCCCCTATCCACTAAGAAGCTGAAGACGGCACTCAATCTTGGATCGCGGGGTTGCCCGCGGACGAGTCTTCGCGGCAGGCCGCTCCTTTTGAGAACGCAAGAAAGGCGAGCCGATGCACGAGCTGGTTGGGCTTCCTGCCAATTGGCCAGATGAGTAGAAGGCGGCGCCGCTTTCAGCTCTCCGGGCCGGGTTCGCGCCGCCGTAGCCGCCTGGTTAGCGAAGCTCTCCTCGGAAGTGCTGACCGGTGCAAACTCTCAAAAGGTCAATTTAAAATGCGCCGTCGAGGAATTTCGTGGCAACCGTCAGGGTAGCCTGATCCAAATGCTCCTTATTTAAGGGCATCGATAGGGAGAATTTCTAAATGGCACCCGATCTTGAAGATATCTGTCCTGGGGGAATTGGCTGAGCCGACCGGTTGCTCCGCCGGGTGCCCATCGACGCTTCAGGTATTAGCCGAGCCCGGCCGCGAAACGATGCCTTCTGTCGAGCCGATCCAAGAGTTGCGGAAGGCCGCAGGCATGTTTTCGAGCTGTCGCGTGTAGTGGTGGCGATCGGTATCCAAACACCGTAAACGAACTCATCCGTGGCAAAGCGCTGGACATTCTTCCAAAGCCGCTGGTGCCTTGCCGAGAACCCGCGTTGAATCGTACCTCGGGAGAGGTCGCTTATGTGTCGGGCGCGGAGGGCTACACCTTTGAATAGTTGTTTGTGTCATATTAGATTTGGGGTTGTGCAAAAAAGCAAAGGCTATACTTCGCTTGCGCGCTTCGCCTATCAAACAAACGGCTATGTCAACGACGGGGGTCGGCGCGCCGATTACGGGAAATATCGCGGCGATCACGACGGAGGTTTGATACTGTTACCCCACGGCGCCTCCGCGGAATTCGCCGACATGGGCAATTTCCTCATGGCGGCGTCGGCGAGAGACTTACGCGTCGACGCACAGTGCGGCAGGACGATAGATTTCGCGCTGCCCAGAGAATTACCCCGAGAGCTTTTGCAGCCGGTCGCAGCATTTGTGATCGCCGACTTTACCGCCCAGGGAATGGCCGCTCGGCTGGACATTGAGTACCCAATCGCTTCGGACGAGCACTACAATCCCCATTGCCACGCCTGGGTATCTCAGCGAGGCCTCGAATTTGATGGCTTCGGCAACAAGCGTCCGGAATGGGACCGACAGTTCCTGCGGGATAAGGCGCGATATGCGCGGGCACTTATAGCAGGGCGCCTGACGCTGGCCTGCGCACTGCTCGGTGTCGCGGCGTACGTTGATCCCCGCCGGAATGAGGAGAGGGGGCGTCCTCAGCCTGAGGAGCGGATTCCCACCCAATTCTGGCGCATGTACGACCGCGGAGTCTATGTCCCAGGGATCGAGAAATTGAAGGATACCCGCCGGGCAAACAAGGCGGCTGAGGTTGTCCGGCCCTCGGACGCCGAGGCCAGCGAAAAGGTCCACTCGGTCACTGTCAGGAATGCCGTCAGCCAACGCAATCCGCCGAGCGATGAAGTGCGGCAGTCCTGCATCAATTTCGTCGTGCCGTTGGCGGAGGAGGACGGCGCTGAGGTACGCGGGACGAAAGAGGACAAACCCGAGATCGTGCTGACGACCCGCGCCGGCTCAGTCGTTTTCGACGGTGAGATATTGAGTTGCGAGGGAGTAGCGGGGACGGCGCGAGCACGGCTGATTGCCAAATTGGCGCGAGCTTTGGATTGGCCGGCAGTTATTGTGGAAGGAGACGCCCAATCGACCGACCAAATTATTACTGCGGGCGTGATTTTGGGCGTGACCGCTATCAATACCTGCGCAAGTGAAGATGCTCTGGGGCTTATCAAGAAAAAATTTGGCCACATGCTTGCTGATACAGTCCGTCCATTGGATCCGTTGGCGGTCGTCGACCAGCTCCTCGCGGCGTACGTTCCGCCCGCAAGGGTCGAGCCTGTTGGTACGTCTTTGGTGGGGGCGCCGAGTTCCGAGCCCGCATCTGACCTTGAATTGCGTGAAACACTAGAGCCTCTTTTCGAAGAGGAGAGCAGATGGCAGGACGACGTACCCTGGCAAGACGATCCTGACGACGCTGCTCATGCTGAGTTTGACGACCAGGCCGAGCCGGAGTCTGATCCCAATTTCGATGAGGACGAGAAACCCGAGCCGGATCCCGGTGATGCCTAGAAAAGAGGAGAGGCTGCTGAACTCGGTTCGGGCAAATGAGCTGTGCAGCTGTATTTACCGAATTCGTCGACCGAGTTCTAAATTCAAGCGGTCGCGATTACGAAACGTCGTCGGGCAAGTGCGACGAGGATCCTTGTCAAACACCATCCGGAACTGCCCCATTTGCGTCATGAAGAATTGCCCCGCCCTCGGGGTTCATGATGTCGGTTGAGGGTTGGCTACGCTGCTGACGGGACGGAGGGGAGGCGGGGCGCGACCGGAGGACCGTGAGCGGCGGACGGCTTGATGAGGCCGCTCTTTCGCGTGATCAGTATGACGCCGGTTAGCGGCAGCTGATTAACTGGAAGAACAGATGCGCCGCATCGGCAGCGACGCCGTGGTGGACTGCACACCGTAACCGGCCAGGATCGCCTCTCAGCCGAGTGCCGTCGACCGACGCCCGGCGGATCGAGCAGCAGCACATTCTCGCCGTTGGCGATCCAACGTGGCGCAGCCCGGACGCGGATCTGCTTCGGATCAATTGACGGCTGCGCCTCGACCTCGAAGCCGCAAGCTCCTTTACAGTCGGGGAGTGTGCGAGTTTCAGTGCCATCTCGATGCGGCGATGATCGTTGCTCGCGATCTCGCGCTCGTGCACCAGGAGCAACGTCTCGCGTGCCGGCAAGTTTGCGCGCCGCGTCATCGAGTAGGTTGTCGGGCCGATCGAGAGCTGCAACCGCGTCAACATGGCCTCGAGCCGATCGATTCGTGCTTCGGGCAGCCTTTTCTTTGTGTGCACCATCAGAAACTCCCTCCGACCGCGGCTTCGTATTCGGCAAGAGGGCGTTACAACGAGGGCGGCGGAGGAGCGCCGGAACTGTAGTTGACGCGGGCCAGTTCGCGCAATGATCCCAACGACGACTGCCCGCAAGCGGCTTAAACGGTGTGGCCGCCCTCAGGCGCAACATCTCCGCCACGTCATGCCGCGTCTTCTCACGTGCCCCGGTGGATCAATCCACGACATGCCTCACGTGATTCATTCCTCGTTTATTCGCTCTCTGCTCGGCAATCGAACGAGGAGGCAATTCCTCGTGCTGAGGGATCAGTTTTCCATGGCACGCGACAGCGCTTGAGTGACGGCGGAAATTTCTGGCTTTAGTTTCGAGAGAAGCCGACGTGAGCCAAACGTTGCAGCCGATCCAGCGTCGATAGCGAATTTCCTATTTGAGGAGACCGCCGCACTTGTGTCGGCGGCAGTTTCCACTTCGAAATTCTCTTTTATCCAGAACATGGCTAAAGGGCCGATGTCCCATATCATGCAATAAGAAGGAAGCGACGGTTCGCCGGAGCGTCGGACATTGACAGCGAACCCGCTGTTCTCTTGTCTGCGCTATACTGCAACCGTTACTGCGGGTCCCTGTGCTTCGAGGGGCGTCCGACGCGGGGCTGCTGCTGCCGGGCCTGATCCGCCGCGGCATGCAATCGATCAACGAAAGCGCGATCCTCAAACATGTTGGTGATAGTGCTAACAAGTGCGATGACGTCGTGCTCATCGCGCAAGACGGGGGTCCAGCCTGCGTTGCTAATGGCCTTGGCAAAATCCCGCGCCAGCGCGCCGCGGGCCGCTTCGAGCTGCTGTTCGGCTTCCTGCAACGATCGCTGATAGCTGTGAGACATCCTTACCTTACCCTCCATTTCAATTTGCGGACCAAATCCCGCAACCCAGATATTTTAAGTGGAGGACCGGCTGTCAAGTCGCGCATTTGAGATTCTGTTGGCGTGTCCTTAGGCGTTGCTTCAAGGACCGATATCTCCTCGGTATCGACTATGGGAACGACGGCACCTTATCTCTCAGTCTGGTTCAGCGCCGCATCTCGTTCGATACGTATCGTCACTAGGATTTCTGAAACGACCCTTGGGAGACCTAACCTCATCGTTCGGCAAGAGGCAGCGGTTAACGCGATTTAACGATGTTCTGTCGTCGAAGTTGTTTCTGGGTGGGCGTCGCTTATCTTTGACGTGTCCGCCACGCCGGAGCGTGGTTGTGCAGCTTGGAGAGGCTGCCGGACCTCCGGACCCGGGGCCACTTTGTGGCGAAGGCATGAAGGCTTCTCCATCGACTACCCAGCCTTCTCTCGGGACTGCGCTTGCGCACCTATGAAAATCCTCTGAAACGATGCCCCTGAGGCGTCGATCGACGCGCAGCGTTGTGATTGCGCGATGCGATTGGCGTCGCGGCGGCCAAGCATAGGGAGACTAGTCTTCGGACTAGTCCTGCGAATGACTGTCCATGCCGGCGCTGAGGAAGTCTCTGACCGTGGTCCCGATACCTTTGATCAAGGGGCGGGATCTGACGCCGGTGACGAATCTCAATTGGACGAAAAAGCCGCAGAATTAGGTCTTGAACCCATGAAGGCCTACGTCCGCATCGCCCGCGGGAAGAAGAAGATGTCCGAGGCGGCTAAGGCCAAGCGGGAGTACCGAGCCCGACGGAAAGCGGCGGGGTTCGAGCAATACGTTGTCGAGGTGCCCAACGACGCGAAGGACGCCGTCTACGAGGTTGCACAGGCGTTCGTCGCCGACAAGGATAACAGCAAGAATCTCCGCTCGACCATCCTGTCGGTCGTTTCAAGCGAGACCCTGCTCGAGCTGGTCCAATTCCTCATCGAATCCGGGGTGGACGCCTCGTCGATCATCGAACTGATTAGGCGCGGGGATTTGGCCAAGATAGCGGCGATCCGCGCGGCGCGTCCTGCGCTGTTCGACGACATCGCCGGCCTTGCGAAGACCCATAACTACTTCTTCTCTGTTCTGGATTGCCTTGTCCGCCATGCGGGGGCTATCTCGGAGGATTCTGCCAAGGGCTTGCTGGAGGCGGCCGTCGCGGCGTCCGGCTGCCCTCAGGCTTTGAGGTGCATCGAGATTCGCGAGCGAGGCGGCCTCCGTGCTCGACTCCTGGGTTGGGTACTCGGAGGCATGCACTAGCCGGTAAAATGCCTTATCGGCCAGGTCGGCTCCGAGCAGGTCGGCCTATGATCGCAAGTCCAGCCTTTATGATGAGTCGTAGGACTAGTCCTACGACTAGCACTACTTTGGCAGATTGTGGCTTTTGGCGTGTTTTTTAGGATTCCCGAATCAATTTTTCAATGATTCGTGGGTGGTCGGCTCTCGGAGGGCTGACCATGGCGGAGTGGGAAGACGAACTCGAACGCTGGCTGAAGCCGTTCCTGGACCGACTGGGTCATAAGACCCGGCAGCGGATGTGCCCCTTGTACGTTGCGGGATTGATCGGCCCTGGTGATCGCAAAAGCGTTCGGCCGATGGCAGAACGCCTTGCAACCGGCAACTACGATCAGCTGCACCATTTCATCGCCGATGGTGTCTGGGACGCGACACCGTTGGAATCCGAACTGCTCAACCAGGCCGACCGGCTTGTCGGCGGCAAGGATGCGGTGCTCGTTATTGACGACACGGCAATGCCGAAGAAGGGCGAACGCTCGGTTGGCGTCGCGCCTCAATATGCGTCCAATGCCGATTGACAGCCCACGGCCGAGCGCGAGACGGCGAACGATCGGCGCTGGCCCGAAGTGCGGCGGTCAGAGCGCCGGCGGGCGGTCCTGGCGCGGCCGCGCCGCCGGCTGACGTCCTGCAGGCGCCCGCGTGATGGGCTGGCGAGCAGGCCAGCGAGTGAACAAGCGAGCAATCCGTCAAGCTGACGAGCTAGACTAGTCCCGCGGCAGCTGTAGATGGGGTGCCCTCACCGGCCAGGGAAGCCGTAAGGACCGATCTCAAGGGCTTGGCTGGGTTCGTGGTCACAGTCCGTCCGGACTGCTCCAGATCGGCCTGCGCCTGTCCGCCTGCCTGGCGGCATCGCCGCCGCCACGCCCTATGGTTGCCTAACCTCACCTATGGGTGTTAACTTTCGCAGCCGGCCGAAGGCCGCAGTTCATAGAGAGTGTTTGGCGTTTGTATTATCGAACGTCAATTGGCCGTCGGTCGGAAGAGAGCTTTTAGAGGGCTGGATGCATTACCCACCCCGAAGACTCTGGCCTGCAACGGGTATCGGCCGTGCGATGCGCTGCCAGGAGCGTTGCCGTCGACGGGGCCCTATCCGTGTCCCGTCGTAGCCCCGAAAGCCCTCATGGCAGCACACAGCCGACTGGCGGTCGCGACTTCGCGACCCCGGCAAAGACGCGCGGTCGCGCGGCCAAAACGCCAGCGCAAAATCTGATCACCGAGCGTAAATACGTCTCAATTTTGAGGGCGGATCTCCACCGCTCGACCCACCTGGTTGCCGACCTGGAAGTGGAGGAATCAATCGCCAGGCTGGCGCCGGCGCTGGCGCAGATGAGAGCTGCTGTCCATGAGCACGACGGCATCATCCACCGCGAGATGGGCGATGGGCTGTTCGCTGTATTTGGCGCACCCAAAGCCGAGGACTTGCACGCGGTCAAGGCGTGCCTCGCTGCACTCGACCTGCTGTCGCGGATCGAGGCGCTTGGCGATCCAGAGATCCGGGTGCGGATCGGGGTGCACTCGGGCTTGGTGGTCGCTGGGCCGCGCCAACTCGATTACACGCGAAGCTACGATTTCGATGGGCCGCCGCTTATAGTGGCCGAGCGGCTGCAAGCACTGGCGGCGCCGAACCAGGCGCTTGCGTCAGAGGCTTGCCAGATGCTGGCCGCGGGCTACGTCCAATTCGAGACCGGTGAGACACGCGTACTGAAAGGCTTTCCGCAGCCGGTGAGGGTGCATCCCGTCAAGGGTATCGGTGAACTCTCCAAATGGCGGGTTAACTTAGCGCGTGGTGGCAGCACCGCTTTCGTCGGCCGCGGCGGTGAACTCGCGCGCTTGCTGTCGCTCGCCAATGGCGCGCTGGCGGACAGAGTAGGTTCCTTTGTCGTTATTTGTGGTGAGGCGGGAGTCGGCAAGTCGCGTCTGGCACACGAGACCGCCGACGCGTTGCGTGTGAGCGGCTGGCAGTCGATCCAGGCCGAGTGCAGCCCTGTCATTGGGCACTCGCCGTTTTCGCTGCTCAGGAATCTTCTGAGCGATGTAGCGGCGGGATTGGCCGAATCCGAGATGATAGCGCTCAAGAGTGAGCTTTCACCAGCTCAGTCGGCCGCTCTCGAGGTGGTGCTTCACGGGACGGCTTCGGAATCCCGATTGGTTTGGGCTGGGTTGACACCTCGGGCCAGGGGGCGGGCGATCGTCGAAGCAGCGAGCGCGTTGACCCTGCGCCGGATTGGCGAACGACCCACCTTGTTGCTGATAGAGGATATGCAATGGGCAGATGAGGCGAGCGCCCCATCGATTGAGGCGGTCACGGCTCTGGCCAAGCGACTTCCACTTTTGGTTTTGGCGACGGCACGAACGGACGGCATACCGGCTTGGCTGGGGCGCCAGACATTCGTGAGGCTACCGCTTGCGCCGCTCGAACGCGCCGCTGGGCTGGCCATGCTCGACCGGATACTCGGCCTGTCGCCGCGTCTGACCCAACTGAAGACGCGCATCCTGCACCACACAGGAGCGATGCCACTGTTCATCGAGGAAGTCTGTCGCGGGCTCAGTCAGGCCGGCGAATTAACGGGAACTTGGGGCGCGTTCGAGCTTGTCTCGGCCCAGGCGGAGTTAAGTGTTCCACTCACTGTGCAAGGAGTCATTGCGAGCCGCATCGATCGCCTCGGTGCGCGAGAAAAGCGGCTGTTACAGGTGGCCGCCGCCCTTGGCCCTCGCGTGGAAAGCCGCCTTCTGCTGGCCATCAGCGGCATTGAGATGGATGCTTTCCGTAATTCTATCGCGAAGCTTCTGAGCGCTTTTGTGCTTGTCCCGCAATCGGGCGACGAGGTTGTGAGCGAACAGGCCGACTACGCCTTCCCTCACGAACTGGTGCGTCAGGTCACCTATGACGCTTTACTGGGGCCTGACAAGCTGGCATTGCACGCTCGCATCCTGTCCGTATTGGAAGCGGGTGTGGCGGCCGGGGGCGAAGGCTCGGCGCTATCCTTGTCGCTTGTGCATCACGCAGTCCAGGCTCACGACTGGCTACGGGCTGTTGACTACGCTGTTGGCATCGCGCGGCAATGCGTCACGAAGTCGGCTTTGCCAGACGCGGCCAGGTACTTTGAAACCGCACTCGACGCATTGGACAAATGCAAACCCTCGGATGAACGAGAGTGTCGCGCGGTTGATTTGAGGATCGAGGCCCGGTCGGCTTATGCCAACTTCGGTAGGGTCGCCCGCTGGCTCAGCATGGCGAGGGAGGCGGAAGCGCGAGCCGAGGCACTTGGTGACGGAAGGCGACACACCGCGGCCTTGGCAGTACAGGCCGCCGCTCTGAATTTCTGTGGTACACCGATGGAAGCGCTCGAAGCCGGCCAGAAGGCGGTCCGGGAAGCTGTCCGGATCGCTGATGAAGGATGGCTCGCCTACGCGCAATACGGATTTGGCCAGGCGCTTTACGTGGCTGGCCGCTACCGTGACGCGGTGACCACTCTGGGCCAAGCTTACAATCGCTTCGCCTCGGGTGCGACGCCGCCAGTTGGAGGTAGTGCCGCTTTCTCCGGTCTGCTCTGTTCGGTCATGGCCTGTATCTCGCGCGCTGCGATGGGAGAGTATGCAGAGGCGGAGCAAGCCCAGCGGCAAGCCGATACGGTGGCCAGCAAGGATGGAGGCGCCTTGGCAGCCGTCGCTTCCGGTTTCAGCCGCGGCACCTTGCTATTACATCGCGACGACATTCTCGCAGCCGAGGCTGCTTTGGCGACGGCCCTGGCCCAAGCTCATCAGCACGAGATCAACTTGTTCGTGCCGGTCATCGCGTGCCAGCATGGTCTGGCCCTGCTGCTGCTTCATCGGGTGGACGAGGCGCGTCGAATTCTGGCCACGGCACGGAAGGAAGCTGAAGACCAGGCGCATCGGTCCGCAGGGTTGCGCGCTGAAATCTACTCGGCGCTTTGCGTCGTAGACGACGTACATTCCTACCCTGGAGCAATCGAAGCCATACGGGCCTGTTGCTCCGTCGCATTGCAACAGGGGTACGATCCGATCAGGATCGAGGCGATGCTCGCGGAGAGCATGTTGCGAAGCAACCACGTTGCGGGCGAGCCAGCCGAGGCCGACAGATGTGAAACGGAAGCGCAGGTGATCGCTGCCCGGCTCGGAGCGCTAGGAACGCTAAGTCACTTGAGGCGCAGCTTTGCTCGGATTTTTGGAATGGCGGCGCTCGCGGAGCGTTCGATTTGATTTGTTGAGATGATCCTGGTCGAAAACCGAAATCGCAGGAGAAATGGCAATGAAAGACGAGAAAGTCGCCAGAGGTGAAGAAAAAACCGCCGGGATTGAGCGTCGCAGTCTTCTTGGCGCGGCGGCGGCAGTGGCCGTGGGAGCTGCGACGGAGTCCCAGGCGAAGGAGAAAGAGACAGCTCCTGACTCTGCCTCAATCACTGCCGCAGGTTATAGTTACGTTTACCAAGACTACGCCGGCAGTTACACCGACACATGGTTCGTGCAGAAGATCCTTTCCTCAGCGGACCAGCTCAGAAAGAAATTTCAACGAAATAAGTTGGAGTGGGGGAACTACCAAAAAACGATTCCTGGCACGGACAAGCCTGCCGGTTGGGGAAAAGACCCAACGAAGGCGAAGTTCCTTTTCCGGAATTGGGAGTCGGCAGTAGATGACGCTCGCAAAGATCTGGCGAAGCGTCCCGCGCCTTTAATCGGCCCGGATCCCGACAACCCGAACAACCGAGCGAAAAGCCTTCTGGACCACCTGGATGAGTCGATCAGGTTCGCCATTTACGACAAGAAGATGCCCGGGCAGACCCAGCCGGGGATTGAGTTCGACGTGCAAGTGACCGTTCAGGCTGCGAACAACCGACGCCACACCTTGACCGTCGCATGGCAACCCTCCGGAATGCCCAGCCCGTACAACGTTAAATCGCTGGTAATCAGGATGGTGTGCCCCTTGGGCGGTTGGCTTGGCTACGCCACGCTTGAGGCGCCGGCCACCGCCGGCAGAATCACGAAGTTCATATCGAAGTGGAAGGTGCCGATGGCTCCGAGTGATGTGGGTCAAGTCGTGTTCGTCTTCAATGGTCTGGAAAGTGTGCCTGGCCAAGGCTACATGCCCGGCATCCTCCAACCGGTTTTGCAGTGGACCGCGGCGGGCGGCTGGACCGTGCGTAGCTGGTACGTTCCTGAAACCTATCATCCGACGCCAGAGCAACTTCCGGACGCGGGGTGCGAGAAGCTTCCGGGGCAGCAGCCCAACGCAATGTGCGCGAACGTTGGCTTCCCCGCGGACAACCCAAATGACAACTCTGCCAATCCATACGTCACGAAGGCTGATCCTGTGGCGAAGGATGATCTGCTCGAGAGCCATGTGGAATGGGACACCGGCAGCCAGACCTACAAGTGCTGGTTTGTACACACGCCGGCGTCCGGCGGCGCGCCAGTCCAGCGCGGGCTTCTGACCGTGCCAGGACTGCCCGCAATGACCTATGCGGCGGCCGTCATCGAGGGCTACATCCTGTATAACAGCAAAGCGAACAACTACATTCCGCCCGCCGGTTTACCCAGCCCGGTGGAGATGGATGACGTTTATGTTGAATTTGAAATCACGCCCGGCACGCCGCCGGCCTGGGATTTCGGACGCGACGATCCATCGACGACCTCACCAGTTCAATATGGGACGAACCGGCTCAGGAGCTACAAAGTGAAGTCGCCGCCCGGTTCCAACAAATTTGTGTTCACTGCCAAAAAACCAGACAGCTAGTCATGGAGAGGGCCGGTTGGTTCCCTCGACAGCCAGCGCAGGATCGAGCCGCCTCGCCTTGGCCGGTGACGCGTTGGACAGGGCTCTTTGAGGCAGGCTTTTGGTCATTCAACTCAGGGGACCTGGTCTTTCGTGATATATTTCGCCGCTGCACAAACTTGGTCGCTATAGGAGCAAAGCGGACGTAGTCCCAGTAACATGGCGCCGCTGCTGTGTTCGCCGAGTCTGTTCTCCGGCGGCCGCCGCATTCGCTAAAAGTGCCAGCTGTTCGATCTTGCTGTGAATAAGCTCCGAAGCGGGACCCTTGCCGGAATCGCGCCAACCAATTGAATCAGCTAAGGAAGCGAGCAGCGTGGTGGGGTCCCGATCGGCGCCGATTGGGACCCCACCTCAAATGAATTCGTGGCGAAGTATCAATGCGTTGAGGTTGATCTGGGTGGGGTCCCACTTCGGTGCTGATCGACATCGTGCGCTCGATCAGGGCGCCAGCACCACGGGAGGAGACCCGGACAACGGAGCCCATCGCCCGGGGGTGTGCGCGCCGCAGATCACTTTTGCGGCGATCGACGTCGAAGGAAACGAAAGGGCCACGACCAGGCGGCGGCGATCGAAAACGCCCGGGATCTCGGCCAGCACGCCCGCGTTGCCGAGCTCCTCGCGCCGCAGACGGGTCATCACGTCGACGCTGTCGTTGGTCTGGTGGCGGACTTCCGAACCTGCGGCCACGATGAAGCGGTTGCCCGACCAGTATCCGCGGGCCCAGACCCCAAGATATCGCAGTTCGAATTCCTCGGCGCCCAGCGGGGTGGTGCTGACGCCGATCGACATGCCTTCGCCGTCGATGACGTCGTCTTCCGCATCGGCGTCTCCGGCGCTCTCGGGGCGAGCCCGCTGGAACAGCCGGCAGCCGGCATCGACCAGAAGACGTAGGCCGTCGGTGTAGATTCTGTCGTGGGTCGATCGGTCCGGCTCGGTCAGTTCCGGCGGTGTCGGGTTGCTCCCCTTGGCGACGGAAGCCACGCCGGCTGCGATCGCCCGGCCGGTCAGCCTGTATTCGAAGTCGAGCACGAGCGACTTGTCGAAGGGAGATCCGGGACAGCCGGCGACGACGTACACCTCTTTCGCGTAGGGCTTCGTCGGGTCCGTCGCGTGTCTCGTCAGACGGTTCAGAGGGCGGTAGCTCTCGCCGAAGTAGACGACATACCCGTCCGTGAGCACGTAGGCGCCCGGTCCTTTGATGAGGCCGGCGTCCGAGACCGCGTTCAGTTCGGTCATCGGGAACGCGTGCACCTCCGTCCGGCTCGCGCGGTCGGCGATGCGACGATAGTCCATGGCGTCCCCGAAGGGACGATGGATGATGGTCGTCGTGGCGATCATGGGCATGTTCTCGCTCGCATATCGAAATCGATGATCCGTGACGTCGGCGGATGTCCGATGGGCGGTCGGCCTCCGACGCTCTCCGCCGCCTTCTAAAGCGCGATGAGATTTGGATGAATCGTCATCGCGCTTTAGGTTGTTGTTTGCGCATGATCTTTCCGGAAAACCGCTTCGCACTTTTCCGGATCATGCTTTAGTCCTTGTCGAACGAAGCCAGGCTCGCTTCGATCGCCTTTTCCACCAGGCGCAGGACGCTCCGTCGGCGATCGTGTCCGCGTACGATGACGGTGGTCTCGCGTCCGTCGACACCGGCGAGCGGATTCCTGCCCTCGAAGGTCTCGACGCGGTAGTCGCTGGTCGGCGCGAGGTCGGAGACGTTCGCGATCTCAATAGTCGCGAGCGTCCGGCGCCGCGTCGACGAGCCGCCCGGCAACAATTCGATCGTGACGAGGATCATGCGTCGCCATCCCCGGCAATCGGGTGATGCTTGAGGATCTCGGTGATCGCCGCCTTGTCGAGATAGCCCGCCGCCTCGAGCTCCACGGCCAAAGCCCGGATGGTCTCGGCGTTCGCGGTCACGATCGTCTTGGCGCGATCGAAGCACCGGTCCAGGCGGTCCCGCACGAGCCGCGCGATCTTGGGGTCGTGCATCATCGCCGTGGCGGAGCGCTCGGAGAACCGCATCAGCCCCATCTCCCCCATGCCGTACGCCAGCTCGATATTGAGCGCGGCGTCCGTGGCCACCGACAGGTCGCTTCGCCGGCGTTCGTCGTCGACACCGGCGCCTGCGGTCGCCATGTCCTCGCCGAGCAGCACGACCTCGGCCGCCCTGCCACCGAGGGCGGTGACGATCGAGTTCTCGATCTGCGCCAGGGTCTGCGGCGCGTAGTCGGCCTCCACGGTCGCCATGCCGCCCTCGTCGGTGATCGAGAGGCTCCGAGGCTCGAACGTCCGGAGCGCCAGACCGACCACGAGATGGCCGCTCTCGTGGACGGCGCAGATGCGCCGCAGCCACTGCGGCAGCGCCGGCCGGACGGTCCTGATCTCGTCGACGACGTCGGCGAGGCAGACTTGGCGGCCGGCGCGCCTGGCGGTCGCGCGCGCGCTCTTGACCCAGGCCTGCACGTCGGCGCCGGTCCGTCCGACCGCGAGCGAGGCCGCCGAGGTGAGTTCGGCATGCGTCAGCGTTCCGGTGCCGAGATAGGATTCGAATATCCGGACGAGGTCGCGGAAATCGGGCAGGGCGAGCTCGATGGCGGTGTCGAGACGTCCCGCGCGCCGTATCGCCGGATCGAGGTGGTCGGGGTGGTTGCACGCGAAGATCACCGCAACGGGATGCGCCCGCAGTTCCGTCAAGGATTCGAGCACCAGAGCGATGATCTGCGTGTAGTAGGGACCCCAGTCGACGTTCTGCAATCGGGACCTATCGCCGAGACCCGAAGCCTCGTCGACGAATAGCAGGCTGGGCGCGCTGCGCTTGGCGCGAGCGACACAATCTTTGATTGCATTCAAAGTTCCGCTCAAATAGGGGTGACTGAACCATTCCGCGACCGACGTCTGAACCAGCGCGATGCCGGTGCTGTAGGCGACGGCGCGGCAGAACGTCGTTTTGCCCGTGCCTGGCGGTCCCGACAGGAGCAGCGACGTGCTTCCCATCTGATCCCAACCAGTAATTCGGTTTTTCCGAAGTGCGCGGAGATCGGTGGCGAAGTTGCTTGCCCAGGTCATCGCGCCGCCGAACCCGTGCAGCGTCTCCAAGCGCGGAACGTCTTGCGCGAGTGCGTTCTTGTCGGCGACCAGCGTCCGCAACCGCTCGACGCTCGCTTCGGCGGTCGTACCGGGGCGGATCGCGAGCGGCAGATCCCCCAGCGCGATTTGCGCCGCGGTCGCCTCGTCTATTTCGGCGGCTTGTCCGGTGACGGCCTCGATGACGAGCGCGAGCGCCGAGGCGTCGATCGGCGGCAGCACCAGGTTGAAGTCGGCGATGCGGATAAGATCCCGGGGCAGATGGGTCTTCGGATCGGGTGCGATCCCGAGAACAATCGCGCCGCCCTGGACGGCCTCGGCCACCTTGTCGTTGCCGCTGTCCGGCCCGTGACCCTTGTTCCGGCCGTTCCGTCCGAAGAGCACTACGCCGCTCGAAATGTTCTCCAGGAAATTGTCCTCGCTCCTGACTTTCGTGCGGGCCTCGAAGACGCAGGTTTCGAGGACCTCCAACGTTGGCGCGACCATTTGCGGATCGTTTGCCGCGACGACGATCACCGATCGGCCGCGGCGCAACGCGTCCGCAAGCCCGTTGGTACCCTCTACCGCTCGCGCGAGCAGAACCGCGGCGAGAGCAACGTCCGCCCGCAGGGCCGCGCGGGGCAGGTCCGCCACTTCGGCACGGATCTCGGATACGAGGTCGAGCGAGAGATCGTCGTCCCGCGCGGCAGACTTGCGGTCTCTCGGCGACAACCTCTCGAGATAGCTCCGAGCCAGCGGATCGGACGGCCTGATTGTCGTGATCATGAAGGTGCTCCTGCTACCGGCGGATCCGGACCATCGTCGACGGCCCGAGCGGAGCCGCGTCGAGATCTGTCTCGAGGAGATCGTCGCAGATCAACCGGAACGCGGATGCCGCGACCTCGGTCGGCAACGGGATGTCGCTCTCTAGTTCGGCGATCGTGAGGGGACCAAGCTCGTCGAGCGCGTCCAGGATCCGGGAACGGATGCGGTGGGATACGGGGAAGTCGCGCCGGCTCCAGATGGCGCGGGCATTGCCGCGTCGCGGTTCGCGTGACGCGGCATCGGCCGCGAGCTCGATGCGGCGAATCCCGCGCTCTTCGAGGCCGGCGTCGAGGGTCTCGGTGTCGGCGGCGCCGCGCGAACGGTGCGCGCACGCCGGATCGAGGAGAAAGCGGCCGTCGGGCCTGTCGACGACGAGGGAGCCGGCGTCGACGACGCGACCGCCGTGGACGACGCGGTGGCAGTACTCCACGGCGCGGATGCCGGGATCGAGGACGGCCTGAATGGCAAGATCCCGCGCGAAGGGCTCGCGGGCTGGGAGGGCGCCGTTAGCCTTGGGAGAAACGACGACGTTGGGCCGCGGGTGGCGGCGGTGGATCATGAACATGGAGCGGAAATGGCTTTCGAACGAGGAACGCGAGGGTTGTTGTGCCGGCGCCGTCGTTTCCGGCGGTCTCGTCGTCGTTCATACGTACTTCCTCGAACTAGGCTGGCGCTCGGGCCGCGACGATCTTCGCGACGCGGACGGTCGTCGGGGGCTGTCGGCGGATCCCGTCGGGTGGACGGGTGTCGCCGAATGTGAGGTCTCGCTCACCCGGCCCGTAGGCGGACATGGACTCCCACCTACGGAGAAGGGTCTCGCCGAGAAGCGTGGTCAGTGATCAGTAGTCCCGCCGCGGTGCGTGGAAGCTACGCGTCAGCGTGACGCGCTGGCGCAGACGGTGGTCACCGAGCGTGGTCCCGAACCACCCGAAGCACTTGAGCCCGTGCGGTCGGGGGCCGCGGAAGGTCGGCTGCGCGCCGATCCTGGTGTTGACGCCGCTCTGGAGCTGGTCGCGATCGAACTTGCCGGCCATGTGCCTTGCATCCTTCTGATTGTCCCGTCCGCAGCTCATCTAGCAGTCCTAGCGACGTGTGTCAAATCTAAATATCTAGACATCTAGATTTATTTTCTGGGCGCTCGGTCCTCTGCGGCATCGAGGAGTGGGGCGACCGGGTCTTCGCCATCGAGAAGCAACGGCGCGACGCTCGTTCCGGCGATCGCCTCCAGATCGCCGACCATTCCGACGGTCAGTTCGATGCATGCTGCGATCTGCGTCTCGCGCTTGGCGAATTGGCGGGTCATGAACTTGCGTTCGCGATCGAGATCGGCACGCATGTCGTCGAACGCCTCGACCAGCGCCTCCACCGTCCGCCGGAACGCGGCGCCGGTCAGATGACGATAGAGCTGCTCCGCTTTCGTCGCTTCGCCGGCGCGGACGACCCGCGCGCGGTTTACCTCCACGAGGGCCTGGCGCAGCGCGACCCCGACGGGAATGGCGCAGCGGGGCGAAACGACCCAGATTCCGTCGATCTGATCGAAGTGCTCGATGCGGTCGGGCAGCGCCTGCGAGACGATGACGGCGGCGTCCGCGCCGCATCGGCGCTGGTCGTCACGCAACTTTCCGAGCCAGGCCGCGTTCCAGGTCTTGGTCCTTTTGAGCTCCCAGACCACGCGTCCTACGGCTTCGCCGACGGCGCCGTTGACCTGCTGGACGATATCGGCCCCCGGCTGTCCGTTGCAGATCGGCTCGACGATGTCGGCGGGGAATCTTGCCTTGAGATCCCGCTCGAGCTCGATCTCCAGCGCTTGGCCTTGGCGGCGCTGCGAGCCCTGTTCGGCTTGCTGCTTCAGCTCCTCGATCGTCCGTTTCATCGTGGCGATGGCGCCGTCACGCTCGGCGATGCGCAGGCGCGCGGTCTCCTCGGCGTCCCGGCGGGCGTCGAAACGAATGGCGTCGAGCGAGGCCCGGACTTTTTCCTCGACGGTCAGCTCGAGCTCGGCCCGGGCGGCGTCCAGCTCGCGCTCCTTCCTGAGGGTTTCCGCTTGCGATCGGTGGGCCTCCGCGAGGCGAGCATCGCTCTTTCGCACGTGATCGCGGAGATCCTGGAGCTCCCGTTCGCGCTGCGCGAGTTCGCTCGCCACCGTTTCCTTCGCCCTGTCCGCCTCCTCGGCGGCGATCCTTGCGCGCTCCGCGGTTAGCCGCCGGGCCAGCTCGGTTTCGACGCTCCGGAGCGCTTCTGCCGCCTTCGCGGCTTCCCCGCGAGCTTTGTCGCGCTCGCGCGTCAGCTGACCGTCCAACTCGTCGAGCCGGACTTTGAAGCCCGCCTTGAGCCGATCGAAGACGGGCGCCGCGAGCGAGTCGGTGAGCTTCATCTCGTGGCTGCATTTCGGACAGCGGATCACCGGTTCGGTGGATGCGGCGGGCGGAAGCGACTTGAAACTCATGAGTGCGTCGGTCTCCCTTCTCGTGAGACTACGCGGCAGGCTTTGCGACCCGACGCGGGGGCGGGGCGTCTATCAGGGGAGACAACGGATGTCAATCAAAACGTCGAGACATCTGAACATCAAGAACTATTTGGATTTCGCTACCGACGGCTGTCGCGTCCTGCCCGGCGCTGGTATCCAGGGCGAAAGGAGTCCGATCATGAGCCCAAAGAAATCCGAGCCGGAAGCCGACGCCTCGCAGGGCGATGCCGAAGAGAAGCGCAAAGCGACGACAATCTATTTGTTTCCCGAGATCCTGTCCGCATTCAAGAAACGCGTGATCGACGAGCCCGAACCCGGTTATGTGATCGTCGAAGAAGCCGTCAAGTTCTACCTCCAGCTCCGTCCGGACGTCGTCAAGGCGCTGTGGAAGGTCGGAAAGGACGAGAGGCAGGCTGAGAAACGCAAGAAGGCGCTGTACAAGGCAGCCGAGGATGCGCTCGCCAGTCAGCTGGAGAAGCTTGGGCTGCTTTGACGCAAAGAAGGATGAAGTATGGACGCAGTTTTACGCACGGCTAGATCATTGATCTTTAGCCCGGTGTAAGCTGATGTTCTGGCAAAGACAGCGTGTAAAAGGTCGATTCCGCGACGCGACGACCGGGATCATGGTTGGCCGGCATCGCCTCTACTTCTTTCATACAGCATCGGTGTTGGTAAACTTTGCATCCGAACTGCCGGAGCAACAGAACCTGGTACGAAACGCATCCGAATTCATTTGCCCGTTTCGGTGGTACACTTTCCGAGGTCGGGGTTCGCGGATGGCCCTACCCCGTCAGATCCTGATTTGAGGCGCTCGTCCGTCTTGGAGTGTTCCAGTCGGACCGCATTGCCTGACGCGTTTTAGATCAACCCTAAACGGAAGATAACTGCCGGTTCATGCATCGTTCAACTCGCTTGGCCTAAACGAGCCCTGCCACCGGGGACAAGAGTGTGAGGTGGACCATGTCGAGTTCTATTGGAAGTTTTGATGCCGTCGGTATCGTGATCGATTGGTTGGACGCGTGTCGTCAGGGACGTCTGGCAGACCTGCTGGAGCTCTATTCCGATCAGGCGTCGCTCGATTGCTGCGACGGTGGCCACTTTGTCGGGCCCACCGGTTTGCTTCGCTATTGGTCGGCCAAGTTGGGCACTGCGACGGAGTCCGCCTTCGAACTGGAGGAACTGATGCCCGAGGGCGACTGCGTTCGCCTCGATTATCGGGATTACGACGGCAGCGCGGTTCGCACGAAGTTCTGGTTTGACGATTTGGGCAATATAACACGAACGCGTTGCGTGCCTCTCGAACGAGCGAGCCCGCATGCCAGGGTAGTCTAGCGTTTACTCGCCGGTTGATCTACGAAATCGTTTCTGGATGGTTAAGCCGCAGTTCTGGCCAAGAATACGTTCAGAACGTGCTGTTTGAGAGCGGCTGAGTCACGTTGTCCTTGCGAGGCAAGCCAAAGAATTCGCTCGGCCACTTCAACCGCGGACCGATGCTGCTGCCGTATGAAAGTCGGACTGGCGAGCACTTCGTCAAGAACGTTGCGTAGCATCTGCACCGTAGCTGCATCATGCGTCATGTGCCGAGTATCCGTTTACCAAAGCAAGCATCAAAGTGAAACTGCTGGCCAACTACGGGACTATCCAAAGATTGATCCGAGTTTTTTGGGGAACGAGATAATTACACCGCCTTTGTTGCCGACCTATGACAACGGATGACCGTGGAGAGCTAGGGAGCTTGCGCCGGGACAGGGGTCCGCAGGAGCGCGGTAGGAACCACAAGATGCGACGCCGCTTATTATCTCGCCGGCTCGTGCGAGTTCATCGTCGATGGCGAAGGAGGCGGTACAGGCGGTAAAGAATCTGGCGCGGATAGACCGACGCACGGTACGAGCGCCGGTCGAGGAGCGCTTCACTTAGGACAGAACGGCGAGAGCCTACGTGCGGCACTATCAGCAACTCGCGACCACCGTATCGAGACCCGCCGCTGCCGTCTCGCATGCCGTTGCCGCCGCCGTACTATGATCGGACATGCCATCGAAATCGTTCGGGGGATCGCGTTCGTCGCATTGCCTTTCGTGACGGAACGTCTGGTGCCGGCGCTTTGAAGCTCTGCGCGTGCCGCACGGCTTCCGGATACGCACTACGGCCTCCGGTCGATACCGCCCGTTTCAGCCGACGCGAGCACGCCGGGCGAGTCCAAGCCGTCGCGACCTGCCGGGGTACGCCGACGCCTCACTTACCGGGGGCAGCGGGTTAGCAGGCAATCGCCGTCGCGGAATGTACGCTGCGCAGGGAAGCCGGACGACGTTCGCCCGGCTGAGCGTCGGGACATCTCGCCAGCCGATGCGCCCTCGGCGTTATCTGATAGCAGCCCGGTTGCGCTTCAGCCCACCCGGGTGCCACTCGAACTTCATTTCGAGACTTCGGTGACGCCGCAAATCGACGGGTTCCGGAGATTTTCGTCCTGAAAGGCCTATCTTAACATTGTTGAATCGCTTCTCCGACCCATTGCGCTACTCTTCCGTTTTTAGGTAGGGGCTATTGCCATGTTTGACACGGTCACAACCGCGCTATTGCGCGCGGTGCACGATGAAGTCTGCGAGAGGGTCTCCCGCCACGAAACCGGTGCTCGCACGCACGTGGCGTCGAAGATCCTGGAGGCTGCGACCCGCGGCAATACCTCCCCAGATGCTCTCCGGCAGGTGGGTCGCGAGGCGTTGTCCGACGCGCCGACGATGTGGCGCTAGGCGAGGCGCGGGGTGAATTTCCAGGTGACGGTCCTGAAGATCCTGGTGAGTTACCCCGACGGTTTCGCGTTGATGGCCGATCTGAAACGGGACATGGCCTTCCTCGCGACCAGTGGTCGAGACTGGGCCGACCGGACCATGCGCGTGGCAGCGCGTGTTCCGGGTCTCGACATCTTTTCCCAACGGTTTGTCGAGCGCCTGAACGGCGGCTGGCGCATAACCGCTGATGGGCGGGACGTGCTCGAATTCATGGAAAGCCGACTGAAGCACGATCAGCCGCTCAAGGCGGCTCGGGCGGAGCCGGTTGTGGAGGCGGTCCCCCTGCCGCGCCAGCCCGCCGACCGGGCATTTTGGCGACGCCGACGTCGCGAACGGCGTCGCGCGGCTCGCGAGCGGGTCCGGGCGGCTTCTTGATACCGTCGCATCCATGGAGACCCCAACAGGAAGGCCGCCGTTCGCCCGGTGCTCGAAAATCTGGACCGTCGAGTGCCTCTGAGTCCAGGTGCTTGTGACCATGCGCATCCACGTTTGTCATTCGGCGTACTGTTTGACCCCCCCTTTCGGCGCCCAAGCGTGACCCCCGCCAGCCGCTGGTTTCCTTCACGGCGGCAACAACTTTAAGCGGGGTGGGT
Organism: Bradyrhizobium genosp. A; assembly: GCF_049949275.1. NCBI lineage: Bacteria > Pseudomonadati > Pseudomonadota > Alphaproteobacteria > Hyphomicrobiales > Nitrobacteraceae > Bradyrhizobium > Bradyrhizobium genosp. A. Next base: position 5,381,118 of record NZ_CP188196.1, on the reverse strand, counting down.
GGGTCAGCGTTGGAAGCCGATTGAGGGTGAACTAGCGCGCCGATTCACAGCCAGGATTTCTCTTAGCGAAGCTTCTTAGCGCGATAGTATCTCGAGCCCGGCACACTGGCTTTCGAGATACTCGTGCCGCATGAAGACGCGGATACGGTCATGCTGTACGAAGTTTACGCATCTAGCGGAGCATTCGATGCTCACTTGACCGGGCCCTCGATCCAACAGATGGAGCGCAACTCCGCTGGCCCGCAAGTAAGCCTCAGCGGCGTGCTTTGTGGTTCAGCCGATTGACTGACTGTAAATCGGTTCCTCGCCGCGGGAAGGCGAGGCGCGGGCTTTAATCGTGCCGGGTCGATGCCAAGTTTATCGCGCAAGAGGTCCACAGGCGGATAAATCGCTGTCCTCGTTTCCCGCTAATCAACTGCGAGGCGAGAATCCACAGAAACTCACGCAAAAGCGAAATTGTCTTATGGCGAGCTTCGCCAGAGCTGTGGCCAATCTGCGCAAACACTTGAGGCGTCGGTAGCGATGGCTACACGATCTTTCAATTTGGCCCGTTGACCTTCTTTAAGCCTGTCGATTGCTGGCGAGCTCGATTAGTAACTGGCGAAGAAGGAGAGGGGGATGGCGGCGCGCGGCTCTGGCCCAAACGCTGTCGACGATCTGCGAACGGTTACAAAGCGTTCGAAAGAAACAACGCTATCTGCGCCTTCGCGGCGCGCTGATCGTCAGCAGCATTTCGGACCCGCATCATATGGTTCTTCGTATGTTCGCTCTCGAAGAGTGTCGCAGACGTGACCCGCGGGGAAAAGCACACGATGAACGTCGTCGCGGCGGCTCATCCTTCCTTAGACAATTCGCTCTCGAGCCCGCCGACGTGCTTCTGCGTGTAAAGCTCGAGGCCGATGCGCGCAATCAGGTCGAGTTGCACCTCAAGAAAATCAATATGGTGTTCCTCGTCCTTCATCAGATCTTCAAACAGGTCGCGCGAGACATAGTCCTTGACACCGTGGCAATAGGTCGCCGCCTCCTCGTAGAGGCCTCGGGCGCTAACCTCTGTGGCAAGATCGCACTCGATGATTTCCTTGACGTTCTGACCGATTCGCAAGGGATCGAGCACCTGCATATTAGGAAAGCCTTCGAGAAAGAGGATGCGGTCGGTAAAGCGATCGGCATGCTGCATCTCTTCAATGGATTCCTTGCGCCACTGCTTGGCCAATTCCAGCAAACCCCAGTTGTTCAGCACTCGAAAGTGCAGCCAGTACTGGTTGATTGCAGTAAGCTCGTGGCGCAGGCCCTTGTTGAGATAATCGATGACGGCTGGGTCGCCCTGCATGGTGGACCTCTGAGCTTCGCGCTAAATTGCCTTAGACCGCTTCTAAATGACAATTAGCCGGGGAGCAACCCTCCGAGGCCGGGACTGCGGACCCCGAAGTCTAATCAAATACCTGGAAACTGTGTTGGCGCCGTCCGCAGGGCCGTTGCAGAGGGTTTGTCCGATCTGGTTCGCCTGTGGGAGCATCCCACGCAATGAGCATCCCAGCAGGCGCCAATCGTCTCGTCAATGATGCTGTTAATGGTGCGCGCACACCGGCCGCATTCTGCTCTACAGCCGAGGCAATCGTATATCTGCTTGGCACTACAGGGATGTTGGTCTGCAGCATTTATCACCCTACGAACATCATGGTCACTGAGGAAGTTACAGGAGCAAACGATCATGAGAATGGATAGGTCCTTCGATTGATGCGCAGGTGTCCTGACATTTAGATATGGACGACCGCACCAGACACGAAAGAAAAACCCGGATTTTCAAGCGATTCAAAACTGACGCCGAACCAAAGAGAGAATGATCTGAAATCTTCTGGTGACACAGGCACAAGCTGCCAACGCGGAGGCATCGTGCACTCCCATGTTGGGGTACAAGCGCTTGACCAGCTGCACTGATCATCGCGGCCTTATTGAGCGCACGTCGTCTGTTTCGGATCTATCGGTGAGCCCGCTACGAGGGGCGCGCTAGGCGCATCGAGCTGGACCGTTGCCGTCATGCCGGCGACCAGGCGTACACCGGCGGGTAGCTGATCAATCCGGATGTGCACAGGCACGCGTTGCGCAAGGCGCACCCAGGTGAATATAGGGTTGACCGTGGCAAGTCCTTGTGGATCGGATTGTGCGTTCGAGACGTTGATGCCGCGCGCGACGCTACTAACCTCACCTCGAACGATCCTGCTGTAGCCCATGAATTTGATGCTGGCGGGATCGCCTTCATGCACGGAGGCAAGTTGCGTTTCCTCAAAATACGCGTCCACCCAGAAGGAATCAGCGTCGACGATAGAGATCGTGTTCCGCCCAACGGTAGCATAGTCGCCCAGCCGCGCCAGAAGGTTGGTCGCCCACCCATTCACAGGTGAGCGGATCTCGGTACGCTCCAGATTGACCTTGGCCTGATCGCGGCTGGCGACCGCCTGCTGATATTGCGCCCGGATCGCGGCTGCGTTGGCCTCGTAGGTCTGTCTGTCTTCGACGGTCTCTGCCAGATCGGTCATCACGCGACGCCGCTCTGCTTGTCGCTGCGCATTATCTGCCGTCGCCTGAGCCTGCGCGACCGCTTCATCGGCCAACCGGTGAGCGATCCTGTAGTTGGTCGGGTCGATCACCAGCAGCAGATCGCCTTTATGAACGAACTGATTGTCGGCGATCGGTAGTTCAACAATGCGGCCTGCGACCTCGGGCGCCATGGTGACAACATAGGTCCGCACCGTGGCGTCGCGCGTCCACGGCGCTGTCATATAGTCGTCCCACATCGCCCAGCCTAGCAACGCGGCTAGTCCCGTCGCGGCGAGAGTGATCGATAGCGACATAAGTCGGACCAGCAACTCGTGCATCTTGCGCACAGCCGGCTCGACAGCGTGGACAACACGAGAATCCGCACTCTTGCCATCCGGTTCGGTTTCGGTATCGGACATTGCGTTCTCAGCGTGAAATGACGAGTACGGTTGACGACAGCACGATGACGTATACCGCAAACACAAACAGAGCCGGATGCCAGACGTGGACCAGCAAACCAAAACGGACTGCGATCCTGCGCAGTGCGACCGTAGCGAACCATGCTGCTACCATCAGCACAGAGATCGGCGCGACATAGACACCGAGCAGGTTGATCTCGACGAACCTCAATGGGATGCTCCCGTGTCGAAATAATCGCGGTGCTGAACGAGAGCGTCGCAGAGCCCGAGGATCCGGCCGCGCTCTCGCATGACCAAGTAAGATTGCTTGTCGCACTCGCTGAACGAGGCAAGATGCTCGTCAAGGCGGGTCAGCTGCGCCGTAGCGGCGGCACTGTCTCCTCGCGCCAGGGCCCCGAGCGCCTCGTCGAGCTCCGAAAGCGGGCCGAGTTGAGGCGCGATCTGACGAAGTTGGATGATGTCGACCCCCACCGACAGCGCAGTGACGAGCTGCGCCCGTTGCAGCGGCTCGGCCTGGTCCGGCAAGGCTGCTAGGCGGGTGCAAATGCGGCCTTCCCAATCGCCTCGTTGGAGGGCGCCCGCCGCTAGGTTGCGCAGGTCACGCCGAGTCAGTGCCAGCAGTCGCCGGCTCCGCGCTGCTGGGGACAGGGGCGGGAGCAGACGAAATGATAGCGCCGCGACGCCGCATCCTGCAACGATCGCTAACGCCGCGTTGTAGAATTGCACCATGTCGTAGCTCATCTGATTCGCGGGCGCGAGCACCGGCAAGAGGTTGCCGGCCATGGCGGCAAACATCGGTGCCTGCCATGATTGAGCCATCAGAGCCCCCATAGGTATCAGACAGAGGCCCATCAAAATGCTGAAGCCGGCGAAGGTCTCCACGTTCGGCAATTCTGCGAACGTAAGGATCGCGGCAAAGACAGCGGCAAGGCCGACGCCCACCATGAAGCTCATAGCAATCGCGTAGGCCGCGTCGGCTTTCGGAGCGAAGACGATGACCGAAATGGCTGTAAACGTGATGGCGGTGGCGCCGTTGGGCCATGCGGTCAGTATCCAGAAGACTTCGACGGCGCCGATGGTCAGAAATGTGCGGGCCGCGTTGACAAGGGCCGGCAACCAATCGGGCACGTGGAGGGTTACGCGCGGGCGACGGCGGGGGCGAACTGGCTCTGCAGCCAGCAATGCCAACCCATCGAGCACATCAGATAGGCCCGCAAGCACTTTGGCGGTCTCGTCGGCCAGCAGCCGCGGCGACGGTGCGCTCGCTGGCATGGCAATAAGCTTCCGTATCGCCGCGTCACATAGCCGACGCATTCCAATTGGGTCCGCGATCCAATCTGTCGGTTGGGTCCGATTAAGCGAGGATCGCAACAATTGTGGAACACAATCCAGCACGGGCTCGGCTTCCTTTCGGGCCGCGTCGTTGGGCAGCTGCGCAAGCCGCGCCGCGACGCCGCGCCAGGCGGCGAGAACGGCAAACAGGCCATCGACCGCGGCCTGCAGCACCGGCGAATGATACCGAAGAGTCGAGGACTCTCCGATGGCCTCGTCTATCACGGGGTCAAGCGCAATGACCTGTCGGATGAACTCGCGGCGAACCGGCTGCATCGACAAAGTCGGCGCTGTAAGCGTCAGGGTAGAGGCAAACCTGTTTGCAATGTCAGCTGAGAGAGCTCCGAGCAGTGCTGCGAGCTTCCGCCGGGAACCACCGAAATCAGTTCCGGCGAGCACGATACCGGCGCAAACGATGCCGATCCAGATCTCGCTGACGCGGGTGATGGCAATTGTGAAGGCAAGGCCATTGGTACCACCAGTCGCCCCGAGCTCATCGGCAGCGATGATAGCGGCCGTGTAGCCGGCCAGGGCTGCCGCGTAGGTCGCGAAATTGCGCAGCAGCGTTGCAACCAGCGTGCAGACTGCGCCCCACAGCGCGAGACCGATGAGAAAGCCTGCGCGGTTTTGCGGAAACCACGCCGTCAGCACCACGATCGCGGCTGCTCCCACTAACGTGCCGATCATGCGGAACCAACCCTTTCGCAGAGACGCGCCGAGATGCGGCTGGCAAACCAGCGCTGCGGTGGTCCCCGCCCAAGAAGGGCTATCAAGCTGAAGCCAGAACGCGACGTAGAGGGCGAAACAGACGGAGACCCACAGCCGAACGCCGAAGAGCAGTGGCGGGCCGGCGGCCCGCGCAGCATTGACAGAAGTTGCCCTCCAACTGCTCATCCCGGCCCGGTGCGGCGCTAATCCGCGCAGATCGTGCAAGGTCGGCTCCATCAGCTCTCCTTATGTTGCCGAAGCCCGCCGGCGCGGATCAAAGCCCCCGACCTTCACGCCTCGTCAGGACCAGGCGATGAAAGCCTGGCGGTCGGGGAAATTGCCAAATCGGTCGCAAACCAGCTTAAGGCCGCGGATTCCCACGACGCCCAGGCCGCACTGTCACTGACAAACTCGGTAGTTACCTCCGCCGACCGCTGCGGAGCAGCAAACATGCTCCACTCATTTAGCCGCCGCGACGTAAGGCTTGACCATCTTGGCCGGGTCTACCACGCGGTCGAACGTGTGCTCGTCTACAAAACCGAGCTTCAAGGCTGCCTCTTTAAGTGTGAGATCGTGCTCCATCGCGTGGTGCGCAATCTTTGAGGCCCTGTCGTAGCCGATCACTGGCGTAAGCGCCGTGACCAGCATGAGTGAGCGGTCCACGTTTTCTTTGATCTTCTTCCGGTTGGGCTGCGTTCCCTCGATGAGGAACTTGCGGAAGTTGGTGCATCCGTCGGTCAGAATTGCAAGCGATTGGGCGATGTTGGCGATCATCAGCGGCTTGTAGACGTTCATCTCCAGGTAGCCGCCCGCGCCCCCGAAGCCCACCGCGACATCGTTGGCCATAACCTGCACGGCGATCATCGTCAGCGCTTCAGCCTGGGTTGGATTGACCTTGCCGGGCATGATTGACGAGCCGGGCTCATTCTCCGGGATCAGCAGCTCCGCGAAACCGGCACGGGGTCCACATGACATCAATCGGATATCGTTGCCGATCTTGTAGAGCGATACCGCAAGCGTTCGCAGCGTTCCGGACAACTGGACCAGCGCGTCGTGAGCACCCTGGACCGCAAACTTATTCGGCGCCGTCACGAACGGCAGCCCAGTGTACCGGGCGATCTCGCCAGCCACCGCTTCGGCAAAGCCTGGCGCAGCATTTATTCCTGTCCCGACTGCGGTGCCGCCTAATGCCAGTTGATAGACGCCTCTGAGCGCATGCTCGACCCGAGTCAGGTTATCGGATAGCATCCCCGCATAGCCCGACCACTCCTGGCCCAGCGTTAGCGGCGTCGCATCCTGCATGTGAGTCCGGCCGATCTTGACGATGTCGTTCCAATGCGCCGCCTTAGTTGTAATGGCGTCGCGCAGCGCGGCAACCGCCGGAATCAAACGGCGCTTGGTATTGACGGCGGCCGCTATATGCATGGCTGATGGAAAGCTGTCGTTCGAAGATTGCGACATGTTGACATGATCGTTCGGATGCACTGGACTCTTGCTGCCAAGCGGAGTTCCGTCGAGCTGACAGCAGAGATTCGATACGACCTCGTTGACGTTCATGTTGAACTGAGTGCCGCTTCCGGTCATCCAGACGTGCAGCGGAAACATGTCGAGATGTTCGCCAGCAAGAATCTCGTCGCACGCTCGCGTAATCAGGTCATGAGCTTGATCGGGTAGGCGCCCCCCCGCTTGGTTCGCGGCGGCCGCGCTGCGCTTAAGGATCGCGTATGCCGCGATCATTTCTCGGGGTATCAGATCCTGCCCGATGCTGAAATGCTCCAACGAGCGCTGGGTCTGCGCTCCCCACAACTTATCAGCAGGAATTTCAACTTGACCCATACTATCAGTTTCAATCCTAACGCTCGTCATATCGTTCTCCCTTCGGTAGATTGGTAGCCTCTGCGTCGTGCAGCGCAGCGAATAGGCCCAAGGCTATCGCGAAAAGCGCAAGGGCAGCCGGCAGCTTGAGGGACTGCAGGCCGAAAGCGGCCTCGGATGCTGCACCTACGGTGCAGCCGAACAGGAAGCCGGCGATCGCCGGCCAAGTGTTGCCGGCGCGTTCGCGCGCCGAGGCAATGTCGCGCGCATCGCGACTGAGCAGCATCCCTACGACATCCATGGTGAAGATGGTTATGTTGGTCGTCATCGCCGCCGTGGATGACGCTCCCCTCAGCGAGATCCGCACGAGCGCGTTCTGAACGGCCATTGCGCAGACGCCCAGCATTCCGGCAAAGATCATGCGTGCCGAGGCGGGATCAACACCCCGATCAGCATCGACGCAAACATTGAAGAGGGCCAAAAGTAGAAGGAACTGCAGGAACAACAAAGGCAGGAGGGAACGGATTCGGATCCGCGCCAGTCCAGCGGCCAATAGTGTGGTCAATGCAAGCGCGATGATGAATACTGGCACGGCGATCAAATATGCCAACGGGGCCTGCTCGCCTGCGACCAGCCTGGCAGCGAGAAACACAAGATTGCCCGTGATATGGGCCGTGAATAGACCGCCCAGCCCGAGAAAACCGATAACATCCACACTCCCCGCGATAACACCCAGCAAAAAAAGGAGCAGCTTCGCCGCAAGTGAGCCGACGGATGGTACCGGCACGTCTCTTTTCGCGGAATCATTATGGAGGTCGGGATGAGCGCCGTCGTTCATTAATGAGGACCGGTTGACCATTGCCTCAAACCCCTACGCATCAATGCAGCTTCACCGGCGGATTGGTCCGACGGGCTAGTGCCCGGGCCAGCAGACTGAGCACGGCAAACAAGGTGCCGCCCACGGCGCGGTCGTGCATCAGGCGCAGGGTACGGTACATGAACCGGGCGAACAGGCCCTCGACGAAGATGTTGCGCACCAACGGGAAGCCCATCAAATTCCCAACCGTGCTCCATCTGCCGAGCGAAACCAGCGAGCCAAAGTCCCGGTATTTGTAGAGTTGCAGTTCCTTACTACGCAGCCGCCGTTCAATCTGGCGCGCCATATGCGCCGCCTCCTGATGCGCCGCCTGCGCCCGCGGAGGCACCGGGGCCGGGCTGCCCGCGTGCCGCGGACAATCTGAGCAGTCGCCAATCGCGAAGATGGCCGGATCGCGCGTCGTCTGTAATGTTCGCTCGACGACAAGCTGATTGATACGATTGGTTTCAAGTCCATCCAGCCGCCGCAAAACGTCAGGCGCTTTGACGCCAGCCGCCCATACCACGAGTTCCGATGCAATGAAGGAGCCGTCTGCGAGCATGAGCCCCTTAGCCGTCACCTCCGTAACCTTGGCGCTGATGCAAACCCCGACGCCCATGCGCTCAAGTAGTCGGTGCGTCGCTTCGGAGATGCGCTCCGGCAAGCCAGGCAGGATGCGCTTCGCGGCCTCGATCAGGACGATACGAATGTCCCGCTCCGGATCGATGCGATCGAGCCCATAGGCGACCACCTCTCGGGTCGTGCTGTAAAGCTCCGCGGCAAGTTCGCTCCCGGTCGCTCCGGCCCCGACGATCGCCACGTGAAGCTGGCCCGGCCGTACCGGGCCCGGCTGCGTCTGAGCCCGCAAGAAGGCGTTGACGAGGCGCCGGTTGAAACGCTCGGCTTGGACCGGGTTTTCCAGCGGCACTGCATAATCGGCAACGCCGCGGGTCCCGAAATCATTGGTTACGCTGCCGATCGCGATCACCAATGTGTCGTATCCGAGCGAGCGCTGTGGAGTGATCTGGCGCCCTTCGTCGTCGAAAGTGGCGGCAAGGTGCACTTCCTGCCTGGCGCGATCAAGCCCGATCATCTCGCCGAAGCAATAGTGGAAGCCGTGCCAATGCGCCTGTGCGAGGTAGTTCACTTCGTATTCGCCGGGGTCTATGCTCCCCGCTGCCACCGAGTGAAGGAGCGGCTTCCATAGATGGGTCCGCGTGCATTCGACCAACGTGACCGACGCCCGCGAGCGCCTGCCTAGGCGATCGCCGAGCCGGGTGACGAGTTCGAGCCCTGCCGCCCCGCCTCCGACGACCACGACGCGGTGGAGTGTTGTCTTGCCAGCGCGCGTCGACGTCCTGGTGCTCGTCTCTGGGCGCACCAAATTCTGATCGGTCTGACGATCCAGGATTTCGGTCATCTATTCTACCCAAGATAGCCGGGACGGTAGACGTGGCTACGGATCAGCGCGCCGATGTCATCCGGTCGTGGCACTCCCGCCAGTCCCTGGTCGAAAATGGTCGTGGCGATCCGTTCTGCGACATGAAGCGACGCTTCGAGGATACGGCTCTGCGGTGGGTAGATCAGCCCGATTGAGAGGTTGTCCTCCGTAACCTGTTCGGCGACCGCTTGCGCGGCAACCAGGAACATCTCATCGGTCACGCGCGTCGCTTCCGTGGCAAGCACCGCCATTCCCATAGCCGGAAAGATGTACACATTGTTGCCTTGCCCCGGCACGAAGCGCCGGCCGGCGATCTCGACCGGCGGGAACGGACTGCCGCTCGCGAAGACGGCCCGCCCGTCTGACCAGCGATAGGCCTCTTCGGCCGTACATTCGGAGCGCGATGTCGGATTCGAGTACGGGAAGATGATCGGGCGCTCGTTGATGCGAGCCATCGCCTCGATCACCTCGCGGTTGAACAGTTTTGGCACGGTGCTGACGCCGATGATGCCGGTCGGTCGCAGCGCCTCAACCGCCTCCACAAAGGTCGAGATCGGCGCCCGCTCCTGCACGAAGGCCCTTTGGAATTCGGCTAGATCGGTGCGCGACGTCACCAACAAGCCGTTGATGTCAAACAGTGCATTGCGGCGCCGCGCATCGGCGAGATCCATTCCCTCCCGCGCCATCGCAAGGCTGATTAGCTCGGCGATGCCGGTCGCCGCGGATCCTGCGCCAAGGAACAGAAAGCGCTGGTCGGTGAGCTTCTGCCCGGTGAGGCGCAAAGCGGCCAAGATACCAGCTACCGCCGTGCCGGCAGTGCCCTGGATGTCGTCGTTGAAGGTGCAGGCCTTGTCGCGGTAGCGCGCGAGTATAGGGACGGCGTTAATGTTAGCGAAGTCCTCCCACTGAATACAGCACTTCGGATAGAGCTGCTGCACTGCAGCCACGAACTCGTCGACGAAGGCCAGATAGGCTTCGCCGCGCTCTCGGTGCTGGCGCAGCCCAAGATAAAGCGGATCGTCGAGCAAAGCCTGATTGTTGGTTCCGACATCGAGGACGATCGGCAGGCATCCTTGCGGCGGCACGCCGGCGCAAGCGGTATAAAGCGCAAGTTTGCCGATCGGAATGCCCATTCCGCCGGCGCCGAGATCGCCGAGGCCGAGGATACGCTCGCCATCGGTGACCACGATGAATCGTACGTCCTTTTCCAGCCAGTTGGAGAGCAATTCCTTGACCCGACCGCGCGCTGTGATCGGCAGATACATGCCGCGCGGTTGGCGGAAAATATGGCCGAATTTCTGGCAGGCTTCCCCGACAGTTGGCGTATAGACTAGCGGCATGTAAGTCGCGGGGTCGGACATCAGAAGCGCGTAATAGAGGGTCTCGTTGCGCGCCTGCAGATCTGATAGCACGAGATATTTCAATAGATCATTGTCGAGCGCAGCGATCTCGGCGTGCCGGCGCGCCACCTGCAGTTCGATATTGGTAATTGCGGGCGGCAGCAGGCCCTCCAGCGCCCAAGCGCGACGCTCCGTCTCGGTGAAGGCGGTGCCCTTGTTGAGGCGCGGATCATGCAGCAACTGGTAGCCGGTTGGATGGCTCAGCGCTGGTGCGGTTTTCTTGTTGAAAGGTGCGGTCATCGTGTTGTTGCTCCGTTTTCCATCTCATCTCGGATGCGCTCGTCGCCACGAACGCGGTCAATCCTGTATTTCACCCACGCTCAGCCATCATTTCCTTAGTCTTGCCAATCGCGCGCGCCGGGTTAAGTCCCTTTGGGCACGTGTTGGTGCAATTCATGATGGTATGACAGCGGTAGAGCCGGAACGGATCGTCAAGCCGATCGAGGCGCTCGCCAGTGCTCTGATCGCGGCTATCGGCAAGCCAGCGATACGATTGCAGCAGGATCGACGGACCGAGATATTTGTCCTGATTCCACCAATAACTCGGGCAAGACGTCGAACAGCAAAAGCAAAGAATGCATTCCCACAAACCGTCGAGCTTCGCTCGATCTTCCGGCGATTGCCGTCGCTCGCGGTCCGCCGGCGGCTGATCGGATTGCAGCCACGGCTCGATCAACTCGTACTGCGCGAACAGTCCCGTTAAATCGGCGACGAGGTCCTTCAGGACCGGCAAGTGCGGCAGTGGCGTGATCCGGCTAGTTCCTGGCTTCAGGCTGTCCATCGGCGTCAGGCATGCCAACGTGTTCTTACCGTCGATATTCATAGCACACGAGCCGCACACACCTTCGCGGCAGGACCTTCGGAACGACAGGGTAGGATCGATCTGGTCATTGATCTTGACCAGGGCATCGAGGACCATCGGCCCACATTGGTCGCGATCGATCTCAAACTCGTCCAGTGTGGGATTCGCTTTTTTGTTTGGATCCCAGCGATAGATCCGAAAACTTTTGACGTGTTCGGCCTTATTTGGGTGCGCCCAGTGCTTGCCTTCCCCGACCTTCGAGTTTGCCGGTAGCGTGAACTCAGACATTTCGCATATCCTTGTTTGATGGTCGTGGTAGTTGCGCCGGAATTTCTAGTGGGTGCGCTCGGCGGGCGGAAAGCTTTGCACCTCGTTCGAAAGTGTGTTGAGGCGCACTGGACGATGAGCGAAGGTCACCTTCCAGTCTTCGTCCTTCCACGCAATGGTGTGCTTTAACCAGTTCACGTCATCGCGCTTATGGTAATCCTCACGCGCATGAGCACCGCGGGATTCCGTACGCGCACGCGCCGAATGGGCGATCACGACGGCTTGCTCTGAGAGATTGGAGAGTTCCAGCGCCGAAAGCAGCGTGGAATTCCAGAGCAGGGAACTGTCATCAACGGTAACGCGCTCCAACGGATCGCGCAGCTTCGCCAGCTTTTTTACGCCTTCCTCCAAGATATCTCCCTGGCGGAATACGGCGAAGTGAGCTTGCATCGTTTCCTGCATCAGCGGACGAACCTCGCCCGGCTTGTTGCCGCCCCTGCTATTGCGAATCCGGTCGAAGCGTTGCAGAACTCGCTCCTCGGAGCCGTTCGTCTCGCGGACGGGCGAGCCCGGTTTGATGAGCTCGGCCGCGCGCTGCGATGCGGCCCGTCCGAAGACAATGAGATCAAGGAGGCTGTTGGTGCCGAGGCGGTTGGCACCGTGTACCGAGACGCACGCAGCCTCACCGATGGCCATCAAGCCTGGCACCACTGCCTCGGGATTGTCCTTGGTCGGGCGTACAACCTCGGCCCTGATATTTGTCGGGATGCCGCCCATGACGTAATGCACTGTCGGAATGACCGGGATCGGCTCCTTGTGGGCATCGACACCCGCGAAGGTGCGCGCCGAGTGGACGATGCCGGGGAGGCGCTCATCGAGGACCTCCGGTGGCAGGTGCTCCAAATGCAGGTGGATGTGATCCTTTTTTGGGCCGACGCCGCGACCCTCGCGAATCTCAATCGCCTCGGCACGGCTAACTACATCGCGCGAGGACAAATCTTTCTCCCGCGGCGCATATTTGGGCATGAACCGCTCGCCCTCGCTGTTCGTCAGGAAGCCGCCTTCTCCGCGCGCGCCCTCCGTGATCAAAACACCTGCGCCATAGACCCCCGTGGGGTGGAACTGGATGAACTCCATATCCTGCAATGGCAGCCCAGCACGCAGTGCCATGGCGTTGCCGTCGCCTGTACAAATGTGCGCTGAGGTGCAGGACTGGTAGACTCGGCCGCATCCGCCCGTCGCGATGACGACCATGTTTGCGCGGAAACGATGGAGCGATCCATCTTCGAGGCACCAGGCAAGCAGACCACGGCACGTGCCGTCCTCATCCATTAAGAGGTCGATCGCAAAGTACTCGATAAAGAAGCGTGCCTGATGCTTGAGACATTGCTGATACAATGTGTGCAGGATGGCGTGCCCGGTGCGGTCGGCGGCCGCGCAGGCCCGGTAGGCCATGTCGCCCTTGGTATACTCGGTTGTATGGCCTCCAAAGCGGCGCTGGTAAATCGTACCCGCGTCGGTGCGACTGAAAGGAACACCGAGATGCTCAAGCTCGACGACGGCCGGAATAGCTTCTTCACACATATACGCGATCGCATCCTGGTCGCCGAGCCAGTCGGAGCCGCGGACGGTATCGAACATGTGCCAGCGCCAATCGTCTTTTTCGATATTTCCAAGCGCGGCGCTGATGCCCCCTTGCGCCGCGACCGTGTGACTGCGCGTCGGATAGACCTTGGTCACGCAGGCGGTGTTGAGCCCCGCTGCGACCATGCCCAAGGTCGCTCGTAATCCAGCACCGCCGGCGCCCAGGACGATCACGTCGAAGGAATGGTCGATGATATCGTAACTATTCGGCATATTTGATCTCCTAGTGTCCGAGGAAGAGCTTGAGCACGGCGAGCACGCTGGCGCCTGCGAGGATCGCCACTGCAGCGCGGACGAGGAGGTTGGCCACGAGAAGCCGGGCGCGCGTATGCACGTAGTCGAGGAAAACAGAACGTATGCCGATCAGCGCATGGGCAAGTCCTGCGATCACAAAGAGGATGACCAGCAACGCCCCCGCCGGTGAGGAAAGCCATGAGGCCGCCGTCATCTGGTCGGAGGTGGCGAGCCAGAGCATTGATGCAGCGAAATAGAGACCGAGCGGGATCAGTGCGATCGCCGTCAAGCGCTGCAACTGCCATTCCCGCAGCCCATCGCGGGCGCTCCCGAGCTGGCGCACGCGCCGGACCACGGTCTCATCGCGCAACGCGGTGGAATTCGATAAAGAACGAGCTTTTGCCATCACATTCTCCCTTAGGCCAAGGCCACGTAAAGCCAGGCGAGCACGGTCAGCAGTGCGGTCGCCGCGAGTACGATGTAAGAGCTGCGATTGGCTTGCCGGATATCGAAGCCGTAACCGGCGTCCCAGAGAAGGTGTCGGATGCCATTGCACAGATGATAGAAGAACGCGACCGACCACAGGAACAACAACACGATCCCGACCGGGGAAGCGATCAAAGCATGTGTCGCTGCAAACATTTCGCCGCCTGCCGACACAGCGACGAGCCACACTGCGAGTAGGATCGAGCCTACCGCCAAACCAATGCCGGTGACTCGGTGAAGAATCGACGAGACCGAGTTCAGCTGGAAGCGATACCAAATCGGGAACATAAAGGGTGAGAGCGGTCGCTCCATGGCCGATTACTCCTGAGTTGTCGTAGCATTTGAGAATTGTCGATACTGGTAGTGCCTGCTATGGGGTCGGACGCGAAAATCAAGGAGCAGGTGCATCACGTCGTGATCGTGTTCCGGCGGCGCGCTGCCGCCGAAAATCCAGTCGAACAGATCGGCGTCGGTGCAGTCGAGCAGAGCTTCGAACTGATCGAGCTGGGCACCATCGAAGCTGGTCAGGAATGTCTCCGCGAACGAGCCAAGAATGAGGTCGCTCTCCTGTGTGCCGCGATGCCGGCTCCGGAACAGCAACCGTCTGCGTTGGATGTCGGACTGATTGCCCTGCAGCTGTTCCGCCATCGTTCTGGTCATCCATTGTCTCCAAAGCTGTCGCGCGAGCATATGAACTGAGGCGGAGCTTTCTGTCGGGGCGGTGCTGCCCGACATCGCCGCGCTACAACGCAAACTTAGGCTGTTGCTTCAGCTCGCTCTATTGCACGTGCGGATTGTTACAGAGCCTCAAAGGATTAGAGCGGCTTAGATTCCTAAGCTGCGCCCCAAAGGAGTTCCGAGTAGCCGCTCTCGAGATCCACTGGAGGTGCGCTTGCGCGCGTTGAGCCAATACCGACGCAAGCACCGGTGTATGTCGGCCTGTCACGGCTCCCGCTAATCTGTCGAAAAGCCAAGGATGTTCCCATGGATTGGACTTGCACCATGGTCAGAGCGCAGCGATAGCTGCCGTGGACCCTCACGTCTTCAACGTCGTGTCGGAATTGCCAATGCTTGTGCTCTTCGATGGGCGTAGCGCCGCCGCAAACGTCGCACCACCGGCGCGAGCAGCCGTTCCTCGGAAAGATGAACGAGGGCGCCGACCGCGGCGCCTATCATTACGTCGCAGCCGCGAAAAAATGCCGCTACCTCAGCCGACTCGGAATTGGTCGGCGTGACTAACACGAGCGGGACAGTCCAAAGGCAAACCCGGATCGAGGGGCGCTCCTTCGCAAATATTGCACATATTGCGACGGCGATGGCAATTTGCGGTGTTAACGGAATTTCGCCTAGTTTTCCGAGTCTGTGTACAAGCAGAGCGACCAGCACACCGATGAGTGTTCCGACGAAGCGCCCGAACACGGAGGAATGGGTCGCGCTCAGGCTCTCCTGCGAGACGATCAGAGCGGAAATCGGCGCCCAAACCGGGTGTAGCAAACCGGCCCAGCAGGCGAAAACATAAGCCAGGGATGCGGCGAAGGCGCAGCGAAGCACGAAACGGCCATGTTCGATCGCAATCCCAAGTCGGAGCCGCGAGGCCATCTCCCGCAACCGATTGGTGGCTCTGCGTAGACAGCTCATTTGCAAATTCTAGTAGGGGTCCGCCGAGGACGAGGTTTTACCTCTGAAGACGGTAAGGCTGACCGCGGTGTAGATCAGCATCAGCGGGAACACGAAGAGACCCTCTCCCCAGAACATGAACGCAAGGCTCGAATGTGGGGCGGCCGCCTGTTCGATCGTGATCGAGAACGGGATCATGTACGGCCAAAACGATATCGCCAGTGTGCAGAAAGCCGCCACGAAAATGACAGCAACCATGGGGAATGGCAGTGCGTCTTCACGGCCATAAATGCTGGCTGCTAGAGCCATTGCAGCCAACGCGCCGACCACTGGGAAGACAAACAACAACGGTCGGTCCAGCCATCGCGTCATGACCGCAAAATCTTTAGCCAGAGCATAGGCGAACACCGCGATAAGGAAAACGAGGAGCGCTGCCGCCAAATAGGGGATGAGGCGATAGGCACGGTCGCGCACCTCGTTCTCGCTCTTCCGCACCAGCCAGCAGGCGCCCAGCAGCGCGTAGCCGACGCAGAGGCCGACGCCGCAAAGTATTGCAAATGGACTGAACCACCCGAGCACGCCGCCGAGGTATCGACCGCCGGACACCGGCACCCCTTCCACAAGAGCACCTACCATCACGCCCTGCATGAAGGAGGCGAGAAGCGAACCGCCCGCAAAGCTCAAGTTCCAGATCCAGCGCATCCGCTCGGCTTTGGTGCGAACCTCGAACGCCACGCCGCGCAGAATCAAGCCGGACACCATCAATAGGACCGGGAGATAGAACGCCGACATCAGAACAGAATAGACAGCCGGAAAAGCTCCCCAGAGGATGACGGCCGTTACGATCAGCCAGGTCTCGTTGCCGTCCCAAACCGGCGCTACCGTGCTCATCATGGCGTATCGTCGCGGCTCATTCGCTGCAACGCCGAAAAGCATGCCGACCCCCAGGTCGAAACCGTCCAGTAACACGTAGAGAAGAATGCTAACGGCAAGCAACGTCACCCAGAACATGATCATGGCTATTCTCCAGCCGGAAGGTGAAGGACGCCAGCCGTGTCCAGCTCATCGTCGACAGACAAGGGCGGGCTAGGGATCGTCCCAGAGGGCGGCAGAGTGCCGAATCCGACCGGACCTGCCCGCAGCAGCCGATAGATGTAGTAAATGCCAAAGGCGAAGATGAAGGTATAGAGCGCGCAAAAGATGATGAGGGAGGTCAACGCCACGGGGGTCGTCAAGAAGGGCGTTATTGCGTCTGCGGTTCTCACCACGCCGTAGACTACCCACGGCTGGCGCCCCACCTCGGCCGTGAACCAGCCGGTCAGAGTAGCGATGAAGGGCAGCGGAAAGCTGAGAAACGTAGCCCACAGCAGCGTCCGGTTTCGCGCCAGATGCTCTTTCCGGCTCAGATACGTTCCGATCCAGGCCACAGCCAACATGAGCAGCCCGCAGCCGACCATGATCCGAAAGGTGAAGAAAGGAATAAGCACCGGCGGGCGATCCTGGGCCTGAAAGCTGGTCAGTCCGACCTCCTTGGAATCGAAGCTCATGCTGCCGATCAAGCTGCCGAGAATCGGAATGGAGATTGCATATTTGTTGCTCTCAGTTGCTTCGTCGGGCAGCGCAATCAGCACCTCGCTTGCCGGCTGCTCGTCATGCCAGCGACCTTCGAGGGCTGCAAACTTCGCGGGCTGGTGTTGGTGGACGTAGTCACCGTTAAGGTGACCAAAGAAGAGCTGGACCGGCACGAGCACCGCTGCCAGATACAGGCCCATGCGAAGCATGACCTTCGCCTCGGCGAAAAACGTACCACGCAACAAATACCAGGCACCGGTCGCAGCAACGCAGAACGCCCCGGTCAGGTAAGCTGCAAGCAGCATGTGCGGAAAACGCGACCACACTACCGAATTGAAGATGATCTTGGTCCAATCGTTCGGGACGAACATGCCGTTCTCGACGACATAACCGACCGGCACCTGCATCCAACTGTTGTTGATCATGATCCAGAACGCCGACAACGTGGTGCCGAGGGCGACCATCGCAGTCGAAAACAGGTAAAACCAAGGGGCGACTTTTGGTCGGCCGAGCAACAGCACGCCGAGGAAGCCCGCCTCCAGGCAAAAAGCCGTGAATGTCTCGTACGAGAGAAGCACCCCCTGAATCGGTCCCGTCATCCGTGAAAAGTCACTCCAGTTGGTGCCTATCTCGAAGCCCAGTACGATTCCCGAGACAACGCCGAAACCGAACGCCACAGCGAAAATCTTGACCCAGAACTCGAAGAGCGTGCGGTACACCGGGCGCCCCGTCGCGAGATGCAGGGCTTCGAGCACGGTGAGCCAGGCCGCGAGGCCGATCGTGAAAGATGGAAAGATGATATGAAAAGAAACGGTGAACGCGAATTGTAGCCGCGAGAGAAGGAGTGCGGTGATGTCCATGATGCGATCCGCCGTTAGCGCCAGAGGTTGGTCTTTGCCAGGTCGACGACTTCGTCGGTCCGCCCATTCATGATCGCCTTCAGCATGTAAAGGGAGAAACCCTTCGCCATCTCGACGTTGACGGAGGGCGGCATGGCGAGCTCCGTGCGGCTGACAACCGCGTCTATAAGAACAGGGCCGTCATGGGCAAAGGCAGCGGTGATGCCTTCTTCCACCTTGGCTGGGTCCTCAATCCGGATGCCGCGAATACCAACCGCCTCAGCCATTGCTGCGAAATTCGGATTGTTGAGCTCCGTCCCGAAATTGAGGATGCCTGTTGACTTCTGCTCAAGCTCGATAAAGCCGAGTGCGCCGTTGTTGAAGACGACCACCTTCGCTGGGAGACGGTGCTGCACTAGGGTGAGCAAATCCCCCATTAGCATTGTGAAGCCACCATCACCGGAGAGAGAGACCACTTGCCGGCCGGGAAACGCAGCTTGTGCGCCAATCGCCTGTGGCATCGCATTGGCCATGGAGCCGTGCCAGAACGAGCCGATCAGCCGCCGTCTACCGTTCATCGCCAGGTAGCGGGCCGCCCAGACGGTTGGAAGACCGACATCACAGGTGAAGACCGCATCATCGGCGGCGAGATCGCTGATCGCCTTAGCGATCTGCTGCGGATGAATCAGGGCTTTGCCACCTGCATGCGCGAGGTCGTCGAGACCTTTTCGCGCCTTGCGATAATGGGCACGTGCCAGGTCGAGACGAGTACCATCTCGCTTCTCCTCCAGGCTCGGCAGAAGGGCATCGAGAGTCGCGCGCACGTCACCAATTACCGCGAGATCAATCGGTGCGCGGCGCCCGATGGATTCCGCCCTCAGATCAACTTGGGCGATACGCACGCCCGGACCGCGGGGATAGAACTGCCGATAGGGAAAATCGGTCCCGAGCATGAGCAGTACGTCGCAATCGAGCATTGCGTAATAGCCTGATGAAAACCCGATGAGGCCGGTCATGCCGACGTCGAATGGATTTTCCCACTCGACATGTTCCTTGCCCCTAAGTGTGTGAACGATTGGCGCCTTAAGGCGCTCGGAGAGCGCCACGATTTGATCGTGCGCGCCTTGGCAACCGGAGCCACACAGCATGGTGACGCGGCTCTCGCCGTTCAGCAGTGCGGCCAATCCATCCAAGGCCTCTTTCGCTGCCGGAACCGCGGGGAGAGCGGGGAGGAGGTTCGCCGGCCGTGCGTCAGATGCTGCTTCGGCTGGCTGCAACGCCACGTCCCCCGGCATGACGACAACGGAAACACCACGGTTCGTAACGGCTTGACGGATTGCGAGCTCGAGAGTGCGCTGAATCTGATTAGCGCCTGAAATAAACTCGCAATAGTGACTGCATTCCTTGAACAGCTGCTCCGGATGAGTCTCTTGAAAATATCCGGAGCCGATCTCGCTGGAAGGGATCTGCGCGGCTATCGCGAGTACCGGGACGCGGGAGCGATGACAGTCGAACAAGCCATTGATGAGATGCAGATTGCCAGGCCCACAGCTCCCGGCACAGACGGCAAGGTCACCCGTGACGTGGGCGTCTGCGCCGGCCGCAAAGGCTGCGACCTCCTCATGCCTGACATGGATCCATTCGATCTTCCCCTGGCGGCGAACGGCGTCTGTCAACCCGTTCAGGCTATCCCCGACGATGCCGTAGATTCGTTTCACTCCGGCCGCGACGAGGATCTCTGCGAATTGTTGCGCCACTGTTCTGGTCATGCGTTCCTCACAAAGAAGCCATAGCTGTTGACACCACGGATTGATCAGGCAGGAGCTTCTGTCGTCGGTGTTGGCGGACATAGCGTGCCACGACCCAAAACATCGGCGTTTTGGTCGGCTTGCTCCATTGCCCGTGTGGATTGTCAGGGCATCTTAACGGACTAGAGGGACTTAGATTCCTAAGGGGCACGCTTCGGAAGCGAGTCCAAGGTGCCGCACGACGCGCTGCATGCGCCGATCGGTAAAGTGCAGGTTTCAAACTGCCGCTTCGATCGACAAGACCAGGCAGCCTCTACCTTCGGGGTGGATAGCAAAATGGTTCGTATCGCCTTATGCGGGTCGAATTCACCGGCGCCCGAGCGGGCAGTCACTTATGTCTTCGCTGATAAGAGGTCCAGTTTGTCTGCGATCCGGCCAAGTTCTGGGAGAGAGCGCACATTCATCTTGCGCATCAGATTACTGCGATGGAAGTTCACAGCCGGTTCAGAAATGCCAATAGCGTGCGCAATCCGCTTGCTGAGGAGGCCCTGTGCGACGAGGACCATAATCTCTCGCTCCCGTCCGCTGAGCGATTCGAAGCGGGTCCTTAGCATTCTCAAGGCCCTTTCATTCTCGCGCCGAGCACGATCGCGGGTGAGCCCGAGGTGGATCGCGTCGAGCAGGTCTTGGCCATGGTAGGGCTTGGTCAGGAACTCAATAGCACCGCACTTCATCGCCTGCACGGCCATCGGGACGTCGCCATGCGAAGTTATGAAGATGGTAGGAATGTGGACATCCGCGGCCCTGAGCTCTCGTTGAAGATCCAGACCGCTTTGCCCCGGCAATCTCACATCGAGGACCATGCAGGATGGACCGTTCGGCCGTTCCGATCCGAGGAATTCGGGACCGGACGCAAATAGCCAAACGTCCAAGCCGACAGATCGCACGAGCCGTTCAACGGAGCCTCTAACGGCCGGGTCGTCCTCGACGACCAAAACAGTTGGATTTGATTCCGACATAGACTGAGGTCGCGCAAGGATCCCTGCAGCAGCGTCTATGACCGAGGTCATCGGGACTATATCCATGCGGCTTAACCCTATTCAGGGCAAACGAGGTTGGCGCGAGTTTCCCGAATGATAGGGGCGAAAAGGACGATGAGAACTATACTCTCGTATCGAACGGCAGCGTTCGTGGGGTTAGTCGCGCGAGGCCCTGCCAAAGGGCCGTGGCCTAAAGGGATCCGTACGTTACCCCCGTGAGTTGAGCTCGAGGCGTTTGACACCGGAATTCGGCGAAGCGGCAAGCTTGCCAATACAGCGTTTGATTTCGGCAAGGCAATCTGAATGCGGCGCACTGAGACACTATTGTTGCCACTCAGTCACTTCGCGAATCGGTCCGCCGATCTCCGACTAATCTCGCCGCACGCCGCTCCTTTGCGGCGGTCAAGACTGCGACCAACGACCGCGCTGGCGCGCTATCCGTCGCTCACGACGCCTCCTCCATCTTCTTGCGCTTTGACTGGTATCGCCAATAAGCAACAAGACAACTCAATAAGAGGAGTTTGCAGAGAAAATTCAATGCAGAACCTCCTTCGTCCTCAGTCCTATGACGCCTCTCCATCACTCTGGACTTGCAGGTCTCCAAAGCGGAACGCCAGCGCGATGTCCGGCCCGCGCTAAAGGTGGCTGATCCGAAGTGATGTTCTCCATCTTGAAGAGGATTCATAGGTTCATCGCGATCGGAACGCCTGAGATCGATTTGCCACCGCGAGCGCGCGGCGCTCGTCGGTTTCGAGGGCGATTTTCTGAGATAGCATGACGTCTCCCGCGACCAGAGATCCTTCTGGTACGAAGCACCATCTGTAGACAGGCCGATCGGTATGATCGAGTTCCACGATATTCATCAGCTTGCCCTGGTAAATCCGGTAGACAGTCCCGCTATCGCTACCGACAACGTCGAAATGGCTATGACGCTTGAAAGACTTGAGCTGTTCCGGGGAAAGCCAATCGCTCAACAGCTTTAAGCCTCTCGCATTGTTTCCGGAATGAGATGCCGCTTCCACTCGCGCCATGATGACGAGGCCCACGAAAGCCAGAGTAATCAGCAGCAGGCTTTGCAGGTCCACATCCATCATCCGCCGACGAGACGCGGAATAAACAATGTTTCCTCCGCGGAGGGATCGAAACAACGAATAAGGCGTTGCTGGCCGGGGGCGGTGCGCACCGCCGCTATGAACCCCACACCTGTTAACTCCATAAAACGTCTCTCGGCCTCATCGACGGCAGCGTGATCATGAGCGTCGAATGTATGCCGGGTGTCGCCGGTTTGATTCATAACGATCTGGACTGCCATCCGAAATCTCCATCATTTTTATCAAGTTGAGCTAAGCTGCGAGAGACGAGCGTTCTGGCTGAGCCATCATCCGGAAATCAGCCAGCCACTGCGAAAACTTACGCGCTTGGGTCACCCCGCTCTATTGTACGTGCGCATCGTCGCTACATCTTAACGGATCGGTGCAGCTTAGTTCCCATAGTGCGGCGGCCTGGCGGCTTCCAGCTGGCGGCGGCCTTGCCGTACCATGTTTGGGAGGTGAGCCGCGGCGAGTTCTCGTTCCCGTGCGAGTGCCGAACTCGCCGACAACGGGGAGACGATCGGATGAAAGAACTAGAACTCAACCTTTGTATAGTTCTTCCGATGATTTCGATATCGGCTTTCTACCCGCGTACAATTGAGCCATTGATCGCAATCCTTAGTCTCCCTTCCAAAGCCGCACTTCATGCCCGACCAGAGTGCGACCGGAGATATCCGATCGGGACAGGTCGGAGTGGCGGCGACGGAGAACTAAAATGGCAAACCACGCGGAGGCTGCCCCAGTTCAACTTGCGGTACAACGGATGGATGATTTACGGCGCAAGCTTTTGGCGGAAGGTTGGCTTGAGACGGCAGCCGGTGTTTTAGAACGTCGCGACATTCTTGGTGTGAAGAAAAAGAAAGATGAGTGAGGAAGTAGCCCAGCATTCTGAGCTGTCTCCTTGCCTGTTTAGCGGAACGCGGTCCTTGGCTTAAAAAGCGGGACGCATTAGGAGGCACCACATGCAATTTATTTTGGTAAATGGCAGGTCTCCCCGAGCGCAGCCTGTCTGTACGTTATGCAGCAAGCCGATCGGGGAGGACTACCTGCGAGAAATCGCGACTCGCCTCTCCTATTGTAGTCATGAGTGTTATGTCGATCACTGCACAAACGCCGTACTTGCGCTGGAGAAGCGGGCGAGGGCGTCGTGAGCAGCCGCACTGTGCACTCTTTAAGGGAAAGTGACAACAAACGGACTGATCGGACTTAGCCGGTCGTTCAAAGTCCGGCCCGACGGATACGTAACACCGCAACTTCAACTGCAATCGAGAGACACGTCATGCGCGCTAAGAGAATATCAGCCCTCCTCAAGCCGGCCGAGCTTGTCGGACTCGCCAGCCATGCAACCATGGGCGTTGCTCTGGGTATTCTGTTCGCGTTGATCTTGATCATCACTCCAGTGTTCGGCGTGAGCGCACTGATAGCCCTTGGCTCAAACCCACACGACAGCATGCTTACATTCGTCAGCACTTGTGCGCTGATGTTTGGCATAGGTGCGGCACTGACCGCCATTGCGTTCAAGATGACGGAAGGCAGCTGACCACAACGGAGCACGCTCCGTGCCCCTCAGTAGGCGTTTGGCTTTGGGCCCTCGTTGATGACCGACGGAACTGTAAACTGAAATACGGCGCCTTTAGGTTCGTTCGCACTCGCCCATAAGCGTCCGCCATGCGCTTCGATGATCGATCGGCAGATCGACAGCCCAAGCCCCATCCCGCTCGGTTTGGTCGTGTAGAAGGATTCGAAGACCCGCTCGAGAGCCTCCGGCGCCAATCCCGGACCCGAATCTCGCACCATCGCGAGCACTCCTGACTCAACCGTTTCGGTGCGGATCAGCAATTCTCGCGGCCCATCATCGACGCTGCTCATGGCCTGGATCGCGTTGATGATCAAATTCAAGATGACCTGTTGCAGTTGGACGCGATCTCCTTGAACGATCGGCAAGCCATCCGCCAGCTCCGTCTGCACAGAGATGCCGTTGTTCGACGCTTCGCCCCAGGTTAGCTCATTCACTTCCTGGATCAGGCTGTTAAGCTCCAAGCGGTCCCGCCGGGGCGGCGCTCTCTTGCTGAGGTCGCGGATGCGGCCAATCACTTCGCCCGCTCGCTGTCCATCTCTCACGATGTCGTCGAGGATCTGCCTGACTTCGTTCAGATCGACCGCCTCAGGGCCAAGAAACCGCGAGCCAGCTTGTGCGTTGGTCACGGTCGCGGCGATGGGCTGGTTCACCTCGTGGGCGATCGAGGCCGAGATATGCCCCATGGTTGCCATGCGGTTGGCGTGCTCGAGCTCCATCTGCATCTCGCGATGTCGCCGTTCACTCTCGCGTGCTCCTGCTTCGGCCTGCTTGCGCTCGGTTAGATCGAGCACAAAGGCGACACCCTGGTTCTCCGATCCCTCGAACAGCGCCGGGCCAACCAGCACCGGGACACGGCTGCCGTCCTTCCGGAAGAACTCCTTCTCGTAAGGTTGCAGCCGCCCTGTCATCTTAAGCTCTGGCACCCATTGTTGGGCGTCGCGGTCGAGCCATTCCGGTGGCGTCAGTTCCGTCCAACGCAAGCGGCCTGATCCGAGATCTTCACGGTCGCGTTCCACCATCCGAAGAAATGCGTCGTTGGCCTCAAGAATGCGACCTTCCAAATCAAAGATGGCGATCCCGATAATGTTAGCATCAACCAGACGCCGGATCTTAGCCTCGCGTTGTTCGAGATCGCGGTACAAACGGGTGTTCTCGAGCGAGATCGCCGCCTGCGCGGCGACAAGCTTCAGCACCGCGATCCGGGCCGGAGCAAAGGCCCGCGGCGTGAGGTTGTTCTCGAGATAGAGGGCGCCGATCAGCTTGGCCTGATTGATCAAGGGCAGGCAGAAAATGGAACGCGCCTGGCGCTGACGGATGTAAGGGTCCGCAGCAAACGAAGGCTGGGTCGCGGCATCGTCGAGAATGACACTGTCCCGGGTGCGTAGAACGTAATGAAGGATTGACTCCGGCACAACCGCCCCGGTCACGGGTGCATCGCGAACTTCCACGATGAGCGTTTCGCCGGAAGTTCTGGCTTCCGCTGCGATCCGCGGCTCGGCCGCTCGCGACAGGATCAACAAGCCGCGTTCGGCGCCCGCCTGCGTGATCGCGGTACGCATGAGCGTGTCGAGCATTTTCTCCAGCACGATCTCGCCCGAGACCGCTTCCGACACCCTGATTACGGTCACGAGGTCGAGGCTTTCGACCGGCGTCGCAATCGTGGTCGTCGGACCTGGCACTACCAATTCCTGCCTGAGCTGCGGATACATCTCCTCGAGTTGCCGCACCTTGCCATCGGCTCCCCAACGCAAGTAGCATGCGCGAGCGCTGCGCAAGTAGGTGTCCGCGATGACTCCGAATTCGTGAGCCGCGTAGAACCGCGCGGCCAGCTCGTTGGCAAGTGCCTCGTTGTGCACAAATCCGTTTTCGCGTGCCGAACGGACAGCCTGTTCATAAAGGCGCATCGCATCGAAATTGCGGCCTTCGATCCGAGCAATTTCTGCGCCCACCAGCGCAGCACGGTTCTCGAAATTCTCGGGGCAGTGCTCCGCCCAGAGCTGGAGCTGGTTTAGATGCATAACCACAGCATCCATGTGCTGCGGCCGCTCGCCGGACGGCGCGCTATCGTACCAGGCAGCTCGGGCCAGCGCGCCATAAAAATGATATTCAGCTTCCTCAAAGTGCGAAGTTGCGTTCCAAAGGAGCTGTCGTGCTTTCGCTGCGACATCGACCGCCGTTGCGTAGTCGCCGCCGAAAAAGCGGGCCTGTAGCTTTCGGATCCAATACCAGCATTCGACCAGCACCAGCCCCGGATTGCTCGAAAGATGCCGTTCCATACCAGGCTCATTGAGCGGCCCATTGTCAAGGCAACCGAATGTTGGAGTCAAGCCACGCAGCATTCGAGTCAGGGCGAGTTGCGCTGTAACGCCATCAATAACGAGACCGAAGCGCGCCTTCTCGACGAAGGCGAGGCCCTGTTCGGCTTCGCATTGGACCTCAGAGAGTGACTCCCCGGCGAAGAGAAGGTCCGAGTTTCGATTCAGGCACGTGTAGGCAGCCCAGGTGAGGTCTCCGATCTTGTTGGCCGCTTCGAAGGCGTGGCGCATTAGATCATGGCAAGCCCGCACGTGTTTCGTCCAGCGCACGATGAAAATTGCGAAACATTCATAGGTGCTTGCCTCGAACCGCTTTAACCCGCGTCGTTCGACGAGTTCGTAGCCGAGTTTGCCGAATCGGAATCCGGCCTGATAGTCGCCAAAACGGGGTCCCGCGATCCTGGCCAGCAGGACGTAGGCTAGACACGAGGCATGGCCGTTGCCACTCTCGAGGCTGAGAGTGACGGCCTTGCAGATAGCAAGGGAAATCAAGTTGTCGTCAGTAAACGAGGCCGGCGACATCAGCTTGTTCAGAACCTCGACAGTTCCTAGGGACGTCGCGTCCTTCATCAGCGGCAGCTCGATGACGTCCTCGATTGACCTCCTTCCAAGCAGCGACCAGATGCGCTCATATTCGCGGCGCACTTCCTCGTCCTTCGGATGAGCGGACCACTCTATTCCTGTGTGCCGCAAGTACTCGAGACAAACGGCGACCGCGCGGCCAATCTCCCCGAGCGTCGTACAGACATCCACGTGCAGACAGGCAGCCATTGCTTGTTCGACCGTCGTTGTGGCACGCTTTGACAGCGCAGCCACTCGCTCATCAGCGTCCGATACCTTGCCGGTCAAGAATTCGCATTCCGCCCGGTTCAGCTCCAGCGCAAAGACCAGGTCATGCCGGCTCTCCCAGCACTCCCTACTCAACAGCGATGCACCAGCATTGAGATAAGTCAGTGCCGAGGCGTAGGCTGTGGACGCCTTGGCGCGCTTGCCTGCGAGCAGGTTGAGTTGAGCAAGTTGATCGCGTTCCTCCTGCTCCGTGATCAACGCCGCGCCGCGGTTGAGCTGATTGACGATTTCGAAGACAGACTCCTCCAGTTGAACGGCGGATGTCTGTGCCAGGAGCAGTCTGCCTATCCGAAGATGGACCTCAGCGCGAAGCGTTTCCTGTATCAGCGAATAAGCGGCCTCTTGCACCCGGTCGTGAATAAATTTGTAAGCGTCTTCCAGCCGCTCTACCAGTTCCATTCGGACCGCGGTCCGCAAAGCCTCGTCAACTTGCGCCCTCGGCTTGCCGAGAACAACCGAAAGCATGGTGATAGCAGCAACGTTGCCAAGGCAGGCGAGCTGCTGCAATGCCTGCTGGGTTTCATCCGGCAGCCGGATCACTTTTCCAACCATTAGGTCCACCACATTGTCGGTGTAACCCTTGGCATGGATGCGATCGAGATCCCAAGACCAGCACGCCGCGTCGTGATCGAAGCGAAGCAAGTCCTCGTCGGTGAGCGCGTAGAGAAACTGAGTCATGAAGAACGGATTGCCGGCTGTCTTCTCATTCACCAGCTGCGCCAGCGGAGCCGCGTAGGCCGGATCGCAACGAAGCGCATCGGAGATCAGCTGCACGAGATCGTCTCGGGCGAGTGGCGCGAGGTGGATCTCCTGCACCCGCGCTCCGAGTTGGCGGATCGCGTCGAGCTTGCGTGCCAACGGATGAACGGCATCGACCTCGTTGTCGCGGTAAGCACCAATCAGCATGAGATGCTTCATTTCCGACCGGGTCAGCAGATCCTCCAGCAGATCGAACGTAGCCGCGTCAAGCCACTGCAAATCGTCCAGGAAGAGGGCCAGCGGATGTTCTGGTCGGGCAAATACGCTGATGAATCGGCTGAACACGAGCTGGAAACGACTTTGCGCCTGATGCGGCTCGAGCTCCGGGACTGGAGGCGGGTCACCAATGATGAGCTTCAGTTCGGGAATAAGGTCGGTCATCAGCCGTGCATTTGGCTCGAGCGCCTCCAGAAACGCGGCGCGCCAAGTCGCGAGCTCGGTGTCGCTCTTGGCAAGAAGCGGCCGCACCAGGCTCTGAAAAGCCTGCACAAGGGTCGAATAGGGGATGTCGCGTTTATACTGGTCGAACTTGCCGGAGGCGAATAGCCCGCGCGGCGGCACCAGCACCTTGTGCAGTTCGTTGACGACCGAGGATTTGCCGATGCCGGAATAGCCGGAGACAAGCACCAGTTCCGGCGCGCCACCTTCGACAATACGGTCGAAAACAGTAAGCAGGGTCTCGACCTCGCGCGCTCTCCCGTAGAGCTTCTCCGGGATCAGCAGCCGGTCGGGAACATCGTGTCGGCCGAGCGTGAAGTCATCGATGCGGTGCGGAGCCTCCCATGCGGCAAGGCAGCGACGGAGATCGCTCTCAACTCCCGTCGCGGTCTGGTAGCGCTCCTCGGCCGTTTTGGCGAGCAGCTTCATGATGATCGCCGAGACCGGGGCCGGGATATTGTCGAGGCGCTCGCTGGGGGGCAGCGGCTGCCGCGCTATATGGCAGTGGATCCATTCCATCGGATCGGAGGCCATAAAGGGCAGCGAGCCCGTGAGCATCTGGTAGAACGTGATTCCGAGCGAGTAGAGATCGCTGCGGGAGTCCATCGAGCGATTCATCCGCCCAGTCTGTTCAGGTGCCATATAGGCCAGCGTGCCTGCGATGGTTTCGGGCGACTCGAGCGCTTGGCGCTCACGTAGCAGTCGCGAGGCGATGCCAAACCCCGTAAGCCGCACCTGTCCGTCCGTGCAGTTGACCAATATATGGTCGGGCTTCAGGTCCTTGTGGACGAGGCCGCGGCGGTGGGCCTTCCCCAAAGCCCCGGCAATACCGATAGCGAGGCGCAAGAAGCCCCCCACATCCATCGGTGCTCCGAGTAGCCGAACCAGCGGCTCGCCGCCGGTGTCCTCGAGCAGCAGCATAGTCTGACCGCGTTCGCGCACCAGCTCCAATGGCCGCACCGCCCAGGCATCATCCAACTCATCCTTCAAGTCATGATAATGAGTGAACCGACTGAGGATGGCGGGTGACGGATGCTCCCCAGCCGGCAGCACAGCCAGCACGGACCTGCCGTCGCCATTGCCATCCGGGCGCCATCCTCGGCAGAACACGCGTTCGCCGTCCTGCCACAAGACTTGCAGGCTCTCATCCTTGAGGCTGAACCGCGAGGCGGGGATCATCTGCGGCACTCCGCCACCGACAGAGACATTCGGTCCCGATCGCCGCTACAGCGGTGATGTGCACCGCTGTGATTGTGCCGTTTAATGTTAGCCATCGCAAGGACCGACGAGCCTATAAGTTATTAGGCTCGGTTGCGCCCTCCCATTGTCATCTTCGAAAGCCGGTTGACAAACGTGGCAGCCGGTTCCCACCAAACGGAGCTGGGTCGCCCGAAGAGTCATGAATTGCCTTCTTTCGGCAAGGTGAACTGAAACACGGCGCCTTTAGGTTCGTTCGCACTCGCCCATAAGCGTCCGCCATGCGCTTCGATGATCGATCGGCAGATCGACAGCCCAAGTCCCATTCCGCTGGGCTTGGTCGTGTAGAAGGATTCGAAGACCTGCTCGAGAGCCTCCGGCGCCAATCCCGGACCCGAATCTCGCACCATCGCGAGCACTCCTGACTCAACCGTTTCGGTGCGGATCAGCAATTCTCGCGGCCCATCATCGACGCTGCTCATGGCCTGGATCGCGTTGATGATCAAATTCAAGATGACCTGTTGCAGTTGGACGCGATCTCCTTGAACGATCGGCAAGCCATCCGCCAGCTCCGTCTGCACAGAGATGCCGTTGTTCGACGCTTCGCCCCAGGTTAGCTCATTCACTTCCTGGATGAGGCTGTTAAGCTCCAAGCGGTCCCGCCGGGGCGGCGCTCTCTTGCTGAGGTCGCGGATGCGGCCAATCACTTCGCCCGCTCGCTGTCCATCTCTCACGATGTCGTCGAGGATCTGCCTGACTTCGTTCAGATCGACCGCCTCAGGGCCAAGAAACCGCAAGCCGGCTTGTGCGTTGGTCACGGTCGCGGCGATGGGCTGGTTCACCTCGTGGGCGATCGAGGCCGAGATATGCCCCATGGTTGCCACGCGATTGGCGTGCTCGAGCTCCATCTGCATCTCGCGATGTCGCCGTTCACTCTCGCGTGCTTCTGCTTCGGCCTGCTTGCGCTCGGTTAGATCGAGCACGAAGGCGACACCCTGGTTCTCCGATCCCTCGAACAGCGCCGGGCCAACCAGCACCGGGACACGGCTGCCGTCCTTCCGGAACAACTCCTTCTCGTAAGGTTGCAGCCGCCCTGTCATCTTAATCTCCGGCACCAATTGTTGGGCGTCGCGGTCGAGCCATTCCGGTGGCGTCAGTTCCGTCCAACGCAAGCGGCCTGATCCGAGATCTTCACGGTCGCGTTCCACCATCCGAAGAAATGCGTCGTTGGCCTCAAGAATGCGACCTTCCAAATCAAAGATGGCGATCCCGATAATGTTAGCATCAACCAGACGCCGGATCTTAGCCTCGCGTTGTTCGAGATCGCGGTACAAACGGGTGTTCTCGAGCGAGATCGCCGCCTGCGCGGCGAGCAGCTTCAGCACAGGGATCCGCGCCGGCGCAAAGGCGCGCGGGGTGAGTTTGTTCTCAAGGTAGAGCGCTCCGATGAGCTTGCCTTGGTTGATCAACGCCAGGCAGAGAATGGAACGCGCTTGGCGTCGACCGATGTAAGGGTCCGCTGCATACGACGGTTCGTTAGACGCATCGTCAAGGATGACGCTCTCCTGGGTACGTAGAACATAGCGCAGGACCGCCTCTGGCAGCTCGGAAGCGGCCGCAGGCGCATCTCGAAGCTTCACAAGGACCGTATCACCCAAGCTCGTGGCTTCCGCCGCGATCCGTGGCTCGGCCGTGTGCGTCACGATCAACAGACCGTGGTCGGCACCCGCCTGCGCGATGGCGGTGCGCATAAGCGTGTCCAGCATTTTCTCCTGGACGATTTCACCAGAGACAGCCTGAGACACCTTGATTACGGTCGCCAGGTCGAGATGTTCAACGGGGGCCGCGATCGTGCCGATGGGAGCGGCTGCTCGCCGTTCCTCCCTGAGCTGGGGATACATCTCCTCGAGTTGCCGCACCTTGCCATCGGCTCCCCAACGCAAGTAGCAGGAGCGAGCGTTGCGCAAATAGGTATCCGCGATGGTTCCAAATTCGTGAGCCGCGTAGAACCGCGCGGCGAGCTCGTTGGCAAGTGCCTCGTTGTGCACAAAGCCGCTTTCGCGCGCCGAACGGACAGCCTGTTCATAAAAGCGCACCGCATCAAAGTTGCGGCCTTCGATCCGAGCAATTTCTGCGCCCACCAGCGCGACGCGGTTCTCGAAATTCTCCGGGCAATTCTCCGCCCAGACCTGCAGTTGCCTGTGATGTGCAGCCAGAGCGTCCAGGTGCTGCTGTCGTTCGGTCGCGGGTATGGTGTCGCAAGAAGCGGCCTGGGCCAGCGCACTGTAGAAATGATATTCGGCTTCCTCCAATTGTGACGATGTTGTCCAAAGCACCCGTTGCGCGTTCGTAGCGGCGTCGAGGGCTACTGCATAGTCGCCCGCAATATAGCGAGCCTGCAATTTCCGAATCCAGAACCAACACTCAGCAATTGCCAAGACCGGGTTGCTGGATAAATGGGACTCGAAGCGATGCTCATTGAAGTGCGTTTCGTCAAAGCAACCGAACGTTGGCGTCAAGCCGCGCAGCATGCGAATCAGCGCGAGTTTGGTGGTGATGCAATCAACAATAAGGCCGAACCGCGCCTTCTCGGCGAACGCCAGAGCATGTTCGGCTTCGCGTTGTCCGTCGCTCAACAACTCGCCGGCAAAGAGCAGGATTGAGTTCTGAACGTTGCACGCATAGGCAGCAAACGTGAGATCACCGATCCGAGTGGCCACGGCGAATGCCCGGCCAGTCAGATCACGGCAACGCCGGACGTGTTGCATCCAGGGAACGACAAAAACCGCGAAGCAGTGATAGGTGCTTGCCTCGAATCGTTTTAGCCCGCGTCGTTCGACGAGTTCGTATCCGAGTTTGCCGAATCGAAATCCGGCCTGATAGTCGCCAAAACGGTGTCCCGCGACCCTGCCGAGCAGAACGTAGGAGACACATGACGCATCGCAGTTGCCGAACTCGAGGCTCAGACTGACGCCCCTGCAGATCGTCAGGGCAGCTAAGTTCGTATCCGTAAACACGGCCGGCGCCAAAACCTTACTCAGAACCTCGACGGTCGCGAGGGATTCCTTATCCTGCATCAGTGGTAAATCGATGAGATGCTCGATTGTTCTACTCCTAAGGAGCGACCAGATGCGCTCGTATTCGCCTCGCACGTCCTCTTGCGTCGGATGGGGTGACCACTCAATTCCGGCGTGCCGGAGGTACTCAAGACACACAGCAACTGCGCGGCCGCTCTCATCGAGGGTCGTGCAGACATCCATGTGCAAGCACGCGATGTTAGCTTGTTCGATCGTCGTCGTGGCGCGACTTGACAGCGCCGCCAATCGCTCGTCTGCGGCCGATAGCTGGCCGGTCAAGAATTCGCATTCCGCCCGGTTCAGCTCCAGCGCAAAGACCAGGTCATGCCGGCTCTCCCAGCACTCCCTACTCAACAGCGATGCACCAGCATTGAGATAAGTCAGTGCCGAGGCGTAGGCTGTGGACGCCTTGGCGCGCTTGCCTGCGAGCAGGTTGAGTTGAGCAAGTTGATCGCGTTCCTCCTGCTCCGTGATCAACGCCGCGCCGCGGTTGAGCTGATTGACGATTTCGAAGACAGACTCCTCCAGTTGAACGGCGGATGTCTGTACCAGGAGCAGTCTGCCTATCCGAAGATGGACCTCAGCGCGAAGCGTTTCCTGTATCAGCGAATAAGCGGCCTCTTGCACCCGGTCGTGAATAAATTTGTAAGCGTCTTCCAGCCGCTCTACCAGTTCCATTCGGACCGCGGTCCGCAAAGCCTCGTCAACTTGCGCCCTCGGCTTGCCGAGAACAACCGAAAGCATGGTGATAGCAGCAACGTTGCCAAGGCAGGCGAGCTGCTGCAATGCCTGCTGGGTTTCATCCGGCAGCCGGATCACTTTTCCAACCATTAGGTCCACCACATTGTCGGTGTAACCCTTGGCATGGATGCGATCGAGATCCCAAGACCAGCACGCCGCGTCGTGATCGAAGCGAAGCAAGTCCTCGTCGGTGAGCGCATAGAGAAACTGAGTCATGAAGAACGGATTGCCGGCTGTCTTCTCATTCACCAGCTGCGCCAGCGGAGCCGCGTAGGCCGGATCGCAACGAAGCGCATCGGAGATCAGCTGCACGAGATCGTCTCGGGCGAGTGGCGCGAGGTGGATCTCCTGCACCCGCGCTCCGAGTTGGCGGATCGCGTCGAGCTTGCGTGCCAACGGATGAACGGCATCGACCTCGTTGTCGCGGTAAGCACCAATCAGCATGAGATGCTTCATTTCCGACCGGGTCAGCAGATCCTCCAGCAGATCGAACGTAGCCGCGTCAAGCCACTGCAAATCGTCCAGGAAGAGGGCCAGCGGATGTTCTGGTCGGGCAAATACGCTGATGAATCGGCTGAACACGAGCTGGAAACGACTTTGCGCCTGATGCGGCTCGAGCTCCGGGACTGGAGGCGGGTCACCAATGATGAGCTTCAGTTCGGGAATAAGGTCGGTCATCAGCCGTGCATTTGGCTCGAGCGCCTCCAGAAACGCGGCGCGCCAAGTCGCGAGCTCGGTGTCGCTCTTGGCAAGAAGCGGCCGCACCAGGCTCTGAAAAGCCTGCACAAGGGTCGAATAGGGGATGTCGCGTTTATACTGGTCGAACTTGCCGGAGGCGAATAGCCCGCGCGGCGGCACCAGCACCTTGTGCAGTTCGTTGACGACCGAGGATTTGCCGATGCCGGAATAGCCGGAGACAAGCACCAGTTCCGGCGCGCCACCTTCGACAATACGGTCGAAAACAGTAAGCAGGGTCTCGACCTCGCGTGCTCTCCCGTAGAGCTTCTCCGGGATCAGCAGCCGGTCGGGGACATCATGTCGGCCGAGCGGGAAGTCATCAATGCGGTGCGGAGCCTCCCATGCGGCAAGGCAGCGGTGGAGATCGCTCTCAACGCCCGTCGCCGTCTGGTAGCGCTCCTCGGCCGTCTTGGCGAGCAGCTTCATGACGATCGCCGAGACCGGAGCCGGGATATTGTCGAGGCGCTGGCTGGGAGCCAGCGGCTGCCGCGCTATATGGCAGTGAACCCATTCCATCGGATCGGAGGCCGTAAAGGGCAGCGAGCCCGTGAGCATCTGGTAGAACGTGACTCCAAGCGAGTAGAGATCGCTGCGCGAATCGATCGAGCGGTTCATCCGCCCGGTCTGTTCAGGTGCCATATAGGCCAGCGTGCCTGCGATGGTTTCGGGCGGCTCGAGCGCTTGGCGCTCACGTGGCAGTCGCGAGGCGATGCCAAACCCCGTAAGCCGCACCTGTCCGTCCGTGCAGTTGACCAATATATGGGTGGGCTTCAGGTCCTTGTGGACGAGGTCGCGGCGATGAGCCTTCCCCAAAGCCCCGGCGATATCGATAGCGAGGCGCAAGAAGCCCCCCACCTCCATCGGCGCGCCGAGCAGCCGCTCCAGCGGCTCGCCGCCGGGGTCCTCGAGTACCAACATGGTCTGACCGCGTTCGCGCACCAGCTCCAATGGCCGCACCGCCCAGGCACCATCCAACTCATCCTTCAAGTCATGATAACGAGTGAACCGATTGAGGATGGCGGGTGACGGATGCTCCCCAGCCGGCAGCATAGCCAGCACGGACCTGCCGTCGCCATTGCCGTCCGGGCGCCATCCTCGGCAGAACACGCGTTCGCCGTCCTGCCACAGGACCTGCAGGCTCTCATCCTTGAGGCTGGTCCGCGAGGAGGGGAGCATCTTGGGGGACTCCGACGTCGGCAGAGACGCTCGACCCGCCTGCTGCGGGGCGGCTGCTGCTGCGACTGTGGCGGTAAATAAAGGCGCTCGCAAGGGAACTCAACGCTGGTTGACCGAGGCTCAGCCGCATCCACAAAGCCCCTCGCATCTTACCCTCGAGCGCTAGACCCGGTCAGGTGAGGCGGGGACAGGGACAAGCTGTTCGCTCCGGGAGCGGGAAAGCGCTTAACGCACGCTGCACGAGCATGCTCACGATGCCCTCGCGTAATCTTCGATCGCCTGCAGGGCGTCTTCGCAGTGTTCAGCGTAACATTCATCATCACAGTAGGTGAGACCCGTCTCGATTTCTCGCAGATAGCTCGCCGCGATCGTCCTACAGCAAAACGCACAGAAAGATTGCGGAGAGGGCGTCCTGCTGTTCACCAATACGAATCTCATGGGGCGCTCCCTATTACCGTTCGCGAATAGTTTGAAAGCGGCAAAAGAACTCGTCATGTTGCGTAGAGCCACTATGAGTGACTGCTGTCCGGTTGATAAGAATGATGCGCGGCGGAACCCATAGGATGCTTCGCGACGATGTGCGGGTCGATCTCACCTGAATGAAAGTTTCTTTTGCCGGCGGGAGCGCTTCGCGGCCGATTTCGTTTTCGGCCAGGATCCACCGATATCTGTTTCAATGTGCCATCTGCGACAAGGACCACCAGGAAGATCAGTCTTCCGTTTTCGTGCTCAAGTCCCGCGCTTACTGCTTTGCCCTCGCCGCAATTTTCGGCAATTGCCACGGCGTCGGAAAGATTAATTCCTGCAGCTCTGAAGTCGACAAGCTCAACTTTGTCCTTGGCATCTAGCGCAGAGATCGGCCTTTCGATTTCCTCTCTGATTTCTCCCGTCGATGCATCGACCGTGCCCTGCCATATTTGGCCATGCCGATAGGCCTTCACTTTGTAAGCCAATCGCTCGGGCCCGCCGTCAAAGCTGGCGGCAACTGCCTTGGCGCCAATGGCACGTTTTTCCACTATCTCGATCGCGTTCTGAACGGAAATGTGAGCATCCGCAAATACCTCGATTTCTTGAAAATTCACGGCCCATTCCGCGTCTCTAGACTGCTCGGTCGAGGTGGGGCTGGTATCGGAGCTCGACGCTCGGGCCAACGTGAATGTTGAGACAGTTGATACAACAAGCAACAGAACCAGTTCTGCAGCCTTTTTGACAAACATAGTCTTCTCCTGACGAGAACTAATCATTGCTTCGTTTTCGGCTTTCGCTGCGTCCGCTCCCGTATCGTCTGGAATACGACGTAGAGCATTGGAATCAGGAAAATTCCGACGGTGCTCGCCGCCAGCATGCCGGCAAATACCGGCGTGCTGACGCTCCGGCGAGCGATTTCCGACGCACCGGCGGCCCATACCAAGGGCGCTAGGCCGAGGATGAATGCAATTGAAGTCATCATCACCGCGCGGAAGCGCTGTTGCGCGCCTAGCACTGCCGCGTCTCGGATACTCAGGCCGTGCTCGCGTTCATCCTTGGCGAACTCGATGATGAGGATGGCATTCTTGGCGGCCATCGCGATCAGCACGATGAGACCGATTTGAGCGTAGAGGTCGAGTGTCAGCTTGGCCACCAGGATTCCCGCGTACGCTCCAAGCACGCCGGTGGCAACCGACAACAGGACGGGAACGGGAATCATCCAGCTCTCGTAGAGGGCGACAAGGAATAGGAAGGCGAATAACAATGCCATTCCCAGAACAATTCCCGTCTGGCCGCTGGCCCTCTGCTCCTGAAAAGCCGTGCCGGTCCATTCGAAGCCATAACCCGGCGGCAGCGTCTTTGCCGAGACTTCAGTCATGGCGGCGAGCGCTGTGCCAGAGGCAATGCCCGTTGCCGGACTGCCGTCGATAGTCACCGAGCGATAGTTATTGTACCGCGTGATGACCTGCGGGCCGGTGACGATACGAAGAGAAGCGATGGATTGCAAAGGCACCATGGTGCCGTTGGCGTTTCGGATGTAGATGCTCCACAAATCCGACACGTCGCGCCGATTCGCCGCCTCCGCTTCTAGATTGACCTGCCATGTCCGGCCGAACAAGTTGAAGTTGTTGATGAAGTAACTGCCTAACGTAGTCTGCAGGGTAGTGAAGACGTCATTGATCGTGACGCCCAGTGCCTGGGCCTTTGCGCGGTCGATGTCGAGATAAAGCGAAGGTGCGCTTGCGCCGTACGTCGAAAACACGCGGGCGAGGCGAGGATCCTGATTGGCCGCAGCGACGAGCCCCTGCGTAACGTTTGCCATGGAGCTCGGGTCGGCGCCCTCGAAGCTTTCGAGCTGATATTCGAAGCCGCCGCCGGTCCCGAGGCCGATGACGGGCGGCAGGTTGAATGGCAGGACGGTCGCGGCGTGAACCTGCTGCACGGCGCCGAACACCTTGGCGATCAGGGCCTGGGCTGAATCGGCGGTTTTTGCGCGGTCCGCGAACGGTTGCAGCGTCGCGACCATGAACGCGCTGTTGCTGGCCGAGAAAGTATCGAGGAACGAGTAACCGATCACTGAGATCGTATCACGGACCTGCGGCATGGATTTCAAGATGGCCTCAACCTGTTCAACGGCCTCGCTGGTGCGGTTGACGGAAGCACCATCCGGCAGCTGAACGGCGATGAAGAAGGCGCCCTGATCCTCTTCGGGCAGGAAGCCAGTTGGTGTCATCCGCGCCAGCCCGGCTACACCGAGCCCGAATGCAGCAATCAGCACGATCGAGACCACCGAAAGTCGCACAATCTTGCGTATCGCGATGGCGTAGCCATCGCGCACGCCATCGATGCCTCGACTGACGAGGCCCATGACGCCGCGGCGTTGACCGGATGGCCGAAGGAACAGCGCGCAGAGCGAAGGCGACAATGTCAGCGCATTGAAGGCTGAGATCAGCATGGTCGCGATGATCGTTACCGCGAATTGTTGGAACAGCACTCCCGAGATGCCGGCTATGAAGCAGACGGGGACGAAGACCGACAGCAGAACGAGCGTGATAGCAATGATGGGCGCCGTCACCTGTGTCATGGCCTTCTTGGCAGCGTCCCCAGGAGAGAGCTCCGGCTCCTCTTCCATCACACGCTCGACATTCTCGACCACAACAATGGCGTCATCAACCACGATACCGATGGCGAGCACCATCGCCAGAAGTGAGACGGTGTTGGCCGAATAGCCGAGCGCCACCAGGATCGCGAATGCTCCGATGAGGCTCACGGGAACCGCAATGACGGGAATGAGGGTCGCACGTAGCTGCCCCAGGAAGAGGAACACCACAATGGCTACCAGAACGAAGGCCTCGAATAGGGTCTTGAGCACCTCATGGATGGTGTCGTTGACGAAGATCGTGGAATCGTAGGTAGCGCGCGCCTGCAATCCCTCTGGAAAGCGAGCGCGTACTTTATCCAGCGTAGCGTTCACAGCGGCGGCGGTCCGGATGGCGTTTGCACCGGGCGAGAGATAGATTCCAATCGCAACGGCAGGCTGGCCGTTGAGGCGGCTGTAGTTGTCGTCATTCTGTGCGCCCATTTCGACCCGTGCAACATCGCGCACGCGCAACGTGGAGCCATCGGGGTTGGCGCGCAGCACGATGGCGCCGAACTGCTCAGGACTTGCGAGCCGCCCCTGCGTCTGCACATTAAGTTGGAACTGCTGATTGTCGGGGACCGGACGCGCGCCGATGCGACCGACTGCCGCCTGAACATTCTGAGCCTGGACGGCCTTGATAATGTCGGATGGTGAAAGGCCGAGATTGTTCAACCGCTCTGTATCGAACCAGATCCTCATCGAGTAATCCAGGTTACCCAGCAGCGACGCTTGACCGACACCGGGCGTGCGTGACAGTTCGTCAATGACGTTGATCGCGGCGTAATTCGTGATGAAAAGCGGGTCGTATTTCCCAGCTTCGCTATACAGCATGACGAACTGCAATATCGAAGACGATCTCTTCTTGACGGTCAGGCCCTCGAGTTGGACCTCCTGCGGCAGTTGCGCCAAGGCGGTCTGAACACGATTGTTGACGTTGACCGTGTTGATGTCGGGATTGGTGCCGAGCTCAAAGCTTACATTGAGCGTGTACGAGCCGTCATTGCCGCTCGTGCTCTTCATGTAGATCATCTTGTCGACGCCGACGATCTGCGCTTCGAGGGGTTGGGCCACCGTCGATTCCAGGACCTCGGCGGAGGCGCCCGGATAAACCGCCGTGACCTCAACCTGGGGCGGCACGATATCAGGCAGCTGCGCGACTGGAATTCGGCTCAGGGCTAACAACCCCGCCAGAGTGATGACAATGGCGATGACGATCGCGAGCCGAGGGCGGTCGATGAAAACGGAGGAGATCATGCCTGTCAGCTCTTGCTGGCGCCCGGCGAGGCCGGCTCGACCGGCGAATTTGGTCGTACGCGCTGAATGCCCTCAACAATGATGCGCTCGCCCACCGTCAGGCCGTCGACAACGGCAGCCATCTCCGGCGTAGACTGTCCGAGGTGGACCCGACGCTGCCGGGCCACATTGTGCTCATCTGCAACATAGAGGTAGGTGCCTTGCTGATCCGCCATGATCGCAGATCGGGGCACGGCGATGACCTGCCGTGGCTGGACCGATTCGAGCAGCACGGTGACGAACTCGTCAGCCACGAGTTCGCGAAGCCTGACGCCGCCCGCGGTCTCGGACCCCAGCACGGGATTTGGAATGATGCCGCGCAATAGCAACGTGTCCGTATTTGGCGCGATCGTGTTGTCGACGAATTCCAGCTTGCCAATCTGACCATAGATCCTGCCGTCCGGCAGCCGAACGCGAATTTTCACCGCATCGAAACCGCCCTTGTCCGCATACTGCTCACGCAACTCCAATACGCGGCGCGTCGGGACGGGAAAGACGACATACATCGGGTCCTGGCTAACCACCGTCACCAAGGTGCCGGTCGTCGGATTGACCACATTGCCGATGGTCACTGACGTTCGTCCGATCCGGCCGTCGATCGGAGAACGGAGTTCGGTGTAATCAAGGTTGATGTGAGCCGTCTCAAGCTGAGCCTGCCCCGATTTCAATTGGGCAGCTGCGGTGCGTTGCATTGCATTCGCGTTGTCTACCGTCGCCTGAGTACCTGCATTTGTCTCCACCAGCCGTTTCGCACGCCAGAGCGCGATGTTGTCGTTATCGAGCTGAGCCTGGGCTTGCGCGACCACCGCCTCCTGGAGTTCGACGGCCGATTGAAAGGGTGGCCGTTCGAGGGTGTAGAGCAAATCACCTTTCTTGACCTCCGAACCTTCCACGAAGAGCTTCTTCTCCAGGAAGGCGGTGACGCGCGCTACGATGTTAACGCTATTAATCGCCTGGATTCGGCCGTTGAAGTCGTCGCTCTCGGTCATCGCTCGGCGCTCGACGGCAATCACGCCGACAACAGGCGGGGCGGGAGGCCCGGACTGTGCCATTGCGCACGGCAGGACCGGAATGATGAAAAGCAAATGAAACCCTACAAGCCGCACTAGCGCGAGGAAATTAGATGAGTGCGTGGTGAACCGGCGCCAGAATCTCGGACGCACGCGCGCAAGCGGAAGCCTTGCGATCCCCAGAATTTCCTCGAGCTGATCCGCAAACCGTCTGGCCATGGTCTTCTCCGCGCTGCAGGCCACCTAGCTCCGCTCCGCCAGACGTGACCACACGAAGTCGCAAGCTACTGCCTGCAAGTTGGCACGCCCTATTGCACATGCGGATCATCGCTGCGTCTCAAAGGATGAGTGTGACTTAGATTCCTAAGCGGCTCTATGCTCTCGTAGCGTGGAAGTCGATCGTTCGATCGTGCATCTTGCTCCGATAAGCGCGGAAGGAGCTGCCCCGCGCGAGAAGCTGCCGGCAATTCTGCCTTGCCGGCATGGTCGCAGGGCAGCTTTGAGCAGAGAACCGCCTGCACGACCGATGTCTTCAGGCTCTGCAGTTCGAATTGAAGAGGATACATCTATTAGCGGCACGCCTTAACAATGGTCGGCTGCCATGAAGGAACACGATGACTACGATGCTCATCGCAATGCGCGCCACAATCATCTTGTGGGTCACGGTCTCTCTGGGTCCCGCTCGAAATCATCTACGATGCGATCGAGCAAGAACTACAGCGCGATAGCTGCCAGTCTCGGCAATAAGCAGAGCCAATCTTTCAAAAGTTGCCCTGTCACGGCGACAAAACTCAAGTGCAGCGACACGGGCATCTGCAATCTTTGACGTTGCATTGCAAGGCTACGGACGGCGCGCTTCGTAACGCTATGGACAACCTGCGGGCGGCCGGCTCGCGAAGTGGATAATACTGGTAACGTTGGAAATGAGCGAACGCCATCTGAATGAGCCCGTTGACGGCCGGTTCGAGCGCGTCAGTCAGGCTGCTGGCTGCCACTCTCAACGCCTCAAGATAGTTGATTCGAGCCTTAGCGCCAGTTTGAGCGGCTTACTAAAGCGCTTGAGCAAAGGTGTGGCCGCTCTTCGGAGTCCGTCGTTCGCTGCCGCCATGTTTTCAATCAAGACGTTTGGGGCGGCCCTTGTCGCTCTCTACCTTGCATTGTGGCTCGGACTTGATCAACCCAAATGGGCTTTGATGACGGTGTTCATCGTCTCTCAACCCGAGAGCGGTCTGGTTCTCGCCAAGAGCGTTTTCCGCATGCTCGGGACCATCGCAGGAACGCTGGTCTCGGTGATGTTGGTTTTCGTGCTTTCTCAGTACGGAGACCTGTTCTTGACCGCGCTCGCGCTTTGGGTAGGTCTTTGTAGTTTCGCTGCACGGGCAGTGCGCAATTTTGCCTCCTATGGATTCTTGCTGGCCGGGTATACCGCAGCAATTGTCGGCTTACCCGCCGCGCTCAATCCCGCTGGGGCCTATCCGCTCCTCCTGGCGCGATTCACTGAGATTCTGCTTGGTATCGTCTGCGCTGGCCTGGTGAGCCGGCTAATTCTGCCGAGAGAACTATTGCCCGTCATCATAGC
The DNA here is from genome assembly GCF_049949275.1 of Bradyrhizobium genosp. A. Taxonomy (NCBI): domain Bacteria; kingdom Pseudomonadati; phylum Pseudomonadota; class Alphaproteobacteria; order Hyphomicrobiales; family Nitrobacteraceae; genus Bradyrhizobium; species Bradyrhizobium genosp. A. The sequence continues at coordinate 5,339,409 of NZ_CP188196.1, read as the reverse complement.
GCGGACTCGCGAATTGACTCGTCACATCGAGCGATTTGCCGAACTTGCCGTCGATTCCAATCCACGACGCAATGATCTTGGGACCGAGCGGGTCGAACTCGTCAAGGGGCTCGCGGCTATTGATGCGATGCGAGTCGCGGCGGTGTTCGAGAGCCCAGACGCTCTCCTCCTGGGCGGAGCTTTGCGGCACTGGGTTGAGGCGGCCGTGCATTTCGTTGCCGCGTCGAAAGCGGCCATGACGGTTTTCGGATCGCGCGGACCGCCGCCCCCAACGCGTGCTTGGACCCTTGGAGCACTAGTTGCCGCAACCGAAGACACCCCCTGTGGAAATGGCGCGGTGTTATCAGCCCTCGCACAAGCGGAGCGACGGCGGGTCGTTCATGATGCGCTTTTGCGCCTTCAATGCTTGAAGGTCTCGTACGATGTAGAATCCATCACGACGGCCCTAAGAGCCCCTCGCCAGCGTTGGTCGGATCCCACCCAGGCACTAGCGACCGGCCTGCGCTCGGCGCTCGCCATAATAGTCACCTCGGGGTTCTGGTTCGTTACGGCTTGGCCAAGCGGACCGATAGCAGTCATCACTGCCGGGACCGTATGCACCTTGTTCGGCGGAACGGCCCGGCAGATGCTAATTCCAGTTGCGGCCACCATAACGCTCCTAATCGCGGCCGTACCGGTCTTCGTGACCGATTTCTATTTACTGCCCGCGGCAACGGACTTTGTCGGCTTGAGCGTGGCTTTGGCACCTCTGTTGTTGGTCTGCGGCTTCCTGATGGCTACGCAGCCGATCGCTCTCCTTCCAATTGTTTACTTCGCGATCAGTTCGAACCTGAACAACAGCATGAGCTACGACGCAGTTAGCTATCTGAACACCTTGGTCGCCATTTTTTTCGGCTTTGGCGTAAGCTTCATGCTGTTTGCCGTGATTTTCCCCGAAAGCTCGCTGCGGCGGATCGGCGGCTTCCGCCGTCAGCTTCTTATCCAGCTCTGCCAATTTAGCGCCGATACACGTTTAAAACTGGAAGAATACGAACTGACACTATTTGACGAGGTAGCAGTTGCGCTCGAGCAAGATCCAAGTGCCGCCGGTGAGTACCTCAGGAGCGCGGCCGCAGTCGTGCCAACCGCTCGCGCTATCGTCAGATTAAGGGACGCTCTCGGTACAGAACAGCTTGCCCCAGACATCGGCGTCGAGGTGTCAAAGCTATTAGAGCGGATTTCGCAAACCGATATTCGTCATAGCACGACAGGTTTCGGAACTCGAGCCTGGGAAGCCCGCTTGTTGGGACGCCGCGCGCTGGCCCGAGCACGAAACACAATCGACGTCACCGAGAGCGAGGCCTTAGGGAAGGTTATCGTCGGTTGCGAGGCCCTCCGTTCGAGCCTGCTCGGGGCGCGCCTGCTTATGTCGGACAGTTGAGATGCTTGCCGAAACAGACCTCCTTGGCGCGTTCGTGCCGGTAGTCGCGATCTGGTTCGTAGGGTCATTGGTCCTCTTTGTCCCGATCGACTTGCTGCTTACGAAGTCCGGATTCTATCGATTGTTTTGGCACGCGCCCCTCGTTCGCTCTGCACTTTTCGCCATCATCTTTTCCGGCGGCGGGCTGGCACTGAGCATGAGATAACAGGAGACCAACAATGCAGACAGCCGTCCGCGTGTTACTGAGTCTGATCGTGGTAATATCGGCGTGTTTTCTCGCCTTCGATATGGCCGAATATTACCTCTACTCTCCGTGGACAAGGGACGCGCGCGTCCGGGCTGAGATCATTACGGTCGCTCCCGACGTGTCCGGCTATGTCGCAGACGTGCGCGTGCGAAACGATCAATTCGTGAAACGCGGCGACCTTCTCTTTGTCATCGACCCCGAGCGCTATCGCCTCGCGCTGGCGGATGCGGAAGCCACCGTTGCGGCGCGCTCTGCTCAACATCAAATGTTGCTTCATCAGTACGAAAGGCGATCGAAGCTGACGCCCATGCTCACGATTACGACCGAGGATCTGGAAAATTCGAAGCGGTCGGCTGAGCAGGCCGTTGCAAGCTATCAGCAATCGGTCGCCTCCCGTGATCTTGCAGCCCTCAATCTGAAGCGGACAGAGGTCCGGGCTGCGGTGAATGGATTCGTGACAAATCTGAACCTCCAGGCAGGCGACTATGCCACGCAGGGGAAAGCGGCATTGGCGCTAGTCGACAGCGACTCCTATCGGGTGGATGCCTACTTTGAGGAGACGAAGATTCCACAGATAACGGCTGGTTCGATAGCCAATATTCACCTTATGGGCGGCTCATCGATGCTGCGGGGAAGGGTCGAAAGTGTTGCGCGAGGCATCACTGACCAAGATAATAGAGATGGCCCGGAACTGTTAGCTACCGTCAATCCAACCTTCACTTGGGTTCGGTTGGCGCAACGCATCCCTGTTCGGATCCGCCTGACGGATGTTTCCCCAAACGTGCTAATCAGCGCTGGAATGACTTGCACTGTGACGCTTGAGAAGGCCGAAAAGCCCGATATTGGGAAGAGCGCTAGGAGGTTGTTGTCATCACTTCTTCCGCTCGCAAGCAACTAGCCTCCATTTGCACCCAGATTTCACCTAGGCCTGCTTAATGCGAGAGATCGATTGAGGTGCTGCGCTGACGCTTAGCGCGTTTTCAAGGTCCGGAACGCTTTCATGGGGCGGACTCGGTAGTCACCAATCGAGACGCCCCCGACGCAGAGTGGCCCTGGACGACCGCAACATTACCCCGTGCGGCGCAGCAGATCGTCGACAGGGCCAACATCCAGGTGCAGGGCACCGCGACCGGTCTTTCGATCGTGACGGCGCCAACAGGCCCGGCTTTGACCCTCTGACAACCACTGCCGCGAACCAGCAGGCCGCGCGGGGTTTGGTGGTAGCGCTTGTCTCGTCGAGCTGGCCGGGATAGCGGAGGAGAGACGAGCGCGGGTGGCGTGAACGTCGTCTCGGCTTTTGGATCGCCGGCTGTCGTTGCCGGTTTCCACAAAATGTCGCAGTGATGGGTCAATCGGTCGGGCCGCGCGATGGTCCGGCCCTACGACGGCGGCACGCGCGCGGCCATCTTGGCGCAAGCCCAAACCGATGCTGATAATGCGGAGGTCATGTCGACTCCAAGGCGGAACGATGCCCTCCATCAAATCGTGCTGTCTGACAACGCGCATCGCACGAGCCTATCCGCGTACAGCGCGTCGAACGCGCTGCCAACCGTCGCCCAGGTTACATTCGACGCGGCCCTTGCGGTCTATCGCTCTGGCGTCGGTTCCATTGCCGATTTGACGATCGCTCAGACCATCTTTTGCAGGGCCCAAATGCTTCCACGGACGCTTACAGCACCGGATTGTCGGCGGCCGCCACGCTCGCCCGTTCGACCGGCGTTCTTGGTACAGCTCCCTGATACGTCACAGATGCACTCGTGGAGGAGGAATCGACCTATTTCATGGAGGCGGCGGCGGCATCGACCGGTGCTAGGGAAGATTACGTGTCGCGACCTTGACCCATGAGAGATATTGGAGCGCAATTGTTTGCCGACTGCACAAGTCGGCAAAGTACGCCTATGTGTCTAAGAAGCTACGATGTTAGCCGTGACTATTCTTTCCCAGACTGGGCCGCCGTCGCCGTCACGGCGTGCGTCGGTCCCACGGTTTCAGCCGTCTTGGCTGATTTGGCTGCTCCTGGATTTGTTTCGGTCGCAAGCGCACTGCTTAAGAAGCGACTCTGCGCCGTTTCGGGCGTCAGCTCGACCGCCGCTGCCTGAGAGCCGCTCGGCTGAGCAATCATATCCTTGGTGACGACATTGGTCAGTCGCAATTCTTCCCGGGACAGTTCGTGCAGATCTTCCCACGGAGGCACGTTCAGCGACAGTGACAAGAGATCACCTGCGCCGCCCATGTCGAATGTGTATTTTGCGAGACGGCCGATATCGCGTTCCACGATCGTCAGATCATTTGCGCTGTAGGTTGCCGACTGTGCATCGTCAGCGCGGTCTCCCATCCAGATCTGATGCACGCGGACATGCGCCTGTTCCGGCACGTAGCGCAGAAAAACGCACATGGACTCGCAATAGGCCTCGGGCGACACGCTGGCACGCTCGCCGCGTGCGCTATGAGCAAGAACGCTCACCCCGACGGTGGTCAGCATCCCGAGCTCGCGGAAACGCCGCCCGAGCGCGATCGAGCCGTTGACGGACCCGCCGCTCGAGTCGAGTACGATGGTCGCGCCGCCGAGCTGCCGGTCGCGAGCGAACTCATCGAAATCCCTTAAACTATCCTCCATAACGATACCGACTGCGCTGACCCAGCCCAGACAACCAGGCTGGCATTCAACCCAGCTGAACTTCATTGGCAGTTTACGTTCTTCAAGGGCGCCACCGGCATGCGCCGAACCGGCCAGCATAATCGCTAAGCCGGGCAATGCGATGCAAAGGGCAGCGGTGCGGAGCAGTATCGCCCCCCTGGTTGCTGCCCAACGAGCGCGAGCAGAGACCAAATCGGATGCACGGGCCCACTCCGAGGATTCCGTCCTCAAGGCGGCAAACTGGAACAACCTTACAACGAGCACGATTCCGTAACCTTGCCCGGCTATCGGGTGGTGTTAGCCGCGTCGCGACGGCGTACATGGACCCTCGACAGCTGGTGCCGCGCTGCCGGCAGCATGGTCTGAAGGTCGAACGCTGGCCAAGGCTGATGCTTAGCACGCCGTTTCGGGCCGGGGCCACGCAGGCAGTGCACCTCGGGCCGGTAGCTGTCGCGCAGGTCCATGACTAGGTTGTGAATGACGCTACCAAAATCGCGGGCTGACTCAGCCGTACTGCGGGCAAAGCGTGCCATTTCATCTAGAATCCTCATCGGTGCACTCCCTCCCGCTATCCTATCGCTCGACCCATTGGCGGTTACTCCCCAAGCGTAGCTACGGAGAGATGGGCCAACCATTGCACCGAGGTTCATCCGTGCTGCGAATTGTGATTAGGATGCCATACCTAGGTTTGGGATCCGGCGCAGGGGCCTTGCCTTACGACCGATGGAAACTGGAACGTTGCTAGTTCGACGACATCGGTCGATCAGCCCAATAATGCTGTTCTTCTTGGCTGCTGAACTCCGAAGCATCCTCTGCAGTGCGCCGTCGCTAGTCTGAGTATGACTAGCCGTCTCAACGCTGCTTCGCCTAGGCGAAGAACCACAGAAACGCAACCAGCTCTATCGACACCAGGAGGGAGACGACCACGATGACTGCGAGGAGGTGTTCGTTGAGAACTTTCACGTGCCCGAAATAGGGATGCCCATGGGCTTTTTCGGTTCACTTATTCGTGCTGCAGGGAGTCTCCATACGGGCGCTCAACGTAGGCGAACGTAACCATCTAAGTTCGAGAGGTTGGTGACGAGCACGCAAAGGGCCGGTCGTATCGCAATCCAACCCGACACTGGGTGTCGCAATTCCAGGCAGCGGGACCGATGCTGCTGGGTTCTTCGCGATTTATACCCCACCGTTTTGCACGAAACAGTAGACATATCCGCCGGTGCTCAGAAACACGACGCTATGGCCGGTCGGATTCCCGTCTTTCCAGGTTAGCTTGTGACCCGGTATTTCGATCTCGGTGCCGATCGGGACCGGCGTGCGCTTCAACTTGACGTTGTCACGATCGTCGGTGATGGTGCAGAAGGTCTTGCCATCCTTGACGTGGATGTCATCGCACCAGTAGGCATCAGCTTCGCCACAGCATGATGCAGTCGGAACATCCGGCATCATCAGGCTCTGATACCATCCGCGGACCTGGGGATCGCTGTTCTCCCACTGTCCGAGATCTCGAGCGCGGGTGCCGGTGGTCAAGAACAGCGCCCATAGCGCCATGATCGCCAGCCATAGGACCGGCTTGGACGTGGATGGCATCTAAACAAGAACTCCGATTTGTGGCTGATATAGAGTGTAGCAGCCGCCGCGTTATCCGCTGCGCGGCCATTGCTCTTTTTGACCGGAAATTGCTTGAACAGCAGGATCGTTGCACGGGACCATCGTGCACGCGATCTAAATGAGAATTGGAGCGAAGCGCGTCGTGTCGATCGCTTGGTCATAGGCCGATGTTGCATCGCCTTTGAGAGTTGACAGAATCTCATTCTGGTCCAATCGGCCCCGTCCGCTCAACAAATCGGTTAGCTCCCTCACAATCAACTGATAAGGGCTTCTGCTTTGCGCGCTGCGCCAACACGTCCTTGAGGCGCGCGATTGCGACGCGGCGCCAATTACCAGCGCCCTAGGCCACCAAACGTTGAAATGGAGTTTAACGTGTTGCCGTTTCCAAACCGGATCCAGATCACAATCGCAATGGCTCTCGGGCTCGTACTTACTGGGCCGCTGTCGGTTGCGGCCTTCGCCGACTCCGCCCGGTCAAGTACGACGTCGCAAAACCAGGCTGTTGCGACGCTGCGCAGTGGCGATCTTGTTCGAGTGCGTTCGGGAGGGCCATTGATGACAGTTACCAGCGTTCAAGGCGATCAGGTCAACTGTTCCTGGACTGACTGGATAACGGGCGAGCTCAAATCTGAAACCTTCCCAGCTGCAGTGCTCAGCGTGCCGGTGACCATCCCTCCCTCGGATCCGAACCTTGATCAGGACGAACGCGATACGGATGCTTACTACAAGAAGCACTGCCCATCCGGATCGGTATCGATTGAGGGGCAGTTCACCTGCGGCTACTGACGGTCAGGAGTGCCCCTGCGGCAGAGGGCTTACCCCTGACTACGTTGCCCAACGTGCGGACGCGTAAGTCGGAGCATCGGCTCGAGCGCCGGCGGGAGCGGCCCTTGGAAGGACTTAGAGCCGCCAGCGTCGCAATCGCAGTGTGATCCTCGCGACGATACGCGCGGCACTCACCGTCGCCGAGATGATTTGAACGAAACGTGAGCTCTCGGCAGCTTGCGATCGATCTTTCTCGCACCATTCTAGGCGTGAGGGAGGATCACTTGGAGAGCCAATCATGCGTGAGTTGATTGCCACAGTAGCGTTGGTCGCGGTCATCGGTAGCCAGATGGCGATAGCGCGGTCGCGTGTTTTGCCAAATCCGTCCGTGCCATCGTCAATGAACCTGGACCGGCGATCCATCCCGGAGGCGCCGCTGGGACATCGCCAGCCGCATGCCGACCAGGTGCCGTCGGAGAAGAACCTGATGGATCCAAACGATCCGGTAAATCAGGAGAACGCCGCGCTCGACCGCATGATCAATGGCATTTGTCGCGGTTGCTAGACCATGTCGTGCTTATCACGAGTAACGTTGTCAGAGCTTGAATGCGCCGCCGAGTGGCGGTCGCATTCTCGATCGATGTTATCGGGCTGTACGCATCACTCGCAGGCACGGCGCCGACCATCGCGGCCGAGGAAGGTGCCAGACGCGGGGTCGTAGGAGCGATAGCGCCGAGCGCAGGAAGAGGAAGGCGCGCCAGCCGTGCTCGCATAAGCACTGCGCGCCCAATGGCCGGGAGCAGCGCCGTCAGGCAGCTCCATGCCCATTTCTCCCGCAGGCGTTGGCGCGCCTCCATTCAGGACGTCACGGTTCGGGTACTCTGCCTGGAACGTGTCAGGATTCTGGCTGGCCCAAATGGGCAGCTGCGCGCTTGCAGATGTTATGGTGATCGTCGACAACAGAGTTGCCGCGACCAAAGCTTTCAATCCAATCCTAGTCGTTCTACGTGTTTGTTTTATGTGCGGACAATTGGGGCCGCGATAACCGCTGCTCTGGTTGGTCTGTTTCCTGCTGACGTTTCTACGCAACGACGATGTGGCAAGTGCGTCCGACAAAGCCAAGCGCGCGGACATCACTCGTGCGCGAACAGCGCGTCATCGCAGATGCCGTGATCGAATGAGGGAAGCAGCCTTTAGGCGGATGTTGCTGAAAGATGCGAAACAGATCGCAGATCGGCGCAAGGAGTGCTGCCTGACTTGACGGTTTCGGGAAGGGCAGCGTTGGATCAGCCGTTTCCAATGAGAACGCCGGTCGCGAGAACAAGTCCGCCTCCGAGCATGACCTTGGCGGCGGCGGAGATCGGCGCTGTGTCCATGTACTTCCATTGAATAAAGGCGATCGCGAGCAGCTCGGCGACAACAACGCCCGCGGCCGTCGCGGTCGCATTGAAAAAATCTGGTATCAAGTATGGAAGCGTATGCCCTATGCCACCTGCGACTGTCATGAGACCACAAACGAGCCCTCGCAAATATGGCGTACCGCGGCCTGACAGCTTTCCGTCATCGGCGAGAGCTTCTGCAAATCCCATGGAAATTCCTGCGCCGAGCGACGCTGCCATGCCGACTTGAAAGGCATTCCACGAGTTGTGCGTGGCAAACGCCGCTGCAAACACCGGTGCCAACGTCGAAACCGATCCATCCATCAGTCCGACGAGGCCTGGCTGAATGATCTGGAGGATGAAACTGCGCCGGGCGTTTTCGTCCTCCAGGCCCCTGGCCTCCTGCGGCAGACGTTTGGCTGTAATTGCTTCCGCCGTCCGTTCATGTTGCAATTCGGCTTTTGCTAGGTCGCCGAGCAATATGCGAATAGAAGCATCGGTCGTACGGGAGGCGGCCAGGTCATAGAAGCGCCGGGCATCTTGCTCCATCTGGCTTGCTTGCTGCCTTACGGCTTCGATGCCCCGGAGGCGGACCCGCCAAAGCTTCTTTCGTTGCACGAAACCGCGGACGTCCTGTCGTCTCACGAGCGGAATGTGATTTTCAAATCTTGAACAATAGAGTTCGATCAATGCGCGCCGATGCTCGTTTTCTTCTACAGACATATCGGAGAAGACCTGCGCTGTGTCGGGATGTTCCTCTCTCAGACCTTCTGCGAAATCGGCATAGATCCGTCCATCCTCTTCCTCGCTGCTGATGGCGAGCGCGAGGATTTCCTGCTCGGTAAGCTGATCGAATGATTTCATATTGAGCTGTCGAGCTCCGCCTCGTTGTGGCCGACCAGCCTTGGCGGGGTCAGCCGTGAACGATGAGTCCTGAGAGACGGGGTCATTCGGCGGGTGCCCGTCCGGCCCTGCCCGGCGCGGAGGCTGCCTCCTCATGGGCGAGCCACCCGAGGATGGCATGAGAAATAGCAGCGACGATGGCACCCACGATAGGGGCGGCCAGGTACAGCCAGACATCGCCGTAGTTGCCGGTGGCGACCATCGGGCCGAGCGCCCGCGCTGGGTTGAACGGGGCGCCAGTGAGCGGCCCACCCATCAGGATGTTGAGGGTCAGCGTCATTCCGATCGCAAGCGGCGCGAGGCTGCCTGCGCGACCCGCAACCGCCGCGCTGAGTACCACTGTAACCAGGAAGAAGGCGAGCACGGCCTCGATCAGGAAGCCGACGGTGGGCGTGATCGTGAGGGTCGTAGCGCCGAGGGCGAGGTTGTGAGCGAGCATCGGCATGCCGAGGCCCGTGGCCGAACCACCTAGAGCGGTCCGCAGCAACAGTGCGCCAGCGATACCTCCAATGAGCTGGCTGATAATATAGCCAACCGCCTCGCCGACATGCATCGCGCCGGCGGCGAGCACGCCGACGGTGACGGCGGGGTTCATGTGGCCGCCCGACAGGGAGCCATACGCGAAGGCGAAAGCCATGATCGTCAAGCCGTGCGCAAAGGCAAGTGCAACGACGCCGGGCAGGCCGACACCGGTGCCGACTATCGCCGCGGCGCCTGCGCCGATGAATACAAACGAGAAGGTGCCGATGAGCTCCGCAAGGAGCTTGGATGCAAGTCTGCTGGACATTGCTGACTCCGTAGATGGAATGACCGCTTGGCGCGATCGCTTGGCGCTGCGGAACGTCATGGGTTGACCGGCGTAACAGAAGAGCCGCCGGCCGACAAAGCGCAGGCCTACTCCGCGGCGACCATCCCAGGCTTGAAATCGACGCTGAGGGCGTTGGCGACGCCGGCACCATATGCGGGATCGGCGCGATAGAAGTGAACGAGCTGACGGTAGACGATTTTTGGCGGCACGCCGTCCATCGCGTCCTTGATGTTGTTGAACAGCTGCTGCTTCTGATCGGCCGTCATCAGCCGGAACAGTTCTCCCGGTTGCCGATAGTCGTCGTTGCCGTCGCGATGATCGTAGCGGGTCGCGTCTCCCGTGATCCTGAGCGGCGGCTCGTGGAAGCTGTGGTCCTCAAGCGGTCCATCAAACGAGTTCGGCTCGTAATAGGCGTCAGGATAAGGCTTGCTCTCGAGCCGCATCGCGCCGTCGATGTGATAGTCGTTCACCTCTGCCTGCGGTCGGTTTACCGGGAGTTGGTGCGCATTGACGCCGACCCTGTAACGATGCGCGTCCGCATAGGAAAAGACACGGGCCTGCAGCACCTTGTCCGGCGAGTGGCCGATGCCGGGCACGATGTTTGATGGCGCGAGCGCCGCCTGCTCGACCTCGGCAAAATAGTTGGTCGGATTGCGGTTGAGCTCGAGGATACCGACCTCGATCAGTGGATAGTCCGCGTGCGGCCACACCTTGGTCAGGTCGAACGGGTTGTACCGGTGCTTGTCGACGTCGCTCTCCGGCATGATCTGCACGGAAAACTTCCATTTCGGGAAGTCGCCCGTCTCGATCGAGTCGAACAGATCGCGCTGATGGGTCTCGCGGTCGTAGGCGACCTTCTGGGCGGCTTCGGCGTTGGTCCAGTTCTTGATGCCTTGCATGGTCTTGAAGTGAAACTTGACCCAATGGCGTACATTCCTGTCATTGATGAATGAATAGGTATGCGAGCCGAAGCCGTCGACATTCCGATAGCTCTGGGGCAGGCCGCGGTCGGACATCAGGATAGTCACCTGGTGCAGGCTTTCCGGCGACAGCGACCAGAAGTCCCACATCGCGGTCGGCGACCGCATGTTGGTCCGCGGGTGGCGCTTCTGGGTGTGGATGAAGTCGGGGAATTTCAGCGGATCGCGAATGAAGAACACGGGCGTATTGTTGCCCACGATGTCCCAGTTGCCTTCCTCAGTATAGAAGCGCAGCGCGAAGCCCCGCACATCGCGCTCGGCGTCGGCTGCGCCGCGCTCGCCCGCCACCGTTGAGAAGCGAAGAAAGGCATCGGTCTTCTTGCCCTTCTGTAGCGCTTTGGCCTTCGTGTACTGCGTGATGTCATGGGTGATGGTCAACGTACCGTAGGCAGCCGATCCCTTGGCGTGCACGGTGCGCTCGGGAATACGTTCGCGATTCTGGTGCGCCATCCTCTCCAGGAGATGGAAGTCCTGCATCAGAACCGGGCCGCGCGGGCCGGCGGTGATGCTGTTCTGGTTGTCGGCAACCGGCATGCCGCTGGTGGTGGTGAGGGTAGGGCGTTTGGCCACGAAATGCTCCTGTGTGCTTGCCGGCAACGGCGCCGCTGTGCGGCTGCCCGTTTCTGTTGGCAACCTCGTTTTTTGCGACAACTGCGTTTGCGAAAGACCGGCTGGAGCAGAATGTAGCCCTTCTGTTTGGGATGGCTGTGGCTCTATTGCCGTGGCTGCGCTGGAGTTGCTGCTATCTGCGAGAGGTGGCCGTTGACCGATCGGCCACTAGTTGTTGGACGCAACGACGAACCGTCTATTCGGCTGCTGCCGACCAGCTCTTGGGCGCAAGCTCTAGTCTTGCCCATACATCAACCAGTGCGTGGGCGAGAGCATCCACGAATACATCATCGTGATAGGGAGTTGGTGTGATCCGCAGCCGTTCTGATCCCCGCGGTACGGTGGGATAATTGATTGGTTGGATGTAAATGCCATGCTTTGTGAGCAATAGGTCGCTGGCGGCCTTGCACCTCTCGGGATCTCCGACAAGCACTGGTACGATATGGGTGTCGCTCGGCATGACCGGCAGCGCGGCCGCTGTGAGCGCAGCTTTGACTCGTGCAGTTCGTTCCTGGTGTCTTTCGCGCTCCCAATTGGACGCTTTGAGGTGCCGGATCGCGGCGGTGGCAGCAGCGCAAATCGGCGGCGGTAGCGCCGTCGTAAAAATGAAGCCCGGCGCATACGAGCGCACCGCGTCGATCAGCACGCTGTTCCCCGCTATGTATCCGCCCATGCAGCCGAACGCTTTGGCGAGTGTGCCTTCCAGAACGTCGATCCTGTCCATCACGCCATCGCGTTCAGCCGCGCCGGCACCTCGCGCGCCATACATGCCAACAGCGTGCACCTCGTCCGCATAGGTCATGGCGCCATAGTGTTCGGCGAGATCGCAGATGCGATGCATCGGTGCCACGTCGCCATTCATAGAATAGATGGTTTCGAAGACAATCAGCTTCGGCCGATCCCGTCCGGCCGCTTGCAACATTCGTTCAAGATGATCAACGTCGTTGTGTCGCCAGATCTGCCTTTCGCAACTGGATTGACGCACGCCTTCGATCATCGAATTGTGGTTGAGCTCATCGGAAAGAATCAGGCAGTTCGGGATGAGCTTTCCGATAGTCGCGATTCCGGTCTGGTTCGACACGTAACCCGATGTAAAGACGAGTGCCGCCTCCTTGCGGTGCAAATCTGCGAGCTCATGCTCCAACTCGATCAGGGGATGATTGGTGCCGGATATGTTTCGTGTTCCACCGGCGCCGGCGCCTAGACGAGTCGCGGCCGCCGTCATTGCTCCGATCACTTTCGGGTGCTGGCCCATCCCGAGATAGTCGTTCGAGCACCAGATGACCACCTCGCGCGGGCCGCCGGGAGAGTGCCAGATGGCGTGCGGGAAGCGACCAGCGATACGTTCAAGATCAGCGAAGACACGGTAGCGCTGCTCGTGCTTCAACCGGCTCAAGGCGCTGGCGAAGAATGCGTCGTACGTCATATAGTCTCCCTGAGTGGACCGCGCTGAGAGTCGTTGAACAGACCTGTAGCGCCGGGCTGAAGATAACGTTATCTGATTTGCGGGACTTCGGTCCGCTTTGCTGCAGCCAATGGCTGAGGGCGACCCGCCGCTTGCCGGTGTTGTTCGGATCGTCTGGCAGAGATCTGTACCCTTTGGTAAGCTCGCACCTCGATCTGGCGAATGCGCTCGCGCGAAAGGTTGAATTCGATCGCAAGATCGTCCAACGTCCTTGGTTCATCGAGAAGATGGCGGGCCTCAAAGATGCGCCGCTCTCGGTCATCGAGCACGGCCATAGCGCGGACAAGCGTCTTCTGCCGGTGATCCATTTCGTCATGGTTGAGGACAATGGTTTCCGGCGATGGGCTGTCATCGACGAGATGGTCCTGCCACTCGCTCGCCTCATCGCCGGAACGCACTGATGCGTTGAGAGACGTGTCTCCGGCCAGGCGCACGTTCATGTCGGCGACATCGTGGGCTGTGACCCCCAGGGCTGTTGCAATCGCCGTCACCTGTTCGGGGCGCAAATTGCCGTTGTCGAGTGCGGCTATCCTGGCCTTCGCCGAACGAAGCTTGAAGAACAGCTTCTTTTGGTTCCCAGTCGTTCCGATCTTGACCAGCGACCAGGATCGCAGAATGTAGTCCTGAATCGAGGCCTTTATCCACCATATCGCGTAGGTCGAGAACCGAAAGCCCATGTCGGGCTCGAAGCGATGGACAGCCTTCATGAGGCCGACATTGCCTTCCGATACTAACTCCGAGATCGGCAGACCATAGCCACGGTAATTCATCGCAATTTTCGCAGCAAGCCGCAGATGGCTCGTGACGATTTTGTCCGCGGCGTCGCGATCGCCGTGTTCTCGCCAGCGTTTGGCGAGCTGATATTCCTGTTCTCGCTCGAGCAATGCGAAGCGCCGAATGCCGGCGAAGTAACCTGATCCCGGGCTGTCCGCAAAAGGTGCCGTTAAGCTACGACTGGCCAGTCCGGAACCATTCGTAGAAATCTCGTGCTCGCTCATCTAAGCTCTCCGATTGTCAACATGCCGATGCCTGAAACAAGGGTCGCTAGATGGTGCGCAACAGGCGGGATTGAGGAAATAGCGGTGGGCCGCGAGCAACGTGCGTGATCAGCCATATCGAGCCTCGGATCGCTTCATAGACCAGAGAGCCATCATCACTATCATTCCGCAGGGGCTGGATCGCTCGCGGTCGCTCGCTTTCTCCGCGCAAAGAGCCAGGTCTGCAGCCGATCGAGATAGATGTAGACGACGGGCGTCGTATAAAGGGTGAGTAGCTGCGACAGAGCGAGGCCGCCGACAATGGCATAGCCGAGCGGCTGACGAAGCTCCGATCCGTTCCCACTGCCGAGCATCATCGGAACGCCACCAAGGAGCGCTGCCATCGTGGTCATCAGGATCGGCCTGAAACGCATGATGCAGGCTTGATAAATGGACTCCTCGGCGGTCAACCCACGTTCATGTTCGACGTGCTGGGCAAAATCGACCAACATGATGCCGTTCTTCTTGACGATGCCGATGAGCAGAATGATGCCCACGATCGCGATCACGCTCAGATCGAAGTGAACCGCCATCAGCAACAGCAGCGCGCCGAGGCCGGCCGACGGCAGGGTCGAGATGATGGTGATCGGATGAATCACGCTCTCATAGAGCACACCGAGAATGATGTAGATGACGAAGAGCGCGGCGACGATGAGGATCGGCGTGCTCGACAGCGCGGCGCCAAATGCCTGGGCGTTGCCTTGGAAGCTGGTCTGAAGCGAGAGTGGCTTATCCAGGTCCTTCTCAACCTGTTGGATCGCGCTGACGAGCTGGCCGATCGCAGTGCCCAGCGTAAGATTGAACGAGATCGTTACCGACGGAAATTGGCCTTGATGGTTTACCACGAGCGGAGCGACCGTCACGACACTATCGACCAGAGTAGACAAGGGCACCTGCTGTCCGCTCGATGAGTTGACATAGATGCCGGTTAGGGCCTCGGGCTCATACTGGAATTTTGGATCAACCTCCATGACAACGTGATATTGGTTGAGGGTCGTAAACATGGTCGAGACAATGCGCTGACCGAAGGCATCGGCGAGCGTGTTGTCGATCGCATACGGCAGGATGCCGTAGCTCGACGCGACGTCACGCTTGATCGAGATATCAAGCATAGGTCCCGCATTGAGCTGATCGGTGGTGACGTCGGTGGCACCCTGAATGGCCTTTATTTTGTCGAGGAAGAGCGCGGCCCAATGGTTTAGCTCGCCCGGGTCGGCATCTGCCAAGGTGTACTGATATTGGGTCTTCGATATCCGCCCGCCGATGGTGATATCCTGCGCGGCCTGCATGTAGAGCGTGATCCCCTGGATCTTAGCGAGGTTGGTCCGCAGCCGCGCGATTACCTGATTCATGCTGGCGCGCTGATTCTGGGGCTTGAGCGCAATGTAAACACGGCCGTTATTGACTGTCGTGTTGCCGCCGCCGGCGCCGACCCCTGACCCGACAGAGGCGACCGCGGGATCCTGCACCACGGCGTTGAGCAAAGCCTGCTGGCGCTCGGCCATGGCCTGGAACGAGATATCCTGTGCCGCCTCGGACAGTCCAATGATCAATCCAGTGTCCTGCTGGGGAAAGAAGCCCTTGGGGATCACCACATAGAGATATCCGGTCAGCGCGATGGTGCCGAGCATCGTCATCAGGGTAATGAATCGGTGACGCAGCACGATCTTGAGGCCGGCCTCATAGAGGTTGAGCAAGCCGTCGAAGCCGCGCTCGGAAACTCGGTAGAGCCATCCGTGCTCCTTGCTCTCGGGCTTGAGTAGACATGCGCACATCATCGGCGTAAGCGTCAGCGAGATCAGCAGCGACAGCACCAGAGCCACGCTAACCGTGATCGCGAACTCTCGGAACAACAGGCCGACATATCCGCCCATCAAGAACAGCGGAATGAAGACGGCAATGAGCGACAACGTGATCGATACGATGGTGAAGCCGATCTCGCCGGCACCCTTGAGCGACGCTTCGAACGGCGAAGCGCCTTCCTCCATATGCCGCACGATGTTCTCGATCACGACGACGGCATCGTCGACCACGAAGCCCACGGCGATCGACAACGCCATCAGCGAGAGGTTATCCAGGCTGTAGCCAAGCTCATAGAGCACGGCGAAGGTTCCGACCAGTGAGAGCGGAACTGTCACCGCCGGAATAATCGTCGCCCAGAAATTGCGCAGGAACATGAAGATTACCATCACCACCAGCGCGATGGTCAGCAACAACGTGAACTGCACGTCGCTCACCGACGCACGGATGGTTTCGGTCCGATCGGTAATTATACTGACCTTGATGGCTGGCGGGATCGAGGCTTGGAGCGTCGGCAGCATCTTCTTTATATTGTCGACGGTCTCGATAACGTTGGCGCCCGGCTGGCGCTGTATCGGCAGGATGATCGCCCGGTCCTGGTTGTACCAGCCTGCAATAAGGTCGTTCTCCGGCGCGCTGATCGCGCGGCCGATATCACGGACGCGAACCGGCGACCCATTGCGATAGGCAATGATCAGATTGGCGTAATCGTCCGCCTTCAGCAGCTGATCGTTGGTATTGAGCGTGTAGGTTTGGCGCGGACTGTTGAGCGTGCCTTTGGGCAAGTCGACGTTGGCTTGTCCCAGTACCGTGCGCACGTCCTCAAGGCTGATGCCGCGAGTAGCGAGCGCCTGAGGATCGAGTTGCACGCGGATGGCGGGCTTCTGCTGACCTGCGATGCCAACAAGACCAACGCCGGATATCTGCGAGATCTTTTGCAGCAGGATGTTCTCTGCGTATGCGTCGACGGTCGTCAGCGGCAGGCTGTCAGAGGTCAAGGCGAGCACCAGGATCGGCGTGTCGGCCGGATTAACCTTACGGATCGTGGGCGGATACGGCATGTTCAAGGGGAGCTGCGCTTGCGCAGCGTTGATCGCCGAGAGCGTGTCGCTCACCGCTCCATCGATGGCGCGGCTCAAATCGAACTGCAGCGTGACCTGAACAAAGCCAAGCGCACTTGCCGACGTCATTTGTGTGAGGCCTGGGATCTGGCCGAACTGCAATTCGAGTGGCGTCGCCACCGAAGAAGCCATCGTCTGCGGATCAGCGCCCGGCAACCGCGCTGTCACCTGCAGGGTCGGAAAGTTGACGTTGGGCAGCGAGGCAACCGGCAACAGTGGGTAGCTGACTAGGCCTCCGACCAGTAATCCGAACATCAGAAGAGCGGTAGCGATTGGCCGATGGATGAACGGCGCTGATATGTTCATGGAATCGGCGCCTGCTGGGCGCTTTGTGCAATAGCTTCGTCTGCGGCTGTTCCGTGCAGCAATGTAACACGCGCGCCAGGCTGCAGTTTGTATTGTCCATCGACCACGACCTGCTCATTGGCTGTAAGACCCGAATCGATAAGCGCCTGGCCGCCGCTGATCTGCGCGACCCTGACCGGCCGGGTCTGGACCACGCGGTCAGAATTGATGACGTACACATAGGACCCGTTTGGACCCTGCTGAACAGCCGAGGCGGCGACGGTCAGGCCATCATGTCTTGTATCGACAAGCAGCCGTGCATTGACGAGTTCACCGGGCCAGAGCCGGTGCGATTGGTTGGGAAAAGTTGCCTTGAGCTGGATCGAGCCCGTTGTCTGAAGAATCTCATTGTTGACAAGGCCGAGTTCGCCTTGATCAAGCTGGATTCTATCGTCCTGGCTGTAGGCTAGGACAGGCAATCGGGTCTTGCTTCTTTGCTGTTGCTGCTGGATCTGCGGCAGCACCGTCTCCGGCAACGTGAAGATCAGTGAAATCGGGTTGATCTGCGTGACGATGACTAGTCCATTCGTACTGGACGGGCTAATGATGTTGCCGACGTCAATCTGACGAATTCCGACGACGCCATCGATCGGCGAGGTGAGGCGGGTGTAGCCGAGTTGCACGTTCGCCGCATCAACCAGCGCCTGATCGGTCTTGATGGCCGCCTGCAGCTGCCCGACTTGCGCCTTTTGGGTTTCGAGCAATTGTGGAGTGGCCCAGCCGTTCTTGCCCAATGTGGTGTAACGGGTGAGGTCGGCCTGGGCGTTCGTGAGTTGTGCCCGGTCGCGTTCCAGATTTCCCGTGTACTGCTCGATCATCGCCTGGTAGGGGCGTGGGTCAATCTGCGCGAGCAGATTGCCGGCGTGAATAGTCTGGCCTTCAGTGAAGTTGATGCTGATGATTTGTCCCTGGATCTGGGCACGCACGACGACGGTATTGTACGCGATCACCGTGCCGACGCCGCTCAGATAGATCGGAACGTCATGCTGGGCGACTACGCCGCCGACCACCGGCACCGCGGGTGGAGCGGCGGGCGTGGCGGTCGCCTCGACTGGATCAGCGCGCGTGAAGTACAGAAGACTGCCGGCTGCGACTGCGACGATCAGCAGACCAGCGGAAATGATGAGTTTTACTTTCATGCCCTGCTCTCGTTTTGCAGAAGAGAGGCCGTTCACCGGCCTGGAGTGATGGGAGTTCCGGCGGGGACCGCGGGGACCACTGTTGTCATCACGCCGCCTGTTGGGGGCGACACGCTCATGGTCGGCACCGGTGCAGCGGAACTGACTCCGAGATTGCCGATCTCGGTGGAGCCCAACGGAATACTGGCTCCAGCGATGCCGCCCGGCGTTGTGGGCGAAGTTGACGTGGGAGTCGATGAGGCAGCGACGCTGCCCGAGCCGGAGCCGCACATTCCCGACATCCCCGAGGTATCCAGCGTTCCCGTCGCCATCGAACCGCCCGAGCTCGCCGACATACCCGACGTCGGCATTCCAGGCGCTGGGGCCGTGGCCGGCGTTGCACCGCCGCCGGACATTCCACCGCCGTCATAAGTGGAGGTCGATCCGTACATCGTCGATGGCGAAGTCCCGACAGTCGAACATGAGGTGGTGCTACCTGGCATCGCAATTGTGCCCGTCACGCCGGTCGGAGCCGGACTGATTCCGGGCGACGCGAGTTCGGTAGCGCCGAGGGGAATGCCGGTGGGGGAAGCCGCGGGAGTCGTTCCCAGGCCAAGCGGCGATGTCGGACCCACGCTGGGCGTTGGCGCCGGTATTCCCTGCGCCATGGCGACGTTGCAGGCGAGGAGCGTCGGAAGCACAACGGCAATCAGAGAGGATCTCATTTGCATTCTCCGTTTTTCAACTGAAGCTATCGGAGATCGCTCACTCCTCGGTATTACACCTGGGGCTCGTGCTGTCGCAATTTGGTATCAGCGAATGTACTTCGGTATCGAAAGTAGCCGCGTGAGCGTTGGAAAAGCCGCAGGAGCGGCTGACGCTCAACTTCTAATCCAGCAAGCGGACGGGGTGCGAGGGGTCTTGATCAAGTCGGTCGCTTGCAGCTGACTCCAAGCCGACCCGCAGGTCCGGTCCGACGGCCTCAACCCGAATGACGGGTGTTTCTGCCCACGCCTTGTTCGGCTCTGATCTTCTCACTTGAAACCATCACGTTCGACGCCGATCTCAGCGGAGCACCTCCGACTGAGGACGTCTGTCTAACTAGAGGTCCTCTGGTGGAATGTTGCCACGATTATGGAAATGTTGCCGCGACTATGGAGAGCGCAATGAGCGAAGAAGAGGTTGCCGGCGTTGGTGATTATGAGGGAGCTGCAGCAGGATGGGGCGCACTGAAGGCTGTTGCAGATGCTGTTCGTGGTCAGAAGGACATCGTCAAGGAGACCCGAGGTCTTCTCAGCATGAACCAGCCGCACGGATTCGATTGCCCAGGCTGCGCTTGGCCCGATCCGAAACATACATCCTCGTTCGAATTTTGCGAGAACGGTGCCAAAGCAGTCACCTGGGAGGCGACGTTCAAGCGGACGACGCCGGAATTCTTTGCCGCGCATTCGGTCAGCGAACTCTGGAATTGGTCGGATTTCGACCTCGAGAATGAGGGCCGTCTCACACATCCGATGGCCTACGACCACGCAACTGATCGCTACCTGCCGATTTCGTGGGACGAAGCACTTGCGAAGATCGGAGCCGCACTCCGTGCGCTGCCTGATCCCGACAGAGCGGAGTTTTATACGTCCGGTCGGGCATCCAATGAGGCGGCCTTTCTCTACCAGCTGTTTGTGCGGGAATACGGGACCAATAACTTTCCGGATTGCTCGAACATGTGTCACGAGGCGACGAGCGTCGGACTGCCGGAGTCAATCGGTGTCGGCAAAGGAACGGTGACGCTGGAGGATTTCGACCATTGCGATGCGTGCTTCTTGATAGGCCACAATCCCGGTACCAATCATCCGCGCATGTTAACAACGTTGCGCGCGCTCGCGAAGCGTGGAGTGCCGATGATTGTCTTCAACCCGCTACGAGAGCGCGGGCTGGAGCGGTTCACATCACCGCAGCACCTGCTAGAGATGCTGACGCTGAGCTCGACGCCGATCGCGTCGACCTACTACATGGTGAAGGTCGGTGGCGATATCGCGGTTCTGAAAGGAATCATGAAGACCGTCGTAGCGCTCGACGCAAAAAACCTTGCCGAAGGCGGACCCGGTGTTCTCGATCGAGACTTCATCACGCTTCATACGGCCGGAATCGACGAACTGATGGCAGACCTCGATTCGACGTCCTGGGACGCAATTGAGGAAGCCTCCGGTTTGTCGCGAGCTGATATTGAGTTCGCTGGCGACATCTACGCCAAGGCGCAGCGGGTCATTGTCAATTACGGCATGGGGATCACCCAGCATCGCCACGGCACAGGCAATGTGCAGCAGATCGCAAACCTGCTGCTGCTCCGTGGCAATATCGGGCGCAAGGGGGCTGGTATCTCGCCGCTGCGGGGTCACTCGAATGTGCAGGGAGACCGCACGGTCGGTGTTACCGAGAGTCCGAACGATGAGCTTCTGGATGGAATTGCCGGCGTATTCGGGTTCGAGCCGCCACGCAAGAAGGGCCACAACGCTGTCGAGGCTATCGAGGCGATCAGGGACGGACGCTCCAAAGCTCTGGTCTGTCTTGGGGGAAATCTTGCCGTTGCGATGTCCGACCCCGACGTCACGTTCAAGGCCATGAGGAACCTCGATCTTGCGGTGCATATTGCGACCAAGCTCAATCGTTCTCATTTGCTGCTTGCGAAGCAATCGTTCATTCTTCCCTGTCTGGGGCGCACGGAAATCGACATTCAGGCGACGGGCCCCCAGTCCGTTACCGTAGAAGACTCCATGTCGATGGTCCACGCTTCACGCGGTGGACTGAAGCCGGCATCCGAGCATCTCAGATCGGAACCGCAAATCATCGCAGGCATCGCGCTTGCCACATTGCCGAACACGCGGGTCGGCTGGGGCGACCTGGTTGCCGACTACGCAAGGATTCGGGATGCCATCGAGGCGGTCTTTCCGGCGTTCAGAGACTTCAACGCCCGGATCACAAAGCCGGGAGGATTTCGACTGCATGTAGCTGCGTCGGAGCGCGAGTGGCTGACACCGACCAAGAAGGCCAACTTTATGGTGTATCCCGGTTTAGGTGAAGATCCGCGTGTGGCGGAGCGGGAAGCTCTCACGCTCACGACGATCAGAAGCCATGATCAATACAACACGACGATCTACGGGCTGAATGATCGCTATCGCGGGATCACGGGGCGCCGTGATGTCGTGTTCGTGAATGAAGGTGATCTTTCGAGCCGCGGCCTGAAGCACGGCGACCTCGTGGATATCACGGTCGTGCCCGATGCGGGATCAGATCCAGGCACGCGGGTTATGCGCAGGCTCACGGCGGTCGCCTACAACATCGCGCCCGGCTCTGTCGCGACTTATTATCCGGAGGCGAATGTCCTGGTTGCGCTCGATCACTACGACTCAAAATCGGGAACGCCTTCCTACAAATCGACACCGGTGCTGATCGGCGCGTCTCCAGGCTAGTGGTGGACTACGTGTGTGTTCGTGTCGTAGCGCCGGGTGCAGCTTCTTCGGCAGGAGAACAGGGCAGGCAGGCCGCGATGGCTATGGCTGTCGCGGTCCGCTGCATATCGAGTTGGTCGACCCGATCAGTAGTAGTCGTAGTTGCAGTTGTACCGCGAGGTATAGGACCGGGAGTTGGGGTAATATGGGCAATCGAGGCCGTAGTCGTAAAAGCCGCGAGCGTAGTGGCGTCTTGCAAAGTGGTCGTGGCCGGCATGCGCGAAGTGTCCGCCGCCAAAGCCACCGACCTGGCTTCCAATGTGATCTCCACCAAACCCACCCGCATGGGGCCCGCCCAACCCACCAATGTGGGCTCCGCCAAGGCCATTGATGTGGGTGCCGCCAAAGCTACCAACGTGAGCCCCACCGAAGCCACCGCCCACATGGCCCCCACCAAAGCCACCCCCCACGTGGCCTCCGCCGAAGCCGCCGCCCATATGGCCTCCGCCTCCGCCAAATCCGCCACCATCACCGTGTCCGCCACCACCGCCGCGGGCTTGCGCACCGGTGGCGACAAGGCTGCCGGCGAGCAGCGCAGTGGCCAAAGTCATCATCACTCGTCCTCTCATAACATTCTCCTTTCAAGTTGGCGGATTACCCGTCACGGGCATTGTCAGACGCGGGCGTGGGCCGACCAAGGCCCAACGTCGCGACAGAGAAGAGATGGGCATGCTTATGGGCCACCTCTACTATACTCGTGTTCACAAGACCGAGCGGCAGACGTGCGCAAAAGGCCCTGTAGGATCAGCAGCTGGACATTAACTGCGTGTCAGAAGCTAAAATCGCTTTTGGTCGAAGCGCGTCAAGTCGCGAGGTGTGGTTCGTGATGCCGTCGCGTTGCGGTTCAGAGTGCACTGGAGCAAGTGGTGATGAGATCGGTCCAAGTCGTTAATCGCAATACCTGGCGTGAAGGCCGTCTCAGCCCAGGCGATCGTTCGGTTCCTGAAGAGACTGCTGTTGCGCTCACATATAACGGCGGAACCTATGCGGTGATGATGACAACACCGCAGGATCTGGAAGACTTTGCGCTCGGCTTCAGCCTGACTGAGGGCATTATCAACTCTGCGGCCGATATTGAATCGCTGGACATCGTGCCTCTCGATGACGGTGTCGAACTACGGGTATGGCTCCGTAAGAGAGAAGCCGATCGCCTGCAGCAACGACGGCGACACATTGCGGGACCGACTGGATGCGGCCTGTGCGGCATCGAATCAATCGCAGGGGCTATGCGTCCGGCGGCAGTTATCCGGCACGGCCGGAAATTCTCGCCGGAGTCGATAATGGTCGCCATGAAGAACGCGCCACTGCTTCAAAAAATCAACATCGAAACGCGTGCGGTTCACGCCGCGGCGTTTTGGAATTCGAACAACGGCATCGTCGCCTTGCGCGAGGATGTTGGTCGTCACAATGCGCTCGACAAGCTTTCGGGTGCATTGGTACGTGCCTCGATCGTGGCGAGCGATGGGATGATACTTCTCACCAGCAGGGTTTCTGTGGAGATGGTACAGAAGAGCGCTACGCTCGGAGCGCCCGTGATTGTGGCTGTGTCAGCGCCGACAGCGCTGGCGGTTCGCATGGCAGACGCGGCCGGCATCACGCTTGTTGCCATTGCACGTTCGGACGGATTCGAGGTGTTCACACATCCTCACCGAATTCTACATGGGCCTGCCGACAACCCCTCGACACCGGCAGGTCCGTGACGCAGGTCTCATGAAGAACACAATGACCCGGCGTATGCCGGGTCTTGTCGAAACGATTGAGGTCGATCTGCGGCCGACTGGCTTCTGCCAGGACGTGGACTGGTCCAGCCCCGGTTGTTTCTAGGCCCATGGACTCGGTCGAAAATGACCCCTTGCGGAAGCGGTCGGCTTAGGGTGAGCGACATATACAACCGTATCGTTCCGTCACCTTTTAGATATTCGACGATCACCCACGTATGATTGAGCCGGTGATCAGGATCATCTTAGTCTGTATGCGTTGGAAAAGCGTACGGACCCATGATGTGAGCTATCGAAAAGGGGTGATCGCCGAACGGTGACCATAATATCGAAAGGAGACAACAATGCCCAACTGCACTGAGACTGCTAGATCCGGCAGAGCCGCGCGATGCGCGGTTTGTGATGGCAAGTTTGGTCTCGTCCGGCACTACTCGTGGCGAACCCCACTTTGTTCCAAGAAGTGCCTCGATCGCTTCAAGGCTTGCAGGGATGGTGATCGCGATTGGGCGCGTCGGCCCCGAACGGCCTTCGACCAGGTGCACGAAAACCCTGCGAGAGGCTCATGACGTTTCAGAGCTCTCAGCGAGGCAAGGAATTTCTGGAGACTGCACGAACGTTGCTCCGCGCTGCACAAACCATGACCGACCACGCGATTGCGGGTCAGCTTAAGGCCCTTGCCGACGACTACCAGAGGCGAGCCGAGAAGGCGTCGCATGTAGATGCGGCCAAAGCATTGACGCGCTTCGCTGGTGGCGCTGAACGTGAGCGAGGCACACGAACCTGATCGGCAGCCTGCAGCTGCCGTTGAGCGCCCGGCCAAATCATAAACTTTCATCCCATTGTTGGTGCCTGCAGAGCTTCAAAGTTGGCATCGAGCTCCCAAAGCTAGGACGATGATCGTAATGGAACAGCGGACGCATTCTTCGATTAAGTGGGAGCGAGTATGGGTGAGATTATTCGATTTGTCCCAAGGTTTGAGCGCGAGCAAACGCGTCTAATTCGAGAAGCCCGTGCGCTATACGACCGCATCTTCGCGCCGGCTGGTCGCGTCAGCGAGCAAAGGGACCATGCATCGGTAGATCATACGGCCAGCGATGCTAGTGACCGCCGCGGCGACGAGGTTCTCCCGTCATGATCAAGATCATCGCCGTGCTCTGCAATCTCACCCCTCCGTCAAGTTGCTACGAGCAGACCGTTACCACATCGGAATTCGCTGATATCTCGATGCAGTCCTGCCTGATCGGCGCACCACAGCTCGCCGAGTGGATGAAGCAGCATCCGGCCGAACGCCTGGCAGCATGGCGCTGCGTGATTGGCAGACTAGAGCAGATTCTGATCAGGCGCGATCATAACCGGCTGCGGCGAAGAAGTTTAGACACTGTTGGGCGGTGAAGGCGGCAACGGCTGCGGCGATAGCGTGGAACAAGGTCTCGATTGATCTGGCCGCCGCCTTTCGAAGGGCTGCTTTGAGCTTGGCGAAGGCCATTTCGATCGGATTGAGGTCGGGGGAATAAGGCGGCAGATAGAGGAGCCGGGCACCAGCCGCCTCGATTGCGATGCCGACCTCGGCCCGCTTGTGTGATGCGAGATTGTCCATCACCACGATGTCGCCCGGCTTTAGCGTCGGTACGAGAACTTGGTTCAAGTAAGCCTCGAACGCCAAACCATTCATGGGACCGTCGAGGACCATTGGCGCAGTCATGCCGGTCGTCCTGAGCGCGCCGACGAAGGTCGTCGTCTTCCAATGGCCGTGTGGGATCGCTGCGACACAGCGCTGGCCGTAGGGTGAACGGCCATAAAGCCGCGCCATCTTGGTCGAGGCTCCCGTCTCGTCGATGAACACCAGCCGGTGGATGTCGATCTCAGGCTGAGATGCCTTCCATGCCGCGCGTTCAGCGGCCACTTCGGGCCGATCCTGCTCGCTGGCGTGCGATGTTTTTTTGAAGGTGATGTTGCGGCGATCGAAGAACCGCCAGACCACGCTCGGCACGAAACGCTCGCCGTGGACTTTGAAGAGATGGTCGGCGATCTCGGCCAGCGTCATGTCAGGCGAGGCCCCGACCAGGGAGAGGATCTCTGCAGCATGACGCTCGATCCGGGCCGAACGCCGGTCTCCGCCTTGTGCTCCCGCCTCACAGCTGCCGGTGCTTCGCCACTCGCTGACCAGTTCGATCGCTGTTGACGGCGCCACGCCGAACCGGCCGGCAGCGCCCCGACAGCTCATGCCCTCATCTTCCACGGCCCGAATAATGCGAAGGCGAAGGTCTGGCGAAAGGGGTTTAGCCATGGGGGCTGGCCTCCATCACCAGCCCTCAGGGAAGAATCACGATTTGCCCCAGAAGGGAATCCCTCCGATTCCGCCGGATCGAAAAATGCTCTAGATGGCAAGGGAGCTTAGGGTGGAGAGCTTCCATCGGGGCCTATACGGAAAAGCATACCGTCGAAGCTTGATCGTTAACGCCATTCAAGCGTGGAATGCGGCGGCGGATGGCCGTCTGTGGCCCATCGCGTAATTTCGCGTTCGTGCAGTAGTTGCGCTGCCTTGGGAGCACAAGGGACATCAATTTCGATCCGTCATGCCATCGGGTTCATGAGAACACGGCCTAAATGGGCGGCCAAGGCTGCCGGCGAGCAGCGCAGTTGCCAAAATTATCATCACTCGTCCTCTCATGAAATTCTCCGTTTCAAATGGGCCAGGTTATCCGCCACAGGCTTTGTCAGAGGCTGGCACGGCAGAGGACGGCCAAACACCAACGCCACGACAGACGAGAGATGAGCATGCTCAACCTGGCTCTCTATTATACCTGCGTTCATCGGACCGTATGAGACGCGCGCTCGAGCAGCACAGAAGCGTGATGCACGTATCGTGAGAGACGCAACGACAAAGACCCGGCGCATGCCGGGTCTTTCAAGCAATTTTCGGGGCCGGCTTTGCAGCGTGGACTGTCCGCTGCTAAGTGGCTGGCTTCGGGCCCGGGCGAACCGACGACACGCGCCAAACGGTGTTTCCAACGTCGTCAGCGATCAGCAATCTTCCGGCACGATCGACTGCTAGGCCAACCGGCCGTCCGCGGGCGTGATTGTTTTCATCAAGGAAGCCTGTGACGACATCCCGCGCCAGGCCGCTGGGTTTTCCGCTGCTAAACGGCACGAAAACAACCTTGTAACCGCTCAGCGGAGTTCGATCCCAGCTTCCGTGTTCGCCCACGAACGCTCCGCTTCGATAATCGGCGGGAAGATCGGCGCCCGCGTACATTGCTATGCCGAGTGGCGCGACGTGGGAGCTTAGGGCGTAGTCCGGCACAATCGCTGTGGCCACCAGATCTGGGCGCTGTGGCTGGACTCGCGGGTCCAGGTGCTGGCCGTAATAGCTGTAGGGCCAGCCGTAGAAGCCTCCGTCCTGCACCGCGGTGAGATAGTCCGGGACCAAGTCGGGTCCAATCTCGTCTCGCTCGTTGACGATGGCCCAGAGTTTGCCGGTTTCGGGCTCCCACTGCAGCCCCGTCGGATTGCGTGTTCCGCTGGCGAAAATGCGATGGGCGCCAGATGCACGGTCGACCTCCCAGATCGCGGCCCGTTCATATTCGGCTCCGATCCCGTTTTCGGTGATGTTGCTGTTGGAGCCAACGCCGACATAAAGCTTCGAGCCATTCGGACTTGCTAACAGCGACTTCGTCCAGTGATGATCGATCGGACCGCCGGGAAGGTCAGTCAGCTTGGTCGGCGCAGCCGTGATGCTGGTCTGTCCCTCCTGGTAGGGATAGCGGACGATCGCATCGGTATTGGCGACGTAAAGGTCGTTACCAACGAGCGCGACGCCAAAAGGGGAGTTCAGATGGTCCAGAAAGACGGTCCGCACCTCGGGAATGCCATCGCCATTGGTATCGCGCAGCAGGGTGATGCGGTTTGCGTCCTTTGCTGCGGCGCCGGCGAACCACTTTACCCAGCCAGTGATAACGTCCTTGGGACGGTAAATCGGCGCCTTCGGACCGTTGCTCTCAACCACCAGCACGTCACCGTTCGGGAGGACATAAAGCGAGCGCGGATGCGCCAAGCCGGTGGCCATTGCCTGGACCTGCAGATCCTGCGGCACGGTCGGCTTTTCATCGTTTCCCCACCCGACCGGCTCCGCAATCCGGATTGGCGGCACCAGATATTGCTGCAGGGCGGGCAGCATGGGATGCGCGCCGATCTGGCTTCGTGGGTCGTCGCCGCCGCCGTCGCAGCTTGCGAGCCCCAGGCCGGCAACGGCGACAAAGACAGCGGCAAGACGCGGCAGATTCGCCGCACGGGCAGTCTTGAGGATGGGCATCACGTGTCTGCTCCAACATGACGAGGGGAGGTCAGGATCCAACCGGTCGGCGCCATGGCCAACAGAATGATAACGACGAGCGCCGAGAGCGTCAGGCCCGTCGGCACAACCGCGGTATAAGCGTCGCGGCTGTGGACGAAGACATTGACCAGCGCGAGGAGGACTGCGAGTACATAGCCAGTCACGCGCGCCCAAGCTACCCTTTGTCTTCCGGTAGCAACTTCGATCACGGCGGCGATGAGCGCCAGGCCCGCCACGATCAGGCCGGCGGTTATCAGCCAGGCCGAAAAATCCTCCCACATCACGTGCGCAGTCCGCCAATAGGCGAGATCGGTTGCGAGTGCGCCCGTAAAATAGGCGACGGGAAACGGCGTTAGTATCCGGTGAATCGAATGACCGCCGGCCTCGACGGCCGAGACAGCTTCGGGCCTGAAACTCGCTTCCGTTATCGTAACATGCTGCATCTTTTTCATCCTCATGGCTCGCGGGTGGGTTCTCGAGGAACTCCGGCAACGGCCAGCGCCCCGCTGTGACGCCCGCGCCGTGCATTTTCACCGGTGTGGTTCGCGCGGCGCCGGTGTCGTTCGGCGAACGCCTTCTTGCTTCCGGATAATAGATGACGAGCACGGCGCGGCTTGGTGCAAATTGCTCGTGCTGCGTCATTCTTGCCGTTGATGCGGATGCGGGAATCGAGCGCAGCAATGCTCATCGCTACAAGGCGGCTTCGCGCAGTGCTGGTTCGTCCAGCCTCGGAATGGATTGTTGGTTCGCTAAGTGCTCAAGAGGTGCCCGAGTCTCGGCTCGCCAATGCTCCGACCGCAGACCAGTCGAGCTTGTCACCACCATGCGCCAGCAACGTCAAAAAGCGATCGCGAAGCAAACTTGCGACTGGCATCGGCACACGCAAATCGTCGGCAGCCGCCAGCACAAGCCGGATATCCTTGTAGCCGAGTGGCGCAGCGAAGCCGGCGGGCTCGAACTTTCCCTCGACAATCAGCTTGCCGTAGGTCTTGTAGACGGGCGCGTTGAAGAGGGTGGACGTCAGCATGTCAACATATGCTTGGCAGTCGACGCCGTCCTTGGCGACAAGCGCGACGGCCTCGCCCAATGACTCGATAACGGACGCAATGAGAAAGTTGCCGCTGAGCTTGACGAGATTGGCAGTCTTGGGCCTGTCGGAAATCACGAACGTCTTCTTCCCGATTGCATCGAAAACAGGTGCGGCAGCCTGAACCGCGTCCCTGTCGCCACCGACGATGACGGAGAGATCGCCGGCCGCTGCAACATCAGGACGCCCAAACACCGGAGCCGCGACGAACCGCTGGCCGGCCTTCGCGTGATCAGCAGCGAGGCGCTCCGATAGCGCCACGCTGATCGTGCTCGAGGAGACATGTACCCGGCCCTTAGGGAGGCTCGCGAGCAGCCCGTCGGCGCCATAAACGACGCTCTCAACCGCCGCATCATCGGCCAACATAGTCATGACCACATCGCCATTACACGCGTCAGATATGCGCGATGCCGCGGCAGCGCCCTTTTTCAGCAATTCGCCGGCCTTCGATGCCGTGCGGTTGTAGACCGTGACATCATGGCCGGCCCGCAGAAGCGACGAGGCCAGTCCACTGCCCATCTGACCAAGCCCTATGACGCCGATTTTCATCTTGCAATCTCCAACGCTCGGTCACGCTCGTTGTTGTGACATGGCGACCAACCGATCGATAGCTTCTAGAGCGAAAGCCAGGTAAGGGGGATCAACAATGCCGTCTTTGACCTTTGTTGCAATGCCGCCGAGGACGACCTGGGGCCCAGCCAGGATGCGCGCAGGGATCGCGAGAAGGGTCTCGTTGACCTGCGCATGGGCTCGCACGCCGCCAGTAAAGGCCGGCGAGACCGTTATGACCAGCACCGGCTTGTCGATCAGCACGGACTTTCCAAGTGGGCGCGAGGCCCAGTCCAGGGCATTTTTCAGAACGCCGGGAATACCGTGATTGTATTCCGGCGTTACGATGACAACGCCGTCACTGGCATCAATCGCATTTCGAAACAGTTGCACCGGTTCCGGTCCGTCGGCTCGATCCTCATCCTCGTTATAGAGCGGAAGCTGCAGATCGCAAGTTTCCAGGTCAACCGACCGCGGAAGATTGTCACGCAGGCCTGACAAGGTCGCACGTGAATAGGAAGCTTTACGCAAGCTGCCAGCCAGCCCAACAAGATGCGTTCGTACCGCAATTTCAAGCATTTCCGTTCTCTACGATAGCAGACTTCCGCACACTCGGAGCGCGTTCGGCAAAAGAAGAAAGCGGCCGTCCAGTTAGGGACGAATGGACGGCCGCACGAGCCTGGTTGGTGAGGAGGAGGGGATCACCAGGCGTCTCGAATTTAACCGTCCGTGGAGAGCGGGGCTTTGTCGTTTTTGCCGTATTGCGTTCGATCTTGCGCTGATCGAGGTCCGCTGAATCAATGTCGGGCTGGCGCTCACGCAAACTGCGAGCAAGGCCGAGAAGGAATTGCAGAGACAGCAAGGGGGACAAAGTCCTAATCTGGATCCGCCAGCTCTGAGCCTCGTCAATGCAAGCACGAGCACGAAAACTGGGCCGGCGATCAGATAGGTCAAAGTTGTCCGGTCGCCAGCGACCAGCTTTGCGGCAAGAACAACGAAACTGCTGCCTTCAATGCAGTGCTTATTGGTGGCTCGGTGCGATGCGCGAGAGCGCAGGTGAAGACAGTGAGCAAAACCGCCTGTCGCGAACCGCGTTTCGCGGATTATGTGCGGTGCGCCATACCTGATCCGGTCGAGCAGTGCTCGATGAAGATGTTACGACAGAACAGGAAGATGCAGGTTATCGGACCAGCCACTGTTTCGCTCATCCTGTCTCTTTTCTAAGAGGTTCATGTTTTGCCGCCGCGCTAGACTCTTGACAGGCTATTGCGCGGCAACGCTGCGCGCCGGCGGCGCCATGAACTCTGGGCCGATCGGATTCTCAATAGTTTGGTGCAAGATGCAATCGACGTCTGCCATGGCGGATGCGTCGAGCTGCCAACCGCTCACCTCGTCGACCGGAAGCAGTTGCCTTGGATTGCGCGCACCCCATAGCGCTGTCGTGATGCCCTGATCGAGCATCCAGCGGATCGCCAGATGGACTACTCGCTTGGCGAAGCGCCGCTGCGCCAACGCATCAAGCCGCTCGACCGCAGCGAGATACTGCGCAAAGCGCGGCTGCTGGAATTTCGGATCGGTTCGTCGGAGGTCATCTCCCTCAAATTCGCTGTCCAGACGCATCCGGCCAGACAGGAGACCTCGGCACAGCGCACCATAACCGAAGGTTGCAATATTGTTCCTGTGGCAATAGGGCAGGATGTCGGTCTCGATCCCGCGCTCAAACAAATTGAAGGGCGGCTGCAGCACGTGCAGTGGCGCGACGCGCCGGAATTGCTCCATCTGCAGAACCGAAAAATTGCTGACGCCGATCGCGCGAATGGTGCCCTGCTCGAATAGGTCTCGCATGGCCTCGGCGGTTTCCTCAATGGTTATCAGCGGATCGGGCCAGTGGACCTGGTAGATATCGATGTAGTCGGTCCGAAGCCGGCGTAGCGATTCGTCGACTTCCCGTAAAATTCGTGCGCGGCTGGCGTTGCGGAACACTCGTTCGCCTTGCCATTCCAGCCCCGTCTTTGTGGCGATAAGCACGCGCGAGCGAAGGCCGCTCTCGGCGAGTACCTTGCCGACGACTTCTTCGGAGCGACCGAACCCGTAGGCCGGCGCGGTGTCGATAACATTGATGCCGTGGTCGATCGCGCCCCGGATCGTTCTGACAGATTCGGCTTCATCGCTACCGCCCCACATCCAGCCCCCAATGGCCCATGTCCCGAGAGCGACGCGCGATACCTGGAGCGATGTTCCCGGAATCGGTGCCCGTTCCATCGCGACTTCGAGTGTCCCGTTTTCGAGTGTCTTGGCTTCATTAGCCATTGGCTTGCTCCTTCGTCTGATATCCGCGCTTCACTCTCTGACGCGAAGAGGCCGTTCTGCCGTCATGTAACCTTTAATTGCGCGGGGTCGATCGGCAGCGCACGGATGCGCTTCCCGGTCGCGGCGAAAATTGCATTGCAGATTGCCGGCGCGACCGGCGGCACGCCGGGCTCACCGACCCCGCCGGGTGGCGCGCTGCTCTCGACGATGTGGACGTGAGTTTCAGGCGCAATATCGGCGCGAGCAACCAGGTAGTCGCTGAAATTGCTCTGCTCGATGCGCCCCTGCTTGATGCTGATATTGCTGTAGAGCGCGTTGCTGATGGCCATGATCACGGCGCCTTCGAGCTGCGCGCGGACGCGGTCCGGATTGACGACGAGGCCGCAATCAAGGCCGATATCCACCCTGGGAATCGAGAGTTGGCCGTCGCTGCCGACCGCGACCTGCACGACCGCTGCTGCGTAGCTCAGGAAACTGCGGTGCACGGCGACGCCGCGTCCGTGCCGCGGCGGCAACCGACTGCCCCATTCACTGTTGCGCGCAACCAGGTCGAGGACACCCCGCAATCGGCCGGTGTCGACAGGATACGTGTCGAGCGACGCTCCGTAGTTGGGATAGTCGACATGCATGGCGGCGAAGTCGAGCTTGCGCGGCTCTCCCAACAACTCGCGCAGAAATTCGAGCGGGTCTTTGCCGGCCGCATGTGCAAGCTCATCGGCGAACGAGCACACGGCGAACGCATGGGGAATGTTGTAGACCGACCGATACCAGCCGATCCTGACGTGATTGGCCGCCGGTCCGTTTTCGCAACGGACGTTGGTGATCGCGTAGGGCATGTCGGTCACGCCCTGCTGAAGCTCACCGGCACTGCCGTATGTGACGTCTGGCTGGAAGGTCGCTTCGATGGCCGGAAAAACGGTTCGGTGCAGCCAGGCCGACGGGCGTCCTTCGGCGTCGAGCCCGGCTTCGAGATGTTGGGCACAGATCGCGTGATAGTAATCGTGCTGGATCTCGTCCTCGCGCGTCCACGTGAGCTTGACCGGTGCGTCAATGCGGCGTGACAGCAGTGCAGCCTCGGCCACGTAGTCGGATTTCGATTTTCGGCCGAATGCGCCTCCCAGCAGCGTCACATTGACTGTGACGTTTTCGACCGGCACGTCGAGGACCTCGGCGGCCGTCGTCCGCGCGGATTGCGGGAATTGGGTGGGTGCCCAGATCTCACACCCGCCATCGGCGAAGTGGGCGACGGCGTTCGGAACCTCCATCGGCGCATGCGCGTAATAAGGCACAAAATAGTCTGCCGAGATGCTGCGATGGGCGGCGCCGAGTGCGGCGTCGACATTGCCTTGGTTGCGTACGACTCGCCCCGGCTGTTTCGCCGTGGCCTCGAGCTCAGCCCGATAGGTCGTCGAATCGTGATTCGCGTTCGGGCCAAAATCCCAGGTGATCTTGAGCTTTTCGCGGCCCTGCTGCGCCGACCAGGTATTGCTGGCGATGACGGCAATGCCGCCGAGCGGATAGTAGCCGGACGGAATAGGGGTGGCCGGAATCTCCACCACCTGCTCGACACCTGGGACTTTAAGGGCGTCCGTGGCGTCGAAGTGCAAAGCTTTGCCGCCGTAGACCGGACAGCGCTCCACGGACGCGTACTTCATCCCGGGAAGGGTGACGTCGATGCCATAGGTCGCCGTGCCGCGCGTGATTGCGTCGAGATCGACTATGGGAACGGGTTTGCCGACGTAGTGCCGTTCGTTCACCGGCGTAAAACGCAATTCCATGTGATCGGGTGGCGCGATCTCCATTGTCGCCGCCATCTTGGCGGCATCGCCGAACGACAGCTGCCGACCCGTTGGAACGTGAAAAATCATGTGATTGCGCGCCTGGCAATCGTTTGCGTTGACGTTCCAGACACGGGCAGCCGCTGCCTCGAGCATCTGGCGGGCTGACGCGCCCGCCTCGCGCATCGGCTGATAGAATTGCCGCATGCTGCGGGAGCCGTCGGTGTTCTGATCGCCATATTTCGGATCACCCTGGGCCTGCACGATCCTGACGCGGCTCCAGTCGGCGCCAAGCTCATCGGCGAGCACCATCGGCAATCCCGTCTTGATTCCCGTGCCCATTTCCGACCGATGCGCGACAATTGTCACCAAACCGGTCTGATCGATCATCAGGTAGACGTTGGGTTCAAAAACCTCGCTCGCATGGGCACGAGCCGCGAGAGCCGGAAAGTTGCTGAATCCGATCGTGAAGCCGAGAACGAGGCCAGTGGCGCTGCCGGCGACGACTTCGCGCCGACTGAGGTTTACAACCCTCGTCATCAGATCGTCTCCGCGGCTGACTTGATCGCGGCGCGAATCCGCACGTAGGTGCCACACCGGCAAATGTTGCCTGACATGGCATCGGTGATCTGCTGATCCGTCGGCTTTGGTGTCTCCTTGAGGAGAGCCGCGGCCTGCATGATCTGGCCCGGCTGGCAGTAGCCACACTGGGGCACATTGTGGGCGCGCCACGCGCGCTGGACGGCATGCGTGCCATCGGAGCTTAGTCCTTCGATGGTGACGATCTCATGCCCGGCCGTGGCCGACAACGGCGTCACGCAGGAGCGCACCGCCTGTCCGTCCATGTGCACAGTGCATGCGCCGCAAGCACCGATGCCGCAGCCGAATTTGGTACCTTTCAACCCGAGAATGTCGCGGATCGCCCAAAGCAAAGGCATCTGCGGATCGGCATCGATGTCGTGCAAGGCACCGTTGATCTTGACTTGTTGCATATGAATAGCCGATGTTGACGACATACCCAAAGCTAGTCGCCGCGGCGAAAATTAGCTTGAGAGCCCTTGTCTTTTGTTGATTGCGATTGCTGCGATCGCTCGTTCTGAACTGAGACGGCTTGCTCGCGCGAACCGCGCCCGTCTGGGCTGTTTCAAGCAAGAACTCGCTGATTGAAACAATTGCCAACAAGCGTTCCGTCCCGGCGTCGCCGAGAACGGTATGGGAATGGACATTCTATTTGCGAGATCACGCCGGATGAACGTCTCGACTAGCGCGGCGATTGTGATGCTCACCACCGTCGGGGCTGCCGTCGTGTGGGCGCAGGAGACAGGCACAACGCTTTCGCCGGCCGCCTTGAAGGAAATTGCGCGGGTTGAGGCCGAGATCGACCGGATCGAAGCAGAAAGCCTCCAGCGGCTGGCGGCGTCACCTGATAATCAGGTGCAGCAGATCGAACTGCTCGGCAAGTTGATGCTCTATGACAAGGAGCTGTCGGTGAATCGCAATGAGGCGTGTGCGTTCTGTCACACACCCGAGACGGGCTTCACCGGCCCGGTGTCCGAGCTCAATCGCACGACCGGCTCCTATCCGGGTTCGGTGCGCACCCGCTTCAGCAACCGCAAGCCGCAATCGCACGCGTACGCGCCGCTCTCGCCCGTGCTGCATTACAATCCCGGCCAGGGCGATCTCGTCGGCGGCAATTTCTGGGACATGCGCGCAACGGGCCGCCGACTGGGCAATCCCGCGGCCGAACAGGCGGAGGGGCCACCGACCAATCCCGTCGAAATGGGCCTGCCCGATTTCGCTTGTGCGGTGCATCGCGCGGCCCAGCGGCCCTATCGCGGCTTGTTCGAAGCCGTCTGGGGTCAACAGGCATTTGCCATCCAGTGGCCCGCCGACGTGGAGCAGGTGTGCAGTCAGCCAGGGCCAGCGGCGGCGAACAATCCGATGCCGGTTCACCTGACGCCGATAGATCGCGGCCGCGCCGCGACAACATTCGACCAGATGGCGCAGTCGATCTCCAGCTATGAAGCATCGGCGGAGGTGACGGCGCTTACTTCCAAGTTCGATGCGGTGCTGGCGGGCAAGGCGCAGTTCACGCCGCAGGAACAGGCGGGTTACGCGCTGTTCCGCGGCAAAGGAAAATGCAACAATTGCCACCGCGATGGTGGCCCCGGCGAAGATCCGCTGTTCACCGATTTCACGGCGAGCAACATCGGCACTCCGGCAAATCCACGCATTCCGTACTACGCCGAACAGCAACCGGACGCACGCGGCTATCGCGCCAATCCCGCAGGCTCATCCTATGTGGATCCGGGTGTCGCCGGCTTTCTCACCGCCGATCATCTGCTTAGCCAACCTTCGTCCGTCGATGCGCTCTGGGCCCCGCTCGCGCCTGAGAATGTCGGCCGCTTTCAGGTGCCGACGCTGCGCAACGTCGACAAGAGGCCTTACCCGGACTTCGTCAAGGCTTACGGCCACAACGGCTATTTCACGAGTCTCAAGTCGATCGTGCATTTCTACAACACGCGTGACGTGCTGCCGCGCTGCGGTCGCAACGACCCGGGCGAGGGGACTGCGTGCTGGCCGGCACCGGAATCCACCCGCAACTTGAACACCAAGTTCGTCGGACGCCTCGGTCTTTCCGACGAGGAGGAGGATGCACTGGTCAGCTTCATGCAGACGCTCAGCGACGGGTACATGCGACGGTAGTCATCCCGTGGGTCGAATCCACCGTCACGTCGCTGTCGGCGCCAACGGCAACTCTCTCAATTGTGCTGAGGTGTGGCAGGCGAGGGGCTGAGAACCGCTGCAGCGGTGCTCGCGATCTCGGTGTCGGTCTCCTTGCTCAAGCCGGCAACACCGACTGCACCCACGACTTCGCCATTCACGCGTATCGGCATGCCGCCGCGTAGCGCCATGACGCCGGCGGTAACGAATGCCGTCCGGCCCCGGTTAATGCTGTCCTCGATCTCCCCCGTCGGCCTTTGCAGCCGTGCAGCCGTCCGCGCCTTCCCGATGGCGAGATCGACGCTTGCCGGGCGGACCCCGTCCATTCGCTGGAATGCAAGCAGATCGCCGGCGGGATCAACAACCGCGATGGCGGACGGCGCTTTCCGTTGTTGCGCCATCGTCTCCGCGGCTCGCAGGACTGTCTGGGCTCCGGTCTGATCGAGCAGCAGCATTTTGACGGTCTGTCCGTGGGCCGACATGCAGAAGAGCGCAGCGACTATTCCGATGCTGACTTCAGTCTTTGTCATTTGTGCTCACTTCAAGGTCTCCAGGTAGGAGATGACATTCTCGCGATCTGCCGCTTGCGGGAGGTTGACGAACATCTTGGTTCCATGGACGTCGGTCGCGGGATTAGCGAGGAACTGATCGAGAGTATGTTCATCCCATGTGATGTTCGCCGCCTTCAGCGCCGGCGAATAGTTGTAGCCTGGCTCGGATCCGCTCTTGCGGCCGAACACGCCTGCCAGCGAAGGGCCGATCTTGTTTTCGCCCGGTGTCGTCGAATGGCATCCGGAGCAGCGCGCAAATACCTGCTTTCCCGCGGCAGCGTCTCCGGCGGCCTGGGCCGGCAGGGCAACCAGGGTTGTGCCGACTACCGCAATGACGGAGAGTGCCGGGATGATTGCGACCATCGGTTTTCGCATTGTAAGTACCTCGCGTGTGGAATTGCAGCGCCAATCTAGTTGGCTCGTCACAAATTTACTTGGCGCGGCTTGCTGCAGTGTGCCGTTCTTGCCCTTGTGATTGGCAGCTGTGGGACGCGACTGATCGACGTCAGTGCATAGAACGAATTGCGCAATACCAAGCCGAATACGGCAAAAATCCTAAAGTCATCAGTTCAACGGATCGATAGGTCTTGGTCGGTCGGTTGTCTCCTCCCCCGTATCGCAACCGGCTTGGGCGCGGCTGGCCTCCCCCGAGTGCGGTGGCCGGCCGCATTCCCTTGACCCAATCGGGACACGCAAGAGGAAGAGATTGTGGCAACAACGGCCCTTAACGTGAACGGCAAAACCATCTCGGTAGCCGTCAATGACCCCGACACGCCGCTGCTCTACGTCCTGCGTAATGAGCTTGGCTTGCACGGTCCGCGTTTCGGCTGCGGTCTCGGCCAGTGCGGCGCCTGCACCGTGCATGTTGATGGAGCGCCGATCCGCTCGTGCGTCACCCCGTTGTCGGCGGTCAAAGGCAAGATCGTCACGCTTGAGGGCCTCGGCACCAGCGCAAAGCCGCATCCGCTTCAGGAGGCCTTCATCCAGGAGCAGGCTCTGCAGTGCGGTTACTGCATCAACGGCATGATCATGCAGTCCGCCGCCCTTTTGGCGCGCAATCCGAAGCCGAACGAAGGGGAGGTCAAAGCCGAATTGGCGAACAATCTTTGCCGTTGCGGCACACACTTGCGCATCGTGCGCGCGGTCCTGCGCGCCGCTGGCATCTGAGGCAGGCCCATGAATCAGATCGACAGACGCTCGTTGCTGCAGGCAGGCGGCGCGCTCGTTGTCAGCTTTTGCCTGCCGCTACCTTCGAGCACAGCCAAGCCTGTTTCTGGACCGAAATCCGTCTCGCCGGATCGGGTCGATGGCTTTCTGGCCATCACGCGGGACGGCCGCATCACGGTCTATTCCGGCAAGGTCGATCTCGGCACCGGGGTGCGGACGGCACTGACTCAGATCGTCGCCGAGGAGCTTGACGTTCCGATGAGCCACGTCTCGCTCGTCGAGGGCGACACCGCGTTGACCCCCGACCAGGGCGTGACGTCCGGAAGTTTCTCGATTCAGAATGGCGGGATGCAGTTGCGCCGGGCCGCGGCGACTGCGCGCCGGGCTCTCCTCCGTCGGGCGGCCGCCCGTCTGCGGCAGGATATTTCCACGCTCTCGATTCATGATGGTGTCATAACTTCCAGAGGTGGCAATCGGCTGCCGATCGGCGGGGTCGTGGACGGCACGACATTGGCACTCGCTGTCGCCAAAGACGTGCGGCAAAAGTCTCCCGATGCTTACACGATTGTCGGTAAGGCTGTGCCTCGGCTGGACATTCCTGACAAGGTAGATGGCCGCTTCACCTTCATGCAGGATTTCAAACTGCCGGACATGTTACACGGCCGGGTGGTACGCCCGTCAGGATTCGGTGCCACACTCCTGTCCTATGAGGAGTCGTCAGTCGCCGACATCCCTGGCCTTGTGAAGGTGGTCCGCATCAATAACTTTCTCGGCGTCGTTGCGAAAAGCGAGTGGAGCGCAATCAAGGCCGCGCAGCAATTGGCAGTGACCTGGTCCAAGTGGGAGGGGTTGCCGGACCAAAGCAGAATATGGCAGCACGTGCGCAGCACCGCGGTCGTGCGCGACGATGTCACCAGCCGCATTGGCGATTCTCATTCTGCGCTCGAAAGCACACCACACAAGCTTGCTGCAACCTACGAATTCGCCATCCATACCCATGGCTCCATTGGCCCCTCCTGCGCCGTGGCAACGTTCGCCGACGGTAAGCTGACGTGCTGGACAGCCTCGCAAGCAACGCACGACCTGCGCAAGCAACTCGCTGCCACGCTCGCGATACCCGATGCAGACGTGCGCTGCATCTATGTCGAAGGGGCGGGGTGCTACGGTCGCAATGGACATGAGGATGCTGCGGCCGACGCGGCTCTGCTGTCGCGCGCGGTCGGCAAGCCGGTGCGCGTGCAATGGATGCGCGCGGACGAGCACGGCTGGGATCCAAAGGGACCACCTACACTTCTCGATATGCGGGCCGGGATCGATA
Organism: Bradyrhizobium genosp. A; assembly: GCF_049949275.1. NCBI lineage: Bacteria > Pseudomonadati > Pseudomonadota > Alphaproteobacteria > Hyphomicrobiales > Nitrobacteraceae > Bradyrhizobium > Bradyrhizobium genosp. A. The sequence continues at coordinate 5,300,125 of NZ_CP188196.1, read as the reverse complement.
AGGTTGGAGGCGTGGCGGCCTGGGAATCCGAGCTCTACGTGCCGGATGGAACCGCCGGCTTCGTGAAACTGGTCGGCTCCGAGCTCGCCGGACTCGATAGTCTCGGCAAGCTCAGCCCAGGTGGGGTGTTGAACGACCTGGCAGTCCCGTACGTCTTTCCGAATGTCACGACGACCGCCCACCGGTTGGCATCGACACCGCTGCGGCCGGCCTGGATCCGCTCACCCGGACGGTTGCAGAACACGTTTGCGAACGAGTCCTTTCTAGACGAGATCGCCGCCGCAACGGATACCGATCCGCTCGACATTCGGCTGAGACATCTCACCGACGATCGCGGCAAGGAGCTTCTCGAGCGGCTCGCCAAATTAAGCAAATGGCGTGAGCGCCCGAGAAGCGATCGTGGTGCGGACATCGTGACGGGGCGCGGGCTTGCCTATGTCAAGTACGAACTGGTCCGGACCTATGTCGGCGCAGTCGCCGAGGTGGAGATCAACCGCAAGACTGGACAACTTGCGGTCAAGCGGTTCTATGTCGCGCATGATTGCGGACAAATCATCAACCCTGACGGACTACGGAATCAGATCGAAGGTTGCATCGTTCAGACGGTGAGCCGCACTTTAAAAGAGCAGGTAACATTCGATCGGTCGATGGTCACAAGCCTCGATTGGGCGAGCTATCCAATCCTGACCTTTCCGGAAATTCCGGAGGTCGTGATCGACCTGATCGATCGGACGGAAGAGGTCCCTTGGGGTGGCGGGGAGCCGGCCTGCGCGGTCGTCCCCTCGGCGATCGCCGGCGCCGTTTTCGAGGCAACGGGCGCGCGGCTGCGTTCTGTGCCGTTTACGCCCGCCAAGGTGCTGGCGGAATTAGGAACGAAATTGATAAACCGATAGGACGCCACCGAGACGCGCGGCGAAGGCTGTAGAGGAAGAGCTGCATAGCAGCGAGAGCCGGCTTCCGCTCATTATTGACGCAATTCCCGCGGCTGCTGGGGGCGCTGCCCGATGGTCCAGCGCTTTTGTCAATCAACGTTGGCTGGAATACGCGGGTATGCCCCCCGAGCAGCCAGCCGGCTGGGGTTCGCAAGGCCCGAGGTGCCCGAAGCGACCTCGGAAAGCCTGTTCAACGCGCTCTACACCACCAAGCAGGGTGGCATGGGCATGGGGCTGAGGCCGAATAGGCCGCGCGGCGCCATATTCCAGTTTCCAGATGCATGCACGCGAGTCTTGACCGACCGGACATGTAACGAACCGCCGATCCGGCGCCAAACTGAATCAAACACGCCGTGGTGAATGTCGAACGATCGGAGTCAGAAATCGCAGCCCTTGTGGCTTCGCGGTTCAAAGCTTCCGGGGCCGCTGCATTCCAACCTAAGCTCGCCTGCCGTCCTGTCTGCCAAGCACGCAACGCCACGCCGCCAGGCGCTCGGCCGGATGCTGCTTCATCCACTCGGCGAACTGCGGCGCGCCTATCAGGCAGGATTGCATCGAGACGTCAGCGAGGTCCGAGCTGGTGACGGTCTGCTCGTGGCAATCTGCCGGAGAAGAGAGACTGCAGAGCACGGCGATGATCCTGATCACGAGAGGGGCGCCCGCTCGCTCCGATGGGCTTTGGCTGCTTCAACGTGCGAAGCTTTCTCGGCTCGCCGCTCGTAGTCGTCGGCAAGGGCCTTAAGCTGACCCGCAATCGCTGAGTCGGTCATGGTTTGGGCCGCGCGAAGCAAAGTGCGTGCTATCTCCAAATATTCCTTGCCTCGTTGTGGAATATCGACTGTCATAAGGGCCTCGTGTTGTTCTCTGGCAGCCGGTCGAAAACGATTTGGAGCCAGCCCAGCCAATTGCGGTCACTTTCCCTGCGAGCTCTGAAGCGATCGACGCACTTTTTGGAACAAAGCGGCGTTCGCCACGAGTAGTGTCGGACGAGACCAAAGTGGCCGTCACAGACTGCGCATCGCGCGGCTCTGCCAGATCCAGGACTTGCGGAGCAGCTAGGCATTGTAGTCTCCTTTTGGTCCCATCGTCGCTCGCTGTACGTCGTGATCCTTTTCTCACCGCCGCACGTCATGTGCCTTGCGTTTCTTTCAACGCATCCAGCTAAGACGATTGCGTTCAGCGGCTCAATTGAACCTAGGTAATCGTCCAGCATCGAAAGGTGCCACGGAACGATACGAAGGTTTTAAGGCGCTCGCCTTTGCCTGACTAACGGGTTTTGAGGGGGCGCCCGTCAGACCTTTGCCAAAAAAGCCGCACGGGCGTGTCTAGGTCAACGACCGCCGTGTCCCTCAAGAGGCGGGTGCTCACCCTCATTCGCGCCAGGTCATTCTGTCCGCCTCGCTGAGACGAACTCTCCATGCTTGCATACTGAGGTATAAGGCAGGCAACCGAAGTATGGGAGCGACCACCACCGAGTATGTGTGGCCGAAACGAGTGATTTAGCCGCCTTGATCTCATTACGATTGAGCAGTCTCGGTTGGGTGACCTAAATGCTCTGGTGGAGACAGGGCATGAAAATGGAACGACGATGCTGACCTACTCGTTCGATGTCAATGCTGCAGGGATGGCCGAGTGCGCCGAATCCGCCGTCTTGCACGATCGCCAGCGGCAGGAAGAGACCGGGGTGCTGCGCATTGATGCACCTCACTTCGAGAACAATCGTCTGCCGCGCGACGGACGCGGCGTACAGCTATGTGATCGCGGGGCTCACAAAGCTGGTCGCCACGCCATCGAGATATTTCCTGTTCATGCTGTCAGTCGTCGGGCGTTTGCCTCGGATGGGATCAGCGTCGAGATAGTCCGGTGTATCGCACATGAGAGGGTCGAGTTCCGATTCTGTGCACCGTGCCATCTGCTGCTTGTTCACGAGGAGGGCATTCGTGACCACGGCGAGACGGTCGTTCGGACCCTGCCGCCTTCGAAGCTGCGAACGCTCAAACGCAAGCTCACCTTCGTGCCCGCCGGACATGAATACCAAGACTGGCAGCAGCCTCGTGTTCCCAGTCGTATGACCTGCTTCTATTTTGATCCGGCCAAGATGCCGATCCATGCCACCGATGCGTATTCACGGGCCTCTCAACTTGCGCCGCGCCTATTCTTCGAGGATCGCGGGCTGTGGGATGCCGCTACCAAGCTCACGGCAGCGATCGACCAAGGCTGCGCAGACGAGCGTTATTGTGAGGCGCTTGGTGTGATTGTCGCGCATGAATTGATGCACAGCCACGGCCATTCTCCACGCCGCGAATCATTGATCAGGGGTGGGCTGGCTGTCTGGCAACAGCGTGCTGTCACCAGCTATATCGAGGAACACTTGGCGGAACCTATCTCACTCGCTGCTCTGGCGGCGCTCGCTCGTCTGAGTTCGTACTATTTTTGCCGCGCATTCAAGCAGTCATTCGGCATGCCACCACACCGGTACCACATCAATCGTCGCATCGAACGTGCGAAGGCGTTGCTGGGCGATCGGGGACAGTCGGTGACCGACATCGGGCTCGCACTGGGGTTCAGCGAGACGAGCTCATTCTCGGCAGCGTTTCGGCAAATGACGGGAATCAGCCCGACGCAGTACCGCCGGAGCTTAGCATAAGTTGGACGAAGTCCCCGTGAGCTTATCCTGCGGGTCGACAAGCCACCTCAAGGCGCATCTAGCCCAGGCGCGGGCAGAACTATCTGAAGCGTGGCGCCTCGTGCCGCATTGGCGGTGGCCCAAATGCGCCCTCCATGTACTTCGATTATAGAACGGCAGATCGACAGCCCGATGCCCATTCCGCTGGCTTTGGTTGAGTAGAATGCCTCAAAGAACCGGTCCAGAGTCTCTGAGCCCAAGGTCGGACCCGAGTCGCGGACCATAAGCGAGACGCCGCCGTCCCGGTTTCTGCTGGATCTGATCACCAATTGTCGCGTCTCTTCGTCTACATCGCCCATTGCTTCGATAGCATTCATCACCAAGTTCATGACGACTTGCTGCAACTGAATGCGGTCTCCGCGAACTAACGGCACATCATCTGCAAGAGCGATCTCCAGAGAGGTCCTGCTTCTCATGATCTCGCCGCGCGTCAGAGCGAGTGTCTCGGTGATCACCTCGTTGATATCCACCTTCTCGATCTGCGCTGGCGTCTTTTTGACCAATGCTCGAATCCGGTCGATTACGTCGCCGACCCTGCGTCCGTCTTTAATAATGTCTTCGAGCGCCCTGGAGGACAGGTCCAGATCAGGGGGCGTCGCGCTGAGCAGGCGCAAGGCAGCATGAGCGTTCGTGACCAGCGCTCCAACGGGCTGATTGACCTCATGCGCCACAGAGGCGGTTAGTTGACCGACGGTCGCTACGCGATTTGCGTGCGCCAGATCGGCCTGGGCATCCCGCACGGCTTCGGAGGCCAGCATGTGATCTGTCAGGTCGCGAGCGAGTACAAGCGCGCCGTCCACCGCGTCAGTTTCAAGCTGGAGCGGTGAATAGGTCACGACCCAGTATCTCCGGCCGGCGGGGCCATCGAACCATTGACTGTAATTGAACTCTTCTCCAGCAAGGCACCGATCCAGATTCGGCTTGGCCAGTTGCTCGAAGGCGTCCGTTCCCATAGCTTCCGCAACGTGCATCCCGATGAGTTGGTCGGCGGGTATTCCCCAAACTCGCTGATGTGCCCGGTTGGATCGCCGATACCGGTAGTTCCTATCGATCACGGATACGACGTCTGGCAGCGTATCAAAGACATGTTGAGCCAGATATTCGGCGCGTTTGCGATCGGTGATATCCTCGCAGGCGACCAAAAGGACCGGCTGCTGCTTGAGTAACATACCTTTGGCGGTTTCGCGTACCCACAGGATGGTCCCGTCTTTGCGCCGCTTTCGCGCCTCCCAGCTTGTCGGCTCACCAAGGTGTTCCAGACAGCTGGCGGCTTTGCGCTGGACTGCCGGCCAATCGGATTCGTGAAACACCTCCCGGACGGAGCGGCCTGCCAGCTCCGTTGCCTCGTAGCCCAATTGGCCGGCGCCATAGGGATTGACCGACAGCACGGTCCCTGCAGCATCTAGCATGAAATACATGGTCGGATTGTGCTCGAACACCGCGCGCCACTGCTCTTCGCTATCGCGCAAAGCTTCGAGTGCGTGCCTGCGCTCCTGGATGTCGCCCGCGCTGGCGCACCATCTCAAGATCTTTCTTCGCTCGCTTAGGATCGGTACAACGCGGACAAGGAACCAACGATATTCGCCGCCAGCGCTTCGAATGCGTATTTCCTTCTCAAACGGCTTACCGGTTGCGAACGCGGCGCTCCACTCCTCAACGAGGTGATCCTGCGGATGTATTGCATTTAACCACCCCAGGTCCCGCAACTGCTGCGAGGACAAGCCGGTGTAGTCCCGGAACCGATTGTTGGAGAAGTCAGCGGCGACTTCCGGCGACATGTTCCAGATCAGTGCGGGCAGCCCGTCCAGGATCTGCACGAGCTCGTCTCGTGCTGACCGGATCTTTGCTATCAGGCCGGTTATAAGGAGCGAGGTGATAAGGAACGCGGCCAACGCGATCATGTCTTGCGGATAGTCGATCCGAAAGGCGAACAGAGGAGGTGTAAAGAAGAAGTTGAGGCATGCGACCGCCGCGAGGCACAGAGCGACGAGGGAAATAGGGCCGGCGGAGAGTGACAGAAGAGTAATCAGAATTAAATAGGCGAAGCCTGCGGAGACCAGGTGCACGTTCAGCCAAAAACACAGCTCGGTCAGTGCTGCCAGCGCGACGACGCCGACTAACAACCGCAGCACCTCCTGGACCGCATCCCGCATCATCAACCATGGCTACTGGAGATCTAAAGCCTCCTGATGGCTTTGGCTCCGAAGGCGGAAGTTCCGCAACCATACCGCTCGTTTAGGCCCGCGGGAAGGCCGGGATTAGCTGTCCTAGCGGGAGCGGCGAATGACAGGCCGCGGAGCGTGCGGGATTTGCCTGTCCCGCGGATTTCGTTACAATGGCACCTCGGCTTGACCGAGCCGATAGTGTTGAGATTTGCTTTGCTCGGGACCGGCTGCAGATGGTGAAGGACCATGATGAGGCAGCATAATTCGTCAACGAAGCCGGGGGTTCGCACGGACGAGCCGAACGTCTTCGTCATCGATGACGATGCGTCAATGCGAGAGGCGCTCGCCCGGCTGTTCTATTCAGTCCAGTTGAAGGTTGAAGTATTCGCGTCGACGCAGGAGTTCTTACGGGCTGAGCGGCCGGACGCTCCAGCCTGCTTGGTGCTCGACATCCGATTGCCTGGACTGAGCGGTCTTGATTTTCAGGCCGGGTTGATGGACGCCGACCTTCCTATTCCAGTCGTGTTCATTACGGGGCACGGCGATATTCCGATGTCAGTGCGGGCCATGAAGGCTGGGGCGATCGATTTTCTCACTAAACCGTTTCGTGACCAGGACCTCCTGGACGCCGTCTCGGCTGCGATCGAACGTGACAAGAAACGCCGCGATCATGAACACGCGATCGCGGACATGAGGGCGCACTTCGCATCCCTTACTGCTCGCGAGCGCGAAATCATGGCTTTGGTCGCCAGCGGGTTGATGAGCAAACAGATCGCGGCTCAGATCAATCTGAGCGAAATCACGGTGAAAGTGCATCGCAGCCACATCATGAAAAAGATGGAAGCGAGATCAGTGGCCGATCTGGTCAGGATGGCCGAAGCTCTTGGGGTAAAGCCCCCGGGTCTGCAGCACTAGCGGCCCTTTCGCAACCTAAGTATACTTCTCATCTCTATATTCAGTCCTATCATGCAGCTGTAGGCGGCCCGATAGTCGGGTGCGACTTCGGTCGCCCGCCCGCCAAAGGTAAGTCGCGTGGACAATGTTCCGATAATCTCGGTCGTCGACGATGATGCTTCAATGCGCACGGCGATCGCACGGTTGTTGAGGTCATTCGGATTTTCCGCGCGAGCTTTTGCTTCGGCGCAAGAATTCCTGTCCTCGCCCCAGTTGCGAGAAACGTCGTGCCTCATTACGGATGTGGAGATGCCGGGCATGAGCGGCGTTGAACTGCAGGAATATTTGATTGCTCACGGTCACAGGACGCCGATAATCTTCATCACGGCTTTTCCGGAGGACCGGATTCGAGAGCGGGCAATGAAAGCCGGGGCGATCGAGTTTTTGAGCAAGCCGTTTGATGAACCGCGGTTGCTTGAATGCCTGGAGCGGGCACTGGCCATGCGCCAAGATCGCCGGAATGACCCTTGATCAGATTGCGCGATTCAGCGAGGTCTGGCCTGAGCGAGTCAACGGGGACGGCCGGGCGATCCATAGCATAGTGCAGCAGCCTCGTCGGCCTCCAAAGCAACCTTTTGCGTGAGCATGACGTCGCCAGCTACCAGCGATCCCGTTGGCAAGAAACACCAGCCGACTACCGGACGATCTTGTTCGTCGATCTCAACTACTTTGCCGTCCGGGTCGTCAACCGCCGACAAGTCGCGGATAGAAAAGCATCTCTTGTGCGGTCGGATCGAACAAGCGTGCAATCCTGACCTCACCGGCTGCGCTACGAGCAGCGGGCGTAAATCCCCTACCGACAAGCCCTTTAAACCGTTCTTCTGCTTTGGCGAGAGCCTCGAGGTCGTTCCCGCCGAAGCTGTACCGGCTATCGCCAGAATGATCCATTACGATGTGCGTGTCGACAGCACGTCCTTGAAAGGTTCAGGCAGGCGACTGTTACTCCTTATGCGGGATTGTCCAAGGTATGGGAGCATTCATAGCTCCAGCGAGTCAGAAAGACTGTGGCGCTCACTCGCTGAAATAGAGCACGGAGCAACTCCATACACGCGCCGTCGGTTTTCTGCCGGACGATGAAGCGCTTGCCGCATGCTGAGGCGCGCAGATCCCGCCAAGTACATCCCCTGCTGCGAGCTGGCCGCTATGCCATATCGAGAGCGTCTGTCCGGGCATTAACTGAGAAACGATCAGCAGATCGAAGCAATCGGTGGCCAAAAGGGGCAATGGTTCCAAAGCGAATGCACATTATACTTGCCAGATCATCGGTACACGGCGCTTTGCTAACAACTCGGATCAACGGCCAATCAAGTGTTCTTACTCATCCGCACTCTCCGTGATGTCATCCGCAACGGCGGGCTAACAGTTGTCGGCCCCGACGGCCGACGCAGCTCAATCGGAAACGGGCCTTCTTCGCTGACGATTCGCATCGGAGAGCCTGCCGTGGCGCGCCGTATCCTTTTTAATCCAGACCTTGCCATCGGCGAAGCTTACGTGGACGGCACCCTCACAGTCGAAGGTGGCGACATCTATGATTTCCTGAACTTGTGCTTCACCAACCTCGGTTGGAGCAGCGGGACTGGGATCAAACGCATCCGCGCGTTGCTCGCTCGCTTGCTCCGACGCATCACCCAATACAATCCGATCAGCGTCGCACGTGCCAACGTTGCACATCACTACGACCTCTCGGACACTCTCTATGAACTGTTTCTTGAAGAAGGCCGGCAATATTCCTGTGCCTATTTCAGGGATCCAAGCGATACCCTCGAGCTCGCCCAGGAGCAAAAGAAGCGGCACTTGGCTGCCAAGCTCATGCTGCACCCAGGACAGCGGGTGCTCGACATCGGATGTGGGTGGGGCGGACTGGGACTTTACCTCGCGCAAGTTGCTGACGTCGACGTCACCGGTCTGACCTTGTCGGCAGAGCAGCATGCGTACGCGGAAAGACGAGCCAGCGAGGTCGCGCCGACCCATCGTGTCAGATTTTTGCTGAGGGACTATCGGCAGGAATACGGTCGCTACGACCGCATCGTGTCGGTCGGTATGTTTGAACACGTGGGCGTTGGACATTACGGCGAATATTTCGCAAAGGTGCGGGACCTGCTCGCTGAGGATGGTGTGGCGCTGATCCACACTATTGGTCGCGCAGACGGTCCAGGCGCCGCAAATGCCTGGATCAACAAATATATCTTCCCGGGCGGTTATGTGCCGGCGCTATCCGAGATTGTGCCCGCGATCGAACGCGCAGGCCTTTATGTCACGGACGTCGAGGTGCTACGGCTACACTACGCGGAGACGTTGCGGGAATGGCGCCGGCGCTTTACAGCGAACCGCTCACAAATCTGCGACCTGTATGATGACCGGTTCTGCCGCATGTGGGAATTTTATCTCGCCGGGTGCGAGGCCGCCTTCCGACATGGTGGTCTCTTGAACTTCCAAATACAGCTAAGCAAAAGAATCGACAGCGTTCCTTTGACAAGAGACTACATTACTGACTGGGAGCGCCAAAGCAGGCTCGCAATGAGGCGGCCTCGAACTTACCTGAACGCAGCGGAATAGCGCCGGCGACGCATAGCGCGGAAGGGGAGGCGGGTCCCGCAAAGACTTACCGGGAGCAAACTGTGCACCTACTGCCGCTCGTGCCATGACGAACGCAGTCGCCTTTGGCGGCATATCGGTAGCCGGCTATCGGGCATGTCCAGGAGGCCGAGATGAGGAGCCAGGCACTAGCCTGCACCATGCCGGCCCCTGTCTTCTTCCAACCGAAGTTTCTTTGTACTTTGCAAATTGAACGAGTCGATAAGCTATTAGCTTAGGCTCTTGCCAGGAAGTTAGAATAGCTCCGCACATAGAGCATGCCGCTCGATCAATGGTAGCCCCCTTCGTCGTATCCGCTTCGGCGACCTCGTAGATTGCCGAGCAGACCGGACATTCGATCTCATACAGTCTCATGACGGACCATCAGTCAGACAATGCTACGGGTATTCCAGCGGACGTAGTTCCGACGGCGCTTCAACGGGGAGTCGCCTGTCCGCCCCTGTCAGGCGTGGCTCGCAAACTGGCGAACTTCCACCGATATGCAGGGGGTTTGATGCCGGCAGTGAAAGCACTGCATGATTCGATCGCCGCGAAGTCCATTAGTCGCCCCGCGGGCCATAGTAGCTTTTTAACAAGCGATAACGTGAACCGCATCTTTCATAGACTTGATTCAGGCATCCTGATTGCGTGCAGAGATCGGTCCGTTCGCCACAATGAAGGCGTCCGAAGTGCAAGACAAGAAACCGCGAATTGTCGAAGTAGCCGGCGAAATAGCGTTGCGCCTTCAAGTCAGCTCCGCACATCCGCGCCAGTGAGCGTCGTATCTCCGTAGGCAACTGAGTGATGTTGTAAGGGTCCCAGACCTCATCCACGTGTGAACTGGCAAGGGCGAGAGCCTGTGGCGCGCGGTTGAGCAAGCTGAGCACAATTGCCAAATGCAAACGAGCGGACGAGCATGGCAATGAATTCCATGCGGCTTTCGCCGAACAACGGGTGTTTCGCGTCCTAAATGCTTTCATGATCAAATCCGACCATGACCCAGGCTATGATTCTACGCTTTGTCCAACTCAAGAACGCGATACGCTTCATCGAAGGTGGCCTTCCATCTTGGCAAAAGACCTTTCGTCAAAACTAATTGTTGCCGGGAAGGTGACTATGCTTGCATTGCGTTGTTTTGCACGTCGTTGCTGATTTCAGAGCCGGTGCGTCAACATTGGATAGGGAAACGGCGTGCTCTCCGAACAGGTGAACGCGATGTCCGTCTCTGGACTGCATTGGTCGGCGTTTAAGTGCGACCGAAGGCGAATCGGCAGTCTCTATCGAGATCTATTTCGTCCGCGAACTCGTGAAGGGACTTTGTCGACCGCGCCAGAGTTGTCTAGCGCAAGATCAAGCCTAACGCGGCAACAGTGACAAAGCCTCGCTTGCCACCGCTTGCTAGAGCGAGTGGGATTGGACATTGAACCCCTCTCGTTGTGGCCGCGCTGGATGGTCGCAGCAGGGGTCGACAAGGTCAATGGATGGTCTGCGGCTCTTCCGCGAACTGGAGAACTAGCATGCACAAGATTAAGATCCGAACGCGCTCATGCGGTCGAGGTCGGTAGACCAACCCTTCGTCAACACTGACGCCGCTTGCCCGTCACGCACTTGTGGACGCCTTTGGCATTGCTCAACATCGGGAGTTAGTAACATGTCAGGTGCCGACGGCGCACTGCGTTATTCGAACACTCGTCTTTGGCTGTTCCGAATATTTGGCTTCATACTTTCCCTTTTTGGCCTCGTACTTCTGATTGGTGGTATCTGGCTCGCGACACTCGGTGGCAGTTTATACTACGCCATCGTTGGAGCGCTCCTGGTAGCCTCGGGAGCGCTCACGCTAAGCGGTCGTGTAGAAGGGCTTCATGTTTACCTTTTTGCTTTCCTGATTACGCTTGTGTGGTCACTTTGGGAGGTCGGACTCGATGGGTGGGCCTTGGTTCCTCGCCTTGTGGGGCCGTTCATTCTGCTCGTCGTTGCCGTACTGCTTCTGCCGTCACGCTCACCGACAGGAAACCGGACAGGGCGAGGATATGCAGCAGCCCTGACGGCAATTGTTGCGATCGGTATCGCCATAGCGGTCCCAGTGGCGAAAGCTCCCCTTGTCCCGTTACCCATCCCGTTGGCACAAGGTGGCAGTGCCTACTTCGATCAGGCAATTGTTCCAGCAGCGACGGATTGGCCAACCTATGGCGGAGGCCACGGCGCGCAGCGGTACTCGGACCTCTCGCAGATCACCCCAGCGAATGTCAGAGGGCTCGAGCGGGTTTGGGTCTATCGGACCGGCGATATTCCGAAGAACTTTGGCGTTGAATTGACTCCTCTCAAGATCGGCGACTCCATCTATGGATGCACGGCGCGTCACAAGATCTTCGCACTGGATGCAAGGACAGGCCAGCAAAAGTGGATGTTCGATCCCAAGACGCCGCCGGAATATGCGCCTCCGAACTCCGCTTGCCGGGGGGTCGCTTACTTCAAGCAGCAGGACGCGCGGCCGGGCGAAAAATGCGCAGAGCGCATTATCGAAGGCACGCTTGATGCCAAGCTGACCGCGGTGGACGCCCTTACCGGCCTCATCTGCGAAGAGTTCGGCTCGAACGGCATCGTCGATCTGAATGAAGGCCTCGGACAAGTCATCCCTGGAATGGTATCGGTCACTGCTGCGCCAACCATCGTACGCGGTGTCGTTGTCACGGGCCAACAGGTGCAGGATGGACAGCGTCGATGGGCACCGTCAGGTGTCGTTCGTGGCTACGACGCAGTGACCGGCTCATTGCGCTTCGCATGGGATATGGGGCAGCCGGAAATTACAAAGCTTCCTCCGGCCGGGAAGACCTACACGCTGGGAACTCCCAACATGTGGTCGACTGCGGTTGCTGACGAGGCTTTGGGCCTGATCTATCTGCCCATGGCCAATTCGGCCGGCGACTATCTGAGCGCAACCCGGACTGCAGAAGAGCGGAAATACAATTCATCGGTGACTGCGCTCGACGTCGAGACAGGTAAGCCACGCTGGGTCTATCAGTTCATCAAGAACGACGTGTGGGACTACGATACACCCGCCCAGCCTAGCCTTGTTGATTTTCCCGCACCGAACGGCAACGTGCCGGCTCTGGTTCAAACAACAAAGCAAGGCGACATCTACGTTCTCGATCGCCGTACCGGACAGCCGCTTTCACAGGTGGCGGAAGTTAAGGCGCCTCAAGGGGGAGTGGAGCCCGCCGAGCGTTCTCGGACACAGATACGCTCGCTATACAATACGACGCAAAAGCCCGACATCACGGAGGCACAGATGTGGGGTATTTCGCCAATCGATCAAATGATTTGCCGCATTCAATACCGGTCGGCACATTATGATGGCATATTCACCCCCCCGAGTGTTGATAGGCCCTGGATTGAGTATCCCGGCAACAACGGTGGGTCTGACTGGGGCAGCCTTTCAGTTGATGTTCGACGTGGCGTGATTGTGCTCAATTACAATGATCTGCCGAGCCATTCGACACTCGTGCCTCGCGCCGTAGACGATAGGCTAGGCGTATTCTACTTGGGAGATCCACGTTACAAGGGCCCCGGACCTGGAGACAATCGCCCACAGGCAGATTTACCATATGGCATTTCGGTCAATACTGGATGGGTCATGCCCACCGGGGTCATATGCAAACAGCCGCCCTTCGGCGGAATTCGCGCCATCGATCTAGCAACTGGCAAGACCTTGTGGGATCGCCCCCTCGGGACGGCGCAGCGTAACGGGCCTTTTGGGATCCCCTCAATGCTGCCGTTCGAAATCGGACTACCTAACAACGGCGGTTCGGTCACGACCGCGAGCGGGTTGATCTTCGTTGCAGCCACGACCGATGATTTCTTCCGTGCCATTGATCTCAAGACCGGAAAAACTGTCTGGTCAGATCAGCTCCCGGCAGGAGGTCAGGCAACCCCGATGATCTATGAGGTTGGCGGAAGGCAATTCGTCGTTATCATGGCCGGCGGACACCATGGCATGGGCACTCCCGCCGGCGACTACCTCATTGCTTATGCGCTTCCTGAGGCCGCTCGCTGAGCTGACCTCATGCGGGCGGTGCGCTTCAAACTTTCGGCGAACTCACGGTCATCGAATTGGCCGAAGTCAGTGGCCCGGCCAGCGGCCAAGCTACGGCGCTGGTGCGGATCGGGGCGGCCTCGACTATGTGGCTTCATCAATGCTTGGAGGATCAGTGGCTGGGAGCGTCGCGGAGTGCCTATTGGACGCAGCGTCGCACCCAGTCCCGGGATCCCGACTTGTGCAGTCTGGCGGCCAGCTCCTGTCCGCCACACCCTCAGCCGAGCGCGGGATGGTCCATCTTCGCCGAACACGATGGACTATTTTCCGACGGCGAGACTAGTGGTGGCAATGGCACAGGCTGGCTCCCAGAGGCGCTGCTATCCAGAGTTCATCCAGGATGATGAATTCCATCCGGGTCAGAGGTTCGGCGAGCCGGCCCTGCCGTCCGTTGCGTGTCTCTATCTCGAGGCGATTGACGAGGTCGACCACATTGTAGAGCGGCTACGGGCGCGAGCGCAATTCTCGCTGTGAAAGACTGACCTTTGAGGGAGCTGAGCGGCCTTCGGGCCGCGACGGCTCTAGAATGTGTACTCGTAAATCAAGGCTCGCGAGCGCGGTTTGACCCATGTCCGCTATCCGGCGCTTTGCGGACTCAAACCGGAGATTCCCTAATTTCCGAAAAGGGCCACAAGATCAGTTCACCAAACTTAGCGAAGGGCACCTTTGCTGGTTGTCCTCTATGTGAACGACATTTTAATTGAAGCCTTGCGGTTGTCCCCCCATCTGAACGGAGAGAAAGGAAGCCAACCATGAAACTGATGACAATCGTTGCAACTGTATTCGCCCTCTTGAGCACGGCCGCCCTGGCGCAACCCAGAATGGGAATATCCCGATCTACTGTGGGGACAGCCACCGCTCCGTCAATAGGGGTGTACAACCGGCCGTTCGGTACGACGAATGTAGTCCCCACCTGGCGCAACACTAATCCTCCAGCGGCTGGAGCGCCCACTTTCGGTAGCGCACCCTCCAGCTCTGGGGTGCGATGAACTGTTTGTGAAGTTCATCGAGCCGCGCCCTTAGGCCGACACGGACTCTGCTGCAAGCAAGGTCTTAAAGATCGCCAACGCGGCGGAGGCGGTCCATGATGGTCGGCTTTTAAATTGAGCGGATCGATGTATGTCTACGCCAGGTATTTAGGAGTGCTGCCGTTCTCGGTAGCGATCGGGGCGGTTCGGTCAGCAAGACCGCGCTGGGGTTCGGGGCGCCGGCCGCATGATGACGCCAGCCATCTTCAGCACCGCTTTCAGCGGTACGCGTTTCGGGCCTCGCTGGGATTCTACGACCTAGCGATCGCGGCGCGCTCGATAAGGCGGCGCTGGAGGCCTCGAGCGCGGGCAGCGATGTAAGAAAAAGGATCGTGAGAGCTATCGGTCATCTGGTTCTCCGCGTTTAATTCCGGCGAAATCGGCAGCCGGCCCACTACGTAGGGGCGGCCTATTGGAAACAACTAGAAGCCGGAATCCAGCTGCCGGTCAGCCAGCGCGCCTGGTGCTGGTCCGGGAGTCCACGACGCTCTGCGCGCCGTATGGCTTTCTCGATCGAGGCGAGTAGCACGTAGGAAGGGGCGGGCGCGGGCCGGCCCATCGCCGTCATTTTACAAAGAGCAACCGGCTGCGCGACACGAGTGCCAAGCGTGCGCTCGATCTCGGTTTCGGATATGCGCTCTTACGTCGGAAGCGTCGCATCGGCCTCGATCAGGCCCCGCTGCTTGAGCTCGGCCCAGAATTGCGGAGGGATCTTGGTCCGCAGCGAGTTCCAGTCCTCCATGATCTGTCGGTCGCTGCGCGCTCCGACGACCAGCGCGACGGCGACGTCCGGAGCTGCCGAAAACTGGAGCGCAGCGGTCCGCAGGTCGACGCCGAAACGATCGGCGACCGCCCGAAGCTTATCGCGCTTTTCGATCGCGGCGGACGGGATCCTGAAGTTCTCCTTGCCGTAATTGTAGCGAGGGCTCCCGGAAATAAAGCCCGCGTTCAAGGAGGAGCCGATGACCAGCGAGATGTTCTTTCTTCGGGCAACCGGAAAGAGCTCGTTGACTGCACTGGCATGATCGATCAGCGAATACTGTCGTGCGCACAGACAGACGTCCGGATCGGCGTCTTCCATGACCTTGAGGATGGGCAGCGGCGTATTCACCCCGATCCCCCAGGCTCGTATGATGCCCTCGTCGCGCATCTTGGACAGGGCCGGGAAGGCGCCTTTGCGCGCTATCTCGTATTGCTCCTCCCAACCGTTCGGGAAAAAGGCGAAGTCGGGAGAGATGTCGTGCACGAACGCGATGTCCAGACTGTCGACGCCGAGCCGCTGGAGACTGTCCTCGATCGAGCGGCGCACGCCGTCGGCCGTATAGTCGAACACGACGTCGTTCGGTGAATCGGAGAGCGGATAGATCTCTGCGTGACCGTTGTTCTTCGAGGCTTTGAACAGCTTTCCTACCTTCGAGGAGAGGAGATAGTCCGCGCGGTTCTTGCCGTGCAGAAGGCGGCCGAAGCGCCGCTCCGCTAAGCCGAACCCATACCAGAGCGCGACGTCGAAATACCGCACCCCTATCTGCCATGCCGCCTCGAGCGTTGCGTCGGCTTCCCTGTCCGTATGTTTGTTGAACTCGTTACCGAGCGAAACTCCCCCAGTCCGAAACGGAATTGAGGCTGGAAGATCTGCTGCGCGCGATTGGGCATGACGTCGGTCCTGTAGTTCAGAAGGGCGATGTCGTGCTCCTGGGCGGCGACATCCGTCCGTTCGACAACGTGTTCGTCGGCGCGAAGGTCCTAGTTGCAGAGAAACGCGCAGTCTGCCGGACGGCCTTAATTGCCTAGGTTCGCGGGAGACCACGAAGACGGCGGCAAGCTCCCAAGGGACGATTTTCGCCCCTGTTGAGCTCTGGTTTCACTCGACCTCTGTGGCGGCTTGTACAGATCGGGAGATCATGAGCTTCATGATTAATCGATCGCACGCGGGCGTCAGCCCGAAGCCAACTCCGGCATCGACGACGAACTCTTCGGTTCTGTAGTCTACGACGCCAAAAAGCTGTTGCGACTGCTGATCGAACGGCAGAAGGCCTTCGATCGCGCCGTAGTCCGAATACATTTCCGCCGCGACCGCCCACGTTTGTCGAGGTTGGGCGAGTCGGAAGGCGGGAACGAAGTCGAGGTTCTTGAATCCCGTCCAGGAGTTGTCGAGAATCGGATTGACGATGAAGTCGAACTCGCCCAGGTGCCACCCCAGGATCGGTCTTATCTTCGAGGTGAAGCGGTAGGAATCCCAGTGCTGGGAGTTGTAGCTGAACTCGAAGTTGATGCCGTAGAAGAAGGTTCGGTCGGCCGCATGAGGCACGACGAAGAGTTCGCGGACCTTGAATCCATCGAGGACGGGTCCGTCGCCATTCGCTACGCTGAGAGTGGCAGGTAAAGGCCCTGCTCGAACCAATAGTCACGCCGTAGGCCCATTCCGGCACGCCGTTCAGGGTCTGATTGGGCACCAGACCACCCGGGAAGCGGGGCGTCTTCAGGCCCGATGGCGTGAAGTTGTTGCTCACCATCAGGTTGAACGTTCCGGGCGTGGCGATCTGCGCGTCGTAGACTTCGATCTCATCGGTCTGCGGCCAAGCGCTTGCAGCGACCAGAAGACGAAACCAGACAGGCTGCAACCGCCCGTCCGACAACTTCCTTCGATAGCCTCATCGCCCCGCCACCTCCATTAGAACCATTCTAAAGAGGTGGGAACGGCCCGGCAAGGCCAGGGGCGAGCTGGTCGTCGCTCTGCAATCCTGGCGGACCCTTCTCTAGGAAAGCCGTGGCTCCCATTTCGCGCCGCGGTCGAAAAGGGTGCGCATGCACTGCCGATGCATTGCCGGTACCGCCGCTGCGAGGCGTCGGTAATCCGAAAGTCCATGGTGTTGTTTGTTGCGGCGAGAGCGGCCGGCGCCGCACTTAGCCCGGTTACATGCGGCTCATTACGTAATCGCGATAGCAGAGCAGATGGCCGTCGATGAAAACATGTTGGTCTGCGCGCGATTATTCGGCGCAATTTGATAGCGCCGGACGATCGATTGCTTCCAAGGCTTGCGTATCGAAACAAACCGCATTGATTCTATTGTAGCCCCGTGTACCCCCAAAGCCCTATTAGTCCTAAGCTGGGAGAAGGGGCCGGGCTACATTTAACGACTAAGCCATTGTAAACACTGGTGCCGGCTGAGGGGATTGAACCCCCGACCTTCGGTTTACAAAACCGCTGCTCTACCGCTGAGCTAAGCCGGCCACTTTGCTAGGAGCCCACGCGGGTTCCGGCTGGCGCCGGCGCATCCGCTTGTGCGCGGTCGCAATACCAGACTTGTCCGGGAAGTGCCAGAACCTGGCGGCGGCGTTGCGGGCATGAAACAGGCGGCCCTTTGGGGCCGCCTGAACCATTTTGCCTGACTTTGGGCCTACTGGCAGAGGTGTTGCCGGCCGTCTCCCCCCTTGAACCAAGTGCCGGGCCTGCACACGATGCCGTTGCGGGCTGCATAGGCGTCCCAATTGCCGTACCAGCCGGGCCCGCCGCGGTCGTAGCTCGCATAGGAATTGCCCCAGCCCTGGAACGGTGCGGTGGCGACCGCTGCCGCGGTGCCGACGGCGGCGCCGGCGACCGCGCCTGCTGTGTCGAGCGGCCAGAAGCCCGACTGGTCATTCACCTGCCGATGCGCCATGTGCCGACGCCGATAGGCGCGATCGGTGGTCGGATTGCCGGCGCCAAGATTCTGGCAATTGGGATCCTGGAAGAGTCCCGTGCAGCGGGCCGAATTGTCGGCCGTGGCTTGCGCGAAGGCCGGTGTTGCCAGCGTGGTCGCGACGATCGCGGCCAGGCCCAGAAGTTTCAGGCTCGTCATGGCGTTTTTCTCCATGTTGTTGAGACCTGTGCTAAGTGCGACATTCGGCAGTCGTTCCGCGGTTTCCTGGATGCCGGGTCACATCGACGTGAGCCCGCACAGGATGTGCAGTTTATCCCGCGCAACCCGGCGCGCCCGCCTTGGTGCGAGGGGGGTGCGTGCCGTTAACGTTTCGCTAGTGCGCCCGGCGGCATTTGAGCCGCTATCGGCCCTTGTGCGTTAGGCTTACCGGCATTTGGTGAGGGAGCCTTAACTCTCTGTCCGTCGTGATCGGATAGGTTGCCGGCTGTACAACCGGGATCCTTCCATGCGCGCATCCGCGCTCGCAGCCTTTCTGATCGGACTGCCTGCAACGGCCTTTGCCGGCGGCGGCTTCGATATCGTCGTGCCCGGGCGTCCCGGTGTACCCATCATCATCAACAATATCGATGCGTCCTATGGCGTCGTCGAAGGCGTCTGGGGCCTTGGCAAGAACGTCCAGGTGCAGCCCACGATCTATGGCGGGCGCTACGTGGCCGAGCGGCAGCCTTCTGACGTCGGCCATTATTATCCGAGCATGGGCTTGCAGCCCGGCTATGGCCGCCTCGAGATCGAGCCCCCGGCGAACCGCAAATTGCCGAAGCCGGCCGAGAGCTATCACCAGAGCTGGGGCGCGTCATCCGCGCCGCTGCCGCCGCAAATGGATGTGCCGGTCAATCCGCCGGCGGTGATCCTGGCGCCTGACATCAACGACCATCCGCGGCGCCCTCGGCCACGGCCGCATGCAGCAATGCCCGGCAAGCCGCCGGGTTAAGAAACGTCAAAATCCAACAAAACGGAAATCAACAGGAGAGAGTAATGCGTCAGATGATTTCGGGACTGGTTGCGGCAGCTGCCGTGATGTTTGTGGGCGCTGCGCCCGCCATGGCCTGCGGCTCCACTGCGTGCCAGACGACACAGGTCTATTCGGGTTGCAACACAGGCTGCCAGACACAGGTCTATTCGGGCTGCAACACCGGCTGTGGCGGCTGGGACTATGAGCGCCTCGCCCAACCGAGCACGCAATATTACTACGTCAACCAGGGCCCGACCTATAGCGGTTCGGGCGCGTTCGCGCCGTATCCGACCTATCAAGAGGACGCGGTCGTTGCGCCCGCCAATTACGGCTACGGCCATGGCTACAGCCAAGGATATGGCTACAGCCATGGTTATCGGGCCGCCTATCGCCGCCCGTACTACCGTCCGTATCGCTACGGCTACGGTCCGCGCTACGGCTACCTGCCGCGTACGCATTACGGCTATGGCCCGCGCTATGGCTACGCCCATCGCTATGCGCCGTATTACGGCGGCCATCGCGTGCTGCGCCGCTATTACTGATCTCTGATCGGCTGAGTTCACGAAACGCCCGTCCGCGTGATGCGGACGGGCGTTTTGTATTGCCCAGCCCGCTCCGATGAAAATCGGAACGGGCTCTGGATTCCTGTTTGACGCGTTTTCTTTACGCGAACCGGGATCCACTTCGCTCGAAAACGCTATCTCTTCATCAAGCCAAGCCGGCTCGCGCCAACATAGAGCGAGAGCACGGCGGCGTTCGAGACGTTGAGGCTCTTGATCTCGCCTGGCATGTCGAGCCGCGCCACGACGCTACAGGTCTCGCGGGTCAACTGACGCAGGCCCTTGCCTTCGGCGCCCAGCACCAGCGCGAGCGGCTCGCGCAGTGCGACGTCCGAGAGGTCCTCGCTGCCTTCGCTGTCGAGGCCGACGGTCTGGAAGCCGTTTTCGTTCAGCTCGGTCAGGGCGCGGGCGAGGTTCTGCACCGTGATCATCGGCACCAGCTCGAGCGCGCCGGAGGCGGCTTTTGCGAGCACGCCGGTCGCTTCCGGACTGTGGCGCGCGGTGGTGACGATCGCCTTCACCGCGAACGCCGCGGCGGAGCGCAGGATGGCGCCGACATTGTGCGGATCGGTGATCTGGTCGAGCACCAGCACCATGCCTTCCTGCTTCAGCGTCTCGATGTCGGGCGAGGGCAGGGGATCGGCTTCGGCGAGCAGGCCCTGATGCACCGCGTCGGGCGAGAGCAGGCGGTCGATCTCCTGCGGCCGGACGATCTCGGGCGCGATCCGGGTCTCGATGTTTTCGTCTGCCAGGCGCCGTGCGGCGTTCTCGGTCAGCGTCAGCTTGCGGATCCTGCGCTGCGGGTTGGCGAGCGCCATGGTGACGGTGTGCCAGCCATAGAGGATGACGGGCCCGTCGGCGTGCGAATCGCGTTCGCGCCAGGCCGGCCGGCCGGCCGATTTCCCGGGCCTGTTGAAGGGCTTAGACCCGCTCCGGGGGCCCTTGGGGATGAATTTTCGATCCTTCATGGGCTCGCTTGTGTCACGGGTCCCGGAATATGGCAATTTGGGTGGCTTCGAGGGCGATTTTAGCTGTACGCCTCGGTTGACTTTGCCCCATCGGATCGCCCATAACCCCGCCCGGTCGCGCCCCCATCCGGGCTGTCGCGGCCTTCACGTTCCATGGCCGTCTTCGGTCCGCCGGCAAGGTCCGGCCCGATTGTGCTGCCGTCGAGCGGGGGAGTGTCCCGAGTGGCAAAGGGAGCTGACTGTAAATCAGCCGCCTCATGGCTTCGCAGGTTCGAGTCCTGCCTCCCCCACCATGCTTCGCCCTGACGGGCTACGCATGGCGCAGCCACGTGATGCCTGAAGGGCGAAGCGTGGTGTCCGGCGAAGCCCATAGGGCGAAGACGGACTGAGGTCCGATCAGCCCGCTACCCCAGCATCTCCCGCACCATCGGCACCACCTTCCGCCCGTAGAGCTCGATGCTCGTCATCAGCTTCTCGTGCGGCAACGGCCCCGCCGAGTATTTTAGCTGAAACCGCGCAATGCCAAGCGCCTTGGCGGTCTTGGCGATCTTGCGCGCCACTGTTTCCGGCGAGCCGACATAGAGCGAGCCGTGCTCGGCCTCGCTGACGAACTCGTCGCGGCCCATCGGGGGCCAGCCGCGCTCACGGCCAATACGGTCACGCATGGCCTTGTAGTCGGGCCACAGCTCTTCGCGGGCCTGTTCGTCGGTCGCGGCGACGTAGCCGGGCGAGTGCACGCCGATCGGCTGCGCGGGGCGGCCGAACTCCCTGAACGCGCGGTGATAGAGATCGACGTAGGGCGCGAACCGTTCGGGATCGCCGCCGATGATGGCGAGCATCAGGGGCAGGTCGTAATGCGCGGCCCGCACCACGGATTGCGGGCTGCCGCCGACCCCGATCCAGGTTTTGAGTTGACCGTTCTCGACCGGCGGATAGACCAGCTGATCCCTCAGCGGCGGACGCAGCTTGCCTTCCCAGCTCACCGGCTTCTGCGACAGCAATGCGGCGAACAGATCGAGCTTCTCCTCGAACAGCTCTTCGTATTTGCGCAGGTCGAAGCCGAACAGCGGAAAGGATTCCGTGAACGAGCCGCGGCCGAGGATCACCTCCGCGCGCCCATTGGAGAGCGCGTCCAGCGTCGCGAAGCGCTGGAACACGCGGATCGGATCGTCCGAGCTCAGCACCGTCACGGCCGAGCCGAGATGAATGCGCTTGGTGCGCGAGGCAATGGCGGCGAGCACGGTTTCGGGCGAGGAGATCGCGAAATCGGCACGGTGATGCTCGCCGAGCCCGATGAAGTCGAGGCCGAGCTCGTCGGCCAGCACCGCCTCGTCGACGACGTTACGGATCACCTGGGCATGCGGGAGCATGCGGCCAGCGGCGTCCCTGGTGACGTCGCCAAAGGTATCCAGTCCGAATTCGAGCGGTGCGGTCATCGATCAGGTCTCTGTGGGGAGGATCGACCAGATTTAAGGGACCGCAGCCAAGTCACAAGGCGACTTTCGGAAATGCTCGGTTTCCGATTGGTCGATCTACCGCCACATCCCCCGCATCCGTGCGCCGATGTCGATCTTCGGGCCCTGCGATGCGGAGCGCGCGGCACCTGCGGCGGCCTTCGGCCAGGCGGTGCGTTCGAACAGATAGACCAGCTGCTCCGGGATGAAGCGGGTGCGCGAGGCGTAGACGTGGCGGTCGCCCTTGGCGGCCTGGCCGTGGACGAAGAAGCGTTGCGGCACCACGAGGTGCAGGTCGTCCTTGGCGCGCGTCATCGCGACGTAAAGCAGGCGGCGCTCCTCCTCGAGCTCGGCGCTGGTGCCGGCGCCGAGGTCGGAAGGCATGCAGCCGTCGACCACATTGAGCACGAACACCGACTTCCATTCCTGGCCCTTGGCGGAATGGACGGTGGAGAGGATCAGATAGTCCTCGTCGCGCAAGGGCGGCCCTGATTTGTCGCTGGTCGCATCCGGCGGATCGAGCGTGAGCTCGGTCAAAAATTTTTCGCGCGAGGAATAGCCGCTTGCGATCTGCTCGAGCTGCATCAGATCGGCCCGGCGCGTCTCGGAATCTTCATGGATGCGATCGAGATGCGGCTCGTACCACAACCGCACGCGTTCGAGATCTACAGGCCATTCCGAGTAGCGCAAATTCTCGACGGTGCGGACGAAGTCAGTCCAGTCCGCGCCGGTGCGCGCCGGCACCGGAAGCTGGCCGAGCGCGTGCAGCGGGTCCATGCTCTCGGCCATCTGGTCCAGCACGCGCTGCGCGGTGGCGGGACCGATGCCCGGCAGCAGATGCAGGATGCGAAAACCTGCGACGCGGTCGCGCGGGTTCTCGGCAAAGCGCAGCAGCGCCAGCACGTCCTTGACATGCGCGGCATCGAGGAATTTCAGCCCGCCGAATTTCACGAAGGGGATGTTGCGGCGGGTCAGCTCGATTTCCAGCGGGCCGGAATGCGAGGACGTCCGGAACAGCACCGCCTGGTGCTTGAGCAGCGCGCCTTGCTCGCGGTTCGCCAAAACCTGCTCGACGATGTAGCGGGCCTGGTCGGCCTCATTGTGCACGGTGACGAGCTGTGGCTTCTGCGAAGAGGTGCGATCGGTCCAGAGGTTTTTTGTGAAGCGCTCGCGCGCAAGCCCAATGACGCCGTTGGCCGCCGCCAGCACCGTTTGCGTCGAGCGATAGTTGCGGTCGAGCGTGATCATTTCCGCGCGTGGCGAAAAACTCTGCGGAAAATCCAGGATGTTGCGCACGGTGGCGGCGCGGAACGAATAGATCGACTGCGCATCGTCGCCGACGACGGTGAGTCCGCGTCCATCAGGCTTCAGTGCCAGCAGGATCGAGGATTGCAGGCGGTTGGTGTCCTGATATTCGTCGACCAGCACGTGATCGAAGCGGCTGCCGATCTCGTCGGCGATCAGCGCGTCGCTCATCATCTGCGACCAGTAGAGCAGCAAATCGTCGTAATCGAGCACGTGTTGGGCCTGCTTGGCCTCGACGTAAGCGGCGAACAGCCCCTTCAGTTCGGCGGCCCAGCCTGCGCACCAGGGATAGTGCTGTCCCAGCACCTTCTCGATCTCCATCTCGGCATTGACGCAGCGCGAGTAGATCGACAGGCAGGTGCCCTTGGCCGGAAAGCGGCTCTCCGTCTTCGACAACCCGCGCTCGTGCCGGACCAGATTCATCAGGTCGGCGGAATCCTCGCGGTCGTGGATAGTGAAGGCGGGATCGATGCCGATGCGCTCGGCATATTCGCGCAACAGCCGCGCGCCGATGCCGTGGAAGGTGCCGGCCCAGGTGAGCGCGTCGCGCATGATCGCGGCGTTGTTCTCGCCCAGCACTTTGCGGGCGATGCGCTCGACGCGGCCGGCCATCTCGGCGGCGGCTCGGCGGGAAAACGTCATCAGCAGGATGCGGCGCGGATCGGCACCGGCGACGATCAGATGCGCGACGCGGTGGGCCAGCGTATTGGTCTTGCCGGAGCCGGCGCCGGCAATGACGAGCAGGGGGGCGCCCACGGTCGCGCCATCGGCCACGCCATGCTCTACGGCGCGGCGCTGCTCCGCATTGAGCGTGTCCAGATAGGTTGTCACGAATCGCCCCGGTGAAGCCTGCAGAATCAACGATCCCCGGGCGAATCGCAATGGCGGCTGGACGCAAGAGGCCTGAGGATTTAGGGGAGAGGGCAGCTTAAGTTCCAGCCCGGACGGTTTTGCAGAGATGGCCGATCCCACGCCCGACCTTTTTGAGATGCGCCGGCTGGAATCGCTGAGCAACACCATTTTTGGTGTCGCGATGACACTGCTCGCCAACGATCTGCCCAAGGCGGGCGAGTTCAAGGCCATGCCGACCTGGAGCGATCTTGGTCAACTCTATTCAGGGCGCCTGACCGGACTGATCCTGAGCTTCATCATCGCGGGCGTGTTCTGGATCAGTCATCATCGCCGGCTCGCCCGCCAGCCGGAAGCGGGCCGCCACGTCGTGCTGCTCAATCTTATGTTCCTGCTGTCGATCGTGCTCCTGCCGGTGACCAACGGCCTCTATGGCAATTACGGTATGAGCAGCGCCGTGGCTGTGCTGTTCGGCCTGCATCTCACCGTTATCGCCGGCCTGAACGCCACGCTGTGGTGGCTCGTGATGCGCGGCTTCCGCCACCAGCTGATCGCGGCCCTGTTTCCGCTGGCTGTGTTTCTACCAGGGACTCTGGTGGCGGCGGTGGCCCCGCAATATGCGACCTATTTCTGGTTCCTGGCCTTTGGCGGACTTCTGATCCGCCGCCGCATGGATGTTGCGGCGGCCGGCAAGACCTGACGGCACCGCGGCCCGTCACCCCTTGGTCGCTGTCGCGCCGAACCCGTCGGCGGGCACGTAAAGCTTGACCGGGCGGATTTCGTAGACGGCACTCGGATTGACCTGGCGCAGCAACCGCGCCGCCGCGATCGCCTCGTCATCCGTGTCGTATTCGACGAGGTGGAAGCCCAGCAGCTGCTCCTTGGTTTCTGCGAACGGGCCGTCGAGCACGATCCCGGGGCCGGGGCCACGCAAGGTGCGGGCCTTTTGGGTGTCATCCAGACGGGCCGCCGGCCCAAGGTGTCCGCTTGCCCTCAAGGGCGCCTGAACCTCGATGACTTTGGCGACGACCGCGGCGTCCTCCGCCGGCGACCACGACAAAATCTCGTCTTCCACGTGATACGCCAGGATCGCGTAAAGCATCTTCACCTCGCTTGTTTTTGGGCGCGCAGCCCGAAGAACGTATATCCGGCGCCGATATACACAACGGCCGGCTCCAAAACATTGCGATCTGCATGACCAGGCCAGCCATCACCTTACGGCAGCTCCGTCGAGAGTGGCGGCAAGCGCCCGTCCGTGCTGGCGATCTTCGGCTTCTGATGTCGGAGAAAAAACTTCAAAAGAAAAGGCGCGGCGGGGAGACCCCGTCGCGCCCGATCTCTTGCTCGCTGGTCCAGGGCTGAGAGCGCCCCGATGCCAAGCCCTTATCGAGAGCTTAGCGGGCGATCCCAGCGAGGTGACAGCGCTTGGTAAAAGACACTGGATCACCTCCTTTCGTTGATTGCGGGAGACCTCAATATAGGCCGGAAGGCCTCCGCTGTTAAGGGCAGGCGGGCCGGGCGGAACAAGGCCTGTGCGCAAGGGCGGAAAGCCGGCGAAAGCCGTCCTGGGGGCAGTTGAGACCGTCGCCCGGCCGTGTTAGGGAGCCGGTGTCGCGGGTGTAGCTCAATGGTAGAGCAGCAGCCTTCCAAGCTGAATACGAGGGTTCGATTCCCTTCACCCGCTCCATCCTTTTCAAAGACTTAGCGAGAGGGACGGCTCTTTTTTTGATGATCTCATTCTGACAAAGGCCGCTTTACATTTTCTGTTGCTCGCTTTTCGACCGACTGTTTTTTGTATCTCGCATATTCCCACACCGCTGTTTTCAGACAGGTGCGAGTTCATCAAAACCGAAAATTTTGGTTAGGGGAAGATGTGTTGGACGCGCGTGCGGAGATCGGCGGCGATGGCGTAAAAATAGGATAGACGGAATATGAGGCGCGCGAAGTTTACGCAAAAGAATCTTTGCAATACCATTATGCGACGAAAGCCTGATGTGCTCGTACTCTGACATATCTCGAGCTCCGATCAAATATTTCAGCAGCGGGCAGGCACTGCCCGTTCGCGGAAAAGCTTCATCTCCGGGTAACGTCTGTATCAATCGGTAGTCGTTCCAGGAGGCCTTAGAGTCTGGTGAGCTCTTTACTTCGAACAGGTAGAAGTCGCTGACGGCCCGTCCATCGGCGCGCAGCTGCACGTTGCTGGAGTACATGTCGTTGATTGGGGTGCCTATCATCTCCGAAGCTACGAGTAGTCCGTCACCTTCGAGCACGCTTGCGAGGAGCGTGCCGTAGAAGCCCTGCTAACGGGAAGTCTGCATCGACACGCGAAACCCCTCCGATGCCTGCACGACAGTTTTGGCTCTCGGGATGATGATTACGCTCTGAACCAGCGAGCACGAGTTCGAAGTCGGTATCGGTGCCCAACGCGATTGGCTCTTCGCAATCGTCTCCACCACCAGCATCCCAACCTCGGCTTCCATGACTTGATGGAAGCCACTGTGGACCCTTGTCCCGGGGTCCCGATTGGATGCCGATCACCCCGAATACGGGGTCCTTATTCCATGCCGAAACACAGCGTCCCTTCTGTCCTCAGCACGCCGAACGACGGATAACCACCTTGCAATGCCGTTGCACAGATCAAGATTGCAGTCGCTTGAACCCGATATCATGCATGGCCGCCCTGTTCTGTGAAGCGGTGATCCGCGCGATCAAGCGCAGCTCAATCTGCACGCCGCCTCGGCCATCGCCAACGGGTACGCGCGACGCCGAGCGGCTTAGGGCTCAGCCGTCCAGCCATGCGGCGAGACCGGCCAGCGTCTGCAATCCATACTCCACGGCGCCGAAGCCGATGACCACCTGACGCCGCTCGCGGCTGGGGTGGAGCTGGCGCATGGTCAGTACCGTCTTGCCGTCGCTCTGCTCGTCAAAGGTCACCGTCATATAGAAACGGTCGGGATCATTGGGATCGGGCGTGCCGTAGTCCATCACGATCCGCTCGTTCGGCACGATTTGCAGGAAGCGCATGAGGTTCGGAAAGCGTTGCTCCTTGCCCTCAAACACACCCACCATATCGAACCGCCAGACCCCACCCTCGCGGATATCGGCTTCGTGGGTCTCGATGCTGAGGCCCGCGGGCCCATACCATTCGGTCAGCGCCTCGGGGTCTGTCCAAGCGGCAAAGACCCTGTCGCGCGGATGATTGAGCAGTTTCACCAGCACGATCTCGCGATCGGGCGACCATGTCTCGAACAGCTTTGCGAGGTCCCTATTCATTCTCTCTCTCTTTCGCCTTGTCCAAATAGGCTTCCAGCCGATCGAGCCGCTGGACCGCGTGTCGGCGCTCCGCTTCCATCCAGTCGGCCGCCTCGTCGAAGCGCGACCGCACTAGCCGGCACCAGCGACGGCGTCCGCGCTTCTCGCTGGCGATCAGCCCGCACTCTTCCAGCACCTTGATGTGCTGGGCAAAGGAGGGCAGCGCCATATCAAATGGCTCGGCCAGGGCACTGACCGGCAACTCGCCCTCGACCAGCCTCGACACCACCGCCCGGCGGGTCGGGTCGCTGAGAGCGTAAAAGGAGAGGTCCAGCGGACTCGAATGGTAAGGCATGTGCCTTGGTAAAGGGTATTGTGATGCCAGTCAAGGATAAAAAGGTACTTGCCTTAGTGTCCAGCATCCCATACAAAGGCATGTGCCTAAGTGTTAAGGAGGACGCCAAATGGCAGTACGTGTCGATCTCATGATCTCGCTCGATGGCTTCGCGACAACGACGGACCAGACGCCCGAAAACCCGTTCGGCGAGGACTGGTCGCGTCTCGTCGGCGCCTACGTCGCGACCCGAACGTTCCGCGAGCGCGTGTTCAAGGATACGACGGGAGCAGGGACCACAGGTCTCGACGACGAATACGCCAAGGAATATTTCGCTGGTGTTGGTGCCGAAATCATGGGCGCTGGAATGTTCGGATTGCACAACTTCCCCGACGATCCCAACTGGCGTGGCTGGTGGGGCGACGAGCCACCCTTCCGGGTTCCGGTCTTCGTCCTCACTCACAAACCACGGTCCTCTCTGGAGATGTCGGGTGGGACTACGTTCCATTTCCTCGACATCACTATCGAGGATGCCCTTCAACGGGCCGTAAATGCGGCGGAGGGAAAAGATGTGCGGGTTGGCGGTGGTCCTACCGTCGTTCGCCAATTCCTCACGGCAGGTCTTGTTGACCGCCTCCACGTTGCCATCACACCGATCCTGCTTGGGCGCGGCATCCGCCTATGGGACGATCTGCGTGGTCTCGAAGCTGGCTATACAGTCAAGGCGGAAACAGCAGAGAGTGGCATCATCCACCTGACCTTCCGACGCTAGCTGTTCGCCTCTGGCCTGGTGCGACCATGGACGGTGCATAGACGGTCCATGCCGCCGCTTTCTCGCGCTGCGAGTGCAGTACTGACTGACAGTCTGCGACGGCCTAGCTTCTGCTCGCCCGGGGGCCAACGGGATCGTGGTCGAGTAGCTAAGCCATTCGGCTTCTCCCTCACAGATCCGGGCGGGCAGATTTCCGGTACCCGGTTCCTCCCGAGGGTAACCCGCATCACAACCGTGCCTGTGCCCAAGACTGAGTGATACGAGGCAACGGTCTGCCGTAATAGCCATTGAGCCGCCACGCTTCTCGCCTCATACGGCGCTTAGCTGCTTAGCACGATCCTCCCGGCGCACGCTCTGCTTTCTATAAACCGGTGTGCGCCGATGGATCGAACAACTTGTCGAGCATAGTCTGGCCGACAAGCCACTGAAGTTGAGGGGGCGTAGTTATCGTCGGCGACGAACGTTGGTCGCTGCCAAGGGATTTGCTTTCCGACGCTTCGCATAGGCGCGCCGTGCTCGCTCACGATTTCCACATACCTCGCTTGAGCACCACAGGCGGGTCCGGTTAGGACTCTCGTCCACATAGAACCAGCCGCAACCTTCGGCTTGGCAGCAACCTATCCGACCTGCATCCACTGAGGTTAGAACTGCGGTCAGTGACCACAATATCGGCCAAAGCGGCTCGCGCAGGTTCTGTCCGGCAAGACGATACAAATACAGGTCCTCGCGCTGAATGAGACCGGGCTGGGGCGGCGCCTCTACGAGCAGCCAGTTCACTGTGGCCAAGTCCGTTTGCTCATGTCGGAGCAAGGCCCCACAAATGGTCCAGATCTCTGAACGCAATGCGACGGCCTCGGCTAACGCCGACGTCGCAGCGGCCGGGTCTATCCTGGCCCTCAACGCCAGCGCTTCGATCACCGCTACTGGCATGGTTGCCCGACGTCCGCACCATGCGAGGAAGGCGACATAGTTGGGGATGAGTTCCTGTGGATCCGCCGATGTCCTCCAGTCGAGCGTGTTGGCGAAATCCAGGCACACCCGTCCACCGAAAAACTGTGTCGCTGCGCGTGAGGTATCCCTTGACATGGCTCTGCCTACCGTGGCCTATCTAATGGCCATGACCATTATAACAGAATCCGTAAAGGCGGCGAAGGCCCGATTCTCACGCCCTGGCTTCGTGCGCGGGTTCGTCAAGGCACTGCCTTTCCTTCTGAGTAATGGGGTGGCGGGCGTGGTCATGGGCGTGGCCTATCGTGGTGTTGGGCTGGGCTTCGTGCCAGCGGTGCTGTTCAGTGTCCTCGTCTACTCCGCGACAGCCCAGGCCGTCACCCTCGGGATGTGGGCAGCGATACCGCCCACCGTTCCAATGGTGGTTGCGTGTATCGCCACGAATGCGCGCTACCTCGTGATGGGCGCCCATCTTCATCAGCTCTTCGGCAAGCTACGCAAGCGGATCATACTCCCGATCTTGTTCCTCCTGGCCGATGCCTCCTGGTTGATGACAACCGCGGATGCTCAGAAAAACGAGGCCGATGCAGGTTATCTTCTTGGCGCAAGTACGCCGATGGCGATTGGGTGGATGGGCGGGACCGCTTTGGGCTACAGCCTGCCGCTGAAACCGGGCGGACCATTTGCAGTCGCGGCCGCACTATTGCCCGCGGCCTTCATCGTCACTCTGCTTCCCAGCCAATGGTGTGGCAGACGCTCCATTCTTCCCTGGCTGGCGTCCGCTGGGACCGCGCTTCTTGTTAGTCATTTCATGGCTCCGAACTGGGCCATGCTAATCGGCGGCGCTGTGGGAACCGGCCTCAGCCTGATGCGAGGAGATCATGCTTGATTGGCGAACCTTTGCCGCAATCGGCGTCCTCGGCCTTGTCAGCTACGCCTTGCGTTCCGCGGGCTTCCTTGCGGCCGGTCTCATGCGCGAGGACGGCGTGATCGCGAAGTTCTTCCGACTAGCGCCGGGCAACCTCTTCGTCGCCTTCGTGGCTGCGGCCTGCCTCGACGGTGGCTTACCAAGTTTGGTCGGCTGCGCGAGCGCATTCATCGTCATGATGCTTACGGAAAAGGATTGGGCCGCCTTGAGTGTGGGCTTTTCGGCTGCCGGCCTCCTTGCTGCCCTGCACCTTCAATAACCGTAGGTGGGCTAATGGTTTCTAC
This sequence comes from Bradyrhizobium genosp. A, assembly GCF_049949275.1. Classification (NCBI taxonomy): domain Bacteria; kingdom Pseudomonadati; phylum Pseudomonadota; class Alphaproteobacteria; order Hyphomicrobiales; family Nitrobacteraceae; genus Bradyrhizobium; species Bradyrhizobium genosp. A. The sequence continues at coordinate 5,269,386 of NZ_CP188196.1, read as the reverse complement.
GTTCCAGCAAGTCTTTTTGCGCCGAGATTTGCCGCTCTGCGAAACGCCGCTCATAGCGCTTGTAATTTGACGATTTCGAACGTGACTTCTTCTCTATGAAGGGAGAAGTCCGTGTCCGCTGCCAAGATTCTCTGGGGTCAAGTCATCACAGTCTTCGCGATCGTCCTGCTGACGATCTGGACGGCGACGGAATGGACAGCCTGGCGTCGCGGCTTCCAGCCGGAACTCGGCCGCCCCTGGTTCGAGTTGCTGGGCTTCCCGTTCTATCTGCCGCCGGCTTTCTTCTGGTGGTGGTTCGCCGTACGGTCGCTCGATAGCGTCCACATAGGGACGCCGGCGGGGCGCGAATCGCTCCTGGTCCAAGATCGACAGATCGACACCTTTACCGATCGGGCAGAGTGCCTGAGTCGGTGAATCATGGGTTAATTCTCCGCTTTGGGAGCGCGTCCTGTCCCTGCTCGTTGTGGGTGCCAGCGTATTGGGCGGAAGCGCTGTGTTGCTGATACAGGCGCTACCGCCAATACTTCACGGCTTTCCATAGAGGCGGCTTCTAATCGCGACAATAAGGCTGGCAACCGCCATTCTGACAAAGGAAAATTCTGTAACGATCTCAATGGGCCAAAAGCACCGGAAATGTCAGAATGGCCGTTGATAACGTTACAGTATTTCGAGACTTCCAAGCTGAATACAAGGGTTCGATTCCCTTCACCCGCTCCATCGGTTTTAGAGCCGTTGCTTCCCGAAGTGCTTCCCAATGGGGTACGAAAATCGAACATACAAAGAATTGTAGTCGGTCAGTAGACCGCTTACGGTGCAACGCTTGACGGCCCAAGCCTGTTAGACGGCCCAAGTCTGTTAGACGGCTCGGCGGATTCTGTTAGACGACCAAAGTATGGGCCGAGGACAAGAATGCTGCGAGCGCCGCGCCGGTGAGGTGCGGGTCGGTGATATAAGTGCCGCCGTGGAAATCGGTGGCGGTGTGGAAGTCCGCTTCCGTGTACTGACCGAGCAACGCAATGGATGCGCTGTGCGTCCCATCGCTCACCGAGATCGTGCCGCCCGAATTGTCCGTGTTCGGCGCGTACGCGAGCGTCGTCTGCGGTCCGAAACTGATCGTGTGCAGATCAATGCCGGGGGTCAGGACGAAGCCGTCGTGATGTGCCCTAGGTGAATCGGTGTAGCCGACAAGCTGGCCGGCGTTGTTAACACCCGTGATAATCGTGTCGTATACTCCACCACTGGTATCCGTAAATGTCGTCAGGTCGATGGTGGAGAAGGTGCCGCCGATGTCGACGAAGCCTTTGATATAACCGCTCGCCGGATCGGTGTAGTACCCGACGATTTCGCCCGAATTGTTCACGCCGGTTGCGATCGTTGTGTCCGCTTTTGCATCTGGATCGACCACCGTCGTGAATGTTCCGTGGTCATCGAGGAAGCTGTGAAGGACGTTGTTGGCGTCCTGATAGTTCCCGACGATGAGGTCATTGTCGCTGATGCCCCTCACGTTAACATTGTGGCCTCCCGGAACAATCAGCTCATTGTACTGTCCGTCGATATAGGTGAAACCGCGGTGGTCGGAGGAAGAGCCAAGATACCACCCGACCATATCGCCGTGATTATTGACGTCCACGGCGTAGGCTGCTGAAACCGGTGCTTGCAGGGCCTGCCGAGCGCCAGTCGGTCCATCCGGGTAGATGTAAGCCCCGGCGGTGATGAATCCGGAATCGTTAATTGCGCTCGGATCAACGAGAAGACCGTTTTGCAGAGGGGTAAAGCTGCCCGAGTCGTAGTAGAACGCATAGTCATTATTGTTAGCATCCGAAAAGGTCCCAACGATGTGCCCGAGATCGTTGATGCCTGTCGCGAAGGTGCCGCGGGCTGTGGCCAGTGGATCGCTGATTGTTTCAAGCGCGTAATTTGAGACCGCAGGATGGACCTCAAGCGCATAGAAGTCGACGCCATTGAGGCCATAGAAGTTCGCAGCATGTCCGTTCTGGTCGATAACCGTGGCGCCGTTCAGGCCCAGGCTGTCTGGCACGATGGCGAGCGCGCTGACATCGTGGTCGGTGGACCCCACCGTGTAATCGAAAACGAGCTTGGCCGGATTGTTCAGCGCCGCGCTGGCAGCCGCGTCGTAAACCGCGGTGCCGCCGTCATTCAGTGCAAAGGTCGGCACGCCGCCGGAGACTGTGACAGGCATGGTGAGGGTGACTGTTATATGGATGGTTTGGCCCACATGGTCCAACACGCCGTAGTTTTGCGAACTCACGACAGTGTCGACGAGCGCCGGCGTCGCGGAGTAGGTGGGCGTGGAGGACAGGAATGCGGTCAGCGCCGCGCCGGTGAGAGCAGGGTCGGTGACGTAAGTGCCGCCGCTGAAATCATTGGCGAGGTGGAAATCCGAAGCCGTGAACTGGCCGGCCACGGAAAAGCTCGCGCTTTGCGTGCCGTTGTAAACCAGGACCGTGCCGCCGGAATGGTCCGCATTGGGTGTGTAGGCCAATTTTGTTTGCGATCCGAAACCGATTGTCGACAGGTCGATGCCGGTGGTGGCGACGAAGCTGTAGGAACTGCCGCCAGTTGTCGCATCATAGGTACGCCCGACAATCTGGCCGGCGTCGTTGACTCCTGAAATGTGGGTGCTGAGCCCCGGCTGTGCATCGATCGTGGTGAAGACGCCGCCGATGTCGACGAAACCCTTGTCCGGGCCGCCCGCGCCGTCGTTATAATAACCAACGATCTCTCCGGAGGCATTGATCCCGGTGGCGACCGTCGTGCCGCCAACGGCATCTGGATCGACCACCGTCGAATAGGTTCCGTGGTCAAAGACGAAACTGTGGAGATTGTTGCTCGCGTCCCGGTAGGTCCCCACGACGACGTCATTTTGGTTAACCGCGGACGGAGAAACGTCATGCGCGCCCGCGGGCTGCAGGGTCTGGAATTGTCCGTAGATCTCTAGGAATGCGTGATCGACACCCTGAGCGTCGGTGTACGTGCCGACATAGCTCAATTTATCGTTGACGCCAGTCACGTTGACCGATGTGGACCCGGAGGGGCCTGGAAAGGGCTGGGGTCCCTTCAAGTTCGGATAATAGGTATCTCCTGCGACGATAACGCTATTATCATTGATCCCGGTCGGGACATTGCCCGAGAAGGGTGTATAGACGCCGTTGCTGTAGAGAAAGGATAGAGACTCGCCTGTACTATTGGTGATTCTGTCGCCGACCACCTGCCCATAATCGTTGATAGCGTTAAAATAAATAGTTTGCGCGGGGTCAGCGTTGGTATGGGCGAAGTTGTAGATTGGGGCGGTGTCGACCGCCAAGCCCGAAAAGCTGGTCGCGTAACCGTCGAAGTTCGCGTCGTTGCCGTTCTGGTCGATCGCAGTGGCGCCTTCCAGGCTGCCGGTCGTGATGGCGAGATCGCTGACATTGTGGTCGCCGGGTCCGACAGTGTAATCGAAGACAAACTTGGTCGGATCGTTCAGCGCCGCGCTGGCAGCCGCGTCGTAGGTCGCGACTCCGCCATCGTTCAATAAAAGTTTCGGCACGCCGCCAGCGATCGTGACGGGCATGTCGAACGTCATTGTAATCTGGATGTTCTGGCCGAGATGTAACACACTGTTCGGCTGCGAACTAACGATCGAGACGAGGTGCGCGGGCGTTGTAATCGATTGCGTCATCGGAAAGCCCTCAACGATATGAAAGACCAATACTGATTGTTGGGCGGTTGAAATCCGCTGCGGCTACAGCGTACCGTAATTAACAATACATCTGTGTGAAGCTAACATAATCTATGTGACATCCCTGACCGCCGCTTATCGTTGGGAGGCGGCCCCGAGGCTCCACAACTAATTGGAAAGAGCCGGCTCCGGAAATCTGAACAGGGCGATAAGTGGAGTTTCTGCCTGACGGCGGGCAAGATTGGCCCGCGAATCAGGAGAGACGGCGCGAAGGTCGCGTTGGTCTCCAGCTGTTCCACCCGTGCAGATATTCTCGGGATAGGATAACCTCATCGCAACAGATCAGAATATCAAAGAAGGTCTTCCCTTTGGGAACGCACGAGCACGTTGAGCGCAAACTGGCCGCGATTTTGGCGGCAGATGTCGTCGGCTATAGCCGGCTGATGGGGATCGATGAAATCGGGACCCTGCGTGCGCTCAAGGCCGTCCGCAAAGACCTGGTCGATGCCGCCATCGCTGCCCACGGCGGACGCATCGTTAAGACCATGGGCGACGGCTTGCTGGTGGATTTTCCCAGCGTGGTCGACGCGGTGGCCTGCGCCGTCACCATTCAGCGTGGAATGATCCAGCGCAACCGCGACGTCGGGGAGCACAAGCGAATTGTCTTCCGCATCGGCATCAATATCGGCGATATCATCATCGACGGTAAGGACATTTTCGGTGACGGCGTGAATATCGCAGCCCGGCTTGAATCTATCTGCGAACCGGGCGGTCTGTGCATCTCGGACCTTGCCTGCGATCAGGTCCGCGACAAGCTGCCCCTGAGGTTTGCGGATGGCGGCGAGCAGCAGGTCAAGAATATTCCTCGCCCCGTGCACGTCTTCGTCCTGTCGCCGGAGGCGATCGCCGAGGCACCCGAGCTATCGCCCGGCCGCATCGCACCACCCAAGTCGCGCACCAAGTCGCGCAATCGCGCGCTGATGGCAGGCGCCCTCGGGCTCCTGCTGATTGTTGCCGGCACGGCCGCCTGGTGGACGATGCACGCGCCGTCATCCCCCCGGATGGCCAGCACGCTGATGTCATCGGGTTCGCGCCCATCGATCGCTGTGCTGCCGCTGGCGACGCTGGCGGACGCAAGCAAGGAGGATTATTTCGCCGATGGCCTGACCGAAGACGTTATCTCCGCACTCGGACGATTTCCTGAATTCGTCGTCCGTTCGCGCAACGCCGTCTTCACTTACAAGGGCAAGACGCCGCGCCCCGATGAGGTCGGCCGCGATCTCGACGTGCGCTACATCGTGGAAGGCAGCATCCGCCGCAGCCCGGAACGGATGCGCATTTCGATTCGCCTGACCAACGCCAGGGGCGGAGCCTTGCTGTGGTCGGAAAATTACGACGTGGCGCCAAGCGAGATCTTCTCGGTGCAGGACGACATCACCCGGCGCATCGCGGGAACGTTGGCCAGCCGCTTGACCAATTTGGAGCTGGCCAAGGCTGCGACCAAGCCGCCGAGCAATGTGGAAGCCTACGATACGGTCTTGCGCGGCCGCGATCTTCTCAACCGCGTCAACCGGACGGCCAACTCGCAGGCCCGCGCGCTGTTCAAGCAGGCAATCGAGCTCGATCCCGGTTATGGTCCGGCCTATGTCGGCCTCGGCCGGGTCGAGCTGAACGCCGTCATGCAGGGATGGACCGGCGCCCCCGATGCTGCCTTGCAACGCGCCGCGAGCCTCGCCCAGAAGGCGACCGCCATCGATGCCACCAGCGCCGGCGCCCACGCACTGCTTGGCAGCATCTACATCCGGTATGCCGATTATGACCGGGCCCTGGACGAGATGCGGCGCGCGGTCGAGCTGAACAGCAGCGACCCGGCTAGCTATGCCGGGTTGGCGACGGCACTGCTCTGGTCGGGCGACCTCGATGGAGCGGTGAGAAACTTCGAGATCTCGGGCAGACTGGGACTCACCGCCTCGGCCAACGAGACGTTCATTCTCGGCATCGCGTATCTGCTCTCCGACCGCAATGACGACGCCATCCGCGCCCTCGAAAATTCGATCGAGCGTAACAGGACCGACCCCTACACGAACGCAATTCTGGCGGCTGCCTATGCCGAGGTCGGACGGCAGACCGATGCCGCCCGGCAAGCCGAGACGGTGCGGCGGCTCGATGCACGCTTCGACACCGCGGAGTTCGGCACATTGCTGCGCAAGCCGGAATTGCAGCAGAAACTCGTCGCCGCACTCAAAAAAGCGGGACTCTAGAGCGTTTTCGAGCGAAGTGGATACCAGTTCGCGTTAAGAACGCGTCAAAACAGGAATCTAGAGTCCCGTTCCGATTCCATCGGAACGGGACTCTAGCGAAGCTGCTTCAGATTTTCGCCGGCCGTTTGGGCAATATCAACCGGACGCTCATTGAACGCCACCACCCCGTGTTTTCCGGAAAACACGTAAAGTTTGCCATTGTTGATGGTCCAGGCCTCCGGATCGGCCTCCACCTTGCGGCCGCGTGAGAGCTGCACCGCGCAGAAACCGTCGAACTGCGGCGCGTAATGCTCAGGGTCGGCGGCAAATTTGGCCCGGTGTTCGGCACTCTTGAACCAATAGGTGGTATCGTCGAAGGCGAACGTGAATTCGGCCGAGCCTTGTTCTGGCTTGCTGTCCGTGAAATAGGAAACCGGGTCGTAGCCCTTGAGCGCGACGCGCGTGGCGGCGCTTGGCGTCATGTTTTGTGGCGTCATGTTTTGCCCCGCCGCGGCGCCGCTGAAAAACACCGCCGCCACTGCCGCAGCGACGAAAGACCGGCGTGCCAATTCGCCCATGATTGCTCCCCCAAACCATCAGTCAGCTTGAAAGATAGCACGGGGCCAGCACGCCTGTGAACACGGGTCATTGAACGGCTTTAACCGGTCCGCCTTGGGGTTATTCGCGTCGATCTGGCCGCCTCTCGGCTACGTCCGGTTTACCTCCAGCCGCTGACGTGCTGAAAACTGGTTGGTCATCGTGACGCCGCTTCAGGGTTCAATCCTTCAAGGCGTAGGCGATGACGTAGTCACCGCGCTGAAAGTTGCGACGCAAAGGCGTGCAAGCGCAAAGTTCTTCAAAATGCGCGCGACATGTTCAACAACAGGCGGGACAGTCGCCGCTAAATCTCGGGAACCATATCTGTCATGTATCTCGGCATCGATCTCGGCACTTCGGCGGTCAAGACCGTCCTCGTCGACGGCGCGCAGCGCGTGATTGCGAGCGAGAGCCGGGCCTTGACCATTGCCTCGCCGCAGCCGGGCTATTTCGAGCAAGATCCCGCGCAGTGGCTCGAGGCGACCTTCGCCACGCTCGACGCCTTGAAGGCATCGCACGGAAAAGAGCTGGCAGCGGTCGAAGGTATCGGGCTGTCCGGCCAGATGCATGGCGCCACGCTGCTTGATGCGAGCGAAAAGCCATTGCGGCCTTGCATTCTCTGGAACGACGGACGCTCCGCCGCGGAGTGCCGCATCCTGGAGCAGCGCTGGCCCGCCCTGCGCGCGACCACAGGCAATAAGGCGATGCCCGGATTCACCGCGCCCAAACTGCTCTGGATCGCTGCGCACGAGCCCGAGATTTTTGCGGCGACGACGCGCGTCCTGATGCCGAAGGCCTATCTGCGGCTGGCGCTATCAGGCGAGGCGATCGAGGACGTCTCGGACGCGTCGGGATCGCTGTGGCTCGACGCGGCACGGCGGGACTGGTCGGACGCGGCGCTGGCCGCGACCGGTCTGTCGCGCGCGCACATGCCGCGTCTGGTCGAGGGGTGTGCGCCCGCGGCCACATTGCGCAGCGGGCTCGCGCAGCGCTGGGGCATGGCGAGGTGCCCGATGATCGCGGGCGGCGCCGGCGACAATCCGGCGGGTGCCGTCGGCATCGGCGCGATCAGGCCCGGAACCGCGTTCATCTCGCTAGGAACCTCAGGCGCCTTGCTGGCGCCGACCAGCCGCATTGCCGCCAATCCGGACCGCGTGGTCCACACGTTCTGCCATGCAATCCCTGGAATGTGGATTCAGGCCGGCGCGATCCTCTCGGCGGCCTCGTGTCTGGCCTGGGCCGCGCGACTGTTCGGCGCCACTGAAACCGAGCTGCTGGCGCCACTGGGGGTGCGCCCGCAGGCCCCGTCTCCTGTGAGCTTTCTGCCTTATCTCGCCGGCGAGCGGACACCGCATGACGACCCCGTCGTGCGCGGCATGCTCGATGGCTTGAGCCACGGCACCGACCGTTCGGCGATCGTGCAGGCCGTGCTCGAGGGCGTCGCCTTCGCGCTCGCGGATTGCCGGGATGCGCTTGCCGACGCCGGCATTATGGTTACAGAAGCCGATGTCATTGGCGGCGGATCGCGGTCCCGATTCTGGCTGTCGGTGCTGGCCAACGTTCTGAATGCCCCGATTCATCGCTTTGCCGAGGGTGAAACTGGGGCGGCGTTCGGTGCGGCGAGATTGGGGCGGCTTGCTGTCACGGGCGAGGCGATCGCCGCCGTCTGCACACCGCCGCAACGCGTCGAGACCTTCGAACCCGATCGCGCGCTGGTCGAATCCTATGCCGAACGGCTTCCCGCCTGGCGCCAACTGTATCGGCCGCGCCACTAGCATCGCTTTGGTTGCGCATTTCTGCCTGTTCGCTGTTGCCCTGTGCGACGGCCTTTTGTTTAATGGGTGAACCGCGCTTAAAAAAGAGATGCGGACTGGAAACGCATTGTGCGCCGGGAGACACGATGAACGATCCGATCCTCGAGATGCGGGGAGTTTCAAAATCCTTCTTCGGTATCAAGGCGCTGCGTGCGGTTGACCTGACCGTCTATGCCGGCGAGATTCATGCCCTGATGGGCGAGAATGGCGCGGGCAAATCGACCCTGATGAAAATCCTGTCGGGGGCCTACCGGCCCGATGCCGGCGGCGAGATTCGCATCGAGGGCAAGCCAGCACGAATAGAGGGCCCGCTTGGCGGCCGGGCCGCGGGCATCTCGATCATCTATCAGGAACTGTCCTTGGCCCCCAATCTGAGCGTTGCAGAGAATATTTATCTCGGCCGCGAGATCTCGCGTTCAGGTTTGCTGGCACGCGGCGCCATGCGCGAGGGCGTCGGCCCGATTCTGGAGCGGCTGGGGGCAGACTTCCTGCCGTCGACATTGGTCGCGCATCTCTCCATGGGTCAGCGCCAGCTCGTCGAGATCGCGCGTGCGCTACACGCGCGCTCGAAAATCCTGATCATGGACGAGCCGACCACCGCGCTGTCAGCGGGCGAAAGCGAGCGGCTGTTTGCGCTGATCCGTCAGCTCCGTGCCGAGGGGCTTGCCATCATTTACATCTCGCACCGCATGGACGAGGTCTATGCGCTCGGTGACCGTGTCACCGTGCTGCGCGACGGCCGTTTGGTCGGCTCGCTCGACAAGCAGGACATCCGCGCCGACGCCATCGTTCGCATGATGGTCGGGCGCGATGTCTCCTCCTTCTACAAGAAAGATCATGATCCCGAGGCCGGGAAGGGGCACCCCGTGCTCAGCGCGATCGACATGGCCGACGGGCTGCGTGTCAAGGGCTGCTCGCTCACCGTGCATGCGGGCGAGGTGGTGGGGCTTGCCGGCCTGATCGGCGCCGGCCGCACCGAGCTTGCGCATCTCATCATCGGCGCGGCGCCGAGAATTTCGGGCCGTCTCGAACTTGAAGGCCAGCCAATCGACATCCGCACGCCCGGCGAAGCGCTCGAGGCCGGTATCGCCTATCTGACCGAGGACCGGAAGGCGCTTGGCCTGTTTCTGGACATGTCGTGTCTGGACAACATCAATCTCGCCGTGCTCGGGCGCGATGCCAAGCTCGGCTGTTTCCTGGATCGTGACAAGGCGCGCGAGCGTGCCGACAGGGCCTTCACAGGGCTCAGTATCCGCGCTGCCAATGTCGGCGTGCCCGCCGGCGGCCTCTCCGGCGGCAACCAGCAGAAGGTGTTGTTGTCGCGGCTTCTCGCCATTGCGCCAAAGGTGCTGATCCTCGACGAGCCGACGCGCGGCGTCGACGTCGGCGCCAAGTCCGAGATTTATTCGATCATCGACAATCTTGCCAAGGCCGGTACCGCAATCCTCGTCATTTCGTCCGATCTCCCCGAAATCATCGGCATTTGCGACCGGGTCATCGTGATGCGGTCGGGACATATCGCAGGCGAGGTCAGGCGAACCGAGACGTCGCCATTGACCCAGGAAGACATCATGGCCCTCGCCACGGGGACGGAGCATCTCGATGCCTGACAACGGATCGACGCAGGCAAAGGTCGCCACGGCAAACGGACTTGCCGCCGCCCAGGAAACCAAGCGCCAGCGCATCAGGCTCCTGATCCGCGCGGCGGGCATGCTGCCGGTGTTGCTGCTGCTATGCGCCGGCTTTCATTATCTGTCGGACGGCCGTTTCTTCACCGGACAGAATCTCGGCATCGTCCTGCAGCAGGCTGCCGTCAACACCGTGCTCGCCGCTGGCATGACTTTCGTCATCCTCACCGGGGGCATCGATCTCTCGGTCGGCTCGATCCTGGCGGCGTCGGCAATGGCTGGCCTGACGATGTCGAAACTGCCCGAGCTCAGCGCGCTGTGGCTGCCGGTCGCCGTTCTCACCGGTCTCGGCTTCGGCGTCGTCAACGGAGCGCTCATCGCGCTGTTGCGGCTGCCGCCCTTCATCGTCACGCTGGGCTCGCTCACTGCCGTGCGCGGTCTCGCGCGGCTGCTCGGCGCCGACACCACGGTGTTCAATCCGTCCATTCCCTACGCCTTCATCGGCAACGGATCGCTGACGCTCGTGCCCGGCGTGGCGTCGATCCCATGGCTCTCGGTGATCGCTCTGCTCGTCATCCTGGTCTCGTGGCTCGTGCTGCGCCGGACCGTGCTCGGCGTGCATATCTATGCGGTGGGCGGCAATGAGAGCGCGGCGCGGCTCGCCGGCATCAAGGTCTGGGCCGTCCTGATCTTCGTCTATGGCGCGTCGGGATTGTTGGCCGGGTTGGGCGGCGCTATGCAGGCGGCGCGGCTCTACGCGGCCAACGGTCTGCAGCTTGGGCAAAGCTACGAGCTCGACGCCATCACCGCAGTCATTCTCGGCGGCACGTCCTTCGTCGGTGGCATCGGCTCGATCTGGGGGACGCTGGTCGGCGCGCTGATCATCGCGGTGCTCTCGAACGGCCTGATCCTCACAGGCGTCTCCGACATCTGGCAGTATGTGATCAAGGGTCTGGTGATCATCGGCGCCGTGGCGCTGGATCGCTATCGGCTGCAAGGCTCTGCCAGAACCTGAAAAGGCTCTGCCAGAACCTGAAGGTTTCGCGCGCACTGAATGCGCGCTGCGTGATGCGAAATTCCGTTGCGGCAACTGGTCTGCCGTGCCGGGTTTGATGACAGACCAGGGAGGAAGCCAATGTTGAAGAAGACCACGCTTGCCGGCGCCGCGATGGCGCTCGCCCTGACCACCGCGCCAACCTTCGCCAAGGAGCTCAAGTCGATCGGCGTCTCGCTGGGGTCGATGGGCAATCCGTTCTTCGTCGCGCTGTCGAAGGGCGCCGAGTTCGAGGCCAAGAAGACCAATCCCAATGTGAAGATCACTGCCGTCGGCTTCGAATACGACCTCGGCAAGCAGGTCACCCAGATCGACAATTTCATCGCCGCCGGCGTCGACCTGATCCTGTTGAATCCCGGCGATCCCAAGGCGATCGGGCCGGCGATCAAGAAGGCGCAGGCGGCGGGTATCGTCGTCGTCGCGGTCGACACCGCGGCCGAAGGCGCCGATGCCACGGTGACCACCAACAACGTCCAGGCCGGCGAGATCTCCTGCCAGTACATCGTCGACAAGCTGGGCGGCAAGGGCGATATCATCATCGAGAACGGGCCGCAGGTCTCCGCCGTCATCGACCGCGTCACCGGCTGCAAGAACGTCTTCGCGAAGAATGCAGGGATCAAGGTGCTGTCCAGCGACCAGGACGGCAAGGGTTCGCGTGAGGGCGGCCTCACCGTCGCGCAGGGCTATCTGACGCGCTTCCCCAAGATCGACGCCATCTTCGCCATCAATGATCCACAGGCGATCGGCACCGATCTTGCGGCGCGCCAGCAGAACCGCAGCGGCATCATCATCACCGCCGTCGACGGCGCCCCGGATATCGAGGCCTCGCTGAAGGATCCGGCGTCGCCGCAGATCCAGGCGTCAGCGTCGCAGGATCCGTTCTTCATGGCGCGGCGCGCCGTGCAGGTCGGCGTCGGCATTCTCAACGGGCAGAAGCCGGCCTCGACCGTCGAGCTGCTGCCGTCGAAGCTCGTGACCCGGGATAATATCAAGGATTACAAGGGCTGGACCTCGGACCGTTCGCAGTAAAGCCCCGCAGTTTTTGCTGGCTGCGGCCTAATTCGAGAGGAACGCCCGGGAATCCCGCCCGGGCGCACCTGTAAGGTTGACCCCGGCGACCGATATGTCAAAGAAGGGAGAGTTTTCGACGGTGGCGTCAATCGCGCCTGTCGGGGTGTCATCGGGAGCAAGTATACATTATGATTATGAGCCAGCGGGTCGCTCTCATCACCGGCGTGACCGGCCAGGACGGCGCCTATCTTGCCGAACATCTGCTGTCGCTCGGCTATGTCGTGCATGGCATCAAGCGGCGCTCGTCCTCGTTCAACACCGCACGCGTCGACCATCTCTACCAGGATCCTCATGTCGGCAACGTGCCGTTCCTGATGCATTACGGCGACATGACGGATTCGACCAATCTGATCCGCCTGGTGCAGCAGATCCGGCCGACCGAGATCTACAATCTCGCCGCCCAAAGCCACGTCGCCGTCAGCTTCGAAAGCCCCGAATACACCGCCAACGCCGACGCCATCGGCGTGCTGCGCCTCCTGGAAGCGATCCGCATCCTCGGGATGGAGAAGGAGACGCGGTTCTACCAGGCCTCGACCTCCGAGCTCTACGGCCTGGTGCAGGAGATCCCGCAGAAGGAGACCACGCCGTTCTATCCGCGCTCACCCTACGGCGTCGCAAAGCTCTATGGCTACTGGATTACGGTGAACTACCGCGAAGCCTACGGCATGTTTGCCTCGAACGGCATCCTGTTCAATCATGAGAGCCCGATCCGCGGCGAGACCTTCGTGACCCGCAAGATCACGCGCGGCGTGGCGCGCATCGAAGTCGGGCTCGAGAAGACGCTCTATCTCGGCAATCTCGAGGCCAAGCGCGACTGGGGCCACGCCAGGGATTACATCGAGGGCATGCACATGATCCTGCAGGCCGACAAGCCTGACGATTTCGTGCTTGCCACCGGCGAGACGCGCTCGGTCCGGGAGATGGTCGAGCTGTCCTTCGCGCAGGTCGGCCGTCGGCTCGAGTGGCGCGGCGCAGGCGTCGACGAGACCGGAGTCGATGCCAAAAGCGGCAAGACGGTGGTGAAGATCGATCCGATCTATTTCCGCCCGACCGAGGTCGATCTTCTCATCGGCGACGCCAGCAAGGCGCGCGAGGTGCTCGGCTGGAAGCCGAAGCGGACCTTTGCGCAGCTCGTCGAAGAGATGATGGCGAGCGATCTGGCCGAGGCCAAACGGGACATCGCAAATGGCAAGCGCACCGTTTGAGCTGAAGGGCAAGAGCGTCTACGTCGCCGGCCATCGCGGCATGGTCGGTGCGGCGCTGGTGCGCCGGCTGGCGCGCGAGGACGTGAAGCTTGTCACGGTCGACCGGCGCGAGGTCGATCTCTGCAACCAGGCCGCCGTGTTCGACTGGTTCGCGCGAGTGCGGCCGCAGGTGATCTTCCTCGCTGCGGCAAAGGTCGGCGGCATCGTCGCCAACAACACGCTGCGCGCCGAGTTCATCTACGACAACATCGCGATCGCGGCGAACGTGATCCACGCGGCGCACGTGAACCGCGCCGAGAAGCTGATGTTCCTCGGCTCGTCCTGCATCTATCCAAAGCTCGCACCGCAGCCTCTGCGCGAGGACACCGTGCTGACCGGCCCGCTGGAGCCGACCAATGAGCCTTACGCCATTGCCAAGATCGCCGGCATCAAGATGGCGGAGGCCTATCGCAGCCAGTATGGCTCTGACTTCATCAGCGTGATGCCGACCAATCTCTACGGCCCCGGCGACAATTATCACCCCGAGCTGAGCCACGTCGTTGCGGCGCTGATCCGCCGCTTTCACGAGGCGAAATTGTCGGGCGCGAAGAGCGTTGCGGTCTGGGGCACCGGCACGCCGCGGCGCGAGTTCCTCTATGTCGACGACATGGCGGATGCCTGCGTGCACCTGATGAAGACCTATTCCGGCGCGGACCTGATCAACATCGGCACCGGCGAGGATATCGCCATCGCCGAGTTCGCGCGCGTGGTTGCCGAGATCGTCGGCTATCGCGGCGAGATCAGTTTCGACACCTCGCGCCCCGACGGCACGCCGCGCAAGCTGCTCGATATCGGCCGGCTCGAGCAGCTCGGCTGGCGCGCGACGACATCGCTTCACGATGGCTTGAAGCGGGCTTACGAAGCGTACCTCGCCGGCTTGGTTGTCCCCGCACAATAGTAGGAACCATCACTTCCAAAACGAGTTGGCCGATCGGGTGGGCAAAACGTCACACGAGGCCAAACCGTGCAAGACATCTTGCCCGTGCGCTCGACAGCGCAAATCGCGGGCCATCCCATTCATCCGATGCTGGTGCCGATCCCCATCGCGTGCTTCGTCGGGGCGTTGCTGACTGACATCGCCTATCTCGTCTCGGCCGAGATCATGTGGGCGGATTTCTCTGCCTGGCTTCTGCTGGTCGGCGTCATCTTCGGCGTGCTGGCCGCAATCGCCGGCCTGACCGATTTCCTCGGCAATCGCCTGGTGCGCGCGCAGGCGCCGGCCTGGCCGCACCTGATCGGCAACGCCGTGGCGATGATCCTGGCGATCTTCAATGCGCTCATCCACACGCGTGATGCCTGGACCTCGGTGTGGCCGCTCGGTCTCATTCTGTCGGTGCTCACCGTGCTGATCTTGCCGGTGACCGGCTGGCTCGGCTGGGCCATGGTGTACCGCCACGGTGTGGGAGTTGCGCGATGATCTCTCTGTTCGCCCGCGCCTTGCTGTGCGCTTCGCTCCTCAGCCTCGCCGGCTGCAACGACGGCAGCGGCGATCCCAAGGCGCAGATCGGCGCCAATCCGAAGTTGCCCGATATCCAGCAATATCTGCTGCCGCCGATGCACATCGCTCGCATTGTCGGCTGGAAGAAGGACGAGACGCCGACGGTCGCGCAGGGCCTGCAGGCCAAGGCGTTCGCCACCGGATTGCAGCATCCGCGCTCGCTCTATGTTCTGCCCAATGGCGACGTGCTGGTGGTGGAATCCAAGGCGCCGAAGGCGGCCGCGATCAAGCGGCCCAAAGAGATCGTGATGGGCTACATCGAGTCCTGGGCGACCTCCGGCGGCGACACCGGCGAGAGCAACCGCATCACGCTGTTGCGCGATACCAACGGCGACGGCGTGCCGGATACGCAAAGCGTCTTCCTCGATCACCTCAACTCGCCATTCGGCGTCGCACTGGTCGGCAACGATCTCTATGTCGCCAACACCGACGCGATCATGAAATATCCTTACACCGAAGGCGACACCAAGATCACCGCGCAGGGCACCGTGCTGACGCCGCTGCCGGGCGGCCCGATCGACCACCACTGGACCAAGAGCCTGGTTGCAAGCCCCGATGGTTCAAGGCTCTATGTGGGTGTCGGCTCCAACAGCAACATCACCGAGAACGGCATGGAGGCCGAGCACAATCGCGCCGACATCCTCGAAGTCGACCGCGCCAGCGGCCGCTGGCGCATCTTTGCCAGTGGTCTGCGCAATCCCAACGGCCTCAGCTTCGAGCCGCAGAGCGGCGCGCTGTGGACGGTGGTGAACGAGCGCGACGAGCTCGGGCCCGATCTCGTGCCCGATTACATGACCTCGGTGAAGGACGGAGCCTTCTATGGCTGGCCCTACAGCTATTACGGCCAGCACGTCGATCCCCGCGTCAAGCCGCAGCGGCCGGACCTCGTCGCCAAGGCGATCGTGCCCGATTATGCGCTGAGCTCGCATGTCGCGCCGCTCGGGCTCGCCTTCTCGACCGGCAGCAGCCTGCCGGGCGCCTATCGCAGCGGCGCCTTCGTTGGCGAGCACGGCAGCTGGAACCGGCAGGTGCTGAACGGCTACCAGGTCGTGTACGTGCCGTTCACGGATGGCAAGCCGAGCGGGCCGGCGCAGGACGTCGTCACCGGCTTCCTCAACAGCGACAATCAGGCGCGCGGCCGTCCCGTCGGCGTTGCCATTGACAAGACCGGCGCGCTGCTGGTCGCCGACGACAGTGGCAACACGGTGTGGCGGGTGACGGCGGCGCATCCGCAGGTCACGCAACGATAGGAGAGGGATGATGGGCCTTGCCCAATACGCGATCGTGCCGGTCGAGGACGAATGGGGCGTGCTGCATGACGGTGACGTCAACGGCAAATACGCCACGAAGGAATCGGCGTTCGAGTCAGCGGTGGCCGCTGCCTCGCTGGCACTCCGGCAGGGGCATGAGGTTCACGTCAGCGTGCCCGGCCGCAAGGATGGCGAGACTGCGCTCGGCAGCTAGGCCGGCCGCAGCCGGGCAGCCGTCATCCAATCAGACCAGCCTCGGGGCGCCAGCCGGGGGCTGATCGCGACGGGCGGTCAGAGTGACCGCCTTCGACGTCAGGGACTTGCGTGCGCGCTTTGAGGAAATCACACGAAATCTTGAACGCGAAGCCGCGCGTCGATTCCTGCGGAAGCCGAGCCGATTTTCGACATCGCTGCCGTGCACGCCATTGTCGGGTTGCACCCTCGGCGCTTGCAAAGTCCGGGGGCGTTTTATAACGTTCGATCTAAATCGACCGGCGGTGGAGCGAGGCCGGTCGTCACGGCTGTTGGCCCGCAAGGTCGAAAGCTCCAGAGGAGCCACTGGAATGATCCGCTTTTACTTCCATCATACGCCCAACCCGATGAAGGTGGCGCTTCTGCTCGAGGAGGCCGCGATCTCGTATGAAGTCGTGCCGGTCGACACGCTCAAGGGCGAGCAGCACACGCCCGAGTTCAGGGCGATCAATCCGAACGGCAAGACGCCTGCCATCATCGATACGGAAGGACTCGGCAAGGGGCCGGTGCGGGTTTTCGACAGCAACGCGATCCTGCTCTATCTCGCCGAGAAATCCGGCAAGCTGCTCGGCGACCCCGCCGACCGCGGCGAGTTGCTGTCGTGGCTTATGTTCGTGGCGACGGGGCTCGGACCGTACTCGGGCCAATCGGTTCATTTCCGGCGCGCTGCCCCGGAGCAGATCCCATATGCCCAGAACCGCTACCTGCGGGAGGCGGAGCGGCACTATCAGGTGCTGGATCAGCACCTTGAAAGTCGCAGCTTCATCGTGGGCGACGGTTTCACGATCGCGGATGTGGCGGCGTGGGGCTGGGTCGATCGGTCGAACTTCGTGCTCGGCGAGGGCCGTCTTGCGGAGTTCCCGAACGTCGCGCGCTGGTTTGCCAGTGTGGATGGCCGCCCCGCAGTGACGCGGGCGCGGGCAATCGGCAAAAACCTCACCTTCAAGCGCGAGATGGACGAAGAGGCGCGCCGAAACCTGTTCCCGCAAAATTACGTCGCAGCCTGACCGCTGCGGATCCGATTGGAGCAAATCGATATGAGCAATACACTGTCCGAACAGCTCGGGGAATTCCTGGCCGGCTGGATGCAGCGTGTCCCGGCGGAGCGCCGCGCGGTCATGGAGCGCCACATCGCACATCTGTCCGATGTCGGCCTCGGCAGGCTCGCCAAGCAGGTTGGGGAGCAGGCGCCTCAGATCACCCTCCCGGGAGTCGATGGCAAGCCGTTCGACGTATCGACCCTGTTGGCGAAAGGGCCGGTCGTCGTGACGTTCTACCGCGGCGGCTGGTGCCCTTACTGCAATCTCGAACTGCGCGCCTACCAGAATCTCCTGCCGAAGATTCGCGCTGCCGGCGCGAGCCTGGTCGCGATCAGCCCCGAGAAGCCCGACGACACCGTCACGACTGCGGAGAAGAACGCTCTGACCTTTCCGGTGTTGAGCGATGTCGGCCAGATCGTCGGGAAGGCTTTTGGCCTAGTCTACACGTTCACCGACGAGTTGAAGTGGGCCTATGACGCGTTCGGTCTCGATATCCCGGCGAAGAATGGCGCACCGGACGAGTGGTCGCTTCCGCTCTCGGCGACTTATGTCATCGGCATGAACGGTGTGATCCTGTTCGCCGATACTGGAGTGGACTATCGCCGCCGGGCCGAGCCGCTGGAGGTCCTGGCCGTGCTACAAAGGTCTGCGCAAGCGGCGGAATAGGCGGTTTGCCGACCGCGGCACATCGCGGCCGAGTTGATCCCGCCACGCGCAGGAGGAACACGATGACCATCTTGCGAACCCCAGACGAACGCTTCACCGATCTTCCGGGCTATCCGTTTCCGCCCAACTATCTCGAAGATCGGGGAGGCCTGCGCATGCACTATCTGGACGAAGGCGCGGCCGACGCTCCGGTCGCGCTGTGTCTGCATGGGCAGCCCACTTGGTCTTATCTCTATCGCAAGATGGTGCCGGCCTTTGTGGCCGCCGGCATGCGCGTGGTGGCGCCGGATTTCTTCGGCTTCGGCCGGTCCGACAAGCCGGCGGAGGAGTCGATCTATACTTTCGACTTCCACCGCGCCTCCGTCATCTCCTTGATCGAAGAGCTTGATCTCAAGCGGATCACGCTCGTCTGCCAGGATTGGGGCGGGCTGATCGGCCTCACCATTCCGATGGACATGCAGGCTCGGTTCGAACGGCTTCTGGTCATGAACACCACGCTCGGGACCGGCGACGTGCCGCTCGGCGAAGGCTTTCTGTCCTGGCGCGCATTCTCGAACAGCAAGCCCGACATGGACGTTGCGGCTCTGATGCATCGCGCCGTGCCGACGCTCGGCGACGCGGAGGCCGCGGCCTATGCGGCTCCATATCCGGACATCCAATACAAGGTCGGTGTGCGACGGTTTCCGAACCTTGTGCCGGACCGTGCCGACGCGGACGGAGCGGCGCTGTCACGCCGGGCCCGCGACTTCTGGTCGAAGCAGTGGGCCGGCAAGAGCTTCATGGCCATCGGCATGAAGGATCCCGTTCTTGGGCCGCCGGCGATGCTGGCCTTGCGGGCAACCATCCGGAACTGTCCGCCGCCGCTCGAATTGGCGGATGCGGGTCATTTCACCCAGGAGGCGGGCGCAGTGATCGTCGAGGCGGCAATGACGAGCTTCGCCGGCTAGGCACGGACGAGACTTCGATGGCGCGACCGAGAGAATTCGATGAGAAGGCAGTTCTCGACGCCGCTGTCCAACGTTTCTGGTCGCAGGGGTACGAGGCGACTTCGGTCCGTGATCTTGCCGAGAGCATGGGTATCACGGGCGCGAGTCTCTACAATGCGTTCGGGGACAAGCGATCGCTCTACAGGCGGTCGCTGGATCACTATGTCAGCATGAGCTTCGGCGACCGCGTGCGGCGCTTCGAGAACGAACTCCCGCCGTTCGATGCACTGAAGGCCTTCTTCGAGGAGATCGTCGAGCGGTCGCTTGTGGACAAGGAGCGCAAGGGGTGCATGCTGGTGAATTCGGCGCTCGAACTTGCGCCGCATGACAAGGAATTCGGGCAAGTGGTGGCCCGTGTGCTTGGCGACGTCGAGGCCTTCTTCCGGCGTTGTGTGGAGAGAGGGCAGTTGTCGGGGACGATCACGAGCGCCCAGTCGGGCGAAGATCTCGCGCGGCTGTTGCTGACTGTTCTCCTGGGTATCCGGGTGCTGGCGCGCTCGCGACCCAAGCGCGACTTGCTGGAAGGGGCGGTCCGCCCGGTGTTTGTGTTTCTGTCGACGAAAACGTGAGCCGCAATGTTCGGATCGCGGCCTGGACGTCGGGGGGCTCGGGTCGCATTGGGCCGGAAGGGGGCGGCTGCTCTGCGGCTGGCGCCGCCATGCCATTCGGAACCGATATGCCTGGGGGCTTGAGTCTCCGGCTAAGACATGCCTCACAGGCGTGATCCGCGCCTGCCGGGCAGGCGACGACTGGAATGCGGTTCTTGAAATCTGACAGCAGGCTCATCGGGGTCCTGCTGGTGCTGGCAATCACCCAACTCATTGGATGGGGTACGATCGGCCTTCCGGCCGTGGTTGGCCGCGACCTCGGGGCCGATCTCGGCTTGAGCCTGCCGGCGGTGTTTGCGGGCAGCTCGGTTCTCTATGTCACCATGGGCCTGTGTGCGCCCTGGCTCGCCAAGGCCTTTGCGCGGCACGGTGCGCGCAAGGTGATGATGGTGGGCACTGTTGTCTCCGTGCCGGGCTACGTCGTCCTGTTCTTCGCGCGTGAGCCAATACTCTACTTTGCCGGCTGGCTCATTCTCGGCATGGGCGGCAGCGCCACGTTGTCGACCGGTGCCTATATCATGCTGAACGAGCTCGCCGGACGGGGCGCCAAGAATGCCATCGGCGGGCTGATGCTGGTGACGGGTCTCTCCAGCAGCATCTTCTGGCCGACGACGTCGTTCCTCAGCGCCTGGCTCGGCTGGCGCGGCACCTGTCTCGTCTATGCGGCGATGATGCTCGCCATCAACCTTCCGCTCTATGCGTTTCTCGTGCCGCGCCGGAAAATTGCGACTGACGATCGTGGCGCGACAGTCAAGGCTGCGCCGCCTCCTGCGATTCCAAAGAGCACCTTCGGTCTCGTGGTCTGCGTGATCACGATGAACGCCTTCGTCAATTTCGGCATCAGCGCCATCCTGATCGAGCTGCTGCGAGCGGAGGGCCTCGCGCCGACGCAGGCGCTTGCATTCGGCTCCATGCTGGGCGTGATCCAGGTCAGCGCCCGCGGCCTCGACTTCCTCGGCGGCGGCCGATGGGACGGCATCACCACCGGGCTCGTCGCCGGCACCGCGCTTCCCGTCGCCATGGTGCTGCTGATGCTGAGCGAGGGCGCGACCTGGGCGGTCGCGACCTTCATCCTGCTTTATGGTGCCGGCAGCGGCGCGATGGCGGTGGCGCGGGCGACGATCCCGCTCGTGTTCTACGACCAGGCCGAATTCGCCAAGGCGATGTCGATGATCGCGCTGCCGCTCAATCTGGCCTCTGCGATCTCGCCGCCGCTGCTCGCCGGCCTGCTCACCCAGTTCGGCAGCCGTGGCGCACTTGGCCTCACCCTGGCCTTTTCCTGCGCAACGGTGCTGATCCTGGTCATGCTCGGGCGGAGGCGGCCGCAGGTGGCTGCGGCAGCCGCGACCTGAGGTCGACCGGACAATATTCGCAACGCGGAATTGGTTGCAGCGGGCTACTCTGCTGCGCGACGGGGGATGGCCGTATGCCCAGCGCGCAGTGCTCGGGACCTGAAAATGGTGTATCCGCAGGGAGCACGGTCCGCGATCTCGCCGCCGCGCCAAGATCCAGTTCCCCGGAGGAAATCGACATGTCGGCCTTGCCGCTCTCAGGCATCAAGATCCTTGACCTCACGCGTGTGCTTGCAGGGCCGTTGTCGGCCCAGATGCTGGGCGATCTCGGCGCTGATGTGATCAAGATCGAGCGGCCCGGCACCGGCGACGACGCGCGCGCCTTCGGCCCGCCTTACCTGACCGATCCCGAGGGCAAGGCGAACAACAACAACTCGTTCTATCTCTGCGCCAATCGCAACAAGAAGTCGGTCACGGTCAATATCGCCAAGCCCGAGGGGCAGGCAATCATCCGCGAGCTCGCCAAGGACGCCGACGTCTTCATGGAGAACTACAAGGTCGGCGATCTCAAGCGCTACGGCCTCGACTACGAGACGATCAAGGCGATCAACCCCAAAATCATCTATTGCTCGGTGACCGGCTTCGGCCAGACCGGGCCTTACGCACCACGCGCCGGCTATGACGCCATCCTTCAGGCGATGGGCGGCCTGATGAGCGTCACCGGCCATATCGACGGCGAGCCCGGCGAGGGCCCGATGAAAGTCGGCCCGTCCATCGTCGACTACATGACCGGCATGAACACTTCGATCGGGCTCTTGTCGGCGCTCTACCATCGCGACGTCAATGGCGGGCAGGGACAGCACATCGACGTCTGCCTGTTCGATACGGTGATCGCCTCGCTGTCGCACTGGCTGCAGATCTACCTCGTCAACGGCAAGATGCCGCCGCGCCGCGGCACCTGGGGCAATGGCGGCATGCCGGCCGGCGTGTTCCGCTGCACCGACGGCGAGCTGATGCTGGTGGTCGGCAATGACGGCCAGTTCCAGCGCACCTGCGCCGTGCTCGGCGAGCCCGGGCTCGCCGACGACAAGCGCTTCATAAAGAACAACGACCGCGTCGTGCACGGCAAGGAGATCATGGCGATCTTCGCCGGCCTGTTCCTGAAGAAGCCCGTGGCCTATTGGCTGGACAAGCTCGAGGAGGCCGGCGTGCCGTCCGGGCCGATCAACAATTTCGAGCAGGTGTTTTCCGATCCGCACGTCCAGTCGCGCGGCATGCGGGTGAAGGTCGACCATCCCTTCGAGCCGGATCTGTCGCTGATCCGCAACGCGCTGACCTTCTCGGAGACCCCGATCACAACCTACCGCGCCCCGCCGCTGCTCGGCGAGCACACCCAGGAGGTGTTAGGTGCCAAGCTCGGCTATGATGCGGGGAAGATCGATGAGCTGAAGCAGCAGGGGATTATCTGATTTTTCTTCCCCTCTCCCCTTGTGGGCCCCTTGTGGGAGAGGGTGGCTCGCCGCGATAGCGGCGAGACGGGTGAGGGCTCCGCGCGCGACACTGTAAGTTGAAGTCGCGGACAGAACCCCTCATCCGACGCTTCGCGCCACCTTCTCCCACAAGGGGAGAAGGGAAGATGGCAGCGATCACGTTGAGTTAGACGGGCAAAGGGCGAACATCGATGACATCAGGCAAAACCATCATCACCTGCGCGATCACGGGCAACCTGACGAAGCCCGAGCAGTCGCCGTATCTGCCCATCACGCCCGAGCAGATCGCGACGTCCGCGCTGGAAGCCGCCGAAGCCGGCGCCGTGATCGCCCACATCCATGTCCGCGATCCCGCGACAGGGCGGCCCTCGATGTCGATCGACCTCTACCGCGACGTCGTGGAGCGCATCCGAGCCCGCAACAAAAGCCTGGTCATCAACCTGACGACCGGTCCCGGCGGGCGCTTCGTGCTCGGCGTCAAATATGGCTTCTCCGCCACGCCGGAGACGATGTTCTACGCCCGCAGCCTGCTGCCGCCGGGCGCGATCTGGTCCGGCTTCGGCATCGGCCGCGCCGAATTCCCGATGGTGGCGCAGGCCTGGCTGCTCGGTGGCCACGTTCGCGTCGGCATGGAGGACAATCTCTATATGTCCAAGGGCGTGCTGGCGAAGACCAATGCCGAGCTGGTCGCACACGCCGCGTCCATCCTGAAGAACCTCGGAGCAACTGTCGCGACCGCGCAGGACGCGCGCGCGATGCTCGGGCTTGCGTAGGAGCGGCGCCGATCGATTAGTGACGGAAGCATGACGATCTCGTGGCCTTACGCGAGGCTTGCGCGCAATCCCCAGACAAACCCGGTCCGTATCCACACAGGCTTCCGCTTCGCCCGCGACTCAGATTCGATCTCTCCCATTGGGTACGGGAGGGAAGCGCATGTCCTACACCATCGGGTTCCAAGCGAAAGACCAGAAGGCAATTCTGGCGACTGAGGCGGCGACGGCCAACCAGGCGGTCGCGATCATTGCCGCGCTGCGGCAAAGTTCCGAAGAGATCAAGTTCATCCGCTCGCCGCAGGAAGGCGACATGGGCATCGAGATGCTGCTGCTGCTCGCCAAGGAAGAGGCCGAAGAGATGCCGCAGCGGGCTTAGCCCGCGCCGGCGATCACACTTCGATCAGAAGCGAAACACGCCGGCTGCAATATAGTGTAGTCAGGCACCAGTCTCGCTTGAACCGAAGGTGGTGGCCCATGAAACGCGAAGCGCTCCGCGTCGAACCGATCTCGTCCTTTCTCGACCGCGTGAAGGCGCCGGCCTCGCCGGTGACGCGCGCTGGCAACATGATTTTTGTTTCGGGGCTGCCGCCGTTCGACCCTCAGACGGGCGAGATCGGGGGGACGGGAATCGAGCGGCAGAGCGAGATCATCATGGAGCAGATGAAGCTCTGCCTGGAGACAGCAGGAGCGTCGCTCGACAACGTCATGAAGTGCAACGTCTATTGCACCTCGACCAAACACTTCGCCGCGTTCAACGCGGTCTACGCCCGCTACTTCCCGGTCGATCCGCCGGCGCGGATTTTCGTCTGCACGCCGGAATGGTTCGGCCCTTTCGACATCGAGATCGACTGCATCGCGATGATGTGAGGCGAGCCTAGCGCGCCAGGAGCTTGGCTTGCGCCTTGGGCTCCGTCTTTCCGGCCGTCAGCGCCATCACCGAGACGCTCACCACGCGCGCGACGATGGCCTCGACGTCATCGACGTCGCACTTGCCTTCGGAGAGCTTTGTCAGCCGTTCGCTGTCGCGCACCGTCTGCTGCGCCATGGCGAGGGAAAAATGCAGGCCCCAGAACAACTCGACATCGGATAGTCCCGGCAGCGCCCGACGCATCGCGGCGACGAACTTGCGCAAATGATCAATCTCGCGATTGCGGATCCGCCGGATCGGCGGCACCGACTCGATGTTGACGCGGATCATGAAGCGCGCCGCGGTCGAGCGCTCGTTCTCCGGGCCCAGGCAGCCACGCAAGGTCGGTCCGACCAGGGCGCGAAGAATGTCTGCGATCTCGGCACGCCCGCCGCCCTTGTCTTCCGCCGCGCGCAATTCCTGGAGACGCTCGCGGTTGAGCGCCAGGCTGCGGGTGACGAACAGTTCCGAGATCAGCTCGTCCTTCGAGCCGAAATGATAGTTCACAGCGGCGAGATTGACATTGGCCGCGGCGACGATGTCGCGCAGCGTGACGTCGCCGAAACCGCGATCGGCGTAGAGCCGTTCGGCGGCGGCAAGAATGGCAGACCTTGTATGATCGCTGGCCATCGGCGCTCTCCCTGAGGGAGTTGCAATTCAAACACTTGTATGAAACTATCGTTTGAAGGCCGGGAAAAGTCAATCCGCATGATGGAATTGCGCCGCTACCCAAGCGGGGCCGGTTCCACGATCCGTGATCCGCCGAATGGCGCTTGCGGGCCGCGCATTGCGGGAGGACAGTCCGGCGCAAAACAGGCTTTCAAAGCGAGACCGAGGAGCGTCCCATGGATTTCGATCTGTCCCCCAAGCAGAAGGAATGGCTCGACCGCGTGCAGTCCTTCATGACCAAGCACGTGCGTCCGGCGGTGCCTGTTTACAATGAGCAGGATCACAGCGGCGAGCGCTGGAAGGTCATTCCGGTTCTGGAAGATCTCAAGAAGAAGGCGAAGGCCGAAGGCCTCTGGAACATGTTCATGCCGCCGAACGAGCATGAGGATGATGAATTCCGCGGCGCGGGATTGACCAATCTGGAATACGCGCTGCTCTCGGAGCAGATGGGCCACATCTCCTGGGCCTCCGAAGTGTTCAACTGCTCCGCGCCCGACACCGGCAACATGGAAGTGTTCATGCGCTACGGCTCCAAGGAGCAGAAGCGCAAATGGCTGCGTCCGCTGATGGACGGCGAGATCCGTTCGGCGTTCCTGATGACGGAGCCGGCTGTCGCTTCGTCGGATGCCACCAACATCGAGACCAGCATCAAGCGCGACGGCGACCACTACGTCATCAACGGCCGCAAATGGTGGTCGTCCGGCGTCGGCGATCCCCGCTGCAAGATCGCGATCCTGATGGGCAAGACCGATTTCAACGCGGCCAAGCATCAGCAGCAGTCGCAGATCCTGGTTCCGCTCGACACGCCCGGCATCAAGGTCGAGAAGATGCTGCCGGTGTTCGGCTTCGACGACGCGCCGCACGGCCATGCCCAGGTGCTGCTCGAGAACGTGCGTGTGCCGAAGGAGAACATCCTGCTCGGCGAGGGCCGCGGCTTCGAGATCGCGCAGGGCCGCCTTGGTCCGGGCCGTATCCACCACTGCATGCGCACCATCGGCAAGGCCGAGGAGGCGCTGGAGAAGATGGTGAAGCGGCTGATGTCGCGCACCGCCTTCGGCAAGAAGATCGTCGAGCATTCTGTGTGGGAGCAGCGCATCGGCGAGGCCCGCACCAACATCGAGATGACGCGTCTGCTCTGCCTCAAGGCCGCCGACATGATGGACAAGGTCGGCAACAAGACCGCGCAGGCCGAGATCGCCATGATCAAGGTCGCCGCTCCGAACATGGCGCTGAAGATCATCGACGAGGCGATCCAGGCCTTCGGTGGCGCCGGCGTCTCCGACGAAGCCGGTCTTGCCAAGGACTACGCCGGCATCCGCACGCTGCGGCTCGCCGACGGTCCGGACGAGGTGCACAATCGCGCCATTGCAAGGCTCGAAGTTCGGAAGTATGCCAATTCCCCCAAGCATTAAGAACGGGGAGGGCTTCGTGGCGCTCCCTTCAAGAAGTTCAAGGGAGCGTCACTGTGGCTGACGGCGTCAGGAAAGACGAAGAGTTCTCGGGCACCAAGCCGGTCGAGGAGCGTCATCGCTTCGACGAGCTGCGGCTCGAGGCCTGGATGAAGGAGAACGTCGAAGGCTACCAGGGGCCGCTGGTCGTCCTCCAGTTCAAGGGCGGCCAGTCCAATCCGACCTACCGGCTGAACACGCCGAACCGTTCCTACGTGATGCGCAGAAAGCCGTTCGGCAAGTTGTTGCCGTCGGCGCATGCGGTCGACCGCGAATATCGCGTCATCGCAGCTCTTGGAAAGCAGGGTTTTCCGGTCGCGCACGCCTATGCGCTGTGCCAGGACGACAGCATCATTGGCGCTGCCTTCTACATCATGTCGATGGAGGAGGGCCGGGTGTTCTGGGATCCGTCGCTGCCGAGCCAGGATGCCGACGCGCGCCGAAAAATCTTCACCAGCAAGATCGAGACGCTGGCGAAACTCCACATGTACGATCCCGTCGCGATCGGTCTCGGTGATTTCGGCAAGCCCGGCAACTATTTCGCGCGCCAGATTGATCGCTGGACCAAGCAGTATCGGGCGTCCGAAACTCAGCACATTCCGGAGTTCGAGAAGGTCGCCGAATGGCTGCCCAAGACCGTGCCGGAGCAGGCGCGCGTTTCGATCGTCCACGGCGACTATCGCCTCGACAACATGATTTTCCACCCGACGGAACCGCGCGTGCTGGCCGTGCTCGATTGGGAGCTGTCGACGCTCGGCGATCCCATGGCCGACTTCACCTATCTGTTGATGCAGTGGGTCATGCCGGGTCTGCACGGCGTCGATCTTAAGGCGCTCAACATCCCGAGTGTGGAGGAGGCCGCACAGATCTATTGCAACGTCACCAGGATGACGGTGCCGGATCTCAACTGGTACTTCGCCTACAATCTGTTCCGCCTTGCCGGCATCACGCAAGGCATCGCCGGCCGTGTCCGCGATGGCACCGCGGCGAATGCCAAGGCGCTGGAATCTGCCAAGCGCACCGTGCCGCTGTCGAAGGCCTCGTGGGACTACGCGCAGAAGGCCGGCGCGGTGTAAGATTAGCGAAGGCGCGGTCGTTGGCTGCGCCTTTTGCTTTGGTGCGTCGCTCCTTCCACACGCGCCGTCATTGCGAGCGAAGCGAAGCAATCCAGACTACCTCCGCGGCGGCAGCCTGGATTGCTTCGTCGCAACAGCTCCTCGCAATGACGAGGAGGTGGGTCACGAGCCCCCGCATTGACCGCTCTTGTAGGGTGGGCAAAGGCGCGTAGCGCTGTGCCCACCATCTGTTCGCACTCGTGGTGGAAATGGTGGGCACGCTTCGCTTTGCCCACCCTACGGCAGCGCCGTCTACCCCTCTGCGCAATGCGCGATCAGCTTCTCCACAAACCCCGCGCATTTCTCCAGCTCCGCCATCGCGATGAACTCATCCGGCGTATGCGCCTGCGCGATCGCGCCGGGGCCGATGACGACAGACGGGATATCGGCCATGTCGGCGAACAAACTCGCTTCGGTGCCGAAGGCGACCTTGGCGTGGTCGTTGCGCCCGGCTAGCTGCTTGGCCAACGTGACGATCGCCGCGTCGGACGCGGTATCGAGCGCGGGGTAGTCCAGGATCTCCTCGAAATCGATGCCGCATTCGGCATTCTTTGCCTTCATCGCCGGCTCGAGCTCGGCCTTGGCCCAGGCGACGATCGCATCCGTCACCTCCCGCGACTCCGTGATGCCGATGCCGCGGCATTCGAAATCCACCGTGCAAGTGTCAGGCACGATGTTCAGCGCCGCACCGCCGTGCACGATACTGGTCAGCAGCGTCGAGTGCGGGACATCGTAGAGACTGCCGCGCTCGGCTTCGCCTGCGAGCTTCACCGCGCGGCGGCGGATCTCGGTGATCAGCTCGGCGGCGTATTCGATGGCGTTGACGCCGTCGGGCGCAATCGAGGAGTGGCGGGCGAGGCCGTGGAATGTCGCGCGCACGCCGTGCTTGCCCTTGTGGCCGATGATGACCTTCATCTCGGTCGGCTCGCCCACGAAGCAGCCAAGCGGCTTCACCTTTTTCTTCGCGACCTCGGCGAGCATCGGCCGCACGCCGACGCAGCCGATCTCCTCGTCATAGGAGATCGCAAGATGGATCGGCGTCGAAAGCTTCGCCTCCTGCATCTCCGGCACCATGGCGAGGCACACCGCGACAAAACCCTTCATGTCGGTGGTGCCGCGGCCGTAGAGCTTGCCGTCGCGTTCGATGAGTTTAAACGGATCATGGCTCCAGTCCTGGCCTACGACCGGCACCACATCGGTATGGCCCGACAGCACGAAACCCGGCCGATCCTCCGGTCCGATCGTGACCCAAAGCGAGGCCTTCTTACCGGTCTCGTCCGTGATGCGCTCGCCCTTGACGCCGAGGAAGGCGAGATAGCTTTCGATATGCGCGATCAGGGGCAGGTTGGTGCGATCGCTGATGGTGTCGAAGCCGACGAGGTCGGCGAGCATGTTGCGGATGCGATCGGGGCGCGAGCTCGGAAAGATCGGATTGGGCATTGTCTCGTTCATGAGATGGAGGACGGTGTCGCCGCTTGCACGAACCATACCAATGGAGTGGCGGTTCGGGCAAATTCGATCGCGAAGGGTGCATTCGCCGAATCTTAGCGCAGCGCCGAGAGATCCGACGGCAGCATGCGCTTGAACAGATCGAGCATCCGGCGTGCGTCCGCTGACGGGAGCGAGATGGCATGCCGGACTGCGGCCGCGATCTGGATCATCGCCAGTTGCGAGAATGTCGCGAGGGCAGGGGCGGGTTGCTTCGGTGTCACGCGATGCAGGGCGTCGCGCAGCAGGCCGGCGAGAAACGCCACATCCTCCTCGTCGATGGATTGAAGCGTCCGGTCGCCTTGCGTCGCCCGCCAGATGTGATGCATCACCGGGTGATCGCGGAACATCTGGTAATACCCGTCGGTGATGCGGCACAGCGCCGCGTGGAGGTCGGACAGCTTCTTCATCTCGGTGAGGTCGCGCTGGACGCAGTCGCGGCCGATGGCGTTGCAGCGCTCCGCGAGCGTTCCGATCACGGCGCTCTTGTCCGGAAAATATTGATAGAGCGAGCCGAAGGCGATCCCGGTGTGCTCGACGATGTCGCTCATCCGGAAGGCGTCGCTGCCCTTCTCGGTGAGGATTTCGCTCGCAGCCGCCAGAATGCGATCGAAACGCTCCCGGCTGCGTTCCTGCGTCGGCACCAGCGGCGTGCGCCGTCCGGCCGCCTGCGTCGCTTTGCCCGTCCTGATCTTCCGTTCCGGCATCGTGATTCCCGCCATCCGCGCTTGACGCCAGAAATAAGAGAGTTTATCGCCTTTATCAAATGCGAGAGTTTATCGTGTTTGAGGGAGGTGTGGCATGCGGCAGGTTATGACGGGCGGATTGCTCTGGTTTTCGGCCGTAGGCTGCGGCCTCATGGCCGGCGTCTATTTCGCCTTCTCGACCTTCGTCATGATTGCGCTCGGGCGGCTCGACCAGGCCGCCGGCATCGCGGCGATGAACGCCATCAATGTCGACATCGTGCGCTCGCTGTTCATGCCGCTGTTTCTCGGCACGACGGTGGCGGGCGCGACGCTGGTGGTGATGGGGGTGCTGCGGTTGAGCGAGCCGGGGGCGGTGAGCATGATCGCCGGCGGCGGCCTCTACGTCGTCGGCATGTTCGTGGTGACGCTGGTGTTCAACGTGCCGCTGAACGACGCGCTAGCCGCGGTGCAGCCGTCGTCGCCGGAGGCAGGCGTGGTGTGGGCGGCGTATCTGAAGGACTGGGTGTTCTGGAACCATGTGCGGACGGTGGCATCGGTGGTCGCGAGCGCGTTGTTCATCGTTGCGATTGTCGCGTAACCCACCTTACGCATCAATCCGTTGTGTTACCCGACGGGCAAAACACGCCATCCATAGGTCGATACCGGTGGCAAAAAATATTCCGCTTTACCGAAATTCGGAAATGGCGTATGTGTCGCTCACTCCGGCCCAAGGAAGAGGGGCGTATCGCGATCGTCACGAACGCGGGCCGGGCGGCGGTGGACGTGGGTCGCATCGGCGCGAAGGGTTTTGCAGGGCGGGCAACCGTGAGCGGAGACCTCGCGCACACGACCGGTGTGATCTGCGTACGGCCAAATCGTGTGGTCCTGGCGCCCGGGGTCTGTGCGCCAAGTGTTGCGGTGATGCGTGCGGCCCAACCGGGCGCTCACATCAGTCATCCGCGAGGCGACGGGGGCAATAGTGCATCGCTCCCCGGGGAGAGCACGACATAAGCCGTTCCAACCATCCGCGCAGGGAAGGCCGGGATGCCTCCGGCTGCCCTGTTACCCGCTGTGCAGTGTAGCGCAATCTACTCATGGCATAGCGGTCAATGGGAGCCAGCCGGCTCCCGGCCTTCCCTGCGCCCTCTTTCAATGGAGGGTGAGGCGACAAAGCAAAGCTCGGGCGAAACAAGCCGCGAGGATGCGAACTCATGTCAGTCATTCAACAACGGTCTCGTGCCCCGGACGCAGCGCAGCACGAAGTGATGCGCTGCAGAGCCGGGGCCCATGCGGCAGCAAACCGTGTGGCTTCCTGGGTCCCGGCTCTGCGCAGCAACGCTTGCGCGTTGCAGCGCGTCCGGGACACGAGAGCGCGCGTGCTAAACCGGCTTCCCCGTATACGGCATCGACGCGGTCAGGCCGCCGTCCACCGGGAACGCCTGGCCATTCACATACGATGCCTCGTCGCTGGCCAGAAACAGTCCCATCGCGGCGAGCTCGTGCGGCTGGCCGGGGCGCTTCAAGGGGTTGAGCTGGCCGATCTTGTCAGCGGTGCCGCGCTCCTTGGCGCGGTCGAAGATCGGCTTGGTCATGCCGGTTTCAATCAGGCCCGGGCACACGGCGTTGATGCGCACGCCGGTGCCGGTGAGCGAATAGGCGGCAGTCTGCACCAGCGAGATCACGCCGGCCTTGCTCGCGGCATAGGGATGTCCGCTCGCGCCGGCCTTGAGGCCTGCGACGGACGCGGTGAGCACGATCGCGCCGGACTGCTGCTTCACCATGTGCGGCATTGCATGCTTCACCGCGAGGAACGGTCCGATCAGATTGACGCGCAGCACTTCCTGCCACTGTTCGACGGTCTGCTCGCCGAGCGGAACGAGCCCGCCGGAGACGCCAGCATTCGCCCAGATCACGTCGAGCCGGCCGTGCGTCTTCACGGCCTTGTCGATCACGGACATCACGTCCTGCTCGGAGCCTGCGTCGGCGATCATCGCCTCGGCGACGCCGCCGGCCTTCTTCACCTCGTCGACGGTCTCCTTCACCGCTTCGGTGCGATCGACCGCGATCAGCTTGGCGCCTTCCTTGGTGAACAGCAGTGCAGCCGCGCGGCCGATGCCGCTGCCGGCGCCGGTGATGATGACGGATTTGCCTTGCAGACGGCCCATGTGTTTCTCCCTTTGGTTGTACGCGACGCTTGCCGCGCAACGGAATTTCAAACAGAATTTCAAACGGTAAAGTGTCTTGAGACACGTTCGCACCTGACGTACAGCGACATCACACGGGATGGAAGAGGCTCATGGCAACTGCAGACAAGCCGAATGTGGTCACGACACGCTGGTGGTGGGTTCGTCATGCGCCGGTGCGCAATGACGGCGGCAATATCTACGGACAGAGCGATCTCGCCTGCGACACCAGCGACACCTATGTGTTCAACGCTGTTGCCAAGGTGCTGCCACGCAAGGCAGTCTGGTATTCGAGCAATTTGATGCGCACGCATCAAACGGCCGAAGCGATCTGGGAGGCGGGCTATCCGCGGCCTGCGTCAATGAAGTGGGAGGCGGACCTCGCCGAGCAGAATCTCGGGAAGTGGCAGGGCATGAATCGCGCCGCGTTCATCGCCAGCCGTCCCGTCGGCACCAGCTGGTTTGCCGACATCAACGAGCCCGCGCCCGGCGGCGAAAGCTTCATGGACCTCTACAATCGTACGCGGCGCACCGTCGAGCGGATCAACAATGAAGCGGCGGGGCAGGACGTGATCGCGGTCGCGCATGGCGGCACCATCAAGGCGGCGATCGGCCTCGCGCTCGACGGCCAGTTGGAGCGGGCGCTGTCGTTCGACATCGACAATGTCTCGATCACGCGGCTCGATTATTTCACAAGCCCCGAGCGCTCGGTCTGGCGGCTGCCGATGGTGAACCAGCAGCCGTGGATCGCCGATGACGCGCATGCCGAGATGCATCAGCCGTCGGGACCGGAAGTCAAGAAGCTCGCCTGAGGCTGTTGTCCGTTCGTGCGGACACGGCGTAAGCTTCACACCAATCAAATCATAATCTGGGAGAGAAACATGACCTTGTTCGACATGAAGGGCAAAGTTGCCGTCATCACCGGCTCGACCCGCGGCATTGGGCTTGCGATCGCCGAGCGCATGGCCGAGCACGGCGCCAAGGTCGTGATCTCCTCGCGCAAGGCCGATGTCTGCGACGAGGTCGCCAAGGGCATCAACGACAAGTTCGGCAAGGGCACCGCGGTCGCGATCGCCGCCAACATCTCCTCGAAGGAGAATCTGCAAAACCTCGTCGACGAGAGCAACCACGCCTTCGGCAAGATCGACGTGCTGGTCTGCAACGCCGCGTCGAACCCGTATTACGGTCCGCTCGCTGGCATCTCCGACGATCAGTTCCGAAAAATTCTCGACAACAACATCGTCGCCAACAACTGGCTGATCTCGATGGTGGTGCCGCAGATGATCGAGCGCAAGGACGGCTCGGTGATCATCGTCTCCTCGATCGGCGGCCTGAAGGGCTCGACGATCCTCGGCGCCTACGCGATCTCGAAGGCCGCCGACATGCAGCTCGCGCGCAACCTGGCTTGCGAATACGGCAAGCACAACATCCGCGTGAACTGCATCGCGCCCGGCCTGATCAAGACCGATTTTGCCAAAGCGCTGTGGGACAATCCGGAGAATTTGAAGGCCTCGACCGCGCGCTCGCCGCTGCTCCGCATCGGCATCCCTGACGAGATCGCGGGCGCCGCGGTGTTCCTGGGCTCTGCGGCCGGCGACTTCATGACCGGCCAGACCATGGTGATCGACGGCGGCGCGACGATTAGTTGAGCGATTGCGGCCGAGGCGTGGCGGCGACGAACAGTGCGCTCCCTCTCCCGCTTGCGGGAGAGGGGTGGGGAGAGGGTGTCTCCACAGAGAGACTCCCAACGAGGAGAAAGCCCTCACCCGGCGCTACGCGCCGACCTCTCCCGCAAGCGGGAGAGGTCGCACTGAGCTCGCCGCTCGATTGTTCAAAACGGGTCTGCCCTCAATCCACCGCCGCGTACACCAGATTCCTTACCAGCGTCCGCGTAAAATCGCGCTGGCCCGGGCCCTGGCTCATGAACACCGCGACCAGATCCTCCTTCGGATCGATCCAGAAGAACGTTCCCGCAATGCCGCTCCAGAAATACTGGCCGACGCTGCCGGGGAAAGGCGCGATGCCGGCCTCGCGGCGCACGGCGAAGCCGAGGCCGAAACCGTGGCCGGGCGACAGCAGCGTGCCGTTGGTCACGACATCAGGCCCGAGGTGATCTGACGCCATCAGCTCGAGCGTCTTGCGGCCTATGATCCTGTTGCCGCCGAGCGTGCCGCCATTGCGCAGCATTAGCGCGAAGCGGGCGTAGTCCATCGTGGTCGAGACCAGTCCGCCGCCGCCGGACTCCATCACCGGCTGCTCCAGCATGTTGAACAGCGCGACCTTGTCGCCGGTCCAGGGATCGGCTTCGAACGGCTGGGCGAGCCGGCCGGCGTTGGCTTCGCTGGTGGAGAAGCCGGTCTCGGTCATCTGCAGCGGCGCGAGGATGCGTTCGGTGAGGAAGGCGCCGAGCGATTTGCCGCTGACGATTTCGATGATGCGACCGAGGATGTCGGTGGAGCGGCTATAGTTGAACTCGTCGCCGGGGTGGCAGACCAGCGGGAAGCTCGCCACCAGCGCGGCGTGCTCGGCATTGCTGATCTTGCGGCTGCGGACGCGCGACTCCTGGTAGAGCTTGTGCACGGGGCCGTCGCCCTGGTGCTCGTAGGTGAGGCCCGAGGTGTGGCGGAGCAGGTCCTGCACCGTGATCGGCCGCTTCGGTGGAGCCAGTTCCAGCCTGCCGCCGCTCACCACGCCGACCTTCTGGTCGGCAAACTCGGGGATGAATTTCGCGACGGGGTCGCCGAGCAGGAGGTGGCCGTCCTCGACCAGCGTCATGATGCCGACCGACACGATCGGCTTGGTCATCGAGAAGATGCGGAAGATCGAATCAGGTGCCATCGGCGTCGCGCCTGCCGGGCTCTGCTTGCCGAGCGCCTCGAACCAGCCGACCTGGCCGCGCCGGGCCACCAGCACGGTCACCCCGGGAACGGTTCCCTTGTCGATCTCGCGCTTGAACGCATCCGACATCGCCTGGAGGCGGGGCCGCGACAGGCCCAGCGTTTCCGGCTTGGCCTCGGGGAGGGGCGTTTTCGGCGCGGTCGCGGCGCGAGGGGCGGCTGTGGCAGTCATGTTCACTCCCGGGGGCACATTATTATCGGGAACGAACTCTGGCCCAGAAGCCGCGGTACAAACAAGCGAAGCTGGCGCGCTTCACCCTTGCAATCCGTCCTTGCAATCCAGCCGTCCCCTGTGCTTGAAAGCGCCCCTGATCCGTGCGGCGACGCGAGGGTCCGTAGGAGTGTAGCTCAATTGGTAGAGCACCGGTCTCCAAAACCGGGGGTCGCAGGTTCGAGCCCTGCCACTCCTGCCAGCTCATCCCGATAATCAGGATCGACAGGCAGAACGGCGGCGGGCCGAAAAGCTCGGACCGTGGATCATGCGGGGCCCATAAGCCCTTGATCCGCATCGCGTCCGTCAGCCGGGCTCGCGCGCATTCCGTCCCGCCCACACCTTGACCTTTGGCCCCATCCGCAGTATCTACCCGACACTCGCAGCCGGCCCGTTAAACGCGGATTTCCGGCGCGGCTTTGAAATCCCCCGAACAATCGAGCCCGGTTTTCCGGCTCATCCTTCGAGACAGAGGACTGGGCCACAGGCGGCTGTTCGGATCCCTGAAATCTTTAATCGCGTCTGGCGACGGACGTTGGACCTCAAACGATGGCAGTCAGCCCGTTCAAGTTCTTGCAGGAAGTGCGCTCGGAGACCGCCAAGGTCACCTGGCCGACTCGTCGTGAGACCACGATCACCACCATCATGGTGTTCGTGATGGTCGCCGTGGCCTCGATCTTCTTCTTCGCCGCCGACCAGATCATCCGTTACCTCATCACCTTCCTTTTGGGCATTCACTGATGGCAACAGCAGCCGCTGCAACCCAATCGACCGACAAGCGCTGGTACATCGTCCACGCCTATTCGAACTTCGAGAAGAAGGTCGCCGAATCGATCCGCGAGCAGGCCAAGCAGCGCGGGCTTGAGGAGCTGTTCGAGCTGGTGCTGGTTCCGACCGAGAAGGTCACGGAAGTGCGCCGCGGCCGCAAGATCGACGCTGAGCGCAAGTTCTTCCCCGGCTACGTGCTGGTGAAGATGAAGCTGACCGACGAGGCGTTTCATCTGATCAAGAACACGCCGAAGGTCACGGGCTTCCTCGGCGCCGAGAACAAGCCGATGCCGATCTCGGAGAACGAGGCCATGCGCATCCTGCACCAGGTGCAGGAGGGCGTGGAACGGCCGAAGGCGTCGGTGTCGTTCGAGATCGGCGAGAACGTGCGCGTGGCCGATGGCCCGTTCGCCTCGTTCTCGGGTGTGGTCGAGGAAATCGACGAGGCGCGCTCGCGCGTGAAGGTCGCGGTGTCGATCTTCGGCCGCGCCACGCCGGTCGAGCTGGAATTCGGTCAGGTCGAGAAGGTCTGATCGGACAACGCGGGAGGCCGATGAGGCTTCGCGCAAAGAGAGGCCGTGGGAGGGAGAGGGCGGTTGCCAGCCGCATCCGACCCAGACCACGAACCTGAAACCGCCGGTCCAGGCCGGCACAACAGGAGTGATACATGGCAAAGAAAGTGACCGGATACCTGAAGCTTCAGGTCCCGGCCGGTGCGGCGAATCCCTCGCCCCCGATCGGTCCCGCGCTCGGTCAGCGCGGTCTCAACATCATGGAGTTCTGCAAGGCGTTCAACGCCCAGACCCAGAAGGAAGAGAAGAACACCCCGATTCCCGTCGTGATCACGATCTACGCCGATCGTTCGTTCACGTTCGAGATGAAGACCCCCCCGATGTCCTTCTTCCTCAAGCAGGCCGCCAAGATCCAGTCCGGCTCGAAGGCGCCGGGCCGTGACAAGGCCGGTGCGGTGACACGCGCGCAGGTGCGCGAGATCGCCGAGAAGAAGATGAAGGATCTCAATTGCGACACCATCGAATCGGCCATGAAGATGGTCGAGGGCTCTGCCCGTTCGATGGGTCTGGAAGTGGCGGGGTAAGGGCTCATGGCAATCGGAAAGCGTTTGAACAAAGCCCGCGAAGGTGTTGACCGCGAAAAGCTTTACCCGCTCGCGGACGCCATCAAGATGGTCAAGGAACGCGCCAAGGCGAAGTTCGACGAGACCATCGAGGTCGCGATCAATCTCGGCGTCGATCCGCGTCACGCTGACCAGATGGTCCGCGGCGTCGTGACCCTGCCGAACGGCACCGGCCGCACGCTCCGCGT
Organism: Bradyrhizobium genosp. A; assembly: GCF_049949275.1. Lineage (NCBI taxonomy): Bacteria > Pseudomonadati > Pseudomonadota > Alphaproteobacteria > Hyphomicrobiales > Nitrobacteraceae > Bradyrhizobium > Bradyrhizobium genosp. A. Next base: position 5,232,506 of record NZ_CP188196.1, on the reverse strand, counting down.
CGGTGTGTTCGCCCGTGGCGCCAAGGCTGATGAAGCCAAGGCGGCAGGTGCCGACGTCGTCGGCGCCGAGGACCTGGTCGAGAAGGTGCAGAACGGCACGATCGAATTCGACCGCTGCATCGCCACCCCCGACATGATGCCGCTGGTCGGTCGTCTCGGTAAGGTGCTCGGCCCGCGCGGTCTGATGCCGAACCCGAAGATCGGCACCGTGACCATGGACGTCACCGGTGCGGTGAAGGGCGCCAAGGGCGGCTCGGTCGAGTTCCGCGTCGAGAAGGCCGGCATTTTGCAGGCCGGCGTCGGCAAGGCCTCGTTCTCCGAGGAGAAGCTGGTCGAGAACATCAAGGCTCTCGCCGATGCTGTCTCGAAGGCGAAGCCGGCTGGCTCCAAGGGCACCTACATCCAGCGCGTTGCGGTGTCCTCAACGATGGGCCCGGGCGTGAAGGTCGAGCCGGGTACCATTCTCGGCTAAGTCTGGAAATTGCATGAGGCGAGGGGCGGAATTGGGCAACCGATTCCGCCCCTCGTCGTTTGTGGGCGGCACTCACCGGAAACAAGAACAATGGCTAACAAGGTCCTGATCTACTCGCGCTTTCCCAAGACGATGATGGCGCGCTTCGCCGAGCGGTTCGAGCTGCTCGACACCGGTGGCAAGCCCGCGCGGGAGGTGTTTTCGACGGATGAGCTCGGCGGCATCCGTGCGCTACTGACGGCCGGCGGCTCGCCGCTTGGTGCGGAGGCGATGGACCTGTTTCCAAAACTGGGCGCGATCGTCTGCTACGGCACCGGTTATGACGGCGTCGACCTGAAGGCGGCTGCCGCCCGCAGGATCGCGGTCGGCCATAGCCCCGGCGCCAACGCCGCCTCGGTCGCCGACATCGCGATGACGCTGATGCTGGCGACGACGCGGCGGATCCTGGTCGCCGATGACTATGTGCGCAGCGGCGACTGGGCGGCCTCGAAGCAGTCTCCGATGATGCGCCCGCAGGCCGGCATGCCCGGCCGCCGCATCGGCGTCTACGGCATGGGCGAGATCGGCCGCAAGATCGCCGCGCGCTGCGCCGCGTTCGAGAGCGAGGTCGGCTATTTCAGCCGCAGCAAATACGATCTGCCCTATCAGTATTTCCCGACCCTGGAGGCGCTCGCCGACTGGTGCAGCATGCTGATGATCGCGGTCCGGGCAGGTTCCGACACCCAGCATGTGGTCAACGCCGACATCCTCAAGCGCCTCGGCGCGGACGGCTATGTCGTCAACATCTCCCGCGGCTCGGTCATCGACGAGAAGGCCCTGGTGGCGGCGCTTTCCGACAAGACCATCGCCGGCGCCGGCCTCGACGTCTTCGAGAAGGAGCCGCACGCGCCCGGCGCCCTGACCGCGCTCCCCAACGTGGTGTTCGCCCCCCATATCGGCGGCCACACCCTCGAATCGCACGTCGCCATGCAGAACTGCGTGCTGGCGAACCTGAGCGCGCATTTCGAGGGCAAGCCGCTGCCTTATGGGGTCAAATCGGCCTGAAACGGTCCTTGTCAGGCCGCCTCAAGCCCGGCCGGCAACGAATTGGAACTGGTGTGAATTTTGCTCTTGGCAAGCAGGCAGAGAGCGGTTAAAGAACCGCTTCCGGACGTGCCGGCCTTGGCTGGCGCGTCTGTGCACGCATTCCGAAAACCCGACGCGCAGGAGATCATTCCTTTTCAGGACGTCCGCAAGGATTTGCCCGAAAAGGAAGGAAAATCCATCGGTTGGTGGGATGCGGGCAGAGGTCAGGCGGTTCGCCGGCTGACCTTGTCCTGTCCAAGACTGCAGGCGCCTGCGGGAAATTTCGATTTCTCAACGGCTTAATCGCATGGCCTGCATAGACGGGTGAAGACCGGATTTCACTTCGCATTCCACCTGAAGGTGGTCGCGGAATGGGTTTGGTTCGGACCTCGACACGCCGTGGGCTCCAATGAGCTCCCGGAGGGCAGGCTTTGAATTGTCGTCTCGCCCGGCGCGTGTCCGATGGGTTTTGACCCTGAGGTTCAGGTTTTGGGTGGGACGATGGGTGCAACCCGGCGGTCCCGCTTTTCGCGATGACCGCCAACCGGAAAGAGCTTGCTGTGGAACGAGCGGCAAAAAAAGAGGCGGTCGAACAGCTCAATGGGGTCTTCAAGGCCACGAGCGTCGCGGTCGTTGCTCAATATTCCGGCCTCACCGTTGCCCAGATGCAGAAGCTGCGCATGCAGATGAAGCAGGCTGGCGCCTCGGTGAAGGTCTCGAAGAACCGTCTCGCCAAAATTGCTCTTGAAGGCACTGACGTCGTTGCCATCGGCCCCATGCTGAAGGGACCGACCGTGATCGCCACTTCGAACGATCCGGTAGCGGCGCCAAAGGTCGCCGTCGAATTCGCCAAGGCGAACGAAAAGTTCGTCATCATTGGCGGATCGATGGGAACGACCGTCCTGAATGTCGACGGTGTGAAGGCGCTTGCCTCGCTGCCGTCGCTTGACGAATTGCGTGCCAAGCTCGTCGGCCTCCTCGTGGCCCCGGCGACCAAGCTGGCCCAGCTCGCCAACGCGCCCGCGGGCAAGCTCGCGCGCGTCATCCAGGCTTATGCCTCAAAGGGCGAAGCGGCCTGACGCCCTTCGCAAAACTCAAACCCGAACCAGACTTACATTCAAGGAAACTGAACAATGGCTGACTTGCAGAAGATCGTTGACGACCTCTCGAGCCTCACCGTGCTCGAAGCTGCCGAACTCGCGAAGCTCCTCGAAGAGAAGTGGGGCGTTTCGGCTGCCGCGGCTGTCGCCGTGGCTGGCCCGGCTGGTGGTGGCGCTGCCGCCGCTCCGGCCGAAGAGAAGACCGAGTTCACGGTCGTTCTGGCCGCCGCCGGCGACAAGAAGATCGAGGTCATCAAGGAAGTCCGCGCCATCACCGGCTTGGGCCTGAAGGAAGCAAAGGACCTCGTCGAGGGCGCGCCGAAGCCTGTCAAGGAAGGCGTGAACAAGGACGAAGCCGAGAAGCTCAAGGCCCAGCTCGAGAAGGCTGGCGCGAAGGTCGAGCTCAAGTAAGCAACGCTTACTGGCAAGGTCCCGGGCCGAGCCCGGGGCCTTGGTCCATTCCCTCAAAAGGGTGGGCCGGATGCAAAAGGCGTGCGACGGATCGTCCCGACGCAGGCCGAACACGAAAATGTGTGGGGATTTGAGGGCGTACCCCTCGAATCTCCACTATTGTCGCCCCATATCGGTTCGACAGCACGAAAGCGCGGTGGGCAGGGATGCCGGATTTCCCTGTAAGCCGTTGGGAGAGCAGGCTATTTCGGGCTTTTGCAGTCCGTGAAGACGATCGTTGTGACGGGCGGGCGTGCCTATGCGCCCCGCGCGTCGTTTTGCGTTTTGAAGGTCTGAAGAACAGATTCAGGACATGACGGCCTGAAACTGGATTTTCGGTTCCCCAAAACGGGTTCGAAAAATTCAACCCGGGGAGCGGTGGCAGCCGCGTCCTGGACGGCGCGCCCAGAGCGGGCGACGAAATGAGAGGCCACGATGGCGCAGCAGACATTCACCGGTCGCAAACGTGTTCGCAAGTTCTTCGGACACATCAAGGAAGTCGCCGAGATGCCGAACCTCATCGAGGTTCAGAAGGCGTCCTATGATCAGTTCCTGATGGTCGATGAACCCGCGGGCGGTCGCCTCGACGAGGGCCTGCAGGCCGTGTTCCGCTCGGTGTTCCCGATCTCGGACTTCTCGGGCACCTCGATGCTGGAGTTCGTCCGCTACGAGTTCGAGCAGCCCAAGTATGACGTCGACGAGTGCCGCCAGCGCGGCATGACCTTCGCGGCTCCCCTCAAGGTGACGCTGCGCCTCATCGTGTTCGATATCGACGAGGAAACCGGTGCGAAGTCGGTCAAGGACATCAAGGAGCAGGACGTCTACATGGGCGACATTCCGCTCATGACGATGAACGGCACCTTCATCGTGAACGGCACCGAACGCGTCATCGTCTCGCAGATGCACCGTTCGCCGGGCGTGTTCTTCGACCACGATAAGGGCAAGACCCATTCCTCGGGCAAACTGCTGTTCGCCGCCCGCGTGATCCCGTATCGCGGCTCCTGGCTCGACATCGAGTTCGACGCCAAGGACATCGTCTATGCGCGTATCGACCGTCGCCGCAAGATTCCGGTGACGTCGCTGATGTTCGCCCTCGGCCTCGACGGCGAGGCGATCCTGTCGACGTTCTACAAGAAGATCCTCTACAAGCGGACCAAGGAAGGCTGGCGCGTTCCGTTCGACGCCAACCGTTTCCGCGGTTACTCGACCATCAACGACCTGATCGACGCCGACACCGGCAAGGTGGTGCTCGAGGCCGGCAAGAAGCTCACCGTGCGCGGTGCGCGTCAGATGCAGGAGAAGGGGCTCAAGGCGCTGCGCCTGTCGGATGAGGAGCTCGTCGGCAACTATCTCGCCGAGGACCTCGTCAACCCGAAGACGGGTGAAATCCACGCCGAAGCCGGCGAGGAAATCACCGACAAGTCGATGAAGGCCCTCAACGAGCACGGCTACAAGGAACTGCCGCTGCTTGACATCGACCACGTCAATGTCGGCGCCTACATCCGCAACACGCTCTCGGCCGACAAGAACATGACGCGTGAAGACGCGCTGTTCGACATCTACCGCGTGATGCGCCCGGGCGAGCCGCCGACGCTGGATTCAGCGCAGGCGATGTTCCAGTCGCTGTTCTTCGACGCCGAGCGTTACGACCTCTCCGCGGTCGGCCGCGTCAAGATGAACATGCGCCTCGACCTCGATGCGCCCGACACCCAGCGCACGCTGCGCAAGGAAGACATCCTTTCCGTCATCAAGACGCTGGTGGATCTGCGCGACGGCAAGGGCGAGATCGACGACATCGACCATCTCGGCAACCGCCGTGTGCGCTCGGTCGGCGAGCTCATGGAGAACCAGTACCGCATCGGCCTACTGCGCATGGAGCGCGCGATCAAGGAGCGCATGTCCTCGGTCGACATCGACACGGTTATGCCGCAGGACCTAATCAACGCGAAGCCGGCGGCTGCCGCCGTGCGCGAGTTCTTCGGCTCCTCGCAGCTCTCGCAATTCATGGACCAGACCAACCCGCTGTCGGAGATCACCCACAAGCGCCGCCTGTCGGCACTTGGACCGGGCGGTCTGACCCGCGAGCGCGCCGGCTTCGAGGTGCGCGACGTGCATCCGACGCATTACGGCCGCATCTGCCCGATCGAGACGCCTGAAGGTCCGAACATCGGTCTGATCAATTCGCTCGCGACCTTCGCGCGCGTGAACAAGTATGGCTTCGTCGAGACGCCTTATCGCAAGGTGAAGGACGGCCGCGTCACCGACGAGGTCGTGTACCTCTCGGCGATGGAAGAGGGCCGCTACACGGTCGCGCAGGCCAACGTGCCGCTCGACCCGAAGGGCCGCTTCACCGAAGACCTCGTGGTCTGCCGTCACGCCGGCGAAGTCTTGCCGGTGACGCCGGACAAGGTGGACTACATGGACGTGTCGCCGAAGCAGCTGGTTTCGGTCGCGGCAGCCCTGATCCCGTTCCTCGAGAACGACGACGCCAACCGCGCGCTGATGGGCTCGAACATGCAGCGCCAGGCGGTGCCGCTGGTTCGCGCCGAGGCGCCGTTCGTCGGCACTGGCATGGAAGGCGTGGTCGCGCGTGACTCGGGTGCTGCGATCGCGGCGCGCCGTTCGGGCGTGATCGACCAGATCGACGCGACCCGCGTCGTCATCCGCGCCACCGAAGATCTCGATCCGACCAAGTCGGGCGTCGATATCTACCGGCTGATGAAGTACCAACGCTCGAACCAGTCGACCTGCATCAACCAGCGTCCGCTGGTGAAGGTCGGCGACATCGTCAAGAAGGGCGACATCATCGCCGACGGTCCGTCGACCGATCTCGGCGAGCTCGCGCTCGGCCGCAACGTGCTGGTCGCGTTCATGCCGTGGAACGGCTACAACTTCGAAGACTCGATCCTGCTTTCCGAGCGGATCGTGAAGGAAGACGTCTTCACCTCGATCCACATCGAGGAGTTCGAAGTGATGGCCCGCGACACCAAGCTCGGACCTGAGGAAATCACCCGCGACATTCCGAACGTTTCGGAAGAAGCGCTGAAGAACCTCGACGAAGCCGGTATCGTCTACATCGGTGCGGAAGTGCGCGCCGGCGACATCCTGGTCGGCAAGATCACCCCGAAGGGCGAAAGCCCGATGACGCCGGAAGAAAAGCTTCTGCGCGCCATCTTCGGCGAAAAGGCCTCCGACGTTCGCGACACCTCGCTGCGCGTTCCTCCGGGCGTGCAGGGCACGATCGTGGAAGTCCGCGTGTTCAACCGTCACGGCGTCGACAAGGACGAGCGTGCGCTGGCGATCGAGCGGGAAGAGATCGAACGTCTGGCCAAGGACCGCGACGACGAGCAGGCGATCCTGGACCGCAACGTCTACAACCGTCTTGCTGAGCTCCTTGAGGGACGGCAGGGCATTGCGGGCCCGAAGGGCTTCAAGAAGGACACCAAGATCACCCGCGCGGTGCTCGAAGAGTACCCGAAATCGCAGTGGTGGCTGTTCGCGTCGCCGAACGACAAGCTGATGGCCGAGATCGAGGCCATGCGGAAGCAGTACGACGAGTCGAAGAAGGGGCTCGAGCAGCGCTTCCTCGACAAGGTCGAGAAGCTTCAGCGCGGTGACGAATTGCCGCCCGGCGTGATGAAGATGGTCAAGGTCTTCGTCGCGGTGAAGCGCAAGATCCAGCCCGGCGACAAGATGGCCGGCCGCCACGGCAACAAGGGCGTGGTGTCGAAGATCGTGCCGATCGAGGACATGCCGTTCCTCGAAGACGGTACGCATGCCGACATCGTGCTCAATCCGCTCGGCGTGCCCTCGCGCATGAACGTCGGACAGATCCTCGAGACCCATCTCGGCTGGGCCTGCGCCGGCCTCGGCAAGCGTATCGGCCAGACGGTCGATGCCTACCTGTCGAAGCAGGACATCAAGCCGCTGAAGGAAACCTTGAAGAAGGTCTACGGCGAGGACGAGACGATCAAGACGCTCAACGACAACGAGCTGCTTGAACTCGGCCATAACCTCAGCCGCGGCGTGCCGATCGCGACGCCGGTGTTCGATGGTGCCAAGGAAGCCGACATCGAGGAGATGCTGAAGCTTGCGGGTCTCGACGCTTCGGGTCAGTCGACCGTCTATGACGGCCGCACCGGCGATGCCTTCGATCGCAAGGTGACGGTGGGCTACATCTACATGCTCAAGCTGCACCATCTCGTCGACGACAAAATCCATGCGCGTTCGATCGGTCCGTACTCGCTCGTCACCCAGCAGCCGCTGGGCGGCAAGGCGCAGTTCGGCGGCCAGCGTTTCGGCGAAATGGAGGTGTGGGCGCTCGAAGCTTACGGCGCAGCCTACACGCTCCAGGAAATGCTGACCGTGAAGTCGGACGACGTCGCCGGCCGTACCAAGGTGTACGAGGCGATCGTGCGTGGCGACGACACCTTCGAGGCCGGTATCCCGGAATCCTTCAACGTGCTGGTCAAGGAGATGCGCTCGCTCGGCCTCAACGTCGACCTGCACAATTCCAAGGTGGGCCCGGCGCCAACGTCGGAAGCGGCCGAGTAATTCGACCTTTCATGCCCGGCCTTCGCGGCCGGGCATTGGCGCCCCTCCCGATGCCTTGAGGGCAGGGCGCCCCGCTTGAGTGATTTTCGAATTTGCGGCCGGAGGCGACCGGCACGCGAGGAGAAGACGATGAACCAAGAAATTATGAATCTCTTTAACCCGACGACGCCGGCTCAGGTCTTCGACCAGATCCGCATCTCGATCGCGTCCCCGGAGAAGATTCTGTCCTGGTCCTACGGCGAGATCAAGAAGCCGGAGACCATCAACTACCGTACCTTCAAGCCCGAGCGCGACGGCCTGTTCTGCGCCCGAATCTTCGGGCCGATCAAGGACTACGAGTGCTTGTGCGGCAAGTACAAGCGCATGAAGTACAAGGGCATCATCTGCGAGAAGTGCTCGGTCGAGGTCACGCTGTCGCGCGTCCGGCGCGAGCGCATGGGCCATATCGAGCTCGCGGCTCCGGTTGCTCACATCTGGTTCCTGAAGTCGCTGCCGTCGCGCATCGGCCTGCTGCTCGACATGACGCTGAAGGATCTCGAGCGGATCCTCTACTTCGAATATTACGTCGTGCTCGAGCCCGGTCTCACCGCGCTGAAGGACCGTCAGCTGCTGTCGGAAGACGAGTATCTGAAGGCGCAGGACGAGTACGGTCAGGATTCCTTCACTGCCATGATCGGCGCCGAGGCGATCCGCGAGCTGCTCAAGGGCATGGACCTCGAGAAGCTCGAGCTGACCTTGCGCGCGGAGATGCAGGAGACCGACTCCGACATCAAGCACAAGAAGCTCGCCAAGCGTCTCAAGATCGTCGAGGCCTTCCGTCACTCCGGCAACAAGCCGGAATGGATGATCCTGACCGTCGTTCCGGTGATCCCGCCGGACCTGCGTCCGCTGGTGCCGCTGGACGGCGGCCGCTTCGCGACCTCCGACCTCAACGACCTCTACCGCCGCGTCATCAACCGCAACAACCGCTTGAAGCGGCTGATGGAGCTGCGCGCGCCCGACATCATCATCCGCAACGAGAAGCGCATGCTTCAGGAAGCGGTCGATGCGCTGTTCGACAACGGCCGCCGTGGCCGTGTCATCACGGGTGCCAACAAGCGCCCGCTGAAGTCGCTCGCCGACATGCTGAAGGGCAAGCAGGGCCGTTTCCGTCAGAACCTGCTCGGCAAGCGCGTCGACTATTCGGGCCGTTCGGTGATCGTGGTCGGTCCCGAGCTGCGCCTGCATCAGTGCGGCCTGCCGAAGAAGATGGCGCTCGAGCTGTTCAAGCCGTTCATCTATTCGCGGCTTGACGCCAAGGGCCTGTCCACCACCGTAAAGCAGGCGAAGAAGCTGGTCGAGAAGGAGCGGCCCGAGGTCTGGGACATCCTGGACGAGGTGATCCGCGAGCATCCGGTGCTGCTCAATCGCGCACCGACGCTGCATCGCCTGGGCATCCAGGCGTTCGAGCCGGTGCTGATCGAGGGCAAGGCGATCCAGCTTCACCCGCTGGTCTGCTCGGCGTTCAACGCCGACTTCGACGGCGACCAGATGGCCGTGCACGTTCCGCTGTCGCTCGAAGCGCAGCTGGAAGCGCGCGTGCTGATGATGTCGACCAACAACATCCTGCATCCCGCGAACGGCCAGCCGATCATCGTGCCGTCGCAGGACATCGTGCTCGGTCTCTACTACGTCTCGATCATGCGCGAAGGCCTGCCCGGCGAGGGCAAGCTGTTCGGCGACATGGCCGAGCTCGAGCACGCCCTGCATGCGAAGGTCATCCACCTCCACACCAAGATCAAGTACCGGTGGGAAGGCATGGACGAGACCGGCAAGATCTCGAAGCGCTGGATCGAGACCACCGCCGGCCGCGTCATGCTCGGCAATCTGCTGCCGCGCAATCCGCGGATCTCGTACGAGATCATCAACAAGCTGATGACCAAGCGCGAGATCTCGGGCGTCATCGACCAGGTCTACCGTCACTGCGGCCAGAAGGAGACCGTGATCTTCTGCGACCGCATCATGGCGCTTGGCTTCTACAATGCGTTCAAGGCCGGCATCTCGTTCGGCAAGGACGACATGGTCGTGCCGCACAGCAAGTGGAAGATCGTCGACACCACCCGTACGCTGGCGAAGGATTTCGAGCAGCAGTACAATGACGGTCTGATCACCCACGGCGAGAAGTACAACAAGGTCGTCGACGCCTGGTCGAAGGCCACCGAAGAAATCGCCAAGGCGATGATGAAGGAGATCTCCTCCACCAAGAAGACGGCGAGTGGAGCCGATGCCGACATCAACTCGATCTACATGATGGCTCACTCCGGTGCCCGCGGTTCGCCGGCCCAGATGCGCCAGCTCGCCGGCATGCGCGGCCTGATGGCCAAGCCGTCGGGTGAGATCATCGAGACGCCGATCATCTCGAACTTCAAGGAAGGCCTCTCGGTGCTCGAGTACTTCAACTCGACCCACGGCGCCCGCAAGGGCCTCGCGGACACCGCGTTGAAGACCGCGAACTCGGGCTACCTGACCCGTCGTCTGGTCGACGTCGCGCAGGACTGCATCATCACGCAGTCCGACTGCGGCACCAAGCTCGGCATCAAGATGCGCGCCATCGTCGATGCCGGCACCGTGGTCGCTTCGCTCGGCTCGCGCATCCTCGGACGCACGGCCTGCGAAGACATCCGTGACAGCTCCGGCAAGGTGATCATCAAGCGCGATACGCTGATGGAAGAGAGCCATCTGGACGCCATCCAGCAGGGTGGTGTGCAGGAGGTGAAGATCCGCTCGGCACTGACCTGCGAGCTCGTCAACGGCATCTGCGGCAAGTGCTACGGCCGCGACCTCGCCCGCGGTACGCCGGTCAACCACGGTGAAGCCGTCGGCGTCATCGCGGCGCAGTCGATCGGCGAGCCGGGCACCCAGCTCACCATGCGCACCTTCCACATCGGTGGTGCGGCGCAGCTCAACGAGCAGTCCTTCGTCGAAGCCAATTTCGACGGCAAGATCGTGATCCGGAACAAGGCCATCGCCCGCAACAGCGAAGGTCACCTGGTCGCAATGGTGCGCAATATGGTGGTGGCGATCGTCGATGCCGATGGCACCGAGCGTGCGACGCACCGTATCCAGTACGGCGCGCGCCTGCACGTCGACGAGGGCGACACGGTCAAACGTGGCCAGCGCATCGTCGAGTGGGATCCCTACACTCGTCCGCTGCTCACCGAGGTCGAAGGAACCATCGGCTTCGAGGATCTGGTCGAAGGGCAGTCGATCTCGGAAACGCTGGACGAGGCCACCGGTATCGCCAAGCGCGTGGTCATCGACTGGCGCTCGACCCGCGGCGGCGCGGATCTGCGTCCGGCCATCGTGGTCAAGGGCAAGGACGGCAAGGTGCTCAAGCTCGCCCGCGGCGGCGATGCCCGCTACATGCTGTCGGTCGATGGCATTCTGTCGGTCGACGTCGGTGCCAAGGTCAATCCGGGTGACATCCTCGCCCGTGTCTCGACCGAAAGCGCCAAGACGCGTGACATCACCGGCGGTCTGCCGCGGGTGGCGGAACTGTTCGAGGCACGGCGTCCGAAGGATGCGGCGATCATCGCCGAAATCGCGGGCACCATCCGGTTCGGACGCGACTACAAGAACAAGCGTCGCATCTCGATCGAGCCGATGGACAAGACCGACGAGGCACGCGAGTACCTGATCCCGAAGGGCAAGCATATCCACCTTCAGGACGGCGACGTCGTCGAAAAGGGCGACTTCATCGTGGAAGGCAACCCGGCGCCGCACGACATCCTTGCGGTCAAGGGCATCGAGGAGCTCGCGGCTTATCTGGTCAACGAGATCCAGGAGGTCTACCGGCTCCAGGGCGTGCTCATCAACGACAAGCACATCGAGGTGATTGTCCGTCAGATGCTCCAGAAGGTGGAAGTCACCGACCAGGGCGACACGGACATGATCTCCGGCGAGCAGGTCGACAAGATCGAGTTCGACGCGCTGAACGAGAAGGCCAAGGAAGAGGGCAAGAAGATCGCCACGGGAACGCCGGTTCTACTCGGCATCACCAAGGCGAGCCTCCAGACCCGCTCCTTCTTCTCGGCGGCCTCGTTCCAGGAGACCACCCGCGTCCTCACGGAAGCGGCGGTCAATGGCAAGGTCGATCCGCTCGAAGGCCTCAAGGAGAACGTCATCGTCGGCCGGCTGATCCCGGCGGGCACCGGCGCCTCCATGGCCAAGATCCGCGAAGTCGCAGTGAAGCGCGACAAGATGATTCTCGACGAGCGCGAGAAGCAGGCGGCCGTCGTGTCGCCCGCGCCGGAAGCGGAGCTTCCTGCGCTGCCGCCCGCGGAATGATGGTTCATCCGTAGGAATACCGAGGACAACGAAAGGGCCGGCGAAAGCCGGCCTTTTTGCTGCTTTGTTTGCCTGTTGCGGTGCGGAATCAAACCTTTGTTCATCTTTCCTTCAGTCAGAAAAGCGCTTCTGCTAGGGGAGCTTAGACCGGTGGTCCCGTGACGGGGGCAGGGCCGGAGACCACGGAACTTACATGCTTGATCTCGCAATCGTAGGCGGCGGCCCCGGCGGGCTGATGAGCGCCTGGTACCTGAAGCGTAAGCTTGGCGACCTCTGCCGCATCACTATTTATGAAGCCTCCGATCGGCTCGGCGGCAAGATCGTCACGCGCAAATTCGATTCCGCGCCGGCGATGTACGAGGCCGGCGTCGCCGAGATCTACGACTACTCGATGACGGGTCCCGATCCGCTGCGCGAGCTGATCCAGCATTTCGGCCTGCAGACGATTCCGATGGACGCCGAGCAAGTGCAGTTCGGCGGCGAGCTGCTCGATGACGTCGCCGGCATGCGCCGTAAATACGGCGCCAAGACAGCGGTTGCGATCGAGGCGTTCCGCGCGCGCTGCGCCGAGGCGATGACGCCGATCGAATATTACGAGGGCGTCGGCGCGCACGACAACGAGAACCCCTGGGCCTACAAGACCGCCGAGCAGGTGCTCGACGAGGAGGTCGAGGACGCGACCGCAAAGCGGTTCTTCAAGGTGATGGCGCGCTCCGATATCGCGACCGAGAGCCACAACACCAACGGCCTCAACGCCCTCAAGAACTATCTGATGGATGTCGACGGCTATATCGGCCTCTACTCCATCCAGAACGGCAACGAGCAGCTGATCGACTGCCTGCAGTCGGAGGTCAACGCCGACATCCAGCTCAATCACCGCGTGCTCACCGTCGGCAAGGCGTCGACCGGCCGCTACCAGCTCAAGATGATGAACGGCAAGGGTCCGGAGACTCGCGACTTCGATCTCGTGCTGGTCTGCCTGCCGCATTCCTGGCTCGCCACCCTCGGCTGGGAAGGCGAGCAGCTGCGCAAGTCGATGGTCAAGCACGTCTCCTATTTTGACCGTCCCGCGCACTATCTGCGCGTCTCGATCCTGTTCGACTCCCCGTTCTGGGGTGACAAGATTTCCGGCGCCTGGTTCATGTCGGAATCGTTCGGTGGCTGCTGCGTCTACAACGAGGGCGCGCGCCACGACGTTGGCAAGCACGGCGTCCTGAACTGGCTCATTCCCGGCTCCGATGCGCTGGCGTTCGCCAATTTGTCGGACCAGGAGCTGATCGACGCCGCGCTGAAATCGCTGCCGGCCTCGCTCGGCGATGCGCGAGCGCACTTCATGGAAGGCAAGATCCACCGCTGGCTGTCGTCGGTGAACGCGATACCGGGTGGTCTGCCCGTGCGCGACGTCATGACCAATCATCGGCCCGAGCCGAAGGAACATCCCGGGATCGTCGTGGTCGGCGATTATCTGTTCGACTCCACGCTGAACGGCCTGCTCGACTCATCGGACGCGGCGACCGACATCATCCTGACCGAGATGATGCGGCTGCGCCGCGAGCACGCCCAGGACGTCAAGCCAGTCTCGGACAAGATCGACCGCGACTATTTCGAGAACTATCGCGGCGTCGGCCCCTATAGCGAAGTGTGGCGGCAGTTCACCGATCCCGATTACCTTGCAAAGCTGATCGGCATCGTCTGGGGGAAGGCGAAGGGCGCAAAACTCCTGGTCGCGGGCTCCGCCAGCGGCGAGCTGGTCGGCGCGCTGCGCGAGCGTGGCATCGATGCCTGGGGCATCGAGAACAACCGCGCCATTCACGCCAAGACGCCGAAGGCGCTGAAGAAGTACAACAAGCTGGGATCGATCCTGGACATGCCGTTCAAGGATGGCTCATTCGACTACGTGTTCGAGACCAGCCTCTGCCACGTAGCCCCGAAGCAGGTGGTCCGTGCGATCCGAGAGTTGAACCGCGTGGTCAAGACCGGCCTCGTGTTCGGCTCGATCACCTCGGACATGGCCTCAGTCGTGATCGACCGCTACGACCTGCTGCGCGGGGTCAAGAAGCTCGGCACCTGGTGGGAATGGTCCGAACTGTTCTTCGGCAATGGCTTCGATCTGTCGATGCACCGTAATGACTGCACCGACGCGCTCTGGGCGGCGACGCTCGCCGCCAACAAGGGGCCGGGGCAGTGGTATGCCGACGCCGACTCCTTGCGTTATTCCTTCTTCGACAAGGTCGATCACGAAGACGACGACGACTAGCATCACAGGGCGGATGAATTCGGCAATTGTTTTGCCGAATTGATCCTGATCGCATAGAATCGACGGAAGTAGCGGCGTTCCGCTATGTCCCTGCTTTCTCTGCGGTCATGCCGGCCGTCAGCATCGGTTGGTTTCATGACGTCCAAGCCTCTCTCTCCCGACAAACAGAAGCTCGCCGCACAAGAGGCGGCCGAGCTCGAGGACAAGCTCGCCGCGGGTCACGAGCCCGAGCTGGAAGACGACGAGGACGACGAAGACGAGGACGACGACGAGCTTGAGCTCGACGACGATGAAGACGAGGACCTCGTCGTCTTTACCGCCCGCGAAGCCGCCGGCGCACTCGCGACCATCCTGGGCTTCGTCAAGCCGTTCCTGTCCAACTACAAGCGCATCCTGGGCTATGTGGCGTTCGGCGTTACGGTCGAGACCCTGTTCAACGTCATCATGCCGCTCAGTCTGAAGTTCCTGATCGACGACGCGCTCGGCGAGGAGGATTTCCAGGCGCTGTACAAGATCCTCGGCGTGCTCGCGGCCGCCGGCATCTTCACTTCGATCGTCGCGGTCTGGTACGAGCGCTGGGACGCGCGGCTGGCCGCCTGCATCATCTCCGACGTCCGCAAGCGCCTGTTCGAGCATGTCCAGGATCTGCCGACGGCCTATTTCGGCCGCACCAAGCGCGGCGAGATCCTGTCGCGTTTCTCGGTCGATCTCTCGGCCTTCGAAGGCTCGGTCAAGACCTTTGTCAACAGCGCAGCACTTCCGTTCCTGGAGTTGTTCGCCGGCATCATCCTGATGTTTTTTCTGAACTGGCAGCTCGCGCTGGTTGCGCTGCTGGTGTTTCCGATCACGCTGATCGGCCCGCGCATCCTGACGCCGAAAGCGGTGCAGGCGAACTACGAGCAGAAGCTCAACGAAAGCGCGCTGCTCGGCATGGTGCAGGAGAACGTCGCGGCGCAGGCCGTGATCAAGGCGTTCAGCCTGCAACGCAGGATGTTCGGCTTCTTCAATTTCCGCAACGACGAGACCCGCAACAGGATCGCGGCCGCCGGGTTCCTGTCGACGATGGTGGAGCGGACGGTCACCATTTCGGTGCTGTTGTTGCACCTCGTCGTGCTCGCGATCGGCGCTTATCTCGCAACCAAGGGCCAGATCACCATCGGCACCTTCGTCACCTTCGAGAGCGCGTTCTGGGAGGTCTCCTACAACATCGCCCACGTGATGCATTTCATTCCGGTGTCGATCTCCTCGGCCGCCGCGATCCGCCACATCCAGGAGTTGCTGGACGAGCCCACGCGCGGCGCCGATCGGCCCGGCGCGCCCGATCTGCCGCGCATCACCCATGACATCACCTTCGACCACGTGACGTTCCAGTACGAGGGCAGCCAGACGCCGGTGCTGGACAATCTCAGCCTCAAGCTCAATGCGGGAAAGCGCATCGCCATCGTCGGCCCTTCCGGCTCCGGCAAGAGCACGCTGCTCAATCTGATCCTGCGGCTCTACGTGCCGAACGAGGGCCGCGTCACGATCGACGGTGTCGACGTCCGCAAGGTGACGCTGGATTCGCTGCGCAGGAGCATGGCGGTGGTGTTCCAGGAGAACATGCTGTTCAACATGTCGATCCGAGAGAACATCCGGCTCGGCAAGGAAGGCGCGACCGACGAGGAGGTCGAGGACGCCGCCAAGAAGGCCGAGATCCACCGCTACATCATGAGCCTGCCGCAGCGCTACGACACCCCGGTCGGCGAGCGTGGCGACACGCTCTCGGGCGGCCAGCGCCAGCGCATCGCGATCGCACGCGCCATCATCCGCAATCCCTCCGTGCTGCTGCTCGACGAAGCCACCTCGGCGCTCGACCAGACCACGGAGGCCGCGATCAACCGCACGTTGCTGAAGGTCGCCAAGGGCCGCACGATGATCTGGTCGACCCACCGCCTGACCTCGGTGGTCGAGATGGACGAGATCATCGTGATTTCAGGGGGCAGGGCGATCGAGCGCGGCTCGCATGCCGAGCTGCTCGCCAAGAACGGCACCTACCGCAAGCTGTGGAACGACCAGATCCACCAGCCGCACGGCGCGGCCGCTCAGGCCGACGATGACAGCGAAGATGACGACGACGAGGATGAGGACGACCTCGACGAGGATGATGAGGACGAGGACGACGAGGAGGAGTGACCGAGGAAATTCGGCTCCAGATGGAACGCCCCTCCCAGTCGCCGCAATAAGCCCTGGCTCGACCACGCCAGGAAGCGCGCCCAGCGCTGCGCGGTCCAGTAGGGGCTCGTCGCAATCGAGACCGAGCGGAAGTCGAAGGCTTTCGCCGCCGACCATTCATCGCAGGCCCGCTTGACCGGGTCGGTGTAGAAGGCGGCGATCTTGTTCGCATCCATCCCATCGGATGCCAGCCATTGCGGGATGTGGACGTTGCAGAGCCGCTCGACGTCGGTGAACACTTTGTCGCAACCGGTACCGGCGACGGGGCAGGAGGTGGCGAAGGCATCGCCCGCCAGCACCACGCCGGCCTGATGGCTGGCATCGTTCACATAGAGATCGACCGGGCGGATCTTCAGCTCGCCGGGAATGTCGAAGGCGCCGGTGATGCGCTTGAGCCGCGGCAGGGCGGCGTCCAGCGTCGCGGCCGGCGCGCGGCGCAGCTCGCGCAGCCAGGGATCGTCAAAGCAGCGGTACACGAACAGATTGGCGCGCATCCGCGTGCCGATCGGAAACAGCGAGATGTAAGGGATGCGGTCGCTCGGCCGCTCCGAGAAATAGGTCATTGCCGGGAAGTCGAACGAATTCCGTCCGGCCGGCACCACGTCGAACCCGATCGAGATCGAATGGCAGGCGCTGATGATGTTTCGTGTGATGCCGAGCTGGTGGCGCAGGCCGACATTCAGGCCGTTGGCGAGCACAACCAGGCGGGCCGAGATCGTCTCGTCGTTGGCGAGCGCGATTCTCGAGCGCTCCGGGCTGGTCTCGACCGACACTGCCTTGGTCCAGATTCGCTCGACGGTTTCGGGAATCTCGTCACGGATCGCGTTGACCAGGGAATCGTAAAGGATGTTGAACTGCTGGCTCGGCGCCTTGTCGAGCAGATGCCCGAACCGCGCGATCCAGTTCTCACCGGAGAAAGTCGCGCGGCGCAGCACTGATTCTGCGATTCCAGTCCGCTGGAATCGATCGACCTGTCCGTGACCGCTGAGTTTTTCGACGCGAAAATCGGCCGGATAGGTCTCATGCGGGTCGATCAGCACCGCCGAAATGCCGGCACGCCCGAGCATCGCGGCGACGGTCGAGCCGGCAAGTCCCCCGCCAATGATGGCAATGTCGGTGTACCGCATGGCGCTTGTCTCTGCCGAAGAGGGCAGATTGACGCATCAACAGGAAAAAAAGCCTTAGCATTGGTTATAAAAGTACATTTCTTCCGGGTATAATGTGCCCGCGAGGCTGGCGGAACCGGTCGTTCGATCCCATATCGGGGAGGCGCGGGGAGAGAGGGCGAAGAGGCTTTTTCTTCAAGCGCGATAAGCGCTTTCTGACAGTCATTTCACCTTGACTTGACCGATTCCCACTTATAGAAAGCGCCTCACTTGACGACAGGCGGTGAGCATCGCCAACGTCGGAACGGGCCACCCGTTGACCTCAGGGGATTTGATCCCCAAGGGTCGTTAAAGACGGGCACCAACCTCGACGAATGCCGCTCAAACGCTGTCGATAATAGCTAGGCAATGCCAGTGCGATTTTAGGCCTCTGGAGCACGTTCTCCTGAGGCCGAATTCGGATGCATGACCTCAGTGCGCGGGCCGCGGCTTTATGCTGTTCGGCCTAAATACTGCGGTCCTCTGTGGCGTCGAAGCGCTTTCCACTCAGTGATGAGCGGTTGGCGCGATTTCGCTTTGTGCGGATTGTTCCGTGCGAGGCGGCCCTGTCGGGCGGGTAGCTCGAAAGAATTTGCGGTCCCGGCAACGGGCCGCGGCTAGACAGCGGGCCCGCAAGGGGCTGCGATAACAAAGGGTAAGGCCAGGATGCCGACGATCAACCAGCTGATCGCTCAACCGCGTGAAGTGCAGAAGTCGCGCAAGAAGGTGCCGGCGCTGCAGCAGTCGCCGCAGAAGCGTGGTGTTTGCACCCGCGTCTATACCACGACCCCGAAGAAGCCGAACTCGGCGCTTCGTAAGGTTGCCAAGGTGCGCCTGACCAACGGCTTCGAGGTGATCGGCTACATCCCCGGTGAAGGCCATAACCTCCAGGAGCACTCAGTGGTCATGATCCGCGGCGGCCGCGTCAAGGACTTGCCCGGCGTGCGCTACCACATCCTCCGCGGCGTTCTGGATACCCAGGGCGTCAAGAACCGTAAGCAGCGTCGTTCGAAGTACGGCGCCAAGCGTCCGAAGTAAGCGGGAACCAGCTCAATGTCTCGTCGCCACTCAGCGGAAAAGCGCGAAGTTCTTCCCGATCCGAAGTTCGGGAACATCATCGTCACGAAGTTCATGAACTCGGTGATGTACGCCGGCAAGAAGTCGGTCGCCGAAGGCATCGTCTACGGTGCGTTCGGTCTCATCGAGGCCAAGACCAAGCAGAGCCCGCTCGGCGTGTTCGAGCAGGCGCTCGAGAACGTCATGCCGACGATCGAGGTTCGCTCCCGCCGCGTCGGCGGTGCGACCTACCAGGTTCCGGTTGAAGTTCGCTCGGTGCGCCGGCAGGCGCTGGGCATTCGCTGGCTGATCTCGGCTGCGCGCGAGCGCAACGAGAAGACGATGACCGAGCGGCTCTCGGCTGAGCTGCTGGACGCATCGAACAACCGTGGCAACGCCGTCAAGAAGCGTGAAGACGTGCACCGGATGGCGGAAGCCAACCGCGCCTTCTCGCATTATCGCTGGTAACGGCGAAACACGGAATCTAAGGAACAGCCCATGCCTCGCGTTCATGCCATAGAGAATTACCGCAACTTCGGTATCATGGCGCATATCGATGCCGGCAAGACCACGACGACCGAGCGCATCCTCTATTATACCGGCAAGAGCCACAAGATCGGCGAAGTGCACGAAGGTGCCGCGACGATGGACTGGATGGAGCAGGAGCAGGAGCGTGGCATCACGATCACCTCGGCTGCGACCACCGCGTTCTGGGCCGGCAAGCGCCTGAACATCATCGACACTCCCGGCCACGTCGACTTCACCATTGAAGTCGAACGTTCGCTGCGCGTGCTCGACGGCGCTGTCTGCGTGCTCGACTCGAACCAGGGCGTTGAGCCCCAGACCGAGACCGTCTGGCGTCAAGGCGACAAGTACAAGGTTCCGCGCATTGTCTTCGCCAACAAGATGGACAAGACCGGCGCCGACTTCTTCAAGTGCCTGGCCGACATCGTTGACCGCCTCGGCGCCAAGCCGATCGCGATCCAGCTCCCGATCGGTGCCGAGAACAACTTCAAGGGTCTCGTCGACCTCGTGAAGATGCAGGGCATCATCTGGAATGATGAATCGCTCGGCGCGAAGTTCGACTATGTCGACATTCCGGAAGACATGGTCGATCAGGCCAAGGAATACCGCGAGAAGATGGTGGAAGCCGCCGTCGAGCTCGACGACGATGCGCTTGCTGCTTTCCTCGATGGCAACGAGCCGGACGAAGCGACGCTGAAGCGGCTGATCCGCAAGGCGGTGCTGACCGGCGCGTTCTACCCCGTGCTGTGCGGTTCGGCCTTCAAGAACAAGGGCGTGCAGCCGCTGCTCGACGCCGTCGTCGACTACCTGCCGTCGCCGATCGACGTGCCCGCGATCAAGGGCACCGACGATCGCGGCAACGAGGTCGTGCGCAAGGCCGACGACAAGGAGCCGCTCGCGCTGCTCGCGTTCAAGATCATGGACGACCCGTTCGTCGGCACCATCACCTTCTGCCGCATCTATTCCGGCGTTCTGCAGAGCGGCACCGGCGTCGTGAACTCGACGCGCGAGAAGAAGGAGCGCATCGGGCGCATGCTGTTGATGCATGCGAACAACCGCGAAGACATCAAGGAAGCCTATGCCGGCGACATCGTCGCGCTGGCCGGCCTGAAGGAAGCGCGCACCGGTGACACGCTGTGCGATCCCGACAAGCAGGTGATCCTGGAAAAGATGGAATTCCCCGAGCCGGTCATCGAGATCGCGATCGAGCCGAAGTCCAAGGCCGACCAGGAAAAGCTGGGCGTCGCGCTGGCGAAGCTTGCTGCGGAGGATCCGTCCTTCCGCGTGTCGACCGACCAGGAGTCCGGCCAGACCATCCTCAAGGGCATGGGCGAGCTCCATCTCGACATCAAGGTCGACATTCTTCGTCGCACCTACAAGGTCGATGCGAACATCGGCGCGCCGCAGGTGGCGTTCCGTGAGCGCGTCACCAAGAAGGCCGAGGTCAAGTACACCCACAAGAAGCAGACCGGCGGTACCGGTCAGTTCGCGGAAGTGTCGATCGTGGTCGAGCCGAACGAGCCCGGCAAGGGCTACGAGTTCGAGTCCAAGATCGTCGGCGGTGCGGTTCCGAAGGAATACATCCCCGGCGTCGAAAAGGGTCTCAACAGCGTGATGAGCTCTGGCGTGGTCGCGGGCTTCCCCGTGGTCGACGTCAAGGTTCAGCTCGTCGACGGCAAGTATCACGACGTCGACTCGTCGGCGCTCGCCTTCGAAATCGCATCGCGCGCGGCTTTCCGCGAAGCGCTGCAGAAGGGCAAGTCAGTCCTGCTCGAGCCGATCATGAAGGTCGAAGTGGTGACCCCGGAAGACTACACCGGCTCGGTCATCGGCGACCTGAATTCCCGGCGCGGTCAGATCCAGGGGCAGGACATGCGCGGCAACGCCAACGTCATCAACGCGATGGTGCCGCTCATGAACATGTTCGGTTACGTGAATAACCTGCGCTCGATGAGCCAGGGTCGCGCGACCTTCACTATGCAGTTCGACCACTACGCAGAAGCGCCGGCTAACGTGTCGGCAGAAGTCCAGAAGAAGTTTGCCTGATTGTCGTCGGTCTCGAACTGACGATTGAACGGAGAGTCAAATGGCCAAAGCAAAGTTTGAACGTAACAAGCCGCACTGCAACATCGGTACCATCGGTCACGTCGACCATGGCAAGACGTCGTTGACGGCTGCGATCACCAAGATCCTCGCCGAGACCGGCGGTGCGACGTTCACGGCGTACGATCAGATCGACAAGGCGCCGGAAGAGAAGGCGCGCGGCATCACCATCTCGACCGCGCATGTCGAGTATGAGACCAAGAACCGCCACTACGCCCACGTCGACTGTCCCGGCCACGCCGACTACGTGAAGAACATGATCACCGGCGCCGCCCAGATGGACGGTGCGATCCTGGTCGTGTCGGCCGCTGACGGCCCGATGCCGCAGACCCGCGAGCACATCCTGCTCGCCCGCCAGGTCGGCGTGCCCGCGCTCGTCGTGTTCCTCAACAAGTGCGACATGGTCGACGATCCGGAACTGCTCGAGCTCGTCGAGCTCGAAGTCCGCGAGCTGCTCTCGAAGTACGACTTCCCGGGCGACAAGATTCCGATCATCAAGGGTTCGGCGCTCGCCGCTCTCGAAGATTCCGACAAGAAGCTCGGCCACGACGCCATCCTCGAGCTGATGCAGAATGTCGACGAGTACATCCCGCAGCCAGAACGTCCGATCGACCAGCCGTTCCTGATGCCGGTTGAAGACGTGTTCTCGATCTCGGGCCGCGGCACCGTCGTGACCGGCCGTGTCGAGCGCGGCATCGTCAAGGTCGGCGAGGAAATCGAGATCGTCGGTCTCCGTGCCACCCAGAAGACCACCGTCACCGGCGTCGAAATGTTCCGCAAGCTGCTCGATCAGGGCCAGGCCGGCGACAACATCGGTGCGCTGCTCCGCGGTACCAAGCGTGAAGACGTCGAGCGCGGCCAGGTGCTGTGCAAGCCGGGTTCCGTCAAGCCGCACACCAAGTTCAAGGCTGAGGCTTACATCCTCACCAAGGAAGAGGGCGGTCGCCACACCCCGTTCTTCACCAACTACCGTCCGCAGTTCTACTTCCGCACCACCGACGTGACCGGTGTCGTGCATCTGCCGGAAGGTACCGAGATGGTGATGCCGGGCGACAACATCGCGATGGAAGTGCACCTGATCGTGCCGATCGCGATGGAAGAGAAGCTCCGCTTCGCGATCCGCGAAGGTGGCCGCACCGTCGGCGCCGGCGTCGTCGCTTCGATCATCGAGTAATTACGAGAATAGGGATCGGCGAGTAGCGAATGTGACATTCGCTATTCGCTATTCGCCACCCAACGAAGAGAGACCACGGCAATGAACGGCCAAAACATTCGTATCCGTCTCAAGGCGTTCGACCATCGTATCCTCGATACGTCGACCCGCGAGATCGTGAACACGGCGAAGCGCACCGGTGCGCAGGTCCGCGGACCCATTCCGCTGCCCACCCGCATCGAGAAGTTCACCGTCAACCGTTCGCCGCACGTGGACAAGAAGAGCCGCGAGCAGTTCGAGATGCGCACTCACAAGCGCCTGCTCGACATCGTCGATCCGACCCCGCAGACCGTCGATGCTTTGATGAAGCTCGACCTGGCCGCCGGTGTCGACGTCGAGATCAAGCTCTAAGATTTTTGGATCACGTTCGCACCTCGCGGACAGAAAGAACAGGAAGCACGCCGATGCGCTCCGGAGTGATCGCACAAAAGGTCGGGATGACGCGGGTCTTTACAGAGGCCGGCGAACATATCCCCGTGACCGTGCTGAAGCTCGGCAATTGCCAGGTCGTAGGCCACCGCACTGAAGAGAAGAACGGTTACGTCGCGCTCCAGCTTGGTTCTGGCAGCCGCAAGACCGTGTACATGCCCAAGGCAGAGCGCGGCCAGTTCGCGGTCGCCAAGGTCGAGCCGAAGCGGCAGGTCGAGGAATTCCGCGTTTCCGCGGATGCCATGATCCCCGTCGGCGCCGAGATCCTCGCCGACCACTTCGTCGTCGGCCAGTTCGTCGACGTCACCGGCACCTCGGTCGGTAAGGGCTTTGCCGGCGGTATGAAGCGCTGGAACTTCGGCGGTCTGCGCGCCACGCACGGTGTGTCGGTTTCGCACCGTTCGATCGGTTCGACCGGTGGTCGTCAGGACCCCGGCAAGACGTGGAAGAACAAGAAGATGCCCGGCCACATGGGTGTCGACCGCATTACCACGCTCAACCTCCGCGTCGTTCAGCTCGATGTCGAGCGTGGCCTGATCCTCGTCGAAGGTGCCGTTCCCGGCTCCAAAGGCGGCTGGATCCGCGTGCGCGACGCCGTCAAGAAGCCGTTGCCGAAGGAAGCTCCGAAGCCCGGCAAGTTCAAGGTTGCGGGCGGCGAAGCCGAGGCTGCGGCCCAGCAAGAGGGTGCGTGAGATGGAATTGAAGGTCACCACCCTCGAGGGCAAGGAAGCCGGCTCGGTCCAGCTTTCCGACGCCATTTTCGGCCTTGAGCCGCGCCAGGACATCATTGCGCGTTGCGTGCAGTGGCAGCTCAACAAGCGCCAGGCCGGCACTCACAAGGCCAAGGGCCGCGCCGAGATCTGGCGCACCGGCAAGAAGATGTACAAGCAGAAGGGCACCGGCGGTGCTCGTCACGGCTCGGCCCGCGTGCCGCAGTTCCGCGGCGGCGGTCGCGCCTTCGGTCCGGTCGTGCGTTCGCACGCCACCGACCTGCCGAAAAAGGTCCGTGCGCTCGCTCTCAAGCATGCGCTCTCGGCCAAGGCCAAGGACGGCGATCTGCTCGTGATCGACAAGGCCGCGCTGGAAGCCGCCAAGACCAAGGCGCTGCTCGGTCACTTCTCGGGCCTCGGCTTGACCAACGCGCTGATCATCGACGGCGCCGAGCTCAACAACGGCTTTGCCGCTGCGGCCCGCAACATCCCGAATATGGACGTGCTGCCGATTCAGGGCATCAACGTCTACGACATCCTGCGCCGTCAGAAGCTCGTTCTGACCAAGGCCGCCATCGATGCGCTGGAGGCGCGCTTCAAATGACGAAGAACATCGAGGCTCGCCATTACGACGTGATCGTCGCTCCGGTCGTCACCGAAAAGGCGACGCTGGCGTCCGAGCACAACAAGGTCCTGTTCAAGGTGGCCGCCAAGGCGACCAAGCCGCAGATCAAGGAAGCGATCGAGAAGCTGTTTGACGTCAAGGTCAAGAGCGTCAACACGCTGGTCCGCAAGGGCAAGACCAAGATCTTCCGCGGCAATCTCGGCTCGCAGTCGAACACCAAGCGCGCGATCGTGACCCTCGAAGAGGGCCACCGGATCGACGTCACCACCGGTCTGTAAGGTCGTACGACGATGGCACTGAAGACATTCAATCCCACGACGCCGGGCCAGCGCCAGCTGGTCATGGTCGATCGTTCGGCGCTCTACAAGGGCAAGCCGGTCAAGGCGCTCACCGAAGGCAAGCACTCTTCGGGCGGCCGCAATAGCACCGGTCGCATCACTGTTCGCTTCCGCGGTGGTGGTCACAAGAGGACGCTGCGCACCGTCGACTTCAAGCGTGAGAAGATCGATGTTCCCGCGACCGTCGAGCGGTTGGAATACGATCCGAACCGCACCGGCTTCATCGCCCTGATCAAGTATCAGGACGGCGAGCAGGCCTACATCCTGGCGCCGCAGCGCCTGGCCGTGGGTGACACCATCGTCGCCGGCAACTATGTCGACGTGAAGCCGGGCAACGTCATGCCGCTCGGCAACATGCCGGTCGGCACGATCATCCACAACATCGAGGTCAAGATCGGGAAAGGCGGCCAGCTCGCCCGCTCCGCCGGCACCTACGCCCAGCTCGTCGGTCGCGACCAGGATTACGTCATCATCCGCCTGAACTCGGGCGAGCAGCGCCTGGTGCACGGCCGTTGCCGCGGCACGATCGGCGCGGTGTCGAACCCCGATCACATGAACACCTCGATCGGCAAGGCCGGCCGCAATCGCTGGTTGGGTCGTAAGCCGCACAACCGCGGCGTCTCGATGAACCCGATCGACCATCCGCACGGCGGTGGTGAAGGTCGTACCTCGGGCGGTCGCCACCCGGTCACTCCGTGGGGCAAGCCGACCAAGGGCAAGAAGACCCGTACCAACAAGTCGACCAACAAATTCATTCTCCTAAGCCGCCACAAGCGGAAGAAGTAAGGAACGCCGGACATGGTTCGTTCAGTCTGGAAAGGCCCGTTCGTCGAGGGTTCTCTGCTCAAGAAGGCAGATGCCGCGCGCGCGTCCGGCCGTCACGACGTCATCAAGATCTGGAGCCGTCGCTCGACGATCCTGCCGCAGTTCGTCGGCCTGACCTTCGGCGTTTACAACGGTCAGAAGCACGTGCCGGTGGCCGTCAACGAGGAAATGGTCGGTCACAAGTTCGGCGAGTTCTCGCCGACCCGGACCTTCCATGGCCACTCCGGGGACAAGAAAGCCAAGAAGGCTTGAGGATTAAACGATGAGCAAACCTAAGCGCGAACGGAGCCTCGCCGAGAACGAGGCCAAGGCGGTCGCCCGGATGCTGCGGGTGAGCCCGCAGAAGCTCAACCTGGTCGCCCAGCTCATTCGCGGCCGGAAGGCTTCCGCTGCGCTCGCCGACCTGCAGTTTTCGCGCAAGCGGATCGCGGTTGACGTGAAGAAGTGCCTGGAATCGGCTATCGCCAATGCCGAGAACAACCACGACCTCGACGTTGACGATCTCGTCGTGTCGCAGGCCTTCGTCGGCAACGGCCTCGTGATGAAGCGCTTTGCCGCTCGCGGCCGCGGCCGCTCGGGCCGTGTCTACAAACCATTTTCGCAGCTGACGATCATTGTTCGTCAGGTCGAAGCCGAAGCAGCAGCGGCTTAAGGGTCGCAGGAGAAAACGATGGGTCAAAAGATCAATCCGATCGGTCTGCGTCTCGGCATCAACCGGACCTGGGATTCCCGCTGGTTCGCCGGCAAGCAGGAATACGGCAAGCTGCTGCACGAAGACGTCAAGATCCGCGAGATCCTGCACAAGGAACTCAAGCAGGCGGCCGTCGCCCGCATCGTGATCGAGCGTCCGCACAAGAAGTGCCGCGTCACCATCCACTCGGCTCGTCCGGGCGTGGTGATCGGCAAGAAGGGCGCCGACATCGACAAGCTTCGCAAGAAGGTCGCGGACATCACCTCGTCCGACGTCGTCATCAACATCGTCGAGATCCGCAAGCCGGAGCTCGATGCGACGCTGGTGGCCGAGTCGATCGCGCAGCAGCTCGAGCGCCGCGTGGCATTCCGCCGCGCCATGAAGCGCGCCGTTCAGTCGGCGATGCGTCTCGGCGCGGAAGGCATCCGCATCAACTGCTCGGGTCGTCTGGGCGGTGCGGAAATCGCGCGCATGGAGTGGTACCGCGAAGGTCGCGTGCCGCTGCACACGCTGCGCGCCGACATCGACTACGGCGTTGCGACCGCGTTCACGACCTTCGGCACCTGCGGCGTCAAGGTCTGGATCTTCAAGGGCGAGATCCTCGAGCACGATCCGATGGCCCAGGACAAGAGAATGGCCGAAGGCGAGACCGGTGGCGGTGGCGATCGTGGCGGCCGTCAGCGCCGTGACGCGGCCTGAGCCAGCACAGAGAATTTGAGGGCTTAAAGCCATGATGCAACCTAAGAAAACGAAGTTCCGGAAGGCGCATAAGGGCCGCATCCACGGCGTTGCGTCTTCGGGCGCGACGTTGGCATTCGGCCAGTTCGGCCTGAAGGCCACCGAGCCTGAGCGCGTCACCGCGCGCCAGATCGAGGCCGCCCGCCGCGCGCTGACCCGCCACATGAAGCGTGCCGGCCGCGTCTGGATCCGCGTGTTCCCCGACGTTCCGGTGTCGAAGAAGCCGGCCGAAGTCCGCATGGGCTCCGGCAAGGGTGCGCCGGAACTGTGGGTCGCCCGGGTCAAGCCGGGCCGGGTGCTGTTCGAGATCGACGGCGTCAACACCCAGACGGCGCGTGAAGCGCTGACGCTGGCGGCCGCCAAGCTGCCGATCAAGACGCGCTTCGTCGAGCGCATTGCGGAGTAATGGCCATGGCCCAGATGAAGATCGAAGACATCCGCGCGATGAGCCCCGACCAGCAGGACGACGCCGTCCTGAACCTGAAGAAGGAGCGCTTCAACCTGCGCTTCCAGCGCGCCACCGGGCAGCTCGAGAACACCTCGCGCCTGCGCGAGGCTCGCCGCGACATCGCCCGTATCAAGACCGTCGCCGCGCAGAAGCGCGCGAAAGAGAAGTAAGGGGCTTACGAATATGCCGAAACGTACTTTGCAAGGCGTGGTCGTCAGCGACAAGACTGCCAAGACCGTCGTGGTGCGCGTCGATCGCCGCTTCACGCATCCGATCTACAAGAAGACGATCCGCCGTTCGAAGAACTACCACGCGCACGATGAGAACAACGAGTTCAAGCCGGGCGACATGGTGTGGATCGAGGAATCGAAGCCGATTTCGAAGTTGAAGTCCTGGATCGTGATCCGGGGCGAACACAAGAAAAGCGCCTGATCTGTTGGCTTTGGCCGACTGACTTCAGGGAAATGTTGAGCGCCGGCTAGGCTGGCGCAAAGAGAAAGAGGACGAGGTGCATCAATGATTCAGATGCAGACCAACCTCGACGTGGCCGATAATTCTGGCGCACGCCGTGTCATGTGTATCAAGGTGCTCGGAGGCTCCAAGCGCCGCTACGCCACGATCGGCGACATCATTGTCGTCTCGATCAAGGAAGCGATTCCGCGTGGCAAGGTGAAGAAGGGCGACGTGATGAAGGCCGTCGTGGTGCGTGTCCGCAAGGACATCCGCCGCGCTGACGGTTCGGTCATCCGCTTCGACCGCAACGCCGCCGTCCTGATCAACAACCAGGCCGAGCCGGTCGGTACCCGTATCTTTGGGCCCGTGCCGCGCGAGCTGCGCGCCAAGAACCACATGAAGATCATTTCGCTCGCGCCGGAGGTGTTGTGATGGCTGCGAAGATCCGCAAGGGCGACAAGGTCGTCGTGCTGACCGGTCGCGACAAGGGTCGCACCGGTGAAGTGTTCGAAGTCCGCCCCGACGCCGGCACGGCGCTGGTGCGCGGCATCAACATGGTCAAGCGTCACCAGAAGCAGACGCAGGCCCAGGAGGGCGGCATCATCTCGAAGGAGTCGCCGATCCAACTGTCCAACATCGCGTATGTCGGCAAGGACGGAAAGCCGACGCGCGTCGGATTCAAGATTTTGGCTGACGGCAAGAAGATCCGTATCGCCAAGAGCTCGGGAGCTGAGATCGATGGCTGAGGCCGCTTACACCCCGCGCCTGCGCGCGGAATACGACGCGAAGATCCGCACGGCGATGACCGAGAAGTTCGGTTATGAGAACGTCATGCAGGTGCCGCGCCTGGACAAGATCGTGCTGAACATGGGCGTTGGCGATTCCGTCAACGACCGCAAGAAGGCCGAGACCGCCGCTGCCGAGCTGACCCAGATCGCCGGCCAGAAGGCGATCGTGACCTATTCGCGTATCGCGATCGCGACCTTCAAGCTGCGTGAAAATCAGCCGATCGGCTGCAAGGTCACGCTGCGCAAGGCCCGTATGTACGAGTTCATCGATCGCCTGGTGACGGTCGCGCTGCCGCGCGTCCGCGACTTCCGCGGCCTGAACCCGAAGAGCTTTGACGGCCGCGGCAACTACTCGCTCGGCATCAAGGAGCATATCATTTTCCCCGAGATCGACTTCGACAAGGTCACGGAAGCCCGCGGTATGGACATCACCGTCTGCACCACGGCCAAGACCGACGAAGAGGCGAGGGCCTTGTTGACCGCTTTCAATTTCCCGTTCCGGCAGTGAGACGCTGATCTAAAGCCTCTCAAACGCGGATACCCAGGAGCCAAGCATGGCAAAGAAGAGTTCAGTCGAGAAGAACAACCGGCGCAAGCGGATGGTGAAGAACGCCGCCCCGAAGCGTGAGCGGTTGAAGGCGATCATCGCCGACAAGACGCTGCCGATGGAGGAGCGGTTTGCCGCGACCCTGAAGCTTGCGGAGATGCCGCGCAATTCGTCGGCCACCCGCATCCGTCTGCGTTGCGAGCTGTCGGGCCGCCCGCGCTCGAACTACCGCAAGAGCAAGCTGTCCCGCATCGCGCTCCGCGACCTTGGCTCCAAGGGCATGGTCCCGGGCCTCGTGAAGTCGAGCTGGTAAGGAGGGTCGTTTAGATGTCTACGCACGATCCAATCAGCGATCTGATCACACGTATCCGCAACGCGCAGATGCGCGCCAAGAGCAAGGTCTCCACGCCCGGCTCGAAGATGCGCGAGAACGTCCTCGAGGTGCTCAAGAGCGAGGGCTACATCCGCGGTTACGCCACGCTCGAGCATTCCTCGGGCCGCAACGAGATCGAGATCGAGCTGAAGTATTTCGACGGCGAGCCCGTCATCCGCGAGATCGAACGTGTCTCCAAGCCCGGGCGTCGTGTTTACGCCTCGGTGAAGAACCTGCCGCGGGTCAATAACGGACTCGGTATTTCGGTGTTGTCGACGCCGAAGGGGATCATGGCCGACCACAGTGCGCGTGAAGCGAACGTGGGCGGTGAAGTCCTCTTCACGGTGTTCTGAGAAGGATTTTTGATCCATGTCACGTGTTGGCAAAAGGCCTGTTGCTGTGCCGTCCGGTGTGACCGCGACCGTTGACGGGCAGACCGTCAAGATGAAGGGGCCGAAGGGCCAGCTTCAGTTCGTCGTCCATGACGACGTCGAGGTGAAGCTCGAGAACGGCCAGGTCAAGGTGAACCCGCGGGTCGAGACCAATCGCGCGCGGGCGTTGTACGGCACCGCTCGCGCCCAGGTCGCGAATCTGGTCGAAGGCGTCACCAAGGGCTTCGAGAAGAAGCTCGAAATCACCGGCGTCGGTTACCGCGCCGCAATGCAGGGCAAGAACCTGCAGCTCGCGCTCGGCTACAGCCACGACGTGGTCTATGCGATCCCGGAAGGGATCACGATCACCGTGCCGAAGCCGACCGAGATCACGGTGACGGGCAGCGACATCCAGCGTGTCGGCCAGGTCGCCGCCGAGATTCGCTCCTATCGTCCGCCGGAGCCCTACAAGGGCAAGGGCGTGAAGTATGTTGGCGAATTCATCTTCCGCAAGGAAGGCAAGAAGAAGTAACGGAGCCGGTCATGTCGAAAGCCAAGGTTACGAATGCCCGGCGCAAGCGGAGTGTGCGGCTCAAGTTGCGCCGCTCCGGTGGCGGCCGTCCGCGCCTGTCGGTGTTCCGTTCGTCCAAGCACATCTACGCCCAGGTCATTGATGACCTGAAGGGCGAGACGCTGGCCTCTGCCTCGTCGCTCGAGAAATCGATGCGCGACGGCGGCAAGACCGGCGCCGACATGGATGCGGCGAAGGCGGTCGGGAAGCTGCTGGCCGAGCGGGCAGCGGAGAAGGGCGTCAAGGAAGTCGTGTTCGATCGCGGCAGCTACCTCTACCACGGGCGCGTCAAGGCTCTTGCCGACGCTGCGCGCGAGAGCGGGCTGAGCTTCTAACAGAATTTGAGGATTGAGGCGCAAGCCTCTGAAGGATTGGAAAAATGGCAGAACGCGAACAACGTGGTGGACGCGATCAACGCGGCGGACGTGACCGCCAGCAGCGCGAGGAGCGCGACAGCGAGTTCGTCGACAAGCTCGTCCACATCAACCGCGTGGCCAAGGTCGTCAAGGGCGGCAAGCGCTTCGGTTTTGCAGCGCTGGTCGTGATCGGCGATCAGAAGGGCCGCGCCGGCTTCGGTCACGGCAAGGCGCGCGAGGTGCCTGAGGCGATCCGCAAGGCCACCGAGTCCGCCAAGCGCAACCTGACCCGCGTCTCGCTGCGCGAGGGCCGCACGCTGCATCACGACATCGCCGGCCGTCATGGCGCGGGTCGTGTCTACCTGCGTGCAGCTCCCGCCGGTACCGGCATCATCGCCGGCGGTCCGATGCGCGCCGTGTTCGAGACGCTCGGTGTCCAGGACGTGGTGGCGAAGTCGATCGGCTCGTCGAACCCGTACAACATGGTTCGCGCGACCTTCGATGCGCTGAAGCATCAGGACAGCCCGCGTTCGGTCGCGGCGCGCCGCAACATCAAGGTGTCCACCCTTCAGGGTCGTCGCGTCGGCGGCGATGTCGAGGCGGCTGCGGACTAACGAACGCTTTTCGGAGTAGACCACGATGGCCAAGGCCGCAAAGACGATCAAGCTTGAGCAGACCGGCAGCGCGATCCGCCGCCATCACTCGCAGCGTTCGACGCTGATCGGGCTCAAGCTCAACAAGATCGGCCGCACCAGCGAACTGCCGGATACCCCGGCGGTCCGCGGCATGATCGAAAAGGTTCACCATCTCGTTCGCATTGTCGACGAGAAGTAAAATTGCGCGCATGATCCCGAAAAGTGGATACCGGTTTTCGGACCAGATCATGCGCAAAACACAAGGAGCAGGGCGATGAAGCTCAGCGATATCGCCGACAACGCCGGCTCGCGCAAGAAGCGCATGCGCGTCGGCCGTGGCATTGGTTCGGGCAAGGGCAAGCAGTCCGGCCGCGGTGGCAAGGGCCAGACCGCGCGTTCGGGCGTGCGCATCAAGGGTTTCGAAGGCGGTCAGATGCCGTTGCATCGCCGTCTGCCCAAGCGCGGCTTCAACAACATCTTCCGCGTCGAGTTCGCCGAGATCAATCTCGACCGGCTCCAGGACGCGGTCGATGCCAAGAAGGTCGATGCTGGCAGCGTCGTGAACGTCGAGGTACTGGTGAAGGCCGGCGTGCTCCGCCGCCCCAAGGGTGGTCTGCGGCTGCTCGGCCGTGGCGAGCTCAAGGCCAAGCTCAACATCGAAGTCCATGGCGCCACGAAGACCGCGATCGAAGCGGTCGAGAAGGCCGGCGGCTCGGTGAAGATCCTCGCGCCTGCCAAGGAAGAAGGCGAGGCGGCGTAACAACTGCGTCATTGGCCCGCGCCTCGCGGGCCTTTGCGCATTCGGGACGATGGACTTATCGAAGCCGAAGCCCCAGATAATGTCCGGCGTCCGCTAGGTTAGCCCGGCCGCGGGTATGACGGCGCAAAAGGCGGCGGGAGAAAGTCCAATATGGCCTCAGCAGCGGAACAACTGGCAGCCAACCTCAATTTCGGCGCGTTCGCCAAGGCCGACGAACTGAAGAAGCGCATCTGGTTCACCCTGGGTGCGCTGCTGGTTTATCGGCTCGGCACCTACATCCCGCTGCCCGGCATCGATCCCAACATCTGGGAGCAGGTGTTCCGCTCGCAGGCGGGCGGCATTCTCGGCATGTTCAACATGTTCGCCGGCGGCGGCATCCACCGCATGGCGATCTTCGCGCTGAACATCATGCCGTACATCTCGGCCTCGATCATCATCCAGCTCCTGACCACCGTCTCGCCGCAGCTCGAGGCGCTGAAGAAGGAAGGCGAGGCGGGCCGCAAGACGCTGAACCAGTACACCCGCTATCTCACGGTGATCCTGGCCGCGTTCCAGTCCTACGGCATCGCAGTCGGCCTCGAAGGCGCCGGCAACGTCGTCAGCGACCCCGGCATGTTCTTCCGTCTCTCCACCGCGATCACGCTGACCGGCGGCACCATGTTCCTGATGTGGCTGGGCGAGCAGATCACCTCGCGCGGCATCGGCAACGGCATCTCGCTGATCATTCTCTCCGGCATCGTCGCCGAGCTGCCGGCGGCGCTCGCCAACATGCTCGAGCTCGGCCGTCAGGGCGCGATGTCGACCGGCCTGATCCTGGTCGTGATCGTGATGGCGGTCGCCGTGATCGCCTTCATCGTGTTCATGGAGCGTGCCCAGCGCCGGCTCCTGATCCAGTATCCGAAGCGCCAGGTCGGCAACAAGATGTTCGAGGGCCAGTCCTCGCATCTGCCGCTCAAGCTCAACACCTCCGGCGTGATCCCGCCGATCTTCGCGTCCTCGCTGCTGTTGCTGCCGACCACGGTTGCGAACTTCAACGCGGGCCGTGGGCCGGAATGGTTCCAGTGGATCACCACCCAGCTCGGCCACGGCCGGCCGCTGTTCCTGATCCTCTATCTCGCGCTGATCGTGTTCTTCGCCTTCTTCTACACCGCGATCGTGTTCAACCCGACCGAGACCGCGGACAATCTGAAGAAGCATGGCGGCTTCGTCCCGGGCATCCGTCCGGGCGAGCGCACCGCGGAATATATCGACTACGTGCTGTCGCGCATCACCGTGCTCGGTGCGATTTATCTAGCGATCGTCTGCTTGATCCCGGAAATCCTGATCTCCTATGCCTCGGTGCCGTTCTACTTCGGGGGCACCTCGCTGCTGATCGTGGTCAGCGTCACCATGGACACGGTGGCGCAGGTGCAGGGCTATCTGCTCGCCCATCAGTATGAAGGCCTGATCCGCAAATCGAAGCTCCGGGGCCGCCGCAGGTAGAGCCCTTCGCAAGATGACGACCGAGTTCGCGCGCCGCATCGCTATCACGATCGGCGCGCTTCTCGTTTATAGGCTCGGTTGTCAGATTCCCGTCGCGGGAGTCGCGATCCATAGCGGGCTGGCGACGGACAGGATCGCGCTGCTTTCGATTTTCTCGCTGTCTCTGGTTCCCTATCTGACTGCCGCGATCATCGTCCAGCTTGTTGCTGTGGTGTGGCGCAGGTTGAGGGCGCTCGAACGGTCGGGCGAGGTCGGACGGCGCAAGTTCGCGCGTATCACCCTTGCCCTGACATTACTTCTCGCTGCGTTCCAGGCCTTCGGTATTGCCTTCGCCATGCAGCACATGCCGGGATTGGTCGTCGCGGATCCGGGCGATTGGTTCGTGCTGACCGCGACGGCCTCGCTGGTCGGTGGCGTGTTCTTCCTGGTCTGGCTTAGCGAACAGATCACGCGCCACGGAATCGGCAACGGCCTTGCGCTCATTCTGAGCGTTGGCATCCTTGCTTCGCTACCGTCCGAGGCTGCGACCCTCCTTTCTCAGCTGCGGCGGGGCGCGATCTCCGGCAATCTCTTGCTGGGCAGCACTATCTTCCTGGTCGTGCTGGTCGCCTTGATTGTCTTCATCGAATGCGCGCGGCGAAATGTTCCCGTGCAGTTTGTCGCACGTCGCATCGGGGAGCGCACGCTGCCGTCGAGTTCAGCAGTGCTGCCCATCAAGATCAACAGTGCCGGCTACCTGCTGCCCGTGACCGTAGCGCCCTGGATGATCTCCCTGCCGCTGGCTTTTGCCGGCTTCATCTTTGGTGCCGATGCACCCTGGCTCGAGACTATAGAGGCGCATCTCCAGTTCGGCGAGCAGGCTCACATCGTTCTCGGATCGATCGTCGTGTTCGCGCTCGCCTTCGTCTACACCGCCTTTGTCGTCGACCCCGACCATGCTGCCGAATCGCTTGTCAGGTTGGGCGGCGTGATTCCAAGCGTCATGCCGGGCGAGGCAACGGCCACCTATCTCGACCGCGTGGTGTCGTCGATCACCGTCGTCGGCGCCGCCTATCTGACGGGGATTTCGCTGATTCCGGAGATGTTCTTGGCCTACGGGAATGGGCTACATTACAAAATTGGTGGTGGTGCGGCGCTGATTGTGATTTGCACTATTCTCGATCTTCAAACACAGGTGCGCGACGTATCGCTCACCAATCCGGGGGGCGTACGCCGATGAGAATTATACTTCTGGGACCGCCGGGATCGGGCAAGGGGACCCAGGCGCAGCTGCTGGTGCAGCGCTATGGCATCGTCCAGCTCTCGACCGGCGAAATGTTGCGTGCAGCCGTTGCGGCGGGAACGCCGGTTGGGCTGAAGGCCAAGGAGATCATGGCCAGCGGCGGGCTCGTGCCCGACGAGATCGTGGTGGGGATCATCTCCGATCGTATCGACCAGCCGGACGCGAAGAACGGTTTCATCCTCGACGGTTTCCCCCGCACCGTGCCGCAGGCCGAGGCGCTGGACGAACTGCTCAAGCACAAGCATCTCAAGCTCGATGCGGTGATCGAGCTCCGCGTCAACGAGAGCGCGCTGCTGAGCCGCGTCGAGGCCCGTGTCGCCCAGATGCGGGAGCGCGGGGAGGAGGTCCGGGTCGACGACACCCCGGAGGTCCTGACCAAGCGGTTAGCCAGCTACCGCAGCCAGACTGAACCGCTGATTCACTACTATTCCGAGCGTCGCAAGCTCTCCACCATCGACGGCATGATGGCCATCGACGAGGTCACCCGCGCCATCCACCGCCAGCTGCTGGCGCTCGGCGCGGTTGAACCCAAGAGCCATGCCCGCAGCGCGGCCAAGGCGTCACCTGCCAAGACGGGGGCCAAGCAGGCTAAGGCAGCGAAGAAAACGGCCAAAAGGCCAGCGAAGGCGGCCAAAAAGGCTGCAAAATCGGCTAAATCAGCCAAAAACGCCGTGACGAGCGCCAACAAGGCGACCAAGAAGACAGCCAAGAAAACGGTCAAAAAGACCGCCAAAAAGGCCGTCAAAAAAGGTTCGAAGAAGAGTCCAAAAAAGGTCACGAAAAAGCGAGCCAAGCGCTAGCGGCGGTTGACGAAAGCCCCCTGAATCCCTTAATAAGCCCCGCATCCAAGTCGGATAGTTTCAAACGATGCCGGGCCCCAGGAAGACCAGGGGTGGGCGTCGTGTTCGCGTTTGTGAACACCTGCCCGAGAAACATAAGCACTCAAAGCCCGATTCCTGACGAGGGATCGGCAACAGGAGAGAAGGCCGTGGCCCGTATTGCCGGCGTGAACATTCCGACCAACAAGCGCGTGCTGATCGCGCTCCAGTACATCCATGGCATCGGCCAGAAGATCGCTGGTGAGATCCTCGAAAAAGTGAAGATCCCCGAGGATCGTCGCGTCAATCAGCTCAGCGACGCTGAAGTGCTCCAGATCCGCGAAGTCATCGACCGCGACTATCTCGTCGAGGGCGATCTACGCCGTGAGGTCGGCATCAACATCAAGCGTCTGATGGACCTCGGCTGCTATCGCGGCCTGCGTCATCGTCGCGGTTTGCCGGTGCGCGGTCAGCGGACCCACACCAATGCGCGTACGCGCAAGGGCCCGGCCAAGGCCATCGCCGGCAAGAAGAAGTAAGTTTTCGCATCCAATCGCGGCGTGTGGCGAAACGGGGCGACCCGTTCGCCACGCGCCTTTCGTTCCACAGGTGTAGCCGCTGGCATTACGGCGGCGTTTGAGATCTCCAGGAAAGGTAGTCTATGGGCAAGGAAGCCACCCGCGTTCGTCGTCGTGAGCGCAAGAACATCGCCTCCGGCGTCGCGCACGTGAATTCGTCGTTCAACAACACGACCATCACCATCACCGACGCGCAGGGCAACACGATTGCCTGGTCCTCCGCCGGCACGATGGGCTTCAAGGGCTCGCGCAAGTCGACCCCGTATGCCGCGCAGGTCGCAGCCGAAGACGTGTCCAAGAAGGCGCAGGAACACGGCATGCGCACGCTGGAAGTCGAAGTCGCCGGTCCCGGTTCGGGCCGTGAGTCGGCGCTCCGCGCGCTGCAGGCCGCGGGCTTCACCGTCACCTCGATCCGCGACGTGACCACGATCCCGCACAACGGTTGCCGTCCCCGCAAGCGTCGGCGCGTTTGATACCAAGTTGCGGGCGCGTGGTCGCCCGCAACGACTTTTTGCGAAGCCGCGGGAATGATCTGCGGCCTTTCTCCAACGCCAGTATTTGAGTTTTCAAATCGACTGGCCCGTATGGGTGAAAACAGTGACGATCCAGAAAAATTGGCAAGAACTGATCCGGCCGAACAAGCTCCAGATTCAGCCCGGTACCGATTCGACCCGCTTTGCGACCATCGTCGCCGAGCCGCTCGAGCGTGGCTTCGGCCAGACGCTCGGCAACGCGCTGCGCCGCATCCTGCTCTCCTCGCTCCAGGGCGCGGCGGTGCAGTCGGTGCACATCGACGGCGTGCTGCACGAGTTCTCCTCGATCGCCGGCGTCCGTGAGGACGTCACCGACATCGTGCTGAACATCAAGGACATCGCGATCAAGATGCAGGGCGAAGGCCCCAAGCGCATGGTCGTGAAGAAGCAGGGCCCGGGCGCTGTCACTGCCGGTGACATCCAGACGGTCGGCGACGTCGTGGTGCTCAATCCGGACCTCCAGATCTGCACCCTCGACGAGGGCGCCGAGATCCGCATGGAGTTCACGGTCTCCAGCGGCAAGGGCTACGTGCCCGCCGAGCGCAACCGTCCCGAGGATGCGCCGATCGGCCTGATTCCGGTCGACAGCCTGTACTCGCCGGTCCGTAAGGTCTCCTACAAGGTCGAGAACACCCGTGAGGGCCAGATCCTCGACTACGACAAGCTGACCATGACGATCGAGACCAACGGCGCGCTGACGCCGGATGACTCGGTGGCTTACGCCGCCCGGATCCTGCAGGATCAGCTCAACGTGTTCGTCAACTTCGAAGAGCCGCGCAAGGAAGTCGCCCAGGAGATCATCCCGGACCTCGCCTTCAACCCGGCTTTCCTCAAGAAGGTGGACGAGCTCGAGCTGTCGGTGCGTTCGGCCAACTGCTTGAAGAACGACAACATCGTCTACATCGGCGACCTCGTGCAGAAGTCGGAAGCGGAAATGCTCCGTACCCCGAACTTCGGCCGCAAGTCGCTGAACGAGATCAAGGAAGTGCTGGCCCAGATGGGTCTGCACCTCGGCATGGAAGTGCCGGGCTGGCCGCCGGAGAACATCGACGAGCTCGCCAAGCGCTTCGAGGATCACTACTGAGAATTCGTCGTTCCGGGGCGAGGCGCAAGCATCGAACTCGGAACCTCGAGATTCCGGGTTCGGCTCTGCGCGCCGCCCCGGAATGACGACTGGGCGAACGCAGGCAGCCCACCTGAGCAACATGTCCGACGAACCGTCGCGGCAGTTTTAACGTAAGGAATAGTTACATGCGTCACGGCAAGGTTCATCGGAAGCTCAACCGCACGGCCGAGCACCGCCGCGCGATGTTCGCCAACATGGCGGCCGCGCTGATCAAGCACGAGCAGATCGTCACCACGCTGCCCAAGGCCAAGGAGCTTCGTCCGATCGTCGAGAAGCTCGTGACCCTCGGCAAGAAGGGCGGGCTGTCCATGCGCCGCCAGGCCATCTCCGAGATGCGCGACAAGGACCAGGTCCGGAAGCTGTTCGACGTGCTGGCGCCCCGCTACAAGGATCGCCAGGGCGGCTACACCCGCATCATCAAGGCGGGCTTCCGCTACGGCGACAACGCCGCGATGGCCGTGATCGAGTTCGTCGACCGCGACGTCGATGCCAAGGGCCAGGACTCCGGTCCGGTGCAGGCGAAGGAAGCCGAGGCGGCGTAAGCCGGCCGGTACCGAGATCTTCGAAAGCGGCGCCCCTGGGCGCCGCTTTTTTGTTGGCCGCGACGAGATCCTCACGCGTCGGTGAGCGGCGATTGCACCCACCTGTGCAGCGCACGATATCCGCTTCAACATCAATGGAGATGATTCATGAAGATCGACCTTTCCGGAAAGACCGCCCTCGTGACCGGCTCGACCGCCGGCATCGGCCATGCCATCGCCAAGGGCCTCGCCGGCTCGGGGGCGAGCGTGGTGATCAACGGGCGCGGCCAGGACAAGGTCGATGCGGCCGTGCGCAAGCTGGAGGGGACCGGCGCCAAGGTGCGCGGCATTGCCGCCGACGTCTCGACCGCTGCAGGCTGCAACGCGCTGGTGGCGGCGCTGCCCCAAATCGACATCCTCATCAACAATGCCGGCATCTTCGAGCCGAAGGATTTTTTTGAGATTCCGGACGAGGACTGGAGCCGCCTCTTCGAGGTCAACGTGATGAGCGGCGTGCGGCTGTCGCGCGCCTATATGAAGGGCATGCTCAAGCGAAACTGGGGCCGCATCGTCTTCATCTCATCGGAGTCCGGGCTCAACATTCCCGTCGAGATGATCCACTACGGCATGAGCAAGACGGCCCAGCTCGCGGTCGCGCGCGGGCTGGCGCAGCTCACCCGCGGCACAGGCGTCACGGTGAACTCGGTCCTGCCCGGCCCGACCATGTCCGAGGGCGTCGAGACTTTTGTGAAGGATCTCGCCAAGCAGAACGGCCAGTCGGTCGATGAAGCCGCCGCCAATTTCGTCAAGCAGCATCGCCCGAGCTCGCTGATCCAGCGTTTTGCCAGTGTCGACGAGATCGCCAACATGGTGGTCTACGTCGCCTCAAAGGAGGCGTCTGCAACCAATGGTGCGGCGCTGCGCGCGGAAGGCGGCATCGTCAATACCATTGCGTAGGAGCAGCACATGACGGCTTATGTGATCTCCGAAGTCGAGATGCGCGACCCCGATGGCTTTGAAGCCTATCGCGCGCTCGCCGCGAAGACGATCGCGCAATACGGCGGGCATTATCTCGTCCGTGGCGGCAAGGCGGAGCTGGCGGAAGGCAACCTTCCGCCGAAGGCCATCGTCATCGTCGAATTTCCGTCGATGGCGAGGCTGAAGGAATGGTACGCTTCGCCGGAATATGCCGAGGCGTTGAAGATCCGCGCCGGTGCGCTGGAGCGGCGGCTGCTGTTCGTCGAGGGCGCGACGGCGACGACTTAGATTGCGGGAGTCCGGGCAGAGAAATGAGCCGTTTCTGGAGCAGCTTGACGCATGATTTGAAGCCCTACGTCCCGGGTGAACAGCCGCGTATGGCGGACCTGGTCAAGCTGAACACCAATGAGAACCCGCTCGGTCCGTCGCCGCGTGCGCTGGAGGCGATCCGCGACGCGGCAACCGACACGCTGCGTCTTTATCCGGACCCGCAGGCGACCGCGCTGCGGGTCGCCCTGGCCGCCTATCACAGCGTCAAACCCGAGCAGGTGTTCGTCGGCAACGGCTCCGACGAGGTGCTGGCGCATGCCTTCGTCGCCCTGCTGAAGCATGATGCACCGCTGCTGTTTCCCGATATCACCTATAGTTTCTACCCTGTCTATTGCCGTTTGTTCGGTATTGCCTACGAGACCGTGCCGCTCGATCAGGCCATGCAAATCCGCGTCGCCGACTATCGCCGGCCGGCCGGCGCGATCATCATCCCAAATCCGAACGCGCCGACGGGGATCGCACTGTCTCGCGCCGAGATCACAACACTGCTGGAGGAGCATCCGGATGTGCCTGTGGTCGTTGACGAGGCCTATGTCGATTTCGGCGCCGAGACGGCGATTTCGCTGGTGGCTTCCCATCGGAATCTCCTGGTCGTGCAGACCATGTCCAAGTCGCGTGCGCTGGCCGGGCTTCGGGTCGGGTATGCGATCGGCGATGCCGATCTGATCGATGCACTGGCTCGCGTGAAGGACAGCTTCAATTCATATCCGCTCGGCCGGCCCGCCCAGGCCGGCGCGATCGCCTCGCTGGAGGACGACGGCTATTTCCAGCAGAGCCGTCTTCGCGTGATCGAGGGCAGGGAGCGGCTGACCCGCGGACTGAAGGGAGCAGGCTTCGAGGTGCTGCCGTCCCTGGCCAACTTCGTGTTCGCGCGGCATCCCGCGCATGAAGGTGCCGCGCTTGCGGCGGCGCTGCGGGAGCAGGCGGTGATCGTCCGCCACTTTTCCGCGGCTCGCATCTCGGACTATCTGCGGATCACCGTCGGCACGGATGAGCAGATCGACCGTCTGTTGTCGGCCTTGTCCACGATATTGAGATAGCGACCACGGAAGCTCGAAGAAAGGTGGGCACAGTGCAAGTGCACTTTTGCCCACTCTACGAGGCCTCAGCCTACCACCCCTCCAGCACGATCTTGCCGCGCGACTTGCCGCTCTCAAGCAGGGCGTGCGCGCGCTTGAGGTTGGCTGCGTTGATCGTGCCAAAGGTCTGGTCGAGCGTGGTGCGCAGCACGCCCTTGTCGATGAGGTCGGCGACGTCGTTGAGCAAATGATGCTGAGCGATCATGTCGGGCGTCTGGAACGAAGAGCGCGTGAACATCGATTCCCAATGCACCGAGATCGCCTTACCCTTGAACGTGCTCATGGTGAATTCCGGGGGATCGTCGATCAGGCCGAACCGGCCCTGCGGCGCCATGAACTCGGCGATCGATTTGTAGTGTTGATCGGTGAAGGTGAGGCTCGCCACCAGCGCGACCGGCGGCAGCTTCAGTTTTTCGATCTGCTCTTTCATCGGCTTGCCGTGATCGATCACGGCATGCGCGCCGAGATCGAGGCACCACTTCTGCGATTCCGGTCGCGTCGCGGTCGCAACCACGGTGAGGCCGGTGAGACGGCGCGCGAGCTGGATCAGGATCGAGCCGACACCGCCGGCGCCGCCGGTGATCAGCAGTGTACGCGGATCGACGCTCTTGCCGGGGACCGCGCCGAGGCGGTCGAACAGCAATTCCCAGGCGGTGATGGAGGTGAGGGGGAGGGCCGCGGCCTGCGCGAACGAGAGCGATTTCGGCTTGTTGCCGACGATGCGTTCGTCGACCAGATGGAATTCGGAGTTGGTGCCCTGGCGCAGGATCGAGCCCGCGTAAAACACCTCGTCGCCGGGCTTGAACAGCGTGACCTCGGGCCCGACGGCATCGACCACGCCGGCCGCGTCGTAGCCCAAAATCTTGGTCTCGCCCTCGGGCGGCGCGGCGCGCTTGCGCACTTTGTAATCGACCGGGTTGGCCGAGATCGCCTTCACCGCAACACGTATGTCGCGTCCCTTGGGATCTGGCTTGGCGGTCTCGAAATCGATCAGCGCGTCCTGATCCTCGATCGGAAGCGATTTCTTGTAGCCGACGGCCTTCATGGCTTGTCTCCATCAGATGGCGTATTCGCCTGCCGCTCTAACTGCCGCCCTGGCTCCCATCTGGCAAGTACTGTAAATTCGGGGATATAGTCCCTGTTTGGATACTATTGGGAAAACACGCATGAAACGGCGCAATTTTGCCCGTCGTCCCGGCTGCTCGGTCGAGGCGACGCTGGACCTGATCGACGGCAAGTGGAAGGGCGTGATCCTCTATCACCTCCAGAGCGGCACCCAGCGCTTCGGCGAACTGCGCCGCATGATGCCCGGCATCACCCAGCGCATGCTGACCAAACAACTTCGCGCGCTCGAGGAGGACAAGCTCGTCATCCGCAAGGTCTATGCCGAAGTGCCGCCGCGGGTCGAATACACGCTCTCCGAACTCGGCGAAGCTTGCGCCCGGTGATCGACATTCTGAAAGCCTGGGGCGAGGGTCATCAGCAGCGGCTGTCCTGCGCGCCGGCGCCTGTAGCCGAGCCCGTCAAGAAGTCGAAGCGCGCGGCTTAAGTAATCCGGGAGCAGCTCGCGCCGCTCCCGGATGAAATCGCCTCAGAACGCGAACTGCGTACGCATCGCCACGGCGTCGAAGTTCGAGCCCGTATTCGCGAATGCCGCCGGCGGCAGCGTCTGTTTGGAGACGTTGCCGTGCAGATAGTCGAGCATGAAGCGGACATTCCCGTTGACATACCAGTTCAGCGCCAGCGTGTAGACCGTCTGCCGTCCGCCAGCGATGCCCGTGGCAGTCGTAAGCTTGTCGTTGAGATCGACCGTGGAGAACCGGCCCGCGATCTCCCAGGCACCCCAACCGCCGCCGTCCAGCGAGAACGGATGCGCCGGCTTGACGCCGTTATAGGCGGCATTGGCTGCATTGTAGGTGTGGGTTTCACCCGTCAGCACGTAGCCGGCTTGGGCATAGCCGCCCTGGAATTGCACGCTCGGCGCCCCGATCGGCGGCAGGCCGGTGTTCGCACTGCGATCGACATTGTACCAGAAATATTCGCCCTGGAGGATCAGCGGTCCATAGGTCGCCGCCGCTTCGGCGCTGTAGACCTGAACACCGGAGGCGTTGGCGATTGCGGCCGTCGTCGCCAGCACGGTCGGGTCGATCCGCAGCTCGGGCCGGTCGCTGAGCGTCACCGTCTGGACGCGCGTGCCCGCCGTCGAAAGACTGCGCGCCGGTTGGATCAGCCACTGCGCGTCGGCGCCGAGATGGATCGAGTAGTCGTTGCCGCTGACGACCTGGCCGGCGACGCGGGCAACCGCGCCGTACTGTTCGGTGCTGCTCGGCACCGCAGTGCCTTCCTCGTGGGCCGTACCCGTGGTCGGACCAGTCACGTAAGCGCCCGCCCAGAACACGTCATTCCACCAGCGCGCACCGGCGGCGGAGCGGAAGTCGCCGGCCGCGATATTGGTCGCGATGACGCCCGACGAGGCGCGCTCCATGAACATGATGTCGTTGGAGCTCGTGGCCTCGTCGAGGGTGTAGGGCAGGTCCATGATGCCGGCTTCGATCGCCATCTTGCCGCCGAATGGCTTCAGCCCGGTGTAGCTGAGGTAGGCGTTCTCGATTCCGGACGTGCCACCGCCCGGGAGTGAGCCGGCTGCAGCGCCGCCAAAGCCGTCCGACGAGCCGCCGAAATCGTAGATCAGCGCGAAATTCCAATCGTTGAAGAACTTGCCGACGACGCCGATGCGTGCGCGGCGGACGTTCTCGCCGCTGTCGAGCTTCTGCGGCGAGGTTGACGCCGAGTTGGGGCGATAGTCGTAGCCGCCGACATCCCAATGCACGCGGCTGGTGATGGCGACGCAGTT
Organism: Bradyrhizobium genosp. A; assembly: GCF_049949275.1. Taxonomy (NCBI): domain Bacteria; kingdom Pseudomonadati; phylum Pseudomonadota; class Alphaproteobacteria; order Hyphomicrobiales; family Nitrobacteraceae; genus Bradyrhizobium; species Bradyrhizobium genosp. A. The sequence goes on along the minus strand of NZ_CP188196.1, from coordinate 5,188,790 downwards.
GGCCTGATCCGCGGTGCAGATCGTCGGCCGGTTGTTCGGCATCGTTACGATCACGCCGGACAACGGCGGCGCGCCTTTGACTGGATACGCTGCGTTGGCGTTGGCGACGACCGCCTTCGCCTCGGAGCGTGCTTCGGCTTTCGCTTCAGCCTTTGCTTCTGCCCTGGTCTTCGCCGTGGCCGCCGTGTTCGCTGCGGTCTGGTTCTGCAGCTTGTCGAGCTTCTGCTCCATCATCTTCAGCTGCTGCTTGAGGAGAGCGATCTCCTGGTCGCTATTGCTTGCCGATTGTGCATGCGCCCCCGACGCCGCAAACGTGCCGGCGATACCCAGCGTTGCAGCTATGAATGTTTTCCTGGTCACGTCGTCCACTCCGTTTGCCGACCAACTTCCCCAAGTCGCAACGGGAGAGCCTAAGAATGATCCATGACCGTCCCGCGACAGCGCGCCACGGCTGCGATGGTTCCTACTGATGTAATTTCGTCGCAGCCGAATCCGTCTCCGCACAGCATGCAGGATGATGCGCGTCATGCCAATGAGCGGCGCCCGCAAATTGTCATTTTGTACGCGGGGCTTGCGTTCGGGCCACACCTGACAGAGGTCGAATATTGCCCCCTCGCGCCCTTCTATTGAGGGGCGAACGCGCCTATATTCCGGCGTCTTTTCCGAGAGGTAGGAATGTTTCGATCGATCTGGACCGCCGTCATCACGGCAATGTGCATGGCCTTCGCAGGTAATGTCGATCCGGCCTCGGCGCAGGACCGTCGCGTCCCGTCGTCGCCGGCCGAACTGCGGCTGTCCTATGCGCCGATTGTGCAGCGGGTGCAGCCGGCGGTCGTCAACGTCTATGCCGCCAAGGTGGTCCAGAACCGCAATCCGCTGCTGGATGACCCGATCTTCCGGCGTTTCTTCGGCGTACCGGGCCAGCAGCAGGAGCAGGTGCAGCGGTCGCTGGGTTCGGGGGTGATCGTCGATTCCTCCGGGCTCGTCGTCACCAACGTCCATGTCATCGAGGGCGCCGACCAGATGAAGGTGTCGCTGTCGGACAAGCGCGAGTTCGAGGCCGAGATCGTGCTGAAGGACTCCCGCAGCGATCTCGCGGTGCTGCGCCTGAAGGACACCAAGGAAAAGTTTCCGGCGCTCGAATTCACCAATTCGGATGAGCTGATGGTCGGCGACGTCGTCATGGCGATCGGCAACCCCTTCGGCGTCGGCCAGACCGTGACCCACGGCATCATCTCGGCGCTCGCGCGCACGCAAGTCGGCATCACCGACTACCAGTTCTTCATCCAGACCGACGCCGCGATCAATCCAGGCAATTCCGGCGGCGCGCTGGTCGACATGAACGGCCGGCTCGCCGGCATCAACACCGCGATCTACTCGCGCTCCGGCGGCTCGCAAGGCATCGGCTTTGCGATTCCCGCCAACATGGTGCGCGTCGTCGTTGCCTCCGCCAAGAGCGGCGGCACGGCGGTGAAGCGGCCATGGCTCGGTGCGAAGCTGCAGGCGGTGACGCCGGAGATCGCCGAGAGCCTCGGCTTGCGTTCGCCGACCGGCGCGCTGGTCGCGAGCGTCGTTCCCAACGGTCCTGCGGCAAAGGCCGGGTTGAAATCATCCGACCTCATCACCGGGATCGACGGCCAGGCCGTGGACGATCCCAACGCGTTCGACTACCGCTTTGCCACCCGTCCGCTCGGCGGCACGGCGCAGATCGACGCGCAGCGCGGCGGCAGGCCGCTCAAGCTGGCGATCGCGCTCGAGACCGCGCCGGATACCGGCCGCAATGAGCTCGTCCTCACCGCGCGCTCGCCGTTCCAGGGCGCGAAGGTCTCGACCATCACGCCGGCGCTTGCCGACGAGCTGCATCTCGACGCCGACACCGAGGGCGTCGTGATCACCGATCTCGGCGGCGACAGCGCGGCGGCGAGCGTCGGCTTCCAGAAGGGCGACATCATTCTGGCGGTCAACAACCAGAAGATCGGCAGGACCGGCGACCTCGAAAAGGCGGCGGGCACAAGCCAGCGGCTCTGGCGCATCACGCTGGTGCGCGGCGGCCAACAGATCAATGTCACGCTGGGCGGATGAGTCCGAAGCGACCACAGGAGACGCCAACTCTCTTTGCCGCGGCGGGGCTCGATCACGAGGCCCCGCATCCGCTGCCGGACCGGCTGCGGCCGCGTGCGCTGTCGGAGGTCGTCGGCCAGGATCACATCCTCGGCCCCGACGGTGCGCTGACGCGCATGCTGGAGACGCGCACGCTGGGATCGCTGGTGTTTTGGGGGCCGCCGGGCACCGGCAAGACCACGGTGGCGCGGCTGCTGGCGGATGCGACCGATCTGCATTTCGAGCAGATATCGGCGGTATTCTCCGGCGTCGCCGATCTGAAGAAGGCATTCGATGCCGCGCGGGCCCGCCGCGAGATGGGCAAGGGCACGCTGCTGTTCGTCGACGAGGTGCATCGCTTCAACCGCGCCCAGCAGGATTCGTTTCTGCCTGTCATGGAGGATGGCACCGTCGTCATGGTCGGCGCCACCACCGAAAACCCGTCCTTCGAGCTCAACGCGGCGCTTCTGTCCCGCGCGCGCGTCCTGGTGTTTCGCTCGCTCGATGCCGCCGCGATCGAAAAATTGTTCGCGCATGCCGAGGAGGTCGAAGGCCACAAGCTGCCGCTCGATGAAGAGGCGCGTGCCGTGCTGGTACGGATGGCCGATGGCGACGGCCGCGCGTCGCTGACGCTCGCCGAAGAGGTCTGGCGTTCGGCGCGGGCGGACGAGATTTTCAATGCCGCGCAGTTGCAGGACATCCTGCAACGCCGCGCGCCGATTTACGACAAATCGGCCGACGGCCACTACAATCTGATCTCGGCGCTGCATAAGTCGGTGCGTGGCTCCGACCCCGATGCCGCGCTGTATTATCTCGCACGCATGCTCGATGCCGGCGAGGATCCGCTGTTCCTGGCGCGTCGCGTCGTGCGCATGGCGGTCGAGGACATCGGCCTTGCCGATCCGCAGGCGCTCGTCATTGCCAATGCGGCGAAGGACGCCTTCGACTTCCTCGGCCATCCCGAGGGCGAGCTCGCGATCGCGCAGGCGGTGGTCTATCTCGCCACCGCGCCGAAATCGAACGCGGTCTATATGGCGTTCGGCACGGCGATGCAGGTCGCAAAACAGGCCGGTTCGCTGCTGCCGCCAAAGCACATCCTGAATTCGCCGACCAAGCTGATGAAGTCGGAGGGCTACGGCGCAGCTTACGAATACGACCACGACGCCCCCGACGCCTTCTCCGGCCAGGACTACTTTCCGGAAGCCCTGGGCCGCCAGACCTTCTACGACCCGCCCGAGCGTGGTTTCGAGCGCGAGATCAGGAAGCGGCTGGATTACTGGGCCAAGCTGCGCAAGGAGCGGGGCGGGGGATAGGCCTTGCCGCAAAACGCAGATTTACGGTTTACGTAACGCGTAATTCGCGCTAGTCCGGCCTAGAAAAATACCATGTCCCGCGAGCCCACTCATCCCGGCGAACAGCTTGCCGAAGAACTGCGAGAACTCGGCATCACCGCCGCGGAGCTCGCGCGTCAGATCGACGTCCCCGTGAATCGTGTGACCGGGATCATCAATGGCCAGCGCGGCATCACGGCCGATACGGCACTGCGCCTTGGTCACTGGTTCGGCACGAGCCCGCAATTCTGGATGAACCTGCAACAGCAATATGAGCTGCGGCTGGCGGAGAAAGAGGTGGGCGCGCAGGTTGCGTCGCTGCCCCGCCGCGCCAATGCGCAGTCGACACGAAAGCTTGGAAAAACCGCATGAGCCGCCGCATCAAGAGAATGAACCCGAAACCTCGCGAGCGGGATGAGCGCAAGGAATCGCGCCCGTTCAAGGCGCGTAGCGCGAAGACAGCCGGGCCGCGTCCGAGCGGTAAGCCTGGTGCGAAGCCACCGCGCTTTGCGGCCGGACGCGCCGAGCGGCGTCCGCCCAAAGCTGAGATGGAAAAGCCGGCGGCTGCAAAACCGGTCGAGGCGCTGTTGCCGACCAAGGTGCAGACGGTCACGGTGACGGCCGACGAGAACAACATGCGCGTCGATCGCTTCCTCGAAGCGCGCTTTCCCGGCCTGTCGTTCTCCCACATCCAGCGCGTCGTCCGTAAGGGCGAGCTGCGTGTCGACGGCAAGCGCGTCGACAGCAAGGATCGGCTGGAGGAGGGGCAGAGGGTCCGTATTCCGCCGCTGAAGCTCGACACGCCGAAGGCCGTCGACGAGCTCTCGGAGGGCGCGCAAAAGACGCTCAAGGCGCTGAAGGAGATGACGATCTACGAGGATGACGACGTCCTTGTGCTGAACAAGCCGGCCGGCCTTGCCGTGCAGGGCGGCTCCGGCATGACGCGGCACATCGACCAGATGCTGGAGGTGATGCGCGATTCCAGGGGCCAGAAGCCGCGCCTCGTGCATCGTATCGACAGGGAAACGTCGGGCTGTCTCCTGGTCGCCAAAACGCGATTTGCCGCCTCGCATCTGACCGGCGCGTTTCGCTCGCGCTCGGCGCGGAAGACCTATTGGGCGCTGGTGCCGGGGTTGCCGAAGCCGAAGCAGGGCCGCATCTCGACCTTCCTTGCGAAAGAGGAAAGCGAGGACGACACCATCATGCGCATTGCCCAGCATGGCGACGAGGGCGCGAGCCACGCGGTGACGTACTACGCAGTGGTCGAGACCGCCGGCAACAAGCTGACCTGGGTGTCGCTGAAGCCGGTGACGGGCCGCACCCACCAGCTGCGCGCCCACATGGAGCATATCGGCCACCCCATCGTCGGCGATCCCAAATATTTCAACATCGAGAACTGGCAGCTGCCGGGCGGCCTGCAAAACCGGCTGCATCTGCTCGCGCGCCGGATCGTCATCCCGCACCCGCGTGGCGGCTTCATCGATGCCACCGCGCCACTGCCGCCGCACATGCAGCAGTCGTGGAATCTGCTCGGGCTCGACGCGAGCCGGTTCGATCCGATCGAGAACGCGCCGGAGGAGTAGTCACGTTCTCCGCTGTCGTCGCCCGGCTTGACCGGGCGACCCAGTATTCCAGAGACGATTGTGAATGAACCGAGAAGCCGCGGCGTACTGGATGCCCCGGTCAAGCCAGGACAAGCCCGGGCATGACAGCGGTGGCTAATTCCGAAACTGCTCCAGAAACATCCGCAACGAATCATGCGGGCTTTCCACATCCGTAATCAGCCAGCCCTCCGGACCGTTGACCAGGATGAAGTTCAGCGTCACCGGCCGGCCGTGATTGTCGAAGTTCGCCGCGACATAGGTCTTGTCGTATTGCCTGCGGATGATCGCGATCGCGACCGGGCCGAGCTTCCAGCTCGGGCTCTGCACCAGGAAGTCGTATGGTTCGGTCCGCGGCGCGGACCACGCCTTGCGTAAGGAGGAATCGAAAAACTGCCGGGCGGTCGCATCATCCCGCGGCAAGCCCTTGGACAGCTCCGGCGCGCCCTCGCCGTAGCAGGCGTAGACGTTGCGGACGAGCGATTCCGGGGTGCGAAAGCCGGCTTCGGCCGCGGCCAGCCAAAGCCCGGCGAACAGGGCTGCAATGCCCGCAAGTTCCCTCATGCCCGCCGCTCGCTTTATCGGCCGCCGCTCTTAGCTTAAAAGCCTAGCATTCAGCGGCGGAGACCGAAAACTCACATGCGCGAATTGTTCGAAGAAGCAGCAGGCCAGCCCCCGCCGGATCCGCGGGAATCGGCGCGCGCGTCCGCACGCACGCCGCTGCGCAAGCGCTTCTACAAGGAGGTGGGCGTCACGGAGGCCGAGGGCGGATTCGGCATCACGCTCGACGGCAAGCCGATCCGAACGCCGTCCGGACGCCAGGTGGTGATTCCTTCGCGGGCGCTGGCGGATGTCGTTGCTGCGGAATGGGCGGCCCAGGGCGAGGCGATCGATCCTGTGACCATGCCGCTGACGCGGATCGCCAACAGCGTGGTCGAGGGCGTGGTCGACCGCGTCGCGCTCGTCACTGATGATCTTGCAAAATACTTCGAGACCGACCTGCTGTTCTATCGCGCCGGCCACCCCGAAGGGCTGGTTGCCCGCGAGGCTGCGCATTGGGACCCCGTGCTGTTCTGGGCTGCGGAGGCGCTGGGGGCGCATTTCGTCCTCTCTGAAGGCATCATGCACGTGAAGCAGCCGGATGAGGCGCTCCGGGCCGCCCGCGCCGCGCTGCCGGGGGATCCCTGGTCGGTCGCGGCCCTTCATATGGTGACGACCCTGACCGGCTCGGCGCTGCTGGCGCTGGCGCTGGCCCATGGCGTGCGGGACGCAGGCCAGGTCTGGGCCGCCGCCCATGTCGATGAGGACTGGAACACCGACCAGTGGGGCGCGGACGAGGAGGCGGTCGCCCGCCGCGCCACCCGCCTGCGGGATTTCGACGCCGCCGTGGCGGTATTGGCGGCCGTGAATGTGCCCGCGGCCAAAGGTCCTTAACGAGAGGTTTACGACGGGGCCTTAGGGTGGGATTCGCGTTCCCTGGGCCCCTGAGATGCCGACGCCGATCAGCTCGATCATACCGGTCAGTGCCGCCAGCCCCGTGGCTGATGCGGCAACGCCCGATCTTGTGCTCCAGGCCGGCAGCGTGGTCGATGCCAAGGTCGTCAGCGTACTCGCCGACAATCTGGTGCGGATTGTGATCGCCAATCTGTCGATGGACGTGATGTCCGAGGTGTCGCTCACGCCAGGGCAAAATCTCCAGCTTGCGGTATCGCAGAACGACGGCACCATCCGGCTCGCCGTCGTCAACGGCGCAGGCGTGGCGAGCGCCGACCAAGTCACGCTGACGCCGACGGCGGCGTCGCTGGTCGACAGCCCGCCGCTTGCGCCAACCGCGACCGCGTTCCGCAATCCCCTGACGCCGGCCGAACAGGTGGCCGTCACCGTCGCCTCGGCCGAGGCCGTGACCAAACAGGGTAGCCAAGCGCCGCTGTTCGCCAATCTGGCGTCGGTCGTCACCGGCAGCGATCTGCCTGTTGGCCTGAAGCAGGCCGTGCTGGATGTGCTGGCGCAACAGACGCCGCTCAACACCGCCCTCGATGGCGGCGACATCGAATCCGCCTTTCAGAAGTCCGGCCTGTTTCTCGAGGCCTCGCTTGCCGCGGGGGCCGCGCCGCCATCCGGCGCGGTGCCGGACCTGAAGGCGGCGCTGCTGGTGCTGCGCCAGACCCTGGCCGCAACATCAGGCACGCTCGAGACCGCTGCGCCACCGACACAGGCCGTTGCGGTTGCGACGGACGTCGCCACGGCGCAGGCCGCAAGCTCGTCGCCTCAAGTTGCAGGCGAGGCTGTGCAAGCGCCGCTGCCTGAAGCAGAGATAGCCCAATCGCCGCAAATGCAGCGCAACGCCAACGTCGTGGCCGCCGTACTCGCCGACATGGTCGACGCACCGCAGGCCGCGTTGCCGCGCACCATTTCCGCGGGCCTCGCCGCGAGCCTGCTGCAAGAGGTCACGCAAGACCTGCCGCGCATGACCGGGAATGTGCCGGGCTCGAACAAGGCTGCGCCTGACAGCTACGTTTTCGAAGCGGCCGCGCGTGCGACGACGCCACCGCCGTTTCGCGGCGCGTTGCCGTCGCCGCAAGCAGTCGCCTCGCCATCGCTGACGCCACACGCGCCGCTCGCTGCGACCGTGCATCGTCTGCTCGACGACACCGATGCCGCGATCGCGCGGCAGACGTTGCTGCAGGTCGCCTCGCTGCCCGACCGCGTCGACGCGAGCGGCCATCGCATCGATCCAACGGTGCCGCAGTGGAATTTCGAGATTCCGTTTGCGACCCCGCAAGGCACCGCGATGGCGCAGTTCGAGATATCGCGCGACGGCGGCAACGAGCAGCCAGATCCGGCCAAGCGCGCCTGGCGCGCGCGCTTCACGCTCAATGTCGAACCGAGCGGACCCGTGCACGCGCTGATCACGCTCAACGGTGACAAGACTTTTGTGCGGATGTGGGCCGAGCGCCCGGCGACGGCGCAGCAGTTGCGCGCCGGCATCAATGAGCTCAATCAGGCGCTGACCAAGGCAGAGCTCAAGCCCGGCGACATCGTCGTGCGCGACGGCACGCCGCCGCAAGCACCGCCGGCGCGCGCCGGGCATTTCCTGGATCGCGCCACATGAGCGAGGACTCCAAGCTCGCAATTGCGCTGCATTACGAGAAGGGCAGCGGCGCGCCTGTTGTCGTCGCCAAGGGCAAGGGCACGCTCGGCGCCAAGATCGTCGAGATCGCCAAGGCCCATGACATCCCGATCGAGGAGAACGAGATTTTGGCTGGCGCGCTCTCCAAGGTCGAGCTTGGCGAGGAGATTCCGCCCGATCTCTACAAGGCCGTCGCCGAAGTGCTGGTGTTCGTGCTGCGGCTGTCAGGCCGCGCGCGGTAGCGCATAACGCTGACGCGCAGCGGGCGCTTCACACCTTGTCGGCGGGCTTCTTCGCCGTCAGCGCCTGGTCGATGGCGAAGCCGCCGATCTCGCTCATCGCCTGCGAGATCACGTCGCCCTTCCGCGCAAAGCCGCTCGAGAGATAGTCGAACTGGGTGCGCGCCAGCCGCAGCACCTCGATCGGCACGGAGACGACGGTCTCGTTGAAAGCGTCGACGGAGGCGCGCAAGCTGTCGAGCTCGGTGGTGAGCTTGCCGATATGGCTTTCAGCGCTCTGCATCAGGCCGAGCAGCTTGCCCCGCTCGGTGTCGAACGCGGCCCGCTCGGCGGCCGCGGCCGACGTCACCTCGGCAAGCTGCGCCCGCAGCGCGGCGATCTGGCTGACCATGGCGTCGGAGGCGAGCTCGGCGGCCTCGCGCAGCTCGACATGGCGCGTGTTCTCTTCCTGCTGCTGGTGATAGAGCCGCTCGGCCGACATCGCCCGCTGCGCCAGCGACTCGATCAGGCTGGCCGCGCGCAGCAGCGTTTCGCCGTTCCGCCCCGACACCATGCTGGCCATTCGCCGCAGGAAGTCGGTGGTCGCGGACGCGCTGTTCGGAGGCAGGGGAACGACCGTGGCGGACATGAGGTGATGCTTGCAGCCGGACGTGATGACCGCCGCCGTACCGACTGAGCTCACGCAACATTCGGCGCCTGATCGAAGGGAGAGCAAGCCTGAATCGGCAGGCCCGGTCAACCGGCGCGGGCGACAAAATGGCGGCCATCCCGCCGCCCAAGCGCGCCAGATCAGGCGTCCTTCTGCCGGCCGATCCGCCCGAGATGCGTGAAGCCGAAGCCGGCCGAATATTTCAGGCCATAGCCCAGCGCCCGGTCGATGCCGATATGGGCGAGCCAGATCAAGGCGATGGACAAAGTGAGCGGCGAGGCGAAGCCAAAACCGAACGTCAGCAGCGCCACCGGCGCCATGTAGCTGTGGGCGGCGTTGTAGACCATTGCGCCGAATTTGGCATCCGACAAATAGGCCAGGAAGCTCAGATCGGGCACGAAGAACAGCAGGGCAAAGACCAGCCAGGAGCCGCCCCAGGCGGCGTAGAGCATCACCATGCCTGCGAACAGGGTCAGGCCCTCCAGCCGCAGCAGGATGTTGACGCCGCCTGTCGCAGCGCCGGTCTCGGCAGCTCGCTCGTCCATCGTCGCCTCCCAGGCAAAACTTTGTAATTCCTTGCGCTTTCACGCTGCGGCAAGGCAGCCCTGCGGCGCCGAAAGCCGCTTCCCGGCTCGCAAAATGCCGTGTTAGAACCCCCGGCAATCGCATTTAGGCTAAGAACTGGCGGGAGCAAATGAAGAATATCCTGGACGCCCTTGAAGACCGTCGTGCCGGCGCAAAGCTCGGCGGCGGCGAGAAGCGCATCGAGGCGCAGCACGCCCGCGGCAAGTTGACCGCGCGCGAGCGCATCGAGCTTCTGCTCGACAAGGGATCGTTCGAGGAGTTCGACATGTTCGTCGAGCACCGCTCCACCGAGTTCGGCATGGACAAGACCAAGGTGCCGGGCGACGGTGTCGTCACCGGCTGGGGCACCGTCAACGGCCGCAAGACCTTTGTTTTTGCCAAGGACTTTACGGTGTTCGGCGGGTCGCTGTCGGAAACGCACGCGCTGAAAATCACAAAACTCCAGGACATGGCGATGAAGGCGCGAGCGCCCATCATCGGGCTCTATGACGCGGGTGGCGCCCGCATTCAGGAAGGCGTCGCAGCACTTGCCGGCTATTCCTACGTGTTCCGCCGCAACGTGCTCGCCTCGGGCGTGATTCCGCAGATCTCCGTCATCATGGGCCCCTGCGCCGGCGGCGACGTCTATTCGCCTGCGATGACCGACTTCATCTTCATGGTGAAGAACACCAGCTACATGTTCGTGACCGGCCCCGACGTGGTGAAGACCGTCACCAACGAGGTCGTCACCGCCGAAGAGCTCGGCGGCGCGTCGGTGCACGCCACGCGCTCCTCGATTGCCGACGGCGCGTTCGAGAACGACGTCGAGACGCTGCTGCAGATGCGACGCCTGATCGACTTCCTGCCGTCCAACAACACCGACGGCGTGCCGGAATGGCCGAGCTTCGATGACATCGGTCGCCTCGACATGTCGCTCGACACGCTGATCCCCGACAATCCGAACAAGCCCTACGACATGAAGGAGCTGATCCTGAAGGTCGTGGACGAGGGCGACTTCTTCGAGATCGCGGAGAGTTTTGCCAAGAACATCGTCACCGGCTTCGGCCGCATCGCCGGCCGCACCGTCGGCTTCGTCGCCAACCAGCCGATGGTGCTGGCCGGCGTGCTCGACTCTGACGCCTCGCGCAAGGCCGCGCGCTTTGTTCGTTTCTGCGATGCCTTCAACATCCCGATCGTCACCTTCGTCGACGTGCCGGGCTTCCTGCCCGGGACGAGCCAAGAATATGGCGGCCTGATCAAGCACGGCGCGAAGCTCTTGTTCGCCTATTCGCAGTGCACCGTGCCGCTCATCACCATCATCACCCGCAAGGCCTATGGCGGCGCTTTCGACGTCATGGCGTCGAAGGAAATCGGCGCCGACATGAACTACGCCTGGCCGACGGCCCAGATCGCGGTGATGGGCGCCAAGGGCGCGGTCGAGATCATCTTCCGCAGCGACATCGGCGACCCCGACAAGATCGCAGCCCGCACCAAGGAATACGAAGACCGCTTCCTGTCCCCCTTCATCGCCGCCGAGCGCGGCTACATCGACGATGTCATCATGCCCCACTCGACGCGCAAGCGGATCGCCCGTGCGCTGGCGATGCTGAAGGACAAGAAGGTGGAAATGCCGGCAAAGAAGCACGACAATTTGCCGCTGTGAGGAACTTACGGGGGCTACGTACAAAATCGCATGGTGCCCCCGACCAGACTCGACTATATTGGTGAAATGATCGACGCTCTCAAGAAACTTATCGAAGCTGCCAAAACCGCCAATCCATCCGAGGAACACCGGGAGGAACAGCGGCGCAGTTTTGTGTACGGTAACACCCATTTCGAGAATGCGCTCATTACGCGCGAAATGGTGGACCGTGAGGCCGAGAAGTTGGCCAAGGAAGAGAAATGACAAGCGAAGAGCGTGAACGGCGCGATAGCCGTGCGCTCGAACCTGAGTTAATTACGGATCCTCACCAGAAGGCCGCTGCGGAAGCTCGGAACGGTTTCCGCCAGTACGATGCGGCTATCGGCGCGATCCAAACTGCCATTGAGCGGGGCTCATTCAAGCTCCGCCCCTCACTTATCCTCGGTTTGCAACGAGACGCCTTGGCGGGCATCAGCTCCTACGCGGGTAACTACCGCCCTGGTGGCGTTGCCATCGAGGGAAGTAAGCATGAGCCTGTCGGCGCACATTTGGTCCCCGAACTCGTTGAGGACATGTGCGATTACGTCAATGATCATTGGGAAGCTAGCACGCCGATCCATCTCGCTGCTTATGTCATGTGGCGGCTAAATTGGATTCATCCGTTCGCGGATGGAAATGGCCGTACCTCCCGAATTGTCTCATACATCGTGCTCTCAATTCGAGCTGGCACGCTTCTACCGGGCACGCCGACGATACCAGATCAAATCGTCGACAACCGAAAGCCCTATTTCGATGCGTTGGATGCGGCCGATTTGGCCTTTCGCGACGGTGATCGGATCGATGTCTCGAAGATGGAAGATTTGCTAGCTTCACTGTTAGCGAACCAACTCGCGGAATTCTATAAATCGGTTGGGGGCAAGCTACCCGGCTGAGGAGAATTTCGCCGATAGGCTCCATTCGTAGTCAAAGCTTCTTAAATGACCGAAGATGATCCGACTGACGAGATTTCCGACATCGAGGATCGGATCGAGGCGCTTGCCGAGATCGCCGAGCGATGCCGGAAGTATATTCTGGCATCGAAGATTGCCATTGGTGGCGGCGCCACACTGCTGTTGATCACGATCCTCGGCGTGTTGGGATTAGGCCAAACCGCCGCGCTCGGGTCGATCGCTCTGGTGCTCGGTGGAATCGTCTCGCTCGGCTCGAATATCAGCACGTTGCGGCAGGCGGATGATTCCATTCGCGCCGCGGAGGCGCTTCGGGCTCAGCTGATCAGCCGGATCAACCTTCGCGTGGTTGAGGATACGCCGATGAAGCTGGTGTAACGCCCGCTTTACGCCGCAGCTCTCCGCGTCAGCAACTGCAGTTCCGCGCGGCACTCGGCGGCGAACGCCTGAAGCCGCTCGGCGGTTTGCCGGTCGAGGATCGCCTTCGCCAGACGCTCGGCGCGGGCAACCTGCTCTTTGAGATAATCGATGCGAGCCATGTGACACCTCCCGCCGGAATAATTTGAACCAAATTGCTTCGTTCCGGCGGTGGTGAGGGTACGGCTAATGACGCGTTAATTGTGTGCGGCTCGTCACGTCCCGGCGCGCTCCTTATCCGCCGCAGCGAAATGCGCCATCTGGTCGGCGAGGGCCTTTGCGAACGCCGGGCGGCTCGTGGCGCGCGAGACGTAATTGCGGCAGGCCGGACTGTCCGCCAGGCCGTCGAAGCGATCGACGAGGCGTAGCACGTCCGACATCAGGATGTCGGCGACGGAGAAGGTGCCCGCCAGCCACTCGCGGCCCGCAAGCACCGGCTCGAGGTGCTTGAGTCGATGGGTCCTGAGGAAGTCGTCGAAAAATTTTATAGCAGGCGAGCCGTCGTCGTTACCGGTGAATTTGAAAAGCGACCAGGGCAAGCCTGCCATCTCCACCGAATTGAGCGCGGCGAACAGCCATTCCTTCGCCTGGCTGCGGCCGCGGGGATCAGCGGGCATCAGCTCTTCGTTGCGCTCGCCGAGATGCAGCAGGATCGCACCGCTCTCGAAGATCGAGATGTCGCCATCGGTCAGCCACGGCACCTGGCCGAAGGGCTGGTGCGTGAAATGTGTCGCGTCCCGCGGGCCGAACGGCACGCTCGCGACGCGATAGGGCAAGGCGGCTTCTTCCAGCGCCCAGCGCACGCGGAGGTCGCGGACGAAGCCGCGCGGGGGCACGGGAACCCAGTCGAAGGTCGTGAGGGTGAGGTCGGGCATGCGGTGTCTCCGTGTTGTCTGGGCATAGGACGGATGAAGGGCGCGCGTTCCGACACGGGGCGACGTTTTTTCTCCTAAGGCGGAGACCGTAGGGTGGGCAAAGGCGCCCTTGCGCCGTGCCCACCATCTCCTTGCCGGCGACAGAGGTGGTGGGCACGCTTCGCTTTGCCCACCCTACGGGAGCACTGGGTTTTGCTTACTGCCCGAGTTTCGCAAGCTTCCCCTGCTTCGCGGCGTCCACCGCACGCTCCGCGTCCTCGGGCAGCAATATCCGCTCCGCGACCTGCCGAGCGGCCTCACGCTTCACCGCGGCTACATACGCGCCGTCGTCCGCATATCGCTCCGCGATCGACAGCCTGGGATCGTGCACTTCCTTCCGCGCGGCCTCGGTCGGTGCGAACGGCACCACTGCGCCTTGCAGCGGATAGAGTGCCGTCGGGCCAAACCCTATCGCACGGGGATTCCACGCCGTGTAGGTCGCGCGCGGCACGGCGACCGCAAGCTGGCGAATGCCCGCGATGGCCATGCCGTCATCGTCCGCCTTCGGCACGAACACGGGATAGCGGCCGATCTCCTTCGGCGGCAGCACGCTCTGGTCGGAGAAGGCGGCCAGCGTATGGATGCCGGCATAGGGCAGGCCGGGGATATCCGTCGGCACGGCGCCTTGCGCCGGCACCAGCGTGCCGTGGGCGCGCATGGGGACGCGGCTTGCGGGCGGCTTGGTGCCGTCGCTGATCCAGGCGTTGAGGTCGGTCAGCAGCGCGCGCATAGGCCCGCCCGCATGCATCGGGTTTTGCGGCAGCGACATCGCCGGCAGGCCCTTCTTCATCACGTCGGCGGCTTCCGCGAAATGCGGCGTGCCTGATATCATGTAGGCGCGAACGTTGTCGGGGAGGTCGAGGTGATTGCCGGCGAGATCGGTGACCAGCAGTGAGGCGTGCGAGGCCCACCATTCGTGCTCGCTGTCGGTCTGCATCACCTTCGGGCAGGTGGCCGAGAGCGAGCAGCGGCGCGAGAGGCCGTCGGTCTTGCCGGAATAGGGATCACTGAGGCTGGCATAGGTGAAGGGGAAGAGATCGGCCTGCCACGCCGGATCCTGCATGTGGCGCGGGTTGCGGCCGGGCTGGCCGAAACGAACATTGGTCGCCATCCGCCGCGTGCCCGCGACATGCGGCATCAAGCCGTCGAACACGGTGCGCCCCTGGAGATCCTCGTTGAAGCCGAGATAGAGGAAGTCGCGCAGGAAGCGGCCGGATTGCGAGACGCCAAAACCGATGGCGCGGCTGACTGAGGCATGCAGGCCGTCGCGCAGCGGGTTGGCCTGCGTCTCGTCGTGGCGGAGGAAGCTGACGACGTCGCGCACGGCGGCATAACCCATGCCGAGCGGGACCGGACCGTGCGCGGTGTAGGTGATCTCGTAGAGCGCGCCGGCGTCAAAGCCGTCGGGCCGGGTGATCTCCACTGTATTGGGATCGATGAGCTTTGCGGAGAGGCCGGGCGGCGTCTGCCGCGGATCGGCCCAGGCCGCGCGCACGGTGACGTTGAGGTTGGAGGCGTCCGCCGCGGGCCATGTCAGCGTCGCGCGCGCCGGGCTGGTCGTGTTGTCGAACACGATCTCTTCACGCGCGGGGCCGGTGATGTTTTTGATCACCGGTGCGGCAAGCGCGAGCTGTCCCGGCTTGGAGGGGATGTCACCCTGCCAGCCGACCCAGACCATCGTATATCCTTGGCGATGCAGGAAGCCGATGCCGGCATCCTCGGCCTTGTCAGCATTGTTGGCGCCGGGCTGGGCGGAATCGTCGAACAGCTGTGGCGCGAGTTTTCTGCCACGATTGGGCACGTCAAGCAGCAGCGTGCCGTTGCCGTGCGTGGGATCGGTGGGCCTGAGGATCACGACGTCGGCGGTGGCCTCGACCTTGCCGTCGGCATCGCGCGGCGCCAGCGCGAGATCGGTGATGACGGCATTGCGGTCGTCGGCTGGATTGAGCGCGAAGGTCGCGCGCGCGGTGATGCGCTCATAGGTGCCGACGTTGCCAAAGCTGCGGCCGGCAAACGCGGGCACGCGTTCCAGAATGTCGAAGCGGACGATCTCGGCGCGCAAGGTGAGGGGCCATAGCGAAGCTATCGCAACGAGGCCCGTGATGATCCTGCGCATGGCCGGTCCTTCCCTGATGTCGCGCGATCGTCATGTTCCGTCGCGCGGGCTTTTTGTTGCGCCCACTATAACCAGCTATGCTGCGGCCAAACAACAGGAGGAAATCCGATGCCCGCCGCCTGCTTCGTCGTCCGCGCCATCGTCACCGATGCCGGCAAGCGCGCCGCCTTCGACAAATAATGCGCGCCTTGCAACGAACCTGAACGCGCGATTCAGCCGCAGTTCATGTTGCCGCCGCGACACTTCCTCTGCATCACTTGACCGATCGACCAGAGGACATGTCATGGAGCGCCGGAACTTTTTGAAACTTGCGCTTGGTGCCGCGGCGGGAGCCGCCGCATTCACTGCCGCTGCACAGGCCGCGCCCCTGGCGCCACAGCCGCTCGGCAATGTCGGTATGCCGCAAGGCAATCCGGACGCTCATCCCGCCGTCACCAGCAGCGAGGAAGCGGCGCAGCTCAAGCCCGAGCAGGTGCGTTGGCATGGCCACGGCCATTGGCATCACCGCCACTGGGGCTGGCATCACCGTCACTGGGGGTGGCGCCATCGTCATTGGGGCTGGCATCGTCGCTGGCACCGCCGCCACTGGCGCCGCTGGTAACGCCGCGCCTGGAATGAAAAGGGGATCGCGATTGCGATCCCCTTTTTTGATTGCGTCAGGCGTCTCAACGAAAATGGCCGCGGCTGATCCACGCGGCCATTTCGCGGGGGCGGAAGATCAGAACGGACGGCAGCGGCCCGCGTACCAGCGGAAGCCATAGGGGCACAAGCGCGGACGCACGACGACGACCGGCGGGGCGACCACGACCGGGCCGGGGGCCACGACGACCGGACCACGCATCGGACGGCAGCCGCCATAGGGGCCACGGTACCAGCCCGGGCCGCAACCACCGGCGGCGCTAGCCACCTCGCTGAAGCCAACGACCGCGCTGGCGAGCATCACGGCGGCGAAGAGATATTTCATTTGGTCTTCCTTCTCGTCCTTGGGGCAAGTTCTTGGCGGCTGCGGGCTTGCGGCGCACAATGAATCAAGAGATACGATTCGACATGCCAATTTTTGCGACATGTCGGCGCGGCGCGATCGAAACCTGCCAATCATGCCCTGAATGCGGCATGAACATTTTCCGCTTACGGCTTCAGGCGACACGGATGGCGCTTGAGCCCCGTCCCGATGAATCGGAACGGGGCTCAAGGTTTTTGTCGGACGCGTTTTCTTGACGCGAACCGGTATCCACTTCGCTCGAAAACGCTCTAGCGGCCGAGAAAGCCCAGCAGCAGCTCCTTGTATTTGTCCGGCGCCTCCAGGAAGACGAGGTGACCCGTGTCCGCAATGACCTCAGCCCGTGCATCCGGCATCTTGGTGGCAAAGGCTTTCGCCAGCTCGGCGTTCTGACCCATTTTCGCGCGTAGCGCCTCCGGCGCGTTGGGCCGGCCGGGCGCATTGTGGTCATCGGCGCCCATGATGAACAGCGTGGGTTCGGTAATGAGCGGGATCTCATGCGCCACCGGCTCGCGATAGATCATCTGGCCTGAGCTGACGAAGGCACGCAGCCAGCGCCGATAATCCGGGCTGCCCTTGATGTTGAAGCGGGCGTCGATGAACGGCGTGATCGCCTCAGGCGGCAGCTTGATCGCGTAATTGGTCTGGAGCTGCTTGCGATAGCCGTCGGCGGTGAGCTTGTCCTCGGTCTCGATGATCTTCTCGGTCGGCGTTGGCGGCACATAGAGGCGGTAGTCTTCGAGCCCGATCGGCGCGGTCAGCACCAGATGGGCGACACGATCAGGATAGGCGCGGGCAATGCGCACGCCCAGCATGCCGCCGAGCGAATGCGCGACGATGTCTGCCTTTTTGATCTCCAAGTGATCGAGCAGCGCGATAGTGTTGCGCGCCAGATTGTCGAAATGCAGTTCGCCCACGGGCTTCGACGATTTGCCGAAGCCGATCTGGTCGGGCACCACCACACGATAACCGGCCTCGTTGAGCATCTTGATGACAGGCGCCCAGTAGCTCGATGGAAAGTTACGTCCGTGCAGCAGCACAGCGGTGCGGCCGTTCGGCTGCGCCGGCGCCACGTCCATATAGGCCATGCTGAGCTGCTCGCCGTCATTGACGACAGGCAGCAGGTGTACGGGATAGGGATAGGCAAAGCCTTCGAGCGCGATGCCGTAGGACTCGCGTTGCGGCGCGTCGGCGGCGCGGGCGATGGTGAGTGGGGAAGCGAGGAGGGCGGCTGCGAGGGCGGCCGGGAGGATGCGGATCATGGGGGATCTCTGAGCGTCACGGGAACCGTTCGCATAAGCGCGTGGATGGCCGGGTCAAGCCCGGCCACGACGAGAGTAGAAAATTCACACGCGATTGTGTGCCGTGACGCGGCTTGCGTGATCAGTCCTTGCCGTTCCCGAACAGCGCGGCGAATTGCTTCTCCCCCGTGCGGGTGAAATTCACCACGCGGCTGCCGGGGGTGGCGTCGCGCGCGGCCCATTTCAGCTCGGCAAAACGCTGCATCATCGCGGCACCCATTGTGCCGGCGAGATGGTGGCGTCGCTCGCTCCAGTCGAGGCAGGCCTTGCAGACCGGACGGCGCGGATGACTGAGCATCTCCGGCGAGATCTGCAGGTTCTTGGCGAGGAAGCGCTCGCCCTCAGCGGTCAGTTCGATGTCCTGCTTCTTCTGCTTGACCAGGTTTCGCGCCCGCAATGAGTCCAGCATCTGCACGCCGAGATCGCCGGCGAGATGGTCGTAGCAGATCCGTGCGCGGCGCAGCGCCGGATCCTTCGGCCCGGTACGCACGCGCATATGGCCGGTGCGCGCGGCAAGGCCGGCAAGGCCTTCGAGCACGCCGGCGACGTCGTCGTCGGTGAGGCGGTAGTAACGGTGGCGGCCCTGCTTCTCCGGTTCGACCAGCCCGCCGGCTTCGAGCTTGCCGAGATGCGAGCTCGCGGTCTGCGGCGTGATGCCGGCCTCCTGCGCGAGCTCGCTTGCCGTGAGCGCGCGGCCGTTCATCAGCGCCGTGAGCATGTTGGCGCGGGCGGGGTCGCCGACCAGCGCGGCGACCATGGCGATGTCGGGTCCTGATTTCATGCTTCGATGGTAGCCGAAGCATTGTGGTCGGGCAAGACGGTAATCTCTCACCAGGTCGTCATTGCGAGGGGCGAAGCGACGAAGCAATCCAGGCTGTCTCCGCGGTGTGATTCCTGGATTGCTTCGCTGCGCTCGCAATGACGGAGAAAACGCCAGAGGAGCCTCTCATGTCCGTCACCGTCTTCATCCGCTACCAGCTCGATCCCTTCAAACGCGCGCAGTTCGAGGAATACTCGAAACGCTGGCTCACCATCATTCCGAAATGCGGTGGTGATCTGATCGGCTACTTCATGCCGCATGAGGGCACCAACAACATCGCCTTTGCGCTGATCACCTTCGAGAGTCTCGCCGCCTATGAGGCCTATCGCGCGCGGCTGCGGCAGGATGCCGAGGGGATGGCGAATTTCCATTTCGCCGAGGACAATAAATTCATCCTCGCGGAAGAGCGCACCTTTCTGCGCAAGGTGGTACTGTAGGGCCACCAACGATAAGGAGCCGCCCATGATCGCCGTGATCTTCGAAGTCTGGCCCAAGCCGGAACATCGCCAGGACTATTTCGACCTCGCGGCCGATCTGAAGCCGATCCTGCAAACCATCGACGGCTTCATCTCGGTCGAGCGGTTCGAAAGCCTGACCGAGAAGGGCAAGATCCTGTCGCTGTCATTTTGGCGGGACGAGGCCGCCGTCGCAGCCTGGCGCAACACGATGGAGCACCGCCGCACGCAGGCCAAGGGCAGGGCGCAGATTTTCGCCGACTATCATCTGCGCATTGCAAGCGTGGTGCGCGACTACGGCATGAATGATCGCGAGCAGGCACCGAAGGACAGCCGCGCCGTGCACGACGCGCCCTAGCGTTCATGAAAACGCGTGCCTATCTCTGCGCGGCCAACAAGGGAGAGAAACATGCATGTGACAATTGCTGACAAGCGCGCGACGTTCAGGAAGATGCACGAGAGCGGCTGCTTCATCCTGCCCAATCCGGTCGATGTCGGCGGCGCCAAAGCGTTGCAGCATCTCGGTTTCAAGGCGCTCGCGTCATCGAGCGCGGGTTTTGCCTGGACCATCGGCAAGGCCGACAACCGCGTCACCGTCGAGGATGTCTGTCAGCATCTGGCAGCACTCAGCTCTTCCGTCGACATCCCCGTGAATGCGGATTTCGAGGGCGGCTTCGCGGTCGAACCGGACAAGGTCGCTGACAATGTCGAGCGCGGCGTGCGCACCGGCGTTGCCGGGCTCTCGATCGAGGATTCCACCGGCGACAAGGACAAGCCGATCTACGAGCGTGCGCTCGCGGTCGAGCGCATCAAGGCCTCGCGCAAGGCGATCGGCGACAGCGGCACGCTGCTGGTCGGCCGCTGCGAAGCGTATCTCTGGGGCGTGACCGATCTCAAGCTCGTCATCGACCGGCTCACCGCCTACGCGGATGCTGGCGCCGACTGTCTTTATGCGCCGGGCCTGAGGACGCGCGAGGACATCGCCGCAGTGGTGAAGGCGGTGCATCCAAAACCGTTC
The DNA here is from genome assembly GCF_049949275.1 of Bradyrhizobium genosp. A. Lineage (NCBI taxonomy): Bacteria > Pseudomonadati > Pseudomonadota > Alphaproteobacteria > Hyphomicrobiales > Nitrobacteraceae > Bradyrhizobium > Bradyrhizobium genosp. A. The sequence continues at coordinate 5,168,546 of NZ_CP188196.1, read as the reverse complement.
AATCTCCTGATCGGCGGCTCCGGCCTGTCGTTGAAGGAAGCCGAAGATCTCGGCGTGCGCCGGATCAGCGTCGGCGGCTCGCTCGCCCGCGCGGCCTGGGGCGGCTTCATGCGCGCGGCGAAGGAGATGGCGGAGAAGGGGACCTTTACGGAACTCGGCAGCGGCTATCCCGGCGGCGAGCTCAACAAGATGTTCAGCTAGAGCATGATCCGGAGAAGTGTGCAGCGGTTCTCCGAAAAGATCATGCTCAGACAATAGATCCAAACGAAAAGCGGCGGGATGTGAGGTCCCGCCGCTGTCGCGGATTGTTGCAAATCGTTACTTCGCGCCGTCAGACGGCGTTTGCGTATCCGGAGCAGGCTTGCTCGGCGCAGCGCCCGTGGTTACGCCCGGCGCGGCATTGTTGCGCGGCGTCACGTCACGCATGCCGGGAGGCGCGGCCGGGTTGGCAGGTTGCGTCTGCTGCGCAGTCTGAGTAGCAGGCGTATTGCTCGTCTGGTTGCCCGTGCTGGTGTTGTTCAAGCCATAGAACACGGCGCCCAGCACCAGGGCGACAGCCACGGCGAACAGCGCGATCCTGCCGCTGGAGGCGGGGCCTTCGCCCAGCTCGGGATCGGCCTGAAGGTCGGCATCCCGGCGCGCCGCGCGAAGGTACTCATCGTCGGCCAGGTTCGGGCGGTACGGATCGTTGGGAAAACGGTCGTCAGCCATCGATTGGTCTCCTCGTTGATTGCGTCCTGACAACCCGTGGATGCGAGATTCTGTTCCGCCTGCATTATGCTTTCGTCGCCTGTTGCCCTCACGCCAGGAATCGGGAACCTGTTCATTTGGGAACCCGGCGCGGTGGTTCCATCGGGGAGGAAGGGAACAAGGCATGTGGAGCCTGCCGCCGAGCGATAGCGTGCTGCATTTCCTCTCCCTGGTCGCGGTGGCCGCGCAGGGCATGACCGCCGCGCTCGCTGCCGGCCGCCGCAGCATGGACTGGCTCGGGGTCTGCTTCCTCGGCTGCATCACCGCGCTCGGCGGCGGCACGCTGCGCGATCTCTTCCTCGGGCACTATCCCCTGGCCTGGGTGCAGAACCCGATCTACCTCGCGCTCGCGGGCGGCGCCGCCTTCCTCACCATCCTGTTCGCGCGCCTCGTGCACCGGCTCAAGCTCGCCTTCATCGTACTCGATGCGATCGGCCTGGTCGTTTTCACCATGACCGGCTGCGACATCGCCTGGCAGATGGATGCCACGCTGCCGATCGTCATCGTCTCCGGTATGGTGACGGGCTGCGCCGGCGGCGTGTTGCGCGATGTGCTCTGCAACGACGTGCCGCTGCTGTTCCGCTCCGAGCTCTATGCCAGCGTCTCGGTGGTGACGGGACTGTTCTACGCCACCGCCTTCGGCCTCAATCTCAACGCCGAGCTCTGGACCATTTTGACTTTTGTTCTCGGCATCAGCTTCCGCCTGCTCGCGGTGCGCTACAAATGGGAGATGCCGAAATTCGTGTTCACGGGAGATGAGGAGAAGTAGCCTCGGCTACGGCTCCTGTCCGCGCGCCTTCGCCACTTGCGCCGGCGTCACCAGTGGGCCTGCATTGCCCCAGGAATTGCGGATGTAGTTCGTCACTGCCGCGATCTCGTCGTCGGACAATTGCTTGGCGTAGCCTGGCATCTCCCCGGTGTTCGGCGCCCGCGGCGTCGTCACGGTGTGCGCGCCGTCGAGAATGATGCGCAGGGTCGAAGACGCGTTGATCGATTGCAGCAGCGCATTGGCCGGCAGCGGAGGATAGATGCGCGGCGCGCCAGCGCCGTCGGCTTCATGGCAGGCGATGCAGAATTTTGCGTAGACCGCCTGGCCAGCTTTCATCTCGGCCTCATCGGGCGGCGTCACGATGGTCTCGCGGCGCGCCGGCGGCAGGCTCTTCAAGTACACCGCCATCGCGCGCACATCGGCATCGCTCATCTTCGAGGTCGAATTGACGATCACCTCGGCCATCGGTCCGTCGGCATGGCTCTTGGCGTTGCGGCCGCTTTGCAGATATTCGGTGATGTCATCCGCGCTCCATGACTGCAATCCGGTCCGCGCGGCGCCATCGAGGCGCGGCGCGTACCAGCCGCCGAGCGCGCTGCCGGACAGCGCCTGCGCAGTCTTGTCCGCGCCAAAATAGTTTTTTGGCGTGTGGCAGGCGCCGCAATGGCCGAGCCCGGTGACGAGATAGCCGCCTCTGTTCCAGGCCGCGCTCTTGCTCTGGTCCGGCTCGAACAGGCCGGGCGTGAAGAACAGCAAGTTCCAGGCCCGCATCAGGCCGCGATAGTTGAAGGGCCAGCGCAGCTCCGGCGGCTTGTTGCGGCTGACGACCGGCGCGAGCGTGCCGAGATAGGCGCGGATCGCGAGCGTGTCGTCCTTGGTCATGTGGGTGAAGTAGGGATAGGGGAAGGCCGGGTAGTAGAGCGACCCATCCGGCGCGATGCCAGTGCGCAGTGCGCGGGTGAAATCGGCATCCTGCCAGGCGCCGATCCCGGTGTCGCGGTCCGGCGTCAGGTTCGGCGCGTAGATGGCGCCAAAGGGCATGTCGATGCGCTTGCCGCCTGCGAACGGCTTTGCGGGATCGGCGGTGTGGCAGTCCGCGCAATCGCCGGCCTCGACCAGCGTCTTGCCGTAGGCGATCAGCTCGGGCGAGGGCTCGGCGGCGACGGCCACGCCCGCAAACGCACTGCACAAGGCCAAACCTACCAGAGCCAGGCCAGCCAGAATCCCCCGCATCGTCGACCCTTCTTGCTGCGACTCATCAGCCCATTTGCATGATACGTGCGTCACGTCGTTTCGCGGCGCCGGGCTATGGTGACACAAACTGAAAATTGCCAATGCCTTTCCCGCCACGAAATTGCGTTTTTTTCCCGTCGCCGCGGAAGGTCCAGATTTGTGATGCGCTGCGTTAAATATCCGACATAGAGTGGCGGAGATGGTCGGCCCGCCCCAGCTAAAAACAACGGGCAGGCAACGGCTTAATGAGCAAGACCTGAGCAGGGCGGCAAAAGAGGACAACATGGGCATCAACCAGGGTCCGATCAGTCTCGATCAAAAATATACCCAGGACACCGGCCATATCTTCACGACGGGCATCCAGGCGCTGGTCCGCCTGCCCATGGCCCAGATTCGGCGCGACCGCGCCGCGGGGCTGAACACCGCGGGCTTCATCTCCGGTTATCGCGGCTCGCCGCTCGGCGGCTATGACCAGCAGCTCTTCGCCGCGCGCAAGCACCTCGAGCAGTACAACATCAAGTTTCAGCCCGGCGTGAACGAGGACCTGGCGGCCACCGCCGTCTGGGGCTCGCAGCAGCTCAACCTCTCGCCCGGCGCCAAATATGACGGTGTCGTCGGCATCTGGTACGGCAAGGGCCCCGGCGTCGACCGCTGCGGCGATGTCTTCCGCCACGGCAATGCCGCCGGCTCCGCCAAGAACGGCGGCGTGCTGTGCCTTGCCGGTGACGACCACGGCGCGAAATCCTCGACCGTCCCGCATCAGTCGGACCATGCCTTCATCTCGGCCTTGATGCCGTATCTCTATCCCTCGAGCATCCACGAGATGATCGAGATGGGCCTGCTCGGCATCGCGATGTCGCGCTATTCGGGCTGCTGGGTCGGCATGAAGGTGATCACGGAGACGGTGGAGACCACCGCCGAGATCGACCTGACTGATGAGATGAAGCCCTTCGTCATCCCCCCGGATTTCGAGCTGCCGCCCGGTGGGCTCAATCTGCGCTGGCCCGACGACCGTTTCGAGCAGGACCGGCGTCTGCAGGACTACAAGGGCTTTGCCGCGATCGCCTTCGCGCGCGTCAACAAGGTCAACCGCGTCACCATGGATTCGCCGAATGCGCGCTTCGGCATCATGGCATCGGGCAAGAGCTACGAGGATGTCCGCCAGGCGCTGCGCGAGCTCGGGATTACCGAGCAGGTCGCCGCCAAGATCGGTCTTCGCCTTTACAAGATCGGCATGCCTTGGCCGCTGGAGCCGGAAGGCGTGCGGCAGTTCGCGGTCGGCCTCGAGGAGATCTTTATCGTCGAAGAGCGCCGCGAGATCGTCGAGAACCAGGTCAAGCAGGAGCTCTTCAACTGGCGCGACGATGTCCGTCCCCGCATCATCGGCAAGATGGACGATCACGACAAGCGCTTCCTCCCCTTTGCCGAAGAGCTCAGCGTCGCCTCACTGGCCAGTTCGCTTACCGAGCGCCTGCTTCGACTTGATCTCAATCCCGAAATTGCCAGCATGCTGCGCGCCAAGGCCGACTGGTTCAACGGCCGTCAGGCCACCCAGATGCAGGCGACCGCGCCCGTCTCCCGAACTCCATACTTCTGCTCCGGCTGCCCGCATAACACCTCGACCAAGGTGCCCGAAGGCAGTCGCGCCTTTGCCGGCATCGGCTGCCACTTCATGGCGCTGTGGATGAATCGCTCCACCGAGACCTTCACCCATATGGGCGGCGAAGGGGTGCCGTGGGTCGGCGTTGCCCCCTTTACCAAGGAAGAGCACGTCTTCGCCAATCTCGGCGACGGTACGTATTTCCACTCCGGCAGTCTTGCGATCCGCCAGGCGGTCGCCTCCGGCGCCAACATTACCTACAAGATCCTTTATAACGACGCGACCGCGATGACCGGCGGCCAGCACGTCGACGGCGAATTGTCGCCGCAGCAGATCACCTTCCAGCTCCACAGCGAAGGCATCCGCGAGATCTACCTCGTTTCAGAGAATCCCGACGCCTATCCGGCCAACGAGATCGCGCCCGGCGTCAAAACCGCGCATCGGGACGAACTCGACACGGTTCAGAAAACGCTGCGCCAGGTGAAGGGCGCATCCGCGATCGTCTTCGTGCAGACCTGTGCGGCTGAAAAACGCCGCCGCCGCAAGCGCGGCACGCTGGAGGATCCAGCGCGCCGTGTGCTCATCAATCCCGCCGTGTGCGAAGGCTGCGGTGATTGCTCGGTGCAATCGAACTGCATTTCTGTCGAGCCGTTGGAAACGGCGATGGGGCGCAAGCGCGCCATCAACCAGTCGACCTGCAACAAGGACTATTCCTGCGTAAAGGGCTTTTGCCCGTCCTTCGTCACCATCGACGGCGGCAAACCGCGCCACCGCGCGCCAGCCGAGCTTGCCGACATCGGCGTACTCCCGGAGCCGGCCTCGCGTCCGGCGCTGGACAAGCCCTACAACATCGCAGTGGGTGGCGTCGGCGGCACTGGCGTGCTCACCATCGGCGCGCTGCTCGGCATGGCCGCGCATATCGAGGGCAAGGCCTCGATGATCCTCGACATGTCCGGTCTGGCGCAGAAGGGCGGCGCAGTGCTGAGCCACGTCCGCCTGTCCGATCATCCGGCCGAGGTGACCTGCTCGCGCATCGTCACCGGCACGGCGGACGTCGTGCTTGCCGCCGATGAAGTGGTCGCCGTCGCCAAGGACACGATCTCGCTCTGCGACAGCAGTCGCACCCGCGGCATCATCAACAGCCACGTCATCCCGACCGCCGACTTTGTCCTGAACCGCGACTTCAACTTCCAGACCCGCAAGCTGAATGGCTTGCTGGAGACGTCCCTCCACAAGGACTCCGTGTTCTTCGACTTCACCAAGCCGGCCGAGCAGCTGCTGGGTGACAGCATCGCCACCAACATGATGATGATGGGCTATGCCTATCAGAAGGGACTGTTCCCGTTGTCGGCGGAGTCGATCGAGCAGGCGATCGAGGTCAACGGCGTCGCGATCAAGATGAACAAGGAGGCCTTCCGCCTCGGCCGCCTCGCGGTCGCGGATCCGGCGCGCCTCGCCGACATGCTGAAGGGGACGGACGAGGTCGCAGCGCCCAAGACGCTGGACGCCATGACGCTCGACGAGGTCATCGAGCACCGCACCAGGCATCTTACCGCCTACCAGAATAATCGCCTCGCCAAGCGTTACCGCAAGCTGGTCGACCAGGTCCGCGACGCCGCGGCCAAGGGCGGCTACGACGATGCGCTGCCGCGCGCGGTCGCGGTCAACTACGCAAAACTGCTGGCCTACAAGGACGAGTACGAGGTCGCGCGGCTCTTCACCGACGGTGCCTTCGTCCAGCAGCTCCGCGACCAGTTCGAGGGCGACTACAAGTTCAGCTTCAACCTGGCCCCGCCGATTCTCAGCCGAGGCGTCGATGCGCTGGGCCGTCCGAAGAAGCGCGCCTTCGGGCCGTGGATGCTGAAGGTGTTCAGCGTGCTGGCCAAGTTCAAGTTCCTGCGCGGCACGCCCTTCGACATCTTCGGCCGCAGCGCCGACCGCAAGCTCGAGCGCGACCTGATCGTAGGCTACGAGAAGGACGTCGCCACCATGCTCGGCCTGCTGTCGCCGTTGACGATCGACACCGCGGTGGAGCTGCTGTCATTGCCCGACCGCATCCGCGGCTACGGCCCGGTCAAGGAGAAGGCGGTCGCGGACGCCAAGGCCCGCTACGCCCAGCTCGCCGCCGACCTCGCGAGCCCGCCGCCGGCGCCAAGGCAGATCGCGGCGGAGTAGGGAAGCTTGGTCTCGAACGTCGTCTTGTAGGGTGGGTTAGCGATAGCGTAACCCACCCCTTCTGCCTCCACCTAGAAACCAAAGAGGTGGGTTACGCCTTCGGCTAACCCACCCTACGATTTCCTGTTTGAAAATCAACCACCATTCTACTGTGCATGGGGTTGTTTTCGCGAAGCTGCGTTCGCAATGACGACGCAGCGATAAACGGGACGTCCACTTGCGCCAACCCGCTGCCCTCTCGCCCGACGGAATATTTCCGCGCTTGCCAATCAGCCGACTGCGGTTCAGAAAAAAGAGCCAAGAAGAAACGCGAGCGGAGACCTCTGTTTTGACCATCAAGGGCAAAGCCTACATTGCCGGGATCTACGAACACCCGACCCGGCATGCGCCGGACAAATCCACCGCCCAGCTGCACGCCGAGGTCGCGAAGGGCGCGATCGAGGATGCCGGGCTCTCCAAGGACGATGTCGACGGCTATTTCTGCGCGGGTGACGCCCCCGGCGGCGCCTGGCCGATGGTCGATTATCTCGGGCTGAACACGAAAAAGCTCCGCCACATCGATTCCACCGAGACCGGCGGCTGTTCCTACATCATCCATCTCGGCCATGCCGCCGAAGCGATCGCGGCGGGCAAGTGCTCGATCGCGCTGATTACGCTCGCCGGCAAGCCGCGCACCGGCGTGATGCCGCCGCGCGCGGCCGGCGCGGAAGCCGATTTCGAGTCCGCTTACGGCGCGACCACGCACAATGCCTATGGCATGTGTGCCATGCGCCATATGCACGACTATGGCACCACCTCTGAGCAGCTCGCCTGGATCAAGGTCGCGGCCTCGCATCATGCGCAATACAATCCGCATGCCATGCTCAAGGACGTCGTCACCGTCGAGGACGTGCTGAACTCGCCGATGATCTCCGATCCCTTGCATCGCATGGATTGCTGCGTCGTCTCCGACGGCGGCGGAGCGCTGATCGTGACGACGCCGGAAATTGCAAAGAGCCTGAAGAAGCCGCTGGTCAAGTTGATCGGTCATGGCGAGGCGATGAAGGGTCCGCGCGGCGGCAAGGATCTCGACCTCACATACTCCGCCGGAATCTGGTCCGGCCCGCGCGCGTTCGAGGAGGCCGGCATCGCGCCCAAGGACATCAAGTACGCCTCGATCTATGACAGCTTCACCATCACCGTCTTGATGCAGCTCGAGGACCTCGGCTTCTGCAAGAAGGGCGAGGGCGGCAAGTTCGTCGCCGACGGCAATTTGATCTCGGGGGTCGGCAAGCTGCCCTTCAACACCGACGGCGGCGGCCTCTGCAGCAACCATCCCGTCAACCGCGGCGGCATGACCAAGATCATCGAGGCCGTCCGGCAGCTGCGCGGCGAGGCGCATCCGAAGGTGCAGGTCAAGAATTGCGATCTCGCCATCGCCCACGGCACCGGCGGTCTTTTGGGCGTTCGCCACGCCGCCTCGACGGCCATTCTGGAGCGCGTGTGATGGGTGATGCAAAAAAATATCCGGCCCCGGTCACGAATCCCGAGACCGCCGCATTCTGGGATGCGGCCAAGCAGGGCAAGTTCATGATCAAGCGCTGCACCGCCTGCGGCGAAGCGCATTACTTCCCGCGTTCGATCTGCCCGTTCTGCTATTCGGACAAGACGGTCTGGGAGGAAGCTTCGGGCGAGGGCACGATCTACACCTGGAGCCTGATGCGGAAGTCGCCGACCGGTCCTTATGCGATCGGTTACGTCACGCTGAAGGAAGGCCCGTCGGTGCAGACCAATTTCGTCGACTGCGAACTCGAGAAGCTCAAGATCGGCCAGAAGGTGAAGGTGGTGTTCAAGCCGACCGACGGCGCCCCGCTGCCGTTCTTCACGCCGGTGTAGCTCTTCTTCCTTCCCCCCTTGTGGGGGAAGGTGGCGCGCAGCGCCGGATGAGGGGTATGGCTCTACGGAAAAAGTCTTTGTGCGGAAGCAACCCCTCACCCAAACGCGTACGTGGCCGGCATCTCGTGGCCCTCTCCCACAAGGGGAGAAGGCGCATCAATGAGCGCCGGTGAAATTCCGGGAGGAAACCAGAAAATGTCCGCCAGATACGAAGAACTCAAAGGCCTGAAAAACATCGGCCAGAGATATGCCTATGGCGATCGCGAGGTGATGCTCTACGCCTACGGCATCGGCCTCGGCGCCGATCCGATGGACGAGAACGAACTCGCCTTCGTCAACGAGGGCACGCTCACGCCGCGGCCGCTGAAGGTGGTGCCGACCTTCGCCTCCGTCGCGGCGTGGGGCTCGGGTCCGGGCGAGATGAACCTCAACCGCGTCATGGTGGTCGACGGCGAGCGCGACATCACCTTCCATCAGCCGCTGCCGGTCGCCGCCAATATCACAGCGGACTCCTCAGTGGTCGAGGTCTACGACAAGGGCAAGGACAAGGGCGTCGTGATCAGCCACCAGACGGTGATGAAGAACGAGAAGGGCGAGAAGCTCGCCACGCTCGTTGCCTCGCGCTTCGCCCGCGGCGACGGCGGCTTTGGCGGGCCGAACCTGACCCAGCCCGATCCGCACAAGATCCCGTCGCGTGCGCCCGACAGGACGATCGACATCGTCACGCGCCCCGACCAGGCGCTGGTCTATCGCCTCTGCGGCGATCGCAATCCGCTGCACAGCGATCCCGAGTTTGCGAAGAAGGCCGGCTTCCCCCGACCGATCCTGCACGGCATGTGCACCTACGGCATCACCTGCCGCGGCGTGCTCCAGACCTATGCCGACTACGACGCCAGCGCGTTCCGCCAGCACGCCGCGCGGTTCTCCTCGCCGGTCTATCCCGGCGAGACCGTGACCATGGACCTCTGGAAGGACGGCAACACGATCTCGTTCGAAGCCAAGGTGAACTCGCGCGGCGTCACCGTGATCAAGAACGGCAAGACGGTGCTGGGTTAGCAACATGCGATGGCCGTCGTCTCCCTCGCCCCGCTCTTGCGGGGAGAGGGCGGGGTGAGGGGCTCTCACCTCGAGCTGAGACGGTATTGAGACCTGTACCCCCTCACCCGGATCGCAAGGGCGATCCGACCTCTCCCCGCAAGCGGGGCGAGGTGAAGAGAAACAAAAACAGGGAGAAGCCACCATGGGACTACTCGACGGCAAGGTCGCGCTGATCACTGGCGCGGGCGGGGGGCTCGGTGAGGCCTACGCCAAATTGTTCGCGCGGGAAGGGGCCTCGATCGTGGTCAACGACCTCGGCGGTCCCCGCGACGGCTCCGGCGCCGACAAGTCGATGGCGCAGCTTGTTGTGGACGCGATCAAGGCCGAGGGCGGCAAGGCGGTCGCCAATGGCGCGGACATCTCCACCATGGAAGGCGGCCAGTCGGTGTTCGACGACGCCATCAAGCACTTTGGCCGGGCCGACATCCTGGTCAACAACGCAGGCATCCTCCGCGACCAGACCTTCGCAAAGGCCTCGGAGTCCGACTGGGACAAGGTCATCAAGGTGCATCTGAAGGGCACCTTTTGTTGCACCATGCCGGTGTTTCGCTGGATGCGGGAAAACGGCGGCGGCGTCATCGTCAACACCTCCTCGACCTCGGGCCTGATCGGCAATTTCGGCCAGAGCAATTACGGTGCGGCCAAGGGCGGCATTTGGGGCCTCTCCAACGTGCTGGCGATCGAGGGCCGCAAGTACAACATCCGGATCTGGACGCTCGCCCCGGGCGCCCTGACCCGCATGACCGCAGACCTGCCCCGCTATAAGGAGAACCCCTCGGCGGCGCTGGGGCCGGACGGCATCGCGCCGGCCGTGCTATACATGGTCAGCGATTTGTCGGGCGACCAGACCGGCAAGGTGCTGGGCGTGTCCGGGCCCCGCGGCGTGCGCGAAATGCGGATGATGGAGATGGAAGGCTGGAAACCGCCGCACACGGGCTGGAAAGCCCAGGACGTCGTTGAGCATGCCAAGGAGATCTTCTTCTCCGAGGAGCAGATCAAGATGGGCGCGCGGCGGTTTTAGCCGTTGTTGTCGTTCCGGGGCGATGCGAAGCGTCGAACCCGGAACCTCGAGATTCCGGGTTCGGCTCTGCGAGCCGCCCCGGAATGACGAACAGAGGATACAGGGACTGATGAAACTCACCGCCGACGCCAAGGGCACCTTCGCAATCGCGCCGACGCCGTTCCACGATGACGGCCGCATCGACGAGCGCTCGATCGACCGCCTGACCGATTTCTACGAGGAGGTCGGCTGCGACGGCGTCACGGTGCTCGGCATCCTCGGTGAAGCGCCGAAGCTCGATGCCGCCGAGGCCGAGCAGGTGGCGGTGCGCTTCGTCAAGCGCGCCAAGACAATGCAGGTGATCGTCGGCGTCTCTGCGCCGGGCTTTGCCACCATGCGCTCGCTGGCGAAGGCCTCGATGGATGCAGGCGCGGCCGGCGTCATGATCGCGCCGCCGCCCTCGCTTCGCACCGACGACCAGATCGTTGGTTATTACAAGCAGGCGGCCGAGGCGATCGGACCTGATGTGCCCTGGGTGCTGCAGGATTATCCGCTCACCCTGTCGGTGGTGTTCACGCCCGCGGTGATCCGCAAGATCGTCATGGACAATGCGAATTGCGTGATGCTCAAGCACGAGGATTGGCCGGGCCTGGAAAAGATCTCGACGCTGCGCAATTTCCAGAAGGACGGCTCGCTGCGTCCGCTCTCGATTCTCTGCGGCAATGGCGGGCTCTTCCTCGATTTCGAGATGGAGCGCGGCGCCGACGGTGCCATGACCGGCTACGCCTTCCCCGAGCTTCTGATCGACGTCGTGAACCTCTCCAAGGCCGGCAAGCGCGACGCCGCGCATGATCTGTTCGACGCCCATCTGCCGCTGATCCGCTACGAGCAGCAGCCGGGTGCCGGCCTGGCCGTGCGCAAGCACGTGCTGCAGAAGCGCGGCATCATCGCCTCCAGCGCCCAGCGCAAGCCCGGCGCGACCATCACGCCGGCGGCGAAGGCGGAGGTCGACTACCTGTTGTCGCGCGTCGCCCGCGTCGACAAGCGCGTCAATCTCGGCCCGCAATCGAGCGCTGCAGGCTAGTTGAATGCCCGAGACATCAGCGTCACGTCCCGCGTCGACCATCCTTCTGCTGCGTGATGGCGCACGGGTCGACGGCAAGAGCCGCGACGAGGTCGAGGTCTTCATGATGGTTCGCCACCATCAAATCGAGTTCAACTCGGGCGCGCTGGTGTTTCCCGGCGGCAGCGTCGATGCCGGCGATCAGGAGATCGTCAAGCGGTCCGACCTGTATTCGGGCGGCGAAGGCCTCAGCGAAGCGGACCGCGGTTTTCGGATCGCCGCGATCCGCGAGACCTTTGAAGAAAGCGGCATCCTGCTGGCGCGCGCGAAGGGGACCGGTACGCCGATCGATGCCAAGCGCGCCGGCGAGATCGCCGATGCGCATCGCGTTGCGCTCAACGAGCACAAGATCAGCTTCCTGAGCATTCTCTCTGACAACAACCTCCAGCTCGCGCTCGACACGCTCGTGCCGTATGCGCACTGGATCACGCCGGAAGGCATGCCCAAGCGTTTCGATACCTGGTTCTTTCTGGCGGCAGCGCCGCCCGACCAGCTCGGCGCGCATGATGGGCTGGAGTCCACCGACTCGATCTGGGTCTCGCCGCGCGAAGCGGTGGAGGGCGGTGAGAGCGGCCGCTTCAAGCTGCCGTTCCCGACCACGCGCAACCTGATCCGGCTGGCGAAGCAGGGCAGCGTGAGAGCCGCGCTCGACCACGCCAAGGGCCTATCGATCGTCACGGTGATGCCCGTCATGACCAAGACCGAAACCGGCCGCCAGCTCCGCATCCCCCGCGAGGCCGGCTATGACGGCGAGGTGTTCGAGGTCGGAGCCGTCGGCTAATACACTTCGACACGCAACGAAGTATTGGCGACCGAGATTCCGTCCATCGCGAAATGGACGGGACGCATCGGATGGACAACCGGCAGGACACCAACATCGCCATCCAGCTGGCGCTGCTGGTCGCGCTCGCAACGCTGTGGGGCGGCTCCTACACTTTCATCAAGCTTGGCGTCGCCACCATCCCGCCGGTCACGCTGATCGCCGCGCGCACGACGATCGCGGGCCTGCTGCTGCTCGCCGTCATGTGGGCGAGGGGCATCAAGATGCCGACAGACGGGCCGACCTGGCAGCGCTTCGCCTTCCAGGCCGTGCTCAACAGCGTGATCCCCTGGACGCCGATCGCCTGGGGCGAGCGCCATGTCGATGCATCGCTCGCCACCATCCTCAATTCGGCCGGCCCGATCTTCACCTACCTGCTGACGGCAGTCGTCACCCGCCACGAGGCGACGACCCCGCGAAAGCTGTTCGGCGTGGTGGCCGGCATCCTGCTGATCGTCGGCGTCGATGCGTTCGGGGTCCCGATCAGCGTCGCCTTTCTGGGGGAAACCCTGAGCCGGACCGCCTGGATTGGTTTGGCCTGCGTCGTCCTCGGCGTTGCCGCCATGACGATCCCGGCCCGACGCCCGGCCGTCGCTAAACCATCATGAAAAACAGCTGCTTCCGGCTGGCGGAGGCATGTTCCCCCGGAGGGGCGATACAGCGTATATTGGGATTGTATGGAGTCCGGTTCCGTCCCAATGACCGTCGAAACGCCACCGAATCCGCCGCCGAAGCGATCGTTTTCGCTGTCGATCGGCCAGATGACGTTCGGCAGCTTCATTCTGGTGCTGGCGGTGATCATCGTCACCTCGACCGCCAGCGTGATCGCGATCCGGCATATCGACGCCACCTTCGCCGAGCTGCAGCGGCTCCAGAGCGTCGGCGATCTGGCGGAAGATATCGACCGCCGCATGAACGATTTGCGGCTCGCCGCGCGTGACTTCGTTACCGATCCCGGTGCCGGCATCCAGTTCAAGCAGGTGGGCGAGGCCGCCTCGACGCTGAGCGACATCCTCAAGAAGACCCGTATCGATCTTGCCCCCGAACAGCAGGATATGATCGACGGCGTCTCCGAGCGGCTTGCGACTTACCGCAGCGGGCTGCAGCGGATCTCGACCCTGATCGATCGCCGTGCGCAATTGCTTGCCGGATTGCCTCCGCTGCGCGACCAGTTCGACGCGGCGGTCTCCGAAAGTGGGGACCGCGATCTCGCCGCCCGCCTGTCGGAGGCGCAGAGCCGGATCGCGCTCGGGCTGCTTGCACGCAATCCATCCGCGGCCGAACAGGCCGCGCAGGGCATGCGGACGATGGAGATCGCAGATGTCAGGTTGAAGTCGGCCGTGAACAATTACGCCGATGCCATCATCGCGGTCGCCGTCCTTGAACGGCAGATTGCCGATATCGACCGCGAGGTGCTGGGAACCGAGGGCCGGCTGATCGGCCGGGTCACCGAATTGCTCCGCGACGTCAGCGACCGCCGCGGCCATGTACTGTCGCGCGACTTCGCCCGGACGCTTGCGGAGGCGCGGTGGCAGAGCATCGTGCTCGGCAGCATGGGTGTGTTGATCGGCATCCTCGCCGCCGGCTTCGTGGTGCGTCGGACGGTGCGCCCGCTGGCCCAGATCGCGCGCTCGATCCGGGCCCTCGCGGCCGGTGAGAAAAGAACCTCGATCCCGTCGGCCGATCTCGACAACGAGATCGGCGACATCGCGCGCGCGGCCGAGGTGTTCCGCCGTGCGCTGGAGGAGGCCGATACTGCGCGCGAGGCGGCGGTGCGGGCGCTTACCGAGCAGCGGCTGGCCGAGGAAAGCTATCGCAAACTGTTCGAGGGCTCGGTCGACGGCATCTACGTGACGACGCCGGCCGGCGATCTCCTCAACGCCAATCCGGCGCTGGCACGGATGATGGGCTATGACAGCCCGCAGCATCTGATCGACAGCATCAACGACATCGCCCACACCATCTACGTCCATCCCGAGGCACGCCAGGAATACCAGCGGCTGATGCACCGCGACGGCATGGTGCGCGAGTTCGAGTATCAGGTGCGCCAGCGCAGCGGCAACATCCTCTGGCTTTCCGACAGCGCGACCGGCGTGCGGGATGAGCAGGGCAGGATCGTCCGCTACGAGGGCACGCTGCGCGACATCACCGACCAGAAGCGGGCGGAAGATGCCATCGCCGAAGGCCGCCGCCTGCTCCAGCAGGTCATCGACACCGTGCCGGCCGTCATCAACGTCAAGGACCGCGACCTCCGTTACGTGCTGATGAACCGCTACATGGCCGGCATCTTCGGTATCGAGCCCGGCGACGCGCTCGGCCGCACCACCGCCGATCTGATGTCGCGCTATGGCGCGGCCAAGACGGACGAGCACGACAAGAGGGTGCTCAAGCACCGCAAAGGCCTCGGCTTCTACGAGGAGGAATACCAGGACGCCTCCGGCAACATGCGGCAATGGCTGGTCAACAAGCTGCCGCTGCTGGATGCCGAGGGCGAGATCGAGCGGATCGTCACCGTGGCGCTCGACATCGGCGAACGCAAGCGCGGCGAGCAGGAGATGCGGAAGGCCAAGGATTCCGCCGAGACGGCGCTGCGTAATCTGCGCGAGACCCAGGCCTCGCTGATCGAGGCGGAGAAGCTCGCGGCCCTCGGTCGCCTGGTCGCCGGCGTCGCGCATGAGGTCAACAATCCCGTGGGCATCAGCCTCACGGTCGCCTCTGCGCTGGAGCGCAAGACGGCGATGTTCAGCGCCGCGGTCGAGCGCGGCGAGCTTCGCCGCTCGACGCTCAACGACTATCTCAACACCAGCCGCGACGCGTCCTCGCAGCTCGTCTCCAATCTCAATCGCGCGGCCGAGCTGATCCAGTCGTTCAAGCAGGTCGCGGCCGACCGCAACTATTCGGACCAGCGTAGCTTCGACCTCGCCGATCTCACCGAGCAGGTGGTGATGAGCCTGCGCCCGGGCCTGCGCAAGCAGAACCTGACGCTGAACGTCGAGTGCCAGCCCAATCTGACCATGAACAGCTATCCCGGCCCGTACGGCCAAGTGCTGACCAATCTGTTCCTGAACTCGGTGGCGCATGCCTTCCCGGACGGACGTCCGGGGACCATTGACATCCGGGTGCGCGAGTCCGGCAAGGACTATGTCGAGATCATCGTCTCAGACGATGGCTGCGGCATGAGCCTCGACGTGCGCCGCCGCGCCTTCGATCCGTTTTTCACGACGCGGCGCGATCAGGGCGGCACCGGTCTCGGACTGCACATCGTCTACAGCATCGTCACCAACCGGCTCGGCGGGCGGCTTGATCTCGATTCCGAGCCGGGCGAAGGGACTCGCATCCAGATAATCCTGCCGCGCACCGCGCCGCTGGAGCAGGCTGCCGAATAGCAGCTATTGATTGAGCATGATCTCCGCGCAAACGCGTTCCGCGTTTGTCGCGAGGGAAAACCGCTGCACACTTTTCCGGATCATGCCCTAGCTAGTCGGCCTCTGCGAGCTTGTGCAGGGTGGCACCGAAAATCAGGCTGGCCTTGCCGACCAGCGCCGTGCCCGTCATTTCCGCGCGGGTCTCCGTGTAGGTCCCGCTGACGCCAATGCCGACCGGGGCGGGGCCGCCGAACAGCGGATTGTCATCGCCCCGCGGCGAGGTGTGCCGTTGCACCAGCACCTCGCCCTTGAAGGTGTGGTCGTCCTTCACTACGTAGCTGCCGGTATAATAGAGGTAGGCATCGCCGCCGAGGATCTTGCCGTCGCGAAAAAGAATCACGCCGCTGCCTTTGCCGACTCGACCATCGAGCAGGCTCACGTGGATCGAATAGAGGCCGTTCTTCATAACGTCCCGTATAACGTCCCGTCGGCCGGCCGCCATCGCCCAATGGCGTAACCGGTGAAAGCTTTTATGCCAAAGCGCAACCCCTCGCGCAACGCGGCGGTTTTGCCGGTGGTGGTGTCCCACGCCGGCACGCGAACCGTAATTGTCCCAGCTTGTGTGTGACGCGGTTATGACGGTCTCATCATGCAGCGAGGCCGGTCGTTGCGAATCAGAGTTGGCCCGCGAAATGCATAACCTTTGTTGCACTAGCCGCGGGGTGCTGGAGCAAGACGAACGTGAGCAACTGGATCGATTCCGGCGGCAATGAGCCGCGTCAGTACAGTGCGCGTCCCACGAATTGCGAAACACAACGACGACGGATCGGTTGTCCCACACGATGGCGAAGCGCAGCAAGTCTTGCTTGCGCGCTGGCGCTGATCGCGTTGATTGCTCCGCTCGGGCACGCGCGCGACCGCGGCCAGTTCGTCAACACCAGTACAGAGTTGAAGGCGTGGTTCGATGGCTTGCGTAGCGGCAAGGGGCCATGCTGCTCCGATGCCGACGGCTCGGCGATCTCGGATTCCGATTGGGAGAGCAAGGACGGGCACTATCGTGTCCGCATCCCGCGCCTTGGCTACGTCATCGAGGGCCGGGAGCAAGAGCTCGTCTGGGTCGACGTGCCCGAGGAGGCCGTGATCTCGGAGCCGAACCGGGTCGGACGCACCATGGTCTGGCCGATCTACGGCTACATGGGCGTCACGATCCGGTGCTTTATGCCCGGTAGCATGACTTAGCCGGGCAAGAGCTCGCCCGGCTTCTCGTCGAATTCAGATGCGGCGCCGCGTCAGGTATATTTCTTGTCGCGCTCGAGCAGCTCGATGGAGATGCCTTCGGGGCCGCGGATGAAGCAGATGCGGACGCCGGGCCGGATCGTGGTCGGCTCGCGGGTGAACGTCACGCCCTTGGCCTTGATCTCGGCGGCGACGGCATCGATGTCTTTCACCGTGAGCCCGAAATGGTCGAGGCCCTGATGGGGGTGTGGGGGCGGCGGGCTGACGGCGCTGTCGCCTTCCAGCGGCGCGATGAAGATCCTTGCGCCGCCCAGGTTCACGTCGATGCGTCCCGGCGCGCGCACGATTTCGCCGCCGAGGATGTCGCGCAGCCAGGCCGCGGTCGTTTCTGGTTCGGGGCTGCGCAGATGGATGTGATCCCAGGTGACGACGACCGGCATTTCAATTCCTCCCGATAGGGTCTGCGCGATGTTGCAGCGCATGTTAGCGATCCCAATCGACGATCGCCACCGTGGCTCCTATCCGAGATTCGCGCCGTTGCGGGAACCTTGGTTCGTCTCACGGATTGAGGAAGGAGGCGAGTGACACACCCATGAACGCAGGGTTTGGCCGGAACGGACTGGGAAGCTTCGCTGGGAATGGCGAGGACCCGTCGCGGTCCGGGTCTGCCACAAGCGTCTGGCTCAAGCGAGGCGTCTTGTGGCTGCTTGCTGCGCTCGTGGTTGGCGGTGCCGTTTGGCTGTTGATGCCGCCCTCCGAAGGTAATGTCGCGCGAACCGAGCCTGTGAAATTGGCGCTGGCAAGCATCGCTCCAGCTCCCCCGACAACCGCCTCAGATACCTCCGCTGCGGAGGCTGCCGGGCTCGACCGGATGAAGATCTCATCGCAGACCTGGCGGCGCGGCGGTCTCGGCTCGAAGGCGCTTGTTACGTTCACCGTGCGAAATGACAATGACTATGCCGTAAAGGATGTCGCGATCGTCTGCGCCTTCACGCGGCGCGACGGCAGCCATCTGACCGATCGCAGCCGCGTGCTGGCCGATATCGTCGGCATGAAGAGCCGCAAGACGTTTGCGCGCGTTCCCGTCGGTTTCGTCAACGTGAATGCCGATCAGGCGACGTGTTCGCTGGTCACGGCGCGGCGCGCCTAAACGGCCACGCATTCCGCTAGCGGAAAAGTTACCGTCCTTGCCCCTTGGCCAAAAATCTTGGCGTTGCCATTTGAACCACCAGGCTGGGCGCAGGAACCAATTAGTGGATCGCCGGTTAAGGCGAAAAGCCCACGCGGGGATGCGGGGGGCGGAGCGCGTCAATGCCCATCTTGCGGTATTTCATGTTCGTCGGTGGAGCGCTGCTCGCACTGTTGTTTGCGGCTGATTTCGTTTGGCCGACGTCGCCGGTTGCGCAGGCCGTCGCGGGCGCGAGCTACGACCAGCCGCTGATCCGGATCCGGTCCGACCGCCATCTGCCTGAACGAGTCGTGCTCGACACCAGCCAGCCGACCATTGCAGCGCCGGTGACGAAGACGGCTGCCGTCGCGGCGCCTCAGCCGGCCGCGCAGGCGGACCCACTGGCTGACATGTCGGCAAAGGCGCGGGTGCGCGAGACCTTCGCCCAGTTCACGCCGAAGGGCGATGTGGCCGCGGCCAGGAAAGTCGACGCCAGGCCGCAGGCTCAGGTTCAGGGAGCCTTGGCCCAGGCTCCGCAGCTTCAGACTCCAGCTCAGCCCAGGCGCAAGGTCGCCCGCGCGCATCCGGCACCGCAGCGCGGCCAGCCGATGATGCTGGTGGCACAGCAGCCGCATTTCGGCCTTTTCAACACGACCTGGTAACAGCGGGCCTCTGCGCCGCCTCGATTAGTGGCGGGGAGGGCTTTTTATTGTCCGACCTCTCTGCTAATTCGAACCAATCCGAACGTCGCAGGTCAGCTGGCTTGCCAGCCCATGTCCGCGGCGCATCGGTTTGTGGCCCAATACCCTGGGTCATCAGGGCGCTCGTAGCTCAGCTGGATAGAGCATCGGATTTCGATTCCGAGGGTCGGAGGTTCGAATCCTTCCGAGCGCGCCATTGAAATCAAATACTTAGCTCAAGCTTCGCATTGCGATTTTCTTGCGCGGGAAACCGTCGGGAAACTCTTGCAAGCGCGCGCCTAGACTGGCGTTCTCATCGACCTTGGGGTTTTGTTTTCAACAAAGAATTCTACGTATGGGACCATCGTCGATTTCGCGGCCTATCTGCTGCATTTGAGATTCTTGAAGTCGAGGGGCTAACGTTAACACCGTTCAAGGAGCAACTGGCAGCGATTGCTGCGCCGCTTGGCGAAGTCACCGAGCGCAACGAGACAATTGAGATGCAGATTGCCGCGCCTTAGATGCGGGTATTGTGCTTGCGAGAGCGGGACTCAGCGGCGATCAAACGGCACATGCTGAACAAGCTCTTGGCCCGTGCTGCCGCCTAGCGCCGCCAACGTCGAGCATCAGCTTTCCATGCCCGTGCCCGCGGGTCGACAGTCCTAGTGACGGAGACGTTGATCATTGCAAGGGCGGGGCGTTCGGGGATTTCGCGGAGCGCGCGATCTGCCCCTCTGGCTGATTTCGCTCACTGAGTTCACCAAGTCGCGCCTGCAAACTGATTTGATCGAGCGACTTGAACGGCAACTGCGTGAACGCCCTGAACTGACGCTCTAAGCCAGCTAGTATCAGAGCCAACTCCTTACGCCGCTGCCACGCTTCATCAGGAAGGTTTGCAGGATCGGGATAACGCCAATCGGCGGTAATGGGTCGACCTGACCAATGTGGCAATGGCTCTCCGGCCACGGGGTCGCAGAGGGTAAATACGAAATCAAGGGGCGGCGCATCGGCTCTAGCGAATTCCTGCCAGTGCTTAGGGCGCAAACCATCAACAGAATACTGCGCGACCCGCAAAACATCTACAACCAGAGGGTCCAGGAGATTGGCCGGGTTCATACCCGCACTGAAGCCCTTAAAATGTCCTTGTCCTAATCGGTTCGCGACCGCCTCGGCGAAGATACTACGCGCTGTGTTGCGGTTGGACAAAAACAGGATGTTGTAATGACCGGCCGGCATGAGCAGTCCCTCGCGCCAACTGACTTGAGTCCTTTGCCAAACGCACAACAGCCGCGCCGGTTCCCTTCAGGGAGGTTTCTGGGTGGCGACTTTCGGGCTTCGTAACGCAAGTTACGCGGCGGTCTCAAGCTGCCCGCTTCCAATGCTTGCTTCAGCCGCCCGATGTATTGAGCGATAGCCTCCACCGCCTGCCGCTTCTCGGCCTGCATGTGTCCAGCCCGGAGACAAGGGATGGGGTTCTCGGCAACGTTGGGTTGATTTTTCGGTTGCAGGCAACGTCGAGGCTTGTGTTGCGCCCATCGTGGTTGACCGCACTCCACAGAACTCCTCGATGCGCGCTGTGTAACGCTCCACCGGGACCAGTTTCTTTCCTTTGCTCCTCGAACGATGAGGTCAAACGGAGAGGTGCCGCAGGATTGCGGGCAACAGGGCATCCGCCGCGCGTTTCGCGGCATCCAGCCCCAAGCCAAAGGTGCCATCAATCGCCAAGCGGGCAAATCCGTGCACAATCGACCAGCAGGCGATCGAGGGCGCCATGCGCGGATCGCCGTGTTCAAGCTCATCTGCGTCTTCGCCTCGGACCAGTCGGTCCATCGCCGCGAAGGCACGGTCACCTGCGCGGCAGCGTTCAGCGTCATTCATGTCCAGCAGCGCGACGCGCCACATGAGATCGAAACGCGCGCGCTGTTCGATTGCGAAGCGAACATAGGCAGCACCCTGGCGGTGGATGCGCGTCACGCGATCTGCCGAACGATCCGAACTCGCTGCCTCAAGGCGTTCGGCGAGATCGTCGAATGCCAGCGTTGCGATCGCCGTCAGCAGGGCCCGAACATCGCGGAAGTGATGTTTGGGGGCACCGGATGATACACCGGCCCGGCGCGCCGTCTCACGCAGGCTGAACCCTTCGACGCCCTTCTCTGCGAGAAGGGTTTCCGCGGCTTCCAAGAGGGTCGCGCGGAGGTGGCCGTGATGATAGCCGCGCGCCATCTTGACACTGGGTAGATTAGGGTTCATAACCCAATCTATGCACTGAGTAGATCGAAGGGGCAAGACGCTTGGATCCTCGTTTCGCGTTCAGCACCGGCAACACTATCGCCATGCTCGGTTGGCTTGGATTGCTCACATCTCTGTTCGTCCCGGTCGCGCGGGAAGGCGTGAGGCGTACCACGCGTCTGTTGATCCCGGCGCTGTTCGGTGTCGCGTATGTGGTGTTGATCGCGCAGGGCTGGAGCAAGGCGGCCGGCGGTGGGTTCGGTTCGATCGAGCAGGTGCGCGCGCTCTTTGCGGTAGACGCTGCGCTGGTGGCAGGCTGGCTCCACTATCTCGGCTTCGATCTCTTTGTTGGGAGCTGGATCGTCGAGGATGGCCTCACGCGGCGGATCAATCGTTTTGCACTAATTCCGTGCCTGGGCCTGACCTTCCTGTTCGGCCCGGCGGGCCTGCTTCTGTTCCTCGGGCTGCGACTCTTACCCGCGCGGGAGGCAACGTGATGGCCACGACCACGACACTTAGCTCTGTCCCGTCTGGCACGGCAATTCCAAGCGAATGGCTACGCCGCCAACCGGCATTGACGCGCTTTGGCGCGGCGCTGCTGCTGCTCCTCGTGCCCGTCCTTGCTGCGTCGATGATAGATCCCCGGACCATCGATGGCGTCAGCGTCTGGGCCAAGCCGGCCAAGTTCCTGTTCTCGATCGCGGTCCATGTGCTGACCTTCGCGTGGTTCATGGGCTATGTGCGACCCGATCAGCGCGAAACGCCGCTGATGCGTCGCACGGTGGCCGTCCTGATCGCTGCCAACATCCTCGAACTCGTATGGATCAGCTGGCAGGCAGCGCATGGCCTGCGATCGCATTTCAACAATGACACGACGTTCTATGCAGTCATGTATGGGCTGATGGGGGCAGTCGTTCTAGTGATCATCAGTGCGAATGTGCCGCTCGCCTGGAGTATCTGGCGGCGACCGGCGGACGGTCTGAGGCCGGAATATCGAGCCGCGGTCATCGCCGGCCTGCTGTTGACTGTCGTGCTGGGCGGCGGGTTTGGAATCTATATGAGCCAGCAGACCGGCCACGCGGTGGGCGCCGCCGCCGGGCATCTGCCTATGTTCGGGTGGAATCGCGCGGGCGGCGATCTGCGCGTGGCGCACTTCTTCGGCATTCACGCCGAGCAGGCGATCCCGCTCCTGGCCTTGGCCGTCACCTCGCTGAATCGTCCCGCACGGTGGGCCGCGATCGTTGTGGGTTCGGCCGTCTATGCGGCCTTGACCGTAGCCACCTTTGTCCAGGCGCTCGAGGCGCGGCCTTTTCCGTTTTGATGAACGCGTTATTCTCGGCGATCACCGCACCCAGCGGCATCGTGTTTCCATGCTTTTGGACCAGTCGCGCAACATGGCGATGAATATTCGGCGGACCCGCACCCGGCAGCTGGGCTGCACAACACCGGCCGCCCGAACCGCTCAGCCCCTTTGCGGAGCTCGCGCTTAATTAGTTATGCTGGCAATCACGCCCTCGCGCTGTCGGCAGGCGCGTTATCGGCCTGGGGGCGTTTGCGCTATGTGGCCGGAAGACCGGTTTGCCGGGCCCGCGCCAGCGTGTCCGAGGGCGCTTCGTGGAAGGTCGCGCGGTATGCTGCGGCAAACTCGCCGAGGTGATGAAATCCCTGGGCGCGCGCGCACGAGGCGACCGACGCACCACAGCTTCTGAGAAGCTGCGTGCGGGTGGCCCACAGCCGCTTCAGGCGGATGTATTGATGCAGGCTCATGCCGCGCACCTTGGCCACTGCACCGCCGAGGGTCCGGATCGAGACGCCGAACTCACCGGCGAGATCGGCCGTATAAATCGGCGCGGTCGGATAGGCTGCGACATAATCGTCGATCTGCTGCACGAGCCTGGCGGATCGCACGCCTGCATTCGGGGCGCTACGCTGCGACAACGGATTGGTTCGAAACAGATCGTCGAAAGCGAGCAACAGCCCTTCCTGTAGATGGCTGGCGGCTTCCGTGGTCTCGAACATGTGCGGCGCGACCGATGCGGTCCTGAGGATGTCGAGCACAAGCTGCCGCGCGTAGAGATGGGCGGCGGGGTTCGCGATGCGAACCCACAATGCGTCGGCGCGATCGAACCAGCCGCGATCCCTGAGCGCGGGCGAGAACATGATCAGCGCATGATGATTGATCTGAGGCTCGACGAAATGGCAATCATGGTTGCCGCGCAAGGCTATGAAAAAGCGCGAGTCGAGATCCATTCCGCTCGAGCTAGCGCGCAGATCGTCGCTCATCGGTAGGATCACCATGCCGCCCGGCGCGCGGTAGGCGGTATCGAGGATGCGCGCAAACGATCTGGCGACGATGATCCGGCACGCCGGCAGGTTCACGACCGCCCGCGCGGCTGCGAAATTGGCGACGTCGAGCGGAATGCTGCGGGCGTCTTCCAGCGACTCGGCCGGTCGAAACGCGTCGACATCGGTGAACCGGGTCAGCTGGAGCGCGGAGGACGGGGCGAGAGCGTCGAAGAACATGCGTCTGGCCGGATGTTGCAATGTGATAATAAAATGAACGTCGGTACATCGCCATCAATGGCGAAACACGACGATTCAGTAAACAAGATTCCATGCCGTAATATTGCGGACATCATGCCACGACGACCACGGGATCGATGTCACCCTCAACGGTCCCGGCTCATCGGTTGACCAGTGGTGAGGTCAATGAAATGGAGCCTCGTGCAGGCAGGGCAGCTGAAGGACTCAAAGCTTCGTCCCTCGTCTCCCTGCCGCTTCTCGAGATGGGTTTGCACGTTCATGCCCGTCTGCGGGCAGCGGAAAACAATCAAGTCGGCCATCGGCACAGAATGACGGCGCGACGAATTTCATCTTTGATCTAGATCAGTGAAGGGGCCCGAGGGGCCCTTCAAATCTCACCAGCGGCGATAGCCGTAATAGCCATAGTAGCGCGGGCCATAATAACGCGGGGCGTAGTAGCGCGGCGGCCCGTAATATCCGGAGCCGTAGCCGTAATAGACGTTCGGCTGCCACCAGCAGCGTCCCCAGGCATTGCAGACCATGCGGACCTGCTCGACGTCGGAGACCTGCGGCGTCGCAGGTGCAGGCGCAACGGGCATGGCTGATGCCGGCGATGATACCGCGAGGGCACCGAACAGGGACGCGGCGACGAGGCCGATTTTAAGCTTCATGATGTCTTCCTCTGCTTGCGCAATACAGGATATCGAAGATGTTCTGATCAAATTGTGGCAGAACCGAAATGTAATGCTGATGAATAGAACTTCAGCCAGCCCACCCCGATCAAGCATCGCCAGACGAGCCCAGACTTGCGTCCATAGACAACGCGGTGCTCATGTCGCGCAGACATTTTCGAGGAATTCGGATTGACCGATTCAGTCCCGCGAAGGGCAGCAGCAATGTTTCTCCAAGGCGAGGTCGGCAAGGACCTCGTCAAGCTGCCGGTCTACGAGATCGAGAAGCAGTTGCTGCTGTCGGGGCCGCCGTCGGTTAGGGCGCCCGCCGCGACAGGACGCCGCGGCGCCCCTCAGTAGCAGGGGTGCCGCCGGCCATCCTGGCCGACATAGGCGGCCGCGCTCTGGTAGCAGTGGTTGGTCGACGGGCCGTCATAGAAGGCGAAGGTGCCGGCGGTGATACCCGGGCCGTAATTATGCAGATAGCTGACCGGGTAGGGCAGCGGGTTGGCGTAGGAGCGGTGGTACCGGTGATGTCCCCGTGCCTCCGCAAGGCCAGGGGCTAGGATTGCGGCCGACAGGGCAGCAACCGCGGCTACAAGCTTCAACTTGCTCATCTCGATTCTCCGGAACCCGCACGAATAAGTCTGCCATCTATAGCCATTTCGGGCCGCCCGGGCACCCGTCCCGGGCCAGGAAATCGGGGCAAATCCCGCAGATTCCCGGGTGGGTGTGGCAGAATTGCCGGAACTGCGCTCGAACCCTGCCCATTTTTGGCCTTTTCAGGATGCTTAACGAATTCCCCACACAAGTATGGCCAAAGAGACTCCGGCTTAAGATTCCTCTCGCCGGCCCTTGGGGGTTTTACTTGGGGGCTCTTCGAGACCGGTTCGTTCCTGCAAGGTTTTCGTCGTCACGCTGCCATGCGCATCACGCTCCTCAGCCTGCTGTTGCTCCTCGTCGCTGCTGCCACGCCAGCGCGCGCCGAGCTGCACATCACTCGAGACCATGGCGGCTACGTCGAGGAGTACAAGACCAAGTACAAGCGCGTCCGCGACAAGGGCGAGCGGGTCATCATCGACGGCATCTGCAACTCGGCCTGCACGTTGGTGCTCGGCATCGTGCCGATGAACAAGATCTGCGTGACGCCGCGCGCGAGCCTCGGCTTCCACCAGGCCTATTACGACAAGGCCTTCACCTTCGGCATCAAGGTCACGAGCTCAGAGGGGACGTCCGACCTGATGTCCTACTATCCTGATACGGTGAAGGATTGGATCCGCCGCAATGGCGGGCTCACCACGGACATGAAGAAGATCAAGAACGGGGTGGATCTCTGGAGGATCATCGATCCCTGTCCGGAAGAATGGTGATCGGCTGATCTGAGCCGCGTCTCCCTCGCAGCGCAGCATCCGAAATTCGCATTGCCGCACCGCCCCCGCTCGGGCAATGAGGACGGCAATGAATCATAATCAAGATCATTTGGCCGCGCGGGCCGCGCCGGTGCTGTTCGTGCTGCTCTGGAGCACCGGCTTCATCGGCACCAAATACGTCATCAACAACGCCGATCCCTTGACCTATCTCGCCATCCGCATGGCGGTGGTGGTCGGCTTGATGACGATCATCGCGGCGATTGCCCGTCCGAAATGGCCCGATCGCATCGGCATCGCGCACAGCGCGGTCGCCGGCATTCTCGTCCACGGCTTCTATCTCGGCGGCACCGCGATTGCGATCGCGCATTCGATTCCGGCGGGGCTTTCCGCGCTCATTCCGGGCCTGCAGCCGATCCTGACCTCGACTATCGCCAACCGCTGGCTCGGCGAGAAGGTGACGCCGGTGCAATGGGGCGGCTTGCTGCTCGGTCTCGGCGGCGTGGCGCTGATCCTGCACAATCGCCCCATGACCGGCGAGGCCGGGCTCGGCTGGCTCGCCTCGGTGGTCTCGCTGATCAGCATCACGCTCGGCACGCTCTATCAGCGCCGCTACTGCAACCACATCGACTGGCGCGCCGGCAACCTCGTGCAGTATGTGGCCGTCACGATCTTCTTCACGGTCGGCGCGTTCCTGTTCGAAGACCGTGTCGTGCACTGGACGCGGGAGTTCGTGCTTGCGCTCGGCTGGCTCGCGGTCGCGCTCTCGATCGGGTCGATCGGGCTGTTGTACTGGCTGATCCGCCATGCCGCGGCGACGTCGGTTGCGAGCCTGTTCTATCTGGTGCCTGCGGTGACCGCACTGATGGCCTATCTGCTGTTCGGCGAGCAGCTCGATGCGCTGGCGATCGCCGGCATGGCGATGTGCGCGGCCGCCGTGTTCGTGGTCAACCGGCGCTTCGGCGCGTAGGCAGCGCTGCAGGAATACATCCCTGACGTGCGGGCCGCGTTCGTGCTAGGCTTGCCGCATTTCAGCTGCCCTTTCACACGGTGATTTCCATGAAGAAGGCGAAGCGTGCACTGCTCGGCAGGTCCCTGAAGCCGGTTCGGATTGCTTGCATCAACTACACCAGAGAGACGATCAACGATCGCGACATGAGCCAGCTCACCGCGGCGCTCCAGAAGTGCTACGATAAGCATTTCCTGCCGGTGTGGGGCTATCCGGTCGACCTCTATGTCACGCGCAAGCCGAAGGCCACCGACTGGCAATTGGTCTATTTCGACGATGCCTTGCACAAGAACATGCTCGGGCGCCATGAGCTGACCCATCGCGGCCAGCCGATTTCGAAGATCTTCGTCAAGGCACTGGGCGACGAGCCGATCAGTGTGGCGGCTTCGCACGAGCTGTTCGAGATGGTGCTCGACCCCATGGCCAATCTCTGGGCCGACAAGAATCCGAACACCCAGTATGCCTATGAGGTCTGCGACGCGGTGGAGGAGGACTCCTTCGACGTCGACGGCTTGCCGATGTCGAACTTCGTCTATCCGTCCTGGTTCGAGCCCTTCAAGCATCCCCGCGGCACCAAGTTCGACCACAAGGGAACGCTGAAGGCGCCGTTCTCGATGACCGAGGGTGGCTACGTCATCAAGAAGGTCAACGGGAGGAAAGTGATCAAAGCGTTCGGCTCACCCGCAAAGCGGCGGCGCTTCAACGCCGAAGACCGGCGCGGCCATCGCAGTGAATTTCGCGATCCGAAGGGAAAGCACCACCCGGGCCTGCGCGCATCGAAGCGGGCAGGTTAGAGGGGAAGCCTCCGGGCGCGCCTGCACCCGGAGACTTGCTCTGAGGCTGCGATCAGCGCTTGGCCTTCTTTTTCTTCTTGGTAGCCTTCTTCGCGGTCTTCTTGGCTGTTTTCTTGGCGGCCTTCTTCACGGACTTCTTGGCGGCCTTTTTAGTCTTCTTCTTGGAAGCCTTCTTTGCCTTCTTCGGCGCGACTTTCTTCGCGACCTTCTTGGCGGCCTTCCTCACCTTCTTCACGGCGGTGACTGCGGCGTCCTTGGTCGCTTCCACGGCGCTGGTGATCGTCTCCATCGCCTGCTCGGCGATCGGCTTATCGTCGTCCATATCGTGTCCCCCACGGTTTGCATGGAGCGATGACGATAGCGGGTTTCATAATTGTGTCAAAGCGGCGCTCAACCTTTGCGGATCTTGGCGTAAGCGGCGAGCGCGCGCGAGCGTGACGCCGGCACCCGCAAGCTCGATCGGTGTCGCCTGCCAGGGGTGGTGGATCAACTTCGCCGGCAGGTGTTTCAGCCCCGGACCCAGCGCCGGACGTAGGTTCCATCAGGGTCGAGCTTCTCGCCCTGTGAGGCGACCACCATCCAGGCCCGGTTGTGCATCACGCCGGTGTGCCAGAGCTCGCGCAGGCCGGCATCGAGGGGCTTGGCGCGGTCACGGAGTGTCCTCGTTTACGATTTGGAAACATGCCGCGCGTCGCGCTGTGAACCGCGTTAATGGGGTCGTAAGCCGATTGCATGAATATGCAGGAATTCCCGGGGGTGGTTGCATCCATGTCCAACTCAATAACGGCGAAGTTCGTGCCGCAATTCAAGCTGGGCACCAAGGCCGTCCTGTGTGCGGTCCTGCTGATTGCGATGAACACCGCATTGGTGGTCGGCGCCGGCTATTGGTCGCTCACCTCCGCATTCAACGATCGCGCGCTGCGCGACATCGAGGTCAGCTTGCGCACGCTGGCCCTGGCCTTCGCCGAGGTCGTTCCCGACGCAAGGATCGCAACGCGTGATGGCGCGGTGGCACGCGCCGAGATCGCCAAGATGCCGGACTTGAAAGATCATGCCATTGTCGATCGCGCGGTGTCCTATGTCGGCGGCAATGCGACCCTGTTCGTGTTCGACGATGCCAGCGGGCAGTTCGTGCGCCGCTCGACCAACGTGAAGAAGGAGAATGGCGACCGCGCCGTCGGCACCCAGCTAGCCGCCGACCATCCGGCGCAAGCCCTCTTGCGACGTGGCGAAGCTTATAAGGGGCCGGCCACGCTGTTCGGCAAGACCTTCATGACCGCTTATTTCCCGATCGCTGACGCAGCCGGGAAGGTCGTCGGCATTCTCTATGTCGGCATCCCCATGGCGCAATATGAGAGCATGCTGGCCCAGGCGATCGAGAGCATGGCGGTCGCCGCCGGCATCGCCGCGCTGCTGGTTCTGGTCCTGACCATGCTGGTCGTCCGCCGCGTCACCCGGCCGCTCACCTCGGTCACGCACTCGCTGACGGCGCTCGCCAACGGCAAGAGCGACGTCTCGATCGAATGCGAGGAGAGGGCGGATGAGATCGGCGAGATCGCCCGCACGGCTGCGGTGTTCAAGAGCAATTCGCTAGAGCGGGCGCGCCTGCGCAGCGAGCAGGCGGAAGCTGCGGCCGCGGCGGTCGAGCAGCGCAAGGCCGATTTGCGCAATTTCGTCGGCGAGTTCCGCGGCAGCGTCGGCGGCATCCTCGACAAGGTGCTGCACTCCTCCGGCGAATTCGAGCGCGTGGCGCGGCAATTGACCGACAATGCCCGGTCCACCGCCGACCTGTCGGCGAAATCGGCCGCCGCGTCGGAGCAGGCCTCCGACCACGTCCGTTCGGCGGCGTCAGCCTCCGACGAGCTGTCTCAATCGATCTCCGAGATCACCCGAAGGGTGCAGGAATCCAGTGCGATCTCCGCCGAGGCGGTGCAGCAGGCCGAGGCCACCGACCAGCGCATCGCGCAGCTCTCGGAAGCCGGCGCGCGCATCGGCGACGTCGTCAAGCTGATCACCTCGATTGCCGAGCAGACCAATCTGCTGGCGCTGAACGCGACCATCGAGGCCGCGCGCGCGGGCGATGCGGGGCGCGGCTTCGCAGTGGTGGCCCAGGAGGTCAAGACGCTCGCCGGCCAGACCGCCAAGGCGACCGACGAGATATCGACCCAGATCGCGAGCATGCAGCTTGCGACCGAGGAGTCGGTGACCGCCATCAAGGCGATCACAGAGACCATCGAGCGCATCAGCGGCATCGCGGGCTCGATCTCGGCTGCGGTCGAGCAGCAGCGCAGCGCCACCCACAACATCGCAGCCAGCGTTCGCGCTGCGGCCTCGGGCACCGCCGACGTTGCGGTCAATGTCCGTCATGCGGCCGAGGGCGCCAGCGAGACCGGCGAGACTTCGAGCCGGATGTTTGCCTCCGCTCAGGCGCTGTCAGGCGAGAGCCTGCATCTCAAGGCCGAGGTCGACAGCTTCCTCGATCGCGTGCAAGCGGCTTGATCTCCGCTTGATCTTCTCCTTGGCGGGCTGAAACGATCCGCCTGCCGTGACGCAACTGACGGCAAAATCTAACTGCCCGCGAAACTTGCGGGCCGTTAGGCCGCTGAGCGCGTGACCGGATGACGGCCCTTATTTGGGCTGCGGCACGATCCGGATGTAAGGCTTCGGCTCTTTCCAGCCCTGCGGGTAGATCGTCTTGGCCTCGTCATTGGAAACCGAGCCCGCGATGATCACGTCGTCGCCCTGCGACCAGTCGGCCGGGGTCGCGACGCGATGCTTGGCGGTGAGCTGGAGCGAGTCGATCACGCGCAGGATTTCCTGAAAATTCCGGCCGGTGGTCATCGGATAGACCAGCACCAGCTTGATCTTCTTGTCCGGCCCGATGATGAACACGTTGCGGACGGTCTGGTTGTCGGCCGGCGTGCGGGTGAGGGGATCGCCCGAGGTCGAGGCCGGCAGCATCTCGTAGAGCTTCGAGACGTTGAAGTCGGTGTCGCCGATCATCGGGTAGTTCGGGGCCGCGCCTTGCGTCTCCTTGATGTCCTCCGACCACTTCGAATGGCGGTCGACCGGATCGACCGAGAGGCCCATCAGCTTGACGCCGCGCTTGTCGAATTCCGGCTTCAACTTGGCGAGAGCGCCGAGCTCGGTCGTACAAACCGGCGTGAAGTCCTTCGGGTGCGAGAACAGCAGAGCCCAGCTATTGCCGATCCAGTCGTGGAACTTGATCTTCCCTTCGGTGGTCTCGGCTTCGAAATCAGGGGCAGTGGTGCCGATCGGAAGTGTCATGGCTTGACCTCATCACTTTGAATTTGCTTGTAAATTGCCGTTGGCCGTCGCTATCAGTATAGGGTCTTGGCGATCTCAAGTGAACTGGTTGAAGTAAAATGTGAATTCCTTCTCTGAAGGGCCGATTTCCTAGCACCTTTCTGTTACAGGGGCGCGTGCGGCGAAACAGCTCCACCGGGGATTCATGGTCTCGATTGCCCCGATAAAGCCTTTTATGACCCGCATCACGCTCGCCCGACGCTCTCCGGAACCGAAACGGTCCTCGTAGCGACTAATCGGCAACCATTGAGAAAAGTCGCGATCCCCATATCGAATCATTAACCACCCCTTTACGCCGGCATGGAAATGCTGGTCGATCAGAAGAAATCTGGAAGTGAACTATGTCTGCCGCACTGCCGAAGTCCGTTGAGTCGCCGTCCCTCGAACCGTCCTGCCGCGATACCGCGGCCCATGCCCTCTCTATCGTGCGCGACGGCGTGATTACGGGCGAAGGCCCGACCACCAAGGGCCGGGTGCATTTTTCCCGCTCGCTCGATGCCGATGACACCGCCTGGTGCGCCCGCATCCTGACCGCCACCGCCGTCAACGACCAGCCGGTCAGCCGCGCCGAAGCCGAGGCGCTGTTCGAGATCAACGAGGCCGCGACCGAGCGCGCCGATGGCGGCCGGTTCGACGACCTCCTGACCAAGGCCGTCGCCCATTACGCCGCGAGCGCCTCGGGCCTGAAGGTGCCGCCGCGCAGCGTCGCGCTGGCGCAGGATACCGACATCGAGAGCTGGGCGCCGTCCTATGCCTCGAAGGTCAACAGCGAGATGCTGGAATGGATCGCCGGCCAGATGCGCGGCAAGCGCCAGAACAACCGTCGCCTGATGGCGATGGTGGCGACCTTCCTGGGCGCCACCGCGCTGCCTCTGGCGGGCCAACTGCCGAACGTGTTCGACATTGGCATGTAATAACCGAGAGATTTTCGCGCCCTCATCAAGGGCGCGAACGAAGCGGCGGGGTTATTTCCCCGCCGTTTTTTGTTTGCCGGCCTCCGGCTCCAGGCCCAGCGTGCGGCCGGGGAAACCGGCGGCATCGAAATAGCGCTGGCTGCCGACGCGCTGGACGTTGAGCACGGTCTCGAGACCGTTCTCGGACTTCTTCTTCGACTTCTCCACGACCTTGAACGCCTTCGGCACGATGCCGTTGGGCAGCGCCTCCGACATGACCCGGCCGACCAGGCCGCCATTCTCCGAGCCGCGCAGACCCAGGAGCTGGGCCGCGGTCATGCCGACATCGGCATTGCTGACCGGCAGCTCGTCGACGAAGCCGGCTTTGAAGTCCGGTCCGATCGCAGCCATGAAGTTATAGGTGTCGCCGCGGCTGAAGCTGCCGTGCATACCCTGGCCCTGGCGCAGCACGGTGTCCGCCACCTGCACCGAGCAATTGGTCGGCGCCTCGCCGCAATCGCTGGCGTAAGAGCGGAAGTTGACGACGATCGCCGGCGTCGGTGTCGCCGCCTTGCCGCGCAGATTGATGCTCGACAGCGGCAGCGTGCCGGGGAAGCGGCCGAGGGAATCGTCGACGAACAGGCCGGAGATATA
Organism: Bradyrhizobium genosp. A; assembly: GCF_049949275.1. Lineage (NCBI taxonomy): Bacteria > Pseudomonadati > Pseudomonadota > Alphaproteobacteria > Hyphomicrobiales > Nitrobacteraceae > Bradyrhizobium > Bradyrhizobium genosp. A. The sequence goes on along the minus strand of NZ_CP188196.1, from coordinate 5,136,187 downwards.
GTCCTGCTCGAGCAGCGCATTGATCGTCTTGGCCGCCAGCTTCTTGTCCTTGTTCGGCAGATAGATCAGGTCCGAGCCACCGTTGGTGGCGACGACCAGATCGGGCTTGGTCGGATCCTTGCCGAGCACCCCATTGCCAGCCTTCGGATGCTTGTTGCCGTCAATCTGTGCGTTCTTGTCGTTGGGGTCGAACAGCGGCAGGTCGAGCGCTTTCGCCAGGTCGAGTGCGACAAAGCCCATCGGCAAGAAGTCCTTCGGCGTGTCGTCATAGCTGAGTTTGGCCGAGGGGCTGGTTTTGCTTTCCTTGGAGATGGTCGAGAAGCCGTGGTCGGCCTGGATCATGATGTTGGTGTTGGCGGCAAGCCCGAGCTCGTCCAGGGCCTTGCGAAGCTGGGCGAGATTGTTGTCCGCGTTCTTGATGCTCGCCATCGAGCTCGGGCCGTTGATGCCGGGCAGGATCTGGTTGAGGCTGTCGCCCTGGTTATGCTGGGTGCCGTCCGGATCGCGTGACCAGAACACCAGCACGAACGGCTTGTTGCGCGCCTTGAACATCGGCAGCACCACCTTGGTGGCGACGTCGGCGAAATAGGCCTGCTGCACGACGTTGGCGGTCGTGGTGCCGGGCGTCTTGGCATCGCCCGCCTTGCCGTTGTCGCCGCGACCGGGGGCGGTGAGGGCGACGCCCGCCTTGGTCAGCGCATCCTTCATCTCGTCCGACAGCGCCACGCCGGCCTTGCTGCCGGTGGCATCGTCGATGACGATCGAGTGCTTGCCTGGCTTCTCCGGATGATCGGTGTGGTCCCACTGATAGGTCGGGCCGAGCTTGCCGATCGCGGCCGTGCTCAGGCCCTTGTCGCGGGCCATCTTCAAGACGGTCTCTTCGTTGAGATAGTCGCCCTTGAAATGCTCGTCGATGTCGCCGAGCACGGCGTCGTTCTCGATGAAGGGGACCACGGTGTCGCCGGCGGGCACCGAGGTGTAGTTGGTCCAGATGGTGTTGGAGAACACGCCGGTGTCGCCGAGATAATGGCCGGTCGACATCGCCGAGCCATTGGCCATGGTGAAGGTCGGGAACAGCGAATGCGAGTTCTTGAAATTGACACCCTTGTCGCGGACCTCGGCCATGGCCGGCGCGGTCTCGGGGGTGATCTTCAGTGCGCGCAGCCCGTCGGGGATGAACAGGATCAGGTTGCGGGGTGTGTTGTTCTGGGCGGACGCGAGTCCGGTGGACAGGACTGTCAGCCCGGCGGACAGCAACACCAGTGAACGGCGCATCAAATTCTCCTAGCGGTGAGGCGGCTTGGCCGCCGAACCGCGGCCCCCGGGTATCGTTTAGTTTTGCTGCATGACAGTTTTGTTACAAGAGCGAATGGGCATGCCGAAGGGACGGGAAGGTGGCCAGGATTCGTCATTGCGGGGTGAAGAGGGGACGCTCTCGTGTCCCGGACTCGCTGCAGCGTCCTTACGCTGCTGCGCAGAGCCGGGACCCAGCAGGCCGCGCGCTCACTGACGCATGGGCCCCGGCTCTGCAGCGCATCACTTCGTGCTGCGCTGCGTCCGGGCACGAGACCTTTGTTGAATGACTGACATGAGTTCACATCCTCGCGGCTTGTTTCGCCCGAGCTTTGCTTTGTCGCCTCACCCTCCATTGAAAGAGGGCGCAGGGAAGGCCGGGAGCCGGCTGGCTCCCATTGACCGCTATGCCATGAGTAGATTGCGCTACACTGCACAGCGGGTAACAGGGCAGCCGGAGGCATCCCGGCCTTCCCTGCGCGGATGGTTGGAACGGCTTATGTCGCGCTCTCCCCGGGGAGCGATGCACTATTGCCCCCGTCGTCTCGCAGATGACTGATGTGAGCGCCCGGTTGGGCCGCACGCATCACCACAAGACTTGGCGCACAGACCCCGGGCGCCAGGACCACACGATTTGGCCGTACGCAGATCACACCGGTCGTGTGCGCGAGGTCTGCGCTCACGGTTGCCCGCCCTGCGAAACCCTTCGCGCCGATGCGACCCACGTCCACCGCCGCCCGGCCCGCGTTCGTGACGATCGCGATACGCCCCTCTTCCTTGGGCCGGAGTGAGGCAACACATACGCCATTCCCGAATTTCGGTAAAGTGGAATATTTTTGGCGGCGCGGATTGACCGGCGGCTTGGGTGTTTTGCCCGACAGGCACCGCAAGGTCTGGTGGCCCGCCGGCCTCCGGGGTGTCCCCGTTAATCCCGTGCCTTAACCAACAATTAATTATATGTTTGCGGGTGGGTGACAGCCCGGCTTAGCGTGCGGTGGGGAGCCGCTATCCGCGAAGCCAAACGAGTTGGTGCGTATCATGATGTCCAGATCAAATGGGGCCTTGCTCGCCTCGCTCAGCGCAGCCGCGCTGCTCCTTAGCCCCAGCGACAGTTTTGCGCGACCGGGCGGTGCCGCCCCGCATGGCGTGATGGCTGCTACCGGACCGTCGGTCGCAGCGCGCCCGCCGATCGCTCCTGGCGCCCGGTTCCACAGGCGGAACAGTTCATTTGTCTATTGGCCGGGCGGCGGCGGATTCTTCTACGACGGTGCGACGTACAACGAACCCTTCGCCGATGCGGGACAGCCTGTCACCAACGATGTTCGCTATACCTACACCTATGACGTTCCCTGGGATTGGGCACACCGCTTCCCGCCGAACGTCGTGCCATCCGACCGGCCCTATGTCCCGAGCTGTCCGACGGAATCCGTGACGGTGCCCGGCCGCGGTGGTGGCGAGCACACCGTCAACATCATGCGTTGCTACTGAGCGGCGCTACCCAAGCTCGAAGCTGGTGACGCCGAAGACGCGGTCGAGCCGCAGCGGCGCGATCGGCTGCGTGTACATTCGCGCCGTCTCGAACACCGGCTTGAGCCCGAGCGCTTCCGCGAGCGCAATCGCCTCGCGATTGACGGCGGGAACGTCGAGAAAGATTTCACCGCCGCCCGCGCTTGCCAGCAAGGCCTGCACGATCGCTTCCGCCGCCGTGCGGTCGTCGGCGACAAGCGGGCCGATCTTGTGGCCCGACCGGCACGGGCGGATCACGCCCCATGCAGCGAGCTTGCCGTCGCGCAGCAGTGCGCGACCGACATGGCCTGATGTGTTGATCCAGGCGCGCAGGAAGGCCGCGCGCGGGGCAGGGAAGACCGTGGCGTCATCGGCTTCAATATCCGCGAACGGAATCGTGTCGAGCGCAACGACATCGGCGGGCGGCTTCGGTGGCGCGACGCTGCCGCCATAGCGGATATTGGCGTAAGCAAGCTGAAAGCCGGATTTTCTGTAATTGTCCTGCTGGGCCACGACGCCGTCGAGGCCGATCGCGCGCGAGCCCGCATGCGCGATCGCGGCATTCCAGATGCGCAGGCCGTGACCTCTGCCACGAAAGCCTGCGCGCACGATGTAGAAGCCGAGGAAGGAGAAGCGGTCGTCGTAGTTGACGCAGCAGACGGCCGCGACAGGTTCGCCGTCGATCTCGCCGACGAAGAAGCCGTTCGCGTCCGGGACCGCGAAGCAGGCGGCGTCGCGCAGACCGGGATTCCACCCTTCGGCCGCGGCCCAGTCGATCGCGATGGAAATCTCCTCAGGCTCCAAATTGCGGATCTGCAAATCGCTCATGTCGTGGTGCCTCGTGGCGATGGACCTGCGGGCAAGTCTGGCTGTAGAAGGCTGACCTTCGGTTCGCCTCAACGTTATCACAGGGATGATCGGTCATGGCAGCAGAGAAGGTCGCACTCGTCACCGCAGGTGGCAGCGGCATGGGGGCAGGGGCCGCGCGGCGGCTTGCAGCCGACGGCTTTCGCGTGGGCGTCCTGTCGTCCTCCGGCAAGGGCGAGGCGCTCGCGGCCGAGCTCGGCGGCCTCGGCGTGACCGGCTCGAACAAGTCCAATGACGATCTGAAGCGCCTCGTCGACGGGGCGCTTGCGAAATGGGGACGCATCGACGTGCTCGTCAACAGCGCCGGCCACGGCCCGCGCGCGGCCATCACGGAGATTACCGACGAGCAGTGGCACCTTGGCCTCGACACCTATTTGCTGAACGTGATCCGTCCGACCCGGCTGGTGACGCCGGTAATGCAGGCGCAGAAGGGCGGCGCCATCATCAACATCTCGACCGCCTGGGCGTTCGAGCCGAGCGCGATGTTTCCGACCTCGGCGGTGTTCCGCGCTGGCCTTGCCGCTTTCACAAAGATCTTTACCGATACCCATGCGGCCGACAATATCCGCATGAACAACGTGCTGCCCGGCTGGATCGACAGCCTGCCGCAGCTGGATGCGCGCCGCGACAGCGTGCCGATGAAGCGCTACGGCAAGGTCGAGGAGATCGCGGCAACGGTCTCGTTCCTCGCATCCGACGGCGCCGCCTACATCACCGGCCAGAATATCCGCGTCGACGGCGGACTGACGCGCTCGGTCTGAAGAGGGCGCATTCGAATCGCGCTCGCGCGTTCTTGTCAGTGCGACGCCAGCAGATGCGCCAGCGCGGGCAAGATCTTGTAGCGGGCAATCTCGTGCGGATATTCGCCGCGATTGGCGAGCAACACGATGCCGATCCGGTGGGCCGGTACGAGGCCGATATAACCTGACGCGTTGTTGAGGCCGCCGGGCTTGTCGACGATTGTGACGCCGGGAAGGTGCACGGTCTCCCAGGCCATCGCCTGGCCGAACGTGGCCTGGCCGAACCTTTGGTCGACGCGGAAACTTTCGCGCTGTGTCATACCCAGCGCCTCGCGCAAATGCGGATCGATCGCGCGGCCGTCGACGCAGGCGGCAGCGAATGTCGACATATCCCGCGCGGACGACAACATCTGGCCGGAGCCGGGGAAATCGAAATAGCTCTGCTGGTTACCGATCGGGCCGATCGCGTTTCCCTGGTCGGAATAGCCCTGCACGACGCGCCGCATCGCGGCGTCGTCTATGATCGCGCGGTTGTCAGGTCCGCGTTCGGGGAGGAACGTCGCATGCATGCCGAGCGGCGTGAGCACGCGGCCCTCGATCAGTGTTGCGATCGGCGTGCGATAGCAGCGCTCGAGCACGAGCTGGAGCAGCACGTAAGCGGCATGACTGTAGATGCGCTGCTTGCCGGGCGCGACGCCAGCGGGCGGGGTCCAGGCGTTGAGCATCGCGATGAATTGCGCCTGGGAGTAGGAGTCGTTCGGCCAGGGCGGGTGATCGGTCGGCAACAACAGGCCAGAGGTGTGCGTGGCCAGCTCGCCGACGGTGACTTTGCGAACATAGTCACCGTTCAGCTCCGGCAGATATTTCGGCAGGAGATCGTCGAGCCGCAGTTCGCCGCGGAGCGTGCCGAGTGCCACCAACGTGGCCTCGAACGGTTTTCGCAAGGAAGCGAGGTTGAACAGCGTGTCCGGCGTCACCGGCCATTTGGTGGCGTCGTCGGCGAAGCCGTAGGTGAAGAATTCGACATGGCGGCCGGCATAGAGCGCCGCGGCGAGACCGCCCGGATGCTCCGCCGTCGCGGTGGGCGCGAGCTCGGTGGCGACGATGTCGCGCATCTGCGCGATCATGTCGGAATCCGCCGATGCGCGACGTGGCCGGAGCGCGATCGCAAGAGGAACGAGCGCAGCGCGGGCGAGGGTTCGCCGGGTGATTTGCGAGGAGATGACAACAGGCGGCACGTGATCCGATGAGTGATGATGTGCGCCCCCGGCGGCCAATTTTAGTGGAACGGGCCCAGCGTCCAATTCACGATTGCGCGTTGTGGGTTCCAGATGAGGGCTCTGCAAAATTACTTAGCTTATGGGCTAACAATTATTGACGCTCGATCGCGGTGGGCTTATAGTTAGCTTCATGGCTAACCAATTATCCCAGCTCGACCAGGTTTTCGCAGCGCTTGCCGACCCGACGCGGCGAGCCATCGTGATGCGGTTGTGCGCCGGCGAGGCATCGGTCGGCGAGCTCGCCGAGCCCTTCGAGATGGCGCTGCCGAGTTTCATGAAGCACATCCATGTGCTCGAGCTGAGCGGGCTCGTGCAGTCGGAGAAGTCCGGCCGTGTGCGCACCTGCCGCCTCAGTCCGGATGCGCTCGTCGGTGCGGAAGACTGGTTCCAGCACCAGCGCGCGATCTGGGAAGCGCGGCTCGACCGGTTCGAGGCTTACGTGATGAAGCTCAAGAAGGAGAGGGCGGCTGCCAAGCGGCCGTCCAAGACGACCGACAAGACCACCAACAAGACCACTAACAAGACAAGCAAACGGAAAGGTGCTGAGTGATGACGAATTCTGCCAATGCTGCCCTGTCGCAATGGTCGATCGACCGCGAGATCGTGATGTCGCGCGTGATCGACGCGCCGCGCGATCTGGTGTTCGAGGCGTGGTCCGACCCAAAACATCTGCCGCAATGGTTCGGGCCGAAGGGATTCAAGATCGAGACCTTCGAGATCGACGTGCGTGTCGGCGGCGTCTGGCGCTTCAACATGATCGGCCCCGACGGCACCGTCTATCCGAACCGCATGCGCTTCCGCCGCATCGAGCGGCCGTCCTTCATGGAGATGGATCATGGCGTCGACCACGACGACGATCCCAGCATGTTCCGCGCCACCGTCACCTTTGCCGAGCAGAGCAACGGCAAGACCGTTCTGATGATGCGGCAGCTGGCAGCGAGCACTGAGCAGCGCGACCACATGATCGGCTTTGGCGCCGTCGAATACGGCTACCAGACGCTGGACAAGCTCGCGGCCTATGTCGGCGGGCTGAAGAAATAAGTACCCCGCGTGATTCCGGGGGGCGTCGAAGTGGCGCCGCCCGGAATAAGCTTCGAAACGTGTGGGGAGCGCCGTCGCCCTCGCGATTATGACAGCGCGCAGGCGAATTATGACAGCGCCGTCACGCAGATTTTTGTCGCGCCTTGCTGCAGATTTATGACAGAATTGCTACCGCTGAATGTCATATTGACTACGGCGGGAGCGCTTCATGTTGCAGTGGCAGGCACGGTCAAATCCCCTGGCGTGGTGGTGGGGATCCCTGACGCTGGTCAGTGCCGCCAATATTCTCGTCTGGTTCATGCTGTACCGCGAGTTCTATCCGACCGTTGCCGGCAGCGTCGGCGGCGGCTCGGATATCGGTCTGATGTTCCTGCTTTGCGCGGGCTATGTGTTCGGCTGCGCCTTCCGCTCGGTGCTGCCGCGCGCCGACGTGCAGCGCATCTGCCTGTTCGACACTTGGCTGTCGAGCGTCTTCGTCGGCCGCACCGTGGCCACGGTGGCCGAAGTCTGCTTCGCCGCGCAATGGGCGATCATCCTGCATCAGCTCGGTCACATGACGGGCGCGGAGACGGCGGTGAACGTCGCGCTGATGATCGTGCCGATCATCATCATCGCGGAGTGTTTCTCCTGGTACGCGGTCGTCACCACCAACTTCCTCTTCAACGCGATCGAGAACTCGCTATGGGCGGTGACCTTCTTCCTCGCCGGCATCGCGCTGTGCCGGCTGATGCCGGAATTCCAGGGCCCGGTGCGCTGGGCGCTGATCGCCGGCATCATTGGCATCGCCTGCTTCCTCGTCTTCCTCGTCACCGTCGACGTGCCGATGTATCTCAGCCGCTGGCGGACCGGGCATGAACAGGGCGGCAGGTTCCTCGGATTCCTCGAGGGCCTGCATGACGTCTCGACGCGATGGGTGGTGACCCACGACATCGCGCATTGGAAGGGCGAGCTGACCTGGATGTTCCTGTATTTCAGCGCCGCCGTGTGGTCGAGCCTCGCGCTCTGCGCGCTCTACGCCATGGAAGGCTATCTCACGCGCTATCTGGCCTAAAGATAGACCCTTTTTTGACGCGTTTTCTCAACACGAACCGGTATCCACTTCGCTTGAAAACGCTCTATTTACCGACCAGGCCGCACTTGCTGCGGTCGAGCGGTCGGAAGGCCTGGTCGGGCGGAATGGTCGCGACCAGCTTGACGAAGTCCCACGGCCCCTTGGATCCCTCGGGTGTCTTGACCTGCACCAGATAGAGATCGTGCACCATGCGCTGGTCCTCGCGGATGCGGCCATTGGGCGTGTAGGCATCCGACACCGGCGTCGCCTTCATCTTGGCCATCACGGTGGCGCTGTCGTCGGAGCCGGTATCCTTCACGGCTTGCAGATAGTGACGCACGGCGGAATAGACGCCGGCCTGGATCTGCGACGGCATCGCCTTGCGGCGGGCATAGAACGCGTCGGAGAACTTTCGGGCAGCCGGCGAGACGTCCTCGAAGAACGAGGTGACGATGAGATCGCCGCGCGTCGCCTTCAGGCCGACCGCCGCGATATCGACGTTCTGGAACGACATCGGCACGATCTTGATGCCCTGGTCGGCAAGGCCGAATTCCTCCGCTTGCTTGATCGCGGTGGCGTTGTCGCCGGCGACGTTGATCGCGAGGATCTTGGCGCCCGAGGACTGCGCCTGGAGCAGGAACGAGCTGTAGTCAGGCGTGCCGAGCTGGGCCTTGACGCTGCCGGCGACCTTGCCGCCGAGCGCGGCGATGCGATCGCGCGCGGTCGCCTCGATCGAATGACCGAAGGCGTAGTCGCCGGTGATGAAGAACCACGGCTCTTTGCTGGTCTGCATGATGCCCGAGACGACCGCGGTCGCGGTGGAATAGGCGTCCTGGGTCCACTGCACGCTCGACGGCGCGCAGGCGTCATCGGTGAGCTGGTTGGCGCCGGCGCCGGAGACGAGGAAGATCTTTCCGTTGCCGCGCACCAGCTCCTGCACCGCGAGCGCCGCGCCGGAGCTGCCACCGTCCGCGATCGCCTGCACGCCGTCGCTGAACCATTTTCGCGCGAGCGAGGCGGCGAGGTCCGGCTTGTTCTGGTGATCGGCCTGCAGGATTTCGATCGGCTTGCCGTTGATCTTGCCGCCGAACTCCTCCGCCGCCATCCGCGCCGCCTCGACCGAGCCCGGGCCCATCGCGGTTGCGAAAATGCCGTTCATGTCGGTGAGGACACCGATACGGATGGCGTCGCCGTTGATGTCGGCGCGCGCGGTGGTGCCCGCGAGCGCCAGCGTGATCAGCAGGATGGCAGCGGACGGGTTGCGGAGATTGGCCATGGCGTTTCCTGATGTTGTTATGTTTTGATTGATCGGCGTTGGCGGTCAGGCCGGTTCGGCGACGACCTTGTTGCGCAAAATTCCGATGCCGGAGATTTCGACCTCGACGGTGTCGCCGGGCCGCATCCACAAAGGCGGCGTGCGCTTGGCGCCGACGCCGCCCGGCGTGCCCGTGACGATGACGTCGCCGGGAACAAGCGGGCAGATCGTCGAGATGTAGGCGATGAGCTCGGGGATGGCGGTAATCAGAAGATCCGTCGTGGTGTCCTGCACGACCGTGCCGTTCAGCCGCGTCTGAAGAGCGAGCTTCGACGGATCGGGGATCTCGTCCGCCGTCACCAGCCACGGACCAAAGCTGCCGCTCTCCGCAAAGGTCTTGCCGGAGAGAAACTGGCTGGTGTGGCGCTGCCAGTCGCGGATGCTGCCCTCGTTGTAGCAGGCATAGCCGGCGATATGGTCGAGCGCACGACTCGCCTGAATATGGCGGCCTGCCTTGCCGATGATGAGCGCGAGCTCGCCTTCGTAGTCGAAATCGTCGCTCACCTTCGGTTTCACGATGGGCTGGAGATGGCCGACCTGGCTGCAGGGGAAACGGACGAACAGGGCCGGTTTCTCGGTGACGGTGCGGCCGGTCTCGGCGACGTGGTCGCGATAGTTCAGGCCGACGCAGATGATCTTGCCGGGATCGGGGATGACGGGCGCGAAGGTCACGCTGTCGAGCGGATGATCTGGCGCCGTGGAGGCGACCAGCTTTGCCGCCTCGGCCACGCGACCGGCTTCAAGCAACTGACGCAGCGTGGTGCAGGGCGCCATGCGGGTGCCGAGATCGACCACGCCGTCGTCCTTGACGGCCCCGAAGGAGGCGCGGCCGTCGGTGATGAAAGAGAGCAGCTTCATGAGATATCCTCGAGACTTGTTCGATCAGGCCGCGGACGGCACGTGGGTTGGAGGCGTGATAGCGGCGATGAGCCGGTCGAGCTCGGCATCGTTGCGGGCGGTGCCGCGGATGTAACGATCGGGGCGAACCAGCGCGGCGGTGATGCCGTGCTCGCGCAGCCACGGTCCGATGCCCTCGGCATCGTCGCTGGTCAGGATTTTGATTCCGGGCTGCGAGAGAGCGAGACGCGTCGCGCTCCCGACGAGGAGGACATGGCCGTAGCCGATCCCGTCGTCGCCGCGACTGCCGTCATTCAGCATGAACTGCGGCGCGAGATGTCCGGCGAGCGGCAGGTCGCCGAGCGCGAGCCCGGGGCCGAGCAGGGGCTTTTTCACCTCGAGCTTCACGGGCGCATTCTCGCGCGCCTGCCCGGCGGCGAGGCCTGCCTCGATCGCCTTGGTGTTGATGACGCCGCCCAAGCGAATGGCAAGCTCGATGAACTCGCGCACATGCGGTTGGCGTTCGCTCTGATAGGTGTCGAGCAGATCGGGTCCGGCACCGTCGCGGATGACGCTCGCGAGTTTCCAGGCGAGATTTGCGGCATCGCGGATGCCGGCGCACATGCCCTGGCCGAGGAAGGGCGGGGTCTGGTGCGCAGAATCGCCCGCGAGCAGTAGCCGGCCGTTGCGCCATTGCTGTGCGATGACGGAATGAAAGGTGTAGACCGCGGCGCGCTCGAGTTCCGCATCCTCAGGCGTGATCCAGCGTGACAATAACTCCCAGACCTTTGCCGGCTGCGCGACGTCGTTCGAATCCTCGTCCGGGAGGACCGTGATCTCCCAGCGCCGTCGCGTCCCGGTGCCGCGCACATAGGTCGCAGGCCGCCGGGGATCGCAGTGCTGAAGGCTGTAATCGCCGAGATCGTCGCGGGCGCGCTTGAGCAGCACATCGATCACTAGCCAGCGCTCGTGGAAGCCGAGATCGTCCATGCCGGAGCCGATGAAGCGGCGAACGAGAGAACGCGCGCCGTCGCAGCCGATCACATAGCCGGCGCGGACCTCGCTGAGCTTGCCGTTGGAGAGGTCCTCGTAGCGCACGCGCACGCCGGTCTCGTCCTGATCGAGCGCGAACACATCGCAGCGGCTGCGCAAGCTGACGTGGGGCCAGCGTGCGAGGCCGCCGATCAGCACATCCTCCAGATCGGGCTGGTGGAAGCGATAGCTGAGGTTCCAGCCCATCGGCGTCAGCGTCTGTGGGCGCGACCAGTCCAGCAGCATTTTGCCGTTGGCGTCGAGGAAGAGCATGCCGGGGCTGAGGATGACATGCGGCAAGATCGCGTCGGCCAGACCGATGGTCTGGAACACCCGCATGCATTCGTCGTCGAAATGCACCGCGCGCGGCAGATGATAGGTCCGCGCCTCGCGCTCCAGCACCAGCGTGCGCACGCCGCAGAGACCGAGCAGATTGGCGAGCGTGGCGCCGACTGGGCCACGCCCGACGATCACGACGTCAAACTCCTCTTGGGCGGATTTATCCTGCATGGCGCTATCTCTCTCCCAGCCATGCCCAGCTCTTCAACGCCGGCCTCCCAAGTGTCCGCCCAGCGGACGGATGTCGGCCGCCGTACGGGCGAACGAAACCTCTTGCCAAGCGTGCGCGGTCATTATATGTACAATCGAACATATAAGAGGAAAGGCGATGATCGCCGCGACGAAAAGGCAAAAGGCACCGCCCTCTCGACCGAAGGGCCGCCGAAGCAAGGACATGCCGGACGGCCGGCAGGCGCTGCTGGCCGCCGCCACCAGCGCATTCGCCGGCCACGGTTTCGATGGCGCCGATCTGCGCAGCGTGGCCGCCGCGGCCCAGGTCAGCCCCAACCTGGTTCGCGTTCATTTTGGGCACAAGGCGGCGCTGTGGGAGGCCTGTCTCGCGCGCATCGTGACGATTGCGATCCCTGCCATGGCCAGCATTCGCGCGATCGCGGCCGATTCCAGCCGCCCGCTCGGCGATCGGCTGCGCGACGTCATCGTGGCGATCGGCGCTTTCTATGCTGCGCATCCGGATGTCAGGGACTTTGTCGTCCGGCACGGCGCGGAGGCGCCGGAGCGGGCTGTGCTCGTGACCGAACAACTGCTGCGTCCGGCCTATGAGACCGTTCGAGAGCTCTTCGTGGCCGGCATTGAAGCCGGCATCATCCGCAGCAGCCATCCGGCGCTGTTCTTTGCGCTGCTCAACGCCGCACTGAATCAGCCTCCGGCGGCTCCCGTGCTGCTCAAACAGCTTGCGCCCGACATCGACGTCGAGGCGTCGGGTGCGCTGCTGATCGAGACCACGGTGACGACGTTCCTTCACCTTCCGCTGTCCGATCGAAGCGTCAAACTCCGGTGAGCCCGCCTTGCCGACAATCCAACATGAGAGTGAGAGCATTCATGAACTTCCGCGTCGCCTTCCTTCTGTTGAGCGCCACGATCACGCCGGCCTTCGCTCAGGCCGGGCCGAGTGAATCCGAGCAGCGCCAGGCCTGCATGGGCGACGCGATGCGTCTTTGCTCTGCCTACGTTCCCAATCGCGCCCAAATCCGAGACTGCATGGGAGCACAGCTCGACCGGCTGAGCGCGCAATGTCGCGCCGTATTCGACGCGTCCGCTCAGGCGCAAAGGTCACCGTCCGCGCGGAGCCATTAGCCTCATTCGACCGGGATGGCGGCGGCCGCGTCTCGTAATGGCGCGGCAAAGTCGGCGATCGCCTTATCGATTGCGAGCGCGGTTCTGATCCAGATGATCGAAATGCAACCGAATACGATCTCGTTGCGAACGATCGGGACGGCGATCGAGGCGGTCTTCGGATTGTATTCGCCTTCGCTACGGATGGCGTAACCCCGCGCGGCCGTCTCGGCGATCATCTGGTCGAGGCGGCCCTGGTCAAGGAAGGGGCGGTCGTCGCCCTCGTCGATGCGGCGGAGATGGCTGATGATGAGGTCGCGCTCGCGCGCGGGGCAGGCGGCGAGATAGGCGCGGCCTGCAGATGTGCGGAGCATCGGCAGGCGTCTGCCGATCATGCCGCGATCGATCGAGAGCGGGCTGCGGGAATGGGTGGTTTCCTGCACCACCATTGCCGCATTCTCGTAAACTGAGAGATCGACCGGCCAGACCAGGGTCTTGCTCAGCTCAGCGAGATAAGGCGCCGCCGCCTGGCAGATCGCCACGCCGGGGTCGTAGCCATCGCCGAGGCTCAGCGCCCGCCGCGTCACGCGAAAGCGGTCATCGCTGGCGCTGCGCGCGACATAGCCGAGTTCCTCCAGCGTTTCGAGCAGGCGATAGACGGTGGGGCGGGGCAGGTCGAGCGCGCGGGCGACGTCGCCGGCGCGGATGCCGCCGGAGCGGTTGACCTCCTGCAGCACGTCCAGCCCGCGCTTGAAGGCGCGGACGCCCTCCAACTGCCGCGGCGCCCCGGTCCGCGTCCGCTCCTTGGACACTTCGTATTTCCTCCCTTGTAGCGCACGGCATCGCGACTATCGTCTTTGCGAACGCGAAGCGATTGCGGGACGTCACCGTAGGATCGTGCGCGACCGGTATCAAGTTCGCCGCAGTGCGGCGAACGCGATGCTCTCGGGAGGACGTCGATGGAAATCACCGCGCTCGGCTATATCGGGATCAATTCGTCAGAGCTCGACCAGTGGGGCCGGATGGCGACGGGCCTCCTCGGCATGCAGCAGGTCGATCGCGGCGGCAAGATGCGCGCCTTCCGCATGGACGATCGCAAGCAGCGCCTGATCGTCGACGGCAGCAGCGATGCCGGCCTTGCGGTGATGGGCTGGGAAGTTCCTTCGACCACCGAGCTGGACCGGTTGGCCGGACGGCTGGAAAGCCACGGCGTCAAGGTGACGCGCGGTTCGCGCGCGCTGGCTGACGAGCGGCATGTCACCGAGCTGATCGTGTTCGCCGATCCTGCCGGAAATCGGCAGGAAGCCTTCTGCAAGCCCGAGCTTGCAAGCGAGCCGTTTAGGCCGGGCCGGCCGATCTCGGGCTTTCGCACCGGCGCGCTGGGCATGGGGCATGTCGTGCTCAACGTCGAGGATGTCGAGCCATTGGTGCCGTTCTATCGCGACGTGCTCGGCTTTCATGTCTCCGATTTCGGGCTGAAGCCCTACGGGCTCTATTTCTTCCACGTCAACGGCCGCCACCATTCCTTTGCGATGGTCGGTTCGGGGCGCAAGACGCTGCATCATTTCATGGTCGAGCTCGGCAGTCTCGACGATGTCGGGCAGGGCTACGATCTCGCGCAGATGGATGACGGCCGCATTGCCTATACGCTGGGCCGCCATACCAACGACCACATGACCTCGTTCTATGTGAACACGCCGTCCGGCTTCTTCATCGAATATGGCTGGGGCGGCCGCATCATCGATCCCCAGACCTGGCAGCCGCACGAGACCTTTGACGGCCCGTCGCTATGGGGTCACGAGCGGCTCAACATGCCGGAAGAGCAGCGCAAGCGGCTGCGCGACATGCGGATGGATGCAGCTGCGCGCGGCGTGCGCGTGCCCGATCCGAGCGTGCCGCCGCTGAACTGCGCGTGGCTGGACCAGGTGGTCGCGCGGGAGTGAACCCCGCCGCTCAGAACGTCAGCTGTACCTTCATCGATTGCGAGCGGTCGCTGGCGAGCTCGAAGGCGGCGACCGCGTTCTCGAACGGCATGGTCGCCGTGATCAGCGGCTTCACGTCGATCAGGCCTTCGCCCATCAGCCTGACCGCGAGCTCGAATTCGGGATCGAAGCGGAAGGTGCCGCGGAGCTGCAATTCCTTGGCAACGATGGCGTTGATCGGCAGCGTCATCTCGCCGCCGAGGCCGAGCTGCACCAGCGTCGCGCCTGGACGGAGCACGTCGAGTGCGGTGCGCAGCGCGGCCTGATTGCCGGAAGCTTCAAACAGCGTGTCGAACACGCCCTTGCCGGCGCGCCAGGGATCGAGTCCGGTGGCATTGGTCGCGACGTTGATCGCATGCGTGGCGCCGAGCTTTTTTGCGACCGCCAGCGGTGCGTCGGCGACGTCGGTCACGACGATCTCGGACGCGCCGCCGAAGCGCGAGACAAGAATCATCAGCGCGCCGATCGGGCCGCAGCCGGTGATCAGCACACGCTTGCCGAGGAGGGGGCCTGCCTGCTTGCCGGCGTGGAGACACACCGCGAGCGGCTCGGTCACTGCGGCTTCGGCGAGCGACAGCTTGTCGGAGATCGGCACGGCCTGCGTCGCATAGACCGTGATGAACTCGCGAAAGCCGCCCTGCACATGGGGAAAGCGCATTGCGCTGCCGAGGAAACGCATGTCGAGGCACTGGTTGCGCAGGCCTTCCTGGCAATGCAGGCACTGGCCGCACGGCTTGCTCGGATTGACGGCGACGCGAGTGCCGGGCTGCATGCTTGTGACTCCGTCGCCGACGGCTGCGACCACACCGGCGATCTCGTGCCCCAGCGCCATCGGCTGCTGGATGCGGACGACGCCGAAACCGCCGTGATGGTAGTAGTGCAGGTCGGAGCCGCAGATGCCGCCATTGGCGATCTTGACCCGGACCTCGCCCGGGCCGGGCTCGGGATCCGGATAGTTGTCGATCCGCAGATCCTTCGGGGCGTGAATGACGACGGCGCGCATGGTCTCGTTCCCTGTTTCGCGATTACATCGCGGCGATCATGCCGCCATCGACATAGATGATCTGGCCGTTGACGTAGGTCGAGGCATCCGACGCCAGGAAGATTGCGGCGCCCACCAGCTCGTCCGGCTTGCCCCAACGCTTGGAGGGAATGCGGCCCATCAGCCAGTTGTTGAAATCGGTGTTGTTGACCAGCGCCTCGTTCATGTCGGTGAGCATGTAGCCGGGGCCGATCGCATTGGCCTGGATGCCGTGCTGGGCCCATTCCACCGCCATCGAGCGGGTCAGGTTCTTGATGCCGCCCTTGGCGGCGGTGTAGGGCGCAATCGTCGGGCGCGCCAGCTCGCTGCCGAGCGAGCCGATGTTAATGATCTTGCCGTGCTTGCGCGGGATCATGCGCTTGGCGGCCTCGCGGCCGATCACGAAGGCGCTGGTGAGGTTGGTCTCGATCACCTTGCGCCATTCGTCGGTCGTGAATTCCACCAGCGGCTTGCGGTGCTGGATGCCGGCATTGTTGACGACGATGTCGACCGCGATACCCTTTTTGTCGAACTCGTTGAACGCCGCGACGATCGCGGGCTCGTCGGTAACGTTGAAGGCGGCGCCTTCGGCCTGATGCCCGGCGGCACGGAACTCGCCGACAGCCTGCTCGACTCGCTCAGGATCGACGCCGTTGATAATCAGTTTGGCGCCGGCCTTGGCCATGCCCTCGGCGATGGCGCGGCCGAGGCCGCGGGAAGAACCGGTCACGAGCGCGGTGCGGCCGGAAAGGTCGAAGAGGGCGGTGCTCATTTCAAAAAATCCTCAGACGTTGGAGCGACGCACGGTCAGATCGGAGCGATCGAAGACGGCGGGCAGAAGATCGACGCCGAGACCGGGGCCTTCCATCGGATAGACATAGCCGTCCTTGATCGTTGGCATCGTGGTGACGAGCTCATTGTACCAGCCCTTGTAAAAGGCGCGCACCGATTCCTGGATCAACGTGTTGGGCTGGCTGAACGACATGTGGACGGCGGCGATGAAGCCGATCGGGCCGATGCAGTCGTGCGGTGCGAAGGGCCGGTGATAAGTCTCGGCCATCGCCGCGATCTTGCGGCCCTCGGTGAGGCCGCCGGTCCAGCACAGATCGGCCATCACCACGTGCATGGCGTCGCGGTCGAGCATGTCCTTGTAGGGGAAGCGCGAGCCGAGCGTTTCGCTGGCGCAGACCCAGACATCGGTCGAGCGCGCATATTCGGCGAGCGCCTGCGGCGAGTTCATGCGGATTGGGTCTTCGTACCAGGTCGGCTTGTAGGGCTCGAGCGCGCGCGCGATCTGCTTTGCGGTCGGTAAATTCCACAGCGAGTGGAGCTCGACCATGATCTCCATCTTGTCGCCGACGGCCTTGCGGATTTTTTCAAACGGCTCGATCGCGTGCTTCATTTGCGCGGCGGTGATGTAGAGGCCCTTGTTCTCCTGCGCCGCAGGATCGAACGGCCAGATCTTCATCGCGGAGATGCCATTTTCCAGCAGGTTTTCGGCGAGCGCATCGGCGTGATGCATGAAGCCGTCGAGATCCTCGTAAGGCCCCTTGGCGGCACCGAGATTCCAGTTGGCGACCGGGCTGATATTGGTCGAGCGGACATATTGCGTACCGGCGCAGGTGTTGTAGATGCGCTGCTTGTCGCGGCAGAGGCCGCCCAGCATCTGGTGCACCGGCTGATTGCAGACCTTGCCGAACAGATCCCACAGCGCGATGTCGATCGCCGAGGTCGCGCGATATTCCACGCCGGTCGAGGACTGCGCCATCGGCAGGTTCAGCATGTCGCGATGGATCGCCTCGATGTGCAGGGGATTGCGGCCGAGCAGGCGACCGGCAAAGGTGTCGTGGATCTGGGCTTCGACTGCGCCAGCACCATAGAAGGTTTCGCCGAGACCGATCATACCCGTGTCGGTGTGAACGCGCACCCAGATGACGTTGGAGAATTCCTCGGTGCGCAGCGTCTCGATCGACGTGATCTTCACGGCCATTGTCCTCCCGTCGCAGGCGCTTCGCACCGGTCGTGTTTTCATTTTTGCGCTGCAGCATGCGGCGCGTCCGCGAAAGTCTTACGCTTGCTTGTAATATATCACAACATGTTTTAAGGGTGCCACAAATAAGGCGCCGCCCTGCAGCGAGAGCGCGGGCGGACGGGAGGCAGAGATGGCACGGCGCAAGCGCGCGCTCGCGGTGGTGAGAAACGAGGACGACGGCGAGGGCAAGCCCTCGCGGCGCAACCGTCTCAATTTCTTCGAGCTGGCCTATCAGAAGATCGAGGAGCTCCTCGTTCATTGCGAGCTCAAGCCCGGTCAGTTCATGACCATGCTGGAATTGCAGCAGATCACGGGCTTCGGGCGCACACCGGTGCATCACGCGGTCAATCGTCTCTCCGCCGATACGCTCATCATCATCCGTCCGCGCCACGGTCTGCACATCGCGCCGATCGATCTCGCGCGCGAGCGCATGCTGCTGGCCTTGCGGCGCGACATGGAGCGCTTCGTCGTTCGTCTTGCGGCCGATCGCGCCAGCCTCTCGCACCGCAATCAGGCCCTGCACATCGAGCGTTTGCTGCGCGAGCGCCGCGCCACCCTGACCCTCGACGAGTTCAACAGCATCGACCGTCGCATCGATGCGCTGGTGCTGGAAGCCGCGGGCGAGCCGTTCCTGGTGCATACGCTGCGGCCGCTGCACACGCTGTATCGCCGCATCGGCTACATCCACCACCGCTTCATGCCGGGACAGACGGATCTGTCCGGCACGATCGATCGTCATCTCGCCATTCTCGCGGCCGTCGCCGGCCGTCGCGTCGAGGACGCGGTGAAGGCGAGCGATGCACTGATCGACTACATGGACCAGATGTTCACGGGCATGGAGGTGGGGATCGATCCGCGCCTGCTGGATTGCAGCATCGAGCCGTTACTCGGCGCGTAAAGAGTTTTGAAGAGAGGACCAAAGATGTCAACGATGGCTGTGCCACAACCGACCGCGAGCGAAGCCGCGGTCCGCTACCTCATTACCAATTACAGTCCCAAGGGCAACAAGGTCGGCTGGCTGATGATGGCCTCGATCCTGGTCGAGGCCTGGGATCTCTATTCGATCGCCTTCGTGCTGATCTTCATCAAGGAGCAGTACAATCCCGATCCGTTGATGCTCGGCCTTGCCGCGGCCGGCACGCAGGGCGGCGCGCTGATAGGTGCGCTGCTCGGCGGCTGGCTGTCCGACAAGATCGGCCGCCGCGTGATGTTCCTGGTGACGATGGTGATGTTCATCATTCTGGCGCTGGCGCAGGCCTTCGTGCCCAACGTCACCTGGCTCGTCGTGATCCGCTTCCTGCTCGGCGTTCCGCTCGGCTCCGACATCTCGACCGGCTACACCTACATCATGGAATCCATGGCCAAGGGCGAGCGCGAGGTCATGGGCAACCGCTGGCAGTTCATGTTCGCGGTCGGTGAAGTCCTGACCATCGGCGTCATCGTCATCTTCCTGCTGCTCGACATCCAGCACGAGATGCTGTGGCGCGTGACGCTCGGCCTCGGCGCGGTGCCGGCGCTGATCATCCTGATCATGCGCCACGACGTGCCGGAGACCGCGGTCTGGCTGGTGCAGAAGGGACGCTACCGCGAGGCCAAGCAGGTCGCGCGCGAGATGTTCAACGACGATCTCGCCATGCTGCCGGACCAGGATGTGCAGGTGCCGAAGGTCTCGACCCGCGCCTTCCTGGCCGATCTGAAGAAGGATCCGATCCGCTGGCGCGCCACGATCTACGGCTGGATCGCCTGCTTTGCGCAAGGCAGCGAGTTCTCGACCTTCGCGTTCTATCTGCCTGTGCTGTTCGTGATGGTCGGCGTGTCGAGCGTGCTCGGCAACAATCTGGTGACGATGGCGCTGTTCTGCTTCGCCGCCTTGTCGGGCTGGGTCGGGCCGCTGCTGACGCCGAAGATCGGCCATCGCGGCATCGCCATTGCCGGTTTCGGCATCGTGCTGGCTTCGCTGCTGGTCGCGGCCTTCGCGCTCTACACCGACAACAAGATCCTGCTGCCGTTCGCGGCCGCCGCCATGTTGTGGGGCCATTATTGGGATGCGTCGAACTGCATGACGATCCCGACCATGGTCGCCAAGCCGAAGTATCGCGGCACCGCCAGCGGCTTTGCCTACATGTTCGTGAAGCTGCCGTCGTTCCTCGCGATCTTCCTGTTCCCGTCGCTGTTCGCGGCGATCGGCCAGGCCGGCGCCACGCTGTTTGTCGCGATCTTCCCGCTGATCGGATTGCTCGCCGCAATCTTTATCCTGCCGGAAGTCTACGGCTACGAGAACGACTAGAGCATGATCCGGAAAAGTGCGTAGCGGTTTTCCGATAAAGATCATGCTCGAAAAATAGACTCTATGCATTACCTGATCGCGGCCGCCAGTGCCGCGATCAGGGCCGGCGGCGTTACCAACATGCCGAGCTTGAGGAACGGCCAGGCGCCGACCTCGATCTTCTCACGCCGCAGCGCGACCAGCCAGAGAATGGTGGCAAGCGAGCCTGTCACCGACAGATTGGGTCCGAGATCGACGCCGATCAGGATCGCGCTGACGACCGTTGCCGGCAGGTGATCGCTGGCGGCGACGGAGCCTGCAACGAGGCCGACCGGCAGATTGTTGGCAATGTTGGTAGCCGCTCCAGTCGCAATGCCGACGCTCCAGGCGGCTTTCGGGACTGACTGCGCGACGGCTTGGTGCAACAGCGCGCTGAGCTGCCCGATCACGCCGGTCTTCACCAGCGCTTCCACCATCACGAAGAGCCCGCCGACCAGCGGCAGCACGCTCCAGGACACGCCGCGCAGCACGGGCAGCGGCGATTGGCGGCTGATCAGCAGCACGATGGCGGAAGTCACCACGCCGCAGATGAAGGTCGGCAGGCCCAGCTGCTTGTCGAGTGCCGATGCCGTGACCAGCACGACGCCGATGGCGATGATGCCCACAGCCGTGAGCTTGCCGCCGCGGCCGAGCTTTGGATGCGGCACGCTGCGCGCGATGGTCTCTTCCTTCAGCGCGCGGTGCTGGGTCAGCCGCAACACGACATAGGTCAGCAGGATCGAGGCTACCGACGGCAGGGCGAACAGGCGCAGCCATTCGGTGAGCTGCGGCATGTGCGCGCCGAACACGACGAGATTGGCGGGGTTTGAGATCGGCAGCACGAAGCTCGCAGCGTTCGCGATGAAGGCGCAGACGAACAGATAAGGCAGCGGCTTTGCACCGGCCGCGCGCGTCGCGGCATAGACGGCGGGCGTCAGCACGATCGCGGTGGCATCGTTTGACAACAGCACAGTGACGACCGTGCCGACGAGGTAGATCAGCAGGAACAGTCGCTGCGGCGAGCCGGCGGCATATTCCACCGCAAGGGCTGCGAGATAGTCGAACAGGCCTTCCAGCCTGGCGAGCTCGGCGATCAGCATCATGCCGATCAGGAAGAGGTAGACGTCGATGCCCTTCTCGATGCCGGTGAGCGCATCCTGCCACGGCAGGAAACCGAGCAGCACCAGGGCCGTGGCGCCGAGCACGGCCCAGACCGCCTCGGGCAGGCGAAAGGGGCGGATGATGACGCCTGCGGTTGCGGCGACGATGATGCTCCAGGCCCAGATGGCGTCAGACGGCAGGGTCGGCAAGTCGATCTCCAAAGTCCGTCCTGACTATCGCGCCCCGGTCAGATCCGCCAGCCTCAGAACTTCACGGCCAGCAGCACCGCACCGGCGCCGATCATGGCGATGCCGACCCAGCCTTGCGTCGTTGGCCGTTCGCCGAGAAAGGCGAAGGCGAAGAGAGCGACCAGCACGACGCTGAGCTTGTCGATCGGCGCCACCAGCGTCGCGGGACCGAGTTTCAGCGCGCGGAAGTAACACAGCCACGACGCGCCGGTCGCAAGCGCCGACAGCACCAGGAACAGCCATGTCTTCGGCGACACCGCCGAGGGCGCGGCGAATTGTCCGGTGAAGAACAGCAGCATCGAGAAGGCCAGCAGCACCACTATGGTCCGGATGAAGGTGGCGAGGTCCGGATTGATGTTCTCGACGCCGACCTTGGCGAAGATCGCGGTCAGTGCGGCGAAGCAGGCGGAGAGCAGCGCCCAGGTCTGCCAGGCGGAGAAGAGGGCGGGTTTCATGGGGAGCCTTTATGAAGATGACTGCAATCGTCGTCCCGGCGAAGGCCGGGACTACAGCGTGGGTTTGGCCCACGCTCACCTTGCCACCGACAGCTTCTCCATGATCGCCTTGCGCAAAATGCGCGAGAGCGATTCCACCGAGTACGGTTTCTGGATCAGCTCGAAGCCGCGATGGGCGTTTTCGGCGAGCACGTTGCTGTAGCCGCTGGTGAGCACGACGGGAAGGCCCGGATAGCGCTCGCGGATGATGCCGGCGAGCTCGACGCCGTTCATGCCGGGCATGATGACGTCGGAGAACACCAGATCGACGGCGAATTCGTTCTCGCCAAGGATCGCCAGTGCGGCATTGGCGTTGGCGACGCGGCGGACGACATAGCCGAGATCTTCCAGAAGTTCGGTCGAGAACTGGCCGACATCGTCATTGTCCTCGACCACGAGCACCCGGTAGCCGCGCCCGGTGGTCGCGCTTTCGCTGGTGAGCGATGCGGCTTCCTTCTCGGCGGCAGGGCTCTGCGCCTGCGGCAGGTAGATCGTGAAGGTCGCGCCCTGTCCATGCGTGCTCGTCACCGCGATGTCGCCTTCGGACTGTTTTGCGAAGCCGAACGCCTGGCTGAGGCCGAGGCCGGTGCCTTTGCCGACCTCTTTGGTGGTGAAGAACGGCTCGAAGATGGCGTCGATGTTTTCGGGCGCGATGCCGCAGCCGGTATCCGCCACCGAGATTGCGACATAATCGCCGCCGCGCGCCGATTGTGCGCGCAGGCTCGGAATGCCCTCGACCTTGCGCACGGCGATGGTGAGGCGGCCTTCGCTGTCCATGGCGTCGCGGGCGTTAATGGCGAGGTTGATGAGCGCGGTCTCGAACTGCGCGATGTCGGCGATCGTGAAGCAGTCGGCGTCGTGCACATCGACCGATATCTCGATGCGGCCGCCGACCAGCGGCCGGACCAGCTGCGCCACGCCCTCGACCTGGCTGCCGACGTTGAAGATCTGCGGTTTCAGCGGCTGCCGGCGTGCGAAAGCCAGGAGCTGCGCGGTGAGTTTTGAGGCGCGCTCGACGGTGTCGGAGATCGCATCGACATAGCGGCGGCGGCGCTCTTCCGGCAGTTCGCGCCGGCGCAGGAAGTCGGTCGCCGAGCGGATGATGGTAAGGAGGTTGTTGAAGTCGTGCGCGACGCCGCCGGTGAGCTGGCCGATCGCCTCCATCTTCTGCGATTGCCGCAGCGCTTCCTCGCCGCGACGCCGCTCGGTGATGTCGACGGCTTCAGGCACCGCGCCGGTGATGTTGCCGTGGCGGTCGAGCACCGGGCGCATGCTGAACTCGAAATCGCGCTCGCCGATCGGCAGCCGCAGCCGCATCTCCATCCGCACGGCTTCGCCTTTCAGCACTGTGTCGAAGGCGTCGCGCACGGTTGTGCTCATGCCGTCGGTGCCGGTGAACCAGGGCGTGTCCCACAGCAGTCTGCCGATTACGTCCTCGGAACCTGCCTTGAAGCCGTCGAGTGCTGTCTTGTTGGCGTAGAGCAATTCACCCTTGAGGTTGACCAGGCCCTGATACTGGTTGCTGGTCTCCAGGATGGCGCGCAGCCGGGCTTCGTTGGCTTCGAGCTCGGCGGTGCGTTCGACGATACGCTCTTCCAACGTCTCGTTGAGCTGCCGCAGCTCGGTCTCGGCCTGCTTGGCCGCGGTGATGTCGTGAGCGACGCCGATGAAGCCGATGTGCTTGCCGGTCGGATCCCAGCGTGGCTGGGATTCCGAGCGCAGCCAGCGCCATTCGCCGGATGCATCCTTGTAGCGCGCCTCCAGCACGAAGGGCTTGAGCGAGGCTTCGCCCTGCACCGATTGTTGCAACACGTGCGGCAGGTCGTCCGGATGCAGCACCTTCCGCCAATCGAAGGCGATGGCCTGGTCGTAGGGCAGGCCGACGAAATCGACATAGGCCTGGTTGGCGAAGGAGCGCGTGCGGTCGAGTTTTGTGACCCAGATCGGCACCGGCGCGCTGTCGGCGATCAGTCGAAACCGCTCCTCGCTCTCGCGCAACGTCTCGCGGGCAAGCATCTGATCGGTGATGTCGAAGTCGGCGCCCACGAGCCGGAGCGCGCGGCCGTCCTTGTTGCGCTCGATCTTGGCGACGACGCGGATCCAGCGGGTCTCGCGGTCGTTCGATCGTATGATGCGGTACTCGTCGGAATAATCGTCGCTTTCGCTCTTCAGAGTGTCGAAGAGGCGCTTGATCGTCCGCTGGCGATCCTCCGGATGGATCCTTGCGACCCAATCCTCGTAGGTTTCGCCGGTTGCTTCGGGGGACAGGCCGTGCACCAGCAGATATTCCGGCGAGCGGCGGTTCTTGAAGCCTTCGCGGAAGTCGACCTCGAGCCCGCCGACCTTGCCGATGCGCTGGATGCGCGCCAGCTCCGCCTCGCGCTCCTGGAGCGCGCGATAGGCATCGTCGCGCTCCCGCGCGATGTCTTGGAGGTGCTGGCGCAGCCTTTCGGCGGCAATGGTCTCGGGCAAAGGATCGTTCAAGGCGTCGGCCGTTGTGATGCGGGAGCGCACGTGCCAAGCCGATATTCACACAGACAAAGCGTGATAGCCATTGCTGAAAAGGGCATAGATCGGGAAACGCCCCACCGAACGGCTGTGGCGGGTATGAACGAATGGAGGGCCTGGCTAATTTGTTCCAAACGTTGGAACGATGAGCCCTATGGGCGCATATCTGCGAGGCGCTACAACTCTCATTCGTAAAACACCCTTTCCAAGAGGCTAAATCTTGAAGCTCTTTGTCTGCCAGGCCTGCGGCAATGTTCTCTATTTCGAGAATCGCGCCTGCGAACGTTGCGGCCACAAGGTCGCCTTCCTGCCGGAGAAGGAGACGATGTCGGCGATCGAGCCCGACGGGGAGGGTTGGGCCACGCTCGCCGACAAGGGCAAGGGCCGGATGTTGTGCCGCAATGCCGAGTATGACGCCTGCAACTGGCTAACGGATGTGAGCGATACCACCGGCTATTGCCGCGCCTGTCGCCATAACGGCATCGTGCCTGATCTGTCCGACCCCGCGCAGCTCGCCGGCTGGCGCGAACTGGAGGTGGCGAAGCACCGGCTGTTCTACTCCCTGATCCGCTGGACGCTGCCGCTCCAGACCCGGCAGGAGAACCCCGAGCACGGCCTGATCTTTAATTTTCTCGCCGACGATCCGAACAGCGGACAAAAGATCATGACCGGCCACGACAACGGCCTGATCACGATCGCGCTCACCGAGACCGATACCATCGTGCGCGAGCGGCGCAGGCTGGAGATGGGGGAGCCGTATCGGACGCCGCTCGGGCATTTCCGCCACGAGGTCGGGCACTATTTCTGGGACGTGTTGGTGCGTGATGGTGGGAAGCTGGAGGAATGCCGCGCCGTGTTCGGCGACGATTCCGTCGATTACGGTCAGGCCTTGCAGCACCACTATGCCGAAGGCGCACCGACCGACTGGCAGCAGAGCTATGTCTCGGCCTATGCGACGATGCATCCCTGGGAAGACTTTGCTGAGACCTGGGCGCATTACCTCCATATCATCGATACGCTGGAGATGGCTGGCGAGTTCGGCATGGAGGTGCGCCCCAAGGTCGACCGCGACGGGGAGTTGTCGACGCGGATTCGGTTCAACCCCTACGAGGCGCGGGACGTTCAGGCGATCGTCGACGCATGGCTGCCCTTCACCTTCGCCATGAACAGCGTCAACCGTGCCATGGGGATGCGGGACCTCTATCCCTTCATCCTGTCGCCAGCCGTGGTCGCCAAACTGGGCTTCATTCACGGCCTGGTCCGGAACGTGGCCAAGGCCGGAAAGCCATAGGCCGTCCCAGGGGCTCACCAAGCCCGTTCCGGTCTTGCGCTGGTACGCCAGAGCGGGCCGGATTTTGGCCGTTGCCTCCGGCCCATTTTGCTGTACCACGACAGGATACGGCCCCGTCCGATCGGCCCGCCAACGGCCCGGGAGGGGTCCCGCCCAAGGGACGAAACTCAAGACAAACAATGTTCAAACGCATCCTGATCGCCAACCGCGGCGAAATCGCCTGCCGGGTCATCAAGACCGCCCGCAAGATGGGAATTCAGACGGTTGCCGTCTATTCCGAGGCCGACCGCGACGCCCTCCATGTCGAGATGGCCGACGAGGCCGTGCTGATCGGCCCGCCGGCCGCGGCCGAGAGCTATCTGGTGATCGAGAAGATCGTGGAGGCCTGCCGAAAGACCGGCGCCGAGGCCGTGCATCCCGGCTACGGCTTCCTGTCCGAGCGCGAGGCATTTCCGCGGGCGCTGGAAGCCGCCGGCATCGTCTTCATCGGCCCGAACCCGGGCGCGATCGCTGCAATGGGCGACAAGATCGAATCCAAGAAGGCGGCCGCGAAAGCCAAGGTCTCGACCGTGCCGGGCTATCTCGGCGTCATCGAGGATGGCAAGCACGCGGTCAAGATCGCCGACGAGATCGGCTATCCCGTGATGATCAAGGCCTCCGCCGGCGGTGGCGGCAAGGGCATGCGCATCGCACATTCGAAGGCCGAGGTCGCCGAAGGCTTCCACCTCGCCAAGGCCGAGGCCAAGGCCTCGTTCGGCGACGACCGCGTCTTCGTCGAAAAATTCATCGTCGATCCCCGCCACATCGAGATCCAGGTGCTGGGCGACAAGCACGGCAACGTCATCTATCTCGGCGAGCGCGAAT
Source organism: Bradyrhizobium genosp. A (assembly GCF_049949275.1). Classification (NCBI taxonomy): domain Bacteria; kingdom Pseudomonadati; phylum Pseudomonadota; class Alphaproteobacteria; order Hyphomicrobiales; family Nitrobacteraceae; genus Bradyrhizobium; species Bradyrhizobium genosp. A. The sequence goes on along the minus strand of NZ_CP188196.1, from coordinate 5,109,747 downwards.
GTTCGATCCAGCGCCGCAACCAGAAGGTCATCGAGGAGGCGCCGTCGCCGCTGCTCGACGAAGCCACCCGCCGCAAGATGGGCGAGCAGGCGGTCGCGCTGGCGAAGGCGGTGAATTATGATTCCGCCGGCACGGTCGAGTTCGTCGCTGGCCAGGACAAGAGCTTCTACTTCCTGGAAATGAACACGCGCCTCCAGGTCGAGCATCCCGTCACCGAGCTCGTCACCGGCGTCGATCTCGTCGAGCAGATGATCCGCGTTGCCGCCGGCGAGAAGCTCGCGCTCGCGCAGAAGGACGTCGCGTTGACCGGCTGGGCGGTGGAATCGCGCCTCTATGCCGAAGACCCGTTCCGCAATTTCCTGCCCTCGATCGGGCGTCTTGTGAAGTATCGCCCGCCCGCGGAGGTGAGCAAGGACGGCATCACCGTGCGCAACGACACCGGCGTGCAGGAGGGCGGCGAGATCTCGATCCATTACGATCCGATGATCGCAAAACTCGTCACGCATGCGCCGTCGCGCGCGGCTGCGATCGAGGCGCAGGCGACCGCGCTGGATTCGTTCTATGTCGACGGCATCCGCCATAACATCCCATTCCTGTCGGCGCTGATGCATCATCCGCGCTGGCGTGAGGGCAATCTGTCGACCGGCTTCATCGCCGAGGAATTCCCCAAGGGCTTTGCGGTGCGCGTGCCCGAAGGCGAGGTCGCGCGACGGATCGCCGCGGTCGGCGCCGCCATCGATCACGTGCTCGGCGAACGCAAGCGGCAGATCTCCGGCCAGATGGGCGGCCGCATCGTGCAGCGCGAGCGCCGTCGCGCGGTCTGGCTCGACCGCCAGGAGATATTGCTCGAGGTTGCCCGCGAGGGTGAGGCGATCGCGGTGCGGTTCGTCGATGCCGAGGGCAAGGCCGGCAATGCGCATCTGCTGCAGTCCGCGTGGAAGCCGGGCGATCCGGTCTGGCAGGGCACCATCGACGGCCATTTCGTCGCGGTGCAGGTGCGCCCGATCGCCAACGGCATCCGCCTCGCGCATCAGGGCGTCGAGGTGCCGGTTTATGTCTGGACCGAAGCGGAAGCCGCCTCGGCGAAGCTGATGCCGGTGACGACGGCCTCTGACACCGGCAAGAAGCTGCTCTGTCCGATGCCCGGGCTCATCGTCTCGATCGCTGTGACCGAAGGCCAGGAGGTCAAGGCCGGCGAGACGCTGGCGGTCGTCGAGGCCATGAAGATGCAGAACGTGCTGCGCGCCGAGCAGGACGGCACCGTGAAGAAGGTCCACGCGAGTGCGGGTGCGACGCTCGCGGTGGACGCGCTGATTTTGGAGTTTGCGTAACGCGCTCCAGCGCACAACAGTCGACCCTCACCCTGAGGAGCCGCGCCTGCGCGACGTCTCGAAGGGTGAGGCCACCAGTTGGGCCTTCATCCTTCGAGACGCGCGCAAAAGCCGCTCCTCAGGATGAGGAATTGAGAGTGAGGCAAGCATGGCCTTTCGTTCCCGCCGCGAAAAACTGCGCATCATCCTGTCGGGCGGCACCTGCGTCCATCCCGGCTCGGTCTATGACGCGATCTCGATCCGCATTGCCGAGGATCTCGGCTTTCCCCTTGGTATGTTCGGCGGCTCGGTCGCCTCGCTCGCCGTGCTCGGCGATCCCGATGTCACCCTGATCACGCTCACCGAGTTGGCCGAGCAGATGCGGCGGATGTCGCGTGCCGCCGCGCTGCCGGTGCTGGTCGATGCCGATCACGGCTATGGCAATGCGCTGAACGTGCGCCGCACCGTGCAGGAGCTGGAGACGGCGGGCGCCGCCGGCCTCACCATCGAGGACACGCTGCTGCCGGCAGCCTTTGGCGAGACAAAGGCGCAGCTGATCTCGCTTGAGGAGGGAGTCGGCAAGATGAAGGCGGCGCTCGACGGGCGCGGCGATCCCACTCTGGTCATCATGGGCCGCACCGGCGCGGCCTCGATCAGCTCGATCGAGGACACGATCCGCCGGGCCAAGGCCTATGAAGCCACCGGCGTCGATGCGCTGTTCTTCACGGGCATCAAGTCGCGCACCGAGCTCGAGGCCATCGTATCCGCAACGCGTCTGCCGATCGCGCTCGGTGGCGCGCCGGACGAATTGAACGCGATCGACTATCTCGCCAGCCAACGCGTCCGCATCGCGCTTCAGGGCCACGCGCCGATCGCGGCGGCGACGCAGGCCGTTTACGACGTCCAGAAGGCATTGCGCGAGGGCACGGCGCCGAAAGCGCTGAAGGGATTGCCGACAGCGGAGCTGACTAATCGCGTCATGCGCGATGCCGAGGTCAAGGCGCGCAACGCCGATCTCCTCGGACTGAAAAAATGAGCCGCGCGATCCTCCAGGTCATGATCCGCGGGCGCGTGCAAGGCGTCGGCTACCGGGCCTGGGTTGAATACCAGGCGACCGCGAGCGGCCTCGAAGGCTGGGTCCGCAACCGCCGCGACGGCGGCGTGGAAGCGCTGTTCGCGGGAGCGCCGAAACACGTCGCCGACATGGTCGCACTCTGCCGCCACGGCCCGCCGTCGTCGCGGGTGGACAGCGTCACCAGCGAGACGGCGAGCGTCGATGAGCTGAACCTGCGCAGGGCAGGGGAAGCGTTTTCGGTGCTGCCGACGGTTTAGGCGAGCTACACGTCGCTCCGCGCATTCGGTGCGCTCCCTCGCCCCGTTCTTACGGGGAGAGGGTTGGGGTGAGGGCATCTCTCCGCGGGTGAGATTGGCGTGAGACCTGTACCCCCTCACCCGGATCGCAAGGGCGATCCGACCTCTCCCCGCAAGCGGGGCGAGGTTAAGAGTCACCGCGGCAGCTTCGAAATCGCCTCGCTGAGCTCGTGGATTTCGTACGGCTTGCGCAGGATTGGGAAGTCGCCGCGGACGCCGGCGGCGGCTTCGCTGTAGCCGGTGGCGAGCAGGATCGGCAGGTCGGGGCGGATCTGGCGCAGGCGTTGGGCGAGGCCGAGCCCGTCCATCTTGCCAGGCATGACGATGTCAGTGAAGACGAAATCGACACCGTTGTGCTCCAGCTCGCGCAGCGCGGATTCGGCGTCGGCGACCCGGTGCACGCGGTAGCCGAGCTGCTCCAGCAGACCGATGCTGACGATGGCCAGATCAGGATTGTCTTCGACCAGCAGCACGGTGCCACTGCCAAGAACCGGCGCCGTCTCAGGCGCGTCGCTTGGCACGGTCGCGGTTTCGCGCGGCAGCAGGATGGTGAAGGTCGTGCCCTTGCCGAGTTCGCTTGCGACCTTGATCGTGCCGCCCGCCTGATGCGCAAAACCGTGCACCTGAGAGAGGCCGAGGCCGGTGCCTTTTCCGACCGGTTTGGTCGTGAAGAACGGCTCGAAGATCTTGTCGACGACGTCGGAGGGGATGCCGAGCCCGGTATCGGCGACGGTGATCGCGACGTACTCACCGCTGTGGAGCGGATCGTCCAGGACGACGTTGTGCGCGCCGATCGTGACCGTACCGCCATCGGGCATGGCATCGCGCGCGTTGATGACAAGATTGAGCAGGCTCGTCTCGAACTCGGAGACGTCGGCCTTGACCGGCCAGACGTCGCGTTCGATGTCGAAGGCGAGGCGAACGGCGCTGCCGACGCCAGCATACAGCACTTCGCGGATCGCCTCGATGCGATCGCCGAAATGGATCGCTTGCGGATTGACGCTTTGCCGCCGCGCGAAGGTCAATAGCTGTCCCGTCAGTGCGGCGCCGCGCTTGGCGGCAGTCTCGATCGCCAAGATCGCGCGCTGAAACTTGTCGTCGCCGACGTCGCCTCTCTTCAGGACGTGAAGGCTGCCGCTGATGATCATCAGCAAGTTATTGAAGTCGTGCGCGACGCCGCCGGTGAGCTGGCCGAGCGCGTCGAACTTCTGCGCCTCGGCGAGCTGTGTCTGCATCGCCTCGAGCTTGATCTGCGCGTCACGGCGCTCGGTGATGTCACGGGTGATCTTGGCGAAGCCCACGAGGTTGCCGTCCTCGTAGATCGGGTCGATCACGACGCTCGCCCAGAAGAAGGTCCCGTCCTTGCGGACGCGCCAGCCTTCCTCCTCATAGCGGCCCTGGTCCCGGGCGATGCCAAGCGCGCGGGCAGGCTTGCCGTTGGCGCGGTCGGTCTCGGTGTAGAAGCGCGAGAAATGCTGGCCGAGGATCTCCCCGGGCGAATAGCCCTTGATGCGTTCGCCGCCGATGTTCCAGCTGGTGATGATGCCGGTGGGGTCGAGCATGTAGAGCGCGTAGTCCGCGACTCCCTCAACCAACAGCCGGAAACTTCGCTCGCTTTCGAACAAGTCTCTCTGTTGACTGGACTTTTTTACCATTCCGAACCCCGCCTCGACCGGAGCAAACGCTACAGATGGCGTTTGGTTCCCGTTCTCTGGGTCGTTTTTAGGCAAATAGAGCGGATGGTATGCAGGGCGCAAGGCGATCACGGCACTTGACACGCAGTCACACTCGTCAGATGTTTCTGTTATGACAGAAGCAACCGGAAATAAGAAACTTCCCGCCGCCGTCGAGCGCTTCGTCCTGCATTGGGGCGACATGGGGGATCAGTGGGGCGTCAACCGCTCAGTCAGCCAGATCCACGGGCTGCTCTATCTCGCCGAGGCGCCGATGACGGCCGAGGACATCGCCGACACGCTCGGCATGGCACGTTCCAACGTGTCCAACTCGCTGAAGGAGTTGCTCGCCTGGAACCTGATCCGGCGGGTGCCGATCCTCGGCGACCGCCGAGATCATTACGAAGCCGAGACTGACATCTGGGAGGTGGCGGCCCGGATTGCGGCGCGGCGCAAGGAGCGGGAGCTTGATCCTGCGATCACGGCGCTGCGGGCCTGCGTGTCCGATGCCACTGCGGATCCGACCATCAATCCGGTCGCGAGCAAACGGCTGAAGGAGATGCTCGCCTTCACCGAGCTCGCCGACCACTGGTTCATGCAGATGCTGAAAGTGCCGCGTCCGCGGCTGGTCGCCTTGATGCGGCTTGGCGAAAAGATCGCCAACCTGCTGCCGCTGGGCAAGGCCAAATAGTTCTGAGGAGGGTGCAATGGCGTCGGCTCGACTATCAGGCTCCAACGCACCTCCCTTCGCTCATATCAAACTGCTCGACGACCGCCGCTTCCGCGCGCTGCTGTCGGACGAGGATTGGGGCCGGCTGCCGCTCGCGACCTGGCGGCGCTTTTCCAAGCGCGTCGCCGATGGCGACAGCGTCGTCTATGTCGGCGTGGTCGACGAGGTCTCTTTCAGCGACATCGGCTGGTGGTTCGCGCAGGCCGCACGCCTGATCGGCGGCCCGCTGCCGACAGCTCGTGACACCGGTGTGCCGATGATCGTGACTGTTACCGAGGACGGCGCGACCGGCGGCCAGACCTGGACCCGCATCTGCGCGCGCAAGCGCGGTTTTCCGCAGGTGATCCACTCGGCAAAGCGCTTCGCCGGCCCGACCGGGCTTGAGGAATATGTCGGCTTCGGGGTCTCCATGGCGCTCCGCATCGCGGTCGAAGGCGAGACGCTGACCTTCCGCAGCGCGGGCTACGGGCTCCAGTTTGGACGCCTGTGGATTCCGCTGCCGCAATGGCTCACGCCGGGCGATCTCACGGTGACGCATTCCGATCTCGGCGAGGGCGCGTTCCGCTTCACCCTCGATGTCATTCATCCGCGTTACGGCGGGCTGATCCACCAGTCCGCAATGTTCAGGGAGGCCGTGTCATGACGCCGCTCTTGTGGACGCTCATCGCCATCCAGATCGTGATGGGCGTGTTTGACACCTTCTATCACCACGAATTTACCGAGCGCCTGGCCTGGCGTCCGTCGCAGCGCTTCGAGCTGAAGCTGCACGGCATCCGCAACATGCTCTATGCCTTGCTGTTCCTGCTGCTCGGCTGGCTCGAGGTTCATGGCGTGCTGGCACTGGCGATCGTCGCGCTGCTGGTTGCGGAAATCATCATCACGCTGATGGATTTCGTCGAGGAGGATCTGAGCCGAAAGCTACCGCCGAGCGAACGGGTCAATCACACGCTGCTCGCGATCAACTACGGCGCCATCCTGGTGCTGCTTCTGCCGGTTCTGATCGATTGGGCGATGCAGCCCTTTGGCGTGAGCGTCGTGTATCAGGGCCTGCTCAGCATCGCTGCGACCGCTTGCGCGGTTGGCGCTGCGCTCTGCGGCGTCAGGGATTTTGCCGCGATGCGCCGGCTCGGCCGCATGAAGAATGTTCCCGCGGAAGGACTCGTTGAGAAAATCCCCGTCCGCAAGACCGTGCTGATAACAGGCGCGAGCGGCTTCATCGGCAGCCGCCTTGCGGCGAGCCTCAGCGGGGCAGGGCATCACGTCATCGCGCTGATCCGCAACCCTGCGAAGGCCGAGATGCTGCCGCCACCGGTCACGCTGATCACCAGCCTCGACCAGCTTGCTGCGGACATACCAATCGACGCCATCGTCAATCTCGCGGGCGAGCCGATCGGCAACAGCCTGTGGACCGAAGCGAAGCGTGCGAAGATCATCGGCTCCCGCGTCGACATGACCGGCGAGGTCGTGAAGCTGATCGCGCGGCTCGAGCGCAAGCCCGAGGTGCTCGTCAGCGGCTCCGCGATCGGCTGGTACGGCCTCTGGGCGGACCAGGTGCTGACGGAGTCGGCGAAATCTCACGCCTGCTTCAGCCACGAGCTCTGCGCGGCCTGGGAGAAAGCGGCGCGGCCGGCGGAGGAGCTCGGCGTGCGCGTAGTCAATTTGCGCATCGGCCTCGTGCTCGGCACGGAAGGCGGCTTCATCACGCGCATGCTGACGCCGTTCGAGTTCGGGCTCGGCGGTCCGCTCGGCACCGGGCGGCAGTGGATGTCTTGGATCGAGCGCGACGATTTGATACGGCTGATCGCCTATGTGATGGCAACGCCCGATCTCGCTGGCCCCGTCAACGCCACGGCGCCGATCCCCGTCACCAACGCAAAATTCACCGAGGAGCTCGGACGCCGCCTGCACCGGCCCGCGGTGTTCCGCATTCCCGGCGGTCTGCTGCGGCGGATCGGCGGCGGCTTTGCCGACGAGCTTCTGCTCGGCGGTCAGCGCGTGCTGCCGAACAAGGCGCTGAGCCGCGGTTTTGTGTTCAGGCACGAGACGCTGCGCAGCGCGTTCGAGGCGATCCTGTGAGACCTCAGGTGGCCGCCACGCTGCGAAAGGTCGCCGCCACGGCACGCAGCGCCGCGAGCTTGGCGGGATCGCTGACGTTCGAATGCAGCATGACTTTCGAGCTGCCGAGTTCTGGCAGCTTGTGCGCGGGCCCGATGTCGACCAACCCGGGAGGTGCGATCCGCCGCGCCAGCGGTGCGATCGCTAGTCCGGCAAGCGCCGCCGCAGCCACCGCTGTGACGCCGCCGCCGACAAAACGCTCGCGCCAGGCGAGGCCGGCCTTGTCGAGCGCGCGCACGGCGACGGCACGGACGCCGCAGGGCGGGGCGAGTGTTGCAAGCGGCAGTGCTCCGCCCTTCGGAAGCGTGAAGCGTCGCGACGCGAACCAGCCGAATTCGTCCTCCGTCAGCTTCTCGCCGCCGCGGCGGCTGCCTTCCTGGCGCACGATCACCGCATCGAGTTCGCCCGCGTCATAGGCATCCTGCATCTCGCGCGAGAAGCCGATGGTGACGGCGAGGGTGAGGTTCGCCGACATCGCGTGCAGCCGTTCGAGCATCGGCACCAGTTCAGGGCCAGCAGCGTGATCGGAGATGCCGAGCGAGAGCGATTGCGCGGCCGGTGCCTCGCCCGACAGCGCGCGGTCATGCGCCTCCATCAGCCCGCGGGCGCGATCGAGGAAGCTGGCGCCGTCGGCGGTGAGCCGGACCGCGCGCGACGAGCGCTCGACGAGACGCTTTGCCAGCACCGTCTCCAGCCGCTGCAGCTTGAGACTGACCGCGGCCTGCGTCGTGCCGAGCGCTTCGGCCGCACGCGTAAAACTCTGGAGGTCGGCGACCAGCAGGAAGGCCTGGACGGTGGCGATGTCGAGTGTGGCTGTCATTATGAATCGTTATCACTGGTATCAACAGAGATAAGATACCAAAATGACGAGGGAAGGTCTAGCTTCTCACCAACGCCGCGCAAACAGCGCGACATCCTGAGGAGAACGACAATGCCCCTGATCACCGTATCCTACACCACTTCCCGCCAGTCGCCCTCGCTGAAGGCCGACATCGCCAATGCCGTGTCCGAGCTCACGGCGAAAATCCTGCACAAGGATCCGGACGTCACCGCCATCATCGTGAAGTCGGTCGATGCGGGCGACTGGTTCGCCGGCGGCAAGTCGCTCGCCGACGAGAGGCTTGCCAGCTACTGGATCGACATCCACGTCACCGAGGGCACCAACACCAAGGACGAGAAGGCGGCTTATCTCGCCGCGATGTTCAAGCGCATGGCCGAGATATTGGGCCCGCTGCATCCCGAGACCTATCTGCATGTCGACGAGGTCAAGGGCGACGCCTACGGCTTTGGCGGCCTGACCCAGGAGCGGCGCTACATCGCCGGCAAGCTCGAAGTGTCGCTGGCTGCGGCGTGAGGCTGCAAGCCGCGGGTGAGGCATCTCACCCGCGGCTCTTGTCGTCAGCTCGCCGCGCGGAGCTGAACCTCGGAATTGTTCATGAAACACGTCTTGTCGAACAGTTTCAGGTCCAGCGGATTTGGGAGCCTGACATCGCTGAGATCGGGGCAGGGCTTAACGGAGGGGTCATAGGATCGATCGATCTGCGAGATGAAGACGACGATCAGCCCCTTGTCGCGCGCGAACGACTTTAGCGCGCGCACCTGGACGGCTAGGTCGGGGTTTTCCCGTCTTTGGTCGAGCAGTTGCAGATAGTCGATCACCACGACCGTGCCGCGGGGGGCGGCGGCCATTTGCTTGACGATGTAGTCGGCGCTGATGGCGTCGGAGCAATCGACCTCGAAGAGCTTGTCGAACTCCGCCGGCTCCACGCCAATCGCGCGCAAGCGGTCCAGCACGTCTTTCTCAGTGTATTCGAGTGAGAAGAATGCCGCACGATGGCGGGACTTCATGGCCTCCACGGCAAGCTCGAGGCTCATCAACGTCTTGCCCTGACCGGGGCGTGCCCCGACCAGCACGAGGTCACCCGGCCTAAATTGCGGGAACAGCTTGTTGGCCGGTGTCAGTGCGGCAGCTTTCGCCGCCAGCATGCTCCAGGCGGAAAACCCTTCCGTCGTGGCGATGCGGTCAAGCGCGGCGTGGAGCGGAATGCCTTCGTCGCGGGACAGGCGCTTCGCTTTTCGCTTCAGATGATAGATCGGGGCAGACAATTTCATCGTCAAAACCTCCCATTGCGAGCTGAAACGCAATCCCTCCTTATGCCTGGCGCTCGAACAGTCGGTCCGATGGTTTGGTCGCCCGGCATGAGGTCTGCTTTCCCGGCGGAGGGAGGAGGCGTGGGCGGCACCTGAAACAAGCCTAACCGATTCCGCGCCGATGGAGAACGCGCGCAGCGCGTCTCCAACAGGAATGCGTCAGGCGGCTGCTTCCGGCAGCAGGGCGCGGGTCGGCCCGAACAGCTCTTCAAAAGCCTGCCGAAGCGCGACGTCGACATCGGCCAGGGTCACCAACTGGCCGAGATCGACCAGCGAGGTCACGCCGTAGCGGGGATCGGCAACGCCGCAGGGGACGATGCCGGCGAAATGCGAAAGCTCCGGCTCGACATTGATGGCGATACCGTGGAACGAGACCCAGCGCTTCAGCCGCACGCCGATCGCCGCGATCTTGTCCTCGTGCTCAGGCCCCTTGTCGGGGCGCTTCACCCAGACGCCGACCCGGTCCTCGCGCCGCTCGCCGCGGACGTTGAAGGCGGCGAGCGTCTTCAGGATCAGCTCCTCCAGGCTTGCGACATAGGCCCGCACGTCCGGCCGGCGGCGCTTGAGGTCGAGCATGATGTAGGCCACCCGCTGGCCCGGGCCGTGATAGGTGAGCTGGCCGCCACGCCCAGAGGCAAAGGTTGGGAATCGGGGATCGAGCAGGTCGGAGTCCTTGCCCGAGGTTCCGGAGGTGTAGAGCGGGGGGTGCTCGAGCAGCCAGACCAGCTCCGGGGCCTCACCCGCTGCAATGGCGGCGACGCGGGCCTCCATCGCGGCCACGGCCTCCGGATAGGGCACCGGAGCGTCCGAGATTCGCCACTCGACGGGCTCGCCGACTGAGGCGGAAAACGACGTCAAATCGAGGTCTTGACGCCGTTCTTGGCGGGGGTTTTGAGGCGAATTAACCATTGGCTAACTATAACGGGGTGATGATCGCAGGTGCAAATGCCAAGTCCCTTGTTTAAGTCCCTTGGCCCAAGTCTCCAGTTGCGGCGGTCCTGACAGTGCCCACACTCGATAAAGTCACCGTGGATCTCATGGTCGTCCTCGGGACGACCACCATGCCGATCCATCAAGTATTACGTCTTTCCCGCGGCGCCATCATCGAGCTGGACGCAACCGAGGCCGATGAGGTCAAGGTTCTGGCCAATAATCTGCCGGTGGCCTCCGGCGTCGTGCTGGTCGACCGCAACCGGATCGCGGTCGAGGTCAAGCAGATGTTGCCGCGGACGCCCGGGACCCGGTAGGGCCGGGGCACGCGGTAAGGCTGGGAGGGCGGAACATTTTCTTCTCAAGCCTGTGGAATTCATGCCTTCGGCAGGCTTGTACCCCACTGATGGATTTGTTAGATCGGCGCCGTTGATGCGGCAGGCCCTCAAGCCTCAAGCCGGCATTCCCAAGCGCTCGTGGCGGAACTGGTAGACGCGCTGCCTTGAGGTGGCAGTGAGTAAAATCGTGGGGGTTCGAGTCCCTCCGAGCGCACCAAAATCATAAGCTATTGATACGAAACAAGTTTTAGCGATTTTCCTCCCCCCGCATTGCTACTCTCGTCCCACGTTGTTACTCTCAGCGGATAATACTACTCCGTTCTCTCCACTGTTGACCGCGCGTCTTGGTCCAGCGCTTGCTCCTGTAGCGTCGCATCTTCATTTGACTTAACTCCCCCGCGAAGGAAACCACGATTTCCTCGCGAGAGCGCAGTGGCGCAGCCCAGCGTAGAAAGCGGCGGGCTCGTATTCTGATCCGTCATCGCTACGTGGTCTCCCAAGCAGGGTTTCCATCAAACGATGCGCGGGTATTGCTGTCGGGTCGCGGCCGACTGCGTCCTTGAGCACGCCCGCTGTCTCGCGCCGATGTCGCCCAATCGCAAACTTTGTCACCAGTATCTCTTCATGTGCGTCCGGCGCTTGCTCGTGGTCGTCGCACCTCTATTTGAACCAAGGCTGTGCGAAAGCTAAAGCGCGATTTCCTTACGAGAGCCAACGCAGAAATCGGCGGGTTCGTTCTCTCGTCGGTGATCGCCACGCGGTCTTGCGACCTGGATTTTCACTAAACGACATGTGGGCAGTGCCATCCACAGGAAGCGCTGCAGTTAAATCTACAATCTATCGGTGCTAAGCTGATACTGAGCGAAAACCGGAGTCGTAGTTTGCGCTCCGCGCTGCCTCACCGAGCAAATCGGGCGTGGGAGGATACAGTGGCGGGAAGGTGGCTTGCAGTCGCACGGGCTTTCTTGGCGGCAGTCACTGCGACGGCGATTTCTGCCGCGGCTGCGGATGGAACTGCTGCAGAGCTGAAGCGGATCGTCATCTTCAATTCGTACGGCCAAAACTTCAAGCCATGGCGGGACTATTCGACGGCGCTCCGACAGGAGCTCGAGCGTCAATCGCGGTGGCCGATCGACATCCAGGACTTCTCCGTCGCAACGGCCCGCTTTGAAGACCAGAGCGTCGAGTCTGAATTTGCGGACTATCTGCGCGCATTGTTCGCGCGCGGCGCCCCAGACCTCATCGTTGCCTTGGGAGGCCCGGCGGCCATGTTCGTCCAGCGAAATCGGCCGCAATTATTTCCGTCCACCCCGATGGTGATGACGGCGGTCGAGGAGCGGCGGGTCCAGCGTTCCGCGCTGACGGACAACGATGCTGTCGTTGCCGTGAAGCAGGACGTTCCCGCGCTGTTTGGCAATATCGTCAGGCTGCTGCCCGCGACCAGGACGATTGCGGTCGTGGTTGGCGATTCCCCGAACGAACGCTTCTGGCAAAGTGAGATCGGCAAGGAGCTCGAACCGGTTTTTCCCAACGTGCGCTTGCTGTTCTGGAATCGACTTTCATTTGCCGACATTTTGAAGGAGGCGGCTCGCCTTCCGCCGGACAGTGCGATCTTCTGGGTCCAGCTCCAGGTGGATGCGACCGGCGCAAGCCATGAGGGCGAGCAGGCGCTAAGGGAGCTCCATGCAGTTACCAATGCGCCGATCTTTTCCTACGACGAAGCGTTCTTTGGCGGCGAGACCGTCGGCGGCCCGATGACGTCTGCACTCGACAGTGCCCAGAAGACGTCGGAAGCGGCGATCCGAATCCTGGGCGGCGAGAAACCGTCCGACATCAAGATCCCAACCCTCGAATATGGCCCGGCGAAGTACGATTGGCGGCAGCTCAGGCGCTGGAACATTGCCGAAAGCAGCCTGCCACCTGGCAGCGAAGTCTACTTTCGTGACCCGTCTCCGTGGGAGGCCTATCGTTGGCAGATACTCCTCATTGCATCCGTCATCCTGGTCCAGGCGGCTCTCATCAGCATCCTTGTCCACGAGCGGCGCGGCCGCCTCAAGGCGGAAGTGCAGGCCCGGCAGCGCTCCGCGGAACTCGCTCATGTCAACCGCTATACGATGGCCGGCGAACTTACCGCCTCGATCGCTCATGAACTGAACCAGCCGCTCGGCGCCATCCTGACAAATGCCGAAAGCGCGGCATTGATGCTTCGGGCGCCGAATCCAGACCTAAATGAATTGAACGATATCATTGAGGACATCCGACGTGACGATGCGCGGGCGAGCGAAGTCATCGTGCACTTGCGCAGTCTGCTCAAGAAGGCGCCGTTTGAGGAGAAGGAGCTGGACCTCAACGACGTTGTCCGGGAAGCCGTGGCCTTTCTTGTGCCCTTGGCGACAGCCCAAGGAGTCGAGCTCGATGCTGTAACGCATCTGGCGCTGCTTCCGATCAAAGGCGACCGAATTCAGCTCCAGCAGGTCATCACAAATCTGGTCGTGAACGCGATGGATGCCGTCACCGGCTCCGCCGGCAGCGTCCGCAGGGTTGATATCGGAGCTGCACGTGCCGGCAACCGGGCCGAAGTCTCCATCAGAGACTATGGTCCCGGCGTTCCCGTAGAGCAGATCGGGCAGGTGTTCGAGCCATTCTTCACCACCAAGCCGCAGGGCATGGGCATGGGGCTTGCGATTGCGCGGACGATCGTCGAAGCTCACGGCGGCCAGATCACGGCGGAAAATCAGCCGGGTGGAGGAGCTCTGCTTCGAATCAGCCTGCCGCTCTCATCGGCCTAGATTTCGCGCGCCGACTGGTCGGCGGGAATCCGCTGCCGTTGCTGGCAGCTCGGCCTCCATAGATTGATCTGAATCAAGAGGACCTCCCGCAGAAGGGTACCCTTTAGACTGTCTGTCCACCGGTGAAAGAGCACCCTTGAAGTCGCTCCGCCAGCTCCTGTCCGCAGAAGATGTCATCCAGCTCGTGATCCGGCTCGGCTTGCTCGCCTTGTTGATCATCTGGACGTTCGTCATCATCCGTCCCTTCGTGCCGATCCTGACCTGGAGTGCCGTGCTTGCGGTCGCTTTCTTTCCGGTCTTCAACTGGCTCGCCAAGGGACTCGGCGGCCGCCCCCGAACGGCGGCGGCGATCCTCACGCTCATCACTCTGGCCATCGTCATCGGGCCTGCGACCTGGCTCGGCCTGAGCGCCATCGAGGGGATGAAGGACCTCGCAGGTCAGCTCGGCACCGGAGACCTCGCGCTTCAGCCGGCGCCCGAGCAGATCAAGGCATGGCCGCTCGTCGGTCCGCAGCTCTACGATCTCTGGAATCAGGCCACCACCAACATTCGTACGGTGCTGCGCGAGGTGGCTCCGTATCTGAAACCCTTGGCCGGGATCATGCTGTCGTTCGCAGGCGATGCCGGCGTCGGCACGCTCCAGTTTCTCCTGTCGGTCGTCGTGGCCGGCTTTCTCTTGCCTTACGGGCCGCAGCTCGTGGCAGCGATCCGTGGATTCCTGATCCGCATCGTGCCCGAGCAAAGTGAGCGCTTTCTGGAACAGGCGGGCGCGACCATCCGCGCGGTGGCCCAGGGCGTCATCGGTGTGGCGATCATTCAATCGCTGTTGGCCGGCATCGGCTTCAAGCTCGCAGGTATTCCGGCCGCCGGCTTGCTGGCATTCGTTGCTCTGCTGCTGTCGATCGTGCAGATCGGTCCATCCATCCTGCTCCTGCCGGTGATGATCTGGATCTGGATCGACAAGGACGTCACGACGGCGCTGCTGCTGACGGTGTATTTCGTGATCGTCGGCCTTCTCGACAACGTCCTGAAGCCGCTCGTCATGGGACGCGGTCTGAACACGCCAACGCTGGTTATTCTCATCGGTGTGATCGGCGGAACGCTCGCCCATGGCATCGTCGGCCTTTTCATCGGGCCGATTATCCTGTCGGTGGCATGGGAGTTGACCGTGGCCTGGATCCGCATCGACCGTACCGGGCCGATGGGAAAGGCGACGCGGCCTGACGCCGGGGTTAGCCAAGCTCCAATACAAGATGGACCGTTTGCGGGTCCCGACGCGCGGCGGGTTTGAAGCCAAATCTTTTGAATACTTTTAACATCGCCGTGTTCTCGGGCAGGACCTCCGCGGTCAATTCCCGCAGTTTGCCATGCCCTGCGATATCGATGAGGTGCCGGATCAGGAGCGAGCCGACACCGCGCCCTTGCCAGGCGTCAGTGACGACAAAGGCCATTTCGGCTCGTCCGGGCTCGAAGACAATGTAACGGCCGCCCCCGACGATCACTTGCTGGTCCATTTCCCGAGCAAGTGCGACGAGCGCGACGTGGTTGCTGAAATCGATCTGCATGAAAAATGTGCGTTCTCGCTCCGAGAAGTGGCGCTTCATGGCAAAAAAGCGGCGTTGCAACGATTGCGAGCTCGTGCGCTCGATTGCGCCGAGCATATCCGCCTCATCGTCGGAACGCAGCGCCCTGATCTCGACCGGGCTTCCATCCCTGAGACACTCGCGTGCCGCATAGCTTGGCGTCTCTGACATCGCGCACCGCTTGATACGCTGGGAATACCATCGTGCCAGGAAGCTCCCGACCTTGACCTAGATCAACATTCGCTTTCCGCAGGGCCCCTTGAATGATGCAGCGCGACAGCGAGGTCGGAATATGTCGATGGAAACTCCAAACCCGCCGGGCGGTCCCCTATCCGGGCTTGTCGCCTCAGGCGTCGAATACATGGTCGATGCGGGACAGCGCAGCGTGCTGTTTCTGGACGTCATGCGCCAACGCGGCGACCAGTACCGGGAGCATATCGCGCAAGCGGCTCCGCACGTCCTGCAATATACCGCGGAATTGATCATCGACGGGCGCAAGCTCGACGAGCCGGTGAACTACGCGCTGGTCCGCATCATTCCGCCCAAGGGCGTCGAGATCGACCTCGAGCGGCGCCCGTTCATCGTGGTGGATCCACGTGCCGGGCACGGTCCTGGAATTGGCGGGTTCAAGGCGGACAGCGAGATCGGCGTTGCTATGAAGGCAGGGCATCCCTGCTATTTCGTCGGCTTCCTGCCGGATCCGATGCCGGGACAGACCATCGAGCGCATCGCGCGCGCCGAAGCGCTGTTCATCGAGAAGGTCATCAGCCTCCATCCCCAGGCTGACGGCAAGCCCTGCGTGATTGGCAATTGCCAGGCTGGCTGGGCCGTCATGATCCTGGCCTCGCTGAGGCCAGAGCTGTTCGGTCCGTTGATCATCGCGGGCGCGCCGCTCGCCTATTGGGAGGGCGTGCATGGCAAGTATCCAATGCGCTATTCGGGTGGTCTGCTGGGCGGGAGCTGGCTCACCGCCCTGACGAGCGATCTCGGCGGCGGCAAATTCGACGGCGCCTGGCTCGTGCAAAACTTCGAGAACCAGAATCCATCGAACACGCTCTGGACCAAGCAATACAACGTCTATTCCAAGGTCGACACCGAGGCCGATCGCTATCTCGAGTTCGAGCGCTGGTGGGGCGGACACGTCAACCTGAATGCGGAGGAAATCCAGTTCATCGTCGATGAATTGTTCGTCGGCAACAATCTCGCCGCCGGGAACATCAAGATGTCCGATGGCGCGACCGTCGATCTGCGCAACATCAGATCGCCGATCGTGGTGTTCTGCTCGGAGGGCGACAACGTCACGCCGCCGCAGCAGGCGCTCAACTGGATCCTCGATTGCTATGCCGACGTCGACGAAATCCGGGCTTACGGTCAAACCATCGTCTATACTGTTCACGAAACCGTCGGTCATCTCGGCATCTTCGTGTCGGGCGGCGTCGCCAAGAAGGAGCACGCCGAGTTCTCCAGCAACATCGACCTGATTGATGTGCTTCCGCCCGGGCTCTACGAAGCGACTTTCGAGGCGAGAGGATCGGATACCCTCAATGCCGATCTCGCCGCCGGCCAATGGGTCATGCGCTGTGAGGCGCGGACCCTCGATGATATCCGCGCCATGGGCGGCAATTCGCCCGAGGACGAACGGCGGTTTGCGGCCGCCAAGCGCGTCTCCGAGCTCAATCTCGCCGCCTACCAGAAGTTCGTCCAGCCCTGGGTCAAATCCATGGTGACGCCGCAAATGGCGGAACTGGCGCGCAACATGCACCCGCTGCGGATGCAATACGAGGCCTTCAGCAGCCAAAATCCATGGATGTCCGCGGTGAAGTCCGTCGCCGAGAAGGTCGAGGACAACCGCAAGCCGGTCGGAAAGGACAATCCCTTCCTGGAATTCCAGGAGCAGATGTCCAAGCAGATCGTTCACGTGCTGGATAGCTGGCGGGACTCGCAGGAGGCGCTGAGTGAGGCGATCTTCCTCAACGTCTATGGCTCGCCGGCGTTGCAGGCAGCGGTCGGGATTGATCCGAAGTCCGAACCGTCGCGCCGGCGCGAGATGTCGGCCGAGCACCGTGCCATGCTCGAGAAGCGGATCGCCGAGCTGAAATCGAGGATCGGCGAAGGCGGCCTCCGCGAGGCGGCGCTCCGTGCGCTGCTCTATATCGGTTCAGCGCGCGGAATGGTCGATGAGCGGAGCATCGAGGCGCTGCGTCGGGTTCGGCACGATCATGCAGCAGAGCGGCTGACGCTGCCCGAATTCAAGATGCTGGTGCGCGAGCAATTTTTCATTCTACTGCTGGATCAAGAGGGGGCCCTGGCCGCCATCCCGAAAATGCTGCCCGACGACGTCAACCAGCGTCGTGCGGCAATCGCCGCAATGCGTGAGGTGCTGTCGGCCAGCGAGGACATCACCGGTGAGCGCGCGAACCGATTGAAGCGCGTTGCTGAGCTGTTCGGTGTGGATGCGGGAGGGGAGCCGGCTTCGAACGTTGCCCCTTTCGACCCCAAGGCGAGAGCATCGTAAGGCCGATTGGAAAGATTGGGAGCGACATCATGTCCGCCGACGCGACGCAAACGCAACGTCCCAGCAAATATGACCGCTTGATTGCGGCGGCCAAAGCCGTGCCCCCGGCTCCGACCATTGTCGTGCATCCCTGCGACGAGACCTCGTTGCGCGGTGCCGTCGACAGTGCAAAAGCCGGCATCATCCGGCCGATTCTGGTCGGCCCCGAAGGGAAGATCAAGGATACGGCCGCCCAGTTCGGTCTCGATGTCTCCGGCTATGAGGTCGTCGATGCCGCACACAGCGACGAGTCAGCCGCGAAAGGCGTCGAACTCATCCACGCCGCCAGGGGCGAAATGCTGATGAAGGGCAGCCTGCACACCGATGAGCTGATGCGCGCCGTCACCGCAAAGACCGGCGGCCTGCGCACCGATCGGCGCATCAGCCATGTCTTCGTAATGGACGTGCCGGCCTATGCCGAGACGATCTTCGTGACCGACGCGGCCATCAACATCTTTCCCGATCTCGACGCCAAGCGGGACATCATCCAGAACGCGATCGATCTCTATAACGAGGCCGGCTTCGGCAAATCGCCGCGCGTGGCGATCCTGTCGGCGGTCGAGACCGTCACCACCAAGATTCCATCGACGATAGAGGCGGCGGCGCTCTGCAAGATGGCCGACCGTGGCCAAATCACCGGCGGCGTGCTCGACGGGCCGCTGGCGTTCGACAACGCTATCGATGTCGAGGCGGCACGGATCAAGGGTATCAAATCCGAGGTCGCCGGTCGCGCGCAGATCTTGGTCGTACCCGACCTCGAATCCGGCAACATGCTGGCAAAAAATCTGGCCTACTTCGCCAAGGCCGACGGCGCTGGCATCGTGCTCGGTGCCCGCGTGCCGGTCGTCCTCACGTCGCGGGCGGATTCGCCTCGTGCGCGGATGGCATCCTGCGCGGTCGCCGCGCTGTACGCGCATGCGCGGCGACAAAGCGCACCAACTGTTGCCGCGTGACAGCCATGGACACGATCCTTGTCGTCAATGCCGGTTCGTCCAGCGTCAAATTCCAGATCTTCGCGATCGACGGCGAGGGAAGGCTGCGGCGACAGATCAAGGGGCAGATGGATGGCATCGGCAGCCGTCCGCGCCTGCGCGCGAGCGGCGCAAATGGCGATCCGATGGCGGACCGCGCCTATCCGATTGAAGCGGTCCCAGACATTCCGGCGGCCATGGCAGTTGCGGGCGAATGGCTGCGGGACGAGCTTCGGATCACCCCGATGGCGGTCGGCCATCGCGTGGTGCATGGCGGTCCGGACTACGACAGGCCGGTCCTGGTCGACCATGGCGTAGTCGCCCGCCTGGAACGGTTCGCCGCGCTTGCGCCGCTTCACCAGCCGCACAATCTGGCCCCGATCCGCTCGCTTCTCGCCAATTTTCCCGCGCTGCCGCAGGTGGCCTGCTTCGATACTGCATTTCATCGCACGCATAGTGCGGTGGCCGACCATTATGCAATTCCGCATCAGCTCCACGCCGAGGGCGTGCGGCGCTACGGATTTCACGGGCTCTCCTACGAGTATATCGCGAAGACATTGCCCCAGGTCGCACCGGATATCGCCAAAGGGCGGGTGATCGTCGCGCATCTTGGCAGCGGCGCATCGATGTGCGCGCTCAGGGACGGGCACAGTGTCGAGAGCACCATGGGCTTTACCGCGTTGGACGGGCTGCCCATGGGCACGCGCCCGGGACAAATTGATCCGGGCGTCGTGCTGTATCTGATTGCCGAAAAGGGAATGTCGGCTTCCAACGTCCAGAGCTTCCTCTATCGCGACTGCGGGTTGAAGGGGCTCTCGGGCGTCAGCAATGACATGCGCGAGCTGGAGGCCAGCGCAGACGGCAACGCGAAACTGGCGATCGACTACTTCGTCTATCGGATCGGGCTCAATGCCGGCATGCTTGCCGCTGCACTCCAGGGGCTCGACGCCTTCGTCTTCACAGCTGGCATCGGGGAAAATTCGATCAGCATCCGCTCGCGCATCGCCGAGGTGCTCGGCTGGCTCGGTGTGACGCTCGATCCGGCCGAAAATGCCCGCCATGCCCCGCTGATCTCACGTCCGGACAGTCGTATTCCCGTCTATGTCGTGCCGACAGACGAGGAGCTGATGATCGCGCAGCACACGTTGACGCTGCTGATGAACACGCCATCGTCCAACCCGAACCACGAGAGGGTGTCATGATTCCTGTATTCCCGGACAGCAAGGTCGCTCTGAAAGGAAAAAAAGGCCTCGTCGTCGGCATCGCCAACGACCAGTCGATCGCCTGGGGGTGCGCGAGGGCGTTTCGCGCGCTCGGCGCCGATCTTGCTGTCACCTACCTCAACGACCGCGCGAAGAAGCATGTCGAGCCGCTGGCGCAGGCGCTGGAGGCGCCGATCTTCATGCCCCTCGATGTGATGGTCGAGGGGCAGATGGAGCAGGTGTTCGAACGGATTGAGAAGGATTGGGGACAGCTCGATTTCCTGCTGCACTCGATCGCGTTCTCGCCGAAAGAGGCGCTGCACGGCCGCGTGGTCGACGTGAACCGCGACGGCTTCCTCAAGACGATGGACGTGTCGTGCTGGTCCTTCATGCGGATGGCCCATCTCGCCGAGCCACTGATGAAGAACGGCGGCACGATGTTCACCATGACCTATTACGGAAGCCAGCGAGTGGTTGAGAACTACAATGTGATGGGTGTGGCGAAAGCGGCGCTCGAAGCTGCCGTCCGCTACATCGCCGCGGAACTGGGCCCAAAGGGCATCCGTGTGCACGCGATCTCCCCTGGGCCGCTTGCAACGCGCGCGGCATCAGGCATCCCGGAGTTCGACGAGCTGATGGACAAGGCCCAGTCGACGGCGCCCTCGCGCAGTCTCGTCAGCATCGACGATGTCGGCAACGCCACCGCGTTTCTCGCGCTCGACGGCGCCAAGCTCATCACCGGCAGCGTTCTCTACATCGACGGTGGCTACAACATCGTGGATTGAGCGAATCCGGCGCGATTTTCGCCTTGTTGCTCAGCGATAGTGCAGGGCGATGAGTTCGGCGACGCAGGCGGGCTTCTTGCCGCCTTCGATCTCGATCACGAGATGGTAGTTCACGCGCAGGCCATCCGGCGGCACGTCTTCCGCTTCCGCGATCGTGACGCGGCCGCGAAGCTTGGAGCCCGCCGGCACCGGCGCCAGATATCGTATCCGGTCCGCGCCGTAGTTCAGCGTGTTACGCAGGCCCTTCAGGCCGATCACCGAGCGGATGAACAGCGGCGCAAGCGCCAGCGACAGCAGCCCGTGCGCGATGGTGGTGCCGCCCGGCAGTTCCTTCTTGGCACGCTCCTGGTCGACATGGATCCATTGCTCGTCGCAAGTCGCCTCCGCAAACTGGTTGATGCGATCCTGCGTCACCTCGATCCAGTCGCTGACGCCGATCTCGGTGCCGACACTGGACTTGATCTCGTTGAAGTCGCTGAATATTCGCATGGCGTGACCTCGTCAGATCTTCATTTCCGGCACGGAATCGGGCACGACGAGCTCGGCGTCCGTAACTGCCATCACCTCGCCGACGCTGACGCCGGGTGCGGTTTCCAGCAGCGTCGCCTTGCCGTCGGGGAAGGCGATGACGGCCATGTCGGTCACGACCAGGTTCACCGGTCGCGCCGACGTCAGCGGCAGCGTGCATTTGGCGACAATCTTCGACTTGCCCTTGGCGGCGTGCTGCATGGCGACAATCACGCGCTTGGCACCGGTGACGAGATCCATCGCGCCGCCCATTCCCGGCACCATCTTGCCGGGAATCATCCAATTGGCGAGATGGCCGTGCGCGTCGACCTGGAGACCGCCAAGCACGGTGACATCGACGTGGCCGCCGCGGATTAATCCGAACGACATCGCGCTGTCGAATGTGCAGGCGCCCGGCAGAGCGCTGATCGGCTTGCCTCCGGCGTCGGTCAGCGTCGGATGCGCCATGCCTTGCTCGGGGATCGGTCCAGTGCCGATCAGACCGTTCTCCGACTGGAAGAACACCTTGAGATCGGCCGGGATGTAATTCGCCACCAGGGTCGGGATGCCGATGCCGAGATTGACGAGGTTGCCGCTCCTCAGCTCCTTTGCGACGCGTCGGGCGATGATGGTCTGTGCATCCATGATCTCACCCGTTCGTAATGAGATAGTCGACGAGCGGTGCCGGCGTCACGACATGGTCCGGCGCTATGACGCCCACGGGCACGATGTGCTCTGCCGTGACGATCACGGTGTCGGCGGCCATGGCCATGACCGGATTGAAGTTGCGGGACGTCAGTGCGTAGGCAAGATTGCCGAGATAGTCGGCGAGAAAGGCATGCACCAGCGCGAACTGAGCCCGCAGCGCTGTCTCGAGCAGGAATGGCTTGCCGTCGACCTCGATCTGGCGCTTGCCTTCCGCGACCAGTGTGCCGACGCCCGTTGCTGTCAGAACGCCGCCGAGGCCGCATCCGCCCGAGCGGATTCGCTCGACGAACGTTCCTTGCGGAACGAGATCGACGGCGATCTGATTAGCCAACATCTGCTGCTGCGCCTTCGGGTTGAGGCCGATATGCGTTGCCGTCAGGCGCGAGACCAGCGCCGCGTCGAACAATTTGCCGACACCTTTGCCGGGAATCGCGGCGTCGTTGCAGATCAGCGAAAGGCCGTTCTTTTGCTGCCGGACCACTTCATCAAGCAGGCGCTCCGGTGTCCCGACACCCATGAACCCGCCGACCATGACGCTGGCGCCTGCCGGGATCATTGCAACGGCTTCTTCGACGGAAACGGCCCTCATGGCGGCAACTCCGGTCTCACGGTGGACGGCAGCGAGACGATGTTCGCCGGCTGTCACCGCATTCCTTTGATTTGCATCAAGGCTTCTCATCATTTGAATCGCGAGCGGCGATGCCTACGCTCTGGAGCATGTCGTGCCACAGCTTTCGCACCTCGGTGTGGCGCCGCTCCAGGGCGGAGCTGACGGCGTCGCGAAACGGTACGAGGTCGGGACCCTTCAGAGACAGGATTTGCGCCTGGAGCAGATGGCCACTTTCGAATTCGACGCGGCGCAGCGCCATTGCGAAAGGGTCGTTGGGATTGGCTTCCACCGGCAACAGTGCCGCCGGCCGGATTCCGGCGTGAATGGCATGGGCGAGCGTTGCAAGGCCGGCCGCCACCGCCAGGGGCCAGTTCGAAATCTCGTAGATCGGCGCAGGATACCAGGCGCTTTCCCAGCCCACGGCCATATAGCCCAGGCCGGGATCCGGCGCCCAACTCGTCGCGCGCAGCAACAGCGAGACGATTTCGGTCTCGCGGTAAAGCTGTGCGTTCAGTTCGGTCTGCCAGGCGGACTCGAGTTTTGTGGGCAAGGTAAATGCGAACTGTCGCGCCAGAGCGCCGTGGGCGGAGACGAGGAATGCGGCGACGCGCGTTTGCTGGTGCGGCGGCACGCGGCCATCGAAATCGAGGGGGCCGAAGAATCCGCTCATGTTGTCGTCCTCTGCACGGGGATGGCGCGGAGATGGTCGTAGCCCGTGGGAAACGGCGTGAGCTCGCCGCCGGGGTCTTCCGGCGCAATCCAGACCGCCTTGTTGCCTTGCCAACGCCCGGCCAGCACGTCGTCGGCGAAGCGTGCGAGCAGCTCGGCCGTAAGCGCGCCCTTCTCCAGCGTAAAGGCGTGATAGGCCCTCGGGACGATCACCAGCGAGCTGTTGGGGATTTCGGCCCGCAGGGTCTCGTGCAGGGCGCGCGGCGTCAGGAAGTCGAATTCGCCGTTCAGGATCATCGTCGGCACGGCGATCGACGACAGTCTAGGCGTCAGCGGCTGGAAGTCGAGGAAGGACTCCATCAGGTTTTGAAGGGCGTAGACGTCGTTGACCAGCCAGCCCTGCCGTTTCACGCTGCCGAGCTTGTCCAGCAGCGGCTTCAGCCACTCGTCAGACAGGTTCATCGGCAGCAGGAGATCCTGGAGGTAGCTCGTACCGCCCAGGATCAGGCCAGTGCGCAAGGCGTTGCCGATCAGAAGCAGTTGCGGCGAAAGCTCCGCAAAGCAGCTCATCGGCACCAGGCCGGAGAGGCGCGCGCCATGCTCTATCGCATAGCGTAGCGCAATCAGGCCGCCAAAGCTGATGCCGCTCAGGAAGATTGGACCATCGCCGAGCTCTCCGATCAGCAGATGAAGAGCAGCGACCTGATCGTCCTGGCTGATGAAGAGGGTCGGCTTGTCTGAGCCGCCCTGGCCGAGCAGATCGAAGGTCGCGACGCGAAAACGCCGCGCCAGCAGGGCCTCGCGATAGGCGGCCCATAGCTCGGCATATTGCGTGAGCCCGTTCACCAGCACATAGGCGGGAGCATCCGCCGGCCCGTCGAGCTCATAGCGGATCCGATATGAGCCGTGACTGAGGAAGGGCATTGCGGGGACTGCGCCTCGTTTTGATGTCCCGATCCTCAACTTCCGCAAGGGCAATTCATTGAGCTAAGTCAAGACTCGTCCGGTCGTCCTGCCTAGCCTTCGGCCAAAATCCCCAAGGAGGAATCCGTCATGACCGGAAGACGTTTCGTGAAGCGCTACGTCCTCAGCCTGATCTTGGTGCTAGTCGGCACGTCTCTCGCGATTGCACAACCCTTCACCCGTCGCTCGTCGCAGATGCAGCATGACGGTTTGAAGAAATATTACGAGATCGCCAACTTCCGCCTGGGTGGGAAGTACGATTTGAACGATCCCTCCAAGTGGGAGAACGGCGGAGAGGGCGGTGTCACGCTGGAATCGCTTGGCGGCGGCAAGCTGCGCACGGCCTATATCGCAATCGGCAGTGCGCGGCGCAACGCGGCCGGTGAGATCACCAATGCAGTGATCATCAACTCCTATTATTCCGGCGACTCTACCGACATGTACGAGCAGTGGGTCAAGGGTGCGGCCCTGTCGGGCGGCGTACCCGTGATCGGACCTGGCCGGCCGATCGATACCGATCGCTACTACGTCATCATGGTCGATCCGCTCGGCACCTGGGGCGCCAGCAAGCCGTCCGACGGGCTCGGCATCAAATTCCCGCAATACAGCTACTACGACATGGTGCAGGCGAACTACCGCATGCTGCGCGACGGTCTGAAGGTCGCGCACGCCGCGCTGGTCACCGGCGTCTCGATGGGCGGCACGCAGACCTATGTCTGGGGCGTCATGCATCCGGAGTTCATGGGCGGACTGATGCCGATCGGCGGCACCACGCAGTCGGACGCCGGGGACCCCGTCGGCAACTGGACCTTCCAGTTGATGACGGCGGCGATCGAGTCGGACCCGGTGTGGCAGGCTACCAAGGGCGATTACTATAAGCTGCCCAAGGAAAAGCACCCTCTGCCAGGCATGGCGTTCGGCTGGTCGGTGCTCGGCCTGACCGGTTATGACTTCGGCTACCGGACGACCCAGAGCTTTGTGTCGGTGCAGCCGGAGGTCTTCTACTGGGACCCGCCGAACGAGAAGGCCGGTCTCAACGTGATGAATCGCTCGAAACTGTATGACGCTGTCGACCTGGTGTGGCGTAACCGCGTCGGTGAAGCCCACAACGTCAATGATTATCTCGGTAGCATCCGGGCGCGCACATTGGTGATGCACATCACCAACGACCTCTGGCTGAACTTCAAGCTGGCCCAGAAGGCCGTCGATCGCGTGCCGGGCGCCGACCTGATTTCCGAGGAGAGCCCGGTCGCGCATTACGGCGTGTTCCCGCTGATCAACAACCGCAAGAACGATCCGAAGTTCGTCTCCTTCATGGACGACGTTGCGAGCCTCGACCGGGCCCAGAAGTTCGAGGACAAGAACTTTCGTGTGCCGGGCGTTGCCGAGAACATCGATCCGAAGAAGTCGTTCTGGAAGGATTTTGTGACGTATCCCTATCCGGTCAAATACGCGACCGCGAAGGACAAGGGCGGCACGCCCTGGCAGATCGGCTACATGGACGAATATGCCGGCACCGACAAGGATCCGAAGGTGCTCGTCATCATCCATGGCAAGGGCGCCTTCGGCGGGCACTACGGCAACATCATGCAATATGCCCTGCGCAGCGGTCTGCGCGTCATCGTGCCCGACCTGCCGCATTACGGCATGTCCGGGCCCGGTAATCTCGACAAGAGCCCGGCGCGCACCATGCAAGACATGCGCGAGGTCATCTATGACCTCGTGGTCAATCAGCTCGGGGTCAAGAAGGCGTACTATCTTGGCCACTCGCTTGGCGGTCAGTTCGTGATGGGTTATGCCCTGACGTGGCCGGATGCGGTGCAGGGCCTTGCGCTCGAGGCGCCATCAGGCCTTGAGGAATATCCGCGTGATATTACCGTTGCCAAGGACAAGAAGCTTCGGCTGTTCGACCCGGCGTTCGACCACGACTTCGACAAATGGAAGGCGACCTGGGACCAGACCGGCATCCTGGCCGCGGAGTTGGGGCGTTCGGAGCAGAACATCCGCGACTTCTTCTATTTTAGGAAGCGTGACCCGGAGACCGGCGCTGTGTCGGCGGCCAAGAGTGGTTATTTCTTCAGCGACAGTGAATATGCCCGCTTCCACACCGAGCAGCGCGTCGGGTTGACCAAGGGCAATCCGAAGGAGCTCGAGCAGTGGTGCAACGTCTTCATCTACGACGTCTATACGATCGGGGCGGAGCTGCAGCAGGACGATCCGAAGAACCTTTACGAGCGCCTGACCCAGATCAAGGCGCCAATCTTCCTGGCGTTCGGGGACAAGGAGCCGTTCATCCCGACGCCGGCGTTCAACGGACTGACCGATCTCGGGCGCGATGTCATCACTCCGTTCATGTCGCGCATGACCAATGCGGGCAACCGGCCGATGCTCAAGATCTATCCGGACACCGGTCATTTCATCCACACGGACAATCCGGTCGAGTATTCCGCCGATGTGGTCGACTTCGTGACCAGGGGAACGGTGGACACCTCATCGCCGCTCGGCACCGACCGGATGATCAAGGGAGCCGTAGTATCGGCGCTACCGGTGGCGCCGACGCCGCCCGGCGCCGCGCCGACGGCCGGCCTGAACAAATAGGGTCGCCTCTCATGTCAAGGGTGCAGGCCGGTGAGGTCCAGCTAGGCTGGCGAGGGTGGGGTGAGGGCGACGTCACCGTCGTCTTCATCCACGGCAATCTTGCCAGCAAGGACTGGATCGAGCTCGCTGCACCGTTGTTTCCCGCCGGGCTGCGCGTGATCGGACTTGACTGGCGCGGCTGCGGCGAAAGCGACCGGCCGAAGCCCGCCGTCGACTACACCAACTACTCCATGCAGCAGCATGCGCTGGACATGTTGGCAGCGCTCGACACGCTGGGCATTAAATTCTGCCACCTCGCCACCCATTCGACCGGCGGCATCATCGCCGCGCGGATGCTGTTGATGCAGCCGCAACGGTTCGGCCGGGTCTTCGCGCTCGATCCAGTTACACCACTGGGCATGTCCTTCAATGCGGACCAGATCGGCCTTTTCCGCGCAATGATGGCGAGCAAGCAACTGACGCGGACGGTGATGGCCACCGCCGCGTCCTCGCTGTTTGTGCCGGAAAGCATGGCGGCGAGTGAGATCCCACGCTTCCGCGAGGGGCTCGGCGAGATTGAGGCGCTGTTCGACCGGATCATCGAGCAGACCTTTGGGGTCTCGGAGGGCATCTGGATCGGGACGCCGGTCAATCTCACCCGCGAGCGTGAGAGCAGGGATTTGGAACGCAGGATGCCGGAAATCTGGCATCCGCATCTAGTGCTCTGGGGCGAGCGCGACGGATGGATTCCGCCGGCCGATCTGCGGGTCATGGCGGCAGCGATGCCGGACTGCCGGCTCGTGGTCGTGCCCGGCATCGGGCATTCGATGAATCTCGAGCTGCCGGCGCTCTACGCCGGTTATTTCGGCGCATGGTTCGGAGGACTAGCGAAATAGCCGTTTTCACAGTTGCAACAAAGACAATGTCAAACGGGGATCATCATGGCTGAAACCACCAAACTCTCGGTTGAGAAGGCACTCGAAAAACTGCGCAAGAGCGATCAGCCGAAATCAAAGAATGACCGGCGGGACGAGAAAGCCGACGCGTTCAATGAAGAGATAAGGCGCATGAGAGTTCAAAGACAGCGCCTCGATCGTAAACCTGGTAAGAACAGCTGAAGCCTGCTCGGCCCGATGACGCTACAGTTCCTCCTCGGCGGCCTCGTCAGTGCGATCAACATCATGATCCACGCGTTTGTGACCGTCGGCGCGGTCGGGATGGCTCGTTCGGCCGGGTTACGACACACGGTATGGCCGAGATCTCACCTGATGGCCGTGATGGTCGGAACCGCTGCCGCGCTGATGGTCGCACATACGCTCGAGGTCTTGGTCTGGGCGCTGGCCTACGCGGTCGTCGGCGCCGCGCCGGAAGGCAGCGATCTTCTCTATTTCGCCTTCGTCAACTACACCACGCTTGGCTATGGCGATATCACGCCTGTGCAGGCCTGGCGGCTGACGGGGCCGATGACCGCGATGAACGGCATTCTGATGTTCGGCTGGTCTACAGCCGTGCTGTTCGAGGTGCTGCGCAAGACGCTGGAGCACCTGGCGTCAATTGCGCCGGCGGGATCCGACTTCAGTTCTGAAGATCGAGGCCACTGAGCTGCCGTCTATCGAGAAGCACGATCTGGCGCTGAGTGTTGCCGACGAAGCCGAGAATGCCGAGTTCGTGAAGGCGCGAGAGCGACCGCGATACGGTTTCCAGCGTCAGGCCGAGGTAGTCTGCAATATCGCGCCGCGACATCGGCAGCGCCATGACGCCCGCGGCCGTCAGTCGTACGTCCATCTCGAGCAGGAAGGCAGCGACCTTCTCCAGCGAGGTCTTGCGGCCAAGCAGAAGCATGTGATCTTCGGCGTGCTGGAGATTATTGGTAGTCATGCTGAGCAGGTTCTTGGCCACCATGGCATCGCTCCCGGCCACGATCTCCAGGCTTTGCCGTTTGATCAGCCGAACCGTGGTTTCGACGATCGCCTCCGCCGTGAAGCGGTGGACGCCGCCGTTCTCCAGCCCGAAGATGTCGCCCACGAGGTGAAACGCGCCGATCTGACGGCGGCCGTCCGAGAGAAGCTTGTAGCTTCGCACCGCTCCACTCCTGACCTGGTAGACGTACTCGGCCGGCTCCTTCTCGCCGTAGATTTCGGTACTTTTTTTGTAGGTAAATTCGTTTAAATTGACCAGCGGATTTGAATCGCTTGTCATCCCGAGATCGCGGAGTGAATTTGGGCGGGCCGGATCCGTCGTGACGCGAACGAACATAGGCCAACTCCTGAACTGATCATTCGGATTGGTCGTTTGCCTTGAAATTCCCGGAGTGCGCCGCGCTATCCCACTCCCGCACAGGTTGGATACGACGAAGGACGTATTCTTAACTATTGTACCAAAGGGCAGTGCGGAAATATCCTGCACGGAATGAGAAGCGGCAGTGCCGTTGCCGCAATTGACGAGTGAGTTCTATAGTTGCGGGTAAAGATTTCATGTCTTCGACATTGATTGGCTAGTTGAGTGCAGTCGCCGCGATCAGTGTGAGGTGAAATTGCCCGGCCTCGTGCATGTGGTAGACGACGACATTTCGTTTCAGACGGCGATCGAGCGCCGATTGAAACTCGCTGGCTATGAC
This sequence comes from Bradyrhizobium genosp. A, assembly GCF_049949275.1. Lineage (NCBI taxonomy): Bacteria > Pseudomonadati > Pseudomonadota > Alphaproteobacteria > Hyphomicrobiales > Nitrobacteraceae > Bradyrhizobium > Bradyrhizobium genosp. A. The sequence continues at coordinate 5,080,594 of NZ_CP188196.1, read as the reverse complement.
GTCGCCACTTACGCGTCAGCCCAGGAATTGCTGGATCGATTGCCGAGCGATCGAGATCCGGGCTGTATTCTGCTGGACGTGCGGATACCGGGGATCAGTGGTCTCGAGCTCCAAAGCAAGCTCATCGATCTCGGGTCGACACTGCCGATCGTCTTCCTTACGGGTCATGCAGATACAGCGACGACGGTGCGGGCGATCAAGGCCGGCGCGGAGGATTTCTTGACCAAGCCTGTGTCCTCGGAACACCTGATCGACGCGATCGCGCGCGCAATGACCCGGCAGGAAGCCACGCTTAGTCAGCGAACCAAGCTCGAGTCGTTGCGGGCACTGGTAGACGCGTTGACCCCGCGTGAGCGGCAGGTGTTCGATCTGATCGTGCGCGGCAAGCTCAACAAGCAGGTCGCCTTCGAGCTTGGAAACACCGAGCGCACCGTCAAGGCGCATCGCCATCAGGTGATGGAGAAGATGAACGTGCACTCGCTTGCGGAGCTGGTTTCGATCGCCGAACGGCTTGGGCTGCTCGAAACGAAGGATGAGTCGCGCGGCTAATCCATTTACCTGTCCGCCGTCAGGCCACCATCAGCTCGACCTGTACCAAGGGACAATATGATAGTTTATTGACAGTTCACGCAGGGGGTGCGCAATCATCTTGGCGCCAGTCGGCTCGCAAAGCAGATCAGAACTTTGAAACAGGCCGCAGAGCCAATTCATGCTCATGTAGTTCGCTTGATCGCCGAAGGTCGCTCATTTTGCCGGCACGCAACGCCATTTTCGTCGTCGACGATGACCCCTCTATGCGTAAGGGCCTAAGAAGACTGCTGCGCGAGCATGGGTTCAATGTCGAGTTGTTCGAGTCTGGCGACGCGCTTCTGGGCCAGGGCGATTGTGGCGAAGCATTTTGCATCATCCTGGATATTCAGCTGAGTGACGCGTCCGGTATTGATGTCCGCCGGCGGCTGACTGAGATGGGCGTCACTGCGCCGGTCATCTACATCACCGGCAACGACAGTCCGACGAACCGCTCAGCCGCGATCGCATCGGGATGCCTTGCCTACCTGACAAAACCGTTTGCGGCGCAGTCGCTCATTGAGCCCGTGGAAAGAGCGCGACAAGGGATCGCCTAGCGCCAAGGACATCTCAAACTCTCATTCATCGATGTCTTGTTGGATGGTTCGTGCCGGCGCGCCCTTGTGGATGGCGGCGAACTGGCCGAGCGGCATCGACGTCGCCAGAGCCAAGAGATTGGAATCGACCACCTCCAGAGCCAGCATCTTCCCAGACTCCATGTCTTCAATGAACTTGGGATTCGCGACGTCGGCAGCGATGCAGAGATTGGTGACGCACCACGTGTACGGCACCTGATAAGCCGTCCCTTGGTCGACAGTCAGCTTGACGGGGTGTTGCAGGAACATGCCGACGGGCACGAATAATTGCACCCGCGCGGTGTTGTCACCCTCGCGTTCTATCAGGTCGACGCGCACGGCCATTTGACCGGTGGGGAACGTGCCCGTGATCGACGTCCGGCAAACCGTCTTGGCGCCGCCGGGCGCGAAGCAGAGTTTTCGCCACTCGCCGTAAGTGATGTCCTTTACGTCGCGCTGTCCGCGCGGAGCGACCTCCGGACGAGCAAGCGCATTGCTAGGTACAGCGTCCCGGGCGGCGACAGCGCCCGCAATCGACACCAGCAGCAGGCTCAAGAGCGAGGTCCTGCAACGGCGCCGTGACGGGCGCCATGACGGAAGTCCCGTGCGGAGTGAGTGTGTCATGGTCACGCCTCCAGACGTCGCGTTCTGTTGTCTATCGATGCTCGTCGAGGAAATTCACCACCAATGGCGACCAGATCGGAATGGCGTCGGGTGAGCCGATGAAGAAATGGCCTTCATTGCCGAAAGGCGGCATTAGATGGTATTCGGCCCTGCCGCCTGCGGCGCTAAAGGCCGCGTACATCCGCTTGGATAGAGCAGGGCCGAAGAACGTATCGTTCTCGATATAGATCCACAACATCGGCACCCGCGACGTGTGGCCGAAATCGGCAGTCGCTTCGACGAGCTTGTCCGGCGCGCAGTTATTGTTGGGCTTGCCGCCGACACGGCCGCCACGGCCTGCGGCAAAGGTGATGATGGCTTTTACCTGCGGCGGGTTCAGGCTCGACAGCGCGATGGACGCCCAGCCGCCGGCGGATTGCCCGACGACGATGACATCCTTGGGCACGATACGCTTCTCGGCAGCCAGGTAGTCGATGATCCAGAGATCGACCTGCGCGACCGCAAGTCCGGCATCATGGAAATTGGGATTGCTGCACTTGCCGACCTTAGAGAAGAACGGGCCATAGATGCCGCGCTCGGGGATATCGATCGCCGATGCGCCATAGCCGGTGCCGACCGGCGCCACCACGAGATAGCCGCGCCTCGCAAACCACTTGGCGGCGTCGCGGAATTCGACGAGCGGAAAGAAGCTGCGATCAGTCGGATTGAGCGATACGCCGTGATTCATGATCACGAGCGGGAACGGACCGTCGCCGACCGGACGCACCAGATAGGCCAACATCGGGAGCGGCAATGGCAGGGCCCAGATCTCCTCCTGGATGCGGATGTCGTCCTCGGCGCGCGCAGGCGCGACGAAGGTGGCAAGGAGGAGCAGCGTTGCTGCCAAGTTCCGCAAAGCCGGGCCGGTGGACATGGCGACCTCCCTCAGCCGGTAAAAGTGGCGGCCACGATGATCGGGCCGAGCACGGTCAGAACGACGTTGCCGATGGCATAGGGCACGGCGACACCGAGCACCGGCGTCTGGCTCCCGGCGACCTCGCAGGCCCCGGTGACGGCGGCGTCGACGGTCATCGCGCCGGCCAGCGCGCCGCAGGTGATGACCGGGTTCATGCGCAGCACGTGGTGGGCAAACAGCGTCGCAACGATCAGCGGCACCAGCGTGATGACGAGGCCCATGCCGACCAGCAGCAGCCCGTGCGCCTGGATCGCGGCCCAGGCGGCGGCGCCGTTGCCAAGCCCGATCGCCGCGATGAAGCCGCCGAGCCCGAGGTCGCTCAGCGTCTGCTGCGCAGCGGGCGGAATTGCCCCCAGGGTCGGCCGGCGCGAGCGCAGCCAGCCGCAGACGAGGCCGGCGATCAGCGCGCCGCCGCCGCCGCCGAGCGTCAGTGCGATGTTCCCGACCTTAAAGCTGAACAGGCCGGCGAGCAGACCCGCGGCGATGCCGGCGGCAAGGAACGCGATGTCGGTGCGATCGCCCGAACGCAGGATCTGGCCGACATTCGCGGCTGCGCGCTCGATATTGCGGGTGTTGCCGACCAGCGTCATGACGTCGCCGACATAGACCCGCGTATCCGCGCTCAAGGGCACTTCGCGTCCCATGCGAGTCAGCGCGCGCAGGAAAACGCCGCGCGCGCTGGCGCCGACCCGCTCTGCAACGTCCCTCACGGGACGGCCATGGAGCTTGCGGTTGTCGACCAGCACCTCGATCACGTTGCCCGGGATCGTCTTCAGTATTTCGTCGGCATCGATCTCGGCGCCGATGACAGGCTTGGCTGCCACGATGACTGCCGTGCGCCCGGCGATGACGATGTCGTCGCCGGCCTCGAGCACGGTGTCCAGATGCGGTTCGACGTCGAGGCCCTGACGGACGATGCGCTCGACGACGGTACGGCTGCCGATCTCCTCCTCGATGTCCTTGACGGAGCGGCCGGCGCCGGTCGAGACGCGATAGGCGCGCGCCTGGAACTTTCGATAGGAGAGATTCTCGGTGTGCGGTGGGTCACCGCCGGAGAGCTCCGCCTCAAGCTTCTTCGCCTCCACCTTCAGGTCGATCCGCATCAGCTTTGGCGCGACGAACGGCACATAGAGTAGCGTGAGAATATATCCGAGCACGTAGGTGACGGCATAGCCGGCCGCGATATTCGCTTCCTGTTGCTCCAGCACATTCTTCGGCAGACCGAGTTGAGCCAGCGCCCCTGACGCCGTGCCGATGACGGAGGATTGCGTCAGCGCACCGGCAGCGATGCCCGAAGCGGTGCCGGGATCGAGCCCGAAGCTATAGGCGAATAGCAGCACGATGACGAGCCCGATACCGCCCAGCACGAGCGCCATGGCGACCTGCGCGAGCGTGCGGATGCTGAGCGAGGCAAAGAACTCCGGTCCCGACTTGTAGCCGATCGTGAACACGAACAGGCTGAACAGGACCACGCGCAGCAGCGACGGAAACGTAAAGGTCCCAAGCTGTCCGATCAGCACGGCGACGATCAGGATGCAGGCCGTGGTGCCGATTGCAAAGCCGCGGACCTTGATGCGGCCGAGGATGGTGCCTATGGCGACGGCCAGCAGCAAGAAGATTTCGGGAGCAGTGGATATGGTCCACCTGAGAGTATCCATGGTCGCATTTCCCCCGGCGCCTTTGCAGCTATTTGAGTCCTGGAACCCGGGGATTTGCTTGATCCAGATCAATCCTCAGCATCGGTCGAGCGCGTCGATGGGAGCATGCAGGACCTGCGACAGCCGACATTTCGGACATGAGTACTCTGGATATCGCCGCCGCTTCGTCGATACGTCGCGACGAGACGGTTGAGATCGCGTTGCTGCTCGCTTTCGCCGGCGGCTATATCGACGCCTATACTTGGATCATCCACGGCGTGATGGCCAATGCCCAGACGGCGAACCTCGTTCTGCTCTGGGTGTACGGAATGGCCGGCGATTGGGACAAGGCGCTCCACTTTGGCCCTCCGATCATCGCCTTTGCTATCGGCGTGGTCATTGCCGCATGGTTGCGCCGCGTCACGGGTGAGCGGGCCGCGGCGATCAGCACGCTCATTGAGATCCTGCTCTTGATCGCAATCGGCATTCTGCACAACCGGCTTCCGGATCTCGCCGGTACGCTCGGCATTTCATGCGTCGCCGCGATGCAGGCGACGGTGTTCACCCGGGTCGAGGGGGCGGTCTACAGCACCGTCATGATCACCGGCAATATGCGCCAGGCGATCGAAGGCATATTCATTGCGGCCTCCGGAGGGCGTCCAGCAGGGACGCTTCGCCGCTCCGGCATCTTTACGGCCGTATGCGTCGCCTTCGGCCTTGGCGCTGCCGTGGGCGCCTTCGCGACCAAGAGCATCCCCGACCTGGCGCTCGGCATTCCCGTGATCGCGCTGCTGATCGTCTTGCTGCGCTGCGAGGTCCAACGTCACGAGGCCTCAAGATGAATTCGCGGTCCGGGCGGCGTGTCGACGCTCGCGGCTTACGCGGTCCCGGTTTCGCAGGAACGTCAGGATGCATCAGCCTTCGGAGCAGGGAGAACAGGTGATGATGAAGCCTCTGGTCGACGCGGTCCGGCATAATCCTATCCTTTGGATGCTGCCCTTTGTCCCGGTGGTGCTGATCGTCCAAGCGGTCGCTCCGGCGGCTCATACGCTCCTGTTTGTGCTGGCTGTTCTTGCCATCGTGCCGCTCGCTGCCCTGCTCAGTCAGGCCACGGAATCGGTCGCCGAAAAGACGGGGGATGCAATCGGAGGGCTGCTGAACGCGACGCTGGGAAATCTGACGGAGATGATCATTGCGCTCGCCGCGCTTCACGCCGGGCAGTACATGCTCGTGAAGGCTTCGATTGCGGGAGCCATCGTGACCAATTCCCTGTTCATGCTGGGAACTTCCTTTCTCCTCGGCGGACTGCGCTTCCACGTTCAGGAATACAATCGCGCCGGTGGAAGGCTGCATGCCGGGCTGTTGCTCATGGCGGCGATAGCACTCCTCTCCCCCTCGGCCGTCGCGGAGCTCGATTGGGCGCAGGGTGAAGCCATGGCTGACAAACTCAGTCTCGGCCTTGCCATACTTTTGATCGTTGCCTATGGGCTTGGCTTGCTGTTTTCGCTCAAGACCCACAAGGAGCTCTTTGCCAGCGAGAATCATGGCGAGAAGGGCGAGGCTCCGTGGCCGATCGGGCTTGCGGTTGGCACGCTCGTCGTTGTCACGGTGTTCGTGGCTCTGGTGAGCGAGATCTTCGTCGAATCCGTGCAACAGGCGGCAGGGGCGTTCGGGATGAGTCCCGCTTTCGTCGGGTTCATCATTGTCGCAATCGTGGGAGCCGCGGCCGAGATGGCCGTGGCTTTTTCGGCCGCGCGCAAGAACCGGCTCGACATGAGTGTCAGCATCGCGCTTGGCAGCGCCTCGCAAATTGCCTTGTTTGTCGCTCCCGTGCTCGTCCTGCTCAGCTATGTCATCGGCCCCAAGCCGATGGATTTGCAGTTCTGGCCTGGCGCCGTGACGATGGTCATAATTTCCGCGATGCTCGCCGCCTTCATTACCAATAGTGGCCGCTCCGCCTGGTTCATTGGCGTGCTGCTCTTATGCATCTACATGATCTTCGCGATGACGCTCTATATGATCCCGCCGGACGCGCATCGACCGGCGTGAATCTTCCAAAAGAGCCGGGAAAACATCCTGTTGCATTGCAGAGCAGAGGTGATCGGCGTGTTCGGCGTCACCCTCATATCGCGCGCGACCGTTGACTTGGATCAATGGAACAGTCGGAGCGGCCCTCACGATCCGCCATCACCTTTGCCACAGGGATCGGGAGAAAACTCATGTCCAAGGATGCCAAGCCCGCAGAGAAGCGCATCGATCAGTTCTTTTCCGGACCCGGAGGGCGGGCGGACGACTGGCGTGACCTGGTGGAGGCGGCAAAGGCGTGGGCGAGAGGCGGAGATCGCGCAAAATATGATGCGGCGCTCACGGAGCTCTCCGTGATGGAAGAGTTTCACGGTTATCCCGGCCTGCAATTGATGACGGCGTTGCGAGAAGCAGCTTCATCCGGCGATGCGGCGAGGTCGCTGGACCTCGCGACACGGATCACGCAGGCTCTTCAAACCAGATCCTTCCGCCAGCATGCCGGCGACCGGAACGAAACGGACGAGGGCAATGGCGATGCGACTGACCTGCTGCTGCCGACATTTGGTCCGCAGGGCGCGCGCCGTCCCTATTTTGAAGTCCTGATCGTCACCGGCGTCTCATCCAACCATTGGCCGGCGCTCGCTGCCGAATGGCGCAAGCTGCGGCGGCTGGTCGATCAGTTCATCTATGAGCCCGTGATCGTGGGAAGTCTCGAAGACGCCTTCTGTGCCACACTCCTTAACGCCAATCTCGCCGCGGTCGTGATCAACGAAGGCTTTGGGCTGCGGTCGCGTCATGATGCGCCGGTGCTGCGCACGCTGACGTCATCGGCCGGCCTCAACGATGAAACCGACGCTTCCGCGCTCGGGCTCGCCCATATCATCAAGCGGGTCCGTCCCGAGCTCGATCTCTATTTGATGTCCAATCGTGACGTTGAGGCGATGGCAGGAAATCCCGACGCCAGCGTGGCCCGCCGCATCTTCTATTCCATCGAAGAGCTGCTTGAACTGCATTTGTCGGTCCTCGAAGGCGTACAGGACCGCTACGACACGCCGTTCTTCGACAATCTCAAGAAATATGCACAGCGGCCGATCGGAACGTTCCATGCGCTGCCGATCGCGCGTGGAAAATCCATCTTCAAGTCGGATTGGATCCGCGACATGGGCGAATTCTACGGCCTGAACCTATTTTTGGCCGAAAGCAGCGCCACCACCGGCGGTCTCGATAGCCTGCTCGAGCCGACCGGAACCATCAAGAAGGCGCAGGACAAGGCGGCGCGTGCGCTCGGCGCCGATCGCGTCTTCTTCGTTACCAATGGCACTTCGACCTCGAACAAGATGGCTGTGCAGGCTCTGCTCGCGCCGGGCGACATCGCGATCGTCGACCGCAACTGCCACAAGTCGCATCACTACGGCATGGTTCTGGCCGGCGCCCAGCCGCTCTATGTCGAAGCGTTTCCGATGACGGAATATTCGATGTATGGCGCCGTGCCGCTGAACACGATCAAGCAGGCGCTGTTAAACGCCAAGGCCGACGGCCGGCTCGACCGCGTCAAGCTGCTCGATCTGACCAACTGCACCTTCGACGGCCACATCTACAACACCCGCCGGGTGATGGAGGAATGCCTCGCCATCAAGCCCGACCTGATCTTCCTGTGGGACGAGGCCTGGTTCGGCTTTGCGCGCTTCTCGCCGTTCCTGCGGCGGCGCACCGCGATGGGCGCCGCCAACGAGATCGAGGCGTGGATGCACGAGCCGAAATCGGTCGCAGCCTATGAGAAGCAACAGGCCGAACTCGGCAAGAACCCCTCGGACGAGGTGCTGCTCAAGACCCGGCTGATCCCCGATCCGCGTCAGATCCGGCTGCGTGTCTACCAGACCAATTCGACGCACAAGTCGATGTCCGCGATCCGGCAGGGCTCGATGCTGTCGGTCAAGGACGCCGAATTTCATACCGTCGAGCAGCAATTCAAGGAGGCCGTCTTCACCCATGCCTCGACCAGTCCGAACCAGCAACTCATAGCCAGCCTCGACGTCTCGAGGCGCCAGATGGAGCTCGAGGGTTATGGCCTCGTCGCCAATGCGATCGATATCGCGCTCGCCATCCGCAATGCGGTCAACACCAATCCGCTGATCTCGAAATATTTCCGCATTCTCGGTGCGGATGCCATGGTGCCAGCGCAATATCGCCAGAGCGGATTTACCGACTATCTGGCGCCGGGCGTGAACTGGGCAAATACCCTGAAGAGCCTGGACGACGACGAGTTCTGCCTCGATCCGACCCGCATGACGCTAGTGTGCGGCACGGCCGGCTTCGACGGCACGCAGTTCAAGGGCCTGCTGGCGAGTGAGTACAACATCCAGGTCAACAAAACCTCGCGCAACTCGGTTCTGCTCCAGTCCAACATCAACAACACGCGCAGCGACGTCGCGCATCTGGTGCGGGTACTGGCCGAGATCGCCGGCGAGGTTGACCGCGGTCTGACGCGGGGCGGTGCCAATGCGAAGAAGACGTTCGAGGCGCGGGTGACGAGCCTGATGAAGGACGTCCCCGACCTGCCGAACTTCTCGCATTTCCACCCAAGCTTCCGTGGCGACGCCGGCACCAAGACCAACGAAGGCGACATCCGCACCGGCTTCTATACGGCCTACGACGCGGCGGGCTGCGAATATATCCGCCTCGGCGATCCCGAGATCGACCGCCGCCTGAAAGCCGGGCCTGAGCTCGTGTCAGCCAGTTTCGTGATCCCCTATCCGCCGGGCTTCCCGATCATGGTGCCGGGACAGGTCATCACCCAGGAAACCATCGACTTCATGCGCAAGCTCGATGTGAAGGAAATCCACGGCTACGACGCCAAGGAAGGCCTGAAGCTCGTGCGCGCCGAAGCCTTGGCGAAGATCGGCCGGCCCAAGCCCGGCGCCTCGCCGAAGCTCAAGGCCGCGTCATAAGAGGGGACAAACATGCAAGGGTTTTTCACGTTTTTGGCGCAGAATCCGTTTCTGCTGCTGTTCTTCGTTGTCGGGCTTGCCGTCTGGATCGGGCGGGCGAGCATCAAGGGCTATGGCCTCGGCATGGTCGCCGGTGCCATCGTCGTCGGCGCGGGCCTTTCGGTGTGGGCTTCGACTTACGGCGTGAAGCTCGAACTGAACAATTTTGCGAAGAGCCTGTTCTACTATCTCTTCATGTATGGCGTCGGTTTGCGAGTGGGTCCGTCCTTCATCAACAGCTTGAAGGGGGATGGCCTCAAATTCTGTGTCCTGGCGCTGGTGTCGAGCGTGCTCGGTCTGGCGCTCGTCGTCATCTTTGCAAAGCTCTTTGCGCTGCCGACCGGCGCCGCCGGCGGCATGCTGGCGGGGTCGCAGACTATGTCGGCCGCGATCGGGTCAGCCGAGCAGGCGATTACTTCTGGCGTGGTGAAGCTGCCCGAGGGCATGAAGCCCGAGGAGGCCTCAGGCATGATCGCGCTGTCCTACGGCATCACCTACATCTGGGGTACGGTCGGCATCATCCTGATTTGCAAATACCTCCCGCGCTGGTGGGGCGTCGACGCCAAGGCGGCGGCGAAGCGGTATGAAGAGGAGTTCGGCGTCAAGGATCTCGAAGGTGGCGGTCTCACCGGCTATCGCCAGTTCGGCCTGCGCGCCTATCGGCTGGAAAATCCGGCTCAGGTCGGGATGAGCATTGCTGGCTTCCGCAAGAGCAATCCCGAGTATCGTATCGTCAACGTGTTGCGTAACAGTCACCCGCTTGGGAGCGATCCGGACGTCGTTCTGCAAAAGGGCGATGTCATCGCGCTCGGCGGAGCGACCGAACACCTGACTGAGAAGATGGGGTTGATTGGCCCCGAGGTTGCCGATGCCAAGGCGCTCGGAATCCCGATGGATCAGGCGGACATTCTCGTCACCAACAAGGATGTCGTGGGGCGCACCTTCGAATCGTTCCGCGACCAGGCGATTGCCGGTCAATTGCAGGTCACCAAGGTCGAGCGCGGCGGGGTGCAGATTCCGGCCGGTCTCAAGACCGAGCTGCAGCGGATGGACATCATCTCTGTCGTCGGCCTGAAGTCCGCCGTCAACGAGCTCGGCGAGATGTGGGGCCGCATCGCGCGCACCAACACCTCGACCGATCTGCTGACTCTGGCGGCGGGCATGATCCTCGGCTTCCTGATCGGCATGATCGAATTCCCGGCCTTCGGCGCCAAGATCGGTCTGGGCAACGCCGGCGGTCTCTTGCTGTCGGGCGTGATCGTCTCTTCGCTCGTGTCGCGGCTGCGCTTCTTCGGTAACACGCCGAACGCAGCGCGCAACGTGCTGGAGGATCTCGGCCTAGTCGTCTTCGTGGCGATAGTCGGCGTCAATGCCGGTGCTGGCCTCCTGGCGCAGCTCACGGGCGCTGTTGCCTTGAAGATCTTCGTTGCCGGCTTCATCGCCTGCACGATTCCGCCGTTCATCGTCTGGGCGATCGGATTCCACGTCTTCAAGGTCAATCCGGCTGTGCTTATGGGCGGCGTTGCCGGGGCGCGGTCGCACTCCGGCCCGTGCCGCGAGGCTGCGGTTGAAATCCAGAGCTCCGTGCCCTGGATCGGTTTCCCGGTCGGCTACGCCGTGTCGGGCATCCTGCTCACCGTGTTCGGCTACTTCGCAATGCTTCTGGCCCAATAGTTCGGCCTTACAAATCCAGAGGAAAGAGACGATGAAGAGATTGACTGCTGCTCTCGCATTTGTTGCCCTGCTTGTCGGTGTCGCCGGTTTCAGCCCGCCATCGCGCGCCGAAACCGGCCAGGTTGCCATTGTCTTCACCAAGGGCGGGTTCATCCTCGGTGTTGGTGGCGGCGAGGGTGTCCTGCTGTACCGGGGCCACAAATATCCGTTCACCGTCTCCGGCATGAGCGTCGGCTTCACGATCGGGGCGTCGACCACCAAGTTTGTCGGCCGCGCCCTCAATCTCAGGGGCCCGGAGTCCATTGAAGGCTCGTATGCGGCGGGCGGAGCAGGCGGTGCCGTTGCCGCAGGCGCTGGTGCCGTTCAATTGCAAAACTCGAACGGCGTGATCCTGCAGCTCAGCGGCCCCAAGATCGGCGCGGAAGTCTCGGCCGCGGTCGGTGGCGTGACGATACGGCTGAAGTGAATGTGAGACGGACAGACAGCAGGCCGCGCGCATCAGCGCGGCCTGTTTACGCTGCCGATCCAACTAGCGCGAAACGGCGTTCAATCTCCCCAGGAAATGGTAACGCCGACGTCGCCCGGCACGCCGCCTGGGAATTCGATGATCTGATAGGCGATGCGATAGCCGCGCGGCTGAAGATAATCGGTCCAGAGCTGGAAGATTTCCTTCGGGATGCCGGTCAGCGTGTTCTCCCAGCCCTTTTCCATCTGGTTGATGGCGCGGCCCTTGTCGGTGCACAGCGTGTTGGGGAAGCGATAGACCTGCACGTCGGTCAAGCCATTTCGCACCGCACGCTGAATGATGGTCGATGCCAGCTTGATCTTCTCCTCCTCGCTCTTGCCGGACGGCTTGCTGAGCCGCTCGATCAAGGCGTGCTTTTCGGCCTCGGCGGCAGCGGCAAGGCGAACATACTCGTCTGCCTTCTCGGCCTCCTTGAGAGCTGCTTCCTTGCGGATCTGGTTGGCATTGGGGATGAGATCATCGATGCCGGGCATGGCTGTGGGCTCCTGCTGTCTGGATTCAGCGTGCTCCCGCGAGGCTAGGTAGGGCCGACCCAGGTCCGTTGATCCAGATCAAGCAATTCCGTCACCTGGTACGCACTGTCCGTTCGAGGGTTTGGCCGACGAAGTCCGGATTGGGAGAATACTTTGAGCGAGCAGCTTCACCCGACGGCTCCGCACCATCTGCCGTTCTATCTTGCGCCGGGAAACGGGACTGATGTGCTGATGGTGGTGATGGGCATCTTCCTGGTTGGCACCATCTTTTGGGTGGGAACGCTGTACTGGCGCCTGCACAGTCTTCCCGAACGGATGGCTCACAAATCGCAGAAGCTGCAGTTCGAGATCGTCGCTGTGCTCGGCCTGATCTCGCTATTTACGCACATGCATGTGTTCTGGGTGGCGGGCCTGCTGCTCGCGCTGATCGATATCCCCGATTTCGGCACTCCTCTGCGCAGCATTGCCGATTCCGTGGAGAAGATCGCTGACGCGACCCCGGACGAGGTGAGCGAGGCTGGGCAACCCGGGCCGCCGCCGCCACCAACCAGTCCCGCCAGGGAAAGGGAGCACAGTCATGTTTGAGCTCATGTTCTGCTCCCTGCTGACAATTTTGCCGGACTACCTTTACCGCCGCTACGCCCAGGGCAAGCGGTTCGGCAAGGAGATCACATTCTTCTCCGTCTGGTACGAGCTGCGATGGGGCATCACCGGCTGCCTGATGCTCACGGTCTCACTGATCACCATGATCTTCTATTTTCATCCGACGACGGACTCGGCGACGCTGTATTTCCGCACCGTGCCGATTCTGCCCGAAGGCTCGGGACGGGTTGCGGAGGTCGACATCGGCGTCAGCCAGGCGGTCAAGAAGGGCGACGTGCTGTTCAGGCTGGACAGCTCGAAGCAGGAGGCTGCGCTCGAAACCGCCAGGCGCAAGATTGCGGAGGTTGATGCCTCGATGAGGACCGCACAAGCAGACGTAGACAAGGCTGACGCCCAGATCCAGGAAGCTAAAAGCAATCTTCAGCAGGCCAGGGACGAACTCGACACCAAGTCCGAGCTACAGCGTCGCAATCCCGGCATCGTGCCGCAGCGCGACATCGAGAAGCTGCAGGTGCTGGTGGATCAGCGGCAGGCCGGCGTCGACGCTGCGACCGCAGCAAAGCAATCGACGGGGCTGCGGTTGTCAACCCAGCTGCCTGCCGAGAAGGCAAGCGCCGAGGCGATGCTCGCGCAAGCCCAGGTCGATCTCGACAAGACCACTATTCGCGCCGGCGTCGACGGGCGGGTCGAGCAATTTCTGCTTCGTACCGGCGACGTCGTTAATCAACTGATGCGGCCGGCCGGCATTCTCATCCCGGAGGGAGCCGGCAAAAGTACCTTGCAGGCCGGCTTTGGCCAGATCGAGGCCCAGGTCCTGAAGGAAGGCATGGTTGCCGAAGCGACCTGCGTGTCCAAGCCGTGGGTGATCATCCCGATGGTGGTGACCCTGGTCCAGGACTACATCGCGGCCGGACAGTTCCGCGCAGGAGAACAATTGCTCGACGCCCAGAACACAGTGAAGCCCGGCACGATCCTGGTGTTCCTGGAGCCACTCTACAAGGGTGGGCTCGAAGGAGTCACCCCGGGCAGCAGTTGCATCGTCAACGCTTACACGAGCAATCACGAGGAGATCAGTGCGAAGGACACTTCGACCGGTCGGGCGATTGCACTGCATGTCGTCGACGGCGTCGGCCTCGTGCACGCCATGCTGCTGCGGATCCAGGCGCTGCTGCTGCCGATCAAGACGCTGGTGCTAGCCGGTCACTGAGACAGTGGGATCCCAAAGCCTTCGTTACAGAAGCGGGGCGCAACCTTCGCGTAGCTTGATTCATGTCAAGCAAGGCGGCGTCGGATCCGCCTCAATGGGCTTCCATCCCAGGAGGATCGATATGAAACAAGCAACATTCCATCTCGCAAAGCTCCGCGCGACGTGGGGCGTGACCGCAGCGGTGCTGTTGCTGGCGGTCACCTCGTCGGCTCGTGCGGATGATGCGGCCATGATCCTCAAATCGATGGCGGACTACTCGGCAGCCAGAAGACGCTGTCCGCCTCGTTCGAGAGCGACATCGAGGTCATCACGCCGGAGCTTGAAAAGATCCAGTTCACAAGTTCGGGCCAGATGAAGTTGAGTCGCCCCGACAAGTTGCGCGTCAGGCGCACCGGTGGCTATTCCGACGTCGAGCTGGTCTATGACGGCAAAAACCTTTCGCTCTACGGCAACGACGCCAAAGCCTATGCGCAGGTTGAGGAGCCGGGCACGGTCGACGAAATGATCGCGGGGATGCAAGCCCACTCGGGCCTCGGCATGCCGGGCACGGACCTCATCCTCTCCAACGCTTTCGATGAGCTGATGGCCACGACCATCGAGGGCAAGCATATCGGCCAGGGCGTGATCGACGGCGTCGAATGCGAGCATCTCGCGTTTCGTACGCCCGACACCGACTGGCAGATCTGGATCGAGCCCGGCGCGAAGCCTGTCCCGCACAAATATGTGATCACCAGCAAGACACTCACGGGCGCGCCGCAATACACGCTGCGAATCAGGGACTGGAAGACCGACGCCTTCACGGATCCCGACACGTTCGCGTTCAAGGTGCCCGCTGGCGCCACCAAGATCGATCTGGATGCCGCTGCCATGGCGGGATTCGATGAAATTCCCCCGGGCACACCGTCAGGAGCAAAAAAATGATCATATCGCGAAAGGTCCTCCTCTGTGCCGCCGTTGTGGCCGCAGGACTATCCTGGAATGACATCAGCCCTGTGAGCGAGAACGGCTTCTTCTCGCAAGCGCAGGCGAGGGTGGGCAGGCCACTCACGCCAATGAGCTATGCCGGCGTCGCGCGCAGGACCACGCGTCGTGCGGTGGCTGTCGGTGCTGCCGCCGGAGCGGCGGGCGTCTACTACGGCTCGTCATGTAGGCAGGTCGTCGACGCCTATGGAAATGTCGTGACGCGCTGTTAGGATGAACCCGAGCAGATTGCCGGCCTGGCTGCGCATTGCCTTGATCGTCGGTGCGGTTCTCTTAGTCGGCGGTGCGGGCCTGTTCGCATTTCGCTGGTACGCGCGGCCGACCGCTCTGACGCTGGCAGCAGGTTCGGCGGACGGCGAAGCGGGTAAGCTCGCCTCTCTGCTCGAAGGTAAACTCGCGCAATCGAACGCACGTGTGCGGCTCAAGCTGGTCCCGACGCCGGGACCGGTCGAAGCAGCGAAGGCCTTTTCGACGAGGAGCGTCGACCTTGCCGTGGTGCGCGGCGATGTCGGCGAGCTCGGGGACGCGCGGGCCGTGGTCGTGGTCGCGCATCCGGTGGTGTTGCTGGTCGCTCCGCCCGGATCTCCCTGGACTGATATCTCCGAGATCAAGCGCGCGACCATCGGCGTGATCAGCGGCACTGCAAATGCGAAGCTCGTCGAGGTGCTGACGCGCGAATACAATCTGCCGCGAGCCGGCGTGTCTTTCAAGGAGCTGGCCCCGGAGGACGCCAGGAAGGCCCTGGCTGCGAAAGAGGTGCAGGCGGTCTTGCTGACGGTGCCGCTGACGGAAAAGTATTTGTCCTTTATCCGCAGCCTTTTTCCTCAGAACAGTCGAGCCGGGCCCGCGATGATCAGCATTGAATCCGCAGGCGCGATCGCGGAACGGGAACGGGCTTATGAGACGTTTGACGTTCCGAAAGGGACGGTGCGTGGTTCTCCTGCAATTCCCCAGGACGATCTGACCACGCTCAGGACCTCGCTTTACCTGGTTGCACGCAAGGACCTCGGCGACGAGCTCGTCGGAGATCTTGCCGAAGCGGTGATGAATGCGCGCAGAGAATTGCTTGCCGAAGTTCCGGCTGTCGCGCTTATCGCAGCACCTGACACCGACGCCGATGCCTTTCTTCCGATTCATCCGGGCGCAGCCGCCTTCTTTGAAGGCACGCGAGAAAGTTTTCTCGACCGGTGGGGAAATGCGATCTTTCTTGCACCGATGGTTTTGGGCGCGCTGGCGTCGATGTCTGCAGCTGCCTGGAAGTTCTTGCGCGACGGCGAATCGCAACCCGAGGAGGAAACGTTGGATGCTCTCTATGCGCTTGGACCCCGCATCCGTGCGGCCGGGCGTCAGATGGACCTTGATCACATCGAGGAGGAAATTGATCTGGTGCTGCACAAGCAACGTCAGCGGGCGAAATCCGAAGGCCATGAGCAGCGCGACGTCACCGCGGTCAATGTCGCCGCCCATCGTCTGGAGAATTTGATCCACGACCGGCGTATCTCTCTTGCGTCGCAGCAAGGCGGTCAGGCCTCGGGGTGAAACGCCCCGGATTTCTTTGATCTCTGTCAAAGAAGACTGGTCATGCGGTGTTGATGCTTGCTGCGATAAGCTCAATGGAGGGCATGATGCGTCATTGCGGCAAGATCCTGGTTCCGCTCCTGCTGCTGATGGCATTTGGGGGACCTGCGTTGGCTCAAACAGCGGGCAGCCCGGCAACGCCCGCCCCGCAGGCGCAGCCGGCAAGCCAGCCCGCACCGACCGCGGAACTGTTGAAGCCTGAGCAAATCGAGGCGCTGGTGGCGCCGATCGCGCTTTATCCCGACGAGCTCCTCGCCAACTTGCTGGCCGCCTCGACTTATCCGCTGGAGGTCGTGCAGGCCGACCGCTGGCTGAAGGAGCGCAAGACCCTGAAGGGCGACGCGCTGAAAACCCAGGTCGACAAGCAGTCCTGGGACGACAGCGTCAAGGCACTCGCGAGCACCCCGGAGGTTCTGACCATGATGAGCGACAAGCTCGAATGGACCCAGAAACTCGGCGATGCCTTTCTCGCGCAGCAGCCGGACGTGATGGACGCGATTCAGCGCCTGCGGACCAAGGCCTACGACAACAAGAAGCTGGTGACGACCAAGCAGCAGAAGGTGAGCGTTCAGACGCAGGAGAACAAGCAGGTGGTCGTCATCGAGCCGGCCGAGCCCGGGACGATGTATGTGCCGTATTACGAGCCGGCGACCGTCTACGGCGCCTGGCCCTATGCCGAATATCCGCCGTACTATTTTGGCTACCCGTCTTATATCGGTGCCGGCATGGTCGCAGCCGGCCTCGCCTTTGGCACGGCCTGGGCTATCGGACGCTGGGGCAACTATTGGGGCGGCGGCTGCAACTGGGGCAACCGCAACGTCTACGTCAACCATCGCACCACTAACATCGGAAATGGCTGGCAGCATAATCCGGCCCATCGCCAGGGCGTGCGCTACAACAACACCAACGTCCAGCAGCGCTTCGGCAACAATAATCTGAAGGCCGGTGCAGCGGACCGGATGGATTTCCGCGGCCGCGACGGACAACAGGTCCTGCGCCCTGATCAGGGCGCCAGAGATCGCGCCGGCGACCGTGCGGGAGATCGCGCCGGCGATCGTGCCAGCGCAAGCACGCGTGACCGGCCCGGCGGCGGCGACCGTGCGGGTGCCGCGGACCGGGCCAAGGGCGGCGGTGATCGTGCCAAGGGCGGTGGTGCAAAGGGTGGTGGCGATCGGGCCAAGGGCGGCGGCGATCGCGCGAAGTCCGCCAATCGCGGCGGCGCCGGTGCAGGCAATCGCGCGGCGGCGGCCAACCGAGGTGGTGGCGGCGGCAACCGTGGCGGCGCCATGAACGTGTCGTCGGGCCGGGCGGCTTCTGCGGCGTCCGCGCGCGGGCGATCCAGCATGGCGAGCATGCCGCGCGGCGGCGGCGGTGGCGGCATCTCTGCCGGAGGTGGTGGCTTCCGGGGCGGTGGAGGGGGCCGCGGTGGCGGTGGCGGCGGCGGTGGCCGACGTTCGGATATCGCGCTGAAGCACGACATTGTGCTGCTTGGCCATCTCGCCAACGGCATCGGCTATTACCGCTTCAGCTATATCGGCAGCGAGAAAGCCTATGTCGGCGTCATGGCGCAGGAGGTCGAGCGCGTGAAGCCGGACGCGGTGACCCGCGGCAGCGACGGTTTTCTTCGCGTCTATTACGAGAAGCTTGGCCTGACATTCGGCACCTACGGTGACTGGCTCGCCGGCGGTGCGAAAATTCCCGCGGAGGTGCGACCGTGATCAGTCTGACATCGCTTCATCGCGCAGCCCTGCCGGCCATCCTGGCGCTGATGCTGCTGAGTTCGGCATCGCAGGCGCAGCAATCCTTTTCCTCACCGGAGGATGCCGCGGCAGCGCTCGCCGCGGCCGTCAAGAGCGGACCGAACGACATCCTGAAGGTCCTCGGTGCCGCGGCCGATGATATCGTCTCGTCCGGCGACGAGGTCGCCGACGCCGACATACGGCAACGCTTCACCTCGATGTACGATAGCAAGCATTCCATCAAGGCGGAGGGCAACAAGAAGGCCACCCTGATGCTGGGCCCGGACGACTTCCCGTTCCCGATTCCGCTCGTCAACACCAAGACCGGCTGGGAGTTCGACACCGACGAGGGGCGCATCGAGGTGCTTTATCGTCGTATCGGTCGCAATGAGCTGGACGCGATCCAGACGGCGCTCGCCTTCGTCGATGCAGAGAACGAATATGCCGAGAAGGATCGCGGCGAGGGCGTGGGCGTTTATGCTCAACGCATCGTCTCCAGCCCGGGCAAGAAGGACGGTTTGTTCTGGCGCGACGATCGTGATCCGAGCCCGCTCGGCGAGTTGGCGGCGCAGGCGTCAAGCGAAGGCTACAAGACCGAAGCGCAGGGCGCGCCCTACCACGGTTATTATTTTCGGATCCTCAGGGGGCAGGGATCCAACGCTCCCGGCGGCGCCCTCGACTATGTCGTCAAAGGCAAGATGATCGGTGGCTATGGCTTGATCGCGTATCCAGCCGAGTACGGCAATTCGGGCGTCATGACCTTCGTGGTCAATCACGGTGGCACGGTTTATCAGAAGGATCTCGGTCCCCGCACGGAAAGCATCGCGAGCCGGCTGACCGTGTTCAATCCGGACCAGACCTGGAAGAAGGTCGATGCCGCAAAACAATGAGAGCATGACGGCGGCGCGGCGTTCGGCGATGGCCCGCCTGGCAGCGATGGTGCTGATCACGCTGCTTGCGCCGGTGACGCCGTCGCTCGCCCAGGCCGCCGGCCACGTCCGGGTCAAGATCGTCAAGGCGGGCCTGCTGGTCGGCGGCGGCGCCGGCAGCGGCGTGCTCACCTGGCGTGGCCACAAATATCCGTTCAGCGTTTCCGGGGTAAGCCTCGGCATCACCGCCGGCGCAACGCTCGGGCGGCTTGACGGATGGGCCTCCGGCATTCGCGAAGTCGGCGATTTCGCCGGTACCTACAGCTCCGTCGGCGGCGGCTTCGCCCTGGTCGGCGGCGTCAACGGCGCCCACTTGCGCAACGAGAAAGGCGTGACGATCGTGCTGCAGGGCGCCAAGGCGGGACTGGAAGTCGCCGCCAATCTCAGCGCGATCACGATCTCATTGAAATGAGCAAGCCCGGCAGCTTCCAGCTGGAGGGTGAGAGAGACGCATGTCACGCACTGTTTCTCGGGCGCCGATGGCACGCTCTCTTTCTCGCTGGAATGTCGATCATTGTAACGCCTGCTGCAACGGCCCTGCCGCTCACTCCCTTTCGGTATGAAGCGCAGGCGCAGCGTCACTGTCCGGACGACACGGTCGTTTGGCTCGACTTCAGCAAGGAGCGTTACTACCTCAAGCGCCAGAAGCGCTACGCGCAAAGCAGTACGGGCAGCTTCGTTTGCCGGGGGGAAGCGCGCGCCAGCGGATTCCGGCGCTCCATGGTTGGAATAAGATAGCCTTGTGCCATCTCTCTTTCCACGATTGCGTGCCAAGAAAAGGAGCTCGCAAAAGGCCCCTTTGGGCTTGATAGGCACCTTACAATGGCTTCGCCAGAGCACTTTTCTTCCTCTATGGTCGTCAATTCTTCGATCAAACTTCACATCTCTAGGACAATCCAGAACGCCGACCGCGCCGCCGTCCTGCAACACCAAGGCCACGCGCTCGAAAGGAAGAGGACGTCGTGCCGCTGCGAGGTCCGGCTTGGTCTGAACATTCATTCTCGTTGTACGTATCGCTGACAGGTGCGCGCGCTAGCCGGCGCATGAGCGGCGCGCGTGCCTGATCGTCCTCTCAATGTCGACGCGCTTCGCCGACGGTCACGTCAGTATTGACCGGCCGTGACCCAGACTTCGCATGGGGGTCGTTGGGATTAATATTCGGGCTCGCATCGTCGCGCGCCATTTCCAGACAGGTTAGCAGCTCAACATAGCTTGCGAAGCCGCCGGTCGTCGTGGTGACCATGCAAGTCTTCTGGTCGGCGCCTGCGAACTGCGCCCACTCCGCTTTGAGCTGAGCAAGCGCCGCCGTTTCGTCTCTCGAGCACTGCTCGACATTGGCGGCCGACCCGCCCTCATAGCGGCACTCTCTTGCGATGTTGAATGTCGGCACCGTGTCGGAGACGGGGATGGGCGATAGCGTTGCCAGAATTGCGATGGGTAGATGAAGTAACATGTTAGGCTCCTTTGTTAGACTAGAGGCAGAGAAGAAAGCGATGAGGTCAATCTCAATGGCCCATGTGGACAGGACCGCCGAGCTTGACCTTGCGCAGGGCAAGCGCGAGCGGCACGGCGGAAAGCGAGATCAGCATCAGCACCCAGAACGCGTCCATGTAAGCAAGGAATGACGCCTGCGCCTGCACCTGCTGTCCGATCCATTGAATGGCCTGACCATGTGCCTGCGCCAGCGAACTGCCATGGGCCGTGAAGTAGTTCGTGATCTGTTGCAGTGTGTCCTGGTACGTTGTGCTCGACGGGAACACCTGCTCGACAAGTCGGCTCTGGTGGAACTGCGCGCGATGCGTCAACACGTTGGAGACGATCGAGACGCCGATCGAACTTCCGGTGTTGCGCGCGGCGTTGATCAAGGCAGAGGCCTGGTCGGTCTTGGACGGCTCAATGCCGTCGTAAGATACGGCCATGATCGGCACAAAGATCAGCGGCAGGCCGACACCGAGCAGCATGCGCGAGCGCGCCATGAACCAGAAGCCGAGATCGGCGTACACGTTGGTCATGCCGTACATGGAAAGCGCGATAAGCACCGCGCCTGCGACGATGAGATATTTGGGCTGGACCTTGGCTGCTACACGGCCGACCACGAACATCATCACCATCGTGACCAGCCCGCCCGGCGAGAGCAGGAGGCCGGCCAAGGTGGCGGTGTAGCCGAAATCCTGCTGCACCAGTTGCGGCAAGAATTGCGTGGTCGCGAGCAGGATCGCGCCGGTCGTCAGCATGACCAGGAAGCAGGCGCCGAACTGGCGGCTTGCCACCATGCGCAGGTCGATGATCGGATTGGCGCGGGTCAACCCCCACGGAATCATCAGCACGAACGCCAGACCCGAGATCAGCGCAAACGTGACGATGAAAGGTGAACCAAACCAATCGTCCTCCAGACCGCGGTCCAGCACGACCTCCAGCGCGCCGAGGAAGGTCGCGATCAGGATGAAGCCGACGACGTCGAATCCGTTCCCTTGCTGCGACTGGCTATCCGCATGCACGGTTCTGGGCTCACGCAGGACCAGCGAGATCAGCGCCATCGCGATCACGCCAACCGGCACGTTGATCAGAAAGCACCACTGCCAGGAGATGTTGTCCGACAACCAGCCGCCGAGCGTGGGTCCCACCACCGGCGCCACGACAACGGCGACGCCGAACAGCGCAAAGGCCTGGCCGCGCTTTGCCGGCGGGAACAAGTCCGCCAGGATCGACTGGGCGACCGGCACCATGCCGCCGCCACCAACGCCCTGCATGATACGGAACAGCAACAGCGCGTTCAGATTCGGGGCAAGTCCGCTAAGCAACGAGCTCAAGGTGAACAAGCCAAGACAGATCAGGAAGAAGGTCTTGCGGCCAAGCCTTCGCGCCAGATAGCTGGAGGCCGTCAGGATGATCGCATTGGCGACCAGATAGGTGGTGACCACCCAGGACGCTTCGTCCTCGCTCACCCCCATGCCGCCCGCAATGTAGGGCAACGCCACGTTCGCGATCGTTGTGTCAAGTACCTCCATAAAACTCGCGAGCGCGACCAGGATGGCGATCAGCCAGGGATTCACACCGGCACCGCCCGCCGCGGCTGGAGCATCGGTTTGGATGACGGCATTGCTCACAGGTACGTCCTCAGCTTCTCAACCAGCGACGGGGTGGAGTCGACGCGCACGGTCGGGACCACCGACATGCCTGGGCCCAGCGCGACGTCGGCTGGTGGATTGTCCATGACGATCTTCACGGGCACGCGCTGGACGATCTTGACGTAGTTGCCGGTGGCATTCTGAGCCGGAAGCAGCGAGAACGCGGTGCCCGACCCGGGCTGAACGCTCTCGACATGACCGCGGATTTTGCGTTCCGGATAGGCGTCGATCGCGAGCGTCACCGGATCGCCGGGTCGCATGTGGTCGAGTTGAATCTCCTTGAAGTTCGCGGTGACCCAGATCTGATCCGGCACAAAAATCGTCAGGCTGGTGCCGGGCTGGGCAAATTGACCGACTGCGGCGCTCAGGTTGACGACGCGCCCCGGCTGCGCTGCCGTCACCGTCGTGTAGGACAGGTTGAGCTCAGCCTGGTCGCGCTGCGCTTCAGCTTGCTGCAGACTTGCAACGGCGCTGTTGCGCTGAGCCTTCAGCGCCTCGACTTGCCGCTGCGCCAGCTTCAGGGTTGCCCGTGCGCTCGCCAGTGCGGCCTGCTGCTGGTGGAGCTGCGAAGTATATTGCTGTTCGTTCTGAACGGTGCCGTAGCCGGTTTGCCCAAGGTGTTCGTACCGCGCCGCCTGCTGCTCGGCAAACACCAGCGCGGCCTGCGCCTGCTCCACCTGCGCCTGGTTGGCGGCGATCTGCGCCTGCTGCACGTCGAGCTGTGCGTCGATGTTCTCGATGCTGGCGTGCGCGGCCGCGACTTGTGCCGCGGCCTGCGCAAGCGCCGTGCGATAGTCACGGTCATCGATGCGGGCGATCACGTCACCGGCTTTGACATGCTCGTTATCGGTGACGGGGACGGCGGTCAGGTAACCGGACACTTTGGGGGCGAGCGAGGATTGCCGCGCGGCGATGAAGGCATCATCGGTGGACTGAAAGTGTCTGGCGTTGTCCAGGTAGAGATAGCCACCGCCCAAGGCAGAGGCGAGGAGCATCGCACCGATGGCGGAGACAATAGGGCGGCGACGCATGAAGCCGGCCCTGTGCCCTTTGCCCTGTGTCTGAGCTGTTTCCGCCCGAACGGGCGAGGCATGCGTTTTGGCAGCCGGACTTTCGTGCGGGGAGGGAGCCCGCGCCGGGACATCGTGCGTGTCCGACTTGGTATCGGACTCGTGCGAGATCGGGACGAGCTGTGGGCGTTCGACATCCGCGAGCACCACTTCATCCCGTTCCAAAACATTGTCTTCGAACATGATTGCCGCTCCTGCGTCAGCGCGAGACCGCAACAGGCCTCATTTAATAGAAACGAAACCGTTCCGTTTCGATATGTGAGATAGGCCGACCCGACTGGCCCGTCAATATGAACGAAACGGTTTCGTTCTATTTACAAGTGGATGTGATGTGCGTAGATTGAGATACTCCGCCGACCGGCGGTACGGAACCTGATCAATCGCGATGAAAACCAGCACTTTGAAGAAGATACCGGCGGCGAAGGCAAAGCGTGCCGCCGTGCGTTTCGGTCGCCCCCCGAAAGAGCTTGCCGGTGAGGTTGACACGCGCATCCTCGATGCGGCGCGCAAGGTCTTTCTGGAGCGCGGATATGAGGGCGCGAGCATCGACGAGATCGCCGAGGTCGCACGCGCTGGAAAGCCGACGATCTATGCCCGTTTCAGCGACAAGCGGGCGCTGTTCACCGCCGTAGTGACGCGGGACATCCTGTCTCGCATCACGGAATTCAAGGCTGAGGTGCCGACCGGCGCAACAATCGAGGAGCGCCTCACGGGTGCCGCGATCACTCTGCTGCACTGGGGTTTCGACAGCGATAGGATCGCGCTGATGCGGCTGGCTATAGCGGAAGCGCGTCGGTTCCCCGATCTGGCCGCGACCGTCAGCCGGGCGGCGCGTGATCTCAGCACTGAACTTGGAGTACGGTTGCTGGGCGAGCTGACTCAATCGGACGAACTCGGCTCACTGCCGGCCTTCGCCCCGGAGCGCCTCGCAAAGACGGCGCGGTTCTTCCTTGACCTCGTCGCTGTGCCCATTCTGCTTCGGGCGCTGTTTGAGGTGAACCTCAAGGTGCTGGATCCAGAGATCGACGCCCACGTGGCGCGCAGCGTTGCCCTTTTTCTTGCGGCCTGCAGGAACGGCGGCGTGAGTTGAGTCTCCAAACCATCGCCACGGCACGTCTTTCTACTCTGGGGCCGTCGACGCTCGATCAAAGCATCACAGCTTTAGGCGAGCCCAGGGCCGCCGCGTTATTCTCAGCATAGATGGTTCAGGTTATCGGCCTCATGTCGGTGGGCATGCAGCGAACAACCGCTAGTCGCCCCAGAACCCCGCGCTCTGGTCTCGATTCTAGACGTATCGGAAGCAGGAGCTGATCGCATATTTTCGATCGAGGATAGGATCTGCCGAAACGGCAAGACGTCGGTATCAGCCGCCGCGGGTCGAAGGCGTGGCCAGGTAACTCATTGGATGCAGCGCTTGACCGGCGACTTGGCTACTCCTGCATTCTTGCGTGCATCGTTCGATTCATTTGAGAACGACGTGTCCTGCCAGCGCGGCCACGGTCCCTAACAGGACGAAAGCCGGCCAGAACAATATCGAGCGCGGCACGCGCGTACATGAATGGACCCCGGCGGTCGCCGCGATGCCAAGCGCGATCACGGCGAGCGCCAGGCGCTCCGACGGCCGGCCGGGATCGATGATCCAGTCCGCGCATGCGCTGGCGACGGTTTGGGCCAGCATTGCCGTGGTCCAGAAGAAGCCGCGGACGTTGGTACCATCCGTCGGACTTGGCAGGTTTCCCGTGAGGCGATAACTGATCACAAACGAGAAGACGAGCAAGATGGCAATGAGCAGAATCGCGCCGCTGTCGCCGATTCCCATCGAGATGTCCGTTGCCTCTGCGAGCACTGCCCCCAAGACACTCAGCAAGACTGCGGCGGACCAAAACATCATCCGCTGAAGCCGCCGGGTCGTTCCCTGCAACACCGACATCGCAAGGAAGCACAGCATCAGCGCGACGATCACTCTTCCCGAGCGATGAAGGAAGATATGATTGAGTGCATGGCCCGCGATCTCGCCAGCCATGGCCGCGAGAAGCCAGGTGGTCCAAAAAATGGCCGAGACTTCCGGAGCGATGCTCATGCGGACGGACGGCGTGCCATTCCGGGCCCTCGTGCCATCCCTTGTCTTGCTGTTCATCCTGCAAGCTCCGGTTTGACCGCGGGAAGGGGCGAGCGATGCGTCGTGCGTTTACGTGCGAACCAGTCGCTGACATTCTGGAGGTAGATGTAGACCACTGGCGTTGTGAACAGCGTCAATAGCTGGGAAACGATCAGGCCGCCGACGATCGCGAAGCCGAGCGGTTGCCTCAACTCCGATCCGGTCCCCGTGCCTATCATCAGCGGCACGCCTCCGAGCATCGCGCACATGGTCGTCATCAGGATCGGACGGAATCTGACCTTGCAGGCCTCCAACGCGGACTGTTCCGCCGAAAGTCCCCTATGGCGCTCAGCCTCGAGCGCGAAATCGATCAGCATGATGCCGTTCTTTTGCACGAGGCCGATCAGGAGAACGATCCCGATCAGCCCGATGACGTCGAGCCCGAAGCCGAAAGTCCAGAGCGTCATGAGCGCACCGAGCCCGGCGGACGGTAGCGTCGACAGGATCGTGACAGGATGGATCGTGCTTTCGTAGAGCATGCCGAGGATCAGATAGACCGCGACAATCGCAGCCAGGATCAGGACGGGCGTGGAGGCGAGCGCGGACTGGAAAGCCTGGGCGTTGCCCTGGAAGCTGGTCGCGATGGTCGCAGGCATATGCAACGCGGCCGTTTCCTGCTGCACAGCGGCGACCGCTGTGCCGACAGCCGTGCCGGGCGATAGATTGAAACTCAGCGTGACCGACGGAAACTGGTTCTGATGGTTCACCGCCAGTGCCGCCGACCCATATTCGATGGTCGTGAACTGACCGAGCGGCACCAACGATCCGTTCGACGAGTGAACGTAGATGCGGTTCAGCGCATATGGGCCGGACTGGAACGACGGATCGACCTCGAGGATCACGTAGTAGGTGTTCAATGTGGTGAAGAGCTGGGCGACGTGACGCTGGCCGAACGCATCATACAGCGTATTGTCCACCGCCGCCGGATCGATACCGAGGCGGGAGGCGGCATCGCGGTCGATCTTGAGCTTGAGTTGACGCGCGGCATCGGCCTGGTCGCTGGCGACGTCGGCGAGCTCCGGCCGCTTTTTTAGGTTCTCGAACAGCTTGCCGGCCCAGCTGTTCAGCTCGTCCTGGTTCACATCTGTGAGCGTGAACTGATACTGGGTCTTGGACAGGCGGCTGGCAAGGTTGATGTCCTGCGTCGCCTGCATGAACACGGCGATCCCCTGGAGCTTGGCGAGTTTGGTATCGAGCTGCCGGATCACCTCGTCGGCGCTGAACTGGCGCTCGTTCCGCGGCTTCAACAGCACGAACAGGCGGCCGTTATTCTCGGTCACGGTAGGTCCGCCCGGGCCGATATAACCCGTGGCGTTGGCGACCGAAGGATCCTTCGCAATCACGTCGATCACGCTCCGCTGCAGCTCCGCCATCTCTGTCGGTGAGACGTCGGCCGACGATTCCGTGATGCCGGTGATCATGCCGGTGTCCTGCTGGGGAAAGAACCCTTTCGGAATGCCGGCGAACAGCACGCCGGTTGCGACAACGCTCGCGAGCATGACTGCCAGCGTCGCGAGCTTGAAGCGCAATGCAACCGACAGTACAGTTTCGTAGCCGCGCTGGATCGCCACGAATCCGCGCTCCAGCGTCTGCGACACCACCCCCGCACCTGCGCCGTGGTCGGAAAGCAGGTAGGCGCACATCGTCGGTGTCAACGTCACAGACACGATGACGGAGACTGCGATCGCAACGCACACGGTGACCGCGAACTCCTGAAACATCCGTCCGATCACGCCACCCATCAGGAGCAGCGGAATGAACACCGCAACCAGCGACACCGAAATCGATATGATGGTGAACGCAATCTCGCCGGCGCCCTTCAGCGCGGCCTGCAGCGGCGACAGTCCCTCTTCGATGTGCCGCGAGATATTCTCGATCATGACGATCGCATCGTCGACGACGAAGCCGACCGCGATCGAAAGACCCATCAGCGACAGATTGTCGAGGCTGTAGTTCAAGAGATACATCACGCCGAACGTGCCGATCAGCGAGATCGGCACCGAAATCGCGGGAATGACGGTCGCCCAGAAATTGCGAAGGAACAGGAAGATGACGCCGACCACGAGTGCGATGGTGAGAAGCAGCGTGAACTGCACGTCGGAAACACTGGCGCGGATCGTCTGCGTCCGGTCCGATGCGATCGTGACCTTGACATCCGAGGGCAGGCCCGCGATCAGTTGTGGCAGCAGCTTCTTGATGGCGTCCACCGTGCTGATCACGTTGGCGCCCGGCTGGCGCTGAATGGCGAGGACCACCGCCGGCTTGTCGTTGTACCAGCCGTGCAGCGTCACGTCCTCCGCTGCGACTTCGGCATGGCCGATGTCACGCAGCCGCACCGGCGCGCCGTTCCGATAGGCAATGATCAGATCTTCATAGCCCTTGGCGGTCAGCACTTGGTCATTGGTCGCGAGCGTGTAGGCCTGTTCATTGCCGTAGAGTACGCCCTTGGGCTGGTTGACGGTGACGTTGCCGAGTGTCGAGCGCAATTGTTCGAGATCGATGCCGGCCGCGGCAAGCTTTGCCGGATTGACCTGGACGCGGATCGAGGGCTTTTGCATGCCGCCGATCGTGACCAATGACACGCCCGGCACCTGCGACAGTTTTTGCGCCAGGATGCTGTCGGCATAGTCGTCGACCTTGGTGAGCGGTTCGGTGTCCGATGTCAGGGCGATCAGGAGCACCGGCACGTCGGCCGGATTGATCTTCCGGAAGATCGGCGGCGACGGCATGGTTTTCGGCAATTGGCCGGCCGCCGCATTGATCGCGGCCTGCACGTCCTGCGCGGCCGCGTCAGTGCTGCGGTTCAGCGCGAATTGCAGGGTGATCTCGGTGTTGCCGAAGCCGCTCGACGAGGTCATGGCGGTCAGGCCCGCGATCTGCCCGAACTGGCGCTCCAACGGCGTGGCGACCGACGAGCCCATGGTTTGCGGATCGGCGCCGGGCAGTTGCGCGGTAACCTGGATCGTCGGTGTGTCCACCGTCGGCAGGGCCGAAACGGGCAACCGGAAAAAGGCTACCAGACCGATCAACGTGATGCCGATCGCGAGGAAGACCGTGGCGACGGGTTTGCGAATGAAGCCTTGGGAGATGCTCATGGCAGCATACCTGCGCTTGCGGTGGTGGCGTTCTGAACGATGTCCTTGCGATTATCGGGTACGACTTCGACCGATGTCCCGGGGGTCAGCCGATACTGACCGGCGGTGACAATTGTTTCGTCTCCGGACAGGCCCTGATCGATCAGAACTTTGTCTTCGCGCGACTGGCCGGCCTTGATCTCGCGCGCGCTCACGATATGGTTCGCATCGACGACGTAGACGAAGGTGCCGCTTGGTCCCTGCTGAACGGCCGTCAGCGGCACGGTTACCGCATCATGGCGGATCGCGATGGTGAGATGGATGTTGACGAACGATCCCGGCCAAAGGCTTTTCCCTTCGTTCGGGAAGGACGCCTTCAGCCGCACCGTGCCGGTGGATGCGTCCACCTGATTGTCGATCAGCATCAGGCTGCCATGGTCGAGCTTGTGCGTGTTGGCCGCGTCATAGGCGTCGACTGACGCCTCGCCGGACGCGATCGCCTTCTGCACGTCGGGAATATCAGTCGAGGGCAGGGTGAAGATGATCGAGATCGGCTTGAGTTGCGTGAGGATCACGAGCCCGGTCGCGTCGGTTGGATGCACGATATTGCCGGGATCGATGTGACGAATGCCGGTGATCCCGTCGAAGGGCGCGGTGATCGTGGTGTAGCTCAATTGAGTTTGCGCAGCCTCGAGCGCCGCCTTGTCGAGTGCGACCGTGCCTTGGCCCTGCGCCACCTGGGAATCCTGAGTATCAAGCAACTGCTGGGTAGCAAATCCGCGCGCGGCAAGTGGTTGCGTCCGCGCCAGGTTGACTTGAGAGTTCTTCAAGCCCGCCTGATCGCGAGCGAGGGCGGCCTCCGCCTGGTCGACCTGCGCCTCGAACACGCGCGGATCGATTTTCGCCAGCACATCGCCGCGTTTCACGTCCTGCCCCTCGACGAAATCGACGCTGTCGAGCGTCCCCTGGACCTGGGTGTGGATGGTCGCTGTGTTGATGGGCGTCACAGTGCCGAGCCCTTCGAGCACGATGGGCACGTCGCCCTTGTGCGCACGCGCAGCCGTCACTGGAACGGGCGGTGCGGCAGTGGATGTCGCCTTGGGCTCAGCCGCATGGCTTGGCGCGGGGTCGTGCAGGAAATACCCGCCGGTTCCAAGCCCGATCAGGAGGACCGTGCCGGCGAGGAGAACAGTCTTTCTGGACGGCATCGCTTCACACTCCATAATGACGGCTTTGGCGGCTGGCATTTGCGACCAGCTCCAGGACGAAGGTTTCGGCTGCGCTCGCCGCGGCTCTTGCGCCGTTCGCTGCGGCCGAATCGAATCCGACGATCCGCGCGTCGATATCGGCGGCGTGGAGCGCGGTGATGAGATCAACCGGCGAGTCCTCGCGATCCTGACGCCGCACGACGAGCCGGATAGCAGCGGCGGCGCGGACGATGCGAAACGACAGCGCCGTACAGGGAACGGCAATCGCAAGCAGGCCGGCACAGTCGATGGCTCCCTGCAGCACGAGTTCGAGCGCGGCGCGGGCCGCCTTACCCTCTGCAAGCAGGATCAATTGGTGTGCCTCGAGGTCTTGCCGCGCCAGCTCAGCGGCAACGCCGTGCAAAATCTCATCGGGCAAGTTTTTATCGGGAAGGGCACCGCGGACGGAAACGGGGGACCACGAAGCGAGCGGCGTCAGGCGGCGCCAGCGGCGTAGCTCCTCAGGCGTCGCAACCAGCGTGGCGTCCGGCCCGGCAATGACTGCGACGGTGACCTTTGCGGTGGTGCGTGCCGGCCGCGCGACGATCTCGTATGGCGAGCGTATTGACATGACTTGAGGTTGGGCGCGGTGGGTCTATTATTCAAATGAATTGACATAATTCCCAAATTCACACGGTGCATCGAAGCCCATGAGACTCCGCAACCTCGATCTCAATCTGCTCCTGGTGTTCGACGCCGTGCTGCGCGAGCGCAGCGTCGTGCGCGCCGCAGACAGCCTCGCCATCAGCCAGCCGGCCGTCAGTCACGCGCTCAACCGGCTGCGCCATGCGTTGAAGGACAAGCTGTTCATCCGCACACCCGCGGGAATGAGCCCGACTCCGAGAGCCGAGCAGCTGGCGCTTCCCGTTCGCAAGGCACTCAACGAGCTGCAGCTCGCGGTCGAGGGTGACACCTTCGACCCCTCGACGGCGGACCGGCGCTTCACGATTGCGGTGAACAACTATGCAGCCGTGGTCGCGGTGGGGCCGATCTTGGCCGCGGTGCGCGCGCAAGCACCGGGCGTGCGACTGTCACTCGTACCCAGCGGGACCCTGAATCTCACGGATCGATTGGACCGCGGCGAGCTCGATCTTGCGTTGTCGGGCCGGGCTATCGATGGAGAGCGGTTCGCCTCGCAACAGCTCATCGAGGATCGCTTCGTGGCCGTGCTCCGGAGTGGCCATCCGGCGCTACGAAAGCGGTTGACGGCGGCGTCGCTTGCCGAACTTCGGCATCTGGGGATCAGCTCGAGCGGGGAGAATTTGGAGTTTGTGGATGCGTTCTTGAAGGCACGAAAGAACACCCGCTTTGTCGTCTCCGACGTGCCCTATCTCTCCGCGGGGGCGGTTCTGGTGCAATCGAACCTGGTCGCCATCCTCGGACGCAAGCTGGCGATGGAGTTCCGCCGCGCCTATCCGATCGAGATGAGGGAGCTGCCGTTCGAAGCTCCAGTTCTGCAGAGCGTGATGAGCTGGCATCGGCGCTTTGACGATGTGCCCGCCCATCGATGGTTGCGCAGTACAATTATCGGAACCGCCACCACCTTATGAGTGGCGGACGCATCGGGCGGGAAGCGGGCCCGATTTCGTGCCGGTTTGGGTCCTCCGCTGGCGGCGGTGAGACACTCGAACAAATTCGATTCTCAGCGCCACTCGCGCAACGGGTGGCTCAGCTCCTAGCACAATCGACCTTCCAACCGGTCTCAGCCCGCAGCGTTCTTAACTGCCGCTTCAAAGGTCTTTGCTTCAAAGGCCGGCATGCTTTGGATTCGGCCCAGACCCTGGTTGGAATACCAGACGGAAAACGCAAGAACGGCCTCCGGCGTCGGGGCATCGACGACGTCGACGAAATCGTAGTAGCCCTGCGTGTAGTGGATCGACTCGATCTTGATGCCGAGTTTGTCGAGCTTCGCCTTGGCCTTGCCAACTCGCTCCGACTGCTTGCTTGCCCACTCCGGGCTTAGATTTCCGAGCAGCACATATTTCATGACCGCCTCCACGGCAGGTTGATCATTTTGCGCGAAGGAGATTGCAATTATACGCCCTTTGACGGGGCGCGCCACCGCCGGGACGTCAAAACCACTTGGCGGAGCGCTCGTCCAGCGCTCAGGTCGTGGTGGAACTCGACGCCATGGTCGATTTTCACGACATCAGCTCAAGATCCGACTTGAGCGCAACCAGGAAGCGAGCGGCTTCGCCCCCGGTCACGATGCGATGGTCAAAGGTGAGCGACAACGGCAACAAACGCCTCACCGCAGGCTGGCCCCGATGCGCTACCGCCCGCGGGGAAATTCGTCCCGCTCCTATGATGGCCGCTTGCGGCGGCACGATGATCAGATTGGCAAACCGGCCTCCGATCATCCCGAAATTCGACAGCGAAATGGTCGCGCCGCGCAGCTCCTCCGGGGGAATCGAGCGCGCGATTGCATCAGCCCGCAGGCGGTCGAGACCGGCCCGCAAATCCGACACGCTGCGCTCTGCGACATTGCGCAACACGGGAACGATAAGTCCCCCCTCGGTGTCGACGGCAATCCCGAGATCGACGCGCGGAATCAGGCGACGCTCTCCCGTGGTGGAATTATACCAGGCATTGAGCGCGGGTTCGGCCTTGCAGGCGACGGCGATGGCCCGCACCAGGCGGATTGTCACGTCCTCGCCCGTCGGCCAGTCGTCGATATCGGCTTCATCCGTCACGGTGGCGGGGACGATTTGCGCGTGGGCTGCCGTCATGCGTTGGGCCATTGCGCGTCGCATGCCGCGCATGGGCTCGGCGAACCCGGATTCGGGCGTGCTCTTCGCAGCCCGTTCGACATCGGCCCGCGTGATCGTGCCGCCGGGCCCCGTGGCCTCCACGCTCTCAAGATCGACATCGAGCTTGCGCGCGAGTGCGCGCACAGCTGGAAACACCTGGGGCTGTTGCCCGGTCGGTCGCTCGAGGGAAATTCCTGCAGCTGGCGGATGTTCGTCCCTGCCGAGTTCGCCGACAATCGTGCCGGTGTCCTGCTCGGCGCCCTCGGCAAACTCGAGGAGCGGCGCGCCGACCTTCACGATGTCTCCCTTGTTGCCGAACAGGTGCGCGATGCGTCCGCTCGACGGCGATGGTATCTCAACGACCGCCTTGTCGGTTTCCACGGAGAGGAGCGGCTGATCGGTGACGACGTGATCGCCCTCGGTGACATGCCAGGTGACGATCTCCGCCTCTTCAAGACCTTCTCCCAGGTCCGGCAGCACGAATTGGCGCATGGGACAACGTCCGTCGAGATTTAGCTGAATTGACACACTTTGCGTGTTGCGGTCGTGATGCGTTCAACAGAAGGCATATAGTGTTGCTCGAGGCGTGCCATCGGGATGACGGTGTCGTAGCCGCTGACACGCGTCACCGGCGCGAGCAGCGAGGACAGGCCACGCTCAGCGATCGTCGCGGCAATCTCGGCTCCAAATCCGCCGGTACGTGCCGCTTCGTGCACAATGACGCAGCGCCCGGTCTTCGCGACCGAACTGAGCACGGTGTTTTCATCATAAGGCTTCAGGGTGGCAAGATCGACGACCTCTGCAGCGATGCCCTCGGCGGAAAGCGCATCGGCCGCGGCCATGGTCTCCTTCAACACCGCGCCCCAGCTGATCAATGTGACGTCGCGACCTTCCCGCAGGACAAAGGCACGATCCAGCGGCAAGGCTTCGCCATTGTCCTCCACCTCGCCTTTCGCCGCGCGATACAGCCGCGTTGGCTCCAGAAACACCACCGGATCTGGATCGCGGATCGCGGCGAGGAGAAGACCGTAGGCGCGTTCCGGCGACGAAGGCATGACAACTCGCAAGCCGGGAATGTGGGCGAGCATCGCCTCGGTGCTTTCGGAATGATGCTCAGGCGCGCGAATGCCGGCTCCATGCGGCGTGCGCAGAACCATCGGGCAGGTGAGGCGTCCCTGGGTGCGATTGCGCATTCTCGATGCATGGTTCACCAGTTGATCCAGGCAGGGATAGATAAATCCCATAAACTGGATCTCGCCGACGGGTTTGAGCCCCTGCGCCGCCATGCCGACGCAAAGACCGCCAATGAGGAGCTCGGCAAGCGGCGTATCCAGGACGCGCTCCGAACCAAAGCGCTTCTGCAGGCCCACGGTGGCGCGGAAGACGCCGCCGTCGACGCCGATATCCTCCCCGAGAACGACCACGGCCGGATCATCCTCCATCGCGCGTCCGAGCGCCAGATTGATGGCTTCGACCAACGTTATCTCAGTCATCGTGCTCTCCCGAGAGTTCGCGACGTTGCGCGGCGTAGGCCTCGGGCAGGTCGGCATAGAGGTGATCGAACATGGTCTCGGGACGGCGTGGCGGCGTCGTCAGATAGCGCTCGACCGCCGCCTCGATACGCTCATGGCACTCGGCCGCCAGTTGCTCCTCGTCTGCCTTGCTCCACATTTTTTGGCGAACAAGATAAGACCTAAGCCGCGCAATCGGCTCTTGCTTCCAATGAGCCTGGACTTCCTCCGCCGAACGATAGCGGGATGCGTCATCGGAGGTTGTATGATCGCCGAGCCGGTAGGTGACCGCCTCGATGAAGCGAGGGCCTTTGCCGTCGCGGGCCGCGGCAATGGCTTCTGCGGCCGCAGCGCGTAGCGCCACAACGTCATTCCCATCTACCTGCTCGCCGGTGAAGCCGGCGGCGATGGCCTTTTGCGCCAGCGTTTCCGACCCGGTCTGCAGCCGCAACGGCACCGATATGGCCCATTGATTGTTGACGGCGACGAACACGATCGGCAATTTGTGCACGCCGGCGAAATTCATCGCTTCGTAGACATCGCCTTTCGAGGTGGCGCCGTCGCCGAACATGCACACGGCGACACGCGGTTCCTTGCGCAGCTTGAAGGCATAGGCGACGCCGGCGGCATGCGGCGCCTGAGATCCGACAGGGACGCAAAACGGGAAATCATGCACCGGCCCCGAGAAGTCATTGCCGCGCTCGTCCCCACCCCAAAACAACAGGATCTCCTCCAACTTGACGCCACGCCAAATCAGGGCGCCGTTGTCGCGATACGAGGGTACCAGCACGTCTTCTTCTTGCATCGCACTCGCCATCCCGACCGAGACTGCTTCCTGGCCGAGCGAGACCGCATAGGTCCCGAGCCGGCCGGTGCGCTGCAATGCGACAGCCTTGCGGTCAAAATGCCGGAGCAGCACCATGGCGCGATACAGCGCGACAAGCAGCTTGGCATCGGTGGCGAAGGCGGGGAGCGGCCGGTTTGCCGAGCCGTCTGGCGCGAGGTAGTCGCGGCGGCGCACCTCGAAGCGCGCGATCACGGGGAGCTCTTCGCTTACCCTTTCGCTGGCCACGCTCGCCCTCCTGGAGCAATGAGTGCCTGCCTCCCAGACTCATTTGGTGCATGTGCCGTGACGATGCAATACTGTGGCTGTCCGCCTCGCCGTTGCGCGCGGTTGCTACATCAAAATTGAAGAGCATCGCCGGCCTCGATAAGGCACCTTAGCCTCGGAGCGCTCCAGCTAAGCTGCTGAAAATCAGTCGGAAAGGCTCGCCCTCCGAGCGCCCCACATTTCCTTCAGATTGCTGAAGTTTTTCGGGCCCGTAGGGCACGCTGTGGCGCGACCTCTCCACAGTCTATCCACAGGGATATACCGGGCTGGTTCACAGCTTCCGCTGGTCGGACGGGGCCGCCGCGGCTTGGGTCCGGCGGCATGGAATCACGTCCGGGCTAGGCACCCAGCGGGCGCCCACTCCCAACGCGATCACAGCTACAAAGTGCGGCCGCCGTCGCTGTCGATGATCGATGTCAGGCCACCGTTTCTGGCTGCTGCACGGCGAGGGCGGCCGCACGGGCATCGAGCCGGGCGCGGACCCGGTCCAGTTGCCGCTCGCCCTGCGACGGCGGCAACAGGCCTTTGACTTCAGTCATGATTTGGGACCGCAGGCCATTACCGAGGATCGGTTCGCAGTGTTCGTCCTGCGTTTCTCCGTGCTTGCGCAGATAGAGCGACGAATTGCTCATCGTTTCGTCGACGAGCAGCAGGGATTCGCAAGGCGCGCCCTCGGCATAGATCACGTCATGGCTTGCGAGCTTCAGATGATAAAATTCCACGCGTCATGCTGTTCGGCCGCGTCGCGATCGTGGCCGCCGCGGCAACGATCATGCGCCGGGTCACGGCCTTCGACGGGGTCTTCGCTTGATTTGGCTCGGACATTCACTGACTAATATTGCCCCGCCTCACGCGGGCGGAATCGGGCATAATGTTCCGTAACGTTACTACCGTGCGATTATGTTATCTAAATGTTATCGATACGAATGCGCAGGCGGGGTAAACCCCTCAGGTGCGGCCGCGGCTGCGACACGGTTGCGCTCGCGAGACCGCTCAGAACGGCGAGTCCTCGGGCCATCGCAGCGCGTGCCATTGGCCGGCTGCGATCTGGCTGCGGCTCATTTTCGAGGCTACCGCGTTGCGCAGCTTGGCGAAATTCTCGCGCGTGCGCTTTGGGGAATTCGCCGCGGCGAGGTTGAGCCATTTGTAGGCGGCCACGTCGTCCTGCGGAACGCCCTGGCCTTTGTCGTAGGCGAGGCCAAGCAGATATTGCGCGGTGGTGTCGCCCTGTTCGGCAGCCAGCCGGTACCAATAGCCCGCGGCGTCATTGGCCTGCGGAAGTCCCTGGCCGGTTGCGTACATGAAGCCGACCATGGCCTGGGCGCGGGCGTTTCCGCGTTCGGCCAGCGGCATCAATAGACGGGCGGCCCGGCTGTAGTCGCTGTGGGAGAACGCCGCGCTTCCGGCGCCGAGCGTATCCGCACGGGCTGGTCCAACCGAGATGATTGCCAGGATAGTCGCGAGAACGAGAAGCGGGCTCGACTTGATCATCAAATCCGTCCCGAGGGTCAGCGGTAGGTGGTCGGGGCGGTCTGCTTCGGCCCGATCGCGTTGATCGTGCCGCGCAGCTTGGTGCGCAGCTCCTCGGCGACGAAATGCGCATCGGCACCGTCGCGGATGATCTGCGGACGGATGAAGATGATCAGCTCGGTGCGCTTGACCTGCTTGTCGGTCTGCCCGAACACGGTCTCGCCGAGGCCGGGAATCTGGTCGAGCACGGGAATGCCCGCCCGAGACTTGGTTTGGCTGTCGCTGATCAGGCCGGCAAGCAGCACCGTCTGCCCGCTGGCGACGGCAACCGAGCTGCGCACCTTGCGGGTCGACACCGTCGGCGTCAGCGAGTTGGTCGAGCTCGAGGAGGAACCGGACGACGAGTTGCTGACGGGGTTGGAGATCTCCTGCTCGACGTCGAGCCTGACATTGCCGTTGGCGTTGATCCGTGGGACCACGCGCAGGATAATGCCGGTGCTGCGATAGTCGGTGGTGTTGGCGATGGTGTTGCTGCCGGTCAGCACGGTCGCGCTTCCGGTCTGGATCGGGATCTCGTCGCCGACCTGGAGCGTCGCGATCTGGTTGTCGATCACGACGACGGAGGGATTGGACAGTACCTTGACGTCCGTAATTGCATGCAAGGCGTTGAGCACCGCCCTCGGCGTCTGCGCAGAGCCGACCAGAAAGTTGAAGCCGGGAATGGCGCGCTGGAGCGCAACGTCGGCTGCCGCGGCGACAACCGAGGTCGCCCCGTTGAAACCGAACGAGCCGGTGTTGGGCTTGAGTCCGAAATCGCCGCTCATGATGTAGGACTGGATGCCGTATTGCAGGTCGTCCGTCAGCGTCACCTCGGCGATCGTGGCGTCGATCGCGACCTGAAGCTGGGGCTGGTCGACCTCCTTGATCGTCTGTTCGATGGTGCGGTACTGCTCCTGGCTCGCATAGATCAGGAGCGTGTTGTTGACACTGTCGGCTGTGATGCGAACGCCGTCGAGAACGCCGGCTCCGCCGGGTCCGGATCGTCCGCCGCCTTGGCCCGAGGCTGAGTTGTCGAACAGGCCACCGCCGCCTTGCGCACCGGAGCTTGAACCGTACCCGCCCTGATTGCTCGATGACGCGTCTGCCGTGGTCGCGCTTCCGCCGCCGCTCCGGCCGCTCGATCCAAAACCTCCGGAGCCCGATTGGCCGGTGGGTGAGGCTGACAGGCGGTTGAGCGCTGAGCCGCCGCTCGAGCTCGCCGACACGCCGGAGCCGGGCGCGACTTGTCCGGCCGGGCTGTCCAGCGGAGATGACGAGGAGCTAGATGAGCCGCTGCCGCCGAAGACATCGTTCAGTACACGTGCGATCTGTTTAGCGTCGCCGAATTTCACGCGGTAGACGTGGACCGCCGATCGTCCGGTATTGGTGGTGTCGAGGCGGTGAATCCAGGTCTCGACGCGGCTCAGCAATTCCGGCTTCCGTGTCACCGCGAGGACCGCGTTCATGCGGGCGATCGACTGGAACTTGATGACGCCCTGCGTCATGCCGCCTTCGCCGGAATCCACGATCTTATCAAGCTCGGCGATGATCGGTCCCGGATTGCTGTTCTGCACCGGGAAGATGCCGACGGACTGTCCCTTCAGGAAGTCCGCGTCGAAGCTGAGCACGAGGTCGACCGCGTTGCGGCGTTCGCTTCCGGTGCCCTGGATCAGGATGAGATTGCGGCTGGTGTCGGCGCGGATCATGCCTTGCTTGGTCGCAAAGCTGTCGGCCAGCTTCATGACGGTCTGGGCGGAGACATATTGAAGCGGCACGATGGTGATGCCGTAGCCGGGCGTCATGCGGTCTGCCGCATCCGCCGTGCCGACCCCGACCGCATCGGGTTGGGGCATCAACCGGTAGCCGGTGTCGTCGCGCACCAGCGCAACGCCGACCAGACGAAGCGCGTTCTCGAGCGCGAACACGACATCGGTCTTGGGGATCGCCCGGCCCGACGACAGGCTGATATTGCCCTGAACGCGCGGGTCGATGACATAGCCAACGCCGAGGATGTCGCCGAGAACAATCTTGGCGACGGAGGCAATGGGCGAATTGTCGAAATTCAGCTCGAACCGGTCTGCGCTGGTCGTTGCTGCCTGCGCCGACACGGCAGTCGGCGTATCGTCGCCAGGGTCCGCGGCGTAGATTGCGGTCTTGGCCTTGGGGCCGGTGCTGAGCTGGCGTTGCGGCAGCTGGTTTGGATAACGCGGCAACAGGTCGACCGAGCGGACCTTGTCGAAGACGTCAGGGTCCTTGTTGCTGTCGGCCTCGGCGATGTTGCCCACGGTGTTGCACGATCCGAGCAACATGGAGATCAGCAAGCACTGGACAACCAAGCCGATCCGGAATGCTGTTCGGCTCACTATCGACCCCACTCACGCGCCGCCCGTTGCCGCCATTCGGGGCGGGTCGGGCCGAATGACGCTTGCTTAACTCTCTCCTGTGACAGTGATGTGTTATCAATGTTCCCTGCGGTGAGACAATCACAATAAGATATGTTACACATTCACGTATATCGAGCAAAAATCGCGGAGGAATATCAAGGGCGTTCATTGGCGCCGCGGTTGGAACGGGCTGGCCATATGCAGTGCCGCGGATCGAAACGTCACATTTCCGACCGAAGAAGTAAGGTAAACGGCGCGCTCGCCGCTTTGGGCGGCTGTCAGAGTTTCCGGTAGACGTTCATGGCTTCCCCGAATGCGCACGAGTTCGCAGCTCGTTTCAGCCAAAAGGCCGGCCTGAAGGCGGACGGGACCAAGCTCGGCAGGCTGAACGGGTCCGGCCCC
The DNA here is from genome assembly GCF_049949275.1 of Bradyrhizobium genosp. A. NCBI lineage: Bacteria > Pseudomonadati > Pseudomonadota > Alphaproteobacteria > Hyphomicrobiales > Nitrobacteraceae > Bradyrhizobium > Bradyrhizobium genosp. A. The sequence goes on along the minus strand of NZ_CP188196.1, from coordinate 5,041,170 downwards.
ACTGAGGGTGGTCTCCGCAAGCTGTGGGAAATGAGCGAATTGTCGGCCAGCGAGTTTGCCGACGAGGTCGCGCTGTTCTTTGAGCTCCCGCGCATTGCGCTTCAGGAGATGATGGTAGCGGAATCCCGGGTGCAGCAGTTCTCCCGCCGGTTCCTGCGCGAGATGGCAGTGTTTCCGTGTCAGCCAGCCGGCGGAGCGCCGGTGCTCGTGCTGGCCGACCCGACAGACCGGGCGTCGATCCAGGCGGCGGGGATCGTGCTCGGCACGGCCCCTATCATCAAAGTGGCTTCGTTCGAGGACATTGCCACCGTGCTCGACCAGCGGCTCGGCGATGAGGAGGCCGGCAGCACCGACAATACCGTCAGTGCCGCGGTGCAAGACGATGACATTGACAATCTGCGCGACCTCGCCAGCGGGGCGCCCGTCGTCCGGGCCGTCAACGACATGTTCGAGACAGCGGTGGAGCTACGCGCCAGCGATATCCACATCGAGCCTGGGCGCACGTCGCTGGTGGTACGGATGCGGGTCGACGGTCTCCTGCGCGTTGTTGCGACGCCAAACGGCGTTCCGCCGGCGGCGGTGATTTCCCGCATCAAGATTTTGGCGGGCCTCAACATCGCCGAGCGTCGGCTGCCGCAGGACGGTGGCGCGCGTGTGCGTGCTGCACGTTCGGAGCTCGACGTGCGCGTCGCGATCATGCCGACGCAGCATGGCGAGTCCGCCGTCATCCGCCTGCTGCCACGTGACCGCGCCCTACTGTCGATCGACAAGCTCGGCTTCCTCGCGAGCGATCAGGCCAAATTGCGGCGCATGCTCGCCTTGCCGCACGGCATGATCATCGTCACCGGACCGACCGGCAGCGGCAAGACCACGACGCTCGCGACCGTGCTGTCGCTGCTCAACGAGCCGACGCGGAAGATCCTGACCATCGAAGATCCCGTCGAATATGAAATTCCCGGCATCTCCCAGTCCCAGGCCAAGCCGTCGATCGGCCTGACCTTTGCGACCGCGCTGCGCTCCTTCGTACGCCAGGATCCTGATGTGATCATGGTCGGCGAGGTCCGCGACTCCGAGACGGCGCATGTCGCCATCCACGCCGCGCTTACCGGCCATTTGGTGCTGACCACGCTGCACACCGAGACAGCGGCAGCCGCTGTCCCGCGTCTGCTCGATCTCGGTGTCGAAGCGTTCCTGCTGCGCTCGACCTTGCGCGCGGTGATCGCGCAGCGCCTGGTGCGCCAGCTCTGCGACCGCTGCAAGACCAGCCGGCCGCTGACCCATGCCGACGTCGAGGCCGATCCGCGCTACACGGCAGTGGGTCTCGCCGTCGGCAATGTCATCTTCGAACCAGCCGGCTGTGAGCGCTGCGGCGGCGTCGGCTACCGTGGCCGTATCGGCGTGTTCGAGGTGCTGGAGATGAACGAGGAAGTTCGCGCGCTGGTCGAGGAGCAGTCCGACTGGGAATCCATCGACAAGGTCGCCATTCGCAACGGCATGACGACGATGATCGAGGACGGCCTTGCCAAGTGCCTGTCGGGCATGACCTCGGCGGCAGAGATCCTTCGCGTGACCACCGTACGGTGACGAGATGCCGAACTTCCGCTATCGCGCGCTGACACAGAAGGGCGAGGTCGTTTCCGGCTCGATCACCGCGGCTGATCTCGCCGAGGTTGCCCAGCGCATTGAATATCTCGGGCTGGTCGCGATCGATGCCGGCCCCGAGGAAGAGGCCAGGGGCTGGTCGCTGTCGCTGGCCTCGCTGTCGCTGTCAAGACCTGGCCCGGCGGATGTCACTATCTTCACCCGCGATCTTGCTTTGCTGTTGAAGGCGGGCGCGCGCCTCAACGATGCGCTCGAACTGCTGGCCAGCGACATGGATGTCGGCCGGCTGCGTCCGGTCATCAACGACATCAAGAATGCGATCATGTCCGGCGAGAGCTTTGCCGAGGCGCTCGGGCGCGAACCAACGCTGTTTCCAGCAATGTATGTCGCCCTCGTCCGAGTCGGAGAGATGTCCGGCGGGCTCGATCACATCCTGGAAACGATCGGGATCGAGCGAACGCGGGCCGAGGCCTTGCGCCGCAAGGTGACAGGAGCCTTGCAGTATCCGGCCTTCGTACTGCTCGCGGCCGGGGGCGTGCTGATCTTCTTCGTGACGTTCGTGCTGCCACAATTTTCCGCGGTGCTGCGGGACTTCAACGCGAAGACGGATCCGGTCATCGAGGTCTTCCTTGCTCTGTCCGACGTGCTGCGCGGCCATGGCCTGGAGGTGGGCGCCGTGGTCGGCATCGTCGTGATCGGCGGCTGGCTGGCCTGGCGCAGGCCTGCGGTTCGTGCGAGCGTCGTGACGCAGCTCGCAAGGCTGCCGGTGATCTCAACGGTCGTCGAATTTCATCGCGCCGCGCTGTTCTCGCGTAATCTCGGTATCCTGCTCGGCAGCGGCGTGACGCTGACCGCCACCCTGCGCATCCTGATTGACATCATGACGGCCACCGGGGACGTACCGGCATGGGCGGCGATGGCCGACCGCGTGCGCCATGGCGGCAGGCTCGCGGAAGCGCTGGCCGCCTCGGCAGTTTTGCCGCCGGTCGCGGTGCGCATGTTGCGGCTCGGCGAGGAGACCGGCCAGCTGCCGACGTTGTCGGGCCGGGTCGCGGAATTCTACGAGGAGAAGCTGCAGCGCCAGCTCGATCGCGTCGTGGCCATCATCGGCCCTGCGGCGATCATCCTCATCAGCGTCGTCGTCGGCGGATTGATCGTGTCGGTCATGACGGCGCTGCTGTCAGTTACGCAAGTTGTCGGATGAACAAGGGAGGGCACGCATGATCCGCTTTTCGAGGAGGAGCCTGTTCGCTCCGCCGCGGCGGCGTCGGCGCCGTCGCGGGGAGGAGGGTTTTACGCTGGTCGAGATGCTGGTCGTGATCACCATCATCGGCATGATCATGGCTCTGGTCGGTCCGCGCGTGCTCAACTATCTCAGCGAGTCCCGCGTCAAGGCCGCAAAAATCCAGATCCAGAGTTTTGGCAGCGCGCTCGACCTGTTCTATCTCGATGCCGGCCGCTTTCCGACAAGCTCGGAGGGGCTGGCCGCGCTCGCGAGCCCGGTCAGCGGCGTGACGTCCTGGAATGGGCCCTATGTGAAGGGCGGCAGCGTTCCCAACGATCCATGGGGCAATCCTTATGTCTACAAGCAGCCCGGGGAGAAGGATCCTTACGAAATCCGTTCGCTCGGTTCGGATGGCCAGGAAGGGGGAACGGGAACGGCCAGCGATATCACCTCGGCTGCGAAGTAGCGGCGAGGCGGGTTTCACGCTGCTGGAGATGGTCTGCGTGCTCGCGATCATGGCGCTGCTCGTTGCCATCTCGCTGCCGCGCATGCCGATATCGACGTCGCGGCCGAAGCTGGAAGCCTATGCGATCCAGATCGCCACCTTGCTCAAGGCCGATCGCAATGCGGCGCTGGCACGCCGCCTATCGTTCGGCGCCGTGGTCGATGCGCCCGGGCGATCCGTCCGGGCCGGTTCGAGCGCGAGATTCGTCAGGGTGCCGGACGACGTCGCGTTCGATGCGCTGCTGCCGCAGCGCTGCAACGGCCGGGAGGTGCCTTCGACCATCACGTTCCTTCCGAGCGGGATGTCATGCGGCGGAACGATACGGTTGACGCGGTTCGGCAGCGGGTTCGATGTGCGGGTGAACTGGTTGACGGGAGGGATAGACATTGTCGCGCAGGATATCGTCCAGGCGTCACAGTGAAGCCGGCTTCACGATGATCGAGGCGGTGGTCGCATTGGCGCTGGTGTCGATCGTGCTCGCCGCGATCGGCTCGCTTGTCGCCAGGAACGTGCGCGGCGCGCAGCAGCTCGAGCAGCATACCGCATTGATGCAGACGGCGCGGCTGATCGCATCCCGCCTGCCGCAGGGCGGTCAGCCGCTTCCGACCGAGCTTGTAGGCAGGGAGGCCGGCTATCGCTGGCAGATGCGGATCTCGCCGTTCGTGGATGACGAGACGGCGGTGGCGGATTCGCCGTTCATCCCGCGACGCATCGAGCTGCGGGTGCAATCGCCGACCGGTGCGATCGTCTCGCTGGAGACCGTGCGCCTGCAATACCGGGAGGAACGCCAATGACGTCGTCCCGGCGCACGGTGTGGAGATCGACTGCGGGCTTCACCATGTTCGAGGCCCTCGTCGCCATTGCGCTGATGGGATTGGTCCTCGGCGCGCTGGCGAGCGTGACCGGGGAGTGGTTGCCACCCTGGAATCGCGGGCTGCTCCAGACCCAGCGCAACGAGCAGGTCACGATCGCGCTTGATCGCCTGGCGGCAGACCTGTCCGCGGCCGAGTTCGTGACGGCCGATCGAACGAGCAGTGCGGTGCTGTTTCGAGGTGACGAGGCAGCCGTTACCTTCGTGCGCTCGGCACTCGGTCCGAACAACCTCCCGGGCTTGGAGATCGTGCGGATTGCCGAAACGAGCGACCGCAATGGCCGGGCGCTGGTGCGAACGCGCGCGCCTTTCGTCCTGCTCCCGACCGGGGATCCATTGGTTGATCCGATACCGTTCGCGGATCCGGTCGTGTTGCTGCGCGGTCCGCTTCGTATCACTTTTGCCTTTGCCGGCCCGCGCGGTGGGTGGACCGGCAACTGGCCCAGCTGGGCGAGCCTGCCGACGGTGGTCCGCTTTGACCTTCACGACGCCGAAGGCAAGGTCGTGCTGTCGACCGCGACGCCGGTCCGTGCCGATACAGGCCCGCCGCAATCCGAGCAGGCCAATGACGCGCCGCCGCCGGACACCCAGGCGCGCAACAACAACGGTTCGGAGGTCAGGTGACCGTGACCTTTGCCAAGGAAGGCGCTTCGCGCGTGGGCGAGCGTGGCTTCATCGTGGTCGCGGCCTTGTGGCTGCTTGCCGCGCTCGCTGCGCTCGCCATCGTGGGCTCGGTGTACATGACGCAATCGGCCATCGCGCTCGCCGTGTTCGATGCGCCCACGCAGCTCCAGATGGTATCGACAGCCGGCATCGAGTTGACCGCTTACAGGCTGTCGGCTCCCGCAACGGTTTCGCGCCCGACGCATGGCGGCTTTGCCTTCGGGCTGGCGAACGCGAGAGTGACGGTCGAGTATCAGGCGGAGTCGGCACGCATCAATCTCAACATGGCCCCTCGGTCGATGATCGGTGGGCTGTTCGCAGCCGTCGGCGTCGAGCCCGATTCGGCCAGCCAATTTGCCGACCGGGTTGTCGCGTGGCGGAGCGCGCCAAGACACAACGGCCAGGACAGTGAGGACGCTCTCTACATCGCCTCCGGATTGAGCTACCTGCCACGCCATGCTCCCTTCAGCAGCGTCGATGAGCTCTCGCTCGTGCTGGGCCTGCCTGCGGCGCTTTTGGAGCGGGTACGGCCATACTTGACGGTGTACAGCGGAACTGCGGGGATCAATGTGCTGGATGCCGCTCCGCAAGTCATTGCCGCGTTGCCCGAGATGACCTCCGCAAAGCTCGACGCATTCCTGAATCAGCGCGAACTCGTTGCCGACAAATGATCCGGAATTCGTGCTGGGCGCGCTCGGCGGCAGGGTGGCCGGTGCAACGGTGGCCGGGAGCGATGCCTATCGCATTCGCATGCAGATCATTCTACCCGACGGTCGAAAGAGCTCGTCGGAAGGGGTCATTATGCTTCCCGGACCCGGCGCGAAGATGGCGTACCGGGTGTTCACATGGCGGGATGAGATCGATCCAGCGACAGGAGCGGCGCAGCGATGAGCCTGGTGAGTGATATTACGGCAGCGCTATCCTTGTGGATCGACACGGTCGCAGGCGTCGTGAGCGACCGGCTTGCTCATGTCAAGCCGGTCCGCCGCATCGAGGTCGCGGAGGATGAGGCCGGCGCCTTCGCAATGCGGCTCGCGCCAGGAATGAAAACCGCGGACGGCGATCTCGCTCCCTGTCCCGTCGACACGGCGGATGGTGCGATCGGCAAAGAGCTGTCTGCGCAATGGGCTGCCGCGGTTCGCGGCGGTGTGGTCGAATTGCGGCTGCAGCCATCCCGCTTCGTGTTCCGTCCCATCGAGCTGCCCGGTCGTGCCGCCGAGTTCCTCGACGGCATCATCCGGGCGCAGATCGATCGCATCACACCTTGGACCGCGAGCGAAGCGCTATTCCACTGGACGCCGCCGCATGACATAGGCGGTGATCGCATCGAAACCACGGTGGTGACGACCGGGCGCGCGGCGGCGGATTCTCTGGCGCAGGCGTTCTCCGATCTGGGCGCCGCCGCTGTCGAGATCTCGACCGTGACATCGGATCACGGGCGGATCGTCGTGCTGGACCAGCGCAGCGGCAAGCAGGCTGAAAACCGCCGGCTGCGAACCGGCCTCGTCGCAACGCTCGCGACGACCGGTGTGCTGGCGATGCTGTCGTTTGGGTTCGGCGGGTTCGTCGCCGATTCCTATGACACCCAAGCCCAGCAGATCCAACAGCGGATTTCGGAGCGGCGCGCGATCATGCGGGGCAATCAGACCGGCGCGGGTGGCAGCCCGCTCGAGCTATTGATCCGCCGCAAGCAGAGCACAGCCGCCAGCGTGATTGTGATTGATGCGCTCTCGGCGCTGCTGCCCCAGGATACTTATGCGACCGAAGTCCGGATCGAAGGCGACAAGTTGCAGATCGTCGGGGTCACCCGCGATGCGCCGTCGCTGATCTCGATCCTGGAGCAATCGCCGCAATTTTCCAGCGCGGGCTTTTTCGCGCCGACGACACACGCCGCCAATGAGCCGGGCGAGCGCTTTCACATTGAAACAAAGCTCAAGCCATATTTTGGGTCCGGCACATGATCGGCATGCAGAAAATCCAGGCGCTTCTCGGACGGTTTCCGATCGCGGCGGCTGCCGCCTATGTCGCGCTGATCGCACTGTTTCTGTTTGCCACGATCGGCACGGCGCTCGACATATTGGAGCGGCGTAACGCTGTGGGAGCGGCCGCCGAGATCCTCGATCGGCTGGAGGTGCGAGGCCCGGAGCGGGCGCCGGCCGCGCGGGCCAACGTTGGCGTCCCGCCGGGTTCACCCTTTCTCGAGGGCAGCAGTGCCTCGCTCGCCGGCGCCGCGTTGCTCCAGCGCGTCGCGGCCGCGACGAAGCGGGTGAACGGCAATACACTGTCGTCGCAGGTCGATCTCCTCGGGCCGAAGTCGAAAGCAGGTTTCATCACCGCAACGTCGAGCCTTGAAATTGATCCCGTTCAACTTCAGCCGCTTTTGTACGACCTCGAGTCGGGTATGCCGTTTCTGTTCGTCGACGAGCTGGTCATCCAGGCGCCCTCGGCATCGACGCAGGGCGGAAAGCTACGCATCGTGCTCGGCGTCTCCGGGCAGCGGCAAAGCCAGAAGTAGGGCGGCCGTTGCGATCATTACTCGCGAGATTAGGCTTGATCAAGCTACGACGATAGCATTAGTATCATTGTGTCACATTTCCGAGAGATGCGAACGTTATTTCTCGCCGTTATGTCGATCCGGGGAAATGCGGGGAAATGCGCGCACTTGCACTGCTGATTGGTTCGTTGCTGATCGGCCATGCCTCGGCGCTGGCCGCGAATACGCCGCTGACGATGGGCGCGCAGACCGTCGATCCCGGTGGCGGTGATCTGTTTGCGCCAAAGTCCGCGGAGCCGACACCAGCTGCGGCTGCGCCGCCCGCCGCGACGCTGCCCGCAGTGCCAGCTGTCGCGGCTGCGCAATCGACTGAGCGCATCACCAGCGGCAATCCGCTCTGGTCAATTCCCATGGCGCGTTTGTCCGCGACCCGCGATCAACCGTTATTTGCGCCGTCGCGCCGTCCGGCGCCGCGCCCCGAACTGCTGGCGCGCTCCGCTCCGGCACCGGTCGCTGCGCCACCGCGGCAGGAGCCGGAGAAGCCGCAGCTCACGTTGCTCGGCACCGTCGCCGGATCGAGTGAGAGGATCGGATTGTTCATCGACTCCACCAGCAAGGCCGTGCTGCGGCTGAAGCGGGGACAGAACCATCAGGGATGGACGTTGCACGACGTGCGGCCCCGTCAGGTTGAGTTGGCTAAGGGGCTGGACAATACAGTTCTCGACATGCCGCCTCCCGACCTGAAGCCGGGACCGCCCGCGGCGCTCGCTGCGGCTCCGCCGCCACCTCCACCGCCCGCGCTGGCTGTCAACGCGAAGGCGCCCGGTGTTCTTCCAACGCTGACGAATGCGAACATGCAGCGCGGACAGCAGCCGGCCAATTTAGCCAATCCATTCGCGCAGCAGTGGCCGCGGTAGTCGGTGAACCGCGTCGCACCGGCGGCGGGCGAGCGTCTTCGCGTGATCTGAATGCAAGCGATAGTGCCAGGCCTGTGCGTCGTTGCGGGGCCATAGAGATGACGGCCGTACCTCGAACGCACGTGGTCGGACTGTCGCTATTTCCGGGTTAGGAATTCGCGACGATCGGTCGAAATTGCGCCGTCGTCACGCAATGACCGCATTTCACCCAACATAACGATCGTTTTTCTTCGCAAATCTGAAATTGTTTTTAGTATTGGTCACAGCAACGATAAGAAACATTCTTACAAGAATGGCAAATAGACGTCGCGAAGGCAGTGGGCTGCTGTTCTTGTGAACGCTCGATGTCGGGCGTGTGTTTTTGTTTGGGGGGTAGAAATGCGCGCGACAAATGCGATGGAACTGGCTTGCCTTAAGTCCGCGCCGCAAGATTCCAGCGAGAACGTCTACGATCTCGGCTTGAAACAGGATGAAAGAAGCGGCCTTCGCCGCATCGAAGACCTCAAGCGCGAGAACGCGCTTCTGACGCTCGTGTTCGAGGAAACCCGGCTCGAAGTCGCGCGCCTACGCAAGCTCCTCTCGGGGACGTGAAGATCGCTGCGCGTTTCGGCTGGCCGATGTGGCCATGAGCCGCCGCCGCGATCCGGACGAAAGGCCTACCAGTTGATCAAATCGGTTCGGTGGTTGCGAATCTGCCGGCACCGCTGACGTCAGCCGCTGCCCGGTGCGTCGATCGTTCACTATTTCGCGGCTGCTTTTCTGAAGGTCTCCCGCGCACTCTCCGAGCCATATCGCGCATCTTGTTTTCGTGGTCGCCGCATCTGCGGCGTCTATGAAGCAGGAACCACAAGCTGATCCGCAACTGGTTGCGGAAAGCGTGCAGGCGCGCCGCGCCGTGCGGGCTTGGCAAGCGTACGTAGGCTGAGCGCGAAACGATCATGCGATTGAGAAACTGTCTGGCGATCGCGTGTTATCTGATCTGCTCCACGCTGCTGGGCGGCTGCGGATTTATTTCGATGTCTGGGCCGGCGAGCGTCGACGTCAAGGCAGAAAATACCAGCGTGCTGTCGTACGCCGTCGTCAAGCTTACACCCGACATCGTGCGCCAATTGGAGAAGTTCGAGCCTAACGGACTGCCAGGTGGTCTGGCGGATAGCCGTCCTCCCTCAAGCATCCATTTCGGCATCGGCGATATCGTTAGCGTCACCATCTTTGAGGCTTCGGCCGGCGGTCTGTACGTCCCGCTCGAAGCCGGCGTCCGACCGGGCAACTTCGTCAACCTGCCGGATCAGGCCGTCGACAACGACGGCAACATCACGGTGCCCTATGCCGGCAGGATACGCGCGGCGGGTCGCACCAACGTGCAGATCCAAGATGACATCCTCGCGCAGATCAAGAAGCGCGCGATCGATCCGCAAGTCGTCGTCACATCGAGCCAGCAGCGCTCATCGCTAGTCAGCGTGTTCGGCGAGGTCAGGACGCCGGTACGCTTCCCGATGCCGGCTGCCGGCGCGCAGGATCGGATCACCGACGCGATCACTCGTGCCGGCGGCATCAGCGGCGCCGGCTGGGAAACCTGGGTGGTCCTCGAGCGCGGTGGCAAACGCGCAACGCTGCCGTTCGGAAATTTGGTCTATTTCCCCGCGAGCAACGTCTTCGTGCAGCCGGGGGACCGCATTTATCTCTACCGTGAGCCAATGAAGTTCGTTGCCTTTGGCGCGACCGGCCAGCAGGGCGAATTCAACTTTGACGCATGGCGCATCAATCTGACGCAGGCCGTCGCCAAGGCCGGAGGCCTGCTCGACCTGCAAGCCGATCCGGCCTCGGTGTTTCTCTATCGCCGCGAGCCGCGCGACGTCGCAAAGCAGCTCGGCATCGACTGTTCGAAATACGACGGCGAGACCGTTCCGATCGTCTTCAACGTCAATTTCCAGGACCCGGCGGGCTATTTCGTCGCCACCAAGATGCAGATGCGCCCCTTCGACGTGCTTTATGCCGCCAACGCGCCTCAGGTCGACCTCACCAAGGTTCTCAATTTCATCAACACGGCGGTCGGGACGGTCGACAACGGGGCGCTTCTCGTCAACGATATCAAGGTGGTTCGAAGCAGGCTCTGAGTGATGGCGGCAGCAGGCCGAGGGGACGGAAGGCGCGCGCCTTTCTCAAATCGGGACGCGTCAATTTCGGCGAGCTATGTTAGCATGAGAGTCTCAACCGGGGCGGGTGTCCGGCAATGATATCATCGCGCAGGTTCCCGGCATCAGGCGCGCTGGCTAATGGAGGCTTCGCGGCATGGGCGATGCTCTGTCGAGGTTTGGATTTCCCCGTCGAGGCTGCCTGGCGGCCTGTCTCGTCGCGACCATGGCAATCCCGGTGATGGCGCAGGCTCCAGGCCCGCTCAATCCGCCGGCCACTTCGCCGGCTGGGCCGCGGGAGGGCACGATTGTTGGTGGCGGGACCAGTTCCACAGTTCAACGTTGCGTCGACGTTCAGATCGGAGGCAACAGCGCGTTCGGCTGTCTGAATGAGAAGCTTCGTCGCGAGGTGGACAAGGTCAATCCGTCGCTCAACCTGCCTCCGATCGATGCGCGATCGTCCGACGTGCGCGTGGGCAATGCCAATGAGGCGGCCGTCCGCCAGCAATATGGCTCCAACTACGGCCGTTCGGCCACACCCTTTCGTCCGCCGCCCATCGCCAACGTGCTCCCGCATCGCTGATGTCGAAATCCCGTGCACGAGCCATGACCCTCCCGCCAGCACACCTATTGTGGCCGGCGATGGCGCTGTGCCTGCTCGCCGTCCTGAACGGGCAGGCGAGGGCGCAAGAGGATGAAAGCAGCCACGGAGCCGAGATTGGCGCCACGGCCGCTCCATCAATTGAAGCAGGTGATGGCGCGCCCCAGCCGCTGGTGCTCGAGCGCTTCGCGCCGCGGCCGCTCACGGCCGCCGATTTCCCGCCGGCGAATCCGCTGCTGGCCAACTACTCGTTCCGAAGCAGCGCAGTGTTCGGCCGCGACTGGCGCGCTGGCCGGGCCGAATATCGTCAGCTCATCGAGCGTGAATCGCTCGCCTTCGGCCTGCCACCGGCGCTTGTGGATGCCGTGATGGCGGTCGAGAGCAGGTACAATCCTGCCGTGGTCGGCTTGGACGGCGAGGTCGGATTGATGCAGGTGATGTTGCCGACGGCGCGGATGATGGGCTTTGCCGGAACGCCGTCGGAACTCGCCACTCCCGAGGTCAATGTCCATTATGGCGTGCAATATCTCGCCGGCGCCTGGCGCCGGGCCGGTGGCGATCTCTGCACGGCGACGATGAAATATCGCGCCGGCCATGGCGAGACCCGGTTCTCCTATCTGTCGGTCGAATATTGCACGCGAGTCCGCGCGCATCTGGCCGCCAACGGCGTTGCCGTCACCGGCTCAGTTCCCCAGCCCACTTTCGGACGGTCATCCGTCAGTGCTGGCGGTAGCAGTAATGGTGGTGCAACTCGTGGCCACATCCGGACTGCTGTCGGCGGCACGATCAATTTTGCCGAGCTCAACACGCGCCTGCGCAGCGCAGCCGAGCGAAAATCGCCATCCGACCTGCGCTGATCCGGCATCTGTCGATCTGATACGTGCTGCGATGGGGGGCTCTCAATCAAGCCCAAGCCGTCATGCCCGCTTCTTACTGCCCGTTGGACGCCGGCGCCGCACAGCAGGCGCCGGGCGGCTGGTCGCCAGCGCCTGGCCGATCGCGCGCCAGCATTTTACGGCATCGCGGAATGCATGTTCATGGGCGGAACTTCTGCCGCGCCAATCCATCAGTTGTTCGGCATCGGCGATCGTCGCCTCGCCCGATTTGAGGCGCATGATCCACGACAATGCCTCACGGACTAACGGATCTAAGTGATCGACCTGATGGTTTCGCTTCGTCACGATCCAGCGCTTTCCCGCCCATGCCGGTCATGAGCGGATGGCCCCGATCGACATATCTCTGTAGGTGAGACGATGCGACGCGCTGAAAACCGAATTTGTCACGCACGGGTCTTTTGAGGCGCTCGGCGCAGTGCTCGACCGCCTGTTTGAGGTCGGTCTCGACGGTCCGGACTGTGACGCCGAGGAGGGCGGCGATCTCGCGGTTGGGCAGACCCTCAATGCGCGAGAGCATCAGGACGCGGCGCCGGCGCTCCGGAAGCTCGGCGATCGCGCGCTTCAGCAGCTCGACATCCGAGCGATCCTCGATCACCCGCGCAGCATCCGGCCGATCGTCCGGGATCTCGAGCACGGCATCGACCTCGTCGGAGGTGAGGCGGCGCTTCTCGGCGCGGCGGCGATCGGTGGCGATATTAAGGGCGATCCGAAACAGATAGGCCTTGGGGCTGCGCACGGCCCCGATCTCCCGCATGCCGGCGAGACGGAGATAGGTCTCGTTGAGGGCCTCGGAGGCGAGGTCCGGCGAGCCGAGGCGGCGCGTCAGTCGCCGGTCGAAGTCGACGTATTCGGCGAGCAGCAGGCTGCGCAGGTTGGAGATGATGTCGATAGTCATGTTACGCCCCACTTATTAAACCCCGAATTTTGCGGAACGGTAGAGAGGGCGCACAACGATAATGTGACGAACTGTTAGTCGATAACAGATGTCTAACGATAGTCGTGTCATGTTGCGTGGAATCACCACTTCAGCCGTCGCTTCGCGTCGAAGAGCTCGAGAATCTTTTCGCGGGCGCCGCGGGCGCGACGTCTATCGGATAAGCCCGGCAGACTGGCGCGTGCCGGTGGGTTCGGGCTGTCCGAACATCATCGCGGTCGGCACAGGCTGGCCGCAATGCGAGAATGATATCGAGGCTGTGGTGAATTCGCGTGGTCTGTATGAGAGGAGCGCGCGTCGTCATGCGCGTCTTCGGTTGCGCGCGGTGCGGAGAGGCCGGTCGGCCGCCGCATGCGCTTCGCAGCTTGTCCTCTGCGGTCTGTTGATCTGCGCGGTCTGTGCGAGGCCCGCGGCTGCGAAGCCCGAGGCCGGCGCCACCAAACCTGCGCCGGCGAAGCCTGCGGAAGGCGCACCGGCAAAGAATGCCACGGAGCCAGCCAAGCCGGCGGCTCCGGAGGCCCATTTCGACATCGACGAGTTTCGCGTCGAGGGCGCGGACAACCTGCCGCAGATCGAGGTCGAGGCCGCGGTCTATCCCTTCCTCGGTCCGAACAAGAGCGCACAGGACGTCGAGAAGGCGCGCGCCGCTGTGGAGAAGGCCTATCACGACAAGGGTCTTCAGACCGTGAGCGTGGGTGTCCCGCAGCAGGATGCCCAACGTGGCTTCATCGTGCTCAAGGTCACCGAGAGCCGGGTCGGGCGTTTGCGCGTCAAGGGCTCGCGCTATTTCGACCTCAAGAACATCAAGGACAACGCTCCCTCATTGAAGGAGGGGACGCTGCCCAATTTCGAGGACGTGACGAAGGACATCGTCGCGCTCAATCGCTGGGCTGACCGGCGCATCACGCCGGCGTTGCGCGCGGGCGTGGCGCCCGGAACGGTCGATGTCGACCTCAATGTCGAGGATACCTTTCCGCTGCACGGCAGTGTCGAGCTCAACAACAAGCAGAGCCCGAGCACCACGCCGCTGCGGACCAGCGTTTCGATGCACTACGACGACCTCTGGCAGCTCGGCCACTCCATGACCTGGACCTACCAGATCGCGCCGATGAATCCGAAGGACGCGATGGTCGTCTCCGGCTCATATCTGGCGCGCACGGAGATCGATTGGCTCAGCATTCTCGTCTACGGCCTGGTCTCGGATAGTTCGGTCGCAACCGTCGGCGGCGCGAACGTCGTCGGTCCCGGCCAGGTGGTCGGCGGGCGCGCGGTGCTGACGCTGCCGTCGAAGGGTGACCTGTTCCAGACCCTGTCGCTCGGCGTCGACTACAAGGATTTCAAGCAATCACTGAAACTGGGCACCGACGCCTTCGACTCGCCCGTGACCTATGTGCCGCTGGTCGCCAGTTACGGTGCGACCTGGCAGGGCGACGGGCACCTCACGCAGCTCAACGCCACGGTCACCGCCGGCCTGCGCGGCATCGGCTCCAGCCGCGACGAGTTCGACGCCAAGCGTTTCGATGCCACCGCGAGCTTCATCACGTTGCACGCCGACATCTCGCACACCCAGGATTTTGCCGGCGGCTTCCAGCTCTACGCAAAACTCCAGGGCCAGGCGGCCGATCAGCCGCTGGTGTCGAGCGAGCAGTTCAGCCTCGGCGGACAGGACACGGTGCGCGGCTATCTCGAATCCGAGGTTCTCGGCGATTACGGCGTCGCCGGGACGCTGGAAATGCGCACACCCAACCTCGCGCAATACCTGCAGCAGACGCTGCCCAATCCGATGGGCGAGCCGATCAAGTACAATGCGTTCGACGAGTGGCGCTTCTTTGCCTTCGTCGACGGCGCCAACGCCAGGATCCATGAGCCGTTGACCGACCAGCAGTCGCATTTCGACCTCGCGAGCTATGGCGTCGGCATGCGCATGAAGGCGCTTCGTTACTTCAACAGCATCGTTTTCGTCGGCATGCCGCTGACCAGCCAGCAGGTCACTGTCGCCAACCATCCACGGTTCAGCTTTCGGGTCTGGGGAGAATTCTAGATGTCGCTCCTTCGCTTTGGATCACGGCGCCGATACGGCGTGAGCGCACCGCTGATGCTGCTTCTCGTTCTCGCGGCCGTGCTGTGGCCGAAGCCTGCGTCGGCGTGGTGGAACGATCAGTGGACGTTGCGCAAGAAGATCACGATCGACACCGGCCAGTCCGGCGCCGGGATCAGCGACGCCATCGGCACGGCGCCGATCCTGGTGCGGCTGCATGTTGGCAATTTCCGCTTTGGCGCGGCCAAGGAGGACGGCGGCGATCTTCGCTTTATCGCGGGCGACGACAAGACGCCGCTGAAGCATCATGTCGAGAAATACGATTCACTGCTCGGCGAGGCATTGGTGTGGGTCAGCGTTCCTGACCTGAAGCCGGGCACGAAGAACGACATCTGGCTCTACTACGGAAACCAGAAGGCGCCGGCTGCGGTCGATGCCAAGGGGACCTACGATCCGGACACCCTGCTGGTCTATCATTTCAACGATCGCGGAACGCCGGCGCAGGACATCACGGCCTGGGCGAACTCGGCACAGAATGCGGTGCCGGCAGCTGACGGCGCCATCATCGGGCAGGGCGCGCGCCTCGACGGACAGACCGCGATCGCACTTCCCGGATCGCCGTCGCTCGTGCTTGCCGAGGGCGGCGAGCTGACCTGGTCGCTCTGGCTCAAGATGACCGCGCCGCAGCCGGGGGCCGTGCTGTTCTCTCGTACCGAAGGTGCGAACGGGCTCACCGTCGGACTGGACAACGGTGTCGCGTTCGTCGAAGTCGCAAATGGCGGCAATACGCAGCGGAGCGCCGGCGGCGCGGCGATCACGGCTGGCGGCTGGCATCAGATCGCCTTCACGGCGAAGGGCGGACAGATCACGCTCTATGTCGATGGCAATCAGGCCGCGACACTGGCCGCAAGCCTGCCCACCATGACAGGCGTAGCGCAGCTCGGCGCGGCTGCGGCAGCTCCGGCCGCGGCTCCGGCCGCGGCTGCTCCGGCGGCCGACGCAGCGGCGGCTCCTGCCGCGGGAGATGCTGCACAAGCGCCGGCGCCCGCGGCTGCACCGGCGGCCCCGGCTACGGGATTTGCCGGCGACGTCGATGAATTCCAGATCGCGAAGGTCGCGCGTCCGGCCGGCTTCATCAAGCTGGGTGCGATCGGGCAGGGGCCTGACCAGGCCAAGCTGATCTCGTTCAGCGTCGACGAGGAGACCTCGGGCTGGTTCAGCGGCGGCTATTTCGGCGTGATCCTGCGCTCGGTGACGCTCGACGGCTGGGTCGTCATCGGGCTGCTCGGCATCATGGCGTTCATCAGCTGGTACGTCATGGTCGATCGCATCTCGTATCTGAACCGGGTCACTCGAGGCAACGAGCTTTTCCTCGGGCATTTCCGCGAGACCTCGACCGATATCGGCGGGCTGCTTCAGCTCGACAGCGAGGAGAACGATCCAAGCTTCGGCGGCGAGATGGGCAAGAAGCAGCGCAAGTCGGTCCACGCCGCGCCGCTCTACCGTCTGTTCGCAGCCGGTGCGAAGGAGATCCGGCGGCGCTTTGCGGGTGGCGGCTATCGCCGGCTGTCGCCGCAGGCGATCCAGTCGATCCGCGCCGTGCTCGACAGCGGCTTCGTGCGGGAGAGCCAGCGCCTCAACCGCTTGATGGTGATGCTGACCATCGCGATCTCCGGCGGTCCGTTCCTCGGACTGCTCGGCACCGTCGTCGGCGTCATGATCACCTTTGCGGCGATCGCGGCCTCCGGCGACGTCAACGTCAACGCGATCGCGCCGGGCATCGCGGCCGCGCTGGTCGCCACCGTCGCCGGCCTCGGCGTCGCGATCCCCTCGCTGTTTGCCTACAACTACCTGACGATCCGCATCAAGGACGTCTCCAGCGAGATGCAGGTCTTCGTCGACGAATTCATCACGCGGATCGCGGAGTCCTACGAGCTTCCGGATGAGCCGGTGAAGCAGGCGGCGGAGTGAACCCATGCAAGTCCAGTCCGAAAACAAGCCGTACGACGACATCAACATCACGCCGATGCTCGATCTCGCTTACGTGCTGCTTGTGATCTTCATCATCATGACCACGGCGACCGTGCAGGGCATGAAGGTGAACCTGCCGAAGGCGAGCGCGGCGCCGAGCCTCGCGCAGCAGACCACCAAGGCGATCACGGTCGCCAATGACGGCAAGCTGTTCCTCGACACGATCCCGGTGACGCTGCCCGAGCTCGAGCAGCGGCTGGTGCAGCAGCGCGCGTTGACGCCGGAATTTCCGATCGTCGTGCGCGGCGACGCTCAGACCCAGTACCAGAACGTCGTCGACGTGCTCGACATGCTCGGCCGCCTCAACTTCACCCAGGTCGGCATGGCGACCAAGCCGGTGGCACGGTGAACAAGAGCGCATGTAACGCCGATGGATCAGCGCGACACCACCGAGGAGAACGAAGGACCGGCCTGGCGGCGCTATCTGCTGCTGGGCGGCGGCGGTCTGTTGGTGCTCGCGTTGATGGTCGGCGGCATCATGGTTCTCTTGAGCGGCGACAAGAACCCGCCGCGCAAGGTGAACGAGCTCCAGGTGACGATGATCGTGCCGCCGCCACCTCCGCCTCCACCACCGCCGCCGGAGCAGCAGCCCGAGCAGAAGATGGTCGAGCAGACCCCAGTGAAGCAGGAGATGATCGAGGAGAAGCCGGTCGACATCCCGAAGGAAGCGCCGCCGGATGCGCCCGACACGCCGATGGACAGCCCGCCCTCGATCGAAGCCAACACGGCTGGGCCCGGCACGTTGAAGGGCGGCAAGGGCGGACTGATCGGCGGCGGAGGAGGCGGCGGTGGCGGCGGCAGCAAATGGGGTTGGTATGCCAGCATCGTGCAGGCGCAGATCGAGGCGGCGCTGCGTGCGAACGACAAGACGCGTCACGCCGTGATGCGGGTCAGGGTTCGGTTATGGCCGGATCCGACCGGCCGGATCACGCGTGTGCAGCTGGTGTCCTCGACCGGCAACAGCGAGCTCGACACGGTGATCCGCGACCAGGTTCTCAGCGGCATGACGTTGCGCGAGCCGCCGCCGAAGGAAATGCCGATGCCGATCGTGATGCAAGTCACGGCGCATAGTCCGGGGTGAGGAGAGGGCGGAACGGCGAGAGCCGTCGTCGCAAACGAGTTTAAGAGTGAAGAAGGGTTGATGCCATGTGGCGTGTAGAGATGACGAAGCGACAGCTTGCGGGGACCGCAGCCATCCTGCTTGCGCTTTCCGGCACCGCCTCGGCCCAAGACGATACTCCATCGGGCAAACGTCCGACGGTGTCGCGCGACGCGCCGCCATCATCGAACGCGACCGTCAACCTGATCAATCTGCTGGTGAAGCAGGGCACGCTCAGCGAAGACCAGGCGGCGGCCCTGATCAAGCAGGCGGATGACGAGGCCTATGTCGCCCGTCAGGCGACGCGCGATGCCACCACGAAAGCGGAAGGTGCCGAGAAGGCGGCTACGACCGCGACGGATGCGGTCTCGCCGCCCGGCACCAAGCGCGTCACTTACGTCCCCGAGATCGTCAAGAAACAGCTGCGCGACGAAATTCGCGCTGAGGTCATGGCGAAGGCGGAGAAGGAGAACTGGGCGTCGCCCGGCAAATATCCGGAATGGGCGCAGCGCATCCGGTTCTACGGCGACATCCGCGCGCGGTACGAGGGCGATCATGTCCCGGCAGGTAACCTGCCGCTCGAAAATTACAACGCGATCAACACGGGCAACCCGTTCCTCGAGGACAATGGCAACGCCGTCAACCCCTATTTCCCGCCGACCTACAACACGACCCAGGATCGAAACCGTTTCCGCTTCCGCGCCCGGCTTGGCGCCGACGTCGATCTGTATGACGGCTTCTCGGCGGGCCTGCGGATCGCGACGGGGGATAGCAGCTCACCGGTTTCCACCAATCAGACCTTTGGCGGCAATGGCGGGGACTTCTCGAAATACGCACTGTGGCTCGACCGCGCCTTCATCAAGTACCAGCCCGTGCAGGATTTCGTGGGCTCGGTCGGCCGGTTCGACAACCCGTTCTGGTCGCCGACCGATCTCGCTTGGTACAAGGAGCTCGGCTTCGATGGATTTGCGATCCAGGCCAGGCATGAAGTCGACGAGGGCTTCACACCCTTCTTCGTCGGTGGCGCCTTTCCGATCTTCAACACCGATTTGAACGCGGGGCTCAACACCGCCACCTTGAACGGGCCGATCAAGTCTCCTAGCCGCGACAGATGGCTGTTCGGCGCGCAGACCGGCTTCGGCGCCAGGTTTGATCCCGAGACCAACCTGACAATGGCGGTGGCCTATTACGACTTCACGAATATGCGGGGCAAACTCTCCAGCACCTGCTTGGTCGTCAGCGTCAGCGATAGCTGCGACACCGATTTGTTGCGTCCCTTGTTTGCGCAGAAGGGCAACACCTACATGCAGCTGCGCAATATTCCGTCAGTGACGACACCCGTCACCACGCTGAACTATCAGTACTACGGTCTTGCCAGCGACTTCCGGCCCGTTGTCGCCAGTGCCCAGCTCGACTTCTCCCAGTTCAATCCGATCCACATTATTCTCGATGCGGAATACGTCTGGAACACGGCGTTCGATCGTGCCGCCATCTCTGCCGTCGCGGTCAATAACTTCGCACCCACGTCAAGTGGCGCGCCAGGCCCATTCAACGGTGGTAACCAGGGCTGGCTCGCACGCCTCACTGTGGGTGACAAAGAGATCAAGCATCTCTGGGATTGGAACGCGCATGTCGGCTACAAATATCTGGAATCGGATGCGACGGTCGATGCATTCGTCGATTCCGATTTCGGGCTCGGCGGCACCAACCTCAAGGGTTACTTCATCGGCGGCAATGTCGGCCTCGGCGAGAATGTCTGGGCCACGATGCGCTGGATGAGCGCCAACAGCATTGCCGGGCTGCCTTACGCCGTCGACGTCGTCCAGCTCGATCTCAACGCGAGGTTCTGATCATGCGGCTGTTGCGTGTTTCCTCCCTGGTCGCATTGGGGTTGATGGTCTCCTCGATCGCGCATGCGGACCAGGAAGGCGATCGTCTGCGCGAAGCGTTGCGAACCGCCACCGCGCAGGCGAGGGCGGCGGAAGATCAGCGTGCCGCGCTCCAGGCCAAGCTGACGGCGGCCGAGCAGGAACGTGAGCGTCTGCGCAAGCAGAATGAAGCGTTCCGCGCTCAGGTCAAGGAGGCGGAGCAGGCCTATCGCCAGGCCGTGAAGGACTTCAACGAGCGCCTCACCGAGCGCGACGATTCACTCGAGAAGTGGAAGGTCGCCTATGGCGAGGCGGCGGGCGTGGCGCGGGCCAAGGATGCCGAGCGCGCCAAGTTCGAGGCCGAAGCAACCGCGTTCAAGGCGAGCACCAAGGCCTGCGAGGCCAGGAACGTTCAGCTTGTGAAGACCGCCAACGAGGTCGTGACCAAATACGAGGCGATGGACCCGTTCGAGAAGGTCCTCGACCACGATCCCGTATTCGGGTTGAAGCGGGTCGAGCATCAGAACGCCGCCCAGGACTACCGTGACAAGATCATCGAACAGAAGGCCAAGCCATGACCCATGATGCATTCAAGACCGCCATGCTTGCGGGCGCGCTCTTCGTTGCGACCTCGTCCGTGGCCGTGGCCCAGACCCGCAACGCGCCGCAGCCGACGCCGACACCCGTGCGCCCCGCTCCGGCGGCTTCCGCGCGGCCGCCAACCATGGAGGAGACATCGGGCGTGGCGAAGGGCAGCGAGGTCATTGCGCGGGTCGGCGACAGCGACGTCACGGCGGAACAGGTGCGTGCGACGATCGAGCTGCTCGATGCGCGCCAGCAGGCCGCATTAGCACGCGATCCGGCTCTGCTCAGCCAGACGGTGCGGGCGATCCTCGCCAATCGCCTTGTGCTCAAAGAGGCGATGGCCAAGAAATGGGAGCAGCAGCCGGCCGTCGTTGACCAGCTTGCTCGCGCGCGCGAAAGCCTGATCGTCGAGAGCTATCTCCAATCCGTGACGGCACCGCCGGACAGTTTCCCGAGTGAAGCCGAGATCAAAAGCGTGTATGAGGCCAACGCCAGCGCGCTGCTCGTCCCGCGCCGGTTCCGCCTGGCCCAGATCCTGGTCGCCGTGCCGAAGGATGCGGACAAGGCCGCCGAGGACGCCGCGCGAAAGAAACTCGATGACGTCGTGAAGAAGGTCAAGCAGTCCGGCGCGGATTTCGGAGCGATCGCGCGTAGCTCATCCGAAGAGTCTGTGTCGTCGGAGCGTGACGGCGAGATCGGCTGGGTGAACGAGCCCGATCTGCGCGGCGAAATTCGCGGCCAGGTCACGGGACTGCCGAAATCAGGCGTCACCGATGCCATCCGGCTCGATGACGGCTGGCACATCGTGAAGCTGTTGGATACTGAGCCAGCCCACACGCGGCCGTATGCGGAGGTAAGGGACGCGCTGGTACAGCGCATGCGAGCTGAACGCGTCGAGGCCAATCGTCGCGCCTATGTGACGGAATTGCTCAAGCAAACCCCGCCGGTTGTGAACGAAATCGCGCTGTCGAAACTGCTCCAGACAAAGTCCGAGGTGCAGCCGGCGCGTTAGCGCGCGCGCCAGAGCACGTGCCGGGCTCGATCCAGCGAGCCCGGCTGTATTATGCCAGAATCCGCGCTGGATCCGGCAGTTTTGCGTAACGTCGGGTCGGGGCAACCGCAACGCGCGCAGCGTTAATCAATGGTTAAATATCATAATTATGATATATATAATGTGTTACCCAGGAGCACCATTGGAGTTGGCGTTCCGTGACCGACGCAACCGACCGAAGTGACGCAACCGAACCGTCGGCAACCTTCGAGAGCCCATCAAGGCCTCGCATCAGCGTCCCGTTCGGCTTGATCGAGCCGCTGTTCGCGTTGACCGATGTTCTGGTCATCGTTGCGGCAGGCTCCTTGAGTGGCCTGCTCTATCAGGGCGTTCTCAGCGCCGGAACCGGCGATCCCCGCGTCTATGCGGGCTTGGGATTGGTGGTGAGCCTTGCCTTTGTCCTCGCGGCGCATTGTCTTGGTCTCTATCAGCTGAACGAACTGCTCGAGCGAGAGCAGGACAGCGGGCGGGTCTGGACCTGCTGGAGCATCGCCATTCCGGTTCTCGTCGTCATCCTGTTTCTTTTCAAATCCGTTGCGGAGGCCTCGCGCGGCTCGATCGTTTGCCTTTTCGTCCTTGGAGGGATCGGTCTCGTTGTTGTGCGGCGACTGGCCAAGCGGCGCCTGCGCGTGGCTCTGATGACAGGCGCGATTCGCGGCCGGCGGGCGATCGTGATTGGAACGAAAAGCGAGTTGGCTTCCTTCGCGCAGCGCGATCTTCTGGTCAGGTTCGGTCTTGACGAAGTCGGACGCGTCATCTTGCCGAGCACTGAACGAGGAAACCCGCCCAAATCGAAGGCGTACGCCGAAACGGTGCTGGATCGTGTGCGGGAGGCCGCGGCAGAGGAGATCGTCCTCGCACTGTCGTGGTCACAGACGGAAGACATTGAAATGCTCCTCGATCGGTTAAGGGGGCTCCCACTTCCGGTGCGCCTGCTTCCCGATCGTGCGGTGTCGACGGTGCTCCAGCGCCAGACCTCGATGCTGCAGCGATTGTATATGGTCGAATTGCAGCGCACCCCTCTGACCGCGCTCGAGCGTGGGGTAAAGCGGCTCCTTGACGTGACGGTCGCCGCGACTGCGCTGGTGATGCTTACGCCGCTGTTGTTCCCAGCGGCAATTGCGATCAAGCTTGAATCACGTGGGCCAGTCATCTTCCGGCAGCAACGCCATGGCTTCAATGGCCGGTCCTTTACCATCTACAAGTTGCGGACCATGAAGGTACTGGAGGACGGCACTGCCGTGGTGCAGGCCACAACAAGCGATCCACGTGTCACTCGCGTCGGACGCATCCTCCGCTACACCAGCATCGACGAACTGCCCCAATTGTTGAACGTCCTTCAGGGGCATATGTCCCTCGTCGGGCCACGTCCGCACGCCTTGATCCATGACTACGAGTACGGACGCATGATTGCGAACTATTCGTTCCGCCATCACGTGAAGCCGGGAATCACGGGCTGGGCGCAGGTGCACGGTTATCGAGGCGGTACGCCACGACTAGAGCTCATGGAGCGGCGAATTGCGCTGGATCTTTGGTATATTGATAATTGGAGCGTTGCGCTCGATATCAGGATCATATTGAGAACTTTTTTTGAAGTGATCCGGGCGCACAATGCGTATTGACGGGACAGGTTTCAAGTCGCACATCATCATTGACTATCGCTCATTCGATGTAGTTGCCACGCCGGGCTAGTTTCGCAAGCAACAGTCCTGCAGGCATTCCGCAGCGTGCCATCTGCGATGGAGCCAGCCGTCTCGCCTGGTGGTTCTCGCCAGTCTCTATTGAAGAGGCTATTTAACCCCAAGCCAGGATGGATCGGCTTCCATTGCATACCACCTTGACCGCCGGCCTGCGCGCCGTTCGGTGATAAGACATGTGAGGGTTTGGAAGAGATGTTATCCCGACGATTGATCGTGTCTGCACCGTCGATCGCCCTGTGGGCGTTGCTCGCGACCGCTGGTTCATCGGTCGGCGGCGAGGCGGTCCGGGCCGATCGGCAGCCGCAGCGGCTGTTGGTTGCTCCCGACGGGGCGACTAACCCGCGCCGGTCGCCGGACGGACCCCTGGGCTTGAGCGCCGCGCTGGAGGAAGCCGCCAGACGGCGCGTTTCCGATTCCGCGACGCTGCTTGAGGTCGAATTGCAGGCTGGAACCTATTTCCTGGACAAGCCTATCGTTATCGACGCGGGCCTCGCAGGCGAAGGGGGGATCACGCTCAAGGCAAAGCCCGGTGCCGACGTGCGCCTCGTCGGCTGGAAAAAAGTCGAGAGCGTCATCCCTCCGGCGAAGCATATCGAAGACCAACTCCCCGCGATCGCGCGCGGCAAGATAAGATATTACTCCCTGCCGCAATCCGAATTTCCCGATCTTGGAATGGAACTGCCGCGAGGGCACTCGCTCCCTCGTCATGCGGCGGAGATGGAGTTCTTCGTCGGCGACACGCCCTTGACCCCGGCCCGGTGGCCCGCCTCTGGCTATTCAGAAATCGAGCGCGGCGTCGATAGATCGCGGGTGGTGATCCGCGACGCGCCGGTCTCCGCCGTTGCCGGCCGCACCGACGTCTGGTTCGCGGGATTTCCCGGCGTCGAGTGGGGTTACCAGCGTGTCCAGGTCGCTGATGTCGACGCCGTCTCGGGCGTCATCCGGACAGGACGTCCGTTCGACTATCCACCGAGATGGCGCGATTTTGCCGCGCTGGAGGGCCCGCCAAGCCTGTTCAGCGCGCCCAACCAGTTCTATCTCGACCGCGCCAATCGCGTTCTGGCGGTCTGGGCGCCCGTCAATGACGCGCGGACCATCCAGGCATCCGTCCTGAACAACGCGGTCGTCATTACGGGCGCGCGACACGTGCGGATCGAAGGGATCGGCGTGCTGGGCGTGCGCGGCGACGCCATCCGGGTCGTCAACAGCGACGACGTGCAATTAGATCATATCCAGGTGGCGGACACCGGGATGCGCGGGGTCGCCGTCGAGGGCGGTCGCGACTTTCTGCTCCAGAACTCCGTGATCCACGATACCGGCGACGAAGGCGCTTGGGTCACCGGTGGGGACCGGCAAAACCTCGTCTCCGCTGGGCACAGAATCCTCTCCAACATTCTGTTTCGCTTCGGGCGGCGCATCCGCAGCGGACGGGATGGAATCCGGATCGATGGCGTCGGAATCGTCGTCGAAGGCAATGTCCTCAGCGACGCGCCGTCTCAGGCGATCGGCTTCCAGGGCAACGATCATCTCATCCGGCACAACGACATCTCGCGCACCATGTCCGAGTGTGGCGACTGCGCGGCGATCTACACGGGGAGGGACTGGAGCGCGCGCGGCACCTGCATCGACGGCAACGTCATCCACGGAATTACGCCGGCACCCAATCGGGACGTGAACGGCATTTACCTCGACGATGCCGCAAGCGGCATCGTCGTCTGGCGCAACGTGATCGCGAGCCTACGGCGGGGAATCCTGGTTGGCGGCGGCCGCGATAATATCGTCATGGAAAATACGATCACCGATGCAGATCAGTTCGGGGTCCTGCTCGACGGGCGCGGCTTGAGCTGGGCCAAAGCCTCGGTGAACGATCCGTCATCCGAGATTCGCCGCAGGCTCGTCGCGGTTCCCTACGACCGGGAGCCCTACCGCTCGCGCTATCCGCATCTGGCCGAACTGCTGCAGGAGCAGCCCGGACAACCGAAGTACAATCTGATTTCCGGAAACACGTTCTTTCGCGGCGCGGGTGTGGTGCTGGAGGATCCGTCACTGGGCGCGCTGTTGCTGACCACGCCACAGAGACTGAGCGAGGTGAATGGGCAGACCTGCCCGCCGCAATCTATTCCCGGCCGTCGCGATCCACCGGCTGAATGATCGACACAAAGCCTCATCTAGGTGCCTTTGGAAGGCGGGTCGGCCTACGACCATTACGGGACGTGATAAGTACGGGACGTGATAAGCATGTGAGTCGCTATGTTAGCAGTCATCTCAATGACAAGTTTCTCTACTATGCCTCGATGAGGCGCTGGTACTTCCAGCGCGCCTCGGGGCAGGTCGGGTAACGGACATGTATCAGTCTGAATGGGCGCGGGCAGACATCTCGGCGAGCACCGAGGAGCCAATCCCGGAAATTCGCTCGCGTCTCCCCGTGACAGATGTGGCTGGCGTGATGCTGCTGCACTGGCAGGAGCACTGCGTCGAATGCGCCGTGCCGCAATGCTATTCGACGTGCCGCCTGTACGTTCCCCGTGGCGACGGGCGTTGTGCGCGATTTGCCTATGGTATCGTTCGTAACACCGCCGCCAGCGGCGGGCTCGGCTTCGGCGCCGACATTCGCTTCCGCCGCTGGGCCAAGCTCGAGACCGAACTGACCGGCTGCCTGGTCTCGACCCGGGCGCAGCAGGTGATCGAGCGGTTCGACGATGCCGCCGTCGCCATGGCGAATGTGACCCATTCGGCGGTCAAGCATATCGATGCGGCGAACAGCGTCTCCCATGACCTCCTGGCCAAGCTGCGCAGTCGGGTCTTTCGTCATTTGGGCCGGGCCAACGATCAATACAACGCCTTTGTCATCGAATGCTTTAGCCCGGAAAGCTCGCGGTTTCGCTTGGCGCTCAATTTGCGGGTCGACGGTGCGACCATCTTCCGCCATGCGGTCGAGGTGGCGCCGGGATCGAACTTCTTCTCCATTCCCGTGCCTCTTCCGCGCGACCTCGCCGATAAGGAATATTTTCTGACGATTGAGCCTGAAGTCGAGCACGAGGTTCGGCTGATCTTCACATGGCTTGATTTCGTCGTCCTGCGCCAGGGCGCGAGCCTCCCGGTTGTTGGTGGAGAGGTGCGCGGGCCGGCGCGCAAGGTCAAATGCGTCGCCTGGGATCTCGACAACACGCTGTGGCAGGGCATCCTCGTCGAGGACGGAGCGGCCAACCTCAAGCTGCGACCGGAGGCCGTCGAGCTGATCAAGCAACTCGACGCCCGTGGCATCATTCAGACTGTCGTCAGCAAGAACAATCACGACGACGCCATGGCGGTCATCGCCGATTTTGGCTTGAGCGACTATTTCCTCTATCCGGC
This sequence comes from Bradyrhizobium genosp. A, assembly GCF_049949275.1. Classification (NCBI taxonomy): domain Bacteria; kingdom Pseudomonadati; phylum Pseudomonadota; class Alphaproteobacteria; order Hyphomicrobiales; family Nitrobacteraceae; genus Bradyrhizobium; species Bradyrhizobium genosp. A. Next base: position 5,014,601 of record NZ_CP188196.1, on the reverse strand, counting down.
GATCAACTGGGGCCAAAAAAGCGGCAACCTGCAACAGATCGCCGATCGTCTCAACATCAACATCGACACCTTCGCGCTGATCGACGACTCTCCCTTCGAGAGGCAGGAGGTCGGGACCGCGTTGCCGATGGTGCGGGTCTATTCGGAGCAGGGCCTCGAATCCGTGCTTGACCGGCCGGAGTTCGATGTGCCCGTGACGTCGGCCAGCCGCCAGCGGCGGCTGTCCTATCTCACCGAGGTGCATCGCGATCGCGCCCGCGAGGTCTTCGCGGGCGATTATCTCGACTTCCTCCGCTCATGCGCGATAAAACTGCGCATCTTCAAGCCATCGACCGCCGCGGAGACCTTGCGCTGCCTCGAGTTGATCGAACGCACCAATCAACTCAACCTCTCCGGCCGGAGTTACGACGCGGAGGCGTTTGACCGGCTTCTCCGCGCTCCCGGGAATCTCTGCCTTGCCATGGAATGCGAAGATCGCTTCGGCAACTATGGGATCGTCGGATTTGCAAGCGTCGTCGAGGACGCAGGGCAACCCATGCTGCTGGACTTCGTCATGTCCTGCCGCGTGGCACAGAAGCGCGTCGAACATTGCGTGTTCGGCTGGCTGGCGCGCCGCGCGCGCGAACGCGGACATCGAAAGCTGCTGGCCGATCTGCGGCCGACGTCCAAGAACAAGCCGCTGCTCAAGGTGTTCGAGGACATGCGCTTCTCGACCGAGAAGGAGGAAGCAGGCAGAGTCCTCCTGGCGCTCGATCTTGCAACTGCCGACCTTGAGAACGGGGCCGTGATTGCCCTGGATGCGAGCGATTTGGCCGGCGACAAAGTCGCCGCATGAGGCGCCTGATCGTCAACGCCGACGATCTTGGGTACGACCGCGTCGTGAACGAGGATATTTTTCGGCTGATCGAAGCCGGGAGCGTTACTTCCGCGACCATCCTTGCGAACGGGCCGGCGGTGGAGGCCGCGGCGGCCCGGCTCCAGGACTTCCCGCAGGCTTCGTTCGGGGTTCACCTCAACGTCACCGAATTTCCGCCATTGACGCGCAGTGGCGCGCTCGATGCCTTGTGCGACGAGAGCGGCGCGCTGGCAACCGGCTGGACCAGGAATATGGCGCTGAGCGGCGAGACGAGGAACGCGGTGTTCCGTGAATGGTGCGCGCAGGTCGAGCGCGCTCGCGACCTGCGCGTACCAGTGTCGCATCTCGACTCGCACCATCACGTCCATACCCATCCGGCGCTGTTCGCGGTTTTCAAGCGCGTTCAGTTCCGCTTCAACATCCGTAAGGCGCGCCTGAGGCGCAACATCTTCAACCTCGGCCGCCGGCGACCAGGAATACAGGCGGCCACGACCGCGTGGAACCTGGCGTTCACTGCGATCGTTTCCACGCGCACGACAGACGCCTTCACCGAGTTTGCTACGCTTTATGAGCGGGTTGTCGCCGGGTACTCATGGACCGGCACGGTCGAGCTCATGTGCCATCCAGGCAGTCCGCTGTTTGCCGATGAGACGCGTCTGCTCGAGGGCGACTGGAGAGGCGTCCTCGGGCGCGACGTGACCATGATCAGTTATCTTGACCTCTAATTTAATACTGGCGGGTCAGCGCTACCGCAGCTGAATGATATCAAAATGATATAACATTGAGCATATTATGTTAATTGCAGATCGCAGGGGCCGAATGGAAGTGGGTGCGGGAATCTCGAACGGCGGCGAGCGGATTTTCCCTCTCAAGAGCGTCATCGAACGTATCCGAGCCCATTCAATCACCGGATCGAGGAGAAGCACGAAGCTGGCGATGTCGACCATGCTGATCCGACTTGGCCTACTGCTTGGGATATCGTTTCTGAGTGCAACCGCCTCGGCCCAGTCACCGATTCCTCTCTCTTATTTCGGAATGCACATTCTAAGCGATTCCAGTCCGTGGCCGACGCTTCCAATCGGCTCGCGCCGCATGATAATCAATGTGAATTGGTGGGATATCAGCGTCGGCCCTGGTCAATACGATTGGACAGCTTTCGACGCCATCGTGGCGAGATCGGCGACGAATGGCGCCGACGTTGTTTTCAATCTGGGGGGCTCCCCGTCCTGGGCGTCGTCCAATCAAAGCGCGGGTCCATGTGCGTGGGGCTTTAATGGAAACTGTGTGGCGCCCCAGAAGGAATTTTGGACAGCCTGGATCTCAGCGGCGGTGAGTCACGCCGCCGGGAGGGTGAAATTCTGGGAAATATGGAACGAGCCGAACGACAGCGGCTTTTGGAGGGGCGATATCCCGACGATGGTGGCGTTGGCGCAGGAAGCCTATCAGACTATAAAGAGTATCGATCCAACTGCGAAGGTCTTGACGCCGGCGGTTTATTCCGATCCGACGGGCGGTACGATTGCGACCGACGGCGTCGCGTGGATGATGGAGTTTCTCAGGCTGTGCAGGACAACCGCTCAGCCGTGTGCGGACATTCTGGCCTATCATGGCTATCCGGTGAATTGGGCGGAGCTCGGAGACCAGACGCTCATGAGCCAGCGCATCATCCAGACCGGTCAGGGCAATGTCTATGTGGGCGTCATCGATCCGGCGAGCTATCCGCTCCTTGCCGAACAGGCCATCATCGACGTCCAGAAATACAAGAACATCGCCGCGACCTACCGCCTCGAAGCCGTGTGGAGCACCGAGGGTGGCCTTGGTGTCTGGCTTAAGAACAACTACGGAACCAACGGACAGCTCCCGTCCTGTCAGGCGGTGGACTGCCTGACGAATCCCAATTATCTACAAAATCGGCAACTGTCCGCCGAGTACGCCGTCAAGACAACCATGCTGATGCAGGCCGGCGGGCTGGCGCGCTCCTACTGGTATGCCTACGATAATATCGCCCTCGGTTATCTCTGGGGCGGGCAGGGAACGAGTCTCAACGCGGCCGGAACAGCCTACGCCCTGCTGGGCCAGTTCGTCGGTACGACGCCGGCCCAACCGATCGCGCGCCAAGCCGGCCCGAATCGGATCAGCAACCCCACCGCAAGCGGAGCCGTGATCGGCGGATCGGCCCCCACGTCCTGGCGGGTGATTGCCGCTGATGGTCTCGCGATCAGCGTCGTCAACGTCGCGGGCGACGCTGTCGACTTCCAGATCCAGGGGACGCCGACGACCACGCGTACTTTTGCCCGGATCGAATTCGAGACCCCCGGCGCGATCGACTCCGAGCCCGGCACGCAATGGTTCGGCAGCTTCAACCAGAGCCTGATCAAGGGATCGTACAACAACCTCACGGTCTGGACCGGCCTCGTCGAGTACAATGGCTCTCAGCAACCGATAACCTTCACCGGTGGCCAGAATGCCCCGGCGACGTCGTTGGACTATACGCTCCAGCAGAATCCGATCATGGCGATCACCAAGAGCCCAGATTGCCGGTCGGTGGTCCCGACGGTTGCGTTCGGCTACGGCGCGGAACAACCGGTCGACATCACCCTCCGACTGGCCCGGCCGAGTTTCGACAATGGCACCACCTGGCAGGGGACCTATAGGCGCGCGGACGGATCCTCCGTGATACTGGCCTGGGACTCGAGCGGAAACCCGACGGTTCTTCCGCTCAATCCGGGCTATCGCCGATACCAGGATGTGTCGGGTAACATCAATCCGATCTCCGGCAACCAGGTCACGCTGACCAACTCGCCGATATTCATCCTCAAGCCGTGATTGGTTCGAGCGCTTGCCAACCGGATAGTCGCGCCACCATGGCGGTATGACTTTCGTCATGGCCGGGCTTGTCCGGCTTGTCCCGGCCATCCACGGCTTCGCCTGGCAGTCAGAATGCAAAGACGTCGATGTCCAGGACAAGTCCGGGCATGATGAAAGTCGTCGCACTCACACCGCGACGGGGTTGCGGCCGGTGATCCGTTCGAAAATCCGCCCATCGACCTGGAGGTTTTCGATATACCGCTCAAACGGCACATCGAGCTGGACAACGGAGCGGTGAATAACGCCGCTCTCCGGCTTCACATACTGCAGGGCGGGAAGGCCGGTCGCCACGGTCTTGAAGCCGATCTCGAAGCAGTACTGTTTCAAGAGCGAGGAAAAATGCCTGCGCATGCCGAATGGATAGGCAAAATGGACCACGGGCTCGAGAAGGATGTCTTCCAAAAGCGCTTTGCTGGTCCTGATCTCGTGCTTTGCCTTCTCGAGCGAAATGGCCGCCAAATTGGGGTGTGTGTGGGTATGCGCGCCGATCGTGTGTCCCGCCGCGGCGATGCATTTCAGCTCGTCAACAGTCAGCGTCGGCTCAGGCTCCGCGGAGATACTGGCAAAGAAGCGGCCGAGGTCGGCTTCGTCGGCCCTGTCGCGAAACGAAACGGTATTGACGTAGAAGGTCGCCTTGGCCCCGAGCCGGTCGAACATCGGCAGGCAGGTGTACCATGATTGGTAGTTGTCATCGAACGTCAGCATGATCATCCGGCCTGAGCTGGATAGGAACTCGTCGGGGCCGACGAAGCTGTAGCCGAGGTCGGAAAACCGTCGCATCAGCTGTTCTACAGCCGAGGCGCGTCCGCTCAACGAATGGAGATAAAGCGCCAACTTGTCCGGAAGAGGCCGGCGCAGGAACGCCCTGTGAAACGCGCCAATAGAAGCGCGGAGCCGCGTTGCGGTGTACGTCATGAGGGGATACCTATCATTCGAAATCGCGTTAGATTGTGACAGGCAACGAAGCCACAGGTCGCAGTCGATTCAATGTTAGTGGTCATCACGTCGTTATAGTTGCTGACTATTCAAAAAACGTCGGCCCGGAACATCCAGGCTGCGGCGAAGGCCGCTTCTGCGGCTAATGCGCGAGCTGAAATTAGGCAGCTTTGTTAATTCGACTGTTGGGCAGAATCAATGCCGGGTATCGCGATCTGCAACAACATGGTCACGCCATATACGAACCGGCTCTTCAATCACATAGTCGATTGCCACGGGCTCGATCTCACGGTGATATCGTGTGCTGCCAGGGAGAAGAACCGCCAGTGGTCGGAACGGTACGCCGCGCGGTATAGCCACATCCTGCTTCGCGGAATAGAGTTCGATCTGCCAGGATCGAGGTCGGCGCATATCAATGTGGGGATGTGGAGCACGCTTAGCCGTCTGTCCCCCGATCTCGTTGCCATCAACGGTGTCTATCCGACCATGCTGGTTGCCGCGGCCTGGAGCCGGGTCCACAGGAAACCGCTGGTCTTTCTGACCGACGGGTGGGCGATCATGATGCCGCAGAGCTTCTATCATCGCCTGACGCGACCGGCGGTCGTCGGCCGTTCCCGGGCGATCATCTGCGCGAGCGCGAAGGGGCGAGACTTCTTCGTAGAGCAGGGCGCGGACCCGAAGAAGATTTTCGTGGCGAATATCGTTCCGGCCTGGGGCGGACCGGCCGATATTCCGGACTTCGCCCGGCGCCGCTATGACCTGCTGTGGTGCGGGCGCGTGAACGACGAGCGGAAAAACTGGCCTTTCTTCGTGAAGCTCGTGCTTGAGCTGAAGCGTCGGTTGCCCACGCTTTCGGTGCGCATCATCGCGGATAGCCCGTCCAGGCCCGAGGAGCTTGATCAGCTCTCCGCGGCGGAGGTCGCATTCGAATATACGTCGCACGTCCCGCCAGAGGAGATTTCGTCGGTGTTCGCCTCCGCGCGTGTGCTCGCTTTGCCGTCGAAGTCGGACGCATGGGGACTGGTCTGCAACGAAGCGATGCAATGCGGCACGCCGTGCATCGTCTCTCCGTTCGTCGGCGCGGCGGACGAACTCGTGATCGACGACGCCTGCGGTTTGGTGCGCCCGCTCGAGGTCGAGCCCTGGGCGGCCGCGATTTTGCGGCTGGTCGGCGATGCCGCGCGCTGGTCGGCGATGTCGCAGGCCGCGATCCAGGCCGCAGCGCAATTCAATCTCGATCGGTCGGCGCGTCGGTACGTCGACGGGTTGAACCTTGCGGCAGCCGACCTGCCGCCGGCCGCAAGGAAGCTTGCGTCCGCGACCTGAAGCGGCGCCGAAGTCGCCACTGACAGAGAAAGCCAAGATGAACTTCCCGGATTTCGACAAGCGAGGACGGACAGGTGGCTGACAGCGTGGCATCCGAAGCGGCGCCAGCGGGCGCTAACAACGCGGCAGGAAACGGTGCGACAGGAAGCGGCTCTGCTTCGTCGTCGCGTTCGCAACTGGTTCGGATCACCGACGATCTCCTGCCGGAAACCTGCGAATTCCTTCATCGCGAGTTGAACGGCGATATTTCCGTCGAGGGCTGGAAATCGCTGCTCCGTTACCCCTGGCTGCAACCGAATTCGGACTACGGCTTGGCGCTGGTCCGCCCCAACGAGGGCGTGGTCGGCGTCATGGCCGCCATCTACTCCGAGCAGATCATCGAGGGCAAAGTGGAGCGGTTCGCCAACCTGTCCCATTGGTGCGTGAAGCCGGCTTTCCGGGGAGAAAGCCTGCGTCTCATGAAAGCGATGATGGCGCAGAAGGGGTTGACCTTGACAGGCTTTTCTCCGATCAGAGAGGCGGCCAAGATCGCCTGTGGCCTCGGCTGGAAGAAACTCGATGACCACGTCTACCTCATTCCCAACGTGGGAGTTTCGTTCGCGGCACGCAAGCTGCGCGTCCTCACCTCATTCGACGAGATATTCGCAATCGTCGATGAGCGCCACAAGCGCATCATGTCGGATCACGGCAAGGGGAGCCGTGGGCGATATGTGCTGGTGACGGATGGAAGCCAGTGGTGCCTATCGGTACATACAATCGAAACCCGCAAGGGCGTTGCGCTCTCGATTCCGATCTATCTGAGCGACTACGGCCTCTTTCGTCGATGGATCGTGCTGTTCCTGTCGACCTACCGCTCTCTCGACGGCTGCTGGGCGACACTCTGCCAGCCGCGCTTTCTACCGCGCCGGCCGGTCATCGCGGTCAGGCTGGTCGAGCCGCGCCCCCATGTTTTCAGATCGACCAGCGTGGTTCCCGGGAGCGTCACTGCGCTGTATTCCGACGCTGTGCTGTGACTGCAAAAAAACCTCGCCTGGTCCACGCGGACCGTTCGCTAAGTCATCACCGCGCTTGATCAGGCGGCGCGAGCCCTTTCGATCGCGCGTTGATAGATACCGATCAAACTGTCGTAGCCGCGCTCTTCGCTGCACAGGAGAGTGTAGGCCTGACGTGCGGACCGGCCCCATTGCGCGAGTTGACCGGGATCGTCGATCGCTTCGTTCATGGCATGCGCCCATCCGTCGATGTCGTCGGTCGCGATCAATCGTCCGGTCTTGCGGTCCTCCACGATTTCCGCGAGCGCACCGATCCTGCTGGCGATGACCGGGGTGGAACACGCCATCGATTCGGCGACGATCATGGGGAATCCTTCATAACAGCGCGACGGAACGAGGACCGCGCTCGCGCTCCGCAGTCTGCTCGCCACTTCCTCGCGGGGGATGCGTCCCGCAAAGGTTACGTTCGGGGGTGCGATCGATCGCAAGCGATCCGTTTCCGGGCCGTCGCCCACGATCTCGACTTCTCCTCTCACCTTCGCGGCTGCCTTCACGACGATATCGGCGCCTTTTTCCTCGCTCAACCGGCCGATATAGACAAGGCGCCCGTCGCGTGACGGCAATCCGGGTCCGATATCGGGCGCGAAGTTGGGTCGCACGACGATCTGGTCCTCCGTGAAACCATCGGCAAGAAACCGCGATTTTGCGAACTGCGTCATGGTCACGACCGTGATGAGGGCTCGATGGCGATCCAGGATCCGCCGGAACACGTGACCCATATAGGCTGCAGCAGCCGAGCCGACGGCCGACCCCCGATAACACCTCCACCGGACCGCTGGCCATCGGTTGCGACCCACACAGGCTTCGCACGGCTGTCCGTCGCGCATGAGTATTCCGCCGGGGCAAATCGTACGAAAGTTATGCAGCGTCTGCACCACCGGGATGCCTTCGCGTGCAATCACGTCCAATCCGCCCGGCGACACTAGGGGAAAAAAGTTGTGCACATGGACGACGTCCGGACGAGACGTCGAAATCATGGCGCTCAGCCGGGCGGCCGAGGTGCCGTTCCGTCCAACTTGCAGCGCCACCCTGATGCGGTCGCCGGTATTCCTGATGTCTGAATTGTCAAAGAACGCGGTACGCACGTCGTGGCCGCGTTGTTTGAGAAGATTGATCTCCTGGTCGACGACCGTATCCTCGCCGCCAGTCTCTTGATAAATGTTGTGAATGACGAGAATCTTCAACACCAACCTCGATCGCGCAATATCCGGGTGTGGTCGCGTAGGCCAAGATTAAGGACGGCCCGCGCGAACTCGTGTTGCAGTCCTCAGAGCTCCCGCGGCAGTCGTAACGAAGTTGAAGGCCACGCTGCGGTGGGCGGGCTAAACGTGGTGGAGCTTCTTCGGGTTCTGAGATCGTCGCCACCAAAGCGCGATTGTCTCGACAACGGACAGAGCCACAAACATCGGGGCGATCACGAGATAGCGTCTCCACAGACGCCGAGGCTCCGTCACCAGACGATGAAGCCATTCCAAGCCATTGTTCTGCATCCAGAGTGGAGCGCGCGGAGTATTTCCGGAAAGGAAGTTAAATGCCGCTCCGACTCCGATCATGACCGCACCGGAAATCCGTCCTGTGTGCTGGGACATCCAGAGCTCTTGCTTCGGGCATCCAAGCCCAATCCACACGATGTTGGGTTTCGACGCATTGATGCGCTCGACCAGCTCGTTGTCCTCGTCCTCCGTGAGCGGCCGAAACGGCGGCGACTCGGTGCCACAGATCGTGAGTCGCGGATTGAGCGCCGTTAGCGACTGGGCCAGCCGATCAGGAACGTCCTTCGCACCACCCAGTAAAAAATGGGTCCAATTCCCGGGGGACAGACGACAAAGCTCATGCATGAAATCGGGGCCAGCGACGCGACCGATCGATTTCACGCCGCGCCACCATGCGGTCCAAACGAGAGGCGTTCCATCCGCGATGACGAGGTCGGCGCCCTTCAGTGCGCGGCTAAGAGCTGGATTCCACCGCGAGAGCATGATGCTATGCACGTCGGTGACGCAAATGTAGCGGCTCTTATTCTCCTGGATCCACGCGCGGACAAGCGTTATCGCGGATGCCATGTCGACGACGCTCACCGGAGCTCCGACAATCCAGAAGCGCTCAGTCACCTGGTCATTGGGCCGATCTGCCAATTCGGCGAGGGCAGTCCCCGCGGGGACCATCCCGACGGCTGGTGTGCACTGGTCGGACGCAACAGACATGATGTCGGTACTCCCTCCGATACGCGAAACGACCGGATTTTTGTTTCTGCAGCGCCGCAGGGTTGAGCGCTGACTTTGGGCCGCGTGTTTCGCGTGGCTATTGCGGTTTCACCTTGTCGTCGCGCCACTCGATCGGCGTTTCGGCACGCAATTTGTCCACAAGCTCCACCTGGGCCTTGCGCCGGACGACAATCTCAACCTGATCGCGTACGGCAGCGAATTCGTTCGGCTTGCGAATCCGCTCGTCTTCGACCTTGATAATGTGCCATCCGAACTCGGTCTTTATCGGCTTCGAAACGCCGCTCTTGCCGAGCGTGAAGGCAACGTCCGCGTACTCCTTGCCCATCTGAGCCGCCGTGAGCCAGCCCAGATCTCCTCCGTTCATCTTTTCATTTTCGGCGTCGGTCATTTCACGGGCGACCGCAGCGAAATCTTCTTTGGCGACGCGTTCGAGAGCGCTCTTTGCTCTCGCTTCCGCGACGGCAATCGCCGACTCGTCGTTGGGCCTGGAAAACTTGAAGACGATCGCGCGGATATGAAGCTCGGGTTCGGGTTTCGAATTCCGGACCGCCTCATCGTAATACTTGCGAACATCTGCATCGGTTACGGCATCCGCCGTAGCCTGCAACATCCGGTTCATCAGGGTCTTGTTCCGGGTGTAGGCCATGCGCCTCTGTAGATCTGCCTCGTCGACGAGCCCTCCATCCCGAGCGGCTTTGGAAAGGATAACCAGGTCATGGAGATAGGTCGCGAGATAGAGGCGCTTGTGCTCCTCATCGAGGCCGGCAAGCATTTTCCCCATATCTTCCTCGGCCAGCCGAAGATCGCTCTGGCGAAGCTCGGTAGCACCGACGACGGCGATGACTGGGTCGCTCGCAGGGGTCTGCGCGAAACTCGACGTGCAGGCGATCGCCAAAGTCCCCAAGAGAACTGTCGTCGAGAGAACGGTCGTCAACGCTCCGATGCGCCGTCGCCCGGCTGGTGCAATCGGCGCGATCGGAGAAAGACGCGGTAGACGTATCATCTGAACAATCCTGTCTCTGCAAGCGCAACACCTCGCGCGGTTCGCACACCCAGGCTTCAAGACGAAAGCCGCCCGATCAGAGCGGCTCAACACAGCTCAGGGTTATGCGAAGTGAGATGTTATTGTTGTAGGTATGATCTGTTATTAACGTTATGATGAATGGGATGAGACGGAGCAATGACGGCCCAAAGACGCGATGCGGCGCGGTCGTACCGGAGAACACGGGGCCGGTTTCGATGCAGCGCAGCGGACGCTCGACGGGCAGCCCGTTGGGCTGACGTTATCAGTCGCGTCGCAGAACGCGCGCTCGAGGGTCCGTGCCAAAGTCACGAGGCTCCATCGACAGCAAATCTTTTCGAGGCCACGCGCTCGAGAAGCCGCCGTGGTCGCCCGCTTGAGCGCGTGGTTGCTCGAACCGCACCAATAGACATTTGTTCCTCGGTGGGCTGCGTCGTTATCCACAGATCATCGGTTCTCGGTATCGTTATAATGTTAGTTCACATAATCAATATCAAAGCTTCACTCACGGCATTTATGAGTCCCCCGCGCAATTGGCGAGGTGCCTTTGCTGCAAACTCAACCCAACTGGAGTTGGAAAATGAAAAAGAGTCTTGTCCTGGCGTCGGTTGCCTTGGGGGCGATCTGTGCCTCCGAAGCGGCCAACGCACAAACGGTCATTCGGGGTGGCGGCGCTACTTTCCCCTCAATCGCTTATCGCAATCTGTTCGATTGCGCGACCTTCCAGCCCTTCGGCCCGAGCGCTAACACTCCCGGCGGCGTGACGACTCCGCTCTCGCCTTCGTGCGTCGGCATTGGCCCGAATTTCCCGCACGACGCGTTTCTCTTCTTGTACGCGCCGGTCGGTTCGGGAGCCGGCAAGGCCGGTTTCGTGGCTCATACTGCCAGCCCCGGCGGCACCAACAACTGGACTGCCAAGGTGTCCGGCAACATCCCGTATGCCGACAACACTTTCGCTCCCACCTGGCCGTATGCCAGCATCCAGTTCGCCGGCTCGGACGACCTTCTGCTCCCGAGCGACGTCGCGACCTACAACACGAACAGCGGACCTGCCAATTGGGGCAACATCCTGTTCATGCCGGCAGTCATCGGGCCGGTGGCAATCTCCATCAACCCGACCAAGGACGGCAGCGGCGCCACTTGGGCTGTGGCTGCCAATACGATCAAGCTGTCGCGCAAGTCGCTGTGCGGCATCTTCTCCGGGCACATCACGAAGTGGAACAACGCCTCGATCACCGCGGACAACGGTACAACGGTCGGCACCGGTCAGATCACGGTCGTTCACCGCTCGGACGGCAGCGGCACCAACTTCCTGACGACGAACGCGCTGGCCAACCAGTGCCGGACGGTGTTCGGAACGAACAGCGAAACTGACACGACGCTGACGCTGTACTCGTTCCCCTGGACCGACAACGGTGTTGCAGTCGCCCAGTGCCCGGCGTTGCCCGCCGTTGGTGCGAACAAGAACAACTGGCCGGACACGGGCGCGACCGACCAGTGCACCCACACGATTTCGAACCCGGGCGGTGGCGTGTTCGTTGCAGCGCAAGGCAACAGCGGCGTTGCGAGCTCTGTGACGACCACCAACGGGGCGATCGGGTACAACACGGCCGACGTGGTGCAGCCGATCGTTGCCGCTGGTCCGCAAACGGCCCAGCTGCAGTCGCAATACGACATCGACAACTCGACCGGTGCGTATCATCTCCCGACCGCGGCTGGTGCCCAGGCCGCCATGTCGGCGGTTACTCCCGTGTTTGACGATACCACCCGTGCCAATCCGCTGAACTGGGCGGCTCAGGGCACGGTTCCGAACCCGGCGTTGCCGGGCTCCTATCCGATCGCGGGATTCTCGTGGTTCCTGTTCTACCAGTGCTACGCCGCGGCGGACGTGGCTGCGACCATTCCGCAGTATCTCAACTTCCACTACGCGAACGCGTTGTCGGCGAAGGTCCTCGGCGACAACGGCATGGCGGTTCCCCCGGCTCCCTGGGTCAACGAGATCCAGAAGCTGATCACCACGACGTCGCCGATCGGCCATAACGGTGACGGTGGCGTCTGCAACGCCAAGTCGGGCGCCTGATACGACGCTCCGTCTCGTCTGAACCGAGACCTGTGTGCACCCGGGCAACCGGGTGCACATTTTTTTTGGCGCCGAAAGGATGCCGCGCAGATTCCCAATCCGTTGCCAGTCGATCGCCAGCACACGTTAAAACTGACATATCAATGTCAAGTAGTAAATGTTAGCATAACACGTTTTGGTGGCAGACGATCTCCGCGCGCAATTGGCGGGACGCCGTTGCGGCAAACTGAACCCAACGGGAGTAGGAAAATGAAAAAGAGTCTTGTTCTGGCGTCGGTTGCCTTGGGGGCGATCTGCGCCTCCGAAGCGGCCAACGCGCAAACGATCATCCGGGGTGGCGGCGATACTTCCGTCTCAATCGCTTATCGCAATCTGTTCGATTGCGCGTCCTACCAGATCTTCGGCCCGAGCGCCGACACCCCCGCTGGCGTGACGACTCCGCTCTCGACTTCGTGCATCGGCATTGGCCCGAATTTCCCGCACGACGCGTATCTCTTCTTGTACGCGCCGGTCGGTTCGAGAGTCGGCAAGGCCGGTTTCGTGGCTCATACTGCCAGCCCGGGCTACTACAACAACTGGACTGCCAAGGTGTCGGGCAACATCCCGTATGCCGACAACACTTTTGCTCCCACCTGGCCGTATGCCAGCATCCAGTTCGCCGGCTCGGACATCCTTCTGCTCCCGAGCGACGTCGCGACCTACAACACGAACAGCGGGCCAGCCAATTGGGGCAACATCCTGTTCATGCCGGCAGTCGTCATGCCGGTGGCAATCTCGATCAACCCACATGGAGACAGCAGCCACTACCCCGGTTACCCGTGGGCCGTGGCTCCCAATACGATCAAGCTGTCGCGCAAGTCGCTGTGCGGCATCTTCTCCGGGCACATCACGAAGTGGGACAACGCCTCGATCACTGCGGACAACGGTGTTGCGGTCGGCTCCGGTCAGATCACCGTCGTTCACCGCTCGGACGGCAGCGGCACCAACTTCCTGTTAACGAACGCGCTGACCGAACAGTGCCGTACCGTGTATGGACCGAACAACGAGACTGACCCGACGATGACGCTGTACGCGTTCCCCTGGACCGACAGGGGTGTTGCAACCGCCCAGTGCCCGGCGCTTCCGGCCGTTGGTTCGACCTTTAGCAACTGGCCAGACGACAGGCCCGTGCTCGCGACCGACCAGTGCGGCCGCACGATTTCGAACCCGGGCGGTGGCGTGTTCGTTGGAGCGCAAGGCGATAGCGGCGTCGCCAGCACTGTGGCGACCACCTACGGAGCGATCGGCTACAACTCGGTCGATCTGGTGCAGCCGATCGTGCCCAGTGGTCCGCAAACGGCCATGCTTCAGTCGCAATACGACATCGACAACGCCACCGGCGCGTATCATCTCCCGACGGCGTGGGGTGCCGAGACTGCGATGGCGGCGGTTACTCCCGTGTTTGACGATACCACCCGTGCCAATCCGCTGAACTGGGCGGCTCAGGGCACGGTTCCGAACCCGGCGTTGCCGGGCTCCTATCCGATCGCCGGATTCTCGTGGTTCCTGTTCTACCAGTGCTACGCCGCAACGGATGTGGCTGCGGTGATCCCGCACTATATCAACTGGCACTATTCGAACGCGTTGGCGGCGAGTGTCCTCGCCGACCATAGCATGGCGGTTCCCCCGGCTCCCTGGGTCAATGAGATCCAGAAGCTGATCGCCACGACGTCGCCGATCGGCCATACCGGTGACGGTGGCGTCTGCAACGCCAAGTCGGGCGCCTGATACGACGCTCCGTCTCGTCTGAACCGAGACCTGTGTGCACCCGGGCAACCGGGTGCACATTTTTTTTTCGCCGAAAGGATGCCGCCTAAGTACCCCAGGTTCCCGATCCACAGGCGGTGGATCGCCGGCAGCACATCAAAATTGACACACCAATGTTGCTTAACAAGTAGTAAACGTTAGCGTAACGGTATAGGTACGACAGGGACGCCAAGCTAAAGCTGTGGCTGCCCCGCGCGGCAACCTTCGGCAGGCGCCGGGCGGAGGCCGAGGATCTTTCAGTATGTTCACTACGGAGCGTTGCGCGTGACAATCCTTCGAGCGTTTCGTGGCCAGGGTGCCGCCGCCGTTTCGACCTATCTCCGCGGCGTCAGCATTGTCGCCCTGCTGGCGGGCGGCGGTACCGCTGGAGCGCGCAGCCTCAACAGCGCGTCAAGCGTTTCGCTCACGAATGCCGCCAGCGCGGCGCAGTTGGCTGCGGCGGTACAGGCTGCCTCGGCCGCGCAACAATCGCAGCAATCGCTTGCCCGTGCAGTCGCCGCGCTCCAGGCGGCGCGGGCTGCGCAGCAATCGGCAAAATCGCTTGCATCGACTTTGAATGGGGGGATTCCAGACGGCATTGCGACGAACGGACTGATGCCTGCCGATGGAATTGCCGGTGACCAGACCTTGTGGCGAGGCGCGTTGGCGCCCACCCAGACCGCCGCGAATGGCCGCACGCTGGTCGATATCCAACAGACGCAGCAAAAGGCGATCCTGAACTGGAAGACGTTCAATGTCGGCCGCAACACCACGCTCAGCTTTGATCAGCAGGCGAGCGACTGGACGGTGCTGAACCGGGTCTCGGACCCGTCTGCCTCTCCGAGCACGATCCTCGGGCAGATCACCGCAAAGGGTGGCGTCTACATCATCAACCAGAACGGCATCATCTTCGGCGGTGGCTCCCAGATCAATGTTCACGCGCTGGTGGCCTCTGATCTCGATGTGGGGACGCTCGGGCAGTCGCGGTACGACCGTGATCAGTTCTTCCTCGGCACCGGCATCGCGAATGGAACGCTTGCCGTCAAAAGCTTTTCGATCGGAGGGGAAGACAAGGCGACGACAACGGTCGGCGGCGGCGTCGTCGTTCAAGCCGGCGCGGCGATACAGACCGACGCTGTCGGGCCGGATACGCCGGGGGGGTTCGCCTATCTGTTCGGAGCGAATGTCGCGAATTATGGCACGATCAATGTGCCGAACGGAGAAGCAGCCCTGGTTTCAGGGCGTGCTATCTATCTGACGCCAAACAGCGACGCCGCCGCTAATTTTCCGGCCGCCGTCCTGCCTGCGGGCGTGACGTTCCGCGGGACGGGGTTCCAGATCCAGCAATACGCAAGCACATACCACGCCTTTGATGGGAATGCCGTTGGCCCTTACTTGTCGGGGACCGGCTCCGTCGCCAACAACGGACTGATCGAGACGCGGAGCGGCATCGTGGAGATGGCCGGAGACCGGGTCAGCATCGGCGCCCAGGGTGTCATTTCGGCGGACACCAGCATCACTCTCCCCAGCATGGTGCTGCTTCATGCGGCGACGAGTGTCACCCTGAGCGGCACGATCAGCATGCTGCCGTTCGACACTGGCGCCACGCTTCCGCGGTCGAGCAGTGCGGGAAGCAACGTACAGAGCTTCATGCCGGCCTACGTCGAAGCGACGGCGCAAGGCCAGGTCACCGTCGAGTTCGAGCGGCCTCGTGTCGGCTCCCTCCGCGTCGGTTTCGATCAATGTCGCGGATATGACGGGAACGGCGGCGTTACAGGGCAGGACCCTGTTCGGCGGCCTGACGGTCAACCAGAGCCTGTCTGGCCCGCAACGCGTGTTGCTCGCGCCAGGCGCCACCATCGACGTGGCCGGATTGCAGAACGTCGAACTCCCGGCGAGCTACAACTTCATCTCGGTTTCACCGACCAATGAGTTAGCGGACATGCCGCTGCAGCGGCCGCCATATGTCAGCGTGGGCCCTGACGGAAAAGGTGTGGTGTATGGCCAGGCCCTGTGGATCGACATCCGCGCCTCCGGCACGCGAAGCGACGGCACGACATGGCTCGGCACGCCGCTGTTCAACGCTAACACTGCGGTGGGCAACGTCGGCCGGAGCATCTTCCAGTTGATGACGGCCGGCGGCAATGTGTCGCTGACCACCCCCCAACAATCCAACATGCCGGGCCAGGAGGTGCTGCTGCAGCCCGGGTCCGTGATCAACACGGCGGGCGGTAGCGTTCGGTACCTGCCCGGCACGGTTCCGTATACTCGCCTGTTAGGCAGCGACGGTCGAATCTACAGCATGCAAAATGCCAATCCCGACATGACCTATCTCGGGATTGCCGGCGTGTTCACCTCCGCTCACCCGCGCTGGAACATCAACGAGACCTGGAGCACCAATACCACGATGCAGGTCTCGGGCTATGTCGAAGGGCAAGATGCGGGCGGCGTTGCCGTCAGTACGATGACCCCGGTGCTGGCGGGGACGCTGCTGTTCGGCTCGGTCCCCGGCGAGCGCCAGATCGCGTCCGGCAATATCCCGTCGCAGGGATCCCTGACGCTCACCACGGCATCGACCGTCGTGATCGGGGCGAACGCGGCGTCGCTGCCCGCCGATTTTGATTCCAGATACAACCAAAACGTCTATTCGGCCGATGGAACGCTGACCGGCACGGGGGTAGCGCTGCCCCCTCAGAATCCGACCAATGCGACTGAGCTCGTGTCCTCGGACAACTTCGCATCGACGAGCACTTACCAGACGTTCCTGTCGGCCGACGAGCTTTCGGGCTACAGCCTCAGCGCGCTTTCCATCGTGTCCAACGATCTGGTCGTGACGAAGGGCAGCACGCTCCGTCTGGCGCCCGGCGGGCAGTTGTCGGTCACGACGGGTGGCGCGATCGACGTTGCCGGAACGGTTCAGGCAGCCGGCGGCAAGGTCAATCTGAAGACGGACGGCTACGGAATTGCCAACAATTCACCGCTGCATCAGGTTCTGTTCAAGCCGTCCGTGACGCTCTCGGGCGCCACAATGCCCGCCAACGTGTTCGTCTCAGGCGTCCTGGACGTCAGCGGGCAGTGGACAAACGACAGGGGTCGCTTCGGCAACGATGCGTCCGGTCCGGCCTATATTAACGGCGGGACCATCACGATTTCCACGAACAACAATAGTGTGAGCGGTCTGGACACCACGGGAAGCATTCTGCTCGCGGCGGGAAGCCTGCTCGATGTGTCCAGCGGCGGATACGTCTCGCCGAGGGGAACGCCGAAGACGGTCTCGAGCGGCCTGATGGCCGGCGCCGCCGGTAGCATTTCCCTGAAAGTCTACCAAGGTAAGCAATTTAGCCCGGCCAACAACCCCGATCCACCCTTCACCCCAACGACGGGGAGCATCGCGGTCCTTCAGCTCGATGGCGCCATGCGGGGCTACGGGTTCGCCGATAGCGGCACGCTGACGCTCGCCGCTGCGGGAACGATCACGATCGGCAATACCTCGCAGCCGGACAGTGCGTCGGGGTTTCGGATCGGAGGGGCGCTGGCGACGCTCCCGGTTTCGCTGTTCGCGAACAATGGATTCGGCGCCTTCGTGATCCAGTCCGCGCCTAGCGGCTGGGCACCCAACGCCCAGGTTGCATCGCCGACGACGGGAACGATCGTGGTCGCGGCCGGAACCTCCCTGACGCTGCGAAAGCAAAGCTTGAGCAGTCTTGCCGACTACAGCGCGGTGCCCACCGGCAGCAAGATCGCAACGATCGCGCCCCTGGTGACGGTGCCGGACGGTCAGCGTACCCCCGTCAACCTGACGCTCAAGTCGGACAACATTCTGCTCGACGCAGGGGCGACGATCCAGACCGATCCCGGGGCCGTGATCACGATCGCCGGGACACCGACCTTCGACGTCCCACAGCAGCGAGCGGCGAATGTGCTGTTGCGCGGTTCGATCATCGACCACTCGGGCACCGTGTCGGTGAATGCCACGTCCACCTGGCTCGATCAGAACGCCTCGATCGACTTGTCGGGGACCCTGCAAACGAACGCGCTGTTCGGAAGCAGCGGCGGCCCTGCCGTGAGCGGCACGGTTCTGGCCGGTGGCAACCTGATTGTCGAGGCGGCGAATCCGGCGTCGCTTGCCACCAGCGCCGGCGCAGCCTCGAATCCCGATTTGTCGGGAACCGCACTCGTTGCGATGACGGGAGCCAAGGTCGATGTGTCCGGCGCCGCCGCCACGCTCCTAGTGACGAATTCGGGTGCACGTCCGGGGACGTTCACGTCGATGAGCGCCTGGAGCGACGCCGGCTCCGTGAGCGTTGACGTCGGCGCGTTCGCGTGGGGAGGCACGTTCGCGGCGCGCGCGATCGATCCGCGCGCTCATGGTGGAACCCTGATACTCGGAGGAGCCGCAATATCCTTGCGGCAGGACTCGACCGCCGTCACGGCCGCGCTCTCCAACGTCGGTCAGGCGTCGCTGGCGAATCTGAGCAGCCTGTCACAATCGCTTCTGACGCAGGTGAGTGCGTCGGCCGGGCACTCGGTGTCCATCGCCGCTGCCGCCGACTCGAGCCGATTGGGAGCGTTCGACGATGTGTTCCTCTACAGTGGGACTTCCGCCGGCGGACCCGGGCGCATTTTCACCGATCTGCCGGGCAACACCTACAAAGTCGTCGCCCCGAACCTGGTCGAACTCGTCGTCGATGGCACGCTCGATTTCAACGTCGCCAGTCGGTTGGAGATTGCCGCGAGCTCGATCCGCTCGGTGACGCCCGGAAGCGCGACGCCGCAGAGCTCGGTCACACTCGCAGCGCCTTACGTCCTGCTCACCGGCGGATTCGCCAATGGCAATGGAACAACAGCCGCGGGGGCCAGCACGCTGGTCGTCAAGAACGCTCAAACGATCGACATCGAGGGGGCGGCCTTCAGCGGTTTCTCGTCGGTCAGGCTGAGCAGTTTGGGTGACATTCGCCTGAGTACCCCGAAGGTTGCGGACGGCTTCGTATCCGGGGTCCAGGTAGCCCTGCAAGATACCACCACCTTTCGTGGCTTCCTGGATAGTTCCGGCGATCTCGCGCTCGACGCGCAGCGGATCTATCCGGTGTCCTCCGTCGACTTCTTCATTCGAACGCCGAAGAGCGTGACTTTCAGTGCTTCGGCTGGCAGCAATCTCCAGATCCCGCTGTCGGCCGGCGGCAGCATCACGGTATATGCGGCGAGCATCGAACAGGGCGGGAACCTGTTCGCACCGCTCGGCAAAATCACGCTGGGCGACGACGGGACGGCTGCGCGCAACATCGGCGGTGTCGCGACCACCAGGATCGCTCTCGTTCCGGGCAGTCTGACCTCCGTTACGCTCGCCGATACGCTGGTTCCCTACGGCGAGACCGCAGAAGGTACGAACTGGTACTACAACGCCAGCCTCTATCCGCTCCAGGCGCATAATGCGGACGGAAGTGCTGTCGTTCTGCCGAACGGCACCTCCCCGGTGCTCCCGTCGAAGGGGCTGGTGCTCGACAGCGCCAACGTCACCGTTGCGTCGGGAGCCAAGATCGACCTGAGGGGCGGCGGCGATTTGCAGGCGATGGAGTTCGTCTTGGGCAAGGGCGGCTCCCGCGACGTGCTCGCCACCACACCTGCCGGACAAACCGTCTACGCATTGCTGCCGTCGCGCAACGACGGCGTCGCCGCCTTCGACATTCACTTCACGACCGCGCGCAGCCTGGACGGGGGCAAAACCGTCACTGCCGCCGACGCCTATCCGCTCGCCGGCAAGCAGATCTACATCGACGGCGGACACGGCGTCCCGGCAGGAACCTACACGCTCTACCCGGGGCACTACGCCACCCTTCCGGGCGCGCTGCGTGTCGTCGATTACGGCAGCAATGTCGGCAAGAACCTGGCGTCGGGGACAGCCCTGCCGGACGGCACCGTGCTGACGACGGGCTATTACACCTCGTCGACGCAACCGGGAACGCGGTCGGCCGGTCAGGAACTGTTCGCGGTGCAGACCGGTACGGTGTGGAAGCAGTACAGCGAATACACCCTGAGTTCGGCGAACAGCTATTTCGTCGCCAAGGCCAAACATGACGGCGTCATGGCACCCCGATTGCCGATCGACGCCGGGCGGATTGCCGCGGTTGCATCGCAGTCGCTCGACCTCGCCGGCACGATCGCAGCGCAAGCGGCTCCTGGCGGCCGCGGCGGCGAGCTCGACATTTCCGCGAGCAAGCTGGTCGTGAGTCCGACGAATCCGATCGGCGCCGAAGCCGCCTATTCGTCAGGCGATGGTTGGGTCTGGCTTTCGGTCGATCAGCTCAACGCGCTCGGATTGGAGAGCATGCTGCTCGGCGGGCTGCGCACGGATACGGCCAGCGGCGACACGTTGATTACACCCACCGCTGGCCAGGTCACGATCGACACAAGGGGCACGGCGCTGACGGCGCCAGAGCTCGTATTGGCGGCGCAACCGGCGAATTCTCTCGTGCAGACCGTGAACGTTGCCGGTCTCGGCGACGTCAAGGTCACGCTCCCGGCTGGCGGCGGCGGGGTCACGATTGCCTCTGGCAGCGTCATCGAGACCACCGGCACTATTCAGTCGGGCTTCGGTCGTCACTATGTGTTTGCGTCAATAGCTCCTGTCTCGGCGCAACAAATCGCGGCTGCTCTGGGACCGTTAGCCACGTTGAACGGCACGCAGATCAGCAAGGCCGATCTCACGAGACTCCCCCTTACCCTTCCCGACGGCCGATCGGTGGGGCCCACCGACCTGGCGGCGTTCGCTCGCGGCCAAGGTGCGCTGTTTGTCGCCTCGAACGATTCCAGTCTGACGGTGACAGGCCCGGCCGCGAACCGGCCGGACCTGACGATCAGCTTCGGGCCGGTCGCAGCGGCTGGAGGGGCCGCCGTGACCGGCACGATCAACCTGCCGTTCGCTGGCCAGATTCTGATTGAGGCCGGCAGCCGGATCTCGACCCAGACCCTGTCGTTGCAGGCGACCGGCAACACCAACGCGATCGAACTCAACGCCCAGACGACCCATCCGGGTGCTCCGCCGGCGGTGCTGGACGCCAAACAGATCAACATCGCTGCGCACAGCATCGGCTTCGAGAGCAACCCGAGCCCGGGCCGGACGGAGGCGCTGCTGCTCTCGCAGACCAATTTCGGCCAGCTCGCCGGCGTGCAGAGCCTGGCGCTAAAGGCACTTTCCGGCCCGATGACGTTCTATGGCGACGTTGCCTTCGCGCCTGGCGGGGCGATGCAGAACCTGACGTTGGACGCTCGCACGATCGCCGGAACCGGTGGCGACGTCAGGCTTGCCATCGGCGGCACCGCTACGTTGGTCAGCAGTTCGTCGGCAAGCGAAGCTGCGACCACGTCGACCTCCGGAACCTTCGAGCTCGACGCCGGCAAGATCGTGCTTGGAGGCGGGACGCAGACGATCGCCGGCTTCTCGAACATCAACTTGACGGCTGCCGAGCGGCTCGACGTTGCCGGTCCCGGCGCGCTTGCTCTAGGTGCCACGGGCCAGACCGCCGCCGTCGACGTCAACATCAACACACCGCTCGTTCGGGTGAGCGGTCAGACCGGAGCCGCGAGCGGCGCGCAATTCGCTCTCACGACGAACGGCACAGTCACGATCACTCGGCCCGGCGACCCGAGGGCCCTCGTGTCCCGGCCGGACGACAGCAGCGATCTCGGCGGCAATTTCGCAGTAACGGCGGCCAGCATTCGTCTCGGCGAGGTCGATGCAAACGGCCAGCCGCTGCTGGCCGGCGGCATCATTCAGGCGCAGGCCGGCAACATCACGCTGCACGCCACGAGTGGCGACGTCACCCTCAATCCGGGCGCGTATATCGCCGCGGGAGGATACAAAAAGACGTTCATCGACGTGACCACATATGCTCCAGGCGGCAAGGTCGTTCTCCAGTCCGACGCCAGGAACGTCAACATCCGTGAGAACAGCGTCGTGGACGTCGCGCAGCCCGGCGGGGGTCTCGGCCACGGCGGTGAGATCGACGTGACGGCGCGGAACGGCGACGCCGTGGTATCGGGAGCGCTGCTGGGCGCCGGCGGGCGCGGGCTCGGCGGCAGTTTCAAACTCGATATCCTGGGCGCGGCCAATCTCGATGCCTTGGCGAGCACGCTCGGCACCGGCGGCCTCAATGGCGCGATCGACATTCACACGCGCACGGGCAATCTGGTTCTCTCCGCGGGATCCGCGCTGAAGGCCAACAGCATCGTGCTCACGGCCGACGATCAGCGCTGGAATGGCACCGACGGATACAACGGCCAGGTCACCATCGCGGGCAAAATTGACGCAAGCGGCTCCTCCAGCGATACGATCGACGGGTCCGGTCAGGCAGGCGGGCAGGTGTCCCTCTATGGATACAACGCCGTCGTGCTGACTGCGGGCGCGAATATCGACGCCTCGACCGCACATGGCAACGAGCGGGGCGGGGATGTCGTGCTTGGCATCGGCACGAATGCAGCCGGCTATATCGATCTTCAAGGAGGCAGCATCAACGTCTCCGGCCCCCAGGGAGGAGTGGGCGGCACCGTCCATCTGCGTGCGCCGATCATCGCGGGCAATGCACCTGGACAAGGTGACGTCAGGATTGCAGGGCTCCAGTCCAGCATGACAGGCGTGCGCGGAGTGACCGTGGAGCCGTACGTCACTCTTTCCACCGATGGCAGCATCGGCCTCAATGGAAGCTGGTACCTCTGGAACGGGATCATCGATCCGGCCAACAACCCGTCCTTCTACAACCTCGTCGCGGCGTACGTGCAGGGCACCACCAATCACGGTTTCGCCGGCACCTTCGCTCGGCTCACCCCGTTGGCGCAACAGCTCGGGGCGGGCGTGGTCACTGTCCAGCCCGGGCTCGAACTCGTCAATAACAACAAGGCCGTCAACAACGGCGATATCACGATCGCCAGCAACTGGAACCTGGCCTCCGGCACCGCCTATGACCTGAAGACCAGCGGGGGCGTGACCTACTACGACTACAACAGCAGTTCCGTGAAGCTCGACTATCGTCTTTCACCGTACCTGTACGGTGCCAACATAGGCGCGCTATTCGGCGTCAGCAGCCCCGGCGCGTTGACGCTGCGGACCGGCGGGAACATCAACGTCAACGCCTCGATCTCCGACGGCTTCTTCCAGTTCAGCAATTATTTGGACCCGACATACGTCAACAATGTCGGCACCTATATCGGTATCGGAAGCTCGCAGCAGGCCCGCGGGATGGACGGACAATTTAGTTTTACGGGGCAAAATGATTACCTTTATAAACTGAATGCATTCTATCTAAACTCCGGCGTGCCGATCGCTCCCTACAACCAGGCCGCCAACGGCATCAGCCCCGGCTCGGATGCGCTTGCAGCCGCGGATTTGTTCCCGCACAGCCTGTTGATGTGTCAGACTTACTGCGGGAATGGCTGGGGCACCAAGGTTTCCGTCGTCGATCCCGGATCATGGTCGTACCGCTTCACGGCCGGCGCCGACGTTGCGAGCGCCAATCCCACTGCCATGCAGTCGCTCGCCACCGTTGCAAGCGGCAGTGTGATCGTCGATCATCACACGACGTACAATCAGTCGGAATACAGTCGTACGGGCTCTGTCAGTTCGGTCCCGGTCAATCTTGCAACGATGGTGCGAACCGGGACGGGCGACATCAGCATCTCGGCCGCCCGCGACGTCGTCCTGAACGACACGACAGCTCCCGGAACGATCTATTCGGCCGGTGTGAACACGGCGCGGCTTGCGGACCCGCAATACCAGTTAAGCGGGACGACGGTGAGCGCCCAAAATCCGGACGGCTTTTTGGAGCCACAAGTTCTGGGTTATGGCTCTATCGCCAATACGACCCTTTACGGTCCGCCCACCGCCGCCGCTTTCCCGGAGAACGGCGGGAATGTGAACATCGTGGCGCAACGCGATTTCATCGGCTTCAACACCACGACGACATCGGGCAACCAGACGAGCTTCCAGCTCTTCGCTCCGTGGCTCCTGGCGCAGGCGGAATTGACTCCCGTCCTCGTCAACGCCAGTACCCGCCTGATGGGGGCCGGCGTTTTCGCACCGACAGGCACGAGCATCGCCTCGCAATCGGCGTGGTGGATCCAGTATGGCAGCTTTCAGCAAGGCGTCCTGAGCGCGGGTGGAGATGTCTCGCTGACGGTCGGCCGGGATATGGTGGACGTCTCGGTCTCTCTCCCGACGACCGGGCGGGTGAGTGGCGGCCTCTCCAATGCCAGCACGCCGCAGACCCATGTCTATGGCAGCGGGAATTTGAGCGTTCAGGTGGGACGCGACCTCCTTGGCGGCGCTCTGTATGAGGGGTCCGGGCACGCCAGCGTCGTGGTGCGTGGCTCCGTCGGGCAAGCCGGATACCTGGTCGCCAGCAATGGATCGTCCGTGAATTATCCGCTGCTCGCCGTCGACTCCGGGCAAATCGCGCTTGCCGCGACCGGATCCGTCACCACTGCCGGGGTGATCAATCCCGCCGCGATTCACTCTCAAGCCGGGAGTTTTGGCGATCCGGTAGGACGCTCTCCGTCTACGGCTGTCTTCATGGATACTTACGGACCGAACAGCGGGGCTTCGATCCTGGCGGTCGGGGGCAATTTGACGATCGGCGTGGCCCCGATTGGCACGTTCTACGGCGGCCATGACTTGGCCTATCCGGCAAGTTTCGAGGCCATCGCGCTGAACGGCGACATCAAGACCACCGGCATGACGTCCGTACAAAACTCCGGCATCGTGCTGAGCGGGTCGCCCGCCGGCACATTCCAGTTGCTGGCACAGGGAACGATCGACCTGACGGGCGGCTACAGCCCGACGACCGGTTTCTATCGACCGACCTTTTCCGCCGGGCCATCATTGCTGGACACGGCCTTCAATCCCTTCCGGCCGAATGACGGGTTCAACGACAGGCTGAGCAACGAGGTGCTCGCGCACCAGGACGATACCGAGGTGGCTCATATCTACGCTATGACGGGAGATATTCTGGGAGTCGGGAGCGTCAAGTCCACCGTCGTCAGCAACAATCAGGTCAGCATCTCCGACATCCAGAGAGTGGAGATCAACAGTCCGGCAGAGATCCATGCCGGTCGTGACATCGTTGACCTGAACCTGATCGTGCAGAATATCGCCGCGTCGGACGTCAGCAAAGTCGATGCCGGTCGCGACATCTACTACACCGGTTACAATCTGGCCGGCGGTTTGCAGGTTGCGGGTCCCGGGTTCTTCGTCGTGCAGGCCGGACGGGACCTCGGGCCGTTGCTTCCCGCGGTCCACGACAACGCAAACGAAGCCTTCATGCAGCAGGGCATCACCGCTGTCGGCAACGCCAGCTTCACGCCGGTTGGAAATCGCTACGTCTCCCAAGCGAGTTCCGGAATGTATGACCCGTTGCTGCTCGGCCCCACCAACACGACGCCGAAACAACGCAATCCCTTGCTCACAAAGACGGGCGCTGATTTGATCGTGCAGTTCGGGGTGGCCAACGGAATCAACTACGACGGGTTCTG
The DNA here is from genome assembly GCF_049949275.1 of Bradyrhizobium genosp. A. Classification (NCBI taxonomy): domain Bacteria; kingdom Pseudomonadati; phylum Pseudomonadota; class Alphaproteobacteria; order Hyphomicrobiales; family Nitrobacteraceae; genus Bradyrhizobium; species Bradyrhizobium genosp. A. The sequence continues at coordinate 4,988,935 of NZ_CP188196.1, read as the reverse complement.
GAAACTCGACCCGCAGACCAATCAACCCGTCTACTATCCGGGAGTCATCGACGCATATCTCAATCCGGCGCGCGGCTCGGTCGATTCGATTGTTTCGGGAGCATATTCGGCGCTATCGGACCAATTGAAGCAGTTCCTGGCCACGCATCCGGGCACGACGCAAGCTGCGGCGCTGAGCACTTATCAGGCGGCTTCGGCGACGCCGTCGGCGCATGATTACTCGAGCGAACTTCAATCCTTCCTTGTCCGCATCGGTCACCCGGCAGCCGACGCGAACGCGGCTTGGGCCACCTTCCAGGGCCTCTCGAAGGATCTGCAGCACGTCTTCGCTGACCAAATCTTCTACGCCGAGCTCAAGGCGGTCGGGGAGGCTCAGAAGAATTCATCCGGCAATTACCAGCGCGGGTACGAGGCGATCAATACGCTTTTCCCGGCCGGCCTCGGATACACCGCGAATGCGTTGGGCGGCGGATCGAACGGCGCCAATCAACTGGTAGCGACTGGTGATCTCGACATGCTGCATGCGACCATCCAGACTCAGCAGGGAGGCAACGTCTCCATCATGGGGCCGGGCGGCAACATTCGGGTCGGCTCGTTAGCGACCGAACCGAACCAGCTTCTGAAGCTCAACGACCTGGGCATCATGACGCTGGCTGGCGGGTCTATCAACACGTTCACGGACCAGAGCATTCGCGTCAATTCGAGCCGCGTGTTCACCGAGCAGGGCGGCGATATCCTGATGTGGAGTTCGAACGGCGACCTCGATGCCGGTCGGGGCGCCAAGACGACTCTCTCGCTTCCGCCGGTTCAGGTTCATTTCGATCAGGATGATTACGCGTCGACTGATCTCGGCGGTCTGGTGACCGGCGCCGGCATCGCCGTGCTCCAGACCTCCAGCGCCGCTACGACCTCGAACCTTTACCTTCTCGCGCCGCGTGGGACCGTGGACGCCGGAACGGCAGGCATCCGGGTTTCTGGCAATTTGATCGTTGCCGCCGTTCAGGTGGTCAATGCATTCAACGTCAAGGTCGGGGGCACGACGACGGGAGTTCAGGTTTTCTCCGTCCCGAACGTGGGTGCGCTCAGCGCGGCTTCGAATGCCGCGGGTGCCGCAGCGAAGAGCGCGGAAACGCCGACCGCCTCAGGCGGGGGCTCGGACCGGGCCTCTGTCTTCATTGTGGAAGTGGTCGGTTACGGCGGCGGCGACGGCAATTCCGAGGCGGCTCCTTCTGGAGCGACCACGAGCCCCGGGGAGAGCGCGACTCCTGAGGAGGATGCAAGGCGCAAACGTCCGTAGGGTTTGGACACGACCGGTATGACTCGAAAGTCTCTTCCATCCGCGCTGGCGCTGCCGTTGTGCCGGTGTCTCGAAAAGCTCGTAGGGCGCCACGCGAACTCGCCTTACTCGGGTTTGAAGTCGTGCCTCGGTCCAGAAATGAAGCTGTCGCATTATTCTAGTATTCGGTTTTGATGCCATCCAATCAATCGCTGGCTTCTCGGACAGTATTGATCGGGCGTTGGAGCGATGATGATACTGGTAACAGGCGGGGCGGGATATATTGGCTCGCACACTTGCGTCGAGCTCCTTAAAACCGGGCACGATATCATTGTGGTCGATAACCTGAGCAACTCAAGTCGAGTATCTCTCCGCCGGGTCGAACAGATCTGCGGTCGGTCGTTGCTCTTTCGGGAAGGTGACATTCGAGACCGCGCTTTGCTTAAGGACGTGATGCTGACCCATGAGGTCAGCGCAGTGATCCATTTTGCAGGTTTGAAGGCGGTCGGCGAGTCCGTTCAAGAGCCGGTCGCCTACTACGATAACAATGTCGGCGGTACCCTTCAGCTTCTTGCAGTGATGCAGGAGGTCGGTGTGAAGAAGATCGTTTTCAGCTCATCGGCCACAGTCTATGGCGAACCAAACAAGCTCCCACTCAGTGAGGATCACCCATTGTCGGCGACGAACCCTTACGGTCGCAGCAAACTGATGATCGAGGAAATACTGCGCGATCAGTTTGTAGCGACGCCCGATTGGTCGATCGCAATCCTGCGCTATTTCAATCCGGTCGGCGCGCACGAGAGCGGGCTGATTGGGGAGAGCCCCGTGGGGATGCCGAACAACCTGCTGCCTTATGTGGCCCAAGTCGCCGTCGGTCGCAGAGAGTATCTCAACGTCTGGGGCAAAGATTATGCGACTCCGGATGGAACGGGGGTCCGCGACTACATCCACGTGGTCGATCTTGCGGTTGGCCACCTCATGGCATTGAACAAGATGCAGTATCCGCAAATCACCACGGTGAACCTGGGAAGCGGGACCGGGACCAGCGTCTTGGAGATCGTGGAGGCCTTTTCGAAAGCAAGCGGTCGGAACATTCCTGTGGTGTTTGGTCCGCGCCGCCGCGGTGACGTCGCATCGTGTTATGCAGATGCCACCGTAGCCGAAGGGCTGCTTGGTTGGAAGGCAAAGCGGTCAATCATGGAAATGTGCATAGACCATTGGCGCTGGCAACAATCGAACCGCGATGGTTACGGTGCTGAGGTCTCATAAATCATTGGCGTGATCAGCGGATCAGCGGGATCGTTGATTTGTTGACGTGTTGCGTCCGATGGTTGCTCGTCGATGCCGCTCGCGAATACCGACCGCGGAAGACACCTAGGATCGTATGCGTCCGGCGGCAGTCGGCGCGGGAGATCACGTCCCCAGAGATAGCTTGGTAGTGCAAAGCCGTCCGCCGGCGCGCTCGGAATTCCCGCTTCACCAAGTTGTCGCAGCACTATGCAAAGCAGTCACAGTATTGGAGAAATGGAGGGCGTTTTGATCCTGTCTATCACCATGCGCAGAATATTCTTCGTGCTCATGATCTTCTCAGCCGGAATCGCTTCTTACAATTGGAACTTCTTCCGCGCCGCAGACCCATTGTTCTTCGAGCAAACCAATGCCGATTCAGAGGAGTTGATTTTAGATGGGATTCTGCACGGAGAAATCGGTTCTCCGATGATTGGACGGTATAATAGGCCAATCGACGTTTCACCCGGTGTTGAACGGAAGCTTTATGTTGATCGGGATACATCTGGGGAATTCCGCCGATATACCTCGCAATTCGGAATACAGTACTATTTCTTTTTCTATTTTTCGAAGTATGTCAGTCGGGACTACCGAGTCATGCAATTGGTGGCTTCCGCTTTCATGGCGGCGGTCGTCTGCGGTTTCTTTGTCGGCATGGCGTCGATCTCAACTGATGCGCTTGCTCTCGCGTTTGTATTACCGTTGTTGATTTCGCCATGGGTCGCGGCATTCGCAGCCAACCTGTACTGGGTCGAATTCACCTGGTTTCTTCCGGCCTTGATCGCGCTCCTGCTGGGTCGTCGAGCGCTTCTCTCATTCCGTTGGTTTGTGCTGCTCTGCATCTTCATGTTCGCGAGCTTCCTGTTGAGGCTCTTGAGCGGTTACGAATTTGCTTCCACGGTTGTTATCGCAAGTTTCGTATTCTTGCTCTTGCATGGCCTTCGAGAGCGCGCTTCGGCGAGGCGCATTTTGGCGCATGTCTTCGCAGTTGGATGCATATCGTTGCTGTCGTTCGCGACGGCGGTAATGCTTCATGCGCGAGCGCTCGGGCCCGATATGGCGTCCGGCTTGAGCCAAGTCACCGAAGTCGCAGCGAAACGTTTGTCGGCCAAGTATTGCGGCGAGGCATGTATCGAGGCCGCTTGCGCAGCGGAGTTTCAAGGTACCAAGTCCGCCGAAGAAAAGGGAGAGATCTGTGTCAGGCGACTACGGGCATCTCTCAACGCACCTGTTTACAAGATGATCCCGAGGTATTTGTTGATGCAGCATTTCGTGCCGTGGATTGATTATTTGTCTGACATGTCCGAGGAAAAAAAGAGCGAAATCAGTGCGCTCGCGCACGAGCTGAAGACTGCAATCGTGTCTCACAGCGTGCAAAGCTTTGTGCGCATCGTGGAGAGCCTGAACCGATCCTTGATTGTGTCCATCGCCTCAACTGGGATGAGCATATTCGCGTTTTTGGCGTTCAACCTCGCGGTATTTTATACCATGGCAAGGCATCGATCGATTCTCTCGTCAGTTACATTGGCGAGTTTCCTATGTTCTGCCTCCTGGTTCGTTCTGGCTAAAGGTCACTCCTACATTCATACGCATATCAACTTCGTTTTGTGGTACTTGTTGTACATTCCTTTCGGACTACTCAGCATTGTCGATTCGAAATGTCGTCTGTTCCCGAGTTGGGGTGAAAAGCCCGCGGAGATATCGAACGGTAAACTGCCTTTCGCACCGTCGTGAACGTTCTCCGCGGACGAAGAGGGACTCGCGGTGCTTCATGGGGCGTACGCGCCTCGCACAACGTCGAACAACTCGCCGAGCATGGCAAGCTTGCCCTTGAAGCCGGCGATCTTGGTGGGGGTCGCTTCGCCCAAGGGATAACTGCGACGAACCGGTACCTCGCAGACTTTCATCCCCAACTGCCCGGCCCGAACCGTGAGATAAAAGAGCAGCTCGTAGCGTTGGAACACGTCCCGGAAAGGAGCGACCCGGGGATCCAGAAGATAACGGCGGGAGTACGCGCGGAAGCCGTTGGTCGTGTCGGTATACCAATGCCGTCCAGCGAAACTCAGCAATGGCGCGTGGATGAAGCGGTTCGCGAGCGTACGTTCGAGTGGCGTATTCTCTGCTTTGCCGCCAGGACGATATCGTGAGCCCTGGACATAATCGTAACCTTCGTCGAGTTTAGCGCACATCGAGGCGATCGCTTCCACGCCATCCTTGCCGTTACCATCTATCGTGATGATCCCCTCGTAGCCTTCGTCGAGGCACCAAGCGTAGGCCATCCTTAGCTGCGCGCTGAGTTTGCCCGGCCCTGTCTTTACCAACACGGCGCGGACGGAAAGGATCGAAACAAATTCCGCGCTGACCGAACCGTCCGTGGAACCTCCATCGGCAACAATCACATCGACGGGGGGAGCTACGTCCGCGATGATCCGTAGCTGGCGCCGAATGCGTTCGCCTTCGTTGATCACGGGGATGACCAGCGCGTGGCGGCTTCGCCGTGGGTTGTAGAGATGGATCTCGAAGGCGGGAACTTGGCGAGCCGTCGATGGCTCCTGCGCAATGGCTTCCATTCCGTTTTGAACCTCTCGACACTTTGCTGGAACCTAAACGCCGCGTTCGATCAGATCGATTCGTAGCGCGACGACACGCGGCGATACACCATGAAACGGCTGAGCAGATAATTCAGAACGAACGAGACGCCGGCCGCCGCGATCAGCACGGCGAAGCGTGACCAACGGCTCGCCGCCCACGGCGATAGCGCAGAGGCGACAAGAACGCGCACGCAGAGTACGAGGACGGCCGAAATCAGATAGAGCGAGGCTCGATTTGGGGAGAGCGAGCATCCTTCCTCGCGGAACGTCCAGAGCTCGTGGCAGACGTAGTTGAACAACGCCCCGACGAAAAAGCCGGCGGCCGCCCCCACCGCCACGGGCATGCCGACAGCGGCGGCGACGGCGAAGGCCGTCGTTAAGTCCACCGCTAGTCCCGCGACGATCACGGCCGCGAAACGCATCATTTCCCGAGATTGAATCGGCAGGATCCTCATGACCAGCTTCCGGCGTTGGCGCTTAGCTCGAAACACGATAGCGCCTTCATGGCCGCTCTCCGGCCGTCGCGGCAGCGCGCAAGCGGACGACACATGCCTTCAGCGTCTCGAGACCATCTGCGACAACCTTCATTTCGATCGATACGGCATGATCGTATTCGATGTCGGTCAGCGCATCGAGCAAGGAGCGAGCGTCGGCTTCGCTTACCGGCGCGGGCGCTAAATTCGCGGCGGAGACGTGGACGTGGGATATATAGGCCTCGGCTTCAGCAACGTTAGCAGCGACGTCGTTGTAGTCATCCGTCATGTAGAGTGCGCCCGTGTCGAAGTTCAGCGTCACTGCCGGATGGCCAATCTTGTGAACTGCGGCGATCGTCTCGCTGACGGTGGTCATAAAGTTCGTTCCGTAGCCCACGGCGTTGGGTTCCAACGCAAGCCGCGTTCCGTTTGCCGCTGCGAGATCGCCAAGCGGGCAGAACGTTTCCCTCACACGGTTCGTCACGTCGTCCTCCGAGAAGCCGGGTGGCACGATGCGCTGTTTCGGCGATCCGATGACGAGATTGGGGATGCTGAGACGTCCGGCCAATTTGATTGCTCGCGCAAGGCCGGTTTCGAAACGTTCTCGACCTAACGGCGAGCCGAACAGATCGGCGCCATCGACGCCGAAAAGCAGCGACTGGGCGGAAACCAGGTTCAGACCGAACCGTTCGAATTCGGTGACGCGCGAACTTACCGCCTGCACGGATGGAGCAAACGGATCGTTCTCTTCGGCGAACAGCAGGCTCGGCGCGATTTCGAGGCCTGAGAACCCGTGGTCGCGAAGGACCGCATAAGCGTCTAATCGCTCGGCGTAGAGCCATGCGATATTGGAAACGGCAAACTTCACGTTGTCGCGCCTTTCTCGAAGAAGATTGCGAGATCGCGCAGCACGCTCGCGGAGTCGATGAGGTATGGGCCATTCGTATTCCAGAAGGCCGCGTGACGAGTTCGCATGTCCTCATGATAGAGGGGAGCGGCTGCGCCTTCGAAGGGGCGCCCAGTCAGCGCTTGGTGGATGTCGCGGGCCCGCAACGGCTCGGGAGCGAGATGGACGACCGGTAATTCGTTGGAAACCGCAACTTGGATGTCTCGCCAAAGGCGACCGAGGCCGTAGTACTGGAAGGTGCTGTCCGCATTGGTGAAGTGCACGGCGCTGAAGCCGACGTCGAAGAGCGCCTCCGTCAACACGATCCGGCCCGCGCCGTCGAGCCCCTTACGGTCACAGCGCAGCATCCCCAATTCCGCATCGTCGTGATAGACGGCGCGCAGAACCGCAGCTGCTGGGCTGGGAAGGAGATCGCTCAGTTCGGCGAATTTCGCTTTGGTAAGGAACGAAGGGATCGGGTTGGCGATGTCGAAGATGAAATTCTTCTTCAAGCCGACGCCGTAGAGCGCAGGCAGACGCAGAATGTGAGTCCTTGGAAACAGCGCGACCGCCGCTTCTTCAAGGAAGCGGCGATTGCGGCCGTAGGCTTTGTTGACCTCGAAGCGGTCGGCGTCTTCATCGAGCCCGGTTGGCTCCGCGAGCGTGGCGATGGTCGAAATGAGCACGAATCGCTTGGCAGCGACTCTCTCGAGATGGGACAGGAGCCTGCGGATATTGGCCAGGTCGCCGTCCGGGTCTTTGTTTGCAGCCCACATCGACGCGGGCGCTGCGGCGCAGACCACCAACTCGTATCCCGTGCCGTCGATGTCAGAGACGTTCTGCGAGTTGAAGCGGGCCGAGAAATCGTGTGCCAAAAGAAGATTTGTTCCCACGAACCCGGTATGACCAATTATTGCGTTTGCCATTCACGCTCCAGGCTTTGCGCCGCTTCCAGATCCAAATCCACGAGCCAGGACCTCACGTTGTCGAGACGCCGAAACGCTGCGCTACGCGCTACGCGCTATGCGCCGATCGCGGTTTGAATCCCGCTGACTTCCGTAGACGTCGATTGCGACAGGACGTTTACTCGTGCTTCGCCGAGCCCAACCGGACTGTGCTTCTCATATACGACAGCGTAGTCGCTCGTCCCCCGTTGCTCTTCAAGCAAACGACTCAGGTATTCGCTGATGAAAGCGAGAATGACGAACAACAGCATGAACTGCACTGACAAGAAGAGGACTGTCGTAGTCCATCCTTCCACCACGCCTCGCTTCAAAAGACGCACGAGCAAAACGTAGACGGCAAAAGAAAAGCCGAGAAAGCTTCCTAACAGCCCGACGCCCGACATCCACCGAAGCGGTCGTGACGAATTGAAAACGAGTAAGCGCAGAAATCTCCTGCCGGCTCGGAACAGCGATCGCTGTCGGTGCACGTCGACTTTCGTTTCGTAAACGAGCGCTTCGGAAGAGTAGCCAGTCTTCTGGAGGCGCTGGGCGAATTGGTGGTGGAACCGACCGGTTTCGATGACTGCGTTGATCGCTCGCCGGCTCACACAGCGAAATCCCGTCGCATTCGCTGGGAGTTCGTAATCGATTGCGGCGAGCAGTCGGCTGGCCAAGCGTCGTGCCAAACCGTAGAGCGGCGGGAGCGGACGGCTCGAGACGCCGACGATGATGTCGGTCCCCTTCTGACAGGCTACGACCCCTTCGCCGATCGACTCCAGGCGATCGACGATCGGATCAAAAATGACGACGAAATCGCCGATGGCGTTGTCGATCCCGGCGGTGCAGGCGACCTCGTAGTCCACCGCGTAAGCCAATTGAATGAGGCGAAGGCTCGGAACTGTCGCGAGAATATCGGCGAGGCGGGCGTCCAGGAGACGCTGCCGCGCCGGTCCTTGTACGATCAGGATGATTTCATAATCCGAATACCGCGAATTGAGTTCGTCGCACACGGCCGCCACGCCGCTCTTCAGGGAGTCATCCGGGCGCTGGACGACGATGATGACGGAAACGAAGGCGTCACTTTTCACGGTCGCATGCTCCCGGTTCGTGTCACAATGCCCTGCGCTTCAATGACCGCAATCACATCGTAAACATTGTCGATTTTGCCCCCGAGTATGCTGTGCAGCCCTGGGAGGCCGTGATTGGGACGGAAGAGTATTGGCCTGGAGTCGTCGGTCTCGCTCCGAGGCAACACGGTCTTGACCTCCCACAGCGAGTCTTCATGGCGGCAGTCACCGAGGATGGGCATATGCCGGGCGGCGTCGCGACGCATGAATTCCCAGGAGCTGGCGGCCGGCTTCGCCGTCCAGAACCTGGTCGGATCACCGCTCTGCTCCTCGAAGCACTCGTAGCGCGGCGTGTATCGCACGTGGCTAAATGAATGCCGTCTCAGCGGAGGAAATGGCATCACCGAGAAGAATGGACCACACATCACGGTGACCCCGACGTTCTGGAGCACCTCGGGGACCTGAACTATGCACATCTCGGTCATTTCGTGCTTTAGCGCAATCGCGGGAAGCGCGGAGCTGGTGAGCAGATGATTGATGTTGGAATAGGTGCAATTGAATATCTGATCGGCGACGACGTCCTCGGTCGAGCCATCGGCATTCCGGATGGTCGCTGCCAAGCGGAGCCTTTCGTTGCGCACCCTCTCGACTGTGGTCTCCAGCCGCCATTCGACTCCAGCCGACGCGATGCGGCTGTGCATGACCGACCGCAGAGCGTCGGCGTTGAAGGCGTACTCCACAGCAGAGAAACATGCCTCGATGAAATTCGGATTGGTCAGGCTCCGCAGCCAGTTCGGAGCAACTTCGTATGGTGCCCCGATCCTGTCGCAAAACTTCGCGAACTGCGCTGGGGTCACCTTGCCGAGTTTCGAGCCGATCAGATAGAACGTGTGAAAATCGGAAACAACGCAATCTCGAAACTCAGCCACGAAGCGAGGGAACGACACTCTAGATCTTAGTGCGGTCAGAACACTTCGCGGATAGTGATAGCCGTTGTGAACCCTGGCCTGGTTGTTGTGCGAGGCGCGCCGCATGAAATCGGGCTCGCGCTCGCAAAGCAGAACCGCATGGCCATTCAGGGCAAGAAATTCGGACAAATACAAGCCGAAAAACCCTCCGCCCACGACTACGAATTTCTGCCGGCGCACTCTCTAGTCCCCACACCAATTCGTCACTCGGCTGGCCTCGAAATGCGGCTCGTCCCGGCTTGAAAATCTCCGTCCCTCGCGGATGACCAATCCATCGCTGCCGCCATACCCGATGTCATGTTGCTTCACCCCGCCGCGCGCGGAAACGGCCGTGCGTCCTCTCTAAGTGGAATCTCGAATTCAGAGGCGATCGGCGCGCGCAACTTGATTCCGAGCTTGAAATAGATCGTCAGGAAACAAATTGTAACGAAGTTATTGTGAACAAATAACGAGCCATCGCCTATTCCGAACAGGCTGAGAGCCAGGAACAAAGCAAAAAACATCACGACGAACGGCTGACGAGACCTGAAGGCCACCAGGCAGGTTCCGCCGAGTCCGAGCAACACAATCAGCAGCAGTGAAAGAAGACCGGGTGCGCCGCCTGCTATGCCGACGTCGAGAAAGGAATTATGGAAGTTCGGGGCACGGAAATATTCGTCCAGAGCCCACAACCGTTCGGCTGGGCCGTCTTCCACGAAGAAACCAGAGTAGCCGTATCCAGTAAGCAGGCGGTCATAGAAGAATCCGGGCCACCGCTCCCATAGGGTGGTCCGCCCTGTCAGGTCGGACGAGCGGTCCAGCGCACCGAACAGCAAGTCTGATTTGACAAAAAATAGCATCGCCAAGACGATGGAAGTCAAGGCGCTGATGGAGAAGACGTATGTCTTGTTCCTTATGAGAGCCCACAGGCACAGCGAAGCGTCGAGGCTCACCAGGGTCACCACGATCCCGTTCGCCGAACCGCTGAGAAGGAGAAAAAGAAGGCTCGTCGACGCACCCAGCAATTTCCATGGCCAGGAAGCCCGTGATGCGAAGATGAGTAATGTATAGAACAAGAACGAGCTACTGAATACCATTGCCGCCTGCTGCTTGTGCGAGAACAAGCCAGCATACGCCATAGAGCCAAGGAGGGTTTCCCGTTCGGCGAGATCCGCCTCGTAGCTCGTATGCACGAAGGCGCTCAAGGCATGAATGATCATCACGATGGGAAAGACGTAGTGTAACGTCAGTATCGTCTGGTTCAGAGAAAAGCGGGATGCCATCCATGCGCAAAACGTCACGGTGAAAAACAGCAGCAGAAGACGCAGCCAGGAGTTTGGCTCCATTATTTCCGGTAACAGGTAGGCAAAGAGCAAGACCAGTACCGGCCAATTCCTGGCGAGCTCCGTTAGAACGCTGCGGGAGTGCAGGCTGACCAGCAGAGCCAATACCAAGTATCCACCTGCCCAAAACAACCGGTACACAAGGGACTCTCCGGCTGCGACGAATTGGTCGCCGCCCGGGTCCGGCAAGAATGCGACGTATACCACTCCGGAGGCAAAGACGAGCATGCCGGTGGCGAAGTACATCTCGAGTCGAGATGCTTGGTCGCTGCCTCTCATCCAAGTGTTTCCCACGAAAGTCCCACGCGCAGGCATGATCGCCTCCCAGCACAGTCCCGGCACGTGTTCGGGTTACCATCAGGCTTGGGTGGAAGCGGTATTGAACGTAGTCGTGTATGTTATCAATATGATGACCCCCGCCGCATGCGTTTTAGACCTGTCATGATGAACTGTCACGTCATGAAACTGTAAAGCTATCATGTCAGTGGGGGGAGGGGGTTACTGCGAGTGGTTCCCTGCGAGCGCAATGGAATCTGGACTCCGCAAACATGGACACCCGAGCGTACTTGCAGGAGAGAGGGGCTGACCTGTCTGAGCGCGAGCTGGCCGGCCTATCCGTGTCCATCTCCGACCTCGTCGAGCGGATGAGCGGCTTTCTGCGACGCCGCTACATGACGTTCGCGATCGTGACCGGGCTCGCGACCGCCTGTGGCCTCGTCTATCTGTTGACGGCTCCGGCCGAGTACACTGCCCACGCGGTGCTGATGATCGACTCCAGCAAGCTGCGGGCGCTCCAGCCCTCGCCCGCCGACGTCCCACTCGACACGGCCCAGGTGGAATCCCAGGTCGAATTGCTCAAGTCCGACAAGGTCGCCAAGGCCGTCGTCAAGGACTTGCACCTCATGGACGATCCGGAATTCGCGCGGACGGGGCTCTGGCGCACGCTCTTCTCGCCCCTCACTGGGCTGTTCGGCAGGGACAACGCGGCGCGAGGCCTGGACCATTCGGAAGACGAGCGCATTGAGGTCGCTCTCGACAGCTTCCTTCGCCAGCGGGCTATCACCCGTGTCGGGCGGAGCTACGCACTCGACGTTGCCTTCACCTCGCAGCGTCCGGCGCAGGCGGCCGAGATAGCCAACGCAATTGTTGAAGCCTACATCGTCGATCAGCTTGACGCGAAATACGAAGCGACGCGACGTGCCAGCAAATGGCTCCAGGAGCGAATGACTGAGCTCCGGACGCAAGCGACCGCCGTCGATCGCGCCGTCCTCGACTACAAGGAAAGCAACAACATCGTCGACATCGGGATCGCGTCCTCGCCAGGCGGTGCGAGCACGAGCATGCGTGCCCTCGAGGAGCAGCAGCTCGGCGAACTGGCAAGCCAGCTGAGTGCTGCTCGCGTGGCGAGTGGCGAGGCGAAGGCGCGGGTCGATCGCATCCAGGAGATACTGAAGCAGGATATCCCCGATGCGGCGGTGGCGGAATCGATCAAGAGCGAAGTGGTCATCCGGTTGCGTAACCAGTACCTCGACCTCGCCACGCGGGAAGGACTTTTGTCGGCCCGATACGGCAATGACCACCAGGCCACGATCAATCTACGCGATCAGATGCACCAGATTCGCCAGTCGATCGGGGCCGAGCTTCGCCGGATCGCTGAAAGCAACACGAGCGACTACGAGATCGCGAGGGCGCGGGAGGAGACGCTCAAGAACAAACTGGCCGACATGGTGTCGGATGCCCGTACCACCAGTCGCGAGCGGATCGGTTTGCGGGAGCTCGAAACCAACGCTCAAGCCTACCACAGCATCTACGACAGCTTTCTGACCCGCTATATGGAAGCGATCCAGCAGCAGTCATTCCCGATCACCGAGGCCCGCGTCGTCAGCCCGGCGAACCCGCGGGCGCCAAAGAGCGGGCCGAAGACGTTCGCCGTGTTGGGGGGCTCCATCCTGATAGGGCTCTGGTTGAGCGTCATCGTTGCCGTTCTGTGGGAAGTGCTCGATCGCGTATTTCGCACGACCAGGCAGGTGCATGAGATCTTGCAGACGGGCTGCCTTGCCGTCGTGCCGCAGTTGACGCCCGGAGTGCAGCCTCGCTGGCGTCGACGCTCGCGCATTCCGTGGGCGAGGGCCGCAGAACCGGGAACTAATCCGCCGCCCCGGCGAGGCGAGTTTTTCCGGTTCGTCGTATTTGCGCCGTTGTCGCCATTTGCGAACGCGATCAGTTCGATCAAGGTGGCAGCGGATATCGGCAGGGGCGGCAAGCCGAGCAAGGTAATTGGCGTCACGTCGACGTACGCGGGGGAAGGAAAGTCGACGGTGGCGAGCAATCTTGCCGAATTGATCGCCCAGGCTGGTAAGAAGGTCATTTTGATAGATACCGACGTGCGCAATCCGTCGTTGAGCCGCGTCGCCGGTGCGCAGGAGGGGAACGGCCTGCTCGAGGTCCTGGACGGAAGGGTCGAGCTCGACGATGCGGTGCGCACCGATGCAACGACTGGGCTGGCGTTTCTTCCGGCCGTCATTGGCTCCCCGCTCGCGCCGTCGCGGGAGGTTCTCGCCTCGGAGTCGTTCAGGATGCTGATCACACGGCTGCGGGAGAAGTTCGACAACATCATCGTCGACCTGCCTCCGCTGGGGCCGGTCACGGAAGTGCGCGCGACCGCCAGCCTCGTCGATTCATATGTCTACGTGATAGAGTGGGGACGGACCAGCCTGGTTGCTGTACGACAGCAGATGGTGGCAGCGCCTGAGGTTCATGACCGGTTGCTGGGAGCCGTTCTCAACAAGGTCGACATGAACGCATTTCGCCGGCATGAACATCACGTGGTCGGCTACTATGCGCAAGCCGACTACGCCCACTGAGCAACTGACGATCGAGCGGCGTCACATCGGAGCACAGGGCGATCTCGCCGCCGCTCGCCGCGCAGGGTTCTCGACCAAGCCGAGCGATTTTGGGTTTTCCGCGAGGGCGTTCAAGCGATCAGAATCCGGCATGATCGGTCGAGCGGGCTTCGCGCCAGTTCCATCGGCCACCATGACTCGTGAGAGGGGGGAATGATGCTGACGAGCGCCTTGCGAGTCGCCGGTCGATGGAAAGGCCGCGCGTTCTTTGCGCTCGTTGATCAGGGGTGTGTGAGCCTGTCGAATTTTCTCTTTACGATTGTGCTAGCCAACAACGTTTCCCTGGAAAGTTTTGGCTATTACAGCATTGCCTGGACGACCTCGATATTGGCCGAGACTGTGACGGGTGCGCTGATAAACGACGCTCTGCCGGCGTTCGCCAGTACGCGGGTGCGGGGCCCCCGAGGGGACTTCAGGAGCGCAGTAGCGTGGATCAACATAGCATTGGGCGGATTGACGAGCGTCGCGGTCGCCGCCGCCGGGATCACGGTTTTGTATTGGTCGCCGGAGCTCGGCGCGATTCTGCTTTGCCTGGCCATCGTAAATCCGGTTCAGCGCTTTCAATCATTCGTTCGTCGTCTCTGCTACATCGAGGATCGCGTTGACATCGCCGCACTAAGCGGCGTGTGTTACGCACTAACGATTTTCGGGCTCCTCGTGTGTCTCGTTCTGCTTGGCCGGCTCACGTCGGTTACGGCGCTTTTCGTTTGGGCGGCGGCCAGCATTCCAGCTGTGATTTTTGGTATCGCGGCCCGGATATCGCCGGTCGATGTCGTCTCGCGTGCTGCCGTCTATGAGGTGGCTCGCGACTTGTTTCGGTCCAGCCGTTGGTTGCTGGGCGCGTCTTTAATCTCCTGGGTCGGCAGCCAAGGTGTCATTCCGCTTGTGGCAGCGTTTGCCGGGCCGGCCGCTGGAGGAACCCTGCGAGCGCTGTTTAACATTGTCACACCAGTTAGTCAGATCAACGTTGCCATAAATCAATTGACCGTGCCGCGGCTTGCCGAAGCTGCGACCCGATCGGATGGTCGCACCATGCGCAAGCGCGTATCAGCTGTGACCGCAGTGTTCGTGCTTCTCGCGTCCGGCTTTTCGATCATTCTTATCGGATGGCCTGTCCAGGTCCTGACATTCTTCTACAAGAGGGCCGAGATGGTCGCCGCTGCGCCTTTGATGTGGCCGTTTGCAATCTTGGTCGTGACCGAAGCCGTCAACCAGGGCATAGCGGGGGCGCTGCTGGCGCTGAACCGGACGCGCGTCATTATGTTTGTCCGGGCCGCAGGTTTGATCGCGTTCCTCGGTTCGGCGTTGATCCTGCAACGGGAGTCAGGTCTGACCGGAGTCGTTTGGGGGCTTGTCGTCGCCAGCGTGGTGACCGCTATGATCTCGGGCCAGGAAGTGCTTAGGGCGACGCGCTGAAATTTACGATCTGCCCAAGGTCATCGTTCTTGCCAAGGTGATCTCAACGAATTTCGACGTCATGAATCCACCATGCCGAATATGATCGGCTCGGATGTTATTGATCGCTGACGATGTTCTGAGCGTTAGCAGCGCCATTCCGACAGCGCGCGAGACGGCTGATTAGCCGTGGCTCATCTTGCCCGCTTGGCCGGCGCGGAAATTCGGCGGTGCGGCGGAGCGCTCTGCCATGCGTTCCAGCATCGTCCGCAGATCGCTCGCGCAGGCCGCGCTCTCTTGCTCAAGGCGCTGCTGCAGTGAGGCGTCGAGAAACGCCTCGGTCAGATAGGCGTTCAATTTGACACGGGTGTGGCCATCGCGGCTCTTGCGGCGATCGAGTGGGATCGCAGCGGCGCCGCTGCGCGCTTCTGCCCCATCGCAGTCCATCAATGCTGCCAGTTCGTCGTAGGTGAGCCAGATCTGTGGCATGACGCCGTCTTCCTTATTATGAAGCCATGATCGCGCCCAGCGCTGATTTTTTCCTTAATGCAAAGATGGGGCCTCCCGCGTCCATGAGCGATTTTGGGATACAGAGTGAAATGCGCGTCCGTTGGGTTGTAACGTCTTGGGCCTGCGGTAACGCCTCTATTGATCGCGATCACGATAACGGATGCCGGCGTGACCGCGCTCGGTCTATACTATAGCGTGCGTGGAGCCTGACGCTCGATATCGTACTGATAGTTGATGTGATCGCCCGACGCATATCGAGGCGAGCATGCGTCGCGAAACGGGCTCACAACAGTTTTTAAATGGCCTGTCTGGCATTTGGCGCTGGTTGCTCGGCTTGCCGCCTCATGTACCCCGCGCGAGCGATCGCAGCGCTAGGGTCGTCATGCGACCGAATGACTGCTTCAGGAATATCGCCGGCCTATTGAAAAGGTTTACGATTTGCGATTACTAGCTCTTGGTGGGCAAGAATTGGCCGGAGAGGGCCACTACATGGTTGGCAAAAGGCATGCCTCGGAGGAGATTTCGGCCAAGCTGGCCCAGGCAGATCAACTGGTGGCCAGAGGCAAGACCCAGCGCGAGATATCGAAAGCGCTCGGCGTGAGCATCATGACCTACCATCGCTGGAAGAAGATGCTCAAATCTCCTGATGCGGGGGCGGATGGCGCAGGCGACGATATCATGAGCAGCGTGAGCGCGCCGCGCGATGCCTCGTCCAGCGATGCCATCAAGCGGCTGGAGCTCGAAAACGCCCAACTGCGACGTCTTGTCACTGACATGTTGCTGGAGAAGCTGAAGTACGAAGAGGAGCTTCGTGCGCGCCAGGAGCCGCGGCTCCGGCGGCCCGAGAAGGGCTAAGGCTTGGTCCCGAGCTAGGGCTTGATCCCCAGCGGGGGCGGCAAGTCGAAGGGCGAGGCAGGCGGCAGGGCGACAGGTCGCGGCGGGGCAGCCACCGCAATGGCAGGTCTGGCCTGCGCGGCGCCGTAGGACACCCAGACATTCGGATCCACCGCGCTCTGCCGTGACAGGTAGCGATAGCTGGTCTCGTACCAGAACAGGATTTCCGGCGTCTGGTTGTCGAGGATCATTTCGCCGTGGTCGGAGCGGACGGTCAGCACCGCGTGGCGCGTCTTCCCTTGGTTGCCTCCTTGATTCTCTCCTTGCTTCTCTTGGCCGCGCTCCTCGACGATGGTGATCAGCAGCGCGCCTAGCGGCCAGCCGGCCTTGGCGAGCATTTTGCGCTTGAGCAGAACCATGTCCTCGCAATCGCCGCGGTCGAGCGGATAGGCCCAGCGCTCTTCCGTCCCGTAGAGTTCGGCATCGCTGGTCCAGACCACGCGGTCATTGACGTATTTGTTGATCTCGTAGAGCTGCTGCAGCAGATCCGGCGTCAGCGTCATTTCGCGCGCCTGGTCCGCGGTCGGCTTGCACTCCTCGGCATTGGTGGCGCAGAGCTGCAACCATCCGTTCGGCGCCTTGGTGGCGTTCCCGATCGCAGCGAACAGCGCCGGACGGGCGAGGAAGGCGTGGGCCGGCGCGCCAGCGAGCAGGACGGTCGCGGTGAGGGCGGCGGCAGCCGTCAGCCACCGGCGAAGCCGTGCGATGCGCTTGCGTTGCTCCCTGCGAGATCCGGTCATGCCTGTCCCCCATCGGCGTCCGGATGGGAGGCTCGCAGACAGATTTCGCGATACCGCTAAGCCGTTCCTTCAAATTGAATCGATCTCGGAGAAAGTCGGTCCAGTCCATTGGTCATAGTGAGGTTTCGATTAATGCGCGCACCCTGGCAGCTCAGCCAAATCCTGAGCCTGAAGGGCCGCCGTCAACTCATTGAAATCACGTCAAATGCGTCCGCCGCAGGAAGACGCGCGGGTCCGCTAGCCATATTCCTCGCCGATCCCGTATTCCCGGTAGATCTCGAGCGGGTCGAGGTCAGGGAACAGGCGGCACTTGGCCTGAGCGAGGTGCAGGATCACGGCCGCAGGCTCCTTGCCGTTCGACAGCATTTTCCGGATATCGTCCATATGTGCGCTCGGCTGGTGCTTGGCCTCGAGCTGCTCCAGCGCGACCAGCGCGGTTGCGAGCGCCTCGGTCAGAACCCAGTCGTCGTGGCCCGTGATTCCCTTCTTCGGCATCGGCAGACCCCAATCCGCAAGACCTCACGTATGGTAGTGGCAGCAGTCTACCGTAGCTTCCGTCGAATCTCCATCGAGCCGCGGCGGCGTGGAACAAGGCGAGCGGCGCGCTCTCGCTTGCATTATGGCGGCGCGTGGCTAAAAGGCGGCGGCGCGCGGGCGATGGTATCCTTATTGAAACAAAGTTGGCGTAGACGGGCCTCGCGCGACCTCTCTCGGCTGGAGCCAGCATGGTCCTTCTAAGCTTCGCCTACCGCTTCCTGACCAACTTCGCCTTCATGGCGCTGGTCTATTTCAGCCTGAACTTCATGGAGAAGTATCAGAACCGGGCGATCCTCGCGATCCTGGTGCTGGTCTATAGCGGCATGCGCGCGGCCTCGACGCTGCGCGCGTTCTACTTCTTCCAGAAGATCGAGAAGCTGGAAGCCGAGACCAAGCGCCTGCAGGCGCCGATCAATGACGGCTCGGGCGGGACCAGCGCGCGCAAGCAGATTGTGCTGGATGTCGGGCGGCTGCGCCGTGACGGCGAGCTCAAGTCCTATATGGACCTGTTCTTCCTGGCGCTGATTGTGCTGCTCTGCGTCGCCAACATCATGCGGCAGTAACGGCTTGGAGCATGATCCGGAAAAGTGTGCAGCGGTTTTCCGAAAAGATCATGCTCAAAACAACAACCTGAAGCGCGATGATCGCGCTTCAGGCGCGCTTCTTCACGCTGGTGGCGACGCGGGTCGGGCGCGGCGCCGTGCTCGTGGCTTGAGCGGCGTGCTTCGGCGCTGCATGTGCAGCATGGGCGGCTCGCCGTGCCTGCATCTTGGCGGTGTTGCCTTTGCCGGCGTGCGGTGCTTCGGCTGCCATCGCGAGCCGGGTTGCGGCCCGTCGCGACAAGGTCGCCGACAGCAGCACCTCGACCGAGCCCTCGGGGATCGCGAAGAGATCGCGCCCCGGCGTGGGCAGGGTGGCGGCGACATCGACCTGCGCCATGGTCTTGCGCGACAACACCAACGACTGGTGTGCGGTCTGCACGTTGAGATCGGCGAGGCCGGGCGCAGGCAGTGTCGCGGTCTGCGCGAACACGAAGTTCGGCACGGAAGGCCAGCGCGCGATCGGCGTCGTCTCCGTCGGCGGATGCAACAGCCACTCCACCGCATTGGTCGGCGTCGCCGGCTGGTCGGCGGTCGCGGGCACCACATGCACGATGTGATAGCCGCGCGCCTTCAGCTCGCGGATGATCTTCGGCAGCGCCGCGACGGTGCGCGCCTGGATGTCGTGCAGCAGCAGAATACCCTTGCCCTTGGCCTCCAGCCGCTGGATTGCGAGCTGGTAGACGCGATCAGGCGACACATGCCGCCAGTCGTCGGCCGGGAAGTCGGCGCTCCACACCTGAATGCCACGCGAGATCAGATAGTTCTCCACGCCTTCGGCGCGCATCAGGCCGGGAACGCGAAAAAAGGGTGCAAGTTGGGACGACGGATCGGTCATCGCCGCCGATGTCCACGCGATACCGCCGTTGACTTCGGCCTCGATCTTCTCGATCGGCATTTTGTTGAATGTCAGCGGATGGGTCATGCTGTGCGTGCCGACGGTGTGGCCCGCCGCGACCAGCTTGCGCACGCCTTCCGGGTTCGCCTTGGCCTGTTCGCCGATGGCGAAGAAGGTCGCCTTGACGCACTCGTCGGCGAGGATCTTGAGCACCTGGTTGGAATATTTCGGCAGCGGACCGTCGTCGAAGGTCAGCACCACCTCGTGGTCCTTCAGCGGCAGCGTCTCGCGGTACTGCATGGTGCCGATGCGCGGATGCTCGTGCGGGTCGACGACGAGGGTGCGGGAGGTGCCGAGCGCGTCGGGATGGCCAGGGCATTCGGCGGCGAAGGCCGCCGGCGACGCCGCGGTCAGCAACCCCAGAAGCAGGACGGTCCACGATCGCGTCCGGACAACAACGCTACTGTCGATCATGAACCCGGTCTGCCCTCATCTACGTTTGCCGCCATAGTAGGTCGGAGACATCAGGAAACGGTTCAGGGGCAAAGACCTTTCCCGCCTAAGGTCCCCTCAATCATTGCATGGCCTAGTATGAACAGAGTGTTAATAGGGCTCAAATCACCCCATTTTGGTCAGGCGTGACATTCCGGCATCAATGCGCGTCGGCGTTCTTCTGTGATGTGTCCGCCGGCACGACGTGGACCACGCGAAACCCGTTCTCCCGCAAATACCGCAGGAACGCCGGCATCATGGCCGCCGTACGCGCCTGGGCATCATGGAACAGGATAATGCCCTTGCCGGCGGTGGCGATGCGCTCGGTGATGAGCTTCAATTCCTGATCCGGCGTCATGTCGTTCCAGTCGCTGGCCCAGAGATCGGCGCCGAACACGACGATGCCGCGCGACTGGAGCAGATCGAGCTGGGCCGGCGTGGACTCGAAATAGGGGAAGCGGAAGAACGGCGTCGTCGGCGTCGTCGTCGAGACCCCGTGCAGCGCCATCTCGACGGTGGCGATGCCGCGGTCGATCTCGTACTTCGCCGCATCGGCCGGTATCCGCGCCATGTACGGATGCGACCAGGTGTGGTGGCCGATGGTGTGACCCTCGCGGGCGATGCGTTTGACCAAGTCAGGATATTCGGCGGCGCTCCGGCCGACCAGGAAGAAGGTCGCGCGCACGCATTCCTGCGCCAGCGCCGCCAGCACTTTTGACGTCGTCGGCGGACGCGGGCCGTCGTCGAAGGTCAGCACCACCTCGTGATCTGCGAGCGGCAGCGTCTGCGGAAAGCTCTTCAAGCCGACGCGCGGCGTGGTCTCGGCATCGACGCTCAGCACCCGCGACGTGCCGAGCGTATCGTTGCGCGGGCAGTCGGCGGCCCTGACTGAGCCGATCGCGGCGAGGGTAGCGAGAGCCGGGCCCACAATGATCGAGGTCCATCTCGGTCGATGCATCTTTGCCATTGCGCTTGCGATTGCCTTGTGGGTATTGCCTGACCGTCAGCCCAAACCATCAACCTGTCAAACGGCGAGGCGTACCATGGATGAACATATGGATGACGCCGCTTCCCCGGAGACCTTGGTACTCGACCACGTCCCGATGCGCAATGAAGACGGCGAAATTCGGCACGAATTCGTCGAGGAAATTGCCCATGCCATCGAGGCCGCCGACAGCGCCGCGTTGCGCGCCTGCGTCGCCGATCTGCACGAGGCCGATCTCGGCGATCTCATCGGGGCGCTCGCCCCCGACGATCGTGTCCGCCTGGTCGAGCTGACGGGCCGCGACTTCGATTTCTCCGCACTGAACGAGGTCGACGAGACCGTCCGCGAGGAGATCCTCGACGAGCTGCTGCCCGAGACGGTCGCCGAGGGCGTCCGGGAACTGGAATCCGACGATGCGGTCGAGCTGCTCGAAACCCTCGACCAGGAGGAGCAGGAGGAGATCCTCGAGAAGCTGCCGCTGCAGGAGCGCGTCGCGCTCGAGCGCAGCCTGCTGTATCCGGAAAACTCGGCCGGAAGGCGCATGCAGACCGAGTTCATCGCTGTGCCGCAGGATTTCACGGTCGGGCAGGCGATCGACTACATGCGCGATACGCCCGATCTGCCGGAGCGCTTCTACGAGATCTACGTCGTCGACAAGGACCAGCACTGGCATGGCGCGGTTCCGCTGGATGTGCTGCTGCGCGCGCGCCGCCCGGTGCCGCTGACCGAGCTGACCGACGAGGATCGCCGCCGCGTCTCCGTCCTGGAGGACCAGGAGGAGGTGGCGCGCATGTTCGGCAAGTACAACCTCGTCGCAGCACCCGTGCTCGACACCCACGACCGCCTGGTCGGCGTCATCACCGTCGACGACGTCGTCGACGTCATCGAGGAAGAGGCGGACGAGGACCTCAAGGCGCTCGGCGGCGTCACCAGCGACGAAGAGCTGTCGGACACGTTTCTCACCATTGCGCGCGGCCGCTTCAACTGGCTGCTGATCAACCTCGCCACGGCTTTCCTGGCGTCCTCCGTGCTCGGCCTGTTCGAGGGCCAGCTCGAACAGATGGTGGCGCTCGCCGTGCTGGCGCCGATCGTCGCGAGCCAGGGCGGCAATGCCGCGACCCAGACCATGACGGTCGCGGTGCGGGCGCTCGCGACCCGCGAGCTCGGCTCCTCCAACGCCTGGCGCGTGGTCATCCGCGAGACGCTGGTCGGTCTCATCAATGGCGTTGCCTTTGCCGTGATCACCGGTATCGCCGCGGTGGCCTGGTTCAAGATCCCGGGCCTCGGCATCGTCATCGGGCTCGCGATGATCTGCAACCTCATCGCCGGCGCGCTCGGCGGCATCCTGATCCCGATGGCGCTCGAACGCGTCAGAGCCGATCCGGCGGTGGCCTCGGGCACGTTCGTGACGACGGTGACGGACGTGGTCGGCTTCTTCTCCTTCCTCGGCATCGCCACGTTGTGGTTCGGGCTGAAGTAGGGGGCGTGCGGCAACCGCACTCTCGTGTCCCGGGCGCGCTGCAACGCTCATAAGCGCGTTCACGCGCGTCTTCGACGCGCTATGGCGTTGCTGCGCGGAACCGGGACCCAGGAGGCGCGCTGCGCCGCGTCCGGGGCACGAGACCTCCCTTTAATCCGACCTTAAGCGACCTCCCGCATGATCCCTCGCGCTTGGGGGAATGAGCATGCGGTTGCGGCTGAAGGCGGACGGACGGGTCGTTGAGTTGCGGGACGGGCAAGAATTTCCGGTCCAGCCGGTCGCGTCTGCGGTCGAGACTCCGCCGGCAGAGGCCGGTTCGCTCGCGGTGCGCGATCTGCGCCGGCGAGCTTGTCTCACCCAGATGGAGTTCGCCGCCAAGCTCGGCGTGCCGGTCGAGACCATCCGCAACTGGGAGCAGGGCAAGCGCGCCCCGCGTGGACCCGCCCGCGCGCTGCTGGCCGTGATCGCGCATGCGCCCGACACGGTGTTCCAGGCGCTCGCCAAAGCCTGAACGCCCGACGCGAACCTCCCGTTAGCATTGGGGCTTAAGATCCGGCCCCGCGGTCGGCGTCCTCCGTTGCACTCTGGCGGACCGGGTCCATAATGATGCCAGTGATGACACTTGTGGATGACACTTGGGGCTGTCGCAACAGAGGATTCCTCATGCTGTTCGTCGAGGCCAATGGCGCAAGAATCCCGGCGATCGGGCTCGGGACCTGGGAGCTGAGCGGCAGGACCTGCGCGCGCGTGGTCGAGCAGGCGCTGCGGCTCGGCTACCGCCACATCGACACCGCCCAGGTCTATGACAATGAACGCGCGGTCGGCGACGGATTGCGCGCCTCCGGCGTCCGCCGCGACGACGTCTTCGTCACCACGAAAGTCTGGACCAGTCATTTCGCGCCGCACGATCTCGAACGGTCGGTCAAGGAGAGCCTGGTGCGGCTGAGGCTTCCCGCCGTCGACCTGGTGCTGCTGCACTGGCCCAATTCGCATGTGCCGCTGGAGGAGACGCTGGGCGCGCTGGCGCACGCCAAGCGGATGGGCCTGACACGCCACATCGGCCTTTCCAATTTCACGGTGGCGCTGATCGAGCAGGCGGTCGCGCGGTCACCCGAGCCGCTGGTCTGCAACCAGGTCGAATATCACCCTTATCTGGATCAGGCGAAGGTGAGAGCGGCCTGCGACCAGCATGGCATGGCGCTCGTTGCCTACAGCCCGATCGCCAGGGGCCGCATCAAGGCCGACCAGACGCTCGCGGGAATCGGCCGCGTCCATCACAAGACACCGGCACAGATCTGCCTGCGCTGGCTGGTGCAACAGAATGTGTCCGCGATTCCCAGAACTTCGCGAGTCGAGCGTCTGTCGGAAAACATCGAGATCTTCGATTTCGAGCTGTCGGATGACGAGATGGCCGAGGTCGCCGCACTCGCCAGCCCCAAGGGCCGCCTGACCGATTTTGGCTTCGCGCCGAAATGGGATTGAGGGGCTGTTCCGTTATGCTAGGAGCAGGCCGGCAACCCAAGATCGGGCGATGGAACCGCGGAAGATCATACGGACGGACATTGCGGCGTCAGCCATCGCGCATCTGACGCTGGTGGCGCTGATCATCGTGATCAGCGAGGTCCATCCGTTTCATTCCGCGCCGCCCGAGACTGTCGCAGTCGATATCGTCACGCCGGAGCAGGTGAGGCAGGAGGAGGCCAAAGCAGAGGAAAAGGCTCAAGAGGAGGCGAAGGAGAAGCCGCCGGAGCCGCTCCCCGAGCTGAGGCTGCCGAAGCCGGATCTCAACGACAAGCCGGATGCTGCGCTGAAGCCTGCGCCGGCCAAGGAGAAGGCGCCGCAATCATCGCCGCAGAAGCAGGCCTCGCACGAACCGCAGCAGAAGCAGCCGCAGCCTCAGCCATCGCAGGTGCCACCGCAACAGCCGCCGCCTCAGCCTCAGGCGGCGCAGCCGCCACCTCCGGCGATGCCGCAGCCGCAGGCCGCGCCGCCGGCCTATCGGGTGCCGGAGCCTGATGTCACCGTCAAATACGGCGTGATGCTGGGCCTGCCGCCCGAATTGCCGCCCCAACCGAAAGACGCGCCCAAGGATGACGGCGGCGATGCCAAGGATTCGATCGGCGCCAAGTTGCCGCCCGAGGTCATTGCCGAGCTTCGCCGGCACCTGAGGAGCTGTTCGAAACTTCCGGCCGGGGTCGCACCGACCGATGCCGTGCGCATCAAGCTGCGTGCGGTGCTCGCCACCGACGGCACGCTGGCCCGCCCGCCGATCCTGATCGAGGCCCCGCCGTCTGCGAAGGGCGTGGCCATCGTGGAATCTGCGAAGAGCGCGCTGCAGGCCTGCCAGCCCTACACGATGCTGCCCGCCGACAAGTACGAGGAATGGAAGGTGATGGACCTGTCGTTCACGCCGGGGGATTTCGGGTCGTAGGCGGTGCAAATTGCCCGACGGGCAAAACACACAGAACCCCTGTCAATCCCGTCTTGTAAAAATATTCCACTTTACCGAAATTCGGAAATATCGTATGTGTCGCGGTATCCCGGCTCATCCTCGAGGGGCGATCGTACGTCGTCACCGATTGCGAGCCGGGCTTGCGGTGGACGCGGCAGCGTCGGCACGAGAGGTGCGGGCAGGGCGGGTAGTCCCTGTGAGCCCGCAACCGCGTGCGGATGAGCGGCGCTGTTCAGTTCGTCTCGCCAACATTTCGATGGCTACGTGCACGATGCCATCGAACCCTGTGGCACCAGGCGAACGTGCGTACGGCAAAACCGTGTGGTCCTGGCCGTCGTTGCTACGGTCAAGCTTTTCGCGGAGGTGTGGAGCGCCCAACCGGGTCAACCACATCGTCAATTCGCGAAGCGAGGGAGGCCAGAAGGAATTCGGCTCCCGGGAGAGCACGGCATAAGCCGTCAACCCATCGCGCAGGGAAGGCCGAGTGATTGGCACCACCTGTATGCTGCTGTGCGGTTTTCCTGCGCTACATTTTCGCGCAGCGGACCGCGGGTGCGAGGTCAGCACCCGGCCTTCCCTGCGCCCTCTTGGATGGAGGGTGGAGAGATCAAGCAAAGCTCGGGCGAATTGCGTCGCGAGGCCGCGAAGGTGTGTCTGGAGCTACACGCTCGCTGTCATCGCCCGGCTTGACCGGGCGATCCAGTACTCCGAGACGGTTGTGATCGAGCCGAGGGGCCGCGGCGTACTGGATTCCCCGCTTTCGCGGGGAATGACAGGGTCGGGAGGACGAAGCTGTTGCCTCATACTCCGTCATTGCGAGCGCAGCGAAGCAATCCAGACCGTCACCGCGGAAACGATTCTGGAAAGAGACGGGCTCAATGTCCGCGCTTCGGCGCCTCGTCCACCACCACATCCGGCGCCATCGCGGCCCATGCACTGGACGCAAACTGCCGTCGCCAGGTCACGATCACCACGGCGGCCGTGGTCACGAACAGCACCCAGGGACTGACGAACCAGCCGAGATAGCCGAGCGCAAAGAAGAAGGCGCGCTGGCCGCGGTTGAAGTGGCGGCCGGCGGATTCGAACACGCGCGTGGTGCGGATGACATGGGCCTCGGCCTCCGGCGTGTCGCGTTGCGCAGCCGGCGGCATGCCGCCATAGAGGATCGCGACATAGTTGAACAGGCGATAGGCCCAGGCGAATTTGAAGAAGGCGTAGACGCAGATCAGCACCAGGCCAACGCATTTCAGCTCCCACATTGCGGGCGATGTGCTGAGGTCGATCGGCAGCTTGCCCAGAATGGTGATGGCGTCGTTGGTCGCGTGCAGCAGCGCCAGCGCGCCGCCGAGCGCGAACAGGCTGGTCGAGGCGAAGAAGGCGGTGCCGTTCTGCAGCGAAGCCATGATCTGCATGTCGACCATGCGCGCCTCGCGATCGAGCAGGCGGCGGACCCAGACCTCGCGATAGCGGTTCATCCGCGCCGACAGGCTGTTGCGGCCATAGGCGGAATGCTCGAGCGTGGCGGCATAGACCAGCCATTCGATGATGAAGAAGCCGACGGCAGTAATGTCGACCCAATGCCTGCTCATGTCTCTCTCCTCGCGAGGATCGCAACGATTGCCACGCGGGTTGAGTTGCGGCAACGGTTGATTGGCGGCAGGCGATGGCGTTAAAAGCACCGCATCCAGGGGACGTACGGAAGGACCAGTGACATGGCAGCGCTCAAGCTCGCGATCGGCAACAAGAACTACTCGTCATGGTCGATGCGGCCCTGGCTTGCGCTGCGCGCCAACGACATTCCGTTCGTGGAGACCGTGATCCCGCTCTACACCGACAATCCCGCGGACAAGGAGCAGATCCTGTCCTTCAGCCGCGCCGGCAAGGTGCCGGTACTGGTCGACGGCGACATCACGGTGTGGGATTCGCTCGCCATTATCGAATACATCGCGGAGCATTATCCGGAAGTGAAGCTGTGGCCCGACGACGTCGCGGCCCGCGCCTTTGCCCGTTCGGTGTGCGCCGAGATGCATTCCGGCTTCATGGCATTGCGCAACGAATGCGGCATGAACCTGCACCGTCCGGTGCGTCCCGTGACGCTGTCGGCGGACGCCAAGGCCAACGTCGCGCGCGTGGAGGAGATCTGGCGCGCGTGCCGGACCCGCTACGGTGCCGGCGGGCCGTTCCTGTTCGGCCGCTTCGGCGCGGCGGATGCGATGTATGCGCCGGTCGTGCATCGCTTCCGGACCTACGCCATCGAGGTCACGCCGGAGACCAAGGCCTACATGGACACGATGATGGCGATGCCGGCGTTCCAGGAATGGACCCGCGATGGCCTCGCCGAAACGCTTGTCATCGAAAAGTTCGAGAACGTGTAGTCGGGATTGTGATTGAGCGCCGCTTGACGGCACACACGCTTGCGGCGCTCAATCCGGGTGAAACGATCGGCAAGGAGAGGGGACGGCAATGGGAATTCTGGACTCGCTGGAGAACAATCCCGCGCTGCGTAGCGCGCTTGGCCAGCTCGGCGCCGCCGTCCTGCCGGCCGTGATGAACGAGGTGCTCGGTAGCAACAACCAGGGCGGCTTGGGCGCGATCGTCGCAAGGCTCCAGCAGGCAGGCTTTGGCGATCAGGTCAAATCCTGGCTCGGTAACGGCCAGAACCTGCCGATCTCGGCCGACCAGCTGCGTGCCGTGCTCGGCAACGACACCGTCCGGCAGCTCGCCGCGCGCTACAACATCCCGGTCGACCAGCTGGGCGAGATCCTGGCCCAGGAGCTGCCCAAGGCCGTGGATCAGGCAAGCCCGCAGGGCCATCTGCCCCATGGCGCCTGAGGCCTGGTTCCAGCGGTCGTCCAGGCCGGCTGTGTTCCCGTTATCGTTCTGAAAAGACTTCAAAATTGGTACCTTGCCATGCTCGTATGAGGCTGGTCAAAAACGCCGCATGCGTGCTATACAGCGGCTGGGTTTCCAGCCGGCCTCGCAGTGGGACCACGGGCGAGGCAGGCGTTGTTTGAGTGATGGAGAGGGTGTTGAAGCACAAATTCCCGATTGGAACGCGCGTATTGTTCACTGCCAGCAACGTCGCGCGCCCGGCTGCGAGTGGTTCGTACGAGGTCATTCGCCTGCTGCCGACGGATGGCGACGACTGCCAGTACCGGATCAAGAGCTCGACCGAAGCCTTCGAGCGGGTCGCCAAGGAAAGCCAGCTCGCCCAGTCCTGACGGATGACGGTGCTGCCATGGACGTCGCGGACGAATCTGCTTCGTTCGCCGTCAAAAGGCCCGCTTCGCCTTAAAAAGGTGGGCTGGGGGCAGTTGCCGAATAGCGGTGCTCGCTTGACCATCCGCTCTTTGCTCGCGTGAGGGGACATCGCGCATGAACTGGGCATGGGCCTCGTCGTTCGACCAAATCTGGCGTTCACCGGCCTTTCCGATGTGGATGACGCTGGCGGCTGCCGGCTTCTTCGGATTGATCCTGCTGATTACGCTGCTGCGCGCCGAGAAATCGGTCGCCAACGGCGCGCTGACCGTCATCACGCTGCTCTCGATTGGTATCGCGGTGGCCGCCACCATGCGCGTCTACGGACCTGTGGGGCAGGCCGCGCCGAGTGAAGCGCGCGCACTCGCCGTGGCGAACACAAACTTGCCGGCACTGTCCTGCCTCGACGATCTCGCCGGTGATGCCGTGGCCGTCGGCTGCGAGAAGGCGCTGTTCGGTGCGCCTGACGCAGCGGCTGCCGCCGTCGCTTATACGGCGGCCCGGATCGATCGGCTGACTGCGCTCGGCGACGCCGCGACCGCCAACAACAGCCTGACATCGGACACGAAGGTGCTGCGCAAGTCGCTGGAGCGCGATCGCTACGGCCTTGTCGCCCAGGTGCTGGTCGTGCGCGACGGCTGCACCCAGTTCGATTGTGCCGCCTTCCGCTCGCTGACCGATCAGCAGCAGGTCGCCGCCAACATGGACGCCCATCTCTACGACATGCTGGTCGCGCGCTACGCGCCGACCTGGAACGCGCCCGCTGCTGCGACGGCGATGCCAGCCTCGGGTGCACTTGCCGGGCTGCCGTCATCGATGCCGACCGGCAAACCGACCAATGCGGAGTTCCCGAGCGCCTCGTCGACGCCGCCGGTGAGCATCATGAATCCGGAGCCGCCGCCGGCGGCCACGCGCCAGACACCGGGCGCCAATGCGGCCGCCGCACCCGCTGCGGCGCCGGCGCCACGTGCGCCGGCTGCGACCTCGGCACAGGCGGCAGCACCGGCTGCGAAAAAGCCGCCGGCGCCCAAGGCTGCGCGCGCGCCCGCCGCCGCGCCGGTTCCGCTCGCGCCGCCGCCGGGCTCGGCTCCCGCGGCTGCGGATAACAACTAGTTCGGCTTTGAAAACCTGTGGCTGGCCCGCTAATGCTGGGCCATGCCACTCCATCTGATCAAGCTTGCCGTCGGCTGCGACTCCGTCAAGGAATTGAAGGGGTGGATCGCCGAGCGGATGCAGACGGCCAAGAAAAAAGGCCTGCCGCAACACCACATCCACATCACCCGCATGGTGCCCAAGCGCGACGCCGAGATTCTCGCGGGCGGATCGCTCTATTGGGTCATCAAGGGCGAGATCGCCGCGCGCGAAAAAATCATCGGCATCGAGCCGTTCCGCGACAAGGACGGTATCGGGCGCTGCCGCATCGTGATGCAGCCAAAAGTGATCTCGGTGTCGCCGCGGCCGATGCGCCCGTTCCAGGGCTGGCGCTATCTCACCGATGATTCGGTGCCGTCCGATCTCGGCAAGTCCGCCGCAGGCACCATCGCGGCGATGCCGGAGCCGATGCGGCGCGAGCTGCGCGATCTCGGGCTGCTCTAGCTAAACCGCGATATTGTCGATCAGCCGCGTCGTGCCGAGCTTGGCCGCGACGAGAATCCGCAGCGGCCCGTCCTTGCGCGAGGTGACAGGCGCCAGCGTCTCGGCATGACGGAGCTCGAAATAGTCGAGCGCAAAGCCGGCCGCCTTGATCGCCTCAGCGCCGCGCGCCATCGCGCTCGCGATGGCTTCCCCGGCCAGGATCCGCCCGGCGCTGTCCTTCATGGCGCGGTACAGGACGGTGGCGGTCTGGCGCTCCTCGGACGAGAGGTAGACGTTGCGCGAGGACATCGCGAGCCCGTCGCGCTCGCGCACTGTGCGGGAGCCGATCACCTTCACGCCGAGGTCGAGGTCGCGCGCCATCTGCATTACGACTCGCAGCTGCTGAAAGTCCTTTTCGCCGAAGATCGCGACATCCGGCCGGCACTGCGTGAACAGCTTGCCGACGACGGTGGCGACGCCGCCGAAGAAGTGGGGGCGGAAGCGGTCCTCGAGGCCGGCCAGTGCCGGTCCCTCCGGAACGATGCGCGTCGCGAAGCCCTCCGGATATATCGCCTCGACACCGGGGTGCCAGACGATATCGACATCCTCGGCCGCAAGCTTGGCGATGTCGGCCTTCCAGGTCCGCGGATAAGCGCCGAAATCCTCGGTCGGGGCGAACTGGGCTGGATTGACGAAGATCGACACAACGACGCGGCTCGCGCGTCGCTTCGCCATGCGCACCAGCGACACATGCCCGTCATGGAGTGCCCCCATGGTCGGAACCAGCGCGACCGTGGCCTTTCGCTTGCGAACATTGTCGACGGCGCGTCGCAGGGCGGGCACCGTGCGGGTGATCAAGGGGCTTCGTGACATCGGGACTCGGGGATCGTTGGGGTGGGCGCGGCCCGCCGCGCAGCCGGCTAACCTTAACAAGCGGCGGTCGTGGACGCCATGCATCGACATGCGGCACGGCGTCCTCCGCAGCGAACATGTCGCGTCCTTGTGGGCTGGATCACAGACGCGACACCGCGACACAATTCATGATGAAGACCAGCAGTGTGATTTCGGCATCCTGTCACGCATTTCACTTGACCGCAGACGCAGCCAACTCGAAGATATTGTTCAGGGGTGTTGAGGATCGCCATGCTTGTGCAGGCTAGCCAAAGCCAATCCGGCTCGGCGCACGTCGTCGTGCTCGGCAATGAAAAGGGCGGCTCCGGCAAATCGACCACCGCCCTGCACATCGCGGTTGCGCTCCTGAAGGCCGGCCAGCGCGTTGCCACCATTGACCTCGACTGCCGCCAGCAAAGCTTCACGCGCTACATCAACAACCGCTCCGCCTGGGCGCGCCGCACCAAGCTCGACCTCGAGCTGCCGACGCATCGCTGCATCAAGCTCGGCGAGACCATGCAGGTTGCCGAGAACGAGAATTCCGAGTTCCTTCAATTCATGGAGGCGGTCTCGGCGGTCGAGAGCAGTTTCGACTTCATCGTCATCGATACGCCCGGTACCGACAGCTATCTGATGCGGCTTGCCCATTCGATGGCCGATACGCTGGTCACGCCGATCAACGACAGCTTCCTCGATTTCGACGTGCTCGGCACCGTCGACCCCGCCAATTACGCGGTGACCGGGGAAAGCCATTACGCGGAGATGGTGCGCGACGTCAGGCGCAAGCGCCGCCAGCTCGATGGCTCGTCCACCGACTGGATCGTGGTGCGCAACCGCCTGTCGATGCTCGGTTCCCGCAACAAGCAACTGGTCGCCGAAGGGCTGAAGGATCTGTCGCTGCGGCTCGGCTTCCGCTACGTTGACGGCTTCGCTGAGCGCGTCGTCTATCGCGAGTTTTTTCCGCGCGGCCTGACGGCGCTCGACGAGATCGACGAGGCCACGCTTGGGATGCGGCCCAATCTCGGACATCTCACCGCGCGGGAAGAGGTGACGAGTCTGCTCCGCCAGCTGAAGCTGCCGCTCGACGAACGCGGCCGTCGTCGTGCGGCAAATCGCGCCGAGTGGTTCAGCCAGGTCGACAAGCCGCTCGAGGTTCACGACATCCTCGGGGCCTAGGCGGTATATTGCTACTTCCGGCCATGGCAGCCGGTTCCCGCGGGAACTGACTGCACTCAAAGCCGTTTCATTCAATGTTTACCGCGAAATTGAACCCGATCGAGACGGGTTGCGTCGGATGGTGACCTGCACCCTGACGCAGCCGTAAGACTACGGGAATGCCCAAGAAACGTGTGCGGCGCACAATGAAAGGGCTGCCAGTTCACAATATTTGGCCTTCCTGTCACGCGGCTGTGACGTATATTAGGGGAATAGGCGACCAGGGGCCGAAGAGCCCCGGAAGAACACGATTTTCAACAGGGATTCAGGCCGCAAGAGCCTGAGCCTGAGGCTGAGGACGAAAATGAAGCGTGGAATTGCCGTTCTGGTTTGTGTCAGTGCTCTCTGCGGCGTCGCCTATGTCACGGCGAGCAAGTGGGCGATCAAGCATGAGACCATCACCTTCTACGACCCGTCGCGCGACAACCGTCCCGTGCCCGTCGATATCGCGATCCGCCGTGACAAGGAAATGCAGGCCAATGCCGGCATGATCACGATGCCGGTCGCGGTGATCAACCACGGCAACACCGTCAAGAACACCGAATACGGCTTCCTCGCCAACATTTTCGCTGCGCGCGGCTACCTCGTCGTCAGCCCGCAGCATGATCTGCCGACCGACCCTCCGATGGTGACCAAGCCCGGTGAGCTCTATGTCGGCCGCCTGCCGCAGATCCTGCGCGGCGTCGCCAACATCCATCTGGCGATGCAGGAGATGAAGAAGGTTCAGCCCAACGCCGACTATTCGCGAGTGACGATGGTCGGCCATTCCATGGGCGGCGACATCACGATGTATTTCGCCAAGCAGTACCCGGACGAGGTCAAGAAGGTCGTGACGCTGGACAATCTCCGCGTGCCCTTCGTCACCGCTGGCAAGTTCAAGATCCTGTCGTTCCGCTCCAGGGATCCGCAGTTCAAGACCGATCCGGGCGTGATCCCGACCGACGAGGAGTGCGAGAAGGCCGGTATTCAGGTCGTGAAGACCGACTTCCAGCACAACGACATGCGTGACACCGGCCCGGATGATGCCAAGAACTCGATCCAGGGCATGCTCGACAAATTCCTGAGCGACACCGACAGTGCGATCGCGCCGGTCGACACCTCGTCGTCGCCGCCGAAGGTGCTCGAGCCCGGCCCGGTCGCTCTGATGGCACCCGCCAAGAGCTGATCTGAAAAGAGCTGATCCGAAAAGAGCAGGTCCATTCGGTCATAGCTCGAAACAAGTCACAAAGCCTCCGCCGGCTTCCGCCTTCGGAGGCTTTGCACATTGACCGGGCAGGGCACGCTATCCACATTGGTGGCGTGAGACCTAGTGTGACTTCAGATGTCCGGCGATCCCATCAAACCGCGCAATAGCGATGCCATCGCGGCGAGAGCCGAAAGCGACGGCGCGTTGCCGCAGGCAAAGGCCTCGACCGCGGAGGACGTCGCCGCCTTCGTCGCCAGGGCGCGCGCGCTGTCGCCGCATGCGCCCGGCGCGAAGGGCCGCCTGATCTTCGCGCTGGATGCGACGATGAGCCGGCAGCCGACATGGGACATGGCCTGCGCGCTTCAGGCCGACATGTTTCGCGAAGCGGCGGCGCTCGGCAGCCTCGACATCCGGCTCGTCTACTATCGCGGCTTCAACGAATGCCGTGCTACGGGATGGATTTCGGACAGCAACAAGCTTGCGACGCTGATGAGCAAGATCGATTGCCGCGGCGGCGACACCCAGATCGGCAGGGTGCTGACCGACGCGCGGCGCGAGGCGGTCGTATCGGCTGTGCGTGCCGTGGTCTTCGTCGGCGACGCCATGGAGGAGAAGGTCGATGCGCTTTGCGCCAAGGCCGGCGAGCTCGGCATGTTGAAGGTGCCGGTGTTCCTGTTTCAGGAAGGCCGTGATGCGGTCGCCGAACAGGCGTTTCGCGAGATCGCGCGCCTGACCGGCGGCGCCTGGTGCCGGTTCGATCCGGGTGCGGCCGCACAGTTGCGCGAGTTGTTGCGGGCCGCTGCGGCCTATGCCGCCGGCGGACGCGAGGCATTATTGAAACTGGCGAAGACGGCGAGCGGTGCGGCGCAGTTGATCGGACAGATGAAGTAAGCCGCTCAGGCCGGCGCGGCTCGCGGCGGAGCCAATGCATTTTGCCGGAAGGGCGACTATATTCACGCCATGGTTCTGATCGCCGGCGTTGTTGCCGTTATCACGCTCTATCTGCTGCTCCAGATGTTCCGCGCCGCCAATCCGGCCGTGCTGGCGCGCGCCGTCAAGTTGGGTGGGGGCGTCGTCGCACTCGCGGTAGCGGCCTTTACGGGCTTGAAGGGTGAGCTGGCGGTTGCGATCCCGCTCGGACTATTCGGTGCCGGACTGCTCGGCTGGACGCCGTTGGCGAATGCGGGCTTCGGAAATATCGGAGGCTTGTTCGGCGGTGGCGCGGCACGCTCGCCCAATCAGAGCTCGCATGTGCGCTCGCAATTCCTGGACATGCGGCTCGATCACGAGTCCGGCCAGCTCTCGGGCCAGATCGTCGCCGGGCCTCACGCCGGGCACGGTCTCGACGAGTTCGATCTTGCAAGCCTGCTGGCGATGGTCCCGGCGTTCGACGCCGAGAGCGTGGCCCTACTTGAAAGCTATCTGGACCGCCGGTTTCCCGCTTGGCGTCAGAACGCGCAGGGCAACGCGGCAGGGGGGCAGCGCCGCACGGCGTCGAGCGGCAAAATGACGGCGGAGGAAGCCTATCAGATCCTTGGCTTGCAGCCGGGAGCGGGGCGCGACGACATCAGCCGGGCGCACAAGTCCCTCATGAAGAAACTGCATCCCGACCAGGGGGGCTCGACGTACCTCGCTGCCCGTGTAAACGAGGCCAAGGATACTCTGCTTCGTACGCATAACGGCTAACTCCGGCACCACGCTACAAACGCCCGTACCGCGTGAGCTCCGCTTGCTCTGTTTGCCGTCGCCCCGATGCCCGCCATTGTCGGCGTGGTCGATCCCTTGAGCAAAGTTTTAACCGTAAATACTTGACGAGAGGTTGTCGCGGATCAGCCTCCAGCGTCACCGTACCCCAAAACAAAAATGCCCGCGCAGGGCGCGGGCATTTCGCTGGAGGGTAGGAAAGATCAGTTGCGGACGGTCATGCAGGAGATGTCGGCGCGCTTCAGCGCCCGGCACACCGCTTCGGCTTGGTCCCGCTCGAGCCCGGCAAAGCGGGCGCGGTAGAGCTTGCGATTGTCCCTGGCGACAACCGGCTCGGTGAACGGATCGGCCTTGCTGAGCAGGCCGCGAGCCGAGCTGCGGGCGGCTTCAATTCGCTGTTGGGCCTCGCTCTCGCTCTCCAGCGCACCGACCTGGACGATCCAGCCGCTATGGGTGGCGACCGGCTTGGTGACGGCGCCGATCTGGATCGGCTGCGGTGCCGGATCGGCGGAGGCAAGCTTGGCGACCGGGGCGGGCGCCGGGGCAGCGGCGGTGGTCGCCGGCAGCACGCCGAGGATGCCGTTGCCGGTGCCGAAGCCTGCCGGTTGCTGCGGCATCTCGGTGCGGGCGACCTCGGCCCGGGCGGGCTCCGGCTTGTTGATGACGTCGGCCCTGGCGACGACAGCGCCGGAGGTCTCAGCGACGTCGGTGCGGGGTGGAATCGTGTTGGTGACCTGCGGCGCGACCTGGGTCGGAGCGGCGGACGCGACCTTGACCGCGCCGGCCTTGACCTGAACCGTCTTGACCCGGACCGGCTTCATCGGCTCGGACGAACCCGGAATGAGGGAGAGCGGCTGGCTCGAGATCACGCCATTGGTGAGCGGCGCGGGCTCGATCTTGGACTCCATGGGCTTGGCTTCGGGCTTGGGCTGGACCGGCGGCATCGCGGCGGTCGCAGCTGCAAGGGCCGACAGGCGCGAGGCGGGGCGCGGCGCGGCTGCCTCGGGGGCAGAGGCGGCCGCCACCTGAACCGGCGGAGCGGGACGGGCCGGGGTATCCGAGGCATCGGCGACGTCAGTGCTGGCGTCGGCACTGTTGCGCTCGGTCACCGCCACGACAGTGTGGGTGGTCGCGCCCTTCTCGAGATTTTCCGCGAGCAGATTGCGCATGACGGCGTCGCGCGAGCTGCCGCTGCGGCCGCCGAGCACCACACCGATCAGATGGCGGTTGCCGCGGCGCATTGAGGTCACGAGGTTGAAGCCGGAGGCGCGGGTGTAGCCGGTCTTGATGCCGTCCACGCCTTCGACACTGCCGAGCAGGTGATTGTGGTTGCGGATCTGCTCGCCGCGCCAAGTGAACGAGGTGGTCGAGAAATAGCGATAGTAGCGCGGGAAGCGCTCCTGGATGGCGCGGCCGAGCGTGGCCTGGTCGCGCGCGGTCGTCACCTGCTCGTCGTTGGGAAGGCCGTTGGCATTACGGTAGACCGTCTTGGACATGCCGAGCGCGCGCGCCTTGCGCGTCATCATCGCCGCGAAATCGTCCTCGTCGCCGCCGATCGCTTCGGCGATCACAACAGCAGCGTCATTGGCGGAGCGGGTGACGAGACCCTTGATCGCGTCCTCGACGCGGATGGTCTGGCCGGCACGCAAATTGAGCTTGGTCGGATCCTGGTCGGCGGCGTGCTGCGACACCGGCAACTCGGTGTCGAGCTTCATCTTGCCGGATTCGAGACGCTCGAACAGCAAGTAGAGGGTCATGATCTTGGTGAGCGAGGCGGGATGGCGAAGCCCGTCGGGGCTGGTCGACTGGAGCACCGCGCCGGAATTGCCGTCGACGATGATCGACGCGAATTGCGGGCTGTAGCTTTCGGAAACGTCGCGATGCACCCGGTGGTGCGCGTAGTGGCGCCGATAGCGCCGCGCGTCGGCGGCATCGGTCGTGAAGATGACGGCTGTGGTGACCGTGAGAAGCCCGAAAACGCCAACCCGCGCCAAGCGCGAGGAAGACCAGTTATTACGAAGCATGGAACCCCGTCCCCGTTTGTGACTTGATCACCGGCTCGTGAGGCGAAATTGTGCCCTGCGGACCGGGGATCATTACCTGCTCAGGCTGTCCCTCCGCTGGTGCTCGCCGAGGGAGACGTTAGGCCTGAGCCGCTATTCTGGCTAAGGTGATGTTCTCAAGCGGCTTTTGACCGTCTGCGGAAGCTGAACACGTCCAGGGAATCAGGGTAGGGGGCGGCGGTTTCCAAAAGCTTAAGGAACCCTTGCGGGAAAGCACGGGAATCTCCGTAACTTGCATTGATTTTTGTGCGCCGCACAAGATTCTTGACTTTTTTGTGCGTTGCACTAATTATGGGCAGAGTCAGGGAGCCGGGGCTTCCGGACGCGAGCCAGGGAAAAAGGATTCCAAGATGTTCAAGGTTGAAGACTTTCAGAACTACGGGAAAGAGCATTTCGAGACGTGCGTTGCTTCCGCGACCTCGGTGCAGCACGGCCTCCAGGCGATCGCCAGCGCTTATGGCGACTACACCAAGAAGTCTTTTGAAGACACCAAGTCCTTCGTCGAGAAGCTTTCCGGCGTGAAGTCGCTGGACAAGGCGATGGAAGCCCAGACCGATTTCGCCCGTTCCGCCTACGAGACCTTCGTCGCGGAATCGCAGAAGATCGCCGGCCTCTACAGCGACCTCGCCAAGCAGGCGTTCAAGCCGGTCGAAACGGTCGTGTCGAAGTTCACCCCGGCCGCCCAGTAATTTCCGAACTTCTGGAATCAAAAAGCCCGGCTGAACAAGCCGGGCTTTTTTGCGAGCGGCGGCACGTCAAGAGCTTGGACATGAGGTTCCTGGGACAGGCGGCGTCGTCCCGCTTGTGATGGTAGGGACAAAGTTCGTTTGGCGCGGATACAGATAGTAGCTGTCGCTGAGCGCAACTGTCCCGCTGATCGTGTAGCCGAGGTTGGGCGTATAGAAATACGTCGTCTCACCGAGGATGAGCCCAGCTGTCGTCGGCACCCCCGTAAGGGATGTCGGCAGGTTAACGGTTGTTCCGGTCGTTCTTGCCGTGCCGTTAAGCGACTGACTCCAGACCACCTTGGCCGTGACGTTGTCGCCGGTCGGCTGCACCTCCGAGACGGTCACCACAGCCTTGGTGATGTCATAGGGTGAAAGGACATACGACGAGGCGTTGAGGATGCCGGTGACGTCGGTCGTCGTCACACATTTGTTCTGCGACAGGATATCGGCGATGGTATGCACCGTAGCCGTGACCTTGACGTTGATCGAGAGCGCGTTGCCGAGTTCGACTCCGCCCATGCAAAGCAGCAGCATGAACGGCAGCACGATAGCAAGCTCGACGGCTGCCACGGCATTTTCGTCGGCTCGGAATTCCCTCAGGCGCATGGGCAAGCGGGTCATTGATAGGGCTCGTTCTGGAAAGCGGCGGATGCTGTGATCTGGCGATTGCCGTTGGGCAGATTTGCCAGGGTGAAGCCGAGCGGTCCCATGAAGACCGGCCACTGGTAGATCACCGCAACGATGACCTTGTCGGAAGGACCGCCTGGGCTGTAGGGCCAGTTGTTGGCAACACTGCCGTCGGCCTTGAACGTCAATGTCGGTGCAGCCGCGCTCAGCGCCGCCCAGCTGCTCCCGGACTGAACGCTGACCATCAGATTGTTGCAGTTGAAGATGATACGGACCTGCGAGCAGACCAGGGTCGAAAATTGGGTCTGCGTCATGCCGGCCGCCTGTACCTGGCCGGTCATGACCTGGCGCGCCGACTGCTGCACGACCTGCTGAAGCAGCTGCTGGCCGAAGAAGACCAGGAAGATCTGGATGATTCCAACCAGCAACGCGATGAACACCGGCGCAACCAGCGCGAATTCGACAGCGTTCGCGCCGTCTTCGTCTTTGCGAAAGGCTGCGAACGTCTCGCGAAGGCGTCGCTTTCCAGGTACGGCTCGCAACTTTGGCATGACGTTGACTCAGTTGGTCAGGTGAGGGGCCGATTCCACGACCTTCTGGAAAAGTTTCTTCAGCGCGTCTGTGATGTCGCCGCCCGATTGCACGTCAGAGAACAAGTCGGGCGACGATGCGCAGGATTGCAGGTTCTGCGCGATCTGCCCGGTAGACGACGAGGGGGTGTTGAATGGCGCGATATAGGAGTTGTACCAGCCGTTGCTTGTGAGCGGCAGGTACTCGGTATAGAGCACTGCGATGCGAATTCCCCGGTTCTTGATCGTCGTGCATATCGACGTGTTGATGGGTTGCTGGCATCTGTATTTGGAGCCATTAGCAAGCGGCGTTCCGCTGCAGGACGAGCTCAGCGACACCATCTTGTCGTCAACCCCGTCGGTGACGAGGAACACCACTTCCTGAGGCGTGTCTCCGGTTTGGTTGGATCCTCCGCCGGGGAGAGGCATGAGGCTGTTGACGTTCGTGAGCGCGTTTTCGATGTCGGTGCCGTAGTCGGTGGTGCAACTCCCCGAAACGACGCAGTTCTGATGGTCGACGGTGAGAAGCGAAATGTTGTTGGCGGCCGAGGTCGCGGCACTCGACAGGTCGGCGGATGGCAGCCCCGACGGCGCATAAACCGTGTTAAATCCGTAGTCGAACGTATAGATTGCAGCCTTGTAGGTGTTGTTCTGCGTTGCCTGTACGGTTTGCGCGGTGCTCATGAGACTCGCGGTCGCCTGAGCCACGAGGTCGATGCGCAGCGTAATATTGTTGTTGCGTGCGATGGCGAGGTTGTCCTTGGTCGAGGCACTCGCGCCGCTGTCGAGATTGGGATGCGCTTCATGGCAGGCGAATGCGCAGTTCGCGGAGCCGGAGGGTTGGTTTTTCGTGGCGGCGATCATGTTGGTGATATCGGGCGCCGTCGCTGCAATTCCCATTGATGGCGAGTCGTCGAGCAGCAGATAGAAGTTGATGTTCGGCGCGCCGGAGGCGCTGGCAGTCGCTGCGCCCCTGATCGGCCACATGGGGGCACCGAGCAACGTCGGGAAGGCGTTGCTGGAGTTCGCGGTGTAGCTGACGGTCGCAGTGCGCACCAGGCCGGTGTTGCCGACGTTGACCGTCAGGACGGGCGTCCCTTTCAGGCCGCCGGCGATTGCGTTCGCTGTTGCATTGAAGATATTCGTGGCGGTCGTCTGTGCGACTGTCGTGTTTTGGGCCATCATCGATGGCGTCACGGCCGCGATTGCGGCGGCATCGGCAGCGGCGTCGAGCTGCGATTGCCGGCGTTGGGCCTGGGTGTAATCGAGCGTCATGCCCAATAAATAGATGGTCGGGAACAGCATGATCGCGAAGATGACGGCGACGTTGCCTTGCTCGGCGGCGGCAAAACGAGCCAGGGGTCGACGAGTGCACCGGGCGGCGGGCAGGCGAAACATGACGTTCCCCGAAATCTCTGGTTTGCCTGATTTCAAGCCGCGCGGTTGAAGATCAGGTAAATTCGACCGTACAAAACCGGGGCCGATTGCGCGCAAAAGGTCGCGCTCCCCGCCGCCGAAGGGGTTTCTGGTTAATGTCGGTGAAACCGAGGACGGATTATTTTGGCAAATCGGTCTGGATTGGTTAACCTTGGCCCGGATCGCCCGGACCGGGAATCGGGACCGTCGCGGCCGCCTCGGCTGGGCCTTTGCACGCTTGCGGCGAGCCGGGGGCGGGCCCATATTCCCAGCAATCGATCCGGCTTCGGCCGGACCGGTGGGAAGCGGCGATCCAACAAGGCGGCGCGTCCGTGCGAGGCTCCCCAGTGCGGGACCGCGCGGCAAACCGTCATACGCTTCCGTGGGGAATTTGAACGCCTGAGCCATGCCGCAACTGACTTCCAGATTAGACCTGTCCGCGGCTGCCGCCGCCCGCGCTCCCCGGATGAGCAACGATGAGAACCGTTCCGGTGGCCCGGCGGGTCCGAACACCTCCGTCATCACCAAGGTCAAGCCAAAGACCAAGCGGCCCAACCTCTATCGCGTCCTGATCCTCAACGACGACTACACGCCGATGGAATTCGTCGTCCATGTGCTGGAGAAGTTCTTCCAGAAGGATGTCGAGGCTGCGACCAAGATCATGCTGCACGTCCATCATCACGGGATCGGCGAGTGCGGCGTGTTCACCTACGAGATTGCCGAGACCAAGGTGACGCAGGTGATGGATTTCGCCCGCAAGCACCAGCACCCGCTGCAATGCGTGATGGAAAAGAAGTAACCGCGCGTTCCACTCCCGAGCTTCTTTAGAGTGGTTCTGTTCGTGCGGTGTGTGATGTCAGCGGATACCGCTGCACGATCCGGCGAAAATCAGCGCCGACGCCAATCCTGCCCAAATGGGCAGTTTTGCCCAAATCGGAACGGGTTTTGCATCGAGAATGCGGTGGGCGCGTAATGCCCGTCGAGTCGCGGAACCGGTCTTTTGCCGCGGTCTTGTATAACTATATGTGACAAAGGTTGTTGTTGCCTGACCGGGCGATGGCGATCATGATGGTGGGGGCCATAGAGGACGCGAATGCCGACTTTTTCCCAAAGCCTTGAACAATCCCTGCATCGTGCACTGGCGATCGCCAACGAGCGCCATCACCAATACGCGACGCTCGAGCATCTCCTGCTCTCCTTGATCGATGACTCCGATGCAGCCGCCGTCATGCGTGCCTGCAGCGTCGATCTCGACAAGCTCCGCACGAGCCTCGTCAATTATCTTGAGACCGAATTCGAAAATCTGGTGACGGATGGCGCCGACGACGCCAAGCCGACCGCCGGTTTCCAGCGCGTGATCCAGCGCGCGGTGATCCACGTGCAATCCTCCGGTCGCGAAGAGGTGACCGGTGCGAACGTGTTGATCGCGATCTTCGCCGAACGCGAGAGTCATGCCGCGTACTTCCTGCAGGAGCAGGACATGACGCGTTACGACGCCGTCAATTACATCAGCCACGGCATCGCGAAGCGGCCGGGCGTCTCCGAGGCGCGACCGGTGCGCGGCGTCGACGAGGAGACTGAGACCAAGGGTGCCGAGGACGCCAAGAAGAAGGGCGAGGCGCTCGAGACCTATTGCGTCAACCTCAACAAGAAGGCGCGTGACGGCAAGATCGATCCGGTGATCGGACGCAATTCCGAGATCAACCGCGCGATCCAGGTGCTGTGCCGCCGCCAGAAGAACAATCCGCTGTTCGTGGGCGAGGCCGGCGTCGGCAAGACCGCGATCGCGGAGGGCCTTGCCAAGCGCATCGTCGACAGCGAGGTGCCGGAGGTGCTGGCGGCTGCGACCGTGTTCTCGCTCGACATGGGCACGCTGCTCGCGGGTACGCGCTATCGCGGCGACTTCGAGGAACGCCTCAAGCAGGTGCTGAAGGAGCTCGAGGCACATCCCAACGCCATCCTGTTCATCGACGAGATCCACACCGTGATCGGTGCGGGCGCGACGTCGGGCGGCGCAATGGACGCATCGAACCTGCTCAAGCCTGCGCTCGCCTCGGGCACGATCCGCTGCATGGGCTCGACCACCTACAAGGAATACCGTCAGCACTTCGAGAAGGACCGCGCGCTGGTGCGGCGCTTCCAGAAGATCGACATCAACGAGCCGACGGTCGAGGATGCCATCGCCATCCTCAAGGGTCTCAAGCCGTACTTCGAGGACTATCACCGGCTGAAGTACACCAATGAGGCGATCGAGGCGGCGGTGCAGCTCTCCTCGCGCTACATTCACGACCGCAAGCTGCCCGACAAGGCGATCGACGTGATCGACGAGTCCGGCGCGGCGCAGATGCTGGTCGCCGAGAACAAGCGCAAGAAGACCATCGGCATCAAGGAGATCGAGACCACGATTGCCTCGATGGCGCGGATCCCGCCGAAGAGCGTGTCGAAGGACGACGCCGAAGTGCTCAAGCATCTCGAGCAGACCCTGAAGCGCACCGTGTTCGGCCAGGACAAGGCGATCGAGTCGCTCGCTGCCTCGATCAAGCTCGCCCGCGCGGGCTTGCGCGAGCCGGAGAAGCCGATCGGTTGCTACCTGTTCTCGGGGCCGACCGGCGTCGGCAAGACCGAAGTCGCAAAGCAGCTTGCGGCGTCGCTCGGCGTCGAGCTGCTGCGTTTCGACATGTCCGAATACATGGAGCGGCACACCGTGTCGCGCCTGATCGGCGCGCCTCCCGGCTATGTCGGCTTCGACCAGGGCGGCCTCCTGACGGACGGCGTCGACCAGCACCCGCATTGCGTGGTGCTGCTCGACGAAATCGAGAAGGCGCATCCCGACCTCTACAACGTGCTCCTGCAGATCATGGATCACGGCCGGCTCACCGACCACAACGGCAAGCAGGTCAACTTCCGCAACGTGATCCTGATCATGACCACCAATGCGGGCGCTTCGGATCTCGCCAAGCAGGCGTTCGGCTTCACGCGCTCGAAGCGGGAAGGCGACGACCACGAGGCGATCAACCGGCAGTTCGCGCCGGAATTCCGCAACCGCCTCGATGCC
Organism: Bradyrhizobium genosp. A; assembly: GCF_049949275.1. NCBI lineage: Bacteria > Pseudomonadati > Pseudomonadota > Alphaproteobacteria > Hyphomicrobiales > Nitrobacteraceae > Bradyrhizobium > Bradyrhizobium genosp. A. The sequence goes on along the minus strand of NZ_CP188196.1, from coordinate 4,946,009 downwards.
ATCGTCTCGTTCGGCCATCTCAGCGTCGAGGTGATCGGGACCGTGGTCGAGAAGTTCGTGCTTCAGCTCGAAGCACAGCTCGGCGACCGCGACGTCACCATCGAGCTGTCCGAGCCCGCCAAGACCTGGCTGGTCCAGCACGGCTATGACGAGCAGATGGGTGCGCGGCCGATGGCCCGGGTCATCCAGGAGCACATCAAGAAGCCGCTGGCTGACGAGGTGCTGTTCGGCAAGCTCAAGGGTGGCGGCCACGTCCGCGTCGTCCTGGTCAAGGACGAGGCCGACGAGACCAAGGAGAAGATCGGCTTCGAGTTCGTCGAGGGGCCGGTCACGCCGAAGCAGGAAAAGCTGCCTGGCGCCCGCAAGCGCCCCCCGGGTAAGCCCAACAAGCCGGGCGGCCCCGGCGGCTCCAAGGGGCCGACCTCGAAGGGCCCGCTGGTCAAGGCCTGATCAATTCTATCAAGAAGCCGGCGTATCGCGAGACCGCCGGCTTTTTGCTGGGGTGATGGGCTTGGTATGCGGGCTTGCAGCTCAAGGAGACGATCGGATGGCCAATCCCACCGGCACGACCACTAAGCCCGCAGCTGAGATCCCGGCTGATGACCTGACGCGCGAACTCACATTAGCCAACCCTGAAGATCCCAAATCGCGCCACATCTCGGTCGCGGGCGGCACTTATACGATCCTCGTGACCGGCAAGGAGACGGGCGGCTGTTACAGTCTGATAGACATGCTCGTGCCGCCCGGCGGCGGTCCTCCGCCGCACCGTCACGACTTCGAGGAGATGTTCACGATCCTCGACGGTGAGATCGAGTTGACCTTCCGGGGCAGCACGTACCGTGCGAGCGCCGGTTCGACGGTGAACGTCCCGGCCAATGCGCCTCACGCATTCAGGAACGTCTCGGACAAGCCGGCACGCATGCTCTGCATGTGCACGCCGGCAGGTCAGGAGGAGTTCTTCATGGCGGTCGGCGACCCCGTCGGCAGCCGTACCGCGCCTCCGCCGAAGCTCAGTGACGCTGAACGGGCCGAGCGCATGCAGCGCGCAAAGTCACTCTCAGCCAGCTACCGAACCCAATTGTTGGCATAAGCACTCGCCGCGAGTTGCTATCGCATCGCGAGCGAGGCGGGTTGCCTGCAGACCGCGGAAGGCCGATGGCATGGCAGCGGATTTTAAGTGCCTGCCGCGGGGGCAGCCGGCGGCCGCGGTTTCTTCTGTACGGGCGGCCGCGGGGGAGGAGCCGATGGCTGCATCGTCACGATGACCGGATTTGGCTTGTGATCGGTTGCCGCGCCCGTTGCGGCATCGACCCCCATGCCGATGACTCCGCCCAGCAAAAGATTGCCGGCAAAGCCGGCTGCGCCTGAGCCCGGTATGTCCCGGCTCAGCGGCACGATCTGCGGCTCATAGCCTTCCTTCTGGAAGGTGATCGAGATGTCGGCGTTCCGCTTGACGACCACGGCGCAAGGCGTCGTGCAGGTGGTTGGAACTTCCAATCCGCTGACTATCGCCTCAACGCCTGAAGGTGTCGATGAGATGCTGATATTTTCGGTCGTGCCGCGCGTGAGCGACGCGCAGCCGCCCAGCATGACGCTGAGCGCCACTATTCCAAATGAACGCATGAAATGCCCCTTATTCCCCGGTTCCAATGAAGCGCAACCGGAGCGGGAGGGCAATACCTCATAGGGCCAGACAGTTGATTCGCGCACAGGTTGGGCGCGGGAGAGGAGGTAACCTGAGCGTGGTGTCCTGCTATTCGCCGCGCAGGCGTTGGTCGTCTTGCACGCGGACATGTTCGGTGCCGCGCGCGCCGGCCGGCGACAGCCGCGCCATGCTCAGCATGGCGCCGCAAAGGGCAAATCCAACGCCGGTGAGGAGCGCGATCCGGGTCCCGTCGACCGGATAGCGGCCGAGGAACAGCGCGACCAGCGCAGCTCCGGTGGTTTGGCCGAGCAGACGCGCCGTGCCGAGCATGCCGCTGGCGCCGCCGGCGCGCTCGCGCGGGGCGGCGGCGATCATGGTGCGGTTGTTAGGCGTCTGGAACAGGCCGAAGCCGGCGCCCGCCAGCGCCATCCGCCAGATCACGTCGAGCGGTGTCGGGCTTGCGGGCAGGAAGGCGAGCGCGGCGAGACCGCAGGCGAACAGCGTCAGCCCGATACCGCCGAGCAGGCCGGCTGGATAGAGCTCGACCAGGCGGCCGGCGAGGGGGGCCGCGAACGCCACCGCGATCGGCCACGGCGTGATCAAGAGGCCCATATGCACGGCCGAGTAGCCGAAGCGGCTCTGCAGGTAGAAGGGGATCGCGACGAAGGCCAGCATCTGCCCGCAGAACGAGGCGATCGAGGTCGCAATCGAGAGCCCGAACACCGGGATGCGCAACAGGTCGACCGGCAGCAGCGGCGACTTCATATGCGTCTCGCGATAGGTGAGCAACGCGCCGGCGACGATCGCGACGGCGAACTGGACGAGGCAGGTGGTTGTCGCCTCGCCATGGCCGACGCTGTCGATCGCGGCGATGCCGACCCCGAAGGTGATCGCCGAGAGCCCCGCGCTCTGCCAGTCGAAGGAATGGCTCGCGGGCGTCGTATGCGGCAGGCTGCGCAGGCCGAGTACGAGCGTGATCACGCCGAGCGGAACGTTGATGGCGAACAGCCACGGCCAGCTGCCGACTGCGAGGATGCCGGCAGCGAGCGTCGGCCCGACCGCGGCGGAGAAGGCGACGACGAGCGCATTGAGCCCGATGCCGCGGCCGAGCAGGTTGCGCGGATAGGTGAAGCGAACCAGCGCCGAGTTGACGCTCATGATGCCGGCCGCGCCAAACCCCTGGATGATGCGCGCGATGGTGAGCAACGGCAGCGTCTGCGCCAGCGCGCAGAACGCGGACGCAAGCGTGAACAGCGCGAGCCCGACCAGATAGACGCGCCGATAGCCGACGATCTCGCCGAGCGACGCCAGCGGCAGCAGTGAGATCGTGATCGCGAGCTGATAGCCGTTGACGATCCAGATCGAGAAGGCGGGGCTCGCATTGAGGTCGGCTGCGATCGTCGGTAGCGCGACATTGGCGATGGCGCTGTCGACGACAGCCATGGTGATGCCGAGCGCAATGGTCAGGATCGCCTGATTGCGCTGGGGCTGTGGCAGGCCGTCGGCATGCTCGATCGGGACGGACGACATGGTGGAGGCGTGCTTGATTCGAGCCGTGATGATCCCCGGATTAGGAAATTGCGCTGACCATCGCAACCCGGCAGGACACGGACGGTTCCTGCTCACCAGCGCGATGTCGCCTTGCCGAAGATGTAGAGGGCAACGAGCCCAATGGTCACCATTGTAGAGACGATCACCACGGTGCGATCCCAGTCGATCCGTGTCCGCTGGGCGCGGTCGAGATTGAGGGCCGTGAACAGGGCCTTCATGGCAAATCGGCGCATCGTGCTGCCTCGCAAGGCCCGCACGATGGCACGATCCATGTAGGCCGGATTGATGCAGCTCAAATCAGGCCAGCCCCTGCGGGTAAGCCAACTACACCGGCGGCGGTGCTCGTCGCGGCCGCTGATTGATGGCGCGGCCTTGGAAGCAGATCGCTGCATCTGCGACGCGCGAAGTGATGGCTGTCAGTGCCGCAGCCGACTCTGCCGGAAGTCGCGCGGTGACATTCCGAAATGCTCGCGGAAAACGCGACCAAAATGTGAGAGGTCGTTGAAGCCCCAGGCAAACGCGATCTCGCTGATGTGGCGCTGGGCTAGCACGGGCGAGGCGAGGTCGCGCTTGCACTGGGCGAGACGCTCGGCAAGCACATGGCGCTGGAACGAGGTGTCCTCGTCGGCGAGGAGATCGTTGACGTAGCGCGAGGAGATGCCGAGCGCGGCGGCGGTCTCGGGAAGCGAAAGGTCGGGGTCGGCAAGACGGGTGCGGATATGCGCCTTGAGCCGGTAGAGCAGAGCGGAGCGATGGGTCGAGGACGGCAGCGATGTCCCGCCGAGCCGCTCGCTCAGCGCCATGGCGAGCAGGTCGACGGCTTGCTCGGACAGGGCGGCGGCGCTGTTGGGCGGGAGCCGGTCCGCGCTCTGGCACAGGCGGAAGATGAAATCATAGGCGAGCCGCTCGAGCGGTACGTCGGCCGCGAATGTGATCGCGGTGAGTGTCTCGGTGCCGCCGAGCCGGCGCTGCAACATCTCGCGGGGCACCTTGAAGATGGTCTGGGAGAACGTGTCCTTGAACTTCAGCTCGTAGGGACGCGTGGTGTCGTAGAGCGCGAACTCGCCGGGATGGATCACGGTCTCTCGACCATCCTGCACCACGCCGCCATCGCCGCGATTGCCGAGCGCGACGAGAATATAATCCTGATCCGAGCGCGCGATGCGCGAGGGCGTGCGGAAAACGTGCTGACGGTCGGAGCAGACCTCGGAGCAAACGGCCTTGCCGAGCGCGACTTGCGTGACCGAGCCGTGAAAGGCACTGCCGAGGTCCGACTTGCAGTCAAGCCCGACGAAGACGTCGCAGACGATGTCCTGCCAGAGGGCGAGCCGGCGGTAACCGGGGCTGCCGTCTGTCGTGAACTGGATTGGCATCTCACAGGCCTCCCTTTCACATCCAGCAAAACCGCATGGTGGTGCAGATCCAGCCTGACCGCAGGCAAGTTCCGTACCGGGGCGGCGATCCCTTCCAGTCGAGTTTTTGTTCCGCCGTGGTCGAGCGCGCGGCCGCCCGGCTTGGCCCTATAGACTGCATCGGACGAGGTCTCCGATCAACCGGCAATGGAGGCGGCAATGGGCATCGAACATCCGAAATACAAGGTCGCGGTGGTGCAGGCGGCGCCCGTCTGGCTCGATCTCGACGCCTCGATCGACAAGTCGATCGCGCTGATCAGGGACGCCGCGGAGAAGGGCGCCAAGCTGATCGCCTTTCCGGAAGCCTTCATCCCCGGTTACCCCTGGCATATCTGGATGGACTCGCCGGCCTGGGCGATCGGCCGCGGCTTCGTGCAGCGCTATTTCGACAATTCGCTGTCCTATGACAGCCCGCAGGCCGAGCGCTTGCGCGATGCTGTCCGCAAGGCGAGGCTCACGGCCGTGATCGGCCTGTCCGAGCGCGACGGTGGTAGCCTTTATCTGGCGCAATGGCTGATCGGGCCCGACGGCGAGACCATCGCCAAGCGCCGCAAATTGCGGCCGACCCATGCCGAGCGCACCGTCTATGGCGAGGGCGACGGCAGCGATCTTGCGGTCCATGCGCGCTCCGACATCGGCCGCATCGGCGCGCTGTGCTGCTGGGAGCATCTCCAGCCGCTGTCGAAATACGCCATGTACGCCCAGAACGAGCAGGTGCATGTCGCGGCATGGCCGAGCTTCTCGCTTTACGATCCCTTCGCGCCGGCGCTCGGCGCCGAGGTGAACAATGCCGCCTCGCGCGTCTATGCGGTGGAAGGCTCCTGCTTCGTGCTCGCGCCTTGCGCGACGGTGTCGCAGGCGATGATCGATGAGCTCTGCGACCGGCCGGACAAGAACGCGCTATTGCACGTTGGCGGCGGCTTCGCCGCGATCTATGGCCCCGACGGCAGCCAGATTGGTGACAAGCTCGCGCCGGACCAGGAAGGGCTGTTGATCGCCGAGATCGACCTCGGCGCCATCGGCGTCGCCAAGAACGCGGCCGATCCCGCCGGGCACTATTCGCGGCCCGACGTCACGCGGCTGCTGCTCAACAAGAAGCGATACCAGCGCGTCGAGCAGTTCGCGCTGCCGGTTGATACTGTCGAACCCGCCGACATTGCCGCGGCAGCGAGCTGATCACTGAGATTGAGGGGAGGGCACGATCATGGAATCCGCAATTCCTCTGCATCTCGAGACTCAACGCACGCGTCACAAGCGCGTGCCGGACGATTACCAGCCGCCATATCCATCGTTCGTGGCGCGATACAAGCCCGCCGTGAGCCGCGTCGTGATGGCCTATTTCGGCGTGCAGCATGGTGGGGCGACGCCGGCGGCTGCGACGGAAGCGCTCGCTGAAATCGCCGGGCTGTTCGCCGGCGAGGGTGGTCCCTCGCATTGGGACCGCGCTCACTATGTCGATCAGGCCGGCCACACGAACATTGTCTCGGTGGCCTATTGGGACGACATCGCGCGCTTCGACGCCTGGTTTGCGCCGGCGCGCGAGGCGTGGACCGGAAAGGACCGCGAGGGGATTGGCACCTTCATCGAGGTGCTGCGTCCCGCGGTGGCGCGGCACGAGACGCTGTTCTCCTCGCTCGGCAGGCCCGAAGGTGTCGCGGTGATCGCGGACGGCATGAGCGGCGAGGTGCAGGAGCACGCCTATTGGGGCGGCATGCGCGATCGCATTCCGCTGTCGCAGACCGATCCAATGTCGCCGGGTGGCGATCCCGAGCTGATCCGCGACGGCGCACGGCTGCGCGTGAAAGCGCACGACAATCTCTGCCTGATCCGCTCCGGGCAGGACTGGAGCGATACTGAGGCGTCCGAGCGAAAGCTCTACCTCGACGACGTCGAGCCGGTGCTGCGCGAGGGCATGGACTTTTTGCGTGACGACGGCCTCGGTATCGGCTGCTACGCCAACCGCTACATGCAGGTGCTCTCGGCTGACGGCAAGGCGAGTGAAAAGTCCTACGGCCAGAGCTGGTGGAAAAGTCTCGCCGCACTGGAGCGCTGGGCGGAATCGCATCCGACCCACGTAAAGATCTTCGGTGCGGCGATGAAATATCTCTCGACGCTGGGGCCGTCAGCGAAGCTACGGCTCTATCACGAAGTCACAGTGGCCGCCGCCGACGAGCAGTTCTTTGAATATCTGAACTGCCATCCGAAGACGGGTATGCTTGCGGCGGTCGGGACTGTTACCGCCTAGGCGATGCAGCGGCCGAGCAGCTCCGGATGCGCGGCGCAGATGTGATGCGCGCCGGCGTCCTGCAGCTCGGCCTCGCTGCCATAGCCATAGAGCACGCCGATCGCCGTCATGCCGTTGGTCCGGGCGCCGACCACGTCGTGGCTGCGGTCGCCGATCATGATGGCGCTGCTCGCATCGACCCTGGTCTCGTCGAGCGCGTAGCGCAGCAGATTGCGCTTGTCGACGCGCGTGCCGTCGAGCTCGGAGCCGAACACGCGCTCGAAATAGGGCTTTAGGCCAAAATGATCGACGATGCGGGTGGCGTAGACCGCGGGCTTGCTGGTTGCGACGAACATGCGCGGCGTCGTCGCGGCGAGCGTCGCCAGCGTATCCATGATGCCGGCATAGGCCTCGTTCTCGAACAGGCCGATGTCGCTAAAACGCTCGCGGTAGAGCAGAAGCGCCCGGTCGGCGAGTTCCGCGCTGCCCGTGAGCTTTCGCAGGCTCGCATGCAGCGGCGGCCCGATGCACCAGGTCAGCTCGTCCTGGCTCGGCACCGCGAGGCTCAGCCGCTCCAGCGCATACTGGATGGAGCGCGTGATCCCGGGTTTCGGGTTGGTCAGCGTGCCGTCGAGATCGAAGAAGATAGTCGTCATCAGGAGCCGGCTCGCATTGAAACTGCCGGTTCGTTGCTAGTCGGATCGGGTCTCAAGTCAAGACCCGTTGCATCATTGCTGTTTCGCCCATTCGACGATCGCAGTGGCATCCGCGCCCGCCCGCGCCTCCCAGGCGGTGATCGTTCCCGTCGCGGCCGTTCGGAGCGCCGCGACCAGGGATTGCGGTGCGGGCTCGGCGATGTTGACGCCGTTGTCGCGCATGCGCGCGTAATTCTCGGTTGTGCGATGGGCCAGCAGCGCGAACTGGCTTTGCTCGGTCTCGGCTGCGGCGGCCAGCACCTCGCGCTGCATCGGCTCTGGTAGCGCGGCAAATGCCTCGGTGCGGACGAAGGCGATCGAGACCGGCATCGCGTAGTTGATGGCCGTGAAATAGGGCAGGAAGTCCCACAGCTTGCGTCCCGCGCCGCCATCGCCGGAGGTGAGGAACGCGTTCAGTTGATGCTCCTTCAGGCCGGCAAGCGCTTTGTCCATCGGCAGGAACTGTGCGTTTACTCCGGCCGCCTTCATCACCTCGCTGGAATTGGCATCGTAAGCCCGCAGGTTAAGTTTCGGCAGATTGTCGCCGCCTGCGAGCGCGCGGTCCGACCACAAGCCCGTCGCTGGCCAGATCGTCAGATAGAGCAGCTTGAGGCCGCGGGCGGCGAGGGCTTTTTCGTAGAGCGGCCGTGCGCGTGCATTGGCGGCGCGAGCGATGTCGACTGATTGCACCAGGAAGGGCAGGGTCGAGAGGCCGAGCACGGGATCGAGGCCCGAGAGCGCGCCCGCAAAAGCGTCGCCGCCCGCGATCCGGCCGTCCAGCGCCGCGCGCGGCATCTCGCCTGAGCTGATCTTCAGCTGATTGTCGAAGGCGTTGGTTAGGGTCACGAATCCGTTTGTGCGCGCGGCCACGCGATCGGCGAAAGTTGTGAGCCCGATGCCGGATATATTGTTATCCGGATATTCGGTGGTCATCCGCCAGCTGACTTGCGCCATGGCAGGCGCGGCAGGCAGGATGAGCGTAGCGAGGACGAGGATCGCGCGGATCCGTTGAGTGGGGAAACGCATTGGGAAAAGCAGGTCAGACAGCATAGACTGGCAACTCGACGAACCATGGCACGATGCCACGATATGGCAGATCATCTTGTTGCACGCCACGCCGGCGCCCGCCACCGCGATGCTTGGGCACGGTTGACGCGAATTGCATCACTCATCGTTGCCGCGTGGCTGGTCTCGGCGACAGAGGTGGCGGCCTGGGACAGTTCGCCGGCAAAGACCAACGTCGCCGTCCCCAGCGTCGAAGAGCTTGCGATGCCGCCGGAGAAGCCGACGGATGGCCGCGAGAGCGACACGCGGGAATCGATCTGCCTGATCGTGGAGGCAGCCGCGCGCGATGCCAATCTGCCGCTGGAATTCTTCGCCCGCGTGATCTGGCAGGAAAGCCGCTTCCAGGTCGATGCTGTGGGCCCGATGACGCGTAGCGGCGAGCATGCGCAGGGGATCGCGCAGTTCATGCCGGGCACCGCAAGCGAACGCGGGCTTCTCAATCCGTTCAATCCGGTGCAGGCCCTGCCGAAATCGGCCGAGTTCTTGAACGAGCTGCGCAATCAGTTCGGTAATCTTGGTCTCGCGGCTGCTGCCTACAATGCCGGCCCGCGGCGGGTGCAGGAATGGCTCGCCGGCACCGGTGGCATGCCGGAGCAGACGCGCAACTACGTTTACGCCATCACCGGCGCGACGGTTGACGCATGGGCCAAGGCCGGCAGCACCGGCAAGGGACCGCCGAGCTCACCACCGACGAGCTGTCGCGACCTGATGGCGCTGCTGAAACGTGCACCGAACCCGTTCGTGGCCGAGCTCGAGCAGCATGTCGAGCTCGCCGCTGCGAAGATCTGGGGCGTTCAGCTCGCCGCTGGCTTCGACCGCAACAAGGCGCTGGCGATGTACTCCCGCGCCGTCACGCGCCTCAGCGCCGTGATCGGCGAACGCGATCCCAGCCTGTTGAGCTCGGTGGTGCGCAGCCGCGGTTCGCACGCGTTCTACCAGGTGCGCATCGGCACCGACACGCGCCCCGAAGCGGACGATCTCTGCAACCGCATCCGGAAAGCGGGCGGGGCGTGTTTCGTGCTGAAGAACCGGGGCGTCAACGGGTAGGGAGCGCGCGCATGCCAGCCCCGCCGCGCGATTCCTTGACGCGGCCGCCCGCATTGCCCGTTATGCAGGCACGATTCTGCAACCTCAGCCGGCCGTCCCGTGGCGCTTCCTCCGCTCGATTCCCCTCAATGGCAAAGTCCGTGGCGTGCTTTCGCCTGGGGGCTGCGCTCGATCACGCAGACGATCCTCACACTCGTCCTGTTCGCGACCTATCTCGGTATTGGTGCGCTCGCCCATGACAGCCATTTCAGCCTGGTCTGGGCACTTTGCTCGACACTGTTCGTCTGGGCCGGCCCGGCGCAGATCATTTTGATCACCACGCTGGGCTCGGGCGCGACCATTGTCCAGTCGGCGATCGCGGTGACCGTCAGCGCGATCCGGCTGTTTCCGATGGTGGTCTCGGTGCTGCCGCTGATGCGCACGCCGACGACCAAGCGGCGTGAGCTGTTCTTCGCGGCGCATCTCACGGCCGTGACACTGTGGGTCGAATGCCATCGTTTCCTGCCGCAGGTGCCGCGCGAGAGGCGCATCGCCTTCGTCAACGGGCTCGGCTTCGGTCTGGTCTCGGTGTGTCTCACCGCCAACACGGTCGGCTATTTCCTCGCCGCCAACCTGACCAAGACATTGGGCGCAGCGATTCTGCTGCTGACGCCATTGTCCTTCCTGTTCTCGACCGCGCGCAACAGCCGCGAGGTCGCCGATGTCGTCGCACTCGCGCTTGGGGTTCTGCTCTATCCGCTGGCCGCGAAGATGAACTCCGGCCTCGACATCCTCGTCAGCGGCTTGGCGGCGGGCACGATCGCTTATGGCATGCACTGGTGGCGGGAGGTGTGCGCATGAGCGCCGCGCAACTCATCGGCGACTGGCAGGCGCTGGTCGTGCTGTTCGTCGCCGGCGTCATCCCCAACCAGATATGGCGCATGCTGGGCCTGTGGTTCGGCGGCGGCATCGACGAGGGCTCCGAGCTGCTGGTCTGGGTGAGGGCGGTCGCGACCGCGATCCTGGCCGGCGTCATCGCCCAGATCGTGGTCGAGCCGCCCGGCGCACTCGCCAGCGTGCCGGATGGCTTGCGCTACGGCGCGGTGGCCGCCGGCCTCGTCGTGTTCCTGCTGACCCGCCGCTCGATCTTTGCGGGCGTTGTCGCCGGCGAAGTCTTCATGCTGGCCGGCAAGTGGTGGTTGGGCTAAAACCGCCTCCGAACAGCCAAGGAACTGGAAATATGGTTCGCGAAAACGAACTCCGCGAAGGCGAGGTCGCCATCGAGCTGCCATCCGCGGAGGATGCCGGCCTCGTCTTCATCGGTCGCATCCGCACGCCCTGGACCTCGCGGCTGGAGACGCCGCGCCAGGGTCGCGCCGACGGCCCGGTGTGCCGGCTCGAGATCTTCGAGCCGTTCGTGCCCGCCATCAAGGGCGTCGATTTCTACAGCAATCTCGAAGTGCTCTACTGGCTCGACAAATCGCGCCGCGACATTGTCCTGCAGAGCCCGAAGAACAACGAAAAAACCCGCGGCACGTTTTCGCTGCGCTCGCCGGTCCGGCCCAATCCGATCGGCACCTCGATCGTCAAGCTTGTCGGCATCGAGGGCAGCACCATTCTCGTGCGCGGCCTCGATTGCCTCGACAACACGCCGCTGATCGACATCAAGCCTGATCGCTGCGAGTTCACGCCACTGGCTGCGCCGCAGCCGGGGGATTTTCAAACGGAGTGAAGATCAGCTCTTCAGCGCCGCAATCAGCTTCGCCGCGTTCTCGTCCAGCACCTTGGCATCCTCCTGGCGGGTAGCGGGCGGCAGCATCGCGATGCCGTCGTGCCGCGGCATCACGTGCATGTGCAGGTGAAACACCACTTGGCCGCCGGCGGCCTCGTTGAACTGCACCACCGTGATGCCGTCGGCCTTGAACGCCTTCATCGCAGCCGCGGCGATCTTGTGCGCGCCGCGGGCGACGTGAGCATAGTCGTCGGGCTTGATGTCGAGGATGTTGCGGGCCGGGGCCTTCGGGATCACCAGCGTGTGGCCTGATACCCGCGGCATGATGTCGAGGAAGGCGAAGACGTGCTCGTCCTCGTAGACCTTGTGGCAGGGCAGCTCGCCGCGCAGGATTTTTGCAAAGATGTTGTTGCTGTCGTAGGCGGTCATGGCAACGGCTCCCAAAAATTTGCGCTTACTGTCACCAGCCTCGCGCGTGCGTCAAGGCGCCTCGTCGATGCCTTTCCGGAAGGGGCCGAGCTCGGCCAGCTCTCGTCCGGCCTCGGCGACATAGGCGCGCTCGCGCTTGAGGTAATCGTCGATGGCGCGGCGCAGGCCGGGGTCGGCGATGAAGTGGGCGGAATGGGTGGTCCGCGGCAGGTAGCCGCGCGCGATCTTGTGCTCGCCCTGCGCGCCGGCCTCGACATTCCCAAGCCCGTGTTTGATCGCGAAGTCGATCGCCTGGTAGTAGCAGACCTCGAAATGCAGGAACGGATGATGCTCGACCGCGCCCCAGTTGCGGCCGAACAGCGTGTCCGAACCGATGAAGTTGATGGCGCCCGCGATCCAGCGATCATTGCGGCGGGCCATCACGAGCAGCACGTCCTGGCTCATGGTCTCGCCGATCAGCGAGAAGAATTCGCGCGTGAGATAAGGACGGCCCCATTTGCGCGAGCCGGTCTCCATGTAGAATTCGAAGAAGGCGTCCCAGGCGTCCTCGGTGATGTCCTTGCCCGTGAGCCAGTGGATGGTGATGCCCGCAGCGAGCGCATCGCGCCGCTCGCGCTTGATCGATTTGCGGTGGCGCGAATTCAGCGTCGCCAGAAAATCGTCGAAGCTTCCAAAGCCCTCGTTGCGCCAGTGGAACTGCTGGTCGGTGCGTTGGAGGAAGCCGTGCCGGGCCAGCAGCTTCCATTCGGCCTCGCGGGCGAAGGTGACGTGGACCGAGGAGGCCTTGCTGACGCCGCACAGCGCCACTAGGCCGCTCGCCAGGGTCTCCGTGATCAGCTCGTGGCTGACGCCGTCGCGGACCAGGAGCCGCGGCCCCGTCGCCGGCGTGAAGGGAACAGAGACCTGCAGCTTCGGATAGTAACGGCCGCCGGCGCGCTCATAGGCGTCGGCCCAGCCGCGGTCGAAGACGTATTCGCCCTGGCTATGCGATTTCAGATAGCAGGGCACGACGCCGGCGACACGGCCGTCGATCTTGGCCACCAGATGCCGCGGGCCCCAGCCGGTGCGGATCGTGGCCGAACCCGATTTCTCGACGGCGGAGAGAAACGCGTGCGAGACGAACGGGTTATAGGCGGGCTTTAAAAGGCCGAGAGAATTGCCTGGAAGCCTGCTTGAGGTTCCCGCGCCATGCCCATTGCAGGCCTTGCCAGGATCCTTGCCGGGATCCTTGCCAGGACTGGCGCAGGCGTCCCAATCCTCCGGCGACACTTCGCCAATCGACGGTACGGCTTCGAGCGTGATGTCGGATGATGCCATTGCGCCCAAGATCGTGCATTGCAGCAGCGACTTCAAGAGGGCGGGAACATCAAGCCTGCGGCACGAACCCTTCAAAGATCATCTGATCGGCATATTGCCCAACCCGTGTCCGTTGCTCCGGCGTACGCACGGTCCAGCCGAGCAGGGCGCAGCCGAAGATGTTGCGGGCGATCCAGGGAGCGGGCGCCGGCAGGTGGTCGACCTTGAAGGCGACGAAATGCGGCTGGGTCTGGAAGCCATGGCGCAGGTACAGCATGCTGTCGCGTTGCTGCGGCGTCAGATAGGCCCAGTACTCGTCCTCATAGCTCCGCTGCGCGACGATGCCGCGCGGGCGGGAGGGCAGCAGCTCGCGCAGGGCAAGGACCTGGTCGGGGTCGAAGGACATCCCGACCGCTTGGCCCTGATACGACGCCAGCACCTCGGCCATCCGCTTCACCAGCTTGCGGTCGCCGTCAAAATGGCTCTTCACCTCGATCACCAGCGGCACGCGGCCGGCAACCATGGCGCAGAGGTCGCTGAGCGACATCATCCGCTCGGGCGTATCCTTGAACTTGATGGCCTTCAGCTCGGCCGTGGTCCTTGCGACCACCGGGCCGGTGGCCTCGGTGAGGCGGCCAAGCGCGTGGTCGTGGTGCACCATGGCCTCGCCGTCAGCCGAGAGCTGGATGTCGACCTCGATCGAAAAATTGCCCGCAACCGCCGCCTGCACCGCGCCCGGCATGTTCTCGACAATGCCGCGGGAGATGTCGTGCAGGCCGCGATGGGCGACCGGCCGTGCTGTCAGCCAATCCGGAGCTCGCACGATGCCGGCCTCAGGCGACCTCGAACACGCCTTCGACCTCGACCGCCGCATCCGCGGGCAGCGAGGCGACACCGACGGTGGTGCGGGCGTGGCGGCCCTTGTCACCGAAGGCCGCGACCATCAGGTCTGAGGCGCCGTTGAGAACCTTCGGCCCGTCCAGGAAGTCCGGTGCGGAGTTGATGAAGCCGCCGAGGCGCACCACGCGCACAACCTTGTCGAGGTCACCAAGCGCCGCCTTGACCTGTGCGAGCAGGTTGACGGCGCAGCCGCGCGCGGCCACAGCACCTTCCTCGAGCGAGACGCCCGCGCCCAGCTTGCCCTTGGCGATCAGCTTGCCGGCGGGATCGAAGCAGACCTGGCCGGAGACGAACAGCAGATTGCCGGTGCGCACGAACGGCACGTAATTGGCGACGGGAGTGGGGGCCTCGTGCAGCTTGATGCCCTGTTCCGCCAGTTTCTGCTCGACCGTGCCCGCCATGTCTCGACCTCGATGTCTGAAAAATCATCCGCTCCGGCGCGTCTGGTGACCGCCGGGCGCGCCCTGTTTCGCCCATCATGCCGCTACATGCAAGCAAGCCGATAGGGCGGTCGGACCCCCGGGGTGGACTGCATTTTTCTGAGGCAGGTCAGGAGGTTCAACGGAGAGGCGCAACTTTACGTGAAACCGCCGCAGTTGCGACGCAATGGAACGGTCATTAAAGTGTCGAATCTGCGCGTCCCCAGGGAACAGATATGTTGCACCTTTTCCGGACTTCACTCGGTGTGATGGCGCTCGCGGCGGCTGCTGTCGGCGCCGGTGGCGGCGTCCATGCCGCGAACGGTCCGTTTCTCGCACACCAGGCGCTCTATGATCTGAGCCTGGTCAAATCGCGCTCCAATTCCATCAACAGCGCGCGCGGCCGCATCCTCTACAATTTCGCCGGGAGCAGCTGCGAGGGTTACACGTCCGAATTCCGCCAAGTCTCCGAGCTCGACAGCGGCGAGGGCAAGATGACGCTCAGTGACCTCCGCTCCAATTCCTGGGAGGACGCCGCGGGGAAAAGCTACCGCTTCAAGATCGAGACGCGAATGAACGAGACCGAGGCCGGCCTGGTCGACGGCTCGGCCGAGCGCGACGGCGACCACATCAACGTCAAGCTCAAGTTGCCGGCGCCGAAGAATTTCACCCTCGACGGCAAGATCGTGTTTCCGACGGAGCAGATCCAGCACATCATTGCGGCGGCCAAGGACGGCAAATCGCTCCTTGAGCTTTCCGTCTATGACGGCTCCGACGATGGCCAGAAGGTCTACAACACCTTGACCGTGATCGGTCAGCCGATCCCCGCCGACCGCACCGCTTCGCCCGATCCGTCGACGTCGGACGAGCACATGAAATCGATGAAGCGCTGGCCGGTGACCGTCAGCTATTTCGACCGCGACGTCCCGCAGAAGGAAGGCGAGCAGACGCCGGTCTATGCGATGTCGTTCGAGCTCTATGAGAACGGCGTCTCCCGCCAGCTCGTGCTCGACTACAACGATTTTGTCATTTCCGGCGCGATGGGCAAGTTCGACGTCAAGGACAGCAAGCCCTGCAATTGAGGGCCGAGGCTAGCCCTCGACACAGTCTCCAGCTACGCTCCCTCCCAACCACAAACTCCGGGAGCCAGCCCATGCCCAAGCTCGACCATCTCCGCCCCAGCGGCCTGCACCACAATCCCGCTTATTCCCACGTCGTCACCGCCTCGGGCGCGCGCACGATCTACATCTCCG
This sequence comes from Bradyrhizobium genosp. A, assembly GCF_049949275.1. Lineage (NCBI taxonomy): Bacteria > Pseudomonadati > Pseudomonadota > Alphaproteobacteria > Hyphomicrobiales > Nitrobacteraceae > Bradyrhizobium > Bradyrhizobium genosp. A. Next base: position 4,930,362 of record NZ_CP188196.1, on the reverse strand, counting down.
GCCAGGTGTCGGTGGACGAGGAGGGACGGATCGTCGGCGAAGGCGATCTCGCCGCGCAGACCACGCAGGTGATGCAGAATCTCGGCCACGCATTGAAAGCGGCTGGCGCGAGCTACTCGAATATCGTGAAGATCACGACCTTCGTCGTCGGCTACAAGCCGGAGCTACGTCCGGTCATCGGCAAGGCCCGCTCGGCCTTCTTCGAAGGCATGGAGCCGCCGGCCTCGACTCTCGTCGGCGTCTCAGCGCTTGCCGCGCCGGAATGGCTGATCGAGATCGAGGCGATTGCGGTCGCGGACTGAGTGTGCGGCCCGGGCGGCCTCAGGCTGAGGAAGGACGGAGCGATGCGCTGACGGCACTCCCTCCTTGCTGAGGAGCGCCGGCTCACGCTTCTGCAAAAAGCGAAAAACAACCCCATGCACAGTAGAAACGCGGTTGCCGAACGGCACAATTCCCGATCGGTCAAGCTATTGCAGCGTCGAGCAAATCAGCAGCAAGGGGCAAGCAACGTGGCAACTGCGGCAAGGGTTGGTCTTCGCAAGACAACGACGGACCACGCCAATTCGCCAACGCGCGGAAATCGCTCAGGAATTGCAGTTCAAGGCCAGCCCGTATTTCGTATTTAGCGAATTTCGTTTGACGCGTCGGGCAAAACAGTGGCACGATGTCATGATACCGTCTTTCGCAAGCAGCACTAGCCAGTCGCCGCGACGCTGAACGTCTCGGCCTTTGGGATTCGCCGAACGAGCGATCGTTCATTTCATGCTGAACCAGATACTTCGTGACTGCGAGGCCGGCAGTTTAAGCGATGGTCCCGCACCGTCACCGCAATTGTCGTGTCTCACTTACGGGGTGCAGTCCAGTGCACTAAATACAATCATTCTTCCTCCGTCGACGGCTTCGGCCCGCGCTTGGCTGGCTTGAGGACGCGCCCGGTCTGGCGCTCGATGCGGGCGAGAAAGCGGTTGTCTCCGAGCGGGCGGCCGATGCTCTCCGCAGCGCGCAGTGCGTCGAACAGATCGGCTTCCGGTTCGGTTGCCAGCAAATCGCCGAACTCCGGAAAACGATCGCGGATCGGCGCCAGTGCGGTCAGGCCGTCGGCCTTGCCGCGCAGATGCGCGCGCGTGCTCGACCAGCGCCAATCCTGCGCCCGCTTCACCAGGCGCGCCCGCACAGGATTGAGCGACACGTAGCGTAGCGCCGCCGCAAGATGCTGTTCGTCCATCGCGACGGCACCGAAACGTCCTTGCCAGAAATGACCGGTGCGCTTGCGCCGCGCCTGGATGGTCCCGGCATAGCTGCGGTGAACGCGCGCAAGCGCGTGGCGCAGCCCGTCGGGATCGGATGGCACCAGGATGAGATGCACGTGGTTGGGCATCAGGCACCAGGCCCACACCTCGACCCCGGCGGCCTTGCAATTGGCCGCGAGCAGGTCGCGATACAGCGCATAGTCGCCGTCCTCGAAGAACGTGCGGGCACGACCGTTGCCGCGCTGGGTGACAAGGTGGGGATGACCGGGAATGACGACACGAGCAAGACGAGCCATGTCGCATCATGCCCGCAAAACCGGCCGGTGTCAATTTAGTGCACTGTCACCGTAATATCCGATCGCTTTAAATCGCTTTAAACAGATAAATAGTGTACTTAGTAAAGCATTCAGTGAACGACCCGCGGGCGGCCCTTCTTCTCGGGCCGCCAAGAGCACCCGTATTGATACCTTAGGCACTTGCCGTGACCACTACACAAAACTTCAACACACTCTCTTTCGACGTTGCGAATGCGATCTGCAGCCGATGGAGCTCGATTGCGGATGATGTGCCAAGCTACTTACTTCAGTTGGAGACGGCAGGATTCAAGGCCTTCCTTTCAAGGATCCAGTATCTCGAAGCCTTCGCTAAAGGGGAAGATGAGCTTCTCCTTCATCGCCAGTGCGCCATGGCGTTGGTTAGAGAGAGATACGGGCAGCCACAGTCTCTCAACTTGCCCGGCTTCGATCTCATGCGAATCTATCGCTCTCCCTTCCTGGAGTCCTTGAGAAGGGGGAGAGACCGTGAGAATGGGTGTTCCGAACGAGGGCTCTCATCTCGATACGAAATGACAGAGGCTGCGTGGAGGACTGAAATTGATCCCTGTTTCCGTCGGTTGCGACAGGAAGCTACTCAAAATCCGCAAGCGCACCAGCTTCGTTTCGCTGCCGTGCTGGAAGAGGTGAGAAAAGCCGCGAAAGACGAGGCCATTCGGCATCGGAGCGTTCGGGAAGGAGATTGCGATTTCGCAGACGAATTCTGTCGGTATTCATTCCTTACTCAGATCATGGAACGTGAGGCCGCCGCCTATGGGTTTTCCTACGATCGGGCGAAATCACGCGCCAAGTATCCCGTATTTTCAAAGACGATCGTTGATGGCTGGGATCTTTGTTGGTCGATAGAGAAAGGAGTCGCTTTTTTTCCGGGGCCCGCCCCTGGGCTTTGTGCACTGTCTCCATATCTGCACCTGAGAGATAGCCGGTTGAAAGGCAAGCTCGCCAGACCCGCTCCGGGCACGATGCTGGCGATCGCTTATGCGGAAACGGTCTATTCATTCTCGGTGGCTTATTGGGAGGTCGATAGCCTGGCGCAGCTTGAATGGGCTGTCAGGGCCCATCTTTTTCTTTATGGCCGGATCGCCTCAAAGATTGAAGATGGCATCCGAAGTGTCTTGATCTCGTAGTAGCGAAGCCTTTCGCCCCTGGTCGGACAGCATTAGTGCAGACGTAATTGAGCGCACCGTAAGGCCCACCCTAATGCCGGGCTAAAGGTTCCTCGTTTCTGACATCGTCCGCAGCAGCACCATCGCGCCGTCAGCCCGGTTAGCCGGCACGAAGAGGTGGTCGTGATGAAAGGCCGACACGGCGTTCACGCTGATGCCGGCTGCGGCGAGGCGCGCGGTGGTGGCCGCTAGAAACCCTACAGCATCGAGCGCGGAGTGAACCGTCAAGGTAATCAGGCGCGAGGCGAATGCGTAGCTTAGTCCTGTTGCTTCGGCTTCCTCACGCAGGATGACCAGCGTCGTCCCTTCCTGCTCGCGGAACGTCAGCAGCGGATTGAGTGCTGCGGGAATGCGCTCGTTTGGAGCGATGGTGCAGAACACGAAGATGCCCGGCCGCAGCTCGGGCTTCATGTGTCTCAGCAGCGCAGCGAGATCGCGTTCGGGGGTCATCACTCCTGCGCCTTCTCCGGCCCGTCATATGCGATGCCGCGGATCACCGCGGCACTGCCGAACTTCTTGCGCAGGCTGTCGACCGCTCGCTCGGCATGCGCGGCGCGGCGGTCGAGCATGTCGGTGTCGTCGGCGGGGGAGCCTTCGCGCAGCGCGCTGACGCCGGCGCCCATCAGGCGGAAGGCGGTGCCGTCGATTTCTTTCGCCAACATCTCGCGGCAGATCGAGAAGATTTTTGCGGCAAGCTGCGTCGGCGCTGCGATCGACTGCGAGCGTGTGCGCTGGCGGAAAGCAGCGGTCTTCAGTTTTAGCGTGACGGTCGAGCCGGCAAGCTCGCTGCTCTTGAGCCGGGACGACGTCATCTCGCACAGCCGCCACAAGATCTTTTCCAGCGACGCGAAATCGCGGATGTCGGTCTCGAACGTGGTCTCGCTCGAAATCGTCTTGGCGCCACGATCGGCCTCGACACGGCGGTCGTCGATGCCGCGCGCGAGCCGCCACAGCCTGCGGCCGTCGCTCGGAAACTGCCGCATCAGCTCGATCTCGTCGGTCTTTTGCAGATCGGCGATGAGGCGGAAGCCGCGCTGCACGAGGCGCTCCTGCGTCGCAGGTCCGACGCCGAAGATGAAGCCGACCGGCCTCGAAGCCAGCATCAAACGCGCTTCGTCCTGGTCGAGCGCGGCAAAGCCGCGCGGCTTGTCGAGATCGGAGGCGATTTTTGCCAAAAACTTATTGCAGGACAGGCCGACCGAAACGCTGATGCCGACATCGCGCTCGACGTCGCGGGCAAAGCGCGCCAGCACCTTGGCCGGGATCATGCCGTGCACGCGCTCGGTGCCGGAGAGATCGAGAAAGGCTTCGTCGATCGACAGCGGCTCGACCAGCGGCGTCAGCGCCTGCATGGCCTGTCGCACCTCGCGGCCGACGCGGACATACTTCGCCATGTCCGGCCGGATCACGATCGCATGCGGGCAGGCTTCCAACGCCCTATACATCGGCATCGCCGAGCGCACGCCATAGGTGCGCGCGATGTAGCAGGCGGCCGACACCACGCCGCGCTTGCCACCGCCGATGATGACGGGCTTGTCGGCGATGTCAGGATTGTCGCGCTTCTCGACTGTCGCATAGAAGGCGTCGCAGTCGATATGGGCAATGGTCAGGCGCGCGAGCGCGCGGTGGCGGACGAGGCGAGGGGAACCGCAGGCGGAACAGCGCCGCACGCCGATATCCAGATCGGCCAGACAATCCCGGCAGAAGCAGCGGGGCCCGGCCGGATCGGGGACGTTCACGGCACGTCGCGCTCCCAGGTCCGGTCGCCGAGCGCATCGCCCAGCACCTGCCGCGCTGCGGCAACGTTGGTCGGATGCAGTTCCGAGGACTTGGCAAAGGCCTTCACAGTGTCGTCATCGCGCAGCACGAAATCGAGCACGCTGAGCAGGAAATGCGGGTCCGAGGCGGCGTTCCGGAGCGTCTCCGGGCCGACCCCTGTCTCAGCCAGGAACAGGCCCAGCCTTTCAGGGTCGCCCGCAATAAAGGACAGCGCCTGAATCGCAACGATTTCAGCGACTTCGCGAGGGTTGTGAACAGCCTTTTTCACGGGCCCGGTTTGCCTTTCCGTTAACTTTCGGTGTCTACTTTGGAATATGCCCGAGTCTTGGGACTGAGTCTTGGCCTTGAGTCTTGGCCTCCAGTCTTGGCCTTGAGTCTTGCGGGCCGAGGCAAGCAACTGGAAACCACATCGCAGAAAGTGGCCCCTCGGGTTTAACGAAACTCAAGCGAATCTGAGGCTAGTTTGAATCCAGTTTTCGAAGCGCCGGAAAGCGGCGCCTGAGGCGTCACATGCATCGGTCTTCAGGACCAAACAGGAGGGCGGGATGGCTAAGACCGTCCTGATCGTGGAAGACAACGAGCTCAACATGAAGCTCTTCCGCGACCTGTTGGAGGCGCACGGCTACCAGACCTCGGGAACCAGCAACGGCTACGAGGCGCTCGACCTCGTGCGCAAGATGCGGCCCGATCTGGTGCTGATGGATATCCAATTGCCGCAGGTCTCCGGGCTCGAGGTGACGCGCTGGATCAAGGACGATCCGGAGTTGCGCGCCATTCCCGTCGTCGCGGTCACGGCCTTTGCGATGAAGGGCGACGAAGAGCGCATCCGCGAGGGCGGCTGCGAAGCCTATTTGTCCAAGCCGATCTCGGTCGGCAAATTCATTGAGACGGTCCGGCGTTTCATCGGATAGGAAGTGAGTTCAAAGTGTCCGCGCGTATCCTCGTCGTCGATGACGTTCCTGCCAACGTCAAGCTGTTAGAGGCCCGTCTCTCCGCCGAATATTTCGACGTGATGACGGCCTCGAACGGCACCGAGGCGCTGGCGCTGGCCCGCCGCGCCGAATGCGACATCATCCTGCTCGACGTGATGATGCCCGACATGGACGGCTTTGAAGTCTGCCGCCGCCTCAAGACCGATCCGGCCACGCACCACATTCCCGTCGTGATGGTCACTGCGCTCGATAGCCCATCCGACCGCAACCGCGGGCTCGAGGCCGGCGCCGACGATTTCCTGACAAAGCCCGTCTCCGACGTCGTGCTGATCGCGCGAGTGCGCTCGCTGACGCGGCTGAAGATGATGACGGACGAGCTGCGCATGCGCGCCATCACCTCGCTCGAGATCGGCATGCAGGCGCCCGAGCGCAGCGCCATCGCCGATGCAGGCAAGAGCGGCCGCATCTTGCTGGTCGACGACCGGCAGTCGTCCTATGAGCGGCTGGCGACGATCCTCGCCGCCGAGCACACCATCGACGTCGAGCCGCATCCGACCGAAGCGCTGTTCCACGCCGCCGAGGGCAACTACGACCTGCTGATCGTCTCGCTCGACTTGAACAATTTCGATGGCCTGCGGCTCTGCAGCCAGGCCCGCTCGCTGGAGCGCACCCGCCACGTGCCGATCCTTGCGATCGCAGAGGCCGAGAACTCGACACGGCTGCTCCGCGGCCTCGAGATCGGCGTCAACGACTATCTGCTGCGCCCGATCGACAAGACCGAGCTCCTGGCGCGCGCCCGCACCCAGATCCGCCGCCGCCGCTACACCGATCATTTGCGCGACAACGTGCAGAACTCGATCGAGATGGCGATCACCGACGCGCTCACCGGCCTGCACAATCGCCGCTACATGGAGAGCCATCTGGCGACGCTGGCCGAGCAGGCCTCGACCCGCGGCAAGCCGCTGGCGCTGATGATTTTGGACATCGATTATTTCAAGTCGATCAACGACAATTACGGCCACGACGCCGGCGACGACGTGCTGCGCGAATTCGCCGTGCGTGTCCGCAAATCGATCCGCGGCATCGATCTCGCCTGCCGCTACGGCGGCGAGGAGTTCGTGATTGTGATGCCGGAAACCGATCTCCACGTCGCCGGCATGGTTGCCGAGCGCCTGCGCCGCTCGATCGCCGGCGAGCCCTTTGCCGTCCACAAGGGCGCCAAGCACATCGAGGTCACGATCTCGATCGGGCTCACGACGCTGGAGCAGAAGGGCGAGGCGGTCGCCGACGTCCTCAAGCGCGCCGACACCGCGCTCTATCGCGCCAAGCACGACGGACGAAATCGGGTGGTATCGCAGGCGGCGTGAGGCCGCTGGCGGCACGCCTCGTCCTCAGTGTCGTCCCGGCCTAGTGCGCAATTGCGCACGGGGGCCGGGACCCATAACCCCAGGAATGGGTTGTGGCGCGAGCTGGTAACTCCGAGTTTTCGCCAAACTACGGCCTGTGGCTATGGGTCCCGGCCTTCGCCGGGACGACAGCTATGATTGCGGCGAGTGCTTGCTCTTCACCGGCTTCGCCGCATCACCACCCACATCCACCCCCGCATTCCGCAACAGCACTGTCGCCGCTTCCTTCGCCGCACGCGCCATCGCGGGATCGTCGCGGACGAGGTCTTGCGCGATGGAGCCGTCGACCAGCAGCACGAGCTGCGTTGCGAGCGCGTCGGCGTCCGCAACACCGAGCTCAGTGAGCCGCTCGCGAAACCAGACGCGGCGGCTTTCCTTGAAGGCGATGGCGATCTTCTTCACCGCGCGATCCGTCCGCCCGAGTTCGGCGACTGCATTCACGAACGGGCAGCCGCGAAAATCCTTGGCCGCAAAGCGCCGCTCCAGCGAATCGAAGGTGGCGAGAATCTGCTCGGCCGGCGGCTTGTCGGAGGGGCGCTGAGCCACGAAGCGGCGCGCCAGATAGGCCGCGATCAGCGCGTCCTTGGACGGGAAATGGTTGTAGAGCGTGCGCTTGGAGATGCCGATCTCGGCTGCGATGGTGTCGACGCCGATGGCGCGAATGCCTTGCAGATAGAACAGCTTGTCGGCGGTCTCGAGGATCCGCTCTTTCATCGTCTGTGGGGCGGGCGGGGGAGCCATGCGGCCGGATAAGTCCTGTTCGCTTGACAGTCCGCCTCTTCTATAGACTAATTACACAGGTCTGTGTAACCAAAATCAACGCGAATTGCAGACGCCGGCACGCGTGCCGTGCCCACGAGGGAGAACAACAATGCCCCTGTTGCAGGTCCTGCGCCCCACACTTCCGATCCTGATCGGCGCCTCGATCATGCTGACCTTGAGCATGGGGCTGCGGCAGTCGCTCGGCATCTTCATGCAGCCGCTGACGCAGGACATCCACCTCTCGGTGTCGGACTTCACGCTGGCGCTGGCGGTGCAGAACCTCGCCTGGGGCTTCCTTCAGCCGCTCGCAGGCGCGATGACTGTGCGCTACGGCTTCCGTCCCATTATGATCGTCGGCGCCCTGATGTACATCGCAGGCCTTGTCTTGATGACGACCGCGAACGGGCTGATCAGCATCATGATCGGCGCCGGCGTGCTGATCGGCACCTCGCTCGCCTGCACCGCGGCGGCGATCGCGATGTCGGTGGCGGCGCGCGCGGTGCCGGCGACGGTGCGCTCCACCGTGCTCGGCATTGTCTCCGGCGCGGGCTCGCTCGGCGCGCTGCTGTCGGCGCCGATCGGGCAGATGCTCAACGAGGGCTTTGGCTGGCGCATCGGGCTTGCCGGCTTCGTCGTCATGTCGGTGCTGATGATCCCCGCCGCCTGGTACGCCGGCCGCGTCGACGCCATCCCGCTGCCGAAGCCGGCGGCCGACGACATCGGCGATGCCACGGCGGCCTCCGTTGCGAAGTCGGCGTTCGGCAATGCCTCCTTCGTGGTGATGACCTGCGCCTATCTCGTCTGCGGCATGCAGCTCGTGTTCCTCACCACGCATCTGCCGTCGTATCTGGCGATCTGCGGCCTCGATCCGATGCTGAGCGCGCAGACGCTCGGCATGATCGGCGGCTTCAACGTGCTGGGCTCGCTGTTCTTCGGCTGGGCCGGCCAGCGCTGGAACAAGCTGGCGCTGCTCGGAGGCATCTACGTCCTGCGCTCGCTCGCGCTCGCCTGGTATTTCATGCTGCCGGCGACCTCGGCCTCGACGCTCTTGTTCGGCGCCATCATGGGCTTCCTCTGGATGGGCGTCGGCCCGCTGGTCGCAGGCGCCGTCGCCGAGATGTTCGGCCTGCGCTGGCAGGCCATGATCCAGGGCCTCGCCTTCATGAGCCACCAGATCGGCAGCTTCCTCGGCGCCTATGGAGGAGGAGTGATCTACGACGCGCTCGGCTCCTACAATATGGCCTGGCGCATCGGCGTCGCGTTGGGACTGGCCGGCGGCATCATCCAGGTGGCGTTCGCGCTGATCCGGCCATCGCAGCCGCCGGCGCCGGTGTTGCGGACGGCGTAGGCAGGGCGTCGCTCTCGTGTCCCGGACGCAGCGCAGCGTCACTTTGACGGTGCGCTGCAGAGCCGGGGCCCATGTCGCTGCATTGTTCGTGTTGCTTTGCTAGGTCCCGGCTCTGCGCAGCAGCGTTGCACGCTGCAGCGCGTCCGGGACACGAGCGACTACGCCGGCAGAAGCGAAGCCTGATCCTGCCTTGACCGCCATGCTGCAATCAGGCTTTCGAGCTCGCGGCGAACGTCGTCCACCACGCTAGCCCAGTCGCCTCGCTCGGGCTGCCTGAACAGCCGCATCGACTGATACCAAGGGCTGTCATCGCGGCTGAGCAGCCAGCGCCAATCCGGGTTGAAGGGCAACATCGTCCAGACCGGAAGCCCCAGCGCGCCGGCGAGGTGAGCGACGCTGGTGTCGACTGAGATCACCAGATCGAGGCAGGAGATCAGCGCGGCTGTTTCGCTGAAATCCGTCAGATGCTCCGTGAGGTCGACGATGTCACGACGTTCGGCGAGGAAGGCGCGGTCCTGATCCCGGATGCCCTTTTGCAGGCTGACGAACTGGACGCCGCAATTCAGCAGCGGCGCGAGCGTGCGCAGGGCCATCGATCGATTGTGATCGTTCCTGTGATCCGGATTGCCCGCCCAGACCAGACCGACGCGAAAGCGGGTGCGGGGACCAAGCCGGCCTTCAAGCCGGTCTTGCCACGCCTTCACGCGCGCCGCCGGGAGCGTGGGAATGTATCCTTGCGCGAACTGAATCGTATCGAGCCGTGTCCCGAACGCCAATGGCAGCGTTCCCAAAGGGCAGTGCAGATCGAACGCCGGCGGAGACGACCGGCCGACACACGCTGCGACCCCGGTGATGCCGCCCAGAAGCTGCTGGATTGGAGGCTCGACCTCCAGGATGACCTTGGCTCCGAGGGCGGCCACCATCGTCACATAGCGGGCGAACTGAATCGCATCGCCCAGCCCCTCGTCGGAATGCAGCAAGATGGTCTTGCCTTCGAGCGACTGGTCGCCAAGCCAAAGGGCTTGCGAAAAGCCGCGATCGACCAGACCGACAGACGGGAGCCTCCAGCGCGCTTCGCGCGCAAGCCAGCCGCGCTCGAAGTCGCCGGTCAAGAGCTGAAGCGTTGCCAGATAGAACAGCGTCTGCGCATCGTTGGGGGCGGCCGCCAGCGATCTCTGCAGGGTCGCGAACGCTTCATCCAGCAATTGCAGATGCAACAAGACCACGGCCTTGTTGTTGAGCACGGCATGAAAATTTGGTCGAAGGGCCAGCGCCCGATCGAAACAGGCAAAGGCCTGTTCCAGCCGGTCAAATTTCCAATGCAGCAGGCCGAGATTGTTGTGCGTCTCTGCCAGATTGGGATCCAGCGCAACGGACCTCTCGTAGTCCGCTTGCGCTTCTTCAAACCGGTTCACAGCCGAGAGGCAAACGGCGCGCATTTGATACAGGGCTGCGGACGGATTCAGCTTCTCGGCGGCGTCGAAGCATTTTATGGCGTCCGCATGCCGGCCGAGTTCAAGCAGCAACATGCCGCAATTGTGCGCGGCCTCCCAATATTGCGGATTCAGCTTCAAAGCCTGCTGCAGGTGCTGCGCTGCTTCGTCCTTGCGCCCGAGTTGCCAGAGCAGATTGCCGAGGTGATTCCAGAGGCCCGCATCATCAGGTTTGAGGCTCAAAGCCTGGCTGTAATGTTGTCCTGCGTCCTCGAGCCGACCCTGCCGCTCCAGCACCGTGGCGAGACTCAGGAGGTACTCAGCCTTCGGTGCTTGCCGGACTGCGCGCCCGATCCATTCCACGGCGGCGTCGGGCTGCTGCGCGTGAAAACAAAGCACGCCAAGCAAATGGAGGGCATCCGGATGTTGCTCGTCGAGAGTCAGCGCTTGCTGGCAACACAGCTCGGCCTCGGCGATTCGCCCTGTTTGAAAATGCGTAAAGCCCGACTGGCAAAGCGCAGCCGGCGAGGCCTTTCCGGATTGTTTGGCCGCCGCGGCCCGGCGCTCTCTGCGATTCATGAACGGCTGGATGATGATCCGAAGGTAGCTTCGCAATTGAAGGCAGCGAGGCTACTGCTTCTAACCATGCCAGGATTTCGTGAGGCTGGCGGCTGTCTCGATTGCTTCGTCGCAAGAGCTCCTCGCAATGACGGCGTGGAGAGAGCGGAAATAAAAACGGGGCCCGAAAGGGCCCCGTCAAAGTCCGTAGCGTTCCGCGATCTTACTTGATCTTGGCTTCGCGGAATTCGACGTGCTTGCGCGCGACCGGGTCGTACTTCTTCTTGACCAGCTTGTCGGTCATGGTGCGCGAATTCTTCTTGGCGACGTAGTAGAAGCCGGTGTCAGCCGAGGACACGAGCTTGACCTTGATGGTGACCGCTTTGGCCATGTTCTGAACCTCAGAATATTGGGGAATCTGGAGCCGGCCAAACGGCCCGCGTTGGCCGGCAACCTAGCCAGAAACCGCCTGATGTCAAGGTTTTAGACCCGGAAAACCGCTCAAATCGGCCCGATTATGCCTCGAAGAACCGGTTTTTCGGCCGCGGGAGGCCCAGATTCTCCCTCAAGGTGGCCCCTTCATACTCTTTCCGGAAAATCCCGCGCCGCTGCAGCTCCGGGACCACCTTGTCGACGAAATCGTCGAGGCCGGCGGGGAGGAACGGGAACATGATGTTGAAGCCGTCGGAGCCGCGGCCGACCAGCCATTCCTCCATCTGGTCGGCGATGGTTTGCGCCGTGCCGACGAAGGACAGCCCGCCGTAACCGCCGACGCGCTGGGCGAGCTGGCGCACCGTGAGCTTGTCGCGCCTGGCGAGGTCGACCATGCGCTGCCGGCCGCTCTTGCTGGCGTTGGTCTCCGGAATGTCCGGCAGCTGGCCATCCGGATCGAAGCCGGAGGCATCGGTGCCGAGGATGACCGAGAGCGAGGCGATGGCGCTGTCGTAGTGCACGCGGCTGTCGAGAAGAGCGCGCTTCTCCTTGGCTTCATCGACGCTGTCGCCGACCACGACGAAAGCGCCGGGCAGGATTTTCAGGTGCTCGGGATCGCGGCCGATTGTCTCCATGCGGCCCTTGATGTCGGCATAGAGCTTTTGACCGTCGGCGAGGCTGCCGCCGCCGGTGAAGACGGCTTCCGCCGTTTCGGCCGCGAGCTGCTTGCCGTCGTCCGAGGCGCCGGCCTGCACGATCACCGGCCAGCCCTGCACGGGGCGGGCGATGTTGAGGGGCCCGCGCACCTTCAGATATTTGCCGTTGTGGTCGAGCACGTGCATCTTCGACGGCTCGAAGAAAAGTCCGCTCTCGACGTCGCGCACGAAGGCGTCATCGGCGAAGGAGTCCCAGAGGCCGGTGACGACGTCGTAGAATTCGCGGGCGCGCTTGTAGCGCTCGGCGTGCTCCATGTGGTCGTCGAGGCCGAAATTCAGCGCGGCATCCGGGTTCGAGGTGGTGACGATGTTCCAGCCCGCGCGGCCGCCGCTGAGATGGTCGAGCGAGGCAAAGCGCCGGGCGACGTGGTAGGGCTCATCAAACGTGGTCGAGCCGGTCGCGATCAGACCGATGCGCTCGGTGACGGCCGACAGCGCCGACAACAGCGTGAACGGCTCGAACGAGGTTACGGTGTGGCTGCGCTTGAGCGCGTTGACCGGCATGTTCAGCACGGCCAAATGATCGGCCATGAAGAAGGCGTCGAACTTGCCGGCCTCGAGCTTCCTGATCAGCTGCTTGATGTGGCCGAAGTTGAAGTTGGCGTCGGGCCAGGCCCCCGGATAGCGCCAGGCGCCGGTATGGATGCTGACCGGGCGCATGAACGCGCCAAGCTTGAGTTGCCGTTGTGCCATCGCGCCCAAAATCCCGTTCTGGTGTCGTTGGGGGAAGACATAGGCACGCCCGGGAACTCCGCCATTGGGGGAGGCGGGAAGATTCTTTTGTTTTTTGCTGGCGCCTCAGCACAATCGCGTCATTCCGGGGCGCGCGTAGCGAGCCCGGAATGGCGGCTTAGCTCAAAATGTCCTTTTGCATCTTGCCGCCGTAGAAATGGAAGAACGGCACCGGCGCGTCGTGGCGCAGCGGGCCGGTGGCAAGGCGCGAATCGAGCTCGTTGAGCACATTCCGTGTCATGGGATGCAGATCGGCGAGCGGTTTTGAACCGAGCTCGACCCAGACCAGCTCGACCAGCTCCGCATCGGCATGGATCACACCGTCAACGTGGTGGGTGATCGCGGACGCATCGGCCGTGAAAAAGCGCGTGTCGAACCGCTTGACGCGGCCGGGCGGCGTGATCGCGCGCGCGATCAGGAACAGGCTGGAAGGATCGGGCAGCAGGCCTGCGTCCGCGAACGGCTTCCAGGGGCCTTCGAGCTTGGCCTTGCCCTCAGACTTGCGCCCGAGACAGAGACCGGTTTCCTCGCAGGCCTCACGGATCGCGGCAATCGCCAGCGACTTCGCGCGCGAGGCCGGTGTCTTCGGGCTGCCCTTGGCGAGATTAGCCTCTAATTCCGCGGTGATGGGGGCCGCGACCGGCACGCGATAATCGTCCTTGTCGACGCGGCCGCCGGGGAAGACGAATTTGCCGGGCATGAACACCACCTTGTCGTGGCGCTTGCCGACCAGGACTTTTGGAACGGGGCCGCTGCGATCGACCAGGATCAGCGTCGCCGCATCCCGGGGACGGAAATAGGGATGGTGATCGGCTTCCTTTTCCTCGTGCACCCTGGCCTTCTCAGCCGTCTGCGCCGTATCCGTCATATCCTCACCCAAACCGCTTTTTGCTTATTTGCTTACACAGGCGGAATACCATCCGGCGGGGTCTCGTCAAACCCGTGCATGCGCAGAGCCCATTGCAAGCCGACCACAGCTCCCTTGACTGGCTGCAACAGGCCGAGCGAAGCGAAGAAGGTGAAGGGCAAATAGGCCGCAAAGGTCAGCCAGACCGGCGTCGTGTAATTGGTCTCGATCCAGAGGATGGTCGGCACGGTGAGGTGGCCGACGATGACGATCACGAGATAGGCGGGCAAATCGTCGGCGCGATGTGGCGTGAAGTCGAGGCCGCATTTTGCGCAATTGTCCGCGGTCTTCAGGAAGGCGCGGAACAGTTTTCCCTCGCCGCAGCGCGGGCAGCGCCCGCGCAATCCACGCTTCATCGCCGCCCAGACGTCGCGCTTCTCGACAAGGCCGGTTTCGCGCGTCCAGATTTTTGGAGCCGTGCTCATGGTCACCATGCCTTGCCCTTCTGTCCCTTGCCTTTGTTCTTCGCCTTCTTACCCTTGCCGGACTTTTTCTGCTTCGCCGGCTTGTGCTTCTTCTCCGGGCTGCGTCCGGGTTGCGCCTTGAACGAGGGCCGGCGTTGTGGGCCAGGTTGCCTGCGGTCGCGCGGCGCGGTCTCGCTGGAGGACGACAGCAGCTCAAAACGCAGCGCACCCGCGATGGGGGCTGCCTCTATCAGGCGGACGTCGACGATGTCACCGAGCTGGTACATGGTGCGGCTGCGCGTGCCGACCAGCGCGTGGCGGCCCTCGTCATAGTTGAAATATTCCGTGCCAAGGGATCGGATCGGGATCAATCCGTCGGCGCCGGTTTCAGCGAGTTTGACAAAGAGCCCGGCGCGGGTGACGCCGGAGACGCGGCCCTGGAAGCTGGCGCCGATGCGGTCGGCGAGGTGATGGGCGATCAGGCGATCGACGGTCTCGCGCTCGGCCTTCATCGCTCGCCGCTCGGTCAGCGAAATATGCGCGGCGACCTCGCCGAGCGATTCCGGCGTCTCGCTGTCGGGCAGGGCGCCTTCGCCGAGCCCGAGCGCGCGGACCAGCGCGCGATGCACGACGAGGTCGGCGTAGCGGCGGATCGGCGAGGTGAAATGCGCGTAGCGGCGCAGGTTCAGGCCGAAATGACCGTAATTCTCGGCCGAGTACTCGGCCTGCGCCTGCGCGCGCAGCACGACCTCGCTCACCAGCGGGAAATGGTCGTGGCCTTCGAGCTGTGCCAGCACGCGATTGAACAGAGCGGGGCGCAGCGCTCCTGCTTTGGCGAAGGGGACGTCCAGCGTCTCCAAAAATTCCGCGAGCGCGTGGACTTTTTCCAGCGTCGGCTCGTCATGCACGCGGTAGATCAGCGGGAGCGATTTCTTCTCCAGCATCTCGGCCGCCGCGACGTTGGCGAGGATCATGAATTCCTCGATCAACTTGTGCGCGTCGAGCCTGTTAGGCACGACGACACGATCGACCGTGCCGTCGCTCTTCAACAGGATCTTGCGCTCGGGCAGATCGAGATTGAGCGGATCGCGTTCGTCGCGCGCGCGCTTGACGCAGGCGTAGGCGGCATAGAGCGGCTTCAGGATCGGATCGAGCAGGGGACCGGTGGTATCATCAGGCCTTCCATCAATCGCGGCCTGAGCCTGCGCATAGTTGAGCTTGGCGGCCGAGCGCATCAGGATGCGATGGAATGAGTGCGAACGCTTGCGTCCGTCAGGGGCAATGATCATCCGCACCGCGAGCGCGCCGCGTGGCTCGCCCGGCACCAGCGAGCAGAGATTGTTGGAGATCCGCTCCGGCAGCATCGGCACGACGCGGTCGGGGAAATAGACCGAGTTGCCGCGGTCGAGTGCGTCGCGGTCGAGCGCGGTGCCCGGCTGCACGTAAAAACTCACGTCGGCGATGGCGACGTCGACGATGAAACCGCCCTTGTTGTTCGGATCGGGATCGGCTTGCGCATGCACCGCGTCGTCGTGATCCTTGGCGTCCGGCGGATCGATGGTGACGAGCGGCACGTCGCGCCAGTCCTCGCGCCCTTTCAGATTGGCAGGCTCCGCGGCTTCCGCTTCGCGCTCCGCGGCCGGCGAGAATTGCAGCGGGATGTCGTGGGCGTAGATCGCGATCAGGCTGATCGCCTTCTCCGACTTGACCGAACCGAGCTTCTCCTTCACGCGGCCTGAGGCCAGGCCAAAGCTGCGCGAGCGTACGATGTCGACGCTGACGAGGTCGCCGTCCTGGGCGCCTTGCGTCTCGGCCGGGGCGATGTTCAGCTCGCGATCGGCGGACTTCTTGTCGACGGGGACGAGCCGTCCACCGCCTTCGGGCAGGCTGCGGAACACGCCGAGGATGCGGCTCTTGGCCTTGTCGAAGACTTTTATGATGTGGCCGCGATAGGCCGGACCTTCGGTCTCGTTGGTCGGCTCGACGCGCAGCAGCACGCGATCGCGGACGCCGGCGACGGTACCGGGCTTCGGCCGGCGCGGCATCTGGATGCGGATTTTGGGGGGCTCGCCGCCTTCGACCTCGTCCCATTCGGTGGGAGAGGCGATCAATTCGCCGTCGGAGTCGCGGCCGGTGATGTCGGCGACCAGCGTCGGCGGCAGGCTGTCCGGCTCTGAGACCGTGTGGCGTTTCTTCTTGATGGTGCCGTCGTCGGCGAGCTCGCGCAGCAGGCGCTTGAGCTCGATGCGATCGGCGTTCTTCAGGCCGAACTCGCGCGCGATCTCGCGGGTCCCGACCTTTCCCGGATGTGCCTTGATGAAGGCGACGATGGCGCTCCTGTCGGGAAAGCCATGGTCATTCTTGCGTTTCACTTAACCTCTTAAGTCGTGCCGGCACTTTTCTTGGCCGGAGCTTTGGCGGCGGATGCCTTGGTCGGCGACGTCTTGACTGCTGAAGTCTTGGCGGTCGACGGCACGGCGGCGCGCGCCTTGCTGGTGGATTCGGATTTGGTCTTGGCCGCCTTCTTCGCGGCCGGTTTTTTCGTCTTTGGCGCTGCGTCACCGTCCGCGGCCTTCACCGCAGCTTTTTTGGCCTTGGCCGGCTTCGCCGCCTTCTTCGCTGTCTTGGTGTTCTTGGCCTTGCCGCCGCCCTTGGCGGCGCGCTCGTCGATCAGCGCGATCGCCTGCGGTAGCGTCACGGTGTCCTTTTCGAACTCGGCCGGGATGGTCGCGTTGACGCCGCCGGCGGTGACATAGGCGCCGTAACGGCCGCTCTTCACGGTGACGGTGCCGAGGGTGGGATGATCGCCGATCGCCTTGCCGGGATCGGCGCCGAAGCGCCGGCTCGGGCCCTTCGCGACCTTCTCGGCAATCAGCGTCACGGCGCGATTGAGGCCGATGTCGAACACCTCGTCACCGGCTTCCAGGCTGGCATAGGTCTTCTCATGCTTCACGAAAGGCCCGAAGCGGCCGAGGCCCGCGGTGATCGGCTCACCGGTCTCGGGATGCTTGCCGATCTCGCGCGGCAGCGACAACAGCTTGAGCGCAAGCTCGAGCTCGACATCGCTCGGAGAGGTACCCTTCGGGATGCCCGCGCGCTTCGGCTTCTCGCCTTCCTCATAATCTTTCTGCTCGCCGAGCTGGATGTAGGGGCCAAAGCGGCCCGCCTTGACCCAGACATCGCGACCCGTATCGGGATCCTGGCCGAGCGAACGGTCGGCGGTGGTCTCGCTGTCGGCGGCGAGCTGGCGGGTGTAGCGGCACTCCGGATAGTTCGAGCAGCCGACGAAGGCGCCGAACTTGCCGGCCTTGAGATTCAGCCGGCCGTTACCGCAGCTCGGGCACTGCCTGATGTCGCCGCCATCGGTGCGCGGCGGATAGATGTGCTGTCCCAGCAGGTCGTCGAGCACGTCCAGCACCTGGGCGACGCGCAGATCCTTGATCTCGTCGACGGCGCCGATGAAGCCGGTCCAAAAGTCCTTCAGCACCTGCTGCCAGGAGATCTCGTTATTGGAGATGCGGTCGAGCTGCTCTTCCAGATTGGCGGTGAAATCGTATTCGACGTAGCGGCTGAAGAAGCTTTCGAGGAAAGCGACCACGACGCGGCCCTTATCCTCGCCGTGCAGGCGCTTCTTCTCCAGCTTGACATAGCCGCGGTCCTTCAACACCTGGAGGATCGAGGCGTAGGTCGAGGGCCGGCCGATGCCGAGCTCTTCCATCCGCTTGACCAGCGACGCTTCCGAGAAGCGTGGCGGCGGCTCGGTGAAATGCTGCGTGACGGCGAGCGACTGCCGCTTCAGCGCGTCGTTCGGGCTCATCGCGGGCAGGCGGCGGGAATCCTCGTCCTCCTCGTCGTCGCGACCCTCCTGGTAGAGCGCCAGAAAACCGTCGAACTTGATGACCTGACCGGTGGCGCGCAGCTCCAGCGTGCGGGCGCCGGCCTTCGCGGCGATGTCGACGGTGGTGCGTTCGAGCTCGGCCGATTCCATCTGGCTCGCGATGGTGCGCTTCCAGATCAGCTCATAGAGCCGCGCCTGGTCCGCATCGAGCCTGCGGCTCATGCTGTCGGGACGGCGCGACATGTCGGTCGGGCGGATCGCTTCGTGCGCTTCCTGAGCGTTCTTGGCCTTGGCCTGGTACTGGCGGGGCGCGTCCGGCACGTAGGCGTTGCCGTAATCCTCGCCGATCACCTTGCGCGCCTGGGTGATCGCGGACGGATCGATCTGCACGCCGTCGGTACGCATATAAGTAATGAGACCGGTGGTCTCGCCGCCGATGTCGATGCCTTCATAAAGACGCTGCGCGATGCGCATGGTGTGCGCGGGCGCAAAGCCGTATTTGCGGCTGGCTTCCTGCTGCAAGGTCGAGGTGGTGAAGGGCGCCTGCGGATTGCGGCGCGCGGGTTTCGCATCGACCGCGGTCACGGCGTAGGTCGCAAGCTCCAGCGCCTTCTTGAAGTCTTCGGCCTCCGCCCCGGTGCCGATATCGAGCCGCTGGATCTTCTTGCCGTCGGCGCCGACGAGGCGCGCCTCGAAGGCATCGCCGCGCGGCGTCAGCAATGTCGCGATCAGCGACCAGTACTCGCGGGCGACGAACTTCTCGATTTCGAGCTCGCGGTCGCAGACCAGCCGCAGCGCCACCGACTGCACGCGGCCGGCCGAGCGGGCGCCCGGCAGCTTGCGCCACAGCACCGGGGAGAGGGTGAAGCCGACCAGATAGTCGAGCGCGCGGCGCGCCATATAGGCGTCGACCAGCGCGCCGTCGATCTGGCGCGGATGCTTCATCGCGTCCGTGACGGCCTGCTTGGTGATGGCGTTGAACACCACGCGCTCGATCTTCTGATCCTTCAGCGCGCGCTTCTCTTTCAAGACCTCCAGCACGTGCCAGGAGATGGCTTCGCCCTCACGATCAGGGTCGGTTGCCAGAATCAGGCGGTCGGCGCCCTTCAGAGACTTGGCGATATCGTTGAGCCGGCCGGCCGCCTTGGGGTCGATCTCCCAGATCATCTTGAAATTGGCGTCGGGATCGACGGAACCGTTCTTCGCCGGCAAGTCGCGGACATGGCCGAATGAGGCCAGAACCTCATAGGACGAGCCCAAATACTTGTTGATCGTCTTGGCTTTCGCCGGCGACTCCACAATGACGATATTCATGTAGTTCCAGTAACTTATGGGGAAAATCTAGGCCGAAATCGACAAGATTCGGGTCGGCCGTTTCGACCCGAACATGGGTGGTGAGGCCCTCGCTGTCAAATCGAGGGGTGTTGAAAGCCCGCCAAATGGGAAAAGTTTCATATCGAGAAAGTTGCGAAACACCACCTTGGAGTTGTGGCCGATGTCGGCGTAATGTTCCCGCGGGGCATGGATTCGGGTGGGGCTGGTGACAAAGCCAGGAAAGAAACGGGCGCGCGCCGCGTCGGGCGTGCGGGGAGGCTCGCGTAACGAGGAACCGGGGGAGGGCGGCGTCGATGAAGCCGTAGCCTTCATCGCCGAGCAGGTGGGCGCATTGCGCAAGCTCGCCGAGCGGCACAAGCTCGACGTGCTGCATTATCTCTTAGGGATGACCAAGCTCGAGGCCGACGAGCATTTGCGGCTGCGGAGCAAACGCAAGTTGTCGTGAGAGGGCGCTTACTATCCGACCCGTCATCCCCGCGCGAGCGCGTAGCGCTCGTCGCTGGAGGTGCGAGTGGCGCGATGCAAAGCATCGCGCCGGGAGCCTCGAAGGATGAGCGGCCGGGATGCAGCCGGGCCATCGCCCTTCGAGGCTCGCCGAAGAGGCGAGCACCTCAGGGTGACGGTGAGAGACCTGCGCGCGCTGCTTCAATGACGGTAGCGCTGTGCGCCGTTACTACGCCGATCGCCGCCGCGGCTTCAACGTCGTATCCGCGAGGCTCAACACCCGCCCGTCCTCCGCGCGCAGCTCGATTTTCTTGATCGGGCGGCCTTTCGCACGATCGACCAGGATGGTTGCGATCTCCTCGGGGTGATCGTCGAACTCCTCGCTCCATTGCCGGAGCGCGACCAGGATCGGGAAGAGGCCGCGTCCCTTCGGCGTCAGCACATATTCCTGGTAGGCGCTGCCGTCGGAGGCGGGGACCAGCGCCAGGATGCCGTGGTCGACCATTGATCGCAGCCGCACTGACAAGATGTTCTTGGCCATGCCGAGCTTGCTCTGAAACTCGCCGAACCGACGCACGCCGAGCATCGCTTCGCGAATGATCAGGAGCGTCCACCAGTCGCCGATCGCCTCCAGCGACCGCGCGACCGGGCAACCGTCGCCCTCAAAACTCGTCCGTTTCACCATCGTCCTGGTCCTGTCGCGTTCGCCCAGATCTTGGCGCCGATCACACGCTTGTGTGGTTGCATTATAAAACCAACTGGCCTAGATCGCAACATAGTCTCATAATGCAACCACTGGAGGCAAGCATGAGGCTGAAGAACAAGACGGCACTGATTACCGGCGGCAACAGCGGCATTGGACTGGCAACCGCAAAACTTTTCGTGGCCGAGGGCGCCAAGGTGATCGTCACCGGGCGCAACAAGGAGACGCTGGAGGCCGCCGCAAAGGAGCTCGGTCCGAACGCGCTCGCGCTCGTGGCCGATGCCACCGACATCGCCGCGACGGAAGCCGCGATCAAGAAGGGCGCCGAAAAATTCGGCAAGCTCGACATCGTCTTTGCCAATGCCGGCATTCCCGGGAGCACGCCGCTCGGCTCGGCAACGCTTGATGTCTTCGAGAAGGTCATCAGCACCAACCTCACCGGCGTGTTCTTCACGGTGCAGTCGGCGCTGCCTTATCTCAACGACAACGCGTCGATCATCCTCAACGGCTCGGTGATCTCCGTGCTCGGCATTCCCGGTTACTCGGCCTATGGCGCGGCGAAGGCCGGCGTGCGGGCGATGGCGCGGATCATGGCCTCGGAACTTTCGCCGCGCGGCATCCGCGTCAACGTGGTCGCGCCGGGTGCGATCCGCACGCCGATCTGGGGTGCGGCGATCGCAACACCTGAAGCGGAGAAGGCGTTCGAGAAGCGCATCGGGCTGTCGACGCCGCTCGGGCGCATTGGTGAACCAGATCACATCTCGAAGACAGTGCTGTTCCTTGCGTCGGACGATGCCGCGCACATCCAGGGCCAGGAGATCTTCGTTGATGGCGGCGCCGTTGCGTCTCCGAGCGGCGCGCCGATCTATCGCGGTTGATCAGATCAAGTGCAAATTGAATCCATCCGGTGCGGCACGCAAGTTGCGCCGGATGGTTCCCTCGTCTTGCGAGGCGTATTTTCTGAACCTTTGCGTGAAGCGTTGAACCTTCGCTTGCGCTGCAAAGACACTTTTACGGGCAGGGGGTCATAAGACTCATTTTTAAAGGAGCCCGTGATGCCAAAGGCAGCTCGTATTCTTTCGCCGATTTCAGAACCGCGTATTTACACCGAACGTTCCGCTATTCCCGCCAAACGCTCCGACACCTCCGAACTCATCGGGGTGGCTCTTTTCTCCGGCATCGGGCTGTTCATTTCGCTCGTCGCCGTCATCCTGGGTGTTCAGGGCACCTGGTTTTAGTTTGGTCGATCTGTCAGCCGCCGCCGGAGTTCGGCAGCGGCTGTTTCGGCTTGCGCCCTACGCCGCACGCAAGCTGGTGGCGGCCTGAAGCGCGCCGGCCAGCGCTTTCTCGCGATGATCCGGCCCGACCTGGATGCCGTCGGCGAAGATGAACTCGGGATTGGCGATGCCGATGAAGCCGAACACCCAGCGCAGATAGGTTTCGAGATGTTCGCCGAGCGCGGCAGGCGTATCGGCGCCGTAATAGCCGCCGCGCGAGATCGCCACGATCACGCGCTTGTTGCCGGCAAGACCCTGCGGGCCGTTCGCGTCGTATTTGAACGTCTTCCCCGCCACGAGGATACGGTCGATCCAGGCCTTGAGCTGGCTTGGAATCGTGAAATTGTACATCGGCGCGCCGATCACGACGATGTCGGCATCGAGGAACTCGTTCAGCACCGTCGCGCTTGCCGCGAGATCGGGGGCGAGTTCCGCCGGCGCAGGCGCGCCCTGGGCTGCCGCAAGATGCGAGCCGGAGAGATGGGCGAGCGGGGTCTGGGTCAGGTCGCGATAGACGATGTCCAGCGCGGGTGTGGCCTGCCGCAGCCGGTCGACGACGGCGGCGGAAACCTGCCTGGAGACGGAGTGGGGGCCGAGCACGCTGGAGTCGATGTGGAGGAGTTTCATTTGGGTCACCCATGGTATAGATTTGTAACCCGCACTACATGAGTGACTGTCAAATTCCCCGCAAGAACGCACTTTTTTGAGCCATGGGCACATCCTTGAGACCTGCACACACCGATTTGCCTGCACCGCAGGTGCTGGACCCCGACCATGCCGACTGCCGCGGCGTGGCCTCGATCCTGTCGCGCGTCGGCGACAAATGGAGCGTGTTCGTGATCATGATGCTGAGCGACGGACCCAAGCGCTTCAATGAGTTGAAGCGCATGATCAATGGCGTCTCGCAGCGGATGCTGACCCTGACCTTGCGCGGGCTCGAGCGCGACGGCCTCGTCACGCGCACGATCTTCCCGACCATTCCACCGCGCGTGGATTACGAGCTGACCGATCTCGGCCGTGGGTTGCAGGATCCCGTGAAGGCACTCGGCGAGTGGGCGATCACGCACCAGGAGCAGATCGCGGCGGCGCGCACGCGCTTCGACGCGCGGAATAACGATCGCTAATCCGTGACGTCATTGGGTTCGGTCGGGTGTCAGTGGTCCACCTCTCCCCAACGGGGAGAGGTCGGATTGCGAAGCAATCCGGGTGAGGGGCCGCAGCGTTCAGTGAGGCCAGAACCCCTCACCCGGATCGCATCTTCGATGCGCTCCGACCTCTCCCTACGGGAGAGGTGATCCGAGCTCCGGGCGCGCATCTACTCAGCTAAAAACTCATCTCGTTCTACAGCAACGACACCAGTCCGCCGCCGTGGCGCTCGAGCCGGCCGGCGAGCTCGAGCTCCAGCAGCACTGTTCGCACGATTGCGGGCGAGGCGCCGGACATCCGCACGAGGTCGTCGATCGAGATGGGGGCAGGGCCAAGCAGGCCTGTGATCTGGTCGCGGTCGTGCCCTTGCGGATCGTTCTCGAACGGCTCGCGGTCGGGTTCGCCTGCGGGATGCATCAGTGGCCGCTCCATGATCGGTGCGACGGCGTTGAGGATGTCGGCGGCTTCGGTGACGAGGGTTGCGCCTTGCTTGAGCAGATCATTGGTGCCGGCGGCGCGCGGATCGAGCGGCGAGCCGGGCACCGCGAACACCTCGCGGCCCTGTTCAGCCGCCATGCGCGCGGTGATTAGCGAACCCGAGCGGTGCGCGGCCTCCACCACGACCACGCCGAGCGCGGCGCCCGAGATCAGCCGGTTGCGGCGGGGAAAGTCGCGGGCGCGCGGCTCATGGCCAAGCGGCATCTCGGAGATCGCCGCGCCCGCGTGATCGAGGATCGCGGTGAGCAGATCGCCATGTTCGGGCGGATAGATGCAGTCATGTCCGCCGGCGAGCACTGCGATGGTGCCGCTCGCGACGCTGGCGCGATGCGCGGCCTGGTCGACGCCGCGTGCGAGCCCCGAGATGATGATGAAGCCGGCTTCGCCAAGCTCGCGCGCGAGCTGGCCGGCGAATTTCAAGCCTGCGCCGGAGGCATTGCGCGAGCCGACGATCGCGATCATCGGACGCATCAAGGTCGCGTTGTCGCCGCGCACGGCGAGCAGCGGCGGCGCATCGTCGAGCGTCGCGAGCCGTGACGGATAGCCGTCCTCGCCGGGCGCGAGCCAGGCGATGCCGAACGTGCGGCTTGCGGCGAGCTCGGCCGTCGCTTCATCCACACCACAGATGCGCCCCGATCGCGACGCGCCGCCGCGGCGCGCCAGATCCGGCAGCCGCTCCAGCGCGGCCCGCGCGGTGCCAAAGTGATCGACCAGCGATCGAAAAGTGCGCGGCCCGACATTGTCGGAGCGGATCAGCCGCAAGCGGTCGATCCTATCAGGCTCGGTCAGCTCCACGCTCGGATTGATGGCGTCCACGGCGGCTCCTTGTGGGCGCAGCATGGAACAACCTGGGGGCGTGGGCAACAGGGTCGTGCGCTTGATCACGCTTCAAAACACGACCGGAAGACCCGCCGTGGTCGGCGGGTCTTCCCTCGTCCGTTCAACGCGCGTGCGCTGCCTGAGCGACTGCGACGCCGCCCCGCGAGAGGCGAGCGTCAAGGCTGATCGCACCGGCGCCGAAGGCGAAGATCTGAAGCAGGCCGCCCGCCATCATCACGTTTTTGAGGAAATGGATCATCTGATTCTGGTCGGCAAAGTTGTTGTGGAACGAGACTGCCGCTGCCAGCGAGAATATCGCCATCGCCAGCGCGACGGAGCGGGCCTGATAGCCGGCGATCAGCAGCAGACCGCCGCCGAGCTCGACAAGAACTGCGATCACATAGGCCAACGGCGGCACCGGCAATCCGGCCGAGGCGATGTAAGCAGTCGTCGCACCATAGGCGGCGAGCTTGCCGAAGCCGCTCATTGCGAACGGGAGGCCGATCAGCAGCCGGCCAACGAGGGAAGCATAACGGGACGTATCCATGGTAGTCGCTCCTGTGCTTGGTTGAGGTTCGACGGCAGTGACGTTTGTTGCCTGGTGGAAACTGCGCGCCGTGGGGCCTTTGTTGTGGTCTCAAACTGGCCCGATCGAATTGCGATCGAAATAGAAATGATTGAAAATCATTGTTTCTATTTTTGAGCCTAACGGTCAGGCTCGATCGGTTCGGTCTCGCTCAACTCCACGTTCAACTTTAAGGCTGGATTGATCGTGTCCAGGTGCGCTTGCGCGACCTCGTCGCGATGCTAAAAGCGATCCCAATAAGAAGGATTTTGCCATGATCTCACTTGCCGACCTCCAGCGCCGCATCGAAGCGGGCGAGCTTTCGCCCGATGACGCCATCGCCCAGTCGCACGCGGCGATCGAGGCCAAGGAGAAGGACGTCCGCGCCTTCGTCCGTCACGACAAATCCGCGAAGGCGCAGGCCTCCGGGCCGCTGCGCGGCATCGCGGTCGGCATCAAGGACATCATCGACACCGCCAATATGCCGACCGAGATGGGCTCGGAGATCTATCGGGGCTGGCAGCCGCGCTCGGACGCGCCTGTGGTGATGATGTTGAAGCGGGCAGGTGCCACCATCATCGGCAAGACCACGACCACGGCGTTCGCCTCGCGCGATCCGACACCGACGCTCAATCCGCACAATCCTGGCCATACGCCGGGCGGCTCGTCGTCGGGCTCGGCGGCGGCGGTCGGCGCCGGTATGATCCCGCTGGCGCTGGGCACCCAGACCGGCGGCTCGGTGATCCGGCCGGCCGCCTATTGCGGCGCTGCCGCTATAAAACCGTCGTTCCGGATGCTGCCGACGGTGGGCGTGAAATGCTATTCGTGGGCGCTCGACACGGTCGGCCTGTTCGGATCGCGCGCGGAGGATCTCGCGCGCGGCCTGTTGGCGATGACCGGCCGCACCGAATTCACCGACATTGTCGCGGCGAAGTCGCCGCGCATCGGTGTGGTCAGGCAGGAGTTTGCCGAGGCTGTCGAGCCGGCGGCGGAAGAGGGCTTGCAGGCTGCCATCAAGGCGGTCGAAAAGGCCGGCGCCAGCGTGAAGACCATCGATCTGCCCGAGGCGGTGCAGGAGGCCTGGCGCATCCATCCGATCATCCAGGATTTCGAGGCACATCGCGCGCTGGCCTGGGAGTTTGATGTGCGCCACGACGAGATCGCGCCGCTGCTGCGCGCCAGCCTCGATGAGACCGTCGGACTGACGCCGAAGGAATATGACGACGCTCGCCGGATTGCCCGCCGCGGCCGCCGCGAGCTTGGCGAATTGTTCGAAGGTTTCGACGTGCTGCTCACCTATTCGGCGCCGGGTACCGCGCCGGCCAAGGAGCTCTCCTCGACCGGCTCGCCGCGCTACAACCGGCTGTGGACGCTGATGGGCAATCCTTGCGTCAACGTGCCGGTAATGAAGGTCGGTGGCCTGCCGATCGGCGTACAGGTGATCGCGCGCTTCGGCAATGATCCCGGCGCGTTGGCGGCGGCGTGGTTTTTGGAGAATGCGCTGGCGAAATCAGGCTAGCGCGGGTTCGGCGGAGACAATGCGCGCCGGCTGCGAGATGGCGGCCTTCGCGCCTTGCCCGAGCCAGCGCTCGGCGGCCTCGCGGCCGCTTCGGTGCAGCGCGCGAATGAAGCCGCGACCGAGATCGGCGGATGAGCGCTGTGCCAGACCCTCAATCGAGTCTTCCGCGGCGATTTTGGAGAGCCGCAGCGCAGGCGCTGCATGGGATTGCGCCCATTCGATCGCCGCGATCTCGGCGTTGAGGACGGCATTGGCGGCGATCTGGTCGAGGCGGCGGTCGATCGCGGCGAGCGTGATCGGCACGTAGCTGTCGCGCGTGGGCGTGACCTGGATCAGCAGCAGGTCGGCGGTTGCCGATTGCTGCGCCAGTTTTATGAGCGGCGGATTGCCGCCAAGGCCGCCGTCCCAATAGGCTTCGCCGTCGATCTCGACGGCGCAATGAACCAGGGGCGGGCAGGTCGAGGCCAGCGCGACGTCGGCAGTGATCGCGTCATTGCCAAAAATCTGCTGCTGACCGTCGCGGATCCGCGTCGCCGCGATCAAAAGCTTTGGGCATTTGGCATCGCGTAAGCCCGCAAAATTGATGTCGCGTGACAGCGCCAGGCGCAGCGGATCGAGATCGAACGGATCGAACTGGCCGGAGCGCAGCGTCGGCCCGAACGCGACGGAGCTTCCTGCCGGCGAGAAGCCGCCGATCAGCATCAGTGAGCGGAACGAGGCCTCGTGCATCAGCCGGAGCCAGAACCGGTTCAGCCGGCTGCGCGCGCCTTCGCGGCCGCCTTCGGCGAGGCCGCAGGCCAGGAGCAGCGCGTTGATGGCGCCGGCGCTGGCGCCGCTGATCGTGTCGAATTCGATGAACGGCTCTTCCAGTAGCCGTTCCAGCACGCCCCAGGTGAAGGCGGCAAAAGTCCCGCCGCCCTGGAGCGCCAGCGACAGCTTTCGCGGCGGCCTTGAGTTGGTGCGCGCCTGCGCGGGCGCAGAAGTGGTTACGACTTCGACCGCTGCAGGAGCTTGTACTACGGGAGCAGGTGGAGGAACTGGCGGGGGAACGGGAACAGGCATCGGCACAGGCGGCGGCGAGGGCGCATCGGACCAGATGTTGGTCGACAAGAGCAGCCGGCTTGCCGCAGTGCCCTGCAAGCCGCGTTCATCATGCGTGCCGTCAATCTTCTCGCTCATTCTGAGCTACCGCGTAACGCCATGTCCACTGTTCAGGATGACAGGCATGGAACCCGTTCGCCACACCCTGCCGTGAGTCGACTCTGAGTTGCGAACAGGAATTGGCAGATAATGCGGAGACCCTGCGGCGGTATCCGTACTTTTTCCGGCCCTACGCTTTCTCGCCGATCCGGCTTTCCTTGCCCGCTTGCAACCGCTTGATGTTTTCGCGATGCGCATAGAACAGCAGCAGCGTCAGCACCACGGCCAGCGCAGACAATGCAAGGTGGCCGAACCACCACAGGAATAGCGGCGTGATGAACGACGCCACCAGCGCCGAGAGCGAGGAGTAGCGGGTGGTGAAGGCGGTCGCCAGCCAGAGCAGGCAGAACACCACCGCGGCCGGCCAGAACAGTCCGAGCAGGATGCCGATATAAACGGCGACACCCTTGCCGCCCCTGAAGTTGAGCCAAACCGGGAAGAGATGACCGAGGAAGGCGCCGAGCCCGGCGACCATCGCGGCATTGGGGCCTGCAATGTAGCCGGCGATCAGCACGGCTGCGGTCCCCTTGAGCGCGTCGAGCAGGAGGGTGCCTGCGGCGAGGCTCTTGCGCCCCGTGCGCAGCACGTTGGTGGCGCCGATGCTGCCGGAACCGATCGAGCGGATATCCTGCGTGCCGGCAAGCCTGGTCAGCACCAGCCCGAACGGAATCGAGCCGAGCAGGTAGCCAATGACGAAGGCCACCGGCAGGAATGCATCAAGCCCCATTGTGTCTCCATGGCTGACATAGCCAGCGCCCATTAGACATGCTCGTACACTGTTCGTCCGCCGACGATGGTCCTGATAGCGCGACCTGTAAAGCGGGCTTCGTCGAACGGGGTGTTCTTGCAGGGCGATTTGAGGTCGGCGGGATCGACTACCCAGGGAACATCGGGGTCGATCACGATGACGTCGGCCGGGCTACCCACGCGCAAGGTTCCGCCGGGCAAGCCGAGCAACTCGGCCGGCCGCGTCGACATCGCCCGGATCAGCGTCTTGAGGTCGAGCTCGTCATTGTGGACCAGCCGCAGGCCCGCCGGCAGCATGGTCTCCAGACCGATCGCGCCCGGAGCCGCTTCCGCAAACGGCAGGCGCTTCATCTCGACGTCGTGCGGATTGTGATCGGACATGATGACGTCGACGAGGCCGGAGGCCACCGCCTCCACCAGCGCGCGGCGATCGTCCTCGGTGCGCAGTGGCGGCGACAGCTTCAGGAAGGACCGATAGGGGCCGATGTCGTTCTCGTTCAGCGCGAGATGATTGATCGAGACCGAGGCGCTGACGGCAAGCCCTGCGTCGCGGGCGCGCTTCAAGATCTCGAGCGACTCGATGCAGGACAGCGAAGCGGCGTGATAGCGGCCGCCGGTCAGCGCGACCAGGCGCATGTCGCGTTCGAGCATCACGGCCTCGGCGGCCTTCGGGATGCCCATCAGGCCGAGCCGCGAGGCGAACTCGCCCTCGTTCATCACGCCTTCGCCAACGAGATCGGGGTCCTCGGTGTGATGCACGATCAGCGCGTCGAAATCGCGGGCGTAGGTCAGCGCGCGGCGCATCACCTGCGCATTGGTCACGCTGCGGTCGCCATCGCTGAAGGCAACGGCACCGGCGGCCTTGAGCAGGCCGAACTCGGTCATCTCCTCGCCGCGCATGCCCTTGGTGAGCGCCGCCATCGGCTGGATATTGACGATCGCGGTGTCGCGCGCACGGCGCATCACGAAATCGACGGTGGCCGAATTGTCGATCACCGGAGAGGTGTCGGGCTGGCAGATGATGGTGGTGATGCCCCCGGTGGCGGCCGCCTGGCTCGCGGAGGCAAAGGTCTCGCGATGGCTGAAGCCGGGCTCGCCGACGAAGGCGCGCATGTCGATCAGGCCGGGCGCCACGATCTTGCCGGAGCAATTGACGACGTCGGTGCCCTCGGGGACGCCGGCCGCGCCGATGCCGCGACGGGTCTCGCGGATGATGCCGTCGGCAATCAGGACGTCGCCGGGGCCGTCGAAATCCCTGCTGGGATCGACGACGCGGGCGTTGGCGAGCAGGATGGGGCGGCGGTCAATCAGCATGAGCATCACGCGTTCGGCAGGTTACGGGCGAGCGCTTCGAGCACCGCCATGCGCACGGCCACGCCCATCTCCACCTGTTCGCGGATCAGGGACTGCGCGCCGTCGGCGACCGCGGTGTCGATCTCGACGCCGCGGTTCATGGGGCCTGGATGCATCACCAGCGCATCGGGCTTGGCGTAAGCGAGCTTCTTCTGGTCGAGCCCGAAATAGTGGAAATATTCGGAGGTCGACGGCACGAAGGAGCCGTTCATGCGCTCGCGCTGCAGCCGCAACATCATCACGATATCCGCGCCGTTGAGCCCCTCGCGCATGTCGCGCGCGACCTCGACGCCCATCCGCTCGATGCCGGTCGGCAGCAGCGTCGAGGGACCGACGACGCGGACCCGGGCGCCCATGGCGTTGAGCAGGATGATGTTGGAGCGGGCCACGCGCGAATGCAGCACGTCGCCGCAGATCGCGACCACGAGGCCCTCGATCCGGCCCTTGTTGCGGCGGATGGTGAGCGCGTCGAGCAGCGCCTGCGTAGGATGCTCATGCGCGCCGTCGCCGGCATTGATCACGGAACCGTCAACCTTGCGGGCCAGCAGTTCCACCGCGCCGGAGGCGTGATGGCGCACCACCAGGATATCCGGATGCATGGCGTTGAGCGTCATCGCGGTGTCGACCAGCGTCTCGCCCTTTTTGATGGACGAGGATGACACCGACATGTTCATGACGTCGGCGCCCAGACGTTTCCCGGCGAGCTCGAACGAAGATTGGGTTCGGGTCGAGGCCTCGAAGAAGAGGTTCACTTGCGTCCGTCCACGCAGGACGGTGCGCTTCTTGTCAACCTGGCGGTTGAGCTCGACATATTCTTCGGACAGGTCGAGGAGGCCGCTGATGTCGGCCGCGGAAAGGCCCTCGATGCCCAGCAAATGCCGGTGGCCGAGGACGAAGGTCGATTTCGATGTCATTAAAGCGAGAGCTATAGGCGCGGATGGCGGGGGGAGCAAGGGCCAATGCCGGGGCGGGCAGTTATCCCCTGATCTGTCGGTTTCGTCGGCGTTGCGTGACCTGTCTCCAAGTGCTCCGTCATGCCCGGGCTTGTCCTGGCTTGTCCCGGGCATCCACGCGCTTCGTTCGCATTTGACGTAAAAAGGCCGTGGATGGCCGGGACATAGGCGAGCGGGAGCGACGCCGTCCTTCGGACGGCTATGCCCGGCCATGACGATGTGGGGTTTCCTTTGAAAGCAATCCTGACAATGCTTGTGGCCGCGATGACGATCAGTGCAGCCCAGGCCCAATCACTCCCCGGCGGCTTCGTCTATTTGCGCGACGTCGACCCCAGCATCGTCCAGGACATCCGCTACGCCACATCGAACAATTTCGTCGGCCGACCGCTCGCCGGCTACGGCGCCGGCGAATGCGTGGTGAAGCGCGAAGTCGGGCTTCGGCTGAAGGCGGTCCAGCAGGATCTGGCCGCGCAAAATTTATCGCTCAAGATGTTCGACTGCTACCGGCCGGCGCGCGCCTCGCTCGACATGGTAAGGTGGTCGCAGAACGGTCACGAGACCGCCGCCGATCGGCGCTATAATCCGCGGATTTCCAAGACCGAGCTGTTTCGCCTCGGCTATATCGCGAGCCGCTCGCAGCATTCGACAGGTGCCGCGCTGGATCTCACGCTGGTCGATCTCAAGGCTGACAATTCCGCCAGGATCGATTCCGCAAAATCCTATGCCGATTGCACGGCTCCGGTCGACGCCCGGCTGCCGGAAGGCAGCGTGGACATGGGCACCGGCTATGATTGTACGGATGCGAAAGGGCATACCGCGGCACCGTCGATCACACGGGATCAACGCGCCTGGCGCAAGCGGCTGGTGACTGCGATGGCGAAGCAAGGCTTTGTGAACTATTCGAAGGAGTGGTGGCATTTTTCCCTGCCGGGGGCGGGCGGGGCGGCCTATGATTTCCCGATCCAGCCGCGGCGGAACTGATTCCGCCAAGGAAGCGCAGATGACCCAGCCGAGGTTCGCGACCCACGAGGTCTTCAATCAGTCGCCGCCATTCGAGGACATCGACCTGTTTGCCGTGGATCGGCCGCTGGTCGACGCCGTGAAAGCCAATGGCGGCGCTGCGGCGGAGCGGGAGCTCTCCGAGTTCGGCAAGCATTGGGGTTCGGCTGCGATGGCCGATCGCGGCCGCATCGCGAACGAGAACACGCCAAAACTCCGGAGCTTCGATGCCAAGGGCAACCGGCGCGACCAGGTCGAGTTTCATCCCGCCTATCACGAGCTGATGGCGCACAGCGCGCATGCCGGCGTGCACAATTCGACCTGGACTGCAGATGGCAAGCCTGCGGGCGATGCTGCTGAAGTCATTCGTGCTGCAAAGTTCTACATGGCGTCGCAGGTCGAGACCGGGCATCTCTGCCCGATCACGATGACGCGGGCCTCGGTCGCGGCGCTGGCGATGCAGCCGGACCTGCTCGCGCGTGTGATGCCGGTGCTGTCGACGAAGAGCTATGATCCCACCTTCGCGCCGTGGTGGGACAAGCGCGGCATGACGCTCGGCATGGGCATGACCGAGAAGCAGGGCGGCACCGACGTGCGCGCCAACATGACGCGCGCGGTGCACGACGGCAGCTCCTACCGCATCACGGGCCACAAATGGTTCATGTCGGCGCCGATGTGCGATGCGTTCCTCGTTCTGGCGCAGGCCGAGGCGGGGCTGACCTGCTTCTTCATGCCGCGCTTCGCGCCGGATGGATCGGTCAACGCCATCCAGTTCCAGCGACTGAAGGACAAGCTTGGCAACCGCTCCAATGCATCCTCCGAGGTCGAATTCGCAGGCGCCTACGCGGAAGCCGTGGGCGAGGAGGGCAAGGGCATCCGCACCATCATCCAGATGGTGCAGCTGACGCGGCAGGATTGCGCGATTGCGTCGGTCGGCCTGATGCGCTCAGGCCTCGCGCATGCGCTGCATCACGCCCGTCACCGCAGCGTATTTCAAAAGCATCTCGCTGATCAGCCCTTGATGCAGGCCGTGCTGTCCGACATGGCGCTGCATGTGGAAGCGAGCACAGCGCTGGTGATGCGGCTCTGCCGCGCCTTCGACCGTACGCCCCACGATCCGGCGGAGGCCGCCTACATGCGGCTTTTGACGCCCGCGATCAAATACTGGACCTGCAAGAGTGCGCCGAGCTTCCTCTACGAGGCGATGGAGTGCCTCGGCGGCAACGGCTATGTCGAGGATGGCATTCTGGCACGCCATTATCGGGAGTCGCCGGTCAACGCGATCTGGGAAGGCTCTGGCAACGTGATGTGCCTCGACGTGCTGCGCGCGCTTTCGCGTGAGCCGGATGCGGCGATGGCGGTGCTGCAATCGCTTGCGGCCGAGACGAAAGATCTGCCCGGAGCGGGCGAGGCGGTCGCATTCATCGGAAAAACCTTCCGCCGCGCGGATGGTGAGCGGGTCGCGCGGCTCGCGGTCGGGAAACTGGCGCTGCTGGCTGCCGCAGCCGCACTCAATGGTGTCTCATCCCATCACGCTGAATTGTTCGCCGCCACGCGCCTCGCCGCCAATCACGCCAGCATGTATGGCGCGGTCGAGATCGAAAGCGGCGACGTGCGTGGC
This sequence comes from Bradyrhizobium genosp. A, assembly GCF_049949275.1. Lineage (NCBI taxonomy): Bacteria > Pseudomonadati > Pseudomonadota > Alphaproteobacteria > Hyphomicrobiales > Nitrobacteraceae > Bradyrhizobium > Bradyrhizobium genosp. A. The sequence goes on along the minus strand of NZ_CP188196.1, from coordinate 4,897,188 downwards.
CTGCTGGAGCGGGCGCTGCCGTGAGCCTGCCAACCGAAAGCCTCTCGATGGATTCCCTCAATCCCGATCATCCGCCGCTGATTGTTAGGCCTGCGCCACTGCGCGTCTGGAAGTTCTGGGGCACGGCGCTGTGGGGCCTGCTCGTCTTCGTCGCGATGTTCGTCGGCCAGATTGGGGCGATCCTGCTGCTGGTGGCGATGCGCGGGCTGCCGCTCGACATGGACTCGATCCAGTCCGTCGGCCGCGAGCCGCAGGCGCTGGCGCTGTCGGTCATCATGGGCCTGCCGGCGACGCTCGCGGCGGTGTGGCTCGCCATCCGCATCAAGAAGGCCTCCTTCGTCGACTACCTCGCGCTGCGCTGGCCGAGCTGGAGGCAACTTTTACTCGGCGCCGTCGGGCTCATCGTGACCGTGATGGCCTGGGAGGTGGTGTCGCGATCCCTCGGGCGCGAGGCCACGCCGGGCTTCATGACCGATCTGCTCAAATCGGGCCGCGACAAGGGCGCAGCGTTGCTACTCCTGTTCGCCTTCAGCGTGGCGGCGCCGATGTCGGAAGAGGTGCTCGCGCGCGGCTTCCTGTTTCGCGGCTGGTCGGCGAGCTTCCTGCGCGTGCCCGGCGCCATCATCCTGTCGTCACTGGTGTGGACGGCCGTGCACCTGCAATACGATCTGTACTTTCTAGCCGAGGTCTTCTCCATCGGCCTCTGGTTCGGCTACATGCGCCACCGCGCCAATTCGCTCTGGCTCACCATCTTGCTGCATGCGCTGAACAACATGACCGCGGTGGTGCTGACGATGTGGCTGGGGGGCTGAGGCGGGCGGCTACCCCACATTCCGTCATTGCGAGCGCAGCGAAGCAATCCAGATTGTCTCCGCGGGGGGAATCTGGATTGCTTCGTCGCAAGCGCTCCTCGCAATGACGATGGTGAGAGAGGTGCGCTCGCAAAGACGAGTTCTACGCCACCAGGGCGATGGCGATCGGCATCGTGATCGCCGCCAGAATCGTCTGCAGCGTGATGATCTGCGCCAGCAATGGCGCATCGCCGCCCATCTGGCGGGCCAGCACATAGGCGCTGGGCGAGGTCGGCACCGCCGCGCAGATGGCGACGATCGCGAGGTTGGTACCTGACAGGCCAAACCAGACGGCGAGCGCCAGCGCGAGCACGGGCATCAGCGCCAGTTTAAACGCCACGCCGATCGTCGCGCCCATGCTTGGACGGAGCAGGCCCTTGAGCTGCAGGCCGGCACCAGTGACGAGCAGGCCGATCGCGAGCGAGGAACGGCCGAGCGCGTCGGCAACCTCGTGCCAGATCTTTGGCAGCGGCAGGTGAATGACATTGATGAAGAGGCCGATGGCGCAGGCCCAGATCAGGGGATTGCGGATCACCGTCATGACGATGGCGCGCGCGGACTGCTTCTCGGGCGATGCGTAGTGCGCGAGCACGGCGACGCTGAACACATTCACCAGCGGAATGATTGCGACCATGGCGACCGAGGCCAGCGCCAGCCCGACATCGCCGTACAGATTGGCGGAGACGGAGAGCGCCACATAGGTCTGCCAGCGCGTCGCGCCCTGGAAAATCGAGGTGAAGGCGGGGCCGTCGATGTCGAGGCGCGACAGGGCCGGGCGGAGCGCCAGGCAGAGCAGCGACATCGCGAGCGCCGACAGCAACAGCGCGCCGCCGACGCCGGCAACCGGCACTTTGGTGAGGTCGGCCTTCACCAGCGTCTGGATCAGGAGCATCGGGAACAGCACGAAATAGGTCAGCCGCTCCAGTCCGTGCCATTGCGTGTCGAGCCGCATCAGGCTGTGCCTGAGCACCACGCCGAGCACGATGAGGATGAAGACCGGCAGCAGCGCCGCGATCACGACGGCCATGGATCAGCTATTCCCCGATGCCGTGCGCAGATTGGCGAGCCGGTCGAGCGCGCCTTGCAGGATGAAGATCGCGGCATGCTCGTCGATCACCTCGGCGCGCTTGGCGCGGCTGACGTCCATGCCGATCAGCTCGCGCTCGACTGCTGCGGTCGAGAGGCGCTCGTCCCAGAGGCCGATCGGAAGCGTGGTCAGGTTGGCCAGATTGCGCGCAAAGGCGCGGGTCGACTGAGCGCGCGGTCCCTCGCTGCCGTCCATGTTAATGGGCAGGCCGAGCACGAAGCCGACGACCTTGCGTTCGGCTGCGATGGCGAGCAGCCGGGCCGCATCCTGCTTGAACGCCTTGCGCTGGATCGTCTCGACGCCGGTCGCAAGCCGGCGGTCCGGATTGGACACGGCAACGCCGATGGTCTTGGTGCCGAGGTCAAGGCCGATCAACCCGCCGCGTTCGGGCCAGTGGGTTGCAGCATCGACGAGGGGCAGGATAAGAGCCGGCATGGCACTAGCGCATATCATGCGTCGCGCCGCGGAGTGAACCCAGAACGATGGATGCACTGACACTATTCGGCCTGTTTGCCGTGACGGCGATGCTGGTCTGCTATGCCTTCGAGGACCGCAGCCCCTGGTTCGTGCTGCTGTTTGCCGCGTCTTGCGCGCTCGGCTCGGCCTACGGCTTCCTGCAGGGGGCCTGGCCGTTCGGTCTGGTCGAGGCGATCTGGGCCTTCGTTGCGCTGCGGCGGTGGTTGATCAGGCGGCGATGATTTCGTCGTCCTTGGTCAGGCATGACAGGAAGCCTTGAAGCGCGCTGGTTTGATGACCGGCGCGGCGCTGGATGAACAGCGTTTCGACGCGGGCATGCGACGGGCTCAGCGCGTGCATCGTCACGCTGCCGGTCATCGCGCTGCGTTCGACCACAGCGCGTGGCAAGAGCGTCACGCCCATGTCGGCGGCGACGCAGCCGATCATGCCGTCGAGCGTGCCGAGCTCGAAGCGCGCGGCCGACGGCCAGCCGAATTCGACGAAGATTTGCTCGAGCCGCTGGCGATAGGTGCAACCGGTGCGAAACACCAGCGCAGTCGGGCCTGACTCGGGCGTGCCGGCGCGCAGCTCGGCGAGCGAGATCCAACGCCGGGCGCTGACCAGCACCAGCTCTTCGCGGAATGCGCTTGTTACGGTGAGGTCGGCGTGCGCGATGGGGCCTGCGACGAAGGCGCCATCGAGCGTACCTTCGAGCACACCGGCGACGAGATCGGCGGTCGGCGACGTGCGCAGGCTCAGCCGCACGACCGGGAAGCGGCGGTGGAAATCGGCCAGCAGCGGCGGCAGCCGCACCGCCGCCGTCGTCTCCATCGAGCCGATCGCAAGCGGCCCCTTCGGCTCGCCGTCGTCGCGCGCCGCGAGCACGGCTTCGCGCGATAGCGCGGCCATCCGTTGCGCGTAAGGCAAAAGGCGTTTGCCGGCGCCGGTCAGCGACATGCCGCGGCTATGGCGCTCGAACAGCGGCGTGCCGATCTCGGCCTCCAGGGCCTTGATGCGCTGGGTGACGTTGGATTGCACCGTGTTGAGCTCTTCGGCGGCGCGGGTGATGCCGCCGGTGCGGGCGACCGCGGCAAAGGTCTGGATGTCACTCAGTTCCATGGCATCGTTTCGCTTTTGTGATGGCAGCGTTCGCAACAATTCATTTTTCGAGAATGCTAGTTGCGCCTAATGTTCCTGTCCAGAGCGGGAGAACCCATGCCGATCGCCACGCCGCTGACGGAGCTTCTCGGGATCAGGCATCCGATCCTGTCGGCGCCCATGGACACGATCGCGGGCAGCCGGCTGACCCGCGCCGTCAGCGAGGCTGGCGGCTTCGGGATCCTCGGTGGTGGCTACGGCGACCGCGCCCGACTTCAGGCTGAGGCCGCGGAGCTGAAAGGATTTGCACCGTTCGGCATCGGCTTCATCACCTGGAGCCTGGCAAAACAACCCGAGCTTCTCGACATCGCGCTCGATGCGCGCCCGCAGGCCGTCATGCTGTCGTTCGGCGATCCCGCGCCGTTCGCGCCGCAGATCAAGGCGGGCGGCGCGCGATTGATCTGCCAGGTACAGAGCGAGGACATGGCGAAACAGGCGCTCGATGCCGGCGCGGAGATTTTGATCGCGCAGGGGACGGAGGCGGGCGGCCACGGCGCATCGCGCACCACGGTCGACATCGTGCCTGCGATCGTCGATCTCGCGGCCGGGCGCGTACCTGTCGTCGCGGCCGGCGGGATCGCCGATGGTCGCGGTCTGGCTGCGATGATGATGCTCGGTGCATCCGGCGTGCTGGTCGGTACGCGCTTTTATGCAAGCGTCGAGGCCAATGGCGCCGCCGAGGCCAAGGAGCGCATTCGCACAGCCGACGGCAATGGCACCGTGCGCGGCGTCATTCCCGACTGGTCGCGGAAGCTGTTCTGGCCGGCCCCGTTTACCGCGCGAACGCTGGTCAACGGCCATATCATGAGCTGGACCGGCCGTGAGATCGAGCTGATGCAGCGCGCGGACGAAGTCGCCAAGGCGTATGCCGCGGCGAAAATGGCGGGCGATTTCGAGATCGCGGCCGTCTTTGCGGGCGAAGCGGTCGGCCTGATCCATGATATTCCACCGGCAGCCGAGATCGTCGAACGGATTGCGACCGAGGCCGAGCAGCTCCTTGCCGGCCGGCGCAATTCCATTTCTTCTTTCCCTTCTCCCCTTGTGGGAGAAGGTGGTGCGGATGCAATCCGCGCCGGATGAGGGGTTTTCTCCGCGGAGAGCAACGTCAAATTTGAGGGAGCTGTCTCCGCGGATGCGACCCCTCACCCGTCTCGCCGCTATCGCGGCGATCCACCCTCTCCCACGGGGAGAGGGCAAGAGCGAGAGACACACCATGTGGCCTGACCGTCGACTGATCGATCTCTTCAAGACCGAATTCCCGATCGTGCTGGCGCCGATGGCCGGCGTGATGGATGCCGAGCTTGTCATCGCGGCGGCGCAGGGCGGGGCGCTCGGCTCGCTGCCTTGTGCCATGCTGTCGGGGGACAAGATCCGCGAGCAGGTCAACATCATCCGCCAACGCGTGACCGCGCCAGTGAATTTGAACTTCTTCTGCCACACGCCGGTTGAACTCACGGCCGTGGCCGAAGCCCGTTGGAAGCAGCGCCTCGCGGGCTATTACGGGGAGCACGGCCTCGATCCGGCTGCGCCGGTCAACGCCGCCAACCGGGCGCCGTTCGATGCAGCGACCTGCGCGGTGGTGGAAGAGTTGAAGCCGGAGGTCGTGAGCTTCCATTTCGGCCTGCCGGAGAAAACGCTCCTCGATCGCGTCAGGTCGGCTGGCTGTCTCGTGATCGCCTCGGCGACGACGGTGAGGGAGGCGGTCTGGCTCGACCAGCGCGGCGTCGACGCAGTCATCGCGCAGGGGGCGGAGGCAGGCGGCCATCGCGGCATGTTCCTGACCGAGAACATCGCCGAGCAGCCGGGCACGTTCGCGCTGGTGCCGCAGGTCGTCGATGCCGTGAAGGTGCCGGTCATTGCAGCCGGCGGCATCGCTGACGGGCGCGGCATTGCGGCGGCCTTCACGCTGGGCGCATCCGGCGTGCAGATCGGCACCGCCTATTTGCGCTGCCCGGAATCCACGCATACGGCGGCGGGACGGGCTGCGCTCGCGGAGGGGCGGGACGACTCCACCGTGATGACCAATGTCATGACCGGGCGGCCCGCGCGGGGCGTCCAGAACCGCCTGATCCGCGAAGTCGGTCCGATCTCGCCCGATGCCCCGCCATTTCCCCATGCCGCAACGGCCCTGGCGCCGCTCAAGGCTGCCGCCGAGAAGCAAGGGAGGGTGGACTTCACCAATCTCTGGGCCGGACAGGCCATCGCGCTCGGCCGTGAGGTCCCCGCGGCCGAATTGACCCGGGATCTCGCGAAATCGGCGCTGGTCCGCCTGCGTCAGATGGCTGGCTAGGGCGCGATGGGATCATCGCGCTTAGGTTATTGTTAGCGCATGATCTTTCGGAAAACCGCTGCACACTTTTCCGGATCATGCGCCTAGCGCCGGTTGCGGCGTAAAACCGGCCTCTGCTATACGGCACATAGGTTTTGCCGTGAGAGGCCTTATATAATGTCCGTCGACGCCGCTACCGTCCGCCGCATCGCGCATCTGGCGCGCATTGCGGTTTCCGAGGACGAGGTTCCGCATCTGCAGGGCGAGCTCAACGCCATGCTCGCCTTTGTCGAGCAGCTCTCCGAGGTCAATGTCGAGGGCGTGGAGCCGATGACCTCGGTCACCCCGATGCAGATGAAGAAGCGGCAAGACGTGGTCAATGACGGCGAGATCGCCGACGATATCGTGGCCAACGCGCCTGCGACCGAAGGTCACTTCTTTCTGGTGCCGAAGGTTGTTGAGTGATTCAATTCAGGACGCCGTCCGATGTGCATGCTTTGCGACGATGAGAAGGCCTATCAGGCCTACATGAACTATCTCGACAAGATGGAGCGGCAGGGCAAGGCTGCCGATCCCAATGTCGCCGTCAATGCCGTGCTCGACGAGCTCGATGCCGCCGCGAATGCGGCCGCCAAAAAAGACGACCCGGCCAACGACAAGACCCTGTCTCCTTTCTTCTGCAGCCCGATCAATAAATGACCGATTTGACATCGCTGACGCTCGCCGAGGCCCGCAAGGGTCTCGCGGCCAAGACTTTCACGTCCCTCGAGTTGACCGACGCGCATCTGAGCGCGATCGAAGCCGCGCGCATGCTCAACGCCTTCGTGATGGAGACGCCGGATCGCGCGCGCGACATGGCGAAGGCCGTGGACGAGAAGATCGCCAAGGGCGACGCCGGCCCGCTCGCCGGAATCCCGCTCGGCATCAAGGATTTGTTCGCGACCAAGGGCGTGCGCACCACGGCGTGCTCAAAAATCCTCGGCAATTTCGTGCCGACCTATGAGTCCACCATCACCTCGCAGCTCTGGCGCGACGGCGCCGTGATGCTCGGCAAGCTCAACAACGACGAGTTCGCGATGGGCTCGGCGAACGAGACCTCGTGCTTTGGTCCCGTCGGCAATCCCTGGCGCCGTGACGGCTCCAACACCACGCTGGTGCCGGGCGGCTCGTCCGGTGGCTCGGCGTCGGCCGTGGCGGCGCTGCTCTGCATGGGCGCGACTGCGACCGACACCGGCGGCTCGATCCGCCAGCCGGCGGCCTTCACCGCGACCGTCGGCATCAAGCCAACCTATGGCCGCTGCTCACGCTGGGGCATCGTCGCCTTTGCGTCCTCGCTCGACCAGGCGGGACCAATCGCGCGCAGCACGCGCGATGCGGCGATGCTGCTGCGCTCGATGGCCGGGCATGATCCGAAGGACACGACCTCGGTCGACATTCCCGTGCCGGACTACGAAGCCGCGATCGGCAAGTCCGTGAAGGGCATGAAGATCGGCATCCCCAAGGAATATCGTCTCGACGGCATGCCGCCCGAGATCGAAAAACTCTGGAGCGAGGGCGCAGTCTGGCTGAAGGCCGCCGGTGCCGAGCTCGTCGAGGTTTCGCTGCCGCACACGAAATATGCGCTGCCGGCCTATTACATCGTGGCGCCGGCGGAAGCCTCCTCCAACCTCGCGCGCTATGACGGCGTCCGCTACGGCCTGCGCGAGCAGGGCAAGAACATCATCGAGCAGTACGAGAACACCCGCGCCGAAGGATTTGGCGCCGAGGTGCGCCGCCGCGTCATGATCGGCACCTATGTGCTCTCGGCCGGCTATTACGACGCCTATTACCTGCGCGCCCAGAAGGTGCGCACACTGATCAAGAAGGATTTTGAGGATTGCTTCGCCAAGGGCGTCAACGCGATCCTGACACCGGCGACGCCGTCGGCGGCCTTCGGCATCGGCGAGAAGGGCGGCGCCGACCCCGTCGAAATGTATCTCAACGACATCTTCACGGTCACCGTGAACATGGCGGGCCTGCCGGGCATCGCCGTGCCCGCCGGCAAGGACGCGCAGGGGCTGCCGCTCGGGCTGCAGCTGATCGGTCGCCCCTTCGAGGAGGAGACGCTGTTCTCGCTCGGCGAGGTGATCGAGCAGGCCGCCGGCCGCTTCACGCCCGCGAGGTGGTGGTGAATGTCGCTGATTTCATCGCGAGCCTCGACGGCGCGGCGCCCGCGCCTGGCCTGAGCGCGCCGCTCGCCGGTCTCTGGTGGGCCGCGGAGGGTGACTGGGACCAGGCGCACAGGATCGTTCAGGACGACAACAGCCGCGACGCCGCCTGGGTGCACGCCTATCTGCATCGCGTCGAAGGTGATCTCGGCAATGCCGGCTATTGGTATCGCCAGGCCGGCCAGCCTGCGGCAAAGGATTCATTGGAAGCGGAGTGGGAGCGGATCGCTGCCACGCTGCTCGGGAGCAAGACATGAGCACGGCCACGCACAAGCTTCTGAAGGGCTCAACCGGTGACTGGGAGATGGTCATCGGCATGGAGATCCATGCCCAGGTGACCTCGAACTCAAAGCTGTTCTCGGGCGCCTCCACCACGTTCGGCGGCGAGCCGAACAGCCACGTGTCGCTGGTGGACGCCGCGATGCCGGGCATGTTGCCTGTGATCAACGAGGAATGTGTCAGGCAGGCTGTCCGGACCGGGCTCGGTCTCAACGCAAAGATCAATCTGCGTTCGGTGTTCGACCGCAAGAACTATTTTTATCCGGACTCGCCGCAGGGCTATCAGATCAGCCAGTACAAGTCGCCGATCGTCGGCGAGGGCGAGGTCGTCGTCGAGCTGGACGGCGGCAAGACGGCCACCATCGGTATCGAGCGACTGCATCTGGAACAGGATGCAGGCAAGTTGCTGCATGACCAGTCGCCGACCATGTCCTTGGTCGACCTCAATCGCTGCGGCGTGGCGCTGATGGAGATCGTCTCCAAGCCCGACATCCGCGATGCCGAGCAGGCCAAGGCCTATGTGACCAAGCTGCGCTCGATCCTGCGCTATCTCGGCACCTGCGACGGCGACATGGAGAAGGGAAGCTTGCGCGCCGACGTCAACGTCTCCGTGCGCAAGCCGGGCGCGCCGCTCGGCACCCGCTGCGAGATCAAGAACATGAACTCGATCACCTTCATCGGCCAGGCGATCGAGTACGAAGCGCGCCGCCAGATCGAAATTTTGGAGGACGGCGGCCAGATCGACCAGGAGACGCGACTCTACGACCCAAACAAGGGCGAGACGCGCTCGATGCGCTCGAAGGAAGAGGCGCACGACTACCGCTACTTCCCCGATCCGGATTTGCTGCCGCTGGAGTTCTCGCAAAACTTCGTCGACGAGCTGAAGGCTGAGCTCCCGGAGCTGCCGGACCAGAAGAAGACGCGCTTTGTCGCCGACTTCGGCCTGTCGGCTTATGATGCGAGCGTGCTGGTCGCCGAGCGCGAGAGCGCGGTGTTCTACGAAACGGTGCTCGACAGGCTCGTCAACCGCGCCCGCGACGGCAAGATGGCGGCGAACTGGGTGATCAACGAGCTGTTCGGCCGTCTCAACAAGGAAGGCCGGGATATTACGGGCTCTCCTGTCTCGTCCGAGCAGTTGGCTGCGATCATCGACCTGATCGGCGAGGGCACGATCTCCGGAAAGATCGCCAAGGATCTGTTCGAGATCGTCTGGCAGGAGGGTGGCGACCCTCGTGCGCTGGTCGAAAGCCGCGGCATGAAGCAGGTCACGGATCTTTCGGCGATCGAAAAGGTTGTCGACGATATCATCGCGGCCAATCCCGACAAGGCCGCGCAGGTCAAGGACAAGCCGCAGTCGCTCGGCTGGTTCGTCGGCCAGGTGATGAAGTCGTCCGGCGGCAAGGCGAACCCGCAGGCGGTCAACGAACTGCTCAAGTGCAAGCTCGGCATCTGACGTCACGCGTTCGGACGAGGTGACGACACGCTTCGTCACCTCGCTTCCGGTTCACGATGCGACGCATTCTCGCGTCATCGACAGCAGACATCATCCCGATCAAGCGCGACGCAGCGACCGAATCGCGGTGGCGCGATTCGCGCAAAACGGCGACTTGCACACGCCCTGACGAGCGCTTCCGCCGTTAAGCATGAAAATAATTTCGTTGCCAAAATTCGCGACTCAGAGTCCGCGACTCTCCTCCGCGACGCGTGTGCGCGCTTTGCAGCGTGCGTCGTCGCACTGATCGCGCGCGATGTGTGCGCGCAGAATAATACTTGCTGCATAGTGTATTCTTGCAATCACTGCTCTTGCCGACGTCGACGCTGCGAGAAGGATTTGCAATCGCAGACGCGTGTCTCTGCGTGTCGGCAAATCAAGCGCGGCTGGCGCACGCACGCTGCGCCGTCAACACTTCCTTAAGTCAGAAGATGTTTTTTTCGTCGTGTTGGTGTATTCGGGGTGAGTGCATTCGATCCCCGAATGCGCGCAGCGATTAAAGCCATCTCACACATCGGAGGGCAACATGGCCAAGAAAGCAAAGAAGGCGAAGAAGGCGAAGAAGGCGAAGAGCGCAGTGAAGAAGACTGCGAAGAAGACCCGCAAGGTCGCCAAGAAGAAGTAACTTCGCTTCTGAAGTTGCCGGCTCCCACAGCCGGCACGTCATCAGCGCCTCCTAGAGGTTCTGGTCGACGATAGAGGGTGTCGGCGAGACATCAGGTCAACGGTCGGATCGTCAGCTTTCACGGGCTCGCTCGTCAAAGTCCGGTCCGGCAGAAGAAACAAGTTTTCTTCGTTCGGTGCGGCTCCTTGAATAAGGGCTCCGCAATTCCACAGACGGCCTTCGGGCCAATTTGGAATCTGGTCCTGACGTGTTCGCCGACGCCCTCGTTCCCTGAGGCCGGGGTATTGCCGGCATTCCTTCCCGACATTGTTGATCTGACCGCGACGCAGACGTCCTGCGCTGTCGCTTTGCCGTGTCCGTGCTGCCTTGGCCGTGCTGCCTTGAGGCAGGCGAGGGTGCGGCGTGATTGCGCGCTGACCGCACGCTGCTTCTCCACTCGCGATGTCATCGCCCGGCTCCGACCGGGCGATCCAGTACGCCGCGGCCTTCCCGGGGGACGATTGCTGCCTCTGGAATACTGGGTCACCCGCCCCAGTGCGCAAGTGCGCACAGACGGGTGACGACAGCGGGAGGGAGACATCACAGGACACGTGCCACCGCGCGCGATGGTTATCGATGTCCCAAAATCCCAAGGTAAACCGAATCTGACGAATCGCAGAAGTGCCTGCAAATCAGGGACTTCTTGAATTGCCCGCGCGTGCGGCGCGGCCTCGCGTTTACGTCTGCTTCATCGCGATACTTAAACTGCCATTCAAATTTGCCCGCCATCATCGCCTCCAACAAGCCGGCAAACGGCACGGGCAAGAAGCCCAGGGGATGAGTTGAGCAGCGCGCGATCCAGAAGGATCACGCAAATCAGAGTTGGACGGGAGCCGCGCTCGGGGAACGAGGCGGCATAAGAAAAAGGGGATGCGTTATGTTTCAGGGGACTTTCGATCTCGATGCGGCAACGCCGATCGATGCAAGCGCGCTGTCGGACGTTCTGTTCGAGCGTGGGATCTATTGGGCGAGCGGCCGCTCGGGCCTGGTCGACCTCGTCGCCGCGCACAAATGGTTCAACCTCGCAGCCCTGAAGGGCCGCAAGGATGCCGTCGCGCTGCGCCAGGAAGTGGCTGACCAGATGTCCGAGGCCGAGATCTCGGCCGCGCAGCGTGACGCGAGGGCGTGGGTGTCCGCGCACTGAACTGAAAGGCGCATCGGCCCGTGGTTTCACGGGGCGATCTGGTTGCGCTGAATCAAGTTCCCGCGTCGTGCCGCCGATTAGACCCGCGCGGCATGAGCGATCCCGACAAGAATGACCCAGGACGGAGTCCGTGGCTGCCGATTCAGATCGCGTCCGACGATTGCGATCTGGAACTCGGACGGCCGCACAAGACCGGCATTCTTCCGCTGATGTTTCCGTGCCGGCGCAGGGCCGGCGTCTGGTTCAATGTCTGGGCAAGGCGAGGCGGTGCTGATCTCGCCCTCGCATTGGCGGATCTGGCGATCCCGCGTCTAGGCGTGCGCACACGTATATATAAGGAGCGGGCGAATCAGGCTGAGGTCAGCCGCGCGAATCCTTGTGCCAGGCTGTCGCAGTCGGTGCGACGCGATCGCTTTCAAATGAACAGACCTGGATTCTTGAGCGGCCCGAGACATAGGTGACAGGACGTACCGGACACATGGGTTACACTTTCCGCTTTTGTTCTGCGGGAGGTGTGGATGCCGTGGAAAGCGAGTTCGGTGATGGAAGAACGCCTGCGCTTTGTGGCCCGTTTGTTGGACGGGGAAGCCATGACCGAGGTCTGTCGGGATTTCGGCATCTCCCGTACGACCGGCTACAAGATTTTTGATCGCTACAGAGCGCACGGCCTGGAGGCCCTGAACGATCGGTCGCGCCGGCCGGTGCGCTATGCCAATCAGTTGCCCCAGCAGATCGAGACCCTGGTCGTCCGGCTCAAGAGCGAGAAGCCACATTGGGGTGCGCGCAAGATCCGGGAGCTTTTGGTGCGGCGGCTCGACGGCGACATCAAGGTTCCGGCCAAAAGCACCATCCATGCGGTCCTCGACCGTCATGGCCTGGTCAAGCGCTCAGGCGGGCCGCGCCACCGCGCGCGCGGCACGCCGCTCTCGGAAGGCGCTGTTCCTAATGACCTCTGGTGCGCCGACTTCAAGGGCGAGTTTAAGCTCGGCAATGGTCACTACTGCTATCCGCTGACCGTCACCGACCATGCCTCACGGCTCCTGCTCTTGTGCGAGGCGCTCGACTCCACCCAGGAAGAGCCGGCCATCACGGCCTTCGAACGGCTGTTCCGGGAGCGCGGCCTGCCGATGGCCATCCGCTCCGACAATGGCGTGCCGTTTGCCAGCCCCAATGCCTTGTTCAATCTCTCAAAGCTCTCGGTGTGGTGGCTCAGGCTCGGCATCGCCATCGAACGCATCAAGCCCGGCCATCCGCAGCAAAACGGCCGCCATGAGCGTATGCACCTCACCCTCAAGAAGGAGGCGACCCGGCCGCCAGGCTTCAACAGCCTGCAGCAACAGGCCCGCTTTGATGCATTCACTCACGAGTTCAATGTCGAACGCCCCCACGAGGCGCTCGACATGAAATGTCCTGCTGAACTCTACACACCATCAACCCGTGGCTATGACGGCCTGCCTGAGCTGAGCTATCCATTCCACGATCGCGAGGTTCTTGTCACCGCTTGCGGGCGCCTCTGCCTGCATCGCAAGCGGATCAATCTCTCCACTGTGCTGGCCGGACAAAAGCTTGGCATCAAGGAGGTCGACGACGGCATTTGGCTCGTCAGCTTCATGCACTATGATTTGGGATACTTCGATCTGGAGCAAAAAACCTTGCAGCCCCTCGACAACCCGTTCGGCACGAGGTTGTCACCCATGTCTTAGGTACGACCTGTTACCCATGTGTGCGGGCTGGACATCTGCTGGGTGGCGGAGAGGGAGGGATTCGAACCCTCGATACAGCTTGAGACCGTATGACGCTTTAGCAAAGCGTTGCCTTCAGCCACTCGGCCACCTCTCCGGTGCGAGCCTTATGCATCTAATTGCTTGGGCCGGTCAATTTGGAAGCGCATGTTTTCGCCCGAATATTCCCAACGATTTCCGCCAGCTCAGGGTGCCCGCCCTGATTCCTCAATCTCCCAGGCGGCTTCAGCCCTTATAGAGTGTCCGTGCCACGCATGCTGTGCTTCCTGGACTGCATCTGTTCCGCCAGGGATCAGCGAGCCTTACGGGCGCAACACATCCCGTTGGGTGTTTTTACCGATTCTACGATTCGGGCCCTTCAGAACCGCGAGTGTGCGTAAGTCGGCGCGCGAGGCACCAGACCGGGAACTCCGGAGCAGATGGAACCGATTAAAAAATATAAGCAATAACAACGTGTTGTCGGCGCCGCCTGATCACATCTGCGTGTTATTTGTGCAACACCCGCCGGAAAACACACTCCATAGGCCCGTTTCGGCGCGTTCTCTTGTTGTGTGTGCAAGGACGTTCAGTAATTGTGATCGGGCGACGGAGGGGGGCATCCCAAGGTCGTCCCGTTTAGGTCTTTCGCTTAAGTCCCTCGCGTTCATGCGGGTGTGTCCGAAGACGCGAAGGTGGCCAAAGCGGTGATTTAAAGGGGGTTTGGGAATTGGCCATTCGGGTCAGTGACCTTCCCTGAAGAGCAACTTGGAGGTTTAACATGAAGTTGGTTAAGAGCCTTTTGCTCGGCTCAGCGGCGGGTCTCATCGCCGTGAGCGGAGCGCAGGCTGCCGATCTCCCCGTGAAGGCCAAAGCGGTCGAATACGTGAAGATCTGCTCCCTGTACGGTGCGGGTTTCTACTACATGCCGGGCACCGACACCTGCATCAAGTTTGGTGGCTATCTGCGCGCCGACGTCTGGGCCGTCGGCGGTGACTACGGTTTCCGTCAAGGCGCGAACCAGGGTTCGAATAACCGTCTGACAAACTACTGGGGCGAACGCGCTCGTATGGACTTCACGGTCGATACGCGCACGGCGACCGAGTACGGTGTTGTTCGTACCTACGCCGACTTGGTCTTCACGTGGGATACGCAAAGCGTCACCGGCAGCAACCCGTCGATCGTTGCGGGCACGCCTAACACTTCGGCCTCCCTCGGCCTCTACCATGCGTTCATCCAGTTCGCTGGCTTCACCTTCGGCCGCACGGTCTCGATCTTCGACGCCCCGTGGCAGAGCTATCCGGCTGGCGGTCCCGATACCCTTCCGGGCGGTTCCAACCACGTCACCGGCATCAATCAGGTCGCTTATACCGCTGACTTCGGCCAGGGCATCACCGGTTCGATCGCGTTGGAGGATGAAACGACATCCGCTGGCGGTCAGTCGAACCTCTGGAATCTGTCGAGCGCGACTGCGGGCGGCATGATCACGGGCGCGTACGGCGCCAACGATTGGGGTGGCACGCGCGCACCCGATATCACCGGTGCCGTCCGTGTTGACCAGGCCTGGGGTCTGGCTCAGATCTCGGTTGCCGCGCATGACATGCATGCTGCCTATTACCTCGGGACGGAACCTTCGGGTCACCCGACTGACAAGTGGGGTTGGGCGGTTCAGGGTTCGTTGTCGATCAAGAACATCCCGACTGGCGCAGGTGACTCGATCAACTTGCAGGCGGTCTATACCGATGGTGCGAGCCGCTACAACTTCCAGAGCTTGTTCCCGCAGACCTTCTTCATGTACAGCGGTAGCGGCATTGGCGCCTATCAGGGCCTCGGAATTGCCGGCATCGCCGATGGTGTCTTCACCACCGGCTCGTCGATCGAATCCGTCAAGACCTGGGGCTTCCGCGGTGGCTACAGCCACAACTGGAACCCGAACTGGGTGAGCGCCATCTATGGTGGCTACGGCGCCCTGCAGTACGGTTCGGCTGGCAAGGCTACGATCTGCGCGAACATGGTTGGGCTGCTCGGCCTCACCGGCAACTGCAACCCCAACTTCAACTTCGGTGTGATCGGTGTCAACACCGTCTGGAGCCCGGTGAAGAACCTGGCGTTCACGGCGGACCTGAGCTGGTCGCATCTGGACCAGAAGTACTCGGGCACCATCGCGAGCCCGGGCCTTGCGACCGCTGCCAAGCCGGCAGCTCTCTATGAGATGAAGAACCAGGACTCGCTCGCCCTGCTCCTCCGCGCTCAGCGTAACTTCTAAAATCAGTCCTGAGCCGATAACAAAGACCCCCAGCGATTTCGCTGGGGGTCTATTTTTTGCTTGTCACTTTGAACATTCTTGCCGCGCGAAATCGACACACGCGCTCATTTCGTGCCTTGCAGCGCGACGGCGCGGCCGTTGTTCTCTCCAGCAAAGGCGACTAGAGTTTTTTGCACCAGTTCACCAAAAAACCGACCCGTCGTCGGGGTGCAGAATCCAATCATATGTCGCAGCAAAGCCGCAACAAGGGAGCTTCGGCTCCCACCTCACCCCATCTGTCGGCTAATCTGGACCAGGCAATTGCTGCGCACCGTTCGGGCAATCTGTTGGAGGCGGAGCTCGCCTACACGACCATTCTGAGGGGAAGCAAGACGCATCCCATCGCGCTGCATATGCTGGGGCTGTTGCACGCCCAGCGCGGCAATTTCGCGGGCGCCGAACCATTGCTCAAGAAGGCTGTCCGTGTCGACTCCGGCAATCCCCACGTTCTATTCAACTATGCCAACGTGCTGCGTGCATTGGACAAGACAGACGATGCACTCGCTTGGTTTGCGAAAGTCATTGCCCTGTCTCCGAACTTCGCCGAAGCGCATCTCAATCGCGGCGCGATCCTGCTTGCACGGAAGGAGCTGCAGGGCGCCATCGCGGAATTTGATCGCGCAATTGCGATTGCGCCATCGAGCGCAGCGTTCGCAAACCGAGGCAGTGCGTCCCAGCAGCTTGGTCAGCTTGACGAAGCGCATAACAGCTACCAAAGCGCCGTCGAGCTTGCTCCGTCGAATCCACAGAACCATTTCGCGTTGTCTGAGGTCCTTACTCAAATGGGTCGAGACGACGAAGCGATCGGAGCGCTCGAAAGAACGGTCGCACTGGACAAGGCTTTCCCGTTCGCGTTGAGCAAGCTGATTGCTTCCAGGCGGAAGCGCGCCGACTGGCGCAGTTTCGAACGCGAACAGGGCGCGCTGGACGAGGCCGTCCAATCCGGCGCGGCGATCGATCCCTTTGCTTTCTTTCATGTCTCGTCATCTCCCGCACACCAATTGACCTGTGCGAAGACATATGTCGCCAACGTCGCCCCGGAACGAGCTGGCGAAATACCCCGAACGCCGTCGCCGGTTTCCCGGCTGCGGGTCGCGTACCTGTCTGCCGATTTTCGTAATCACGCCACCGCGCATTTGACGGCCGGACTTTTCGAGGCGCACGACCGCGAGCGCTTCGAAATCAGCGCCATCTCCTACGGTCCGGATGACGGCAGCAAGATGCGCAGCCGCCTGGAGGCAGCATTCGAACGCTTTGAAGACGTCAGCCATCTTACCGACGAGGCCGTCGTCAAGCTGATACGCCAGCTCGATATTGAGGTCCTCGTCGATCTCGGGGGCTTCACCGCCGGTGCGCGGCCGAAAATCCTTGCGCGCCGGGCGGCTCCCATTCAGGTCAACTATCTCGGCTTCCCCGGCACGATGGGCGCGTCCTATATCGACTACGTCATGGCCGACCGCATCGTCATCCCCGGAGGAGAGCAAAAGTATTACGCCGAGAAGGTGATTTATCTCCCCGACAGCTATCAGGTGACCGACCCGAAGCCTCTGCCAAATGCGCCGGCCCGGAGCGAGGTCGGACTGGCGGAGGATGCATTCGTCTACTGCGCGTTCAACCGAACGTCCAAGATCACGCCCCCGCTGTTCGAAGTCTGGATGAGGCTGCTCAGCAAGACCCACGGCAGCGTCCTTTGGCTGCTTGATGGAGACCCGATCGCCAGGGAGAACCTGACGCGTGAAGCTGTTGCGCGCGGCATCGGCGCCGAGAGGATCGTGTTCGCCCCACACGTCCCCGTCGACGAACATTTGGCGCGCCACCAACTCGCCGATCTGTTCCTGGATACATTGCCCTACAACTCCCATACCGCGGCCAGCGACGCCCTTTGGGCTGGCTTGCCGGTCCTGACCTGCCTTGGCACCGCCTTTGCGGGACGTGTTGCAGCCAGTCTCCTGAATGCTGTCGGTCTTCCTGAACTGGTGACGCGCTCGCTGGACGAATATGAGAGTTTGGCGCTTCGCATTGCGCACGATTCCGAACTTCGAACCGCCCTGAAGAGCAAGCTGGCGACACATCGGACCACTTGGCCTCTTTTCGATACTGTCGGCATGACCCGACACATCGAAAAGGCCTTCAATGAAATGTGGCGCCGGCATTGCGCCGGCGAAGCGCCGGCCTCGTTTGCCGTCTAAATCTCATCATGAGGCCGCCTTGGCGCGACGCCTCATGTAATTCCCTCCATGGGCTTCACTGCATATGAGTAACAACGAACCGGACCTTCTGAACGATCTCATCCGGCCAGCACGGCTGACCTCGGTGGTCGATGTCGGGGCCAATCCGATCGATGGCGAGCCACCCTACAAGGCGATGCTGCAACGAAGACTTTGTACCGTCGTTGGCTTTGAACCGCAGGACGAAGCGCTTGCGGTGCTCAACGCCCGCAAGAGCGACCTCGAGAGCTACTATCACTATGTCATCGGAAACGGGCACAAGGCAAAGCTGCGTCTCTGCCGGCTGCCAGGAATGACAAGCTTGCTGCTCCCGGATCAGAATGTGCTGTCGCATTTCGCGAAATTTGCCGAATGGGGCAGCGTGGTCAGCGAACATCCGGTCCAGACCCGCCGGCTCGACGACATTGCCGAAATCCAGGATCTGGATTTTCTGAAAATCGACGTTCAGGGCTCTGAACTCGCCGTCTTCGGAAGCGCGCGGCAAAAGCTGAAGCGGGCGGTCGTCATCCAAACGGAGGTTTCGTTTCTTTGTCTCTACAAGGACCAGCCGACATTCGGGGATATCGATGCCGAATTGCGCAAACAGGGATTCGTTCCCCATGCCTTTACAGCATTCAAACAGCGCATGATCGCTCCATTGAGCGACCCGTCCAATCCCCATGCCGCTATGAACCAGCTACTCGAGGCCGATATCGTCTATGTGCGAAACTTCATGCGGCCAGCTGACATGACGGTCGAGCAACTCAAGCATCTGGCTATGATCTCTCATCATTGCTACCGCTCATTTGACCTTGCTGCGAACTGTATTCACCACCTGATTGCTCGCAGGTCGATCCCTGATCAGTCGATCCACGACTACATGGCGTCCATCCAGCTTCCGCAACGCTGACCTGAGCTGGTCGCGCCTGGATCAGAAGTATTCCGGCACGATCGCTGCTCCGGCCGTTGCTACCGCTGCCAAGCCGGCAGCCGTGTACGAGCTGAAGGATCAGAACTCGCTCGTTCTGCTCCTCCGCGCTCAGCGCAACTTCTGATATCTACCAATCAACTCGAGCCCCCGGCGGGAAACCGCCGGGGGCTCTTGCTTTTTGGCGATGCGGCCCTGGCCTTCTGACGCGCAAATCGACAGATGATAATCGACCGGGGCACGGACCGGACGGAGCCGATCACGTCTCCGGAAACGAAGAGGCCGCCTTGCGAGGCGGCCTCTTCGTTCTGATACCCAACCGTCCCTATTTCAAGTCCAAGGCTCGGCGGTGGCAAAGGCGCGGCAGTGGCGATATCATTCCAGCCCCAATTCATCCAGTTGGTTAGGCAGCGCGTAGCAAGTCTTGAAGTTGAGAACGCTTCTGAAGTTCTGGACCGGCCGCGCTCAACCCGGGCATGGCCAGTGGTGGTTCTTCCGTTCGAGAGAGGAGGCCGCTACTCCACGCTGCCGGCGCCGCGGCGCAAATCGGCCTCGATCTGCAAGCGCGTGCCGCCGCCGAAGCGGGCGCGGTAGACCTGAAGATTCTCCACGATCCGCTGCACGTAGTTGCGCGTCTCGGAAAAGGGAATCAGCTCAACCCAGTCGACTGCGTCGATCTTCGGGTCGCGCGGGTCACCGTAGCGGTTGATCCACTTCTTCACGCTGCCGCGGCCGGCGTTGTAGGCCGCGAAGGTCATGATGTAGGAGCCGCGATAATCCTCGAGCAGACCGCCGAGCTCGGCCGCCCCGAGCGTGGCGTTGTAGGACGAATCGTTCTTCAGCCGCGAGAGGTCGTAGGTCGCGCCGTGTCGTTTGCAGACGTAACGCGCGGCGTCCGGCGTCACCTGCATCAGGCCATAGGCCTGCGCCGGCGAGACCACTGAGGGATTGAATGCGCTTTCCTGTCGCGCGATCGCGTAGACGATGCTGCGCTCGACCTCGGGACCGATCTGCGTGAACTGTGGAATGCCGTTGATGGGGTAGGCGTAGAAGTCGAACGGCAGGCCGCGATTGAGCGCGGCCTTGCCGACCAGCAGCATGCCACGCGCGTCGCCGTGGCGCTGGGTCAGCTCGCCGAGGCCGGTCAGCGCCTCGGGATCGCCATTCTCGCCCATGTCGGCAAGCATCGGCACGGCGAGTTCGCGCTCGTCGAGCTCGTAGAGCAGTTGCGCCGCGCGCACGATCTCCAGCCGCTCGGCGCCGCGGCTGCGTGGCTGGCTGTTCAGCTCGATCTGGGGCAGGCCGAGTTTTGCGCGCGCGAGCTGGCCGTAATAACTGGTGGATTGCTCGGCTGCGCGGGCATAGGCGTTGCGCGCCTCCTGTTGGCGACCGGCGGCCTCGGCGGCGCGGCCCTGCCAGTAACCGGCACGCGCCAGCGTGGTCGGATTGACGCTGCCGACGCCGATGCGGGCAAAGTGCTGGGCGGCGGCCGTGGGATCGTTGAGGAAGCGCAGCGCAATCCAGCCCGCCGTGAATTCCTGCTCGGTCTTGTAGATGTCGCGCGAGGGAAGCGCTGCGTCGCGCGCGATCAGATAGGCGCTGCGGAATTCCTCGGTGTCGATCATCTTGCGCGCCAGCAGGCGCCGCTCGATCCACCATTCGTCGAGATTGTAGAGGTGGCCCGGATCCTTCGGCGCCGACAGCATGAGCTGGGCAGCTTCGGCAAACTTCTCCTCGCGCCGCAGCAGCTGGATCTTGCTGAAGATGAAGCCGGGATCGCTGTGCAGCTCGCGCGGCACCTCTTCAAGCAGCGCGCGTGTGTTCGGCGCCTTCTTGAACGAGGCGATGCGGGCCTTGGCGAGCGCGACATAGCCGGCGCCGAGCCGTTTTGCCGCGCGCAGTGCTGCCTCGTGCTCGCTGCCATAGAGCAGCGTGTCCATCCGCGCCTTCTGGTCGCCCGGCGTGAGCAGGGCGCCGAACTGGTCGAGCGCGTTGTTCTCGGTATCCTCCGACATCGGATCGCTGCGCCAGGCCTCGCGCACCAGCCGCTCGGCATTGGCGCGGTCGCCGCGTGCCAGCATCGCCTTGGCGAGCACGAAGCGGCCCTTGGCCGAAACAGGGGATTCGTTCTCGAACCACGACCAGCCAACGGAATCGTCGCGCCTGTCGTCCCACATCGCGGCTTCGAGGCGCCGGCGCAGGAAGGTCTGCGACGGCCAGCTCGGATTGGCGGAGAGGAAGGCGCGGTAGCGCTCGACGCTCGCGCCATTGTCCTCGCTGCGCAGGATGATCCATTCCGCGAGCTTTCGCGCGACGGGATCCGAAATCGAATCTGCGTAACTGCTGGCGTCGCCCGGCTTGCGCTTGCGCACGAGCTCGATGACGTTCTCGAGCGTGTCCTTGTCGGCTTGCGATGTCGACGAGGTCGCCGCGACCGCGGCCGGCGTGACCGGCTTGCGCGGCGCGGCGTGCTGGCGGGTCGCAGGCGCCAGCACCGGCGTTGCGACCGGTCTGGCGGGGGCGGGGGCCGCGGCGGAAGGTCTGACGGTGGCCGTCACCGCAGGCGCGGCGGACGTGTTGGCGGCGGGTCGGGATTTTGGCGCGGGGGCGGCAGCGGCGGGCTTCGGCTTGTCCTTCGCGGCATCCTTGCTGGCGTTCTTGCCAGCGTCCTTCCCAGGTTTCTTCGCAGCATCCTTAGCCGGGGCGGCTGCTGCTGCTCCCTTGCTTGCACCCTTGGCGGCTTCGTTGCCCGCGCCCTTGGTTGCCTCCTTGGCCGATCCCTTCGGAGTTTCCTTCGCGGGCGGCTTGGCAGCTGGCTTTGCGGTTCCCTTTGCAGTCCCCTTGGCAGCTTGCTTGGCAGGTTCCTTCGCGGTGTCCTCGGCCGTCTCATTGGACTTGGCCAAGGCGACGCAGCCGATCGACAGGCCGCCCAACAGGCATAGAGCCAGACCGGCAGATCGCCATGCGGCACGAGGAAAGGAGGTCACGGAGGTTCGTCGCCCCGAATCAGTCAATTGGCTCAAGACCTATCTGTACAAGATCTGGCTGTATTTGATTGAATATGCGGACAAAATACCAACAGCCGCTTACCTCCGCCGGGTTTGCACCATCACCGCGGCAAAATCGCGGCTTAAACGGTTCGTCACGCGGATGCGGCCCTTTTACCGGCGGGTGAGACCCGATATGTAGGGGGCTTGCTCTAAAAACTCGCCGCGTACGGAGGAAGTCCATGGTAGCCAAGACGAAATTCCGGGGGTCGTTCACCGCCTTGGTCACGCCGTTCAAGAATGGCTCGCTGGACGAGGCGGCGTTCCGCTCCCTGGTCAACTGGCAGATCTCCGAGGGCACCAACGGCCTGGTGCCGGTCGGCACCACCGGCGAGAGCCCGACGCTCAGCCATGACGAGCACAAGAAGGTCGTCGAATGGTGCATCGAGGAGGCCAAGGGTCGCGTGCCCGTGATCGCCGGCGCCGGCTCCAACTCCACCAAGGAAGCCGTCGAGCTGGCCCAGCATGCCGAGAAGGCGGGCGCCAATGCCGTGCTGGTGGTGACGCCCTACTACAACAAGCCGACCCAGGAAGGCATGTATCAGCACTTCAAGGCGATCAACGATGCGATCGGGATTCCGATCATCATCTATAACATCCCGCCGCGCTCGGTGATCGACATGTCGGTCGACACCATGAAGCGGCTGTGGGAGCTGAAGAACATTGCCGGCGTCAAGGACGCCACCGCCAGCATGGTGCGCGTGTCGCAGCAGCGCGCGGCGCTCGGCGAAGACTTCAACCAGCTCTCGGGTGAGGACGCCACCATCATCGGCTACATGGCGCATGGTGGCCATGGCTGTATCTCGGTCACCTCGAATGTCGCGCCGCGCCTGTGCGCCGAGTTCCACGCAGCCTGGCAGAAGGGCGACGCCAAGGCGGCTCTCGCGATCCACGACAAGCTGATGCCGCTGCACAACAACCTCTTCATCGAGAGCAATCCGGCGCCGATCAAGTACGCGATGTCGCTGCTCGGCAAGTTCGGCGAGACGTTGCGACTGCCGATGGTGCCCGTGTCTGAGCCGACCCGCGCTGCCGTGCGCGACGCCATGGTGCACGCGGGCCTGATCAACTGATGCGCTAGCCAATCGGGGAGCGTTCATGAGCGTCGACGAAAAGGGCAGGCGGATGCTCACTGAGTTCCGCGATTTCGCCATGAAGGGCAACGTCGTCGACCTCGCGGTCGGCGTCATCATCGGCGCGGCCTTCGGCGCCATCGTCACTTCGCTGGTCGGTGACATCATCATGCCGATCATCGGCGCCGCCACCGGCGGCCTCGACTTCTCGAATTACTTCGTCTCCTTGTCGAAGACGGTTAGCGCCACCAACTTAGCGGATGCGAAAAAGCAAGGCGCAGTACTTGCTTACGGCAGCTTCCTTACGCTGACGATCAACTTTATCATTGTCGCGTTCGTGCTGTTCCTGGTGATCCGCGCCATGAACACGCTGAAGCGCAAGGAAGAGGCCAAGCCCGCGGAGCCGCCGAAGCCGTCGGCCGAGGTCGTGCTGCTGACCGAGATCCGCGATCTCCTCAAGAAGTGACGCGCCCGCTTCATCCAAACTGTTAGCTTACGCGCGCATCTCGATCAGATTTGTTGTTCCGGATTTTGTAGGTCATGGCCGATAAGAACGAACGTCCCATCAAGGTCATGGCGGAAAATCGCAAGGCCCGCTTCAACTATGCGATCGAGGACACGGTCGAGGCGGGGATTGCGCTGACCGGAACCGAGGTCAAGTCGATCCGCAACGGCAAGAGCACGATCGCCGAGTCCTACGCCGACTCGAAGGATGGCGAGATCTGGCTGATCAACGCCACCATTCCCGAATACCTCCAGGGCAACCGCTTCAACCACGAGCCCAAGCGGCCGCGAAAGCTGTTGCTGCACCGCCGGCAGATCAACAAGCTGATGGGCGCGGTCGACCGCGAAGGCATGACGCTGATCCCTCTCAAGCTCTACTTCAACGAACGCGGGCGTGCCAAATTGCAGCTCGCGGTTGCAAAGGGCAAGAAGCTGCACGACAAGCGCGAGACCGAGAAGAAGCGCGACTGGAGCCGGGAGAAGGGCCGGCTGATGCGGGCGAGGGGATAGCGGCAAGAGGAGAGCAAGAGGACAGGATGTCTCAGAAAAACCTGCTCGAGGTCGATTGGAGCCAGATCCCCGCACCCGCCGACGATGGCGGTGCCGCGCATCTGAAAGGCCTGACGCTGCCGGCGATCAGCCTGCGTGCGACCGATGACAATTCGGTCGATCTTTCGGCGCTCCCGGGCCGCACCGTGGTGTTCGCGTACCCGCGCACCGGCGAGCCCGGCAAGATCGCGCTGGTCGATGATTGGGACATGATCCCGGGCGCGCGGGGATGCACGCCGCAGACCTGTGCGTTTCGCGACCTGTTCGCCGAGTTGAAGGCTGCCGGGGCCGCGCAGGTATTTGGCCTCTCGACCCAAAGCAACGAATATCAGACCGAGATGGCGTCGCGTCTGCATCTGCCATTCCCGGTGCTCTCGGACGAAAAGCTGGCGTTCACGCGTGCTCTCAACCTGCCGACCATGGAGGTTGCGGGCCTCACGCTGATCAAGCGCCTCGCGCTGATCGTCGACGACGCCAGGATCACCCATGTGTTCTATCCGGTGTTTCCGCCCGATCGGAACGCGGGCGATGTGCTGGACTGGCTGAAGGCCAATCCCGCAAAGACTCCAGCAAAGGGTTGATTATTTTGACGCGTTTTCTTTACGCGAACCGGAAGCCACTTCGCTCGAAAACGCTCTAGTCGAGGTCGGCCTTCACCCTCGCGAACACGCTGCGGAACATGTCTGTCGTCAGCACGCCCGTGTTCGTATTGTAGCGGGAGCAGTGATAGCTGTCGTAGAGCTTGAACGCACCGGCCTGGTGCACCGCGCCATGGCCGAACGGGGCTTGCGAGGCCTTCAGGTTCAGCGGCTTGAGCACCGTGTCGTGCGCAATCCGTCCGAGCGCGACGATCGCGCGCAGCTGCGGCATCGTCGCGAGGTTCGCCGCGAGAAACTGGCGGCAGGTGTTGATCTCGACCGGCAGCGGCTTGTTCTGCGGCGGGACGCAATGCACGGCATTGGCGATCCGGCAGTCGACCAGCTTCAGGCCGTCGTCGGGCCGGGCCTGATAGGTGCCCTTGGCAAAGCCGTATTCGAGCAGCGTGGCGTAGAGCAGATCGCCGGCATAGTCACCGGTGAACGGCCGGCCCGTGCGGTTGGCGCCCTGCATCCCCGGCGCGAGACCGACGATCAGGAGGCGCGCCGTGATGTCGCCGAACGGCGGGACCGGAGCGTTGTGCCACAGCGGCTCGCGCGCGCGGTTCGCCTCGCGAAAGGCGACCAGGCGCGAGCAGAGCGGACAATTACGGTCTGGAACGAGGGCGGGGGCCTGGCGGCTAGACCGGGCCGCCTCACTCCTCGAAGTCGTCATCGCCCCTCGGCGCCATCGTGGTCGCGCGCTGGAGGAACTGCGGGGCATGGTGGCGCGCCTCGCGATCGCGCGGGGCGGGACGCTCGGACGGGTCGCGGCCAAGCTTGGACTGCAACTCGACGAGATCGGTGAAGACGTCGGCTTGGCGGCGTAGCTCGTCGGCGATCATCGGCGGCTGGCTGGCGATGGTGGAGATCACCGTGACCCGCACGCCGCGGCGCTGCACGGCCTCGACCAGCGAGCGGAAGTCGCCGTCGCCTGAGAACAGCACCATCTGGTCGACGTGCTCGGCGAGCTCCATGGCATCGACGGCAAGCTCGATGTCCATGTTGCCCTTGACCTTGCGGCGGCCGGAGGCGTCGATGAACTCCTTCGTCGCCTTGGTGACGACGGTGTAGCCGTTGTAGTCGAGCCAGTCGATCAGCGGACGGATCGAGGAATATTCCTGATCCTCGATGATAGCCGTGTAGTAGAACGCTCGCAGCAGCGTCCCGCGGCTCTGAAACTCCTTCAGCAATCGCTTGTAATCGATGTCAAAGCCGAGAGTTTTCGCAGTTGCGTAAAGATTGGCCCCGTCGATGAAGAGCGCGATCTTGTTGGTAGGGGAAGGTGACATTCAGTTTGCTCGCGTCGTGTTCGTGATAATTCGTTTATTGTTGGCGCGGCGGCAGCAAGCCGCGCAGTTCAAAGTCCTGCCGAAACCCGTCGAAACCGCAAATCAGGAGAAGTCAGGGCAATCAAGGTATAGTTATGGCCGACTTTCATACTCCCGGCGCCGCCCTCAATGGCAGCCCGGGAAACCACCCACCCCAGCCCTAATGTGGAGGTACCAGAGGCGTTTGGCGAGGCCAAATTACAAATTTGCCTTGCGAAATCGGTCCGGCCCCTATAACTAGCCCCAATCATCCACATATTTCGTCTCACACACAACGGAGCGACAGTCTATGGCTCGCGTCACCGTAGAAGATTGTATCGACAAGGTCGACAACCGGTTTGACCTGGTCCTGCTGGCCGCCCACCGTGCCCGCATGATTTCGTCCGGTTCACAACTAACGGTTGACCGCGATAACGACAAGAACCCTGTTGTATCTTTGCGCGAGATTGCCGACGAGACCATCTCGCCGGAGGACCTCCGCGAGGAGCTAGTGCACTCCCTCCAGAAGTTCGTCGAGGTGGACGAGCCCGAGCCGGACACGGTGCCGCTGATCGGTTCCGCCGGCGCCAGCGTCGATGCCGACGATACCGAGGTCGCTGTGGAGCGCATGACCGAAGAGGAGCTCCTGAAGGGCCTCGAAGGCCTCGCGCCGCCGGAAGAGCAGCCCGAGGAGGACGAGTAATCGTCCTATCGCGATCGTCGACTTCTTGTGATCTTATCAAAGGCCCGAACCGGTGTTCGGGCCTTTGCTTTTGTTGGCGTTTTCGTGGTTACCATAGCGTTGCCGGTTTGCACCGCGCGCCTGTCAGTGAATTGATCGGCTGCGCCCGCGATCGGAGCTTAGGGTGTATACAACGGGTCGTTTCATGGTCCGTTTGAAGGCAGGACGGCATGGTGTATCGACGCCGCAGACCCACGCAGATGCAGGCCGCAACCGAATCGGTTGCCGTGGCCCCGACTGCGCCGGTGGCACGGCCAGCGAAGCCGCGCGCGCGCATGATGCGTCAATATGACCTCGTCGAACGCGTCCGGTCCTACAATCCGAACACCAACGAAGACCTGCTGAACCGCGCCTATGTCTACGCCATGAAGGCGCATGGTTCGCAGACCCGCGCCTCCGGCGACCCGTATTTCTCGCACCCGCTCGAAGTGGCGGCGATTCTCACCGACCTGAAGCTCGACGACGCGACCATCGTCGCTGCGCTGCTGCATGATACGATCGAGGACACCGAGGCGACGCGGGCGGAGATCGACCAGCTGTTCGGTCCCGAGATCGGCGCGCTGGTCGAGGGCCTGACCAAGCTGAAGCGACTCGAGCTGGTGTCGCGCGAGGCCAAGCAGGCCGAGAACCTGCGCAAATTGTTGCTGGCCATTGCCGACGATGTCCGCGTGCTGCTGGTCAAGCTCGCCGACCGCCTGCACAACATGCGCACGCTCGACTTCGTGCCGACGGAATCGCGGCGGCGCATTGCCGAGGAGACGCTCGACATCTACGCGCCGCTGGCCGGACGCATGGGCATGCAGGAAATGCGCGAGGAGCTGGAGGACCTGTCCTTCCGCACCCTCGATCCCGAAGCCTATTCGGTGGTGATGCAGCGGCTCGATGCGCTCGCCGAGCGCAACCGCAATCTGATCGGCGAGATCGAGGACCAGCTCTCCAACAATCTGCGCCATAGGGGACTCGGTGCGCGGGTCTATGGCCGCCGCAAGAAGCCGTTTTCGATCTGGACCAAGATGGAGCGCAAGTCGGTCGGCTTCGAGCAATTGTCCGATATCTTCGGCTTCCGTGTCGTCGTCAACGACATCGAGGCCTGCTATCGCGCGCTCGGCATCGTCCACACCACCTGGCCGGTCGTGCCGGGGCGTTTCAAGGACTACATCTCGACGCCGAAGCAGAACGACTACCGCTCGATCCACACCACCGTGATCGGCCCCGGCAACCAGCGCGTCGAGCTTCAGATCCGCACCGAGGCGATGGACCAGATCGCCGAGCGAGGCATCGCCGCTCACGTCTTCTACAAGGAAGGCGTGGGCTCGCCGACCGAATTCCTCAAGCGCGAGTCCAACGCGTTCGCCTGGCTGCGCCACACCATTGGCATCCTCTCGGAAAGCGCCAACCCCGAGGAATTCCTCGAGCACACCAAGCTCGAGCTGTTCCACGACCAGGTGTTCTGCTTCACCCCGAAGGGCAAGCTGATCGCGCTGCCGCGCCATGCCAATGTGATCGACTTCGCCTATGCCGTGCATACCGACGTCGGCAACAGTGCCGTGGGCTGCAAGATCAACGGCCAGTTCGCGCCGCTGTCCTCCGAGCTTCAGAACGGCGACGAGGTCGAGGTGCTGACCTCGGAAGCCCAATCGGCGCCGCCCTCGGCGTGGGAAACGCTGGCGGTCACCGGCAAGGCGCGCGCCGCGATCCGGCGCGCAACGCGCACCGCGGTGCGCGATCAATATGTTGGTCTCGGCCGGCGCATCGTCGAGCGCCTGTTCGAGCGCGCCAAGATCGAATACGCCGACGACAAGCTCAAGGGCGCGCTGCCGCGGCTGGCGCGCACCTCGATCGAGGACGTCATGGCGGCGGTCGGTCGCGGCGAGATCAAGGCGTCTCACGTCGCGCGCGCGATGTATCCCGACTACAAGGAGGAGCGCGTCGCGCGCTACGGCGTCAAGAAGGGGCTCGCCGCCAAGCTCAAGGAGAAGGCGCTGGAGCCGTCGCGTAGCCCGGTTGCGATTCCCATTGGCGGAAACAATTCCGACCTGCCGGTGAAGTTCGCGCCGAACGGCGGCGCCGTGCCCGGCGATCGCATCGTCGGCATCGTCACGCCGGGCGAGGGGATCACGATCTATCCGATCCAGTCGCCGGCGCTGAAGGATTTCGAAGAGGAGCCGGAGCGCTGGCTCGACGTCCGCTGGGACATCGAGGATTCCGCGCCGCAGCGCTTCCCGGCGCGCATCAAGGTCGAGAACGTCAACGAGCCCGGCGCGCTGGCGCAGATCGCGACCGTGATCGCCGAGCACGACGGCAATATCGACAATATCAGCATGCAGCGCCGCTCGCCCGACTTCACGGAGACGACGATCGATCTCGAAGTCTACGATCTCAAGCATTTGAGCGCGATCCTGGCCCAGCTGCGCGCCAAGGCGGTCGTCGCCCGTGTCGAACGTGTTAATGGATAGGCGTTTGTCGTCGTTGCCCGTCTCCGATCTCGTGAGTCCTGAAATGCCCGCATCTCCGCTCCGCCTCGGCGTCAATATCGACCATGTCGCAACCGTCCGTAACGCCCGCGGTGGCCGTCATCCCGATCCGGTCCGCGCCGCGCTGGTTGCGATCGAGGCCGGCGCCGACGGTATCACCGCGCATCTGCGTGAAGACCGCCGGCACATCCGCGACGAGGACATGGCGCGGCTGAAGGCGGAGATCTCCAAGCCGCTGAATTTCGAGATGGCGGCCACCGACGACATGATGCGCATCTCGCTCGCCACCAAGCCGCATGCGGTGTGCCTGGTGCCGGAGCGGCGCCAGGAGGTGACGACCGAGGGCGGGCTCGACGTGGTCGGCCAGCACAATGCGCTCGCTCCCTATATCGCGCGCTTGAACGATGCCGGCATCCGCGTCTCGCTGTTCATTGCCGCGGACCCCCAGCAAATCGAGATGGCGGCGCAGCTGCGTGCGCCCGTGATCGAGATCCATACCGGCGCCTGGTGCGACGCCGTGGTCGACGGCCACGCTGATAGGGCCGAGGCCGAATGGCAGCGGATCGTGGCAGGCGTGAAGCTCGCGAAGGACGCTGGCCTCGAGGTCCATGCCGGCCACGGGTTGGACTACGCGACGGCGGAGAAGATTGCCGCGCTGCCTGAAATCATGGAGCTCAACATCGGCTACTACATGATCGGCGAGGCACTATTCGTCGGTCTTGCCGAGACGGTGCGCAAGATGCGCGCGGCGATGGATATCGGACGGAGCCGGGCATGATCATCGGCATCGGCTCCGACCTCATCGACATCACCCGCGTCGGCAAGGTGATGGAGCGCCATGGCGAGCGTTTCCTCGACCGCATCTTCACCGCGGCCGAGCGGGCCAAGGCGGAGCGGCGCGCCAAGAACGAGAAGATGGTGGTGGCGACCTACGCCAAGCGCTTTGCCGCTAAGGAGGCCTGCTCCAAGGCACTCGGCACCGGTATCAGGCAAGGCGTCTGGTGGCGCGACATGGGGGTGGTCAACCTGCCCGGGGGGCGGCCGTCGATGCGGCTGACCGGGGGGGCGCTGGCCCGGCTCCAGGCCCTGACACCGGAGGGATTCGAGGCCCAGATCGATCTGTCGATCACCGACGACTGGCCGTTGGCGCAGGCCTTCGTGATTATTTCCGCCGTGCCGCGGGTCAAGCCCTGAAAGTTTGCTGGCCATTTTATAATTCTTATTAAAAATCAATATCTTATACGTTTTTGATGCGATCCTTGATTGCGTGGCCTGCGACAACCGTCTAAAAGTCCGCGGACGCAAATCAGGCTGGGCGAATTCGGCTTTACGCCGGAATTGGCCCTCACTATCAGAATCAGGACAATCTCCTTGGGCTGCGAACCGGTGGGTCGTTCGCGGGAGGAGGGCGTTCTGTGATCGCCGGCTGGAATTGAGAGAGCAATGAGCGTGACTTCGGGAACGAAAACTGAAAGCGGCGTCGGCGAAACGATCCGGGTCGTGATCCATGCTCTCCTGATCGCGCTGGTGATCCGCACCTTCCTGTTCCAGCCGTTCAACATCCCGTCCGGCTCGATGAAGGCGACGCTGCTGGTCGGCGATTATCTGTTCGTCTCGAAATATTCCTACGGCTACAGCCACTACTCGATCCCGTTCTCGCCGCCGCTGTTCTCGGGACGGATCTGGGGCTCGGATCCGAACCGCGGCGACATCGTCGTGTTCCGGCTGCCGAAGGACGACACCACCGATTACATCAAGCGGGTGATCGGCTTGCCTGGCGACCACGTCCAGATGAAGGACGGTCTGCTCTACATCAACGACACCCCGGTCGAGCGCCAGCGCATGAGCGAGTATGTCGGCGAGGATCCCTGCGGCTCCGAAGGCGGCGGCACCTCGCGCGTGAAGCGCTGGAAGGAGACGCTGCCGAACGGCGTCTCCTACGAGACGCTCGATTGCGCCGATAACGGCTATATGGACAACACCAACGTCTACACGGTGCCGCCCGGCCATTTCTTCATGATGGGCGACAACCGCGACAACTCCACCGACAGCCGCTTCCTCGGCCAGGTCGGCTATGTGCCGCAGGAGAACCTGATCGGCCGCGCGCAGATGATCTTCTTCTCCATCGCCGAAGGCGAGCATGCCTGGATGTTCTGGCGCTGGCCGTGGGCGGTGCGCTGGAATCGCTTCTTCAAAATCGTCCGATGAAAGACGAAGCCAAGGACATCGCGACCCAACCGATCGAGGCGCAAGCCGCTCCTGAGGGCGAAGCTGCAACCGAGACGCTTGCGACCAAGAATCCTGATACCAAGGCATCTGAAGCCAAGCCACCTGAAGCCAAGCCACCTGCGAAGAAGCGGACGCGGAGCAGCAAGGCCAAGGACAAGGCAGCGGCTGACGCGAACGCGGCGCTCGAGGCGCGCATCGGGCACAGCTTTGCCGATCCGAACCTGCTGATGCAGGCGATCACGCACGTTTCGGCGCTGAAGTCCGGGCGCAAACGCGGCGACAGCTATCAGCGGCTGGAATTCCTCGGCGACCACGTGCTCGGGCTCGTCGTCTCCGACATGCTCTATCATGCCTTCCCGAACGCCGATGAGGGCGAGCTGTCCAAGCGGCTTGCCGAGCTCGTGCGCAAGGAGAGCTGCGCCGACGTTGCCAAATCGCTCGGTCTGCTCGATGACATCAAGCTCGGCTCGGTCGGCTCCAGCGCCGATGCCCGCCTGCGAAAATCTATCCTCGGTGATATCTGCGAGGCGGTGATCGGCGCGATCTTCCTCGACGGCGGTCATGCGGCGGCGGACGAGTTCGTCAAGAGCAACTGGACCGAGCGCATGCACAAGCCGCGGCGACCGCTGCGCGATCCCAAGACCGTGCTGCAGGAATGGGCGCAGGGGAAGGGGCTGCCGACGCCTGTTTATCGCGAGGTCGAGCGCACCGGCCCGCATCACGATCCGCAGTTCCGTGTCGCCGTCGATCTGCCGGGCCTCGCGCCGGCCGAAGGCATCGGCGGCAGCAAGCGCGCGGCGGAGAAGGTGGCTGCTTCAGTGATGATTGAACGTGAAGGTGTTGGCGGCAGCAATGACGGCTGAAACAAGCGGCGAGGCGCCCACTGCTACGCGCTGCGGCTTCGTTGCGCTGATCGGCGCGCCGAATGTCGGCAAGTCCACGCTGGTCAATGCGCTGGTCGGGGCCAAGGTCACGATCGTCTCGCGCAAGGTGCAGACCACGCGCGCGCTGATCCGCGGCATCGTCATCGAGAACAACGCGCAGATCATCCTGGTCGACACGCCCGGCATTTTCCTGCCCAAGCGCAGGCTCGACCGCGCCATGGTCTCGACCGCCTGGAGCGGGGCGCATGATGCCGATCTTGTCTGCGTGCTGCTCGATGCCAAGGCCGGCATCGACGAGGAGGCCGAGGCGATCCTCACCAAGGTCGCGAGCGTGAAGCACGACAAGATTCTGGTGATCAACAAGGTCGACCTGGTCCAGCGCGAGAAGCTGCTGGCACTGGCGCAGGCCGCGAACGAGCGCATGGCCTTCGCGAAAACCTTCATGATCGCTGCGATCTCGAGCGATGGCGTCGACGACCTCAGGCATACGCTGGCTGAAATCGTGCCGCCGGGGCCGTTCCTCTATCCGGAGGACCAGATGTCGGACGCGCCGATGCGGCAGCTTGCGGCCGAGATCACGCGCGAGAAGATCTATCGCAAGCTGCACCAGGAATTGCCCTACCAGTCCACGGTCGAGACCGACAAGTGGGAGGAACGCAAGGACAAGTCGGTGCGCATCGAGCAGACGATCTTCGTCGAGCGCGAGAGCCAGCGCAAGATCGTGCTCGGCGCAGGTGGCGCCACCATCAAGTCGATCGGCGCGGACTCGCGCAAGGAGCTCGCCGAGATCCTGGGCGTGCCGGTTCACCTGTTCCTGTTCGTCAAGGTGCGCGAGAACTGGGGTGACGATCCCGATCGCTACCGCGAGATGGGCCTGGAATTTCCCAAAGAATAAGCAAGAGCAGATCGGTATTTGATGAGCGTGCCTCGCAACGTCCAGCGCTTCGAAGCGTTGCTTTATGCCTCGCTGATGCTGGATGCCCTGTCGGTGGCGGTGCAGGACCGCACGCCCACCATCGAGATGACCGAGCAGATGATCATGACGGCGACGTTGCTCGCCGGCGCGATGATCCTGCTGCTGGTCTATTTCGTGTGGCTCGCTGCGCACTGGCGCAAGAACTGGCCGCGCTGGGTGCTCGCGGCAGCCCTGGTCCTGTCCGTGATCTCGCTCGGTCAGATCCTCGGCGAGCGGGGCCTCGAGCTCGACAGTGTCATCGAGATCGTCTCCTGCGTGCTGACGGCGTTCGGCCTGTATTTCTCGTTCACTGGCGACGCGCAGGGCTGGTTCAACGCGTGAGGTTTTACGCGGTGCCGTAGGGTGGGCAAAGGCGCGCCCTTGCGCGCCGTGCCCACCACAATCAACTGGTGTCGGGTAGATCAAATTGGTGGGCACGCTTCGCTTTGCCCACCCTAAGAGCGCTCGAATTGCGCTACACTTCACCCCATGGAATGGACCGACGAAGGCATCGTGCTGGGCGTGCGGCGGCATGGCGAAAGTAGCGCCATCGTCGAATTGCTGACGCGCCAGCATGGCCGGCATCTCGGCCTCGTGCGCGGCGGTGCCGGCTCGCGGATGCGGCCGCTGCTGCAGCCCGGCAACAGCGTCAGCGCGGTGTGGCGGGCGCGGCTCGACGAGCATCTCGGCACCTACGCGATCGAAGGATTGAAGCTGCGCGCGGCGACGCTGCTGGGATCGTCCCACGGCGTCTACGGTGTCACCCATCTGGCCTCGGTCGCGCGGCTGCTGCCCGAGCGCGATCCGCACGAGGACATCTTTGCGCTGCTCGAATATTCTCTCGACGATTTCGATGATATCGGCAGTGCCGCGGTGCATCTGATCCATTTCGAGCTCGCGATGCTGGCGGAGCTCGGCTTTGGGCTGGCGCTCGACAACTGTGCAGTGACAGGGGAGACCGCCGACCTGATCTATGTCTCGCCGAAATCCGGCGGCGCGGTATCGCGTGGCGCGGGCGAGCCGTGGCGCGACCGGTTATTGCGGCTACCGGCGTTCCTGCGCCACGGCGAAGCCGCGAACAATCTCACCGACGAGGATCTCCAGGACGGCTTTCGGCTGACCGGCCTGTTCCTGCTGCGCCATGTGCTGGAGCCGCGCGGGCAGGCCCATTCCGACGCGCGCGCCGGCTTCATCAACGCCCTGACCCGGCAGCAGGCCAAGGCGGCGCTTCCTGCGCCATGACCTGACGGCGCATCTGCCCCGCCACATGACATGGCGTTTCCTCGGAACCAAATTGGCCGGGTTGAGTTTGCCCGCGCAGGTTCCGCAGGTTCCACAACGGGGGACAGCCCAAATGTTGATCAAAGGATTCGTGCTGTCGGCAGCGCTTCTCGCGCAGGCGCCGGACGCCATGGCTGGCGAGCCGCAACCGGGGGTCTTTCGGCGGGCTTCCTGTACCGTCGTCAGGTACTATGTCGCGAAATATTCGGCTGCGGCCGCAGAGACATGGGCACGATCTCATGGCGCAACCGAAGCCGAAATCGAGGCCGCCCGCCGCTGCGTCGCCAATATGCCGGCGACGCCTCCGGCCAAGGTTCAGCCAACTGTGACGGCCGGCTGGGCAGGTCAGTAGCCGCCCACAGGGAACCAATCCATCCTTGCCCGATTCGCTTCCACGGTTTAACCGGGCGGCATGGGAAAACGAATCGTTCCGCCGGAAGAACCGGCCGAAATTCACGAGGTGCCGCTGCGCGAGGCGCTGGAAGAGCGCTATCTGGCGTACGCGCTCTCCACCATCATGCATCGCGCGCTGCCCGACGCGCGCGACGGCCTGAAGCCGGTGCACCGGCGCATCCTCTACGGCATGCGCCTGCTCAGGCTCGACCCCGGCACGGCCTTCAAGAAATCCGCCAAGATCGTCGGCGACGTGATGGGCTCGTTCCATCCACACGGCGACCAGGCGATCTACGACGCCATGGTGCGCCTCGCGCAGGATTTCTCCTCGCGCTATCCGCTGGTCGATGGCCAGGGTAATTTCGGCAATATCGACGGCGATAACCCGGCCGCTTACCGCTACACCGAAGCGCGCATGACCGACGTCGCGCGGCTTCTGCTCGACGGCATCGACGAGGACGGTGTCGAATTCCGCCCCAATTACGACGGCCAGTCGAAAGAGCCGGTCGTGCTGCCCGGCGGCTTCCCGAACCTGCTCGCCAACGGCGCGCAGGGCATCGCGGTCGGCATGGCGACCTCGATCCCGCCGCACAACGCCGCCGAGCTTTGCGATGCCGCGCTGCATCTGATCGAGAAGCCCGACGCGAAATCCAAGGCGCTCTTGAAGTGGGTGAAGGGTCCGGATTTCCCGACCGGCGGCATCTGCGTCGATTCCAAGCAAGCCATCGCCGAAGCCTACACCACCGGCCGTGGCTCGTTCCGCGTCCGTGCCAGGTGGGAGCAGGAAGAGGGCGCGCGCGGCGCATGGGTCGTCGTCGTCACCGAGATCCCCTTTCTGGTGCAGAAGTCGCGCCTGATCGAGAAGGTCGCCGAGCTGCTGGACCAGAAGAAGCTGCCGCTGGTCGGCGACATCAGGGACGAGTCGGCCGAAGACGTCCGCATCGTGATCGAGCCGAAGTCGAAGAACGTCGATCCGGCGCTGATGATGGAGTCGCTGTTCCGGCTCACCGAGCTCGAGAACAAGATCCCGCTGAATCTCAATGTGCTGATCAAGGGCCGTGTCCCCAAGGTGGTGGGGCTCGCGGAGTGTCTGCGCGAATGGCTCGACCATCTGCGCGACGTCCTGATCCGCCGCAGCAATTACCGCAAGGCGCAGATCGAGCACCGGCTGGAAGTTCTCGGCGGCCTGCTCATCGCCTATCTGAACATCGACGAGGTGATCAGGATCATCCGCGCCGAGGACGAGCCGAAGCCGGCGCTGATGAAGGCGTTCAAGCTCACCGAGGTGCAGGCCGAAGCCATCCTCAACATGCGCCTGCGCTCCTTGCGCAAGCTCGAAGAGATGGAGATCCGTACCGAGGACAAGAACCTCCGTGCCGAGCTCAAGGGCATCAACGCGGTGCTCGCCTCCGAACCCGAGCAGTGGAAGAAGGTCGCCGAGCAGGTCGGCAAGGTTCGCGACATGTTCGGACCGAAGACGCCGCTCGGCAAGCGCCGCACCACCTTTGCCGACGCGCCCGAGCACGATCTCGCCGCGATGGAGGAGGCCCTCGTCGAGCGCGAGCCGGTCACGGTCGTCGTCTCCGACAAGGGCTGGATCCGCACCATGAAGGGCCATGTCGAGGATCTCTCGGGGCTCGCTTTCAAGCAGGACGACAAGCTCGGCTTCGCCTTCTTCGCGGAGACGACCTCGAAGCTGCTGCTGTTCGCCACCAACGGCAAGTTCTACTCGCTCGATGTCGCCAAGCTGCCGGGCGGCCGCGGCCACGGCGAGCCGATCCGCCTGTTCATCGACCTCGAACAGGAGGCCGCGCCCGTCGCGTTGTTCGTCAATAAGGGCGGTCGCAAATTCCTGGTTGCGAGCCACGAGGGCCAGGGCTTTGTCGTCAACGAGGACGATTGCGTCGGCACCACCAAGAAGGGCAAGCAGGTCCTCAACGTCGATATGCCCAATGAGGCGCGCACGGTCACCGAGGTGATCGGCGACACCGTCGCGGTGATCGGCGAGAACCGCAAGATGCTGATCTTCCCGCTCGACCAGGTGCCAGAGATGGCCCGCGGCCGCGGCGTGCGCCTGCAGAAGTACAAGGACGGCGGCCTGTCCGACGTCGCTGTCTTCGAGGCCAAGGCAGGCCTGACCTGGAAAGACTCCGCCGGCCGCGAATTCTCCGCGACCATGAAGGAGCTGGCTGAGTGGCAGGGCACCCGCGCGGATGCCGGCCGCCTGCCGCCGAAGGGTTTCCCGAAGTCGAACAAGTTCGGCAAGGTAATCGGGTAGGCCCAACCGCTTCCACGTCGTCATTGCGAGCGCAGCGAAGCAATCCAGAATCCCTCCGCGACAAGACTCTGGATTGCTTCGCTGCGCTCGCAATGACGGAGCAAGCGGTGCGGCCATCGTTCGCCAATTCACATTTCAGACAACAGACACATCTTCGCGCTCTCGCGGCGTCCTCCGCCCGAGTTTTGTCTCTCGCAACACCCTCGCGGAGACGAGGGCGCAGGGAAGGCCGGGCGCCGACTGGCACCCGCAGGTCCGTGCGCTATGGAAATGCACACGGGGTGGACCACAGGTGTTGCCGGTCGCCCGGCCTTCCCTGCGCGATGGTTTTAACGTGTCCTTCGTGCTCTCCCCGGGGAGCGATGCACTATTGCCCCCGTCGCCCTGCGGGTGACTGATGCGCGCGCCCGGTTGGGCCACCCACACCACCACAGGACTTGACACACAGGCTTCGGGCGTCAGGACCACACGACTTGTTCGTCCGCGCACGTCTTCGCTGGGACTCCGGGAGCTGGCGTGTGCTCGCGCCCGAAGCCATGCGAAGACGCTGTCAGCGCCGTGTCATCCGCGCGAAGGCCATTGCTCACGACCAAGGCCGCCCTGCAATGCCCTCGCGCCCGACGCCGTCGCGTCCATCGCTGCCCAACCCGCGGTTCGTGACGATCGCGATCCGCCCCTTGTCTCGGGCCAGGGTGTTTCGCTTGTACGACAAATCCGAATTTCGGTAAAGTGGAATATTTTGCGCGGAGGGGCTTGACGCGCGGGATCATCCCGATCGCGGCTGTTTTGCCCGACGGGTAACGGTTGACGAGGCGTGGTGAGGAGCGTTTGCATTGAGGACGCCTCTTGAACGGCAGCGTCTAAGAGCAAAGCGGAAGTCGCCCCGCTTGGTCATCATCGACCGCGAGTGACCCATTGCAGACCATCAAGCTCTCGCGTGGCCAAGGTGAGAATGCTAAGTAGGGGAAATGTCGCTGCTTCTATGTCTAGTTGCTGTCTTGTTGTTGGGTTTTGCCGGTTGGGGATTTCAATCCGTTGTGGCAGAACTCGACAGGTCGGCCGCCCAGCCGGCGGATGCAATCTCCCGTAAGTTTCAAGTTGATGGATTCATCTGGAGCGCCCGCGCTCCGTTGGCGTTGAGGCGGCGGTATATCTCAACACAGGTTTGTGTCGTCCCGGCAGCTCTATGCTTGGCCGCAGTCGTGTGGCTCAACGAGCCGCGTCCCAGCGTTCGTATTTTGGGGACAATTGGCTTCTGCTCCGTGTCGCTCCTGGTGGCTGCTTCTTTGATTTGGAAGGTTGTCCGCAGAGGAAAGTGAAGTTTTTCTAGCTGCAACGTGACCGGTCTTGGCCCTTCGCCGCCACGCCGCAAGGCTCGCTGCTGGTCGGCACTTCGGGGTAGACCGGAAGCGGTGATCCGAAGCCTTCAGCGGCGCATTTTGACCCGCAGCGGACCCACAAAGGACGAAATAGCTTACGTCTTGGTCCATCGTCCCGTTAAGCTGGGTTTGGTTGATTGGTTCGTTGCGGGCGATGGCAACGATTCGAGGTACGATCAGCAGGAAGCTGGCAGTGATTGTGGCTGCCGATGTGGCAGGCTACTCGCGTTTAATGAGCCTGGATGAAAGTGGAACGGTTCGAGCGCTCTTCGGAAGCTCGCACCATTTTCGATCAGCCCGACTTGAGCGGCACGGTCGTGTGGCCGATAAGGCGATTGAATGAGACCTTGGCCATCCATCGCATTTCCCGCTCTGTCAAAGCCTGGCTCGCAGGACGCGCCTGTGCAACGCTCCAATCGGCTTCGCATCATGGCGTTAGGCGCGATGGCCTGCATACTGTCCCCACCTTCCACAGGATCTCAGCAATTGCTGTCGCAAGGGATGGACGTCGGGTCGCAGCAACAGTTGTTCAACAACGCTTGTCGAACCTGCCACACGATCAGGGCGGGCGACAATCGGCTGGGGCCTAATCTTTACAATGTCATCGGACGAAAGGCTGGCTCGCTGCCGGACTATAACTATTCAAGTGCGATGAGGGACGCAGGCTTCGTCTGGGACGAAAAAAAGCTCGAGCGATTTATCGCGAATCCCGATGAGGTCGTGCCCGGCAACACCATGAAGCCTTATGGCGGCCTTGCATCGCCCGACGACAGAAAAAAGATTACAGCTTTCCTCCTCTCAGTCGCGCGTCGACCGTAACGCGGCCGAGAAGGCATTCCCTTCAAGCGATGCAAGCCGGTATACATCGCACGCTTAAGCAAAATTATGGCCCTGACCGCGGAATTCAGGTCATGCTTCCGGGCATGAAGCAGCGTACGATCGGGTGGCCGTCAAGATAAAACGGCCACACCATAGTGCGCCCAGCGCGGTTCGGCTCGGTGATGACAGCCTCGTCGGGTACATCGACCCATTCGCCCCTGATGCGGACGCGATAGTGGCTGCCCGTGGTGTCCCAATCCACGTCCGAGATCGCAATGCCGTCCACGTCGGCACAGCATTGCTCGCCGCGCTTGCTGTGCAGGCTATCGAACCACGGCTTCAGCAGCGAGTTCGCATACCGGCCGTCGTCGCGGGCCTCGGCAAGCCCCACGGCGAGCGCGGTGCAGCCCGCGAACGTGCTGGTCATCAGAGTGCGACCAAACAACTTTTCATTTACCCCATCGATCTCTCCCAAAATGCACGGGCGGTCCGACAAGGCGATACGGGTCGAAGCTCCTCCGCGATCCCTTCCGCTATCCATTCATGCCCCGTTTCAACATGCGCATGCATTTGAAAGTTCAACATGCGCACGCATTTGAAGATCCGGCTGTATACGCAACATAGCGACGCATCCCGATCACGGATTTCGTGCCGGTGCCGCCGAAAAAACCCGTCTCTCAGCCTTGGGTGGAGCGGAGACGGGTCCCAAAGCTAAGCTATTCCAAAGCGGTATCAGCGCGCGAGGCTGATACCAGATGAGCGAAAGGATTACTCCGCATGCTCTATTTCGCTGAGAAGCCAACGGTCGTTAACTTCGCGGGTGCAGCCCCCTCGGCCACCTTTGGGCGCGGAGTCAAAACGGCCACCTGATGGGGCGACGCAGGCATGCCAGCAAACGTCAGCGTCGGGCTGGGCGACTGCTCCTCAACACCGGAGCCCCCCATCAGCGCAACCTGGAGCGACGTGATCGGAAAGCCCGTGACTTCATAAGTTGGCAGTTCTGCAGCAACGGCAGCGCTTCCGCACAGCATGAGGGCTGCGGCGGCGGTGATTGACAATAATTTGTTCATGGCAATCCTCTCCTCGGTCAGAGGTGTTCAAATTCAGCTTCGGTGGCCATTTGTTTTGCTCTCGCTCATGAGCTTCGGCGGGACTTACGATAGCAGGATAGCCGCCGTGGTTCTTGGCCGGTGACGAACAGCGGAGCGAAGACTCGGTTCGCAAATTGCCCACAATTCTAAATGTAGTATCAACCATCATGCCGCTCGCATGAATGGCGATTGCCCGAGGGGAGCTTTCGGAGATGCTCGTAGTTTTCGATAACATTCGAGAATGGCGGGAGCGATCCGTGTGGCGCAAGGCTGATTTCAAGCCGCTGTCGAACTGGCCGTTTCGTGCGTCGGTCGATCCGATTTTTGAAGCACTGCATATCGCACGAACCGCGTTAAGTCCCGGCGTCACGATTCGCGACAGGGAAATGGTCCGGGATGGCGACGACAGTTTCTGGCTTCTGATCTCCCAATCGAGTCTTGAGATAGAACATCTAGGATGCGATTTGCGGCTCGGCCGTGGCGATGCCACCCTGACGCATCTCTGCGAGACAGGGAGCTTCAGTTCAGCTCGGCACTTTGGCTATATCGGGGTGCTACTTCCAAGCTCGGAAATCGCGGGACGCGGCGTAAGCCTCGACGGCGGGCTGATGCGATACCTGCCTCGGCAATCGGACGCATTGCAGCTGCTCCGAGGTTACATCCAGACGCTTGAAAACAGTAAGATTCGCCCTTGTGGTGAAGCACGCGAGACGATCTGCCGACACGTCATCGACCTCGTTGCCCTCGCTGTTGCCACGGATCGAGCCATTGGCGAGAGCAGCTTGAGCGCGGTCGCAGCCGCCCATCTCAACGCCGCGCTCGATCATGTTGCCGCACGCTTTTGGGATCCCAAACTCAGCGTCGCGGCGGTCGCACGGGGGGTGGGAATTTCGCCGCGCTATCTGCAGCGGCTACTCGTGACTGCCGGACCATCATTCACTGCCCGCGTCACGGAGTTGCGCCTGCAACGGGCTCTCGCGCTGTTGACGGAACCACGCGACAACAAGCGTACGATTTCCGATATCGCCTTCGAGGCTGGCTTTGCCGATATTTCGCACTTCAACCGCCTGTTCCGCTCTCGCTTTGGCGACACGCCCCGTGGTGTGCGCGGACTAGGTTGACGTAGGACCGCTGAAAGCCTCGAAACTCACTATTCCGCAGACGCTGCTCGCGACAGCGACTGATTGGTTGAATAGGATACGACTTGCCGCACCTCATACGTCCGCAACCGGCCCAAGGCCGCCATGCAGCGCTGTGGGCGTCAACGTCGGCTTCCGATGGCAAGCCGGACGCGACGAGCCCACGAGTAGTACATGCCCTAGATCACCCCGACCAACCGCAACGCCACGCCCGCCGCGCAGCTGCCCGCCAGCACCGTCAGCATGCCCAGCTTGAACCGGAAGATCGCAGTCGCGGCCGCGATCGACAGCACCAGCGCCGGCATGTCGACGCTCGTCAGCACCGGCCTATCAAAATCCAGCGGGAAGGTGTGCACCGGCATGGTCTCGCGAAACAGCGTGTGCAGCGCGAACCAGATCGAGAGGTTGAGGGTCACGCCGACGACGGCGGCAGTGATCGCGCCGAGCGCGCCGGCGAGCCCGGTGTTGCCGCGCAGCCGCTCGATATAGGGGGCGCCGACGAAGATCCAGAGAAAGCACGGCGTGAAGGTGACCCAGGTCGCGAGCAGGCCGCCGAGCGTTGCCGCCAGCATCGGCGAGAGGCCGCTTGGGTCACGATAGGCGGCCATGAAGCCCACGAACTGAAGCACCATGATCAGCGGGCCCGGCGTGGTCTCGGCCATGCCGAGGCCGTCGAGCATCTCGTGCGGCTTCAGCCAGTGATAATGCTCGACCGCCTGCTGGGCGACATAGGCCAGCACTGCATAGGCGCCGCCGAATGTG
Source organism: Bradyrhizobium genosp. A (assembly GCF_049949275.1). Taxonomy (NCBI): domain Bacteria; kingdom Pseudomonadati; phylum Pseudomonadota; class Alphaproteobacteria; order Hyphomicrobiales; family Nitrobacteraceae; genus Bradyrhizobium; species Bradyrhizobium genosp. A. Next base: position 4,854,879 of record NZ_CP188196.1, on the reverse strand, counting down.
ACGAGCGCCATCTTCGAGAAGAACAGCGCGATCTGGCTGAACACGCTGGCCTGGCCGAGGACCAACAGCAGCGCGATCACCGGCACCAGCCACAGTGCAAGCCACAACGCAGCGGTGCGGATTGCACGCGCAGTGTTGGGGCGGACATGCTCGGGCACGGCTTCGCCGAGCATGCTGTCGATCGCCGCGCTGCTGCCGCCATGGCCGTGACCGGCGGGTGCGAATTCCGGACGGCCGGCGCGTGCGCCGGCATAGCCGATCACGCCTGCGGCGATGATGATGATCGGGAAGGGGACCGCGAAGAAGAAGATCGCGACGAAGGCGATCGCGGCCAGCGCGATCATGATGCGGTTCTTCAGTGCCCGCTTGCCGACCCGGACGACGGCCTCGACGACGATGGCGAGCACCGCGGCCTTGAGCCCAAAGAACAGCGCTTCGACGAAGCTGACATTGCCGTAGGCCGCGTAGACGTAGCTCAGGCCTATGATGGCGATGATACCCGGCAGGATGAACAGCCCGCCCGCCATCAGCCCGCCGGCAGTCCTGTGCATCAGCCAACCGACATAGGTCGCAAGCTGCTGCGCCTCCGGTCCCGGCAGCAGCATGCAGTAGTTCAGCGCATGCAAAAAGCGGCCTTCGGAGATCCAGTTCTTCTCCTCGACCAGGATGCGGTGCATCACCGCGATCTGGCCCGCGGGCCCGCCAAAACTCAGGCAGGCGACGCGCAGCCAGACGCGAAAGGCTTCGCTGAAGCTGATGCCGTGACCGGCATCAGCTCCCGTTTGATCGGCGCGGGTGTCCATCACGCCTTCGCCTTGTTGGTCGGCCAGTTGTGCGTCTCGCCCGTGGCGTCGCGGCACCAGCGGTAGAAGGCGTCGTAGAGCAGCATGCCGGCCTCGAGCTGTTCGAGGTCGTCATCATACATCCGCGACAGCCCGAGGGAGGCCGCAAGCAGGCCGGGCGCTTCCGGTGCGAGATCCGGCCGCGCGGTGTCGGCGCCGCGCACCAGTGTCGCGAGCCGCAGCAGCGCGGGCGTGGCGATCCCGAACTCCTCGATCATGACGTCGAAGGTGCAAAGCTCGCCACGGTGGCTCCAGAACACGTTCTCGATGTCGAAGGGCGCGGCATTGAATCGTTCGCCGACGGCAACCACTTCGGACGGTGCCACATACAAAAACACCGCGCTTGGATCGACGAAGCGACGGATCAGCCAGGGGCAGGCGATGCGATCGACCTTCGGCCGCGCCCGCGTCACCCAGATTGTGCGTCCCTTGGAATCGCGCGGCGGCAGTTTTCGCGTGTCGAGCAGCGGCAGCTTTGCTTCCTTCCAGCCTTCGAAGCCGCCTTCCAGCGTTTCGGCTTCAGTGCCGAGCTGGCGCAGCCAGGCCGCGGTGCCCTGCGCGAGCTTTTCACCGCGGAAGCAGGAGACGACGGCCCGGCGGCCGGCGAAGGCAGCCCCCCAGTCGGGAACGTTGTCGTGGCCGAGCTTGATGGAGCCGGGGATCAACCGCCGGTCGGCGGCAAAATCCTCCTCGGTCCGCACGTCGATCAAGACAGGGGCATTGGCCGTGCCAATCAGGCGCGCCAATTTGTCCGATGATATGGTCGTGAATGCTGACATGATGCGTCCTCGAAAAATCGAACGGGACGCGATACTTGGGCATGTCGCCTCGTGGGGAGATCGCTCAATCCCCATGGCGTTGATTACAGCGAAACCGCGGCCCTCTGTCAATCGCCGGATTCATCGGCAGCGAACGTTAGAAGGATATGCTGCCGCGACCTATAGTGGGTGGAGGCGGAATTCTGCGGCGAGGTCGGGGTTGATCCTCGGTCGCAGGAAGAAAGCGCTGCAAGGAGGGACCAGGGATGACACCCAAGATCATGTCCAAAATCACGCTCGCTCTCGCCGTTGCCGCACTCGCGTCGTTCGGCCAGACCGCGCTCGCGCAGTCGGACAAATCCGGCGTCGAGAAGCTCTACATCATGAATTGCGGCGAGGGCGTCGCCGGCGACATCGGGCGGTGGTCACCCGGGGTGAACGAAGGTCAGTCGATGGACTTCGTCGACACCTGCTATCTCATCAAGCACAAGCAGGGCTGGTTCCTGTGGGACACCGGCATCCCCGACGCGGTCGCCGCGATGCCGAACGGGCTTGCGCCTGCGGATCCCAAGGCCGTGACCTGGAAACGGCCAAAGACGCTCGCATCGCAGCTCGAGCAGATCGGCGTCAAGCCCGCCGACATCAAGGCGGTGGGCGTCTCGCATACCCATCCCGATCACATCGGCAATGTCGAGATGTTCCCGCAGGCCACGCTCTACGTGCAGAAGGCGGAATATGACTGGCCGGGTGTGAACAACGAGCCGCGTTTCAAGCCCTCGCATCCGGTCGAGTTGCTCAGCGGTGACAAGGATGTGTTCGGCGACGGCAGCCTGACGATCCTGTCGACGCCCGGCCACACGCCGGGACACCAGTCGCTGCTGGTGAAATTGCCGAAGACCGGCGCGGTCGTACTGTCCGGCGATGCCGTGCACTTCAAGGACAATTGGGACAACCGCCGTGTCCCCAGCATGAACGCCAACAAGGAAATGAGCGCAGCCTCGATGCAGAAGATCGCCGACACGCTGACCAAGGAGAAGGCGCAGCTCTGGATCAACCACGACAAGGCCCAGCGCGACAGCCAGAAGATGTCGCCTGAGTTTTATGACTAGCTTTCGCTGGCGGCTCTGTTGCCACTGCGGTGGCAGCAGGGCTGTGCTAGGATGGCGCTCGGCATCTGCTTCTGTGGCCTGTTCTTCATCCTCTACAATATCGCGGTGTCCTACACGACCGCTGCGCGCGAGTCTCGCGCTGGCAACGCTGCCACTTCACACCATGGTCGTCGGTGCGATCCTTGGTGTGGAACGGCTGACGGCGCGCAAGATCATGACGGTCAACCCCATCGCGGCCACCTTGCTGGCGGCGCTGCTGATCGGCGAGCCGATCACGCCAAATCTCCTGATCGGGCTGGTTGCCGTGTTCGCCGGCATCTGGATCGCGACCGGCGAGACGAAGACGACGTGATCGGCCCCGCGGCGCGACGTCCACCTCGCACGCCACAAATTCGTGCAGGCCAAGCCAGGTAGAAGCGGGAGAGCGGCCATTGCCATGCCTATAGTTTCGGCAGGGCTATCATCGACGATCCAACAGGTATGCCGTTCGCAGAGATGGGCATGCGATCTCTGAAACCGCGGTCAGGCTCTCACTTAAGCGTACTTTAAAGAGTCGGCCGATATGCATGCAGGCGTGCATAATTCAATAGGACGGCAAGGATATGCGTAATTCGATGGGACGGCGTCAGTTCTTGTGCGGTTGTTGCGCGGTGCTTGGAGCTGCGGCACTGCCGCGACGAGTGAGCGCCGCGGGCGATCCTGAGATCGTTCCGGTCGAGTTTGCGAGCTTTCACGATCAGACGTTCAGCAACGAATATTTGCAGTTCATGAATGTCACGATCCCGGCCGGACAAATTGCCGCCTATCACCGGCACATCAGAGACTTCGCACAGGTGTACATGGCCGTCTCGGATGCGGAAGGTACGCCGCTTGGAGGCAAGCCTGTCATTGTGCCGCGCAAGGTCGGAGAAGTGTTGTTCACCAACTATACGAAGCAGCCGGTGGTGCACCAGGTTGCCAATGTCGGCTCCAGCGATTTCCGGGTCATGGGGTTTGAGATATTCGACTCGCAGCCGGGCCGCTTTTCACCGCTTGCTCGCCCCGCGCCCTACGCCTCGGTCATGGATAACCACCGTGTCCAGGCCTGGCGGTTGATCCTTCAGCCGGGTGAGGTTGCGCCACCGATGCAGCAGGCGGCGCCTGGCGTGCGTATTGTGGTGCAGGGTGGCGTGCTGGTCGAGGGCGTGCAGGGGAAGCCGGACCACAAGCTCAACCTGAAGTATGGTGATTTCGCGTGGCAAAATGCGGGCCCCGTACGGGCGATGCGAAACGCCGGGACATCGACGGTCGAGCTTGTCGAATTCGAACTGAAATGAGGCGGCGCGCGGGGGCGTGAGGACTGACGGGCGCTGGGCCTCACTTCCCGGTCTATAATGCGAATGAGGAGCTGGCACGTGTCAATCAAGCGGTCCGGAATTGTCATTGCAGCGCTGATGTCGGGCGTCGTCGTTCTGACGTCAGGCCTTCAACTGAGCGAGCGCTGGAGCGCTTATCAGAATGCCATCGCGGCGCACGCCATGGAGAGCCATCTGGCTGCTGGCTTCGATGCCGTTGGCAGCCTGACCATCGAGCGTGGTCCCGTCAATCGCGCCCTGCTCGGGAAATCCGCGGTGGATGATACGGTGCTCAAGGAGTTTGCCGCCAATCGCCGAACGAGCGATGAGGCACTGGAGAAACTGGAGACGCTTGCCCGCGGCGATGCTGACTTGACACAGCGCGTCAAGGCGGCCGCAGCGAAGGTCGCTGCCGTCCGTGAGGAGGCCGCATCCTATTGGCAGAAGCCGCTGACCGAACGTCCCGGTGGCATCGCAGCCAAGGCGATGCGAGACTACGCCGAGGCAATGGCGAGCCTGAATGAACTGCTGGAGTCCGGCATCAAGGCGACCATGCGGCTGAGCACCGCGGCGGGAAACCTGCTCGATGTCGCGCAGAAGGGGTGGGCGATCCGGCAGACCGCCGGCCAGGTCTCGCTGTTGATTTCGGGGCTGGTGGCGTCCGGCCATCCGGCCACGTTGGCGGAGCGAGACGAATTGAGCGCTGCGAACGGCCAAATGACGCGGCTTTGGGCTGAAATTGTCGACCGTGGCGACGACGTTCACGCGCCCAAGACCACGCGGGCCAGCGTCGGCGCCGCCAGGGATCGCTACTTCGGTTCAGACAAGCCGCTGCGCGACGCGCTGACGAAGGCCGCATTCAACGGCACCCCTTACGAGGTATCGGTGGACGACTGGCGCAAGTCCGCCACGGGCGCGAACGCCTCGCTGCTCGGAATCCGCGATGCCGCCTTGCGCGACGCGCAGGCCGTGGCCGAACAGGACGAAGCCAACGGGCTGGGGGGCATCCTGTTCGCTGGCGCGGCTATTCTGGTCGTTCTGGGACTATCTGCAGCTTCTTCGGTGCTGCTCGTGCGCCACCTGCTCACGCCTATCTCAAAGCTCTCGGAGGTGATGACCCGGCTTGCCCGCAACGAGGAAGCCGAGGTGCCATTTGCCGCCCGCAAGGATGAGATAGGCGGCATGGCTCTCGCGGTGCAGGTATTCAAAGAGGCCATGGCCACCACCAATCGACTGGCCGGAGAGCAGGCCGCCGAGCGGATCGTCAAAGAGAAACGCGCGGCGCGTCTCGAAGGCCTGGTTCGCGATTTCGAGGCCAAGGCGGGGGCAATGGTGGCGCTGCTGGCGTCGGGGGCTACCGAACTCGAGACGACTGCGCGATCCATGTCCTCGACCGCGACGCAGACCAAGGGGCAGGCGACAACGGTCGCGGCGGCGGCCGAGGAAGCGAGTGTGGGTGCGAGCACGGTTGCCTCTGCGGCCGAGGAACTGACGGCATCGATCAGCGAGATCAGCCGCCAGGTCGCACAATCGTCGACGATCACCGGCCGAGCGGTGGCCGATGCGCAGCGGACCGACAAGATCGTGCAGACGTTGGCTGAGGGGGCCGAGAAGATCGGGACGGTGGTTACCTTGATCCAGGCCATCGCCGCCCAAACAAACCTGCTGGCCTTGAATGCGACGATCGAGGCGGCGCGGGCCGGGGATGCCGGGAGAGGCTTTGCCGTGGTCGCCTCCGAGGTGAAGATGCTGGCAAACCAGACGGGGACGGCGACGGCGGAGATCGGGGCCCAGATCGCGCAAATTCAGGCCGCCACCAAGGAGGCTGTCGACGCGATCCGTGGAATTACCGGGACGATCGAGGAGGTCAGCTCGATCTCGAACATGATCGCGACGGCAGTCGAGGCACAAGGCGTGGCGACCGCGGAAATCGCCCGCAACGTTCAGCAGACGTCGCAATCGGTGAAGGACGTGACGGCGACCATCGGTGGTGTGAGCAGGGCGGCAACGGAAACGGGTGTCGCGGCGAGCGAGGTGCTGAGCGCGGCAGACGGCCTGTCGCGACAGGCCGAGCAGCTGACAAGCGAGGTGGGCAGCTTTGTCGAGGAGGTCCGGGCCGCTTGAATCGCGATGGCTTCAGGTTGAATCGTCATCATTGCTTTGGTTCTCTGCCTGCGCATGATCTCCGCGCAAACGCTGTGCCTCTGTCCCGAGGGAGGACGGCCTACTCTTCCGGATCATGCATTAGCGCGGCGCCGTGATCGGTGGCGGGCTCGCCTCCGGCGTCTTCTTCGGCTTCAGCGTGCCGGCATAGAAGGAGACCAGCCAGACCAGGAGGACGGCGAGAAGATAGACGCCCCAGGCCTGCGGCGGCGTCATCGCCCAGCGCAGCAGGCCTTTGAATGTACGGGGCGGGCTTTTGTCTTCGGTCATGCTGCGCTTGTGCGCGAAAGCGGTGGCACGGTCAATCCGGCCGGGACGCCGCGCGGATCAGGAACAGCGCGGCTAGCGCCGACAGGCTGAGCGCGGACGACACCATCAGCACCTTGGCACCCATGACGTCAATGAGCAGGCCAAAGGCCAGCGGCGCCACCGCCTGCGCCATCCGCGCCGGCGCGCCGATGATGCCGAGGCGGTAGCCGAAATCTTTCGGGCCGAAGATCGAGAGCGGCAGCGTTCCGCGGGCAATCGTCAAAATGCCGTTGCCGGAGCCGTGCAGCAGCGCAAAGGCGCTCGCGGCAGGCGCGCCGGCGATGGCGACGACGGCAGCTCCGATCGGATGGGTGAGGCAGGCGAGCCGCGTCGACCACAGCGGATGGAAGCGAGAGAGAACACTCGCCTCCAGAATGCGCGCGATCACCTGCGCCGGGCCGATCAGCGCGCCGGCCGCAATCGCCTCGACATGTGTCGCGCCCGTTGCCTCGAGAATGCGCGGGAAATGCACGGCCATGGCGCCGGTGACGGTCCAGACCGCGGCAAAGACGAAGGCGAGCAGGATCATCGTGCGGTCGAGCGGCAAATGCGGCTTCTCGGCCGTTGGCGCGGCCTGCTTCGCGCCCTTGATCGCCGGCAGCATGACAAAATTGAGGGGCAGGCCGATCAAGATGTTGGCGGCGGCCCAGGCGAGGCACGTTTCGCGCCAGCCGATATGGGCGAGCCCCCAGGCGGTGAGGGGCCAGCCGACGGTCGAGGCAAAGCCCGCCATCAGCGTGATGCCGGTGATGGGCCTGCGCGCCTCCGTGCCGTAGATGCGACCGAGCGCGGCGAAGGCGGCGTCATAGAGCCCCATCGCCATGCCGATCCCGAGCACGAGCCAGGCGAACGCCATCACCGCGACCGATTGCGAGAATCCGAGCAGGACGAGGCCGGCGGCGATGGTCAGGTTTGAGGCCGATAGCACCTGCCGCCCACCGAAAAGGTCGATCTGCCGGCCGATGCGCGGCCCCAGCATTGCGGAGATCACGAGCGAGGCGGAGAATGCGCCAAAAATCCAGTTGGTGGAGATGCCGAGGTCGTGCGCGATGGGATCGGCGAGCAGGGCCGGCAAATAATAGCTCGAGGCCCAGGCTAGCGTCTGCGTCGTGCCGAGCGCCAGGATGATCGGAAGCTGGCGCTGGCTCATGTCCTCGTATTTCTGGTCGGCGGTGTCATTGGTTGCATTTGCGGCCCGAGGCCGGAGCACGTCAACAGCGTCTGCGACATGTTCGACCTGCTGCGGCGGGAGCCTTCGCTGCGCACGGTCCGCGCGTGGCCTTTCGCTCGTCACGAATGCACGCCATAATGGCGTATGCAATTAACCTCGCGCCTTGCGTTGATGAACTGGCTGGCCGGCCAGGGGCTCACCGGCCTGCCCGAACCCGAACTGCTGCGCGGCTTCTGCGAGCGCTGCCGGGCCGAGGGACTGGAACTCTCGCGCGGGCTCGTCGTCATCGACACGCTGCATCCGATCTACGAGGGCCGCGCCTTCCGCTGGAGCGATACGCCGACCAACGAGAGCGACGTCATGGAATACAGGTCGACGGCAGAGGGGGACGCGGCCAAGAACTGGCGCCGCTCGGTGTTCTATCATTTGCTCGAGCATGGCCACGACGAAATGGTGATCGACCTCGCCGACGCGCCCTCGCTCGATTTCTCGCAAATCGGCGACCTCGCCGAAACGGGTCACCGCCATTTCCTGGCTTTCGTGCACCGCTTCGGCGAGACCGGAGCGCTCGGGCAGATGGACTGCCTCTACTCTTCCTGGACGACGCGACGCGACGATGGCTTTACGGAGGCCGAGCTCGCTGCGCTACGCGATCTCGTTCCGGTGCTGGGACTCGCGATCAAATCGGCGCAGCAGGTCGACATCGTTCGGACGCTGGGACGCGTCTATCTCGGGCGCGATGCGTCAGAGCAGGTCCTCCGCGGGCGTATCACGCGCGGCGTCACCGAGCGCATCAATGCCGTGCTCTGGTATTCGGATCTGCGCGGCTCGACCGGGATCGGCGAGAGCATCGGGCCGGACGAGATCATCCCGTTCCTTAACGACTACGCCCAGGCCGTGATCGACGCGATTCACGACGCCGGCGGCGACGTGCTGAAGCTGATCGGCGACGGCGTGCTTGCCATGTTCTGGGGCGAAGACATGGCGGATGCGCGGCGGGCCGCATTACGGGCCGAGCACCTGTTCCGCAAGAATGTCGCGGCGCTGAATGCTCGCCGGGCGGCGGAGGGCCGTCCGACGACGTCAGCCTATATCGGGCTGCATGTGGGCGAGGTCTTTTACGGCAATATCGGCAGCGAGGACCGGCTCGATTTCACCGTGGTGGGTCCGACCGTCAACGAGGTCAGCCGCATCGCCTCGATGAGCCGCTCGGTCGATCGCGAGCTGCTGGCGTCGGCGGAGTTCTACAAGGGCCTCGACGCCGCCGGCCGCCGCTATCTCGTCTCCACGGGTCGTTACGCGCTGCGTGGCATCGGCCGCGCGCAGGACCTCTACACGCTCGATCCCGAAGTCGACGCGAGCGAGCCGGTGACGGGGAGCTACGAGCGGTATCTGGCGAATTAGCACCGCGCCGCCGCTTCGTCCCCCACCATGGCCGGCTGCCGATCCAGCGCCACCGCGGGCGAGAGCCAGATGATCAGCGCTTGCACGCCGAACACGGTCGCAGCGAGATAGAGGCACGCTTCCGCGCTCCAGAAGCCACCGACGATGGCGCCCAGCGCCGAGCCGAGTGGGCGGGCACCATAGCTCATGATGTTGATCGCGGAGACGCGCCCCAGCAGACGCGGCGGCGTCACCGACTGGCGCAAGGTCGTGGTCGAGATCACCCACAGGATCGGCCCGACGCCGAGCAGGAAGAAGCTGAGACCCGCGAGCCACGGTGAGGGCACCAGCACCGTCAGTGCCATCACCACAGCTGCGACGAAGCCGGTGACCGGGCCGAGGCCGACCACGGTGCCGAACGCGATACGCTTCATCACGCGCGTGGCGAACAGCGCGCCGATCACCATGCCGACGCCGTACATCGTCAGTACGGTGCCGACACCGGCGGCGGTCAGGCCGAGATGGCGCACCGCGTAGGGCACGAACACCGCGATCTGCAGGAACCAGCCGGTGTTGAAAATGAACTGTGTGATGAACACCGGCCGCAGCAGCGGATGGTGGAACACGAAGGCGGCGCCCTCGCGGATGTCCTGGAACGGATGACGGCGCGGCGAGGGAGCACGCGCAGGTTCGTAGATGCCGGAGAGCAGCACGACGGCGATGGCCGAGAGTGCGGCGGCAAAGCCGAAGGCCGGGCTCGCACCCCACCATCCCACCAGCGCGCCGCCGAGCGCAGGCCCACTTGCAAAGGCGATGGTGCGGGCAAGCTCGATGCGGGCATTCGCAGCCGGCAACAGCTCCGCGCTCACCAGCGAGGGCACCAGGGCCGGCGCGGCCACGCTGTAGACGACCGTGCCGCAGACGGCGGCAAAGCCGAGCAGCGCCAGCAGCGACAGATTGAGCGCGCCGAGCGCGAGCAGGAGCACGATGGTTGCAAGCGCCGCGGCCCTTAGCGCCTCGGCACCCGCCATCAGCGAGCGGCGGGAGATGCGGTCGGCAAGCAGGCCGGCGGGAATGGCGAACAGGACGAAGGGCAAAGTGAGGGCGGTCTGCAGCAGACCGGTCTGGCCCTCGGCCACACCTAGCGTCAGCACGGCGACGATGGGAGCCGCGGCCAGCGCGATCTGCTCGGCCGACTGCGCCGCGAGGTTCGACCAGGCGAGGCGATTGAAGGTGTCGGGGAGGCGAGGGGGATTTGACATGGCTCATATCCTGCAAAGTCGGATTGGCGCCAGTATCGACTGCCGGGGACTGCCAAACCCACCCGCTTCCCGACAGGGGCGTGGATAAAACCGGCAGCAACGGGAACCGATGCGGCTAGATGCAGTTGCAAATGAGTTGCAATAAGCCTCGACATCGGTATTGTGCCAGCATGGATGCCCGATCGCCCGATCTGACCCAAGAATTGACCCAAGACGCCGCCGGCTGGCGCGCCGACGCGCCGATGACGAAGAGCTTGGCCGAGGTGAACGCCACGGTGGCCATCCCCACGGCAGGGAGCTGGTGGCGACGATTTCTGGCCTTCGTCGGCCCGGGCTACATGGTCTCGGTCGGCTACATGGACCCCGGCAACTGGGCGACCGACCTCGCCGGCGGGTCGAAGTTTGGCTATACCCTGCTGTCCGTCATCCTGCTCTCGAACCTGATGGCGATCCTGCTGCAGTCCTTGGCGGCGCGGCTCGGCATCGTCACCGACCGCGATCTCGCGCAGGCCTGCCGCGCGACCTACTCGCCCGCGGTGAATTTTCTGCTCTGGTTGGCTTGCGAAGCGGCGATCATCGCCTGCGATCTCGCCGAGGTGATCGGCACCGCGATCGCGCTGAAACTTCTGTTCGGCATTCCCCTGATTGGCGGCGCGCTGATCGCCGCGCTGGATGCCTTCCTGCTGCTCGTCCTGATGAACCGCGGCTTCCGCTTCCTCGAAGCCTTCGTCATCGCGCTGCTGGTCGTGATCGCCGTCTGCTTCACGGTCCAGCTTGCCGCGGCAGCGCCGCCGGTTGCCGAGATGCTCAGGGGATTTGTGCCGAAGACCGAGATCTTCACCAATCCCGAGATGCTCTACATTGCGATCGGCATCATCGGCGCGACCGTGATGCCGCATAATCTCTACATGCATTCGTCGATCGTGCAGACGCGCGCCTATGCGCGCAACGACGAGGGCCGTCGCGAAGCGATCAAGTGGGCGACAGCGGACTCGACCATCGCGTTGATGCTGGCGCTGTTCATCAATGCCGCGATCCTCGTCGTGGCTGCGGCGACCTTCCATAAGAGCGGCCATTCCGACGTCGCCGAGATCGACCAGGCCTTTGAGCTGCTGTCGCCGCTGCTCGGCCTCGGTATCGCCTCGACGCTGTTCGCGGTGGCGCTGCTCGCTTCGGGCCTGAATTCGACGGTGACGGCGACGCTCGCCGGCCAGATCGTGATGGAAGGCTTTCTTGACCTGCGCCTGCCGAGCTGGGCGCGCCGCCTGCTCACGCGCGGTATCGCCATCGTCCCGGTGATCATCGTCACCGCGATCTATGGCGAACGCGGCACCGCGGATCTGCTGGTGTTCAGCCAGGTCGTGCTGTCGATGCAGCTGCCTTTCGCGGTCATCCCGCTGGTCCGCTTCGTCTCCGACCGCCGCAAGATGGGGCAGTTCGCGATCCCCCCATACGTCGCCGCGATCGCGTGGATCGTCGCGGGCGTGATCGTGATTTTGAACGTGAAGTTGCTGGTGGATACGCTGTTCGGGTGAGCGCTAGTCCTGCGGCTCGGACGTCGCATCGCCCTGCGCGTCGATGCGCAGCCAGCCTGAGGGTGCGAGGCGCTGCTGCGGCAGGAAGCGGGCCTTGTAGTCCATCTTCTTGGAGCCTTCGATCCAGTAGCCGAGATAGACGTAGGGCAGGCCTTGCCGGCGGGCGCGGGCGATGTGGTCGAGGATCATGAAGGTGCCCATCGAGCGGCTGACCTGGCTCGGCTCGAAGAACGAATAGACCATCGACAGGCCGTCGCTGAGCACGTCGGTGAGCGCCACCGCGATCAGCTCCTCGCCCCGGCCGGTGATGCCGCTGTCGGGACCGCGCTTGCGATATTCGATGATGCGGGTCTCGACATGGCTGTCCTCGACCATCATGGCGTAGTCGAGCACGGTCATGTCGGCCATGCCGCCATGGCGGTGGCGGGCGTCGAGATAGGCGCGGAACACCGAATACTGCTCGGAGGTCGGCACCGCGCTACGCTGCTCGCCGATGATGTCGGAATTGCGCGCCATCACCTTGCGGAAGTTGCGGGAGGGACGGAACTCGTTGGCGACCACGCGGACCGACACGCAGGCCCGGCACTGGTCGCAGGCCGGCCGGTAGGCGATCGACTGGCTGCGGCGGAACCCGCCATGGGTCAGGAGGTCGTTGAGATCGCCGGCGCGGTCACCCACGAGGTGCGTGAACACCTTGCGCTCGTGCCGGCCCGGCAGATACGGGCAGGGGGACGGCGCCGTGAGGTAAAATTGTGGGGTATCGCGCGAGTGCTGGGTCAAGGGACGTCGTGGGCCTCCGAAGTAAGTATCAGCATCGCGCTACGCAGGCTCCCGGTCAATCGGTCCGCTTGGCAGACCAGATCAGTCAGCTTAGCGGAACCTGGTTAGTAGGTCCTTGATCATCGGGTCCTCAATACGTCCTTGCCGTCTGCGGCACCGGCGCCCGAACGGAATTGTTGATCACGACCGTTCCCAGCACGAAATCGTGCAACAGGCGTCGGCGGCCGTTGAACAGGCCGACCAGCACGACGAAGGGCGACAGGAACGAAACCGTCACCCAGAACAGCACGGCGTGGGTGGCGCCGAGGACAAAGTAGCCGGGCGCGCCATACCAGGTGCGCAACTCCAGATCCATGATCCGCATCCCAATCGTCGCGGACGAGGGGCCGCCGATGCAGGCGCCGTAATAGACGATGGCCCAGACCACGGAGGCCGGCCAGGCCAGCCAGAACAGCGCCCAGCCGATGCCGAGCGTCACCACGCCGAACAAGGCGATGAAGATGTAGCCGAGGATGACGGGAACGGAGATCACGACCATGTCGATCAGGAACGCAAACACGCGCCGCGTCGCGACGCCGCGAAACAGTTCCGGATGCAGGTAGGGATCATAGGCGTGAGCCGCGCCGTCACTGCGCCAGGCATTGCCCGAGTCCGAATACGACATGTCCGTTCTCCCAGGGGAAACTCCCGTGGCAGGACATGGGAACAGGCCCTTCCCCTGCCAAGGGCGCGCGGGCGTCAACAAGCCGAAATATTCCGGCAATTCGGGGGCGGGGAGGCCGCTGGCGCGGCTGCCGTAGGGTGGGCAAAGGCGCGTCAGCGCCGTGCCCACCATCGTTCCGTGATTTCAAGCAGAATGGTGGGCACGCTACGCTTTGCCCACCCTACGATGCCTTACACTTGGCTCCGCAGCTTCTCCGCCGCCTTCGGCGCAAAATAGCTGAGCACGCCATCCGCGCCGGCGCGCTTGAAGGCGAGCAGGCTCTCCATCATCGCGCGGTCGCCGTCGAGCCAGCCGTTGTTGGCCGCGGCTGCGATCATCGCGTATTCGCCGGAGACCTGGTAGGCGAAGGTCGGCATCGCGAACGTGTCCTTCACGCGGCGGACCACGTCGAGATAGGGCATGCCGGGCTTCACCATCACCATGTCGGCGCCTTCGGAGATGTCGAGCTCGACTTCGCGCAGCGCTTCGTCGGTGTTGGCGCTGTCCATCTGGTAGGTGCGCTTGTCGCCGGTCAGCGTCTTGGCCGAGCCGATGGCGTCGCGGAACGGGCCGTAGAAGGCCGAGGCGTATTTCGCGGCATAGGCCATGATCTGCACGTCGAGCAGGCCGGTGCGGTCCAGCCCCTCGCGGATCGCGGCGACGCGGCCGTCCATCATGTCCGAGGGCGCGATGATGTCGCAGCCGGCTTCGGCCTGCACCAGCGCCTGACGCACCAGCACTGCGACCGTCTCGTCGTTCAAAATCTTGCCGTCGACGATCAGGCCGTCATGGCCGTGGCTGGTGAAGGGATCGAGCGCGACATCGCAGAGGATGCCGATGTCAGGGAACTCCTTCTTGATCGCGCGCACCGCCTGACAGACCAGATTGTTCGGGTTGGTCGCTTCCGAGCCTTCCTCGTCGCGCAAGGAGGGGTCGGTGTAGGGAAACAGCGCGAGGCAGGGGATCGTCAGCTTCATGGCGCGCTCGGCCTCGCGCACGGCCTGGTCGACGCTGAGACGCTCGACGCCGGGCATCGAGGCGATCTGCTCGCGCTTGTTGTTGCCGTCGATCAGGAACAGCGGCCAGATCAGATCGTCGGTGGTGAGCACGTTCTCGCGCACCATGCGCCGGGCCCATTCGGCCTTGCGGTTGCGGCGCGGGCGGACGGTCAGATCGAGGGCATGAGGCACCGCTGCACCAGTCCCGCGCGCGACCTCGCGCAGTTCGATCGGACGTCCGTATTTGATCGCCATCACTCTTCCTCCGGCTGGAATTATTCTTATACCAGCTCGCATGGTTCCCGTCACCGCGGCTTGACCTCCCGCAAGGGATGGGCTGCCGATTGATTTTGCGGGGCGAACCAGCCAGAAGGGGGGCCATGTCCGAGATCTCCACCCGCGATGCGGCCCGCGACAGCGCCAATGCCAGGGACGCCGTCAGAGACAGCGCCCGAGACAATGCGATGTCGGTGGCGGCGATCTCGTCGGAGCGCCCCGAGTCCGACGATAGTGTCTGGACGCGCCGGCTGGTGCTGTTCCTGCGGGTGATGGCGCTGCTGTCGATCCTCAAGGGCCTCTATCACTGGGCGCAGGTGACGGGCTTCGTCGGCGGCGAGGACGAGGCGTTCGAGAACCAATCAATGGCCTGGCAGGCTTCGACCATCTACTTCGCCGTGATCGAGCTCGTCGCCGCCGTCGGCCTCTGGCTCGCCACGCCCTGGGGCGCGGTGGTGTGGCTCACGACCGTGGTCTCGATGGCGGTGATCGAGCTGATGTTCCCCGGCATCTATGGCGGCAGCCTCGTCGTGGTCGGCGTCGAGGCCTTCATGCTCGCTGCCTATCTTGCGCTCGCCTGGATGGCCGCGCGTGAGCGGCCGCCATAGCCTCCGACAAAAATATCGAAAACAACCCCATGCAAAGTAGCCGTCGCGGGCAAGCATGCGTCAAGCGACGCCGCAACGACGATTTGACACGTCGGGGCAAAACAGTGGCGTAAGCCCATCGTCGCGCCAAAGGGGCTGTCGCGCGCATCGATGATTGCGCTGCACCGTCAATTCCCGTTGTTCCCTTCTAGCTGATCGCTTTTTAGTGTACCATCCGGTCGCTGCGCAACTGCGAGGAGACAGCCGGTGACAACGATCACGGATTGGCTGGCCTCGCTCGGATTGTCCCAGTATGCGGGCCGGTTTGCTGAAAACGGCATCGATCTTTCCGTGGTCCCGGATCTGACGGACCAGGACCTCAAGGACATCGGCGTCTTGCTCGGCCATCGCCGGAAGATGCTGCGCGCGATCAGTGCGCTTGCAGGCACCGGCGCCGCTCCAACCCAGCCGCCCGCAGTCGCGCCCGAGCGGAAGCACCAGCATGATGCCGAGCGACGCCAGGTGACAGTGATGTTCGCCGATCTCGTCGGTTCGACCGCGCTCTCCGCCCGCATGGACCCGGAGGATCTCCGAGACATCATTTCTGCGTATCAGCAGTGCGTCGCCGAGGCCGTCGGCCGCTTCAACGGATTCGTGGCTAAATACATGGGCGATGGCGTGCTCGTCTATTTTGGCTACCCCACGGCTCACGAGGACGATGTCGAGCGGGCCGTACGGGCGGGACTGGAACTGATCGCGGAGGTTAGAAAGCTGAAGACCCGTGCTTCGCTGCAAACTCGCGTCGGCATTGCAACCGGCCTGGTCGTGGTCGGCGACCTGCTCGGATCCGGTGAAGCCCAGGAGCGCGGCATCGTCGGCGAGACGCCGAACCTCGCCGCGCGATTGCAGGGGGTTGCCGAACCGGACAGCGTGGTGATCGCCGAGGGCACGCGGAAGCTGCTCGGCAATCTCTTCGAGCTTCACGACTTGGGCGCCCAGAACCTCAAGGGCCTTGCCGGACCGACGCGGGCCTGGGCGGTGCTGCGGGGCGGCTCCATAGAGAGCCGCTTCGAGGCGTTGCGCTCGGTCCGGACGACGCCGCTCGTCGGCCGGACCGAGGAGTTCGAGTTGCTGCTGCGGCGCTGGCAGCAGGTCCAGTCTGGCGAAGGACGCATGGTGGTCCTCACCGGCGAGCCGGGCATCGGCAAGTCTCGCATTGCGGCTGCTGTCCAGGGACATCTACAACTTGATCCGCATGCCCGACTGCGCCAGTTCTGCTCTCCACATCACCAGTCCACGCCACTGCACCCCTGGATCGGCCAATTCGAACGGGCCGCTGGCTTGACGCGCGACGACACGGCCATGGAGAAGCTTACGAAATTGGAGGTCGTACTCGCCCGATCCCATACGCCACCCGAGGAAATCGGCTTCATCGCTGCATTGCTGTCAGTCCCGAATGCTGGGCGCTATCCGCTTCCCCAATTGAGCCCGCAAAGGCATAGGGAAGGCACCTTGAATGCACTCCTGGCGCACATGGAGCGCCTGGCGGCGCGGCAACCTCTGTTGGTTGTGTACGAGGACGTCCACTGGATCGATCCAACGACGCTCGAGTTGCTGACACTGACGATCGAGCGAGTGCAGCGCCTGCCGGTGCTATTGCTCGTCACGGCACGGCCGGAGTTCAGACCACCTTGGCCGGGCTATGCGCATGTGACCCACATTGAGCTCGGGCGCATCGGCCGAGACGAAGGGTCATCGTTGATTGCGCAGGTCACGGGCGGCAAGATGCTGCCCGGCGAGGTGTTGCAACAGATCCTTGCCCGAACCGACGGTATCCCCTTATTCATCGAGGAGCTGACCAAGGCCGTGGTTGAGAGTGGTGTCCTCACCGACCTTGGCGATCGATACGTGGCGGCAGGTCCATTGCCGGCCCTAGCCATCCCGACTTCGCTAAACGCCTCGCTGCTGGCGCGGCTCGATCGCCTGGCACCGGTGCGGGAAGTGGCGCAGATCGGGGCGGCGCTCGGACGTCAGTTCTCGCACGCGCTGATCAGCGCCGTTACGTCTATGCCTCAGCCGCAACTGGATGATGCCCTGGCACAACTCGTGCACGCCGAATTGATCTTCCGGCGTGGGACTCCTCCCGACGCACAATACACCTTCAAGCATGCCCTGGTTCAGGATGCCGCGTATGGCACCTTGCTGCGCGCCAGGCGGCAGCAGCTGCATGGCAGTATAGCCGCTACCCTCGAACGCCAATTTCCAGAAATCGTAGAGATGCAGCCCGAGCGACTGGCGCAGCATTGCGCGGAAGCGGGCTTCGTCGAGAAGGCCGTTGGTTACTGCCTCAAGACAGGCCAGAAGGCCATTGCACGGGGCACCATGATCGAAGCGGTGGCACAGCTCAGGAAGGGTCTCGACATCCTCACTGGTCTGCCCGACGGCGCCGCACGCCGGGAGCAGGAGCTTGATCTGCAGATCGCACTCGGACACGCACTGGAGACGACGAAGGGACTGGCCGAGGTTGAGACCGGGGAAGTCTACGCTCGCGCGCGTCAACTCTGCGAGCAACTAAAGCGACCGGAGCAATTGGGACTTGTCCTCTACGGCCAATATTTGTTTCGCATCGTCCGTGGCGAGCTGGAGCAAGCGGAGCATCACGCCGGGGAGCTGTGTCACCTGCGTGAGGCCGGGGACGACGCGATGTGGAGGTGTTTTGGGTCGCAAATCAGTGGGAACATCTGCTTCTACCTCGGCAAGTTCTCTGACGTCCGCGTTTACCATGAGAGTGCTTTCTCTTTATGGGACTCGACGTATCGAGCCTTCGCGCCGACGGCGGAGGATCCCTACGTTGGAGCCATGATCCATTTTTTCCGGACACTGCTCTGCCTCGGTCATCTCGACCTGGCGCGTTCGCGGCGGGACGAGGCTCTGGCCGAGTCGCAACGGCTCTCGCCCTTTATGCGGGCCTTCGCGTTACGCCAGGCCTGGTATGGCGACTGGGCGCTCGATGGAATTCAATCAGCCAATACAATGCTTGCGTCAGCGAACGAGATCGTGGCCGTCTCGAACGAGCATGGCTTCCGCGACTCGTTGGCGATCGGAAACATCATACGCGGCTGGTGTCTGGCCGGCCTGGGGCAAGCCGCGGAGGGCATCCCGCAACTCCTTCAGGGGCTGACAGTGTGCCGCGCTGGGGGGCGCAAATTGATGATTCCTTTTTTTCTGACGACCCTCGCCGAGGCTTACGGAATGGCGGCGCAGGCGCAAGAAGGGCTCGATCATCTCGCCGAGACGGAGAAGTTGGTTGAGACGACACACGAGCGGTGGATCGAGGCCGAAATACATCGGATGCGGGGCAGGCTACTGCTGTCCACGCACGAGCACGCTGCAGCCGAGAACAGCTATCACCGCGCGCTCGAAGTCGCGCAGCGACAGGGCGCAAAGTTCTGGCAGCTGCGTGCGGCCCTGGACCTCGCTCGGCTCTGGCGCGATCAGGGCAAGCGAGCTGAGGCGCGCGATCTCCTCTCGCCCGTCTACGGCTGGTTCACTGAAGGTTTTGACACCCGTGACTTGAAAGACGCGAAGGTTCTGCTCATCGATCTGGCGCAATGAGGACCTTTTCAAATTACACGGCAGCGAGGAGCAGCCGGATCACGATCGATCGGTACGGGCTCGCGATCCATGTGTTCTTCTGATTTTTGGGGTGATAGGCAAAGGCCGCACCAAATCGTATCCTGCTCGCACTGGGCCGGTTTGAGAAGGCCGCTTTCGTTCGCTAGACATGTAAGCGGCGCTTACCTAACACGTGTTGATTGCATCTCTTCATTGTCGCACTTTGTCAATGTCATAGGCTGAGGCTAGTGTGTCCGGGACATGCAGCTTGAAAAGGGGCGCCAATGCACCAGGATTCAGGGCGGGACTGCCATTGTTTCGACCGCCGCAATTTTCTCAGGCTCGCGGGCGGAGCGACCGCAGCCGCATTCGGCGGCGGAAGCCTGCTCTTCGCGGGTGATGCCCGCGCAGACGCTCTTACGAAGGAGTTGCGCGACAAGTTGACTCCGGAGCAGATCATCGAAGCAATGAAGAAAGGCAACAGGCGCTTTCGGAGGGGCGAAAGGAAGGAGCGCAACTATCTTCGCGAACAGAAGGCAAGCGCTTCGGGACAATATCCTGCGGCGGCACTGCTGACCTGCATGGACGCGCGCGCCCCGGCCGAGGTCATCATGGACCTTGGCATCGGCGATATTTTCAACTGTCGGGTCGCGGGCAACGTTGAAAACGCCGATATTCTGGGCAGTCTGGAGTACGCCTGCAAACTGGCGGGTGCCAAAGTCGTGCTTGTTATGGGTCACACCGGCTGTGGTGCAATCAAGGGCGCCATCGATAACGCCGAGCTGGGCAATCTCACGGGATTGCTGGCCAAGATCAAACCCGCAGTTCAAGCGACAGCCTATACGGGCGAGCGGTCGGCGAAGAATTACGCCTTTGTGGACGCCGTTGCGCGCAAGAACGTTGAAATGACCGTGGCCGATATCCGGAAAGTCAGTCCGGTTCTGGCTGAGTTGGAGGCCAAGGGTACCATCAAGATCACCGGCGCAATGTATAACCTCGAAACGGGCGCCGTGGAGTTCTTCAGCTGAAGTTCGCGCGGGGCCAGTCGTGGAGCCGGGCTCGATCGAGAAGGTTGGTTTTGTTTCGAGCACCGCGGTGACGGTTCTGCGACGGAATTGGCTCGCCATGAAACGATGGCGCTGGCCCGCGTTGGCGATAGCATTGCTTCTTGGGCTCGCCGCGCTCGGTTGGTTTGGTGGTAGCAGCCCCGATCGATCAGCGGAGCAATCATTCATGTCTCGTGCCGAACTTCGCCGGCAGGGCGCGGTGACCGTTCGCGCGGCGGTTTTGACTGACAATGAAAGCCAGCGCTACTTCGGCGCCTCCCTGGCCGACCACGGCATTCAGGCGATCTGGCTGGAGGTAGACAACGCCGGTGACTCCGTTCTGGAGTTTCTGCCGATCGTCACTGACCCAAATTATTTTGCGGAATCGGAGGTGGAACGGCTGCTCGGCAGATGGTGGCGAGGCAGCGCCAATGCGTTGATCAAGGCCGGAGTTGCGCAGGCCCCGATGCCGGACATCATCCGGCAGAAGCAGACCGCGGCGGGCTTCGTCTTCACCCACCGGGAAGGCGGTTTGAAACTGTTCAGCGTCGGATTCGAGACCGGCAAGGAGGAACTCCTGTTCCGGTTCGCGTTGCCGATCCGCGGGATGTCCTATGCGATCCAAAGGGTCGATTTCGGAAGCATCTATGCGCCAGCCACGATGAAGGACGTCGATCTGCCGGGGCTGCGCGCAGAACTGGCACAGCTACCCTGCTGCGCTGCCAACAGAAGCGGCACTGGTTATGGTGACCCGCTCAATATCGTGGTCATCGGCCGCGGACTGGACGCATTGTTTGCGTTCATTGGACGCGGATGGAAGCTGGACGAGCCATTCGACTTGCACAGCGTCTATCGGACGATCCAGGCGTTCCTGTTTCGCAGCGAATATCTCAACGCACCGGTCAGCCCGTTGCATGTTTTCGGGCGGGAGCAGGATGTCGCGCTGCAGAAGGCCCGCAACAACATAAGCTTGCGCAACCATTTGCGGCTATGGCTCGCGCCTTTCACGGTTGAAGGCCAGCAGGTCTGGGTCGGCCAAATCAGTCGCGACATTGGCATCAAGCTGACAACGCAGGTCTGGTACCTGACCACGCATGAAATTAGTCCGGACGTCGACCAGGACCGCTCCTATCTGCTGCAGGATCTGATCATGTCGGGGGCCGTTTCGCGCTTCGGCTTCGTACAGGGCGTCGGGGCATCGTCGATGCCTGACCCGCGCGCCAATCTTGGTGGCGATCCCTATCTGACCGATGGTCTTCGGGTCGTCATGTTCGTCGGCACGCCTCGCAGAGCTTTCGACAAAATCGAATTCCTGGATTGGGAGCGCCCTCGCCAACAGGGGCAACCGCCGTAAGCGCCGGTTTGCGCCAAAGCTACCTTCGACGGCCCTACGCTCCGGCATCCGGGTTCCAGCTCCAGCCCAGCGGCGCTTTGGCGCCGCTGCGCCTCCGGGCCACGACAGCGACTTCGCGCCTGATGGTTGACCGCGGGTTGCCTCAAATTTGCAGCAAGTTTTCGCGGATCCGAGCAAGCCGCCACACATCTTACAGCCTCGTTTCGAAACAGGGCAGGTTGTTCTGGAATGCGACAACGCCCTGCGCACGGAGGGTGAACAGGACCTTGCCAGGGTCAACAGACGGTTGCGAAAAGTGCTTGTGGCACAGGCTTAATCCGCAATTCACTGTCTTAAATTCATGATCTCTTTATTCTCTTATTTAAGCCGATCTTCAAACGCCCCCCTTAAGTTGCACCTATCAGACGGGACACAAGTTTCGTCGAATAAGTGTCGATAAAAACGACAACAGGGGAAGTGTCATGATGAAAGCCGTCGCAACTGCGGCAGATACCGCAGAGCGCGTTTCGGGCCCGCAGGGTTCGGTGCAGTCGCTCTATCTGGAAGCATTGACTCTGGTGGAGCGGCTGCATCGCCGGCTCCTCGACGTGATCAAGGACGAGTTCGATCGTCGTGGCCGCGCCGACATCAACTCCGTGCAGGCGCTCCTGCTCTATAACATCGGCGACAAGGAGCTGACCGCGGGCGAACTGCGCACGCGCGGTTACTATCTCGGCTCCAACGTGTCCTACAATCTGAAGAAGCTCGTCGAGCTCGGCTTCCTCGATCATCAGCGCTCGCGCGTTGACCGCCGCTCGGTGCGCATCCGCCTGACGCCGCAGGGCCAGGAAGTCCGCCGCATCGTCGACTCCCTCTACCAGAAGCACGTCAAGACCGTGGAACAGGTCGGCGGCATCTCGGGCGAGGAGTTCTCGACCCTCAACAAGTCGCTGCACCGCCTCGAGCGGTTCTGGACCGACCAGATCCTGTATCGGCTCTGAGCTTTCCAAAGGGATTTGGCCAAGCCGGCCCCCAACAAGACCGGCAGGCCATCCCGAACGTGCCTGACTTCCCCCAGCGCGCCGGCCCGGATTGTCCCGGACCGGTGCGTTTTGCCGTCTCGCGGTTGCGAAAAATCGACCGTCCGAACGGAACCAGTTCCCTGCCTCGCGGTTATCTCTCTGGATCGGAGGATGCGATGCTGGTCGAACGCGGGTTGCAGGCTATGAACGTCGAGCTCGTGAGCGATGCCTATGCGATCGCCGCGAATTACCTTCGCCGTTCCGGCGCGATCCCCGACACGCTCGTCACCAATGAGCGCCTGCTCGAGATCATCGTCAAGCTGCTCCAGCACGGCGAATTCAACAAGATCAGGCTTGCCAACAAGGCGATTGCGCGCTTTGAGGCGCAGGCCGAGGCCAGAGCGGTTGCCTGATCGAGACTCCCGAAACTTCAGAGAACCAGAGGGTGCCATGGAAGCCGCCATCGACCGCATCATGCAGACCTATGACCTGCTCGCCAACCGCACGTCCGCGGCGAGCGCTGAGGCGCGTTTGAAGGTGACGAACTACCTCAACACCTTGATGGAAGCCGGCGAGAAGGACCCCCACAGGTTGACAGTCTGCGGCCTGACCTATCTGCGCCAGCTCGATGGCAGCGTGGACCCCGTGAAGGCCGGGTATACCGGGCTGTAGGATAGATCCGGGGGGTGCTGGGGCGGCCTTAGGTCCGAATCGGGCCCTTCCGGGATGATCGGATCGGAGGGGTTTTCGGATAGCCGTCCTGGCGCTGAAATCCTTTCAGTCCCCACCATATCTTGCATAAATATCAGGCCCGACCCGCAAATGCTTGGCCGGGGGCGGGCGATGTGGTAGATCGCGCTCGCCGCTTCCGATCGCCACACCAGACCCGCCCGTAGCCCGCCAAACGGCTGCGGCGGTGGAGATATTCGCAAGATGACCCTCGCCAAAACCGCCTCCGCGCCCGATTCGTTTTTCACCGCCTCGCTCGAGCAGGCCGACCCGGAAATCGCAGCCGCCATCAAGGGTGAGCTCGGCCGGCAGCGCCATGAAGTCGAGTTGATTGCCTCCGAGAACATCGTCAGCCGGGCCGTGCTGGAAGCGCAGGGTTCGGTGATGACCAACAAGTACGCAGAGGGTTATCCGGGCGCGCGTTACTACGGCGGTTGTGAGTGGGTCGACGTCGCCGAGAACCTCGCGATCGATCGCGCCAAGAAGCTGTTCGGCGCCAATTTCGCCAACGTGCAGCCGAACTCCGGCAGCCAGATGAACCAGGCGGTGTTCCTGGCGCTGCTCCAGCCCGGCGACACCTTCATGGGCCTCGACCTCGCGGCCGGCGGCCATCTCACCCACGGCTCGCCCGTCAACATGAGCGGCAAGTGGTTCAAGGCCGTGCACTACACCGTGCGCCGCGAGGACCAGATCATCGACATGGACGCGGTCGCCAAGCAGGTCGAAGAGGTCAAGCCGAAGCTGATCGTCGCCGGCGGCTCGGCCTATTCGCGCGCCTGGGACTTCAAGCGTTTCCGCGAAATCGCGGACTCGGTCGGCGCGTATCTGCTGGTCGACATGGCGCACTTCGCGGGCCTCGTTGCCGGCGGCGTACATGCTTCGCCCGTGCCGCATGCCCACGTCACCACCACCACGACGCACAAGTCGCTGCGCGGCCCCCGCGGCGGCCTGATCCTCAGCAATGACGAGGTGCTCGCCAAGAAGCTCAACTCGGCGATCTTCCCGGGCCTGCAGGGCGGCCCGCTGATGCATGTGATCGCGGCGAAGGCGGTTGCCTTCGGCGAGGCGCTGCGTCCGGACTTCAAGGTCTATGCGAAGAACGTCGTCGAGAACGCCAAGGCGCTGGCCGAGACGCTGAAGAGCCATGGCTTCGATATTGTCTCCGGCGGCACCGATAACCATCTGATGCTGGTTGACCTCCGGCCGAAGGGTCTGAAGGGCAACGTCTCGGAGAAGGCGCTGGTCCGCGCCGCCATCACCTGCAACAAGAACGGCATTCCGTTCGACCCCGAAAAGCCGTTCGTCACCTCGGGCCTGCGTCTCGGTACGCCTGCGGCGACGACCCGCGGCTTCGGCGTCGCCGAATTCCAGCAGGTCGGCGGCATGATCGCCGAGGTCCTCAACGCGATCGCGCAGTCCGACGACGGCAAGGCGCCGCTGGTCGAAGCCGCGATCAAGGAACGGGTCAAGGCGCTCACCGACCGGTTCCCGATCTATCAGTAAGGCTGGGTTCAACGGATGCGCTGCCCGAACTGCAACAGTCTCGATACGCAGGTGAAGGACTCGCGTCCGACCGAGGATTCCTCGGTCATCCGCAGGCGGCGCGTATGCGTTGCCTGCGAATTCCGTTTCACCACTTTCGAGCGCGTGCAGCTGCGCGAGCTCACGGTGATCAAGCGCAACGGCCGCCGCGTGCCGTTCGACCGCGACAAGCTGATGCGCTCGGTGTCGATCAGTCTGCGCAAACGGCCGGTCGAGCCGGAGCGGGTGGAGAAGATGGTTTCCACCATCGTGCGCGAGCTCGAGACCGGGGGCGAGGCCGAAATTTCCTCCGAGGTGATCGGCGAGACCGTGATGGAGCATCTGCGCACGCTCGACGACGTTGCCTATGTGCGCTTCGCCTCGGTCTACCGCAATTTCCGCGAGGCCAAGGATTTCGCCGACGTGCTTGGCGAGCTCTCCGGTGAGGAGGAAGCGCGGCTCGCCGCGATCCGCAAATGATCTTCCGCATCCTGGAGGATCAATTCGCCCAGAAGATCCGCGAGTCCAAGGACGCCGATCGCCGCTTCATGCAGCTCGCGCTGGCACTGGGCAGGCGCGGGCAGGGGCGCACCTGGCCCAATCCGGCCGTCGGTGCCGTCATCGTGAAAGACGGCGTGATCGTCGGCCGCGGCTGGACCCAGCCGGGCGGGCGCCCGCATGCCGAGCCCGAAGCGCTGCGGCGGGCCGGTGAGGCGGCGCGCGGCGCCACGCTCTTTGTCACGCTCGAGCCATGCTCGCATTTCGGCAAGTCGCCGCCTTGCGCCGACGCGGTGATCGCCGCCGGCATCAAGCGGGTGGTGGCAGCGATCGAGGATCCCAATCCGGAAGTCGCAGGCCAGGGCCATGCGCGCCTGCGCGCGGCCGGCATCACCGTGGACGTGGGCCAGTGCGCGGCAGAGGCTGCGTTCGACCACGCCGGGCATTTCCGCCGCATCCGCGATCACCGCCCGCACGTGATCCTGAAGCTCGCGGTCTCTCCCGACGGCAAGATCGGCGCTGCTGGTGGCAAGCCGCTCGCGATCACGGGTGAGGCCGTGCGCAACCGCGTGCATCTGCTGCGCGCCTCGAGCGATGCCATCCTGGTCGGCATCGGCACGGTGCGGGCGGACGATCCGCAACTCAACTGCCGCCTGCCGGGCATGGCGGCACGCTCGCCGGTGCGCGTGGTGCTCGACCGGAGCCTGCGCATTCCCGCCGCGAGCCAGCTTGTTCGCTCGGCGCGTGAGACGCCGGTCTGGGTGATCGGCTCTGAGCTTGCAGAGGCTGCGGCCGCGACCCGCCTTGGTGCTGCCGGTGCGCAAATCATGCGCGTGCCTCCAGGCAATGCATCCGGGCTCGATCTTCCGGCCGTGCTGCATGCGCTCGCCGGGAAGGGCATCACGCGCCTGATGGTCGAGGGCGGCAGCCGCGTTGCGGCATCGTTCGTGTCCGCCGACCTTGTCGACGAGATCTGGCTGTTCCGCGGAGCGGAAGAGGTGGGCGCTGGCGGTGTCGATGCGCTCGATGCATTGCCCCTGTCGAAAATCACGCAGTCGCAGGCCTACAAGGTTCATGCTAGCGAGACATTCGATCGCGATACTCTCACCATCTACGAGCGCGCTTAACATGTTCACCGGCATTGTCACCGATATCGGCGAGATCGTCAGCTTCACGCCAACGGCGCAGGGCCAGCTGCACCGGCTGCGCATCGCCTGCAGCTATGACCAGACCACCATCGCCGACGGCGCCTCGATCGCCTGCAACGGCGTCTGCCTCACCGTCGTCGCTTCGGGCGTTGGGGGCGACAAGGACTCTGCTCAAAGGACCTGGTTCGACGTCGATGCCGCCGCCGAGACGCTGGCGCTGACGACGGCAAAGCACTGGAATGTCGGCACGCGGCTCAATCTCGAGCGCGCGCTCAAGATCGGCGACGAGCTCGGCGGCCACATCGTTGCCGGCCATGCCGACGGCATCGCGACCATCGTCGGCCGCGAGGACCTGCCCGACATGGCGCGGTTCGAGCTCTCCACCACGCGGGAGCTGGCGCGCTTCATCGCCACCAAGGGCTCGATCACGCTCGACGGCGTCTCGCTGACGGTCAATACGGTGAAGGACGTGGCCTTTTCGGTGCTGATCATCCCGCATACGCTTGATGTCACGACAATCGGCGGCTGGAAGGCGGGGACTGAGGTTAATATCGAGGTCGATTTGATGGCCCGCTATGCGGCGCGGCTGACGGAAATGACGGTTTAAAACTTGGCTTACCCGCCTGCGGCGACTACATAACGCGCCGACCCAAGAGACGACTTCAGAGACGACTTCACGAAACGGATTGAGACGATGGCAGACGCGCGGCGCGCACCCCTGAAGGACCAGACCGACATTTCCGGCGCGCGTGCGCTGATTGTCGAGGCGCGGTTCTATGACGATCTCCAGGACGCGCTTCTGGACGGCGCGGTCACCGAGTTGAAGGCGGCCGGCCTGATGCATGACGTCATCACGGTTCCCGGCGCGCTGGAAATCCCGGCGGCGGTCGCGATCGCGGTCGACGCGGCTGCGGCGAACGGCAAGCCCTATGACGCGGTGATCGCGCTCGGCTGCGTCATCCGCGGCGATACCATCCATTTCGAGATCGTCTCGCAGGAATCCTCGCGTGCGCTGATGGATCTTGCGGTGGCGCGAAAGCTGCCGCTCGGCAACGGCATCCTCACCGTCAACAATGAGGACCAGGCCTGGGCGCGGGCGCGCGCCAGCGAGCTCGACAAGGGCGGCGATGCCGCACGCGCAGCACTTGCGATGCTGCGCATCAAACGCCGCATGGCGCGGGCCTGAGCGATGGCTGACACCAGGAAACCGGCGGGATTTACGGAGAAGAAGGCGAACCGGCGCGGTGCCGCACGGCTCGCGGCCGTCCAGGCGCTGTACCAGATGGACATCGCCGGCGCCGGCATCAACGACATCTTTGCGGAGTTCGAGAGCCACTGGCTGGGCAACGAGGTCGAGGGCGACACCTATCTGCCGGCGGAAGCCGCGTTCTTTCGCGACGTCGTGTCCGGTGTCGTGCGCGACCAGAAGAAGCTCGATCCCCTGATCGACGAGGCGTTGTCGAAGGGTTGGCCGCTGAAGCGGATCGAGGCGATCCTGCGCGCGGTGTTGCGGGCAGGGGCCTATGAGCTGGAGCATCGCAAGGACGTGCCGGGCCGTGTCGTGGTCTCCGAATATGTCGACGTCGCCAATGCCTTCGTCGACCGCGAGGAGACCGGCATGGTCAACGCGGTGCTCGACCAGATCGGCCGCCAGTTTCGCGGTGACGAGTTCGGGCGGGGGTAATTTCCCGCGAGGGCGGTAAAGTGATGCGATACGGCTGCCCCATATTCCGCTGTCATCACCCGCGCAGGCGGGTGATCCAGTACGCCGCGGCCTATCGATTTCACACAACGGTCCCTGGAATACTGGATCGCCCGGTCAAGCCGGGCGATGACAGTAGTGTGTGGGGCTGATGGCCGACTCCCACAATCCCTCCGCCGAAGACTCCCTCATCGCGCGCTATTTCAAGCCGCTGGCGACGGATCCCGGTGCGTTCGGGCTGGTCGATGACGCCGCGATCCTGTCCTCGTCGGGCGACGACATCGTCGTCACCACCGATGCCGTGGTCGAGGGCGTGCATTATCTTGCCACCGATCCACCCGACACCATCGCGCGCAAGGCGCTGCGGGTGAACCTGTCCGATCTGGCCGCCAAAGGGGCTGCGCCCGCCGGCTTCGTGCTGACGCTGGCACTGCGCAGCGAGGAGGATGCCTGGCTCAGGCCGTTTGCGGATGCACTCGGCGAGGACGCGAAGACCTTTGCCTGCCCGCTGCTCGGCGGCGACACAGTGTCGACGCCGGGACCTCAGATGATCTCGATCACCGCCTTCGGCCGCGTGCCGAAGGGGCGAATGGTTGGCCGCACCGGCGCCAAGCCGGGTGACCTCATCCTGGTGACGGGGACGATCGGCGATGCCGCGCTCGGCCTCGACGTGCTCACCGGCGGCACGGCGGCCACGGCGCTTGCATCCGATCCAGCTGCAAGAGCAGCGCTGATCTCGCGCTATCGGATTCCTCAGCCGCGCAACGTGCTGGCGCAGGCCGTGCGCGACCACGCGACAGCGGCGATGGACGTGTCCGACGGGCTCGCCGGCGACCTGACGAAACTCTGCGCGGCATCCGGCGTCTCGGCCACGGTCAACGTGGCGAGCGTGCCCCTGTCACCTGCTGCGGCCAGCCTGGTCGCCCGCAACGCCATTTGCGTTGAGACGCTGCTTGCCGGGGGCGACGACTACGAGGTGCTGTGCACGGTACCGCCGGCACAGAGCGATGCGTTGGTTGCCGCGGGGCGGGCGGTGGGCCTGGCCGTCACGGCGATCGGCACCATCGCCGCAGGCCATGAGCGGCCGCGTTTCCTGGACGGGCAGGGCCAGGAACTCGCCTTGAAGCGTTTGTCCTACAGCCACTTCTAGCAATTGCGCCAGGCCGGCGGCCAGCCGCTCGGGATTAGGTCTAAATACTTGCCGAGATCGGCTTTTTCGGCCTCATCCGGCGTTGCACCCTCAATTTGATTTTGGCAAGCTTGTGGCCGACCAGGGCCACACCTTCGTGCAAGGGGCGGCCCTGTTCAACATAAGGGCGCCGCACCGCGTGACGGAAAAACAAAAGGCGCCGGGGGTACGTACATCAAGGATCTGAGGCAAACATCACATGACAGCATTATGGTTGATAGTGCTCTGCGGAGTGCTTTCCGTCGTCTACGCGATTTGGGCGACGTCTTCGGTGTTGAGTGCAGATGCGGGGTCACCGCGCATGCAGGAGATCGCGGGAGCTGTGCGTGAAGGCGCACAAGCGTATCTCCGGCGCCAGTACACCACGATCGGCATCGTCGGCATCGTCATCTTCGTGCTGCTTGCCTATTTCCTTGGACTCTATGTCGCGATCGGCTTCTTGATCGGCGCCATCCTGTCGGGGGCGGCCGGCTTCATCGGCATGAACGTCTCGGTCCGCGCCAATGTGCGCACCGCCCAGGCTGCGACGACGTCGCTTGCCGGCGGCCTCGAGCTCGCCTTCAAGGCGGGCGCGATCACCGGCATGCTGGTGGCGGGTCTCGCACTGCTCGGCGTGACCCTCTATTTCGCCTTCCTGGTCCATTCGCTGAAGCTTGCGCCCGATAGCCGCACCGTGGTCGATGCGCTGGTGGCGCTCGGCTTCGGCGCCTCGCTGATCTCGATCTTCGCCCGTCTCGGCGGCGGCATCTTCACCAAGGGTGCGGACGTCGGCGGCGATCTCGTCGGCAAGGTCGAAGCGGGCATCCCGGAGGATGATCCGCGCAACCCCGCCACCATTGCAGACAACGTCGGTGACAATGTCGGCGACTGCGCCGGCATGGCCGCCGATTTGTTCGAGACCTATGCGGTGACCGCGGTCGCGACCATGGTGCTCGCGGCAATCTTCTTCGCCAAGACGCCCATCCTCTCCGACATGATGACGCTGCCGCTCGCCATCGGCGGAATCTGCATCATCACCTCCATCATCGGCACCTTCTTCGTCAAGCTCGGGCCGAGCCAGTCGATCATGGGCGCGCTCTACAAGGGCCTGATCGCAACCGGCATCCTGTCGCTGATCGGCATCGCCGGCGTGATCTATTATCTGATCGGCTTCGGCAAGCTCGCCGGCGTCGACTACACCGGCATGTCGCTGTTCGAGTGCGGTATCGTCGGCCTCGTCGTCACCGCGCTGATCATCTGGATCACCGAGTACTATACCGGTACCGACTATCGTCCGGTGAAGTCGATTGCCGCAGCGTCGGTGACCGGCCACGGCACCAACGTGATCCAGGGTCTGGCGATCTCGATGGAGTCGACCGCGCTGCCTGCGATCGTCATCATCGCCGGCATCCTCGTCACCTACAGCCTCGCCGGCCTGTTCGGCATCGCGATCGCGACCGCCACCATGCTGGCGCTGGCCGGCATGGTCGTGGCGCTCGATGCCTTCGGTCCGGTGACGGACAACGCTGGCGGCATCGCCGAAATGGCGGGACTGCCGAAGGAGGTGCGCAAGTCGACCGATGCGCTCGACGCGGTCGGCAACACCACCAAGGCGGTGACCAAGGGCTACGCGATC
This sequence comes from Bradyrhizobium genosp. A, assembly GCF_049949275.1. Lineage (NCBI taxonomy): Bacteria > Pseudomonadati > Pseudomonadota > Alphaproteobacteria > Hyphomicrobiales > Nitrobacteraceae > Bradyrhizobium > Bradyrhizobium genosp. A. The sequence continues at coordinate 4,824,251 of NZ_CP188196.1, read as the reverse complement.
GGCTCCGCCGGTCTCGGTGCTCTCGTGCTGTTTGCGGCCTACAACCAGGACCTCAAGTTCTTCATCGCCGATTCCGCGCATCATACGTACTTCGCAGGCGTCAATCCGGACTTCTCGCTGAACAACCCCTACGTCGTGGTGGGCCTGCTGTTCGGCGGCCTGCTGCCGTATCTGTTCGGCGCGATGGGCATGACGGCCGTGGGACGTGCGGCAAGCGCCATCGTCGAGGAGGTCCGTCGTCAGTTCCGCGAGAAGCCGGGCATCATGCAGGGCACCGACAAGCCCGATTACGGCAAGGCGGTCGACCTGCTCACCAAGGCGGCGATCAAGGAGATGATCATCCCCTCGCTGCTTCCGGTGCTGTCGCCGATCGTCGTCTATTTCCTGATCTACGCGATCGCGGGCGGCGGTGCGGCCGGCAAGTCGGCTGCGTTCTCGGCCGTCGGCGCCATGCTGCTCGGCGTGATCGTGACGGGCCTGTTCGTCGCGATCTCGATGACCTCGGGCGGCGGCGCCTGGGACAACGCCAAGAAGTACATCGAGGACGGTCATTTCGGCGGCAAGGGCTCTGATGCCCACAAGTCCGCGGTGACCGGCGACACCGTCGGTGATCCCTACAAGGACACGGCGGGCCCAGCGGTGAACCCGATGATCAAGATCACCAACATCGTGGCGCTGCTGCTGCTGGCGGTCCTGGCGCACTGAGCGGCGCAGACGACACAAGACAAAGCCCCGCGACGCGAGCCGCGGGGTTTTTGTTATATGCCGAGCATGATCGGCGGCTTGGAGGTGGAAGTCCTCTAATCCATCCTGATCACGGTGAATATTAGTAAAGCGCAAGGGCGTCATCGCGAGATGGAGTCTGAAGGAAGCGTGGCAAAAGCCGCGGTCTGATGGACAAGAACGGGATAACGAGGCCTGCCCGGCCGGACGATCTGTTCGCATCGCTGCGTGCCGCGGAGCGCGTCGGCCGGCCGCTCGGCAACGATCGCTTCGTGGTACGGCTCGAGCGTCTGGCGGGACGACCTTTCAGATCCGCCAAACGCGGACCGAAGGCTCGGAGCGACGTTGATGGCGAATAATAAAGTGCACTGTCACCGTAATCTTGGAACTAGTATAACCGCAATGTTCAGGCAGCGGCCTTACAAGAACCGCGTTCTTATCGCTCACAAGGAGGGTGCGCTCTGGCGTGTCTCTATTGGCGATGGTTACAGCACCGGACTTCATCCATCCCCTGAGAGGGCATTTGAGGAAGCAGAACGGTGGGTAGACGCCAAAGGCCGATGAAGGCTAGAAGCCTACCCCTACCACCACAAAAAAATCCGTCACTTTCGCAAGGGTAACCCCGAGAATACCGTTCTCGAAATGCCCCATTTTAAAAAGCATTTATCGCTGCTGGGCCAAAGGGTTATGCAGGTATAAGCCATGGGGAAAGCCGTGGCGCGGTTGACAGCCTACAACCAATCAGCGCACCTCTGCTCCAGCGGAGCCGCCCCGTAATCCTTCTTTGATAAGGAGAGGTGCGCCCGTGTCTGACCATCAGCTACGCTTCAAAGGTCCGTTGTTCGAGTTCGACGGCAAAGGCTGGGGTATCCTAGCCGCCATCGTTATCGTTGCCATGCTGCTTCTGTACAGCCTCTGGCACTGATCCACCCCACCACAAAAAAAATCCGTCATTTTCGCCTCGATAAAACGGCGGCTTAGCCTGGAACGATTTGGCGCTCCCCGGCGTTGTTGCGCGCGGAACCTCAGATTTGATCTGAGGCGGCTTTACTAGTCGGTATTGAGAAGGCCAGGGCCCTAAACTCCCCACGACCCCCAAGACGGGCCAGCCTGGAAATGCTCAGCCGATTTCACCGAGGCCAACTGCCGCAGAAGTCATTGGGCCAAGACTGATCACCTTGGCCGTTAGCCCACTCAAAGCACAGGACCCCCGCTGCCGGGGGTCTTTGCATTTTGCGACCAGCAATCCTACGAACCCGCCGATTGAGACGGCATTACTTCTTGGGCATGTACTTCTTGACCCAGGCCGCCCCGCCAAGCTGGTTCAACTCGCGGGTGTTCGCGCACGCTGTTTCTGTCTCAGCCTGAGCAACCGTCTGTCGATCAGGGGACGCAGCCGGTCTCCGCCGCTTTACCTGATAGGTGGGCTTCGAGAACGACGGGCCGTTATCCGGGCGTGCTCTGCTCATGCCGGGAGTATAACACAGATTAGGACACTGAGACGGGGGGCTAACGTGCCAAGCAATCCCACATGGGAAGAGGTCCACAAGGACGGCCCTGTAGACGGGTATGCCTGCTTAGTGCACCGCATGCGCGTACCGGGCGGATACATCTACAAGGACACTACAATGTACTTGAGGGGCCTGCTCGCCCCTAAATTCTCAACGTCTATGGTGTTCGTCCCCGACAATACGGGCAATCCTACGAGGAATTACGGTGACAGTGCACTAAATTGACACCGGCCGGTTTTGCGGGCATGATGCGACATGGCTCGTCTTGCTCGTGTCGTCATTCCCGGTCATCCCCACCTTGTCACCCAGCGCGGCAACGGTCGTGCCCGCACGTTCTTCGAGGACGGCGACTATGCGCTGTATCGCGACCTGCTCGCGGCCAATTGCAAGGCCGCCGGGGTCGAGGTGTGGGCCTGGTGCCTGATGCCCAACCACGTGCATCTCATCCTGGTGCCATCCGATCCCGACGGGCTGCGCCACGCGCTTGCGCGCGTTCACCGCAGCTATGCCGGGACCATCCAGGCGCGGCGCAAGCGCACCGGTCATTTCTGGCAAGGACGTTTCGGTGCCGTCGCGATGGACGAACAGCATCTTGCGGCGGCGCTGCGCTATGTGTCGCTCAATCCGGTGCGGGCGCGCCTGGTGAAGCGGGCGCAGGATTGGCGCTGGTCGAGCACGCGCGCGCATCTGCGCGGCAAGGCCGACGGCCTGACCGCACTGGCGCCGATCCGCGATCGTTTTCCGGAGTTCGGCGATTTGCTGGCAACCGAACCGGAAGCCGATCTGTTCGACGCACTGCGCGCTGCGGAGAGCATCGGCCGCCCGCTCGGAGACAACCGCTTTCTCGCCCGCATCGAGCGCCAGACCGGGCGCGTCCTCAAGCCAGCCAAGCGCGGGCCGAAGCCGTCGGAGGAGCAGAAAGGCCATATTTAGTGCACTGGGCTGCACCCCGTAAGTGAGACACGATAATTGCAGTGCCGGTGCCGGACCATCGCCTAAATTGCCGGCCTCGCAATCCCGAAGTATCTGGTTCAGCAGAAATGAGGATCACTCGTTCGTCGAATCGAGAGGAGCATCGTCGCCTTGCTGCTGCTGGCGATTCTGGCGCACTGAGCGGCGCAAACCACACAAGACAAACCCCGCGGCGCGAGCCGCGGGGTTTTGTCTTGGTGATGTGAAGATCTCTCACCGCGTCATTGCGAGCGCAGCCTCAATCTCGCTGTCATCGCCCGCGCAGTGACCGGGCGATCCAGATTCCAGAGGCCATGATGGGATACGGACAGGGCGCGGCGTACTGGATTCTCCGCCTTCGCGGGGAATGACAGCGGTGTGTTGGGCGTTGTCTGCCGACCTCGCTTGAGCGCGCCTTCTACTGCACGTCCATCTGCAACCCTTCCTTCTGGATGATGCCGGCGAATTTCTTCGTCTCCGCATCCACGAAGTCCGAGAATTGCTGCGGCGTGCCGTAGTCGGCGCGGGCACCCATGGCGACGATCTGCTTCTTCATGTCGTCGCGCTCCAGCATCGCCTTGACCTGGAGATTGAGCGCTTCGAGCACGGGGGCGGGTACGCCCTTCGGCAGAAACACCGAGAACCATGACGTCACATCGAAGCTCGCAAGCTCCGGCGCGCTCTCGCGCATGGTCGGCAGGTTCGGAGCGAGATCACTCCGCTCGGCCGTGGTGACGCAGAGGCCGTTGAGCGTGCCGTTCTGCACCTGCGGCAGGCTGGGATAGAGATTATCGAACAGGATCTGGATGTCGCCGGCAAGCGCGGCCTGAAGCGCAGGCCCGGCGCCACGGAACGGGATGTGCGTCATCTTCAGCCCGGTGAGCTGGAGGAACCAGGCACCGGTGAGGTGAGGGCTCTGGCCGACGCCGGAGGAGGCGTAGCTGAGCTTGTCCGGATTGGCCTTGAGAAAGGCAATCAGCTCGGCGACCGACTTGATGCCGGTCTTCGGATGCGCCGACACGATGTTCGGGATCCGGATCATGTTGGACACCGGCTGGAGCTGGTCCGGCTTGTAGTTGAGGTTCTTGAAGATGCTGTAGGCGATCGCGTTCGGCCCGGGGTTGCCGATCAGGATGGTGTGGCCGTCGGCCTTGGAGCGAACCACTTCGGCGGTCCCGATCGTGCCGCCGCCGCCCGAACGATTCTCCACCACCGCGGTCTGACCCCAGGCGGACTGGAGATGGGCTGCGAGCAGCCGGCCCATCACGTCGGTCGAGCCGCCCGCCGCGGCCGGCACGATGAGACGGATGTTCTCAGTCGGCTTCCAATCGGCAAGGCTCGATCGCGGCAGGATCGCTGCGGCCGACAGCCCGGCGGCACCGGCGAGCACGCGACGACGGGACAGAATGTTGTTGGGCACGAATCCACTCCCTGCATTTTGTTTTGCAGAGAGCGTATGGAACCCGGCGCGCAACGGCAAGTCGCGCGCGCCCGCAAGCGCTGCGCGAACGGCGGCACGCCGCCGCAGGCCGAAATATCAGCTCACGATCTCAGTTGAAGCTGAGCAGCTTGAACAGCGGCGCGAGGTAGCTCATCTCCTGACCCGAGGTCGGCGTGGTCCGGCTGATGGAGTCGAAGATCTTGCCGTCCTGCAGGCCGTAATTCGCAAGGCGGCGCACGCGCCGGTTCTTGTCGAAATAGACGGCGATGACGCGCTGGTCGACCACCTTCTGGTTCATGAAGGCGACCATGCGCTCCGAGCGCTGCGAGATGTAGTAAAACACTTCGCCGTCCAGCGTCGCGACCGTGGAGGGCGTGCCCATCACGATCAGCACCTGGTCCTGGCTAGCGCCGATCGGAATCTGCTCGAGCGCTCCGGGCGGCAGGATATAGCCCTTCTGGAATTGCTCGCCGGTGCATCCCGCAAGGGCGCCACCGACCAGAGCCACGGCCGCGAGGATGCGCAGGCCGCGCCAGCGTGCATGAAGGCCGCGCCGCTTGTCTGCGCGCAGGCTGGTCTGGTTGGTTATCGTCATAGCGGAACTGATTCCGTCCCCTTGCGTCGCGCGAGGCGCTGAAGTACCGGGCGGAGGCTCTGAATGCAACTCGCGCGCGCCCGCTTGCGGAAACCACAATGCTTTGGCCGTTCAATCACTTCAGGAAACCCCGGCTAGCCCCGGCCGGCACCATTGAGGCCATCTATGGCATGATCGTGACGCAGGCGCGAGAACCCATATTTTACCGGGACTTGGGCGTGCCCGATACGGTTAATGGGCGTTTCGACCTGTTGTTGCTGCATCTCTGGCTGTTGCTGCGGCGGTTGCGGACCGCCCAAGGCGGGGTGGAGCTGTCACAGGCCCTGTTCGACCGCTTCTGTGAGGACATGGACGACAATCTGAGGGAGATGGGCGTGGGCGACCAGACCGTCCCGAAGCGGATGCGGGCCTTCGGCGAGGCCTTTTACGGCCGCGTCCAGGCTTACGACCAGGCGATCGACACGGGCGCCGAGGCGCTGGCGCAGGCGATCTGCAAGAATATCTTGAATGGCGCCGGGTTGGATCACGCGCGGCGGCTCGCAAGTTACGCACAGGCCGCAGATGCGGATCTCGGCCAGACCGGCGATCCCGCGCTTCTGCGCGGGTCCTTCAAATTTACCGCTCCGCCTCGGGAGGATGGAACGTCATGAACCGACCGATGACCGGACCCGATCCCTGGCGAGCGCCCGTGACGGTCGCGCATATTCCCGATACCGGCCTGCATCGTGAGCTCGAAGCCTCGGCGGCCGAGCGCCAGGCCATGGCCGATCTCGCGGGCGTTCGCGACATTCTGTCGGCTCAGGCCACCTTTGACGTCGTGCCGAAGAGCGGCGGCCGTATCCAGGTCACGGGCCGTGTCCGCGGCCGGGTTGGCCAGACCTGCGTGGTCACACTCGACCCGATCGAGAGCGTGATCGACGAGGAGGTCGACCTGATCTTTGCGCCTGAGGCCGACGTACGGCGGCTGGCTGACCTGATCGAAGAGGGGCAGGACGACGAAGAACCGCCGGAGGTCGCCGATCCGCCCGAGTCCATCGTCAACGGGCTCATTGATCTCGGTCGGATTGCGACGGACGCGCTGTTCCTGGCAATCGACCCCTATCCGCGAAAGCCGGGGGTCGCATTCGAGGCGGAGGTCACCGCGCTCGACCCCGAGGATCATCCATTCGCGGCCCTGAAGGCGCTCCAGGACAACAAGCAGGGCAAGAAGAAAGGCAAATAGCTGGGCATTCCCCGTAAGACCGCTTGCTACGGGTGCGAGGGGTTTGCGGGATCAGTTTGAAATGTCGTCATATCTGTTTGATGTTTAATGGGTTCTTGTGGAATGCGAGTGTCCGCCGGCGGGTCGCCCTCAATCCAAAAGACTGGGGGCAAGAGGTTGTTTCGGGATAACAAAACGCTATTGTCCGCGCCGGTCCGGGCGCGGCGTGGCGCCTGGCCGGTCGCCATGTCCATGGCGGACCCATTTCGCGGCCCCGCTGATTGACGGCCGCGCCAGACCAGGTTTCCGGGATTTTGATGCCAAGCAAGGTTCGTATCGCGCTTGACGCCATGGGCGGTGACGTCGGCGCCGCTGTTGTCATTCCAGGCGCGGCCATCTCGCTTGGCAGGCATCCCGAGACCGAGTTCCTGCTGGTCGGGGATCGCGCCAGGATCGAGCCCGAGCTCGAGCGCCACCCCCGGCTCAAGGCCGCTTCCCGGGTCATCCATACCGAGGTTGCCGTCAGCGGCGACGACAAGCCGAGCCAGGCGTTGCGCCGTGGCCGCAAGACCTCCTCGATGTGGTTGGCGATCGACGCGGTAAAGAAGGGCGAGGCGGATGTCGCCGTGTCCGCCGGCAACACCGGCGCGCTGATGGCGATGGCACGCTTCCATCTGCGCACGCTGCCTGGCATCGACCGCCCCGCGATCACGGCAGTGTGGCCGACCATGCACGGCTCTACCGTCGTGCTCGATCTCGGCGCCACGATCGGCGGCGATGCGCGCCATCTGGTGGCGCTCTCGGTGATGGGCGCGGCCATGGCGAGCGTCGTGTTCGACAAGAAGCGCCCGACTGTCGGCTTGCTCAACATCGGGACCGAGGAGATCAAGGGGCACGAGGAGATCCGCGAGGCCGGCGAAACCCTGCGCACGATGAACCTGCCGGAACTCGATTATATCGGCTTCGTCGAGGGCGACGGCATCGGCAAGGGGCTGGCCGACGTGATCGTGACCGAGGGCTACAGCGGCAACATCGCGCTCAAGGCTGCCGAGGGAACCGCGCGCCAGATGGCGGACTTGCTTCGCAACGAGATTCAGCGGAGCTGGCTGTCCAGGCTCGGTTATCTCTTTGCCCGCAACGCCTTCCAGGCCTTGCGCGACAAGATGGACCCGAACAAGTCGAACGGTGGCGTGCTGCTCGGGCTGAACGGGCTCGTGGTCAAGAGCCATGGCGGAATTAACGCCGAAGGCTTTGCCTATGCGATCGATGTTGGTTATGAGATGGCCAAATTCGATCTTCTGAACAAGATCAACCAGATGCTCAACCGCGATGGGGGTGCGCTCAGTTCAGCGCCAACCGCGCCGGAGGATGTTTCGTGACCAAAATTCGTTCGGTCGTGCTGGGCTGCGGCTCCTACCTGCCGGAGCAGGTGGTGACCAATGCCCAATTGGCGGCGCGCGTCGACACGTCCGACGAGTGGATCGCGCAGCGGACCGGCATTCGCGAGCGGCACATTGCGGCCGACGGCGAGTTCACCTCGCATCTTGCGATCAAGGCGGCGCAGGCCGCGCTTGCCGACGCCGGTGTGGATGCGCAGTCGATCGAGCTGATCGTGCTCGCAACCTCGACGCCGGACAACACGTTCCCTGCGACCGCGGTCGCCGTGCAGCACGCGCTCGGCATCAATCACGGCGCGGCCTTCGACCTCCAGGCGGTGTGCTCGGGCTTCGTTTTCGCGCTTGCGACCGCCGATAATTTCTTGCGCTCTGGCGCCTTCAAGCGCGCTCTGGTGATCGGCGCCGAGACCTTCTCGCGCATCCTCGACTGGAACGACCGCGGCACCTGCGTGCTGTTCGGCGACGGTGCCGGCGCGGTCGTGCTGGACGCGCAGGAGCAGCCGGGGTCGGCTGCAACCGACCGCGGCGTGGTGACCACGCATCTGCGCTCCGACGGCCGTCACAAGGCAAAGCTGTTCGTCGACGGCGGGCCGTCCTCGACCCAGACGGTCGGCCACCTGCGCATGGAAGGCCGCGAGGTCTTCAAGCATGCGGTCGGCATGATCACGGACGTGATCGTCGACGCCTTCGAGGCGACCGGGCTCAATGCCGACAGCATCGACTGGTTCGTGCCGCACCAGGCCAACAAGCGAATCATCGACGCGTCCGCCCACAAGCTGCACATCGCGCCGGAGAAGGTGGTGCTGACGGTGGACCGTCACGGCAACACCTCGGCCGCCTCGATTCCCTTGGCGCTGTCGGTGGCGCGCAAGGACGGCCGCATCAAGCGCGGCGACTTGGTTCTGCTGGAGGCGATGGGCGGCGGCTTCACCTGGGGCTCCGCGCTGGTGCGCTGGTAGAGCCACAGTCGATAAAATTTTGCCGGAATTGGCCGCGATTATCGATGCGTCTGCATTGATGAGCGCTGTTGACCGTCGTATCGTAACCTCATAATTTCAGACAACAATTGTTCGCCGTGATGTGGGGCAGGGCGATGACCGATCAAAGTAAAACCGTAACGCGTGTCGATCTCTGCGAAGCCGTCTACCAGAAGGTGGGGCTGTCGCGCACGGAATCGTCCGCCTTCGTGGAACTCGTGCTGAAGGAGATCACCGACTGCCTCGAGAAGGGCGAGACGGTGAAATTGTCCTCGTTCGGGTCCTTCATGGTCCGCAAGAAGGGCCAGCGCATCGGCCGCAACCCGAAGACCGGTACCGAGGTGCCGATCTCGCCGCGCCGGGTGATGGTGTTCAAGCCGTCGGCGATCCTGAAGCAACGGATCAACGCCCAGCACCGCACCAATGGCGATGCCAGCAAGGCTCAACCCGAGGCGTAAGTCGCCCCGCGCGAAGGATTTGGCATTTGGACAAGGCGCCGGATGCGTTCCGAACCATCAGCGAAGTAGCGCAGGAGCTCGACATTCCGCAGCACGTGCTGCGGTTCTGGGAGACCCGATTCTCCCAGATCAAGCCGATGAAGCGCAGCGGCGGCCGCCGCTATTACCGCCCCGACGACGTCGATCTTCTCAAAGGCATCCGCCGTCTGCTCTATGGGGAGGGTTATACCATCCGCGGGGTGCAGCGGATCCTGAAAGAACACGGCATCAAATCGGTGCAGGGCCTGGCCGACGGCTCGGCCGCGGTCTCGTTCGGGGCCATCGAGGACGCCATCGGGGCGAGCCTGATGGAGCCGGACGACGAGCCGCCCATCAAGGGCATCACTGATGCCGACGATGACGATTACCAGGGCGATGATGAGGAAGGCATCGACTTCCGCTTCACCGAGGTTGACGACGAGGACATCCTCACCACCTTCCGCAAGGGCGGCACCCCCGCCGCGCCCGCCGGCACCAGCGCGCTGGACCGGGAACGGCTCGGACGGGCACTCGCCGACCTCGTCGCCTGCCGGGAGATGCTGGATCAGGCGCTGAAGGACGGCTGACGGACCGCAATTCGCCGGCCTTGCGGGCAGTTCCAGGGGTTTTGGGGGAAGACACTGAAATGGTGTGGCTCGCCTTGCGTAAAGCAGCGATCCTAGCTAATGGAACGACGTTCGGAGCGTGGCGCAGCCCGGTTAGCGCACTAGTCTGGGAGACTAGGGGTCGGAGGTTCAAATCCTCTCGCTCCGACCATTTTTCTTCAGAGATGGGCCGAATGCCTGCGCGATCGCTGATCGGCAAGCGATATCCTGTTTTTGCAACCAGTCCGTGCCAGTGGCGGGTCGTCAGCACGCGTCGCGCTGACACTGCTGCTCCGGAGCCTTGTCACTGGCCCATGGCCTAATGGCGAAGGCGAGTTGATGGTGCGCCATCGTATCCACGAAGGAGGCTTGCGCGCTCTCCAGGCGTTTGACCAACGCGTTGGCGTTCAGGTCCAGGAGCGCGTCGGCTGCCAGAAGAGACACTGACAGGAACGCAATTGCGGACGCGACGGCAATTCCCTTCCATTCTGGTGACTTCATCAGCTGACTTCCTCAGGTATTCCACCTGCCCGGATAGGTAGGACTTCTGGGCCCAGTTCAACCCCTCGAAGGACCTACGCACGCGTTCTTGAAGTGCGACGATTCTGTAACAGCGCGCGTCGCGCGGCTGCAGGCCGACCGCAGCTTGCCGAAGCTTGGTTTGGAGTCACCGAGCCTGTATCGAACAACGAACGCTACGTGGACGGACGCAAAAACCCCACCACCATCCTCGCCGTCTCGTCCACCAGCGTCCTCACCATCTTGTCCGACAGCATCTCGGCCTGGTTCAGCACCGTGTTGTGCGCGATCGCTTCGATTGTGCTGACGCAGATGAAGGTTGCGACATCGAGGTCGATCTTGCGCATTTCCTTGCGATGGCCGTCGAAATAGGCGCGGACGAGGGTGTGGACCTCGCGGTTGAAGGCTTCGACGTCGAGCTTTCCAGCGCGCGGAATCTGCTCGGCGAGGACGCGATGCAGTTCGGGCTTGATGCGATGCGCTTCGATCGCGACGGTGACGAGACGGCGCACGGCTTTCTCGATCGGCAAGTCGGAAATTTCGGTGAGCGTTGCGCGGACGAGCCCCATGATCTCCTGGTTGTGACGCTCGATCACAGCGGCGACCAGCGCCTCCTTGCTCGGAAAATACTGGTAGAGCGAGCCGACGCTGACGCCGGCGAGTTCGGCGATCCGGTTGGTGCTCGTCTTCTCAAAACCCTCCCGGACCAGAATGCGAGCAGTTGCCTCGACGAGGGCATCGACCGTGGCGCGGGATCGCTCCTGCAAGGCATTTTTCCGGGGATTTGTCGGCGGTTTGCGCGCCATGATTCTCAATTCCGAATGCGAGTAGGAAAAGCGAGTGAATGCTCGCATTATAGGCGTGGTCGGCACCCTCTGGACAGAGCCAATCGTGCCGGCTGGCGCAGCAGGTGAGGCCATGAGCATGAGCGTTGCGAAGATGCTGTCGATCGGGCGGCTTTGCGAATGCAATTTCTCGCGGGTGAAGCCTTCAAACGATCCCGCACCGAGCTTGCAGAGCCGCGTCTTCAACTTGCTGCTGCGGCAGCTTCCATACAAGGAGCAGCTTGCCTCAGCCGAGGCCGTGCAGGCGCATGTGCAGAAGCTCGCATTGGCGCCGGCCTCGTATGAGCCTACGGGGCTTGGTCGCGGCGTCGAGGTGACGCTGACGAAGATGGGCGGCTGGCCGGTCTATTACACGGCGCCATTGTCGGGCTTTGAGGACTGCAACCACGTGATGTTCCTGCATGGCGGCGGCTACATCAACGAGATCGTGCCCGCGCATTGGCGCTTCGTCGGCCAGATGACGCGCCAGGCGGGCGTCGTCTGCGTCGTGCCGATCTACCCGCTTGCGCCACGCGCGACCGCGAAGGATGTCGTGCCGAGGACGGCCGAGCTGTTGCGGATGCTGCTGGAGGATGCGGGGTCGGCAAAGGTCACGGTGGTCGGCAACTCGGCCGGTGCAGGCCTCGCGCTCGCCGCATGCCAGTGGCTGCGCGATCGCGGGCATCGGCAGCCGAGCCGGCTGATGCTGATCTCGCCCGCGGCCGATGCCTCGGTGAGCCGTCCGGAGCAGGTCGAGATCGCAGCGCGCGATCCGATCCAGGACATTCCCGGAATCATCGAAGCCGGTCGGCTCTATGCCGGCGAGCTCGATGTCGGCCATCCCTTCGTCAGCCCGCTCAACGGTGCCTTTCGTTCGCTCGCGCCGATGACGATCTTTTCGGGCACGCGCGATCTGCTTTATCCCGACAGCGTCGATCTTGCCGCGCGGGCGAGGGCGGCCGGCGTGCCGGTCGAGCTGCATCTGCTCCGTGACCAGCCGCACAATTATGCGCTGATGCCGACGCCGGAAGGGCGGCAGGCGCGTGCGAATATCCTGCGTGCGGTGGCTTAAGGGGGAAGGCGTGATCGTGGTCACGCGGCGCGCTGCCGCAATGGGGCTGGCGCTGCAAGCTCGCGCGGGGAAGGCGGCCCCGGGCGTTTCCTCGATAGACGTAGTTTTGCAGGGCCTTAGGCGTGGCCCTTGATCTCGTAGTGACCCGGCACGCATTTGTAGCGCTCGAGGCGCCAGTTGGCGTGATAGATCGGATGCTCGCCCATCCATTTTGCGAGCGGGGCCTGTGCACCGATTGCACACGCCATCATCGACATATCGGGCGTCATGTTGCTGTCGGTCACGATTTCCTCGACACAGCTGCCTGAGGCAGCAGCGCCGAGCCGGCAGAGCACTGCAACGACGGTTATGAACATTCCAGTCACCTCATCGGTAGTTTCGACCACCAGGAGGATGCAAGCCGAGTGCCACAGCCTGTGTCCGAAACGACACGCCGGCCAGATCGACTCGCCCCAACGTTCCCCATTTGACGATTCGGATTGTAAAAAATTTGCCCAAAACCCGAAGCCGGACAACTACGGGGAATCCACAGGGAAAGGCGCAGGAATGAGCGATTGTGGGGGCAGCGCCGCGCGATCCGCCCTTCACAGGACTGGCTGCTGACGCTGTGGAACGCCGTCATCGCCGATAATCTGCCGGCCTGCACCCGCTACGCGCAGACGCTCCAGGCCTGCCCAGAACCTATCCGCGTGCGCCGATGCCGGAAGCCTCGCCTGCACAGCAGGCTGCGACCCGCAAGGCGCTGGAGGCGCTTGGTGCGTTGAACGGTCCGCGTGTCGAAGCGGCGGAATAGTTCGCCCGCCGAAATAACTGATTTGAGCATGGCAGCGCCGATCCGCTTTTACCTGCGGATGCGGCGCTGCTACATTTCGGGTGCGTCGCATGCGCGGCGCGGTAACGACGAAGAAACATGCCGATAAGGGGAGGGGCCGAAGTCCCATGAAGGAATTTGCTGGAAAAATCGCCGTCATCACCGGTGGTGGCACGGGCATGGGGCGCGAGCTCGCCCGGCAGCTTGTTGCCGAGGGCTGCAACGTCGCGATGTGCGACGTCTCGGACGCCGCGATGGCCGAGACCAAGCGGCTCTGCGAGGTCGAGAAGCTGCCGCAGGGGCTGCGCATCACGACGCACGTCGCCGATGTCGCGATCGAGGATCAACTCAAGCGTTTTCGCGACGAGCTCGCCGAGCAGCAGAAGACCGACAAGATCCATCTGCTGTTCAACAATGCCGGCATCGGCGGCGGCGGCAGCCTGTTCGCCAACACGCGCGAGCAATGGGAGCGCACCTTCAACATCTGCTGGGGCGGCGTCTATCTCGGCGTCCGCACCTTCCTGCCCATGCTGGTCAAGGCGGACGAAGCCCACATCATCAACACCGCCAGCGTCAACGGCTTCTGGGCCTCGATCGGCATGAACCAGGCGCACACCGCCTACAGCTCGGCGAAGTTCGCGGTGAAGGGATTTAGCGAAGCGCTGATCAACGACCTCCGTCTCCACGCGCCGCACGTCAAATGCTCGGTGGTGATGCCAGGCCATATCGGCACCTCGATCGTCTCCAACTCACGCAAGGTGCAGAGCGGCGACGGATCGGAGCGTCTCAACGCCGAGGAGGTCGTGCTGACCCGCAAGCGCATGGTTGCGGCCGGCGTGCCAGATGCTGACAAAATGTCGGACGACGCCATCCAGGCGGCGTTCGCCGAACGCGCCCGTACCTTCCTCGAGGAGGCGCCGACGACGGCGGCGCAGGCCGCCAGGATCATTCTCGACGGCGTGAAGGCGGAGCGCTGGCGCATCCTGGTCGGCGAGGACGCCAAGCTGCTCGACGAACGCGTGCGCGCGGCCCCCGAGCAGGCCTATGACCGCGCCTTTTACGAAAGTTTCACCCAGGAAGTCGGCTGGCGACTCGGCTGACTCTATTGGCTGAGACCGTCAACGATCGCGCGCCGATGTAGGTATGAGGAGCATCATCGCAAGAGGTGCGCAGGTAATTTTGCTCAGTTAATTTTACCTGCCCTCACACGCGCGCTCGTGCTCTTATGACGATCCGGAATGTCGCACATGCAACATGTGCGATGCGTTCAAGCGATGGTGATCTCGAACGGCTCTCATTCTGTGCACGGCAGCTTGGTTGGGGAACTAAAATAGTTTAGTGAATCAGGGGTAATGCCACGACAGAGCGTAGCTCCGATGATACCCGCATGCCTCTCCGACGACTTTGTCCTCTGCCCGGAGAGAGAGGATATCTCAGCTGAATTCACGCGGCTGCTTACGGCGGCACAAGAGGGCGGCGCCACCATCGCCGAATGCCTGATGATCGCGCGGCAGCTGAAGCGCGGCGACGAGCAGTCCTGGCATCGCGAGTGGAAGAAGCTGGCACAGGTCAACCGGCATCGTGCCGAGGCAGCGTTCGCGGAAGGCCATCTGGCGACGGCGCAGCGCAACTGGCTGCGCGCGATGAACTACTACGGTGCGGCCGCGATGCCACTCGATCCCGCCGACGAGCGCCGCTGGGTCGCGGTGCTCGCGATGCAGGAATGCGCCCGCCGTTTCCTCACGGCGCGCGGGCCGGCCGGCGAAGTCGTGACAATTCCGTGGGGCGAGGGACATTCGTTGCAGGGCTATTTCCTGCCTGCGCCTGTGGCGAACGGTCGCGCCCCGACGGTGATCTGCATCGGCGAGCCCGGCCACCGCAAGGAAGAGTTCCTGTTCAAGCTCGCGCCCCATGCGCGCGAGCGTGGCTTGTCGATGCTCGCGCTGGACTTGTTCGGCGACCAGCGTGACGACTACGTCGACATGCTCATGCAGCGCCGGGATCTCGAAAGCTCGGTTGGCAGCGCGATGGATTATCTGGAGCAGCGCAAGGACGTCGATTTCGATCGCGTTGCGATCGTGGCGGACGGGTGGGGCTCTTCCTTCGTGGCGCGTGCGGTGTTGCAGGAGCCGCGTCTCGCCGCGGCCGTCTGCGACGGCGGCCTGTGGGACCTGCACGAGCGGTCGTTCTTTGCCAGCCGTTTTGCGATGAGCGACCTCGGCATCGTCCCGGTGCCGCATGCGCCGCTGATGGCCTCCGGCGCCGAATGTCCGGTGTTGATCACGCTCGGCGAGGACGGCTGGCTCAAGGCTGATCGGGCGCGTCAGATCGTGCAAAAATCCCGGCTCGGCAGCTCGGATGTCGTGCTGAAAGTGTTCACCGCGGCGGAGACCGGCGCGGCACAGGCTCATGCCGACAATCCGAGCCTTGCCAACGAATACATCTTCGACTGGCTCGAATCGCGACTTGACGCCGTGGGCAAGCGGATCTGAGCACGGCCTTTGAGTTCGAGAACGGATGCGCCTCAGAAGTCGAGGGAGATCCTCACGCAGGCCTTTTCGAGCCGGGTCTTCAGCGTCGCGAGCTTGGTGGTGAATTCCGTCAGCTCGTTCTCATCGAATTCCTGGAAGACGAATTCGCGAATCGTCTTGTATTGCTCGTTGAGGCTCGCGATGTGCTTCTGCGTCTTTTCGACCAGCGACAGGCGCACTACGCGCGCATCGGTCGGTGACGGGCGGCGCCGCAGCAGGCCCTTCTTCTCCAGCAGCTTGGACTGGGTGGTGACGAAGGACGGGTCGACATGAAGCAGCTTGGAGACCACGTTGATGGGCACGCCGTCGTCCTTGTCGAGGTCGGAAATCGCCATCAGGATCAGCCATTGCGGTCCGCTGATGCCGAGCGTCCTGGCCCAGAACTGACGCAGCTCCTCCAGATACATGTTGATCGACGATATCTCCCAGGTGAATCGCCTGATGATATCGAGATTGCCGACGGAGCGGAGGCGCGCCCCTTCTTTCCTCGTCGCTGACACAGCGTCACTCCCGCAGGCTGGTTTTCTTTCTGGCTGGTGTTCGCGGCGGCCATAGTCCACGCAAGTCTGCCCTGACGCAAGGGCAGAGCAGGGTAATTGCGTCACGGAAATTCCAAATATGATCCAGTCAGCCTTTTTAGCTCACGCGTCCGGGTGTTGCGCCACAGACACAGGGGCGGCGAAACCATAAAGCTGAGCTGATAAACTATTTTGATTAACGGAATGGCGCAGGCATATTGATCCGGACGGTGGGGGGTTCTCAATCGTCCCGTTGCAGGTGGTCCGCTCACGTCCCTCGCGTCGAATGCGGGTGTGTCCGAAAGCGCGAAGCGGCCGAGCGGATTTGAAGAGACGGAGATCTGGGGGGCCTCACGGTCCGGTCTCCGCAAAATGTGCAACTTGGAGGTTTTAAATGAAAGTAGTGAAGAGCCTTTTGCTCGGCACTGCGGCGGGTCTGATCGCCGTCGGTGGAGCTCAGGCGGCTGATCTTCCGGTCAAGGCCAAGGCGGTCGAATACGTGAAGATCTGCTCCCTGTACGGTGCGGGTTTCTACTACATGCCGGGCACCGACACCTGCATCAAGTTCGGTGGTTACCTGCGCGCTGACGCAATTCTCGGCGGCGCTGGCGACTATGGTTTCAATAACAGCACGAGCAGTGTGAACGGTGGTTCAAACAACCGTGTGACCAACTACTATTACAGCCGCGCCCGTTTCGACTTCAACGTCGACACCCGCACGGCGACCGAGTATGGCGTTGTTCGCACCTACGCCGACATGGTGTTCACCTACGATACGTCCAACGTCACCGGCAGCAACCCGTCGACGATCTCGGCCAGCTCGGCCGCGCTCGGCCTCTACCATGCGTTCATCCAGTTCGCCGGCTTCACCTTCGGCCGCACGGTCTCGATCTTCGATGCTCCGTGGCAGAGCTATCCGGCTGGCGGTCCCGACACCATTCCGGGCGGCTCCAACCACGTCAACGGTGTGAACCAGGCTGCCTACACGGCTGACTTCGGCCAAGGCATCACCGCTTCGCTCGCGTTGGAGGAAGAGACGTCGGCGGCCGGTGGTCAGTCGAACCTGTGGAACGTGTCGTCAGGTACGGCTGCTCAGTTCGTGACGGGCGTCTATGGTGCCAACGATTGGGGTGGAACGCGTACACCCGATATCATTGGTGCGGTCCGTGTTGACCAGGCCTGGGGTCTGGCCCAGATCTCGGTTGCCGCAAAGGATCTCCATCCCGCCTACTACGGCACGACGGAATCCACCGGTCATCCCGGCGACAAGTGGGGCTGGGCTGTGCAGGGCTCGCTGTCGATCAAGAACATCCCGACCGGTGCGGGCGACGTCATCAACCTGCAGGCCGTCTACACGGACGGTGCAAGTCGTTACAACTTCCAGAGCCTGTTCCCGCAGAGCTTCTTCATGTTCAGCGGTAGCGGCTCGGCGTATCAGAGCACCGGTTTCGCCGGTGTTGCTGACGGTGTCTTTGGAACTGGCACCGGCATCGATACCGTTAAGACCTGGGGTATCCGTGGTGGCTATACCCACAACTGGAGCCCGAACTGGGCGAGCGCCGTCTATGGCGGCTATGCCCAGCTGAAGTACGGTACCACGGGCAAGGCCCTGATCTGCGCCAACTTCGCCGCGATCGCGGTGGCCGGTTCGACCTGTAATCCGGACTTCAACTTCGGTGTCGTCGGTGTCAACACCGTGTGGACTCCGGTCAAGAACCTGGCGTTCACTGGCGACTTGAGCTGGTCGCGTCTGGACCAGAAGTACTCTGGCGCCATCGCGAGCCCGGGCATTGCCAGCGCAGCGAAACCGGCGGCCGTGTACCAGCTGAAGGACCAGAACTCGGTGACCATGATGCTGCGCGCTCAGCGCAACTTCTGATCATCGATCGCGCAAATCGATCAGAGAGCCCCGGCGGGAAACTGCCGGGGCTTTTTTCTGGATGAGACGCTGATTTCAAAATCAGAGATCTCCTGCGCGAGTGACGAAGACGAGCTATGCGATTCGATCGTCACCAAATTTATTTACTTACCTGAGTTGCTCAGCTATATAGCTCGCAGCCGGTTTCGAAAAAATCACGGCTCTTAGCTTCACGCTAAGCCTCCAGAAACCTCCGGTAGTGCCCTGCCGGAGGTTTTTCGTTGTGGGGCAGGGGACGGCGGGCTTCAGCCGCGCAAGACACGCGCGCGCGAGTTCGGCCGGTAGGCGAGGCGGCTGTGGCCGGCGCAATAGGGCTGTCCGTCGTGCGCAGCGTTGCCGCAGAAGCAGAAATCCTCGGCACCGGGCGTCGAGATCGGCCAGCGGCAGCGGTTCTCGCCGAGCTCCAACAGCGAGCAACGATTGGCTTGGTCGATCGGTCCGGTCGCAACAGGCGCGTCCGCTTCGCCGAAGATGGTTGCGAGCATTTCGAATTGCAGCCGGGGCATCGCTTTTTGCGCGCGCGGCGCGCTAGTCCGGTCCTGATTCCTGTCTTGGAGCCTGCGCTCGTCGACCGAGCGGCCGCGCGTGAGATTCAGCCGCGACAGCTTGCCGATCACGGCGTTGCGGCTGACGCCGATGTCGGCGGCGATCTCGCGGCAGGATAGACCGGCCTCGAAATGTTGCTTCAGAAGTTCAATTCGTTCGTTGGTCCAGGTTGGTGAGAGAACAGGCATTGTAACGGTCCCAGGTTGCGACAATCGACCAGCCGCAGCTCGAGATTCGTCCGCTTCGCGTTCGGCGCGCGTTCACGTCCTGCCATTGTCGCGAATCGACAAAAGCCCGTCCTTGATGGCGAGACGGATGCCTTCCTCGATCAATGTCCGTGCGACGCCGGGAACGCTGGTGCCGTGGGTGCCCTGTCTCACCAACTTCTCCAGGTAGGTGATGGTCGAGAGCGCCAAGGTTACGGGAATGCGGTCAGTCTCGGCTTTTTCGGTGGCCATGGCCGAACGCTAGCCTCTTACTCAGGTACATAAAAGTAACGATTAAGACTCTATTTAGGTTCGTGGGTGGAAGTCAAATACCGGCTGAGCTCGTCGCGTAGATCGTTGGAATCGTGCAGGAAATCAGACGCGACTCAGCGCGCCGCCCGGGATGCCCGGGGCGGTCGCGGAGCGAGGAGCGGTCAGGAGGTGCCGGAGAGATCAGCCGTGCACGATCGCCTTTTCGATCATGCAATGGATGCCCTTGGAGCCGTTGACGGTCTGGGTCACCCGCAGATCGGCCGCGAGACTGCACAGTGTATAGGCGTCCTCGCGCGACAGGTTTCGCGTCTCGCCAAGCAGCACGATCATGTCGCGCAGTGCCCGCACCGCGCATTGATCGAGGTCGGGGTCCATCGCCATGGTCATGTAGTGCGTCGGCGTCTCCGCGCGCGGATAGTCGAATCGCAAATCCTTGCGCAGCGTCAGCCGGAAGCGGCCCTGCAACGCTGTCTCGATCGCGGTGACGCAGACCTCGCCGTCGCCCTGCACGCCATGACCGTCGCCGCAGGAGAACATCGCGCCCGGGACGAACACCGGCAGATACAATGTCGCGCCGGCGCCGAGCTCCTTGTTGTCGAGATTGCCGCCCATGGCGCGCGGAACGAGCGAGGAGATGCGACCCCAGGCCGGTGGTGGCGAAACGCCCATCACGCCGAAAAACGGTTTTAGCGGCAGGTCGAGGCCCCACGGCATCCGGCCGACCATCCGCGTCCGGTCCAGCGGGATGTTGAGGATCCGCGTCTCGTGGAAATCGTCGGGCAGGGTGCCGGACAGCGGCCTGATCATGTTCCAGCCCCAGTCCTGGCGGAGCTGGACGTCGAGGATTTCGACTGCGAGCACATCGCCGGGCTCGGCGCCTTCGACCGCGATCGGGCCGGTCAGGATGTGGCCGGGGAGCATGCGCTCGTTCTTGGCATGAACCTCGAACATCTCCGGCGGAATGTGAAACTTGCTGCGGTCGGGCAGCATGTCCGGGCCGCCGCTGATGGTATCGACAGTCACCTCATCGCCGCTGGCGATGGTGAGGGCAGGCTTGAGCGCGGCTTCAAAGAAGCCCCAATGGCAGGTTTCGGGACTTGAATGCAGGTGATGATGGGTCATTTGCCGCGTCCAATCGGTTTCATAAGAACTCGTCATGAGATCCTGTTATGCCCGGGCTTGACCCGGCAATCGATCCTCTTCCAAGAAGATTTCTGAAGATGGGCGGGCGGGTCAAGCCCGCGCATGGCACGATCCTTTCAAGCGAGGCTCCCCTGTTCTTCGTTCTTTCCAAGACGTTAGGTGGCGCAGTGGTGCCGATCAATCTTCTGGTCGAGCTCGGGATCATCTCGGTCGTGCTGATGGCAACGCGCTTTGCCGCGCTCGGCCGGAAACTGGCCGCGACCACGCTGGTCCTGCTCGCGCTCGCCGCCTTTTCGCCGCTCGGCAATCTTCTGCTCTATCCGCTGGAGTCGCGCTTTCCCGCGTGGGACCCGTCGCGCGGCGCGCCCGACGGCATCATCGTGCTTGGCGGCTCGGTCGATACCGATCTGTCGGCAGCACATCACACGCCGGTGGTCTCGCACGCGGCCGATCGCTTGTTTGCGCCCGCCGAGCTTGCGCGCCGCTATCCGAATGCGCGTATGGTCTTCACGGGGGGCTCTGCGAACCTGGTCGCAAATGGCGCCAGGGAAGCGGACTATTCCGCACCCATCCTGGAAAATATCGGCATCCCGCGAGAACGCCTGATCCTGGAGCGGGAGTCGCGCAACACCTACGAGAATGCGATCTTCACGAAGCGTTTGGTGGCGCCGAAGCCGGGCGAGCGCTGGCTGCTGGTGACCTCGGCCTATCACATGCCGCGTTCGATCGGAATTTTCCGCAAGGCTGGATTTGATGTCGAAGCCTATCCCGTGGACTGGCGGATGGGCGGACGTGACGATCTGTTCTCTTTCACCAATTTCGGCGCGGACGGTCTCGGCCGGACCGACACGGCTGTGCGCGAATGGATCGGCCTCGTGGCCTACCGCCTCATGGGCAGGACCAGCGAGTTGCTTCCCGGGCCGGCCAAGGACTAGAACAGGCCTCCGCAGCCCAACAATAGGGACGCGCCGGGAGGATGCCATGCAGCAGCTAGCCGCTGATACGATCGATCTTGCCGGCCTCGTGGCCGATCTCAATAGTCTGTTGCGGCTGAAGACCACGGTGATCGGCATGAAGCTGTTCGCCCGCGTCGCCGACATGGAGGCGATCCCGAAGATCCGGCGGCCGAATGCGGTCCACACCACCGACCAGATCGTCAGCATGGCCTCGCGCCTGGGGTGGACCGTCGGCATCACCGGCGACGATCTCGTCGGCGCGCAGTGCCGTGCGGTGATCGGGCTCTGCCCGCAGGACGAGAAATGGCTTGCCGGCGAAAATTATGTCGGCGTCTGGCACGGCACTGCGGAAGATGCGCGCAAGCGCCAGGAGGCGCTGGACGTGGTTCCGTTCGGGCGATATCAGGCGCTTGCGGTCAGTCCGCCAGTGAGCGGGCGGCTCGATCCGCCCGACATCTGCCTTGTCTATGCGACGCCGGGGCAGATGATCATCCTGATCAACGGGCTGCAATATACAGGCTACAAGAAATTCGAATGGGGCGTGGTCGGCGAGACCGCTTGTGCGGATTCTTGGGGGCGAGCGCTCAAAAGCGGCGAGCCGAGCCTGTCCTTGCCATGCTATGCCGAACGGCGCTATGGCGGCGTGCCGGACGAGGAGATGCTGATGGCCTTGAAGCCCGCGCATCTCGCCAAGGCGATCGAGGGCATGAAGGCGCTGGCCAAGAACGGCCTGCGTTACCCGATCCCGCCCTATGGAATTCAAAGCGACGTCCGTGCCGGCATGGGCGTGAGTTATGCGAAGAAGTAAAGGTCGACCATGAGCTCTGCGAAATTCGACATCGTCGTCTACGGCGCGACCGGTTTCACCGGCCAGCTCGTCGCCGAATATCTGACCCAGCACTATAAGTCTGACAAGACGCTCAAATGGGCGATGGCAGGGCGTAGCCTCGGCAAGATGAAATCGGTACGCGACGCGATCGGCGCGCCAGGGAATACGCCGTTGATCGTCGCGGATGCGTCGGATGCGGCTTCGCTAAGGGCGATGGCCGAGCAGACGATGTCGGTGATTACCACGGTCGGTCCGTATCAGCTCTATGGCGAGGAGCTGCTCGCGGCCTGCGTCGCCACCGGCACGGATTATTTCGATCTCTGCGGCGAGCCGATCTGGATGCGGCAGATGATCGACAAATACGAGGCGGCTGCAAAGGAAAGCGGTGCGCGCATCGTATTTTCCTGCGGCTTCGATTCCGTGCCGTTCGAGCTCGGAGCGTTCTTCGTGCAGGAAGAGGCCAAACGCGTATTCGGTGCGCCGGCCGCGCGCGTCAAGGGCCGCGTGCGCGACATGCGCGGCACGCTGTCGGGCGGTACCGCGGCGAGCGCGAGGGCGACCTTCGATGCGGTCGCCAAGGACATCAGCCTCATCGCGATCCTGAACGACCCGTTCGCGCTGACGCCGGGCTTCACCGGACCGAAGCAGCCGAAGGGCAACAGGTCGCTGCTCGAGGAGGATCTGCAATCCTGGGCCGCGCCGTTCATGATGGCGCTGATCAACACCCGCAACGTCCATCGCTCCAACATGCTGATGGGCTTTCCCTACGGCCAGGATTTTGTCTACGACGAGATGGTTCTGACCGGTCCCGGCGAGAAGGGCGAGGCCAACGCCAAGCGCGTGATGGCGGCCAACGCCGAGAAGACCGGCCCGAGCGCGCCGAAGCCGGGTGAGGGACCATCGAAGGAAGAGCGCGAGAACGGGCTCTTCAATTTGCTTTATGTCGCGATCGCGCCCGACGGCCGTGCGGTTCGCGCCGGTGTCACCGGCGACCGCGATCCCGGCTACGGCTCGACCTCGAAGATGATCTCCGAATGCGCCATTTGCATGCTTCGCGACGTGACCGACGTCGCAGCCGGCTTCTGGACACCGGGCGCAGCGATGCAGCACAAGCTGATCAAGCGCTTGCGGGAGCATGCGGGGCTGACGTTCGAGGTGGAAGGCTAGGCGGCTTCTTCGCCTCGCCCCGCTTGCGGGGAGAGGCCGGATTGCGCAGCAATCCGGGTGAGGGGGAGTCTCCGCGAGTCCAACTCTCACCGTGTTCGCGGAGCCAGCCCCTCACCCCAACCCTCTCCCCGTAAGAACGGGGAGAGGGGGAAGAAAAAGTTACACCGCGCGTGCGTCATACGCGTACATGAAATCCATGCTCTTCGATCCCAGCGGCAGCAGCCATTTCATCATCTGATTTCTGACCCAGGCGCCGGTGGCGCTGAACTCGCGCTTGTTGTTGCCATTGCGGCGGGCGATGGCGACGATCTTTTCCGCGCGGGGGCGCCGCTCGGCCTCGAAGGCCTGGAAGGTGGCGGTCAGCTCCTGGCCCTCCTGCATCAGACGGGCGAGCCGCATCGCATCTTCCAGCGCAAGCGAGGCGCCTTGGCCGGCATGGGGGCTGGTTGCATGCGCGGCATCGCCGATCAGCAGCGAGCGCTTGCGCGACCAGACCGGCAAGGTTGCGACGTCGAGCGTGTCGGTGACCACGATGTTCTCGGCCGCCTCGATGATGGCTGGGATCGGATCGTGCCAGCCGTGATGGAAGCCGCGCAGATGCTGCTTCAGCGTCGCCTGGTCGAGCGCACGGAACATCGCGGCGTCCATGCCGTGCGCCGGTTGCGTGCTCCACCACATCACGCCGTCCTTCGGATCAGGGCTGCAATAGCCGTAGCCGAAGAAGCCGCTCTGCCCGAACGTGGTCTCGACATGCTTGCCGATCGTCCGGCCATCGAGGACCGCGTGGGGCACGAAGCCGCCGAAGCCGATCAGGCCCGTGTTGAACGGCTTTGGTCCGTCCGGCACCACCTGACGCCGCGAGATCGAATGCACGCCGTCGGCGCCGATCAGGAAGTCGCCCTCGGCGGTGGTGCCGTCGGCGAAAAAGGCGATGATCGGCTGGTCGCCGCGATCTTCGATCTTGATCAGGCGCTTGTCGAAATAGAGCGAGACGCAGGCGCACCAGGCCTTGTCGATCAGCATCTCGTTCAGCGTAGCGCGGCAGACATTGACCGCGGGTTGGCCGAAGCGCCGCACCATGTCGCGATTGATCGAGCCGAGCCGTCGGCCTTCTTGCGAATAGAACTCGAACGACTCTGCGATCGAGCCGCGGCTGATCAGCTCCGCCGCAAGTCCGATCTCGTCGATGACATGCATGCCGTTCGGCGCGATCTGGAGACCGCCGCCGATGCCTTTCGAGTAGGGCCAGGCCTCGTAGATCGCGGATTCGATGCCGGCGCGGCGCAGCAGGATCGCGGCAACGGGCCCGGCGATGCCGGCGCCGATGATCAGGGCCTTGCGGGGACGATGAGGCATTGGCTTGCTCCCGACGTTTCCGTGGTGCTAGGAGAAATTACGGTCGCTAAATCTCTTAGTGACTAAGATATATAT
This sequence comes from Bradyrhizobium genosp. A, assembly GCF_049949275.1. Taxonomy (NCBI): domain Bacteria; kingdom Pseudomonadati; phylum Pseudomonadota; class Alphaproteobacteria; order Hyphomicrobiales; family Nitrobacteraceae; genus Bradyrhizobium; species Bradyrhizobium genosp. A. The sequence continues at coordinate 4,799,630 of NZ_CP188196.1, read as the reverse complement.
CGACTAAGATATGAGGTGAGCCTTGTCAAGGGCAAAGGCGCGCGCGGCATTGCTGGGAGAACTGGAAGAGGCGATGCGGCGGTCGTCGGCGCAGGGCGTGCTCTATGGGCAAGCCGTTGCGAACGTGGCCGGAATTGCCAACTCCGACCTCGAATGCATGGACATCCTCTATCTCGAGGGGCGCGTGACCGCTGGCCGGCTCGCCGAGGTGACGGGGCTGACGACCGGGGCCATCACCGGCGTGTTGGATCGGCTCGAAAAGGCAGGACTGGTGCGCCGTGAGCGGGACGAGGCCGACCGCCGCAAGGTCTATATCGCCGTCGTGCCGGAGACCGCCATGAAGATCGGCCAGCTCTACGTGCCGATGCAGCAGGCGATGGAAAAGGTATTTAATGCCTATTCAGACGAGGAACTGCGCCTATTGCTGCGTTTTACCAATGAGGGCTACAAGGGCGTGCTTGCGGCGACGGCTGCACTGAAAGGCCTGCTCGATACGCCGCCAGAGAAGCGGCCTGCGCTCAAGCTGAAGAAGCATCCTAGCCAGACTTGACCTTGTAGGCCTGCGCGGCCGCGATCATGCCCCACATCGCGCCCAGCATCATCCAGAAGTGCCGCCAGTGGTCGGTGTCGATCACGAAACTTTCGCCGACGGTGCCAACGAAGGCCGAGAACACCGCGAGATAAGCGCGCTGCCAGGGCACGCGGACGAAGATGTGGCGGAAGCCTGTGATGACGGTGGTGAAGACCAGCGCGGGATAGCACACACCGGAGAGCCAGCCGCCGGACATGAAGGCGTTCAGATAGGAGTTGTGGGTGTCCTCGGGGAAGAAGCGGTGGAATTGTAGAGGACCGATGCCGAACGGCAGGTCGAGCGCCATCGCCGCGCCGAGGATGTGCCGGCCGAACCGGCCGAAGCGGCCTTCGTCATAGCTCTGGTCGAAGCTCGCGCGCTGCTTGAACATCTCGGCGACGGAGTCGAATGACAGCAGCACCGCGATCAGCGCCAGGCCCAGCACCACCGCGACGATCGCCATGGTGATGATGCGCGAGCGCTGCGCATTGGTGCGGCTGGTCAGCACCATCAGCGCCAGCATGAAGGCCGAGGTCAGGACCAGCCCACCCCAGGCGGCGCGGGAGAAGGCGAGCAGGATCGCCAGCGACATGATGCCGAAGGCGATGACGTTGCGGAACGCCTTGGCGAGCTTGTCCGAGACCACGCTCTGGAGCGCGAACAGCGCCGGCAGGATCAGGAAGGCGCCGAGCACGTTCGGATCCTTGAAGGTGCCGCGTGCGCGCTCGTAGAGCGTCAGGAGATCGTGGCCGCCGGGAACGAGGTTGAAATAGCCCGCGATCGCCGAAAGCGAGGCAACCATCGCACCGACCACGAGGCCGCGGCGCAGCATGTCCAGCCGCGCCGCCGTGTCCTCGGAGGTCACCATCGCGAAGAACACCACGGTCACCGCCATGTACCAGGAGGTCGCGATCCAGCTTGCGACCTCGGACTGGTCGAGCAGCGGGATCGCACTGATGGTGTAGCCGACATTGAGCAGGACCAGGGCCAGCACCAGCGGCATCAGCACGAGCTTGAGGCGCAGGCCGGTGGCGAAAAAGGCGACGGTGGCGAGCAGCGTCGCGATCTCGTAGGGGCTCGGCTCGATGAAGACGATCGCGCCGGAGGCGCCGACCAGCCACACCAGCGCGCGCTGCAGCGCCAGCACGCCGGGCGCAGCCGGTGCGGCTATGTTCACTCCACCGGTTGTCGCCGCATACGCCATCACGCGCTCACGCTACTGGTACGCCAAAAAACTCGCTGTCATCGTCCGGCTCGACCGGGGGATGACGGAAACTCAATACGCGTTCTCGTTCTTGGTCAGCAGCGAGAGCGGTGTCTTCAGGAGAATGACGAGGTCGAACAGCACCGACCAGTTCTCGATGTAATAGAGGTCGAACTCGACGCGCTTCTGGATCTTCTCTTCGTTGTCGATCTCGCCGCGCCAGCCGTTGATCTGGGCCCAGCCGGTGATGCCGGGCTTGACGCGATGGCGGGCGAAATAGCCGTCGACGGCCTCGTCGAACAGGCGGCTCTGGAGCTTGCCCTGCACCGCATGCGGGCGCGGGCCGACCAGGGAGAGATTGCCGGAGAACACCACGTTGAAGAGCTGCGGCAGCTCGTCGAGGCTGGTCTTGCGGATGAAGCGGCCGACGCGAGTGACGCGCGGATCGTCCTTGGTCACGACCTTTGATGCCGTCGGGTCGGCCTGGTGGTGATACATCGAGCGGAATTTGTAGACGTCGATACGCTCGTTGTTGAAGCCAAACCGCTTCTGGCGGAACAGGACGGGGCCGGGGCTATCGAGCCTCACCGCCAGCGCCACCAGCGCCATCACGGGAAGCGCTGCGAGCAGCGCGAGGCTGCCGACGACGCGGTCGAACAGCCATTTCATCACCAGATCCCAGTCGGTGATCGGCGCCTCGAACACGTCGAGCGTCGGCACCTCGCCGAGATAGGAATAGGAGCGGGGACGGAAGCGCAGCTTGTTGGTGTGCGCGGACAGGCGGATGTCGACCGGCAGCACCCAGAGCTTCTTCAGCATCTCCAGGATGCGCGTCTCCGCCGATATCGGCAGCGCGAACAGCACCAGATCGACGCGGGTGCGACGGGCGAATTCGACGATGTCGTCGACCTTGCCGAGCTTGGGCGCGCCGGCGCAAGTGTCAAGCGCGCGGCTGTCGTTGCGGTCGTCGAACACGCCGAGCACGTGGATATCGGAATCCTCCTGCGCCTTCAGCGCCTCGACGAGCTGCTCTCCATTGCTGTCGGACCCGACGATGATGGTGCGGCGATCGAGCCGGCCCTGGCGCGCCCAGCCGCGCACCAGCGAGCGCAAGATAAGGCGCTCGGCGACCAGCGCGGCGAGGCCGAGGAAGTAGAAGGCGGCAAGCCACAGCCGCGACATGTCGCTGCCGAACTTGGCGAAGAAGGAGACGCCGATGAACAGCAGGAAGACGAATGACCAGGACGAGACCATCCGCGTCATTTGCCGGAGCTGCCCGCGGAACAGTTGCACTTGATAGATGTCTGCGGCCTGAAAGCAGACCACGGCAGCGACCGCGACGGCGAGGATCTCGGCGGGATAGACCCAGCTGAAGCCGACGAGCGGCATGACGTAGCCGACATACACGGCGATGCCGACCACGCTCAGCAGCGCGAAATCGATCGCGCGCACAAAGCCGGCGATCACGATTGGCGAATAGGCACGTGCGACTTTCTGGTTGACCACATCGAGTGCGGCTGCCGTCAGCCGGCGGCGGCGTTCGATGAAAGTCGTCTCAGCCGGCTTGGCCGCGGCGGCGCTGGTTGCGGCATCGAGCATCGAGCGTGCGTTGAGCGGTTCCACGGGCGTCCACGTCCATTCCAAAGACCCGCGGGCGCGGCTTTGCGCTCCCGGGCAAGCATCCCCCGGCAGGTGGATTATCGGACAAATCGGAAGATTCTCTAAAGCGGCCTTAAGGATGGTTAATGATTGGCGAAGGCTTCGCGGTAACCCGCGAGCACGCCGTCGACCATCGCCTGCCGGGAGAAATGCGCCGAGATGCGCTCGCGGAGCGACACCGCGCGCTGCGCGGTCGCCTCCGCGTTATCGAGCGCGGCCGCGATCGCCTCGGCCATGGCTTCGGTGTTGCTGGCCGCGAACAGGGCCGGGCTCTCGGGTCCAAAAATCTCGGGGATGCCGCCGACGCGCGCCGCGATCATGGGGATGCCGGCCGCGCCCGCCTCGATCACGACGTAGGGCATGGAATCGCCGCGTGAGGGAACGACCAGCAGCCGTCCCTTGGAAAAGCCGTAGCGCGCCTTGACGTGGCCGATGAAGCGGATCGCGTCCGTCAGGCCAAGCCGCTCGACCTGCGCCTTTAGCGCCGCCGTCTCCTCGCCGTCGCCGCCGAGCGTCAGCGTGACCTTCTTGCCGCTCTGGTGCAGCCGCGCCACCGCATCGACCAGGAGGTCGGCGCCCTTGATGCGCCTGAACTCGCCGACATAGGCGAGGTCGGTCGCGTCATCGGCGATGACGACGGGCTCGAACTCCTCCGGCGTCACGCCGTTGAAGACGCAATGCACCACGCCCTTGGGCGTGCCGACGATGCGCTGATAAGTGTCGCGGGCAAAGGCGCTCTCGAACAGGAACAGATCCGTCGCATCCATCAGCGTGCGCTCGAGCCGCGCATAAAACTCGCCCTTCAGGGTGTTGAGGGGATAGTGCAGCGAGCCGCCATGCGGGGTGTAGATGCGGATGGTGTCGTCCGCGCGGCGCCGCATGCGCACGAAGGCGCCGGCCTTGGCGCCGTGGCCATGCATGACGTCGGGCTTAAGCGTGGCGATCAGGCGGCGCATGCGGAGCCACACCAGAAAATCCTCCGGCGAGGGTTCGCGGCGGATCTCCAGCCGATGCACGCCAAGCTTCAGCCGCGGCGCGAGCTCGGCCAGCGCTTTGTCCGCGCGCTCGCCGCCAGTGAGGCTGTCGGCGAGAATCCCGACGTGATGGCCGCGATCGACCTGGCCGTTGGCGAGGTCGAGGATGTGACGAATGATGCCACCGACGGGCGCGCGCACGGCGTGCAGGATACGAAGCGGCTGGTCGGGAGAGGGGGGCATGATCAAAACCAGCGCTCGACGGCGAATGCCGAACAATGTTCTCGAAATATCGAGATGGATTAAGGGGCCTCGTGGTTAACAAATGGTGACGAGCGCGCCTGTGCTGCCCGCCAGACGTCGTGATTAACCCAGCGGCAACCTTAATGGAGTGTAATCGGCCCCGTTGAGGTGGCGTTGCCCTGCGGGAGTGTTCGATGCGTTTAGCGTTCTGGCGTGCCGGCAAGGACAAGGCCGTCATCGAGCGGGCCGTTTCGAAGGCCAAGCACGATGCCAAGCCTGAGACCAAGCCCAGAGTTGAACCCAGGCCAGCGCCGGCTGTTGCGCAGCCGGCGCCAGCCGAATCCGGTGATATCGATCTGCACGCGCTTGGCGGCGCGCTCGCGCGCAGGCGCGGCTGGATCATCGTCCCGACGGTGCTGGCGCTCGTCGCATCCGTCGCCATCGTCAATCTCATCACGCCGCGCTACAAGTCCGAATCGCGCATCCTGATCGACGGTCGCGAGAACGTCTTCCTTCGGCCGAGCAGCGACCGCAGCACGGAGGAGCGGCAGGCGCTCGACCCCGAGGCCGTCACCAGCCAGGTGCAACTCGTGCTGTCGCGCGACCTCGCGCGCGAGATCATCAAGAAGAACAAGCTTGCGGAGCGCCCCGAGTTCGATCCGGTGCTGCAAGGCGTGTCGCCACTGAAATCGCTGGCGGCGCTGGTCGGCATCGGCCGCGATCCGTTCTCGATGACGCCGGAAGAGCGGGTGCTCGATGCCTATTACGATCGTCTGCAGGCCTACGCCGTCGACAAGTCGCGCGTGATCGTCGTCGAATTCCAGTCGCAGGATCCCGAGCTTGCCGTGCGTGTCGCCAATTCGATCGCCGACGGCTATCTCGTGCTCCAGCAGAATGCGCGCCAGGAACAGGCCCGCAATGCCAGCCAGTGGCTCTCGGGCGAGATCGAGAACCTGCGCAAGAAGGTCTCCGACGCCGAAGCCAAAGTCGAGGACTTCCGTTCCAAATCGTCGCTGTTCGTCGGCACCAACAACACCACGCTGTCGAACCAGCAGATGGGCGAGGTCAACACCCAGCTCAATAATGCGCGCGCGATGAAGGCTGACGCCGAGTCCAGGGCCCGGCTGATCAAGGAGATGCTGCAGAGCGGCAAGCCCATCGAGGCATCCGAGGTGGTGAACTCCGAGCTGATGCGGCGCCTGTCCGAGCAGCGGGTGACGCTGCGGGCCCAGCTCGCCGAACAGTCGTCCACGCTGCTCGGTAATCACCCGCGCATCAAGGAATTGAAGGCGCAGCTTGGCGACCTCGATGGTCAGATCCGCGACGAGGCGGCCAAGATCTCGCGCTCGCTCGAAAACGACGCGCGGATCGCCGGCGGTCGGGTCGACGGCCTGACCGCCAGCCTCGAGCAGCTCAAGAAGCAGGCGACCTCGACCAACGGCCAGGACGTGCAGCTCCGCGCGCTCGAGCGCGAGGCCAAGGCGCAGCGCGACCTGCTCGAGACCTATCTTGGCAAATATCGCGAGGCCAGCACCCGCGAGAGCATCGATTCCGCGCCGGCGGAAGGCCGCATCATCTCGCGGGCCATCGTCTCCAACACGCCGGCCTATCCGAAGAAGCTGCCGATCGTGCTGATCGCGACGCTGGCGACGCTGCTGCTCTCGTCCGGTCTCGTCGTCACTGGCGAACTCCTGCGCCAGACCGCGCCGCGCGCCATTGCCACACTCGCGCAGCCTAAGGCTCGCCAGGAGCCGGTCGTCGATGTGGTCGAGATCGAGCCGGCCCCGCTCCAGCCGACGATGACCGCCAATGCCGATGTCAGCGAGTTCGCCGAGATAGGGCAACTGGCCGAAAGCCTGATTGCGGCAGGGGCGGGTGCGAAGAAGGTCACCGTGCTCGGCACCGCATCGGGCGATTCCATCACGCTGTCGACGCTGACGCTCGCCCGCCATCTTGCGCGCGACGCGCGCGTCGTCGTGGTCGATCTCGCCGCGTCCTCGCCGACGATTGCCGCGGTGTCAGTCGATCCGACGGCGCCCGGTCTTGCCGAATTGATGCAGGGGCAGGCCTCGTTTGCGCAAATCATCACGCGCGACAAGCTCTCGCGACTGCACCTGGTCATGGCCGGCCGTCCCGGCTTCGATCGCAGCCTGCTTCAGTCGCCGCGGGTGACGCTCGCGATCGATGCCTTGCTGCGCGCCTACGATCATGTGATCGTCGACGCCGGCAGTGCCGAGGACTTGCCTGCTGAACTCCTGACGGCGAATGCCCGCGCCATCGTGGTGCCGGATGCTTCGATGGAGGCGGAAGCGCGCACGCTGATGTGCGAGCAGCTCAAGGCCGTCGGCTTCAGCGAGGTAACGATGCTGAGCCGGCCGGTGCAGCCGTCGGATGCTGGTGAGAGACCGCCACGCGTGGTGGCGGCGTAGGTCTGCTGATGCAGACCCCTGATCCGGCGCTCCGCGCCACCTTCTCCCACAAGGGGAGAAGGGAAGGGCAGCTCGCAAGTGGGGAATTTTTATCCGAACGCTTGCCGCAATCGTCGCGCCAGGTCGAACAGCATCTGGTTTTGCTTGACCAGGCGCTTGCCGTGGTTGAGTGAGGACATCGCCATCGCCGCGAGCTTGCCGCGCGAGGTCAAGGGCACGAAGCTGTCGAAGATGTCCTCGTCGTCCTTGCAGAACATGCGCTTGTACTCGTCCGTGCCGATGCCGAGGTCGAGCGAGCGATAGCCGCGCTCGGCGTAGCGGTCGATGATGTAGCGCATCAGGATCAGACCAGGGCTGTAGCGGGCATGCTCCGACATCGTGTAGGTGTTGAACATCGTCGAGAAGCGCTGGCCGTCGGCGACGCCTGCGTAGATCGCGATCACCTCGTCGTTGCATTCGAGCGCATGAATGTCGATGACACGGCCTTCGCCGCGCGGCGCAAGGCAGGCGCGGCGGATGAACTGTTCGACACCCGGTTCGGCGAACACGTTCGGCAGTTTCTGCTCCGCCATCCGCACCGGCTTGACGCGGAAGAACCAGTCGAGCAGGCGGGTGACGTCCGCGTCCGTCGTGGCAAGGTGATAGCGATAGCCGGCGAGCGCCTGGAGTTTCTTCTCCTTGCTCTTCAGCCGGCGGCGGAAGGAGTTGCTGATCCGGGATGCGGGCGGACCGCCCGGCTCCATCGCCAGCAGCGGGCAGCCATTGATCGCGCTCTGCTGCGGCAGCAGCGCAAACGGATTCTGCTGGTCGTGCCAGCGCTTCGGCTGCTGCGTCAGCGCGAGCACGTCGGCCTGATCATGCAAGGGCGCGAACAGCACGTCGAGATCGGCGCTAACAGCCTGTGCTGCGAACTCGGCGTTCCACAGCCCCATGTTGAAGGTCGTGTGCTTGCCGCCCATGAAGCAGGCTGTGCGCACACCGTGGCCCTGGCGCAGCGCGAGCGGAAGCAGCGCGAGCGGTGTCTGCTCGGCGTCGAGGGCGATCACGACGAACGGACGGGCGCCTTCGCGTTCCCCAACCGATCGCGCCCATGAGCCCAGAAGATCGAACCGCTGATAGGGCGTGAAGAGATGACCGGGCTCCTCGAGGGCGCGCCAGACCGCCTCAGCCTCAGCAATATCGCTGATGAGGTCGACATGCGCGATACGGCTCGCTTTCGACCGCGCTGGCGATTCTGCCGTCCGGCTTTGCATCGCCGCAGCCATGGTCATCCGCAAAACCTGTCGAGAAAACGAAAAATACGTATTTCGGCCTGTGGCCGACCTTTGCAAATAAATGTCAACAAAGGGTAATGACAATAGCTGAGGGAACGGGCCGCCGGCGAACGCGAAGGTGGGATATTGGCATCCGACGACAGATGGCTGGAGCGGTTGCGACTCGAACTGGCCTGGTTCACCGGCCAGCCGCTGCTGCGCAGCCGTGGCGCGGGCGCGATCCTGCGCTTCGAGCGCGTGCGACCGCGACGGAGCGGCGCGTTCCAGCCGCTGCGCCAAAATGAGATCACGCCGCAATTTCTCGATCGCGCCATTCGCGCGCTGAAGCGCTGGAATTATGATTTTCTCGGCATGGACGAGGTCTGCCGGCGCGCGGTGACGCTGCCGGAAAAGCGGCGTTTCGTGGCGCTCACCTTCGACGGTGCTGCCAAGGACCTCATCAGCTTCGCCTATCCGGTGCTGACGCGCCACGCCGTGCCGTTCATGCTCTACGTTCCCACCGCCTTTCCGGATGGCGTCGGCGAAGCGTGGTGGCTCGGGCTCGAGCAGGTGATCGCGCGCGAGAACCGCATCAGCCTGATGATGGGCGACAAGGAGCAGCGCTTCACCGTCACAGGCTCTGCCGAGAAGCAGGCGCTGTTTTCGCATCTCGAGAGTTGGCTGCGCTCGCTGCCGCCGGCGGATCTGTCGGCCGCGATCGCCGATCTCTGCGCGCGCTACCGCGTCGATCTCGCCGCACTCTCGCGCGAGGCGTCGATGGATTGGGAGGATCTGGCCAAGTTTGCTGCCGATCCGCTGGTCACGATCGGCAGCGCGACCGTGAACTATCCCGTTCTCGCCAACATGAAGGACGCAGCCGCGTTGCGCGAGATGACGATGGGCAAGGCGGTTGCGGAAGCGTCCTTCCGCCGCGAGATCCGGCATCTGGCGTTTCCGTTCGGCGATCGCGCCTCGTTCCGGCGCAACCATGTCGTGATGGCGGAGGAGGCCGGCTTTGCCAGCGCGGTGTCGACCATCCCGGGCATCGTGGATGCGGAAGGTCGTACCAATCTGCGTGCGCTGCCGCGGATTTCCTGGGACGGACGGGTGCGCTCGCTGCGCATGATGCGCGTGCTGGTGTCCGGCGTTGCGTTTGCGCCGGTGAAACCGACGGGCAGCGTTACGAGCTAGACTTGGCGCGATCGGGCCGCTGCATCCAGCTCACGATCGGCATCGCCGGCAGCACCCAGCCCATGCCGACCACGACGTAGTAGATCGCCTGCCGCCAGCCGGACTCGGCGATCCACGGCATCTGCGCCGCCGCCATGCCGAGCAGGGCCCAGACCGTGGCCAGCACGAGGAGCAGAATGGCGCCGAGGAACTTGCGGGTGCGGATCGTCATGGCGGACTATTGCGGTTTTCGCGTAACTTGCGCTGCGGAAGCGGGGGACTATAAGGAGCACGCAGTCCGGTTCAAGTAGCTTGGGTACAAGGCTTGGTTTTGCTCGTGAAATGACGACGAATTCTGCCCCGACCAATCCGCATCGCGCCGTGCGCTGGTGGCTGATTTCCGTGGCCGGCCTGATCGCGCTGATGGTGCTGGTCGGCGGCGCGACGCGGCTGACGGAATCCGGTCTCTCGATCGTCGAGTGGAAGCCCGTCACCGGCAGCGTTCCGCCGCTGTCGGAGGCGCAATGGACCGATGCTTTCGAGGCCTACAAGAAGATCCCGCAATATCGCGAGCTCAACGCCGGGATGTCGCTCTCCGAGTTCAAGCAGATTTTCTGGTGGGAATGGAGCCACCGGCTGCTCGGCCGCTTCATCGGCGTCGCTTATCTGCTGCCGTTCCTGTTCTTCCTGTGGCGCGGTGGTCTGTCCGGTGAGTTAAAGCGGCGGCTGTGGTTGCTGTTCGCGCTCGGCGGCCTTCAGGGCGCTGTCGGCTGGTGGATGGTGGCATCGGGGCTGTCCGAGCGGGTCGAGGTGTCGCAATATCGGCTGGCGACGCATCTGGTGCTGGCGCTGCTGATCTTCGCGGGCATCATCTGGACGGTGCGACGGCTCGCCGATCGGCCGCAGATTGCGGTTCCGGTGCGACTGCGGTTCACAAGCGCGGTGCTGGTGATCGTGACCTTCATCCAGATCTATTTCGGCGCACTGGTCGCGGGTCTGCGCGCCGGACGCGCCTACAATACCTGGCCGCAGATCGATGGCGCCTTCATTCCGTCCTCGGAGCGGCTGTGGTTCGAGGCGCCGTGGTGGCGCAACATGTTCGACAATGTCCTGACGGTGCAGTTCGAGCATCGCATGACGGCCTATCTGCTGTTCACACTGGCGGGGCTGCACGCGTTCGACGCACTGCGTTCACGCGCGGGCTCGGCGGCGCGTGGCGCGCTCTGGTTGTTCGCGGCCGTGAGCGTGCAGGCGGTGCTCGGCATCCTCACGCTGCTCAACCAGGTGCCGTTCGATCTCGCGCTCTCGCACCAGGCGGTTGCGATCCTGGTGCTGACGCTTGCGGTGATGCAGGCGGAACGGCTCGCTGCTCGGCAATCGGCTGAGATGCAGCCACGCGTGGTTCCGGTCAGTCAGGCCGGCTGATCACCATCAGCCCGGCTGTTCACCATCAGCCGGCTGATCAGCAATAGCCGTAGATGCCACACGAGTAGGGCAGGCGCCAGAAATAATCGACCTGCTTCCCGCCGTAATACGAGCCCTGATAGTCGTAGTCCCAAGGGCGGCCGTAGTATCCCGGCAGCGTATGCGAGCCCGGCAGCAGCGGGGTCCCCGGCAGGTTGCGGATGTAGCTGCCGATGCCATAGGCCGGCGAGATCAGCGCATCCGGATCGGTCTCGACATAGACCTTTGGCGGTTCGTGCGGTGGAGCGGCGGCCCGCCGCTTCGGCGTGGCCGGCATATCGGCGGCAACAGCGGCTGAAACCGTCAGCATCGCTGCCAGGGCAGGCACGATCCAGCGCAGCATCGTCGGCTCCGAATCAAAGGGGCGATCCAAAGACGATGTATGCGGCAGATATGGTTAACGACTGTTAACCGCCGCCCGTTCCGGGGCGCGCTTTCGCGTGCCCCGGAACGGCTCGGAATACTACGCGCCCAGGGCCTGCTCCAGGTCAGCGATCAGGTCTTCCTTGTCCTCGATGCCGATCGAGAGCCGGACCACATCGGGACCGGCTCCGGACTTCACCTTGGCGGCGTCGTCGAGCTGGCTGTGCGTGGTCGAGGCCGGGTGGATGACGAGCGAACGGGTGTCGCCGACATTGGCCAGATGCGAGAACAGCTGCAATTTCGAAACCAGGCTGACGCCGGCGTCGTAGCCGCCCTTGAGGCTGAAGGTGAACACGGCGCCCGCACCCTTCGGCGCGTATTTGCGCGCGAGCTGGTTGTACTTGTCGCTGGCGAGGCCGGCATAGTTCACCAAGGACACCGCGGGATGGCCGGCGAGGAATTCGGCGACCGCCTTGGCGTTGTCGCAGTGCTTCTGCATGCGCAGCGGCAGCGTCTCGATGCCGGTGAGGATCATGAAGGCATTGAACGGCGACAGGGCAGGCCCGAGGTCGCGTAAGCCGAGCACGCGGCAGGCGATGGCGAAGGCGAAATTGCCAAACGTCTCCTGGAGACGGATGCCGTGATATTCCGGCCGCGGCTCCGAGAGCATCGGATATTTGTCACCGGCCGACCAATCGAAGGTGCCGGCGTCGACGATGATGCCGCCGAGCGAATTGCCATGGCCACCCAGGAATTTCGTCAGCGAGTGCACGACGATGTCGGCGCCGTGGTCGATCGGCCGGATCAGATAGGGCGAGGCCAGCGTGTTGTCGACGATCAAGGGAACGCCCGCCTTGCGCGCCACCGTCGAGATCGCCTCGATATCGGTAATGCTGCCGGCGGGATTGGCGATGGATTCGATGAAGATCGCTTTCGTGCGTGGCGTCACCGCGCGCTCGAAGCTCGCGACGTCATCGGGATCTGCCCACACCACGTTCCAGCCGAAGCTCTTGAATGCATGCGCGAACTGGTTGATCGAGCCGCCATAGAGCTTTCGTGCGGCGATGAACTCGTCGCCGGGCTGGAGCAATTGCTGCAGCACGACGACCTGCGCGGCATGGCCCGAGGCCACCGCAAGCGCGGCGGTGCCACCCTCGAGCGCGGCCACGCGCTCTTCCAGCACTGCGTTAGTCGGATTTCCAATGCGGGTATAGATGTTGCCGAATGCCTGCAGGCCGAACAGCGAGGCGGCGTGGTCGGCATCGTTGAAGACGAATGACGTCGTTTGATAAATCGGAGTCGCGCGCGCACCGGTGGTCGGATCGGGCTGTGCACCGGCATGCACGGCGAGGGTCGAAAATCCCGGAAGGCGATCACTCATTGAGGGCGTCCTGATCTTGTGGTCTGAAATCGCGCGGCATGCTGATCGGCGCCGCGCCCTGCGTCAAGCCGCGGCTTCACATCGCAACGATCGTGCTACGCACTGTCGCGTTCGCAAAACGAATCCTTCGCAATTGCGTCAGCTTTGTTCGCTCTTGTTTTTGGCTGCGCGATCAGAGGCCGCGGTGTCGCCGCCGCCGACGCTCATCCGATTGAGGGATAGACGCATGCCCTGCGTCGGTGCAGGCGGGCGCTTGGAACTGAGTGTCCGCGAATTGACGCCCATCCAGGAGATCTCCGACGACAGCCGGCCGTATTCGATCTTGGGGCAGCGATTCATCACGACCTTGATGCCCGCGGCCTCGGCCTTTTCCGCCGCCACATCGTCACGCGCGCCAAGCTGCATCCAGATCACTTTCGGCAGCGGATCGAGTGTGAGGGCCTCGTCGACGACAGGCATGATGTGGCTGGAATTGCGAAAAATGTCGATCATGTCGACGGGACGTCCGATATCGCGAAGCGAGGCGACGAAGGGCTTTCCGAGCAGGTCCTTGCCGACATGACCGGGATTGACCGGGATCATGTCGTAGCCGCGCTGCGCCAGATATTTGAACGCGAAATAGCTCGGCCGGACATTGACCGGCGAGGCGCCGACCATCGCGATCGACTTCACGCTGTTGAGGATGCTGCGGATGTAATTGTCGGGATAGGCGTCGTGGTTCATCTGGCGTCTTTTCTTGTTGTCACTCATCCCGCCATGTCGGCGTGCGCTTCTCGATGAAGGCGCCGATGCCTTCCTCGGCGTCGCGGGCCATCATGTTCTCGGTCATCACCTCTGCCGCGTAGCGATAGGCGTCCGCAAGGCTCATCTCGGCCTGGCGATAGAACGCCTCCTTGCCGAGCTTGACGGTGTAGGCGGATTTCAGCGCGACCTGTTGCGCCAGCGCGATCGCAACGTCGCGCTCGGTGCCGGCGGCGACCACGCGATTGACGAGGCCGATCTCGCGGGCACGCGCAGCCGGGACCGGCTCGCCCGTGAGCAGCATCTCCATCGCATGCTTGCGCGGCACGTTGCGCGACAACGCCACCATCGGCGTGGAGCAGAACAGGCCGATGTCGACGCCGGGCGTGGCGAAGCTCGCCGCTTCCGACGCGATCGCAAGGTCGCAGCTCGCCACGAGCTGGCAACCGGCCGCGGTCGCGATGCCCTGGACGGCTGCGACCACCGGTTTTGGCAAATGCACGATCGCCTGCATCATCGCGCTGCAGGCATTCATGGTCTCGGCGAAGAAGGCGCGGCCGCGATCTGGATCGGCGCGGCGCGCGGTCAGCTCCTTCATGTCGTGACCGGCTGAGAAGGCGGGACCGTTGGCCGCGAGCACGACACCGCGGATTGCCTTGTCGCTGCCGATTTCATTGAGCTCGGCATGCAGGCTTGCAATCATCGCGACCGACAGGCTGTTGCGCGCGGCCGGCCGGTTGAGGGTCAGCACCGCGATGGGGCCGATCATTTCGCGCAGCAGAATTGGCGGTTGCGGGGAGGGGGCGCGGGCGGCCTGGGCAGACATCGAGGCGTTTCCGGTTGGATTATTACGTTTGGATGATGCAGATAACCTAATGTAACAGGCGACGTGAAGCGAGGGTGAGGCGTAGCATGGCGTTAGCGAAAATGAGCGTGGCGGAGGTCGAGCAGTTTCTCCGTGACGAGTTTCCCCAAGCCTTCGGCGGCGACGACATCACGATCGAGAGCGCGGACGGCCAGACCTGCCTTTTGCGCCAGCGCTTCAGCGAACGGATGCTGAGGCCCGGCGGAACCGTGTCCGGCCCCACGCTGATGGCTCTGGCCGATTTCGCCATGTATGTGGTGCTGCTCTCGGCCATCGGGCCGATCGGGCTCGCGGTGACCACCAACCTCAACATCAATTTCCTGCGTAAGGGCCAGCCGGGGCAGGACGTGCTGGCGGAGGCCCGGCTGCTCAAGCTCGGCAAGCGCCTGGCCGTCGGCGAGGTGAACCTGTTGTCGGGGACCTCGCCCGATCCGATTGCCCATGTCACATCAACCTATTCCATTCCAAATGCTTGAGCTTTTTGCGGGTAATATAACACCATATTTTTAAGCTATTGAATTTACTATGTTAAATTACACCTTCGGGCATTGACCGTTGCGCGTCACTTCTCTAGAAAACCGCGCAGTCCGGTGCGGTGTTCGCGCCGATGTCTCCCCGTCCACGGAAACTCCGACATGAAAACCTTTTCGGCAAAGCCGGCTGAGGTGACGAAGAAGTGGGTATTGATCGACGCCAAGGGTCTGGTCGTCGGCCGTCTCGCCACCATCGTCGCCATGCGCCTGCGCGGCAAGCACCTCCCGACCTACACCCCGCACGTTGATTGCGGTGACAACGTCATCATCATCAACGCCCAGCATGCTGTCCTCACCGGCCGCAAGCGCGAGCAGAAGACCTACTACAAGCACACCGGCTATGTGGGCCACGTCAAGGAGCGCACCGCGCGCCAGATCCTCGAGGGCAAGCATCCCGAGCGCGTGCTGGAGAAGGCCGTCGAGCGCATGATCCCGCGTGGTCCGCTCGGTCGCGTCCAGATGGGCAACCTCCGCGTCTATGGCGGTGCCGATCATCCGCACGAGGCCCAGACGCCCGAGAAGATCGACATCGCCAAGTTGAACCGCAAGAACACGAGGGCCGCATAATCATGGCCGAATCCATTCAGTCGCTCGACCAGCTCTCGCAGCTCAAGACCGCGGCGGCGCCCGATGCGCCCAAGCACGAGAAGAAGGTCGACAAGTTCAACCGCGCCTACGCCACCGGCAAGCGCAAGGACGCGGTCGCCCGCGTCTGGATCAAGCCGGGTGCCGGCAAGGTCACGGTCAACTCGCGCGAGGTCGAGGTTTATTTCGCTCGTCCGGTGCTGCGCATGATGATCGAGCAGCCGTTCTCAGTGGCCGCGCGTTCCGGCCAGTACGACGTGACCTGCACCGTCGCCGGCGGCGGTCTGTCCGGTCAGGCTGGTGCTGTGCGTCACGGCATCTCCAAGGCGCTCACCTATTTCGAGCCCGAGCTGCGCAGCGTGCTCAAGAAGGGCGGCTTCCTCACCCGCGACTCCCGCGTGGTCGAGCGTAAGAAGTACGGTAAGGCCAAGGCCCGCCGGTCCTTCCAGTTCTCGAAGCGTTAATCGCTTCGGTCACATTCGCCGCGAAAGCGGCTTCAATGAGATGCAAAAGGGCGCTGATTTCAGCGCCCTTTTTGTTGTTCGTTTGTATGCAAATTGATGACGTGTTTCCCGAAAACTTGGCCTCGCCTGAAAACCTGAATGGAACTTGGCGGACTTAGCGTCGCATCTGGAAGGGCGCGCAAATCGGATGTGCCGATCGCGTAACTGCTATGTTCAAGAGGGGGCCGACATGATGTCGCTCGATAGCATCACGCTCTATTTGGTCGCCACGATGGTCGCCGCATTGCTCGGCGCCATGATGGTGTTTTTCGGCAGACAAGAGAACAGCCCCGCGCTGAAATGGTGGGGCACCGCCTATCTGCTCGGTGCGGCCTCCGTCGCGCTGTGGACGGCGACCGGCGACAAGCTCGGTCCGCACCTAAATCTCGCCCTCAATGCGGTGGGCTTCGTCGCCTGCGGCATGGTGTGGAATGCGGCGCGCGTCTTCCACGGCCGCAAGCCGAACTGGCCCGGTCTCGTGATCGGTGCGCTCGCCTGGGTCGCGACGGTGACGCTGCTCGATCCCGCCGCGTCGATGCTGCGCATGATCATCGGCGCCGGCATCGTCTCGGTCTATGCGGCGCTGACCGCCAGCGAGCTCTGGGTCGAGCGGCGCAAGAGCCTGCAACGGCGATGGCCGGCCTTCGTGGTGCCGGTGATGCACGGCTGCGTGCTGATGCTGCCGATCCTGCTCGGCAGCTTCCTGCGGCCGAACGATGCCGGCTTCTCACATAGCGTCTGGGTCACCGTGTTCGCGGTCGAACTCGTGCTCTATGCCGTCGGCACCGTGTTCGTGATTTTCATGCTGGTGTCCGAGCGCACGGTGACCGCGCACCGCACTGCCGCGTCGACCGATCCGCTGACCGGCATGCTCAACCGCCGTGGCTTCTCGGAAGCCTGTGCGCGCGTGATCGAGCGCGAGGCCAAGGGCGGCCGGCCCGTCACCGTGATGATCTTCGACATCGACCATTTCAAGTCGATCAACGATCGCTTTGGCCATCCCGCCGGCGACGAGATGCTGAAACTGTTCTCGACTATCGTCGTCAACAATCTGCGCATCTCGGACCTGTCGGGCCGCATCGGAGGCGAGGAGTTCGCTGCACTGCTGCCCTGCGCGCTGGAAGAAGGCGTGCTGGTCGCCGAGCGCGTGCGCGAGGCGTTCGAGACCTCCGGTGTCGTGGTCGATGAAGGCCCGGTCGATACCACCGTCAGCATCGGTGTGTCCGGCGGCCCCGCCGGTACCGAGCTCGAGGTGCTACTGGCCTCGGCCGACACCGCGCTCTACCAGGCCAAGCGCGGCGGCCGTAACCGTGTCGAGGCCGCGGAGGAGCTGCCGTTGTCGCTGGAGAACTGGCGCCGCCAGAGCGCTGCGCGGATCGGTGTGCCCAGGACGGACGGCAAGACACAGCCGGCCACGGCCTGAGACGAAAGGGCTTCGCGGTAATCCCCTGTTTACCATTCGGTTCCTACCATTGCGGTCATGGAATCGATCCGTCGACAGAACCCGCAAGCTGCCCTGATGTCGCTCGAAGCCGCTGCGGCCTCGGCACGCGGCGGCTTCGCCTGTCTGTTCTCGACCGCGGACGAATACGAGACTGCGCTGATTGCCGAGCGCCGCGCCCAGGGACGTTACACGCAGAGCCGCAGCTATTGGCCGATCGCGCTGTTTCTCGGCTGCGCGCTCGTCGTTGCAGGCACCGTGCTGCTGTTTGCCTGAGAGCGCCGCATTTTCGGCCGGGCAGGGCGCCGTTCCGGCGCCTTTTTCTTTGGTCCCGGCTGCGGTAAATACGGCCACCAAACAAATGGGGTGGAAACCGATGATCACCGAGATCGCGCAAATCGACGTCAAGCCGGGCAGCGAGAAGGATTTTGAGGCCGCCGTCGCCAAGGCCAAGGCCGCCTTCGGCCGCGCCAAGGGCTTTCACGGGTTCGAGCTGCACAAATCGATCGAGAAGCCGCAGCGCTACCGCCTGATGGTGAAATGGGAGACGCTGGAAAATCACACCGTCGATTTCCGCGGCTCCGAGAATTTCACGGAATGGCGCGGGCTCGTCGGCCAGTATTTTGCCTCGCCCCCGGAGGTCGAGCACACCGAGACCGTGCTGACGACCTGAGGCGGCCTCAAGCCGCCTCCGCAAGAGGCGGCGTCTCATACGTCTTGAAATGGTCAATCATGACCTTGGCGATGGCGACGAGTGGCAGCGCCAGCGCCAGGCCCCAGATTCCGAAGACGACGCCAAGCAGGATCTGGAACGCGAACAGCGTGGCCGGCGGAATGTCCAGCGCCTGGCGCTGGAGGATCGGCGTCAGCACGTAGCTCTCCATCGCGTGCACGCCGAGGAACAGGATCAGCGCGGAGAGCGCTGGAATCCAGCCCGAGGCGAGGCTCGCCAGCACCACGACGACGCCGGCGATGATGGCGCCGACGGTCGGGATGAAGGCGAGCAGGCCGGCCTGAATCCCCAGGATGAACGAGCCCGGGATGCCGATGATGGCAAGTCCGATCCAGGTCACGATTCCAACCGCGATCATCACGATGATCTGCGCGATCAGCCAGCGCTCCAGCGTCTCGCCGATGCGATCGATGATGAGGGTCGCGCGGATGCGATGTTTGGCCGGTGCGAGGAATAGAAGGCCATCGTGATAGACGCCGGGCTGCGCGGCGAAGGCCAGCCCGAGGAAGAGCACGATAAAGATGTTGCCGACGGCGCTGATCGCGCCGAACAGCAGCTTGAAAGTCTGGCTCACGATCGCCCCGCCGCTGGAGGCGAGCGCGCCTGCGCCGGGCAATGGCCCATACGCGTTCGGGCCAGGCGAGGGCGTCGACGTCGCGTCGGTCGAGGCCGCGGGAGCGGCGTTGCCGAGATCGAAAACGCTGGTGTCGATGCCGTGGTTTTCGAGGAAAGACCGGACGTTCGTGATCTGCGATTTGATGGTCTTGCTCAGCACCGAGGCCTGCTCGGCGACGGTTGCGCCGCCGAGATAGGCGACGCCCGCGAGCAGGGCCGCAAGCACGATGCAGACGATCGCAAGCCGCGCCGCGTGCGGCAGGTGCACACGGCGGCCGAGCGCGTTGGTCAGCGCGTTCAGGCTGACGCCGAGCAGCATGCCGGTGAAGATCAGGAGCAGGGTGGCCGCAAAATACCAGGTGAAGACCAGCGCCGCGGTGAACAGCACGACCCCGATGCCGCCGACGGTAATCGCCCAGGCGAGATCGGAGCGGTTTTTGGGCAGTTGATCTCTGGAGACGGTCACATCATGTCCTTTTCGGAGCAGGCCGAAGCACTCTTTCGTGAAACCTGACCGGGGACAAGCCGGGACCGCGCGCCGGATTGAAGCGCCCGCGGCCGCCAGGGCCACCGCCGCGGGCGCGCAGGGTGCCCCCAGGGGCGCGCATTTGCGCGAAAATAGCATTGCCGTCCCGCGATCCCTTCTGTTGAATTTGTTCCATCCGAGGGGCATGCTTGGAGAATCTTCTTAACGCGGGAGGTCGGAACGGGAGATGAGAAAGCCGGTCGTCGGCGTGATCGGGAACGCCCATCGCGTCGAAAATCGATTTCAGGTCCAGATGGTCGGCGAGCGAAACTTGCGCGCCGTGGCCGAGGTCTCCGGCGGTTTGCCGGTGATGTTCGCGGGCTCGCCTGACATCACCGATATCGCCGCACTGCTCGATACCGTCGACGGCATCGTGCTTACCGGCGCCCGTGCCAACGTGCATCCGACCCGTTTCAACGTCGACCCCTGCGAGAAGCACGAGCCCTATGACATCCATCGCGACGAGGTCGCGCTGGCGCTCTCGGTCGCCTGCGTCGCCCGCGGCATCCCACTGTTCGGCATCTGCCGGGGCCTGCAGGAGATGAATGTCGCGTTCGGCGGCTCGCTCCACCCCGAGATCCGCGAAATCCCGGGCCGCATGAACCACCGCATGCCCAGGCTTGAGAATGGCGAGATCCATCCCGATCCGACCGTCGTGTTCGCCGACCGTCATGACGTCGACCTCACGCCGGGCGGCGCGTTTGCAAAGTTGCTCGGCTGCGAGAAGATCCGGGTCAATTCGCTGCATGGGCAGGGCATCCTCGATCCCGGCAAGCGCGTGCTGATCGAGGGCATTGCCGAGGATGGCACCATCGAGGCGATCCGCATCGCCGAAGCGCCGACCTTCGCGCTTGGTGTACAATGGCACGCCGAATACGACCCGCAGCGCAATCCGATCAATCGCAAGCTGTTCGAGGCGTTTGGCGAAGCGATGGTGGCGAAGCAGAGGGCGGCGGCGTAGGCGCAGATCTTTTGGCCGCGTCGACATTGCGCAGTGGAGCCGGACGTGCGGCTGGCGAAATGGTTGCCGGTGGTGACGGAGATCGGAGTAAATTTTCCGGACAAGTGAGGTGAAGGCGACCGTGCATGACGGGTTTCGCATCCGCCTTCGCTCTTCGAGCTACGGCCGACAAGTCGCGCTACCCATCTACGAACTACGCTCGCGATATCTTGGGCAGGATAAACCAATCAGCAAGAATTGGTGCGCGCCGATTTTCGCGATTCCGATTCGTTCTTTGAGAACGAAATGGAGTCAGACGCAGAACAAAAAACGACGGGATGAACGTACCCCGCGTCAGCACCCCGCACTTCGATCCATCCATTGCATCGCACAATCGCAGCGGGGCCACGCGCACTGCTGCATTGAGGTTCGCGAACCGACCACCATATGTCTGGCAAGGGAGCCCTTGCCGTGTGGATCATGAAGGCGGCCCTCATAGCGGCGATCGGCGTCGTCGCTCTTGCTCTCTGCCTCCTTCCCGGTGCGGCGGAGGAGAACGGCCGTCTTGCACTCACTGTCACGATCGACGGAGCCATCGGACCGGCGTCGGCGAGCTACGTGAAGGAGGCCTTGGCCACGGCCGCCGCGCGGCGCGCCGAGGTCGTGATTCTGAAAATGAACACGCCCGGCGGTCTCAACTCGAGCATGCGCGAGATCATCGCGGATGTGCTTGGTTCGTCCGTTCCTGTCGTGGGATACGTCGCGCCCTCGGGCGCTCATGCGGCGAGCGCGGGGACCTACATTCTTTATGCAACCCATATCGCGGCGATGGCGCCCGGTACCAACATCGGTGCCGCGACGCCGGTGCAGATTGGCGGTCCGCTCCCGGGCCTGCCGAGCGGCACACCCGACAAGGAGAGCAAGGACAAGACGGCTGAGCCGAAAGACGCGATGACGGCAAAGGTGACGAACGATGCCGTCGCCTTCATCCGCAGCCTTGCCGAGTTGCGCAATCACAACGCCGATTGGGCCGAGAAGGCGGTCCGTGAAGCCGCCTCGCTCTCGGCCAACGGTGCGTTGCAGGAAAAGGTCATCGATCTCGTCGCGCGCGATCCAGCCGAATTGCTGAGGCAAATCGATGGTCGCGTGGTCGAGGTCGCAGGCGGCAAGACGCAACGGCTTGCGACGAAGAACGCCGTGGTCGAAGTCGTCGACCCCGGATGGATCTCCCGATTTCTCGCGGTCATCACCGATCCCAACGTTGCCTTCATTCTCCTGATGGTCGGCTTCTACGGCCTGATCTTCGAGTTCGTGTCGCCCGGTGCGGTCGCCCCGGGAGTGGTCGGGACGATCTGCCTGTTGGTCGGCCTCTATGCCCTTAACCTGCTGCCGATCAACTATGCTGGCCTCGGCTTGATGCTGGTCGGGATCGCGTTGCTGGCTATCGAGGCGTTCAGTCCAACCGTGGTGATCGGTCTTGGCGGCGTCGTCGCCTTCGTGCTGGGAGCGCTCATGCTGGTCCGGGTCGAAGCGCCGGGCTACCGGCTGTCATGGTCGGTCATCGCCGTCGTCGCGGCGATGTTCACCGGCTTTGTTCTCGTCGTGCTCGGCGCGCTTCGGCGCGCCCGCAACGCCCCGACCCGGGTCGGCGCGCAAGCCATGCGCGGCCTGTCGGCCCAGGTCCTCGACTGGAACGAGACCGAAGGTCACGTCTTTACGCATGGCGAACGCTGGCAGGCGCGCGGCGCTGACAGCTTCAGGCCGGGCGAGACGGTCGAGGTCGCCAATATCGTCGATTTGACGCTGGTGGTCCGGCGTCCGGGCCCGGCCGGCGGCGAGGGAGGTCAACTCTGATGATTGAATATTCGATCTATGCGGTGCTTGCGCTGCTCGTCGTCATGTTTCTCACCCAGGCCGTTCGCATCCTCAGGGAATACGAGCGCGGCGTCATTTTCACGCTGGGCCGCTTCACCGGGGTGAAGGGGCCGGGCCTCGTCATCCTCATTCCGGTCGTGCAGCAGCTCGTCAAGGTCGATCTCAGGGTGATGGTGCAGGTGGTGCCGCCACAGGACGTGATCTCGCGCGACAACGTCTCGGTCAAGGTCAACGCCGTCCTATACTTCCGTATCGTCGATCCCGAGCGCGCCATCATCAAGGTTGGCGATTACATGGCTGCGACCAGCCAGCTCGCCCAGACCACGCTGCGCTCGGTGCTCGGCAAGCACGATCTCGACGAGATGCTGGCCGAACGCGACAAGCTGAACGCCGACATCCAGGAGATCCTCGACAAGCAGACCGACGTCTGGGGCATCAAGGTCACGGGTATCGAGATCAAGGACATCGACATCAATGAAACCATGGTGCGCGCGATCGCGAAGCAGGCCGAGGCGGAGCGGTTGCGGCGCGCCAAGGTGATCAACGCCATGGGCGAGCAGCAGGCCGCCGAAAAGCTCGTCGAGGCCGGCCGCATTCTGGCACAGGAGCCGCAGGCGATGCAGCTGCGTTACTTCGCGGCTCTGCACGACATCGCGGGCGAGCGGTCGTCGACCGTCGTGTTTCCGCTGCCGACGGGCCTGCTCGATCATTTGATGCCGCGGCGTGAGCAACCGTAGCCGGAAGGTCCTGCAGCCTTAAGCTTTTCCGGATCATGCGCCAAAACGAAAAGGCGCTCCTCTCGGAGCGCCTTCTGCCTGTCGTGCCCTGTTCGGGCCGATCAGCCCGAATAGTACATGTCGAACTCGACCGGGTGCGGGGTCATTTCGAAGCGGGCGACTTCGGTCATCTTCAGCTCGATGTAAGCGTCGATGAAGTCGTCGTCGAACACGCCGCCGGCCTTGAGGAAGCCGCGGTCCTTGTCGAGGTTTTCCAGTGCTTCGCGGAGCGAACCGCAGACGGTCGGGATCTGCTTCAGCTCTTCCTTCGGCAGGTCGTAGAGGTCCTTGTCCATCGCCGGACCCGGATCCATCTTGTTCTTGATGCCGTCGAGGCCGGCCATCAACATCGCGGCGAAGCCGAGATAGGGATTGGCGAGCGGATCGGGGAAGCGCACCTCGACGCGCTTGGCCTTCGGCGAAGCGGTGTAGGGGATGCGACAGGAGGCAGAGCGGTTGCGCGCGGAGTAGGCGAGCAACACGGGGGCTTCATAGCCCGGGACCAGACGCTTGTAGGAGTTGGTCGACGGGTTGGTGAAGGCGTTGATGGCCTTGGCGTGCTTGATGATGCCGCCGATGTAGTGAAGACAGGTCTCCGACAGGTCGGCGTATTTGTTGCCGGCGAACACGGGCTTGCCGTCCTTCCAGATCGACTGGTGGACGTGCATGCCCGAGCCGTTGTCGCCAAAGACCGGCTTCGGCATGAAGGTGGCGGTCTTGCCGTAGATGTGCGCGACCTGGTGGATGCAGTATTTGTAGATCTGCAAATGGTCGGCCATCAGCGTCAGCGTGTCGAACTTCATGCCGAGCTCGTGCTGGGCGGAAGCAACCTCGTGGTGATGCTTCTCGACCTTGACGCCCATCTTGGCCATGGCGCCGAGCATCTCCGAGCGCATGTCCTGCACGGAGTCCTGCGGCGGGACCGGAAAGTAGCCGCTTTTGGTGCGAATGCGATGGCCGAGATTGCCACCCTCATATTCCGTGTCGGTGTTGGTCGGCAGCTCCGAGGAGTCAAGCCTGAAGCCGGTGTTGTAGGGGCCGGAGGAGAAGCGCACATCGTCGAACACGAAGAATTCGGCTTCGGGGCCGACGAAGACGGTATCGCCCACGCCCATCGACTTCACCATCGCCTCGGCCTTCTTGGCGATGCCGCGGGGGTCGCGGTTGTAGGGCTCGCCGGTGGTCGGCTCGAGCACGTCGCAGGTGATGACCATAGTGGTCTCGGCGAAGAACGGATCGATCGTCGCGGTCACCGGATCGGGCATCAGGCACATGTCGGATTCGTTGATCGCCTTCCAGCCGGCGATCGAGGAGCCGTCGAACATCGTCCCTTCGGCGAAAATGTCCTCATCGATCATGCTGACATCGAACGTCACGTGCTGCCACTTGCCGCGCGGATCGGTGAAGCGCAGGTCGACGTATTTGACGTCGTTGTCCTTGATCGATTTCAGGACGTCTTTGGCGGTCTTCATGCATACCCCTTTTGGCTCTGCGGGTCGGTTTCCAGGTGAGCAGATTCGTTCTCGCTTTCGGCGAGTTAGCGCAACCGCACAAACGAAATCAGGCCGCCGAAGCAGCCTTTTTTCTTTCAGAGTGTCGCAAAATGCGGGATAGCACCCGGCTCAGATAGCGTCCAGCCCGGATTCGCCGGTTCGGATGCGGATCGCCTCTTCGATGTTGGAGACGAAAATCTTGCCGTCGCCGATGCGTCCGGTTTGCGCGGCGCGGCGGATCGCGTCGATCGCGCGCTCGACCAGGTCGTCGCCGATCACGATCTCGATCTTCACCTTGGGCAAGAAGTCGACGATGTATTCTGCCCCGCGGTAGAGCTCGGCGTGGCCCTTCTGGCGGCCAAAACCCTTGGCTTCGGTCACGGTGATGCCCTGAAGGCCGACTTCCTGCAGCGCTTCCTTCACCTCGTCGAGCTTGAACGGCTTGATGATGGCTTCGATTTTTTTCACTGCGCGCCTCCCGGCCTTTCGATCAAATAGCAACGTCTTCGTCAGGATGCGCTTTTCTCACGCACGATCTTGTCTTCGCTATGCCGGGACCTGACCAGCCCGGCAACAACGGCCGGCCACACCCAGATAACACCAGTGAGCACGACGAACCGAAGCGGCTTCCTCGAAAGCAGGGTCTATGCCAAATTGCAAATGCCCTGATTATTGGAGCGTTATCAGCCTTTTAACGAGCATCTCTGATAGGTGGAGCCGATCGGTTCAAAATACCGCAGACTACGAAATAGGCAAACAGTTCAATATTTGTGCAGATCGTTGTTTCGTGGGGTGGATCGGCACGGAACGTGCCTGTTCAAAAGGCGTTTGGATCAGGGAAGTGGCATGGAAGTTCTAACCACCGCCGAAATGCAGCGGGCTGATCAACTCAGCATCACGGCCGGCACGCCTGGCTTCAAGCTGATGCTGAGCGCCGGCCAGGCGGTCGCCGAAGCCGCCAATGCACTTGTGGAGGAGGGGCCGATCCTGATCGTGGCTGGCCCCGGCAACAATGGCGGTGACGGTTTTGTCGCAGCTGCCGAGCTCGCCGCGCAAGGCCGCGAGGTCTCGGTCATCCTGATGTGCGAGCGCGATCAGCTTCAGGGCGACGCAGCCTCCGCCGCGCGCGGCTGGAAGCACCCGGTGCTGCCGTTCAATCCGCAGGCGATCGGAAGACCTGCTCTGATCGTCGACGCGTTGTTCGGCGCAGGTCTCAGCCGTCCCGTCGACGGCGAGGCGCGGGCGATGATCGAGGCGATCAACGCCAATGGCGCGCCGGTGCTGGCGGTCGATTTGCCGAGCGGTATCAACGGCACCAGCGCGGCCGTGCTGGGCGTTGCGGTGAACGCAACTGAGACCGTCACCTTCTTTCGCAAGAAGCCCGCACATTTGCTGCTGCCGGGCCGCATGCATTGCGGCCGCGTGCGCGTCGCCGACATCGGCATCGACGCGCAGGTGCTCGACGAGATCGCGCCGCAGATCTTTGAGAACGATCCGGATTTCTGGAGCGCCGCCTTTCCGGTGCCGCGCATCGATGGCCACAAATACGCAAGGGGGCACGTGCTGGCGGTCTCCGGTGATGGCGCCGCGACCGGGGCTGCGCGGCTTGCCGCCCGAGGTGCGTTGCGCGCTGGTGCGGGCCTCGTGACGCTCGCGACGCCGCGCGATGCGCTCGCGATCAATGCAAGCGCGCTGACCGCCGTGATGGTTCGCCCCGTCGACACCGTGGTCGAGTTCGGCGAACTGCTCGGCGACAAGCGTTATAACACCTGCATGATCGGTCCCGGCGCCGGCGTCGGTGAGCGCACCTGCGATATCGTTCACACCGCGATCTCGGCACAGCGCCATGTCGTGCTCGACGCGGATGCGCTGACGAGCTTTGCCGCAAATCCCGAGCGGTTGTTTGAATCGATCAAGTCCGCGGCTGAGGCCCAGGTGGTGCTGACGCCGCACGAGGGCGAGTTTCCGCGGCTGTTCTCCGACCTCAGCAACAAATATCCGGGACGTTCGAAGCTCGAGCGCGTGCGCGCCGCCGCGGAACGCTCCGGCGCGGTCGTGCTCTTGAAGGGCCCTGACACCACGATCGCCGCGCCCGACGGCCGCGTCACCATCGCCGCCAACGCGCCGCCCTGGCTCGCGACCGCGGGTGCCGGCGATGTGCTCGCCGGCATCATCGCTGGCCTCTTGGCGCAAGGCGTGCCGGCGTTCGAGGCCGCCAGCATCGGCGTCTGGATGCACGGCGAGGCGGGAAGCGAAGCAGGTCCGGGGCTGATTGCCGAAGATCTGACCGAGACGCTACCGGCCGTGCACCGGCGGATCTATAACGCGCTCGGGATCGATTACTGATGCTCCGACGCGGTTCCGCGAGGGTTCGAGATGGCCGATGAATTGACTACGTACGATCCTGCCGACGATCTACGGACAGATGAGGCCATTGCCGTCTTTGTGGAAGAAGCCGAGAAGACTGAAGACCAGGCCTACATTGCGCACGCTCATGATGTCGTCGCCCGTGCGCAGGCTGCACGGCTGAACCGCTAGCTCACTCCACCCCGTACCAGCGCATCAGCCGCGGCGCAGCCCAGTCGGTCACGACGGATTCGATCAGCCATCGCCCCGGTGAGGTCGCGGCGAAGGCGATGCGCTGGGTCCGGCCGGGCTCGATCGCGAGCGTGTCGAGCCAATAGGGCTTCCAGCCATCGTCGAGCCGGTCGAGCAAGCGGAAATGGTGGCCGTGCAGGTGGAAGACGGTGGTCGCAGGGGCGGGGTTCCTGACAGCCAGCACGACAGTCCGGCCTTCCTTGGCACGGAAGGCGGGGGCCGAGGCGGTGGAGAAATTGGTCGTCCGGGTCCAGCCATCGTCGAGGGTGCCGAGCGCGACATCGAACCGCAGGGCGCCTTTCAGATCGAGCTTCTCGGGAAGGTCGTTTGAAGGCAGAGGCTGTGGCGGCGGCAGGGCCGCGCGTCGCTCCAGCTTGCCCGAGATCGTGAGACGCCCGATCGGCCGCGCCTCCTTGCCGTCATGCAGCACGAGCGCGGCCGATGTGGCTGCATCGACAAAGGCGTCGGCGCGGGCGCCGGGGGCCAGCACCAGGGCGCCGTTGCGGGCCGGGAATGGCTCGGCGGGCTGTCCGTCCAGCGCCATCACCTGAACCTCGTTGCTTTCCAATTTGATCGCCAGAACAGAGCGTTGCGAGCCGTTGATGAAGCGTAGCCGCAGCCGCTCGCCGACTGCGGCTGAGAGTTCGAATGAAGTCCGCCCGTTCAGTGTGTAGAGCGGGGTCGTATCCCTGGGATCCTGGCCCGGCGGAAGCGCGGTGCCGTCCTGCCTCATGCGCCATTCTTCGATCAGCAGGACCTCGTCACGATCGACGGCGATACGGCTGGTCTCCTCGGCAATGACAGGAAGCGGGCGTGCAGGCTGCTTCAGGCGGTCTTCAAAGAGGCGAAAGTCGGCTACCAGAGTCCCGGCGTTTGATATTGAAATGATTGATGTTTCGGTTGCGTCCGGGGCGGTCGGCGCGCGCCCCCGCAGGGGATCGGCCGCTGCTGCGCCATTAAGGCCGTACCAGACTGGCGCAAGCGGGACAGGCAGGGCATTGCGGAAGGTCACCTCGCAGCGGTCGCCGCGCCTAAGATGGACGTTGCCGAGATGGCTTACGGCGGCCAGCTCCCAGATCGGTGCAGGGGGCTGATCCGGTCTCAGAGCCAGGGTCGCAGGGCGGGCCTGGAGCGCAAGCTGGGTGGTCACGACTGGTGCTGCGCCGCCGCCAAGCAGGCCCGCGGCGGAGGCCCCAAGGCCGACCAGGACTTCGCGTCTGCTCGGGTTGAAAATCCGCGGTTTCATAGCCGCGATCCGGACCACGCCGCGCTGGATAAGTCCAGCCATCGTGCCTACTTGGAGAGTGCCTCCATCAGGCCATTTTTTTGCTGCGAACAGGCGGGCACATGCTATAAGCCCGCCGCTCGCGGCATCGCGGCCGGTCTTGATGCAAATTTACGCGGGCGTGGCGGAACTGGTAGACGCGCTGGATTTAGGTTCCAGTGACGAAAGTTGTGGGGGTTCGAGTCCCTCCGCCCGCACCAAGCGCTTTCAGCGTTTGCACGGATTACCGAAGGGCCTGCTCCTTGCGGATGTTTTTCCGTATGGAGCTGGTTCTAATTGAACCCACCGGCGCAGGGGCATTGGCCTCGCGCGCCGGACCGATTGATGACAGCGTCCCGACGCGCGAGCGTGCCGGGACCGAACGAGAAGAAGATTGGACGCCATGCAGGTCACAGAAACCCTCTCGGAAGGCTTGAAGCACGAGTTCACGATCAGCGTTCCCGCGTCTGATCTCGACGCCAAGGCTGGCGCCAAGCTGGTCGACCTCAAGGACAAGGTGCGCCTCAACGGCTTCCGCCCGGGCAAGGTGCCGGTCACTCACCTCAAGAAGGTCTATGGCCGCTCGGTGATGGCCGAGACGATCGACCAGACCATCCGCGACGCCAACACCCAGCTGTTCTCTGAGCGCGGCTTCAAGCTCGCGACGGAGCCGAAGATCACCATGCCGACCGAGCAGGCCGAGGTCGAGGAGCTGCTCAATGGCAAGACCGACCTGACCTACACGGTCGCGATCGAAGTGGTGCCCGCCATCGCGCTCGCCGACTTCAAGACCTTCCAGGTCGAGAAGCCCGTCGCCGACGTCTCCGATTCGGACGTTGACGAAGCGATCAAACGCATCGCCGACACCAACCGCGGCTATGCCGATAAGGGTGAGGGCGCGAAGGCCGCCTCGGGCGACCGCGTCACCATCAACTTCAAGGGCACCATCAACGGCGAAGCCTTCGAGGGCGGTGCCGGCGAGGGCATCCAGGTCGCGATCGGTTCCAACACCTTCATCCCCGGCTTCGAGGAGCAGCTCATCGGCATCGGCGCCAATGAGACGCGCACGCTGAAGGTGTCGTTCCCCAAGAACTACATGAGCGAGAAGCTCGCCGGCCAGCCGGCCGAGTTCGAGACCACCGCGACGCTGATCGAGGCGCCGCAGGATCTCACCATCGACGACGAGTTCGCCAAGACGCTCGGCCTGGAATCGCTGGACAAGCTCAAGGAAGCCGCGCGCGAGCGGCTGGTTGCCGAATACGCCGGTGCAACGCGCCAGCGCGTCAAGCGCGCGCTGCTTGACCGTCTCGACGAGGCGCATCGCTTCGAGGCGCCGCCCTCGCTCGTCGACGAGGAGTTCAATCTGATGTGGAACTCGGTCAAGGCCGAGATGGACTCCGCCGGCAAGACCTTTGCCGACGAGGACACCACCGAGGAGAAGGCGAAGGAAGAGTACCGAAAGATCGCCGACCGCCGCGTGCGGCTCGGCCTCGTGCTCTCCGAAATCGGCGAGAAGAACAAGATCACCGTGACCGACGACGAGGTCGGCCGCGCCGTGATCGAGCGCGCCCGCTCGATGCCCGGCCGCGAGAAGGAAGTCTGGGACTATTATCGCAGCAATGCTCAAGCGCTGGCCCAGCTTCGTGCGCCGATCTACGAGGACAAGGTCGTCGACTTCATCCTCGAGCTTGCCAACGTGACCGAGAAGAAGGTCTCGCGCGAGGACCTGTACAAGGACGACGAGGAAAAGACTGCAGCCTGAAGGCTTTGAGACAGTCTTCCATTAAGGATGATCAGCGAAGGGGCCCAGCTAGCCAGATGGCCGGCTGGGCCTTTTTGCGAGAATCAGCTTCAAGTGCCCCAAAGGGCTCAATGGATTAAGCCTTAATTCGCTCCGCACTTGTCTGGCGCGAATTGGGCTATATCTGTCGGTACCTACGCGTTCTACCTCTACCAACTTTCTGCATCACGGGACGTCCATCGGCCCTTCCGGCAAATCCAGCCCAACTGGCTAGCCAAGACTGGCGATGTCGGCCTCTAAAAAACCTAGGTGACTCATGCGCGATCCGGTTGAAACCTACATGAACCTCGTGCCCATGGTGGTCGAGCAGACCAACCGTGGCGAGCGCGCCTACGACATTTTCTCTCGCCTGCTGAAAGAGCGCATCATTTTCCTGACCGGACCCGTCGAGGACGGCATGTCGACCCTGGTTGTCGCGCAGCTGTTGTTCCTCGAGGCGGAAAATCCGAAGAAGGAAATCTCGATGTACATCAACTCGCCGGGCGGCGTGGTGACGTCGGGCCTTGCGATCTACGACACCATGCAGTTCATCCGTCCGCCGGTCTCGACCCTGTGCACCGGACAAGCGGCGTCGATGGGCTCGCTGCTGCTCGCGGCCGGCGAAAAGGACATGCGCTTCTCGCTGCCGAACGCGCGCATCATGGTGCATCAGCCCTCCGGCGGCTTCCAGGGCCAGGCCACCGACATCATGCTGCACGCCCAGGAAATCCTGAACCTGAAGAAGCGGCTCAACGAGATCTACGTGAAGCACACCGGCCAGACCTACAAGTCGATCGAGGATGCGCTGGAGCGCGACAAGTTCCTGACCGCCAACGACGCCAAGGAGTTCGGTCTGGTCGACAAGGTCATCGACAAGCGCGCCGAGGAGCCGGCGGCGAAGCCCCAGTAACGCGACCGGGGCTGCAACATCGATCCTTGGAGTTCTTCTTGGAATCCGCTTGGGATTCCCTGGGATCGTCGGGGCGACGTTGACGTTAACGGCGCACTTCGCGAGGGCGCAAAACCACAGTTTTGCGCCCTGCGACAGGCAGAAAGTTCCGCTTTCGTGCTTGTTTTTCGTGGCAATCCAGCAACGCCGGGGTGATTTCGGTCACTTCGTCCGTGCCAAGACGTGAAATCACGGTATTGTCACGGGTAGCCAGCGCACCCCCGATTAGCGAATTCTTGATAGTCGGGTGACAGCATGGTTGGCTACGACTCTGATCGGCTATGATCGCGGAGAATCGAGTGACCGTGATTCGCACGGGATGTAACGCGTAGGGTCTTTATTGGTACGGAATTTGCTCTATTTAAGTCCCTTACCCGCCAACGTATCGGGATGGGACGATCGAGCGGACGGGATCGAACCGCGGACGGAGACATGAATGAGTAAGGTCGGCACGAGCGACTCCAAGAACACGCTATATTGCTCGTTCTGCGGCAAGAGCCAGCACGAAGTTCGCAAACTGATCGCGGGTCCCACGGTCTTCATTTGCGACGAGTGCGTCGAGCTCTGCATGGACATCATCCGCGAGGAGAACAAGTCCTCGCTGGTCAAGTCGCGCGACGGGATTCCGACGCCGAAGGAAATCTGCAAGGTTCTCGATGACTACGTCATCGGCCAGAGCCATGCGAAGAAGGTCCTGTCGGTCGCGGTGCACAACCACTACAAGCGCCTCAACCATCAGACCAAGCACAACGACGTCGAGCTTGCGAAGTCGAACATCCTGCTGATCGGTCCGACCGGTTCGGGCAAGACGCTGCTCGCGCAGACGCTCGCCCGCATCCTGGACGTGCCGTTCACGATGGCGGATGCGACCACGCTGACCGAAGCCGGCTATGTCGGTGAGGACGTCGAGAACATCATCCTGAAGCTGCTCCAGGCCGCCGACTACAATGTCGAGCGCGCCCAGCGCGGCATCGTCTACATCGACGAAATCGACAAGATCAGCCGCAAGTCCGACAATCCCTCGATCACGCGCGACGTGTCGGGTGAGGGCGTGCAGCAGGCGCTGCTGAAGATCATGGAAGGCACGGTGGCTTCGGTCCCGCCGCAGGGCGGCCGCAAGCATCCGCAGCAGGAATTCCTGCAGGTGGATACCACCAACATCCTGTTCATCTGCGGCGGTGCGTTCGCCGGCCTCGAGAAGATCATCTCGGCGCGCGGCCGGTCGACCTCGATCGGTTTTGCGGCCCAGGTGATGGCGCCGGAAGACCGCCGGACCGGCGAGATCTTCCGTCACGTCGAGCCTGAGGATCTCCTGAAGTACGGTCTCATCCCCGAATTCGTCGGCCGTCTGCCTGTCGTCGCGACGCTCGAGGATCTGGACGAGACTTCGCTGAAGAAGATCCTCACCGAGCCGAAGAACGCGCTGGTGAAGCAGTACCAGCGGCTGTTCGAGATGGAGAATATCGAGCTGACCTTCGCCGACGAGGCGCTTGGCGCGGTTGCCCGTAAGGCGATCGAGCGCAAGACCGGCGCGCGTGGTCTGCGTTCGATCCTCGAGGCGATCCTGCTCGAGACCATGTTCGACCTGCCGGGCCTGGAAGGTGTGGAAGAAGTCGTGATTTCCCGCGAAGTTGTGGAAGGAACGGCGCGTCCGCTCTACATCTACGCCGATCGGTCCGATCGCGCCGTCGAGAACGCCAGCGCCTGATTTTGCGGCGCTGGAACGCTCCAAACGTCTTTCATAGTAGCGGCTGCGGACATGTACTCCGCAGCCGGAATTGCGTCGCTTACCCCAGTACGTAAGCGCCTGATGGCGCGCGTTTTTCAATGACTTGACACCCCCCTTGTCGATAGCCACCTAATGTCGGCGGCGAGCGAGAATTCTGTTCAAGATTCGCCTCAGTTCCGATCCGGCAAGCCCGGTCCAACCTTCGCGTGGTAGACCGGTTTGCGGATCACGTCGGCACCTTGTGGCGGTTGCGCATGAGAGAAGCGGACTGCGTGCGAGGGGGCAAAGCAAAAGGAAAAGGCCATGACTAATCCAAAACCCCGGCCAACCATCGTCCATGGCGAGACGCACGCTTATCCCGTGTTGCCGCTGCGCGATATCGTCGTCTTCCCGCACATGATCGTTCCGCTCTTCGTCGGTCGCGAGAAGTCGATCCGCGCGCTCGAAGAGGTGATGAAGAACGACGCGCTGATCATGCTCGCGACGCAGAAGAACGCGTCCGATGATGATCCGGCACCCGATGCCATTTACGAGACCGGTACGCTTGCAAGCGTACTGCAGCTCTTGAAGCTTCCCGACGGCACCGTGAAGGTGCTGGTCGAAGGGCTCGAGCGTGCGCGCGTGCAGAAGTACACCGATCGCGCCGACTATTACGAAGCCACCGCAATTGCGCTTGCCGACACCGATGCAAAGTCGGTCGAGGCCGAGGCGTTGTCGCGCTCGGTCGTGTCCGACTTCGAGAGCTATGTGAAGCTCAACAAGAAGATCTCGGCCGAGGTCGTCGGCGTCGTGCAGGCGATCACTGATTTCGCCAAGCTCGCCGACACCGTTGCCTCGCATCTCGCCGTCAAGATCGCGGATCGCCAGGGCATCCTGGAGACGCTGTCCGTCACCACGCGCCTGGAGAAGGTGCTGGGCCTGATGGAGAGCGAGATCTCGGTGTTGCAGGTCGAGAAGCGCATCCGCTCGCGCGTCAAGCGCCAGATGGAGAAGACCCAGCGCGAGTATTATCTCAACGAGCAGATGAAGGCGATCCAGAAGGAACTCGGCGACGACGATGGTCGCGACGAGCTCGCCGATCTCGAAGAGAAGATCTCCAAGACCAAGCTCTCCAAGGAAGCGCGCGAAAAGGCGCAGCATGAATTGAAGAAGCTGCGCCAGATGTCGCCGATGTCCGCGGAAGCGACCGTCGTGCGCAACTATCTGGATTGGCTGCTGTCGATCCCGTGGAACAAGAAGTCCAAGGTGAAGAAGGATCTGGAAGCGGCGCAGTCCATTCTGGACTCCGATCATTACGGGTTGGAGAAGGTCAAGGAACGCATCGTCGAGTATCTCGCGGTGCAGTCGCGCGCCAACAAGCTGACCGGTCCGATCCTGTGCCTGGTCGGACCTCCCGGCGTCGGCAAGACCTCGCTCGGCAAGTCGATCGCGAAGGCGACGGGCCGCGAGTTTGTGCGCGTGTCGCTCGGCGGCGTGCGTGACGAGGCCGAGATCCGCGGTCACCGCCGCACCTATATCGGCTCGATGCCCGGCAAGATCATCCAGTCGATGCGGAAGGCGAAGTCGTCCAATCCGCTGTTTCTGCTGGACGAGATCGACAAGATGGGCGCCGATTTCCGCGGCGATCCGTCCTCGGCCTTGCTCGAGGTTCTCGACCCCGAGCAGAACGGGACGTTTGCCGACCACTATCTGGAGGTCGACTACGATCTGTCGAACGTCATGTTCATCACGACCGCGAATACGCTGAATATTCCGGGACCGCTGATGGACCGCATGGAGATCATCCGGATCGCCGGCTACACCGAGAACGAGAAGGTCGAGATCGCGCGCAAGCACCTGATCCCGAACGCGGTGTCCAAGCACGGCCTGGACTCCAAGGAGTTCTCGATCGACGACGAAGCGCTGCTGCTCCTGATCCGCCGCTACACCCGCGAAGCGGGCGTGCGTAACCTGGAGCGTGAGCTCTCCACACTCGCCCGCAAGGCGGTGAAGGAGCTGATGATCTCCAAGAAGAAGTCGGTCAAGGTCACCGAGAAGACTCTGGAAGAGTTGCTCGGCGTGCCGAAGTACCGCTTCGGCGAGATCGAGAGCGAGCCACAGGTCGGTATCGTCACCGGACTTGCCTGGACCGATGTGGGCGGCGAGCTCTTGACCATCGAAGGCGTCATGATGCCCGGCAAGGGCAAGATGACGGTCACCGGCAATCTGCGCGACGTCATGAAGGAATCGATCTCGGCGGCGGCGTCCTACGTCCGCTCCCGCGCGATCGTCTACGGCATCGAGCCGCCGCTGTTCGACCGGCGCGACATCCACGTGCACGTGCCTGAGGGCGCGACGCCGAAGGACGGTCCGTCGGCGGGCGTGGCGATGGCCACCGCGATCATCTCGGTCATGACCGGCATCCCGGTCCGCCACGATGTCGCGATGACCGGCGAGATCACGCTGCGCGGCCGCGTGCTGCCGATCGGCGGCCTGAAGGAGAAGCTGTTGGCTGCGGCCCGCGGCGGCATCAAGATGGTGCTGATCCCCGAGGACAACGCCAAGGATCTCACGGAGATTTCCGATGCGATCAAGGGCGGCATGGAGATCATCCCGGTCTCCCGTCTCGACGACGTCGTCGCCAAGGCGCTGGTGAAGAAGCCCGTGCCGATCGTCTGGGAAGAGGATACCAAGGTGACGGTGAAGCCGGACGGCGACGAAGCCGCCGGCGGCCTGACCGCCCACTGAGATCGCAACTCGAAAAGATGATAAAACGGCGCCTTCGGGCGCCGTTTTTGTTTCGGGGGAAGGGGACGCGATGGAGATCGACGGGCAATGCCATTGCGGAAAGATCACCTTTGAGGCCGAGATCGACCCTGAAACCATCTCGGTCTGTCATTGCCGCGACTGCCAGACCCTGACGGGCTCGCCGTTCCGGGTGACCGCGATCTGCTCCAAGGCCGACGTCAAGCTCACCGGCGGCACGCCAAAGGTCTACGGCAAGCGCGGCGACAACGGCCGGATGCGCTTCCAGCACTTCTGCGCCGACTGCGGTTCCCCGCTGTTCACCAGCGGCGAGGGCGACCAGGCCGACGATTGGGGCATTCGCTGGGGCAGTATCCGCCAGCGCGACCAATTGCGCCCCGTCGGGCAGATCTGGTGCCAGTCGGCCGCGGTGTGGATCGATGCTGTGCCGCTGCTGCCCGGCAGGCCGGGGGATTGAGGGTCCCATGGATGGACGTTCCGTACTTGCCCGTATGGGGCGGGTAGGGATAAAGAAGCACCGTGGGGCGGTTAGCTCAGCTGGTTAGAGCATCTCGTTTACACCGGGACGCTTCCGACGCAAAAAGCTCAATGAAACAATGAGCTTCCATGTCGGTCCAGCCGGGCGCAACAGAAACCGCAACAGATACGACGGCAAGGGCGGTTAGCTCAGTTGGTAGAGCGCCTGCTTTACACGCAGGATGTCGGCGGTTCGAGCCCGTCACTGCCCACCATCACCGTGATCAGTCCGGATGCCAGAGCCACACACGGTCACGGCCGGCAATGGCCTCGTACAGGGACGAGATTGCGGCATAGGTGCAAGGCACTAGCGCCACAAGCCAGAGCAGCGGGGGAAGCAGTTCCGCTAACGAAAGCTGGCCGAGGGGAGTGTGAAACAGCGCGCTGTCATCCGGCACGAAGGCAAACCATCCGATCAGAATCGCGAGGCCAAATACCGCCTTCATCGTCCGCTCGCCGGGGGAATATTGCGACATGGGGACCACCTCCAGAGCTGACGGTACCATCAATTTAGCCCGCCTTGCCATCCCCCGGTTCCTGCGCAATGATGCCACAATCCGTGGAAGGGCAATCACGTCCGCCTCGCTCGCAACCTGATCCCCTAGTCCCTTAGCATAGCGGGGACGGCGATCGATCGTTGAGGCGCCCTCCATGTTCCCGCAGCTTTTGTTGATCATTCCCGTTGCCCTGATCCTGGCAAGCGCCATCATTGCGGGTGCGCTCGGTGCAGATCAAGAGACGATTGGGCTCGTTACGGCGGCTGCGGCTTGGGCGATCGTGCTCATTGCCGGATGGTGGCATCGCGATTCGCCAATCAAGTGATACCCGGCCCGTCAGATTGGGAACGAGAACTGCCTCACAACCACGATGCCGGTATGCCGCACTGTCATGACGACGGGCTCGGCTGATCCCTCCGGCAGGGGCACCAATTCGCCGTCAACGCCGGTTGTGAAGTTCTCGACGATGACTCCGGGAATGATCCGTTCGCTGCGTCCAATCTCTTCGATCTTGTGGCCCGCCTTGGCGAGTTCATCCGGGAGCGTCGAGCCCGGCAGGCAGTCGATTGTGATGTCCAGCGCGCCCGGCGTCGAGGTGACCCAGCCGTGGCGGCTGGCGACAAAGGCGACCATCTCGGCGAAACGCTCGGCGCGATCCTTGCGGACCACGGGGCGGCGCTCCGTGCCATCATGCATGGTTCCTTTTTTCTCACGCCAGCGCTGATACCAATCGCTCACCGATCCAGCCCGTTCGCAAACTCGACAGCAGCATCAACGTAGGCCGCTAAGGCATCCACGATGGCGGCTTTGTCTCGCCGTTGGCCGGCACGGAGCAGGGTCCGGCAGCGGACCATGACGACGCCATGGAGGGCTTCCAGCTCGGCCAAGGCGTGGTCATTGGGCGTCGGAATCGCCATTCAATGCTTCCGGAGGTTCAGGCCGATGGCGGCCTCGTCGCCGAACTTGTCGGCGACCGCTAGCAGCGTCTCGCCAAAGCTCTGCACTTTGAGATCGGCAGGCTGCCACGGATGGAAATCGGTCATGAGCAGCAGCCAAACCCAGTTGTTGACTGCGGCGTTATCGTGAAAGCGAACCGGGGGAATGCTCATTTAATTGCGCTCCGGCTGCGGATAGCGGCCTTCGGCGCGCTCTCGGGCTAGCCTCGCCTTATTGGTTGCGTACAACCTTTCTCGCTCGGCAACGGACAGGTCTGAACTGAAACTGTTCTGCGCAACGAAGCGTTCTTCGGCCGACAGCGTTACCTTCGACAAATCCGCTGTCCGCTTCCCCGACAACATAGGCACTTCTCGCGAGACCGGCGCTGTCATGGGCATGCTGCGCGTGCGTGGCGTCAACGCTGGCTCCGGCAGTTGTGCTGCCAGAACGTCCGGCGCGGACGCTTGCGCATTGTAAGCGCTCTGTAGCGAACTGACCTCGGCATTTAGTCTGGCTTGATGGTCAACCTGCGAGTCGAAGTGGCGCGGCGGCTGGGTCATCGTGCTGGCAGCGGACCGCGCTGACTCGGCGAGGCGCGCGCGCCGAACGTCCATCTCGGCGCGGACGGCGTCAACCATGTAGCGGTCAAGCTCTGGCGTGTCGTCCTGAAAGCCTGCCTGTAGGGCCTCGTTATAGGCCTGCCTCATCAGCTTACTTTGATCGGAGTTCAACATCTCAGGGTTGGACTTGAGAAAGGCGCGCTTGTGGTCGCTGAGGTTCGGCAGTTGATTGACAAACTGCTCAACAGTCATTGGCTGCTGCGACTGCTGGGCCGCCTGGCGTTGCAGCTCCTCGGCGCGGAGCTGCCCATTCAATGCGCGAGCGACAGCATCGTCTTCAACGGCCGATGGCGGCCCTGGGCGCAGTTCATCCGTGCTCCCCAGGGCTGCCTGCTCGCTCTCGACCGTGTCGGCCGGGATCGGAACTCGGCCGCCGTCTCGGTAGCCCGGCACTGTGTCTTTGTATCGCCGCATGCGCGCCATTGCACGTCTCTCGGTCAGGCGTTGCGGCGAATGCCGGCCAGATAGGACGAGTCGCCGACGACGTTTTTATCGGCCTTGGCCACGGCGCGCGCATCGCCGCCCCTCGGCTTCGCCTCCGTGTCATGCAGACTGACGTCGCTGCCGGTATCGGGCAACTTGATTTCGCCGCCCTTCGCTCGCGGCGCGAGCTTGGAGTTCTCCGACGCCCGCTTGCTCCAGCGGTCTAGGTTGGCCTTATCGTTGGATTCGCCGTCCCAATTCTCGCGACGGCTGGGATTGGCATATTCTCGAAGCCTATCAAGTCTCGACATTGCTGCTCTCCTTAGACCTGCCGGACGACGTATCCGACACATGAATTGGCATTGCTGCGAACGGGCTCCGTCAGATTGAGCACGCGCCCATGCGCGCGAGCATCCATCGCTTCACGCGCCAACTTCGTCTTGTCGGGGATGAAATCGAACCGGCGATCCTCTGTCATCCATTCCGCCATGCGACGGGCAATCTCGGTCTGATTGTGCTTGCAGACGATCCGAGCCTCGTCGTGCATCTTCATCAGGGTTTCGCTGATGTCGTTCGTTGTGCGACCAAACATGATTACCTCCGTACCGAGCCTTGATCCACGGAATAGGCTCCCGTCGCCACCATGTGGCGATGCTTTGCCTTCTGCTCCATGTAAACCCGTTCCTTGTCGTCCTCGGTCATCCGGCCGGTCGGGTCCGTGTAGCTATTGCGCGCCACATAGCGCTCTTCCTCGCTCAAGCCGTAGCGCGACGGGTTCGTCGGCTGCGCCGCGTAGGCATCGCGGGCCATGCTGTTCAGCTCATTCATCGAGGCACGCAATCCAGCCATCTGCTGGGCGGCTGCGGCCATGCCGTCGATATCGTTGTTAATCTCAGCATGCTGGTAGTGCATGTTGGCTTCCTGCATCGCGACCTGAAAGCCGCGAAGGCTGCGCTGGTGAACTTCTCGAAGATCGGCCATGTGTGGATACTCCTCTATTGAACCTGATCATTGTTCTGGGGAAGGCGGCCGAGCTGGCGCGCCGTGCGAACCGGCAAGACTGAGAGCGGCGTAGCAACGCGACCGAGCTGCCTGGCGGCCCTGCCGGCGCCGTGGGCGGCCTCGCCGACGAGACGGGGCGACATCGCCGGCAGCGTTGCCAGCGCACCAGCACCAGCGCCTGCCGTGCCAGCGCCAAGGGCGCCCGCTGCCATCGCCGGCAGCTCCGTAGCGACCAAGCGGCCCCAACCACGGGGCATCCATGAGCCGAGCGATTGGCCTGCAAGCTTCTCCATCAGACGGGGCGCGCCGGCATTGACGAGATAGTCCGCCAGCTCGGCGCGGCGGCCATACGCCGTTGTGACGTTGTCGCGGAGAACCGATTGAAGCTTGCGCAGCGTGGTGTCTACCGAGGCCTTGGGATTGATGGACAGCGTCTTTTCCATCTCCTTGATCAGGTCGCTGGCCTCCTGATAGGCGTTCATCGCTTTGGCGTAGTCCGGTGCCTGGTCGACGATCGTTCGCCGGATGCCCTGATAGGCGCGATCAGCGACAAGACGCTCCGGCGTCCCGTACTGCGTCGCGTCCCGGATCGAGCCGACTTTCTGCTTCAGGGCGTCAAACCCCTCGGCTGTGTGGTACTCGGCTGGATCGAGAGAGCGCCATTCATCGATTACGTCGGCGAGCTGATGCCGGATGCTCTGTGTGCTCGGCGAGATGTCCTGACCCTTGAACGTGTTCACGCCGCCTGCCTTCCGCATGGCGTCGTCAACCTCATCGAAGTTCAAGATCGTCCGGTCCATGCCGATATCCTGCATGGCCTGCCGATAGGCGTTGCCGCGCTCCTGTCGCATCTGGCCAACGGCCTTGCGGGCGTCGTCGACAGCTTCCCCCATCGGGGCCTGACCGCGCATGTTCTCACGGAACGCACTGCCAGCCTCGCCGCCCTCATAGCCCGACCTTGCAGCGAGCCTGATCGGCTCGGCTCCGACTCCGGTCGTCAGACCAAGGCCTTCGGCTCCGACATAGCCCGCGCCCTTGGCCAAGGCGCTGCCGGCGCGAGCGGCATTGTTGATCGGATCAATGGCGCGGCCGGCAGCACCAGCGATCTCACCGGCCTTGCCAACGATGCCGGGCGCGCGCGCGAGCGCGGACTCGCCGCCCGTCAGGAGGATGGACAGGTCGCCGAGCACGCCAACGGGATCATTGGCGAAGGCGCGCTTGACGTTCTCAACGCCGCCGTAGCGGTCCGCATAGAACCTGCCGACAGCGTCGGCATATTGGGCATGTTCGCCAGAGCCAAGGCCCGCCTTGTCGAGAACACCGAGGCCGAGGTTCTTCAGGTTCGTCGCGGTATCGACCGGATGAATGAACGGCTGAATGATGTCGTGGCCGAATTGAACGGCGCTGGCCGGCGTGTTGCGCAAGGCCTGAGAGCCGACGTCTGACCACGACATCGACGGGGCATTGCTCGGCTCTTGCGAGACGACGTTCCAGCCACCGGCATTCGATGGCGTTGGCGGGCTCGCCAGATACGCGTCAGGGTCGAACTGGGCATTGGGGCGCTGCTGTCCGGCGACGGCAGCCGGCTGCGACGCGAGATAGGCGTCAGGATCGAATGGAGGCTTCGCCGGCTCCGTCGAAACTACAGACCAATCATCAGGCTGCGTTGGCACGATCGCGCTCCGGCGTTTTCATCCGCGACGGCAACATGCCTTGCTGCCGGAGGAACGTATCGAACGAGAGCCGATAGAGATCGCTCTTGGTCAATAGGCCATTTGCCGCGAGCGCATCAAATGCCGCTCCATGCTCTTCCGTGGTGTAGAACTCGATGATGACCGGGAAACGTCGGGGTTTCGCCATGGTGATTATCCCTGCGTTATACGGGAAAGACCCCGGCATTTTCCCGGCGCTTTCCCGTCATTGTCCATTCAGCCGCGCGTATCGCGGACATTGCCGCCATTGATCTCGCGCAAGCGATCATAGGAGTCGGCAAGTCGACGGTTTGCCGAATTGACCGCGTTGACGCCGCCGCCCTTTGAATAGTCGCGCGTGGCCTTATCGACAGCCGCGCGAGCCGAGTGGACCTCGTCATAGGCCTTATCGAGATCAGTCCAGAACATCATGGCAAGCTCCCGTTGTTTTCGGAGTACTGTAGGGATACTATCGAAAAGCGTTGATTACTTCAATGATCCAAGTATCCGTCAGCTTAACTGGAGATGAGTACAGTAAAATGCAGCCACGCTACATTACGCTGACCTCGACCGGCTCATCGCCTTGGCAGCTCGCCGATTGGGAGATCACGCCGCAGCAGATCAGCTTCGCCGTGATCTCGTCGGGGGGCTCCAGCTACTTCATCAGCGCCACGCTTGAGGACCCGACCGGAACGTATCCCTCGCCGGTCTCGTCCTCGCCAACGGCGTTCACGCTCTTTACCGGCAGCTCCAACGCAATGTTTGCGCTCGGCAGTTCCGCCGTCGCTCCGATCGGCAGCATCGCCGGCTATCGCTTCACCCTGAATACGCAGTCGAGCGCTGGCGCTCCGGTGACGCTGGTTGCGCTCCAATCGGGGATTGGTTGATGAGCGATCTCGATACGATCTCAGCCGGGCGCGAGGCATGGCAACGCATCTGCCAACGCGGCGAGAAGACATTCGAGGATTGGACCGCAATCGGGAAAGCGCTGGCGCTGGGGCGCGCGCATTGCCTCAAGCTCGCCGAGACGAACAAACCTTTCGGCAAGCGCTACACGGCTGCCATGACGCTCTGGCTTGAGACCAACGGCCTCGATGGGATTCACCAACAGGAACGCTGGTGGGCTCTCAAGGTCATCGACAACCTCGGCGAGATCGACAAATGGCGCGCCTCGCTCGACCCGGCCAGCAAGCGCCGCTGGAACCATCCGCAGAGCGCATGGGACAACTGGCGCCGTTCGCAGGGCCATGTAAGGCCGCGAAGCTCGTCCGGAACTGAGAGCACGTTCAAACGCCATCCGAGAGCGGGCGACCGGATGATTCATTGGCCGCAGGATCATCTCCGGCGCGCTGCAAACGCAATCCGCGAATGCCGCAGCATGGATTGCATTGTGATGGCCCGCGCCGCCCTTGAGGCGGCGATCCAGTCTGAAGCCGATCTCTACGCGCTCCTCGACGCAAAGGCGCCATGCCCCGCAACCCGTCCGACGCTGGCCGATGCACCGGCCTTGGCAACTGTTTGAGGTAATCCCATGGT
Organism: Bradyrhizobium genosp. A; assembly: GCF_049949275.1. Classification (NCBI taxonomy): domain Bacteria; kingdom Pseudomonadati; phylum Pseudomonadota; class Alphaproteobacteria; order Hyphomicrobiales; family Nitrobacteraceae; genus Bradyrhizobium; species Bradyrhizobium genosp. A. The sequence goes on along the minus strand of NZ_CP188196.1, from coordinate 4,757,007 downwards.
TTCGACCTTCACGCCCAACATCAATCTTGAGCAGCCGGCCCGAGGCGACGACGTCGGCATTTGGGATACGCCGGTCAACAGCAATTCGGCCTTGACGGACCTCGTCGTTGGCGGCCTCGCAACAGTCGCGCTCAACAACTCGCCAGTTGTTCTTTCTGCGGCGCAGTTCCAAGCGAACAATATCACGTTCAATTCGACCTTGACCTCCAACGTGACGGTTACATTCCCGACGTCGTTTAAGAAACCGTACACTGTCGGAAATTTCTGCACCGGCTCCAGCGCGTTCACGATCACCCTGCAAACGACGGCAGCGTCGGCCGGCGCCCAAGTCGCTTGTTGCCCGCCAGGAGAGTATGTCTCTGTTTTCAATGACGGCGCCGGCATCCGATTTTTTAACATGGGCCGAATCGGCTCGTATATGGATTACGCCGGCTCGTCCTTGCCGTCGTGGATCAGCGGTTGCACCATCCCGCCTTATCTCAACTGTGATGGCTCGGCGATCTCATCGGCTTCGTATCCGGTATTGTTCTCGATGCTCGGCGGAACGCTGCCGGATGCGCGAGGCCGAAGCCGTGCGGCTCTCAACCAAGGGACAGGCCGCATGACGAGCGCAAGCGGCGGTCTCGACGGCAATACGCTTTTGGCTGGCGGCGGCAGCGACAGCAAAACCCTCGTCACCGCCAATCTTCCGCCATACACCCCCGCTGGTAGCATCGTTGCCAATAGCGTTGACAACGTGATGCATAATGGCGGTCCCGTCATCTCGATCCAAGGGGCCGGAGGCGGCTCGGTCCTGGGTTTCGGTCTCAACAACACGCCAACTTACGGCCCGCTCAATGTGCCATCAGCGTTCACCGGGTCTGCGCAGGGCGGCACGAGCAGCGCCGTCTCGGTAATGCAGCCGACATTGGTCGGCGGCCTGACCCTGATCCGGGCGGGGTAAACAATGACTGGACCCGATCCCCTGAACTACTTCACGAAGGCCGTGACGCTGGCCTCATCGGTCGCGCAGCTCGTCTCGCCGATTTCGCAATACAGATCATACCTCATGGTCCAGAACGTTGGCACAGGCGCGCTTAGCATCGGGTTCTCGACATCGCCGAAAGGTCCCGGACTTGGTTTGAGCCTCGATCCCGCGAGCGCTACAGGCCGTCAGGGCGGCAGTTGGGAATGGGCCGACGTCGTTCCGCAGAACTCCATCTATCTCTACTCGGCGGCTGGAACGGCGGCTGTCGTCATTGAGGGGACCTAGCAAATGACAAGCTTCGTTGACGTCTGTCGATTCAATCCAACTGCTGGGGGCACCTCCGATTGGACGTTCTCGACGGCAGTGCAGGGCTACCAAGGATTCACTTTAGCCGGCGCGGTCAATGGCGCGAAATACAGGTATAGGGCCGAGAGCGCCGATCTGACGCAATGGGAAATTGGGACCGGCGTATACAATTCCGGGACCGGCGTGCTTACGCGGGCTACGGTCCTGTACAACAGCGCGGGCACCGGCACAGGCTCCGGGCAAAGTGGTGCCGGATCAAAGATCAACTTCACTTTAGCCCCGCAGGTCGGGATCGTTGCGCTGGCGGAAGATTTCGGCCCCTTGGCCTTGTCGAACGCAACAGTGCAGAGCGGGACGCTAGCGCCAACAGGAACGACGTCAACCAGCGGAGTCATGATGGGGCTCGGCAGCACCGTGACTCTCACCCCGACCTACAGCGGTCGAGTGATGGTTTCATTTCAGATGGGAATCTCGAACTCGATTGCATCGTCAGGAAATACTGTATCATTGCGTTACGGCACGGGGTCGGCTCCCGCCAATGGGGCAGCCATTACCGGAACGCAAGCAGGGTCGATCATCACTGGTCAGATGCAGACTGCCGCGTTCATTCTTCCAACCTTTGTATCGGCAATCATCACAGGCTTGACGCCGGGTACGGCGTACTGGTTCGACTTGTCCCTCACGGTAACTGGCGGCACCGGCACGGTGAACAGCGTGTCGGGCAACGCCATGGAGTTCTGACGAATGCTTGGCTTTAACGCAGTCGGAAAGCTCGCTTTAGGCGAACCCGCCACGGGCGCCAAGGAACGATCGCGGGCGCAAGAGTCGCGATCACGATTCCGCGGTAGGCAAGCCGGACGGCTCGATGCATCGGTTGAGAGACCGCAATCCGATCACCTTGCCGTTGCGGATGAAGCGGACGCTGTCCGCGTCCAACCGACCAGCCTTGCGGATCGTCAGTAAGAGATGCTTGGCGAGAGCAGTATGATCGACGGCAAGGCCGGGATCATCCACGTCATCGCAGTGGAGCTGGAGCAGCGCGCGAGCAACAAAGCGCGACCTCAACTGAATCTAGAATTTTTTTACCTTGGAGATTGGCAATAGACAAAGCTCCCGCAACTGGCGAAGTCGGCGAAAATATTTGCCTTGGCGCGCGCAATGACGCCTGCCACCGTCAGCTCCGCTGAACATTCACAAGCGGGAGGCGAGACGATGAAAACAATCGGCAATGACCGAGAACAATCAAGCTCCGAGCTGTTAGCCGCTATGGGCCTAACAGACGAGCAGAACGATTTGCTCCAGAGCTATGTGAAAGCCCGCCTCCGAGAAGCTGTCGAGAAGGCCGCCAAAGAGATTGACCAGCGCCGCGCCGCACGTGACGCGCGGAAGGCAGCGGCACGATGAGCGACGATCCGCACGTGAAGAGACTTCTTGAAAACCAGGCGGCGATGATCCGAAACCAGAGCTTTGCGGAGGAGAAGGTGCACATGATCGAAGCCCTGCGCAAAGTGCACGAGGAAGACCGCAAGCGCATTATTGGCGAGGTGATGCTCGGCGCAGGCATGGTGCTACCCGCCGAGATCAGAAAGTTCTTCGGCGCCTAGGAGCCGCGCGCCAGCCACGCTGCGTCAAGCGCTCTCACACTCGCTTACGAAAGCGAAAGCGGCTCGTGAACGGTTCCTTGGTTTGATCGCCAAGCAGGAAAGTATCGATCTCGCGGGGCAACTCCGCATCGGCCGCGCGCTCAAAACCATCAAAGGCAACGGCCAGCGCTTCGATCGGCAGACCAACATAATAATCCGATACAAGTGGCTGCTCGGTCTCCGTGCTCACCATCAAGAATTCCGCGTAATGCGTCGGCATCGCCATCATCAGCTCGCCGAGCTTGTCCTGATAGGGTCCGAAGTCCGCAGCGTGAAAGCGACGCTTGAGCCAGATCATGCACATTCTCCCCGGTGATTTAGCAGGTGGCCGCATCATGCCAGCATCCTGCCGCTCTGGTATACACGAACTGACGCTTTCAACAGAGAAGGCCGCACAGAGGCTCGTGCCGCTGCCAGCTGTCAGACAGCGACCGACGCGCCTGCACGCTCCCTGCGCCACGCGGCGCAATCTGGCGGGCATTCTGATCGCCGACGATCCGCATCTCGCAAAATTCTCAGAAAAAATTTTGGAAAATGGATGCAGGGAGGCGACGGGGCGGGGGATTGAAATTCTCAAGCCGTCGCCGGGAACTCAGCCCCGGCCCCTGCCGGGTCCCGTTGGGGAGGGGCCAGAAAGCGCCGGGGAGCCAGCCCCAGCCCCTCCCGCCTCTCAAGCCTCAGCGAGCGCGCGATAGACCGAGGCGCGGCCGATGCCGAGCTGACGCGCGATCTCCGAAGGGCCGAGCCCTTGGGCTTTGAGCTTGATCACTTCGGCCTGGTTGATCGATGCCGGCCGGCCCTTGTACTTGCCTTCGGCTTTCGCCTTGGCGATCCCTTCGAGCTGGCGTTCCTTGCGCAGGTTGGTTTCGAACTCAGCGAAGACGCCGAGCATGTCCAAGAACGCCTTGCCGGCTGCCGTCTTCGTATCGATGGGCTGCTCGGTTGCCCTCAGGCTCGCGCCCTTGGCCTTCACTGCGCGAACGATGTCCTGCAAGTCGCCGATGCTTCGAGCGAGCCTGTCGATGCGTGTCACCATCAGGACATCGCCGGCCCTCAGGAAGTCGAGCACGGTCCGCAGCTCGGCGCGGCCCTCGGTCGTCGTGCCGCTCTGCTTCTCGGCTCGAATGATCTCGGCGCCAGCGGCCTTGAGCGCGGCGAGCTGGATGTCGAGGTTCTGATCAGTGGTTGATACTCTGGCGTAGCCGACGACGGTCATGTGATGCCCCTTGTCTCAATTGGCTTTAGACCATGAGACAATGATGTATCAAAAGTCCGATGTCAACTTAATTGAGACAGGAAAAGTGTCTCAGGCCGATGTTTCTTCCGGGTGTACCCAACTGAGACATCAGGATCGCGGCCGATAGCCCCCGGGCTTGATGGACAACGGCTTGGGCTTCGCCTTCCGCGCCAGCTTGCGCATCATGCTCGCGACATCGGCATAGCCGAGCCGGCCGAGGATCGCGGCGTTCTCCCGCAAAGTCTCGCGGCTGAGATCAGCAGCAGCGAGGGCAAGCTCGGCGCTGTAGTCGTCGGGCCTGCCCTCGGAGCGATCGACCTCGACCAGATAGCCGACGACCTCAGCGATGGACTCCAGCGCCGAGAGGCTGTTCTCGTCCGTATCCCGATCGTCAGCCAACTTGGCACGAAGGAGCGCAACGGCCACAGGGTCAGGCATGATCGATCACCTTGGGTGGCTTGGGCACGCGCTGGGGCTCTGGATTGCCGAGCATGGCGCAGGCAGAGCGGAACCGCTCGGCGAACGACGCGGCGTCGACGCCGACGTTGAGATTGACGTCCTTGGGCATCAAGCTTGCGATCACCTTGAGCAACGCGGCCGGATCGTCACGGGCAACGCGCGCGATGACGTCGGCGCCGTGAATTTCCCAGGCGTCGCGGAGATCAGCGATGAAGCTTTCTCCGAGCCGATTGCGCGAGCCTTTCGGCCGTCCACCAAATCCGGAATTGCCCGGTAGGAACCGGCCATTCTTTGTATCGCGCTCGATGATGTCGCTCATGGCCGCAACCTAGTCCTGCCGCTCTGCTTCGCCAAGCCCGTTACGATTTTTGTGACGGCGGGCTGCAATGATTCAAGTAGCTGCCAGAGGATCGCGCGCGCAGCTACATACTCCGTAGAAGCCGCGCGTCTTGTTTCCTCATCGGGACTTTGCCGTGATGGTAGCGCCGTTCTTCAAAACGGCGCGGACGTCACGGCGCTGATGGATTTCTGCACGCATCGCGGTGTGACGGCCGCCCTCTACGCGCCCTTGACGGGCGACGGGCCGCCATCACGCCGCTGCACTGAGCAAGTCGTGAGACAAGTCCGGCTCCAGCAATAGAAGTAATTATGCAGGGGCCGCACCTGTCTCACGTCACAGTGCCCTGACGGTCACGATTGCATACGAGATGCTTGAGACAAGTCCGTCACCTGCATAATGTGATTTTGCCTCACTGGCGGCCTGTTGCTGGCGGCGGTAATAGGTTGCGCGAGACAGGCCCAACGCCTCCCAAGGCGCAATCCTGGCAATCGAGTTGCCCTCGTACTCCGACCGCGTCATGCATCCGGCATCGCGGCGCTTCTGCGCTTTGTGTTCCCGCTTTTTCACCTTTTGCAGTTCCTTGCGCTGTTCGGCGTCGACATCGATCGAGCCGATGGTCGTGATCCCGAGGCGCTGACGGCGGGCATAGGTCAGGCCAAGTTCCTTGGCGAGCCTGTCCGCCGTGTACTTCCTCGGCTTGCGGAACACCTTGGCGATCAGCGTCTCTCGCTCTTCGCCGATCAGCCACGGAGCGCACCTGTCGAGCCAATCATTCATGAGCCATGGCCGGTCGACGGCCTGCCGGTAGAAAATGTGGTTCAGCATGATCTCGGCGTCGGCGCGGCCGGCGTCATCGTCGGGCAGCACGGGTCCGTAGCGGTCGCGGAGATACTTCTCCAGATCGATGCACCGCAGCGTTGCGCCGGGCACCTGACGGGTGCGCTTTGGGACGGCATTGCCGCCGAGCTTCACCTTCGTCGGCTTGCCCTTGGCGCTGCGCAGATATCGCGCGCGCGCCGTCGCCTTTGCAGCGGGCTTGCTCATCGGCCGATCCTCCGCAGCGCCCATGATCGGGACGCATCGCGGCCTGCCACGACACAATTCCGCGATCCACAGCGCGAGCATCGGAGCTTTGCGGTTTGATTGAGAAAGATGGTCGCGACGCCGGCATGGCCGCAGGCGGCACATGAGACGTGCAATCGCGTCGGCAATCGCCTGACAGCGGAGCTGGCGATCGTTACCGTGGCGGCGAGATGTCGTCCCTCGCCAGCGATTGGATGATCAATTGAGACTTGCGCGCGGGAGGTTGAATTCGTATTGATTTCAGCGGCGGTCCAAACTGCTGTCGAATTCCCGCGCGTCCCCGAGTTTGCCCTCGGGGGCGCGTAATTTTTGCTCACGGCGATAGAAGCTCCATTGCTGGGGGATTGAGTTTGCGGGCAATTGCATTGCGCCCGTTCTTGGTGATGTGAATGAGAGCGGCGCGCTGATTGCCTCGGCCGACAAGCTCGACCCGAACGAAGCTGTCGCGGGCTAGTAGCCGCAGATGCCAAGCCAGTTGTTGGCGATGGAGGATGCCGAGCGCGGCGCAGGTCGCGGCAGCCGATGAGCTGCCGCCCGACGCAATGAGGTGGTCCAGCACCGCGCGCCGCATCGGATGCTGGACAATCTGATCTTTCGGGATACGTAGGCCCATAATAGCTCCACAATGAATGGCGAGCGGGACATCCGCGTCACCTTGCGAACCATCTGAGCCGCCCCCCAGTCCGGGACGAGATCGGTTCGCTCATTGCGGGCTCGACACGCTGACCGTCCAAAGCCGGGTCCGTGTCGAGGGCAGATCGCCTTAGCGATCGTTTCGTCAACTACCCGTGCTTGCCAGCTTCGTCAACACATCGAGACGAAACAGCGGGAGACAACGCCCTGAGTTGTAAGGACTTCTGACGGTTTGTGACGCTCCGTGACAATCGCCGTTACGATGAGCGTGACAGATTGGCGCGTCACGATGTAACGCGGGTTATATCGGCGCAAAGGGAATTGCGGCGGGGCGTCTTGTGGATAATCTGGTTGACGGCGACGCCGTATGTCGCCGACCCTAGCCCCAGTTGGAGTATGAGTCCCGCAATCAAGATGCCGCTGCCGGAGGCGGTCACCGATACGACGCCATTGCGGCTGTCGGTTGCCTGCCGCCTGGCATATCCGGACGGCTCAATGTCGGTCAGCGCTCTGCGCCGATGCGCGCGAGCCGGGTTACTGACGATTGAGCGGCTTTGCGGCAAGGATTTTACAACCTTGCGCGACATTGAGGAGATGAGACAAAGATGCCGCGTCCCAGCAAAGGCCCAAGGCTCGCCCTCTTCAAAGCCAAAGGCCGCTCCCCGATGTGGAACATCCGCGATGGACAGCGGACCATCGGCACTGGATGCGTTGAAGGCGACCGCGAAGGCGCTGAGAGAAAGCTTGCCGAATACATCATCGGCAAGCACGACCCCAGAGCCAGCCGAAGCGGCGGTGATCCCAATGCGGTCAAGGTAGCGGACGCGCTGTCTGTCTACATGCAGGAGAAGATTGCAATCGCGGCGAGGCCGAAGGCCGGCATTGCCATGGTCCTAAACCTTGGAGGGTTTTTCGGCCCAGACCGCACCATCGGCGAGCTGAACGGGTCATTGCAGCGCGCCTATGCGGCGCAGCGCGGGTCACAGAGCGCGGCCCGGCGCGAGCTGGAGACCTTGGCGGCGGCGATCAATTATCACATCAGGGACATGGTTGGCGGCGTCAACATGCTCTTCCGCCCGGTCCTCCCGGAGGCGGCGCCAGCGCGCGAGCGCTGGCTGACCCGGAGCGAGGCCGCGCGTCTGATCCTCGCCGCATGGCGGCTCCGTGAGGTCCGCAACGGCAAGCCAACCGGCCGGTATCTGGCCCGTCACATTGCCCGGTTTATTCTCGCCGGGCTCTATACCGGGACGCGGGCCGGGGCGATCTGCGGCGCGGCCCTGATGCCGACGATCGGGCGGGGCTATGTCGATCTGGAGGCCGGTCATTTCGTCCGGCTGGCTTATGGCAAGCGCCAGACGAACAAGCGACAGCCTCCGATTGATCTGCCGCCCCGGCTCCTAACCCATATGCGCCGCTGGCATCGGCTCGGCATCTCGACGCGGGCGGTTGTCGAGTGGCAGGGCCAGCCGGTCCAGAGCGTCAAGAAGGTCTGGCCGAAGGTCGTGAAGGCGGCCGAATTGGCAACCGAGATCAAGGAGCGCAAGGTCATCCCGCACACGCTCCGGCATACCGCAATCTCTTGGTATCTCCGGTCAGGGACGCCGATCGATCAGGTTTCCGACTTCTGCGGCGTCAGCGTCCAGATCATCAAGAAGCACTACAAGCATCACATTCCGGGCGGCTTCGACGGCGTCATGCAGTCATCCCAGCGGCTCGGCCGAGGCCGCGCAACAGAAACGCAACAGAAACCGGCAATCCGCCCGTGAACAAAGCGCAACGGGATGAACCAAAAAGCGTGGAAATTCAGTAGGCGGGCCCGGTCCGGTCTCGTTTACACCGAGAGGGTCCGCGGTTCGAATCCGTGACCGCCCACCAGCCCGCTTTTGTCCAGCCCGTATTGCCAGCCTCGGCTGCACAAATCGGCGCAGCGGGACTGTCCGCCTCCAATCTCGACTGGACACCGTCAGGAACTCCGGCGAAGCTGCGGCTTTATTTCGGCATTGTTCCACTCGTTATTTTGCCGGTTCGATGCTGCGTTTCTCCGACGGTGAAAATGCGGAGAGTTTTTGTCCGCCGGCCCCGCGTCCGCCGGAACAGCGGCTGCGCCTGTTCGGGCTGCTCGCGACGCTGAGGCGCAATCCACTGGAATGCTGGAGCGAGGACTTCTTTCGCGAGCCGATAGCGAAGATGAGGCTGCCGTTCACTGACGCGTTCCTGGTGCACGACCCGGCCGCCATCAAGCATGTGCTGGTCGACAATGCCGACAACTACCGAAAGGACCCGATCCAGCGCCGCATTCTCGCAAACGGACTCGCCGAAGGGCTGTTAAGCGTCGAGGGCGATCGGTGGGAGGTGCAGCGACGTATGCTGGCACCGCTGTTTGCGCGGCGCACGGTGACGTCCTTCACCGCTGCGATGCTGACCGCTGCCGACCAGTTGGCGGAGCGGTGGCGTGGTCTCGGACCAAAGGCGACCGTCGACATGGTCGCCGAAATGACGCTGATCACGTTGAATGTGCTCGCACTCACCATCTTCTCCGACGGAATCGCCGGCGATTGCGGCGACTTCCGCGACGCGATGAACGCCTATTTCGGCGTGATCGGACGGATCGGCGCGCTCGATCTGCTCGGCGCGCCCCGGTTCGTGCCGCGCCCCGGACGCAGCCGCCTGCGCCGGACCATGACCTATTTCGAGGGCATCATCGATCGGATCATCCAAACACGACGGGTGCGGCTCGAGTCCCAGGCCGTGGGGGAGGAGCCTGCTGATCTCCTGACGCTCCTGTTGCGGGCGCTCGATCCGTCGAGCGGGCGATCAATGTCACCAGCCGAGGTAAGGTCGAATATCCTCACCTTCCTTTCGGCGGGACATGAAACCACGGCGAACACGCTGGCGTGGGCGATCTTCCTGCTGTCGCAGTCCTCCGATTGGCGGGCGCGCGTGCGCGAGGAGGCCGAGCGCGAACTGACCGGGCCGGTGGAAGGTCTCGCCGACAGGCTCGTCGTGTCTCGTGCCGTCGTCGAGGAGACGCTGCGGCTCTATCCGCCTATCGCGGCGCTGAGCCGGATGGCCACGAACGCGGATACGATCGGCGCGCTGGCGGTGAAGGCGCGCGCGCTGATCGTGATCGCGCCCTACGTTCTGCACCGGCATCGTTTGCTGTGGGAGCGGCCGGACGCGTTCGATCCTTCACGCTTTCTGCCTGAAAACCGTGGTGCGATCGCGCGCTTTACCTATCTGCCGTTCGGCACCGGGCCGCGCGTCTGCATCGGCGCCTCCTTTGCGCTGCAGGAAGCGACGATCGTGCTTGCCGCGCTTGTGCGGCGTTTCGACATGGAGCTTGCGCCGGATGCCCAAGTTTGGCCGTTACAGAAAATTACGCTACGACCGGGCAACGGACTGCCGATGCAGGTGAGCCCGCATGATTGCGAGCGAGCGGCGGATCGCCGACTGTGAAGGACAAGGGACCCGATGGAACAACCACGCGGACATGAGCTCAACGCCGACCAGATCGCCTATTGGAACGGTCCTGGCGGCCAGCGCTGGGCCGACCGTGACGCGGCGCAGGAAATTCTGCTGCGTCCGATCGCCGAGATCCTGATCGATTGCGCCGGGCCGAAGCCCGGCGAGCGCGTGCTTGACGTCGGTTGCGGTGCTGGCGCGACGACGGTCATGTTTGCCAAGGCGGTCGCGCCGAATGGCTTTGCCCTCGGTCTCGATGTGTCAGGGCCCATGCTGGGGCGGGCGCGCGAGGTTGCGCCGAAGGGGTTGCCGCTCGATTTCGTGCTGGCGGATGCGACCGTGCATCCGTTCGAGCCGGCGAGCTTTGACCTGCTCGCATCACGCTTCGGTGTGATGTTCTTTGCCGATCCCGTCGCGTCGTTCGCCAACCTTCGCCGTGCGCTGAAGCCGACGGGACGGCTTGCTTTCGCCTGCTGGCGCGAGCCGAAGGAAAATCCGTGGATGATGGCGCCGCTGATGGCGGTCTACAAGCACGTGCCGAAAATGCCGCCGGTCGGGCCGGAGGAGCCGGGCCCGTTCGCTTTCGCCTCGGAGGAGCGCGTGACGCGCATCCTGAAAGGCGCCGGCTTCGTCGACGTGGCGATGGAGCCGCATGATCTGGCGATGGACATCGCCATCGGCGGCGGCCTCGATGCTGCCGTCGACGGCTCGCTCCAGATTGGCCCCGCCAGCCGCGCGCTGCAGGGCCATCCACCGGAGACGTACGCAGCCGTAAAGGCGTCGATCCGCGAGACGCTCGCGCCGTTCCTGAAGGGGCAGAGCGTGGCGCTGCCGGGCGCGATCTGGATCGTGACGGCGAAGGCGGGGTAGGCCGCTGAAAAGCTCTGCGAACGCCGGCCGTTACCACCTCACACCACATCATCCGGCGCCAGCGCGCAGCCATTGTCCGGATGCGTCTCGACCTGAAGCGTGGCGTGGCCGATGCGGAACGATGTCTTCAGCATCTGCGCGGTTTCCATCAGGAACGGATCGGCGGTGCCGGCGGGCATCACGAGGTGACAGGTCAGCGCGGTCTCGGTGGTGGAGATCGGCCAGACGTGGAGATCGTGGATCGCGGACACGCCTGGCCGCGCCAGCAGGAATGACTTGATCGCGACGAGGTCGGTGCCTCTGGGCGCTGCCGCCATCGACATGTCGATGGAGCCGCGAAGCAGGCTGGTCGTGCCCCAGAGGATGCTCACGCAGATGACGAGGCTGGTGAGGGGATCGAGCCAGAGCCAGCCGGTCCAGATGATCAGCGCCGCCGAGACCACGACGCCGAACGAAATCGCGGCATCCGCTGTCATGTGCAGATAGGCGCCTTCGATGTTGATGTCGTCCTTGCGGCCGCTTGCAAACAGCATGGCGGTAAAGCCGTTGATGAGGATGCCGATGCCGGCAACCACCATCACGGTGACACCCGCGACCGGCTCCGGCTCGCGCAGCCGCAGGATCGCCTCCCAGCCGATCGCGCCGGTTGCGACCAGCAGGAACACGGCATTGGCGAGCGCGGCCAAAATCGTGGAGGCGCGAAAGCCATAGGTGAAGCGGCCGCTCGGCGCGCGCCGCGCCGCGATCGAGGCGCCCCAGGCCACGATGAGGCCGAGCACGTCGGACAGATTATGGCCGGCATCGGCGAGCAGCGCGGTGGAATTGCCGAGATAGCCATAGACCGCCTCGGCCACGACCAGCGCGGTGTTGAGCGTAATGCCGATCGCGAATGCCTTGCCGAAATTGGCAGGCGCGTGGACGTGCGCGTGACCATGGCCATGGGAATGGTCATGCCCATGATCATGCGCATGATCGCTGTGGTCATGGTGGTGATGACCGTGATGGTCGTGGCTGCCCAAACCCAGTGCTCCCCGGAAACCGCCAAATCAGGTGCCATTATAGGCGTTTCGATCGCGCCGTCTCGATCCCGTCCCGCTGCGGTTAGCACCGCGCCGGCAACGATGTCGACCCGCAATAATGTTACGTGTGGGGGACTCGATATCGCATGCGTAAAATACGAAAAGGCCCCAGCCCGGGGGCAACCGGCTGAGGCCTTTTGTGCTCACAATCTTCATCCTTGGGACTTGAGCAGAGAACCCGCATCTTGCTGGTTCGTTCCCGCTCGTCGCAAAAATCAGGAACGTTCGCCGACTGCGGGAAGCCCGCGCCGGACCTGACGGGACGGATGCGCTGGCTTCAGTCGCCGTCCACGCGCTCGAAGCTGGTGCAAAGCAGCTCGGTTTCGTGAGCTGCAAGCTGGGCCAGATGAAGCCGGCACCGGAATTCGGTAGCGGCACGCGCCTTGCCCGCACGAGTGTCAGCGTCCCTGCGGAGAAAAATACAGTCGCCGCAGCGGCCGGCGCTGGTTTCGACGCGAGGTGCGTCGATGCGATTGAGGATCGCTTTCAACGCATTCCTCAGCTTCAGGCAGTCTTCCGCCACCAGAGTCGCGATCGCGTTGGCCATGCCGCTGATCGGATCGTGCTGAGCAAGCAGTTTCTCGCCTTGCGGGGTCACGCAAAGCATCACGGACCGCTTGTCGCGTGGTGAAGCTTTGCGGACGACGAACGACTTATCCTCAAGGGTCTTGACGATCTGCGTCGCGGTCGCCCTGGTCGCGCCGATATAGTCGGCCACCGCCGTCGGGGATTTCGAGAATCTGTTGGCGCGCGCGAGGAACCGCAGGGCCTTCCATTCCCGATCGCGCAATCCGCCTCGATCGTCCGGGATGTGACAGGCTCCCGCCGCCTGAACCAGCAACTCAACTGTTTCGCGTATGAGGGGCATGATCAGCTCGAATGAGGACGGAGGCTCGGCCGACGCACAACGGCGCTGGGCGGCCGGCCGGTGGCTACTTTCGTTGACCCAAATCAAAGACGGGCAGGGTTGCTGCCTGTGGAATCGCAGGCAAAGGGCGATAAACGCTCGCAGAATCGGTCGGCGCCCGTCCAGCGATATAGGAATGGTGCGTCGGCCCCGTCTTGTGATCGTGTGCCGACAATTTGGTCTTTGGGGTCAACCGCTATTGCCAATGCCATGCACCACACGAACCGCTTCAGCTCCATACCCAGCGCGACCGGCGGAATCGCGCGATTGGCATGTCAGCGCGTTCGCGGCGCCGGCAAGGATCTTGCGCAATTGGTGTCGAGGGCAGGGCTGACGCTCGCGCTGATCGACGAACCGGCTCGCCGCCTCGAGGTAGCTGCTCAGATCAAGCTGCTCGATCTGGCGGCTCAGGAGCTGGGCGATGAGCATCTCGGCTTTCATCTGGCGCAGGACTTCGATCTCCGCGAGATCGGTCTCTTGTATTACGTCATGGCGTCGTCAGAGACTCTCGCGGAGGCGCTTCGCAATGTTGCGCGCTACAGCAAGCTGAACAACGAAGGCGTTCAGCTTTCCGTTGATCTCGATCGTGCCACTGTGATTGCGCTCCATTACCTGGACGTCGAGCGTCAGTCCGACCGCCATCAGGTCGAGTTCTGGCTGGGCGCCCTGGTGCGCGTCTGTCGACGGCTCACGAACAACCGATTGGTGCCGCGCCAGATCAGGGTGAGGCACCACCGCCCCGAGCTGTCGGCTGAAGTCCTCGGCTTCCTTGGCTGTGATGTCCAATTCGGGTCCTATGCCGACGAGATTGTTTTTCCCGCGGCTACGGCCTCGCTTCCATCCGTCGATGCCGACATCTACCTCAACCGCCTGCTGTTGAGCTATGCCAACGAAGCCCTGGGCAACCGCGGGCCATCGCGATCGAGCCTCCGATCCCGCGTGGATGAAGCGATCGCTCAGGCATTACCGCATGGTCAGGCCAACGCGGACGTGATCGCCGGTCGCCTAGGCATGAGCCGCCGTACGCTCGCACGCGCGCTGGCGGAGGAGGGCGTGACGTTCTCGGAGCTGCTGGATGAGCTGCGGGCCGCGCTCGCCAAACGCTATCTGAGCGAACGGGAGCTGCCGATCTCACAGATCGCCTGGCTGCTCGGCTACCGCGAGGCCAGCTCCTTTACCAACGCCTTCGGCCGCTGGACCGGCTCTACGCCACGACAATTTCGCGCCGCCCACGGCGAGCGGCAATCCAACGGCCGGCGCGAGGTGAGCGCGCCGCGCAGTGGCACCAGGTGAGCCCGCCCAGCGTCAGGCCTAAGCCTTCTCCTCCCAGATCATCGCCAGATGCACGATGGTCTGGACCGCCTTTTCCATGTCCTGCCGGCTCACCCATTCGAGCCGCGAATGAAACGCGTGCTCGCCCGCAAAGATGTTGGGGCAGGGCAGCCCCATGAAGGAGAGGCGTGAGCCGTCGGTGCCGCCGCGGATCGCGGTGCGCATCGGACGCAAGCCGGCGCGGCGGATCGCCTCGATGGCGTATTCGAGGATGTGCGGGTGACGGTCGATCACCTGCTTCATGTTGCGGTACTGCTCGCGGACCTCGAACTTGTAGGTCGAGCGCGGAAAATCCTTCATCACGTCCTTGACGATGGTCTCGAGCAGGACCTCCTTCTCCTTCAGCCCTTCCTCGGTGAAGTCGCGCACGATGAAGGAGAGGATCGCCTGTTCCAGCGCGCCTTCGATGCCGACCGGATGCAGGAAACCCTGCTTGCCCGACGTCGTCTCGGGCGAGCAGCCTTCCTTGGGCAGACGCTCGACGATCGCGGCTGCGATCTTGATCGCGTGCTCCATCTTGCCCTTGGCATAGCCGGGATGGGCGCTGACGCCGGTGATGGTGATGGTGGCGCCGTCGGCGGAAAAGGTCTCGTCCTCGACGCTGCCTGCGCTCTCGCCATCCATGGTGTAGCCGAAATCGGCCCCGAGCTTCTTGATGTCGACATTGTCAACGCCGCGGCCGATCTCCTCGTCGGGCGTGAACAGGATCTTGATGGTGCCGTGCTTCACATCGGGATTATTGATGAAGAAATGCGCGGCATCCATGATCTCGGCGACGCCGGCCTTGTTGTCGGCTCCGAGCAGCGTGGTGCCGTCGGTGGTGATGAGGTCATTGCCGATCTGGTTCTTCAGCGCGGGATGCTCGGCGAAGCGGATCACCTGGGTCGTATCGCCCGGCAAGGTGATGTCGCCGCCGCGATAGTTCTTCACCACTTGCGGCTTGACGTCCTTGCCGGTGACGTCGGGCGAGGTGTCCATGTGCGAGCAGAAGCAGATCACCGGCACCTTTTTGTCCGTGTTGGCCGGGATCGTTGCGTAGACATAGCCGTAATCGTCGAGATGGGCGTCCGCGACGCCCATGGCCTTCAGCTCGGTGACGAGAACGCGGCCGAGATCCTTCTGCTTCTCGGTCGATGGCGAGGCCGGGGAGTTCGGATCGGACTGGGTGTCGATGGTGACGTAGCGCAGGAAGCGCTCGGTCACGGTATGCGTGAAGGTCAGGGACATGTCTGGTCAAACCGCCGGGGCTTTTGGGAGCAGGTCTTGTGGAAGCAGGCTTGGGAAGCAACCGGTATACCAGAAAACCGGGCCGCGTTGCGGCCGGACGAAGGCGGATCAGAGTTAACGAAACGAGACCGGCTAAATTGCCTCTTTCAATTCCTTGACCGGGCGGAACGCGACCTTCTTGCTGGCCTTGATGTGGATCGTCTCGCCGGTGGCGGGATTGCGGCCGGTACGGGCGGCGCGCTTGCGAACCTGGAGGATGCCGAGCCCGACGATGCGGACGCGGTCGCCCTTCTTCAGGTGCTTGGTGATCAGGTCGACCATGTCGGTCAGGACGGCCTCGGCATGCTTCTTTGAGAGGTCCTGGCTTTCCGCGATGTCGGCCGCGAGGTGCTTGAGCGTGATCGTGGCGGGAACAGCTGCCTTCTTCGCCATGTCTGGCCTCCTCGGGTGTCGCGCGGAAGCTTACCGGGCTCCCAAACTGCCAAGTTCCCGAAGGCCTAGACGATTCGGGACGGGACTGACTACGCCGGCCAGCGGGAGTGGGGTTTTCGCGTGATTTGTCAGGACAATCCGCGCGTTCCCGCCAGCCCCGGACGAGCGCAAGGCGCGAGATTCGACACAGGCGTCGTCAATCGGGCTGAGGATGTTCTGCTAAGTTTTTGATGATGTTGCCAAAAATGGCGCGAGAGACGGGGCTCGAACCCGCGACCTCCGGCGTGACAGGCCGGCGCTCTAACCAACTGAGCTACTCCCGCGTGACGCGTATGTGTCCGCGCGGAACGAGGGGGGACTTAAAGGGGGGACATGGTGAAGTCAAGGACGTTGCGTCCACGGGGAGCAAACGCCTGTTGGAGCGGGCGGGACCGTATCGCTACGGCCCGGGCGGCTGCAGCTTGGCTTGAACCCTTCAGAGATTGGCCAAAAGCAAAAGGCCGCCCCAGGGCGGCCATTTCCTCTCAAACCGGACCTTTTTTCCCGCGATCAGCGCATCTCCGAAGTGCCCGCGCTCGTGATCGCCACCGGCTTGCCGGCCTTGATCACGTGGGTGGACTGGGCGGTCTGGCTGTAATCGGCGTTGGTGCGGGCTGCGATCCCGAAGGCGGCCACTGCGATACCGGCCACCAGCGCCACCACCACGATCTTCAGGTGGGTACCCCGATCTGCAGAGTGAATTGAGTGGTTCATCCGAGCCTCCCGACGGGCTTTGGCGCCGTCTGTAGGTTGATGTCTTAGGGAGCATCTGTTTCCGGATCGTTTCGCGGGTTCCGCAAAATGGTTTCATCTGGTCGTTTGCCCGGTTTCGCCGTGGACGGCTGAAGGGCCGGTGCGGACGCCGGATGGGCTCTTACCTGCCGCGTAATCGCGGCCGCCAAATCCCTTCGTCATGATTGCTTTCATCGACCGCGAATGATCCGGCAAGGGAGAAGCACCATGAACCGTCGAACTGTCCTCGAAGCCACGTTGCTTGGAACCGCCTTTGCGGCGGCATCGGTTGGGGGCGCGCCAGTGGCCGCAGCCCAGCAGACCGTGCGATCGCCCTATGTGACGGCGAAGGACGGCACAAGACTGTTCGTGCAGGACTGGGGCAACGGAAAGCCGGTGTTGCTGCTGACGGCCTGGACCTTCGATGCCAGCACCTGGGGCAGCCAGATTGCGGCCCTCGACGCAAAGGGCTTCCGCTGTGTTGCGCCCGACAGGCGCGGGCATGGCCGGTCCGAGATGCCGTCTTCGGGCTATGATTTGGACACGCTGACCAATGACGTCGCAGCCGTGATCGAGGCGCGCGACCTGCGCGACGTGACGCTGGTGGGCTTCTCGATGGGGACGGTCGAGGCGGTGAACTATCTCGCCCGATTTGGATCGGACCGGATCGCAAGGCTCATGCTGGTTTCGCCGACGACGCCGTATCTGGTCAAGACCGAAGACAATCCGGATGCGGTCCCAAAGGCGATGATCGAGGCCGACAACGCGGCCGTCGCGCGCGACTTCGCAAAGTGGATTGCGGCGAACGAAGCGCCGTTCTTCACCCCTGACACGCCCGAGATCACGCGGGCCTGGATCCGCGAGATGATGCTGAGCGTGCCGCTGCCGGTGGCGCTGGCGTGCCGCAAGATGATGGCGTTCGCCGATTTGCGCGCGGCCGCCGCCAAGATCGATCGCCCGACGCTGATCCTCCATGGCGACAAGGATGCCAGCGCGCCGCTGCCATTGACGGGCGCCAAGACCGCAAAGCTGATCAAGGGCAGCAAGCTGATTGTCTACGAGGGCGGGCCGCATCCGCTGCCGCTCACCCACGGCGAGCGCGTGATTGCGGACATGCTCGCCTTCATGAGCGCCTAGTTCGCCCGCTCGATGTCGGTGCGGATGGTGCGCGCCGCCCAGGCGAACAGCAGGGCTCCGAGCGTGGTCGTGACCGCTGCCGAGAGCAGGGAATAGCGCACGGCGTCGGCGCCGTAGCTGCCCTTCAGCGCGTCGTTGACCACGCCGACCGCGAGCGGACCGACGCCCTGGCCGAAGCAGGTCGCGGTGAGCGCAATCAGCGCGGAGGCGAGCGCGCGCATGCTCGGCTTCGCCACCGTCTGCGCGATCGCAAAGATCGGCCCGAGATGGAAGCCGACCAGGAACGAGGTCAGCGCCAGCATCGCGACCATCATCGCAAAATCCTGCGTCAGCATGCACAGCGCAAAGACGGGGCCGGCGAGGCCTGAGGTGATCGCGGGCGCCCACAGCTTCCAGCGGTCGTCGCGGCGGCTCACTTGCGCCACCACAAAACCGCCGAGCAGGGTGCCGGCCATGCCGGCGAGCCCCTTGAACGTGCCGGCATAGGTGCCGATCTCGGCGCTCGACAGATGGTGCACGCGCGCCAGGAATGGCGGGATCCAGGCCGCGGTAGCGTAGTTCGTGTAGGTGGTGAGGCAGAAGCCGATCAGCACGATGATGAAGCTCTGCTGCGAGGCGAGAAAGCGCAGCGTCGGCCCGAGCGGCTCGGGCACGAAATTCTCCTGCATCGCGCCGCGCTTCGGCTCCGAGATCGTCAACCACAGGATCAGCGCCAGCAGGATGCCCGGCACGCCCGCGACATAGAAGGCCATCCGCCAGCCATAGTGCTGGTTGATGGTGCCGCCGACGAAATAACCGAGGAAGACGCCGAGATAGGTGCCGATGGCATAGATGCCGAGCGCGCGCGGGCGCTCGTTCTTGGCAAAGAGGTCGGCGACGATCGACTGCGAGGCCGGGGAGCCCGCGGATTCGCCGATGCCGACGCCGATCCTGGCAAAGGCCAGCGCGGTGACGCTGGAAGCCATGCCGCACAGCGCCGTCATCGCGCTCCAGAACGCGAAGGCCAGCGCCACGATGTTGCGGCGGTTGAGCCGGTCGGCGACGCGCGCGATGGGAATGCCGAGCAGGGAATAGAACAGCGCGAAGCCGAAGCCCGCGAGCAGGCCCATCATGGTGTCGCTGAGCGAAAACTCCTTCTTGATCGGCTCGATCAGGACGTTGAAGATCGTGCGGTCGAGGAAGTTCAGCGCGTAGATGATGGTGAGCAGGCCCAGCACGTAATAGCGCCGCGCCGTGGGCTTTGCCGCGGCGGCCGTTTGCACCGACATTTGTGACGTCACATCGACCATCGCGCCCCCCAATTTGTCGTTGTTGTTGTCGTTGGTCCAGCCCTTGTTAGGGCTGCTCAGCCTTCGCGGATGTAATTCCCCGCTTCGAACTCGACAGGGGCCGCGCTGGTGTCGAACGAGACGCCGACGGGGTCGTGGCCCGCTTCCAACGCCTCGAGCTGGTCGCCCAGCATGCGCCGGATCATCAGGATGCCGCGGTCGCTCTGGCCGAAATGCTCCTCGGAATGAACCGTCACCGGGCCCTGGCCGACCTGGGCCTCATAGTCGCCGGGGAATTGCTGGTGCTCTTGCTCCGTCATCTCCCACCAGAATTTTCCGTTGAACTTCGAGCGCATTCGGCCGATGTCGCCGGAATTCTTCACACGGCCGGCGACGTAGATACGGAACGAGGTGTCATCGATCGGCAGCGTCCAGCCGATCGATTCCACCCGGGCAAACTGCGCCACGCGCGGGTTCGGCACCACGCGCAAGGTGGGGAGGGCGGCTTCGGTGACGCGGTAAAACACATGGCCGTCGTCCTGCTTGCGGATCGAGCGCACGGCGATGCCGCGCGGCGTCTTGTCGAACGTCACCTCCGGCATCGAGGCCATCATGTTGGTGAATTGCGGGCCCGAGAACGAGCCGTGCAGCACCGGTACGTGGTAGGGATCGACCACGTTCTCGAAATGCTGTAGCCAGTTGCACGGGATGACCGCAGGCCCGCCGCCGCCGATCGAGGAATCGTCGGCCTCGACGAACTCGCCGTCGTCCATGTTTTCGAGGCACTCGTAGCGCGGCAGCACCGGGCGTTTCTCGGCCGGGCCCATATAGGCGAAGATCAGCCCGTAGCGCTCCTCGACCGGATACCAGGGCTGGCGCACCTTGTCCTTGAACTGGCCGCCGTCGGGCTCGCAGGGCTGCTCCAGGCAATGGCCCTCGGTGTCGAACTTCCAGCCGTGATAGCAGCAGCGGATGCCGTCCTCCTCGACCTTGCCGTAATAGAGCGTGGTGCCGCGATGGCAGCAGCGGGCGTGGAGCAGGCCGACGCGACCGTGCTTGTCGCGGAACAGGATCAGATCCTCACCAAGCGCGCGCACTTTCTTTGGCGTGTAGGTGGCGTCGCTGATGAGCCCGACCGGATGCCAGTAGCGGCGGAGCAATTCGCCCATTGGCGTGCCGCGCACGACCGACGTGAGCTCGGTGCGCGTATGCGCGGGTTTCATCGCATAGGCCGTGCCGAGATCGCGATCCCGCTGGGTGATCGTCATGCTTGTTCCTCCCGCCGCAGGCCTTGGTGGCCGGGTCGCCTTGTGTTGACCCAGTGAAAGATAATTCGATGACAGTGTCAACGATCTTCCAAAATGCCTCTTAATCGCATTCGGATCGGGTTGGGGAGGTTGCGCTACCAAGGCACTATCGAGTCTTGGCACGTCCCGGCTTTCTTGGCAGAGGTGGACCATGAGCCAGACATCGAGCAGGGACGGGCACGAATCGTCCGATGCGGACGACAATCACTCGCAGGCGCCTATCACCGTGATGCTGTCATCGCGGCTGATGGTGCTGGCCAACCTGCTCAAGCGCGGCGCGATCCTGCGCTACAAGCGTCTCGCAGGACTATCCTCGGTCGAGTTCGGTCTGGTCGCCTCGCTCGGCCGGCGGGCGCCGATGAGCGTGGCGCGGCTTGCCGAAGCCGTCGGTCAGGACAAGGGCCAGATCAGCCGTGCGCTGGCCGAGCTGGTTTCGCGCAAGCTGATCGCGAAGTCCGCAAATCCCAAGGACAGCCGCGAGGTGCTGGTGTCGCTGACGCCTGCCGGGCTTTCCGCGCATGATGCCATCGTCGAAGGCGCGCAGGAGCGCAACCGGATGCTGCTCGAGCAATTGAGCAAGGACGAGCTCGAGACGTTGCTTGCGCAGATCGATCGTCTCACCGCGACTGCCGAAGCGATGCTCGAAGCCGAGAAGGTTTCGCGCTGATCTCTAAGCAATGTCTGGAAATGTTGGATCGCCTCTAAGAGACTCTCTAAGAGTTCTTCTAAGAGCCTTTCAATTAGCGATATCGCGCGCCATTTCGGCGATTATGGCGGCATGCCGCTCAAGCTGATCTGGGCCGCGCTCGATGGGCTCACTATCGTTGTGATCGGCAGCGGCCTCTATCTCTGGCTGGCGCGGCGGCGCAAGCGTGCCCCTGCCAAAGCCGACGCATTCGCCAGACGAGCCCCGGTCCCATCGTGATGCATGGCTCCTCTGACCGCGCGCGCCTGTGGATACGTGTCTTTGCTGCACCTGTCCTGCTCGCTGTCGCGACCGTCACGGGCCTCCTGGCAGCGTTGCTTTGGGGCACGCTCGGCCAATATGTCGCCTGGGTGACGGTTGGGGCGCCCATCCTTATCGTTTTCGGGGTCTGGCTGCGTCGCTGCAAGAGAGCACAATCGTCCTAGACTCGTGGCCGCCCCGCGGGACAATGCCCCCGCAGAGCTTTTGTCCTGCGGGGAGGTGATTTGCCGCCCTTGCTGGGGCCATCGATCTGCTCCATACCAGCGCGGGGCGATTCCGGGATTTCCACCGGTCTGGGAGCAGCAAAGGGCCTAAAAAGAGCGTGTCTTGCGCCCATTGGTGCACTGCGCTAAGGCTCAGAATAATTCCAAATCGGACGAATCCGCGGCTGTCCCGAGGCTGCGGGAAAAAGGGCTCGTCAATGAGCGGCATTCTACAGAACTATCTTCCACTCGTGGTATTCATAGGGGTAGCTGCCATCATCGGCCTTGTGCTGCTGATCGCGCCCTTCATCGTGGCGTTCCAGCAGCCGGACCCGGAAAAGCTGTCGGCGTATGAGTGCGGTTTCAACGCCTTCGACGACGCCCGCATGAAGTTCGACGTCCGTTTCTATCTGGTCGCCATCCTCTTCATCATCTTCGATCTCGAGGTGGCGTTCCTGTTTCCCTGGGCGGTGGCGTTCGGCAAGCTTGGCGCGACCGGCTTCTGGTCCATGATGGTGTTCCTCGCCGTGCTGACGGTGGGCTTCGCCTATGAATGGAAGAAAGGCGCACTCGAATGGGATTGAACCCTGCACCATCAGCCGGTCCGGCTCTCGCGCCGGCTCCCAAGGGCATCCTGGATCCCTCGACCGGCAAGCCGGTCGGGGCCAATGACCCGTTCTTCCTCGAGGTCAACCACGAGCTGTCCGACAAGGGCTTCTTCGTGGCCGCGACTGACGATCTCATCACCTGGGCCCGCACCGGCTCCTTGATGTGGATGACCTTCGGTCTCGCCTGCTGCGCGGTCGAGATGATGCAAGTGTCGATGCCGCGCTACGACGTCGAGCGCTTCGGCTTCGCGCCGCGTGCTTCGCCGCGCCAGTCCGACGTGATGATCGTCGCGGGCACGCTGACCAACAAGATGGCGCCAGCGCTGCGCAAGGTCTACGACCAGATGCCCGAGCCGCGCTACGTGATCTCGATGGGCTCCTGCGCCAACGGCGGCGGCTATTATCACTATTCCTACTCGGTCGTGCGCGGCTGCGACCGCATCGTGCCGATCGACATCTACGTGCCGGGCTGTCCGCCCACGGCGGAAGCGCTGCTCTACGGCGTGCTGCTGCTGCAGAAGAAGATCCGCCGCACCGGCACCATCGAACGCTAAGGTTTTACGTCATGGACGACGCCAAGCTCGACGCCCTGGGGCAGACGATCGTGAGCGCGCTTCCGGGCGCCGCCACCGGTCATTCGGTGGCCTTCAACCAGCTCACGGTTGATGTCGAGGCCAGCAAGATCGTCGAGGTGGTCAAGTACCTCCGCGACGATCCGAACTGCCGTTTCGTCAACTTCACGGACATCACGGCCGCGGACTATCCGTCGCGCGAAAAGCGCTTCGACGTGATCTATCACTTCCTGTCCCCGACCCTGAACACGCGGATCCGGCTCAAGGCCCAGGCCGACGAGACCACGCAGGTGCCGTCGCTGATCGAGGTGTTCCCCGGCGCCGACTGGTTCGAGCGCGAGGCCTACGACCTCTACGGCGTGTTCTTCGTCGGCCATCCCGACATGCGGCGCATCCTCACCGACTACGGTTTCGAGGGGCATCCGCTGCGCAAGGATTTTCCGACCACCGGTTTCCTCGAGGTCCGTTACGACGACCAGGAGAAGCGCGTGGTGTACGAGCCGGTCCGGCTCAACCAGGAATTCCGCAAGTTCGACTTTTTGTCGCCGTGGGAAGGCGCCGACTATCCGGTCCTCCCGGGCGATGAAAAAGCAGGGCCGAAGGTCTGATCATGAACGAGCAACCTGAGAACCTCCGAAATTTCACCATCAACTTCGGGCCGCAGCATCCGGCCGCGCACGGCGTGTTGCGACTCGTGCTGGAGCTCGACGGCGAAGTCGTCGCCCGCGTCGATCCCCATATCGGCCTGCTTCACCGCGGCACCGAAAAGCTGATCGAGCAGAAGACCTATCTCCAGGCGATCCCGTATTTCGACCGGCTCGACTACGTCGCGCCGATGAACCAGGAGCACGCCTTCTGCCTCGCCGCCGAGAAGCTGCTCGGCATCGAGGTGCCGCGTCGCGGCCAACTGATCCGCGTGCTCTATTGCGAGATCGGCCGCATTCTCTCTCACCTTCTCAATGTCACCACGCAGGCGATGGACGTCGGCGCGCTGACCCCGCCGCTGTGGGGTTTTGAAGAGCGCGAGAAGCTGATGGTGTTCTACGAGCGCGGCTCGGGCAGCCGTATGCACGCAGCCTTCTTCCGTGTCGGCGGTGTGCATCAAGACCTGCCGCAGAAATTGGTCGACGACATCGAGGCCTGGTGCGATCCGTTCCTCAAAGTGGTCGAGGACCTCGACCGGCTGCTCACCGCCAACCGCATCTTCAAGCAGCGCAACGTCGACATCGGCGTGGTGCCGCTGAAGGAAGCCTGGGAGTGGGGTTTCTCGGGCGTGATGGTGCGCGGCTCGGGCGCGGCCTGGGACCTGCGCAAGTCGCAGCCCTATGAGTGCTACGCCGAAATGGATTTCGACATTCCGATCGGCAAGAACGGCGACTGCTACGACCGCTATCTGATCCGCATGGAAGAGATGCGCCAGTCCGTGCGCATCATGAAGCAGTGCATTCAGAAGCTGAATGCGCCTGACGGGAAGGGCCCCGTCGTCGTCGAGGACAACAAGGTTGCCCCACCGCGTCGTGGCGAGATGAAGCGCTCGATGGAAGCGCTGATCCACCACTTCAAGCTCTACACCGAAGGCGTTCACGTGCCGGCGGGTGAAGTCTATGCCGCGGTCGAGGCGCCCAAGGGCGAGTTCGGCGTCTATTTGATCTCCGACGGCACCAACAAGCCCTACAAGTGCAAGATCCGCGCGCCGGGCTTCGCTCATCTGCAGGCGATGGACCACATCTGCCGTGGCCATCTGCTCGCCGACGTCTCTGCGATTCTCGGTTCGCTCGACATCGTGTTCGGAGAGGTCGATCGGTGATGGCGCAGGCGCCAATCCAGTTTGACCGTGTCTCGGGGGCCCTTGAAGGGGCCAACCTGTGGGAGCGGACGGCTGCCTTGGCGCTGGTGACGGGATCGAAGATCTCGTCGCACTTCTCGCATATGGGCTACATCGCCTGCGCGAACCTGCTGCGGAAAACGCTGCCCGAGCGCAACATCGCGATCAAGCTCAACCCGGACGCCGTGTTCGAATTCCCTTACGGCGACGGCTATTGGAGCAAGCTGCTCAACCGCTCTTATTGCTACGAGGACGAGCTGGAGTTGTTGTTCGCCGACTCCATCGACGTCGATTACACGCTGCTCGATTGCGGCGCCAACTACGGCTACTGGTCGGTGCTGGTGTCGAGCAAGCCGTTCGGCTCGCACAAGGCGATCGCGATCGAGCCATCGGGCCAGAACTATCCGAAGCTCGCCAACAATGCGCGCATCAACGGCAACCGCTTCGAGACCATGAAATGCGCGATCGGCGCCTCGCGCGGCACCGCGCGGCTGTCAGGCACCAAGCACGAGGCCTTCAGCATCGCCGGCCACGCATCCGGGGGTGGTGAGGACGTGCCCGTTCTCGCGCTCGACAATCTCATCGACGACGGCAAGGTCGCAGGCACCGGAAAATACCTGATCAAGCTCGACGTCGAGGGCGTCGAGATCGAGGCGATCAAGGGTGGCGCCCGGCTGCTCCAGACCGACAGCGTGATCATGTGCGAGGAGCACGGCAGCGACCGCTCTCATGCGGTGTCGCGCTATATCCTCGAACAGACCCCGCTGAAGCTGATGGTGCTCGATCCGCGCACCAACCGGCTGGAAACCGTGACCGAGCTGTCGATCCTCGACCGCATCAAGGTCTCGACCCACGTCGGCTACAACGTTTTCGGCACCGCAAGCGCATTCTGGCAGGACAGGATCAATGCCCTGAATGCGAAAACCGCGCGCCGCATGCAGTGAGAGATAAGACATGTCCGTTCGCCGATTAGCACCGAAGGAAGTCCAGCCCGCGAGCTTTGCGTTCACGGACGAGAACCTTGCCTTCGCCAAGCAGCAGATCGCGAAATATCCGGCCGGACGCCAGGCCTCGGCGGTCATCGCCATCCTCTGGCGCGTCCAGGAACAGCACGAGGGCTGGGTGTCGGAGGCCGCGATCCGCGCCGTCGCCGACTTGCTCGACATGCCCTATATCCGCGTGCTCGAGGTCGCGACCTTCTACACGATGTTCCAGCTCGCGCCGGTCGGCAAGAAGGCCCACGTCCAGGTCTGCGGCACCACGCCGTGCCGCCTGCGCGGTGCCGAAGACCTGATCCATGTCTGCGAGAGCCGCATCCATCACGATCCCTTCCATCTCTCCAAGGACGGCAATTTTAGCTGGGAAGAAGTGGAGTGCCTGGGCGCCTGCGTGAACGCGCCGATGGTGCTGATCGGCAAGGACACCTATGAGGACCTGACCAGGGAAAGTTTTGGCAAGGTGCTCGACGGTTTCGCCTCGGGCAATCCGCCGAAGCCCGGTCCGCAGAACGGCCGCCAGTTCTCCGCGCCGGCGGGCGGGCCGACCACGCTGAAGGAGACCTCCTGATGGGTCTTCCGTCTCAGGCGAACCGGGGGAGCGAAGCCGTGAACAAATGGGGCTCCGTCGCCATGCACTCCGCGCTCGCGGCCGCCTTCATGTTCCTGCTGCAGCGCTTCGTGATGAACGCGACGCAGGAAACCAGTCTGCTCTGGGCGCTGACCTTCGCCGTCTGCGCCGCCGGGCTTGCCTACAAGCAAGCCAATCGTTGATCGGAAAGCACTGATATGCTCGAGGACAAGGACCGCATCTTCAAGAACCTCTACGGCCTCCACGATTGGGGGCTCGAGGGTGCGCGGCGCCGCGGCGCCTGGGATGGCACGAAGACTATCATCGACAAGGGCCGCGACTGGATCATCAACGAGATGAAGGCGTCCGGCCTGCGCGGCCGTGGCGGCGCCGGCTTCCCGACCGGCCTGAAGTGGTCCTTCATGCCGAAGGAGTCCACGGACGGGCGTCCCAGCTATCTCGTCGTCAACGCCGACGAGTCCGAGCCCGGCACCTGCAAGGATCGCGAGATCATGCGGCACGATCCGCATCTCCTGGTCGAGGGCTGCCTGATCGCGAGCTGCGCGATGAACGCGCATGCCTGCTACATCTATGTCCGCGGCGAGTTCATCCGCGAGCGCGAGCATCTCCAGGCCGCGATCGACCAGGCCTATGAGGCCAAGCTGGTCGGCAAGGACAATATCAACGGCTGGCCGTTCGACATCTACGTCGCGCACGGCGCCGGCGCTTACATCTGCGGTGAAGAGACCGCGCTGCTCGAAAGCCTCGAGGGCAAGAAGGGCCAGCCGCGCCTGAAGCCGCCGTTCCCGGCCAATGTCGGCCTGTTCGGCTGCCCGACCACCGTCAACAACGTCGAGTCGATCGCGGTTGCGCCGGATATTTTGCGCCGTGGCGCTGCCTGGTTTGCCGGCATCGGCCGTCCGAACAATGTCGGCACAAAACTGTTCTGCATCTCCGGCCATGTCGAGCGGCCCTGCAACGTCGAAGAGGCCATGGGCATTCCGTTCCGTGAGCTGATCGAAAAGCATTGCGGCGGCGTCCGTGGCGGCTGGGACAACCTCAAGGCCGTGATCCCCGGCGGCTCCTCGGTGCGCATGGTGCCGGCCGAGCAGATCATCGACACGCCGATGGATTTCGACAGTCTGAGCAAGCTGCGCTCGGGTCTCGGCACCGCGGCGGTGATCGTGATGGACAAGTCGACCGACCTGATCCGCGCCATCGCCCGAATTTCCTATTTCTACAAGCACGAGAGCTGCGGCCAGTGCACGCCGTGCCGTGAAGGCACCGGCTGGATGTGGCGCGTGCTCACCCGCATGGCCGAAGGTCGCGCGCACAAGCGCGAGATCGACATGCTGCTTGAAGTCACAAAGCAGGTCGAAGGCCACACCATCTGCGCGCTCGGCGACGCAGCCGCATGGCCGATCCAGGGCCTGATCGCGCATTTCCGTCATGAGATCGAAGCGCGCATCGACCAGTATTCGCACAAGGCCGACATCGACGATGCCGGTGTCCGCGATCCCGTGAACATGGTCGCGGCGGAGTAGGAGAGGACGATGACGGATCAACCGGACAACATCGTGCTCGTGTATCTTCGTCGCCTGGACGAGAAATTCGATCGCATGGCTGCGGACGTCAGCGACATCAAGACTCGCGTCACGAACGTTGAGGAGAGAATTGGGCACGTTGATCTCCGGCTTGCCCAGGTTGACATCGCGGTTGCCGGAATCAATCGGCCAATTGATCGTGTTGAAGCGCGCCTGGATCGCATCGAGCGCCGCCTCGATCTCGTCGAACTGCCGCACTGAGAGAGACTGACGTATGACCAAGCTCATCATCGACGGCAAAGAGATCGATGTTCCCGCCGAGTATACGCTGCTTCAGGCGTGCGAGGCGGCCGGTGCCGAGATTCCGCGCTTCTGCTATCACGAGCGGCTGTCGATCGCCGGCAATTGCCGGATGTGCCTCGTCGAGGTGAAGGGCGGCCCGAAGCCGGTCGCGAGCTGCGCCTGGGGCGTGCGCGACTGCCGTCCGGGCCCGAAGGGCGAGCCGCCGGAAATCTCCACCCGCTCGCCGATGGTGAAGAAGGCGCGCGAAGGCGTGATGGAATTCCTTCTGATCAACCATCCGCTGGACTGCCCGATCTGCGACCAGGGCGGCGAGTGCGACCTGCAGGACCAGGCGATGGGCTATGGTGTCGACACCAGCCGCTTCGCCGAGAACAAGCGCGCGGTCGAGGACAAATATCTCGGCGCGCTGGTCAAGACCTCGATGAACCGCTGCATCCAGTGCACGCGCTGCGTCCGCTTCTCGGCGGAAGTCGCCGGCGCCCCTGAGATGGGTGCGACCGGTCGCGGCGAGGACATGGAGATCACGACCTATCTCGAGCACGCGCTGACCTCGGAACTGCAAGGCAATCTCGTCGACATCTGCCCGGTCGGCGCGCTGACCTCAAAACCCTATGCCTTCGCGGCGCGTCCGTGGGAGCTCGGCAAGACCCAGTCGATCGACGTCATGGACGGCGTGGGATCTGCGATCCGCGTCGACACCCGCGGCCGCGAGGTGATGCGCATTTTGCCGCGGATCAACGAGGCCGTGAACGAGGAGTGGATCTCGGACAAGACCCGCCACGTCGTCGACGGCCTGCGCGCCCAGCGACTCGACCGGCCCTATATCCGCGAAGCCGGCAAGCTGCGTGCTGCGAGCTGGCGCGAAGCCTTCGCCGCGATCGCCGCCAAGGCGGCGCGCACCGACGGCAAGCGCATCGGCGCGATCGCGGGCGATCTTGCCGGCATCGAAGAGATGTTCGCGATGAAGGATCTGCTGACAAAATTCGGCTCGGCCAATATGGCGGTGCAGGGCGGCGACGCCTTCGATCCCGCGCTCGGCCGCGGCTCCTACATCTTCAACCCGACGCTTGTAGGTGTCGAGCAGGCCGACGCGCTGCTCATCGTCGGCGCCAATCCGCGCAAGGAAGCGGCGGTGTTCAACGCCCGCATCCGCAAGCGCTGGCGCGCCGGTGGTTTCAAGGTCGGCGTGATCGGCGCCAAGGCCGACCTGACCTATGATTACGATCATCTCGGCGCAGGCACCGAGACGCTCGGCGAGCTCGCGGCCGGCAAGCACTCCTTCATGGACGTGCTGAAGAACGCCAAGAATCCGATCATCCTGGTCGGCGCGGGCGCAGCTTCTCGTCACGACGGCGCCGCCATTCTCGCCGCTAGCGCCAAGCTCGCGCTCGACGTCGGCGCGGTGAAGGACGGCTGGAATGGCTTTGGCGTGCTGCACGAGAGCGCTTCGCGCGTCGGTGCGCTCGATATCGGCTTCGTCGCCGGTCGGGGCGGGCTGAACGCCGCGCAGATGACGACCTTCGGTACGCTCGACCTGCTGTTCCTGCTCGGCGCCGACGAGATCAAGGCGCCGGACGGCACCTTCGTCGTTTACATCGGCACCCATGGCGACCGCGGCGCGCACCGTGCCGACGTGATCCTGCCGGCGGCTGCCTACACCGAGAAGTCCGCGATCTACGTCAACACCGAAGGCCGGGTGCAGATGACCGGCCGCGCCGCGTTCCCGCCGGGCGAAGCCCGCGAGGACTGGGCGATCGTTCGTGCGTTGTCGGAAGCGCTCGGCAAGAAGCTCGGCTACGACTCGTTGTCGGCGCTGCGCCAGGCGATCTTCAAGGCCGTGCCGCATCTGATCCGTCTCGACCAGATCGAAGCGGGCGCGGCCGACCAGATCAAGCAGCTGGCGGGGAAGGGCGGCTCGCCCGAGAAGGCGCCGTTCAGGGCTCTCGTCGAGGACTTCTATTTGACCAACCCGATCGCGCGTGCGTCCGCTGTGATGGCGGAATGCTCGCGGCTTGCCTCCGGGCAGATGCTGACCGCAGCGGAGTGAGCTAGATGGAATTTTTCGCAAGCGCAGTCTGGACCGGCTTCCTCTGGCCGCTGATCATCATGATCGCGGAGAGCGTGCTGGTGCTTGTCGTCCTGCTGGTCGCGATCGCCTACATCCTGCTCGCCGACCGCAAGATCTGGGCGGCGGTGCAGATCCGCCGCGGTCCGAACGTGGTCGGGCCGTGGGGCCTGTTCCAGTCCTTTGCCGACCTCCTGAAGTTCGTGCTGAAGGAGCCGATCATTCCGGCCGGCGCCAACAAGGGTGTGTTCCTCCTGGCGCCGCTGGTGTCCTGCGTGCTCGCGCTCGCGGCCTGGGCGGTGATCCCGACCAATCTCGGCTGGGTGATCTCCGACATCAATGTCGGCGTCCTCTTCATCTTCGCGATCTCGTCGCTGTCGATCTACGGCATCATCATGGCCGGCTGGTCGTCGAACTCGAAATATCCGTTCCTGGCCGCGCTGCGCTCGGCGGCGCAGATGGTGTCGTATGAAGTCTCGATCGGCTTCGTCATCATCACGGTGCTGCTCTGCGCCGGCACGCTGAACCTCTCGGCCGTAGTCGAGGCCCAGCACATCCGCGGCGTTGCCAGCCTGATCGGGCTGCCGCAGCTCACCATCCTGAACTGGTACGTGTGGCCGCTGTTCCCAATGTTCGTGGTGTTCTACGTCTCGGCGCTGGCGGAAACCAACCGCCCGCCGTTCGACCTCGTCGAAGCGGAATCCGAGCTGGTCGCCGGCTTCATGGTCGAATACGGCTCGACGCCGTATCTGCTGTTCATGCTCGGCGAGTATGTCGCGATCGTCACGATGTGCGCGATGGCGACCATTCTGTTCCTCGGAGGCTGGCTACCGCCGGTGGACCTGCCGCCCTTCAATTGGGTGCCGGGGATCATCTGGTTCTCGCTCAAAGTCTTCTTCATGTTCTTCCTGTTCGCGATGGCAAAGGCGATCGTGCCGCGCTACCGCTACGACCAACTGATGCGGCTCGGCTGGAAGGTGTTCCTGCCGTTGTCGCTGGCGATGGTGGTCGTGGTGGCCGGTGTGCTGCAGTTCGCCGGCATCGCGCCGAAGTGAGGGCCGTCATGGGTATCAACATCAACGCTACTGCACGCTCGCTCCTGCTGTCGGAATTCGTCTCGGCGTTCTTCCTCGCGATGCGCTATTTCTTCCAGCCGAAGCCGACGCTGAACTATCCGTTCGAGAAGGGCCCGATCTCGCCGCGCTTCCGCGGCGAGCATGCGCTGCGCCGCTATCCGAACGGCGAGGAGCGCTGCATCGCCTGCAAGCTGTGCGAAGCGATCTGCCCGGCGCAGGCCATCACCATCGAGGCCGGCCCGCGCCGCAACGACGGCACCCGCCGCACCGTGCGCTACGACATCGACATGGTGAAGTGCATCTATTGCGGCCTCTGCCAGGAGGCCTGTCCGGTCGACGCCATCGTCGAAGGTCCGAACTTCGAGTTCGCGACCGAGACCCGCGAGGAACTGTTCTATGACAAGGCCAAGCTGCTCGCCAACGGCGACCGCTGGGAACGCGAGATCGCGAAAGCGATCGAGCTCGACGCGCCTTACCGGTGAGATGAGAGCATGATCCTTCCCGCGCTGTTCTTCTATCTCTTCGCCGCCGTCTGCGTCGCCTCGGCGGTGATGGTGATTGTCTCGCGCAATCCCGTGCACTCCGTGCTGTACCTGATCCTGGCATTCGTCAACGCCTCCGGCCTGTTCGTGCTGATGGGCGCCGAATTCCTCGCGATGATCCTGATCGTCGTCTATGTCGGCGCGGTCGCGGTGCTGTTCCTGTTCGTGATCATGATGCTCGATGTCGACTTCCTCGAGCTGCGCGAAGGCTTCATCCAGTACCTGCCGGTAGGTGTCGTGATCGGCGGCATCTTCCTGTTCGAGCTGCTGCTCACCGTCGGCGCCTGGGTCATCAATCCGTCCGTGAGCAAGACCATCACGGCACCGATCCCGACCAACGTCTCGAACACCGAGGCGCTCGGCCTGGTGCTCTATACGAAGTATGTCCACTACTTCCAGCTCTCGGGCATGGTGCTGCTGGTCGCCATGATCGGCGCCATCGTGCTGACGCTGCGCCACAAGGCGAGCGTGAAGCGACAGGACATCAACGTTCAGAACGCGCGCACGCCGGAGATGGCGATGGCGATGCGCAAGGTCGCATCGGGGCAGGGGCTCCAGGACAGCGATGCGGCGGAGTGGGTGAAATGACGATCGGGCTCGGACATTATCTGGCGGTCGGCGCAATCCTGTTCACGCTCGGCATCCTCGGCATCTTCCTGAACCGCAAGAACATCATCGTCATCCTGATGTCGATCGAGCTGATCCTGCTCTCGGTCAACGTCAACCTGGTGGCATTCTCGACCTTCCTCGGCGACATCGTCGGTCAGGTCTTCGCGCTGCTGGTCCTGACCGTTGCGGCTGCCGAAGCCGCG
This sequence comes from Bradyrhizobium genosp. A, assembly GCF_049949275.1. Lineage (NCBI taxonomy): Bacteria > Pseudomonadati > Pseudomonadota > Alphaproteobacteria > Hyphomicrobiales > Nitrobacteraceae > Bradyrhizobium > Bradyrhizobium genosp. A. Next base: position 4,724,464 of record NZ_CP188196.1, on the reverse strand, counting down.
ATCGGTCTCGCCATCCTGGTGGTCTATTTCCGCAACCGCGGCTCGATCGCGGTTGAGGACGTCAATCTGATGAAGGGCTGAGCTCAGTCATGGTCCAGGCAATTGTCTTTCTGCCTCTGCTGGGCGCCATTTTTGCTGGCCTGGTCGCCCTGTTTGGGGCGCATGCCCGCAACCCCTCTGGCGACGAGGTCGAGCATCACGGCGATCACGGGCATGGCGCGCACGCCCATGCGTCCGATACGATCAACGAGGATGCCTCGGTCATCCACGAGAGCCATCACGATGATGCGGGCGCTCACGACGACCATGGCCACGGCCCGGTCGAGCCGGCAGCCGCCGGCTCGCGGGGCGCTGAGCTGATCACGACGGCGTTCCTGTTCGTGGCAGCGGCGCTGTCCTGGATGACGCTGGTCGATGTCGGCTTCAACGGCCATGACACCCGGGTCCAGCTTCTGCCTTGGATCTTCTCCGGCGATCTGCAGGTCTGGTGGACGCTGCGCGTCGACACGCTCACCGCCGTGATGCTGGTGGTGGTGACGACCGTGTCCTCGCTCGTGCACCTCTATTCCATCGGCTACATGGATGAGGATCCGTACCGGCCGCGCTTCTTCGGCTATCTAAGCCTGTTCACCTTCGCCATGCTGATGCTGGTGACGGCTGACAACCTCGTGCAGCTGTTCTTCGGCTGGGAAGGCGTCGGTCTGGCGAGCTATCTGCTGATCGGCTTCTGGTATCAGAAGCCGTCGGCGAACGCCGCGGCCATCAAGGCCTTCGTGGTCAACCGCGTCGGCGATTTCGGTTTCGCGCTCGGCATCTTCGCCATCTTCTACCTGACCAACTCGACTGATTTCGAGACCATCTTCCATGCGGCGCCGGGCCTGACCGGCAAGACCATCGACTTCCTCGGCTGGCATGCCGATGCGCTGACGCTGACCTGCCTCCTGCTGTTCATGGGCGCGATGGGTAAGTCGGCGCAGTTCCTGCTGCACACCTGGTTGCCGGACGCGATGGAAGGCCCGACGCCGGTGTCGGCGCTGATCCACGCCGCGACCATGGTGACCGCCGGCGTGTTCATGGTGGCGCGCCTGTCGCCGCTGTTCGAGCTCGCGCCGAACGCGCAGGCCGTCGTGATGTTCTTCGGCGCCACCACGGCGTTCTTCGCGGCGACCATCGGTCTCGTCCAGAACGACATCAAGCGCATCGTCGCCTATTCGACCTGTTCGCAGCTCGGCTACATGTTCGTGGCGATGGGAGCAGGGGCCTATTCGGTCGGCATGTTCCACCTGTTCACGCACGCCTTCTTCAAGGCGCTGTTGTTCTTGGGTTCCGGCTCGGTGATCTACGCGATGCACCACGAGCAGGACATCCGCAACATGGGCGGGCTGTGGCGGAAGATCCCGTATACGTTCGGGGTGATGTGCATCGGGACCATGGCGCTGACGGGCGTTCCCGGATTCGCCGGTTTCTTCTCGAAGGATGCCATCATCGAGTCGGCCTATGCGTCGCATAGTCCAGTCGCGATTTATGCGTACTTGCTGACGGTCGCGGCTGCGGGACTTACGTCGTTCTACTCCTGGCGCCTGATCTGGAAAACGTTCTTCGGCGAGCCGCATGACGAGCAACATTACGAGGCCGCGCATGAAAGCCCGATATGGATGCTGATTCCGATCGGCGTCCTGGCGGTAGGTTCGATCTTCGCCGGTTTCCCGTTCAAGGAGCTGTTCGTCGGGCCCCACGGCGTTGAGGAGTTCTTCCGTGAATCTGTGAAGATGAATCCACACATCCTCGAAGACATGGAAGAGATGCCCTGGTTGCTCGGCCAGTTGCCCTTCGCGATGATGGTGCTGGGCTTCCTGGTGTCGTACCTGTTCTACATCAGCCGGCCATACATCCCGGTTCGGCTCGCAAAAGAGCAGCCGGGGCTGTACCAGTTCCTGCTCAACAAGTGGTATTTCGACGAGCTGTACGACATCATCTTCGTCCGTCCGGCGAAGTGGATCGGCTACCAGCTCTGGAAGAAGGGCGACGGCTTCATCATCGACGGCTTCGGTCCCGACGGCATTTCGGCCCGCGTGCTGGACGTCACTCGCAACGTCGTGAAGATCCAGACCGGCTATCTCTATCACTACGCATTCGCCATGCTGATCGGCGCCGCCGGCCTGATCACCTGGTTCATGTTCGGCTTTGGAGGCCAGTAAATGACAACCTGGCCCATCCTTTCGGTCACGACGTTCCTGCCGCTCGTCGGCGCGCTGATCGTCTATCTCAGCCGCGGCGATGACGAGGCGGCCAAGCGCAACTCGCGCTGGATCGCGCTGTGGACCACGCTGATCACCTTCGCGGTGTCGGTGCTCCTGGTCATGCGCTTCGACCCGTCGAATGCCGACTTCCAGTTCGTCGAGAAATCGGCCTGGCTCGCCACCGGCATCACCTATCACATGGGCGTCGACGGCATCTCTCTGCCGCTGGTGATCCTGACCACCGCGATCATGCCGTTCTGCATCATCGCGAGCTGGAAGGCGATCACCAACCGCGTCCGCGAATACATGATGGCGTTCCTGATCCTGGAAACGCTGATGATCGGCACCTTCTCGGCGCTCGATCTCGTGCTGTTCTACCTGTTCTTCGAGGGCGGCCTGATCCCGATGTTCCTGATCATCGGCGTCTGGGGCGGTCCGCGCCGGGTCTACGCGTCGTTCAAGTTCTTCCTCTATACGCTGCTCGGCTCGGTCCTGATGCTGCTCGCCATCATGGCGCTGTACTGGAACGGCGGCACCACCGACATCCCGACCTTGATGCACACCGCCGTGCCGCGGTCGTTGCAGACCTGGGCCTGGCTGGCCTTCTTCGCCTCGTTTGCGGTGAAGATGCCGATGTGGCCGGTGCACACCTGGCTCCCCGACGCGCACGTCGAGGCGCCGACCGCGGGTTCCGTGGTTCTCGCGGCGATCCTCTTGAAGATGGGCGGCTACGGCTTCCTGCGCTTCTCGCTGCCGATGTTCCCGCTGGCCTCGCACGACTTCGCGCCGCTGATCTTCACCTTGTCCGCGATTGCCATCATCTACACCTCGCTGGTGGCGCTGATGCAGGAGGACATGAAGAAGCTGATCGCGTACTCCTCAGTGGCGCATATGGGCTTCGTCACCATGGGCATCTTCGCCGGCACCATGCAGGGCGTCGCCGGCGGCGTGTTCCAGATGATCTCGCACGGCATCGTCTCCGGCGCGCTGTTCCTCTGCGTCGGCGTCGTCTACGACCGCCTGCACACCCGTGAGATCGCGGCCTATGGCGGCCTCGTCAACCGGATGCCGCTCTACGCGCTGACCTTCATGGTTTTCACCATGGCCAATGTCGGTCTGCCCGGCACCTCCGGCTTCGTCGGTGAGTTCATGACGCTGCTCGGCACCTTCAAGGTCTCGATCCCGACCGCGTTCTTCGCCACAACAGGCGTGATCCTGTCGGCATGCTATGCGCTGTGGCTCTACCGCAAGGTCGTGTTCGGGGCGCTGGTCAAGCCGTCGCTGATGAGCATGAAGGATCTCACCCTACGTGAATGCGTGACGCTGTTCCCGCTGATCGCGCTGACGATCCTGTTCGGCGTCTATCCGAAGCCGGTGCTCGACATGTCGGCCGCCTCGGTCCAGCAACTCGTCAACAATTACAATACCGCTGTGACGGCCGTGAAGGCCGCCGCACTGCTCCATTGATCGGGCAGGTCAGGACATCGCCATGAGCTTTACGACTGCAGGTTATCAACTGGCGCCGGTGCTGCCCGAGCTCGTGCTCGCGGTCGGCGCCATGGCGCTTCTGATGCTCGGCGCCTATCGCGGGCAGGGGACCACCAGCACGATCACCACGCTCGCGGTGCTGCTGCTGATCGTGGTTGGTGTGCTCGAATACATGCTGCCCGCAGGTAAGCAGGTCACCTTCGGCGGCAGCTTCATCGTCGATGATTTTGCCCGCTTCATGAAGATCCTGGCCCTGATCGGCTCGGCGGTGACGCTGGTGCTGTCGACCGAGTTCGTGGCCGACCCGTCGCGGCGCATCTTCGAATATGCGATCCTGGTGCTGCTCTCGACGCTCGGCATGATGGTGCTGATCTCGGCCGGCGATCTGATTTCGCTCTATCTCGGCCTCGAATTGATGTCGCTCGCGCTCTACGTCGTGGCGACCTCGAACCGCGACAACGCCAAGTCGACCGAAGCCGGCCTGAAGTACTTTGTGCTCGGCGCGCTGTCCTCGGGCATGCTGCTCTATGGCGCGTCGCTGGTGTACGGCTTCACCGGCACCGTCAGCTTCGCCGGCATCGCCGCGGCTGCGACCGCCGCGAATGTCGGCCTGGTCTTCGGCCTGGTGTTCCTGCTCGCCGGCCTCTGCTTCAAGGTCTCGGCCGTGCCGTTCCACATGTGGACGCCGGACGTGTATGAAGGCGCCCCGACGCCGGTCACCGCCTTCTTCGCCTCCGCACCGAAGGTCGCCGCGCTTGCGGTGTTCACCCGCGTCACGCTGACCGCGTTCCCCGGCATCGTCTCGCAGTGGCAGCAGATCCTGGTGTTCGTGGCGATCGCCTCGATGGTGCTGGGCTCCTTCGCAGCGATCGGCCAGAGCAACATCAAGCGCCTGATGGCCTATTCCTCGATCGGCCATATGGGCTTCGCGCTGGTCGGCTTGGCTGCCGGCACCGTCGAGGGCGCGCAGGGCGTGCTGATGTACATCGTGATCTATGTCGCGATGACGCTCGGCTCGTTCTCGGTCATCCTCGCCATGAAGCGTAACGGTCAGGCCGTGGAGCAGATCAGCGATTTCGCTGGCCTCTCGCGCACCAATCCGCTGCTCGCCTTTATGTTCGCGATGCTGCTGTTCTCGCTCGCCGGCATTCCGCCGCTCGCCGGCTTCTTCGCGAAATGGTACGTCTTCGTCGCCGCCATCAAGGCGAACCTGTTCACGCTCGCCGTGATCGGCGTGCTCTCCAGCGTGGTGGGCGCCTACTACTATCTCACCATCGTCAAGACGATGTATTTCGACGAGCCGGCCGGCCAGGTCGATCCGGTGCGTGTCGAGGTGAAGACGGTGCTGGCGGTCGCGGGCCTCTTCAACATCCTGTTTGCCCTGTTCGCGGGTCCGGTGGTGAGCGTCGCCTCCGCCGCCGCCAAGTCGCTGTTCTAGGATGGGGTTCGCGCTCGGTCCTCGTGCAATCGCGGCGGGCTACAAGCTCGTAGCATCGGAGCGGACCGGCTCGACCAATACCGACGCAATCGAAAGCGCCCGCGCCGGCGAACGCGGCCCAATCTGGTTCGTGACTTCCGAGCAGACGGCCGGCCGCGGCCGCCGCCAGCGCGCCTGGGTCTCGCCCCGGGGCAATCTCGCCGCCAGCGTCCTCGAGGTCGTGGACGTCGCACCTGCGGTGGCCGCCACGATCGGTTTTGCCGCGGGACTGGCGGAGGAAGCCGCCCTTGAGAAAGTCAGTATCGAGGCCGCGATGCGGCTCGGCCCTGACCGGCCCCGATACGCCCTGAAATGGCCGAACGACGTCCTCGCCAACGGCAAGAAGCTGGTCGGCATTGGGCTGGAGGCCGAAGCCGTCGGCGATCGCCTGGCCATCGTGGTCGGCATCGGCACCAACATCGTGGCGGCGCCCGAGGGCACGCCAACGCCGGCGGTGTCGCTCGCGGCGCTCGGCGTCCAGATCAGCGCGGAGGAGCTGTTCTCGGCCCTGACGGACGCTTGGGTCGAATTTCGCGGCATCTGGGACAATGGCCGCGGCTTTGCCGAGATACGCAAGCGTTGGCTGGAGCGCGCCGCCCGCCTAGGCGAGCCGATCGCGATCCACACGGGAACCATGGTCTTGGAAGGCATTTTTGACACGATCGACGACACCGGCTGCCTGATTGTCCGCACCGCGGAGGGCCGTCGCGTGCCAATCGCCGCGGGCGAGGTGTTCTTCGGCCCGGTCCGTTCGGTGGGAGCTGCGTGATGGCGAGACCCGACGAACTGGTGTTTGCGCCGCTTGGCGGCGTCGGCGAGATCGGCATGAACCTGTCGATCTATGGCCTGGGCAACCGCAATCAGCGTTCCTGGCTGGCGGTGGACCTCGGCGTCTCCTTCGGCGACGAGGAGCATCTGCCCGGCATCGACCTGATCATGCCGGACATCAGCTTCCTGGAGAAGGAGCGCAAGAACCTGATGGGCCTGGTGCTGACCCACGCCCATGAGGACCATTTTGGCGCCATCATCGATCTCTGGCCCAGGCTGAAATGCCCGATCTATGCGACGCAGTTCAGCGCGGCGCTGTTCGAGGCCAAATGCGCCGCCGAGCGCAATGCGCCGAAGATTCCGGTCACCGTCGTCCCGTCCGGTGGCCGCATCGATGTCGGCCCCTTCAACGTCGAGTTCATCTCGGTCGCGCATTCAATTCCCGAAGCGCACGCACTGGCGATCCACACCGAGGCCGGCACGGTGCTGCACACCGGCGACTGGAAGATCGACCCGACCCCGACTTTGGGGCGTCCGACCGACGAGAAGCGGCTGCGCGAGCTCGGCGAGGCGGGCGTTCTTGCCCTGATCGGCGATTCCACCAATGCGGTGCGCGACGGCCGCTCGCCCTCCGAAGCCGAGGTCGCCCGGACCATCATCGATCTGGTGAAGGCCGCCAAGGGCCGCGTCGCGGTGACGACCTTTGCCTCCAACGTCGCGCGCATCAAGGCCGTTGCCGACGCGGCGAAAGCCGCCGACCGCGAGGTCGTCGTGGTCGGCCGCGCCATGGAGCGCGTGGTGCAGGTCGCGCGCGAGACCGGCTATCTCGACGGCGTGCAGAATTTCCGCTCGCCCGAGGTCTACGGCCATCTGCCGCAGGACAAGGTGCTGGCGCTCTGTACCGGCAGCCAGGGCGAGCCCCGCGCGGCGCTGGCCCGCATCGCCAATGACGACCACCCCGAGATCACGCTCAACCGCGGCGACAGCGTGATCTTCTCCTCGCGCACCATCCCGGGCAACGAGAAGGCCGTCGGCTCGATCATCAACAATCTGGTGCTGCAGGGCGTCGAGGTCCTCACCGACCGCGACCATCTGGTCCACGTCTCCGGCCACCCCCGCCGCGACGAGCTGCGCGACATGATCTCCTGGGTGAAGCCGCAGCTGCTGATCCCGGTCCATGGCGAAGCCCTGCACCTGAACGAGCACGCCAAGCTCGCGCGCGCCGCAGGCGTGCCGCGTGTCCTGGTCATTCGCAATGGCGACCTCGTCAAGCTCGGGCCCGGCGATCCCGGTATCATCGGCGAGGTGCCTTCGGGCCGGCTCTACAAGGACGGCACCATCGTGGAGGATTCGAAATCCCGCGCGGTGGTCGAGCGCCGCCGCATGGCGTTCTCCGGCTGCGCTTTCGTCGCCGTCGCCATGACCGCGCAGGGCGAGCTTGTCGACGAGCCCGAGGTCGATCTGGTCGGCATCCCCGAGAAGAACCGGGCGGGCGAGCCCCTCGACGACATCGTCTTCGATGCCGTGATGTCCACGATCGAGGGCCTGCCGAAGGCGCGCCGCAGGGATGCGGATGCGCTGGCGGAATCGGTGCGGCGCGCTGTCCGGGCCGTCATCAACGAACATTGGGGCAAAAAGCCCCCCTGTCTGGTACACGTCCTGACGGTGTAGATTAAGCGTGGTCTTCGGATCATGCGCTGAGGGAGTAGAAACATGCTGGGTCGCCTCAACCACGTCGCGATCGCGACCAGGGATGCCGTCAAGTCCGCAAAAATCTACGGCGCGGCGTTCGGTGCGCAGATTTCCGAGGCCGTCGCGCTGCCCGAGCATGGCGTCACCACCGTGTTCGCGACGCTGCCCAACACCAAGATCGAGTTCATCGAACCGCTCGGCGAGACCTCGCCGATCGCAAAGTTTCTCGAGCGCAATGCCGACGGCGGCATCCACCATGTCTGCTACGAGGTCGTCGACATCATCGCCTCGCGCGACACCCTGGTGAAGGAGGGGGCGCGGGTGCTCGGCGACGGCGTGCCGAAGATCGGCGCCCACGGCAAGCCGGTGCTGTTCCTGCATCCGAAGGATTTTTCGGGCGCGCTGGTCGAAATCGAGCAGGCATAGGGCCGGGATCATGGCCGCTCAGATATCGACCGGGCTCGCAATCTATTTCGTGATCTGGTGGATCGCGCTGTTCCTGACGCTGCCGTTCGGCGTGCGCAGCCAGCACGAGGACGGCGTCGGCGCGCCCGGCACCGACCCCGGCGCACCTGTTATGACCGGCATGAAGCGCAAGCTGGTCTGGACCACGATCATCTCGGCGATCATCTATGGTCTCGGCATGGTCGCCTATGAGGCTGGCTATCTCTCGATCGAACGGCTGTCGAAATTGATGGGAATGCCGTTTTAGGCTTATCGGCCTCGTCCTGAGGAGCGCGCTCTTGCGCGCGTCTCGAAGGACGGCCACAGGCGAGATCTCGCCCGAGGCCATCCTTCGAGACGACCGCTGCGCGGTCTCCTCAGGATGAGGTCCGCGGGTATGATTGGTTTTATGCAAACGGTCGTCTAGATTTTCCAGCTGGCGGATTTTTTTGGGGAAACAAATGACTTTTCAGAGGATCGTCGTCGCGCTTCTGGTGCTGATCGTCGCCGGCCTCGGGGCCATCGGCTATGTCGAATGGAAGATGGCCGTGCAGGTGCGAACGCTGAAGGCGTTCGTCGAGGGCTACGTCTTCAACGAGGCCGTGATGGCCTGCGAGCAGGCCAAGAGCTCGACGCCGTTCAAATGGAATGGCGGAAAGAGCACCTCGGTGATCGGGCTGAACTCGGTCAAGCTGGATAAATACACCGTCAGCGCCAGCTACACACTGGTGGCGGACAACGTCTATTGTGATTACGATCCGATCAAAAGAAAGGCCGAGATCGGCTCGAGCTTCCTGGAGCGGGAGTAACGATCCGGCCCACGCACATGGGATGGGATCGTCATGACGCAAGGGCAGTCGGGGGACTATCGGATTCTGCAGGAAGCGGCCTTGCGGGACTATCTCGCAGGCCTGCCTGACATCGCGGCGCTACTCGGCGGCGAGCCGGGCGCCTGGGCGATCACCGAGGTCGGCGACGGCAATCTCAACCTCGTTTTCATCGTGAAGGGCACAAGCGGCGGCATCGCCGTGAAGCAGGCGCTGCCTTACGTCCGCCTTGTCGGCGAAAGCTGGCCGCTGCCTTTGTCGCGGGCCCATTACGAATATCTCGCGCTGACCCGGCAGGCCCAACTCGCGCCCGGCCTGGTGCCGGCACTGCTGCATCACAACGAGACGCTGGCGCTGACTGTGATGGAGCTGCTCGAGCCCCACATCATCATGCGCAAGGGGCTGGTGGCGGGCACGCGCTATCCACGCTTCGTCGACGACATCACCACCTTCATGGCGCGGACGCTGTTCTTCACCTCCGACCTCGCGCTCTCGGCTGCCGAGAAGAAGGAGGCCATCGCGGCCTTCGCCGGCAACCATGCGCTGTGCAAGATTACCGAGGATCTGATCTTCACCGATCCCTATCGCCTCGCCGAGCAGAACCGCTGGACCACACCCTATCTCGACGGGTTCGCCGCCGCCTTGCGCGACGACATGGAGCTGCATGTCGCGATCTCCCGGCTGAAGCTGAAGTTCATGGCAAGCCCGGAAGCGCTGCTCCATGGCGATCTTCACACTGGCTCAATCATGGTGACTGAGGGCGAGACGCGGGTAATCGACCCCGAATTCGCATTCTACGGCCCGATGGGGTTTGACGTCGGCGCGGTACTGGCCAATCTGCTGATGGCCTTTTTCGCCTCCGCCGGCCACGAGCGCACGCCGGGCGAGCGGCAGGCATTTGAGGGCTGGGTGCTGGAGTCAGTCGAGCAGGTCTGGGGCGGGTTCGTCGGCAAATTCCTCGACCTCTGGCGGTCGGAGGCCCGTGGCGACGCCTACCCGGTCTCGCTGTTCGCCGGCGAAAAGGGCGCCGCGCGGCTGGAGATCGAGCGGCAAGCCTACATGCAGCGCCTGTTCACCGACACCGTCGGCTTTGCCGCCGCCAAGACCGTCCGCCGCATCTTCGGCCTCGCCCACAACATTGACTTCGAACTGATCGAGGACCCCAGGGCGCGCGCGATCAGCGAAGCCCGCGCCGTGCGCCTCGCGCGGGGGATGATGGTGGAGGCGGCGGCATTTCGGACGATCGCAGACGTCACCGGCGCTGCGCGAAAGCTGCGGGACTGGCAGCCGGAGCTATCCGGCTGAGCGCGGCCGCGCGATGACGCACCGCGTCAATCGGCGGCTCGCATCGCCGGGCGGGTGCAACCTGACATCCGAGGCCCGGAACCGGCACCGTCCGCCATCAAAACGAAGCTTGCGTTCGACCGCTGACGGATGATCAAATCCCTGATCGGAATGCCTGCGTTTGGGGGGACATATGATGTTCAGGATGATTGCGATCGTTGCGGGTTTGGGTCTGGCGCTGGCCGGATCGGCGGAGGCTCAGACGCCGCGCAAGGGCGGAACCATCCGCATGACCGCGCCTTACGGTTCGAGCTTCACCAGCCTGGACATCCACACCACCCAGCGCGCCCAGGACGAGATCTACGCCAAGGCGCTGCATCGCTCGCTCTACATCTGGGATTCCGCGGAAGGCAAGCCGGTCCCGGAGCTTGCCAAGGAGGTCGTCGTCTCGGGCGGCGGTCTCGTTCACACCTTCAAGCTCCGCGACGACGCCTATTTCCACAATGGCCGCAAAATGACGGCTGACGACCTCATCTGGTCCTACAACCGCATCATGGACGGCACCAAGGCCTATCCCGGCGCGCGCTATGTCCGCGTCATCGAGGGCGCGGCCGCGGTCGAGAAGGGCCAGGCCAAGGAGATTTCCGGCCTGAAGAAGATCGACGACTTCACCGTCGAGATGAAGCTGACCGATAAGGTCGATCCCGGCTTCTACTTCTTCACCGCGCTGACCTCGATCTATCCCGCCGACGAGGCCGCCAAGGACAGCTTCATCCAGCATCCCATCGGCCTTGGGCCATTCAAGTTCGTCGAGCACGTGCCGGGATCGCGCATCGTCATGGAGCGGTGGGACCGGTTCTACAAGCCCGGCAAGCCCTATGCCGAAAAGGTCATCGTGTCGATCATGGGTGAGGCCGCGGCGCGCGATGTCGCATTCCGCAACAAGGAGATCGACACCTCCGTGCTCGGGCCGGCGCAGTATGTCGCCTATCAGGCCGATCCCAACCTCAAGGGCACCATCGCCGAGGTCGCCGAGGTGTTTACGCGTTACATGGGGATGAATCCCGCCTTCAAGCCGTTCGCCGACAAGCGCGTCCGGCAGGCAATCAACTACGCGATCGACACCGATCTGATCATCAACAAGCTGGTCAAAGGCAAGGCCTATCGCGCCACCAGCTGGCTGCCGCTGACCTCGCCGGCCTACGACAAGGCAATGAAGCCGTACCCCTACGATCCCGCCAAGGCCAAGCAGCTGCTCGCCGACGCCGGCTACCCCTCCGGCTTTGAATTCGAATGGACCGCCAGCCAGAATGAGAGCTGGGGCCTGCCGATCGTCTCGGCCGTCATCCCGATGCTGGACAAGGTCGGCATCAAGGCGAAGGTCAAGCAGGTCGAGGCCGCGGTGCTGTCGGAGGTGGTTCGCTCCGGCGACTACCAGGCCTTCATCTATTCCCAGCAGACCGGCCCGGACCCCCTGGCTGCGCTGAAATGCTTCCACTCGTCGACGCCGCAATCGGCCTGCAACTACATGAACTTCAAGAACGCCGAGTTCGACAAGATCATCGATGACGCCGGGCAGGCCGACGATACCGCGAAGCGCACCCAGCTGCTGCAAAAGGCCAATGCGCTGCTCTACGAAGAGGCGCCGGTCTGGTTCTTCAACTACAACAAGGCGGTCATGGCCGTGCAGCCGTGGCTCCACGGAATTCAGCTCAACCCGACGGAGCTGACCCACCAGAACGTCGAGGACGTCTGGGTCGACGAGACCTCGCCCGCGAAGTGACACGCGTTCTCGTGCTCCCTCCATCACGATGAGTGATGGAGGGAGGGAAGAAAGTGCCGATGCTCTCGTTCCTGATCCGTCGTCTCCTGCAAACCGTTCCGACCGTGCTCGCCGTCGTGCTCCTGGTCTTCGTGCTGTTCAGCGTCGTTCCCGGCAGTATCGTCTCGAGCATGAGCGACGATGCCGATCCCCAGGTCGAGCTGCGCATGAAGAAGCAGCTCGGTCTCGACGATCCCGTCTATGTGCGTTTCGGCGCCTATATCGCCAAGCTCGCCACCGGTGATTTCGGCACGTCGTTCCGGACGCGCGAGCCTGTTACGGCCATGATCGCCAAACGGGCCTGGCCGACGCTGCAGCTGATCTTCACCGCCATGGCGTTTGCGGTTCTGCTCGGCGTGCCGCTCGGCTTCATCGCCGCATTGCGCCCGGGAGGTCTGGTCGACAGCGCAGCGATGGTCGTGGCGGTGTCGGGCCTTTCCATTGCCAAATTCTGGCTCGGACTGGTGCTGATGTATCTGTTTGCGTTGAAGCTCGGCTGGCTGCCGAGTTTCGGCTATGGCGACGGCGGGCTGAAATATCTGCTGCTGCCGGCCGTGACGCTCGGCGTCTCGCCGATGGCGCTCTTTGCCCGCACGACGCGCGCTGCGGTCCTCGAGATCATGACCGCTGATTTCGTCCGCACCGCACGCTCCAAGGGTATGAGCGAGACCCGGGTGGTGAAATGGCATGTGATGCGCAACGCGCTCGTCATCATTCTCACCACCGTCGGTCTGCAATTCGGCGGGCTGATGGGGCAGGCGGTCGTCGTCGAAAAGCTGTTTTCCTGGCCGGGCATCGGCTCGCTGCTGGTGGACAGCGTCCTGCAGCGCGACATCCCGGCCGTCCAGGGCTCCATTCTCGTGGTGGTGCTGGCTTTTCTCGCGATCAATCTGCTGATCGACGTGCTCTACGGCGTGATCGATCCGAGGATCAGATACGCATGAAGCTTCGCGCCAATCTCATCATCGGCGGCGCCTTGTTCGCGCTCGCGATCCTGGTCGGTGTGCTCGCGCCCTGGCTGGCGCATACCGATCCTGTCCTGGACGCCAATCTGCTGAACGCGGAGGAGCCTCCGGGCTGGACCTGGTGGTTCGGCACCGACGACCAGGGCCGCGACATCTATTCCCGGGTCGTCTACGGCGCGCGTGTCTCGCTGACTGTCGGCATCGTCTCGCAGCTCATCAACAGCGTCATCGGCGTGGCGCTGGGCCTGAGCGCCGGCTATTGGGGCGGCTGGTGGGACGATGTCGTCAACGCCCTGACCAATGTCATGCTCGCGATCCCCTCGCTGATCTTTGCGCTCGCCATCATGGCCGTGCTTGGACCGGGCCTGACCAGCCTGCTGATCGCGCTGGGGCTGACCAACTGGTCCTTCACCTGCCGGATCGCGCGCGCCTCGGCGCTGTCGCTCAGGAGCCAGGGCTATGTGCAAGCCGCGACCGTGCTCGGCTACGGCGATCTGCGCATCATGATCACGCAGCTGCTGCCGAACATGTTGGGGCCGATCGTCGTCATCGGCACGCTCGGCATGGGCAGCGCCGTCCTCTCCGAGGCCGCACTGTCGTTCCTCGGCCTCGGCGTCCGTCCGCCGTTTCCGAGCTGGGGCAGCATGTTGTCGGACGCCCGTGACCAGATCACGACGGCGCCGTGGCTCTCGGTATTTCCAGGCCTCGCCATCTTCCTGACCGTGCTCGGCCTCAATCTGCTCGGCGACGGCCTGCGCGACATTCTCGATCCTCAATCGCGGAGCCGGCGGACATGACCGGCGCGCCGCTGATCGAAGTCGAGGATTTGCGCATCGATCTCGACGATGGATCGCGGCGCGTTGCGGCGGCCGAGAGCATTTCATTCCGCATCGATCGCGGCGAGACGTTCGGTCTGGTCGGCGAATCCGGCTGCGGCAAGAGCATCACCGCGCTGGCGCTGATCGGCCTGCTGCGGCAGCCGCTGTCGATCGGCGGCGGTGTCATCCGGTTCGACGGGCGGGAGATCCAGCACCTGTCCGCCGCCGCCCAGCGGGACCTGCGCGGCAACCGCATCGCCATGATCTTCCAGGAGCCGATGACGGCGCTGAACCCGGTCTCGCCCGTCGGACGGCAGATCGCCGAGATGTTCGTGCTGCACAAGGGCAAGAGCTGGCGGGAGGCCAACCAGCTGGCGGTCGAGGCACTGGCGAGTGTTCGCGTCCCCGCGCCGGAGCGGCGCGTGAACGATTACCCGCACCAGCTTTCCGGCGGCATGCGTCAGCGCGTGATGATCGCCATTGCGCTGGCCTGCGGTCCGGACCTCCTGATCGCCGACGAGCCGACCACCGCGCTCGACGTGACCGTGCAGGCGGAAATCATCGAGCTGATGCGCAATCTATGCGCCGAGCGGGGCACGGCGATCCTGATGATCAGCCACGATCTCGGCCTGGTCGCCAATGTCTGCCGCCGCGTCGCCGTCATGTATGCCGGCCGCATCGTCGAGGAGCGCGGCTCCGCCGATATTTTTCGCGCACCCTCGCATCCCTATACGCAAGGCCTGGTCGCCTCGCTGCCGCGACTGGGCAGCCGTGCTGCGCTCGGCCGGAGCAGGCTGAAGGAGATCGCGGGCGTCGTGCCGGCGATCACGAGTTTTCCGGATGGCTGCCGGTTCAATCCGCGCTGCGCGAATGCGACCGACATTTGCAGGACCGTCGTACCGACGGCGGATGTTCTGGAGGCCGGCGGTCTGGTGAGGTGTCATCACCATGCATGAGCCGCAGGGGAGGATGGATAACGATCTCATTCTCAGCGTCGAGGATCTCGCGGTTCATTTTCCGCTGGGCGGCGGCCTGCTGGGCCGTAACCGGCGGCTGTTGCGAGCCGTCGACGGGGTCGATCTCAAGCTGAAGCGCGGCGAGTGCCTCGGCCTGGTCGGCGAGTCCGGCTCGGGCAAGTCGACGGTGGCCTTGTCGATCCTTGGCCTCCTGACGCCGACGCGCGGCCGCATCGTGCTGGACAGGCAGGTCGTGACGGGCAGGCCGTCCGGCGATCGCAAATCGCTCGCCCGCATTGTCCAGATCGTCTTTCAGGATCCCTACGCCTCGCTCAATCCGCGCCAGACCGTTCGCCGCACCCTGGAAGATCCCCTGCGTGTGCATGGCGTGACCGCAAAGAGCGAGATCGAGGACCGCGTCGCGACCATGCTGCGGCATGTGGGCCTGCGGCCCGAGCAGGCCGACCGCTATCCGCATGAATTCTCCGGCGGCCAGCGCCAGCGTATCGGCATCGCGCGTGCGCTGATCCTCAATCCCAAGATCGTCATCTGCGACGAGCCCGTCTCGGCGCTCGACGTCTCGATCCGTGCCCAGATCATCAATCTGCTGCTGGAATTGAAGGACACGCTCGGTCTTTCCTACATCATGATCAGCCACGACCTCGGCGTGGTCGAGCACATGAGCGACCGGGTCGCCGTCATGTATCTCGGCCGCATCGTGGAGAATGGCGACTGGCGCGAAATCTTCGAGCGGCCCGCGCACCCCTATACGCAAGCCCTGATCGCCGCCATTCCCGATCCGCTGCGCCATGCCCCGCTGGCGACGACCGGCGGCGACCTTCCCAACCCGCTCAACCCGCCGAACGGATGTGCGTTCAGTCCACGTTGCCGTTATGCCGAGGACGTGTGCCGTCGCGAGCCAGGTCCGTCGCTTGAAACGCGTCCCGACGGACATTCGGTGAGGTGCTGGCGAAGTGAGGAGATTGCCGGTCCGACGGCATTGGCTTTGGGCGAGGGCTGATTTCTCCAGGATGGAAGCGCGGCGCATGAAGCGTCGGGGTCACTTGAGGCCTCCGGCGTCATCCCTATCGCAACAAATTTGTGACGTGAGAGCCAACACCCCGAAGTTGCGGATCGGCAACATCGCGCCTCCAATCGCATGGAAACAACTGGGACAACCTGGAAATGAATCGACATCATTGCAATGCTCGTTCTAGCCTTCCGACGTTTCGGCCTGCTGGCCCGGTTCTGTTTATTTTTTGTGCATACGTCCGCACGCGCTTGAGGGGGCGGGGTGGTGTCAATTCGTTCTGTGAGATATTTTTCCGCCATCATGCCGATCGCGCTGATCGGTTTCTGGATGGCGCAATCGCGATTGGCAGTCGCTGAAGTCCAGATCGGCTCAACCTTCAACAGCGAGGGGCCGGGTCCTTCCCTCACCGGAAGCAGCGGCAGCCCGGCGAACCAAGCCTATGCCGGCGCTGTCCAAGCCATCGCGGCGGACCCGTCTGACAGCAACGTCATGTACATCGGCTCGGTCGGGGGCGGAATCTGGAAGACAACCAATGGCGGTACCAGCTGGACGGCACTGACCGACCAGAATCTGTCGCTGTCCATCGGCAGTCTCTCGCTCGACCCGACGGACGCCTCTCACCAGACGCTGATTGCCGGCAACGGCAATGTCTCCAACGGCGGATTTGCCTCGATATCGGTGTTCTCGACGCCGGAGAACTTCGGCGGCGTGCAAGCCGGGCTGCTGTACAGCACCAATGGCGGCGCAACGTTCACGCGGCTCGGGGCATCGACGTTCAGCGGACAGAGCGTCGTCGACGTTGCTGCGCGCGGGTCGACGATCCTGGCCGCCACCGCCGAGCCGCGCACCATGGCGGCGGGAGCGTCCTTTTTCTCCGGCGGTCTTTACCGCAGCACCAACGGCGGCGCGACATTCACGGCCGTTGGACCCGGCAATGGATTGCCATCTGGACCCGTGACCTCCCTGGTCGGCGATCCCAACAATCCGAACACCTTCTATGCTGCGGTCACTGCCAGCAGCAATGCGACCTACGCCCAGACCGCGGTCTACCGCAGCACAGACGGGGGCGCGACCTGGTCGGCCGTGTTCAACTCTGCGAACAGCGGCGGCCTGATCAGCGGCGCAGGCCAGACCACGATCAAGCTGACCGCCGGAGCCGGAGGAACGGTTGCGGTCGGCCTCGTCAATCTCGGCAGTGGCGCGCTGGCAGGGCTCTATTACTCCAGCAACAGTGGCACTTCCTGGACCACACTGACGGCCCCTAACGTCAACCCGGGCGGGCAGGCGCCGGTCAACATCGCACTGGCGATTGATCCGACCAGCACGAACATCATCTACGTCTCGGGCGACAACAACTACAGCAACAACGGCGGCATCAATGCGCTGGCAATCGCCCGCGTCAACGCCAGCAACAATACTTCGAGCGCCATGAGCGACGATAATGGCACGCCGCTCAACACGTCCAACGGGTCCACCAGCCACCCTGACAGCCGCGCGCTGGTCTTCGATGCCTCGGGCCGGCTGTTGGTCGCAACGGACGGCGGTCTCTCCGCGCGCACCAGCCCCTTGACGAGCACCGGCAGCTTCATCCCGCTCAACAATTTCTCGACGATGGAACTGTATTCGGCCGCATTCGACGGCAACAGCAAGCGGATGGTCGTCTCTGCCCAGGACAATGGCAGCTCGTATCAGTCGGCCCCGGGCGGCAAGACCTTCAACCAGATCGGCAGCGGCGATGGCATCAATGCCTGGGTCAACGACGTGACGCTGGGCACCAGCAGTGCGCTCTATACGACATGTCAGAACCTGGGCTGTGCAAAACGTACGATCGTCGACAGCAATGGCAACATCACGCACTCGGCGAGCATCAGTTTCGGAGGCCTCTCGTTCGGCAACTTCAGCGCGCCGCTGGTCTTGAACAACATTGATCCGAGCCGCATGGCGCTGGCCAGCAGCAACGTCTATGTGACCCAGGATACGTTGTCCGGCGCTCAGGCCGTAACACAATCAATCATCACGCTCACGCCGACCCAGGTTGGCGCAACGGGTCAGACGGCCAATGCCCTCGACTATGGCACCCGGAACAACGTCAATGCGCTGCTCGTGGGCTCGGGACCGTTCAACGCCCCGAACGGCAAGGTCTGGCTGAGCACCACGGCGGGCGCAGGCTCGCTGGTCCAGTTGTCAGCCTATGCGGGTCTCGCTCCTACTTCGGTCAAGTTCGATACGCGATCGGATTCGCGCTTTTTCGTTGCCGACAGTGCCAACCTCTTCGGCAGCACCAACCAGGGCGCAAGCTTTCAGACTTTGACCGTCAATCTTCCGGCCAACTTTATCAGGCCGACCGCGCTCGGATTCATCGACAGCAACGGTGTCGCTTCGCTGCTGGTCGGCGGCCTGAACAATGCCGACAATGCCGGCAATCCGCTCGTCACCGCCGACAGCGATTCAAGCGGCAATCTCTCCGGTTGGCGAAGATTCGGCGCGGGTCTGCCAAACGCGCTGATCACGGGCCTGCAATATGATGCCAAGTCCGACACCGTTGCGATCGCGACCGCCGGCCGCGGCGCCTGGCTGCTGTATGACGCCACCAGCAACTATGCGAGCGCATCGGTGCTCCAGTTCGGTCTCGCAAACAACGATTCGATGCCGGATATTTCGGTTCTGTCCGGCAGCCGCCCGTTGATCAAATACGGCACGGGAATCCTGGCGATCACGGGAGATGCAACCTACACCGGCGGATCGACGATCAATGGCGGCACCATGCTGATCGGCAACGGCGGCACGACCGGCAGCGTTCAGGGGAACGTGGCCTTCTGCTCCAATGCAGGCGATCCGCTATGCGACGCCAGCACCAACAAGGTGCTTGCCTTCAACCGTTCGAACAATCTGACGGTCGCCGGCACGATCAGCGGTCCGGGGCAGCTCGTCCAGCAAGGTGGCGGCACGCTGATCCTGACCGCAAACAACACCTATACCGGCGGCACGACCATCAGCAGCGGCATCCTCCAGCTCGGCAATGGCGGAACGAGCGGATCGATCACCGGCGACGTCGTCAACAATTCGGGCTTCTCCTTCAACAGGTCCGACGCCGTCACGTTCTCCGGCCTGATTTCGGGAACGGGCCTCGTCCAGCAGGCCGGGCCAGGAACGACGACACTCTCCGCCGCCAACACCTATGGGGGCGGGACTTTCGTGACCGGCGGCACGCTGACTGTCTCCGGTGCCGGAACGCTGGGCGCCACAACCGGCGCGACGACGGTCTCGACCGGCGGCACACTCGACCTCGCCGGGACGACACAGACGCAGGCAGCCGTGAATCTCGCCGGCGGCTTGATCAAGAACGGAAACCTGAACGCGCCGATCAGCTCGATCGGAGGTGGTCTCAACGGTATCGGCGGCTCGGCAAGCCTGACCACGCTCGGCGGCGTCACCTCGCTGTTCGGCATCAACGGTTATTCCGGGGCGACCAATGTGAATGGCGGCGTGCTGGACGTCGAAGGCTCGATCACGGGAACGTCGTCGGTCACGGTCAATGCCGGCGGCGCGTTGACGGGCGCCGGCACGGTCGATCCGCTCCTGGTCAGCATCGCCAGCGGCGGTATCTTGGCTCCAGGCAACGGCACGCCGGCCAGTTCGATGACGATTGTCGGCAATCTGGCGTTCCAATCGGGGGCGCTGTACATGATACAGCTCAACCCTACGACGGCGTCGTTTGCCAACGTCACGGGCACGGCAACGCTTGCTGGCAACACCGTGGATGCGATCTTCGCCAATGGCACCTACGTTTCCAAAAAGTATACGATCCTGATGGCCGGCGGCGGCGTCAGCGGAACGTTCTCAGGCCCCGTCAATACGAACCTGCCGAGCGGTTTCAAGACATCGCTCAGCTACGACGCCAATACCGCTTATCTCGATCTGGCGCTGTCATTCGGATTCGGCCTGCTAGGCGGCCTCAGCGGCAACCAGCAGGCGGTCGGCAACGCCCTGACGGGGTATTTCAACAGCAACGGCTCGATCCCCATCGTCTATGGTGCTCTCTCGGCGGCCGCACTGACCCAGGCCTCGGGCGAACATGCCACCGGATCGCAGCAAGCCACGTTTGATGCGATGGGCATGTTTGCCGGGATTCTCACCGATCCCTTCATGCAGCGGGAAGGCGCGCCATCGCCGGTTCCCGGTCACCAGTCCTTTGCTGCTGCGGATGATGAGGATGCACTCGGCTATGCTGCGAGAGAGCGGCGGCGGCTCGCTGCGGAACGCGAAGCTTATGCGATGTTCACCAAGGCGCCGCTGCGCAGTGTCTATCAACCACGCTGGAGCGTGTGGGCCGCAGGATTTGGCGGTTCGCAATCCACCGACGGCAACTCTGCCGTCGGCTCGAACGGTGCGACCAGCCGCATCTTTGGCACCGCCGTCGGCGCCGACTATCTGTTCTCGCCGACGACGCTCGCCGGCTTTGCATTGGCCGGCGGCGGAACGAATTTCAGCGTCAGCAACCTTGGCTCGGGACGCTCGGATCTGTTCCAGGCCGGCGCCTACGTCCGTCACTTCAATGGGCCGGCCTATATCTCCGCCGCCCTTGCGTATGGTTGGCAGGACATTACCAGCGACCGTACTGTGACAATCGCCGGGACCGATCGGTTGCGCGCCGAATTCAATGCCAATGCCTTCTCCGGCCGGATCGAGGGCGGCTACCGTTTCGTGGGGCCATGGTCGGGCGGCATTGGCATCACCCCCTACGCCGCGGCGCAAGTGACGACCTTCGCACTGCCTGGTTACGCGGAAAGCGTCGTATCGGGGGCGGGGACCTTTGCGCTGGCCTATGGTTCCAAGACCGTCACTGACAGCCGCAGCGAGATCGGTCTCCGCACAGACAAGAGTTTCGCTTTGCCGAACGCGGTCCTGACCCTGCGCGGCCGGTTCGCGTGGGCGCATGACTTCGATCCGAATCGTTCAGTTGCCGCGACCTTCCAGGCCTTGCCGGGGGCGAGCTTCGTCGCCAATGGTGCAGCACAAGCCTCCAATTCGGCGCTCACGACTGCGTCGGCCGAAGTAAAAATGTTGAGTGGCTGGACCGCAGTCGCCACGTTCGAAGGCGAGTTCTCCAATGTGACCCGCTCCTACGCCGGCAAAGGCGCCGTGCGCTATGCGTGGTAAGCGGAGCACAGCGAGAGAACCGGTCGAGCCGAGTCCCCGGCGGTCTCTCGAAACATGAGGCTGCGCATGACCGGAGGCGCATTCGCTCCCTGACCCGCGACAATCGCACCATGATGACATCGTGCTCCTGTTTTGCCCGACGTCAAACGCGGCTGAACCGCCGGCTCAAACCACTCCGCACGGCTCAAACCACCCCGCACCAAATTCCCCAATGATTTGTACTGTGCATGGGGTTGTTTTCGCGGTTTTGTTCGCGGGCTGATTAATCCGCCGCTTTTTCTCTCAGCCGCTGCGCGTAGACGTTGATGATCAGCGCCGCCAGCAGGATCACGCCGCGGATCAGGATCTTCAAAAAGCTGTCGATGTTGACGTGGTCGAGGCCGTTGTTGAGGACGCCGAGCACGAACAGGCCGACGATGGTGTTGCCGATGCCGCCGCGGCCGCCGAACAGGCTGGTGCCGCCGACCACGACGGCGGCGATGGAGTCGAGCAGGTACGTGTCGAACTCGTTCTGCTGCGCGCTTCCGAAATGGGCGACGCCGAGCATGCCGCCGATGCCGGAGCACACCGCCGAGATCACCATGACCGCGCCGAGGATGAGTTTGACGTTGAGGCCGGAATATTCGGCCGCCTCGCGGTTGCCTCCGACCATGTACACATAGCGGCCGAAGCGCGTGTAGGTCAGCACCAGATGGCCGCCGAGCAGCATGATGGCTGCGACGATGACGATCCAGGGGATGCCGCCGATCGAGCCGGAGCCGAGCGTGCTGATCAGGCTCGGCACCTTGTAGGCGATCTGGCCGCGCACCAAGAGCGCCGAGATGCCTGCCGCGATCTGCATCATCGCCAACGTCATGATGAAAGAGGGGATGCCGATCACGGTCAGCCCCAGCGCGTTGACGAGGCCGAGAGCCGCGCAGAGCAGGATCGACAGGATGATGGCGATCGCGCCGGGCAAGGGGATGTTGGGGATGTTGACGTAGGACTCCTGCAGCGTGAAGTAGGCGACCGCGATGCCGGTGACGTTGGCGATGCTGGCGATCGAGAGATCGATCTCGGCGCAAAGGATCACGAAGGTGAGGCCGACGGCGATGATGCCCGTCACCGACACCTGCGTCAGGATATTGCCGAGATTGTCGATCGTCGCGAAGGAGGGGCTCGCAAAGGCGAAGAACGCGGACAGGAGGATCAGCGTCAGGAACGGCGCGATGTTGCGCATCTGCGAGCGCAGGAAGGGCGCAAGGCCCCGTGCGCGCTGGCCCGCCGCTGGTGCCGTTTCACTGCTCGCCATTGTGCTTCTCCGTCACGCCGCTTCCAGCAGGCGGTCCTTGCTGACCGGCTCGTTCTTGAATTCCCGCACCACGGCGCCGCGCTTGAGCACGAGGATGCGGTCGGCCAGCGACAGCACCGTTTCCGGCTCGGTCGACAGCACGATGATGGCGAGCCCCGCGGCGCGGAGGTCGCGGACGATGTTGATGACGTCGTTCTTGGCGCCGACATCCATGCCGCGGGTCGGCTCGCACAGCACGAGGAGCTTGGGCGGATAGGTCAGCCACTTTGCGAGTGCAACCTTCTGCTGATTGCCGCCCGAGAGCATGCCGAGATCGAGGCCGACCACCGGCGGCCTGATCTGCAACTGCTCGACCTGACGCTTGGCGATGTCGCGCTCCTGCGCCGGCTTCAGCAGCAGCGACGAGATGCGATCCAGGATGCTGATCGAGATGTTCTTGTAGACCGGCTCCTGGTGAAACAGCATGGCGCGCCTGCTCTCCGGCACCAGCGCCACGCCGGCGCGCCGGGCCGCCGCCGTGCTGGCGAAGGTCTTTGGCGTGCCGTCGACGATCAGCGTGCCGGCGTCCGGCTTCAGCTTGCCAAAGAGGATGCGCGACAGCTCCTGCTGGCCGCAGCCCATGAAGCCGTAGATGCCGAGCACTTCGCCGGCGCGCGCCTCGAAGGAGACGTCGTTGAGGCTGCGCGCCAGCGACAGCTGGTCGACTTTCAGCACGACCGAACTGTCGCTCGGCCGCGGCAGCATGAGATCGTCGGTGTAGCTGTGCTCGAGCGCTTCGCCACCGCGACCGATCATGGCCTCGATCAGCGCGCCCTTGGTGGTTGCGGCGCTCGCGGTCTCGGCGACCTTCCGCCCGTTGCGGAAGACGGTGACGGTGTCGGACACGCGAAGAATATCCTCGATGAAATGCGAGATGAAGACGATGGCGGTGCCTTCTTCGCGTAACCGCCGCAGCGTCGCGAACAGCCGTTCGACTTCCGGCGGGGAGAGGGCGGAGGTCGGCTCGTCCAGGATGACGATGCGGGCGCCCGAGAATAGCACGCGGGCGATCTCGATCAGCTGCTGCAGCCCGATCGGCAAGTCGCCGAGCCGCGACATCGGATCGACATCGATGCCGAATCGAGAAAGCTGCTCGCCGGCCTCCCGCGCCATGCGCCGCCATTGCACGAGGCCAAGGCGGTTGGTCGGCTGGTTGCCCAGGAAGACGTTCTCCGCGACCGTCAGATCAGGCGCGACAGAGAGCTCCTGATGCACCATGGCGATGCCGGCCGCGTGCGCATCGCGCGCCGAGCGGAAATGGGTCTCCTGGCCATCGATCAGGAAGCGGCCGGAGAACTCGGTGTGCACGCCGGCGATGATCTTCATCAGCGTGCTTTTTCCCGCGCCGTTCTCGCCGACGAGACCGTGGATCTCGCCGGGAAGAAGCGCGAAGTCGACACCACGAAGCGCTTCGACGCCGCCGAAGCTCTTCGTGATGCCCTGGAGTTCCAGGATGGGCGAACGACCCTCAGGCATCGAAGTTCAGATCAGGAAGTGATCCTGCATCCACTGCATGCCGGCGGCGTTCGCCTTGGTCACGACCGGGCCGTCGGTGACGACGTTCTTCGGGATGCCCTGGCCGCTCTTCTCGCCACCGGCGACTGCCGCGACGCCCGCGATGATCGCGCCGCCATGGATGCGGCAGGACGGATTGCGGACGGTCGCAAACATCCGGCCCTCGCTCACCGCCTGGATCGCCGGCGGCATCGCGTCCACGCCACCGATCAGGATGTTGGTGCGGTTGTGGGCCTTCATGATGTTGGCGGCCGCGAGCGCCATGTCGTCATTGTGGAAGAACGCCGCGTCGATCTGCGGGTACTTGGTCAGATAAGTCTCCCAGAGGCGTGCGGTCTTGGAGACGTCCCAGTCGGCCGGCTGGGTGTCGAGCACTTCGATCCCAGGGAATTGCTTGACGACGTTGTTGAAGCCCTTGGCCCGGCCTTGCGCGCCGGTGTGGCCAAGCGCGCCTTGGGTCATGATGATCTTGCCCTTGCCGCCCATCGCGTTGCACAGCGCCTGCGTCACCGAGGCGCCCATGAACTCGTTGTCGGGGGCGAGGAAGGAATGGACGTTGATCTGATCGAGCGGCGCAATCAGCGTGTCCATGTCGATCACAGGCGTGCCGGCGTCGATCATCTTCTGCACGGGCTGGGTGAGGGTGCCGATGCCGAAGGCCTGGATCGCAACAAAGTCCCATTTCTGCGAGGCCATGTTGTCGATCGCCGCGCGCTGCTTCACGGCGTCGAGCTGGCCATCGAACCAGGTGACCTCGACGTTGAACAGCTTGCCCCAGAATTCCGCGGCCTGCTTGCCCTGTGCGCACCAGGTCGCCTGAAGGCCGGCATTGGAGAATGCCGCCCTCAGCGGCTTCTCGGATCGTCCGACTTCGGCTGCAAGTGCTGGATTTATGCCCATGCTGCCGAGGATGGCAGTCGCGGCGCCGGCGGTTGCTGCCGCCTGAAGAAGATCGCGCCTCGTCGTCGAGAAATCTTTCGTCTCGGACATCGCTCGCTCCCATATATTTTATCGTCGTCGCGTCATTGATTGCGCGACCGATGTGGAAAGTCTGTCACAAGAGTTGATGCCACTCAACCAGCGGCGTCAGAAGGCCGCGCGCTCAGAGCTCCGCTCGATCGGATTGGGAGAAGTACTCATCGGCAGATCAGCCGCGCAGGCAAAAAAAAGAGCGGGGCCCTAGCCCCGCTCAAAAATTGTGTCGACCCTATTATCCCCGATTCTAAGATTTGATCTTGATTGGCGGGGCGACGCTGCGTTTTGCGCGCCAGGGGCTCCTCCCGAGACTTGGACCACCAGACTTTGACCTCGCGGCTAGCCTGAGCAAGAGGGATGCTAGATCAACTTTTCTCACTTGTCATCATTTTCGGCAACGATTGTTCAAAATTAGAGCAGTTGACGAAATGATCGCGATATCATCCATCTAATCGATTGATATATCTATAATATTTCAAATTGTGGTAGGCTAATAGGCGGCTTGAAAATGCCCGATCGGCTTGCTCCGCGGTGTCGGCGACACACTCTCCAACAAATTTGTTCCAGACCAAGCAGAACCGAGATGCGATCTCGACTTGACCAGCACCCGGGTGTTTAGTTCGTAGGCGAACGAATGGTTCGGTGGATGCGCGCGCGGCTACAAAAATTCCTGCCCATTGTCCTGCTCGCGCTGGCGATGCAGGTGCTGGCGCCGATCGCCGCTTGCTGGGCGGCGGGTCTTGCGGCGGCCGATCCGCTTCAGGGCGCGCTCATCTGCCACAACACTGATGCGTCGACGCCGGGTCTTGGTGACCAGACCGGTGCGCCGGGCGCGCATGCCGGCGCCTGCGCGATCTGTTGCCTGGCGCAGGCCAGCGCGTCCTTCGATGCACCGCAGCCGACGTTCTCCGGTCCCTACCGCCACGCCGAGCGCGTGGTCTGGCACGATGCGGAAGCCGCCTTTGTCACTTCGCGCGGCCGATCCAACGCCCAAGCGCGTGCGCCACCGCAATTGACGTGAGCGTCGCGACCGACCGGTCGCTGAACTTGCACATCAATTGCGGAGAGCTTTCATGTCGATCTGTCACTCGCGCGCGGGCCTATGCGGGCTCGCCATCGCGCTTATTCCCCTTTCAGGAAGCGTTGCCCACGAAATCGTCGGCAATCGCTTCTTTCCGGCAACGCTCGGCATCGACGATCCGGGCGTGAACGACGAATTGTCCCTGCCAACCGTCGATAGCTTCAAGACCGGCGACGTTCCGCCGGTGCGGCAGCGTGATATATCCGCCGAGTTCTCCAAGCGCATCACGGAGGATTTCGCGATTTCGTTCGGCGCGACCTACACCTTCCTTGGTCCGATCGATCCGACTACTGCCGGAGCCAACGGATTTCAGAATCTGGACACCACGTTCAAGTATCGCGTCTTCAGGGACCCCGTGCATGAGTTCGTGATGTCGGTTGGTCTCAGCATCGAATGGGGCGGCACGGGCGCCGCGAATGTCGGAGCCGATCGCTTCAATACCTACACCCCGACGATCTACTTCGGCAAAGGCCTCGGCGACCTGCCGGACACGTTGTCGTGGCTGCGGCCGGTGGCGATCACCGGGCAGGTCGGCTACGCCATCCCGGGCCGGAATTCGACAACGACATTCGCGATCGATCCGGATTCGGGCGACCTGACCGCCGACACCGAATTCCATCCGCGCGTGCTGCACTGGGGAGGGACCATTCAGTACAGCATGCCATATCTGAAGTCCGCCGTGATCGATCTCGGCTTGCCCGAATTAATCAATCACCTGATCCCGCTGGTGGAGGCAAGTCTCCAGACGCCAGTGGCGAACACGCTGACGTCGGGGACGATGACGACAGGAACGATCAATCCCGGCGTGATCTGGGTCGGCAACAAATTCCAGTTTGCCGTCGAAGCGCTGATCCCGATCAACCGGCAGAGCGGATCCAACGTCGGCGTGATCGGTCAGCTGCATCTTTATCTCGACGACATCGACCCGCATGGGATCGGCAAGCCGATCTTCGGCAATGCCGTTCAACCGGCAAGCCCTTTCCCGAGGAACTGATCATGCGAATCTCAACCACGTTCAGAATCATCCCGCTGCTGCTCTGCCTCGTGATGGGCGAGGCGCAGGCACACGCCTTTCTCGATCGTGCCGAGCCGCGCGTCGGCAACAAGGTCGCGACCCCTCCGCGTGACTTAACGCTCTACTTCACGCAGAAGCTGGAGGCAGCCTTCAGTTCGGTGACCGTCACCGGCCCGTCCGGAGCGCGTGTTGACACCGGCAAGGCGCGTGTCAGCGGCAGTCAAATGTCGGTTCCGCTGAAGTCTGGCGGTGCCGGCACCTACCGTGTGAACTGGCACGTGCTGTCCGTGGACACGCACACCACCGACGGGAATTTTACCTTCCAGGTCGGTCCATAAGGGCATCGTCGCCGATGGATTGGTCCGCAGCCGGAATGCCGATGGTTGCAACGCGCGCCGTGAATTTCGCGGCGACGGCGATTGCGGTCGGAAGCATCGTATTTCGGACCGTGGTCGCTGCGCCGGTCTTGCAGGCGGAACCGAGCACGGCGTCCGTGTTCCGGAACCGGACGCAATGGGTCTCGTGGCTCGGCCTTGCGATCGCCGTGATCTCCGGCGCGATCTGGTTGTTGCTTCAGGTCGCTTCGATGAGCGGGCTACCGCTCGACGAAGCGTTGACCGCGGATGTGTTGTCGAAGGTGATCAACGAGACCCAGTTCGGCGAAGTGACAACGGTTCGCGCAGGCATTGCCATTTGTCTGGCGGCCAGCCTCGCCTTCGATCGCGCGACGGTTGCGCAATGGCTTGCGCTGGCGTTATCGCTCGCATTCGCCGCAAGTCTTGCCTGGACCGGGCACGCCGGCTCGACGGCTGGCGTGGTGGGCTATCTGCATCTCGTGGCGGATGCGCTGCATCTGATTGCTGTCGCAGCATGGATCGGCGGCCTGGTGCCGCTGATCCTCTTGCTGGTCGCTGCAAGCCGCAGCAACTCGCCATCGCCTGCCTACGAGGTAGTCGGGCGGTTCTCGATGCTAGGCCTTGTCAGCGTGGCGACGCTCGTGCTCACGGGCTTGATCAACAGCGCCATCCTCGTCGGCTCGTTTCGCGCGCTGATCGTGACCGAGTATGGAGAGCTGTTGCTGTTCAAGCTTGCCCTGTTCGGAACCATGTTGACGCTAGCCCTCATCAATCGGCTGGCGTTGACGCCGCAGCTTGCCCAGCCTGGCCGTCGCGCGCAACGCTGGCTCACGTGCAACAGTGCCATCGAGCTCGCCCTCGGCCTTGCCATTCTTGCCATTGTCGGGATGCTCGGCATGCTGCATCCCGCCGTCCATCTTGTCCCGTGAAAAAAGGTCAAAACACATGAGCAAACTCTCACGCATCCTCGCACTCACGGCGCTTTCCACCTGCCTCCTCACCGCGCCCGTCCGCGCCGACGACGTCAAGGCGGGCGATCTCGTCATCTCGCAGGCCTGGAGCCGGGCGACGCCGGGCGGCGCAAAGGTCGCCGGCGGCTATCTCACGATCGAGAACAAGGGGACGGCGGCGGATCGGCTAATTGGCGGTTCGGCCGACATCGCCGGCAAGGTCGAGATCCACGAGATGGCCATGGACAACGGCGTGATGAAGATGCGTCCACTCGACAAGGGCGTGACCGTCGAGCCCGGCAAGACCGTGACGTTCGCGCCGGGCGGCTACCACTTCATGCTCGAGCAGCTTAAGGCGCCGCTCAGGCAGGGCGACAAGGTGCCGGTCATCTTGGAGTTCGAGAAGGCCGGCAAGGTCGCGGTGTCGCTCGACGTCCAGGGCGTCGGCGCGCAGGCGCCCGGTGACGCCGACCACATGCAGATGAAGAAAATGCCGGATCATTCGGGAATGAAAATGTGATGAGGATGATCTTCATTCCCATGACCTTGCGTCGATTCATCAATGGACTTGCCGTCAAGGGCGTTGTGTCCAGCGTGGTCGCGGCGGCCGCTGCGATGTCCGTGGCGGCGGCTCCGACCGCTGCGGCGACCGACGACGACAGTTTCTTCACCCATCTGCACACCGAAAAGGCGATGGCCAATGTGACCATCACGCCCGGGCGCACCGGACCCGTGGTGATCACGGTCCAGTTAGAAACGACGGACGAACGGCCGCTGGCGGCGATGGGCGTTTCGGTCAGGCTGACGAGCCCGCAAGCGGGCAGCACGCCGATCGAGGCCGTGGCCGAACCGACCGGCGACGAGTGGCGCGCGACGTTGTCGGTGCCGTCAGGTGGCCGCTGGAGCATGGGACTGAACATCCGCCTGTCGGAAGCGGACGAGGTCGACGTGACGTCGCCCATCCTCATACGCTGAGATCGCCGGGAGGAAGAGCCATGGATCGAAGAGAGTTCAACGCGACTTTGGCGGCGGCGTCCCTGCTCAACCTCCTGGCGCCGGCTGCCCTTGCGCAGCCGGCGCCGTCTGGCCGCCCGAAAGTGGGACTGGTGATCTACTCCGACATGATCCTGCTCGATCTGGCTGGCCCGCTGACGGCGTTCAACATGATGCGGGCGGATGTTCAACTGGTCGCGAAGACGGAGCAGGCGGTGATGACCGACGTTCGCCTGCCGGTCGCGCCGACGATGACGTTCGAGACGGCGCCGAAGGCTTTCGACGTGTTGTTCGTGCCCGGCGGATTGAAGGGAACGGTCGCGGCGGTGCAGGATCGACAGACGGTCGATTTCATCAGGGCGCAAGGCGAGGCGGCGCGCTTCGTGACGAGCGTTTGCACGGGTTCACTGTTGCTTGGCGCCGCTGGTCTCCTGAGAGGATATCAGGCCACTTCGCACTGGTACGTGCGTGATCTGCTCGCGCATATGGGCGCCGTCGTGCGAACCGACCGCGTGGTCGAGGATCGTAATCGAGTGACCGCCGGCGGGGTGACGGCCGGGATCGACTTTGCGTTGACCATTGCCGCGAAACTCTCGGGTGAGGAGACCGCGAGGCGAATCCAGCTCCTGCTGGAATATGACCCGAAACCGCCTTTCGATTCCGGATCGCCCGAGCACGCTGGGCCTGTTCTGGTGGCCGATGTGCTCAGGCGGCGGCAGGACGTCATTGCCGAAGCTGAAGCCGCGGCAAGGGCTGCGGGTGCGGTAATGAAGCTCTGAACATGTGAGGCCCAAAATGTCGAAGGCAACCTATGCGATCGTCCTCGTTGCGCTTGTGGCGACACCCGCGCGCGCGCACATCACGCTGGAAACAAAGCAGGCCACGGTCGGTGCGTCCTACAAGGCCGTCTTCGCCGTGCCGCACAGCTGTTCCGGCTCGCCGACGGTCAAGATGCGCGTTCAGATCCCCGAAGGCGTCATCGCGGTGAAACCGATGCCGAAGGCCGGCTGGACCGTCGATGTCGTCGAAGGGCAATATGCCAGCGCATACGACTATCACGGCAACAAGCTGACTTCGGGGGTGAAGGAAGTGGTCTGGTCCGGCGGCAAGTTGCCGGACCACAATTACGACGAGTTCGTCGTCAGCAGCTTCCTCACCGACAGCCTGAGGCCCAACACCACGCTGTATTTCCCGGTGGTGCAGGAATGCGAGAAGGGTGTCAGCCGCTGGATCGAAGTTCCAGTGGAGGGGGCAGCGCATTCGCATGAGGATAAGTCGCCGGCGCCCGGCGTGAAGCTGCTGCCCAAGCCGTAATGCGTCTTCTCGCCGCGCTCGTGACGCTGCTCGTCGTCGCCGGCACGTCGACCGATGCCTCAGCGCATGCGGCGTTGATCTCGGTCGAGCCGGCGAGCGGCAGTATCCTTGCGAGCGCGCCAAAGGCGGTGGAATTGCGCTTCAGCGAGGCGGTGACCCCGGGCGCGATCCAGTTGATCGACGGCGCGGGCAGGGCGCGCGACGATGCGCGCGTCGCGACATCCGGCGAGAGCATTTCCGTTGCGATGCCGCCGGACCTGCCGCAGGGCACGGCGGTCGTGAGCTACCGGGTGATCTCGCAGGACGGCCATCCCGTCACGGGATCGGTGATCTTTTCGGTCGGCGCGCCGACGGCCACGCAGCTTCCGGCCAATGCGGACGGCCGGTTGGACGCGCTGATCTGGCTGTCGCGGATCGGTCTCTATCTCGGGCTGTTTGTCGGTGTCGGTGGCGTGTTCTTTGGCCGCTGGATCGCGTGGTCGATGGCGGGCATGAGCGTGCCGCGCGCAGCGCTGCTGGTCGGTCTCCCAAGCGCCGTTGTCTCGCTGGGCATTTTGGGTCTCGACCTCCTCGGTCTGCCGCCGGCAGCGCTCGTGACGGTGGCTCCCTGGACCATCGCATTCGCGACCAGCGCCGGCCCCGCCTTACTCGTCGCCATCGCTGCGATGTTGCTCGCGCTGATGGCGCTGGGCCGCGCTTGGTATGCGCGCGCTCTTGCGGTGGTCGCGTTCGCCGGCGTTGGGCTCTCGCTTGCGATGACCGGGCACGCCGCAACGGCCTCGCCTGAGGTGCTGACGCGGCCGGCGGTTTTCCTCCATGGCCTCGCCGTTGCCTTTTGGATTGGGGCGCTGGCGCCGCTCGTCGCGCTGCTGTCGAAGCCGACGCTGGCGGTGCTGCCGCTTCTGAACCGCTTCTCGCGCATCGCCATGCCGGTGGTCGCCGCGCTGGCACTGACCGGACTGACGCTTGCGATCATTCAGCTCGAAAAGCCATCCGCGCTGGTCGAGACCAGCTATGGCATCATCCTGTCTATCAAGCTAGCGCTGGTCCTGCTCCTGCTGGCGCTCGCTGCGCTCAATCGCACCCGACTAACGCCGGCGCTGGCAAAAGATCATGCGGCTGCGTCTGCGCTCAGGCGTTCGATCTTGCTCGAATGCGGGGCCGCGCTCGGCATCTTCGCCGTCGTCGCCGGCTGGCGCTTCACGCCGCCGCCACGGACCATCGTCCCGGAGACGCCGCTGGCAGTCCACATCCACACCGACAAGGCGATGTTCCAGGTGCTGGTGTCGCCCGGCAAGGCCGGCATGGACGATTTCGTGCTTCAGCTCATGACCGGCGATGCGACGCCTCTGAAGGCGAAGGAGACGACGCTGACGCTCAGCCTGCCCGAGCGCGGCATCGAGCCCATGGAGCGCGACGCCGAGCTCGGGCCTGACGGCTATTGGCACGTGCGCAAGGTCGAGCTGCCCTTCGCTGGCCGCTGGCATGTGCGGATCGACGCGCTGGTGACCGATTTCGAGAAGATAACGCTCGAAGACGAGCTCGAGGTCGCGCCACCGTAAGGTCCGGCGCGGTTCAAGTCGAACCTGAAGGCAACGGAAAAATGACAGGAATTCCGCCGCGTTAGCGGCTTTTCCTCATTCCCGGCCTTGTGTTTTCGCTGCCAATCCGGTTTCACTGCAGCCCCTTGCTGATTCCCAGAGTATTACCATGCGGTTGTCGCGGTTCTTTCTGCCCATCCTGAAGGAAAACCCGAAAGAGGCGGAGATCGTCTCGCATCGGCTGATGCTGCGCGCCGGCATGATCCGGCAGGAGGCGGCCGGTATCTATGCCTGGCTGCCGCTCGGCTTCCGCGTGCTGAAGAAGATCGAGCAGATCGTGCGCGAAGAGCAGGACCGCTCCGGCGCGCTGGAACTGCTGATGCCGACGCTCCAGCTCGCCGACCTCTGGCGCGAGAGTGGCCGCTACGACGCCTACGGTCCGGAGATGCTGCGCATCGCCGACCGCCACAAGCGCGAGCTGCTCTACGGGCCGACCAACGAGGAAATGATCACCGAGATTTTTCGCGCTTACGTGAAGTCCTACAAGAACCTGCCGCTGAATCTCTATCATATCCAATGGAAATTCCGCGACGAGCAGCGTCCGCGTTTCGGCGTGATGCGCGGCCGCGAGTTCCTGATGAAGGATGCCTATTCCTTCGATCTCAACGAGGCTGCCGCTCGGGTCGCCTACAACAAGATGTTCGTCGCCTATTTGCGCACCTTCGCGCGGATGGGGCTGAAGGCGATCCCGATGCGCGCCGAGACCGGCCCGATCGGCGGCGATCTCAGCCACGAGTTCATCGTGCTCGCGGAGACTGGCGAATCCGGTGTTTTCATCAATCGCGACGTGCTGGATCTGCCGGTGCCGGGCGAGGACGTCGATTATGAGAGCGACCTGAGCCCGATCATCAAGCAGTGGACCTCGGTCTATGCCGCGACGGAGGACGTACACGATCCCGCGCGGTTTGAGCAGGAAGTGCCTGCGGATAAGCGGGTGAACACCCGCGGCATCGAGGTTGGCCAGATCTTCTATTTCGGCACGAAATACTCCGAGCCGATGAAGGCGATGGTGGCGGGCCCGGACGGTGTGGACGTGCCGATCCATGGCGGCTCCTACGGCGTCGGCGTCTCGCGCCTGCTCGGCGCCATCATCGAGGCCTGCCATGACGATGCCGGCATCAAATGGCCGGAGGCGGTGGCGCCGTTCCGGGTCGCGGTGCTGAACCTCAAGCAAGGCGATGCCGCGGTCGATGCGGCCTGCGAAAAACTCTATGCCGAGCTCGCGGCCAAGGGCGTCGACGTGCTTTATGACGACACCGACCAGCGCGCCGGCGCCAAATTCGCGGCTGCCGATCTGATCGGTATCCCCTGGCAGATCATGATCGGGCCGAAGGGGCTTGCCGACGGCAAGGTCGAAATCAAGCGGCGCAGTGACGGCGCCCGCGAGACGATGTCGCCTGCGGACGCCGTTGCGCGCCTGGTCGGCTGAATATTGTTCATCGCGCGAATGCGGCCGCCAATCCGGCCACAATTGACCCCGAATCATGGGATTATCGAGCGATGGATGACACCATGACTGAGACCGTTCAAACCGCGCCTTTCGCGCCCTTCGAGTGGATGCTGTCGGCGCGCTATTTGCGGGCGCGCCGCAAGGAGGGATTCATCTCGGTCATCGCCGGGTTCTCCTTCCTCGGCATCATGCTCGGCGTCGCCACGCTGATCATCGTGATGGCCGTGATGAACGGCTTCCGGAAAGAGTTGCTCGACAAGATCCTGGGGCTGAACGGCCACATCCTGGTCCAGCCGCTGGAATCGCCGCTGACCGACTGGAAGGACGTCGCCGAGCGCATCAGCCAGGTCCAGGGCATCCGGCTGGCTGCCCCCGTGGTCGACGGCCAGGCGCTGGCGTC
This sequence comes from Bradyrhizobium genosp. A, assembly GCF_049949275.1. Taxonomy (NCBI): domain Bacteria; kingdom Pseudomonadati; phylum Pseudomonadota; class Alphaproteobacteria; order Hyphomicrobiales; family Nitrobacteraceae; genus Bradyrhizobium; species Bradyrhizobium genosp. A. Next base: position 4,690,510 of record NZ_CP188196.1, on the reverse strand, counting down.
CTCGCCCTGGAACGCCTCGGGCGTGCTGGTGCGCGGCATCCGCTCCGACGACCTCAACAACCTCACCTCGATCGCCAAGAACATCAAGCAGGGTTCGCTCGAGGGCTTTGACGACGGGCAGGGCGTCGCGATCGGCCGCAGGCTCGCCGACCAGCTGTCGCTGCATGCCGGCGACAGCGTGACGCTGGTGGCGCCGAAGGGCGCGGTGACGCCGATGGGCACGACGCCGCGGATCAAGCCGTACAAGATCGTCGCGGTGTTCGAGATCGGCATGTCCGAATACGACCTCGGCTTCGTCTTCATGCCACTTGCCGAAGCGCAGGCCTATTTCAACCGCAGCAGCGACGTCACCTCGATCGAGGTGTTCACCACCAATCCCGATAAGATCGATTCCTTCCGCAAATCGGTGACGGAGGCCGCGGGCCGGCCGGTATTCCTGGTCGACTGGCGGCAGCGCAACTCGACCTTCTTCAACGCGCTCCAGGTCGAGCGCAACGTGATGTTCCTGATCCTGACCATGATCGTGCTGGTCGCCGCCCTCAACATCGTCTCCGGCCTGATCATGTTGGTGAAGGACAAGGGCAGCGATATTGCGATCCTGCGCACGATGGGCGCCTCGCAAGGCTCGATCATGCGGATCTTCCTGATCACGGGCGCCTCCATCGGCGTGGTCGGCACGCTGGTCGGTTTCTTCGTGGGGCTGGTGATCTGCCTCAACATCGAATCCATCCGGCAATTCCTGTCCTGGCTGACCAGCACCGAGCTGTTCTCGCCAGAACTCTACTTCCTGTCGAAACTGCCCGCCGAGATCGACGTCGGCGAGACCACAGCGGTCGTCATCATGGCGCTGACGCTGTCGTTCCTGGCGACGCTCTACCCGTCGTGGCGCGCCGCGCGCCTCGATCCCGTCGAAGCGCTGCGGTACGAGTGAGGGGCTGATGGAGCAGGCGCAGGGGGCGGAAGATGTACCGGTCATCTATCTCCACGAGATAAAACGGCAATACCTGCAGGGCGAGGTGGCGCTGACGATCCTCGACAACGCCAAGCTCGCGCTGTGGGCGGGCCAATCCGTGGCGCTGGTCGCGCCGTCGGGCTCGGGCAAGTCGACGTTGCTGCACATTGCGGGCCTGCTCGAGGCGCCCGATTCCGGCGAGGTCTACGTCAATGGCGCGCCGACTTCGCAACTGCCCGACATCGAGCGCACCCAGCTCCGCCGCACCGATATCGGCTTCGTCTACCAGTCGCACCGGTTGCTGCCGGAATTCTCGGCGCTGGAGAACGTGATGATGCCGCAGATGATCCGCGGCCTGAAGAAGTCCGAGAGCGTCAAGCGCGCCAAGGAGATCCTGGGCTATCTCGGCCTCGGCGACCGCATCACGCATCGGCCGGCGGAGCTGTCGGGCGGTGAGCAGCAGCGCGTCGCGATCGCGCGTGCAGTCGCCAATGCGCCGCGGGTGCTGTTCGCGGACGAGCCGACCGGCAACCTCGATCCGCACACCGCCGACCACGTGTTCCAGGCCCTGATGCAGCTGGTCAAGGCGACCAAGGTCTCGATGCTGATCGCGACCCACAACATGGAGCTCGCCGGCCGAATGGACCGGCGCGTGTCGCTGTCCAACGGCCAGGTCATCGAGCTCGAATAAAAACCGCGAAAACAACCCCATGCACAGTAGACGGCCGTGGCCGTCCACGATCGGGGTGACGTCTTCCAGCCATCTGACAGATCAGGCAAACCCGCCGCAGCAGCGCATCGCCGCGGCGCGCAGGTCGTCTATGGCCTGATCACGGTCAATTTGAACGGTCCGCCGTTGGCTGCGGCGTGGGCCACGGCCTCGTTGACGTGGTCGAGGTCGAAATCCGTCGTCACATATTCGTCGAGCCGCAGCAGCCCTGCGCGCACCAGCGCGATCAGGCGGCTTGCCGCGTCCGGCGGATACATCCAGACGCCGTGGATGGAGATGCAGTTGCGCATGAGCCAGGGGTAGGGCAGCTCGAGGCCCGGTCCGCCCGCCATGCCGACGCCGCCCATCAGCACGACGCGGCCGTAGGCGCGGACCGTCATGATTGCCGCACGCACCACTTCGGGGCTCACCGAGGGCGGCATGATGTCGAACACGCAGTCGATCGGGCCGCCCGCAGCGCGCTTCATCGCCTCGCGGTCGTCGTCCTCGTTGCCGGTGAGCCTGACCGGCTTCACCCGCGCGCCGAAGCGGCGGACGAGGTCGGCCAGGATCTTTTCGTTGCGGCCAGGCGTCACCACGCAGGCCGCGCCCATCGCCAGCGCGACGGAGACGGCCGCGCTGCCGAAATTGCCTGTGGCCCCGCTCACCAGCACGGTCTCGCCTGCTTGCAGGTTGGCGGCGAGAAAGCCGCCATAGGGCACCAGCGCCGTCCCCAGCGCGCACCATTGTGAGGCGTCTTCCGAAGTGATCGCGCCGAGCCGCTTCACATTCTCCGTCGGCACCCGCATCTGCTCGGCAAACGAGCCGTGACGAAAATGCTGTTGCAGGCGCATGCCGCCGAGGCCGGCGGCCGTGAGCCCCTGCAGGGCGATATCGGGCGCCACGACATCGTCGCGCGAACGCACGGTCGGGTCGCAGAATACCCAGTCGCCAACGCCGAGCTTGGTCGCGTCCGGACCGATCGCGCGCACCCGGCCGATGCCGCCCGGGCCCGGGATGATCGGCAGGTCGAGCGCATAATTGCGTTCACCGCTGAAGACCTCGTTCATGTAGGACAGCACGCGCGTGGCGACGACATCGACGATGACCTCGCCGGTGCCGAGCACCGGGGCGGGCACGTCCTCGATCGCAAGTGGGGATCCGAAGGATTTAAGTACGGCAGCTTTCATGATGTTCACCTCAGAGACGGGTGATACCGATATGCGCCGCCCTTGCAGAGCAAAGAAGGCCTGGTATTATCCTAGTATTCAGACGACCCTCCATCAGGTGGCAGCAAGCATGGCCGACCCCCGCCGCGTCGAATTCGGCGACTTCCTCCGCTCCCGCCGCGAAAAGCTGTCGCCGAAGACGGTCGGCCTTCCCGCGGGTCAGCGGCGGCGCACCGCAGGGCTCCGCCGCGAGGAGGTCGCCCAGCTCGCCGGCATCGGCGTCGACTGGTACATCCGCCTCGAGCAGGGCCGCACCGTCAGCCCGTCGGTCACCACAGTCGATGCGCTCGCGCGTGCGCTGCGCCTCAGCAAGACCGAGCACGCGCATCTCAAGGATCTCGCGCGCGACGGTGCAAGGGGTGCGTTCACCCGCGAGGTGGTGCCGCCGCCCATTCTGCGACTGGTCGAGAGCCTGCCGCATCCGGCCTATATCACCGGGCGGCGCTGGGATGTGCTGGCCTGGAACGAAGCCGCCGAGGAGATCTTTGCGTTCGGCCGGCTGCCAGAGGAGGATCGCAACACACTGCTGCTGATGATGACCAACAAGCGCACGCGAAAATCCTATGGCGCGGGCTGGGCGGACGTGGCCAAGGCCATGGTGGCGATGTTTCGCGCGACCCATGACGTCTGGGCGGGCGATCCCGCTTTCGTGGAATTGCTGACGCGGCTGCGGCAGGGTAGTCCGGAGTTCGTCAAATGGTGGGGCGCGCACGAGATCCGCAGCACGTTGTCGGGCCGTAAGACCATGACGCATCCCACCAAGGGTGTGCTGCATTTCGAGCACACGAGCTTTCAGGCCAATGACGATCCCGCGCTGAAGCTCGTGATCTATACGCCGGTGTAAGCTCGCGCTCCTCCCAGCTATCTCCCACGCGGGTCAGACGGAGCGATGGCAGAACTAGCGAGCGCCCGCGCATGACGTCCGGGCAAGGCCTTGCATATCTCAAGGTTTCGGCTGCATGCCCAGCAAAAAGCGAAGAGGGTTGAGCGGGCCAATGGAGATCAGTTCGAAGCTCATCATATGTGCTTTACCCAAAGGCAGTTTTTCGAGCATTTCGTGAGCGACGGCCGGATCGGTGACGTTGATGATGAACACAACGCCCGGCTTTCCCTGTAGCGAGTACCACTGCTCGATTTTGCCATCGAGGTAGAGGTCGACAGTCTCCCGTACTTCCTGCGGTAGGACAGCAAACACTTGCGACTGTTCAAAACCGGGATTGATGGTCCCGATGGCGAGAATTTTGGTCGCCGGCGTCGTTTTCATAGCGGCTCCTTGCGCGTTTGCGGAATTAAAGCCGACAAGGCAGCCAGCAAGTGCCAGCGCGGCGGCAGAAACGAATTTCATGTCGTCCTCCGGTTCATCTCAATGTCCTGGATGTCGATGGAGAGAACGACGCGCTCGAGCAGGGGCCGGTTGTCGGGTCCGGTCACATAGATTCGGCGCTGCGTCGGATAAACGATTCCGCCAAAGGACTTCGGCTTGGAAGCATAATTCGCCGACTTCGTGCCGCCCACGACATCGACGCTGTAGTCATGCCGGCGCAGAATTCCGTCCGGTCCAAAGTAGACAGTTTGCTCCGTGCAATGGCTGTGCACGTTTGCCGGAAAGGTGACGCGAAGACGTCGCCAAGTTTCGCCGCCTTCCTCCCAAGGCTCGACTTCTTCAGCGCGAAAGCCCGGCAGTTTGAAGAGGAACGGTGTTGTCAGATAGGTCCACATTGCATAGCTACTGAAATAGATCAGATGCTGATCATCCCAGCGGGTTGCATAACTATGGCCGGCGAATGCGTTCCTCGGACTCTCACGGGTCTCGATGATCTCGCCCGTATCGGTCACGATTGTGGTGCGTTCGGGCTCGTAGACGCTGTGCCGCCCTGGCGCGCCGAATGGGGATCGCTCGACATGTTGCCGATGCGGGTCCACCGCAATGTGAGCATCGGCAAGAGCATCAGCCTTGCCCTTCGCCAGCAGCAAGCCGCCGCTGACGGAAACATGCGCCGTCAGCTTGCTGAGCTCCTGCCAACGCTCCCAGCCGCCATGCGCCGCGACTGCAGTTTCCAATAGATCGCTCATCTTTTGTCTCCGTGGGATGAGCGAGTTACAGGGCTTCGAGGGCCCGTTTCTCGTAGACAGCAAAAGGTACAGCCTCGGCGCTGGGCTGCGCAGAGCGCTCATGGACATGCGGTGCCGGCGTCCGATCGATCAGCAGGCTGAACAGCTCGGGACGGCTGTAGTGACCGCGGGCGTCCATGAGCTGCTTGCGGACGTCAATCTGGGTGAAGTCGAGATCGGCAATCACTTCGCCTTCGCCGGACGTGAGCGGCTCGCCGATGAACTGGCCTTGGGGATCGACGATGGCCGTGAAACAACCGCCGGAGATTGGCCCGACCGTGCAGCCGGTGTCCCGCATGATCTGCGCCTGCTGATCGCTGTCGAGCCACGCCGTTGCGTTCACGACGAAGCAGGCGGATTCGAGCGCGTGCTGGCGGATGCTGACCGCCATCTTGTCCGCGAAGGGCTGGCCGAAGACCGATCCCGGATACATGGCCGCATGGATCTGCTCGCCGTCGGCGATGAGAGCGTAGCGCGCCAGAGGCAGGAAGTGCTCCCAGCAAGCGAGCTGACCGATGCGCCCGACAGCGCTGTCGACGGCGCGCAGGCCCGAGGCGTCGCCCTGGCCCCAGATCATGCGTTCGTGGAAAGTTGGCGTCAGCTTCCGGCGGCGCTGGATCAGCGTGCCGTCCGCATCGAAGAGAAGTTGCGTGTTGTAGATCGTTCCGCCGTCGCGCTCGTTGATGCCGATCGCGACAACCATGTTTGCGGCCCGTGCGGCCTCGCCGATGGCGCAGGTTTCGGCGGACGGGACCGTGACGGATTCTTCAAGGAGACGGAGATACTCCTTGCCAGTCATCAGCTGTTGCCCCGACTGCACGAACGAGAAGTAGGGATAGTAGGGCACGAGAGTTTCGGAGAAGGTTGCGAACTGGACGCCCTCTTCGCCCAGTTCCCGTATCTTCTTCACGACCTTCCCGACAGTGCCCTGGCGGCTGTACAGCACCGGGCTGATCTGCACGGCGGCGGCTTTCACGATGGTGTTCATTGGGTATCCTTTCAGGTGAGGTTTTGGGGAGTTGATGCGATGACGCTCGGCACGGCCGAAGTTCTCTCAAATCGACTGACGCAGCGGTCTGAAGCCAGCCCGTACCTCTGCGCTCAGGATCTGAGGCTGCTCCCAGGCGGCGTAGTGCCCGCCTTTCTCGACTTGGTTGAAATAGATGAGCTTGTGATAGGCGCGCTCTGTCCAGCTCCGCGGCGCCGGATAGTTCTCGCCGGGAAAGATACTGACGGCAGCCGGGATGGAGACGTCGGCGGCGTTGTAGAGATTGAGGTGATTTTCCCAATAGAAGCGCGCCGCAGAGACCGCCGTGTTGGTCAGCCAATAAAGTGCGATGTCGTCCAACACATCGTCCCGTGTCAGGCCGTCCGCGGGATGTCCGTTGATCGTGCGCCCGAGAACAGCCGACATGATCGCCGCGGCCGGCTGGCCATAACCGTCGCCATGGTCAAGAAGCCAGCTGGCCAGGCCGACCGGCGAATCCGCCAGGCCGTAGAGCGTTTGCGGGCGCGTCGCCATGACTTGCGCGTAAGCGCGCTTCTTCGCGAACAGGACGGTCAGTTGCGCGTAGGCGCGCTTCTCGTCGGCTGAAAGATCGGACGGCGGCGGATTGCCGCCCTGGAGCGATTTTGCGATGTCCGGGGGAATGGTGCCCGGGAAATTTGTGTGAATGCCCAGCAATTCCGGCGGCGCCTGTCTGCCCATTGCAGTGCAGATTCCGCCTCCCAGGTCGCCGCCTTGCGCCACAAAGCGCGTGTATCCGAGGCGCTTCATCAGCACGACCCACGCACGTGCGGTGCGATCCGAATCCCAGCCGGTCGTGGTCGGCCTGGCCGAAAAGCCGTAGCCCGGCAATGACGGGATCACGAGATGGAAGGCGTCCGATCCAGTTCCGCCATGCGCCGTGGGATCGGTGAGGGGATCGATGATCCTGAGCTGCTCGATGATCGACCCGGGCCACCCATGCGTCACGATTAGCGGCAGCGCGTTCTCATGCTTCGAACGGACGTGGATGAAATGAATGTCCAGCCCGTCAATCTCGGTGATGAATTGCGGTAGGGCGTTCAGTTTCGCTTCGCATTTGCGCCAGTCGTAACCACTTCCCCAATAGTGCGCGACGTCCCTGAGAGCCGCGAGTTGGACGCCCTGGGAATCATCCGTGACCGTTTCCCGGTCAGGCCATCGCGTCGCGCGGATGCGCCGGCGCAGATCGACCAGCGCCTCTTCGGCAAATTTGACCCGGAAGGGGCGAATTTCATCGCTCGTCGTGGCCGCGGCTGGATGGCTGGCAATGCCGGCGACACCCGCGGCGGCGATTCCGACCGCGGCGCTCGGAACCTTGCGCCGATCCTGGTTGGCGATCTCTAAGGCTCTTGATGCAATCATGGCCTACTCCCTGGATGGTTGAATTGTGCTGATCGAACTGGTTGATCTCTGGGAATTCGCTCAGGTCGACTGACGCAGAGACCTGAAAGCAGCCCGTAGTTCTGCGCTGAGGAGTTCGGGCTGTTCCCAGGCCGCGAAGTGGCCGCCCCGATCGACCTCCTTGAAATAGATCAGCTTGTGATACGCCCGCTCGGTCCAGCTCCGCGGCGCCTGATAGATCTCGCCGGGAAAGACGGTCACGGCCGCCGGGATCGCCACATTCACCGCACTCAACAGGCGGCGCTTGTTCTCCCAATAGAGCCGCGCCGAAGAAACCGCCGTGTTGGTCAGCCAGTATAGCGTGATGTTGTCGAGGATATCGTCCCGGGTCAGCGCGCCCGCAGGGTGGCCATTGACGGTGTGCCCGAGCACGGCTGACATGATCGCCGATGCCGGCTGACCATAATTGTCGCCGTGATCAAGCAGCCAGGCTGCAAGGCCAGCGGGAGAGTCCGCGAACGCATATAGCGTTTGAGGGCGCGTCGCCATCTCGAATGCGTAGGCAAGATGTTTGGTGCGCAGCCTGACCAGCTGCTCGTAGGCGCGTGTTTCGCCGGCTGATAGATCGGATGGCGGCGGGCCGCCGGCCTGTAGTGCCTTGCCGACATCGGGAGGAATAGTCTCGGGGAAGGTGACGTGAATGCCGAGCAATTCGGGCGGCGCCTGCTCAGCCATCACATTCGTGATATTCCCGCCCCAGTCGCCGCCGTGCGAGACGAATTTGGCGTAGCCAAGACGCTTCATCAGCACGACCCAGGCACGGGCAATGTGGGCAGGATCCCAGCCGGTCGTCGTCGGCCTTCCGGAAAAGCCGTAGCCCGGTATCGATGGAATCACGAGGTGGAACGCATCCGAGGCGCTGCCGCCGTGCGCCGTGGGATTGGTCAGCGGATCGATGATCTTGAGTTGCTCGATGACCGAGCCGGGCCACCCATGCGTGACGATGAGCGGCAGCGCATTTTCATGCCTCGAACGGACGTGGATGAAGTGAATGTCCAGCCCGTCAATCTCGGTGACGAACTGCGGCAGCGCGTTGAGCCGCGCCTCGATCTTCCGCCAGTCGTAGTCCTTCTGCCAATAGTGCACGAGCTCCTGCATGGCCGCCAGTTGCACGCCCTGGGACTCATCGGCGACGGTTTCGTTCTCGGGCCACCGCGTTGCCGCCAGACGCTGGCGCAGATCCATCAATTCGATATCCGGGACACGAATATGGAACGGGCGGACGGCGCCGGATGCGGCCGCCAGCGCAGGGTGGGCGGGAAGCAGGCTCGTGACGCCGACCGCGGCAATTCCCATTGCGGCCCTGGTCAAAAGCCGTCTGCGATCGACGTTGATTTCAATGATCTCGTTCGTAAGCATCGGTGCATCTCCTGGCCTCGACCGAAAGCTGTCTCTTGCGGCTTCGTCCGAGAAGTACGCCGATGTCGGGCAAAGTGGTCGTTAGGCGTTATGTCGCGCTGTTAAGAGTTGTTAGGCTACGCGCATGAGTTGAGCCTGCAGAGCCCGCGTCTCACCCTGATCGCTATGGTGCGAGACTGATCCTTGGCATAAAATAGAAACGCGAGATCAGGCGGTTACGCAGGACGACGCCATGATTATGCCGATGGCACAAGCCGGAGACGTCATATCGTTCGGTCCTTTCAGCTTGGTCGCAAGCGAAAAGCTGCTCACCAGAGCGGGAACACCTGTAGAGTTGAGCACACGAGCGCTCGACATTTTAATTGCTCTCGTGTCCCGTCCCTACGAAGCCATGAGCAAGAAGGATTTGCTCGCACGCGTCTGGCCTGGCGCCGCCGTACACGAAAACAGCTTGCGGGTTCAAATTGCCAACCTGCGCAATGCACTCGGCGATGGAACGAACGGTGCTCGATACATCGTGACGCTGGCCGGGAAGGGGTACTGCTTTGTCGCCCCCTTGTCGCGATCTGGCGATCAAGGCAACGCATCTCCCGAGACTGCCATCAGTTTCCCGCACGCCAATCTGCCTAGCCCGTTATTTCGAATGGTGGGGCGCGATGATGACGTTCTCAGGCTGTCGAACCAACTGACCGCCGCCCGCTTTGTCACAATCGTCGGCACCGGCGGGATTGGCAAAACCACAGTTGCGGTGGCGGTTGGACGCCACTTGAGTGTTGCGTTCGCGGATGCTGTGCTCTTTGTCGATCTTGGGACGTTGAGCGATCCAGGCTTGGTGGCCACATTCTTGGCCTCCATGCTGAGTCTGTCGGTCCAGTCCGAGGATGCGACGCCCAACCTGGTCGCGTATCTACGGGACAAACGAATTCTGCTCATCCTCGATACCTGCGAGCATCTGGTCGACGCGGTAGCGGCTCTCGCGGCGCGGATCGTCGCGGCTGCGCCGCAAGTCCACATCTTGGCGACAAGTCGCGAAGCTCTCCAGGTCGAAGCCGAGCACGTCTACAGACTGGATCCACTGGCTTGTCCGCCGGATGATAAGGGGCTCACGGCCGCGGTCGCCCACAGGTTTCCCGCGACCCAGCTTTTTATGGACCGGGCATTGGCGAGTGGCGCTCGCATGGACTTCAGTGACTTGGAGGCCGTGGTTGTGGCGAGCATCTGTCGGAAGCTTGACGGGGTCGCCCTTGCAATTGAGTTGGCCGCAAGACGGGTAGAGACCTACGGCCTGGCGGAAACCGCCGCGCTTCTCGACCAGCGTCTGGCGTTGCTATGGATAGGACGGCGCACCGCGCCGCCGCGCCAAAAAACCCTGCAGGCGACGCTGGACTGGAGCTACGGGCTTCTCTCGGAATTGGAGCGCATCGTGCTGCGCCGTCTCGCTGTGTTCGTCGGGCATTTTTCCCTTGATGCGGCGCTGGCGGTAGTGACGAGCGCCGACGTCGATCAATCGCTCGTCTTTGGCGCGATCGACAGCCTTGTCGCCAAGTCGATGGTCGTAACCCATCCGATCGGGACTGTGATGCGGTACCGACTCCTGGATACGACGCGTGCTTACGCTCTTGAAACCGACGTTGCCGATGCCGAACAGAGCGAGTTGCGCATCCGCCACGCGGCTTACTACCGCCAGTGGCTGGAGAAGACCGGGACAGATTGGCCGACCTTATCGAGTGGCGCGGAACGGGTACCGCACTTTGCGGCCCTCAACAATGTTCGCGCGGCTCTGGAATGGTGCTTTGGCACGAACGGCAATGTCAAGGTCGGCGTGAAGCTTGCCTCGGCGGCGGCGCCTGCTTTCCTGGCAATGTCTTTGCTGAGCGAGTGTCATCGATGGTCGGAGCGCGCAATCCTTGCTCTCGACGACGCTACTCTCGGAGGGCTCGATGAGATGCACCTGCAAGCAGCCCTCGGATTGTCCTTGAATTTCATGCGCGGAGAAATCAGCGCGGCGGGCGTAGCCTTGAACAGGAGTCTAGCGATTGCTGAAGAGCGCGGCAACGCCCTCGACCAGGTGAGGCTGCTGCCCCAGCTGCAGATGTTTTGCATACGCAGCGGAGATTTCAACACTGCCCGGCATTACGGCATGCGTTGTTCCGTTATTGCCAGGACTATTGAAGATGTGGAAGCTGTCGCTTTAGCTCACTTCTTTTTGGGCAGTGTATTCCACTTTATGGGTGACCTCGGCGCCGCTCGCGTGGAGCTCGAGGCGGCCCTCAAGCACGAGAGAAGCTCCCGGTCGAGTACGACGATCAGCTTCGGCTTCGACGGTAGAAACCTCGTCGGCGCCATTCTCGCAAGGAATCTGTGGTTGCAGGGCCATCCGGCTCAAGCGGCGGAGCGCGCACGCCGGACAATCGAGATCGCAGCGAGGGCGGACCATTCGTTGACGTTGTGTATCGCCTTGATTCTGTGTGTTAACGTGTTCTTCTGGAACGGCGACCTGGAGACCGCCGAAGAGTACATAGATTGGCTCATCTCCCGTTCCGAAACTTATTTTTTGGCGCCTTATCTCGCAGCCGGACGCGGCTTCAGAGGAGCGCTGGCTATCCATCGAGGGGACATGACGGATGGCGTTGAGGATCTGAAAGGCTATCTGGAACAGCTGCACTATTCGCCCTACACGCTCTTGAATATCGCGCTGGTCCAAGGCCTCGCAGCGACAGATCGGTTCGCTGAAGGCACTGCAACGATCGATGAGACGATCAGAATGGTGGAGGCAAGCGGAGAGCTCGCCCACATGCCAGAGTTGCTGCGTGTGAAGGGCAACCTTCTTCTGTCCATGCCGCAGCCCAGCATCGACGCCGTTCAGGCATGCTTTATGCAGTCGCTTGAACTGAGCCGCGTTCAGGGTGCAAAGGCGTGGGAGTTGCGAACGGCGACCGATCTCGCAAAGCTCTGGGCGAGTCAGGGGCGCGCCGACGACGCGAAGGCACTGTTGCGGCCGGTATTCGGTCAATTTTCGGAGGGGTTGGATACTCCAGATCTCAAGGCTGCCGAACGCCTGCTGGCAGCGATAAGTTAGTCTCTGCGGCGCTACGCCGGCGTGCTTGCGCCGGGCACCAGCGCGAATGTGGCGATCGCAAGCGAGAATATGGCGACAATAGGGAGAGAAAACGGCGCGCGCATCTTCGGTTTTCAATCACAGGATTGTGCGCGCGACAATGTCACGCGCGCATGAAGCGCATCTCGCGCAGAAGACATTGGAACTGCTGAATAGTCTTGTTTCAAAGGGTTTCCTGAACGCGCTGCTAAACTTTCATTAATGCAGCGCCGGTCTTTGGAGCGAACTGTTGCGTCGGGGTTACAGCAATTCCGTCGATCGCTGATATGACGTCGCCATGGCCCGGGGGCCTAATGACGAAACTGGAACGGGATTCAAATGAACAAGAATTTGTTGCTTGCTGCTGTGAGCCTTGTTGCGCTCAGCGCGACTGCACCGGCGCTGGCTGCTGACCTCGCTGCGCGGCCTTACACCAAGGCGCCCGCGATGATCGCGACCGTCTATGACTGGAGCGGCTTCTACATCGGTATCAACGGCGGCGGTGCTTCCGCTCACACGACCTGGGATCAGCGCGCTCCGCTGGTTGGCGGGGAGGGCTCGCACAACGCCACGGGCGGCACGGTCGGTGGCCAGGTCGGCTATCGCTGGCAGTCGGCTCAGTGGGTGTTCGGCCTGGAAGGCCAGGGCAACTGGGCTGACTTCTCGGGCGACAACCTCAGCGCGCTCACCGGCTTCACCAACCGCTCGAAGATCGATTCGTTTGGTCTGATCACCGGTCAGGTCGGCTACGCCTGGAACAACGTCCTGCTCTACGTGAAGGGTGGTGCGGCTGTGGTTGGCACCAAGAACGAGCTCCGCGTCGCCGGCGTGACCGCTGCTTCCGTCAGCGACACCCGTTGGGGCGGCACCGTCGGTGCGGGTCTCGAGTTCGGCTTCGCTCCGAACTGGTCGGTTGGCGTTGAGTACAACCACATCTTCCTGTCGGACAAGGACATCACCTTCACCGGCATTCAGACCGATCGCGTGCGTCAGGACGTCGACATGGGTCTCGTCCGCCTGAACTACAAGTTCGGTGGTCCGATCCTCGCCAAATACTGAGCAAAGTCCTGAGACTAGCCGCTTCGCAAGAAGCGGTTGTCGAAAGCCCCGGCCTTGCGCCGGGGCTTTTTATTTTGTGAATTCAGCGAGTTAACCATTTCCTTTTGAAGCGGCTGAGTTTGCTTGACTCCTGAGAACAAAATGAGAACAATGTTCTTCATACGTTCTGGTGATGGAGCAAGCCATGTTCAGGATTTTCGTGGAAGAAGCCGCTGCACTGACGTCGATCGCGCTGTTCGTCGGGATGATCGCGATCTGGGCCCAAGTCATACCGCAGCTCTGATCCCGCAGCTCCAGCCGGCCGCACCCCTCGTCGGGCTCCTTGGGGAAAAGCGGGATGAGGCGGCCGATCGGCCGCTGCGGCGTGGACTCTGGCGCGGCGACACCCCACCATCGTGAGGCGAGTCGGCCGGGCGGGTGCAGGATGCCTTCACTGCCGGCAACCGCTCCAACCCATCTGCAAGAGGCCGTCACGCGACCATGCCGAGCGCCGGATTTGTCCACCTTCACGTTCACTCGGCCTATTCGCTGCTCAAGGGCTCGATCAAGATCGCCAAGCTCGCCGAGCTGGCGAAGAAGGACCACCAGCCGGCGCTGGCGCTGACCGACACCGACAATCTGTTCGGTGCGCTGGAATTCTCAGACAAGATGGCGAGTTCCGGCATCCAGCCGATCGTCGGCTGCGAGCTCGCGATCGATTTCGGCGATCAGGATCCCAATGCGCGCAACGCGCTTCCGCCTTCGCGCGTGGTGCTGCTGGCAGCCCAGGAGCGCGGCTATCGCAGCCTGATGCGGCTGAATTCCCGCGCGTTCCTCGAATCGCCCGACAGCCACGCGCCGTTCATCAAGTTCGACTGGTTCGACGGCGAGACCGAGGGCCTGATCGCGCTGACCGGCGGCCCGGACGGGCCGATCTCGCTCGCGCTGGCCGCGGGGCACGCCGAAATCGCGGCCACGCGCTGCGAACGTCTCGCCGGCCTGTTCGGCGACCGCCTCTATGTCGAATTGCAGCGCCACAACATCGACAAGGAACGGCGCATCGAGAGCGGACTGATCGACATTGCCTATGCCAAAGGCCTGCCGCTGGTCGCGACCAACGAGCCGTATTTCGCCACGACCGACGATTACGAAGCGCATGACGCGCTGCTCTGCATCGCCGGCGGGCGATTGATCGCGGAGACCGAGCGCGAGCAGCTCACGCCGGATCACCGCTTCAAGACCCGCGCCGAGATGGCGGTGCTGTTTGCCGACATTCCGGAAGCGCTGGCCTCGACGATCGAGATCGCCGAGCGCTGCTCGTTCCGCCCGATGACGCGCAAGCCGATTCTGCCGTTCTTCACGGTCGGTGCCGCCGGCAGCTCCGATGCGGCTGCGGTCGAGGCGGCTGAGCTGAAGCGGCAGGCGGAGGAGGGGCTCGCCAATCGCCTGCGCGTGCACGGCCTGTCGCAGGGCACGACAGAGGAAGATTACAGCAAGCGCCTGGCGTTCGAGCTCGACGTCATCTTGCGCATGAAATACGCCGGCTACTTCCTGATCGTGTCCGACTTCATCAAATGGGCGAAGAGCCAGGGCATTCCGGTCGGGCCGGGCCGCGGCTCCGGCGCAGGCTCGCTGGTGGCGTGGGCGCTGACCATCACCGATCTCGACCCGATCAAGTTCGGCCTGCTGTTCGAGCGCTTCCTCAATCCCGAGCGCGTCTCGATGCCGGACTTCGACATCGACTTCTGCCAGGACCGCCGTGGTGAGGTGATCAAATACGTGCAGGAGCGCTACGGTCGTGACCAGGTCGCGCAGATCATCACCTTCGGAACGCTGCAGGCGCGCGGCGTGCTGCGCGACGTCGGCCGGGTGCTGCAAATGCCGTACGGCCAGGTCGACAAGCTCACGAAATTGGTGCCGCAGAATCCGGCCGCGCCGGTGACGCTGGCGGCTGCGATCGAGAGCGAGCCGAAACTTCAGGCGTTCCGCGACGAAGATCCGGTGGTGGCGCGCGCCTTCGACATCGCCCAGCGTCTCGAGGGCCTGACGCGGCACGCCTCGACCCATGCGGCCGGCATCGTGATCGGCGATCGCCCCCTGAGCGAACTCGTGCCGATGTACCGCGATCCCAAGTCGGACATGCCGGTGACCCAATTCAATATGAAATGGGTCGAGCCGGCCGGCCTCGTCAAATTCGACTTCCTCGGCCTGAAAACGCTGACCGTGCTCGATGTCGCGGTGAAGCTGTTGAAGCCGCGCGACATCCATGTCGATCTCGCGACGCTGCCGATCGACGATGCCGAGAGCTACCAGATGCTGGCGCGCGGCGAGGTGGTCGGCGTGTTCCAGGTTGAAAGCCAGGGCATGCGGCGCGCGCTGGTCGACATGCGCCCGGACCGTTTCGAGGACATCATCGCGCTGGTCGCGCTCTATCGCCCGGGCCCGATGGCGAACATCCCGACCTATTGCTCGCGCAAGCACGGTGACGAGGAGCCGGAATATCTCCATCCGGTGCTCGAGCCGATCCTGAAAGAAACCTTCGGCGTCATCATCTATCAGGAACAGGTGATGCAGATCGCGCAGGTGATGTCGGGCTATTCGCTCGGCGACGCCGACCTGCTGCGCCGCGCCATGGGCAAGAAGATCCGCGCCGAGATGGACAAGCAGCGCGACATCTTCGTCGCGGGCGCGGTGAAGAACGGCGTGCCGAAAGGGC
Source organism: Bradyrhizobium genosp. A (assembly GCF_049949275.1). NCBI lineage: Bacteria > Pseudomonadati > Pseudomonadota > Alphaproteobacteria > Hyphomicrobiales > Nitrobacteraceae > Bradyrhizobium > Bradyrhizobium genosp. A. Next base: position 4,674,870 of record NZ_CP188196.1, on the reverse strand, counting down.
AGGCCGAGACCATCTTCGAGCTGCTCGCCAAATTCGCCGACTACGGCTTCAACAAGAGCCACGCGGCGGCTTATGCGCTGGTGTCCTACCACACCGCCTACATGAAGGCGCATTATCCGGTGGAGTTCATCGCGGCGTCGATGACGCTCGATCTCAACAATACGGACAAGCTCTCCGAATTCCGCTCCGAGGCGCAGCGTCTCGGCATCAAGGTCGAGCCGCCGAACATCAACCGCTCAGGTGCGACCTTCGAGGTCGGCGACAAGGTCATCTACTACGCGCTGGCCGCGCTGAAGGGCGTCGGCATCCAGGCCATCGATCAGATCATCGAGGAGCGGACCAAGCGGGGCCTGTTCACCTCGCTCGCCGACTTCGCCGCGCGCGTCAATCCGCGTGCGATCAACAAGCGCGTCATCGAAAGTCTGGCCGCTGCCGGCGCCTTCGACACGCTGGAGCCGAACCGCGCCCGCGTCTTCGCCGGTGCGGACTCGATCCTGGCCGCCTGCCAGCGTGCGCATCAGGCCGAGACCATCGGTCAGAACGACATGTTCGGCATGTCAGCGGACGCGCCGACCATCATGCTGCCGCAGATCGAGCCGTGGCTGCCGGCCGAGCGGCTGCGCCGCGAATACGACGCTATCGGCTTCTTCCTGTCGGGCCATCCGCTCGACGATTACGCCACCGTGCTGAAGCGGCTGCGGGTGCAGAGCTGGGCGGAATTTTCGCGCGCGGTGAAGACCGGTGCCACCGCCGGCAAGGTGGCGGCCACCGTGGTGTCGCGCATGGAGCGGCGCACCAAGACCGGCAACAAGATGGGCATCATGGGACTTTCCGATCCCACGGGCCACTTCGAGGCCGTGCTGTTTTCCGAAGGCCTTGCGCAATATCGCGACGTGCTGGAGCCGGGCGCCGCGGTGCTGCTTCAGTTAGGTGCCGAGCTCCAGGGCGAGGATGTCCGCGCCCGCGTGCTGCATGCCGAGCCGCTGGATGACGCTGCCGCCAAGACGCAGAAGGGCCTGCGCATCTTCGTGCGGGACACCAAGCCGCTGGATTCGATCGCCAAGCGCCTGGCCGGACCGGAAGCTGCAGGCGCGAACGGCGCCGCGCCAAAGATCGGCAGCCCCGGCATCGCGCCGCGCTCCAACGGCGACGGCGAGGTCTCGCTGGTGATGATGCTCGATCTCGAGACCGAGGTCGAGATGAAGCTGCCCGGCCGCTTCAAGGTCTCGCCGCAGATCGCCGGCGCGATCAAGGCGGTGGCCGGCGTGGTGGACGTGCAGCAGATCTAGCCAGTCGTCGTGTGGGCGTGATCGGCGTATGTGATCGCGCCGTTGCAACCAGGCGATGTTTCCGGCTAGCATGCCTCGGGGAACGATGTTCGGGGGCGTGATGCTATTGCGTTGGCTGGTGCTGCTCGTGGCGGCGGCGTTGCTGTGCGGCTGTGAAACGACGACCGTGAGGAGCGGGCTGGACTATTCGGAGACGTTGCGGAAGGTCGGGCCGCCGAAGGCGGGACAGGCGCGTATCGTCGTGCTTCGTGAAAAAGGCTACGGCGGGCTTGCCGATGCAGGCTGGGGCTTCAGCCTCGACGGCACGCCGCTCAAGGATCTGAAGACCGGGACCTATGTCTATGCCGATCGTCCGGCCGGTCAGCATCAATTCGTGGCGGAAGAGGCGGGCTTTCCCGGCGTCACCCGCATCGATTTTTCCGCCCGTTCGGGCGAGACCCTGTTTTTCGTTGCGCGCATGAGCGAGCGCAAGACCGCCGTGATCGCCAATGCGAGTACGGGGGTGCTGGGCTACGGCCTCACGCTCGCGATGACCGCAGGCTACAAGAACCAGGGGCCGATGGATTTCCTCGCGCTGGATGACACGGCAGCGCGAACAACGATCGCCGAACTGAAGCTGGCCCAATAGTCGCGCAACGGGGCGTTGAGGCTTCGTGACGCCAACGCAGCAGGGATGTAAAACAACGCATCTGCGCTGATCTCGCTGCAACAGCCGAGGAGCCAACAATGTGCGACCAATGCTCTCAAGATCGCTTCAATCAGATGGAGCCATCGCGGCGGTCCGCCATGCTGCTGACCGTCTCCGCGCTCAGCGTCGCCTTCGCCGGCCGGGCCTTCGCCAAGGACACCAAGCCGCCGCCCAAACCGCAGAACGTGCTGTCGCCCGACGCGGCGCTGAAGCGGCTGATGGATGGCAATGCGCGCTACGTCGACGGCGTCTCGCGGCGGCATGATTTCAAGCATGAGCGCGAGGCGCTGGCCAGCGGGCAGAATCCGTTCGCGGCGGTGCTGAGCTGCGCCGACTCGCGCATCGCGCCGGAATACGCCTTCGACACCGGCCGCGGCGATCTCTTCGTCTGTCGCGTTGCCGGCAATTTTGCCGGTACCGAGACCATCGCCAGCATGGAATACGCCGTTGCCGTGCTCAACACGCCGCTGATCCTCGTGCTCGGCCATGATGCGTGCGGCGCGGTCGATGCCACGCTGAAGGCGCTCAATGACAACACGTCGCCGCCGGGACACATTCCCGCCCTGGTCGATGCGATTGCGCCCGCCGCAAAGGTTGCGATGCAGCAGGGTGGGGAGGTGCTCGACAAGGCGATCCGGCAGAACGTGGTCGACAATGTCGCGAAGCTGAAGTCGGCCGCGCCGATCCTCGATGCAGCCGTGGAACAGGGCAAGCTGAAGATCGCCGGCGGCATCTACCGGCTCACGACCGGGACGGTGGACCTGATCGCGCAGGGCTGAAACTGACAGGGCTGAAACTGACGCAACGGCTTGAGCTTACGCAAAGCTGACGCAAGACATTGAGGTCGGCGCGTGCCATGCCATCGCCTCAATCCGAGCCTTTCGTTCAAGTGCCGTTCAGCCGGCTGCGCGTCTCATGCGTGGCGGCACCTCAACAACAATAACGGGCAAGCAAGCCATGCGCGGGACACACAAGGTCTTCATCTGCTTTCTTCTGCCGATCCTCTTCATTGCAGGTGCACTCACGCCAGTGCGTGCACAGCAGCAGGAAAAGCGCATCGCGCTCGTGGTCGGCAACGGCGCTTATGCCAAGTCGCCGCTGGCGACGACTGCGAACGATGCCGGCCTGATCGCGCAGACGCTGCAGGCGGCCGGCTTCGACGTCGTCGGCGCGCGCGATCTCGACGGCGACACGCTGCGCAAGAGTTTTCGCGATTTCATCCAGAAGGCGCAGGCCTCAGGCCCCGGCACCGTCGCGATGATCTATCTGGCCGGCTACGGCGTGCAGCTTGCCGGCGAGAACTATTTCATCCCGGTCGATTCCAACATCACCCGCGACACGGACGTTCCAACCGAAGGCTTGCGCGTCAGCGACTATGTCCGCCAGCTCGCCGCCATTCCGCTCAAGGCCAGCATCGTGGTGCTCGACGCAGGCCGCGCGCAGCCCTTCATCGAGGGCGGCCAGCAGCCGATCGCGAGCGGTTTGGCGCTGGTCGAGCCCGATCCGAACATGCTGATCGCCTTCAACGCCGCGCCCGGCACGGTGGCGCCGGAAGAGCCTGGGCCGTATGGCGTCTATGCGCAGTCGCTGGCCGAGATGATCCGCACCGGCGGCCTGTCGCTGCCGGAGGTGTTCGACCGCGTCCGCCTGCGCGTCAACGAGGCCTCTAAGGGCGCGCAGGTGCCCTGGGACGACCAGAAGATCACCGCGCAATTCGCCTTCTTCGAGCGCGCCCCCGACGCGCCGCCGCCGCAGGCTGCGCCCGACCAGGTCGCGGCGATCCGCAACAAGCCGATCCGCGATCTCGGTGTGCAGGACGCCTATGCGGCCGCACTCGAGCGCGACACGCTGCCGGCCTATGAGGATTTTCTCGCCGCCTATCCCGGCGATCCACTTGCGAAGCGCGTGATGGTGATCGTGGCGGCGCGCCGCGAGGCGATCACCTGGCGGCGGACTTATCGCGCGGATACGCCGGACGCCTATTGGTCGTATCTACGCCGCTATCCGCGCGGGCCGCATGCCGGCGATGCCCGGCGCAGGCTTGCGATCCTGACCGCGCCGCTCGAGCCGCCGCCGACCTTCGCGATGATGGACTATGACGTGCCGCCGCCGCCCCCGGCCGAGGTGGTCTATGTCGACCGTCCCGTGCTGTACTTCAGCGACCCTGATTTCGGCTTCGCCCCGCCACCGCCGCCGCCGGTCTATTTCTGCCCGCCGCCGCCGCCGGACTTCGTGGTGCTGGCGCCGCCGCTTGCGGTCGTCGGGCTGTTCGTGCTGCCGCAGCCGGTGTTCGTGCCGATCCCGGTGTTCGTCACGCCGCCGGTCTATGTCGCGCCGCCGCCGAACAACATCATCTTCAACAACATCCACAACACCACGGTCATCAATACTGTGATCAATCAGCAGCCGCCAGTAACAGCGGCGGGCGATCCGGCTATTACCGCGACAGCGGCAGCATCCGGAAAGCCAGTCGGGGCAACGACAGCTGTGCCGCCGACCGTGATTCAAAAGGCCGCCCTGATCCGGGACAACAAGGCGCCGGTCCCCGACACGGTTTCGGTCGATCCGACAACGAAAGCCGGATCGGCAGCCATGAAGACAAGGAGCCAAGTCACGACGCTGACCGGCAACGCTGCTACGGGAACTCCAACGGGCACGCCAGCGACCGGCAACGCCGCGGCGAAGACGGGCGTTGGGGGCGCAACGGTCACGGGACCGCAGGGCGCGCCAGCGACCGGTGGCGCGGCGACTGCGGCGACCGGTAGTGCCGCAACGAAGACGGGAGCCCCCGTCGCGCCGGTCACCGGCAACGCCACCGTGCCCCCGGCCGGAGGCAAGGCCAATCCGGCGAATACGGCCACCGCGCCAAGCACGGCGGATGCGAAGGCCGGTCCGCCGTCCAACCACTCGTTGCCCGTGCCCGGCCAGACCGCGCCTGCGATCAAGGGCGCGCCGCAGACAGGAACGGCGGCCACAGGGACGTCTTCGTCGACATCCTCGACGAATCCCGCTGGTGGCACTGGCGCCACCGCCAAACCCGGCAGCAGCTCGCAGCCTGCCAGCGCTAAGCTCACGCCGCCGACAACGCCTTCAAACGCGCCGCCTACGGGAGGAGCGCGTCCGAACGTCCAGGAGCGCGCCAATACGGTCAGTCCCGCGAATACGGCGAATACGGCCAATGCGCCGGCAAAGCATGGAGAAACCAAGCCGACCCCGCCATCGCCCCCTGCGCAGTCGCATGCCAATGTGCAGCCGGTCGAGAAGCCTGCTCTGCGCGAGAAGCTGACGCCGCCGCCGCAGGCGGCCCGGCCGGCGGCGCCTCGGCCGCCGCAGCCCCACGCCGTGGCGAGGCCCGCACCGCCGCCACCGCCGCGTCCAGCCGCGCCCCCGCCGCCGCGCGTGGCATCGCCACCGCCGCCACGACCGGCGCCGCCACCGGTGGCAGCGGCTCGGCCCGCGCCGCCACCGGTTGCCCGGCCGGCCCCGCCACCACCGCCGCCAAGAGTCGCCGTGGCCCCGCCGCCGCGTCCGGCGCCACCGCCGCGACCTGCCGCCCCGCCGCCGGCGGCCAAGAAATGCCCGCCCAACCAGCCAAAGTGCTAGCGGGCAGGGCGGAAATCCCGGAATGGGCCTTTCGCGGGCGGTAAAGGCCCCGAAAGGCCGTTATTTCCTTGCTTCTGGCCGAAATGGCGCTATACAGCGCGCCATCTCACACGGAAGCATGGCTCACAATGCCGTCCGGTGGCAGCCGGGGCGACAACGCTCCGTTTTGCTCACACGCTTCCGGAGGAACCAACCGGAGAATTAGAACGATGGCACTACCCGATTTCACTATGCGTCAGCTGCTCGAAGCTGGCGTGCACTTTGGTCACCAGTCTCACCGCTGGAATCCGAAAATGGCGCCGTTCATTTTCGGCGCTCGCAACAACATTCACATCGTCGACCTTGCCCAGACCGTGCCGCTGCTGCACACGGCCTTGCAGGCGGTCAGCGACACCGTCGCCAAGGGTGGCCGCATCCTGTTCGTGGGCACCAAGCGCCAGGCGCAGGACGGCGTCGCGGACGCGGCCAAGCGCTGCGCGCAGTATTTCGTCAATTCGCGCTGGCTCGGCGGCACGCTGACCAACTGGAAGACGATTTCGGCCTCGATCAAGCGCCTGCGTCACCTCGATGAGGTGCTGGCCGGCGGCGAAGCCAATTCCTACACCAAGAAGGAGCGCCTGACGCTTCAGCGCGAGCGCGACAAGCTTGATCGCTCGCTCGGCGGCATCAAGGACATGGGCGGTCTGCCCGACCTGATCTTCGTGATCGACACCAACAAGGAAGACATCGCGATCCAGGAAGCCCAGCGGCTCAACATTCCGGTCGCTGCGATCGTCGACACCAACTCCGATCCGAAGGGCATCACCTACGTGGTGCCGGGCAATGACGACGCCGGTCGCGCCATTTCGTTGTACTGCGATCTCATTGCGCGCGCCGCGATCGACGGCATCTCGCGCGCCCAGGGCGATTCCGGCATCGACATCGGTGCCTCGGCCCGTCCGGTCGCCGAAGAGCTGCCCTCGGGTGGCGGTTTCCAGGGCCTTGCCGGCCCGCGCGGCACCGCCGACGACCTCAAGAAGCTCCCGGGCGTGTCGGGCGCGATCGAGAAGAAGTTCAACGACCTCGGCATCTTCCACTTCTGGCAGCTCGCCGAGCTCGACCACGACACCGCGCACAAGATCGGCGAAGAAGTCGGTCTGCCGAGCCGTGCGGATGCCTGGGTGGCCAAGGCCAAGGCGCTGACCGCGGAAGCGGAATAGTCAAAAGAGCGGTCGGTTGGCCGGATAGGATCCGGCCACCATTTCATTCAGTTGACGCGAATTCCTGAGATGGACCGCGGCGGGGCAATTGGAGCCGCGCCGCGGCGAACCGGCAGGCAAGAAGGATTTTCAACGATGGCAACGATCACTGCTGCGATGGTCAAGGATCTGCGCGAGTCCACCGGCGCAGGCATGATGGACTGCAAGGCCGCGCTGACCGAGAACGACGGCAACATGGAAGCGGCGCAGGACTGGCTGCGCAAGAAGGGCCTGTCCAAGGCCGCCAAGAAGTCGGGCCGCGTCGCGGCCGAGGGCCTGATCGGCGCGCTCACCAAGGGCAACAAGGGCGTCGTGGTCGAGGTCAACTCCGAGACCGACTTCGTCGCGCGCAACGGTCAGTTCCAGGGCCTGGTCAAGATGATCGCCCAGGTCGCTTTCGACGTTGGCGCCGATGTCGAGAAGATCAAGGCCGCCAAGGTCGGCGACGTCACGGTGGAAGCCGCGATCAATGATGCGATCGCCACCATCGGCGAGAACATGACGCTGCGTCGTGCCGCTTCGCTCGAAGTGAGCCAGGGCGTGGTGTCGAGCTATGTCCACGGTGCGGTCGTCGACGGCGCCGGCAAGATGGGCGTGATCGTGGCGCTGGAATCGCCCGGCAAGGCCGACGAGCTCGCAGCGCTCGGCCGCCAGATCGCGATGCATGTCGCGGCCGCCAACCCGCTCGCGCTCGATCCGACCGGCCTCGATCCGGCCGTCGTCAAGCGCGAGAAGGACGTGCTGGCCGACAAATATCGCCAGCAGGGCAAGCCGGAGAACGTGATCGAGAAGATCGTCGAGTCCGGTCTGAAGACCTATTACAAGGAAGTCTGCCTGCTCGAGCAGGCCTTCATCCACGACACCGGCAAGTCGGTGGCGCAGGCGGTGAAGGAAGCCGAGGGCAAGGTCGGCGGCGCCGTGAAGATCGCGGGCTTCGTGCGCTATGCTCTCGGTGAGGGAATCGAGAAGCAGGAATCGGACTTCGCGGCTGAGGTCGCGGCGGCCAGCGGCAAGAAGTAAGCGCCGGAACGTTCCGTCCGGCGTGCCGCCGGAAGCGGCGCCCGGAGAAGGAAAGTGCTCATGACTGATCCGGTCTATCGTCGCGTCGTGATCAAGCTGTCCGGCGAATACCTCGCGGGACAGCAAGGCTTTGGCATCGATCAACCGACATTGGACCGGGTTGCGGACGATCTGATCGCCGCCCGTCAGCTTGGCACCGAGGTTGCGGTTGTGATCGGCGGCGGCAATATCTTTCGCGGCGTCGAGGTGTCCTCCCGCGGCGTGTCGCGCCCGACCGGCGACACCATGGGTATGCTTGCCACCATGATGAACTGCCTCGCGCTCGAAGCTACGATCGAGCGCAAGGGCACGCCGGCGAGGGCTCTCTCGGCGTTTGTCATGCCCGAGGTTTCCGAGCTGTTCACCCGCACGGCGGCGCACAAATATCTCGCCGAGGGCCGGATCTTGCTGCTTGGCGGCGGAACCGGCAATCCGTTCTTCACCACGGACACGACGGCGGTGCTGCGCGCCGCCGAGATCGGCGCCCAGGCGGTGTTGAAGGCGACCAATGTCGACGGCGTCTACTCGGCCGATCCGAAGAAGGACCCGGCCGCCACCCGGTTCGACCGGCTGACGCATTCGCAGGCCATCGAGGGTGGCTACAAGGTGATGGATGCGACCGCCTTCGCACTTGCCCGCGAGACATCACTGCCTATCATCGTATTTTCGATCGCGGAGCCCGGTTCGATCGGCGCGATTCTACGCGGCGCCGGCCACGGGACGATCGTCGCCGGCTGACGGCTCATCTGGCGCGCCCCGAGGGAAGGGCGCGGTGAGGTCGCCGGGATATTGAAGGAGAAACGTGATGGCCACGGGTAATTTCGACCTCAACGAAGTGAAGCGCCGCATGCAGGGCGCGGTCCAGTCGCTCAAGCACGAGCTTAGCGGCCTGCGTACGGGCCGCGCGTCGGCCTCGATGCTCGATCCGGTGCAGGTCGAGGCTTATGGCAGCCACATGCCGCTGAACCAGCTCGCCACCGTCAGCGTACCGGAGCCGCGGCTCATCTCGGTGCAGGTCTGGGACAAGTCGATGGTCAAGCCGGTCGAGAAGGCGATCGTCGATTCCAATCTCGGCCTGTCGCCGGCGACCGAAGGTCAGGTGCTGCGCCTGCGCATCCCCGAGCTGAACGAGGAGCGCCGCAAGGAGCTGGTCAAGGTCGCGCACAAATACGCCGAAGCCGCCAAGGTGGCTGCGCGTCACGTCCGTCGCGATGGTCTCGATGTTTTGAAGAAGCTCGAGAAGAATCACGAGATGTCGGAGGACGATCAGAAGCGTCACGCCGACGAGGTGCAGAAGGTGACCGATGGCACCATCACCGAGATCGACCAGCTGCTGGCCGCCAAGGAAAAAGAAATCCTCACCGTCTAAAGCGCGATGGGCACCATCATCACGCTCTAGAGTATAGTTCGCGCCTTTGAGGCTGCTGTCATGTCCAACGCCGCCGCGCCCGCAACGGAAGGACCAGACCGATCCGACGCGCCTGCGCATGTCGCCATCATCATGGATGGCAACGGGCGTTGGGCGGCCGCGCGCGGTCTGCCGCGGGCGGAGGGGCATCGCCGCGGCGTCGAGGCGCTGCGCCGCGTTGTGCGTGCCTCGCACGAGCTCGGCATCCGCTATCTCACCATCTTCTCGTTCTCCTCGGAGAACTGGTCGCGCCCGGCGAGCGAGATCGGCGATCTCTTCGGTCTGCTCAAGCGCTTCATCCGCAACGATCTCGCGAGCCTGCATCGCGACGGCGTCAAGGTTCGTATCATCGGCGAGCGCGACGGGCTCGAGGGCGACATCTGCGCGCTGCTGAACGAGGCCGAGGAGCTGACGCGCGACAACACGCGTCTGACCCTCGTCGTCGCCTTCAACTACGGCTCACGGCAGGAGATCGCGAAAGCGGCGCAGAAGCTCGCGCGCGAGGTCGCAGACGGTAGGCGCGATCCTGCCTCGATCGACGCTGATGCTCTCGGCGCCCATCTCGACGCGCCCGACATTCCCGATCCCGATCTCATCATCCGCACCAGCGGCGAGCAGCGCCTGTCGAATTTCCTGATGTGGCAGGCCGCCTATAGCGAGCTCGTGTTCGTACCGGTCCACTGGCCCGATTTCGACAAGGCGGCGCTCGAAAGCGCGATCGCCGAATTCGCCAGGCGCGAGCGCCGTTTCGGCGGCCTGGTCGCGAAAAACGCCTCGTGAGCGAACCCGACGCCGAAGCAGCGGGCTCGAAGCCTGCCCCGAGCAATTTCCTGATGCGAGTCCTCGCAGCACTCGTGCTGGCGCCGCTCGCGATCGCACTCGCTTATGCTGGCGGCTGGCTGTGGGCGCTTCTCGTCACCCTGGTCTCTATCGGACTGTTCGCGGAATGGCTGATGGTGGTGGGAGCGGGGTCGGCTGCACTGACCGGGGCGGGGACAATCGTCATCGCGGTGATGGGGGCCTGTGTCGCCTTTGGTGCACTCAAGACCGCCGTCATCACCGGCTGTGTCGGCGGTGCGATCGTGACGCTGATCGCGCGGGGCAAGTTCGTTTGGGCCGCGACCGGATTCGCCTATGCCTCCGCGGCCCTGCTGGCCTCGATCCTGGTGCGGCAGGATCTCGTGCACGGCTTCGCCGCGCTGATGTTCGTGCTGCTCGTGGTATGGGCGACCGATATCGGCGGTTATTTCGCCGGCCGCGGCATCGGCGGACCGAAGCTGTGGCCGCGCGTCAGCCCGAAGAAGACCTGGGCCGGCGCGTTCGGCGGTTTTGCGGCGAGCCTTGCGGTCGCGGCCGGGTTTGCCGCATTCGGCATCGGAAAAGCGGCTCCACTGCTGCTCGTCAGCGCCATCCTCTCGGTGGTCTCGCAGGCGGGCGATCTGTTCGAATCCGCGGTGAAAAGGCGCTTCGGCGTCAAGGATTCCAGTCACTTAATTCCCGGCCATGGCGGACTTCTGGACCGCCTGGACGGCTTTGTCGCCGCCATCCTGGTGGCATGGTTTATCGGCTTCCTCCGCCATGGTGTGCATAGCGCCGGAAGCGGTCTTATGGTTTGGTGAGGATATGAGCGCAGTCCCTTTGCGTAACAACAAGCCGGCTGCGGCCGACATCCGCAGTGTCACGGTCCTTGGCGCCACCGGCTCGATCGGCGACAGCACGATGGATCTGCTGCGCGCCTCGCCCGAGCGCTATCGCGTCGAGGCCCTGACCGCGAACAGCAATGTCGAGGCGCTGGCGAAGCTTGCGAGGGAATTCTCCGCGCGCTTCGTCGCGATCGCAGACGCCTCCAAGCTCGCCGAGCTCAAGTCCGCACTTGCGGGCACGAGCACCGAATGCGGCGCCGGCGAAAGCGCGGTGATCGAGGCGGGCGCGCGCCCGGCCGATTGGGTGATGGCGGCGGTGAGCGGCGCGGCCGGACTGAAGCCGGCCTTAGCTGCGGTTGATCGCGGCGCGCATGTCGCGCTCGCCAACAAGGAATGCCTGGTTTGCGCCGGCGATTTCTTCATGCAGCGCGCAGCGAAAGCGGGCGCCTGTATCCTGCCGGCCGATTCCGAGCACAACGCGCTGTTCCAGGCGCTGGCATCGGGCAATCGCGACGAGCTCGTTCGCGTCATCATCACCGCCTCGGGCGGCCCGTTTCGCACCTGGAAGCCGGCCGACATCGAGCAGGCGACCCTCGAGCAGGCCCTGAAGCATCCGAACTGGAGCATGGGCCAGAAGATCACGATCGATTCCGCCTCGATGATGAACAAGGGGCTCGAGGTGATCGAGGCATCCTATCTGTTCGCGCTGACACCGGACGAGATCGACGTTCTGGTGCATCCGCAGTCGATCATTCACGGCATGGTCGAGTTCTCCGACCGCTCGGTGATGGCCCAGCTCGGCTCGCCGGACATGCGCACGCCGATCGCCCATTGCCTCGGCTGGCCCGACCGCATTAAGGGACCGGCAGCCAAGCTCGATCTGGCCAAGATCGGCCAGCTGACCTTCGAGGCACCGGATTTCGAGCGGTTCCCCGGGCTTCGCCTGGCCTTCGATTCGCTCCGGCACGGGAAGGGGGCTACCACCGTCTACAATGCCGCCAACGAGGTCGCGGTCGCGGCCTTCATCGCCGGCAAGATCCGCTTCGGCGCCATCGCCCGGCTGGTCGAGGCGACGCTGGAGGACTGGATCCGGAGTGGGAACCACGGCCCCATGACCTCAGCGGATGATGCAATATCCGTTGACCATGTTTCGCGAAATAAAGCTGCCGCCCTATTGCCTCAAATTGCCTTAAAGGCATCCTAGGTAGTTCGGGGCCAGGGCCTTGCGGCGCTGGATGAGGGAATTCGATGATCGACTTTTTTACCCATAGTTTCAATACGTTGAGCCATGGGCTCCTCGGCTACGTCGTTCCCTTTCTGTTCGTCCTGACCATCGTCGTGTTCTTCCACGAGCTCGGCCATTTCCTGGTCGCGCGCTGGGCCGGCGTGCGGGTGTTAACCTTTTCGCTCGGTTTCGGACCTGAGCTGGTCGGTTTCAACGACCGCCACGGCACCCGCTGGAAGATATCGGCGATCCCGCTCGGCGGCTATGTCAAGTTCTTCGGCGACGAGAGCGAGGCTTCGACCCCATCGGCTGAAGCGCTCGCGGCCATGACGGCCGAGGAGCGCGCCGGCAGCTTTCACCACAAGAAGGTGGGCCCGCGCGCCGCCATCGTCGCGGCCGGTCCGATTGCCAATTTCATCCTCGGCGCCCTGATTTTCGCAGGCATGGCGCTGTACTACGGCAAGCCGAGCACGATCGCGCGCGTGGACGGCGTCGTCGCCGACGGCGCGGCGGCCGCCGCCGGCTTCAAGATCGGCGACGTCGTCGTGCAGATCGACGGCAAGCCGATCGAGAGCTTTGCCGACATGCAGCGGATTGTCGCGACGAACGCCGGTTCGGCACTGGCTTTCCAGGTGAAGCGGGACGGTGCGATCGTGTCGCTGACCGCGACGCCGGCGCTGCTCGAGCGTAAGGATCCGTTCGGCAACAGCCACCACGTCGGTGTGCTCGGCGTCGAGCACAAGTCCCAGGCCGGTGAAGCCTCGACCTCGCCGGTCGGTGTCGGCGAGGCGCTCAAGATCGGGGTCGAGCAGGTCTGGTTCATCATCACCAGCACCTTCAAGTTCCTGGGCTCTTTGTTCATCGGGCAGGGCAATCCGAACGAGGTCAGCGGCGTCCTCGGCATCGCCAAGATGTCAGGGCAGGCGGCCAGCGCGGGGTTCCAGTTTGTGATCAATCTGTGCGCCGTGCTGTCGGTTTCGATCGGGCTTCTGAACCTGTTCCCGATCCCGCTGCTCGATGGCGGTCACCTTATGTTCTACGCGGCCGAAGTCGTCCGCGGTCGCCCGCTGTCCGAGCGGACCCAGGAGATGGGGTTCCGAATCGGGCTCGGTCTGGTGCTGATGCTGATGGTGTTCGCGACCTACAACGACATTCTGCGGATGGCCGCTTCCTGATAGGGGCTTTTTTGTGGCGTTGCCATTGGGCAACGTCTTGGAATGAAATTGAAAATACGGTGTCAGCTGCCGTTTGCGACATCGGGGAAATTGGCTACAAGCGGCTTCGAACTTGGGGAATCTCCCAGACCGGCTTTGGGGTTGGGTCTGGTAAGTTGATAAGGGCGCGCTGCGCAATGAAGTTTGGACTGCGACTCCGGGGGGGCTTGCTAGCAACCCTGATCATGTTCGGCGCGCCGGTGGTTGCCCCGATTGGGGCTGTTTTCGTGTCTTCGTCTGCGCTCGCTCAGACCGTGCAGTCGATTTCCGTCGAAGGAAATCGCCGTGTCGAGGTGGAGACGATCCGCTCCTATTTCAAGCCCGGCCCCGGTGGTCGCCTCGATCAGGGCGCCATCGATGACGGCCTCAAGGCGCTGATCGAAACCGGCCTGTTCCAGGACGTGAAGATCAACCGCGGCGCCGGCGGCCAGATCGTCGTCTCCGTGGTGGAAAACCCGGTGATCGGGCGCATCGCGTTCGAGGGCAACAAGAAGATCAAGGACGAGCAGCTCACCGCCGAAGTCCAGTCCAAGGCTCGAGGCACGTTCTCCCGCGCCATGGTGCAGTCGGACACGCTGCGAATCGCCGAAATCTATCGCCGCTCCGGCCGCTATGACGTGACCGTCACGCCGGAGATCATCGAGCAGCCGAACAACCGCGTCGATCTCGTCTTCACGGTCAACGAAGGCGCCAAGACCTCGGTCAAGTCGATCGAGTTCGTCGGTAACACCGCGTTCTCGTCCTACCGCCTCAGGGACGTCATCAAGACGCACGAATCGAATCTGCTGAGCTTCCTCAGCAGCGGTGACGTCTACGATCCGGACCGGGTCGAGGCCGACCGCGACCTGATTCGCCGCTTCTACCTGAAGAACGGCTTCGCCGACGTTCAGGTCGTGGCCGCGCTCACCGAATACGATCCGGAGAAGAAGGGCTTCAACGTCACCTTCAAGATCGAGGAAGGCCAGCAGTACCGCGTCGGTACTGTCGATTTCCGCACCAGCATCGCGAACTTCGACCCGAGCTCGCTGCGCAACTTCTCGCGCGTCAATGTCGGCTCGCTCTACAACGTCGAATCGGTCGAGAAATCGGTCGAGGATATGCAGATCGAGGCCTCGCGCCGCGGCTATGCCTTCGCGGTGGTGCGTCCGGGCGGCGACCGCAATTTCGATGCGCACACCGTCTCCGTCGTGTTCAACATCGACGAAGGTCCGCGCACTTACATCGAGCGCATCAATATCCGCGGAAACACGCGTACCCGTGACTACGTGATCCGTCGCGAGTTCGACCTCTCCGAGGGCGATGCCTACAACCGTGCGCTGGTCGATCGCGCCGAGCGCCGCCTGAAGAACCTCGACTACTTCAAGACCGTGAAGATCACGACGGAGCCGGGCTCTTCCAGCGACCGCGTGGTCCTGATCGTCGATCTCGAAGAAAAGTCGACCGGCGACTTCTCGGTCTCTGGTGGTTACTCCACGACCGACGGCGCTTTGGCCGAAGTCTCGGTCTCCGAGCGTAACCTGCTCGGCCGCGGTCTGTTCGCCAAGGCGTCGGTCACCTACGGCCAGTACGCACGCGGCTATTCGCTGTCGTTCGTCGAGCCCTATCTGCTCGACTACCGCGTCGCGCTGGGCCTCGACCTCTATCAGCGCACCCAGCTGTCCAATAGCTACATCTCCTACGGCACCAAGACGCTCGGCTTCTCGCCGCGCCTCGGCTTCTCGCTGCGTGAAGATCTGTCGCTCCAGCTGCGCTACTCGATCTACCGGCAGGAAATCACGCTGCCGTCCTACCTGGCGAACTGTAACAACGTCCTCGGTTCGTCGGCCTTCAATCCGAGCCCGGCTTTTGCCGCCGTTAACGGCATCGACCTGACCTCGACCAACGGCCTCGGCTGCTACAGCGACGGCGAAGCCTCGCTGCCGGTCCGCAAGGAGCTTGCGAACGGCAAGACGCTGACTTCTGCGCTCGGCTACACGCTGACCTACAACACGCTCGACAACAACAAGAACCCGACCGACGGCCTGCTCATCGACTTCAGGCAGGACTTCGCCGGCGTCGGCGGCGACGTCTCCTACCTGAAGACCGTCGCGGACGCGAAGTACTACCAGTCGCTGGTGTCTGACCTCGTCGGCCTCGTCCATCTCCAGGGCGGTATCCTGAACAAGATCGGCAACAACGATCTGCGCATGCTGGATCACTTCCAGATGGGTCCGAACCTCGTCCGCGGCTTCGCGCCGAACGGCATTGGCCCGCGCGATTTGAATCCCTTTGGTACGCAGGACGCGCTTGGCGGCACCAAATATTGGGGCGCTTCGCTGGAATTGCAGATGCCGTTCTGGTTCCTTCCGAAGGAAGTGGGTCTGAAGGGCGCGGTTTACGCCGACGCCGGTGGTCTCTTCGACTATCAGGGCCCGACGACGTGGTCGGTGACCAACGAAATGACCACGACCAGGAACTCGAACTGTACGCCATCGACCGTCAACCCGAACACGGCTGGAACTTGTACTGGCCTGGTGTATGACAATGGCAATGTGGTCCGCTCGTCGGTCGGTGTCGGCCTGATCTGGGCCTCGCCGTTCGGACCGCTGCGCTTTGACTACGCAGTGCCGCTTACCAAGGGCAAGAATGACCGCACGCAGGAATTCCGGTTCGGCGGCGGCACGAGTTTCTAATTCGATCAGCAGGGCATGATCCGGCCGCTTAGGTGTTCCTGTTGGGGAGTTCCTTGGGGCCGGCCGCCAAAAAGATCGTGATCAATCCATGAGATAAGGCATGATGCGGCCTGGCCGCTTCATGCCGAAGCCGGACCGCGACGGGGTGGAATGGCGCAGCCGACCTTCTTCAAAAAACCGCCGACCTCAACGCTGGCCGACATCGCCGCGCTGACCAAGGCGCAACTGGTCGACCCTGTCAGGGGCGGTCATGTCATCACGGGTCTTGCTTCGCTGGACGAAGCCGGCCCGATGCAGCTGGCGTTCTTCGACAATCTCAAATACGCCGATGAGCTCAAGGCGACCAAGGCTGGCGCCTGCCTGGTGAGCCCGCGCTTCGAGGCCCAGGTGCCCGCGCATGTGGCCGTGCTGCGGGTGGCGCAGCCGTTCCGCGCCTTTGTCGCGATCGCCCGGGAATGGCATGGCGACGCGCTGCGTCCACAGTCCTGGTTCGGCAATGACGGCATCGCGCCATCGGCCATCATCGACCCGTCGGCGCGGCTGGAGGACGACGTCATCGTCGAGCCGCTGACCGTCATCGGTCCGGATGTCGAGATCGGCGGCGGCAGCGTGATCGGCGCCGGTGTGGTCCTCGGTCCAGGCGTCAAGATCGGGCGGGACTGCAATGTCGGCGCCCGCACGGCTATCCAGTGCGCACTGATCGGCAACAACGTGCTGATCCACCCCGGCTGCTCGATCGGCCAGGACGGCTTCGGCTTCATCTTCTTCGGCCCCGAGGGCCATCTGAAGGTGCCCCAGACCGGCCGTGTGCTGATCCAGAACAATGTGGAAGTCGGCGCCGGCACCACCATCGATCGCGGCTCCTTGCGCGACACGGTGATCGGGGAGGGCACCAAAATCGACAATCAGGTCCAGATCGGCCACAATGTGACGATCGGCCGGAACTGCCTGCTGGCGGCCCAGATCGGGCTCGCAGGCAGCCTGACGATCGGCGACAACGTGGCGCTGGGAGCAAAGGTCGGCATCAACAATCACCTCAAGATCGGTGACGGGGCCCAGGTCACCGCGATGAGCGGGGTCAAGGACGACATCCCGCCGAACGGTCGCTGGGGCGGATTTTTTGCCAAGCCGACCAAACAGTGGTTCAAGGAAATTATCGCGGTGGAGCGCCTGGTACGCGGCAGCAAGGCCGATCCGAAGGACGAGGGACGGGAATGACGGCGGAATCACCTGTTAAATTCGAGCTGGTGGATATCTATGCGATCCTCCAGACGCTGCCGCACCGCTTTCCGATGCTCCTGATCGACCGGGTGATCAACATCCGGGCCGATTACAGCGGCATCGGCATCAAGAACGTCACCTTCAACGAGCCGGCCTTCCAGGGCCATTTCCCCGAGCGTCCGGTCTATCCGGGCGTGATGATGATCGAGGCGATGGCGCAGACCGCCGGTGTGATCGGCATCAAGTCGGTCGAGGGTACCGAGAAGCCGCGGGCGGTCTATTTCCTTACCATCGACAAGTGCAAGTTCCGCAAGCCCGTGCTGCCCGGCGATACCATCGAGTATCACATGCGCTCGCTCGGCCGCCGCAAGGCCATGTGGTGGTTTCACGGCGACGCCAAGGTCAACGGCCAGGTCGTCGCCGAAGCCGATGTCGGGGCGATGCTGACCGACTGAGGGCGGCGCCGCCCGTTCAAGTGCTGGATGAGGTGGTTGATGCAGCGGCGCGGATTCCTCAGCCAGTCTCTGAAACACGCCGAGATCATACGTCACTGGACAGATCGGGCGCAGTCGCGCTAACCACCGGAAAGCCGAGCAAGTTCAACACATAGTCAGACCTTCTTGATGAGTAAGATCGACCCCACCGCACGGGTGGAAGACGGCGCCATGATCGGCGAGGGCACCGAGATCGGGCCCTTTTGCATCATTGGTCGCAACGCCCGGATCGGGGCCAATTGCAAGCTGATCGGACAGGTCACCGTCATCGGCCATACCTCAGTCGGGGACAATTGCGTGATCTCGCCGTTCGCGGTGCTCGGTGGCGCGCCGCAGGACCTCAGCTACAAGGGCGAGCCGACCACGCTCGACATCGGTTCCGGTTGCACCATCCGCGAAGGCGCGACGATGAACGTCGGCACCGTCAAGGGTGGCGGCAAGACGCGCGTCGGCAATGACGGCTATTTCATGAACAACAGCCATGTCGGCCATGACTGCATGGTCGGCAACAACGCGATCTTCGCGACCTCGGCGACGCTCGGTGGCCATTGCGAGATCGGCGATGCCGTCTATATCGGCGGGCTGTCCGCGGTGCACCAGTTCACGCGCATCGGCTCCTATGTGATGGTCGGCGGCCTCTCGGGCGTGCGCGACGACATCATTCCGTACGGGCTCGCCAACGGCCAATATGCGGTGCTGGAGAGCCTCAATCTCATCGGTATGAAGCGGCGCAATCTCACCAGGCAGCGTCTCGCAACCGTGCGGGCGTTCTACCAAAAACTCTTCCATGGCCCCGGCACATTCGCCGAGCGGCTGGAGGCGGCGCGGCTGCTTGGGAGCGAAGATCCTGCGATCGCCGAAATCCTCGGCTTCATCGGCAAGGGCAAGCGTCCGCTCTGTCTTCCCGCCATCGAGAAGTGACGCCGGGATGGCCGCGGACATGACATCGGCGGCTCCAGCGATTTCATCACCGGTCGGCGTGGTCGCGGGCGGTGGCGCGATGCCGTTCGCGGTTGCCGAGTCGCTCGCCGCGCGCGGCATCACGCCGGTGCTGTTTCCGTTGCGAGGTGCCTGCGATCCGGCGCTGGTGGAGAAATTCCGCCACCGCTGGATCTCGGTCGGTCAGCTCGGCCGCGCGATGCGGCTGTTCCGCGAGGAGGGCTGCCGCGACCTGATCTTCATCGGCACCTTGGTGCGGCCTTCGCTCACGGAGATCCGGTTCGACTTCACGACGTTGCGGCTGCTCGGTAACGTCATCCGCGCCTTCCGCGGCGGCGACGATCATCTGCTGTCCGGTGTCGGGCGCATTCTCGAGCAAGGCGGCTTTCGCATGGTCGGGATCAAGGACGTCGCGCCCGACCTGCTGATGCCCGAGGGCTGCATCACCCGCGCCTGGCCGGCCGACAACGCCAAGAGCGACATCGAACGCGGGCGCGCGGTGCTCACCGCGCTCGGGCCGTTCGACATCGGTCAGGCCGCCGTAGTGATCGACGGCCATGTGGTGGCGGTCGAGGACATCGAGGGCACTGATGCGCTGCTGGCGCGCGTGGCGCGGCTGCGCGAGGAGGGCCGTATCCGTGCCGCCACCGGACGTGGCGTGCTGGTGAAGGCGCCGAAGAGCGGCCAGGATTTGCGCTTTGACCTGCCGACGATCGGCGCGCGCACGATCGAGGGCGTTGCCAAGGCCGGCCTTGCCGGGGTCGCTGTCATCGCCGGCAACACCATCGCCGCCGAGCCGCAGGCGATGATCGGGCTCGCCGACGCCAAATATCTCTTCGTCGTCGGTCTGCCCGCGTGATGCAGACCCGCGATCCCAAACGGAAGATCTTCCTGATCGCGACGGAGGAATCCGGCGACCGGCTCGGCTCGGCGCTGATGAAGGTGCTGCGCCAGCGCCTCGGTGACGGCGTGCAGTTCGAGGGCGTCGGCGGCCGCACCATGGCGCGCGAGGGGCTTGAGACGCTGTTTCCGATCGAGGAGCTGTCGATCGTCGGCTTTGCCGCGGTGATGCAGCAATTGCCGAAGATCCTGCGGCTGATCCGCGAGACCACGGATGCCGTGACCGAGTCCGCGCCCGACGCGCTGGTCATCATCGACAGTCCCGATTTCACCCATCGTATTGCGCGCCGCGTGCGCGCGAAGAATCCGACGATCCCCGTCGTCGACTACGTCTCGCCCTCGGTCTGGGCCTGGCGGCCGGGCCGCGCGCGCGCGATGCTCGGTTATGTCGATCACGTGCTGGGTCTGCTGCCGTTCGAGCCGGAGGAGTACCGCAAGCTGAAGGGGCCGCCATGCAGCTATGTCGGTCATCCCCTGATCGAGCAATTGCCGTCGCTGCGCCCGAACCCTGACGAGCAAAAGCGCCGCGACAGCGAGCCGCCGGTGCTGCTGGTGCTGCCGGGCAGCCGCCGCAGCGAGATCCGGCATCATCTCGGCCTGTTCGGCGCCGCGCTCGGGCGATTGCAGGCCGAGGGCCGCGCGTTCGAATTGATGCTGCCGACGATGCCGCATCTCGAAGCCACCGTCCGCGAGGGCGTGGCGACCTGGCCGGTCAAGCCGCAGATCGTGGTCGGCGAAACCGAGAGGCGCGCCGCATTCCGAATCGCGCGCGCGGCGCTGGCGAAATCCGGCACGGTGACGCTTGAGCTGGCGCTGTCAGGCATTCCGATGGTGACCGCCTATCGCGTCGGCGCGATGGAGGCCTTCATCCTGCGCCGCGCGATCCAGGTCTCGTCGGTGATCCTCGCCAATCTCGTGATCGGCAAGGACGTGATCCCCGAGTTCCTGCAGGAGGACTGCACGCCCGAGAAACTCGCCGCGGGGTTGTCCGAGGTGCTGACGGACTCGCCGCTGCGCACGCAACAGGTCGAAGCCTTCGCGCAGCTCGACGCCATCATGTCCACCGGCAATAAATCTCCCAGCGTGCTCGCCGCCGACATCGTGCTCGCGACGATGCGGCAAGGTCGGCGCGCCGGCTAGGCGAGACCGCCGTCGACCCGGAAACACTGGCACGTGATGCGCTGGCTCGCGTCGGAGGCGAGGTAGAGCGCCATGTCAGCGATATCGTCGGGCGTCACCGCATCGGGAATGGCCTGGCGCGTGCGCAGCTCGGTGATGGCCTGCTCGTTGGGATACCACAGCCGGCGCTGCCGCTCGGTGATCACCATGCCCGGCGCGATCGCGTTGACGCGGATGCGGTCGGCGCCGAACCGGCGGCCCAGTGAATTGGTGAAGCCGACGATCGCCGCCTTGGCTGCGGCGTAGACCGGCAGCGCCGGCGCGCCGCGCATCCAGGCCACCGACGACATGTTGATGATCGCGCCGCCGCCGCGCGCCTGCATCTGCGGCACCACGGCTTGCGCGGCAAAGAAGACGTGCTTGAGGTTGACGCCGATCATCCAGTCGAATTCGGCCGGGGTCACATCGGCCAGCACCTGGCGCTGGTCATTGGCGGCGTTGTTGACGAGGACCGCGGCATCGCCGAGCGAACCGTGCACCTTCGCCAGCGCCGCGCGCAGGGCGTCGATGTCGAGGAGGTCGCAGGGCACGAAGATCGGCGCGGTGCTGGACGTTTTCGCCACCTCGTGCGCCAGCGCTTCGCCGGCCTGCACATCGATGTCGAGGTAGGCGACACGGGCGCCTTGCGCGGCGAAAGCGCGCACGAAGGCGGCGCCGATGCCGCTGGCGCCCCCGGTGATCAGCACCACGCGGTCCGCGAGGTCGGCATAGCTCGTCTTGGTCATGCGATCAGTCGCTCCGTCTCAGGGTCGAACAGGCAAATGCGGCGGGTATCGAGGGCGAAGGAGGCGGTCCCACCCGGCGACGGGCGGATGTCCGGCGAGATGCGCGCCTGCGCGGGCTCGCCGCCAAGCCGCAGCAGGACGATGGTCTCGGCGCCGGTGGGCTCGACCAGCTCGACAGGCGCGGAGACGATGACCGGCGCGCCCGTGGCGCCAGAGAACAGGCGATCCCCCTCGGCGATGCATTCCGGCCGGATTCCAATCACCACCTCGCGGCCGACATAGGACGCCGCTGCGTCGTAGTTCTGGAGGCGGAGACGGACCTCGTCCGGCCGGCCTGCGCCGATCACCGCCGCAGGCCCCCCGGCGTCGGCCTCGAGCCGTGCCGGCATCGTATTCATCGGCGGCGAGCCCATGAAGCGGGCGACGAACAGATTGGCCGGATAGCGGTACACCGTGTCGGGGTCGGCGAATTGCTGCACCACGCCCCGATGCATCACGGCGATGCGGGTCGCCATCGTCATCGCCTCGATCTGGTCGTGGGTGACATAGATGATGGTGGCGCCGATGCGCTGATGCAGCCGCTTGATCTCCATCCGCATCTCGACGCGCAGCTTGGCGTCGAGATTGGAGAGCGGCTCGTCGAACAGGAAGAGCAGGGGATTGCGCACCAGCGCGCGCCCCATCGCCACGCGCTGGCGCTGGCCGCCGGACAGTTGCGACGGCTTGCGGCCGAGCAGCGGCTCGATCTGCAGTAGCTTGGCCACGTTCGCCAGCGCCTTCTCCTGCTCCGCCTTGGCGACGTGTCGGCATTCCATGCCGAAGGTGATGTTCTGGCGCACCGTCATCGAGGGATAGAGCGCGTAGGACTGGAACACCATGGCAATGTCGCGGTCCTTGGGCGGGACGTCGTTGACCACGCGTCCGCCGATCTCGATCGTGCCGTCGCTGGCCCGATCGAGCCCGGCGACGATGTTGAGCAGGGTGGACTTGCCGCAGCCGGACGGCCCGACCAGCACGGTGAATTCACCGCTCTCGATGTCGAGGTCGATGCCCGTCAGCACCTCGAGATTGGCGTAGCGCTTCGACAGGGCGCGAATGCTTAGTGCTGCCATGACCCATCCATCATTTGACGGCCCCGGCAGTGAGGCCGCGTACGAAATACCTGCCGCCGAAGAGATAGATCAGCAAAGTGGGGAGCGCGGCGATGATCACGGCTGCGCTCTGCACGCCATGCTGGGGGATATCTGCGACCGCGGCAGACAGCGCGATGAGCGCGGCCGTCACGGGCTGCTGCCGGCCGGTCGTGAATGTCACGCCATAGAGGAACTCGTTCCAGATATGGGTGAACTGCCAGATCACGGTGACGATCAGGATGGGGGACGAGAGCGGCAGGATGATGCGCCAGAAAATACGGAAGAACCCGGCGCCGTCGATGCGCGCGGCCCTGATCAGTTCGTGTGGAATGGCGACATAATAGTTTCGGCAGAACAGCACCGTGAAGGAGAGCCCCTGGATCGTGTGAATCAGCACGAGACCCGACAGCGTGTTGATGAGCCCGATGTCCCGCAGCACGATGGTCCAGGGCAGCAGGCGCATCTGCTGGGGCAGGAAGAGGCCGAGAGTGACGATGCCGTAGATCCAGTTGTCGCCGCGAAAACGCCAGAGCGACACGGCGTAACCCGCGACAGCACCGAGCAGGGTGGAGAGGATTGTCGCGGGAATCGTGACGAGCGCGGAGTTCAACATGTAAGGCCGGATGCCGGCGCAGGTCTCGGCGACGCAGAAGCCGCTCCAGGCCAGAGCGTAGTTGCTCCAGGCCAAATGTTGCGGCCAGCCGATCATCGAACTCTGCGCAATTTCCTCATTGGTCCGGAGCGAGTTCAACACGACCACGGCCAGCGGCGCGAGATAGGCGGCCGCGAACAATGTCACGATGAGATAGATCAGAATCCGGCTCGGGGCGAAGCTTCGGTCACGCATGGGTGGCCTGCCGTCGCTGGACATAACGCCACGCTGCATAGGGCAGCAGCACTGCGAGCAGAATGAGCAGCATGAGCACTGCCGCCGCCGCCCCGCGCCCGAGCTGGCTGCGCTGGAACATCAAATCGTAGACGACGAGGGCCGGTAGCTGCGTCGCGATTCCAGGCCCGCCGTTGGTGAGCGCGCGGACGAGGTCGAAGGCCGAAATCGCGAACTGCAACTGGACAACGACGACGGTGATGGTGATCGGCCAGAGCGTCGGCAGAATGACGCGCCGATAGGTTCGGAACGGTCCAGCGCCGTCGATCTGCGCGGCCCTGATAATGTCAGCGTCGACGGAGCGAAGGCCGGCCAGGAACAGAGCCATGGCGAAGCCCGAGGATTGCCAGATCGCAGCGATGACGATGGTCCAGATCGCCATGTCGCGGTTGACCAGCCAGTCGAAGTGGAACGAGCTCCAGCCAAGGTCATGGACGAGCTTCTCGATCCCGATACCGGGATTGAGCAGCCAGCTCCACACCGTGCCGGTGACGACGAACGAGACCGCGAGGGGGTACAGGAAGATGGTACGCAGCACGTTCTCGCCGCGAATGCGCTGATCGAGCAGGATCGCGAGCGCGAGACCGGTGATCAAGCTCAGCAGCACGAAAGCGATACCGAACAGCAGCAGATTGTCGAAGGCGATTTGCCAGTTCCGCGACGCCAGGACCGCATTGTAGTTGCGCAAGCCCACCCAGCCCGAGACCGGAATAAGCGTGGATGGCGTGAACGAAATCCAGATGGTCCAGATCGAAAACGAAATGAGGTGCGCTGCGGACAACAGCAGCGGCACCCAGATCATCAGATATTCGGGCAGCCGGCGCACCATGTCAGAGGTCGCCGGCCGGCCCGGTCGCGTTGCGGTCGAGACGGCGTTGGTCAACGTGCGCCCTCGACGGCCTCGGCGAGGCGGGTGACGGCCTCCTCCGGCTTGATCGTCTTGTTCTTCACATATTCGGTGAACACGTCGATCATCGCAGCGGTCAGGCCGTTTTCCTGCGCCATGTTGTGCGCAAGGCTCAGGACGGCCTGATTGTTGGCCACGGCATCCTTGAGTGCGGCTGCAGTTCGCCGTTGACCATCCGACCAGCCCTCACCGGACAGATCGACATCGGTGCGCACGGGGATCGATCCCGTGATTTGCGAATACATGGTCTGGATCGCTGGATCCATGACAAGCTGGGCCATCAACGCCTGGCCAGCCTGCAGATCGGGTTCTTTGCGCTGCCAGAAGATGAACGCATCGGCATTCAGCAGGAACACCGGCTTGCCATTGTCGCTGGGTCCTGGCGCGATGACATAGTCGTCGAACTTGAAACCGGAGCTTTTCAACACGCCCTGTGCCCAACCGCCCATGATCATCATGCCCATGTCGCCGTCGACAAAGCGCTTCAAATTGGTGGCATAGGGTTGGGCGCCGACATTGGGGTCCATCCACTCGGTGATCTTGCGCATCTGTGCGAAGGCAGCCTTGATCTCGGGACCCTCCAGGGCCTTCTTGTCGAGATTCATGATGGCTGCGCGGTACGCTGTCGGGCTGATGCCGGCGAATGAGGCCTCGAATTTTTGCCCATCGTCGGCGCGGGTGCCGCCGTTGGCGATGGGGTAAGTGATGCCGGCCGCTTTCATCTTCTCGGCAAGAGCATTGAAGTCAGCCCAGGTGACCGGCGGCTTGTCGGCCTTGGCCTTGTCCATCGCGCGTTTGGAGAGAAACAGCATGTTGGTGCTGTAGATCTGCAACGGCAGCGCGATCCACTTGCCCGCAGGCTTGTGCAATTTTGCAAGGTCGGGCGCGACGACCTTTTCGTAACCGGCGGCAGCGACAACGGCGTCAAGATCGACGGTCGGCGCAATCTTCGACCAGGCGGCAATCTCGGGCCCCTTGAGCTGGGAGCAGGCCGGCGGATCGCCGGCGATGATCTGGGCGCGCAGCTTGTTCATCATCTCAGTGGTGAATCCGGGGACGGGCGAGTGCTGCCAGATGCCGCCTTTCTCCTCGAATTTCTTGCCGAGCGCGGTGATCGCCGCTCCGTCGCTTCCTGCGGACCATTGCGAGATCGCGGTCAGGCGCGGCTTGACTGCGCCTTGCGCGCGAGCAAAGGCCGGCAGCGCGAGCGCGACAGCAGATCCAGCGAGCAGACGGCGCCTTGTTGTTGTGATCGGCATGGCAACTTCCTCCCGGGTGTGAACTCTCTTTTGCGCGAGAGTCGCGCAGGCTATTTCAGGCGGCCTCCGTCGATGCGGCCGGCATGCCGCCGCTTCGGGTCAGGCAGAGCGCGGCGAAGGCGAGTGCGGCCTGCGGATCGTTGCCCATCGAGGGCGGCACGAAGGCGAGCGACACCTGCGCCAGTTTCCGGCCGCCCAGCAGGCAGGAGTCGATCCCGTCGATAACGGCCTTGCGATCGTCCTCGGCGAGCAGCGATGGCCAGCCGCTGACGACAACGCCGCGGCATGGCTTGACGTTCAATGTGTTGCCGATGGCGAGGCCAAGCCTGAAGAGGCGCTGGCGCAATTCCTGGCGCACCCGCGATGTAAGGGGGATCGTGGTCACCCATTCGCTGCCCGGCTGGAGCAGTTCGGCTTCGGTGACGCGCAGAAGCTCGGCCAGCGCCGGCAGCGACGTATAGGCTTCGACGCAGCCGTGATGTCCGCAGCGGCAACGCGGGCCGTCGGTTCCGAACACCATGTGGCCGAGTTCGACCGGGTCGAGCGCGTCGTCCTCGATCGGATCGTCCACCCAGGCGCCGGCGACGCCCTGGCCGACGAAGACGAACAGATGCGCATCGCTGAACGGATAGTTCTCGGTGCGGCAACGGTGAAAGGTCGCGTGCGCCACCACCGAATTGATGAAGGTGACTGGCACGCCCGCGAACAACTCGCCGAACATGTCGCCGATACGTTCGACGTCACAGGGAATGATGGGGTTGCCTGATACGCTCAGGCGGCCGAGGCCAGGAACGGTAACGCCGATTTGTGCCAGCCTGATGCGGCGCCGGCGGGTCCAGTCGCGCAGCAATGCCAGCGCTTCGCCAAACACCCGGCCAACGGATTCGACGGTCGGCTTCTTCGGCAGCGGCACGCGCTCGGTGTAATGCAACTCCCCGGACAGGCCGCCAACGCCGACGCTGAGCCACTGGCTGGTCAGCTCGAGGGCGGCAAGCGCCACCGTACCATCGAGCAACACGAGACCAGTCGGGCCGCCGACATAAGGGGCCGGGCGGCGCACTTCCTCGATCAGCCCTTCGGCCTTCAGGTCGAACAGGATGCGCGACAGGCTTGCTTCGGACAGGCGCACGGCGCGCGCCAGCGGCGGCCGGAACGAGCCGCCGGACTGGAGCAAATGAGTCAAAATGGCAGCGCGCGTCTGCCGCCGACTTCTCGGCTGCTCCGGCATTTCCATCCCTGTCGTCATTCTTACTTAGTGTAAGAATTTGCGCGTGGAGCACTTCAACTGTCAAGCGCTCGCAGGCGTGATGCGCCGACTTGTTGTTGTGCGCGGCAGCAAGATTGGAGCGCGGTCCAATCAGTTTCGTAGGGTGGGCAAAGCGCAGCGTGCCCACCATTTCTGGCTCCGATGCTGGAGAGGTGGTGGGCACGCTGCGCTTTGCCCACCCTACAAGGTCGCTGCAAAAACAAAAACGGCGCCATCCGGAGATGGCGCCGTTTCGAAAGCCGTGATGGCTAAGACTTACTTGCGATCCTTGATCGCGACGTAGTCGCGGCGGGTGACGCCGGTGTAGAGCTGGCGCGGACGGCCGATCTTCTGCTGCGGGTCCTCGATCATCTCGCTCCACTGGCTGATCCAGCCGACGGTGCGGGCGACCGCGAACAGCACGGTGAACATCGAGACCGGGAAGCCCATCGCCTTCAGCGTGATGCCCGAATAGAAGTCGACGTTCGGATACAGCTTGCGGTCGATGAAGTACTGGTCGCTGAGCGCGATCTTCTCGAGCTCGAGCGCCACCTTCAGCATCGGATCATCACCATGGCCGGTCTCCTTAAGAACGGCGTGACACATCTTCTGCATGATCTTGGCGCGCGGATCGTAGTTCTTGTAGACGCGATGACCGAAGCCCATCAGGCGGACTTCGGAGTTCTTGTCCTTCACCTTGGCGATGAATTCGGGGATCTTGTCCACGGAGCCGATCTCGGCAAGCATCGCAAGCGCGGCTTCATTGGCGCCGCCATGCGCCGGGCCCCAGAGGCAGGCGATGCCGGCGGCGATGCAGGCGAACGGGTTGGCGCCGGAGGAGCCGGCGATGCGCACCGTCGAGGTCGAGGCGTTCTGCTCGTGGTCGGCGTGCAGGATGAAGATCTTGTCCAGCGCGTCAGCGAGCACCGGATTGATCTTGTACTCCTCGCACGGCACGGCGAAGCACATGTGCAGGAAGTTCTCGGCGAACTTCAGCGAGTTCTTCGGGTACACGAAGGGCTGGCCGATCGTGTACTTGTAAGCCATCGCGGCCAAGGTCGGGATCTTGGCGATCATGCGCATGGAAGCGATCATGCGC
The DNA here is from genome assembly GCF_049949275.1 of Bradyrhizobium genosp. A. Taxonomy (NCBI): domain Bacteria; kingdom Pseudomonadati; phylum Pseudomonadota; class Alphaproteobacteria; order Hyphomicrobiales; family Nitrobacteraceae; genus Bradyrhizobium; species Bradyrhizobium genosp. A. Next base: position 4,646,843 of record NZ_CP188196.1, on the reverse strand, counting down.
TGCTTCGGATCGTTGATGTCGGTGCTATCGTGATAGAACGCGGCGAGCGCGCCGACGGAAGCCACCATCACGGCCATCGGATGGGCGTCGCGGCGGAAGCCCTGGAAGAACCGGGCCATCTGCTCGTGCACCATCGTGTGATGGATCACGCGGTCGTCGAAATCCTTCTTCTGCGCGGCGGTCGGCAGATCCCCGTAAAGCAGGAGATAGCAGGTCTCGAGGAAGTCGCCGTTCTCGGCGAGCTGCTCGATCGGGTAGCCGCGGTATTCCAGCACGCCCGCGTCACCGTCGATATAGGTGATCTTGGACTGGCAGCTCGCGGTCGAGGTGAAGCCGGGATCGTAAGTGAACAGGCCGGACTGGCCGTACAGCTTGCCGATATCGATGACATCAGGTCCGACGCTGCCGCTGTGAATCGGAAGATCGAAATTCTTGTTTCCGACCGTCAGCGTGGCGGTCTTATTGCTTGCGTTTGCGTCCATCAGAGGTCCCCGATGTGTGGTGAAACGAGCCGGAGCCGGTGGCCCCGATGAGATGGCGGGGCAGGCCGGATATTCCAGAAGGTACGGCCAAGATGGGTATATTATTGCCGTGTGCGCTGCAAGATGGCGCCGCGCATGGTCGACTTACGTCGTAGCCGCTCTTGGCCTAATCCTTGGTTTAGTCTTGGCCTAGTCCTGGGCCTGATCCTCAAGCCGGCCCAGACTTTCCTGGCGTCCCAGCACGTCCAAAACCTCAAATATACCAGGCGACGTGGTCCGCCCGGTCAGCGCCGCCCGCAACGGCTGCGCGACCGCGCCGAGCTTCAGACCATTTTCCTCGGCAAAAGCGCGAAGCGCGGCCTCCGTGCTGGCGCCGCTCCAGGTCTCGACATTCTCCAGCGCGGAATGCAGCTGGCCGATCAGCTTGCGGTTTTCCGGCGTCAGCAGGGCTGCGGCCTTCGGATCGAGCTCCAGCGGCCGATCGGCGAAGATGAAGTATGCGCCGTCGATCAGCTCGATCAGCGTCTTGGCGCGCTCCTTCAGGGCCGGCATGGCCTTGAGCAGCTGCGCCCGAGTGCTGTCGTTTAACTTGGCCTTGATGTCGTCGCGGCTGGGCACGACGTGGTCGAGCACGTCCTCGAACGCCTTCACAAGTGATTGATCGTCGGCGTGGCGGATATAGTGGCCGTTGAGGTTTTCCAGCTTGGCGAAATCGAAGCGCGCCGCGCCGCGGCCGACATTGGCGAGATCGAACGCTGCGATCATCTCCTCGGTCGAAAAAATCTCCTGGTCGCCATGGCTCCAGCCGAGGCGGACGAGGTAGTTGCGGAGCGCGGCCGGCAGGTATCCCATGGCGCGGTAGGCATCGACGCCGAGCGCGCCGTGACGCTTGGACAGCTTTGAGCCGTCCGGACCGTGGATCAACGGGATGTGGGACATGCTCGGCAGCGCCCAGTCCATTGCATCGTAGATCTGCTTCTGGCGGGCGGCGTTGATCAGATGGTCGTCGCCGCGGATGACATGGGTGACGCCCATGTCGTGGTCGTCCACGACCACCGCGAGCATGTAGGTCGGGTTGCCATCGCCGCGCAGCAGGACGAGGTCGTCGAGGTTCTCGTTCTGCCAGACCACGCGGCCCTGGACCTGGTCCTCGATCACGGTCTCGCCGGTCTGTGGCGCGCGCAGGCGGATGGTGGGCTTGACGTCAGACGGCGCCGTGGCGGGATCGCGGTCGCGCCATAGGCCGTCATACAGGCGGGTGCGGCCCTCGGCGCGCGCCTTCTCGCGCATGGCGGTGAGCTCCTCGGCGGTGGCATAGCAGCGGTAGGCTTTGCCGTCTGCGAGCAACTGCTCGGCGACCTCGCGGTGGCGGGCGGCGCGGCTGAACTGGTAGATGACGTCGCCATCCCAGCCAAGCTCCAGCCATTTCAGCCCGTCCAGAATCGCGCCGATCGCAGCCTCGGTAGAGCGCTCCCGGTCGGTGTCCTCGATCCGCAGCAGCATCTTGCCGCCGTGCTTCTTCGCATAGAGCCAGTTGAACAGCGCGGTGCGGGCGCCCCCGATATGGAGGAAGCCGGTCGGGGAGGGAGCGAAGCGTGTAACGACGGAAGATGTGTTCATTGACCGCGCAGGATAAGGAGGGTGGTTGACGGGCGACCGTGTATCATAGGGCCGGGAGATTGTGCCAATGCTAATCCAGGTCGTTCATAGCCATCCACTCGCGGATAGCTACAACCATGCGCTGTTTCATACCATTGTCGAGACGTTGAAGCCTCGACACGAGGTGATCGCGACCGATCTTTACCGCGAGGGTTTTTCCCCGGCGATGACGGAGGCGGAGCGGCGCAGCTACTATCAGGGCCCCTATGCCGAGGACGCCATGGCGCGCCTCATCGGGCACGTACGGCGCGCAGATGGCATCATCTTCTGCTTTCCGCACTGGTGGTTTTCGATGCCTGCCATGCTCAAGGGCTATTTCGACCGGGTCTGGGCGCCGGGTACGGCATTCGCCCACGATCTGAAGGGCGGGCGCATCAAGCCGCTGCTGACCAACATCCGCCTGTTCGGCGTCGTGACGAGCTACGGCTCCCCTTGGTGGCTGAGCCGGATTGTCATGCAGGACCCTGGCCGCAAGGTGCTGCTCCGCGCGCTGAAGCCGATGTGCGGGCCGCGTGTCCGGTCGTTCTATCTGGCGCATTACGATATGGATCGCTCCTCGCGGGCATCCCGGGCTGCCTTCGTCGAGCGCGTTCGTGCCAGGATCGCTGAAGTTTGATCGGGAAGTGGGCATGGGACTTGGCCTAGGGCCTCGAATTTGGCAGAAGGGCCGCTGATTTCCCTACAGGATTTTCGGATGAGCACAGAACCGGTGGCAGCTGAGGTTGGGCGCGATTTCATTCGCGACATCGTCCAGGCCGATCTCGACGCGGGCAAATACAGGGAGATCGTGACCCGGTTCCCGCCGGAGCCGAACGGTTACCTGCATATCGGCCACGCTAAGTCGATCGCGCTCAATTTCGGCATTGCCCAGGAGTTTCCGGGCCGCTGCCACCTGCGCTTCGACGACACCAACCCGGTCAAGGAAGAGCAGGAATATATCGATTCCATCCAGGCCGACGTGCACTGGCTCGGCTACGACTGGGGCAAGAACCTGTTCTTCGCCTCTGACTATTTCGACCGCCTGTACGAATGGGCGGAGAAGCTGATCCGCGACGGGCTCGCCTATGTCGACGACCAGTCCCAGGAGGAGATCCGCCTCGCGCGCGGCACGCTGACCGAGCCCGGCAAGAACTCGCCGTTCCGTGACCGCTCGGTCGACGAGAATCTCGACCTGTTCCGCCGCATGAAGGCGGGCGAATTCCCGAACGGCGCGCGCGTGCTGCGGGCCAAGATCGACATGTCCGCGGGCAACATCAATCTGCGCGACCCCGTGCTGTATCGCATCCTGCATGCGCACCATCCGCGCACCGGGACCAAGTGGAGCATTTATCCGAGCTACGACTATGCCCACGGCCAGTCGGACGCCATTGAAGGCATCACCCATTCGATCTGCACGCTGGAATTCGAGGATCACCGGCCGCTCTATGACTGGTTCATCGAAAAGCTGCCGGTGCCGTCGAAGCCGCACCAGTATGAAATGGCGCGGCTGAACCTGACCTACACGCTCTTGTCCAAGCGCGTGCTGACCCAGCTCGTCCGCGACGGCCATGTCGCCGGCTGGGACGATCCGCGCATGCCGACCATGGCGGGCATGCGCCGCCGCGGCGTGCCGCCGGCTGCGCTCCGCGAATTCGTCAAGCGCATCGGCGTGGCCAAGGCCAACAGTGTGGTCGATGTAGGCATGCTCGAGTTCTGCATCCGCGAGGAGCTGAACCGCACGTCGCAGCGGCGCATGGGCGTGCTGCGGCCGCTGAAGGTCGTGATCGAGAACTATCCGGAAGGGCAGACCGAGGAGCTCGAGGCGATCAACCATCCTGATGATCCCAGCGCCGGCACGCGGAAGATCACGTTCGGCCGCGAGCTCTATATTGAGCAGGACGATTTCATGGAGAACCCGCCCAAAAAGTTCTTCCGCCTGTCGCCCGGCAACGAGGTGCGGCTGCGCTACGCCTATTTCATCAAGTGCACCGGCGTGATCAAGAACGACGCCGGCGAGGTGGTGGAGCTGCGCTGCACCTACGATCCCGCGACCAAGGGCGGCAACGCGCCCGACGGCCGCAAGGTCAAGGCGACCATGCACTGGCTGCCGGCGGCGAATTCGGTGCCTGCGGAGATCCGCATCTACAACCAGCTGTTCGCCGATCCGAGCCCGGACGCCTCGAATTTTGCTGCCGACCTCAATCCGAACTCGCTGGAGATACTCTCCGATGCGCGGATCGAGGCATCGGTTGCCGAGAGCAATTCGGCTGAGCCGATGCAGTTCGAGCGCCAAGGCTATTTCGTGCGCGACAAGGACTCAAGGCCGGGCAAGCCGGTGTTTTCACGCACCATCGGCCTGCGCGATACCTTCGCGAAGGAAGTCGCCAAAGGCTGACGGGCCGAGTTGTCACACGGCATCGTCATTCCCGTGAAAGCAACGAACGCGCCCCCGGCGCGTTGTGTGGGTCCCCAATCAAGGATCCCCCATGCAAAACATCGCAGAGCATATGGAAGTCATCGGTGCCGACGGCGTCCATGTCGGCACCGTCGACAAGGTCGAAGGCAACCGCATCAAGCTGACCAAGAAGGACAGCGGCGAGGGCAGCCACAAGGGCCACCACCATTTCATCGACAAGGGCCTCGTCGCCGGTGTCGAGGGCAACAAGGTCCGACTGTCGGCCAAGGCGGATGTCGCCGTGACGATGGAAGAGGAAAAGTAGGGCTGCGGCCCCTTCGTTCCTGATCCGTACCGCTATTCGGCCGGGGATTATATACTTGACACCACAAGGTACTGGGTATAGTTTCCTTGACGTGGATCACGAACGAACCGTGTCCGAGGAACAGACAGTGCCCGCAGCCAAACCGCCCATCAAGAACGCCAGCTTCAATGCTCCTCACTTCCAGAACGTCGAGGCTGCGCGGACCTATCTTGAAGCCCTCCGCTGGGGCACTGATCGCGTTTGCCCGCACTGCGGCGTCGTCAATGGCTCCTATGCCACCAAGAAGCCCGGCGTCTACCGCTGTGCCTCCAAGGAGTGCCGTAAGGACTTCTCCGTCACCACCAAGAGCGTGATGGAAAGCAGCCACATCAAGCTCAACGTCTGGCTACAGGCGTTCTACCTAATGGCATCGAGCAAGAAGGGCGTCAGCTCGCACCAACTCCACCGCACCTTGGGCATCACCTATAAGTCCGCCTGGTTCCTCTCGCATCGCATCCGTGAGGCAATGCGCGCTGGCGGCCTGCTCCCCCCGATGGGCGGCGGCGGCAAGCCGGTTGAAGTGGACGAAACGTTCTATGGCTTCCTTGAGGGCCAGCCCAAGAAGGGCCGCCTCGCTTGGTCGAACAAGAACGTCATTCTTACGCTTGTGGAGCGCGGCGGCTCAGCCCGCAGCTTCCATATCGATGGAACGCGCACTGGCGACATCATGCCCATCATCCGCGCCAATCTCAGCCGTGAGGCGCACCTGATGACGGACGAAGCGCCGTCCTACAAAATCATTTCCAACATCGAGGGCCTGAGCCACGACACCGTGACGCATAGCAAGGATCAGTATGCCCGCTATCGCAACACGGTGACTGACAAGCTGCGCGACGACGGCAAGCCGATTGTCGTTACCACCACCATCAGCACCAACACCGTCGAGGGCTATTATTCGATCTTCAAGCGCGGCATGAAGGGCGTCTATCAGCACTGCTCAGAGAAGCACCTTCACCGCTATCTTTCAGAATTCGATTTCCGCTATAGCAACCGCGTTGCGCTCGGCATCGAGGACGGGGAACGTGCGGACCTTGCCATCAAAGGCGCGGCTGGCAAGCGTCTGACGTATCGACAAACTAACTGAGCGGGACTTTAAGCGATTGGCCCGGCGCTTCCTGCGCTGGCGAGCCAATCGTTATCCCCAGCCCAAGCCTAGGCCGCGATTCGTCAAATACTGGCGGACGCGCTAGGTTGTGCCCTCTATTTTTCGCAACCGCATTCATTCGAGAGACAACATGACCGATACTGCCGAACCCCAAGCGGCTCAGCCGCCTAATGAAGTCTACGGCATCTTCGCCGGTCCTATCGATCAGGCCGCCGTAAGTCGAGTTGGCAATGCTGCCGCCGTTACCACCAACAATAGGATCACACACGTTCATTTGGCATTCCAGACCGCCGGCGGCACCGTGGCCGACGGAGTCGCCCTCTACAATATATTTCGCTCTTTCCCCATCCCATTGACGCTCTACAGCATCGGAAGCGTACAGTCGGCCGGAGTAATTGCCTTCCTTGGCGCGGCAAACAGGGTTTCCAGTTCGCTCGCTACTTTTATGATTCATAGGACAACCTCACCGGCTATTGGAGCAACGTCAGATCGCCTTGAAGCCATGACGCAAAGTGTCTTGAAAGATGATGCTAGAACCGAAGCAATTTTCACAGCGTCAAATCTGAACCTAACAAAAAAGCAAAAAGAAACGCATCGTTTCGCAGACCTATGGTTCACGGCTGAGGAAGCTGCGAAAGCAGGCCTTATTCAGAGCATCAAGGAATTCGGCCCGCCGAAAGGTGTACAGTTATTCTTTCTTGGCCCTACGTGATTCATTTTTCTTCGGCTTCACCTTCGGCTTTTCCTTCAACGGCTCATGAGGCGTTTTCAGCGCGCCACGTAGCGCAGCCTCGAAACGCTCTTGCGCTTCTTTTTCGTCGTATTGGCCCGTTTCCTTTGTCGATTTGGAGTCATTCATGATGTTGATGCCATGCTTTGAGATTCCAAACCAAGCCAACGAAGAGGGCAGAATTATCGGGCTAATCCTGGTTGGATACGGCGAACTCGAAACCACCCTCTTGGCGTGCCTTGTCGGGGCAGAATATCAGCTCGATACTCCTGTCAGGAGCCTCTTCAAAGATACGAACGCGGAACGCCGCGTCAAGGAAGCGAAGAGGCTACTTCTACCGGATTACGCAAAGGCCGGGCTAGAGGCGGACCTAAAAGAAGCTATCAGCGATCTCAATTGGTGCCGAAAGACGCGCAACCAATATGCCCATTGCCAATGGGGCTGGACGCAGCTGGATGGGCTTTTCTTCGTCAACCTTGAGCAATTGGCTACTCAACCAGCATTGATTACTAACTTAATGGCAAATCCCTTGTATTTGGATCTGCCCTTGCTCCAAGCACAACTCGAATTCTGCGCCTATGTCCGCCAATGCTTCATGTATCTGAGCGAGGCTTATAAATCATGGGATCGGGCTCAGTCGGGGGCTCCACGGTCCACCCCGATCGTCTCAAAGCCGTCAAAAAGAACGCGGCCCCAGAGGCATAATCTTCGGCCTCGATAGATTTCCCGCACTCTATGCCGACCTCGACCGCGGCATGATGGAAGGCAGTATCGGGCAGCCGGCGCCACTGCCGGTCAAAAACGAAAGCGATGTCCATGCCACCAGTCCGGCCGAATACCGCAAGCGGATGCGCGCGCGGATAGTAGCCGTGCCTAAGCTCTGGCTCCTCTACTGCCAGAGCGTCCGTCACAAGGGCGGCAGCATAGTTGGGATCAATCTCGGGCGCGCCAGCGTTCGGCACCGAAGCACCGTCCGCAGGCTCGGAACTACATTCCGCGGGATGTGGTGTCAAGTATATAATCCCCATTCGGCCGCCTGCACGTTCCGGTAGCCTCTGGACCCGTCGCGTATCGCAGGGTTGCTAAGGCAGGGTTGCTAAGGAATGGCGGAGCCGGGCCGGCCACAGCGTGCCTCGCAGGGTATCGCCGGGACTTGGCCGACGACCGGCCGGGCCGCGCCTGCCGGCGGCTTTGTGCCGGCGGGCTTTGGCGTTTGGCCCGCGATCTTAGGGACGCTGCGCGAATGGGCAAAGGCCGAAGCCGGCGCCGGGCGACTGTTTCCCTGGGTACCGATCGCCTTCGGCTGCGGCATCGCGCTCTACTTTGCCGCCGATCATGAGCCGGTGCTGTGGGTCGTTGCCCCGATGGCGGTGGCGCTGGCGTTCGGGGCGGTGTTGTTGCGGCGGAGCCGGTGGTTTGCGCCGGCGATCATGATCGCGGCGGTGGCAGCCGGTTTTGCCATGCCGACGTGGAAGACGACGCGCATCGCGCACAATGTGCTCGCAAAGCCGCTTTATTCGGTGTCGCTGTCGGGTTTCGTCGAGACCCGCGACATCCGCGAACGCACCGATCGCTTCGTGCTGCGCGTCACCGCGATGGAGGCGCAACGCAGCGACGTGAAGCTCGAGCGTGTCCGCCTCTCCGTGCGCAAGGGCACGGCGCCGGACGTCGGCAGCTTCGTCCAGTTGAAGGCGCGGCTGATGCCGCCGCTCGCGCCGCTGCGGCCGGGCAGCTACGATTTCTCGCGCGACATGTTCTTCCAGGGTATCGGCGCCTCCGGTTTTGTGATGGGCGCAATCAGTGCGACCGCGCCGCCCGATGCCGGCGGCCTGCAGCTGCGCTATGCGGCGGTCATGCAGGGCCTGCGCGATGCCATCGACGCGCGCATCCGCGCCACGCTCGATGGCGACAACCGCGCGATCGCGACTGCGCTTTTGACCGGCCGCCGCGATGCGATCACCACGCCCGTCAACGACGCGATGTTCATCTCCGGCCTCGGCCATGTTCTGTCGATCTCCGGTTACCATATGGCCGTCGTCGCCGGCGTCGTCTTCTTCGCGGTTCGCGCGCTGCTGGCGCTGATCCCCGGGCTGGCGGTCGGCTTCGCAATCAAGAAATGGTCGGCCGCAGCGGCACTGGTCGCGTCGGCGTTCTATCTGCTGCTCTCGGGCGCGGAGGTCGCGACCCAAAGGTCGTTCTTCATGACCGCCGTGGTGCTGATCGCGGTGATGGTCGATCGCCGCGCGATCACATTCCGCACGCTGGCGGTGGCGGCGTTGATCGTGCTTGCGGTCGCGCCTGAGGCGCTGGTGCATCCGAGCTTCCAGATGTCGTTCGCGGCGACGCTCGGGCTCGTGGCGCTGGTGCAAATCGGCATGCCGAACCTGTTTGCCTCGCCCGATCATTCGACGACCGCGCGCATCGCGCTCTGGGGCGGCCGCGAGATCGCGATGTTGTTCATGGCCTCGATGATCGCGGGGTTTGCGACCACGCCCTATGCCGCCTTTCATTTCCACCGCGTGACGCCCTACGGCGTGCTTGCCAATCTCGGCGCGATGCCGGTGGTGTCGGCGCTGGTGATGCCAGCTGGACTGCTGGGATTGCTCGCGGCCCCGTTCGGGCTCGACAGTGTGTTCTGGTGGCTGATGGGAATCGGGATCGACTGGATGGTGGCGGTGTCACGCTGGGTCGCCGCGTTGCCCGGCGCGATCGGCCATGTCGGCGCCTTTGGCATTGCGCCGCTGATCGGTGCGAGCCTCGGCCTGGTCCTGATGGGCCTGCTGCGCACGCCCCTGCGCTGGTCGGGCGCCTTCGTACTCATGGCGGCAACCGTCTGGGGTCTGTCGGTCCGGCAGCCCGACATTCTTATCGCCGGTGACGGCCGGAGCGTCGCAGTGCGGGGCAGGGACGGGCAGCTGCATCTGATGAGGACCAACAAGGACAATTTCCTGATCAAGGAGTGGCTCGCGGCGGACGCGGACCCGCGCGATCCCGCCAGCGCCTCATTCAGTGACGGCGTGTCGTGCGACGAGTCCGGTTGCGTCACGCCGCTCGCCGACGGCCGGATGATTGCGCAGGCGCTACGCATCGACGCGCTGAGCGACGATTGCAGCCGCGCGGCACTGGTGGTGACCGCAAGGCCCGCGCCACCGGATTGTGGTGCGATGGTGGTCGATCGGCTGCGTCTCGCGCGCCAAGGCGCGCTGGCGCTGACGCAGCGTGGCGACGGTTTTACGATTGCGTCGGTGAAAGCGAGGGGCGCAAACCGCCCCTGGTCGCCGGCGGCGGCCGGCGATGGAGATTTCGAACTGACCCTCATGCCGCGGTCCGCAACTCCGCGCGTCCGGGATGCAACACCGTCGGAAGCCGATCTTCAGGCCGAGGACTGAGACCGACCCTTTAGCCGATCGGCAGACGCGGGGACGTCGAGTGGCTGTCGGCGATGACCTGCGGCTTGTGCTCGCGCTCGCCAAGCGGCTGGGTCACGGGCAGCTGCAGCACGGTTGCACGCTGACCTTCGACGAGCTGCGTCACCAGGACGTATTTGCCGTCGGGAAATTCGATCGCGTCGTGATGACGATCGGGAATGTGCGGATCGACCTTGCCGAACTTGCCGACGCGCGAGTTGACGGTGCGCGTCCAGATCCAGCGATTGTCGTAGCGGACGTTGTCGGCGAAGGCGAGCTCCGTTCCCGGCAGCAGGCAGACTGCAACGGACATGTCGGCCTCGGAGGCGAAGCCGCGCGTCGAGGTGCCGCGGAACGTTGTCGTGACGATCGTCTCGCCAACCTCTGCGGGACGCGTCGCGACGGCATGCAGGCTATAGTCACACATCGGGTGCTCCTCAATCAGGATAGAGCACCGCGCCCCTTCTGAGGCGCAGGCCTCTATCAGAGTGGAAGTTAGCAAGCGTCTGCTTGGTTGTGGGCAAATCTGCGGCTTGGATCCGCAAGCCACCATCACAATATCTTTTTCAAATATGCGAGGAACAAAGCCTGCTCCTGTGCATTTGGAGAGCCGTTCGGTCAACGGCCTGCGGGCGCTGACCAGCCCGAATACTGCCAGGCCGGCTGTGTCGGCTGCGTGACGGCGTTGCGGGCATCGCGGAATTGCTCGCTCGTTGCCTGCGACGCTTTGCGGGCGTGGTGCTGCTTTTGTGCAGCGAAGCCTTGCGACGCTGATGCTGCGATCAGCGCCGTTGCTATAGTGCTCAATGCGATTTTGCGCATGGTGGTCTCCTCGGTCTCTCAAAGGCCGGCGAAGCGATGCGTGCTTCGTTGTGGCGTGCCGAGGATGTAGGGCTGAAGAGGGGGCCGGATAATCTGTGCAAAACCAGAAAGACTATCCAGCCGGAGCGGACAATCGTCCGCTCCTATCGTTGATGGCGGTCGTCGATTGCGACGCGCTCAGTACTTCCGGTACAGCCCGATCAGCTTGCCCTGGATCTTGACCCGGTTGGGCGGCAGGATACGGACCTCATAGGCAGCATTCGCCGGCTCGAGCGCAATCGAGGCGCCGCGGCGACGGAAACGCTTCAACGTCGCTTCTTCGTCGTCGATCAGGGCGACCACGATGTCGCCGGTGTCGGCGCTCTCGTTGCGCTGGATCAGCGCCATGTCGCCGTCGAGAATGCCGGCCTCCACCATGGAGTCGCCACGCACTTCGAGCGCGTAGTGCTCGCCCGAGCCGAGCATGTCGGGCGGGACGCTGATGGTGTGGCTGCGGGTCTGCAACGCCTCGATCGGCGTACCAGCCGCGATCCGGCCCATCACGGGCACTGCGACGGGACGCTCACCCTCCTCGGCGAGTGGGCTCGAGGTCGTGCGCACCTTGCCGAGATTGCCTTCGATGACGCTCGGCGTGAAGCCGCGGCGGGTGCCGGCGGCGGCCTGAAGTTCGGGCAGCTTGATCACCTCGATCGCGCGGGCGCGGTTGGGCAGGCGGCGGATGAAGCCGCGCTCTTCGAGCGCCGTGATCAGGCGATGGATGCCCGATTTCGAGCGCAGATCGAGCGCGTCCTTCATCTCGTCGAAGGAGGGCGGCACGCCGCTTTCCTTCAGGCGCTCGCTGATGAACCGCAGGAGCTCGTATTGTTTGCGCGTTAACATCTCGACCAAAGTCCCCCGGTTGATGTCGTTCGATTCCGAGACCGCTGAATTCAGCAATAAGCCGCTCCACGCTCGAAACAAATCATGAACGGACACTATATGTTCGATACATGTTCCGCAACTGCTTAATTTACCGTGAACGCGACAAAGTTCGCGGAACGGTTGCGAACGATGCGCTCAGACGGGCAGTCGCAGCACCTCGCAGGGCGCTCCCGCTTCGGCCTTCGGTGCGAACGGTGTGCGCACGAGAAGTGCCTGTGCCGCAGCGAGATTCGCAAGCAGCGAGGAGTCCTGGTGATTGACGGGAAGGGCGATCAGCGTGCCGTCATCACGCACATCGAGGCGGGCGCGCAGATAATCCTCGCGCTGGTCATTGGCGCCGACGTCGCGGCCGAGCACGGCGCGTTCGCGTCGATGATGAACCACGGAACGGCCCGACAACGCGCGAATCAGCGGCACCATGAACAGGAAGCCGCAAACGTAGGATGACACGGGATTGCCGGGCAGGCCGATCACGCGCATCGCCCCGAGCTGCCCGTTCATCATCGGCTTGCCCGGCCGCATCGCGATCTTCCAGAACGCCATCGAGGTGCCTTCGTCGCGGAGCGCCTGTTGCACCAGATCGTGGTCGCCGACCGAGGCACCGCCCGTCGTAATCAGGATGTCGGCGCCGGAGTCGCGCGCGCGGCGGATGCCGGCGGTGGTGGCGGCAAGCGTGTCGGTGGCAACTCCGAGGTCGATGGTGTCAGCACCCTCGCTGCGGGCGAGCGCGTGCAGGGCGTAGCCGTTGGAATAAACGATCTGGCCATGGCCGGGCGTGGTGCCCGGCATCACCAACTCGTCGCCGGTAGCGAGAATCGCGACCTTTGGACGGCGGCGGACCGCAAGCTGCGGGTGATTCATGCCGGCGGCGAGCGCGAGGTCGCGCTCGGTCAGCCGGGCGCCCTTGCGCAGCAGCACGTCACCCTCGGAGAAGTCGATGCCGGCCGGGCGGATGTGCCGCCCGGTGACGGCTGCCTCCTTGATCGCGATGCGCTTGCCATCGGCGACGGTGTCCTCCTGGATCACGACCGCATCGGCGCCGTCGGGAACGACGCCACCGGTGAAGATCCGTACGGCTTCGCCGGCGCCGACAGTTCCTGCAAACGGACGGCCGGCGGCGACCTCGCCGATGACGTTGAGCTGCGTATCAATCTTGGCCGCATCGGCCGCGCGCACGGCATAGCCATCCATCGCCGACATCGCCTGCGGCGGCTGTGTGCGCCGCGAAGCGACGTCGCGCGCGAGCACGCGATGGAAGGCCTCGTCGAGCGCGACCGATTCCTCAGGTAGCGGCTCCGCACCCGCGAGCACGGCAGCAAGCGCATCGGAGACCGGCATCAGGGCCACGGGTGAAAGCTCCTGCTTGGGCAACACAAGGATCAGGTTGCAGCAAGCGTTCTAGCCGAGCGCGCGCGCCGAGGCAAAATGGATAAGAGGGCGCTGAGGCCAGCTATTTCTGCCACAACAACCGCGCCAGCTCGGCCTGCCGGCTCACGCCGGTCTCATCAAAAATCTTCGACAGGTGGCTGCGCGCGGTTCCGTCGGTGACGCTGAGCCGCCCGGCGGCGTCCCTGCGGTCACCGCCCTTGACGATATCGAGGGCGAAGAGAGCTTCGGCGCGGGTGAGACCGCAGCGCTCGCGCAAGCAGTTTCGCCGAGGCGCCGGGCCGAGCATCACGACGGGTCTATCGGATTTCCCCTTGCCGAGTTTCTGTCTTCGGCGACATCAGGCGCCTTGGGGCCCTGATCCTTGTCGGGCATCGGATCGGCCTGAGATTTCAGATCAGCCGCCTTGCTCATCAGCTTGGCGGACAGCTCGGAATCCGAGGTAGTCCTGGCGAATTTGACCAGCAGGGAGGCCTGCTTGGTGAGGTAGGTTTTGCCCAACACGATGACACGTCCGTTCGTAGAAGTCCCAACGGACTCTAAGAGTCCGGAGGCGGGCATTCCGTTCCCGGAACTCTGTACAAAAATGCACAAAGTGTTTTGGTTCCTCATTTCCGGGTGTAATTGTTCCGGAATCGGCGGTCAGATCCCCAGCGCCTTCAATGCGATGCCGACGTCGCGGGGCGAGGTGACATGCACCGTCATCAGCCCGCGGGCGCGGGCGCCTTCGACGTTCTCGGCGAGGTCATCGAAGAACACGATCCGGTTCGCGGGCACCCCCATCGCGGCGACGACATGGTCGAAGGCTTCCGCATCAGGTTTGCGCAGGCCGATGCTGGAGGAGAGATACAGCTCGCGGAAATGGCTGAGCAGATCGGCATATTCTTTCGAGAAATGGTCGACATGCGGTCGGTTGGTGTTGGAGAAGGCATAGAGCGGCATCTGCTTCGCCGCGCGCGGCAGCAATTCCGCGATGTGAGGCATCTCGCCGGCGAAGATCGCGTTCCACCCCTCCAGGAATTGCGCATCCGAAATTCCGATGCCAAGCGATGCGCGCAGCGACTGGAAATAGTCCTGGTCGCTGATCTTGCCGACCTCGTGCAGCCGGTAAGCCTCGCTGTCACGCTCATAGCGCGTCACGATGGCTTCGGGCTTGAGGCCTGCATGTCCCGCCCAGCAGGCGATCGCCTTGGAGAAATCGATGTCGAGCACCACGCGCCCGAGATCGAACAGAAGCGCGTCCGCGCTGCCGGGAGAGAGCGATGTCATTGCGTCCTGTTCTCGTCAGTATCGATAGGGCTCATGGTCGAACAGCGGGAATGCGCTGAACACACTCGGCGCATTGGTCGCAGTGGCCTGGTGCAAGCAGGATTTGTCGACCTCGGCGAACGAGGTGGCGCCCAGCAGGCCGAGGCAGCGCAGCACCTCGTCCTCGAGCAGCTCGAGCATCCGCGTCACGCCGGTCTCGCCGGCCGCCGCCAGGGCCCAGCATTGCAGCCGGCCGATGCCGACGAGGTCGGCGCCCGCCGCGATCGCCTTGACGATGTCCGTGCCGCGGCAGATCCCGCCATCGACCATGATCTTGGCGCGGCCCTTCACGGCGTCAACGATCTCCGGCAACACATGCATGGCGCCGCGGCCGTGATCGAGCTGGCGGCCGCCGTGATTGGAGACGTAGATCCACTCGACCCCGTGATCGACCGCGATCTGCGCGTCCTCGGCGGTGGCGATGCCCTTGAGGATCAGCGGTATCCTGAACTTGTCCTTGACCATCTTCACGGTCCGCCACTCCAGCCCCTTCTGAAAATCGCCGCCAGTGGCGCGCAGGCGGCTTTCGCGAACGTAGCGCTTGGCGATGTCACGCTCACGACGGCTGTAATGGGCGGTATCGACGGTCAGGCAGAAGGCGGCACAATTGGCCTTCTCGGCGCGGCTGACGATGTCGGCAACGAACGCGTCATCGCCGCGGACATAAAGCTGGTACATGCGCAGCGCATCGGGGGCGGCTTCGGCGGTCTTCTCCAGGCCGGGCTCGGACACCGAGCTCAACATGTGTGAGGCGCCGAAGGTGCCGGCCGCGCGCGCGACGCTGGCTGCTCCATGCGGATCGAAGATTTCCAGCGCGCCGACGGGGGCGAGCACCACGGGCAAGCGCATCTTGCGGCCGAACTGCTCAACCGAGCCGGAGACCTGGCGCACGTCACGCAGCACACGCGGGCGGAAAGCAATCTCGTCCAAGGCCATGCGGTTGCGGCGCATCGTGGTTTCGGTCTCGGCGGCACCGACGATGTAATCCCAGGCGTTCTGGTTGAGGTTGGAACGCGCTTTCCGGATGAATTCGTGCAGGTTTTGGAACGGCTCGTTGCTGGCGCCGAGCTCGACGTTCCGGTCCGGCCGGAGTGCTTCGTTCATTGTTATCCTCCCGAGAATTTGAAGCCTTATGTCATCGGGTATCTCGTCCGGCCCTCCAAAACCATCCTAAAATCGCATAGCTGCGAAGCGTGGTTCGACCGATCGATTCCCGCTTGGCGGGCAATGGTCTCGGAGGTCTCGGAACGTTGCCAAAAGTTTAGGCCAGGCGAAGGGATTTTTGCGGTATATCCGCGGGCGTGGCAGCCCGGCCTTGAAGAAACCTGAATGGTATTGTGAGAACCGGGCTGGATCGCCATTTGCGTGGCGTCCCGTCCCCAGCGAAAAGGCCAACCATTCCATGCGGAAAACCCTGCTGTTCCCCCTGGGCGCGCTCACCGGAGCATGCCTGACCCTCCTCGTATCCGGTCCGCAGGGCGGACTATGGGCGGCTCGGGCGGCGGCGGGCGCGGATGATGCCTATTCCCAGCTCAATTTGTTCGGAGAGGTCTTCGAGCGGGTGAAGGCGAGCTATGTCGAGAAGCCCGACAATTCCAAGCTGATCGAAGGCGCGATCACCGGCATGGTGACCTCGCTCGATCCGCATTCGCGCTACATGAACGACAAGGCCTGGACCGAGATGCAGGAGACCACCTCCGGTGAATTCGGCGGGCTCGGCATCGAGGTCACGATGGAGGAGGGCTTGGTCAAGGTCGTCTCGCCGATCGATGACACGCCGGCGTCGAAGGCTGGCCTCATGTCCGGCGACCTCATCAGCAAGATCGACGGCGAGGGCGTGCAGGGCATGACGCTCGAGCAGGCCGTCAACAAGATGAAGGGCCCGGTCGACACCCAGACCAAGCTCACCATCGTGCGCAAGGGCGCCGACGCCCCGCTCGATGTCGCAATCAAGCGCGAGATCATCCACGTCCGCCCGGTGCGCTTCCACGTCGAAAACGGCGACATCGGCTACATCCGCGTCACCTCGTTCAACGAGCAGACCACCGACGGTCTGAAGAAGGCGATCGCCTCGATCTCCAAGGATATCCCGCAGGAAAAGCTCGTCGGCTATGTGATGGACCTGCGCAACAATCCGGGCGGCTTGCTCGACCAGGCCGTGTCGGTGTCGAGCGCGTTCCTGCAACGCGGCGAAGTCGTCTCGACCCGCGGCCGCAATCCGGAAGAGACCCAGCGCTTCACTGCGCATGGCGGCGATCTCACCAAGGGCAAGCCGCTGGTGGTTCTGGTCAATGGCGGCTCGGCTTCGGCCTCGGAGATCGTGGCTGGCGCGCTGCATGACCATAAGCGTGCCACGATCATCGGTACGCGCTCGTTCGGCAAGGGCTCGGTGCAGACCATCATTCCGCTCGGCACCGGCAACGGTGCGCTGGCGCTGACCACGGCGCGCTACTACACGCCGTCAGGTCGTTCGATCCAGGCCCAGGGCATCGCGCCTGACATCGAGATCCTCCAGGACGTGCCGGCTGAGTTGAAGGGCCGCGTCGACACCATGGCGGAGTCGCAGATGCGCGGCCATCTGCAGGCCGCCGACGGCACCGAGCAGACCGGATCGCAGTCCTATGTCCCGCCGGAAGAGAAGGACGACAAGGCGCTGCACGCGGCCTACGACTTCCTGCATGGCGTCACCGTGAACGCGGCAGCCGCGAAGCCGGCGCCGAAGACCACGGTGCCGAACTAAACGCTATCGGTCTTTGCGACCTTCACAGATCGCCCGGGAGTGGATGACCGCTCCCGGGCGATTTCGTTTTGGGACGTCATCTTAGCTCGGATTCATTGAGCTAGGTGACAGGCCAGGATCGTTCCCGGCGGCACGCCGACTAGCTTGCCTCGCGGCGGCGAGCTTCGTTGCCGTCGCGCTGAGCGAGGCGGCTGCGATGGAGCGCGAACAGCTCCATCACCTTGTCGGCCGGCTTCGCGGCGCTGAACAGGTAGCCCTGCATCTCGGAGCAGCCGAGCGCGCGCAGCAGCCGCTGCTGTTCCTCGGTCTCGACGCCTTCGGCCGTGGTCGCCATGCGGCGGGCGCTGGCGAGATTGACCACGGCCTGCACGATGCTGGCAGAGCCGTCGGGGCCCGCAATGTCGCTGACGAAGCAGCGGTCGATCTTGATCTTGTCGAACGGGAAGCGGTGCAGATAGCTCAACGAGGAGTAGCCGGTTCCAAAATCGTCGAGTGCGATGCGGACGCCGATGGCGCGGAGCTGGTGCAGGATCGCAAGCGCTGTCTCGTCGTCGCGGATCAGCACGGCCTCGGTGATCTCGAGCTCGAGCCGGCTCGCCGGCAGATTGGAGGCGGCCAGCGCTGCCATGATCTTCAGCGCCAGCGTGCCGCTCTTGAACTGCACCGGCGAGACGTTGACGGCGAGGCGGATGTCGTCGGGCCAGCCGGCAGCGTCGCGGCAGGCAGTCGCCAGCACCCATTCGCCGATCTCGTTGATCAGCCCGGTATCCTCGGCGATCGGGATGAACTCGGCCGGCGAAACCATGCCGCGCTCGGGGTGGCGCCAGCGCACCAGCGCCTCGCAGCCGGAGATGCGGTCGTCCTTGAGGCTGAGGCAGGGCTGGTAATAGACCTCGAGGCCGCCATGGGCGATGGCGTGGCGCAGGTCGGTCTCCAATTGGCGCCGCTCGTGCACTTTGGCGTCCATTTCCGGCTCGAAGAAACGGTAGGTGCGCCGTCCAGCCGATTTGGCGGCGTACATCGCCATGTCCGCATTCTTCAGGATCTGGTCCAGCGCAGTGCCGTGTCGCGGTGCCAGCGCGATGCCGATGCTGGCGTCGGTGGTGAGATGATGGCCCATGCAGTCGAACGGCGTGCGGATCGCCGCGAAGACCCGCGCGACGAGCTCGTTGACCTGGTCCTGCGAGGTCACCGCGCTCTGCACGATCGCGAACTCGTCGCCGCCGAGCCGCGCCACGAAATCGGTCGGTCCAGCGCAAGCGCGCAGGCTCTCCGCCACTGACTTCAACAGTTCGTCGCCGACCAGATGGCCGAGCGCGTCGTTGACGCCCTTGAATTCGTCGATGTCGATGTAGTGCACCGCGAGCTCTTCGCCGTCGACAATGGCGAGAAGCTCTCCACGCAGGTGTTCGTGGAACATGGTGCGGTTCGGCAGGTCGGTTAGCGCGTCGTAGTGCGCGAGATGGGTGATGCGCTCCTCGATGCGACGGCGTTCGGTGATGTCCTCGTGGGTCGCGACCCAACCGCCATCACCGAGCGGCTCGTTGACGATCTGGATCGAGCGGCCATCGCTGGTGTCGACGACCATTGAGTTGCGCACGTGGATGTCGCGCAGCACACGCGCGACATACTGATCCGCGTCACCCGGGAACGAACCGATGGCCTTGCGGTGGGCGATGATGTCGAGAAAGCTGCAGCCGGGCTTCACGATCTCGGCCGACAGGCCGTACATCTCGATGTAGCGCTGGTTGCAGACCACGAGCCGCTGCGAGGCATCGAACAGCAGCAGGCCTTGGGTCATGTTGTTGACGGCGCGGTCGAGGCGCTGCTTCTCCAGCGTCAGCCGCTCCCGGGACATGCGATGCTGCTCCAGGAGCTTGCGCACGATCGCGATCAGCACGCCGGCGATCGCGAGCGCAGAGGCGCCGGCGACCGAAACCAGGATGCCGATTTGCTCGCGCCAGTCGGCAAGCGCCGCCGCGCGCGTGGTCGTCGCCATCATCAGGATCGGGAAGTGGGGCAGGACACGCGCCGAGACCAGCCGGTCCTCGCCGTCGACCGGGCTCACGAAGCGTCCGGCGAAGTGATCGAGCGCAAAGATCTTTTGCTGCTCGAACGAGCCGTTCCTGAAATTGTGTCCCATCGTCTCGCCGGAATGAGGGAAGCGAGCAAGCAAAGTGCCGTCCCGATGCAGCATCGAGATCGTCGCGCCTTCGCCGAGCATGACGGTCTCGAAGAATTTCTCGAAATTGGCCGGCTCGATGCCCCGTCCGACGATGCCCATGAACTCGCCGTGCGGTCCCATGATCTTGCGCACGATTAGGATGGTCCAGGCGCCGGAGATGCGGCTGTGCACCGGTTCGATCAGCACGTCGGGCGCCTGCGGATCGTATCGGAAGGTGCGATAATAGGAGCGGTCGGCAACGTTGACCTTCGGGGCCGGCCATGTCGTCGAGGAATTGATCACATTGCCGTCGGCGTCGATGACGTTGACGCCGCCCACGTAAGGCAGCGCCTCGATCTTCGAACGCAGCATTTGGTGCACGTCCTGGCCGGCAAGGCGCCTGCGATAGTCCTCCGCGGTCGTGATTCCGGTCGCGCGCAAATGGCCGACGAAATCCTTCTGGATGACTGCGAAATCCTGCAATTGCTGATCGAAATGATGGGCGAGCAGCAGCACTGTGTTTTCCAGCTCACGGCCGGAGTTGCGCAGCGCGCGCTCGCGGAAATTCTGTGCCATCAGCGTCGCGCCGACGGCGATCGCAGCGATCAGGAGTGTGCCGCCCACCACCAGCCAGCGGATCGGTCCGCTGCGGACGAAGGCCTGGTCAAGGAGGCGACTGCCGTATCTCGTCATCATGTCGAACGTTGCCGTACACACGTCAGGGTCAATTCATGACCCCCATAACATCCGTCGGTTTACGGGATCGATGTGGAGGCGGCGTTAGGAAGCGCGGTTAACGCGACATAAACCGCAACGCGAAAATGCAATCCATGCTGATGGCGAGAGGTGTGCAGGTTTTGCCTGCGATGGCCGTGATGCCGGTCAGTTCTTGCCGGTCGCAGCGACATCAACCAGCGCTTAACCATCTAACGTGTTGACGATCCTCGCTGCCGCGTTGGCGCGCGATTTGCGAATTGGGTTTGCATCGACGCAGAGAGGATACGATCATGAAAAAGACTTTGAAGAACTTCCTCGCCGACGAATCCGGTGCGACCGCGATCGAATACGGCCTGATCGCCGCCGGAATCGCGCTCGCCATCATCACCGTCGTGAGCGGTATGGGCAGCAGGCTCAATGCAAAATTCGGTTCGATCAGCGCGTCGCTGAAGTAGGAATTGTGGTCAGGCGCGGTAGTGGCCCGACTTGCCGCCGAGCTTCTCGATCAGATGGATGCCCTCGATGCGGACGCCGCGTTCCACCGCCTTGATCATGTCGTAGATTGTAAGGCAGGCGACCGAGACCGCCGTCAACGCTTCCATCTCAACGCCTGTGGGGCCGGTCACCTTGACGCTGGCACGCACCACACAGCCCGGCAGCCTGGCGTCGGGCTCGATGTCGACCGTGACTTTCGAGAGCGCGAGCGGATGACAGAGCGGGATCAGCTCGGAGGTCCGTTTCGCCGCCATGATTCCGGCGATCCGCGCGGTGCCGAGCACGTCACCCTTCTTGGCATTGCCGGAGACGATCAGGTCGAGCGTCGCCTTCTCCATGACGACGCGCCCTTCGGCGACGGCGAGCCGCTCGGTTGCGGCCTTGTCCGAGACGTCGACCATCCGCGCTTCGCCGGAGGCGCCGATATGGGTGAGGGCAGGGCTCGCCTTGTTCGACGGCTTGGTCTTCGACGGCTTGGCCTTGGACGGCTTGCGCGCCATATCAGCGCGTGCCCGTGGCGCGGGCCTTGGTGTCGCGCGCGAGCAGCGTGCGCGTCGCCGCGGTGACGTCGGCCTGCCGCATCAGGCTCTCGCCGACCAGGAAGGTCGACATGCCGACGCGCTCGAGCCGGGCGAGATCGGCAGGCGTGAAGATGCCGCTCTCGCCGACCATCAGCCGCTCGCCGGGGATCAGCGGCGCCAGCGTCTCGCTGGTCGCAAGCGTGGTCTCGAAGGTGCGCAGATTGCGGTTGTTGACGCCGATCATCGGCGAGCGCAGCTTCAGTGCCCGGTCGAGCTCGGCGCGATCGTGGATCTCGATCAGCACGTCCATGCCATAGGCAAGCGCTGCGTCTTCGAGGTCCTTGGCCGTGGCGTCATCGAGTGCGGCCATGATGATGAGGATGCAATCGGCGCCGTGGGCACGCGCCTCGACGACCTGATAGGTGTCGAACAGAAAATCCTTACGCAGCACCGGCAGCGACGTCGCCGCGCGCGCCGCGACCATGAAGTCGAGATGGCCCTGGAACGAGGGCGTGTCGGTCAGTACCGACAGGCAGGCCGCGCCGCCCGCCTCATAGGCCTTGGCGAGATCAGGCGGATCGAAATCGGCGCGGATCAGCCCTTTGGACGGCGAGGCCTTCTTCACCTCGGCGATCAGCGCATAGTCGCCATCGGCGTGCTTGGCCTTGATCGCGCGCACGAAGCCGCGCGGCGCGCCTTGCGCCTTGGCTTTGGCCTCGATGGCGGAGAGCGGCTGCGCGCGCTTGGCTGCGGCAATCTCCTCACGCTTGTAGGCTTCGATTTTGGTCAGGATATCAGACATGACAGGCTCAGCTGTTCGAGACCGCGATCAGATGCTTCAGCCGCGCGCTCGCCGCGCCGCTGTCGAGCGACTTTGCACCGATCGCGACGCCCTCCTTGAGGTCCTTGGCGCGGCCGGCGACGATCAGTGCAGCCGCCGCGTTGATCAACGCGACGTCGCGATAGGGGCTCGGCTTGCCGTCGAGCACGCTTTGCAGCGCGGTCGCATTGGCTTCGGCATCGCCCCCCTTGAGCGCACCGGGCTCGCAGCGCGACAGGCCGGCGTCCTCAGGCGTCACCTCGAAATTCCGGATCTCGCCATTGTCGAGCGCGGAGACGAACGTCGGGCCGGTGAGAGTGATCTCGTCCAGCCCGTCGGAGCCGTGCACCACCCAGGCGGATTCGGAGCCGAGATTCTTCAGCACCTGCGCCAGCGGCTGCACCCATTGCCGCGAGAACACACCGACCATCTGCCGCTTCACGCCGGCGGGGTTGGACAGCGGTCCGAGCAGATTGAAGATCGTGCGGGTGGCGAGCTCGACCCGGGTCGGGCCGACGTTCTTCATGGCCGGATGATGAGCCGGCGCGAACATGAAGCCGATGCCGCATTCGCGCACGCAGCGCCCGACCTGCTCGGGCTTGAGGTCGATCTTCACGCCGAGCGAGGCCAGCACGTCGGCGGCGCCCGAGCGCGAGGATAGTGCGCGGTTGCCGTGCTTGGCGACCGGCAGGCCGGTGCCCGAGACGATGAACGACGCGCAGGTCGAGACGTTGACCGAGCCGGAGCCGTCGCCGCCGGTGCCGACGATGTCGACGGCGCCCGCAGGGGCATCGACAGTGAGCATCTTCGAACGCATCGCCGTGACCGCACCGGTGATCTCGTCCACGGTCTCGCCGCGTACCCTGAGCGCCATCAACAGGCCGCCCATCTGCGAGGGCGTGGCCTCGCCGGACATCACGGCGTCGAAGGCGGAGGCGGCCTCGTCACGCGACAGGCTGGCGCCGGTCGCCACTTTTCCAATGATCGATTTCAGGTCGTCCATCGCGTGCTTTCAATTCACTGGTTCGCGCCGGTCACTTGCGCGAAGGCGGCCTGATTAATGGTGGTCCCGATGTCGGCTTCAAGCTTGTTGACGTAGGAGGCAACCTGCTCGTCGGTCAGCGACTTGTCGATGCCCTCCTTCAGCTTCTTGACGGCATCGGAGGCGGTATCGACCGTGGGCTCGACGACGTCGGTGACGCGGTAGACGATGACTTCGCTGCCGCCGGTCACGGGGGCCTGTCCGACGCCGTCCTTGGCGGTACGGAAAGCGGCCGCAACGATGTTCGCCGGCACGCCGGCCGGTTGATCATCGCGCTTGAAGCCGTTGGCGGTCTCGACCTTGGTGTTGATCGCAGCCGCCTCGTCAGCGAGCTTGCCGCCCTGTTCGAGTTTCTGCACCATCTCGGTCGCCTTGGTCTTGAGCTTGGCGGCGATCTGGTCCTGGCGCCAGCGGGCCTCGACCTGGTCGCGAACCTCGTCGAGGTTGCGGTCGCGCGACGGCGTGATGGCGAGCACGTCGTACCAGACATAGCCGCCCTTGAACGAGATCGGGTCGTTGTCGACGCCGATGTCGCTGTTGAAGGCCTGCGACACCACATCGAGGCCCTGCGGAATGTTGGCGACGGTCTGCCCGTTCGGCGCGCGGCCCGAGCGGTCGACGGCATCGATGGTCACGGCGGTGAGCCCGAGCTTCTGCGCGGCATCGGCGACGCTGGTGCCGGCGCCCCGCTCGTCTTCCATCTTGTCGCGGAGCTCGCCGACCCTGACGCGCGCACGCTCGGTTGCGATCTGGCGCTTCACGTCGCCGGCAAATTTGCCGTAGTCGGCCTCGACGCCCGGCTCGATCTTGTCGACCTTGACGATCGAGACGCCGAGACGGCCCTGGATCGGCTGACTGATCTCGCCTGCGGGAAGCGCGAAGGCGGCATCGCCGACGGCAGGTTCGAGTGCGGATTTGGCCACGAGCCCCAGGTCGACGTCGGTCGCGCTCAGTCCGCGCTCCTTGCCGAGGTCCTCGAAGGAGAGTCCGCCGGCGAGGCGCTCGCGCGCGGCCTGCGCCTCGGCGAGGTTCGGGAACACGATCTGGTGGATCTGGCGCTTCTCCGGTGTGGCGAGCAGGTCCTTGCGCTGATCGAACAGTTTCTTCGCGTCGTCATCGGAGACGTCGCTCCACTTGGCGATCTCCTCAGGCGAGATCACGGCGAAGACGATCTTGCGAAATTCGGGCGCGCGGAACTGGACCTTGTGATCCTCGAAATAGGCGGCGAGCGCCTCGGGCGAGGGCGCGTCGATGCTGCCTGCCTGCGCCGTGTCGAGCCTGACGAATTCGATCGCGCGCTGCTCGTTCTGGAAGCGCGTCGCGACGTCGAGCATGGCCCGCGGCGGCTCGAGCCCGGCGCCGATCGTGCCGGTGATCTGCCGGCGCAATGCCACCTTGCGCTGCTCGGCCACGTAGCGCTGCTCGGTGTAGCCGAAATTGCGGATCAGGCCCTGGAAGCGGTTCGCATCGAATTTGCCATCAACGCTCTTGAAGTTCGGGTCGTTCATGATGAGCTGGCGGATCTGGTCGTCGGACTGGCCGAGCCCGAGCCGGCGCGCGTTTTCATCGAGGGAGGCTTCCGCAATTGTCTGCTGTAGCACCTGGCGATCAAGGCCAAACGCGCGTGCCTGTTCCGGCGTCAGCGGGCGGCCAAACTGGCGGCCGATTTGCTGGAGGCGGTCGGTGTAGATCTGGCGGAACTCGTTGAGCGAAATCTCGGTGTGCCCGACCTTGGCCACCGTAGACTGGCCGAAGCCCCGGAAGATGTCGGCAATCCCCCAAACGCCGAAGCTGATGATCAACACGCCCATCACGACGGCCATGATGGTCTTGCCGACCCAGTTTGATGAGGCCTTGCGCATTCCTCGAAGCATTTGGTCCAACTTGTTTGGCAGGAGGGGAACGGGAGCGCGTCTTAATGCAGATTCCGCAGAAGCGCCTCACCAAATTGATATGCCATCATAAAGTGGTGGCTTTCCCCCCGCAACCTCAGGGCAGGCCGGCCTTCGGATCTGCGGTTAAAGGCCCCAGAGCGTTTTCGAGCGAAGTGGACCCCGGTTTGCGTCAAGAAAACGCGTCAAAACAAGAATCTGGAACTGCCGCGGCGCCTCTGCTAGCGCATGCACAAACCTCATTTTGCTGGAAATTGACATGACCGATGCCATCCGACCGCTGATCGCCGGCAATTGGAAAATGAACGGCCTGAAGGCCGCGACCGCCGAATTCGACGCCATGCTAAATGGCGCGGCAGAGGTGGCCGGCAAGGCCGATCTGCTGGTCTGCCCGCCGGCGACCCTGATCGCGGCCTTTGCCGACAAGGCGCGCGGCAAGAAGGTCGCCGTAGGGGCCCAGGATTGCCATCCCAAGGCCTCCGGCGCCCATACCGGCGATATCGCAGCCGAAATGCTGGCGGACGCGGGTGCGACCGCCATCATCGTTGGCCATTCCGAGCGCCGCGCCGACCACGGCGAGGGCGATGCCCTGATCCGGCAAAAGGCGGAAGCGGCCTGGCGAGCGGGAGCGGTCGCGATCGTTTGCATCGGCGAGACGCAAGCCCAGCGCGATGCCGGGCAGACCCTGGACATCGTCCGCGGCCAACTCAACGGCTCGCTCCCGGAAAGCTCCGCTGCGGCCAATCTGGTCGTGGCCTATGAGCCGGTCTGGGCGATCGGCACGGGACTGACCCCCACGGCCAAGGATGTCGAGCAGATTCATGGCTTTATTCGGGAACTCCTGACCATCAGGTTCAAGGCGGATGGGGCGGTGATGCGGATCCTGTATGGCGGCTCGGTCAAGCCGTCGAACGCGGCCGAGCTGATGGCGGACAAAAACGTCAACGGCGCGTTGGTCGGCGGCGCCAGCCTGAAAGCGGCCGATTTCCTTGCGATCGCCAAAGGCTGCCCCTAGGTAGGGGTAACGCGCGGCCGTGGCCGATCGGGGGTGGCAATGCCCCTTCCGATCGTGTAACACCGCGCAACTTCAGGAAAACCCGCGAAGCGCGATCGGCCGCCGTCTCGGCGCTGTCGGCTTGTGACGGAAGGATACTATGCAGACTGTTGTCATCGTCATCCACCTCATGATCGTTGCCGTCATGATCGGTGCCGTGCTGCTCCAGAAGTCGGAAGGCGGCGGCCTCGGCATGGGCGGAGGCGCGGGCTTCATGTCGAGCCGGGGCACCGCGAATCTGCTGTCACGGACCACCGCGATCCTCGCCGCCGGCTTCTTCCTGACCAGCCTGTTCCTGTCCTGGTACGCTGGCTACAACCGTGCGCCGTCCTCGATCATCGGCCAGCCGGCGTCGCAGACCCAGCCGGCCGGCGGTGGGCCGATCACCCCGCCGACTTCGGGCGGCATTCTGGATACGCTGAAGAAGGCGGACGAGCAGCAGCAGGCCCCGGCAGCGCCGAGCGGCCCGCAGGTGCCTCGCTCACAATAAAGCAGGGGGGCCATGCAGGGCGGTGGCTACCGTCCTGCATCAGCAATCCCCATCAAGGCTCTGTCACCACTCATAGTTTTGGCTCACCCACAGGCCCGCAGATTGTTAGGGGCGGAATACGAATCGCTTTGGCGAATCGGATTCGAGGGATTAGAGGTTAGGTCCCATGGCGCGGTACATATTCATCACCGGCGGCGTGGTTTCTTCGCTCGGCAAGGGTTTGGCTTCAGCGGCACTCGGTGCCCTGCTGCAGGCCCGGGGCTACAAGGTCCGCCTCCGCAAGCTCGATCCCTATCTCAACCTCGATCCCGGAACGATGTCGCCGTATCAGCACGGCGAAGTGTTCGTGACCGATGACGGCGCGGAGACCGATCTCGATCTCGGTCACTACGAGCGCTTCACCGGGCGGCCTGCGACGAAGCAGGACAACATCACGACGGGGCGCATCTACCAGGACATCATCTCGAAGGAACGCCGCGGCGATTATCTCGGCGCGACCATCCAGGTGGTGCCGCACGTCACCAACGCGATCAAGGAATTCGTCCTGTCCGGCAATGACGATTACGACTTCGTGCTGGTCGAGATCGGCGGCACCGTCGGCGACATCGAGGGCCTGCCGTTCTTCGAGGCGATCCGTCAGCTCAAGAACGAGCTGCCGCGTGATCATGCCATCTACATTCATCTCACGCTGCTGCCGTACATCCCGAGCGCCGGCGAACTGAAGACGAAGCCGACGCAGCACTCGGTGAAGGAGCTGCGTTCGATCGGCATCCAGCCGGACATCCTGCTCTGTCGTACCGATCGCGAGATCCCGAAGGAAGAGCGGCGCAAGCTCGGCCTGTTCTGTAACGTGCGCGAGAGCGCCGTGATCGAGGCGCGCGACGCCGACAGCATCTATGCCGTGCCCGAAGCCTATCACGCGGCGGGCCTCGACGACGAAGTGCTCGCCGCCTTCGGCATCGAATCGCGCATCCCGCCGGTGCTCAAGAGCTGGCACCAGATCAACGAGCGCATCCGGAATCCCGAGGGCAATGTCACCATCGCCATCGTCGGCAAATACACCGGCATGAAGGATGCGTATAAGTCGCTGATCGAGGCGCTCTCCCATGGCGGCATCGCCAACAAGGTCAAGGTCAATCTCGACTGGATCGAGAGCGAGATCTTTGAGAAGGAAGATCCGGCGCCGTTCCTCGAGCATGTCAACGGCATCCTGGTGCCGGGCGGCTTCGGCCAGCGCGGCGCGGAAGGCAAGATCAAGGCGGCGCAGTTCGCGCGCGAGCGCGACGTGCCGTATTTCGGCATTTGCTTTGGCATGCAGATGGCGGTGATCGAGGCGGCGCGAAACCTCGTCGGCATCGAGGAGGCCAACTCCACCGAGTTCGGTCCGACCAAGGAGCCGCTGGTCGGCCTGATGACGGAATGGCTGCGCGGCAATGAGCTTGAGAAGCGCTCGCAGGCCGGCGATCTCGGCGGCACGATGCGGCTTGGCGCTTATCCCGCTGCGCTCAATCGCGGCAGCCGCGTCTCGGAGGTCTATGGCGGCGCGACCGAGATTTCGGAACGCCACCGCCATCGCTACGAGGTCAACACCGCCTACAAGGACCGCCTCGAGCAGCACGGCCTGAAATTCTCCGGCCTCTCGCCCGACGGCGTGCTGCCGGAGATCGTCGAGTACGAGGATCATCCCTGGTTCATCGGCGTCCAGTTCCACCCCGAGCTGAAGTCGCGGCCGTTCGAGCCGCACCCGCTGTTCGCCTCGTTCATCCAGGCGGCGATGGTGCAGAGCCGATTGGTCTGATTCCTTCAAGGCATCGCGGTGAAGTCGTGCTCGCGACGCAGCGCCTCGCGCACGAGCGGTGCTGAAGCGTCAGGCGCGACCGATCCTGCGATGAGTGTCATCTGCGGCCGCCGCGTCAGCTTGTAGACGGCGGCCGGCGGCACGTTCAGGAAGGCGCGATCCACCAGCGTTGCGCGCAGGCCGAGACGATCAAGCACCGGACGCGGGATCGGGCAGCTCATTCCATAGGTGAACTGGTAGAAGACGCCGCCGGGGCGGACATAGCTGAATGCGCCACCGAGGATCGAGACGACCTTGCGCGTCGACATGTTGAGCAGCGGCAGGCCGCTCACGACGGCGCCGACCGGCGCACCGTCGTAGAGCCGCTCCGTCGCCAGCCGTGCCGCATCCATCCACAGCACGCGCGCGCCAGGGAAGCGCATTTGCAAGAGCTTCATGAAGTCCGAGCCGTATTCGATCAGCGTGAGATCCTGTGGCCTGACGCCGCGCTTCAAGAGCTTGTAGGTGAACGCGCCGGTGCCGGGACCGAGCTCGAGGATCGGGCCGGTCTTCTCGGTGATCTCGCGCGTAATGAGATCGGCGAGCGCCGCGCCCGATGGCGCGATCGCGCCGACCCGACTCGGCGAAGACATCCAGGACAGGAAGAAGGACAGGAAATCGTTGGGCATGCGCACTCCGGCATCTCGATGGCACCTCTTGGAGGTGAGGCGGATGCACTGTCGCGGGAGCAGATTGCGACAGCATTGCGCGGTGAGCTACGAACGCGGATTGAATCAAATCTACGGGCTTGGCCGCAGCGTCATTCTGAAGCAGGTGCCGCCGTCCACGCCGTCGGTGACCGAGACCTGGCCGCCATGCAGGAGCACGATCTCGCGCACCATGTTGAGTCCGAGGCCGGCGCCGCGATCGAGCGGCGTGAGCCGGTAGAACGGCTCGAAGATCTGCTCGCGTTGATCAGCGGGAATGCCGGCGCCTTCGTCGGTGACCTCGATGCAGGCCGGCTTGCTCACGCGAATGCCGATGGTGCCGCGGCGAGGGCCGTGCTGGATCGCGTTCTGCACGAGATTGGTCAGCGCGCGCTCCAGGGCGGCTGCATCGCCGATCGTCTCGATCGGTGTCGCGGGCGCATCGAGCTCCAGCTCGTAGCCCGCGGCGATCGCGAGCGGCGCGAGGTCGGCAGCCGCGCTTTGCGCCATCGCGACGAGGTCGACGCGCGTGAAGGGATGACCGCAGCGGTCGAGTCGCTGGATGTCGAGCAATTGCTCGGCGAGCGTCGCCAGCCGCGCGGCATCCTCCAGCAGCCGGGTCTTGTCCGGACCGGAGGGGAGCGATTCCAGCCGCGTGTTCAGAATCGCGATTGGTGTGCGCAGTTCGTGCGCGGCATCCGCAACAAAGCGCTTGTGACGGGCATAACCCTGGTCAAGCCGCGCCAGCGCGTCGTTGACCGCGGTGACCAGCGGCACGACCTCCAGCGGAACGTTCTCCACCGACAGCCGCGCACCGCGCTGATGGATGTCGATGCGCCGCGCCTGATCCGCGGTCGCATCCAACCCCCGGAAGGCACGTTGCACGATGATCGGCGTCGCGATGAAGGTCGCGGTGCCCATCACGAGCAGGCCGGGCAGGACGATGCCGAGAAACGCCAGCGAGGTCATGAACAGCGCCTTGGCGCCGGTCAGCCTGCCTTGCGTCGCCGTGATGATCTGCACATTGCCGGCATCGGTGTCGACGCGCTTCAGCCGCGCCGCCGGCTTGCGTGGATCGTCTTCAAACATCTGCCAGCCGAGCCGGGCCTGGCTGATCTGGTCGAGGCCGCCGCCGATCGCCGCGAATCCCGCCGGCACGGCACCTTCGGTGAGTGAATGTCCTTGCCGGTCGCGGACCAGAAACCAGAGATCCGGTGTCTCGGCACGCAGCTGTTTCATATCGGGCGTCGACCGCAGGCTCAGGTCGCCGTTAGCGTTACGCGCGAGCGCGCGCTGCACGACATCGATCACGCGATCCTCGTCGCGCTCCGCGAGCACGAAACCTGAGGCGCAGAGCGCACCGACGACGACGGCAACAAGCGCCAGCAACAGTGCGGCCTGGAGCGCAAGCAGGCGCCAGCTCAATCGCGAGCGCAAGCAATAGGGATCGTCGTGCCTGCTCATGTTGGCTTCTTCAGGTTGGCAGCTTCTTCAGGAGATAGCCGACGCCGCGAATGCCGTGGATCTCCACGCCGGCATCGGCATCAGTGAGCTTGCGGCGCAGCCGCGAGACATGGGTGTCCAGCGCATTCGATTGGATCTCGTCGTCAAAATTGTAGACGGCCTCTTCGAGTGCCGAGCGCAGCACCGTGCGGCCCATCCGGCGGATCAGGGCTTCGAGCACCAAGAGCTCGCGGCGTGGCAGCTCGAACGGCTGGCCGCCGATGCTGGCCTCGCGATGGCCGACATCGAAGGCGAGGCGGCCGGCGCGGATGACGTCCGGAGACAGGCCCGCGGGCCGCCGCAGCACCGCACGCAATCGCGCCAATAGCTCCTCGACCGCGAACGGCTTGGCAAGATAATCGTCGGCGCCGCTGTCGAGTCCTGCGATGCGGTCGGCGAGCTCGCCGCGCGCGGTCAAGACAATGATCGGCACGCCGTCGGCGCGCGCGCGAAGCTTCGGGATCAGGGCGAGGCCGTCGCCGTCGGGAAGCTGGCGGTCGAGCAGGACGGCGGCATGGACGTCGGCGGAAATCGCTTCCTCCGCGTCCGCAAGCGTGGGGGCGTGATCCACCACCATGTCGTAGCGCCTGAGCGCCGACGAAAGCGCCGTGGCCATCTCCGCCTCATCCTCGACGAGCAAAATCCGCATGATCCGGCACCTCAACCGCATTGAACCCTTCTAGCGGCCCGATCATTGCGGCAGCATTGCGGGAACAGGACCAGCCATGCGCGAAACGCGGCGGGGGGCGGCCGGGCAGGGCTCAAGACAGCATCAGGGCCGATCGTTATAACCTCCGCACCTGTTCAAGGAGGAAAACAACAATGATCTACGAAATGCGCATCTATCGCTGCCTGCCCGGCCGCCTGCCGGCGCTGTTGAAGCGGTTCGAGACGGCGACGCTGAAAATCTGGGAGAAGCACGGCATCCGCCAGGCCGGGTTCTACACCACGCTGATCGGTGAATCCAACCAGGAGCTGACCTATTTCCTGGCCTGGGAGTCGCTTGCCGATCGCGAGGCGAAGTGGGGCAAGTTCATGACCGACCCGGACTGGATGAAGGCACGCGCCGAGAGCGAAGCCGACGGCCAGATCGTCGGCAACATCGTCAGCCAGCTCCTGACGCCGACCGCCTTCTCGTCGGTCAAGTAGCGCCTTTCCGGCACGGGTTGCGGCGCGGACCCCGCGCGCAACCCTGATATTCTGATAGTCCGGGCCGAACGGGGTTGATCGGCCCCTCATCGCCGCTATGGTCGCGGCGAAACGAGGGAATTGGCCTTGAGCTCTTCATCATCCGCGGCTCCGGTCGTTAGCGTCGGCACGGTCAAATTCGGCAATGATCTGCCGATCTCGATCATTGCAGGACCCTGCCAGCTCGAAAGCCGTCAGCATGCGCTGGAGGTCGCCTCCGCGCTGAAGGAGATCGCCGCGCGGCTGAAGATCGGCCTCGTCTACAAGACCTCCTTCGACAAGGCCAACCGCACCAGCGCGTCGGCGGTGCGCGGCCTCGGCTTGGCGCAGTCGCTGCCGATCTTCGCCGAGATCCGGTCCTCGCTGGGCTTGCCCGTGCTGACCGACGTTCACGATGCCGCGCAATGCGCCGACGTCGCGCAGGCCGTGGACGTCCTGCAGATCCCGGCCTTCCTGTGTCGGCAGACCGATCTGCTGCTCGCCGCGGCCGCCACCGGCAAGGTCGTCAACGTCAAGAAGGGGCAATTCCTGGCGCCCTGGGACATGACGAATGTCGTCGCCAAGATCACCAGCGCCAGCAATCCCAACGTGCTCGTCACCGAGCGCGGCGCCTCGTTCGGCTACAACACGCTGGTCTCGGACATGCGCTCGCTGCCGATCATGGCGCGCACGACCGGCGCGCCCGTGATCTTCGATGCCACCCATTCGGTGCAGCAGCCGGGTGGGAAGGGCGCTTCTTCCGGCGGCGAGCGCGAATTCGTGCCGGTGCTGGCGCGCGCGGCCGTGGCCGTCGGCGTCGCCGGCGTCTTTATCGAGACTCACCCCGATCCGGATCGCGCGCCCTCAGACGGGCCCAACATGGTGCCGTTGCGTGAGTTCGAAGGGCTGATCCGCACCTTGATGGCGTTCGATACGCTCGCCAAGGGTTCTGCGCGCTGATGCACGAACCCGTCGGCAGGTCGTCATCCGATCAAAAATTTCCGCCGGCGATCAATATCATCGCGCTCGCCAGCTTCTCCGCTGCGTTGTCGACGCGCGCGCTCGATCCGGTGCTGCCGCATGTCGCGGAGGAGTTTTCGATCAGCATCACGACGGCCGCGAGCATCGCAGCCGGCTATGCCCTGATCTACGCGCTGATCCAGCCGATCGTCGGCGCGGCGGCCGATTTGTTCGGCAAGGCGCGGCTGATGACGTTGTGCCTGGCGCTGCTCGGCGTCGCCTGCATTCTGGGCGCGCTCTCGACCTCCTTCTCGGGCCTGTTCGCGAGCCGCATGCTCGCCGGCATCGCCTCGGGCGGGGTGTTTCCGGTTGCGCTCGGCCTCACCGCCGACCTCGTCGCGCCGGCGAAGCGACAGGTGGCGATCGGGCGCACGCTGGCTGGTTCGATGACCGGCAATCTGCTCGGCGCGACCGCCTCGGGCATCATCGGCGATCTCGTCGGCTGGCGCGGCGTGCTCGTGATCATCGGTGCGCTCGGGCTGATTGCGGCCGTCGCGGTCGCGGCGGGCTTTCGCGGGGCCGCGCTGACGGCGCCGCCGAAGAGCGATCTGAAGACGTTGCGGCAAGGCTATCGCACCATCCTTGCCAATCCCAACGCGCGCTATTGCTATTCGGCTGTGTTCGTCGAGGGCTGCTGCGTGTTCGGCCTGTTTCCCTTCATCGCCGCCCTGCTGTTCGATCTCGGCGAGACCTCGCTGTCGATCGCCGGCATCGTCATCGCGGGTTTCGCGGTCGGTGGGCTGTTCTACACGTTCACGGTCTCGCGCTTCCTGCCACGACTGGGCGTCAAGGGAATGATGATCGCGGGTGCGAGCCTCGTCGCGCTCCAGCTCGCCGCCCTCGCCCTCGGGCCCGGCTGGAAGGTCCAATTCGGCATCATGCTGCTGATGGGCTGGGGCTTCTACATGATCCATGGCTGCTTGCAGGTGTTCGCCAGCGAGCTGTCGGTCGAGGCGCGGGCGACGGCGATGTCGCTGCACTCGTTTTTCTTCTTCATGGGCCAGACGGTCGGACCGCTCGCTTACGGGTTTGGGCTTGCGCACGCAGGCAAGGCACCGACCCTGGTCGCGAGCGCCGTGCTCATGGTGCTGCTGGGCCTTGCCTGCGCCGCGCTGCTCAAGCCGCGGGCACCGTCCGACGCGCGGGCCTGACGGACGTATCGGATTACCGGCCCTCCGTATTTTCCCGGAAAGGAACGGTAGCGTAATCCCTTCGATCTTAAATCAAATCTCACCGTTCGGTTCGTAGAGTGCCGGCAAGCCGCCGGTTGCGGTATCACTCAATCGGATCGCCAGATGCAAAAGCAACGTTCGATCGCCCGCATTCTCGGGGCAGTGGTTGGCTCTCTCGGAATCGTGCTGGTCCTCATCTGCGCCTATGCGCTGAAGCTGGCGGTGACGCGCTACTCCGACAGCAATCGCATCGTCTCGCTCGCGGTGGCGAGCCGCGACCTGACCAACGCGCTGGTAGTTTTCCGCCTGGAGCGCGGCAATACGCTGAGCTATCTCGCAGCAGCTGCGCCCGCGCCCGACAGCATCATCACCGATCTCGCCGACCAGCGTGCCACGGCGCAGAAGAACTATGCGCGGGCGTTGGAAAGCCTCACCTTGGTCGATGCGCCTGGTCTTGCCGAGAAGCTCGACAAGCTCCGCCGTGCCTGGACGCAGCTCGAGGAGTTGCGGCCGCACGCGGTCACCGCGCTGAAGCAGGAGAAGGGTGCGCGCGAAGCGGGCCTGACGCCGTCCTGGGCCAAGGTCAGCGACGCCTATATGGACGCAATCGGCGACGTCACCGCCCATATCGACAATGCGATGACGCTGATCGATCCCGTGGTCGATCGCCTCCTGATCGCCAAGCAGGCGTCCTGGCAGGTTCGCGCCAATGCCGGCCAGACCATTCTCGTCCAGTTCTCCTCGATCCTCGCCAACAAGGCCTGGACCGCGACCGACGGCGTGGCCTTCGCCGACCTGCGCGGCCGCGTCCAGCAGTCCTGGCTGGTCGTGCGCGATCTCTCCCCGAACGTCGCTTCGCCCGAGCTGCTCCAAGCGATCCGCGACGCCGAGCCCGAGATCTCCGGCGCGCTCAATGATGAGCGCAATGCCATTGCGACCAAGCTGCTCGCCGGCGAGCCTGCCGGCGTTGTCGGCCTCGACTACCGCGACCGCCAGCTTGTGGGCGCCGACAAGGTCGTCACGGTTACGCAGATCGCGCTCGCCAACATGATTGCGCGCGCCGAAGACGGCGCCTCCCGCGCCCGCATCAGCCTGATCCTGTTCGGCCTGCTGCTGCCGGCCTCGCTGGCGCTGACCGTCGGCGGACTCATGCTGATGCGCAACCGCGTCACCCGGCCGCTGACTGCGATCACCAGCGTCATGACCCGTTTTGCCGCGCATGATTTCGGAAGCGACGTGCCGGGCCTCGACCGCAATGACGAGATCGGCCGCATGGCGTCGGCCTTGCAGGTGTTCAAGGAGGCCATGATCAGCGCCGAGCGCCTCTCGGGCGATCAGGCGGCCGAGCGCGCCGACAAGGAGAAGCGTGCGAGCGAGCTCACGGGGCTCGTGCGCCAGTTTGAAAGCCGGATCGGCCAGATGGTGCAGACGCTGTCGAGCGCCTCAGGCGAGCTGGAGACGACGGCGCGCTCGATGTCGGGCACGGCGGCGGAGGCCCAGGCCCAGGCCGGCTCGGCCTCGACGCTGGCCGACCAGGTCGGCGGCGGCGTGCAGACGGTTGCGGCCGCGGCCGAGGAGCTCAATGCCTCGATCCGCGAGATCAACCGCCAGGTCGAGCAGGCAAGCCGCGCCACCGAACATGCGGTCGTCACCGTCAAGGAGACCGACAGCACCATGCGGGCGCTCGCCGACGGCGCCGACCGGATCGGCGAGGTCATTGGCCTCATCACCTCGATCGCAGGCCAGACCAATCTGCTGGCGCTGAACGCGACGATCGAGGCCGCGCGTGCCGGCGAATCCGGACGCGGTTTTGCGGTCGTGGCAAGCGAGGTGAAGAACCTTGCCTCGCAGACCGCGAAGGCCACGGAGGAGATCAGCGCCCAGATCACGCAGATCCAGGGCGCGACGCAAAAGGCGGTCTCCGCCATCGACGGCATCGTCAAGACCATCGAGGAAGTCTCGAGCATCAACCGTGTCATCGCCGCCGCGATCGAGGAGCAGAACAAGGCGACCGCCGAGATCGCCAACACCGTACAGCACACGGCCGAAGCGACCTCGACCGTGACACGCAACATCGCAACCGTCTCGTCGGCGGCGAACGAGACCGGCCGCGCTGCGTCCGGCGTGCTGAAGGCGGCCGCCGATCTGTCGAGCCAGTCGACCTCGCTCACGGGCGAGGTGGACAGCTTCATCAGCAAGGTCCGCGCGGTGGCGTGACGCGAAGGGCTTGGTCTGCGACCGGTCGCTCAAGCAACGCGCCGACCTGACGCCAATAATTTGGGTCGCGCCCGGGGGACGTCGTCCTCCCGGGCGCACGCCCGGCTTGTTGCTCTTTCGCTCATCAAGCCAGATGGAAACCGTGCTGATCGTGCGACCAATGGATTTGCAACGCATCCTGCGTGGCATCTGGCAAATGGCTGTGCTGTGCCGCCAGCGCGTCGGTCGCCAGCTGCGAAAGCGCGGCTCCCGGCTGGTTGGCCGCGATCACGGGCGGGTTGCTGTTGGCGAAGCTGCTTGGGGAACTATTGGCAAAGACGAAGCCATCGCGGTTGGCATCGACCGTGACCGGCTGGCTGGGCGCGGCCGGCGCAGAACCTTGATCGGCGACGAACGCGGCGCCATGGGCGCTCCCGAACTTGAATCCGGGCGCATCGCTGGCAGAGACGAGTGCGGTGAACTTGCCGGTCTTGGGATCGACCGCACCGAAGGCATCGCCGACCGAGGCGAAGTAATCGCTGGTATTGAGGTCCGTGGCATGAACCGAGAGGACACGGTTGTCCGCGGTATCCGAGATATAGAACGTTCCAGCGTGCGCGTCGACCTTGAGAACGTCGTCGAGCCCGGCTTGAGCCGGCACGCCCTGCACCTTGGTGAAGGTGACCGACTGATGCGAGGTCCCGGCATCGTGCACGTCGATGATGACCTGATCGCTGCCGCTCGACAGCAGCAGGTCACCATTCGGCGCGAGCTTGAGTGAGTCCGGATCGTTCTGCGGAATGACCTCGGTCTTGCCCGTCTCCAGATTGAGACCCTTGTCGCCAAAATCGAGGATCGGCTTGGTCTTCAGGGGACCATGCGGGTCGTCGCCGTTGGTGAGTTGCACCAACGTCGGATCGCCGGGACTGGTCGGATTGGTATAGCTCAGGAATTCCTTGCCGTGCGTGAAAACCACGTCGTCGTAGCCGCGTGTTGTCGACGGAACGGCATAGGCGAGGAGCTTGCCGAGGCTGTGATCATCCGGATCGATGATCGTCAAGGTGGAATTGCCGTCCTGGTTCTGAAGCGCCCAGATATTGCCGGTCGTGGGATCGACCTTCAGGCCATCGACATAGCCGGCGATTTGGAAGCTTTGGTCGATCTGGCCCGAGCGATCATATTCGACGATCGTGCTGTGCCCGGATTGTCCAGTAGAGTCCGCGCCATTGGTGTAGGCGACCCAGATACCGTCATGCGTCACCGTGATCGAGTCGGGCGATTTGCTGCCGGACGGCGCGTCCGCCAGGGTCGAGATATGATCGACTTTGCCGACGACCGGGGGCGGATCGGCGGTGAAGGTGACGCCATGTGGCGAGCTGAAGGAGAAGCCGGGGGCGTTGTCGGCCGACAGCAGCGCCGTGAAGAGGCCGGTGGCCGGATCGATCTGTCCGAAGGCATGCAGGCTTCCAACCGAGGCATAGTAGTCGTTGGGGTTCAGGCCTGTGACGTGGAAGGAATAGACCTTGTTGGTCGCCGTATCCGTCAGGGTAAAGGTGCCGGACGTGGCATTCGGCCGAATGACGTCGTCGAGACCGGCTTTTCCCTTCGGGACGCCGGCGACATCGGTGAACGACACCGATTGATGGACCGTGCCGGCATTCTTGACGTCGATGATGGCGCCGTCGGCGCCACTGGTCAGCAGCAGATCGCCATTCGGCGCGAGCTTCAGCGAGTCCGGATCGCTCACCGGCACGACTTCCATCTTGCCGGTCACGGTATTGAGGCCGGTTGCGCCGTCGATCAACACCGCTTTGGTCGTCAGGGTCCCGGCCGGGTGGTCGCCATTGACGAGCTCCACCAGGACGGCATCGCCCGTGCCATTCGGGTTGGTGTAACTCAGAAACACGTCGCTTCCCTTGAACACCACGTCGTCATAGCCACGCGTCGCCGACGGATTGGCAAAGCTGAGCGGCGCGGACACCGCATGCGTGATCGGGTTGATCAGCGTGATGGTGCTGTTGCCGTCCTGGTTTTGCAGCGCCCAGATATCACCTGTCACCGGATTGTATTTCAGGCCGTCGACCGAGCCTGATATGGAGTAAGAGAATTCGATCTTGCCCGCCTTGTCGTACTGAAGGATGGTGCTCGAACCTCCGGCGCCGGTCGAATCGGCGCCGTTTCCATACTCGACGAATGTCGAGCCGTGCGCGGTCGTCACCGAATCGGGCTGCGTCGAACCATCGAGCGGAGCTTCGAAATTCTTGATCGGGCCGACCTCAGGGAACGGGGCTGCGTTCTTGTCGGGAACGAAGACGACGCCGTGCGGCGAACCGAAGGTGAAGCCCGGCGCGTTTTCCGCGGAGACCAGCGCGGTGAACACGCCGGTGTTCTCGTCGACCTGACCGAATGCACCGAGCGAACCGACCGAGGCATAATAGGCGTTGGGGTCGAGGCCGCTGACATGCACCGTGATCACGTGGCCGTCTTTTGCGTCCGAGATGTAGAATGTGCCAGACGTCGCGGTCGGCTTGATGACGTCGTCCAATCCGGCATTGCCCACGGAGCCCGCGGGAATTCCCTTGATGGGCGTGAAGGCCACTGCCTGCTTGGAGGTCCCCGGATTCTGGATGTCGATGATCGCGCCGTCGGCGTTGCTGGAGAAGATCAGATCGCCGTTGGCGGCAAGCTTCAGCGAATCCGGATCAGTCTGCGGGACCAGCTCCATCTTGCCGGTCACCGTGTCGTATCCCATCGTGCCATCGAGGAGTACCGGCGCGGTGGTCAGCAGGTCGCCAGGTTTCGGGCTCGGGCCGTTCAGAAGCTTGACGATGGTCGGATCGCCATTGCCGGTCGGATTGGTGTAGCTCAGGAAGACGTCCTGGCCCTTGAAAACGACGTCGTCATAGCCGCGCGAGGTCGAGGGGTTGGCGTAGTCGAAATGCGCCGCGATCGTCTGGGTGTTGGGGTCGATCAGCGTCAGGGACGAGCGCGCATCCTGGTTCTGCAGCGCCCACACCATTCCGGTCTCAGGGTTGAACTTCAACCCGTCGACCGATCCTGCGATCGAATAGGCATGCACGAAATTGCCGGCCTTGTCGTACTGAATGATCGTGCTGTTGCCCGGCACCACGCCGGTGGAGTCGACGCCGTTGCCGTACTCCACGAACACGTATTTTCCGGCGACGGTGATCGAATCCAGTCCGCTGGCGCCGTTGGGGGGCGTCGCAAACGTACCGATGGAATCGACATGCGGCACGACGGGTGCATGCTTGTCGGGTACGAAAACCAGTCCATGTGCCGAGGCGAATTGCGCGCCCGTGACGAGCGGCGTGAAGACGCCGGTGGTCGGATCGACCTGGCCAAAGCCGCCGAGGCTCGCAACCGAGGCATAGTAGTCATTGGTGTTGAGGCCGCTCGCGTGGAACGAATAGACGTTCCCGGATTTCGTGTCGGTCATGTAGAACGTGCCGGCCGTCGCGCCCGGCCTGATCACGTCGTCGAGGCCGGCATTGCCGACTGAGCCCGCCGGAATCCCCTTGATCGTCGTGAACGAAATCGCCTGGCTGCTGGTCCCCGGATTCTGCACGTCGATGATCGTGCCGTCGGCGTTGTCGGTGAAGATCAGATCGCCGTTGGCCGCGAGCTTGAGCGAGTCCGGATCGGACTGCGGAACGACTTCCGTCGCGCCGGTCACCGTGTTGATGCCCATCGCGCCATCGGCCAAAACAGTGGTCGTCAGCAGCGTGCCGCTCGGATGGTCGCCGTTGAGCAGCTCGACCAGCGTCGGATCGCCGACACCGTTCGGATTGGTGTAGCTCAGGAAGACCTTGTCGCCCTTGAAGACGACGTCGTCATAGCCGCGCGTCGCGGACGGATTGGCAAAGCTCAGCGGACCGGTCACCTTGTGAGTGACGGGATCAATCAGGGTCAGCGTGGAGTTTCCGTCCTGGTTCTGGAGCGCCCAGATCTGACCGGTATAGGGGTTGTATTTCAAGCCATCGACTGATCCCGCGATGCTGTAGGTATGTTCGACGGTGCCGTGCGTGTCGTACTGCACGATCGTGCTGGAGCCCGACGCGCCATGCGAATCCGCGCCGTTGCCGTATTCAACGAAGAATGTTCCGTTCTCGATCGTGATGGAATCGGGCGACGTGGCACCGATTGGTGTGCCCGATGTAAACGTATGTGTTCCGCTGATCACAACCATGAGGACTCTCCCGGAGTACGAGTGACGGCCGGAAGACAACACCTAGCAGACGACGCTTGCGTGACAATTCGCCGCACAAATTTTTCGCGAGACGTGGAACGCTTTTGCGATTCAAAGATTCGATTTGCCGCTCAAGCGCGTCACGAAATGATGCCGTGAAAAATTCAAAATTGTGGCTGGATCAGGACCACGTGCATCTGCAGAGTCCAACATCTGTAGGTCGCAACGCCCGCGCGGACTCAGCCCCGCCCACGATATGGCGCGACGCCTTGCTCCGGGACCCACAGGCCCTTTGGCACGCGGCCGGTCTGCCAGAACACGTCGATCGGAATGCCGCCGCGCGGGTACCAATAGCCACCGATGCGCAAGAATTTCGGCTTGATCTCGGCGGCGATGCGCTTGCCGATCATCACGGTGCAGTCCTCGTGGAAGGCGCCGTGGTTGCGAAAGCTCGCGATGTAGAGTTTGAGCGACTTCGATTCCAGCAGCCACTGGCTAGGGGCGTAGTCGATCATCAGATGGGCGAAATCCGGCTGGCCCGTCACCGGGCAGAGCGAGGTGAATTCCGGCACGGTGAAGCGGACAAGATAATCCGTATCCTTTTGCGGATTGGGCACGCGGTCGAGCTGGGCTTCTTCCGGTGTGTGCGGCCACTCGACCGCGCGGCCGAGCTGGAGGGATTTTTTCGCCATCATAACGTCCTTTCGCAGACGTCGGGATGGACGCAAACGCTGCCGCCGTCAACCAGCGGCGATTGTCTGAATCAGCACAATCCGGTCGTTGCCGGACTCGCAGCCCCAGAGTTCGCCCGGCCTTCCGTCGAGTTGGCGGACATTGGCATTGGTCTTGTCGCTGGCGAAGACGTTAAACTGCTCAGTCACGGGATCGAAACGGACAATCGCGTTGGCGGAAAAGTCCGTCAGCCAGACCTTGTCCCTGTCGTCGACATAGACGGCGTAGGTGCGGGGATGCTCGCCCGGCAGCTTCCAGGTTTTCCAGGAGCCGTCTGCGGGATCATGGACCGAGACATGGCCGCTGTTCCATTCGCTGACCCAGATTCGGCCCTTCGAATCCGACCAGACCCGCCGCGAGCCCTGGCCTGGGGTCGGCGGTTCGACGACATTGGCGTGGCCGGTTGCGAGATCGATCTTCGCGATGTAGCTGCCGGCGAGCGAGGCGTACCAGACATCGCCCGCGGGCGTCACAGCGATGCCGTAGGGACCAACACCCTTGGGCGCCTTGAAGACGTCCATCGCGCCGGATCGCGGCGCGAGGCGGCCGTAATAGCCGGACTGGCCAGTGAACCAGTAGGTGCCGGCTCTGTCGAACACGCCGGTGTTGAGATTGGCGTAGGCGAACTTTTCGGGCAGGCGGAACAGCGTGACCTTGAGCTGGGACGGATCGACCCGCGCGATCGCGTTCTGGCCGCCCTCGGTGATCCAGGGCGCCCCGTCGGGGCCGATGGTCACGCCGTGCGGGGCGGCGCCGTCGCCGAGGCTGACCGTCTTCAAGGTGCCATCCTTCGGATCGAGCCGGCCGAGCATGCCCGTGCCCTGTGCGGTGAACCAGACCGTGCCGTCTGGGGCGGGGGCGAGATCGTGCAGGCCGATGCCTGGGCTTACCGGGAAATATTTCGTCCGGAACGGGCCTTCCAGGGCAACACTGGCGCGGGTTGCGAGGAGAGCTGCGCTCGAAGTAAGAAACTGGCGGCGATTCATGGCGTTACCCCGACTGTTTCAGATTGAGGTTGGACGCGCGGACCAGATGCCGTGGAGCATAATCCGAGGCTCTTCGCGCGTCAGTCGAGCCGACTCGCCTAAGCGTTCACATTTGCTTGCGCTCCGTGTAAGACCCGCGGCGAACCGATCAGCTCCAACGAACGGAAGTGCACATCATGACCGCCATCATCGATATCATCGGACGCGAAATCCTCGATAGCCGCGGCAATCCCACCGTCGAAGTCGACGTCGTGCTGGAAGATGGCGCGCTCGGCCGCGCCGCGGTGCCGTCAGGCGCCTCTACTGGCGCCCATGAGGCGGTCGAGCTGCGCGACGGCGACAAGGCCCGCTATCTCGGCAAGGGCGTCACCAAGGCGGTCGGCGCCGTCAATGGCGAGATTTTTGAGGCGCTGAGCGGCCTCGATGCCGAGCAGCAGGCCCAGATCGACCAGATCATGATCGACCTCGACGGCACGCCGAACAAGAGCCGGCTCGGCGCCAACGCCATTCTCGGCGTCTCGCTCGCTTGCGCCAAGGCGGCCGCGAACTCGCTCGACATGCCGCTCTACCGTTACGTCGGCGGCACCTCGGCGCGGCTCTTGCCGGTGCCGATGATGAACATCATCAATGGCGGCGTGCACGCCGACAATCCGATCGACTTCCAGGAGTTCATGATCCTGCCCGTGGGCGCGTCCTCCTTCGCCGAGGGCCTGCGCTACGGCGCGGAAGTATTCCACACGCTGAAGTCGGAGCTGAAGAAGGCCGGCCACAACACCAATGTCGGCGACGAGGGCGGCTTCGCCCCGAACCTGCCGTCGGCGGATGCCGCGCTCGAATTCGTCATGAACGCCATCGGCAAGGCCGGCTACAAGGCGGGCACCGACATCGTGATCGGCCTCGACTGCGCCTCGACCGAATTCTTCAAAGATGGCAAGTACGTCTATGAAGGCGAAGGCAAGACCCGTTCGGTCTCCGAGCAAGCCAAGTATCTTGCAGACCTGGTCGGCCGCTATCCGATCGTCACCATCGAGGACG
Organism: Bradyrhizobium genosp. A; assembly: GCF_049949275.1. Lineage (NCBI taxonomy): Bacteria > Pseudomonadati > Pseudomonadota > Alphaproteobacteria > Hyphomicrobiales > Nitrobacteraceae > Bradyrhizobium > Bradyrhizobium genosp. A. The sequence goes on along the minus strand of NZ_CP188196.1, from coordinate 4,603,848 downwards.
GCATGTCGGAAGACGACATGGACGGCTGGAAGGAGCTCACTGATCTCATTGGCAAGAAGTGCCAGCTCGTCGGCGACGATCTCTTCGTCACCAACGTCAAGCGCCTCGGCGAAGGCATCAAGGCCGGCCGTGCCAACTCGATCCTGATCAAGGTCAACCAGATCGGCACGCTGACCGAGACGCTCGCCGCCGTCGAGATGGCGCACAAGGCCGGCTACACCTCGGTGATGTCGCACCGCTCGGGCGAAACCGAGGATTCCACCATCGCCGACCTCGCGGTTGCCACCAATTGCGGTCAGATCAAGACCGGCTCCCTTGCACGTTCCGATCGCACCGCCAAATACAACCAGCTGCTCCGCATCGAGCAGCAGCTCGGCAAGCAGGCGCTCTACGGCGGCAAGGCGGCACTGAAGGCGCTGGCATAAGCCAGCGCTTGAACACTGACAGGGGAGGATCGACATGAGCGACGGCAAGACCGGACTGCAACTGCGTTCGCTGATCAAGACAAGCGGTGAGCTCGAAATCTCGCTCGTCGACGTGCCAACCCCCGAGCCCGCGGACGACGAGGTCGTCGTCCGCATCGAGGCGGCGCCGATCAATCCGTCCGATCTTGGCTTGCTCGTCGGCGCTGCCGACATGAGCACGGCCAAGGCGTCCGGCACGAAAAAGGCGCCAATCATCACCGCGAAGGTGCCTGACGGTGCCATGCGCGCAATGGGAGCGCGGCTCGACCAAGCCCTGCCGGTCGGCAATGAGGGCGCCGGCGTCGTCATCAAGACCGGCTCGTCCGATGCTGCGAAGGCGCTGATGGGCAAGACGGTCGCGATGATCGGCGGCGCCATGTACGCGCAGTACCGGACCCTGAAGGCGAGGGACTGCCAGCCGCTGCCCGAGGGCACGACGGCGGCCGAGGGCGCGTCCTGGTTCGTCAATCCCCTCACTGCGCTCGGCATGACCGAGACGATGCGGCGCGAAGGCCATAAGGCTCTGGTGCACACGGCAGCCGCCTCCAATCTCGGCCAGATGCTGAACAAGATCTGCATCAAGGACGGCATCGGGCTCGTCAACATCGTGCGCAGCAAGGAGCAGGCGGAGATCCTGAAGAAGATCGGCGCCAAGCACGTCGTCGATTCCAGCGCGCCTGATTTCCTCGACGATCTCACGGCTGCGCTGGTCGAGACCGGCGCCACCATCGCCTTCGATGCCATCGGCGGCGGCAAGCTCGCCGGCGACATCCTCAACTGCATGGAAATCGCGATCAACAAGACCGCGAAGGAGTACAGCCGTTACGGCTCCAGCGTACACAAGCAGGTCTACGTCTACGGCGCGCTCGATGTCCGTCCGATCGAACTGCCGCGCGGCTTCGGCATGGCCTGGGGCGTTGGCGGCTGGCTCTTGACTCCGTTCCTGCAGAAGATCGGACCTGCCGACATCGGACGTCTGCGTCAGCGCGTCGTGAGCGAATTGAAGACCACCTTTGCCAGCCACTACACCAAGGTGGTGTCGCTGCAGGAAGCGCTCGATCCCGCCAACATCGCAGTGTACGCCAAACGTGCCACCGGCGAAAAATTCCTCATCAATCCGAATAAATCTTCGTGATCTGCGACGGCAGGTCAACCAAAGAGGTCTTGCCTTCTGAGCGAAGCGGGAGATTATTCCGCCGCGTTGAAAGCGGAAAAACCGTAAGCGCGCTCAGAAGGGAACATCTCAAGTATCGCCTGATCCCGTCGGCGTGGAATCCGACGATCTGATCCCCTTTGCAGATTTGCACGAAAAATCGGGGCGCCGCTTGGCGGCCCAATTGTTTTGGGCGACGGTTTCAGAAACACAGCGTTTCCAAATTGGACCGGTTCATGCACTTGCATCCATCGGTCCCGATCGCTTAAGTGCCGCCCGGCACTTCCCCTCAAGGTTTCAAGGACAATCCATGGCCTACAACATCGTCGTGATCGCCGGCAGCCTGCGCAAGGACAGCTTCTCGCTGAAGATCGCCAAAGCGCTCACCAAGCTCGCACCGGCTTCTCTCAAGCTCGAGGCCGTCACGCTCGAGGGCATCTCCTTCTTCAACCAGGACCTCGAGGGTGCGCCGCCCGCTGACTGGCTGGCCTTCCGCGAGAAGCTGCAGAAGTCCGACGGCGTTATCTTCGTCACGCCGGAGTACAATCGCGCTATCCCGGGCGTGCTGAAGAATGCCATCGACGTCGCCTCGCGGCCCTATGGCAAGAGCTCGTTCAACGGCAAGCCGGTCGGCATCATCTCCAACTCGCCGGGCCCGCTCGGTGGCGTCAGCGCCGCCAAGACGCTGCAGAACATCCTGCCGGGCATCGCCGGCCCGATCATGCAGCAGCCCGAGATCTACCTGAACGCGGTGGGCGACGCCTTCGATGCGGAAGGCAACCTGGCTAAGGACTCGCTGAAGGGTGTGCTCCAGGCCTACATCGACGCCTTCGCCGCGCACGTCGCCAAGCATCACGGCTGATACGGTTCGAGCCTCCGTCGTGCCCGGGACAAGCCCGGGCACGACGATCCATAGTGCGGGCAGGGGGGATTAGCACTCCCTTAACCAAGCTGGCCCATCTTGCCAAAATGGTCTCCCGCGCGCGCCTCAAGTCGATCCTGACCGGTCTTGCCCTCTATGCGATGGCGGCCGCCATCGTCGGCTATTTCGGGGTCAACGCCTATACCGGCAAATATGGCCTCAACGCGCGCCAGGAGCTCGACCAGGAGATCATCGCGCTGACCAGCGAGCTGGCACAGCTCAAGCGCGAGCGCGCCCGGAGCGAGCAGCGCGTGTCGCTCTTGCGCACCGAAAAGATCGATCCTGACATGCTGGACGAGCGGGCACGCTTTCAGCTCGACTATGTCAATCCGCACGATCTCGTGCGGATGATCCCCCAGAACTGAACCCTCCGTCATCCGCCTGTCAGAGTCTTGGGACAAGACGGCAAGCCCGGCATCGATGCGATGCTGTGAAGATGGAGGCTTGCCATGACGAACAATCGTTCCCGACGGACGCTATGTGTTGGAGCGATGCTGTTCAGCGCGGCGATTCTGCCGCTGTCGATGGCGTCTGCACAGACCGCCCCGGCACCATCAGGCGCAAAACCCTTCCTGACTGTCGACGGAAAGGCGCCTCTGATCCTCGGACATCGCGGCGTGCCGGGACTGGTGCCCGAAGAGACCGAGGCCTCCTACGACCTCGCCGCAGCGCTCGGAACCGACGCGCTCGAAGAGGACCTTCACCTCACCAAGGACTGCGTCCTGGTCGCGCGTCACAACCCCTGGCTCGCGGACAACACCAACGTGGCCGCGGTGGCGAAGACCAATGCGGCGGTCGCGGCGCGCAAGCGCACGGTGCCCGGCGTGCGCGTCAAGGCGCCGGCTGCCAGCGGCGTGCCAGCAGACTACCTTACGGACCTCACCGATCCGGCCGATCCCAAATCGGTGCTGAAGTCATTGATCGTCGACGGCGAGGATCACACCAACGACTGGTCGATCACCGACTTCACCATGGCCGAGCTGAAGGAATGGATCGGGGGCACCACCTACGATGCAGCCAATGAGCGGCCAAAGGTGTTCAACGGCAAATTCCCGGCCATCAGCTTCCAGGACATCCTCGACATCGCCAAGGCCAAGAGCAAGGAGACGGGGCGTCCCATCCTGGTCTATCCGGAAACCAAGAACCCGACCTGGAACAATGCCCAGGCGATCGCCAATGGTTGCGGCGCGCCGGGCAGCCATCCGCTCGAGGATGCCCTGATCAAGATCATCAAGGACAACGGCCTCAACACCAAGGACGCGCCGATCCTGGTCCAGAGCTTCGAGCCCGGCAGCCTGAAATATATGCGCAGCCATGGCCTGGAGACGCGGCAGGTCCAGCTCGTCGACGGCAACGGCATCGACTTCAAAACCGGCAAGGTCCTGCTCAACAACATCACCAATTCCCGTCCGTTCGACTGGACGGTTGCCGGCGATGCGCGCCTGTACGACGCGATGCTGACGCCGGTCGGCCTTGCCGAGATCAAGACCTATGCCGACGGCATCGGCCCGTGGAAGGCCTATATCGTTCCGCTCAAGGTCGCGCCGTGGAAGGACGCCAATGCCGACGGCACGCCCTACAAGGGCTCGACGCCGGAGGCATCGACGCAGGAGGCAACCAGCCTGATCTCCGACGCGCACAAGCTCGGCCTGTTCGTGCACGTCTTCACATTCCGGAACGAGAAGAAATATCTCGCGGCCGACTATCACGCCGATCCGGCCCAGGAATATCTCAAATTCTTCCGTCTCGGCGTCGACGGGGTCTTCACCGACTTCACGCATACCGGCGTTGCCGCCCGCGCAGCGTATTTGCGAGAGCTCGGCTGGTGAGCCGAGCGTCGCGTGAGCCGAATGTTGCCTGATCAAGCCTAAAGGTTTTGCAAAATTTCGGCCACGTTGCAGTGCGGCATAATGAAAGTCGTGCCATCTCGCTGCGGTGCTTTCACACGCGATTGAGTTGGGTTAGAGAGGGCTTAGATTTCTCTGACCCGGAATTCCCATGGCCGCACCCAAGAAAGCCGCCGCAAGCAGCCCGCAAGACAAGACTAACGGCGGTTCGCCCCCCGAATTCACGAGGGAGCAGGAGCTGAAGGCGCTTCGCGACATGCTCCTGATCCGGCGATTCGAGGAGAAGGCCGGCCAGCTCTACGGCATGGGCGCCATCGGCGGCTTCTGTCATCTCTATATCGGCCAGGAGGCCGTGGTGGTCGGCATGCAGATGGCCCTGAAGGAGGGCGATCAGGTCATCACCGGCTATCGCGACCACGGGCATATGCTTGCGACCGGCATGGAGGCCAACGGCGTGATGGCCGAGCTCACGGGACGCCGCGGCGGCTATTCCAAGGGCAAGGGCGGCTCCATGCACATGTTCAGCAAGGAGAAGCACTTTTACGGCGGCCACGGCATCGTCGGCGCCCAGGTCTCGCTCGGCACCGGTCTCGCTTTCGCCAACTATTATCGCGGCAATGGCAATGTCAGCGTCACCTATTTCGGCGACGGCGCGGCCAACCAGGGCCAGGTCTATGAGAGCTTCAACATGGCGGAGCTCTGGAAGCTGCCGGTGATCTACGTCATCGAGAACAACCGCTACGCCATGGGCACCTCGGTCTCGCGCGCCTCGGCGCAGCAGGATTTCTCCAAGCGCGGCGCTTCGTTCAACATCCCCGGCATGCAGGTCGACGGCATGGACGTCCGCGCCGTGAAGGCCGCCGGCGACGAGGCCGCCGCCTGGTGCCGCTCCGGCAAGGGGCCGATGATCCTGGAGATGCAGACCTACCGCTATCGTGGTCACTCGATGTCCGACCCGGCAAAATACCGCACGCGCGAGGAGGTCGAGAAGGTCCGCCACGACCAGGATCCGATCGAGCAGGTGCGCAACCGCCTGCTGGCGGCGAAGGTGAGCGAGGCCGACCTCAAGGCGATCGACGCCGAGGTGCGCGACATCGTCAACGCGTCCGCCGACTTTGCCCAGCATGATCCCGAGCCGGATGCCGCCGAGCTCTGGACCGATGTTTATCGCTAAAACGCGCGCAAGCTTTCTTTTGGAGTCGATATGCCAATTCAAGTGCTGATGCCCGCGTTGTCGCCCACGATGGAAAAGGGCAACCTCGCCAAATGGCTGAAAAAAGAGGGCGAGACGATCAAGTCCGGCGACGTGATCGCCGAGATCGAGACCGACAAGGCCACGATGGAGGTCGAGGCGACCGATGAGGGTACGCTCGGCAAGATCCTGATCCCCGAGGGCACCGCCGACGTTGCCGTGAACACGCCGATCGCGACCATTCTCGCCGACGGCGAGAGCACGGCTGATCTTGCCAAGGCGCCTGCGCCCGCCAAGCAGGAGAAGGCTGCGGAATCCGCTCCGCCCGCCGCGGCCAAGGCTGAAGCTCCCGCGCCCAAGGCTGCGCCGTCCGCGCCGCAGGCGGTCGCCGAGCCCGATCCGGAAGTGCCCGCCGGCACCGAGATGGTGACGCAGACCATCCGCGAAGCCTTGCGCGATGCCATGGCCGAAGAGATGCGCCGCGATCCGGATGTCTTTGTGATGGGCGAGGAGGTCGCCGAATATCAGGGCGCCTACAAGGTTACGCAAGGATTGCTCCAGGAATTTGGCGCCAGGCGCGTGATCGACACCCCAATCACCGAGCACGGCTTTGCCGGTGTCGGCGTCGGCGCGGCGATGACAGGCCTGAAGCCGATCGTCGAGTTCATGACCTTCAACTTCGCTATGCAGGCGATCGACCAGATCATTAACTCTGCGGCCAAGACGCTCTACATGTCCGGCGGCCAGATGGGCTGCTCGATCGTATTCCGCGGACCCAACGGCGCAGCCGCGCGCGTCGCCGCCCAGCACAGCCAGGATTATTCATCCTGGTACTCCAACATCCCGGGCCTCAAGGTCGTCGCGCCGTTCTCGGCCGCCGACTACAAGGGCCTGCTCAAGGCCGCGATCCGCGATCCCAATCCGGTGATCTTCCTCGAGAACGAGGTGCTGTACGGCCACACCGGCGATGTGCCGAAGCTTGCCGACTACGTCGTGCCGATCGGCAAGGCGCGCATCGTGCGCTCCGGCAGCCATGTCAGCATCATCTCTTGGTCGAACGGGATGACCTACGCGCTGAAGGCCGCCGACGAGCTCGCCAGGGACGGCATCGAGGCCGAGGTGATCGATCTGCGCACGCTGCGTCCGATGGACACCGAGACCATCATCAATTCGGTCAAGAAGACCGGCCGTGCCGTTACGGTAGAAGAGGGCTGGGCCCAGAGCGGCGTCGGCGCCGAGATCGCCGCGCGCATCATGGAAAACGCCTTCGACTATCTCGATGCGCCAGTTGCGCGCGTCTCCGGCAAGGACGTGCCGATGCCGTACGCGGCGAACCTGGAGAAGCTCGCGTTGCCGACGGTGGCCGAAGTGGTCGAGGCGGCCAAAGCCGTCTGCTACAGGTAGACCATGGCGGGCCCGAAGGAGCAGCCATTGCCACCCGACGTCCTCGCCCGCGATGATGCGGTCGAGATCCTGCGCGTGTTCGTGCTGGACGGCGGGCTGTCGATGGCGTTCCAGCGGGCCTTCGAGGAGCCCGACATGTGGGGCCTGCTGCTGGTCGATCTCGCCCGCCACGCCGCGCGAGCCTATTCGCGCGAAAGCGAATATACCGAGGAGGACGCGCTGAACCGGATCCTGGAGATGTTTCAGGCGGAGATCGAGCGCCCCACGGACACCGGCACCACGACGCCGCGCGGGAAGGGACACTGACCGTGGCCGTCGAAGCTTACCATTTCGATTTCATGCTGGAGGCGATCCGCGAGGCGCAGGATTCGATCGCGCAAGGCGGGTTGCCGATCGGCGCCGTGCTGACGCGCGACAACAAGATCATCGCCCGCGGCCACAACAACCGCGTGCAGGAGAACAACGTCATCCTGCACGGCGAGATGAGCTGCCTGCGGGAAGCCGGCGCGATCTCGTTCCACGACACCGTCATGTACACCACGCTGTCGCCATGCTCGATGTGTGCGGGCGCGCTCGCTTTGTTCAAGGTCAAGCTCGTGGTGATCGGCGAATCCGTCACCTTCGAGGGATCCAAGGACATCCTCGACAAGTTCGGAATCCCCTGGATCGATCTTGCCGACGACCGCTCCATCACCATGATGAAGAATTGGCGTTCCGTTCCAGCCAATGAGCGCCTGTGGCAGGGCGACATCGGCAACTAACCCTGGTCAGTTCGTCCTCGCTTCCGGGGACGACGTTTTGAGAAGTTCTTCGTGAGGTCAGCATGCCCATCAACATCCTGATGCCCGCTCTTTCGCCGACGATGGAGAAGGGCAACCTCGCCAAGTGGCTGAAGAAGGAAGGCGACAAGGTCAAATCCGGCGATGTCATCGCCGAGATCGAGACCGACAAGGCCACCATGGAGGTCGAGGCCATCGATGAGGGCACGATCGCCAGGATCCTTGTGCCCGAGGGTACACAGGATGTGCCGGTCAACGACGTGATCGCGGTGCTCGCCGGCGAAGGCGAGGACGTGAAGGCCGCAGGCTCCGCCAAGCTCAGCGCTTCGGCCGCGCCGCCGAAAGCCGCCGAGAAGGCCGCTGAGGCTCCCGCTGCTGCGCCTGCGCCGGTCGCGCCCAAGGCTGCACCGGCGCCCGCCGCCGCACCGGCGACGCAGGCCGCAGCGCCCGCTGCGCAGAGTAACGGTCATGCTGGCCGCGTGTTCTCATCGCCGCTGGCGCGCCGCATCGCCAAGGAAGCCGGCATCGATGTCGGGATGGTCACCGGCACCGGCCCGCATGGTCGCGTCGTTGCGCGCGACGTCGAGCAGGCCAAGTCCGGCAAGGGTCTGAAGGCCCCCGCCGCGGCACCGTCCGGCGGTGCGCCCTCGATCGCACCGACCATGTCGGACAAGCAGATCCTGTCGCTGTTCGAGCCGGGCTCCTACGACATCGTCCCGCATGACGGCATGCGCCGCACGATCGCGCAGCGCCTGACGGCATCGATCCAGAACGTCCCGCACTTCTACCTGACCATCGACTGCGACATCGGCAAACTCCTTGCCGCGCGCGAGGAGATCAACGCCACCGCGCCGAAGGACAAGGAGAAGAAGCCGCTCTACAAGATCTCGGTCAACGACTTCGTCATCAAGGCGATGGCGGTCGCGCTGCAGAAGATCCCGAGCTGCAACGTCAGCTGGACCGAGTCCGGCATGGTCAAGCACCATCATTCCGACGTCGGCGTTGCCGTGGCGATGCCGGGCGGCCTGATCACTCCGATCATCCGCAAGGCCGAGACCAAGACGCTGTCAACGATCTCCAACGAGATGAAGGATTTTGCCGCGCGCGCCCGCTCGCGCAAGCTGAAGCCGGAGGAATACCAGGGCGGCACTACGGCCGTCTCCAACCTCGGCATGTACGGCATCAGCCATTTCACCGCTGTGATCAATCCGCCGCACGCGACCATCCTTGCGGTCGGTACCAGCGAGGAGCGCCCCGTCGTGCGCGGCGGCAAGATCGAGATCGCGCACATGATGAGCGTGACGTTGTCCTGCGATCACCGCGCCATCGACGGCGCGCTCGGCGCCGAACTGATCGGTGCGTTCAAGCAGCTGATCGAAAACCCCGTCATGATGATGGTGTGAGCCGCGAACGGTGCATACGTAGGGTGGGCAAAGGCGCGAAACGCGCCGTGCCCACCTTATTTTATAGCGTTGGAAGGCGGTGGGCACGCTTCGCTTTGCCCACCCCACGAAGTTCAGTTGAATGGGAGCCGCAATGGCCGACACATCCTTCGACGTCATCATCATCGGCTCCGGTCCCGGCGGCTATGTCACTGCGATCCGGGCGGCCCAGCTCGGCTTCAAGGTCGCGATCGTCGAGAAATCCTATCTCGGCGGCATCTGCCTGAACTGGGGCTGCATTCCGACCAAGGCGCTCTTACGCTCCGCCGAAATCTACCACTACATGCAGCACGCCAAGGATTACGGCCTGTCGGCCGATAACGTCTCGTTCGATCCGAAGGCGGTGGTGCAGCGCTCGCGCGGCGTCTCGAAGCGGCTCAATGACGGCGTCGGCTTCCTGATGAAGAAGAACAAGGTGAGCGTGATCTGGGGCGCCGCCTCGATCGACGCGCCTGGCAAAGTCACAGTGAAGAAGTCCGATGTCGAGGGCCCGAAGGGTTCGCTAGGCGAGGGGAGCTATCAGGCCAAGCACATCATCGTCGCGACCGGCGCGCGGCCGCGCGTGCTGCCGGGGCTCGAGCCCGACAAGAAGCTGATCTGGACTTATTTTGAGGCGATGGTGCCGGATAAGATGCCGAAGTCGCTGCTGGTCGTTGGCTCCGGTGCGATCGGCATCGAGTTCGCCTCGTTCTTCCACACCATGGGCTCCGACGTCACCGTCGTCGAGGTGCTGCCGCAGATCCTGCCCGTTGAGGACGCCGAGATCGCGGGCCTCGCCCGCAAGCGCCTGGAGAAGCAGGGCATCAAGATCATGTCCTCGACCAAGGTCACGAAGCTGGAGAAGAAGGCCGACAGCGTTGTCGCCTCCATCGACGACGGCAAGGGCAAGCCCGTCACCACCGAGTTCGAGCGGGTGATCTCGGCCGTCGGTGTCGTCGGCAATATCGAGAATCTCGGCCTCGAAAAGCTTGGCGTGAAAACCGACCGCGGCTGCATCGTCATCGACGGCTACGGCAAGACCAACGTTCCCGGCATCTACGCCATCGGCGACGTCGCCGGCCCCCCGATGCTCGCGCACAAGGCCGAGCATGAGGGCGTGGTTTGCGTCGAGGCCATCAAGGGACTGCATCCGCATCCCATGGACAAGAACCTGATTCCCGGCTGCACTTACTGCAACCCGCAGGTCGCTTCGGTCGGTCTCACCGAAGCCAAAGCGAAAGAGAACGGCCGCGAGATCCGTGTCGGCCGTTTCCCCTTTGTCGGCAACGGCAAGGCCATTGCGCTCGGCGAGGACCAGGGCCTGGTCAAGGTGATCTTCGACAAGAAGACCGGCCAGCTGCTCGGCGCCCACATGGTCGGCGCTGAAGTGACCGAGCTGATCCAGGGCTACGTCGTCGCCATGAACCTGGAGACCACGGAAGAAGAGTTGATGCACACGGTGTTCCCGCATCCGACGCTGTCGGAGATGATGAAGGAAGCCGTGCTGGATGCGTATGGGCGGGTGTTGAATATTTGACGGGAGAGGGCCGCAGCGTCGGCGGGCGCTACTAGCGGTCCCGTCATCCTGAGGTGCTCGCGTAGCGAGCCTCGAAGGATGCACGGCCGGGATGCGGCAGCCGGGCTGTCGCCCTTCGAGACGGCCGCTCCGCGGCCTCCTCAGGGTGACGGGACCAACATTGGAAAGACCAAAACAACAAAAGGGAGTGAACCCATGCACGACAACGACAACCTGACCATCGAACGCCCGACCTTCGTCACCCATCTCGAATGCGCGATGGAGGGCGACCATTACGCGGCCGACCAGGTCCACAACCTCTCCAAGGCCGGCAAGCCGCTGCTGGTCCGTTACGACCTCGCGGGCGTGAAGAAGGCGCTGACGAAGGATGCGCTCGCCCAGCGCCCCGCCGACATGTGGCGCTACCGCGAGCTGCTGCCGGTGCGCAAATGCAAGGACATTGTCTCGCTCGGCGAAGTCACCACGCCGCTGATCCGGCTGCCCAAGCTCGGCACAAAGCTCGGCGGCGGCGAGATCATCGTGAAGGACGAGGGACGTCTGCCGACCGGCTCGTTCAAGGCGCGCGGCCTGGTGATGGCGGTGTCGATGGGCAAGGCCCTCGGCATCGAGCATATGGCGATGCCGACCAACGGCAATGCCGGCGCAGCGCTTGCGGCTTACGCGACCTCCTGCGGCATCAAGACCACGATCTTCTGCCCGGCCGACACGCCTGAGGTGAACGTCAGCGAGATCGAGTTGCAGGGCGCGACCGTCTACCGCGTCAACGGCTATATCGACGATTGCGGCAAGATCGTCGGCGAGGGCAAGGCAAAGGTGGGCTGGTTCGACACCTCGACGCTGAAGGAGCCGTACCGCATCGAAGGCAAGAAGACGATGGGCCTCGAGCTTGCCGAGCAACTCGGCTGGGACGTGCCCGACGTGATCTTCTACCCGACCGGCGGCGGCACCGGCCTGATCGGCATGTGGAAGGCGTTTGACGAGCTGGAGAAAATCGGTTTCATCGGAAGCAAGCGTCCGCGCATGGTCGCGGTGCAGGCCTCCGGCTGCGCGCCGATGGTGCGCGCCTATGAGGCCGGCACCGAGCATGCCACGCGCTGGGAGGACGCTCACACCATCGCATCCGGCATCCGCGTGCCGCAGGCGATCGGCGACTTCCTGATTTTGCGCGCCGTGCGCGAGAGCAAGGGATTTGCCATCGCGGTCGACGATGACAAGATTTCGGCGGCGCTGAACGAAGTCGCGCGCGAGGAGGGGCTGTTGCTGTGCCCCGAGGGTGCCGCGACCTACGCTGCCTACAAGGACAGCCTCGCCGACGGCCGCGTCAGCAAGACCGACCGCGTCATGCTGTTCAATTGCGCGACCGGCCTGAAGTACCCGCTGCCGCCGGTCACCCGCACGCTCGATCGCCACAAGCTGATCGACTACGCGCAGTTTTAACTTATTTCTCCCTCGCCCCGCTTGCGGGGAGAGGGTCGGGGTGAGGGGGACTCTCCGCGGGGACGGTGACAGTTGAATATGCGGAGACTCCCCCTCACCCGAATTGCTTCGCAATTCGACCTCTCCCCGCAAGCGGGGCGAGGTGAAGAAAAAGAATCGTCGGGGAGACCACAATGAAGAAGGCCGCCTGGGCCGGGCTGATCGGCATTCTCGCTCTCACCGGCGCCGCGCGCGCCGACGATTATCCGTCGCATCCCATCACCATCATCGTTCCCTTCGCAGCCGGCGGCCCGTCAGATGCGATGGCGCGCGTGCTCGCCGAGCGGATGCGCGTCTCGCTCGGCCAGCCCCTGGTGATCGAGAACGTCACCGGCGCCGGCGGCTCGATCGGTGTTGGCCGTGCCGTGCATTCGGCACCTGACGGCTACACCATCTCCTTCGGTCATCTCGGCACCCACGTCGCCAACGGTGCGGTCTACAAGCTCAATTACGATCTCGTCGCCGATCTCGAGCCGGTGGTGCTGCTGCCGAGCAATCCGATGATTGTGGTCAGCAAGAACGCGGTGCCGGCGACCTCGCTGAAAGAGCTGCTGGAATGGCTGAAGTCGCGGCCGTCGCCGCCGACGGCCGGCACCGCTGGTGCAGGCTCCGGCAGCCACATCGCCGGCGTCTATTTCGAGAGCGTCTCCGGCATCAAGCTGCAATACGTGCCGTATCGCGGCACCGCGCCGGCGCTGAACGATTTGATCGCCGGCCAGATCGACGTCATCGTCGACCAGACCTCCAACTCCATCAACCAGGTCCGCGCCGGCACCATCCGCGCCTACGCCATCACCGACGACAAGCGCCTCGCCTCGGCGCCCGACATCCCGACCGCCGACGAGGCGGGGCTGAAGGGCTTTAATATGACGCTGTGGTCGGGCCTGTGGGTGCCGAAGGGTACGCCGAAGGAAATCGTCACCAAGCTCAACGCGGCTGCCGTTGAGGCGCTGAACGATCCCGCCGTGAAGAAGCAGCTTGAAAGCCAGGGCCTGGAGATGACGCCGAAGGATCAGCTCACGCCCGAAGCGCTCGGCACGCGGCAGAAAGCCGAGATCGCAAAGTGGTGGCCGATCATCAAGGCGGCGAATATCAAGGTGGAGTGAGGCGGGGCTCACGCGTGCCGCATCACGCCAGAGCGTCCCCCCGTCCTCTCAGCGCCATCTCGAGGCATCGCATCAGCTCCGAGGTGGCGAACGGCTTGCCAAGGAAGCAGAGTGCACCGGCCCCCAGCGCACGTGCGCGCACGCTCTCATCCGGAAACGCTGTCATGAATATGAACGGCGTGGCCGAGCCCTGGGCACGCATCTGCGTTAACAGATCGATCCCGCTCATGACCGGCATCTGCACATCCGCAATCACGCAGCTGGCGCCGTTCAGATCGGTCGAGCCCAGGAACGCTTCGGCCGAGGCGAATGTGTGGACGACGTATCCGCGCGACGCGAGAAGATTGTCGATCGCGGCCCGCACATAGGGATCATCGTCGAGCACAGAAATCACTGAAGGCGCTGACAAGACCGTCCGCTCCCGAGCTGCTTGCCGTCGCACGCGGCCGGAAGCCAAGGTGGGCCCATCAAGCGAGATTTGGAACTCATACTTAGGTTTGTTCGTCCCGCGTGGCGCGCTGAATCCCGAGCGCCTCGTTCATTTTGACCAGCTCGGCCAGCGACTTGGCACCCATCTTCCGCATGATCTGGCCGCGATAGATCTTGACGGTGATTTCGGCCAATCCCAGCTCAGCGGCCACGTTCTTGTTCATCTTGCCGGACGCGACCAGGGACAGTACGTCCCGTTCCCGCGGGGTCAGGGACTCGAAGCGGGACCTGACGTTCGATACCGTTTTCTCGATCTCGCGGCGCTTGCGATCGCGCTGGATCGCGGCCTGGACCGCGTCCAGCATGTCTTGGTCGCGCACCGGCTTGGTCAGGAAGTCGACCGCGCCACTCTTCATGGCCCGGACGGTCATGGGAATATCGCCATGGCCGGTGATGAAGATGATGGGCGTGTGGATGTTTGCCTTGGCAAGATCGGCCTGCAGGTCGAGGCCGCTCAGTCCCGGCAGGCGGATATCGAGCACCAGACAGCTGGGGACCTCAGGCGGCTTGCTTTGCAGGATCTCCGGCGCCGAGCCGAATGCAGCGACCCTGAGGCCGACCGATTCGAAGAGATTGATAAGCGCCCGGCGCACCGCCGGGTCATCATCGACGACCAGGACGATCGGCTCGTTGTTGTCCACCTCCGGCAAGGAGGGCGCGGGGCGCTCTGTCACGACGCTTCCTCCTGATACAAGGGCAGGGCCATCTGAAACGTCGCGCCCCGCCCCTCATGGGGCGAGGCTGAAAGTCGTCCGCCATGGGCCTCGACGATGGATCGGCAGATCGAGAGTCCCATGCCCAGGCCGCTGGATTTGGTGGTGAAGAACGGTGTGAACATGCGATCAATCGCCTCGGCAGAAATACCGACCCCACGGTCCGTCACGCTCACCAGCACCGATCCGTTGTTGTCCAGACCGGAGCAGATCACCAGCTCGCGCGGGCGATCCGTAACGCCTTCCATCGCTTCGATCGCATTCATGATCAGGTTGATCAGCACCTGCTGTAACTGGATTCGGTCGCCGAAAACGTTGGGCAGCACTGATCTCAACTCCATCCGCACCGATACGGCGTGGGTGGCCATCTCGCGGTGAACGAGCGCGACCGCCTCGCGAACGACCTGGTTGAGGTCGAGCGGGACCATCTCGATGTCGGTTCTCTTGGCAAGTGCCCGGACGTGGCGGATCACCTCGCTGGCACGGTTTCCATCCTCGATGATCCACTCCACCGAGCGGCGTGCCCCTTTCAGATCGGGGGGACTGCGCTGCAGCCAGCCGATGCAGGCGTCGGCATTGGCCATCACGGCGGCGAGGGGCTGATTGAGTTCGTGAGCAATCGAGGCGGTCAGCTCGCCGAGCGTCGTGACGCGTGTCACATGGGCCAGCTCGATCTGTGCCTTGCGCAATGCCTCTTCGGCCTGGTCACCCCGGATGGCCGCGGTCACATCGGTGCAGACGCCACGATAGCCGAGGAAATTGCCGTTGGCGTCGAAGAACGGTTTGCCGCTGGTGCGCACGTAGATCCGCTGTCCGTTGCGGTCCCTGCTGCGATACACCAAGTCGCGGAACGGAGTGTGGGCGTCGAGCGCTGCCCGATGTTGTTGCCATTTTTCCGGCTCGAGATCGGCGTCCGGAGCAATGTCCCAACGCGTGAGCCCGATCAGGCCCGCGGGGATGGTGACGGTATCGGAGTGTTCCGATATCAGGGTAACGCGGTGGTCTGGCCCCGTCTCCCAGAACCAGTCAGACGCGGTTTCGGCATAGTCGCGAAAGCGCTGCTCGCTCTCACGCAGCCTGCGCTCTGCCTCTTTGGTCGCCGTGACGTCGCTCACCGAGCCAACGAACTCGATGCCACCATCGGCGTCTTGCGTGGCGCGGGCCACCGCACGAACATATTTCACGGCGCCATCGGGCATCACGAGCCGGTATTCGTGATCGTAATCGCGACCATCGCGCATCGCGCGCCCTGTGGTTCGCTGCACCGCGAGCCTATCGTCCGGATGGATACGCTGGAGCATGAATGGGATCGTGGGCTTCTCAGCCTCGTCGCATTGGAAGATGCGATACGTCTCCTTCGACCAGGTAATCTCGCCGGTCGCGGCCTTCCAGCCGAAGCTGCCGGTGTGGCTCAATTCCTGCGCCTGGGCGAGGTAAGCCTCGCTCTGTCGCAGCGCATTCTCCGCTTCCTTGCGCTCGGTGATGTTCTCGCAGGCGACCAGCACGATCTGCTTGCCATCGCCTTGCAGCATGGCCTTGGCGTTCTCGCGTACCCACAGAACCGAGCCGTCCTTGCGCACCTTCCGGATTTCCCAGGTGTGAGACTGACCGACGGTCTCGAGGCAGAGCGCAACGCAATGGCCGACGAAGCTGTGGTCTTCCTCGAAGAACACGCCCAGCACGGATTGGCCGATCAGCTCCGCTGCCGTATAGCCCAGTTGCGCGGCGCCGAACGTGTTCACGTTCACCACGGTCCCGGCAGGATCGACCATGAAATACATGACCGGGTTGTGCTCGAAGATCTGCTGCCATTGCTTCACAGCCTCGCGCAAACCGACATCGCTGGATCCAAGGCTCGGCTTGACAGGGCCAACTC
This sequence comes from Bradyrhizobium genosp. A, assembly GCF_049949275.1. Taxonomy (NCBI): domain Bacteria; kingdom Pseudomonadati; phylum Pseudomonadota; class Alphaproteobacteria; order Hyphomicrobiales; family Nitrobacteraceae; genus Bradyrhizobium; species Bradyrhizobium genosp. A. The sequence continues at coordinate 4,587,469 of NZ_CP188196.1, read as the reverse complement.
GCCGTTCGCTGCGGGCCTGCTGGATCAAGCCCGACCCGATCAGGCATGCGAGGATGAAGGGAGCGATTACCAGACGATCCTGCGGATCGGAGATGCGGAAATCAAGGAGAGGCGGCGCCGAGAAATAGGCGAGCGCAGCAACGGCGAGGAGAGTGAGGAGGCCGGAGGCCCGGAAGCTGTCCGTGAGCGCGAACAGCAGGATCACCACGAGATAGCAGAACGCGGTCGCGGCGAGCCCGATCTGGAGGAAGAAACCGGCCGCGGTCACCAGCGCCAGCACAGCGCAACCGAAGACGAATTGCGCGGCCAACTTCCATATCTTTGCAATCTGGCCAGGCTTCATCGCAGACGGTCCCGGCTCGTCTCTGCGGTGAATGCAATTAGACCACGTCGCAACAATATCGGCAATTCCCCTGACCAAAGTCGGGTCGATGGCGAGGGCGAGGGGACGACGTCACGACGTGCCGCCTTCGGACTTGCGGTTTGCCATGCCTGGTCGCCGCGGGCTGAGCGCGGCTATGCCGCCAGGAATTCGCTGAGACCGTGCAACCGGTGCATCGTGCGCCGTCTCGTTGCGAAAATGCCGGTCCGGGGGCCCGGGCAACTACGGGACAAACCTAGGTATAGCTCGCCCATCCCTAATCATGTCGGTCATTTACCTCCGTACAATTGAGCACGTCGTAGCTGACGGAATAGCCTCATGACCGATCGGGAAGCGTTGATTGTGCTGCCGCTGGCGGCGATTGCAAAAAGAACCGGGTCTCAAGCGTACGGTTCGAGCGGTCTCACCGACAGACGCAGGACGAAAGACCAAGCCGCTGCGTTGCTCGGGATGTCGCCATGAGAGTAAAGCTCTGCGCCCGTTGCCCGTACGTTTCGCAGGATCTGGCGGACCATTACGACGCCTGCGCCTCGCTTCATCTGTGCGCGCGCTGCGACAGCGAAACGGCGATTTCCGCGATCCAGCACGCACGTGAATTCGAAGGAAGAGAACGGACAAAGGAACGAGGGAGAGAACGATGTGCGACAAGTCCGAACAGTCTGAGCGCAGTCCTTCAGACCACGGCTGTGCCGTTTGTGGCAGGCAGTTTGGCTTGATCCGATACTATTCCTGGCGAACCGCGCTCTGTTCCAAGAAGTGCTTGGATCATTTCCGTGCGCGCAGGGAACGCGACCGCCGCTGGCTGTTTCGAGTTCAGGTGGCGTGAGGACCAGCGAGGAAGGCAAGCTTTACGCGCAGCGGAGGGAAGACGGCAAATACATCCTCGTCCCCGCCCGGAAGGTGGAGCGCAACAGGGACAACCCCGATGGCCGCAACCATCTTTGCGCGCCGCCGCCTGCGCTTTCCCCGCTGGATAGCGTCTATTGTTTCGCATTGGGAGGTGCCACATGAGGTTCGCCTTCGTCTTGGTGAACGACAGGACTCCGTTCCGGCAAACTCGGTGCTTGCAGTGCTGCGAGCGCATCGGCGGCAGCTATCTGCGCGAGATCGGGACGCGTCTCCCCTATTGCGACTATGAATGCTACGCGCTGTTTCGTGAGGCTGTGGCGGAACAGCAAGAGCGCGCGAGGGTGGCGTCATGAAGTTCGTGGTGGTCAATCACGAGCCGCCGTCACGCGAAGCCGCGTGCAGCACCTGCTCGCGGCCGCTCCAGTCCGGCTATATCCGGCATGCGCGGACGCAGCGCCGGTACTGTGACCATGATTGCTACCGCCGAAACGAGTTCGCGGTGCTGATGATGGATTGGTGGATGCCCGGCCTCACTGGGACGCAGGCCACCGAGAACATCGCGACCGTCGCCAGCCGCGCCATTGAAGTCCTCGCAGTTTTGGGTGCGGTGTCGTGCTGGAGCTCTACGGTGCAGATGTGGACTTTGTCGCGAGCATTGACCGACGCATGTTTGGGCGCTCACGGCCCTACGGCTATGGAAGGACGTGGTAGCGAGCCACGCAATTGAGCCCGCGTGGAGCCGCAGTCACTAGACCTGAGCGGCGCCTCGGTCCAGCCCCGGAGGCGTCGACCAGCGAGGGTGGGTTAGCAGATGGCGTAACCAACCATGCCCCCTCCACATCGTGGTGGGTTACGCTTCGCTAGCCCACCCGCAGCTCCAAGAGCGTCAATTCGCGCCCGTAAAGCTCGCGGGCGTCGCGGCCGCGCGCGGCGCGGCACTCGCACCCTGCGTCACCACGCGCTGGTCGGTCTTGCCGGCGACCGCTCCGCTGCCCTCGAACCGTGCGCGATAGACCAGCACGTTCTCCATCACGCGCTGGACGTAGTTGCGCGTCTCCGACAGCGGGATGCGCTCGACCCAGTCGACCGGATCGATCTTGGGATCTCTGGGATCGCCGTGTGCCTGCACCCATTCGCGCACCCGGCCGCGGCCGGCATTGTAGCCGGCGAAGGTCATGATCTGGCTGCCACGATATTCCGAGAGAAGCGCGCTGAGCTCGGCCGCGCCCATCTGAGTGTTGTAGACGGGATCGGAGACCATCCTGTCCCAATCATAGGTCACGCCGAAGCGCTTTGCGGTGTCGCGGCCGGCTTCCGGCGTCACCTGCATCAGGCCGACCGCGTTGGCCGCCGACTTGTCGCGCTGGTTGAACGAGCTTTCGGTGCGGGCCACCGAATAGATCACGCTGGTCTCGATCGCGGGTGCCACCTGTTTGTGCTCGGGGATGCCGATGGTCGGGAAGGCGTAGTGGTCGAGCGCCAGCCCGCGCGCCAGCGCCGACTTGCCGATTTCGAGCATGACGCGCGCGTCGTTGCGACGGCCAGCGAGCTCGCCGAGTGCTTCAAGCGCCGCGACATCGGTGCTCTCCTTGGCAAAATCATCGGCATAGTAATACACCATGTCGCGCTCGCCGATGCCGTAGAGCATGTCGGCGGCGCGCACGCGTTCGTCCGCGGGCGGCGTGTCGGCGGAGGCGAGCACGGGCGAGGGCGCACGCAGCTCGATTCCCTCGAGGCCAAGCCGTGCACGGGCGAGCTGGCCGTAATAGGCGGTCGGATAGCGCGCGGCGGCCCTGTAGCTCATGCGCGCGTCGGCGACTGCCCCCATCGCCTCGGCCGCACGGCCGCGCCAGTAATGGCCCCGTGACAGCGCGATCGGATTGGCCGAGCCCTCGTCGATCGCCGCGAAGTGCATCAATGCGGTCTTGGGATCGTCGAGATAGCGCAGCGCGATCCAGCCGCACATGAAGTGATAGTCGACGCGATAGACTTCCATCGCCGGGATCGCCGCCGCGCGAACCACGTCATAGGCGGTCCTGGACTTGCCCTGGTCGAGCAGTTTTCGCGCCAGCAGGCGGCGTTCGCGCCACCAAGCATCGGTATCCTGCGCGGCCATGGTGTCAGGCGCCGCAGAGAGGATCACCTCGGCCGCATCGTCGATGCGGTCCTTCTGGATATGCCACTGCGCGCGGCACAGTGCGTAGCCGAGATCGCGACGCGCATCCGCCGATACGTTGTCGAAATAGTCCTTGGCCTTGTTTTCCTTGCCGTTGACCGCGGCGCAGGCCTTGACGATTGCGAGCGCATCCTCGCCGAGACGTTTTGCGGCGCGCCTTGCGCCGGCATAGTCCTTGGCGCCGAGGCGCTTGTCCATGCGAGCGCGATGATCCCCAGCGGTCAGGAGATCGTGGAACGCTTCGTAGGAATCCTCCTCGCTGCGCTCGGACAGCTCCTCCGAGCGCCAGGCCTCACGCACCAGACGCGCGGCCCGCTCGCTGTCGCCTTCGGCAATCAGCACGCGGGCGAGCGCGAAATTGCCCTTGGCACTGGTCGGCCGGTCCATCGTGAAGGCGTGCACGGTGGCCGCGTCGGTCTTCTCCTGCCACAGCCGCGCCTCGGCACGCCGGCGCAAGAGCGCGCTGCTCGGCCAGTCCGGATTGGCGGCGAGGAAGGCGGCGTAACGCTTGAAATTTGCGGTGCTCTCGGAATGGCGCAGCAAGAACCAGTCGGCGAGCTTTTGTCCGGCGGGATCGGCAATGCGGTCGCGGGCTGCGGTCGCGTCATCGGTCTTGCCCTTGCGCGCGAGGTCGATGGCGTCTTTCAGCGCGGCGAGGTCGCCGGTGAGCGGCGGGGCTGCGGGCCTGTCCGCAGGCTCGTCGTCCTGCTTCTTCGACTTGCGCTTGGCCTCGGCATGTTTGCCGTGCTTGCCGGCCGCAGCATGGCGCTGCTTGCCGGCCTTGCTGCCAGATTTGGCCTCATGGATCTTCTTCGGCGCTGATGACTTGCTCTTCGCTGCCAGCTCCGTCGGAACCAGCGCCAGTGCGGTCATGACAACGATACACGCGAGCGAGCGTAGGCACTGGTTCATTCCGTGGTCCCCCCTGCGAAACCAGCACAAACCAAAGTCCGCGACGACACGCGGCGAGAATCAAATCGACATCAAAAACAGTGACACGGCATTGTTTCGCATTCATCACGCTCCCGCAACAATGCGGCAAAATACGGATGGAATGCGGGAACTTGCGCAACGGGGGTGATAGAACGGGCTTTTTAACCTTCGTTAACGAACGGGCCTCGCGCGGCGGTTGCGGGGGCTCGTGACGCCACAAAGGGCCCGATTGCGCGTGTTCCCGGTCCGAAATCCGGTGTATTGAGTTCCATAGACCTCTTTGAGCCCTCGTCCGCACCTCATGCCGCTTTTCAACCAGTCGATCCGGCGCAAGATCGTCGGCATCGCCCTCGGATTGATCGTCCTGATGCTGGTCACCTCGATCCTGTCGATGGTGATGTCGAGCAAGGTCGGCACACTCCTCGATGAGCTGACCAACCGCTACATTCCCGCCTACGGGCATCTGGCGCGCGCCAATATCCATTCGCTGGAGCGAGCGCTGGCGCTGCGGCGCATGGTCATGACGAGGATGCAGTCGCCCTCGGACGAGGAGGCCTATACGGCGCGCCTGCACGAGTTCGAAGAGGCCGATCGGAACATCGAGGAGGAGACGTCGGCCGCGCGCACGCTCATCAACGCGATCATCGACGACACCAGGACGCCGTCGGACGATGCCACGTTGGCGCGGATCGACACCCGCATCGAGACCGCAGTCACCGAGCTGCGCCGCGACATGAACGAGGATCACGCAAAGCTGCTCAAGCAAGTCGATGCCAAGCAGATGTCGGAGGCGCGCGGAACGCTGGAGCACATCGACGCTATACGGAACCTGTTCAACCAGAGGATCGATGCGATCCGCGCCGACATGCTCAAACAGGTCTACGCGAGCACGTCGCAGGTGGTCGGTCACCAGCGCCAGGCGATCATCATCTCGGGCATCGTCACCTTGCTCGCGGCGATCGTCGGATTTGCCTTTGCGCTGCTGGTCAGTAGCGGCATCACCCGCCCGGTGCGGTTGCTGCTGGCCGGGGCTCGCGAGGTCGAGGCAGGGCGCTTTGACGAGAGCATCGCGGTCTCGACCCAGGACGAGATCGGCGAGCTCGCCGCCGCCTTCAACCGCATGATCGAGCAGTTGCGCCACAACGAGCGCATCCGCGAGACCTTCGGCCGCTACATCGATCCCAAGGTGGTGCAGGGCCTGATCGACCGGCCCGAGGTCGCCATCGACGGCCAGCGCCGGGTGATGACCATCATGTTCTCTGACATGAGCGGCTTCACCGCAATGAGCGAGGGCATGACCCCGCGCGGCCTCGTCAAGGTGATGAACCACTATTTCACGGTGATGTCCGCTCCGATCCGGAACAACCGCGGCGTCATCGACAAATATATCGGCGATGCCATCATGTCCTATTGGGGCCCGCCCTTCGTCGAGGAGGACGAGCAAGCACTGCTCGCAGGCCTCTCCGCCATCGACATGGCCGACCAGGTGCCCGCGCTGCAGAAGCAATTGCCGGATCTGCTCGGCATCCGTGCCATGCCGGTGTCGTGCGATTTGCGCATTGGCATTGCCACCGGCGAGGTCCTGACCGGCAGCATCGGCTCCGAGCTGATGATGAGCTTTACGGTGATGGGCGACGCCGTGAACCTCGCCTCGCGGCTCGAAGCAGTGAACAAGGTCTACGGTACCCGCATCCTGATCTCGCAGGCGACCGCCGAGGCGATCGGCGCGCAGCTCGAATTGCGCGAGATAGATCGCCTCGCGGTGGTCGGGCAGAGCGTGCCGCAGCCGGTGTTCGAGGTGATGGGCAGGGTGGGCGCGCTCGCAGAGCCGCGGGAGAGCCTGCGCGCGCACTATGCGGAAGGCCTTGCCGCCTATCGCGCGTGTCGCTTCGACGACGCACGCACCGCGTTCAACGCGGCGCTGGAGCGCGCGCCCGGCGACGGCCCGTCGCGCACCATGCTCGCCCGCATCGCGCAGTTCGAGACCAATCCGCCGGCAGCCGATTGGGACGGTGCCTGGCGATTGGACAGCAAATAGCTGTCCACTCGTGAATAATTGTTTCTACCCCATAACGATGTTTGTCGTGACCTAATTTCCGGGCTTAGCTTTGTTGTCCTTGAGGCGTTTAATGGGGATACGCCGATGACAGAACTTGAGGACAGGCTGGAGCGGTTCGAGACGCTCACCGCCGAATGCGAGCTGATTGCCAAGCTCGCCACCGACACCAAAAAGCGCGAGTTCTACCTGAAGCTCGGGGAGCAGTACCGTCAGCTTGCGGTGGACATGCGCCAGGTGATCGCGACCAAGGCCGCGGCCTGAGGGTTCCCGTCGGAGCGAGGTACGACGCGGCATCCCTGCGTTCGCAGGATCGGTCGCGATCGCAAGCCGTTCTTAACAATTGAGTCGCATCCTCGATGGGAAGCGGGGAGTCGCGCATTGCGTTTCCCGGCGATGGGAATGCCTGCGGCAAGGTTGCCATGCAACATTGCCCGCGAACGTAGCTCGTCCGATGGTTGACGTCCCATGCGTCTGTTTGCGGTCATTTTGTTTGCGCTTCTGACAGCAGCCTGCAACCAGGAGCAGGACGTCACGGGCTCGACCCCGGTCTGCGCGCTGCGGAACTACAGCGCCTACAATCCCCGCGATATGAATCAGTGCGTTGCCGCCTGCAAGTCGTGCGACCACGGCAATACCGTCACCTGCACCACCTCCTGTACGCTCAAGGGCGCGCACTGAAAGCAAGGCCCGAGGCCGCGGCCTCTTTATCTCATCCTGGCCGCATCTCATCCTGGCCGCGATTGGGGAACCGCTAGAGCCAAGCCGCTGACGGTGCTCTGCCACCGGAACGAATGACATAGGATAGCCATTGGAAGGAGCAGGCAGGACGCGGAGTCGAACGGATGGGTATGCTCGATCCCGGCCGGTTTCTGGTGTCGTGCTCGCATTGCGAGGCTTGGCCGATGGCGGCCAATGTCAAACGTGGAAGCTGGTCGGCACAGCCGCACGAGGTCCGCTTCGTCTGCCCGCGCTGTCGCCGCGAGGAGACCGCGATCGTCTCTGCGTCCGGGCAGCTGTTACCGATCAAGCGCGTCGACATTCCCCCGCGCGAGGTGACGGCGGCCTGGGCCCACGCCCAACGCCCGCGCGGGCGCACTTAGGGCGTTGCTCGATCCCGTCTTGGAACTGGGCCGTTCGTCGGACGTTTCCGCCCCGACACCAACGCATCGGGATTGGGCGCATGATCAGCGAACATTTTGACACCCGCACACGGATCAATATGAAGCTGGCGCTCGACCGCGTCTGCCGTAATCGCCCCGACGGCGAGGATCACGGCTTCCGCAGGTCGGTCGCCGAGAACATCATCCGCTGCGCGCTGACGGGTCGCACCGGTATCGGCCAGCTCGTCGATGCCGGCGAGCGGGCCACGATCAGGACCCGCGCGCAGCGCGAGCCGGCCTGATTGAGAGCTGGCGGAATTCGTCGATAGCTGTGGTAGGGCGCGGGTTCTGGACCTTGCTCGGCGGTCTGACCGGCGCGGTGAGCATCGGTCTGCTGACGCCGCCGGCACGCCAGGGCGGCCAGCGCATCTATGGCCACGAGGACATCAAGGCACTCAGCCTGATCAGGCACTGCCGCGATCTCGATTTCTCGCTCGACGATATCAGCGACATCCTCGCATCAGTGCAGCGGCAGTTGCCTTGTAGCGACACCAAGACGTTCGCGGATCAGCATCTCCGTTCGATTCGGACGAGGATCGCCGAGTTGTGCGCGCTGGAAGCGACGGTGGCCGCGCTGGTCAGTGGCTGCGAAACGACATGCTGCGGCAGCACTGCGCCGGACTGCGTAATCCTGCAGCCGGGCCGAGCGAGTGGTGGTTGAGGGCGACCCGCTTGCTTCGGCGCATCTACCGCTTCACGGCCACCAGTCGATCGCGCGAACCGTCCGTGCGATCACGGCTGAAGCCTCGTCGGGGATCGCGAAACACGAGCTCGCGTTGATTTCGCAGAGAACGTAGGCGTCGGCGCCCGCCGCATCGCGCGGGCCGTACAGGAAATCCGCGTCCCAGATCACCGGCAGTGATGGTTCCTCGATGGCCAGCTTCATCATCTTCGTTCCATTGGATCGATGAAATCTTTTCGAGGATCCAACGATTGTGCGCGGGTTGACAGCTTGGTGCCCCGGGGCTTCTATTCGAGGCATCGGGGATATGCGATCTCCCCGCGAGGCGACATGCCCAAGTATCGCGTCCTGATCACCAAGGGCGCAGCATGTCCACTTCACACACTCGATTTCATTCGACAGATAGGTTCGTTCCGCCTCGCGCGGCGGCTGCTCTGGCGTGCGTCCGCGTGCTTGGCAGCGGCCGCCTGAGCCAGGAAACGGATTCGCAGGAACACCAGGAGAATGACCATGCGACTACGAACAATCTGTCACGCAGCCTTCTTGCTGGCCGCTGTCGTGGGCCCAGCATCGCTCGCCGCGCCGGCCCAGGCGGAAGACGTCAATTGGCAGGCGATCGACCAAACGCTCGGCCGCAAGGCGGCCGTCTCGGATGATGTCCACCGATACGGGTTTCCTCGCAGCGATCTCTCCGTGACCCTTGACGGGGTCGCGATCAAGCCGGCGCTGGCGCTCGGCGGCTGGGTGGCATTCAAGCCTGCCCATGGCGGCGCCATGGTCATGGGTGATCTTGTGCTCCTCGAGACCGAGATCAATCCCGTGATGGCGAAGATGATCGCTGGCGGTCTCGAGATCACCGCCGTGCACAATCATCTGCTGCGTGCGAGCCCGGCGACGTTCTACATGCATGTCGCGGGACACGGGGACCCCGTCAAGCTGGCTTCCGCCATCCACGATGCACTCGCCGAAAGCAAGACTCCGCAGACCGTTGCCGCACCCGCCACCCCCCCGCCTGCCGTCGATCTCGATACAGCCAAGCTCGACCAGATCATCGGCGCGAAGGGACAGGCCAATGGCGACGTCTACCAATTCAACGTCAAGCGCCGCGATCCAATCACACAGCAGGGCATGCCGCTCACGCCCGTCGGGGCAATGGGCGTCGCGATCGGCATCAACTTCCAGCCAACGGGCGGGGGCAAAGCCGCCATCACCGGCGATTTCGTTCTGTCGGGCGACGAGGTGAACCCGGTGATTGCGGCGCTGCTGGCGAATGGCATCGAGGTGACGGCACTGCACAGCCACATGCTGGACGAGCAGCCGCGGCTGTTCTTCATGCACTTCTGGGCCAATGACGACGCGATCAAGCTCGCCAAGGGCCTGCGGTCCGCGCTCGACAAGACTGCGAGCGCGAAAGGCTAACCGACAGAGCAGTGGATGCCGCCGCCGCTTGTCACAACAGTTCGTGCAAACCCGTCCAGCCGGTGTAGAAGCCGACGAAGACGATCAGGGCCGCAGATACGTAGGGCGCGCGGTGGGCGTAGCGGCTAAAGCCGCTCCAGTGTCGTTCGACATGCCGCAGGCTGAGCGCCGCCAGAACGCCTGCCGACACCATCGTGATCGCGAGGCCGATGCCGAAGCACAGCACGAGGACAAAGCCGAGGCTGAACTGCTTCAGCTGCATGCAAAGCAGTAGCACGGTGATCGCGGCGGGGCAGGGGATCAGTCCGCCGGTGAGGCCGAACAGCACGATCTGCGCCGTCGTCACGTTGCGTCCCGCAAAGCGCTTGCGGATGTCGGCGGCGTGGGCGCGCGCGTGAGCGTCGTCCTCATCGCCGAGATTCATGTGGTCGTGATCATGTTCCCTAAAGACGAGTTCCGCGGCGTCAGCGCCGCCCAGTGTCACACGCGCCTTGAACGCATGCGGCTCGGGAATCTCCGCGACGCTTTCAAGGTAGCCGTCCCGAGCGGCGAACGCGAATGTCTGGGCCGAGCCGTCCTCGCGGATCGTGGTCACCTCGATGTCGCTGGCTGCGGGAAGCGCGCCGGCTTCGCTCCGGATCCGCCAGTGAGGCGGCACGCCGTCTTCGAACACCTCGATCAGCAGCGGCAAGCCGGCCAGCGAGATGGATTGCGGCTCGTCGTGGTGATGATGGTCATGCTCGTGATTCTGCTCCCGCCAGGTGCGCCAGACCATCCAGCCGGCGATGCCGAAGATGATGACGGCGGATGCCAGTTGCAGATAGGCCTCGCTGCGTTCGCCGGACAATTCGCGGCCGAAGTAAAGTCCCGCCACCGCGATTGTCCAGACCACCGCGGTATGGGAGATGGTCGCCGCCAGGCCGAGCAGCGCTGCCTGAAGCACCGTTCCCCTCACGGCGATGATGAACGCGGCCATCATGGTCTTGGAATGGCCGGGCTCGAGACCGTGCAGCGCGCCGAGCAGGATCGCGCTGGGCACGAACAGCCATGCGTGGGCGCTGCTCTGCTGGAGCAGGTAAGACAGGTCGGTCATCTCGTTCACTTCAAATAGGTTCGGACGACGTCGATGAGGTCGGCGGCCCCCTTGGCCTTCTCCGGATCCTTTTCGTACGCGGGATCCACGACGTGGTGGCGGATGTGATCTTCCAAGAGCTCGGTAGTGAGACCGCTGATCGCGCCTTTCACGGAAGCCACCAGCATCAGCACATCAGTGCAGCCGATCTCCGACTCGAGCGCGCGCTCGACGGCCTCGAGCTGACCCTTGATGCGCCGGACCCGGCCGATGAGCTTCGACTTGTGCTTGATGGTATGCGACATCTCGGTAAGATAGGGGGGTACCCTATATTTGTCAAACGTCGACTTCATTTTGGCCGAACCAGCCGGGACGCTAAATTTCTAAAAAAGAGAAATTATGCTTGCTCCGTCGGGCAAAACACCTGTAGGGCTTGGCGCATCCCGGCTCATCCTCGAGGGGCGATCGTACGTCGTCACTGATTGCGAGCTGGGCTTGCGGTGGACGCGGCAGCGTCGGCACGAGAGGTGCGGGCAGGGCGGGTAGTCCCTGTGAGCCCGAAACCGCGTGCGGATGAGCGGCGCTGTCAAGTTCGTCTCGCCAATATTCTTGCGGCGCGTGTGCACACGGCTGCAAGACCCTGTGGCACCAGGCGAACGCGCGTACGGCAAAACCGTGTGGTCCTGGCCGTCGTTGCTACGGTCAAGCCTTTCGCGGAGGTGTGGAGCGCCCAACCGGGTCAACCGCATCGTCAATTCGCGGGGCGAGGGAGGCCAGAAGGAATTCGGCTCCCGGGAGAGCACGGCATAAGCCGTCAACCCATCGCGCAGGGAAGGCCGAGTGATTGGCACCACCTGTATGCTGCTGTGCGGTTTTCTCTGCGCTACACATTCGCGCAGCGGACCGCGGGTGCGCCGTCAGCACCCGGCCTTCCCTGCGCCCTCTTGGATGGAGGGTGGAGAGATCAAGCAAAGCTCGGGCGAATTGCGTCGCGAGGCTGCGAAGGTGTGTCTGCAAGCCCCGTAGGATAGGGGACGCTGTCGATGACGCGACTCAGTTGGCTTGGGTCTCGCCATCGCGTCAAAGTTGGGCGCGCCTCTCGTGTCACAAAATCTCCAGTTGTGGATTTCTCCTCTCGCGAGGGTAACACAGTAGGCTTTTCCGTGTCCTCTGAGCCACGATTGTGCCCTCCCGGCAACATCCCCATGCGATTTAACCGTTATCGCAGTCCGTTTGCGTCGGCGCCGCTTTTTGGCCACACCTGAACATGAATAAAATCGCTCTAATGTTTCAGGGGCTGGGCTGGTCCCTTGCAGGCGGCGGGAAATCCCAAGGTCGATTCAAATCTTGGGTCTGATTTTCCGGGTCTGACAAGGGTTAGCCAAGGAAACTGGTCGCGATGGACGCCAAGACCAACATCAAACACAGGCTGCCGAGCCGTCACGTGACGGAAGGCCCTGCGCGCGCGCCCCATCGCTCCTACTTTTACGCCATGGGTCTGACCACCGAGCAGATCCACCAGCCCTTCGTCGGCGTCGCTTCGTGCTGGAACGAGGCCGCGCCCTGCAACATCGCCCTGATGCGCCAGGCGCAGGCGGTGAAGAAGGGTGTCGCATCCGCCGGCGGCACGCCCCGCGAATTCTGCACCATCACCGTGACCGACGGCATTGCCATGGGTCATGACGGCATGCGCTCGTCGCTGCCGTCGCGCGAATGCATCGCCGACTCCGTCGAGCTGACGGTGCGCGGCCACGCCTATGACGCGCTCGTCGGCCTTGCCGGCTGCGACAAGTCGCTGCCGGGCATGATGATGGCGATGGTCCGCCTCAACGTGCCCTCGATCTTCATCTACGGCGGCTCGATCCTGCCCGGCACCTTCCGCGGGCAGCAGGTCACCGTGCAGGACATGTTCGAGGCGGTCGGCAAGCACTCGGTCGGTGCCATGTCGGACGAGGACCTCGACGAGATCGAGCGCGTGGCGTGCCCCTCGGCGGGCGCCTGCGGCGCGCAGTTCACCGCCAACACCATGGCGACCGCCTCGGAAGCCATCGGCCTTGCGCTGCCTTACTCGGCCGGTGCCCCGGCACCGTATGAAATCCGCGACGCCTTCTGCATGACCGCGGGCGAGAAGGTGATGGACCTGATCGCCCAAAATATCCGGCCGCGCGACATCGTCACCCGCAAGGCGCTGGAGAACGCGGCCGCCGTGGTTGCCGCGTCCGGCGGCTCGACCAATGCTGCACTGCATTTGCCAGCCATTGCACATGAGTGCGGCATCAAGTTCGACCTGTTTGACGTCGCCGAAATCTTCAAAAAGACACCATATGTCGCGGATTTGAAGCCGGGTGGCCGTTATGTCGCCAAAGACATGTTTGAAGTTGGTGGCATACCGCTTCTGATGAAGACGCTGCTCGACAACGGATTTCTCCACGGTGACTGCCTCACCGTCACCGGTCGAACGATCGCCGAAAACCTCAAGAGCGTGAAATGGAATCCGCACCAGGACGTGGTGCACCCGGCAGACAAGCCCATCACCGTCACCGGTGGTGTGGTCGGTCTGAAGGGCAATTTGGCGCCAGAAGGTGCGATCGTGAAAGTCGCGGGAATGTCCAATCTGAGGTTCACCGGTCCGGCGCGTTGCTTCGACCGGGAAGAGGACGCCTTCGAGGCCGTCCAGAACCGCACCTACCGCGAAGGCGAAGTCATCGTGATCCGCTACGAGGGCCCCAAGGGCGGCCCCGGCATGCGGGAAATGCTCCAGACCACCGCGGCGCTGACCGGGCAGGGCATGGGCGGCAAGATCGCGCTCATCACCGACGGCCGCTTCTCCGGCGCCACCCGCGGCTTCTGCATCGGCCATGTCGGGCCTGAGGCCGCCATCGGCGGTCCGATCGCACTGTTGCAGGATGGCGACATCATCGAGATCGATGCCGTTGCCGGAATCCTTAACGTAAAATTGAGCGACGCCGAGCTCGCGCAACGCAAGACCAAATGGAGCCCTCGCGCGACTAACCATACGTCGGGCGCGCTCTGGAAATATGCTCAGCAGGTTGGACCGGCGGTCGATGGGGCAGTCACCCATCCGGGCGGCGCGCACGAGAAACAGTGCTATGCGGACATCTAGGCGTACCATCGTTGCGTTTGTGTTGGGGGCTACCGCGCTGGCCGCGCCGGCAGTCGCCTTCGACGGTGCGCCGGTCAACCCGAAGGATGCGACCATTCCTGTCGTGACCACCTTGCCCAGTGCTGCGGGCGCGGTGCGCAAGTCAGTGCCGCCGGTTGCGCCCCAGGAAACCTCGCTCAGCGCACTGCAATACGCCGCCGAGGGCGGTCATCCCATTGCGCAGTGGAAGCTCGGCCGCATGTACGCGAGTGGCGACGGCGTGGCCCAGGACGACGTGCGCGCTTTCGAATACTTTACCCGGATCGCGAATGCGCATGCCGAGGACAGCCCGTCGGCGCCGCAAGCGCAGGTCGTGGCCAACGCCTTCGTTGCGCTCGGCCGCTACTATCTGAGCGGTATCCCGAACTCGAAGATCAAGGCCGACCCGGATCGGGCGCGGGAGATGTTCTCCTACGCCGCCTCCTATTTCGGCAACGCCGATGCCCAGTACGATCTCGCCCGGCTCTATCTGAAGACGCCGGACGCCTCGCGCGAGGATTTCCGCTACGGTGCGCGCTGGCTCGGCCTCGCTGCCCAGAAGGGCCAGCATGAGGCCCAGGCGCTGCTCGGGCAGATGCTGTTCAACGGCGACCGTCTGCCGCGGCAGGCCGCGCGTGGCCTGATGTGGCTGACGCTCGCACGTGACAGCGCCGGCACTGATGAGACCTGGATCAAGGAAAACTACAACCGCGCCTTCGCCAAGGCGTCCGATGACGACCGCGCCATGTGCCTGCAAATGCTGGAGCAGTGGGTGCAGGGCCGCCGCGAGTAGGCGAGGTCCTGTAGGGTGGGCAAAGGCGCCTTGGCGCCGTGCCCACCATCCGGTTGGCGCTTACGCCGCCTCCAGATCCAGATCCGCCCACACCGGCACGTGGTCCGACGGCTTCTCCCAGGCCCGCACATAGCTGTCGATGCCGACATTGGCGAGCTTATCGCTGGCCTGGGGCGACAGCAGCAGATGGTCGATGCGCAGGCCCTGGTTCTTCTGCCAGGCGCCGGCCTGGTAGTCCCAGAAGGTGTAGAGCCCGGGCTCGTCGGTGACCGCGCGCAAGGCATCGGTCAAGCCGAGGCCGAGCAGGGACTGGAAGCTCTCCCGCGTCTCGGCCTTGAACAGGGCGTCCTCGGTCCAGGCGGCGGGATTGTGGACGTCGCGGGCCTGCGGAATGACGTTGAAGTCACCTGCGAGGATCAGCGGCTCCTCGGTCTTAAGGCGCTCCTTCGAATACTCAAGAAGCCGCGACATCCATTTGAGCTTGTAGGGATATTTCTCGGTCCCGACCGGGTTGCCGTTGGGCAGATAGAGGCAGGCGATGCGCAGCACCCCGCGCTTCAGCGTCACCACGCCCTCGAGGAAACGGGCATGCGCATCCTCGTCGTCGCCGGCAAGCCCCGACTTGGTCTCATCGAACTTGAGCTTGGAGAGCAGCGCCACGCCGTTGAACGTCTTCTGCCCGTGGGTCACCACGTTATAGCCGAGCGCTTCGATCTCCAGCCGCGGGAAGGCTTCGTCGACGCATTTGATCTCCTGGAGGCAGACGACGTCCGGCTGGCACTCCTTCAGCCAGGTCAGCAGGAGATCGATCCGCTGCCGGACCGAATTCACGTTCCAGGTGGCAACTCTGATGGGCATCGGTGAGGGCTCCGGGCAGGGGCCATGGTTAGAACAAAATGCAAACGTGCCCGTCAAGGACGCCGCAAAATCTCCCACAAAATTAACCCGGCTTAAGCCGGCCCTGGGCCATTGATGCCGAAAGGGTTTTTCGAATGGGATGGCCGCACAAATCATCACAGCGCACTGAGCCGCAAGCCGGCCTGATCGGCGCGTTCCTGTACTGGCTCGGCGGCTTCGAGATCGAGGACGGCCTGACCGCCGATCTCAGCGAGCGCGAGTTGCGCCGCATCCGCGCCAAGCAGATCGACGCGGTGATGCGGGCAGTCCCGGTGACGATGGCCGTCACCATGCTCAACGTCGCCATCGTGCTGATCCTGTTCTGGGGCCGGGGCTGGAACGATTTCCTCGCGATCTGGGGCATGACGCTTGCGGCCACCGCCTCGCTCGCGGTGAGGGCGTGGCGGCGCGCGCAGCAGAATCCGCCGCAGGAAGCTTCACGCCGCGCGACGCGGCAAATGATGCGGCAGGCATTCTTCCTGGCCGCTGTCTGGGGCACGCTGCCGCTCGCATTGTTCAGCCGCGTCGGGCCGACCAGCCAGCTGATCCTGGCCTGCCTGATGGTCGGCATGATGTCCGGCGGCGCCTTCACGCTGTCGACTTTCCCGCGCGCCGGCCTTGTCTATCTCGCGACCGTGACGGTCGCCTGCGCCGGCGCAATGCTGTTGTGCGGTGCTGGTCCGTATGCCCTGACCGCGGTGTTCCTGCTGCTGTTTGCGTTCTTCATGGCGCGCAACATCGTCTCGCAGGGCAATCTGTTCCTCGGCAATCTCAAGGCCCAGCTCGAGCTCGAACGCCAGACCGAGATCATCTCGCTGCTGCTGAAGGATTTTCAGGAGAACGCCAGCGACTGGCTGTGGCAAACCGATGCCGAAGGGCATCTCACCGACGTGCCGCAACGCTTCGCCGATGTCGCGCAATTGCCGCTTCCGCTGCTGAAGGGATCGCCTTTCGCCGACGTGCTCGACATGCTGTGCCCCGAAGACAAGGCGGCGGCCTACAATGTCGTTGGCCTGATGGAGCACGCCGAGCCGCTGCACGAGATGAACCTCAAGGTCGTCGCCGGCGGCGAGGCGCGGCTGTGGTCGCTGACGGCGAAGCCGGCCCATGACCGTGATGGCCAGTTTCTCGGCTATCGCGGCTTCGGCCGCGACGTCACCGAGCGCTGGCGCGCGGAAAAGGCAGAGGCCGAGAGCCGCGCGAAGTCGGATTTTCTCGCCGTGATGAGCCACGAGATCCGCACGCCCATGAACGGTGTGCTCGGGCTTGCCAGCATGCTGCTCGAAACAAAACTCGATCCGGAGCAGCGCGAAGCCGTCACCACGATCCGCGAGTCCGGTGACAACCTCCAGCGCATCCTCAACGACATCCTCGATCTGTCCAAGCTCGAGGCCGGGCGCTTCGCGTTCGAGGCGATCGACTTTGCGCCGCAGACGCTGGTCGAGACGGTCGCGACCGTGGTGCGCGCAAGCGCCAAGAGCAAGGGGCTCGCGGTCAAGGTCGAGCTCGACCCGAACCTGCCGCCGACGCTGCGTGGCGACGTCGCGCGCATCCGCCAGGTGCTGCTCAATCTCGCCTCCAATGCGGTGAAGTTCACCGACCAGGGCGGGGTGACGATCAAGGCCATCTGCCAGGCGCGGCGCGATCTGCTCGCGACCGTCGAATGGACCGTGAGCGATAGCGGCATCGGAATTGCGCCCGAGAAGCTCGGGCAGTTGTTCTCGGATTTCGCCCAAGCCGATGCCTCGATCAGCCGCCGCTTCGGCGGCACTGGGCTGGGCCTCGCGATCTCCCGGCGCATCATCGAGCAGATGGGCGGCACGATCGGCGTCGCCTCGACGCCGGGCGAAGGCTCGACCTTCCGCTTCACGCTGGTGCTGCCGTGGAGCCTGGCGCAGACGTCCAGTCAGGACGCGGGCCGCGATGAAGCCGACGAGCTCAAGGCTCGCATCACAAGCCTCGACCGGCCGCTGAAGGTGCTGGTTGCCGAGGACGACGCCGTCAACCGCATGGTCGTGAGCAAGATGCTAGGAGCCTTCGAGGTCGAGCTCCGGGTCGTCGCCGACGGCGTCGAGGCCGTCGCGGCTGTCTCCGAAGGCGATTACGACCTCGTGCTGATGGACGTGCGCATGCCCGAGATGGATGGCCTTGCCGCGACCCGGGCGATCCGCGCGGAAGGCGGGCGCTTCGCGGCCTTGCCGATCATCGCACTGACCGCCAACGCCTTCCCCGAAGACGTCAAGATCTGCCGCGAGGCCGGCATGTCGGACTTCCTGGCGAAGCCGCTACGGAAGCCGGCGCTGGCCGCAGCCTTGCTGCGCGCGCTGGACGGTTACGTGATGGCAGAGGACGCGTCGCTCCAGCCGGAGCTGATGCCGATCGATGTCGAGTGGACGGATGAGGAAAGGCAGATGACCGGCGCGTGAGGCCGGTCAGATCGAGAAGCTGGTGCCGCAGCCGCAGGACGCCGTCGCGTTGGGATTGTTGACGCGGAATGAGGCGCCGATCAAATCGTCGACGAAATCCACCTGCGAGCCCGCCAGAAACGGTTGCGAGGCGGAATCGACCAGCACCACCGCGTTCTCCTGCTCGATGACGAGATCGTCATCGGTGCGGTCGCGGTCGATGTCGAACTTGTACTGGAAGCCGGAGCAGCCGCCGCCCTCGACCGAGATGCGCAGCATCGCGCCTGTGCCTTCGCCCCTGAGGATCTCCCCAATCCGGCGTGCGGCGCGGTCACTGATGGTCACAGCAGTCGTCATGGCTCGTCTCCGATAGGCCCGCGGTCATACCAACTTCACTCGCCCAATTCATTTGGTATCCCGCGTCCGGCATAGTTAAGTGCAAGGATACGCAGAATCAAATGGATAGGGACTAAATTCGTCGTGTCCGTTGGAATGGCAGCCCCCCATGCGCCCTATGCCTGCGACCCCGATCGCAGCCGCGGCCGGCTGGTCGCCGAGCCGCCGAGCCGGACCCGGAGCCCGTTCCGGCGCGATTGCGACCGGGTGATCCACTCGACCGCGTTCCGTCGCCTGAAGTACAAGACCCAGGTATTCGTGTTCCATGAAGGCGACCATTACCGCACCCGGCTGACCCATTCGCTGGAGGTGGCTCAGATCGCCCGTGCGCTGGCGCGCCAGCTTGGGCTGGACGAGGACCTCACGGAAACCCTGGCGCTCGCCCACGATCTCGGCCATCCGCCGTTCGGCCATGCCGGCGAGCGGGCGCTGGACGCCTGCCTGAAGGATTTCGGCGGCTTCGATCACAACGCCCAGGCACTTCGCGTGGTCGGCTCGCTGGAGCACCGCTATCCCGAATTCGACGGGCTCAACCTCACCTGGGAGTCGCTGGAGGGCATCGTCAAGCACAACGGTCCGCTGACCGATCGCAGCGGCGCGCCGGTCGGGCGCTACCGCGAGCACGGCATTCCCGTCGGCATCGCCGACTATATCAAGACCTATGATCTCGAACTCTGGAGCTTCGCCTCGCTGGAAGCGCAGGTCGCCGCGATCGCCGACGACATCGCCTACGACGCCCACGATATCGACGACGGTCTGCGCGCCGGCCTGTTCCATCTCGACGATCTCAAGGTCATGCCGCTCACCGCGGAGATCATCGCCGAGACCTCGGCGCATTATCCCGATCTCGAAGACGTCAGGCGCGGCGCCGAACTGGTGCGCGAGTTGATCTCGCATTTGATCGGCGCGGTATTCGCGGAGGCGCAGAAGAACATCGCCGCCGTCCGGCCGCAATCGGCCCAGGACGTGCGCCAGCAGAGCCGGGCGCTGATCGGGTTCCCAGCCGGCGTCGCCGAGGAAGAGGCCGCCATCAAGCGATTTCTCTACGGACACATGTACCGCCACAAGCGGGTGATGCGGGTGATGGCGGAGGCGGAACAGATTCTGTTCGACTTGTTCGCAAAGTACCTGACATCGCCGGCCGACCTGCCCCCGGAATGGCTGGTCGGGGCGGAGGCGGACGACGAGGGCGACCGGGCCCGCCGGATCGGCAATTTCATTGCCGGAATGACCGACCGTTTCGCCCTGACCGAACACCAGCGGCTCTTTGACTCGACCCCGGATTTGCGTTAGGCGGCGCCCATGCCCGACACATCCTCAGCACCGCATTTGTTCGCCGACGTGCTCGCACGCGTGCACGCCGCCTGCCGCGCGCTCGCGGAAGCCAACTGGCCCGAGGGCATCGATTTCTCGCGCGTGGTGGTCGAGCCGCCGCGCGATGCGACCCACGGCGACATGGCGACCAACGCCGCCATGGTGCTTGCGAAAGAGGCAAAGGCCAAGCCGCGCGACCTCGCCGAGCAGATCGCCGAGCAGCTCCGCTCTGATGTGCTGATCGCCAAGGTCGACGTTGCCGGTCCCGGCTTCATCAATTTGACGCTGAAACCCGCCGCGTGGGCGGAGGCGCTGCGGACGGTGCTGCGTGAGGGCGCCGATTACGGCCGCGTTCGCGGCGGCTCCAAGGTCAATGTCGAATACGTCTCGGCCAATCCGACCGGACCGATGCATGTCGGCCACTGCCGCGGCGCCGTGTTCGGCGACGCGCTGGCGAGCCTGCTGCAGTTCGGCGGCCACGACGTCACCCGCGAATATTACATCAACGATGCCGGCGCGCAGGTCGACGTGCTCGCGCGTTCCGCCTTTCTCAGATACCGCGAGGCGCTCGGCGAGGACATCGGTGCGATCCCGGAAGGCCTCTATCCCGGCGACTATCTAAAGCCGGTCGGGCAGGCGCTGGCGAAGGAGCATGGCGACAAACTGCTCGCGATGGGCGAGGCCGCGTGGCTGCCGACGGTGAGGGCCAAGGCGATCGCGATGATGATGGACGAGATTAGGGACGATCTGGCCGCCCTCAACATACGGCACGACGTCTTCTTCTCCGAGCGCTCGCTAATCGAGACCGGCAACAACAAGGTTGCCGAGACCATCGACTTCCTGAAGGCCAAGGGCGATATCTATGAAGGCCGCCTGCCGCCGCCGAAGGGCGCACCGGTCGAGGACTGGGAAGACCGCGAACAGTTGCTGTTCAAGGCGACCGCCTACGGCGACGATGTCGATCGTCCGCTGATCAAGTCGGACAATTCCTACACCTACTTCGCCTCCGACATCGCCTACCACAAGAACAAGTTCGACCGTGGTTTTGCGGAGATGATCGACGTCTGGGGCGCCGATCACGGCGGCTACATCAAGCGCATGCAGGCGGCGGTGAAGGCGACGACCTCTGGTAAGGGCGCGCTCGACGTCAAGATCGTCCAGCTCGTGAAGTTGCTGCGCAACGGCGAGCCGGTGAAAATGTCCAAGCGGAGCGGAGACTTCGTCACCTTGCGTGAGGTGGTGGATGAAGTCGGCCAGGACGCTGTCCGCTTCATGATGCTCTACCGCAAGAACGACGCGGTGCTGGATTTCGATCTCGCCAAGGTCATGGAACAGTCGCGCGACAACCCGGTGTTCTACGTCCAGTACGGCCACGCCCGCGGCCATTCGATCTTCCGCAACGCGCGGGCCGAAGTGTTCCCGGAACTGCCGGACGATTCGGGCAAGCGGATCGCCTGGCTCAGTGAGTCGGCGGTGGAACGGCTGTCGGACCCCGTCGAGCTCGACCTTCTCAAGCGTCTCGCAATTTATCCGAGGATGCTGGAAGCGGCCGCCGCGGCCCATGAGCCGCACCGAATTGCCTTCTATCTCTATGATTTAGCCAGCGAATTTCATGCACTTTGGACGAAGGGGCGCGATTTGCCCTATTTACGCTTCATTATCAATAATGATGCAGATCTAACGAAGGCGCGACTGGCCATGGTCCAGGGCGTCGTCTCCGTCCTGGCATCGGGCCTCGCCATCCTCGGCGTCCATGCTCCGGACGAGATGCGGTAGTTTGGGGCGAACTACTTAAGGGGAATTTTGGGGGTAACCGGCAGAAGCCGGATCGCTTAGACTTGGTTGAAAGCCTTGTGGGTCGAAAGCCGTGCCTTGGTCGAGGGGCGCGCGGCTTTCCCGAAGGGACGCATCATCACGATGGCCGAACGATATCACGACAGACAGTTTCCCTCCGACGACTATGGTCGCGGCGCCGACCAGCATGGCAAGGCGGAGAACGATCCCTTGGCCGAGCTCGCCCGCCTGATCGGACAAACCGATCCGTTCGCAGCACAGGGCCGCCCAAATGCGCGGCCGGCAGCAGCGCCAGCGCCCGCACAAACTTATCAGGACGACGATTATTCGCAGGACGACGATCAGCAGGACTACGCCGAGCAAGCCGCCGCGCCTCAGCCGGGTCCGCCGTCATGGATGCGGCGCGCCAACGTGCAACCGCAGCCGGCGTCCGAGCCTGACTACCCCGTCGCCGTGAATCCCGTTCATCCGCTGCATCGCTATTCAGCCCAGCCGGCTGCGCCGGAGCCTGAGTTTCATCAGCCGCAGGCCTATCAGGACCGCGCCTACCAGGATCAGGCTTACCAGCATCAGGCCTACCATCAGGAGCAGGCTCAGGATCAAGCCTACGAGGCGCCGCACGAGCAACCCGATCCGGCGCGTTACGATGATGCGCTGTACGGACGCCTCGAGTCGGGCGAGCAGGATTTTCAGCGTGAGCCGGCCTATCCCGACGATCCTTACGCGTTCCAGAGCGACTATCCCGAGGCCGATCTCGACGAGCCCAGGAAATCGCGCGGCGGCATGATGACGGTCGCCGCGATCCTCGCGCTGGCCGTGGTCGGAACTGGCGCTGCCTTCGCCTACAAGACCTATGTCGGCTCGCCCCGCAGCGGCGAGCCGCCAATCATCAAGGCCGACAATACCCCGACCAAGATCGTGCCGGCGCCATCGGACTCTTCGGCCAAGGTGCCGGACCGCATGGTGAGCGGCGATGGTAGCGAGAAGATCGTGCCGCGCGAGGAGGCGCCCGTCGACGTCAACACCAAGGCAGCCGGTCCGCGCGTGGTGTTTCCGCCGCTGAACCAGAATGCGAACCCGCCGCCGGTTGCGAGCGTGTCGTCGTCCAACGTTCCGCCACCGAATGCCGGTCCGATCCCAAGCAACGGGACGATGCCGAACAGTGCGCCACGCTCAGTCAAGGTCGTGGTTGTGAAGGGTGACCAGACCGACAGCGCCGCGCCGCAGGCCGCCGCGCCGTCAACGGCCAAGCCGGCCGCGCCGCCGAAGCCGGCCGCGCCGCATACGCCGCCGACCTCGGCCAATGCCAGCGCCAACCAGCCCCTCTCGCTGGCGCCGCAGGCTGCGCCGGCCCAACCGCCGCAGCGTATGGCCGCCACCAATCCGACCCAAATTGCACCCGCGCCCAGCGGCGGTGGCGGCTTCGTCGTGCAGGTGTCCTCGCAGCAGAGCGAGGATAGCGCCGCGGCGTCCTACCGGGTGCTCCAGAGCAAATATGGCAGCGTACTCGGCGGCCGCTCGCCGGTTATCAAGCGTGTCGATCTGACCGATAAGGGCAAAGGTATCGTCTACCGTGCCTTCGCCGGACCGTATGGCTCGGCCGACGAGGCGGTGCAGGCCTGCAACAATCTGAAGTCGGCTGGCCTGCCGTCCTGCTTCGTCCAGAGGAATTAGCGGCCGTTTCCTTGACCCCCTCCCGGGGCAGGGTTAATCGGCCCTATGAGCACGCGGGCCTTCAATACCGGCGTATCCGGAACGGAACTGACCGCCGCCGAGCTGGCGTTTGGCTGTGCCGAATGCTCATGGGACCTCATTCCCTTCAGGCGTAGTATCGAAATTTCCACGCAAGTCACGGTGCTACTTAAGGAATTGACGGTCACGGGGTTGACCGCGGCCAATCTCGGCAGTCTCAGCATTCCCGTGGATGGCGCCGCCGACCCCGCCCATCCGGTGACGACTTCTGCGACAATGATTGCTCAGCTGATTCGCAGCGCAGTCGGGTTCCAGGATTTGTTAATGAGTGATGACGTGCCGATGAACGCGCTGGCGGGAGGCATCGCCGAGCGTATTCGCGCCATGTTCGCGGCCGGCTGCGACACGACGCTTCACAGCAATGACAATGCGGAACTGGACGCATTGACCGCAACCACGGCATCCGCATGACCGCAGAAATCCTATCGTTTGAAACCGGGCGGCCCGCAGAGCTGGCCGAGGGCGAGCCGGCGTTGGTGGTCGACGTCGAGGGCTACGAAGGCCCGCTCGATCTCCTGCTCGCGCTGGCGCGGCAGCAGAAGGTCGATCTCGCCAAGATCTCGATCCTGGCGCTGGCCGACCAGTACCTTCACTTCATCGAAGCTGCGCGAAAGATCCGGCTCGAGCTTGCGGCGGACTATCTCGTGATGGCCGCTTGGCTGGCCTTCCTGAAGTCGCGCCTGCTGCTGCCGGAGCCGCCGAGCGCGGAGGGTCCCAGCGCCGAGGAAATGGCAACTGCGCTCGCCAATCGTCTGCGCCGCCTGGAAGCCATTCGCGAAGCCGCCAACCGGTTAATGAACAGGCCGCAGCTCCAGCGGGACATCTTCCCGCGCGGCGAGCCCGAGCAGATCGCCGAGATCCGGCATCCGAAATACACGGCTACGCTGTACGACCTGCTCACAGCCTATGCCTCACAGCGCCAGTCGCGCGTGCTGGCGAGCGTGCATCTGGCCAAGCGCACGGTGTGGTCGCTCGCCGAGGCGCGCGCCACGCTGGAGCGGCTGGTCGGCAGCATCACCGAGCGGGACGATTGGGGCGTGCTCGACGATTTCCTGATCCGTCACGTCGCCGATCCGACGCAGCGCGCGACGGTGTTCGCCTCGAGCTTCGCCGCCGCGCTCGAGCTGGTGCGTGAAGGTCAGCTCGAGCTGAACCAGAAACAGGCGTTTGCGCCCATCTATTTCCGGAAGGGGCGCCCGAAGCCGGTCGTGGACGCAGCTCCTGCGCCCGATGCGCCGGTCGGTTAAGTGCAAGAAGGAGAAGCTGCCATGGCAAGCCTGGCTGAAGTGCGGGTAGAAGAGGCCGAGCCGATGGAGAACGAATCCCAGGCACGTCCCGAAGAATTGCGGCTGCTGGAAGCGCTGCTGTTTGCTTCGAACGAACCACTGGATACGGCGACGCTGGCCAAGCGCATGCCTGAGGGTGTCGACGTGAAGGCTGCGCTCGAGCAGCTCCAGGCCGACTACGCCTTGCGGGGCGTGAACCTCGTGCGGGTCGCCAACAAATGGACGTTCCGCACCGCCGGCGATCTTGCCTGGCTGATGACGCGCGAGAGCACCGAAACCCGCCGCCTGTCGCGTGCGGCCATCGAGGTGCTGGCGATCATCGCCTATCACCAGCCGGTGACGCGTGCCGAGATCGAAGAGATCCGCGGCGTCGTGACCTCCAAGGGCACGCTCGACGTGCTGCTGGAGACCGGCTGGATCAAGCCGCGTGGCCGTCGCAAGACACCCGGCCGCCCGCTGACCTTCGGAACCACCGAGGATTTCCTGTCGCAGTTCACCCTGGAACAGCTTGGCGATCTGCCAGGCCTGGAAGAGCTGAAGGGCACGGGACTGCTGGATTCGCGCCTGCCGACTGGCTTCAGCGTGCCGACGCCCTCGGATGACCCGCAGCTGCGTGAGGACGAGGATCCGCTGGAACCCGGCGAGGACCTCGATCTGGCGCTGGCGCCGGCGGTCGAACCCGAAACACCGCCGGAGGGCGGCGAGGGCGGAAGCGAGGAGTGATCCTCCGGCTCTTCGGCAGGCCCCCTGCGACCAGTTAACACTAGCAAGATTACGTAGCGCCAACAGCGAATTGGCGCTGCCTTGGTCCTTGTTTTTGAGGCCTGCGAAGCCTACGTTCCGGTCAAGATCGGCCGGGTCTCGGCCATGCGCGTTTGGAGGGTTGCAGGATGGGTTCACTTAGCATTTGGCACTGGATCCTGGTGATCGCAGTGGTCCTGTTGCTGTTCGGCCGCGGCAAGATTTCGGATCTGATGGGCGACGTGGCGCAGGGCATCAAGGCCTTCAAGAAGGGCATGCAGGACGACGACAAGCCCGCCGAGAAGCAGGAGCCCTCGAAATCCATCGAGCACAATGCGGCGCCGACCGCGGCACGGTCCGACGTCGGCAGCAAGGCCGTCTGAGCCAGGAGCACGCGAGACGCGGGAAACGCACCCGATCCTGCGCGTGAGGGATTGGGCCGGTCGTGGCTTCGCGTGAACGGAAGACGTCATGTTCGACATCGGGTGGAGTGAGCTGGTTTTGATCGGGGTCGTGGCCCTGGTCGCCATTGGCCCGAAAGAGCTGCCGGGCGTGCTGCGCATGGTCGGCCAATGGATGGGCAAGGCCCGCAAGATGGCCGCCGAATTCCAGGGCCAGTTCCAGGAGGCGATGCGCGAGGCCGAGATGGCTGACCTCAAGAAGAGCTTTGACGAGGTCAAGGAAGCCGCCTCCGGCTTCACCGGCGGCGGTCTGATGACCTCGCTGCAGAAGGACGTCAGCGACGCGCTGCGCGTCGATGCGCTCGACAAGCCGGCAGAGACTACCGCGACTGGTGCGATCGAACCGCCGGCAAGCCCGACTACGCCTGAAGCGCCGACGCCGGAGACCTTCGTGGAAGCCGAGGCACATGCGGCCCTGAACGAGCCGCTCGCCATCACCCGTGAGGTCGAGCAGACACCGGTTGCGCAGGACACTGTTACACAAGACACGGCGCCGGAAGCGATCAAGGACGCCAAAGCGTCATGAGCGACGCCGATATCGAGGCCAGCAAGGCCCCGCTGATGGACCATCTGATCGAGCTGCGGTCGCGGCTGATCAAGGCGCTGCTCGGATTCGGCGTAGCTTTCATCTGCTGCTTCTTCTTTGCCAAGCAGATCTACAACGTGCTGGTCTGGCCGTTCGTGTGGGTCGCGGGGCCTGAGAACTCGAAATTCATCTACACGGCGCTGCTGGAATATTTCATCACCCAGCTCAAGCTCGCGCTGTTCGGCGCCGGCTTCATCTCGTTCCCGATCGTTGCGACGCAGATCTACGCGTTCGTCGCGCCGGGCCTTTACAAGCACGAGAAGCAGGCTTTCCTGCCTTATCTGGTCGCGACCCCGTTCTTCTTCGTTCTGGGATCAATGCTGGTCTATTTCGTCGTGCTGCCGATGCTGGTCCGTTTTTCACTTGGCATGCAGCAGTCGGGCGGCGAGGAGACCGCGCAGATTCAGCTCCTGCCCAAGGTCGGCGAATATCTGTCGCTGACGATGTCGTTGATCTTCGCGTTCGGCATCGCCTTCCAGCTTCCGGTGATCCTCACGCTTCTGGGCCGGATCGGCATCGTCTCGGCGAAGATGCTGCGTGAAAAACGCCGCTATTTCATCGTGCTCGCCTTCATCATCGCGGCCGTCCTGACGCCGCCGGACATCCTGAGCCAGTGCTCGCTCGCGATTCCCCTGCTGGCGCTCTACGAGGGCTCGATCATCGCAGTCTCCATGGTGGAGAAGAAGGCAGCCGCCTCGCAGTCCACGACCGGCACCGACGCGTCGACGCCGGCCAACCCGGCGGAGTAGGGCGGCTAGCCTCGCTGTCGTTCCCCGAGAAGGCGGGGAGACCAATACGCCGCGGCCCCCCTCGAAGAATCACCACCATCACTGGAATACTGAATCGCCTTTCGTGGCCGAGGACGGCCGTGCTAGGGGGAACGCTGACTTACAACGTTCTCCGTTGTATGTTTGCACGCTTATCCAGGACCGCCGCCATGCACGACATCAAATCGATCCGCGACAATCCGCAAGCTTTCGACGCCGGCCTCGCTCGGCGGGGACTGAAGCCGATGGCGGATCACTTGATCTCGATTGATGAGCGGCGTCGCGCCATTATTCGGGTTCTTGAGACGAATCAGGCTCGGCGCAATGCTGCCTCCAAAGAGGTTGGCGAAGCCAAAAAAACTAAGGACGACGCGCGTGCCGCCACTTTGATGGCGGAGGTGGCAGACCTGAAGGATTCGATCGCAACGCTCACTGTTGAGGAGAAAGACGCGTCGAAGGAGCTCGAAGACGCGCTCTCCGCGATCCCGAACATTCCGTTCGACGACGTGCCCGACGGCGTCGATGAGCACGGCAACGTCCAGCACCACGTGTTCGGTGCCAGGCGCAATTACGGTTTTGCGCCGAAGCTGCATGACGATCTCGGTACCGCGCTCGGCTACATGGATTTCGAGGCGGCGGCAAAACTCTCCGGCGCGCGCTTCGTCGTGCTGAAGAAGGGGCTGGCGCGCCTTGAACGCGCGATCGGACAGTTCATGCTCGACCTGCACACGAATGAGCACGGCTATACCGAGATCAACCCGCCGCTCCTGGTGCGCAACGAGGTGATGTTCGGCACCGGCCAGTTGCCGAAGTTCGAGGACGACCAGTTCTGGGCGATCAAGGGCGAGCTTCTCGCCTCGCCCGATCATGAGCGGCTGAAGACCGAGCGCCTCGGTCTGATCCCGACGGCGGAAGTCTCGCTCACCAACCTCGTCCGCGAATCCATTCTCGACGAGAAGCAGCTGCCGATGCGGCTGACCGCACTGACGCCGTGCTTCCGCGCCGAGGCGGGCGCTGCGGGGCGCGACACCCGCGGAATGATCCGCCAGCATCAGTTCACCAAGGTCGAGCTGGTCTCGATCACGACGCCTGAAACCAGCAAGGACGAACTGGAGCGGATGCTGTCCTGCGCCGAGCAGGTGCTGCAGAAGCTCGACCTGCATTATCGCGTCATGACGCTCTGCGCGGGGGATATGGGTTTTTCGTCGCAAAAAACCTATGATATTGAAGTGTGGATGCCCGGGCAGGGCGAGGGCGGCATGTTCCGCGAGATCTCCAGCTGCTCGGTCTGCGGCGATTTCCAGGCGCGGCGCATGGATGCGCGCTCGCGCGGGCCGGACGGAAAGCCCCGCTTCGTGCACACGCTAAACGGCTCCGGCACGGCGGTCGGCCGCGCGCTGATCGCTGTGATGGAGACCTATCAGCAGGAGGACGGCTCGATTGCCGTCCCAACCGTGCTTCAGCCCTATGTGGGCGGGCTGAAGGTGGTCGCGCGCGAGTAAGCGCGATTGACCGATGTTGCGGCAGAAACGTTTGGTTGCGAAGATCGGGCGGCCGGTTATCCTGCTGGCCACCCGTCAACGCGAACCGACCGTCCATGGCCTTGCACTGCGACATCTTCTGGGTCGGCCGACAATGGGCGGTGACCGGTGCCGGCATCCAGGCCGTCGACCAGCGCTTGCGTGGCGTGCTCGACATCGACATCGCGCGGCTCTGGGACGACACGTATGTGCAAAGCCGGCGCGCCAAGCCGGGCGTCAATGTCGAGGATTTCGACAAAGCGGTGACCGTCGCGCGCGAGCGCTTTCCAGAGACGCCCGTGTGGGCCCCGTCCATTGCGCAGCTGAAGGCGCTCGGCGTGATTGAGACACCCGTCGTCAGCCCAGTCGTGCCGGCGATGCATCTACACGCGGAGGGCAAGCTCGCGCGCTTCCTGCCGCAATGGCGCGTCCGCCGCTAAAGCGAGTGGGATCAATTGTTGCGCTGCGGCGATGAGCAGGATTACGGGTGAGGTCTGCGCCGAAGCCGGTTTGCCTGATCAGCCATAGCCAGATAAGACGGCCAGACCCCAGCTCAGGAATCGACCACCGGCATGCGCATTCTCTGCACCAATGACGACGGCATCCACGCTCCCGGCCTTAAGGTCGCGGAGGAGATTGCAGGCGCGCTGTCCGACGATGTCTGGGTGGTGGCGCCCGAGCTCGATCAGTCGGGCGTGTCGCATTCGCTGTCGCTGAACGATCCCCTGCGCCTGCGCGAAGTCGGGCCTCGGCACTTCGCGGTGCGCGGCACGCCGACTGACTGCGTCATCATGGGCGCGCGGCATATCCTCGGCGCCAAGCTGCCCGATGTCGTGCTCTCCGGCGTCAACAAGGGCCGCAACGTTGCCGAGGACGTTGTCTACTCCGGCACCATCGCCGGCGCGCTCGAAGGCACCATCCTGGGCATCCCGTCATTCGCGCTGTCGCAGGAATTCAGCGTCGAGACGCGCGAGCGGCCGCCATGGGACACCGCGCGCAAATTCGGTCCCGACATCGTGCGCAAGGTGATCAAGGCCGGCATCCCGAAGGACACCGTCATCAACGTCAACTTCCCGTCTTGCGCGCCGGAGGACGTGCTCGGCATTCGCGTCACGCGGCAGGGCAAGCGCAATCTCGGCTTCCTCAGGATCGACGAGCGCAGGGATGGCCGCAACAATCCCTATTTCTGGATCGGCTTCGAACGTGCGGCGATGATGGACACGCCGGCCGACGGCACTGATCTGGCGGCGCTGCGCGAGCGCTACGTCTCGGTCACGCCACTCCGGCTCGACCGCACCAATGAAGCGTTTTCCGAAGAGCTGAGCGCGACGCTGAAGTAGCGGCTAGCCGCCGCGAAGCGCGGCTTCGATGGTCTTGCCGAGCGCGTCGAGCTGAAACGGCTTCTGAAGCGCCGGCCGGTCGCGGTATTGCTCGGGCAGGCCCGACGAGCCGTAGCCGGTGGCAAAGATGAACGGGCAACCCTTTTGCTTGATGAGATCGGCAACCGGCGAGATGACCTTGCCGTTGACGTTGACGTCGAGGATGGCGATGTCGAACTCGGTGGCCTGGGCCAGCCGCAGGGCCTCGTTGATATCGCCCGCTTCAGCCGCGACCTTGTAGCCGAGCTCTTCGAGCATATCCGCGACCATCATTCTGATCATGACCTCGTCTTCGACGAGGAATACAGAGCGGCCCGAAAGCCCGGTCGCGGTCATTGTCGTTGAGTCCTTGCCCATCTCCGGAAAACGTTCGCAGATAACATGAATCGACGCAATGCGTGTTTCGGCCAGCGGACGCTCGAAAAATGGCGTTTGCGGCTGGCCCGCTGCAAGCCAATTTGTGGTCAAATACCGCAGCAAAAGGCTATCATAGGTTCCTGAGCAGGAACAGGATTCTTGCCCGGGCCTGAGCGACGCGTGCGACGATCCGGCCTTCTGACGAGACGATATAAGCAGTGATGACCTCCAATCAGCCCCCGCCGGAAAAGATGATGTTTCAGCTCACGCTGAGGCGTCGCGGCATCAGCAATCAGACCGTGCTGCGAACCATGGAGGAGGTGCCGCGCGATCTGTTCGTCGAGGAGGCCGATCGCGATGGCGCCTACCGTGACAGCGCGCTGCCGATCGCCTGTGGACAGACCATCAGCCAGCCTTTCGTCGTCGCCTACATGACCGAGCAGCTTCAGCTCCAGAAGCAGCACCGTGTGCTCGAGATCGGTGCCGGCTCCGGCTACCAGGCCGCCGTGCTGTCGCGGCTGACGCGCGAGGTGCTGACGGTCGAGCGCTACCGCAAGCTCGCGGATGCCGCACGCGCCAGGCTTGAGAAGCTCGGCTATCACAATGTCGAGGTGATGCTTGGCGACGGTCTCAATCTGCCGAATATAGGCCCGTTCGACCGCATCATCGTCACCGCCGCAGTGGAGCAGATTCCGGAGAACCTGGTCGAGCGACTCGAGGTCGGCGGCATCCTGATTGCACCGGTCGGGCCGCATCAGGGCGTGCAGACGTTGACCCGGCTGAGCCGGACCGAAGCCGGGATCGAACGCAAGGAACTCGTCGAAGTCCGCTTCGTGCCGGCGCTGCCGGGCGTGGCGCGGGAGCTGTAGAACTCCGGATCGACAGTGCATCCAACATCTTATTGGGAGGGTTAAGCCGTTATTTACTCGGCGCGTGTTTACTTAAAAGACCAGTTCTGTTGCGTACGAGTGAGTAACCATGTCTGTTGTCGCCGAGTTGCTTTACTCGCGCCGCGTACCGCAGGTCGCGGTGCTGGCGCTGATTTCCTTCAGCTTCGCAGGGTGCAGTGCCGACATGCAGTCGCGCCTGTCCCAGTCGAACTTCTCCAATCCCTTCTCTGAATCGACCGGTTCGGTCCAGCAGGCCCCGCCGCCGCAGCGTGAGCTGCCGCAATATGCGCGGCCGCAGACCCAGCCCGGCTATTATCAATCCCAGGCCTTGCCGCCGCCTGCGGTCGCCGCGCCGCAATCCTACCCGGTTGCAGCGGGTGGGGGCGTTTCCGGAGGTGGCCGCGGACTCGGCTCCTACACGCCGCCGGCTCAGCCGCGTCTTGAAGCGACCGGCACCGTGCCGCCGCGCTCTGTCGCGGCCGCCCAGCCGATCGGTGGGACCAAGATCATCGTCGGCACCAGCGACACGCTCGATGTGCTCGCCAAGCGCTATCACGTGACCCCGCAGACGATCATGGCTGCCAACGGCTATAAGGGGCCGCGCGCGCTCTCGCCCGGCCAGCAGCTGGTCATCCCGCATCCAGGTGCAACGGCTGCTGCTCCCGCGCCGGTCATGGCTCCGGTTGCTGCCGCTCCGGTGATGGCGCCGAAGCCGGTTGCGGCCGTTGCCGCACCGTCAAGCTTCCATTTCGTCAATCACGGCGACACGCTCGCCAACATTGCGCGCAAGAACCACATCTCGGCGGCCGAGCTCGCTCGCGCCAACGGTCTCGCACCGTCGGCAAAACTCAAGCTCGGCGCCAAGCTGACCGTGCCGGGCGCCAGGACCGCAGCGATTGCCGCTCCGCTTGCTCCGGCGCCTGTTGCCGCGGCCCCCATGGCGGCTGCGCTGCAGCCGGTTGCGGCCGCACCCGCACCGACCACCAAGATGGCCGCTGTTGCCCAGCCGGCGCAGAGCGCGCGGCTGGCCCAGGCCACCACCAATATCGAAGAGAAGCCCGCCGAGACGCCGGTGAAAGCGGCAGAGACCACCAGCTCGCTGCCGACCTTCCGCTGGCCGGTGCGCGGCAAGGTGATCACGAGCTACGGCGCCAAGACCAACGGCAAGTCCAATGACGGCATCAATGTCGCGGTGCCCGAGGGGACGCCGGTCAAGGCGGCTGAAGACGGCGTCGTTGCCTATTCCGGCAACGAGCTGAAGGGTTACGGCAATCTGGTCCTGGTTCGGCACTCCAACGGCTACGTCACCGCATATGCCCATGCGAGTGAGCTGTTGGTGAAGCGGGGCGATCCCATCAAGCGCGGTCAGGTCATTGCCAAGTCGGGTCAATCCGGGGAGGTGGCGTCGCCGCAACTCCACTTCGAGATCCGTAAGGGATCGAGCCCGGTTGACCCGCTTCAATTCCTGAACGGGGCGTGAGGCGCGGGCTCCGAAATCGGGGGCATTATAGCCGCGAACGGTGTCGTCGCCCGGCTTGACCGGGCGACCCAGTACGCCGCGGCCTCTCGATCGATCACAATCGTCTCTGGAATACTGGATCGCCCGCTTTCGCGGGCGATGACAGTTTTGAGTGTGGCGACAGCTCGAGCTACGTCGCCGTCAGCTTCACGCCGAGCCGTCCTGCCAGCTCCTGCACGAACTGCCAGGCGACGCGGCCCGAGCGCGAGCCACGCGTGGTCGACCATTCCAGCGCCTCACGCTCCAGCGCCTCATCGTCGACCTTGATGCCGAAATGGCTGCAATAGCCGCGCACCATGGCGAGATATTCGTCCTGGCTGCAGCGGTGGAAGCCGAGCCACAGGCCGAAGCGGTCGGACAGCGAGACCTTTTCCTCGACCGCTTCGCCGGGATTGATCGCGGTCGAGCGCTCGTTCTCGATCATCTCGCGCGCGAGCAGATGGCGGCGGTTGGAGGTGGCGTAGAGGATGACGTTCTCGGGCCGACCCTCGATGCCGCCTTCGAGCACGGCCTTGAGCGACTTGTAGGACGCATCATTGCCGTCGAAGGAGAGGTCGTCGCAGAACACGATGAAGCGGAAGGGCGAGGCGCGCAGTTGCTCCATCAGCGCCGGCAGGCTCTCGATGTCCTCGCGGTGGATCTCGATCAGCTTCAGTTTGTCGGCGGGTTTGCGGTCCGCGTTGATGCTGGCGTGGGCGGCTTTCACCAGCGAGGACTTGCCCATGCCGCGCGCGCCCCAGAGCAGGGCGTTGTTGGCGGGCAGGCCGTTGGCGAACCGCTCGGTGTTCTCCATCAGGATGTCGCGCATCCGATCGACGCCCTTGAGCAGGAACAGTTCGACGCGGCTGACCCGCGGCACCCCAGCAAGGCGGCCGTCGGGGTGCCAGACATAGGCGTCCGACTGCTTGAACGACTCACGCGCGGCAGCCGGCTTGCCCTGGGCGGCGAGGTGCGCCGCAATGGTCTCCAGCGCGTGGACGATGCGCTCCTGGGAAAGGTCCTGAGAGGCGTTGGGAGCCGCCTTTGAGACCGGCTTTGAGACCGTCTTGGGGCGTTTTGCCGCGACCTCGGCGAGCTTCGTGGCAGGGGTACGGGGGCCTTTGCCGGCCGGGCTTTTGCTAAGGTTTTTGGGCATGTCCGAAGTTCCTGAGAATGCAGCCTTATCGGGCCTGACGGCGCGCCGCAAGGTGGCCAAATCAACGGTCTGGCAGCGTTGCAATTGGGGCGGTGGCCGCTATAGTCCGCGCGAATTTGACCGAACCGGTCGCCTTCAGGGCCTGACCGGTTTTCCCCCGTTTCCACGAGGATCGTCCGAATGTTCATTACCCCTGCGTATGCCCAGGCCGCGGGCGCCGGCGACACCAACAGCATGTTGATGTCGCTGCTGCCGTTCGCCCTGATCTTCGTGATCATGTACTTCCTGATTCTGCGCCCGCAGCAGAAGAAGGTGAAGGATCACGCCGAACTCGTGAAGAACATCCGCCGCGGCGACACCGTCGTGACCTCGGGCGGCCTGGTCGGCAAGGTCACCAAGGTGGTCGATGACGACCAGATCGAGTTCGAGATTTCCGACGGCGTGCGGGTGCGCCAGATGAGGTCGATGATTTCGGGCGTGCGCGCCAAGGGCGAGCCGGCCAAGGACAGCGCGAAGGAAAGCGCCAAGGACGACGCCGCGGCGAAGTGAGCGCTTCCGCGAGTCTTTATAAGTTTCCTGCAAATCTCCTGATCTAACAGGTCCAGTCGATGTTGTATTTCACGCGGTGGAAGGCGCTCGGGATTATCCTGACGGCGCTGATCGTGTGCCTCTGCGCGGTCCCGAACTTCTTCCCCGAAGCGCAGGTCAAGACCTGGCCCGCCTGGGCGCAGCGGCGGCTCGTGCTCGGCCTCGACCTTCAGGGCGGCTCCTATCTGCTGCTCGAGGTCGATGCCAACTACGTCAAGAAGGAAAAGTTGGACCAGGTCCGCGATGACGTCCGTCGCTCGCTCCGCGAGGCCAAGATCGGCTATACCGGCCTCGTGACCCGCGGCGACACCGTCGAGGTCCGGGTCAAGGATACCGATCTCCAGGCTGCGCTGGCCAAGCTGCGTGACCTCTCACAACCGATCGGCGGCCTGCTCGGGTCGGGCACCCAGCGCGACCTCGACATATCCGATGCCGGCGGCGGGTTGATCCGCCTGGCGCTGTCGCAGCCGGCTATGGTCGAGCGCATGCGCAAGACCATCGAGCAGTCGATCCAGATCGTCGAGCGCCGCGTCAACGAACTCGGCACCGTCGAGCCGGTGATCCAGCGTCAGGGTACCGACCGCATCCTGGTGCAGGTCCCGGGCCTTCAGGACCCGACGCATCTGAAAGAGCTGCTCGGCAAGACCGCGAAGATGGAATTTCGGATGGTCGACACCTCGGTGCCGCCGGACCAGGCGCAGCGGGGCGGGCTGCCGCCGGATTCCGAGCTGCTGATGAGCCAGAGCTCGCCGAAGGTGCCATACGTCGTCAAGAAGCAGGTGCTGGTGTCGGGCGGCGAGCTCACCGATGCGCAGACCGGGTTTGACCAGCGCACCAACGAGCCGATCGTCTCGTTCCGCTTCAACTCCACTGGCGCCCGCAAATTCGCGCAGGCCACGCAGGAGAACGTGGGTCTGCCGTTCGCGATCGTGCTCGACAACGAGGTGATCTCGGCACCGGTGATCCGTGAGCCGATCACGGGCGGGCAGGGGCAGATCTCGGGCAACTTCACCGTTCAGTCCGCCAACGATCTGGCCGTGCTGCTGCGCGCCGGCGCGCTGCCGGCGCCGCTCACGGTGGTCGAAGAGCGCACCGTCGGTCCGGGCCTTGGCCAGGATTCGATCGAGAAGGGCGAGCTTGCGGCCTATGTCGGCTCGATCATGGTCATCGTGTTCATGCTGCTGACCTACCGGCTGTTCGGCGTGTTCGCCAACATCGCGGTGGCGATCAACGTCGCCATGATCTTCGGCCTGCTGTCGCTGCTCAATGCCACGCTGACGCTGCCCGGCATCGCCGGCATCGTGCTCACCGTCGGCATCGCGGTCGACAGCAACGTGCTGATCTACGAGCGTATCCGCGAGGAGCTGCGCGGCGGCCGCAACGCGATCTCGGCGATCGACGCCGGCTTCAAGCGGGCGCTTGCGACCATCCTTGATTCCAACATCACCACCTTCATTGCTGCCGCGGTGCTGTTCTATATCGGCACCGGCCCGGTGCGCGGCTTCGCCGTGACGCTCGGCATCGGCATCATCACCACGGTATTCACCGCCTTCACGCTGACCCGGCTGATCGTGGCCGGGTGGGTGCGGTGGAAGCGGCCGCAGAGCGTGCCGATCTAGGAGCCTGACCGTGACTCACATTGTTCTCATCGGGCTCGGCATCCTCATTGCTGTCCTCACCGTGGTCTCGGTGTTCGGCTGGTTGCCGTCGCTGCGCATCGTCCCTGATGATACGCATTTCGACTTCACCCGCTTCCGTCGCATCAGCTTCCCGATCTCGGCAGCGCTGTCGATTGTCGCCATCACGCTGTTCTTCACCCACGGCCTGAATTTCGGCATCGACTTCCGCGGCGGCACGCTGCTGGAGGTGCGGGCCAAGTCCGGCACCGCCGACATCGCGGCGATGCGCACGACACTGGACGGCCTGCGCCTGGGCGAAGTCCAGATCCAGCAAATCGGCGGTCCGGCGGACGTCCTGATCCGTGTCGCGGAGCAGCCGGGCGGCGACGCCGCGCAGCAGCAAGCCGTGCAGAAGGTCCGCACAGCGCTCGGTGATTCTTTCGAATATCGCCGCGTCGAGGTGGTCGGTCCGCGCGTCTCCGGCGAATTGCTGGCCTTCGGCATGCTCGGCCTGATGCTCGCGATCGGCGCGATCCTGATCTATCTCTGGTTCCGGTTCGAATGGCAGTTCGCGCTCGGCGCCATGATCGCCAACGTGCACGACATCGTGTTGACCATCGGCTTCATGTCGATCAGCCAGGTCGATTTCGACCTGACCAGCATCGCGGCGCTTCTGACCATTTTGGGCTATTCGCTCAACGACACCGTCGTCATCTATGACCGCATCCGTGAAATGCTGCGGCGCTACAAGAAGATGCCGATGCCGCAGCTGCTCAACGAGTCCATCAACTCGACGCTGTCGCGTTCGATCATCACCCATTTCACCGTGACCTTGGCGCTGCTGGCGCTGCTGCTGTTCGGCGGCCATGCCATCCACAGCTTCACGGCCGTCATGATGTTCGGCGTGGTGCTGGTCGGCACCTACACCTCGATCTTCATCGCAGCGCCGATCCTGATCTATCTCGGCGTCGGCGAGCATCGTGAAGATGCGAGAGAAGAGGCTCCGCCGGCGAAGAAAAACAAGGCATGATCCGAACCGCAGGCCCTCGCATGAGTTTGCGAGGGCAGTCAGCTCATTCGGACGAAGCTCATGGCCGGCGATCCCAACGCTCCTCATTTCCCGCGCTCGGCGCCGATCGAGGCCTATGGCAAGGGCGGCTTTGCCTTCGCCGGCATGTCGCACCGGGGCTCGCTGCTGTGCCTGCCTGACGCGATCTGGGCCTGGGACGTGACCGATCCCACCAGGATCGACCGCTATGCGCTGGATCGGGTTTTTGCGGCCGCCAACAGCATCGACACGCTTCTGGTCGGGACCGGAACCGGCGTCTGGCTGCCGCCGCCGGAGCTGCGCCAGGCGCTGAAGGCGGTGAGGGTGGTGCTGGACACCATGCAGACCGGGCCGGCCGTGCGCACCTATAACATCATGATCGGCGAACGGCGCCGCGTCGCGGCTGCGCTGATTGCCGTGCCATGAGCAGCGCTGCGACGCCGCCTGACACCGTGACATTCTGCGCCGACCTTGTGCGCAGCCACGACTTTCCGCGCTATGCCGCGACCCTGTTCGCGCCCGCCGCCGAACGTCGGGCGCTGCTGGCGCTCTACGCCTTCAATGTCGAGATCGTCCGGGTCCGCGACCAGGTGAGCCAGCCCTTGCCCGGCGAAATCCGCTTTCAATGGTGGACCGATCTGTTCTCGGGCCTTGTTCACGGCAGCGCCGAGGGCAATCCGGTGGCGGCCGAGCTGTTGCGCGCGGTCCGCGATTTTGACCTGCCGGTCGAGCCGCTGTCGCTGCTCGTCGACGAGCATCAGTTCGATCTCTACAACGATCCGATGCCGACCATGACGGCGCTTGAGGGCTATCTGGCGGCGACCTCTTCGGCCTTGTTCGCGCTCGCGGCACGCATCATGGGCGAAGCTTCAGATGCGAGCGAGCACCTCGCGCGGCACGCCGGCCTGGCGCAGGGCATCGCGCAGGTGATCGCGAACCTGCCACGGGACTCAGCCCACCGGCAATTGTTCCTGCCGCAGCAATTCCTGACCAGCCATGGCTGCGACATCGAGGACGTGTTCGCCGGCAAGCAGACGCCCCATCTGAATGCCGTGCTGGACCAGCTCGTCGGCGAAGCCCGGCAGCATCTGGCGACGGCCTCGTCGCTGCTGGCGCAGGTCCCGCTGTCGGCGCGGGCAGCATTCCTGCCGCTGAGCCAGGCGGGGGCCGATCTCGATCGCCTGTCTCGGCCGGGGCGCAATCCCTTCGCGCCGATGTCGGTGTCGCGGTTGCGCACGCTGTGGACGCTGTGGCGGGCTTCACGATCCCGCGAATTTACCAAATAGCGGTTGGCTTATCGCCCGAGGCGGTCAAATGCTCTATGCTGTCCCATGGCTGAATTGTCCCAAACCGCAATCCCCGACCAGAGCGGCCTTCCAGTCGCACTTGGCGATATTCAAGCTGCTGCCGAGACCATCCGTGGTGCCGTCGTCGAGACGCCCTGCAGCTTCAGCCGGACGCTGAGCAACATCTGCGGCTGCGAGCTCTGGCTCAAATTCGAGAACCTCCAGTTCACCTCTTCGTTCAAGGAGCGTGGCGCGCTGAACCGGCTCACGGCGCTGACGCCGGAAGAGCGTGCGCGCGGCGTCGTCGCCATGTCGGCGGGCAACCACGCGCAGGGCGTGGCCTATCATGCCAAGCGGCTCGGCATTCCCGCCACGATCGTCATGCCGGTGGGCACGCCGATGGTGAAGGTCGAGAACACCAGGCATCATGGCGCCGAGGTGGTTGTCACCGGCGCGACACTGGAGGAGGCGGCTGCGTTTGCGCGAAGTCGTGGCGAGGCCCGCGGCATGATCTTCGTCCACCCCTACGACGATCCGCTGGTCATTGCGGGGCAGGGCACGGTCGGGCTGGAGATGCTCAAGGCGGTGCCGCAGCTCGATATGCTGGTCGTTCCGATCGGCGGCGGTGGCCTGATCAGCGGCATCGCGATTGCGGCAAAATCGCTAAAACCGTCGCTGCGGATCCTGGGCGTCGAGGCCTGGCTCTATCCTTCGATGTACAATGCCATCCACGGGGGCACTCTGCCCGCGCGCGGCGACACGCTGGCCGAAGGCATCGCGGTGAAATCGCCCGGCAAGATCACCACTGAAATCGTCCGCCGCATGGTCGACGACATCGCGCTCGTCAACGAAGCCGAGCTCGAGCGTGCAGTCGCAACCCTGATCTCGATCGAGAAGACGGTCGTCGAGGGCGCCGGCGCCGCGGGCCTTGCGGCGATCATGTCCGATCCCGCGCGCTTCGCCGGCGCGAAGGTTGGTCTGGTCCTGAGCGGCGGCAACATCGACACCAGGCTGATCGCCTCGGTGCTGACGCGCGAACTCGCGCGTGAGGGACGGTTGACGCAGCTCTCGCTCGATATTCCTGACAGGCCGGGCCAGTTGGCCGCGGTCGCCGCGCTGCTGGCGGAAGCCGGCGCCAACATCATCGAGGTCTCGCATCAGCGGACCTTCTCGGACCTGCCGGCCAAGGCGACGCTGCTGCAACTCGTCATCGAGACCCGCGACAGCGCACATCTCGACGAGGTCATGGCCAGGCTCGGTGCGTCGGGACTGAGCGCGCGCTGCACCTGAGCGGCGCGCCGCATCCAGCTATCGCGGCGCCAAACCCGCGAGATGGCCGATCAGCCGATCGATCTCGGCTTCCGTGTTGTAGTAATGCGGCGAGGCGCGCACCAGCGGCGGCAGCGCGCGGACTTCGGCATCGATGCGGGTGCTCGCGGGATCTGAAGCGCCGA
Source organism: Bradyrhizobium genosp. A (assembly GCF_049949275.1). NCBI lineage: Bacteria > Pseudomonadati > Pseudomonadota > Alphaproteobacteria > Hyphomicrobiales > Nitrobacteraceae > Bradyrhizobium > Bradyrhizobium genosp. A. The sequence goes on along the minus strand of NZ_CP188196.1, from coordinate 4,547,608 downwards.
TCGTGATGCCGGCCGCGGCGGCGCTGCGGACGATCGCGTCCGCCTCATGCCCCTGCATCGTGAAGCTGACGATCGCGCCCGGCGCACGGCCGAGGTCGCGGATGGTGATGCCGCTGATAGCGCCGATACCGTTGCGGAGACGGTCCGCCAGCAGGCAACAGCGCTGCTCGATCGGGCCGAGGCCGATTGCAAGGGCGTAGTCGACGGCCGCACCGAGGCCGAGCCGGGCGGCGTAATTGTTCTCCCAGGTCTCGAACCGGCGGGCATCGTCGCGGAGCTGATAGTGGTCCCGCGAGACCCAGGGCGCCGCAAAGTGGTCGATCATCGGCGGCTCGAGCCGTTGCAGCAGTGGCCTGCGGACGTAAAGAAAGCCGGTACCGCGCGGGCCGCGCAGGAATTTGCGCCCCGTGGCCGAGAGCATGTCGCAACCGATCGCTTCGACGTCGACCTGCATCTGGCCGACCGCCTGGCAGGCGTCGAGCAGATAGGGAATGCCGCGTGCGCGCGCGATTCTGCCGATGGCTGCGGCGGGATTGACGAGCCCGCCATTGGTCGGGACCCAGGTGATGGCGATCAGCTTCACCCGGTCATCGATCATGCGTTCGAGCGCCTCGATGTCGAGCTCGCCGGTGGCGTCGCTCGGCACCACGTCGATGACGGCGCCGGTGCGCCTGGCGACCTGCAGGAATGCGACATAGTTGGCGGCATATTCCGCCTCGGCGGTCAGGATCCGGTCGCCGGAGCGAAACGGCAGCGCGTAGAACGCCATCTGCCAGGCAACGGTCGCGTTCTCCAAGAGCGCGATCTCGTCCGGCGCGGCATTCAGCAGTCGCGCCACCGAGCCGTAGACCGCATCAAGCCGGTCCGACTCGCGATCGGCGGCGGCATAGCCTCCGATCTCGCTCTCCAGATCGATATGCTGCTTCATCGCCGCGACGACGGTGAGGGGCATGAGGGCGGCGCCGGCATTGTGCAGGTAGGCAAGCCGGGACACAGCTGGCGTATCGGCCCGTATTCGCTCGATGTCGATCACCCGCGCCTCCGCGTCTCGCAAATCCTGCGCATGAATTAGACGTGCTCAAGAACGCGAGCAAGATGGCGGGTCTTGAGGAACGAAGCCAGGCCTCGGCTCAAATGCAGAGGCTGAGCAGCTTGATGTGGCAGTTGCTCGCTTTGGGCTTGCTGGTCGGTGTGGTGTCGCGTTTCACGGCGACAAGCGGCTCCGTGTCTTTCCTGCCCTTACCCTTCTTCGGCTCGTAGTCGCCGGCAATCACCATCGCCCAATAGGTGCGCTTGCCGCTGGCGTTCTTCGCGCTCGCGATCCCGACGCGGGAGGCGTTGTGCAGCAGCAGGTTCTTGCGGTGCCCGGAGGAATCGATCCACTGTCCCAGCGTTTTCTCGAAGTTGTCGTAACCGTAGGCGATATTTTCAGCGGCACGGCCTGCGCCGGCCGGTGCGATGCGCCTGTTGAACGGACCGAGCGTTTCGTGGCTGAGATCATCCTTGACCGCCATTGCCCGGGCCTGGTCCATCGCGATGCGGTCGAGGATTGTATCGCGTACGACGCGGCCCTCACCATGTTTCAGCCGGAAGCCGGAGATCTGCTCGGCCGGGGACTCGGCCATCGCGGGCGCAGCCGCCAGCAGCAGGCCAGCGATCAGGCCGCCAACCACACGATACATCAACGTCCCCCGAGTGCCCATGACCCCGTCATGCCCGAATTGTCAGCTGCTTCTCTATCGCCAATGTGGACGCTTCAAGGCAGTGTCTGCGCTAGCTCGTCGGCAGGTCCGCTTCGAAATTGAAGCGGTCGCGCAGGTTCTTGCGCTGCTCCAGGATGTCCTTGAGGAAGGCGCGGTCCTGGTCGTTCTTCATCATCGGCTCGATCAGGTCGAGCTGGTTCATGGCGACCAGTTGCAGGATCTCGGTGCGCGGCTTGCCGCTGGTGTCGCGTGGCAGCGCGTGGACGACCTGGATGTGTTCCGGCGGCTTTGGCCCCTTGGCGGCAGTGAGCTCGTTGCGGAGCTGGCCTTCAAGCGCGGCCTGATCCGCCTCCACGAACGCATAGAGCCCAACGCCCGAGCGGCGGTCGGCAAAGGCGACGATGGCGGTATCACGGACGGCGGGGTTTTGGCGGATCAACTCGGCCAGCACCGGCGCGTCATTGACGAGACGGCGGCCGCCGCCCTCGCGGTCGGTGAAGTTGAAGATGCCGCGGGTGATCGCGCGGTAGACCTTCTTTCCGGTGGCGAGCCACAGGCTCGCGGCGAACGACTTCTTCGCGAGAATCTTTCGCTCGCGCGGCGTCAGCGCCTCGGGCGCGTAGGAACGCTTGTGCTTGAGCAGATGCCGGAGGTCTTCGTAGGCGAGGATGCGATAGAGGCGGCCGCGCCGGTTGAAGCAGGCCGCGAGCTGGAAGTCGGTCACATAGGCGCGCCCATCGCGGCCGACCAGCCAGTTCTGTTCCTTGGCGAGATCGTTGTGGCAGATGCCGGCGCGGCGCAGCCTTCGCAGCGCCTCCTTGGCCGAGCGGAAATAGGCGAGATCGCCATGGGGTTTTGCCAGATGCAGCGCGACGCCGTCGACGAAGCCGCGCACAAGAGCGCGGCGGCCGGCCCAGAGCAATTCAGGGCCGACATTGAGGCCTTTGGCGAGCGCCAGCGCGTGCTTCTCGCGCGCGAACAGATGACGCGCCAGCAGGAACGACCACCACGGCACTTCATCGAGCCGTCGCAGCACCGCGTCGACCTCGCCACTGTCAGCGCGGAAGCGGCCGCGCTCGACAGTCGAGAACACATCGCGCTTGAGCAGCACGCCCTCGGTCCAGCGCGCCGAGAGCACCGCGGCGTCGTCTTTCGGGAGACTCATCGAAAACTCACGCGGCTGCGGCAATGCGCAAATGATCGGCGATCCAGCGATCGAGATCGGCGAGCGCCAATGCGCTCATCGCCTGCTTCTTGGCCACCGACTTCTCGTTGCCCCGCAGCCGCGTGCCGTCGGGCTTCTTCGTCGGTATGGTCGCAAGCGGCGGGAACAGGCCGAAATTGATGTTCATCGGCTGGAACGATCGGGTGCCCGGCTCGATGGTCTCGATGTGGCCGCCGGTGATATGGCCGAGCAGCGATCCGAGCGCTGTCGTGCCGGGCGGGTTCGCCAGCGTCTCGCCGCGCGCATCGGCCGCCGCATAGAGGCCGGCGATCAGGCCGACGCTGGCGGATTCCACGTAGCCTTCGCAGCCCGTCATCTGGCCGGCGAAGCGCAGCCGCGGCTGAGCGCGCAGGCGCAACTGGCTGTCGAGCAGCTTTGGCGAATTGAGGAAGGTGTTGCGATGCAGGCCGCCGAGGCGGGCGAATTCAGCTTTCTCCAGCCCGGGAATGGTGCGGAAGATGCGCTGCTGTTCGCCATATTTCAGTTTCGTCTGGAAGCCGACGATATTGTAGAGCGTGCCGAGCTTGTTGTCCTGGCGCAGCTGCACGACCGCATAGGCTTTCGTAGTGGGATCGTGCGGGTTGGTGAGGCCGACCGGCTTCATCGGACCGTGACGCAGCGTTTCGGGGCCGCGCTCCGCCATCACCTCGATCGGCAGACAACCGTCGAAATAGGGCGTGGTGGTCTCCCATTCCTTGAACTCGGTCTTTTCGCCTGAGACCAGCGCGGCGACGAAGCCCTCATACTGCTCCTTGGTCATCGGGCAATTGACGTAGTCGGCGCCGTTGCCCCCGGGACCGACCTTGTCGTAGCGCGACTGGAACCAGGCCACCGACATGTCGATGGATTCGCGGTGCACGATTGGCGCGATCGCATCGAAGAAGGCGAGCGCGTTCTCGTCGGTCAGCTCGCGGATGGCATCCGCCAGCGGCGCGGAGGTGAGGGGGCCGGTCGCGACGATCACGTTGCTCCACTCGGCCGGCGGCAGGCCTTTGATCTCGCCGCGGGCGATCTCGATCAGGGGATGGTCGTTCAGCGCCTTGGTGACGGCGGCCGAGAAGCCGTCGCGGTCGACGGCGAGCGCGCCGCCCGCGGGGACCTGGTTGGCATCGGCCGCGCGCATGATCAGCGAACCGAGGCGGCGCATCTCGGCATGGAGCAGGCCGACTGCGTTGTTGGCAGCGTCGTCCGAGCGGAATGAATTGGAGCAGACGAGCTCGGCGAGCCCGTCGGTGCGGTGCGCCTCGGTCATGCGGTCCGGCCGCATCTCGTGCAGCACCACGGGCACGCCTGATTTCGCCACCTGCCAGGCGGCTTCGGAACCGGCAAGGCCAGCGCCGATGACGTGCACGATATTGGATAGGGGTCCTGTCATGGGGCGGACAGGTAGCGCTTTTCGGCGGCCAGTGGAATCGCCGAGATCGAGTTTTCTGCCACCGGATGCGACAACGCCCGCACGAGGCGGGCGCTATCGGTTGGTCCGGTTAAGGGCTGAACGATATCAGCCCTGATACTGACCGGCGGCAACGCGCGGGATGTCCGAGCGATCGAGGCCGATGTCGGCCAGTTCGCGATCGCTGAGCTGGGACAGCTCGGCAACATTGCGCTGATAGTCCCGGAAAGCCTGGATCATGCGGATGAGCGAGAGCAGCATTGGTAGTCTCCTGTAGTTCGATTCAGCCCTTGCCCGGGCGTCATCGTTGAAATGAATATAGGTGAGAGTAGTGCAGTGCGAAAGTTCCGATGTTGCGATGCAGCTAAGTGAAGAACGCATAGCTTCGGTAAGGGATGATTAACCTGTTGGCAGTCCCGCCCAAGGGCTAGGCGAAACTCCTTAGATGATACGATAAGTGCCCGTGAAATCACGGGTTTTACCGATCAACTGGCGGTTCCGATTGTTGTGAAAATAAGTTACGTTCTCGTGACATGCAAGGCGCCTGGCCAGCTTGTGCGCCCAAGTCCGGCATGCGTGATTCGCATGAATCGATATTTGTAAATATGAACATTAATTCATATGTTTATCGAGCAACACATCTTCTCTGGAACGAGGGAGAGGCCCTGGAATCGCTCAGGCAAGCTTCAGGCAGTTCGCAGTGATGCTGTTCCAATGATGCGCTGCACACGCCGAGCGTGCAGACCCTGATTACAAAGTTGTAATGAAAATCAGAAACTTCGCATGCGGCTCTGCGCGGCGCGCAACATCACGCAATTCTCGCGGGGAATTTATTGCGGCAAGTTGCCGCGTGAGCAGCAAAGTCATGTTGCAGATTCCGGCAATGTCGCTGGCTCTGTCCCAAGAACAAGAGAAGGAAAGTAACATGACGAAGTTACTCGGGGTTATCGCAATTGCCGCCGTCGCATTCGCCGTCGCGCCGGCCCAGGCCGCCAAGCACAGCTTGGGCGGCTGCAGCGGGGCCAATCTGGAAAAGACGGAGACCGCGGTCGAGAACATGGCTGACGGCGACGGCAAGTTCGTTGCTGAGAAGGAGGTCACGGCTGCGCAGGACGCGATGCTCAACGGCAAAATGGGTGCGTGTGGCATGCACCTGAACAAGGCGATGCAAGCCACCATGGGCAAGTAAACGGGCAAGTAAACGGGCAGGTAAACGCAATCCAAGAGAGGGCCGGTCGCGAGGCGATCGGCCCTACGCGTTTTGTGTCTGGGCGTGCCTTAAGGGGCGTGGGCGAGCTGGGTGGCAAAATAGGCCACCGTCTTGGAATAGACCTCGCTCTTGTTCCACTGCTGGAGCACCGCGAAGTTCGGGCTGCCTGGCTGCCAATCCTTACCCTTCTGCCAGCCATAGCCCGCGAGATAGTTCGCCGTTGAGGCCAGCACGTCGGGTGCGTTGTGCAAGAGGTCGCGCTTGCCGTTGCCGTCGAAATCGACGGCGTATTTCATCCAGGACGACGGCATGAACTGGGTCTGGCCGAGTTCGCCGGCCCAGGCGCCCTTCATGTCGGCGGGCGCGAGATCGCCGCGCTGGACGATGCGCAGCGCATCCATCAACTCGCCGCGAAACTGCTCGGCGCGCCGGCAATCATAGGCCAGCGTCGCCAGTGAGCGGATCGTCGCGAACTTGCCGGTGTTGACGCCGAAATCGGTCTCGAGACCCCAGATCGCGACCAGGATCTCGCCCGGTACGCCATACGTCTGCTCGATGCGCGACAGCACCGAGCCGTACTGCTTCATCATGTTGGAGCCGCGTGTCATCCGCGGTGGCACCATGCGACCGGAAAACTCTTCGAAGGTCTGGGTGAAGACCTTTTGCGATTTGTCACGGTTCAGCACGCTTTGGTCGAGCGTGACGCCGGCAAGCCCGGCGGCGATCGCCTGTTGTGAGATGCCCTTGGCCGCGGCCTCGGTTTTGAAGTCGGCGAGCCAGGCATCGAAATTGCCTGAACCGCAGGCGACCGCAGCGAGCGTTGGTTCGGCGGACAGGATTGACGCGGAGAGGGCGAGGGCTGCGAGAGCGAGACGAGAAATCGTCAGGGTCATTCGAGTAAATTGATTCCGTGAAGTGGCATGACCGGCGGCGGCAATCTCGATTGTAACAGCGGCCAAAGCAAGGCGTATGACAGCAGCCGACCCCGCCCGCGACCCGGACGGGATCGGCTGTAACGAGATTGTCAGGCAGTTCTCCTATTCCCTATTCCGCCACGGGAAGAGATTGGCGGGGAAATCGGCCGCCGGCTTGCGCGGACGCTGCGGCGGAGGCGGCACCGGCCGTGCGCCGGGCTCGGAGACGATGACCTTGCGGTAGAGATGCCATGTGGCGTGGCCGAGCAGGGGAATGACGACGGCGAGCCCGAGGAACGCGGGGATTGTTCCGAGCGCCAGCAGCACCGCCACGATCAGGCCCCAGGCCGCCATCGGCACCGGGTTTTTGGCGACGACGCGCAGCGAGGTGACCATCGCGTCCAGAGCGCCGGCATGGCGGTCGAGCATCAGCGGGAATGATACGGCGCTGATGCAGAGCGCGGCGAGCGCAAACAGGAAGCCCGTGCCGCAGCCGATCACGATCAGCCACCAGCCTTGAGAGGTCGTCAGCACGCGCGTCACGAAATCCGAGATTCCGCTGACGCCTTCATAGCCGAATGCAGCAACATAGATCGCCTGTGCGGTCGCGACCCAGGTCACGAACAGCGCGAGCAGCAGCGTGCCGAGGCCGAGCATCGCGCCGAAGGAGGGCGAGCGAAGCACATCCATGGCATCCCAGGCGCTGGCCTCTTCATAGCGTTCGCGACGGCTCGAGAGCTCATAGAGGCCGAGTGCTGCGAACGGGCCGATCAGGGCGAAGCCCGCGGCCAGCGGAAACAGCAGCGGCATTACTGAATAGCCCATTGCGACGCGCGCGATCACGAGGCCGAGCACCGGATAGATCACGCAGAGGATGATGGCGTGGCTCGGAACCGCCTTGAAATCTTCCCAACCGCGCTTGAGCGCGTCGTGCAGGTCGGAAAGTTGGATGGTTCGGATCACCGGTCCAGCCGCATCCGCGGTCTGGCCCGTTGTAGGAACATTGCCCGGATAGAGTGTGGCCATGGTCGACTTGCTCCCTTGCCATGCAGCCGAATTCGGCGCCGACAACGGCGCAAGCGGCCGCCTTTCTGAGTTTTGCGAGTCCAACCAGACGCGAATTCCGGATGGCATCGCGAGCTGAACCAGAAGCGTACGCCGATTTCCGAGTCCTGTCGCTCACGCCTGGGTGAGATTCGTTGCCGCAGTGCAACCTCGATGACGTCATCCGGTCGTCATTTCGCCGTAGATAAGCTCATGCTGGCTGCGGTTCGCGGAACTTCGCGGGCGCAACGACGTAACTTCGTCTATAAGTGCCCACTCAGGGCCTTCCAACGGGATCCTTTTCGGGGAGCAGACATGAGTATTTTCGGGAAAATCATGGGCGCAATCTTCGGTAGCCATCCGGCGTCCGCTGCGCCCACCGGCGGCGCACCCGCGGGCAGCGCGCCCGCAGGGACCGCGCCGGGCGGATCGGCGCCAGCGTCTGCGCCGGCTGCCGCGCCTGCGGCAACGGTGGATGTCGCTGCGATCGTCGATGCGGCCGTCGCCGCGCACAAGGGCGAGAAGCTGGAATGGCGCACGTCGATCGTCGACCTCATGAAGGCGCTCGACGTCGATTCGAGCCTTGCTGCGCGCAAGGATCTCGCTAAGGAGCTCGGCTACACCGGCGACATGAACGACTCCGCCAGCATGAACGTCTGGCTGCACAAGCAGGTGATGTCCAAGCTCGCCGCCAATGGCGGCAAGCTGCCCCCTGAAATCAAGCACTGACCGGCGAGCATCGGTCGACGCGGGGGCCTGCGATCTCGCGGGCCCTTTTGCGTTCAGGCAACGAGATCTGCATCCTCTGGATGCTTGTCGAGATAATCGGCGACAAAACCGCAGCCCGCGATCACCTTCCTGCCGTTGCGGCGGATCAGATCGAGCGCGCCCTTGATCAGCTCGGAGGCAATGCCGCGGCCGCGCAGCGCGCGCGGCGTCTCGGTGTGGGTGATGATGATGGCCGACGGCGTCAGCCGGTAATCGGCGAAGGCCAGCTCGCTGCCAACGTCGAGCTCGAAGCGGCTCCTGTCCTTGTTGTCGCGTACCGATGCCGCCATGCCTGATCCTTCCGAAGCGATGCTTATTCCCTGATCTAGACACCCGAACCCTGCCTTGCCAAGGCGCGACCAAGGGAGGTTGCCGCAGGTGAGATATCTGCAACATGCGTGTCCAGCTCAGTCTCATGGCGCTGTAGCGCGAAAGATTCCTCCCCGGTACCCTTGCAGCTTCCGCTCCGGTTCCCACGTCCTTGATCAGACATACGCCCGAATGCGGCCGGCAGGTCGCCGGAGATTCGGAAGTCGTGAATGCCAGCCGCAGACGTATGCCTCTTGCTTATAGGAGGTTACGATGTCGGACTTTGGTTTCTTGAATACTCACCGAACATGGGAAGACTGGTGCGGCATGGTGCTCGGCGCGCTGATCGTCGTGTCGCCCTGGTTTCCCATCTATGAGGAGGCGGTGACGGCCGGACATCAGACGCTCATCCTGAATACGGTCGCGATCGGCCTTGTTGTATTTTGCCTCAGCCAGCTCGAATATGTGGCACTGCAACGCTGGCAAGAGGTGATCACGCTCCTGGTCGGGCTGTGGCTCGTCGTCTCGCCCTACGTCCTCGGCTACTCCGGCGCTGGCTTTCTCCGTGTCTATCACACGAGCCTCGGCGCCGTGGTTGTGCTGCTCGCAGTGCTTCAGCTCTGGCAGGACTGGGGGGCAAGTGACGAGGACATGCTCAAGCATGGGCGATAGGCCGTAGATATCGGCAGGCCCACCGGACGAATGACCGGTGGGCCTGCACTCTCTATTTCTCCACCAGGTCGGCATACTCCGGATGCTTCTCGATCCACGCCTTCACGAACGGGCATTCCGGGATCACTTTCAGGCCGGCCGCGCGGACCTGGTCGAGCGCGCCTTGCACCAGCTTTGAGCCGACGCCTTTGCCGCCGAGCTCCCTCGGCACGTCGGTATGCACGAAGGTGATGACATTGCCGTCGAGCTTGTAATGCTCGGTCGCGAGGTGGCCCTCCACCTCGAGTTCGTAACGGTGGTGCGCCTTGTTGTTGATCACGTCGCTCATGAAGTCTCCGGTCAGCTCTTCAGTGCGTCCGTCAGCATCTTGCGGATCGACCAGGCCTCGCCCTCGGAGGAGCCCTTGATGTCGTCGATCTTCCAGCTGTTGGCTTCGCGCACGAAGTCGTAATGCACGATCTGGTCGGCGGGTTTGCGGTCGTTGCGGTGGCCGGTGATAGTCACCGCGAGCGTCGCCTTGTCGGCCTCCGTCTTCTCCGCGTCAACCTTGAACGACTTCACGTCGGGTTCCTGCGAGTTGGTGACGGGATCGAAATCGATCGGCCCGACATCGCCCTTCGGCGTATGCGCATCCGCCTTGGCCCATAGCACAACCAGCGCCTTGGAGAGATATTTTGCTTTCGCCGCCTTGTTCTCGGTGACGAAGGCGGCGCCGCCATCGCCCTTGCCCTTGGCAGCGCGGGTGTAGATCGCAGCCAGAATGGTGGCGGGATCGTTGGGAGCGGGCGCTTGAGCGAAGGCGGGCGTGGTGGCGGCGAAGATGGAGGTGGCAATGAGGCTGCGGCGGGTGAGCATGGATCGTCCCTGAGATGATGGCACGCGACCATAGGCCGAAATGGCCGTGTCAGTGCGGTATCTCAGTAGACCGAAGCACGCACGGTTCGGTTCAATCGGCCGCCTTGGCGAGGCGCGAATCTTCGGGCTGAGGTTTTGCGGGGAGGCAGCCCTGGCAGATGACGAGCGAGCGATTGACCCTGGCATCCTGCTCGGCCTCGATGCCGTCCTGGGCCTGCCACCATTCCTTCGAATAGGGCTGCAGCCCGGCTTGCGCTTTGGCGCGCTCGGACGCGGCAGCACGCAAGGCGCGCGATGGTTCGGCAGCGGAATGAGGCCGGTTCGGATCCTCGCCTGCGCCATCCCAAGCATAGCGCGCGGGCCTGAAGGTGGGATCGGATGCCAGATGGGCTTGCGGGGCCACAGCACATCCGGCGAGCGCCAGCGTGAGCAGGAGAACGACGGGCGCTTTGACCATGATGCAGCACTCTGTACGCAGATACTGGCTAAGGTTGCCTCGATCATGTTTAAGATTCCTTGAACGCGCGCATGGATGCCCCCCTGATCGTGGCCTTGCGACGCCGCTCTTGATGGCGATAAATTGGCTGCAATGAGCGGGCGGCTTGCGTGCCGTCTGCCGTCGAAGAGGAAGCCCGATGCAGCCGCTCCGCATGTCCCGTCGCGTGATGAATCTCGCTTATATGCTGACCCAGAATGCGCGGCGGCATGGATCGCGTCCCGGTTTTGTCTGGGGCGACAAATCCTGGACCTGGCGTGAGATCGATGCGCAGGTCTCGGCGCTGGCCGCGGCGCTTGATGCGCGCGGCATCGCCAAGGGCGACCGCATCCTCGTCCATTCCAAGAATGGCGACGAGATGTTCCTCTCGATGTACGCCGCGTTCCGGCTCGGCGCGGTCTGGGTGCCCACCAATTTCCGCCTGATGCCGGATGAGGTGGCCTATCTCGCACAGGCTTCCGGCGCGAAGGCATTTTTGTGCCATGTCGATTTTCCCGAGCACGCTGCGGCCGTGAACGGCGGCGCGCTGGAATTCATCTGGAGCATCGACGGCAAGGCATCCTTTGGCGAGACGTCGGTAGCAGATGCCATCGCATCGCAAGCCGGAGCAGTGGTCGCCAACGTCCCGGTCGAGCACGACGATCCCTGCTGGTTCTTCTTCACCTCCGGCACCACCGGCCGCTCCAAGGCTGCGGTGCTGACCCACGGCCAGATGGGTTTTGTCGTCACCAACCATCTTGCCGATTTGACGCCGGGGGTGACGGAAGCCGATGCATCGCTGGTGGTGGCGCCGCTGTCGCATGGCGCCGGCGTGCATCAGCTGGTGCAGACCGCGCGCGGCGTCTGCACCGTGCTGCTGCCGACCGAGAAATTCGACATCGATGAGGCGTTCCGCCTGATCGAGGCGCATCGGGTCGGCAATCTCTTCACCGTGCCGACGATTCTGAAAATGATGGTCGAGCACCCCGCCGCCGACAAATACGATCACTCCTCGCTGCGTCACGTCATCTATGCCGGCGCGCCGATGTATCGCGAGGACCAGAAGGCTGCGCTCAAGAAACTCGGCAAGGTCATCGTGCAATATTTCGGTCTCGGCGAGGTCACCGGCAACATCACCGTGCTGCCGGCGGCGCTGCACGACCCCGAGGACGGCCCGCATGCCAAGATCGGCACCTGTGGGTTCGAGCGGACCGGCATGCAGGTCTCGATCCAAGACGACGAGGGCCGCGAGCTCAAGGCGAACCAGAGCGGCGAGATCTGCGTGATCGGGCCTGCGGTGCTCGCCGGCTATTACGACAATCCCGAGGCCAATGCGAAGGCGTTCCGCAACGGCTGGTTCCGCACCGGCGACCTCGGCCACATGGACGAGGAGGGATTCGTCTACATCACCGGCCGCGCGTCGGACATGTACATCTCCGGCGGCTCCAACATCTATCCGCGCGAGATCGAGGAGAAGATATTGACGCATCCTTCGGTCGGTGAAGTCGCGGTGCTCGGCGTGCCCGATGCGACCTGGGGCGAGGTCGGCGTCGCGGTCTGCGTTGCGCGCGATGGCGAGAAGCCGGTGAGCGAAGCGGAGATGGCGGCGTTCCTGTCGCCGAAGGTGCCGCGCTACAAGATGCCGAAGCGGTTCTACTTCTGGGAGTCCTTGCCGAAATCCGGCTATGGCAAGGTGCCGAAACGCATGGTGCGCGACGAGCTCGAGGCGCGCGGGCTGCTCGATCTCGACAAGACCAAGACAGGCTGAGCGCGGGGCATGCGGATAATCAAGCAGCCGGGCGCGCCCGTCACTGAGCGTATCCAATGGGTGGAGGCGATGGGGCGCGCCTTTTCGTTCACGCTTCAAGCGGGCCTGCCGCTGCTCGAAGCCGCGCGCCGCGGTTTTGCCGCGGAGGGATTTGCCGGCGGCGTGCTGAATTTCGGCCGCGGCGCGCTCGGGCCGTTCGGCTATGTGATGCCGGCGCTGTCGAACACCGGCGAGAATGCGGCGTTCTACAGCGACACGTATCGGCCCGCAAGCGTGACGCACACCAGGCTCGGCAGCATGACGCTCGGTATGCGCGACGGCGCGCCGTTCTATCATTGCCACGGGTTGTGGACCGAGGCGGATGGCAAGGCGAGCGGCGGCCACATGCTGCCGGACGAGACTGTTGTCGCCGAGCCGTTCGAGGTCCAGGCCTTCGGCGTTGACGGCGCGATGTTCACCGCCGAGCCAGATCCCGAGACCAATTTCAAGCTGTTCGGGCCGGTCGTCTCCGCGAGCACCGGTGCGCGCACGACCAGCCGCGCCTTTGCGCTGCGGCTGCGCCCCAATCAGGATTTTGCCATTTGCCTCGAAGCCTTCTGCCGGACGCACGGCATCGCGCGCGCGAAAATTCACGGCGGCGTCGGCTCGACCATCGGCGCGCGCTTCACCCATGGCGGCGTGACCGAGCCGTTTGCCACGGAGCTGGCGACAACCGCCGGGACGATTGCGCCGGGTGCGTCCGGCGCACTCGAAGCTGCGCTCGACGTCGCCCTGATTGACTACACCGGCGGCATCGCCGAGGGCCGCCTGGTCCGCGGCGACAATCCCGTGCTGATGACGATGGAGCTGGTGCTGGAAGTGCTGTCCTAGGGCATGACCGGGGCTTGTGACATCCCACAGATGCCACTTCCATGCGGTTCTTGTTCTTGATATGTTCCGGCGCGGAATTCCGTTGGGACCGAGCGGGGGCAGGAACATGAGCCGTACACGACGCCGTCAGACCACGCTGCGTGCGCCCTATCTCAGGCGCGTCTGGCTCGACCGCGCGCGGGTCGAGGACTGGGAGGCTTATCCGTTCTGCCTTCCCGTGTTCAGGGACGAGTTCGACCACAGCTTCGACGCCGCGGTGACGATCATCGTTGGCGAAAACGGCACCGGGAAATCGACCATTCTCGAGGGCATTGCGGGAATGGCCGGATTCGCCAGCACGGGCGGCCGCAAGGGTTTTCAGGAGATCGACGGCGGCGGTCTCGAAATCACCGGCGAAGAGCTGTCGTCTGCTCTGCGGGCTGCGTGGGTCCCGAAGGTGACGGATGGTTGGTTCTTTCGGGCCGAGACGTTCTTTTCTGTGGCGCGCTATCTGGACCGCTCGGCCGTGGATGCGGCGCACGCGATGGAAGGCGTGTTTGGTGCGAGCGTTCAGGAGGCGCCGGACTATCTCTCCTTCCCATGGCGAGGGCTTTCTGGTGTTCTTCGAGGAGCGCTGCCAGAAGCAGGGCATCTACATTTTCGACGAACCTGAATCCGCGCTGTCGCCGGCGCGGCAGATGGACTTCCTCAAGCTGCTGCATCGCATGGATCTCTCCGGCAATTGCCAGGTCATCATGGCAACCCATGCGCCGCTCCTGATGGCCTATCCCAATGCACAGCTGCTGCGGCTGGGTAAATACGGCCTCGAGCCGACAACGGTTGAGCAGACGGATCATTACCGGGTGATGCGGGAATTCTGCGCCGACCCGCGCGGTTTCGTTGAGGCGACGCTGGCGGAATAGGCGAGGGACGCAATCTCTCCATTCGTCATTGCGCGATCACCATGGGCTGGCGCGCATTTTCGCCATGGCCAAATAGGTCGATTCACTGAAGCCTGATGTCCCCGAGCTCGATCCCTGAAAGAGGTCGAGCACGGGCGAATAGGTCTGACTGGCGTTCCTCGCGTCATACATGGCCGAGAATCGGCTCAGCAGCTTTGCAACTTTCGTGGGATCCCCGAGATCTTTGAGATTGAGGTATTTTTCCACGATCTTGGCCTGCTGATCGATCTGCATCGAAGCCATCTGGTCAGGCAAATCATAGGTGGTCCTGAACACCTCCGAAAGCGCCTTGTCGGCAAGGATGTCGTAGGCGGACGTGATGTGTCCCGCCATGCGCTGGAAATACAGCGCCAGACGCACGCCGGGATTCGTATCGCCCTGCTGCTGCTCCAGGCTTTGCTCGAGATAGTTCTTTTGCGTTGCCAGAAATTGGTCGCGCTTTTGCGGACCCAACATCGGAAGACGCGCGACGTTGCCCTTGCTGTCAAAATTGAACGACGCCGCGATCTCGGCAAAACGAGGGTCGCTCTCCGTGTTTGCGAAGCTCTTGGGATCGTTCAGATCAGAGGCGAAGATCTTCTTGAGATAGGCGGTGCTCACCTTCTCGGGCTGCAATCCCTTGGCGACAAGAATGAAATCAACCATCTTCCTGTTTGCGAGCAGGTCGGAAACGCTCTTGATGTCGCCTATCGACTGTTGATAGTCCGTCGCGTCTTTCTGGGCTTGAGCCTTGATTTTTGCCTGGTCCTGCGTACTGGCAAATTTCAGTTTCGCAATGATGTAGTTCTTCGCGATATCGAGGATTTCAGCCGAATCCTGGGCCGCCAGGGGTGTGGTCAGATTGCCTTTTGCGTCAAAGTTGAACGAGCGCGCGAGCTTGACGTATCGATCGTCCTTGAGCGTGTAGACGTAGCTCTTGGGGTCGTTGAGGTCGCTTTCGAGAACAGCCTTCACGGTGGACTGTGAGACTTGTGTGGGATCGAGGCCGACGGCCGCCAGTGCAAAATTATACGCGCCTGGCGTGGATACGAGCGTCTGGAGTGACGTCACCTTGGGGATGAAGGCTCTGAATTGCCCGATGACCAGGGCTTCCTGCAACGGGCTTGCCGCCGAATAGACAGCCGACTTGCTGTCGTCGAAGCTCTGGGTCGTGCGTGCGAGGTTTGCAGCGGTCTGCGCTGGTGTCCCCGGTGGAAGCGACCCGTCGGATGAAAACTCGAACGCGCCGGCCAGGTTCATGAACCGGCCGGTCGTCGCGATGGCGTCGTTGGTGCTGGATATGCTGGTCACGGCCGACTGCAGGCGATATCTTTCGACCAGTATCTGCACATTCAGCTGATTGACATCAGCGCCGGGCTGCGACAGTTGCGTCGTGTAGTCGGCTATCTTCGAGCTGGCGTCGGTTGCATCCGATTTGGCTTGAGCAAGCTGGGCGTTCAGGCCATTCAGCTGAGATGAGAAGGTGACATTGACGTAGCTGTTCGGATCGGATGGATCGCTGGACAAGACCTGCTTGATCGTGTCACGCGGCCACTTGCTTTGATCGATCCCGAATGCCGAGGCGACATAGTTGCGAAGGCGATCGTCGTTGAGAAGCTGGTCGGCACTGGTCACGCCGCCAATGGTGGCATTGTAGTAATTCGTGTCGGCGGCAACGGCATCGACGTTGCTCTTCATGGCTGCCGTGTACAGCCCGATGATATCGTCGGTCTGGTTGCCCGATTGCGCAACCTTCGTTTGACCGCCACCGAAGGAAAACGCCGCGGCAAAGTCCCGGTAACGCTTGTCGATCAGCGTGTTGGCAAAGCTCCTTGAGTCCGAGAGGTTGCTCTGCAGCACTTTCTTCATGAACGCCTTGGCGTAGGCCATGTCTTCCAGGCCATAGGCTTTCGTGACGTAGTGATACAGCCGATAATCATTCATCAGATCGTCGACGGTGTGCACCTTGCCGATGTTGGCTTTGTAATAGGCGGCGTCGCGCGAGACGTCCGATTGCTGCGCCACCCGCGTCAGGGTCTGTGCGAGATTGCGCGCGACGTAGCTATAGCCAAAATAGGTGGACACCATGGGGAACTCCTGAAGGCTCGGCGGGTCCTGGACGTCCGTCAATCATTGCCGGGTCGCAAGGCAGGGGCTGGCCTCATGCCAGCAGACAGAAACATTGTTACAATTCATTGCTGCGATTCTGGGCGACAACTTTAGGTGTCGCTTGCGTCCAAGCGCCGCATCGTATGGATCTCTCCGGCAAGCCTCCCGCAAGCAAGACGTGCGTAAGATTCATCGCCCCATTGGCATCTGCAATCGCGGACACGCTTTCACGTCCTCGCGGCACGTTGTGTCCGAGCTTTGCGGCAGTTGCCGCCCTCGAAAGTGCCGAGGGCGCAGGGAAGGCCGGGTGCCGGCTGGCACCCGCGGTCCGCTGTGCGCAATTGCGCTGGAAGCGATTGCACAGCGGCATACAGGTGAAGCCAAACATCCGGCCTTCCCTGCGCAGTGGTTTGACGGCTTATGTCGCGCTCTCCCCGGGGAGCGATGCACTATTGCCCCCGTCGCCTTGTAGATCGCTGACGCGCGCGCCCGGTTGGGCCACACGCATCACCGCAAGACTTGGCGCACAGACCCCGGGCGCCAGGACCACACGATTTTGCCGTACGCGGACTGCACCGGTCGTGTGCGCGAGATGATCGCTCACGGAGTGACCCGCCCTGCAACCACCTTCGCGCCGACGCAGCCCGCGCCCACCACATCCCACCCGCGTGTCGTGACGATCGCGATACGCCCCTCGGACCGGTTGGGATGGTTTCTTATACGTTAATCCGAAATTCGAATAAAGAGAAATATCTTTGCCGGCGGTGGTTGACCTTGTCGTGGGTGTTTCGCCCGCCGGTTAACGCAACAGGTGGTGGGTGGCGCGAGCCCGCAGCGCAAGCCGCCGGCCGGGTCGAGGGCGGCGGCGCGCCTTCGAACCGGATGTCGCGCCCCGCCGACAGATGCTCTATCCAGAAGAGATTGGCGCCGGACATACGGGCGATTGGGAGATTTTCGTAATGGATAGATGGGTCGAGCTTGCGGTATCCTGGGTGCCATTCCTGGTGCTGATCGCCCTGTGGTTCTGGTTTTCGCGGCGGCACGGAATGCAGGCACGCGGATCGTCCGGCACGACCATGATTGAACTCTACGAGCAGCAGGTCGCCGAGACCCGTCGGATGAACGGATTCCTGGAGCGGATCGCGCTGTCATTGGAGAAGCACGAGGCGTCCGCCGGCAGCTAGGCTGGGGTTGAATCCCTGACGCCGCTCAGCAAGGCCGGTGCGATGTCGCCGATGCGCTCGAACACGAGGTCGGGGCCGCGCGCTCGCAGCGCGGCCGGCGCCGCATAGCCCCAACTGACCGCTCCACACGCGATACCCACCGCGCGCGCCGCTTCGATATCGCGAATCTCGTCGCCGATCGCGATCACACGGTCGGCGTCCACGCCTGCGCGCCGGATAGCGCGGCGGAATTTCGCGGGCTTGCCGAACAACGAGGCAGCGCAGTCGAAATGCGAGAACAGTGCGGCGGCTTCGCCGAGCTTTTGCCGCGCATTGACCTCGCTGTCCGACGTCACCAGCGCGAGCTGCACGCCGTTCTCGGCCAGCGTCCGCAACATCGCTTCGGCGCCCGCAAACAGCGAAATCTCCGCCGCCGCGTCTCCCTTCAGCCGCCGCGCATGCCGCGCAATCGCCGGCAGCTTCCACACGGGCACCTCGAGTCGGCTGAGGATCTCGCGCGTCGAGGCATGCCGCAGCCCCTCGACATCCTCATCCCGCACGTGGCGAAAGCCAAAGCGATCAGCGACATCGTTGATGGTGCGCAGGAACCAGGGGAAGCTGTCGACCAGCGTACCGTCGAGGTCGAAGATGGCGAGGAGGTAGGGCATGGAGGAGAGTGGGCACCGCGGGCGATACGCTGACAGATGCAGTCGGAGATGCTATGTTACCTGCGAAGAGGTGGCAGATGTCGGAGCTACTGGCAAGGATTACGGTCGACCCGCAGCGAATGCATGGACGCCCGTGCATTCGCGACCTGCGCATCACGGTTGCCGACGTCCTGGGACTGTTGTCCGCGGGGCAGTCGCGCGAGAGCATTCTCGAAGATTATCCGTACCTGGAAGAGACCGATATCGACGCGGTGCTCGCCTATGCTGCCCGTCAGGTCGACCATCCGATCATAGCGGCGAAATAGCTTGCTTTACCTGATCGATGCCCAGCTGCCACCAGCACTCGCGGAAGCTATGCGTCGAGCCGGATACGATGCGACCCATGTCGCCGAGGTCGGGATGGCGAATGCGACCGATGGGACGATCTGGAGCGAGGCTATTTCTCGATCAGCCGTTCTCGTCACCAAGGATCGTGATTTCTCTCTGCTGCGCGCCGCAAAGCGTCAGGGACCGATTGTGCTTTGGGTCCGGGTCGGCAATATCGACAATCGGGCGCTGATCCGCCAGTTTCTGGGCGTCATGCCGCAAATTGTTGAAGCCGTCGCGCGGGGCGAGGCGGTTATTGAATTCGTGGGCAGTTAGCAGGACTCACCGCAGCTTGCGCACGTGAACATTGATGTCGAGATCGATGTTGCTGACGCAAGTCTGGGAGGTTCGATGCGAGCCACCCTCATGCCAGCGGCCATCGCGTGCCCGGGCGGCGCTGACATTGGCCAGCTTCAGGCATCGCCATTGCGGCAACGGTCCGCTGCTTTCGCCGGCAAATTGCCAGGCGAGCACGGCCTCCTCACCGCTTCTGTTGGTGCCGATGATATGCGGGCAAAGCTCGCGATGGCGGCCCTCGTAGACGCAGGTCACTTGCTGTTCGGCGAGGATGGCGTTGCGGAAGAGTGTATAGGCTCGGCCGGGCATCGTGGACACTCGCAGGTTTAGTCCCGAAAGTCCCACGGACGAGACCATCGAACCTTTATTCGGCCGCCTCGCTCGCCGCGCGCCCGCGCTTCGGCTTCCTTGCCTTCTTCAGCACCGGCTCCAGGAACTTGCCGGTATAGCTCCGCTGCGCCTTCACGATGTCTTCCGGCGGGCCCCAGGCGACGATCTCGCCGCCGCCGTCGCCGCCTTCGGGGCCGAGGTCGATGACCCAGTCTGCGGTCTTGATGACTTCGAGATTGTGCTCGATGACGACGACCGTGTTGCCCTGCGCGACCAGCTCGTGCAGCACCTCCAGGAGCTTCTTGACGTCGTGGAAGTGCAGGCCGGTGGTCGGCTCGTCCAGGATGTAGAGCGTGCGGCCGGTGGCGCGCTTGGACAGCTCCTTGGCCAGCTTGACGCGCTGGGCTTCACCGCCCGACAGGGTCGTGGCCTGCTGGCCGACATGGATATAGTCGAGGCCGACGCGGTGCAGGGTCTGGAAGGTCTCGCGCACGCGCGGCACCGCCTTGAAGAACTCGGCGGCTTCCTCGACGGTCATGTCGAGCACGTCGGCGATGCTCTTGCCCTTGAACAGGACCTCCAGCGTCTCGCGGTTGTAGCGCTTGCCCTTGCAGACGTCGCAGGTGACGTAGACGTCGGGCAGGAAGTGCATCTCGATCTTGATGACGCCGTCGCCCTGGCAGGCCTCGCAGCGGCCGCCCTTGACGTTGAAGGAGAAGCGGCCGGGCTCGTAGCCGCGCGCCTTGGCTTCGGGCAGGCCGGCGAACCACTCGCGGATCGGCGTGAAGGCGCCGGTATAGGTCGCGGGGTTGGAGCGCGGCGTGCGGCCGATTGGCGACTGGTCGATGTCGATGATCTTGTCGATATGCTCGAGACCCTCGATGCGGTCGTGCGGGGCGGCGCCTTCGCTGGCGTTGTTCAGCTTGCGCGCGATGGCCTTGTAGAGCGTGTCGATCAGGAGCGTCGACTTGCCGCCGCCCGACACGCCGGTGACCGCGGTGAACAGGCCGAGCGGAATCTCCGCCGTGACGTTCTTGAGGTTATTGCCGCGGGCGTTCACCACCTTGATGGTGCGGCGATGGTTCGGCGGACGCCGCTCCGGCACCTCGACCTCGAGCTCGCCGGTGAGATATTTGCCGGTGAGCGATTTCGGGTTGCGCATGATCTCGGCGGGCGTGCCTTCGGCGATGATGTTGCCGCCATGCATGCCGGCGCCGGGGCCGATGTCGAGCACGTGGTCGGCCAGCAGAATGGCGTCCTCGTCATGCTCGACCACGATCACGGTGTTGCCGAGGTCGCGAAGCCGCTTGAGGGTGTCGAGCAGGCGCGCGTTATCGCGCTGGTGCAGACCGATCGAAGGCTCGTCCAGCACGTAGAGCACGCCCGTCAGGCCCGAGCCGATCTGCGAGGCCAGGCGGATGCGCTGGCTCTCGCCGCCGGACAGCGTGCCGGAGGAGCGGGAGAGGGTGAGATAGTTGAGGCCGACGTCGAGCAGGAAGGTGAGGCGCTCACGGATTTCCTTGAGGATGCGCCCGGCAATCTCGTTCTGCTGCGCGTTCAGCGCCTCCGGTACGGTCTCGAACCACGCGCCGGCGTTCTTGACCGACAGCTCCGAGATCTCGCCGATATGCTTGCCGCCGATTTTGACGCAGAGCGCCTCGGGCTTCAGCCGGAAACCGTTGCAGGCGCCGCAGGGCACGTCGTGGAAATATTTCGCCAGCTCCTCGCGCGCCCACTCGCTCTCGGTTTCGCGGTAGCGGCGGTTGATGTTGGTGATGACGCCCTCGAACGGCTTCTTGGTGTCGTAGGAACGGACGCCGTCCTCGTAGGAGAACTTGATCTCGTCCTCGCCGGAGCCATGGAGGATCGCGTCTCTCGTCTTCTTCGGCAGATCCTTCCACTTGGTGGTCAGCGTGAACTTGTAGTGCTTGCCGAGCGCGGTCAGCGTCTGCGTGTAATAGGGCGACGACGATTTGGCCCAGGGCGCGATCGCGCCCTTGCCGATCGCGAGCTCCTTGTCGGGGATGACGAGGTCTTCGTCGACATGCTGCTCGACGCCGAGGCCGCCGCAGGCCGGGCACGCGCCATAGGGGTTGTTGAACGAGAACAGCCGCGGCTCGACCTCGGGGATGGTGAAGCCGGACACCGGACAGGCGAACTTTTCCGAGAACAGGATCCGCTCGGGGCCGCTCTTGTCATGGATTTTTGCGGTCTTCTTCTTCTCCTCGACAGGCGCAGCCGTCGCCGCCGCGTCGGCGAATT
This sequence comes from Bradyrhizobium genosp. A, assembly GCF_049949275.1. Lineage (NCBI taxonomy): Bacteria > Pseudomonadati > Pseudomonadota > Alphaproteobacteria > Hyphomicrobiales > Nitrobacteraceae > Bradyrhizobium > Bradyrhizobium genosp. A. The sequence continues at coordinate 4,526,287 of NZ_CP188196.1, read as the reverse complement.
CGACCACGGCGAGGCCCTCGGCGAGCTTCAGCGCGGTCTCAAAACTTTCGGCGAGGCGCTGGCCGATGTCCGCGCGCACCACGATGCGGTCGACGACGACGTCGATGTCGTGCGGGAATTTCTTGTCGAGCGTCGGCGCTTCCGCAAGCTCATGGAAGGTGCCGTCGATCTTGACGCGCTGAAAGCCCTTCTTGAGCCATTCGGCGAGCTCCTTGCGATACTCGCCCTTGCGGCCGCGCACGACCGGCGCAAGCAGATAGAGGCGCGTGCCTTCGGGCAGCGCGAGCACGCGGTCGACCATCTGCGAGACGGTCTGGCTCTCGATCGGAAGTCCCGTGGCTGGCGAATAGGGCACGCCGACGCGCGCCCAGAGCAGGCGCATGTAGTCGTAGATCTCCGTCACCGTGCCGACGGTGGAGCGCGGGTTCTTCGACGTCGTCTTCTGCTCGATCGAGATTGCCGGCGAGAGGCCGTCGATCTGGTCGACATCGGGCTTCTGCATCATCTCCAGGAACTGGCGGGCATAGGCCGAGAGCGACTCGACATAGCGGCGCTGGCCTTCCGCGTAGATGGTGTCGAAGGCGAGCGAGGATTTGCCGGAGCCTGATAGCCCCGTGAACACCACGAGCTTGTCGCGGGGAATCTCGACGTCGATGTTCTTGAGGTTGTGCTCGCGCGCGCCGCGGATCGTAATTGCGCGCAGGCTCGAGCCCGCGTTCTGCTGTTGGCGCTTCGCCTTGATCACTTCATCCATCCGAGTTGCCCTCAAGGAATCCCAAAGGTGCGCGATCGCGCCAACGTACAAGGCGCGCTTCGCCCGGAACCGGGATCGGCGCCGATGGGGTTGTCGGCGAACGTAGGAAGAACGGAGACGGATTTCCAGAGGGACTTGCGAATCGTCAACGGATTGTTGGCGCGCTGGCGGGACTTGGCAGCAGGGGTCTTGGCAGCAGGTCTGGCAGCAGCTGCATCGTCCGGAACAAGCGAAGGGCCAGCGCGATGCCGGCCCTTCGTTCACCTTTGACTGCAGACCTTGGGGAATCCGCAGATGGGGAGGACCTTGGAGGGAGTCCTCTGGAGTTCGTAGCTGGCTCAGTATTTGGCGACGACCGGGCCGCCCCAGCGGTAGTTGACGCGGATCAGCCCGATATCGACATCCTGGCCAATCCGCTCGGTGCGTCCCGGCGGAACGAGGATGGCGCTGGCGAGATCGCCGCCGTGATGGCCGAGGAACAAATGGTCGTACTCACCGCCGACCGACCAGTTCTCCGCAAAGGCGTATTCCACGCCGAAGCCCGCGCTGTAGCCCCAGCGGGTCTGGCTGAGCGTGTTGGACACGACGCCGACGCCCGGAATGAACTCGTCGTATTTGTCGTGCGCGACAGCGGCGCCGGCCTTGCCGTAGAACAGCAGGCTGTTCACGGTGTAGCCGAGCTGGCCGGTGAACAGACCAAAGCTGTCGATACTGGTCCGGTTGTTCAGAGGCGCGTGCACCAGGCTGACATTGTTGCCTTTGAAGTCGGCCCAGTTGCCCTGGCCTTCCACGCCGAGAACCCAATGCGTCTTCTGCCAGCGATAGCCGAGCTGGGCACCGACCGTGCCGCCGCTGGCATTGTGGCAGCCTTCGCTGACGGCCGGATTGATCGGAACACCGCCGGCGGCAACAACGCTCCAGCAGGCATGGCCGAGACCGCCGCCGCCATTGATGCCGCCGTAGACGCCGGTCCATTCGAGGACGGAAGCCGGCACCACCGGCGCCTTATAGAGCGGGAGGTCCGCGGCACCGGCCGGCGCGGCTGCGCCGAGTGCGAACAAGCCGACCGCGGCCAGCGCCAACGTCTTCATGTCAGATCCCCAACTCGCCCAAGCAATTCGCGAGCGCCATCTGCGCGCCCTACGATTCCTTGACGGTTCGGCACGACGGACCGCGAAAACAAAAAGGCCGGCACAAGGCCGGCCTTTCGTAACGCGATGGCGTTGAGACGTAGCTCGGTAATTGACTTAGTACTTGGCGACGACCGGACCGTTGAAGTGATAGTTCACGCCGACCTGCACGGTGTGGAAGTTGACCGTGCCGGAAGCCACGGGAACGCCGATGCCACCGAAATAGGTCTGGCTGCTGAGGCTGCGATAGAGGTACTCGCCCTTGACCGACCACTGCGGCGCGAAGAACGCCTCGACGCCGGCGCCAACGGTCCAGCCGGAGTGCCACTTGCTGTCGGAGAGGGTCACGCCGAGCGTGCTGACGCTGATCTTGTTGTCTATCCAGGCGTAGCCGCCAGTGCCATAGAACAGGACGTTGTTGACGGCCCAGCCGATGCGGCCGCGCACGGTGCCGAGCGCGTCGGTCTTAGAGCTGGTGGTGACTGGAATACCGAGAACCGAAGCGGTCATCGAGGCGTTGACGTCAGCCCAGGAACCATCGGCCTCAATGCCGAACACGACGTTGCCGGTCTGCCAGTTGTAGCCGGCGGTGCCGCCGACGAAGCCACCCTTCATCTTCGGGTCACCAGAGGCGGCTTCCCAAGCGCCGCCGCCGACGATACCGAGGTAGAAGCCGGTCCAGTTGTAGACCGAAGCCACGGCCACCGGAGCCTTGGTGTAGGGGCGAGCCGCCAGATCGGCAGCCGAAGCGGCGCCAGTGACGGCGAGCAGACAGGCCGAAGCCAAGAAAATCTTCTTCATATTCAACAAATCCCAGTCCCAGTTTCTGTTTTTGTGCCTTCCGTGCGTTCAGAAGGACATCGGACGCTGTGGTCCAACTGATGACGTGCTTACACCATTGAAGCCGCAAGTTGTGTCTCCGGAAAGTCACAACGGACGCAAAATGTAACACTCGCTGACCTATGATTCCCATCGGGAACCCGCAACAAAAAGGCCGGCGCGAGGCCGGCCTTCGATTCTCGAATGAGTCCAGACGGATATCAGTATTTTGCGATAACGGGGCCGCCAAAGCGATAGTTCACGCGGATCAGGCCGATATCGACGTCCTGGCCGATGCGCTCAGAGCGTGTGGCGGCGCCGGCTGGGGCGATCAGGAAGTTGCCAGAACCGGTGAAGCCAAGGGTGCGGTTGCCGAGGAAGAGGTGATCGTACTCGAAGCCGACCGTCCAGTTCGGCGCGAATCCGATTTCGACGCCTGCGCCCACGGTACCGCCCCAACGGGTCTCATTGGCCCGGTCGAACTCAAGGCCGGTGACGACGTCGTAGCTCCGGTAGCGGTCACTCACGACCGCGCCGCCGCCCTTCACGTAGACCAGCACGTTGTTCCAGGCGTAACCGACCTGACCGGTGATCAAACCGAACGAATTGATCTTGGACCGATCGCGAAGGCCCGTGCCGATAAAGGTCGTGCTGACATTGTCGCCGGAGAAGTCAGCCCAGTTGCCCTGGCCTTCGAGACCGAAGACCCAATTGGCGGATTGCCAGCGATAACCGACCTGACCACCGACCGTGCCGCCGGTGGCGTTGTGACAACCCTCGCGGACCAAAACGCCGGTTACGGGAGTGACAAAGTCCCAGCATTTGTGGGTCGATCCGCCGCCGCCGTTGATGCCGATGTAGAAGCCGCTCCAGTCGTAGATGGTGGCGATCATCGGCGCAGGCGCCTTGGTGTAAGGACGGGCGGCAAGATCCGCCGCGCTCGCGGGAGCGGACAGGCCAAACGCAACGATACCAATTGTGCTGAATAGAACTTTCTTCATTGCAGTCTCCCCAGTGTCGTCCGCTTCAGAAGTCCCCCGAGGCGGTCAATCAGGCGCGACGCCCATAAGAATTAAATTCCGAGGTCATCGTAGCCTCACTTGGACGTAAAGTCCGTCTCCGGAATGCAACACTCGCGGGCTAACTCGCATGCCTTAACTTGATGAATGTTAAGCGCTTTTCTCTAGATCGGACTGGCCCCGTCAGGTTCCTATTCATCGTAGCGTGAAGAGTGGCACGCGCGACCGCTCGCAACCGCCGGCAGTTTGAATTTCGGCGGGAACAAATCTGGAACAAATGTTCGCCCGATGCTATATGTGGGGATAACCGAGGGCGTGGCAGGCTGATCAGTGCTCGTAAGCGTATAGGGTCGGCCCAACAGGCAGCGCGGGCGCGCCTTTTCGAAATTCAGTGGCATTTGGAGTGGAGAGCGGCGATGGCGGGAAGCGTCAACAAAGTCATTCTGGTTGGAAATCTCGGCAAGGATCCGGAAATCCGCCGCACCCAGGACGGGCGGCCGATCGCGAATCTGAGCATCGCCACCTCGGAGACCTGGCGTGACAAGAATAGCGGCGAGCGCAAGGAAAAGACTGAGTGGCATCGCGTCGTGATCTTCAATGAAGGTCTCTGCAAGGTCGCCGAGCAGTATCTGAAGAAGGGCGCCAAGGTTTACATCGAGGGCGCGCTCCAGACCCGCAAATGGACCGATCAGAGCGGCGTGGAGAAGTACTCCACCGAGGTCGTGCTCCAGGGCTTCAACTCGACGCTGACAATGCTCGACGGCCGCGGTGGTGGCGGGGGAGGCGGCAGCTTCGGCGACGAGCCGGGCGGCGATTTCGGCTCCTCCGGTCCCGTCAGCAGCGCGCCGCGCCGTGTCGTGGCCGCGGGCACCGGTGGCCGCAACAACGACATGGACGACGACATCCCGTTCTGAGCCGGGGCGGGCGCTCAGTCGGGACTTTGCCGTGCTCGCGTAAAGCGGCAGGACTCCTTACCAATTGACTGGTGAAGCTCGGTTTTTCCGGGCTGGCATCATGTGCTGCCTCAAGCCTTTGACGAGTCGCGATGTGAATGGTATTAACTTTATGTTAATCCCATTCACATGGTCGGTTCCGACCAGAGGACGCCTCACATGAGCCTCGCGCCACTGCTTGACGCCGCTCCCGAGATCCCGTTGCACGCCTTCGCGGCGATGGCGGCTTTCGTGCTCGGCCTTGTCCAGTTCGCCGCGCCAAAGGGCACGCTGCCGCACCGTACGATTGGCTGGATCTGGGTGGCGCTAATGGGCGTGGTGGCGGCCTCGTCATTCTGGATCCACCAGATCCGGCTGGTCGGGCCGTTCAGCCCGATCCACCTCCTGTCGATCTTCACGCTGGTGATGCTGCCGCTGGCGGTGTGGCGGGCGCACACGCATCGCGTGACCGATCACCGTCGCATCATGATCTTGCTCTTCACCGGTGCCTTGGTGGTGGCGGGACTGTTCACGCTGGTGCCCGGGTGCATCATGCACCAGGTGTTTTTCGGGGCATAACGGGCGTTCCGGGTGGCTCGTTCCGGTGCTGTTGACGACGGTGGCGAGAAGCGCGTAAGTCTCTGGAAAAACAAACGGAAAAACCGCTTCCCAAGGGCTTGCAAGGGTGGTTATCAGGGCCCCGATGCGCTATATGATTCCCAGATAAAATTTCACCGGATTCCCCTTTGGCCGACGACGACAACAAGAAGCCCGGCGACGAGCCGGAGCGCTCGGATATTCGCCCCGTCTCCATCTTCGAGGAGATGAAGAAGTCGTATCTCGACTACGCCATGAGCGTGATCGTGGCGCGCGCGCTGCCTGATGCCCGCGACGGTCTGAAGCCGGTACATCGCCGCATCCTGTACTCGATGAACGAGCAGGGGCACACGCCCGACAAGAAGTACGTCAAATCCGCCCGCGTGGTCGGCGACGTCATCGGTAAGTATCACCCGCACGGCGACCAGTCGATCTACGACGCCATGGTCCGCATGGCGCAGGACTTCTCGATGCGCGTGCCGCTGATCGACGGCCAGGGCAATTTCGGCTCGGTCGACGGCGATCCCCCGGCCGCCTATCGTTACACCGAAGCGCGCCTGACCAAGGCGGCGCTGGCGCTGCTGGCCGATATCGACAAGGATACCGTCGACTTCCAGCCGAACTACGACAACAACGAGACCGAGCCGTCGGTTCTTCCGGCCAAGTTCCCGAACCTTCTGGTCAACGGCGCGGGCGGCATCGCCGTCGGCATGGCGACCAACATCCCGCCGCATAATCTCGGTGAGGTCATCGATGCCTGCGTCGCGTTGATCGACAACCCCGCGCTGACCATCGACGAACTCATCAATATCGTGCCGGGACCGGATTTCCCGACCGGCGGCGTCATTCTCGGACGGGCGGGCATCCGCGCCGCCTATCACCTCGGCCGCGGCTCGATCGTCATGCGCGGCAAGGTCGCGATCGAGACCATCCGCAAGGAGCGCGAGGCGATCATCATCACCGAGATTCCCTACCAGGTGAACAAGGCGACGATGGTCGAGCGCATCGCCGAGCTGGTCAAGGAAAAGAAGATCGAGGGCATCGGCGACCTGCGCGATGAATCGGACCGCGACGGCTATCGCGTCGTCATCGAGTTGAAACGCGACGCCGTGCCGGATGTGGTGCTGAACCAGCTCTATCGGTTCACGCCGCTGCAGACGAGCTTCGGCGTCAATATGGTCGCGCTCGACAGTGGCCGTCCGCGGATCATGCATCTGAAGGATCTGCTGGCCATCTTCGTCGACTTCCGTGAGCGGGTCGTCACGCGCCGCACCAAGTACCTGCTCGCCAAGGCGCGCGATCGCGCCCATATCCTGGTCGGTCTGGCGATCGCGGTTGCCAATATCGATGAGATGATCCGCGTCATCCGGACCTCGCCCGACCCGACCACCGCGCGCGACACCCTGATGTCGCGCGACTGGCCGGCGCGGGACGTCGAGGACATGCTGACGCTGATCGACGATCCGCGCCACCGCATCAGCGAGGACGGCACGATCCGGCTGTCGATGGAACAGGCGAGGGCCATTCTCGATCTGCGCCTTCAACGCCTCACCGCCCTTGGTCGTGACGAAATCCGCGACGAGCTCGACAAGCTCGCCGGCGAGATCGCCGATTATCTCGACATCCTGCGCTCGCGCGAGCGCGTGCTGGGGATCATCAAGACCGAGCTCGCCGAGGTGAAGGCCGAGTTCGCCACCCCGCGCCGCACCGTGATCATGGAGCAGGAAGGCGAGGTCGAGGACGAGGACCTGATCCAGCGCGAGGACATGGTCGTGACCGTGTCGCACGCCGGCTACGTCAAGCGCGTGCCGCTGTCGGCCTATCGGGCGCAGCGCCGCGGCGGCAAGGGCCGCGCCGGCATGCAGACCCGCGACGAGGATTTTGTCAGCCGCCTGTTCGTGGCCTCCACGCATACGCCGGTGCTGTTCTTCTCGTCCCGCGGCCAGGTCTACAAGGAGAAGGTCTGGCGTTTGCCGATGGCCGCGCCGAACGCGCGCGGCAAGGCGATGATCAACATCCTGCCGCTGGAGCAGGGCGAGCGCATCACCACCATCATGCCGCTGCCCGAGGATGAATCGACCTGGGCCAACCTCGACGTGATGTTCGCCACCACCGGCGGCAACGTCCGCCGTAACAAGCTGTCCGACTTCGTCGACGTCCGCCGCTCCGGCATCATCGCGATGAAGCTCGACGACAACGAGGCCATCGTCGACGTGCAGATCTGCACCGAGCGCGACGACGTGCTGCTGACCGGCGCCGGCGGCCAGTGCATCCGCTTCCCCGTCACCGACGTGCGCGTGTTCACCGGGCGCACCTCGATGGGCGTGCGCGGCATCGCGCTTGGCGAGGGCGACAAGGTGATTTCGCTGGCAATCCTGCGCCATGTCGAGACAACTTCGGACGAGCGCTCGGCCTACCTGAAGATGCGCCGCGCCGTCGCTGGCGAAGCTGCGACGGAAGAGGCCGGAGCCGAAGCCGAGGTCGAGGAAACTTCCGGCAGCTTCCAGCTCCCGCAGGAGCGCTATATCGAGATGTCGGCGGCCGAGCAGGTCGTGCTGACAGTCTCCGTCAACGGCTATGGCAAGCGGACCTCGTCCTACGAGTACCGCACCACGGGCCGCGGCGGCAAAGGCATCGTCGCCATGAGCGTCAACAACCGCAACGGCAATCTGGTGGCCTCATTCCCTGTGGAGGACGCCGACCAGATCATGCTCGTCACCGACAAGGGGCAGCTGATCCGCTGCCCGGTCGAAGGCATCCGCATCGCCGGCCGCTCGACCCAAGGCGTGATCGTGTTCGACACCGCCGAGGACGAGCACGTCGTCTCGGTCGAGCACATCACCGAAGAGGCCGAGAGCGGCAATGGCGCGAATGGAGAGCAGGCGAATGGCGAATAGGGGCTCACCCATTCGCTATTCGCCGCCTAACATGCGCTAAATCTCCAGCTCCGTGCCGAACTCCACGACCTGCTTGGTCGGCACGCCGAAGAACGCCGCCGAGCGTTCGGCGTTGCGTTGGAGGAAGGCGAACAGGCCTTCCCGCCAGACCCACATGCCCGGAATGTCCTCGCTCGGGATGATGGTCTCGCGGCCGACATAATAGGTGATGTCGGAGAGATCGATGCCGGGCAATTTGCCCTGGCGGCAGGCGAGCGTCAGTCCCTCATAGATCGTCGGGTTCTGCATGAAGCCGTAATGCAGGATCACGCGGGTGATGCCGGGGATGATCTCGATCACCTCGTTCCGGTCCTGGTCGGCAACATGAGGCAGCTCCTCGATCAGCACGGTAACGAGGATGATGCGTTCGTGCAGCACGTGGTTGTGCTTGACAAATTGCGTCAGCGCGAGCGGCACGCCGTTCGGTGCGGATGCCAGGAACACCGCAGTCCCAGGCAGCCTTGCGCTGCACTTGTTTACCGCTGTCTCGATCAGGTCTTCCTCGGGTTGACGTAGCTTTCCGCGCGCGGCCTCGACCAGCTTCACACCGCTGCGCCAGGTCAGCATCAGGAAGGCGACGATGGCTGCGAGCAGCAGCGGAAACCAGCCGCCCTCGAACAATTTGATCGAGTTGGCCGAGAAGAAGATGACGTCGATCACGAAGAAGAAGCCGTTCACGGCCACCACCAGCCAGGGCGAATAGCCCCACTGGATCGCGACCAGCGCTGCGAGCAGCGTGGTGATTGCCATCAGCAGCGACACCGCGATGCCATAGGCGCCAGCGAGCGCGTCCGAGGTGCCGAAGCTGAGCACTGCGCCGAGGGTAGCTGCAGCGAGCAGCCAGTTCACCAGCGGCACATAGATCTGGCCGATCGCAGTGCTCGTGGTGTGGCGGATCTGCATGCGCGGCAGGAAGCCAAGCTGGATCGATTGCTGGGTCAGCGAGAACACGCCGGAGATGATCGCCTGCGAAGCGATGACGGTTGCAACCGTCGAGAACGCGACCAGCGCGTAATGCAGGGCGTCGGGGCAGAGCTGGAAGAACGGATTTTCGATCATCGTGGGATCGGTGATCAGAAGCGCGGCCTGGCCGAAATAATTCAGCACCAGCGCCGGCAGGCAGATCGCGAACCACGCAAGCCGGATCGGCAGGCGCCCGAAATGCCCCATATCGGCATACATGGCTTCACCGCCGGTCACGGCGAGGAACGCTGCGCCGAGGATCGCGAAGGAGACGTGAAAGTCCTGATGGATCAGGAAGTCGAAGGCATAGAGCGGGCTGAGCGCGGCCAGCACCGCCGGCGCCTTGATGATGCCGTGGATGCCGAGCACGGCCAGCACGACGAACCAGGCCAGCATCACCGGCCCGAAGATGCGGCCGATGAAGCCCGCACCCTGCCTCTGCATCATGAACAGGCCGACCAGGATGACGATGGTGATGGGCACGACCGCCGGCGCGAGCGAGGGTGCGTCGACCTTGAGGCCTTCGATGGCTGAGAGCACCGAGATCGCCGGCGTGATCGCGCCGTCGCCATAGAGCAGCGCCGCGCCGATCAGGCCGACCACCAGGAGATGCGCGCGCCAGGTGCCGGGCTGGGCGTGACGGGCATGCAGCAGCGCCAATAGCGCGACGATGCCGCCTTCGCCGCGATTGTCCGCACGCAGGATCAGCAGCGCATATTTTAATGAGATGATCAGCAGCAGCGCCCAGAGGATGAGAGAGGCAACGCCCAGGACGGCCTCGGGAGTCACCGTGCCGCCATGGGCGGCCGCCTTGGCGGCTTCCTTCAGGGCATAGAGAGGGCTGGTGCCGATATCGCCATAGACCACCCCCAGGGCGCCCATGGTCATGGCAATCGGCAGAGGGTCGGGGTGATGGCCGGAAGCGACTGCGGGCGTACTGGACAAATGCGATCCCTCAATGGGATCGCGCCCGTCGGGCCATTCCGAGGGGCGCGAGCGTCACTCAGTCTGCGACGAGACGCCGCAAATATCCATGGGATTTTATCTAGCGGTTCATGACACCAAGCTGACAGACCGCCTACGGCGTGCGGTCTACCGTCACAAAGCGAGCGACGCGAATGTCAGCCTTGGTGCCGGCGCGGCGCAGGCAGGAGGCCTCGAAGTTCGGCCAGGCCTGCTGCGAACAATCGCGGCCGATGGTCTTGATGTCGAGCCGGTCGCTCTTGGCAAGCGGCTGCGGCACGCTGGCCTCAACGGTGGGAGCAAAACCAGGCAGCAGGGTGAGGGCGGTAGCAACACACGCAGCAATAGCGATCGCTGAAAGAGCCTTGATCATTTTGACGGTCCCCTGTGATGCGGCCGCTACGCCCAGTGTGCGGCCTGTCATTCGTTGGCTGGATTAGTAACCATGACCAGTTTCCGGACGTCTTCGCCGACGCCGGAAATGGTTTCGTTCGCACCCGGTTTTGTTTCGTGGACACCCCCAGGACGAAACAATCCGGGCCCTTCCGACAGGGGACTGGCGGAAAAACCGGCAGGAAACCGACAAGGAACCTGTCCGGCTTGCCGGGCCGGGCCGGGCGCGGTAGGAGGTGGCTATGCCGCGCATTGCCTTCTATCCGGGTTCCTTCGACCCCATCACCAACGGCCATCTGGACGTGGTCCGGAACAGTGTTTCCCTGTGCGACCGGCTGGTGGTCGCGGTCGGGGTCCATCCGGGCAAGAAGCCGCTGTTCTCGACCGAGGAGCGGCTCAAGATGCTCCATGACGTTTGCGGCCCGGTGGCGGCCCAGGCCGGCTGCACCCTCGAGGCCGTGACCTATGACGATCTAGCAGTCGCCGCGGCGCGCAAGTTCGGCGCGACCATCATGATTCGGGGCCTGCGCGACGGCACCGATCTTGACTACGAGATGCAGCTCGCCGGCATGAACGGCACCATGGCGCCCGACGTGCAAACCGTCTTCCTGCCGGCCTCCCCCGTGGTCCGCCCGATTACCGGCACATTGGTGCGGCAGATCGCTGCCATGGGCGGAGATATCTCGGCCTTCGTTCCGCCGCTCGTTGCATCCCAGCTCAAGGCAAAATTCGCCGGATAGCGGCGCGCTTTTTCATCTCACCTGATCCGGAGTTTCCATGATCCGTCGTCTCGCAATTCTTGCCACGATGTTCGTCGCGCTGATTGGCGCCGTCCCGGCAACGGCGCAGCAGCTGCCGGCCAATCTCGACAAGGCCAACGCGCTCGTCATCGACACCACCAAGGGCCGCATCGTCATCAAGCTCAGGACCGACCTTGCGCCGCAGCACGCCGAGCGCCTCAAGCAGCTCGCGCGCGAGGGCTTCTACAATAACGTTCCGTTCCACCGCGTGATGGACGGCTTCATGGCTCAGACCGGCGACGGCCAGAACGGCAACGGCACCGGCGGCTCGAAATATCCGAACCTGAAGCAGGAATTCTCCAAGGTGCACTTCGCCCGCGGCATCGTCGGCATGGCCCGGCGCGGCGACAGCGTCGATACCGCCAACTCGCAGTTCTTCATCATGTTCGCCGACGGCGGCAGCCTTGATAACCAGTACACCGTGGTCGGCGAGGTCGTGCAGGGCATGGACGTGGTCGACAAGCTGAAGAAAGCGCCGGCCGGTTCGCCGAGCGGCAGCGTCACCGATCCCGACAAGATGGTGAAGGTGCAGGTCGCCTCCGACATCAAGTAGGAGAGGCTCATGGCGCGCCGCGGCGACAGGCTCCTGTTCGCTGCAGCAGTGCTGCTGTTCGGCGCTTGCGGCGCCTCCGCAGAGGACGCGCCGGTCAACACCATCCAGGACATCTTCCAGCACTTGCGGACCTGCTGGAAGCCGCCGCCGCCGGCTAAGGCTCGCCCTATCGACATCACCGTCGTCGTGAGCTTTAACCGGTCCGGAAACATTCTGGGCCATCCGAGGATTACCTATGAATCCGCGGAGGCCTCCGACAGTGACCGGCTGCAATACCGGATCGCGGTGATGGAGGCGTTGCAACGCTGCACGCCGATGCCATTTACCGATGCAATGGCCGGCGCCGCCGCGGGACGTCCATTCGCGATCCAGTTCCGTAACCGGAAGACTTCACCCCCAACGCAAGAGAGACGAGCATGAGCGCCACCGAAAACACATTGATTCTCGAGACCACGCAGGGTCCCGTTACCATCGAGATGCGGCCTGACCTGGCGCCTGGCCACGTCGCACGCATCAAGGAGCTGGTCCGCGAAGGCTTCTACGACGGCATCGTGTTCCATCGCGTAATCGACGGCTTCATGGCGCAGACCGGCTGCCCGCACGGCACCGGCACCGGCGGCTCGGGCCAGAAGCTGAAGGCCGAGTTCAACAAGGAGCCGCATGTGCGCGGCACCACCTCGATGGCGCGCGCCGCGAGCCCCGATTCCGGCGACAGCCAGTTCTTCATCTGCTTCGACGACGCCCGCTTCCTCGACAACCAGTACACGGTGTGGGGCAAGGTGACCGAGGGCATGGAGAACGTCGACAAGATCAAGCGCGGCGAGCCGGTGCAGAACCCCGACAAGATCGTCAAGGCGCGGATGGCGGCCGACACGGAATAAGCACTCAACCCTCATCCTGAGGAGCGCGGAACGCGCGTCTCGAAGGATGAAGGCCCCACTGCTGCGGCTCGGCCTTCATGGTTCGAGACGGCGCTAACGCGCCTCCTCACCATGAGGGTCAGGCTGTGTCGCGCCAGGCCCGCTCATGCGCACCGATCTCTTCGATTTCGATCTGCCGCCCGAGCGCATTGCGTTGCGCCCTGCGCAGCCGCGCGACTCCGCCAAGATGCTGGTCGTGGAGGGTGGCGCGCTGCGCGACCAGATCATTGCCGACCTGCCGCGCTGGCTGAAGGCCGGCGACCAGGTCGTCGTCAACGACACCAAGGTGATCGCGGCGCAGCTCAAAGGCCGCCGCATCGGCCGCGAGACCGAGCCGAAGATCGAGGCGACCTTGATCAAGCGGCTCGACGGCTCGCGCTGGCAGGCGCTGGTGAAGCCGGCGAAGAAGCTCACAGCCGGCGACCACATCCGCTTCGGCAATGAAGGCAAGGTCTGCCTGCTCGGCCATCTCGATGCCGAGGTCGAGGCCAAGGGCGGCGAAGGTGAGGTGACGCTGTCATTCTCGTTCCACGGCCCGGCGCTCGACCAGGCCATCGCCGATCTCGGCAGCCCGCCGCTGCCGCCCTACATCGCTTCGAAACGTACGCCTGACGGTCAGGATCTCGCCGACTACCAGACCATGTTCGCGGCCAATGAAGGCGCGGTCGCCGCGCCCACCGCAGGCCTGCACTTCACGCCTGCGCTGGAGCAGGCGCTCAGTGCACGCGGCGTCGGCATCAACCGCATCACGCTGCATGTCGGGGCAGGGACCTTCCTGCCCGTGAAGGTTGACGACACCGACGGCCACAAGATGCATGCAGAGTGGGGCACGATCTCGTCCGAGACCGCGGACCGACTCAACACCGCACGAAAAAACGGCAGCCGCATCATCGCCGTTGGCACCACGTCATTGCGGCTGCTGGAAAGCGCAGCCAGCGCGGACGGCATCATTCAGCCGTTTACGGCCGAGACCTCGATCTTCATCACGCCCGGCTATCGCTTCCGCGCGGTCGATGTCCTGATGACGAATTTTCATTTGCCGAAGTCGACGCTGTTCATGCTGGTGTCGGCGTTTTCGGGGCTGGAGACGATGCAGCGGGCCTATGCGCATGCGATCGCGAACGGCTACCGGTTCTATTCGTACGGGGATGCGTGTTTGTTGTTTCGGGCAGTCCCGTAGGGTGGGTTAGTCTTACTGAGTCATTCGGCCGCGCCCGCGAGTTAGCCGTAAGGCGTAACCCACCACTTCTGCTTCTGCGGTCAAAGACAGTGGTGGGTTACGCCGAGCAGATGCGCTTCGCGCATCTGCAGAGCTAACCCACCCTACGCACCTCTTCCGTTACGCCATCACCCGCTGCGGCAACAGCTCCGCGATCTGCACCGCGTTGAGCGCAGCGCCCTTGAGCAGCTGATCGGCCGCCACGAACATCGAGATCGAATGCCCTGAGGGATCGCTGAGGTCCTTGCGGATGCGGCCGACCAGGACGTCGTCCTGGCCCGAGGCGTCGATCGGCATCGGAAAGTAGTTCTTCACGCGATCGTCGACGACCGTCACGCCCGGGGCCTGCGCCATGATGGCGCGAACCTGGTCCTCGGCGATCGGCTTCTCGCATTCGAAGGTGATGGCCTCGCAATGGGCGCGCAGCACCGGCACGCGGACGCAGGTGACGCCGATCGCGATCTTGTCGTCCTCGAAGATCTTGCGGGTTTCCTTGATGACCTTGGTCTCTTCGTCGTTGTAACCGGTCTCGGGGTCGATCGCCGTGTTGTGATTGAAGAGGTTGAAGGCGTAGGGGTGCGGCATCACCTTGGGCGTATAGACCTGCCCGTTGAGGTTGGCGCGCGTGGATTCGACGAGCTCGTCCATCGCCGCGGCGCCGGCGCCGCTTGCCGCCTGGTAGGTCGAGATGATCACGCGCTTGATGCGGTTCGTCTGATGGATCGGCCAAAGCGGCACCAGTGCGGTGATCGCAGCGCAGTTCGGGTTGGCAATGATGCCCTTGTGATCCCTGATGCGGTTGCCGTTGACCTCGGGGATCACCAGGGGCACGTTCGGGTCCATCCGGAAGGCGGAGGAATTGTCGACGACGACAGCGCCGGCCTTGACCGCGATTGGCGCGAACTTCTTGGATATGCCGCTGCCCGCGGAGAACAGCGCGATGTCGACGCCCTCGAAGGCGCGCTCGGTCAGCTCCTCGATGACGACGTCCTGGCCACGGAACGATACCGTCTTGCCGGCGGAGCGGGTGCTGGCGAGCGCCTTGAGCTTGCGGACACGAAAGCCGCGCTTGTCCATGGTGGCGATGAATTCGGCGCCCACCGCACCGGTGACGCCGACAATTGCGACGACTGGATCGTTACTCACTGTGTCCTCCATTGAGATCGATTTAGACAACAAAAAAGCCCCGGACCATCATGGGCGGGGCTTCGGCAGAGCTGATGCGTTTTAGTCGACGACTACGCGCGCACGCCTCCCCGGGCCCCGAAGGCCGTGGTGGTTTTGGTCGTGCGTTTGGTGGTCGTGAACATGGTGGCGACTTATGCGGGAGAGTCTTGCGCCCGTCAATGGCTTTTAGGCGGGATTGTGGCCTGCGCTACTTGCCCCGGACGCCCGGCGGCTCGAGGAGGACCTCCTTGAGGTCGTCGCCGCTGATGACGACGATCGCGAAATTGAGCCGGCCGCGGTCGCGCACCAGACCGCCGCTGATGGCCTTGCCCGACGCCGCCTGCTCGGCGACGCGCACCGCATCCGCCAGGCGATGCCGGATGGTGCCGAGCGCCGCGAGATTGCTGCGATCCTCATGGTCCAGCTGGGCCAGGGGCAGGGCAGCTTCGCCGCCCACGAGCTCGCCGGTCGCGGCGTTGATGGTTTGGCGCCAGATCCGGTCGTTGTGCAGGGTCTTGACCCGGTACACCGGCACGCCCGAGCCGCCGTCGAAGCTGATATCCGCGGTCGTCGCGCCGGCATGACGGGCTTCCGCAATCGCCATGGCCTGGCTGATTGAGATCGACGAACTGCGGAAGCATTCGATCTCGCGGCTGACGGCCTGGCGGTCCGCCGCGGCGTCCCCATCTGTCTCGTTGTGGAGGGCAGTGGGTGTGCTGCCCGCCGAGACGATCGCGCGGGCCGGCGCTGCGACGAGCAGCCCCGACAGGGCGATAGCCAGCAACCCGTACATCCCTGGTGTCGATGCGTTCATGGTCCAAACCTTCGCCCAGCACGTCTTGGGCCAGCAAGTCTGCCGGATGTTCGTAAAGAAATCGCGGCCGACCATGGGCAACGGCCGGCCGCGGAGCGCTGTGACGGGCTGTACCCGTCGCGGCGATCTGAGCGATCCGGACCTCTTTTGGGGCTGGTGAAAAAAGTGGCCCGCACCGCTCTATAACAATACCATACCGTATCGTTTTGTTTCGGTCAACGGAACGGCCCTCGTCCGCAGGGGACAGATCGCCAGTCTCACGGAAATGTCAGCGGGAGGGGCGGCGCCGTCGGACGGTTTTTGGGGTGCTCTGGACCCGGTCGGCGGGTCCGAGCGCGCCGGCCAGGAACAGCTTGATCGCCGCGCGCATCCGCTTTTCGGCGGCTTTGAATTCCATCGGCGTGCCGAACGTCGCCATGCGGTGAGTGTGGCCGACGACGACGTCGAGGAACACTTCAGCCGCGATCGTGGTGTCGTCGACATCGAGCGCGCCTTGCGCCGCCAGATGGTCGAAGAAGCGCGCGGTGGTTGCAACGGCCTTCAACCAGCCTTCTTCCTTGCCGAGCTTGGCGATGTCAGGGAAGTTGATGGCCTGCGACGTCATCATGCGGCTGAAGGCCATGGCGTCGGGCCCGCAGGTGAAATTGAGCATTTCGCGCCCGATCTCCACCAGCCGCTGCTCGACCGAAATGTCGGACGAGCTGCCGAGCTGCGTCTCGGCTGCAGCCGACAGCGGCGCAAGCCAGCGCGCAATCTCGCGCCTCAGCACCGCTGTGAACAGCCCGCGCTTGTCGCCGTAACGGGAATAGACGGTCGGCTTGCTCACGCGAGCCGCTTCCGCCACGGCGTCGAGCGAGGTTGCGTCAAAACCGCGGTCGAGAAACAGGCGGGTGGCAACCTCGATCAGCCGCTGATCACGCTCGAGCGCAGCACTCTTGGTCGGCCGGCCGCCGCGCGATTTCGAGGCCTCGCGCCGAGGTGCTGCCGTTCTTGCCCTGGTCGCAGCCAATCCCATGCCCAATGATATGCCCAATGATTCCTGCGCGATCGTGACGATGGTCGTTGATCTATAACGCGCAGCGGCGGGGGCGTCATCGCGAATCTGGCCGAATTGTCCGTATCGTCAACGATCCCGGTACGACGCCGTTCCGCCGCGCGGACCTCACGGCATCCGCGAGGTCCAGGCCTGGCCGCCTGCCGCTTTCTCGTATCCGTACTGATACAGCGCCCGCATATAGCCGGTGTCGAAGCCTTCGGACGGCGGCGCCGGATAATCGCGCTCGATGTAGGAGAGATGGAAGCCGAGGTGGTTGCGCTGGGCGAAATCATAGGTCGAGAAGATGATCGAGCGCGTCTGCGATTGCGTGATCGAGGACAGGCTGCGTGAGGCGACATCGATCGTGCTGTTGGCGACGAGCTCGAAGTTGCGTTCGATCTTCTTGTTGACGAGGATGTAGATGTCCATCTTCGCGTTATCAGGCAGGCGTCCCTGGAACAGCAAAGCTTCGGGCAGCGTCAGCACCGGGGCGGTCACGCCGCCGTCGACATGCATCTCCTGAAATTTGCGGCCCTGGCCTTCGGCCTCGATCAGGATCGGCGGAAACACCAGGGGAATGCTGGCGGACGCCGCCATCACGTCGCGAAACAGCTTTAGCGCCTCGGGTGTGCCGACCGCGGCGATCTTGCCCATGTCCCAGATCGCGGTGCGCTGGGTGTCGAGATCGGTGGTGACGACCAGCAGCCGTCGGCCCTTGGCGTTCTCGCGGGCGACCTGTGCCATGATCTCCGGCCCGACATAGCGCGCGACCAACTCGCGCAGCCGGGTATTGCCGAACAGTCCGGAGCCGAACAGCACGCGGATGATGCTGGGATCGTTCAGCAGGCTTTCGGCGATGCCGCTGGTGTAGAGCTCTCGAAGCGTGTCGTCATATTGCGATCCGAGGAAGGCAAAGGGCGCGATCAGGCCGCCGGTGCTCACACCCGAGACGACGGAGAATGTCGGGCGGTTACGCGCCGCGGTCCAGCCGTTCAGCACGCCGACGCCATAGGCGCCGTCGGCACCGCCGCCTGATAGCGCCAGATAGGTTCTCCTCCCGGTCACCTTGTCCTGCTCGAAGCTCAACTTCGTGATGGGCTCGTCGGCGTAGCGCCGCAGGCCGTCGATATCGAGCACGCGCGAAGCACTCGCATCGGCCGCCGTATAGGGCGTGCGGGGGAGCGAGGTGCACGCGGCGAGTGCCAGGCTGCACACGAGTGCCAGCGACCTGATCAGGCGGGTGCCTGTCCGCCTTGTCCAGCCATCCGAGGAGGCGGACATGTTGGTCGAACACGTGGGGAGGGGCATCTGTCGGTGGCTGACGATCACGCATCTATGGGCGCCGGCAATTTGCCGCGGCATCTCGTCCAGCCCCCACTATTAAACTATACTGTATCGTTTTGTTCATCAAGCGTGACCTGTATCACATCCGCGTCAGCGGTGTCCCAGTCTGGGGCATCGCGGTCCGGGCGGGTTGATCGACATGTCCCGACAAGCAATAAGCACCGCCATGAGTCTTCCTGATACTGGCTTACCCAATCATTTCGAGCTGCTCGCCACCGATGGCGCCGCGCGCACCGGCCGCCTGACCACACCGCATGGCGTGGTGCGGACCCCCGCCTTCATGCCGGTCGGCACCGCCGGCGCCATGAAGGGCATGCACTGGCGCGAGGTGCGTGACGCCGGCGCCGACATCGTGCTCGGCAATACCTATCATCTGATGCTGCGTCCCGGCGCGGAGCGCATCAGCGCGCTCGGAGGCTTGCAGCGGTTCACCGGCTGGAACGGGCCGATGTTGACGGATTCCGGCGGCTTCCAGGTGATGTCGCTGGCTGACTTACGCAAGGTCAGCGAGCACGCCGTCACCTTCCGATCGCATATCGACGGCGCCAAGGTCGAGCTGTCGCCGGAGCGCTCGATCGAGGTGCAGCGCCTGCTCGGCTCCGACATCGCGATGCAGATGGACGAATGCGTGCGGCTGCCGGCGGAGCGCGACGATATCGAGCGCGCGATGCGGCTGTCGCTGCGCTGGGCCGAGCGAAGCAAGCGCGCCTTCGAGCGCGCGCCCGACGGCTATATGCTGTTCGGCATCGTGCAGGGCGGCGACATCCCGCAGCTGCGCCATGCCAGCGCGCAAGGCCTCGTCGAGATCGGCTTCCACGGCTATGCGATCGGTGGCCTTGCCGTCGGCGAGCCGCAGGCGGTGATGCTGGCGATGATCGACGAGACCGCGCCGGCGCTGCCGGCCGACCGGCCGCGCTATCTGATGGGCGTCGGCACGCCCGATGACATTCTCGAGGCGGTGAAGCGCGGCGTCGACATGTTCGATTGCGTGATGCCGACACGCAATGGCCGCCATGGCGTGGCCTTCACGCGCTTCGGCCAGGTCAATCTGCGCAACGCGCGCCACGCCGACGATCCGCGTCCGCTCGACGAAGAGAGCTCATGGCCGTCGGCGCGCAATTACGCGCGCGCCTACCTGCACCATCTCGTCAAGGCCGGCGAGACGCTGGGGGCGATGCTGCTGTCCGAGATCAATATCGCTTACTACCAGTTCCTGATGCAGGGCATCAGGGACGCGATCGCACACGGAACGTTCGACGAGTTCTATCAGCGTACGCGCGAGGACTGGGCGAGGGGCGATATCGCCCCGCGTTAATCAGTTGCACACGATCCGCTGCTTGACGGAGTGCTTGGTGACGAAGCCATAGCCGCAAGTGTCGCAGGTCCAGAGATAGCTGATCACGTGGTCCGAGACGTAGGCGGAGGCTTCGGCGGCGACCATGGAGTCGGCGCAGACGGGACAGGTGGGCAACTCACTGCAACGCGGATCGCGCCTTGGTGCGACGGTCGACAACACTTCAGCGGCTGCTGACATCGTGGTGACCTCCCTGCTTCGAGACGTAAGTCTAACATAAGCAGAATCAGTTGACGAGGTCGCAACACAAATGCGTTGATTTTCTGCTAATTGCAGCTCACGCGGTTTTGCGATGCAGCGTACTTAACATGTGCGGCATTGTCGCTTGCGTGTCGCCACAAGCTGTCCGTAGCTGCGCAATCGCTGCAAAAGAAGCGCAAATTGTCGTCACAGGGAGTTCATCATGGACGCATCGTCCGAGAAGGCTGCAAAGACCAGTGCACCGCACCAACCCGGCCGCGGCCGGATCTATGATTCGATCGTCGAGGCTTTTGGCGACACGCCGATCGTGCGCCTGCGCCGGCTGCCGGGCATGCACGGCGTCGATGCGACCATTTTGGCGAAGCTCGAATATTTCAATCCGGCCGCGAGCGTGAAGGACCGCATCGGCGCGGCCATGATCATCGCGATGGAGAAGGCCGGCATCATCAAGCCCGACACCGTGCTGATCGAGCCGACCTCCGGCAATACCGGCATCGCGCTCGCCTTTGTCGCGGCCTCGCGCGGCTACCGGCTGAAGCTGGTGATGCCGGAATCCATGTCGATCGAGCGGCGCAAGATGCTGGCGTTCCTCGGCGCCGAGCTGGTGCTGACGCCGGCCGCGCAGGGCATGAAGGGTGCGATCGCCGCGGCCGAAGAACTTCTGAAGACGACGCCGAACTCGGTGATGCCGCAGCAGTTCAAGAACCTCGCCAATCCCGACGTGCATCGCCGCACCACCGCGGAGGAGATCTGGAACGATACCGCCGGCAATATCGACTTCTTCGTCGCCGGCGTCGGCACCGGGGGCACCATCACCGGTGTCGGACAGGTCCTGAAGCCGCGCAAGGCGTCGCTG
The DNA here is from genome assembly GCF_049949275.1 of Bradyrhizobium genosp. A. Taxonomy (NCBI): domain Bacteria; kingdom Pseudomonadati; phylum Pseudomonadota; class Alphaproteobacteria; order Hyphomicrobiales; family Nitrobacteraceae; genus Bradyrhizobium; species Bradyrhizobium genosp. A. The sequence goes on along the minus strand of NZ_CP188196.1, from coordinate 4,505,517 downwards.
CGCGTGGTTGCGGTCGAGCCCGAGGAGAGCCCGGTGCTGTCAGGCGGCCAGCACACGCCGCACAAGATCCAGGGCATCGGCGCGGGCTTCGTGCCCGACATTCTCGATCGCTCCGTGATCGACGAGATCGTGAGGATCAACTCAACGACGGCGATCGAGACCTCGCGGGCACTGGCGCGGCATGAGGGCATCCCGGGCGGCATCTCCTCCGGTGCTGCGATCGCCGCAGCGCTCGTGATCGGCAAGCGGCCGGAAGCTGCGGGAAAAACCATCTTGGCTATAGTGCCGTCCTTCTCCGAGCGGTATCTTTCGACGGCTCTGTTTGAAGGAATCTGAGAGATGGCGGATCAACCGAGGCGGCCGCGCACGCTTGGCGATGCGCGGTCGGAGGCCGAGGCGGCGTTCAAGAAAGTGACGGCCAAGGTCGTCGTAGCGCCGCCGAAGCAGAACGTGGCGCCGGGCATCAAGGAGCAGGTCACACTGCGGATCGACCAGGACGTCCTGGAGCATTTCCAGGCGGGTGGCCCCGGTTGGCAGGACCGCATCAACGAGGCGCTGCGCAAGGCTGCGGGGAAGTAAAGCGCCAACTCCCCATGGTGAGGAGGCGCGTCAGCGCCGTCTCGAGCCATGACAGGCCCCGCTGCTGCATCCGGGCCTTTCATCCTTCGGCGCTTGCTTCGCAAGCTCCTCGGGATGAGGGGCGACCAACGAAAAAGCCCGGCGCGAGCCGGGCTCTTGTATTTGGGGATATGATCTCGTCTCAGCGGCGGAACATGCCGCCCATCATGCCGCCGACGACGCCGCCCATGAAGGCCGCGCCGGCATCGCCGCCGCCGCCGCGATGGCCGCCACCACCGCCGCCGCCGCTGCTCGCGGGAGCGGCGCGCCGGGCCGGCTTCGGGCTGTCATCGCTCGCGGTCGTCGTCGACGCCACGATCTCGGAGAGCAGGGCCTTGTGCTGGAGCTTGTTGAGGAAGCCCGTCGACGGATAGCCGCGGGCGGCCTGCCAGCGCTTGAGCACCGTGCGGGTCTCTTCGTTGAACGCGCCGGTCACCTTGGTGTCGAAGCCGAGCCCGTTGAGGCGGCGCTGTACGTCGCGGCGCTGGCCCTTGTCGAGGCCGATCTGGTCCTCTGTAAGCTGGCTGGCGTCATCGGTGAAGGTGGCGGGATCGACGCCGGCATTGAGGTTGCGGGTCGTGGTCGATGGACCGTTCTGGATCGCGGCAAGCCGCGCCAGGGCCAGCGCCTTGAACTGGCCGTTCGGATAGGCCGAGAGGTAGGCGTTGAGTTCTTCCGGCTTGTTGGTTTCCTTCACCGAGCGCCAATATTCGAGCTCGACACCGTCGGAGCTACTGCTGGCAGCCGCCGCCGGCGAGCTGCTCGAGGCGGTCGGCGCCGCGTTGGCGACCTGCTGGCTTTGCTGCGCCGGGTTGAGATAGACGGCGCCGATCAAGTTGGTGTGGCCCCAGGGCAGCTGACCCTTGTGGGTCTCCTCATTGACCTGGGCGCGCACCGAGGTCATGGCCTGCTGGATCTCGACGCCGGGCTTGGTGATGTTGTCGATCAGCGCACGGGTGAACGGGCTGTTGTTGCCCTCTTGGCCATCAAGCGCGGTCTGGCCGGGACCGGTCGCGAACGCGATCAGCGTACCTTCGCCGGACTTCATCTCGGCAAGGCCGCTTTGCACGTTGACGCTGCGGGTTGCCGAGTTCGACTTGATCTTGGCGGCGAAGGGATTGTCGCGGCAGGCGTCGAGGAAGACCAGCTTGACCTTGGCGTCGCCCATGGTCTGGTCGAGAGTCAGGTCGATGTTGATAGCGGCCCCTAACTTCACGTCCATCTCCGACTTGATGTCGGCATCGACGGGCAAGAGATAGTTGCTGCCGCTGACAGCGATGCCGTGACCGGCATAATAGAACACCGCGACATCGGAGCCCTGTGCCTTGCGGCCGAAGTCGAGCAGCTTCTCTGTCATCTGGTCGCGGGTGAGGTTGGACCCTTCGATCACCTCGAAACCGACATTGCGCAGCGTCGATGCCATCGCCTTGGCGTCGATCGGCGGGTTCGGCAATTGGGCGACGTTCCTGTAGGCGCCGTTGCCGACGACGAAGGCGACGCGGCGGTCGGCCTTGGCGGCACTGACCGACAGCGCCATGCACATCAGCGAAACGATGATGGTGAGAGTGCGCATCTGAAATCCCCAACAGAATCGAATGACAGGCAGCAACAAATTGGCGTCGAATTTACACGAAAGCGACCGGCTTCGCGCTAGCAAAACGACAGTTCGCCCAACTCATCCAATCCGCTGCTCTGTGACCGAGTGTGCACGATGGCATGCCCCACCAACGTGATCCAAATCACGCTCGACCACTCCGATTTGTCGCGTGAGATGGTGGCGCGGTTCACTGCGCGCGGGCGGGAATCGGGGCGGGCGACTTCAAATTCAGGACGGTGTTGTGCTCATCGGTGCGGGGCAGGAGATCGAGCCTGAGGGGAGGCCGCTATCGGCGACATCACGGCCGTTTGCAACGGCCAAATCTGCGAGTGCAGCGATGCAAGGCGGCGTGCTAAGGCATCACAGATCAACAAGAAAATCGGGAGATCTCCGCTCATGCGCATCTTGCAGCCGGCCGAATGGAAGAAACCGCGTGGCTTTTCACACGGCGTGGTGGCGGAGGGGCCGGGCCGCTGGGTCGTGCTGGCCGGGCAGACCGGCGGCGACGAGGCCGGCAATTACGAGCCTGAATTGGCGGCCCAGGTTGCGACCGCGCTGAAGCGGATCATCAAGCTTCTCGCCGAGGCCGGCGCCGGCCCCGAGCACATCGTGCGCCTGACCTGGTATCTGACCAGCCGCAGCGAATATGAAGCCGCAGATGTCGGCATCGGCGCGGCCTGGAAGGAGACGCTCGGACGTAATTTCCCGCCTTCGACGCTGCTCTATATCGGCGGCCTCGTGGACGACCGCGCGAAGGTCGAGATCGAGGTTACGGCGTTCGTGCCTAACGCATAAAAAAATCGATCCGGCGAGGTCGCCGGATCGATTGTCGTGTCACCGTACTGTCTTATCTCGACATCGTGATGTTGGCGCCGCGGAATTGGCTGTCCGCGCGGATGGTGACGGTCTGCTTGTTGCCGCTCGTCCTCAGCGCAATGTTGGCGTTGAAGCTGGCGGCCGAGGCCACCACCTCAAAGTTTCCACCGCCACCACGCCCCTGCAAGGAGCCGCTGATGTTGCGGCTCGCCTCGCTCCAGCTTCCGGTGATGGCGCTGCCCTCGGCCTTGACGTTGGCGCCGAGGTTGAACTTGTAGGCGTCGCTGGCGCAGGTCAGCGACATTTCCATGGTGGGGCCGATCGGCGCATATTTCGCCCGGCAGCGGATCCGTTCGGTCGATCCGTCATCGAGAACGACCGTGCCGCCGCCGCTCCACGTGCCCGCCATGGGCGCGAACGGGCCGGCCTGGGCCTTGCTCTCCGAGCTGGCGGCAGCTGTCACAAACAAAACCGCGGCCGCCATGAGCAGCCGCCGGTTGAGGAGGTTCGTCCCGAATTGCTTATTGGCGCGATGCTTCCCATCGCCCGCTGCACGGTATGCCTGCAGATGCTCCATTCCACTTCCCCGATCCGGCGTTGCCGCTGAGTTGACCGTTGGCATATGCACCATTGATCGAAACTTTCACAAGACCCCCACTGCCGATGGTGCCGGAAACGTTAGCGCCGGGTGCGCTGATCTTGCCGTCGGCAACCGTCAGCATCGAGCTCGCGCTCGGCTCGCAGGAACCGGTCTTGGTCACGATGGTGACCTGCCAATTGCCGTCATACGGGGTCTGGGCGAGCGCGGGAGCGGCGGTAATGACTGAAGCGGCACAGAACGCCGCGATGCGACCAAAACGCATGAATTCCGTCCTTGAATTTGTCTGATATGCTGACGCTTATTCGGGCGAAATGTGACGGAAATTTGTTGCGATGCCAAACCGAAAATTGTTCCTGTGGGAACAATGGTTTATTTGCGTTCTTCGCTTCAATTTTTGAAACAAAATCAATGCGGCCTCACGTTAATCGTTAACGTCGGGAGCGACTCACGTCAGGAAAGGCTTGGCGCCAAGGTTGCGAACTGCTCGTCCTGCGCCTTGGAGGGCAGCGCCTTGTGGACCTTGGCGTAGTCGATCACGTCGGCGAGCAGCTTGAGGCCGAGCGGAGCCAGCGCACGCTCCCAGAGCTCACGGGCGGTCTCGCCCTTCCTGACGAAGCACCAATCCTGGGCGGCGATGGCGCCGGCGTCCATGCGGTCGGCGAGATGATAGATCGTGCCGCCGGCGATCGGATCGCCTTCCTTGATGGTCCATTCCACCGCGGCCTTGCCGCGATGGCGCGGCAGCAGCGAGGGGTGATAGCCGATCCCGCCAAACTTGGCGGCGGCCAGCGCGTCCTTGCCGATCCGGGCGTGGCTGTGGGCGGTGATGATCAGGTCGGTGTCCGGGGCGATCTCGGAGGCCACCACCAGCTTGGGATTGGCCTGCACCACCACCTCGATGCCGGCGGCCTTGGCGGTCGCGGCCAGGCGGTCGTCCGCGTCGGCCACCACGACCCGCACGACCCCGACGCCGTGCTCGCGGAGCATGTTCAGGGTGGTCACGCCGAAGTGGCGGGAGCCGACGAGGGTAATGCGCATGGGTGTCCGATCCGTCTCGCAGCTGCGTCATCCCCCGATAAACACGTCAGGCCGCCCTGTCACCACCCGCGCGGCGTTTGCTCCGGTTATCAACAATGCGTCCGCTGCGGGGCTGCGACGAACTCCACGATTGCACAGCGGCCCGCTCCGGTGTTTCCATGGGGAGATCCCGAGGCTCGGAGCGAGCGAATGCGCAGCGCATGGTTTCTTCTCGCCGCACTGATCGCGGCAACCCCGGCCCATGCCGGCGGGCCGTATCCGGCGGTGCCGCCCGAAATCGGCGTGGCGCCCTTCATCGGCCCGACCTGGGACGCTTATCGCTGTACTGACGGGGTGCCCTATAATTTTTACCACGGCGCCTATTACGGCGAGGAGCCGCCGGCGATTTATCGCGGCTATGCCTACAGGCCGTACTACCGCTACAGTGCCTATCGCAGATGGCCGCGGGCCTATTTTTGCGTCACCGACTAGCGTTGCCGTACGGCCACGGTCAGACAGCAAGTGGTGGATGCGCCGGTTCCTGTGTCTGAATTCCGACAGAGCGACGTCGCCCCGTGCGGTTAGAATGGCTCGTACCGGGGCTGGCGATATTTCATTCCGGATCCATTTTCGAACCCGGCATTGGCCGCTGGCGCAAATGCCAGCGGCTTTTTCATGCCGCGCCTCGTGGAAATCATCAAACGGTAACGCGTTCTCAACCTCGCTGTCGTATCGACGAAACCGTCGCGGATTTGTATTGCGTACCGCGACACCAAGAATGTCCCGCCGGCGTGGGTGCGCCACGCGGGCATTTTTGCCGGGACCGATGTCATGCCGAACGCCATTGAGCAGATCGTGGACGCCTATGTGCGGCTGAAGAACCGCCGTGGCCTCGACGAGCTGATGATGCACAGGCAGCGCCTCGCGGTCGATCTGAAGAGCAGGTCAGGCAGCTACGATTTCAGCCTGCCGATCGACAAGATCGACGAGGAGATCGCGATCATCGAGGCCGGACTGGCCAGGCTGGCGGTGGACGCGCCCGAGCTTGGTCCGACGCGGTTCCGCTGAGATGCTCAGTCGCGGCGGCCGCCGTCGATGACGGTGAACAGCGGTCGCGCCGGCGTCGGCTCCGCCAGCAATTCCTCCACCAGCGCCGTTGCCGCATCGACATATTTGCGCGTGGGCTTGTCGAGCTCGCGTTTGGCCTCGTCATCGAGCGCGACCTTGGCGGCTTCGACCAGCTTGCGCATGCGCGCGGCGTGATCGTCGCCCGCCGTCAGCGTCGCGCGCGCCAGAGAGCGCAGCACAAACAGCTCGCCCTCGAGGCGGAGCAGGCGGTCGTTGAGCCTGGTGAGGACGGCATTGAGGTCGGCCATGGCTGCGGTTCGTTGCAAGGGATCCTGACCCGTCTAGCGGCGATGGGTGAACGGAGTGCAAACGCCGAAGGCGCAATTGGGCCGATCTGCCGCGTCGCCGAGCCTTCCAATTTTCGACGGCCGTTGGGGTCTACGCCGCCGTGCGCGCGAGATAGTCGCGGGCGAAAGCGAGATACCAGTCGAGGCAGGCCGGGTTGGCCATCGCTTCCTTGTTGATGACCTTCTCGACGGGCTGGCCGAGCAGGAGCTTCTTGATCGGCAGCTCCTGCTTCTTGCCCGAGAGCGTGCGCGGGATCTCGGCGACGGCAAAAATTTCGTTCGGCAGGAATCTACGGGACAGACCGGCCTCGATCGCCTTGTTGATCTTGGCCTGCATCGCGCCGTCGAAGGCGACTCCTTCGCGCAGCACCACGAACAGCGGCATGTAGCTGTCGCGGCCGAGATATTCGAGGTCGACGACGAGAGAGTCGACCACCTCCGGCAGCGCCTCGATCGCGGAGTAGAGCTCGCTGGTGCCCATGCGCAGGCCGTGCCGGTTGATGGTGGCATCGCTGCGGCCGTAGATCACGCATGAGCCGTCCGGATTGACCTTGAGCCAGTCGCCATGCCGCCACACCGGCCCGCGTCCGCTGCCGTCGAAATTGTCCGGATAGGTCTCGAAATAGCTCGCGAGATAGCGCGCGTTGTCCTTGTCGTTCCAGAAATAGAGCGGCATCGACGGCATCGGCTCGGTGCAGACGAGCTCGCCGACCTCGTCGATCACGGCGCGGCCCTGTTCGCTGAAGGCTTCCACGGCTGCTCCCAGCAGACGACACTGCATCGCACCGGGTGTCTGCGGCAATTCGCGATTGCCCCCGATGAAGGCGCCGGCGAAATCGGTGCCGCCGGAGATGTTCGCCCACCAGATATCGGCCTGCGCCGTGCTGGCGTTGGTTTTCGACAGCGCCGCAAAGCGGGCGTTGAAATGGGCTTGCGTGTCGGCGCTGAGCGGCGAGCCGGTCGAGCCGAGGCAGCGCAGCCGCGAGAGGTCGCCGGCGATCGCGAGATCGGTTTCGGCCTTGGCGCAGTTGGCAAAGAACGCCGCGCCCGCGCCGAAGAAGGTCGCTTTCGATTGCGCCACGAAGCGCCACAGCGTGGCCCAGTCCGGCTTGTCCTTGGTGCCGCCCGGGCTGCCGTCGAAAATGCAGCAGGTGGTGCCGCTCAGGAGGCCGCCGACTTGCGAATTCCACATGATCCAGCCAGTCGAAGAGTACCAGTGATAGCGCTCGCCGAGGGAATTCTGGTGATAGGAGCAGCCGATATCGTTGTGCAGCCCCAGCAGTGCCAGCACCACGATGACGATGCCGCCATGGCCGTGCACGATCGGCTTCGGCAGTCCGGTGGTGCCGCTGGAATAGACGATCCAGAGCGGATGATCGAACGGCAGCCACATCGGCTCGAACGCGCCGATCGCGGCGCCCGTCCTTGCGGTGATGTCGGAGAGCAGGGCGTCCGGTGCGGCAGGCGCGCCGGCTTCGCTGTGCAGGATGACGTGCTCGACGCTCGGCAATGATCGGCGCAGCTCGGCGACGACATCTTTGCGGTCATGCCTGCGCCCGGCATAGGTGACGGCGTCGCAGGCGATCAGCACCTTTGGCTCGATCTGCTTGAAGCGGTCGATCACTGCGGGCGCGGCCATGTCGGGCGCACAGACGCTCCAGATCGCACCGATGCTGGCGCTCGCGAGAAACGCGATGATGGTCTCGGCAATGTTCGGCAGATAGGCCGCGATGCGGTCGCCGGGCTTGATGCCCTTGTCCTTCAGGTGCAGCGCCAGCGCGGCCGCCTTGCGCTTGAGCTCGGGCCAACTGGTTTCCGTGAGCTTGCCGTCCTCGCCGCCGCAGACGATCGCGGGCAGGCCGGCGGCATGTGCAGCCTCGACATGCCGGAACACCTGCCGCGCGTAGTTCACCTGCGCGCCGGGAAACCAGACCGCGCCCGGCATCTTGCGCTCGGTAATGACGGCCGCAAACGGCGTCGGCGATTGCAGGTCGTAATAGTCCCAGATGCTGCGCCAGAACCCGTCGAGATCGCGCACCGACCATTGCCGCATGTCTTCGTAATGCGAGAACGTCAGGCCGCGCTGCTCGGCAAGCCAGGTACGGTAGAGGGCGATCTGCGGGACGAAGGGAGCGGTCATTGGGCATCGACTTTGGTTGACGAGGAGGGGAGTTTATCCGGTGTCGCGGCTTAGCAGAAGCGTCAGTTCCTTAAGGTGAGGGTCATCAGCAGCAATTGCAGCAACATTGCCTCTCAAACAGCAGGCACACCTTCACCTCCTCGCGGCGGATTCCGCCCGAGCTTTGTGTCCGTCGCATCGCCCTCATCGAGACAAGGGCGCAGGGAATGCCGGGCGCCGGCGGCACCCGCGATCCGTGCGCTACAAAAAAAGCACACGGGGTGGACCACAGGTTGGCCGAACGCCCGGCCTTCCCTGCGCAATGGTTTACGGCGTACTTCGTGCTCTCCCCGGGGAGCGATGCACTATTGCCCCCGTTGCCTCGCGGATAGCTGATGTGCGCGCCCGGTTGGGCACAGGCACATCACCGCAAGACGTGACGCACAGACCCCGGGCGTCAGGACCACACGACTTGACCGTCCGCGCACGTCCTCGCTGGGACTTCGAACGCTGGCGTGTGCTCACGCCCGAAGCCATGCGAAGACGCTGTCAGCGCCGTGTCATCCGCGCGCGAGCTCCTGCTCACGGTTTCCCGCCCTGCAAGGCCCGCCGCGCCCGACGCCGTCGCGTCCATCGCTGCCAGGCCCGCGGTTCGTGACGATCGCGATCCGCCCCTTGTCCCGGGTCTGGGTGTTTCGCTTGTACGACAAATCCGAATTTCGGTAAAGTGGAATATTTTTTCTGAATCGGCTTGACAGCCGCTGCAGGAAGTTTGGGTTGGTGTTTGCCCGACGGGCAGTTTTCTTGTCTTGGCGATGCGAGTAACGTCTGCTTTTGACCCATCTCGGACATTCGGCCTGTTGCTATCTGGCTTCCTTTCGATCACCATAAGTGAGATCCGCAGGGGTATGTGGCAATTTCCGATGGAAACTTCGGACTTCTTGCGCCCAAGTCCAGCCGCCTGACTGGCCGCCGGACCCGGTCATTGTCACAAGCAGGGCCGGAGGCACGGATGACAATCCGAAAGAAGATCTTCCTTCTCGCTGGCACCTTGCTCGCTCTGTTCGCGATGGTTGTGGGCCTTCTTGCATTTTTTCAGAAGCTCGACAGTGACGTTATCGCCAACATCTCGGAATACGAGCTTCCTCTCTCCCATGTTATTTCCGAATTTGATGTCTACACAGATCGATACGAGCTTGGTATTTTGAGGCTGCTGCGGAATCCACCGGCGAACAGTGCCGAGTTCGACACTGGCCGCAAGACGCTTGACGCGATCCGCGACGATCTGCAATCGACGGTTTCAAAGGGCCAAAAACTCCTTGCGACCGCCACCCATGATCCGGGTTATGATGCGGAGGACCGCGTGGTCCTCGCACAACTTGCCGGATCCTTGAAATACCTCAGCCGTGGACTTGATGGCTTTCTCCAGGTCGGGGATCGGACTCTAGCTGCAATGTCCGAGGGCCGTCTGGACGATGCGCGAAAGACATCGCTTGGATTCCGCGCTTACGAAGAAGCGTTCGGTCCGGACCTCTCTCAGGTCAGGCGTGAAATAGCGGATTTGACGGCGCGATCGACGCAGTCGGTGCTCGCCAGGCAGCGCCTGAATGGCTACCTGAGCTTGGGCCTTTTCTTCATTGCTTGTGCAATCGGTCTTGGTGTCAGCGCAATCGGGTCGATGCGGGTCGTCGCAAGTCTGAGGCAGCTCGTTGTCAGCACGCGAGCGATTGAGTCAGGAATAAACTCTGAGCCGGTCGCAATTCGAACGCGGGACGAAGTCGGTGAACTTGCTCAGTCGTTCAATCGCATGATCGAGGAACTGCGCTCAAGGGAGCGGATCAAGGAGACCTTTGGCAAGTTCATCGACCCGCGACTTGTCAATCGGCTAATCGGAAGCGGCACAGAACAGGCCGAACGCCGAACACTGACGATCTTCTTTTCGGATATAAAGCAGTTCAGCGGCATTAGCGAGCAGCTGACTGCCGGCGCCGTGGTCCATCTCCTGAACAACTATTTTGCCTCAGTGGCAGACGTGATTCACGAGCACCATGGAATCATCGACAAATATATAGGCGATGCCGTGATGGCGTTCTGGGTTCCTCCTTTTTCGAAGGGCGACGAACACGCGGCGGAGGCATGTCTTGCTGCACTGGCCCAGCAGTCGGCGATAGCGGAACTCCGCGAGCGCCTCCCCGAAATCACAGGTATGCGGAAGAATGCTCCCGAACTTGTCATCAGGATGGGGATCGCGACGGGTGAGGCAGTCGTAGGGACTATTGGTTCGGAATCTGCGCGATCCTATACCGTGATCGGAGACACCGTGAACCTGTCATCCCGCCTCGAGGGCATCAACAAGGTCTACGGAACGTCAATCGTGATCAGCGAGGAGACGTTCCGACTCGCGCAAGGCGCAGTGGAGGCGCGAGAACTCGACACTATTACGGTGGCCGGCAAGACGGAGCCGATTCGTATTTTTGAGCTGATGGCCACGGCGGGCGCGCTATCGGCAGGGCTTGTCACGCTATGCGAACTCTTTGCCGACGGTTTGGCCACCTATCGTCGCAAGGACTGGGACAAGGCAAAGGCAGCGTTCGAGCAGTGCCTGCTGGCTGTACCCGACGACCCGCCCTCACGGTTGTTCATCGAGCGCATCAGTCGCCTGCGAACGGCAAACCTCGCCGACGACTGGGATGGCGTCTGGCGGTACTCCGAGAAATCGTAGCCGCCAGTGTGCCTGACGTAAATCTAGCCCATAGCGGACATGAAGCCAAAGCTTGATCCGATCGCCATCAGGGGCAGTGGCGAAACGGCTCAGCCCGCTTGCGGTACAGGTCTCCAGCCTACCACCCCACGCCCGCCCAGCGCCGGCCGAACACCGCGGGCTTGGTCTTCACCGCCGACCAGCCGAAGAAGTGATGCTTGCCGGACCAGCTGTGCACCACGCCGCTGCAGATGCTGCATTTGAAGTGGCCTGAATGCGGCTCGGCGTGCTCCTCCCTTGTTGCGGTGTAGTTCATGCTGCAACCGGGGCAGGTGAATTCTTCGATCGTCCAGATGCTGTTGGCCATTGCACCGCAAGTGTTTTGGGGACCTGGCGGAAGCGTAGGTCGCGAGCCTTTGCATCGGCGTAAACCGGCCGGTGGAAATCCGGTTAATCGCCGTTAGGCAAACCCGTCGCCGCTCGCGGTTATTGCAAGGTTTTCCCGGACTTCGCAGCGCCCGTCAGTTCAAATCCCGCCGCCGGTCGGTCCAGGCGTGCCCGGTCGTCTTGACGCCCGGCTCGCGGCTGGCAATAACCCTAGCCCGCGCAAGTGCCGGAACCCGCGTTGATGCCGCAAGGAAAGCCGTGCCTGTGAAAAGTCTGCGTCAGCTCCTGACGGGCGAGGATGTCATCCAGCTCGTGATCCGCCTCGGCCTGCTGGCGCTGCTGATCCTCTGGACGCTCTACATCATCCGGCCGTTCGTGCCGATCCTGGCCTGGAGCGCCGTGCTCGCGGTCGCGTTCTATCCCGCCTTCAGCTGGGTCGCCAAGATCCTCGGGGGCCGGCCCAAGACCGCGGCCGTGATCCTCACCCTGATCACGCTCGGCATCGTGCTCGGCCCCGCAACCTGGCTCGGCCTCAGTGCCGTGGAGGGGGCGAAGGAGCTCGCGCACGAGCTTGGCACCGGCGACCTCGCGCTCCAGTCGGCGCCGGAGCAGATCAAGTCGTGGCCGGTGATCGGCCCGACGCTCTACGAGCTCTGGGACCAGGCCTACAACAACATCCGTGCCGTGCTACGCGAGGTCGCGCCCTATCTCCAGCCGCTGGCGGGACCGCTTCTGGTGCTCGCGGGCGATGCCAGCCTCGGCACGCTCCAGTTCCTGGTCTCGGTGTTCGTGGCCGGCTTCCTGTTTCCGCACGGGCCGCGATTGGTTGCGGCCGGGCGTGGTTTCCTGTCGCGCATCGTGCCGGAGCAGGGCGAGCATTTTCTCGTGCTCGGCGGCGCCACCATCCGCGCGGTGGCGCAAGGCGTGATCGGTGTCGCCATCGTGCAGGCGCTGCTTGCCGGCATCGGCTTCAAGCTCGCAGCCGTGCCGAGCGCCGGTCTGCTCGCCTTCATCGTGCTGCTGCTGTCGATCGTGCAGATCGGCGCCTTCCTGGTGCTGCTGCCGGTGATCATCTGGATCTGGACCGCCAAGGACGTCACCACGGCGCTGGTGCTCACCGTGTTCTTCGTCCTTGTCGGCTTCATCGATACTATGCTGAAGCCGCTTGTCATGGGACGCGGTCTCAACACGCCGACCATCGTGATCTTCATCGGCGTGATTGGCGGCACGCTTGCCCACGGCATCGTCGGCCTGTTCATCGGGCCGATCATCCTGTCGGTGGCGTGGGAGATGGCGGCGGCGTGGATCCGGACCGAGGACCGAACCACGGCTGCGAAGCCGAATGCGAAGCCGAATGCGATGCCGCCAGCCGACGAGGTTCGCTAGCCAGGCAGCCCCAGCGGGCTGCCGGGACGTTTGCCGCATCTCGCATGCGTGTGGACAACGATGGGAGCCGACGGTATCCGGGTGGTCGCCGAACTTGTCTAATGAAATAGACAAGTTACGATGGCTCGATTCTTTTCTCGGTTTGCGACAGGTATGGCGAAGTCTTCCAAGCTGGTAGCCGCCAAGCGCGGCAAGGTTCTGTTGGTCAGGCGACGGTCGGACGGTCTCTGGATGTTCCCCGGGGGCCGCAAACGCGCGCGCGAATCCGACAAGGATTGCCTGCGGCGCGAGATCAGGGAGGAACTGCCGAAGCTGAAGCTCGGCCGGATCAGCCTCTGGAAGGAAGTGACGGCCAAGAACAAGCGTTCGGGCCGCAAGATGAGCGATGCGATCTTCATCGCCAAGAGCGCCAAGGGCCGGCTTGCGATCGGCGACAAGAAGGAGATCGACCGCGCCGCCTGGCAGAAGCCGCGCGGGATCCGCCTGACCGCGACCTCGCGCTACATCCGCGACCGCCTGTTTCCGAGGAAGCAGCGGCGGAGCTAGCGGACTTGGGTGTGACAAATCGTCCGATCATTCCTCGCGGCGCGTGTGAACCAGTTCACAAGCTGCAGCGGAGTGAGCTGCTAGAGAGGCGTCATTGCCTTACCAATTCATTTTCGTTGAAACGCCCCAGTGCCTAAAAGCACTGGGGTTTTTCACGTCCGGCGGGAGGCGTGCCGGATTGGTCAGCCTTATCTGGCAGCCTTGTCTGTCAGCCTTGTCAGTCAACCTTGCCGCCGCAGAAACCCCGTGATCGTCACCTTCTCCCAGATGCCGGCCGCCGCGAACGGATCGGCGCGGTTGAAGGCCTCGACCTCGGCACGGCTAGGGGCTTCGATCAGGAACAGGCTGCCGATCATGGTGGCGCCGTCGTCGGCGACCAGCGGTCCCGACATCACGATCTTGACGCCGAAGCGCGAGGTATCGCTGAGGAACGCCTTGTGGGCGTCGTAATTGGCAAGCCGCGTCGGCAATGCGCCGGTGCGGTCGATGGCATGGATAGCAAACAGCATGATGTCCCCGGGACTTTTGGGGACGGCTGTCAGTTCAGCCGTCCCGGTGCGTGATGAAACAGGCCGCGGTTACTTCGCGCTGAGCTTGCTGGCTTCCTCGAAGGTCGGACAGGTGCGCTGCTCGAGCGGTTGGTCGAACGGCTGGTAATTGTCCTTGGTGATGACGGTCGGCTTCAACACGATCTCGGCGATGACGGGCTGCTCGCGCAAGGCCCGGATCGCCATCATGGTGCCGAGGCAGCCTTGGGCAAATCCGTTATAGTCGCCGCTCGCGAGCAGCTTGCCGGACTTGATGGCGTCGATCGCCTCCTTAGTGCCGTTGATGCCGATCACCTGGGCCTTGCGGTTGGCGCCGTCGAGCGCCTCGATCGCGCCGACCGCCATGGCGTCGTTGGCGGCGAGCACGCCATCGATCTGCGAATTCGACTGCATCAGGTTTTCCATGACCTGGAGCGCCTGGAGCCGTTGATAGTTGCCGGGCTGCGAGGCCAGGAGCTTGGCGCCCGGGCTTTCCTTCAGCGCATCGTTGAAGCCGCGGACACGGTCGACATTGGTGAGCGAGCCCTTGACGCCCTCGATGATGACGATGTTGCCCTTGCCGCCGAGCGTCTTGAGCAGGAAGCGCGCGGTCTCGAGCCCGAGGCTGTAATCGTCGGCGCCGACGAAGGAGAGGAATTTGCCGCCGGCGGAGCGATCGGTGATGTTGACCACGGGAATCTTGGCGTCGTTGATCTTCTCAACGCCCGGCACCATCGCCTTGTAGTCGACCGGCGTGAAGACGATCGCGCTCGGCTTTTTCACCACGACGTCCTCGATCTGGCTGAGCTGCTCGGGGATCGAGTCCGGCTTGGTCGGAATGTATTGCAGCGTCTTGGCGTTCAGGGTCTTGGCCATGTTGTCGGCGCCGACCCGCACCGTCTGGAAGAACGGGTTGGTCTGGTTCTTGGTGAACACCGCGATGGTCTCGCCGTCGGCGCGCGCCTGCGTCGTCAACGCGGCTGCGATCACGAGCGGCAGCGCGAGATAGCCCAGTCTCTGTTTCATGTCGTCTCCATCCCTCATTTTGCTTGTTGGATTGCTTGAAAACTTCATTGCGCGCGGCGGCGGGTCTTCATGTCGAGCCAGACCGCGAGAATGACGATGATGCCGGTGACCAGCGGTTGCCAATTGGCGCTGACCGAGAGCAAATTCATGCCGTTCAGCACCAGCGTCAGGATCAGCGCGCCGATGAAGGTGCCGAACACGGTGCCGACGCCGCCAAACAGCGAGGTGCCGCCGATCAGCACCGCCGCGATCGCCGGCAAGGTCAGGCTTTCGCCGATGTCGGCCTCGGCGGAATTGAGCCGGGACAGGAAGATGATCGAGGCAAGCCCGGCCATGGTGCCGGAGACGGCGTAGACGAGCAGAAGCCGCCGCGTGACCGGAATGCCGGAGAGGCGGGCGGCGACCGGATTGGCGCCGATCGCATAGATTTCCTGGCCCCAGATCGTGCGCTGGGCAAACAGCGTTCCGATCCCGAGGAACACCAGCAGCAGATAGACCGGAATCGGCAGCCCGAACAGATAGCCGCTGCCGATCTGGCGGAAGCCCGCGGGGAAACCGTGCAGCGTCTCGCCCGCCATGTACCAATAAGTGAGTCCGTTCAGCACCCAGAGCATGCCGTAGGTGGCGATGAAGGAGGGGATGCGCAGCGCCGTCACCATGATGCCGTTGAGGAGGCCGACGATGCCGCCGCAGGCAAGCCCGGTCAGGATGCCGAGAACAGGCGATCCCGTGGTGTGGATCACCGTCCCGGCGATGCAGGCAGACAGCGCGACATTGGCGCCGACCGAGAGATCGAGGCCGGCGGTGAGCACCACCAGCGTCAGGCCCGAGGCGATGAAGAAGGTGAGGCTCGCCTGGCGCAGGACGTTGAGGATGTTGCCGAGGCTGAGGAAGGAATCGTTCAGGACCGCCAGCACGGCGCAGATCAGCAGCACGGCGAGCAGCCGGTAGAACAGCTGGATCGCGTCCTGCGACAGGAACGAACGTGGCGGCGACAGCGCCTCCTTGGTGATGTCGGTCATGACCGGCTCCTGAGGCCGTCGAGGAACAGCGCGACAATGACGAGGACGCCGACGCTTGCGACCTGCACCGAAGAGGGCATCGAGATCAGGTTCAACCCGTTGCGCAGCACGCCGACGGCGATGACGCCGAGCAGGGTGCCGAGCAGCCAGCCATTGCCACGCTCGAACGAGGTGCCGCCGACCGCGACCGCCGCGATCGCATCGAATTCGAGCCCGAGGCCCGCGGTCGGATGCCCTGAATTCATCCGGGCGGTCATCAGCAAGCCGGCGATGCCCGCCATGGTGCCGCCGAGCGCGTAGACCGCGATCAGGAGCTTGTTGGGCGAGAGACCTGCATAGCGGAGCGCCTCGCGATTGCCGCCGAGCGCGAACACATAGCTGCCGAAGCGGGTGTGATAGAGCAGGCCGTGGAAGGCGGCATAAGTCACGAGCGCGATCACGATCGGCACGGGAATGCCGAGCAGCGTCGCCGAATAGATGTCCCGCACGCTGTGGGGAATGCCGACCACGCTCTGGCCGTCACTGACGATCAGCGATAGGCCCTGCGCCATCCCGAGGGTGCCGAGCGTCGCCACGAAGGGCGGGATGCCCAAAATCGCGACCAGCCAGCCATTGACGGTACCGAAGGCCGCGCCGACCACGACGCCTGCGCCCAGCCCAAGCAACATCGATTTGGTCGCGAGCGAGACGATGGCGACGCAGAGCGAGGTCAGCGTCAGCACCGCGCCCATCGAGAGGTCGAGCCCCTCGGTCATGATGATCAGCGTCATCGGCAGCGCCAGCATGGTCAGGATGGTCGACTGCACCAGCACGTTGGACAGATTGGCCGGAGTGAGGAAACCGGGCGCGATCGCGCCGAACAGCACGATCAGGACGCCCAGCACGATGGCGACGCCGGGAATGCGCTGCAGCGGATTGGGTTGAGATACGACCGCGGCTTCACGCATGATGCATCCCCAATCGCACGATGTTCTCCTCGGTCAGCTCGTTGCGCGTCAGATGGCCGGCGACGCGGCCCTCGCGCATCACATAGGCGCGGTCGCAGACATGGCAGATCTCGACCTGCTCGGAGGAGATCATCAGCGCCGCCGCGCCTTCGGCGACCAGCCGGTCGATCAGCGCAAAAATCTCGGATTTGGCGCCGACATCGATGCCGCGGGTCGGTTCATCGAAAATGAAGAGTTTTGCGCCGGCCGCGAGCCATTTGCCGATCACGACCTTCTGCTGATTACCGCCCGACAACAGACCGACTGTCTGGCGCGCGCTCGGGGTGGCGATGCGGAGCTGCCGGATCAGGCCGTCGGCGGTGCGCTGGCCGCTGCGCGGATCGAACAGCCCGCTCGGAAACAGTTTTCGCAGCGCCGAGACCACGAGATTGTCCCCGACTGAACGCAGCAGCGCGAGCCCCTCGCTCTTGCGGCTCTCCGGGATCAGCGCGATGCCGCGGCGGGCGGCGACGTCGGGCTCGCCGGCGATCGGCTTGCCGTCGAACACGATCTCGCCCGAGGCGACCGGATCGGCGCCGAAGATCGCGCGCGCCACCTCGGTGCGGCCGGATCCGACCAGGCCGCAGAGGCCGACGATCTCGCCGCGGCGGACCTCGATGTTGATGTCGGAGATTCCGCTCGGCGAGGTCAGGCCCTTGACCTGAAGCAGCACCTCGCCGGGCTTGTCAGCAAAATTGCGCGGATAGGTCATGTCGACGGTGCGGCCGACCATCATGCGGACGAGCTGGTCGGGCGTGACGTCGGCCGGGCGAACGCCGTCGATGCGGCGGCCGTCGCGCAGGACCGTGATGCGGTCGCCGAGCGCAAACACCTCGGCCATGCGGTGCGAGATGTAGACGATGGAGACGCCATCGGCCTTCAGCCGCGCGATCAGCGCAAACAGGAGCTCGCTCTCGCGGTCGGAGAGCGCGGCCGTCGGCTCGTCCATGACCAGGATGCGCGCATTCTGGCTGATGGCTTTTGCGATCTCGACCATCTGCTGCTGGGCGACGCCGAGCGTGTTGACAGTGATGGACGGGTCGATGTCGAAGCCGATCGTGTCGAGCAGGCGCTTGGCGTCGGCCAGGATCTTGCGACGGTCGATGCTGCCGGGAATGCGGCCCTTCGGCTCGCGGCCGAGGAAGATGTTTTGCGCGATGTCGAGATAGGGGACGAGCGAGAACTCCTGGAAGATCACGGCAATGCCGAGTTTTTGCGCGTCGGCGGTCGAGGCGATCGTGACCTTCTCGCCTTTATAGAAGAATTCGCCGGCGTCGGCGCTGTAGGCGCCGCACAGCACCTTCATCAGGCTCGACTTGCCCGCGCCGTTCTCGCCGAGCAGCATGTGCACTTCGCCGGCGTAGAGCGCAAAGGACACGTCGTCCAGCGCCTTGACGCCCGGAAAGGCCTTGCTGATGCCGCGCAGCTCGAGCAGTGGGGGCGTTGAGGTCTCGCCGGCGGTATTCATGGCCGCGCTCCTGCAAAGATCTTGCCGGGGTTCATCAGGCCGTCCGGATCGAGCGCGGTCTTGATCGACCGCATCACGTCGACGGCTTCGCCGAGTTCGTCAGCGAGATAGCCGATCTTGCCGAGCCCGATGCCGTGCTCGCCGGTGCAGGTGCCGTCCATGGCGATGGCGCGGCCGACCATGCGGGCCTGCAGCGCCTTGGCGCCGTTGATCTCGTCGGGTTTAGCGGGATCGACCAGGATCAACATATGAAAATTTCCGTCGCCGACATGGCCGACGATGGGCGCGGTGAAGCCGTGCTCGTCCGCGTCGCGGCGCGTGTCGGTCAGGCATTCGGCGAGCCGCGAGATCGGCACGCAGACGTCGGTGATGACGGCGCGCGCGCCGGGCCGGAGGCCGAGGCCGGCATAAAGTGTGTTGTCACGGGCATGCCAGAGCCGGCTGCGGTCCTCGGGCGCCTTGGCCCATTCAAAGCCGCGGCCGCCATGCTCGGCGGCGATCGCCTGCGCCAGCTCGGCCTGTTCGGCAACGGCAGTCTCCGAGCCGTGGAATTCGAAGAACAGCGTCGGCGCCTCGCGATAGCCGAACTTGGCGTAGGCATTGATGCCGCGCATCATGACGTCGTCGAGAAGCTCGACGCGCGCCACCGGAATGGCCGCCTGGATGATGCCGATTGCTGTATCGACCGCGTTGTGCAGGGTGTCGAAGCTGCACACCGCAGCCGAGATCGCCTGCGGCAGCGGATGCAGCTTCAGCGTGATCTCGGTGATGACACCGAGCGTGCCTTCGGCGCCCACAAACAACCGCGTCAGATCGTAGCCGGCCGCGGATTTGCGGGCGCGGCGAGCGGTGCGGATCACGCGACCATCCGTCAGCACGACTTCCAGCGCCATGACGTTGTCCTTCATGGTGCCGTAGCGCACCGCCATGGTGCCGGAGGCGCGCGTGGACGTCATGCCGCCGATCGAGGCATCCGCGCCGGGATCGATCGGGAAGAACAGTCCGGTGCCGCGCAGCTCCGTATTGAGCTGCTTGCGGGTGATGCCGGGCTGGACCACGACATTCATGTCGCTGTCGTAGAGCGTCAGCACCTTGTTCATGCGCGCGAAGTCGATGCAGACGCCGCCTGCGACTGCGGACGCATTGCCTTCGAGCGAGGTGCCGGCGCCGAACGGCACGATCGGCATGTTTGCGCCGGCGCAGAGCTTGACGATCTCGGCGACCTCTGCGGTCGTCTCCGGGAAGACCACGATATCAGGAGGCAGGGCGCGATAATAGGATTCGCTCTGGCCATGCTGATCGAGCACGCCGCGCGCGATGGTCGCGCGCGGACCGATCACGCTCTCGAGGCGCTCAGCCAAAGCGGCACTGCTGACCCGCGGTCCCATCGTCTCTCCCTGTCGTCTGTCCTTGTCGCGGACTATTGTCAGTCCGTCGATCCGACGTTCGGCTTACGCCGCCTGCGCGCTGCTTGCGGCCTGCTTCAGGCCGAAATCGTAATTGAGGTGATAGTAGGCGGCATCCACCATGCGACCATCCGGCGCACGGCCGGCCGGGCAGCGCACGAAGTCGTGGATCAAGCTGTCCTTGACGCCGAACACCACGTCGCTGTCGAGATATTTGTCGCCGGCGACGAACACATGCGTCACGAGCTGCTCGAAGCCCGGCGCCGAGATCATGAAATGCACATGCGCCGGGCGCCAGGGATGGCGGCCCTGCGCTTCCAGCATCTCGCCGACCGGGCCGTCATGTGGGATCGGATAGGCCGCAGGCTTGATCGACCAGAAATGGAAGCGGCCGTTGGCGTCGGTATGAAAGCGCGCGCGCATCGCGAGGTCGCCGATCTCGTCGAGCTGCTGCACGTCGTAATAGCCGTCATTGTCGGAATGCCAGACGTCGACCACGGCGCCTGCGAGCGGCTTGCCGTCGACGGTCGAGACCGAGCCGGTGACGATCATGGGATCGCCTTCCATGTGGCCGGAGATATCGTCGCCGTTCTGTTTCTCGGGCGCGGCCTGGACGAAGAACGGGCCGAGCACAGTGGTCTCGGTCGCGCCTTCCGGCACCGGATGGTTGATCGCATCGACTAGCATGGAGACGCCGAGCGTGTCCGACAGCAGGATGAACTCCTGCCGCTTGTCGTCGCACATGTGGCCGGTGCGGGTCAGGAAGTCGATGCCGTATTCCCATTCCGTCTGGGTCGGCCGGACCTCGCGCACGAAGGCGTGGAGGTGACGCACCAGGGCTTCGCTGACCTGCTTGATGCGGGGATCGGTCGCCCCAGTGATGCGCTCGAGCACGGCGTCGGTGATGTTGGTCTCGCTGAAATTACGCAATTCCGCCTCCGTCGATCAGAGTTTGGGCTCGCCAAGGCCAGACAACCGTTCGAGATGCTTCACGGTCGCGATGAAGTCGGTCTCGCCGTCGCCTTGCGCGACCAGCGAACCGTAGGTCTCGCGCACCTGGGCTGCGAGCTGCAGCGGCACGCCGACGGCATGGCCGGCGCCGAGGATGAGATCGAGGTCCTTGGCCATCTGCTTGCAGGAGAAGCTCGAACTCGAAGTCGCGGGTTCTGAGCGGCGCGGTCTTGTACTTCACCATGGGGGAGGCGACCGCGCTGTCGTCCAGCACCTTCAAGATGTCCTGCCAGCCGATGCCGCCCTTGCGCGCCAGCGCCAGGCTCTCGGCCATCATCGCCGCCGAGACCGCGATCATCAGATTGACCGCGAGCTTTGCGTAGCGTGCTTCCTCGCCCGGGCCGAGATAGGTCTGCGCGCGAGTGAAGCTTGCAAACAGCGGTCTGGCGCTCTCGAAGGCGACCTTGGGCCCTGAGACGAAGCAGCTCAGCGCGCCTGTGTGGACGATGCTGGCATTGCCGGAGACCGGCGCGCGCAGATAGTCGATCCCGCGGGCCTGTGCGGCGGCATCGACCTCGGCGGAGGCCTCGGCACTGACCGTGCTGGTCTCGATCAGCACCGCCTTCGGCGCCATCGCGCCGATCAGCCCGGCCGGGCCGAGCAGCACCGCGCGCAAGGCGGCGTCGTCGGGAAGCGACGTGACGACCACAGGCCGGCCGTTGACGGCCTCGGCCGCTGAGCTTGCGACAGCGATACCGTGTTCGCGCGCCTCGTTCAGCCGCGCCGCGCTCTGATCGAAGGCGGTGACGCTAAAGCCAGCCTTGGCGACGAGCTGCGACATCGGCAGGCCCATCTTGCCGATGCCGATGAAGGCGACCTGTTTGCTTGTATCAGTCATTTCTTGTTGTCCGTTGGCCGCTATCTGGCGGCGTGCCCTTGTCGTTCGATGTCCCGCACCAGCCGCTGGCCGGATTGCGCGAGCTGTTCCTTGTTCCGGTCGAGCCCGTCCACCAGCAATTGTCCGTTCCGTTTCTTCCAGCGGCCTCCGATCATCACCGCCTCGATATTGGCGAGGCTCGTCTGCATCACCACGGTGGCGACGGGATCGTGGACCGGGAAGAGGTTGAGATCGTCGGCATTGATGATCACGAGATCGGCGAGTTTCCCCGGCGTCAGCGAGCCGATCTGGCTCTCGCGGCCGAGCATGCGCGCCCCCTCGGTGGTGATCCAGCGCAGTGCCTCGCGCGCGGGGATCGTCGTCGTCGCCGGGATCGTGCCCTCAGTCTTGCGCATTTCCGCATTGTCGAGTGCGCGCTGCGTCGACAGCGCGACGCGGGCCGCGGAAAAGAGATCGCCTGCTAGCACGGATTCCAGGTCGATGCCGATGGTCGGGCGGACGCCGCGCTTGAGCAGCCGTCCGGTGATCGGAAAGCCATGGCCCTGGATCAGCTCGTTCTCCGGCGTCACCGAGAAGGTGACGCCGAGATCGATCAGATTCTGCAGGAGATCATCGGGCAGATCGTTGCCATGGACGATGTTGACGTGGGGGCCGACGAGGCCCACCTCGATCAGCTTCTCCCAGCCGCCGGGCGTCTTCGCCAGGCCGCCGCCCTGATGCATCGAGGCGATCAGGCCGAGCTCCCGCGCCAGCCGAAAATCATGCATGGACACGTCGAGCGTCGAATAATGCGGGCCGAGAATGGCAAGCCCGAGCGTGACCAGGCCGTCGCGGTCCGCGAGGGGGCCTGACAGCAGCCGCTCGATCTCGCGGCGGGGATGCGGCACCTCCGAGAAGTGCGGCTCGCCGGGCTTCGGCTCGGGTTTTGGCGAGCCGTGGAAGAAGGCGGCGCGGATGCCGCTCTCGATCAGGCCGCGCACGGCAGCGTCGGTATGGGCAGGCGTCGGATTGTTGTGGCACCAGTCGACCAGCGTGGTGGCGCCGCAATTGATCTGGTTCAGCGCGCCGACGAGGGTGGCTATATAGATGTCGTCGGGAGCAAACAAGGTCGCGAGCCCGGCATGCATGCGGCGGAAATATTCGAGCAGCGTCCAGTTCGCAGCATACCCGCGCAGCGCCGTCTGCCAGGTGTGCATATGCGCGTTGATGAGGCCGGGGATGACGATGCGGCCGCGGCCGTCGACGATCTCGGTCTCGGCTGCGCCGCTGCCAAGCTCGATGCCGGGACGCACCTCGGCAATCCGCCCGTTCTCCACCAGCACATCCCCGGCGCGGAGATCGCCGATGTGATCGTCCATGCTGATGATGGTGGCTGACTGGATGAGGGTGCGTTGCATGTCGATCAGGCCGCCGCTTGGGTTGCGACCGGCGGTTCGCCGGCCCAGGCGCGCGCGATCAGCTCGCGGATGGCGTTGCGCTCGAGCGGACGCGGATTCCAGTAGGCATTGGTCACGGCGAGGTCAGCCGCCCTGTCGATGCCGCTTTCGGGCATGCCGATGTCGCGCAGCGCGACCTTGGCCCCTAATCGCTTGGCGAGATCGTAGAGACCCTGGGCCGCATCAGCCGCGCCGATCGCGCGCGCGATCCGCGTCATCGCCTCGGGCACGGCCGGCGCGTTGTAGGCCAGCGCGTGCGACAGCACGATCGTGTGCGTCTCGGCATGCGGAAGGTCAAACGTGCCGCCGAGCGTATGGCAGAGCTTGTGATGCAGCGCCATGCCGACGGTGCCGAGGCAGACGCCGCACAGCCACGCGCCGTAGAGCGCATCGCTGCGGGCGGCACGATCGTCAGGCTTGGCGGCAATCGCGGGGAGGGCACGTGCGAGCGCGCGGATGCCTTCCTCCGCCATCAGCGAGGTCACGGGATTGGAGTCCCGCGCATAAAGCGCCTCCACAGCATGCGCGATGGCGTTGATGCCGGAGGTGACAGTGAGCCCGACCGGCAGCGTCAGCGTCAGGTCGACGTCGTAGATCACGGTTTCCGGTAGCACGGCCACATCACGCAGTGTGGTCTTCAGCCCGTTCTCGGTCTGGCCCAGGATCGGGGTCATCTCCGAGCCGGCGTAGGTGGTGGGAATGCAGAGCTGGTTGACGCCGGTGCGCAAGGCGAGCGCCTTGCCTAGTCCTGTCGTCGAACCGCCGCCGAGCGCGACCACGCAGTCGGCATCGCAACCCTTCATCGCCGCGATCGCGCGCTCGGTCACCTCGACGGGCGTGTGCATCGTGGCGTCGGCGAAGATGCCGGCATAGAGCGGGCCGAGTGCAGCGCCGAGCGCGGCACCTTGTGCCTCCTGCTGCGGCGTCGTCAGCACCAGCGCGCGCTTGCCGCCGAGACGCTCGATCTCGGCCTTGGCCGCAGCCAACGTTCCACTGCCGAACACGACGCGGGAGGGCAGATTTTCAAAGGTGAACGAACCGATCATGCGCCGGTCTCTTTGATGGGATAATCGACCTGGAAGCGCCCGATCCGCAAGTCGCCGAGCTCCTCGCGCACCCGCAGATGTTCCGGATGGGTGGCATAGGCCTTCAGGGCCACGCTGTCGGTAAACTCGGAGACGAGGACAACGTCGCAGGCATAATCGACATCGCTGATGTCAGCGCCAACCTCGATATGGGTGAGGCCGTCGATCCGGCCCTTGAGGCCCTCGAACAGGGTTTTGACCTTGGTCCGGGCGGCCGAGCGCTCTGCGGCCGTCTCCCCGCGCAGCCGCCACATCACGATGTGTTTGATCGGACCCGACATTTCCCGAAATTCCTCACCTGCGATCTTGCTTGTTGGCACCATTTTGCCTTGCAGAAAGCGGAAATAAAGGCCAAAAATCGTAAGTCTCTTTTCCAATATGAGGAAGAATGGACCGTCTTCTCCAGCTCGAGGTGTTTTCCAGGACGGCCGAGCTCGGCAGCCTCTCCAAGGCCGCCGAGATCCTGCGGATGTCGAACGCCGCGGCGAGCCGGCATCTCAGCGCGCTGGAGGAGCGGCTCGCGGTCCGACTGATCGAGCGCAACACGCGCCGGCAATGGCTGACAGAAGCCGGGCAGGAGCTGCTGCAGCGCTGCAGCACTCTGCTGAACGAGCTTGCGGAGGCCGAGGACGCCGTCAGCGATCGCGCGCTGTCGCCCAAGGGCATGCTGCGCGTCACAAGCTCGCTGTCCTTTGCGATGATCTACATGGCGCCGATGCTGCCGGCGTTTCGCAAGCTCTATCCGAAGCTCGACGTCCAGATCATCGCCGCCAATCGCTATCCTGACTTCATCGAGGCTGGCATCGACGTCGCGATCCGCACCAGGGAGCAGGAGCCGGATTCCAACATCATCATCCGCCGCATCGGGCAGATGCGCCGCGTGCTGGCGGCTGCGCCGTCCTATCTCGCGACGCACGGTGTCCCCGAGCATCCCGCCGATCTCGCGCGCCACAACATGCTGGTCTACAACCTCGCCAATGATCCCTATTCGCTGCGCCTGAGCAAGGGCAGCACGACGCAGACCATTCGCATCGCGCCGACGCTCGACAGCAATGATGGCCAGATCATCTGCGGCGCCGCGCGCGCGGGACTCGGCATCCTGATCCAGCCGCTTTACATCGTGCAGAGCGACATCGCGGCCGGCAAGCTCGTGCCGGTCCTGACGGATTGGGAATTGCCGTTGCTGACGATGAACGTGGCCTACCAGAACCGCGTCCGGCTGCCGGCGAAGATCAGGGTGTTTTCAGACTTTCTGGTCGACCACATCCGCACGCATTCCGATGCCGGGATCTGGATCGAGGCGACGTAACGGTCGGCCGGGTCGCTACTCCGATCGCTCGTGCACCCGCGTCCGACCGATGGACGACCGCGACCGCGGCGCCGCCCGCGGTTCCGGCGGGGCAGCGCGCCTTGCTGCTTCAGCCTCGAGCTGTTCTTTCCGGGCCTTCCGTGCGTCTCGCATGGCGCGCTTGATGAAGGGGTGCTGCGAGTCCTCGGCGAAGAACAACACGACTTCGCAACCTGGGCACTGTCGGGAATAGCCGTCCTCCAGCCGTCCCGCGCGATCGCGGAACATCGTCTTGCAGCGCGTGCACTGGACCTGGATGAAGCTCATGCGCCGACAACAATGATGATTGGAAATCGGCGGCCACGGTGAGCCGAATGTCTGAAGAAAGCCTGAAAGCCGGTTGCGACTTCTTGCACGTCTTGAGGCGCAACCGGGCGCGCTATTGCTTCGCCGCCATCGTGTCCAGGCAGCGGTTGAGATAGACGGTCCGATCTCGCGGCAGCACCTTCTCCAGGTCCGCCTTCAGGGCGCACTCGCGCTGACGGATCTGCTCGGCGCGGCGCTTCTCGGCCGCTTCGCGGTATTCGGGAGCAACCTTGCTGGGATCGACCAGAGCCTGGGGCCGGGCAGGCGCCGCGGCAAGCAGCGCGAGGGCTGCGACGATAATGACTTGTTTCAAATGAGCCTCCGTAAAAAGGCCCATCCTAGCGCGCGATTTCGGAAGCCTCAATGGCGAGTGCGGCCGATAGTGCAGCGATCCGACCCAGGTCGCTGGGGGCTATCGGCGCGTCAGCGACATCCCGTCACTTTGCGTGGTCGATCTTGTGCCCCAAATGGCCGGTGTCGTGATCGCGCCGCAACTGGCTCAGCGACGTCTCGTTCAACTGATGCAGGACCTCACTGAGCTGGGTCGCATCCGGATAGCCGGCCGCAAAACCCTTGCCGTAGATCTTGCGCAATGTCCCAACCAGCGTATTGCCGTGCTTTTTGCCGATCGCGCCATCCTTGTCCCGATGGCGACTATCCAGGCCATGTTCCTTCATGGGGCACTCCCTGTGCGGCGTCTTGCGCGCCTGAAGCGAGCGTGCACCCAAACGGATTGATTGGCAACGCAACGGCGTTGCTTTCGCGGATCCATCTCGCGGCTGCGAAGCCGCGACTAGCGAAATCAATGCGGGTCACCGTTGCCGCTTATCTGGTTCGGTCGGCGATCCACAATCCGACGGCTCCGCCGACGCAACTGAACAGGACTCCCGAATAGGACAACATCTCGCCACCCCATAACGCAGGGACGAAGCCGCCGATCGTTGAGCAGATCAGCATGGCAAGCCAGTAGCGCGATCGCACGCCAGGTCCTTTCAGAAGCCCGGGTGCTTTCCGAAGAGCGCCGAAGGCGGGGGGGTGGCTAAGCGGCCTGCTGCTCAAACGAGGTGTAGGTCCGGCCATTGGGATCGACGATCTGAACGTCGCGGCACCCGTCCTCGATCAGCTCCCTGGCCTTCTTGAGGGCGGCGGCGAGTGACTCGCGCTTGAGATTGACGACGCCTGCCGTGTCGAAACCGGTGATTTCAAACATGCCGCTCCTCCCGTTTGGTCGAATCCTACACCTTTCGAGCCGGTTGTCTCCTGGCTTTTTTGGACAGGGCGAGTGGAACAGGCACCGCAAACTCCATCGCATAGCCCAGTAGTCGGCCGGGGTGGCTGGACATGCCTGATGGCCGCGTCGCTAACGTGGAATTAATCCAAAAAGCCTACAATTTTAGACAGTTGTAAGTGGGTGCTGCGTAAAGGAGGCGTCGCGAGGACGTTCCGGCGACGGCTTCCTTTTGCTGGCTCATGAGGTCAATGCGTATGAGCACGACATCCGAAACGCTGGGCTTTGCCGAGCACCTCGACGCTGCAGCACTCGCAGCCGCAGCATTCGAACCCCAAGCTGAGCACGAAGCCGAGCACGAAGCCCCGGAAGCCCCGGCACCGGGCAAGCGCTCCAGCCGGAAATCGGTGCTGGCACTGTCGGTGTGTGCTTTGGCGATCAATGGCGCGGCGGCCATCTATACATTGCCGTTTGATCTTCCGCCGTTTGATCTCCCGTCGCCGAACATCAGCAGCCTGGCTGCGCTGCTTCCGCGCCAGGAAGACACCGCGCCAAAACCGGATCCGATTGTCGCTGCCTTGAAGGACATTCAGTCGGCCCAGCAGCAGCAAGCCGCCTCGCTGCAGGAGATCAACTCCTCGTTGCAGCAGAATGTGACGCTGCGGCAGCAGGATTCAACGACGCTTCTTTCTCTCCGACAGAGCATCACGGACGAGCGGGGCGACGTGAAGAAAATATCGCCGCAGCTTTCGACGCTGATCGCGAAGATCGATGCGCTGCAAAGTACCATGACGTCGGAAATTACCTCATCCATTCCAAGAGGACGCGCGCGTGATCGGCTGATGATGCGAAAGCGGATGGTTCGGCAGTCGAAGTCTATCGGGCCTATTTCGGTGGGAGGCGCTCCGCTGAGTGTGCCGGCGACGGTTGCAGCCCCGGACAGCTGAAGGGACGGCAGGCAAAGCGCTTGGGATTATGTTCGCGCTAACCATTGCTCGATGGTTCACGCGGCTGGGTCTTTTGCCCCTTTATTTGGAACTAGGGAAGGCCATCAATATCCATACCTAGTTTAGTGCACTGTCCCCGAAACCCGACAAAGCCAAGCGCGAGCTGTTTGATCGGCTGGCCAATCATCTGACCGTGCTCGCGGAACACGTCGAACTGGCGATGCTAGAGCGGCACAAAGGCGCGGATGGTTGCCGGGCGGCGGCGGAGGGCGAGTGCCGAGGTTACCGGGTCGGAGGCGCCTTCCATCCATAGGACTGACGCGCGATTTGGCCGGTGACGTCGAGATCCTTCTCATCAGAGACGCGCCAAGCCGCCACTCCGAAGCAGACGGTCAGAAAGACGGCAGCAACTAGCAGCAGCATCGATAGAAACTGGCTCACGCCTACACCCCCGAACGCGACGCATCAGCGGAACGACCACAGAACCTCGATTCGGAAAATGCAGACGCGCTGACCCATCCCCGATTGTCCCCATCAAGTCACATCGGGCCAAAAGCGCTCACGATTCCAATCGTGATCGGGACCAGCGCAACGAGGGTCCAAAGGGCGGGCGAGCTAGAGGAAAGGCCATCGACGAGTATCCAGGCACCGAAGCCCACAAGGAGCGCTGAGATGGCATAGGCAACGGCTTTTTCCATCGTTCGATCCACGAGCAACACAGGATCGATTGCGACTGTAAGAGTCCCCGCGCATGGAAACGTTCCTATGCCTGCGGCGAGCGCGATGCAATTACGGTGACGGCCCTGGACTGCACCAAGATCCGAGCGCGGCTTGAGCTAGATGGGGACGCAATTATCGGAGCAGTTTGGCCTGCGTGGCCGCAAATCCTGCACGCGCGCGCAAGATTTCCTTGGTTGGGAAAATCGCTGATGCCCCGTTTTGTTGGCGTGACAACCTGGACCACAGGCAACAGCCGCACATTCAGTGGCGGCGATGGTGTTTGACTACCAAGCTGCCCGAACAACACAACCAAACCAGCCTGCTTCTCGCGCGATAATCGACCTGCAAGCGCCAATACTTGGCTGGCTCGCTTCTTCGCTTAAGTCTTTGATTCTGTTGGTGAGCGCGCTGGGGCTCGAACCCAGGACCCCGTGATTAAAAGTTATGGATGCAGCCACTTCGTAAGCCTCAGTTATTGTTGAATTTTCAGCATAACAGCGCGAAAACTCTACAACAACAGTATTTCTGTGAATTGCCGCACCTTTCCGTGAATTTCCTTGCCCTGACGTTGCTCCGTGTGCATGGTGTGTGCATAAAGACCCCGTGATGATTTCGTGTGCACACGGTACCGTTATGCAAGTGAAGATTACCAAGACCAAGGTTGATCAGCTGGCCAAGGGCGAATTGCTGGCTGACAAGGAGGTCAAAGGTTTCGTCGCGCGTCGGCTCAACAGCGGCGCAGTGACGTATGGATATCGCTATCGTGACAAAACAACAGGCAAGCAGCGCTGGCTCGGCCTAGGCCTGCACGGGAACATCACGGCAGACCAGGCCCGTGAGTTCGCAAAAAAAGCGGCCGGCGAAGTTGCGGACAAGAAAGATCCCCAAGGGGATCTCCAGGGGGCGCGCGCCGACGCAAAGCGGGAGAAGAGGGCCGCCGCTCACACTGTAGATACTGTGCTCGACGCCTTCGAGCAGGACCATGTTGATGGCCTTCGAAGCGGCGATCAGGTGAAGGCTGCCTTCACCAACCATGTTCGGCCCCGGATCGGCGACAAATCAATCTACGATCTGAAGCGCAGCGACATCACCGCCATGCTGAACGAGATCAAGGCTGAAAGCGGGCCGGTGATGGCCGATCGGGTGCTGGCCCACGTCCGCAAGGCCTTCAATTGGCAGATGGTCCAGGATGACGAATTCAAATCGCCGATCGTCCGCGGTATGGCAAAGACCAAACCGAAGGAGCGCGCCCGCAAACGCATTCTGGCAGATGACGAAATCAGGGATGTTTGGGCGGCCTTGGACCAAATCGAGCAGCCGGCCTGCTATCCCCGCTACGTAAAATCTCTGCTGCTCGCCATGACCCGCCGCAACGAGTCCTCCAAGATGCACACCGATGAGCTAGAGGGGGACCTGTGGACCATCCCCGGCGCACGGTACAAGAACAAGCTGGATCACGTCATCCCGATCACTCCGGCCATGCGCGAGTTGATCGGCGAGAAGCCTGCCGGCTGCAAAAAGAACTCCTGGTACGTCTTTTCGACCACGACTAGTGGCGGTCAGCTCGACGGCGCGAAGCCATTTAGCGGCTTCAGCAAGGCCAAGAAGGAGTTGGATCGGATCATCGCCAAGATCCGGAAGGCGGAGGGCAGGGCGCCCATGAAGCAATGGCAATTGCACGATCTCCGCCGCACTGGTCGCAGTCTCATGAGCCGCGCCAAGGTAGACGCCGACCATGCTGAACGGTGCATGGGGCACGTCATCGGCGGGGTGCGCGAGACTTACGACAGGTACGAATATCTCGAGGAGAAGCGCCAGGCATTCGAGGCGCTCGCCGCGATGCTCAGCATGATCCTCAATCCGCCATCTGATAACGTTGTGTCAATTCGAGCGGGTTGATTTCGGAAGCCTTCGGCCGGCCGGCCCTCCGGAAGCGCGCGCGGCCCGACGCTCACCAGCTTTGCCTCGCCGCCCAAGCGCGCGGCTTTCCCACTCTTTCCACTCCTTGCGTCTCGCTCCGCCGTTGCGGGTCGCAGTCAAATCGCTGACTTCTACAAGCCTCCATTTGTTTCCAAGTGCGCTCCGGAGATTTCAACCTTCCGGCGTGTCCAACAGAAGAGGTTTGCATGTCGCAGCAGCACCGGCCCCCCGTCGATACAAAGGGGGCTGCCGAATATACCGGGTTCACGAAAAGTCGGCTGGAAAAGCTCCGATGCACTGGAGACGGACCCGTCTTCATCAAGAGAGGCGGCGAGGTTCGATATGACCCGGATGATCTCGACGCCTGGCTAGCTTCTCTGAAGCGGCGCTCCACCTCTGATGTTCGAGAGGTCGCGTAGCCAATGAAGGGCGCGCGAAATCTCTGCGAATTCATGACGCCCGAAGTCTTTGAGGCGGCCGGCTCGCATGCGTTGAAATCGCCTTTGATGGGGAAGGCGGCGCCGTCGTGAGCGTCGTTAAGGGAGAAGAGAATGAGCAAGAAAGGTGGAATTGATCTTTTGGCGGATCAATTGGCTGACGCTGCGGCAAACAGGTGTCATGCCATGTTCGCGTCGGTCACTCGTGCCGGTTTTACAGACAGTCCGATAGAGGCGATCTTTTACATCGGTCTTTGCGAGCACGTCCGCAGTGGCGATCTCGTATGCTTCGATGCTATTGACGTGGCCCGCGGCGACGGCGATGACGGGTCCGAGCGGATGATGGAGGAGCAGGCTCGCGAACGAGGGTCGCTTCTCCTCGTTATGCAAAAGCGCCTGCTCGATTGGCGTGCGGATTTTGTCCTCTCGGCTCCATCCGAGACCGATCGCAAGCTTATCATTGAGTGCGATTGGCATGATTTTCATGAACGGACAAAGGAGCAGGCCGCTCGGGATCGGGCACGTGATCGCGCTGCCGTAGGCGCCGGCTATCGCATTCTGAGGTTCACCGGCTCGGAGATCTATCGCGACCCCATGGGGTGTATTCGCGAAGCTCTAAAGCATGCGGCTTGGCTCGGAGGCTGGGACAATGGCGCGAATTAGGACGATAAAGCCCGAATTCTTCAGGCACGAGGGGCTTTTTGAGGCTGAGAAGGAAAGCGGGCTTCCCCTCCGTTTGGCGTTCGCCGGCCTTTGGACCGCGGCCGATCGCGAGGGTCGGTTCAAGTGGAAGCCGAGGGAATTGAAACTCGATTGCCTTCCGCACGATGAGATCGATTTCTCTCGCGTGCTCGTCGCGTTGCTGTCGCGTGG
The DNA here is from genome assembly GCF_049949275.1 of Bradyrhizobium genosp. A. Classification (NCBI taxonomy): domain Bacteria; kingdom Pseudomonadati; phylum Pseudomonadota; class Alphaproteobacteria; order Hyphomicrobiales; family Nitrobacteraceae; genus Bradyrhizobium; species Bradyrhizobium genosp. A. Next base: position 4,473,730 of record NZ_CP188196.1, on the reverse strand, counting down.
GTTTCTCGTCAAGTACGAGGTCGATGGGCGCGAGTACGGATACATTCCGAGCTGGCACGATCATCAGATCATCAACAACCGTGAAAGTGCCTCTACTCTTCCTGAGCCCAATGAAAACAATGCTTTGACGTGTGAGCCTCGCGTGGAGCACGCGACGAGCACGCCCCTTGAGCGCGCACAAGGGGAAGGGAAGGGAAGGGAAAGGAAGGGAAAGGAAAACTCTCGTCCGGTCTCCGACCGAACGGGTGAGAGTGAACTGTCAAGGTTCGATGAATTTTGGAAGGCATACCCCAAGCGTGACGGTGACAATCCGCGCAAGCCCGCGGAAGCCAAGTTCAACGCCCTAGTGAAAACCGGCCTGCACCCGCAAATGCTGATCGATGCCATCAGAAAATACGCAATCGACAACGCCGGGAAGATCGGGACGCCGTACATCCCACAAGCGCAAACCTGGCTCAATCAACAGCGTTGGACGGATCACGCGGCGGTAGCGGCCCTTGCGCAGCTCGGCGGCGAGGCCGCGCAATTCCCGATCGAGGATGCCGTGAAGATGTTCGCCAAGGGCGGCTACTGGTCCCGCTACGCTGGGCCTGCGCCGGGCCTGGCTGGCTGCAAGGCGCCCGATGAGCTCTTGGCGAAATATGGATTGCTGCCGGACGGGCGTAAGATGCCGCCGCGCGAGGCCGCGTAGACTTTGCGCGCGGCTTATCCCTCGTTTCCCCTGCTTCACCCTCACGCGCGCGTTGAGGTCATCGCGCAAATCGCAGATGAATAATCGCGTTCGGTCGGCGATGCTTCTCCTTCATCGTTCGATTGAATTGTTTCCTTGGGGTTGGGGCGCGCGAGGGCCGGTTTGTGATCACGCCACAGGCCGGCCCTCGTTTCTTTTCCGGCCTCAATTCCCTTCCCAATCTTTTTCGGAGGTCAAGTGACCAACGCCACCATAATCCCCACCATCGGCCGCATCGTCTGGTATCGCCTGAACGCGACGGACGTTTCTGAGATCGCTCGACATCGGCTGAACCACAATGACGGCGGAAATTCCGTCGCGGCGGGGGATGTCTACCCGGCGATGATCGTTCGCGTGCATGGCGACAAGGAAGGCAATGCGCCTGACGCCTACTGCAATCTCAAGGTCATGCTCGACGGTCCCGATACTCATTGGGCGTGCTCGCGCAAGGTCGGCGCCCCCGATGAGGACGGCGCGTATCACTGGATGCCGTACCAGGTTGGTCAGGCCAAGAAGCACGAAGCCGACAAGAGTTCCTAGCGAACGGCGGGGATTGCGGGAAAGCCCTGAGTGGGGACCGCGAATTGATCCGCCTAGTAGGTTGGCCGGCGGCTTAGTCGGGGGAGTGAAGCCGCCGGCTTTCGAAATCGAAACCGCGAAACGTCAAGCGGTGGTCCACGCAAACCCGCCACTTGCAGGGCAGTGACCTAAGAACGGCGTGACAAGAACGGAGAGACGTTCAACGAGCTTTGTCAGTCTCATTCTATTTCTGACATCGGAAGCGCGAGAGAGACTAGCGCCATGCTCCATCCCGGGGCCGCAGATGGGTTAACCGCAAGCCTTGCAGGCCGGGAAAGCGGTGACAGCCGGAGAGACGGCAGCCAAATTCGCGGGGGCGCGCTTGTCTGTTGCTGATCTCAAATTGCGGCTCGCCGACATCCCGGGCATCGAGACCCTTGCGATGGGTCTTGAGGCTGGATGGATCAAGCTGCGCTGGGGCGCTCACTCCACCGTGGTCGATGCCGCTGCTGCTGATGCGGAGATTGAAACGGCCATCCGCAACGCAATCAAGCTGCCGCCCGTCGATCTGATCCCGGATCGGCCTGCGCCGGCTCCCGTTCCTGCTCAACCCTCTGGAGGTTCTTCCATGTCCGTCACTGGCGCTAGCGCAGCCGGTCAGTCCTTGCGCGAAATGATGGAGGAGCATCGCAAGACGCTCGCCGATCTCACGGGCGCGCACATGGACAAGATGCGCGAGGGCTTCGCCAAGCAGCTCCAGGGCGTCCAGGCGCTCGGCAAGCTCGCCGATAAGGTTCATGCGGAAGGGGACGAGTTCCTTTCGCTGATTGGGCAGTATTCCAATGAGCTGTTGGGCGATTGATCCCTAAGGCCATGGCTCGTCCCTCCGACTACTCCCAAGACACGGCAACTCTGATCTGCGCTCGGATGGCTGAGGGTGAAAGCCTTCGGTCGATTTGTCGCGACCCGGACATGCCTGCGCTGTCCACCGTGTTCCTCTGGATCGGCAAGCATCCGGAGTTCTCGGACCAATACGCGCGCGCGATGGATGCTCGAGCGACGTGCATGGAGGAAGAAATCCTCCAGATCTCTGACGATAGCTCGGGCGATGCGATCGAGGATCCGGAGACGGGCGCGGTTCGGCAGAACACGGAATTCGTCGCTCGGTCTCGGCTCAAGGTCGATACCCGGAAATGGATCATGGCTCGCATGGCGCCGAAGAAGTACGGCGACAAGATCGAACAGACGCTCAATGGGGGTGACAAGCCGATCGAGACGGTTGGCCGTCTTGAGCTGGTCGCGGCTCCTTTCCCTCCCGATCACCCGGCGTTTTCCGAAGGCGAGGGGAATAGTTGAGCACCGTCCCGCCGATCCTGCTGCCGCCGAAGCTCGTCCCCGTATTTACGGGAGAGGCGATGTTTCGTGGCGCCTTTGGTGGTCGCGGCTCGGCGAAAACCCGCTCGTTCGCCAAAATGGCGGCCGTCAAGGGCGTCGACTTCGCGCAAGCCGGCATGGATGGCGTGATTGTCTGCGGTCGCGAGTTCATGAACAGCCTGGCGGATAGCTCGTTCGCCGAGGTGAAGGCAGCTATTGCCTCTGAACCTTGGCTCGCGGCTCGCTATGACGTCGGCGATACCTACATCCGGACGAAATGCCGGCGCATCAGCTTCGTTTTCGTCGGCCTGCGGCACAATCTCGACAGCATCAAGTCGAAAGCGCGCATCCGCCTGCTGTGGGTGGATGAGGCTGAGGCCGTCTCCGAAGGCGCTTGGGTCATCACCATCCCGACCGTCCGCGAGGAGGGTTCGGAGATTTGGGTTACCTGGAACCCCGATCGGAAAAAGAGCGCGACGCATCTTCGCTTTCGCGCCACGCCGCCGGAAGGCGCGAAAATCGTTGAGCTCAATTGGCGGGACAACCCGTTCTTTCCCAAAATCCTCAACAAGACGCGCCTCGACGACAAGGCCAACCGTCCGGATCAATACGATTGGGTGTGGGGAGGTGGCTTCCGATCGGTGGTGGCCGGCGCTTATTACGCCAAGTACCTCACGGCCGCGAAGGAAGAGGGCCGCATCTGCTTCGTGCCGCGCGATCCGCTGGCGCCGATAAAGCTGTTCTTCGACATCGGCGGCACCGGCATGCGCGCCGACGCCGGCTCGATTTGGGCCGCTCAGTTCATTGGGCAGAAAATCAACGTGCTCGACCACATGACCGCGCAGAGCCAGCCTCTATCCTATTACGCGGAATGGATGCGCGAAAAGAAGTTCAACAAGGGCGCAACGGTCTATCTGCCTCACGACGGCGCCCAGGGCGATAAGGTCCACGCCACCTCCTACGAAAGCGCGATGCGTGACGCGGGTGCCAACGGTGAGTGGGACGTCCTGGTAATCCCGAACCAAGGCACCGGCGCGGCCATGTCGCGCATCCAAACCGCGCGCCGCGTCTTTAACCGGGTGTTCTTCAACGAGGCCACCACCGAGGACGGCCGCGATAGCCTCGGCTGGTATCACGAGAAGCGCTCAGAGGAGCGCGACGTTGGTATGGGCCCGAACCACGACTGGAGCTCGCACGATGCGGACGCCTACGGGCTGATGTGCGTGGTCTACGATGAACCTCCGGGCAAGCGTCCGGAGCGGAAGGCCTATTCGGGTCGGGGTTCTAGCGGCGGCGGCCTGCCGTCTGGATGGTGAAGGGGATGGGAATGTACGGTCATAGGTTTCTCTCTGCAGGCCTCTCGCTCGCGACGATCGTTGCGAGCATGACGCCTTATCGCCGGTGCCAGGAGGAGCTCGTCAGTTTCCGGAAGCGCTCCAGAGGCCGCTATCGCGGTACGCGGCCGCGATCGAACGTCGGTCGCACCGGCAAGCTCTATCTGCTCAAGGGAGTTCGCCCTTGATGCCGCACGTTATCGAGGCCGGCGGTTCAGTCCCGTGGAAGAAATTCCCGGTCAAGGTCGATCGGGTCAACGCCATTATCCACATTTGCGGCGTGCGCTACTCGTTTGAGGTTTTCGCGCTGCTCGGGCTCGGTGAGATCGGCTCGGCTTACCGTCTTATCGAACACAAGGACGGCGTTGTGACCGTCGAAACCCTATCGGGGGATGCGCAGTGACCATTTCCCATTGGGGCATCTTCCCGGGCTGGTTCGTCCCGTTCTCCAACAGGATCGGCGAAACCCGCATGAGCTTTCAGGCGGTGGATTTCGACACCTTTTGCTCCGCGATCGATGCCGTCAACGCCGCGGCTCTCGAGCTCGCGGAGCTCGAAGCAATGGAGCGGCGCCATTACGGCCGCAAGTTTCACTGAGGGGGTCTAAATGCCTGCTGCGAACACTGACAAGAAGGTTTTCCTGAACATTTCCGCGACCGATGGGCCTTGGGGCCTGTTGGCCGGCGAATACGGCATGACCGTTCACGCTGGCGTCTGGGGTGGCGGCTCGGTCAAGCTCCAGCGCCAAGCGGCTGACGGCGTGACCTGGGTAGACGTCCAGGCCTTCACCGCGGACGGCTTCGCGGCCTTCCCGATCCCGGGTGGCAGCTATCAGTTGGCTGTCACCACGGCCACGGGCGTCTATGCCGATATCTCGGCCATCGTCCTCGCGAGCTCCTGATGAGGCGAGCGAAGAAACTTCTGTTCGTCGCGGCCGTGGCGGGAGGGCTCAAGCCTCCCGCCGGGTACGTGTTCCTCGTCGATAGCGACGGCGCGTACCTGACCGACAGCGACGGCTTTTACCTCATCGATCTGGCATAGGGCGGCTTTTCAATGGCAAATACTCGCGTACTCTCTCAGGCCAAGATCCTGCGGCCATATCGCAACCCGAATGTCTGGACGTTCCTAGGGACGTCGCGCGTCATCGCGCAGTACAACGACGGAACCACGCAATTTAACCTCTCGAACACGGGCTGGATGAATTGGGCGAACTCGGCGCTTCGAGCTCAGGGAAAGCCCATCATCAACACGTTCAACTATGGCGTCTCCGGCAATCGTACCGATCAGTTCTTGACCAATCTCGCTGCCATGGTCGCCTCTGGCGCTGGCTCTGTCCTTCTCGATGGCCCGATCAACGATATTGCGCAGCTCTATCCGACTGCGGGAACATCTGCTGCCACGTCGCTTGCGAACCTCAAGACAATCATCAAGGCCGCGAACGATGCCGGCATGCGCGTGTTCTATGTGTGGGAGCGCGGCGCCAACAACTACACGGCGCAGCAGATCGGCATCCTGGCGGACTTCAACCGCCTGATGGTGGATTATCTCAACTATGGGGATGATTTCCGCGGACCGCCGATGGTGGTGACGCTCGATCAGTCGCCTTTTGCGGTGACCACCTCCGGAAACGGCGCGATTGCGCTCAAGAATTCTGGTGATGGCACCCACGATAACATCGTCGGCGCGCAGGTGATCGGCGCTGGTCTCGCGCCCATCATCGCGCCGTACCTCAACCCGATGCCGGGCCATCGTCAGACCTCGCTCAATCAGTCCGTTTCGTCGGCGGCAAACTCTGCCTACAACATGATGATCAGCCCTGGCTTCTCCGGGACGTCTGGAGCCGCGGGCGGGACCGGAAACAGCGGTAACGTTCCCGCGGGTTGGACGGCCTCGCAAAACAGTCTTGCCACGGCTGCGTTTTCCATCGTCGCCGGTTCAGCCGATGCGAACGGCAACACCTGGGGCAATGACGTATCGGTAGCGGTGACCGCGACGGGCGCCGGCACGGTGATCCTGTTCCAGGCTCTAACGATCACGAACGTGGTTGCGGGCGATATCATCCGCGCCGGCATAGAATATGACGTGGCGGCTGGCGCGACCGGCCTCAACGGCGTTCAGGTCTATTTGCAGCCGTTCAACACGCAGGGCACTCCCTCGACCACTGACGGATCGGTGAACGCGAACGCCATCGCGGGCAATGATGCAGGCGGCTATTCAAACTACATCGCCGAGCCGCCGGCCCTCAAGCTCCCAGCGAACCAAACCGGCCTTACGGCGATCCGCCTGCGCGCGGATATCGTGATGCGTGGCGCGGGTTCGTGCACCGTCAAATTTCGCAAGCCTTGGGCTGAACGGGCGACGGCGTAACGGACAGATCGGGGGCAGGAAGCAAGCATGTCAGACATCGACAACGACCAGGACAGCGACGGTTCGGCCTCAGCGGCCCGCAAAACCGTACAGGATGCGGATGCGATCTTCCGCAAGCTCAAGGGCTGGTTCAAGCTCGATTATGACAGCGAAGCGCAAACCCGCTGGCGTCGTGAGGCGCGCGAGGATTTCGCGTTCGAGGCCGGCGAGCAGCTGACCGACGACGACAAGCAGCTTCTGCGCGACATGAACCGCCCGATTGTCATTTTCAATCAGGTCGGAACCTACGTCGATAGCGTCTCTGGACAGGAGATCGGCAATCGGCAGGAGATCCAGTTCATTCCCCGCAAGCAGGGTGATGTTCAGAAGAACGAGCTCCTAACATCGGCGGCGAAGTGGTTCCGCGATCAATCCGAGGCGGAGGACGAAGAAAGCGACGCCTTCCGCGACGAGATCGTTTGCGGCATGGGCTGGACTGACACCATCCTAGACTATGAGGAGAACCAGGACGGTGACCCGAAAGTCGAGCGGATGGACCCGCTCGAAATGGTGTGGGACAGCTCGGCGAAGAAGCGCAATCTGCGCGATACTCGGCGCCGCTTCCATATCCGCCGCAATGTGCCGCTCGACGAGGCCCGCGCCCTCTGCCCGGGCGATCCCGATCAGCCGTTTGAGGATGCGGACTACAACGCGACGTGGGTTGACGATCGCGGCGAGACCGAGGGCGACAATCCGCACCATAATGACGGCAAGTTCTACAACAAGGGCGAGCACGGCGAGGATAGCGACGACGGCGTGACGATGATCCGCGCTCAGTGGATCGAGCGCGTTCCCGTCTGGCTTGTGCTCGATCCAGCCGACCCTACCGGGCAGAACATCATCACGCTCCAGGAGGAGGAATTCCGCGAGCTCGGCAAGCGGATGAAGATTGCCGGCGCGAAGATGCCCAAATCCGTCAAGCAAACCCGGAAGGTCTACCGGCAGGCCTACATGGGCAACGTGTTGCTCGAGATCGGTGACAGCCCGATCAAGGGGCAGTTCTCCATGAAGTGCATGACCGGCAAGCGCGATCGCAACCGGAATACGTTCTTCGGCATCGTTCGGGCGATGAAAGACCCGTCTCGTTGGGCCAACAAGTGGCTGATGCAGACGATGCATATCATGAACAGCACCGCGAAGGGCGGCGTTGCCGCGGAGCGCGGCCAGTTCTTCGAGAACGACGCGGAAGGCGCGGAAAGCTGGGCGAAGCAGGATCAGGTGACGTTCCTCAAGCCTGGATCCCTCGGCGCCAACCCCAAGATGATCCCCAAGACGGCCGCGCAATTCCCGCAAGGCTCGTTTGAAATGATGCAGTTCGCCTTCGGGGTGTTTGGGCGCGTCACGGGCATCAATCTTGAAGCGGTCGGGATGCAGACCGGTGCTGATCAGGCGGCTGCGCTGGATCTCCAACGCAAGCAGGCCGTCATGACGCTGATGCAGCCGTTCTTTGACGGTCTGCGCAGGTATCGGAAGGAACAGGGCCTCGCGCTCCTATACCTGATCGAGAATTTCCTTTCGGATGGGCGCCTTATCAAGATCGAGGGGCCGGAGAACGCTCAGTATGTGCGGCTGATCAAGGCCGAGGCGTTCAAGGATGACGTGCAGGGCTATGACGTCATCGTGGATCCGGCTCCGACCTCGGCCAACCAGAAGGAAATGACCTGGCAGATGCTGACGCAAATCCTGCCCGTCATCGGCAAGATGCTGCCGCCGGCAACCTGGCTCGCGCTGCTCAAGTATTCGCCGCTGCCGACGTCCGCTCAGAAGGACATTTCGGACAGCATCCAGCAATCGCAGCAGCAGGGCGATCCGGAGAAGGCGAAGCGCGACGCCGAGTTGCAGTTCACCCAAGCGAAGCAGCAGGCGGACCTTCAAGGGCATCAGGCGCTCACGGCCGCGAAGGTCGATGGCATCAGGCAGGAGGCGGCCGCCAAGCGCGACGCTGAAATGGAGCATGCTCGCCATAAGGCGACGCTTGACGCGCTCACGGCGCCCCCGCAGCAGGTTGCCGGGCCGGACGGCGCGCCGATCGCGGTCCAGCATGACGGCGGCCAAGCCGCGCTCATCATGGCGTTCCTGACCGAAATGCGACGGGACATGAACACGCTGGCATCGGCGATCAACACGCCGAAACAGCTCATCCGAGACGCGCAAGGCAACATCACCGGCATTGCGCCGATGCAGCAGGGGTAAAAATGGCCGCTTTCAACAAGTTTTCAGCCTTCGTGCACGATATATCGGCGAAGGTTCACAATTTCGATACCGACCAATTCGCCATCATGCTGTCGAATACGCTCCCGGTCGCGGCCAACGCGGTCAAGGCGGATATCACCGAGATCGCGGCTGGCAACGGCTATGTAGCCGGTGGCTTCAACGCGACCACGAATGCGAACAGCCAGGCCGGCGGCGTTGAGAAATTTGTGCTCAACCCGGCGCAAATCACGGCTGCGGGCGGTTCGATCGGTCCGTTTCGCTATGCGGTGCTCTACAACAAGACACCGGCGGCCGGAAATCTCGTTGGGTGGTATGATTACGGGACGTCGCTGACGCTGACGAACGGCAATAGCTTCCTGGTCAATTTCGACGTCACCAACGGCGTGTTTACGATCACCTGATGGGTACTTCATTCATCGACGTTTGCCGGTTCAACCCGACCGCGGGCGGGACTACTGATTGGACGTTCTCGTCCAGTGTGGTCGGGTATCAATCGCCGGCTCTGGCGGGCGCGCTCAACGGCGCGACCTTCCGATATCGCGCGGAGAGCGCGGATCTGTCGCAATGGGAAGTCGGAACGGGCGTCTATAACTCCGGGACCGGCGTGCTCACGCGCGCCACCGTGCTCTATAACTCGGCCGGGACCGGCTCGGGGGCTGGGCAGAGTGGTGCTGGCTCAAAGATCAACTTCGCCGCTGTTCCTCAAGTCGCGATCGTGCTCCTTGCGGAAGATTGCGGCCCGCTGAAACTCTCCAGCGCCACGCTTCAAACCGGTTCGCTGGGGCCTGCGGGCACAACTTCCACCTCCGGCGTGATGATGGGGTTGGGGGCGTCGGGTTGCACGCTGACGCCCGGCTATAGCGGGCGCGTGAAGGTTGATTTCCAAGCGGATATCAACAATTCGAGCGCATCTTCCGGCAACAATGTCTCATTGCGCTATGGCACCGGCACGCCGCCGGCAAATGGTGCGGCGGTCGCGGGAACGCAAGTCGGCTCGACAATAAACGGGCAAATGCAAACGGCTGCCACCATCCTGCCGGCCTCGCTCACGGCCATCATCACAGGTCTTACCCCAGGTGTGGCCTATTGGTTCGACCTGTCCCTCTCCACTACCGGCGGCACGTCCTCTCTGACCAACGTGTCTTGCAACGCGATGGAGTTCTAAGCCCGTGCTTGGCTTTGACGCGCTCGGCCGGCTCGCTCTCGGGCAGATTAGTGGGGGCGCAACAACTGCCTATCTCTCGACGGCGGCCGGCGCCTTCACGCTCACGGCGTTCCCGGTCTCGTTCCAGATCACGGAGGCGGTATCTGCCGGATCGCTTGTGCTCGCGGGTTCGGCTTCCTCGTTTACGGTTTCGGAGGCGGCCGGGCCTGGCGCTTTCGCTTGGGCCGGGAGCGCCGTGGCGTTCGCACCGACCGTCAACGCGGTGGCTGCCTCGTTCACGCTCAACGGCAATCCGGTCAACGAGATCATTCTTGAGGCCGAAGGCCCGGCAACATTCACCGTCACCGGCAACGACGCTCAACTGTCGCGAACCGGCTTCGACTACGAATTCCAGCAAGGCGGTATCGGTCATCTGCTGATGGAAATGGAGCGGGCCAAGCAGCTCGCCGCGATCACACGCACCATTCCGCCTCCGGTCGATCGACGAACTATGCCGACGTTCCGGCCCATAGCGAGGCCTCATGCCGCGCCGATCGCGCCGGCTATCGATGTGGAGGCAATCCAGAAACAACGCATGGAAGCGGCTGCGGCTGCGGCCAAGGTGGCAAAGAAACGGCGGGAGGAGGAGGCAATCCTTCTCCTCGCTTCGTAATCCCGGATTTCCCGGGCTCGCGCGCGGCGATCCGCGCAATCGGTTGCCGGCCGTATCGGCAGAAAGACGACTGAATGACCACGGAAACGACTGTTGGGCCCTCGCTCTCTTCGGACGAGGCAAAGTTTTTCGAAACCGGCGGGGAAAGCGGTATCCCTGCGGATAGCTCCGGCGCCGATGCCGGCGGTGGCGATACTGCGCCCGCGGGCGGCGCCGCGCCGGATGCCGGCACCGATGCTCCTGGCGCTGGTGACGGCAAGGGCGCCGATGCCGCGAGCAAGACCGTTCCGCTGACGGCGCTTCACGAAGAGCGTACGCGCCGGAAGGAGCTCGACAAGCAGTTGCGCGATGCGCAGCAGCAGATTGCGGAATTCCGGGGCCGGTTCTCGGTCATCGAGAAGTTGAACGGCGGTCAGCAGCAGACCGAACAGCAGGCGGGCGATCCGACCCCGGAAGATGACATTTTCGGCGCCGTCAACGCGATCAAGCAGAAGCTCGAGGCGACGGAAGCCGAGAAGAAGGCCGCGACTGAGCACACCACGTTCGTCAACAACTACAAGGCTGACGCTCAGAAGTTCACCGCGACCACGCCGGACTACATGGCGGCCTACAATCATCTGCTCTCCTCTCGAGCGGCGGAGTTGCAGGCGATCGGCTACGAGGGCGAAGAATTGGGCCGCGCCCTGCAAGCCGATGAGATCGCCATCGCTCAAATGGCGATGTCGAAAGGCAAGAGCCCTGCGGAAATGCTCTATGCGCTGGCAAAGCAACGCGGCTACTCGAAACCGGCAGAAACTCCGCCGAAAGGGCAGGAAGCGCCCACGGGAGCCGAGAAGCTCGAAGCCATCGAGCGCGGCCAAGCCGCCAACAAATCCTTGTCAAATACCGGTGGAAATTCCGGCGACCAGGACATGACGGCAGAGCGTCTTATGGGTATGCCGATGGATGAGTTCGAGGCTTGGTGCGACAAAAACCCGGCCAAGGCTCGCCGGATTATGGGCGGCTAAGCCGCTCTCTCGCCCAACCCCAAGGGCACAAGGTTTCGCACGAACCTCAATCCGTGCGCTCGACCGGCGGTCGTAAAGCGCCAAGCCCGCTCCGAAGGCTCCGAATTCGGTGATGCGCCAGACACGCGGCGTCACGCGGTCAAACCCATCACGAATTCCACCTTTTCGGGGCTGACAAATGTCTGTGACTACCTACGGCGTCAATGACGCACTTTCCAACAAGCTTTGGGCCAAGAAGCTCAACGCCGAAGCGCTCAAGGAAACTTACTTCGGTAAGTTCATGGGCGAGGGCGCTGGCAACATGATCCAGATGCGGACCGAGCTCGACCAGAACGCGGGTGATAACGTCACCATCGGCCTGCGCGTCCAGCTCACCGGCGACGGTTCGACCGAAGGTCAGACCCTGCAGGGCAACGAAGAAAGCCTGACCACCTACAACGACAAGCTTACCATCAACGAGCTCTCGCACGCGGTCCGTGTCCGCAACAAGGGTACGATTGACGCCCAGCGCGTTCCGTTCAACCTCCGCACGGAGGGCAAGGATGGCCTGTCGGACTGGTTCGCTAACCGTTTCGACTTCTGCATGGCGAACCAGCTTGCCGGCAACATCCTCGTGACCGATCCCCGGTACACGGGCAACAACGCCATTTCGGCTTCGACCCTCATCATTCGCGCCAATGGCGCGGCCGATGACGCGACCGTGAACGGCGACAACACCGCCACGATGAAGCTCAAGTACATCGATTACTGCGTCGAGAAGGCCAAGACGATTTCGCCGGTGATGCGACCCATCAAGGTCAAGGGCAAGAAAAAGTGGGTGATGTTCCTCCACGACTTCCAGGTGACCGATCTGCGCACCGACGCAGGCGCGGGCCAGTGGCTGGACATCCAGAAGGCCGCGCTGGCCGGCGGTGCCGGTGCTGACAGCCCTGTCTACAATGACAGCCTTGGCGAGTATCACGACGTCATCCTGCACGAATGGTCGCGCCTGCCGAACGGCATTTCCAATGCCCAGGCGGCCCAGGCCAACACCCGTCGCGCCGTGTTCTGCGGTGCGCAGGCGGCCGCGGTCGGTTTCGGCAAGGAGTACGCGAAGGGCTCCCACTTCAAGTGGGTTGAGGAGCTGTTCGATTACGAACGCGAGCTCGGCGTCTCCGCTCAGACCGTCTGGGGCATCAAGAAGTCCGTCTACAACAACCAGGATTTCGCGACCATCCCCGTGACCACCTACGCGGTTGCGCACGGCTAAGGCCCTGATGGCGGCGCTCTAACGGGCGCCGCCGTCTCCGTCTCCACCATCGTTTAACGCTCTCGGAAAGGGCTCTTTATGTCTCTCGGTCGGAAGAATTCGACGCAGCAGGTTGGCTATCTTCGGTTCAAGGTCAACTACAACGATGCCGGTATTGCCACCGGCAACGCGAAGCAGTGGCTCCCGGCGGGCGCGATCATGCTGCGCTCCAACATCATCACCACGACGGCCTTCAATGCCGCCACCACCAACACCATCAGCCTCGGCTTCGTCGGCGGCACGGGTACGGAGCTGGTCAACGCTCAGTCGGTCACGGCTGCGGCCGATGTCCAGGTGCTGGCGCCCGTCTCGTCCGATCCGCTCGCCGCGCCCAAGCAGATCCAGGCAATCTACGCGCAGACCGGCGCCGCGGCGACGGCTGGCGCTGCCTATGTCGTGATCGAGTTCGTCGCCGACAACGATCTGAACATCGGCCAGTAATCCTTGGATCTCTGGCTGCACTTCGCGGGGGCGGCGGTTGTTCTTGCCGAACAGCCGGCGCCCCCGGTTTCTATTCCTCAACCGGCGGCGGTGACTGATGGGCTCGAAAACCCTGCAAACGATGCTGGATCAGATCGCGTCGGACCTGACGCGCGGCGATCTCGCAAGTCAGGCCCAAAGCGCAATCACCGACGCGATCGACCATTACGCTCATGATCGGTTCTGGTTCAACTTCACCCGCTCAAAGACCTTTCAGACTATAGCGAACCGTCAGGCCTATGACGGGACGGACCTCGCGCAAATTCCGGACGTCATCCAGTTCGATAGCCTGTTTTTGAAGGACGGCACGCAGGGCTATTTCCTGACGTGGCAGAACGCGGAGGAGGCGGAGTGGCTGATTTCCGGCTCAACCACCGGCCCGGGGCGTCCCACCGATTTCACCTATATTGATGGTCAAATCCTGCTCTGGCCCACGCCGATCGCGGTCTACACCATCCGGCCGCACATGCATTACCGGTTGCCGGCGATCTCGGTTCCGACCGATAGCAACGCCTGGCTGAACGAGGCGGAGCAGCTCATCCGCGCGCACGCGAAGATGCTCCTCTACGCCAACGTGCTGGAGGATGACGTTGGCGCGACGCGGATGCAGGCGCAAATCCCCGCGCATAAGGCCAAGCTCGACGCGGAAACCTCCCGCCGGCTCTCGCCGATCGCGCGAACGCAGGGACATCCCTTCTAATGCCGGTGATCCCGTTCGGAGAGTACCGCCCTGACGTCTCGGATTATGAGGCCGCAACGGAACGCGACGTCCTGAACGTTGTGCCCCGAGGCGACGGTTACGGGCCGTTCCCGTCTCTGTCGGCGATCTCGGCGTCTCTCGGCGCAGACTGCTGCGGCGCCTTCACCTCCTACAAGACGGACGGCAGTGTTGTGGTGTTCGCCGCGACCTCAACCGACCTCTATAAGCTCGACAACACCGCCTATACATGGACCAAGGTGTCAAAGGCCGGCGGCCCTTATGCGGCGATCCCGACCACGGATAATTGGTGGTTCCTGCAATTCAACAATTTGGTGTTTGCGGGACAGGCCAACGTTGTCCCGCAGGTATTCGATGTTTCGAGCTCGACCGCGTTTGCGGACGGTCTCGGCAACCCGCCGCAGGCGCGCTATGCCGCCGTCGTCGGCAAATTCATTGTGCTGGTCGGGCTTCTTTCAAGCCCGAATGGCGTCCAATGGTCGGGCCTGAATGACGTCAATTCGTCGCAGTCCTGGACGAGTGGCGTCAACTTCGCCGATCAGCAGAATTTCGCCGATGGCGGCATTTGCCGCGGCGTTGCCGGCGGGGACAGGTACGGCGTCATCCTGCAAGACACCATCGTCCGGCGCATGATCTTTCTGCCGGGCGATCCGCGCACGTTCCAGATTGAAAAGATCGCCGAAGGCCTCGGCATCTACGGTGCAGGAAGCCTGATCCGAGCCGGCTCCTCGATCTATTTCTATTCGCTCAAGGGCTTTCATCGGATCGATCCTGGCGGTGTACCGGTGCCGATCGGGCGCGAGCGCGTTGACCGGACGTTCTTCGCCGATCTCGACGCTGCAAATCCGCAGCTGTTCATGGGCGTGGCCGATCCTCGATCGACGCGGGTTCTGTGGTTCTACAAATCGGTAAACGGGGCGGCCGGGCGCTTCGACAAGGCGCTTTGCTATGATCCCGTGTTGGATAAGTTCACGCCGCTGCGCATGTCGGGCCGCTTTGTGTTGTCCATGGCTCAGCCGGGCATCACGCTTGAGGGGCTCGCGGTGCTGTTCCCGAACCTCGACGCCATGACGCAATCGCTTGATAGTTTCCAGAGCGCCGTTGTGCCGGAACTGGCGGCCTTCGACGGCAACAACGCGCTGTCGTTTTTTCGCGGGCCGAACCTGGAAGCGATCCTTGAGACTGCGGAGCAGGGCACAGATGGCCGGCGCGTGAGCGAAAAGCGCGGCGTGCGGCCGGTGACGGATGCGCCTGCGGTGATGGTCTCGGCCTCGCGCCGCGAGAACCTGCAACAGGCGGCCACCTATGGCGGCGAAAGCGGGCTCAATACGGCGACGGGCATCTGCAACATGCTCCTTGACACCCGCTATAGCCGCCTGAAGGCGCGCATTCCGGCCGGCTTGGCCTGGAGCTACGTGAACGGGCTAGAGCCCCAGTCGTACAAACCCACGGGGCGCCGATGAGCGGGTATGGTGTCTCGACCTCCGAAACAGATCCCATGGCCTTCGCCATCGCGATCCAGGGGCTGTTTAACGGCCGCTCGAACGCGGCCGGCAAGGTCACGCTTGCAGCCGGGGCGGCTTCGACGGTGGTTTCCGCGCCGAACTGCGCCGCGCAATGCTCGGTTTTTCTGTTTCAGGCGTCGGCTCATGCGGCTGCGGAGCTCGCGGCTGGCGGCTGCTACGTCTCGGCAGTTGGGAAACAGCAGTTCACCATCACCCACGCGAACAATTCTCAGGTCGATAGGACGTTCTTCTATGTCTGCATCGGCTGATCTCGTCTGCGTCCCGCCTCACCTCAAGCGGACCATTTGGCCGCTGGTCGCCGATCGGCTCCGCGCCGCGTACCTGAAAACCGATCTCGGCCACACGCGCGACCTTGAACACGATGTCTTGGAGGGCGACGGTGATTTGTGGCTCGCGACGTCGGGGAATGACATCGACGCGGCCGCCGTGACGTTGCTCGTTCGCACCGATCGGCA
The DNA here is from genome assembly GCF_049949275.1 of Bradyrhizobium genosp. A. NCBI lineage: Bacteria > Pseudomonadati > Pseudomonadota > Alphaproteobacteria > Hyphomicrobiales > Nitrobacteraceae > Bradyrhizobium > Bradyrhizobium genosp. A. The sequence goes on along the minus strand of NZ_CP188196.1, from coordinate 4,457,862 downwards.
TCTTGTTTGCCAAATCACCGCGATAGGCGGGAAGAACCTGGCGCGATGGCTTGATCTGCTCCCGCAAATCGAAGCATGGGCAAAGCGTGAGGGAGCCGCGAAGCTGAGGATCATGGGCCGGTTGGGCTGGGTCGCAATTCTCGACAACTACCGCGTTTCGAACGTGGTTCTCGAAAGGACGCTTTGATGGGCGGTACGTCTACCAGCAAGAGCACCCAAACCTCGCAGCTCACGCCGTACGGCGATGCGTCGGGTTCACTGAGCGGCATCCTGGGCGGCATCAACAACCTTGTGCCGCAGGCTGGATCGCTTTCGAGCGGTCAACAGGGCGCCATCAACCAGGTTGTTTCCAACTCCAACAGCCAGCCGAACTACAATCCCGCGATTGCCTCGGGCACTACGGGGCTGCTGAACGGCGGCGGCGCTCAGAACAATGACGCGGCGATCAAGTCGAACCTCGGCATGCTGCAAAACGGCATCGTCGGGCAGACGGCGAGCGGTGCCAACATCGGCAACAACCAGGCTCTGCAAGGGCAGCTTGATACGGCTGCGGCCGATACGTCGCAGCACATCAATTCGCAATGGGCTGCCGCTGGTCGCGATGGCTCACCCGGCAACGCACAGGCGGTCGCCCGTGGTGTTACGCAGGCCGAGGCGCCGATTATTGCGGGTCAGTACAACACGGATGTCAGCAACGCGCTGAACTCCGCAAACACGCTCTACGGCGCCGGAAATTCGACGTATGGGATGCTCAACGGCAACCAGGCGACGGCCAACAGCAATTTCACGAACGGCATTGGTGCGGTTTCCGGCGGTCTTACGGCGGAGAACGCGGCGCCCACGGCCGCGATCAATGCCTTGTCTCAGCAGTTCAACATTCCGGCTTCGCAGCTGCAAACACTACTTGGCTCGGTGTCTCCGGTGGCTGCGCAGTTCGGCACGAACAACGGTTCATCAACGACGGAAAGTCAGATGAGCCCGGTGCAGCAATTCGCGCTTCTAGCCTCTGGCATCGGTTCGATGATGCCGAAGGGGCCGATTTCGTTCGGGAGTTAAGTGAATGGCTGGCCTTCTCGATATGCTCATGGGCAACAACGGCGCGGTGTCGCCGTGGAGCGCGCTCTATCCGTCACCCGTCGCCCAGGGTTCAACTGACGATTTCCTGAACGCGCTCCGTTCTGCTGGCGAAACCGGACAGGCTCCGGGGCAAACGTCGCCGTTCGGCGATCCGTCGCAGCCGTCTGTTGCCATGCCTGGCGCTCCTGCGACCGGCTTTGGAGCCGGTGCGACGCCGTTTAGTTTCGCCGGTCCCGGCTCCATGTCTGGCGTCAACCCGTCGCAGTTCGCCGCGCCGGCCGGCCCGCAACCTTCTCCTGCCGCGCCCGCGGCGCAAGCGCCGGCACACGCTCCGACCGATGCGAGTTCGGTCAACCGTTCGTCGGCTCCGGATGATTTTATCCCTGTCGGCGACTATCAGATGCCAGCGTTTCGCAGTCGCGGAGTGGCTCCGGATGCGCAAGAAGCTGCGCCGGCAATGCCTGCTGTGGCTCAGGCTCCGGCCGCGGCTCCAGTCGCGCCAGCAACGGCCGCGGCCGCCGCGGCGCCGTTCTCGCTCGGCGGGGTGGGTGATCGCCTCGGCATGGCAACGCGCGGTTTCATCGGCAATCTGCAAAATGGTCCGATCGGCGCGCTGGCCGGCGGTCTCGGTTCGCTGATCACTGGACAGGAAACCGATCCGACCTCGATTACGCGGCAAAGGGGCAATGCGAGCGCGCAAGCGCTGGTCGCCAAGGGCGCTTCGCCGGCCGAGGCGGCCGCTGCTGTGAACAATCCCGCGCTGATGACGGCTCTGATCGGTCAATATTACGGCAAGGACAAGTGGGCTGTCGTCAAAACCGGCAAGGATGCGGACGGCAACGAAATCTACATGCAGCAAAACCAGGTAGATGGCACCTTGCGACCGCTGCCGGCGGGATCGACCACGGTTGCGAGCGCGGGAAGCACCGTCACCGGGCCGAACGGCCAACCGATCCAGGTGCCGGCTGGCGTCGATCGCAAGACGTTCATCAAGCGGGTTTCGGAGACGTCGGCTGATGCTGCGACTGGCAAAAAAACGGAAAGTCAGGCGAAAGCCTCGTCCTTTGCCGCGCGTATGCAGCAGGCCGAACAGGATCTGTCCAAGCTCCAGAATGAGGGGTTGAGCGGGACGCAGGCGATCACGTCCAGCATTCCGGTTATTGGCAACTACCTGCAATCGACCGATCACCAGAAGTTCGAGACGGCGAAATCGGCCTTCATTACCGCGTTGCTCCGGCAGGAAAGCGGCGCGGCGATCAACAAGAGCGAATTCAGCCGTTACGAAAAGGAGCTATTCCCGCAGCCGGGCGACGCTCCGGCAGTGGTGCAGCAGAAGGCGCAACTTCGCGCGGCCGCTATCGAGCAGATGAAGGGCGCGGCCGGTCCTGGCTATCAGCCGCCGGCAGCACCTCGGGCGGCTGCGAGCGGCAAAACCTCAAGCGGCATTTCCTGGAGCGTTCAATAAATGCCCGTTCTGACGATCGGCGACAAATCAGTGACGGTTGGCGATGAGTTCTTGAAGCTCTCGCCTGACCAGCAAAACGCGACCGTGCAGGAAATTGCCGGCTCGATCGGCGTTACCGGAAATGCGGCCGCGCCGCCGGAAGCGGCGCCGGTGACGGCCAACAGCGTTGTGCGTTCGGCCGCGACCGGCGTTCCGATCGTCGGCGGTCTCATGAACAAGCTCAACGCCGCGTCCAACGCCGCGCTGGCGCCGATGCTCAATCGGTTCTTTGCGCCGGAGGATCAGCTTGCAGAGCCTGCGTTCTCCGAGCGCTACGCGCATTCGCTGCGCGACCAGGAAGGCGCGGACAAGAAATTCGCTGCCGAGCATCCGGTCATCGATACGGCCGCGCAGCTCGCGGGCGGCATCGCTTCGACCGTCGTTCCCATGTCCGCGGCGCCGAAGGCGTTCGGTCTGACTGGTTCGATGTTCAACATGGCGCGCAATGGTGCGCTGTCAGGCGCGGCCGTCTCTGGCGCTGACGCCGCGGTGCGCGGCGAAGATCCTGCCGCCGCAGCCGGACTTGGCGGCATCATCGGCGGCGCGGCCGGCCCGGTGGGCAAGGGCGTCGGTAAGGTGGTGGCGGCCGTTGCCGATCGCATCAAGCCGCCGGCCACGGTGGCGCGCAACGTCGAAAGCGTCGCTGGCGTCGATGTCCCGCTGTCGCAGTCGCAAATCACGCAAAACCCGGCCCTCTCGGCCGAAGAGCAAATCATGCTTCGCGGTGGTCGCGGCGACGCGGCGCAAGGGCAAGCGCAGGGCTTCAAGGATCTCCAGGACGAGCGCGTTTCTCAGGCGCGCGACACGATCGCCGCCGGCCTCGATCCGACCGGGCAGAGTGCACGCACCGCGCCGCAGGATGCAGCGGAGCGCATTGCTAGCGAGTTGCTAGCGCAGGAGCAGCAGCGGCAAGCCGCTGCGGCCGGTGTCCATGCTGGTCCGATGTCGCCGGCACAGCAGGCTCAGGATATGGCGCGGGCTCTGGCGCCAGATGGGCAGTTGCGCGCGGCGTCGCCGATCGATGCCGGCGAAGTGATTTCCGATCGGTTGGCGGCCGCGCGGGATGCGGCAAAGACGGACTATCGCGGGAAATATGCGGCCGTTGATGCGGCGCCGGGCGAGTTTGCGCCGGGCTCTGCCGGCGGCTTTGGAAACGACGTCGAACAGGGCCTGCGCTCGGCCGCGGTCTCGCTCGACAAGACGAACACGCCGAAGGCGCTGAACGCGCTCCGTGTCATTGATGAGCATCTGAACGCGGTGGCGCCGGGCGAGCCGGGAGCGGCTGCGGCGGTCGCGCCGGATCACGCTCGGAACGTCGCCGATATTCGCGCGAAATTCGGCGATGCAGTTGCGTCGGCATATGATCGGCAGGCGCAGGCCGCGGCGGCGGAAGGCCGGGTTCCTACCGCGGCGCCGACACAGGCGGCGGCTGAAAACAGCCTGCGCCCGCTTTCGATGGATGAGCGTTCGTTCTTGAAGCGGCGAGGATGGAGTGACGCCGATATCGCCGAGCATGGCGATGCGCCAGAGCTTCGCGCCGAGCTTGCGCGCGATGTTCCCATGCATACGTCGCAGGCGCCGGCGCCAAAGACGCAAAGCCTGCTCGAATTCATCGCCTCGAAGGGCGGCCTCGGGCCTGACGCTGAATTGGCGGCGATCGGCGGGGAGGGTCACACGGTCAACGTTGAGGGCGTCGGTCGCCGCAAGCTCGTTCGCCAAGGCGGCTTGCCGCTCGATTATGCGCGCGAGGCTGCGCAAGAGGCCGGCTATCTCCGCGGAGACCACAACGGAACGTCAACCGTTAACGATCTGCTCGACGCGATCAACGCAGAAATGCGCGGCCAAAAGCGGTATCCGGAAGGCTTCGAGGGGCACGTTGGCAAGCGCGAAGCTGCCGCCATGTCGGAGCGTCAGCAGGCCGAATTCGATCGGCACATGCAGGGTTTTGAGGAGGACTTGCACGCCGCCGGCCATGGCGAGCTTGGGCCGGAGGTAAAGGACCGTGCCATCAAGCTGATGGCGAACGATGGCATGCCCGCTGATACGGCCGTTGAACATGCGCTCCGGCAGCTCGAGCAGGAGGACGCCACGGGCGCGCTGCACGGCGCGATATTCCCGGGTGATCGGCCGGCTGCGGCCGCTCCACAAGCCGCGGCGCCGGCATCTGGCTCCGGCTTCACCATGCGCGACGTCGAACAGGTCCGGAAGCAGATTTCGACGCTGTACGGCGATGCGCGCCGCGCCATGCTCGGCGGCGGCTCGGGCTCGGATCTTCACGCGCTCGAGCATATCCGCGACCAGTTTGACGCGCGGGTGGAAAAGATGCTTGCCGATGGCAAGTTCTCCGGCGATGGCCCGGCTGTCTTGAAGATGCAGCAGGAAGCGCGCGCGGCATTCGCGGACTACAAGGCGAAATTCGCGAAGCGCGGGCCTGGTGACACGATCGGCGCGGCCGTTGAAAAGATACTCGGCCGGTTCTCCGACACGAGGGCGACGCCGGATGAGGTTGTGAAGCTCGCCTATGGCTCAGCGACTTCGCCCGGCGGCCAAATGCCGGTGCAAATCGCCCAGCGCATCAAGACTATTTTTGGGGAAAAGTCGGCGGAGTTCGGCGCCTACAAGCAGGGCCTTTTCGCGCATCTGACGGCGGGCGAGCCGGAGGCGGCTGCGGAGCGCGTTCGCGCCTTCCTCGACGGCAAGGGGCGCCTTCTTGCGCAAACCGTGTTCTCGCCGGGCGAGCGCAAGTCGCTGGCGCAATATGCGGACCGGCTGCTTTCCTCGATCCCTGCCGAACAGGAAAAGGGCGCGGTTGCCTCGCTCATCCGCAAGGTCGCCAATGGCGAAGCATCGCCGAACGAGCTGGTTAACGCGCTGTTCGGTGCCTCGGGCAAGGGCGCCGGCTCGATGTCAGTACCGCTCGCGCAAAAGCTGAAAGCGTCGCTCCCGCCGGAGGCCTGGACGTCCATCCGTCAGGGCATGTTCGAGAAGTTGACGCGCGCGGGCGAGGGAAAAATCGAGTTCGAGGCGCAGGCGCTCTCGCAGCGGCTGCATGAATTCCTGAACGAGAGCGGCTCGCAGCTCGCAAAAACGCTCTATTCGCCGCGGGAAATCGACCTCATGCGCAAGCTGGCGAACGTCTACAAGCAGATGATCCCGGTGAAGGGCACCACCAACCCCTCAGGGACGGCGCCGATGCTGGCGCGCATGGCCGGAGGGCTGCGCTCGACGCTGCTTCCGCTGCTCGGCCTGACGCATGGTGGCTTGCCTGGCGCGGCGATGGGTGCGGTGCTCGACAAGGGCGTGACGGCGGCTCGCAACGCGAACGACGCGCGGAAGGCGACGGAATTGTTCTATGGGCCGCAGGCGAAGCGTGTTGTGGATCCGCGGTTTGCGCAGGGTGTAGGACTGCTCGGCTTTGGATCGCTGCCGACGATCACCGGCGGCGGTCGGAGGTAGGGGGCAGGATATCTATCTTCTTCCGCTCCTGGCGCCTGTCGTACCAGCGCGCGGCGAGCAACATGGCGCCGATTGTGATCACGGCGCCAGCTACTCCGTAGGTCGCGACGATCTCTTTAGCGGCGAAACGTACGATGCCCATGGCGAGCGCATAGAGCGCCACGCATGCGATCACGAAACTGACGCCGTATTTCATACTGTCTCCTCAGGTGGGCTTGGATGTCTCGCCAAAATAGGCCGGATTTGATTGTCCGGCGCCGGTCTCCAGCGTTAGCGCGCGGCTTTCCCACCGTTTCCGCTGCTTGCGTATGGCTTCGTTATTGCGGAGCCCAGTCAAATCATCGTTGATTGAAGCATCAAAAAGATCGGTTTCCGCCTCTGGCAGGGCGGATTAAGAGCGCGAAATTCGAGAGCTTCATCAGCGCTCGGTTTCGCTCACGCGAACCCATGCGCTCGGGCCTGCCAGGGCCGGGCGCTGATGAGGACCAAAATGGCAAAGAAGCAAGAGACCACGGAAGTCACGATACAGCCGCTCAAGCGCGGATCGGTGCGGCTCAGGATCATCGGCGTCACGCCGCTGTTTCAAAACCGGATGGCAAACAAGGCAAAGCAGCAACTGCTTGTCGGAGGCCAGAAGAAGGGCAAGGCTGATCGCGCCGCGATCAAGCATGATCCGGTTTCCGAATTCAGGGACAGCGCTGAAATTCTGCCGAACGGTCCTACCGCGCTCGGATTGCGCGTCGTTGCGGTGAAGGCAGCGATGGCGACTGCGGCGCTAGAAACGCCGGGCCTGACCAAGACATCCGCGCAGCGGTTGCTGTTCATGCCGGGAGATCACGCGAAGCTCTACGGAACGCCGCAACTCCGGATGGACGTCGTTCGTTCGGCCGATATCAACCGGACGCCGGATATCCGATCGCGCTGCTACCTGCCGAAGTGGGGCGCCGAGATCGAGATCCATTTCATCACGCCGCAGCTTTCGGTGCAGGGCGTCGTCTCACTCCTCTGCAACGCCGGCATCCTGGTCGGCGTCGGCGACTACCGGCAGGAAAAGGGCAAGGGCGCGTTCGGCTCGTTCCGCGTCCTCGGTGAGGGCGAGGACGATCAGGAATGGGACGATCTCGTTGATAATCACGGTCGCGCCGCGCAGGAAGCGGCGCTTTCTGATCCTGAGTACGCCGACACCGATACCGCCGATCTGATGGAGCATTTCCATAGCGAGGTGCGGCGGCGAGCTGCGTAGGCAGCGTTCGGCACGGCAGGTAAGGCAACGTATGGCATGGTCCGGTGTGGCGCGGCGTGGCCCGGCAGGCGGGGCAAGGAAAGGCACGGCGAGGCGCGTCCAGTTGCGGTAAGGCGCGGCCGGCATGGTTGGGCAACGCCCAACGAGTTACGGCACGGCAGGAGTTCCGATGACGAAGTTTTCGAAAGAACTACGCCAGCAAATCGTTGAAGATTTTGCGAGGCGACACAACGGGCAATATGATCCCGCCTTGTTCTTGAAGGAGGTCAGGGAGACCGGTGAAAGCCATCTGGCCTTCGACTGGTTCGAGTGGGAGCAAGCCAAGGCGGCGCAGGAGCACAATCTTTGGCAGGCGCGCGCCTTTGCGAAGGATCTCCGGATCAAGTTCGAGGTCCAGGTGATCAGTAGCGGGAAGCCCATCACCGTCACGACAGAAGCGCCGCTTGTAATGTCCCCCGCCTCGGGGCGAAAGGACGGTGGCGGATACCTCCGCTTCAATCCCGATGATCCCGCGCATCAGGCGGAACTTTGCCAGCAAGCGGCAGTGGCCTTGCGATCGTGGCTCAAGCGCTACCAGGCTGCGCTCATCCATTGTGGTTACGGCCCGAAAGTTGTGGAACAGATGGCGGCTTCGCTTGAAGCGGTGACGGCGCCCGCTACGACTGAGATCGCAGCGTAATTGAGTTGGCACGGAACGGCTGGCGGGGCACGGCCAGGTTAGGCCTGGCGCGGCCAGTTTTGGCAGCACTGGCGCGGGGGCGATAGGCGGGGCGATCAGGAGCAAACATGCATTTGAGGTTGCTTGTCTCTAGTTTGGCCGCTGATCTTCGCGCAGCTGGTTGGTCCTTAGAATTACCCGATCTAAGAGGTCGGTCATGTGCGATTTTGCCTCGTCCTGAATTGACTGAGGTAATTGGCTCATCCCAGCCTCGAATTCCTGCTGAAGCACGGACAAGAGAGCCTTCTGCTTAGACATTCCGGGATCGTTTCCCGCCATTGCGAACAACAGACCCATCGTCCCAACGATCAAAGCCTCAAGGCTTGCTAGCCGCGCGACCACCCCATCGTCCGTCATCGAATCTCCCCCATTGCGGAGGGGATCATGTCATGACCCGCGCGAGAGTCCATAGCAGCGCAACCGCGAGCCAAAAGCCCATGGCAATCAGCGCGTGAGATCGAAGGCGTTCTTGATGACGTCGCCGCCGGCGCGGATCAGTACGAGCGCGGCACATTTGCGATCACGCACCTCTGCGAGATGATCGAGCGCCCTCAAGGCGAGCTATTACGAACAGTTCGCCGCCGGCCGATAAGCCGCGGGAAAGCGTGCAAAAACCGCGCGCAATCTTTCGCCGGCAATTGCGACCAGCGGCCGAATAGCCGCTGATCTCACCACGACATCAACATGTCTGCCGCTCCTGACAGAGCGGATGAGAGCGCGAAGTTTCGAGGCTTCAATGAGCCCCCGGCTTCGCGAAAGCGAGCCCGTTGCGTTCCGGGACTGTCAGGGCCGGGGCGCTCATTGGAGATTTGGAAATGAACGAACTGATCAAGATCACCAGCGAAAAGATCAACGGCGGGGCGGTCCAAACCGTCAACGCGCGCGATCTGCATGCTTTCCTTGAAAGCAAGCGAGACTTCTCGGATTGGATGCGTGAGCGCATCGCGCTCTACGACTTCCAGCAAGGTTCTGATTTTGTTGTCGTTCCACAAATTTGTGGGGGCGTAGACAAGGATGGATACCCTCGCGCTTCCAAGCGAAACGAGTATTTCGTCACGCTCGATATGGCGAAAGAGATCGCGATGGTTGAGCGCAGCGACAAGGGCAGGCAGGCCCGCCAATATTTCATCGAGTGCGAGCGCCGCGCGAATGCGGCTCCGGCCTTCGATCCAACGGCCGCCCTGTCTGATCCAGCGTGGCTCCGCAACGCGCTCGGCGTCTACACCGAGAAGGTCATCGCTCTTGAGGGTAGGGTCTCCGAACTGGCGCCGAAGGCTGACGCGCTCGATCGCATCGCGACCGCGCAAGGATCGCTCAACGTTACCGATGCGGCCAAGGCGTTGCAGGTTCGCCCGAAAGACCTGTTCTCCTATCTGAGTTCGCACGGCTGGATTTACCGCCGCGCCGGCTCTGATCACTGGCTTGGCTATCAGACCCGGGTGCAAGCGGGTGACCTTGAGCACAAGGTAAAGACCGTTTTGAGGGCGGACGGCAGCGAGAAAATCACCGAACAGGTGCGAGTGACGGCGCTCGGGTTGTCGAAGCTCGCAAAGCTTTTCCCGCCGGCCGTCTCAAAGGCGGCCTAGGAGGGCAATTGGCGTTAGTCGATCAGATCATCAAGGCTGAGAGCGGCGGCAATCCCACCGCTCAAAACACTCGTTCCTCTGCCGGCGGTGCTGCTCAATTTATCGACAGTACTTGGCTGTCCATGTTGCGCCAGCACCGACCGGACATCGCCGCGGGAAAGTCCGATGCGGATCTGATCGCGCTCAAGACTGATCCCAGCTTGTCCCGGGAAATGACCGGTGCCTATGCGAGCGACAACGCCGGCATTCTGTCCAAGGCCGGCCTGCCAGTGACGGATGGGACGCGATATTTGGCTCATTTCGCCGGCCCTGGCGGCGCGGTCGGGCTTCTAAACGCCGATCCAAGCGCGCCAGCTGCATCTGTGCTCGGGCAGGGCTTCGCTCAAGCAAACCCGACGATGGCGAACATGAGCGCGGGCGATGTCGTCAATTGGGCGAACACAAAAATGGGCGGCGGTGGCTCGGCGCCGGCAGCGGCGCCTATGGCGATGGCTGGGCCTGCCGCGGCCGCTGATGCGCCGTCGAGTTCGCCGGCTCCTTCGGAGGTGCCAGCGCAAGCCAAGCAACAGGCGCCCGCCGCACAGGGGCAGGCAGCGCCAATCATCACGCCGGATCAAATCGCCGCGCTCGCGGCCGTTCCGCAAGGTCCAGCCATCCAGCAACGGCCGATGATCCTCGGCCGTCCGCTCGCACCGTTTTCGCTTAGAGGGTGAAATGCTGACAGGTTCAAGGCTTGAGCAACTGCTCACCTATGACCCGGAGACGGGAATTTTCCGTTGGCGCGGGGGCCATAAGCGGGTGAGGGCGGGAGCTCTCGCCGGCACCATCGACAAAGACGGCTACGTGATCATTTGCATAGATCAGAAGCTCTACAGGGCGCATCGGCTGGCGTGGCTCTGGATGACCGGAGAGTGGCCGGCAGAAGAGATTGACCACCGCGATACGGTCAAGTCGAACAATAGGTTCAAAAACCTGCGGGAAGCGAACGACGAGCAGAACGCGCACAACCGACCGAAGCGAGGCTTCACCTTCGACAACCGCCGTAGCGCCTACGTTGCCCAAATCAACGTTGGCGGTCGGCATTTCCACCTTGGACAATTCACCACGCCAGATGAAGCAACGGCTGCGTACAACGCCGCGGCCGAGGATCTTCACGGCGAATTTGCGAGGACTGCACAATGACGCTCTACCGTTGGTCTCAAGTCGCGGCTACCGACGCGACGGCCGATCCAACCATCAATTGGGCCGAAGGGATGAGTCCGGCCGTGGTGAATGATAGTGCCCGGGCAATGATGGCGGCAACGGCGAAGTACCGGGATGACATTGCCGGTGCGATCGTCACCGGCGGCACGTCCACGGCCTACACGGTTTCGAGCAACCAGCAATTTGACAGTCTGGTTAACCTCAACGGGAAAATGATCGCGTTCACGCCGCATGTCACTAACGGGGCAACGGTCACGCTGAACGTTGACGGGTTGGGCGCGAAACCGCTGCGTCCTGCGCCTGCTGTGGAGTTGCAAGGCGGGGTGCTAATCCAGGGCACCCCTTACGCCGCCGTATATTCCAACGCAGATGGCGTATTCTATCTGTTCGGGGTTGGAACAGCGCCGGGAATTCCGCTCGCGGCCGGAATGGACTATTGGGCCACGACGACGCCGAGCAGCTCATTTGCTTTTGCGACCGGACAGGCGATTTCACGAACGACGTATGCAGCCTTGTTCGCCCTGATTGGAACGACTTACGGAGGCGGCGACGGCTCGACCACGTTCAATTTGCCGGATAAGCGAGGGCGCGTTTCGGCTGGATTTGACAACGGTGACATTACGGGTCGGCTCAACGGCGCCTTCGGCGTGAATGCCGCTGCTCTCGGCTCGGCTGGCGGCGAACAGGGCCACACGCTGACTGCCGCTGAAATTCCAGCGATCACGTCAACTGCATCCCCGACGCTGGCCGTCGCCACCACCCTCAACAATTATGTCGCCAGCAATTCGGGTGACAACACGCTTGTGAGCGCTGGTGGTTCCGGAGGCGTTGCGGCCGTGTCGCTTAATGGCGGTCCGACCGTCAGCAAGCTAGGGGCGACGGGTACCGCGACAGGAACCGTTTCATCCGCCTCGAATAACACCGGAGGCGCTGCTCACAACAACATTCAGCCGACGATCGTCTGCAACTACATTATGCGCATCATTTGACGAACGGGAATGCGAGGAAAAGGCGCGCGCTATCCTCCGTGCCGCGTTGCGTGCGCGGCCAAATCAAGCCTGATGTCTCCCCATCCTGAAACGGGGTGGGGCATGAAGCTTATCGACGACTGGAAGAGTGAATTCCATCGGCTTTGGACGGTGCGCGTTGCGCTGTTCATGTTCGTCCTGACCGGCGCGCTGATCGCGCTTCCGGCCTTCGCCGAAATCCTCAACCCGCGATTTCTCCTTGTGCTGTGCTGCGGCGGCTACGGCCTGCTCGGCTATCTACGCCTGGTCAAGCAAGCCCCGAAGGTGGACCTGTGAGCGTCAAAAAGACTGCGGCAACCATCGGCTCTGCTGGCGGCATCATCGCCGCGGCCGTCGCGTTCACTCCCGGATGGGAAGGCATGCAAGCGGTCGCCAAGCGCGACATGATCGGCACGGGCCATCCTGTCACCTATTGCTACGGCCAGACCGATGAATTCGGCAAGGTGAAGGTCGGAACGCGCTTCACCAAGGCAGAGTGCGATCAGAAGCTCGCGGCATCGCTGCCCAAGTACCTCGCCGAGATCGAGCGCTGCATCAAGGCGCCGATGCCCGACAAGAGCATGGCGGCCTTTCTCGATGCTTCCTACAACGCCGGCTCTGCCGCTGTGTGCCGCTCGCCGATGGTTCGGCTTGCCAATGCCGGCGATCTCCGCGGCGCCTGCAGTGCCTTCGCCGGCTGGTACGTGCGATCGGATGGGCAGGTTCGGCGCGGGCTTGTCGCGCGGCGCGGCGGCGATGGTCGCAAGGGTGAAAAGCAGCTCTGTCTTGAGGGTCTCACCGAGGGTACCCGCACCGTTTCGTTGCCTGAACCTCCGCCGGCCGCGCCGCCCAAGCGGTCTTGGTGGCTGTCCTGGATCTTCCGATGATCTGGGGCGCGCTGCAATCACTGTGGCATTTCCTGTTCGGCTGGGCCGGCGTGGATATGCTGATCGGCTTCGCATGCGTCGCAATTGCCGTTCTCACGCCGCCGGCCGTCGTCGTGTTCATCCCAGATCTTCGCAAATGGGCAATCTACGGCGCCGTGGTTTCCTTCACCCTCATGGGATCAATCGCCTATGGCTACAAGAACGGAAGCGACGAAAAGCAGCGCCAATGGGACGCGGCACAGGCTCGGGAAGCCGTTAACGGTGAAACGGCTCGCAGCGATGCTGAGCGCGCTATGCCTGACACTGCCGATCGGCGCATGCTCGACACTGATCCCCGCAACCGTGACGGCGGGAAGCACGCAACCGAGCATCAAGGCCCGCTGCGCCGGTTGGCGCCCAATCACCTATTCGGGCGATAGCGACACGCTCGATACGATCAACCAAATCCGTCGCCACAACCAGACGGGCACAAACAAGCGGTGCTGGAAGTGACGGAATTCGAGACCAAGCGGATCGCGAGCGCTGCGGCAAAAGAGGCCTTGCAAGATTTCATGCTGATGCTTGGCGTCGATATCAGCACGCCTGCCGGCATCCTCGATCTGCAAAAGGACTTCCATCATGTCCGGCAAAGCCGGTTCACGGTCGGAAACGTGCGCAATAAGGCGTGGGATGTCCTCACCGGAAGCGCCGTCACCGGCATCATCGGCGCCGTAGCTTTCTACCTGACGCACGCGATGGGGAAATAGATGCTTCGGCCCTTCCTGCTCTCTATCGCCATCCTTGTTACGCTCTACGCGGCCTGCGAGGCGCTCTACATCCAGCGCCATCCGTGTTTCGGGTCGGTCAGCATTTGTGAGTGATCCGCGCCGGGCGGCTCCCGGCATCCCGTAGAGGAAGAAAGCATGTTGTCTGCAAGCGAGGCGGCCATTGAGGCCGAACTTAAAACCAAGGGCCTGAATGCGCCGCGTCTGACCTCGGCCGATATTGATGCCGCGATCGTCGGCGAGGACTTCCACGTTTTTACCGGAACCACGATGACGGTCTGCGCTCTCAAGCTGCGTAACGGCTTCGTGGTGATCGGCGAGAGTGCCGCGGCCTCGCCGGAGAACTTCGACGCTGCCATTGGCAAGCGGATCGCCCGTGACAATGCCCGCAACAAGATTTGGGCGCTTGAGGGCTATTTGCTTCGCTCGCAGCTCTCAGTCGAGCGCCTTCCAGGCGCCTGGTAAGCATAACCTCCGAGACAAACTAGGCCGCCGATCATGCCCGATCGGCGGCCTTTTTCGTTTCTTCATCGAGGAGCTCTCCCCTCGCAGACCGGGCGCATTTAATAAGAGCCTCACCGAATGCCTGCGCCTGCGCCGGCGTCAGATCGATGCAGTCGGCGCGGTTGACGGTAACGTTGCCGCTGCCATCGTCGTAGCACTCAACCTTTGTTTCTGCGTCGTAGTAACTAAAACGCTGGCTCATTTAGTCGGTCTCCTCGCGCGCGGATCGCGCTATTTCCTGCACCTGGCTCAGTGCCTCGGCCTTGGTGAGGGTGTCGGGTCGGAGCCGCCGCTAACTTGTGGTAACGCTTCCGGTAACGCTACAGGCCGACTATCCGCCTTCCGGGGGCGTTCTCCTCGAACTAGGCTCGAGCGGCAGCGTTGGTGGCGAACTCCTCCGCGCCACCGCCGCAAATTGATCCGTTCGGCGATCGGCGGCCTTCCGTTTGGGATGAGCGACAGCAGCCCGATCTAGGCTGCGATCGCCTTTTTCGCCGCTTGCGCAAGAAAACCAGATCGCGTGAAACCGTGTTGCTCGGCGTAAGCGTCGATCTCGTTCAATACGTCAGCCGGTAGCGTGACGTTGACGCGCATAGTCTTTATTTCCTGGGCCGGAGCCTGGATCAGCACAGCAACAGCGTCTTTGTTGGCGGCATCTGCCATGATCTCTTCAAGGGAAGAGGGCTCTGGAATAGCTTCGCCGTCTTCTGCCAAGCCCTCAAGATGAAGGGCCAAAGCTTCAACAGCCATCGCGCGCGCATCGTCCAGATCTGTTCCTGCGGTGATCACGCCAGGAAGATCAGGAAACGAAACGCCGTAATCGCTATCCGCGTCCTTATGAATGAGGGCGATATAGTATCGCATTGATGCTCTCCAGCATGTCTGGGCGAGCCCCGATGGCTCTTCCCGCGTCCCATCCGGGACTGTCATTTCAGTTTTATTCCGGCCTGTTTTTCAACATTCTTAAGTGTGCCGATCGGGATGTCTCGTTTCGGGTGAGGCACCGTCACGCGGCCTTTCTTCGTTGGGTGCTTGAACTGAACATGGCTACCCTTCTGGGCGACCTGCTTCCAACCGTCAGCCTTAAGAGCCTTGATGATATCAGCGGATTTCATGTGTGTATACGTACACACGATTCATTCTGTGGTCAAGTGTATAAATACACACTTCGTGTGATTGTTCCGGGCGGACCCAGCCTTGGCATTCCCCGGCTTGTTGCGCTCGGTGGGCGCAAGCTCCTTCCTGGATCTCGGCTTCGGCGCTGGTGACGGCATCAGCGCGCAGTCATCTCAATAGAAGCACCGGACGCACATGGCGCGTCGGAGCTCGATTTCGAGGGGCTTGGAACTCTCAGGGTGGCGGCCGGTTGGCGCCGTTGGCTGGGCCAAAAGGTACTTCATGATGACAAACGAAATAGGCCTGTCGCGCCGAATGACGCTAGCCGGGTTGGCAACTTTCCAAGTTGTTCTCCCAGCTACAGCTGCAGTCGATCGGGATCCGATATTCGCTGCGATTGACCTTCATAGCGAGATGTCGACGCGCTACGATGCGGCTGTTTCCGTGTCGGCAAAGCTCGAGGAGGGCGCTGCTTTTGACGTCGCCGATAAAATCAGTGGAGAGAGATGCGCGGCCCTTAAGGAACACGCCGGCGTGCTCATCCGCTCCAAGCCAACCACAATCGCTGGCGTTGCCTGTTTGAGCCGCTATGTCGCGAGCTTAGGGGCGTGGCAGTTACCCGATGACGAGACCTGGCATCAGGTCCTTTTAAGAACGCTGGCGGACGCGATCGAGGAAATCGGTGCGACGTATCCGACTGCCCGCTGATCTGGGGGCGCGCTGCGTTCTGCAAGTCCACTGACCTGGTCTAGCAGTCTGCTGAAAAACCATTGGAAAGGGAGAGTTTTCTTGTTCTCTCTGTCGTTGTTAGGGCGGCGGGGAGGAGTTGGCGCGTCGCGGGCGCCAATCCCGACCAGGCGCCGGTTTCCCGGTAGCTGTCCCATAGCCATTGCAGTGAGGACGTTCGGACCAGCGCCGGAGCACCTGGAAGCGGCTTGCCGCTGATGGCCGCCTGATACTCGGCCTTGAACTCCACCGAGCCGTAGGGCGCCCGCAAGCGCGTGCGCGGTCCCTTCCCGATGCGGACCACCCACACGGTTTTGCCGTGGCGGCTTGTCTCTCGGTGAAGGTGTGGCGGCCGGGGGCGGGGCATCCCCTCCATTAGAAGGCAAAATCCGCTTCCGGCGCAAGGTCCGGCGCTGGGTCTGCGGGCTTGGATGTCAGCCGAATGACGATCCGGCCATCCGTCTCGATCACGACGTCACCCGCGCCAGCCTGCTTTGCAGCTCGGATGGCGCGGGCAACGTCCGCCTGGGTGATTTTTGCTGGCTTACGGCTCAAGGCGCCCAATCCTCCCCGAATTTAGCCCGCAGGATGTTGCCGATCACAGCCGAAACGTCGCCGTCGAGCGTCTCGGTGGCCGCGTCCCAGTGAACGTTGCTCGGATCGACGCCGAGATACTGGCAAAAGCGGACCATTGCGAAGTCAAGGCCGGCGTTCCAGCGCGCATCCGCGCCGGGATCCTCGCGCCAATCGTCGGCGGCCGATTGTCGGGCTTCGTCGGTTAGGACGCGGGCGCGTCGCAGGAGGACCACGGTATTCTCGACGGCTTGTTGATCGAGGAATTCTCCCTCGCCGCCGTCCCATGCTCGGATCCTATCAAGGTCGATGTTCATTAAAACCCCTTCTACTTCCGCGACAAAGGCATGCAACAGCGCAATGTCGAACGTCCATGTTCCGAAAATCTTAGCCGAACCTTGGATCTTGCCGGCGGTCGCTTGGTTGCGGATGGTGCGTGCGCTCTCGCCTAGGATCTCCGTGGCTTCTGCGATCTTACAGCGCTTCTTCCGGCGCACAGGCATCTGCATCAGGACCCAGGATTGCGGCGCCGCGACGAAGCCCGCAGGGCCTTGAAACTCGCGCGGGCGGCGACCAGCGCAGATTCGATTTCAGCCGTCGATGACGGTCCACGCTCGGCGCTTTTCGTTGATCCAGAAGCGGCATTTTGGAGCTGGCACTTTCTCTCCTGCATCTCGCGGACAAACCGGAGAGTGGTGAAGTCTTGGCGCCCGACCCGAAATATCGTGAGCATCCCGCGCGCGTGTTCGGCGCGCAGTGACGCGGCGGTGATGATGCCGCGAAAATATAGCTCGCAGGCCTCCTCCAACGTGATCGGCGTGTCGTCAGTCAGCTCGGGCCGAACAAACCTTGATGGCCTGCCGGTCATGTTTTCCTACGGGGATTGTCCAAGGCTTGCTCAACCAGGCGGCGGATCGCCTCGGGGCGGCCGGGCAAGTCATCCTGCTCGCGCCGCCAATCGTCGAGCGACCGCAGCGCATCTGTGGTCATGCGAACTGTCACCGGCTGACTTTCCACCGGCGGGCGCCCGCGTGATTTTTTAATGTCATTTATTCTTGACGTCATGAATTTATGATGGCATAAAACAGTGGACCGGGCAAGTGTTGGAAGCACCTGACCGGTCCTAACCCTCACCACGGAGCGACCCATGGCCCAGGCTGCAAACGCAAATACCACATCTCGTCGTAAATTTCTCAGCGTATCGGCTTTGGGTGGTGCGGCGGCAATCGCGACTGCTCCCGCCATTGCTGCGGCCATCCCGTCCACTGATCCAATTTTTGCGGCGATCGAGGCGCACGGCAAAGCCGATGCCGTGTTGGCAAAAGCGTACGATGCACTTGAGGCGGCCGAAAGGGAATTGGACCGGGCCGGCGATCTTAATCCGTGCGTCATCAGCGTCGGCAATCCCCACGGTGCAGGGGAATTCCCTTCGATGTCGCACGCGGAAATCGACATGTACTCGCCTGCGGACATGTATCCCGATCGCAACCGGTCCGAGCATGCGGCGTTGGCGGCCAAGTTCGCGCGTCGCGATGTTCGGCTCAAGTCTCTGCATGAGACCGTGAACTCTGCTGAGGCAGCCGAGCTCAAGGCACGGCGCCGGCTCGACGATATCGAGCCAACCACGGTTGAAGGCGCCTTGGCCGCTCTCAAGTTCACGCGCAAGTACACGATGTGAGACCTTCTCTCGCCATCATGAGGTCCGCCGGTTCACGCTGGCGGCCCCCCGATGTGTGTGAAGGAGCCTAGCGCGAGTTCGTGGAGCAGAGCCGGTCCGGACAAATACCGGATCAGCCTGAGAGCCGTCCGCTGCGCCACTGATCCTGTAGCCAGGTTCTGGCCGTTGCGTAATCGGTCTCGCCTTTGCCATCGCAGAGAGAGCAGGTGAGGATTTTCAGCCACCACCTCGATCTGGCTTGGCAGCGTGGGCAGGGCACCTTTTCAGGAGTGTGCACGGTGTGTGCACGCCCCTTATTCTGATCTTGGTTTTGGTCTACGTTTTCACATTTAAGTATTTGATTTTGCTTGGTGAGCGCGCTGGGGCTCGAACCCAGGACCCCGTGATTAAAAGTCACGTGCTCTACCGGCTGAGCTACGCGCTCCCATGGCCGCTGATGGCTTTAACGATTAATCGCCATCGTCTTCGGTCATTTGGAAAAGCATGTCTTGCCGCCGCATTTGACTGAATCGCTGCGGGAAAACCGGATGTTTCCGGTTCATGCTTTCGGCCCGCGCTGTGTAGGGGGATGAGGCGCGGAGGTCAATAGCGCGAGTGGCTGCCGCGGATAGTGGCATAGGCGGAGATTCTTCCGCTGTTTCCGTCGCTTAGCTGGGGACTTTCACCTCGATTGGTGGCCGGTCGTCCACGTCGAAGTCAGTTCGCCTCCCGCCGCACCTCGCTCGGCACCGGCTGCGCGTTGCCGGGCGCCGGCAGCGCCACCGGGCGCAGGCCGATCAGCTCGGCGGTGCGGATCGCGCTGTCGCGCCAGAATTGGAACGAGTTGATGCGGCTGAGCTCGAGGATCGCAATCGCGACCGCGGCCAGGAACGGCAGGCTCTGCAGCACCAGCACACCGGCGAAGATGTAGATCTCGGTGATCTGCCTAAAACTGTTGGAGGCGATCAGCACGCCGGAGCCGATCAGGAGCAGGGCGCCGATCACGGCCTCCCAGAACGCCTGGAACTCGATCGACATCCTGGACAGGCCGCCCTTGGAGGTGCGCGCGAACGCGATGTGCTCGGTGATCAGTCCTTGCGCGACCGCGCGCGACACCGTCCATTGCACGCTCATCGCGGCGATCATGGCGCCCAGCATCTGGCCGGGTTTGATCGCGACGCGCGCGCGGTACATCGACAGGAAGTGCGCGAGCGAGACGATGAAGGCGCCGATGATCGGCAGCGTCAGGATCTTGTCGGGGATGGCGATGTCGGCGAAGGCGACGATCGGCACCCAGACGAGGTTGAGCAGTGCCACGACCACGCCGAGGCTTTCGGCACCTAACCAGTTCAGCCAGCCCAGACCGTATTCGCGCTTCTGGTCGGGCGTCAGCCGGCTCCGTCCGGGCAGGAAGTGCCGCCAGTGCTTCTTCACGATCTGGAGGCCGCCATAGGCCCAGCGGTGACGCTGCTTCTTGAAGGCCTCGTAGGTGTCGGGGAGCAGCCCCTTGCCGTAGCGGTAGCGGGTGTAATGGGTGGTCCAGCCGAGCTCCTGAATCGCGAGCCCGAGATCCGAATCCTCGCAGATCGTGTCGGATGACCAGCCGCCGGCCATGTCCATCGCGGCGCGGCGGATCAGGCACATCGTGCCGTGCACGATGACGGCGTTGAGCTCGTTGCGCTGGACCATGCCGATGTCGAAGAAGCCGGCATATTCGCCGTTCATGATGTAATGCATGATCGACAGATCGCCGTCGCGGTGCTCCTGCGGCGCCTGCACGAGGCCAACGCGCGGGTCGGCGAAAGCAGGCACGAGGTCCTTCAGCCAGTCGGGCTCGACGACATAGTCGGCATCGAGAATGCCGATGATCTCGGCATCGACGGCGGTACGGTCCATGGCGATGCGCAACGCGCCGGCCTTGAAGCCCTGCACCTTCTCGGCGTTGATGAACTTGAAGCGTTCACCGAGCGCGCGGCAGTGATCCTGGATCGGCTGCCAGAATGCGGGATCGGGCGTGTTGTTGATGATGACGACGCATTCGTAGTTGGGATAGTCGAGCCGCGACAGCGCATCGAGCGTCTGCTTCAGCATCTCGACCGGCTCGAAATACGCGGGGATGTGGATCGAGACCTTCGGGTAGTAATTCTCGGGCACGTTCTCGACCGGCTTGCCCTTGGCGAGCAGCCGCTGCGGCGGACGGCCGAAGGCGACGGCCGCGATCTCGTCGATGCGGGCCATCGCGATCAGCACCAGCGGCACAAGCAGGGTCATGCCGAGCGTCAGCGCGAAGGCCGAGCCAAAGATGAAATAGTGCCCGTTCCAGAATGCGAATACGGTCGCAGCCCAGGCGCCGACGCCGTTGGCGGTGGCCGACAGCAAGAACGCCTGCTTTGCGGTCGGCTGCTCCAGCCGCAGGATCGGCAGCGACAAGAGGACGCCGACCAGCAGCGCGATCGTCATCAGCTTCCAATAATCAGGGTTTTCGACCGGGCCGGTCCATGCGAATTTCGGCTCGCGGCTGGCATTGAGGATGCCCCAGTACGGACCGACGCCACCTTCAAAGTATTTCCAGGGCTGATCGATCGCCTCGACGATGTTGTATTCCATGCCCATGGCTTCGGCACGGCTGACGAAGTTGCGCAAGGTCAACGCTTGCTGGAACGGACCCGGATCGGCCTTGCGCAGATTATAGCCCGCGCTCGGCCAGCCGAACTCGGCGATCACGATGCGCTTGCCGGGGAATAGGTTGCGCAGCAGGTTGTAGCGGTCGACGGCTTGGTCGACCGCCTCGTCCGAGTGGAAATTCTCCCAATAGGGCAGCACGTGGGCAGCGATGAAGTCGACGTTGGAGGCAAGGTCGGGGTTATCGCGCCAGATGTTCCAGATCTCGCCGGTGGTGACGGGAACGCGGACCGCGCTCTTCACCCGCTTGATCATCTCGATGAGGTCTTCGACCTTCTGCTCGCCGCGGTAGATCACCTCGTTGCCGACCACGACGCCGTTGACATTGCTGTTCTTGCGGGCGAGCTCGATCGCGGCCTTGATCTCGCGCTCGTTGCGATCCTTGTCCTTGTCGATCCAGGCGCCGACAGTGACTTTGAGCCCGAACTCGGCGGCGATCGGCGGCACCAGTTCCACGCCGCCCGTGGACGAATAGAGGCGGATCGCGCGCGTCATCGTCGACAGCGTCTTCAGGTCGGCGCGGATTTTCTCGATGCTCGGGACGTTGTCGATATCGGGATGGGCCGAGCCCTCGAACGGCGCGTAGGACACGCTCGGCAGCAGACCCTTGAAGTCCGGCGCGGGTTCCTTGTCGCGCAGGACTCCCCACAGGCCGGCGTGGAGCACGGACACGAGCAACAGAACGGCGCCGACAACGCGCATCGCGGCTAAACCAAAAGGGGCTGAGGGGGCAGGGAAGCGGATCCGACCCCGAGATCCGACCAAGTCCGCGGCAAATGGAGCATATCTCTGCCGCGCGGTTTCTCAACTGTCATGGCCTCATGTCCTTATCAGGGCATGGCCTTTTCCGGTCAACGCGCGCCAGTGCCGTCAGTTGCTATCGCCGATCGTTCCTGAACGGCGGCTGAAACGATCGCGGCTATTTCTGGGGTGCGGGGGACGGGCTTGCGGCAGGCGCGGGGCTCGCGGCCGGCTGGGGGGCCTGCGAATTGCCTGTCGTCGGCGCCGCAGGCTGGGAGGCCGCGGCGGCCGCCTGCTGCGGCTGGGAGGCCGGGTTGATCCAGCAAGCATGCACCCGGCTGTCCAGGGTCTCGGCGATCTTGGGATCGATCTGGGCGCCGAAGCGGGTCAGGCAGCGGAACGCCGCCTGGATGTGGCCGCCGGGGCAGCCGAAGCGGTCATAGAGGTCGAGATGGCGGAACGCGGTATCGAGGTCATCCCGCCACATCAGCCGCACCACGCGCCGGCCGAGCCAGACGCATTCGGGGTTGCCGGCCGGGCCGTTGATGGCCTGCGCGGCCTCGGCGAATTCGTCGGTGCGGCGCTGATTCTGGGCGGTGGCGTCCTTGGCGGCGTCGGCGGGCTGGGCGGCGGCCTTGCCCTGGTCAGGGGCGGGGGTGCCGCTTTGGGCGGAGGCGCCACCGAGGCTGGCCAGAAGGACAAGGGAGGAGACGGCCAAGGTGGCGGCGAACTGCCGCAGGACCGCATTTCGTAACTCGAACACCCGTCGCCGCATGAATTCCCCAATATCTCAGCCGTCCGCCCGCGCGGGAGGACCTCGCGGACGCCGACGTGATGGCGTCCAAATGGGTCTCCAATGCGGCGGAAAAGTCCCGCAAAATCCAATGACCTGTAATTGGATTTTTGTCCAGCAAAGTCACGATCCTAGGGCACGGTCGAACCGCCGCAGCCCAATTCGCCGGGGAGAGCGTGCGCCTCGCCGGCGTCACCCCCTTGGCAGACGGCGTGCGAGCAGGTAATCGACGGACCCTCGCGGAGGACGGAACCGATTTCACTTCGTACGCCACTGGCGCTCTTGCTCGTTTCCCTGGGTGCGATTGCTGCCGTGTGGTGGTGGCTGGCCACGCCGATCACACTCGCGCGCGCACCCATCGATCCCAATGACAAGCTTCAATGCGTGTCCTATGCGCCGTTCCAGGGAGACCAAACGCCGCTGATCGAGAGCACCCAGATCGAGGCCGAGCAGATCGAGCGTGATCTGAGGCAGCTCAAGGAGATCACCGACTGCGTCCGCACCTATTCGGTCGAGAACGGTCTCGCTCTGGTGCCGGGGATCGCAGACAAGGTCGGGCTGAAGGTGATCCAGGGCATCTGGCTCGGCAGCAACCGCGCCAAGAATTTTGCGCAAGTTGCGACCGCGGTCCGCCTCACCAAGGAATTCCCCGACACCATCACCGCGCTGGTCGTCGGCAACGAGGTGTTGCTGCGCGGAGAGATGACGACGTCGGACCTCACCGCGATCATCCGTTCGGTGAAGGCGCAGGTCACCGTGCCCGTGACCTATGCCGACGTCTGGGAATACTGGCTGAAGAATCGCGATGTCTATGACGCCGTCGACTTCGTCACGATTCACATCCTGCCTTATTGGGAGGATATGCCGGTGAAGGCGAAGTTCGCAGCGTCCCATGTCGAGGCGATCCGCGAGCGGATGGCGGTGGCGTTCCCCGGCAAGGAGATCCTGATCGGCGAGACCGGCTGGCCGAGCGAAGGCCGCATGCGCGAGGGCGCGCTGCCGTCACGCACCAACCAGGCGCGCGTCGTCTCGGAAATCCTGGGGCTCGCGAAGGCGCTGAAGTTTCGTGTCAACCTGATCGAGGCCTATGACCAGCCGTGGAAACGGCGGCTGGAAGGCACCGTCGGCGGCTATTGGGGCCTGATGGATTCCGTGCGGCGCCAGCTGAAATATCCGCCGGGCGAGCCGATCAGCAATTTCCCGTTCTGGAAATGGTACATGGGCGCCGGCATGGGCCTCAGCGTGCTGGTGTTCGCGGTGGCGGGCATCACGCTGCGCCGCCGGCCCTGGACGCCGCGCTTCTCGGCCTGGCTCGGGGTCGGCATCTCCGCGACATCGGCGGGCATCCTGCTCGGCATTGCCGCCGACAAGATGCTTTACGAGAGCTACGGCTGGGGCGGCTGGCTGCAATGGGGCATGCTGCTGCTCGCCGGCATCCTCTCGCCGATCCTCTGCGCGCAGGCGCTTGTCATCGGCCGCAATTTGCCGAGCTTCCTCGACCTGCTCGGTCCGCGCGAGGGACGGAAATGGTCAAAACTCTCCGCGGTGCTCGGCCTGACCCTGGCCGTGACGGCGGTGATCGCGACCGAGACCGCGCTCGGATTCGTGTTCGACCCGCGCTACCGCGACTTCCCCTATGCCTCGCTGACGATGGCGGTGGTGCCGTTCGCGCTGTTGATGCTGAACCGGCCGCAGATCGGCGTGCGCCCGATCGCGGAAGCGGTGTTCGCAGGGTTGCTGGCGCTGTCGGCTGTCTACGTGATCCTGAACGAGGGCCGCGACAACTGGCAGGCGATGTGGACCTGCGCGATCTATCTCTTGTTCGCGCTCACGCTGTGGCGGGCGCGGGCCGAGCAAAGCCAAGGATGAGCAGGCCGATCGCCAGGCCCGACAGCACGATGTTGTAGAGCACGATGCCGAGGCCGGCTGCGACCACGCCCAGCGTCAGCAGCACGATCGAAGGCCGCATCAGGTTCAGCGTCGCGATCACCAGCGCGACGATGCCGAACACCGAGTTCTTGAACAGCGAGGTCGACACCGAGCGCGCCTTGCAGATCATGGTCTGCAAGCCGGCATCGCATGCGAGCGCCACCTGCGAGAACTCGATCGCGAGATAGCGCACATAGAGCGCCCAGCCGACGGTGACGAAACCGACGACGATGAGAAACTGCACCTGATAGGGCGTGAGGCGAAACGGCTTTTTTGTCATGCGGGCAATATGGTCGGGATGGCGGGAGGGAGCAACAGGGGCAAGGCATTTTTACACGATAGGGACTGTCGCCTGGTCCGCCACATTTGGTTGCGATTGCCCGAAAAGAGAGGCTGTCCGGATCAAAGCGCCCCATCCGTAGCGATACGGATTTGCGGGAGTTCCAACGTCGCCTAGCATCCGACTTGAAGCGTCGGCGTGATCGCAGATCCAATTAGGAGCAGATCGCGTCGTTCAAAAACGCGACCGAGGATGCGAGCGAGGTTGGCAATGGTTGAGGCGTTGCAGGTCAATTTTGCGCTTTGGGGCATGATCATTTGCGCGGCAATCAAGATCAGCCAGTTGGCGGCGATTCTTTGAACGGCGCAGTCTCGGGCGAGATGCCCCGGCGATTCAATCAGAAGCCCTGATAGTCCTACCGTCTGAAGAACGACGATATCGTCGAACTCGCCGACGCCGTCTCCGGCTTGGGCTGAGCGGCCGGCTGAGCCGCAGGGGGCGCCGGCGAGGGCTCCTCGCGCTTTGACGAGCGCTTGGAGGAGTAACTGCGGCGGTGCTTGTCCGGCTTGGCGGCGGGCGCGGGCGCAGGGGCGGTTTCAGCTTGCGGCACCGAGTCCTGGCTCTTCTCCGGACTCTTGTCCTGGTTCTTGTCTGAAGCCTTGTCCTGGCCTTTGTCTTGGTTTTTGTCCTGGCCTCTTTCTTGGAACTTGTCCGAGCCGCCGCGCATCGACAGGCGCTGGCCGTCGAACACGGTCGTCTCGCAATGGCGGTCGTTCTCGGCAAGTCCGGCGCAGAGCTTTGCGGCGGCGGCGGCATTGATCAGGGGGCCGGCACCCAGACGAAGCTGCATCCCGAGGCCGTTACTGCCTTCCTTGATCATGATGATCGGCCGAAGCGCGGCGACCTCCGGATTGGACTTGCTCAGGCCGCGCCAGAGCGCGCGCAGGCCGTCGACCGAGTTGGCTCCGCCGAGATCGATGGCAAAGCGCGTCTGCTGGACGGCGATTGCGGGAGACTCGGCTTCGGTTGCCTCGGGCGATTTGGCTGGGGCCGCGGCGACTTCGGTGGGAGCGGGCGCCGTCTCGGGTTTCTTCTCTGCGTCCGGCTGAATCAGTTTCGACGCGGCCGGATCGGGCGGCGCCATGATCGACTTCGACGGCACCAGCGGAAGGATCGGCAGTGCCGACGTCGTCACCGGCGACTGCGGAACGAGCGAAGCGGCGGCCGCAGTCTGCGGCGGCGGGCCCGGCGGATCCTTCGCGGCCTCTTTCGAACTGTCCTTCGAAATTTCCTTCGACGTTTCCTTCGACGTTTCTTTGGGCTCCTTGCCGGCGCCTGCGCGCGGCCTATCGACCAGCGAGGCCGCGGTCGAGGCGACCGGTGCGACATCCGGGGCCGGGGGCTGCGCGGCGGCGACGGGCGTGTCTTGCGGCTTCGGCGCAGGGGCCTGCGGCGATGTCGCGCTCTGCCTGGCGATGGCGCCGGTGACGGAATCAAGCCCTTGCTCGAGCACCGTGACGCGCGAATAGAGCCGGTCGCGATCACTGTTCAGCGTCTCGATGGCGGAGGCGAGGCGACGCGTTTCGAGCTGGCTTTCCCTGGTCAGCACCTGGAGCCGGTCGGACTGGCGGGCAAGGTCGGCGGAGGCGACCTGGTCGTGGCGCCAGCCGAGCTGGGCCTGGTTGGCCATCACGGCGATCACGACAGCGCCGACGGCGGCCGCGCCCCACGAGCCCAGCCGCCACATCATACGACGATCGAACGTGCTTTCTTCAGCCAAGAGTCCGGAGAACAGCCCGCCGGTCTCCTTATCGCCGAAGGCATCCGCCAGTGGGTCGGAATCCTTTGCCATGAACGTTTAGTGCCCAGCCCTGTCTGGCTTCCCCGAATCAATCAAGGAACATTAACAGGAAAACCCACTCGCACTTGAATTCCGGGCGTTTGCGGGGGTAGCAAGGCAGCCAGCTCAGGCGACATCGGCTTGTCGCCCGCCGATGTGATGATCGATTCGGCCGAAATAGACAGGATTGCGATGACCGCCCGCTCAAGCCTCACGATCGTGCTCGCCGCCGGCGAAGGCACGCGCATGCGATCCAGCCTGCCGAAAGTGCTGCATCCCGTAGCTTCCCAGACGCTGCTTGCCCATGTGCTCGGTGCCGCACCGCGCGGAACCGGCACTGCGCTTGCGGTCGTGATCGGCCCCGATCACCAGGCGGTCGCGGACGAGGCGAAGCGGATCCGCTCCGACGCGCTCATCTTCGTGCAGGCCGAGCGGCTCGGCACCGCGCACGCGGTACTGGCGGCGCGGGAGGCGATCGCGCGCGGCGTGGACGACGTCCTGATCGCGTTTGGCGATACGCCGTTGATCTCGGCCGAGACTTTTGCGCGGCTCCGTGCGCCGCTCGCGAAAGGTGCTGCGATTGCCGCGCTCGGTTTTCGCGCGGCGGACCCGACCGGCTATGGCCGCTTCATCGTCGAGGGCGACCGCCTGGTCGCGATCCGTGAGCACGCCGACGCCAGTGCGGACGAGCGCAAGATCGATCTGTGCAATGCCGGCGTGATGGCGATCGACGGGCGCCGCGCGCTTGCGATCCTGGACAAAATAGGCAATGCGAATTCCAAGGGCGAGTACTACCTGACCGATGCGGTCAGTGTCGCCCGCGACAATGGATGGGAGTCCGTGGTGATCGAAACCAGCGAGGACGAAGTGCGCGGCATCAACACCAAGGCCCAGCTTGCCGAAGCTGAGGGCGTGATGCAGGCCCGGCTGCGCAAGGCTGCGATGGAAGCCGGCGTCACGCTGATCGGACCCGAGACGGTCTATCTTGCTGCTGACACCGTGTTCGGCAAGGACGTCATCATCGAGCCGTTCGTGGTGATCGGACCGGGCGTGTCGATCGCCGACGGCACCGTGATCCATTCCTTCTCGCATATCGTCGAGACCACGCTCGGCAAGAACGTCTCGATCGGTCCCTATGCGCGGCTGCGCCCCGGCACCTCGCTTGGCGATGGCGCGCGGATCGGCAATTTCGTGGAGACCAAGGCCGCGACGCTGGAGGCCGGCGTCAAGGTCAACCATCTCTCCTACATTGGCGACGCCACCGTCGGCGCCAATTCCAACATCGGCGCTGGCACCATCACCTGCAATTACGACGGCTTCAAGAAGCACAAGACGGTGATCGGGCAGGGCGCCTTCGTCGGCACCAACTCGTCGCTGGTCGCGCCGGTCAGAATCGGCAACGGAGCCTATATCGGCTCGGGCTCGGTGATCACGCGCGACGTGCCCGACGATGCGATGGCGCTGGAGCGTAGCCAGCAGACCATCCGCGAAGGCGGTGCGGCGCGCTACCGCGAGATGAAGACGAGAGGTAAGAAGGTTGAGAAGACGCCCGAGAAATGAGCGGCGCTAGTCGTCGTCGGCGACGTCCGAGAACATCGCGCGCATCAGGCGCCAGCCGCGCGCCCTGGCGCGCTTTGCCGGTTCGCCGGCCGCCTGCGTGACGAGGACAGGTTTGCTTTCCTTGCCTCGGTCCAGGCTGCGCTGGGGCGGCGGCCAGTGCGCGAGATGCGTGCCGCTGGTCTCGCTGGCGAGCAGATACGTCGGTGGCAGACCCTTGCGGTCGGACGTGGCTTTCATGGCCTTGATCTCCCGGAGCTTGAATCGTTGGCCAAACTTGTTGACAACGAGTTAATCCGCGCGGTTAAAGGCCGGCCACATCGACACAGGCGAAGCTTGACGTCACCGGGTGGTGTCGCAATCCGTCACAATTATTGAGTAACTGGTTCCTTAGGAACTTCGCTAAAAACCGAGCGCGTCGTTTCGGCGATTTTTCGACGATTTGGGGGATATTGATCCGCATGTGCGGGATTGTCGGCATTCTCGGGCGCGAGCCGGTTGCAGAGCAATTGGTGGATTCGCTCAAACGTCTCGAATATCGCGGCTACGATTCCGCGGGCGTCGCCACGCTTGAAGGCAAGCACCTCGAGCGCCGCCGCGCCGAGGGTAAACTGAAAAATCTGGAGAAGCGGCTGGAAGCCGAGCCCTTGAAGGGCACGACCGGCATCGGTCACACCCGCTGGGCCACCCACGGCAAGCCGACCGTCAACAATGCCCATCCGCATGCGACCGAGCGCGTCGCTGTCGTCCATAACGGCATCATCGAGAATTTCCGCGAGCTGCGCGAGGAGCTCGAAAAGAAGGGCACGGTGTTCCACACCGAGACCGACACCGAGATCGTGTTGCACCTCGTCGACGATCTCTTGACGCGCGGCAACAAGCCGGCGGAGGCGGTGAAGCTGACCCTGGCGCGCTTGCGCGGTGCCTTTGCGCTCGGCTTCATCTTCGCCGGCGACGACGATCTGATGATCGGCGCTCGCAACGGCCCGCCGCTGGCGATCGGCTATGGCGACGGCGAGATGTATCTCGGCTCCGACGCGATCGCGCTCGGCCCGTTCACCGACACGATCAGCTATCTCGAAGACGGCGACTGGGTGGTGATGACCCACAACAGCGCTGATATCTTCGACAAGGACGGCCAGGCCGTCGCGCGCGACAAGATCAAGCACGCCGCCTCGACCTCGCTGGTCGACAAGGCCAACTATCGCCACTTCATGGCGAAGGAGATCCACGAGCAGCCGGAAGTGGTCGGCCACACGCTGGCGCGCTATGTCGACATGGCGAGCGAGCGCGTCTCGCTGCCGGTCAAGCTGCCGTTCGACTTCAAGGACATCCAGCGCATCAACATTACGGCTTGCGGCACCGCAAGCTACGCCGGCATCGTTGCAAAATACTGGTTCGAGCGTTTTGCGCGCCTGCCGGTCGAGGTCGATGTCGCATCCGAATTCCGCTACCGCGAAGCGCCGCTGCGCAAGGGCGATCTCGCGATCTTCATCTCGCAATCCGGCGAGACCGCCGACACCCTGGCTGCACTTCGCTACGCCAAGGCCGAGGGCGTGCACACGATTGCCGTCGTCAACGTCCCGACCTCGACCATCGCGCGCGAAAGCGAGACCGTGCTGCCAACGCTGGCCGGCCCCGAGATCGGCGTCGCCTCGACCAAGGCCTTTACCTGCCAGCTCATGGTGCTGGCGAATCTGGCGATTGCGGCCGGCAAGGCCCGCGGCGAATTGTCCGCCGAGGACGAGACCAAGCTCGTTCACGGCCTGGTCGAGATCCCGCGCCTGATGGCGGATGCGCTCACGACCGAGCTCCAGATCGAGAAGCTTGCACATAGAATCGCAAAATCCCGCGACGTGCTCTATCTCGGCCGCGGCACCAGCTTCCCGCTGGCCCTCGAAGGCGCGCTGAAACTGAAGGAAATCTCCTACATCCACGCCGAAGGCTATGCCGCCGGCGAGCTCAAGCATGGTCCGATCGCGCTGATCGACGAGACCATGCCGGTCGTCGTGATCGCGCCCTACGACCGCGTGTTCGAGAAGACCGTGTCGAACATGCAGGAGGTCGCCGCCCGCGGCGGCAACATCATCCTGATGACTGACGCCAAGGGCGCGGCGGAGGCGACGGTGGATTCGCTCGTGACCATCGTCATGCCTGACATGGCGGCGGCGTTCACGCCGATGGTCTATGCCGTCCCCGTGCAGCTGCTCGCCTACCACACAGCGGTGGTGATGGGCACCGACGTCGACCAGCCGCGCAATCTCGCGAAATCCGTGACGGTGGAATAGGCAAAAGGGACCAGGCCGCGCTCTTCCAAAACCTGCTAGAAGCCCCTAGCTTGACCGAAGCGACGGACCTGGAACCCGAATGACCGCCCGCGACGACGTGCCTGCGCCTCTTGATCCCGCCCCGGAACCGCATACCGGCCTGATGGGCCGTTTCCGCAATTATTTCCTGACCGGGCTGGTCGTCACCGGTCCGATCGCGATCACGCTGTACCTGGTCTGGTGGTTCGTCACCTGGGTCGACGGCGTGGTGCGGCCATTCGTGCCGCTGGCCTATCGGCCGGAAACCTATCTGCCGTACGTCATTCCAGGCTGGGGACTGGTTGTCGCATTCTTCACGCTGACATTGGTTGGATTTCTCGCGGCGAACCTGATCGGCCGCACCCTGGTCGATGTCGGCGAGACCTTCCTCGGCCGGATTCCGGCGGTGCGTGCGATCTATCGCGGCCTCAAGCAGGTGTTCGAGACGCTGTTCTCGGGCAAGGGCTCGAGCTTCCGCAAGGTCGGCCTCGTCGAGTTTCCATCGCCCGGCATGTGGTCGATCGTGCTGATCTCGCAATCGCCGAACGAGGAGGTCGCGCGCAGCCTGCCGGGCCAGGAGGAACATGTCTCGGTGTTTCTGCCGTGCTCGCCGAACCCGACCACCGGCTTCTTCTTCTATGTGCCGAAGAGCAAGATCGTCGAGGTCGAGCTCAGCGCCGAAGATGCCGCGACGCTGATCATGTCCGCCGGTGTGGTGCAGCCGGGCGTAGCGCCCGATCCGAAGAAGGCAGCCGCGCTCGCCGGCATGGCCAATGCCGCGCGCATCGCCAACGCCGCCACGCTCCAGCCCGCGCCTGCGAAGGCGGAGTAGGGCCATTCGGCCGCGGGATGGCCGCGGGTCACGCGGGCGTTCGCATCCTCTGCTAATGTTCCGGTCGAACTGAGCGCCAGCGCTCGGAACTCGAACGGGAGTGCCCCCGATGTCCAAGTCGACGTCCAAAACCATTGCGATCCTCGCGCCCGGTGCCATGGGCAGCGCGGTGGCCCGCCGCTTGAGTGAGAACGGCGCGCGCGTACTGACGTCGTTGCAGGGACGCAGCGAGGCGACGCTGAAACGGGCGGCGGATGCCGGCATGGTCGGCGCCGAGGACGATGCGATCGCGGACGCCGACATCATCCTCTCGATCGTGCCGCCGGGCGAATCGGTGGCGCTGGCCGAGCGGCTCGCTGCGTTGATCGTGAAGCGTAACAAGAAGCCGGTCGTGGTCGACTGCAACGCCGTCAATGTCGACACGGTGAAGCGGATCGAGCAAATCATCGGCTCGGCGCAGGCGCCCTTCGTCGATGGCGGCATCATCGGCTTCCCGCCGCAGCCGGGCGGTAAGAGCCCGGCGTTCTACATGTCCGGCGAACATGCCAAGGATGTCGCCGTGCTCAGGGATTTCGGGCTCGACATGCGCATCGTCGAAGGCCCGGTGGGGGCGGCCTCTGCGCTCAAGATGTCCTACGCCGGCATTGTCAAAGGTCTCGCCGGGATCGGCTCGGCCATGGTGGTCGCGGCGACCAAGGCGGGGGCCGCGGATGCGCTGCGCGACGAGCTCGCGCTCAGCCAGCCCGCGATCCTGGCGCGGCTCGAGGTCGCGCTGCCCGACATGATCCCGAAGGCCTATCGCTGGGTCGCGGAGATGCAGGAGATTTCCGGCTTCCTCGGGCCGGATCATCCGGCCAGCCAGATCTACCAAGGTTTTGCCAAATGGTTCGAGCATCTGGCCGGCGACGCAAAGGGCGAGGCGCTCGATGCGTCACTATTGAAGGCGTTTGCAGCTAATATCGCGAAGAAAAAAGCCTGATATGAGGGTGCGGTCACCCGGCCCCGATCAGCGGGATCGCCTCGTCTCGCTCGTAGAGATACAGCAGGCAGCGCAGCGCTTCGCCGCGCTCGCCTTTCAGCTTCGGATCGTCCTTCATGATGCGCAGCGCCTCGTCACGAGCCTGCGTGATCAGCTGGCCGTGGACCTCCGGGCGCGCGATTCGATAGCCGGGCAGGCCGCTCTGGCGGACGCCGAGCACATCGCCTTCGCCGCGCAGTTTTAAATCCTCTTCGGCGATACGAAACCCGTCGGTGGTCTCGCGGATCACTTTCAGCCGCGCCTTCGACATTTCGCCGAGCGGTTCGCTGTAGAGCAAAATGCAGGTCGAAGCCTCCGAGCCTCGGCCGATGCGGCCGCGCAGCTGGTGCAGCTGGGCGAGGCCGAAGCGCTCGGCATTCTCGATCACCATGATGGTGGCGGCCGGCACGTCGACGCCGACCTCGACCACGGTGGTTGCGACCAGAAGCCCGATCTCGTGCGCGGCGAACTGGCCCATCACGCGATCCTTCTCGGTGCCTTTCATCTGGCCATGCACGAGGCCGACGCGGTCGCCAAAGCGCTTCTGCAGGCTCTCGAAGCGTTTGGTCGCGTTGGTGAGATGCTCAGTGCCCTCGGCCTCGGATTCTTCGACCAGCGGGCAGATCCAGTACACCAGCTTGCCCGATACGAGCGCGCGGCCGACGCCGTCCATGACCTCACCGAGCCGGCTCATGGCGACGGCACGGGTGTCGATCGGCTGGCGGCCGGCAGGCTTCTCGCGCAGCTCCGAGATGTCCATGTCGCCAAAATAAGTCAGCACCAGCGTGCGCGGGATCGGCGTGGCGCTGAGCACCAGCACGTCGACGGCCTCACCTTTCGAGGTCAGCGCCAGGCGCTCGCGCACGCCAAAGCGGTGCTGCTCGTCGACGATGGCGAGCGCGAGATCGCGGAAGATCACGTCGTCCTGGATCAGTGCGTGGGTGCCGACCAGGAGGTCGATCTCGCCGGCTTCGAGTTGCGCCAACAACTCGCGCCGCTCCTTGCCCTTTTCGCGGCCTGTGAGGATCGCGACCCGCATGCCGGCGCGCTCGGCGAGCGGGGCGATGGTCTTGATGTGCTGGCGTGCCAGAATTTCGGTCGGGGCAATCAGCGCGGCCTGCTTGCCGACCTCGGCGACAGCAGCGGCTGCCAGCAGTGCGACCACGGTCTTGCCGGAGCCGACGTCGCCCTGGAGCAGCCGGAGCATGCGCACGGGCTGTTGCAGGTCGTCGGCGATGGCAGCAGTCGCGCTGCGCTGGGAGGGCGTGAGCGCGTAAGGAAGCGCGTCGATGATCTTGTTGCGCAGATGGCCGTCGCCGGCATTGCGCACGCCGGCCGGCCGTCGCAGCTGCGCGCGGATCAAAGCGAGCGCGAGCTGGCCGGCGAGCAGCTCGTCAAAGGCGAGGCGGGACCAGTAGCGCTGGTCGGGCAGGATGTCCGTGAGCTCGACCGGCTGATGCACGCGGTTGAGTGCTTCTGCGATCGGCGGGAAATTGCAGCGGCGCAGCACATCCGGGCTGATCCATTCCGGCAGGGCCGGCAACTTCTGCAGCGCCCGTGCGATCGCGCGGCGGAGCGAGCCGATCGCGAGCCCTTCCGTGAGCGGATAGACCGGATCGATGCCCGAGAGCTTCGAGATCGCCTCCTCGTCGAGCACGCGGTCGGGATGCACGATCTGCGGGATACCGTCATACATCTGCAGCGTGCCGGAGACGAAGCGCTTCTCGCCGACAGGCAGCAGCTTTTCGACGTAGCCGGGCTTTGCGCGGAAGAAGGTCAGCACGACATCGCCGGTCTCGTCGCTGGCATAGACCAGATACGGCGCGCGGGAATTGCGCGGCGGAGGCGGGCGGTGACGGTCGACGGTGACCTCCAGCGTCACCATGGTTCCCTGGACCGCGTCGCGGATTTTCGGCCGCGCCCGGCGGTCGATGACCTGGCTCGGCAGATGCAGCAGCAGATCGACCAGCCGCGGCGTCTCGTTGCGGCTGAGCAGGTACTGCAGCAGCTTGTCCTGCTTCGGGCCGACGCCGGGCAGGCTGGTCACGGGAGCAAACAGCGGATTGAGCAGGCTGGGGCGCATGAGAGCGAATCTAGGATCGTTTCGGCTCGTCATGCCCGGCTTTATGCCAGGCATCCACGTCTTTTTTCGTGTCTGCGCGAGGACATCGGGCCATGCCAAATCGAGGGCTGACACAGCCAGTTCCAGTGGCTATATCACCCCGGCCCGGCACGTCCGGGCTTTCGGCGTTTGACTGGATCTGAGACATGACGGGAACGACACGATCGAGCAACGGGCTGGACGACCGCCGCAAGCGGCTTCTGTTCCGCTGCTGGCACCGCGGCACGCGCGAGATGGATCTGATCCTCGGCCGCTTCGCGGATGCCGAGATCGCCCATCTCTCCGAGCCTGAATTGATCGAGCTGGAGACCTTGCTCGAGGTCAACGATCCCGACCTCTACGCCGCCATCACCGGTGACAAGCTGCTGCCAGCTGATGTCACCGGTGCGTTGTTTGCCCGGATCAAGGCCTATCCGATCGCGGATCGCGACGTATGAAACCGGGAATGAAATCTCCGGCCGAGCTACTTGCGCCCGGCCGCGCGCTGACGCTTGCCAATGTCGCGGAAGGCGCCGAAGGCCTGGTCATCTCGGATCTGGCGCGCGCCATCGCGGCGCGGCCGAAGAAACCGGCGGTGAGCCTTGCCGTGGTCTGCCGCGACGGGGCGCGGATGCAGCAGCTCGAACGCGCGCTGCAGTTCTTCGCGCCCGATCTGCCGGTGCTGACCTTCCCGGCCTGGGATTGCCAGCCCTATGACCGTGTCTCGCCGCACGGCGGCATTTTGGCGCAACGCCTGACCACGCTGGCGCGCCTGGCCTCGCTCGCCGGCAGCGACAAGCCGCTGATCGTGCTGACCACCGTGAACGCGGTGGTTCAGCGCGTGCCCGCGCGTGAGCTCGTCGCGGCGCAGGCGCTGTCGGTTGCGCCGGGCAATGTCGTGCCGATGGACACCATCGTCGCCTGGCTCGAGCACAACGGCTACAATCGCTCCTCGACCGTGCGCGAGCCCGGAGAATACGCCGTGCGCGGCGGCATTCTCGACCTGTTTCCCGCCGGGCTCGAACAGCCGGTCCGGTTCGACTTCTTCGGCGACAGCCTGGAATCGATCCGCACCTTCGACGCCGAGACCCAGCGCACGCTGCTCGACATGCGCGCGCTCGACCTGGTGCCGATCTCGGAATTCCAGCTCGTCACCGACACCATCCGCCGCTTCCGCATGGGCTACGTCGCCGAGTTCGGCGCACCCGAGCGCGACGATGCGCTGTACGAGGCCGTCAGCGAAGGCCGCCGCCATCCCGGCATGGAGCACTGGCTGCCGCTGTTCCAGGACCGGATGGACACGCTGTTCGACTATCTGCAAGGGGCAGCCGTCGCGATCGAGCCGCAGGCCGAGGACGCCGTCCGCGAGCGCTTCAAGCAGATCCAGGACTATTACGAGGCCCGCCGCGATGCGATGGAGCATCCCGGCGGCGGCGCCATCTACAAGCCGCTGCCGCCTGATCGGCTTTATGTCACCGAAGAAGAATGGACCAGGCGCCTTGCCGACGTCCCGCTGGCACGGCTGACGCAGTTCTCCGTGCCGGCCGACGGCACCAGCGTCGTCGATGCCGGCGCCCGCAAGGGCCGCGACTTCGCGCCCGAGCGCAACGACACCACCGTCAACGTGTTCGAATCCGTCGTCAGCCACGTCATGGCGCTGCATGCGAGCCGCAAGAAGGTCGTGATCGCGTTGTGGAGCGAAGGCTCGCGCGACCGCATGACCTCGATGCTGCGCGACCACAAGCTGACCCACACCACGAGCGTCAATAGCTGGCGGACGGTGCAGGCGACCCCGCGCAACGAGACCATGCTCGCCGTGCTTGGCCTGGAGAGCGGTTTCGAGACCGACGAGATCGCGCTGATCAGCGAGCAGGACATTCTGGGCGACCGCCTGGTGCGGCCGCGCAAGGCGAGCCGCAAGCTCGACAATTTCATCTCGGAGGTGACGAGTCTCACCGCCGGCGACATCGTCGTTCACGTCGATCACGGCATCGGCCGCTTTGTCGGCCTGCAGACGCTGGACGTCGCCGGCGCGCCGCATGACTGTCTCGAGCTGCATTATGCGGCCGAAACAAAGCTGTTTCTGCCGGTCGAAAACATCGAGCTGTTGTCGCGCTACGGCTCCGACCAGACCACCGTCGAGCTCGACCGCCTCGGTGGCGGCGGCTGGCAAACCCGCAAGGCAAAGCTCAAGAACCGCATCCGCGAGATCGCGGGCGAGCTGATCAAGATCGCCGCCGCGCGCCATCTGCACGAGGCACCCAAGCTGATGGTGCAGCCGGGCGTCTACGACGAATTCTGTGCGCGCTTCCCCTATGACGAGACCGAGGACCAGCTCGGCGCCATCGAATCCACCCTGAAGGATCTCGAACTCGGCCGTCCGATGGATCGGCTGATCTGCGGCGACGTCGGCTTTGGCAAGACGGAAGTGGCGCTGCGCGCGGCCTTCGCCGTCGCGCTCGACGGCAGGCAGGTCGCGGTCGTGGTGCCGACCACGCTGCTGGCGCGCCAGCACTGCAGGACCTTCACCGAGCGCTTCAAGGGCTTTCCGGTGAACGTGGCGCAGGCCTCGCGCCTGGTCCCGACCAAGCAGCTCAACGAGGTCAAGAAGGGCATCGCCGACGGCTCGGTCGACATCGTCGTCGGCACCCACGCGCTGCTCGGCAAGGCCATCAAATTCCGCGACCTCGGCCTCGTCATCGTCGACGAGGAGCAGCATTTCGGCGTCACGCACAAGGAACGGCTGAAGGCACTTCGCGCCGAGGTGCACGTGCTGACGCTGTCGGCGACGCCGATCCCGCGTACGCTGCAATTGGCGCTGACCGGCGTCCGCGAGCTCTCGATCATTGCCTCGCCCCCGGTCGATCGCCTCGCGGTTCGCACCTTCGTCGCCCCGCATGATCCCTTGATGATCCGCGAGGCGCTGCTGCGCGAGCGCTATCGCGGCGGCCAGGCGTTCTATGTGGTGCCGCGCATCGATGACCTCGCCGAGGTCAAGGACTTCCTCGACAAGAACGTGCCGGAGATGAAGGTTGCGGTCGCGCACGGGCAGATGCCACCCGCCGTGATCGAGGACATCATGACCGCGTTCTACGACGGCAAGTTCGACATCCTGCTGTCGACCACCATCGTGGAATCCGGCCTCGACATCCCCAACGCCAACACGCTGATCGTGCACCGCGCCGACATGTTCGGCCTCGCCCAGCTCTACCAGCTCCGCGGCCGCGTCGGCCGCTCCAAGCTGCGGGCCTACGCGCTGTTCACGCTGCCGGCGCAGCAGAAGATCACGGCACAGGCCGAGCGCCGGCTCACCGTGCTGCAATCGCTGGAGACGCTGGGCGCCGGCTTCCAGCTCGCCTCGCACGACCTCGACATTCGCGGCGCCGGCAATCTGCTCGGCGAAGAGCAGTCCGGCCACATCAAGGAGGTCGGCTTCGAGCTCTACCAGTCGATGCTGGAGGAGGCGATCGTCAACCTCAAGGCCGGTGTCTCCGAGCCCGCCGCCGACCGCTGGTCGCCGACGATCACCATCGGCATGCCCGTGCTGATTCCGGAGGATTATGTCGGCGATCTCTCGGTGCGGCTGTCGCTCTACCGGCGCCTGGCCGATCTCGACAGCGAGGAGGAGATCGAGAACTTTGGCGCCGAGATGCGCGACCGCTTCGGCGTGCTGCCGGACGAGGTGCGCTACCTCTTCAAGGTCGCCGCGATCAAGGCGTTCTGCCGCCAAGCCAATGTCGGGAAAATCGATGCCGGCCCGAAGGGCGCCGTCATCACCTTCCGCGACAATTCCTTCGCTCATCCCGACCGCCTGGTGACGTTCATCCGCAGCCACGGCCAGGCCGCCAAGGTGCGCCCAGACATGAAGGTGGTGTTCCTGCAGGATTGGGAGACGCCGGAAGAGCGCCTCGTCGGCACGACGGAGATCATGCGGCAGCTGGCGCAGCTCGCGACGAGCAAGAAAGCGGCGTGAGCCGAGGTGCCGTAGGGTGGGCAAAGGCGCCCTTGCGCCGTGCCCACCATTTTTCATCGATGACGGATGTGGTGGGCACGCTTCGCTTTGCCCACCCTACGGCTGCGGGGTTGTAACTACGACGCCGCCCGCGACGCGTCGGCCGAGAGCCGCCCGAGCAGCGACCTTGCCGTATCCGACGGCGACAGCGAATCCACGCTGACCACGGGATCGCTGCGCATCTCGTGCTTGCCATTGGACGTGTGCTTCATCACCGCCGAGAGGCGGCGGGCGATCATATGCGCCGTGCGGAAGTCGGTCTCTGCGAACACCACGATCACCGAGCCGTCCTTCTGCGCGGCGCCAAAGTCCATCTGCCGCATCAGGCGGCTGAGGATGCGCGCGGCATCGAGTTGTGCGCGGGGATTGCCGGGATCGAAGGCAAAGCGCGCCACCGACAGGCCGCCGCCGCGGGCGAGCGTTTGCTCGACCGCCTTGGCGAAATCGCGGGCGAAGGCTTCGACCGTGAGCAGGCCGCTGCGCGGATCGAGCAGGCCCCCGGCATCGATTGAGCGCAGCGTGCGGCTTAATTGCGCTTCCATCGCGTGCTGGCGGATCAAGGGCAGTGCGTTGGCTGCGACCTTGGCGGGCTCGCCTGTGATCAGCTCGAGATTGGGCAGGTCGTAACTCTGGGTGAGCTGGTGCGCGGTGACGACCACGGGCAGCTTGCGGAAGCGCGTGTCCTCCGCGAGCACCGTGAGGAAGGCATCGGTGACGCGCGGGGTGAAACCGTCCGAGAGCACGACGCCGTCGATGTCGCGGGTGTTGAGATGTTTTGCGGCGGCCTCGATCGAGAGCGCGCCGACGACGCCGGTGCGCTCGCCGAGCGCGACCGAGAGGGCAGGGTAAGCCGCGCCGCGGCCGATCAAAAGCACGATGGCATCGCGCACCGGATCGGTCTCCGGCAGCGCGACCTTCACCTCCGGCAGCCGGCGCAGCACGGTGGCATGCAGCGTGCGGATGCGGATCGCGGCGCGCAAGCGTGCGATCAGGCGTTCGGCGGCGTCACCGCGCGTGGCGAAGGGCAGGGCGTTGTGGGGCAGCGGGCCTTGCGCATCCAGCGCGACCAGCGGGAGATAAAGCGGCTGATCGGCGATCGTCTTGGCGAGCAAAGCCATATACGGCTCGTGCCTGCCGGACATCGCCGCAAGCACTGCGGCGGGCTGCACCTCGCTGACGGCCCGCGCGGCGCTCGCCCAATCGCTGTCGACGACCGGAAAGAGACGGGCCTCGTCCAGCGCTGCAATGAAGGCGGGGCGCTCGGCATTGGACACAAACAGGATCGGGCCCGCCTGGGACATTCGGAAACTCTGGTCACGCAATCGATGCTGCGCAATCTAGTCCCGCCGCCTTAATGCAGCGTCAATGTTCCAGGCGAAACTGCGCTCAAACCGGCCCGGAGCGGTCGCGAAAAGCCTCGACCATCAGGGGGTTAAGCCCGAGCTCGCTGAGCGCCTCGCGGGCGCGAGTATTGTCCTGGGCCCGGCCCGCCAGCCGGTGGCCCGAGAGGCGGTCGGGCAGGGCCGTCAGCAGCGCGCCCTGGCCGAGCCGGCGTGCCCATTCCTGGAGGTCGTTGGAGAGGAAGCGATAGCCGCCGACCGCCATGATGCCGGAGGGCGGCGCGGTGACGCAGATCGCGCCGCTGGCGCGGTCGATCCGCGCAGCATAGCCGGTGTCGACATAGTCGCGCGGCGGCTGCGCCGTCAGCGTCTCGCCGACCGGCCGCGGCGGCGCGTAGGCCGCAATCGGCACCATCGGGCCGCGCAGGCCGAGCGTGCCCTTCGGGGTCAGCAGGATATCGCCGGCGATCGAGGAGCCGGATCGCTCGCGCGGGGCGCCATGCGGTCCTGGCATCACCGCCACCGGCACGCCGTCCTCGTCGCGCCGGGCGCCGAACAGCCCGGCCTCGCCGAACAGATAGACGTCCGTGAGCGGCGCATGCGGCGAGATCCAGGCTTCGCTGGCCGCTACCTGCTCCGGCGCGCGCCAGAGCCCGATGACGTTGCGCAAGGTCGGCATCCGCGCCGCGAGACCGGAATCGCCAAGCCGCAGCGCGAGCTGGGTCGGCGCGATCAGCACGTCGCATGCGTGCTCGTTGATCTGCTGCTCCAGCACCTCGCTCTCGAACGGATGATGCAGCGCCAGCGTGCCGCCGCAAAGCAGCCACACCGCGAGCGAGGATGCGAGGCCCGCAAACGACATCGGCATGAACGCCGACATCACGGTCGCGCCCTGCTGGATGTCGGCTTCCAGCGACATCGCAAGCCCGCCCGCGATCAGGCTGAAATGCGGCCGCGGCACCGGGCGAAAGCCCTCCGCCGTGACATCGAAGGAGATCATCGCCGCCTTGCGGCCGTCCTGAATCACCGCGCGCGTGGTGCCGGGCGGGCGCGCGAGCACCTCGTCGAGCGAGGCCATGCCCTCGGGCAAATCAGCACCGAAGCCGAACACGTGGCGGATCGAGAAAGCTTCCGCGGCTGCGTGCATCGCAAGGTCGGCATAGCTGACGCCATCGACCTTGCTCATGGTGACGATGGCGCGCGCCGCGGTGCGGTTGAGTGCGGCCGCCAGCTCTGCCTGCCGCCACAGCAGCGGCAGCACCGCGACCACGAGGCCGGCGCGATGGGCCGCGAGCACCGTCAGCACGAACTCGACCGTCGCCGGCAGCTGGATCGCGATCACCGAATTGGCCGGCAGACCCGATTCGACGAAATGCGCCGACAGCGCGTCGATGGCCGTGTCGGCCTCGGCGTAGGTCAGCCGCCGTGGCTGGTGGCCGGTGATGCGGGATTTGTTGAGGGGATCGAGCAGGGCTGGCGCGTGCGGCTGCCGCATCAGCGTCCGCTGGAACAGCGTGTCGAGCGTCGGCGATACGGCTGGCTGGTTCACGGCGTCACTTCGCTGGACTGGCTTGAGGCTCACCCTTCGCCCACCAGGTCTCCGGCAGATAGCCTGACAGCGCGGTGGTCGATGGTCGTTCTATCCGATTCCAGCGCGCGATCCATTGCTCGGATACGTTAAACAGGGGGATTGTGTAGAAGCCCGCCATCAAAGCGCGGTCGAGTGCCCGTACCGCCGCGACAAAATCCGTATGATCACGGGCCTCCAGCAGCGCCTTGATCATGGCATCGACCGCGAGATCCCTGGCGCCCATGTAGTTGCGGGTGCCCGGATTGTCGGCGGCCGCGCTGCCCCAATAGAAATATTGCTCGTTGCCGGGCGACAGCGACTGGTCCCAGCGGTTCTGGATCATGTCGAACTCATAGGCCAGCCGGCGCTGGTCGAACTGCACGGGATCGACCGAACGCACGCTCGGCGCGATGCCGGCGCGCTTGAGGTCGCGCTGGAAGGCGAGCGCGATGCGCTCCTGGTCGCGGGTCGTCACCAGCATCTCAAACGTGAAGGGTGCCTTGGTGGCGCGGTTGCGCAGCACGGTGCCGTCGAGATCGTAACCGGCGTCGGACAGGAGCTTGAGCGCTGCGCGCAGCGTCGTCCGGTCGCGCCCCGAGCCGTCAGTGACGGGAAGCCGGTAGCTGCCATCCATGATATCAGGTGGGATCTGCGCGGCAAAAGGCTTCAGCAGCTCGCGCTCGCGCGTATCCGCAGGGCGGGCATAGGCCGACAGGTCGGAGCCTGCAAAGTAGCCGGCGACGCGCGAATAGAGCGAGAAGAAATAGTTGCGGTTGACCAGCTCGAAATCGAACAGCAGCGTCAGCGCCTGGCGCACGCGGATATCGGCAAAGATCGGCCGGCGGGTGTTGAACACCAGGAATTCCGAGGTCTGCGGCACGCCGGGCTTGATGGTGTCGCGGATCACGTCGCCGTTTCTGGCGGCCGGAAAATCATAGCCGTCGTGCCAGCGCAACGGCTCGTTCTCGACGCGGAAATCATAGAGGCCGCGCTTGAAGGCTTCGAACTGGCCATTGGCTTCGCGAAAATAGTCGAGCCGGACCTCATCGAAATTGAAGAGGCCGCGATTGACGGGTAAGTCGCGGCCCCAATAATCGGGGTTGCGCGTCAAGGTCACGCTGGCGCCCGGCTTCACCGCCGTGACGCGGTACGGGCCCGAGGCGATCGGCCCGGTCAGCGTCGTCTCCTCGAAGGTCGCGACATCGACGGCGTGCTTCGGCAGGATCGGCATCAGGCCGAGAATCAGCGGCAGCTCGCGGTCGTTGGCGCCCGAGAGGTCGAAGCGGACGGTGAGGGGATCGGGCGCCTCCGCCTTGGCGACCTTGGCGTAATATTGCCGGAGGTTGGGGCGGCCGCGGTCGCGCAACAGCTGCCAGGAGAACAGCACGTCCTCGGCAAGCACCGGCTTGCCGTCGGAGAAGCGCGCGCGGGGATCGAGACGGAACGTGACGTAGTTTCGCTCATCGTCGGTCTCGACGGATTTGGCGAGCAGGCCGTAGAGCGCGAACGGCTCGTTCTGGCCGCGCGCCAGCAGGCTCTCGACCACGTAGTTG
Organism: Bradyrhizobium genosp. A; assembly: GCF_049949275.1. Taxonomy (NCBI): domain Bacteria; kingdom Pseudomonadati; phylum Pseudomonadota; class Alphaproteobacteria; order Hyphomicrobiales; family Nitrobacteraceae; genus Bradyrhizobium; species Bradyrhizobium genosp. A. The sequence goes on along the minus strand of NZ_CP188196.1, from coordinate 4,415,287 downwards.
CGGATCGGCTGCACGGCCAATCCCTTGACGATGAACGGATTGAGGCTGTCGAAGGTGCCGAGGATGCCCCAGGTCAGCCGGCCGCCCTTGGGGGCATCAGGTTTGGCGTAGGGCATGTGGGTGAAATCGGCCGGTAGCGCCGGCTTGCCGTGCATGGCGATCGCGTGGGCCTCCTCGGCCCGCGCACCGATGACCGATAGCCCCAGTGTGAGGACCAAGATCGTGAGGACAACGGCGAGACTGCAATGGCGGACACCGGGGCCCTCGAGCAGGCGCTGGAACATGAACATTCGGACACGTTGATTCGAGGGTCGGCGTGCCTGAATCCTATCACAGGGATTTCACTGAGCGCCCGCCTGGATACGGCCAAAGACGCTTGTCGGCATTGATCTTTCCGTCGACCACGCTAAGAAGGCACCCGATCGCGCAAGAGCGCCGAGCCCGTCACTTATCTGCCTCAATTGACGGGGAGAGAGCCGCGCCCAAGGCGGCTTGGTTCGGCGCTTCGGAGCGGTTCGGGTGCTTCCCGTTCAGAAAGGGTTTTCTGCAATGAATTTCCGTTATTTGGCCGCGTCCGTCCGGCCGCGCGGGCGACTTCTCGCCCTGTTGACGGCGACGGCATTGGTCGTCCCGTTTGCCGCTGAGGCCCAGGCGCCGGCGCCGGGCGCGCCCGCGCCGAAGGCGGCCCCGAAGGCCGCTCCCAAGGCTGCCCCCAAGGCGTCGGCTCCGGCCCCCGCGCCGGCTCCCCAGGCGCAGCAGCCCCCGGCCCAGCAAGGCGCTCCGGCAGCGCAGGGCGGCCAGCCCGCGGACCAGCAGATCCAGCTGATCTATGCCCCCTGGACCAAGTTCTGCCTCAAGGGCCAGGACGCCAACGCCAAGCAGGTCTGCTTCACCGGCAAGGACGGCCGCATCGAATCGGGCCAGCCTGTCATCGCGGCCGTGATCATCGAGCCGGAAGGCGAGCCCAAGAAGATCCTGCGTGTGACGCTGCCGCTCGGCATGCAACTCGTGCACGGCACCCGCGTCATCGTCGACAACAACCCGCCGCTGCAGAGCCCGTATGTGATCTGCTTCCAGAACGGCTGTATGTCGGACTACGAGGCGACGCCCGAGCTCCTCGCCAACATGAAGAAGGGCCAGAACCTCGTGGTGCAGGCGATCAACGCCAACGGTGCGCCGCTGACCCTGCCGCTGCCGCTCGCGGGCGAATTCCAGAAGGCCTATGACGGTCCGCCGACCGATCCGAAGGTGTTCGAGGAAACCCAGAAGAAGCTCCAGGAAGAGCTTCAGAAGAAAGCTGACGAGCAGCGCAAGAAGCTCGAGCAGCAGGGTGGCGCGCCCGGCGCCCCCCCGACTGCTCAGAAGTAATCGGGCCCAGATTCCGGACATGAAAAAGGCGCTCGGTTCGAGCGCCTTTTTTGCTGACGGCTTGTTGGCGAGCTTCAGAGCGTTTTCGAGCGAAGTGGATACCGGTTCGCATCAAGAAAACGCGTCAAAACAAGAATCTAGTTCAGCGACGGATTGCGCGGGCGGTAGCCGCCATCCTTGTTCTTGATGAAGATCTCGGCGACCTGGGAATGGCGGATCGGCTCGCCGGATTCGTCGGGCAGGAGGTTCTGCTCGGAGACATAGGCGACGTACTCGGACTCCGCGTTCTCCGCGAGCAGGTGGTAGAACGGCTGGTCCTTATGCGGCCGCACTTCCTCGGGGATCGACAGCCACCACTCCTCGGTGTTGTTGAATTCCGGATCGATGTCGAAAATCACCCCCCGGAACGAGAAGATCCGGTGGCGAACGACCTGTCCGATCTGGAATTTGGCGGTCCGCGTTTTAATCATTCCCCGTCGATAGACCAGGATTGTGGCCGATGCTAGTGCCCTGATCCGGAATTAACCCGCGGTTGCGGAGCAGATAGCCCCCAGGTCTTCAGAAGCCACTTCATCAATGGTCGATATCCTCAATCTGGCACTACCTTATTTCGGTCTAATCTTCGTCGGTTTCGCCTGTGGCAAGGCCAAGTCGCTGCCGGAATCGGGCCTCGCCTGGATGAACTTCTTCCTGCTCTACGTATCGCTGCCGGCACTGCTGTTTGCGATCATGTCGAAGACGCCGTTTTCCGAATTGAACAACCCACCGTTCCTGGTCGCGACCACGCTGTCGACCATCGCCGCGTTCACGCTGGCGCTGATCATCGGCAAGATGCTCGGCGGCCTGACACTGCGTGAGGCGACACTCGCGGGCCTGTCCGGCGGCTACGGCAATATCGGCTACATGGGGCCGGGACTGGCACTCGCCGTGCTCGGGCCGAAGGCGTCGGCGCCGACCGCGCTGATCTTCTGCTGCGACAGCATCTTCCTGTTCACGATCGTGCCGCTCCTGATCGAGCTGTCCGACCGCGACCATCCCTCGATCGTGCATGCCTTCGGCGTCGTGCTGAAGCAGATCGTGCTCAACCCGCTGATCATGTCGGCCTGCTTTGGCGCAGCCGTCGCCGCACTCCATATCGAGCTGCCGGTGGCGCTCGACCGCACCATCACCTTCCTCCAGAACGCTGCCGCGCCGACCGCTTTGTTCGTGCTCGGGGTGACGGTGGCGCTGCGCCCGTTCGACCGCGTCCCCTGGGAAGTGCCGGGCGTGATCGCGGTAAAGCTTCTGATCCATCCGCTCGCGGCGTTCGGCCTGATGCTGGCGTTCGGTCCGTTCGCGCAGCCCTGGGCCGCGACCGCCATCCTGATGGCCTCGTTGCCGCCGGCGCTGAATGTGTTCGTGATCGCCCGCCAGAACGACGCCTGGATCGAATCCGCCTCCGTCGCCGTACTGCTCGGCACGTTCGCGTCCGTGGTCACGCTGACCAGCGTGATGTGGTTGCTCCAGACCGGCCGGCTGGTGTTTCCGTAATTAGTGACTGGCGCGACTAGACGTTCACCTCTCCCCGACGGGGAGAGGTCGGATTGCGAAGCAATCCGGGTGAGGGGGGTTTGGTATTGGGTAACACCGTAAGCCCTCACCCGGATCGCATCTTCGATACGATCCGACCTCTCCCTACGGGAGAGGTGTTCGAGCGCTCCGGCTGACCTTTAGCTCGCGGCTACTTTCGCCACGTCGGCGTCAGCCCCTCGCGCATGGCGAAACGCCTGAGCGGGCCGATGGCGCCGAGCAGGTGCAGGCCGACGGCGCGGACCGGCTGGAGCGGCAGGAAGTCGTTGAGCAGCGAACGGTTGGCAATGTCGATCGCAAAGGTTCGGCTCAAAATGTCCGGACGCCGCGCCCGGTCGTAGCGCTTGAGCACGTCGGCTGCGCCGGGATCCTGGCCCGATGCGATGGCCTCGCCAGCTAGCCGGGCAATATCGGCAGCATCCCGTAGACCAAGATTGAGGCCCTGGGCACCGATAGGGGGAACCACATGGGCGGCTTCGCCGACCAGCGCGATGCGATCGCGGCCGAAGGATTTTGGCCGTTCGATCGCCAGTGGAAACAGGTTGCGGCCGGGCTCGACCGTCATCCGGCCAAGGATGGAGTGAGACTGCTTCTCGATCGCGGCGGAGAGGTCTTCGTCGCTTAAGGCGCGAAGCCGTTCAGCTTCCGCGGGCGCGGAGACCCAGACGATGCTGGAGCGGTTGCCGGGCAGCGGCACGAACACGCAGGGTCCGTGCGGCGTGTGGAACTCGGTCGAAATGTTGCGGTGCGGGCGGGCATGGCTGACGTTGAAGGTCAACGCCGTCTGCGCCAGGTCGCGCCGCGTCACCGCAATGCCGGCGGCCTCCCGGCACAGCGAGTGGCGGCCGTCGGCGCCGACCACCAGCCGCGCGGTCAAAAATTGTCCGGAAGCCGTGCGGATCGCGACATCGTCGGCTTCGATGACGACGTTCTCAGCTTCGTCGTCGAAACGGACGAGGTTGGGCAGCTCGGCCGCGCGCGCCTCGAGCGCCAGCATCAGCGAGCGGTTGTCGATGTTGTAACCGAACGCGTCGAGGGCGATCTCACGACAGGAGAACCGGACCTCCGGCGCACGGAACAGCCGCCCGGTGTCGTCGACGAGGCGCATGACCTCGAGCGCTGCCGCCTTGTCCCTGCAGCGCGGCCAGACGTCGAGGTTTTCCAGGAGATCGACGGAGGCGCCCAACAGCGCGGTGGTACGATTGTCGGCATAAGGCAGGCGCCGCGCCACCAGCGCGGTCCGCGCGCCGGCCTGTGCCAGTGCAATTCCTGCCGCGAGGCCTGCCGGTCCGCCGCCGATAACGGCTGCGTCAAAGAGTGCCGATCCGTCTGTCATAGAACGACACATGACACGCTCAGCGACAAATTCAAGCCACCTATTTTGCCTGATTTTATGACGAATTGCGCGGCGCAATGCCGCGACGCCGGATGTGCAAATCGCCCCCATTCTGGTAGCAGAAGCCATGAATACCCAGATGGACACCCAGCAGGATTCCCTGAAACCGAGACCAGCGATCCGAGCCGCCGCGTTCTCGGTGCACATCTTCACCGCCTTCGGCGCGGCGATCGCGCTATTGGCGATGCTGGAGGCGGTGCGCGAGCACTGGGCGGCGATGTTCGGTTGGCTGGGCGTCGCCCTGGTCATCGACGCGATCGACGGGCCGATCGCGCGCCGGCTCGACGTCAAGAACGTGCAGCCGAACTGGTCGGGCGACGTGCTCGATCTCGTCGTCGACTTCGTCACCTATGTCTTCGTGCCGGCCTATGCGATCGTGGCGAGCGGCCTGTTGCTGCCGGTGGCGGCTCCCTTGCTCGGCATCGCCATCATCGTCACCAGCGCGTTATACTTCGCCGATCTGCGCATGAAGGCGGATGACAATCATTTCCGCGGCTTTCCGGCGCTGTGGAATGCGGCGGCGTTCTATTTGTTCCTGCTGCATTGGCCGCCGCTGTCGTCGACGCTGCTGGTCGCGGCTCTGGTGGTGCTGACCTTCGTGCCGTTCCACGTGCTGCACCCGGTCCGCGTCGTGCGGCTGCGCTGGCTGACGATGTCGCTGATCGCGCTGTGGGCGCTGCTCGGGTTCTACGCGCTGGAGATGGATTTTCGCGTCAGCACCGGCGTGACGATTGCGCTCTGCGCGATCGCGCTCTGGATCGTCTTCAGCGACGCATTGATCCGGCTGGCAAGATCCATCGCATGATGCATTTGTTGACCAGCCCCGAGGCCTGGGCCGCGCTGCTCACCTTGACCTCGCTCGAGATCGTGCTCGGCATCGACAACGTCATCTTCCTGTCGGTGATCGTCTCGCGCATCCCCGAGAAGCAGGCGCTTCGCGCCCGCCAGATCGGGCTGGCGCTGGCGCTGGTCTTCCGCATCATCCTGCTCAGCGTGCTGGTCTGGCTGATCGGCCTGACCGCGCCGGTGTTCTCGTTTGCGGGCTATGACTTCTCCTGGCGTGACCTGATCCTGATCAGCGGCGGCCTGTTCCTGATCGCGAAGGCGACGCATGAGATCCATGCCGAGGTCGACGCCGACGACGGGGAGGGCGAGGGCAAGTCCGCTCGCAGCGCCTTCTTCTGGGTGATCGCCCAGATCGTCGTGATCGACATCGTGTTCTCGCTGGACTCGATCATCACCGCGATCGGCATGGCGCAGGACATCGAGATCATGATCGCCGCCGTCGTGATCGCCTGCCTGATCATGTACATGTCGTCTGGGCCGGTGGCGCGATTCGTCGCCGAACATCCGACCACCAAAATGCTGGCGCTGGCATTTCTGGTGCTGATCGGCGTCGCCCTCGTTGCGGACGGATTCAAATTCCACATTCCGCGCGGCTATATCTATTTCGCAATTGCGTTCTCGGCGGCGGTGGAATTCTTCAACGTGCTGGCGAAGCGCAACCGCAAGAAGGCTCGCAAGCCGTCCGTCTAGCCGCTCCAATTTGGGTCGAGTTGACAAGGCGGGCGCTATGTCTTTCGCTGGCCCAGGAGAAGAGGAGGTCAGGTGATGACCAAAGCCATTCGTGTGCACAAGGTCGGAGGTCCCGAAGCGCTGGTCTATGAGAGCGTCGAGGTCCCGGCGCCTGCTACCGGCGAGGTGCGCATCCGCCAGCATGCGGTCGGCCTGAACTTCATCGACGTCTATTACCGCACCGGCCTCTACAAGGCGCCGGGCCTGCCCTTCATTGCCGGCAACGAAGCCTCGGGCGAGGTCGTTGCCGTCGGGCCGGGCGTGACCAATTTCCATCCCGGCGACCGCGTCGCCTACTACCACAATCTCGGCGCCTACACGAGCGAGCGCAACATCCCCTGGGAGAAGCTGGTCAAGCTGCCCGACCACATCACCCACGAGCAGGGCGCGGTGCTGATGCTCAAGGGGCTGACGGTGTGGTACCTGCTGCACAAGACCTTCAAGGTCGAGCCGCATCATCGCGTGCTGATTCATGCCGCCGCCGGCGGCATCGGCCTGCTCGCCTGCCAATGGGCGAGGGCGCTGGGGGCCCACGTCATCGGCACCGTCGGTTCGCGCGAGAAGGCCGAGCTTGCCGAGGCCAATGGCTGCGATCACGTCATCCTCTACAACGAGGAAGACTTCGTCGCGCGCGTGAAGCAGATCAGCCGCAACGAGGGCTGTGACGTCGTCTATGACGGCGTCGGCAAGGCGACCTTCCCTGGCTCGCTGTCCTGCCTGAAGCCGCGCGGCATGTTCGTCTCGTTCGGCAATGCCTCAGGTCCCGTGCCGCCGTTCTCGATCGCCGAGCTGAACAATCACGGCTCGCTGTTTGCGACGCGGCCGAAGCTCAACGACTACGTCGGCACGCGCAAGGAACTGCTGGAAGGCGCCGACACGCTGTTTTCCGCCGTCATCAACGGCAAGCTGCACGTGCCGATCAACCACGCCTACGCGCTCAAGGACGCTGCCAAGGCGCACATTGATCTCGAAAGCCGCAACACCACCGGCGCATCGATTTTGAAGCCGTAGGTCGCCGGTTGAGACAGCTTTCGTAGGGTGGGCAAAGACGCGAAAGCGTCGTGCCCACCTTTCTTTTGGTTTCGTAGTGATCGATGGTGGGCACGCTTCGCTTTGCCCACCCTACGGCAGTTACGCCACCCGTCTTGCCGCGCCGGCCTTGGTCAAGATCCCGTCGAGACAATCGATCATCTCGGCGATCTCTCCCTTTGTGACGTTCAGCGCCGGCATGAAGCGCAGCGTGTCGAGCTGCGGTGCGTTGAGGAGCACGCCGGCCTCGAACGCCTGCGCGACGATGCCGGGCGCGATTGGCAGCTTGAGGTCGAGCGCGAGCAGCAGCCCGCGTCCGCGCACGCCGCCGAGGCCGTGCCGCGCCGACACTTTTTGCAGCTCGCTTTCGAGCAGCAGGCCGGTCTCGGTGACCGACTTCAGGAAGGCGGGCGTGCCGACCTCATTCAGTACCGCAAGGCCGGCCGCGCACATCAGCGGGTTGCCGTTGAACGTGCCGCCCTGGTCGCCGTGCTCGAAGCAGGAGGCGCGTTCGGTCGCAAGCAGCGCTGCGAGCGGCACGCCGCCACCGATGCCCTTGCCGAGCGTCATGATGTCGGGCGCAATCCCGGTGTGCTGGTAATGGAAGAGCTTTCCGGTCCGGCCCATGCCGGTCTGGATCTCGTCGAAAATGAGCAGCAGGCCGTGTGCCTGGGTGAGCGCGCGCAGCTCCCGCAAGAACGGATCGGTCGTCGGCCACACACCGGACTCGCCCTGGATCGGCTCGAGCATCACCGCGACGGTGTTGCTGCAGATCAGCTTCTCGACCGAGGCGATGTCGTTGAGTTTTGCCTTCTTGAAGCCTGAAACCTTCGGCTCGAACAGCGGCTCGAACGCCTTCTTGCCCGAGGCCGACATCGTCGCCAGCGTCCTCCCGTGGAAGCCGCCTTCGAAGCTGATTATCTCGAACGCGCCGTTTCTGTGCAGGCTGCCATATTTGCGCGCGAGCTTGATCGCGCCCTCATTGGCCTCTGCACCCGAATTGGCGAAGAACACCTGGTCGAACGCGCTGTTGCCGACGAGCCCCTCGGCGAGCCTGAGGCTCGGCTCGTTGTAGAAGGCCGGGCTCGGCGTGAGCAACCGCTTGGCCTGAGAAGCCAGCGCATCCGCAACCGCCGGCGGAGAGTGGCCGAGGCAGTTCACCGCCCAGCCCTGCACGAAATCGAGATAGCGCTTGCGGCTGTCGTCCCAGAGGTACGAGCCGGCGCCACGGACGAACACGGACTTGGGCCGTGCGGTGATGTCCATCAGCGCATCATACGGATGGGTGGCGGTGGTCATGTCGAACTCCTCTTGGGGGCGGGGGCGAAAAAGGGACGCGAAATGCAAGAAGGCCGCACTTTGCGGGTGCGGCCTTCTCGAAAACTGTGCTGAATTTACTGGTTCAGCGGCGTCGTCGGACATGGCGCAACCCATCATCGTCGCGGGAGCGACGACGCATGGCCTGGCGCAGATGGGTCCGAGAATTGATCATGGGGCGCGGCAATACATGCGAACCGCGCGACTTGTCAAGCGGGCGTCTTGTAAAACACCCGCCGCGCGTGCATCGCATTTCATTTGATTGCCGCGCAGAAACCATCCTGCCTCTAGCGCGTTTGTGATCGAGGGACGCCGATTGGTTCCGAACCGGACACGCGACAGTTCAGACCAAGAGGGGCGGGACCAACCAGATTGTTTTGCCTTGTCCGAGCCTTATCCGATCGACCTCGACAGCATTCGCGGCGCGTTTCCGCCGGGCATCGAGGCGCCGCCTTTGCTGCTGGACTTTGCCGGCTGGCTGAACGGGCGCCCCTGGGGCAGCGTCGGCTGCTTCTCCCTGCAAGGTCAGTTCTCAGACCACGCTCCGATCTTCGACGGCAGTCCCTTACGCGACCGCTTCGCGCTGTTCATGCGCTTGCCGGACGGCTCGGCCGTCGGCGGCTGGTATGGTGCCGGTCTCGACCGCGATGATCCCCCGATCGTGGGATTGGGCTCGGAGGGCGATTACGAACTGCTCGCGCCGTCCCTCGACGCGCTGCTTGCAAAACTGACGTCGCAGCAATTCGACAACGCGTGGCACGATCTGCGGCCGCTCGACGAGGTCGAGCCCCAGACGGTCGAGCTTGCGCAATGGCTCGCCCGGCGCCCGACCGCCGAGCCGGTGCCGTGCGAGGACGGCGCATTCGAGCTGCCCGACTTCCGTGGCTTCGTCGAGAAGTGGAGCCGGGACCGCGAGGACTACTGGGCCAATCACCGGCTGATGGCCGAGCTCGGCTGGCGGCTCGCCGCACATCTGCCCAAGGGCAAGAACGCCTGGGACAAGACGCGCTTCGAGGTAGCGATCGCAGGCAAGCAATACGAGGCGCGCGTGCTGTCGCGCGGACCGCAGCCATTCGAGGAGGCCGCCTCGATCGAATCCCTGCTGCGCGACCTCCGCGAAGAGATGCGCTGCGCGCAGCCCGAACTCGGGCTCTGGTACGCGATGAATTTTGGGCTCTATGCCGATGGCCGGGTGATGCCGCAGTTCGACTACGACACACGCCCGATCATCGACGGCGAGCCGGCTGTGCTCGCTGAGGCAAAGGCCGATCTTGCTCGCGCACCGCGCCCCGAGCGGTGGGTGCCGAAATGGCTGGCTTGAATAAGGGTAAGACGAGGTTTGGCCGAGCGTCTCGGTGTCCACCTCTCCCCGACGGGGAGAGGTCGGATTGCGAAGCAATCCGGGTGAGGGGCTGCGATAGTCCACTGAAACCGTAAGCCCTCACCCGGACCGCATCTTCGATGCGATCCGACCTCTCCCTACGGGAGAGGTTGAACCGAGTACTCCAGCTGGCATTGTCAAAACCCCGCGACGCTTCCGTGCAGATCGTATTGATCCGCGCGCTCGATCTTTGCGGTGACGATCTCGCCGACACGCAACGGGCGGCGGCTGGAGAGATACACCGCGCCGTCGATCTCCGGCGCATCCGCCTTGGAGCGGCCCTTGGCGACGGTCGGGCCGACCTCATCGATGATGATCTGCTGGCGGGTGCCGACCTTGCGCTTCAGCCGGCGCGCCGAGATCTTCTGCTGCCGCGCCATCAGCGCGTTGTAGCGCTCCTGCTTGACCTCAGCGGGCACGGCACCTTCGAGCGCATTCGACGTGGCCCCCGCAACCGGCTCGTATTTGAAGCAGCCGAGGCGATCGATCTCGGCCTCGTCGAGCCAGTCGAGCAGATAGGCGAAGTCGGCATCGGTCTCACCGGGGAAGCCGACGATGAAGGTCGAGCGCAGCGCGAGATCGGGACATTCCTCGCGCCAGCGCTTGATCCGCGCCAGCGTCTTGTCCTGCGCGGCCGGGCGCTTCATCGCCTTCAGCACCTCGGGGCTCGCATGCTGGAACGGGATGTCGAGATAGGGCAGCACCTTGCCCTCGTTCATCAGCGCGATGACCTCATCGACATGCGGGTAGGGGTAGACATATTGCAGCCGGACCCAGGCGCCGAGCTCGCCGAGCTCGCGCGCGAGGTCGAGGAATTTGGCGCGGACCTGGCGATCCTTCCACGGGCTCTCGGCATATTTGAGATCGACGCCGTAAGCCGAGGTGTCCTGCGAGATGACCAGCAGCTCCTTGACGCCGGCATCGACCAGCCGCTCGGCCTCGCGCAGCACGTCATTGGCCGGACGCGAGACCAGGTCGCCGCGCAGTTTTGGGATGATGCAGAAGGTGCAGCGGTTGTTGCAGCCTTCGGAAATCTTCAAGTAAGCATAGTGGCGCGGCGTCAGCTTGATGCCCTGCGGCGGCACCAGGTCGAGATGCGGATTGTGCGCCGGCGGCAGCGCGCGATGCACGGCGTCGAGCACGCTCTCATATTGCTGCGGGCCGGTGATCGAGAGCACGCCGGGATAGGCTTCTTCGATCTGCTCGGGCTCGGCGCCCATGCAGCCGGTCACGATCACCTTGCCGTTCTCGGCCATGGCCTCGCCGATCGCCGAGAGCGATTCCTGCTTGGCGCTGTCGAGGAAGCCACACGTGTTGACGATGACGATGTCGGCCCCGTCATGCTTGCGGGCGAGCTCGTAGCCCTCGGCGCGCAGGCGCGTAATGATACGCTCGGAATCCACCAACGCCTTGGGACACCCGAGGCTGGTAAAAGAAATACGCGGCGCTCTTTCCATGGTATCGCCTGGAACCTGCATCTGAATTGTCGGGATTATGCGATCCAACTAATTGATCTGCTAACAAAATTCAACCGCTGGCGAGTGATTAAGTTTTGCTCGTTCGAGGCAACCCTCAAATCGAGCGAATGGAGGAGCTGAGATGAATCGCTCGAACGTTCACGTTTTAGTTGTTATTCTGTTTCTTGCTTGATTGCACGGAGCTTAACTTCGATGCGCCGTTTCATCTTCGGCATGGCTTTCGTTACCGTTTTCTATGGCGCGATGTTTCCGGCGCGAGCTGAAGTCGACAAGATCATCCATGTCTGCGATCGGCAAGAACGATTGTGTCCGGAATTCAGGCCACGCGTGAAGGCCCCCGATGGGTGGGCGAGGGACGAGGCCGCGAGTCTCAAGTACGGCGCCTCGATGTTTGTGCCCAACGGGAAGAAATTCGGTAACTCAGAAGCAATCATCTATGCTGAAGGCCGCTACAACAAGGATCGGACCGAATTGGTTCAATGGGTGGCTGCCAGCGATCGGGATTGGACGATGACATCCGGCAAGAATGCCAAGATAACCACGCTTCCCTCGGTCCACCCCAATGTCATTATCAACCGCTACGACAATCCGTCCCTGAAGGACCAGCCGATCGAAGTGATCGCGCATTACGCCGATCTCGACAAGGACGGCAATTCCTACGTCGTGCGGCTAGCGGTCTCCGGCCTCAACGAGACGGCGGTGCTGGCTGCCGTGCCACTTCTCGACGAGATGATCATTGGCGCGAAGGTTCCGTGAGCGCATAAGCCCGGATGTTCGCTCCGGGTAACGGCCGGTAAGGCGCCGATTGACCACATGAGTTCTGCTTCGCATCCGAAAGCCGACATCTGACCTTAACGAGTACAGGCGACACGAAGCTGACCTTGGGCGCAGCCGTCTGATCCATATCCAAATCTGCCTGATTGACGGGCTTGAGCTAGTCCCAATTGTCCATAATTACAACCCTTTGCATCACCCTCCGGCGTGCTATGGATGAATCTCCGGTGGTAGGTTGAGCATGAGCGCCGAACAGTCGCCCAAAATCGTGATTGTCGACGAGAGCCCGATCCGGGCCGCGATCCTCGAGGAGGGGTTGCGCGAGGCCGGCTTCACGCAGATCGTCCATATCCGCGAGATGCAGAGCCTGCTCGCCCGTATTTATGCGGTGGACCCCGACATCATCCTGATCGATCTGGAGAACCCCAGCCGCGACGTGCTGGAGGCGATGTTCCAGGTCAGCCGCGCCGTGAAGCGGCCGATCGCGATGTTCGTCGACCAGAGCGATTCATCCTCGATCCAGGCCTCCGTGGAGGCGGGGGTGTCCGCCTACATCGTCGACGGGTTGAAGAAGGAGCGCATCAAGCCGATCCTCGACCTCTGCGTGTCGCGTTTCAACGCCTTCGCAAAGCTCCAGGAGGAGCTGGAGCGGACCAAGTCGCAGCTCGAGGACCGCAAGATCATCGAGAAGGCCAAGGGCATCCTGATGAAGGTCAAGGGCCTCACCGAGGACGAGGCCTATGTGCTGCTGCGCTCCACCGCCATGCGCGAGAAGAAGAAAATCGGCGAGATCGCGCAGTCGATCATCACCGCCTCGGAGATGCTGAAATGACCGCGACCCTCCGCATCGGTTTCATTCCGCTGGTCGATGCAGCCGCCCTGATCGTCGCCGTCGACAAGGGGTTTGCCGCAGCCGAAGGGCTCGAGGTCGAGCTGGTGCGCGAGGTGTCCTGGTCCAACGTGCGCGACAAGCTGAACATCGGCCTGTTCGACGCCGCGCATCTGCTCGCGCCGGTGGCAATCGCGTCCTCGCTTGGACTCGGTCACGTCAAGGTGCAGATCGCGGCGCCCTTCAATCTCGGCATCAACGGCAATGCGATCACGGTGTCGCCAGCGCTCCATGCCGCGCTGATGGAGGAGATCGACGGCGACCGTTTCGATCCGCTCGCGACCGCAAAAGCGCTGGCGAGGGTCGTCGCCAAGCGGCGCAAGGCGGGCGCCGATCCGCTGACCTTCGGCATGACCTTCCCGTTCTCGACCCACAATTACCAGCTGCGGTTCTGGATGGCGGCCGCCGGCGTCGATCCCGACGAGGACGTGCGCCTCGTCGTGCTGCCGCCGCCTTACATGGTGGACAGCATCAAGAACGGCCACGTCGATGGGTTCTGTGTCGGTGCGCCCTGGAATTCGATCGCCGTCGATCTCGGCATCGGCCACATCCTGCATTTCGTTTCCGACATCCTGGCGCGCGCGGCAGAGAAGGTGCTGGCGGTGCGGCAAGTCTGGGCCGACAAGAATCCCGATGTGGTCGCGGCGCTGGTGCGCGCTGCGGCGAAGGGGGCCACGTTCATCGAGGATGCCGCAAACCTGACCGAGACGGCGCGGCTCCTGGCGCAGCCGGAGCGGATCGGCGTCGATGCCGAAGTCATTCAGAGAACCCTCACCGGACGGCTGAAGATCTCGCCCGATGGTACCTTCCGCGAGAGCGGCCGTTATCTCCTCGTCGGACGCGAAGGGGCAGGGCGGCCGGACCCGGTCCAGGCCGCCTGGCTCTACGCCCAGATGGTGCGATGGGGGCAGACGGCGCTGACATCGGATGGAGTCAAGACGGCCATGGCCGTGTTCAGGCCGGATCTCTATGACGCAGCTCTTGGCAACCGCGCGCCCGCCGAAGCTCCCGCTGCGTTCGGCGCATTCGCCGGGCCCGCCTTCGATCCCGACAACATTCGGGGGCACCTCGAGGCCTTCGAGGTTGGGCGCTGGAAGGACTGATTCGGACCTGCATCGTTTTTGAGCACTCGGGTTTCGCGTCTAAATTTTGGGCTGACTGCTCGAATTTCGTGAGATTTCCCCATCCGGATTGTCCGGGGTAACTTATAACTCTCTGAAATCGCAGCGATTTTCATTTCATCGAAGCTGGCACGTAACTTGTATGTTGCAGCGCGGCCAGCTTGTCACAGACGCCTGCTGAGCCACGTCCCACAGCAACGAAGCTGCTTGGACCGTTGGGTAGCAAAGCAGGCTCTTGGGCCAGCCGAGTTCCCAGCGGGTCGCACCATTCCGTCGATGCCACCCCGGTGGCGGCAGGAGCTTCGTTACCGACCATGAAAATCGATACGCTCTCAGTCGACTTTACCGACGAGCAGAAACGCTATCTCGAAGGCTTCACGACCGGTCTGCAGATCAGCCGAGTTGGTCGCGGTCTCGGCGGCGGCGCCGGCAAGGCGAACGCCGAGCCCACCGGCCCCGATGCCGTGCACATCAAGGCGCAGGACAAAGTCATCACATCGGGCAAGAAGCTCGCCGACCAGGAGAAGTTCAAGCGCGACGAGCATCCCTTCGATGCCTATCCGCGGCTCCGCCAGCAGGCGCTCGACAACGCGCCGCCGAGCCCCGCGGACAATTTCCGCTGGCGCTATTACGGCATCTTCTATGTCGCGCCGACGCAGGACTCCTACATGTGCCGCCTGCGCATCCCGAACGGCATCATGAAGCACTGGCAGTTGTCGGGCCTTGCCGATCTCGCCGACGATCTCTGCGGTCCCTACAGCCACGCCACCACGCGCGCCAATCTCCAGCTTCGCGAGATCCCGCCGAAGAACGCGATAAAGCTGATCGAGGGCATCCAGGATCTCGGCCTGTGCTCGCGTGGCTCCGGCGCCGACAACATCCGCAACGTGACGGGGACGCCGACAGCCGGCATCGATCCGCAGGAGCTGATCGACACGCGGCCCTTTGCGCGCGAGTGGCACTACCACATCCTCAACGACCGCTCGCTCTACGGCCTGCCGCGCAAGTTCAACGTCGCCTTCGATGGCGGCGGCAGAATCGCGGTGCTGGAGGAGACCAACGACATCGCCTTCACGGCGTTCGAGGTGAAGGACGGGTTTGGCGTCGAGCCCGGAGTCTGGTTTCGCCTTGGCCTCGGCGGTATCACCGGACACAGGGATTTTGCGAAATATTCCGGCATCATCGTCAAGCCTGAAGATGCCACCGCCGTTGCCGACGCCATTGTGTGTGTGTTCATCGCGCACGGCGACCGCACCAACCGCAACAAGGCGCGGCTGAAATACGTGCTCGACGCCATGGGTCATGACGGCTTCCTCAAGCTGGTCGAAGAGCAGTTGCA
Organism: Bradyrhizobium genosp. A; assembly: GCF_049949275.1. Taxonomy (NCBI): domain Bacteria; kingdom Pseudomonadati; phylum Pseudomonadota; class Alphaproteobacteria; order Hyphomicrobiales; family Nitrobacteraceae; genus Bradyrhizobium; species Bradyrhizobium genosp. A. The sequence continues at coordinate 4,400,051 of NZ_CP188196.1, read as the reverse complement.
GAAGCCGTTCGTGCGCGTGCCGGAAGAGGCGTTGGCGCCGCGGTCCGCGTCGGATCGCATGGCCCATATCGGCGTGCACAAGCAGAAGCAGGACGGCCTCAACTGGATCGGCGTGTCGCTGACGCTCGGCAAGATGACCTGCGATCAGATGCGGGGTCTCGCCAAGGTCGCGCGGGACCTCGGTGACGGCGAGATCCGCCTGACCGTCTGGCAGAACCTGCTGATATCAGGCGTGCGCGACGAGAACGTCGAGCGCGCCATTGCCGCGATCAAGCAGATCGGACTCGCGGTCGAGGTCTCGCACATCCGCGCCGGACTGATTGCCTGCACCGGCAATGCCGGCTGCCGCTTCGCCGCCTCGAATACCAAGCGCAACGCCGCCGAGATCGGCGACTGGTGCGAGCCGCGCGTCGCCATGGACAAGCCGGTCAACATCCATGTCACCGGCTGCCACCATTCCTGCGCGCAGCACTACATCAGCGATATCGGCCTGATTGGAGCGCGCGTGCCTGTCAACGACGAGGACACGGTGGAGGGTTATCATCTCTTCACCGGCGGCGGCTTCGGCCCTGACGCCGATGTCGGACAAGAAATCTATCACGACCTCAAGGCCGAGGACGCACCGAAGACGGTCGAGGGGCTGCTCAAGGCCTACATCGCCCATCGCGCGTCTCCCGACGAAACCTTCCTCTCCTTTGCGCGCCGCCATGACGGCGAGACGCTGCGCAAGCTTGCTGATGCACAGGTGTCCGCATGAACCAGATCACGCCCCCACCGAAACTCGATATCATTCCCGCCAGCGCGCCGTTCTCCGACGCGCAACGCTCCTGGCTGAACGGCTTCTTCGCCGGGCTGCTGTCGCCTGATGTGGCGACGCCGCTGTCGGCGGAGCAGGGCGCCGCTGTGATGCAAGCCGGTGACGGCGACGACGGCGAAGCGCCGTGGCACGATCAGACCATGCCGATCGCCGATCGGATGAAGCTTGCCGAAGGCCGCCCCGTCCGCCGCAGGATGATGGCGGCGATGGCGCAACAGGATTGCGGCCAGTGCGGCTACAATTGCAACGACTATTCGGAAGCGATCGCCACCCGCAGCGAAGCGCGGCTCAATCTCTGCGTTCCCGGTGGCAAGGAAACCGCCCGGATGCTGAAGTCGCTGTACGAGGAGCTCGACAAGGCGCCGGCGGCCAAAGCGACCGACAAGGCGGATGCGGTGGCAGCACCGGCCGTGACGGTGACGATCGCCGAGCCCGGCCGCTCGCGCGACAATCCGGTCGCCGCCACCTTCCTGTCGCGGCGCCTGCTCAACAAGGGGGCCTCGGAGAAGGAGACCTACCACGTCGAGTTCGATCTCTCGGAGAGCAAGCTCGACTACGTCGTCGGCGACAGTTTTGGCGTGTTCGCGCGCAACGAACTCGGTCTCGTCGACCAGATCATCGCGCTGCTCGGCGCCTCCCACACCACTGAGGTCAACGGCAAGACGCTGCGCGAGGTGCTGATCGACGACGTCTCGCTGTCGCCGGCGCCGGACTCGCTGTTCGAGTTGATCTCGTTCATCACCGGCGGTGCGCAGCGCGAAAAGGCGCGGGCGCTGGCGCAGGGCGAGGATCCCGATGGCGATGCCGCGACGCTCGACGTGATGGCGGCGCTGCAGAAGTTCTCGGGCACGCGGCCGCATCCCGAAGCCTTCGTCGAGGCGCTGGAGCCGCTCCAGCCGCGGCTCTATTCGATCTCGTCGTCGCACAATGCGACGCCCGGAAAGCTGTCGCTGACCGTCGATTCCGTGCGTTACGTCGTCGGCAAGCGCAAGCGCCTCGGCGTCGCCTCGACCTTCCTCGGCGAGCGCATAGCTGATGGCGAGAAGCTCAAGGTCTATGTGCAGAAGGCGCACGGTTTCGGCCTGCCGGAGGACCCGAAGACGCCTGTCATCATGATCGGCCCCGGCACTGGCATCGCGCCGTTCCGCGCCTTCCTGCTCGATCGCAAGGCGACCGGCGCGCCCGGCAAGAACTGGCTGTTCTTCGGCCATCAGCGCAGCGATTGCGACTTCTTCTACCAGGAAGAGCTCAATGCGATGAAGACCTCGGGTCAATTGACGCGGTTGTCGCTGGCCTGGTCGCGCGACGGCGAGAAGAAGTTTTACGTGCAGGACCGCATGCGCGAGGTCGGCCGCGAATTGTGGACCTGGCTCGCCGATGGCGCCCATCTCTACATCTGCGGCGACGCCAAGCGCATGGCCAAGGACGTCGAGCGTGCCCTGGTCGATATCGTCGCCCAGTTCGGCGCGCGCTCGACCGACGAGGCCGTCAGTTTTGTCGCCGAGCTCAAGAAGACGGGCCGCTTCCAGGCTGATGTCTACTAAGCGGCTGCGGACTCTCCGTGAATCGCGACCGCCGCGCAGGGTGCCGGCGGTCGCGTTCTACTGTGCATGGGGTTGTTTTCGCGATTTGAGTTGGACGAGCTGACACGCTGTCATCCCAGCGTCATTCCGCCGGTTCCAACTGGCTCGGATCTTAACGAATAAGATTCTCGGAACCCGGGGGTGAAAAGAATTTACGCCTGCGACGGGCGGCCTCCGGAGAAGGCGCATCGCTATTTCCGTGGGCGTCTTGCCCGCCACCCCGGTCGATCCCTCATAATCCCGCAAATGGGGCGTTGGAGATCGATCATGCGCGAACTATCGGCGGAAGCCAGGCTGCACTTCTACGCGCGCTCGCTCTCGCGTCGGACCGCGGCGAACGCCCATCACATCGGGCTCTACAGCGCATTCGCCGTCATCGCCGCGATCGTGTTCGGCACATTGTCGGTGCACCCGTTCTGATCACGCCCCGCGCTTGAACGGCGCGACCTCGATCCCCGCATCCTTTAATGCTTGACGCAAAGTGCGCGCGATATCGACGGCGCCGCGCGTGTCGCCATGGATGCACACCGTGTCCGTGCGCATCTTGATGACCTTGCCCGTCACCGACACCACCGCCCCGTCCTGCACCATGCGCACCACGCGGTCGGCGATCGCCTTGGCGTCGTGCAGCACCGCGCCGGGCTTCTTGCGCGAGACCAAATTGCCGTCGTCCTCATAGGCGCGGTCGGCGAACACCTCGTGCACCATCGGCAGGTTCGCCTCTTCGCCGGCCTTCACCAGCTTCGAATTGGCGAGCACGACGAAGATCAGGCTGGGGTCGACCGCCCTGATGCCCGCGGCGATCGCCTTCGCCGTCATGTCGTCCTCGCAGGCGACGTTGGAGAGCGCGCCATGCGCCTTCACGTGCGTCACCTTGTGACCGGCCGCCGTCGCGATCGCCTGCAGCGCGCCGATCTGGTAGGCGACGAGGTTCTCGATCTCGGATGACTTCAGGCCCGCGATGGGGTGCCGGCCAAAACCGTGCAGGTCGCGGTAGCCAGGATGTGCGCCGACCGAGACGCCGCGCGCCTTCGCCAGCTCCACCGTCCGGCGCATGATGTCGGGGTCGCCGGCATGGAAGCCGCAGGCGACGTTGACGGAGCTTGCCAGCTCGATCATCGCGGCGTCGTTGCCCATCTCCCACGCGCCAAAACCTTCGCCGAGGTCGCAATTGAGATCGATCGTCTTCATGGCTGCTCTCCGCCTTTGGTCTTGTTGTCTAAGGCTCGGCCGCGACCTGCCAGGTTCCGGCATCCATCGCGCTCACCGCATAGCCCGCGACGTTGGCATCGCTCAGCGCCTCGATGTTGAGCTCGACCGTGTCGGACGAGCGCAGGCGATCAGGCAGGGTGCGGATCAGCTGTTGAAACTTGCGCGCCTCGTCCTGCGCCTCGGCCATGGTGACGGCCTTGAAGCGGAACGCCGTGCCCGCCGACGTCTGGGCGAGACGGCCGACATCGGCCGTGATCACGGTTGCGATCTTGGGATAGCCGCCGGAGGTGCCGCGGTCCATCATCAGCGCGATCGGCGCGCCATTGCCGGGCACCTGGATGCTGCCGTTGACGGTGCCGTCGGAGACGATGTTGTGGCCGTGCAGATGCTTGATCGCGGGGCCTTCGAGCCGGTAGCCCATGCGGTCGGAGGTCGCCGAGATCTTCCACTCGCTACCCAGGAACAGCGCCTTGTTGGCGTCGTCGAACTCGTCGTCCTGCGGGCCCAGCACGACGCGGATCGGACCGCTCGCAGGCTTCGGCAATTCGATCCGCAATTCCGGTGCACCGCTCGCGGCATCGACCGTGAACTCGTCGCCGGCCTGCAGCGGGCGCGGGTAGGGGCTGCCGAGACCGGCGCGGGCATTGACCGCAAGGCTGCCGAACACCGGCTCGCCCTTGATGGCGCCTTCGATCGCCAGATAGGTGAACGCACCGCCGCGGGCGAAACCGAGCGTCAGCGTCTCGCCATCTTTCAGCGTGACGGATGTGTCCATGGCCACCGGCCGCCCCGCGATGTCGGCGTTGCGCGGCGCGCCCGCGATGGCGACGCGGACGGCGCCATCCTTGGCCGTGAACGTGGCGCCGAACGGGCCGATCTCGACGGCGGCCGCGAACGGCTCATTGCCGATCAGCGTGTTCGCCGCCGCCAGCGCCAGCCGGTCCATCGCGCCGCTGACCGTCAGGCCGTAGCGCTGAGCGCCGTGGCGGCCGCCATCCTGGACGGAGCTTGCGGGACCGATGCGGGCGACGATGAGCCGGCTCATGCGAACACCTGCTCGGCGATGATCTCGCCGGCCTCGGCGGCGCGGTCCTGTTCCTCGAACGTCTTGTGGTCGATGGCGAAAAACGTCACGCGATCACCGGGTTCGGTGAGGAAGGTGGGATTCCGGTGGAGCTGATAGGTCCGCACCGGCGTGCGGCCAAGCAGGTGCCAGCCGCTCGGCGCAGCCAGGCACTGGATGCCCGCCTGGATGCCGCCGATCGAGATCGTGCCGGCAGGCGTGAGCAGCCGCGGGCTCTGCCGTCGCGACATGTGCAGGGATTTGTCGAGGCCGCTCAGATACGACCAGCCCGGCGTGAAGCCGATCATGGCGACGCGATAGTCGCCGCCGACGTGACGGGCGACGATGTCGTCGGGCGTGGTGTTCAGCGCTTTCGCGACATCCTCGAGGTCGATGCCGTGCTCGCCGCCATAGGCGACGGGAATGCGCCAGCGCCGTGCCTTGGTCGACGGCGGCAGCTTCTGGCAGGCGATCGGGAGCAGCTTGTCGCAGAGCGCATCAAACCCGATCTTGCCGGGATCGTAGTGTACCAGCAGCGATCGGTAGGTCGGGATGGTCTCGGAGATGCCCTCGATGGGCGTGGCTAGCAGCGCCTTGTCGAGCGCGAGCACGCGCTCGTTGGCTGCGTCGTCAATGGTGCGGCTGAACTCGACCGTGACGGCGCTGTCGCCACTGGGCAGAAGGCGGGGCGGGGGGAGCGTCGCGGCCATGAGCTGTCGAAATCGGGCCTTTGGAAAAGCGCGGGCTCGGCCTTGAGTTCCGCGTCACCCTGCTTCGCGTAAATGCGCCCGCAAGTCCAATAAATTAATGCAGGGGCAAGCGATAAAGCCTTGTTATCGCGTCGCATAACTGCCCCGGCTGGGCCGCGTTCTTGTCAGGGCTTTTGGGCCTTGACGGCAAGCCCCCGGCTCGCAAGATGCGCGCGTTCTTTCCCGCCCCATCCGGAGCTTGTCTGTTTCCATGTCGCTGTCCCCCGAAGCCCGCAAGACCCTCGCCGGCATCACCACTGCCACCATCACCACCGTCCTGCTGAAGAAGGGCCTGCGCAACGTGTGGATGCGCGGCGCGCGTCCGCTGCGCCCGGGCCTGCCGCGCCTGGTCGGGCCGGCCTTCACGCTGCGCTTCGTGCCGGCGCGCGAGGATCTGGCAACGCCGGAATCCTGGTCGTCACCGATCTCGACCCGCACCGCGATCGAGGCGATGCCGGAAGGCTGCGTCGCCGTGGTCGACGCCATGGGCATCACCGACGCCGGCATCTTCGGTGACATCCTCTGCGCCCGCATGATGAAGCGCGGCGTCACCGCGCTCGTCACCGATGGCGTGGTGCGTGACGTCGAGGGCGTGCTCGGCACCAACCTGCCGGTGTGGTGCGACGGCTACGCCGCGCCGCCGTCGGTCGCGGGCCTCACCTTCGTCGGCTGGGGCGAGCCGATCGGCTGCGGTGGCGTCGCCGTGTTCCCGAACGACATCGTGGTCGCCGACCAGGACGGCTGCGTGCTGATCCCGCAGGCCATGCTCGAGCACGTGCTCAATGAGGGCGTCGAGCAGGAGCGGATGGAAGCCTGGATCGTCAACGAGGTGAACAACGGTGCGGCGCTGCCGGGCCTCTATCCCATGAACGCAGAAACCAAGGCGCGCTACGCCGCCAGCAAGAAGTAACAGGAAACGAGGTACCCCATGGACATCACGCTCGCAGGCACGCGGCCGACCCGCCGCGCGCCCAAGGAACATTTCACCGGCACCGTGCTGCAGGACCCCATCAACATGGCGCCCGCGCCGGCGCGGTTGAACGTCTCGCGCGTGTCGTTCGAGCCCGGCGCCCGCACCAACTGGCACCATCATCCGCTCGGGCAGACGCTCTACGTGATTTCAGGTGTCGGCCGCGTCCAGACCAAGGGCGGCGCGGTCAAGGAAATCCGTCCCGGCGACACCGTGTGGATCCCGCCGGGTGAAGTGCACTGGCACGGCGCCTCGCCGGGTAACAGCATGTGCCACATCGCCATGCAGGAAGCCCTCGACGGCGTGTTCTCGACCTGGCTCGAGCCGGTCACGGACGCCGAGTACGGAACTGCGGTCGGCTAACGCAGACCGCTACATTCGCTCCGCCGTCCATGTGCCCGAGCACATGGCGCCACGCCATGTGCCGGAGCCTGAGGCGCCGCTGAGCCGGCCGAAGCCGACGGCGTGCTTGATGCCCGTGCTCAGAGTGACGTTGATGGCGCCGGCATCCGCGACGCGGCCCGACGCCGTCACTGCGGCGCTGCTCGAGGCGATCTGACCGTTGTTGATGCCGATCGCCACGGTCGAGCCGTTGCCGCAGGTCTCGCTAGAGGAGGCAATGCGGACGTTCCATGCGCCGTCGAACGTCGAGCCCGCGGCATCCGCCTGCGTGAGCGGGGAGGCGACGGCGATAATGGTTGCGAAGAGTCCTTTGCGAAATCCGTTCATGACACGCCCCTGTGGTTGACCATGCGGGGATTGTGTCACGGGCGCGGAACGGGCGATGTGAGGGCTGTCACGCACGCCAGGTTCTCTGTGAGGTGACGCACATCGCAACAACATTGCAGGCAAAAGCAAGGGGACCCGGATCACGGGCCCCCTTGTCTCTCTCAAAATATCGGTGCGACCCTAGTTCACGCGCGTCCAGGTCTGGCCGCCGCAGAACATGCCGCCGAAGGCGCAGCCTTGCACGCGCAGGCGGTCGCCTCCCTTCAGCGCGATCGTCGAATCGTAGGTCGAGCCGGTGTTGGGATCGAGGATGCGGCCGGACCATTTCTGGTCCTTGCCGGGCTTCATGTTGATCAGGACCTGTTCGCCGTTCTGGTTCGATTTGCTGTCGACCGAATAGCCGCAGAAGTTATTGCCGCACTGCTCGATGCGGACCTTGCCTTCCTTCTCCTCGGTGAGCCAGACGCCGAGCGGCGAATTGAGGTCGCGCGCCGGTGCGGCGGCGGCAGCCGGCGGTGCAACGGCTGCGGACTGAACGGGAGCCGGGGCAGGCGCCGGAGCCGTTGGCGCGGGCGGGGCCGGAGGCGGTGCTGCTGCGACGGTCGGAGCCGGCGGCGGAGGCGGTGCGGGCGGTACCGCGGCCACCGTCGGGGCAGCGCTTGGAGCCGGTTGAGGCGGCGGCACCATCGCATCTTCAGTCGGCGCGTTGTTGGCCGTGGCGGCCGGAGCTGGTGGCGGGGCGGGAGCCGCCACGGCCGCGGGAGCTTGGGCAGGAGCCTGCTCGGCTGCCGGTGGCGCTCCCACTGGTGCGGGAGCTGGCGCGGGATTGGCGGGCGGCTGCGGATCAGTCTTGGCTTGTTGCGGTGCCTGCGGGTCGGCCTTCGGAGTTCCCTTGGTGTCGCTCTTGGCCTTCCTGGCCTTGCCCTGACCGGTGTTGTCGTAGACGCCTGGAATCTGCACCGTGCCGCGGTCCGGATCGATGCGGATGGTGCGCCCGCCATATTCAAAAGTGTACTGCGCTTGCGCAGCGGTGCTCGCCAAAAGGAATGCGGCCGTGGCCAACAGCTTCCTCATTTCCATCTCCCGAACAGGTGGTCCCCGTACCGACACTTACGCCCCGGTCCGACCGAGAAAAGTGATCTAGATCACTGTCACGGTATGAGTCGTCCTCCGGCGGTTCCGGGTTCAATACGCCAAGAGCCAGTCCAAAGTTTGGCCGGGGCAAGCGTCAGGGCGACGCGGGGTCAGTCGAACCAGGCGGCGTAGATCTTCTTGTAGCTGCCGTCCTCCATGGAGATGTGCAGCCACTGGTCGACGAAGGCCTTCAGCGCCATGTCGCGCTGTAGCCAGTAGGCTTTCTCCGAGAAGTCGAACGGTTTTTCGGGATGCACCGCGCAGAGCACGCCGGAATGCTGCTTCTGCTGGTAGCGGGTCTCGGACGCGTCCGTCATCATCAGGTCGGCGTTGCCCTTGGCGATCTCGTCGAAGATCGCGGTATTGTCCGGGAAGACGGTGATGTCGGCGTCCTTGACGTTGGCGCGCGCGAAACGCTCATTGGTCCCGCCGGGATTGACGATGACACGGGTGCCCTTCTTGTCGATATCGGAAATGCTCTGATACTTTGCCGTGTCGGCGCAGCGCGCGATCGGCGTCTTGCCCTCGCGCATGATCGGCATCGTGAAGTAGCCCTTTTTCTGGCGGTCGAGCGTGATCGAGACGCCGCCCATCGCGATGTCGAACTGGTCGGCCTCGAAATCCCTCATCAGCTTCGGCCAGGCCGTCGGCACGAACTCGACCTTGACGCCGAGCGCCTTGCCCAGCGCCTCCGCCATGTCGACGTCGAAGCCAGAGAACTGCCGGGTGGCCTTGTCCAGATAGGTGAAAGGCTTGTAGTCGCCGGTCATGCCGACGCGCAAAGTGCCGCGCTTGATGATCTCGTCGAGGCGCGAGGGCGCCGGCTGCTGCGCGTGAGCCGAGAGGTTGGCCAGCAACATCACGGCCAAAGCCGCCAGGATTCGAGCGAACATTCGAACGATCATCTCTTTTCCACCCATGCCGAAGCTGTCATTGTGCAGCTCTTGAGACGTGGATTTAGACCAGATGCCAGTTTCTGGCGAGACGGAATTGAAGGGAATCTTGACGTGACGATTTCGATGTACGAGGCCTCGGTGGGCCTGTTCGTGCCTTACTTGCGCAACCTGTCCGTCCTGCTCGACAAGGGCGTTGCCTATGCCGAGACCCGCAAGTTCAATCCGGCGGTCCTGCTCGGCATGCGCATGGCGCCAAACATGTACGATCTGGCGCAGCAAATCGGCGAGGCCTGTCGCCACGCCACCGTCGCTCCGGCCTTGCTCGCGCAATGCGAACCGGTCGCGCTGCCGCCGCTGGAGCACGACATGGCGGGGCTTCAGGCGCGGATCGCCACATCAATCGAATTCATTGAAAGCCTGCCGCGCGCCGAGATCGATGCGGCCGCGGAGCTGAAGGTGTTCTTCAGGCTCAAGAACGGGACCGAGCTGCCCTTTACCGGGCGGACGCTGCTGCTCACCAACAGCGTCCCGCAATTTTTCTTTCACGTCACGACCGCGTACGATCTGTTGCGGCACGCGGGCGTCGAGCTCGTGAAGAAGGATTTTCTTGGAAGGAAGTAACTGGCGGGCTCGATGTTCACCTCTCCCCGACGGGGAGAGGTCGGATTGCGCTCGGCGATGCGAAGCATCGTCCAGTGCAATCCGGGTGAGGGGCCGCGCCATCCAGTGAGACTATAACCCCTCACCCGGATCGCATCTCTCGATGCGCTCCGACCTCTCCCTTCGGGAGAGGTGCAGAGAGATCCGGTCTATAAGCTGACTTACGCTTCGCCCTTGCGTTCGTAGTCGGCGAGCGAGCTGCGGCCGGCGATCTCGCTGCGCAGCAGCTCGAAGCGCCGGTGCGCCTCGTTCTCGTGTTGGTCGACGAAATGCACGGCGGCCTCGCTGGTCATCGGGCCGCTGACCACAGGGGCGGACTGCTCGCCGATGGTCTCGTGCACGTAGTACTGGCCGTCGTCGCCGCGATGGACGGTCCATTTCAGGCGGATCGCCACCATCGGCCCGGGACCGACCTTGCTGTAGCCGTCGGCGTCGGTGTGCTCCGGCACCAGCGGCTGCTCCTCGACCACCGGATGTGCGTCGGAGACGTGATGTTCGTCGGAGGCGTGATGCTCGTCTGCGACCGCATACTCATCGGCAGCCACCGTTTCCGTCTCGGTGTCGCGGACGACGAGAACGGGCTCGGGGTGCTCCAAAATGCTGGCAATGGTCGCCAGCGCGTGGTCGGTCGGGTCGATCTCTGACAAGGGTCCATCCTCCAGCTCGACGCGGCCGGCAAGTCTGTCCCACTGCCGCCGCGGCCGGATACATTACGCGGGTTTGATTAAGGCTGAGTTGGGGCCCGATCTGCACCAAAATGGGACGCATTCTGGCCGTCCGAAGGCGGCCAGATCGACTGTCCGCTCCAGGTTTACCTCAGCCCAGCACGTCCTGATTGATGATGTTCTGCCGGATGGGATCGCCGTCCAGCACACTCAGGATGTTGCGCGCGGTCTGCTCGCTCATGCGGCTCACCGCCTCGACGGTCACGCCCGCCACGTGCGGGGCCATGATGACGTTAGGCAGCGCGAACAGCACATTGCTGACCGGCGGCGGTTCGACTTCGAACACGTCGATGCCGGCGCCGGCGAGCTTTCCGGAAGTGAGCGCGTCGTACAGCGCGGCCTCCTTCACGATGCCGCCGCGCGCGGTGTTGATGAGGTAGGACTTTGGCTTCATCCGGCCGATCCGCGCGGCATCGAACAGGCCGACGGTTTCCGGCGTCTTCGGGCAGTGGATGGTGACGAAGTCGGCGTTGGGTAGCGCCGCGTCGAGATCAGCGACCGGCTCGCAACCGGCGGCCTTGATGTCGGCGGCTCCCTTGTAGGGATCGTAGACCTGCACCTTCATTTCCATCGCCTGGCAGCGCTTGGCGGTGCGGGTGCCGATCCGGCCGAAGCCGACGATCAGCACGGTCTTGCCGTAGAGGTCGAACGGCAGCATGCCGAGCCGATTGGCCCATTGGCCGTCCCTGACGCAGGCGTGCATTTCATTGGCGCGCTTGGCGAGCGTCAGCATCATGAACAGCGCCGCTTCCGCGACCGAGGGCGAGTTCGCGCTGCCTGCGACCATCAGCGGCACCTTGCGGCGGGAGAGGGCGGGCACGTCGACGGCGTCGTAGCCGACGCCGATGCGGGTCACCACCTTCATGTCCTTGGAGGCCTCGAGCTCGGTCTCGCCGAACGCGGTGGCACCGAGCGCCACGCCGTGAACCGGCGCATGGCTCTTCAGCAGGGCCTCGAAATCCTTGGCGGAGATCAGGTTCGGAAACTCGACGAGCTCGATATCGTCGCGCTGAGTGAGGAGGGCGCGTGCCCCTTGCGACAAAGTTTGTGTAACGAAAATCTTCTTCTTGTTGGTCGTCATCGCTCCCTGCCTGCTAGCGTTTCTTAAGGCCGGCGTCACAGCACGACGCCGGTCTCCTCGTTTAGCAGGTGCATGTTGTTGAGGTCCATCGCCAAACGCATGGGAGCCCCGTCCTTGGCGCCGGCATTGGGATCGACGCGGCCGCAGACGGGCGTGCCGTCGAGTCCGAAATACACCAGCGTCTCCATCCCCATCGGCTCGGTCACATCGAGCACGGTGTCGAAGGTCTCGACGCCAGGTCCGAGATGCGCGTGCGCCTCGGTGAGATGCTCGGGCCGGACGCCGAGCAGGAGCTTGTCGGTGCGCGGCAGCGCGTTGTAACGCGCGGCGCGCGCCGGCGGCAGCGCAAAGGCGATGCGGTCGGTCAGGCGGATCTGGAGCGTGCCGCTGGCATCCTCCAGCCGGCACGGGATGAAGTTCATTGCGGGCGAGCCGATGAAGCCTGCAACAAAGCGTGTCGCCGGCTTGTGGTAGAGCTCGTTCGGCGTGCCGATCTGCTCGATCCGTCCCTTGTTCATCACCACCACGCGATCGGCCAGCGTCATCGCCTCGACCTGGTCGTGGGTGACGTAGACGGTCGTGGTGCGCACTTTCTGATGGACCTTCTTGATCTCGATCCGCATCTGCACGCGCAGCTTGGCATCGAGATTGGACAGCGGCTCGTCGAACAGGAACACCTTTGGATTGCGCACGATGGCGCGGCCCATCGCAACGCGCTGGCGCTGGCCGCCGGAGAGCTGCTTCGGCTTGCGGTCGATCAGATCGGTGATGTCGAGGAGACGCGCGGCTTCCGTCACGCGCGCCTTGATCTCGGCCTTCGGATAGTGCTTCAACCGCAGCCCGAACGACATGTTCTCGGCGACGGTCATGTGCGGGTAGAGCGCGTAGTTCTGGAACACCATGGCGATGTCGCGGTCCTTCGGCGGCACGTCGTTCACGACGTCGCCCCCGATCATGATGTCGCCGTCGCTGATGTCCTCGAGGCCTGCGATCATCCGCAGCGTGGTCGACTTGCCGCAGCCGGAGGGGCCGACCAGCACGATGAACTCATGGTCAGCGATGTCCAAGTCGATACCGCGCACCGCCTCGACCTCGTCGTAACGCTTGATCACCTTCCGCAACGTAACGTCAGCCATGGGACATCAACCCTTTGTCGCGCCGGCGGTCAGGCCGGCAATGTAATAGTCCATCAGGAAGGCGTAGATGACGAGCGGTGGCGCCGCGCCAAGCAGCGCGCCGGTCATGATCTGACCCCAGTTGAAGACGTCGCCCTTGATCAGCGTCGTGGTGATGCCGACCGGCAGCACGAGCTGGTCAATGGACGTCGTGAACACGAGAGGATAGAGGAATTGGGCCCAGGAGACCGTGAAGGCAAAGATCGTCGCTGCGATCAGCCCCGGCAGGGCGACCGGAATGAAGATCCGCAGCAGGGTCTGGAGCCACGAGGCACCGTCGATGATTGCGGCCTCATCGAGCTCTTTCGGGATCGAAGCGAAATAGCCGATCATGATCCAGGTGCAGAACGGCACGGTCAGCGTCGGATAAATGAACACCAGCACATACCAGCGGTTCAGTAGCGTAATGCCGGTGAACTCCTGGATCACTGCCAGCATCTTGAACAGCGGAATGAACAGCAGGCTGTCCGGGATCAAATAGGTGAGGAAGACGCCGGTCGCGAGCGTCGCCGATCCCCAGAACTTCATCCGCGCCAGCGCGAACGCCGCGGGGATGCTGATTAGCATGGTGACGATCACGACCACGATCGAGATGATCGACGAGTTCCAGAAAAAGCGCAGGAACTGGTTCGAGGTCAGGAGCTCGACATAGTTCGAGAGCGTCGGGTGAAACACCCACCACGGATTGGTCGCCGCCGAGATCTCCGCGCTGCTCTTGAGCGAAGTGATCACCATGTAAATCGGCGGCGTCAGGAAGAAGATCGCAAACAGCACCAGGAAGAAATAGGACCAGCGCAGCGCCCAGGCGCGGTCCCGGCTCATGCTGCCGAGTTTGCGGGTTGGTCCGGCCTTGTCGATTGCCAGCGTGCTCATCAGGCTTCGTTCCCACGTTTATTGACATCGCGCAGGATGAAGACCGCCGCGACGGCGAGGATCGGCACCATGAACAGCGAGACGCAGGCGCCGAGCGGAATGTCGCTGCTCTGGATGCCGACCTGGAACGCCCAGGTGGCGAACAGATGCGTCGTATCCAGCGGTCCGCCCGAGGTCAGGATACGCACGATGTCGAAATTGGCGAAGGTGACGATCAGCGAGAACAGCGTGGTGATGGCGATGATGTTGCGCATCATCGGCAGCGTGACGTACCACATCTTCTGCCACCAATTGGCGCCGTCGATCGCGGCGGCCTCGTAGAGCTGGTCGGGGACCGACTTCAGCGCCGCGAGGTACATGATCAGGAAGAACGGCGCGCCGTACCAGACGTTGACGAGAATGACCGAGAAGCGCGCCCAGAAGGTGTCACCGAGCCAGGGGATCGGACCGACGCCGAAGAAGGAGAGCGTGTAGTTGAATGCGCTGTAGGAGGGATCGAACAGCCAGAGCCAGGCCAGCGTGCTCATCGCCGGCGGAATCACCCAGGGCACCAGCAGCATGCCGCGCCATTTGCGCTGCTTCTTGCCGGGAATGTTGTGGACGAAATGCGCGACGATGAAGCCGATCAGCGCCTTGAAGACGACCGCGGTGACCGCGAAGATGCAGGACTGCTTCACCACCATCCAGAACGTCTCGCGCTTGAACAGGAAGGTGAAATTGCCGAGGCCGACGAATTTCGTCATCGCCTTGTTCAGCGTCGCCAGATAGAGCGAATAGAACGCGGGATAGAGCACGAGCAGCGCGATCAGGAGGATCAGCGGCAGCGTCAGGAAAAACGCCACGGTCGATTTCCGACCCAGCACATTGCGCAGGCTCGCACTTTTTTTGCGCGGGCTCGCGGCATGAGCGAGGCGACTTTGCTCAACGACGACATCGGCCATGGCATAGCGTCCTTGCAGAGTGTCAAACCGCGGAAGCCGGCCGCGTTCGGTCGGCCCACCTCGATCATGCAGATCGAGCGCCGGATGAGCCTTGGCGGCCCACGCGTGTTGCGCGAACCGCCGCAGCACACCTTCGGTTTAGCTTCGCATGAATCCTTCGCACTCGCTCTCGGCCCAGGCGAGCGTGTCTTCCATTTTCTCGCCTTGAGCGTAGCGGAGGACCATTTTCGTCAACGTCGACTGGTTGTAGATCTGCTCCGCAATCTTTGGCGGAGCCGGTGAGGCCGCAATCGACAAGGTTTGATGATTGTAGGGATTCGGGTAGTGGTAAAGTGTGCCCTTCGGCGGCCCTTGCTCGGCCCAGGTCTTCAACGTAGTGAAGTTGGCGTAGGAGGGCAGATCGTAGCCGCCGCTCGCTTCGACGAACTTTGCGATCGCGGCCGGCGAGGAAAGGTGGGCGAGCAGGCTCTTGGCCGCTTCCTTGTTCTTGGAGAATTTCCAGGTGCACCAGAAGAACGGCAGGTAAGGCGCAAAACGGCCCTTCGGCCCAGCCGGGAATCCGTGCGTCCAGCATTGCTCCGCCACTTGAGGCGCGTCGCGCTTGGCGACCGCCCACGCACTCGGCGGATTCATGATCAACGCGCCTTTGCCCGAGATCAGCCACTTGTTGTTGGAGGCATCGTCCCAGGACGGCGCGTCAGGCGGCAGGAACGCGATCAGCTTCTTGTAGAATTCGAGCGCCTGACGTACCGCATCGGTCTTAACGGTAATATCGCCCTTGGCATTGACGAGTTCGGCACCGAACGATTGGAAGATTGCTCCGGCGGTATCCACGCTATCGGTGGTCTGGCCAAGGCCGATCCCGAAGGGGAAGCCCCCTTTCTTGCAGGCTTCGGCGGCCTTGAGAAACGTATCCATGGTCCAGTTGTCGGCCTTGGGCGATGAACCAGCCGGATACATTTCCTGAACATCGATATTCGCATATTTCTTCATGAGGTCGATGCGCGAGCAGGGACCTTTGATCTGGCTGCCAATGGTTGCAGGCACGGCGAGCCACTTCCCGTTGGCCTGACCAAGATACTTGACTGTCCCGTTCACCTCACCGTTCTGCTTGATGATCGGCTCCATGACTTCATTGACCGGTTCAAGCAACTCATCGTAGGCGTGGGGCTGCCAGCCGATTTGAGTCGACAGGATGTCGTGGCCTGACTTCGCCTGTGCCTCGGCGGCCATGGTCAGAAGAAGCTTGTTGCCTTGAGTGGTAATGTAGTCGATCGAAACCTCCACCTTCTCCTTGGCGGCCCATTCATTGATCAGATCGGTGGAGGCCTTGTTGGCGTCGGGTACCCAATGATCCCACAGGCCAATAGAGAGCTTCCCTGCGGCATAGGCGCCTCGCACATAGGGCGCCGCGATCAGCGCCGTGGAGGACATTGCAGTGGCAGCTACAAATTGACGTCGCGTCAGTGTCTTGCGTGACATCTCGTTTCCTCGCCTTGGTGTGTTTTATTGTTCTGTCGTTTCCTCTGACTTCCCTGAGTTTGTTTTTGATTTTTTGTTGGGCGTTTCTTATTGGCGTCGTCATCCCGGGCGGCAAATCACGCGCGGAACAGGGCAAATTGGTAGCGCGATCAGATCATGATTGATTGCGTCTGTCGAGAAAGCCGAATGCCTCGTTCTCTAGAACTAACGTTGTGTAGGGAAAGGTTGCGGCATGCACCGAGCATCGGCTACGGCTGCTCTTATTGCGACGCACACTTCGGAGTGCGACAGCTGGGGACCATCCGTGCGCAATTACGCCGCAGTTCCGAATGAGCCTGCATAACCGCTTCGCGCCATAGGCCTTTCAACGGGGACAGCGATGGTCCACGCCTAGACCTCGGCGTCGCGAAAACGATAGAATTGCAGCCGGCAGGAAGCCTGCCATTTCCTGGAAGGCAAGCAGATCGAGATGGAGACCCAAATGATCACCCCGGCGCCGCATGCGCGGCTTGGCCTGCGACGCTGGCTCGCGCTCGGCTCCGTGCTGACAGTGCTGATTGGTGCAGCCGCGGTTGCGAATGCTCAAGGTTTGGTCAAGGGCGTTCAGGATGGGGCTGCGGCTGGCAACAAGGCGGCAGGGCCCGTCGGTGGCGTTCTCGGCGGCGCCATCGGCGGCGTGGTCGGCGTCTTCACCGGTGTGCTCGGCGTCAACAACAATAATGGCCAGGCACCGGCCGCCAAGGATGCGAACAAGGATGCCAGCAAGGACTCCAAGCAGCCGGGCGGCGCCAAGGACAAGGATGCCAAGGGGGCCAAGGAAAACGCCAAGGGCGCCAAGGCGACCAAGGAAGCCAAGAACGCACCCCAGGACAACAAGGACGTTACCGTCCTGACCCAGCCCGGCACGCCGCAGCTGACCGCCGACCAGATCGTCGCCAATAGCGATTCCTATATCGAGCGCATCAAGACCGAGCTGAACTTGACGCCCGATCAGGAGAAGCACTGGTTCGGCTTCTCCAGCGCGATGCACTATCTCGGGCATAATGGCGCGGAGCGGCTGAACCTGCGCATTGCGCGGGCCAAGCGCGATCCGCCGGACGACATTATCGAGCAAATGCGCAACGAGTCGCAGTTCCTGATCGACCGGGCCGCCGACCAGCGCAATGTCGCCGATGCCGCCGAACCGTTGTTCTCGAGCCTCGATGACAAGCAGAAGCAGGTGTTCATCCAGGAGATGGTTCGCCTCAGCCATGAGCGTGGCCTCGACTGATCGAACTTGAATTGGATTGCGCGGATTCGAAAAAGTTTGCCCGCCACGAATTCGTGTATCCTTTCTGCAGTTGGAGTATGCTTAGCTTCGCAAGGTGGCTGCGAGGTTGATATGGCGGACGGACTCTCCGTTTTCCTGGTCGAAGACGAGGCGTTGATCCGGATGATGATCGCCGACATGGTGGAGGAGCTTGGCCACCATGTCGTCGCGGAGGCGGACAATGTGCGCGATGCGAGCGCCTTTGCGATGACCGCGCAGTACGATTTCGCGATCCTCGACATCAACCTGATGGGCGTTTACGTCGATCCCGTCGCCGATTTGATCGAACGCCGTGGTAAGCCGTTCCTGTTCGCGACGGGCTACGGGCCGGAATTGCTGCCGTCCTTGCTCCGGCGCCGGCCGATCCTGCGCAAGCCGATTGCACTGGACCAGCTCAAGATCATGATCGACTCGCTGTTTCCGGATGCGTCCGCCAAAGCACCGCACTGATTGAAGGCGCCACACTGACAGTGTCAACGATCGAGACATCGTCAACGAAAATGGCCGCCCGAAGGGCGGCCATTTAGGACGGAAGAGGCGTCAGGGTCTCACATCAGGCCGGCGCTGAGGTCAACGCCGTGCGCCATCAGGCAGAACGAGGCGAGGAGACCCATGCCGCAGAAGATGATAATGGCTTTAAGAGAATAGTCGGTCGACCGGGTCTGGATGGCAGCCGGTATTTCGGCGAGCGAAATCATGCTCATGTTCATTCCCCCCTTTGTTAATCCTGAATTGCATCAGGTGAGGGAACTCTTGCAGCAAAAAGTTTGACACGAGGTTGCGAGGGATCGTTAACGGAATCGCAAGCGCTTGTGCGTTTCCGCGAGAAGCAAACGGTCCCGCACACGTCTCAGTTGCGGCCGTTCTTGAGCACGTTGGCAATGGTGTGGGCCGTCATGGCCGCGCGATCGGAGGCACGTTGCGCGGCGAGCCGGTCTCGCGCCTTTTCCTCGATCAGGAGCTCGATCAAGGCCAGCCGCTTGCCGTCGTCGTCCGCCTCGGTCAGCAGGCGGTGATAGCGATGATAGTCGAACCCAATATCCTGCTTACGCATGTCACGCCCCCGTACGTACGCCACACACTGATTGAATTGTTTCTCATCGGAAACAAACGAGCAAGCACGATCCTGCGTGGAACCGCGCGTGCGCTGCAATCAGCTGTGAATTACCGGGCCGGACGACTTCAGGGGCGGGCGCGTCTCAATCCAGATTGTGGTCGGCGAACATCTTCAGGCCGACGAAACTTGCATCAGGCTTCATGACGATGCGCGTCGGGATGTTGCGCAAGTAGTCCTGGAAGCGCCCTTTGGCTTCGAAACGCGCGCGGAACGCTGAAGCCGAAAGGAATTCCGGAAAGCGCGGCACGATTCCGCCGGCAATGTAGACGCCGCCCCTGGCGCCGAAGGTCACCGCGAGGTTGCCGGCAACCGAGCCGAGGATGGCGCAAAACATCTCCAGCGTCGCGCGGCTGAGCTCGCAAGTCCCGTCCAGCGCCGCCTTCGTGATCGCCGCCGCATCGCGTTGCGGCACCTGGGCTTCGTCGACCTCGGCCATCGCTTCGTAGAGGGCTTGCATCCCGGAGCCGGAGAGGGCGCCGCGCTCGATGGAGACATGGCCGAAGCGTCGGCGCATGGCGGCGATCACGCGTTCCTCGCGTTCGTTCTCCGCCGGTAGGGTGGCATGACCGGCCTCCGTGACGACAGCCAGCCGGGAGCCATGGCGCTCGACCAGGCAGGAGACGCCGAAACCCGTCCCGGGCCCGACCACCAGCAGCGGCTCTCTGGACATGCCGTCCTGGCCGCCGAGCGGAATCAGATCGGCCGGCTGCAAGGCGGGCAAGGACCAGGCCACCACCTCGAAATCGTTGAGCACGTGGACGCTGTCGAAGCCGAGCGCCGGCTGGAGCTCGTTGCCGTCGATCACCCACGGGCTGTTGGTCATGACGCAGCGGTTGTTGGTGACGGGACCGGCGACGGCGAGGACGGCCCTGAGCGGCTTCTGGCTGTCGGCCCGCCGCAGCACGTCGACAATGGCTTCGCGGACCGTAGGATGGTCGGCGACCTTCACATAGTCGATCGCACCGATCTGCTCGCCATTGCTCAGCGCAAAGCGCGCATTGGTGCCGCCGATATCGGCGAGAAGAATGTTTCCTGTCTTGCCGATACTCATGACCATTTGGCTGCCGTAGCCTTGCAGGCTTTGGGAACCCTTTTCCTCCACTGCTTCGCGATCCGCATGCCGCGGATAGCAGAGAATCCGCCCTCGGGTACAGCTAGTCAACACGGACAAGGCCAAAGCGTTGCATCCGGGAGGGATCAGCCGGCCGTTCGCGCGACATCGTTGCAGGGTGTCGGAGGTTGCGAAGCCGCGCGGGAAGATCGACATTGGTGACAGCGCCGGCGCCGATTGCGCCGGACGGACGAAATGAGGCCTCTCGATGAAGATAACCGACCGTGACGTGCTGCTGGCGATCGACGTGCAGAACGATTTCTGCACGGGCGGGGCGCTCGCCGTTCCCGGCGGAGAGAAGGTCGTCCCAGCCATCAACCGGATCGCCCAAAATTTCGCCAATGTGGTGCTGACGCAGGACTGGCATCCCGGCGATCACGTCTCCTTTGCGCCGAACCATGCGGGCCGCCAGCCGTTCCAGACCATCGAGCTCGATTACGGCACCCAGGTGCTCTGGCCGATGCATTGCGTCCAGGGCACGGCCGGCGCCGAATTCCATCGGGAGCTCGAGGTCACCCGTGCGAACCTCGTGGTGCGCAAGGGCTTCCGCCGCGCGATCGATTCCTATTCGGCGCTGTTCGAGAACGACCACAAGACGCCGACTGGTTTGCTCGGCTATCTGCGGGAGCGCGAGCTGAAGACGGTTTTCGTCGCCGGCCTGGCGCTGGATTTCTGCGTCCGCTTTTCCGCGGAGGATGCGCGCAAGGCGGGGTTCGAGGTTGCCGTGATCAAGGACGCCTGCCGTGGCATCGACCTCGACGGCTCGGTCGCGGCAACGCATCACAGCTTGAGGGAGCTCGGCATTTCCGTCGTCAGCCTGGAGGCGTTTCTGTGAGGATCACGCGGTAATGGTGGTGCAGAAGAGCGGTCAACGGCCCGGCGAAGCGGGACGCGTTCCCGACGACGCCATGCTGTGGCCGTTTGCGGCCGCACGGCTCGCCATGGACGCCTGCTTCTGGTGGCTGGAGCGCGACCCGGCGGAGCAAAGCGAGGGCGAGCCCCCCTGGACCACGCCCGGGACCACCGCGCTGGAGTTGGCCACGATGCGGCTGCGCGATTGTTCGCGGACGCGATCCGGTCAGCCGGCCCTGGTCTGCGCGCCCTACGCGCTGCACCGGGCCCTGATCGCCGATTTCGCACCCTGCCACAGCGTGGTGCAGTCGCTGCAACAGGGCGGCGTCGAACGGATCTATCTCACCGACTGGCGCTCTGCCACGCCGGACATGCGCTATCTCTCGATTGACAGCTATCTCGGCGATCTCAACGTCGCCGTCGACGAGATCGGCGCGCCGGTCGATCTGGTCGGGCTCTGCCAGGGCGGCTGGCTGTCGCTGCTCTATGCGGCGCGGTTTCCGGCCAAGGTGCGCCGGCTGGTCCTCGTCGGTGCGCCGGTCGACCTGTCGGTCGAGTCCAGGCTGTCGCAACTCGCCCGCAATGCGCCCGAGATGGTCTACGACCAGCTCGTCGCGCGCGGCGGCGGCAATGTCAGCGGCGAGGAGATGCTGCACGTCTGGTCCAAGGCGCCAAGCCGTGACGATATCGCGGCGGCGTTGCAGAAAGACCTCTCGGACGAGGAGGGCGCGGCCCTGCTCGCGCGCTTCGACCGCTGGAACACCGAGACGCTCAATCTGCCGGGCACCTATTATCTCCAGATCGTCAACCGGATCTTCCGCGAGAACCGGATCGCAACAGGCAATTTCACGGCACTCGGCCGCGCGATCAGCCTGAAGGACGTCAAGTCGCCCATCTTCCTGCTGGCCGGGCTTGATGACGATGTCGTGCCGGCGACGCAGGCGCTCGCGACAGCCAGCCTCATCGGTACGCCACCGGCTTTCGTTGCAGCGGCCTCCGAGCCCAGCAACCATCTCGGCCTGTTCATGGGCGCGCGGACTCACGCCCATGCCTGGCCCCGGATCGCAGAATGGCTGCGCAACGACCTCTCCAGCGTGCTGGCGCGCAGCGCCTGACGGCCGGCGAAGCTGCAAATCCGTTATGCATGACGGCGGATGGCCTGCACGGGGGCCGGTCGATGAGCTACATATGATCTGGAACCGGCGGCTTCGGCCGCGATAGGATTTAGGGTCCTTTGCGCGATGAGCTTCTACTCGATCTATGCCCACGGCTTTGCACGCGTTGCGGCCTGCGTCACCACCTCCCATGTGGCCGATCCCGCGGCCAATGCGAAGGCGGTCATCGCAGCGGCGAAAAATTGCGACGCGCAGTCGGTTGCGGTTGCCGTGTTTTCCGAGCTGTGCCTGTCCGGCTATGCGATCGAGGATCTCGTCAAGCAGGATCCGCTGCTCGACGCGGTCGAGCGCGGGCTCGCCGCGATCGTCGAGGCCTCCGCGGCGCTGATGACCGTGCTGATCGTCGGCGCGCCGTTACGGTTTGGCAATCGCATCTACAATTGCGCAGCCGTCATTCACCGCGGCAGCATGTTGGGCGTCGTGCCCAAGAGCTATCTGCCGACCTATCGCGAATTCTACGAGGGCCGCCATTTCGCTTCCGGCGCCGGCATCGCTGGCGAGGCCATCGCCATCGGCAAGCTCAACGCGCCTTTCGGCACGGACCTGCTGTTTGCGGCCGAGGATGTTCCGGGCCTTACCATCGGCGTCGAGATCTGCGAGGACATGTGGATCCCGGTGACGCCGGCGTCCGAGCTGGCGCTGGCGGGTGCGAGTGTGCTGATCAATCTGTCAGGCAGCCCGATCACGATCGGCCGGGCGCGCTCGCGCGCGCTGTTGTGCCAGTCGACCTCGGCGCGCTGCCTTGCGGCTTACGTCTATTCTGCCGCGGGGGCCGGGGAATCCACCACCGATCTCGCCTGGGATGGCCAGACCTCGATCTACGAGAACGGCGTGCTGCTGGCCGAGGGCGAGCGATTCCGGCAGGACGGCCAGATCACGCTGGCCGACGTCGATCTCGACCTGCTCCGGCAGGAGCGCGCGTTGATGGGCACGTTCGACGACAACCGGCGGCAGCGCGAGGCGCTTTTCCGCAAGGTGACATTCGCCCTGAAGCCTCCGGCCGCCGACATCGGCTTCCTGCGCAAGGTCGAGCGCTTTCCGTTCGTGCCGAGCGATGAAAGCCTGCTCGAGCAGGATTGCTACGAGGCCTACAACATCCAGGTCGCAGGCCTCGTGCAGCGCATGCGCGCGACCGGCACCAAGCGTGTCGTGATCGGCGTGTCCGGCGGTCTCGATTCCACCCATGCGCTGATCGTCGCCGCCAAGGCGGTCGATCTCTTGGGTCTGCCGCGCGAAAACATCCTCGCCTACACCATGCCGGGCTTTGCCACCGGCAGCGAGAGCAAGACCAATGCGCTGGCGCTGATGCAGGCGTTGCAGACGAGTTGGCAGGAGCTCGATATCCGCACCACGGCCACGCAGATGCTGAAGGACATCGGCCATCCCTTTGGCAAAGGCGAGAAGGTCTACGACGTCACCTTCGAGAATGTGCAGGCGGGCCTGCGCACGGATTACCTGTTCCGGCTCGCCAACCACCATGGCGGCATCGTCATCGGCACCGGTGACCTCTCGGAGCTCGCGCTCGGCTGGTGCACCTACGGCGTCGGCGACCAGATGGCGCACTATAATGTCAATGCCGGCGTGCCGAAGACACTGATCCAGCATCTGATCCGCTGGGTGATCGCCTCAAAACAGTTCAGCGGCGACGTGAACGGAACGCTGGCCTCGATCCTGTCGGCTGAAATCTCGCCGGAGCTGGTTCCGGTCAAGCCGGGCGAGAAGCCGCAGAGCACGGAAGCCTCGATCGGGCCCTACGAGCTGCAGGATTTCAACCTGTTCTACACGCTGCGCTTCGGCCTACGGCCGTCCAAGATCGCCTTCATGGCGTTCCAGGCCTGGAAGGACGCCGCCAAGGGCGAATGGCCGCCGGCATTCCCGACCGACAAGCGCCGCGCCTATGATCTTCCGGAAATACGGCGCTGGCTTGAAGTGTTCCTGCGCCGCTTCTTCGCCTTCAGCCAGTTCAAGCGCTCGGCGATGCCGAACGGACCGAAGGTCTCGGCCGGCGGCTCGCTGTCCCCGCGCGGCGACTGGCGTGCGCCGTCGGATTCGAGTGCTGCGGCCTGGCTGGAGGATCTCGAGCGGAACGTGCCGAAGTAAGCGAAGAGGGCAGTCCAAAACGACTTCGCGCCGCGCGGCTCATACTGCCGGCGGCGCGAAATTGCGTTCGATGTAGAAAGCACGAGGTCCGGAGTGCCTAGGAGTCCGGACCTCGTAACCTTGCCCCAGCCTTTGATCCCCCGCCCCAAATGGCCCCCCAGCCCCGTGGTGCGCGATCAGAGGGTGATGCCCTTGGAAGGCCGCCGATCGATGTCCGCGATGTACGCGAGATCAGATTAGGACTCCATTCCGGATCACTACGGACTCGATTGCGCTTGATTTCGCGCGCGCATGCACGCCTGCACGCGCCGCGCTCGCTGCTGCCTGAATTCGATGCAAGCGACCGGCACGATGTCCACATCCCGGACCCTGCATTTCACCGGCCTGTCATTGAACTGGTCTAGCGCTGCCTTGGTCATCGCTGACGGTCAACGGAGGATGCCATGTCGAAGCCGGTGTTGGGCGCCGCACTGTCCATCAAATCGATCCCCGCTCACCGCGACTGGCTTCTGGAACGACAACGCGATCTCGAAATCCAGGACTTCTTCCGCGCCGACCAGCTCGACGGCGATTGGCGCAGCGCTGCCACCGAAATCAAGCAGATGCTTTCAGGCCATACCGGGCGCGTCGGCATCCACGGCCCGTTCTGGGGCTTCAAGATCGACAGCCACGATCCCATGATCCGCCAGGCAGTGACCAGGCGCCTGCTGCAGGGCCTTGATGCCGCTGAATTCCTCGGCGCGACGCAGATGGTGATGCATTCGCCGTTCACGACCTGGGACCACAACAATCTCGATCTCTACCCGGACAGCCGCGCCAACATCGTCGAGCGCGTCAAGGCGACGCTGGCCGAGGTGATCGCGCGCGCCGAAACCATCGGCTGCGAGATCGTGATCGAGAACATCGAGGACAAGGACCCGCGCGACCGCGTCCGTCTCGCCAAGGCGCTCGAAAGCACCAAGGTTCGCGTCTCGCTCGACACCGGCCACGCCAACTACGCCCACATCTCCACCGGAGCGCCGCCGGTCGACTATTACGTCGAAGCCGCCGGTGACATGTTGACCCATGTGCACCTTCAGGACACCGACGGTTTTGCCGATCGCCACTGGGCGCCGGGGGAAGGCAATATTCCCTGGGTCGCCGTGTTCCGCGCGCTGGGCCGGCTGACGTCAAACCCGCGGCTGATCCTCGAGCTGCGTAATCACGACGACGTCCGCAAAGGCGCGGCCCATCTCACGGCGCTCGGTCTCGCCGAATAACGGACATCAGAGATCCGCACAGCATCCGCCAAAGCCGTACCGTGGCGCAAGGTCGTGATCGCGCATGGATCGTCGTCACCACGCCAGCGGTGTCCGTGATCGGCGACTGGCTGCGCGACCGGCTCGATCCGACCCTGCAGTAGGGGTCGTCACGTCTCGTGTCCCGGACGCGGTGCGGCGCGCAGTGCCGCACTGCAGAGCCGGGACCCATGCCTCCGCGACTCCTGGACCCCGGTTCTGCAGCGCACCGTTGCACGCTGCGCTGCGCCCGGGGAACGGAGCGCCCGCGCCGGGAGCAGGGGAGGCCTGCGCGGGGCCAATCCGGGCCCGTCAGGGGCAAGTTCCCGTTGCGCGCGCCCAGTCCGTGCGCTATCCGGCCGGAAAGGCCTGAGGCGGCTCCATTTTTTCCCGCCCGGCTGACCCAACCCAGGACGGAAACCGCCATGCCAGCCTATCGCTCCCGCACCACCACCCACGGCCGCAATATGGCGGGCGCCCGCGGCCTTTGGCGCGCGACGGGCATGAAGGATGGGGATTTCGGCAAGCCGATCATCGCGGTCGTCAACTCCTTCACCCAGTTCGTGCCCGGCCACGTCCACCTCAAGGACCTCGGCCAGCTCGTCGCCCGCGAGATCGAACAGGCTGGCGGCGTGGCCAAAGAGTTCAACACCATCGCGGTCGATGACGGCATCGCCATGGGCCATGACGGCATGCTCTACAGCCTGCCGTCGCGCGAGCTGATCGCCGACAGCGTCGAGTACATGGCCAACGCGCACTGCGCCGACGGCCTCGTCTGCATCTCCAACTGCGACAAGATCACGCCCGGCATGCTGATGGCCGCGCTGCGGCTCAACATCCCCGCCGTGTTCGTCTCGGGCGGCCCGATGGAAGCCGGCAAGGTCAAGCTCCAGGGCAAGACCAAGGCCGTCGATCTCATCGACGCCATGGTCGCCGCGGCCGACTCCAAGGTCAGCGACGAGGACGTCAAGGTGATCGAGCGCTCTGCGTGCCCGACCTGCGGCTCCTGCTCGGGCATGTTCACCGCCAACTCCATGAACTGCCTGACCGAGGCGCTCGGCCTGGCTCTACCCGGCAACGGCACCGTGGTCGCGACCCACGCCGACCGCAAGCGCCTGTTCGTCGAGGCCGGCCACACCATCGTCGATCTCGTCCGCCGCTATTACGAGCAGGACGATGCGAGCGTGCTGCCGCGCAACGTCGCCAACTTCAAGGCGTTCGAGAACGCGATGACGCTCGATATCGCGATGGGCGGCTCCACCAACACCGTGCTGCATCTGCTGGCCGCCGCCCATGAAGGCGAGATCGCGTTCACCATGCAGGACATCGACCGGCTGTCGCGCCGCGTGCCCGTGCTCTGCAAGGTCGCGCCGTCGGTCGCCGACGTGCACGTCGAGGACGTGCATCGCGCCGGCGGCATCTTGGGCATTCTCGGCGAGCTCGACCGCGCCGGCCTGATCGACACGTCGGTCTCGACCGTGCACGCGTCGACCATGAACGAGGCGCTGGAGCGCTGGGACATCAAGCGCTCCAAGAGCGAAGCGGTGCGCACCTTCTATCGCGCTTCGCCCGGCGGCATCCCGACCCAGGTCGCTTTCAGCCAGGAGCGCCGCTACGACGAGCTCGATACCGACCGCGAGAAGGGCGTGGTGCGTAACCTCGAGCACGCCTTCAGCAAGGACGGCGGTCTCGCCGTGCTCTACGGCAACCTCGCGCAGGACGGCTGCATCGTGAAGACCGCGGGCGTCGACTCTTCGATCCTGAAATTCTCAGGTCCCGCGCGCGTGTTCGAGAGCCAGGACGCGGCTGTCGAAGGCATTCTGGGCGGCAAGGTCACGGCCGGCGAGATCGTGGTCATCATCTATGAAGGCCCGCGCGGCGGCCCCGGCATGCAGGAAATGCTGTATCCGACCAGCTATCTGAAATCGATGGGCCTCGGAAAGGCTTGCGCGCTCGTCACCGACGGACGGTTCTCCGGTGGTTCGTCGGGTCTTTCGATCGGCCATCTCTCGCCGGAGGCGGCCGAGGGCGGCAACATCGGTCTGGTGCGGACCGGCGATCGTATCGCCATCGACATTCCGAACCGCAGCATCAACCTCGAGGTTTCCGACGAGGAGCTCGCCAACCGCCGCGCGGCGGAGGAGGCGAAGGGCGATGCCGCCTGGCAGCCCGCGCCGCGCAAGCGCAACGTCTCGACGGCGCTGCAGGCTTACGCTGCGCTCACCACCAGCGCGGCGCGCGGCGCCGTGCGTGAAGTGAAGCGGCGCATAAAGTAACAGCATCTCGCGTGATCGCGATTGCGCAGTCATGCACCCGCGGTGACGCATTGGGCGCGATTGACTGATTGCCTCCCGTCGGATGTCGATCTCGTCGCGCTAAGCCGATTTCGCGACGACGTCCGCGAATAGGGCCCAGGCCCGTTATCCACATCCACGACTGGCAGGGCCTCGCGCGCGTTCCGTCCTACCAGTAATCGACAATTTGACTCTTGCCGGCGCCGCGCTTCGATGGCTCCCATGGCCGTCCGCCTCATCAAGCACGAAACAGTTCCTGGTACCGGCAGTTTCGAGGTGCGCTTCGCTGACGGTCGCCGGAGCGTCTATTTCTACTTCGACGATCTTCCGTTGCGTCGGCTGCGGCCGGAGCAAGCAGTGCGAGAGCACGCGCTAAGTTGGGCGACGATGTTTGCCCGAATTATGCGGGGCTTGATTGAAGGCTGGGCCCCGTCAGCGTGAACCGGCGCGCTCGAAAACCTTTCCCTGGGAATAGGAACGAAGGCTAGATTGCCAAGTTTTCCCTGTGCCCAACGAAGGGCGCTCGCTTAGCCCCAGCTCGCCCTGACCCCGACTGAGCTGGGGCTTTTTTCAACCGGAGCACGGTTCGAGGAAACGACCCGGAAGGCGTTGCCTTCGAATACGAGGTACTGGAACGGGTGGAGGCGTTGCCATGAGGACGATGGGTATAGCGTTGCTCCTGGTTCTTTGCCTTGCGGCTGGTTACGCGACGGGTGTTTTGCACCACGACCACAGCCAGATCAGACAAATTCGGGAAGAATGCCGGCGGGCACACGGTGAAGTGGCCAACGTGGCGGAATGCGTGAGCGACTCAGCGCTCCGGCAAGCCAGGCAAGCGCAACTGCCGTAAGGGCGTACTGCTTAAGGGCGTACTGCTAGAGTACCGCTGCCATGGATGCAAAAAGGCCCGCCAGGTGAATCGGCGGGCCCTCTTCAAAAGGCAACTTGTGAGCACCGTCTGCGTTAAGAGAACCGGCGGGCTATGTCGCCGGAGAACAGTTGATGTCAGCCATTCCTCTGGAAGTCGAGCGGAGGTTTGAACAGCGTTGGGCTGCGAGATTTTTCGTTCCGAACAACTCGAGCCGACAACATAGCCAGCGGCCCAATCGGAACCAGGTTACCGGGCCCGCAAGAGCCAAAAGAAAAGGCCGCCGTGATCGAGCAACGGGCTCGAGGCCTACGCCGGTGGCCTGAGCGCGGGACCAAAGCCCCGCGCCCTGTTTTCACCGCCTCAGCCGTTGGCGATGTGTCGAATTACGGTGACAGTGCACTTAATTTCTGCCCCGCCGAACAGTGACTGATGCCACAGTCGGAGGCAAAAAGGGCGCCGCGCTTTCGTTTACGGGCGAAGCCAAACGACGCCCGGACATGGAAGCGACTCCAACCCGGCCTCGCGACCGGCGACGCCCTGGGCGGTGTCGTCAGTCCTGACCGAGGCTGGAGGACCAAACTGACGCGCGCCTGACAGATCCCGTTCCCGCGAAAAGGCAGGGCAGGCGGTGCGGGCGGTCCAACTTCGCGTTGCCTTGCGCGGCCGACTACGTCAAGCGACAGCCATTCCGGACTTGCATTCCGGGCTTGGAAGGGTGGCCGAGTGGTTTAAGGCACCGGTCTTGAAAGGCGGGAGGCGTCGTATCAACTGATGCCTTCCAGTTATTTTCCGTAAGGAAATCAGGCCTCCTAGACCCTGGTCAATTCCATAGTGTCTGTCTGGTATCGCCCCGTAACCGCGGCTTTTGAATTGGTGAGTCAATTTGACTCAGGGGTAACGCCGACGCTGCAGGCGATTGAAGATTCACACCGCACCGCTTCTGCCGAATAGTCCCGGGCCGTTGGATGGCTGGGCGGACGTCGACATGCTCATCTGGATTGCGATCGCGTGCGGCGTCGCTCTCGCCATTCTCGGCCTCCTGGTGCTGGCTGTGCGCCACCTCACGCGCGACTTCGACACGCGGCACTGAGCCACCGCGCGAGTTCGTCGATGTCGTGCTGATCCTGCCTCATGCGGAGGATCAGACTCCCAGCAGGCGGCCCCGCCAAGAACAGTCGCAACATGGCGGGCTATCCGCCACAGCGTGAACAGGCGGTGTTGTTGTCCATCCATCGCCGGGTGGCCTCGTCGGTCCAACCCGGGACGGCGAAGCCGGGGGTCGCAACACCTTGACCCGGAGCAATGAGCTGGGTTGGAGGAACGAAGTCATGTTGGCGCATGCGCGACGGCACTGTGGAGCGATGCACCGTGGCAGCATTTGCGGCACTCAGAGCAATCAATAGGCCCAACGCAAAAACGAGGCGCATCATAGCTGTTTCCAATCAAGGGGTGCCAGCCAGACATGTGGTTCGGCCGTCAATCACCCCCAAGCGCGTGTGACTTCACGATCGGTCAATTCGGCGGGATATGGGTGGGATGCCGGACCGTCCGACAAAGATCACGTTCGGCGAGATGCGAGAGATGGGCGTGCGCGGCGTCCTGGTCTATTGCCATTGCGGTCATCACGTCGCTCTAGACGCTGACCGCTAGCCCGACAATGTGAGGCTCTCGGATCTTGAGCCACGCTTCGTCTGCCAAGGCTGTGGTGGACGCGGCGCCGAGGTTCGGCCAGACTTCGAGCGGGGCAATCCGCAGATCGCAATCATGGGGTACCGAAACACGCAATGACCAAAGGCTGATTGGGTAGCGGCTGGGGCGGTTTGACGAATCCAGCGCACGGCAAAAAGGGCGGCCCCGACAATGGGGCTGCCCCTTCGTCCTCTGATCGCGATTGTCAGAGATCAACGCTGACGGTGAGGTTGCGGCCCATCAATTGGGCAATGGAGGTCGTCCTCGCATATAATTTTGCGAATGCCGGGTCCTTCGCCAATCCCTCCTGCGCTTTGCCATACACCTCCCAGTTGGCATAGCGTGAAACAAACAGCCACTCTCCGGCCCATATGCCGGTGTGGAACCGGGACAGCCGGAGAAATTCGGCGCCATGCTTTTCGAAGATCACCTTCGCCTCTTTGGCGTTGCTGATCATTTCCTCGGTCTTGTCGCTTTTGAAACGCGCCATTTGTGTAATCGCCATGGGTAGTCCTCCCTTTGGCTTGCTCCAGTGCTCTTACCGACTGGATTCCGGTGGGTCTTCACGGACGATCACAAGGTTCAAAAGACCTGCGCGCTTATCAACACCGCGAAGGGCAGCGGTTTGGAGCAGTATCGGCCCCAACATCTGGGGGCAATTGCCTGCCAGGCCGGACGGGGTTTTATTGGGAGATGTGACGTCATGCACAATGTCTTCCTTGGCATCACTTTTATCGGAGTCGTCGTGCTCGTCTTTGCGTCTCTCGTCGCCCTTCAAAGGATAGTAGGATGATCGCCCTGACGCCTGCGGCCACGGGGCCGCAACCCTTGGTGCAACGCTCGCGTAGAGAGCAGTGCCGTGCGGCGGCCGAACGTCTTCCGGATTGATTTCGACAAGGACGGCAGGCGGCACTAAAATATTCCAATGGCGAATGGTTGGGGGCTGCCTTTCGAGGAGCCGATTGAGGTTGCTGGCCGGAAACTAGTCACGCTGCTCGATGCCGGCGAGTACATCGCCGCGCTGCCGAAGAAGGAGCACAGCGCGCCGGAGTGGCTCCTTCTAGCGGCCGAGCTCAGCGGCCCGACGATGTTCGCCCGGATTGGGATCATGCGCGCGCTGAACCGAAACTATGTCCCCGCGTTCAATCCGAAGGGAAAAGAACCACACTGGGGCCGGCGCAAGCTCAAGAGGGATCAATGACCGTTTTCGTGTACGTGAACACCGCCAAGCAGGTCGGCGACGCCGACCACATCAAGGTCTTCTCCACGGTCGACGCCGCGGAAAAGTGGTTTGAGGAAAACGACCCTGAGGGGGTCGCCTTCGAGTACGACGTTCTGGAGTGAACCGAATCGCTGTACGGCTGGCCCATGAACCTTGTCGCCGAACGCCCCTACACGGATCCTGAAGTTGCAGCCCGCAAGCTAGTCGAGCTCGCCGCTGGCATCGAGGCCGTACAGGACGGGCGCATCCACATCGAAAAGCTCAACGAGCCCTTTCTCTTCAAGCTCAAGGCAAGCGGTCCGGAGTTTGGCGCCGCTATCAAGCACGCGATCGAGAGCGGCTGGCTCGAGCTGCATGAGAGCGGCACCTATGTGCGACTGCTCTCGTTGGAAGATGGTCCGCTAGCGTGAACCGTCCCAAAGGGGAAAGGCCGCAGAGTGGTTCCAGCCCCTACTGCGGCCATCCCGGACAACTACAAATTGGTTGGTACTAAAATCTCTCCGGTGTTCTCACAGTAGAACACCCCGTTCCGAAAATGGATTCCGTATAACTACCGGAGTTCGCCGTTCATAGGATTGCAGCCAGAGAGCGAACATGGCGCAGGCTCCTTTCCAGCCCCAATGCTCCCGGCTGCCGATCCAATTACGGATTTGAGCGCCGGGGGCGATAGGCCCGCCAGTGTGAACCGGCGGGCCGCTTGTCAATGGCTCAGCCGTGCTGTGGCGGTCGGATCTGTTCCAGTCCACCCTCGATCACCCGGAGGTCCTCAAGTATAGAATCTCGGGACTGAGCGGCGCCGTTGCTAGATCTGGACTGTACTGGTCTAAGCAACTGGCGCCGGAGCTCGCGCATATTCTCCAGGGCTTGCCGATTCCCCAAACGTACATGAGCGGAAACGATCGATTGTATGGATGTTTGCAATGGGTGGCTCCTAATACACAGTTCTAAAATAGGTTGCAGAGTAATCCATTCGAGCTAACCCGCAAGCTCTGCTGATGCGAAGCTGCCAAACTACCTTCGTATAGACACTGGTAAAGAATTAGGCTCAGGGTTCCCTCTGGGACGGGGCCGCAAGTTGCGGCCTTGTGCTGGAGGAAGGCCCGTCCGCCAGCCTCGGCGGGCCTTCCCTTCAGCCCGGTTTTTTGATCCGCGCGGGCCGCAGCGATTGAGTTCGCTGCGGCCTTCGTATTTGTCGATCGTAAACCAAAGAAATTTGATTACGGTGACAGTGCACTTAATTTCCCCGTCGTACAGTGACCGATGCGGCAACATCGGTCTGGTGCGGGTCGGCGATCGTATCGCCATCGACATTCCGAACCGCAGCGCGGCTATTGAGCCAACGCAACAACTACCAGCGCAACAAACAGACTTTCGCGCGGTGCCCCCAAAAGGGCGCCGCGTTTTCTTTTGCGGGCGAAGCCAAACGAGGCCCGGACATGGAAGCGACTCCAACCGGGCCTCGCGACCGGCGACGCCCTGGGCGGTGTCGTCAGTCCTGACCGAGGCTAGAGGACCAAACTGACGCGCGCTTGACAGATCCCGTTCCCGCGAAAAGGCAGGGCAGGCGCCGCGACCAGTCCAACTTCGCGTTGCCTTGCGCGGCCGACTACGTTAAGCGACAGCCATTCCGGACTTGCATTCCGGGCTTGGAAGGGTGGCCGAGTGGTTTAAGGCACCGGTCTTGAAAACCGGCGTGCCCGCAAGGGTACCGTGGGTTCGAATCCCACCCCTTCCGCCAGTATATTGTTCGCCACTGTTCGTGGTCGTTCGAACTCCACAGCAAATTCAGTGACTTACGCCGAAAGACTGTACTTCGCAGTTTGTCGGTGTTCTTCCTATCCACTCCTCCGCACCTTGAATCGCAAGCTTCTGTAAAGGCAACACTTCTTCGGCTCAAGGAGACCTTCCGAAAAATTGCTACGGCGAAAAGCTACAGGCGCGACCGGCAAGCTCGGCAACGAGACCACGTATGGTGAAATCGCCCCCCAGATCCGCTGCGACAGCCAGACTGCGTGGTCTCCCGAAACTGCCTTCGATGCGGCATGGTTCATCGAGGGGCCGATCGATGGCATGAGCTTTCGCACCTATGTCGAGAAGGTTTTTCTGCCCGTGCTTCGACCCGGCGATATCGTCATCTTGGATAGGCGAGAGCCGCTTGTTCACGCTCAAGCCTAAGCCGACCATTCTCGGCCTCGATTTGCTGCTTCTCAATCGCGCGCTGCTTTTCAAGCTGCATTCTTTCGAAGGTGCGCTCGTTTCGTGCACGCAGCTCAGCATCATCGAGGACCTCACCGCCAAGCCCGTAGATATGCTCGATGTCACCCGTGATTACCCGCACTTGCTGGGCAACCGAGGGCGACGCAATAACTAGACAAGTCGCAATGAAGATTGCTCGCAGCATGGCGAAATCTCCCGAGCTGGCGCGACCCTGATCTGAGTACGACTTGTCGGCGTTTCAACACAGGGGCGTCTCACGTTTCCGTTTAGCGCCTCGTACCGTGAAGTTGGGTTTCTCTTCCGTCGAGGCGATGGTCCGTGATGGCTATGGGCTTGAGCCTGACGAGATCAGGGTTTGGACGATGCTAAGACATTGGTGATGTGGCGAGATGCAGTGACGCCATCCCCCAATCGACCGCCTACACGGCGCGGGTTTTGTAGCGTGGCAAGGTGCGTGAATAATAGCGCAGCGCACAGTTGGATTTTCTGAAGAATTCAGCGAATCAGTATCACTGTTACGAGCAGATGACGCGGGAGGTGGCACATGATTGATGCGCTTCTGATCAGCTTCGCGATCTGGGGAATGCTTATCTGCGCCGGGTTTGAGATCGCTGCACAGTTAGGATAGCAGCCAAATTACCGGTCGCGTTGCGAGCCAGATGAGGGCCGCGGCCCAGCCTAGCATTGCGGTCGCGGTCAACAGGACCCAGAGGATTATGAGGGGTGATAAAAAATCCTGGTGCTGCTCGGCGACCGGCTCGACGAGCACGGTATGGCCAACTCCCAATTGCTCATCTGCTTCGATGCGATCGCGAAAGTTCATCTCAGGGCACCCCCTTCACCAAGCCGGGCTACCTGACGAGCTAAACGGCTCAAGTGTGCTTCGACAAACGGCGTTCGATATTAACCTCACCAATCAAGCTTAAAAGCTGGGTGCGGTGGTGCACTGAAAATGGCGGGCTGGGACGATAGTTCCTATTTTTCCCGGTCCACGCCTTTCTATGTCGATCGTTGGTCGCACAAACGTGCTCGACGAGTGATGGAGAGTCGTTTCGGCCCATCGGAAGGCGCGGTTAAAAGGCCGGCCCCAAGGGAGCACGGACCGCATGAGCAGCTCCGTTTGCACCGAGACCTAAAATCAAGGTCGACCCGTCGATGTTGGGGGTGTTGATGGGCAACAAATTACTGAAATTGTTGCGATCTTGATTTCTTTGATTATTATTTCAATTCACCGGCGCGCTTGACGCCGATCCGGGCGACCATCGTCGGGCCTGCCCGCGGTTTGTAGGCGCCTTCAGTGTCCATCCCCCCTCAAACCTTTATGGTGACGTATTTTGTGCTCGGTCCTCCAGATCGCGCCGAATTTCCTCGTGGCTCGCATTGCGCCGCCAAATCCAATCGCAAATAGCCGAACACCCGAAGAAGACAGCGAATCCAACCGCGTAGCCCCAGAGGCCCGGAATAAGTAGGAAGGCGGCGAAAAACCCCGCGACGCCGAACACAGGTCCGAGCACTCTCAGCCAAAGCGTCATTTTCACTTCTTCGCCTTCAGCCCTATCGCCGCCAGCCGGCGGATGGCTTCGGGGCGGCCGAGAAGGTCCTTTGCTGACCGCGCCTTGAAAATTAGTGGATTCTTAGGTCAAGACATTGCCGGACCCAGTAGCCGTTCACATGGATCGATTGGCACGGACTGGGATATGGCTCTTTGATGATTGGCCACCCGTGAATATCGATGTTCGTCGGGGCCGTGACGCCGCGCCAAAAGACAGCGTGGGCGGTCGGGGGATTGAAGACGGCGACGAATGACGCGACTGCAAGGCAGATCAAAAGAAGTTTGCGCATAATCTTTGTCCTGATCCGATGCGCGTAAGCTTACGCCCTTGATCGTGCATCGAGCAACTAGAGCAATGCGGTGCCGGCATCGAAAGTGCAGAACTTGAACGATCCATCATCGGCGACGCTTGGCCGAGCGCGTTGGCTGAGCGACAGAGCGCGTTCCCGGCTGCGCAACGAGGTCGTCCGTCAGCCTCTGCTTTAGCTCTTCGGCCTGTTCTTTCGTCAACCTCTCGCCGAAGCGACCATCTTTTCCCAACTGCGCTGGCCTCTTGAGCTCGCGGTCGTAGACCATCCAGTCAACGGTTCCCTTCCGAACGATGAACCTAGGGCCTGGCGGCGGTGTGTTGTTGGCCAACGATAGCCTCCCGCTTTGGCCGCTGGTTTCAAATTTACACACCAGGCGGCAGTTTATTCTTGAACTGGGACACCGAAAGTCCCAGCACCGTCTAAACTGCAACGTCTATGCCGGTTGGTACCTCGCCGCGCTTCAGCCGTGATCTGTTCGGACCTCCAGCGCGCTCAAATCTAGAGCGATGCAAAAATCCGCCGCGGCTTTCTTGCTCTCGCCACTGGCGCGCCTCGAAGTGGCTCAAATTTTGGAGCATCGCCCGTCTCCGAAGCCTCCTGCTGCTAGGGAACTTAGATACTGCAAGTTTTGCTATTGGTTTGCTTACCACCGCTCGCGGCCCTTGCAGTTGCGGTATATGCCAGTGCGATGATCGTCCGACCAAGGCATGAGAGAGAGCATCGAAATTCAGTTTTCGCCGCCGCGGAGAACCGAGGAAGGGACGAGTAAACATCTGGACTTGGGGATAGAAGGCCATAGGGTGTTAAAGCGAGGGGATCGCGTTAAGCTCACCGACGCTATTGCCGAAACGATGATGCGGGGGACGGCTCCGTGTCGCCGTAGACCTCGCATCGATTGGGCGGGGCGGGGGGTCCGCACGCGAGGCGAAAGCAAGCCTCTGCAGCCATAATTATACCCCGGGCGACTACGGGACGACGAAGGGGCACTTGCCGAATCATCGGAACCGCCCGAACCTGTGAGCGAAGTCAAACTCTGGGAGCGCGGCAGTGGGGTTTGCCGTTTGCTCTTTCTCTCCATCACAAGCTTCATTGCTAGAATTTCGATTGGCTGCCATGCGCGGACGGTCCCACGAACTCGGGCCGGACGATATCAGCATAGTCAGGGCCCTTAGCATTCGCGAGGGGGCGCGCTCAAATTGGATGGATGCCATGATCAACGGATTTTGCATCGGTGATCGCGTCAAACTCACCGATAGATACGCGAGTGTGCTGATGAATGAGGATCGCGGGCCGCCTAGATCAAGGGGCGTCGATTGGCGCGCTCGGCGCGGCGCGGTCGTCCGCCTCAACAGCAACGACGTATACATCGTGTGGGACGGCAGAGCTACTTTTGACGTCGTACCGTATAAGGCGGTTGAGAGAGACTCGGGCGCGACGGATAAGACGGCGGACGCAGCATAGAGATCGCGTTCGTTATGTGGCCTACTTTGAATCTGCGAGTGGCCTGTTTCGGCTAGTACCCTACGCAGCAAAGGATCAAGACGGCACCGGCGGCTATGAGCCAATGTCCGGGCTCCAGCGTCTTTCGGCTTGGGCGGGGCCGCCATCTCTCGACAGCGGGCCCCTAACCGTGCGGGTACGCAGGTCGAACATCTGACCATCCCACGCGGCTGCGCGAGACGTTCCTGGAATTGCTGCCGCGCGACAACGGTTTTCCGAAATTTACGTAAGTAATGACGGTTAAGGCGTGAGATCTGCCGCCGCCGCGAACTGCCACGGGTAGGCGGTTAGATTTTCCACTTCTGGCGACCGACGATCAACGGCCTCCGCTACGGCGGCTGAGCTTAAACTTACTCTTCGCGTTCCAGAATTAACGCGCATCGCTGACGTCAAGCTTAACAAGGGAGTTAAGTTGCCGGTGATCGCGCGCCTTCTATTGTGCTCACAACCGATGGCCATCTTTCTTCTTTAGCTCGTTGCCGCGCGACGGCCATCGATTGCCGCAGCATAACTGTGGCGATCCCACCCAGCTTAGACCTCGCTGAGTACCACACCAGATGTGGCGAAATTTTCCTTACCGTACCAACGGGCGTGGCCAAATCATTCTGGTTGGGCTCACTCCAGACGAGGCTTTCGAATTTGAGTGGTTAGCCAATCAGATTCACAGAACTCCTGCTAACGAAATACGCCTTCGATCATTGGCTGTGAAGTGCGGTGTGGCGACCCATGCTGACCAAGAAGTATCTTAGGAGACCGATGCCTCTTGCCAGATTTCATACTGGGCTTTCAGAGCAAGGCCGATAGGAGGATTATCCAAGAACGCGTAACTACGGATTCCGCCGCCGAGGCGGTGCGTCGCTTGAAAGCGAAATACCCGGCGCCCGTGTTCAGCTTCGTGTTCATCACCCCGGCCCCCGGCGACAAGCCACCGTCGAAAGATGGTCGCTGACTGCACTGTCCTAAATTGCTGCGAGCGTCCAAATAGGGACTGCACCAGAACAGGGGGCTTTTTAGGTAGACCGGGGCCGCTCCTGCCGACTCGGCGGCAAGCCAGCAATCGAACAAGCGGCGGCTTGCTCCGCGATTCCTATCGAGGCGACAACAGACACATCCTAGCAAGGACGGCGTGACATTTTTTTCACATTCTAACCTGCCGCGAAGTTCTAGAGTTTTTGCGCGGGTCCGAGCGCCGCCAGGAAAGATCTCTATTCTGCTATTCGTCAGCAGCCACCTGCCGACGCCCCGCGTCTCCCGGTTAAGAGGTGCAAAATGCTGGCAACATATCGAACCCTTCGGTGGCTGGGTTTTTCACGCTTGGCGGCCTCGCGAACACTTCTGAAAATCTATAGCGTGACTTTCCAATCGCGAATGTTCTAACAATACGGGGCCGCTTCAGTTGGCGACCTCTTCATTTGGTTGGATGGCGTTCCGCCAAAACCAGGGCGTTCCGCGCGATTGACGACTTGAGCTTGTTGACGGCTCGGATCGCGATGCCAAGCGGGAACGGATTGCTCAGACGGAGTAAGGCCGCCTGCTACCCGTTTTTGCCCGGATGACCCGCGTTTGGAATGGATGCGCGGCAGGCAGCCCAACGGTATGCTCACGACCTAACGAGCCACTCTCAAAGAAGCTCACCCGAAGTCGCAACTAGGGCCGCCGCTGGCGGCCTTTTGCTTGGCCGGGTACGTATGCCCCTTGGCGGATCATCATCGCCAACCAGACTGGTTTGGTGGAGGCGAATCCCCTAACCACCGCCAATATGGCACGCCGTCCTTAGCAGTTTGCAGTGTCCCAATTTCAGATTGCGACTGTCCTTAGGACAGCACCCAATTTTCTGGGAAAAGTTGGCAATAACCACTTGGATGCCTAAAAACTGTAGTTCCCTAGTCTTGTGAGTCGGGGAACTGAGCCGTGGGTATTTTCTTACTGTCTCTCGCGGCGTGCGTTGTTGGGGTTCTGCTCTTCATTTGCATTCTGCCGATAGGTCCGACAACGGACGCAACAGTTGCTTTTAATCCTCATCCGAAGGCCGAAATTAAGAGTTTCGGCTGGTTGTTTTTGACTGTGCACCGCTGAGCGCGTTCACCTTCCCAGGACAGAGGTGAACGTGATTACGTGGCTGCTTGTAGTGCTCATCGCAGTCAGCGCAGCGATCTTGATCGCGCACGCGATCGACGCTCTGCGCTCATGAAAGGTCAGCCAACGCTCCGCGGTGATACCCCTTGATAGCAAGCCGCGAGTCGCCCCGCTCGAAGTCTGGCCGGACGTCGGCGCCGCGGCCACCGCAACCCTGGCAGATTAACCTTGGTTCGAGATCGGATAGCCGCAGCTCGTCCGGCCAACAATCGGCACTTAGCGCGATGTGATGGCCGCAGTGGCAGTAGACTAGGATGCCGCGCAAGCCCATCTCGCGCATCTCGCCGAACGTGATCTTGAGCGGCCGGCCGTCGGAGTGCGTTGGCGTGTGGCGTCGGACAGAGCGAGGCACGCCGCCATCGAAACGCGGCGCGAGCCAGAGTCAAATTGTCGATTACTGGTGGCTCGGAAGGCCATCGAGGCCCAGCGGGTAGGGGATGTGGAAAACCGTCGGCCTAGATCGGTTCGACCTTGAGCACGATTGCTTTGCACCCAATCCCAATCTGATCATCTGATCGGAGCTTTATTCACGAGCGCTTTTTAGGTGTGGACTTCTCGGCGGTTGGGGCATTCGGCTTTGGCGGGACATACCCGGCCTCGATTTCTGGGAAACCGCACCTCGACCAGCAGACCGACCTGCTGTCCAAGTTGATCCGCACGATGTCGCCGCGGCCGTTTTCAAGAAACGGTTGGAGCTGGGCCCGAGCAGCCCTTGTGGTCAAAAGCTACGGTTGTGAGGTCGCGAAGAAGACCGTTGCAATGACCGTAGTTTTTGCCGATCGGCTCAAAAAAATACATGTCAGATCAACGGTGTTGACAGGACACCCCTTCCGCCAGAACACCAGCAAAATCAAGTATTTAGATATAATCCGCCGACCCAGCGTCCAAACGAATGTACGATCGCAGTGCGGCTATCGGACATCGAGCCGGGCTTCATCTGCAATGGTCGCCAAGCCTCGCTTGATCTTATGAGCTTGTTCTTCGGTTAGATTGACCGCGAAATCCGTACCAAACATTGCCGGGCCCCTTCGTTGTCGATCGTAAACCATCCAGCCCTTCCCACCCTGACGAACCAAAAATCTCGATTGAAAAGTGTTGTCACTCATCGGAACAAAACTCCCAAAAGTACCCGGAAAAAGCACTGGGAACACCATGCACTCGACAGGCGATCGGCTCCTTAACCTGTGATACTGGCCACCAATTGGTTGCCAATGCCCAGGGACGAAAGATTTCAGCGCCACATGGTGGGCGGGTTCAGGGCTTTACAACCCGCCGCCCTCAACGCATCCGCTGAGAGTTGTCCCCGTGCCGCCGCCTCTAGGATTTTTGAGGCGACGTGCGTTCTCGCGCCGGTTTCGCTGACGGGGATATTTTCGCAAACTTCCTCAAGCACCGCTCTGAGGAGCGCAGTGGTTTCCATATCGAACATGCATCAACCCCACAAAATACTAAAAAATACTAAGAGGACGTGGACACCGCACGAGCGGAGTATGTTCGCTCGGCGGCGTCCCGAAATGCATTCCGGTCTGGGCGTTGAAATCCCAGCGCCCCAACCTGCCATTCCAATTTTGAGTTTTTATGACCCGTAAAAGTACCGTCCGCCGGTGAGACAGAACCACCTTGGGGTTGTTATTCAGCGGCTAGGAGCGTCGAGACCTGTGTTCCTGCCCGACGGCCGAATGAGAGCAAGTCGTCGCGAACAACATCGTTCGGCTGCATTGCCAACCCGGCCCCAGGCTCGGTTCAGGGACTCCCTGATTGTGGCTGGATGCAATGGTGGTGACCGCAGCCACCAGAACAACGGCTGCCAGGGCGAGCATTCGAGAGGCTGTCCAATTGAATTTCATGGCACGTCCTCCGATCGAGGCGAGCACGATACGCTTGGCTAAGGCCTCAAACTTGTGAACTACTTCACACGCCTTCTTCAACGCTCATCACACCCACGTGCGATGGACCCGCCAGCGTGAACCGGCGGGCCTATTTCGTCAGTCGTGATAGGCCGGGAAGCACGGCGCGGGAGCAAGCTTCAGCCGGCTAATCGTCGTGCCGGCCATGGCGAGGCGGAGGCTAAGCTTGAAGCATAGCCGGCCAATCAGGCGCATCAGGTCATCAGCTTTGCGCTAGTCCAGTCCCGGAAGCCAATTTGCTCCAGCATGCCGTCATGGTCCGCGATGCCAGCTCCGGCACGAAGGGGCGATGACGCGGGACATCCTGCGAGCGTCAATGACTGAGTAACCGTCTTTGTTAAGGCAAACGCGCGCTGGGACTCTGGGTTTCGTTAACGCCGCAGTGCGAATTGGCTTCTTATGGAAAGCCATCTTTGACAAATTACGGGTACGAACGCTGAGGTGCAACTCTCCGAGCACAAGTCTCGGGCAACACCCGAATCCGGTTCAACCTGAAGAGCCGTCGAGGCGCCTGGTTCGTAAGATCGCCTAGAGATCAGAGAGCAGCAGCGCCTACCATGCTAAATCGATATTTCTCCATCTACTTCGGTGCCCAGCTGATACCGGCGGTGATCGGCTTCCTCTCGATCACCGTGTTCACGCGATTGCTCAGCCCGCTCGAATACGGCGTCTATGTCGTCGGAATGAGCATCGCGGGAATCGCAGGGTCGGTGTTTTTCGCGTGGATACGATTGTCGGTCGTGCGCTATCAGGCCATATCCGCGGACATAGACTTTCGCGGAACCGCGTTGGTTGCCTTTGGTGCGACCGCGGTGTTGGTTTTTTGCGGCGTTCCGGCCGCGGTGCTGCTTCTTGGCCGAGACGTCGATGTCTACGTGCTATGCGGTAGCATTTTCGTTGCGCTCGGCGTCGGTGCGTTCGACATAACGCAGGAGTTCTGCCGCGCCAACCTGAAGCCGGTTCGTTATGCGGTCGTCGGCATTTCGCGCAGCGTGCTGGGCTTTGCGATCGGATGCCTTGCGATCGGGATCGGTTGGGGAGGGCTCGGGCTTCTTGGAGCGGTCGGACTGAGCTTTCTCGTCGGAGCGTTGGCGTCTGGCCTGGACGGTGGGACATGGCTCAACACCTATCGACGCGAACATTTGATCAAGTTCGCTCGCTACGGACTGCCGCTCTCCGTCGGTGGATTGTCGTTTGGGCTTTACAGCGTCAGCGACAGGCTGGTTGTGGCCTATCTGCTTGGCGAAGACGCTGCCGGGCATTACGGCGTGGCCACCGATCTTCCGCGCCA
Source organism: Bradyrhizobium genosp. A (assembly GCF_049949275.1). Taxonomy (NCBI): domain Bacteria; kingdom Pseudomonadati; phylum Pseudomonadota; class Alphaproteobacteria; order Hyphomicrobiales; family Nitrobacteraceae; genus Bradyrhizobium; species Bradyrhizobium genosp. A. The sequence goes on along the minus strand of NZ_CP188196.1, from coordinate 4,358,030 downwards.
ATTCATGGTGATGCTGGGATCGAGTGTGGCCGCGGCGACCTTTCCTATCGTCTTCCGCACGCTGTCTGAAGAAGGCATTGCTGCGACGCGCGCGCGATTGAACGAGAATGCCGAATTGCTGCTGGCCGTTGTGGTGCCGGTCGCTGTCTGGCTCTCATTCGCCGCGTCCCAGGTTGTGGGAACCCTGGTTGGGGCGGATTTCAGGGCAAGCATCCTGCCGCTGCTGCCCGTACTTGCGGTGGCACGGATGTTCGGGGTCATCAACCAGTTTTATGTCCAGATCAGCTTTCAATTATCCGAACGATCGGTGCTGCCGATTTTCCAGTCGGTCGTGACCCTGGCGCTCAGCATCGCGTTGATGTTCCCATTCGTTGCAAAATTCGGCTTGATGGGCGCGGCGTATGCCGCGCTGATGACCGAGGCCACGGGGCTGGTGCTCGGGATACTGCTGGCACGCCGCGCCTTTCGGCTTCCGCTCGAGCCGCGTCGGCTGGCCAGGGTCCTCGCTGCCGCGGTCGCGATGGGCACAGCGATCTACGCCGCAAGGATCGCGGTGGGCGGCACCGGCTTGCTGTCGCTGCTGATCGTCACGACAGCCGGGGGACTCGCTTATGCGGGCGCGGCCTGGTTGTTGAATGTCGTTCACGTGAGAACGGCGATGATGTCATGGCTTCGCCTGCGAACGGTGAGTTGATGGTGGTTTCCGGCGCGGCGCTGGCCAGAGAAGTTTTGCGCGGACGGCGATGACACGGAGACAGGTTCTGACGACGGCCGGCGCCGAGACGGTGCCCTGATAGTAAATGAGAGGATCGGCAGGGGATGCAAGCCACCGATTTGGCTAACGAGAGCGAATTCAGACGCGAGCTGTTCATGGCCGTGATCAAGCAGTTCACCGGCAAGGAGAGATAAAATGCAGGTGAGATCCGCGCTTCAGATCAATTTGCATCCGCTGGACGTGCGCCATGCGGTCCACACACTTCCGCATCAGCTCGACGTGTGGGGCGATCAGGTCGATCGTATCGTATTCACAGTTGACACTCGGCAGAGCAAGAGCGGCCGCTACAGTGGTAATACTTATGACGAGAGCCGTGGACGCCTATTTGCACTCCTGGAGGCAATCGCGCGGCAGTCACCGAAGGCGGAAATTGCCGAGGTTGACTATTCGCCGGCGGCGCTCGAGTCCGTACGGCAGCGCTATTTCTCGACGAGCCGCGCTTATCCGGAAAAAGCCTTCGATGGCGGACCGTTCCATGCCTATTTCTACGGTCTGCTGAAGGCGGACGCGGAATATGTGGTGCATATGGACAGCGACATGCTGTTCGGCGGCGGCAGCCAGGTCTGGCTGGAGGAGGCGATCGGCTGGCTGAGGACGACGCCGGACGCGCTGTTCGCCGGACCACTCCCTGGTCCGCCCCGCGCTGACGGCACACTCGGCGATTTGCATGGAGCGTTTCCGGGGTTGACCGGCATTCAACCACCCGAGCGGCTAGCCGCCGCCTATCCGGCTTACCGCTTTCGCAGCGTGAGCACGCGCATTTTCGTTCTTGATCAAAGCCGGTTCGATGCATCGATCGGGGCGCTGGACCTGGTGCGTCCAAATCTCCGACGCCGGCTCCGAGCAAGGTTGTTTCGCCAGTCGCCGCTGTCGATGCCCGCCGAGGAGATCATCACCGCAGCTATGATCCGCAAGGGACTTTCCCGAATCGACTTTCTCGGTTCAGGGGCCGGGATCTACTCGCTCCATCCACCGTATCGCACGGACGCATTCTATCAGGAATTGCCACACTTGATCGCACGCATCGTGGCCGGTGCGATACCGGAAGCCCAGCGGGGCGACTATGATGTCAATTCAAGCATGTTCGACTGGACGGAGGCGCTTCGGCAGAAGACCGCCGGTCGTCGCCTTGCCCGCGCCGCACGCGCGTTGCTGTCGAGTTAAGAATTACGGAATTACGGTGACAGTGCACCTAACTTCCACCGTCGAGCAGTGACCGATGCCTCAGTCGGCGGCCATTGTGATGAATTGAGTGCACTGTTACCGAAAATCCACGCCTGGATCAATATGGAATTCGAAGGCGCTGCCGAATTTAAGTTGCCAAGGCGGCATCCGGCGCCCGCGAGCCGAAGGGGGAGTGCTCACACAGGCGGAGATTTCGGAATAATAGCAGTATGCCACTGTTTTGCCCGACGCGTCAAATGGCTTTTGCGGGGATGCGCGAGGTGAGCGCGCAAGTCCTTGATTCGACACGCACGGCCTACTGTGCATGGGGTTGTTTTCGGGTTTTAGCGGGCGACATGCAGGGGGAGCGCCCCCGATGGGATCGGGAACCTTGGGTGGAACCTTTTCCTCACCGCCGCGTTATCCCATCATGACAGAAGATCTTTCCTTCCGACGCAAACCCCTGACTCCCGAACAGCGCCAGGCGCGCGATGCGGTGCGCCGCGTCGAGGCCGAGAAGGCCATGCGCGACCATGAGGCGGCGCAGAAGGCTTTCTATGAGAATCGCGAACGGCTGAAGGCTGAGCGGCTGGCCCGTGAGGCGGCTGCGGCCAAAGCCTGACGGCTGACAAGGACCTAATCGGTCAGGAATCTCCAACCTGTTTCGCCGCGCGCCTCCGGTTCGGGGCGCGCGGTTGTCGTTGCACCGCCAAGGTCGACCGGCGGCTTGACGACATTCGCCTTCGGTCGGATGATTCAAATCATTCCCGATTGACGAGAACCACGGAGACGTTCGCCCCCGGTCCGGATCCCATCAGCGCAACGCAAATGGAGCTGACCATGACCACGTTCGACAAGCGCGAGCAGGAAAGCGCGGAGTGAGGATTAGCCGAAGGCCAGGGCGACGAGGCTCGAGCAGAGCAGGACCAGACCGCCTGCGGTCAAAGCCAGAAAGCCGTCGGATACGAGGTCATGTTTGCGCATGGGATACCTGCTGCTCTCGTCCTCGATGCTCGATCGGATCGATTAAAATTATCCGAACGCGCCGTCATGAAGAGGTGATGCAATGTCGCCCGCGCGAGTGCCCTCAGGCCCTCGTGCGGTAGCCTTCAAACGCATGGGCCAGGAAGATCCCCGCGCTTACCAGACCCATCAGTGCCGAAACCGTCTCGATCATCGTTAAATTCCAATCCCGCCCCTGCACGCGAGAAAACGCGGGCGGGCTTGCACAGTCAAAAGAATTCCGGTGAAGCCGGCGACAATGGGGGTGGAGTGAGCTTTTGGCGCAACAGCTTGTGCAGGACTGGCACAGAGGAGGCGGTGCTGGAGCCCTCGCGCTCCGTAGATCAACGGAGAATGCCAACCGTCCTGTTTACCATCCCGGCGCGAACCCTGTGGACTCCCCATTTCCGCCGTGTTCCGGTTGCGTTATCGTTACCCTCTCTGAGACGGTGGTGGGCCGCCCCGGAGCTCAAGGTCCGGAAGGCACTCCCCGTAGGCAAGCGGGTTGGGTCCGCCTCCGGCGGAATGGTATTTGGGGCGAATGGGGATCCGACGGTCAGATTCGGTGGTGCGGGCCGCGCGTAGCGTTGCGGCGGTCGCCACCTGCCTCGCGCTCGCCAATTGCGCCTCGTCCAACAAGTTCGCCAGCCGGGTCGATCCCAAATACGGCGTGTCCTCGAGCCCGCGAGTCGTGGCTTGGGGCGATCCCGTCCCCAAGGGCGGCGGCACCTATCGCGTCGGCAAGCCCTATGTCGTGGCGGGCCGGACCTACGTGCCGGAGGAGGACGTCAACTACCGCGCCGAGGGCCTCGCGTCGTGGTACGGCGACGATTTCCATGGCCGCCAGACCGCCAATGGCGAAGTGTTCGACATGGCCTCGCTGACGGCGGCGCATCCAACGCTGCCGATGCCGTCCTATGCGCGGGTCACCAACCTGTCCAACGGCAAGTCACTGGTCGTTCGCGTCAATGATCGCGGGCCCTATCACGGCAACCGCCTCATCGACGTCTCGAACAAGGCCGCCGAACTGCTTGAATTCAAAGGCAATGGCGTCGCCAGGGTTCGCGTCGAATATGTCGGCCGCGCGCCGCTCGAAGGCTCCGACGACCGCCAGCTGATGGCGACCTTGCGCACCGGCGTTCCGGCGCCGTCGCCCTCGATGGTCCGGGTCGCCTCCGCGCGGCCGTTCGTGCCCGAGCTGTCGTCGAGCCGCGGCGCCATCCGCGGCGAAGTCCCGATGCCGGAGGGGCGGCCCTATAGCCTCGGCAACACGTCGGCCGACGTCGCCTCGCTCAACGCGACCTCGGAAATGTCGGCCTCGAGCCGCAGCCGGGGCCGCGCGCTCCAGAATGCTCGCCAGGTGTCCTATGACGAGGACGGCCGCTATGCCGCCGAGCGCGGTCCCGCAGCCTCCGATGACGGCGCAGCCGAAGCCCGCGGCATCCTGACCGGCCGTGGCCTGTACTAACTGCCATCTGCCGCTTCACGCAGGAATCTGACCAGCGCGGCGTTGACGTCGTCGGGGCGCTCCTGCTGCACCCAATGGCCGGCGCCCTCGATGATCAGTCGTCGCGTGAGATTGGGCAGCACGCGCTCCAGCTCGTTGACGCGCTTGGCTCCGATCAGGCCAGTGATGACGGCGTCTTTCGAACCGGCAATGAAGAGGGAGGGCTGGTGGATCTGCGCGTCCTGCCAGGGCGCGGTCAGCTCCCAATTGCGGTCGAGGTTGCGATACCAGTTCAGCCCGCCGCGGAATCCGGACTTGCGAAAGCTTTCGGTGAAATAAGCCAGATCGGCCTCGGTCAGCCATGCCGGCAGCGGCTCCTCGGCGCCGGCATGGCCGAGAAAGCCCTTGCCCTCCTGCACGAACATCGCGGCGCTCGGATCGGCAAGTCCACGTCCGCCGAGCACGGTGCGCATGGTGCTGGCGACGTCATGCTCGAACTCGCTCTCCGCAACACCAGGCGTCTGGAAATACTGCCAGTAGAAATTGGTGATGCCGCCCTGGCGCAACAGCTCGAGCGGCTTGCCGCGTCCGCGGAATGGCGGCGGCACGCTCAGGCCTGCAACGGCGGTAAAGATATCGGGGCGGAACAGCGCCGCATGCCAGGCGACCGGCGCACCCCAGTCGTGGCCAACCACCATCGCCTTGGTCGCGCCGAGCGCCTGGACCAGGCCGACGACGTCACCGACCGTGTCGAAGATCGAATAGGCGTTCACGTCAGACGGCGTCGCGCTCTGGCCGTAGCCGCGCATGTCAGGGGCCACGACGTGAAAGCCGGCAGCCGCGAGCGCGGGGATCTGGTGCCGCCAGGAATAGGATAATTCCGGCCAACCATGGCACAGCACCACCAGCGGTCCCTGGCCGGCCTCGCGGATGAAGAGGTCGATCCCATTGGCCTTGATCACGCGGGTGGTGCACATCGCTTTTCCGCCTTGTTTCAGGGGTTTGGTCAGGAAACATGAGGTGCCACGATAGGGACGCGACGAGAATCGTGCAATCTCGGGGCAGCATCGATCCTCGTGTTGTTCGCACCGGTTCCACCTGTTAGAACGCCGCTCTCAGGGCTTCGCCATGGCATTTCGTCTCATCTCGCTCTGTCATACCCGGTTCTCCGCCCGAGCACTGGCGCGCGGGCTGGTCGCGGCGGCGATCGCAGTCAGCCTCAGCTGGGGCGGGGTGCTCTACGCCGCCAACCAGAGCGTCCAGGGCGCCAAGAAGACCGAGGATGCCGGCTTCGATGGCGATGCCCCCACCGCGATCCTGATCGAGGCCTCCAGCGGCAGCGTGCTGTTCGAGAAGAACGCCGACGAGCTGCGCGCGCCCTCCAGCATGATGAAGCTCGTGACCGCGGAAGTCGTGTTCAACGCAATCAAGAAGGGCGACGTCAAGCTGACCGACGAATACCGGATCAGCGAGAACGCTTGGCGCAAGGGCGGCGCGCCCTCCGGCGGCTCGACCATGTTCGCGGCCATCAACAGCAAGGTCTCGGTCGACGACCTCCTGCATGGCGCGATCATCCAGAGCGGCAACGACGCCTGCATCGCGCTTGCCGAGGGCATCGCCGGCAACGAGCGGATCTTTGCATCCGATTTCATGACCAAGCGCGCCCGCGAGCTCGGCATGACCAAATCCACCTTCGCCAATTCCAACGGCTTGCCCGACCCCGGCAACAAGATGACGGTGCGCGAGCTCGGCATGCTCGCCCGGCACATCATCCTGGACTTCCCGGAATTCTACAAACTGTTCGGTGAGAAGGAATTCACCTGGAACAAGATCCGCCAGGCCAACCGCAATCCGCTGCTCAATTCGATGGAAGGCGCCGACGGCCTGAAGACCGGCTACACCAAGGAAGGCGGCTACGGCATGGTCGGCTCGGCCGTGCAGAACGGCACGCGATTGATCGTCGTCGTCAACGGGCTCGAGGACATCGAGGACCGCGCCACCGAAGCCAAGAAGATGCTGGAATGGGGCTTTCGCAATTTCGAGACCCGCACGCTGATCGCGGCCGACCAGCCCGTCGGCTACGCCAAGGTGTTTGGCGGCGAGAGCCGCTCGGTGAAGCTCGTTGCGAAAGAGCCGGTGAAGGTGATGGTGCACAAGAGCGGCGGCGACAAGCTGATCGCGCGTGTGATCTATAGCGGCCCGGTGCGCGCACCGGTCCAGGCCGGCCAGCAGGTCGGCGTGGTCAGGGTCTGGCGCAGCGGAAACATCGCGGTGGAGACGCCGGTCTATGCGGCCGAGGCGATCGGCACCGGCTCGACCGTGCGGCGCGCAATCGACGGCGCCAGCGAGCTCGTGATCGGCATGTTCCGCGCAGGCGCCGAGAAGCTCTGATCATGAGTGAGAGCACGGCACAGCGGCCATCCGGACGCGGACGCTTCATCACCTTTGAAGGCGGTGAGGGGACGGGCAAGTCGACCCAGATCAAGAAGCTCGCCGATCGCCTCGGTGCGGCGAGGCTCCGTACCCTCGTCACGCGCGAGCCCGGCGGATCGCCGGGCGCCGAGATCATGCGCCACCTGGTGCTGTCGGGGATGGGCAAGCTGCTCGGACCCGAGGCCGAGACGTTGCTGTTTGCCGCTGCGCGCGACGACCATGTCCGCACCGTGATCGAGCCTGCGCTCAAGCAGGGCGTTTGGGTCCTCTGCGACCGCTTCGCCGACTCGACGCGGGCCTATCAGGGTAGCCTCGGCAGCGTGCCCGCCGCGCTGATCAATGCCATGCAGCGGGTCACGATCGGCGATCTCAAGCCGGATCTCACCATCATCCTCGATTTGCCGGTCGAGATCGGCTTGGCACGCGCAGCGGCGCGGCGCGGCAGCGGCACGCCTGACAGGTTCGAGGGCGAGAAGCTTGCCTTCCACCAGGGCCTGCGCGAGGCCTATCGCAAGATCGCCGCGGACGATCCCGGCCGCTGCGTGCTGATCGACGCCGATTCCGATCCTGACACCGTCGCGGGACGCGTCTGGACCGCGCTGCGCGATCGTCTCCTGCCGACGCCCGCATCGGTGGTCTCGGCATGAGCCCGCGTCAGGTCGAGCGCGAATCCGCCATTCCGCATCCACGTGGGACAAGCCTTCTATTCGGCCATCGCGAGGCCGAGACCGCGCTGCTCACGGCCTACCGCAGCGGGCGCATCCCGCACGCCTGGCTGATCGGCGGGCCGCAGGGTATCGGAAAGGCGACGCTGGCCTATCGGATGGCGCGCTTCGTGCTCGCTCACGGCCAGCCGCTGGCGCCCGCCGTGCAGGGCGCCGAGGACCTCGCGATTGATCCCGGTGACGCCGTGGCGCGGCAGGTCGCGGCAAGCTCGCATGGCGGCTTGCTGACGCTGGAGCGCACCGCCAACGACCGTGGCGTGATGCGGACGGTCATCACAGTCGACGAGACGCGCGAGACCATCGCGTTCTTCGGCTCGACGGCGGCGGCCGAAGGCTGGCGCGTCTGCATCGTCGACACCGTCGATGAGCTCAATCCCAATGCGGCGAACGCGCTGTTGAAAATCCTCGAGGAACCGCCGCAGCAATCGCTGTTCCTGCTGGTGAGCCACGCGCCCGCGCGCGTGCTCGCCACGATCCAGTCGCGTTGCCGCAAGCTGCGCTTGCGGTCGCTCACGACCGACGAGGTGATCGCCGCAGCCGCCACGGCCGCCGATCTTGCTCCGACCGATCTGGCGCTACGCGAGGCCGCGGAGGCCTCTGAAGGCAGCGTTGCGCGGGCACTGAGCCTGCTCGGCGGCGATGCGCTAAAACTCCAGCAGCGCACGGCAGCGCTGCTGGCGCGATTGCCGCAGGTCGATCCGCGCGAATTGCACACGCTCGGCGAATCCCTTGGCACCAGCGACCGCGTCGCGCTTGCGGCCTTCATCGACGGCATCGATCGCTGGATCGCCGAACGCCTCCATTCCGACGAGGCCAATGCCAACCAGAACCTGCCGCGCCTTGCGCGCCTAGCTGAGGTATGGGAAAAGATCGTCCGCGCTGCGCGCGACACCGAAACCTACAATCTGGAGCGAAAGCCCTTGGTTTTCTCGGTGTTCGGCTGGCTGGCGGACGCAACGCGCTAGAGCATGATCCGGAAAAGTGCGCAGCGGTTTTCCGACAGGATCATGCTTAGAACGATAATCTAACGCAAATTCGTTTCCAGATTTCGAGAAGCCGGTAAAGGAATTCGTCGTGCCAACGCGAGCTAAGAAAACCTCCAAGGACAAGAGCGGCAAGAAGAAGGCCACGAAGAAGGCTGTGAGGGCGCTCGCGCGCAAAGCCGCCAAGAAAGGCGTCAAGAAAGGCACGAAGAAGGGCGCTGCGAAGACGGTCGAGAAGACCGGCAAGAAGGCTGCGAAGAAGCAGGTCGTCGCCAAGAAAGCCGCGACAAAGAAGGCCGCTGAAAAACCCGCCAAGGCTCCGGCAAAGAAGGCGGCCGAGAAGGCGAGGGTGACCGCGCCCGCGGTGATCGCCGCGCCGACTCCGGCCGCCGCGCCGCCGAAGGCCGTGAAACCCAAAGTGTCAAAACCCAAGGTGTCGCCTGCGCCGAAGCCGGTGGCTACCCCGAAGCCGGCTGCGCCCGTAGCGGCACCTGCGCGCGACAATGTTTTCTACATCACCACCGCCATCGCCTATCCCAACGGCGTTCCGCATATCGGTCACGCCTATGAGGCGATCGCGACCGACGTGCTGGCGCGCTTTGCGCGGCTCGACGGCAAGGACGTGTTCTTCCTGACAGGCACCGACGAGCACGGTCTGAAGATGATCCAGACCGCGCAGAACGAAGGCCTTACTCCGTCCGCACTGGCCGCCCGCAATGCGGCTCGCTTCAAGGAGATGGACGAGCGTCTGAACGTGTCGTTCGACCGATTCATCCGTACCACCGAAGAGCAGCACCATCGCTCCAGCCAGGAGATATGGCGGCGCATGGAAGCGAACGGCGACATCTATGCCGACACCTATTCTGGTTGGTACTCGGTGCGTGACGAGGCCTATTACGCGGAGGACGAAACGCGGCTGAACGACGACGGCGTGCGACTCGGTCCGCAGGGCACGCCGGTCGAGTGGGTCGAGGAGAAGAGCTACTTTTTCCGCCTGTCTGATTATCAGGACAAGCTGCTGAAGCTCTACGAGGAGCACCCTGATTTCATTGGCCCAGACTCGCGTCGCAACGAGGTGGTGAGCTTCGTCAAGGGCGGCCTGCGCGATCTCTCGATCTCGCGCACCACGTTCGACTGGGGCGTCAAGGTGCCCGGCGACGAAGAGCACGTGATGTATGTCTGGGTCGACGCGCTGACCAACTACATCACCGGCGTCGGCTTCCCCGACGAGAGCGACAAGAACTGGCGCTATTGGCCGGCCGACGTGCACATCATCGGCAAGGACATCATTCGCTTCCACGCGGTGTATTGGCCCGCGTTCCTGATGTCGGCCGGCATTCCCGTGCAGAAGCGGGTCTATGCCCACGGCTTCCTGTTCAACAGGGGCGAGAAGATGTCGAAGTCGGTCGGCAACGTCGTCGACCCCTTCAATCTCGCCGACCAGTATGGCGTCGACCAAATGCGCTATTTCTTCATGCGCGAGGTGCCGTTCGGCCAGGACGGCAACTACAACCATGAAGCTATCGTCGCGCGCATCAATGCCGATCTCGCCAACGATCTCGGTAATCTTGCGCAGCGTTCGCTGTCGATGATCGCCAAGCAACTCGGCGGCGTGCTGCCGGAGCCCGGCGAGTTCAGCGACAGCGACAAGGCGATTTTAGCGATGGCCGACGGCATGATTGCCGCGTCGCGCGAGGCGATGGCGACGCAGCAGATCCATCACTGGCTCAATACCGTGTGGGCCGTGGTCGCGGAGGCCAACCGCTATTTCGCGGGCGAGGCGCCGTGGGCGCTCGCCAAGACCGATCCTGTCAGGCAGAAGACGGTGCTCTACGTCACCGCCGAAGTCGTGCGCCAGATCGCGATCCTGGCTCAGCCAGCGATGCCGACCGCATCCAGCTTGCTGCTCGACAGCCTAGGTATCCCCGCGGGCGAGCGCAATTTTGCCATGCTTGGCGGCGTCAGGCGGATCGCGCCTGGTTCGACGCTACCGGCACCGACGCCGGCGTTCCCGCGCTACATCGAGCCGGCGGCCTGAGGCGCATGTAACGATGCTGGTCGACAGTCACTGTCATCTGGATTTTCCGGACTTTGCGCAGGATCTCGACGGGATCGTGTCGCGTGCGCGCGCGGCCGGGATCGGTCGCATGATCACAATCTCGACGCGGGTGCGAAAGCTCGATCAGCTTCTCGCCATCGCCGGGCGTTACGACGACGTCTATTGCTCGGTCGGCACTCACCCGCATAATGCGGACGAGGAAGACGGCATTTCGTCGGACGAGCTGATCGCGCTGACGCAGCATCCGAAGGTGGTCGCGCTCGGCGAAGCCGGGCTCGACTATTTCTACGACGACGGCTCGCCGGAGGCGCAGGCGAGGGGCTTTCGTGCCCACATCGCCGCTGCCCGCGCCACCGGCTTGCCGCTGGTGATCCATACCCGCGAGGCGGACGAGGATTGCGCGCGCATCCTGGAGGAGGAGGCGGCACGCGGATCGTTTCGAGCCGTGCTGCATTGTTACACCGGCGGGCGCGAGCTGGCGTTGAAGGCGGTGTCGCTCGGGCTCTATATTGGCTTCACGGGCATCCTGACCTTCAAGAAGTCGGATGCCTTGCGCGCGCTCGCGGCCGAACTGCCGTCTGACCGTATTCTGGTTGAAACAGATTCGCCTTACCTTGCGCCGGGCAAGTTCCGGGGCAAGCGCAACGAGCCGGCCTATGTGGTCGAGGTCGCCAAGGTGCTCGCCGAAACACGCGGCGTGTCGCTCGAAGAGATCTCACGCCAGACCAGCGAAAACTTCTTCCGCCTGTTCTCCAAGGTGAAAGCTTGAGGTTCTGAGCCGCATGACGCTGACGCTGACGATCCTGGGCTGCGGCTCCTCCGCCGGCGTGCCGCGCCCGGCGCTGGGCTGGGGCGCCTGCGACCCCAAGAATCCAAAAAACCGCCGCCGGCGCTGCTCGCTGCTGGTCGAACAGACATCACACCACGGCACCACGCGTATCGTGATCGACACCTCGCCGGACCTGCGCGAGCAGCTGATCGATACCAATGTCGACCACATCGATGCCGTGTTTCTGACGCATGAGCATGCCGACCAGACTCACGGGATGGACGACCTGCGCTCGGTCGTGATCCACATGCGCAAGCGCATTCCGGTCTATTTCAACCAGTCGACCGCCAAGGACATCATGGCGCGGTTCTCCTATTGCTTCATCTCGCCGGAGGGCAGCGACTACCCGCCGATCCTCAACAGGCATTCGATCGAGGCCGGCCATAGCCAGACTATTGGCGGCAAGGGCGGGGAGGTGACGATGACCGCGTTCCTGGTCCAGCACGGCCAGATCCCGGCGCTCGGCTATCGCATCGGCAACGCCGCCTACACGCCCGACCTCAACGACATCCCGCCGGAGAGTTTTGGCGCCCTAGAAAACCTCGATCTCTGGATCGTCGATGGCCTGCGCTACACCGGCCATCCCAGCCATTTCAGCATCAACGACGCGCTGTCCTGGATCGAGCGCTTCAAGCCGAAGCGTGCCGTCATCACCAACATGACGGCGGACGTCGATTACGAGGTGATCCGGCAGAAGCTGCCCGCGGGCGTGGTGCCGGCCTATGACGGCATGCGGCTCGATACGGTGTAAAATACCCGGGGGGCACCGACGCAGACCGGCATGGTCCTTGCCTGCATGGTCGCGATCGTGTTGGTCTAACGTCTCAAAGACAGCCGTGGAACGGCAGCGATAATCAGCCAGCACCAACTGGCTCAGAAGTCGTGTGGTCCGGTTGAGCTGTGGCGCGTGAGGATGGGGGCCGCATTGGCGGAGCATGACGATGATGTGGCGGCGCCGGGATTGCTCCGGCGCGCTCTCGACCTTCTCTACCTCGGCGCGGGCTACGCAGCCGGCGCCTTCCTGGTTGCGATCTTCGCGATCATGATGGTCATGTCGGTCGGCCGGCAATTTGCCATCAACATTCCGGCAGGCGATGATTTCGCGTCCTGGTGCATGGCCGCGATGGCCTTCCTCGGCCTCGCTCACACATTCAAGCGTGGTGAGATGATCCGCGTCGGTCTGCTGCTCGAGCGCCTGCATGGGCGAGCTCGGCAGTATGCCGAGATCGTGGCGCTCGGGATTGCGACAGCCTTCATTCTCTACTTCAGCCGATATGCGGCGCAGATGGCTTACGATTCCTGGCGTTTCAACGACGTTGCACAAGGCGTCGTCGCCGTTCCGCTCTGGATTCCGCAACTGGGTTTTGCCGGCGGCCTCGTGATCCTGGGGATCGCGGTCATCGATGAAATGGTCAATGTCCTGCGCGGTCGTCGGCCAAGCTACGAGAAGGGATCGCCGGAAGAAACGCCGGACGAATTCATCGAGCGCATCTCGCAGGGCGGCGGGGGCTGACGATGGCCAGTCTCGGCATGATCGAACTGTCGTTCATTCTGCTCGGCGTCATGATCCTGCTGCTGGCGAGCGGCGTATGGATCGCGGTCTCGCTTGGGCTCGTCGGCTTCGTGGCGATGGCGCTGACCACGAGCCTGCCCCTTGGGAGCGTACTCGCGACCACGACCTGGAGCGCGAGTGCGTCGTGGACGCTGGCGGCATTGCCGCTGTTCATCTGGATGGGAGAAATCCTCTTTCGCACCAGATTGTCGGAAGAGATGTTCCGCGGCCTGTCGCCCTGGGTGCAATGGTTGCCCGGACGGCTGACCCATGTGAACGTCATCGGCTGCGGCATCTTTGCGGCGGTGTCGGGCTCGTCGGCTGCGACTTGTGCGACCATCGGCAAGATCGCATTGCCCGAACTCGACAAGCGCGGCTACGACAAGGGCCTCAGCCTCGGTTCACTGGCGGGATCCGGCACGCTCGGCCTGCTGATTCCACCGTCCATTCCGATGGTGGTTTACGCGGTCACGGCGAATGTTTCCGTGCTCCAGGTGTTCCTTGGCGGCTTCCTGCCGGGTGTGCTCGTGATGGTACTTTATTCCGGCTACATCATCATCTGGTCGCTGCTGAACCCTGCGAAAGTCCCGCCGCGCGACCCGCCGATGCCGTTCCGGCAGAAGCTGCGCGAGTCCGCCAAGCTCGCACCGTGCATGCTGCTGATCCTTGCGGTCTTCCTCTCACTGGTGCTCGGGTTTGCGACCGCTACCGAATGCGCCGCATGGGGCGTCGCCGGCGCGCTGATCCTGGCGTGGTGGAGCGGCACGCTTTCGCGCAAGCACTTCCTCGAAAGCATCATGAGCGCGACGCGGCTGACCTGCATGATCATGCTGATCCTGGCCGGCGCCGCCTACACCACAGCCGCGATGGCCTACACCGGTATTCCCGCGGCGCTCGCCAGCTGGGTTCAGGGACAGCAACTCACGCCAGGCATGCTCGCGCTCTATTTGAGCATCATGTACATCATCCTTGGATGCCTGATCGATGGCATCTCGATGATCGTGCTGACCGCGGTGATCGTGTTGCCGATGGTGAAGCAGGCCGGGCTCGATCTCGTCTGGTTCGGCGTCTACCTTATCATCCACGTCGAAATGGCGCAGATCACGCCACCGGTCGGTTTTAACCTGTTCGTGCTGCAGAACATGAGCGGTCGCGACACGTTGACGGTCGCCCGTGCCGCGTTCCCGTTCTTTGTGCTGCTGTTGGCCGCAGTTTTCATCATCACTCAATATCCGCAAATCGTTCTGGTTCTACCCAAGCTCGCTTTCCCCGACTGATCGCGCCGGGTATTCCACCTTACCGTGAGGAGAAGTTCGATGACGTCTCGTTTGCTGTTCTCAGGACTGATCGCCGGCGCGCTGCTGGCCGCCACGCCGGCCCTGGCCCAGACCAAATGGAATTTGCCAGCCGCATATCCCATCGACAACCCGCACTCGGAGAATCTGGTCGCCTTCGCCAAGGACGTCGAAGCTGCGACTTCCGGCAAGCTCGTGATCACGGTTCATCCGAATGCCTCGCTGTTCAAGGCGCCAGACATCAAACGTGCAGTCGTCACCGGGCAGGCGCAAATTGGCGAATTGCTGCTGTCGATCCACGAAAACGAAGATCCGGTGTTCGGGATCGATGTCGTGCCGTTCCTTGCGACCAGCTTTCCTCAGTCAATGAAACTGTACCAGGCGTCAAAGCCCCTCATTGAGAAGAAGCTGGATGCACAAGGTCTCAAGCTCTTGTTCGCCGTGCCGTGGGGGCCGCAGGGCGTCTACGTCAACAAGCCACTTGCCTCTATTGAGGACATGAAGGGTCTGAAATGGCGCGCCTACAATGTCGGAACCGCGCGTATCGGTGACTTGGTCGGCGCCCAATCGGTGACGATCCAGGCTGCCGAACTGCCGCAGGCGCTCGCCACCGGCGTTGTGAATTCGTTCATGTCCTCGGGCGGCACGGGCTACGATTCAAAGGCCTGGGAGTCGCTGAAATACTTCTATGACGTGCAGGCCTGGATCCCGAAGGACTATACTTTCGTGAACAAGGCCGCGTTCGAGGCGCTCGACAAGCCGACCC
The DNA here is from genome assembly GCF_049949275.1 of Bradyrhizobium genosp. A. Taxonomy (NCBI): domain Bacteria; kingdom Pseudomonadati; phylum Pseudomonadota; class Alphaproteobacteria; order Hyphomicrobiales; family Nitrobacteraceae; genus Bradyrhizobium; species Bradyrhizobium genosp. A. The sequence goes on along the minus strand of NZ_CP188196.1, from coordinate 4,343,000 downwards.
AGGAGGCCATCCTCAAGGCCGCTGCCACGGCCGAAACCCGCGGCTGGAAGGCCTGGGAGGAAAAGGCCAATTGGTACATCGATCAGCTTAAGGCAAAGGGCATGACGGTCGAACCACCGAGCCCGGCGCTGAAAGCCGGCTTCGAGAAAATAGGTCAGCAGCTTACCGCTGACTGGCTCAAAAAGGCCGGTGCGGACGGTCAGGCGGTGATTGACGCCTACAAGAAGATGTAACGGGAAGATCGCGGCACGAATGGGTGAGGGCGCGCGAGCAGCGCCGGGCAGCCAGAGTCCTGCCGTCAATAGCGGCAGCGTCAGACGCGCACGCACGTCTGTGCTCACGATACGAACCGCATGAAGCGCCCCAACCGTGCCGGTCGCCGGCCGCGCTGCCTGCGCGGCGAATCAGGTGGAAGGAGCGAATCCGACGGGAGAGAAACGTAAATGCGTCTCTAACGTTTTCCAATCTTTTCCTGTGATGTCTTGATGTCGTCGAACGTACACAATCGTTTCACGACGACGCGCGATCGTAACGGCCCGTGTTTCCAAGTGTGTCTGAAACTGGAACGCACTCAGGCTGTAATCGCCTTGGCCGAGCCGACCTCGTTGCGCAGCAGGAATTTCTGGATCTTCCCCGTCGACGTCTTCGGGATCGGTCCGAACACCACGGCCTTAGGCGTCTTGAAGTCGCTCATATGCGTGCGGCAGAAGGCGATGATGTCGGCCTCGCTCGCGCTCGCGCCGACCTTCAGCTCGACAAAGGCGCAGGGCACTTCGCCCCATTTCGGATCGGGCTTTGCGACCACGGCCGCGAACAGCACGGCCGGGTGCTTGTAGAGGATGTCCTCGACCTCCACGGACGAGATGTTCTCGCCGCCGGAGATGATGATGTCCTTGGAGCGATCCTTGATGGTGACGTAGCCGTGCTCGTCGAGCACGCCGAGATCGCCGGTGTGAAACCAGCCGCCCTCGAAGGCTTCCTTCGTCGCCTTCTCGTTCTTGAGGTAACCTTTCATCACGATGTTGCCGCGGAACATGACCTCGCCGATGGTCTCGCCGTCGCGCGGCACTTGCCTCATGGTTTGCGGATCGATGACGGTGACGCCTTCCTCAAGCGGGTAGGGCACGCCCTGCCGGCGCTTCATGCGAGCGCGCTCGGACGCCGGAAGCTCGTCCCAGCCGGGCTGCTCGGCGCAGACGGAGGCGGGGCCGTAGACCTCGGTCAGGCCATAGACGTGCGTCAACTTGATGCCGATGTTTTCGGCGCCTTCGAGCACGGCGACCGGCGGCGCAGCGCCTGCGATCAGGCCGACGACGCGGCGGGCGGCGTTACCGGTTGACGTTTCTTTGGGCGCATCGGGCGCATTGATCAACGTGTTGTAGACGATCGGCGCGCCGCACATGTGGGTGACGCCGTGCTGCTTGATCAGCTCGAAGATTTTGGTCGGCTCGACCTTGCGCAGGCAGACGTTGATTCCGGCGGCGGCCGCGATGGTCCAGGGGAAGCACCAGCCGTTGCAATGGAACATCGGCAACGTCCAGAGATAGACCGGGTGCTGGCCGAGATTGCCGGCAAGGATGTTGCTGACGGCATTCAGATAGGCGCCGCGATGATGGGTGACGACGCCCTTGGGATTGCCCGTGGTGCCCGAGGTGTAGCTCAGCGCAATCGCGTCCCACTCATCCTGCGGCGGGATCGCCGCAAAGTTCGGATCGCCTTGCGCGACGGCGGCTTCATATTCGATCTCGCCGATGCGCTTGCCGCCTTTGAAAGCGGCATCGTCGACGTCGATCACGAACGGCTTTGGCCCGCTCATCTGCGCCAGCGCATCGGTGATCACGCCGGAAAATTCGGGATCGACCAGAATGATTTTTGCGCCGCCATGGTCGAGCTGAAACGCAATCGAGGGCGCATCGAGGCGGATGTTGAGCGCGTTGAGCACGGCACCCGTCATGGGCACCGCGAAGTGCGCCTCGTTCATCGCGGGAATGTTCGGCAGCATCGTAGCGACAGTGTCGCCGACGCCGATGCCCTTGCTGGCGAGCCAGGACGCAAAGCGCTTGCAGCGCTCATGCGTCTCAGCCCACGTGAAGCTGCGGCCTTCGTAGACCGTGCTGACGTGATCGAGATAGACGGCGGCGCTGCGCGCGAGGAAGCTCAGCGGCGACAGCGGCACGTAATTGGCGGGGGTCTTGTCGAGGCCGATATTGTACTGGTTCTGCCGGTCACTCATCGACACCCTCCTTGACGCCGCGCCTTACAGGAATCCGATCGATATCCAGGGGAAGACCGCGACGATGATCAATCCCACCAGCAGCGCCAGCAGATAGCCCCAGATCGGCCTGATGCCCTCGGCCGGATCGACGCGTCCGATGGCGCAGGCGGCATAATAGCCGACGCCGAACGGCGGGGCGAATAGCCCGATACCCATCGCCAGAATGATCACCATGGCGTAGTGCACTTCATGCACGCCGACGGCGCGGGCAATCGGAAACAGCAGCGGCCCGAACAGCACAATCGCAGGGATGCCCTCCAGCACGCTGCCGAGGATGGTGAAGGCCAGGATGGACACGGCGATGAAGGTTGCAGGTCCGCCGGGCAATCCGGTCATAGCGGATGCCAGCGAGCGCGAGAAGCCGGACTGGGTCAGGCCCCAGGCCATGCCGGTGGCCGTGCCGATGATCAGCAGGATCGCGCCCGACAGCGCCGCGGTCTCGACCAGCATCGGGAATAGCCGCCGCCAGTCGAAATGGCGGTAGACGATCAGGCCGACGAGGGCGCCATAGACAATGCCGATAGTGGAGACTTCGGTGGCGGTCGCAATGCCTTCGACCACAGCGTAACGGATCACGAAGGGCAGCGCGAGCGCGGGTAGGGCGACGACGAAGGTTTTGCCGATCTCGGACGCAGTGGCGCGGCGGACATGGCTCATGTCCTCGTGGCGGTAGCGCCACCACACCAGCATGCAGAGCGTGACCGCGAGCACGACGCCGGGCAGCAGGCCGCCGGTGAACAGCGCCGCGATCGAGACGCCGGTGACTGAGCCGATCGTGATCAGCACGAGGCTCGGCGGAATGGTTTCGGTCTGCGCGCCGGTTGCCGCAAGCAGCGCGACGAGATCGCCGGGCTTGGCGCCGCGCTGCTTCATCTCCGGGAACAGCACGGGCGCGACAGCGGCCATGTCGGCGGCCTTGGCGCCGGAAATGCCGGAGACCAGATACATGGCGCCGACCAGAACGTAATGCAGGCCGCCGCGGACATGGCCGAGCAGGCTCGCCAGGAATGCCACCATGGCCCGCGCCATGCCGGTCATTTCGATCAGCAGCCCCAGGAACACGAACAGCGGCACCGAGAGCAGGATGAGATGGCTCATGCCCTCGTCCATCCGCCCGACCAGCACCATGACGGGCGTGCGCGTGGTCAGCGCCAGATAGCCGAAGATCGCAAGGCCAAAGCCGAACGCAATGGGAATGCCGGCGAAGACGCAGAAGCCGGCGACGCCGACGAAGAAGATGACGAGGTTGAGATTGCCGAGCGGCCGCAGGTAAGGCTGCGCCAGCCAGAACAGGCCGACGACGACGACAACGGCGATCGCGGCCGTCAGCACCATCCGGTAATCAGCGGTGCGTAGCAGCCGCAGCAGTCCAAACAACGCCATCAGGCAGATGCCGATCGGCAGTGCCGCGGCGCGCCACATGTTGGAGATCTGGAGCGCGGGCGTGGTGATGAAGCTCTCTTCGTAGGCGTAGTCGTAGGCCGGCCAGATGATCATCGCGAGGAACGCCAGCGCGGCAGAGACCGCCACGAGATCGAGCCAGGCTCGCATCGCGGGTCGTGCGCTCGCAACGATCGCGGTCATGCGCATGTGCTCGGAACGGCGGAATGCCACCGCCGCGCCGAGCATGGCCAGCCACAGGAACAGAATCGAGGCCAGCTCGTCCGACCAGATCAGCGGCCGGTGCACGACGTAGCGCGCGACCACGCCGGCAAACAGGATCACGATCTCGGCGACGACCAGGATCGCCGCGGGGATCTCGACGGCGAGGCCGAGAATGCGCTCCAGCGAGGCCAGCCATGAAGGTCGGCGAGGGGACTGAACAGCCGCCTCGCCCACTATTTCGATCACCTGAACCTCGACATGAGCCATGACGGCTCCAATGCGTTACGACAGCTTGCCGACGGCCTTCTCCAGGAGGTCCCAGGCCTGGTCGCCATACTTGCCCTTCCACTCGGCATAGAAGCCGGCAGCCCGCAGCTTGTCGCGGAACGGCGCCACTGCGGGCTGGTTGAAGGTCAGGCCCTTGCCCGCGAGCTCCTGCTGGAGATTCGCGTTGAGCTTGGCGGTATCCTCGCGCTCCCTAACGGCGGCGGCGTTGATGTTCTTGGCGACGATTGTGCGCACGTCTTGTGGGAGCTTTTCCCAGGCGCGGCGGTTGGCGAGGAACCAGAAGCCGTCCCACATGTGGTTGGTCAGCGAGCAGTATTTCTGCACCTCGTAGAGCTTTGCCGTCGAGATGATCGCCAGCGGGTTCTCCTGGCCCTCGACGATCTTGGTCTGGAGCGCGGAATAGACCTCGGCGAAATTGATCGAGGCGGGGGCGGCGTCGAACGCCTTGAACATCGAGGTCCACAGCGGCGACACCGGCACACGGATCTTGAAGCCCTTGAAATCGTCGGGGCTCGTGATCGCCTTGGTCGACGACGTGGTCTGGCGGAAGCCGTTGTCCCAGATCTTGTCCATGACCTCGAGGCCGGCCTTCTTGATTTCGCCGCGCACGAAGGCGCCGAGGTCGCCGTCCATTGCCTTCCAGACCGTGTCATAGTCCGGGAACGCGAAGCCGATGCCGTTTATGGCGGCCGTCGGGACCAGCGTCGCCAGGATCAGGCCGGAGAGCGTGAAGAACTCGACGCCGCCGGAGCGGATCTGGCTCAGCATGTCGGTGTCCGAACCGAGCTGGTTGTTCGGAAAGATCTGGAGGTCGAACTTGCCGTTGGTCTCGCTCTTGATCGCAGCCGCCATTTCCTTGGCGCGGGCGTTCATCGGGTGCGAGTCAGGCAGGTTGTTGGCGTATTTGTAGGTGAACTCGGCAGCCTGGGCCCGGGCCACTGAGGGCGCGCCGACGCCGCCGAAAACGGCGGTCGCGGCGGAGGCCTTGAGAAGCGTGCGGCGGGAAAAACTCATGGGTCTGCTTCCTCGGAAGTTTGTTCTTGTTGTGAGACGCAAACCTATACGGATGGAAGGCTCGAACGTCATCTGCGATCTCGCGGAGCTCGCTTATTGCAGTCCGATAAGGTCGCGGCAATATCGGCTTTCGGCAGATGGGCCAGATTCAAAAACTGAAAAACAACCCCATGCACAGTAGCCGTCAAGAGCTGAGGCAATGGTCGATGGTCAGCCCGAAAACGCGCCGGCAGCGAAGGCGTGGTGGTAGGAGCTTCACCTAAATAACTGATCCAATTGGATATAAATATATTCCATAATATACCTTATGCGAACTACGGATATGGCTGGGCACGCGTTCCGACTGTGCCCGCAAAGCTGAATCGAGTCATTTAAAGCGAACTTGGAGTCAGCCTGCTGCAACCTGCCCGTCGCGACGACTGTCGGCCTCAGTCGGTTCAAAGCAGGAATAAAGGCGGTAGCGCCCCGGCACTCCTGAAGGTGGTCGTCTGGGCGCGTCCTGTCCGAAATCGACGGTCGTAAGCTGCGACGAACCCGAGCGCTGCTCCTGACCAGCAATCCGATCGCCGCATTCGACCCGAACCGGGAGCTTGGCTGACCATGGTCGCCGAATCCGTCTCCTCCGAAAGCACGCTGCCTATCGCCTCGTCCGACGGCCGGGGCTGGCGCCAGCTGAGCATTCCGGAGCGCATCAGCTCGATATCTGGCATCTACCTGTACCACCCCCAGGCCAAAACTCTCCTGGAGCGACTGATGCACTCGTTCCACGCGGCCCGGTCCGGCCCGGGCATGGGAATCGCGATATATGGCCCCCCGAATACAGGCATTACGTCGCTCGTAAGAGAGTTCAGCCGACAGCACCCCATGCAGGAGCGCAAGCCCGTTGCCTTTCAGCCGGTTATCGTAAGCACTCCAACCGCCAACCTCAGTTCGGGTGGCCTGGCGGAATCCATCGCATGTGATGCCAGGTGGCCTACGTTCACCCGCAACATGGGGCAAAAGCTCCCGGAGTTTCAGGTAGAGCACCTGTTGCGCCAGAGCGGAACGCGCATGCTGTTTTTGGTCCGCGCGTCCCTGTTGGCGAACGGGCGTTCCGGTATCGCCCCCGAGAGCATCCCATTCCTTATCAACTTATTTGATCGGGGTGCAGCGACGTTCGTACTTGCAGGCGGGGGTGATCTCCCGGATCTTCTCAAGAAGTGCCCGGATCTTGACGGTAGGTTCTTCAAACGCATGCAGCTCGAACCGCTCGCGATGGACGATCACTGGCGCGCGATGATTAAAACCCTGTCGAGCCAACTTCCATTCGAAGAGACGGAGCTCAACAAGGACGACATGCCGGAGCGCCTTCACAACGCAAGCGAAGGCAAGCCCCCGATGCTCACGCGCCTCACGGAAGAGGCAGCCACCGTCGCATATTACAGCGAGCGGTCTAAAATTCTGCGTGTCGAGCATTTCAGGACCGCCTTCGAGCGCAACCGGCCGGGAGAAATCAATCCTTTCGCGCCGGCGCTCGCCGTGTCCCGCCTTCGCTCCCGCCAAACTCAGGCTGCCGAAACCGCCAAGCACGATGCGCTGCGGATCGCGAACAGGTCGTTAGACAAGGCCGGATTTGCAAATCTGATGTAGGTGCGAAGTGATCGACGCAACTGCCATCTCGCTAGTGCCAATGGAGGGGGAATCCGCATCTTCTCTAGTGCTGCGCGCGGCAACGGTCGTCAGTCCTTTCCCGGGACTGGTGGTCGAGTCTCTGTTCGGCGACGCGGAGGCCATCGCGTCGGCAGTACACCGCCATGACGTGGCGAATGATATAGCTTCGAGCTTTGGCCTTGAGGAGACCGCGCTCCGGGAGATGATGGTGCTCCACTCCGAGAATGGACTAAAGATTGGTCCCTTCACCGTCCGGCCGCGCGACATCGATCAGGCCCGTCGCAGAGTTTGTCCGGAAGTGCTCAGGGCAGATCGGGTTGCCGGCATTCCGGCACATCAACGCTTGAGCTGGGCAATCGCGCCCCTGCGCCATGATCCGGAAACAGGAGAGCAAATCGTCGACCGTTGTGGCTGCGGACGCGAGCTCCTCTGGTCGCAGACCATTCAGATCGATGAGTGCCCCGGATGCGGCTCGCTTCTTTGGGAAACCACTATTGGCAAACGGCCACCACAAGATCTCGAGGCGGTCCAGTTTCTGGCGGAGCTCTTCAGTAGCTCCGAGGCCCAGCGGCAGCGATTCCGATTGCTCCTACCAACCCGGATCGCGCAGTGGACCGAAGGCGATCTCCTGGAGCTATTCGAGACGATTGGGTTGTTCTCGCAGCTCGAGGTACTCATTCGGCTACCTCGTGAAGACAGCGAAATTTGGACGCGCGCCGTCGGAATTCGCGCGGCATTGGAAGGAATGGATGGACTTCGATCGTTGATCGGTCACGCATTCGATGATCCACCTACCCAAGCCGATCGGCTTTGGTCCGCTCGCCGGATCGGGTTCGCAAACCTGGCAATTAATCGATGCCCCTCCGCCCCGGTTCGGGCGCTGCTAAGCGATCTGCTCAGGAGCTACATTTGAAAGTTCCCGACACGTATGAGTGGATAGTGACTTCGATCGGGAAGACGCGCCCGACCGAGGCTGGACAGGTTCGCCTCGTCATTGCTTGGCTTGTTGCGTTTCTCGTCCCTCTTGGGCTGGTCTTGGAAACAGCAGACAAAGCCACTCTCGATCAGTTCTGCGGCCTCGCCTCGCTGCAGCGCTCCGACGTCTCCATGAACCGCTTGGTCTACACGATCCGAAATGTTTATGCGGAACTGCACACGAAAGCATGGATCAAGGTCAATCCCGCGGACGATCTGCGTTGGACTTTTCGCGCTGAGCGGCGGGCTGCGTTCGATGTCGATCTAGTCGCCGTGGAAGAGCTGCTCGACCACATCCAGAGCAGCCAGAGTAAGGCTGCTTCGGAAGAAGAATTGCGAAATATGTGCTGTGTCCAGGTTGCAGTCGACGCAGGCACTTCGTGCGGCGAGCTGGCAGCTCTGAACATTTCGCATCTCGATAGGCGCGGCGCCATTTTAATTGCTAGAGGCGAGCGTCGTGAACGCATCGCTCGCCTCTCTCCCGCGGCCATTAAGGATCTATCTCGCTACCTGGAGCTGCGCCGCGATCTATTTGGATTCGGCGCTGAAGCTCTGTTCGTGAGCAGCACAGGGGCGTGCGACCGGCTTCCATTACGCTCTATCGCCTGTGGAATTCAGATCCAGATCGAGGACGCGGGTTTGCAAGGACGGATCTCTCCCTCCGATCTCGGCCGATACCTCGCGGCGAAACTCATATCGGAAGGAGTACCCCCGCACGAGGCCGTTTTGATGTTGGGCTACAAGCGAGTACCAGGAGTATCAAGAGGCAACACGGAGACGCTGCCGTCCAGCGCGCTGAAAGAGTTTCATCCGTTGCATTCTGAGAATGCGTGATAACTGGAATTATGAAGGAAGATCGACTGCAATTCTCAAGTAGAAAGCCCAAAACATGAGCATAGCACAAATGAATGGTGCTATCTCAAGACTACTAACGAGCAACGGCGTTAAACCCCGTAATCTTCAATCAAGGACATCTACCGATCCAACAACTCTTTTGGGGTTCTATTGCAGCGTGCACCCCCTATGCACGCCGGCAGGAATGAGAGCAGTTAACTGCGCAATTCGACGAGCTCTAGCCTTGCCGCAAAGCGTGGGCCGGTCTCTGCGAATTCAGAATCATTTTTGGTGCCATAACGGGGTTCATCGGGATAGCTGGCGGGCCGTAATCGCTCGACTTCCTCGACGAACACTGACCAACTCACCCCTTCCTGACCGAATTCTCTCTTTGTGAGTTTAAATTGTTGCTTCCAGACGAGGCCGCCCGGAGCAATATCGGAGACCGCCTCGAGCATCTCTTTGACTGTTTCGATTTCCGGCCCATCCTCGCTTTTCCCGCGCCGTAGCAGTGCCATACGCACGAGCGGTCTTTGGGCTGACGAAGACTCAGGCATCGCTTCATGCGCGCCGCGCTTGGACCCAGGACCTTTCGCTGTAATGCTCAACACAACCTCGTCCGCCCTTGTTTCGGCGGAGGCCGTCACCGTACGCTCGGGCATGACCTGAATCCATTCGACAATCGGCTCCGAGACCTGAAGTCTCCGCGGCGCATGCGGCTGATACCTGACCAACCCTACGCGAACGAACGGCCAGGATACGTCGAGCGCGTCGATTCCGATGTCCGCGTACCAAAGTTCCTGTTCCGGGTCGAAGCGCGCCTCATACGTGGCCAGAGCCACATTCATGAAACCGCTGGCAGGATCGGCCGCAAGGGATTCCGGGGCGTCTTCGCCGGCAGGCACCGGCATCAGAGCGTTCTCTACGACGAGAGAATCCGGTAAGCGTGCTTCCGGCGGAGCATTCCAGATTTCCTGCGTTGCTACCGTGGTGCCGGGAAAGTTCGCCGGCGAGAGCAGCCAGCCCTGGACCGGATAGCCAGGCCTAATTGGGTCCGCTCCCCAACGGGTGACCCACGCTCCCCCGAGCCCAAGATCGGCGTCTTGCAATTCCAGAACCGCGCTGGTGTTTTTGGGATCGTCCGAGGGAAGCTGGGTCAGATTGATCGCCGCACGGCCAGGTGCGAGGTCTCGAATCACGTCGCCCTGAATGTCCTCGGATTTGAGTTGAAAAAGATTGGGCGGCCAAAGCACGACGCCGATCCGCTCGCCTTCGCCCGAACTGAACCAGGGCCGCCGCATGCGTGCGCGCACGAACATCTTGCGTTTGATACTGACCTCCTTTTTCTTGGACGGTCCGTTTTTTAAAACGCGGCTGTTATCATCGCCGTAGCGCCAAAGGAAGGAAGGGATCAGGCTTTGCGGGGCGACGCGGGCCGGACGGACAGTCGCCGGCAGCCACTGCCGCGCGAGTGGTCGGTCCGCATGGAGAAGCGATGGCTTTGTCTGGTTGTCCAGCAGTTCGTCATAGCGTGTGCGCAGAAGTCCCGCGTGGCGAGAAACCGCAACGGCGTAAAGATCTAGATGGCGCGCCCGAGCGTCCAGGATGGCGGCAGCGCGGACGGCGCGTAAGGTAGCGTTTTCGTCATCGACCGGCGTAGTGGCCAGCCTGTCCTTCTCGGCTTTCGCAGCTGCTCGCTGCGCCTCCAAGAGATTGATCTTGCTCTTGTCAGGCGTGAAGCCCTCGACACGGAGCAACGTGACCGTCTCGCGCAGGTGCGTGACCCGCCCATCGGAGGATGGCACGAAACCAAAAAGGTCCTTCGGGGCGATCGGGTCGCCCTCCGGCTTGTTCGGCCAAAGGCCGCGGACGCGGTCGTCGCGGCTGCGGCCGCGGTCGGGGTCGTCGAAGCGTCCGCGCGCCGCCGCTGCCGCGGAAGCGTAGATTTCCACCGCGCCCGTTGTCGGACCGTGCAGGGTGACATTGCCATCAAGCAGCACTCCGGTCGCCCCGGCCCGCTGGGCCTCGATGGTCCAATTCTTGGGATCAGACAGCGGCGACGGAGAGCCAGGATCCGGGAAGAGAAGTCCTTTCACGTCATCCCCATCCGCTCGAAGCAGCGGCAGCGGCGCTCCGGGAGGATCAAACCGCGGCTCATCGTGCGGAAGATCGATCGCGTGCACAGCATCGATCTCAAGGTAAGCCGAAATCTCCGGCAGCGGTGCCTTCCCCATGAATTTGTAGATGGCCTTGGCGATCGCTTCGATCTGGGTCAGCGAGGGTGCTGGAAGCCCACCGACGGCGGGGCCCGACGGTGCACCCGGCGGATCGGCCGGCAAGTTTTGTCCGCACATGGCCGCGAAGCCCGCGCGGCAAGCCTCGTCGACCGCCGCATCATCCTTTAGGGCCGCAAGCGAAAGGCAGCCGCAACTCACCGCGAACGCGGCTACAGCCTCGGTGCCCTCGTACATATGCTTGATGAACGTCAAAGTCGGAAGACACCAGGCGCGGACAGTCGCCTCCTCGCCCGGCGCCAGCGTTATGATGACATGGCGAACCTGGATCGGCGCTGGCGACGCGGGCGACGGTACGGCAAGTCCGCTTAGGCCCGAATAAGTAGCGTTGCCGTTCTCGCCGCCAGTCCCGAACTCGATAAGGGGCTCACTACCCGAAACGCCGCGCACCACGTCGAGCACGACCGGCAGGGCATCGGGATAGCCGGCCGGAACGGGATCATTCTTCGGCTCAGCCGCATAGACCTTCGCAACGCGGATCCCCGTGCGCAGCGGCGTGTTCTTGTCTTTGCCCCTAACCGAGACCGAGACAACAATCGCCGCCGTCGCGGGGTCGGGATAGTACGGAACGCGCTCCTTCTCTTTTGCGCGCGCTGCGGGGAGCGGGCGAAACACCGCGTCGCCGGCAGGAACTCCTGCCACGGCATACCAATCGATGGATTGGGTACGCGAATGCCCCGGTGCCGGTGGGTTCTTGAACGTAACGGGCTCAGCTTGCATCCGGTTGACGACTTCGCCCAGATCGGTGACCACCTCCTCCGAGCGAGAGACCGGCTGGTCCTTCTTCGGCTTTGCCCCGGCAGCCACTACGGGTTGCATGCGGAAGATGGGAAAGCCGCCCCACGCCGCGTGGTGATCGATGCCCTTGAGCCCGCCGCGCGGGCGGCTCTTCACCACCTGGGCCTGCCAAGCCACCTTCACTTCGCGCCAGAAGCTTCCGCGTTCGCCGTCTTTACTGCCCGCCACCAGCTCCGTTCGGAGCCCCTCGTCCGGCGCCGGATCCGTCTCGTCGTCCTGCATCACCCGCGGCAAGAAGAGAATCGGCAGGTCCTTGTCGTCGATTTCCGAATCCCTGAACGCGTCGTGCAACCCGGCAAAGTCGAGCGAGACGGAAGGAACCATCAGCACGCGGCGCGCGATGGAGAGACCAGGGACGCCGGTGTCCTTGCGGCGTTTCAGATCCGCAAGCGTAGGCAGCGTGCCCTTTTTCTGCTCTGGCTTTTGCTCCGGCAAGTCGAGCATCTGCCGATTCTCGCCATCTTTCACCGTTCGCACGATCATGCGAAGCGCTTGTGGCGCCCCGAACCGGTTGCGCAGCCGAATCGTTTTCGCGAGCGCCGCCGGAGCGGTCTCGTCCTCACCCAGCACTTCTTCCGGAATGGCAATCCGTGGAGCGTCGATCCGCTCGTGGCGGCGGAACGAGCGACCGGGCCGTGTGACGGCCGGTATCACAAGGCCGCCGTCATGGCTCTTTTCGTAGTGGCCAAGGGCGCGCTCGAGCGGCATCGACACGCCGCCGGCAAATACCGCGCGCAGACCGAAATGATAACGCCAGCCGAACCGCAGAGGCGGCGGCGCGAAGTCGTCCGCGTCGGCGCCGCCGTTCTTCCGCGACGGCAGATCGAAGGTCATGTTGATGCGGAGATCGCTGCTGTCGAGGCGGTACTTCACCGTCCCGCAAGCAAGACCGAGCGGATCGCCCCGCCATGCGCCAATGATCTCCTCGGCGAAGCCCGTCTTGTTGGCCCCATTGTCCGAGAGCGCGGCCGGGACCGTGAGGATGCCATCGTCGGCCCGCAGGCGCGTCAACCGGTCGCGATAAAGTGCGTTGATGGTGGCATCGAGCGAGCCTCCCCCCGTCCATTTGTAATGGGGGTCGCTCGCATCTTCGTTGAAGAACACAGTGCGACGCATCAAGGTGTGCCAGCGCCGACGGGCCGTTGCCGCTTCCCGGCGTGACTTGACACCAACGTCGAGCTTGTAGCCGACGGTAACGTCGGAGGCGTCGAGCAGGACTGCGGGAACATGTGGATCGGCTCCCGGTACGCGAGTGGGATACTGGCGAAGGGCGGCGACGTGGCGCGCGATTGCATGGTTCTGGCGCCAGCGGTCGGCCAGGGCGAGGCCCCCGGTTCGCAACGTGGCGCGGCGCAGGTCCGCGCCTTCGTCCACTACGTCGGGCGGGAGTCTTTCTCCATCCTTGTCATGGCGCCTTTTCACCGTGACCTGTTGCGTCCGGACCGTCTCCAAATGGATGTCGGCGGCGGTGGCGGTAATCGCGTCAAGCGTGAGAACATCGAAGCGCGGTTCCACGTCGCCATCGCATCGCGCTTGTTGTCCGAGATCGACAAGGCCGTCGATCTGCTCGGCGATGGCGAGGGCGCGCAAGTCCGTTTGGGCCGCTCGTGCGTCGATCTCCTCCCGCGTGCACGGATAGAAGTGACCGGCACGGGCACCCTGCTTCCAGCGCAATTTCGCAGTGGTCCAGATGTTCGACAGGCGCGGATGTGCGGCCTGCTTTTGGGGCAAGCGCAGGCCCAACAGAAGAAACCGGGCCGTTACATCGCCAGGCGGATCAGGCAGAGGCAGATCGGTCTGGACGGCGCTTCCGGTCGCATCGAAATCAAGCGCGTTGTCAGGATAATCGGTAGCCTGCGCGGCCTTGCCAAACAGCTCGTTCGCCGGACATTGGACGTCGACCACGAAACGGAAAAGTCGAGCAAGCGACGGATTCGCCTGCAGGGCGAAGAACCGGCGGCGAGCAATTTCCAACTCCCGCGTTTGCACGGGAGGGGCGCTCTTAATTCCCGGCGTATTGGACGCGAGACGATGCTCGGCGTGCGCTTCGCCGAGATCGGGAGCTTTCGCATTGTCGCGCAATTTGGCAGCCATGGCCGCGGGCGCGCTGCGACCGGCATGGCAATCGGATGCGGCAACGAGTGCCGCAATGGCGTCGCCCGAAGAGGACGTGGTGGTGTCATACTTATTCCGCGCCGCAGCGGCAGCGTCGGCGCGCTTGCGGCTCTCCTCCAGAGCAGCGTGAGCGTCCTCGTCCGTCAGCTGTTGCCGCGCGAAATCCGCCACCAGCCCATTGATTCGTATCTCCTTGTCCTGATCGCGCGGCGGCGAGCGTTGGAGCCCGGCTTGAACCCATTTCCCGAGATCCGTATTTGGATCCATCGCTTGTGGCTTCAGCACCGCCACGCGCTCGCCGATCCTGGCGAGCATCGCGTCGTCGGCGTCGGGTCGCGTGGATCGCGGGTTTCCGGCCAGGCGATCGAGGATTTGTTTCGCGCGCTCCAGCGACAGAGCTACCGCGACTTCGCTGCGTCCCGTGCCGTGGATGTCCGGCGTCGTCCCTCGGAGGACCTCCTTCAGGCTCCCCTCGCCGGTTCCGAGCGCGCCTTTGAGCGATTTCACATCGCCGATCACCTGCCGCCAATACGCAGTCAATATATCATTGGCCACCGGATGCGGTTGCACGGTCATTTTGAGAGTGGTGACGGTCGGCGGCGCGTCGAGATTCATGCCCCGCCCGCCTTTCTGAACGGGAACGAGGTCGACGTCGACAGTACTCCCAGGCACCAGAAGTGCGCCGATCTGGGCCGGCCAGTCCGCTAGATCGATCGTAAAATCGTCGGCTGAGGGCGAATTCACCGGCGTCAGAATGAGGGTCGCACGCGCCAGGTGCGCTGGTTCGCCATTTCTGACCACCGGTTTTCCTGTCGCATCGAACTCCGGTGCGATGCCGGCCGCGACAACACGCACAGCCATATAGACCGGCACAGATTGAGCCGCGTGCGTCCCAGCATTCGACGTCGTGGTGGCCTCGGCGAAAATTGTCATGCGGGAAATCCGTCGATATCGTTGGCAAAATAAGACCGGTATCGCCTCCAGTCGGCGACCTGGGAAACCGTGAGCGCCTCAAGGGTGGCGCCTTTCCGATCCGACTCGTGCGGTACGGTCGCGGCCGCTGCATCCGAAATCGCGGAGGCGGCATAGCGCGTCCGCCCGAGTGGGAGGGCGCTGCTCTTGCTGCCGGAAAATCCCTTTCCTTCCGACTTCTTGACCCCGATCCGGAACTCGATGTCCGTGATACCGAGCGAGAACGAAAAAGTGAATTCCGCCGACCCCTGCATCGACCCGCCGGGTTGCTGCGAAACGCGGACGACGAAAGTCGAACTGACGCAGAAGCAGGTAACGTGCGCCTCGCCGCCGGCGTAGAAGAATCCCTCGATGAGCGTTCCCTGCTCACCTCCATCGTCGGGGCTTTCCACCTGGCTGACGTAGAATCCACAACTAATGCGGCCCTGGCCCTCGATGATTCCCAGCTTGAAGGCGCCGCCGCCGCCGAATTCAAAGGATGCCTCGAAGCCGATGATGCGCTTGCTCGTCGCCAGCAGTCCCAAGAACCCACCGCCGGTATAGGGTAAGCAACTGATGAGGAATGGCTTGTCGCGCCGGCCGATCGAAGTGGTGAAGATCGCCTGCCGATTGTCGAATGGAAGCCGGCAAGCGGCATTCAACGAAACGTTGGCAAACGACAAGCTGCCGATCATGATCGTTCCGAGATCGAGGCTGTAGCCCGCCTCGATGCCCGGCGCCCCGCGCATCGCGACCACATAGGGGCCGCTGCCGCCGGGATTCAGGAACGACTCGAGCGGCTTGATGAATTCCGCCTTCGGGCCGAGCTTGAAGTCATTGTAGAACAACTTGAAGTCCGAGCCCTGTCGACTGTCGTTGACGAAGCGCGCGCCGTCGAACATCAAGGTCACGACGTCGAAAAGGTTGACGTCGAAGGCGCCGAGCCTAGCAACCGCGGTGAACAGCGGCGGACTGCTCGCGTTCAGGAGGTCGTAGGAGGCCTTCGCATCGATCGTCAGTTGGCTGTTCGGCCTCGGTATGAAGATCGGCTCCAATGGGGCGAGTTCCGCGCTGATGCCGTAACCCAACGACACCTTGGAGGGCACCATTTCCTTCAGCTTGCCTTCGATACGCCGCCGCGCGCCTTCGAGGTCGACAAGACGCGCCAAGTCGCCGCTCAGCACCGCGGCGGCCGCTTCCTGAAGCTGGCCCTTCAGGATCACGGCGGAGGCGCGGCCCTTGCTCCAATCATCGAACAGAGCCACGACTGCGCTCACGTCCCCATCTTTCGGCTCGCTGGCAGTCGCCAACACGGCACTTAACGCCTCGAGTTCGGCCGCCTCTGCCACGAGGTAGTCGTCCTCGGGTTTGTCGACGGGTGCCTGCCCTTTGCCTGGCCGCGCGCCGGCCGGACGAGCAACGACCAGCAGCTGAAGGCCCTTGATTAGGCTTCCAGCTTCGCTGAGAAGATTCTTGAGATCCAAGCTCTTGAAAGCTTGGTCGCGCTGGGTCACGAGACCCCGCTGCGTGACGGCAAGCGCATCGATCACAGGCTGGAGCACGGTCTTCAGCAACGCGATTGCCCTGGCACGATAGGGCTCGCCGGCGATCAAACCCTGAGCGGCCAGCTGCAACAGCGCCTGTTCTCCGTTCGCGACCAACGTGTCGGCAATGGATTGCAGTGTCCCCTTGGCTCTGGCGAGTTCCGCGTTGAGATCGATGAAATACTGCTGCGTTGCCGCGATGTTGGCGACGGTCCGGTCGCGCAATGCCTGTAGTGCGGCGAACCTGACCGCCTGTTCGGTCGCGAGATTTCCGGCAGCGGCGACGATCTCCGCTATTTTGGCCTTCAGCGGATCCGTGATCTGCGCCGCTCGCGGTGCCGACAGAACGGCGGCCAGCCTCGTATTGAAGTCGGTTACGGCGGCAGAGGTCGCAGCGAGAGTGCCGGACGGAACGGTCTTGAGAGACGTGACATCAAGCGCCATCTTGGTGGCCGCTGCGGCGGTGTCCGCCATCTTCTTGGAGACGACGACCAGTGCATTGAGCGCCTGCGCGTCGCCTTGCAGGATGTTGGCCCAATTGGGAAACGTTGGTGCTCCTCCGGCAAGTGCGCCGGCGAAGGCAGCCGCGACGCTACTTGAGGCGTCGAGCAGCGCCTTCTGCGGAGCGCCGAGTCCGGCGAGCACGTCGAGTGGCAGGGTGGCGACGGTGCGGGGATCGAGACTCTTGCACACCTGATCGTCGAAATCCGCCATCTTGTCGCGAAACGTTCCGGACGCGCGTCGCAGTTCGCCAATCGCAGCGACGACTTTGTTGACACGCGCGACCAAGTCGTCGCCGAAAGCCTTCACCGAGCCGGAAATCCCGCTTGGGTCGCCGAGGTCATTGATCCTGCCCACAAGAGTGTCGAACGATGTCTTCAGTTCGGCTGCCGCCTGGATGAACGGCGGATCCGCAGACCAATCCGGCGTGATGTCGGTGAGCACATTCTTGACGACGTTGGCGGCACCGGAGCAAAGCGCGCTGGCTCCCGCCGCTGCCCCTTCAACGACTGGTCTCGCGAAGTCTCCGAGTGCGCTACCTAGCGCCTCAAGATCGGCGATCAGCTCCTCGTTCTTGACTCCCACGTCCCCCGCAATCTTCCGCGTACTGGCCAACAGCACCGACAGCAGATGCATTGCGTTCTCAAACAGCAGGCCCTTGATGCGCTCTCCGACGGGAAGAGCCGCAGCGCTCCAGTCCGCGATCGAATCTTGCAGCCGCTGTGCCAGTACGTTGTGGCCCTGACTGATCGCGTTCTGAACCGCCGCGTCGAGCTGACTTCTAAACTCTGTCTCCAAAGCGTCAGCGGGCGTCAGTCCCTTGGCGAGCTGGTTGAGCCAATCGCTTTTGGCAATTGCGGCAGCAAAGGCCGAGTCGATCGCGGTCTCCACCTCGATTTGCACGCCCGGCCTGCTCGCTGCCCGGGCGCCGGGAAGGGCAAACACGACCCGTCGCCATGCGATCAAAGAAGGATCCAAAAACAGCAGGTCGATTTGCTGCCGTGCGCTATCATCAATCGCTCGCAGCTTATCCTTGAGATCCCCGGCTATCTGACCGAGCACTTTGTCGGCCAACCCGATGACATCCGCAATGGTGGTATTGAAGGCATCACGCAGCGCGGCGCGCACCGGAGCGACCGGATCCGCCGCCACGCGCGCGATTGCGGCAAGGAAACGGCGGCCGGCGGCGTAGATGCCGGCAAAATGGTCGAGCAAATCGGCAAGGTCGCGGATTGCGGTGCTGGCCTCGATCGCGCCGTCTAGCGCGGATCTGAGGTCATCATAGGCGCGCCCGACGTCGGGATAGAGGCGGGACAGCCGGCCTAACGCACGCTTTTCGTCGAATGCTTCGCCGGCTTTTGCTACCGCGGCATCGAACTCCTTTGCTAGCGTGGTCAATGCGTTGCGCAACGGAATGAGCAGCGCATCGCGCAGCTTGGCGACGACGGCACCGACATCCTGCTCAGCATGCCCAGCCGCGCCCTGCGCGTCGGAGATCAGCGCCGACGCATATTGCGTGACCTCCTTGAACTCGGGCGTTTGCGAGATGCCGCGGCCGATGAATTTCAACGCCTCGCCGAACGTGAGAATTCCGAGGATTTTGGCGTCGAGATCGAAGAATTGCTTGGGGTCGGGTTTGTCGAACCCGGTCGAGGCTGCCGGCAATGGCGAGGCGGCTACGCCCGGTTTCGCGGCCGGGGGCGCCGGGATCAATGCCTTATCGTCCCGCGAGCCGACCGGCCCACGCGCCCGCGACAATGCGACGAACCTCGTGTTCGGCCGCGCGGCCCCTCCGGTGCGGTCTCCGGACGACTTTGGATCGAGTTGAACCGGCGCTTCGAAGTCAAGATAGACGTCGGTTTTCGCGTTTCGCTCCAGTTCATTGCCGGATGACTCTTGGGAGAGCCGCTCATCGGGCGGAAAACCGAATGCCTGATACTCGGGATCGAAATGTACCTGGATCGGAGCGGTGGACGAGCCGGCGAGCCGGTCGACCTGCGCGATCCGAAGCGTCGCTTGCGACATGGCCGGATAGAACGGCGGCTGATCGGCGCCCTGCTGCAGCGAAGTGAAGTCGTACGAATGATTGTCAAACACGAAGCGGCGGTCGGCCGACAGGGCCACGGGCCTATTCTGGCGTCCTTCGCCTTCCAGCGTCCATCTCTGCGTCTCGAAGCTGGTGCCGTCTGGCTCCTTCTCAGGCGCGTAGCGCCGCTTCGCGCCGCCATGTTCCATGACCCGCCGTTCATCCGGTTTCGCGGGTTCGCCGAGGCGATTATAGTACGCGGTGAGCGCCGTCATGGCGCCGACGTCGTTGGCCGCCGTGTTGTCGACGAAGATCAGCGGCATGCGCACGCGCGTGCCGCGCTTGTCGATCTGTAACTCGAACTTGGCTTCCCCACCCTTGCGCGAGCGGACGGACGGCCAGAAGACGAGACCCGGGCGAACTTTGCCTTCGACGCGAAGAAAAAGACGGCCGTTGTCGCTTTCCGGCGTGAGCGTAGCGGAGCCGGGGTCCAGCGCGTCCGTCGGGTCGACAAGGTCGGGCGTGGTCCGGGTCAAGATTTCCAGCTGCTCGACTGGCCAGCGTCGCCCCCCGTTGGGTTGCCCGATCGCGGGGTACCGCTTCTCCGGTAACCCGATGCGCACGAACATGCGTTGAATGAGAAAAGCAACCGGCGGACGCGTTTGTGGATGAGCGGGATCGGCAAAGAAGCGTCGCTCCGTTACTTTCACGAGCGAGGCGCGATGGCCAAGCGGATAGAGAAAGCCCTTGTAGACAACTTCGACCTTCACGTCGCGGCCGAGCACCGCGTTGTGGCGCCAGCGCTCGATCGAGAGGGCATCGAAGAGGTTCTGGCCGGGATTGTCTGCCAGGTACGCGGCCGAAAACGGCACCACCGCGGCAGAGGTCGGCAATGTCTTGGCCGATGCCGGAGGGACGAAATCGGTGTCGGACTCGAGGGTGCCACCGAGGGCGGTCAGTGTCAGTTCCGTGGCACCGAGCGTCTGCGGCCGATAGATCGCGGAGAGATCCTTTGGATCGACCTGGCCATCAAGGGATTCAGGACGGGCATCGCGGAGGCGAAATCCCGACGGTGGATTGAGCTGGCTGTTGTCTGCGAGCGCTCCGTCGTCGCGGCGGCGACCGCGCGCCGGCAGGCCGTGCAGCGACGTAAGCGAGACCAGTTCGTGCCGGTCGTAGGCGTCGAGACTCGTGCGAAAACGCTCGATCTGATCCTTTTCCCCAACGACGTAGGGATCGCGCGAGGTGACACTGCGCGGCATGGCCCAGGGCGCCCACGGCCCGCGCGGAGGGCCACCGATCTCGGGATCGAGCAGCGCCTCGGGCCGGAAATCCGGCGACCACACGGCGCGCAGGCTGGAGGCGCCCGGCGGCTCATCCAATTGGGCGAACCAAAGGGCGGCAGGTTGCTCCTCGCCAGGGGTCAGTTTCAGTCCGGCCGGTAGCGTCAGTGGCGTGCGCCACGGCGCGTCCTGGGCCGGCGACAGCATTAGCCGGAACGGCATCTCGATCGAGGTTTCGTACCAGCGCGGTGCCTCGCGTGCCGAAGCCGCGATCTCGGCCATGCGCTGCCGGCCCGTGACGCCGCCTAGCAGCGGCCGCAGCAATGGGCCACAGGCGCCGGTTCGCCCTTCGTCGAGGCGAATCGACCAAGCGTCGCCTCGTGTGAGCCCTTGATACAAAAGCTTCTCAGCTTCGTCGCGGGTCTCGCTACGCGCCCAGCGCTGCGGCGCTCGCCCGTTGGGGGGAGCGCCGGTCAATGCATCAGATTTGCTCCAGCCGGCCAGCGGCTCGAACAATTTCTCCGCCCGACGCATGACCGCGAGATCAAAGGATCCCCAGTTGGTGAGTGCCGCCAGCGTGAACGGGAAGGCGCCGGCCGGCCGGCCGGATTCTGCATCTGGCCGCCCGCCGGCAAAATCGTCGGCCGGAATACGGAACGCCAGGCGCGAACGGCCCGACACCCGCGCCTCGGCTGGAATCGTGAAGGGTTCCTTGGCTGCACTGTCCGAGCGTCCATCGAACGCCTTAGCCAGTCCCAGAATCGCGTCGATGGCGGGTTGCTGCGCAGCGGCCGGCAGCGTCTCGATGAAAGTGATGTAGGTGGCGCGCCCGGGGTAGCCGTCGTCGGGTTTGGAAGCGCCGGTCGGCCAGCTGCTGCTTAGATAGAATCGGCGGAATTCTGAGTAGTCGGCATCGCGACGATCCTTCAGGTCTTCGCGCGCGAGAATGAAGGCCTTTATTTTGCTTTCCAGAGGGTCTCCCGCGGGCGGCCATCGGTCCTGGAAATCCTTGGGTAGACCTGCGGCCGTCCGCAGGTCTACCAGATCGACCGCACTTAGCTCCACGTCCGGCAACTCACGCAGCTGGTAGGCATGCGACTCCGGCGTGTTCTGACCGGGACCACCCGTGTTTGTTCTTGCCTCGATGTCGCGCGCAACTCTCCGCGCGACGCGGGCCGCCTCCGGATCGAGAAATGCGGGCCCTATGTAAATTTGCTGATCCGGCGGCAGTTTCCGTCCGTTAGGCGGGGCGATGTCTTGACTGGCCGCCGGGCCGAATCTAGCGACGAATTCCTTGAAATAGTGCCTTTCTCTTCCGAACGCGTCTTTTACTGCCGGATCGTGTTCGACCTGAGCGTTGTTGATCTGGGTGCGTACGTCCACGCGCGCTTTGAGAGCATCGCTCAGTTCTTGCGCCGTGGGAGCACGATTTTCCTTGGCGAGTTTGGCGAGCAGCTCGCGACTTTCCAGTATCGCGACCTGCGCCTCGTTCGCTTCGAAGCCCTGGGGAGGTGAAGGAAGAGTCGGTTCGGCCGGAAGCTGCCGGAAGAACGCCTGTTCGGCGAGATGCTGCGGCGGAAACTCGACCACCATCAGCGGGCGTGGATCCCATCCCGCATCGTACCGCGAGGGTGCATGCTCGCCGGGCGGCGGATCCTCGCAGGCCGGCTTCACGTCTGGCGTCTTAGGCGGGCGATGCGCTACGAACGCTGCCAAGCGCCGATCCGGCATGACCCACCACCGTTGACCGTCGCGCTCCAGGACCAGATCCTGGAATCTGTAGTTAAGCGACAGCAGATCACGCGGGCGCTTGACCTGGAGCAGGGCGCGGCTGAGCGAGATCCGAACCGGGGAACCGGTTTGCGGAAGAGCCCCGATGTGGACGATGCCTTCCGCCCGCGGCGGATCTGTCGCAGGTGGTGTGGGGCCGATCCAAGGATGACTGAGCGGCGTGCCCTCGATACGGAACAAGCACTCCGATTGCATAAACGTGAGTGTGCTGAAGACCTCAGCTGCTTCGCCGAGCCCAATGGCAGCATCCTCCAGCGCAAGCGGGGCCGCAAAATGAGTGAGCCTACGGTCATTGTTCGGACCAATGCCGCCCGAAACAATCGCAGGCACCCGCATCTTCGCGTCCGGCCGCTCCGCGGTCACGGGAAGCGGAGAGACGATGAACGGCCCGAATCGCGTTGTGATCGAGAGCTTCACCTGTTGGGGCTCGAGCGCAGCGGCGAGCCTCAGCGCGCCCGAGTCCGTCGGTGCGTGCCACAACACCCCTCTCAGTCCGGTGAACGAGGTAGGCTTTGAGCCTTTGGCCGTGCGCTCGACATGCAGCGACATGCCGGCATCGAGAGCGCAGATCGGCTTGCCGTCTCCAGAATTGCGCCATGCTAAGTATGATGGACCGCTCGCCGCACGCTCGGCCGTTGACACACCGACGCGCTCAAGTTCCAGCCGTACCTTCGTCTCGAGCCCCGCTCCCAGGGTCAAGTCCCTTTCGAGCTCCGTTGGCAGCGCGAGCCCATAAAGCACCCGCGCAAGCTTTTTCGTCCCGATTTCCTCGGGCGGGCCTCCCGGACCTGTGAACAGGGCACGTACGTCATCGCCTCGACCTTTCAAACTGAAAACATTGGAGAGAGCTTCAGGAACGCCACTCTGTGCGGTCGCGACAGCACCCGTCCGTGAGGTCAGCACGGCGAATTGAACGGCTGGAAAGACGACGCGCACACCTTGCTCGGCCAGCGCGGTGAACCGGCCCGCCGTCGCAGCGAGTGTCCAATGGCCCGCACGATTGAAAGCGAAGCTGATCGACTGCGACTCTTTCAAATCAAAACTATTGCCGAAAAGCGCATTCGCAAGCGCCCACGCTTGTTGCGCATCCAGGGGCCCGCCGACTTGATGGACTGTCGCCCCGTCGTCCAGCACCAGAGCGAACAGATCCGGTGCTATGAGTGTTATCGTCTTCAACCCAGGCTTGGCCAACTTGAATGCTAGCGAGGCGGTTGGCGGCTTCCCGCCGTTACTCAACGTCCAATTAATTCCAATCTCGATCGCAAAATTGAACCCGCCCGGAAAACCGCCGTTGCGAATTGAGGCAAGCCATCCATCCGCGGTGCTTTTCAGGACGAACCTGCCTGCACCGCCCGGCCCATCCGGATCAGCGAACGCTGAAGCGGGAAGACGCAAGTGGCCCGTCGTTCCGTTAGGCCCGTAGCAAGTGATGATTAACGCGCGCCGCGTCGGGTCCTCATAATTCACCTCAACGCGGCGTAGGTCTTGCGCCGCCAACGCCGGTCCAACCACAAGAGCCGCTGCGCCACCGATTAAAACACCACGCCGAGTCGGGCCAGCTCTCGACACTTGGCCCGTGCCATCGCCCCCTGTCCTCGACTCCTCCGAGGCCTCGCTGGCTCGGTCGTCGTACGAAAATTCGTGCTCCTCGTTGGACATCAGCTCGATCGCCCCCGCGATTGTTGAGAACTGGATCCGGAACGTTTCGTTAGAGGGCGGGCATCAATATCGAGTAGGTTGCCCTCGCCCGGAAAATACATCTTGAAATCGAGCGAAAACAAAATAACGCGAAAACAAAAAGAAACCGCCGAAGCACCCTCGCCCTAAAGAGCCACGGCCTCGCCCCGAACTCAACTCTACGGTGCACCACAATCGCCCTTTGCACAAGATGCTTTACTGAGACGATTTGCGCCGCAGCATCGATTCACCTTTCAAAAATGGCCTCCTTGGAGACCGAGAAGCCATGCGCCATCCAACGGCAAGATCGCGCGCGCATCGAACGACAAACAACCTAACGGGCCTTCAATTTTTAGTTGACCTGGGGTCGATCTTAGAGAGAAGATGAGTGACACCACTTTAAGTCGCAATAGATTTTCCGAATTGCACTCCGCTTACGCCTAGATTTCGACAACGGATGTTTCCTATGAATTTTGGAAGAATCGTCCTGGCTTTTTGGACTTGGCTCGCGCTTGGTGCTGTTGCTGCTGCCGGTTGCATGGATACGGACAACAAGTTCTGGATCAACGCGCCCGGACAGCAAGCAACTTATGATAAGTTGATGCAGCTCATGAGTTGCCCTGCTGATGTCGACGACGATGAAGGTCGGCAGATCGATGCAGTGGCCTGTAATTGGTTCGTGGCAAAAGGCCTCAAAGAACTGTATGACGTGGCGGACTTCACGCCCGACACGCAGGGCAAATGGCTTAGCGCAAATGAAATCGCAGCATGGGTTAGAAGTCATCCTGACCAATGGACCAAGTTAGGCCAAGCCAACGAACAGTCCACGTTAAACGATGCGGCGAATGGTGCCTCAAATCAGCAACCGATCTTAGCCGTTATGGAAGGCGACCCTCACGGTCACGTTGCGCTCGTTTTGCAGGGAACACTTCAGGCATCTTCGACTTGGAAAGACTCGGCCGGAACTAGGCTCAAGGTACCTAACTCAGCAGCTTTCAGCCTGAACAACGTCAGCAAAGCATATGTGTTCTGCCGCCTATCTGCTGCCTTCTCGGACCCGTCGAAAGTCGAACTCTATTTCCGGGTTAAATGACTCTTCCGGATGGATGAGATAACCGCGCTGGACGTCCTCGGTGGGTCTTGCCCTTCGCTGACAGTCGGTATTCACCCGCCTGCGCCTAACCGTAATATTTACTCGCGAACAACGGTACTTTTTGCCGCAACATTGAACGGTGACGTCCTGTGTACTCGCCAACACTCCGCTAGGCTGCGCCACGTTCTATGACTTGCTCAGGAGAAATGAGCTCCGATGCAATTGCTCACGCGCGATGGCGGTCCGCGCACACCCTACCAAACGGTTGCATTGCGAGCGCCGGCAGTATTTGGCGTTAGGCTGACAAAGACGAGACCGACCTCGAGATCGTAATCCTGCTCATCTTCTCTGGCAGGTAGATCTACCTGATCCCAATTGACTTTAAGGGAGCGCCTAAAGTCTCGGTGGCGGTTTTTTCTGGTTGTTTGATGGCGTCTTCGACTTTCTTATCACCTTGCTGCTTCACGTTCTCTAGAGCTTTGTCTACGGCCTGAAGACTTCCTGAAGGCGATGCGGGTAATGAGGACGCCGAAGGTAACTGAGGGAGAGAAGGCAGGGAGGGCGCCGAAGGCAGTGGAGGCAGCGAGGACAGTGAAGGGGGTGACGGCAAAGACGGTGGTGAAGGTAGGTTCGGTGCACGGGGAAGCTTGCCAACTATATCTTTGGCAAGTTCGAGAGAGGCTTTGAGGGGTTCCATCAATGCGCTAGCCGTCTTTTCCGCTTCTTTCGTTGTGTCCGCCAGATGATCCGTGGTGTCCTTGATATCACTAATCAGCTTCGCCCAATCCTTCGGCGGAGCTGGAAAGAGCTCAAATCTACCCCCAACATTTGCGGCCAAGATTACGGCAAGAAAAAATAGAAATGACTTTAGGAAAAACCGCACGAAATCCATACTACCCTCCCACCAATCATCAGGCGAATGCTACGAAGCTCGCAACAATAAGATGAGCGCATCAAATCTGTCACGGACATCCCGTGGTTTTTTTTGAGCTAGTGGCTGGCTATCCGAGCAGGACCGTTCAGTTCCCGCAGGTTGATGGTTATATCGAATGGTGACCGGGGGAGATGGCAAGCGCGATCGGCTCGCAGTTGGTACACGGCCCTTGTCGGCGTCAGTTGCAAAGGCCATCAGATTCAGGAAGTTGAGGATCCGCCAAACCCCAACGCCCCCATAACATTTGATCATGAGGCCTTGGGTGATTTTAGCGGTCTCCCGGGACTCGGATTTCGATTGGGCTATCAGCTCGGGACTCGCAACTCACTTAAACCGACTCGTTTCGGTATTTATGCACGACATTGATTTGATTTAACTATTTGTCGCGGGAGACTCGCAGTTCGATTTAGGGCTCACCGACGCTGCTCATTATCCCGATGGTCCCCGGCATCCCGCTCGGCCGTGACGGCTCACGGGGCGGTCATCGGCGATCGCGACTAGATGGTGCTTTACGCGCTCCAGATGATCCCCTGAGCCGCCCCGGTCTCGCCGATCGTGTCGTCGAGAGGCCTGATCGCGTGGCTCTCTCTCACTGGTTCGGCGGCGTGGGATAAACCAGAGACTGGTCGTGTATCTCTTGGCTCGACAAGCTCTCGACGCCGGCCATCTTGTGCAATTCCTGCAACGATGGCATCGCGGCGGTCGAAAATTCGACCGCCTGGGGTCGCGCGTGGAGCATCCAGGCGGCGGCACTGCCGATCAGAGCTGCTATGGCGAACACGTAAGCCGTCTTGCGCATGGTTGGCCCTCCGTAGCGAAGCCCTCAAATTAGGTCTGAGACGGACGGTGGCTGGTTCAGCCCCACCGGCAAATTAAACTCTCGCACTGGGTTCGGCGAACGCGACGGAAGCCGGCTCCTGCACGAAATAGTCAAGGACAGCGGCGGCTCCGGCGGCGACAACGGCAGCAGTCAGGCAAGCGAATAGGAATGGGCGCATTGTCTTTATCCAGGCTCGCGAGCCTTTTATCACAATCCAGGCTGGCTGGAAATTCCAGGCTGGAACGGTTGCTCCAGCTCCGCAACACAAGGCCGTGTTTCACCAAGGCCGTGTTTCACGCTGGCAATTCGAAGGCATGCGCTTCGATTTCGATGAATGTCCGCCCAAGCGTGCCGACAGACGCGTAGAAGTCGACAAATTTCGACCTTTCGAGATCGACGAAGAAACGCCGAATCCACGGTGACATGTGCCGCATGAAGAATGAGCGTTCGGTACCTTCGTCAGCGGAAATTCCACCGCCGGCAAGTCCCGCCATGATCTCGCAGAGAAAGGCGACATGGTCTTCCGGCTCCGTTCGCCCCGGCGTTCTTTCGATCGCGAGCTGCTGCAATGTCTCTCGCAGCCGCGCAAGCGGGCGCCCATAGAACGTCTCGGACAGATAATGCGAGGCGTAGGGCAACAGCGCACCGTCGCCCAATCCGCCGAACAGGGTGAAATACTCTCGCGACGCGCCCTCTTCGCTCGTCCGCTGAGCCGAATTGGCCAACGCGGTGTGAGCCAAGCCTATCGGGCTGGTATCGCCGCGCAAGTCGGCCAGGCGAGACAGCAGTTGCGAGCGTGGGCTATTGGCAAGCAACGTCGCCAACAGGGCGTATTCCTGAGCGCGAGCCTGGTCGATCTCATCGACGATGCGCCCGGAGGATTGGATAATCATCGTTGTTCGAGCCGTCCTATCCATCCCTATCGCGGCAAAGCCCCGCCGTGGCGGCGGCGTGTCCCAGGCGCATGATAATCTTCGGGCAGCCTGTCCTCACCCTGCTGCGGGTTCGTCGCCGGCATTTCGTTGGGGATTTGCTCGGGGATTTCCTTGGGGTCCGGGCCCCTTACCTCGGCAGCGTTTAGAGATGGATAGGTTTCCGGCGGGGATACGGAATCGCCAGGCGGCGCCAACTCCGACAGCGCCTTCTCAAACCTCGCGGAGATCTGCGCCAAGGCATCGGCGCCGTCTTCCATCGGGGCTAACGGTCCGAAACCCGGGATCGCACCTGGATCGTTAAAATCCCACTGGTTCTCGGCAATTCCGATGAAATCACGGATGGAAGGATCGCTGGCCCAGGCCCGCCGCAGAGCGGTCCGTGTGAGTTCGGCCGGAACCTCGGAGCGCAAAAATGCGACGATGTCAGTATCGGCCGTAATCGATTCAATCGACGGCAGGCTCGCCAGATCAAACGCTCCGTTGTCGGCGGTCTCGGTATCTGTCTGCGCGACCACCGCGTCAGTGCGGTCCGGGGCACCGTCTGCTGTGCGCGCGACTTTCGACGCCTGTTGTTTCAGTCGCGCCCAGCGCAGGAATACGTTGTCCGCTTCAGTCACCGACCGCCTCGCCTCCCTGTCGTCCGGCTGAACCGCCTGGTTCTTGATGGCGTCGCCGCTTGACGAACGGACGCTCGACATGGTGCCGGGCGACAAAGCGCTCGACGATCGCCGCGATATCCTGGGGCATCGGCACGGCGTCGACCAAATTGCTGCCTGCATCGGTGCAAGCCTCGCCCTCGGCCGGATCCACAGTCACCGCGAGCAATTCATAGGGAGGATTCGACGCTGTCGGCCGCATGATCACCCATATGCTCGGCCGCTCGGAGGTCAGATTGTCCCGATAATTGCTGGTCTCGGTGCGATGCAGTTCGATCACGGCCTCGCCGGCATAAAACAGCGCCACGCCGGCCTCCTCACTGAGTGGTGTCCACGGCGCGGCCGACGGCTTGCCGGACAATATCGAAACGGGCCTCCAGAGGAAGTCGGCCCACGCGCTCCTGGCTTCCCGCCGCTCGGCCACGACGCCGACGACGATGCGCTCGAGGACTGTCGATCTCAATGCACCGCCTCCACATGGCAAACACAAGCATCGTCACGCGCGACGGAAAGAGTATATACTTTTCGGGGGCCACGGCCAGTGCACCGGCCGCACCAACGAGTTGCAGAAAAGAGCGATATGCCCGATTCCGCCAGACGGTTAGTGATCTGTTCGTGCGAAATGACAATGCCGCTCGACGTCGATGCCGTTGGCCGCGGCTGCCGCCAGGAGACAACAGCGGCGACGCAACTATGTGGCGCCGAGCTTGACCGCTTTCGAACGATCGCCGCCGGGGATGGCCCGCTCACGATCGGGTGTACGCAGCAGTCCACCCTGTTCACGGAGGTTGCCGCCGAAAGTGGTCGTGCGAATACGATACAGTTTGCCAACCTCCGCGAGACCGCCGGATGGTCGAGCGAGGCGGATCGCGCCGGACCCAAGATGGCGGCATTGCTGGCGGCCGCCGCCGAGCCCGTGCCGGCAACGGCGGTGGTCAGGCAGGAAAGCAGCGGGGTCATCCTGATTTGCGGGCGCGATGAGAGCGCTGTCGAGGCTGGCAATCTGCTTAGGGATCATCTCGACGTGACGGTTCTGATTGAACCGCCCGCCTCCATCGCGCCGCCGCGCGGCGGCGTTTTTCCAGTCGCGAAAGGCAGGGTAACCGGTGCGACGGGCCATTTCGGCGCATTCGAGGTCGTGGTGGATGATTTTGCAGAGGCCGCGCCGTCCTCGCGTCGGGTCCTGACTTTCGGGCCAGCGCGCAACAACGCCCGCTCGAACTGCGACATCATCCTCGATCTGACCGGCGGCGCGCCGCTGTTTGCCGCTGCGGACCTCCGCGACGGCTATTTGAGAGCCGACCCCGCCAGCCCCACGGCGATGCTGCAGGCGGTGATCAAGGCGCGCGATCTTGTCGGCAGCTTCGAGAAGCCGCGCTACATCAATTTCGAGGCGAAGCTGTGCGCCCACTCGCGCTCGCGACGCACCGGCTGCACCAGGTGCCTCGACCTGTGTCCGGCTGGCGCGATCACGCCCGCAGGTGATCACGTGGCCATCGACGCGGATATCTGCGCCGGCTGCGGTCAGTGCGCAGCGGTCTGCCCCACGGGCGCGGCCTCCTATGCACTTCCGCCCGAGGATGCATTGATGCGTCGGTTGCGGGCGCTGCTGATCGCCTATCGCGAAGCCGGTGGCGAACAGGCTGTCGTGGTGCTGCATGACGAGGCCCACGGCGCCCCGCTTATCGATGCGCTTGCGCGCTTTGGCGACGGGCTGCCGGCCAACGTGCTGCCATTTGCGATCAACGAGATCACGCAGGTTGGGCTCGAAAGCATCGCGGCCGCCCTCGCCTATGGTGCTTGCGCATTGCGTTTCCTGCTCCGCGCCAAGCCCCGTCATGATGTCTCGGGTTTGATGCGGACGATCTCGCTGGCCGAGCCGATCCTCGCCGGACTTGGCTTTGGATCGGGCCGGATCGCGACCATCGACACCGATGATCCGGACGTCCTGCTTACAGAGCTTCGCGCGATGCCGCCATTCCCGACCGCGCCGAGGCCCGCCAGCTTTCGCGCCATTGGAGAGAAGCGCGACGTGCTTCGATTTGCGCTTGCCGAGCTGCATCGCGCTGCGCCGACGCCGGTCGACGTGCTCGCGTTGCCCACAGGCGCACCTTTCGGCGCCGTGGAGATCGACAGCGGCGGCTGTACGCTGTGCTTGTCCTGCGTTTCGGTATGTCCGACCAGCGCCCTCCGCGACGATCCGGAGCGGCCGGCGTTGCGCTTCGTTGAAGATTCCTGCGTGCAGTGCGGCCTATGCCAGGCGACCTGCCCGGAGCACGTCATCACATTGGTGCCGCGGATTAACTTCGATACGGCGAAGGCCCCTTCCCGCATCCTCAAGGAGGAGGAGCCGTTCTGCTGCATCCGCTGCGGGAAGCCTTTCGGCGTGAAGAGCAGCATCGAGCGCGTGGTCGCCAAGCTCGAAGGCAAGCACTGGATGTACACGGGCTCGCCTAGCCGCCTCGACGTCGTCAAGATGTGCGACAACTGCCGCGTCGGATTCGTCGCCGAGCAAGGTTTCGAATCCTACGGCGCCTCGCGCCCCGCCGTCCGCACAACGGACGATTATTTGCGCGAGCGCGAAACCGAGGCAACACGCCGTCCAGGCACGAAGCACGAGTAGCCGGTTTCGCGGACGCCGATCCGTGGTACGGCTACGACCTGCCCTCCATCACTCCGCAGGCGTCGCCGAAGGTTGAGCGCGCTCCTCCAGCTTCTCGGCAAGCCAGCGGTCATGATGTTCCCTGGCCCAGTTGAGATCGACTTCGCCCGTACCCATCGCCTCGAACGCGCCCTCCATCCCGAGCGTGCCGATATAGATGTGCGCCAGGATCAGGGCGATGAACAGAACGGCGATGATGGCGTGGGCCGCCTGTGCAAGCTGCATATCGGCGATGTCGGTACCGTAGAACGGAAACAGCAGCAGGAAGCCCGATGTCGAGACGGCGATGCCGGCGAGAACCGACAACCAATAAACCATCTTCTCGCCGGGATTGAAGCGTCCGGCCGGTGCGTGCTTCGATTTGATGAAGCCACCGCCCTGCTTCACCCAGTCGATATCGACTCTCGCGAAAAGATTGTCCCGGAAAAAGATCGCCGTGATGAGGATCAGTCCTGCGACGAAGCCGAAGCTGACAAAATTGTGCACGTACTTTGCAATCTGGGATATCTCCGAGAACGCCGTCGGGCCGACGAGAGGCAGAAGCAGGAGCTTGCCGAAAGTGATGTTCAGGCCAGTCAGGCCGAGGATGACGAAGGAGACAGCCGTCAGCCAATGTGAAAATCGCTCAAAGGCTTTGAAACGAACCACCTTCTGCCCGGAACGGCCTGCGGCAATCCGGATGCGACCGAGGATCAGATAGGCGAGCGCCAGTAATGCAATCGTCCCGACGATGACGATGGCGCCGCCCCAATGCAGTAACACCTCGTGGAAGTACTCCCATGTTCGTCCCGCCGGCTGAATCAGAACGCTGGCTTTCACGTCGGGTATGTCGATACGCCCCTGAATGCGCGGCATCTGCTCCAGCAGCGCGCGCTGGTTGACGGCACTCGCGTCCGGATTCGGCGCGCCATCAGGACCAAGCTTCTGCGCAAGTGCAGGCGCCGCGGCGACGACACTGAGCAGCAGCAGGGTTAAGGTCGCGAGGCGAAAGCGCGCAATGAACGTCATGAACCACCTCCGTCGCCGTCGAGTGCCGCCGTCGAACGGCTGATCCACGTCCGTCAGCTCAAGTCTCGACATCTTCGTGATACGCGGTCTTCCAACCCCACGCGCCGGAACCGTAGCCGCGCGTGTGGACCCGCTCCTCATAAATCTGCGCGATGATGTCGCCGTCGCCAGCCAGCAGGGATTTGGTCGAGCACATTTCGGCGCACATCGGCAGTTTCCCTTCGCCGAAACGGTTCGACCCGTACTTCGCGTATTCCTCTGCACTGCCAGGCGCTTCGGGCCCGCCACCACCGGCGCAGTAGGTGCATTTATCCATTTTGCCTCGCGAGCCGAAATTACCGACCTGGGGATATTGCGGGGCTCCAAACGGACAGGCGTAGAAACAATAACCGCAGCCGATGCAGACATCCTTGTCGTGCAATACGATTCCATCCTCTGTCGGATAGATGCACTTCACCGGACACACCGAGGCGCAGGGCGCATCCGTGCAATGCATGCAGGCCATTGACACCGATCGTTCGCCGGGCTTGCCGTCATTGATGGTGACGACGCGGCGGCGATTGATGCCCCAGGGCACCTCGTTCTCGTTCTTGCAGGCCGTAACGCAGGCGTTGCAGTCGATGCAACGTTCCGCGTCGCACAGAAACTTCATACGTGCCATCGAGTCATCCTCTCACGCGGTCCTGATCTGGCACAGGGTGGCCTTCGGTTCCTGCATCCCTGTTGCCGGATCATAGCCATAGGTTGTCAACGAATTCACGCTTTCGCCGAGCACGATCGGATCCGATCCCTTCGGATATTTCGGGCGTAGATCGGTCCCTTCGTACCAGCCGGCGAAATGGAATGGCATCCAGGCGACGCCCTTGCCAACGCGCTCGGTGACGAGCGCCTTCATTCGCGCCCGCGACCTGTTCTCCGGTCCGGTCACCCACACCCAGCCGCCGTCCTTGATGCCGCGTTCGGCAGCATCGGCCGGGTTGATCTCGACGAACATGTGCTGCTTGAGTTCGGCAAGCCACCTGTTGGAGCGTGTCTCCTCGCCGCCGCCCTCATATTCCACCAAACGGCCAGAACTCAGGATCAATGGAAACTGCTTGGCGATGCCACGGTCGACGGCAGCCTTTTGCACCGAGAAGCCGATATTGGGCACGCGGAACTGCTTGGCGTCCGGTAGCGTCGGATAATCGCGGACGAGATCCGGACGCGGTGTGTAGATAGGCTCGCGATGCATGGGAATGGGATCGGGGAGATTCCAGGCGATCATGCGCGCCTTGGCGTTACCATAGGGCGAGCAGCCGTGCTCGATCGCCACGCGCTGGATACCGCCGGAGAGGTCGAGCGACCACGAGACCTTGTCGGGATCAGCGGAATTGACACGCCGGATCACATCCAGTTCCTGCGGCGTGAGATCCTTATCCCAGCCGAGCTTCTTCAGCACACCGAGCGTGAACTCGGGATATCCGTCCTTCAGCTCGGAGCCGGCCGAATACGATCCCTCGGCAAGGAGGTTGTCGTGGTCTTCCCGCTCGATCTCCTGCCCGTTCACCATCACCTTGCGCTTGACGACGCGCTCGACGCCGAACCGGGCACGGAACGTTCCGCCGCCCTCCTTGACCGGCAGATTGGTGTTGTAAAGGATCGGCGTTCCGGGATGCTTGAACTCCGGCGTGCCCCAACACGGCCAGGGCAAGCCGTAATAATCACCACCGACTTCCGGATCGTCCTTCGGCGCGCGCATCGTCACCAGATCGAACTTGGCCTGGTTTCGCATGTGCGCCTTGAGCCGCTCCGGCGATTGGCCGCAATAGCCGGTCGACCATCCGCCCCGATTGATCTCGCGAAGGATATCCTCTGCCGAGACGGCACCATTCTCCACCTTGATGTTCTTGAACATCAATTCGGCGAAGCCGAGCTTGCGGGCGAGCATATACATCGTGTCGTAGTCGTTTTTCGATTCGAAGACCGGATCGACGATTTTCTCGCCCCACTGCAAGGATCGGTTGGACGCGGTGCGCGAACCGTCCATCTCGAAGCTGGTGCAGGCCGGCAACAGATAGGTGCCGTTCTTGCGCTCTGACAAAACCGACCATGCCGTCGGATAGGGATCGCAGACAACCAGCAGCTCGAGCTTCTCGATGCCACGGACCGCTTCCGGCATCCGTGTGATGGTGTTGACGCCGTGCCCCATGATGAACATGGCCTGCACGGGATTGGGCTGGTTGACCTGATCCTTGGGCAGCAGGGTCGCGTCAAACCAGCGCGTGCTCGGAATGCCCGGTGTTTCCATCAACGTCTTGCTTGGGAAACGCGACCTTATCCAATCATAGTCGATTTCCCACACCCGGCACCAATGCCGCCAGGCCTCTTCGGCAAGCCCGTAGTAAAGCGGAAGCGACGTCACATCGAGGCCGAGATCGGTCGCGCCCTGCACGTTGGTGTGGCCGCGGAAAATGTTGGCTCCGGCACCGGGCTGGCCCACATTGCCGGTGACGAGCAGCAGAAGGCAACTGGCGCGCACATTGGCCGTGCCGGTGGTGAATTGGGTCTGGCCCATCGCCCAGATCAGCGTCGCCGGCTTCTGCTTGGCGAACACCTCAGCGATGTGCTTGACCTGCGCCTCGGGCAGACCGGTGACGCGCTCGACTTCCTTCGGATTCCACTTCGCGGCCTGCTTGCGGATCTCGTCGACGCCATACACGCGCTGACTCAGGAATTCCTTGTCTTCCCAGCCGTTCTCGAAAATGTGCCACAACATGCCGTAGATCGTGGCGATGTGCGTCCCCGGACGGACGCGGACGTACTCGGTCGCATGCGCAGCGGTCCGCGTCATTCGCGGATCCACCACGATCATGTTGGCGCGGTTGAGCTCCTTGCCCTCGAGAATGTGCTGCAGGGAGACGGGATGCGCCTCGGCGGGGTTTCCTCCCATGAGCAAGATGGTCTTGGCGTTGCGGATATCGTTGTAGCTGTTCGTCATCGCGCCATAGCCCCATGTGTTGGCTACGCCGGTGACGGTCGTAGAGTGGCAGATGCGCGCCTGGTGGTCGGAATTGTTGGTTCCCCAGAATGCAGCCAATTTACGGTTCAGATAGGCGGCCTCGTTGGTGAATTTGGCCGAGCCGAGCCAATAGACGGAGTCAGGTCCTGACGCCTGTCTGATGTCGAGCAGCTTGTCGCCGATCTCGTTGAAGGCGACTTCCCAGGAGATGCGCTTCCACTGACCGTCGACGAGCTTGACGGGATAGCGCAACCGGCGCTGGTTCAGGACGTCGTCGCGGACCGCGGCGCCCTTGCAGCAGTGCGAACCGCGATTGATCGGACTGTCATAGTCCGGCTCTTGTCCGATCCAGACGCCGTTCGAGACCTTGGCAAGAACCGAACATCCGACCGAGCAGTGCGTACAGACGTTCTTGCGCGTCGTGACCGTTGCCCCCGCCTCGGGCGGCGGACCGGCTTGCGCTGTGCGCAGCCCGCCCAGTGGCAGCACGCCAAGTGCTCCCAATGCTCCCGCAGCAAGTCCGGAACGTCTCAGGAAGGCACGGCGGTCGAGTTCGCCATCTCCGCCGGATCGGCCGCCGGTCGACTTGTAAGTCTTGCGATGATCATCCGACTTCTTAATCAGCATCCGCGTCTCTCGTTAACGGGCAGGATAACTGTTGACGCGATAGAAGTTGCGTACCTCGACGGAATCCGCCCGATAGCGGGCCCGTCGCTTGTTCTTGAGGTCGACCGCCGCGGCCTGGGCCGGCTCAGGAAACTGCGAGCCGGTCACCGCAGCGCCGGCAATTGCCAAGCGCAAGAAGTCGCGCCGCAGGAACTTTCTTTCGAGATCTGCTTTCATCGACCCGCTCTCACGCCAGGCAGGCTCACAGCCTACCCAAGGCAACGGCCGCCCTCAACCGCAATCGACAGCGAGCGGGTCTGACTTTTTTCGAAATAGCACGACCGCTTTTGATGGAAAACCTTGCGCAACCCATGATATTTTCGTCGAGGCCGCGGCTGGAAGCCCGGCCGGCTCTACCGCGCCAGCAGCAGTTCCAGCTGACCCTGCGCCTTCTTCACGGCCGCAGCGAACCAGCCCTGGCTTGGCGCTTCGTTGGCGAAACACTTGGTGTATGCGTCCATCGCCTGGTCTTCGCGGGCCATGTCGCCCCGCGGGTCATTCTTGTTGACCCTTTTGGCCATCATCTGCTTCCAGACCTTTTCGCAAGCCGGGATCTCCGCGGTCTTGACGGCGTTGGTTGCAGCGAGGAAGTAGACCTTGTCGCCCTGGATCGCGACCACGTCGATCTCGTGCGGCGGCCCCTTCAAATCGCCATTGCCGCGCACGCCCAGCACGGCCACGGCGGCACTCGCGGATGCGGGCT
The DNA here is from genome assembly GCF_049949275.1 of Bradyrhizobium genosp. A. Lineage (NCBI taxonomy): Bacteria > Pseudomonadati > Pseudomonadota > Alphaproteobacteria > Hyphomicrobiales > Nitrobacteraceae > Bradyrhizobium > Bradyrhizobium genosp. A. Next base: position 4,306,904 of record NZ_CP188196.1, on the reverse strand, counting down.
TGGTGATCGGCAATGCTGCATATTTGGCGAAGGCTGAGTCCTGGATCGCCTGATAGTAGAAGCGGTCCGACCGGAACGCCGCATCGATCGCCTGCGGCATGCCGTCCTTGCTGTGCTCCTGCAGCCAGTGCTTAAGCAGCGATGTCGTGGTCACCACGGCCTGCTGCTTGTCGCCTTCCGTGGCGAAAGCGAGCCCGTCGAGATGGCCGAAGCCCGAGTCGCCCTTGAACAGCGTGTCGACGTTCGACTTGCCGTCGGCCGGCAGCCCCTTGATCGTGACGGGCCCCACCAAGCCACGCAGCACCCCGGTCAGTTCGTTAAGCGCCGCGTCGTGCTGCTTGTACGTCTGGTCGCTCTCCTTGGTCTTCGAGAATTTGGCGATGTAGCGGTCGCGCAGATCGAGATAGTGCTGCTCGGACGTAGCCGCGTGTGCGGGTGTGACGAAGGCGAGCAGGCAGAGCAAGGCAAGCAATCTCATTGCGACGTCCGGAAGGTTGGGGCGACACCGGTCTTGGTGGCGCTGCCGGGCTGGAAGGTTCATCCCCGGCGGCCTTCCCTGCTCCGCCGAGAACCAATCCTTCACCATGGCTTGCGGGTTCGATTGAGCCCTGGGAACCCGACAGGTAAAATCGGCGGCAGATTTTTCAGCAAGTGCTGGGCATCCGGGGGCGACGTCCATGAGCGAATTGCGCGCTGCGAGCAGGCAATCCACGGCGAGGACCGGGATCATCGAATTTGACGGCGCCAGGGGCACGGTGAGCATCCCCTGCACCATCGCTGATGTCTCCGGCACCGGCGCACGGCTGAAGCTCGACTGGTCGCTGGCGTTTCCGAAAGAGGCCGCGCTGGTCTTTGCCGACGGCTTGCGAAAGACCTGCCGCGTGGCCTGGCAGAAGCGCCGGCTGCTCGGCGTCGCGTTCGCCGATGGCGTCGCGAGCGCGGATGAGCAGGCGCTCATGATGACCGAGGAAGAGCAAGCCTTGCACAGGCAGCACATTGGCGCGCAGGTCAGGGGCGCGCGCGAGGCGCGTGGCTATACCGAGGCCCAGATTGCGAACCTCGTCGGCGTCTCGCCCGAATTCGTCGCGCGCGCCGAGAGCGGTGAGATCAGCATCCCGATTCACCAGCTCACCCACATGGCCGACCTGCTGCTGGTCGATCTCGATAGCCTCGTTGCAGGCCCGGCGTCGATTGCATTGCCTCCGGCTGAGCCAGGCGTGGACGCTTCTGCCGAGGCCCTCCTCCGCTAGCCCTTGTGGCAGCACGACCCGCTGCCGGCGCTCTTGGGATCGCCGGCGAGCACGCTGCGGCTGTTGCGGTCCGGCGGAATGTCGCCGGCGGCATTGGCCGCGAAGAAGCCGGTCGGCTTCAGCGTGAAGCCGGCATACTCGACCGGCATGATCGGAAAATCCTCGGGCTTGCAGATATGGGTGTGGCCGAAGGAGTGCCACACCACAAGATCGGTGTTCTCGATGTTGCGGTTCTGCGCGGCATAGCGCGGCAAGCCATCGCCGCCGGCATGGTTGTTGGGATAATCGCCGCTGGCGTACTTTTCGTCCCGATCGAACGCCGTGACCCAGACATGCTTGGTCGCAAAGCCGCCGCGCTTGCGCACGTAGCTGCCCTCCTGCGCCAGCATCAGCGGGCTCGGATTGACGACCAGCTTGTAGGCGGGCGCATTGCCGACCGAATTGGTCTCGTTCGGATTGCTGATCTTCCAGAACCGGCCGGTCTCGCCATTGGCAATGGCTGCGGCATCGCGCTCGCGTGACAGCACGCGCGTCGTGGTGTCGAACACATTGCCATGTGGATTGTCGCGGCCCCAGGGCCGCGGCACGAAATCGTGCTCGCTGACGGTGTTGCCGCCGCCGTCGAGATCCATGTGCAGGCGCACGTTGAAGAAATGCTGGTGCGTGGGGCCGCCGAGATTGTCGTCGACCATGCCGCCCCATTTGTATTTTTCGCCCGGCTGGACGGCGGCAGTCTGGATGATGCCGGTGAGTTTTGTTTCCAGCTGGATCGTGCCGTCCTGGTAGAGGTACCAGTAGAAGCCGTAATCGTAATTGCCGACGGTGGCGAAGAACGAGATCACGAGCCGGCGCGAGCGCCGCACCTCGAACAGGCCGTTGCGGAATTCGTAGTGTTTCCAGGCAATTCCATAGTCTTCTTCATGCATGCAGATGGCGTTCTGCATGACGAAGGGTTTTCCATTGTTGTCGGCGGCCGGCACGTCGAAATAATGGATGTTGCCGAGGCAATCGCAGCCGAGCTCGAGCGCGTTGGCGAGCATGCCGAGCCCGTACTCGCCGGCGTCGAACGCCGACTTCCAGAAATGGTTCGCGGTCGGATCGGCGTAGGGCACCACCATCTCGGTGACGCTGGCGCGATGGATCAGCGAACGTTTGCGCTCGCCGTCCTGATAGCCGAGCTGATGCAGCACCAGGCCCTCGCGCGGCGTGAAGCCGACACGAAAGCTCCATTTCTGCCAGTCCACCTTCCAGCCATCGACCCGAAAGCTCGCACCCTCGGGCTGCTCGATATGCAGCGGCTTGATGTCGGTGCGCGGGTTCGTGACTTCGTGCGCGCCGTAGTTCCGCTTCTTGCGCGGGATCGGCACGATCGGATCCTCGTCGGTGAGGTCGATGACCTTGCCGCCGATCAGGTCAACGACGGCGACGACGCCCTCGATCGGATGGGCGTAGCCGTTATCCTGAAGATGCTCGCGAAAGAAGCTGACGGCGCGAACGATGCGCGCGCCGCGCTCATACTCGAAATCGAAAAAGCCCGAGGAGAATGGGTCGACCTGGACCAGCTCGATATCCTTGTCGGCGAGGCCACGCCGATGCATCGCCGCGCGCCAGCCGGGATCGGCCTTGACCACGGCTTCGCACTTGAAGAATTCCTCCAGCATCACCGATGGCTGCCCGTAGGGCGCCTCGCTGTTCGGAATGACTTTTCGGGCGACGATCTCATCGCGGGCGAGATCGACGATGTGCTCGATCGCCTCGCCGGTCACCACGTCGAGCGTCAGCGCGAAGGCGCGGCGCGGCGTCCCGCCGGCCGCCAGCTCCTGCTTGGTCGGCTCCTCCAGCCGCACGGTCGGGAAGCGGCAGTTTTCAGGCGAGGTCGCAGCGGCGCACACCAGGGCGCAGGCCGCGGCAATCTCTTCGGCTGTCAGCGGATCGAGCGGGTGCGGCGTCGCAGCTTGCGTCGGCGATTTGGCTTTGACAGGGTCGAGCATGATGATGTCCAGACGTCAGCGCGGAGCGAGATGCGCGGTGATGGCGCGGAAGCCGGCGAGCCAGCGGAGGTCGATCGGTACGTCCATGGCCTTCGGCTGCGTCGCGAGCTTGACGATGACGGTGTCCGCATCAGGGTCGACCAGCATCAGCTGGCCGTGAATGCCGATCGCGGTCAGCGCGTTGCGCAACGGATCGATCGTGAACCATTTGCTGCGGTAGCGCGCGCCCGGGAAGAACTCGGCGAGGTCGCCGTCGGCCCAGGCTTTGGGATCGCCATTCTCGTGGATGTCGTCGATCCACCAGCCCGGCACCACCTGCCGCCCCTCGACCACGCCGCGGCAGCGGATCATCTCGCCGAAACGCAGCAGGTCTCGCGCGGTGACGGAGAGCCCACCGGCGATGCGGCCCATGCCGTGGCTGTCCAGCGTGAGCGAGCCATCCTCCTCGGCGCCTATCGGCTGCCACAGATATTCGGAGAGGATGCGATGGTAGGGCATGCCGCAGGCGCGCTCATAGACCCAGCCGAGCACCTCGGTGTTGGTCGAAACGTAGTGAAACACCTTGCCGTGCGGCTTGCCGGTGCCGCGCAACGTCGCGAGATAGGCCCGCTGATGGCCAGGCTCGACGCCGGGCGGTGGCACGTCCCATCCTGACGAGAAGCGGTAGCGCGCGACGTCCCCATTCGGGTCCTCGTAGTCCTCCTCGAACTTGATGGCGACCGCCATGTCGAGGAGATTGCGCACCGTGCAGCCGCCATAGACCGAGGTCTCGAGCTCCGGCACGTAGCGCACCACCCTCGCCTCCGGATCGACCAGGCCGCGCGCGGCCAGCACACCGCCGAGCGTGCCGGCGATCGACTTGCTGATCGAGCAGATCAGGTGCGGCGTGGTCACGCTCATCCCGTCGCCGTACCATTCGTGGACCAGGGTGCCCCGATGCATCACGAGCAGCGCATCGGCGAAGGTCTCGCGCAGCGTCGCCTCGATCGTGGTCGCCGTTCCATCGGGCGCGGTGAAGCCGAGCTTTGCCAGCTCGCGCGGCGCGCTCGGCATCGGTGTTGGACGAGCCGAGCGGCGCACCTCGGCGGTCGGTAGCACTTCGCGAACATGCGTAAAGCCCCACCGGATCGCAGGAGCGCTGCGCCAGTTGGCGCGCGTCACCTGCGCCTCGAGCGCGGGCGGGCTGCCGCGCATGATCTCGGTCGGTCGCATCTCGATCCTCCGCAGGCGATCCCGGCCCCGATGCCGGGAACGGCAATGGGGAAGACTGCACACCGGTCGCGTCGGGCGTTATCGAGATCCGGCAATATTTTGCTGGACAGCGCCCATGGTCGTGCCAGTCTGGCGTGGTTCTTGCCAGCTATTCGGCTCAAAGATTCCGGCGTCCTGTCATGGCGTTAAGCGCAATTCCTCCGATTCAAGACTCGGCTGCTAACCTGTTCCAGGCAAGCAGCACGGACGTCGACGAGCATTGCGCTTCGCTCGGACGCTGGCGCCTGAGCTACGACCAGATCAGTGCCGGCGCCTTCACGGGCAGCTTCACCCAGCTTTCGCTGCCCCGCCTCGAGGTATTCCGCGAGGTCACCAGCCAACAGGTCCGCCAATATGGTCAGCTCGGTGCCGACAGCTTTGGCATCGGCCTGCCCTGGCACGGCGAGGGCGAGGTCAATTGCAACGGCGCCAGCGTCGCAGGCGCCCAGGTGATCGTCTGCATCGACGCCGAGGTCGACATGTGCACGCCGAAGGCGTTCGAGTTCCGCGGTGTCGTCACCAGCGCAGCGCTGATCGAGGAGCTGGCTGCGCGCCTTGATATCGAACTCCCGCGCAGCGCCTGGCATCAGTTGCAGGTGATTGAAATGGCAGAGACGCCGGTCGCGCGGCTGCGCGCGCATCTGGCGGCGATCCAGGAGACCATTACGACCGCGCCAAAACGTTTCGACGATCCGGCGGCGAGGCAGGCGCTGGAGGATGCCCTCCTCGTCGAAATCATGGACATGCTGCCGACGGCGCGCCCTGCCGATCCCGGCCGCAGCGCCGTGGCGCGCAAGCGCACCGTCGACCGCGCCCGCGCGCTGATGCATGGCAGCGGCGACCGCTCGCTCTCGCTGCTGGAGGTCTGCAAGGCGGTCGGCGCCAGCCCGCGCAAGCTCGGCTATTGCTTCCAGGAGGTTTTGGGGACGAGCCCGATGCATTATTGGCGCGCGATGCGGCTGAACCGCGCCCGTCGCGACCTCAAGCGCGGCGCCGAGACGTCAGTCTATGACGTCGCCGTGCAGCACGGCTTCTGGCACTTCAGCCAGTTCTCGCTGGACTACAAGCGCCATTTCTCCGAGCTGCCTTCGGAGACGCTGCGGCGCGCCAGGCTGGCTGCCTGACGGTCGTCAGCGGTGCCGCAGCCGGCGGTTGACCCGGCGCGCCAGATAATCGCCGGCGCTCTGGACCAGCTGCACCAGGGCGATCAGCACGACCACGACGGCCAGCATCATCTCCGGCATGAAGCGCTGGTAGCCGTAGCGGATGCCGAGATCGCCAAGCCCGCCGCCACCGACGGCGCCGACCATGGCGCAGTAGCCGAGCAGGCTGACGACTGCGAGCGTCAGCGCAAGCAGCAGACCGGGCAGAGCCTCGGGGATCAGCACCTTGAACACGATCTGGATTGGGGAAGCCCCGAACGAGGACGCGGTCTCGATCAGGCCGCTGTCGACCTCGCGGATCGCGGCTTCGACCAGGCGCGCGATGAACGGCGCCGAGGCAATGGTCAGTGGCACGATCGCTGCCGTCGAGCCGATCGAGGTGCCGGCGACCAGCCGCGTGAACGGGATGATGGCGACGACGAGAATGATAAAGGGCGTCGAGCGCGTCGCATTGACGACAATGCCGAGCAAGCGATTGACCGTGGGAGCCGCGAACAGCTCGCCCTTCCGGCTGGTGGCAAGGAAGACGCCGAGCGGCAGGCCGAAGGCGGTGCCGAGCAGCGCCGCGATGCCGACCATGTACAGGCTCTCGCCGGTGGCCTGGATGATCAGATTGATGAGTTCAGGCGACATAGCCGAGACGCTCCGCCGAGACTTGATATTGAGACAGCCAGGCCAGCGTGCGTGTCGCCGCGCCCTCGCCGCCGGGAATGCCGAGCACCAGCGAGCCCACATGCTGGCCGCCGATCTCGTCGATGCGCGCCGAGAGCAGCGAGACGTCGAGGCCGAGCTCGCGAGCAAGCCGCGCGATCAGCGTGTCGCCGGCCCCTGCCCCGCGCACCTGGACGCGGATCACGGCGTGGCTGCCCGGCTCCTGCACGATCCGGCTGGCCAGCGAGACCGGCAAGCTGTCGCCGGTCACCTCGGCCAGGAATGACTGCGTGATCGGATGCTTCGGATCCGTGAAGATATCAGCGACATGGCCGCTCTCGACGACATGGCCGGCATCTAACACGACGACTTCCTTGGCGAGCTGGCGCACCACGGACATTTCATGGGTGATCAGCACGATGGTCACCCCAAGCTCGCGGTTGATGTTGGCGAGCAGATCGAGGATGGCGCGCGTGGTCTGCGGATCGAGCGCAGACGTCGCCTCATCCGACAGCAGCACGCTCAGTCGCGTTGCCAGCGCGCGGGCAATGCCAACGCGCTGCTTCTGACCGCCGGAGAGCTCGGAGGGGTAACGGTCGTGCTTGTCGGCGATCCCGACCAGTTCAAGCAGTTCGGTCACGCGCGCGCGGATATCGGCTTTCGACCAGCCGGCGATCTCCAGCGGCAGCGCGATGTTGTCGGCGGCGGTGCGCGACGACAGCAGGTTGAAGTGCTGGAAGATCATGCCGATCGAGCGCTGCGCGAGCCGTAACTCCCGTCCCGTGAGCGCCGAGATGTCTCTGTTATCGACGATCACACGGCCGATGGTGGGCTTCTCCAGCCCGTTGATCAGCCGAACCAGGCTCGACTTGCCGGCGCCGGAGCGGCCGATCACGCCGGTGATGGAACCGCGCGCGATCGCGAAGTCGATGCCCTGCAGCGCGTTGACGCCGGGCTTGCCGCGATAGGCCGGATAGGTCTTCGAGATGTTCTCGAAACGGACCATCGCCTCCGGCTCCGCCGCGGCGTCTCGGATCTCGACCGGCTCTCCGATCACCAGCGACAGGTGCGCATTCATGGCAGCGGCTTTCATGCAGATACTTAGCTCGCCCGCCCGAAAGACGCGCGAGAACCAGGTCGCCATCCAAGCGACGGAGGGTGGAACAATGGCAGGCGCCCAACGGCGACGCTGCACTGCAGCACACCATCGCCTTTTCCGGTCTTTCTTGCAATTTCAGATATTTGCAGGGAGTTGGGCGAAGTTTTCCCAATCCCCCGTGCCAGAAGAAAATTCGTCTGCGGGGATGTCAGCCTGCGGCAGGCTCACCGGACGATTGCTAGCCAGGGCAGCACGATCACCAATAGCCCCGCGAAATAGAGCACCCCGAAGGTCAGGCCAAAGCCCCAGAACTGTCCCTTCCCGATATAGCCGCTGCCGTAATACATCGGCGCCGGCCCCGTGGCGTAGGGCGAGATCACGCCCATCAGGCCGAGCGAATACATGCAGAGCATCGCAAGCGTCGTCACCGGCAGATCGGGGATGCCGGAGCCGACCGCGAGCACGACCGGCAGAACGGCGGCGGCATGTGAAGTGATGCTCGAGAAGAAATAGTGGATCCAGAAGAACAGTGCGACCAGCAGGATCATCGCAGTCGACGGTGACAGCCCCGTGAGCGGCTTGGCGAATTCATTGGCGAACCATTTGATGAAGCCGATCTCGTTCAATCCCGAAGCCAGCGTCAACAGCGAAGTAAAATAGAAGAACACCTCCCAGGCGCCCTTCTCGCTGACGATGTCGGCAAACTCGATCACGCCGGTGACCAGCATCAGCGAGATCACGATAAAGACGACGGTCGTGGCATTGACGAAGTTCGAGCCGAGCAGCGGCACGTGAATGTCCGGGCTCGAGCCGGCGATCCACAGGAACATCGCGAGCACGATCAGCGCCAGCATGATCCACTCGTTGCGCGACATCGGGCCCATTTCCGCGAGCTCTTTTGCCGCCCATTCGGAGATTTCCGGGCTGCGCTTCACCTCGGGCCGGCAAATCGCGTAGCTGAGCAATGGAACGAGGATCATCAGCAACAGGCCGAGCGGGGCAAAGCCGATGAACCATTGGCCCCAGCTCACATCAACGCCGACCGTCTTCTTGGCGATTGCCAGCGCGGCCGCGTTCGGCGCCAGTGCGGTGAAGAACAGCGAGCTCGTGATCGCGGTCGCTGCGAACGCGGTCCACATCACGTAAGTGCCGATCTTGCCCGCGGTCGGCCCCGGCTCGGAGCCGTAGATGCGCGGGATGTTGCTGATGATGGGATAGACGATGCCGCCGCTGCGCGCCGTGTTGGACGGCGTCGCCGGCGCGAGCAGGAAGTCCGACATCGCCACCGCATAGCCGAGGCCGAGCGTGTTGGTGCCGAGGCGCCGCACCAGCACCAGCGCGATACGCCGGCCAAGCTGACTCTTGCGATAGCCGATCGAGAACACGAAGGCGCCGACGATCAGCCACACCGTGCTCTCGGCGAATCCCGCCAGCATCCAGCGCAGCGATTTGTTGGGATCGGCATCGATATAGCCGCCGACGCCCGCGACCGTCAGCCCGATCAGCCCGACCGCACCGACCGGCATCGATTCCAGGATCAGCCCGGTGATGACAGCCGCGAACACGGCGAAATAGTGCCACTGATTGACGTTGAGCCCTGCCGGCACCGGCCAGAGGTAGATCGCCAGCCACACCACGAGCGGTGCGATCAGCTTCCAGCCAAATCTTTTCGCCTCAGGTCCGTTCGAGCTCGCGGTCATGGGCCCTCCCCTCGATTATTGTCGCAGGCGACCGGCCGTTTGGCGGCCACTTTGTCCCCGCGCGGCGTATACGGATTGTCCGCGGCGCGTCAATGGCTGACGCGTTCGAGCGGCCCGCCCGGGCCACGCTGGTGTACTGCGGCACAAACCCGTGAAGAGATTGCAGCCCAAGGAGCGCTCGACAGGTCCGCACCATCCGCTTAATCTTCCACACCATGAGCCAAGATCACGACCACCATCATCACCACGATCATGCGGAATTGTCGGAGACTGAGCTGCGGGTGCGCGCGCTCGAGACGATTCTGACCGAAAAAGGCTACGTCGAGCCGGCCGCGCTCGACGCCATCATCCAGGCCTACGAGACCAAGATCGGTCCGCATAACGGCGCGCGCGTCGTTGCCAAGGCCTGGACGGATCCCGCGTTCAAGACCGCGCTGCTGGAGGACGGCAGCAAGGCGATCGGCACGCTCGGCCATGTCAGCCGCGTCGGCGATCATCTCGTCGTGGTCGAGAACACGCCTGAGCGACACAACATGGTCGTGTGCACGCTGTGCTCCTGTTACCCCTGGGAAATGCTCGGGCTGCCGCCGGTCTGGTACAAGGCCTCGCCCTACCGCTCGCGCGCGGTGAAAGATCCGCGCGGCGTGCTCGCCGATTTCGACGTGACGCTGCCGCAGGACATGGAAATCCGGGTCTGGGATTCCACCGCAGAGACGCGCTTCCTGGTGCTGCCGATGCGCCCCGCGGGCACGGAGGGCTGGAGCGAGGAGCAACTCGCCGAGCTGGTCACGCGCGATTCGATGATCGGCACGGGATTCGCCAAAACGCCCGGAGCCCCGTCGTGAACGGCGTCCACGACATGGGCGGCATGGACGGGTTCGGCAAGGTCGAGCCCGAGCCGAACGAGCCTGTATTCCACGAGGAATGGGAGTCTCGTGTGCTGGCCATGGTGCGTGCGATGGGCGCGGCCGGCGCCTTCAATATCGACACCTCGCGCTTCTATCGCGAGACGCTGCCGCCGCATGTCTATCTCTCCAGCTCCTACTACAAAAAGTGGTTTCTCGGTCTCGAGGAGATGCTGATCGAGAAGGGCTACCTCACTCGCGAGGAAGTCGCAGCCGGCCATGCAATGAAGCCCGGTAAGGCGCTGAAGCACGGTAAGTTCGACCTCGCCAATGTCGAGCGCATCATGGTGCGCGGCAAGTTCGCCCGCCCAGCGCCTGCGCCCGCCAAATTTAATATCGGCGACCGCGTGCGTGCGAAAAACATCCATCCGGCCACGCACACGCGGTTGCCGCGCTATGTGCGGGGCCATGTCGGCGTGGTCGAGCTGAACCACGGCTGCCACGTGTTTCCGGATTCCGCGGCGATGGAGCTCGGCGAGAATCCGCAATGGCTCTACACGGTCGTGTTCGAAGGCCGCGATCTCTGGGGCGCAGACGGTGATCCGACGTTAAAGGTCTCGATCGACGCGTTCGAGCCGTATCTGGACCCGGCGTGATGAGCAGCAATGCTGCTGCCGCCGCGACGGCAGCTGTTCCGAGCATTCCACGCGACGACGACGGCCCGGTGTTCCGAGCGCCTTGGGAAGCGCACGCCTTTGCGATGGCGCTGACGCTGCATGATCGCGGCGTATTCACCTGGCCGGAATGGGCCGCGGCCTTGGCCGATGAGATCAAGCGCGCGCAGGCCGCCGGCGATCCTGACACGGGCGAGACCTACTATTTGCACTGGCTTGCCGCGCTGGAAGGGTTGGTCGCACGCAAGGGCGTCGCGTCCACGGACACGCTGCATCGCTACCGCGACGCCTGGGACCACGCGGCGGATCGCACGCCGCACGGCAAGCCGATCGAGCTGCGGCCGGAGGATTTTGGGTAGTTCCCCACCCGTCATTGCGAGCGTAGCGAAGCAATCTAGAATCTCTCCGCGGCGGCAGTCTGGATTGCTTCGTCGCAAGAGCTCCGCGCAATGACAGCGGAGCTACCTCCCCGCCACAAACTCCCGCCACCCCTTCGCCCGCAGGCTGCACGCCGGGCACTCGCCGCAGCCATAACCCCAATCATGCTGCGCTCCGCGCTCGCCGAGATAGCAGGTGTGCGACTGCTCGCGGATGAGATCGACCAACCCCGTGCCGCCCAAATCGTGCGCCAGTTTCCACGTCGCCGCCTTGTCGATCCACATCAGCGGCGTGTGCAGCTCGAACTTGCGGGCCATGCCGAGCGAGAGTGCGGCCTGCATGGCGCGGATGGTGTCGTCGCGGCAATCGGGATAGCCGGAATAGTCGGTCTCGCACATGCCGCCGACGATGTGGGTGATGCCGCGCCGGTAGGCCAGCGCTGCGGCGAAAGTCAGAAACACCAGATTGCGGCCGGGCACAAAGGTGTTCGGCAGGCCGTCAGCTCCCATCTCGATCGCCACATCGCGCGTCAGCGCGGTCTCGGAGACAGCGGCCAGCGTCGGGATCGACAGCGTATGGCTCTCGCCGAGCTTTGCGGCCCAATCGTCGCGCAAGCCTTTGATGCCCTCGAACAGCCGGTCGCGGCAGTCGAGCTCGACGGCGTGGCGCTGGCCGTACGCGAAGCCAAGCGTCTCCACGCGCGCGAAGCGGCTCAGCGCCCAGGCGAGGCAGGTGGTGGAATCCTGGCCGCCGGAGAACAGCACCAGCGCGGTTTGTGATGAAAATGCGTCACTCATGGCCCGCGCTTTAGCACTGTGGAACGTATCAGCCAATCGGTGGAAATCGGCCTGTTCCGCATGCCACCGCTGGGAACGGCGGCCCGCTTTTGGCATAAGGTTTTGGACCCAGGAGACTGCCCCGCAATGACCCCTTCCCGCGATATTTCCCGCCTGATCGAGATCATGGCGGCGCTGCGCACGCCGGTGACGGGCTGCCCCTGGGACCTCGAGCAGAATTTCGCGACGATCGCGCCCTACACGATCGAGGAAGCCCATGAGGTGGTCGATGCCATCGACCGCGGCGATCTCGACGATCTGCGCGAGGAGCTCGGCGACCTCCTGCTCCAGGTGGTGTTCCACGCCCAGATGGCTGAGGAGCAGAACGCGTTTGCGTTCGGCGACGTCGTCGAGGCCATCACGCGAAAAATGATCCGGCGCCATCCGCATGTCTTTGCCGACAAGGACGGCAATCTCGCCTCCTCCCACGTCAAGGAGGTCTGGGACCGCATCAAGGCCGAAGAGAAAGCCGAGCGCGCCGCGCGCCGGCCGCCGGAGGCGACGCCGCCGCACAAATCGCTGCTGTCGGGCGTCAAGGCCGGCCAGCCCGCGCTGACCCGCGCCATGGAGCTGCAGCGCAAGGCCTCCACCGTCGGCTTCGACTGGAACGACCCGCGCGCGGTGCTGCAAAAGATCCGCGAGGAAGCCGACGAGATCGAAGCCGCGCTCGATCGCAACGACAAACAGGAGATCGCGGAAGAGACCGGCGACCTGATGTTCGCCCTCGTCAACCTCGCCCGCCATGTCGACGCCGATCCCGAAGCCGCACTCCGCGCGACGAACGCGAAATTCGAGCGGCGCTTTGCCTATATCGAGCGAGCGCTGGAGGCGCAGGGACGGACGCTTGAACAGGCGTCGCTCGCGGAGATGGATGCGTTGTGGAATGCGGCGAAGGGTGCGCCCGGACCTGCTCAAACGCGGACCGATACAACGGCGAGGACGTGACGTGGACATCAGGCAGGACGATCCGACAGCCCCCTATGTCGCCGACTTGCTGGCGTATCATCTGCGAGAGCTGCAGAGCGTCATGGGCGAGCACGCGCAGGCACTCGACGCGAGCGGTCTTTCAGCTTCGGAAGTGACGTTCTGGACGGCATGGCAGGCCGGCTTGCTGCTCGGATTTGGCGCTCTGAAGCAGCTGGACGCGACACATGGCGAAGTGAAGTCGATGCGCGCTGCGCCCACGGCGCGGCGGACCGGAGCGGGGCGCGCCATTCTGAACCACATCATCGCCGAAGGCCGTAAGCGCGGATATGCGCGTCTCAGCCTCGAGACGGGCACGGCGCCGCTGCACGTTCCGGCCGTCGCGCTCTACCGCAGCGCCGGCTTCATTTCTTGCGCGGCGTTCGCCGACTATCAGGCGAGTCCGCACAACCAGTTCATGCGCCTCGACCTGTCCACGTGATTTTCCCGGTTTACGCCGAGAGACGCGGCACGGCGTCGAACCGGTTCACCACGATATCCCGCTTGGTCTCATCCACCCGCACCGTCATGTCGAAACGGCCGTCGTGCAGCTCCTTCGCCAGCACCTCGGAATTCCGATGCAGCCAGCTGATGCCGGCGCCGTCGGCGGCGTCGATCGAGAGGTCGAGCGTGGTGCGTTTTGCGGCGAGCCGCTCCTCGATCGCGGCGAGGAGCGCATCGATCCCCTCACCCGACACGGCGGAGACCAGCATGGCCGGATGATCCTCCGGCCTGCGGGCCGCGATGTTCAGGAGCTCTTCGCGCTGTTCGGAATCGTAGCGGTCGATCTTGTTCCAGACCTCGATGATGCGGCCTGAGTCATCTGGATTGATACCGAGCTGGCGCAGCACCGCGTCGACATCGCTCTGCTGTGCTTCGGCATCCTCGTGCGAGATGTCGCGGACATGCAGGATGACGTCGGCCTCCAGCACCTCCTCCAGCGTGGCGCGGAAGGCGGCGACGAGCTGCGTTGGCAGATTGGAGATGAAGCCGACGGTGTCGGACAACATCGCCTTGCCGCCATGCGGCAGCGTCAGCGCGCGCAAGGTCGGATCGAGCGTTGCGAACAGCATGTCGGCAGCCTGCACGTCGGCACGGGTCAGGCGGTTGAACAGCGTCGACTTGCCGGCATTGGTGTAGCCGACCAGCGCGACGACGCGATACGGCACGCGCTGGCGGCCGGCGCGATGCAGCCGCCGCGTCGCCTGCACCTTCTTCAGCTCGCTTTCGAGCTTGGAGATGCGCTCCTGGATCAGGCGGCGGTCGGCTTCGATCTGGGTCTCGCCGGGACCGCCCATGAATCCGAAGCCGCCGCGCTGGCGTTCGAGATGGGTCCACGAGCGCACCAGGCGCGAGCGCTGATAGTTGAGATGCGCGAGTTCGACCTGAAGCGAGCCTTCCCTGGTCTTGGCGCGGCGGCCGAAGATTTCCAGAATGAGCCCGGTGCGGTCCAGCACCTTGGCGTGCAATTCCTTCTCGAGATTGCGCTGCTGGATCGGCGCCAGCGCGCAATCCATCACCACGAGCTCGACATCGAGGCTCTTGGCCAGCGCGGCGATCTCCTCGACCTTGCCCTTGCCGATATAGGTCGCGGGCCGAATCTGGCTGATCGGCGTGATGATGGCGTCGGCAATGACGAGGTCGATCGCGCGCGCAAGGCCGGCGGCTTCGTCGAGCCGGGCCTCGGCGTTGCGCTGGATATGACTCTCCGATTGCGCATCGGCACCGCCCGCGCGCACGCGCAAATAGGGGCCGATGACAAGCACCCGCCCCGTCTGCTTGGCCCCTGCCGGCCGCGAGCGGTCGGCATCCCCGTTGAAATTCCGGGGTTCCAATCAGATTACTCTCAAGCCGGCTGATCCTCGCCGCCTTCGAATAGCTGGATCGGAGCGCCCGGCATGATGGTCGAGATCGCATGCTTGTAGACGAGCTGCGAATGACCGTCGCGCCGAAGCAGCAAGCAGAAATTGTCGAACCAGGTCACGATGCCCTGGAGCTTCACTCCGTTAACCAGAAAGATCGTCAGTGGCGTTTTGGTTTTGCGAACGTGATTGAGGAAGGTGTCCTGTAGGTTTTGTGCGCGGTCTGCCGCCATTGTTTTTTTCTCGCTTTGAGTTTCTTTTTATTGCGCCGGTCGTGACCCCGTTTTCAAAATTGAGGCCTTCTTCCGGTTACCGTCCCTCATGAGATCCCCCTCGGAGGCACAGCGGGTCGATTAGAGGGCAGGACGGCTTATTAGGCAAGCCGCTTCACGCGGCAGGCCATGCGGATTTGCCCCGAAAAACTACGGAAGTAGATGATTTTTCTCGCGTATCCCCGAGGTCCGGCCGCGACGTCGGGCGTTAGCCGACGCCGAGCGCCTTCAACTTTCGGTGCAGCGCCGAACGTTCCATGCCAACAAACTCGGCCGTACGAGAAATATTTCCTGAGAAACGGCTGATCTGTGCAATCAAATAGTCGCGCTCGAACACTTCGCGGGCCTCGCGCAGCGGCAGGCCCATGATGTGCTCGCCATTGTTGCTGGTCGGCATCGCCGGCACCATGGAGCCGACATCCTGCGGCAGCATATCGGCGGTGATGATCACCTCCGGTCCGCCCGCGGCCAGAATCATGACTCTCTCAACGTTGTTGCGGAGCTGGCGCACATTGCCCGGCCAGACATGCGATTGCAGCACCGCCATCGCGTCCTGTCCGATCTGCCGCCTGGGCAGGCCGCTGCCGGCCGAGATCTGCTCCATGAAATAGTCGATCAGCTCCGGAATGTCCTCGCGACGCTCGGAGAGCGCGGGCACGCGGATCGGCACCACCGAGAGCCGATGATAGAGGTCCTCGCGGAAATGGCCGGCCGCGATCTCCTCTTCGAGGTTGCGGGCGGTCGACGAGATGATGCGGACGTCGACCTGCACCCTGGCGGTGCCGCCGACGCGCTGGAACGACTGCTCGACCAGCACGCGCAAAATCTTGTTCTGGGTCTCGCGCGGCATGTCCGCGATCTCGTCGATGAACAGCGTGCCGCCATGGGCCTCTTCGAGCGCGCCGGGCTTGCGCGGCTGCTCGCCATTGGACTGTTCGACGCCGAACAGCTCGTGCTCCATGCGCTCGGGCGTGATCGCGGCCGCGTTGATGACGACGAAGGGACCGTCGGCGCGACCGGAGGCCGTATGCAACGTGCGCGCGGTCAATTCCTTGCCGGCGCCGGCGGGTCCGACGATCAGGATGCGGCTGTTCGCCTTCGCCGCGCGTTCGATGGTCTGGCGCAGCTGGTTCATGCTGGGCGAGCGGCCGACCAGCGAGCTTGCGCTCGGCGCGAGCTGCTTCAGCTCCTTGACCTCGCGCTTGAGCCGCGAGTTTTCCAGCGCGCGGTTGGCGACCAGGATGAGGCGATCGGCCTTGAACGGCTTCTCGATGAAATCATAGGCGCCGCGCTTGATCGCGGCGACCGCGGTCTCGATGTTGCCGTGGCCGGAGATCATCACGACCGGCAGATCGGCATTGTCCTTCTTGACCTGCTCGAGCAGCTGCAAGCCGTCGAGCTTGGAGCCCTGCAGCCAGATGTCGAGGAATACGAGGTGCGGCCTGCGATTGGCGATTTCGGCCAAGGCCGAGTCGCTGTCTCGTGCGGTCCTTGTGACAAAACCCTCGTCTTCGAGGATGCCCGCAACGAGATCCCGAATATCGGCCTCATCATCGACAATCAGAATTTCACTTGCCATGGGTCGCGCCTGTCTTGTCAGTTGCCTGTTGAGGCTTCGATCTTCGTTGAATCATTGGTCTTTTCAGCGGGCTCTTTGGTTTCGGCCGCCGGCTCTTTTGTTTCCGGCGACGTGACGGAATCCGCAGCAATTTCCTTGATATCCACCGTGGTTGCGTCCTTGACCGCCGCCTCGGCTGCTTCCTTCGCCGGTTCCTTGACTGCCGGGGCCTGCTCGGCCCCCTCGCCCTTCGCGGGAGCGCCGGAGATCGCAAAGCGCATCCGCATCCAGGCGCCGCGCTGGCCGTCGCGGAAGTCGGAGGCGTCCTTCAGCTCGATGCGGCCGCCATGGTCTTCCAGCACGCGGCCGACGATGGCAAGGCCAAGGCCGGTGCCCTTGGCGCGCGTCGTCACATAGGGCTCGAGCAGACGCGAGCGCGCGACCTTGGGCAGGCCAATGCCGTTGTCGATGACGTCGATCAGCACGTCCTCGCCCTCGCGCGACACCACGACATCGATGCGGCCCTTGCCACCGTCCTTGCCGAGCTCCTCCGGCGCCACCTGCTCGATCGCCTCGGTGGCGTTCTTGACGATGTTGGTGACCGCCTGCGAGATCAGCCGCCGGTCGAACTGCGCGCGCAGCGGATCCTCCCTGAACTCGGCTTCGATATCGAGCTCGGGATGGGCGACCTTCATCAGGAACACCGCCTGCCGCACGGTGTCGGCGACGTCCTCGCCTTCCATCACGGGCTTCGGCATCCGCGCAAAGCGCGAGAACTCGTCGACCATGCGGCGGATATCGTCGACCTGGCGCACGATGGTGTCGGTGCACTGCTCGAATATCTGCTTGTCCTTGGCCTCGGTGATGTCCTTGCCGAACTTGCGGCGGATGCGCTCGGCGGAGAGCTGGATCGGCGTCAGCGGATTCTTGATCTCGTGGGCGATGCGGCGCGCGACGTCGCCCCAGGCCGAGGTGCGCTGCGCCGACACCAGCTCGGTGATGTCGTCGAGCGTGATGATGTAGCTGTCGTGCGGCTGGTTCTTCTCGGCGCTGACGCGCACGGAAAGATTTCGCTCGGTGCCGTCGCGCGTGATCGTGATCTGGCCCTGCACCAGGCGCTGGGTCCCTTCCCGCGACGTCTTCATCATCTCGTCGAGCTCAGGCAGCACGTCGGAGAGCGGATGGCCCAGCGTCTCGGCCTCGGAATGCCCGATCAGCTTCTCGGCGGAGCGGTTGAGGATGCCGACGCTGCCGGAGGTGTCGACGCCGATGATGCCGGCGCTCGCAGAAGACAGCACGGCCTCGATGAAGCGGCGGCGGCTGTCGATGAGGTCGCTGGCGTTGACGAGCTCGTCACGCTGGCTGCGCAATTCCTGCGTCATCTTGTTGAAGGTCTCGCCGAGCTGGGCGAGATCGCCTTCCGACTGATGCACGGGCACCTTCACATGGAGGTCGCCGGTCGAGACGGTGTGGGCCGCGTTCATCAGCCGCCGGATCGGCGCCACCAGCGAGTTGGCGAAGTTGAGGCCGATCAGCACCGAGGCCATGAGGATGGTCAGCGCGATCACCGCAAACATCAGCGCAAACGCCACCTGGATGCCGAGCCGGCGCGATTCGATCTGGGCGTATTCGGCGACGCTGATCTCGGTCTGCTTGAGCTGATTAACGACCTTCGGATCGAGAGGCCGGGCGACGTACAGGAACGTGTCGCTGAAGGCGCGCAGGCGGATCACCGCCGCGACGAAGCTCGCATCCGGCAGCACCGCGATCTCGGGCTCGTTCTCGTTGACATTGCTGAGGAAGTCCGGCGCCGGCGGCGAATAGGCCAGTCGCATACCGGTGTCGGCGGACTCGAGAATGTTGGTGTTCTTGTCAATGATCATCGCCCCCGGCAGATTGCGGGAGCCGGCGCTGGCGGTCAGCAGCTCGCGGAACGACCGGCGATCCTGGTCGTAGAGTGGCCGGGCATGGGCGATGTCATTGGCCATGCCGATGATGTCGCCGCGGATCAATTGCGCATGGTCCTGCATATAGGCACGCGCGATATCCAGCGAGTTCTGAATGACTTCCCTGGTCGGCCCCGAGAACAGCCGGTCGAGACCGCGTTCGAGGGTGACGTTGGCGACGACGGAAACAAGCACCGCCGGCAGGACCGCGACGATCGAGAACAGGCTGACGATCTGGACATGCAGGCGCGCCGCCGCCCTGCCCCGTCGCCGCGCCAGGATCAGCTGCCAGAGCTCGCGCACGATGATTCCGACCAGCAGCAGGATCGTGCCCGCATTGATCAGGTAGAACGAGCGGACCACCTCCGGCGTCGGATCGATCCTGGTGAGGCCGGTCAGGACCAGGAAGGTCAACAGGCCCGACAAAAGCGCCAGCGCCACGGCAAAAGGCACCAACCAGCGCCGCGCCGACCAACGCCGGGGCTCTTCCGCTGGGGCCGTGTCAAAGGATGCGGCCGTGGTGTCTGCGCTGGTCATTCCGGCAATGGGGTGCTGAAAACGGGTCCGCGATCCGCGGGTACTGATGTATTCGTACCACATTGTTGCCGAATTGCGACAATTCCGCGGCGTCTCGACCGCGGCGGAGCGGCGCATCCACAGAGGACGCTGGGTCAATTGCCGGTTCTCGGGAACGGAATCCTGCCATGCCGGCTTGACTTGGCAATGGATAAGATTTTTCTCGCGATCATCGTGTCGGCCATGCTGCTGCTGATCGTGGCCTCTGATCTCTTGGTCAATGGCCCGAGCAGGCAGGAGCAGAGGGCGGAGATGGCCAATATTCAGCCGGTCGCGACCCGGCTGATCAGATAGGTGCGACGCCGCGCTCTGCGGCCGAATGACGAATTCGAACGTTCCAGCGGAACATTTCAACCCGATCCGGACTTCTGCTCACCGCGTCAGCCACACAGGCCAGCGCGATCCGGACAGGCTCAGCTCACCTTTGGTAGGGGGAGCTGAGCCACTCGTCCGTTTTGAGGGGCTAGCCCCCGCTGCGATACACTTGGATATCGAGATCCCGGATCTTCTTCCGCAGCGTGTTGCGGTTGAGGCCGAGCAGATCGGCGGCGCGGATCTGGTTGCCGCGCGTGGCCGCGAGCGCGGCCGTCAGCAGCGGCACCTCGATCTCCTTGAGGATGCGGTGATACAGGCCCGGCGGCGGCACGCCGTTCGGAAACCCCTGGAAGTGCGATGAGAGATAGGCCTCTACCGCGCCGCCGAGATTGTCGACGCCCTGCTGGACCGCCGCGCCCGGGCTGACCGAGGGCGGCGCGAGCTCGCCGTCGATGACGGAGGCCGTGATCACGTCCTGCGGATATAGCGCGGCGAGGCGCCGGGCGAGGTTTTCCAGCTCGCGCACGTTGCCGGGCCAGCGGTGCTGCTTCAGCCGCTCCAGCGCGAGCGCATCGAGCTTCTTCGGCGGCAATCCGTCCTTCTCGGCCAGCGCGAAGAAGTGACGCACGAGATCCGGCAGGTCCTCGATGCGCTCGCGCAGCGGCGGCAGGCGCAGCGGCACGACGTTGAGGCGGAAGAACAGATCCTCGCGGAACAGGCCCTGCTGGATCAGGACGCGCAGATCCTTGTTGGACGCCGCGACGATGCGCACGTCGGTCTTGATCGGGGTGCGGCCGCCGACGGTGGTGTATTCGCCCTGCTGCAGCACGCGCAGCAGGCGGGTCTGCGCCTCCATCGGCATGTCGCCGATTTCGTCGAGGAACAGCGTACCGCCCTCGGCCTGCTCGAAGCGGCCGGACGCTCGCGTATTGGCACCGGTGAAGGCGCCGCGCTCATGGCCGAACAGTTCGGATTCAATGAGATCGCGCGGGATCGCCGCCATGTTGACGGCGACGAACGGGCCGTTGCGGCGCTTGCCGTAATCGTGCAGCGCGCGCGCCACCAGCTCCTTGCCGGTGCCGGACTCGCCCGTGATCATCACCGTGAGGTCGGTCTGCATCAGGCGTGCGAGCACGCGGTAGATTTCCTGCATCGCCGGCGACCGGCCGACCAGCGGGATCGCCTCCATCTCGCCGTCGTCGTCCGGCGTCGCGACCCGCTCCTTCGGCTCGGCCAGCGCGCGGCCGACGATGGCGATCAGCTCCTTCAGGTCGAAGGGCTTTGGCAGGTATTCATAGGCGCCGCGCTCGGAGGCGCGGATTGCCGTCATGAAAGTGTTTTGTGCGCTCATGACGATGACCGGCAAATTCGGCCGCATCTTCTTGATCCGCGGCAGCAGGTCGAAGGCGTTTTCGTCCGGCATCACCACGTCGGTGATGACGAGATCGCCCTCGCCCTGGCTGACCCAGCGCCATAGCGTCGCGGCATTGCCGGTTAGCCTGACTTCATACCCGGCCCGGGAAAGTGCCTGGTTGAGAACCGTGCGGATGGCGGTGTCGTCATCAGCTACGAGAATGCTACCTGCGGGCATTGTTAATCCTCATTTTGCCCCCTGTGATGCAGACGACGACTTCCCGGCAGAGCCGTCGCGACTGCTGTGATCAGCGTGTTTGACCGATGTGGAATACATCGGCATCAGCACGCGGAAGGTGGTCTTTCGCGGCTGAGACTCGCATTCGATGATGCCCCCGTGATCGCCGATGATCTTGGCGACCAGCGCGAGACCGAGGCCAGAGCCGGTCTGCTTGGTGGTCACGAAGGGATCAAACAGATTGGGCAGAAGATCGTCCGGCACGCCTGGTCCATTGTCCCTCACGCAGAATTCAAGCGGTAGGGATACCCGGGATTTTTGACCGGGGACTGACAGGCGCACGCCGGGGCGAAACGCGGTGGTGAGCTGGATCTCGGCGTCGGCGACGTCGATCAGGGCTTCGGCGGCATTTTTCACCAGATTGAGGAATACCTGGATCAGCTGGTCCTGGTTGGCGAGCACCGGCGGCAGCGACGGATCGTAATCCTCGATGAAGCGGATGTTGCGGGCAAAGCCGGACTGCGCCAGCCGCTTCACGTGGTCGAGCACCGAATGGATGTTGACGGGCCCGCGCACCACGGGCCGTTCGTCGCCGAACACCTCCATGCGGTCGACCAGCGTCACGATGCGGTCGGCTTCGTCGCAGATCAGGCGGGTCAGCATGCGGTCTTCGGAGGAGGCCTGCTGTTCCAACAACTGCGCCGCACCGCGGATGCCGGAGAGCGGGTTCTTGATCTCGTGCGCCAGCATGGCGGCGAGCGCAATCACCGAGCGGGCGGCGCTGCGATGTGTGAGCTGCCGGTCCATCTTGTCGGCGATGGAGCGCTCCTGGAGCATCACCACGATGTGGCCGGGCCGTTCGGTGAGCGGCGCGACATGCAGATCGACCTGGCGGTCGCCGCCCATGCGCGGCGTGCCCAGATCGACCTTGTATTCGTTGACCGGCGAGTTCGACGAGCGCACCTGGTCGATCAGCGCCAGCAAGGGACTGCCGAACGGCACCAGCTCTTTCAGCGATTGCCGCTTCAGGAACTGCGTCGAGATATCGAAGAACGCCTCGGTCGCGATATTGGCGGCGACGATCTTGCCGTCCGGCCCGATCATCAGCACGGGATTGGGCAAGGCATCCAGGATCGCGTCGCTGTCGGACGGAAGCGGCTTGCGATGGTCAGCGGCTGAGGTCATGCAGCAGCGCTCCATGCGAAATCGTCAAAGGCATCCTGAAGAGACTGGTGGACGAGGCCCGGATCCTCAGACGTGAGGATCTTTTGGCGCCAGGCCTTCAGCGTCTCGACTGGCGCGCCGCTCGCGTCGGCCGCGACGTCGAGCGCCCAGCCGAGATGTTTTCGCGCATGCCTGAGCCCGACGCGCAGGCCATAGAGTGCGCAGACGCCTTCATAGAGCGTGCGGACATAATGCAGCTGCGTTGCAAGCGGCGGCGTGGTTTCCTCCGCCCCGCCGTTCAGGCGCCGGCCGATCTCGCCGGGCAGCCAGGGCTGGCCCTGCGCGCCGCGGCCGATCATCACGGCATCGGCGCCGGAGGCGTCGAGCGCCGCGAGCGCCTTCTCGTAAGTGGTGATGTCACCGTTGACGACGAGCGGAATGGAGATGGCCTCGCGGACCGCGCGGATCGCGTCCCAATCGGCCTCGCCCTTGTAGAACTGGCAGCGGGTGCGGCCATGAACGGTGACGAGCTTGATCCCGGCGGCCTCGGCGCGACGCGCCAGTTCGGGCGCGTTGCGGGTGCGGTCATCCCAGCCGAGCCGCATCTTCAGCGTCACCGGAATCTTCACGGCCGCAATCGTCGCCTCGATCAGGCTGACGGCGTGATCGAGATCGCGCATCAGGGCCGAGCCCGACTGGCCTCCGGTGACGTGGCGGGCTGGACAGCCCATGTTGATGTCGATGATGTCGGCGCCCTCGGCCTCGGCGATGCGGGCGCCTTCGGCCATCCAATACGCCTCGCAGCCGGCGAGCTGGACCACATGCGGCCCGACCCCGGTCGCTTCGCAGCGCAACCGCGACATGCGGTGGCCGTTGGCGAGCTCATCGCTGGCCGTCATTTCGGAGACGACCAGACCTGCCCCCAGCTCGGCGGCCAGCCGACGGACGGGTGAGTCCGTCACTCCCGACATCGGTGCCAGGAAGACCGGGGTAGCGATTTCAATATCGCCTATTTTCAACGGCTTAGAGCCTGATCTTGCCGAGCCGGTCACAGTGGTCTCGTTGAGTGGACAGGGCCTCATCGCGCCTGCCATGGCCTATCTTGCGCACAATTCTTGTGCAGTCAAGCGCCATGCCTACAGTTTAGACAGTTCTGCAAAGCTTTCAAGTGCAGTGCAGCAAAATGCTGAATCCCACAAACCGGGGAAACCCCCTTTTTTTGCGGGCCTGCCGTGCTAGAGGCATGCCGGCAATCACCCCACGTCCGACGCATCCCTTAACAGTTCAATATTTGAGTCCTATGGCGAAATCACAGCGCACCGCAGTCGTTCTTGTCGCGGCCGGACGCGGCCTGCGCGCGGGCGCCGGTGGTCCCAAGCAATATCGTGAGATCGGCGGCGTGCCCGTGATCTACCGCGCCATGGAAGCCTTCAGCACCCATCCCGACGTGTTCGCCGTGCAGCCGGTGGTGAACCCCGACGACGGCGCCATGTTCACGGCAGCGGTCGCAGGCCTGAAGCACGAGGCGCCGACCCATGGCGGCGCGACGCGTCAGGCCTCGGTGCTCGCCGGTCTCGAAGCGCTCGCCAGGCACGAGCCCGACATCGTCCTGATCCACGATGCCGCGCGTCCCTTCGTCTCGGCCGGCGTGATCTCGCGTGCGATCGAGGCGGCAAGCCGCACGGGCGCGGCGATCCCCGCGGTCCCCGTCACCGACACCATCAAGGTCACGAGCGCGAACGGCAATGTCGAGGACACGCCGGACCGGGCCCGTTTGCGAATCGCGCAGACGCCGCAGTCCTTTCGTTTCGACGTCATCCTCGAAGCGCATCGTCGCGCGGCAAAGAACGGACGAAGCGATTTCACCGATGATGCCGCGATCGCCGAATGGGCGGGATTGACGGTTGCGACCTTTGAAGGCGATGTTGCCAATATGAAGCTCACCACTCCCGAAGATTTCGTGCGCGAGGAAGCGCGCCTGGCCAGCCTGCTCGGCGACATCAGGACCGGTACGGGCTATGACGTGCACGCTTTCGGCGAAGGCCACCATCTCATGCTTTGCGGCGTGCGCGTGCCGCACACCAAAGGCTTCCTGGCCCATTCCGACGGTGATGTCGGCCTGCATGCGCTGGTCGATGCCATCCTCGGCGCGCTCGCCGACGGCGACATCGGCTCGCACTTCCCGCCGAGCGATGCGAAGTGGAAGGGCGCCTCCTCCGACCAGTTTTTGAAATACGCCATCGAGCGCGTGACGGCGCGCGGCGGCCGCATCGCCAATCTCGAGGTCACGATGATCTGCGAGCGACCGAAGATCGGCCCGCTGCGCGACGCCATGCGCGCGCGCATCGCCGAGATCTCCGGCGTCGACATCTCCCGCGTCGCCGTGAAGGCGACCACTAGCGAGCGGCTCGGCTTCACCGGCCGCGAGGAAGGCATCGCGGCCACCGCGAGCGCCACCATTCGTCTTCCATTTAACGAAAAGACCTGGAGCGTCTAGGCCATGGGCGGCAGCGACGCACGCGCCCTCTCCCGCTCGCTGCTCGATCTGTGCCGGATGCGTAAGCTGACGATCGCGACCGCCGAGTCCTGCACCGGCGGTCTCGTTGCCGGCGCGCTGACCGATATTCCCGGCTCGTCTGACGTCATCGATCGCGGCTTTGTCACCTATTCCAACGACGCCAAGCGCGCGATGCTGGGGGTCGAGGCCAGCACGCTCACCAATTTCGGCGCGGTCAGCAAGGAGACCGCGACCGCGATGGCGATCGGTGCGCTGGAGCGGGCCGGCGTCGATCTCGCGGTCGCCATCACCGGCATTGCCGGCCCCGGCGGCGCCACCCCGGGCAAGCCGGTCGGCCTCGTCCATTTTGCCGCCGCCGCGCGTGACGGCCGCATCATCCATCGCGAGCAGCGTTTTGGCGCGATCGGCCGCACCGCCGTACGTCAGCGCTCGGTCATCGAGGCCCTGCGCATGCTGATGGATCTCGCCCGTGGCCCGCAAGTGTCGGCCAAGCCGCGCCAAGCCGCCGCAGCGACCCGCCTGCGCCCACGCGTGACCCGCTCGCCGCGCCGGCACGCGGTGAAGCGCAGGACGCCGCGCCCACCGCGGGGGTGAAGCTTCTTACGCCGCCGCCGGATCATTGCGCCGTTAGCTCGATCCGATGAACAACGGGAAGTTTTTGTTCGATCGCCTTCGCAAGCACCGTGCCCGTGGTCCGTCCGAGTTCTTTCGCGATCACTGTGATTGGCTTGGTGCCTGCGAGCTTCCTGAGCCGGTTGAGGTCATCCTCACTCCACGATTGCTTCCAGCGCGCCATGTTCCACTCCACAAGACTACGACGACGCCAGCTTCGGCCGGCCGTAGATTGCGTCTGCCCGTTTCTCGAACGCAATAGAGAATCGCGCAAACGCGGCGTCGAACATCGAGCCCATCAGCATCGCCAGCATGCGGCTCTTGAACTCATAGGCGAGGAAGAAACCGACGTCGCAGACGTCATTGCCCTCTTGCTGGCCCTTGGGCTCGAACGTCCAGCGGTTTTCGAGATTACTGAACGGACCTTGCAGATATTCGACCAGAATCTTCAGATTGGTGCGATCCAGCGTCACGCGACTGGTGAAGGATTCCTTGACCAGCTTGAACGACACCGTCATGTCGGCGACCAGCACCTCGGTGCCGTCGGGCTTCGCCATGCGCTGGCGGATCTTCAGCGCGCTGCACAGCGGCACGAATTCCGGGTACCGCTCGACATCGGCGACCAGATCAAACATCTCGGATGCGCTGTGAATGACACGGCGCTTGCTCGAAAATCGGGGCATATCAGTTCAACGGGCCGTCGCGGCCCGCGCAGCCTTCAGTCTCGCAAAATCCTCGCCGGCATGATGCGACGAACGGGTGAGCGGGCTCGCCGACACCATCAGGAAGCCTTTGGTGTACGCGACCTTTTCGTAAGAACTGAACTCGTCCGGCGGCACGTAGCGCATCACGGCGTGGTGCTTGCGGGTCGGCTGGAGATATTGCCCGATGGTCAAGAAGTCGACGTCGGCCGAGCGCAGATCGTCCATCACCTGCTGCACCTCGTGGCGCTCCTCACCGAGGCCGACCATGATGCCAGACTTGGTGAAGATGGCGGGATCGAGCTCCTTGACCCGCTGCAGCAGCCGGATCGAGTGGAAGTAGCGTGCGCCGGGCCGCACCGTCAGATAACGCGATGGCACGGTCTCGAGATTGTGGTTGAAGACGTCGGGCCGCGCCGCGACGACAACTTCGAGTGCCCCTTCCTTGCGCAGGAAGTCGGGCGTCAGAATCTCGATTGTGGTCGACGGGCACGCAGCGCGGATCGCGCGGATGGTCTGGGCGAAGTGCTCGGCGCCGCCGTCGGCAAGATCGTCGCGGTCGACCGAGGTAATGACCACGTGCGCAAGGCCGAGCTTGGCGACGGCCTCGGCGACGTTCTGCGGCTCGGCCGCGTCAAGGGCGTTCGGCATGCCGGTTTTGACATTGCAGAAGGCGCAGGCCCGGGTGCAGGTGTCCCCCATGATCATGAAGGTCGCGTGCTTTTTGTCCCAGCACTCGCCGATGTTCGGGCAACCCGCCTCCTCGCACACCGTGTGCAGGCCGTTGGCGCGCACGATGTTGCGGGTGTCGGCATAGCCGCGGGTATTGGGCGCGCGCACGCGGATCCAGTCCGGCTTCGGTGGCGAAGCGGAATCAGGACGATTCACCTTTTCGGGGTGACGCGGGCGCAACGGGTTCGAGATGGTATCGACAATAACGACCATGATCTGTCCGGTCTGTTCAGGTCCTACCTAGTCGGTCTGGGTGCCAGCCGCAACCCAGCTCGCCCTGCTTCAGGGAACATGGCAGATATGGGCAATATCCTGCTCTGTTCTCAGGCGATTCTCACCTCGAATGGCTCCAACCTCGAAGACTTCCACTCCGCGACTCGGCAAATCGCTGAAGCGGGCCTTTTTCGACCGCGACGTCCGCGAGGTCGCGCGCGACCTGATCGGTGCGACCATGCTGGTCGACGGCGTCGGCGGGATCATCGTCGAGGTCGAGGCCTATCATCATACCGAGCCGGCGGCGCACTCCTACAACGGCCCGACGCCGCGGAACCAGATCATGTTCGGCCCGCCCGGCTTTGCCTATGTCTACCGCTCCTACGGCATCCACTGGTGCGTCAACTTCGTCTCCGAGGAGCAAGGCTCCGCCGCCGCCGTGCTGATCCGCGCGCTGAAGCCGACGCATGGCCTGGCCGCGATGCGCCGCCGCCGTCACGCGGTCGATGTGCACGCGCTGTGTTCAGGTCCGGGCAAGCTGACGGAGGCGCTGGGCATCACCATTGCGCACAACAGGCTGCCCCTCGATCGGGCTCCGATCGCGCTGCATGCGCGGACCGAGGATGTCGAGGTGGCAACCGGCATCCGGATCGGCATTACCAAGGCGGTCGAGCTGCCCTGGCGCTATGGCGTCAGGGGCTCGAAATTCCTCAGCAAGCCGTTTCCGAAATAGGCCTAGGAGGCCTGTTTCAGTCGCTCCAGAGCTTCGAGCAGCTTGGCCTTGCGGGCCAGTGCCGCCTGGCGCTTTTCGCGCTCCTCCTCGACGACCTCTTCGGCCGCGTTGGCGACGAATTTCTCGTTCGCGAGCTTGGACTCGGCACGCTTGATGTCGGCGTCGGCCTTCGCGATTTCCTTGTCGAGGCGCGTGCGCTCGGCGGCAACGTCGATCACGCCCTTCAGCGGCAGCGCGGCCACCTCGCCGCGGACGAGCAACTGAACCGCGCCATCAGGCGCGCGGTCCGCGAAGGAGATGTCGGAGAGACGCGCCATGCGCTTGATGACGTCGGTCCAGCGCGGCGCGCGTTCCTTCGTCTCCGTCGAGGCGCCCGCGAGCACCAGCGCCGTCAGCGCTGCCGGCGGAATGTTCATCTCGGCACGCACCGAACGGATCTGCGTGACCAGGTCGATCACCCAGCCGATCTCGGCTTCCGCCTTGGGATCGGTGAAGTCGGCATGGTCGAAGATCGGCATGAGGAACGCAGGCGAGATCAGCGGATCAGTCGGTCCGGCCGCAGCCGCAAGCATCGCAAGCTGCTCCGGTGTCGGACCGGACGGCTTCAGCGGCCATGCCGCCAGCGCGAGCAGGCCGTCGCGCTTGGCCGTCACCTCCCACAGCTCTTCAGTGATGAAGGGCATGAAGGGGTGCAGCAGCTTCAAGATCTCGTCGCGCGCCCAAGCAACCATGGCGCGGGTCTCGTCCTTGGCGGGGCTGTCGGGACCGAGCAAAACGGGCTTGGCGAGTTCGACATACCAGTCGCAATAGACGTTCCAGACGAAACGGTAGATTGCGCCGGCGGCATCGTTGAAGCGATAGGCTTCGATCGCCTCAGTCACCTCGCGCGTGGTGTGCGCGTTCTCATGCGCGATCCAGCGGTTCAGCGTTTCCTTGGCCTTTGCCGGCTCAAAACCCTCGGGCACGGCGCAGTGGTTCATCTCGGCAAAGCGGGACGCGTTCCAGAGCTTGGTTGCGAAATTGCGATAGCCCTCGACGCGGCTGGTGGCGAGCTTGATGTCGCGCCCCTGCGCCGCCATCGCGGCCAGCGTGAAGCGCAGCGCGTCCGCACCGTATTCGTCGATCAGGTGGAGCGGATCGATCACGTTGCCCTTCGACTTCGACATCTTGGCGCCCTTCTCGTCGCGGACGAGGGCGTGGATGTAGATGGTCGAGAAGGGCACTTCCTTCATGAAATGCAGGCCCATCATCATCATCCGGGCGACCCAGAAGAAGATGATGTCGAAGCCGGTCACCAGCGCATTGGTCGGATAATAGCGCTTCACCTCGGGAGCGTCTTCCGGCCAGCCGAGCGTCGAGAACGGCCACAGCGCCGAGGAGAACCAGGTGTCGAGCACGTCCTCATCGCGGGTGATGAAGCCTTCGCGCTTGTTGCGGTCGAGCGCCATCTCGCGGCCCTGCTCGGCCGTGATCACTTCCTGCTCGACGTAATAGCCGAGCGCGTGGCTGACGGCCTCTTCCTCGGTCTCCGCGACGAAGACCTTGCCGTCGGGGCCGTACCAGGCCGGGATCTGATGGCCCCACCAGAGCTGGCGCGAGATGCACCAGGGCTGGATGTTCTCCATCCACTCGAAATAGGTCTTTTCCCAATTCTTCGGGACGAAAGAGGTCTCGCCCGAGCGCACCGCCGCGATCGCGGGCTTTGCGAGGGTCTTGGCGTCGACGTACCACTGGTCGGTCAGGTACGGCTCGATCACGCTGTTGGAGCGGTCGCCGTGCGGCACCATGTGGGTGTGCGGCTCGATCCGCGCGACGAAGCCGAACGATTCCAGCCGCTCGACAATGCGCTTGCGCGCAGCGAAGCGGTCGACCTTGTTGAACTCCTCGGCGAATTGCGAGGCGCCTTCCGGCAGGCCGCGCAGATAATCCTCGTTGTCGAGGAGATCGAGGCAGCCTTCCTTGTCGAGCACGCTGATGCGGCGCAGGCCGTGGCGGTTTCCGACCTCGAAATCGTTGAAATCATGCGCCGGCGTCACCTTGACTGCGCCCGAGCCCTTTTCTGGATCGGAATAGTCGTCGGCGACGATTTTGATCTTGCGGCCGACCAGCGGCAGGATGACGTTCTTGCCGACCAGCTTCTGATAGCGCACATCCTCCGGATGCACGGCCACGCCGGTATCGCCGAGCATGGTCTCTGGGCGCGTCGTAGCGACCACGATAAAGGTCGCGGGATCCTCGGGATTGAACGTTTTGCCTTCGATCGGATAGCGCAAATACCAGAGGTGACCTTTCACCTCGGTCTGCTGCACTTCGAGATCGGAAATCGCGGTCAGGAGCTTGGTGTCCCAGTTCACCAGCCGCTTGTCCTTGTAGATCAGGCCGTCACGGTGCAATTCGACGAACACCTTGACCACGGCCTTGGACAGGCCCTCGTCCATGGTGAAGCGCTCGCGCGACCAGTCGCAGGAGGCGCCGAGGCGCTTGAGCTGGTTGATGATGGTGTCGCCGCTCTCGGCCTTCCACTGCCAGACCCGCTCCAGAAACCTCTCGCGGCCCATCTCGCGACGGCCGGGCTGCTGGCGCTCCATCAATTGCCGCTCGACCACCATCTGGGTGGCGATACCGGCATGGTCGGTGCCTGGCTGCCACAGCACGTCGCGGCCCCGCATGCGCTCGAAGCGGCACAGGATGTCCTGGAGCGTGTTGTTGAGGGCGTGGCCCATGTGCAGCGAGCCCGTCACGTTCGGCGGCGGAATCACGATGGTAAAGGGCACGGTGTCGCGGCGGTCGGGACGGCCGGCCTTAAAGGCGAGGCTATCCTCCCACACGACGGACATGCGGGCTTCGATATCGGCGGGCTGGTAGTTTTTCTCGATCATGGGGCGCTAGAAAGCCGCGCACGCGGTTCAAGTCAACGGAAAGCTCAGCGGCACAAGGGCTTTCCGGCCCGACCTGCAGGTCAAGCATGACACTGGAGCGGGGCTTTGTCGGGGCCGAACGGCCGGGTTCAGCGGCCGCCGCGCGAGACCCGTTCGATTTCGGCCTTCACGATGCGTTCGACGAGGCCGGGCAGATTGTCGTCGAGCCAGGATTTCAGCATCGGACGCAGCATCTCCTTGACCAGATCCTCCAGCGTCCGCGCATTGCTGCTGAGCACCGTGTGGGCCAGCGAGTTAAAGGCGGATTCGACCGCCGAGACGGTCGACTGGGCCAGGATCGGCTGCTGCGGCGGCAGCGGTGGGACGTCAAAGTCCACCGGCGCATAGGACGGCGCGGGTGTCGGACGAGGCGGCGGCGCTTCGGCGAATTCGAGATCGTCGCGCGGCTCGACCCTGCGGAAGCTCGGCGGCGGTGGTGCGGGCGTCGGCTCCGGGTCCATCGCCATCTCGTCGGTCAATTCGAGCACGTCGGGTTCGGGCTCAGGCTCGGGTTCCGGAGCACGGACCTCGGGCGCAGGCGTGGCCGCATCGAGCCCGGCCAGCAGCGCGTCGATATCGTCCTGGTTGTTGGATGCATCCGCCGCGGGCGCGGGAGGCGGCGGCGCCGGAGCTGGCTTTGCAGCCGGCGGCGGGGCGGGCCTCTCGGCAGCAGGCTTTGCAGGCGCGACCTTGGATGGCGGAATGTCGTTCATGGCCCGCGGCTTTGGCGGCGCGGCGGGCGCAGGCGCGGGCTTCGCGGCCTCTGCCGGCGGCGGCTTGGCCTCGTCGTCGGCAATGATGCGCCGGATCGAGGCCAGAATCTCCTCCATGGAGGGTTCTGTGACCTTTGCAGGCTGCGTCATCTCCGACTCCACATCATCAACGCCCTCGCATGCGTTGTTTTACACCAAGCACGACAGGATTGGCCGGTTCCGGATGTGTGCCTCGACATTTTCGTCGCGACAGCCAGACTTGTCCCCAGATCACGGCTCAACTTGAGGCGGCGCCCCTGCCCGTCACTCAAGCATTACGCATGCAACATTGGATGCGGGGCGAATCGACCCGCAGCTTCTTGGCAAGGCTATGTCAGGGATTTTGATGATTGCAAGCAATGCACCGGTCGGCCGCAGCTGTTTGCGAGGCCGACCGGAGGACTACGGGACTTAGCGTCCGTCAGGCGTGCGCACGCCGGCCCAGCTATCGCGGATCTGCTGGTAATGCACGCTCGGATCGTAGACCGTGGTGTTCAGGCCGAGCACCTGCGGCGCAAGGCGGCCAACCGCGCTGAGCACGGAGTAGGATGCGACCACGCGATCGTGCTGCGCGGTGACGAGTGCAACACGCGCGTTGACCAGCGCCTGCTGCGCGTTCAGCACGTCGAGCGTCGTGCGCTGACCGGCCTTGGCCTCTTCGCGCACGCCGTTCAGCGCGATCTCTGACGCCGTGACCTGCGCTTGCGCCGACTGCACCTGCGCCTTGCCGGCTTCCAACTGCCCCCAAGCCTGCACCACGTTGGCACGGGTCTGGTCGCGGGTGGTTTCGAGATTCAGGCGCTGCTGCGCCAGATTCTCTTTCGATTGACGGATGAGCGAATATTCTCCGCCGCCCTGATAGATCGGCACGGAAGCTGTCGCGATGGCGGAGGCGGTATTCGTTCGGAAAATGCTCAGGGTCTGCTGGTACGCCGTGCTGACAGCAGCCTGCAGGGTGACCGTAGGCAGCAGCGCGCCTTCGTTGATCTTGACCTGGAGAAAGTTGACGTCGATGCCGTACATCGAAGCCGTAACGTTGGGGTTCTCCACCAGGCTGAGATTGACCGCGGAGGCGATCGTCCGAGGCAGGAAACGATCGACCGGCGAGCCCGGAGCAAGATT
This sequence comes from Bradyrhizobium genosp. A, assembly GCF_049949275.1. Classification (NCBI taxonomy): domain Bacteria; kingdom Pseudomonadati; phylum Pseudomonadota; class Alphaproteobacteria; order Hyphomicrobiales; family Nitrobacteraceae; genus Bradyrhizobium; species Bradyrhizobium genosp. A. Next base: position 4,274,518 of record NZ_CP188196.1, on the reverse strand, counting down.
GGTCGGCTCATTCCCGATGATTCGGCGGAAGTTCGAGCGCGTCGTCGTGAGATTCGATTCGGCGGTCAGCGCTTGGGTCCTGCCGGCCGCCAGTTGGGCTTCGGACTGCGCGACGTCGGTGCGCGTGACCTCGCCGACATTAAAGCGATCTCTGGTTTGCTTGAGCGTTTGTTCGAGCACGCGCACGTTGCTGCGTTGAACTTCGAGAGTTGCCGCATCACGCAGGTAGTCCATGTAGCTCGTGGCCGCCTGCAACAGGACCGTCTGCTCGAGCACACGTAACGCCTCGCGGGCCCCCGAGACCTGGCTCTCCGCCGCGCGCGTCCTGTTCGCGGTCTGATTGCCGTTATAGAGCGTCTGGGTGACGGTCAGGCTGGCGCTGTTGGATTGGGGGACGCCATAGAATGGCGTTCCCTTTTGGGCTGCCTGGGAATCCTGATATTGATACCCGGTGCTGAGGCTGACGCCGACCTTGGGACGATAGCCCGACAGCGCCTGCGGTACGTTCTCATCGGTCGAGCGCACCTGGGCGCGCTGTGCGTTGAGCTGCGGATTGTTCTGATAGGCGCGCACCAGCGCAGCCTCGATCGTATCCGCCAATGCAGGCGTCGGCCCGGCAAGCGCCGTCAGGAGAACCGAAACCGCTGCTCCGGTGAAGAACTTCACCCCATGCATCCCTGAAAATCCGTTCATTCTCACGCCAGGCTCGTGCCCGCGAGCCTGGTTACCGTATCCGAGTGGAGTCGTGGCCCCGCAGCAACATAGGACGCGGTCAAGCGGGACGGAACACCCTCTGGGTAGTTCTCAGTGGAAACTCTTTACGTGCAGCATCCCGGCCACACTTCTGATTCAGAACGGGATTTTAAGGGGTTTCGGCCGTCAGAACACGAAGGCGGCGGTCCGTTCCAGCCCGGGAAGCACCGGGGCGGCGGCGTCGAACAGCGGCCGATGGCCGAATTCGCCGTGGGTACGGGTCACGATCATGGCCCGCGACGGCCGGGATTCGGCCGAGACCCCCGCTAGGCGTCCCCCTTCCCTGAGCTGGCCGAACAGCCCGTCCGGCGTCACTTCGGTGGCGCCGTTGAGGATGATCACGTCATAGGGCGCGGCAGCCGGATCGCCCTCGGAACAGGCGGCGGCCTTGCAGGTCACGTTGGTGAGCCCGATTGCGGCGAAGGCGTCCTTGGCCTTCGCAGCCAGAGCCGAATCGCTCTCCGTCGCCGTGACCTGGCGGGCAAGCTTCGCGGTCAGCGCGGCGAGATAGCCGGTGGCGCAGCCGACGACCAGCACGTTGTCGCCTTCGCCGATCTCGGCGGCCTGGAGCAGCTTGCCGGTCAGCTGCGGCTTGATCAGGAAGCGCTTGGCGCCGCCCTCGCTCACATCGAGATCGAGGTCGAGATAGGCCAGCGCCTGCCGGCCCGCCGGCACGAAGGCCTCGCGGGGAACCGTGAGCATGGCATCGAGAATACGGCGATCGGTGACGTCATTGGTGCGCACCTGGCCATCGACCATTTTTTGGCGCGCGGTCGAGAAACCGGACATTTGCGGACCCTGCAAGGCGGACAATGCCGCGGACGAAACTTGGCGCATATTTGGAGCAGGCTCCGCGAAAACGCAACACGTCCGTTGGCCGGTGAACCAACGGCGATGCAACGCAGGTATCGGAGGCGAGATCGCCTATTCGATCGCGACGGCAAGCCGGCCAATCAGGGCCGCCACTTGGTCCAGCCGTGCCGAATCGGGGGTCTCGACAGCGCGCGCGAGACAGGCCAAGCATTCATCGTCGCTCAGCTCGGGGATATCGGCCGGCAGAATCGAGGGGGCCAGATGGGCGCGGTCGATCTGGATGTCGGGCATAGGAATCAGCTCCGTAAGAGTCCGGCCCCATCAAGCTCAATTTGAATTAAGTCGATTTGGTGCCGTCTGCGTGGCGGCGGTGCCGCAGCCACACACATCCGCTTGAACGCGATTCTGCTGGATCCAAGCGTAACGACGCTGGGAAACTGATCGAGTAACATCGCCCGCCGCATCAGCGGACGCCAACAAATAGTTGAAAATGAAGCGGAATTTGGCTCCCCGGGCTGGATTCGAACCAGCGACCATCCGATTAACAGTCGGATGCTCTACCGCTGAGCTACCGAGGAAAAGGCGAACCAGTCGTTCGCGCGCGGCTGCGTATAACAAAGCCGGTTGCGCTTGCAAAGGACGAATTCGCCATCCTTCGCAAAGCATCGAGGAAAGGCGGCCCTCCCTCGCGAAGGGTTCGTCCGGAGCGTGGACCGAGAGGTTCGACATGCCCTCGATCCGCGCTCCAGCTCGTTACGCGACGCAAGACGCGCAACGAGCCGGTTCATATCGTTTCGAATTCTCCGCAGCAATGAACCGGCATTCACAGATCGGCGGTGTTTGTATTCTCCGGCGCAGGCACAGCCGCAGGCGCGACCGCGGCACCATTGGCCTTGCCGGTGACGGCGCCGACCAGCGTCTTCACCGGATCGTCGCCCGGCGCAAAGCCGCTCTGGCGGAGGATCTCGTCGATCATCGGACGCAGCGCGTGCACCTTGAGCAGCTCGCCGGCCAGCCCTTCGCCGAAGCCGACATTGCCGCCACCGGCGCCATTGCCGCCAAATGCGCCACCAGTGTGGAGGATGCGGACGTCCTTGAGGTTGGCGATCGGCCTGACCATCTCGGCGAGCGCCGACGGCATCGTCTCGATCCGCTTCTTGGCGATCTCGAAATCGATGACGTTGCTGCCGAGCTTGTTCTGCGCCTCGTTCTTCAAGGTGATCACCGCAGCCTCGGCCTCACCGATGTTGCGGACACCGACCGCCTTGATCTTGTTGGACTCGGCTTCGGCCGTGGCCAGCGTCTTGACGGCCTCGGCGCGGTCGAGCGACGCCTTCTTCTCGGCTTCGGCGGCGACGATCAGCTCGGTCGATTTGCGCTCGGCTTCCGTGCGCGCGGCGAGCACCTGGGTGAGACGGGCACGGTCGGCGACCTCGACGGCGCGAGCGGTGACCACCTTTTCCTCGGCGGAGACGGCCAGGGCTTCTGCCGTCTTGGCTTCGGCCACCGCTTCCGAGGTCTGCTTGCTCTTGGACGCGATCTGGATTTCGTTCTCCTGGGTCGCGATCTGGATCTCGCGCTGGGCGTCAGTTTTACGCTTGTTGATCGCCAGATCCGACTCGATCACCGCGGTTTCCTTGACCTGCTTGGCGCCGGCCTCCTTCTCCGCGACTGCCCGGTCGGTGTCGATGCGGGCGTTCTCCTCGGTCAGGCGCGCGGTCTGCGTGGCGGTCGCGACTTCCGCCCGGGTGCTCGCAGTCTTGTTGGCGATGTCGCGCTCCTGCGACAGCTCCGCCTCTTTCTTGGTCCGCTCGATGGTCAGGGTCTGCTGCCGCGCCTCGAGGTCCTTCTGGGCAATCGCCACCTCGTTGTCGCGGACGATCGAGTTACGATCGCGCCGGCGCGTCTCGGTGACCGTCTTGAGCTGGGTCAGACCTTCGGCGTCGAAAAAATTCTCGGGATTGAAGAATTTGACGTCGGTCTGGTCGAGTTTTGTCAACGACACCGATTCAAGCTCGAGGCCGTTCGATTTGACGTCAGACTCGACCGTCGCCTGCACGTGCTTGACGAAATCGCTGCGCTTTTCCTGCAGCTCCAGGATGGACATGGTGGCTGCCACCGAACGCAGGCCATCGACGAATTTTGCCTCGACCTGGTTACGCAAGGCTTCAGCGTCATTGGTCAGCGCGCCCAGTGTCTGGCTCGCAAGCGCAATGCTCTCGTCGTCGGGGCGGACCCGCACATAAAATTCGGCGACGATGTCGACGCGCAGGCGGTCCTTGGTGATCAGGGATTCCCGCTCCTTGCGCTCGACGGTGAGCCGCAGCGTCTTCAAATTGACACTGGCATAGGAGTGGAAGATCGGCAGGATCATGGCGCCGCCGTCGAGCACGACCTTCTTGCCGCCGAGGCCGGTGCGCACGAAGGCCTCGTCGCGGGTGGCGCGTTTGTAGAGAATGGTGAAGACGATCCCGAGGACGACGATCAGCGCGACGCCGATCATGGCCGGGACTGCGATATCGAACATGACTTTCTCCGATAAATGACTTGCTAGGTGCTTAGAGTGGGTTTGGTCGGTCTGAGTTCATCGTCGGCCTTGACCGCAACGAAACGCGTGTCGACCCGATCGACCAGCAGGACCATGGTTCCCTGCGGCAGAGGGGATGATGACGGCGCCGCAACCGCCCAGACGAAGTGCCTGTTACCGTGGACGTCGGCGACGCTGACGCGGCCGGGTGGCCCCTGATCGAGCGGGCCGACGACGACCTCACCCACGCGGCCGACGAGGTCGCCGAGACCGACGGCGTAGCTCTCATCCTTGGGAATGATTCGTGCGATGGCGCCGCTCGCGGCGCGGACCAGCGGGACCGACACGGCGACGGCCCCGATCGAGGCGACCGTCGCCGGCAAGGGACCGGCCACCATCCGCGCGACGTCCTGGATCAGGAAGCCGGTGATGGAAAAGGCGCCGAGCGCCAGCAGCAGGAAGATCAGCAGCGGCACGCCGCCGACATTGATCCAGGAGATGGCGTTGATCACGCCATTGTCGCTGGGGTGGCCGAAATCGATGCTGGTGCCGAGCATCTCGCTGAGCGAGGCTCCGATCAGCATCGTGACCACTTCGAGCGTGCCGACGATGAGGATCATGGCCGCCGCGATCGCGAACGGCCTGACCTCGGGCGACATGACGTGTTCGAGCAATGCGCTCATGACACGAACCTCAGGAGCGCGACTTCAACCGCGCCAGCCTCGCTGCAATCTCCTTGTCGCGATGCAACGTGCTGAGCTCGTCGATGTCGCTTGAATAGGGTATGCCCGGCGGCACGCCGGTGACCCGTGCCACTGCCCTGCCCGCACGCAGTGCCTTCCCCGCCGCGGACGTGCCGCCACGCTTGCGGGGCGAGGTCGAGGCCTGGTGGCTGGCAGCCGCCTCGCTCTTTTCGAGATCGGCGCGGCGCTGCTCGGCATCCTGGAGCGCCGAGAGCACTGCGCGCAGCGACGTCACGCATTGCTCGATCTTCTCGTTGTTCTCGTCGATGGCGTGGGAGAGCACCTCGAACTGCGCCTCCAGATCCATCTGCCGCGCGATGCCGGCACGGGCGAGATCGTCGCGGCTATCCGCGATCGCGCCCTCGATCTTGGCGGCGAGATCGGTCATCTCGCGTTCGATCTCGGTGCGCCGCGCGTTGAGGCGGTATTCCTCGGCGCGCGCAGCGGCGAGCGCGTCGCGCGCCTCGCTCTCCGCGCGCTCGATCTCGCGGATGGCCTGGCCAACCACCCCGAGCTTGTTGTTGCCTTCCGCCTGCTCGATCGCGTCATAGGCGATGCCGGCGATCAGACGTCCGACCCGGGACAGGAAATTTTCGGGAGCGGCAGCGATGGTATCCATAGCGTTCTCCTCCTCTGGCAGACTGTTCGGCGTGACGCCGTAGTGAACCTCGAAACCGTCGTCGGTGCGGATCAGGTGCGCGGGCACGCTCTGGCCCCAGCCCTCCGCGTAGCCGGCGTAGTCGAAGGGCACGCTGAAGCGCCCCTGCACGGTCGAAATCGAAATGGTGGCCGGGCCCTTGATTTTGGCGAGCTTGTCGTCGAGCGGCAGACGACGGCCTTGCGCCGCGCGATAGTCGGCGCGGTCGCGCAGACCCAGCGTCACCAGCCGCGACGGCAGCGCGGTCTGTTTCCGGATCGGCTCATAGGCATGGGCATGCAGCAGCACGACGTTGGAGCCCACATTATGGGTCCGCGCGACTTCGTCGAGGATCTCCATCATGCGGTCATAGGCCTGGAAGGTCGCCTCCATCGCAGCCTTGGCGGCCGGGTCAGGGGCTAGCCTGTAACGCAGCGCCGATGGCGCATGTCGGGGCGACGGGCTCATGGAAAGCACTAAAGCACCATTTTGGTGCTTTACAAGGGGGAAGCTCGATCACGTTCCACTGATCCTGATGCACTCTGAAGGTTAGTCGCTGTCGTCCGGGGCTGCGTTCAAGGCCGGCAATCACATCTAGATCACTGCGGATCAAGACTTCTTGCACGCGCGGGTTGCAATTTTACGGAAAGTCCACGCCGACCGGGAACACGAAATCGAGGTTTTACGCGCCGTTCTCTCGGCGTCGTCATTGCGAGGAGCTCTTGCGACGAAGCAATCCAGAGTCGTTCCGCGGAAGGATTCTGGATTGCTTCGCTGCGCTCGCAATAACGGAGTGCGAGGCGTTCGCCGCTCTCCGGTAGCAGACATAGCCTCGCATCCTCGCGGCATGTTTCGCCCGAGCTTTGCATCCTCACGCCACCCTCTGATGTCAGAGGGCGCAGGGAAGACCGGGTGCCGGCTGGCACCCGCGGTCCACTGTGCGATGGTTGCGCTACAAGAGGCTGCACAGCGGCATACAGGTGAAGCCAAACATCCGGCCTTCCCTGCGCAGTGGGTTGACGGCTTATGCCGAGCTCTCCCCGGGGAGCGATGCACTATTGCCCCCGTCGCCTTGCAGATGGCTGATGCGCGGGGCCCGGTCGGGCCACACGCATCACCGCAAGACTTGACGCACAGACCCCGGGCGTCAGGACGACACGGTTTTGCCGTACGCTGACCGCACCGGTCGTGCGCGCGATGGTCGTCGCTCACGGTTGCCCGCCCTGCGAAACCAATCGCGCCGATGCAGTCGGCGTCCACCACGGCTCATCCCACGTTCGTGACGATCGCGATACGCCCCTCTGACCGGGATGAGGTGGCGAACATCTACTGCAAATCAGAATTTCGGCAAAGGAGAATATTTTTGCGAAGGCCGATTGACCCGCCGATTGGATGTTTTGCCCGACGGGCAACGCAAGGGATTGTGCGTCCATAGAGCCGGGGTAGAAGCGGATATCAGCCAGCCGACATTCTCCGGTGATACCGTCGAAAATGGACCCGAAGCGGTCATTTTCGACCGGGGCTTGACGTCATGAACTTCCGCCATAGCGACCGCGCGTCATCGTGGTAACCGACGGTCATCGCTTTGTCGAAGGCGTTGCCGTCCAAAATGGCGTTCATCATGCGGTCAAAGGCCGGCCCATCCGACTCTCGAAGGCACGTCACAAACATTCCGGCTTCCCGGTAGGCCAGCACGATCGGATACCAAGCGGGCTTGTTGGCAGGTGCTCGTTCGAGTCGAACATCGCCCAGGCTTTCCAGGCTTCCAGCGTCGTCGATGACGATTTGCTCTCCGCGCTGAATTGCGGCTCGCGCTTCGTCTTCGCTGACCAATTCAGCGCCCCCGCCCTCGGAGATCATAACTGCCAAGCCTTCCTTGAACCAATTTGGCAGGTAGACGTATTTGTATTCACCGATCCATCCCTGAATGTGAGCATGCGAGAGCTCGTGCGTCAGGATCGCGCGAAGGCGCTGGTGTTGCGGCCAGAATAGCTTAGGCGACAGGTTCACTCGACCGAATATCGTCACACCCACGGGAACAGTAGAACCCAGGCCGTTTGCAGCCGCATATGCTTCCATTGTCGCATATACGCCCACGGTTACAGGACGCGCGAAGTGTCGACCATGCGCGGCTTCGATCCGCGCGATCGCGTCCGGGAGCAGCGCCGCCACATCACGAGCATAATCCTCGGCGCCCGGCTGATAGCCTACTTGGCTATTGCCAGCGAGGGCTGGCAATCGATCGGGCAAATTCCACAAGCCCGAGATGAGATGGCGTACCACCGGCATCGAGAGAGCCGCGCCTCCACCGATGACGATCAACGTCAGCGGTACTCCGACGACCACCCAGAGGATACGGCGGCGCATGTCTCGAGATCCCAGTCGTTTTTCGAGCTCCGCATGACTAGCAGCTCTCCTCCGCGGGAGTCACTTCTGTTCCTGGCCCATCGCGCATACTGCTCGGAAGCACGAACTTGGTCGCTACAGGAGCAAAGCGGACGTAGTTGCCAGCCGCATGACGCCGCCGGGTTTGTAGGTACACGGCCTAACAGATCAATCAGGTGATTTCGCTGCGACGCGCAATTGCGTCATGAATCTGTCAGATATGATTCGTTGGCATGCTTATCCGTGCCGCCACTCAACAGCTTGTCCGCAACATATCCACAGCCGCCACCAGGCGGATTTGCGCTGGAGTCGCAAAGTACTTGCTGCGCACAAATCCACAGGGGCGGCTCAGCCGCCGGCCTGATCGAACACGGAGCGGCAAGCCTCGCTCAGGCTTGAGCGGTTGCGCCGCAGGCACGCCGTGATGGCGCGGACGTTGGGGATTTCGCCGGCGCAGAGCCGGTAGACGTCGGGCGTGCAGGCCCGACGCTGCTCCGGCGTGCCCTGCTGCGCCTGGGCGTTGCTGGCAAACAGCGTCAGGAACAGCCCCACCGTCGAGGCGCGACGCGCCCGGCTTCTCACACCCGCAAACCGCAAGAACCTCGCCTTCATGACCAGTCTCCTGTCTGCCCTGCTCGCCCGGCCCGCGTTGGCCGGCGTGTGCAAAGAGGTAGGAGCAATAAACCGCGGGGGATGTGATCTCTTTCACACTGGCGCCCCCGCATAGGAACCTAGAGTTCCCGCGGGAATTTCAGGAATCGCTAACCAATCGGGCCTCGATCGGCCGATCGTTAAAATGCGAACGATCGGGTCAATCGGATAACAAACGGGCTTTGCGACAGTGCCATCCGTGTTCCGGAGGGTGTGATGAGCGAAGCCGAATTCAACTTGCTGCTGGATACCGTCCGGGACGCCATGATCAACGATGATTTCGCGCCCGCGCCGGAGGAGGAATTCGTGCCCCGCTCGTGGAGCTTTCACGCGACGCCAAAGGCCGCGAATGACAATGAGGGTGCCTGGCCCCTCCTGCCCTTTCCGGACGGCTGGTACGCCGCCTGCTGAGACCTCCTCCTGTCGCTAACGCTGATGTAAGCGGCGGCTCGCGGGGTTGCCTAAACCGCTGATCCCCTATATTGCTCCGCCCTCGTTGAGGCCACGTGGCGGAGTGGTTACGCAACGGTCTGCAAAACCGTGTACTCCGGTTCAATTCCGGACGTGGCCTCCATCGCATCTCCCTGATACTCCGACATAAATCAGTTCGAGCGTTACTTCCGCCGCGCTTGCGGACATCGCCGCGCGCTGCTCCGTCACCGGGTTTGCCCGGGGTGGTTGGAAACCCCCGATTCAGGTCGCCTGGCATAGAGTTCGCATCAACTGGGTGATGCAGTCCCAACAAACGAGCGCTGGAGAGCACGTGGGCGAGATCGTCGGATTTATCCCGAAGTCCGAGCTAGAACGGGCTCGCCTCATTCGTGAGGCGCGCGCGATCTATGACAGCATCTTCCCGCCGTCCGCTTCCGACCAGGTGCCGCAGGACGACGAGGAGAGCGTCAAGAACTGATCGCCGGAATTCGGCTGCCCGTTCTGTTTCCGGCTTACCGAACGCTGCGATGGTATCGCGGAGGACCTGCTGTTCCCTGGGTCTTTATCTTCACACGCCCGGCGGGGCAATCAACCGTACGGACGAGATCGGCTCGAGTCAGGACCGTTTGCCGCGGCGGAAATCGCGTCGCCGACCCTTCGGCGCCGGCTTTGGCGCCAGTTCCGGCATCTCGGCCTGAACCTCGCGGTAGCGCGTCAACAGCCGTTCAAAGCTCGCGTTGAGCGTCTCTGCGATGTCGGGGCGCCGCTCGAGACCGGCCAGCAGCGTTGCAGCCGCCTCGATGGTCGACAGTCCGTCCTTGCGCGGCTCGCGGCGCAGGCGCCCGTAGCGCGACGGGTGCGCCGGGTTGAGGATCACGCGCTGGCATTTCAGCATCCAGGGATTGCGCCACCACAGCGCCTTGGCCTGGCTCCAGGTGCCATCGAGCAACACCACGCCTTCGAGCTTGCCGAGGATGGCGCGCTGGTTCTCCGCGACCTCGCCCTTGCGGTTGAGCGCGACGATCTCAGCCTCCACGTCGAGGTCGGCGGCGCGGGCCGAGCCGAGATAGAGCACGGCCCAGTGCGAGGCGTTTTCAACGGGGTGACCGAGCGCCTTGGACAGGCTCGGCCAGGACAGGCCGACCCGCACGGTCGCATCGGCAAAATGCCTGGCCAGCAGCCGCGCCGTGCCGAGCGCCCTGTCCTGCTCTTGCGGATGCTGGAGGATCAGGAGCTCGAGACTATTTTCGATCGGCGTGACACTGTCGCAGATGCAGAGCGGCATCGGCTTCTGGCAGTGCGGACATTCGGGAATAGGCTCCGGCGCTGCGGCCGTGGTCTCAGCTGGGTTCGACATGATCGCCGCTATACGCTTCGTAACGCGCGACAACAACCTATTCCGCCGGCGCCGCCAGCGCGCGCGGCTCGGACCGCCGGCGCAGGCGGTCGATCAAAAGGTAGATCACGGGCGTGGTGTAGAGCGTCAGGATCTGCGAGACGAACAGGCCGCCGATGATGGTGATGCCGAGCGGGCGGCGCAGCTCGGTGCCCGGCCCGGTCGCGACCACCAGCGGAATGCCGGCGAACAGCGCCGCCATGGTCGTCATCAGGATCGGGCGGAAGCGCGCCTGGCAGGCCTCGAAGATGGCTTCGGCCGACGACAGGCCGCGCTGGCGCTCGGCATCGAGCGCGAAGTCGACCATCATGATGCCGTTCTTCTTGACGATGCCGATCAGGAGAATGATGCCGACAAAGGCGATCACCGTCAGCGGCGTGTTGGTGATCTGGAGCGCGAGCAGCGCACCGAGGCCGGCCGAAGGCAGCGTCGAGATGATCGTGAGCGGATGGGCGAGGCTCTCGTAGAGCACGCCGAGCACGATATACATCGCCACCAGCGCGCCGAGGATCAAGAGTGGTTGACGCCCGCTGGTCTTGGCGAAATCGCCGGCATTGCCGTCGAAGCTGCCGCGAATGCCCTCGGGCATGTGCAACTCCTCGACCGCGCGCTGGATGTTCTGGGTGGCCGCCTGCAGCTCCACGTCCGGCAAGGTGTTGAACGACACCGTGGTCGAGGGCACCGACTGCGAATGATAGACCGCGAGCGCAGCGAGCCCGCGGGTCGCATGCACCACGGCGGACAGCGGCACCTGCATGTGGTTGGCGCCGGCGACATAGATGCGTTCGAGGTTGGACGGATCGACCTGGAATTTCGGATCAATCTCCAGCACGGTCATGTACTGGTTGCGCTGGGTGTAGATGATCGAGATCTGGCGCTGGGAGAAGGCGTTGTTCAAGGCGTTGTCGATGTCCTGAACCTTGACGCCGAGCGCCGCGGCCTTCTGGCGATCGATGTTCAATGTCAGCTGAAGTCCGCCGGGATCGCGGTCGCTGGAAACGTCGGTGATGCCGTCGACCGTCTCCATCCGCTTGGCCACGATCGGCGCCCACTTCTGGAGCAGGTCGAGGTCGGTGCTTGAGAGCGTATATTGATAATTGGAATCGCTCTGCCGGCCGCCGGCACGGACATCCTGGGCAGCAAACATGAAGAGACGGATGCCGGGCACGGGGAACAGTGCCTTCCGCAACCGGTCGATCACGACTTGCGTCGAGATGTGATCTCGCTCCTCGGGCGGCTTCAGGCTGATGTACATGACGCCGCGGTTCGAGGTCGCGCCTCCCGGCCCGCCTCCGCCGCCGACCGTCGAGCCGATGCCGGCCACGGCCGGATCCTGCATCACGATGTCGGCGAGACGCTGCTGCAGCGTCAGCATCGACTGGAACGAGATGTCGGCCGAGGCGCGCGTCGCGCCGATGACGAAGCCGGAATCGTCGGTCGGGAAATAGCCCTTGGGCACCTTGATGTAGAGCATCACCGTGAGCCCGATGGTGGCGAAGAACACCAGCAGCGTCAGCAGCGGGAACTCGAGCACCGCGCGCAGTGTGCGGGTGTAGAACGCAACGATGCGCGACAGCGAGCCTTCGATCAGGCGGTCGAACAGCGTGGCGGAGCCCGACGTGGTCTGCCGGATGTAATGGGCGCAGATCATCGGCGTGACCGTCAGCGACACCAGGGTCGAGACCACGATCGCAAAGGTCAGGGTCAGCGAGAATTCACGCAAGAGACGGCCGACGATGCCGTCCATGAAGATCAGCGGCGTGAACGCGGCGATCAGCGACAGGCTGATCGAGACCACCGTGAAGCCGATCTGCTTGGCGCCCTCCAGCGCCGCCTGCATCGGCCGCATGCCGTGCTCGAGATTGCGGAACATGTTCTCGATCATGACGATGGCATCGTCGACCACGAAGCCGACCGAGATCGCGAGTGCCATCAGCGAGAGATTGTCGATCGAGAAGCCCGCGACCCACATCCCGGCGCAGGTGCCGGCGAGCGCCAGCGGCACCGAGATTCCGGCCGCGATCGTCGGCGTCATCCGGCGCAGGAATACGAACACCACGACCATCACCAGCATGGCGGTTGCCAGCAGCGTCCACTGCATGTCCATCACGCTGGCCCGGATCGTGCTGGTGCGGTCGACCAGGGTCAAGACGTCGACGCCGGCCGGGATCCACTGCTTCAGGTTGGGGATCAGCGCCTTCACCCGGTCGACGGTGTCGATGACGTTGGCGTCGCCCTGCTTGGTGATCTGGATCAGCACCGCCGGCTGCTTGTTGAACCAGGCGATCGAGCGCGCGTTGCGGACGCCGTCCTCGATCTCGGCAACGTCGGACAGCCGCACGAAGTTGCCGTTGGAGCTCTTGACGACGATGTCGCGGAATTCCTTGGCCGTGCGCATCTGCCGGTTCAGCGACAGGGTTTCACTCTGGCGCTCGCCGTTGAAGATGCCGACCGGACCGAGCGGGTTGGCGTTGATGATGGCGGTGCGGACGTCGTCGGTCGCGATCCCCGCATTCGACAGCGCGACCGGGTTGAGCTGGATCCGCACCGCCGGCTGGTCGGCGCCCGACACCGTGACGTCGCCCACGCCCGGCACCTGCGAGATGCGCTGCGCCAGCACGGTATCGGCGACGTCGTAGATGGCGCTGGCTGACAGCGTCTTGGAAGTCAGCGCCAGCACGAAGACAGGTGCGCCGGCCGTGTTGGCCTTGCGGAAGCGCGGCAGCGCCGGCAAATCGCTGGGCAAATCGACCAGCGCAGCGTTGATGGCGGCCTGCACATCGCGCGCCGCCTTGTCGATGTTGCGGCCGATGTCGAACTGAAGCTGGATGTTCGCCGTTCCGAGCGAGCTCGTCGAGGTGATCTGGTTGATGCCGGCAATTTCGCCGAGCCGCCGCTCCAGCGGCGCGGCTACAGTTGCGGCCATCACCGAGGGATCGGCGCCTGGACGGCTCGCCGAAACGAAGATGGCGGGAAAGTCGACATTCGGCACGGAAGCGACCGGCAGGAACTCGTAGGCGACGCCCCCCAGCAGGAACAGCCCGATCGACAGCAACGTGGTCGCAACCGGGCGGCGGATGAAGGGCTCCGAGATCGATGCCATCACTGCATCCCCTCGGTCGCGCCGGCCGTCGGCGGCCCCTCGGGCGCCGGCGGCGGCAGCGCCTGCTCGAGGCGGCGGTTGATGCGGTCGAGCGCGAGGTAGATCACAGGCGTCGTGTAGAGCGTGAGCAGCTGGCTCAGCAGCAGGCCGCCGATGATGGAGATGCCGAGCGGGAAGCGCAGCTCGGCGCCGGTGCCGCTCTCGATCGCCAGCGGCAGCGCGCCGAACAGCGCGGCCAGCGTCGTCATCATGATCGGGCGGAAGCGCAACAGGCAGGCCTGCACGATCGCCTCATGCGCCGGCATGCCCTGCCCGCGCTCGGCCTCCAGCGCGAAGTCGATCATCATGATCGCGTTCTTCTTGACGATGCCCATCAACAGGATGATGCCGATCAGGCCGATGACCGAGAGATCCTGCCCGCACAGGATCAGCGCCAGGATGGCGCCGACGCCGGCCGAGGGCAGCGTCGAGAGGATCGTGATCGGGTGGATGTAGCTCTCATAGAGCACGCCCAGCACGATGTAGATCGTGATCACGGCGGCGAGCAGCAGCCAGGGCTGGCCGGCCAGCGCCTTGGCGAACTCGGCGGCGTCGCCGGCATAGACGCCGACGATGCTGTTGGGCATTTCGATGCGGGTCTCGATCGCCTTCACCGCCTCGACGGCATCGCCGAGCGCTGCGCCCGGCGCGAGGTTGAAGCTCAGCGAGATCGCCGGGAATTGCGCCTGGTGCGAGATCGCGAGCGGCGCCGTGGTGCGCTTCAGCGTCGCCACTGCGTCCAGCGGCACCTGGGCGTTGGGCGCGCCGACGACCGAGCTGCTCGCCCCGCCCGGCAAGTACAGCTTTGACAGGATCGAGGGGTCGCGCTGGTACATCGGCAGCGCCTCCAGCACCACGCGGTACTGGTTGGCCTGGCCGTAGATGGTCGAGATCTGCCGCTGCGCGAACGCATCGTTGAGCGTGTCGGTGATGGCTTGCAGGCTGACGCCGAGCTGGCCGGCGCGAGTGCGGTCGACGTCAAGCTGCGCGCGCAGGCCGCCTTCCTGCGCCTCCGACGAAACGTCGCGGAACAAGGGATCGCGCCGCATCTCGTCGACGAGTTTTCGCGCCCATTCCGAGACCAGCGTCGCATCGGTGCCGGTCAGCGTGTACTGGTATTGCGAGCGGCTCGACTGCGTCGAGATCTGCACGTCCTGCACCGGCTGGAAGTAGACGGTCATGCCGGGGATGCCGGAGACCTTGTCCTTCAGCCGGGTGATGACCGCGCTGACATCGTCGCGCCGCTCGCCGCGCGGCTTTAGGGTCATGACGAGACGGCCGACATTGGTGGTCGGGTTGACCGAGCCGGCGCCGATCACCGAGACCACGCCTGTTACGTCAGGATCGGCCTTGATGGCGTCGGCGGCTTCGGCCTGCCGCTTTTGCATTTCTCCGAAGGAGACGTCCGGCCCGGCTTCCGTTACCGCCGTGATCGAAGCGGTGTCCTGCAGCGGCAAGAAACCCTTCGGCGCGACGACATAGAGCACCAGGGTCGCCGCCAGCGTCGCAAAGGTCACGACCAGCGTGGCGCGCTGGTGCTCCAGCACCCAGAGCAGCGTGCGGTGGTAGAACTCAACGGTGCGGTCGATGAAGCGGCTGACGGCGGCGAGCCCCGGCACCGCCAGCTCCTCATGGGCGTGCTTGAGCAGGCGCGAGCACATCATCGGCGTCAGCGTCAGCGACACCACCGCCGAGGTCACGACCGCGATCGTCAAGGTCAGTGCGAATTCGCGGAACATGCGGCCGACCAGGCCCGACATGAACAGCAGCGGGATGAACACCGCAATCAGCGATACCGTCAGCGAGATCACGGTGAAGCCGATTTCGCTGGCGCCTTTCAGCGAAGCCTGCATCGCGCTGTCGCCGTTCTCCATATGGCGAACGATGTTCTCGATCATGACGATGGCGTCATCGACGACGAAGCCGGTGCCGATCGTGAGCGCCATCAGCGACAAATTGTCGAGGCTGAAGCCGGCAAAATACATGATGCCGAAGCTCGTGATCAGCGACAGTGGCAGTGCGACGCCGGCGATCAGCGTGGCGCGCAGCGAGCGCAGGAACAAGAGCACCACCAGCGTCACCAGCACCACACTCAAGATCAGCGTGAACTGCACGTCGTGGACGGAGGCGCGAATGGTGACGGTGCGGTCGGAGACGATGGTCAGGTGCACGCCGGCCGGAATGGCGCGCTGGACTTTTGGGATCTCGGCCCGGATCTGGCTGACGACGTCGATGACATTGGCGCCGGGCTGGCGCTGGATGTCGATGATGACGGCCGGCGTGCCCTGATACCAGCCGCCGGTGCGGTCGTTCTCCAGCCCGTCGACGATCTGGGCAACGTCGCCGATCGTGACCGGCGAGCCGTTGCGATAGGCGATGATGATCGGGCGGTAGGCTTCGGCGGCGGCGATCTGGTCGTTGGCCGCGATGATGTAGGATTGCTGGGCGCCGTCGAGCGAACCCTTTGGCCCCGAGACGTTGGCATTGGCGATGGCGGCGCGCAAATCCTCCATCGCGATGCCGTAGGCAGCTAACCGCGCCAGATCGGCCTGGATGCGCACGGCCGGCTTGAGCCCGCCGAGCACGGACACACGGCCGACGCCGGAAATCTGGCTGAGCCGCTGCGCCAGCAGCGTGTCGGCGATGTCGCTCATCGCCCGCAGCGAGATCGTGTCCGAGCGCAGCGCCAGCGTCATGACAGGCGCATCCGCCGGGTTCACCTTGGCGTAGGTTGGCGGATAAGGCAGCGTCTTGGGTAGCACGCCTGCGGCCGCATTGATCGCGGCCTGCACGTCCTGCGTCGCGCCGTCGATGTCGCGGTTGAGGTCGAACTGGAGCGAGATCTGGCTGACGCCGAACGAGCTCGTCGAGTTCATCGCCGTCAGCGACGGGATCTGGCCGAGCTGCCGCTCCAGCGGCGCGGTGATCAGCGAGGCGATCACGTCGGGGCTCGCGCCCGGCAATTGCGTCGAGACCTGCACGGTCGGAAAATCGACCTGCGGCAGCGCGGAGACCGGCAACGCAAAATAGCCGAGCGCGCCGCCGATCAGCAGCGCAATGCCGAGCAGCGAGGTCGCGATCGGCCGGCGGATGAAGGGTTCTGAAACACCCATGAGATGCGCCTGCCGCTCAGGCGGCTGTTGCCGGGATCATGGCTGCTTGGCTCCTGGTCCCGATGGTTGAGCCCCAGCCCCCTGTGTCGGCCCCGGCGCCGGACCGGTCTGGCCCTTCTGGTCGCCTTCACTGCTGCTCCGCTTGGCGCGGAGCTCGCCGTCCTTGCCCTGTCCGTCCTTCTGGCCATCCTTGGCCTGACCGTCCTTCTTCTGGCCATCCGGCGCGCGCGTGCGCTTGCGCGGGGCGAGGTCGGCTGACGGCGTCTGCTCGTCGCGGCCGACGATCACCTTGGAGCCGTCGGACAGATTGGCGAAGCCTGTTGTCACGACCCGGTCGTTCGGCGACAGGCCGCTCGCAATGACCGCGTCATGCTCATTCTGCTGCGTCACCGTCACCGGCTTGGCCGAGACGATGTCGCCCTCGCCGATGACGTAGCTGAACGTGCCGATCGGTCCACGCTGCACCGCCGAGGTCGGCACCACCAGCGCCTGCGTCAAGGTCTCGACCTTGAGGCGGACATTGACGAACTGGCCCGGCCAGAGCTGGTAATGGGCATTAGGAAACTCCGCCTTGAGCCTGAGCGTGCCGGTGGTCTGGTCGACCTGGTTGTCGATGCCGGTGAGCTTGCCGGTGTCGATCACGGTGACACCGTCATTGCCGAACACGTCGACCGCGAGCGCGCCCTTTGCAGCCGCCGCATTGACACGCATGATCTGCTGCTGCGGCAGGCTGAACCACACCGCAATCGGCTGCAACTGCGTTATGACGACGAGGCCGGTCGTGTCGGAGGCGTGGATGATGTTGCCCTGATCGACTTGACGCAGGCCGGCGCGGCCCGAGAGCGGCGCCACGATCTTGGTGTAGCTCAGCGTCGCCGCCGCATTGTCGATCGAGGCCTGGTCGGCCTTGACCAGCGCCTCGGTCTGCGCGACCGCGGCGCGCTGGGTGTCGGCCTGCTGCTTGGAGCCGGCGTTGGTGGCCGCGAGCTGCTCGTAGCGCGTCAAATCGATGCGCTGGTTGGCGAGCTGGGCTTCGTCCTGGGCCTTCTTGGCGACGGCCTGGTCATAGGTCGCCTGGTACAGCGCCGGGTCGATCTCCCCGAGCACATCGCCCTTCTTGACCTCCTGGCCTTCGGTGAATTTCACTGCGATCAGCTTGCCGTCGACCTGCGAGCGCACCGTGACCGTATTGAGCGCACGGATCGCGCCGACGCCGTCGAGATAGACCGGCACGTCCTGAACCTTGGGCGTCGCCGCCAGCACCGGCACCGGCAGATCGGGCCGCTGCTGGCCACGGCCGCCGCCCGCCTGCTGCGGCTGCTGATGCATCACGGTCCAGCCGAGATAGCCGAGGCCGCCGAGGATCGCGAGCGTGATCAGGGTCATGACGAAGCCGCGGCCGCGCGACTTTTTCGCCGTCCCCGCTTTCGCGTTGTCCTTCGTATCCGGCTTAAAGAGCATTGACCGGTTTCTCCATTCGCGGCTCCCAGCCGCCGCCGAGCGCCTGATACAGGCTGACAATGGCAAGAAGGCGTGCGAGCTGTGCCTGCGCCAGCGTGTCTTCGGCCTGAAACAGCGTCAGCTGGGTGTTGAGCACGGTCACGATATCGGCCGTGCCGGCGCGCAGCTGCTGCTCGGCGAGGTCGAAGGCGCGCCGCGAAGCATTGACGACATCGCGCTGCAATTGCAGCTTGATCGTGGTCTGCTTGATCGAGAACAGCGCATTGTCGACGTCGGTGAAGGCCTGGACGATGGTCTTGCGGTAGGTCTGGAGCAACTCCTCCTGACGCGCCTTGGCGTATTCGAAATTGCCGAGGATCTTGCCGCCGTCGAAAATCGGCTGGGTCGCGCTGCCGACCAGCTGGAAGAAAGCCGCGTGAGGCTGGAACAGCGAGACCAGCGCCGAGCTCTGATAGCCGCCATTGCCGGTGAGCTGGATGGTCGGGAAGAATTGCGCGCGGGCATTGCCGATGTTCGCAGTGGCCGAGGCGAGCTGGGCCTCCTGCCGGCGAATGTCGGGCCGCTGCGTCAGGAGCTCTGACGGCAGGCCGGGCGTGACGCGCGGGATCGCGATCCGGTCCAGCGAGCCGCCCGCAACGCGAACGCTCTCCGGCGGGCGCGACACCAGCACCGCGAGCGCATTGGCGTTCTGGTCGAGCGTCTGGCGCAGCGGCGGCACCAGCGCCTTCTGGTTGGCCAGCACGCTCTCCTGCTGGGCGACGTCGAGATCGGTACCCGTCCCGGCCTTGCGGCGCTCGCGGATGGCATCGAGGATGCGCTGGGCGCTCGCGATATTGCGCTGGGCGGTGCGCAGGCGATCCTGCGAGGACTGCACCTGGAAATAGGCATTGGCGACGGCTGCGAGCGTCGTCAGCGCGACGGTGTCGCGGTCGAAGCGGTTGGCTTTCGCAGTCTCCTCCGCCGTTTGCAGCGCGTCGCGGTTCTGGCCCCAGAAATCGAGCTGGTAGCTGGCGCTCAGCGACGAGGAATAGTTGACGACTTCGCGACCGCCATTGGTCAGGCCCGACGCACTCGAGCCTGATGTGCGTGAATACGTCTCCGATCCGCCTCCCGACAGGCTCGGCAGCAGCGCCGCGCCTGCCTGGCGCGCCTGGGCGTCGGCCTCGACGATGCGCGAGACCGCGGCAGCGATGTCGAGGTTGACGGTCTGCGCCTCTTCCATCAGCTGCGTCAGCTCCGCCGAGCGGAAACCCCGCCACCAATCCAGCGTCGGCGGCGCGTCCGCCTTCCCGGCGTATTTGTAATGCGCGGGGACATCGAGCGCGGGATCGGGAAGATCCTGGGTCAGCACACAGGCGCCCGAGGTCGAGGCAAAGCACAGCACCGCAAACCAGCGCGCCGGTGTGCGGAAAGCTGATCCAAAGGATCGCCGCTCGGCGACCGCCGGAACGCGCTGTGTCACATCCACCCCCTGCCGGGCAGATCCAACCGCCGCCGCGCGGCCGGATTAGCCGATTCGCGGCTTAACAGCTGGATGGGTCTGTGTAACTCGGTCACAACGGTGATGCTTTCTGCGGAACCTGAGAGCCATCCTAGCCGGGCGCGGAACTGCGGGACAGTCCCGCACTTGCGAAATGCGTCCCCGAAAGCGCCCGCATCCTCAGCCCGAAAATGTAAGATATGCCTGTCTTACAAGGCTTTCTCTCATTTCCGAAACATCCGGAAACGCGGTCAAGCTTACTAAGATTTCATGTGATATTGCCGCCACACTGACGCCAGAGCCAGCGAAGGCCGCCCGCGCTCCACTGAAACCGCGCCGCAACGCACAGTACCTTGTCCAGCACAAGGCGGGGACTGCCGAGGCGCTCGCGGCGAATGCGCCCAGGCGCGCGGCACCGATTGAGTTCACGGAGGCCGCGGAGTAGCGCGATGGTGACGATAGCCCTTCCCGCGACCGATGCCGCGCCCGACTGCGAAACCACCTTGGCGGCCGGCAAAACACCCGCATATATTATTCGTAGTTGACCGTTTGCGGGGCGCGCGCGGTTCTGGCGAAAGACGGGATGGGTGCGTCTTGCGGATTGTCACCCTTGACCAGTTGAGGTGATGAGTCCGGCGATGTTGAATATCGTCTCGGTGACGCCCGATAATGTGGAGACAGCGCTCGCTGACCTGCCGCGGATTGTCCGCCTTGCACTCACTTTCGGCTCTAGGCTCAGGCGCGGCACACTCGATGTGACCCTGCCCGATGGCCGCGTGATTCGGCTTGGCGGTCATGAGCCGGGTCCGAATGCCACCATGCGCCTGCACAATTACGGCTTCGCCTCGCGCCTGATCAATGGCGGCGACATCGGCATCGCAGAAGCCTATCTCGCCGGCGATTGGGATACACCGGACCTGACGCAGTTTCTCTACCTGTTCTGCGTCAACCACGATCTGATCCAGGCCATGCTGCTTGACAAGCCGCTGATGCGGTTTGTGCAGACGGTGCAGCATTGGTTCAATCGCAACACGCGCCGCCAGGCGCGGCGCAACATCCACGCCCATTACGACATCGGCAATGCGTTCTACGCGGCGTGGCTCGACCCGAGCATGACCTATTCGTCGGCGCTGTTCGAGGAATCGACCACAGACCTCACAGCCGCGCAGACTAACAAGTATCGCCGCCTCGCCGAGGCGCTCGACCTGAAGCCGGGCCAGAAGCTGCTCGAGATCGGCTGCGGCTGGGGCGGTTTCGCCGAATTCGCCGCCAGGACGTTTGGCGCACGCGTCGTTGGCCTCACGATCTCGACCGAGCAGCGCGACTTCGCGCGCAGGCGCATCCACGAGGCGGGCCTCGCCGAGAAGGTCGAGATCCGGCTGCAGGATTATCGCGACGAGCGGGATCGCTACGACCGGATCGCTTCGATCGAGATGATCGAGGCTGTCGGCGAGCGGTTCTGGCCGCGCTATTTCGCCCAGCTGCGTGACCGGCTGCTGCCGGGCGGCCTTGCCGGCATCCAGGCCATCACAATCCAGGACAAGCTCTTCCAGGGCTACCGGCGCGAGGTCGACTTCATCCAGCGCTACGTCTTTCCCGGCGGCATGCTGCCCTCGCCGGCGGTGCTGAAGTCGCTTGGCGACCGATTTGGCGTTCCCGTCATCCGCGAGCGCATCTTCGGGCAAGATTATGCCAAGACGCTTGCCACCTGGCGAAATAACTTTCGCGCGGCGTGGCCGGGCTTGGTGCCGCTCGGCTTTGACGACCGGTTCCGGCGGCTGTGGGAGTACTATCTCGCCTATTGCGAGGCCGGATTCCTCTCCGGCAACATCGACGTCCGGCAGGTCATCTTCGCAAAGCAGCAATAAGAGTTTACGCCCTCGCCTTGCAAGGGGTCGCTTGTAAGCCCGGCGACCCTACTTTAGGGTCTCGATGACTTCACGCATCCAGCCGGTAATTGCCTGACATGACCATCAACAACGACGTTGTCGAAGCCATCGGCAACACCCCGCTCATCAAGCTCAAGCGCGCCTCCGAGCTGACCGGCTGCACCATTCTCGGCAAGGCCGAGTTCATGAATCCGGGCCAGTCGGTCAAGGATCGCGCCGGCAAATGGATGATTTTGGAAGCCGAGAAGCGCGGCGAGCTGAAGCCGGGCGGTCTCGTGGTGGAAGCGACCGCTGGCAACACCGGCATTGGGCTAGCGGTGGTGGCGAGCGCGCGCGGCTATCGCACGCTGATCGTGATCCCGGAGACGCAGAGCCAGGAGAAGAAGGATTTTCTCAAGCTGTGCGGCGCGGAGCTGCTGGAATCGCCGGCACTGCCCTATTCCAATCCGAACAACTACCAGCACGTCGGCCGCCGCCTCGCCGACGAGCTGCGCAAGACCGAGCCGAACGGCGTACTGTTCGCCGACCAGTGGAACAACCTCGACAATGCCAAGGCGCATTACGACTCGACCGGCCCCGAGATCTGGGAGCAGACCGGCGGCAAGGTCGACGGCTTCGTCTCCTCGGTCGGCAGCGGCGGCACGCTCGCCGGCGCCAGCCGTTATCTGAAAGAGAAGAACAAGAACATCCGGATTGCCTGCGCCGATCCGCACGGCGCCGGCATGTTTGAGTACTTCAGGACCGGCGAAGCCAAGGCGACGCCCGGCGACTCCATCACGGAAGGCATCGGGCTCGGCCGCAAAACCGCGATCGTCGAGAGCGCGAAGGTCGATGACGCCTATCTCATTCCCGATGCGGAAGCCGTCACGGTGATCTACGAGCTGCTGCAGCACGAAGGCCTTTGCCTCGGCGGGTCCACCGGCATCAACATCGTCGGCGCGATGCGGCTCGCCAAGCAGCTCGGACCCGGCAAGACCATCGTCACGATTCTCTGCGATTCCGGCAGCCGCTATCAGTCAAAGCTGTTCAACGCCGACTTCATGCGCGCCAAGAACCTGCCGGTGCCGGAATGGCTGGAGAAGCGCAGCAACATCAAGCTGCCGTTCGTCTAGCTCCAGGCTCTCAGCTCTCAACTCCAGGTCGGACGCGCCGCGCCTTGCGACACGCGCGCAAGGCGCTGGTCCGATGTCGACGGCTTGCTGACTGCGCGCGCGGGCGGCTCGAACGGATTTGTGTAAGCCTCGCTCTCGGCGCTCGGCCAGAAGGTGAGCGCCAGCAGCAGAGCGAGATTGACCAGCCCGCCGACCATCGTGCCCTGATGCTCCTGGCCGATTGCCCAGGCCGGAAACCGGCCCGCCACCACGTGGTCGACGATCATGAGCGCGATCCAGGCCGGGATCACGCAAACCGGATCCCAGCCGATGTCGCGGATGCGCATCGATTGCAGCGTGAAGGTCGCAACGCCGAAGAACACCATCGCAGCAATGATGCCCCAGTTTCGGGTGATATCCTCCGGACGGATCATGCTCGGCGATGTCGTGCGCAGCACGGCCATCGCGATCGCAAAGCAGATCGCGGTCATCACGATCGCCAGCGCGATCGAGGCCAGGAAGAAATGCAGGCGCCCGAGACGGGCATTGAGGCCGAACACGAAACCGAGCATTTGACGCACCCCTTTTGGCGCCTTATGCGCAGAAAGAGCTTTCAGACGCGTGAAGCGGCGGGGCGTCGCAAGCCGCATGGTTTTCGGCCAGCGATGGAATTGCGTAAAATTTTAAGCGTGGGCGCTTGCCGCGGTGCCGTACGGTGGGCAAAGCGCAGCGTGCCCACCAGTTCGCCCGCAAATCGCCGAAGATGGTGGGCACGGCGCAAGGGCGCCTTTGCCCACCCTACGAAATCTACAAAATCAACGCAGGATCTGGCTCAGGAACAGTTTTGTGCGGGCGTGCTGGGGCGTGGCGAAGAACTCGTTCGGGGTGTTGGCCTCGATGATCTGGCCGGCGTCCATGAACACCACGCGGTTGGCGACCTCACGGGCAAAGCCCATTTCGTGGGTCACGACCAGCATGGTCATGCCTTCCTTGGCGAGGTCGACCATGGTGTCGAGGACCTCCTTGACCATTTCGGGGTCGAGCGCCGAGGTCGGCTCGTCGAACAGCATCACCTTGGGATTCATGGTCAACGCGCGCGCGATCGCGACGCGCTGCTGCTGGCCGCCGGACATTTGCCCGGGAAACTTGTTGGCCTGGTGCGGGATCTTGACCCGCTCCAGAAATTTCATCGCGGTCTCCTCGGCATCCTTCTTGGGCATGTTGCGGACCCAGATCGGCGCCAGCGTGCAATTGTCCAGCACCGTCAGATGCGGGAACAGATTGAAGCTCTGGAACACCATGCCGACTTCGCGGCGCACCGCGTCGACATGCTTGAGGTTCGGGCCGAGCTCGATGCCGTCGACGACGATCTCACCTTCCTGGAATTCCTCGAGCGCATTGATGCAGCGGATCAGCGTCGACTTGCCCGAGCCCGAGGGCCCGCAGATCACGATCCGCTCGCCCTTGTTGACCTCGAGGTCGATGTCGCGCAGCACGTGAAACTCGCCGTACCATTTGTTGAGGCCGGAAATGCTGACGATGGGATCTGCGGACATGGTGGCCTCGATCAATTGCGGCGGTGGACGTTGAGGCGTCGCTCGACGAACAGCGAGTAGCGCGACATTCCAAAGCAGAAGATGAAGTAGATGATGCCGGCGAAGGCGAAACCCGTGAACGCGGTCGACGGTGTCGACCATTTCGGATCCGAGAACGACGCCCGCAGCGAGCCCAGCAAGTCGAATAGCGCCACGATCGAGACCAGCGAGGTGTCCTTGAACAGCGAGATGAAGCTGTTGACGAGGTTCGGAATGACGTGGCGCAGCGCCTGCGGCAGCACGATCAGCGACGTCGTTTTCCACCACGACAGCCCCAGCGCCGCCGCCGCCTCGTTTTGCCCACGCGGGATCGCAGCAAGGCCGCCGCGGACGTTCTCGGCCTGGTAGGCGCCCGTGAACAGCGCAATGCCAATCAGTGCGCGCACGAGGCCGTCGACTGTGAAATTGCCCGGCAGGAATAGCGGCAGCATGTAGGTGGCGAAGAACAGCACGGTGATCAGCGGCACGCCGCGCCAGAACTCGATGAAGGCGATCGAGAAGACCCGGATCAGGGGGATCGAGGCGCGCCGGCCGAGTGCCAGCGCAATGCCGATCGGCAGCGAGGTGACGATGCCTGTTACGGAGACCACCAGTGTCACCAGCAGCCCGCCCCAGAGATTGGTCGCGACGATCGGCAAGCCGCCATGGTCGAGCCCCATCAGCTTGATGACGATCGCGATGGCGACGAAGGTGGCGATGCTCGACGCGAGCGCGCGCCACCCCGTGCGCATGCCGCCGCCGAGGACGAAGGCGATCAGCGAGACGAACGCCGTCGTGATGGCAAAATCGACCCAGACCGACTGGCCGCTGCCCTGCAATTGGTCGCGCAGCCAGGTCAGCGGGAAGATCAGCCAGTGGATCGCGGTGCCGGCCAGCATGATGAGGCTGCCGACGACCCACAGCAGCGGCGCGATCACCGATGTCTTGCTCAGGTTGAGCAGGACCTGCCCGGCGCTGACGATGCTGTCGTCGAACAATTCCAGCAGGCCGGCAGTCCAGCTCAGACCGAAGCCGCTGATGCCGCCGCCATGCAGCAGGAAGAACGCCACGACCGGAAAGGCGAAGAAGAACAGGCTGGCGTTGAGGCCCTTGGCCGGCAGGCGTGGAATCAGCAGCGGCAGCAGCAGCGCTGCCGCCAGGATCAGCGCGAGGTTGACCCGCCAGCGCTCGGCTTCGGGATAGAAGCCGTAGATCAGCTGCGGCAGCTTGGCCTGGATATAGGGCCAGCAGGCGCCGACGGCGAATCCGGCGTTCTCGGCCAGGCAGGCGCCGCGGTCCTTGCCGTTCCAGACCGCATCGACGATCAGGAATCTGACGGACGGAATGATCGTGAACCAGAGCAGCAAGGCGCCGACGATCGTGAGCAGGATATTGGTCGGCGAATTGAACAGCCGGGTGCGCAGCAGGCCGACAAAGCCGGTGGTGTTGACCGGCGCGGGACGCTCGGCGACCAGATCCTGACGGACGAAGGACGACGCAGTGATGTCGCTCATGCGCCGAGACTCCGATTCAGGCGCCAAC
The DNA here is from genome assembly GCF_049949275.1 of Bradyrhizobium genosp. A. Classification (NCBI taxonomy): domain Bacteria; kingdom Pseudomonadati; phylum Pseudomonadota; class Alphaproteobacteria; order Hyphomicrobiales; family Nitrobacteraceae; genus Bradyrhizobium; species Bradyrhizobium genosp. A. Next base: position 4,248,889 of record NZ_CP188196.1, on the reverse strand, counting down.
CGTAGATGCTCATCACGCCGCTGGTGATCAGCGAGATCAGGAGGTAGACGCCCATCGTCATCGTGATGATCTCGATCGCCTGCCCGGTCTGGCTCAGCGACGTGCCGGCCCAAACCGACACCAGGTCAGGATAGCCGATCGCGACCGCGAGCGAGGAATTCTTGGTGAGGTTGAGGTACTGGTTGGTCAGCGGCGGCACGATCACCCGCATCGCCTGCGGCACCACGATCAGCCGCAGCGTGGAGCCGCGGCTCAGGCCCAGCGAGGCTCCCGCCTCCATCTGCCCCTTGTGGACCGACAGGATGCCGGCGCGCACGATCTCGGCGATGAAGGCTGCCGTATAGGTCGACAGTGCCAGCGTCAGTGCCACGAACTCCGGGATGACGCGCGCGCCGCCGGCGAAGTTGAACCCCTTGAGCTGCGGCAGCTCGACCGTGAACGGCAGACCAAACACCAGCATCGTGACGAGCGGCAGACCGAACAGGAAGCTGAGCACGTAAGGCCAGATGCGGATTACCCGGCCAGCCTGGAACAGGGCGCGTCGCGCGTAGGAGCGCAGCCCCAGCGAGGCGATGATGCCGAGAGCAAGCATGGCCATGAACGGCAACAATCCGGGCTGGCCGATGGGGCTCGGAATGACGAGACCACGATTGCTGATGAAGGCGATGCCGAGAAACGAGATGCTCTGCCGCGGATTGGGCAGCGCCGCCAGCACCGCCAGGTACCAGAACAGGATCTGGAACAGCAGCGGCAGGTTGCGGATGATCTCGACATAGATTTCGCCGACGCGCGACACCAGCCAGTTCGGCGATAGCCGGCACAGCGCGACGATGAAGCCGATCACTGTGGCGAACACGATGCCCACCACTGAGACGACGAGCGTGTTCAAGAGCCCGACCACGAACACCCGCAGGAACGTGTCGGAGCCGGTATAGGAGATCAGGGTCTGGTTGACGTCGAAGCCGGCATTGTTGCTGAGGAAGCCGAAGCCGGCGGCAATGTGCTGGTTTTCCAGATTGGCGCGGGCATTCGAGATGATCTCGTAGGCGATCCAGGCGAGCACCGCTGCGAAGGCAAACTGGACGGCGACGCCGTTCCAGCCTGCCTTGCCACCCAGAAGGCGCCTGATCTTCAGCGCGATCTGGAGTGGCGGTTTACGAGCTTCGGTGCTCATTGCCGTATGCCGGCTGATCGGGTGGGATCAGCGGATCGGCGGCGCGTACTGGAGACCACCCTTATTCCAGAGATTGTTGAGACCACGGTTGATGGCGAGCGGCGAGCCGGCGCCGACATTGCGATCGAACACCTCGCCGTAATTGCCGACGGCCTTCACGATCCGGATCACCCAATCCTTGGTCACGCCGAGCTGTTCGCCGAAATTGCCGTCGGTGCCGAGCACGCGCTTCAGCTCCGGATTCTCCATCTTGGCCTTCTCGTCGACATTCTTCGAGGTCACGCCGAGCTCTTCGGCGGTAATCATGGCGAACAGCGTCCATTTCACGAGGTCGAACCACTGGTCGTCGCCGTGGCGCACCATCGGTCCGAGCGGCTCCTTCGAGATGATCTCCGGCAGAACCATGTGGTCGTTGGGATTGGCGAGCTTCAGGCGGTTGGCGTAGAGGCCCGACTGGTCGGTGGTGAAGACGTCGCAGCGCCCGGCTTCATAGGCCTTGACGGTCTCGTCGTTGGTGCCGAACGCGATCACCTCGTACTTCATGTTGTTGGCCTTGAAGTAGTCGGCGAGGTTCTGCTCGGTGGTGGTGCCCGTCTGCACGCAGACCGAGGCGCTGTTCAGTTCCAGCGCGGAATTCACCTTGAGCGACTTCTTCACCATGAAGCCCTGCCCGTCATAATAGGTCACGCCGGTAAAGTTGGCGCCGAGCGAGGTGTCGCGCGAGAGGGTCCAGGTGGTGTTGCGCGAGAGCAGGTCGATCTCGCCGGATTGGAGTGCGGTAAAGCGGTCCTTGGCCGAGGTCGGTACGAATTTGACTTTGGTCGGATCGTTGAAGATCGCAGCCGCAAGCGCACGGCAGACGTCGACGTCGAGGCCGGTCCAGTTGCCCTTGTCGTCGGGCGAGGAGAAGCCGGGCAGGCCCTGGCTGACGCCGCAGGACAGCATGCCCCGGTCCTTGACGGTCTTGAGCGTTTGCGCATCGGCGGCCTGGGCAGAGAGGCCGGCGGCGAGAGCAAGAGAGAGAGCCAGGGTTACGCGTTTCATGGGCTTCAAGCCTTTCAAAGTCATCTCAAGGTCAGGGACGGTGTCTCTGCCAGGGCAAATCCTACAAAAACTTGCCTTGCAAGAGTCATGCTGGAAAACCTTGCCGGACACTCGCCCATCCTGGGAGGCCATACCTTAATCCTCGCCGCAGGCGCCCGCACTTATGGCTGTGGCGCAAGGTCCGGTCAGACGATGGATCGAAGGTCGCGGCAGGCCCCTCAACATGCGGCGACTGAATAGCACCTGCGCATCACAGAACGACTGGCGAGCCGGGTCAAGGGGTTGACGGGACTCTTCTGTGTTCTGTTATTAACGTCAGCGGCCATCAGGCCGCCCCGACCGCGCGATCCGCGCCCGGCGGAAACGCTTTTTGAAAGCAGACGCATGGATTCCTCGCACCCCGCACAGCAACACGCCGACACCCGGCTGGTCACCTCCGGCCGCGACACCAAGGCGCAGAAGGGGTTCGTCAATCCGCCCGTGTTCCACGGCTCGACCGTGCTCTATCCGACCGCCGAGGACCTGCACGCCCATCGCGGCGAGTTCACCTATGGCCGCCACGGCACCCCGACGACCCGGGCGTTCCAGGAAACGCTGATGGCACTGGAGGGGCCGCAATGCGCCGGCGTCGGCATCGTGCCATCGGGCCTGTCGGCGATCTCGACCACCCTGCTCTCGGTCTTGAAGACCGGCGACCACATCCTGGTCTGCGACAACGTCTACCGGCCCACGCGCAATTTCTGCAACGGCATGCTCGCCCGCCTTGGCATCGAGACCACCTATTTCGATCCGCTGATCGGCGCCGCCATCGAGATGCTGTTCAAGCCGAACACCCGCGCGGTGCTGGTGGAGGCGCCCGGTTCGCAATCGTTCGAGATGCCGGATATCCGCGCCATCGCCGAGGTCGCACATGCGCGCGACGCGCTCGTCATCGACGACAACACCTGGGCGACGCCGCTCTATCACCGCTCGCTCGAGCAGGGCGTCGACATCAGCATGCAGGCCGCCACCAAATACATCGGCGGCCATTCCGACATCATGTTCGGCACCATCTCGGCCAATGCCAAGACCTGGCCGCAGATTACCGAAGGCATTCGCCTGCTCGGCGTCTGCGCCGGCCCTGATGACGTCTTCCTCGCGCTGCGCGGCCTGCGCACGCTGTCGGTGCGCCTTGCGCAGCATCACCGCTCCGGCCTCGACATGGCACGCTGGCTCGCTGGCCGCCCCGAAGTCGCCCGCGTCCTCCATCCGGGACTCGAGACCGACCCGGGCCACGCCATCTGGAAGCGCGACTTCACTGGCGCCTCGGGCCTGTTCAGCATCGTGCTGAAGCCGGCCCCGCAGACGGCCGTCGACACCATGCTCAACGCACTCAAGCTGTTCGGCATGGGCTTCTCCTGGGGCGGCTTCGAGAGCCTGGCAATTCCCTTCGATTGCAACGACTATCGAACGGCCACCAAGTGGGCGCCGGGCGGCCCGACGCTGCGACTCCATATCGGGCTCGAGAGCACCGACGATCTCAAGGCCGATCTCGATCGCGGCTTCGCCGCCCTCAAAGCGGCAATGTGAGCCTGCGCACGACGCTTGATGATCAGATCTGCGTGAAAATACGATAGCGCCGTCTCAGCGGCTGTGGGATCAGCGGTCCAGCGTCTTCGACGTCCGGCCGCGGTTCTTGATGATCAGCATGATGTTGCGGACATAGATGATCGTCGCCAGTGCCTGGCCGAGGATGATCACGGGTTCTCGCTTCACGACGCCGTAGACCAGCGTCATCAGCCCGCCGCCCATCGAGCAGAACCAGAACGCCATCGGCACCACGCTGTTGCCGGCGCGCTCGCTCGCGATCCACTGCACCAGGAAGCGCGCGGTGAAGAACAGCTGCGCGACGAGGCCGAAGGCGAGCCAGAAATCGAACTTGGCGACGAAGACGTCGTAGAAATAATTGTGCAACGCCTGACCAAATTGAATGATCATGCCTTTACCTCGGTCACGTCTGGAGTGGGCTTCTTGCGGCGGATCAGCCACCACACGCCGGCGAGATCCATGATCCCGATCCACAGCCGGTCGAAGAAGCCGTAATTGGACACGCCGGAATGGCGCGGCCGGTCGATCACGTCGACATAGGCGATGTCAAAACCTTCGCGGCGAACCAGCGCCGGCAGGAAACGATGCAGCCCGTCGAAATAGGGCATGGTCAGGAAGACCTCGCGCCGGAATGCCTTCAGTCCGCAACCGGTGTCGCGGGTTCCGTCCTGCAGGATCGCGTTGCGGACCTTGTTGGCCACCCGCGACTGGAATTTCTTGAAGCCGGTGTCCTTGCGCCCGACGCGCTGTCCCGCGGCCAACCCGATGTTCGCGCCCTTCTGCACCGCTGCGATCAGGTCAGGCAGGAAGGCGGGATTGTTCTGGCCATCGCCATCGAGCGTCGCCACGATCGCGCCGCGGGCCGCGCGCACGCCGCTGCGCACCGCCGCCGACTGACCACCCGATCTGGCGTGACGCAACTGCCGCAGATTGTCCCGCTGCGCCATGATCGCGGCAAGCCGCTCGCCGGTCGCATCGGTCGAGCCGTCGTTGACATAGATGATCTCATAGGCCCAGCGGCCATCGAGCGCGGCCGTGATCTCCTCGATCAAAGGCGCAATGTTGTCGGCTTCGTTGCGCACGGGGACGACGATGGAAACCGAAGGCTGGGACGACGACAAATCGAAGCTCGTGGTTGGAATTGGCCTGTGCCCTGGGGAACCGGCAGCCCCGGGAAGCAGCCGCTTTTATGGGGCGGATGGGCCGTGGGCAACCCTTTTGAGGCGCCCGGGAAGCGGTCCCCGAAGCGGCACGATGGTGCCGTCGGCCCGGATGGCAAAAGCGAGCCGGCGCGCCGCAAACCAGTAGCGGACCGCCATGGCGCCGACCATGCCGACCAGCGCACCGGCCGTGACGTCACTCGGGTGGTGCGCCAACAGCACCAGGCGCGTCAGCACGATCACGATTGCGTAGGTGAACATGAACACGCGCAGGCGCGGCCAGAGCGCCGAGACCGCAAATGCCAATGCAAACGCCGTCACCGCATGCGCCGACGGCAGGCTGGTATAAGCCCCCGTGCCCTCGAACGGGATGAAGTTGAACGGATCGGCCTTGCCGCCGACGAACGGACGCCCGCGGCCGATGAGATATTTCAGGATCTCGGCGACGAACACCGACAGGGCAACAGAGAGAAACAGATATTGCAGCCGGGTGCCAAAACCGAGCAGCAGCGCACGGCGTGTGCCGTGCATCGCGGCCGCAACAAGCGCCACGACAATCAAAGCTACGCCCAGCACCGAGAGCACATTCTCGTCCTTGCCGAAATCGGTGAGGATGCGGATCGGCCAAAGCGCCGGCGTGCCGCGCGCCGGCATCAGCTGGATCTCGGTCCGATCGAACGCGACCATCAGCACGATGACCAGAGCTGCGCCGGCCGCGCTCAGCCACAGCGAATGCCGCGCCAGTTTTCGCGCAGCGGCTGCGCGGCGCGAATGAGAGGGTGCGCGCACGAGCTGCGCCAGCGCATGCCCCGCGACCGCGAACAGCTGTATGGGATAGCTCGCGCGCGGCGCGATATCCGTGGCCACGGCCATCCTATTCGGTGCCTTCGGAGCGGAAGATCGAGATCGAGATCGCGCGTCCTTGCGAGAAATTATAGCCGTCGATGCGCGCGCCGACCTTGTAGCGCAGCCCGATCGCCTCGGCCCGCTGCACGAAGCTGCGCTCCGAGCGCTGCTCGATCAGCGCAAACCGGCAGCTTCCCTGCCTGAGGAAATCGGCGGCACCCGATCCGTCGGTCAGCAGCGTCTGGGTGCCCGTCAGGAACACGAGGCTCGGCTCGTGATAGCCGGCCGAAGCCGCTCTAGGCCCGACGCAGGTCACGTTGCGCAATGCGCGCGCGACCTCGATGCTCGGAAACAGCGGCGTCAGCGACGGCAGCACGATGCCGTAGACCACGACGGCGAGCATCAGCGCCGCGACCAGCGCGTTGAGCAGCGAGCGCTCGGCGCGGTTGTTGTCGTAGAGCCACCAGGCGAACAGGCCGAGGATCAATGAGGCCGCGATGAACGGCCACGCCACGAAGGCCGGCTGCCGCGTCAGCATGACCGCGCCGACCACCGCGATGATCGAGCCGCCCACGGGGATCGCGAACCACCAGGCCGAGCCACGCGCCAGCCAGGAGCGCGAAAGCACGTTCCGCTCCAGCGCGCCGGCGGTGAGGATCGCAATCGCGGGATAGAGCGGCAGCACGTAATGCGGCAGCTTGGTCAGCACCGCCTCGAACACGATCCAGGACGGGACCAGCCAGGCCAGCAGGAATTGCGCACCGGGCTCGCGCCGCGCCCGCCACACCGCAGGTGCCGCCATCGCCGCAAGCGGCGCGCCCGGCCAGAAGGTGATCCAGAACAGCGCGAGGTACAGTCCGGGCGGCGCGCCATGGGACTCCTGCGCGCCGATCTTGCTCAGCATGTCGCCGCCGACGGAGTCGGCGAAGAAGGCATCGCCCGCGCGCCAGAAGATCGCGACGAACCAGGGCAGTACCAGCACCAGCATCCACATCAGGCCCCAGACCGGGCGCAGCTTCCACAGCCAGGAGGAATCGCGATCCTGGATCGCGAGCGCGACGATCGTCAGGCCTGCGAACATCAGGATCAGCGGACCCTTGATCAGGATACCGACGGCGAGCGCGGTCCAGAAGATCGCGGGCCAGCTCCAGGGCGGATGGGTTTCGTCCTCGGCGCGCTGCCAGGACAGATAGGCCCGTGCCATCGCCCCCATCGCGGCGACCACGCAGAACAGCAGCATCGCGTCGGTCTTGGCGAGCCGCGCCTCGACGCCGAGCAGCACGGAGGAGCACATCAGAAGGCCGGCGAGGACCGCGGCGCGCCGCGTGACGAAGCCGAGCGCCGTCCAATAGGTCATGAGCACCGCGCCGATCGCACCGATCAGCGACGGCAACCGGTAGACCCAGATCCTGAGTTCGGCCTTCGGTAGCTTCAGCGCGGTCGCAACTTCGACCGCGGCAGATTGCAACCAGTAGATGCCGACCGGTTTTTTGTAACGCACGTCCTCCTGGAAGCGGATGTCGACATAGTCGCCGCTCTCGACCATCTGCTTGGTGGCCTGCGCAAAGCGCGCCTCGTCGCGGTCGACCGGTGGAATCGTAAAGAAGCCAGGTAGAAAGAGCAGCAGCGCGCACAGCAGGAGAAAGGCCACAGCGCGGGCGTGGCTCGCGGTGACAAAGTCGAGCATCAGCACGAGCCGGCTGCCCGGATTCACGGGCGTTTTCGGCTCTCGGGGCGCTCCAAAACGAGGAGTTGGGTAGGTCTCGGCCATTGGTTCCGCTTACGCTGAAACCGCCATCGCCACAACCGCTTAAGGCAAGGTCATTGAATTCGAATGACGACTGTGTCTGCGGCGCCAGTGGCGTCGATCACGGTCAGCCGCGCAAAGCCCGGGCCGGGCGGATCGATCAGGCGCTGGCGCCGTCCGTCGATCTCACCGAGCGCGGTGCCGTTGACCATGACAGTCATCGGCAACACACCGCCGACAACCTTCACGGGCATGGCGGCCGCCTCGGCTCCGCCTGAGCGATCGACGTCGATCCGGGACCCGTTCAGCGGGAACTGAATGTGGAGCGCCTGCTCGCCGCCGGTCCGGACGAGCTCCCCTACGGGACGGAACCGCTTCAGCGGCAACGGCAACTTCGCGTTGCTGGCGACCAGGGTTCCCTTGGGCGGCTTCGGCAGCGGGGCCAATGTCTTGCCGGTCCGCGCGAAGGCATCGAACAGGATGGGCGCCGCGGCGATGCGGCCGATCAGGCCGGGAACCGGCGCGCCATCGGGCCGGCCGACCCAGACGCCGATGGTCATGCGGCCGTCGAACCCGACCGACCAGGCGTCGCGATAGCCGTAGGAGGTGCCGGTCTTGAAGGCGATACGGTTATGGGCGGCATTCTCCGGCGGCGGAGTTCCCAGGAGCACGTTGCCGACCTGCCAGGCCGCGACCTGATCCAGCAGCCGCAATGGCTCGCGATCGTCCTTATCAGCCATGATCTCGCGCAGCGGCTTGGTGGTGCCGAGCCGGGCGAAGCCTGCATAGAGTTGCGCGAGGTCCTGCAGCGTCACGCCGACGCCGCCGAGGCCCATCGCAAGCCCGGGTGCCTCGTCCTTGGGCAGAATGAGATTGCCGCCGGCCTGCCGCAGCCGCGAGGCCAGCCGGCTCGAGCCGACGCGGTCGAGCAGCACGATCGCAGGTACGTTCAACGACAGCTGCAGCGCCTTCTTCACCGGCACCGTGCCCTGGAACGTCATGTCGAAATTTTCCGGTGCGTAGGAGCCGAAGCGGACCGGACGATCGTCGATCAGACTGTCGGGATGCACAAAACCGTCCTCGAAGGCGAGGCCATAGATGAACGGTTTGAGCGTCGAGCCCGGCGAGCGGATGGCGCGGGTCATGTCGACCTGCCCTGCCCGGCTCTCGTCGAAATAATCGGCCGAACCGATGCGCGCGAGCACGTCGCCGCTCTCATTGTCGACCACGATGATGCCGACCGAGATGTTCGGACCCAACGCAATCGCGCGGTCGCGCGCCAGCGGCTCCAGCACCCTCTGGAGATTGGAATCCAGCGTCAGCTTGATGATCGGCGCGTCCTTGACCGTTGCCAGCGCGTTGTCGGAGGCGTGCGGCGCCAGGATCGGCATTGGCTTGCGCAGCTTTGGCACGGGAACGGTTTTGGCCTGCTTGGCGTCGTCGACACCGACCACATGCTCCTCGACCATGCGGTCGAGCACGCGATCGCGGGCGATACGCGCGGCCTCGGGATAGCGGTCGAGCCGGCGCGTCTCCGGCGATTGCGGCAGCGCGACCAGCAGCGCGGCTTCGGCCAGCGACAGCCGCTTCGGCTCCTTGCCGAGATAGGCGATGGAGGCGGCGCGGATGCCTTCGAGATTGCCGCCATAGGGTGCGAGCGCAAGATAGAGGTTGAGGATCTCGTCCTTGCTCAGCGTCCGCTCCAGCTCGATCGCGCGCACGATCTGGTGCAGTTTTGCATAGAGCGAGCGCTGCCGCCGCGGCTCCATCAACCGGGCAAGTTGCATCGAGATGGTCGAGCCGCCGGACACGATGTGCCCACGCGTCGAGAGCTGCACCGCGGCACGGCCCAGCGCCAGCGGATCGATGCCGTCATGGGCATAGAAGCGCTGGTCCTCATAGGCGAACAGTAGCTTGAGATAGGTCGGATCGACATTGGCTTTTGTCTCGACCGGCAGCCGCCAGCGCCCGTCGGCCATGGCATAGGCGCGCAGCAGTTTTCCGTTGCGGTCGACAATGGTGGTCGAGACGCGCCGCGCTTCGTTGAGCGGCAACGGACCGAGCGAATAGACCCAGCCGACAAAGCCGATGATGGCGAGGATGAAAGTGAGTGCGGCGGCCGAGACGGTGCGATGGCCCCTGCCCCTCGTTCCGTCATGGCCGGGCTTGCCCCGGCCATCCACGTTCTTGCTCGCAGCGTCAAAGTCCGTGGATGCCCGGGACAAGCCCGGGCATGACGACGGAAATTGTTGAGCGTTAGTCATTCCCACTGCTCACTTCGCCGCCCGGACCTCGACACTTCCCGTGCCGGTGCGGCCGTAGCGCGAGGGATTGTACATGTCCTCGACATAGGCCTGCGGCAGGACGTATTTGCCGGGCGAGACCACGCGCACAACATAGGCGACGGTGAAGACCGCCTTGGAGTTCGAGGCGCGATCGACAGCAGCAGTGAAGCGATCGTCACGGAACTCGGTATCCTCCGGCTCCTGGCCGTCCTCGATCCAGTCCAGCGTGCCGCTGTCGCCCGACGACACCAGCTTCGGGTTGTCGATCTCCAGGCCCGCCGGCAGATAGTCGGACACCATGATGTGGCCGTACTCAGGCTTCGCCTCCGTAATCTTCAACACCACGGCGAAGCGATCGTTCTGCTTGACCGTGCTGATGTCGGCCGGCTTGCCGTCGAGCGTGAAGTAGTTTCGCTCGATCTTGAAGCCGTTGGACGCGGCCGGCTCCGGCGTGACCGGCGAGCCGGACACCGAGACCACCGCCTGCACCGGCGCATCCCCGGTATTGGTGATCTTCAGCGGCTTGCCGCTCAACGTGTCCGCCTTGTAGCTGCGGTAGAGCGCGGTCTTGACCGGCTGGCCGTCGACCTCGATCGAGAGGTTTTCCTTGGCCAGCGCGCGTGCCGCCAGCACCAGCCACGCATTCTCCTGCGTGGAGGTGTAGGGCGTCAGCCCGCGCGCGGTCTCGACCCGCAATACGGCTTGCGTCAGCGTCGCCTTGGGCGCGTTGCCTTCGCTCGCGAGCGAGACGAGCGCCGCGGCATCGCGCAGCTGCGAGCCGTAGTCGGTGCGGCCGAATTCCAGCACCGGTTTTGGCGCGAGGCTGTCGAGGGCGGCGCCATAGACCCGCTCGGCGCGGTTGCGGTCGCCGACCAGCGCCAGCGCCGCCGCGAGCTGAGATTTGGCAATTGGCGTCGCCAGATTGTTCAGCTTGGTGTCGGCGAGATAGCGGAGGTCGCCGATTGGCGCCGCGCCGTTGCGGGCGAGCACGTAGAGGCCATAGGCGAGATCGCGGCCGCCGTCCTTCTCCGGCTCATTGCCGTTGACGACGGAGTTGCGGATTCGGTCGAGCGCGTTCTTGAACAGCACGTCCGGCACCACAAAGCCCTTTTCACGGGCGCGGGTGAGGAAGTCCGTCACATAGGCATCGAGCCAGGCATCGTCGCCGCCGGCCGACCATAGGCCGAACGAGCCGTTGGATCCCTGACGGGCCAAGAGCCGCTCGATGGCGTCGCGGATGCGGCTATCGACCTCGGTGTCCATGGCCAGATGCGCGCCGGCCGCGAGGTCGTTGACGTAGAGCAGCGGCATCGCGCGGCTCGTGATCTGCTCCGAGCAGCCATAGGGGTAGCGGTCGAGCGCTTTGAGGATGGTCGCCGCATCGAGCGCGGTCGACAGGCTCGCCGAGACCGAGACGCTGCCGGTGCCCGGCACGAGATCGGAGAACATGTCCGAGGTCAGCGTCAGGCTCTCGCCCTTCGCCAGCGTCCGGATCGAACGCCGCGCCAAGACCTGCGTCGCGGCCTTGACGTCGAGCGCGTAGTGGCGCGCCAGCGTCAGACCGTTCGGCCCCTTGATGTCGACGTCGAGCGTCGCCTGCCCCGCCGCGGTCGCATCGATGGCGAGCGAGAACGCGTTACGCTGTTTGGCGGCGAGCTTCACCGTGGTGGCGGGGTTGCCGGTCATCTTCACCGGGCCGCCCGTCTTCACGTCGATGACGTAGTCACCGTCCTGGCCCTCGACATTGTCGATCTCGAGATTGACCGTGCCGTGGTCGCCGTTGAGCAGAAAGCGCGGCAGGGTCGTGGTCAGGACCACGGGATCGCGGATGACGACGTCGGTGCTGGCGCGACCAAGCTTGGTCGCGGTCCAGGCTACCGCCATCACGCGCGCCGTGCCGGCGAACTCGGGAATGTCGAAGGTTACCTCCGCGGTGCCGTCGGCGGCAACGGTGACGATGCCCGAGTAAAGCGCGAGCGGCTTCTGCGCAGGCGGCGAGCCCTGCAGCTCGGCAGCGCCTGCGTCGCCGCCTGATTTGATCTGGCCGCGCGTGCCCGACATGCCGTCGATCAACTGCCCATAGAGATCGCGGATCTCCGCGCTCAGGCGGCGCTGGCCGAGATAATAATCATCCGGCGCCGGCGCCTTGTAATTGGTGAGGTTGAGAATGCCGACATCGACCGCGGCGATCACGATCTTCGCGTCCTCGCCCGGATTGAGTCCGTCGAGCTTGACCGGAATCTTCAGCGTCGCGTTCGGCCGGATCAACGCCGGCGGCGTCAGCTTCACCTGGAGCGTACGCGTCTGCTTGTCGATGCCGAACCATTTCAGGCCGATCGCGCGGCCCGGCATGCGCTGGGCGGCCGCATCGAGCGGACGGCGCAGCGTCGCCACCACATAGGCGCCGGTGCCCCAGTCCTTGCCGACCGCGAGCTTCACTTGCGCGGTGCCTTCCTTGACGTCGATGGTCTGCGTCGTCAGCAGCCGGTCACCGAGCACGTTGACGGTGAGCTTGCCGGCGGAGCGGACATTGACCGACACGGTCATGATCTCGCCGGAGGTGTATTGCGGCTTGTCGATCGAGGTCTCCAGCAGGTCCGGCGTATCGGCGCTGCCGTCGGAATACCAGCCGACGTCGAACCGCACCGAAGTCACGGGGCCGTCCGCGTTGCTCGACTTCACGTCGAGCCGGTAACGGCCGGGTCGGGGCGCGAGCGCAATCCGCGACGGCTTGTCGGCGGCAATGGTGACGTCACCGTCGGCGACGCGCGAGGTCGACTTGACCGGCTCGTACTCCCAGTAATTGTTCTGCCGGTACCACTGATAGCGCGACTCCATCTTCAGCAGCTCGTAGCGCAGGCCGTCGCGGGCAAGCGTCTTGCCCTCGGGCGAGACCAACACGACATCGAACTCGGCCTTGTCGCCCTCGGCGACATTCTTGTCGCCGAATAGCGGCTTGATGCCGATCAGGGCGGTCGCGGGCGCGACCGGGAGCACGAGCTTGCGCTCGACGGCGCGGCCGCCGGTCTCGACCATGCGAACGAAGATCTGCGCCTCCTGCGGACGCGTCGAGGCCGGCTGCTTCTCCAGCGTCACCGGGAAGGTCGCAACGCCGTTGGCGTCGGCCTCCGGCAGATTCTCCAGCGGCGTGCGCTCGTTCGAGGTGGTCTGTTCGTCATCGACGCCGAACTGGTAGCCGGCAAAGCCCGGCCGCTCGGTGGCCGGAGCGATCAGCATGTCGCCTTCGAGCTGGAGACCAGATGCGGGCGCGCCATAGAGGAAATGACCATCCGCCTTAAGCTCCACAGGAGCGTTAGCTTTGATCAGCTTGTCCTTGGCGGACAAGTCGAATTCGATCCGGTCGGGGACATAGTCCTCGACCATGAAAGTGGTCTCGCCGACCGAAGATCCCTTCGGATCGGTGAAGGCACGCACCCGCCAGGTCCCGGTCGGAACGGCCGAGTTCAGCGGCACGGCCAGCGTGCGGCCGCCGGCGCCCTGGTCGGCGAGCTGAGCGCGGCGGAATTCGACGCCATCAGGGCGCTCGATCACCAGGGTCAGCGGCCCGCCGGTCACGGCATTGCCCTGCCCGTCGCGCAAGAGCGCGGTGAGATAGACTGTCTCGCTGGAGCGGTAGACGCCACGCTCGGCATAGACGAAGGCATCGGCGCCCGCTGGCACCGCGCGGCCCGCGACGCCGCGGTCGCTAAGGTCGAAGGCCGAGGTCTTCAGGCTGAGGAAGGCATAGTCGGCCTTCTCGCCGGTGACCGTCAGCATCGCCGGCGACAGGCCGCCCTCGCCGCGCGCGAGCCCCGCCTCGAACAGCACGTGGCCCGAATCGTCGGTCTTGCGCGTCGCCAAAATCTCGTTGTTGCGCGCGACCAGCCGCACCTCGGCTTTGCCGACCGGATCGGTCGAGGCCAGCGAATTGACGAAGACATGGATGCCGTCATTGCCGGAATAGGCGGAGACGCCGAGATCGGAGATGATGAACCATTGGGTGGCGAGCTGGTAATCGTCGTCGCTGCCCGGGCCCTTGGCCGCTGCCGTCATCACATAGACGCCGGGCTGGAGCTCACCCAGCGCCTGGTCGACCGGAAACGCGGTGATGACGTCCTGGTTCAGTGTCATCGCGGTCGCGAGCTCGCCGGACCAGACTTTCAAACCGCGCTCGCCGCCGAGATCGCTGAGCTGATATTTCGACAGTGTCTTCTGGAAATCGCTGTCGACCACCGTGTTGATCAAATTGCGATCGCCGATACGGAAGACGTTGATGTTCACCGCGGGCGTGTTGACGCTGACCACGGGAATGCCGCGCTGGCCGGTCTTGGGGAGCACATAGGCGCGGCTGGTGAAGCGCACGAACGGCTTGCGGTCGCGCACATAGATGTTGAACTCGGCCGATTTCGGCAAGCCTTCCTTCACGGTCGACGGCAGGCCGGCGCGCAGATTGATATTGTAGCGCTCGCCGTGCTTCAGCCCGTCGACGCAGAGCTGCTTGCCCTCGGCCGACAGTGCCGGCTTGTCCTGGCCGGCAAGCGCGAGAAATGGCGCGAAATCGGTGCGCTTGGCGAGCTCTTCCGAGAACTGGAAGCAGGCGCGCGGGCTCGCCGAATCCGAGTCCACGGTATAATCGAGCAGCCGGAAACCGTGCTCGTCGCGCAGCTTCTCGTAACTTCCGCGGATATCGGCGACCTCGCGCATGTCGAGCGACAGCCGCAGCGCATCCAGCGCCGGCCGCCACAGCTTGCGTTCGGCCAGCGACTTGCCGAGCACAGCGAGCGCATCCGCCTCCTCGCCCGGATTACCGGCGCGTATGTAAGCGATGTACGCAGCGGTCGAGGCGCGCTCCAGCAGGAAGGTCTGCTCGCTCGAGCTCTTCGGCGTGATCTGGAAAATGACTTTTGCGAGCCGTAGCCAGTTGCCGGCGTCATCAGGCGTGACGGCGGCGATCTGGCCGAGAACCGAGAGCCCGGTGCGGACATCGTTGCGCTTGAAGGCGGCATCCGCGTCGGTGCGCAAGGTTACCCCGGTCTTGGCGACCGGCCCGGCCTCACTCTTGATCTGCGCCTCCAGCTTGATGGCGGAATCAGCGAGATCGTCGCGCTTGAACGCTTTGTCAGTGGCGAGCGCTGCGCTTAGGCCAAACGCCAGCGTGGCGCAGATGGTGACGGCGCGAACCAGACCGATCATGTAGGGACTCCCGGAAATCGCGGACGAACGCCGCGGCGGCGATAAAGTGCGCGGAAAGGTGACGGACTCATGGCGATGGAACCAAAGTGCAAAACGTCGCATTCGCCATGGCAAGCCACGCCCGGAGGAGACTGATCGAGATATCGCCGCACACGCCGTCCTGAGGCGCGGCAATACCGGACCAGTCGGCCGGCGGCCGTGTCCCGGAAGCTAGCCAGCACCCCCGGCGATGTGATCCATCGTCCGGTACGCTGCCGCTCAACCCGGCACCCTGACACTCCGCCGTTCCGCTTTGTCGCTGCGTCGAGGAAAAGGGTTCGGTTCAGGCTTGGCGAAACACCAGATTTTTCATATTGGCATGCTATATGACAGCCAGCCACCGAACCGGGGTGGCCCAGGACGGTCCCATAGCTCAACTGGATAGAGTAGCGGATTTCTACTCCGCGGGTTGCAGGTTCGAGTCCTGCTGGGATCGCCAGCGAAAATCGTTAGATTTCAAAGGCATTTACCCGGTCTTCACTCCGAAAACTTCGCGGTTCGGCTAGAACAAGTGGGGATCAAAGGCCCCCGGTGGGGCGATGTGAGGCAAAAAATCCCGGAGCCTTTCCGCACAGCGAAACGCGTGACTCGGCGGAAGTCGACGTCTTATTTGGCCGCCATGCCCGACGACCTCGCCTTGCGCAAAGCCGTCATCGGCGGCGAGACCAAGCCTGACGACTTCATCGTGATATGGGACGAGGTGCCGATCAGCCGGCTGTTCCGGACCATCGGGGTCGGCGGCGGCTGGCGATCGGACGCGAGAATCTGCGGCCGCTGCCGCTGACGCTGCGCAAGACCAATCTGGCGAGGCTGCTGCGCGGTCGGCCGGACGGCATGTTGTCGCGCCGTTCGAACCCGGCGCGATGCTGGATCAAACGATCAAGGGCCCAATCGACTTAGATGAAGCACAGGCTGATCCCCCTGCGTCCAGTCGATCTTATAAACACCTTCAGACCTCCCTCGCTCTTCCGCGTCGAAGGCGCTGCCAAAGCGCCGCCAGAACGCCTCATCGGCGGCGGCGATGACCAACATCGTATAGCCCTTCAACTTCTCTTCGAGAGACGCATCGCATGTCCAAACATCCGCAGCCGAATAGGGCTTTCCAAGCGACCAGCACACTGCCTGGGTCGGATTCTCGTACATCTCAAACTGAAAAGCATAGATCCCGAATCCCGTATCGGCCTGTTTGATGAAGTAGACAGTTTCGGCGGGTCTAAGAAATTGCTTGGCTTGGTCGGCAAGACGCCGCACCTGACGCCTGGGGAGCTCGACGTGGATCTTGCGATATTGCGCGTCAGTACCGAGTTCGAACTCGAGACGGAATAGTAAGGGATAACATGCAAGGAGAGCGATCAAGAGCAGCGGCGAGCCCCAAGGCTTTCGTATCCCGTGACTGACCGCGGTCACGATCAAGGTTCCGCAGAGGACTGACCAAGACAGCAAATACGTGCCAAGGTACCTTTCAAACGAGGCCAATTGGAGCGCTTCATAGTCCGAGAAGCGTTCCAGATATAGAATGAGGAGCAGCAGGATATACGCTGCGGCACCTAATGCGATCATCGCAAAGGTCAAGGCGTATGATGCGAGAGACTTCCTGAACAGAAAACATATGATCAGGCTCAACACCATCAGCGTTGAAAGCACGTAAATGGGCCGGATCGCGGTCGTCGGACGGATGCCGAATAACGGCACTCCGCTGTAGGCGGGGAGACCAATTGTCAGTCGTGTATACATCTCCCGCAGGATATGTGAATTGCGCGTTGTGAGCGCATCGTCGCTCAGTGCACCTGCTAAGGTCTTCAAGCCATTAATGACATAACCAGAACCGGATTCGCCGCCTATCGAGATAGAGAATTTTGTCCAAAGGCTGTTCACCACAAGGACGGCGGCCGGCACAATCAGGAGTTCGACTAGCGTCCGCCCCGTCAGCATCCGATCCCGACGTCGCAGCAGAATTGAAATCGAGGTGACCGCGCAGGCGACCAACGCGAATGGAAGGCCGGTTGCTTTCAAGAGCACCAGAAGCCCGCAGAACAGTGAATTGCAGACGATGATCGCGGCGACGGACTCTTCCGTCAGCGCCACGACAAAGGCGGCCCCCAACACCATCGCAAGAAGGACATCGACTAGCGTATCGTCGAACGAAAACTGAAACAGGAAAATGAGCAAAATAACGAGGGCGACGCTCGTGGCGCCTGCGGTTAAACTCTTCCGGGCCGCAGGCGCTACGACAGCCGCAATTGCGCTGATCGACAACATGAAATGGAACAGCAGCGCATTCGGTTCGCTGTACCCGGAAAATTTAGTGAAGAAATAGTTCGCCAGAGCTGCGCCCGGCGGATAGCTCTTGCTGCCGATCCAAAAGCTGCTGCCCTGAAACATACGATCATACACAGCGAGAAATTTTGTCATTCGGGTCCATAGACCCAGGTCGTCCCAAACGTAAAAACTATAATCACTCTTGGCGACATAGAAGACAACGATGAGGAGAGTCGGCGTGATCAGCTGCGCAAGGGGCGTAATTAATCGCGCATCGCGCCTGAATGATACCAAGACGTAGGGCAGTATCGCCCAACCTGCGAACGCCAAGGCATACGTCGCTGCAGCAAGCAGATCAAAAAGCGACGCGACAAATAGAACGATGACGATGGCCGAAAGTGTCGCTAGAACGCAATTCTCGATGTGTGCGCCCAGCCTCGCTGAAAGGAAAAGTGCAAGCGACAGGACAGCGATAATCGGCACGAAGAACAACATGATGATCTCAGTCAATCTTTGCGATGGTTACGACGTACTTTACCCGCCAGACGACCACGTCGGCGGCCTGCATCTCGACGATAATTTCATCCTTTGATCGAAACCAACTTGAGTCACGATACTCCAGCCGCGCGCCCTCGACCGACTGTCCGTTACACCTCTCGTGGATGGAATTGGCGATGACTCCAGAAACGCTGTCGATCTTCGCCGTGCCGTACCTGGCCGTCGCGACCATTTTCCAGCCATTCGTCGGCTTACAATCGGACCCATGAGATGCTAGCCAGACATCGATTGGCGTCGTCTTCCCGCGGGGGACTGTGATGGTCACATCGGGCATGGTAGGACGCCGTGGATCGCTTGGGTTCAGTAGCCTTTGAAAGCCGAACAAAACGATCACTACCGTAATGACATAGTAAGGAAATTCCCCACGTATCAAAGGAGGCCTCTTTGGCTGGTGCGTGCTTGGCCGTGGTTATTCCATGTTTTCGTGTCAAAAATCAAATACTTGCTGTAATCGACGCGATACAGGACGACGTTGAATTCATCTTCGTGATTGACGACAAATGTCCCGACGGGACGGGAGACTACGTTGAGACCTGTTGCAATGACAAACGAGTAGTCGTTCTCAGGCATCCAGCGAACCAGGGTGTCGGCGGCGCGGTGATGACCGGCTACAAGGCCGCCATGAAGGCCGGCGCGGACATCATCGTGAAGATCGACGGTGATGGTCAGATGGACGCGCGGCTCATCCCCTTTTTTATCGAACCAATCATCAAAGGCGAAGCTGACTACACGAAGGGAAATCGCTTTTTCTTCATCGATGAATTGCGGTCGATGCCGATGCTACGCTTTTTCGGCAATTCCGTCCTGTCGTTTTGCAGCAAAGCGTCGAGCGGCTATTGGACGATTTTTGACCCGACGAACGGGTTTACCGCCATTCATGCGAACGTTGTCCAGCTCCTTCCCTTTGCTTCGATCAGCAAGCGATATTTTTTCGAGACGGACATGCTGTTTCGTCTCAACATCATTCGCGCGGTCGTCGTCGACATTCCGATGGATGCGAAATACGGCGACGAGCAAAGCAACCTCAAAATCTCCAAGATCGTCGCGGAGTTCGCCTTCAAGCATTTGCGGAATTTCGCCAAGAGAATTATTTATAATTACTACCTTCGAGATCTATCGCTTGCATCGTTCGAGCTTCCCCTTGGTCTCACCTTGATGCTCGGCGGCGCAATATTCGGACTGAGCAGATGGGTCGCCGGGGCACACATCGGCGCAACCGCTACCGCCGGAACCGTCATGCTCGCCGCCCTGCCTTTTCTGGCGGGCCTTCAACTGATTCTGGCTTTCTTGGGATACGACATTTCGTCCGCTCCAAGACGGCCAATTTACAAGAGTCTGCGCAGGGCAAAATTGCTCGACGCTGAAACGCGTTGAACTGGCCGTCCGGATCTTCTCCGCCATCGTGGCATAGTTGCTCTTGCCTGTCGCTTGGCGACCGCGTTCGACCAGCTCCGCACGATTGCCGACACCAGGTCGGCACGCGCGCCGGCGCCGGCGATCGCTTTCAGCTCGGTAGCCGTGATCGCTTGCGGCATCTGTCACACTCCAACTTCGGATCGAGTTGCTCGATCAGGGGGTGTGCTGGTAGTGTCAGAAACAAAAAATTTGAAGGAAGGCGAATGCTTCGCTGCGATTTAAGGGCACTCACCGTTCGGGAGTGCTTTGGTCTGCCAGACAAGGGCGGCGAATGGCCATTTCATCTTTGACACTTTCACAAGCGACCAAGGTGGTCTTGGTCGTGCTCGCCGTCTATTTCCCTATCGCACTTTACCTGCACTACAGCTACGTTCCGCAACCGGACCCGCCGAAGTTCGCGAATTTGGCCGGCCCCTTCCGCAGGCTTGATCTGACCGCCTACCAAGCTTTTGTGCCAAAACTCGATGGGCTCGGAGATTTTGAAAGCCTCCCGACCCGGTCGACCGTTTCGCTGTTTGAAGATGGACGGCCGCTCGGCCCTGCGCACAGTCCCGAAAAGATTGCCAACGGCAGTTATTCGCATCGGCGCGGCACCGGCATCGTCTTCTCGGCGAGCGACAACAGCGACCCCAATACCAACGGGCGGACCTATTCGGTGACGTGGCATTGAGCCGATGCTGAGTCTTCACGCAACCGGGAGGAGGCTTCATGGATTGGCTGATCTGGTCGGCGGCGTCGCTGGTGCTTCTCGCCGCCTTCCGCGCGGCTTGGCTGGTGGTATCTCAACCGCGGACTTTGGAATCGCTGACCAGCTGTCAGGCGAGACCGATACTCTCATAGCTCCAGGAAATGCCGGTCCCCGCGGCGTCCCCCGTACTGCGAAACGACATCGCGCCGCTGCCGCTGTTGATGGCAAAATTGCCGGCGCCGCCATGAGCCAGCAACTTGGGCCCTGAACGGTCAAGCATTCCGTTTGTTCACGGTCCGACTCCGCTCCGTTCCCAAAGCACGAATCGCGACCGCAGAACGCAGCGCCGCGCATGTCTTAACGGCGGGTTTCGCAAATCAAGGCCGACACGCGTTCGACAAAATACCACGGCCGTACGGAACAAGATTGCGATCGGCACGGTGAATGCAGCGAAAACGAAACAGTGGTGCCGACCTGCCAGCCCCAGTCGGCTTTGAAGGGCCCCCGTGCTTGTCCCCCCGAGCACAGGGCTTTCTCATGACTGGTGCCAAGACACTGATGGCAAGACACTGGTGCCAAGACCCGAACTGGGCATTGTTTGTTAGGCGAAAATCAGTCCCTTCGCTCGTCGTCGCGCCGATCGCGAGCGAGCTGATGCCAGGCCAGGGCCAGTTCGATGAGTCGTTGCCGGTCGGGGCCTTCGGACGCCGCGGCGCGCTTCATCGCCGCCTCGGCTTCATGCTGTGGGTCGTACTTCGTACACATGAGGCCAACTTTAGCCGGCCGATCTGGACAAGTGCGTGGCAATTTCGTCCGTATGATTGCGGTGGACGAAAGTCGCACCGGCGCGCGCGCTTCCGCACGATGTTACCGCGACGAATTTTGCGCACGGCCGGGAGCAGTGTGAGCTCGCCTTCCAGCGACGACGTCACGTCCGAAACGCAACAAGTGACAAATCCGACAGCGCCGGTCTTCGTATTTTCCTCAAACTGCGCAGCTGCCGTCAGCGGGACGTCGACGAGGGCACGCCGGCGCCGGATGCACCGGCTTTTGTCGACTCGGCAACTCTGAGCGCTGCGCGCACAAACCCGTGGGGCCGGCTTTCATTCTGATCTGTGAATTGCCTCACAGCCGAGTTCCGGCGCGTTCGCTAAACACCGCCTCACGCGCCGCAAGAACGCGATACAGGAAGGCTGTTCCCTCATGACACAAAAGGCCGGAGCCGCAGCACAGGCTGACGCATCATCGCGCAAGACCGACCTGTTCGGTCTCTCTCTTCTCGCCGCCATCGTCCTGGTGATGACAGCCTGGATTGGCGGCCTGGTCTGGGCCGCAATGGCGTTCCTGACCTGGTTCGTCTCCTAAACTAACGTTGTCAGACCTCGTCGCCACACACAGGCGCAAATGCAAATGAGGCGGGCACCAGGCCCGTCTCATTCATGTTGGACTGAGCTTTGTGAGAAGTTCAGTAGCAGGCGCGCGGGTCGGCCTGCACATACTGGCCGCTCGGATAGCGGTAATAGCAATTGCCCTGAGCGAAATAGTAGCCGGGGCGCGAAGCGGCGGTGGCGCCGGCGATTGCACCGGTCGCGCCGCCGATCACTGCGCCCGCGGCCGCACCCGAGGCGTTGCCGGAAATCAGGCCGCCAAGCACCCCGCCGACGATGGCCCCGCCGAGCGCGCTCGCACCGGGATCCGCGGGCGGCGGTGGAGGCGGCGGCGGTTCATAGGCGACCGGCGGACCCGGCGGCGCGTAGGCCACCGGCACATCGTCGATATAGTCTTCAGAAATGTAGGCGGGCGCGCCGTCCATTCGCTGGGGATAATAGTACCAGACGCCGCCGACGTCCCACCACCAGCCGGAGCGGCCGTTGTGGACCTCGTGGCGCCACCGTCCGCCGTCCCAGGCAAGATTGCCGCGATAGGCCTGTCCGTCCCAGTCGCGCGCCGGTGCGGGACTGCGTGCTATGTAGCGACCGGATCCCGGCGGCGGGCCTCCGGCATTGCGCGGTCCGGGACCATGCGGGCCAGGAGCTGCTCCTGGACCTTGGCCCGGAGCCACGTGGGCCTGGCCGCCGGGCTGAGGCCCGGGGCGCACGGCCTGTTGCGGCTGAGGACCCTTGCGCATGTTCTGATTGGCCGGAGGCGGCTTAGCGGCGCCCTGCCCCGGCGGCTGGCCGACGCTCTTCGGCGGACCCGCGTCCTGCGCTTGCGCGGACACTGCCAGCAACGACATGGCCGAAACCATGGGAATAATGATCTTCATGCGGCTGGACGCACTCATGCGTGCTTACCCCCCTCAACTTTCGCAATTGCCGTAGTCCAAGCGCGATAGACGATTCGGGTCGCGCCGGAGTGATGCCGACGGACATAACTGACCCGACCAGCCGGCTATGTCCCGTTATAAATGATTAAGATCACGTCAATTTTTCGTCCGGACGCGTCCGCCGGGACCGGCCTAGCGGGCCGGCTCGATCACATTGCAATTGCTCCGCCCCGACATCAGGCAGTCCTGCATCTTGCTGGCGGCCGTGAGGTCACGGGCGAGCCACAGCCCGACACCGAGGATGACAGCGGCAATGATCAGCCCCGCGATCGCACCGCGGCGGCTGTCGCCGGATTGGGGTTTTGGCGGCGCGCTGGGCTTGTCGGCAGGATCAGGCTTGGACTCAGGCTTGGACATGGAGACCTTGTCGCTCGGTGAGGCCCTTTATCACCTCTGCGACGTCGCGTCACATCCCGCTCAGTCCGTCGCCGCTCAGCCCCTGGTCGGCTTCAGCGCCTCCTTGCGCGAGGTCTCGACCGCCGGGATCGCCTGCTGCGCACGCGGCGCGCAGCTCGTCAGGATAAACGCCGTCTGGGTACACTCCCAAGCGGCTCCCAAAACGGCGCTTTCGAAGGGTTGCGGGCGGGCAGCCAACAGCACCGCACCTGCTACCGCTGCTGCGGCAAATGTGATTGCAAGGGCCTTCAGGCTCAGCCGGAAAAAGATCATGCCCGTGCTCCGTATCGGGGCGGACGCTAGGCGCCGCCGCTGGGTGCCCTTATGAGGGACATCACAATTCGGCAGTTTTTCCGGGCTACGAAGGATCTGCTGGTCCAGCGATTTTCGTTGACCTGATCGGCTGCGATTATGGGTGGCTTCGCGACGCGGGGCGATGTACACGCTTCTGCGTCGCGTGGCGCCTGCTTGTGCCCAGCCGACGTACCAACAGACGCTGATGTAGGACCGAAAGCGAGGAAGACAAGGCTCGTCGATGAGTGGATTCAGGGAACCCGGCTTTACAGACCGGCAAAAGGCAGCGCAGGAAGCCCGCAAAAACCTTTTGAACAAATTCAAGTCGCAGCCGGGACCTGACGATCCTGCTGTGCTGGCGAAGCGTGCCGAGCGTGAAGCGCTCGCGGCCAAGCGCGCCGAGGCAAAGGCTTCGCGCGAGGCTGAAAAGGCCGAGCTGAAGCGCCGCGAGGAAGAAGCCGCAGCGCTCGAGGCCGCGCGGATTGCGCATGAGGCTGAGGAAGCAGCCGAAAAGGCGGCGGCGCTCGAGGCTGAGCAGAAGGCCAAGCGCGACGCCCGTTACGCCGCTCGCAAGGCCAAGCGGAAGTAGCATTCAACTAAATTTGACCTGAAGCACATGTGCTTCAGGTCAAATCATCACGGCACCGACCGGGTCAGCGCGAAAGCTCGCCCGGACAACCGGCGTATGGCCGAAATCTCGAATGCCGGGCGCGCCTCGTTGCAGCACCCGGCATCATGGCATGAGATCAGTTCTTCTTCATCCCGTCGTCTTTCTTCATCCCGTCCTTCGACATCGTGTCTTTCTTCATGCCGTCGTCCTTGGACATGGCGTCCTTGGACATGGCGTCCTTGGACATGGCGTCCTTCTTCATGCCGTCCTTGGACATCGTGTCCTTCTTCATCATGCCGTCGTCCTTGCCCATCTTGTCCTGAGCAAAAGCGGCCGGCGACAGCGCCAGGCCAAGCGAGAGAGCGGCGGCCGAGACGCCGAGCACGATGCGGGTGCGAATGGTCATGAGAAATATTCCCTTCGAGATGGTGTTTGTCAGCGACGGGTGCCGCTACTCAATCTCGACGGATCGACGCGCACGCTTGTTACGCGACGTTGCGAACTTTTTTCGGAAGTGACCGGGCGCCCTGCGCGATCGTCCTGACGAACAGCGTTAACGACCGGAACAGTCGAAGCTTACGTGTGCAGCGCAGCAAGGCCGACACTTGCCGCGGCATTCCGTCTCAAACTATCAGATGAGAGAAGTTGGGGTCGAAGACCGGCTAGGATGGGCCTCGGCGCCGGTCTCATGACCCACAGCGATCACGTCAAACAAGAACCGTTCAAAGAACCGTCCAAGGGGATACTCCATGTTCACGCGCCGCCATCTGCTCGCGACTGCCGTCGCTGCACCCGCCATTCTCCGCTTCGGCATCGGCACCGCGCACGCCGCGACAACGCTGAAGATCTCGCACCAATTCCCCGGCGGCACCATCGACAAGGGCGATTTCCGCGACCGGCTCTGCCGCATGTTCGCCGCCGAAGTCAGTAAGCGCAGCAACGGCGACATCGCCGCCGAGATCTACCCGAACTCCTCGCTGATCAAGACCAACGCGCAGTTCTCCGCGATGCGCAAGGGCGCGCTCGACATCTCGCTGTATCCGATGCCCTATGCCGGCGGCGAATTGCCCGAGACCAATATCGGCCTGATGCCCGGTCTCGTCACCACCTACGACCAGGGCATGCGCTGGAAGAAGGAGCCGGTCGGCAAGGCGCTGACCGACTTCCTCGCCGACAAGGGCATCATTCTCTTGAGCTGGGTATGGCAGGCCGGCGGCGTCGCCAGCCGCTCCAAGCCGATCGTGTCGCCGGAAGATGCCAAGGGCATGAAAGTGCGCGGCGGCTCGCGCGAGATGGACATGGTGCTGCAGACCGCCGGCGCCTCGGTGCTGTCGGTGCCTTCGAACGAGATCTACGCGGCGATGCAGACCGGCGCCTGCGACGCCGGCATCACCTCCTCCACCAGCCTGATCTCGTTCCGCCTCGAAGAGGTCGCGAAGTCGCTGACGTCGGGCGCCGGCACGTCCTACTGGTTCATGCTCGAGCCGCTGATGATGTCGAAGGCGATCTTCGACAAGCTGCCGAAGAACCAGCAGGACATTCTGGTCGCCGTCGGCGAGGAGCTCGAAGCCCTCGGCCGCAAGGGTGCGCAAGATGACGACGTCGAGGTCGCCAAGGTCTACGAAAAGGCCGGCGCAAAAGTCTCGGCGCTCGATGCCGCGACGGTCGGCAAATGGCGCGACATCGCCCGCGACACCGCGTGGAAGGATTACGGCGCCAAGACCGCGACCGCTGCGAACCTGCTCAAGCTCGCCTCCGACGTCGCTGCATGAGCCACGGTCCGCTTCTGGATCGTGACGACACGGCGAATGCCGCCGCAAGGACCGGCCTTGCGGCAGCACTCGATCGCGGCCTCGCCATCCTCAACCGCATCATCGTCGTGTTTGCCGCGCTGGCGCTGGTCGCCGCTTGCGCCATCCTGAGCCACAGCGTGCTGAGCCGCGCGCTGTTCAAGGCCGCCAATTACTGGCAGGACGAGGCCGCCGTGTTCCTGCTGGTCGGCGCCACCTTCATGACGGCGGCCTATGTGCAGCAGAACCGCGGCCATATCGGCATCGAGGCCTTCGTTGGCCTGCTGTCGCCGCTGGCGAACAGGATCCGGCTCTGGATCGTCGACGCCGTGACGTTCCTGTTCTGCGTCTTCTTCGCCTGGAAGTCGTGGACGCTGGCCCATGAGGCCTATGTCGACGGTCAGGTCTCGAACTCGATGTGGTCGCCGCCGCTCGCGATTCCGTATTCACTGATGGCGCTTGGCATGAGCCTGCTCTGCGTCCAGATCCTCGTCCAGCTGGCGCTGCCGTTCGCGGGAGCCAGGCGACCATGAGCGTTTTCGGTATCGGTATCGCTTACGGGGTCGCGACGCTGCTCGTGATGTTTTCGGGCATGCCGATTGCATTCGCGCTCGGCGCGGTCGCGGTCGTGTTCATGGGCATCTACATGCCCGCGGCATCGCTGGATACGGTGACGCAGAATGTCTACGAGGAGATGGCCTCGATCACGCTGCTGTCGATCCCGCTCTTCATTCTGAAGGGTGCCGCGATCGGCAAGTCACGCGCCGGCCAGGATCTCTATTCGGCGCTGCACGCCTGGCTGCATCGCGTGCCCGGCGGCCTCGGTGTTGCCAACGTCTTCGCCTGCGCGCTGTTCGCGGCAATGGCGGGCTCCTCGCCCGCGACCTGCTCGGCGATCGGCTCGGCCGGCATCCCCGAGATGCGCAAGCGCGGCTATTCCGGCGGCTTCGCGGCCGGCATCATCGCCGCAGGCGGCACACTCGGCATCCTGCTGCCGCCCTCGATCACCATGATCCTGTTCGCGGTCGCGGCGGAAAAGTCGCTGGGACGGTTGTTCCTCGCCGGCATCGGCCCCGGCCTGCTGCTGGTCTCGCTGTTCGGCAGCTATGCCGTGATCCGCTTCCGCCGGGAATATGCGGCAGCCGAGGCCGTCTACAAGAACGGCGGTCCCGAAGCGGCCATCCTCGCCCGCGACGAGTATACGCTCGCCGAGCGCTTCAGCGTGCTGCCGCGCGTGATTCCCTTCGTGCTGCTGCTTACCGGCGTCATGGCGGCGCTCTATGGCGGCTATGCCACGCCGTCGGAAACGGCCGGCCTCGGCGGCCTGCTGGCACTGGGGCTGATCGCGGCGATCTACGGCGTATGGCGGCCGAGCGACCTTGCGCCCATCATGAAATCGACGATCCGGGAATCGACCATGCTGATGATGATCATCGGCATGTCGCTGCTCTATTCCTACGTGATGAGCTATCTGCACATCTCGCAATCCGCCGCCGAATCCGTCGTTGCGATGCATCTGCCGCGCTGGGGGCTGCTGTTCGCGATCCTCGTCATGGTGGTCGTGCTCGGCTTCTTCCTGCCGCCGGTCTCCATTATTCTGATGACCGCACCGATCATCCTGCCGCCGCTGCGCGCCGCGAATTTCGACATCATCTGGTTCGGCGTGGTCATGACCATCGTGATGGAGATGGGGCTGATCCATCCCCCCGTCGGCCTCAACATCTTCGTCATCCGCAACGTCGCGCCGGACATTTCGCTGAGCGAGGTGATCTGGGGCACGCTGCCCTTCGTGCTGCTGATGATGGGCGCCGTGCTGCTGCTGTGCCTCGTGCCGGAGATCTCGACCTGGCTGCCGGACCTTGTGATGGGACTGGACGGGAGCAGGTAGCGGCGTAACAGGTGCCGTAGGGTGGGCAAAGCGAAGCGTGCCCACCAACTGCGAATGAGATTGCGGAGAGATGGTGGGCACGGCGCTATGCGCCTTTGCCCACCCTACGAAGTGCGCCTCATCTTCGCATTCAGCGCGGACGCCACGCGGCTCACCGGCGGCTTGCCCAGTACACCGCTCATCGCGTTCGTCGCCGCCAGCAGCTTCTCCATGTCGATCCCGGTCCTGACGCCCATGCCTTCGAGCATGTAGACGACATCCTCCGTCGCGACATTGCCGGTGGCGCCCGGCGCGTAGGGGCATCCGCCCAATCCGCCGGCGGCAGCGTCGATGACGCGGACGCCCTCCTCCAGGCCGGCATAGAGATTGGCCAGCGCCTGGCCATAGGTGTCGTGGAAATGCATCGCGAGCTTTGCGGCGGGAATGTTGGCGGCCACTGCGCGCAGCATCTCCTTGGCCTTGGCTGGCGTGCCGACGCCGATGGTGTCGCCGAGCGAGATCTCGTAGCAGCCGAGCTCCCACAGCGTGGTCGCGAGATCGGCAACCGCCTTCGGCTTGATCTCGCCATCAAAGGGACAGCCGAGCACGCAGGAGATATAGCCGCGCACCTTGACGCCGTCGGATTTGGCGCGCGCCAGCACCGGCTTGAACCGCTCGATGGACTCCGCGACCGTGCAATTGATGTTGGCGCGGGAAAAGCCCTCGGAGGCCGCGGCAAACACGGAGACCACCTTTGCGCCGGCGGCGCGCGCCGCGTCATAGCCCTTTTCGTTCGGCACCAGCACGTGCAATTCGGCGCCCTGAACGCGGCTCACGCCGCGCAGCACCGCATCCGAGCTCGCCATCTGCGGGATCGCCTTGGGCGAGACGAAGGCGCCGACCTCGACCGTGTCGAGGCCGGCTCCGACCAGCGCCTCGATGAAGGCGATGCGCGCCTCGACGCTGACCGGCGTCTTCTCGTTCTGGAGGCCGTCGCGCGGCCCCATCTCGACGATGCGGACGGGATCGCTCATGTCACTCCCCCGACGGTTCGACCACGGCAAGCTCGACGCCCTCCTGGACGATATCGCCGACCCTGCATTTGATGGATTTGAGCACGCCGGCATAGGGCGCGCGCAGCGTCTGCTCCATCTTCATCACTTCCAGCGTGAGGATCGGTGCGCCCTTTTCGAGCTTGGCGCCCTCCTCGGCGAGGACGGCGACGACCGTGCCCGGCAAGGGTGCTGCGATCTTGTCCGCGCCGGTCTGCTCCTCAGTCTCGCCGCCGAACGGATCGACCCAGTGCAGGTCGAACCGGCCGTTGCGCGTGCGCAGGTACAGCTCATGGCCGTCGATCACGGCCGCGACGGAGGATTTCACGCCGTCGAGCGTCAGGTCGAAGCCGCCAGCCTTCGGCGCAACCGTGAACGCCAGCTCGCGCTCGCCGATCACCAGCGTCGATGGCCCGCTGCCATAGTTGAGTGTGATCTTCTGCTCGGGTCCATGCCCGACGCGGAACGCAAAGCTGCGCTGACGACGGCCGACCGGCATCCAGCCAAGGGTCTGCCACGGCGAATTCGCGCCCGCTTGCGATGCCTGCCGCTCGTCATTGACGATCGCGGCGACCGCGGCGCACAGCTCGAGCTCACCGGGCGCCGGCATCGCCGATGTCAGGATCGCCAACTCACGCTCGATAAAACCGGTGTCGATCGCATTCGCCCGCACCTTCGGATGCGTGATCAGGGCCGACAGGAACGGGATATTGGTGACGATGCCGCGGACGTCGGAGTCTTCCAGCCCTCGGTTGAGCCGGTCGATCGCGACGTCGCGCGTCGGCGCCCACGCGATCATCTTTGCGAGCATGGCGTCGTAGTACGGCGAGACCGTATCGCCCTCGCGATAGCCGGCGTCGATACGCAGGCCACCCGTCTCCGCGGGCAGCCGCCAGGTCGAGATATTGCCGACTGACGGCATGAAGTTCTTGGTCGGGTTTTCGGCATAGACGCGCGCTTCAACAGCGTGGCCGTTGAGTTCGATCTCGTCCTGCTTCAACGGCAGCGCCTCGCCGAACGCGACGCGGAGCTGCCATTCGACGAGGTCGATGCCGGTGATCAGCTCGGTCACGGGATGCTCGACCTGGAGACGGGTGTTCATCTCGATGAAGAACACGTCCTTGCCGTCGGAGACGAACTCGATCGTGCCAGCGCCGACATAGTTCACTGCGCCCGCCGCCTTGCGTGCCGCGGCACAGACGGTCTCGCGCTGGGCGGCATTGAGCGTCGGCGACGGCGCCTCCTCGATCACCTTCTGGTGCCGGCGCTGCAAGGTGCATTCGCGCTCGAACAACGAGATCAGATTGCCGTGGCTGTCGCCGATGATCTGCACTTCGATGTGGCGGGGATTGTCGACATATTTCTCGATCAGCATGCGGTCGTCGCCGAATGCCGCCTTGGCCTCGCGCTTGGCGCTGACGATCGCAGGCGCAAGCTCGGCCGCCGAGCGGACGATGCGCATGCCGCGGCCGCCGCCGCCGGCTGAGGCCTTCACCAGGATCGGAAAGCCGATCTTGTCAGCCGCCTTCGACAGCGTGGCGTCATCCTGGGCCTCGCCGTGATAGCCGGGCACCAGCGGCACGCCCGCCTTCTCCATCAGCGCTTTCGAGCCGGACTTCGAGCCCATCGCGGTCATCATCCCGGCGGTCGGGCCGACGAAGACGAGGCCGGCATCGAAGCAGGCCTGCGCGAATTCGGCATTCTCGGACAGGAAACCGTAACCGGGGTGCACAGCCTCGGCGCCGGTCTTGCGTGCCGCTTCGATCAACCGCTCGACGTTGAGATAGCTGTCGCGGGCGCGCGCCGGCCCGAGCAGCACGGCCTCGTCCGCGAGCGCGACATGCATCGCATCGCGGTCTGCCTCGGAATAGACCGCGACCGTGCGCAGGCCCATGGCGCGGGCGGTGCGGATGACGCGGGCTGCGATCTCGCCGCGGTTGGCGATCAGGAGCGTGCGAAAACGGCGGTAGAGCTTTGAGCGGTCCATCGCATCACATCCTGAACAGGCCGAATTTCGTCGGCTCGATCGGCGCATTCGACGCCGCCGAGAGGCCGAGGCCGAGCACGAGGCGGGTGTCGACGGGATCGATCACGCCGTCGTCCCACAGACGCGCGGTCGCGTAGTACGGATGCCCCTGGCTCTCATATTGCGCGCGGATAGGCTCGCGGAATTTATCTTCCTCTTCCTTCGACCAGCTATCGCCCTTGGCCTCGATGTTGTCGCGGCGGACCTGGCTCAGCACCATCGAGGCCTGCTCGCCACCCATCACCGAGATGCGCGCGTTCGGCCACATCCAGAGGAAGCGCGGCGCGTAGGCGCGGCCGCACATGCCGTAATTGCCGGCGCCGTAGGAGCCGCCGATCACCACCGTGAATTTCGGTACCGAGGCGGTCGCAACCGCGGTCACCAGCTTGGCACCATCGCGCGCGATGCCGCCCGCCTCGTATTTCTTGCCGACCATGAAGCCGGTGATGTTCTGCAGGAACACCAAGGGAATGCCGCGCTGGCAGCACAGCTCGATGAAATGCGCGCCCTTCAGCGAGCTCTCGCTGAACAGGATGCCGTTGTTGGCGATGATGCCGACCGGATAGCCCCAGATATGCGCGAAGCCGCACACCAGCGTCGTACCATAAAGTTTTTTGAACTCGTCGAACTCGGAGCCATCCACCACGCGCGCAATGATGTCGCGTACATCGAACGGCTTGCGGCCGTCGACCGGCACCACGCCGTAAATCTCCTCGGCCGCGAACAACGGATTGCGCGGCGGATGCATGTTGAGGTTCGGCCGCACCGATGGTTTCAGCGTGCCGACGATGCGCCGGGCAATGCCGATCGCGTGCGCATCGTTCTGGGCGTAGTGATCGGTCACGCCCGACTGCCGCGAATGCACGTCGGCGCCGCCGAGCTCTTCCGCGCTCACGACCTCGCCGGTCGCGGCCTTCACCAACGGCGGCCCACCGAGGAAGATGGTGCCTTGATTGCGCACGATGATGCTCTCGTCCGACATCGCCGGCACATAGGCGCCACCCGCGGTGCAGGAGCCCATCACGATTGCGATCTGCGGGATGCCTTGCGAGGACATCTGCGCCTGGTTGTAGAAGATGCGGCCGAAATGGCGCTCGTCGGGAAAGATCTCGTCCTGGAGCGGCAGGAAGGCGCCGCCGGAATCGACCATGTAGACGCAGGGAAGATTATTCTGCCGCGCGATGTCCTGCGCGCGCAGATGCTTCTTCACGGTCATCGGGTAGTAGGTGCCGCCCTTGATGGTGGCATCGTTGGCGACGATCACGCATTCGCGGTCCGCGATGCGCCCGACGCCGGTGACGATGCTCGCCGAATGCACGTCGCCGCCATAGAGGCCATGGGCCGCCAGCGGCGACAGCTCCAGGAACGACGTCCCGGGATCGACCAGCAGGTCGACGCGTTCGCGCGCCAGCATCTTGCCGCGTGCGGTGTGGCGGTTGCGTGAGACTTCGCCACCGCCGCCGGCGACCTCGCTGAGTTTTTCGCGCAAATCGGCGACGAGCACGCGCATGGCGTCCGCATTGCGCGCAAAATCGGATGACGACGGATCGATGCTGGAATGGAGCGGCATATGGTCCCGCGTTTCCTATGACCTGGTTGCGTGGAGGGTTTAAGCCGTTTCCGCCATCAGCTCACGTCCGATCAGCATGCGGCGCACCTCGGAGGTGCCCGCGCCGATCTCGTAGAGCTTGGCGTCGCGCCAGAGCCGGCCGACCGGAAACTCGGATGTATAGCCGACGCCGCCCAGCGCCTGGATCGCCTCGCCCGCCATCCACGTTGCCTTCTCCGCGGAATAGAGGATCGCAGCCGCGGCGTCCTTGCGTAAGCTGCGCGCATGGTTGGCGCGGTCGCAGGCTTTTCCCACGGCGTAGACATAGGCGCGGGTGGCCTGCCAGGTCGAATACATGTCGGCGAGCTTGCCCTGCATCAGCTGGAAGTCGCCGATCGGCTGGCCGAACTGCTTGCGCTCGTGCATGTAGGGCACCACCGCGTCCATGCAGGCCGCCATGATGCCGAGCGGGCCGCCGGAGAGCACCGCGCGCTCATAGTCGAGGCCTGACATCAGCACCTTGACGCCCTCGCCCACATTGCCGAGCACATTCTCCTCCGGTACCTCGCATTCGTCGAAGAACAGCGGATAGGTGTTGGAGCCGCGCATGCCGAGCTTGTCCAGATGCTGGCCGTGGGTGAAGCCCTTAAAACCCTTGTCGATCAGAAAGGCGGTCATGCCACGCGGGCCGGCCTCGGGATCGGTCTTGGCGTAGACGACCAGCACGTCGGCATCGCCGCCATTGGTGATCCACATCTTTGAGCCGTTGAGCACGTAGCGATCGCTGCGCTTGTCGGCGCGCAGCTTCATCGAGACCACGTCGGAGCCGGCGCCGGGCTCGGACATCGCGAGCGCGCCGACATACTCGCCGGAAATCAGCTTCGGCAGATAGCGCTGGCGCTGCGCGTCGGTGCCGTTGCGGCGGATCTGGTTGACGCAGAGGTTGGAGTGGGCGCCGTAGGAGAGCCCGATCGCGGCCGAGCCGCGCGAAATCTCCTCCATGGCGACGACATGGGCGAGATAGCCCATGTTGGAGCCGCCATATTGCTCCGGCGCGGTCATGCCGAGCAGGCCGAGGTCACCAAAGCGCTTCCAGAGGTCGGCGGGGAACAGGTTGGCCTTCTCGACCTCGGCAGCGCGCGGGGCGACCTCCGCCTCGACAAAGGCGCGCACGGTGTCGCGCAGCATGCTGATGTCTTCGCCCAGATCGAAGTCGATGCTCGGGATGTTCAAGGCGATTCCTCCGTAGTCTTGCCGATGTCTTGTCCGTCCCGAACCTACCCCCGCCCGGGCGCCGTGGCGGTCGAAAAGGTTGCATTTTCCGCCAAGTTTGGCGAGGATTTTCCAAAGGACTTTCGATGCCTTTTCAGGCCGCAACCGCCACGCCCCGCCGTGCCATGACCCCCGCCGCCTTTGTCCGCGGCGTGGTCGCGGCCTATGCCCGCTATGGGCGGGATCCGGCCGAGGCGCTGAGCAAGGGGCAGATCGTCACGGACGTCGTCGGATCGAGCGACGGGCGTGTGACGGCGGCGCAGTTCGAGGCGCTGGCGGGCCACGCCATGCGCGAGCTCGACGACGAGGCGCTCGGCTGGTTCTCGCGGAAGCTGCCTTGGGGCACCTATGGCATGCTGTGTCGCGCTTCGATCACCGCCCCGACACTCGAAGTCGCGCTAAAACGCTGGTGCCGGCATCATCGCCTGCTGACTGAGGACGTGCTGTTCGAGCTCTCGGTCGCCGAGGAGAGCGCGACCATCTCCATCCGCGAGCAGCGCGAGCTCGGCGTATTGCGCGAGTTCTGCCTCGTCACCCTGCTCCGTTATGTGCTCAGCTTCTCCTGCTGGGCGGTCGATTCCGCGATCGCGCTGCGCGCGGCGGAATTCCCCTATGCCGAGCCCGGCCACGTCTCCGTCTATCCGACGATCTTCTGCAAGACCGTCCGCTTCGGCGCGGACCGCGCCAGCATCGTCTTTGACGGGCATTATCTCTCGCTGCCGCTCACCCGCAGCGCGGCCGATCTCGACAGCATGCTCAAGGGCGCGTTGCGACTGACTGTGCTGCCCTATCGGCCCTATCGCCGCGACCGGCTCCTGGTCGAGCGTGTCAGGCGCGTGCTCCGCGAGGCGCGCGGACGCATTCTCGGCGCGGAGGATGTCGCCAGCGAGCTTGCGCTCTCCACCCGCACCATGCACCGGCGGCTCCGCGAGGAAGCCACCTCGCTGCGCGACCTCAAGGAGGAAGCAAAGCTCGAGCTTGCCAAGCAGGAGCTGATGCGCGGCCGCACGTCGATCAAGCGGATCGCGGAGATCGCCGGCTTCCGCAACGAAAAGAGTTTTTCGAGGGCTTTCCGCAGCTGGACCGGCGCCAGCCCGCGCGAGTTTCGCGGCAGGTATCGCTGAAGCTTTCTGTCGAACGGTTGAATTGTGTCTGGCGAGACACAGGTTGTACCAAACTGCGTCATACCGCCACAGGACGCGTTGCCAGTTCCTACCAGCGGAACTAGCGTCGGGCCAGGCAGCATGTCCAAAGATTTTCAAAATGGCGTGCTGCAGCGACCGCGTTTTGGGTCGGGGCGTGTCATGAAGTTGGTGGCGTACCGCCTCGGCGAGGCGGCAGCCGGTTTGACCGGTCGCGGTTCGCGTCACATTTGGTCTGTTATTGCCGACCGGCGGGGTGCTAAATCAGGCATCCGCCCTATCGCACAGGTCATTATTCTTCTTACGATCTTTTTCCTGCCGACATCTGACGGTGCGATCGCCCAATCGCTCGATATTCCGTTGAACCTCGTCCAGTACGGCGCCGGTTTGGGTCCCAATCTGATCGTCAACATTGGCATCAACGGTCAGGCGCCTCGGCCCTATCTCTTCGACACCGGCTCTCCGGATTTTGTCGCGCTGTACGATCCGACGGCGTTCGGCAGCGTCCCCTCGAGCCAGAATGGCAGGCCGCAGAACCAGACCATCAGCTACAACGATGGCACGGTCTATACGTACAACGTGGTCGCGTCCCCATCGTTCACCTTCTATGCATCGCCCACGTCGACGACGGGCGGTGTGACGCTCAACGCGATCTCGCCGTCAGGCGCTTCGTCGAACTTCCTGATGGGGGCGATCACGAGCTATCAAAACGTCACCTTTCCGGAGGGACGGCTGACAGGTGTCTTCGGCGGCGATTACGGGATTTTCGGCGCTGGCAATTTCATCGGCGTCGGACCGGGCAGCGTCCTGGGCCAGTCCGTCCTGCCGTCAACGACCGCGGGCTATGTGGTTGCAGCCAACGGTCAGCCTCTGAGTGCTCTGAACTCCGGACCTGGACTTCGACAGTACGATACCTCTCCCAACGGACCAAAGGACTACCAGGGACAAGGCGTCACCTCTTGCAGTCCTTGCGTGATGCTTGGTCTCACGCCTGCCCTGATCGCGCAATTCATGCCCGTCAACGAGATCCAGACTCCTGCCGTGGGGAGATTCCCGAACTCTCGAACAGTAGGGACGTATCAATATCCGTTCACGTTGCCGATCTCGGCAACCGGACCGGGAGGGACGACGACGAGCGTGGTGTCGTCTACTCTGCTCGATACGGGAACGACGCTCGACATCCTGTCCAACCAGATTCCCACGGCGCGATACCGGAATGGCGGCACGTTGACGGTTTCGGGATCGGCAAGCGGCGCCACACCGAGCACCGTCGCTCTGCTCTCAAACACGGCCGCCGCGAATTGCTGCAATCCGTATTACGCCGTTCAGTCGAGTGACAACAGCACCATCCTCGGCCTTGGCTTTTTCCTGACGAATTCTGTGCTGTACAATCTGGCGGGTCAGCTCGTCGGCTACACGCCCAACTTCGTGACCGATGCCAACATATCGACCACGCCCGCGTCAACCCTGATCATTGACGATCATTCGGTGCCGCTCGGACTTGCAGGCATCATTTCCGGCGACGGCCCCTTTCAGATCCTGAGCAACGGCTCGGCCACGCTCAGCGGCACCAACACTTACACCGGCGCGACCGTAGTCAATAACGGCTTCCTGGCGCTGGTCGGTCCGGGCAGCATCTCATTGTCGAGCGGCGTCAGCGTCTCGAATGGCGGAGTCTTCGATATCTCCGGCGTCGGCAATAGTGCTCCAACCGCCGCTTACATCACCTCGCTTCTCAGCATGGACAGGACTGGATTTGTCCTGCTCGGCGCCAACCAGTTGGTCCTCACCAACGCCAACGGCACGTTTGGCGGAATGATCGCAGATGGCGGCTCGTATGGCGGCATCGGCGGCCAACTTGTCCTCGCAGGCGGCCGTGAGACGCTGAGCGGCGTAAACACCTATACCGGCCCGACCTATGTCGACGCTGGCACGCTGACCATCACCGGATCAATCGTTTCGGCGGTGTTCGTCAATTCCGGCGGCGTTTTGTCGGGCAGAGGCGTGGTGGGTGCGACCACGATCAATGCCGGCGGCTTGCTTGCTCCGGCCAATCCCGGCAGCGCGCTGACGGTGCAGGGAAGTCTCGCATTCGCAACCGCAGGCGCCTATCTCGTCGAGATCAATGCGGGCGTCGCAGATCGCGTCAACGTCAATGGGCCGGCTACGCTCGGCGGCAACCTTATCGTGGCGTTGGTCGGCGCGACGATCGTCAAGCAGCCCTATCTGATCCTCAACGCCACCGGCGGCATCGCCGGCACCTTCGCCGGCATCAACAATCTTCCCGCAGGCCTGCAGGGGTCGGCGGCCTACGACGCCAACAACCTCGTGCTGTCCCTGTCGCTGAACTACAACGCGCTCGGCAATCTCAACGCCAATCAGAAGAATGTCGGCAATGCGCTCAGCCAATTCTTCAACGCCAGCGGCAGCATTCCCGTGAGCTATGTCGGGCTGTCGCCGGCAGCGCTGTCGCAGATCGCGGGCGAGGCCGCGACCGGATCACAGCAGATGACGTTCCAGGCGATGAGCCAGTTCATCAATACGCTGCTCGATCCGTTCATGGGCGGTCGCGAGACGACGCCAGCCGCGAGCCCGACGACAGGGTATGCGGAGGGCGGCAGCGCCAGCGCCTATGCCTCGTCCAACGCGACACGATCCGAGCGCGAGCGCGCCGCCTACGCAGCCGTCTTCACCAAGGCATCGCTGCGTCAGGCCTATGATCCGCACTGGAGCGTCTGGGCGTCCGGCTTCGGCGGCTCGCAGACCACGGACGGCAACGCTGCTGCGGGATCGAATGCCGCCACCAGCCGCATCTTCGGCATGGCCGCGGGCGCCGACTATCTGCTGTCGCCGCGCACCATTACCGGCTTCGCGCTGTCAGGCGGCGGCACCAATTTCTCGGTGGCCAATTCCGGGACCGGCCGCTCCGATCTGTTCCAGGCCGGCGCCTATGTCAGGCACACATCTGGCGCTGCCTATGTCGCCGGCGCGCTCGCCTATGGCTGGCAGGAAGTCACCACCGACCGGATGGCAATGGCCGAAAGACTGCATGCCGAGTTCAACGCCAATGCATTGTCCGGGCGGATCGAGGGCGGCTATCGCGTCGCAATCAGATGGGCGGGTGTTACGCCCTACGCGGCCGGACAGTTCACGACCTTTTGGCTACCCGCCTACGCGGAAACACCGGTGTTCGGTAATGGCGCGTTCGCGCTGGCCTATGGCGCTCAGACCGCAACCGATGTGCGCACGGAATTCGGCGTGCGCGCGGATCGCTCCTTTGCGCTCATGACTGGCCTACTGACGCTGCGCGGACGGCTGGCCTGGGCGCATGATTTCAACCCCGACCGCAACATCGCCGCGACCTTCCAGGCGCTGCCGGGCGCCTCCTTCATCGTCAACGGCGCCGCGCAGGCGAGCGAGTCCGCACTGACGACCGCGTCTGCCGAAATGACATGGCGCAACGGCTGGTCGGCCCTCGTCACCTTCGAAGGCGAATTCTCGCACGTCACCGCAAGCTACGCCGGCAAGGGCGCGGTGCGCTACGCCTGGTAGATCTGTCGGCTCTCCAGGTTTTCTGTGAGCCCCGCGCGGCCCTATCCTGCCGGCGCGACGGCGATCTCCTGCAACGGCAGCGGCACGTCCTTCGCGACACCCAGCACTGGAAAGCTGCGCACGTTCTTCACATCAGGCATGGCAGCAAAATGCAGCAGCTGCTGGCGCATGCTCTCCACGCTCGGCGCGACGCATTTCAGGAGATAGTCGGTGTCGCCCGAAATGCGCCAGCACTGCTGGATGCGCGGGATCGCGGCGATCGATGCCTCGAAGGCCTCCAGCACCGGCTGGGCCTGGCTGCCGAGCTGGATCGAGACGAACGAAACCACCTCATAGCCGAGCAATCGCTCGTCGATAACGGCGCGCACCGCGCGGATCACGCCACGGCTGAACAGCGATTTGAGCCGCCGCAGGCAGTTCGGCGCGGACACGCCGACGCGCAGCGCCAGCTCGTTGTTGCGAACCCGCCCGTCCTGCTGCAGCTCGGATAAGATCTTCAGATCGACGCCGTCGAGCTGGTCACGCCCGGCCATCCCCCACCTCGTCATGGTCCCGTCATGCGGACCAGCGAAGCACGCGGCGGAATGGGTGCCAAGGGCTCCAGGGACGGCCGAGGCGAAGCCCCTTCAGTGCGTCCAGGGCTCGCCGCGGCGGAAGGAGAAATTGTCGGCATAGGCGACCTGCCGGTGCAGCGATTCCTTCGGCTCGATCACCTGGTAGGCGATGCCCTTGCGCTCGCAATAGGCGACTGCCTCGTCCTTGGTGTGGAAGTGTAGCGTGATCTGCTGCTTCATGTCGCCGGACGAGGTCCAGCCCATCAGCGGCTCGACCGCGCGCGGCTGCTCCGGCTCGTAATCGAGCTGCCATTCCTTGGTCTTGGACCGGCCAGATTGCATCGCGTTCTTGGCGGGCTTGAAAATGCGTGCGGTCATTGGCGGTCCGGCCTCTTCGTCTTTCGTTCGATTTTAACGCGTCACGGTAGCGATTGGTGGAAACCGCGGGCATAGTATAGAGACACCTTTCGGGAACTGATCGGTGATTCCGGGCCCCGGGTCGTCACCGACGGGTATAGTCATTATGCTGCACTGTGACAATTGCGTACCCGCCGTCCGCCCGGGAATCCCGCCCGGCGGCCCTGCATCGCCGACATCCGCCTATCTGTCCCCTTCGAAAGCTCCCGTCGCATGGCCTTCCTGAACATCAACGCCACGCTCCCCGAGAAGGGCCGTGACCTCAGGCTCGACCTGTTTCGCGGCGTCGCCAACTGGGCGATCTTCCTCGACCACATCCCCGACAACATCGTGAACTGGATCACGACGCGCAACTACGGCTTTTCCGACGCCGCCGACCTGTTCGTCTTCATCTCCGGCTATACGGCGACGTTCGTCTATGCCCGCATGATGCTGGAGCGCGGCTTCATCGTCGGCGCCACCCGCCTGACCAAGCGGGTCTGGCAGCTCTACGTCGCCCACATCATCCTGTTCGTGATCTACATCGCCTCGATCAGCTATCTGGCGCTGCGCTTCGGCGATTCCGAGATGATCAACGAGTTCAACGTCGCAGGCCTGGTCGACAATGCCACCGAGACGCTGCGCCAGGGCCTGTTCCTGCGCTTCAAGCCGCTCAATCTCGACGTGCTGCCGCTCTACATCGTGCTGATGGGCCTGTTTCCGCCGGTGCTGTGGTTCATGCTGCGCAAGCCCGATCTGACGATGGTGCTCTCCATCATCCTGTGGCTGACCGCGCGTCATTTCGGCTTGAACCTGAACGCCTATCCGGCCGGCCAGTGGTACTTCAACCCCTATTGCTGGCAGGTGCTGTTCGTGTTCGGCGCCTGGTGCGCGATGGGCGGCGCACGTCGCTCGGGCGGGCTGATCAACTCACCGATCACGATATGGCTTTGCTTCGCCTATCTGGCGTTCGCACTGATCATGACCATGGCCGGACGCTTCCCGACCCTCGGCGGCATGTTCCCGGAATGGCTGTTCTCGACGTTCAATCCGAACGACAAGACCAACCTCGCGCCCTACCGCTTCATCCACTTCGTCGTGATCGTGATCCTGGTGATCCGCTTCGTGCCGAAGGAATGGCCGGGCCTGGAGTGGAAGATCTTCGATCCGGTGATCGTCTGCGGCCAGCAATCACTCGCGGTGTTCTGCGTCGGCGTATTCCTGTCCTTCGTCGGCCATTTCGAGCTGTCGATGAGCTCGGGCTCGGTCTTCGCGCAGCTGTTCGTCTCCATCGCGGGCATCGCGATCATGACGACGGTTGCCTACTACATCTCCTGGTCGAAGCGGCAGGACAAGCCGCTGAAGCCACCGCCGGCAAAGCCCACGGCGACCCCGGCGGCAAAGGCCGCCTGAGACTCGTGGCAGCGGCGGTTCAGGCCGCCGCCTCGTCGTCGTATTGGGTGAACTTCTTGTAGATCCAGTCGCGGCCGTCGTGACGACGCCAGACCTTGCCGTAGACGAGCTGCCCGTTGATCGAGCGGCGCGGCACGATCACGGTCCACAGGTGCCAGATCTCGGCCCAGTTCGACCGTTGGCGGGATGTTTTGGAGGTGAGATCGAAAGTCATGGCGGACAACTCGCGCAAAACGAAACGCCGCGACGAATGTGATCTCGTGTGAGCCGCTGAGGGGCCTCGTCGCGTGCCGGGACCAGTTTGATATCAGTCGCCAAAACGGCGGCAACGACGGCCCGTGCTTAACCTAACCGATCAACCTTACTTGCCGGCAGGCCGCCGCCTTGCCGGTTGAAACGCCTGCCTATCTTTCCTACGATGCATGCGCAATTTGAGAATGAGTGCGCCGTTCCGAACAGCGCGCTGGGTTGATTTCAAGCTCGGACTGAATTTTTCAAACGATGGACTGCAGGTCGATGATTGTGAATTTGCAATTTGCACATTTGTATCTGGCGATGGTTTCGTCGCCGCCGACACTGGTTGCCAGGACACCTCACCACAAGGCGCTCCATGACAAGCCGCCCCACGACAGGTCGACGAGGGCTGCCAACGACAATTATCCGGTCTGGCCGCTGATCCCGTTTCCGGCGGGCTGGTACGCCTCGGGCTGACCTCTAAAAAGCGCAACGCCGCGCAAGCGGAATATCATCGCTTGGCGGCGTCCGTTTAGGCATTGGGCGCTGAAATCCCCCAACACTGTTATGTCTACGGCGACGGCCAAAGGTTCGATGAAAGCTTTGGCCGTTAATCCACTTAATTTCTTATAGAAATCGCGCAGAAATCGTGCGGCGGAAAGAACAAGTGCTGAGGGTTCGCCGTCGCGTCCGGCCCTCCCTTCGGGCCTGCCTGGACTTGACCTTGGACCGTGCCTTTGTACCCGGTACCCGCGGCGCAGGACCGTTCAGATGCCGCTGGCGGCAGCAGACGCACCGTTGGAGCTCAGCGCGCCCTGAGAATTATAGGTTTGTCCCGGCTGGCTGCCGCCCTGGCTCGCCTGGGAGCTGGCTGAAGAGGTCTGCACCTCGGTGGTCCCGTCGGAATAGGTGATCGTCGTCGTCGTGATCCCGTTTTGGGTGGTCGAGACCTCGCTGACGACCGTCTTGGACGAGCTGCTGCCGCCGCCCGATCCCGAGCTGCTGCCCGCCGATTGCGAGGACGAGGTCGACGATGTCGCTGACGTCGACGAGGTCGCGGACGCGGACGATGTCGACGACGTTGACGACGTGGATGATGACGAACTCGCGGCGCTCGACGGGGTCGCCGTTACCGCGGCAGTGGAAGATGCAATCGCGCTGATCGACATGAAAACCTCACCTGAAGGGACCGCGGGCACAGCACCGAATGCGCGCCCTGCTCTCCCCTTCAACGCGACGGACGCGCGA
This sequence comes from Bradyrhizobium genosp. A, assembly GCF_049949275.1. NCBI lineage: Bacteria > Pseudomonadati > Pseudomonadota > Alphaproteobacteria > Hyphomicrobiales > Nitrobacteraceae > Bradyrhizobium > Bradyrhizobium genosp. A. Next base: position 4,207,172 of record NZ_CP188196.1, on the reverse strand, counting down.
AGCAGGCGCACCGCCAGCAAAAATCATCATCGCGGCGCGTATTTCTCCAGCAAACATCAGAAACCATTCGCCCCGCCACGGGTTGCAGCTTCTTCCCGCTTGTCCGGGGACGCCGCGAACGGGTCTGATCAGCTCCCGCTTGCCGTTAACGGACAGTCATCCCGTCTCACGTCCATGTGAGTTGGAGCGGGCCGGTGAATTTTCGCGAGCGAACGAAGACCAATGAACAGCAGGCCGTTGGCCAAGGGGACGCAGTGAGCCAAGTTGATACGACCGAGAAACTGTCCGAGGCAGAAGAGCCCAGGACGTCGCTGTTTGCAGCGTGCGGGCTCGGGATCGCTGCGATCGCGATGGTGGGCTGGACCTGCACGCTGGGCTGGCTGGCCTGGCGCCTGGCCGACTGGCTGCTGTCCTGACGGACTGAAACGCCGCGGCCTGGACGCAAATTCACAGTCGTACGGATTAAAGTAGCGCGTCGGAATCACAGGGAAATGTTTCGGAGATTCAACCCCGGGACTGGTCGGGGCAGCTGGATTCGAACCAACGACCTGCAGTACCCAAAACTGCCGCGCTACCAGGCTGCGCTATACCCCGAATGTCCAGCGAGCCACGTCGATACACGCTTCCCCAGGCGCCAGCAAGTCTACTGAGCGCTGGCAAGCGTCCAGGCCGCCGGCCAGGCAAGCCGGGGCCGCGCCTGGGACCTATTTGCTGCCGAACAGGGGGTGGCCAACGCGGTCGCCGGGGCGGATGCCGTATTTCTGCGCTGTTCCCGCCACCACCTCGAGGACGGCGCGGGCGGGACCTCCCGACGAAATGATCCTGGTCGAGAGCGGCTCGGTATTCTCGGCGATGCGCAGGATGCGGCCGTCGGCACGAATGAAGATCATGTCGAGCGGGACATAGGTGTTCTTCATCCACATCGAGACTTCCTGCTCGGGATTGAAGTCGAACAACATGCCTTTGCCGTCCGCCAATTCCTTGCGGTACATCAGCCCGGTCTGCTTCTCCTCGTCCGTGGTCGCCATCTCCACCGAGAAGACCTGCACGCCGCTCTTGGTGACGATCTCGAGCGGCTGGAAGCTGGCCGCGCGAACGGACCCGCTTGCGACGGCAAAGCCGACAGCGACGAGGATGGCGGCAAGCCAGCCCCGGGCGACGGACCGGGCGGCCTTTCGATCAAAGCTCATGGAAATGGACTCATTGGCCTGACGGCTGGGACTGGGCCTGATGGCGTGGGACTGCGACATCCTTACGCGGCGATCATGACAAAAGCCAGAAGCGCGCGACCCCGCGGCCGCGCGCTTCTGCTCACGAATACGAAAATGGCAAGCCGCTAATGCGACTGGAGACCCGGCGAGCCGGTCTCGGGATGGATCTCGGCGGCCATCATGCCCTTGGAGCCCGGCCCGAAGCGGACCAGCACATACTGGCCCGGCCGCAGCTCGGTCATGCCGAAGCGGCGCAGCGTCTCCATGTGCACGAAGATGTCGGGGGTGCCCTCGCCGCAGGTCAGGAAGCCGAAGCCACGCAGCCGATTGAACCATTTGACCTGGGCCCGCTCGAGCCCGCTGGTCGCGGTCACCGTGACATGGGTGCGCGGCGGCAGCATCTGCGCGGGATGGATCGCGGTCGACTCGTCCATCGAGACGACGCGGAAGGCCTGATAGCCCTTGGCGCGCTGGATGCACTCGACGACAATCCGGGCGCCCTCGTACGCAGTCTGGAAGCCGTCGCGCCTAAGCACGGTAACGTGCAGGAGCACGTCGGGCCATCCATTGTCGGGAACGATGAAGCCGTAGCCCTTTGAGGCGTCGAACCATTTGATGACGCCATGGACCTCGACGAGGTTGGCGCTCCCCTCACCTAGTCCGCTGAAGGGACTGAGCGCGCTATCGCGACCGGCGCCGTGCTCGCCCGGCGCGGGAACTCCCAGCTTCTTGGACTCAAATCCGTCCGACGACCCCATAACCCCGGACCCCACACATGCCATGCAACCCGCCTCAATGGCGGTGTCGAATCACGCGTCTTTAGAGAACCTTCAGAGAATCTTCTCGATCGACGCGACGCGAATCTTTCGAATCAAAAGATAACACTCCCGGTTGCGAGGCATAGACAAAAAAGAGATTCGCCGGAACCTATGAACAGCTTGCACAGGCGCGAATCAAATTGATGCCTCAATTCCCGACAAAGGGCCCGAGTGCTTCGCCGATGTCGTGATGGATGACGAGGTCGGCGATGTCGTCCTGCTCGGTCGACTCACGATTGATGATCACCAAACGTGCACCGGCGTTCTTCGCCATCATCGGAAAGCCCGCCGCCGGCCATACCACGAGCGAGGAACCGATCGCGATGAAGAGATCGCAGGCCTGCGACAGCTCGGTCGCGCGTTGCATTTCATCCTCGGGCATCGCCTGACCGAATGAGATCGTTGCGGTTTTGACAGGCTCGTCGCATGCGGTGCAGTTGGGCGCAGCGCCGTCCTGGTCGAAGGTGCGCTTCACCCAGTCGAGCTGATAAGCCTGCCCACATCCGATGCAGCGCGCGTAAGTGGTATTTCCGTGAAGTTCAATCACGCGGTCGGCGGCGAAGCCCGAGGCCTGGTGCAGATTGTCGATGTTCTGGGTGATCACCGCGGGAATCTTGCCGGCGCGATGCAGCGACGCGAGCGCGCGATGGCCGCGGCCGGGTTTCGCTGCGGCGAACACCTCCTCCATCGCAAAACGTCGGCGCCAGGATTCGTCGCGCGCCTGTTGGCTCGCGACGAACTCGTCGAAGGGGATCGGACGGTTGCGCGTCCAAATTCCACCCGGCGAGCGGAAGTCGGGGATGCCGCATTCGGTCGAGATGCCGGCGCCGGTGAACGGCACGATGATTTTGGCGTTCGCGATCATGTCGCCGAGCCGTTCGACACCGCTCTGAAGGTCCGATGCAATCACTCGCCGCCTCCCGATTTGCTGTCGCGCTAGCTGCATCATCTGCAAGCGACAAGATTGTTGACGCTGTTATCCACTGCCGCGCAAGTCGTGAGTGGCGATGGGGCGGCAATTTCTTCCGACCTTCGCTTATCACAATCCTGCAATGCCTCCTCCCCATTGACGCCCCAATCAGAAGCGCCAATGCATGTGTTGACGCGACTCAACGTGATTGCGGCGGCAGTGCTTGAGTTCAGCAGTGCACACATACTCAGCTATCGTGGGGATTTGACATGACCGAAGATGAACAACGCAAGATCCGCGAACGCGAAGAGATCGCCGCCCGTGTCGCCGCCTTCCGTGCCACGCAGGAAAAATTCAAGCGCGAGCGCGAGGAATATTTCGTGTCGACGCTCGAGAACGCCCGCAAGGCAGAACGGCCCTCGCTCTGGCCGTAGGATATCGCGCACGACCTGCGCAGACGAAAAAAGCCCGGAGCATCGCTCCGGGCTTTTCGATTCATCGGCCGTTACCAGTAACGGTAGTAACGGTGGTGTCGATAGTACGGTCCACCATAGTAGGCATACGGGCCGGGGTCATAATAGGCCGGGCCGTCGTAGTAGCCATAGCCCGGACCGTAGTAGCCATAGCCGTACGGATGGGACGCGGCGATAGCGCCCGCCGTGATCGCACCGGCGGCGAGACCGAATGCCAGGCCCGGGCCAATGCCGCGGCCGCGCGCCTGCGCAGGCGCTGCAACCGCGGTCACGCCGACGGCTGCGACGGTCGCCAGAACTGCGAGTGTCTTCTTCATGATCTCCTCCTTCGCAACTCGCAGAGATAACGCGGACCATCCGGGATGGTTCGCCTCTGGTGGAACCGCGCCGCGCAAAATTCTCACTGCCGGCGGGAACAATATCGGGACACGCGGATTGGACCTGCAAGTGCGGAAGCCTCCGCCATCCGGGTCGAGGCGACAGCACGAAGACCCCGTCAGCATCTCCGCGGTGCTGGCGGGGTTTTCACTTCCGAACGACAAAAATGGCAGCAGAGATCAATCGCTGCCACCGGGGCGGAGGTCGAGGAGGAGAGATTGCCGATATCCGCTTTGCTGGCCCGCATCCGCAAACTTGTTCCCCAATCCAACACGCAGCATTACGACGAGATCGTCCGCAACTTCGGTGTGGGTGCGCTGCGCCCGCCGCCGACGCCGATGAGCGACGGCGAGCTCGCCCGCGCCATTGCCGAGTTCCTCAAGGACTCGCCCTCGGCGGAGTCGGTCGCGGCGCTGGGCCGGCGGCTCGATCCCACCTCGCCGCTCTGAGCGGGGTTTCTTTTTTCAAGTCTCTTTGCAGCAAGTCTCTTTGCAGCAGGTCTCTTTGCAGCAGGTCTCTTTGCAGCAGGTCTCTTTGCAGCAGGTCTCTTTGCAGCAGGTCTCTTTGTAACAGGTCTCGCAAATCGGGAACAAGCGCGCCCCGCACACGTTGAGGTGGTCTTCCCGCAAGAAGAGGCTCGTCATGCCTGCCTGGCTCGAAGTATTGCTCAATTTGTCCGGCTATGCCGGCTTCGTGGCGCTTGCGACCCGCGGCGCCGCATGCCCGCAGGACTCCGCCGAAGACAATGCCTACGGCAGCAAGCGCTAGTTCGCCCGCAGCACTTAGTGTGCCTGCGGCGGCTCTCCTGCAGTGCGCACCAGCCGGTCGGCCTTGACCGCGACGCGCGTGTCCGCGATCTGCGGCCGCAGCGAAAAGCTGACCACGACGAAGGCGAGACAGAACAGCGTGCCGACGACGGCGACGCGGCGATAGGTCTGGCGGTCGCCCTGATAAAATGACGGTTCCAAAAACGGGGTCATTGGCAAAATCGGTTTTCTTGTTGTCTTTGCCAGACACCTATCCCAACGCGCGGCCAGCGCAACGCGATTGGGCTTTTAACCTAACCGAATAGGGTTATCGCGATCGCCGCAAGTGTCCGTTAGGAATTTGTTGCGCGACACCTCGGCCCCCTCCTCGCCGAAGGTAACGGCGTCGAGCCAGTGACGCGCAGCGTGTCGCCGCGGGGCGAACCGGCTTTGTTCAGGCTTCGCCGCCATTTCGTTCCCAGAGAACGAATCGGAATCGACGAAATCAGCGCAGGGGGATTCTTAAAAAGTCGTTTGCGCACAAACGAGCAATACGGCTGCAACGACGACACGATTTTACAAAGCATCGGACTGACTCGTTTTGATACAGGCGACGACCCGACATTCGAACACACGCAGCCCGTTCTGCATCCGACTCCATTTCGTTCTCAAAGAACGAATCGGAGTCGAGCAAATCAACGCGAAGCGTTTCCTAACGATCGATGAAGCGAGATGCCCTCACATCAGCTAGGCATCGCCTCAAGCCGAACGCTCACGCCGCGCGCTTGTTGCCCTTCTCCGAGAAGCACTCCAGGATCTGGATGCGGAGTTCTTCTGCGGCCGGGCCCTCGACCTTCCTGAGCTGGTTCCAGAGCCGGATCACTTCGCGCTGTTTCTCGACGGTCATGAGTCACCTCCAAAGCGGGTGACTCACTAGAACAAAATGAGAACAAAAAGTCCAGCCCTCGCGCGAAATTTCGTGTGCATGTCGCGCTGATCATTTTCGGCGCGGCGCGGTTGCTTTTTGGATCTTCAACCTTAAGTTAGAGACGATCTTAAGTTTGAGATGGCTGACGGCCAGGCGCTGAAATCCCAACGCCGTCATCAAGAGAGCCCCGTGCGCAAGCGCGGGGTTTTTCTTTTTGGGAATCCGGCGATGACTTGCGGGGTTTTTGTCGACATCACGCCACCGGTCCACGCGCCGCTTAAGGGCACGAGACGGCGCGCGATGGCTGGATCAGACGGAGTCCTTGGCGACCTTCAGCGGCGAGGCCTTGACCGACTTGCTCGCCGGCTTCGCAGCAAACTGCATCGGCTCCTTGGTGAAGGGATTGACGCCCATGCGGGCTTCGGTCGCGGGCTTGTTGACGACCGACATCTTCACGAAACCGGGAATAACGAACTCGCCGGACTCGTTGAGCTCCTTGTAGCCGACGGTCGCCATGTATTCGATGACCGACTTCACGTCGTTCTTCGTAAGCTGCGTGCCTTCCGCAATTGCATCAATCAATTGGGTCTTCGTCATCTTCGCCATGTCTGGACTTCCTCTGAATTGGGTGCGCGCGAGCTGCAACGTAGCTTTGACCGGGAAGCGGTAAAACTACGCGGACTGCGCGTCTGTTCGTGCCTGTCGGCCACGAAGCAGCCGGGCTTAGAACCCATTGAGGCCGAAAACGCAAGCAGCAGTTCGGCGTGGGTTCCGTCATGTCTCCGCCGGACAGTCGTGTCTGCGGCGGCGACAAATCGAATTCCGCAGCCCCATTAAAGAGTTCGCCAGCCTCGCGGACTTAACCCGCGGATCGCGACGACGAGAGCGATGTCCTGCAGATCCTCGGCAACACGATCGAAGCCCGCCCCAATCCGCAAGCTGATCGCTTCGGCCTCATTGGCAGCTTCAGAGCGGACGGCGTGCTTCCGATGCGCTGGCGCGAGAGATGGAGGCGACAGGACGCGCGGTTGGCTCAAGACTGCGCGGACGGTCGCGGTCGCCGCAATCTTGTTCCCTTTTCAGGCCATCTCCTGCATAGTGCGGCATGGCCAAAACAAAAGTGACCTTCAAAACCGCCCGGATTTCAGACAGCGAATGGAAAATCCTGGCTGATTACCCCGACCACGAGCAGCGTCAAATCACCGGGTTTACCAGCAAGGCGGATGCCGACGACTGGATCAACGGCGATCGCAAGATCGCATGGCTCCGCTCTCAGGGCTACGCCAAGTGATTTGTCGTCGGACGACCTAGCCTTCGAGCGCGTCGCTCCCCTTCTCGCCCCAAACCCCGACCTCATCCTGAGGGCCCGCCGCAGGCGGGCGTCTCGAAGGATGCGCCGCAGGCAAGCTGTTCGCCACGTTATTCCCTCATATGCTGCGAGCGCCTCACGTAACGAGTCACCTCGTCGCGAAACTTGTGACTCGATCGACTTTGTTCAGACTCTGGTAACCCAACGCATCCACTCTCCATTCAGTATCGTTGCGTTGGAGTACCCACAGTGCTGAATTTTGACGAGCTGCGTGAACTCGCAGCCGATGTTCGCGTGTTTGTCGATGTCGCCGAAGACAAGGCCGAGGCGCTCAGGGCTGTCATCGGCGCCTATGATGTGGTGCTGGCGATCTTCCCGTCCGGAGACGGCATGGGGCTCCACGTCATCAAGGGCAAAGAGATCCTGGACAAGATCTCGACATCGCGATCGCACGCGATCTACAGCCACACGGCGATCGCGGTTCCCGATCTCGAGCATGCCGAGGTGCTGAAGCTCCTGACGACGGCGGCGCCGGTCGTGGAACGGATCGCGGCATAGGTGCAGGCGGCGAGCGTATCGACCGCGCTCCCTGCAAGCCGGCGCGGCGATCAGTGCGTTCGAGCCGTTGCCGTCGCGGCGCAATTACCGCGCAATTACGGTGACAGTGCACTAAACTCCGCCGTCGCGACGCTGCTTGCCTGAGCCTTTGGTCCCCTTAAGGAACATTACAATTAAGTGCACTGTCACCGTAATTCCCGCTATCGCCATGCGTGCTCGCGGCTTCGATCCACGCTTGGCGGATAACGTCGATTGAGTACACTGGCATCGTAGTTCCGTAATTCCCAATGTCGAGGTCGATGACCAGGCCGTGAAGGTTCGCCGATGGACCGTTGCAAGTCGAATAGGCTTGTCTACAGTATTTGGTAGTTCCCCTGGCCCTCGCAAATGCCGGAGATATCATGACCTTCGTATCTCGTCGTGAAATGTTGGCTGGTGGTGCGGCACTGGTTGCGGCAACGAGTTTGCCATTTGCCGGGCCATCCCGCGCTGCCGCCCCGCTCGCCGGAAAACAGGCTCCGGGCTTCTATCGGTACCAATTGGGGGATTTCGAGGTCAGCGTCATTTCGGATGGCGCGCTCAAGTTTCCGATCGAAGGCTTCGTGACGAATGCCAGCACCGATCAGGTCAAGGCCGCTCTCACAGCGGCGTTTCGTAACACGGATGGGTTGACCGTCCCGTTCACGCCGATCGTCGTCAACACGGGCCCGAAGCTGATCCTGATCGACACCGGCCTTGGCGATGCCGCGGTCGAGCGCACGAAGGGTACCGCGGGCCAGTTCGCGGCCAACCTGAAGGCTGCGGGCCTAGATCGCAGGGATATCGACGCCGTCGTCATATCCCATTTCCACATCGACCATGTGGATGGCCTGCTGACGGCGGACAACAACCCGGCGTTTCCGAACGCCGAGATTTTCGTGCCGGCCGCCGAACTCAAGTACTGGATGGACGACGGCGAGATGAGCCGTGCTCCGAGGGGACGGATCGAAGGGCTGTTCAAGAACACCCGGCGGATCATCGGAGCGCTCGGCGGCAAAGTGACGCCATTCGAGGCCGGCACCGACGTCGTGTCGGGGCTCACCGCTATTGCAACACCGGGGCACTCCGTCGGCCACACGTCGTTCGTTCTGTCCTCGGGCGGCAGGAGCGTGTTCGTTCAGGGGGACGTCGCCCATATCCCGGTGCTGTTTGTCGAAAATCCGAGCTGGCACGCCGCGATCGATCAAGACCCGGCCATGGCCGAAGCCACCCGTCGCAGAATCTACGACATGCTGGTGGCGGAGAAGATGCTGATTCAGGGCTTTCATTACCCATTCCCGGCCCTTGCGCATGTCGAGCGGACCGCGAATGGTTATCGCGAAGTTCTGGTGCCGTGGAGCACCAGCATCTAGGCAGTTCTGTCGCGTGGGAGACATCCCCCCTGTTGAGAAATCCAAATTACGACGACAGTGCATTCGCCACCGCCAACCTGGGCATTACGGTGACAGTGCACTTAATTGCTTAAGTGTCGCCGCCCTATTCCTTTCGGCTTCGACTCACACTTGGGAGACAGCGTGAATTGAGTGCACTGTCACCGTAATTCCCGTAATTCCACTTGGCCACTCTCACCGTTACTTATTTTGGCGGCGGCGCTTCGATGCTGATCGTATAGGTCTGCTTCACGTCGTAGTCGAAACCGGGACCAACATTGATATACCAAATAATGAACTTGCCATTGGCGCTCAAGATGCCGTGCGCTGTGACCGTGGAGCTGCACTTGGCTTTGCCAGTCAGCAGGTTGTCGCGAGCATCAACTAGACAATTATAGACCTCGACCGGCACCGTCCCGCGACACCACTGTCCAACATTGGCCGTGTTGACGTTCAGGCTGTCACTGGACGTCTTCGTCCGGTTAGTAATCTGTTCGAGTGACAGCGTTACACCCGGTCCAGAAAGTATCTGAGCGATCTTGACTCCCAATTCCGCACTAAAGCTAACCTTGGAAGACACATCGACGGACTGGGTGAAGGCGTATTGGGCCTGTAAAGCAGGTGCCATCGGCACCTTATATTTCGTGGCGTATCTGCCAAACTGACCAATCTCACACTGTATCGATCGATAGACATCATGAATACCGAAATTTCCTAGCTTCGTCGCATGCTCTAGAGGATCGCCCCAAAAGGCCGCAGCCGGATTAGTGGCGGAAAGTACAACGACCATCGCTGTCAAAAGCAGTTTCATTTGCCCCCCAAATCTATGATCCTAAAGGCTCTATTCTGCACAGCCGATGATAGGACGCAAGTCTAGGTTGCTCGTCGACAGATCGACCCTACTCACCTTTCCCTCGTCATTATTTGTAGCCGTGCCGAGCCGGACCACCTTGAATGGCCTTTTGTTTGGCAAGAATTCTCTGTCGATGATCTCCACCTTGCTCATCTTGATTCATGCGCATGTGCCCCCGCCCCCTGCCCCTCATCCCCTTTTCCTGCTATCTCTCCCCCCGCCGTCCCGGCCCTAAACCAAAAACCCTCCGACCACCCAGGGAGCAACAACCATGCGATACCTCCACACCATGCTGCGCGTGCGCAATCTCGATGTCGCGCTGAAGTTTTACCAGGATGCGCTGGGGCTGAAGGAGGTGCGGCGGATCGAGAACGACAAGGGGCGCTTCACGCTGGTGTTCCTGTGCTCGGATGACGATCTCGAGTCGCTGAACGATCAGCCGCAGACGCGCGGCGCGCCGCTGGTCGAGCTCACTTACAATTGGGACGAGGAGACCTATGGCGAGGACCGCTTCTTCGGCCATCTCGCCTATGAGGTCGACGACATCTACGCCACCTGCGCGAAGCTGATGAAGGCCGGCGTCACCATCAACCGGCCGCCGCGCGACGGCAACATGGCCTTCGTCCGCTCGCCCGATCTGCACTCGATCGAGCTGTTGCAGAAGGGCGAGCCGAAGGCGCCGGCGGAGCCGTGGTCGTCGATGCCGAATACGGGTCACTGGTAAGGCTTGTCACTGGTAAGGCTTGCCACTGGTAACGCCGCGCCGTTGGAACGAGCCCTCGCGCCCTGCGTTCTCTCTTCAACAACATGAATGGAGGAGGACGCGATGGGACGCGGGATTTTGTTGTGGCTATTGGGCGTGCCGATCCCGGTGATCATTCTGCTGTGGCTGTTCTTCGGCCACTGATTGACTGACGAACCGTGCAATGAAAGCTCCGCCTCGGGCGGAGCTTTTTGCATGAGGGGCTCGCGGCAATGCGCATCGCCCTTCGCGCCGGATTCCTGCTATCACCCGCGGCAGAGCATGATCCGGACCCGAAGGGCCGCGTGAGCGCAAAGTGTGAAGCGGTTTTCCGAAAAGATCATGCTCAAACAAAAGACAAGGCGGGAGGAGCCACGTGCCAGAGACAAGACTGACGATCTGGGGCCGCGCCAATTCGGTCAACGTGCAGAAGGTGCTGTGGTGCCTGGCCGAGCTCTCCCTGCCCTACGAGCGCATCGACGCCGGCATGCAATACGGCAAGACCCGCGAGGCCGACTATCTCGCGATGAACCCCAGTGCGCGGATCCCGACGCTGGTCGAGGGCGACTTCAGCTTGTGGGAATCCAACTCCATCATGCGCTATCTCTGCATGGCGCATGGGCGCGGCACGCCGATCTATCCGGAAGCACCAAAACTGCGCGCCGGCGTCGACCGCTGGCTCGACTGGACGCTGTCGATGGTGCAGCCAGTCGACCGTCCGGTGTTCTGGGCGCTGGTGCGCACGCCCCCCGCCGAGCGCGACATGGTCAAGATCCAGGGGGATGCTGATGCGGCCGCCGAGGTCTGGGCGATCGCCGACCGCATGCTGTCGACGCGGCCCTTCATGGAGGGCGATCAGTTCACGCTCGCCGATATCGCGATCGGCGCCTATGCGCGCCGCTGGCTCGGCGTCGAGGGGATCACCCGTCCGGCGCAGCCGCACCTGACGCGGTGGCTCGCGGAGCTCGGCCGCAGGCCCGGATTTGTGCAGCACGTGGCGCCGCCGATGTCCTGACCCGCTGATGCGGCCTAAGCTGTGACGAGAGCGCGTTGATTAGCTGTGAGCGCGCAAATTACCGGCGCCTCGCGGCTACTGTGCATGGGGTTGTTTTCGCGTTTTTGGTTGGGTGCCCTAGTGCCGGGCGCGCTCGACCAGCACGACGAGGACGATCAGCCCGAGCGTGACGACCGCCGTGGCGAGCTTTGCCGTCCATGACAGCCCGCGTCCGACCCACCACAGCAGCGCGCAATACGTCAGCGCGGGGACGAGGAGATCGAGCCGCAACAGGTCCGGCGGCATCCCTCCCTCAGCGCCCGGCCGTGGCGTCGATCCTGACCGCGCCGCCGATCTTCACGCAGGTCCCCCCGACCATGGTGAAGCCCCGGCCATAGGAGGCGCAGCCATTGGCCCTGGCAGACGCGGGGGCGCCCTTCAGCGGCAGGGTCTTGCCCGGCTGCAGTTGCTCGGTCGGCGGCAGGCGCAAGCTCTCGGCCCCGGCTGAGGAGGTCGTAGCGAGCGAGATCAAGACGAGGACGGTGAGACGCATTCACGCCTTGTAGCCCGGACCCGGGCCAGGCGCTATCCGGTGGCCGTCAGAGGAACCTGATGCCGGCCGACTTGCCGCGGCGCCAGACCACCTGGCAGCTCCGCCCGGTCCGGGCATCGCGCGCAAACGCCATCCGGATCACGCCCGGCAGCTGGCTCGCATCCTCGTCCAGCGTGATCTTGGCGCCGGAGGCCGAGATGTCCTGGACTAGGCAATGCCGCGCCGCGAATCCGCCCGCGAGCGTGATCCAGGCGTGCTGCGACAGCAGTTTGCGGGCTGAGCGCTTTTTGGGCTGTGGCATTGGCGAAAAATCTCTCCTGCTCCAGCGCTAGCCCAGGGAACCCTAAGAAACGGTTGAAATCGCCGCCCGAATGATCCCGGGGCAGGCTATCCACCGGGCCCAAAAGAGCGTTCCGGAACGGCTTGCCCACGGGCGCAAAGGCCACTATACGTTCGCCCGCTGCAAGCTGCCGGGCACGACTCGGCCGGCCAGCGGGCCTGTCGCCAAATGCGGCCTGGCCTTGCGTTTGCTCCCTTCGTCTATCGGTTAGGACGCCACCCTTTCACGGTGGAGAGAGCGGTTCGATTCCGCTAGGGAGCGCCAAGCGTCCCCCATTCCCCTCGCCGCTCGCCCAGGAAGCTCTCCCGTATCGCTTCGATGAACCGCCGGGATATCCACGCCGTAGGCGTGGCCATTTACCGGAAATTTACCCCTGCTCCTGAGCGCCGGTGTCATTTGCTTAGAATTTGATCGCTACCGTGAAATTACGGAAACAATCCGAGACACGATTGGGGCCCATGTCCGTCGCAGAGTTCCTCAGGCAGCGTGCAGTGGAAGTGAACGTGAGCGGCAGCTATTCGCTGCATCGCTGGTACGATTGCGACGGCAAGCTGTCTCCTGCGAATACGACCCGCCGATCGGGACCCCGCTTGCGGTCGGCGCCTGCGTTGGACGCGTCATCCGCAAGTTCGACAATGGCTTTGCGGTGATGTTCACCGAGAAGCAGCAGCCGGACGACCTCGTCCGCCTGGTCGTGCGCCAGGCTGTGCCGCAGCCAGCCTGAAGCCGGCCTAACCAATCCGTATTGCTGCCCTATCGCGGCCCCATTGCGGGATCAGCCTTTGAACGTCCGCGCCACGTGCCGGACGTCATTTGCAGGCTTGCGATCGGGGGACCGGATGGCAGTCGACAAAATCACAGTTGATAAAATCACAGTCGATAAAATCACTTGGGACAGGGTTGGCCGGGTCACCGAGCCCGGGCGCTACATGTACACGTTCGGCTGGCTCACCATTACGGCCGGCGATCTCGATATCTGGAAGCAGTATCCACAAGCCGCCTTCACGCTGCTCGCGCACCATGTCGAGCCGGACGAGACCGTCGGCGAGGAATTCCATCTTGGCGCCTTCGACGTCGCGCCCGACGCGCCGCCGCCATTCACCACCCATTGAGGCGAGACGCCCTGGGCCCTTAAGCCGGCGATCGCCTCTAGACTCGCAGCCCGCGCACGTGCATCGAAGAAACCAGCACATTGCCTTGATTTGACTTGTCAATCGCGATCCGCTGACTGGCGCGCAGCCGATGCGGTCGACGAGGTGGTTCTGTCATGCAATTGATTGCGCCCATATTCTACGCTTTGCGGTTCTGATGAACGTCAGCTGTCGCGCTTGTTAAGCAACGCGACAGCTGACGTATGACAGATGGTCGCATCGGGTAACGTAGATAAGCGGACCAAGGGAACCTATTTTCGGCGCCGATGTATCTGATTGAAGCGTTACCCACCGTCATCGGAACGGCCGCCATCGCTCCGGCGCTGCTGATGCTGTGGCTTGTCATTGCCGCCGAGGAACGCCCCGGGCCGCCGGCCCAGGTCTGGACCGCGTTCCTGCTCGGCGCGGCCAGCATCTCGCTGCTGGGTCTCGCCCGGGCTCCCTTCGCCAAGATGGTCGCGGCGCCCGACAATCCCTGGACGGCGCTCGCCATGCATTCGGTCTTCGGCGTCGCGCTGCCCGAGGAGGCGGTGAAGGTGATCGCCATTGTGCTGGTCTCCTCGACCAAGCGGCGGACCTTCGCCAACCCCATGGATACCGTGGTCTATGGCGCCGCCGTCGGCCTTGGCTTCGCGGCTTACGAAAACCTCGCCTATCTGGTGCAGCACGCCGAGATGTGGCGGTCGCTGGCGGCGCTGCGCAGCGTGCTCACCGTGCCGTTCCACGGCGCGCTCGGCATCATTGCGGGCGCCTATCTGACGATCGCGCGCGCCGGCACGGCGCTGGGCGCGAACCGCCATCACCGCGACTGGTCCCGTCTCTCAAGTCGCCTCCTGATCTTCGCAGGCCCGCTCGCCCTGCATTCGGCCTTCGACTTCCCGCTGCTCACGCTTCAGCGCATGCCGGATCTCGATCCAACTTTACGGATGTGGCTGGGCGCCGCGAGCCTCCTGATCGGCTTCAGCTCGATCGCCTTTGCCATGCGCCTGGTGCGGCGCGTCGCGCGCCATCACGCACCCCGCACCGATATCGCGCGGGAGCGGCTCAGCCAGCTGCGCCGGATGTGGGCGCTGTGGCTGGCCGGCGGCGGCGTGGGCTTCCTCGGCCTCGCCTTCGTGCTGACCTCGATCCACCACTGGCTCATCAACCCCGAGCGCAATCTGACGCTCGCGCTGATCCCGATCGGCCTCACCTCGATCCTGCTCGGCCTCGCGCTGCTGGTCGTCACGACCGCGATCTACGTTCTCGGCCGCAACCGCATCCGCACCAGCGGCGAAGGTTTTTCGTCAGCGCACGGCGGCGGTTGATCCGCGGGATGGCAAGCGTGGCGTGTGCGTACTAGATTGGGCGCACATATTTCGATCCGGAGCTTGCCGATGACGTCGCCCGAGGAGTTTTCACGGCTGCAATCCGCGATGAGCCAGGCGGTGAAGGCGCATTGGAAAGCCTTTCTATTCGAAGGCATTCTGCTTGCCGTTCTCGGCATCGCCGCGCTGATCCTGCCGCCGCTCGCCAGCCTTGCCATCACGATTTTTCTCGGTTGGATGTTCCTGGTCAGTGGCATCGGCGGATTGATCGTGACCTATTGGGCACGCGCCACGCCGGGGTTCTGGTGGTCGCTGATCTCGGCGGCCCTCGCCGTGCTCGCCGGTATGCTGCTGTTGGCGCGGCCGATGCAAGCCGTGCTGACGTTGACCATCGTACTCGGCGCCTACTTCCTCGCCGAGGGCGTCACCACCATCATGTACGCGCTGGAGCACCGCCGCGAGCTGAGCGGCCGCTGGTCGTGGCTGCTGATCTCAGGCCTCGTCGACATCGCGATCGCGTTCATGGTGATCACGGGACTGCCGAGTTCGGCGGAATGGGCCATCGGCGTGCTGGTCGGCATCAACCTGTTGTTCGGCGGCGCCACCCTGATCGGCATGGCCCTGGCGGCACGCAATAGCAACAGTTGAGGCGTCTCAAGCCCCTGACGCCGATTGGGGGGTGACAATCCGCCAACGGCGCGCTATATGACCAGCCATGATCACCGTCGCCACCAGCTATTTTTGGTACTTTAGCTACGACAGCTCGCTGGCGGCAGGAGGATCGCGCTCAATCTGAAATATTGAAGCAAACGTCCGAACAGCCGCCAGACCTGGCGGCTTTTTTATTGGCCGGCAGGTTCTCAACAAACAGGAGCCCGCCGTGCTGAGCACGACCGACGATCTTCGTATCCGCGAACTGAAAGAGCTGAGCACGCCTGAGGACGTGATGCGGGAGGTCCCGCGCACCCTCACGGCCACCCGCGTGGTGATGGCGGCGCGCAACGCCATCCACGCCATCCTCAACGGCCAGGACGACCGGCTTCTGGTCGTCGTCGGCCCCTGCTCGGTGCATGATCCCAAAGCCGCGCTCGAATATGCCGAGCGTCTCGCCGCCCTGCGCGAGGATCTGGCCGACCAGCTCGAGATCGTGATGCGGGTCTATTTCGAGAAGCCGCGCACCACGGTCGGCTGGAAGGGCCTGATCAACGATCCCGATCTGGACGGCAGCTTCGACATCAACAAGGGCCTGCGGCTCGCACGCAACGTGCTCTCGGCCATCAACAATCTGGGCCTGCCCGCCGGCGCAGAGTTTTTGGACATGACGACGCCGCAATACATTGCCGACCTCGTGTCGTGGGCTGCGATCGGCGCGCGCACGACCGAGAGCCAGATCCATCGCGAGCTGGCCTCGGGACTGTCCTGCCCGGTCGGGTTCAAGAACGGTACCGACGGCAATGTGCGCATCGCAGCCGACGCGGTGAAGTCGGCCTCGCATCCGCATCATTTCATGGCGGTGACGAAGCTCGGCCGCTCGGCGATCGCCTCGACCTCGGGCAACGAGGACTGCCATATCATCCTGCGCGGCGGCAGCAAGCCGAACTACGACGCGGCAAGCGTGGATGCGGCCTGCAACGATCTGACGAAAGCCGGCGTCGCGCCGCTGGTGATGGTGGATGCGAGCCACGCCAATTCGAGCAAGAAGCCGGAAAACCAACCGCTGGTCACGGCCGATATCGCCGGCCAGATCTCGGGCGGCGAGAACCGCATCATGGGCGTGATGATCGAGAGCAATCTCGTCGCCGGCCGGCAAGACGTAGTGCCAGGTAAGCCGCTCGTCTACGGCCAGAGCATCACCGACGGATGCATCGATTGGGCGACCACGGCAACCGTGCTCGAGCAGCTCGCCGATGCGGTCGAGATCCGGCGCAACACCGCGCGCGCCGGACTGCACGAGCGCTCCGCTTAAGCGGGGCAACAGGCGGGCGGGGCGATGCTGTTCGCGCCCTGCCCACTGCGCTGTCGCGATCAGCAGCCGCGGCAGATGCTCTTGATCTTCTTGTCGAGCGCCGCGTCTTCCTTGTTTACGGGATTGTTCGGGTCGCTCAAATTCTTCTCGTTCGGCACGTCGCCGGCGCGCGGCTGGCGGTGACCGACCGGCGCCTGCGGCAGCGTTCCCGACGAGGCGCCGCCCGAGGTCGACGATCCCTTGGTGCCGGTCTGCGCAATCGCCGTGCCGCCAAGCAAGATCGCGAGCGATGCTGCCACGATGACCTTTTTCATGTCCGATCCTCCATTCCTCAAACCGGCGTTCTCTGGCCGCTCAAGCCTCAGGCGGATAGAGATGAACGTCGCCGCAATAGTCCAGGATACGATAGCGCGTTTCCGTCACCGCATCACCCGCGTCGGCTGCGGTATTTTGCTCCGCCAACACATAATTCGGCCCGACCGGCGACTTGCCGGCACCGCCGGGTATGTCGATGACGTAGTCAGGCTGACACAGTCCTGACACCCGCCCACGCAATTGCCGCATCAACTCCTGCCCCTGCGCCAGCGTCGTGCGCAGATGCGCAGTGCCTGGCGCGAGATCGCCATGATGCAGGTAATAGGGCTTGATCCGGCACTCGACGAACCCCCGCATCAAATCCGACAGGGTCGTGACGCTGTCATTGACGCCGCGCAACAGCACGGACTGGCTCACCATGGGAATCCCGGCATCGACCAGCCGCGCGCAGGCGGCGCGGGCCGGTCCCCCCAGCTCGCGCGCATGGTTGGCATGGAGTGCCACCCATGTGGTCGCGCCCTCGACCTTCAGCGCCGCGACCATGTCGTCGCCGATCCGCGCGGGGTCGGCCACGGGCACGCGGGTATGAAGGCGGATGATCTTGACGTGATCGATGCCGGCGAGATCGGCCATGATCTCGCTCAGGCGGCGTGGCGACAGCATCAGCGGATCGCCGCCGGTCAGGATCACCTCCCAGATCTCGCTATGCGCGCGAATGTAATCGATCGCGGCGCGATAGGCGCTGTCCGAGAGCGCGTTCTCCTTGCCGGGTCCGACCATCTCGCGGCGGAAGCAGAAGCGGCAATAGACCGCGCAGACGTGAACGAGCTTGAACAGCACGCGATCGGGATAACGATGCACAATGCCTGATACCGGCGAATGCGGGTGGTCGCCGATCGGATCGGCGCTCTCGCCCGGTTGCATCTCCAGCTCCGCGGCGGTCGGAACGAACTGCCGTGCGATCGGATCATCGGGATCCGATTTGTCGATCAGGTCGACCAGCGCCGGCGTGATTGCGATCGCATAGCGCGCGGCGACGCGTTCGAGCGCCGGCAGCGCCGCGGCAGGCGCAAGGTCCGCGGCCACGAGTTCGGCTGGCTCACGCAATGTCCGTGCAAGATTGGTCTTCGTCATTTTTCACTTAACGCTTCATTTGCAGGCGGTGTCCACACCACCTGATCAATCCGTGTTGCGCCGCTCGCCAGCATCACCAGCCGGTCGAAGCCGAGCGCGACACCACTCGCCTCCGGCATTTGGGCGACCGCAACCAAAAAGTCTTCGTCCAGCGGATAGGCCTCGCCGTAGCGGCGCTGCTTCTCCGCCATGGACTCCGTGAACCGCTTGCGCTGTTCCTCGGCGTCGGTGAGTTCGCCAAAGCCGTTGGCGAGCTCGACGCCACAGGCATAGACCTCGAACCGCTCAGCAACCCTTGGGTCACCGGCCTTCATACGCGCCAATGCCGCCTCTGGAGATGGGTATTCGAACAGAATGGTCAAACGCCCCTGCCCCAGATGCGGCTCGACATGTTCGACCAGGATCTTGCTGAAGATGTCCGACCAGGTGTCGTCTTCCGCGACGCGGACCTTGCCGGCCGCCACCTGGGCGAGCGCGGCACGGTTACCCTCGTTGCCCGAGATTGTCGACAGCAGGTCGATGCCGGCGAAGCGATCGAAGGCGCCCGCGACCGTCAGCAGCTCCGGCTCGGCGAAGGGGTCGGCGGTCCGGCCCCGGAACGTGAAGGTCCCAATCCCGGTCTCCTGCGCGGCGTGGGCGATAACCACCACGGTGTCGGCCATGATGGAATCATACGGCGCGCGCGCCCGGTACCATTCCAGCATGGTGAATTCGGGCAGATGCAGGTCGCCGCGCTCGCGGTCGCGGAACACCCGGGCGAACTCGAAAATCCGCTCCTCACCGGCCGCCAGCAGCTTTTTGCAGGCGAATTCGGGCGAGGTTCGCAGGTAACGGCTGGCCCGGCTACCATCGGGCCGGATGAGCTCTGTCCGGGGGGCGTGCAGATGAGTCTCATTGCCCGGGGAGACCTGGAGGACCGAGGTTTCGACCTCGACAAAGCCCTGCTCGGCGAAAAAGCCCCTGAGAGACCCGGTAATGGCCCCCCTGGCCTGGAGGAACGGCCGCCGGTCGAGGTGCCGCAAGGGGGTCCAGAACGGCGAAATCGGCTTGTCCCCAGCCATTAGCCGATCGCCCCGCAGGCCAGCAAAATGCTGGCATTCAACGACAAAATGCGTATGTTGCGGCCCGAAACGGGCGCCGAGGTCTGATTTGAGGCCCCAAGTCCCCCATCAATTTGACCACGTCCTGGCCGGTGCCGGGCCAAGCAAGCAGGAAATACAGCTTTGAGAGTCATCGCCAGTTCTATTCGCAAGGGCAACGTGATCGAGCAAGACGGCAAGCTCTATGTCGTCGTAACCGCCGAGAACATCCATCCCGGCAAGGGCACGCCGGTCAGCCAGATCGAAATGCGCCGAATCTCGGACGGGGTAAAGATCTCCGAGCGCTACAAGACCACCGACCAGGTCGAAAAGGCCACGATCGAAGAGCGCAACTTTACCTTCCTCTATGAAGATGGTGACGGCTTCCACTTCATGAACCCGGAAACCTACGATCAGGTTCAGGTGTCCAAGGACGTCATCGGCGACGCGGCCGCCTATCTCCAGGAGAGTATGACGGTCAAGTTGTCGACACACGACGTCAACGTGGTGTCGATCGCGTTGCCGCAGCGTGTGACGCTGGAAGTGGTCGAGACCGAGCCCGTGACCAAGGGCCAGACCGCCTCCTCCTCCTACAAGCCGGCAGTGCTTTCCAACGGCATCCGCACCACCGTGCCGCCGCACATTGCCGTCGGCACCCGCATCGTGGTGATGACCGAAGACGGCTCCTACTCCGAGCGCGCCAAGGACTAAGCGAGGGATCGAGGCAGGTGCCGCCGGGGGGCGAGACAGTGGGTAGGAAGAGTTTCCGCTTCGTCTCGCTTCTTCTGGCGTCGCTTTCGCTCCTCTTCGCAACGCCGCTTGCCGCGGACGAATTCCGCAGCCCCTCACTCACAGCCCTGCACGTCGATTGGCGCGCAGCGCTCGACCAGCTCCGCACCGAGATCAATAGCCACCCGCAGGTCGCCGGCGATTTCATCTTCGTGCCGCGCCGTTCGGTGCCGCGCTTCGATCCGCGTGCAATGCCGGCGCTGGTGCAGCTCAACGCGGTCTCCTCGCAATTCTTCACCGGCATTGCCCGCAGCCCCGTTCCCGTGCTGCTGCCGTTCGATGCCGCCGCCTATCTCGAGGCACAACGCAGCGGTGCACAGGCGCCAATGGCGCTGCCGCGCTACCAGGCCGACTTCAACCCCGCCGACATGTTCGACGCCGGACCTGCCGGCTACAGCGCAAGTTTTTCGTTAGAGCCCGGCGCTGGCGACGGTATGCCGACACGCGTGTTCGCAAAGCCGGTCGAGATTCAGATCACCGGATCGGCGCTCGTCTACGACATCGCCGATCCCGCCGGCGGCAAAGGCGAGCCGGTGAAGCCGCTGACGACAATCTACCCGGACCTGCGGAAGTTCACCCGCGAAGGCTATGTGCGCTACGCATTCACGCGCTTCGGCGCCGCCTATGTGGTGTCGATCCAATGCCTGGACAGCGTCGCGAAGCCGCGGCGGCTCGCCTGCAAGGAAGCCTACCCCGTTGCGGAGCGCTTCCTGAAGGCGTTGCACGTCGCCGGCGGCCAGCGCACACGGCCACTGATGGACATTGCCTCTGATCTGATCGATCGCCCGGCCGCACGCTCGGCGGATTTCAGCTACCGGCCGAGCGGCGACATCATCCCGAACACCGGCTATCGCAAACAGGGCGGCCACGCCGACGCGATGGCCTATGCGCAGATCCGCTTCCCGCTCGAGAAGGCGCCGGCCTTCGTGCATTCGCAATCCTACGCCAGGCGCGACAAGGACGATGGCCCGACCGCCTATCCCTGGCGCGACAATTTCTGCGAGTCGCGCAGCTTCGAGGTCTGGCAGTGCGGCGGCGGCTATGGCCACCAGGGCGAGGACATCCGCGCCGCCGACTGCCCCTCGCCCGGGGACGGCCGCGCCCCCTGCGATCCCAAGCAGCGCGGAGTCGTGGCCGTGCGCGACGCCGTGGTGATCCGTGCCTCCAAGGACCAGGCTGCGACGCTCGAGGTCAACAGCCGCACCGAGCACATCCGCTTCCGCTACATGCACATGAATCCGCAGGAGTTGAACGTCGACGGAGTGCTCAATGGCCGCATCGTCGCCGAAGGCGAGAAGATCGGCGTGATCTCCAACTACCTTGACCACCCCGCGGGTACGTCGATGCACCTGCATTTTGACGTCCTGGTGTTCACCCGCGACGGCTGGGTCTGGGTCAGCCCCTACGTCACACTGGTCTCGGCCTATGAGCGCCTGATCCGCGCCCGAGGCCGCGAGCTCGGCCCGGAGATCGCAGGTACCCCGCAGCCCGTCGCACACGCGCTGCCCGAGGATGTGATCAAGCCAGATCAGCGCGAGGGATCGAGCAGCGAAGAGAACTGACGCACAGCTCGGGTCGCCGACATCCCCGGCCGTCGTACTTTGATGACACGCACATGACGGCGCCCAGGCCTGGCCGGATTTCTGATCCGCCCGCATCACCTGACCTTCACTGGCCCCAGAATTGCTTTGCTTCCCCTGGGCAAACAGGATGAAGGAAAGCACATGCGTTGTCTCACCATGGCGGCCGTTCTGGCCACAGCGCTCGCCGTGCCGGTTCATGCGCAGGAATTGAGCGGCACGCTGAAGAAGATCAAGGACACCGGCGCGATCACCCTCGGGATACGCGACAGTGCTGTGCCGTTCAGCTATATCGACGACAAGCAAAAGATCGTCGGCTACGCCGTCGATATCTGCAAGAAGATCGTCGACGAGATCAAGGACGAGCTCAAGCTGGACAAGCTCGAGGTCAGTGAAAACATCGTCACGTCGTCCAATCGCATTCCGCTCATGGCGAACGGGACCATCGACCTCGAATGCGGCTCGACGACCAACAACGCCGACCGCCAGAAGCAGGTGTGGTTCACCAACACGCATTTCCTCACGGCGAGCCGGTTCGTGTCCAAGAAGGCGCTGAAGCTCGACCAGGTCGATGACCTCAAGGGCAAGGCCGTCGTCTCGGTCGCGGGCACGACCAACATCACCCAGCTCAACAAGGCCAACGCGGCCCGCTCGCTCGGGATCACCGTGATGAATGCCAAGGACGTCCCCGAGGCGTTCCTGATGGTCGAGACCGACCGCGCGCAGGCCTTCGTGATGGACGACATCCAGCTTGCGGCCATGATTGCCTCATCGAAGGATCCGGCGCTCTATGCCATCAGCAATGGCGCATTCTCGGATCCGGAGCCCTATGGCATCATGCTGCGCAAAGACGATGCCCCCTTCAAGGCGGTGGTCGATCGGGCCACCGCAAAGCTCTACAAGAGCCCCGAGATCGAGACGATCTACAACAGATGGTTCATGGAGCCGGTGCCGCCGCGCGGCCTCAACTTCCATGTCTCGATGCCGGCCTCTCTCAAGAAATCTTTCGAGAATCCGTCGGACAATCCCGATCCTGCGTCCTACGGAGGATGAGGACGGCTTGGGGGTGGCCCGGACTCGTTCGGTCAATCCGTGCTGCAGGTTACTCCAGATACGTCGTGAGCTGCGCACCCTCATCCGCCACGAACACGGCGATCAGTTCGGCCGGCTCCGTGGTGCTGGCGTTGGCAGAGACCAGATGCGTCGCTCCCGGCGGCTCGAAGAAGGACTGGCCGACACCGAACGTCTCGACCGGGCCGCCCCCGAGCTGGGAGCGGATCTCGCCCTTCGTAATGTAGGCTGTCACCGAGCCGGCGTGCCGGTGCGGTCGCGAAAACCCGCCAGGACCATAGAACACGCGCACGATGGTGACGCGCTTGCCCGGAACGTTCGGCAATGCGTAGGAGCCGATTGGCTCGACCTTGTCGAGCGGCGAGCTTTCCGCGGCGGTGGCGCAGAGCGGCGCGAGTGCGCCTGATACGGTGTCCATCGCCACCGGCAGCACCTTGCCGATCGCAAGCGCGCAGACGAGCCCGCCGGCGACGGCCAGCGCCATCGAGCGCAATGGCGCAGGGCGTGGCATGGTGACCAAATTCATTGCAATCATGACAACCTCCCCTCGTTGCAATCAGGACGCCGCAGCATTCGCCGCGACCGGCCGCTTCGCCGGCGTCCAGCGGAAGGCTGCGCCAAAACGGTTCCAGACGTTGATCGAGGCGATTGCCGACGTCAGGTACATCAGTTCGGTCTCGGAGAATTCACGCTGGACCTCCGCATAAACCTCGTCGCCGAAGCCGTCGGGCAGCAGAGTCAGTGCCTCGGCCCACGCCAGCGCTGCACGCTCGCGCGCCGAGTAGATCGGTGCCTCGCGCCAGACCGCGACCAGATGGAGCTTGTCCGTGGGCACGCCGAGCCGCTCCGAGAGAAGGACATGATGCTGCACGCAGAAGGCGCAGCCGTTGATCTGCGAGGCGCGCAGCTTGACCAGCTCGAGCAGCTGCTTGTCGAGGCCGGCCTTGGCCGCGACCTGGCCCAGCGCCAGCACCAGATCATAGGCGTCAGGCGCAATCTTCTTGAAATCCTCGTATTCGCTGCGGGCGTGTGACATTGCCGCTCATCTCGTGCTATTGTAAGGGTGCTTACATCTTATAAGAACCCTTACATTATGCGCAAGTCGATCAACATCACGAAATCGCAACCGGTGCAAAAGGCGCCCAAGGCGGAGGCTGCGGTGCAGGTGCCCGCCCCCGGCGAAGGCAAGCGCGGCGAGCAAGGCTATCTCGGCTATCTCTTGCGTCAGGCCCACGCGGCAGTGCGGCTGAAGATGGAACGCACGCTGGCCGATCTCGGCGTGACCTCGCCGCAATTCGCCGTGCTGACCATGCTGAACGCCTATCCGGGACTATCAGGCGCCGATGTCGCCCGCCTCACCTTCCTGACGCCGCAGACCGTAGGCGTCATCATCCGCAACCTCGAGCGCGACGGCGCGATCCTGATGACGCCGCATCCCGTTCACGGCCGCATTCAGCAATGGACCCTGACACCGCGCGGCGCGGCGCTGCTGAAATCGTGCCGGGACCGCGTGCTCGAACTGGAGAAGCGCCTGGTGACAGGGCTCGACGGCAAGGCGGAAGGCACTGTCCGCCGTTGGCTTGCGGGCATCGCAGCTGATCTGCAGGACGAGGCCTAGTCGCCTCCTCGGTCGCCGCCATCACCTCCGTCGGCATCCCCGAAATCAGCGCAGGCTTAAAGTTGGAGGATTTGAAACTCCCGAGCGGCTGCGCTATCCGCCCTTCAACGTTTTCTTGACCTCGCCGTCGGGCCAGGTCTCGCCGGCCGCTATGACCCGGACGCGGGTTCTGTCCGCGGCATTCACCAGCACATGCGAACTCATCTGGTCGCCGCTCGGTTCCAGATGCAGGTCTGTTTCAGGTTTCCAGCTTAGCGTTGCCGCGAGATCGCCTGGAAAAATCTGCCAGCACGATCCGTCGTCGAGCTCGACGACATGGCTCTCCGCATGTGCGCGTATCTTCATTCCACCCCGAAATCTCGTTGAAGAAGACGGGCCCCGGCGATCGGCCGGGGCCCTGCTCAGTCAATCGTTGTCGTGATGAATCACGGTCTTGCTGCGGTTGCCGAATTCATCTTCCTTCTTGATCACTGTGGTGCGGTCGGCGGGCGCGCGCTCCTTGATGACGGTGGTCCGATCGCGATCACGGTCGCGATATTCGTGGGACTCACCGACGGTCACACCGGCGCCGACCGGACCGACGTGAACACCGACTTCATCGGCAAACGCAGGGGCCGCGATGGCGGTGACCGTGGCAGCGGCAAACAGATATTTCCTCATCTCATCCTCCTCCAATGTATGCGAAGGGAATGCGGGACTGCGACACTTTGTTCCGGGAAACAGACGTGCAAAGCTGTTCCTGCTGTTCCAGGAACCGACTCACAGGAGCCATGTTTCCCGCTACAATACGCGCATGAAACAAGCTGATTCCTCGGCCAATCACACCCGCCGCACCCTGCTCCAGTCCACGCTCGGCGCAGCTACCCTGCTCGTGCTGCCAGCGCGTGTTCTCGCCTCACCTCCCGGCTTCGACGAGTGGCGCGAGGGTTTTCGCGCGCGGGCGATGGCCAAGGGCATTTCGGCTGCGACCTGGCAGCGCGCGATGGCGCGGGTTGAACCCGACATGAGCGTGTTCAAACAAATGCGCAACCAGCCCGAATTTCACGAGCAGGTCTGGCAATACATCAACCGCCGCGTCTCCGACTGGCGCATCATCAACGGCAAGATCGCGCTGAAGAACAACGAGGCGCTGCTCGCGCGCATCGAGCGCGATTTCGGCGTCGAGCGCGGCACGCTGCTGGCGCTGTGGGGCGTCGAATCCGCCTATGGCGATCCGCTGGTGCAGCAGAACCACATGACGCCGGTGTTTCCCTCACTCGCCGCGCTCGCCTGGAACGAGCCGCGCCGCAAGGCCTATTGGGAGACCGAGCTGATCAACGCGCTGCGCATCGTCGACAAGGGCTGGAGTACGCCGGAGGAGATGCAGGGATCCTGGGCCGGCGCGATGGGCCATTCGCAGTGGATGCCGGAGGTCTGGCTCAATGTCGGCATCGACTATGACGGAGACGGCAAGGTCTCGCCGTTCGGCAAGCCCGATGATGCGCTCGGTTCGACGGCAAAATATCTCGTCAATCGCGGCAAATGGCACCGCGGCGAGCATTGGGGCTACGAAGTGCGCAGCCCCGGCGAAATGAGCGGCAGCCGCACCTACGCTGCGTGGCAGGCGGCCGGCGTCACCCGCGCCGATGGCCAGCCATTCCCGCAACCGAATGCGACCGCGCAGATGTGGACGCCCGTCGCGGGCGGACCGACGTTCCTGCTCGGACCGAACTTCTACTCGGTGAAGAGCTACAATCCCTCGATGAACTATGCGCTCGCGATCTGCCATCTCGGAGACCGCTGCCTGGGCGCGCCGCCGTTCATTCAGCCCTTCCCCGGCTCCGAGCGCGTGCTGACGCTCGCGGAGGTGCAGGAGATGCAGACGCGGCTGACCAAGGCCGGCTTTGATACGGGCGGCACCGACGGCCGCGTCGGCAATGACACCATGAAGGCGATCAAGGATTTTCAGCAGCGCGCCGGGATCACGCCCGCTGATGGTTATGGCGGGCTGAAGGTGCTGGCGAAGCTGCGGCAGGGATCGTAAACCGACTCAGTGCCGGTACTGCGGCTCTTCCGCATCGAGCTGACGGCGGATCGCGGCGAGATGCAGGCGCGCGGATTCGGAATCGCCTTCGCGCATCTGCTTGTAGGTCGCGGCGGCGATCGCGGGATCGACCGGCAGCACCTTCCGTCCGGTCGACATTGCCAGCACTTGCACCTCGGCGGCGCGTTCGAGGTAGTAGAGATCGTCCCAGGCCTCCGCAATCGTCGGCGCCAGCACCATCACGCCGTGATGCTTCATGAAGACGATGTCGGCATCGCCCACGGCTGATGCGATGCGTGCGCCTTCGCGGTTGTCGAGCGCGAGGCCGTTGTAATCGCGGTCGACCGCGGTTCGGCCGTAGAATTTCAGCGCGGTTTGCCCGGCCCAGATCAGGGGATCACCCTCGGTCATCGACAATGCGGTCGCATACGGCATGTGGGTGTGGAAGGCGACCTTCGCGCGCGGCAGGCGCCTGTGCATCTCGGCGTGGATGTAGAACGCGGTCGCCTCGGGCTCGCCGTCGCCATCGAGCACATGGCCATGGAAGTCGCAGATCAGGAGCTTTGACGCCGTCAGCTCGCGGAAGGCGTAGCCGTAGGGGTTGACGAGGAAAAGATCGTCATGGCCGGGCACCACGGCCGAAAAATGGTTGCAGATGCCCTCCTCAAACCCGTTGCGCGCGGCCATCCGGAAGCAGGCGGCGAGATCCTCGCGCGCAGTGCGGATCGCATCGGTCGCGAGGTCCGGCCGGTTCGAGCGAACGGCTGCGGGTGAGGAGGCGTGAAGGCTGTGCGCCATGGCGAAGGAGACCTCTTTCGAGCGGGAGACGGCAGCGTTTTTACAACGCCGACGCGTGCACGTCAGCCCCTGCGGCCGCCACCCTGCCCTGCGCGTCTCACGCCCGCCGCGGCACGCCGCCGGCATTCATGCCGCCGTCGATCACGAGCTCGCTGCCGGTGACGTAGCGCGAGGCATCAGAGGCCAGATACAGCACGCCGGAGGCGATCTCTGCAGCCTGGCCCGCGCGACCAAGCGGGGTTGCGACCTTGGCGCGCTCCTCTGGATCGATCGGCGCATTCTGGCCTGCGCCAGTCGCACCAGTCGGGATCTTGCCCCAGATCGGGGTATCGATGATGCCCGGATGCACGGAGTTGACACGGATGCCGTCGCCGGCCGCCGCGCACTCCATCGCGATCGACTTTGCGAACAGCCGCACGCCGCCCTTCGTCGCCGAATAGCCCGACAGCCCGGGCGCGCCGCGCAGGCCCGCGAGCGAGGACATCATGACGATCGAGCCGCCGCCATGCTTGCGCATCAAGGGCAGGCAATGCTTCACGGAGAGAAACACGCCATCGAGATTGATCGCGTTCTGCTTGCGCCAGTCGGAGAGCGTCATGTCGACGATCGAGGGCACGGCGATGCCGATACCGGCATTTGAGACCAGGATGTCGAGCCGGCCGTGGCGCTTTGCGATCTCGGCCGTGATCTCGATCCAGCGCTCCTCGCTGGTGACGTCCTGCTCCAGGAAGATCGCATTGCCGCCGGCATTGGTGATGCGCTTGGCAAGCTCGGGGCCGCGCAGCTCGTCGATATCTGTCGCAATGACGGTCGCGCCCTCGCGCGCGAACAGCTCGACGATCGCCTCGCCAATACCGGACGCGCCGCCTGTCACCAATGCGACCTTGCCCTCAACTTGCCCTGCCATGTTCACTCCCACTTTTGTTGTTTGCGGTTTGTTGTCTGTTGCCGTTACCTGATCACGGATGGCCCCTGGTCCGGTAGTGCGACGTCCATGACGCGAAACTGCACACGCTCGGCGCCCTGATAGCGATCGACCGACAAGGAGCCAGCAACATGCAACTGCTGGCCACGATTGGCGAGGAGCGCATTGCCGAGCTTTTGCCCGACCGAGCGGAACGCGATGCCGTTGACGATGGCGCCGTCCCCCGACTTGAAGCGGAGCCGCAGATGCGCCTGCCCGACCTCGTCGGCAAAGACGAGCTGATGCGCCGGCAGCGCCAACACCGGCTCCGGATTGCCGCTGCCGAAGGGGCCCGCGCGATTGAGCGTGGTCGCAAGCTCCGTCGTCACCGCCCGCGCCGAGACCGCTCCGTCGATGTAGAGCTCATTGACATGGCGCGCCTCGGCGACGTCCTGCGCCAGCGCATTCTCCAGATAGGCGCGGAATTCGGCGAGCTTCTCTTTCCGCAGCGTCACACCCGCGGCCATCGCGTGGCCACCGCCCTTGAGCAGGATGCCGTCGGCGACGGCCCGACGGACCGCCTTGCCGAGATCGACACCGGCGATCGAGCGGCCCGAGCCGGTGCCGATGCCGCCGGGCTCCAGCGCAATCGCAAACGCTGGCCGCGAGAACTTCTCCTTCAGGCGGGAGGCCACGAGACCGACCACACCGGGATGCCAGCCTTCGGACGCCGTGACAATCACGCCGAGCTTGTCTTCCAGCCCGATCGAGGCGAGCGCCTCGGCTTCGGCCTGCGCTTCGGCGGCCTGCTCGATGACGCGGCGCTCGCTGTTGAGACGGTCGAGCTCGGCGGCGATCCGCGCGGCCTCGACGCTGTCGCCCTCGAGCAAAAGCCGCACGCCGAGATCGGCGCGGCCAATGCGGCCGCCGGCATTGACGCGCGGCCCCAGCATGAAGCCGAGATGCCAGGCCTCCGGCGGGCCATTGAGCCGCGCCACGTCCATCAGCGCGGTATGGCCGACATGGTCGCGTCGCCGCATCGCGATTAGACCTTTGGCGACGAAGGCGCGGTTGAGGCCGATCAACGGCGCGACGTCGGCAACGGTGCCGAGCGCGACGTGATGCAGCATGCCCAGGAGATCGGGCTCGGGCATCTCCGCACTCCAGAACCCGCGCTGGCGCAACTCGCGATTGACCGCGACCAGCGTGACCAGCACGAGGCCGACGGCGGCGAGATGGCCGAGGCCGGAGAGATCGTCGAGCCGGTTCGGATTGACCAGCGCGTCGACCTCCGGCAGCTCCGTGCCGGCCTGATGGTGATCGATCACGACGACGGACATGCCGAGGCGCCTGGCTTCGGCCAGCGGCTCGATGCTGGTGGTGCCGCAATCGACGGTGACGAGCAACGTGGCGCCCTTGGACGCAAGCCCGCGCACCGCTTCGACGCTGGGGCCGTAGCCTTCAAAAATGCGGTCGGGAATGTGGATCAGCGGATCGAGCCCGCAATGGCGCAGATGCCAGGCGAGCAGCGCCGCCGAGGTCGCGCCGTCGACGTCGTAGTCGCCGAAGATCGCGACGGTCTCGCCCTTCACTGCGGCATCCGCGATGCGCTTCGACGCGGCTCCCATCTCCGTCACCGTGAACGGGTCCGGCAGCAGCTTTCGAATGGTCGGATCGAGGAAGTCGGGCACCGCGTCGATGTCGACACCGCGCCCCGCAAGCACCCGCGCCAGCAATTCCGGCAGCTGGTGGCGCTGCACGATGGCGAGCGCCGTCGCGGCGCCGCGTGCGTCCAGCCGGTTGCGCCAGAGCTTGTCGGTGAGCGAGCGCGCCACGCCCAGGAAGGCCTGGGGCATTTCGACGGGCAAGGCGGTGGCGGGCGGCGTCATGACCGGAAGTCGACTGTTGGGAACTCGGGGCCCGGACAATCGGGGATGTCCGGTCACTGGCTGAAAGCGATTGGCCGGCAATCCCTCGGGATTTGCAACGGCCGGCGCGCACAAAGCGGTGGATGGCTGCCTACCCGGCGGGAGTGACTACCATTTAGGCATTCCGCCGAACAGGAAAATTAAGCAGGCGTTAGGTTGAATCCTAGAAAAAGACTCGTATTCGATCTGTGAGTCGTTGTTCCCAGTTCATTGCAGATCAGGCCTCATTGCCAAGGGAAGTCCCCGATGTCTGCTGCGCTGGGTCTGAAAACCAAGCCGATCACTACCGAACCCGACGACGATTCCGACATCTCCGCGCTGATCAACCGCCTGACCGCGGAGGTCAACCAGATCGCGGTCGACAAGACCAAGTCGATCCAGCAGATCACCAACCAGATGAAGATGCTGGCACTGAATGCGCTGATCGAGAGTTCGCGGGCCGGCGCGCAAGGCGCGGGCTTCGCCGTGGTGGCGCAGGAGGTACGCGGCGTCGGCCAGCAGGTCGAAACCATCGCGCGCGAGCTCGAGACGCAGCTGACGAAACGCACCGGCGATCTCGTCGCCTCGATCGAGCGCATGAGCCAGCGTTCGCGCGGCGAGCGCATGATGGATATATCGCTCAACGCGGTCGAGCTGATCGATCGCAACCTCTATGAGCGTACCTGCGACGTGCGCTGGTGGGCGACCGATTCCGCATTGGTCGATTGCGCGGCCTCGCCTGCGCCTGCCGCGGTCACCTACGCCTCGCAGCGGCTTGGCGTCATCCTCGGCGCCTATACCGTCTATCTCGACCTCTGGCTCTGCGACCTCGACGGCAACGTCATCGCCAACGGCCGCGCCGACCGCTTTCGCGTCGTCGGCCAGAACGTCGCCCACACCAAATGGTTTCGCGAGGCGAAAACCTTGCGCTCCGGCGACGACTATGTCGCCGGTGACATCGAGAACCAACAGTTGCTCGGCAACGCCCAGGTCGCGACCTACTGCGCCAGCGTCCGCGCCGGCGGCCAGGCCAACGGCGCGCCGATCGGCGTGCTCGCCATCCATTTCGACTGGGAGCCGCAGGCGCGCGCCATCGTGCAAGGCGTGCGCGTCGGCGACAACGACAAGGCGCGCGTGCTGCTGGTCGACTCGCATTTCCGCGTCATCGCCGCCTCTGACGGCCATGGCATTTTGAGCGAGCGCATCTCGCTGTCGCTCAACGGCCAGCGCTCCGGCTTCTACCACGACCGCTCCGGCACCATGATCGCCTTCCATGCGACGCCGGGCTACGAGACCTATCGTGGGCTCGGCTGGTACGGCGTCATCGTCTGCGCGGCTTAAGGCGGAAGCCGGTCTGCCCGGCTGTCCATTCCAAATCGTAGAAACAACCCCATGCACAGTAGCAGGAGGGTTGTTTTCATGATGGTTTTCGTTCCCGATCCGGCGGGACGAAAGCGAGCCCGCAATTTTCGCGTGTTGCCGTTTGACACGTCGGGCAAAACACCGGCATTCTGCGACAATGGCGTCGTTCGCAAGCGAGGCTGACGACTGGCGCCGCCGCAATGTCCAAACCTCCGCTTTCAGACCCGACCTCGCGCGCCACCTCCGACAGCACGGGAGGCGCACCACGCGACGGCTTCGCCGATCTCGTGCCTGAGCTCGGCGTCTTGAACATTCACGCCAGCCTGTCGTTCTGGCGAGACCTGCTCGGGTTCGACCTCGCCTATGACCGCCCGGACGCGCGATTTGCCTATCTCGTCAGGGGACGCTTGCAGGTGATGCTGTGCGAGCTGAATGGACGCTGGGAGACCGCAGAGATGCAGCTTCCGTTCGGACGCGGCATCAATTTTCAGATGGTCGTCGACCGCATCGCACCGATCCTGAACGCACTCGACGAAGCGAAATGGCCGCTCTACGAGCCACCAAACGAAGCCTGGTATCGGGTCGGTGATCACGACGTCGGGCAGCGTGAGTTTCTCGTCCAGGATCCCGATGGCTATTTGATCCGCCTCGTCGAACGCTTGGGGACACGCGCACCGTCGTCATCCCAAGGGCGCTAGGCTTTGGCGATCCCCTCCCCGACCTTCTGCAATGTTGCAAGTCCAAGGGTCTGCGACGGTCGCTCTCCGAACATCGCAAGGTAATATTGCGAGAACCGGCCGAGCTCGTAGAACCCCTGCTGCATGGCGACGGCTGCCACGGTCGTCGAACCGGGCGCGCTATCGCGCAGGATGGAATGAACCGCGCAGAGACGCTTGTGCCGGAGGAAGCTGACCGGACCGAGACTGAATACCTCCTGAAAGGCACGGTGCAAGGTGCGCCGCGATACGCCGAGCGCCGCGCAGATCTCCGACACATGCACCGGGCGCGTGCCGGCCTCGTCAAGATACTCCTCGACCCTGCGGATCAGCCGTCGCGCCGAAGGCAGCCAGCCGGTGTCGTCGGGCGGCAACGACGACATCACGTTGGCCGCCATGCATTCAACGATCGATCGCTTCCAGAAATCGGCGGTCGACGGCGTCAGGCTGCCATTGCGGGTGCGCAGATGCGACATGATCCGGACCAGGCGGCGCGTGGCGATCGCGCCGGTTTCGAGATCTGCCCGGAAATGGCCGCGGCTGCGCCAGGTGTCGGGGTCGCTCAGCTGCGCCTCGCCGCCAAACAGCGAGGTGACTTCGCTGAGATCGAAGCGCATCGCGGCGTAAGCCGAGGCACCGTGGAAAACGCCGTCATGCTCGAGCAGCGGCGGAATCACGAGCACGTCGTTGAGCTGCATGTCGAACGACCAGTGAGCAACGCGATCCTGGGCCGCCAGCAGCATTCCGATGATCAGCTTGTCGTCGCTGGAGACACGCTGCGTGCGCATGCCGACGTTGAACGTGCCGATGCTGAGTGAGAAATCGCCGATGCCAACGTGAGACAACGTCCCGCGCAACCGGCCGCGGCCAAGCTGCATCACGTCGACATGCGAGCCGTGGACGGCCTGGTGAAGTCCTTCGAAACCGTCCAGCTTGCGCGAATCAACCAGAAGGAATTTCCCCATGGCTGTACCCTGTTACTGAAGCGCGACAATTCTGCGGCAGGCAGCGGTAAAATACCACTACAACGCGAGGTGGGTACGACAAACCAACTTCGTGTTTTGAGGCAAACGCGATCGAAATCCTGCAGGCAAAATCTGCTGCATTGCGCTGCATTTTGAGGGATTTGCGACATGGGGCATTAAGTCTCACGGGCCGCCCGTGTGTACTGGCACAAACTGCACATCACAGCCGGCCAATCTTCGGATACCGTTTGCAACCTCAGCGATATCAATCAAATGCGCTCTGCGGGTGGCAGGGCGTACGCGGCAAAGTTTGTCGCGTGCTCGAAAGCTGCGCGCAAAGGAAAGAGATGTTGACGCAATGCCGCGTCCAACTCTCCGAGCGCCAAAAAAGAGGGGACCAGACAATGCGTCCAACGTACCGGGCAATGCGCCGTCGTCGAAATCTGCTGAAGTCGGAGCTGTAGTGCCAGGTGGAATACGCTTATCGGAGTTTCCACCATGTTGCGGGCGGATATGGATCACTGCGAGTGGTTGCCGGATGATGTGAAGACCGGCGAGATGGTCTTCATTCCCGGCGGAACCTTTCGCATGGGATCCGACCATCATTATCCCGAGGAGGCGCCGAGCCATCGCGTCGCCGTCGATGGTTTCTGGATTGATCGCACGCCGGTCACGAACCGGCAGTTCAAGCAATTCGTCAACGACACCGGCCATATCACTGAAGCGCAGATCGTTCCCGACCCGAAAGACTATCCCGGCGTGCTGAAGGAGATGCTCTACGCGGGATCGCTGGTGTTCTCGCCACTGCCGCGCATCACCGATCTCACCGATTGGAGCCAGTGGTGGTCCTTCATGCGCGGCGCCAATTGGCGCCACCCTTACGGGCCGGGCAGCAACATCAGGGGCCTCGACGACCACCCTGTCGTGCACGTCTCCTATAGCGATGCGGCGGCCTATGCCCGCTGGGCCGGCAAGGATCTGCCGACCGAAGCCGAATGGGAATTCGCCGCGCGCGGCGGCCTCGAGGCTGAGGAGTTCGCCTGGGGTGACGCGCTGATGCCCGGCGGGAAGCACATGGCCAATATCTGGCAGGGTAACTTCCCTGTCCAGAATCTCGGCGAGGATGGGTATGAGCGCACCTCGCCGGTCCTGGCCTTTCCGCCGAACGGCTACGGCCTCCACGACATGATCGGCAATGTCTGGGAGTGGACTGCTGATTGGTGGTCGTCAAAGCGCGTCGCCGATGCAAAAAAAACCTGCTGCATTCCCCAAAATCCCCGCGGCGGCCGCGAGGACGC
Source organism: Bradyrhizobium genosp. A (assembly GCF_049949275.1). Classification (NCBI taxonomy): domain Bacteria; kingdom Pseudomonadati; phylum Pseudomonadota; class Alphaproteobacteria; order Hyphomicrobiales; family Nitrobacteraceae; genus Bradyrhizobium; species Bradyrhizobium genosp. A. The sequence goes on along the minus strand of NZ_CP188196.1, from coordinate 4,172,967 downwards.
AAGCTACGACCCTCGCCTCCCCGACATCAGGATTCCCCGCAAGGTCCTGAAGGGCGGCTCGCATCTCTGCGCGCCCAATTACTGCCGCCGTTACCGTCCCGCCGCGCGCCATGCCGAGCCGGTCGACACCTCGACCAACCATGTCGGCTTCCGCTGCGTTGTACGCATGGCGCTCGTCATTCACCGCGAACAAGAAGGATCTGAACCGATCGCTCGAAAGTACTGACGGAGGCATCACGCAGCCCCGATGACCGGAGAAAAAAACAGCCAGCGGCAATTTCGCATCGACTTCCAGACATCGATCATCACGGTGTTCGTGGGCGTCGTGCTGCTCGTGGGCCTGACCCTGGTCTATCTCAGTTTTGAGCGCGTCACGTCGATCACACGTACCGCAGCCTCCGGCTTCATCGAGAAGGTCGCGCAGTTGGGCGCCGACCACGTCGACGAGCAGTTCAAGGACGTACGCGACAATCTCGACATCCTATCCGGCCTGCCCGCGATCCAGGAAGCCGACATCGCCGACAATGCGCGGCTCTACAGCCTGATGGCGGCGATGCTGCGCAACAATCCGCGGCTGTTCAATCTCTACGTCGGCTACGACGACGGCTCGTTCGTCGAGATGGACGTGATCGACCGCGCCAGGCCGGCGTTCCGGGCGGGGCTGAAGGTCGATCAGGATGCGGCATTCCGGCTGGTCGTGATCTCGCACACGGCCGGCAGCGCGCCAGTCACGCAATATCTGGCGGAGAACCTGATCCAGGTTGCGGAACTCGCGGGGCCCGCCGGCTATGACCCGCGGCAGCGGCCCTGGTATGTCGAGGCGTTCAAGAACGACAGGACGCTGTTGACCGGGCCTTACGTCTTCTACGCCACGGGCGAGCCCGGCTACACGCTGCGAACGCCGCTGAAAGAGGGCCGCCGCGGCGTCGTTGCCGGCGACGTGCTGCTGAACCGGTTCGAGGACATGCTGGCGGAGCAGAGGCTCGGCCAATCGGGGCTCGCCTTCCTGTTCAACGATGCCGAGCGCATTGTCGGCCATCCCGAGATGAGCCGCCTGATGACGGAGATGCCGGAGCGGCAGGACGATCTGCCACAGATCGGGGCGCTCAAGCTGCCCGCGCTGGTCCCGATCATCCGCTCCTGGCGCGACGGCGGGCCGGCGCAGCAATTCTTCGACGATTCCGCGGGCCGGACCTATATCGCGGCAGTCCGCCGGCTCGATACGGCCGGGTCGGCCAATGTCCGGCTCGCGATCGTCGCGCCGCTCGACGAATTCTACGCCCGGATCATCAACGAGCGCCGCACGCTGTTCGCGCTGGCGCTGGCCTTCGTCGGCGCCACGCTGCCGTTCGCGTTCTGGCTGGGGTCGCGGATGGCAGAGCCGCTGCGCAAGCTGGTCGAGGAGACCGACGCGATCCAGCGCTTCGACATCGCGGAACGGCCCCGCATCCATTCCGCCATCGCCGAGATCGAGGAGCTCGGCCGCTCGGTCTTCACCATGCGCAACGTCGTCAGTAGCTTTGCGAGCTTCATTCCGCGCCCGATCGTGCGTCAGCTGATCGAGACAGGTTCCTCGATTCGTCTCGGCGGCACCAGGCGCGAGGTCACGGTGCTGTTCACTGATGTCGCCGACTTCACCGCCAAAACCGAGCGGGCCGATCCGTCGCAGGTGATGATCTACACCTCGCGCTATTTCGCGGCGCTCTCGGACGAGATCATGCGGCACCAGGGCACGGTCGACAAATATATCGGCGACGCCGTGATGGCGCTCTGGAATGCGCCGGCGGACGATCCCGATCATACCCTCAACGCCTGCCGCGCCGTTCTCGCATGCCTTGCGGCAAACGACGCGCTCAACAAGAATTTTCGGCGCGAAGGCTGGCCGCCCTACGACACGCGCTACGGCCTGCATGTCGGCGACGCCGTGATCGGCAATGTCGGCTCCAGCGATCGGATGAACTACACCGCGCTCGGCGCCACCGTGAACCTGGCCGCGCGGCTGGAAGGCCTTAACAAGAATTACAGCACGCGCGTGCTGGTCAGCGCCGCCGTGCGCGCGCGTGTCGGCGATGCATTCCTGTTCCGCAGCGTCGACAGCATCACCCCGAAGGGATTTGCCGGGCCGGTAGAGGTCAGCGAGTTGCGCGGCGAGCTGGCGCAGGCCAGTGAGGCCGAGATCATCATGTGCCAACGCTGGGACGAGGTTTTTGCCGCGATCGCGCAGGACGGCGCGGCCGACACCACCCTGGTCCGGCTCTCCGGCTTCCTGCACGATTATCCCAAGGACGGCATCGCGCAGTTTCACGCCCGGCGTTTTCGCGCGGCGGCCCGGAATGCGGGAGCTGCGGCATGAGCCCGGAGGTTGGATAGAGATCACCTTGGCTGCGGGAAACTGGCGGGACGATCATTCGGTCGAGCCAAAGGGAATGCTCCCTTACCAATTTTTCTCGGAACGCACGTCTCCTGAGCATTTTCCGGCAAGTCCGGCGGGTTACAGGCAAGAGCGTGCCCGGCAACTCTGTTAGGATGCATCTCGCATCACGTTTACCGGCGTGAGAGCGTGGGCATCCGTTGGATTCGGTCAACTCACGTTCCGAAAGGTTGAGGAGACGTGCCATGAAGATTGTCGTGATCGGCGGGACCGGGTTGATCGGATCCAAGCTCGTGGCGAAGCTCAAGCAGCAGGGCCATGAGGCCATCGCGGCCTCGCCGAAGTCCGGCGTGAATGCCGTGACAGGGGAAGGCCTCACCACAGTGCTGGCTGGCGCGGATGTGGTCGTCGACGTCGCCAATTCGCCATCCTGGGAGCCTGCCGCCGTGCTCGAATTCTTCGAGCGTTCCAGCAAGAACCTCGTCGCTGCCGAAGCCAAAGCTGGCGTCAAGCATCATGTCGCCCTGTCGATCGTGGGGACCGACCGCTCGCCCGACATCGCCTATTTCCGTGCCAAGCTCGCACAGGAGACCATCGTCAAGGCTTCTTCGATCCCCTACTCAATCGTCCGCGCCACCCAGTTCTTTGAATTCCTCGGCGCTATCGGCGAAGCGAGCGCGACTGACGGCAAGATCGTCGTTCCATCGGCGCTGTTCCAGCCGATCGCGTCCAACGACGTCGCCGATTGCCTCGCTGAGGTCGCCACAGGGCGACCGCTGAACGGCACGATCGATCTCGGTGGTCCCGAGAAGGCTCCCTTCAACGAGTTCGTCGCGCGGCGCCTGAAGGCGGCCGGCGACAGCCGCCCTGTGATGGGAGACCGTACGGCGCAGTATTACGGCGCCCCCATTGACGACACTTCGCTGATCCCGCTCGGCGAGGCGCGGCTTGGAAAAACGCCGCTCGCAACCTGGCTCACGAGCGTCTGAGGATCTGTCTTCCGGCCTTCGCGACCGGCGCTGGCATCATCAGCCGCCTTCCACGAACGCGACCGGCGTCCCTTTCGCGACGCTGGCTGCGACGCGTTCGGCGTCCCAATTGGTGAGACGCACGCAGCCGTGCGATTGTCCCTTGGAGATATTTTGCGGCGACGGCGTGCCATGGATGCCATAGCCGTCGGCGGACAGGTTGATCCAGATCGTGCCGACCGGATTGTTCGGGCCGGGCCTGATCTTGAAGGGTTTTCGGGAATGAACGCCCTTGAAGTGATAAGCGGGATTGTAGCGGTAGGTTGGATTTGGATCGATCTCGGTGACCTTCAGCGTGCCTGAGGGCGACGGCTTCTCCTCGCTTCCGACGCTCGCCGGATAGAAGCCGATCAGCGCATTCGACTTGTCGAACAGTTTCACGGTCTGCCGCTTCTTGTCGATCTCCACCCTGTCGGCCTTGGCAGGCGCAGCGCTTCCTCCGTCACTCGTATCAACGACGGCGATGGTCTCGCCGGCACGGTCGAAATGGCGTCCGGGATTGAGCGCCGCCAGCAGCTGTTCGCTCATGTGAAACTTCTCGGCCAGCGCTTCGCGCGGACTGGTGTAGCCGAGTTTCGGAATGTCCTTCATCTCCTCCATCCTGGCTGGAAGCTTGTGCAGGAACGGGCCTGCGACGTCCTTGTCGGTGATGGTATAGGTCGCCGTCGGCCGCCGGTCGTCCGCCTGCAGCGCCTTCCAGACATCGTCCGTCAGCTCATCCGAGCTCGGCAATTGCCGTGCTTCCGCGTAGGCGCGCAGCGCCTTCTTTGCGTTCTCCCCGAATTTGCCGTCGATCTCGCCCGGCGAGAAGTGGGCCCTGTCCAGCAGCACCTGCAGACGCACGCCCGCCGGGGTCGGCTTCTCGTTCGACAGGGTCTTCTTCGAAGGCTCGGCGGAAGCGATCGCGGCCGCGTCCATTCCGGCGGCGAGCGCTGGTGCGGCCGTCAGTGCGAAGAGCGTGACGGCGAAGGCGATTCTCACTGCGGCGCGTGGCACCTGCTCGGCCATGTTCCAGCTCCGACGTGGAGAGGTTCGTCGGGTGGCAACTCGGCTCCGCGGCGGAAGTTTCCAGTTTTTCCTGACAGCGCGCCGGCCCGGATCAGCCGACCCGTCGCCCGGCCATCTCCGCCGCAAGCAGCACTGCGGCGCGGCTGGCGCCGGTCGATGCGACGCCCTGGCCTGCGATGTCGTAGGCGGTGCCGTGCGCGGGCGTGCAGATCGGAAACGGGAAGCCGCCGAGCAAGGTGACGCCGCGATCGAACCCCATCAGCTTCATCGCGATCTGGCCCTGGTCGTGATACATCGTCAGCACCGCATCGAAGGCGCCGGCCTTGGCGCGCAGGAACACGGTGTCGGCGGGAAACGGGCCTTCCACGGCAATGCCGTCGCGCTGGCCGGCTTCCACCACCGGCGCGATGACAGCGATCTCCTCCCGGCCGAAATTGCCGCCGTCGCCGGCGTGCGGGTTGAGGCCTGCGACCGCAATGCGCGGTCGCGCGAAGCCGGCATTGCGCATGCAGGCATCGGTCAGCGTGAGCGCTCGCTGGATTCGTTCGCTGGACAGTTTGGCCGCGACATCCCTCAGCGGAATGTGCGAGGTGACCCGCGCATTCCAGAGCTCGCCCAGCACGTTGAATTCGCTGGCCGGCGTCTTGAGCCCGGCGACCTCCGCGGAGAACGCGATCTCATCGTCATAGTCAGCGCGGGCATACCGCATCGCCTGCTTGTTGAACGGCGTGAAACAGACGGCATCGACGCGGCCGTCGTGGGCGAGCTCGAGTGCTTGGCGATAATTCGTCAGGGCAAACTTTCCGCCGGCAAGGGTCGCAGTCTTTGGCTCGACATCCCTGGGATCGAGATGGCCGAGATCGACGAACAGCGCATCGCCTTTCGCCGCACGAAAATCACTCCCCTGCTCCACCTTTGTCAGCCCCGGCGCGACGCCGGCAACACGTGCGCCCTCATCGAAAATGCGGCGGTCGCCGATCACGACGAGACGGCTGCGAGCACGAATCTCGTCCAGCGCCACGAGTTTTGCCGTCAGCTCCGGGCTGATGCCGGCGGGATCTCCCATCGCGAGAGCAATGAGCGGCTTTGCGGTCATATGATCACCTTTTCCTGGGCTGTCGTCTCAGTGGCGGGAGATGCTGGCTTGCGAAAAGGCCGCGCGAGCTGCAACACCAGCGGAAGCAGCAGCAGCGCGATGCCGGCCACCACCAGGCACGTCACCAGCTTGTTGGCAAAGAAGATCCCGAGCGATCCCTTGGACATCAGCATCGACTGCCGGAACGCATCCTCGGCCTTGTCGCCGATCACGATCGCGAGCACGAGCGGCGCCAGGGGATAGAACAGCTTCTTGAAGAGATAGCCGACGATGCCGAAGCCGAGCATCATGACCACGTCGAGATAGGAGTTCGACACCGAATAGGCGCCGACGACGCAGATGATCACGATCAGCGGCGCGATGATGACGAACGGAATCCGCATCAGTGCGGCAAAGACCGGCACGGTGAGCAGCACCAGCACGACCGCAACGATGTTGCCGACATACATCGAGGCGATCAGGCCCCAGACAAAGTCCTTCTGGTCGACGAACAGCATCGGTCCGGGATTGAGGCCCCAGATCATTAATCCGCCCATCATGACGGCCGCGGTCGCCGAGCCGGGAATGCCGAGCGAGAGCATCGGCAGCAGCGCGCTGGTGCCGGCGGCATGATCGGCGGTCTCGGGCGAGATGATGCCCTCGACCTCGCCCGTACCGAAATAGCGGCCGCGCCGCGAGAAGCGGCGGGCGATGCCGTAGCTCATGAAGGATGCCGCGGTCGGGCCGCCCGGCGTGATCCCCATCCAGCAGCCGATCGCAGCACTCCGCAGCAGCGCGACGCCGTGGCGCGGCAGGCGGCCGACCGCGCGGAACACCTCGCGCCAGTCGATCTTCGAGGAAACGGCACGGGCATGAAACTCCTCCTCGACGGCGACGAGCAGCTCGCCGATGCCGAACAGGCCCATCACCGCGACGACGAAGTTCACGCCCTTGACCAGCTCGTCCACGCCCATGGTGAGGCGGACGCTGCCGGAGACGGTGTCGATGCCGATGGCGGCGATCGCAAAGCCGATCGCGAGCGCCACCACGGTCTTGATCGGCGCCGCGCCGCCCATGCCGACGAAGCTGGCGAAGGCCAGGAAATAGACCGCAAAATACTCCGCCGGCCCGAAGGCAAGCGCGACCTGAGCCACCCATGACGCCAGGAAGGTGATCAGGATGACGCCGACCAGCGCGCCGAACGCCGCCGAGCCGAAGGCGGTGGCGAGTGCGGTGGTCGGCCGGCCGTCGCGCGCCATCGGATAGCCGTCGAAGGTGGTGGCGACCGAAGACGGCTCGCCCGGGATGTTGAACAGGATCGAGGTGACGGATCCGCCGAACAGCGCGCCCCAATACATGCTGGAGAGCAGGATGATCGCCGACACCGGCTGCATGCCGAAGGTCAGCGGCAGCAGCAGCGACACCCCGTTCGGCGCACCCAGCCCCGGCAGCACGCCGACGAGGATGCCAAGCAGCACGCCGACCGCCATCAAGGCCAGATGCGGCACGGTGACCGCGACGGTGAAGCCGTGCAGGAGTTCTGAGACATTGTCCATCGGGCGCTCCCTAGAACCCGAGTGCGGCGGCGAGCGCGCCGTGCGGCAGGCTCACCTGGAACATGCGCTCGAATACGACGTAGAGGGCGAGCGCCGTCGCCGCCGCCGTAACCGCCGAACGCACGACGGATTGATGCCGGGGGATCACGAGCACCGCGAAGACGTAAGCCGCCGACGCCAGATACATCCCGAGCAGCGGGATGGCGGCGACGAAGATCGCGGCCGGCACGAACAGCCCCGCCAGCCGCCGCAGCTCGATCGACGTGATCGCGATGGGCACGCTCGCCAGCGAAGCGGCCGGCACGACGCCGCGCGCCAGATTGTAAAGGCTTCCAGCGGCGATGATGATGCCGGTCAGGAACGGGAATGTGCCGGCATCGACCCCCTCGCTCGACCAGCCGATGCCGTTGTCCAGACTCTGGACCACCACCGCGACACCGAAACTGCCGGTGAGGATGGCCGTCGCAAGTTCAAGGGCGCGTCGCGAGATCATCGAAGGCTCCGGCGAACACCAGGCATTTGCTCAGTCCTCGTCCTGAGGAGCGCGCTTTGGCGCGCGTCTCGAAGAACGGCTCCAGGCGACATCGCATCCTCGGCCATCCTTCGAGACGCCCACCTCCGGCGGGCTCCTCAGGATGAGGACAATGGCTGCGGTCGGCTGCGCGACCGAAGGCCATCCAACCCTCACTTGACCAGCCAGCCCTGCTCGCTCGCGACCTGCTTGAGGTGCTCGAGATCCTCCTTGATGAACTTGTCGAAGTCGGCGCCGGTGAGGAACGTGTCGATCTGGGAGCTCTTCTCGATGTAGTCCTTCCATTCCGGCGTCGCCTGCACCTTCTTCATGAGGTCGACATAGTAGGCGGCTTGCTCCGGCGTGACCTTGCCGGGCAGCCAGACCGTGCGCGGCTGCTCGTATTGCTTGATGTCGATGCCCTGTTCGGCACAGGTCGGCACGTCGCCCCAGCCCTCGGTCGCCGTGATCTTGGGACCCTGCGGCAGCCGCTTCGGGCTGAAGGCGCACAATGGGCGCTGCGTGCCGCCGCGCCACTGGCCGAGGCTTTCGCTGGGATTGTTGACGTGGGAATCGATGTGCCCGCCAGCGAGCTGCACCGCGGCCTCGGCGCCGCTCTTGAAGGGGATGTAGGTCAGCTTCACATGGCCGGCCTTCTCGATCATGCGGGTCAGCACCTCGTCGGTGTCCTTTGACTGCGCGCCGCCCATCTTGAACTCGCCCGCTGCGGCCGCCTTCAGATAATCCCCTGCCGTCTTGTAGGGTGCGTCCTGCTTGACCCAGAGCAGGAACTCGTCCTGCGCCATCGCCGCGATCGGGGTGAGGTCGGTGTAGTTGAAGGCGACCTTGGAGACGAGCGGCTGCTGCCAGGCGTTCGAGGTGCCGAAGATCACCTTGTAGGGATCGCCGGCGGAGGCTTTGACGTATACGTAGCCTTCGGCGCCGCTGCCGCCGCCCTTGTTGACGACGACGATCGGCTGGTCCGTCAGCTTGTATTTGGTGATGATGTTCTGCACCGCGCGGGCGATGTTGTCGGTACCGCCGCCGGGGCCGGCGGTCGCCACGAACTCAATCGGCTTTTGCGGCTGCCAGGCCGCGAACGCCGGCGCGTTGCCTGCCAGCACGGCCGCATTGACGGACAACAAAAATAGAGACGTCCCACGCATGATTTCCTCCAACTGATTTTTCTGTTTTGTTTGATCAGTCGTCTCGACGTCCGTTCAGGCGACGCGTTCCCTGCGCTCCCTGGATGCCGAGACGATGGCGCCTTCTTGTTCGAGCGCTTCGATTTGCTTTTCGTCGAACCCGTGCTCGGCCAGCACCTCGCGCGTATGCTCGCCATAAACGGGCGCACCGGACACGACCTTGCCCGGCGTCTCCGAGAACTTGACCGGCAGTCCGATCGTCTTGACCGGGCCGAGCGTGGAATGCTCGACCTCGACGACCATCTCGCGCGCCAGCGTCTGCGGATCGCTCAGCGCCTCCAGCATGTCATGCACGGGGCCGCACGGCACGCCCTTCTCGTCCAGCGCCGCGAGCCAATGCGCGCGCGTCTGGGTGCGGAAGCGTTCGCTCAGGACGGCTTCGAGCTCCTTCAGATTCGCCATGCGGTCGGCGCCGGTGACGAAGCGCGGATCGGCCGCGAGCTCGCTTGCGCCGAGCGCTTCCAGCATCAACAGCCAGTGTTTTTTGTTGGCGCCGCCGACCACGAGCCAGCCGTCCGAGGCTTCGAACGCCTGATATGGCGCGTTGAGCGGATGGGCCGAGCCCATCGCGCGCGGCGCCGTGCCGGCGGCCAGCGCGATGGTCGATTGCCAATAGGTCTGCACGAGCGCTGCCTCATAGAGCGAGGTCTCGACCCACTGCCCTTCCCCGGTCTTCAGGCGATGCGTGTACGCGGCAAGGATGCCCATGCTCGCTAGCAAGCCCGCGGTAATGTCGGACAGCGGCGGGCCACATTTCACCGGCGGACCGTCCGGGCGTTCGCCGGTAAAGCTCATGATGCCGCTCATGGCCTGCGCGACGAGGTCAAACCCGCGGCGGTGCTTGTAGGGACCGGTGCGGCCGAAGCCCGACAGCGAGCAATAGATCAGCGCCGGAAACTTCTTGTGCAGCTCCTCGTAACCGAAGCCGAGGCGCTCCATCGCGCCCGGGGCAAAATTCTCGGCCAGCACGTCGGCGTCCGCGATCAGCCGCCGCAGCACCTCCTTGCCGCCGTCGGTCTTCAGGTCCAGCACGATGCCGCGCTTGTTGCGGTTCATCATCAGGAACGAGGCGGCCTCGTCGCCGATCTTTGGCGGTACCGAGTGGCGGGTGTCGTCGCCATTCGGCCATTTCTCGATCTTGATGACGTCGGCGCCCATGTCGGCGAGCATCAAGGTGCAGGTCGGTCCCGCCATGACGTGGGTGAGATCGATGACCTTGAGGCCGGCGAGCGGACCTGCGCGGCGTGAGGTGGAATGCGATCGATCGCTTTGCATCGGGGCGTCCTATTGACCGCGCCACTGCGGGGCGCGCTTGCTAAGGAAAGCATCGAGCCCTTCGCGAAAATCCTGGCTCGTGTAGCACATCAGGATGAGGTCTTCGCCCTCGTCCCGCGTCAGCCGCCGTTGCAGGCGAGCCACCGCCTGCTTGGTCGCGTTCAGCGTCAGCGGCGCATGGCTGGCAACGAGGCGCGCGACCTCGTCGGCACGCGTGTCGAGTGCTGTGAGATCGTCGACGACCTCGCCGAGCAGCCCGACGCCTGCGGCCTCCGCAGCATCGACAAGGCGGGCAGTGAAGATCAGGTCCTTGACCCGCGCCGCACCGATCAGCGCCGTGAGACGGCTGACATTGGACATCGACAGGCAATTGCCGAGCGTGCGGGCGATGGGAAAGCCGATTTTTGTGCTGCGGGTGCCGATGCGCAGGTCGCACGCCGCCGCGATACCCGCCCCGCCGCCGGTGCAGAAGCCGTTGATCGCAGCGATCGTCGGCACGCGGCATTGCTCGAGCGTGGTCAGCACCCGGTCGATGCGGTTCTCGTAGTCGATGGAGTCCTGCGGCGTTTTGAATTCGCGGAACTGGTTGATGTCGGTGCCCGAGGCAAACGCCTTGTCGCCGGCCCCGCGCAGCACCAGCACCTTGATGGTGCGATCCTCGTTAGCCTGCTCGCAAATGGCGGCGAGCCGCTCGTACATGGCGAAGGTGAAGGCATTGCGCGCCTGCGGACGGTTGAAGGTGATCCGCCCGATGCCGTCCTTGCATTCAAAAACGAGGTCGTCCGCCGCTACGCCCTGGTCCATTTCCTCGATCCCCAATGTTTTTGCATTTTTGAATGCAACATTTGGGAATTTCAAGATATAATTGTCCAACTTTCGTCTATTGGATCATTTTTGCATTCAAAACTAGAGATATCCCATGCTTCATGAAGAGGTCGTCGGCCGCATCCGCGACATTCTGCTCGACGGCGAGATCCCGCCGGGCGCGCGGATCCCCGAGCGCGAATTGTGCGAGCGGCTCGATATCTCGCGCACGCCGCTGCGCGAAGCGCTCAAGGTGCTCGCCGCCGAGGGGCTCGTGCAGCTCCTGCCGCATCGCGGCTCGCGCGCGGCAAAACTGACCGACAAGGACATGCGTGACCTCTTCGAGGTCTGCCAGGGTCTCGAAGCGCTGGCCGGCGAGCTCGCCTGCGAGCGCATCACCGACGCCGAGATCGGCGCAATAGCCGCCGCGCATGCGGAGATGGTGCAGCATTATCGCGAGGGCGATTTGATCCAGTACTATCGCGGCAACCGCGCCATCCACGAGGGGATCGTCAATGCGGCCGGCAATCCCGTTCTGACAGGGCTCTACGCCTCCGTGACCGCGCGCATCCGCCGCGCGCGCTACGTCACGCCGATGACGCCGCAGCGCTGGGCGCTGGCCGTCAGCGAGCACGAAGCCATCCTGAACGCGCTGCAGCGCCGCGACGGCGCCGGCCTCTCCCACATTTTGCGCGCGCATCTGCGCCACAAGCGGGAAGAGGTTTTGCGGGCGGGCTTTGCAGAGACGGAGGCGAGCGAGCCCACGCTGAGAATTGCGTAAGCTGACGGTTTATCATGCGCTACGTGGATGAAGCGTTTGAAGGTCCCAGGCTTCAGCCGAAGGAGCCGAGGGAACGCGCGCGTTGCAATCAGATCATCTCGATCGTGGACAGCTTACGCCTACTGGCCTTTGGTGAGAAGGTGAGATCGCTTTGTTACTGCGCCCCGAACGGAATCGATGCGCGGGCGCGGTAGGTCCAAAGCCCGAAATTGCCGCCGAGACCTGCGCGCTCGGCGCCGAGCGCAAACTGTCCACCATTGGCAAAGCGCGCCGTTACACCGCCGAGGGCGCGCGCCGACCAGCCGTCGAGAACATAGATCGTCGGGAGCGGCCCGAGCGCCAGGATCTGCGCGGCATCGTCCCGGTTGAAATAATAATCGCCGTAGACGCCAACATAGGGCGCGATTTCGGTGCCCGGCGATATCGCGAACGGATAGGCGACCTTTGCCCCGGCACTGGCGCGGCCGGTGGAGAAGTTGCGCCCCGCCTGCTGCGTCCCCAGCGTGTCGGTGTAGGCGTCTTCATGCTCCCACAACGCGTAGACGCGCAGCGACGGCTCGATCTGCCATCGCATCGCTTCATAGGTCCCCGTAAGGCCACCGGTGGCGAGCAGCCGGTGGCCGGAAAAATTAGCTGCGGCCAGGCCCGCGGAGCCGTCATAGCCGATCCCTGAATAGGCGACGCCAGCGTCCAGGCGCAAATTGGCGGCGACTAGCCAGCCGAGATACGACCCCACTGTCCAACCATCGCCCTTCAGCCGACCTTGGAGCGCGTCGGAGCGATAATCGAAGGTCTCGAAGCCGCCAAGCGCTCCGACGGCGAGAACCGGTGTTGCTTTCCACGTCAGGCCCGCGAGCAGGTTGACCTGATTTCCATAAAGGGTGGGAGCTGCGGCGGGCGCGCCGAGCGCCGGCGCGTACCAGTGGTCGAGCACGGCGCCACGCACCTCCGCCCAGCCGAACCAGTCGGATGAATTCCTCCTCAGAGGCGGTGCCTTGCCAGGGGCTGCGTAGGCCAGGGCGTCGAACGCGTTACCGACGCGAGCCGACGGAGAGGTGCTAGAGCGCGCAGGTGAATCCGCCGAGAAGGCAGCCGCCCTCGACGGCAATCCGGCATCCGTCCGTGCCCCAGCTCTTCCCTCCTCCACATCCGAAGGATCTGCCGCGAAATTGAAACGCACGCCACCGCCATTCATCGTCACGAATGAATTGCTGCCGCCGAACGCCTCGTTGAGCGCGCCCGTCATCGCTCCGCTTATGGCCTGGCCCGAGACCTGCGCAACGACCGGCGCTGCAATGACCTGCATTGCCCGCAGCTTCAGGCTGTCCAAGGGATCGTCGACGGCCTGCTGAAGCACGGCCGAACCGCTCGGAGTGAAGCCTCCGGCGCCGCCATAGCTCGCGGTGATCGAATGCGAGCCACGCGTCAGGGCAGACGTCGTGAAACTGGCCGTGCCGCCTGCGAGCGCGGCCGTGCCGATCACCGCCGCCCCATCCTTGAACGCAACCGTTCCCGTCGGCGCTCCTGAACCGCTCGTCACGGTCGCGGTGAAGGTCACGGGATCACCGAACCGGCTCGGATTGCTGCTGGAGGTGAGCGTCGTCGTGGTCGAGCCCGTCACCGTATCGCTGTCGGTGGCGCTGTTGTTGCCGGGATTGGGATCGGTCACGCCGGCAGGTACCGTCACAGTCGCGGTGTTGCTCAATGTGCCGCTGGCAGACGCCGAAATCGTCGCCACGAGCGTATAGGTGATGCTGCCGCCCGCAGGAAGGCTGACCGTATCGCTAATGCTGCCGGATCCGGACGCCGTGCAGGTGCCTCCGCCCGCTCCGACGCAGGTCCAGGTGGCGTTCGTCAGTGCCGCCGGCAAGGCATCGGTCACCGTTGCGCCTCTCGCAGCGTTGGGCCCGGCGTTGCTCGCGACGATCGTGTAGGTCGTGGTGCCGCTTGCCGTCACATTGCTGGTGCCGTCGGTCTTCGTGATGCTCAGGTCGGCCTGCACCGCGCTCACCGTATCCGTGTCGGTGGCCGAGTTGTTGCCCGGGGTCGGATCGGTGACGCCGCCAGGCGCCGTCACGGTCGCGGTGTTGCTCAGCGTGCCGCTCGCCGTAGGCGAGATGGAGGCGCTGACCGTATAGGTGACGCTGCCGCCGGCCGGGAGATTGACGGTGTCGTTGATGTTGCCGGTGCCCGATGCCGTGCAGGTGCCGCCGCCAGCCCCGACGCAGGTCCAGGTGGCTCCTGTCAGTGCTGCAGGCAAGATATCCGCAACCGTCGCGCCGGTCGCGCTGCTGGGGCCGGCATTGCTGGCCGTGATGGTATAAGTGGTCGAGCCGCCGGCCGTAACGCTGGTGACGCCGTCCGTCTTGGTGATTGCGAGGTCGGCGGCGTTGGCGACGGTATCGGTATCGGTTGCCGAATTGTTGCCCGGGCTCGGATCGGTGATGCCGCCGGGAGCCGTCACGGTCGCGGTGTTGCTCAGCGAGCCGCTTGCCGAACCTGAGATCGACGCGCTGACGGTGTAGGTGACGCTGCCGCCGGCCGGGAGGTTGACCGTGTCGTTGATGTTGCCGGATCCCGATGCTGTACAGGTGCCGCCGCCGGCCCCGACGCAGGTCCAGGTGCCAGTGAGAGATGCAGGCAGCGTGTCGGCGACCGTGGCGCCGGCCGCGTTGCTGGGGCCGGCATTGCTCGCGGTAATGGTGTAGGTGGTGGAGCCGCCGGCCGTGACGGTCGTGACGCCATCCGTTTTGGTGATCGCAAGATCGGCTGAGCCGACGATCGTGTCGGTATCGGTGGCGGAATTGTTGGCCGGGTTCGGATCGAAAACGCCAGACGACACGGTGGCGGTGTTGCTCAGCGTGCCGCTGGCCGAAGCCGAGATCGAGGCCGTGACCGTATAGGTGACGCTGCTGCCGGCCGAGAGGTTAACTGTGTCGTTGATGTTGCCGGATCCCGATGCGGTACAAGTACCGCCACCAGCGCCGACGCAGGTCCAGGTGCCGGTGAGAACTGCAGGGAAGGTGTCGGAGACCACGGCGGTTGCAGGATTGGGGCCGGCGTTGCTGGCGGTGATGGTGTAGGTAGTCGAGCCGCCGGCCGTGACGGTGGTGACACCGTCAGTCTTGGTAATCGCAAGGTCGGCCGTTTGTGCAGAGGCTGAAACGGACTGGATCAGTAGGAGTACGGCAGCGACGATCGAGCAAAGGAAAGCCTTTCCCAGGAGCCGCACCTGATCACCCTTCAAGCAATTTTGTCGATACGAAACATTTGATGACGCCGCAGCAGGCAGCGCCGAACAGCAGCAACTTAGCGAAATGAAGCAGCAACGAAAACCTCACGTTGCAACCCAAATTCACATCCTCGCAGCACGTTGCAAATGGGCAACAACATTGTCATCGCAGGGGTCCTGCGGTGTCTTCGACCTTGCTGCGACGCCGGAAATTCCGTTGCTTTCGGCGATCTCAATCGGCCCATGCAATGCAGGCCGCGAACATCGGCGGTCAGACGTCTAGCAGCCGAGCTTGTCGGCGATGCCGCCAAAATCCTTGGCGACGATGTCCCAATTGCCGGTGGCCTCGAAATCGACCTTCTGCAACGGACCGTACTCGGTCGGCCGCGCGACGAAGGCGGTCTTCCGGGTCCTCGCCCGAAGTTGCGGGGCCTTGTAAGCTGGGAAGGATCAGACCATCCTGATCGTGACGGGTCAGTGTTGCATGGCGACCGAACTGCACGGCTACCAATATAGCGTCTATTCGTGGATCGCCCGGCTGGCGCTCCATGAAAAGGGCGTGGCGTATGATTGGATAGAGGTAAATCCCTTCGCGGAGGATATCCCTGCAAGCTATCTCGCGATGCATCCCTTCAAGCGCGTGCCCGCGCTAACTCACGCAGGGTTCGTCCTCTATGAGACAGGCGCCATTACACGCTACGTGGATGAGGCCTTCGAAGGTCCCAAGCTTCAGCCCGTGGAGCCGAGAGAACGGGCACGCTGCAATCAGATCATGTCGATCGTCGACAGCTACGCCTACTGGCCTCTGGTCAGGCAGGTCTTCTCGCACGGGGTCCTCAGGCCGCGCATGAGCCGACCGATGGATGAGAGTGAGTTTCAGAGAGGCCTCGAAGCCGCGCCAAGGGTGCTCGCCGCGTTGGAGAGCACCGCTGGCGAGGGTCCATGCCTCTGCGGCAATCAATTGTCCCTGGCTGACATCCATCTGGCGCCGATGGTCGGCTACTTTGTGCTGGCCGACGAAGGCAGAGCGCTTCTTCAGAAGTACCCCAGGCTCGGCGAATGGTGGTCGGAATTCTCCAATAGATCCACGTTCGTCGCGACAACGCCGCGATTGCCGCCTGCCCTGCGGTAACCATCGTCGCTTCTTTTGGCGCTTCCCTCGGTTCAACTGGCCTGCGCATCGACGAGCGCGCGCACGCGTCCTCGCCTGCTAGGCACGATTGCCGAACAGATCGAGCGTGATCGACCGCAGCCAGCGGTGAGCGGGATCGCGATGATAGCGTTCATGCCAATATTGCGCGATCTCGATCCGCGGCAATGCGACCGGTGTCCTGAACACGGTCATGCCGAGCGGCTTGGCGACGATGGCGGCGAGGTTCGCGGGCAAGGTCGCGACGCCATCGGTTTGCGAGGCCACGATCGCGCCCGCGATGAAGCTCGGCACCTGCAACAGGATGTTCGTGCGCGCGATCGCACGCGTCAGCACGCGCTGGGTCTCGAGATGGGCTGCATGGCCGGTCTCGGACGCCGTGATCAGGATATGCTTCTCGTCGAGAAATCCCCGGCGCGTCCGCGCCTCTGCCGGCCTGGGATGACCTCGCCTCACGACGCTGGCGTAGCCGTCCGAAAAGAGCCGCTGCGAGCGAAGGTGCCCTGCCGCCCGCGGCAAGGCGCCGAGCGCAAGGTCCGCCTCCCCCGATTCGAGCTTGAGCGCAAAGTGCCGGGAATCGAGCGGGATGGCGCGCACCTGAACGCGCGGTGCGAGTTCGGAAAGACGCGCGACCAAAGGCGGCAGGAACCGCACCATGCCGACGTCGGTCAACAGCAGGCTGAAGGTTTTCTCGGATTTCTGCGGGTCGAACGGTAGCCGCTCCTGCCACAACCGGTCGGCCATCTCGAGCAAAGCGCGGATTTGCGCCGCCATCTCGATGGCGCGCGCCGTCGGCTGCACGCCGCTGCCACGGCGCACGAACAGCGGATCGTCGAAGCGCAGCCGCAAGCGCGCCAGGAGCTTGCTGATCGCCGGCTGCGTGGTCTCGAGGCTCACGGCGGCGCGCGTGATGCTGCCCTCGCGGATCAGCGCATCGAGCACGCGCAAGTCGCGAAAGTCGATCCCGGAAGATTCCATTTTCGACATATGAAACATTCCCTCTTAGCCATGGATTGAGCTTCGCCGTTTGCTATCCTGCAGTCAATCGAACGGCCACGTGGACACGGAGGACGCCATGACCAAATTCGTGATCGAGTCGCATTTCCGCCTGCAGGAATGGGTGGCCGAGGAGAAGGGCTACTTCCGCGACGAAGGGCTCGATTATGAGTTTCGCGAGCTGATCCGCTCGACCGAGGGCCAGCACCACAACAAGGTCAATGAAGGCGCCTTCCAGAGCATCGAGAAGGGCCGCAAGGCCGACGTCAGCTGCGCCTGCCACTGGACCGTCAATGTCGCCGCCTCGAACGGCCACGCCAAACTCTACGCCGACGTCTACTCGATCGCGCCTTCGGGCATCTTCGTTCCCGCGGATTCGAAGATCCGCACGCCTGCCGATCTCGCCGGCGTGCCGATCTCGGTCGGCTTCCAGTCAGGCAGTCATTATTCGACGATCCAGGCGCTCGAGCCGTATCTGGCGCCCGGCCAGATCAACCTCACCTTCGAGGACGGCATGCTGTTCCGCCGGATGGAGTTGCTGTTCGAAGGCAAGAGCCAGGCGGCCTCGCTGTTCAACGGTCCCTATTATTTCGCCGAGCAGCTCGGCTATCGCAAGATCATCGACACGACGTTCATGATCGCGTCCATGATCAACGGCGATCCGGCGCCCGAGGACATCAAACGCTACTTCCGGGCGCTGAAGAAGGCCCAGCGCGACATCGACCTGCGGCCTGAGCTTTACACCCGCTACTACAAGAACGAATTCCCGGAGCGTTTTCACGCTTCGATGGATACCAGGCGCTGGGGGCCCGGTGAACGCATCGTGTTCGAACCCTATTCGCGCGAGATCTACGAGCAATCTTTCGAGTGGATCGAGAAGCACGGCATCTTCAAGGACGGCACGATGGGCGACGGCAGCTACGACAAGGCGACGGTGGCGTTCGGCAGGATTTGAGCGTCGGCGCCATGGTGTCTCACGCGAGATAGCCGGAAATGCCGTCCCACAGCAGCTTCGCCGCTGTCACGACCAGCAACCCGTAGCAGGCCCGGTAGATCTGCTGCTGGTCCAGCTTCCCGTGCAGCCGCCAGCCGAGCCAGACGCCGGAGGGAATGGCGAGCAGGCAGATCGCCATCACCATCCAGACGTTGCCGGCCGGCCGCACCAGCAGCAGCCACGGCACCGCCTTGGTGGCATTGCCGACAGTGAAGAACATGCTCGTCGTCCCCGCATAGACCTCCTTGGTGAGGCCGAGCGGCAGGAGATACATCGCCAACGGCGGTCCGCCTGAATGCGCGACCATCGTCGTGACGCCCGAGGCCAGACCGGCAGCCACCGCCTTGGGCGTCGAACGCGGACGGATGGTCACCTTGGGATCGCTGAAAAACCACAAGCCGACGAAGATCAAGGTCACGACCGCCATCACGATTGCGACGGCGCGGTGATCCAATACGCGAAACAGGACATAGCCGAGACCGATGCCGACCACGAGCCCGGGCAACAGCGGCACGAGATCCGGCTTCGACCAGGTCGAGGGCTTCCAGTAGCGCAGCGCGAACAAATCCATCGCAATGAACAGCGGCGCCAGAAGACCGCCGGCCGTCACCGGATCCATCACGAACGACAGCAGCGGAATGCCGACGATGGAGAAGCCGCCGCCGAACGCGCCCTTCATGAAGCAGATCAGGAACACGCCGGCAAAGGCGATGAGAATAGTCGAGACTGTCAACTCCACCTGCTCGTCTCCAAATTCGTCACCGTCACGATGCTCCGGACAGCGCGATCAGTCCGCCCGTGAACTTGGGCGCGGGTTGTCCTTGCTGCCAAAAAACACGCCGGGCAGCGCTGAGGGCACTCCAAAGGTCAGTCCGAGGAACGCCAGAAACAGATCGAAAAAACTGAGGTGCATTGTCGTCGCTCCGCTGCCACCGAGCACGCCCGGTGCAATTTGCTGTTTGGCCGAACAATGATCCGATATGTCGTTCGGAGCAATAAGAACATTGAACTCGGTGCAATTCGATCGGGCTTTTTGACTAAACGGCTACTTTGTCAAAACGCTTGGAAGCAGCGTTCCGTCGCTCGAGTGCCTGGACCGAATTTGCGAACGCACGCACCAGAACGCCTTTGCCGATGCTGCCGAGCACAAGGCCCAGAATCCAGCCTTTGAGATTCTTGCCCTCGCGCACGACAATCACGTCGATGTCGGTCATGCCGTCAGTCCGGCGCAGGAACGTATAAATGTGGCCCGAGGCGCCTCCCCACACATTGGAATCGGTCGTGGTCAGGACAACGCGGTTGGGATTGGACCAGTCGTAATGCAGCCGCTCCCAGATCCCCCGCGAGCCTTCCGTCACGTCGGCATCGGTGAGGCCGAGATGATGAATCCTGAGATCTTCATCGGCGCTGTTGCCAAAGAGTTTTGAACGGCCGGGCCCGAAGTGGGTGAGCCCGGCGATATACTCCCTGGGTGTCAGGGTGGTCGTCGCATGAAGGCGGATCGTGGACATTTCTCGCTCCCGGATTTCAGTTGGAGATCGCGCTCGTCTTGCGGACGAGCAAGGTGTCGCCGCTCCGGCTGATCTCGAGCGCCCTCGCCTGCGCCGGTGTCGAGAGAACCACGCGCTGACCGGGCGCCAGCACCGACACAAAGCGGATCGGAGTGCCCGCCTCGCCCTGAGCAAGCGTGGTGACGACGCGGAATCCGTCCGGCTCGACCGTGTAGTAGGCGACGCCGGAGAGTTCGCCGAGATCGATGCTCTTCGCCTCGATCGGCCGCAGGCCGTTGGCGTGGGCACCCCCAAACGAGGCAATGGTCAAGACGGCGGCGAGAAGCGTGTTGCGGATCGACATACGACCCTCCTTTGGCTTGGGCGATGAGCGGGACGCTCGTCAGCTCCCTTGCGGCAGGAGATGGTCGGCCTATGTCTATTGATCAAACAGATGGGGTCGATAATGGGCATCGATACTGTCAATCTCGGTCGTATCGACTTGAATCTGCTTGTGCATCTCAGCGCGCTGCTGACCGAACGCAGCGTTACGCGGGCGGCTGCCCGCGTCGGCATCGGCCAGTCGGCGATGAGCCACAACCTCGCGCGCCTGCGGGAGTTGTTCTCCGACGAACTGCTGACGCGGGGGCCCACGGGGATGCGCCTCACGCCGCGTGCGGCGATCCTGCTCGATCCGGTGCAGGCGATGCTGGCGCAGGTCGAAGCGCTCGTATCGCGCGAGCAGCCGTTCGATCCCGCGACGGCGGTGCGGACCTTCAGGTTCGGACTGCCGGACAGCATGGAAATCCTGTTCATGCCGGCGCTGCTCGCGCGCATGCACGAGGTCGCACCCGGCATTCACCTCAGGCTCTACAATCTCGATGCCTCGCGGCTGCTCGATGATCTCGATTCAGACGAGATGGATATCGCCATCGGCTATGACGCCTTCCAGCAGGGGCAAGTCCACCACAAACGCCGCAAGCTCTTCAGCGAGAGCTATGTCTGCATGTTCAATGCCGAGAAGACGGGGATCACGGCCCCGATCTCGCTTGAGGACTATGTGCGGCTTCCTCACGTGCTGACCAGCCTGAGGCCCGGGCGCAGCGTGCGCGGCATCGTCGACGAAGCCCTGGACAAGCTCGGGCTGACCCGCTCGATCGCGCTTACGACGCCTCGCTTCCTGACCGTCCCGTGGCTGGTCGCGCGCGCCCCTGTCATCGTCACGATGCAATCGCGGCTGGCGCGCCGCTTCGCCGCCGAACTCGGGCTGAGCCTCAGCCCCCTCCCGGTGGAGCTGCGCGATGTCACGGTGTCACTGCTGTGGCATGCGTCTTACGATCATGACTCGGCGCACACCTGGCTGCGCGAGCAGGTAATGCAACTTGCCGCCGAGCTGTGACGGCGCGCCTCAACAGCCGAGCTTGTCGGCGATGCCGCCAAAATCCTTGGCGACGATGTCCCAATTGCCGGTGGCTTCGAAATCGACCTTCTGCAACGGACCGTACTCGGTCGGCCGCGCGACGAAGGCGGTCTTCAGGCCGTACTTCTGCGCGGCGGCGAGATCGCCATTGTGCGCGGCGACCATCATCACCTGCTCTGGCTTGAGGCCAAGCAGCTTTGCTGCGCCGAGATAGGTTTCGGGATCGGGCTTGTAGTGCTCGAACAGCTCGGCCGACATCACGAGGTCCCACGGCAGCCCTGCGAATTTCGCCATGTTGGTGAGCAGCGCGACGTTGCCGTTCGACAGCGGCGAGATCACGAACTTTGTCTTCAGCCGGGTCAGGCCGGCGACGCTGTCGGGCCAGGGATTGAGGCGATGCCAGCCCTTGGTGAGATGATCGAGATCGGCCTTGGTGAGGCCCTTGATGGCAAATTTCTCGACCAGTTTTTCCAGCGAGCGGCGGTGCAGATCATCCAACATGACGTAGCCGCGCTCGGGATGCTCGCGCACATCCTGCATGGAAACGACATACATGCCGCGCCAGCCATCGACCAACGCGGTCCAGTCGGCGCTGATGCCGCGGCCCTTCGCCCACCACATGAAGTCGGTGATCAGGCTGGTGCGCCAGTCCACGACGGTGCCGAACACGTCGAAGATGAGGGCTTTGACGGCGGAGAGATCGGACATGTGCGCTTCCTCAATGCTCGTCATTCCGGGATGGCCCGCAGGGCCAGGCCCGGAATCCATAACCCCGGCTGGTGGTTATGGATTCCCGGCTCGCGACTTTGTCGCGCCCCGGAATGACAGACTTTCTTAATCCAAATGGAACTTCGCGAGCTCGCGATGCTCGGCCTTGATGTAGCGCACGGTGCCGGTGACGGAGCGCATTACCACCGTCTCGGTCTCGATCACGCCGTCCTTGCGGAACTTGACGCCTGAGAGCAACGAGCCCGTGGTGACGCCGGTGGCCGCGAACAGGCAGTCGCCGCGCGCCATGTCCTCGATGCCGTAGATCATCTTGGGATCGTTGACGCCCATCTTGGCGGCGCGCTCGCGCTTCTCGTCGGAATCGAGGATCAGGCGGCACTGCATCTGTCCGCCGATGCAACGCAGCGCCACGGCCGCAAGCACGCCTTCCGGCGCACCGCCGGTGCCGAGATACATGTCGACGCCGGTGTTATCGGGGTCGGCGCAGTGGATCACGCCGGCGACGTCGCCGTCGGTGATCAGGCGCACGGCAGCTCCCGTCGAGCGCACGCTCTCGATGATGCTGGCATGGCGCGGACGGTCGAGCACCAGCACCGTGATGCCATCCGGCTTGACGCCCTTGGCCTTGGCGAGACGGTGGACGTTGTCGGCGGGCGAAGCATCGAGATCGACGACGCCCTTGTCGTAGCCAGGGCCGATCGCGAGCTTCTGCATGTAGACGTCGGGGGCGTGCAGCAGCGTGCCGCCGTCGGCCATCGCCATCGTGGCGATCGAGCCCGGCATGTTCTTGGCGCACAGCGTGGTGCCTTCGAGCGGGTCGACTGCGATGTCGACCTCCGGGCCGGCATTCATGCCAACCTTCTCGCCGATGAAGAGCATCGGCGCCTCGTCGCGCTCGCCCTCGCCGATCACGATGGTGCCCTGGATCGGCAGCTTGTTGAGCTCGCGACGCATCGCGTCGACGGCGGCCTGGTCGGCGGCCTTCTCCTGCCCGTGCCCGCGCAGTCGCGCCGATGACACCGCCGCCCGCTCCGTCACGCGCACGATCTCCAGCGTGAGAATGCGCTCGAGCAACGCTTGCGGCGGCACTGAAATATGGGTCGACATCGGCTCACTCCTTCGAAACGTTTGGGACGGAAGTCTCCGTCCGCATCAACTCGTAACACCCACAGTTCGTTCGAACCGTGTCAGTTCTTCTCGATTCTAATGACCTGCGGCCGCCCGCTGATCACCTTGTCCTTCTGCACGGCGGCGAGCGCGCGGCGCACCGCGTCCTCATGCGTGGCATAGGTGATCAGGATGACGGGCACGGGCACCGCCTTGCCGTCGGCCGGTGCGGCGCCGCCATTGGGATGGCGCTGCACGATGGATTCAATCGAAATCTTCTGCTCCGCGAGACGGGTCGCGATCGCAGCCGCGGTGCCCGGGAAATCGCGCGCCAAAAGGCGGATGTAGTAGCCGCCCTCGTGCCGCTCCATCGGCGCCTTTTTGGTGTCGTGCAGCTGCGCGATCGGCCGGCCGAACGGATTGGCGCGGATGCCGCGCGCAACATCGGCGATATCGGCGACGACGGCGGATGCGGTCGCAGCACCTCCGGCGCCGGGACCGACCAGCGTGATCGGCGGAATGCCCTCGCCATCGATGGTGACCGCGTTGGTGACACCCATCACCTGCGCGATCGAGGAGGATTTGGGAACCATGGTCGGATGCACGCGCTGCTCGATGCCCTTGGCGGTGCGAACGGCGACGCCGAGCAGCTTGAGCCGGTAACCGAGATCGTCAGCGGCGCGCAGATCTTCCGGCGCGATGGAGGAGATACCTTCGACATACACCGCGCTTTGAGCAACTTTCGTGCCGAAAGCGAGACTGGCGAGAATGGCGAGTTTCTGCGCGGTGTCGTGGCCGTCGACATCGAAAGACGGATCGGCCTCGGCGTAGCCGAGTCGCTGCGCATCCTTGAGGCACTCGGCAAACGACAGGCCCTCCTGCTCCATCCGGGTCAGGATGTAATTGCAGGTCCCGTTGAGGATGCCGTAGACGCGCTCGATGCCGGTTCCAGCGAGACCTTCGCGTAACGTCTTGATGACAGGGATCGCAGCGCCGACCGCTGCCTCGAAATTCAGCGCGCCGCCATGCTTTTCGGCGGCCTTGGCGAGCTTAAGACCGTGCTTGGCGAGCAGCGCCTTGTTGGCGGTGACGACCGACTTGCCGGCGCTCAGCGCCGCTTCGACTGCCGACAGCGCGGGATCGCCGGCGCCGCCCATCAGCTCGACGAAGCAATCGACCTCGGGATGCGTCGCGAGCGCCATCGGATCCTTCGCCCATTCAACGCCGCGCAGGTCGATGCTGCGTTTCTTGGCCTTCGAGCGCGCGGTGACGGCGACGACGCGGATGCCGCGGCCGCTGCGGCCCGCGAGCACGCGCGCCTGTGTTTCAATCAAACGGACAACTTCGGCGCCCACGGTGCCGAGCCCCGCTATGCCCACTTTCAGGGGTGCAACCATGATGCTTTAGTGAACCTGCAGAAGAGAATTAGCGCCGATTGGCGAGCGGAACGACGTTGTGCAACGTTTCGATGCCGCTTTCAAGGAAGCGGCGCACGCCGCGCGCGGCCTGCCTGATCCGTTGCTCGTTTTCCACCATGGCGATGCGGACATATCCTTCACCATGCTCGCCGAAGCCGACGCCGGGCGAGACCGCGACGCCGGACTTCTCCACCATCAGGGTCGCAAACTGCATGCTGCCGATGCTGCGGAATGCTTCCGGCAGCGGCACCCAGGCGAACATCGAGGCTTCCGGCGGCGGAATCTCCCAGCCGGCGCGGCCGAACGATTCCACCAGCGCGTCGCGGCGCTTGCGATAGGTGTCGCGCATCTCCTTGATGCAGTCGTCAGGACCGTTCAGCGCCGCGGTCGCGGCGACCTGCACCGGCGTGAACGCGCCGTAGTCGAGATAGGATTTGACGCGGGCGAGTGCTGCGATCACGCGCTCATTGCCGACCGCAAAGCCCATGCGCCAGCCAGCCATCGAATAGGTCTTCGACATCGAGGTGAACTCGACGGTGACGTCGATGGCGCCGGGCACCTGAAGCACCGAGGGCGGCGGGTTGTTCTCGTCGAAATAGACCTCGGCATAAGCGAGATCGGACAGGATCAGGATCTCGTGCTTCTTCGCGAAGGCGACGAGGTCCTTGTAGAAGTCGAGGCTCGCGACATAGGCGGTCGGGTTCGAGGGATAGCAGACCACGAGCGCGAGCGGCTTCGGGATCGAATGCACGATCGCCCGCTCCACCGCCTCGAAGAATTGCGGGGTCGGCTCCGACGGCACCGAGCGGATCACGCCGCCCGCCATCAAAAAGCCGAAGGCATGAATCGGGTAGCTCGGGTTCGGACAAAGGATGACGTCGCCCGGCGCGGTGATCGCCTGCGCCACATTGGCAAAGCCCTCCTTCGAGCCCAGCGTCGCCACCACCTGGGTATCGGGATTGAGCTTCACGCCGAAGCGGCGGTCGTAGTAGCCGGCCTGGGCCCGGCGCAGGCCGGGGATGCCGCGGGAGGCCGAGTAGCGGTCGGTGCGCGGCTTGCCCAGGGTCTCCTTGAGCTTCTCCAGCACGTGTGGCGGCGCCGGCAGATCCGGGTTGCCCATGCCGAGATCGATGATGTCGGCGCCGGCATTCCGCGCGGCCGCCTTGGCCCGGTTGACCTGCTCGAACACGTAAGGCGGAAGGCGGCGGATGCGGTAAAACTCGTCCATGGCTCTCTGGGCTCCGGGCAACCGGTCAGGACAGAATCGATGGCCGATGACCACCCTTCGAGGAGATCTCGTCCTGCGCTCAAAAATCGCTCAAAATCAAATACTTGTAGCGACTTTCGGCGACGTGGACTGAACTCCTTCGCCCTGACTCTCGGCTGAATTGAAGTCTTTTTAGCACGGAGTGGCGGGGGCGCCAGCGATTACCTTGCGCCCTGCGATGGCCGTCCCGGGCCTAATTGGCGGTCCTCACTTGGCGTCCTTGGCGGCGACGGCCTGGCGGTCGCGGGCGGCCGCAAGCTCGGCCTCGATCTTGGCGCGCTGGTCGGGCGGGATGATCGCCTGATCACGATCCGGCGGCAAATCATGCACTGGCAGATAGGCACCGGGCTCCCTGGGATGAGCCGGCGTATCGGCGGCCGACATGTCCGCGAGCTGGCTCGAACAGCCGCCCAGCGCAAGCGCCGCCGTCAGCAGCGCGCAGCATGCAAGCCGCGACTTTTGCAGGTCCCACAACGCAAACACCTGGGAATTCCCCTACTCGTCCCAATGCAAGGCTGCGGGAGCTTAACCCCACAACCTGCCCAAGCTCAAACCATTGCTGCCCACAAATGGTACGAGCGAGAAATCATCCAAGGCCCACAGCGAGAGAGGTGCATTGCAATTGTGACAAAAGCAAGAAACCCTCTCGCAGTGCAGCACATCTTCGCGCGTGTTTGACGCGAAACCAGCGAGCTTCGCGGTGACGAATACGGAATGAATCGTTACTGTCATCTTCATGAGTACCGCCACGACCGACACGCCCAGATCCGGGACAAAATTTGAAACGAAGTTCGATGCGGAAGCCTTCGCGATGAATGTCGCCCGGGCCATGGAGAGCGGCGGCAAGGCGCTCGCCGCGTATCTGAAGCCGCGCGAAACCGGCGAGGTGCAGGACCGTCCGCCGGCCGAGCTCACTGAGGTCGTCAAGACCTTCACGTCGGTCGCCGAATACTGGCTGTCGGACCAGTCGCGTGCGTCCGACCTCCAGACCAAGCTCGCCAAGGACTATCTCGATCTCTGGGGCTCGGCGGCACGGCGGATGGCCGGCCAGGAGGCTCAGCCCGCAATCGCGCCCTCGCCGCGCGACAAGCGCTTTGCCGATCCGGAATGGAAGTCGAACCAGTTCTTCGATTTCATGATGCAGCTCTATCTGCTCACCACCAAATGGGCGCAGGAGCTGGTGCACGATGCCGAGGGGCTCGATCCGCAGACGCGGCGCAAGGCCGAGTTCTACATGCAGCAAGCCACCAACGCGATCTCGCCGTCGAACTTCGTGCTGACCAATCCGGAGGTGCTGCGCGAAACGGTTGCAAGCAGCGGCGAGAACCTCGCGCGCGGCCTGACGATGCTGGCCGAGGACATCGCCGCCGGCAAGGGCATGCTGAAGATCCGCCAGTCCAATCCCGACAACCTCGTCGTCGGCGTCAACATGGCGACGACGCCGGGCAAGGTGATCTACCAGAACGAGATGATGCAGCTGATCCAGTATGCTCCGACCACGGAGAGGGTGCTGCGCACGCCGCTCTTGATCGTGCCGCCCTGGATCAACAAGTTCTACATTCTCGATCTCAAGCCGGAGAAGTCCTACATCAAGTGGTGCGTCGACCAGGGCATCACCGTATTCGTGATCTCATGGGTCAATCCCGACAAGCGGCTCGGTGCCAAGAGCTGGGAAGACTACATGAAAGAGGGCGTCCTCACGGCGATGGACGTGATCGAGAAGGTCACCGGCGAGATGAAGGTGCACACCGCCGGCTATTGCGTCGGCGGCACGATGCTCGCGACCACGCTGGCCTGGCTCGCCGAGAAGCGACGCCAGCGCGTGACCTCTGCGACGTTCTTTGCCGCCCAGGTTGACTTCACCCATGCCGGCGATCTCCTGGTGTTCGTCGACGAGGAGCAGATCGCAGCCCTCGAGCAGGACATGAAGGCGTCCGGCGTGCTCGAAGGCTCCAAGATGGCGATGGCCTTCAACATGCTGCGCTCGAACGACCTGATCTGGTCCTACGTGGTCAGCAACTACCTCAAGGGCCAGCAACCGAGCGCGTTCGACCTGCTGCACTGGAATTCCGACGCGACGCGGATGACCCAGGCGAACCATTCCTATTATTTGCGCAACTGCTATCTGGAGAACCGGCTGTCGACCGGCACCATGGTGCTCGACAACACGCTGCTCGACCTCTCCAAGGTCATGGTGCCCGTCTACAACCTCGCCACCCGCGAGGACCACATCGCGCCGGCGGAATCGGTGCTGTACGGCTCTCAGTTCTTTGGCGGGCCCGTGAAATACGTGCTGTCCGGCTCCGGCCACATTGCCGGCGTGGTCAATCCGCCGGCCTCGAACAAATATCAGTACTGGACCAACGACAACATCAAGGACGTCAACGTCGCGCAATGGATGAAGGGCGCGGTGGAGCACAAGGGCTCGTGGTGGCCGGACTGGCGCGAATGGCTGGGCGGGCTCGATCCGGAGGAAGTGCCTGCGCGCAGTGTCGGTACCGAGGCGTTCCCGCCGATCGAGGACGCCCCGGGCAGCTATGTCAGGGTTCGCGCATAGCGCCGCGGCGCGCGCTTTCGTATAAGGTACGACATCGATTTTGGAGGGGACCGGGTTATGACGCGTGAATTGTTCTGGCTGACCTGCACGGTGATCCTGACCGGGATCCTCTGGATTCCCTACACCATCAACCGCTGCCAGGTGCGTGGGCTCGGCGGCGCCATGGCCAACCCGTCGCGCGGCGACAAACCTCAGGCCGAGTGGGCGAACCGGTTGATGTTCGCACATGACAATGCGGTCGAGAACCTCGTGCTGTTCGCCCCGCTGGTGCTGATCCTGAACGCGATCGACTATTCCTCGAATTGGACGGTGCTCGCCTGCGTGGTCTATTTCTGGTCGCGCGTCGCGCATCTGATCGTCTATGCGCTCGGCATTCCGGTGTTCCGCACCCTCGCCTTCACCGTCGGCTTTCTCGCGCAGGCGGTGCTGGCACTGGCGATCTTCAAAGTGGTTTAGAGCACTTTCCACCGTCATTGCGAGCCAACGGGTCCGCGCGAAGCGCGGCCCGATGACAGGCTCCGTGAAGCAATCCAGTCCGTTTCCGGGGGACAGTCTGGATTGCTTCGTCGCTTCGCTCCTCGCAATGACGACGAATGGAGTCCCTACTCCTCCGGCAGGCCCAGCATCAGCCGCATGTTCTGCACGGCTGCGCCTGACGCACCCTTGCCGAGATTGTCCAGACGGGCGACCAGCACTGCCTGGTGATACTTATCGCTGGCGAAGACGTAGAGCTCAAGCCTGTTGGTCTCGTTGAGCGCCTCCGGCTCGAGCTTGCCGCCCTCGCTCTGAAGCGGCATCGCCGCGACGTATTTTGAACCCGCGTAGCGCTTGGCGAGCGCGGCCTGAAGGTCGGCGCCGCTGGGCTTGCCCGGCAGCGCGTCGAGCTGGAGCGGGATCGAGACCAGCATGCCTTGCCGGTAATTGCCGACCGAGGGAATGAAGATCGGCCGCCGCGTCAGGTTCGAATAGAGCTGCAGCTCCGGCAGATGCTTGTGCTCGAAGCCGAGGCCATAGAGCTCGAACGACGGCGCGCTGCCGTCTTCAAAGCTCGCGATCATCGACTTGCCGCCGCCGGAATAGCCGCTCACCGCGTTGATGCTGATGGGATAGTCAGGCGGCAACAGGCCGGCATCGACGATCGGCCGCAGCAGCGCGATGCCGCCGGTCGGATAGCAGCCGGGATTGGAAACCTTCTTCGCGGCCTTGATCTTGCCGGCCTGGTCCGGCGCCAGCTCCGGAAAACCGTAGGCCCAGTCCGGCGCGACCCGGTAGGCGGTCGAGGCGTCCAGCACTTTCGGTCCCGCAGCGCCCATGCTGTCGATCAGCGCGACCGTCTCCTTGGCGGCATCATCAGGCAGGCAGAGGATGACGAGATCCACCTCCGCCATCAGCGCCTTCTTGGCCGCGGGATCCTTGCGCTTGTCGTCGGCGATGGTCTTCACCACGACGTCGTTCTGGAGCTTGAGCCGCTCGTTGATGCCGAGCCCGGTGGTGCCGGAGCCGCCATCGACGAAGACAGTGGCGGGCTTCTTCGCCGCACCGGAGGTCGGGGCTTTCGTGGTCTCAGCGAGGCTGGTTTCGGAAAGGCTCATGGCACGCTCCTTTCGAGCTTGTTCGTGTCGTCTGCAAAAACCTGCGGCCTTGCCTGCCGCATCAACTGTGAAATCTGCTTCGCGTCGGCATCGCCGTCGCCCAGTGCATTCGCGATCGCCGCATAGTCGGCGTCCGATTTGTGCTGGTTGAGCTTGAAGCTGCCTTCGACCTCTTCAACCGTCATGACCAGTCCCACGATCGCCTTCTTCAACGTCTCGAACCGGCCCGCCGTCATCTTCGCCGAAGTCCACGGCGTCTTCGGCAACAGCCAGCTCTCGAACTTGTCGCTGAGCGTGTCGATCTGCACCGCAAGCTCGTCGTCCGACAACAATCTCACCGGGCCGCCCAGATGCACCGACTGGTAGAGCCAGGTCGGCACCTGATCCGGCGAGACGTACCAGTCGGGCGATACATAGGCATCGGGGCCGTTGATCGCGAGCAGCCAGGACGTCGCGCCGTCCGCAAGCTTTACCAGCGGATTGTGACGGGCGACATGAAAGGCGGCCTGCGGCGTGCCGTCGGCGGCGTAGGTCAAATAGAACGGCAGCGGCGACGCGACCGGCTTGTGGCCGTCGAAGGCGCACATGGTGCCGAAGCCGCGTTGGCCTGCGAATTTCAGGCTCGCGGCGCGATCCGGCTTGAAAGAGGGTGGCGTGTACATCGTAGTCTCCTGCTGGGGCTCCTTGGGGGGCCGCCGGATCAGATCGCGCTGACAGGAGAGAGAATGCCGCGGATCAGGTCCAGCGGCAAAGACGATGATCTCAAACGCGATCGACCGCCCAAACCGCAAGAATGCGGCGGCGGCGACGGGCGAACAGAATGGTCGCGGCGTTGATCATGGCGCGGCTATAAGGCCAAATCGGCCTAGCGTCAAGGTTTTGGAATTGGCGTGGCCAGCTGGGCCGCCGCGGCCAGGCCTTCGCTACCATCTGGCCAGGCTGAGATGGCTGAAGAGCGTGCTCCAAAAGGAACCGCCGCGGGTTAGCTCGTGCAAATGCGCGCGCGCCTGCTCGTTTCCGAGATCGGACGCCTTGCTGTACAACTTGATCGCTTGCCCGGTATCCTTCGGCACACCCGTGCCGCTCTCATAGGCCCACCCCAGATTGTATTGGGCCAAGCCATCGTTCTGCTCGGCGGCCTTGCGCAGCAATGATATGCCTTTGGCGAAATCCTGCGGCACGCCTTCGCCCTTGATGTGCAAGAGGGCGAGATATGTCTGCGCGAGCGTCAAGCCCTGATCGGCCGCCTTCGAAAACAGAACGAAGGCCTGAGAGAAGTCCTGCGGAATGCCGCGTCCGTCCCGGTACATCGCCCCAAGGCGGGACTGGCTATAGGCATTCCCCTGCTCCGCCGCCTTGCCATACCATTCGGCGGCCTGCTTCTCATCGCGAGCCGTACCCAGACCCATCTCGTAGACGTACGCAAGGTTTTCCTGGCCGTAGGCATCGCCCTGTTCGGCTGAGAGGCGAAACCATTTGATCGCCTCGGCGGTATTGCGCTTCGTTCCAATTCCGTCCCGATACATTGTTCCGAGATAAGACTGGGCACGTGCGCTGCCGATTTCGGCCAGCGGCTTCAACCGCTCCATCGCGCGTTCAAAATCATGCGCAAGATATGCGCTCATGCCCTCCTTGAAGTCGGCGCTGACGTCGAGGACCGAGGATCCCCCTTTCGGAGTCAGCCCGATCAGCCCGTACTTGAACTCGTCGAGCTTATCGAACCCCTTCTCGATTGCCGGACCGAACTCCGCCGGGCAGACCGGCGCATCGAGCGTCAGGCGAATGAGGGCATTGGAGCGAACGGTTCGGCCCTCGACATCGATGGTTCCGCTCACCTCGATCCGACCGTGGACTGCTCCGTAGCCCGTCCTACCTTCGAACGTCGCCGAATAGGCGACAGGGGCCGGCTTCTCGTAGAAGAAGATGTTTTCTGGAACCGTGAGCGACGCGACCTCCCGGTATTCCATGGGCCGACATATAAAGGGCCGCCCGTTGGTCTGACGGGCGACCAGCCGCAGGAGCGATCGCCTTGGATCAGTTAGAGGAAGCATCCTGACGCGCGTAGGCCGGTCGAGATCGAGGCCTTTGCTGATCTGAAAAGTCGACGTGATGGCGTAGTCATCGGTGAGCTCACGCGGATTTGGATAGCTATAATCGCCGGTGCCGGTCAGACCAGCCTGCTCGATCAGCTTCCCGGCGGCCAGCCGCCGGTCTGCCTCATCCAGTCCTTGTGCGACCACACGCCCCAATTGCGCACCGACGCCAGTGCCAGACAGAATCGACCGCGCGTCGCGTTTTCCGTCGCGACCAAGAACGTAGTCCGTCTCCGCAGCCAGCCGGAAACGCGCCGGGTCGACCATGGGGATTCGCCCCAGCGTGCCCTTGTCGATGTTGAGGACAGGCTTGCCGGCGAGGTCTGGAGGCAGCGAGCCAAAGGCGAAGAGTGATGCGGTCGGATCGAGATATTGGTCGATCTCGGGGACATAGGCGATTGCGTGATCGAAATTCGGCGTGGCGACTTCGGTGAGCGTGTACCTCGCGTCCGAGTTCACTGCGACCAGATTGGCTTCTATGCCTTGGGCGGCAAGCAAAGCCTTGAACAGTGTCGCATGCGCCTTGCAATCACCGTAACGCGCCGCGAGCACGGCCGAAGCGGGTTGCGACGTCCAGCCGCCGTCCTCAAGCCCAATTCCGACGTAGCGGATGTTGCGCGCCACCCAATTGTAGATGCGCTCGATCTTCGCGCGTGAACTGGTAACGTCGCCCACGATCACGCGCGAAAGCCTCGCGATCCTCTCGTCCGGTCGCGCCATGGGCGCGTTGCGGACGTTCAACATGGTCGCGAAAGCGGAATAGTCGGCAAATGTGCTAATTTCGAAACGTTCCGCGTATGTGAGAGTCTCGTCGTCGATCTGGCGGGGTCTGGGCGCGTCGTGCCGGAATCGCACGCGATGGACGATCCGATCGTTCGCTCTCTCTTCGATGTGCTCGACATTGCGCAATGCGATCCGCAGCGGCCTGGATGCCGGTCCGTCGACGATCACCTCGAGCAATTCGGGCGGTTGGCTTGCCGGCTCGCCCCAGACGCGCGCAAACTCGCCTGGAAACCGAGCCTGCTTCGCCTTGTAGACCAGACGCCCGCGGATGCTGTCGCCGGGAGCAACATGCGGAAAAGCGATGATCCTGTCACGAACCTCATCGAAATAGGGCGACGAGGAATCTGTCGATGCCGGTTGATCGCGAACAGCCCGTTCGTCGACCGTAACCACGCTGCCATCTGCCCTGAGAGTGGCAAGCGCCGTGGACGACAGATCGTCGAAATAACTGTTGTACTGAAAACTCTGCTGCGCGATCGCCTCAGCGCCCTTCTCGTCGAGCGCCTTGATCTCGAACTCGAAGACCTCGGTGCGCAGCCCCGCCTCATCGAATGTAAGGGTATAGCGTGCCACCGTTCGCCGCCAACCCGGATCAACCCAACCGGGCTTCGTATCCGCGGCAGGTGCTTCAACGGCATACGATTTCGGGCATGGCGAGGAAAGGAGCAAAACCGCCAGGAAAACCGAACAAACTCGTAGGATCATGTCCCAAGCACCCGCCAGCGAGATCGGCACCTCAACTAGCAGGCGAAAATTACCAGCCGCACACTCGAAAAGAACGCCTTTTAAGTTTCTTCTGCGTCATGGAGCTCAAGCCGTCTCGGGCACGCTCAGATCACCCGCCAAATCCATTCCATGATCTTCGCGATCACATCGCCAAACAGCAGGAGCGCCGCCGACCAGACCAGCGCGGAGACGAAATTGGCGGCCTGAAAGCTCCAGTAAGGCATTTCGAAAATGCCGGCGGCAAGCGGCACGGAAGCGCGCAACGGGCCGAAGAAGCGGCCGATGAAGATGCTGGGCACGCCCCAGCTGCGCACGAAGGCCTCGCCCCTGGGCAGGATTTCCGGATAGCGCGAAAGCGGCCACATCTGGGCGACCTGCTCCTTGTAGCGGAAGCCGAACCAGTAGGAGACCCAGTCGCCGAGGGCAGCACCGATCGCGCCGGCAATCCAGACCGGATAGAAGTTGATGCCGCTCGCCCCGATCAGGGCGCCGATGGCGACCAGCGCTCCCCAGGCGGGGATCAGCAGCGAGATGAAGGCCAGCGATTCCCCGAACGCCAGCAGCAACACGATCGGAGCAGCCCAGGCCTGGTGAAGGCGCACAAAATCGGCCAATGCGTGCGCATACTGCTCCATTCCAGAATAGCCTTCCCGCCCCGCCTCGGGGTCCTGCCAGATGGAAAAGACTGGTAAGCCAAGGGCTTGTGTGACATCAAGTCACAAAAGCCGGCTCCGGCGGGACAGCAGCGTCAAATTGCCGGGACTTGGTTAGCTTGCGGCGTAAAATCGCCGGCATTAGCTCCCACCCACAGCGCCCGGCCGGCGCTGCGGTAACCTTTCGAGACCAGAAGTGGCATAGTCGGCCCAACCGATTCGCCGCTTGCGCGGCCCTCAAAACGCATCAAGATATATGTCCAAGCAGTTGAAAACAAAAAGCAAAGACGATTTGTTCGACACCAACGAACCGAAAACGCGTGCCGCCGCCGCGAAGGCAGCCCCGCGCGCGAGCGGTGGCGAGGCCGATTATACGGCCGCCGACATCGAGGTGCTCGAGGGCCTGGAACCGGTCCGGCGCCGGCCCGGCATGTATATCGGCGGCACCGACGAGAAGGCGCTGCATCACCTGTTCGCCGAAGTCATCGACAACTCGATGGACGAGGCGCTGGCGGGGCACGCGACCTTCATCGGCGTCGAGCTCTCCGCAGACGGCTTCCTCACCGTCACCGACAACGGCCGCGGCATCCCGATCGATCCGCATCCGAAGTTCCCGAAGAAGTCGGCGCTTGAAGTCATCATGTGCACGCTGCATTCGGGCGGCAAGTTCGACAGCAAGGTCTACGAGACCTCGGGCGGTCTGCACGGCGTCGGCATCTCCGTGGTGAACGCCCTCTCCTCGCGGCTCGAGGTCGAGGTCGCGCGCGGCCAGAAGCTGCATCGCATGACGTTCGAGCGCGGCCATCCAAAGGGCAAGCTCGAGGATCTCGGCAAGGTCAACAACCGCCGCGGCACGCGCGTGCGGTTCAAGCCCGACACCGACATCTTCGGCGCCAAGGCCGCGTTCAAGCCGCAGCGCCTGTTCAAGATGACGCGCTCGAAGGCCTATCTGTTCGGCGGCGTCGAGATCCGCTGGAATTGCGCCCCCGAGTTGCTCAAGGGCGTCGAGGATGTTCCGCCGGAAGCGACCTTCCACTTCCCCGGCGGCCTGAAGGACTATCTGGCGGCGGCGATCCATGCCGACACGCTGGTGCATCCAGACATCTTCTCCGGCAAATCGGGGCGCAACGGCGCGCATGGCGCCTGCGAATGGGCGGTGGCCTGGACCGCGGATGCCGACGGCTTCCTCTCCTCCTACACCAACACCGTGCCGACGCCCGATGGCGGTACGCACGAATCCGGCCTGCGCAGCGCGCTGTTGCGCGGCCTGAAAGATCACGCCGAGCGCGTCGGCCAGGGCAAGCGCGCCTCGTCCATCACCTCGGAAGACGTGATGGTGGGCGCCGCCGTGATGCTCTCGGTGTTCGTGCGCGAGCCTGAATTCCAGGGCCAGACCAAGGATCGTCTCGCCACCGCCGAAGCGCAGCGCATCGTCGAACAGGCGATGAAGGATCCGTTCGACCATTGGCTGTCGGGCAATCCGAACATGGCCAACCGGCTGCTCGACTTCGTGATCGACCGCGCCGAGGAGCGGCTGCGCCGCCGCCAGGAAAAGGAAACGGCGCGCAAGACGGCCGGCAAGAAGCTGCGCCTGCCCGGCAAGCTCGCCGACTGCACCGACGCCGGCACCGAAGGTTCCGAGCTCTTCATCGTCGAGGGTGACTCGGCCGGCGGCAGCGCCAAGCAGGCACGCGATCGCAAGACGCAAGCGGTGCTGCCGCTGCGCGGCAAGATCCTCAACGTCGCCTCAGCCGGCAAGGACAAGCTAACGGCGAATGCCCAGCTCTCCGATCTCGTGCAGGCGATCGGTTGCGGCCAGCTGCTGCATTATCGCGAAGAGGATCTGCGCTATCAGCGCATCATCATCATGACCGACGCCGACGTCGACGGCGCACACATTGCTTCGCTGCTGATCACCTTCTTCTACCGTCAGATGCCGAAGCTGATCGATGAAGGGCACCTCTTCCTCGCCGTGCCGCCGCTCTACAAGCTGACGCACGGATCGAAGTCAGTCTATGCGCGCGACGACAAGCACAAGGAAGCGCTGCTCAAGAGCGAGTTCAACGCCAACGCCAAGGTCGAGGTGAACCGCTTCAAAGGCCTGGGCGAGATGATGCCGGCGCAACTCAAGGAGACCACCATGGATCCGAGCAAGCGGACGCTGCTCAAGGTGGTGCTGCTCGCCGACGATCGCGACACCACGGCGGATTCGGTGGAGCGCCTGATGGGTACCAAGGCCGAAGCGCGCTTCGCTTTCATCTCCGACAAGGCCGAGTTCGCGAGCGAAGAGCTGCTCGACGTCTAATGCGGCGATTTCGGCTGAAAAGCCCGGCCCAAGGCCGGGGCTTTTTCATTTGTGGTGGCGTTGCAGCCATTTACTGGCGATTGATCCGCGGGAATCTGCATCGCCTGGAGCGCGCCTCGGCCAACGACTCACAGGTCCAGTCAGCAAGCCAAGGGCTGAGACAGGATTGCCTCCGTTTCGGACAAAGGCGAATTCCTAACGAAAACCCACCCCGGCGAAAGATCCAACGCCTCACTTAATGTATTGAAATTACGTCGCTTTTAGCGGACTCAATGACGGCACCTCAAAACCCGGCTGGCGGGCGTTTTCCGGCGACTGTGCCTGCCCTGCAACAGCATTTCGGCGAGAACCGTCTATAGTTCGGGCATCAGATCACACGGACTTCAGAGCGCTCGCGCCTGCTACGGACCAAGGTTGGGGATTTTACCATGAAGAAGATTGTACTCGCACTGACCGCGGTCGCGGCGATGACCGGTTCGGCTTCGGCGGCTGATCTGGCGGCCCGTCCCTACGTCAAGGCTCCGATGGCGGCTCCGGTTGCCAGCTGGACCGGCTTCTACATCTTCGGTGGTGGCGGCGGCGGCCTCTCGAACTCCGACCAGTCCATCCAGTCGACCGTCGGCGCGGTTCCGCTGACCATCACCCAGCGTCAGGGCGGCTCGGGCTGGTTCGGCACCGTCGGCCTCGGCTACGACTGGCAGTTCAGCGGCACCTGGGTCGCCGGCGTGTTCGCTGACGGTCAGTTCGGCAGCATCCGCTCCACCGTGCAGGATCCGATCCTCGGCATCACCGGCAACCAGAAGCTGGAAGACTCCTGGGCCGCTGGCGTGCGCCTCGGCTGGCTGGTCGCTCCGAACGTTCTCTCCTATGTCAACGGCGGTTACTCTGGCGCCCACTTCGGCAGCACCGGCTTCACGACGCTGGGTGGCGCTCCGACTGGAGTGCACCTCAGCGGCTACAACCGCAACGGCTTCTTCGTCGGCGGCGGCGTCGAGAACAGCCTGAACATCTTCGGCATCTCCTCGCCTGGCTGGTTCATGAAGACCGAGTACCGTTCGGCCTTCTACAACGCCAAGACCCGGGACGAGATCTCCAACGTCACCAACCTGCCGACCGGCGTGGACAGCATCCGCGCCAACAGCTGGAACCAGACGATCTCGACCTCGCTGGTCTACCGCTTCAACTGGACCGGCCCGGTCGTCGCCAAGTACTGAGCTGATAAGCACTGATCTGAACTCAACTTCAGACGTCAAAACCCCGGCATCGCCGGGGCTTTTTCGTTATGGGTTCATCGTGTGACGCAGGCGTAGCCCGCGACCAGTGCGGCCGCAGCCGCGGTGCCCAGATTCATCTTGCGCGCGGACATGCGTCCTCCCCGCAGCCTGCGCCCGCAGCCATTGTATCCGAACCGTAGCTGCGGCTAGTCTTGCGGGAAGTTTTCGCGATCCGCAGCGATCTCTAGTGCCGCAGATCGCGACAGAAGCAGTCCAATGGGGGAGGAATGCATGCGCAGATTTCTGCTTGTAGCAGGCCTGTCTGCCCTCGCTGTCGGGCTGCTCTGGATCGGACAGGGTACGGGTATCGTCGCATGGCCCCGATCGAGCTTCATGGTCAACCAGCTGCAATGGGCCGGCTATGGCGCCG
Source organism: Bradyrhizobium genosp. A (assembly GCF_049949275.1). Classification (NCBI taxonomy): domain Bacteria; kingdom Pseudomonadati; phylum Pseudomonadota; class Alphaproteobacteria; order Hyphomicrobiales; family Nitrobacteraceae; genus Bradyrhizobium; species Bradyrhizobium genosp. A. The sequence continues at coordinate 4,135,197 of NZ_CP188196.1, read as the reverse complement.
CCATGGCAGGCTTCGGGCTGGTGCTGATCTGGCAAAGCAACCAATAGAAGAAACCAGGACGTGAAAGCATGACATCCAACCGGTTCGATCTCCGCGGCAAAGTCGCGATCGTTACAGGAGGCAATGGCGGCATCGGACTCGGCCTTGCCCACGGGCTCGCCGACGCCGGCGCCGATATTGCCGTGGTCGGACGCAACGAAACCAAGTCGGCTGCGGCCGTTGCCGATCTCAAGGCCCGCGGCGTGAAGGCGATTTCCGTCATCACTGACGTCACCGATAAGGCCGCGGTCGCAGCGATGATCGACCGTGTCGTCAGGGAGCTCGGCCGCATCGACATCCTGATCAACAACGCCGGCATGAGCATCCGCAAGCCGCCGCACGAGCTCGAGCTCGACGAGTGGAACAAGGTGATCGACACCAACCTCACCAGCGCCTTCGTCTGCTCGAAGCTCGCCTATCCGGCGCTGAAGGCGTCGGGCAACGGCAAGGTGATCAACATCGGCTCGATGATGTCGATCTTCGGCGCGAGCTTCGCGACCGCCTATGCGGCAAGCAAGGGCGGCATCGTGCAGTACACGCGCGCCTGCGCCAATGCCTGGGCGCCCGACAACATCCAGGTCAATGCGATCCTGCCGGGCTGGATCGACACCGATCTCACCCGCGGCGCGCGGAAGCAGGTGTCGGGCCTGCACGAGCGCGTGCTGGCGCGCACGCCTGCGGGGCGCTGGGGCGACATCGACGACTTCGCCGGCATCGCCGTGTTCCTCGCCTCGCCCGCCTCGAACTTCGTCACGGGCACTGCGATCCCCGTCGATGGCGGGTTCTCGGTGATGGCGTAAGCCGTCGCCGCTTCGCACGCAAAAAAGAAGCCCCGGTCGAAGCCGGGGCTTTGAATTTGTCGGCAGATTTTTTCTTTGCTGATTGGCCGTTTGTTGCTCAGTAGCGGGCGATGGCCGGCGCGTCGAACTTGTAGCTGGCGCGGACGACGGCCCACTGGATGTCGCGCGGCTTGGCATCGAACGTGTAATTGCCCGAGGTGCCGCCGAGCTGATAGGTCTGGCTGCCGAAGGCCGCGTAATTGTACTCGAGGCCGACGATCCAGTTGCGGGTGATGCCGTATTCCCAGCCGGCGCCCACGGTCCAGCCGTTGGCCCAGTGGGTCTGACCGCCGTTGCCCGTCGCCGGGCCGACCGTGTCGGTCACCGACAGGCGGTTGTTGACGCCAGCATAGCCGCCCTTGATGTAGAACAGGTTGTTCTGAACCGCGAAGCCGGCGCGACCGACGACGGTCGCAAGAACGTTCGCACGCCAGGTGAACACGTCGTCGCCGGCACCGAAGACGGTGTTGACGACCGTGCCCTTGTTGTTGAGGCCGGAGATCGTGCCTTCCATGCCGAACACGTAGTTGTTGGCCTGCCAGTTGTAGCCGATCTGGGCGCCGCCCATGATGCCGGTACCACGCTGACGGTAGCCCTGGCCCGGGGTCAGATCGCCGAACGGCGCACCGACGCCATTGTTGATGAACTGCTCATTGGTCCAGGCGCCACCGATGTGGCCGCCAACATAGAAGCCGGTCCAGTTGAACAGCGGCTCGATATAAGCGGGCGCCTTGGTGTAGGGACGCGCGGCGAGATCGGCGGCGGAAGCGGCGCCGGTCGAAACCAGTGCGGTCGTGCAGGTGAAGGCAGCAATCAATTTGTTACGCATGGTACACCCCGTGTCCTTTGATGGGCGCACGCTCACACGCAGTTCTTACTTAAATTTGAATCAAGAAAGTTAAGGCGGCGGATAGGCGCATCGCGGTCTTTGAATCCGCACGTGCTGTTGCACGAACGCAACGCAAAGCGCGCGATTTAACGCGACATTATCCCTACCGAATCCCTGCGCTACGACGCCGGCGCGCCCTTCGAATGCACATGCTCGGGCCGCACGCCGAGCGCAAGGAAGCGCGCCGGGATGCCCTGAAGCCATGGCAACACGGAGATCAACTGCAGGAGCAGCGGCACCTTGAGCGGCCGATCACCGCCCTTCAGCGCGCCGCTGATGATGTGCTTCTGCACGATCACCTGCATCGCCTGCGTCATCTTCACCGGGAACTCGCGCCGACCCTGCACGGCATCGAGTTCATCCTGCGATGGACAGCCGTGCATCAGCCTGTCCGCGAGCAGGTTGGCGGTCGCGACCGCATCCTGCACGGCAAGATTGACGCCGACGCCACCGACCGGTGACATCGCATGCGCGGCGTCGCCGATGCAGAGCAATCCGGGTCGCGTCCAGCGGCCCAGACGGTTGATCGCGACTGTCAGCAATTTGATGTCGTCAAAGCTCTTCACGTCGGCGATCCCCTGCTTGAGGACTGGCGCCATGCGCACGACGTCGTCGAGCAGGGCCTGCAACCCCTTCGCCTTCACCGCATCATACTGTCCCTTGGCGATGACATAGGCGCATTGCCAGTAATCACCGCGATCGAACGTGACCATCATCTTGCCGGGCTCGATCCGCGCAAAGAGGTTTTCGGTCTCGTCCGGCTTGCGGCCGGCGCGGAACCAGAGCACGTCCATCGGCGCGCCGATCTCCTCGACGCCAAGGCCTGCCCGCTCACGCACCGTCGAATGCCGGCCGTCGCAGGCAATGGTGAGATCCGCCTCGATGTCGACAATGCCGTCGGGCGTCTTGGCGCGCACGCCGGCGATGGTGTCGTCGCGGCGGATCAGGTCGACGGCCTCGGTGCTCATCAGCACCTCGAGCGAGGCGAAGCGTCGGCCCGCCTCGCGCAGGAAATTGAGAAAATCCCACTGCGGCATGAAAGCGATGAACGGGTACTTCGTATTCAGCCGGCTGAGATCGGCGATCCGCACCTTGGTGCCGCCGAACAGACCGTCCATCTTCTGCAGGCGCTGATGCGGCAGCTTGAGGAAGCCGTCGATCAGGCCGAGCTCGTCCATCACCTGAAGCGTCGAGGGATGCACGGTGTCGCCGCGAAAATCGCGAAAGAAATCGGCGTGCTTCTCCAGCACCACGACATCGATGCCGGCGCGCCCCAGAAGGTAGCCGAGCATCATGCCGGCCGGTCCGCCGCCGACGATGCAGCAGCGAACTTTTCGGACGCGTGGTGCAGACCGATCTGACGCGACTATTTCCATGACCCGACCTCACTGCTGCATCGCCCAGCGATTGTAGCGCCGGCGAGCGTCGGGAACATGTTTAATCTGAGAAAGCGCTCAATTGTTGCTGCGGTTCGCCGTGCGGAAGCTTTTGACCTCCGACACGCTGCCGTCGCGGTAGGTCAATTCGACCGACATGAACTGCGTAGCTGGAGGCAGCTTCTCGTAGAGCAGCATGCCGGCTGTGATCGCCGAGGGATCGCGGAGGTCGCAAGGCGGCAGCTTCAGCACCTTGTCCGGCACCGCCGTATCGATTCCGATCCGCACCTCGCGGATCGCGCAGCGGTACGACACCAGATGGGAATAATAGACCAGGAGCCCGTTAAACTGACGAAACGACAGCCAGCTCGTGGCGGTCATGTCGAGGATCTTGCGCTGGTCGCGGATCAGCGCCGCTTCGGGATCGAACTTGATCGGGAACGGGCCCTGCATGTCGCCGGACGCGTCGACGTAACGGACCTCGATGGTGCCGGCCTGCGCATCCGGAGGCAGCTCGATCGACGGGTTCGGCATCCGCTTGCGCGTGCGCGGATCGAGCGCGTCGATGAAGCCGGTCTCGCGGAAATCACCGCTGCCGGCCATGCGCCAGGACACCCCGAGGGTGGGATCGGCGAATGAGAACGTCACGCTCCAGCCGCCATTGTGGCGCGAAAAGCTTGCGATCGGCGCGTTGGTGGTCTCCTCCTTCGGCACGCGCGGCACCGAGACCGGCGGCAGCGCCGCGACCTTCTGCGGCGCCGGATCGGCCGGACGCGCCGCGGCCGCCGCATCCTTCGCCGCGCCGCTGAGGAAGACGTCGTCGACCATCTGGTCGAAATAGACCGGCACCTGCTTGTGCTTGACGGTATCGGCCATCTCGCTGACCAGGCGGCGCGTGTGCTGTGCGACCTGCACGAGGTTCTCGCCGGGCTGCAGCAGCTCCTTGGCGAAGGTGCGCGTGAACACAGAATTGGGGTTGGCATCGTCGTTGGAGAGGCGATCGAGCGCGGTCTGCCGCGGGCCTGCCGAGAACACCGAGAACACGCCTTCGGGCAGCTGCGTCATCGGCGCAAGCCCACCTCCGCCGGCGACCGCGCGCGTGCCGCTACGTTCGAACGGATTGTTGCGGCAGGCGTCGAACACCAGGATCGAGGTGCGCGCCTTCTTGTTCTGGAGGCGCTCGACGACACGATCTGCGAGAATGGAAGCGTCGCGCACCAGCTCTTCCTGGCCTTCAGTCGCCGCCGGCACGTCGGTCGGCAGCAGATAGTTCTGGCCTGCGATCTCGAAACCGTGGCCGGCGTAGAAGAAGAACGCGGTGTCGCCGGGCTCGATCGCCCGGTCGAAGGCGAGCAGCGTCTCGGCGAATTGCTGACGGTTCTGGTTTTCGGCGACCATCACGGTGAAGCCGAGTTGCCTCAGCGTATCGCCCATGGTGCGGGCGTCGTTGACGGCCTTCAGGAGCTTCGGCACGTTCTTGTAGTCGTTGTTGCCGACGACGAGCGCGACACGCTTTTCGGCATGTGCGGCACTGGCGAAACCGCCGAGGCTCGCCGCCAGCCCAAGCGCTGCCAGAATTCTGAAAACCCGACGCATCATCATGCATTCCCGCTGCAGAACGGCTCCCCGTTGGCTCCTTGCGAAACCTTACGCCGTTGATGTGATAGTCGGTCCAGCGGTAACGGCGGTTCAACCGGTCCAACCATGCGGTTCCATGATCCGGCCTATGGCAGATTCCCGTGGAATCTGCTTTTTCTCGGGCGGAATTCCGTTCGAGACGAGGGGCTGCCGTGTTTCGCTGGTGCACCGACGAAGTCGAGCCGCACGATCGCTTCGATTTTTGGCGCGAGGTGCGCGCCAAGGGGCTGTTCGGGGTCACGGCGGAGCTCGAGCGCGAACAGCGCGCCGACTTTTACGGGGAATTCTCGCTGAGCCAGGTCGGCAACGGCGCCCTCGTGGAGCTGAAGGCCTCGTCCTATGCGGTCGAGCGCAGCCAGGCCGATATCGGCTACGCGCCGGGTGACAGCATCTGCGTCTACCAGCAGCTCGGCGGCGGCGGTTGGTTCGGCGGCATGCGCTCCAGCGATTTCGCGATCGCCAATGGCGGCTTTGCCACCAGCCATACCGACCTGCCCTACCGCACCAGGCCGCTGGGCGATTCCGGCTTTCATCTGCGCATTCTGAAGATCCCCGTCAGCGGCCTCGCGACACAGGACAAGCGCACGCGCGAGCTTGCACCCAAGGTCTTCAACGATCCTGCCCTCGCACCCCTGCTCGGTGCCTGCTTTGCTGATCTCGGCGAGGCGGCCGCGAATGAGGGGTCGTCCGGCGCGGTCCCGCTGGTGCAGGCGCTCGGGCATCTGGCACTGATCGAGCGCGGCATCGTCAGGCCGGGCAGCCGGCGCGGACAGGCCGCGCTCCGGACCGCCCGCCTCTCGATGGCGCGGCGCCTGATCGCACGCCATCTGCAGGACCCCGATCTGGCGCCGACGCGGGTGGCCGACCTGCTCGGCGTCTCCGTGCGCCATTTGCACATGCTGTTCGAGGTCGCCGACCGCAGCTTCTCCCAGACCGTGACGGAAGAGCGGTTGAAGCAGAGCCGCCGCTTGTTGCGCGAAGCGCCGGAGCGGTTGATCGCCGACATCGCCAGCGCCTGCGGTTTCGAGAGCCTGGCGACCTATTACCGGGTCTTCAACGCCGCCTATGGCATGGCGCCCGGCGATTTCCGGGCCCAGGCCGCAATAGCGCGTTAACCACTGGGCTGGCCGCCACGGCGAAAAGCCCAACCGCGCCCGCTATTTGGGCAAAAACCTGAGGGTTTTTAGGGCCTTCCCGCGCCTGCTCCATTGACTTTGGCCGATTCCCCCCTATGTTCCGGGTCGACGCGGCTCAGATCGAAAAGCGATTCCTGAGCCTTGCGCTTTGTTCGCGTGAGTCAGCACCCCCAGCTTCTTTGAGAGCGCGCCGTTTCGGGGTGGAACGCGACAGCCTTTTTACTCTCGATTCCGAACGGCGGTTTCGACCAGAGGCTCAATGTCCTTTTCCAATCTCGGACTATCCGAAAAAGTCCTCGCCGCAGTGGCGGCCACCGGTTACACCACCCCCACCCCCATCCAGGAACAGGCGATCCCCCACGTCCTCGCACGTAAGGATGTGCTCGGCATCGCCCAGACCGGCACCGGCAAGACCGCGGCCTTCGTGCTGCCGATGCTCACCATCCTCGAAAAGGGTCGCGCCCGCGCACGTATGCCGCGCACGCTGATCCTGGAGCCGACCCGCGAGCTCGCAGCGCAAGTGAAGGAAAACTTCGACCGCTACGGCGCCGGCCAGAAACTCAACGTCGCCCTCCTGATCGGCGGCGTCTCGTTCGGCGACCAGGATGCCAAGCTGACGCGCGGCGTCGACGTCCTGATCGCAACGCCCGGCCGCCTGCTCGACCATACCGAGCGCGGCGGCCTGCTGCTCACCGGCGTCGAGCTGCTCGTCATCGACGAAGCCGACCGCATGCTGGACATGGGCTTCATCCCCGACATCGAACGCGTCTGCAAGCTCGTCCCCTTCACGCGGCAGACCCTGTTCTTCACCGCGACCATGCCGCCGGAAATCCGGCGCATCACTGAAACCTTCCTGCACAACCCGCAGAAGGTCGAGGTCTCCAAGCCCGCCACCACCGCGGTCACCGTCACGCAGTGTCAGGTCCCGGCCGGACGCGAGGCGCATGAAAAGCGCGAATTGCTGCGACGCCTGTTGCGCGAGGCCAAGGATCTCCAAAACGCGATCATCTTCTGCAATCGCAAGCGCGAGGTCGCCGTCGTTCACAAATCGCTGCAGAAGCACGGCTTCAGCGTTGGCGCCTTGCACGGCGACATGGACCAGTCGGCCCGCACGGCGGCGCTCGAACAGTTCCGCAAGGGCGAGCTGCCGCTGCTGGTCGCCTCCGACGTTGCCGCCCGCGGCCTCGATATTCCCGAAGTCAGCCACGTCTTCAATTTCGATGTCCCCCACCATCCTGACGATTACGTCCACCGCGTCGGCCGCACCGGCCGCGCAGGCCGGTCCGGCATGGCGATCTCGCTCGTGACGCCGCTCGACCAGAAGTCGATGGTGGCGATCGAAAAGCTGATCGGCCAGAGCATTCCGCGCGCCGAAGGCGACTACGAGGTGCAGGCCGATAGCGGCGAGCAGAGGGATCGCCCGCGCGAGCAGCGCGGCCGTGAGCGTTCGCGCGGCGGCCGCGGCAAGCCACAGCGCGGCGGCCGTGACCGTGAGCGCAGCCACGAGCCCCGCGAACCGCGTGGCGAGGCAAGACTTTCAGGCGAAGCACGGCCGTCAGCCGAAGCACGGCCCGCCGGCGAAGCGCAGCCGGCACGTGAGGCAAGGCCTCCGCGCGAAGCCAGGCAATCCTCCGAGCCGCGTGATGGCTCGCGCCAGCAGGCCAACAATTCGCACGTGCCGTCCATCGGCCGTCCCGAGCCGCGCCGCCAGCGCGAAGCCGATACCGAGCCCGGCGATCACTCGCATCTCCCGGCGTTCCTGCTCCGACCGGTTCGCTCCCCTGCCGGGGCCTGAAAACACGATACACGCCTGAGTTGAACGGTCGACCGTTTACCGACCGTTCATGATCGTCCGTTAGCCTACGAACATAATTTAAGCATTGCTGCGGTCGGCTGCGCACCGACCGCTGTGGGGTATGTTCTGTGGTCAAGGTTCTCGATGAACACGAACGCACGATGGCGTTCGCCGAGGTGGCGCTCGGTCAGATCCGGTCGCTGAAGCAAACCGCAATTCCCCGCAATTACGAGATCTGGTACGTCTACGCGACCGGCTACAACGCTCCGCTCAACAAGATCATCAACGAGACGCTGGCACGCAACGGCAAGCTGACCGAAGCCGATCTCGAGCAGATCTACGACACCTATCTCTCCCACATCAAAACGACCGACCGCATCGACAAGGTCGGTGCGCGCGTCATCGGCGAGATCGACGACGTGATGACGGTCTTGAGCGACGCGCTCAGCATGACCGGCGCGTACGACACCAGCCTGTCGGGCGCGACCGAGCAATTGTCCTCTGCCAAGGGCCGCGATCAGGTCAAGGCGATCGTCGAAGCGCTGCTGCGTTCGACCGGCGAGATGCGCGAAACCAACAAGGCGCTGGAAGACCGGCTGACGCTATCGAAGAACGAGATCAGCAATCTCCAGCAGAGCCTGGAAGCGATCCGCGCCGAGAGCCTGACAGATCCGTTGACGGGCCTCGGCAACCGCAAATATTTCGACCGCATGATCGGCATGGCCGTGCAGGGTGCGCTCGCGAGCGGCGAGCCGCTGTCGCTCCTGCTGCTCGACATCGACCATTTCAAATCGTTCAACGATTCCTACGGCCATCTCACCGGCGACCAGGTGCTCCGGCTCGTCGGCATGTCGCTGAAGCAGACCATCAAGGGCCAGGACATCACCGCGCGTTACGGCGGCGAGGAATTCGCAGTCGTGCTGCCCAACACCGCGCTGCGCCAGGCCCTCACCGTCGCCGATCACATCCGCCGCGCCGTGATGGCGAAGGAATTGAAGAAGAAGTCGACCGGCGAGATCCTCGGCCGCGTCACCATCTCCGTCGGCGTCGCCATGCTGAAGCAGGGCGACGACACCGAAACGCTGATCGAGCGTGCGGACGCCTGCCTCTACGCCGCCAAGCGTAACGGCCGCAACCGCGTGATCTGCGAAGTCGACCCAGAATACGAGGTCGAGACCCACAATCGGGTGGCGTGACGCGACCGGTCGCCGCCGTGACATTTCACTTTCATGCAGCCGTAATAGGCCTGAGCGACATTTCGAGCACGTGACGCGCAATCGACGCTCGACCGATCGCGATCGAAAGGCCCAGCGTCTTGCCCCATCCACACGACTTTCACACGCCGCAATCCTCCTACACCGGGCTAGACCTGGTTCGGGCCAGCGACGGCGGTTTCTTCGGCCCGGGCAACGCGCAATTGCCCGCGCCGCCCTTGCTGCTGATGGATCGCATCCCCGAGATCAGTCGGGACCGCGGCGAGTTCGGCAAGGGCCACATCGTGTCCGAGCTGGACGTGACGGCCAGCCTCTGGTTCTTCGAATGCCACCTCCCCGACGACCCCGTGATGCCAGGATCTCTCAGCCTGGACGCGCTGTGGCAAATGGTCGGCTATTGGCTGGCGTGGTCGGGCTCGCCGGGGACGATCCGGGCGCTGGGCGTCGGCGCCGTCAAGTTCAGGGGGCAGATCACGCCGGACGTCAAATGCGTGCGCTACGAGGTTGCGATGCGCCAGGTGAAGCGCGGCAGGCTAGCCCTCGGCGTCGCGGACGGCCGCGTGCTCGCCGATGAGACCTGTGTCTATGTTGCACGGGATCTGAGGGTCGGCCTGAGCACGTCCGCAGCCTGACATGGCCGCGGCAGAGTCTGTCCGCTCGCGTGCTTGACATTGCTCCGGGACGGACGACATCTGAGGCTCTATCGTCGGCCCCGTGCATCTGACCGCGCACCCACAGAGGTTCTGTCGCCTTGCCAAACCCGCATGATTTTCACAGGCCGCAACCGTCCTACACCAGGGACGAGCTGCTGAGATCGAGCGACGGCGGCTATTTCGGTCCGGGCAATGCACAATTGCCGGCGCCGCCGATGCTCATGATGGACCGCATCACCGAGATCAGCCTGGACGGCGGCGCGTTCGGCAAGGGCCATATCGTCGGCGAGCTCGACATTGTGCCGGACCACTGGTTCTTCGATTGTCACTATCGCGGTGACGCGATGATGCCGGGAAGTCTCGGCCTGGATGCGATGTGGCAGATGGTCGGCTACTGGCTCGGCTGGTCGGGCTCACCGGGCAAGGGCCGCGCCATCGGCGTCGGCGAGGTCGAGGTCACGGGCGCCATCACGCCGGAGACGCGATCCGTGCGCTACGAGGTCGCCATGCGCATGGTCCGCCGCGGCAAGCTGGTGCTCGGAATTGCCGACGGCCGTGTGCTTGCCGACGGGACCTGCGTTTTTGTGGCGAAGGATATGCGGGTTGGCCTGACCAAGGCCGCGGAGTGAAGCTCCGTAGTGTGGGCAAAGGCGCATCGCGCCGTGCCCACCATCTCTCCAACGTCGCTATTCTGAATGGTGGGCACGCTACGCTTTGCCCACCCTACGAACCGCCTTCTTGGCTGCTTTCTTGGCCGGCCCCCTCGTGGCAGCAGCCTTCTTCCCCGCTGCCTTCTTCCCTTTCGGACGCTTCTTCACCTTGGCGCGCTGGGCGGCGGCGAGCGCTGCCCTCGCCCATCGCGCCAGCTCCTCGGAATCGTCGAACAGGCGCGCCGGCAGCTCCCAGTAGGAGTTCACCAGCACCGTCTTGGCGCGGGTCGAATACTGGAACGGTTTTGAGCCTTCCGCTTCAAAGTCCGGGATGGTCACCTCGTCGGCGCGGAAGAACAGGCCGGCGCGCAAGGCGAGCGCGAAGTTGATGCCGTCGGCGGAGATGCCGTAGCCGGAGAACATCTTGCGGATGGCGACGGGGCCGAAATCGGCGAACAGGTCGATCAGGAATTCGCGGTCCATGGGCACTCTCTCGTGCCCCGGACGCAGCGCAGCGTGTCATTAGCGCGTTTACGCGCGTCTTCGACCTGCTATGGCGCTGCTGAGCCGGGGCCCAGCCGTCTTGCACCAATGACTATAGCGTAGGTCCCGGCTCTGCGCAGCAGCGCAAGCGCGCTGCAGCGCGTCCGGGACACAAGAGTGTTGGGAAGACGCTACCCGTCGATCTTGGCCGGGCGCAACTCGACCGACTCGCCGCAGCCGCAGGCGGAGATCTGGTTGGGGTTGTTGAAGACGAACTGGGCCTGCATTTTGTCGGCCTTGTAGTCCATCTCGGTGCCGAGCAGGAACAGCACGGCCTTGGGGTCGACCAGGATCTTGACGCCCTTGTCCTCGACGACCTCGTCGGTCGGGCGGACATCATGGGCATATTCGACCGTATAGGACTGACCGGCGCAGCCGCCGTTCTTGACGCCGACGCGCAAGCCGACGATCTCGGAATCCGCGCGCTGGGTCAGCTCGCTGATGCGCTGGGCGGCGGCATCGGTCAACCGCATCACCTGCGGACGGGGCCGCTTCGGCTTCGGAGTGGATGCTGGTGTCGAGCCTGACGATATCTGGGTCATATCAGTGATGTGGTCCGTTGCGGAGCGAATTCAATATCGAGGTTACGCGTCACCACATGTTGAGGACGAGACGGGCCTCGTCGCTCATGCGTTCCGGCGACCAGGCCGGCTCCCAGACGACCTTGACGTCGACCACGCCGACGCCGGGGACGCTGGCGACCGCGTTCTCGACCATGGTCGGCAGTTCGCCGGCGGCCGGGCAGTTCGGCGTCGTCAGCGTCATCTGGACGTCCACCGAGCGGTCGTCCTTGATCTCGACCTTGTAGATCAGGCCAAGTTCGTAGATGTCGGCCGGGATTTCCGGATCGAACACGGTCTTGAGGCCGGCGATGATCTCGGTGGTGAGACGCTCGGTCTCCTCCGGCGGCAGCGCCGAACGGGTCTCCATCGGATTGGCTTTGATTTCGGCCGTGTCACTCATGCGAACAAATCCCGCGCCTTCAGCAGCGCCTGTGCCAGATGATCGACTTCTTCCCGCGTATTATACATGCCGAACGAGGCCCGGCAGGTGGCGGTCACGTTGAACCGCTCTAAAAGCGGCATCACGCAATGGGTGCCGGCACGGACCGCAATGCCTTGACGGTCGATCACGGTGGCGACGTCATGGGCGTGCGCGCCCTTGAGCTCGAAGGAGATCACCGGGCCCTTGCCCCGCGCCGTGCCGATCAGCCTGAGCGAGTTGATCTCGCGCAGCTTCTCCTGGGCGTAGGCGGTCAGATCATGCTCGTGCGCGGCGATGCGCTCCTTACCGATCGAATTGACGTAGTCGATGGCGGCGCCAAGGCCGACGGCCTCGACGATCGCCGGCGTGCCGGCCTCGAACTTGTGCGGGGGATCGCCATAGGTGACGATCTCGCGCGAAACCTCGCGGATCATCTCGCCGCCGCCGTTATAGGGGCGCATCGCGACCAGATGGTCGTACTTGGCCCAGAGCACGCCGATGCCGGTCGGCCCGTAGACCTTGTGGCCGGTGAAGACATAGAAGTCGCAGCCGATGTCCTGGACGTCGACCGGCAGATGCACCGCGCCCTGGCTGCCGTCGACCAGTACGGGAATGCCGCGCGCGTGCGCGATCTTCACGACGTCCTTGACCGGCACGATGGTGCCGAGCGCGTTCGACATCTGCGTAATCGCAACCAGCTTGGTCTTCGACGTCAGGAGCTTCTCGAACTCGTCGATGAGGAAATTGCCCTCGTCGTCGACCGGTGCCCACTTGATCACGGCACCTTGGCGCTCCCTCAGGAAATGCCACGGCACAATGTTGGAGTGGTGCTCCATGATCGAGATGACGATCTCGTCACCTTCCCCGATGTTCGGTCCGCCCCAGGACGAAGCGACCAGATTGATCGCCTCCGTGGCGTTGCGGGTGAAGATGACTTCCTCGGTACGGGCAGCGTTGATGAACTGCGCAACCTTGGTGCGGCCGCCCTCATAGGCTTCGGTTGCAGCGTTGGCGAGATAATGCAGTCCGCGATGCACGTTGGCGTATTCGGATGTATAGGCCTGCGTCATGCGGTCGAGCACGGCGCTCGGCTTCTGGGCGGACGCCGCATTGTCGAGATAGACCAGCGGCTTGCCGTAGACCTGCATGGCGAGCGCCGGAAAATCCTGGCGCACGCGCGCAACGTCATAGGCGCCGTTCTTGACTGCGGGATGCGTGCTCATGACCGGCGCTCCAGCCAGCGCTCGGCAATGCCGATCACGTGCTCGCGCAAGACATCATCGGCGATCTGCTCGATAGCTTCGCCGACGAAAGCCTGGATCAGCAGCGCCTGCGCCTGCTTCTCGGGCAGGCCACGCGCCTTCAGATAGAACAGCAGGTTTTCGTCCAGCGCGCCGGCGGTGGCGCCGTGGCCGCAGGAGACGTCGTCGGCAAATATCTCGAGCTCGGGCTTGTTGTCCGCCTCGGCTTCGTCCGAGAGCAACAGTGCACGGGTCATCATCTTGCCGTCGGTCTTCTGCGCATCGGGACGGACGATGATGCGGCCCTGGAACACCGAATGGGCGCGATCGTCGATCACCGCACGGAAGACCTCGCGGCTGACGCAGTTCGGCACGGCGTGGTCGACCACCATCGTGGTGTCGCCATGCTCGGTCTTCTGCAGCAGGTTCACGCCGTTGGCCGAGAGCTCGCTGCCCTCGCCCGCCAGCATGATGAAGCCCTGGAGGCGGCTGACGGCCGCGCCGGTGGTCATGTTGAAGAAATTGAATTTGACGTTGGCACCAACCGTCACGAAATGCGAGGTCACGTTCAACGCGTCAGGCGCATCGTCCATCAGGCGGATATGCGCGACATCGGCGTTGTCGCCGACCGAGACGATGACGGCGTCGTTGACCTGATAGGCCTTGGCGCCAGCCGCAACGAAGCTCTCGACGATTGTGGCGCGAGCGCCCTTCCCGATCGCGATCTGCGACCGGGTGAAGGCCGACGCGGAAGCTGCGGTCGCGATGTGGATGATCTGGATCGGTGCGGACAGCTGGGCGCCGTCAGCAATCGACAGCACCACGCCATCGGTCGCCATCGCCGCGTTGAGCGCAATCACGGCGTCGGTGGAAGCGGTCTTCAGCAGCCCCGCATCCTTCTCCAGCGTCTCCTGCAACGTCTCGAAGCCCGCCTCAGCGGCGAGCGCCTTCACGTCGGAGAAATCGGCCGCGAACACGCCGTCGACCAGCACCAGCTTGCGGGCGCCATCGATCGCATGCGCCTTCACCGCGTCCGCCGCGCGCTTCAGCGCGGCCGCATCGGGCGCGGCTGCGAGCGGCAGAACCTCGCCGACCAGCGCGCGCAAATCGGTGTATTTCCATTCTTCGATCCGGCGATGCGGCAGGCCGAGACGCTCATAGGTCTCGAATGCCTCGCGGCGCGCCGCGATCACGGAAGGCGAACCCGGCAAACGGCCTTCGGCGCTGGCGAAGAGATCGCTCACCGCGCGGCCGCTTCCGGTCTTTGCCACAGCAACGTTCATCGCAAAATTCCTTACGCGGCGTCCTCGAACTGGGTGTAGCCGGACGCTTCCAGCTCGAGCGCCAGTTCCTTGCCGCCGCTTTTCACGACACGGCCCTTCGACATCACGTGCACGACGTCGGGCACAATGTAGTTCAGCAGCCGCTGATAATGGGTGATGACGACCATCGCGCGCTTGGGCGAATGCAGCGCGTTGACGCCGTCGGCCGCAATGCGCAGCGCGTCAATGTCCAGGCCGGAATCCATCTCGTCGAGGATGCACAGGCTCGGCTCGAACAGCGCCATCTGCAGCACTTCGTTGCGCTTCTTCTCGCCGCCGGAGAAGCCGACATTGACGCCCCGCTTGAGCATGTCCTGCGGGATGTTCAGCGATTTCGAGACCTCGCGGACCTTCTTCAGGAAGTCCGGGACCATCAGCTCGCTCTCGCCGCGCGCCTTGCGCTGGGCATTCAGCGCGGTCCGCAGGAAATTCATGGTTGTGACGCCGGGGATCTCGACCGGATATTGGAACGCCAGGAACACGCCCTTGGCAGCTCGCTCCTCGGGAGCCATCTCCAGGAGATCCTCACCCTTGAACAGGATCTGGCCGTCGGTCACCTCATAGCCGGGCTTGCCGGCGATGACGTGCGAGAGCGTCGACTTGCCGGAGCCGTTCGGCCCCATGATGGCGTGGATCTCGCCCTCGTTCACGGTCAGCGTCAGCCCGTGGAGGATTTCACGCTCCTCGACACGAACCTTCAGGTCTTTCACTTCAAGCAAAGCCATTATGTTTTTCCATCTATCCCCTCATCCTGAGGAGCGCCGCAGGCGCGTCTCGAAGGAATGAGGCCAACAATCTTTCCGGTATCCATCCTTCGAGACGGCCGCTTGCGCGGCCTCCTCAGGATGAGGTCGGCGATTAGCCGACCGACCCTTCAAGCGAGATCGAGATCAGCTTCTGCGCTTCCACCGCGAATTCCATCGGCAGCTGCTGAAGCACGTCCTTGACGAAGCCGTTGACGACAAGGCCGACGGCCTCTTCCTGGCTGAGGCCGCGCTGGACGCAGTAGAACAGCACGTCCTCGGAGATTTTCGATGTCGTGGCCTCGTGCTCGAAGGTCGCCGAGGAGTTCTTGGCCTCGATGTAGGGCACGGTGTGCGCGCCGCATTTGTCGCCGATCAACAGGGAATCGCAGGCGGTGAAGTTGCGCGCGCCGGTCGCTTTCCGGTGCGCGGTCACGAGACCGCGATACGTGTTCTGCGACTTGCCGGCGGCAATGCCCTTCGAGATGATGCGGCTCGACGTGTTCTTGCCGAGATGGATCATCTTGGTGCCCGAATCGACCTGCTGGAAGCCATTCGAGATCGCGATCGAGTAGAACTCGCCGCGCGAATTATCGCCGCGCAGGATGCAGCTCGGATACTTCCAGGTGATCGCCGAACCGGTCTCGACCTGGGTCCAGGAGATCTTGGAGTTGTTGCCGCGGCAGTCGCCACGCTTGGTGACGAAATTGTAGATGCCGCCCTTGCCCTCCGAGTTGCCCGGGTACCAGTTCTGCACCGTCGAATATTTGATCTCGGCGTCGTCATGCGCGACGAGCTCGACCACGGCGGCGTGCAGCTGATTCTCGTCGCGCTGCGGCGCGGTGCAGCCTTCGAGATAGGAGACGTAGGAGCCCTTGTCGGCGATGATCAGCGTGCGCTCGAACTGGCCGGTGTTGCGCTCGTTGATGCGGAAATAGGTCGACAGCTCCATCGGGCAGCGCACGCCCGGCGGCACGTAGACGAACGAGCCGTCGGAGAACACCGCAGAATTCAGCGTCGCGTAGAAATTGTCCGAGGTCGGAACAACCGAACCCAGATACTTCTGCACGAGCTCAGGATGCTCGCGGATGGCCTCCGAGATCGGCATGAAGATCACGCCGGCCTTCTTCAGCTCCGCCTTGAAGGTAGTCGCGACCGAGACCGAATCGAACACCGCGTCGACCGCTATCTTGCGGCGGGCCGGATCTTCCTCGCCTGGCTTGGGCTCGACGCCTTCGAGCATGGCGACTTCCCGCAGGGGAATGCCGAGCTTCTCGTAGGTCTTCAGGATCTCCGGATCGATCTCGTCGAGCGAGGTGATCGTCTTCTTCGGCTTCGGCGCTGCGTAATAATAGAGGTCCTGGAAGTCGATCTTGGGATAGTCGACGCGGGCCCAGGTCGGCTCAGTCATCGTCAGCCAACGCCGATAGGCTTCGAGCCGCCACTGGAGCATCCAGGCGGGCTCGTTCTTCTTCTCGGAGATGAACTTGACGGTCTCTTCCGACAGCCCTTTGGGGGCCTTGTCGGACTCGATCAGGGTCTCAAACCCATAACGATACTGATCGACGTCGATGCGCTTCACGCGCTCGACCGTCTCTTGCACGGCTGGCATTCTATCCTCCGCTCGCGGTTTCAAGGACCGCGGTGGATCAAACTCGGACGAGTATTACGATGTTTTTTGGCACAAAGCACGGGCTTAGAACCATTCAAGCCGTGTTTCGTCGCTTAGCCCTTAAGTAGGGTATTACCGAGCTTTCGCCAAGCCTCTAACGTCCTATTGATGTCATCTGGTTCCGTGGACCAGCCCAGACTGAGACGCACCGCTCCCTGGGCTACGGCGGCATCGTACCCCATCGCCGACAGCACGTGGGATGGCTGCACCTTGCCCGAGGAGCAGGCTGAGCCTGAGGATACTGCGATGCCTTCAAGGTCGAAGCCGATCACTGCGGTCTCGGCCTTGAGCCCAGGCGCGGTGAACAGGACGGTATTTGGCAACCTCTTCACGTCGTCCGCGAGGACGATCGCTTCGGCAATTGATCGAAGGCCATTTTCCAAGCGATTCCTGAGGCTTGTCATCCGCTCCGCATGTTCCGGCAAAGCCTGAAGGGCGACCTTGACCGCCGCACCGAAGCCGGCGATGCCGGCGACATTCTCGGTTCCCGCCCGCCGGCCGAGCTCCTGTCCGCCGCCCCTTAGTACCGGTTCCAGTCCAGACAGCCCCTCGCCCATGACCAGCGCCCCCACGCCTTTGGGGCCGCCGATCTTGTGCCCAGAAAAGCTCGCAAGGTCCGCGCCTATCGCGTTAATATTGAAAGCAATTTTGCCGAGCGCCTGGATCGCGTCGACATGCAGGAGGCCGCCGGCCTCGTGAACAAGCCCTGCCGCCTCCGCAACCGGCTGGAGGGCGCCAGTCTCGTTGTTGGCCGCCATGATCGAGACCAGCGCCGGCGGGCCAGCGGCGAGCAGTGCCCGGAGATGATCGAGGTCAACAACGCCGGAGCGGATGACACGGATCTGGCCGATGTCGTCGGCCGGGAATCGGCCGCCCGCGAGCACCGAGGCATGCTCGACCGCGGAAACCAGGAGCCGCCGCACCGGCTCGCCTGATCGGCTGCGCAAGCCGGGCGAAAGCGCCAGCGCATTGGCCTCGGTTCCGGCGGAGGTGAAAACCACGTTCCGCGGCAGCGCGCCGACGGCTGCCGCAAGCGCGGCACGGGCATCCTCGACCAGCCGCCGCGCCTCGCGCCCCTCGGCGTGGACCGAGGACGGATTGCCGATCAGCTCGTAAGCGGCCAGCATCGCTGCGCGCGCCTCGGCACGCAGCGGCGTGGTCGCATTCCAGTCGAGATAGACGCGGCTTGGCATGAAAGTAATATAATACCCTGCAACGGGACCTGCTCCGCCCGCTCCGGTCCCCGACATGGGCTGCTACCACGCGATTGGCAACCGCAAAACCGATCCGGGCCGGGCCATGACGCGGCGGTGACACGCTAACATCTTGAGGCGATTGCGGGATGTTCAAGATGCTTGCTTTTTGACCCACGCCTCATGTTAGAACGCGCGCGTCAGTTCACCGCGCGCCGCTCGCGCATCATCCGAGGGCGCCGCTCCACCCTTCCATTCGCGGCTTGATCGGCACAGCAGTCGATGAAGTCCGCACAATCGGTTGATTGCTGAAGACCGTCTTCCAGGGATCAATCAAGAGACCATCCATGCCCGAAGTTATTTTCACCGGCCCCGCCGGCCGTCTCGAAGGCCGCTATCACCCGGCCAAGCAGAAGAACGCGCCGATCGCGATGATCCTGCATCCGCATCCGCAGTTTCACGGCACGATGAACCATCAGATCGTGTACCAGTGCTACTACGCCTTCGCGCATCGCGGCTTCTCGGTGCTGCGCTTCAACTTCCGCGGCGTCGGCCGCAGCCAGGGCTCGTTCGATCACGGCACCGGCGAGTTGTCGGATGCGGCGGCCGCGCTCGACTGGGCGCAGACCATCAATCCCGAAGCGCGCGCCTGCTGGGTCGCCGGCTTCTCCTTCGGCGCCTGGATCGGCATGCAGCTTCTGATGCGCCGCCCCGAGGTCGAGGGCTTCATCTCGATCGCGCCGCCGGCCAATCTCTATGACTTCTCGTTCCTTGCACCCTGCCCGTCGTCGGGCCTGATCGTGCATGGCGAGAAGGACGCCGTGGTGCCGCCGAAGGACGTCAACACGCTGGTCGAGAAGCTGAAGACGCAGAAGGGCATCGTGATCGACCAGCAGGTCATCCCCGGCGCCAACCACTTCTTCGACGCCAAGCTCGAGCCGCTGATGGAAACCATCACGGCCTATCTCGACATGCGTCTCGCCAACGTGCGGTAAGACGCGCAGCTCAAGCCAGCTTGAGCGCGACGATCCCCATCAAGACGAGCGCGATGCCGGCGAGCTTCATCGCGCTCAAGGTCTCACCGAACAGCACGACGCCCATGACGAAAGTGCCGGCAGCCCCAAGGCCGGTCCACACCGAATAGGCGACGCCGACCTCGAGCACCTTCAGCGCGCGCCCGAGCAGGAAGACGAAGGCGGCGAGTAGCACGAACGAAATGATGCTCCAACCGATGCGCGTGTAGCCTTCGGCATACTTCATCGAAATCGCCCAGCCGACATCGAGTGCGCCGGCGATCACCAGCATCATCCAGGCCAGAGATTGCGACATCGGCGTGCGCTCAGGCCGCGAGCTTGAGGAGATGCGCGTCGTGGCGCACGAGGAAGGCGCGCAGCAATTGCGGATAGTCTGCACCGACCGCGGTGACCACACTCGGACGTTTCGCGAGCTCGCTCCGCCACGCGCGCACCGTCGGGACATCGCTGAAGATGCCGTGCTCGGTCAGCTCGTCGAACAGATCGAAATAGCGGAAGATCGGCGCGAACACGGCATCGACCAGGCTGAACGCCTCGCCGGCGAAGAACGGGCCTGCGCCCAGTGCCGCCTCCACGCGCGCGAACTTTGACACGAGCGCCTGACGCTTGCTCTCGAATGTCGCGGGATCCGTCGTGGTCTCCAGGCCCCAGAGATCGCCGAGGATCGCAGAGCCAAACTCCATCCAGGCGCGATGCTCTGCGCGCTTGAGCGGATCAGCCGGGTGCAATTTTGCACCGCCCTGCGTCTCCTCGATGTATTCGCAGATCACGTTGCTCTCGAACAGCGCGACTTCGCCCTTGTCGGTCGTGACCACCAGCACCGGCACCTTGCCCAGCGGCGACAGTTTTAGAAACCAGTCCGGCTTGTTGGCGAGATCGATATCGATCCGCTCGAACGGCACGCCCTTCTCCTTGAGCGCGATCACGGCGCGCTGCACGTACGGGCAAAGCTTATGGCTGATTAATTTCAGTGAAGCGGTCATGGCAACGATCCCAGCGGTTGAATGCATCTGCATTCAACATAGATGCACTTGCATGCACCCGTCAAGGTAAATGCAATTGCATCAACCCACCGTGACCTCAGGCAGTCCTTTTTAGGGTCTGGCGATCACCCCACCCGTCATCGGCATCGGCACGCCTGTGGTGGCGGGATAGGACAGCGGCAAGCCCTTCAGGCCACGCGCGGCGAGGAAGCCGAAGGCCTGCGCCTCGATCGCGTCGGAGGCCCAGCCGAGCGTCCCGGCGGCCTCGACCGTCGCCGACCCTACCTGCTCCCGCAGCATGCGCAGCATAGTGAGGTTGCGGGCACCGCCGCCGCAGACGATCCAACTGCGCGGCCTCCGCGGCAGCAACGGAATGATGCGCGTGATCGCAGCCGCAGTGAAGGCGGTGAGCGTCGCAGCGCCATCGGCCGGCGCGACGTCGCCGAGCTTCAGCGCGGCAAAATCGTTGCGGTCGAGCGATTTCGGCGGCGGGCTTGCGAAGAACGGCAGCTCCAGCGCCCGCGCGATCCAGGCTTCATCGACCTTGCCGAGTGCTGCGAACTTGCCCTCCGTATCAAACGCCTGGTTCATGGTGCGGTACATGAAATCGTCGAGCAGCGCGTTGCCGGGCCCGGTATCGCAGGCGATCAGCGTGTCGTTGCCGTCGATATAAGTGATGTTGGAGACGCCGCCGATATTGACCACGACGATCGGCCCTTCGCGCGCCAGCGAATTGGCAAG
Source organism: Bradyrhizobium genosp. A (assembly GCF_049949275.1). NCBI lineage: Bacteria > Pseudomonadati > Pseudomonadota > Alphaproteobacteria > Hyphomicrobiales > Nitrobacteraceae > Bradyrhizobium > Bradyrhizobium genosp. A. The sequence goes on along the minus strand of NZ_CP188196.1, from coordinate 4,114,512 downwards.
TGCCCGGTGATAGACCGGCACCAACGGCGCGCCCTGTCCGCCAGCCTCGACGTCGGCGGCGCGGAAGTCGTGCATCACGGGGATATGGATGGCCCTGGCCAGCGCAAGCGCGTCGCCGATCTGCACCGTCAGCCGCCGCTCGGGGCGGTGCAGCACGGTCTGGCCGTGGAAGCCGACGATGTCGATGTCTTCGGGCTTCATCCGGTTCTGGGCGATGAAGGCGGCAACCGCCTCGGCATGCGCCAGCGTTACTGCGCGCTCGGCCTCGGCCAGGATCCCCGGCCGGGCATCGCGTTGCGGCAAATGCACGGCCTCGGACAGCGCCTGGCGCAGCAGGTTGCGCTCGGCCGGGCTATAGGGCCGGTAACCGTACGGTCCGAACGCCTTCACCTGCTTTCCGTCGGTCTCGATCAGCGCGATGTCCACCCCGTCCAGCGAAGTGCCGCTCATCAAACCGAGTGCCGTCAACATCATGGGATCAGCGTCCTCAAAACACCCCCTCCGGCATGCCGATCTTGTGCCAGAGGGACACATCTTATAATGCCACAGCGCCAAGCGGCGGGCAGCAATCGAGTTCCAACGGAAGACCTTTAAATTGCTCCCAAAACAGTAAACCAAGAATTGTCAGGCATGCCGACAGATGACTGCATTTAAATCGGATTTCCTCAATACCCTGCAGGAACGTGGTTTCATCCACCAGTGCTCCGATTTCGAGGGGCTGGACGCGCTCGCGGCCAAGGGCGAGGCGATCGCCTATGTCGGTTACGATTGTACCGCCCCCTCGCTGCACATCGGCAACTACCTGACCATGATGCTGCTGCACTGGTTTCAGCAGTCCGGCAACAAGCCGATCACGCTGATGGGCGGCGGCACCACCATGGTCGGCGACCCTTCCGGCAAGGACGAGACGCGCGCGATCCGCACCGTCGCCGAGATCGAGGCCAACAAGGCTTCGATTCGCGGCGTGTTCGCAAAGGTGCTGCGCTATGGCGAGGGCAAGAGCGACGCCATCATGCTCGACAATGCGGAGTGGCTCACAAAGCTCAACTGGATCGAGATGCTGCGCGACGTCGGCCGGCATTTCTCGGTCAACCGCATGCTGACGATGGACTCCGTACGCCTGCGCCTCGAGCGCGAGCAGGAGATGAGCTTCATCGAGTTCAACTACATGATCTGCCAAGCCTACGACTTCGTCGAATTGGCCAAGCGGACCGGCTGCCATTTGCAGATGGGCGGCTCCGACCAATGGGGCAACATCATCATGGGCGTCGATCTCGGCCGCCGCATGGGCACGCATCAGCTGTTCGCGCTGACGACGCCGCTGCTGACAACCGCATCGGGCGCCAAGATGGGCAAGACCGCGCAAGGCGCGGTGTGGCTCAACGCCGACCAGTTCTCGCCGTATGATTTCTGGCAGTACTGGCGCAACACCGAGGACGCCGACGTCGCCAAATTCCTGAAGCTGTTCACGACGCTGCCGATGAGCGAGATCAAACAGCTCGAAGCGCTCGGCGGCTCGGAAATCAACGAGGCCAAGAAGGTGCTCGCGACGGAAGCGACCGCGCTGCTGCATGGTCGCGACGCGGCAAACGAAGCGGCCGAAACGGCACGCCGCACCTTTGAGGAAGGCGCGCTCGCCGAGAGCCTGCCGACAGTGGAAATTCCGCGTGGCGAGCTGGAGGCCGGACTTGGCGTGCTCAACGCCTTCGTCAAGGCGGGCCTCGTCGCCTCCAATGGCGAGGCGCGGCGCCAGATCAAGGGCGGCGGCCTGCGCGTCAATGACGAGTCCGTCACCGACGAAAAGATGGCGCTGTCAGCGGCCAATTTGACGCCGGAAGGCCTGATCAAGCTGTCCTTCGGCAAGAAGAAGCACGTCCTGCTCAAGCCTGCATAGGCGTATGAGCTTTTGATGCTTGTCAGGGCGCGCCGAAGCGCGCTCCCTGACGAGCAATGGATCAGAACACGCCCAGGCAAATTTCGAAGGAAGCGGCTAAGGAACAAGGAAGCACGCAGCAGGACACCGTGCGAACCGCGCTCGTCGTGCTCGCGCTGTGCTTCACGCTGGCCGTGCTCGGCCGCGGCTTGAGCGAAAGCTTCACCGTCTTCCTCAAGCCGATTTCCGAAAATTTTGGTTGGGACCGGGCGCAAGTCGTCTCGATCTACTCGCTGACCTGGCTGATCAGCGGACTGACAGCGCCGCTGGTCGGCCGCCTGTTCGATCATTCCGGCCCGCGCATCGTCTATGGGCTTGGCCTGTTGCTGCTCAGCTCGGCCTTCCTGATCGCAGGCCATGCGCAGGCGCTCTGGCAATTCCAGCTCTCGATCGGATTGTGTGTCGGCGTCGGCGTCGCTTTCATCGGCAACGTCCCGAACTCGATCCTGCTCGGCCGCTGGTTCGGCCCAAAACTGCCGACCGCGATGGCGGTGGTGTACTCGGCGATGGGTGGCGGCGTGCTGGCGCTGCTGCCGGCCTCGCAGCTCCTGATCGATCATCTCGGCTGGCGCGAGACCTATCAGGTCTACGGCTTCGCCGCGCTTGGTCTGCTGGTGCCGCTGCTGCTCCTGCCCTGGCGCAGATTCGCGTCCGGCTCGCCGTACGTTGCCAAGAAGACCGATCCTGATTTCATCGACAACGGCTGGACGCTCGTGAGCGCGATGCGTCACCATGCTTTCTGGGCGCTGTTCTCGACCTTCTTTTTCACCGCGGTCGGCATGTACTGCATCGCCGCGCAGATCGTCGCCTATCTGATCGATGCCGGCTTCCCGCCGCTGCAGGCCGCGACCGCCTGGGGCTTTTCGGGAGTCGTGTTGGTGTTCGGCATGATCGGCGTCTCCGCGCTAGACGGGCAGATCGGGCGCCGGCCGTCGGTGCTGCTGAGCTACGCGATCTCGATCCTCGGCATCGTCCTGCTCTGGTTGCTTCAGTATAATCCGAACGTCATACTACTCACCGGATTCGTCGTCTGCTTCGGCAGCATGATGGGCTCGCGCGGACCGCTGATCACGGCGACGGCGATGAAGATTTTTCGGGGCAAACGGGTCGGCACCATCTTCGGCACGATCTCGATCGGCAGCGGGCTCGGCTCGGCCTTCGGCTCCTGGAGCGGAGGCCTGATCCACGACGCCACCCACGGCTACAACGCGCTGCTCGCCTTCGCACTTGCAAACGTGATCCTCGGAATGATCCCGTTCCTGATCGTGCCCGCCTTGCGGCGCTAGGTTTCCCGAAGGTAACCTGCGCTCGTTCGTGTCACCGGGAAACTACGGGCGGACGTGACGCGTAGACGCGCAAAAAATGCGGACGGCACACGGCTCAAATCACGGCCTGCGGTGTTTTGTCCGACATGACGAAAATGTCAGCGCAAATTGACCTGGCGCGGCTTGCAGGGCGGAACCGAATGCGGTCCTAGTCGCAGCATTGGATGGAGGGCACAAACCAATGAACTTTCCCTATCTCACTCGCTTTCAGCCGGTTCTCTTGAGCCTGTTTCGCTTCGTCACCGGACTGCTGCTGTTCCAGTACGGTGTCGCCAAGCTGTTCAAGTTCCCGGTGCTCCCCTACTTCGCTGACATCCCGCCGCTGATCTATCTGGCCGGCACGCTCGAGCTGGTGCTCGGCGCGACGCTGATGCTCGGTCTTTTCACCCGCCTCACGGCCTTCATCCTGTCGGGCGAAATGGCCTTCGCCTACTTCATGGGCCATATGATGAAGACTGGATCGCCGGTGCTTCTGCCGTTGCTCAACGGCGGCACCGCCGCGATCCTGTTCTGCTTCGCCTGCCTCTACATCTCGGCAGCGGGCGGCGGCTCGGTCAGCGTCGATGCGCTGATGGGCAAAGAGAGCGACGCGCCCGGCGGCGCCTTCGCACGGCGCTGACGCGCGCGCAACCGATCCGCAGACCCAGCACTGGCGTTTCGCCGGTGCCGGTTCAGCGCGAGCCCAGCACGTTCCAGATGAGGACGAGGGCCGCCACGAGCAGCACGGACATGATGATGCGATGAACGAATCGGTTCATTGCGCGCTCATCCAAGCTCGATCACCACCAAAGTCTGAGATCGCTTTCCTCCAGCAAAAAATACCGGCGCACGGCATCGCATCGCGATTTGCCTGCACGATTGCGCACAGGGTTGCGAAGGATCAGCCGCGCGGCCGCCGCGCGCAGGCCTATCTTCATGATTGGTAAGAACTTCATGTTAGCGATGGCAGCAATAACTGACATGTCGTAGGGGCTGTGATGAAGCTGCTGAGCCATCTGAAGATCCGCACCAAGCTTGCCAGCATGGTCTGCCTCGCAGCTCTGACAATCACGGCCATCATCGCGGTATCGACCGTCCTCAGCAAGAGCCGCATGATGGACGACCGGGTCCAGCAAATGAAGGCCGCGGTCGATCTGCTCCACGGCCTCGCGCAGACGTTCCAGGATGACGCCGCTGCCGGCAAGATGACGGTAGACGACGCCAAGCTGCAGTTTCGCCAGCATGCCCGCAACATGAAATTCGGCGGCGGCCAAGGCTATCCTGTCGTCTACAATTCCGACACGTCGATTCTGGTCAACGGCGCCAATCCGCAGCTCGAAGGCAAGATCACCGGCGCCACGGATTCAAATGGCGTCTTGATCGCCGATGCTCAGCTCAACGCCGCCAGACAGGCGCCGCAGGGCGGCGTCACGTCCTATCTCTACCCTCGCCCCGGCCAGACCGAGCCCGTCCGCAAGATGGTGTTCGTTCGCCAGTTCACGCCCTGGAACGCCACGATCAGCTACGGCCTCTATGTCGACGATATCGACGCCGACGTGCGCGCGCTCACGCTCGAGCTCGCCGCGATTGGCGCCGGCCTGATGCTGCTGATGGCGGCGTTGTCCTGGCTGATCGCCCGCGACGTGCTCGGCGCGCTCGACCGTCAGAAGACCCGCATGCAGGATATCGCCGACGGTGCTATCGACAAGCCGGTCGAGGAGACCGACCGCGGCGACGAGATCGGCCGTATGGCCGAGACGCTCGAAGTGTTGCGCCAGACCGCCCTGACGGCGCGTACGCTGGAGGCCGAGCAGGTCGCGGCCAAGGCGCGCAGCGAGCAGGAGAAGCGCGACGCCCTGATCTCGCTCGCCGATCGCTTCGATGCGTCGGTCGGTCAGCTCGTGGGCCTGATGGCCTCGGGCTCCGGCGAACTGGAGACCACGGCCAAGTCGATGTCGTCGACCGCGGAGGGCACCAACCGCCGCGCCGCCGTAGTCGGCTCGGCCGCGACCGAAGCCAGCCAGCGCGTTCAGACGGTGGCGGCCGCCGCCGAAGAGCTGTCCTCCTCCATCACCGAAATCAGCCGCCAGGTCGCGCAATCCGCCGACGTCACCGGCCGCGCGGTGGAGAGCGCACGCCGCACCGACACCATCGTGCGCGCGCTGTCCGACGGCGCCCAGCAGATCGAGCACGTCGCCGAGCTGATCTCCAGCATCGCCGCGCAAACCAATCTGCTCGCGCTCAACGCCACTATCGAGGCCGCGCGCGCCGGTGAGGCCGGCCGCGGCTTCGCCGTCGTCGCTTCCGAAGTGAAATCGCTGGCGAGCCAGACCGCGGAAGCCACGCGCGAGATCGGCGACAAGATCGCCCAGATCCAGGGCGCGACCAAAGAAGCCGTGGACGCCATCGGCGGCATCACCGCCACCATCGAGGAGGTCAGCCGGATCGCCACCTCGATCGGCGCGGCCATCGAAGAGCAAGGCGCGGCCACCGCCGAGATCGCTCGCAGCGTCTCGCAGACCGCCGAGGCCACCAAGGAAGTCACCACCAATATCGGTGGCGTCAGCACGGCGGCGAACGAAACCGGCAACGCCGCCGGCATGGTGCTCGCGGCTGCGTCGAACCTCTCCAAGCAGGCCGAGCAGCTCTCGGGCGAAGTCGGCACGTTCCTGGCGGGCGTGCGCGCGGCGTAGGCTTCCGGGCGCCAAAACCTCCACACGCGTCATGGCCGGGCTTATCCCGGCCATCCAGGTTTTAGCCGCGCACCACGAAGAACGTGGATGCCCGGAACAAGCCCGGGCATGATGGCTATTCGTAAGTGCATTTTAGCGGAAGCTGCAGCGCATCTCCGCGAAGCGCCGCTAACGCCGCGCCAGGCTGCAACCGCTCGACAGCGGCCTTGCCGCTCCCGTCGGGCTGTCGCCGGACTGAGCCGACGGCAGCTCGTCGATCGGCGTGTTCTGTTTGCCGGTGTTGAACTCGAAGATCTTGCGGAACACGCCGGGTACCATCGCGGAGATCGGATTGACGCGCATCACGGGCGCCGCAGGCGTGCCGACGACCTCGTAGGTGACGCCGATCAGCCCCTCCTTGTCGCCGCCGCCGAGGAAGAGGCCAAACAACGGGATCTGGCCGAAGATGTTGTTCACGCCATACATCGGCACGAAGGTGCCGCTCATGCAGACCTGGTTGCCGGGATAGTCGATCGACCCCTCGATGGTGGCGCCGATCATCGGCCCCTTGACCAAGCCATCGCGGACCGTGAGCGCGCCGTTCTGCCGGGTGAACTCCGCACGCAAGGCGCTGAAGGAGACGCCGCTGCCCCCCGGCGTGCCGTTCGGCGCGCCCGCGGCCACGCGCTCGAGCTGTGCCTCACCCTTCACCGTAAAGTCGCGCACGTTGATGAGGCCCTCGCGCGCCGTAGTCGGCTCGGACGTCGGCGGCTCCATCGCCACCACCATCTGGCCGCCGACCGCCTTGGTATAGGTGTCGGTGAACTTCAGCAGCGATCCGGCATCATTGGTCTGGAGATAGATCACCTCGCGGCTGCCCTGCGCACGCCCGCCGCGCAGATCGGCCGCCACCGGCGTGTTCTGACCGATCCTGCCGCTCAGCGAGAACGCCTTGATCGCCCCGCTGCGTTTCGACATCTTGGCATCGACGCTGCGCATCGCCTCGCCGTTGAAACCCGCGACCGTACCGAGTTTCACGTCGATGTCGAAATCGACGTTCTTCAGCTTGCTCTTGCCGTCGTCCTTGGAATTGCCTGAGATCGCCGACTTCAGGAAGCCGCGGCCGTCGAACACGTCGCCGCGCATGGTGCCGCGGACCACGCCGTCCTGACCGCGCTCCACCTTCAGCGACGTCTTGTCGCCGTCGGACGGCGAATAGACCGGGAAGTTCGCGTTCATGAGGTCGCCGTTCGGGTCGACTTCCAGCGAGCCCTTGATCGAGGCGCCGCCGCCCTCGATGACGATGTCCTCGAGCCGCGTCGATTGTGCCGTCGGCACCACCTTGAACGTCGCCTTGCTCGATTTGCCCGGCAGCTTCACCCAGCCGGGAAGGATGTTGTCGAGCTTGACCGCGGTGAGGTCCGCCTCGATGCCGAGCTTCGTCGTCTGCTCGGGACCACCGGCAATCTTGCCGGACACCTTGACCGGCACCGAGCCGCTGACGGCCGGACTGAGGTCGAAGCCAAGGCGGGCACGGCTGGCGTCGTCCAGCGTCGTCTGCAGCTTGACGTCCGCGTCGCCATCGGTCGCCTTGCGATAGTCGAGCGAGGCCGCCTGCCCGTTGATCTTGACGTCGCCCTTGACCTGGTAGCCCTGGTTGTTGGCAACGATCTTGAGATTGTTGGCCTCGAGCTTCTGGTTCATCACCAGTTTGTCGGCGGCAAAGCCGTTGAGATCGGCGGTGACGGCGTAGACGGTGTCCGCCTTGGTCAGCTCGCCCTTGACCGGCAGGCCGAGCTGGATGTTGGCCGTGAAGGTACCCTTGCTGGTGTTGGGATCGACGACGGTCGACGACAGATCGCTCAGCCGATCATTGGACAGCATTTCGGCCGCCGCCGGCACCGGACCCTCGACGCGGAAACGGGTCCGCGAGGGCGAGGGTTTCGGCGCCATGTCCGGCACCTCGAAAGTGAAGTCGGAGATCGTGATCTTGCGGCCCGCGGGCGTGTCGGCAATGCCTTGGGCGATATTCACGGTGGCGGTGCGTCCGGTCACGTGCGCCTTCAGATCGGCGTCGTGCACCACCGGCATGCCGTCAACGGGACGAACCGCGACGCCATTCGCCACGATGTTGACGGACAGGCCGTCATCGGGAATCGGCGGTCCCTTGCGCGGCAGGTTCCGCGTCGGCGAGTTGATGCCGACCTCGATGCGCTGGAGCGTGCCTCGCTCGATCCGCTCGATCACCCATTGGCGCAATTCGGGGACGACCAGCGTCGGCCACATCCGCTTCAGCGCCGAGGCCGACATCGGCGTTCCCGCGAAGCCGAGCGTCAAGCGCGGCTCGCCGGAATAGTCGATCGCACCGGTGCCGGCGACGCCGATCTCGCCATTGGAGATGTCGGCCTGTGTCAGCAGCATGCGCTTGTGATCGGTGTCGAAGCGGAAGCCGATCGCGATGCGGTTGAAGACGAGCGGCGGCTCGTTGTCGATGCCGCCGAGCAGGATCGAGCCGCCGCTGAAGCCGAGCTGCCAGTCGTTGGTTGTGCCGTTGGGCGGCTCGAGATGGGCGAGCAGCGTCAGGCGATTGGCGCCCGCAAGGATCTTGAACGGTGCAACCAGCACCCGCCGTCCCGCATCCCACTCGACGTTGATCTCGGCCGAGTCGATCGCCATCGGATAATCGGGCGTGTCGGTGTCGATGATGTTGCCCGCACCGATCGTGACCTTGCCGCGGAAGAACGTCGGCACGCCGTCGCGGCCGAGCTCACCCTTGAGCTCGCCGCTCAGAGGCAGGTCGGCAGTATAGGTCAGGTCCTTCACCCGCAGCGCCAGCAGAATGTTGGCGGTCGACACCTTGTCGGCGCGGATATCGATCGAGCGCACGCCATTCTCGCTCGGTCCGATCGTGGCGCGCAGCGACCACGGGCGCGCGCCCTCTTCGCCGAAGCTGAGCGCGATGCCGCCATGGGTCGGCCGGCGCAGGCTGAGCGTGATGTTCTCAAACGTCCATTTGCTGCCGCGTTGCTGATCGTCGACGATCAGATTGCCGTTCTTGAGACCGATCTCGTTGAGGTTCTGGCCGTCGAGGCCGGTCAAGCTCAGGCTGTCGAGCCAGTCGAGGCCCTGAAGAATTCCATTCTGCGCGGCGGGTTGAGCTGCAGCCTGGGACGCGTCGGGGGTTGCAGGCGCCGTCCCGAACGGCGGCGGCGGAACGCCGTTACGCGGGAATGTCGGCGGCAGGCCCGCTTCCTTCTTGGACGCGACGCCGGTTGCGAGCGGCTTCGCGGTGTCGCCGGCCGACACCGTCACGGTCCCGTCGGGTGCGATCCGGATCGCGAGCTCGGCATCGACGAGGTTGAGGCTTTCGGCGCGCAGATGCCCGGTGAAAAGTGCGGCCCCCGACAGCCGCACCTCGGCCTTCGGTGCGCTGGCGACGATGGCACGATCATGATCGCGGACGATGATGTCGCGGATCCGCACGGCAATCCGGATCCGCCCGGCGCGCTCGATCTGGGTGCCGCCGACCTCCACGGTGTTGCCGTGGCCGATATTGTCCTCGATGGCAGCGGCGAGCCAGGGCGTCGCCATGTCGAGGTTGATGGGACCGGCGCCGAGCCGCCACCACAGCGCGCCAAAACAGCCGACGAAGATGACGATCAGGGCGCCGAGGACGACGGCCATCCGGCGCAGCCAGCGTCCGCTCGGCATCACCCGCCGAAACATAGAGAGACCGTCACCGACGCGAAAGCGCGAGTTGGAACGCGACAACAGGCGGCGTGCGCGATGACCCGCCTCCTCTACCTGGTCTTGATCCCAGTCGGCCTCGTCCCATTCCGGCTGCGCGTGATGGCCGCCGTGCCGATCGAAGTCCCGATTGTGATCCTGGGGCGACGTATTCCTAGCCATTGCCTCTCGATACAGGCGCCCGTCGTAGGATTGAGCGCCGCCGGGACCGCAGCCGTCGACGGGAATCGACGCTCCCCGCCCCGGCATTGCCGCCATACCTCGAATATTCCTGCTGTTCGTCATTTCGCCCCGGGAGCGCGTTCAACGAGCAGTGGGGTGGTACGTGGAGTTCCTTGTAACCATACTCCGTCGCCGCCAAAATTGCCCAGCCGAGGGCGCGAATCCGGCACACCGGACGAGAGCTGCAATACCGCTTTGGTTGACCCGCTGAAAGCGACGAAAGGAAGGCGTATGTCCAAGAAATCCCGAAAGAAATCGTCCAAAACGCCCTCCGGCAGTCCGACCGCTAAAAAGAAGCCCCTGAAAACACGGGCATCGACTCAAACACGTGGCGCGAAAACACAGCCGGCATCGGCACGCAAATCAAGCAAAGCAGGCGCCAAGGCAGCATCGCATAAGGCCGCATCGAAACGGTTAAAATCTTCTGAAGAGCCCTCTAAGCCCGCCGCTTCGTTGTCCGGCACCAAACCCGCTCTGGCCGAGGGCCAGAAGGCGCCGGCCTTCCGCCTGCCCCGCGACGGCGGCAACGTCGTCACACTGTCGGACTATGCCGGCCAGAAGCTCGTCCTGTTCTTCTACCCCCGCGCCGACACGCCGGGCTGCACCCGCGAGGCGATCGACTTCACCCGGCTCAAGGACGCCTTTACCGCCACCGACACCGCCGTGCTCGGCATTTCGGCCGATCCGTTAAAGACCCAGGAGAAGTTCCGGGACAAGCACAGCCTCAGAATCCCCCTGATCTCGGACGAGCAGCATGTGATGCTGGAGGCGTATGGTGCCTGGGGCCAAAAATCCATGTATGGCAAGAGCTTCCTCGGGATTCTTCGCACCACGGTGCTGGTCGGACCCGACGGCAAGGTGGCCAAGGTCTGGCGCAATGTCCGGGTCGACGGCCATGCCGACGAGGTGCTGGCCGCGGCAAGAAGTCTTTAACCAGCTCGTTAAAATCGAGCGTTCCTGTTTCCGGAAAATTAACCATGACCGGCCCAGATTGCTGCGGCAATTGAGCCGCAAGGAACCGTTCCGACCGGCGCGGGAGTGCCGATGTCGAAAAGTTCTGCCCAATATTTGCAGCACCCCCAACATCACCCTCACGACCACGGACGGGCGTTCCATCGCCGGCCGGCCACCGCAGCTGCAGCCGCTGCGATTCCGCTGCCCGACGCCGATGACGCCTATACCATCGTGCATCACGGCAAGCAGGTTCGTCTCGGGCCTGTCGTGTTCTGGATCGTGGTCGGCACCGTCGTGCTGCTCGGCCTGTGGTCGGCGGCGACCGCCACCTATTTCGCCTTCCGCGACGACGTCCTGACCCGGCTGATCGCCCGTCAGGCCGAGATGCAATACGCCTATGAGGACCGCATCGCTGAGCTGCGCGCCAAGGTCGACCGCACCACCAGCCGGCAATTGCTCGACCAGGAGCAATTCGACCAGAAGCTCGACCAGATCATGAAGCGCCAGACGGCGCTGGAGTCCCGGGCCACGGCGCTTGGCGCCATGCCTGACGTCACCGGATCGATTTCCCGCTCGGCGCCGCAGCGCGGCGACGCGAACCAGACGACGCAAGGCACGTCAAAGCCGTCGCCGATCAGCGACACCGTGATCTTCGTGGCGCCGCCTGATCGCGAAGCGCGGCTCGAATCGCGCGCGCAGACCGTGATCGCCCCGCCGGTCAATCAATTCGCCAAGAACCAGGGTTTTGACAACGTCCTGGTCCGGCTGACGACCTCGCTCGATCAGGTCGAGCGCCGCCAGGTTGCGGCGCTCAGCGCCGTCGAGGAAGGCATGGATTCGCGGATGCGGCGGATGCGCGGCGTGGTCAGCGACCTCGGCCTGAACCTTTCCAATCTCGAGGCCGCCGTGCCGCGCGCCGCGATGGGCGGCCCGTTCGTGCCGGTGAAACTCACCGCCAACGCGGGCCCGTTCGAGAAACAGCTCTATCGCATCAACACCACGCGCGCCGAGATGGATCGCCTCAGCCGCACGCTGGCGCAGGTACCCTATCGCAAGCCTGTCGTCGGCGAGGTCGAATTCACCTCCGGCTTCGGCGTGCGCAGCGATCCCTTCCTCGGTCGGCCCGCGATGCATACCGGCCTCGATTTCCGCGCCGCGACCGGCGATCCCGCGCGCGTCACCGCCAACGGCAAGGTGGTCTCGGCTGGCTGGTCCGGTGGTTATGGCCGCATGGTCGAGGTCGATCACGGCAACGGGCTGTCGACCCGCTACGGCCATCTCTCCGAGATCAACGTCAAGGTCGGCGAGATCGTGAAGATCGGCCAGGTCATCGGCCTCGTCGGCTCGACCGGCCGTTCGACCGGTCCGCATCTGCACTACGAAACCCGGATCGATGGCGAAGCGGTCGATCCGCAGAAGTTCTTGCGCGCCGGCGTGCGTCTCAGCGCAGGCTAAGCCGCCCCCCAGTCCTGACTACTGGCTGCGTTCGTGGCCGACCTCGCCGGTGATGACGTCGCCGAACAGCTCCCAGGCCTGCCCGTTGAAGCGCATCAGCTGCATCTGCTCGATCGGAAAGTAATCGTCGGGCGACGTGTTGACCATGATGCCGGGCAGCATCAGGTCGGTGTGGAAATTCTTCAGGCTCGCCGCCTGCTTCATGACGTTGTCACGCGTGAGATTGTCGCCGCACTGCTTCAGGACCTGCACCATCGCCTCGGCCTGCACGTAGCCGTAGACATTGTTGGCATTGGTCTTGTCGCCATCAGGATAATATTTGTCCATGAATTCGCGCCATTTCACCACGGCCGGATCCTTGTCCCAGGTCGGATCTGTCGGCTCCTTCAGATAGATGGTTGAGATGATGTCCTTGGAATAGTCGAGGCCAGCGGGCTTCAGGACCGAGGCGACCGAGGTCGCGGTGTTGGCCAGGAAAAACTTTGGCTTCCAGCCGAGCTCGCCGACTTTCCGAATCGCCTGCGCCGAACCCTTCGGCGCCGCCCATGAGAAGAAGATGTCGGCACCGGAGTCATGCAAGGCGACGATCTGCGAGTCGATCGAGGGATCGCTGACCTCATAGGATTTGTCGGCGATAATCATGTTGGCCTTGTCGCCGAGCCCGTCCTTCAGGCCCTTGAACTGATCCTTGCCGGCATCGTCGTTCTGCCAGAACACCGCGATCTTGCCGTTCGGGAAATTGTCGCGAATGTACTTTGCGTAGATCCGCCCCTCGCTCTGGTAGTTGGGCTGAAAGCCCATGGTCCACGGAAAGTTCTTGGGATCGCCGAACTTGGTGCCGCCGGAGGCGACGAACAGCTGCGGCACCTTCTTGGCATTCATGTATTTCATGATCGCGGAGTTCGAGGGCGTGCCAAGCGCCTGGAAGATCAACAGCACCTCGTCGCTCTCGACCAGCTTGCGCGCCTGCTCAATCGCCTTCGGCGGCGAATAGGCGTCGTCATAGCTGATGAAGTTGATCTTGCGGCCGTTGATGCCGCCCTGATCGTTGATCATCCTGAAGAACGCGGCCTCGGTCTTGCCGATCACGCCATAGGACGACGCCGGTCCGCTATAGGGCATCATGTTGCCGATCTTGATTTCGGTGTCGCTGGCGCCGGGATCGTATTTCTTTTGTGCCATGGCCGGTGTCGTGACGAGCAGTCCGGCAGCAAGCATGGCGAGGGCAGCAAGGCTTTTGCGACGACCCGGCATCGTTCTCTCCCCTATGTAGTCTTGTTTTGCGGAGAGTGTCGCAAGGTGGCCGACCGCTGGCAAGCGGCAGGATTTCCCGCGGAGTGAAACGCCGGACCCGGAACTTAGCGGGCGCGCTGCAGCATCCTCACCGCCCGCCCGATTTCCGATAAGACGGAATTCAAGAAGACCGCCGCGAACCGCCCGCGATATCAGCGATCACGGCCCCGATCACCAGCGTGCCGCCGATCAGCGCATGCACGGCCGGCACTTCGCGAAAGCCGACCCAGATCCAGAATGCCATCAGCGGCGTCTCCAGCGTTGCGATCAGCGAGGCCTGCCCTGACGGCAGCAGGCGTGAGCCGAGCATGTAGAAGGTCAGGCCGAGCGCGACCTGGAGGCAGCCGAACATCGCGAGGATCGCAAGGTTATGGCCACTGACATGGGCAATGTCGTGGGCGAACGGCAGGCTGACGAGGCTGCCGATGAAATTCGACAGGGCGGCGGCCGCGACCATCGACGTCTCGCGATGGCGCCGAACGACGACCGTCATCGCCGAGATGGCGAGCACCATGAGGCAGCTCAGTGCCACGCCGCTGACGTCGGCGCCTGCTCGGACACCGCCGACGGTGATAACGACACCGGTGAAGGCGACGAGGCTCGCGATCAGCGTGCGCCATGTCGCGGCCTCGCCGAGCCACAGCCACACCAGCGCCGCCGCCACGAACGGCTGGGTCGCGATCAGGACCGCGACATTCATGACATCAGTCATCTGGAGCGCGGGAATGAACGAGATCATGCCGAGCGCGGACAATGACGCCACGAGCAAGCCGCCGCGTCCCGGCACCAGCAATTGCCGCAGCGCGCCCGGCCCCTGCATCAGGACGAGAAGCACCGAGATCAGGCTGCCGCCGAACAGGCCGCGCCAGAACAGGATGGTCCAGGGATCGAATGGCAGAAGCCGCGTGAAGAACGGCGCCGTGCTCCAGGCAATCGCCGCCGCGGTAACGAGGGCAATGCCGAGACCGCGTTCCGAGCGAGGCTGCCCCATGTCAGAGTGCCCGGTTAAGACGGCTTCTTCGGCCGCGACACCAGCTCGATCATCTTGCCTTCGTCGTCGTCGGGCATCGCAGCCCTCGCCTGCGCGTAGGACTCGACTGCGGCGCGCGAGACCAGCGGCTTGTCGGCCAGCAGGCTCTCGGCGAGTTTCACGGCATAAGCTGCATCCTTGTGCCGCAGCGCGGCCGTGAACGTCGCGCCGCTGAAGTCGCGGGCGACCATGCGCTTGGAATGGCGCTGCACTTGCGGACTGGCAGCGACGCCCGCCTGGATCGACTCCAGCACCAGCTTCATGTCGAGCCCAGCCTGCTCGGCGATCGCGAGGCCCTCGGCAAGGCCGGCGATCTGGATCGCGCCCATGAGGTTGTTGATGAGCTTGTAGACCGTACCGGATCCGACCGCGCCGAAATGTCGGATGGTCGAGCCGATCGGTTCGAGGAACGGGCGCGCACGTTCGAGGTCGGCCGCATCCGCACCGGCGAGCAGCGTCAGTTTTCCGGCCGCTGCGGCATCGGGCAATCCCGTCACGGGGCAATCGATGTAGATCAGCCCGCGTGCGTTGAGCTCGCGGCCCATCTCGCGCGCATGGTCATAGGAGACGGTGGAGCACTCGATCGCAATGGTGCCGGCCTTCGCCGTTTTGGCCGCGCCGTTGAGCCCGAGCCAGACGGCGCGCGAGGCTTCGTCGTCGGCGACCATGGTCACGACGGCATCGGCATCGATCGCGGCATCCTCGGGCGACGTCGCCCATTTCGCGCCGCGCACGATCAGGTCTTCTGCTTTTGCCTTGCTGCGATTCCACAGCGTGACCGTGAAGCCGGCGTCGAGATAGCGGCCGGCCATGCCATGGCCCATCCGCCCCAATCCGATGAAGGCGATTCGGGGCATGGCTAATCAACGTCCTCGATATCGGCGCCGGTGGTGCCGAAGGCGCGCTGCGCCAGGGTCGCGGCCATGAAGTCGTCGAGCTCGCCGTTGAGCACGCCCGACGTGTCGGACGTCTGCACGCCGGTGCGCAGATCCTTCACCATCTGATAGGGCTGCAGCACGTAGGAGCGGATCTGGTGGCCCCAGCCGATATCGGTCTTGGCGGCCTGGTCGGCGGCGGCCTTCTCCTCGCGCTTCTTCAGCTCGATCTCGTAAAGGCGCGCGCGCAGCATGTCCCAGGCCTGCGCCCGGTTCTTGTGCTGGGAGCGGCCGGCCTGACAGACCACCGCGACACCGGTTGGGATATGCGTCAGCCGCACCGCGGATTCGGTCTTGTTGACGTGCTGGCCACCGGCGCCGCCCGACCGCATGGTGTCGGTGCGGACGTCGGCCTCCTTGATGTCGATCTTGATGCTGTCGTCAATGACCGGAAACACCTGCACGCTCGAAAACGAGGTATGCCGTCGCGCGTTGGAATCGAACGGCGAGATGCGCACCAGCCGGTGCACGCCGGCTTCCGTCTTGAGCCAGCCATAGGCATTGTGGCCGGAGACCTGGATGGTCGCGGACTTGATGCCGGCCTCTTCGCCCTCGGACTCCTCGAGGAACTCGACCTTGAAGCCGTGCGTCTCGGCCCAGCGCGTGTACATGCGCAACAGCATCTGCGCCCAGTCCTGGCTCTCGGTGCCGCCGGCGCCGGCATGGACTTCGAGATAGGAATCGAAGCGGTCGGCCTCGCCCGACAGCAGCGCTTCGAGCTCGCGCCGCGCCACTTCCTTCTTCAGGGTCTTGAGCGCGGCTTCAGCCTCGGCCACGACGCCGGCATCGCCCTCGGCTTCGCCGAGCTCGATCATGCCGATATCGTCTTCGAGCTCCTGCTCGACCTTGCCGATGCCCGAGAGCGAATCCTCCAGCGAGGTGCGCTCCTGCATCAGCTTCTGGGCTTTCTGGGGATCGTTCCAGAGGTTGGGATCTTCCGCGAGCTTGTTCAGCTCAGCGAGGCGCGCCGTCGATTTCTCGACGTCAAAGATGCCTCCTCAGCAGCCCGACTGACTGCTTGATCTCTTCTACCAACCGTTCGATTTCGGCGCGCATGGCGTTCTCGTCTCGCGGAATCCCGCGTGCAATTGAGGATGGGGATGTAGCGGCGGCGGCTGCAAAGCGCAACCGCCGGAACCGCGATCGTCTGTCTTATACGCTGGCCTAGTACAGGCCGCCGGTGCCCGGCCGCATGAAGAAGCCGGAATCCGGCTGCTGCTGCGGCGCCCCCGGCACGCCGCGGCCGTCAGCATCAGCGACGCCGATGACGGAGTAGTTATCCGGCGGCGCCGTACCCGGCTTGAAGGCTTCCAGAATGGTTCCACCGGTCTCGCCCGGGCCAGCGCGCATGCCGGTCTTGGCGACGACGCGAACCAGCTTGATGCCGGCCGGCACCTTGAACGGGACCGCGGGCTTGTCGGCAAGCGCGAGCTTGAAGAAGTCGCGCGCGATCGGGGCAGAGAGATGGCCGCCGGTTGCGGCATTGCCTCTGCCGAGCGAGCGCGGCTTGTCGTAGCCCATGTAGATGGCAACCGCGACATCAGGCGAGAAGCCGACGAACCAGGCGTCCTTGGCCTCGTTGGTGGTGCCGGTCTTGCCGGCGATCGGCTTGCCGACTTCCTTCACGACGGTTGCGGTACCGGCCTGGACCACGCCCTCCAGCAGCTCGGTGATCTGATAGGCGGTCATGGAGTCCAGCACCTGCTCGCGGCGGTCGATCAGCTGCGGCTCGGTCTGGTTCTTCCAGCCGCCGGGCGCGTCGCAGCCGCGACATTCGCGCTGGTCGTGCTTGAAGATGGTGTGGCCGTAGCGATCCTGGATACGGTCGATCAAGGTCGGCTTCACCCGGCGGCCGCCATTGGCGAGCATCGAATAGGCCGTGACCATGCGCATCGCCGTGGTCTCGCCGGCGCCGAGCGCGTAGGAGAGATAGTTCGGCAGCTCGTCGTAGACACCGAAGCGGCGCGCATATTCGCCGATCAAGGGCATGCCGATGTCTTGCGCAAGCCGCACCGTCACCGTGTTGCGCGATAGCCTCAGCGCATTGCGCAAGGTCATCGGCCCCATATACTTGCCGGCATCAAAGTTTTCCGGACGCCACACACCAGCGCCCTGGCCCTGGTCGATTTCGATCGGCGCGTCGAGCACGACGGTCGACGGCGTGTAGCCGTTGTCGAGCGCGGCCGAATAGACGATCGGCTTGAACGACGAGCCAGGCTGCCGATAGGCCTGCGTGGCACGGTTGAACTGGCTCTGGTCGAACGAGAAGCCGCCGACCATCGCGAGCACGCGGCCGGTCCAGGGGTCCATCACGACCATCGCGCCCGACACTTCGGGAATCTGGCGCAGACGGTACTGACCTTCAACCGGCTGTCCCTCCTTGCTGTAGAGCGGATCAGCATAGATCACGTCACCGGGCTGGAGCACCTGCGACACACCCGTGGCAGCCCTCCCCTTCGCAGCTCCTGAAGCCGCCTTCGCCCATTTGACGCCATCGAGCGTGATCAGGCCGGTCTCGCGCTGCTTGCTGACGGCGCCGCCGAGCTCGCGGTTCGGCTGGAAGCCGATGCGTGCCGACTGATCGCTGGTCTCGAGCACCACCGCCATGCGCCACGGCGAGATGTCGGAGAGCGACTTGATCTCGGCGAGCTTCACGCCCCAGTCGCCCGAAATATCGAGCTTGCTGATGGCGCCGCGATAACCCTGCTGCTCATCATAGTTCACGAGGCCGGCGACCATGGTCTTGCGCGCCATGACCTGGATCTTCGGATCGAGCGTGGTGCGCACCGAGAGGCCGCCCTCGTACAGCTTCTTCTCGCCATAGCGCTCGAAGATGTCACGGCGGACTTCCTCGGCGAAATATTCGCCGGCGAAGGTGTGGGCGCCGTTGGAACGGTTGGTGACGGCCAGCGGCTCCTTGCGCGCCTTGTCGGCGTCGGCCTGCTTGATCCAGCCGTTCTCCTGGAGACGGTCGATCACGTAGTTGCGGCGCTCGATGGCGCGATCACGGTTACGCACCGGATGCAGCGTCGCCGGCATCTTCGGCAGCGCCGCGAGGTAGGCGGCTTCCGCCACGGTGAGCTCGTTCACCGATTTGTCGAAATAGACCAGCGAAGCGGCCGCGATGCCGTAGGCGCCGAGGCCGAGATAGATTTCGTTGAGATACAGCTCGAGGATCTTGTCCTTCGAATAGGTCTTCTCGATGCGCATCGCGAGCAAGGCTTCCTTGATCTTGCGCGCGAAGGAGACCTCGTTGGTCAGAAGGAAGTTCTTCGCAACCTGCTGGGTGATCGTGGAAGCGCCCTGCGGACGGCGGTTGGAGCCGTAGTTCTGGAGATAGACCAGGCCGGCGCGCGCCATACCGGTGTAGTCGATGCCGCCATGCTCGTAGAAATTCTTGTCTTCGGCGGCGAGGAACGCGTTGATCACGAGCTTCGGCACCGCCTGGATCGGCAAATAAAGCCGCCGCTCCTTGGCGTATTCACCGAGCAGCGAACCGTCGACCGCGTGCACGCGGGTCATCACCGGCGGCTCGTAATCCTGAAGCTGAGAGTAGTCGGGCAAGTCCTTGGAGAAATGCCAGATCAGGCCTGCCACGGCACCGACACCGACAAGGAACACCACCGTTCCCGCAGCGAACAGGAAGCCCATGAACCGCACAAGCAAGCGCATTATGTGTTTATCCGTTCAATCCCTGGATCAGCCCAAGATCAGCCTCAAGGCGCCCCAAACGAACGCCATCCTCACGTCGCGAATTCACCGGCCTACTCAATACCATCGATGCCGGACCGAAAGACGCTTGCCGAACGGGATTCTCGTCGATTCCGGAACCCCCTGCGGCGTTTTTATAAAGCGTCCGCTGTGGCCAAACTAGGGCTTAACATCGGAACCGGCATTCCCTGCTTAATTGCCGGCCCCCGCGGTTGCCATCCGCTTGGCCAGGAACGTGTTGATCGCCTGGGCCATCGAGCCCACCGCGCGCGACCGCCAGCCCTCGGACACGAGGTGATCGAGGTCGCCCTTGTTGGAGACATAGCCGATCTCGACCAGCACCGAGGGCACATCGGGGGCCTTCAGCACCCGGAAACCGGCCGACTTCAGAGGATGCTTGTGCATCCGCACGGTCGACTTCATTTCGCCCATCAGCAGATGGGCAAAACGGTTTGAAAAGGTGCGGGTTTCCCGCTGCGTGAGGTCGATCAGGATGTCGGCGACGTCGGTCGGCTCCTCCGCCAGATTGAAACCGGCAATCGCATCGGCGCGGTTTTCGGCATCGGCCAGCCGCTGGGCCTCGGCGTCGGAGGCCTTGTCCGAGAGCGTGTAGATGGTGGCGCCCTGGGCATCGCCCTCGGCCTTCGGCAGCGCGTCGGCGTGGATCGAGACGAACAGCGCGGCGTTCAGATTGCGGGCGATTTTGCTCCGGTCGCTGAGCGGAATGAAAGTGTCGTCGTCCCGCGTCATCACCACCCGGTATTTGCCAGCCTTTTCCAGCCGGTCGCGCAGCGCCAGGCCAAAGGCGAGCACCAGGTTCTTCTCGCTCTCGCCGTTCGACTGGGTGCCGTTGTCGATGCCGCCATGGCCGGGATCGATCACGACGACCGGACGGCCATCGGATGGCGCCCCTGGCTTTTGCGGCGCCGCTTCGGGCGCGGCAGGAATCGTTGCCGGCGGCGCGGCGACAATCGTCGGCCGCAGCTCGGGGCGATTCTCTGGGGCGGGCGTCTGCACGAATGCCGCGCGGTCGACCTCCTCCAGCTCGAGCACCAGCCGGGCCGGCTGGCCGTTGGCCGCCTCGAGCACGTAGGAATTGGTGATCTTAGCGGGCCCGGTCAGGTCGAACACGATTCGGGAGCCGCCGGGCATCACCAGGCCGTAGCGGAAGGCCTTGACCAGCCCTCGCCCGGCCCCGGTTCCCGGACCCAGCTGAAAATTCACCTGGGGAACATCGACCACGACCCGGTAGGGATCGGCGAGCGCCGTGGCGCGGAAGCTAACGGTCTGGTCGAGGTCGAGAATGAAGCGGGTCTGCTTGCCGTCGCCGGCCAGCCGCGCGGCTGTCGCAATCGGAAAATTCGCCGTTGCAACAGAGGGTTGCGAAGGGCTCTCGGCCGCGCTCAGACGCGAGGAATCGGCGCACGGCAATACCGCGGCGCACAGCAGCGCAAACCCCAGCAAAACCCGTTGATTTGTGCGGCTCGCCACCGAATCCGTGCCTCCGAGCAGCCCTCTTTAACGCAATAGAACCACAGGGTTAATCGATCCTTAATGACGGAGATGCGAAACTCTTCAACTGTGACCGGCGTGCGACGCTCCCTTGCACCAATGGCCCATTCCTCGTATGTACGGAATGCTGACGGCCAATAATTTCCGGTTGTGTCGCATTCAGCCTCCCGGTGCAGCGCCGGAACTCCCAAGGTTTGGGGATTCCAGTGTTTTTCCGTTCCCCTCTAAGACCAGCGCGGTGCGCGGCAGCGAGGCGGAACGGGGCAAGCCCCGGCGGCGGACGGTTTCCGGTTACCACAGTGTTTCCGGGACGGTTTTTGACAGCGACGCGACCAGTTACCCGGTCCCTTAATCCCAAGGGGGCGGTTCGTGATCCCAGGGCGAGCGCGCACGCGCCATGCCTGGCCAGCAGCAACTGATTAGGGGCGGCCCCGCCGCCCAATGTTTCATACGGGCCGACGCTTGATGCGCCAGACTGTGCCGACGAATTCTGAAGGACAATTCGCGACGCTGCGGAGTGAAAATCCCGCGCGCCGCTTCGGTCCTGAAGCTTCCGATTCGGCAAGGCGCGAGAGACGGCGTTTCGGCCTTCCCCTCACCCCCGAATCAGGTGGACCGTCGCGTCACCCGGCAGCGCTCTTCGCGCCCACGGTCGATCGCGCCCGCCGCCGCCAAGAGTTAAGACATGCCCAACAAGATGTTGATCGATGCCACCCACCCGGAAGAGACCCGGGTCGTCGTGGTCCGCGGCAATCGCGTCGAAGAGTTTGACTTCGAGACCGCACAACGCAAGCAACTGCGCGGGAATATCTACCTCGCCAAGGTCACAAGGGTCGAACCCTCGCTCCAGGCCGCTTTCGTTGAATATGGCGGCAACCGCCACGGCTTCCTCGCCTTCAGCGAAATCCATCCCGACTACTACCAGATCCCGGTCGCCGACCGGCAGGCGCTGATCGAGGCCGAGGAGCAGGCCCATCGCGAAGCCGAGGAAGAGAGCGAGAACCGCTCCCACGGCCGCCGCCGCTCGCGCCACCGCAACTCCCGCCGCCGCGGTCATGGCGAGCGCGTCCGCAGCGACATCGTCGAGGGCATCGACCCCGGCGCCGATCCGGCCGCTCTGCCGGTGGAGGGCCAGGCCCTGCCGGAGCATGCCGACGGCGTTGCGCACGAGGGCGAGCACCTGCACGCCGATGCCGAGCATCACGGCGAGCACGAAGGTCACGACCATCACGACCACGATCATCATGACCATGATCACGAGCACGAGCACGATGATCACCATCACGCCCATGATGACGAGCACCATCACGCTCACGATCATGACGACCATGGTCATGACCACGAGCACGATCATCACGACCACGATCATGCCGACGAGACGCCCGCGCCTGTCGCAGCGATCGGCGCCGAGCCCGCTGTTGCGGCCGAGACCGTTGCCGAGCCGCAGGAGGCCGCCACCGCCGAAACGGATGTCGAGGCTTTTGCCGAAGCCGTGACCTCCGTCGCCGAGCCGGCCGATGCCGTCTACGCCGCCGGTGAGAGCATTGAAGCTCCGCATCAGGACGCGGACGCGAGGGCCGACGAAGACGACGAGGACGATGAAGACGGCGAGGACGCCGAAGAGGAGCACGTCGAATCCGTCGGCGGCGACGACGTGATGGAGGAAGTGCCGGAGCGCACCTTCCGTCCGCGCCGCCAGTACAAGATCCAGGAAGTCATCAAGCGCCGCCAGGTGATGCTGGTGCAGGTGGTCAAGGAAGAGCGCGGCAACAAGGGCGCGGCGCTGACGACCTACCTCTCGCTCGCCGGCCGCTATGCCGTGTTGATGCCGAACACCGCGCGTGGCGGCGGCATCAGCCGCAAGATCACCAGCGCGCAAGACCGTTCGCGCCTGAAGGAAGTGGTGCAGGATCTCGACGTGCCCGAGGGCATGGGCATCATCCTGCGCACCGCGGGTGCCGCCCGCACCAAGCCCGAGATCAAGCGCGACTTCGAATACCTGATCCGGATGTGGGAGACGGTGCGCGACCTGACGCTGAAGTCACAGGCTCCGACGTTGGTCTACGAGGAAGGCTCGCTGATCAAGCGCTCGCTACGCGACCTCTACAACAAGGAGATCGACGAGATCTCGGTCGCCGGTGACTCCGGCTACCGCGAAGCGCGCGACTTCATGAAGATGCTGATGCCCGCCAATGTCAGCGCGGTGAAGCAGTATCGCGACGGCCAGCCGCTGTTCTCGCGCATGGGCGTCGAGAGCCAGCTGGACGCGATGTTCTCGCCGACCGTCCAGCTACGCTCCGGCGGCTACATCGTGATCAACCAGACCGAGGCGCTGGTTTCGATCGACGTCAACTCCGGACGATCGACGCGCGAGCACCATATCGAGGACACCGCGCTCAAGACCAATCTGGAAGCGTCCGAAGAGGTCGCCCGCCAGCTTCGCCTGCGCGACCTCGCCGGCCTGATCGTCATCGACTTCATCGACATGGACGAGAAGCGCAACAACCGTGCGGTCGAGCGCAAGCTGTCCGATTGCCTGCGGCAGGATCGTGCGCGCATCCAGGTCGGCCGCATCTCGCATTTCGGCCTGTTGGAAATGTCGCGCCAGCGCATCCGGGCCAGCGTGCTGGAATCCTCCACCGATCCCTGCCCGCATTGCGGCGGCACCGGCCATGTCCGCTCGGTGTCCTCGGTGGCGCTGCAGCTGCTGCGCGGCCTCGAAGAGATCCTGATGAAGGGCGCGACCCACAATCTTGTGGTCCGCACCCGCACCGACGTCGCGCTCTATGTGCTGAACCACAAGCGCGGTCATCTGCGCGATCTCGAAAACGGCTTCAAGGTCTCGCTGTCGGTGATCGCCGACCCCAGCGTCAGCGGACCGCAGGCCTATCTCATCGACCGTGGCGAGCAGGTCCATACGCTGGAAGCCGCCAAGGCGCTGCTGGTTGCACAGGCAGCCGCAAGCCCGCCGCCGCTGGCCGAAGAGGCCTATGACGACGAGGAATTCGATTCGGAGCTGGAATCCGAGGTCGAGACCGAGGAAACCGAAGGTCTCACCGAAGAGCAGGCTGCAGGCGATGCCGCGGCCGAGCAGGATGGCCAGCGCGGCCGCAAGCGCCGCCGGCGTCGTCGCGGTCGCGGCGGTCAGCGGGATGGTGAGGCGCGCGAGGATGGCGCTCCGACGTCTCCTGAAGGGGCCGTAGCGGCCGCTAGCGAAGTCGAAGAGGATGCCGAGGCCGAACAGGACGGCGAGGAAGGTGAGGAACAGGCAGCCCGTGGCGAGCAGCAGGGCGCAGACGCGCGCCGCCGCCGTCGTGGTCGTCGCGGCGGACGTCGTCGGCGCGGCGGTGGCGAGGAAGGTCTCGCCGGATCGATCGGCGACGAACTCGGTGGCAATCCGCCGTCGGAAGCAACCGACGCTGTGGCCGATTTCGATAGCTCCGGCAGCGAGACGGCGCCGTCGATTGCACATTCGGAGCACATCGCGCCGGTTGAGCCGCAGATGTCTCAGCCCGAGCCCTATACGCCGGTACCGGTTGAGGCGCCGGTCCAGCCTGCGCCTTCTGCTGCTGTCGTGGAGGAAGAATCCGCAGCCGACGAAAAGGCGGCACGACGCCGCTCCACCGTCCGCGAGAAGGTGAGCTTCCTGTCGAGCAGCCCGAGCGAGCCGACAACCCCGGTTGCGGCCGCGCCTGAGCCGGTTGCTCCGCCCGCGCCTGAGCCCGCACCGGAAGGTGCAAGCGAGACGCCGGCCGCACCGCGTCGCGCCGGCTGGTGGTCGCGCCGTTTCGGCGGCGGCGAATAGAACGAAATCCAGATAAAACCGCCCGGCCAAGCCGGGCGGTTTTGATTTGGCGAGGTCAGATCCGATGCAAAGCGCAATCATTCTCGGCGGCGGCATGGTGGGCGTCGGTGCCGCCCTGCACCTGCGGCAGCGCGGCTGGACGGTCACGCTGGTCGACCGCAGGGAGCCCGGCCGCGAGACCAGCTACGGCAATGCCGGGATGATCCAGGCGGAAGCGGTGCGGCCCTATCCGATGCCGCGCGATCTCGCCTCGCTCGTGAAGATCGCGACCGGCCGCACCAATGACGTGCGCTACAGCTTGTCCTCGCTGCATCGCCACGTTGAGCCCCTGCTCCGCTATTGGTGGCATTCGGCGCCGAAGCGGCATCGCGAAGCGGTCGCCGCCTGGGCGCAGCTGATCGCCTACGCGACGCCCGAGCACGACATCCTGATCCGCGAGGCCCATGCCGACAATCTGATCCGCCGCGCCGGTTATCGCGCGCTATTTCGCGATGCCGCCGCGCTCGATCTGTCGATCAAGGCCGCGGAAGAGGACCGCCGCGAGTTCGGCGTGAATTTTCGCGTGCTCTCGGGCAGCGAGCTGACCAAGGCCGAGCCGATTTTGCGCGACGATCTCCCCGGCGCGATCCATTGGCTCGACACCTGGACCGTGTCCGATCCGGGCGCCCTGGTCACGGCCTACGCCAATCTGTTCGAACGCCTCGGCGGCATCATCGTGCTCGGCGATGCGCAGTCGCTGCAGCAGACCGCGACCGGATGGTCGGTCGACACTGACAATGGCCGCATCGATGCCGCCAATGCCGTCGTGACGCTCGGGCCGTGGTCGCCGGATCTCCTGCACAAGTTCGGCTATCGGATTCCGCTGGTGCGCAAGCGCGGCTACCACATGCATTACAGCGGCGGCGCCTCGCTCGATTTGCCGCTGGTCGACAAGGGCAGCGGCTACGCCATGGGCCCTATGGCCAAGGGCATCCGTATCACCACCGGCGCGGAGCTGACGGGACCGGATGCGCTGGCCACGCCGGTGCAGCTCGCCAGTGCCGAAGCCTCAGCGCGCGAGCTGATCGACCTCGGCAAGCGCGCCGAACCGGAGCCGTGGTTCGGCACCCGTCCCTGCACACCCGACATGGTGCCCGTGCTCGGGCGCGCTCCGCGCCACCCCGGCCTCTGGATGAATTTCGGCCACGGTCACCAGGGTTTTACGCTGGGACCCGCGACGGGACGCCTGCTCGCGGAGATGATGAACGGTGAGACGCCTTCGATTGATCCGACGCCGTACCGCCCGGAGCGGTTCTAACTCTCCGCTTTCGCGGCGAGGACTGAGAGCGCGGCCGTCAGCCGCCCTTGTCGATAGAGCGCCGCGCCGAGATTGCAAATCAAGCCGACATCGTTGGGATCGAGCTGGAGCGCGCGGCGATAGGCGTCCACGGCATCACCAAATCTGTTCTGGTCCGCAAGCACGTTGCCGAGATTGAGCCAGGCGCCGCGAAAAGCCGGCTCGCGCGCGATCACGGCGCGATAGGCGTCCTCCGCCTCGGTCAGCCGCCCCTGCTCGGCGAGCGCGACGGCGAGGTTGAAGCACGCGCGCGTCAGATGCGCATCGAGCGCGATCGCGCGGCGATAGGCGGTCTCGGCCTCGCCGAAGCGCGACAGCTCGCCCAGTGCCACGCCGAGCTTGTTGTGCAGGCCGGCGTCATCGGGCCGCCCGCGCAGCGCGCGCTGGAACGCGGCCACGGCACCTGCGTGCTCGCCTTTCACCGCAAGCGCATCGCCAAGCGTCACCAGCGCCGGCGCGTGGTCGGGATCGATATTGAAGACCCGGTTGAGCAGCGCGGCGCCGTCGGCAGCGCGGTCGGTGACGAAGGCCGCGACGGCGGCCAGATGCAACGCCGGCACATGGTCCGGCTCTGCCTTCAAGACCTCGGTGCAGAGCGCCTCCGCCTGATCCGGCCGACCGGCCGCAAAATGCTCCGCCGCCGCCAGCACAATCCGAGTAACAGCCGCATTGCCCACGATACTGCCCGCCCCTTCGACATCAGAGATGCCGGTTAAACGTGCGAGGTGGCAAATTCCGTCAGCCGGCGCGCTCGGCCAGGACGGCCTTGATGCGCACGGCATCCGGAGGCGTGACCGGATTGTAGACGACCACTTCCCATGTGGCGGTCCTGATCAGCACCGGACTGAATTCGAGCGAGGACAAGCCTCGGCTAGCTTCCCGTCTCGCTCGGCAGGGGCAGGTTTCGCAGCGGAACGGGCGAACTCTGGATGATACTGGTGGTGGTCTGGCCGAAGGCAAGAAACCGGTCGAGCACCTCATCGAGCTTGTTGATCGACGGCAGATAGACCTTCAGCACGAAGCAGTCCTCGCCGGTCACACGATGGCACTCGACGACCTGCGCTAGCGACTGCGCCAACTCGACGACCCTCGGAAGTTGACCAGGCGCGGGCCGCACACGCACATAAGCCGAAACCGGAAAGCCCAGTGCAGCGGGGTCCAGCTCCAGGCAATAGCCGCGAATGATGCCGGCCTCTTCCAGCCGCAAGACCCGCTCGCGTACGGCGGGCGCCGACATGCCCACCCGTCGCGCCAATTCGGAAATGCCAAGCCGCGGATCATCGCTGAGCAGAGCCAGCAGCTCCACGTTTCGGGGGTCGCGCAACAGCTCGGATCGATGAAGGCCCAAATCCGAATCTCCCTCCAGATTGACGGCAATTTCAGGCTATCACCTTCATATCGGCATTCAATGGGCCATGCCTTCCGTTATGCTGCAATATGGCTTTCAAGGTCCCCAGCACCGTGTCCGCGTCGCCGAGGTTCACCGACCGGCTACCACCGCACATCTTCTTCCTCATCAGTGCGGTGTTCCACTATCTCGGACCGTCTTTCGCGGTGCTCTTGTTCGCCAGCCTCGCGCCGCCTGGTGTCGCCTGGCTGCGGATCGCCAGCGCCGGACTGATCTTCGGCATCTGGCGCAGGCCGTGGCGGACCTTCGTCGTGTTGCCGTCGCGGGACAAGGCGATCATCATCGCGCTTGGCGCCGTACTCGCGGCGATGAACACGCTCTTCTATGAGGCGATCGCCCGCCTGCCGCTGGCAACTGTAGGAGCCATCGAGTTCCTCGGTCCCATCGGGCTTGCGGCGTGGGGCGCACGCACGCGGCGTAACCTTGTTGCCCTCCTGCTGGCCGCGGCTGGCGTCTACGTCCTGACCGATGTGCGAATCGCGGGTGCGCTGCTTGGCTATCTGTTTGCCTTCGCCAACTGCGCCCTGTTCATGGGTTACATCATTCTCGGCCACCGCATCTCGGCAGGCGGTGCCGGCGTGTCCGGCATCGATCGCCTTGGCTGTGCGATGATGGCCGCGACAATCGCTGCGCTGCCATTCGGTCTACGCGATGCCTTGCCCGCATTCTCCCATGCGTCATTGCTGGCGGCAGCGGCCGGGGTCGGCGTGTCGTCCTCCGTCATTCCTTATGTCTGCGACCAGCTTGCGATGGCGCGCCTGCCGCGGGCGACCTTCGCGCTGCTGTTGTCACTGCTTCCGGCCAGTGCGGCAATGATCGGGTTCCTCGTGCTGCGCCAAGTACCGAACCCGGCGGAACTAGCCGGGATCGCACTCGTCATGGTCGGTGTCGCACTGCATCGAGTTGATCTAGCAGTACGCTAGTCCGTCGTAACAGCGGTTTCCATGTCCGTTGGATCGATCTGCTGGCTCAGCCGCGCGTTGAGCTTGTCGCGATCGAGCTCGCCTTCCCACCCGGCGACGATCACGCAGGCCACGCCGTTGCCGCAGAGATTGGTCAGCGCGCGGCACTCGCTCATGAACTTGTCGATGCCGAGCACGATCGCCATGCCCGGCACGAGCCGCGGGTCGACCACGGCGAGTGTCGCGGCAAGCGTGATGAAGCCCGCGCCGGTGATGCCGGAGGCGCCCTTCGAGGTCAGCATCGCCACGACCAGGATCGTGAGCTGCTGGCCGAAGGTGAGATCGAAGCCGAGCGCCTGTGCGATGAACAAGGTCGCCAGCGTCATGTAGATGTTGGTGCCGTCGAGGTTGAACGAATAACCCGTGGGCACCACGAGGCCGACCACCGACTTCGAGCAGCCGAGCCGTTCCAGCTTCTCCATCAAGGACGGCAGCGCGCTTTCCGACGACGAGGTGCCGAGCACGATCAGCAGCTCGTCCTTGATGTAGGCGAGGAACTTGAAGATCGAGAAGCCTGCGATCCGCGCGATGATGCCGAGCACCACGAGCACGAACAGTGCAGCCGTCAGGTAGAACGTCGCGATCAGGCCCATCAGATTGAGGATCGCACCGGTGCCGAACTTGCCGATGGTATAGGCCATCGCACCGAACGCACCGAGCGGCGCCGCGCGCATCACGATGGAGATGACGCCGAACACCGCATGCGCGGCATCGTCGATGAAGCTGCGGATGGTGTGGCCGCGCTCGCCGAGCCCCATGATAGCGAAGCCGAACAGCACCGAGAACAGCAGCACCTGCAGGATCTCGCCCTGCGCAAAGGCGCCGACCACGGTGTCGGGAATGATGTGCAGGATGAAGTCGACGCTCTTCTGGCCCTCAGCCTGCTTGGCGAAGTTGGCAACCGCATTCGCATTCGCAGCCGCACTGCCGAAGCCCGCGCCCGGCTTCACGACGTTGCCGATGATGAGGCCGATGATGAGCGCGAAGGTGGAGACGATCTCGAAATAGACCAGCGCCTTGACGCCGATGCGTCCGACCTTCTTGGCGTCCTGGATGTGGGCGATGCCGGAAACCACCGTGCAGAAGATGATCGGGGCGATCACCATCTTGATCAGCTTGATGAAGCCGTCGCCGAGCGCCTTGATCCATTCGTTGGTGGCAACCGTCGGCCAGAGCCAGCCGACAATCGCGCCGAGCACGATGGCAATCAGCACCTGGACGTAGAGAATTCTATACCACGGCTTGGCCGCACTCGGTGCGGCCGGCGCCCCCGCCATTGTTGTCGTTGTCATTGTTTCACTCCCCCTCAAATTTAGAGCCAGCCAAGATCAACTTGGCCGGCCCTGTCAATTGGAACTGCTCGGACTTGCGCGCTTTACCGGCGATCGATGATCCGGCGTGCCGCCGGCATCAGGGTCGCACCCAGCGCGTTCTTGACGAGAGATGCCGCTATAAACGGCGCGACGCCAACCTGCCAAGCCTTGGCGGCACCAAGGCCGAAGGCCAGCCAGCCGAACCCGCCGACGAAAATGACGACATGGCCGACGGCCATTGCCGCAAACAGCAGACCCACGCTGCGATCCCAGCCGCGCTCGGCGAGCCAGCCGGTGACGAAAGCCGCGGCGACGAAGCCGAACAGATAGCCGGCAGTCGGGCCGACCAGCGGCGCAAGTCCGCCGACCGGACCGGCAAACACCGGCAGCCCCATCGCGCCCTCAGCGAGGTAGGCGATCATGGTTGCGCTGCCAAGGCGCCAGCCATAGGCCGCGCCGATCATCAGCACGACCAGGCTCTGCAGGGTCATGGGCACGTAAGGCAGCGGCAGATTCACCTTGGCTGATAGCGCCATCAACGCGGTGCCAAGCGCGACCAGCACGAATGCGCGCAAGCTGCCTACGGTCTCACCCGGTCGGGTCGGCCACAACAAGGCGGCGAGAGAAGAATGCCGCGTGGCGGCGGACTGTACGGTTCGGTCAGACAAGATGCACTCCGGAAGGCTGTTCGAAACTGGCGGCTATTTAAGCCAGTGAGCGATCCGGTCAACTGCCTCCCGCATCTCCGCAGCCGAGCGGGCATAGGAGAATCGGATGAACGAGCGGCCATGGATCGGATCGAAATCGACGCCCGGCGTTGCCGCAACGTGGGCCTTCTCCAACATCTGCTTTGCAAAGTCGAAACTGTCCGAGGTGAAGTCCGAGACGTCGGCATAGAGATAGAACGCGCCATCCGCCGGCAAAAACTTGCTGAGGCCCGCCTTTGGCAATCCCTCGATCAAAATGCGCCGGTTTTCCTGATAGCCATGCTTGATCTCCTCCATCTCGGCCGCACCGTCGAAGGCGGCTTCGGCCGCGATTTGTGACAATGACGGCACCGAGATCGAGAGGTTCTGCTGCAGCCGTTCGATCGGGCGCACCAGGATGTCGGGCACGACCATCCAGCCGACGCGCCAGCCCGTCATGCAAAAATACTTCGAGAACGAGTTGATCACGAGTGCGTGGTCGGACAGCGCCGCCGCCGTTACCGCCGGAAAGGCATAGTCGAGCCCGTGATAGATCTCGTCGGAGATGAAGCGGATGCCCGCATCCTCGGAGGCCGCGATCAGGCCAGCGAGCGCCTCCCGGGACATCATCGTTCCCGTCGGATTGGCGGGGCTGCCGACCAGCACGCCCTTCAGCGGCGCCTCGCGATGGGCGGCGAGCAGCGCCTCGCCGGTCAGCGCGTGACGCGTCTCGTTGGTGGTCTCGATCAGCACCGGCTCGCAGCCGAGCGCAGTGAGGATGTGACGATACGGCGGATAGCCCGGCACCGTGACGGCGACGCGATCGCCCGGCTCGAACATCGACAGGAAAGCGAGGATGAACCCGCCGGAGGAGCCTGTGGTCACCACGATTCGCTCCGGGCCGACGGTGCAGCCATGGGCATCGCGATAATGCCGCGCGATGCGCTCGCGCAAGGAAGGAATGCCGAGTGCCGAGGTATAGTCGATCCGCCCCGCAGGAAGCGCGGCCTGCGCGGCCGCAATCGCCGTCTTCGGTGCGCCGGCCGCGGGCTGGCCGACCTCCATGTGAATGACATGGCCGCCGGCCGCCTCAATCCTGGCCGCCGCGGCCATCACGTCCATCACCATGAACGGGGGAACATCACTGCGGCGGGAGGGCTCGAGCCACTGCCCCATCCGGTTCCTCAATGTCGCATCGTGCATCGATTTCTGCTATTTCGCTGGCGGACCGGGTCGTTCGGTCCGGAAAACAGGGCGCTTGCGCCCCAGACTGGCCGCATTATACGGCTCATAAGGGCATATCGCGTATCCGGTCCGCCGCCAATCGCCAAAACCAATCACAAAACTGCATTCCAAGTCCGCTTAAAAGCCCGTTTGACCCAGACCGTTTGATGCTGCTCCAGATCGCATTGCGCAAGAAGGCCTCCGCTCTCACCGCCCTCGTCACGGCGGCCGCGATCGCGCTGCTGCCGGTCCCGGCGACACAGGCGCAGGAAGGCCGCGGACCGCCGATCCTGCGCGACACTGAAACCGAGCAGCTGTTGCGCGAATATACGCGCCCGATCCTGCGGGTTGCCGGTCTGGAGAAGCAGAACATCCAGATCGTGATCATCAACGACAACTCGTTCAACGCGTTCGTCGCCGATGGCCGCCGCATCTTCGTCAATTTCGGCGCGATCCTGCAGTCGGAGACGCCGAACCAGCTGATCGGCGTGCTCGCGCACGAGACCGGGCATCTGGCCGGGGGCCATCTGTCCAAGCTGCGCGAGCAGCTCGCCAATGCCCAGACCCAGATGATCATCGCCATGCTGCTCGGCGCGGGTGCGCTCGTCGCGGGTGCGAGCCGCGGCTCCAGCAGTGGCAATAACGGGCTCGCCAATGCCGGCGCGGCTGCGATCGCCGGAC
Organism: Bradyrhizobium genosp. A; assembly: GCF_049949275.1. Classification (NCBI taxonomy): domain Bacteria; kingdom Pseudomonadati; phylum Pseudomonadota; class Alphaproteobacteria; order Hyphomicrobiales; family Nitrobacteraceae; genus Bradyrhizobium; species Bradyrhizobium genosp. A. The sequence continues at coordinate 4,082,329 of NZ_CP188196.1, read as the reverse complement.
CGCAGGAGATGATCCGCCGCTCGCTGTTGTCCTACCAGCGTCAACAGGAAGAGAACGCCGACCGCGCGGGCGTGAAATTCCTGACCGCGACCCAGCAGTCGCCGAAGGGCATGTACGAGACCTTCAAGCGCTTCACCAGCGAGAGCCTGTTCGCGGCACGCGGCGCCGATCCCTATCTGCAGTCGCACCCGATGCCCGCTGAGCGCGTTGCAGCGCTCCAGGAATTCGCCAGCACCAGCCCGTATTGGGACAAGAAGGACGATCCTGCGCTGCAGCTCCGCCACGACATGGTGCGCGCCAAGATCTCCGCCTTCATGGAGCGGCCGGAACTGGTGTACCGCCGCTATCCCCTGACCAATGACAGCATGCCGGCGCGCTATGCCCGCGCCATCAGCACCTATCTGCACGGCGATTTGCGCAGCGCGCTCACCCAGATCGACGCGCTGATCGCGGTGCAGCCGAACAACCCGTACTTCTACGAGGTCCGCGGCCAGGCCCTACTGGAGAGCGGCAAGCCGGCCGACGCGATCGCCCCCCTGCGCAAGGCTGTCGCACTCTCGAACAATGCGCCCCTCATCGAGATGTTACTTGGGCAGGCACTGGTTGGAACCGATAATAAGGCCTACACGGACGACGCCATTCGGATTCTCCGTGCCGCCGTGACACGCGAGCCGGAGGCCCCGCTCGGCTACATGCAGCTCGCGATGGCCTATGGCCGGAAGGGAGACTATGCCGAGGCGGATCTCGCCTCCGCCCAGGCCGCATACTTGCGCGGCGACAACAAGACCGCTCGCGAGCTCGCCACGCGCGCGAAAACCCGTTTCGCCGTCGGCACGCCCGGATGGGTCAAGGCCGACGACATCGTGGCGTCGAAACCGCCGCGCAACTAGCCCGATCACGACATCCGCCACTTTGACGTCACGACACTCCGATTAAGTCCGCCGGGACGTTTTTTCGAAACCTGCTCTGGATAAGAGGATTTGCCAATGCCTTCGCTGCGCCTGCTTGCTCCCGCGCTGTTTGCGCTCGCCATGTTCGGCGCAACGGCACCGGCTTCCGCCGACAGCTTCTCGGGTGCCCAGCGCACCGACATCGAGGCGATCATCAAGAACTACCTCGTCAGCCACCCCGAGGTCCTCGAGGAGGCCATGACCGAGCTCAGCAAGCGCCAGGCTGATGCCGAAACCAAGAAGCACGAGGCCAGCATCGCGCAGAACTCGGATGCGATCTTCAACTCGCCGCGCCAGGTCGTGCTCGGCAACAAGGACGGCGACGTCACCTTCGTCGAGTTCTTCGACTACAATTGCGGCTACTGCAAGCGCGCGATGGGCGACATGCTCGACCTGATGAAGTCCGATCCCAAGCTGAAGGTCGTGCTGAAGGAGTTTCCAGTGCTGAGCCAGGGCTCGGTCGAAGCCGCCCAGGTCGCCGTCGCCGTGCGCATGCAGGACCCCTCCGGCAAGAAATATCTCGACTTCCACCAGAAGCTGCTCGGCGGTCGCGGTGCCGCCGACAAGGCGCGCGCGCTTCAAGCGGCCAAGGAAGCCGGCCTCGATACCGCTAGAATCGAGAAGGACATCGCGAGCCCCGAGGTGCGCACCACCATCGAGGAGAACTTCAAGCTCGCCGAAGCGATGGGCATGAACGGCACGCCGAGCTACGTGATCGGCAAGCAGATCGTGGTCGGCGCCGTCGGCCTCGACGGCCTCAAGGAAAAGATCGGCGTCGCCCGCTGCGGCAAAGCGACCTGCTGATCAGACGCCTTACAACTCAGGCGCGAAACGAGGCCGGCTGAAAAGCCGGCCTTTTTCGTTATCCGAATACTGGCGCGAATCCGGCACGCGCATTCATCTCGCGTTTAAGAAACAAATGCCTCGGAACCGAAGATGTTCCGGAACTACTGACACCCCCTCTCGTTGTCGGCGCGGGCAATGACGCAAAAGAAACATGTGAGGAGAAATTCAATGTCGAACCGCTTTATGATCTCGGTTGCCGCGCTCGCACTCGTCGCCGGCACTGGTCTGGCGAACGCACAAGGCACCATGAAGAACGACAGCGGCGGCGCCGGCGCGCAGCCGATGCAGCATTCGCAGCCCGCCGGCGGCGCCGCCGAGCGCGGTGGTGCGACGGGCAAGGAAGCGGCTCCCGAGAAGGGCACCGTTGGTCAGGCCGGCGGCTCCATGAAGTCCGGCGGCGCAGCCGAAGAGAAGTCGTCCGGCGCGATGGAGAAGTCCGGCGCCGCGGAGAAATCCGGCGGGATGGAAAAGTCCGGCGCGATGAACAAGAACGCGGCTGACGAGAAGGCCGGCGCGGCGAAGGGTGATCACGCCCAGAGTGCGCAGGACAAGTCAGCCCAGGACAAGTCAGCCCAGGACAAGTCGAAGAGCATGAGCTCGGAATCGACGACCAAGTCCGGCAGCAAGGACATGAAAGCCGAGGACAACAAGGCCGGCGCCGCCACCAAGAGCAACAATGCCGAGAACCGTCCGGCTGCGACCGACAGCAAGTCGCAAACCACGACCGGCAACGCCGCCACGTCGGCGACCGCTGCTCCGCCGCCGGAAAAGCGGACCCAGATCGTATCGGCGATCAAGTCCGAGAAGATCGAGGAAACGACCAACGTCAACTTCAACATTTCGGTTGGCACCGCCGTCCCGGCGGGCGTCCGTTTCCATCCGCTCCCGGCACGAATTGTCGAGATCTATCCGGAGTGGCGCGGCTATGACGTGATCTTCGTGCACGGCCAGTACATCATCGTCCGGCCCCAGACGCGCGAGATCGTCTACATCATCGAAGGCTAAGCCCTTCATTGACGCCCCAAATGAGCCCCTGCCGAGCGATCGGCAGGGGCTTTTGGCCTTCTGGGCGGCCTCCCCAGCCCGACCAGGCCGGCAGCCATGCTTTAGACTGGTTAACAAGCAATTTCCGTAGTTTCCGCACAGGTTTTTGCGCACTGGATGAGGTGCCTGATGCGGCCCTGGAGGCCCTTCAAGGCTTCCCCTAGGTCGCTTTGTTACCTATAACCCCGCCACGCCGAAACACCTTTCCGGGACAGGAATGGCCGAAGCAGCAACCGACACGATCCTCGTTCTCAACGGGCCGAACCTCAACATGCTGGGGACGCGCGAGCCGGAGAAGTATGGCCATGCGACGCTGGCCGACGTCGAGGCGCTGTGCCGGGAGACGGCCGCGACCTTCGGCCTCAAGGCCGACTGCCGGCAGTCCAACCGCGAAGGCGAGCTGATCGACTTCATCCACGAGGCCCACGCCCGCAAGATGAAGGGCATCATCATCAACGCCGGCGGTTATTCGCACACCTCGATCGCGCTGCACGACGCGCTGCTCGCGGTGCAGATCCCGACCGTCGAAGTGCACGTGACCAACATCCACGCCCGCGAGAGTTTCCGCCACCACTCCTACACCGCGCGCGCGGCCTTCGCATCGCTCTGCGGCTTCGGCATCGAGGGCTACCGCCTTGCCATCCAGGGCCTTGCCGCCAAGGTCGGCATCAAGCCTAAAGCCTGACGCTCCCTCCTCACACAGAACATTCGGATCAAAGAACATGGCGCGCCAGCCAGACGACAAAGCAGCCGCAAAGTTTTCCAGCGAGGATTCCGCGCTCGTCCGCGAGCTTGCTCTGCTGCTCGATGAGACCAGCCTCACCGAGATCGAGATCGAGCGCGCCGGCCTGCGCCTGCGCGTCGCCCGCAACATCAGCGTCGCTGCAACGATGCCCGTTCCGGTCGCGCATGCGGCCCCCGTGCCGGTCGCCGTTACGGCTGCCGCACCTGCCACGACAGCGGCGGACATGTCGAAGCATCCGGGCGCAGTGACCTCGCCGATGGTCGGCACCGCCTATTGGGCGCCGGAGCCCGGCGCCAAGCCGTTCGTCGAGGTCGGCTCGAAGGTCTCGGTCGGCCAGACCCTGCTGATCATCGAAGCCATGAAGACCATGAACCAGATCCCCTCGACGCGCGCCGGCACGGTGACCCAGATCCTGATCGAGGATGGCCAGCCGGTCGAGTTCGGCGAGCCGCTCGTCATCATTGAGTAACGGTTGAGGGCGGCAATCGCCCTCGCCGCTTTTCGCGCGCCAGTCCCTTAAGGACACCATGTTCGACAAGATCCTCATAGCCAATCGCGGCGAGATCGCCCTTCGCATCCTGCGAGCCTGCAAGGAGCTCGGGATCGCGACCGTCGCCGTGCACTCCACCGCCGACGCCGACGCCATGCATGTGCGCCTGTCGGACGAGAGCGTCTGCATCGGGCCGCCGCCGTCGAAGGACAGTTATCTCAACGTGCCCGCGCTGCTCGCGGCCTGCGAGATCACCGGCGCGGATGCCGTGCATCCCGGCTACGGCTTCCTGTCTGAGAATGCGCGCTTCGCCGAGATCCTCGGCGAGCACAATCTGCAATTCATCGGCCCGAAGGCCGAGCATATCCGCCTGATGGGCGACAAGATCGAGGCCAAGAAGACCGCCAAGAAGCTCCGCATTCCCGTGGTGCCCGGCTCGGAGGGTGCGGTTGGTCCCAACGACGATGCGATGGCGATCGCCCGGACAATCGGCTTTCCCGTGCTGGTGAAGGCCGCTGCCGGCGGCGGTGGCCGCGGCATGAAGGTCGCGCAGAGCGAGGCGGATCTCCAGGTGGCGCTGTCGACGGCGGCCAACGAGGCCAAATCGGCCTTCGGCGACGCCTCCGTCTACCTCGAAAAATACCTCCAGAAGCCGCGCCACATCGAGATCCAGATTCTCGGCGATGGCCGCGGCGGCGCGATCCATCTCGGCGAGCGCGACTGCTCGCTGCAGCGCCGTCACCAGAAGGTTTGGGAGGAAGGCCCCTCGCCCGTGCTGGCTGCGGCTGCGCGCGCCAGGATCGGCGAGACCTGTGCCAAGGCGATGCGCGAGATGAAGTATCTCGGCGTCGGCACCATCGAGTTCCTGTTCGAGGACGGCGAGTTCTACTTCATCGAGATGAACACGCGCATCCAGGTCGAGCATCCCGTCACCGAGAGCATCACCGACATCGATCTCGTGCTGGAGCAGATCCGTATCGCCGCAGGCGGCGAGCTGCCGGCCAAGCAGAGCGAGATTCAGATCATCGGCCATGCGATCGAGTGCCGCATCAATGCGGAGAACCCGCAGACCTTCCGTCCCTCGCCGGGCCGCATCACGCAGTATCATCCGCCGGGCGGCCTCGGCGTCCGCATCGATTCCGCGGTCTATCAGGGCTACACGATCCCGCCTTATTACGATTCCCTTGTCGGCAAGCTGATCGTCCACGGCAAGACCCGCGCCGAATGCCTGATGCGGCTGCGCCGGGCACTGGACGAGATGGTGGTCGAGGGCATCGAGACCACCCTGCCGTTGTTCCGCGACCTGGTGCGCCAAGACGACATCATCAACGGCGACTACCACATCCACTGGCTCGAGCAGTACCTCGCCGGGAAGCCGGAACCGACTGCGACATAATTTCGCTCCGGTCATGGAACCCCTTGGCCCCAATCGCGTTCTGGACGGTTGGGGGGCAGTTCCAAGGGGGCGTTTTGAACTCCGCTACGCGTAACAACGCGAGACCGTCGTGACGGCTGGGGAACAGCGGCGGCGCGCATTTTGGCAGATCCTGCTATTCGCGGCAGGACTCCTGGTGCTGACCGTGATCAGCGCCGGCTCCGTTTATCTCGTCAACGAGGCCCGAGACGACAGCAAATGGGTCATCCACACCATCGAGGTGGAGAACCAGATCAACACCCTGCTGCTCGAAATCCGGCGCGCCGAGAGCAGCGCCCGCGGCTTTCTCTTGACGCAGGGACCGGATTTCCAGTCGGATCACGAGAAGGCCGTCGCAGCAATCGTTCCGGCGCTCGACAAGCTCACGCGCCAGATCGGCGACAATCCGGCGCAACGCGAGAGCATCGAGAAGCTGAGTGCGGCGATCGAGACCCGGCTCGGCCAGTTCTCGCGCGAGATGAATTACGTCGAACAGGGTCAGCCCGACATGGCCACGGCGCTCATCCGCGAGGCCGCTGCCGGCGACACCACAACCACGATCAACAATCTGGCCAACGCGATGATCCGCGAAGAGGAACGACTGTTCCGGATCCGCACCTCCAACTCCGACCGGAGCCAGACGCTGGCCGCATCGATGACCGGCATCGGCTCAGGTCTCGTCGTGCTGCTTGCCCTGATCTCGGTCTGGCTGGTGCGGCGCTCCGCTGGCGCCCGCGACGACGCCGAGACCCGCCTGCGCGACGCCAATCTCAATCTGGAGGCCACCGTCGACGAACGCACAGCAGACCTGCGCGAAGCCAACGACGAGATCCAGCGCTTTGCCTATATCGTCAGCCATGACCTGCGTTCGCCGCTGGTCAACATCATGGGCTTCACCAGCGAGCTCGAAGAATTGGGCAATGACATCTTTCGCCGGATCGGGGAGCTCACGGGCGTGCCGGCAGGCGGCCCGCCGGTCGATGTCGCTGACATCCCGCTCGACGGCCCCGACAAGCAGCTTTCGGCGGATTTTTCCGAGGCGCTCGGCTTCATCAAATCCTCAATCGCCCGGATGGACCGGCTGATCTCGGCAATCCTCAATCTCACCCGCGAGGGCCGCCGCGAGTTCCAGCCGGAGAGGATCGATACCGGCGATTTCGTTGGGACCATCGTGTCATCGCTGGCGCATCAGGCCGCCGAAGCGCAGGCCGAGATCCACATCGAACCGCTGCCGAATATCGTTAGCGACCGCCTTGCGCTGGAGCAGATCTTCTCCAATTTGATCGATAACGCGATCAAGTACCTGAAGAACGGCGTTCCCGGCGAAATCAGAATTCGCGGGCGCACCAAGCTCGGCTACGCTATCTTCGAAATCAGCGATAACGGCCGCGGTATCGATCCGAAGGATCATCAGCGGATTTTTGATTTGTTCCGCCGTGCGGGAACCCAGGACAAGCCCGGCCAGGGCATCGGTCTTGCCCATGTACGTGCACTTGTGCGCCGCCTCGGGGGCACGATGTCGGTATCATCGGAACTCAACGCGGGCAGCACCTTCACGATCACACTGCCCATCAACTGGAACGCCAGCAACCGGAACGCGGACCAATGACACTGCCCGTCACCATCATCATGATCGAGGACGACGAGGGCCACGCCCGGCTGATCGAGCGCAATATCCGCCGCTCAGGCGTCAACAACGAGATCGTGTCGTTCGCCAACGGCACCGAGGCGATGAAGCATTTGTTCGGCGCCGACGGCAGCGGACTTGTCCAGAAGGGCAACGCGCTCCTGATCCTGCTCGACCTCAACCTGCCCGACATGAGCGGGATCGATATCCTGAAGCAGATCAAGGAAAACAAATATCTCAAGGCCTCGCCCGTGGTGGTGCTGACCACCACCGACGACAGCCAGGAGATCAAGCGCTGCTACGAACTCGGCTGCAACGTCTACATCACAAAACCCGTCAATTACGAGAATTTCGCCAATGCCATCCGGCAGCTCGGCCTGTTCTTCTCGGTCATCCAGGTCCCGCCCGCCGCCACATGACCCAGCGCACGCCAACACTGCTTTACATCGATGACGACGACGCGCTGGCGCGCCTGGTCGATCGCGGCCTGACGCGGCGCGGCTACAAGGTCATCCATGCCGCGAGCGGCGAGGAAGGCCTCGAGCGCATCCGCAACGCAGGCAGCCAAGGCTCGATTGAAGGCTCCACCGAAGGCTGCATCGATGTCGTGGCGCTCGATCAATATATGCCGGGCCTCGACGGGCTCGAGACGCTCGAGCAGATCATGGCGATCCCGGACGCCCCGCCGGTAGTGTTCGTCACGGCCTCCCAGGATTCCAGCATCGCCGTCACCGCGCTGAAGGCAGGTGCGGCGGACTATCTGGTCAAGGACGTCAAGGGCGACTTCATCCCGCTGCTGCACGTCGCGGCCGAAGGCGCGCTGCGCCAGGCCGAGTTGCAGCGCGCGCGCGAGGAAGCCGAGGCCGAGATTCATGCCTCGCGCGACCGCTACGCAGCGCTTGCCGCCGAACGCGAGATGCTGCTGCGCGAGGTCAATCACCGCGTCGGCAATTCGCTCCAGATCATCGCCTCGCTGTTGCATCTGCAGGCGAGCTCCGCCGCACAGGACGAGGTCAAGGCCGCGCTGACCAACGCGATGGGCCGCGTCGCCGCCGTCGCCCAGGTGCACCGTCGCCTCTACACCTCGCAGGATCTGAAGAGCGTCGTGCTCAACCAGTATCTGGACGCCCTGCTCGAGGATCTCCGCCGCTCCGCTGAAGGCAATCGGATGTCGCGCCTGACGGTGAAGGCCGAGCCGATCGAGATCGACCCGGACCGCGCGGTCGCCGTCGGCATCATCGTCAACGAGCTGGTGATGAACGCGGTGAAATACGCCTATCCCGACGGCGCAGGCCCGATTCATGTCGAGCTGAGATCGGAGGGCGACGATCTCCTGCTGTCGATCACCGACGACGGCGTCGGCGACAACGTCAAGGCCGATCCGCGCTCCACCGGCATGGGCCAGCGCATCGTCGCGGCCATGGCCTCCAAGCTCGATGCCACCGTCGAGCGCGATCCCAACCATTCCGGAACCCGCATCATCCTGCGGTTCCAACGCACGCCCGCGGCACCCGGCAAGGCGAACAGCGCCGCGGCGGGTTGATCCCTGCATCCGGAATTGCCCCCATCGCACGCGCATTGCGATTCTGCTATGATCGGGCACTATGACTTCGCGCGACTCCGCCTCGTCTGAAATCACGCCGGCAGTGCTGCTGCGCGCCTATGCCTGCGGCATCTTCCCGATGGCCGAGAGCGCCGATGATCCGACCTTGTTCTGGGTCGAGCCGGAAATGCGCGGCGTGATCCCGCTCGACGGTTTTCGCGTCGCCTCGCGGCTGGCGCGCACGGTGCGTTCGGATGCGTTTCGCGTCACCGTCAACACCGCGTTCAAGGCGACCATCGCCGGCTGCGCCGCGCCGCAGGCCGGACGCGAGGACACCTGGATCAACAAGCGCATCCGCGACCTCTATGGCGGTCTCTACGAGCTCGGCCATTGCCACAGCGTCGAGGCCTGGCAGGGCGACGACCTCGTCGGCGGGCTCTATGGCGTGAGCCTGGGGCGCGCCTTTTTCGGCGAGAGCATGTTCCACACCGCGCGCGACGCCTCGAAGATCGCGCTGGTGCATCTGGTCGCGCGGCTGATCCATGGCGGCTTCGAGCTGCTCGACACGCAATATGTCACCGAGCATCTCAAGAGCTTTGGTGCGGCCGAGATCTCGCGGCGGCGCTATACCGCGCTGCTCGACAAGGCGCTTGCCGGCGAGCCCGGCGATTTCCTGAGACTGTCTTCGGGGGATGCGATCCCGGGCACGCGCGCGCTCGAGATCATCGCCTCGCGGCAATAAATTGGTAGTGTCTCAGTTTGAAATTAGGTCACGCTCTTAAGCCACTCGACGCGGCGGTAGTGGGTCGGTTTGAAACAATGGCCATTCCAAGGTCTTCGTAGAAATGAAAAGCCCCGGACGGATTGTTGGCCTGAACCTTGAGATCAACGGCTTCGTCGCGCCTCTCTCTAAAAACGTGAAAAACGTGCAGAAGCAGCGCTCTTCCGAGCCCTCGCCGTCGAAACCTTGGGTGAACAACGAAATCCTTGACGAATGCCGAAGTCCAGCATTGGGCGACCGCAACGATGGTTCCGACACCGTCGTAGGCAGGAAAGACAAGATTGGGGTCGTACTCGCTGTCGCCCGCGAGCCCAGGCCACCATTCATCAAACGAAGCGACCGATCCTCCGCCGTTCGCATATGCCAATTCGAGGAGCGCATGTACCTCGGCGGCATAGCTCTCTGAAAAGGCTTTGAGATTTACGCCATCCGGCCAAATGGGTTTGTCGATTGGCCCACGCAGGCTGCGGCGCATGCGTAGCGGGGCTAGTTCTGTCAATCGGCAAATCTCCATTCCTCGACCGTCTGCTTCGCGGACTGGCCACTACCCACGATTTCAAACTGAGACACTACCAATAAATTACATTACCGGCCAAAGCCCGGGATTTGGCCTAACGGCCAAACCCGGGAATACCGAACAGACCCGGCCGCTGCTCCGGCGGCGGCGGTGGGGCTGCCTGCGGCTGCTGCGGTGGCGGCAACGGCTGCGGCGGACGCTGCTGCACGGCCTGCTTGGGCGCGGCCCTCTTCTGCGCCGGCGGCGGTGGCGGCGCGGGCTTGGTCGCGGGATCGGGTGCCGCGGTCGCAATGGTCTGCTGTGGCTCTTTGCAGTCTGTGAGCCAGATGTCGTAGATCGGGTGCTCGACGCCGTGCAGGCCGGGGCTCGCGGCATACATCCAGCCGGAGAAGATCCGCTTCACCTCACCCTGCAGGGTGATCTCGTCGACCTCGACGAAGGCGTCGGTGTTGGCAGCTTCCGTTGCGAGCCGGGTGTAGCAGGCGTCGGTCTTCACCCGCAGCGCGCCGAACTGCACGGTCTCGCCGATATCCTCGTCGAAATTGATGATGCGCCCGGTGATCTTGTCGAGGCCGGAGAACGTCGCCTTCTTGTTCATGATCTTCTGGGCCGGCGGCTCGGTGACGACCTCGTCGCCCGGCTGGAGGCTTGCAGGCGCCTGCGGCACCGCGCCCTGCTGCGGTCCGCCCTTCTGCTGCGGCTGGCGCTGGCCAGGAACTCCGCCCGGCTGGGCAGGCGCGCCCGGCGGTGCGACAGCGACGGCCGGCGGCTGGTTCTGCGGAGCGATGGTGGTGCCCGGTGGCGGCGCCAGCGGCTGGCTCTCGACCGGCCCGGGCATGACATTACCAGGAAGATTTCCTTGCCGGCTCGGCGGCATCGGGCGCGACGGCAGCACGCGGCCCTGCGGCGGCAGCTCGGGCACCTCTTCGTCGTCGTCGGGGGTCGGCTGCGGTTGCGGCTGCCCGCCACGGGGGATGCTCCCCGGCGGCCGCAGCGGCGGCGGATCGGAGAAGATCGTGCCGATCTGCGCCTGCGCGGGCGTCGCCACCGTCAAAGCGGTGGCGGCCAAAAGCGCCGCAAGACCTGTTAGGGTAATGGTTCGAAACATATCTCGCGCGGCTTCAACAGCGAATCGGGCTTGTTGGACATTCTACAGGGCATACCGCCGCTCGCAGGCCATCCGGTTAACACGTCGAATACGGCGGGGAAAGGGCGGCATTCCTGCCCTGCCCGCCGCCGGCTGGCCAGACCGGGCCACGGATGGGATAGTTGGAAGCCTCTCCCCGAGGCCGAGGCTGGCATTGCCTCCGAAAACCCGCCAACCCCCAACCAGGAACCCCGGAGGTCGCTCCCCATGCCCGTTGTGCTCGATCCCGATGCCGCCGCCGTCTGCAAGGCCTTCCAGGAGGCCCGCCGCCCCGCCTAGCGCTGGGCTGGCACCGCCATCATCCGAATGTCATCCGCAGTTCGAACTGTCTTCGCCCTTCCCCTCCGCGGCCTGACCTGGCTCGGCGGCCAGGGCACCCGTGCGGTGGCCGCCGTCGTGTTCATCGCCGCCGCAGTGCCGCCGCTCGGCGCGCTGCTGCGTCCCTACGTCACCGAGGCGATCCTCGTCCTGCTCTGCATCTCCTTCATGCGGGTGGACCTGGCGGCGCTGTACGGACATCTGCGCCGGCCGGCGCTGGTGGCGACCGCCACGGCCTGGACCACGATCGGCGTACCGCTGATCGTCGGACTGATCGCGCATGCGACCGGGCTCACCGTCCGCGCGCCCGGCCTGTCGCTGGCGCTGATGCTCCAGAGCATGGCCTCGCCGATGATGGCCTCGCCGGCGCTCGCGGCGCTGATGGGCCTCGACGCCACGCTGGTGCTGGTCACGCTGGTGACTTCGACCGCGATCGTGCCCTTCACTGCCTCGCTGTTCGCGAGCCTGTTCCTCGGCGGCATGCTGAGCATCTCGCCACTCACGCTCGGCCTGAAGCTGCTCGGCATCCTCGCAGCGTCGCTGCTGGCCGCGACCGTCATCCGCTGGATCTTTGGCCCCGATGCGATCCAGCGCCACAAGCAGCCGATCGACGGCTTCAACATCCTCATCCTCTTGATCTTCGCGTCCGCGATCATGGGCGATGTCGTGAGCGATCTGGTGGCGCGGCCGGTGTTCACGATCAGCCTCGCGGCTCTCGCCTTCGCGGTCTATTTCACGCTGCTCGCCGTCACGACGTTGCTGTTTCGCCGCATCGGCTACGAACGCGCGCTGGCGCTCGGGCTGATGGTGTCACAGCGCAATCTCGGCCTGATGCTCGCCGCGACCGCCGGCGCGCTGCCGGCCACGACCTGGCTCTATTTCGCGATGACGCAGTTTCCGATCCATCTTTCGCCGTACCTGCTGACGCCGATCGCGCGGCGATTGACGGCGCGGGCGGAGACGTCAAGCACAGCGGCCGCAACAGCACCACCTAAGCTGGATGCCGACGTGGGAAGTGCTCTTTAACCGCCCTGCGCGACAGTTTCTCGAGTGCCCCTGATGTGAACTTCCACTGTCCCCCGGCCATCGATATTCGGTAGTGGCCGCGCTTCCATCCAGCCTCCTCCGCAGAGACGTGGCAGATCGTAAACTCGTCGTTCGGAAGTCGAACTGACTTGAGGGTATCTGGCGTCAGTCGCTTATCGCCTATGGCCGTCCCAACCGCGGCAAAGATTTCCTGCAACTTGGTAGGCCAATATTCGGGATTGCTTTCATCCATAGCTAGCTGCCTGTGCTGACGCTCTCTCCCAGTAACATGCAAAAACCGCGACGTCGCATCTTGGGCCCAACGCGACATCTGCTTACTTGTCGTCGATACTCGCTTTTTGGCCGCGAGCAGATGCCCTAACCCGCCCGCGCCGCGCGCCGCAGCGCCTGCGGGGGCTGGCCGAAGGCGCGGATGAAGGCGCGGCGCATTCTTTCAGGATCGCGGAAGCCGGTCGCCTCGGCCACGAGCTCGATCGCCTCGCGCGAGGACTGCACGCGCTCGCGGGCGACTTCGACCCGCAGCCGCTCGATCGCCTTGGACGGGGTCGCGCCGGTCTCGGCGGCAAAGGCGCGGGCAAAATGCCGCGCGCTCATGCCGGCGCGATCGGCGAGGTTTTCCACCGTCAGCGGCGCGTCGAGATTTTCCCGTGCCCAGGACAACAGCGCGCCGAAGCGCCCGTTCGGCGTCTTCAATTCCAGCAGCGAGGAGAATTGCGACTGGCCGCCGCTGCGGCGATGGTAGAGCACGAGCTGCCGCGCGGTCTGTTGCGCGATCTCCTCGCCATGGTCCTCGGTGACCATCGCGAGTGCCAGGTCGATGCCTGCGGAAATGCCCGCCGACGTCCAGATATTGCCGTCGCGGGTGAAGATCTGGTCCGGCTCGAACTTCACCTTGGGATAGCGGGCGACGAACTCGCGCGTGCGGCCCCAATGCGTGGTGGCGCGGCGGCCATCGAGCAATCCGGCGTCAGCCAGCACATAGGCGCCCGAGCAGACGCTGGCGATGCGCACGCCGCGCCTTGCCAGCCGCTGCACGAAGACGCGCGTGACCTCGCAGCGCGCCGCCGCCCCAACGCCCGAACCGCCCGCCACCACCAGCGTCGTGATCGCGTTCGCTGATTTGAAATCGCGCGCCATCATCTCGACGCCGGAGGACGAGCGCACCGCGCCGGCGTTCACCGCCAGCACCCGGAGCGCAAGCGGCTTGTCGCTGGCGCGCGCCGCGATCTCGAACACCGAGATCGGGCCGGCCGCATCGAGCAACTGGAAATCCGGAAAGATCAGGACGCCGATCATTGGTCATGTCCGAAAGTGAGGGAATTACGCCATTTTGGACAAGATGGCATCATGCCAGTCTGCCGGCGTCAAGCTTTTCATTGGAGGCTTTCATGTCGGCACCGCTGCAGATCGGTCTCTTGGTGTTTCCGCACGTCACCCAGCTCGATTTCACCGGGCCGTTGCAGGTGTTCTCATCTGTCCCCGGCGCGACCGTGCACCTGATCTGGAAGACGCTGGACCCGGTGCCCAGCGATTCCGTGTTGATGCTGGCGCCGACCGTGACGTTTGCCGACTGTCCGCAACTGGATGTGATCTGCGTTCCTGGCGGCTTCGGCACCGACGCTCTCCTCAATGATGACGAAACTCTCGACTTCGTCCGCAAGCAGTCGTCGAACGCCAAATTCGTCACGTCGGTCTGCACCGGATCGCTGGTGCTGGGCGCGGCCGGGCTCTTGAAGGGCTACAATGCCGTCACCCATTGGAGTGCGATGGAGATGCTGGCGCTGTTCGGTGCGACTCCGACAAAAACGCGCGTGTGCATCGATCGAAACCGCGTGACCGGCGGCGGTGTCACCGCGGGAATCGATTTCGCGCTGACGCTGGTATCGCTGCTGGTCGATCGCACCACCGCAGAAGCGGTGCAGCTTCGCCTCGAATACAATCCCGCGCCACCATTCAATGCCGGCTCGCCGGATACCGCTCCGGCCGAGGTGCTCGCGCTCATGAAGGAAAGGGTCGCGCCATGGCAGGCACGCCGCCTCGATGCGGCCAGACGCGCAGCCGAGCGCTTGGCATAACCCCCTACTCTCGTGTCCCGGACGCGCTGCAGCGTGCAACGCTGCTGCGCAGAGCCGGGACCCAGGAAGCCTCACAGATCGCTGCAACATTGGGCCCCGGCTCAGCAGCGCACCGCCAAGAGGCGCTGCGCTGCGTCCGGGGCACGAGACCCCGACAACAGAAAAAGGCCGCTCGGTTTCCCAAGCGGCCTTTCCTGTCTCACGGCGGCGCACATTCTCATCGGGCGATTTCGGAGCTTCCAGACCGGGGGCCTATCTCCCGATCGAGTCCTGGTCGGCGGCCGCTGCATTTCGGGACAGTCGCGAACTGTTGCCCGAACCGAACGCGATGGTCTCCCATCCCCGTAAGATGAGTTCATTGAGCCGCATCGCTCGTGCAGGCGCAACGCCCGCGCAGGCGGCATCCCCGCTGTTCCCGTTGTCCACAGCGCTGCGCGGCGGATGCGGGTGCATCCAATCCAACGATGGGAGAAGCGCGGTTAGCCGGGCGTCCAGGGCTGGTAGTCGCCGGTCGCCTTCGGCCGCTTGCCGCTGGCCAGGGTCGAGCCGGAGGGCCGGTAGGCCTTGGCGGTACCAGTCGGATTCGG
This sequence comes from Bradyrhizobium genosp. A, assembly GCF_049949275.1. NCBI lineage: Bacteria > Pseudomonadati > Pseudomonadota > Alphaproteobacteria > Hyphomicrobiales > Nitrobacteraceae > Bradyrhizobium > Bradyrhizobium genosp. A. The sequence goes on along the minus strand of NZ_CP188196.1, from coordinate 4,067,198 downwards.
CTGGTGCGGCTTCTCCCATTCGCGCGGCTGGTAGTTCTCCTCGGTCGGCGGCACGTCGACGACGTGATGCATCCAGCCATGCCAGCCCGTCGGGATGCGGCTGGCTTCGGCGTAACCGTTATAGATCACCCAGCGCCGCTCGAAGCCCAGCGTCGGGTCGATCTTGCCACCGGCCGTGCGGTAGTAGCGGTTGCCCTGCTCGTCCTGGCCGACCAGCTCCCCGAACCGGCGGGTCCAGAGTTGCGTGCCAAAGGTCTGGCCGTTCCACCAGGTGAAGAGCTTCAAGAAGAATTGTTTCATGCGGCAAGGACCCTGCTTCGTGGGGGCCTGATGCCATCCGGACGGCCAAATGTCCAGTTCGCCCAGCGCCGCCGTGTCCAGCCAAACGCGGTGACACGGGGCAGCCGCCGCTGCCGCAAATCGGTCGCGATCCATTCATGCCGGGTACAGCGACGGCATGGACATCTATTCCTCATGCGCAAACCGGCGTGATCCCCGGAACTGTAGCCCTTTCAAGGGATTTGCTTCCGGGAAAGGAGTTTGAACATGAACAGTCTGAGAGTTTTGAGCGCAGCTGCAGCGCTGGCACTGGTTCTTCCGATGGCGACCCCGAGCTTCGCCCAGGGCCATGGCGGCCGCGGCGGCGGAGGTGGCGGCGGCCATTTCGGCGGCGGTGGCGGAGCTCACTTCGGCGGCGGTGGCGGCGCGCATTTCGGTGCGGGCGGGTTTGGTGGCGGCGCCCGGATCGGCGGCGGCGGCAATTTCGCGGCCAGCACGGCTGTGCACCCGAGCGCCGGACCCGCCTTTAGCGGCGGTGGCCGCAATTTCGCGGCAGCCGGAGGCCAATGGAATGGCGGCGGCGGCAATTGGCACGGCGGTGGCTGGCATCGCCGCGGCGGCTTCTGGCCGGGCTTCGCGGCCGGTGCGGCGATCGGCGGCCTTGGCTCCTACGCATATTACGGCGGCGGTTACTACAACGATCCCTCCTACTACGACGACAGCTACTATGACGACGGCGTGTCCGTCGCCGTGGTGCCTGACAGTGGCGGCGATTCGTCGGCCTATTGTGCTCAGCGCTACCAGTCCTACGACCCGGCGTCCGGCACCTATCTCGGCTATGACGGCCTTCGCCATCCCTGCCCGTAACGCAGCCTGAAGAGCGTCATTGATGGGCGGCGCCGACGATCGGCGCCGCCCATTTGTTTTGGCCCCCTCTCGGCGAGTTCCCCGTTTCCGACACGGATTGAGCGACCATAACAGTGCGGTCGTGAAGCCAGAAGCTGGCGAACAAAACGGCGCGCGCCCATCGTCGATACGCCCTGCGATCTTCCGCGCCCAGGTCTTGCACGTCTTGTTGCGAACGCGTCATCGCAGAACCTCCGCAGATCACGGTTCTGCAATAGTTCGACCTGCACGCACGCGTCATCATCCCGTCGGGTGACTACGCGCCCCATTTGTTGAAGCAACAGCTCTCGCGGATCGCGCGGATTTGTCTCAACTGGTCAATGAAATCCGACGGAATTCACCCGCTACGCGGAACCTGCAGGAGGGCGCTATGCATTCCGTCGTGCATATCTACGTCGGCCCAATCCCAAATTGACCCGGCGCACGATTCGCCTATATCACCAATCGCTGTGGGGACTTCGATCTATTGGGAAAGGACATGCCGCGTATTCTCGTGGTCGATGACGATCCGATGGTCGGCGCGACCATCGAAGTCCTCCTCCTGCGCCAGGGCTTCGATGTCACGCTGACTGACGGCGGCGAAACCGGGCTTGCTGCGCTGGAAGCGCAGACGTTTGATGTGATGCTGGTTGATATCTTCATGCCGCATATGCGCGGCTTCGAATCCATCCGCATCTTTCACGAGCGTGCGCCGGCGATCCCGTTGATCGCCATGTCGGGCTACGCCTTCGCCTCATCCGCATCGCCCTCCCCGGACTTTCTGCGCATGGCGCTGGAGCTCGGCGCATCGCGCTGCCTGCGCAAGCCATTCACGCCCGAGACGCTGTTGACGACCATCCGGGAATGCCTCGGCGAGAACGCGCCGCCGAAGGACCAGAAAGAGGCCCCTTGATCCCCTCGCAGCGCGTCATTTTCGGTGCTGGACTTGCCATCCTCCTGCTCATCACCGCCGCCTCAATCGGTCTCGACCTCAAGTCGCGGTCGGATGCGGCCTGGGTCAACCACACTGTCGAGGTGCTGAAGAAGATCTCGGATGTGCGCCTGCAAGTCCGCCGCGCCGAGAGCGCTGCGCGCGGCTACGAGATCTTCCGCAGCAACGGCTTTAGCGAGGAATTCCAGGCATCCCGGAGCCGGATCGCACGGGCATTGGCCAACCTCAAGCTCGCCATTCGCGACAATTCGGACCAGATGGCGCTGCTGGAGGCCACGGAGCCTCTCATCCTCCGCCGCCTCGAGGTCGCAGCCGAAGCGCTCCGGCTGCGCGCAAGCGGCGATGACGACGGCACCAAGACGCTGCGGGACCGCGCCGAGGGTCGCGGCTTGATGGAAACTCTCACGGGAAATCTGGAGCGGCTCACCGGCGGCGAAGAAAAGCTGCTGGCCAGCCGCGAAGCCGACTCGCGCCGGACCGGGATCGTGCTGCTCGGCATCGACGTGATCGGCGCGCTGGTGATCCTCCTGCTCTTCCTGATGTTGATGCGCGAAAGCCGGCGCACCCAGGTCGCGCTCAAGAGCACGCTGCACGAGACCCAGGCCGCCAATGAGGCGCTCGAGGCCGCCGTTGCCGAGCGCACCGAGCACCTCCTCACCGCCCATGATGAGCTGCGCCTGTCGGTCAACGTGCTCCAGAGCACGTTCCGCGGCATGGCGGAGGCCGTGCTGGTGATCGACGCCGAAGGCACCGTGCTGCTGTCCAATCCGGCGGCGGAGCGCATCCTGCTGCATCGAACCGGCATGAACGTGCGCAATCTGCGCGCCCTGTCCGACGTGTTCCACGGCGACGGCGTCACGCCGCTCGAGACAGACGGGCTGCCGTCGGTGCGCGTGCTGCGCGGCGACGCGTTCGAAAATCTGGAGATGATCGTCCGCCCGCACAGCGGCAACAATACGCGCCATCTGATGATCAGCGGCCGGCCGATGCTCGACGGGCAAGGCAACATCTCCGGCGCCGTGCTGGTCTATCACGACGCGACCTCGTCGCGCGAAACCGAGCGGCAGTTGCAGCAGTCGCAGAAGCTCGATGCCATCGGCAAGCTGACCGGCGGCGTCGCACACGACTTCAACAACATGCTGACGGTGATCTCCGGCAATACCGAGACGCTGGTGGCGAGCCTGAAGGGTCAGCCGGAGCTGCAGCGCACCGCGCGCCTGATCGACGATGCCGCCGAACGCTGCGCCGAGCTGATCCAGCATCTGCTGGCGTTCGCGCGCAAGCAACCGCTGCAGCCGCGCGACGTCGAGATCAACGCCGCCATCGCCGACATCGCAAAGCTCCTGCGCCCCACCCTGGGCGAGCAGATCCAGATCGAGACCGTGCTCGAGCAGGGTCCGATGACCTCGCACATCGATCCGTCACGGCTCACCAATGCCGTGCTCAACATGGCGATCAACGCTCGCGATGCCATGCCGAACGGCGGCAAGCTCCTGCTCGAGACCCACCGCGTCGTGCTGGACGAAGCCTATGCGCAGGCCAATGCGGAGGTGCGGGCCGGCCCTTACGTGATGCTCGCGGTCAGCGACACCGGCACCGGCATGCCGCTCAGCGTGCAGGACAAGGCCTTCGAGCCGTTCTTCACCACCAAGGAGGTCGGCAAAGGCTCAGGTCTCGGCCTCTCCATGGTCTACGGCTTCGTCAAGCAATCCGGCGGCCACATCAAGATCTACAGCGAGGAAGGCCACGGCACCACGATCAAGCTCTATCTGCCCCCGGGCGAAGGCACGACGGACGTGGCAGCTGCCGTGGCGCCGCAGGCGGAAGGCGGCGCCGAGACCATTTTCGTGGTCGAGGACGACACGCTGGTGCGTAATTTCGTGACCGCGCAGCTCCAGAGCCTCGGCTACAAGACAGTCGCCGCCGCGGACAGCCGTGCCGCGCTGCAGCTGATCGCGGCCGGCCAGGCCTTCGATCTGCTCTTCACCGACGTCGTCATCCCCGGCGGCATGAGCGGCCGTGAGCTCGCCGACGAGGTCGCGAAGCTCCGGCCGGGCCTCAAGGTGCTCTACACCTCCGGCTACACCGACAACGCCGTCGTCCACCACGGCAAGCTCGACGACGGCGTGATTCTGCTGACAAAACCCTACCGCCGCAACCAGCTCGCGGAGATGATCCGGAAGGCGTTGAACGGCGGTGGGATGACGGCGAGCTAGGCCTGTACCCATAAACCCGCGCCTGATGCGACGCAGGCTACGTCCGCTTTAAACGCGGCCGTACCTCGCGGACCAATGAGGCACGGCCCGTGCTTGCGGCGAGCGCTTCAAGTTGCCGCATCGTACGCGTCAACCGTGCGGGTCGCGTAGACCATGGCTGCCCCGGCGTTGACGCTGATGCCGACGCTCAAGGCTTCTGCGATCTCTTCCTTGGTGGCACCGAGCTTCTTTGCCGCCGCGGAGTGGGCGGCGATACAACCGTCGCAGCGCAGCGTAATTGCAACCGCGACCGCGATCAATTCACGGGTCTTGGAATCAGGTGTCCCGTCTTGGCGCCGGCGCCGCTCAAAGCGGCATAGCCCTTGACGGTGTCCGGTGAAAGCTTGCCTATCTCGCCGATGCGGTCAAGAATCTGGTTTAGGTAGTCGTTCCAATTGAGCATAGCCATTTTCGGTCTCCACGTTTTGGCCATCGAGATTCAAGCAGCGATATTTCTCGCGACAGCGAAGGCTAACGGAAGCGCCTTAGGCCGAGATGTGAGCCCGCTGTGCCAGTCCATCGCCGAAGGAGAAGTTCTCACCGGGCATCTCGTAGACAAGGACGACGAGATCGTCCGGCCGCAGACCGACCTTCTCCACGACGTGTCGATTCAGCGCGGTGAGCAAGGCCAGGCGCTTCTCCTTCGGACGGCCCGAGATAAAGGTGAGCTCGAGGAGGACCAAGCGATCACTATACGTGCAGCCGACGAAAGCCGGCGTGTGGACAAACTGTCCCTTTGGAAGAATGTGCGTGATGCGGAAGTAATCTTCTGGCGGGATCGATAGCACCTCCTCTAGGGCGGCCTGTACGGCCGTCCCTATCGCGGCAAGTTCGCTATCCTTGAACACACCTTCGTGTACATGAAACTTGGCTACGGGCATCTCACAAATCTCCTTCGGTTCCGCTGTGGAAATCGACGCATAGAAGGTGCAGTGATCTTAGGGTAGGTGGTCGCCATGTCGTGCTCCTTCATGAAATGAGCCTTGGAGATCAACCAACTATGGGGTCAGGATCACTTTGCCCTTGAATCTTGCAGCTTCTGACAACGCTTCTGCGAAGCGATCGAGACTGTAGCTTGCGGCGATCGGCGCTGTGATGGTTCCGGAGGCAACCATTCCGGCAAGAAATTCGTACATTGACACCAGCTTTTCCGGCGTAGCGGTCTTGTACCAGTTGAAAAGCCAGAAGCCCCGTATCGACATATTCCGGAAAATTACGTTCAGCGCCGAGCCGATCATCGGCTTGCCGCTCATTGCGCTGTAGGCAACCAGGACACCATTAGGGGCAAGCGCATTCATCAGATTCAAGGCGGAGGAATCCGAAACCATGTCGAGCGCAAGAAGAATTCGCGCTTTTCCTGTCGCAGCGGCGACTCCCTTGGACAAATCAGGCCCGTCAACAAGCACGACATCGCCACCGAGCATCCTGATCTCGTCCACCAGTTCCGCACGCCGCACAACGTTGACGGTCCGGATGTCGAGCGACTTCGCGATCGGGATCAGGGCCCGCCCCGTGGCGGAATTGGCTCCGTTCTGGATCACCCAATCGCCGGGCTTGAGCTGCACAAACTCCGTCAACAGCAAATAAGCGGTTGCAGGATTGATACCGAGCATCGAAAGCTGATTGACGTCTCCCTTCGGCAGAGGTCGAAGCCACTCAGCCGATACTTTGATGCGTTCGACCCACGCCGGCTGAAGCAGGGGGATAAGCGTGCGATCCCCTTCCTTGAGGTGCTTGACGTCCGCCCCTACCGCAATGACCCGTCCCGCGCCTTCCACGCCGAGAATACTAGGGAGCGGCGGCAAGTATCCATAGCGCCCTGCAATGATGAGCAGATCGGTCACGTTGATCGGAGACGCTTCCAGCGCTATGACCACCTCATTTCCGCTTGGCGGCCCAACATCGGCAACGTCCGCAAGTTTGACAACGTCGGCCGGTTTGCCGAAGGACTGGAGCTGAAGCGCTTTCATAGGTTCCTCCCTTTTCGATCCGCTTGCCACTCCACCGAGGCATGGTCCTACCCGTGCCATCCGTCCAGGAAATCGCTTAGTTCCTGATTCACCCGTTCCGGCTGCTCCTCCTGAGGAAGATGTCCACAGCGGGGAATTGCGACGCCGCGGACGTTCTTGGCCATCGTCTTCCAGACGCCGAGCACGTCAAACGCCTGGCCGACAAGTTCGAAATCCGCGCCCCAAAGCGCCAGCACAGGGCATTCAATCAAGTCGTCGGCATCCTCGTTGTCCTGCTGGAGATCGAGCGGGCCAGCTCGATAGTCGTTGAACGCCCCACGCAGAGCTCCGGGCTGGGAATATGCGCGGACATACTCGGCAACCGCCGCGTCTTCGACGGCGCCAGGGTCGTAACACCACGTGCTGTAGAAATGACGGAGGAAGATTTCCTCGCGTCCTTGGATCAATGCTTCGGGCAGATGCGGGACCTGCTGGAAGTAGAAGAACCAATAGAGCCTGGCGAGCCTCGCGTTTGTCGCATTGAAGACGACGCGGGTCGGGATGTTGTCCAGCACCGCCAGCCGATCGACCATGCCCCGATGATCCTTGGCGAAGCGCGTCGCGACCCGGGCGCCGCGATCATGCCCGACGAGAGCGATCCGCTGACAACCGAGAATAGCAACGAGCTGCCGGATATCTTCCGCCATAGTCCGCTTGTCGTAGCCGATGTCGGGCTTGTCGGTGTCGCCGTAGCCGCGCAGATCGGGCATGATGACGCGGTAGTCGCGGGCCAGATGGGGCCATTGCTTGCGCCACGCGTACCAGGTCTCGGGGTAGCCATGGAGCAGGACGACCGGCGGGCCCTCTCCAGCTTCCGCGAAATGCATTCGGATCCCGTTAACGGCAACGGTGTGGCGCTTTGGAGTTGGTGTCATATCGATACCAGCAACCTTACGCATGCGTAGCCGGCCTTGCCGCGGATGCTTCGGCGGCGGTCCAGTCGCCGGTCCATTCGCCGTCACGCAGCATCTCGTCGCCGCTATGAGCGGTGAATTCGACGAGTACCGTTTTCCTGGGAACCCCCAGCACCTCACTACAGATGTCGATGATACCCCGCCCGAGTTCGAGACGTTGATCTGGCGAGCGGCCCCGCCGAGTCTCGACGAGCACCATCGTGACCGGCTCCAGCCCGTCCGTGCCAAGATGGAAGAGGTTGTCCTCGCCAAGCTCCGCGATCCCCACATTGGGACGCCACAACTGGGTCTGCATCACGTCAGCGTAGAGACGACAGAGGCGGGCCGCGAGTTCGCGCTTGATTTGCGACGGATAGGTTTTCGCGAGGTCGAGATGCAGATACGGCATGGTCGAATTCTCCTCTGGCCGCGGCGATCCAATTCCCGGGCGCCTAAACGTGGGGACTCGACGACCTTCTAGTATTGCAGGTTGGGATAGGCAGCGCTGTCTCCACGCCCCTCGCGCGTCAAATCCAGAACGCCGAAGATTGGCCAGATGGGATCGAGCGGACTGGTGTCTCCGCGTTTGAATATCCCTTCGCTCGCCCAGTGGTGACGTATGCCGTCGTGGTCGCGAGAAAACACGTGCAGGACCGCAAGCTGGACACCGTCCGATGTTTCCGCGTGGTAGTCGCGATTGAAGCTATTGTTGCGCGAGGACAACAGCCGAATGTTGCGCCAACCGCGTTCTTTTGCGTAGGTGCCGAGCCGGTCGGGGCTTGTCTTCGCGATCACGACAAGGTTTGTGCGCTCAGCGAGGTGAAAGGCGGCGCCCTCGAGGCCGTCGACGACCGAAGTACATGACGGGCACGGCTGCTCGACAAGCGGCAGCTCCGCCGTCTTACCTTCTGCGGCGCCCGCTCGCTGGTCCTTCGGCCAGCGCGGGAACATCATGTTGTAGATGACCAGCGAGTTCTTGCCCGGCGCGAATAACTCCGAGAACTTCACCTTGCTGCCATAGGCTGCGGACTCGAAAACGTAATCTTCCTTGATGAGGCCGCCCGCCGGGAGTGCGCGTCGCTTGGCGATGACCTTTTCGTTCAGAAGCCGAAGCTCTGCCTCCGCCTCCAGAAGCTCGTCGCGCGCGCGCCGGTATTCACTCGACTCGCCAGGAAATTCGATATTCGGGTCGAGCAGGATTTCCCGCCACTCCGTCATGTCGCGTGGTTTGCCCTTGAGAGCCATCGCTTACTCCTACGCGTTGGAAGTTTCGAGCTTGCGTACGGCGGATTCCTGCGCAAGCAGCTTCCTGCCGCCAGTCCAGCGAATTGTGGCCTCCGCGACCCGCGCGCCGAATTTGGCCGCCGTGCGCAGGTCAGTTGCGGGAGGAGCGACATCGGCAGGCTCGTCGAAGTTGCTCTGCGCCATGGCACCGATAAAGCCGCCAAGACGGTTCAGATCCTCGATGCTTCCCTTGGAGTTGTTGTTGCCCGGCAACATGCCGGGGTTGATCCAGGTCATGCTATGCTGACCGGCGAATATCACGAACTGCAGCAGCGTGTTGAGTTTGTCGCCGCTTTGGCTCGATGAATTGGTGAAGCCCGCAGCGATCTTGTCTTTCCAACCTTGGGCGTACCAAATCTTGCTGGAAGCATCCATGAACCGTTTGAACTCGGCCGAAGCGCTGCCCATGTAGGTCGGCGCTCCGAAGATGATCGCTTCGGCCTTCTCCAAATCATCCCAGTGGTCGTCCACCTTCTCAACTGAAATTAGCTGGGCGCGAGCTCCATCGACACCTTGCACGCCTTCAGCAACGGCTTTCGCCTGCTTGAGTGTGTGCCCGTTGCCAGAATGATAGACGATTGCGACAGTAGTCATGACAAGGTCCTCCTTGGAAACCAACAGTCGCTGCCAACGCACCCTGGATACGTCGTGCTTGTGATGGGGCGAATGTCTCGATTAAAACCCTTGTCGGCGGTCCTACGGATCACCGATCAGTGCCGTCAAACATGGGCAGGAGAACCAGCGCGTAGAATTGCCAAAGCCGGAATATCGATATAACAAATGCTTATGGCTACGCGAGAAGACGCAGCGCGGGTGCGGCTTCGGCGATCGCTGAAGCTGCGTGACCTTTACACGCTCACCGTTGTCGCCGAGCTCGGTAGTATGGCGAAAGCTGCCACGTTCCTGGGCGTCACACAGCCCGCGGTATCGCAGGCCATCGCCGACCTTGAGCGGTTTGCCGGCGTTCGTTTGCTTGACCGCGGTCCGCGCGGGGCGGTGCTGACCCTCGCCGGCGAAGCCTTGGTTGCCCGCGGGCGCCAGGCGCTCGATACACTCGATCTCGGCATGCGCGATATTGCGTTCCTGACAGATGGCGGTCGGGGCGTCGTACGTGTCGGCGCCGATATGGCTTTCATCGGCGGAGGCTTGATGGCTGACATCATCACACATCTCCGAACCCGCCATCCCGGAATTGCTGTGCATGTCTTCGAGACCAGCATGCGCGTTTCATCGCCTGAGTACCATTCACTCATGGAGCGCGGCGTGGATGTTCTGCTAGGGCGACGGCCGCATGAGAACATCGACGGCGAACTGTTCGTCGAACATCTGCTCGAGGAGAAGCTCAAGATAGTGGCAAGTTCGACCCATCATGTTGCGAGCTGGAGCGAGGTCAACTGGAGTGATTTGACGGGGGAAACGTGGATTCTTGCCGCTACTGACAGCATTGCCCGTCTCATTCTGGAAGATCAATTCAGGCAACGAGGACTGCCCGTGCCGGATGCAGCAGTCGCGACCTACTCGATGCAACTACGCCTGCAGCTTGTGGCGACGGGCAAATACCTAACCGTCATATCAGAACACGCCTATCACCATGCCGCCGACCGGTGGCACTTGCACGCACTGCCGCTTGAGTGCTCGCAGACGCTTCCGATCGTCATCCAACGGCTGAAACACAGATCGACCACGCCCGTGGTCGAGAGGTTCTTAAAGTCAGCGCGCGCAGTGATCCTCGCAATACGAAAGCAGTAGGAACGTTCGTCGATCAAATGACAATATGTACCGACGGGTGGCGAAGCTTTTTCTTCGCCGGCCGCACCGTCCTCGCTCAAGATCATCATGTCGGCTCAATGAATAATTCGATAGATGCTGCAACCGGTGACGCTGAATAGCTCTTATCGCGTCGCCAGCACCACGGCCGCGAGCGTGAAGATCAGCGAGGCGATCTGGCCCGGCCCCAGCGACTCTCCCAGCGCTATCGCTGATGCGACGACGCCGATGACCGGCACGGCCATCGTCCCAATCGCGGCGACGGAGGCCGGCAGGCGCGAAAGCGCTGCGAACCAGCTGACATAGGCGATGCAGAACTGCACCACGGTCGAATAGACCAGCAGCGCCCAGCCGATCGGCGTCACCTTGTCCAGATGCGAGGTTTCGATCAGGAGGCCTGTGATCGAGATCGGTAGGCAGCCGATCCCGATCTGCCAGGCCGCGGCCGTGATCGGCGGCAGGTGGATCGGGTACTTCTTCGAGAACACCGTGCCGACGGCAAAGCCGATCGCGCCGCATAGCGCCATGATGATGCCAGGCGCTTTCTCGGCGCTCGCGGCCATGCCGTTGCCGCCCATGATCGAGGCGAGGCCGGCAAAGGCCATCGCCAGCCCGAGCGTGCGCAAGACCGTCGGCTGCTCGCCGAGCACGGGCCAGGCGATCAGCGAAGCCCAGACCGGCATGGTATAGGCGATCAGCGCCGCCTCGCTCGCCGGCAGCCACAGCAGCGCCAGCCCCATCAACACCATCCAGCCGGTGACGTTGAGGATTGCGGCGGTGGCCAGCCGCGGCCAGATCGCGGGCGCGACCTTCAGGCTGTCGCCGCGAGCCAGCGCCAGCGCGGCCAGCAGCACGGCGCCGAGCACGCCGGTGACCCCGCGCAGGGTGAGCGGCGGCAGCTCGCCGAGCAGGAATTTCGTCACCGGCCAATTGAATCCCCAGCCGATCGAGGTGATCGCAAGGAACATCAGGCCGGCCGGGGCGATGCGCGGTCGCAGCACCGGTCTGGTCGAATCAAGCATGGGGGCGGTCCGGCAAAATCGAGCTCAGCTTGGCGCGGATTCGCACCCCGGACCACCACCCCGGTGGGCATGCCTGCCCTCTCCTTCCGTACCCCTACGTGAGTCCTGCTGACGCAATCCCCGTGCCCAAAAATATACCTGCCCTGTGAACAGCGGGATGAAGGGTCCGGATCAACACGGGATGCAAATTTTTTCGGTTGGGAATCCCTGAGGACTCACCGATACTTGGCTCAACAACAGGTGAGGGCTTGCCCCCTGTTATCCCCCGCAATCCACCATATTTAGTATTTGATTCAGGAACTCGCACTAGTTCTTGACGGGCGCAACGGAGAGTCCTAGCTTTCGGTCCGTTCGGCGCGAGTGTGTTTGCGTCCCGCCGGCACTCCCCCAAAGGGTCCGCATAACTGCACTCCGCCAAGCCAGACGAAGGCAGCGGGATGAGGGCTTGTCTGCCCTTGGCAAGTGGATTTTTCGGGCGCCAGAACGGGCCGGCAACAGGCTCGGAAGGCATTAGTAGACGTTGTGACGGTGGGGCGTTTGAACGCATGTCGGGCTCATCGCTTTGGGGCGGATGGGCCTGGACATGCCGGCGGATGATCGGTGCGCGCATCGATGAATCGCGCCGGGAGAAACTGGGCCGGATCCACCGGCTGAACTGCGGTGCCTTTGGGCCGGTGAGGCCTGGGTGGAAACGCGAAACGAAATGTCGACCCGGACGCCTGAACGGAGGCGCTTCGGTCAAAGAATAGGACGGGGCAAGACCATGCGGATTGAGCGGCGGCACACCACTTCGGGACAGTCACCTTACGCGGGAATCGAATTCCGCCTGACCACGTCGGAGATCAGGAATCCCGACGGCTCGGTCGTGTTTAAAATGGACGGCGTCGAGGTCCCGACCGTTTGGTCGCAGGTTGCCTCCGACGTGCTGGCGCAAAAGTATTTCCGCAAGGCCGGCGTCGCCGCGCGCCTGAAGAAGGTCGAGGAAGAGTCCGTCCCCTCCTTCCTGTGGCGCTCCGTGCCCGACACCGAGGCCCTCGCCGCACTGCCCGAGAAAGAGCGCTATGTCAGCGAGCTCTCGGCCAAGCAGGTGTTCGACCGCCTGGCCGGCTGCTGGACCTATTGGGGCTGGAAGGGCAAATACTTCTCCTCCGACGAGGACGCCCAGACCTTCTACGACGAGCTCCGCTACATGCTGGCCATGCAGATGGTCGCGCCGAACTCGCCGCAATGGTTCAACACCGGTCTGCACTGGGCCTATGGCATCGACGGCCCCGGCCAGGGCCACTATTACGTCGACCCCTTCACCGGCAAGCTGGCCAAGTCCAAATCAGCCTACGAGCATCCGCAGCCGCACGCCTGCTTCATCCAGGGCGTCGGTGACGACCTCGTCAACGAAGGCGGCATCATGGACCTCTGGGTCCGCGAAGCCCGCCTGTTCAAATACGGCTCCGGCACCGGCTCCAACTTCTCGCGCCTGCGCGGCGAAGGCGAAAAGCTGTCCGGCGGCGGCCGCTCGTCCGGCCTGATGAGCTTCCTCAAGATCGGCGACCGCGCCGCCGGCGCGATCAAGTCGGGCGGCACCACGCGCCGCGCCGCCAAGATGGTCGTCGTCGACGTCGATCACCCCGATATCGAGACCTATATCGACTGGAAGGTGAAGGAAGAGCAGAAGGTCGCCGCCCTCGTCACCGGCTCGAAGATCAACCAGAAGCACCTCAAGGCCGTGCTGAAGGCCTGCGTGAACTGCGAAGGCTCGGGCGACGATTGCTTCGATCCCGAGAAGAACCCGGCGCTCCGCCGCGAGATCAAGCTCGCGCGCCGCAGCCTCGTGCCCGACAATTACATCAAGCGCGTCATCCAGTTTGCCAAGCAAGGCTACAAGGACATCCAGTTCGACGTCTACGACACCGACTGGGATTCGGAAGCCTATCTCACGGTCTCCGGCCAGAACTCCAACAACTCGGTCTCGCTCCGTGACGACTTCCTCCGCGCGGTGGAAACCGACGGCGACTGGAATCTCACCGCCCGCACCTCCAAGAAGGTGACGAAGACGCTGAAGGCGCGCGACCTCTGGGAAAAAATTGGCTACGCCGCCTGGGCGTCGGCCGACCCGGGCCTGCACTTCAACACCACCATGAACGACTGGCACACCTGCAAGGCGTCCGGCGACATCCGCGCCTCCAATCCGTGCTCGGAATACATGTTCCTGGACGACACGGCGTGCAACCTCGCGTCCGCCAATTTGCTCACGTTCTACAACACCGCGACAAAAAAGTTCGACGTCGCCGGCTACGAGCACCTCTGCCAGCTCTGGACCATCGTGCTCGAAATCTCCGTGATGATGGCGCAGTTCCCGTCGCGCGCGATCGCCGAGCTCTCCTACGAGTTTCGCACGCTCGGCCTCGGCTACGCCAATATCGGCGGCCTCCTGATGACCATGGGTCTGTCTTACGACAGCAAGGAAGGCCGTGCGCTCTGCGGCGCGCTGACCGCGGTGATGACCGGCATCACCTACAAGACCTCGGCGGAGATGGCGGCCGAGCTCGGCACCTTCCCCGGCTACAAGAAGAACGCCGCGCACATGCTGCGCGTCATCCGCAACCACCGCCGCGCCGCGCATGGCGAGGCCTCCGGCTACGAGGCGCTCTCCGTCAACCCGGTGCCGCTCGACCACGCCTCCTGCCCGCAAAAAGACATCGTCACGCATGCGCAGGCCGCCTGGGACGCAGCGCTCGAGCTGGGCGAGAAGCACGGCTATCGTAACGCCCAGACCACGGTCATCGCGCCCACCGGCACGATCGGCCTGGTCATGGATTGCGACACCACCGGCATCGAGCCTGACTTCGCGCTGGTGAAGTTCAAGAAGCTCGCCGGCGGCGGCTACTTCAAGATCATCAACCGCGCGGTCCCCGCGGCGCTGCGCGCGCTCGGCTATCGCGAGAGCGAGATCGCGGAGATCGAGGCCTACGCCGTCGGCCACGGCTCGCTCTCCAACGCGCCAGGCATCAACGCCTCGACGCTGAAGGCCAAGGGCTTTACCGATGAAGCCATCGCCAAGGTCGAAAAAGCCCTGCCGACCGCCTTCGACATCAAGTTCGCCTTCAACAAGTGGACCTTTGGCGAAGATTTCATCCGCGACCAGCTCGGCATCGGCGCGGAAGCCGTTGCGGCTCCCGGCTTCGACCTGCTCCAGGCCGTGGGATTTACAAAACGCGAGATCGAGGCGGCCAACGTCCACATCTGCGGCGCGATGACGGTGGAAGGTGCTCCGCACCTGAGGCCTGAGCACTATTCGGTGTTCGACTGCGCCAACCCCTGCGGCAAGATCGGCAAGCGCTATCTGTCGGTCGAGAGCCACATCCGCATGATGGCGGCCGCCCAGCCCTTCATCTCGGGCGCGATCTCCAAGACCATCAACATGCCGAACGACGCCACGGTAGAGGACTGCAAGTCCGCCTACATGCTGTCGTGGAAGCTGGCGCTGAAGGCCAACGCGCTCTACCGCGACGGCTCCAAGCTCAGCCAGCCGCTCAACTCGCAGCTCATCAGCGATGACGAGGACGAGGACGATGCGATCGAGGCGCTCTACGAGAAGCCGCTTGCCGCGCGTGCCACCCAGGTCTCGGAGAAGATCGTCGAGAAGCTGGTCGAGCGCATCATCGTGATGCGCGAGCGCGAGAAGATGCCGGATCGCCGCAAGGGCTACACCCAGAAGGCGGTCGTCGGCGGCCACAAGGTCTATCTCCGTACCGGCGAATATGACGACGGCCGTCTCGGCGAGATCTTCATCGACATGCACAAGGAAGGCGCGGCGCTCCGCTCCTTCATCAACAACTTCGCCATCGCGGTGTCGCTGGGCCTCCAGTACGGCGTGCCGCTCGATGAATATGTCGACGCCTTCACCTTCACCCGCTTCGAGCCGGCGGGCCCCGTGCAGGGCAACGACAGCATCAAGTACGCGACCTCGATCCTCGACTACGTCTTCCGCGAGCTCGCGGTGAGCTACATGTCGCGCTTCGATCTCGCCCATGTCGATCCGACCGAGTCGAATTTCGACGCGCTCGGCAAAGGCGTGGAAGAAGGCAAGGAGCCGGACGCCCACCACGCGACCAAGCTGGTCTCGCGCGGCCTCACCCGCTCCCGCACCGACAATCTGGTGGTGATGCGCGGCGGCTCGGCCGCGGTCGTCTCCGGCAGCGACAGCGCGCCCGCGGGCGGCAGCAAAGTCACCTCGCTCGCCTCTCACGGCGCCACCGCCCGCGGCGCCGGCGATGTCCTGGAAGGCGCAGTCGCGCTGAAGCAGGAAGCCCAACACGACCTCTCGCCCACCGAGAAGCTGGAAGCCCTCCAGTGGAGCAAGGCCGGCAGCGCCGCGCAGACCGCGGTGCCCAGCAAGGCCGAGCGCCGCGCGGAAGCGAAAGCAAAAGGCTACGAAGGCGAGATGTGCGGCGAGTGCGGCAACTTCACGCTGGTGCGGAATGGCACCTGCATGAAGTGCGATACGTGCGGAAGCACGACGGGGTGTTCGTGAGCGATCAATAGTCGAAACAACAAAAGGCCGCTCGAAAGAGCGGCCTTTTCCACATTCGCGCATTCCAAGGTTGCCGCCCCTAGGGTATTGTCTCAGCTTGGGGAAGCGATCCATGTCTCAACCCGATTTGGGAAAAAGATTACAGAACGAGCGCCAGCGGCAATTACGGTGACAGTGCACTAAATTGATCTGCTATCGCCGCCCTGCTGGATTTTTCGGCATCGGCTCGCGTTTGGTGGGCGACATAGTTAAGTGCACCGTCACCGTGATACGTAGCTCGACGAGCGCGCGCGGTCGTGTCTCGCCGAAGCTCGGCGAGTGAAGGCGGACACACTGCCCCTGTTCAACCGATCCTGCGTTCTACGTGGTGCTGAGTCCTCAGTCCTCGAGCACCTGAATTTGAGTCTCGGACTTCAGTACCCGGACTTTGTGCTCGAGCCGGTGGCTGGCCTCGTGCTTGCGCCGGTGGTTTGACCTGGAGCGTAATTGGACGCGCCGGCGTGGGTCTTCTTCGAGGCTTTCGCGTGGTGCATCGCGTGATGCATCTTATGTCCGGGAGCGTAGCTGGAAGCGCCCGGCTCGCCTTGCTTGGAACCCGTTTGCTGCATCTCCTGACCGGGCGCCTTGCTCGATACGCCCTGAGCCAGCACGGCCGGTGCCGTGGCCATGGCAACAGCAGCAGAGAGCGCGATGATCGTCATTTTCATGATGTCCTCCTCCCGACAAGCCCCCCAATGCAACGAAATGACCCCGATGCCCGTTCCTCCGAACGAATGTTTATGAGCGTGGGATTCCCAGCCGGGAGCACCGCAGGGAGGAGGACGGTTGGCCTGTGGAATAAGGCGTAGAGCAACCCGTCCGCCGCAGGCGCCAAGGTGGACCTGTCTCGCCGAAGCTCGGCAAGCGAATGCGATAACACTGACAGTGCACGAAATTTGATCGAACTGATCGAACCCACCGGCCCCGACCCTACTCTCGCGCCCGGCGAACCGCTTCCTCCAGTTTGATCCTCTGCTTGTCCCAGCGCGTGTCCTCCACCCCGGCCCGTTCATCCAGCGCAGCCCGCTCCGCTTCGATCTCGTCCACCCGCGCCTGGTGGTCCCGCCTCGCTCTGTCCAGCGCCGCCTGGGCGGCCGCGACCGCCTTGTCCCGGCGCGCGCGCTCCCTGGCGCGGGCGGCCTCTTCCTTGCGCCGCGCGCTTTCGCGTCGCTGCTCCTCCTTCGCAAATGAAGCGGCGGCCCTGCGCGCGTCCTGATCGTCGATTTTGGACTTCGTTGCGGTCTTGTTTGCGATCTTGGCCGGACGCTTCTTCGGCTTGGACTTTGGCTTAGATCTTGGCTTAGATCTTGGCTTGGACCTCGCTCTTGGCTTGTCCTCGCCCTCGGCGAGATCGGTCGGCAGTTCGGCGTGCTCGGTGAACGGGCCGTCCGATCCGACTGGGCGCCTGAGCACGACACCGGGGGCTGCCATGGTCGCGGCGACGATATCGGCGTCGTCGGTCTCCTTCGCGATACCCTGATGGAACAGGTTGGACTTGGCGCCCCAGGCGTCCAGCGCCGCCTTCATCGAGGGTGCGGCGACCGCCTGGTCGTAGAAGCCGAGCGAGGTCTGATAGGTCTTCAGTTTTCTTGACAGCTTTCTTGGCATGTCGCCTCACGGCTTGGTATTGCGGTCTGCAGGGGCCGCGGATACAGGCGCAGCCTCAAAGCGCTGCACATCAACTCGTCGGGTCCTGGGTTTCGCAACGGCTCGGCCCATCCTACCCACTCACTCAAGCCCCATGCCAAGGAAAAGCAAGCGCCTACTCCCTCGCCTTCGCAGCGTTCGGCGCCGCGCTCGGTGGGCCCGAAAAACGCTCGCCCGCGCGCCGCGGATGCTCCGGATCGCGGCCAGCGTCACGATCTTGCTTGCGGCCGCAGCACTTCTCAACATCGCCTACCACGTGATCCGCAAACCAACCGAGCTGTTCGTCCTCGTCGGCAATTCCCTCGACAAGGACCCGGCCGAGAACTGGCGGCAATACGGACCCCTCTTCCGCACCTATTCCACCGCGACGATCACGCCCGAATTGCTGGCCGCACTTGCGCAGGTCGAGAGTTCAGGCAATCCGGTGGCGCGCACCTACTGGCGCTGGCGATGGAGTTTTCATCCGCTCGCGATCTACAAGCCCGCCTCCTCTGCGGTTGGCCTCTACCAGATGACCGATCCAGCCTTCAGCGAGGCCGCACGGTTCTGTATCCGCGGCAACGCGGTGACTGATACGGGCTGCGGGTTCACTGGTCTTTACACCCGCGCGATCCCGAGCCACGCCATCGAGCTGGCATCGGTGTATCTGGATCGACAAGTGGTGCTGGTTCTCAGCCTCGCGGGCGATGTGAAGGCAAGCGCGCGCGAGAGGCAGGATCTCGCCGCCTTCATCCATCTCTGCGGCGCAGGTCCCGCCACGGCCTTTGCGCGCCGCAAGTTTCAGATGATGCCAGGCGAGCGCTGCGGCGATCACCTCGTCGCAAGCTATGTCGCCAGGGTCAACGCGATGAAGCGGCAGTTTCAGCGCCTTGCGGCGGATCGCCCCTGAGCAGAACTCGTGCTCGCGATGCCCAGCGAAAAATAATTCATCTGAACATGTCGTCTTGCCAGTCGCCCGTTCGACTGGGTGTCGGCAAATCCAGCTGAACAACAGGAGTTCTGCAATGCGAGGCGAGAAGATTTACGAGTGCGATCTCGTGATGACCGGCGTCACGGACTACGGCGTGAGCATGGATGATATCCTCACCGGCAAGAAGGCAGTTCCACTGCACGGAGCGCGCTTCGACCTTCATGTGGATGGACCATGCAAGGGCCGCCTTTCGGGGCGCATGCATGGCACCGACTATTTGAGAATGCGCGCTGATGGCCACATCGACCTTGATCTGCACGTGATCATTGAGACCCATGATGGCCATCGCATTGCGCTGGCGGGCGGTGGTCAAGCCGCGCCGCGAAACGGAGAACCGATGATCGATATCTTCGCCAACGTCCGGCTCACCACAGCTTCCAATGAGTATGCGTGGGTCAACGAGCGGCAGATTTGGAGCGTCAGCGCCGGAGACCTGGCGACCGGGAAGATTCACGTCGAAGCCTACAGGCAATGACGGCGATATCGCCCCAATAGCACCAGGTCTCGCAAGCGGCGTCTCCAGGGAAGCACCCTTAATGACGGTGACGCCGTCACCGCTCTTCCTGCTTCTCCTCGCTCCCCACCAGCGCATCCCGCAGTTTCTGCACTTGCTTGTTCAGCGCGACCATCTCGGCGACCTTCAGGCCGGAATGCGCGAGCAGCGCGTCGGTGAGGCAGGCGACGTGGCCGCGCAACTTGCGGCCCTTCTCGGTGAGATGAACCTGCACCTGGCGCTCGTCCTCGGGATTGCGCTCGCGCGCAACGAAGTGCGCGGCTTCAAGACGCTTCACCAGCGGCGTGATGGTCGAGGACTCCAGCGCGAGGCGCTCGGCAATGGCCGAGATGGTCTGGCCATCCTCCTCCCACAACGTCGAGAGCACGAGATACTGCGGATAGGTCAGCCCCATTTCGTCCAGCATCGGCTTGTAGAGGCGATTGATCGCAATTGTCGTCGAATAGACCGAGAAGCACAGATGCGCATCGAGCGGCAGCGGGTCGCGGGTGTGGGGGGGCATGGGGAAAATCTCCTTCCTGGTCCGTAATTTACTACGATAAACAATATCGTGATAATCTTTTTCTCGACAAGAGGCAGGCCTCGGATTAGAAATTACTTATCACGATAATCAATATCGTGAAAACAAACAGAGGAACTCCGATGACCCACAAGCTTCTCGCCGCCGCAGCCGCCTCCCTGGCGCTGGCCGGCGCCCCCGCGCAGGCCGCCACCCCCGCCCCCGTCAAGTCGATCGTGCTGGTGCACGGCGGCTTCGTCGACGGCTCCGGCTGGATGGACGTCTACAAGATCCTCAGCAAGGACGGTTACAAGGTGACGATCGTCCAGAACCCCACCAACTCGCTCACCGACGATGTCGCCGTGACCAAGCGCGCAATCGCCGCCGCCGATGGCAAGGTGATCCTGGTCGGCCACTCCTATGGTGGCGTCGTGGTGTCGGAAGCCGGTACCGACCCGAAGGTCGCGGGCCTCGTCTATGTCGCGGCGTTCGCTCCGGACAAGGGTGAGTCCGTCAACTCGCTGATCGCCAACCCGCCTCCGGGCGCAGCCGTTCCGCCGATTCTGCCGCCGAAGGATGGCTATCTCTTCCTCGACAACACCAAGTTCGCGGCCGCCTTCGCCGCCGACGTGAAGCCTGAGGTCGCGCAGTTCATGGCGGCATCGCAAGTGCCGTGGGGCGTCGCCGCGCTGCAAGGTGCGGTCACCGAGCCGGCCTGGAAGGTCAAGCCCAGCTGGTACCTCGTCGCCAAGGACGACCACATGATCCCGCCGCCCGCCCAGCGCCAGATGGCCGCGCGCGCCGGCGCCAAGGTTGAGGAAGTCGCCGGCAGCCACGCCGTCTATGTCTCGAAGCCGGGCGCCGTCGCCGCTGTCATCGAGAAGGCCGCGCGCGGCGCCGCCGAGTAACCCCTCGCGTCGGATCGGCTGCTAACCCTGCAGATGCGCGAAGGCGCATCTGCAGGGCGTAACCACGGCTACCTCGCCACGCCGACCACCGCCGCCGCCATCTTCTTGTTGCCCTCAACGCTCAAATGACGCCCGTCGGGACCGACGCTGCCCGGTTGCCGCCAAACTGACATGTAGGTTCCCCAGACGTCGACGACCCGGATGCCCCGTGCCTTCAACTGGCTCTTGATGGCTGCGATGTTCTCCATGGCTTCGTGCGTCGGTCCGTAGGATGGGTAGAGCTCTTGCGAAACCCATCATTCCGCGACGGCTGTTGATGGGTTTCGCTGCGCTCTACCCATCCTACAAAATTTAGGCCACCGCTTCCGTATCAGGCGTAGAGCGTTTTCCGCCGTCCGATGCACCAGGTGTCCGGCTTCTCGCCGAGAAAATGTCGTGCACGAGCCCGAGCTTGCCAAGCCCCAGGATGATCAGGCCATTGATGTCGATCTCGTACCAGGCGTGCGAGATATAGGCGTCGCGCGGAAACCGGTGATGGTTGTTGTGCAGCCCTTCCCCGAAGGTGAGGATGGTGGTCACCAGCTCGTTGGTGGTGCCGTCGTCGAGCTCGAAGCGACGGTAGCCCCAGCGGCCGTCGCTGTGGCAGACCGAGTTGACCAGTGAGGTGGCCATGGTCATGAGGTAGCTGCGGAACAGGCCGGAGAACAGCACGCAGCCGATCATCGTGCGCACGCCGCCAAACGCGTAGCCGACGGCGCCCGGAATGATCAGCGCCGACAGCGCGTACCAGTACCAGCGCGTCGTGGTGAAGAACATGGCGATCGGGTCGGCCAGAATATCCCTGGCGTAGTATTCGGCATCGGTGGTGGCCTGGTCCCACACCCAGCCGCCCTGCGCATGCCCCATCCCCTTGGCGAAGCTCTCGATGCTGTTGCCGAAGCCGTCATAATAAGGGCTGTGGACGTCGCCGGGCTTGTCGGAGTGAAGATGGTGCCGGCGATGATTGGACACCCACTTCAGGATCGAGCCCTGCACCGCCATCGTGGCGATCACAGCCAATATCGTCCGCATCACCGGACCGCAGCGGTAGCTGCGGTGGACGAAGTAGCGATGCATGAAGCCGATCCCCATCGTGGTCAGCATGAACATGCCCGCGAAGACCGAGATCTCCACCCACCCGATGCCCTGCGTGAAGGCCCAGATCAGCGCGCCGATCGAGCCCGCGATCATCATGGCGAACGAGATGTAGGAATCCCGAAATTTTGCGTCGACCACCGGGCCGTCGACAAGCACGCCCGGCGGCATTTTGGGCGGCGCTGTCCGGTCGGAGCCTTGCTCCGCAACCACGCCCTCAATTGCAGTCATTGCAGTCGATCCATTGATGGAAAACCAGCTCTTCTGCAACGCAGGGTACAGACGCCGGCTATTTTGAGCAACCCGTGGAAGCGCGGTGCGGCGATCACCTCGTCGAAAGCTGTCCCGGGGGTTAACGCGATGAAGCGGCGGTAGTCGGTTGCTACCACCAGTACGGCCAGCGCCACCCCTCATACCGAACATAGGACGGCACCAGCGGCGGGCCGTAGGGATCGACGCGGTCGTCTTCGGGGCGATAACGGTAGCGCGGAACAACATTGTAATCCCACGGCGTTGGCCTGAGCACAGGCGCCGTGACGATGAGCCTCTCCTGTGGCTCACGAACGATGTGCGCCTTCCGCGTCCGGGCTTCAGCACCTGACATCCCGGCGTTACACAGCACCAGCGCCGTTCCGAGCGCGCACGCGACAGTCATGATCTTCATGCATTGGTCTCCCTGCCTTCAGAGTGCAAAAGGACGCAAAGCAAGGCAAGCGAATTCGCTGTCGGCCTGGACGAACGACGCTCGCGGCTCCCCAGCGACAGCCCGCCATAATTTCTCCGTTGCGCGCGCGTTGTCTGGGACGGCGGCGAGGACTATCGTTGCGGTGATCTCGGACTGCCGCACTCATTCCGTTGACGCAAGAGTGAATGGAGCGCGCATCGGTGCCTCAGACCAACGACCCCAATCCTGACGGCGCGAAGCCCGACGACCCGAAGCCTGACGCCCCAAAGCTGGCCGATGGCGATCTGACGCGGGCGTATGAACGGATCAAGAGCGCCGAACAGGACCTTGCGCGGCTGGACCGGCTGGTTTCCGGAATGGAACACGGCAGCGACCGCCCGCCACCCCCGCAGGCAAAGGCCGCTGCGGCACCGGACGCCGGTCCCGCGAAAGACGCCTCATCGCCGCAAGGCAAGACTCCAGATCAGAGCCCGAAAGCGCACAGGCCGATGCTGCGAGCCGTGGTTATCCTGCTGCTGGCGGCAGGCCTCCTCGGTGCTGCCGTCGCTTCGCAATATCGCGATGAGGCCCGAGCGATCATGGCGCGATGGGCTGCTCCGGTCCCGACCCCGTCCTCGAGCCCGCGCTTGAACCCGCCTTTGGAAGCGTCCGAGGTTCGCAGTCCGGCACCTCCACCAACAGTCTTGCTGGCCGCGGCCGATGAGCAGGCGCCCGTGCCGGCACCGCCGGTCCACAAGGACGCGGACAATCATCCGACGACCGGCGCGACGCCGCCGGATCCAAAATCCGCCGAGCTGACGCAATCGCTCAAGACCATCACGGACCAGCTTGCTGGCATCAACGAAAAGCTCGAGCAACTGAAGACCCGCCACGAGCAAACGCTGCGCGAGCAAGCCGACGCCATTCAACAGCTCAAGACCGCGCAGGAGAAGGACGCAGGCGACAGTGCGCGTCTCTCCGCGCAAGTCCAGGCCCTGCAGACGCAGCTGACCGCGCTATCCGCATCCGCGAAATCGACGGGGCGGAGCGTGGTGAAGGAGAGCGATCCGGTCGCACGCCAGCACATGCAGGCAGCCACACCCCGGAGGCCCAGGCCGCCGCGAGAGCCCTGGATGCCCCCGCGCTATATGGATGATCCCTACGGTTATCCGGACTGGTGAGCCTCCCCTTGCTTTCCTGGTCCTCGCCCCTACGGTGCGCCGCGCACACACCGGAGACGAGACCACCATGGACGACGCCACGAAATGCCCGAAATGCAACTCGGAGCATGCCTATCAGGATCGCGACCTCTGGATCTGCCCGGAATGCGCCCATGAATGGAGCGCTGCGGGCGACGCCGTCGCGGCAGCGCCGCAGGAGGCCGGCGTGCGCGATGCCCATGGCAATTCTCTCGCCGACGGCGACAGCGTCATCGTGATGAAGGATCTCAAGGTCAAGGGATCGTCATCGGTCGTCAAGGGCGGCACCAAGGTCCGCAACATCCGCCTTCAGGACGCCACCGACGGACACAACATCGCCTGCAAGATCGACGGCATCGGCGCGATGAATCTGAAGTCGGAATTCGTGAAGAAAGCGTGACGCGTAGGGCGGATGAGCCGAAGGTAATCCGCCACCTGTGTCCCGCAAATCGGCGGATGACGCTGCGCTCATCCGCCTGCCCTCTAAGCCGCCCGTTGCGGTGCGTTGATATCCTTCAGGCTCGCATCGCACTGATGGATGGCGAGAATGTTGATGCCGAGGGCGAAGGGCTGGTAGCCGTTGTCCGCGAGCCAGCGCTCGAGTTGCGGGATATCGGTCTTGATCTTTTCGATCAGCAGCACCGGGTGATACCTGTCGATGGTCTCCCGGGCACCGCTGAGCGCCTCCATCTCCATGCCCTCGATGTCGATCTTGATGAAATCGACCCGCGGCAGGTTGAGCTCGTCCAGCGTCATCTTCCGGACCAGAACGGTGTTGTCGGCATAGTTGATCTGCTGGCCGATGAATTCGTTGCTGGGGCGCGGCCGCAATTCCAGGCTGCCGAAGCTGGACGGCGTAAAGTAATCCGGATTTGGAATTTGCAGCGTGCCTGACTCGGAGGACACGGCCGCATTCACCGCCAGCGCATTGAAGCAATTGTTGATGGCGATGTTGCCGGCCAGCGCATAGTAGATCCGTTCCTGCGCCTCGATCGCGATCACAGAGCCCCAGCCCGTCATCACAGAGGCCCATTCGATGGTGTGCACGCCGATATTCGCGCCACAGTCGATGGCGATCACGCCGTCGCCATGGTGCTTGCGCCGCAAGGCCAGCAATTCGAGCGCAATCTTGACTTCGCCGGGATCGAACGCGGCCGCGTTGAGGATCTGATACCCCACGCCGTAGCCGCGGTCAGGGGCGACCATGCGATAATCGAAGCGGTTGACGATCATCGTCCCATGGCTGGACGAGGCCATGACAAAGGCCAGCTTTTGCCCCGCGATCGGCATTGCAGAATCTCCTCTCACTCAGAGTGAGATTCCTCTATCCCAGTGCGCGCTTATGCGGGGCTTGTCCTGATTCCGCAGGATGGGGTGAGCGTCAGCGAAACCCATCATTCCGCGACCGCTATCGATGGGTTTCGCTTCGCTCTACCCATCCTACGAAAGCGCCGAACCATCGCACCTGCCCACCCTGCCATCATGCCCCTGTTTTGCCCGACGGGTCAAATATTATTCGGGTTCGCCGAAACGACAAATTCCCCAAGCGTTTCTACTGTGCATGGGGTTGTTTTCGCGATTTTGTTTACCGGAGCAGCGCGTCATACCCCTCCGCGCTGAACGCCAGCAGACAAAACCCGTGCCCGAACGGATCGGCCAGCATCGCGATCCGGCCATAGGGCGCATCGCGCGCGGGTGCCTCCAGGATCGCGCCGGCGCTGACCGCGCGCGCCACGGCGGCATCGACATCGTCGACGACGACGTCGAGATGCACAGGCGTCCAGTGCCGGTCGTAGCGGCGGCGGTCGCGACCTGCCCCCAGCGTGCCGGCCGGCTTGGTCAGGAGATACACCGGCGCCGGCCAGCCCAGGAGCTCGACGAAGTCGCTGCCGAAGCGGCGGCCGACCGTGAGCCCGAACGCGGCGGTGTAGAAGGCGGTGGCGGCTTCGACGTCGGGGACGTCGATATTGAGCAGGACGGTCATGGCGTCATCGGCTCCCTGGTGGCGCGGGTCGGCCTCAACTATCACTTCGGCGGGCTTTGGTGTTATGCTGCGGCGGAACGGCCGTCCGTCTCTCGTCACAAAGGTGTGCGAGGCTCGAGTCTCGGCTGACGGAGGAGCGCGTGATGAAGCACCTTCCACGATTTTGGCTGGCCTTCACGGCCGCTGCGCTGCTGCTGGGCGCAGTCAGCGCAGCCCAAGCCGACGGCCTCTGCGGCCCCGGTTGCCATCCGACAATGACAGGCGCCTGCGTGGCCGACGGCTGGGGCACCGATGCGCGGGTCTGGAACGAATGTCCGGCCACCACCCGCCCACGCCCGCCCTGCGGCGGATCGGATTACGTCTGGAGCCAGCGCAAGCAGGCCTGCTTCCCGAAGGTGAAGGACTGGATCTAGAGGGCAATCACGCGGGGGGCACGTCCATGTCGAAGAAGCCGTCGGTCGACCACGACTATCGTCCGAAGAAGGATCGCCTCGAGATCACGATCAAGCACTACGCGCTCGAGAAGAAGTCCGACCGGGAAGGCCTGATCAAGCACATCCTGCGCAGGCTCGAGAAATCGCCGGCGCTGGCTAAGGCGACTGCCAAGAAGGCAAAGAAGAAGCCCGGCAAGCTGCCGAAATCCCCGATCAGGGGATCGCGGTTGGTCCAGGTCGGAGACTGAGATCGTACGCACGCTGCCTTGTGAGGCGCTTCACAAGTGCGCTCTAGCGCTGCCTCTGCGCGAGGTAGAACCCACACAACACCGTCACGAGGCCGGCGGCCTGCAGCGCCGTCGGCGGCTCGCCGAGCAGCAGCCATCCAGTGAGCACCGTCAACGCCGGCACGCAGGCCGGGAACACCGCTGCACGGGCGACGCCGAGGCGCTGCACCGAGACTGCAAAGAGATAAAGCGCGGCAGGGCCTGCAAGCACGCCCTGCGCCAGCGCCTGGATGGCGTTCTCGGCGACGCCGATCGCGGCGACGTGGGCGAGACCGACGGTCGCGATGTAGATCGGCAGCAGCAGCAGCGACAGCACGTTGATGACGAGCGCGGCCGACACCGCCGAGACGCGCCAGTGGCGCAATAGCGCGCCGAAGCCTGCGAACATCAAGCCGGTCACCACGAAGATCAAATCGCCCTGTACGCCGTCGACGCCGATATGGCCGATCGATTCCGCACCAATCACGCCGAGCCCGCCGACGATCACGATCGCGCCGGCCAATCGCGAGGCGGAGATCCGCTCTTTCAGGAACAGAGCGGCAAGCAACAGGCCGCCGAGTGTCGCGCAGGACGGCTGGATCACGCTACCATGGCCAAGCGGCACGAACAGGAACCCGGTGTAGGAGATCAGCGACATCACGGGGCCGCCGAGCACCATCAACGCAAGGCCCCTCGCCCAGCCGATGCCGCAGAGATCGGAGACGCCGGCACGCAGCACCAGCGGCAGGAAGGCGACGCCCGACCAGACGTAGCGATGCGCCAGCAGATCGACCGGCGTGAAGCCGACCTTCAGACCATGCCGCGTGCCGGCGAACCCAAGCGCCCAGAACAGCGCAGCCGACAGCCCGCAGACGACGCCGATAAGCGCCAGCCTCGCATCGTTGGTTTGAGTGAGAGCGTCAGCGCCGCTCGTCCGCTGATCCATGCGCCAAGTCTTATGTCAGTGCGCGCATCGGCTCAACCCACGCGGTTGCAGGGCTGGCACGCGATGGTCCAATCATCGTGCCTCCTCGCCAAAGACCATGCGCCATCCCTTGCGCGTATCCATGTATTCCCGCACCTCGCGAATGCGATAGCCAGCCACCGTGAACACGAAGCAATAGTCGTTCTCGTAAGCCTTGCCGCCGGCAAGCGTCGCACGCATCCGCTCTTCCACGATCACGGTGTCGCCGTCGGCGTAGACGCCGCGAAAGGCGATATCGATCCCGGAAAACATCCTGTGCATCTCCTGCGCGATGAAGCGTGCGATCTGCTTGGCGCCGACCATGTGGTCGGTGTGGTCGAGCGCGATTGCCGTGGCGTTGCCCTTCGGGGCGATCCACTCGGCATCCTCCGTGAACAGCGCCGCGATGCGCTCAGTGTCGCGCGACGAAAAGGTTTTCCAGGCATCGAGTACGACGTCCTTCGGGCTGGTCACGATGGGCTCCCTCGTTTGCATTGATTGGAGGGGCGTATTCTAGGCCGTGAGACGCGGTGCGGCTCGCCACAATCGGACTCGGTCATCCCGCGGCTCTTTCGCCCGCGCCGGCATGCGCTATCATCCGCTGATGTTGAGCTTCGAGACCTGCAACGCCGCACGGCTGCGCCGCGATCCCCGCTATGACGGGCGCTTCTTCACCGCGGTGAAGACAACGCGGATCTATTGCCGTCCGGTCTGCCCGGCCAAGCACCCGCTGACGCGCAACGTTGCGTATTACCCGACGGCGGCTGCGGCAGAGGCTGCCGGCTTTCGGCCCTGCCTGCGTTGCCGTCCGGAGACCGCACCGTTCTGTCCGGCCTGGAACGGCACGCGCTCGACAGTCGCGCGCGCCACGAGGCTCATCAATGAAGGTGCGCTTGACGGGGACTCGGTGGTGACGCTCGCGACGCGGCTCGGCATCTCATCGCGTCATCTGGCACGGCTGTTCGAGCGCCACGTCGGCGCAACGCCGCAGCAGCTTGCCAAGACGCTTCGCGTCCAGCGCGCCAAGCGATTGCTCGACGCCGGCGAGCACACCATGACGGACATCGCGTTCCAGTCCGGCTTCGGCAGCCTGCGCCGCTTCAACGCCGCCTTCGCCGAGCTCTATGGCCGTTCGCCATCGAGCCTGCGTGCCGCGCGCAGAGTGTCATCGCTCAGAAGAAGCCGGGGCTGAGATCGAGCCCATAGGTCAGGCTCAGCACGAACACGAACAGCGCGGCGGCTGCGAACATTGCGAGATGCCGGACGACGAATTCGCGCGGCGAATTGGCGGCAACAACGGTTTTTTGCGCAACAGGCATAACGGACTCCAATATGAAAACGATTCTTGGCCGCCAATATGCGGCGCCCGCATCAAGCGCCGCGATCTGCAAAACAACTATTAAGGAGATCACACTCGTTTTGAACGGCGATACTCATGTCGCGCGTTGCGAGGAATTTTTCTGCCGAAGGATTCTCAGTCAGCGCACCAACACGCGACATGAGATGGAACACGCGCGAGATGCGATGGATCGCTTCATCTCGACTGCAAAAAAATGGCCGGGACAAGCCCGGCCATGAC
The DNA here is from genome assembly GCF_049949275.1 of Bradyrhizobium genosp. A. Classification (NCBI taxonomy): domain Bacteria; kingdom Pseudomonadati; phylum Pseudomonadota; class Alphaproteobacteria; order Hyphomicrobiales; family Nitrobacteraceae; genus Bradyrhizobium; species Bradyrhizobium genosp. A. The sequence goes on along the minus strand of NZ_CP188196.1, from coordinate 4,038,520 downwards.
GTCGTGAAATTTTTGGCACCAAGCTCTCGGCTCGCTGCGATGTCAGCCTAGCGGTCGGAGCCCGTGGTCACGTTCGCGGTCTTCTGCTTGCGCGGCGCCAGCACGCTGGCCTGGAGCGCCGTCACGCTGGTGGCGGGCGCCGTCACCTGCTGCTCGACATGGGCGGCGCCGAGCACGCGGACCTGCACGGGCGAGGCCGGCATGCCGTTGGCCTCATAGGCCGGCAGCTCGGCGGCGAAGGTGGCAGTCGTGCCCGCAAGAGTGAGGACAGCGGCGGCGATCGACAAAGGCTTGTTCATGGTGATGCTCCAAAGAGAAGTTCGGAGCCCAATGTAAGTCTGATTTGCTGCGCTGCGATATCCATTGCCGCAACGCAATATCGCGCGCCGTGCATGGCAATATGCTTAACGGGCCCAACCTCTTGGACGAATCGCTCTCCAGCCGCCGGTTCAGCCGTTTCCTCACGACCCCAGCCGCGGGAACCGCGCGGGAACCAAAGTTGCATTCGGGCAACACTCGCGTGAAAAGCCCTTTTCAGGGAATTTGCGCCATTGCACCGCCACATCATCCTCCGAACAATTGACGCGCCGCGTGCTTGGCTGTGCAATCTGGTTCGCTCACGAACCTTGGAGGCAGGGATCATGAATGATCGGCGGTCTCTTCTTGTGGCGGTCTCGTGCCCCTCGGCCGTGATGGTCGGCTGGCTGGCGCTCTCCCTCTCCGCCTATGCCCCTGCTTTGATCGAGAACAGCGGCGCCAATGCAGCCACCGTCTCCCGCGCCAAAGATCTCACCCGCCTCGAGCTTGCCGACATCCCGCGCGCGGCGACGATCGATGATGGCGTCGCGCTGACTGCTGATATCGCGGCCGCAGCAGCCGCGACACCGAGCGTGACCTTGGTCGAAGCGCCACCGCCCGAGGCACCCGCCCCCGCCGTCCAGCTCGCCTCGGCCGATCCGACCGACATCGTGCCGGCGGCCTCGCCCGCGCCTCAGGTCGTGCCTGAGCCCGCGCCAGTCGCCAGCGAGGCCAAGGTTGAGACTGAGGCTGAGGCTGAGACTGAGGCTGAGCCCGCAGCCGAGCCGACCATCAAGCTCGCGTCCGCCGATCCCGGCGACGTCGTGCCGGAGGCTTTGTCGCCCGCAGCGATCGCGAGCGGGCCCGTGGCGGAGAGCAAGGCGTCGCCGCCCGCCGATACCGTGGCCGTGCTCGATGAATGCTTCGTCATGGATGCCTGCATCGACCGCTATCTCTGGACACTCTATCAGCGCACGCCGAAGGAAGACTCGATCAAGGTCGAGGACCGCCGCGCCGTCACCATCAAGCGCAAGGGCAAGATGGTCACGGTGATGCGCAGCTTCACGAAACTCGTCGATGAGGATTTTGCCTGGAAGGATCCGAAGGCGGCCGACCACGCCAACATGGCACTGATGGATTACGTCATCGGCGGCATGGACAAGAGCTTCAAGCAGAAGCTCTTTCGCATGATGCTCGTGGCCGAAGCCGCCGGCCTCTCGCCCGGCATCACCAGCGCGTTCCGCGACGACTATCGTCAGGAGATTGCGAGCGGCCTGAAGGCGGCCTCCAACCGCTCGTATCACGGCGGCAGTCTCCGCGGCGGCTACGGTCACGGCATGGCGGCCGACATCGTCAGCACCAAGGGCGACAACCGCGCGCAGCGCTGGGCCTCGACCGAGGTGTTGTGGAAATGGGTCGACACCAACGGCAAGGCGCTCGGCATCGGCCGCCCCTATCTCGACCGCGATCCGCCGCATGTCGGCCCGATCGACGGTCAGGAATATATCTCGAAGCGCGGCGTTGCCACCGACCGCAAGGAAGCCGCCAACACCAAACCGAAGAAGGCGCGCGCTGTGGCCAGCGCAAAACCGCCGAAGGCCCGGGTGGCGCGGGAGCAGAAGAGCCCGGCAAAGCCGCAGAAGTCGGCGCAATCCGCCGCGAAGCGAACGACCTGAGCCTTCGCTCGGTTTACTGGTTCAGTTCCCTGAGGCCGGCAACGGCACGAGACACATCTCGGCCGATCCTTGAGCCTGCGTGCGGACGAGCACGGCAAAGATTGTCTCGACCGCAAGCCGCACCGCCGCCTCGATCGCCGTCCCCTTGGCGAGATGCGCCGCGATCAGGCCGGTGAGGAGATCGCCGGTGCCATAGGGGCGGATCGGCAGGCGCGGCGTCGCAAAGCGCGACAATTGCCCGTCAGCACACAGGATCGTCTCCACCTGCCCCACTGGCGTGTCGGCGAGGGTGCAGCCGGTGGCAACGACGTCGATCCGGCGTTGTCCCGTAATTGCAGCCGCTGCAGCACGCAGGGCGTCCGTGTCCGCGATCTTGACGGCGGAGAGCAGCTCGAGCTCGAACTGGTTCGGCGTGATCAGGTGTGCGGCCGGCAACAAGCGGTGCCGCACTACATCCATAATGCCGTCGGCGACATAGACACGGCCGTCGTCGCCGATGACGGGATCGCAGAGATAGACGAGCTTCGAATTGCGCGACAGCGCTCGCTCGACAAAATCGGCGATGACGACGGCGTTGTCGGGCGAGCCGAGATAGCCGGTGACGAGCACGGCCGCCTCATCGACAAGGTCCCGCTCCTCGACACCTCGCAGCAGATCGGCGACCAGCTCAGCGTCGAGCACCCGCCCACGCAAGGTCGGATAGCGCGGATGGTTCGACAGCAGCGTCGTCGGCACCGCAGCGACGTTGACACCCTCCGCCTGCATCGCATGGACCGCCGCGCTGTTGCCGACATGGCCGTGGACCACCTGGCTTTGAATCGAGATGACGAGCATGCAGAGGTCCGTAGGGTCAAAAGCTGGATGTGGCAAGCGTAGCCCGGATCACGAAACGTCGTACCCGAGTCCCGGCCGCAGCGCCTGCATCTTCCGCGCCAGCTTCCGGTGCCCGGTCTCCTCCGCCGCCCCAATTGATCGGCGACCGCGAGATGGTCCCCGTCGCTCTTGTGCTGATTGAGGATGTCAGGAATGACTTCCGCGGCCTGCAAGCTTGTCGAGGTAGGCGCAGAACATGTCGGCCAGCCCGACGGCATGACGCGCGATCTCCGCCTCGCTGCGGGGCGTCTCCGAGAACCGCTTGCCGACCTCGGCCAGCGTCATCTTGATCAGCTCCCCGGCGAGCTCGCGCGTCGCCTCCGAGGCCTGTGGCAGCGCCTCGCGCATGAAGGCTCCAACGATGCCCTCGCCGGCCGCTCGTGCGTCCTGCGCCTCGGGCGCATCGCGATAGAGCGGTGCGGCATCGCTGAGCGCGCCGCGGATCGCAGCTTCCTCGCATTCAGAGCGCATGAAGGCGTGAACCAGCGCGCGCAGCCGCGCCGGTGGCGGCTTCGTCTGGTCGGCGAGAATGCCGCGCAGAAGCTCGCTCGTGCTTCGCCACTCGTCGCTCTGGAGGCGGAACAGGATCGCCGCCTTGTTCGGAAAATATTGGTAGAGCGATCCGACGCTCACCCCGGCCCGCTCCGCCACCCGCGCGGTGGTAAAGCGCTGTGCCCCTTCCTTCGCCAGGACCTGAACAGCGGCATCCAGAATGGCCGCCACCAGCTCGTTGGAGCGGGCCTGCTGCGGCTGTTTTCGTGAAGAAACTGAACGACTTCGGCGATCGGCCACGGTGCGCTCGGGGGAATGCGAATAGGAAATACGACGAATTAGTCGTATTTCAGTTCGCACGCAAGCACTTTGCCGCGAACATTGGAGACACCGAATGACCACCCCAACCATCACCTCGCTTGCGCCGCTGCTGGATCGCCTGTTCGACCAGGACGAAGCAGCCCGCGGCGCAACGCGAGCCGCATTCGCCGACCTGAGCGACGCCGACCGTGCACAGATGATGCAGAGCAAGACCGATTACGGCGACCTCTACACACGCCTGAAGGACGCCCCGGTCGCGGTCTCACGCGAGACCGGTCAGCTGCTCTACATGCTGGCGCGCAGCTCGCGCGCGAAGGTGATCGTCGAGTTCGGCACCTCGTTCGGAATCTCGACCCTGCACATGGGGGCAGCCTTGCGCGACAATGGCGGGGGAAGGCTCATCACCAGCGAGTTCGAGCTATCCAAGGCGGCGCGGGCACGCGAAAACCTCAGGGACGGCGGGCTGATTGATCTCGTCGAAATCCGCGAAGGCGATGCGCTGAAGACGCTGAGCAAGGATCTGCCCGATCAAATCGATCTCGTGCTGCTCGATGGCGCCAAAGCGCTCTACACGAGATCCTCGATCTGGTCGAAGACCGTCTGAAGCCGGGCGCGGTCATCGTCGCCGACAACGCCGACTTCAGCCCCGATTATCTTGCGCGCGTCCGCAAGCCCGGCAACGGCTACATGTCCACGCCCTTTGCCGAGGACGTCGAACTCACCGTGCGGATCAACTAGGGCTGCATCGAACAGCCCGCGACACCTCGGGGACCGCCGTGCGATTCGTCGCGCGCCGGATTTGTGTTGTCGGCGACACGTCTGCAATCTCGCCCCTGAGGTCGTCAGATTCCGCCTTGTCGCAGGCTCGTCACTCACACGTGATATTTGCTCCCGATAAAAGTCATGTTGCGCGTGCTAAACATACCTACCGTGCGGTATCTTTCGCGCGCCACGATCGAGATCGCCATGACGTCCGCCTTCACCTCCTATGCTGCGCTTGCCCTCGCCATCGTCTTCGAGGTGACGGCGTCCGCCTTCCTGCAGCAGTCCGCGCAATTCACGCGGCCCTGGCCGACGCTGGCAATGGTGTTGTTCTACGTCGCCTCGTTCTACGCGCTGTCGGTCGCGATTCGCGTTATCCCCCTGAGCATCGCCTATGCGATCTGGGGCGGGGTCGGCATCATCCTGACCGCCACCGTCTCCTTCGTGCTGTTCCGCCAGATGCTCGATGCCGCAGCCTTCGTCGGTATCGGGCTGATCGTCTCCGGGGTCGTGGTCATCAACCTGTTCTCGCAGACGACGGCGCATTGATGCCGGCGAGTGCCTATACCCGCGCCAAGCAGCCCGAGCAGGTGCGGCGCGCCCTGCTCGACCACGCCGCAGCTATCGCCATGGACCACGGCGTCTCCGGCGTCACGGTGCAAGCGGTGGCAGCGGCGGCCGGCGTCACCAAGGGCGGGCTGTTTCATCATTTCGGAAGCAAGCAGGCGCTGATCGAGGGCCTGTTCGCCGATCTGCTCGGCCGCGTCGATGCCGAGATCGACGCGGCCATCGAAGCGGACCCGAAGCCGCGCGGCAGTTTTACACGCGCCTATGTGCATGCGGTATTCACCGGCAAGGCGTTCGGCTTCGCCACGCCTTGGGCGGCGCTGAGCATGGTAGTCGTCACCGACCCATCGCTGCGCAAGCTCTGGAACGACTGGATGAAGGCGCGCCTGAAACGTCACCGCGCCACCGATGCGGCGCCAGAGCTCCAGATCGTGCGCCTGGCCGCAGACGGCGCCTGGCTGTCCTTCGTCACGACGGGACAGACCCGCATGAACGCCGATTTGCGCGCCGTGCATGACCGCCTGGTCGCGCAAACCTATCCGCGCAGGTAGCCGGGCGACGACTACTGGCTCTGCACCGGCTTAGGCAGACGCGGCTTAGATCGGGCTGACTTCGCGCCGGACTTCGCCGGAGCACCTGGGGGCGGCGTATCGACCGACACCAGATAGGCCGCGAGCGCCTTGGCGCTGTCGGAGCTGGTTGAATAATGGTCCGCCAGGAACCATGACAGCGTCAGGCTCATGCGCCCCTTCGCAAGCCCCCGCGGACTGCGATGGCAGGCCGTGCAACCGTCGGCGAACAGCTTGTCGGGTGCTTTGCCGGCGTCGAGATTTTGCGCCGACGCAAGCGGCGCCGTCAGCACGACGCTTGCTGCGGCGATAGTCCCAAGAATCACCAGAGGCGCGATGAGTTCGCGCCCCGGTCGAATGAGCGATCTCAATGTCGTCCCCTAGCCCGTGCCTCGCGATCACGCCGCCAGCAACTGATCGAACTCCGGCGGAGTATAGGCCTTGCCATCCTGATCGGTGATGACGACCCGCCACCCTTCGCTGGCCCAAACCTTCGCCTTCGCCACGATGAGCAACCGGCTCTCGCGGGCAAAACTGCACTTCTCATTATCGCGTTCTGCGATCATTTTATAGGCCAATGCGCATCCCCTTGCGTTGCCCTGCACCCGTTCTCGTCGTGGCAGCGGGCTTTGGCGGCAATTCGCCGGGAGCGTGGCAATTTGGTGCCCTCCGCGGCAGCATTGCGCGCCGGCACCGGTTCCAGCCGAGCGACGGAGCTCAATACGCCGCATCATCAATGAGATTCGGCTTGCCGGGAGCTTGTTCGCCGCCGTTGCAACGCCGCCAGCCGCGCGCCGGCCCATCGCCGCCGCGACGGAGCCGATCATGCCCCGCGATCCGCTCAGTGGACCCGGATGACGTGTGGCCGGCCGAGATCGATCAGCCCTTGCACGGCCGATAGACGGTCGTCCAGGGCAGCAATGGTGAGCAACAAATTGTTGCGGCGCTCGTCGAGCAGACCCATCTCGGCGCCGGAGAGTTTTGTGCTCGTCCGCTCCTTGTGGATGCCGTCGAGGGATTTGCGCAAGCCGGCAATCAGGCTGGCCAGTTGCTTGGCCTCTTTGGTCATCGACCGCTTCGCGACATTTTGGCGGCGCGACTCCGCCTGGCTCTGTCTCATTTCATCCTCCGGTGCCCCGCTGCCCCGAGTGGATGCTTACAGCTTTGAGTACACATATTACGATCCTTGAAATCTGCCCGCGAAGAACTTTCTTAAATTGTACGCGCACGGAACCGGGTCCAAGCAAAAGCCCGGCGCGAAGGCCGGGCTTTCGTTGGCAAATGCTAGTGCTTCTCGTGACCGCTGCCGGGGCCGCCGCCGTGCGGGGCCGCATTGATATGCGGAGCGCCACCGCCTCCACCGGGATGCGCCATCGCAGGCGCAGGCGCAGCCGCTCGCGGCGCCGGCATCTGCGCATGCGCATTCATCGGCGCACCATGGCTGATATTCGGCTGAGCGACGTGTGGCATCGCTGGCCGGGCCGCCGGCGCAGCCGACACACGCGGCGCCTCATGCGCGCGTGCCATCGGTTGCGCGCGCACCGCGGTCGGTTGCGCGCGTACTGCGGCGCGGCTTGCCGCCTGTTCGTGCATCATGCGCGCCTGCGCGTCACGGGGATTGCGACCCTGCACCGCAGTTCGCTCGTTGACGAAACGCTGGCTCCGTTCGGTACGATTCCGATCGACGCCCACCGCAGCGTCGCGCTTGGCAATAGCCGCATCATGCCGCGCCGTCGTGGCATCACGGCCGGAGATCGCGACATTCCCCTTGGCATGCGCGTCGCGGCCGAGCGCGACCGCGGCGTCACGCGTCGCTGCACGACCGATCCGGGCGACGCGCGGGTCGATCGTCATCTGCGTTGCGAAACGCTCGTGCGAGGTCCAGTAGCTGTTCCAGTAGGCGTGGCGGCGATACCAGGGGCGGCCCTCATAGTAGCTCGACCAGTATGAGCTCAGCACGAAGGGAACGATGGGCACGTCGACCTCGTCGACATAGTCAGGCAGATAGACGTAGTGATTGCGGTAGAGATATTCGAGATATTGCGACGACACCCAGCCGCGGTCGTCGGAGAAGCTCACGTCGCACCAGGCATTGCCACGCAGGCAACCATGGATGTTGACGCGGGCGCCTTCGGGGATGCGGTCGACCAGCGGAAAGCCCGCACCTGGGCCGGCGCGCAGACCGGTCGAGACGGTGACGATGCCCGGCGCAGCCAATGCGGCCGTCGGCGCGAGCAGCAATGCGGCAACTAAAGCGGTTCTCAATCTCATGGCGAAGTCCTCCTCTGAGAGGCGGAACGCGCAAGCGGATCGAAGCGTTCCGCGCGCAAAGGCCGTATCAGCCAAAAGATTGAGAGGCGCGCCGCGCCCGCAGTTCAATATTCATCCGCCATTCATCGGCGGAGCACGCATCAGTTCACCTGCAACATGAAGGCGTCGAAATACGCGGAGAGCGCCGTAAAATCATTGAGCGGCAGCACCTGCGCGACATATTGATCCGGCCGCACCACGACCAGGCAGCCGGCCTTCCGATCGATGCCGCGCATTGCGAAAACGTCGTGACCGCTCTTGAGGTCCGGACAAAACATCTTTTCGTAGTCGAGCAAGCCGTAGCGCCCTTTGCGCGGCAGCAGCAGCGCTGGCATCGCCTCGATCGCGAGCGCGCGATGCTCCTGCTGAAACACCGCACGCAGATCGATCACGCCGTCGATGTCGGCGCCGGCTGGCGTATACCGCCGGATCGGCGATTGCCGGGACTCGGCGAGGAAATTGCACAAGGCACGAATGGCCGAGCTCGACGCCGCGGGATTCTCGGCAGGAGAAAACGCGTAGATGCGGAAACGGCCATCCGCCTGTGCCGCGTGGCCGAGATGAACAGGCTTCGCATCCCCAAGCCGGATCACCGGCGCCGAGTGGAAGCGCTTGCCGATGACGAGACCTGGCGCGAGATGCTGATGCGAGGCTGCGCCGGTCAGGATCGATGGCGTGTAATGCGTCGCCGTGCCCGCGGTGTAGCGGCCGTGCCTGACGAAATAATCCTGCGTCTTGGCGGCATCGGCGCCGCCGGCTTTCGCTGCGGAGGCGAGAATCCCGGCCCATTCTCGATCGAAATCGATCAGCTCTTTCGCCACCGCTTGCCGCTCGGCCGAATAGGAATGCAGCAGGCTCGGTGCGCTCCGCTTCCGAAGCACGGCTGCAAGCTTCCAGCCGAGGTTGAAGGCATCCTGCATCGAGACGTTCATGCCCTGCCCCGCTTTCGGGCTATGGGTATGACAGGCATCGCCGGCGATGAAGATCCGCGGCAGGCGCGTGTTGATCTCGGCTTCCGGCACGTCATCGAACTTGTCGGTCAGGCGTTGGCCGATCTCGTAGACCGACCACCAGGCGATCTCCTTCACCTCGAGCGTGTGCGGATTCAGGATCCGCTGCGCTTTCGCAATCACGTCTTCGGCAGTGATGTTGCGGTTGGCCACGCGCTCGCCGACGTCGAGCTTTGCCAGCTCGACATAGAGGCGGACCATGTAGCCGCCTTCGCGCGGAATGATGAGAAGGCTGCCGTCCTTCGCCGACTGGATCAGGGCCTTGAAGCGGATATCGGGGAAATCGGTCACCGCCAGCACGTCCATCACGCCCCAGGCATGGTTGGCGGAATCGCCATGCAGCTCGCGGCCGATCGATTTGCGCACCGTGCTGCGCGCGCCATCGCAACCGACGACGTAGCGCGCCCTGATGGTCTCGACCTTGCCCTCGCCTCCGGCATCGACGCGTTCGAGCCGCACGGTCACCGCATGGTCGGCTGCTCCCGCGGCCGGATCGACCTCGAGGTCGAGCAGACGCCTTCCGTAATAGGGCGCGAGCTTGGCTGGTGATTTACGCATAACGTCGAGAAAGCCGTCATGGATGCGGGCCTGGTTGAGAATGACGTGCGGGAATTCCGACAGCCCGTCCTCGACGTCCTGCACCCGGCCGCTGCGGACGATCTTCTCCGGCGCGCCCTCGTCCGGTTTCCAGAACGTCGTCTCGTTGACCCAATAGGCTTCCTTCAGCACGCGCTCGCTGAAGCCATAGGCGTGGAACATCTCCATGGTGCGGCAGGCGACGCCGTCGGCCTGGCCGACCGAGAGCCGGCCCGGCTTCTGCTCGACGATGCAGGTCTTGATGTCAGGGAATTGCGCTAGCTGGGCCGCAAGCGTCAGGCCCGCAGGGCCACAGCCGACGATGAGGACATCGACCTCGTCAGGGACGGCGCCCGCAGCGCCCGAGGCCTGAACGCGTTCGGCGGGATCGGCAATTTCGGGATCGCCCGGCTGGAATCCATTGAGATGGAATTGCATGAGCACCTCTCCCGTTGACGTCTTGTTCGATATTGCTCAGTATGCTGACTATCAGTATACTTGTCAATAATCGTCCGCCGTCGCTGCCCTCACGGAGATTTCGGTGAAAGACAACAACGACATGCCCGGCCATCTGGCGCGGCGGTTCCAGCAGATCGCGGTGGCGGTATTCCTTGCCGAGGTCGGCGAAGCCGGATTCGACCTCACGCCGGTGCAGTACGCGGCCCTTGCGACCATCAAGGCCAATCCAGGGCTCGACCAGGTCACGCTCGCAGGATTGATCGCCTATGACCGGACCACCATCACCGGCGTGGTCGATCGCCTCGTGCAGAAAGGCCTCGCCGAGCGCCGCGCCAGCAGCCGCGACCGCCGCGCCCGCGAGCTCGAGATCACCGACGAGGGCCGCCGAACGCTGCGCAAGATCACGCCCGCGGTCGAATCCGCCCAGCAGATCATGCTGCGCGGCCTCAGCGCCAAGGAAGGCGAGGAGTTGATGCGGCTGTTGCGCAAGGCCATCGCCGCGGGCAACGCGCTCAGCCGCGCTCCCTTGCGCGATATCCAGGCATGACCGGTTCCTGGGTGGGTAATTGTCGCAGACCTGCGAAACCAGGAGCTAACCTTCGGCTGCTACCGTCGGCCCCAATTCGGCGCTTAACGCGCGATTAACTTTGCCGGTTCGGAGTTTCGGATGTTCAGGTTCGTCGTTGCGGCCGCAGTTATCGCGCTGTCCACCGGTCATGCGCTCGCGAATGGGCATGGCGGCGGCGAAGCCGCTGCTGCGCCGAAGACCGAGGCGGTGCCCGCGCCCGCGCGCTACGTTCAGACCAAGCAGGGCCTCAAGCTCGTCGATCTCAAGGGCATGACGCTTTACTTCTATGAGCGCGACACCAGCGGCAAGACGTCGAGCTGTGACGGCAAATGCGCTGAGGCCTGGATTCCGCTGGCTGCTCCCGCGAATGCCCAGGCGACCGGCGATTTCACGCCGATCACCCGAAACGACGGCAGCAAGATGTGGGCCTTCCGCTACCGCCCGCTCTACACATCAGTGGCCGACAAGGCGCCGGGCGAAACCAATGGCACAGCCACGACACTGCAATGGCGCGTCGCTCGGCCCGAGGATTAAGGCGCGAACGGCGCGCGTCCGTTACCGCCCAGCGCGCCAGCGAGCTTGGCGTGAGCCGCGGAATCGGCCGAGGCGTAATTCACCTCTGGATTCCAGTGCAGCGCCGTGTACAGCACCAGTCCTGCCAGGATCGATCCGTAGAAACCGAGCGTGGCCAAACGCCACTTGCGCACGACGCGACGATCGTTCTCGTCAAGACGATCGTTCTCGTCAAATTGATCAATGAAATTCTGCATGATTGCCTCCAATGGCAACGAGCCATTGAGACATAGCGCAACTGCAGCAATACGCGTGTGAAGCATTTCACCTTTGCAGCAGGCTGGTCGTCGCTCGACGCGGTCCCCGTCATTCAAGCTTCGGTGATGCGGCCGGAGCGACAGGTCAGCTGCCTCATCCGCGCCAGCTCGGCCCCGCCTCGACCTGCGCGCTGTGGCCGGGCGGCAGCACCACGACGGTTGCGTTGAGCTTGACCCGATCGAACAGATCGATCACGTCCTCGTTGCGCATCCGGATGCAGCCCGACGAGATCGCCTGTCCGATATATTCCGGCTGGTTGGTGCCGTGGATGCGGTAGAGCGTGTCCTTGTTGCCGGTATAGAGATAGATGCCCCGCGCGCCCAGCGGATTGGCGGGACCGCCGGCCACGCGCGCCGGATACGGCCCCAGCCGCGCCTGGATTTCTGCGGTCGGCACCCAGTCCGGCCATTCCGCCAGACGACCGACGCGCGCGACTCCCGAGAACGCCATCGCCTCCTCGCCAACCGCGACGCCATAGCGGATCGCCTTGCCGTCGGGCAGCACGTAGTAGAGGTAGCGCGCATCGGTATCGACCAGGATCGTGCCCGGCTGTTCCTTGCGCGGATAGTCGACGATATGACGGAGAAATTGCTCAGGCACATTCGCCTGGGCGTAAGGCGTGTGCGCGAGCAACTGGCGGTCGCGCGCCGTCATGCTCGCGTCCGTCGATGGCGAGAGCGTCGTCTGCATGCAGCCGCCGAGCGGCAACAAGGCAACGAAGAACAAAGCGAGTAGAGATCTTGGCACCGCCGGCCCCCGATAGCGGATAGTAGCGCCCCCAGCACCGCGAGAATGCTGCCTAAATCGTGCTGAAAACAAGGCAGTGCGGAACACGTGCCCGTGTTCGGCAAGCCCGGTTCCATCACCACAAACGGCAGGAGACCGTCGCGATGTCTCCATCGCGTCGCCTTGCTTTGGTCAAACCCGGCTGGACTCGTGCCCCTTGGGCCAACCTGACCAGATCTGGATGGGCCATTCAACCGATCGGCTCGCGCCAATGCGGACGACCAACGCTTCAGAGGAGCTGCGATGCTCGCGACGTTGAACAGCCGGCAGATCGTGGATGAGATCGTGAAGGACACGATGAGAGACAACGACCCGCATGACGCCGTCCAGATTTCGCCCGACGTGGTGCGGGCTTCGCGCCTGACCACCGAGGCGCCGACGCTGGCACCTGAGTTCACGGCCCGTCCGGAGCCGAAATTCGCGCTAGAGCCCAAGATTAATTCGGAGATTAATCCGGAGATTAATCCGGAGATTAATCCGGAGCCGAAGTTCATTCCTGTCTCCAAGCCGCACGCTGCAATGCCGTCGGTCGACACCGCTGTGCGCGTGACGGCGAGCGATGGTCATAGCCGACCGAAGCGATCGGCCGCCGGCAGATGGCTGCGCGGCGCCTTCGTCACGTTCCTGTTTGCTGGCGGCAGCGCGGCCGCCACCATCGCCTGGGAAAAGCACGGCGACACCGCGACGCAGATGCTCGCGGAATGGACACCGGCCCTGGCGTCGCTGCTGCCTTCGACATCGCAGACGGCGCCGGTCGCAGCCGCGCAGGCTGCCCCGCCCGTCGCACCGGATCAGACCTCCGACCAAACTGCGGCGACGCCCGCAGCACCAGTTGTTACGGCCGCTGCTGCGCCTGCCGCGACACAAGCCGATGCCACGCAGACAGTGGAGTCAATGACGCGCGACATCGCCGCGATGGCGCAGCAGATCGAGCAGCTCAAGGCCAACATCGCCGAGTTGAAGGCCGGTCAGGAGCAGATGGTGCGCGAGATGGCGAAGCCGCCGGCGCCAAAGCCGGTCGCCGAGGCGAAACCGCCGATCGATCCGCGCGCGCGATTATCTGCGCTGCCGCCGCGCGCTGCGGCCCCGATCCCGCCGCCGGTTCGCAAACCGAAGCCGGTCGTGTCACACAGCTACATGCCGGCTTATTCGCCCCCGCCGCTCGCACCTCCGCCGCCGCCTTCGCAGGCTGCCGCGGTCCCGCCGCCGGCGGCACCACCGGCTGCGACGACGCAAACTGTCGCCGATGATGACGGACCGATCGTGCGTCCGCCGATGCCGCTGCACTAGAGCTGCATCGCGAGGCCCGCATCAGACGACAACGCAAGCTGTCCGACTCGACGTGATGATGTGAGTCCGTGCGACTACGGTGATGCGCGGCTCGGCGCAAAGAGAGAAAAGGCCGTCGGGATCTATGCCGCCGGCCTTCTCTTGCAGCTGCCGGTTCCCGGAGCCCGGTTCTGCTGCGATTCAATGCCTCATGATCGCGCAGACATATTGAATAAAAACTTAATGCACCCGAATGCTGCACATCATTTCTGCGCCATAAGCACAGAGATTGCGCGCTCCGTTCTCGGACAGATATCGACTCAGTGGTACAATCCCTCATGTTTTGAAGACTTCCGTTGAAGGCTTCGTTTGAGGATTTGGGTCGTCACACCGGGGAATTCGGATGCCTTACTACTCCTTCGATCTCGTGGTTGGTGAAGAGTTCAAGAACCAGGGCGAAATCATTCTCGAGGATATCGCGGTCGCCTCCGATCGCGCTGTTCAACTCGCCACCGAGCTGTCGCAGGTGAAGCCCGAGCTGCAGCGGAAAGGTTGCGCGGTGCGCGTCACCGATCGCGATCACAACGAGGTCTACCGCACGCCGCTCGACCCCGTGCCAGCCTGGCGTCGATAGCTCGTCGGCGAGCTTCACGGCCGCGCCCCCATTGCGGAGCGGCACTCCAGCCGCTAGCCTCCTCAAAAATCAGGGGAGGCACAAGGATGCGCTACGGTTACCTGATGGCAAGCCTGTTGCTGATCGCAGCTCCAGCCCAGGCCGCTGACGACCATCCGCGCTCGACCTATGTGACGATGGTCTTGCAGGCTTTTGCCGCCAAGGTCGAATGCCCGAACACGGATGTCGTCTATCAGGATCTGGTGCAGAAGGCGCAGCAGATGCAGCTTCCCGACGGCACCACCGAGCAGGTGCGCAAGGCGATCGCCTGGATGCACACCGGCGGCAAGATGGGCGAGAAGCAGGCCGACGACATCATGGCGGAGGTCGCGGTGGCGACGCAAGCGACCGATCTCGACCAGCGCCGGCTCGGCATGAGCAATTGGTGCGAAAAGCAGAAGACCAACCTCGCCGGCCTGATCCGCAGCAAGGGCGGCTAACCGGTTTTTCGCGGGCGTTAAGCACGCCGCGACGGAACCGCCGCCCCCGGCCCATAATCGTCGCATTTCTCGCCAGCATGCGCGGGTCTCTTTGAACAGGAGAAGCCCATGCGGATTGCCTATCTCGTTTTCGCCGGCACGCTCGCGGTGAGTGCCGCGCTGGCTGCCCCGGCGCTGGCCAAAAATTCCAACGCCCAGAAGAGCGAGGACAAATCGGTATCATCATCCTGTAGCGCCTATCAGCAAGCACCCGATGGATCGTGGGAGCAACTCCCTTGCAAGGAGACAGGCGACCGCGAACAGCCACAGACGCAGCACAAACCAGCTCCGCCTGGCGTCGACCAAGGCGAGCGCTAAGCCGATCCGGTTCCGGCAAATCAGCTCTGATGCGGACCGCGGATGATCTTCATGGCGTCCTCAATGTGACGCCATTCCTTTGCATCATCCGCGTCCCCGCGGCCCTCGCAGGCCTGCGCCTGCTCGGCAGCCTTCGCAATCGCAGCGAAACCATGTCGTTCCAGCATTTGCCGTGCGACGGTGTGGACCTGGACCTCGGACATCATGGGCGCTCTCCCATCTGACGAAGCCGCGGGGCATCGCTCAACGTTCCGCGGCCATCGTACAACGATCGAGCCGCGCGTGTCGTTCCGCTCACCCGCCAGCACGACAAAGGCGGCCCGCCATGCCCAGCGGACCGCCTTCTCACCCACCCCAAATGGGCCGTCCTCAGTCGCGTCCCCTACGCGACAGCCACACGCTTGCGCTCGAAATCGTTGGGCACCTCGATATCGACCTCGAGGGTCGAAACCTCGTCGCCGCGCTCGAGCCGGACGATCACCTTGGTCGGGTCCAGTGTCACATGCTTGGACACGACCGCCAAAATTTCCTCACGCAGCACGCCGAGCAGATCGGGCTGGCCGCGCAGTCCGCGTTCATGGGCAAGCAGGATCTGCAGCCGTTCGCGCGCGACGGGTGCAGAGGCCTTGTTGCCGCGGAGAAGCCGGAGCAGACCCATGCTCATGCAGCCCTCCGTCGCAGCAGACGATCCATGAAGCCCTTGCGTTCGGTGGGCACCTGCATCGGCACGGTGTCGCCGCACAGCCGCCGCGCCGCGTCGATATAGGCCCGGGCGGGTGCGCCGTCGGCATTCGACAGCGTCACCGGCGTGCCGACATTGGAGGCGCGCAGCACGTCCTGGCTCTCGGGGATGATGCCGAGCAGAGGCGTCGCGAGGATTTCCAGGATGTCGTCGATGGTCAGCATCTCGCCGCGTGCGGCGCGCGAGGGATCGTAGCGGGTGATGAGAATGTGCTTCTCGACGCGCTCGCCCTTTTCGGCCCGCACGGTCTTGGAATCGAGCATGCCTATGATGCGATCGGAATCGCGCACCGAGGAGACTTCCGGATTGGTGACGATCACGGCCTCGTCGGCAAAGCGCATCGCCATGGAGGCGCCGCGCTCGATGCCGGCCGGGCTGTCGCAGATCACCCAGTCGAAACGGCTGCGCAGGTCCGCAATGACCTTGCCGACGCCCTCTTCCGTCAGCGCGTCCTTGTCGCGGGTTTGGGACGCCGGCAGCAGCCAGAGGTTCTCCAGCCGCTTGTCCCTGATCAGCGCTTGCGGCAGCTTAGCCACGCCCTGCACCACATTGATGAGGTCGAACACCACGCGGCGTTCGGCGCCCATCACGAGATCGAGGTTGCGCAAGCCGACGTCGAAATCGACGACGACGACCTTGTCGCCGCGTTGCGCGAGCGCAGCGCCCAGCGCGGCGGTCGTGGTCGTCTTGCCGACGCCGCCCTTGCCTGATGTCACGACCAGTACCTTACTCATCTGAAATGTCTCCTTTGCTGGTCAGTTCAGTGCTGTAATTCGCATGGTATTCCCCTGCAGCCAGGCCTGCGCCGGCTTGCCGCGCAAGGCAGCGTCGATGTCGTCGGCGGTCTGATAAAATCCATCGATTGCAAGCAGTTCGGCCTCGATCTTCTGGCAATAGATGCGCGCGCTGGTATGACCGTTCACGCCCGCCATGGCGCGGCCGCGCAGCGCGCCGTAGATGTGGATGGAGCCGCCGGCAACGACCTCCGCGCCGGAGCCGACCGAGCCCAGAATGGTGACGTCGCCTTCGGGGAAGATCACCGTCTGGCCGGAGCGCACTGGGCTCTCGAGCAGCAGCGAGGTCGGCTTGGTCTCGGCCTTCGCCTCAAGCTTCTTGGGCGCGCTCGGCTCGATCACGCAGCTGCGTCCGCCCGAGACCAGCGGCGGCATGGAGGGCGTCAGCCGCGCTTCCTCCACGCCCTCGATGCCGAGCACGCGGATGTTGCGGTCCTGAAGACTGGTGAGGAGATGACCGATGCCGGACTGGCTGAGATCGACCGAGGACAGATCGACCACTACGGGGCGGCCGGCGAAGAAGCCCGGCGAGCGTGCGATGGTGGCGTCGATCTCCTGGAGCCAGTCCTGGATCGGAACCGTCGGCACGAAGACGAAAGCCACATAGGAGCGCCCGCGCAGGCGCACCATCTGGCGTTGAGGTTTTACTAGGGCCTCCATGGCGGCCGACTCGTCCCCTGTTATTGAATGGTTAACGATGCCGCCGATGTGGTTAATGGCTGGTTAATTTCTCCGTGGGGTTACGTGAGTGGGATGGGCTTGGCCGGGGCCGCCTGCCAAATCAGGCCACGGATCGCTCAGGCGTCCCCGACAAAGACCGTCAGCGCCCGCTGCAATTCCTTGTAGGCGCGCGGTCCGATCTTGGCCGCGAGCGCCTTGTCGCTTTCGGCGGCCGCCGGCCTCAGCCGGCCCAGCAGCGCCGCGCCGGCCTCGGTCAGATAGAGCACGTAATAGCGGCGGTTGATTGCGGACGCAGTGCGCTGCACCAGGCCACGGCCTTCCAGATGATCCACCAGCCTGCCGAGCCCGGCCCGCTCGATCGACAGAAGCTGCGCGACGGCGAGCTGGTTGACGCCGGGATTGGCGTCGATCACGCAGAGCACGGAAAATTGGGCGGGACTGATCTCGAAGGCCGCCAACTGCCGGCTGAATTCCTTGAAGATCCAGAGCTGCGCCCGGCGGATGGAGTAGCCCAGCAGTTGCGAGAGGTCCCCGAGGGCAAGCGGTTCTGCGCGGGCCGGCTTCGTGCCGGACACGGGACGCGGCGCCGGCCGCAACGGCTTTGTCACGCGTGCCGCCCGCTGCGGTCGCGCGATCCGTTTCCTGACCCGAGCCTTTTTCCTCACTGGAGCCTTGCCTGGCTGCATCGCGCGCATCTTTCGCAAAGCCGGCACAGAAGCTTCCGGCGGTATCCCGAGGATTCGGACAGCGAGTCTAACGCAACGCGGTCGGATCGAGAAGCCGGGCGGAGCTCCGGCTTTGCCGCATACAGCTTCTACGACAGGTTGCACGGCAATATCGCGCAATGCGCCATGTTGACATGGCAACATCGCTCGCCTAAGGATCGTGAAAGCCTGCCGTACCACGAGCAGGTTCAAGGGGAGCGAACGTCCGTGCCGTCATCAGGGGTGGGCGACGATCCGCGTGCCACAGCGCATCGCGGCAGAATGGTTTTGCGCGCAACGGCCTCGCGGCTCATTTGCCGGCGCACGCGCATCGCTCCCAGCAATTCCAAAGATGTTTCCGATCACTCTACGCCTCGCCAATCGGCGGCGCGTCGGGCGCTTTCGTTCCATCATCAACGTTGAAACTGGGAGGGCATGACATGAAACGACTTTTCCTCGCCTCGACGATCATCGCCACATCGGCGTCTCTCGGCCCGCAGGTAGCGGCACACGGGCTGCCGCCGAGCGGCGTGGCCCCGCGCTCGTCCTGCACTGCCCTCACCGGGCTCACTCTGCCGAACACGCAGATCCTGAGCGCGACGCAGAAGTCGGGCTATTGCAACGTGGTCGGCATCATCAACAAGCGCGTCTCCACGCAGGACCCCGATCACTTCACCTACGGCATCGGCTTCGCAGTCAACTTGCCCAACACCTGGCATGGCCGCTTCGAGATGATGGGCGGCGGCGGCACCGACGGCAGCCTGCAAAGCGATCCGCAAGGGGCGGCCGGTGTCGAGCTCGGCCAGGGCTGGGCGGTCGCGGCCGATGACGGCGGCCACGAGGACAGTGCAACCAACGTCGTCGGCGGCCATCAGGACGACGACGCCAATGCCGGCGGCTCCGCGCATTTCGCGATCGATGCGCAGGCACGCCGCGACTACGGCTATAATGGCATCGAAAAGACCGCGACGACCGCCAAGCAGATCATCTCCTATTTCTACGGGCTCGACACCGTCTATTCCTACATCATGGGCTGCTCGAACGGCGGCCGCGACGCGATGGTCGCGTCGCAACGATCGCCCTGGCTGTTTGACGGCGTGATCTCGCAAAATCCCGGCTTCAACCTGCCGCAGGCGGGCCTTGCGGAAGCCTGGAACGAGCAGGTGCTCGGCACGCTTTCGACCAGCAAGGACGTCAACGGCCAACCGTACATTCCCGACACGTTCCCGCAGCAGGACCTTCAGGTGACATCGGCTGCGATCCTGAGCGCCTGCGACGCGCTCGATGGCCTCGTCGACGGCATCATCGACAATTACCACGCCTGCACGGCGAAGAAGGTGTATCCGGCCCTCGCGAGCTACACCTGCGGCACCGGCTCGCACGGCAGCACGCCGCATGGCGGCACCTGTCTCACCAGCGCGCAGGTCGACGTGCTCAAGAAGATCTACGCCGGACCGGTCAATTCAAAAGGCGAGCGGCTCTATTCGAACTGGTTCTGGGATGCCGGCATCTGGACGCCGCCCACCGCGCCCGGCGCAGGTTGGCAATTCTGGAACGTCGTCACCGCGCCTGTGCCCGCCGTCAACACCGCGATCAACCTGACACTCGGCGCCGGCGCGATCCCGATGATCTTCCAGACGCCGCCCGTCGTCACGCCCGTCAACGGACCGAACGGCCAGGAAGCCTTCGTGTTCAAGTTCAACTTCGACACCGACGCGCCGAAGATCTTCACGAAGACTGCGGCCTATCCGGAAAGTGCGATGGACTTCATGGCGGCGGTCGCAACCGATTTGCGTCCGTTCAGGTCGCGCGGCGGCAAGCTGATCATCTCGTCCTCGGTCAATGACGGCATCTTCTCGGGCGCCGCGATCGCCCGCTGGTACCGCAAGATGAACCAGCGCATGGACAATCACGCGACCGATTTTGCGCGGCTGTTCATGGTGCCCAACATGGCCCATTGCGGTGGCGGCGCAGCCACCACCAGCTTCGCCACGAACGAGCTCAAGGCGATCACGGACTGGGTCGAAAACGGCATCGCGCCGGAACGCATTGTCGCGGCCAATACCAACACCGCCTCGCCCTACCCGACCGGCGGCGTGTTCGATCCGCGCATTGCCCAGAACTTCCCGGCCGGGGGCACGCGGCCGCTCTGCGTCTATCCCAAGATTGCGACGTACAAGGGCAGCGGCCTCACCAGCGATGCCGCGAACTTTGCGTGCGTCGATCCCGGCTTCGGCCGCGGCGGCGACCACGACTTCCACGACGATGACGACGGCCACGGCGGCGACGGGCACTGAACGTCAGACATGTGACTGGATGCTGCGCGCGATCGTGCGGCGCGCAGCCAGTTCAGAGCAGCTTCGCGCTCACGAACAGCGCGCGCACGGCATTGGTCGCCTGGACCGCGAGCATGGCATTGCCGGCCGCACCCTCGAGCGCGGCGACGGCATCCTCATGCAGCGAGCGGAATTCCATCCACTCGACCGATTTGAAGTTGGTGAGGAATTGATAGGCCTGGCCGACGGTCGCGATCGCCAGCGTATCACCGTTCAGCTTGATCTTGAACGTGGTGCGCAGCGGGGTCTCGGAGCTTGCTGGATCACTCATGGGCTGCTTCTGGACGACAACGGCTTAACGAAGGGAAAACGGTAGCCCCGCCGTCCAGCGAATATCAGGAATCGGTGCTGGCGCGCTGCGAGGCGGTCGCCGATCCGCTCAGGCTCGGCACCACGACCAGGCGGTTGAACTCGCCGTTGTCGTAGGCCTTGAGGAAGCGATCATAGTCCTTGATCGAGACGCAGCCGTTGGAATCGCCGCGCGGCCCGAGCATGAAGGTGTGGGTGAGCAGGCCGACACGGCCAAGCGCGCTAGTGCCGTCCGTCGGCGTCATGCGCAGCGCCCGAACGCCGTGGAACAGTCTTTCGCGCGGCTTGAGGTCGTAGGTCGCAGGCGGGGTGGCACCGACCATGCGCTGGTCGACGTGCTCGGGGTCGTCCATCAGCGCGCCCATGCCCGAATGGGCCTCGATCGCGACGCCGCTTGGCAAATAAAGCGCCTTGGCCTTGATGTCATAGACCGCCGTCCGCGAATCATAGCCCAGCGCGGCGAGATCCGGCGCCTTGCCGAACAGGCCGCTGTCGGGCGTCAGCGACGCGAGCTTGATCTTGTCGGTGAACTTTTCGAAGAAGTTGCGGTTGTCGACCCTGGGGTTGGGGTTGGTGTCGGCAAAGGCCTGGCTGGAGGCGATCTGGGCAGAGAGGTCCGCCTGGACCGGCCGCGAGCGTGGCATCGGAATGCCGTCGGCGCGCTGCGAGGGTCTCGCCGTCTCTTCGGTCGCAGGCTGCTCGTTGTCGGTCAGGGTCGAGCGCCAGTCATCGCCCTGGAGCTTTTGGGCGAGCATCGCTTTGGCGTCGCGCAGCTTGAGCTGGACCACACTCAGGGCGGAGCGCTCCATCGTCCGCAGGCCGAGCTCACGGGCGGGCGGGTTACCGGACAGTGAGGCGAAACGGTCGTCGAACGAGGGAGAATTGGCCGGCGGCAGCGCGGCGGTGACCAACGGGGTGGAATCGCCGATATCCGCGACCCACGCAGCGGCGCCCAGCGCCAGCGCGATGGCAGCCATAGACAGCAGTATTGTCTCGGCTCGCCCAATTCGGCGGCGCGACAACAGCCCCTCGGCGCTTGCGCGGTCGGAAACCATCAGATCCCCAAAACGACCCCCGGGGGACCCAACCCCCACCCGGAGACTCTCTACCAGCTACCACATTGGGAGCCAAAAGTTAGGCATAATCGCGGCCGGCTAGCCCTCCTGTGAGGTATCCAATGACCGATCCTTTCGATCTAGAGCGCTTCCTCAGGGCCCAGGATCCGGTTTTTCGCGACGTTTTGGCGGAGCTGACCCGCGGCCGGAAGCGATCTCACTGGATGTGGTTCGTCTTCCCGCAGGTCGCCGGCCTCGGCTTCAGCGCCATGTCGCAGCGTTACGCCATCGGATCGCGGGCGGAGGCCGAGGCCTACCTCGCCCACCCCCTGCTCGGCCCGCGCCTGATCGAATGCACCGGCCTTGTGCTCGCGGTCGATGGGCGGACCATCAATGCGATCCTCGGCGCGCCCGACGATGCCAAATTCCGTTCGTCGATGACGCTGTTCGGCGCGGTGTCCGACCAGGCTGTTTTCGACGAGGCGCTCGCCAAATACTTCGCCGGCGAGCGCGACGGCGCGACGCTGGAGATCCTGGCCGGTCTCGATCGAAAGGCCTCCTGACTGCGACAACCGTGGCCGCAAGCGTAAACCCGCGATTAATACGCTCCCCCTATTTTCGGAGAATATCTTTCTCCTCGCGCCAATTGCCGGACAGATCATGAAAATCGGTACGCTGCTGACCACCGCCATTGTCTCGCTCTCGACTGTCGGCGGCGGCCTTGCCGTCTACGTCGCGGTGACGAAATACCAGACGATGGAGCGGATCAGCGAGGCGCAAGGGCGGCTCGCTGTCGTCCGCGCCGTCAGCGACATCCCGCGCTATCTCAACCCCGAGCGCGGCTTCGCCACCAATATCCTCTATGGCCCTGCGACCGTCGACCCGGCGCAACTGTCCGAGCACGACAAGCTGCGCAAGCAGACCGATGGCGCGCGCGACAAGATGAACGCGCTGCGCAAGGAGCTGCCCGGCCCGGTCGACGACGGCACCACCATCGGCAGCAACATCGACGGCATCAATACGAAGTTCACCGCGTTGCGCGAGGCCGTCGACAAGGCGATTGCCGGACCGGCGGAGGCGCGCAAGGACGCGGCCAGGAAGATCGTCGCCGACAATGCCGTGCTCAATGCCGGCGTCACCGCGCTGCTCAACGAGCAGGTCCGCCGCATGGCGATCCTCAACGGCGATGCCTACCGCCAGGCCAGCTACGCCAACATCGCGATGACGCTGCGCGACATCGGCGGCCTCAACGCCAGCCTGCACAAGAACCTGCTCGGCTCGAAGAAGGTCGCGACCGACGCGGAGAAAGCCGACATCGCCCGCACCCAGGGCCGCAACGACCAGATCGTGATGTCGCTTCAGGAGCTGCGCGGCAACCCGACCACGCCCGCCAATGTCGCATCCGCCCTGGAGACGATGAACACCGTCTATGTCGACGGCTTTGGCCGCGAGCAGAAACTCGTCAAGGACGGCGCCGTCAGCGGCAAATACGAGCACGACATCGACACCTACTTCGCCGCATCGCAAGTCGGTCTCGGTGCGATCATCGGGGTGCGCGACGCCTTCTACGACAATGCGGAGCAGATCCTCGCCGGCGCGTCCGCCGCCGCGCGCACCAGCTTCACCATCGCGCTGCTCGGCCTTGCCGCCGTGCTGATCGCCAGCGCCGGCCTCATCGTGATGGTCCGCCGCCGCGTCTGCGCTCCGATCGTCAGCCTGACGACCCGGATGTCGCGGCTCGCCGACGGCGACGTTGCAGAAGATATCTCCGGCGCCGAACGCTCCGACGAGATCGGGGCGATGGCGGCCGCCGTCCAGGTGTTCAAGGACAACATGATCCGGGCTGACCGGCTCGCCGCCGAAAAGCAGGCCGAGAACGACGGCAAGATGCGGCGTGCCCAGGCGCTCGACGGGCTCACGCGCGCGTTCGAAGCCAAGGTCACCGAACTGGTCGGCGGCCTGTCCCGCGCCTCCGCCACCATGGAAACCACGGCGCAGTCGATGACCTCGACAGCCGCCCAAACCAACAGCCAGGCCGCGGTCGTCGCCGCTGCCTCCGAGCAGACCTCGACCAACGTGCAGACGGTCGCCAGCGCCACCGAAGAGCTGACGTCATCGATCGCCGAGATCGGCCGTCAGGTCGCGCAATCGACCGAGATCGCGGCCCGCGCCGTCGACAACGCCCGCCGCACCGGTGACACCGCCCGCGCGCTCGCAGCGGGCGCACAGAAGATCGGCGACGTCGTCACGCTGATCCAGAGCATCGCCGAGCAGACCAACCTTCTGGCGCTCAACGCCACCATCGAGGCCGCCCGCGCCGGCGACGCCGGCCGCGGCTTTGCCGTCGTCGCATCCGAAGTGAAGTCGCTGGCCGGCCAGACCGCCAAGGCGACCACCGAAATCTCCGAGCAGATCACGGCGATCCAGTCCGCGAGCGACGAGACCGTCACTGCGATCCGCAACGTCGCCGACGTCATCGCCGAGATCGACCAGATCGGTACCGCGATTGCGGCCGCGATCGAAGAACAGGGTTCGGCGACCAGGGAGATCTCCCGCAGCGTCCAGGAAGCTGCCCGCGGCACCCAGGAGGTCAACACCAACATATCTGGCGTGCAGCGCGCCGCCGACGACACCGGTGCGGCCGCAAGGGAAGTGCTGGGCGCGGCCGAACAACTCTCGACGCAGTCACGCGATCTGGCGGGTCAGTTCGACCGCTTCCTCGGTGAAGTCAGGGCGGCGTAAGCAGCGCGCGTTTAATAAGGCGGCGCCTTGCGCGCGCGCTGCGCCTTGGTGGCCTCGATCCACCAATTGAGATCATCGGCAAAGCGCGGGAACGAGCGTTCCAGCGCCTGGCCGCCCTCGCCGATCGGCTCGCTTTCCGCTGACAGTGTCTGGCCGATCGGCCCGACGCCGATGGTGCTCGAGATCACCACCATCCCCATCTCCGACAACGTGCCGTGCCACGCGGTCGAGGCGCGCGCGCCGGACAGGCGGCCGGCGGAATAGCTCACGATCGCGGCCGGTCGCCAGAACCACTCTTCCAGGAAGTGGTCGGTGAGATTCTTCAGGCCGGGCTGAATGCCCCAATTATATTCGCCGGTGACGAAGACGAAGCCGTCGGCGCCGCGGATCTGGCCGGCCAGCTTCTCCAGCGCCTCCGGCGCGGTGCCCGCGGGATATTCCTTGTACATGCGGTCGAGCATCGGCAGGCCGATCGCCTTGGCATCGATGAACTCGACCTCTTCGCCGCGACTGCGCAGGCGATCGATGACGAAATTCGCAAGGCGGATGCCCATGCGGTCGGACCGGTAGGAACCGTAGAGGACGAGGATGCGATGGCTCATGGCCGGCAGGTTAGCACGAAACGGCGGGACGGCCCCAACCGATTTGCCGCGCTATCGTTTTCGCCCGAATTCCAGCGTTTGCGACGGCGACTCGCCGAACTGATCGCGATAGCTGCGGGAGAAATCGCTGAGATGCCAGAAGCCGAACGCGAGCGCGACGGCCTTGACGCTGTCGGCACCGGCGAGCAGCCGCTGGCGCACCAGCCAGAGCCGGCGCAGGCGCAGGAATCGGTGCAAGCTCATGCCGCGATAGCGGCGCACGACGTCGTGCATGGTGCGAACGGACAGGCCGAGCTTGCGCGCGATGTCCTCGCTGTAGATCGGCTGCGAGAGGTCGTCGGACAACAGGGCGCGGATGTCCTGGAAGATCTTGAAGTTGCGCTCGTCATTGGGGCGCAAGGTCCAGCGGACCGAGACGACGTTTTCGAAGGCGTCGTCAACTGCACCCAGCAGAGACTCCTTCATGGCCGCAGCCTTGAACGGCATCTCCGCTGCGCCGACGGGCTCTGCCGCTGCCGCCAGCACCTCGCGAACCACGCTGCGCAGCCGGTCCAAGCCCGCGGCGGTTGTTTCAAAAATCTTGAAGCTCAGGGCCGCACGCGGCCATCCGCGATCCGTCACCTCCGGCCTGAACACCACGGAGGCGATTTGCCGCTGCACTTCCTCGATGGTGGTGTAGGCCGCGCCGCCGCTGCCGATGACGATGACCGGACGGGCGCGCTGCGAGCCGTTGAAGCGAATGGGCACGTCGAGGTTGTCCATCGTGAACCCGATCGCCGTGCAATTCTCGACAAGCTGCGCGTCAACCACCCGCGGAAACGCGTGCGTCAAATTCACGTCGCAGCCGGGCAGCGACAGAATGGTCTGCTCGGCCGGAATCCCCCGTACGAAAGGCGTGAATTCGAAGTTCAGGCCACGTATGGCATTTCGAAATTCATCGACGTCGGAAAACCGAAATATCTTCGGCGCCAGCCCGGGCGCATCATCATTGCTGTTCATGACAAATGAAAAACCACGTCGGAAAACGACGCGCGTCCGGCGATAGCGCCGATCCGAATTTCCCCTTTTTCGGTTGCCCCGTTAGACCGAAAGAATCGTCTAACTCCACTCGATGAGTTGGCGAGGATCCCCTTCAAAGGACAAGCCGCCGCATCAAGCCTCGCCAAATTTCGATATCGTTTCCGGCTGTGACAGCGGTGCATTCATACCCGGACGCCCAAGACCTCAATTTCAAATTAACGGCTCTGGGGCGAAATGAAGGGCGTTGGTTCGTCGAAATTTATTTGAGTACAGGCCCTGCCACGATGGCAAATTCGCCTGCTGATATTCTGGTCGAATTGGAAGAGGCCGTCGCAACCTGTCCTTTGGACCGCTGCGCTCGCATCCTCTCCGGTATTGTGCAGTTGCTCACAGGCAGCGGCGACCGATCTCAGGAATTGCTTGCCGGTGTGGTCGATGGCGTTCTGCTGCGACTGACGGAACGGGTCGAGGTCACTGCGCTGATTCAACTCAGCACGACGCTTGCCGACCTTAAGGTGGCTCCGCCGGAGACATTGCAGCGTCTTGTGTCACACGACAACGCGGACGTGGCGTGCCCCCTCCTGCTAAATTCGCAGGCGCTCTCCACGACCGCTCTCGCGGCAATCGCGGCCTCCGGCGGCGAGCGCCATCAACGTGCGATCGCTGCACGCACCTCAATCGAGGCTGATGTGACCGAGGCACTGATCAAGCGTGGCGGATCGATCTGCCTCGCGCTGATCAAGAACCCGGGAGCTAAATTCTCCGAAGCTGCCTACGCCGCGCTGATCGCCAGGGCCGATGAAGACGGCGAGATCATGAAAGCGCTGGCTCTGCGGCCCGGCACGCCTGACGTCATCGTCCGGAAGCTGCTGTCCACCGCACCCGCCAAGACTGCACCCGCCAAGACTGCACCCACCGAGACTGCGCCGGCCAAGCCCAATGCCTCCGCCGTTCCTCCCGCGCAAGCAGCCGCAGCGGCTCAACCAAAGTCGCCCTCCTCGGCCGACTATGCGAGCGCAAGGCCTGAGATCGTCGCCCTCAACCGCATCGGCAAGCTCAACGATTCCACCGTGAACCGCTTCGCGATCCGCGGTGAGACCGCTAATTTGTACACCGCGCTGTCGGTGCTGTCGGGGGCGCCGGTCGAGATCGTCGAGCACGTCATGACCGACGACGATTGCGAGGGCCTGGTCATGGCCTGCCGGGCGTCGCGCCTGAACTGGGCGACCACGCTTGCGATTCTGAGCAACCGCAGCGGCGCCCGGCTCTCTTTCGCCCAGCGCGAGCGCGCGCAGCTGATTTTCGAAACGCTTCTATTGTCGACCAGCCAATGGACGGTGCGCTGGGGGGAAATCGCAGCAAGCACCAACACAAGCGATCCGGGAAATCGCGGCGCGAAAATGGGGGTTAGCCGATGAAGTTCGACGGTCGCAAGGCGCTTCGTGTACGGATGGACCACAGGCAGGCGGTGAACCTGATGGGCTCGGACGGCACCTGGCGGCGCAGCTGCGTGCTGCTCGACGTGTCGCAGACAGGTGCCAAGATCGAGGTCGAAGGCTCGCTCGACGTGCTGCAAGCCAAGGAATTCTTCATGCTGCTATCGTCGACGGGTCTCGCCTACCGGCGCTGCGAGCTGGTCTGGATCGACGGCACCTTGGCCGGCGTGCACTTCATCAACGCGGACAGCAAGAAGAAGTCGGCGAGCGCGAAGGTGGGAGCCGCCCGGACCAAGTAGGCAAACCGGCTCACCACATCATCAAGCTCGCTCAACTCCAGTGCAGTTCGGGTTCATCCGTGCAGAAAGCGCGAACCACCATCCGCCCCGTCAAAGGCGACGGCAGCATCCGAGCGGCGCAATTGGCGCGCCCGTTCGTGCATGTGCTGGCGGATTCCTCCGACAAATTGGCGGGCATCTGCGCGGCGCTCGAACGGCAATTCATCGTCGCCGGCGAACGGCTCGACGCGGAAGCCAGGCTGTCGCAAGTGCCGTTTGCCATCGTCATCCGCGCGGAGCTGCGTGACGTCGACAATATCGCGGCGATCAAGAAGCGGTCAGCCAGGCTGGCAAAGGCCGCAAAGCGCATCTTTCTCGTCGAGCACGCCTCGCACGTCCGCATCTCGCAAGCCTATGCGCTCGGCGCGACGCTCGTCCTTCCCGGCCCGCTCAACAAGACCAAGCTGCTGGCGGCGCTGGCTGATCCGGCCGAGCCGGCCTCGGACTCATTGGGCGGTTCGACCCAGCCGGACAACGCCGTCGAGACGGCTGCCACCGCCATCGCGTCGATGTTCACGGCCGTCACACTTGGCCAGCCGCTTGATGTCGACGGCACCAAGGACGCCGGACGCCAGATTGCCGACCGCATCACCCAGCATGGCCTGTCCGAATGGCTCACCACGGTACGGCGCCACCATGAAGGAACATATCAGCATTGCTTGCTCGTGACCGGCGTTGCCATCGACTTCGGGCTGAGCCTCGGCGTTGGACGAGTGGATCTCGAGCGTCTGTATTCGGCCGCCATGTTCCACGACATCGGGAAGGCGCAGATCCCGCTTGCGATCCTCGACAAACCCGGCCGTCTCGATCCCGAGGAGCGCGCCATGATCGAGACGCATCCGGCGGCGGGCTACGACTTTCTCAAGGGCCAGGAGAAGATCACGCCGGAAATTCTCGATGCCGTCCGGCATCACCACGAATTTCTCGACGGCAGTGGCTATCCGGATGCGCTTGCCGGCGAGAGCATCAACGACATCGTGCGCATTCTCACGATATCGGACATCTTCGCCGCGCTGATCGAGCACCGGCACTACAAGGCGACGATGCCGCGCACGGATGCCTATAATATTATTTGCGGCATGACCGGAAAACTTGAGAAGGCACTGGTCATATTCTTCAAGAAGGTCGCACTCTCACGCTGAGCGTGCGCCAAACCAGCGGGCGGACCAAGACATCGCGGCTGCGCCTAATGCGTAGCCCGGTATTTGATGCGGCGCGGGATCGAGCGGCAGGCCAGTCCTTCGGCCAGCAGCTTCATGTCCTCGCGCCGGCCACTGCGGACCAGCCTGCCGAACTCTTCAGGAGTAAAAGGAAGACTGGGATCATCATCGATCGGACGCTGTATCCGCGGACCGAACAACCGTCGAACCAGGCTAGCCAGCCGCCGCATGTCAATTCCCTCGCGCCAGCAACAAACCTTTGAGTCCGTATATTGTTCCTCCTGCACGGATGAGATTGCAAGAGGCCGTAACGAGTCCGCACGAAAAATTTCGTGGGGGAATAATCTCCTCCGGCCTCTCCGTGTCAGTCGGCGAAACCGACGTAGCGGACGAACTCGTCATTGCCCTCGCGATCCGAACGCACGGCGTTCGCGGCAAAGTTGTCGTCGGGATAGCCCATCGCAACGCAGGTCATGATGACCTCGTCCTCGGGAATCTTTGCGACCTCGCGCACGATGTCGGAGCGCATGATGCCCTGCCCGTTGATCACAGAGCCGAGCCCGCGGTCCCAGGCCGCCAGCACGATGCCGTAGCAGAGCGCACCGAGATCGAAATGGCAGACGGCGCCGGGATCGAGCACACGGTCATAAGTCAGCACCAGCGAAACCGGCGCGTCGAACTGGCGGAAGCCGCGCAGCACCCAGTCCTGCCGCATCGGCTTGTCGTCACGCGCAATCCCCATCGCGCCGAACAGCTTCTTGGCGATGTCGACCTGACGGGTGCGATGCACGCCCTGGTACTCGCCATGGCTGATGATGTCGCGCTTGACCTTGGCGCCGCCGACCATCTCCTCCATGTTGCGGCGGCGCAGCTCTTCCAGGGGGCGGCCCGTCAGCACATGGACATGCCAGGGCTGGGTGTTCATCGACGACGGTGCGCGCTTGGCGCTGTCGATGATCGCCTCGACCACCGCGCGCGGCACTGGCTGCTGTTTGAAACCACGCACGCTGCGGCGCGATTGGACCAGCGTTTCGAATTCCACCTCAAGACCTCCCTGCCCGTTCATTCATCTGCACGACATCTGCAACACGTCTCCGGTTGCCGATGCGGTGCGCGAAATCTATGCTAACGGCCAAGCAAGACCAAGAACCCCGTGAGGACCCGATCATGGCCGCACCGCTCGATCCCGTCGTCGCCCAGATCATTCCGCTGCTGCCGCTGCGCGATCCCACGACGATGACGCCACAGAGCGCCCGCGATTCCTTGCGCGCACTGGCTACCGCGCGAGCGGCCGTGCCGCCGCCGCCCGTCGATGCCGTGCAGGATATCAAGGTCAGGGGCGGCGCCGGCCCGCTAGATGCGCGCGTTTATCGCGTCGGCAGCGCGCCCGCGCCCACTGTTGTGTTCTTCCACGGCGGCGGCTGGGTCGCGGGTGACCTCGAGACCCACGACCGGCAGGCGCGCAATCTCGCGATCGAGACCGGCGCGGTCGTGGTCTCAGTCGACTATCGCCGCCCGCCGGAAACGCGCTTTCCCGGCGCCTTCGAGGACGCCTTCACGGCTGCGAGCGACGTGTTCAACCGTGTCGCGGAATTTGGCGGCGATGCAAAGCGTCTTGGCGTTGCCGGTGACAGCGCCGGCGGCAATCTCGCAGCCGCTACCGCGATCGCCTGCCGCGATGCCGGCATTGAGCTCGCCGCGCAGCTCCTGGTCTATCCCGTGACCGACGTCGCGGGCGGCTATGCCGACGCGCGCGAGAACGCGCGCTTTCCATCGCGCGTCGAGAATGCAGAAGGCTACTTTCTCTCGCGTGCCGTCATGGAATGGTTCGCCGGCCATTATCTCGCTGACGCCGGTCACGCCACCGACTGGCGGGTCTCGCCGCTGCGTGCCGCCTCGCTCGCAGGCCTTGCGCCCGCGATCGTGACCACCGCCTGGTTCGATCCGCTGCGTGACGAAGGCGCGGCCTATGCGAAAGCACTGGAGGCCGCCGGCGTGCGGGTGAAGCATCACGAGGGCGCCGGTCTGATCCATGGCTATTTCGGCCTCGGGGACGCCTCCGAGGTCGCCCGTGCCGAAGCGCAGCGTGCACGCGCCGACTTCAAGGCGTTGCTCGCGCGCGGGGTCTAGAGACCCTGGGCGGACAAAAATCCGCAATGTCCGTCGTGCCCCGGCCCTGATCCTGCTTGATTGCGCCACGATTCCGGGCTCCAATTCCCGCGCCATCTTTTTGGTTTAGGGAGACACCCATGATGAAGCGAATTTTCCTGGCTGCGATCGTTGCCACCTTTGCAGCGGGCTCGGCCCTTGCGGACGACACCTGCGAGAGCAAGGCAGTCGGCAAGGACGGCAAGGCGCTCGCCGGCGCGGCCAAGACCTCGTTCATGAAGAAGTGCAAGGAAGACGCCTGCACGCCCAAGGCCGTCGGCTCCGACGGCAAGCCGCTCGCCGGCGCCGCCAAGAACAGTTTTATGAAGAAGTGCGAGATGGGCGCCTGATCGCGGCGAGTTCTACTCCCTCGCCCCGCTCTTGTCCGTCGAAGCCTTGGCGAAGGCGGATGCGGGGCCGCGACGAGCTCCGCTCGCGCTGAGACGGTTGGGGTGAGGGGGAGTCTCCGCGGGGACGGCGTTAGTTGGATTCGTGGGGAGTTCCCCTCA
Organism: Bradyrhizobium genosp. A; assembly: GCF_049949275.1. Lineage (NCBI taxonomy): Bacteria > Pseudomonadati > Pseudomonadota > Alphaproteobacteria > Hyphomicrobiales > Nitrobacteraceae > Bradyrhizobium > Bradyrhizobium genosp. A. Next base: position 4,007,108 of record NZ_CP188196.1, on the reverse strand, counting down.
CCCGAATTTGCGCTTCGCGCAAATTCAACTCCAGAACGTCTGGCGCGCGATGCCCGCACTCACCCGCCAACTTGGTCAGTCCTTTGCGAGGGTCTCGGAAGAAAATCAAAAGCGCCCTTCGCCGAGCTTTGCTTTTGTCGCAACTACGGTTGATGCAAAGAGTGTGGACGCACGATGCTGGTGCGCCCGTAATGTGTCGATGAGCTGATCAATATCGTGGCTGGTATGCCCAGCATTGAGTTGAATGCGAAGGCGCGCTTTGCCCAAGGGGACCGCAGGGAAACGAACGGCATCGACGTGGATGCCCGATTCGCCAAGCGACAGCGCGAGAGCGTCAGCGGCATCCTCATCTCCGATCAGAATTGGGACGATCGGCGAGTCTGTCGAAATGAGCGGATAGGGCAGTTCAGACATCCTTGTGACGAAGTAACGCTGATTTTCCCACAAGCGAGCACGACGTTCAGGTTCGTCCACGACCATGTCGACCGCTTCGCTCAGGGCGATCGCTTGATCCGGTGGCAATGTCGACGTGAATCCATAGGCTGAGCAGGCTAGACGAATGATCTCGGCAATATGAGCCTCCGTGGCAATGAAGCCACCAATCCCGCCATAGGCTTTACTGAGCGTGCCCATGTAAATGATGCGTGCGCTTGTGACACCGAAATGTTCGCAAATTCCACCACCGTTTTCACCAAGTATCCCGGTCCCGTGAGCATCGTCTACATAAAGTGTCGCGTCGTAGCGTTCGGCAAGCTGCAATAAGTCGGGTAGAGGCGCAATATCGCCGTCCTGGCTGAAGACCCCATCCGTGACGATGATTTTGGTTGTGGCGGTTGATTTCTTGAGAAGTGCTTCAAGGTGGTTGAGATCAAGGTGACGATAAGTTGCCCGCGCGGCTCCGGACATGCGGATGCCATCACGGATACTGACATGATTCAATTGGTCCCCAAAATAAGCGTACGTATATTCCCGCGCGCTGGTGAATCCGTAAATGCGAGCATATTTGGACGTTTGCGGAAGAGACGACAGAACTCCTAAGTTCGCCATGTATCCCGTGGCGAATAGTACCGCGGCATCCTTCTTCTTACAGGCTGCGAGTTTGTGCTCAAGCTCGCTGTACACTGCCAGGTTTCCGGTCAGCAGCCGTGACTCGCAGTTTCCTAGGCCGTAGGTTTCTAGCCCCCGTGTTGCTGCACTGATCAGCCGAGCGCTAGTCGCAATTGATAGATAGTTGTTGGTGCTGAAAGAAATATATTTTCTTCCATTGGCCAGAAAGGCCGGAGTGGGCAGAGATTCAACCGGATCTCCATCGTGCAAATTCTGATCAACAAGCCACTTGGCCATTTCAGTAAATTCTTGCAAGCAAACCCCTTAAATTACGGTCCCAGATCGGTGTCGTACCCATATGAAAGTGCATGCCACTCGATTGGCAAGGGGCAAGGTAACTGCGGTCGAACTGCGCCCCACGCTGCGCTAGGCCGTTCGTAACAGCCTGTGTGCATACTTTACCTAAAGCAGCGCGCCAAGCTATTTGCGAGGCCGCACTCCTGCCGTTGAAGACAAGCCTAGTGTCCCGCGCAGCTCCGATACTTACTTCTTACCGAGATATTGCAAGCTCAGTAAGGTTTTGTCGGTCGCATCCCGTGCCTCCCGACAGTCTTGAAGCCAGCGGCTTTCAGCGCGTGTTGTACACGAGGTGGCAGACGTACGCTTTCCAGAAGCGTGTCGTCGGGCAATTCAGGGCGAGAGACGCGCCTTCATTGTGGAGCGTCTGCCATTGAGAGTTTGCCACTGATTGGATCGATGTGGATTTGCTTGGCGCTTTTTTTAGTTCGAACAAGAATCTCCCAAACAGCTTTCCCGCGCACTTGCTCCAATCCCGCGTTGAGAGCCCGACCACCGTTTGTCTTCTCGGCCAAGGCAATAGCTTCGCGTAGTGTGATTTTGGCGCCCTTCAACGCGGCTAACTCCGCCTTGTCCTCCGCGTCCAGAGCTGACTCCTCCACTACAGTCCCGCTGCCGATGGCTTGGCCGCTTGTTGCGTCAATAATGCCGTCCCAGACCTTCCGATTGGCATAGGTTCGGACTGCGTAGGCCGGCACGCCGTTTTGGGGTTCGAAGCTTACGTCGAGCACGCTCGCACCTGCCTGAAGCTTTTCGGCGGCGGCAATAACATCGGTAACCGAAAGCTTGGCTGTTGCGAGAGCGTTGGTTTCGCCAAGCGCGGCCGTCTTAGGAGGATTGGCCGGATCGAGGATCAAGAGCAAGGCGTGTAGAGCATCTTTTGCGCCCGACGCTTGAGGTTGGTCGGCGCGCAGCTGAGCGAGTGCAACATCAATGGCCTTATCGACGGCTTGCCATTGCTCGGGATGGCGCGGGCGAAGCTTGACTTCAGCTCTATCCCAAGCCGCTTCGAGATCCTTTATGCGCATCTTGGCACGGTCGAGATCCCCGGCATCGACGATGCCAAGCGTGTCTGCGGCGATGTTGCGAAAAATTGAAAGATCGCCCAGATTCCGAGGCTGGTTCGCGGTGCCCTGCGCCGAGGCTGCGCCCCCGACAAAAAGTGCGAGTAGCAGAAAACCGAAAATGCCAAAGAGCCGATTGAGCGAAGGGGAGCGCATGATCCTTAATCCTCACGAAGAGCAGAGCGTGAGCTTAATGTCCATTACTTAGGGGAGACTGAGGAGCCGCGGGCGGAGACCGCCTCGCAGCCCGGGGCCTCCAGCATTGCCGTTAGCACTTCGGGCTCTTAGAGCCTACTACAGGTGTCCACCCATTCGGAGGAGGTTCAGACCTCTCCCCGCAAGCGGGGCGAGGTGAAGAAAGACCTTCAATCCCGCTTGAAGTCGAAGGCGGCTCCCTGCGCGCCCAAACAAAGTCAAGCGATGACATCACAACCCTAGACAGAAGCCGTCGGCTGACGGATCATGGCGTGCTGAGCGAATTGGGGCGCATCGACCAGGCTTTCCAGGAAAGGGACGTCAAGATGTGGCAACTTCGAGTGCGTAATCAGATCGTGGCGACAGTGAGCTTGCTCTTTGTGCTGCTCACCAGTTTTGACGTCGCGAATGCAAGGGGCCCCGGTCTGCCCAACGTCATGGTTCTCGCGACCGGCGGCACGATCGCCGGCACCGGGGCGAGCAGCACGACCGTGGTCGGTTATACCTCGGCCACGGTGGGCATCGAGACCCTCCTGAACGCCGTTCCCGAACTGAAGGCGGTGGCCAACGTCAAGGGCGAGCAGGTTTTCCAGATCGCCAGCGAGAACATGAACAATGACTACTGGCTGAAGCTTGCCAAGCGCGTCAACACGCTCCTCGCGCAGGACGACGTCGACGGGATCGTGATCACGCACGGCACCGATACGATCGAGGAAACCAGCTATTTCCTGGACCTGGTGGTCAAGAGCAAAAAGCCCGTCGTCATCGTCGGCGCGATGCGGCCGTCGACAGCGATCAGCGCGGACGGGCCGATTAACCTCTTCAACGCCGTGATCCTCGCGGGCAGCGAAGAGGCGGTCGGCAAGGGCGTGCTCGTCGCCCTCAACGATCAGATCAACGCGGCGCGCGAGGTGACCAAGAACAACACCTCGACGGCAGACACCTTCCGCACGCCGGAACTGGGCTTCCTCGGCTACATGCAGGGCAACAAGCCGTACTTCTATCGTCAATCGACGCGCCGGCACACGGCGGACTCCGAATTCGACGTTTCTAACCTCGATACCCTGCCGCAAGTCGATATCGTCTACGGCTACGCCAACATGAACCGGGTCGCGATCGACGCTTTTGTCGCCGCCGGCGCCAAGGGGATCGTGCACGCTGGCGTAGGTGACGGCAGCCTTGCCCGGCCCGCGGTCGAGCCGGCTCTCGACGAGGCCCACAAGAAGGGTGTCGCGATCGTTCGCAGCAGCCGTGTCGGCAACGGTATCGTCGCGCGCAATGGCGAAGCCAAGGACGACGAACACGACTTCATCGTCTCGGATACGCTCAATCCGCAAAAGGCGCGTATCTTGCTGATGCTGGCGCTGACCAAGACGACCGACAGCAAGGAAATCCAGCGGATGTTCTACACGTATTAGGGCGTCCGAGGCGCGGCGTCGGTGAGCGCGGAGATTGATCCCGGATTGCGCAGCGCGCCATCCGGGCCACCGCTCATCGCTACGACCGCAACCCCGGCGCTTCCTGCCCGGTGCGCGCGACATACTCCGTGTAGCCGCCGCCATACTGGTGAATGCCTTCGGGCGTCAGCTCGAGCACGCGGTTCGACAAGACGCTGAGGAAGTGGCGATCATGCGAGACGAACAGCATGGTGCCCTCGAAATCCGACAGCGCGGTGATCAGCATTTCCTTGGTGGCGAGGTCGAGATGGTTGGTCGGCTCGTCCAGCACCAGAAAATTCGGCGGATCGAACAGCATTTTTGCCATCACCAGCCGCGCCTTCTCGCCGCCTGACAGCACGCGGCAGCGCTTCTCGACGTCGTCGCCGGAGAAGCCGAAGCAGCCGGCGAGCGCGCGCAAGGAGCCCTGCCCCGCGGTCGGAAACTGGTCTTCCAGCGACTGGAACACGGTGCGCTCGCCGTCGAGCAGATCCATCGCGTGCTGGGCGAAATAGCCCATCTTGACGCTGCCGCCGAGTGCCACGGTGCCCTCGTCCGGCTCGCTCGCGCCAGCGACGAGCTTGAGCAGCGTCGACTTGCCGGCGCCGTTGACGCCCATCACGCACCAGCGCTCCCTGCGGCGGATCATGAAATCCAGCCCGTCATAGATGCGCTTGGCTCCATAGCCCTTGAACACCTTCTTCAAGGCGACGACGTCCTCGCCGGAGCGCGGCGCCGGCAGGAAGTCGAACGCCACCGTCTGGCGGCGGCGCGGCGGCTCGACCCGCTCGATCTTGTCGAGCTTCTTGACCCGGCTCTGCACTTGGGCGGCATGCGAGGCGCGCGCCTTGAAACGCTCGATGAACTTGATCTCCTTGGCGAGCATCGCCTGCTGGCGCTCGAACTGCGCCTGCTGCTGCTTCTCGTTCAGCGCGCGCTGCTGCTCGTAGAACTCGTAATTGCCCGCGTAGGTCGTGAGCGAGCCGGAATCGATCTCGACTACTTTGGAGATCACGCGGTTGATGAACTCGCGGTCATGCGAGGTCATCAGCAGCGTGCCTTCGTAATCGTGCAAGAACTTCTCGAGCCAGATCAGGCTTTCCAAATCGAGATGGTTGCTCGGCTCGTCGAGCAGCATGACATCAGGACGCATCAGCAGGATGCGGGCCAGCGCCACGCGCATCTTCCAGCCGCCGGAGAGTTTGCCGACGTCGCCGTCCATCATCTCCTGGCTGAAGCCGAGGCCTGAGAGCGCTTCGCGCGCACGGCCGTCGAGCGCGTAGCCGTCGAGCTCCTCGAACGCGTGCTGGACCTCGCCATAGCGGGCGATGATTTCGTCCATCTGGTCGGCCTTGTCGGGGTCGGCCATGTCGGCCTCGAGCTGGCGCAGTTCGGCTGCGACCTCGCTGACGGGACCTGCGCCATTCATCACCTCAGCCACGGCGCTCCGGCCACTCATCTCGCCGACGTCCTGGTTGAAATAGCCGATGGTGATGCCGCGATCGGTCGAGACCTGCCCCTCGTCGGGCAGTTCCTCGCCGGCGATCATCCGGAACAGGGTGGTCTTTCCCGCGCCGTTCGGGCCAACGAGGCCGATCTTCTCGCCCTTGTTGAGGGCGGCGGAGGCTTCGATGAACAGGATCTGGTGGCCGGCTTGCTTGCTGACGTTGTCGAGGCGGATCATGGGGGTCTTTTGCGGGAATGTTGCGTTGCGGCGTAATAGGCCATGCCCACGCCCAAGGGAAGCCCGGCCGGGCCCGGGTTTCACCCCCGCTCCTGACAAATCCTTAGCAATTTTCCGCCAGAACCGCGGGTGGCGACGTCCAGCGAATCTGACGGACATCCGTCGATCTGACGCTTGCTGAGACCCCGGGGGGAATGCCGATGAAAACTCGCTTTGGCCTGGCCATGGCCGCCGCACTCATGCTCGGCGGCAGCGCCGCAACGGCTCAGACCCTGCCCGATTACATGGCGCCGATCTCCGGCAAGACCAATGCCGCGCCCGGCGACGTCGCGACCAGGGACGTGCTGGCGCTGAACACGACGATGTTCGAGCTCTATGGCGACGCGGCAAAACTGTTCCAGAAGAACATCCTCGACAAGCACCCCGTGATCCTCGGCCTGTTCTCCGGCGCCGGCGGACGCCTGATCCTCTATCGGCCGGGCCAGCCGCCGCTCGACGCACCGCAGGTGCCGGTCGTCTATCAGCTACTGAAATCGGTCGGCCACAGCACCATGGCGCTGGCCGAGGTGGTCGGCCCCTATGTCGACAATCCCGACAACAAATCCTGGCGCGGCGCGATGCTGGCCTTTCGCAGCCGGATGCAGTCGGCGCTGGACAGCCTCGACGCCACGCCGATGCAGGCCGACTGGCGCGACAACAACCGCACCATCCTGAAAAACAACATTGCCTTCATGGACGAATGCCTTGCGAGCGGCGTCATTCCGTTCGCTAAGCTAGAGGCCTTTGGCAAACAGCAGGCCCCCTTCCTCGCCAAAAACGTCGCGTGGGCGGCCCAGACCCAGGTCGCGCACTGGATGGGCGTACTGGCTGACTGGAAGGCGCAGCTCGGTCCCGACTGGGAGAAGACCTATGCCGCCAGCAACACCATCTACGTCGCGCGGCAGAACAACGTGATCTTCAGCGTGCTCGCGCAGTTCTTCGGCCCGGAGGCCATCAACACGCGCCTGCTGCTGATCGAGACGGTCTCGTTCACCACGACGCCATCAGACATGCTGGAATCGCTGACGCGGATCATCGCCGACCGCTCGGTCGGCGCACTGTTCTTCGGCAATTATCACTTGATGGACTACGAGCTGATGGGAGGCGACGCGCGCGCCGCGATCATCGCCGAGACGGGAAAGCGCGGCATGACACCGTTCCTGCCCCCGCTGGTCCCGTTCGGCTCCAAGCAATGGCCGACCCTGGTCACGCCCGGCCCCGGCCCCGCGACGATCGCCGACCTCAAGTGAAGGTTTAGGCCAGACGAGAGGCGGCTGCGTTCGTGCCGGCCGCCTTCACCTCTCGTAAACAGCCGCCCTGTTCTATTCCCGCATGGCGAATCATGACAGCTTCGGGCCAGCGTTGGCGCGTATCCAAGAGACCTTGTATAAGGATGAGACCATGCGGCCTTCGCGACGCGAGTTCGTGAAGTGGTTGTCGGCGGGAGGCATTTCGGTCAGCCTGTCGCATCTCGCTGCGGCGGCAAGCGCGCCCTTTGCGACGCACGAGACGCTTCCCGGACGCGGACATTTCAATCCAGCAACAAAGGGCGCCGGCCGCGTCGACGGCGTCGCCAAAGTCACCGGCGCCAAGCTCTACGCCTCCGACTTCCGCGCCAATGATCTGCCCGGCTGGCCTTCCGCCACCTCGCACGCGATTTTGGTGCGCGCCAACGACGCGACGCACGTCTACACCGGCATGGACCTCGCCCGCCTCTCGGGACCACTCAAGCCTTCGGTCGTCGTCACGGCGAGCGATCTCGACCGCATCGGCACGCAGGTGCCGGCATTCTATGCCGGCGACCTGTTCTGCCCGCTCGGCAAGACGCCGCTCTATCTGGGCCAGCCGGTCGCGCTTCTGATCTTCGAAAAATTCGACGCCTTCGATCAGGCCCGCCTCGTCCTGCGCGACGGCACCTTCGTCAAGTTCGGCGAGGAAACGGGGCCAGTGATCGCGCCCGATTACGGTGCCTTTCGCTTCACCCGCGTGGCAGGATCCTCGCCGGAGAAGCCGGACCTCTATTCGCCGGTGCTGGCCGGCTGGGTGTCGCCGAAGAAGAGCCAGAACGCGGCATTGCCGGTGTGGACACCGCTCGCCAAGGAGACACCGGCCGACTACGCCAAGGCTGCGAAATACGGCGAGCAGATCCGCGCCGAGCTCGCCGCGGAGGACGCCTCGCTCCTGGTGCTCGACCGCGAGTTCGAGACGCAGTCGGTCGACCCGATGTTCCTGGAGCCGGAATGCGGGCTCGGCTGGTACAGCGGCAAGGGCGGCAGTCTCGAGCTGGTGCTCGGCGTGCAGTCGCCTTATGAGGCGACCGAGTCGATCGCAACTCTGCTCGCCAAGGCCCACGCGCCCTACAAGCCCGCGCACATCAATGCGCAGTTCGCCCATGTCGGCGGCGGCTTTGGCGGCCGCGACCACACGCCGTTCATTCTCTATGTCGCGCTGGCCGCGATCTGCTTCCCCGGCAAGCCGGTGCGGCTCGCGCATGACCGCTATCAGCAATTCCAGGCCGGCATCAAACGCCACGCGATCAAGATGCGCTCGCGGCTCGGCATCGATCGTGCGACTGGCCTGATCAAGGCGTTTGCCGCCGATCACGTTCTCGACGGCGGCGGGCTGCAGAACTTCTCCACCAACGTGGCGGTGGTCGCCGCCACCGGCGCGATCGGCATCTACGACATTCCCAAAGTCGACGTCACCACGACCGCGCTGCATTCGCGCGGCGTTACCGCCGGCTCGATGCGCGGCTACGGCACGCTGCAGACCATGACCGCGCTCGAAGCGCTGATCGACGAAGCAGCCAGCGAGCTCCAGCTCGACCCCATCGAATTCCGCCGCCGCAATGCGCTGAAGCAGAACGGCCGGACCATGACCGGCAATCCCTACATCGTCTCGGTGCGCACGCCCGAAATCCTCGACAAGCTCGAAAAGCATCCGATCTGGCAGCAGCGCGCGCAGCTCAGGCAAACCACGGGCGATCGGCTGGTCGGCACCGGGGTTGCCTGCGTCACCAAGGATTACGGCTCCGGTGCGGACTGCTCGCTCGGCCGCGTCGAGCTCGGCGCCGACGGCAGAATCGCGATCTTCTGCGATCATGTCGAGATGGGCAACGGCATCGGCACGGCGCTGGCCAACCGCGTCGCGAGCCATCTCGGCACTATTGCCGACGAGGTCTCGGTCGCGCGCGTCGACAGCTACGACGTGCTCGGCCTCGTCACCTCGGGCGATCCCTACACGATGGATCAGAAGACCCAGGACACAGCGGAACGCAATCCGCGCTGGGTGCCCGCGATCTCATCGGCGACATCGGCCTCGATCGGCGCCCATGTCGGCACGCACTCGTCGGCGGAAGCCGCGCGCGTCATCTTCCGCTTCGGCCTGTGGCCCGCGGCGCTGGAGTTGTGGCGCATTGCGAAGACCGACCCGCGCGCACGGCAATGGGCGAGCGCGAGCTGGCGGAACGGCCAACTCACGATGCCCGGCCTTGCGCCGCTGGCGCTGACGACGCTGGCCGCAACGGCGCATGTACGCGGCTTCGTGACCGGCGCGGTCGCGCACAGTTTTTCGCGCTGGGCCTGGTCGCGGGCGCGCTTTGCCTTGCTCGGCGAGCAATGGCGCGCCGACATCGATGCGCTGGCGATTCGCAGGGGCAGCGGCAAGTTCGAGCGGATCAACCGCAGCAGCGTTAAATTTCCGCCGACCGACAACAACCGTATCGGCACCGCCTTCACCTCGATGTGCGGCACGCTCGTCCTCGTCGAGATCGAGCGCGCCTCCGGCGCACTTCGCATCGCCAAGGCCTACAGCGTGTTCGAATGCGGCACCGCGTTGGTGCCTGAGGTGGTGATGGGCCAGGCCCATGGCGGCTTCGCGATGGGCGTCGGCTACGCGCTTTTGGAAACGCTGCCGCCGTTTGAGGGCGGCCCCGGCAACGGCGAGTGGAATCTCGGCCGCTACCTGGTAGCGCGTGGCTCGGATCTTCCCCTGCGCGATCTCGAGATCGAGATGCTGAAGCCGCTCACCGCGGACGAAGCGCCGAAGGGCATGGCGGAGGTCGTCATGATCCCGATCGTGCCGGCGCTGATCAACGCCATCCATGACGCCACCGGTCATCGTTTCCGCGCCCTGCCGGTCACGGCCAATCTCCTGAAGGGAGTGCTCGCGTGACGACCCTCAGCCTCACCATCAACGGCCGGAAGCACGGTCCGATGGACGTCCGCGACGATCTCTCGATGAACGATTTCCTGCGCGAGATGCTCGGCATGACCGGCACCAAGTTCGGCTGCGGCGCCGCGCAGTGCCTGAGCTGCGCCATCATCGTCGACGAGCCGGACGGTTCGAGCTACACCAGTCCGACCTGCGTCGCGCCGGCCGTGAATTTCGACGGCAAGTCGATCCGCACTGTCGAGGGGCACGCCAAAGACGGCCAGCTCTCGGTCCTGCAACAGGCCTTCGTCGATCACTTCGCCTTCCAGTGCGGCTATTGCACCGCCGGCTTCCTCAATGAGGGCCAGGTGCTGCTCGAACGTCTGGCGCGCACCCCGGTCGCCCGCGAGGCGCTGGAGCAGACCATTGCGGACGCGCTCGACGGGCACCTGTGCCGCTGCACCGGCTACATCAAATATCACGAAGCGGTGCGCGACGTGATCCTCGCCGATTCAAACCGCTATCTCGTCGCCACCAAATGAGTGCGCCAGCGATGATCACCATGCGCCTCAAGATCATGGCCGTGATGGCGACGCTGACGAGCAGCCTGTGCGCCGGCTACGCCGCGTCGGACACGGCGAGCCACGGCCTCGCCTCGCCCGAGAGCTTTGTGAACATCGCCGACACCGAAAAACGCTCGGCCGCGATCTTCACCGAGCTTGGAAAAGTGCTGACGCATCCGCGTTGCACGAACTGCCATCCCGCCGGCGACAGCCCGCGCCAGGGCGACAATCCCCGCATCCATCAGCCGCCGGTGACGCGCGGCGCCGACGGCCACGGCGTGGAAGCAATGCGCTGTCACAGCTGCCATCAGAACGCCAATTTCGAGCCCGGCCGCATTCCCGGCCATCCCGAGTGGCACCTCGCCCCGCGCGAGATGGCCTGGGAAGGCAAGACGGTCGGCGAGATCTGCGAGCAGATCAGCGACCCCGCGCGCAACGGCGGCCGCAAGGTGGAAACGCTGATCGACCACATCGGCAAGGACACCCTCGTCGGCTGGGCCTGGAAGCCCGGCTTCGGCCGCTCCCCCGCGCCGGGCACGCAGGAGCAGGCCGGCGCGCTGGTGGAGGCTTGGGTGAAGACGGGCGCGGCGTGTCCTGCGCCGTGATGGGGCGTTGGGGCGAGCGCTCATCAGTGTCGGCTTCAGAGGTCAAAGCGGAAGTCGCCCGCTTGGTCATCATCGACGGCTTGTGACCCGTTGCGGACGTGGGCACCCTTGCGCCGCAAGTCCAGCAAGTGACCCGCGGGGCTTGGATCACGCCGCGGATCTAGTATGAGGGATTGCAGTTTAGCTCCTTGATCCTCCCGGCGGCGTCAAACGCAAAAAGCGCGCTCATAACACCCGTATTGGTGACGTACGAGATAATGGTCCCGTCGTTGTGCGAGCGATTGAGATCGTCCAACTCGCCTGCCGGATGCTCTCGGAGGCGATCGACCCAATAGGCACGAAGTGCCTCGCGGCTAGCCATGGTTTTGACGCCGCAGCGGCCGCAGCCGCAGTGAACCACGGCATCTTCGGCATACATTTCTAAGATCGCCTCGATATCGCCCGCGCGGTAGGCATCGAGCCAGTCAATCGCAACCGCCATCGGGTCAAATGACATAACTCCTTACCTAAATGTCCTCAAAGTCGCGGTTCCAAGTCAGGTTAGCCCCGCCAAGCCTCTTTCTTCATTCGATTAGTTGTATTTTAATATCTCTCCCGGCCTCGGCCATATGCCAAAGTCCATAGATGGCCGGGCCGAGGCAGAGTCCATGTTAGACGTGCCTGCGAAGCATGGGATGTTCGAGTGCAACCGGCTTGTGATCGTAGATCGACAACCGATCGTTCTACGGGGGCTGAAATCGATACTCGGAGCACAGCAGGACTTCGACGTTGTCGCGTCATGCAGCGATGGAACAAGCTGCCTCGAAGCCATCCGGAATTTGACACCCGACGTCGCGCTTGTTGCCGACACCCTGCCAGACCTGACGGTAACCGAGATCCTGGCGATTGCGAAAGCTGAGACTCTCCCCACGCGCCTGGTGTTCTTTACCGAGTCCGAATCCAACCCCGATCTAACCGCAGCGACCGCTGCTGGCGCCTGCAGCGCAATTTCGAAGTCCGTCTCCCCCGACACCATGCTGCGACTCCTGCGGCTGTCGACGAAGCGCAGCGTGTCGCCCGAGCATTTCGCTCTCTCGCCAACCGGCAAGGAAGCCGACGGCGTCGGCAAAATTGAAAAGACGCTGGAGCTATTGACGCACCGGGAACGTCAAATCGTGCGACTGGTGTCAGAAGGAATGTCGAACAAGGAGATCGCGCGCCGGCTAGACGTTTCACCGGGGACGGTCAAAGTACACCTGTACAATATATTTCAGAAGCTTGAGATCACCAACCGGACTGTGCTCGCTACCCTTGCGTTGTTAAGACATCCCTCCGGCTTCGGTACACTCGCGGTGGCCTTTCTGGTGATCGCCATTGCGGACGAGCTCAAGGCGTCGGAAGCGAACGACATATTTCCGGATGACAACGGCATCGGCCACCCGGGAGAGCACACCGGATATGAGCCCTGGAAAAAAGCCATTCTCCAGCAGCTCATCGTCTGGGACTCCGGCGAGACGCTCGCGCTCAGCCAGAGAGACTTTTTGGCCAAGGCGAGCCAAATCACGACCGCGGCGGCGGCACTGGAAGCGCGGCGCGCAGCTGAGCAATCTGCAGGCTCAAAATCTTGGAAACACCACGGTCCTGTTGGATCGAGCACGCCCAATCTTCCTGCGCCTCTGCTGCGAGGAACCAGTGACACAAAGATTGGAGGCGAACCGACCGCCGACCATCAATTCCCACGGCTTACTTCCAATCCGTTGATTCATGCAGGGTATGGCACCTTCGCCACTCTCGCCGGTGCGTTGATCTACGCACTGCACGACCCGCATCTCGGCGTGCAGTCGCATGACCCGGGCAAAGCGTCGATCGATAGCTTCGTCGTCGCCGCAGAGAATGCGACCATAAAACTAGCCGCGATCACCCATGCCGACGCCAATCATCTAGACAACCCAGCCCCGGGTTTCCCTTCGCACGATTTCCGCCCCCCTTCCGGGAACGTGACCACCGGAAACGAAAGCGTCGCTGGAGAAGACGCTCCGAGCCAAAAGAGTCATGACGCCGAGGGTGACGCACTCCAAAAACCTGTTCGCTTAGTGGACGCCGGTCACGATGCCAGTGTTGGCGGATATAGCCGCGATCAGCTGTTGGGCGGCAAAGATGATAAAAACGTTCATCGCTCCGCGACGGATTCCAATACCTCGTCCCACTCTGCCTTCGATTTCGCATCCGGGTCGAGCAGGATCAATCTTGCGACTTTAGGAGCGCTTGCGTGGCTGCATATGACAGTCGCAAGCAAGTCTATACCGCCACATACCCTCGCCTGGATCTACAACTCCGCGAGCAATGAAACGATCGTCTATGTGAATCCGACCGATCATGTTCTTGGTATCGGAGATCGCGATCTGCTGGAAGTCCATCTGCAGGGGATTGTATCCGTCGCGGAGCTGGAGTTCGTCGACCAGCGAGAAGGCGCAGCTGTCGCCATCACCTTTGAGAAGCTCGAAGAAGCGCTGACATCAGCGAGTACAATCGATGAGACTGCTCCGAGTAAGGACAATGTCCAAGCCAGCATCGAGGCGAGCGAGAGCGCGCTCGGGACGGCTGGAGTTTGGGCCATTCTGGCCGACGACGGCTTGAGCTTCCAGTTCGGGCAGACTCGGACCGGCTCGGAAGCGCCGACGAGGTTCAGAACCTCCACTGGCGAGTCTGCGGATAAAACGGAAGAGAGCGATGGTGCGTCTGCCGTGTCAGCTCACGCATCATCAATCGAGCCTGCTCGTAGCGCGACGGCGACGGCAGTCGAAAATGTCCCATTGAAGAGTGGTCCGGTCAATGCGGACACCGGCGTTTCGTCGCCTGGGCCAAAGGAGATCGTCCAACCGAGCGTCGCAATGGCCGCCAGCGCGGACCACGGCCACTCGCAGCACGCTTCGGAGCCAGGGTCTGCAAAGGCGGCAGCTACGGAATCGACAGAAGCTGACTCCGAACCGGACAACGGCGTCGGCAATGGCGCGGAGCATCACGCTCCAGCTTCGGATGCTGCACGAGAGTCAGCAATGACGGGAGAACCAGGCGGAGCCGAACACGGCAAATCCGGGCACTCAACCGCGGCAAACGCACCGGACGCAGCCGAGATCGATCCGGGTGTCGCAACGGCCGCCAGCGCGGACCACGGCCACTCGCAGCACGCTTCGGAGCCAGGGTCTGCAAAGGCGGCAGCCACGGAATCGACAGAAGCTGACTCCAAACTGGGCAACGGCGCCGGCAATGGCGCGGAGCATCACGCTCCAGCTTCGGACGCTGCACGAGAGTCAGCGAAGACGGGAGAACCAGGCGGGGCCGAACACGGCAAATCCGGGCATTCAACCGCGGCAAACGCACCGGACGCAACCGAGATCGATCCGGTCGTCGCAACGGCCGCCAGCGCGGACCACGGCAACTCGCAGCACATTTCGGAGCCAGGGTCTGCAAAGGCGGCAGCCACGGAGTCGACTGAAGCTGGCGTCAAACCGGACAACGGTGTTGGCAATACCGCTGAGCATCACGCGCCAGCTTCGGACGCTGCGGGGGCGGCAGCGAAGACGGCAGAACCGGCCCTCGCGGACCACGGCAAGTCGCAGCACGCTTCGGAGTCAGGGTCTGGAACGGCGGCAGCCACGGAGTTGACTGAAGCTGGCGTCAAGCCGGACAACGGCGGCGGCAATGGCGCCGAGCATCACGCGCCAGCTTCGGACGCTGCGGGGGCGGCAGCGAAGCCGGCAGAACCGGCCCTCGCGGACCAAGGCAAATCCGGGCACTCAACCGCTGCAAACGCACCGGACGCAGCCGTGATCGATCCGACCGTCGCAATGGCCGCCGGCGCGGACCACGGCAACTCGCAGCACGCTTCGGAGCCAGGGCCTGGAACGGCGGCAACCACGGAGTCGACTGAAGCTGGCGTCAAACCGGACAACGGCGGCGGCAATGGCGCCGAGCATCACGCTCCGGCTTCGGACGCTGCAGGAGAGTCAGCGACGACGGGAGAACCAGCCCTCGCGGACCAAGGCAAATCCGGGCACTCAACCGCTGCAAACGCACCGGACGCAGCGGAGATCGATCCGGGCGTCGCAATGGCCGCCGGCGCGGACCACGGCAACTCGCAGCACGCTGCGGAGCCAGGGCCTGGAACGGCGGCAACCACGGAGTCGACTGAAGCTGGCGTCAAACCGGCCAACGGCGGCGGCAACGGCGCTGAGTATCACGCTCCAGCTTCGGACGCTGCGGGAGAGTCAGCGAAGACGGCAGAACCGATCGCCGTGGAACCCGGCAATTCGGAGCTACACTCAGCCTCTGCAAACGCACCGCAAGCAGCCGAGATCATAGAGCCGAGCGTCGCAACCGGCGGTAACGCCGGACGCGGTAACTCGCAGCACGCTGCGCAATCTGCTGCAATCGCATCAGAAGACGCACAGCCGGCCAAAGCTGCGTTCGAGACCGGCGGCGCAGATCAAGAACCGGCCTTCCGCTTCGATAGCGGCGTAACTCCGTCTACTCTCGTCGCGGTAGTCGAGCTTAAGGACCTAAATGATCCGCTCGATCCGCACGTTCCGCTCGGCCTGGCAGAGGACCTCGCGATGATCGTCAAAATGGGCCTGAATACACTGGACGAACACGCGGCCAACTACGGCAATAGTGGCCCGCATCATGCCACTGTACCTGCGCCTCATGACTTTCTGATTTGAAGCGTTGCATCGTCATTGACTGAAAATGGGCCTGTTTCCGTAGTTGAAGTACAGATGGACAGTGCTCAGGAGCCCTCACACCATGATTACCCCTGGACGTCATCGTCCGCTTGTACAGGACAGCTGGAATGAATCTGCTGTTCGGGTTGCGATCGAAGAAATTGCGGCGGATGCGATCGCCCATTTCGATCCCGACACCTTCTGGCCGGCTCACCCGAGTGACGACGGGGTGGGAGATGGCGATCCCAGCTTTTACAAAGGCGCGGCAGGTGTCATGTGGGCACTGGATTACTTGCATCGCATAGGGGCGACCGGCGTCGCTCCAGACTTTCGCTCTGTGCTGCCAAAGCTGATTGAGCGGACAGTCATCGACCACGAAGCCAGTTCGCCGACCGATTACGAGAAGCATGGCTCGCTGCTTCGCGGCGACATGGGGGCGGCACTTCTCGCAATGCGCCTTGAGCCCACATCGAGCCTCGCCGATCTGGTTTATAGGCGCGCCGAAGGAAATATTGGACTACCAATCCGAGAACTCATGTGGGGCATGCCGGGGTCGATGGTTGCGGCGGTCCACATGGGCGAGATGACGCAGGAAGGGCGATGGCGCGGCCTCTTCGAGGTTCAGGCGGCGCGGCTGTTGGCCGAACTGGAGGACACGCCACAAGGTCCACTTTGGACCCAGGATCTTTACGGTGCCAGAGACCGCTTTCTCGGGCCCGTGCACGGCTTCGCTGGCAACGTCATCCCGTTATTGCTTGGATGGGACTGGTTGACGGCGGCGCAGCAAGCACACGTAGCCGAATTTGTGCCGAAAACGCTTGAAGCGAATGCTTGGCGGTACGACGTTGGAACAACATGGGGCCCGAGAAGCAAGCGCGAGAAGCGACTTTTCATATGTCAGCACTGTCACGGTGCGCCGGGAATGGTGACGACCTTTGCTGACGCGCCCTTCGCTACGCGAGAATTCGACGCGCTTCTGTTGGATGGCGGGCGCTTTGCCTGGGCCGCCGGACCACTAACAAAGGGCTCGAACCTTTGCCACGGCACGGGTGGAAATGGTTACGCATTCCTCAAACTCTACCGACGCACGAATGACCCGATCTGGCTCGACCGCGCGCGCCAGTTCGCCATGACTGCCATCTTCCAATATCGCGGCGCTCAGATGGTTGCCGGCCGCGGTCGGTATTCGCTTTGGACCGGTGACATCGGTCTTGCCATCTACCTTTGGGATTGCATCACAGCGGACGCTCAATTCCCGACTATCGATGTGTTCTGACAAAGTATCGTCAGGACTAGCGAACCGGGGATTACCGTGCATAAAAATCCAAACGCCATCCTGCGGGCTATGCGGCTTCGGTCAGCGCTTGGCGGACACAGTTAGTCGCGCCGCTTGGTCGTCTTCGACGGCTCATGTCTCATAGCAGACTAAGACAACTTGTATTAGATTGTCGGCCGCATATAGCCAAACGGAGCGCGGGATGCCCCTTTTCGAAAAAGTGGTCAGCGTGTTGGCCGTACTTGTTGTGAGCGGATTTTGTGCAGCAGTGGCGGCGGACACACTTGAATATGACCGCGTAACGTCGACAGACCTCAAGTGGAATCCGCTACCCTCTATGCCCAAGGGGACGCAAACGACGGTGCTTCACGGTAATCCTGGCAAACCTGGACTTTATACCGTCCGGCTAAAAATACCAGCAAATTCAAAAATGCCGGTACACTCTCACCCTGATGAACGCGTCCGCGTTATCATTTCGGGGACATACTACTCTGCGCTTGGAGACAAGGTCGACGAGACGAAACTCTTGAGCTTTCCGCCCGGAACATTTTCACATGTGCCGCCCAAGGTGTGGCAGTTCGCGGAAACAAAGGATGAAGAGGTCGTATTTGAGATTACTGGAATTGGACCGACAGGCATTGACTACTTGAACGCTGAGGACGATCCACGAAAGCAAAAATAACGTCTGTACTCATTTCCGCTCTCGACCCTCAGCGGACGCGAGAAGAGCCCACCTGCGCAGCTATTTCAACTCGCTCGCCAGGAACTGTATGACACGATTGATCGCATCCGCGCGGGCTTCGGGATTTGATCCCGCGATCGGCGAACTGCCATCCGGCCGTTTCTGGCTGATCATTTGCATCATCGGAAGGTTCGGATGGTCGAAGGCGTGATAGGTGTTGGGATAGAAATGCATGTCAATGGGAGGGCTGCCTTCGGCCTTTGCCCGTGCGACCATGTCCTTGCACGGCCCCGGAGGCGTAGCGGTGTCTGACTCGCCCATCAGCAGCAGCATCGGTTGGCGGGGCCGCCAATGCGGGTCCTTGTCCGCGACCGGAGGGCAGTTCGGATACAAAGCGATCGCAGCCCGGAAATCCTTATCCGGCGCCACGACTTTCGGCAATGCGCCGTTGGCGATCGTGAACATCATTGCCATTCCGCCGTACGACTGACCAAGAATGGCAATGCTCTCGGACCGAACGTCGGAGCGCGACCTCAAATAATTCATCGCGCCATACACGTCCATTGGCGTCTCCCGGTTCGGCAGAACGGGGCGCGAGAAGACCGGCAACATTGCGCAAAGACTGCCGTGTCCGCGAGATTGAAAGGAGTCGATCAGGAGAAGGACATACCCCTTTTGAGAGAGGATTTCGCCCCATGTTCCGTAGAGCGGGCGGACTTCGCCTTTTTCGTTTGTTGCGCCGTCGCATCCGTGAATGCTGACAACTGCTGCAAAAGGACCCGGTCCAGATGGTCGGTAGAGATAGCCGCTGATGCTCGTTGGCGTTCCACCGTTCAGCTCACCGTCCGTCGAGGCGAACGAGACCTTCTCTTGCGCACCGGCTGTCGAAATCAATGTGAGAAGGAGACTAAACGCGAACGCAATGCAATCAAAGAACGCAATGGTCGACTTGGAGACCGAAGCCATATCGCACTCCATGGTTTTGCTAATCAGCTATTCAAGAAGCATTGCCGCTCCATCGTCTTGCTATCGGATCGTACACCGGACATCGGACATCATGCCGTTACACAATCTCTAGTATTTCAGACATTTGAGGACTGGTCATCCCCTAAACGGGTGACGAAATGCCCCGCCGCGGCGAACCCAGCCCCTGCCGTCCTTGCGGAACACGGAGTACGGTGACAGTGCATCAAATAACCAGCTATCGCCATCCTGCGGGCTGCAGCATCGGAATTTCGCTGACAGTGCACTTAATTTCTGCCACCCGCCGAACAGTGACCGCCGCAGCCGCAGGCTATTGTGATCAATTTAGTGCACTGTCACCGTAATCCCGTCGACATCCTGCGGGCTGCAGCGTCGACCACGGTGAATACCCCCGGTTAAGTGCACTGTCACCGCAACCCATCCATTTCCTAAAGAAAACGATGAGCACACGACTGCTTACTTCGCGGGGAACTATGGCCATTTCCTTGCGCTTACTTAAATCGTCTTCAGCCCGCAAAGTTATCGTCGACCACCATCTCCGCGAACTCCTGCGGCGTCAGCACTGCGTCATTCTGTCGAGCGATCTCCATGTTCCGCATCCAGAGGACCCTCAAGCGCTCAGGCATTTCAGCGTCCATACCGACAGTTCCAGCAACAATATCCTGCCACCGCCCCTCAGACTTATATAGAACTTGGAGCTTTGGCGTCATGCTCACAAGGGAGGAAGATTCCTTCTCAGGCAGTTCATCGATGGCCCAAAGAACATAGCATTCAAGAAGGCGAAGGAGTGGTCTGTCGGCGTAGCGAGGGTTGGATCGCATAGTTAGATCATATCCGGATCGAGTTCGAGATGATCGATAAAGTCGCTGAAGGAAGGCGCTACTTCGACAAGAACAAAGCCTTCATCATGCAGGCAGGCCGATACCTTCGCAGGCATAGTCGACATGTCGAGGATGAAGCATTACGGCGCACTAAATTACTGGCCCGTCGCTATCCTGCAGGCTGCAGCGTCGGTCCCCGCTTGGCGAACACCGCCGGTTGAGTGCACTGTCACCGTAATCCCCTTCTGACAGTCGTCGCAGTAGCACACCACGCTCACGATTGGCACGCCAACGCCTTGGCATCGAACGCGACCACAAGCGCATGACGACATTCTGATCGTCTGGTGTTTGGCCATCTGGTTCTCTTCTGCGCAGACCTTCCTCTTCCAGTCTATTGTCAACAAACCGTAGCGTCAAACGAGCAGATGGATGACAAGACCCGGTTGAATTGTAGCACGCCGATTGTCCGAAACTGGCCCGAGGCCGACTCCGAGACGCATCGGTTTCAACGTCGCCTTCCGAGAGCAAAGCGAACGTGACGAAGTTATGGGACGCCTACGCCCGCCGCATCGGCTTGAGCGAGGCCGCCAGCCGCAAACTGCGCTTGCCGGCGAGCGCGATGCCTTCGAGCTCGTCACCATCTTCCGTGCAGGTCCCGAAAAACCGATCCCGACCTCGTAGCTGCCGAACACGGGATTGTCGCCGTCGCCAAATCAAGGCCATCCGACTTATTCGCACAGGGCCGCTCGCGGAGCCTTTTCTGCCATGATGCCAGCATGCCCCTGTTTTGCCCGACGGGTCAAGCTAATTTCGTAAAATCCGCAACGCGCCGTTTGCTTCGGCCAATCGGCTGTTTTGTCAGCCACTTGGCTACTGTGCATGGGGTTGTTTTCGAGCGTTTGGTTTGCCGGCGTGCCCCGCGCGACCTGCCTCAGGTGTCGGTGACGCCTAAAATACTGCACGTCGCGCTCGTGCTTCTCGGCCGCCGCGCGGCTCTTGAAGGTGCCGAGGTTGCGCCGCTTGCCGGTCTTGGGATTCACCTTGCGCGAATAGAGCCGGTATTCGCCGGACGCGAGCTTGCGGATCATGGTTGCGCCTCCTGCTCGTTGTGACGTCAACCGCCCGTCCCCGCGCAAGTTCCTTTTCGAGCCGCAAGTCCCGGCGCGCGACCGCTCGATTCACCTCTCGCGAAGGGAGAGGTAAATCAAAAGCACAGCGTGGTGACGAGCTTGCCCTGCTTGTCCTTGATCGCATAGGGACAGCGCAGCCGCTCCAGCGCCTTCTTGGCGTCCTCGTCGCCGAGCGCGGCGGCACGCTCGTAATAGGCCTTGGCGGCATCCTTGTCCTTCGGACCGCCGCGGCCTTCCTGCGCGAAGGCGCCCATCCGCTCCAGCGCGCCGGGATGGTTTTGCGCCGCCGCCTTCTCGAACAGCGCGCGTGCGGCGACGTCGTCCTTCTCACCGCCATTGCCGTTGGCAAGCATCAGGCCGAGCTGGTACTGCGCCTCCGCATTGGTCTCGGCGGCCTTGCCGAGCAGCGTGCGGGCCTGCGCGGGATCGGCGGGCGCGCCACCGCCGGCGTTGCCGAGTGCCGCGAGATTGGAGACGCCGCGGGGATTGCCTGATTGCGCCGCCTTCTCGAACAGCTTTCGCGCCTGCGCCTCGTCCCTGGCGACGCCGGAGCCGGTGCCGTAGGCGACGCCGAGCTCGACCATCGCAGCGCTGGAGCCCTTGTCGGCCGCCTTGCGCCAGGCGGCGATCGCTTCGCCGGTCTGCCGGTTGGCCGCATAGGCGCGGCCGAGCGCGAACATCGCACGGCGCGACGAGGATGCCGCCTGCTTGCAGAACTTGATCGCGGTCGCAACGTCGGAGGCTGCGATGTCAGGCACGCCCTTCACATCGGCCGGCTTGTCGGGATCGCTTGCGTCGGCGGCGACACGGTCGCACAGCACAAGATCGGCCGATTGCGCACGCGCTGCGCCGGGCGCGGCAAGCATGACGAGGATGGCAAAGAGACAAGTCCGCATGACCATCACGTTGCGTCCGTGTGCCGGCGATTTCAAGGCTCGAGTCCGGATTGCCGCAGCACGGGCACGACCTCCGGCGACGCCAGATAGCGCAGCAACCAGTCGGCACCTTCGGCCTGCTTCGCATCCACCATGCGGCCGGCGGAGAACACCGCCGGCATCTGCATTTCGTGCGGGACCGGGCCGATCACCTCGATGCCGTCGACCTGCTTCAGCTCGCTGATCTGCTGCACGGCGAGGTCGGCCTCGCCGCTGACGAGCCGCTCCGCGGTAAAGCCCTGCTCGACGATGGTGGCCGTGGCGTTGATCTCGGCGGCGATGCCCATCCGCACGATCAGCTGGGCGAAGTACACGCCGCTCGCGCCGAGCCGCGAATAGGCAACGGATCGCGCCGCGAGCAGCGCCTTGCGTAGCGCGGCCTCGTTGGCAATGTCGGGATGCGGCTGCCCTGCCCGCACGGCAAGGCCGACATAGGAGCGCGCGAGGTCGACGGCGCTGTCCGCGACCACGCGGCCCTCGCCGATGATCTCGTCGAGCCCTTCGCGCGTGAGGATCACGAGATCGGCAGCCTCGCCGGCGCGCATGCGCTTGAGCAGCGCCAGCGTCGGCGCGAAGTCGGCATCGACGTGAATGCCGCTCGCCGCCTCGAAGGCGGAAGAGAGGCTGCGCATCGCGCCCATCAGGCCGAGCGTCGAGAGCATGCGAATTTTTTCCATGGGCGATTTCCCGGTGCGATCAGGCGCGATGCATCAGCTTGAGCGCCGCCGTCAGCCGCAAGCTGCGCTTGCCGGCCAGCGCGGTTGCTTCCAGCACCGCCGCCTCGCCGTCATAGCTGCCGGAGAACCCGATGCCGACCTCGTGGCCGCCGAAGATCGGATCGTCCTTGGCGGGCGTGTGCTCCTGGTTGAGGATCTGCCCCTTCCAGCGGCCGTTCGCAGCGGTGTAGCTGCCGAGATAATAGAACGAGGCATCGCCGCCGAGGATGCGGCCCCGGTTGAGCAGCATCACGCCGGTAAGCCCGCCGTCGACACCGTCGAGCATGCGCAGGTGAACCGAGTAGAGGCCGTCGACGATGCCGGCCTCGCCGACGCCGCCGGCAATCGGCACCTCGTCCTCCATGATCGGCGTCATCAGCGACTGGAAGGGCACGCCGGGCAGCTCCTTGAGCTCACCCTTGAAGCGGTAGAGATCGCCATCGGCAAACCCCTTCGCGATCAGCGTCGCATCGTCAGTGCCGGCCATGGCGCGGTAGTTCGGATCGGGGTTGTGGCGGACCGTCTTGATGACGATGTCGATGCCATCTGCGGTCTTCTCGTAGGTGCCGATATGGGCGAACGCCGAATTGCCGCCGAGCATCTTGCCATTGCCGGCATGCATCACGCTCCGGCCGACGTTGTGGCCGAGTTGAAATCGCACCTTGTAGAAGCCTTCAAACACCAGCCGAGTCCCCGGCCCCGCGCGCATCCTGCGGTCACTCTATCCCGGTTTGGGCTGACATGGACAGGCTCCAGGCCGGCATGGTCGCCAGACCCACCAACAAGCACTGTCATCGAAATGCAAAAATCCGCCGGAGCCTTGCAGCTCCGGCGGATAAGGCCAACCCGGGCCAGCCCCTGCCCGGGCCGGGAGGATCTTTAGGCCGCGGCCTTCTTGTCAGCCGGGACGGACGCGATCGTCTTCAGGATCTGCGAAGCGATCTGGTATGGGTCGCCCTGCGAGTTCGGACGGCGGTCTTCCAGATAGCCCTTGTAGCCGTTGTTGACGAAGGAGTGCGGAACGCGGATCGACGCGCCACGATCGGCCACGCCATAGCTGAACTTGTTCCACGGCGCGGTCTCGTGCTTGCCGGTCAGACGCTTGTCGTTGTCGGGGCCGTAGACGGCGATGTGGTCCATCAGGTTCTTGTCGAAGGCTGCCATCAGCGCCTCGAAGTACTCCTTGCCGCCGACCGTGCGCATGTACTCGGTCGAGAAGTTGGCATGCATGCCGGAGCCGTTCCAGTCGGTGTCGCCGAGCGGCTTGCAGTGGAACTCGATGTCGACGCCGTACTTTTCGGTCAGACGCAGCATCAGGTAGCGGGCCATCCACATTTCGTCAGCGGCCTTCTTGGAGCCTTTGCCGAAAATCTGGAATTCCCACTGGCCCTTCGCGACTTCCGCGTTGATGCCTTCGTGGTTGATACCTGCCGCGAGACAGAGGTCGAGATGCTCTTCGACCATCTTGCGAGCGATGTCACCGACGTTCGAATAGCCGACGCCGGTGTAGTACGGACCCTGCGGCGCCGGATAACCGGAGGCCGGGAAGCCGAGCGGACGACCGTCCTTGTAGAAGAAATATTCCTGCTCGAAGCCGAACCATGCGCCCTCGTCATCGAGGATGGTGGCGCGCTTGTTGGTCGAGTGCGGGGTCTTGCCATCCGGCATCATGACTTCGCACATCACCAGCACGCCGTTGGTACGGGCACCGTCCGGGAACACCGCGACCGGCTTCAGCACGCAATCCGAGCTGTGGCCTTCGGCCTGCTGGGTGGAGGAGCCGTCGAAGCCCCAGAGCGGAAGCTGCTCGAGCGTCGGGAACGACGCGAATTCCTTGATCTGTGTTTTGCCGCGCAAGTTCGGAGTCGGCGTATATCCGTCGAGCCAGATGTACTCGAGCTTATACTTGGTCATTGAGCCTCTCTGTAGATGATGCGAAAGGTGGGGTTGAGAGCCCCCGCACGTTTGTACCCGGCCATCATCGGCCGGCCCTTTACAAGCATTTTGCGTGCCAAAAGGCCGCAGCGCGGGAGGTTTTCCACCGCGACCGGAACCGGCCCGCCGGCGCAAAACCGCCCACACAACGTGCGTCATAGACGCGCACCTTCGCGTGAAGCCGCACTGCAAAAATCTCGCGGAAAACGCCCGTTTCTGGAGCAGGCAGATCCCTCTCGCAGGTTGCCGATGAAACGCACATCAACGTCCGGCAACTTTCGCAAAGCGTCTCGCCCCTGCCTAGCAACCTTTGGAATGGCCCGGGCATTAATCACCAACGCGGTGCCTTGGGGGATGCAGACAGTCGATTGCCCACAAAATAGGCGAGCACTGATTTCCTTTTCAGCACTTCCCAATTTGTGATGCGCGGCCGATATGGGGATTCCAGTAACCACAATCGAACGAGTCGGGCGCACCATGGAGGCCAAGACGCTTCGACCACAAGACGCTTCGATCAAAGGAGCAATCGCAATGATGAACAATGGTCTGAGTCACGGATCTGCGAAGATCTACCAATTCCCTGTCGGGGGCCGCGCGGCTCTCGTCGGACGCCACCATGGCGAGACCCGCCTTCCTGTCGATCACGCTTCGCTTCCCGCGAACGTCTCGATCTGCAGCGATAGCTGGTACCACCAGGACGCGGTCGACGAGGCAAAGCCCAAATGGGAACGCTAATGCCAATGTCTGGTTTGAGACCGACGCGCTCTTTCAGGCGCTCAGCGGAGGTTTGAAAAAGGGTCGAAACAACGAGGTTTCGACCCTTTTTGATTCCGGACCTGCGCTGGAGGAAGCCGCGCTTGTCGTAGTCATAAAACTCCACGATGAACTGAGTACCATCGGCAGCGATAGGTCCGGAATGTCTGTGCGCCGGCCTGCCACGCGCGGGAAATTCCAGCCGCCAGCAATGGCGATCCCCAAAAAGAATGGCCTTGTGCCGGCGCATGATCGCCCCCTGCAATAGCCTGCCGGCAACATAACAAAAGAAGCGCCCATGTCAGACTCACCTGCCCGTCACCTCGCTCTGCAAGGCGCCAGCAATTTTCGCGACCTCGGCGGCTACGCCACGACTGATGGCCGCACCACGCGCTGGCGCCACATCTTCCGCTCCAACCATCTCGGCCAGCTCACCGCTGAAGACATCGCGATCGTCCGTGCGCTGGGCGTCAGAAGCGCGTTCGACTTCCGCGGTGTCGAGGAGCGCGCGGCCGGCGTCTGCGTCGTCGACGAGATCACCGTGCATTCGCTGCCGATCGAGCCGACGGTGGTGGCCTCACTGCGCGCCGAGCTCGCCAGGGGTGCGCTGACTGCGCCGGTCGCGCTTGAGCTCATGCGCGAGTCCTATCGCAACTATGTCCGCCACAACACGCACAGCTTCCGCATGCTGTTCGGCCATCTCCTGCAGGACCACGCCCCGCTCGTGATCCACTGCACCGCCGGCAAGGACCGCACCGGCTTTGCCAGCGCCCTGATCCTGCATGCGCTCGGCGTGCCCGAGGAAGTCATTGCAGAGGATTATCTGCTGACCAATCGCCACTACAAGCGCGACGTGTCGAGCGTCTCCGATCTGCCCGCCGACGTCCTCGACGCCATCGGCTCGGTCAACGCCTCCTATCTCGATGCCGCTTTCGATGCCGTCGGCCGCGACTATGGCGATCTCGAAACTTACTTGCGCGACGGCCTCAAGCTCGGGGCGGCAGAGCGGACCGCGCTGAAGGCGCGCTATCTTCAAGCGTGAGCAACACCGGGAGCCTCACGCCGTTGGAGTTGCGGCCTTAATGATCGAATTGGTCAGGGCGAGCGATACCTGCATGGTGCTCCAATTGCTCTGATGCAGCTTCAGATCATCCTCCGGATCGAGCAGCTGCTCGAACGAAGCGTTGTTTAGCACGTGCCAGTGGCGCATGAGCGCCCAACGCTGGAACAGGTTGACCTTGGCGTCCTCGGCCGCGGTTCGAATCGCCGAAACCATCTTCTCCGCGAGATCGGCGTTGTCGTCGAACAGCATGGCCGTCACGTATTGCGGGTCGATCAGAATGACATCCATGGTCGGGTGAGCGCGCAGGAGCGCCAATCCCCCGATGATGCTTGCGACCACCTCATCGAAGTTGAACTCCTTCTGGCGAAACACGGCGTTGGTTCCGACTTGCCAGAGCACCAGGGAAGGATTGTCAGCAAAGATGTCGTCTTTGAACCGAGCCACTTCCAATGGCGCTTCTTCGCCGCCCTGGCCGCGGTTGAAGACGTCGATCCGAATTTTCGGATGGGGAGCGTCATCCTTGTAGTGCTTTCTCAAATACAGCTCGAGCCGCGCGGGATAGGGAACGACATTGCGAAGTCCCGCGGTCGAGGACGACCCCATCGCCACGACGCGCACGGGTCCGCTTGCGCTCAACGCGGCCCGGAAATTCTCCAGGGGATGCTTCAAATCAACGATCTCAGGGGGACAATCGAGAGTCGGCAATTCGTTAGACATGAACCAACCTCCGCCGCCATCTCAAGTTGCAGCAATCATTCAGCCTTGATGCCGCCGCGATTGCAAGTCCAATTCGCCTCACGCAATAGTCGGCGCGAATTGAGACGACGGAGAGTATCGTGCAGGGAAAAATCATTGTCGTGACCGGCGCGCTCGGCGCGCTTGGCAAGGTGGTCACCGACCTCGCACAATCACGCGGCGCGCGGGTCGCCGGCATCGATCACGCGCCCTCTCAACTGCCGGCGACGACCGAGCGCATCGAGATCGGCGGCATCGACCTGTCCGACCCGGCGCAGGCGAAGACGGCGGTGGACGCTGCCGCGAAGCATTTCGGCAGATTGGACGCCCTGGTCAATATCGCCGGCGGCTTTGCCTTCGAAACCGTCGCCGACGGCGACATCAAGACGTGGCACCGCATGCATGCGCTGAACGTGCTGACGGCCCTCAACGCCTCGCACGCGGCGTTGCCGCATCTTGCCGCTTCAAAGGCTGGCCGCATCGTCAATATCGGCGCCATCGGCGCGCTGCAGGCGGGCTCCGGCATGGGTCCCTACGCGGCATCGAAGGCGGGCGTGCACCGCCTCACCGAGGCGCTCGCCAACGAATGGAAGGGCAAGGTCACTGTGAACGCGGTGCTGCCCTCGACCATCGACACCAAGGCCAACCGCGCCGACATGCCGAAAGCCGACTTCGCCAAATGGGTGACGCCGCAGGAGCTTGCCGAGGTGATCCTGTTCCTCGTGAGCGACGCCGCGAGTGGCGTCACCGGTGCACTGATTCCGGTGAGCGGACGGGTGTGATCAATCTGGCACAAGCAGCCGCGGACCACGTCCGGGCAAATGCCGGTCAGCCCGAGTCCGATCCGGGCTAGACTGCCCGCAACTGATTCTCCGATCGGAAACTCGCTTTGGAAACCGCACTCTATCTCCCCGTCAAACGATTTCTCGAAGAGCTCGGCTTCTCCGTGAAAGGCGAGATCGGCGGCTGCGATCTCGTGGGCCTGAGCGCCGGCGATCCGCCGGTCGTGGTGATTGGAGAGCTCAAGCTGTCGTTCAATCTCGAGCTGATCCTGCAGGCGGTCGATCGCGCGCCGGCCGGTGACGAGATCTGGATCGCGGCAAAGATGTCGATCCGCGGCAAGGGCCGCGAGAGCGACGCACGCTATCGCAATCTGTGCCGTCGCCTCGGCTTCGGCATGTTGGGGGTGACCGACAGCGGCCAGGTCGAGGTGCTGGTGAAGCCACCGACGGCAGCCCCTCGCCGTGAACCGAAGACGCGCTCGCGGCTGGTGGCCGAACATCAGCGCCGCCAGGGTGATCCCGTGCTCGGCGGCAGCACCCGCGCGCCGATCATGACGGCGTACCGGCAGCAGGCGCTGGCCTGCGCATCGGAGCTCGCCTCAGGCCCGCGGCGCGTGCGCGAATTGCGCGAACGCTGTCCCGATGCCGGCAAGATCTTGCTTAACAACGTGTATGGCTGGTTCGAGCGCGCCGACCGGGGAATCTACGGGCTTACCGAGGCGGGACATGCGGCGCTGAAGCGCTGGCCGCAGCAACGGGTCAAGATCGATGCCGCTGTCGCGTCACCGCCATGACACCCGACCGGTGCATAGCTGAGATGCCACACCAAATTCATATTGCAATGCAACATCCAGAGCACTAGGTATCCCGGCATCAAACCGAGGCCGTTATGAGCGCAGACTGGAATACCAAATATGGCACGCGGCGCGTGCGCCACGATCCGCCCACCCTGGACGAGGCGATCTTCGCCGCCGTCGGCATCACCGACGACCAGGAGCAGCAGGCCGAGATCGCCGCGGCGCTGATGGGGATGCCGCTCGAAATCGTTCAGGCCGAAGTGAAGAAGCAGGCCCGCACCAACAGCCGTATCACAGCGACGCGCGTGATTGCCGGCGAACAGGGTGCGCAGCGCTCGATCGTGGTTGAACGCCGCGTCGTCCGCCGCTTCGGCAACGACAAGCGCACCGGCACCTGAGCGCTCATTCCCTTGCTTCAATACAAAAGCGGACCGGCCCAGCCGGTCCGCTTTTTGATTCAGGCCTTTTTTGAATTTCAAGTCTTTGGATTTCAGGCCGCGCGATTGCCGTACATGCTGGAGATCAGCTTCCAGTAGGTCGAGTTGAAATTGAGAAGCGCACGGCCGGCCTTGAACGGCGCTGCTGCGAGATCAGCGAGTTCGGCCTCGGGCGTCTTGGCAAGATCGATCGTGCCGGTGGATTCACCATGGCGGAATTGCAGATACGCGCCAAACTTCTTGGCGAGCGCCCGCATGGCGTGATTCTCCGCGCCCGTGGTGATGCGCAGGCTCTTGTAGCCCTTCCAGCGCGCTTCCGCGATCAGGCGGCTGAACAGCACAGTGCCGACGTTCTGGCGGCGGGCGGAGGCTTCCACGCTGAAGGCGACCTCGGGCAACGAATCGCCCTCCGGCGGATGCAGCTCGGCCGCACCACGGACCACGCCATCGACGATATAGGCGACGATCACGGTGCCGTCGTCGGCGCAGCGGGCGGCGTAACGCTCGATGAAGCTGTCGTCGAGAAAACCGTTGAAGCGGTCGTGCCGGCTTGCGGCATCGAGCCTCAGCAGGTGATCGCGCAACAGCGGCAATTCCTCCTGCTGGATCAGGGTCCGCACATAGCCCGGGGCGGTGCTGGCTTTGTCTTCAAGTACCACGTCAAAACTCCTCTTGGTGTCCCTCGAGGAGGCGTTCGAATCCCTAGGCCCCCAATATTGTGCATCGCAACAAATTTTTCAAGACGAGAACCTGCTCAAGTTTGAGGCAAGGGGAACGATTAATTCGTTAACAAAATCAAGGTCCCGTAGTCTTACAGGACCAGCTGCGTCTGGGTCACGACGGCGACCAGCTTGCCATCCTCGGTCTCCAGCCGGGTGGTCCAGACCTGGGTTCGGCGACCCCGATGGACCGGGGTGGCGGTGGCGATGACAGTGGTTCCCTCCTTGGCACCGCCGATGAAGTTGGTCTTGCTCTCCAGCGTCGTCGTGCCCTTGGCGTCCTCCGGCAGGTTGATCACGGTCGCCGCCGCACCAACGGAATCGGCCAACGCCATCACCGCACCGCCATGGATGGTGTGATGCAGCGTGCAGAGATCTGGCCGCACCGCCATCCGCGCTACCACGCGATCCTTACCGGCCTCGACGAATTCGACGCCTTTGAGCTCGGCGAACGGCATCTTCATCGCTTTAAGTTTCTCGAGCGGTGTCATCAGATCTCCTCCCAATTCCTTGTGCTTTCAGCGTGAATGGCCCCGCTCAGCAAAGCAATGACGTTCGAGGTCATGGCCGCGGAGCTCCTCGCAGTGACGGCCGAGACACCTTTCTTCAGGTCACCGCATTCACGACCTGATACTCCGGCCGCCGCCACACCTCACCTGCGATCACGTCCTCGATGATCTCGGCTGCCCGCATGATCTCGCGTTCGCCGATATAAAGCGGCGTGATGCCAAACCGCATGATGTCAGGCGCACGGAAATCGCCGATGAGGCCGCGGGCGATCACGGCCTGCATGGCAGCGTAGCCGCCCTCGAAGGCGAACGAAACCTGCGAGCCACGGCGCTCATGTGCGCACGGGGTCACGAGCGTCAGAGATGGACAGCGCCGTTCGACTTCCGCAATCAGGAGATCGCCGAGCGCCAGCGAGCGGGCGCGGACCTCCGCGATATCAACCCGATCCCAGATATCGAGCGAAGCCTCCAGCGCCGCCATCGCCAGCACCGGCGGCGTGCCCACGCGCATGCGCTCGACGCCGCCGGCGGCCGCATAGCCAAGCTCGAACGCGAAGGGTTTTGCGTGGCCCATCCATCCGGACAGCGCGGCGCGTGCGTCGTCGGAATGACGCGGTGCGACGTAGAGGAACGCCGGCGCGCCCGGACCGGCATTGATATATTTGTAGGTGCAGCCGGCCGCGAAATCGACGCCGCAGCCGGCGAGATCGACCGGCAGCGCGCCGGCTGAATGCGCGAGATCCCAGACCGTGACGATGCCGCGCGCATGCGCCATTGCGGTCAGCTTCGCCATATCGTGACGGCGGCCGGTGCGGTAGTCGACCTCGGTGATGTAGAGCACCGCGATCTCCTCCGACAGCGCGGCCTCGATCTCCTCCGGCGCCACCAGGCGCAATTGATGGCCGCGCCCGAGCGTCCCGATCAGACCCTCGGCCATGTAGAGATCAGTCGGGAAATTGCCGGTGTCCGACAAGACGACCTTGCGCGAAGCATCCATGTCGAGCGCAGCGGCGAGCGCCTGATAGACCTTCAGCGACAGCGTGTCGCCGACCATCACTGAGCCGGCTTCCGCGCCGATCAGCCGCGCGATGCGGTCGCCGACGTGGCGCGGCTGGGCGTACCAGCCGGCCGTGTTCCAGGCGCGGATCAGCTCGTTGCCCCACTCCGCCGTGATGACGCGGTTGACGCGCTCGGCGACACCAAGCGGCAATGCACCGAGCGAATTGCCGTCGAGATAGATTACGCCGTCAGGGAGATGAAACAGCGCTTTGGTGTCTTCGTAGACGCGAAGCCTGGCCTTAAGAGTAGACATCTTTGGTCATCTCTACAAAATCGTGCGGACGCGCCAGAGTTCGGGAAACAGCTCGATCTCCAGCATGCGCTTGAGGTAGCTGACGCCGCCGGTGCCGCCGGTGCCGCGCTTGAAGCCGATGACGCGCTCGACCGTCGTGACATGGTTGAAGCGCCAGCGCCGGAAATAGTCCTCGAAATCGACCAGCTTTTCGGCGAGCTCGTAGAGCATCCAGTGCGTCTCCGGCGCCTGGTAGACCTCGCGCCAGGCGTGAAGCACGCCCTCGCTAAAACTATGGGTCTCGCGGACGTCGCGCGCCAGCACGGCCGCGGGCATCTTGAGGCCGTGACGGTCGGCGAGCCGCAGCACCTCGTCGTAGAGGCTTGGCGTTGCGAGCTCGGCTTCGAGCAGCTTCGTCGTCCCCACATCGTGCGCATGCGGCTTCAGCATGGCGTGGTTGCGGTTGCCGAGCAGATATTCGATCAGCCGGTACTGGCGCGACTGGAAGCCCGAGGACTGGCCGAGCTGGGAGCGGAAGCGCGTATATTCGCTCGGCGTCATCGTGCGCAGCACATCCCAGGCGCCGTTGAGCTGCTCGAAGATGCGCGACATCCGCGCCAGCATCTTCATGGCCGGAGCCACCTCATCCCTGGCGATAGCGCGGCGCGCGGCGCTGAGCTCGTGGATGGCGAGCCGCATCCACAGCTCGGTGGTCTGATGCTGGATGATGAACAGCATCTCGTCATGCGCGTCCGACAGCGGATGCTGCGCGCCGAGGATCGCATCGAGCGCCAGATAGTCGCCATAGGACATGCGCCGGGCGAAATCGGTCTCGGCGCCTTCGCTTGTGGGATCGTAATCGCTGGACGTCATGACAGGCCCTCTCGATCGATCATCCCTGCCCTCGTCAGTCGAGGCCGATCAGCCGCGCGGTGATCGGCGACGACGGATCCTTGAGCGCGTCGATTACCGTGAAATGGTTCAGCCCGGGATCGATGACGAGACGCGTCGGTACGTCAAAACCGGTCCAGATATTGGCGAACAGGTCGGACTGGCGGATGAATTCCGGCCGCTCACTGCCGCCGACCCAGGCGGTCACAGGCGAATGCCCGCGCGGCAGATGCAGCGCCGCGCTTTCGCGTGTGGCTTCCTCCATCGTCATGCGCAGCGTCTCGTTCATCCTGGTCTTGAACAGCGGCCGCAGATCGTGCAGGCCGCTGATTGAAAGGGTGCCGGCGATGCGGTTGAAGACGGCGGCCTCGAGCCGGCTGTCGTCGCAGAGCATGCGCGTGACGAGATGGCCGCCGGCAGAATGGCCGGCGAGCCGGATCGGCCCCGCGACGAGCGATGCCGCTGTGGCGATCGCGGCGGTCATCTCCGCGGTGATGTCGGAGATGCGCGCGGCCGGCGTCAGCGTGTAGCTTGGCAGCGCCACTGTCCAGCCATGGTGCCGCGCACCTTCAGCGAGATCGGTCCAGGTCGACTTGTCGAAGCGCATCCAGTAGCCGCCGTGCACGAACACGACGAGGCCCTTGCTGTCGCCGTCGGGCAGGATCAGGTCGAAACGCTGACGCTCACCGGGGCCGTAGGCGATGTCGGGACGAAAACCCTTCAGCCCGACGCGGTAAGCCGCCGCCCGCTCCGCCCATTGCGCCGGCATCTTGTCCGAGCCCGGGATATGGGCCGAATTGGCGTAAGCATCATCCCAATCGCGCATCGTCACTCCCGCGGACTCGTCCAGCGAAACAGCGCCAGTCTGCCACCGGTCGGGGCGGCATCCTAGTCTTTCTTTTAAGCTTAAAGGATTTGGGAAGCCGTTGTTTCGGGCAGCGGGCTTCAAAGCCGAGATGCCGTAGGGTGGGCAAAGCGACTTGTCCGCCGTAGCTCGCAGAGCGAAGGCGGAAGCGTGCCCACCGTTCCATTGGGGATTGAGGAAAGATGGTGGGCACGGCGCAATGCGCCTTTGCCCACCCTACGACACCGCCAACGCCGCAGCCGCTACGCCTTCTCCACCCCGCACCATTCCGCGACGAACAACGCCATCGCCTTGGTCGTCTTTTTCAGCGATTCCAGATCGACGTATTCGTTGAAGCCGTGCATCTCCCCGCCGCTGGCGCCGAAGCACAGGCTGGGGATGCCGTAATTGAGTCCGTAGAAGCGGGTATCGGTGAGCGCGGTGAAGACAAGATCCTCGGCCGCGCCGCCATAGACCTTGTTGAAGGCCTTGCCGAAGGCGGCTTCCGGCGCGGCGGAATCGGTCAGCTCATAACCTTCCGACAGGAAGCCCGACCATTCAATCTCCGGCGGGTTGTTGGCGAGGAAACGGTGGTCGCGCGAAGCGGCGGCCACGCAGGCCATGATCTCCTTCTGGTGATCGGCGACCGACCAGCCCGGCAGGATCGCGATACGGCAATCAACGTCGCACCAGGCTGGCACGCTGGAGGCCCAATCGCCGCCCTTGATGATGCCGGGGTTGAAGTTGATGGGATGGTTGAGCGTCTTGAAGTGACGGTCGGCCTTGGCGCGCTCGTTCCACTCGATCTCGAGCTTCTGTAGCGCGTGGACGAGGTGATACGCCGCCATGATCGCATTGGAGCCGGAACCGGCAAAGGCGACATGGGTCGGATGGCCCTTCACCCGCAGCCGAAACCAGATCACGCCGACCTGAGAACGCACCATCTTGCCTGCGGTGGGCTCGGGAATGAAGCAGGCATCGGCCCGGTAGCCGCGCTGAAGCGTCGAGAGTGCGCCGACGCCGGTGCTCTCCTCCTCGATCACCGACTGAAAGTGGATCCGCGCGGTCGGCTTGAGGCCGGCCGCCTTGATCGCGTCCAGCGCGTAGAGCGCGCCGATGGTGCCCGACTTCATGTCGCAGGCACCGCGGCCGAACATCTTGCCGTCCTTGATCACAGGAGAGAACGGCGGCGTGTCCCACAATTCCAGCGGCCCCGCCGGCACCACGTCGCAGTGGCCCTGGAGGATCAGCGATTTGCCGGCCTCGGTGTTCGGACGATAGGTGCCGACCACCGAGCGCGCCTTGGAGAAATCATGCTCGATCGGCCCGAAGCCGCGCAGATCCTTGAGATCATCGACATTGATGTGCCAGTCGTCGACCTCGTAACCGCGCGCGCGCAAGAGGTCGCCGATCATGTCCTGGCACGGCCCCTCCGCGCCGCGGGTCGAAGGGATTGCAACGAAATCGCGGGTGGTCGCAAGCTGGGCTTCGAAGCCGGCGTCGACGGCGTCAAGAATCCTCTGCTGCGTTTCGGCATTCATCAGGCAACTCCGGGCATCCAGTTGGTCAAGGGTGCGCGCAAGCTAGCCGATTTCAGCCGTTCGGGTACTCCACAAAATAAGCATCCCGCAATGCATCTTCGAGCAGTCGGCCTTCGGAATAGCCATTCAGCGTCGCCGGCCGGCTCACGCCACCGAGCAACCGCGGGCATGGCTCCGGCGCGCCGAGAACGGTGCGGACCGGAATGCGCTCGGCGTAGATCGGCAACTCGTAGTCCTCATCGTCGTCGGCGACACCCTTGGCGCGGACCTTTGCGGAAGCTTCCTCGATCTCCATCGCGATGAAGGAGGTCGCCTTGATCTCCTGGGTGTTGCTGGCCCGCAGGCTCGCGGTGCGATCCGGGAAGAAGCGGTCGACCATCGCGACCACGGCGCGCTCTTTCTCTTGCGCGTCGGTCACGAGATAGGCGGTGCCGAACGCCATCACCGCGCGGTAATCGGCGGAGTGATTGAAGCCGCAGCGCGCCAGCACGAGGCTGTCGAGATGGGCGACCGTCAGGCACACCCGCTCGCCCCTGGTCTGGTTGCGCAGCATGCGGCTCGCGCTCGAGCCGTGCCAATAGAGCTTGGTCCCCTCGCGCCAGAAGAAGGTCGGCGTGCAATAGGGCTGGGCGTCGATGACATAGGAGACGTGGCACAGCATCGAAGAGTCCAGGATGCGATGAACCGTCTCGTGATCGTAGAAGCCGCGATCGTGCCGGCGCTTCACCTGGTTGCGCGCTGACGTCGGATAGGAATCTTGGCTCTCGGTCTGGCTCACGGCCGCCCCTCATCAGAATTGGAGAATTCCAGGGCTGTTGTAGCGGCGCATTTGGTCTGCGATAGTGCCAATTCCATGCAAAAAATTCCGACCAATTCTCTCGCCCCGGCCAAAGCCGAGTTGCCGCTCGATCTCAGCGGCCCGCACATCACCGCCGGCGCCCCCTCGGCGCACCGGCTGTACCAGGCGCTGTGCGAGATAATCGTCTCTGGCCTGGTCAAACCCGGCGAGCCGCTGCCGCCGTCGCGCACACTGGCGAAGCAGACCGGCTTTCGGCGCAACGCGGTGGTCACGGCCTACGAGCGCCTGATCGCCGACGGGTTTGCGGAAGCGACCGTCGGCTCCGGCACCTTCGTCGCTGCGCGGATCCCGGCGCGCGCCGCCGCACCGAAGAAGCCGAAGGTGATTGTCGAAGCGCCCAAGCAGGGCGCCCTCTCGCTCGGCTGCACCCATTTCGACGAGCGCGCGGTGCAGCGCTTTCGCGCGTTCGTCGGCCGTCGCATGCGCGCCTTCGGTGCCGAGCACCTGCACTACGGCGATCCGCGCGGCAGCCGCGAGTTGCGCGTTGCAATCGCCGATCATCTGCTCTCGGCGCGGGGTCTGCGCTGCGATCCCGACCAGATCATGCTCACGTCAGGCACGCTCCACACGCTGCGCATCGTTCTCGGCACGATCCTGGAGGCCGACGATCAGGTTTGGTGCGAAGACCCCGGCTATCCCATCGCGCGAAGAACCATCGCGCAATGCGGCTATCGCACCGTGCCCATTCCCGTCGACGCCCACGGCCTGCAGGTAGCGAGGGGCCGCACCGCCGCATCGGCCGCCCGCGCGGCCTATGTGACACCGTCGCATCAGTTTCCGCTGGGCGTGCAGATGTCGATGCCGCGGCGGCTCGAGCTGCTCGACTGGGCCAAGCAGGCCGGAGCCTTCGTGTTCGAGGACGATTACGACAGCGAGTTCCGCTATGACGGCGCGCCATTGATGTCGCTCGCCGGCATCGATCGCCTCCAGCGCGTGATCTACATGGGCACGTTCGCCAAGACGCTGTTTCCGGGCCTGCGCATCGGCTATTGCGCCCTTCCCGAACGCCTGATCGGCGACGTCACGGCTGCGCGCGCCGCGCTCGACCGTTTTCCCGGAACGCTGATGGAAGGCGCGGTCGCCGACATGCTCAATTCCGGCGCGTTCGCCGCAAATTTGAAGCGCGTCCGAAAACTCTATCGCGAGGCCCGCGATGCGCTGGCCGAAACGCTCGAAGCGGCGTCGGATGGCGCGCTGTCGGTCCCGGTGCCGTCGCAGGGCTTGCATCTCGTGGCCCAGTTCGATCCGGCCGTAGCCCCGGCGGTCGCGGCCGAAGCGAAACAGGCCGCGGGCGCGGAAGGCTGGCTGCTCGCCGACACCTATGCGCGTGCGCGTCCGCTGCCCGGATTCGTGCTGGGATTTTCGGGGCACGCGGTTCCGCGCCTCGTCGCCGCCGCCGAACGGCTGGCGCGGGAAGCGCGCGCCGCCTTGCGCGGCAAGGGCAAGTCGGCCCGGCAGGCGTGACAAAGGTTCACTATGAGAATCATGTGCCGCTCCCTAGATTGCGGCATCGATGCTGGAACCTCTCATCATGTCACTCCGCTACGCAGCCTGTCTTTCGTTCCTGATCTCCGCCGCACTCACGACGACGGCGTATGCAGCCACGGTCGGCCGGGAGCAGGACATCGTCGATCTCAAGCTGGGTCAGCGCGTCATGGTGGATGACGGAACCTGCCCGGCCGGACAGGTCAAGGAAGTGCGCGGTTCGAAGATGAGCGACCAGGGCGTGGTGCGAACCAGCTCCTGCGTGGCGCGGTACGGTCCGAAATCTAAGTAACGAGCATGATCCGGAAAAGTGTGAAGCGGTTTTCCGACGAGATCATGCTCAATCGATAGAGGCTACGACTTCGCCGGGTCGAACATGCACTGTAAAGTCGGCTTGGCGATCTTGGTGAAGGTCGCGCCGATCTCACCCTGCTTTGCCGCCGGCACCCAATCGGTCTCGATCGTGGGAACACCGGTCTCGCTGATGCCGCGCAGCAGCGCTTCGCGCAGGTCGCGATCCTCGACCACGGCTGCGGCATGATCATGCAGGCAGCCGCAGACCTCCTCCGGATGCTCCCAGCGCCCGAGCATGCGCGGGGCACATTGCCTCACGAACTCAGTGCGCGGATCCGGCAATCGGCTCGGTGCGCGCACCTGCGCCTGGACGGAACTGATCGTCAGAAGGGAGAGGGAGGCTGCGGCGCAGAGACGAAGGTACATGATGGCCTTTGCCGGCTGATTTTCTTGTTGGTGATCAGAAACGCGCCGCAAGAACGATTGGCTGCGGCGCCGTGGTCGTCACCGGCGAGCCGCTGTACTGGAAGGTGCCGATACCCGGCAGATTGCCGTCCGGCGCGCCGGCGAATGAGGAACCGGCGAGCACGAAGCCGAAAGCGAGGATGAAGCTGAGCGCGCGCATGGATATGTTCCAGAATTGCGTGGCCGGCGGTGTGCCGTCGTCGTTGTGACGCTGATAACCATCCGCAGTTTCTTCCGTGATGCGCCCAAAGCCCAAAATGGTTTCATTCCCTTGAGAATTGTTTCGTCGCCTGCGGCGTGACGAAACAATTCCCGGAAAACATCAATCATTTCAAATGGGGCGCGTGACGGTTTAAACCCGCTTGGGAGCAACCATCCGCGCAGGTTGAGGTGACACGGTCACATCCACGACGTCAGCGCTTCACATGCATTTTACGGTTTTCTGCTGAAGAGAACCGCAAAACGAAGGCCGGTCCCGCCGATGAACCCGGAGTTCGCCGGGCGAGACCGAAGTCGTCGAAAACCGAAAGGCCCGTCAACCGGGCACATGTGAGGAATGGCCACCATGATGGCGCAAGATCGCGCAACGGCGCGCGACGCGGCCGAACGGACCGACGGTGCCGGTCAACGCACCGCTTCGCCGGGGGCGATGGCCCTGCAATCAGGCCGCGGCTACGAGGCCGCGCCGCAGGCGTTCGTCCGGCTGAGCGGCTCGCACCTCGCGAAACCGCGTGTCAGCCGCGATCCCATCACTGAGTGAACGCGAGTGCGTCACTGAGTGAACGCGAGCGCGTCACTGAGTGAAGAAGTCGCCGCACTTCTGGACGTTCGCATCGGCTGGTCCCCACGGCATGATTGGCACCGTCGAGGTCGAATTCTTCGGCGATCCCTCGATCAGCTTGTCCGAATAAACCATATAGACCAGCACATTGCGCTTGGCGTCGCAGCCGCGCACGATCTGCATCTTCTTGAAGAAGAGCGAACGGCGCTTGCGAAACATGTCGTCGCCCTGCTCCATCTTGTCCCTGAATTTGATCGGACCGATCTGGCGGCAGGCGAGCGAGACGTCAGAAACCTCCTCGGCAAGACCGAGCCAGCCCTTGAAGCCGCCCTTTTCCGGCACCGTGAAATGGCAGGCCACACCCTCGACCTCGGGGTCGTCGAGGCCGTAGGTCGCGAGCTTGTCATTCGGGCTCATCCATTTGAACACGGTGGAGCGGCGGAAGATCAGATCCGGCTCGTCGGCGGCCTGCGCGAACGCCGTCGGGATGATCAGAGCAAGAAGGAATAAAGCGAGGCCTTTCAAGCGGATGCGGGAAAGACCAGGGAAACGAGATGACATGAAGTTCTCCGGTAACAAGTCCCGGCAATGTAGGCATGAGGTGGTCGTTCAGGAAGACGATGGCAGCCGGGCGCGGCCGCCGTTTACCGCTCCGTGAGGCTTTTTTGCTACGTCTTGGACAAAAGTAGCTGATGGCAGAACTGCCGTGCTGGTGAACGCGTATCCCCTCTGCGACACTAATGTCTGATTTGGATTATGGATTCGAGGAATGACTAGCCTGAAGGGGTCCCGTTTTGCTGCCGCGCCGACACGGCTGTGGCAGTTCGCCATTTTGACGGCCGCCAGTGCGATCGGTACGACCAGCCAGGCAGAAGCAGCGTTCTATTACACGCCGGATTATTCGGACGGGTCCTACTATTCACGGCCGGTGCGGCATCCCGACGTGCCGCAGCAGAAGCCGCAGAAGCGCGGTTCGGCTGCCAAGAGCAAGAAAGAGGCGCTCGTCGAGAAGGAGAGCGGCGCGAAGCCGCAGGGTCCGCTCGTCATCGTCGTCTCGATCGACCGCCAGAAGGTGACGATTTACGACTCCAACGGTGTGTTCGCGGAATCGCCGGTGTCGACCGGCATGAAGGGCCACTCGACGCCGATGGGCGTGTTCAGCGTCATTCAGAAGCACAAATTCCACCACTCCAACATCTATAGCGGCGCGCCGATGCCGTACATGCAGCGGATTACCTGGTCCGGTGTCGCCATGCATGCGGGCGTGCTGCCGGGCTATCCGGCCTCGCACGGCTGCATCCGCATGCCGATGGCGTTCGCCGTGAAGATGTGGAACTGGACCAAGATGGGCGCGCGCGTGATCGTCTCGCCCGGCCAGATGACGCCGCAGAGCTTCTCGCATCCGATGCTCGCCTCGCTGCGCGTCCCGCCGCAGCCGGCCGCAAGCCTCGAGCCAGCGACGAGCGTTGGCGACAAGGCGGACAAGGGCGCGCCTGAGGCCAAGGTCACGGACGCCAAGCCCGTCGAAACCAAGTCTTTTGAGACGAAGACCGCCAGCGCGGAAGGCATGCTCGAGCTGCGCTCCAGCGTCGGCCATACCGTGATGTCGGATGTGACCACGGGCAATGCGCCGATCCGCGAGGAAGCCGCCAAGACCGAGATCAAGACCGACACCAAGTCCGCCGAGGCCTCCGAGCCGGCCAAGCAGCCCGACGCAGCGGCGAAGCCTGCCGAAGCTGCCAAGGCGAGCCCGGACGAGAAGCCGGCTGACAAGGTCGAAGCCGCCAAGTCCGAACCAGTCAAAACTGACGCGGCAAGGACTGACAACAAGCCCGACGCGGCCGTGACGTCAATTGCGCCCGCGCCAGCCGCGTCCCCGGACGCAAAGAACGATCAGACCCGCGTCGCCGATCCCGCGCCGTCCGTAAAGCCGGACCTGCCGAAGCGGACCGGCCAGATCGCGGTATTCATCAGCCGCAAGGATTCCAAGCTTTACGTGCGGCAGAACTTTGCGCCGCTGTTCGAGGTACCCGTGACGATCGCGGCAAGCGAGCGGCCGCTCGGCACCCACCTCTTCACCGCCGAGGTCGACAAGACCGATTCGAACGCCCTGCATTGGTTCGTGGTGTCCCTGCCCGTCAACGCGCGCTCCGCCGCACGCGAAGACGACAGCCGCCTGACGCGCCGCCAGCGCGGCGCCGCCGTGATTCCCGTTGCCGCAAAGCCGGTGATCACGCCGGATAGCCCGACCGAGGCACTGGATCGCATCACGATCCCTGCCGACGCCATGGCGAAGATCAACGAGATGCTCACCACCGGCGGCTCGGTCATCGTGTCCGATCAGGGCATCAACCAGGGCGAGACCGGCGAAGGCACCGACTTCATCGTCCGCCTGTACTAAGCTTGGTACCGCGTCAGATAACGCGGTGTTGAGCGGGCCAGTCGCATCGGCGGAGTAAGCTCCGACCCGGATCACATTCGGGGGACGCCGCCATGCTGAACCGCAGAACCATGCTCACCACGGCGCTTCTCGCAGCAGCCACATCGGCAACGCGTGCGCGGGCCGATGGCGGCATGAGCCGGATTTCCGCTTACGCCTTCTCGTTCCCCGCTCTGTCCGGCGACGACATTCGCTTGGCCGCCTTCACCGGTAAGCCAGTGCTGGTCGTGAACACCGCCTCGCTGTGCGGCTACACCCCGCAATATGCCGGCCTGCAGGAGCTCTGGAACGAGTTTCGCGAGCGCGGGCTCACCGTGATCGGCGTGCCCTCCAACGATTTCGGCGGCCAGGAGCCCGGCGGCACCAGCGAGATCTCGGAGACCGCGCACCACCAATACGGCGTTACCTTCCCCATAACCGCCAAGGCCGTCGTAGTCGGGGCGAAGGCGCATCCCTTCTACAAATGGGCGGCCGAGGCACGGCCGAAGGAGGTTCCGAAGTGGAACTTCCACAAATACCTGATCGGCCGTGATGGCTACATCGCCGAGGTCTTTCCGTCGGCTGTCGAGCCCGCCGACACGCGCATCAAGACGGCGATTGCCAGGGCCCTGGCTGACAGCTGAGGCGCCTCGCTCAAACAGGCTCCTCCAACAGTCTTCTCAAACAGGCCTGGGCACAATTGTGGCGAAGCGCCAAACAGCCGTTGCAATAGCGATGGAGCACCATCTAGGCTAGGATGATCAGGGGCAGGACAAGTTTTGCCGGAGGCGAAAAGCCGCGGCGGAACAACGGGATCAATCTCGAGGACAACACCATGCGCGTGGCAGCAGGACTGATTTTGGCGAGCGCGATCTCTGTTGCGCTGACAGGCGCGGCATGGTCGCAGACCCCGGCCGCAAAACCCGCAGTCGCCACGCAGGCGGCCCCCGCGGCAACGCTGGCTGCGGCGCCCGCGCCGCCGCAAGCCGCTGCCTTCCCGCCCCCGCCGCAACAGGCGCCGCAGCCGGCGCGCGCGGCCTGCAACAATCCGAACGCGCTGGGCGTCGCCCGCACCGTGGAGATCGACACCACAGGCGGTCCCGGCTTCGGCTTCGAGCATTTCAAGGAGCTCGACTTCCTGCGCGACAAGGAGGTCGTGCTGACCTTCGACGACGGTCCCTGGCCGCACAACACACCGGCGGTGCTGAAGGCGCTCGCCGACCAGTGCACCACCGGCATCTTCTTCTCGATCGGCAAGCACGCCACCTACGAGCCGGAGCTCCTCAAGGAGGTTTACGCGGCCGGTCACACCATCGGCACTCACACTTGGTCGCACGCTAACCTCAACAGCAAGAAGCTGACCGAAGCGCAGCGCAAGGAAGAGATCGAGAAGGGCATCAGCGCCGTGAAATGGGCGCTCGGCGGCATCTCGCCTGCAGCGTTCTTCCGCTTCCCGGCGCTGCAACATCCGCCGGAGATGGTCACCTATCTCGGCAACCGCAACGTCGCGATCTTCTCCTGCGACATCGACTCCTTCGACTTCAAGGCTTCGAAGCCCGAGAAGGTGATCGAGACCGTGATGAAGAAGCTCGATAGCAAGGGCAAAGGCATCATCCTGATGCACGACTTCCAGAAGCACACAGCGGAAGCCCTGCCCGAGCTTCTGAACCGTCTCAAGGCCAGCGGCTACAAAGTGGTGGCGATGCGCGCCAAGGCGCCGGTCGCCTCGCTCCCCGAGTACGACCAGGAGCTGATGAAGGACGTCAAGCTGCCGACGGTGAGCTCGCGTCCGGTCAATTCCGTGGTGACGACCGTTTCCGAGTAGCCGTCGCTTGTCGTTCCGGTTCGAAGGCTACGTCATCGTCTCGGCGGACGGCATGCTCGCCGACGCCAGCGGTGTCATGCCCGACACTCTGAAGTTCGACGGTGACAAGCTGTTCTTCGAGCAGGCGCTCGATGGCGCCGCGCTGATCGTGCACGGCCGCAATTCGCATGAGCAGCAGCCGGACTCGCCCAAGCGCAAGCGGCTGATCACCACCCGCAAGATCAAGGCCCTCACCGTCGATCCGGAGATGCCGAACGCGACGCTGTGGAATCCGGATCATGCGAGCTTCGAGGACGCCTGCACCTTTGCCGATGTCGCCACGGGGCGGATCGCGATCATCGGCGGCCCTGTCGTGTTCGACATGTTCATGGACCGCTTCGACACGTT
Source organism: Bradyrhizobium genosp. A (assembly GCF_049949275.1). Lineage (NCBI taxonomy): Bacteria > Pseudomonadati > Pseudomonadota > Alphaproteobacteria > Hyphomicrobiales > Nitrobacteraceae > Bradyrhizobium > Bradyrhizobium genosp. A. The sequence goes on along the minus strand of NZ_CP188196.1, from coordinate 3,963,910 downwards.
CTGGCTGTCGGAAGCCCCGCATGTGCGGCTGCCCGGCGGCGAAGGCTGCTTTGCCGGCGTCCCGGAGCGGACGCCGCACGAGGTGCTGGCGTCGCATGGGCTGAAGCCGGGCATGCCGTATCTGCTCGATGCGGCGCATGAGGTGACGGTCACGCCGTGGCGGCGGAGTTAGGCAACACAGCACTAACCGTGATGTTGCATAGCCGCAGACTTCCTCACGGTGTTCTTCGTCTGCGGTTATGTCATCGGCGCCGCCACCGGCGAGACGACAACGGACGGTTTCAGCCTGCATGGGGCGTCCGCGCTGGTGCTGTTCGCCGTGATCGTCCTGTACTTCTATCTCGGCTGGAAGGTGCTTGGCGGCACGCTCTGGCAGCGCATTCTCGGAGCGCGTTGACCCTCCCTACTACAACAGCACCGCGCCGAGCGGCCGGTAAACCCAACCTCACACGTCCCCGTAGGCCGTCTCGGCCGAGCGCGTGGCGCGGCCATAGCCCATGAGCATGAACAGTGCGCCGATGATCGAGAGATTCTTCAGCGCATCGATCAGCATCTTGGCGTTGTCGGGCGCCGCCTGGTTCCAGAAATCGTAAAACAAGAAGGTCCCGACCGCGACGTCGATGATCAGCAGCATCGCGAAGAATCGCGAGCCGAAATTCAGCGCGATCAGCAATCCCGCGATGATCTCGAGCCCGCCGACCGCGATCGCCAGGAGCTGCGGCGTGGTCATCGCCGTCGCCGTCTCGATCTGTTTCGCATAAGGCGCGATCATCTCGGGCACCACGACCTTGGTGGCGATGACATCCGCCGTCGCCTGGATGGCAAAGAGCTTGGTCGCGCCCGTGTAGATGAACAGCACGGCGAACAGGATTCGCCCGAAAGTCACGAACGCTGGCATGGTCGGCCTCTTGGCAAAACGCTAAGCACGGGATGCCTGCGGATTATGATGAGTCCGCTTGAGGTTTTCAAACGGTGAAATGGAAAACTGCAAGTAATTCAAGACTGACGGCGCGACTTCCCCTCTCCCCTTGTGGGACCTTGTGGGAGAGGGTGGCTCGCTGCGCAGCGGCGAGACGGGTGAGGGGTTTCTCTCCACGCGTCCAACTCTCGCTGAGTTTGCGGAGAAAACCCCTCATCCGGCGCTTCGCGCCACCTTCTCCCACAAGGGGAGAAGGGTTTGCACCGTGAACGCGGTTAGCGCTCGCCTTACGTGAACAACGTCGGCTGCTGCCGCGCGGCCCGCTCCTGCGCTTCCACCACGGCCACCGCGGTCATGTTGAGGATGCCGCGCGCGGTCACCGATGGCGTGAGGATGTGGGCGGGCCGCGCCGGGCCGATCAGGATCGGGCCGACGGGAAGCGCGTCCGCGAGCGACTTGATCATCTGATAGGCGACGTTGGCGGTGTCCAGCGTCGGCATGATCATGATGTTGGCCTCGCCCTCGAGCTTGGAGTGCGGCAGCACCATTTTGCGCGCAGCGGCGGAGAGCGCGGTATCGCCCTGCATCTCGCCGTCGGCCTCGATCTCCGGATGCTTCTCCCTCAGCAGCTGGGTCGCCCGCCGCATCTTGCGCGAGGAGTCGGTGTCGTAGCTGCCGAAATCGGAGTGCGAGACGAACGCGATCCTGGGCTTCAGCGCAAAGCGCTGAACATGGACCGCCGCGAGCGAGGCGATCTCGGCGAGCTCTTCGGCGCTCGGATTGGGGCGAACTTGCGTGTCGGCGATGAAGAAGGCGCCCTTGCTGGTGATCAGCAGCGCCAGCGCGGCATAGTCGCTGACCCCCGGCGCAAAGCCGATGATCTCGCGAACATGCCGCAGATGATGCATGTAGCGGCCCTCGACGCCGCAGAGCATGGCATCCGCCTCCCCGCGCGTCACGGCAAGCGCCGCGATCACCGTGTTGTTGGTGCGCACCACCGTGCGTGCCGCATCCGGCGTCACGCCGCGGCGGCCGGCGACCTCGACATAGGACTGCACGTAGGAGCGGTAACGCGGATCGTCTTCGGGATTGACGAGATCAAAGTCCTTGCCAGCGCGGATCAGGAGGCCGAAGCGCTTGATGCGGGCTTCCACCACCGAGGGACGGCCGACCAGGATCGGCCGCGCCAGCTTCTCTTCCAACACCACCTGCGTGGCACGCAGCACGCGCTCGTCCTCGCCTTCGGCGTAGATCAAGCGCACCGGCTGGGTCTTGGCCTTGGCGAACATCGGCTTCATGACGAGGCCGGAGCGGAAGGCGAAGCGCTCGAGCAGCGCGGTGTATTCGTCAAAATTGGTGATGGGCCGCGTCGCGACACCCGATTCCATCGCGGCCTTCGCCACGGCCGGCGCGATGCGCAGGATCAGCCGCGGATCGAACGGGCTTGGGATCAGCGAGCCCGGGCCAAAGCCCTGCGTCTCGCCGGTGTCAAAGCCTTGCGCCACCGCATCCGACGGCGCCTCGCGCGCGAGCTGCGCGATGGCCTCGACGGCGGCGTGCTTCATCTCCTCGTTGATGGCGCTCGCACCGACATCAAGCGCGCCGCGGAAGATGAAGGGGAAGCAGAGGACGTTGTTGACCTGGTTCGGGTAGTCGGAGCGGCCGGTGCAGATCATCGCGTCGGGGCGCACCTTGCGCGCCTCCTCCGGCATGATCTCCGGCGTGGGGTTGGCGAGCGCCATGATCAGGGGCTTGTCGCCCATCGCCTGGGCCATCTCGGGCTTGAGCACGCCCGGAGCCGACAGGCCGATGAAGATGTCGGCGCCGCCGATGACGTCGCCAAGCGTGCGCTTGTCGGTCTTCTGCGCGTAGACCGCCTTCCAGCGGTCCATCGTGGTGTTGCGGCCCTCGTGCACGAGGCCATCGATATCGCAGACCCAGATGTTCTTGCGCTGCGCCCCCATCGAGACCAGCAGATTGAGGGTCGCGATCGCAGCCGCCCCTGCCCCCGACGCGACGATCTTGACGTCGGACAGCTTCTTGCCGTTCAGGCGCAGGCCATTGGTGATGGCGGCGGCGACGATGATCGCGGTGCCGTGCTGATCGTCATGGAAGACCGGGATCTTCATGCGCTCCTTCAGCTGCGCCTCGATCTCGAAACATTCCGGCCCGCGGATGTCCTCGAGATTGATGCCGCCGAAGGTCGGCTCGAGCGCCGCCACGGTCTCGACTACGCGCTCGATGGTGTCGGCGGCGATCTCGATGTCGAACACGTCGATCCCGGCGAATTTCTTGAACAGGACCGCCTTGCCCTCCATCACCGGCTTGGACGCCAGCGGGCCGATATTGCCGAGGCCGAGCACCGCGGTGCCGTTCGAGACCACCGCGACCAGATTGGCACGGGTGGTCAGGGTCGCAGCTTCCGCCGGGTTCTTGGCGATCTCGGTGCAGGCGGCGGCGACGCCCGGAGAATAGGCAAGCGCGAGGTCGCGCTGGTTGGCGAGCGGCTTGGTCGCCTGGATCTCGAGCTTTCCGGGGCGCGGCAGACGGTGATAGGCCAACGCCGCCTGGTGGAGATCATCAGAATAGGACGACATGCGGTGTCTTGCCTCGCGTTATCCGGCCTCAAGATGTATTGCCCCGACCGACTTGCCGCAGTGCACACGGTATTCCGGCTCGTGGAAACGGGGATGAAGCACGGCCGACGCCTCGGTGGCAATATCCGATTGCAATCCCATTAGCAGATCGCACGGTCAAATAATTGACACCGCTAGCTTTCCCTGGACCGTACGACGTTTCCCGAATATGGCAGGTTGCGCAGCGCATAACGAGCAACTGGAGCTGGGAATGAAGCGGATCCTGATCGGCCTGATCGCAGTCGCCGTGCTTGCCGCGGGCGGATGGTTCGGCTTCAGCCTCTATGTCCAGCACCGGGCGACCAGCGAGGTCGAGGCCGCCTTCGAGCAGATGCGCGCTGGTGGCGGCAAGGCGAGCCACGGCAAGATCGGGTTCGAGCTGGCGAGCCGGACGCTGACGATCGAGGATATCAATGTAGAGCCGAGCCAGCCGGAGCTAGCCCACGTCAAGATCGCAAAGGTCACGGCCGTCGGCGTGCGCCGGCCGGATGAAGCCCATTTCTCGGCCGACAGCATCGAGGCGGGAGGTGTCGAGGTCGCCTTCACGTACACCGAGCGGGTGAAGCTGAAAGCGAACTACAAGATCCCGCAGATCACCGCTCGCGACTTTAATGGTCCCACCCGTGCAGCGAACGCTCCGCTGTCCGGATCGATCATCGACATGTACCGCTTCATGCTCGCGCAATACGCAACTGTCTCGGCGTCCTCGATCGTGGCGCCGACGGTCATGGTGAACGTCGATGCGGGCGCCGGCAATGCCGGCAGCGGGGACTTCATCTATTCCGGTCTTGCGGTCCAGAACGTCGATCGCGGCAAGATCGAAACAGCGAAGACGAACCGCATCACCTATTCGGTCGACGTGACCCAGCAGCCGGGCAAGCCCGCGAAAATGACCGGCGAGGTCTCCGGTATGGCCGCCTATGATTTCGACGCAAGCGCAGTGACGGCCGCGCTCGATCCTCAAGGGTCGAGCGACGACAGTTTCCACAGAATCTATCGACGCATCTCGGCCAACTCATACATGGTGACAATGTCACCCGGCGTACGTGTGCAAATCGAAAATGTCGCCATCGACGACATTGCGATCCGGCCCTCGAAATTCCGTCTTGCTGAGATCATGGCGCTGATGCCGGCCGGCGGTTCGACTCCGACGGGGGCGCAGTCGCGTGACATCATCGAGAAGGTTTCCGAAGTCTTCGAGGGCGTTCAGATCGGCAAGGCCGAAATTGGCAACCAAACGGTCGAGACGCCGCAAGGGACCGGAAAGCTCAACGCCGTCAAATACGATCAAAACCAGATAGCGCTGGAAGGCCTCGACATGCCGATGCCGCAGGGGCGCCTCAAGATGGAGCGCTTCGCGCTGAAATCCTTCAGTGTGGCGAATCTGATGCGCTGGGTGGCGGACCTCAGGACCCCAGGGCAGCCTTTCTCGCCCGATCAGATGCTGGGCCTGTTTCGCGTGCTCGAAGGCGCCGAGATCAAGGGCGTGGTCTCTCCTTTCAAGAACACGCGGCAGCTCGTCACCATCGACACGATCAGCCTGAACTGGGGGCAGCTGGTCGGGTCGATCCCGAGCAAGGCCAGTCTGGTCGTGAAAATGGTCACGCCGACCAATCCCGCCAGTCCAGCGCAGCGGACGTTGATCATGGCGGGCGTCGACAAGCTCGCGATCGACCTCGATCTCGGTGCGGCCTGGACGGAGTCCTCGGGCGCCTTCGCGCTCACTCCGGCCACACTCGATCTCGGCAATCTCGCCAGGGCGCAGGCCCGCTTCGCGCTCGCCAACGTACCGCGCGGGGTGTTCTCGCTCGACCCGGTGCAGGCCATGAGCCAGGCCGGGCATATCGAAACCGGCGCGGTCGAGCTCTCCTTGCGCGATAGCGGCGTCGTCGATCTGGTCGTGGCGCAGTTCTCGCGCATGCAGAATGTCAGTCGCGACACCGCCCGCAGCGCCATCGTCGAGATGATAAGGGCGCAAGGCGAGAAGATCGCGGCCTCCAATCTCGATGCCAGGGTGGCGGTGGACGCGCTCGCGAGCTTCGTCGCGACATCGGGGCAGACACTGACGATCAAGCTGACGCCGCTCGGCAAGGTGCCTCTGGTCCAACTGATGGACGCGCTGAACAGCGAGCCGATCGTTGCACTCGCACAATTCAGAATCGAGGCATCGACTGGGTTGTAGGAGAGATGCAGATCTCCCTCCTCGTCATTGCGAGGAGCCCTTGCGACGAAGCAATCCAGAATCTTTCCGCGGAAGGACTCTGGATTGCTTCGCTGCGCTCGCAATGACGATGTGGAGGCACCGCAGCCTCTCCCCTTGTGGGGCCGCGTGCGGGGAGAGGCACGAGCCCATCACTTCTGCGGCAGGTTCACCCGCACATGCAGCTCGCGGAGCTGCTTGGTGGTGGCTTCCGACGGCGCGCCCATCAGCAGGTCCATGGCCTGCTGGTTCATCGGGAACAGCGAGATCTCGCGCAGATTCGTGGTGCCACAGAGCAGCATCACGATACGGTCGACGCCCGCCGCCATGCCGCCATGCGGCGGCGCGCCGTACTGGAAGGCGCGGTACATGCCGCCGAAGCGGTCGACCACTTCCTGCTCGCCGTAACCTGCGATCTCGAACGCCTTCACCATCGCCTCAGGCACGTGGTTGCGGATGCCGCCCGAGGCGATCTCATAGCCGTTGCAGGTGATGTCGTACTGGAACGCCTTGATGGTCAGGGGGTCCTGGCCCCTGAGCGCATCGAGGCCGCCTTGCGGCATCGAGAACGGGTTGTGCGAGAAGTCGACCTTCTTGTCGTCCTCGTTGTACTCGTACATCGGGAAGTCGACGATCCAGGCGAGCTCGAACCGCTCCTTGTCGGTGAGGTTCAATTCCTCGCCGACCTTGTTGCGGGCCAACCCTGAAAACTTCCAGAACTTGTCGGGATCGCCGGCGACGAAGAAGGCGGCATCGCCTTCCTTGACGCCGATCTGCGCGCGGATCGCAGCGGTACGCTCCGGCCCGATGTTGTTCGCAAGGGGACCTGCACCCTCGCCGCCCTCGCGCCACATAATGTAGCCGAGACCAGGCTGGCCTTCGCCCTGCGCCCACGAATTCATGCGGTCGCAGAAGGCGCGGCTGCCGCCGCCCGGCGCCGGGATCGCCCAGACCTGGTTCTTGGGGTCTTCGAGCATGCGCGCGAACACCTTGAAGCCGGAGCCGCGGAAGTGCTCGGAGACGTCCTGCATCTCGATCGGGTTGCGCAGGTCCGGCTTGTCGCTGCCGTATTTGCGCAGCGCCTCGGCGAACGGAATCCGGCGCCAGTTCTTGCTCACCGGCTTGCCCTTGGCGAACTCCTCGAACACGCCGGTGATGACGGGCTCCATTGCCGCGAAGACGTCTTCCTGCGTGACAAAGCTCATCTCGACGTCGAGCTGGTAGAACTCGCCGGGCAGACGGTCGGCGCGCGGGTCTTCGTCGCGGAAGCACGGCGCGATCTGGAAGTAGCGGTCGAAGCCGGACATCATCAGCAGCTGCTTGTATTGCTGCGGCGCCTGCGGCAGCGCGTAGAATTTGCCGGGATGGATGCGCGAGGGCACCAGGAAGTCGCGCGCGCCTTCCGGCGAGGACGCGGTCAGGATCGGCGTGTTGAACTCGAAGAAGCCCTGCCCCTCCATGCGCCGACGCATCGACTTGATGATCTCGACGCGCGTCATGATGTTCTGGTGCAGCTTCTCGCGGCGCAGGTCGAGGAAGCGGTATTTCAGGCGGATGTCTTCGGGATATTCCTGGTCGCCGAACACCGGCAGCGGCAGGTCGCCGGCCGGGCCCAGCACCTCGATCTCGCTGACATATATCTCGATCTTGCCGGTCGGCAGATCGTCATTGTCGGTGCCGTCGGGGCGGCGGCGGACCTTGCCGTCCATCTTGACCACGAATTCCGAGCGCAGCTTTTCGGCCAGCGCGAACGCCGGCGAGTCCGGGTCGACCACGCACTGGGTCAGGCCGTAATGGTCGCGCAGGTCGATGAACAGCACGCCGCCATGGTCGCGCACGCGATGGACCCAGCCCGAGAGGCGGATCGTCTCGCCGATGTTGCTCTCGCGGAGCGCGCCGCATGTATGTGACCGGTAGCGATGCATGGTCGTCCCAAAATGATGTCTGAGGGGTCGAATCGGACGACTGTGCCAGCCGGTCCGAAGTTGCGGCAGGGTTTACCCGACGAGGAACGGGGCGGCAACCAAGGGAACGGGCTGTTTTGGGCCCGAGGGCGTCCATTTTTGCCCAATCCGGGCCCCTCCGTTTGCCATCCGGCGTTCCCCGCCTATCTTTAAGGTCATGACGGTCCATTTCCCCTTCCAGAACTCGTATTCGGCGCTGCCGGACAGCTTCTTTGCCCGCGTCGCACCGACGCCCGTATCCGCACCCCGGCTGATCAAGCTGAACCGGCCTTTGGCGGTCCAGCTCGGGCTCGATCCCGACCTGCTGGAGACCCCGGAAGGCGCCGAAATCTTGGCCGGAAAGACGGTTCCGGCCGGCGCCGATCCCATTGCCATGGCCTATGCCGGCCATCAGTTCGGGCATTTCGTGCCGCAGCTCGGCGACGGTCGCGCCATCCTGCTCGGCGAGGTCATCGACAGAGATGGCATCCGCCGCGACATCCAGCTCAAGGGCTCGGGCCCGACCCCGTTCTCCCGCCGCGGCGACGGCCGCGCCGCGCTCGGGCCGGTCTTACGTGAATACATCGTCAGCGAGGCGATGTACGCATTGGGCATCCCGACCACGCGCTCGCTCGCCGCCGTCGTCACCGGCGAGCACGTCATCCGCGAGACCGCGCTGCCCGGCGCGGTGCTGACGCGCGTTGCCGCGAGCCATATCCGGGTCGGCACCTTCCAGTTCTTTGCCGTGCGCCGCGACACCGACGCCATTCGTCGGCTCGCCGATCACGTCATCGCTCGCCACTATCCGGACCTGCTTCGTGCGGAGCGGCCCTATCACGCGCTGCTCGCCGGCGTCGTGGCGCGCCAGGCCGATCTGGTCGCACGCTGGCTCCTGGTCGGCTTCATCCACGGCGTGATGAACACCGACAACTCTTCCATCTCGGGCGAGACCATCGACTACGGCCCCTGCGCTTTCATGGATGCCTACAATCCCGCGCAAGTCTTTTCGTCGATCGACGAGATGGGCCGCTACGCCTACGCCAACCAGCCGCGCATTGCGCTGTGGAATCTGACGCGGCTCGCCGAATGCCTGCTGCCGCTGTTCGGAGAAGAGCAGGAGAAGGCGATCGAGCAAGCACAGGAAATTTTGGGCGCATTCCCGGATAGCTTCAGCGACGCCTATCAGGCCGGCCTGCGCAAGAAGATCGGCCTGTTCACGGAGCGCGACGGCGACGAGACCCTGATCCAGGACCTCTTGGATGCGATGGCGAAGAATGGCGCCGACTTCACCCTCACCTTCCGCAAGCTCGGTGACGCCGCCGGCGATCCGGCAGCGGACGACGCGCGCGCCCAGTTCATGGACCCCGCGGCCTTTGATGAATGGGCCAAGCGCTGGCACGAACGCATCGCCCTGGAGCCGCAATCCGCCGCCGAGCGGCAAGCCGCCATGTACGCCGTCAACCCCGCCTTCATCCCACGCAACCACCGCGTCGAAGCCGTGATCCAGGCCGCCGTCAACAACGACGACTACGCACCGTTCGAGGAGCTGGTGAAGGTGCTGGCGAAGCCGTATGAGGACCAGCCTGAGTACGCCGCCTACCAGGACCCGCCGTTGCCGGACCAGCGCGTGCTGCAGACGTTCTGCGGGACGTGAGGCGAACTCGGTGCGTAGGGTGGATTAGTTAGCCGAAGGCGTAATCCACCAGCCGCCTCATCCTCGCTCTCCGAACTCGCCGACGACCTTGGATGCGCCGCCCCAATCCTCGGGAAACAATCCGAATTAGGGTGACTGTGTCTCCGTAATTCTATGATTCCATTTGGTTAGAACCAGCTCAGGGGACAAGCGCAAAAATAGTAATTGCGGTATCGGTCGTCGCAGCAATGAGCCGACCGTCAGGCGAGAAGTTTACAGAGCTTACACTGCGGTAACGCGAACTAGTGGCGATCGGCTGTTCCGGCACCTCTTGTGCAAAGACCCGCACGGCGTGATCGCGCGCAGCTACCACCAGAAATCGACCATCAGAACGCCAGCCCAACTGCCGCACCGGCGATAACTCTTCTACGCTTGAAAAACTAGCTACCTGGCTGCGATCAGCGAGCCTCCAGATTTGGATCGCCGGGACTGCGGGCCCCTGTGAAGCCGGAGCGCCAGCTCCGGTAGCTAGGAAACGACCATCGAGACTGAAGGATAAGCAACCGACGCCGATCGTTCGTCCACCGGTGTAAACGGGGATTTCCACGGGGGGCCGATTTAATTGGTTCAAATCGAAGAGCTCGACTTTCCCGGACACCTTCCCTCCAGTGCCGACCCCCACGGCGAGAATGTTGCTATCGGGTGAAAACGCTAAAGCCGAAGCTATTGCAAGCTCTCCCGGTGCGCTGACTGGGATGCTGGCCAGGACGTTCCAGTCCTGCGTGGAGTAAACTGTAACTCTTTCGTTGCCAGTCGAGGCGATTGCAGCGACGATTTTTCCATCAGGTGCGACCTCAAAAATCTCCGCTGAGTTGTAGGGCGGGGGCTTTCCTGGGGCGGGCCCTGCAACATTCCGGACAATGCCCGCCTTTGATACGCTCCACAGCGAGAACGCCAGAGATTCGTCCTCTGTTTGAGAGGCAGCGGTGATCACCATTTCATTGGACAGGAACGCAATCGAATTATCGACATACGTTCTGCGACGATTCATTTCAGCAAGACGGGTTCCGTCAGCGCTCCATACCGTCACTTTTTGTCCGAAATTGCTGATCGCCGCTAGCCTGCTGCTGTCCGCGGACCAAACTACGCCCGTTGCGTACCCGACGGTTGGAAGTACTCGGCTGCTTTCAAGGCGCATTGCATGCCCCCGCGTCGAGTCCAACTCCTGACCGAAGGCATTGAGCGCTGGCGCGATCATCTCTTTTCTTCCCCAAATGCACAGGGCCGACGCGCCGGTCAGTCCGAAAACGACATTTCTTCGCGTAAACAACGACATCGCAGCAATGCCCCCGCGTCATCGGAATTTTGCTCAATCAAGACACGATATACGAATGCCGATCTCTTGTCGGAGCACCACGCTAGACAGGCGCGGACTTCGTAGGGTGGATTAGCCGCAGACGTAATCCACCAATTCGACCCTACACTCGCTCTCCGAACTCGTCTGTCGGCTCGCAATCCCCGCCCCAATCCTGCGGAAACAATCCGGCATGGACATCCCGGTGGAACGACGAAAACGGCCAATCGCATACCCTGGACACGTATCCATGTTTCACGGGATTGTAATAGCAATACTCGACCTGACGCACGTAGTCGGCCTCATTGCGGATCAGGTGCTCCCAGAACCGGCATTGCCAAATGCCGCGTTCGTTGCGCGCGGCACGGACCGCGCTTAGCCGCTCTGTCGATGGACGCGCTTTGGCAAAACGAGTCTTGATCAACCGCCAGCGCACCGAGAAATCGGAATTGCCCGGCGGTATGATCCAAATTGCGTGCAGATGATCGGGCAGGACCACAAATGCGTTGAATCGCGAACGCATGGCTCAGGCGTGTTGCGGCGACCGCCTCGCGTAAAATTTCGATCTGGTCGGTCAGCAGGGCTTTCCGTCGATCGAGCAGGTTCACCGTGAAGAACCAGCATCCTCCGGGAACGAATGCGCGGCTGTAGTCGGACATCGGCGTCAGATAGCACAACTTTAGATTGGCTTACAGGTGGTGGATTACGCCTTCGGCTAATCCAACCTACGCAGCTGTCCGATGATGCCATCATGCTGGTGTTTTGCCCGACGTGTCAATTGATTTCGAAAAAAGCGCAAACCATCTGCCGGCCATCGTCGGCTACTTTGCATGGGGTTGTTTTCGACATTTTTTGTGAGGCATGCGGACCGGCCAGCGCGCGCACCCGCGCTGGCTGTGGAATTCGGGGGCGCGGGAACCGCTGTCATCAAACTGAAACACTCGCGCTCTAACGGCCTGTCAGGGCCGTCTTGCCGGAGGCGCCCGTCCTCCAACAGTCCTGACAAGCGCGCCATGCCGTTCAAATTCATCCACATCACCGACACGCATCTCGCGAACCCCGGGCTGAAGCTCTATGGCCTCGACCCGCGCGCCCGGCTCGACGCTGCGATCGCCGACATCAACACGCACCAGCCGGATGCTGCGTTTGCGGTCGTGACCGGTGACCTCACCCATTGGGGCGAGCCGGAATCCTACGGCAATTTCGCGGATGCGATGTCTGCACTGAAAATGCCGTACATCGCCATGGTCGGCAATCACGACAAGCGCGCGGCCTGCCTCGACGGGCTGAAGGCCGCGCCGCGCGATCCCAACGGTTTTGTGCAGGGCACCCGCATCACCGAGCACGGCCTGTTCGTCTTCCTCGACACGCTGGACGAGACCAGCCATGCCGGCGAGATGTGCGCCAGGCGTTTCGACTGGCTGGCGAAGACGCTGGCCGCCGCGCCCGCCGACATGCCGTTCGTCGTGTTCATGCACCATCCACCCTTCCCGGTCGGCGTGCACGCGATGGACGAGATCGCGCTGAAGCAAAGCGCCGAATTCGCCGAGGTGATCGCGCCGTATCGTTCGCGCATCCGCCATCTCTTCTTCGGCCATGTGCACCGGCCGATCTTCGGCAGCTACGGCAAGATCCCGTTCTCGACGCTGCGCGGCACCAACCACCAGGTCTGGTTCGAGCTCGATGCCAACGCGCCGCATCTCGCGAGCCACGAGCCGCCGGCTTACGGCGTGGTGCTGATCGACGATCAAAACCTCGTCGCGCACGTCCACGACTTCCTCGACACCAGTCTGCGCTTTCCCTTCGAGCCACCTGCGGGAGTGGACGACCGCGACTATGCGCTCAATTTCCCGGCGCGGTGACATGAGCCTCGCTGAACCCGCGGCTCTCCCGGTCGCGGCATCGGCGCCGCCGCGCCTGCACATCGTGACGCGCTTCACCGCTCGCTTCAAAGCCTCGCTGCCGGCCTATCTGCTGCTGCTGCCGTCGCTGATCTTCCTCGCGCTGTTCACCTATGGCGCGATGGGACGCGTGCTGATCGACGCCCTCTATCAGCGCGCCACGCCGAAGGCGCCGCTGCGCTTCGTCGGCCTCGACAATATCGCCGCAGTGCTGGCGGACCCCGCCTTCACCGGCGCTGTTATCAACAACCTCATCTACGCCGTCGGCACCGCAGTCCCGAGCATCGGCCTCGCGCTGCTGTTCGCGCTGGCGCTGGCACGGACCAATGCCGTAACCAGCGCGCTGCGGGCTGCGCTGTTCCTGCCGGTGCTGATCCCGATGGTCGCGGCGTCCGCGCTGTTTCTCTTTATCTTCCTGCCCAATGTCGGCCTGCTCGACTACTACATCGGCCGCCTGCTGCCGGTGCTGCCGAACTGGCTCGGCGACCCCGACATCGCGCTTTATGCGATCATGATCATCACGATCTGGAAGAACGCGGGCTATTACATGCTGTTCTTCCTCGCCGGCCTCCAGGCCGTGCCGGAAGACGTGATGGAAGCAGCCCATCTCGACGGCGCCGGTCCCCTCATGCGGCTGCGCTACATCATCCTGCCGGAGCTCAAGCCCACCTTCCTGTTCGTCATCGTGATCGCCACGCTCAACGCAGTGACGCAGGTCGACCACGTCTTCGTCATGACCAAGGGCGGGCCGTCGAACGCGACCAATCTCGTACTGTTCTACATCTACCAGCAGGCGGTCGAGCACTACGACATCGGCATGGCTTCGGCAGCAACGCTGCTGACGCTCGCCGCCTTGATGGCCCTCACCGCGCTGTCGTTCCGCACCATGGCCAACCGCGAGGGCGGCGCATGAAGCTGATCGACAAGCTCTACAAGGGCGCCCCGCTCGCCACGCGCAACGAGATCACGCCAAAACTCGGCTTCGCGCTGACCGTGCTGCTCGCGCTCGCCTGGCTGATCCCGTTCCTGTGGATGGGCATGGCAACGCTGCGCCCGGCCTCCGACGGCATCAACCTGATGGCCGAGCTGATGCCGAGCCTGAAGCCGACGCTCGACAATATCAGGGATGCCTGGGAGATCGGCGACTTCCCGCGCTACTTCCTCAACACCACCATCATCTGCACCGGTATCCTGCTCGTGCAGTTCTTCACCATCACGCTCGCAGGCTTCGCCTTTGCGCGGCTCGACTTCGCCGGCAAGACGCTGATCTTCTATTTGTTCCTGATGCAGCTGATGCTGGTGCCGGTGCTGCTGATCGTGCCGAATTTGCGCATCGTCGCGCAATTCGGCCTCTACGACACGCTCGCCGGCGTCATGATGCCGTTCTTCGCCTCAGCCTTCGGCACCTTCCTGATGCGCCAGGCGTTCGAGGCCATTCCGACCGAGCTCGAGGACGCCGCCCTGATCGACGGCGCCAGCCTGTTCCAGCGCATCCGCCACATCTATGTGCCGCTGTCGATCCCGAGCTTCTCGGCGTTTGCGATCATCTCCGTGACCAGCCACTGGAACGACTTCCTGTGGCCGCTGATGGTGATCAATTCGCCGGACAAGCGACCGCTCACCGTTGGCCTCTCCGTCTTCACCGCGACCGCAGAAGGCACGCAGGCCTGGGGCACCATTGCCGCCGGCACGCTGATGGTGATCGCGCCGCTGCTCATCACCTTCCTGATCTTCCAGAAGCGTTTCATCAGCTCTTTCGTCACCTCAGGCATCAAATAGGAGATTTTTCGATGCTGTTCTCCCGCAGGCTCATGCTCGGCCTCGCCATCGCAGGTTCTATGGCGAGCGCCCTCGCCGTCCCGGCGATGGCCGAAGGTCCGACCGAAATCGACCTGTTCTTCCCGGTGCCCGTCGACGGCAAGCTCGCCCGCGACATGGGCACGCTGATCAAGGAGTTCAATGAGGGTCACCCCGACATCAAGGCGACCGCGGTCTACACCGGCTCCTATGACGACACGCTGATCAAGACGCGCGCCTCGATCAAGGCCGGCAAGCCGCCGTCGGCCGTGATCATGTCGGCGAACTTCCTGCTCGACATGCAGATCGAGAACGAGCTCACCAATCTCGACAGCCTGATCGCCGCCGACGGCAGCACCAAGGAAAAATTCCTCGGCCAGTTCTTCCCGGCGCTGCAGGGCAACGCGGTGATCGACCGCTCGGTCTACGGCGTGCCCTTCCACAATTCGACGCCGCTGCTCTACATCAACGCGGACAAGGCGAAGGAAGCCGGCCTCGATCCGAACAAGCCGCCGCAGACCTGGGCCGAGCTGACCGACTGGGCCAAGAAGCTCACCAAGCGCGAAGGCGACAAGGTGACGCAATGGGGCATCGCGATCCCCTGCGCCTATGACTATTGCGGCTGGATGATGGAAACGCTCACCATGAGCAATGGCGGGCGCTACTACAACGAGGAGTTCGGCGGCGAGGTCTATTACGACACGCCCTCGATGCTGGGCGCACTGACCTGGTGGAGCGACCTCGTCTACAAGCACAAGGTTCACACGCCCGGCGCCACGCCGGGACCTGCCGTCAGCACCTCCTTCATCTCCGGCAACGCCGCGATGATGATGCTGTCGACGGGCTCGCTGACCTATGTGCGCGAGAACGCCAAGTTCAACTACAAGGTCGCCTTCATCCCGCGCAACGTCCGCAACGCCGTGCCGATCGGCGGCGCATCGCTGATCATTCCGGCGGGCGTCGAAGCCGACAAGCAGAAGGCCGCCTGGACGCTGATCAAGTGGATGACCTCGCCCGAGAAGAGCGCCTGGTGGAGCCGCGCGACCGGCTATTTCGCGCCCAACATGGCCGCCTACAAGACGCCTGACATGATCGACTTCCTCAACAAGAACCCGGACGCCAAGACCGCCGTCGAGCAGCTCGACGTCGCCAAGCCGTGGTTTGCGACCTACAAGACCGTGCCGGTGCGCAAGAACCTCGAGGACGAGGTGATGCTGGTTCTCAACGGCAAGAAGCAGCCGAAGGAAGCCCTCGTCGCCGCCCAGAAGGCTGCGGATGAGACGCTCAAGCCGTACAATGCGGAGACGTCGCTGAAGCTGCCGTAAGGCCAACTCCAACGACAAACGAACTTCGGCGCTCCGCGATGCGGGGCGCCGAATGCGTTTGGGGATAGCGCGATCTCAAATCGTCACCACGATCTTGCCGAACTGCTCGTTCGACTCCAGGAAGCGATGCGCCTCGACGATGTCCTCGAACCGAAACGTTCGGGCGATGATCGGCTTCAAGGTGCGGTCCACCAGCCCATCGAGGATGAAAGCCTTGGCCTTCGCGAGTCGCGCGGGATCGCGGGTGATCTCGTGCACGAGGTAACCGCGCAAGACCAGGCTCTTGGTCAGCACGTTGAAGAGCGGGAATGGCGTCGGCTCCGGGCTCAACCCGCCATATTCGATCAGGATGCCGCCCGGCGACATCGCCGCGGTCAGCGGCTCGAACGCGGGTCCGCCGACCGCATCAAGCACCACACGGACGCCGCTTGCACCGGCGATGTCCTCCAGCCGCGCGCGGATATCCTGTTCGGCCGACGCGATGACGTGTGCGGCGCCGGCATCGCGCAACGCCCGCTGCTTGGCCGGGGTCCGCGTCAGGGCGATCGGAACGGCCCCGATCCGGTTGGCGATCTGAATGGCCGCGAGCCCAACGCTACTCGACGCCGCCGTGATGGCGACGACGTCCCCTCGCGCCAGTCCGGCGATGTCGATCAACGCACCGTAGGCCGTGAGATATTGCATCCACACCGCAGCCGCCGTCTCGAAATCCAGCTCGGGCGGATGCTTCACGACGAGCTGGGCGGGAAACGTCGCGAGCTCGGCATAGGCCGGCCATCGCACCATCGACAGCGGCGGCACGATGCTGACGGCGTCGCCCGGCGCGAAGCCGGCAACATCCTCTCCGACAGCCTCGACGATGCCCGCCGCCTCCAGTCCAAGGCCGGACGGAAACGTCGCGGTCTCGATGTAAGTCCCCCTCCGCAACAGGGCTTCCGCTCGATTGAGGCCGAGCGCCTTGACCCGGATCTGCACTTCGCCCCGTGCCGGCGGCGCGACGTCGATGCTCTCGATGCCCAGTACTTCGGGGCCGCCATGCCGGTGAAAGCGAACGATTCGGGCCATTGGATCCACTCCAAAACAATTGAACTGAATGGAGCTATGCCGCGCCTGCGGAAGCGGATAAATCGCAGGAAGACGCGAACAGTCAAAACCTGGAGTTTTCAATCATGGACCGCCTGACCAGTATGGCCGTGTTCGTCAAGGCGGTCGATCTCGGCTCGTTCGCGGCCGCGGCCGACGCCTTCGAGATATCAGGGCCGATGGTCGGCAAGCATGTGCGCTTCCTCGAAGAGCGCCTTGGCGTCCGCCTCCTCAACCGCACCACCCGCCGCCAGAGCCTGACTGACGCCGGGCAAGCCTATTACGAGCGCTGCCGTGCGGTGCTCCACGAAGCCGAGGCCGCCGACGCGGTCGTCGCCAACGAACTCTCCGAGCCGCGCGGCAGGCTGCGGGTGACCATGCCCGCCCTGCTCGGACGGCACTGCATTGCTCCCTTGCTGATGAAGCTCGCGCGAAAGTATCCGCATCTCGAGCTCGACCTCTCGTTCGGCGACCCGATCGCTGACATCATCGAGGCCGGCTATGACCTCGCGATCCGGACCGGCGATCTCGATGACCAGTCCGGTCTGATCACGCGACGCATCGCGAGCCAGCGCATGGTGGTGTGCGGCGCCCGCTCGTACTTGCGCGCCAACGGCAAGCCGAAGACGCTCGACGATCTCTCCGCGCACCAGGCGATCATTTATCGCCGCTCCGGGCGCGTCCGGCCGTGGCTGTTTCCGCAAGCAGGCCAGCCGCCGCGCGAGATCATGCCTTCTGGCAGGCTGAGGCTCGATGATCTCGATGCCATCGCCGATGCGGCCGCGCAGGGCATGGGGCTCGCCTGGTTGCCCTATTGGCTCATCCGCGAACGCCTCGACGCCGGCGCGCTGATCGGTCTCTTCCGCCGCCAGGGCGAATTCCTCTACGACTGCCACGCGCTATGGCCGCGTTCGCCCCGGATGCCGCCAAAGGTCCGCGCCGCCGTGGATGTCCTGGCCGCCGCCCTACCGAAGCTGATGACATGATGGTGGCCCCTGTGCGCACCGTTAACCCCGCGTCCACCATCCGGCCCGCCCCGCCGCCGGTAACCATTAGAATTAACAGACCCTCAACGCACAGCCGACAAATCTAACGGTGTTTCTGGAGATTTCCGCCGTGGATTTGCTGGTTTTCGAGTTCCTTGGGTTGGCGCTGGTTGGCATGTGCCTGATCGTGGTGGCGCTGCCCTGCGCGCGCAAATCCTCGCACCGGATCCGCTACGAGTAGGAATTTCGGCGGTAAGAGCGATTCCGGTCCGAATGCAAGGCTCGAATTCGCTTAGAGCCCCTTGACATCACAGCGCTTTCGGCAGAACGGCTGATGGCAAGTGTCATGGGCCGTTCATGGATTTGATTACCACCACTGCTGACCTCGCGGCTGCCTGCAGCCGGCTGGCCAAGCACACCGTCATTACGGTCGATACCGAATTCCTGCGCGAGACCACCTATTACCCGCTGTTGTGCGTGGTGCAGATGGCCAGCCCCGAGGAAGCGATCGTCATCGACACCCTGGCCGAGGGCATCGACCTCAAGCCGTTCTTCGAGCTGATGGCGAACGAGAGCGTGCTGAAGGTGTTTCACGCCGCGCGTCAGGACATCGAGATCATCTGGCACCAGGCCAACATCATTCCGCATCCGGTGTTCGACACCCAGGTCGCGGCCATGGTGCTCGGCTATGGCGAAAGCATCGCCTATGATGCCCTGGTCGAGAAGGTCACCGGCCACCGCCCGGACAAGACCCATCGCTTCACCGACTGGTCGCGCCGTCCGCTGACCAAGGAGCAGATGCACTACGCGGTCTCCGACGTCACTCACTTACGCGATGTCTTCGCCGCCCTCGACGCCGATTTGAAGAAGCGCCGCCGCAGCGAATGGGTCTCCATCGAGATGGAGGTTCTGACCTCGCCCAAGACCTACGACTTCCACCCCGAGCGCGCCTGGGAGCGGCTGAAGACGCGGGTGCGCAAGCCGAAGGACCTTGCGGTCCTGATGGAGGTCGCCGCCTGGCGCGAGCAGGAGGCGCAGAGCCGCGACGTGCCACGCGGCCGCGTGCTGCGCGACGAAGCCGTCAGCGACATCGCCACCCACGCGCCGAACACGCTGGAGAAGCTCGCCCATCTTCGCTCGGTGCCGAAGGGCTTTGAGAAGTCCAAATGGGGCGCGGACATCGTCGCCGCGGTCGAGCGCGGCCTGGCACGGGATCACTCCACGCTGCCGAAGCTCGAGAAGCCGCGCAACAACAACAATGGTGCCGCGACCGTCGAGCTTCTGAAGGTGCTGCTGCGCATGACCGCCGAGCGGCATGCGGTCGCGAGCAAGGTGATCGCAACCGTCGATGATCTCGAGGAGATCGCGGCCGATGACGAGGCCGACGTGCCGGCGCTGCGCGGCTGGCGCCGCGAGCTGTTCGGTGACAACGCGCTGAAGCTGAAGCGCGGCGAGCTGGCGCTGGCGATCGAGAAGGGCCGCGTGATCGGGGTGACGCGGGTGGAGCCTGGCCAGCGAGATCTTCTCAACGCCGGCAGAGCCAATCCCTCATCCTGAGGAGCGCGGAACGCGCGTCTCGAAGGATGAAGGCCCGGTCCTCGGCCTCGCCCTTCGAGACGCGCGCAAAGAGCGCGCTCCTCAGGGTGAGGGTCGGCTATCTCTGATGCCTCACTAAGCCGGCGGCAGCTTCGCCACTTCCGGCTGCATGTCGTTGAGCACGCCTGAGATCGCCGCGATCAGCTCGTCGATCTGGGCCTTGGTGACGATCAGCGGCGGGCAGATGGCGATGGCGTCCAGCATGTTGCGCGAGATTACGCCGCGCTCCTGCAGCATGCGGCTGGCCATGCCGCCGACGGCACCGGGCGTCGCGGCTGCGTTCTTGCGGCCCTTGTCGAGCACGAGCTCGATCGCTGCGATCATGCCGACGCCGCGGACCTCGCCGACCAGCGGATGGCTGGTGAGCTCGCGCAGCTTGCCCTGCATGTAGCCGCCGAGTTCGGCGGCATGCGCGACCAGGCCGCGCTCCTCGATGATCTTGAGGTTTTCGAGCGCAATCGCCGAGCCGACCGGATGGCCGCCCGCGGTAAAGCCGTGACCGAGCACGCCGATCTTGTTGCTCTCGTCTGCGATCGGCTCGAACATGCGGTCGTTCATGATGATCGCCGACAGCGGGAAATAGCTCGAGGTGATCTGCTTGGAGACCACGATCGCGTCCGGCTTGATGCCGTAGGTCTCGCAGCCGAACATCTTGCCGGTGCGGCCGAAGCCGCAGATCACCTCGTCCGCAACCAGCAGGATGTCGTACTTGTTCAGCACCTTCTGGATCTTGTCCCAATAGGTTGCCGGCGGCACGATGACGCCGCCCGCCCCCATCACCGGCTCACCGAAGAAGGCCGCGATCGTATCAGGCCCTTCCTTCTGGATCAGCGCGTCGAGCTCCTCGGCCCGGCGCGTCGCAAAGGCTTCCTCGCTCTCGCCGGGCGCGCCGTCCTTGTAGAAATGCGGCGAGCCCGTGTGCAGGATGTTCGGCAGCGGCAGGTCGAACGAGCGGTGGTTGTTGGGCAGGCCGGTGAGGCTCGCCGACGCAATGGTGACGCCGTGATAGGCGCGCATGCGGCTGATGATCTTCTTGCGCTGCGGCTGGCCGAGCGCGTTGGAGCGGTAGGCGATCAGCTTGAGGACGGTGTCGTTCGCCTCCGAGCCGGAATTGGTGAAGAACACCTTGCTCATCGGCACCGGCGCGAGCGCCACCAGCTTCTCGGCGAGGTCGATCGAGGGCCCGTGCGATTTGGCCGAGAAGGTGTGATAGAACGGCAGCGCCTGCATCTGCTTGTGCGCGGCCTCGACCAGCCGCTTCTCGTTGAAGCCGAGCCCGACGCTCCACAGGCCCGCCATCGCCTCGAAATAGCGCTTGCCCGACGCATCGAACACGTAGGGCCCCTCGCCGCGCTCAATCACCAGCGGACCGGCCTGCTGATGCGCGCGCGCGTTGGTGTAGGCGTGGAGCTGGTAAGCCACATCCCGGGCTTCTTGCGAATTGGGCAGCATGGACATTTGCGGGATCCCTTAAGTCGTCACGTCGCCGGCGCGGCTCACGTCATCACTTGGCTATTGCCATGAGACAGAACTTGCAACGCCAATTCGTCGGCAGCAAGCGCTCAGCAGCGATGCACAAAGCCGCACACAAGACCGCGCTCAGGCAGCGCCGTCGTCATTCCCCGCATCGCCTGCTGCGGCTTCCCTCACCTCGACCAGCGCCATCGACAGCAGATAGACCGTCGTGGGCAGACCGACCCGGCGCGCCGCCTCGATGGCACGCGACAGGTCGCTCGCCAGCTCCTTGAACTCGTCCTCCCGAGACAATGTCCCACCCACCCCATCCATCCGCCGATCGCGTCCCGCTCAGACCGCGACGGCGCCGCTGGTTCTGATCAGTTCGGCGCTGGACTGGAGTGTAGCAAAGCTGGCGATGACATTCACCACCGACTGTTTGTAGGCGGCCGCCTCGCCCGTTCCCGGCTGCCGGCAAGCCACGGCATCGACGACCACCTGATAGCGGTGGCTGCGGTGAAATCCCTCGACGACGGTGGCCAGGATGGTCTCGTCGAGGGAAAAGCCTGTTACCACGTAGCGCACATTGCGGATGCTGGACATGTAGTCCACGAAACGCGACGAGCTGTAGGCCGACGGCAATGGGTGCTCGAACGTCATCTCGCCCGGACGCGGCCTCGTCTCCGCGATCCAATCGGTCAGCCTGGATGACGGATTGAACCACGCCGCCTGCGCGATGCGCTTCAAATGCATCACCGGCCAGAGGTTGCTGCGCCACAGCGTCAGCAATTCCAGGCACCGCGAGGTGGCGGCGTCGCCATCGAGAATGACGTGGCGACGCCCGGGGGTCAGATATTCGACCTGAAGGTCCGCGCAGACCAGGACCAGCGGATCGTCGTGGATGGAGACCAGCATCGTCTTGCGCAGAGTTGCACCAGTTTCAGCGGTCGGCGAGCGCGAGGCCCCGCAGCGGCGATGTCACCGCCCGCCCCGCCGAGGCATCGAGCACGCCCGGACGGTCCCAGTCGCCCTCAGGACGGATGATCACGTAGGGATCGCTGTCCAGCGTGATGGCGTCCGGCCCCGGTTCGATCTCCAGCAGCATTTCCGTGTAGGAGAAATCCGAGAAGGTGATCTTGCGATTGTGGCCGAGCGGCTTGGCGCCGAAATGAGCCCAGAAATCGACCAGCCGGTCCTGAGCCTGACCATAGATCTTGCGGAACCCCTTGCGCTTCACATAGTCGACGCTGGCCTGCACCAGCTTGAACGAGATGCGCGAGCGCCGGTATTGGTGACGCACGGCAAGCCGCTCGACCTTGGCGAAGTCGCCGAAGAAGCGCACCCGCAGACAGCCCGCAGGCTCGTTGCCGATATAGCCGATGAAATGTGCGGCAACCATGTCGTTGCCGTCGAACTCCTCATCGAACGGACAATCCTGCTCGGCGAGATAGACCGCGGAGCGAATGGCCGTGACCAGCATGAGGTCGCTCGGATCGCGCGCAAGGCGAACGGTGATCGCGCGGGAGTCAGGCTTGGCGAGAGGAATCCTAGTGCCGTGCATCTGAAAAACTCCTTGCTTGGATGATCGCGCCCGGCATGCGCATCGGCTCCCGGTGCCAGGGGCGCTCGTAACACCAGAGGTCGGGCTGGAAGCTCGAAATGGGCGCGAAACCCGTAGCCTTCATGATTTCGCGTCCGGCCACGGTTGACGGCTGCGCATAGCAGTCCGCGCCGCGAAACCTTATCTGGCGGAGATGAGCCGCGGCCTTGCCGAGACCGGCGATGCCACGGCCGGTCGCCGCCATCGCCCAGATGTAGATCGCCGCAACATCGTCATTCGCGGCAGCGAGGTAGCGCGTCCCGGGCGCTGTCAGACAGATATCGTCGAGCAGCAATGCATCATGTCCGCGATCATTGAGAAACAGGAAGGCCATGCCGCCGAGCAGATTGCCGTTCCGTGTGAACGTCAGGATGCTCTCGGGATCGAAGGCGAAATATTTCGCAAGCTCCATCGCCCCGATCTGCACGCCCGGCACCAGCCGATGCGCCATTTCCGAAAGCGCGCCGATTTCCTCAAATTGCGCGCAATGGACATCCAAGTCGGGGCTGAGCGGCAAGGCATCGAAATCATGCCTTGCGGCAAACGAGCCCCTTTCCATACTCATGTCGTCCCTCTATCGTTCAGGGGTTTTGTACGCCGCTATCAGGAGAAGCTTAGCGGCAGGAGATCAGGAGTATGCAGCAAGTATTGCACCGGGGTGCTGCAATGATGCAGCACCATGAAGAAGCGCTAAATGCGTCATGGGATGATTTGAAACTGTTTTTAGCCTGCGCAAAATTTAAAAGTTTCCGAAATGCGGCCGAAGAGCTCGGGCTCACCTCCACCACATTGATGCGCCGGATCGACCGGCTCGAAGACAGCATCGGCTGCAAGCTTTTCCTGCGCGACCAGAGCGGGCTCACGCTCAGCGACGAAGGCACCGCGATGATTGCCGACGTCGCGCATATGGAGCGTCACGCCTTCAACGTCTTCCGCCGCGCCTCGCGATCCTCGAACGATACGTCGGGGACGGTGCGCGTCGCGGTGACGGAGGGCCCCGGCAATTTCTGGATCCTGCCGCGGCTGATCGATTTCCAGAAGACCTATCGCAAGATCACGGTCGACCTGCGTTGTGCGATGGAGCAGGCCGACGTCGCGCGGCTGGAGTCGGACATTGCGATCCAGCTCGAGCCGCCGACCAATCCCGACCTCATCGTCGCCAAGCTCGGCCGGCTGCACATCTATCCGTTCGTCTCCAGGGACTATGCGGACCTCTACGGCGTGCCGGCGACGCTCGCCGATTTGCCGAGCCACCGCATCATCAAGCAGAGCGCGCCGCAGGTCGACGACGGCGCCTATGCCCGCGTGCTCGGGTTGAAATCGCTGGAAGGTATCGTCGGGATCAAGACCAATTCGTCCGTCGGCGTGCTCTACGCGGTCGAGCGCGGCGCCGGGATCGGCTTCCTGCCGACGGTGTCGATCGCGCTTGGCGCGCCGCTCGTCGCCGTCGACCTCGGCGTCAGCCACCACGCCGACCTCTGGCTCACCTATCACAAGGAGTTCCGCGCCTCCGAGCGGCACAAGATCGTGGTCGACTGGCTGAAGAAGATCTTCGACCCCAAGACCCATCCCTGCTTCCGCGACGAGTTCATCCATCCGAACGCGCTGGTGCCGATGATGACGGCCGCACGCGAAGGCTTTGGATTGACGGGCTATGTCGCGGCGACGCCAAACTGAGCGCGCCTTACCACCGATATTCGAAGCCGATCGTGCCCTGGTGCGACGTCAGCTCGTTGCGGAACTTGCCGTCGTAATTGACGTAGAGCCGCGCGGTGTTGGTCAGGCTGAGTGAGGCAGACGCGCCGGCGTCCATGCCGTAACGGCTCTCGCCGATGCCGGGGACGACGATGTTCTGGGTCCCGAGGCTGACCTGGACCGAGCCCAGATCCTGATAGAAATTGTCGACGAACTTGCCGTAGGCTGAGAGGTCCAGGATCTTCTGGTCGAAGATGAAGTATCGGCCGATCTCGGCGCCAATCATGACCCGCGCGCGCGCAATCGCGCTTGAGCCGACGTTGAGTGGATCGAGCCCGCCGGCCTCCTGGAACGCCGCGCCGGTGGCCCGCACATATTCGAGCGCGCCCTTGGGCACGATGCGCATCTGGTCCTTGGTCCAGTAATAGCTGATCTCGGTCAGCGCACCGTCGACCGCCGCACGATAGCCCGCCGTCGCAAAGCCAAAGCCGGTGTCCCGGCTGGAGTGGACCTTGCCGAAACCGTGCACCACCGCAAAGGCCCAGGTCCACGGTCCCTTGTCGACGGAGCCGTTGAAGCCGATCTGGGTCAGGTCGAGCGTCGCCGACTGCAGCGCGAGCGGCACGTCAATGTCGGTGTGGCTCTGGTCGACCGAGAAGCCGAGATTGACGCCCGGCGCGACCCGCGCACCGAAACCGGCGACGCCGCCGAACGTCTTGCGCTTGTCACCGACGAAATCGCCCTGCGGATCGGTCCGGACCGAAACGCCGTAGCCCTCGTACCAGGTGCGGTAGCGCGGATCCTCCGTGCTCGCCGAGGCCCCGCCACCGCCGGGATTGGTACGGAACGCGCGATTGGCGCCGCCGGAGGCCTGGTTGCCGAGGCGTTCCAAAAATCCCGAACCGAGATTGAGGGTGCTGTTGCCGACCGACGGATCGTAATTTGTGGCTGTCGGGACCGGCACCGGGGTCGGCGACGGCGACGGCGTGGGTGTGGGTGTGGGTGTGGGTGTGGGTGACGCAGTCGGCGTCGGAGACTGCGCAAGGCCTGATGTCGCCGGCATCATCACGATGACTGCAAAGGCCATGGTGATCGCCGTCACAATCCGGCGGACACAGTCCAGCCCAATCGTCTGCCGTGGCCCGGAGGGCTGCAAGGCGCAGCGCATGACGATACTTCCCAAAGCAAAAAGGCGGCCCGCAAAAATGCAACACGAACGGCGAGCAGGTGCAGCGATTTGTGCTGAACTGCCACGGACGGTCAACCGTTTGCCGGGCGATCACGGAGGCTATTGCCCTCGGTTGTGGTTCCGCTGCCACAGGTCGCAAATAGCGGATTGCGATGCCCGGCACGGCCTTGAAATCCGCGTACGGCTTGCTAACGCGCGATTTTCATGTTGCAATATCAGACACAATCGGAATTGGCGCTCGGCTGTGCGTTTCGCGACATTGAGACTCAAGACTCGAACAGACTTCCGGAAGCCCGTTTGTGGCGTGGCACGCGAAAAGCGGCCGCGTCTTTTTTGTATCTAGCGGAGGAGACGAACGATGCCACAAAAGGGCACCGTCAAATGGTTCAACCCGACCAAGGGCTATGGGTTCATCAAGCCGAACGGCAGCGATAAGGACGTGTTCGTCCACATCTCGGCCGTCGAACGTGCGGGACTCTCGACCCTGAATGAGAATCAGGTGGTTGAATACGACCTCGTGGAGAACCGCGGCAAAGCGTCCGCGGAGAACCTCAAGGTCTCCTGATTTCTCTCAAAGCGACGTGCGAGAGATCATCATGACGTTGCCCCCGGCTCTGCCGGGGGATTTTGTTTGTACGTCATCTCTCCATTGCATCCTCTGAATTTCCGGTTATATTACCGGACATTCAGATCGAGGTGAGCCGTGGCAACCAAATCCCAACGAAAGGCAACCCGAACCCATCGGCGCCGCGCTGCGGCGCGGGGTCTTGTGCGGGTGGAAGTCCAGGCCGCAAAAAAGGACGCAAGCCTTATCCGTGCTTTGGCCGAAACCCTGCGCGACAAACCAGAGAGAGCCGCGGCACTTCGATCGACGCTTGCCAACGCCCTCCTCAATCCTGACGTCAGGACGGCGTTTGACGTCTTTGGTTCCGAGCTTCCCGATGAAGCCTTCGACGGGGTGTTCGATCAGCCACCGCGCGACAGCTGGCGAGAAGTCGACTTGTGAAGTTTCTGATCGATACGAACGTCATTTCAGAAATTCGCAAGCGCGAACGCGCCGACCCCAATGTCATTCGATGGGTTAACCAGACCTCAGCGGAAGACATCGGGACCAGTGTCCTGGTTCTGGCCGAAATTCGTCGGGGCATCGAACTGAAAAGACGAAGCGATCCGCTCCAGGCGAAATCTCTCGACCGATGGTTTTCGCAGATGAGGATCCGGCTTGCCGATCGGGTTCTCCCAATCGATGAGACCATCGCCGAGACCTGGGCTCTCCTTGGTATTCCCAATCCGCTGCCGCTCATTGACAGCCTTCTCGCAGCCACGGCCAAGGTGCATAGCCTGACATTGGTGACACGCAACATTGCCGATATCGCAGCGACGGGCGTATCGTTGCTCGATCCGTTTTCAACGCAGTAAGAGTTCGAGGGAACCTTGTTTTGCGAGGAGTTCGCGAGGTCTAGATCGAGGATTTTCGAAATTGCGCAAGCGCGTCTTCCCAGGGAGTAGCAGTCGGAAGGTGATGAACACACCCGGCCCGATCGACAAGTATGGGACCGTTTCCGGCAAGTCGGGAACTAGAGTTGCCGGTTTCGATATATTCTCGGGTATTGTAGAAGAATATCCACCCTTCCGCGACCTCAAGGGTCTGCTCGGAAACAAGCGCAAGATCATCGCCGCAGGCAATGCCGACTTTCATCACTTCGGCTTGAGCAAGTGCCATAGCCTGGTCGGGCGACATCAGGTGGTGACCACAGGCGCAACCAGAAAATTCTCCGACGCCGAACTGCCCTCCGTCCTGCACACGTCGCCCTCGATCCGGACCTTGCCAGTCGCAAGCAGGCCCAGCGCCGCAGGATAGATGCGATGCTCGACTTCGAGGATGCGCTCCGACAGGGTATCGGCCGTGTCGTGATCGCTGACGGGCACCGCACCCTGCATCACGATCGGACCCGCGTCGGTCTCGGGGATGACGAAGTGCACCGTCGCGCCAGACAGCTTGACGCCGGCGCGCAAGGCTTGGCCATGCGGGTCGAGGCCCGGGAACGACGGCAGCAGTGACGGATGGATATTGAGCATCCGTCCGTACCAGGCCTTGGCGAATTCGGCGGTGAACAGGCGCATGAAGCCGCCCAAACAAATCAGCTCGATGCCGTGCTGGTCGAGCGCGGCCTGCAGCATCGCCTCGAAGCCGGCGCGGTCCTTGCCGAACGGCTTGCTCTCGATCACCTGCGTTTTCACGCCGGCCGCCTTGGCCCGTTCGAGCCCAGGCGCATCGGCCTTGTTCGAGATGACGAGCGAAATCTCCGCCGGGAAATCCGCCGTAGCCGCTGCCTTGATCAGCGCGGACATGTTGGAGCCACGGCCGGAAATCAGGATGGCGACGCGGCGCTTCATCACAGCGCCAGGTCGAGATGGCCGTTATAGACGACGCGATGCTCGCCCTCGGCCGGGATCACGGTGCCGAGCTGTGCCACGGTCTCGCCGGCATCGGTGAAGACCCGCACAACTTCGTCGACCTTCTCGGGCTCGACAATCGCGATCATGCCGATGCCACAATTGAAGGTCCTGAGCATTTCGAGCTCGGCGATGCCGGCTTGCGCCGCAAGCCATTTGAACACCGGCAGCACCGGCAGGCGCGCCAGATCGATGCCGACGCCGAGATGCTTCGGCAGCACGCGCGGAATGTTGTCGGTGAAACCGCCGCCGGTGATGTGGGCGAGGCCCTTCACCGCAGCCGTTTCGCGGATCGCCCGCAGGCAGGATTTGACGTAGAGCCGCGTCGGCGTCAGCAGCGCGCCGCCAAGCGTCATCACCGGCGCGAACGGCGCCTGCGCCTCGAAGCCGATGCCGGACTGTTCCACGATCTTGCGCACCAGCGAGAAGCCGTTGGAGTGCACGCCCGACGAGGCCAGGCCGATCACGGCGTCGCCCGCGGCAATGTCCTTGCGCGGCAACAGCGTGCCCCGCTCGGCGGCGCCGACGGCAAAGCCGCCGAGATCATAGTCGCCATTCTTGTAGAGGCCGGGCATTTCGGCGGTCTCGCCGCCGATCAGGGCGCAGCCGGACTCGCGGCAGCCGTCGGCGACGCCGGCGACGATCGCCGCCGTTGCCTCCGGGTCGAGCCTGCCGCAGGCAAAATAGTCGAGAAAGAACAGCGGCTCGGCGCCCTGCACCACGAGGTCGTTGACGCTCATGGCAACGAGGTCGATGCCGATCCCGCCATGCAGGCCGGTCTCGATCGCGATCTTGACCTTGGTGCCGACGCCGTCGGTGGCCGCGACCAGGACGGGATCCTTGAAGCCGGCCGCCTTGAGGTCGAACAGGCCGCCGAATCCACCGATCTCGGCGTCGGCGCCGGGCCGTGCGGTGGCGCGTACCATCGGCTTGATCAGGTCGACCAGGCGGTTGCCCGCGTCGATATCGACGCCTGAATCGGCGTAAGTGAGGCCGTTTTTGCGGTCGGTCATGCCCGATTTCCAGTGGGTTTGCGGCTGGTTACGTCGAATTCCGGGGACGCGCAATGGCAAGCGTGGCGGCCCACCCTATAGTATGTAGATATCAACCGGTTCAGCCTCCAAACGGGCCGGATTCGAGGTCAGGCCGGGTGCCGGGAAGCGCCGCGTGAGTATTCCGAACATCATTACGCTGGGCCGCATCATGCTGGTCCCGATCATCGTCTGGGCCATCGTGTCGAGCCAAATGGAGGTCGCGTTCGCCGTCTTCCTGGTCGCCGGCATCAGCGACGCCGTCGACGGCTTCCTGGCCAAGCGGTTCAACATGGCGAGCGAGCTCGGCGCCCTGCTCGATCCGCTCGCCGACAAGGCCCTGCTGGTCTCGATTTACCTGTCGCTCGGCATCTGGGGCGACATCCCGCGCTGGATCGTGATCCTGGTGGTGTCGCGCGACATCATGATCGTCACCGCCGTGATCGTGTCCTGGCTGTTCGACAAGCCGGTCGAGATGAAGCCGTCGAAAGTATCCAAGCTAAACACAGCAGCTCAGGTCGCCTACGCGGCCCTGGTGCTGGCCGCGCTTGCCTTCGGCTTCCAGGCGGCGCCCTATGATATGATCCTGATGGGCTTGGTCACGGTGTTCACGCTCTCTTCGGTGTCACTCTATCTCGTCGAGTGGCTACGGCACATGAGCACGATCGACGGCAAATGAGCTGGGATACGGCCCCGCAAAAGGCCAACTCCCGCCCGATATGCCGAATCTCATCAAGCAAAGCCGGCGCGCCGGCACGGAGCAAAGCAAGCGTGGCAGGCCGCGTTCATCCCCGACAATTGGCGTTTTCGCTTCCGCACGCGGAGAGCCTCAGCCGGGACAATTTTCTCGAAGGCCCCGCCAATGCTGCCGGGCTCGCCCTGATCGACGGCTGGCCGGAATGGCCGAACCGGGTCATGTCGCTCGCCGGCCCCGAAGGCTCAGGCAAGAGCCATCTCGCCGCGATCTGGGCCGAGGAGGCCGGCGCCCGCTCCACTTCGGCCAATGCGTTGACCGCAGCCAGCGTCCCCGGCGCGCTCGCGACCGGCGCGCTGGTGGTCGAGGATCTCAAGGCCGGGGATTTTGACGAGCGCGCCCTCTTCCATCTGATGAACCTCGCCCGCGAGGACGACGCCTATGTGCTGTTCACCGGACGCGAGGCACCGGCGGCGGTGGAGGTCGAGCTCCGCGACCTCCGCTCCCGGCTTCGAACGATTCCCGTGATTTCACTCGCGCCGCCGGACGACCAGCTGTTCCGCGGCCTGATCGTCAAGTTCTGCGCCGACCGCCAGCTCTCGGTGGACGAAAGCGTGGTAAGCTACCTCGCGACCCGGCTGGAGCGATCGTCGGCCGCGGCCCGGCGCGCTGTGGAACTACTCGACGGCGAGGCGCTGCGGCTCGGCCGCCCCGTCACCCGGGCGCTCGCGGCCGAGCTGCTCCGGGACGCCTGACCGCCGAATCCCCTTAGCGCCGCTTGACGCGGCGCGGCGGCGGAACATCAATGTCATCGAAACGTCATCGCGCTAACACATGCTCCGGCCGGTTTTGCGCATAAGTCGCAAATTGGGGCGAACTGGATGGACCGACTTCTCATGGACTCCGCGCAAGCTGTTGAAACGAAAGAGAAAGCCACGGAAGCTGAGGCCCTGCCGGCGATTGCCTCGAGCCCTGAGCGATTCATCAATCGCGAGCTCTCCTGGCTGCATTTCAACCGCCGCGTCCTGGAGGAATCGGTCAACGCCAGCCACCCCGTGCTGGAGCGGGTGCGATTCCTGTCGATTTCCGCAAATAACCTCGACGAGTTCTTCATGGTCCGCGTCGCCGGCATCAAGGCGCAGATCCGCGAGGGCATCGCTGAACGCGCCCCCGATGGCCTGACGCCGTCCGAGCAGCTCGCGCTGATCAACCGAACCGTCTCCAAGCTCGCCTCCGACCAGCAGGCGATCTGGGCTGATTTGCGTGGCACGCTCGCCGACGTCGGCATCGTGCTGGTCGACGGCAAAGAGGTCACCAAGGCGGAGCGGACCTGGCTCGAGGATTATTTCCTCAACAACGTGTTCCCGCTGCTGACACCATTGGCGATTGATCCGGCCCACCCGTTTCCGTTCATCCCGAGCCTCGGCTTCACCATCGCGCTTCAGCTCACGCGTGCCATCGACGGCAAGCAGATGAACGCGTTGATCCGCATGCCCGGCAAGATCGACCGCTTCATTCGCCTGCCGGGCGACGGCAAGGTGGTGCGCCTGATCTCGCTGGAGCAGGTGACCGGCCTTTTCATCAATCGCCTGTTCCCCGGCTACAGTCTCCACGGCCAGGGCTCCTTCCGCATCATCCGCGACTCCGAGCTCGAAATCGAGGAAGAGGCCGAAGACCTCGTCCGCCTGTTCGAGACCGCGCTGAAGCGCCGCCGCCGCGGATCGGTGATCCGGCTCGAGATCGACGCCAAGATGCCGGAGCAGCTGCGCAGCTTCGTGCAGCACGCGCTCTCGGCGGCCGACGACGAGGTGTTCCTGGTCGACGGCGTGCTCGCCATGAACGAGCTGTCGCAGCTCACCCGTCTCGACCGGCCCGATCTCGAATTCACCCCTTACGTGCCGCGCCATCCCGAGCGCGTGCGCGAGCATGGCGGCGACATCTTTGCCGCGATCCGGCAGAAGGACCTGGTCGTCCATCACCCCTACGAATCCTTCGACGTGGTCGTGCAGTTCCTGCAACAGGCCGCGCGCGATCCTGACGTCGTCGCGATCAAGCAGACGCTCTATCGCACCTCCAACAACTCGCCGATCGTGCGCGCACTGGCCGAAGCGGCCGAAGCCGGCAAGTCCGTCACCGCGCTGATCGAATTGAAGGCGCGCTTCGACGAAGAAGCCAACATCCGCTGGGCGCGCGACCTCGAACGCGCCGGTGTGCAGGTCGTCTACGGCTTCCTCGAGCTGAAGACGCACGCAAAACTCTCGATGGTGGTGCGCCGCGAGGGCGGCAGCCTCACCACTTACGTCCATACCGGCACCGGCAACTATCATCCGGTCACCGCGCGTATTTATACGGACCTCTCCTACTTCACCTCGGAACCGACCATCGGCCGCGACGCCGCGCGCGTATTCAACTTCATCACCGGCTACGCGGCGCCGAGCGATCTGGAAAAGATGGCGGTGTCGCCGCTGACCCTGCGCAAGCGCATCATCGAGCACATCCAGGGCGAGACCGAGCACGCGCGTCACGGCAAGCCCGGCGCGGTCTGGATGAAGATGAATGCGCTGGTCGACCCCGATATCATCGACGCGCTCTACGAGGCGTCACAGGCGGGCGTGCAGGTCGAGCTCGTGGTCCGCGGTATCTGCTGCCTGCGCCCCGGCATTCCCGGCCTGTCGGAGAACATCCGCGTCAAGTCGATCATCGGACGCTTCCTGGAGCACGGCCGAATCTACTGCTTCGGCATGGGCCAGGGCCTGCCGAGCGCGAAAGCGGCTGTGTATATCTCGTCGGCCGACATGATGCCGCGCAACCTCGACCGCCGCGTCGAGGTGCTGTGTCCGCTGCAAAATCCCACGGTGCATCAGCAGGTTCTCGAACAGATCATGGTCGCGAATCTGAAGGACAATGAGCAGAGTTGGCAATTGTTGCCGGACGGGTCCTCAACGCGTATGAAGACCGCGAAGGGCGAGGAGCCTTTCAACGTGCACAATTACTTCATGACAAATCCGAGTCTGTCTGGCCGTGGAAAGTCGCTCAAGGAATCCTCGCCGCGCCGTCTCACGCGCCGAAACGAACGCCATCAGTCCTGACCGGAGAGCTTTGCCGTGAAACGCCCGCGCAAGCGTGGCGCTAGCGTCGCGGTCATCGACATCGGCTCCAACTCGGTTCGTCTCGTCGTCTACGAGGCGCTGGCGCGGAGCCTGATTCCGATCTTCAACGAGAAGACGCTGTGCGGCCTCGGGCGTGAGGTGCAGAGCACGGGTCTGCTCGCGCCCGACGCCGTCGACAAGGCGCTGACCTCGCTGAAGCGCTTCCGCGCGCTGTGCCGCGTGATGCAGGTCGGCCGCGTGTTTGCGATTGCGACCGCGGCCTGCCGCGACGCTTCCAACGGCCCCGACTTCATCGCGAAAGCCGAGCGCATCTGCGCCGTGAAGATCGAGATCCTGTCCGGACCGCGCGAGGCGAAGCTGTCGGCACTCGGCGTGATCTCCGGCATTCACCGCCCCGACGGCATCGTCGGCGATCTCGGCGGCGGCTCGCTCGAGCTGATCGACGTGCGCGGGAACAGCGTGCGCAGCGGCGTGACGCTGCCGCTCGGAGGTCTCGCACTGCAGGACCTCGCGCACAAATCGCTGAAGCGCGCCGACCGCATCGTGCGCGAGGCGATCGACGAGGTGCCGCAGCTCGCCGCCGGCCGCGCCCGCACCTTCTACGCCGTCGGCGGCACCTGGCGCGCGCTCGCCCGCATCCACATCATCCAGAGCGGCTATCCGCTCCAGGTGATGCACGGCTATTCGATTCCCGCGACCGAGGCGCTCGATTTTGCCCGCCGCCTGCGGCGCCTCGCCGCCGTCGACATGCTCGCCGACATCGAGGTCGTCGCCGATGCGCGGCGCCCTCTCCTTACCTACGCAGCGCTGGTGCTCGAGCACATCATCCGGGTCGCAAAACCGAAGACCATCGTGTTCTCGACCTTCGGTGTGCGCGAGGGGCTGCTGCACGAGAAGCTGCCCGAGGCCGAGCGCAACAAGGACGGTCTGATCTGCGCCGCCGAAGAGCTGAACCAGCTGTTGTCACGCTCGGCCAAGCACGCCCGCGAGCTGATGACCTGGACCGATCGTCTGGCGCGCGTGGTGAAGTTGCGCGAGACCGAGGAAGATCGCCGTCTGCGCCACACCGCCTGTCTTCTGTCCGACATCGGCTGGCGCGTCCATCCCGACCATCGCGGCGAGCAGACGCTGAGCCTCGTGGTCAACGCGAATTTCGGCGCGATCGACCACCGCGAGCGCGCCTTCGTCGGACTGTCCGTGTTTTATCGCTATGCCGGCTTGAGCGAAGAGAACCAGCCGCCGCTGACGATGCAGGAATTGCTGACACCGGCGCAGCTCGAACGCGCCCGCCTCCTTGGCGCGGCATTCCGTGTCGCGCATCTGATCTCGGCGGCACGTCCTGGCGTGCTGTCCGCCACGCATTTCCGCAGTCAGGGGCGCAATCTGATGCTGGTGTTCGAACACCGGCTCGGCGATCTCGTCGCCGACCGTGTCGGCAGCCGCTTCAAGCAGTTCGCCCGCCTGATCGGGCGCAGCGGATCGATCGTGCGGCGCTAGTTCACCTCCCCCAGCGGGGAGAAGTGAAAGCACCTCTTCCTCGCAAGAGTTTATTCCACCGAGACCTTGGCGTGTTGCTCGGAGGCTTCGAGCGCGGCCTTGCTCAGGCTGCGCCGGCGCCAGATCGAGCCGACCAGCAGCACGACGACGACACCGAGCGCGGCGCAGAGATATTCGGCGCCTCCGCCCCCATGGGCGAATTGCGGCGGGATGTGCAGAGCGCCGAGCATGTTGTCCAGCGAGGCGCCGAACGGACCTTCGGATAGCAAGTGCAGCTTCGGCACGATGCCGGGATCGGTCGCGATCACCTCACCCGCGATCCAGCCGAGCAGCGCAGCGCCAGCCCAGACCAGGATCGGCAGCTTCGACAGCAGCGCCATGATCAGCGCTGCGCCGGCGACGATCAGGGGCACGCTGATGGCCAGGCCGAGCACCAGGAGCGGCACGCTGCCACTGGCGGCCGCGGCGACCGCAATGACGTTGTCGAGGCTCATGACGATGTCGGCGACGACGACGATCTGCACTGCTTGCCACAGATGCGAGGCCGACTCGACGCCGTCCTCGTCCTCGTTCTCCGGCACCAGCAGCTTTGCCGCGATCACGATCAGCGCGAGGCCGCCGACCAGCTTGAGGTACGGCAGCGCCATCAGGCTCGCGACGATGCCGGTGAAGATGATTCGCAGCAGCACGGCGGCGCCGGCGCCGAGCACCATGCCCCACAGCCGATGCCGCGGCTTCAGGCCGCGGCAGGCAAGCGCGATCACCAGCGCGTTGTCGCCGGACAAAAGGATGTTGATCCAGATGATCTTGCCGACCGCAATCCAGAAGGTCGGCTCGGCCATCTCATTGCGGAACTGGGTGAAGAATGCCTCGATCGTGGCGGGATCGAAGATCTGCCAGAGCCAGTTCACAATCAGTCCTTTCGCCCCGTCGACTTAACTCATCGGCTGAAGCTCAGCCGACGATCTCGTTGCCCGAGAAGAACTGCGCGATTTCGATCGCGGCGGTCTCCGGGGCGTCCGAGCCGTGGGCGGAGTTCTCGCCGATCGACTTTGCGTAGAGCTTGCGGATGGTGCCCTCGGCCGCCTTGGACGGATCGGTCGCACCCATGGCGTCGCGGTACTTGGCGACGGCGTTCTCGCCTTCCAGCACCTGGACGACGACCGGGCCGGAGGTCATGAACTCGACAAGCTCGCCGAAGAACGGGCGGGCCTTGTGGACGGCATAGAACATCTCGGCCTGTTCCTTGGTCATGCGGATGCGCTTCTGCGCGACGATGCGCAGGCCCGCCTTCTCGATCACGGCGTTCACGGCGCCGGTCAGGTTACGCGCGGTCGCGTCGGGCTTGATGATCGAGAAAGTGCGTTCGATGGCCATGATCTTGTCCTTGAAGAGAAAAAGGTGGTTCGGAGTTGCGGGGCTTATATCGGCGCCTTCGCGATCCGGCAAGCGACCGCCGGAACGGCCTGGCGGGCGCTTCGCCGCAGGCTAAGGACCGGATTCCAACATGGATTACAACGATTTCACTCAGATGAACCCAATCTGAAGGCTCTATCAGGGTTTGGTTCAGCCTCGCTGGCGTAACGTCAGGTCTATCGAAACCAAAGCCTCCTCCGGAGGCGGAGCGTTTCGGCGGCCTTTCCATCGGCGCGATAGCCCCGCGCCGGCAGTTTGAGGAGATCATCATGTTGAGGAAACTTTCGCTCGCTGCAGTCGCCGCGGTCGCGCTGGGTGCCGCGCTGGCCCCCACCTCCGCGTCCGCTCACTGGCATGGCGGCGGCTGGGGCTGGCACGGCGGTGGCGGCTGGCATCACGGCGGCTGGGGCTGGGGCGGACCGCGCTTCTACGCCGCCCCCGTCTCCTACGGTTATGGCGGCTGCTATGTGCGTCGGCTGGTCCCGACCCCCTGGGGACCCCGCTGGCGGCTGATCAACCGCTGCTACTGAGCCCAATACTTTCCTGAGGTACCGTTCCCCCCCGGCGGTACCTTCCAAGAGAGGCCCCGGCGTTCCCCCCGCCGGGGCCTTGCATTTGGGCAGATGCGGCGAGTTCATACAATTTTTACTAGAATACCAGGCATCCCCAACGCCCGGCGAAACATTTTCGGGGCCAGTGACTTGGTACCGTGTCGTTACTTCAAAAACACGGAACCTCGCAATGGCTGGCCTTTTTCCCAATGACAGCGAACAGATCGACCGGCGCACCAGCCGCTCGATCTGTGATGCCGTGGGCGAACGGCTTCAGCAGAGCCTCCGTCCCGAACCCCGGCTCCCCACGCATCTCGAGCAGCTGATGGACGAGTTGAGGAAGCGCGAGCGCGAGTCCCACTAACGAAAAATCGGGTTGCGTTTAATCCCGCCTGCGGTGACAAGGCCGCATGCTCTCCATCACCGACCTTTCCATCCGCCTCGCCGGACGCCTTCTGATCGATAGCAGCTCCGTGCAGATCACACCCGGATCGCGCGTCGGCATGGTCGGCCGCAACGGCACCGGCAAATCGACGCTGTTCAAGGTGATCCGCGGCGAGCTTGCGGCCGAGCACGGCTCGGTGACGCTGCCGCCGCGCTGGCGGGTCGGCAGCTTGGCGCAGGAAGCCCCGAACGGCCCCGAAAGCCTGATCTCGGTCGTGCTCAAGGCCGACCTCGAACGCGACGCGCTGCTTCACGAAGCCGAGAGTGCCACCGACCCGCACCGGATCGCGGAGATCCAGACCCGGCTCGTCGACATCGACGCGCACTCCGCCCCGAGCCGCGCCGCCGCGATCCTGTCCGGTCTCGGCTTTTCCGCCGCTGACCAGATGCGCCCTTGCGCCGAATTCTCCGGCGGCTGGCGCATGCGCGTCGCGCTGGCGGCGACGCTGTTTGCAGCCCCTGACTTGCTGCTGCTCGACGAGCCCACCAACTATCTCGACCTCGAAGGCACGCTGTGGCTCGAGGATCACCTCGCGCATTATCCGCGCACGGTGATCGTGATCAGCCATGACCGCGACCTGCTGGAGAGCTCGGTCGACCAGATCCTGCATCTGGAGCGTGGCAAGCTCACGCTCTACAAGGGCACCTACTCCTCCTTCGAGGAGCAGCGCGCCGCGCGCGAGCTGCTCGACGCCAAGCAGGTCAAGCGCCAGGAGGCCGAACGCGCGCACCTGCAAGCCTTCGTGGACCGCTTCAAGGCCAAGGCCTCCAAGGCGCGCCAGGCCCAATCACGCGTCAAGATGCTGGAACGGCTGAAGCCGATCCGGGCGCTGGTGACGGAGGACGTGCGCGAGATCACGTTCCCGGCGCCGGAAAAGATTTTGTCGCCGCCGATCATCGCCGTCGACAATGCTTCCGTCGGCTACGATCCGGCAACGCCGGTGCTCAGCCGCGTGACGCTGCGCATCGACAATGACGACCGCATCGCGCTTCTCGGTGCCAACGGCAACGGCAAGTCGACACTTGTCAAACTGCTCGCCGCGCGTCTTGCGCCGTTCTCGGGGAAAGTGACCCGCGCCGACAAGCTGTCGATCGCCTATTTCGCGCAGCATCAGCTCGACGAGCTGAACGAGGACGCCTCCGCCTACGACCATATCCGCAAGCTGATGGGCGATGCGCCCGAAGCCAAGGTGCGTGCCCGCGCCGGCGCGATCGGCTTCTCCGGCAAGGCGGCCGATACCAAAGCGGGAAAGCTCTCCGGCGGCGAGAAGGCACGGTTGCTGTTGGGGCTTGCCACCTTCTTCGGCCCCAACATGATCATCCTGGACGAGCCGACCAACCATCTCGACATCGACAGCCGCGCTGCGTTGGCCGAAGCGATCAACGATTTTCCCGGCGCGATCATCATGGTCTCGCACGACCGCTATCTGATCGAGGCCTGCGCCGATCAGCTCTGGATCGTCGCCGACCGCACCGTGACCAATTACGACGGCGACCTCGACGAGTACCGCCGCCTGGTGTTGTCCTCGCGCAACGGCGAGCCCGCTCCGCGCGAGCGCAGCGCGCCGAGCGAGAAGCCGCAGCGACCGAGATCTGACAATCGCGGCTCGCTGAAGAAACGCATCGCGGAGGCCGAAAGCGAGATTGCGCGCGTCAGCGACATCATCGCCAAGATCGACACCGCACTCGCCCTGCCCGACATTTTTACGCGCGATCCCAAGCAGGCCGCGCAGCTCTCAAAGGCACGCGCGAATGCCGCTGACGCGCTCGCGCGCGCGGAAGAACAGTGGCTCGAGGCGAGCGCGCAGTTCGACGAGGCGGCGAGCTAATAGCGGACGGTAGCCGCGGATTCAGCTCGCCTTACTTTACCGTGCCGGCCCCCGCATCGAGGCCGGCTGCCCCGGCAATTTCAGCTTTGGCCCGACTTCGGTCAGCTTGCCGCCAGCGAGCGCAAACACCTGCAAGTCCTTGTCGATGTAGTTAGCTACATAGAGGTAATCGCTGTTCGGGCTATAGACGACGCCCTCCGGCAGGCCACCGAGCGGCGCACGGGCGGTGACTGTCAGCTTGCCACCCTCGCCGATCGACATCAGAGCCAGTTCGCCAGTCTTGGTCTTGAACCAGTCGCTGTCCTTGGCGGAGGTGCCGAGCAGCAGCGGGGCAGCTGCAGTCTTGCCGTCTGGCGCGATGGCAAAACCTTCCGGTCCGATGCCGGGGCTCATGACGTCGACCACGTGGGGATGCGGCCCCGTCGCTTCGATGATCACCTCGGCATCGGCGTTGTTCTTCCCTGCAGCAGTGTTTGAGGCAATGACGTATTTGCCATCAGGCGTGAAGTCGATGTTGTAGGGATTGAATGCCGATGGAATGTCCAGCGACTTGTCGTAGGTGACCTTCTCACCATCGATGGACAGCACACCGATCCTGTTCGCGAGGTTCAGGCAGACGAAAGCGCGCTTGCCATCGGGTGCGATGACCACCGCCGCAGCCTGCTGCTCTACAGGCACCTCGGCGATCGCCTTGACCGTCAAACCGTGGATCGAGACAACAGAGACACTCTTGCCGTCTCGATTGGCAATCAGGGCGAGGTCGCCCTTCTTTGAGATCGACAGGCCGGACGGCTGCCGCCCAACGGTGACCGTATCGATCAGCCTTGGCGGCTCTGCCGTGAGATCAATCACGTATAGCTTGTCATCCGGGACCGCCTTCCAGGAGTTCCCCTCCTGAACGTGAATCACGGAATTCGCGACCAGGCCCAGCTTGCCATCTGGCGTGATTTGCAGGTTCGTGGGCGGGCCAAGAAGGGAGTTCGTCAGCGGCAGGCTGGCGCGAATCCTGGGCTTGGCGGGGTCTGAGATGTCTACAACAAGCACGGCGTCGTTTGCTGGAGCGCCGTTGGTCTGGCCTTCGGGACCATAGGTAATCTTGCTATCAAGGCCTATCAGCATGTCATTGGTTCCGGCGATTGCCCAGCCGCTGGCCATGAGGCACAGGCACGTCGCGCAAAAAACACTGCGTAAATGCATGATGCGTTTCCTAATCACCCGGCTCATTTCTGGACGAGCCTGTTCTTCTACCGTACCTCGCAGCCTTTATGGCCCGCAACCCATACCACTCCGACGCGGCGAAAACTTTCGAGCCGCGCGAAATCGGTTATTGGATCACCAGATCAGCGCGCGCGAGCAGCACGGGCGGCAGATCGCACGCCAAGCGCCTTGACCGTCTCAAGCGCCTTGACCATCTCAAGCGCCTTGGCCATCTTCAGATTGTTGATCAACTGGTAACCGCGGGCGCCTGGATCGGCAGATCGTTCGGCGAGGCGCCTTCTTGAATGCGATCGATATAGTCGACGGGGGCGCTGAATATGCAGGCCGTGCTTCCAGTCGGAAAATGTCCGAGCCCGCAAATTGTCTGCAGCATGTCGCGCACGGTTCGGCTCCGTGCTAGGAAACAAGGATCGGCCTTTTCAGCCCGAAGGAATTTGCATAGGTCGTAGTTGAGGAAATATCTCAGATGTCATCACCCGAACCGATCAAATTCACCGACGGCGCGGCTTACGAGCGCTTCATGGCGCCCTGGAGTCGATCAGCCGGGACCCTGTTCCTCGACTGGCTGGCGCCCCACCCTGGACTGGCCTGGGCGGATGTCGGTGCCGGCAACGGCGCGTTCACCGAGCTCCTGCTTGCGAAGTCCGCCCCTTCATCCGTTTGCGCGATCGATCCCTCCGACGCACAGATTGCGACGGCGCGCCAAAAACTATCGGCAAAGCAGGTCGAGCTGTCGATTGGCGATGCGATGGCCCTTCCCTACGAGGCCAACCGCTTCGACGTCGCAGTGATGGCACTGGTGCTGTTCTTTGTCCCCGACCCACGCAAAGGCGCCTCGGAAATGGTCCGCGTCACCAAGCCCGGCGGCATGGTCGCGTCCTACACCTGGGACATTATGCGAGGCGGCACACCTACCCAACCCTTGTGGGAAGAGACAGACGCTATGGGCATCCCCGCAGCGCGCCCGCCGAGTGCGGACGTATCGCGTTTCGAGATGCTCAAGGCGCTCTGGGCGGAGCTCGGTCTTCGCGACGTCGAAACCCGCGAGCTGGTCGTCGAGCGGACATTTGCTGACTTCGACGACTATTGGCTCTCCATGGTCGTCAGCAGCCCGAGCGGCGTGTTGGGAAAGCTGTCGGAAGTCGAGAGCGCGGAGCTGAAGCGCCGATTACAGGCGCGATTGCCGGCGAGCGCGACCGGTGAGATCACGGTTCATTCGAGCGCGACTGCAATCAAGGGACGCAAAGCCGCTTGATGGTCTGGACGAGCATCCGCAGACGATCGCGTTGACGGCCGCAACCGGCTTCAGGGAAGGCCAACGACGAGTTACGTCGCCGCCTTCTTCTTCGCCTTCGGCTTCACCGCCTTCGGCGTCGGCTGCGGCTCGGGATTGCCTTCGATCGCGGACAGGCGTCCTGAGCTGAAGGTGTAGATGCCCGCGCGCGGACCCGTGGTCCAGGTGACCACCGCGACGCGACGGCCGGCGGCATCGCTGGAGAGATTGACGGTCGAGGGCGCGCCGATGCCGCGCACCACGTCGCATTCGGTGTGGCCGAGCGCGACCGTGCCGCCCATCGGCGCAGGCGCCGCGGTCGAGGCATTGGCGTCGGCAGGTCCAGGCGGCGGTGCCATGCCGGGGCAAGCGCCGTCGGCGCTGACGTAATCCTCAGGCCTGACCGGCTTGTCGGGGGTCAGCGGGGGCGATTCGATCGAGATGTTCTTGATGAACAGGCGGCTCGGCTTGTTGAACCATTCGGCGTCCCTCGACAGCAGATCGGCCCCGCCCGAGCAGCCCGCGATCAGCGGCGCGACAGCGGCCATCACAACTATCAGCGACTTTGGAAGCTTTTGATGTCGCACGATAAACTAAATTCCCCACGTCAAGGAGCAGCCCTAAGCGATTGTCCCAACATCACTTTGCGGCACGAAGGTGGCCGAAGCCAGTCTGTCTGAGAAAGTCCAAATTATCATTAATTGCGAGCGGACGCTAATTCCGCCGCTGCCACCGGCCCCGTTCGTCGACCTGCCAATAGGTGACCTCAAATCCGCGCGTCTTGCAATCCGTCCAGGTGCTGCGGGCCGCCGCAAGCGCATCCGGATCGTCGCCGTTGAACAGCAGCACCATGCGCTCATAGGCCTGCGCGTCCTGAGGCAACGCGGCATTGTCGACCAGAAAGCGGACATGGGCTGCGTTCGGGTTGTCCTCTTCGATCGCCAGTATGATCGGCTGCTCGGCCACGTCGCTGACGCGCCATGTCGCATGCGGCAGGAAGGAATCGTCGCGATAGGTCCATAAATGCGCGTCGAGCGCATCGGCGCGCTCAGGCGAGGTCGACTGCACCACGACGCGCCAGCCGCGCTCGAGCGATTTCTCGAGAAGCGGCGGCAAGACGTTCTCAACCGTCATGTTTTGCAGATGGTAGAAAAGTACTTCTGTCATCTCGCGTCATTTGCGCTCGTAATGATCCGCCACCAGACGATCCAGCAGCCGGACGCCATAGCCGGAACCCCAGCTCTGGTTGATGTCGGTCTTCGGCGCGCCCATCGCGGTGCCGGCGATGTCGAGATGCGCCCAGGGCGTGCCGTCGACGAAGCGCTGCAGGAATTGCGCCGCGGTGATCGAGCCGCCGTGGCGGCCGCCGGTGTTCTTCATGTCGGCGAACTGGGAATCGATCAGCTTGTCGTATTCGGGGCCCAGCGGCAGGCGCCAGACCTTCTCGCCGCTCTCGATGCCCGCCGCGAGCAGGCGCTCGGCGAGCTCGTCATTGTTGGAGAACATGCCGGCATGATCGGTGCCGAGCGCGACCACGATCGCGCCGGTCAGCGTCGCCAGATCCACCATGAATTTCGGCTTGGTCTTCTTGGCCACGTACCAGAGCACGTCGGCCAGCACGAGGCGGCCTTCCGCGTCGGTGTTGATGATCTCGATGGTCTGGCCCGACATCGAGGTGACGATGTCACCCGGCCGCTGCGCATTGCCGTCGGGCATGTTCTCGACGAGGCCAATGGCACCGACAGCGTTGACCTTGGCTTTGCGCGCCGCCAGCGCGTGCATCAGGCCGACGACGCAGGCAGCGCCCCCCATGTCGCCCTTCATGTCCTCCATGCTGCCGGCCGGCTTGATTGAAATGCCGCCGGTGTCGAAGCAGACGCCCTTGCCGACGAAGGCGACCGGCGCCTCGCCTTTCTTTCCGCCGTCCCAGCGCATGATCACGGTGCGGCTCGGCCGGGCCGAGCCCTGGCCGACGCCGAGCAGTGCGCCCATGCCGAGCTTCTGCATCGCCTTGACGTCGAGCACCTCGATCTTGACGCCGAGCTTCTTCAGCTGGCTGGCGCGGCGCGCGAACTCCTCGGGGAAGAGCACGTTCGGCGGCTCGTTGACGAGATCGCGCGCGATGATGACGCCATCGATGACTGCGCCGGCCGACGCAAAGGCCTTCT
Organism: Bradyrhizobium genosp. A; assembly: GCF_049949275.1. Lineage (NCBI taxonomy): Bacteria > Pseudomonadati > Pseudomonadota > Alphaproteobacteria > Hyphomicrobiales > Nitrobacteraceae > Bradyrhizobium > Bradyrhizobium genosp. A. The sequence goes on along the minus strand of NZ_CP188196.1, from coordinate 3,920,910 downwards.
TCGCCGCAGCCGCATCGCCGACCGCGAGCGAGACGTCAGCGCGCAGGGCGCCCTCCTCGTCGTCCTTCTTCCTGGTCTTGTAGCGGTCGAACTTGTAGGCGCGCAGCCGCAGGCCCGAGGCGATCGCAACCGTCTGCTCGCTGGTCATGGCGCCGGTCGCCAGTTCCGCCATGATGGTCATGGCAGCGGTTCCCGCCTTGAGCTTGCTGGCGGCCATGCCGCCGAATTTGAGGAAGTCGTTGCCCTTCAGGCTTGATTCCTTGCCGGTCCCGATCACGATCAGGCGCTCGGCCTTCAGACCCTCGGGCGCGAGAATGTCCAGGGCAGCGCCGGTTTTACCTTTGAATGAGGCAGCGGCCGCCGCCCGCTTCACGAGTTCGTTTGCCCCGCCGAGCGCCTTGGCCGTCGCCGGACCGACCTTCAGGGCGTCGTCACAGAACACGACCAGGATGCCACGGGCGGCGGTAGCCAACGGGACGAAGCCGACCTTGATGGCATCGGACATGGGTAACTCCTCGAAAACATGGGGCTTTTTGCCAATCAAGGGAACCGGCCGAGAGCCGGATTTGAACGGCGATTCACTCGTCTCTGCCCACTATGGGCGAGAAGCGCGGTCGATGCCAAGCACCGCCCGTGGCAGGGGCGCCACAACGAGAGAAATGTTAACCATATATTGAGGGTGCCATGGGTCAGCCATTTTGTTGACGGATCAAAGGGATGGTAGTGAGAAAGTGAGCCTCCGGAAGAGCTGCCTGGCCGACCTTGGGGATCCCCATCAGGGGATTGGTTGGACAGACGGAATTCCGGTGCGCGCGTTGGGGCTTTGGTGGGATTCGTGCGGTAGCGCATGGGGTCAATCGACAGGTATATTTTCCGCACGACGCTGGCGTCGTTTGCGCTCGTCCTGGTCAGCCTCACCGGCGTGATCTGGATTACGCAGGCGTTGCGCGGCATCGATCTGATGACCAGCCAGGGTCAGACCATCCTGACCTTCCTCGGCATCACCGGGCTCGTGATCCCGGCGCTGATCCTGATCATCTCGCCGATCGCGCTGATGATCGCGATCTCGCACACGCTGAACAAGCTCGCGACCGATTCCGAGATCATCGTGATGAATGCCGCCGGCTTCTCGCCGTTCCGGCTGTTCTATCCGTTCTTCTACGCGACCTGCGTGGTGGCGCTGCTGGTCGCCTTCATCTCGGCCTATCTCGCCCCCGACGGCATGCGGCGGATCAAGCAATGGGACGCCGAGATCACCGCCGACGTGCTCACCAACATCCTGCAGCCGGGCCGCTTCGCCCAGCTCGACAAGAACCTCACGATCCGGATCCGCGAGCGGCAGCCCGGCGGCATCCTCGCCGGCATCTTCATCGACGACCGCCGCGATCCGAACGAGCGCGTCTCGATCGTCGCCGAGCACGGCGAGGTCGTGAAGAACGACAACGGATCGTTCCTGGTGCTCAAGGACGGCAACCTCCAGCGCTTCGAGGCCGGCAAGCGCGATCCTGCGCTGGTGGCGTTCGGCCGCTACGGCTTCGACATGTCGAAGTTCTCCAACCAGGGCCACGACGTCACCCTCGGCATCCGCGAGCGCTATCTCTGGGAGCTGTTCTCGCCGTCCGAGGACGATCCCGTCTACAAGGCGGTGCCCGGCCAGTTCTGGTCCGAGCTGCATGACCGCCTGATGGCGCCGCTCTATCCGTTCGCGTTTGCGGCGCTGACCTTCGCCTTCCTCGGCGCGCCGCGCACCACGCGCCAGAGCCGCAATTTCTCGATCGGCGGCTCGGTGCTCGCGGTGTTCGGGTTGCGCATGGCCGGATTTGCCTGCTCGGTGATGGCTGTGAAGTCACCGATCGCGGCCGCCGTGCAATATGCGATGCTGGCGGTCGCGATCGGCGCCGGCATGTGGCTGATCGTCGGCGGCGTCGTGGTCGAGCCGCCTGCCGGCCTGATGGAAGCCATCAACAGATCGAACGCGCGTATCGCGCGGCTGTTCGGGCGGCCGGCCGCCGCATGAGCATGCTAACCAATACGCTCGGGCGCTATTTCGCCGGCCGCTTCGTGGTCGCCGCACTCGGCGTGTTCGCGAGCATTTTCCTGCTGCTGGTGCTGGTCGACTACATCGAGATGGTGCGCAAGACCTCAGGGCTCGCGTCGGCGTCCGCGATCATGGTGGCCGAGACCTCGCTGTTCCGGGTGCCGCAACTGCTGGAGAAGCTGACGCCGTTCTGCATGCTGATCGGCGCCATGACCTGCTATCTCGCCCTCTCCCGCCGGCTCGAGCTCGTGGTGGCGCGCGCCGCCGGAATCTCGGCCTGGCAGTTCATCTCGCCCGCACTCGGCAGCGCGCTCCTGATCGGCGTGATCGCCACCGTTGCCTACAATCCGATGTCGGCGAATCTGCGCGAGCTCTCCAAGCGCATGGAAGCAGAGCTGTTCGGCTCGGCGCCCGGCGGCGGCATCCAGGATGCCTCGGGCTTCTGGCTCAACCAAGTGACCAGCGACGGCCAGACCATCATCAACGCAGCGCGCAGCGAGCAGCAGGGCGTCCGGCTGACGGGACTCACGCTGTTCCGGTTTGACACAGAGCAGCATTTCAAGGAGCGGGTCGAGGCGCGCGAGGCGACGCTCGAGGCCGGCCACTGGCTGTTCAAGGGCGTGCGACGCTTCTCGCTCGATGCCCCGCCGGTCGACCAGGCCAGCATGGAGATTCCGACAACCCTGACCGAAGCGCAGGTCCGCAACAGCTTTTCCACACCCGAGACTGTGTCCTTTTGGCAACTACCGAGCTACATCCGCTCATCGGAGAGCTCGGGGTTCGCGACAGCCGGATATCGACTCCAGTATCACAAGCTGCTGGCACAGCCGTTTTTGCTCGCCGCTATGGTGATGCTCGCGGCTTCCGTGTCGCTGCGCTTCTTCCGGATGGGCGGCGTACAGAAGATGGTTTTGAGTGGCGTGGGCGCAGGCTTTCTGCTCTACGTTTTGTCGAAAGTGACTGAAGACTTGAGCAAGGCTGAGTTGATGCATCCGATCGCTGCGGCGTGGTTGCCCGCGGTGGTGGGCGGCCTCACCGGCTTTTTGGCCTTGCTGTACCAGGAGGACGGATAGTGACGGCCGTCCGCCGAGGACACGTATCTGGTTTGGCGTTGCGCACCCCCGTGCGCGCGAACGGATACGGCTTGTCTGTCCGCTGGCTTCTGCTCGCCCTGATCGCGACCGCATCGCTCGCCGACATGATCAATGTTGCCGCGGTGACGCCGGCTGCCGCCCAGAGCTACACCTATAATCCGCGGCCGCCACGCCCGACGCCGCCGAAGGCCGCCAATGACGGGCAGATGCTCGTGCAGGCGACCGAGGTCGATTACGACTACAACAATTCGCGCGTCTCCGCGGTCGGCAACGTCCAGCTGTTCTACAACGGCACCAGCGTCGAGGCCGACCGGGTCATCTACGACCAGAAGACCAAGCGGCTCCATGCCGAAGGCAACATCCGCATGACGGATGCCGACGGCAAGATCACCTATGCCGAGATCCTGGATCTCTCCGACGACTACCGCGACGGTTTCGTCGATTCGCTGCGCGTTGACACCGCCGACCAGACCCGCATGGCCGCGACCCGCGCCGACCGCTCCTCCGGCAACTACACGGTGTTCGAGAACGGCGTCTACACCGCCTGCGCGCCGTGTAAGGACGATCCGAAAAAACCCCCGCTCTGGCAGGTCAAGGGCGCCCGCATCATTCACGACCAGCAGGAGAAGATGCTGTATTTCGAGACGGCGCAGCTCGAATTCTTCGGCGTGCCGCTCGCCTACATGCCCTATTTCTCGACGCCCGACCCGACCGTGAAGCGCAAGACCGGCTTCCTGATGCCGGGCTTCACCTCCTACACGGCGTTCGGCTACGGCGTCGAAGTCCCGTTCTACTGGGCGATCGCGCCCGACATGGACGCGACCTTCAGCCCGCGCATCACCTCCAAGCAGGGCGTGCTGTTCCAGGCCGAGTTCCGCCAGCGCCTGATGGACGGCGCCTACCAGGTCCGCGTCTACGGCATCGACCAGCTCAACCCCGGCAATTTCGCCGGCCAGCCGGGCGACCGTCAGTTCCGCGGCGGCATCGAGACCAAGGGCCAGTTCGCGCTGAACGACAAATGGGTCTGGGGCTGGGACGGCGTCCTGCTGTCCGACTACTATTTCATGTCGGACTATCGCCTGTCGGCCTATCGCGATCCGCTCGGCTCGTTCCTGAACCTGCCGACGGATGCGCTGTCGCAGCTGTATCTGACCGGCGTCGGCAATCGCAGCTTCTTCGACGCGCGCACGATGTACTGGACGAGCTTCTCGGGCAACCAGCAGCAGGTCCCGGTCGTCTATCCCGTGATCGACTACTCGAATGTGCTCAACTATCCGGTGTTCGGCGGCGAGTTCTCCTACAAGACGAACTTCGTCAACTTGACCCGTAACGACGCGGCGTTCGACCCGATCACGACGACGGCCAATACCAACGGCCTGTGCACGACGACCTCGGCCGATCCGCTCGCGCGCACGCCGTCGCAGTGCCTGCTGCGCGGCTTCCCCGGCACCTACACCCGCCTGACGGCGGAGGCGCAGTGGCGCAAGTCCTTCACCGATCCGTTCGGCGAGATCTGGACGCCGTTCGCGATCCTGCGCGCCGACGCGATCAACGCCGACGTTTCCAACCAGCCGGGCGTGTCGAACTACCTGCCCGTCGGCAACACCCAGGCGTTCCGCCTGATGCCGACCGTCGGCCTCGAATATCGCTATCCCTTCATCAACGTTCAGCCCTGGGGCTCGACCACCATCGAGCCGATCGCGCAGATCATCATCCGCCCGAACGAAACCTATGCCGGCAAGCTCCCGAACGAGGATGCGCAGAGCATGGTGTTCGACGCCTCCAACCTGTTCAGCGTTGACAAGTTCTCCGGCTACGACCGCGTCGAGGGCGGCGGCCGCGCCAATGTCGGCGTGCAGTCCACCACGCAGTTCGACAAGGGTGGCGCCGTCAAGGTGCTGTTCGGTCAGTCCTACCAGCTGTTCGGCATGAACTCCTACGCGGTGCAGGACTCCATCAATACCGGCATCAATTCCGGCCTCGACAAGCCGCGCTCGGATTACGTGGCGAGCGCCGCCTACTCGCCGAACAGCACCTATACGTTCAGCGTCCGCTCCCGCATGGACGAGCAGACCTGGAACATCCAGCGCTTCGAGGCGGAAGGCCGCGCCAACTTCAATCGCTGGTCGGTCAGCGTGCTGTACGGCAATTACGCGGCACAGCCGGAGCTCGGCTACCTGACCCGCCGCGAGGGCATCCTGACGACCGGCTCGATCAAGGTCGCGACCAATTGGGTGGTGACGGGTTCGGCGCGCTGGGACCTCGAGGCCAACAAGATCAACCAATATGTGCTCGGCGCCGGCTACGTCGACGATTGCTTCGTGCTGGCGGCGAACTATGTAACTTCGTATAGCTATTCCGCGGGCACCACCCCGCCCGTGCTGAGCCACGCGTTCATGTTCCAGATCGGCCTGCGCACGCTGGCGACCTCGACCGGCAGCAGCAGCTCCGCCGGCTACCAGTAACAGTCTGAAGTGCCGGCCGGCCTGTTCCCGATCGCAGGATCATCTCGGCTGACATGCGAGCGACAACCATGACGACCCGATTGCCTGTCTTCCGCCTCCCCCTCCTCGTGCTGAGCGCCGTGCTGGCCTCCGCACTGGTTCTCGCCGGCGCACCTGCGCGTGCGCAGAACATCGTCGTCATGGTCAATGGCGACCCCATCACCGATTTCGACATTGAGCAGCGCTCCAAGCTCGACCAACTGACGACGCAGAAGACCCCGAACCGCCAGGACGTCATCAACGTGCTGATCGACGACAAGATCAAGTTGAAGGAAGGCAAGAAATACGGCGTCGATCCCGGCGCTTCCGACATCAACCAGTCTTACGAGGGCATGGCGCAGCGCATGCGCATCTCGCCCGATCAGCTCACCAAGTCGCTGGAGAGCAAGGGCGTACGTCCTGAAGCTCTCAAGAACCGCATGAGGTCCGAGATGGTCTGGACCAGCCTCGTGCGCGGCCGCTTCAAGGAGAAGCTGATGGTCGGCGAGAAGGACGTCGCCGACAAGGTGCGCGAAGGCGGCGAGGAGAAGCTGCAGATCGAGGGCACCGAATACAAGATGCAGCCGATCGTGCTGATCGTGCCGCGCGGCTCGTCCCCGGCCTTCCAGGAGACGCGGATGAAGGAAGCCGAGCAATATCGCTCGCGTGTCGGAAGCTGCGAGGAAGCCAATTCGCTGTTCCGTTCGACGCCGAACGCCACCATCCGCGACAGCGTCACCAAGACGACGGCCGACCTTCCGGAGCCGCTGCGCAAGGTGCTCGACGACACCCCGATCGGCCACCTCACGGCCCCCGAGGTGACCAAGGCCGGCATCGAGATGGTCGTGCTGTGCTCGCGCAAGCCGACCACGATCGATACGCCGAAGAAGCGCGAGATCCGCGAGAAGATGTATACGGAGAAGTACGAGAAGACCCAGAAGGCCTATCTCGACGAGCTCCGCAAAGCGGCGATGATTGAATATCGCAACCGCTGATGGCCGCTCCCGCAAAACCCCTTGCACTGACGCTCGGAGAGCCCGCCGGCATCGGCCCCGACATCACCATTGCGGCCTGGCTCAGGCGCCGCGAGCTCAGCCTTCCCGCCTTCTATTTGCTCGGCGATGAGGCGCTGATCGCGCAGCGCGCCAAAGCACTCGGTGCCGAGATCAGGATCGCCGCGGTGAACCCGGGCGAAGCCGAGACCGCCTTTGCCGACGCCCTGCCCGTGGCTGCGACCGGCGAGCGTGCGACCGCTGCGCCCGGTAAGCCCGATGCCTCGAGTGCACCGGCCGCGCTCGCCTCGATCCGCCAGGCGGTCAGCGACGTCCGCGCCGGCCGCGCCGGCGCCGTCGTCACCAACCCGATCGCCAAGAGCGTGCTTTACCGCGCGGGCTTCCGTCATCCCGGCCACACCGAATTCCTCGCCGAGCTCGCAGCCACCGACGGCCGCGTACCGCAACCGGTGATGATGCTGTGGTCGCCGCGACTCGCCGTGGCGCCGGTGACGATCCACGTTTCCTTGCGGGAGGCCCTCAGCCAGCTCACCAGCGAGCTCATCGTCTCGACCGTGCGCATCGTCGCAACCGAGCTCACATCCCGCTTCGGCATTGCGCGGCCGCGGATCGCGATCTCCGGCCTCAATCCGCATGCCGGCGAGGACGGCTCGCTCGGCCATGAGGAGCAGACCGTGATCGCGCCGGCGCTTAAAGTTCTGCGCAATGACGGCATCGACGCCAGGGGACCTCTGCCCGCCGACACCATGTTCCACGAAGCCGCGCGAAACACCTATGACTGCGCGGTCTGCATGTATCACGACCAGGCGCTGATCCCGATCAAGACGGTGGCGTTCGACGACGCCGTCAACGTCACGCTCGGCCTGCCCTTCATCCGCACCTCGCCCGATCACGGCACCGCCTTCGACATCGCCGGCACCGGCAAGGCCAACCCGGCGAGCCTGATCGCGGCGCTCAAGCTTGCCAGCCGCATGGCGGCTGCAAACAGCTGATGAGCGCGATCGACGACCTCCCGCCGCTTCGCGAGGTCATTCGCCAGCACGCTCTGTCGGCGCGCAAATCGCTCGGCCAGAACTTTCTGCTCGATCTCAATCTCACCGCGCGCATCGCCCGCGCGGCAGCGCCGCTGGAAGACAGCACCATCGTCGAGATCGGTCCGGGCCCGGGCGGGCTGACACGCGCGCTGCTCGCGCTCGGCGCCAGGCGCGTCATCGCAATCGAGCATGATGAGCGCGCGATCCCGGCGCTGAACGACATTTCCGCGCGCTATCCCGGCCGGCTCGAGATCGTGCATGGCGATGCCATGACCTTCGATCCGCGGCCGCTCCTTGGCGGCGAGCGCGCGAAGCTCGTCGCCAATCTGCCTTACAACATCGCGACCCAGTTGCTGATCAACTGGCTCACCACCGAGCCCTGGCCGCCCTGGTTCGATATGTTGGTGCTGATGTTTCAGCGCGAGGTCGGCGAGCGCATCGTCGCGCGCGAGGACGAGGAGGCCTATGGCCGGCTCGGCGTGCTCGCCAACTGGCGCTGCGAGACAAAGATCCTGTTCGACATTTCGCCGTCCGCCTTCGTGCCGCCGCCGAAGGTCACGTCTTCCGTGGTACGGCTTGTGCCGCGCGGAAAACCGCTGCCCTGCGATCGCAAGATGCTCGAACAGGTGGCGGCCGCGGCCTTCGGCCAGCGCCGGAAAATGCTGCGCCAGAGCCTGAAATCGCTCGGTGTCGATCCCGCGCGGCTTGCGCAGGCGGCCGGCGTCGATGCGACGCGGCGCGCCGAGACCATTCCCATCTCCGGCTTTGTTGCCATGGCACGCGAATTGGCGGATATACGCAGCGAGGCTGAGTAACAAGAATTTCGGAGGAAGGAATATGGCGTTGATGCGTCGGCAGTCGCTGGTCAAGTTCGATGCGCCCTTGTGCGAGACCATCGTCGACACGCCCAAGCCTAAGGTTGCCGAGGTGCTGGTGCGCATCGAGCGCTGCGGCCTCTGCCATTCCGACCTGCACATCCAGGACGGCTATGCCGATCTCGGCGGCGGCAAGAAGCTCGACACCACGCGCGGCATGACGCTGCCCTTCACGCTCGGCCACGAGATCGCCGGCGTCGTCGACGAAGTCGGCCCCGACGTACCGGCGGGCCTCGTCGGTTCGAACAAGGCGGTGTTTCCCTGGATCGGCTGCGGCCAGTGCCGCGACTGCAAGAACGGCGACGAGAATCTTTGTGCGAAACAGCGCTTCCTCGGCGTCTCCATCGACGGCGGTTTCGCCACTCACGTGCTGGTGCCTGACGCGAAGTATCTGCTCGATTACGATCCGCTGCCCGTCAACCAGGCCGCGACCTTGATGTGCTCCGGCGTCACCGCCTACGGCGCACTCAAGCGCCTGGTCGACCGTCCGCGCCAGCGCAATCTGCTGCTGATCGGTCTCGGCGGCGTCGGCATGATGGGTCTGTCGTTCGCGCAAGCGATGTTCAAGCAGCCGATCACGGTCGCCGATCTCTCGCCGGCCGCGCGCGAGACCGCGCTGAGGAGCGGCGCCGCCAACGCCTACGATCCGTCCGAGCCCGACGTGATCAAGCGCATCCTGAAGGAAACCGACGGCGGTTTTGACGAGGTCGTCGATTTCGCCGGCAACGAAAAGTCGATGGCGTTTGCGGTCACGGTTGCCGCGCGCGGCGGCAAGGTCGTGGTCTCCGGCCTGATGGGCGGCCAGTTCACGCTGCCGATGGTGCAATGGGTCTACAAGCGACTTACGGTCGAGGGTTTCATGGTCGGCACGCTCGCGGAAGCTCACGAGTTGATGGCGCTCGCCCGCGCCGGCAAGATCAAGCCGACGCCGATGCGCGAGGAGCCGATGGGCGATGTCCAGAAATGGATCGACGAGCTGCGCGCAGGCCACGTGGTCGGCCGTATCGTGCTGAAGAACTAGCGCAGATGATTTCGGCTCGCTCGGGTTCACCTCTCCCCAGCGGGGAGAGGTCGGATTGCGCCTGGCGATGCGAAGCATCGTCCAGTGCAATCCGGGTGAGGGGCCGCAGCATTCGGTGAGGCTGTAACCCCTCACCCGGATCGCATCTTTGATGCGATCCGACCTCTCCCTTCGGGAGAGGTGTGGCACCTCGGTTCGCATCGCCGCTTTCGTTGGCGCAATTAACTCGGAATTCATGCAAGGCTCGGAACGGCTGCGGCTGCACCGCGTTGGCAGCGCATGTCCATTCGCTGCACCGTCGAGAGCGCATTCTTCGTCGCCTGGAGCTTCCTCGAGAAGAGCGGCGAGCTCGGCCCGCCCGACACCTCCGCGAACATCATTCTCGATGCGATTGAAGCGCAGCTGAAAACCGGCGAGCGCCGGCCGTTGATGCTCGCCAACAGGGCGATCGACATCTACCGCGACCAAATGGCCTTCGACCGCCGGTCGGCCGCGCGCGAGGCCCGCCTCGGCTAGCGGCATCAGGCGACGCCCTCGGCTCGTTCCAGTTCGAATTCCGTAGTTCTCCGGACAAGAACAGAGTTCGAGGCGTGGCGCGCGTGCAACGCGGCACGCTCGCCCGCCCCGACTTGCCGGATTCCGATAACCGGTTAACCGGAAACTTGCGTCAAACGAAAGCACAACTTGCATTGGGATGCGAACGGCCGTTCAATGCCTACATAAGCCGACAGCATATTGTATCACCCTGGGTTTTGAGCGGAATGCGGACCCTTCTTGTCATTCTGGGCATCTGGCTCCTGATCAACGTACTGTTCGTCGTGATCATGTTCCCGCCGCGCAAGCTGCGGAAATCTGATCAGCCGCGATCGTCGAACGGGCTCGCGCCTGTCCCGATCGGCCAGAATGCTTACGCCTTTGATGAGGACGAAAAGGTCTCGCTGCGCCACACCATCATCGCCATTGCGATGGGCGCGTTGTTCTCCCTGACTCCGCCCTTGCTGCAAGCCGTCGACGACATCAAGCGGCTGATCGGCAAATACCGCGGACCGCGGCAGAATACCGAGACCGCGGGCAACGAGCGATCCCTTGACGTCCGCGCTCTGGAGAATCGGTCGCCGACGGACGCCGCGTCATCCGGCGAGCAGGACGCCTCGAAGCACTAAGGCCGCGGGTCAACCCGATCACTTCGCGCCAGAACCTGGAACACCTCGAACCGTCCGCGCGTTGCCCCCTCGTCAAGGCAACGACGGAGTTTCAGCGCATGACGAAGCCGCTGACAAAAACGGTGCAGCCAGTTCCCGACGAAAACCAGAGCCACAAGGGCGCCAGCAGCGCGCCGACGGTTCCCGTCGACACCACCAAAGGCCATCGCGACGACGAGAAGCAGAACATCCGTGAGCAGGCCGCTCACGGCAACCTCACCCGGAACACCAGCAACCGGCGCATGGGTTAAGCGCAGACACCAGGGGGATCAGAAGAGGAGAAACGAGCGTGGTCAATCCGGGCAAATGGTACGATCCGATCTCCGAACGCTGGATCGGGCCGCGTGAACTTCATTCCGAACCCCGATCTCCTCACACAAACCAGAACCACGTCCTCGAGCTTCAGAGGACGGTCGAGATTCAGCGCATCTGGCGCGCTCTGGTCGATTGCTGCGCAAGCAAGTGATGCTTTTGCACCTGCGCGGCGGAGCAACGCGGCGTCTGCCGCATAGTTGTCATCCTGCATGCACGATCCTGCATGAACGATTCCGCATCCTCCGCCAGGCCCGTCGCAACCGCGATACGGTACCTCTCGATCATCGCCGGCTGCGCCTGCCCGCTGCTCACCGCAATCTGCTTCGCCATCGCGTGCCAGGTCTTCATCCAGACCGGCGTGTTCGCGCAATCCTACGCGATGGTGGGATTGATCAGCGGCGTGCCCGGGCTGCTGGCACTGAAGCTCGCGAGCGTGTGGAAGTAGATTCGCAAAGCCTGCACTCCTCGACGGTGAGGTCGGAGCGTCCAAAGCCTTCCGTCAATGCGTTGATCCCGCGGCATCCCTCAGCACGGCCAGTGCGCGGGCCGTCTCCAGAATCATGTCGATCCGCTGCTGCAACCGCTGCTGCAGATCGGGGATATTGACCTTGTCGGTCACGCGGTAGGCGTTGCCGATGCGCTCGACATAACCCTGCTTGATCATGTCCTCCAGACGTCGCAGCACCGTTGCGCGCGGCAATTTCAGCGCCTGCGCGACCGTGCTCGCCCGCACCGGCGAGCACATCGCCGTTCGCAGGAAAAGGTAGATGCCGATGGTCCGGAAGGTGGCACTGTCGTTTTGCCTGACGAACTCCGCGCCATAATCGTCGTTGATGCTTCTGATCAGACCGAGATAGAGCCGGCTCAGCAACATGCGCTCGCGTGCCAGCGCGATGCGGGCGGGCGGCTGAACCGCGTCGAGAAGAACGAACTCGTCGCCTGCCGCCGTCCAGGTGGAAGCATCGGTGGGGCTGCTCTTGCCGGGATCCTGAAGGGCCATGGCCGTGCTCCGTCAAACGACATCGCAGGGACCAACCTTACAGCGCGCTAGCCCCATCCGCATAGGCCCTAATCAGCGCGACATGAGCACCAGTTGGTTCCGCGGATCAGTGTGAGAAGACCCCGCTCCCTCCGTCATTGCGAACGGGCCACGCCCGCGACCCGTCGGGCAAAACACCCCGTCAATCCCTCCTCGCGAAAATATTCCACTTTACCGAATTTCGGATTTGTGACATATAACCTCTCATCCCGGCCCTGCCAAAGGGGCGCTTCGCGATCGTCACGAGATGCGGGCCGGGTTGCGGTGGACGCGGCAGCGCCGGCGCGGTCTGCGTGGTGACAGGGCGGGCAACCGTGAGTCCTCGCGCGACGCGGCACGACACGGTGCGGTCACAACGGGTTCGTCGGTCGCCGGGGGTGAGCACGCGCCAGCTTCCGGCACTCAGGCGGAGCCGTCCGCGGACGGAGAAGTCGTGTGGTCCTGACGCCCGGGGTCTGTGCGTCAAGCCTTGCGGTGATGTGGCGGCCCGACCGGGCGCGCGCATCAGCCATCCGCAAGACGACGGGGGCAATAGTGCATCGCTCCCCGAGGAGAGCACGAAGGACACCGTTAAAACCATCCGCGCAGGGAAGGCCGGGCGACCGGCGTCACCTGTGATCCACCCCGTGTGCATTTCCAGAGCGCACGGATCTCGGGTGCCAGCCGGCGCCCGGCCTTCCCTGCGCCCTTTGGCTTCCATCGGGCGATGTGACGGCGCAAGGCTCGGGCAAAACCTGCCGCGAGGATGCGAGGTCATGCTCCCTTCCCGGCCGCGAGGCGTACAGGCCATGACGGGTACAGATTGTCGTACCGCTTTTCGCAAGCGAATCCGGCTGGTAGATTGCCGGCATTGCTTTGGGGGTCCCTGATGCACGCGAGGGTTTTCAATCGCGTCCTGATGCTGGCAGCGCTCGCCGCGGCCACGCTCGCCGTCGCGCTTCAGCCGGTATCAGCCGAGAAGCGCATCGCGCTTGTCGTCGGCAACTCGGCGTACAAGAATATCACACCGCTCGACAACCCGTCGAAGGATGCGAGCCTGATGGCGGAGACGCTCAGTACGCTCGGCTTCACGCTGGTCGGCGGCCACGCCCAGCTCGATCTCGACAAGAGCGCGATGGACATCGCCGTGCAGAGTTTTGGCCGGCAGGTGCAGGGCGCCGACGTCGCGCTGTTCTACTATGCCGGTCACGGCGTGCAGGTCGCGGGCTCGAATTATCTCGTGCCGGTCGGCGCCAATCCGACGCGCGAGGCCGACGTCGACTTCCAGATGACCGACGTCAATTTGGTGCTGCGCCAGATGCAGGGCTCCGGCACGCGGCTCAACCTCGTCATCCTCGATGCCTGCCGCAATAACCCGTTCGGCTCGCGCGGACTGCGCTCCTCCGACGGCGGTCTTGCGCAGATGCGCGCGCCGGAGGGCACGCTGATCTCCTACGCCACGCAGCCCGGCAATGTCGCCCAGGACGGCAGCGACGGCCACAGCCCCTACACCAAGGCACTGGCCGCGACGGTCCGGACCGCGGGCCTCGACGTATTCCAGACGTTCAACCAGGTCGGCCTTGCCGTGAAGCGCGCCACCTCAGGCGCGCAGCAGCCCTGGGTGTCGTCCTCGCCGATCGACGGCACCTTCTACTTCGTGCCTCCAACGCAAGTCGCGCCGCCGCAGGTCGCCGCGATGCAGCCCGACCCGCTGCCGGCGGACCGGCTGCGCGCCGATCCCGACCGCGCGCCGCTGCGCGATGCTGCCCTGCTCAGCGAATTGGCCGAGCGGCTCTACGAGCTCAATTTCGATCCGGATACGCCCGACGGACTGACCCGCGCGATCACAAAACTGCAGCAACGGATTTCGATGGCGCCGACAGGCGAGGCAACCGAAGGCCTGCTGCTGCGGATGCGCAAGATGGAGGATCTCAAACCGTGGGGCTCGATCGTCTACGGCCCCGACGGCAACAAATGGGGCATCTCGTGGAATCATGCTTCACGGCGCGCGGCGGTGGCGGATGCGCGCGGCAATTGCGCCGGCGCCAAATGTCCGATCGAGCTGTCCTTCTACGGCAAAAGCTGCGGCGCGTTCGCGATCTCGGACAAATCCTGGTCGCTGGTCCAGCGCGAGGGCGTGCAGCGCGCGAAGGACGCCGCGCTTGACGATTGCGGCAAGGCTGGCAAAGCTTGCCGCATTATTGGAGCCGTCTGTGCCGATGGCTCCGGTCGCTGATTTTGCCGCTGATTTTTTTAGATGATGGATTTCTGGCTCATGTCGAACACCGCAAGCCGCAAGTTTGCCCTCGCCGCGCTTCTCGTCTCGCTCGCCTCGCCATCGGCCTTCGCGCAATCCGGCAGCGCCGGCGGCTCGATCGGCAATGACGAAAAATCGCTGTCCGGCTCGCGTTCGGACCGCTCCGCCGAACCCGCGCCATCGGCGCGCCGGAGCAAGCCGGCCGCTGACGAACAACGCTCGTCGTCGCGGCGCAGCGGCGGCGGAGGTGGCGGCGGCGGCTTCGACGGCGCCTGGGCCGTCATCAGTGTCGGCTGTGGCGGCTCGTCCAGCAGCGCAACCGTCGTGACCTCGGGCCGCGTCATCGGCGAGGGCGTCAGCGGGACTGTCAGCTCCAATGGTTCGGTGCACACGTTTGGACAAGCCGGAGGCGGCGTCACCTATACCGGCGCCGGCCGCCTGTCTGGGCGCAGCGGTTCCGGCACCTTCCGCCGCTCCGACGGCTGCTCGGGAACCTGGACCGCAAGCAAGCAATAGTGCCGGCAAAAAGCCTGAATTCGCGGTGGAACGAAAGCCGCGCAGGCCCGATTCAGGCCACATCCTCTCCGGATTTGCGGCTCATTGCCACCTAACTCTTTGTTGAGAAAGGGAAGGTAACGAGTTGCGTCATGCGTAACCGGGAGACCAGGATGGGCAACCGCACCGCAAATTTCATATCCGCGCTGATTGGCAGTATCATTGCCGGCGCACCACTGGCTGCTGTTTCGCAGACCGCGCCGAGTGCACCCAGCACCGCAAGCACGGCGAATGCCGCGAGCGACTGTCTCGCCTCGCCGAAGGGCGTCGCGCCGCAGGGCCAGCACTGGTTCTATCGGCTCGAGCGCGCGACCAAGCGGCAATGCTGGTATCTGCGTGCCGAAGGCGCCAAGGAAGGTGCCAAGGAAGGTGCTAACGCCACGCTGAGCGCGCAGGCGACGGCCGATACGCCGAATGCGCCTCCAGCCGGGCCGCAATCAGTGCAGAATGCTCATGCTGAATACATCGCGCCGCAGACCAGTGCTGCAGCGGGCACGCCGGCGCCGGCCGCAGCCTCAGCCCAGCAGGCTCCCGGCACCACTGATGCAAATGCAGCGCAGGCCGCCGTCGCCACGCGTTGGCCCGATGCCGCCCCCGCTTCGCCCGCACCGCAGCCATCACCTGCAACGGCTGTTGCACCTGCAGCGGCGTCTGTACAGCCGAGCGCGAAGCCGGCCGCAGCCCCTGCCCCGGTGACGCTTGCCGCGGCAGACGCGCCCGCCGACAAGCCGACCGGATCGCTGCAAATGCTGCTGCTCGTCAGCGGCGGCGCGCTGGCGCTCGCCGGCCTCCTCGCCAGCGTGATTTATCGCTTCGCCGGTGGACGCGTGCGCGTCCAGACGGCCGATCGCCGCGTGAACTGGGACCATCGTCACGATGACGACGACAGCCGCGCGCCCTGGCATACCGAGCCGGCGCCGCGCGTAGAGCGGCCGCTTCCGGTGGACTTCGACGCCGTGCGTGTGGAAGCCCCGCAGATCGCCGCATTCTCCGACGCCATCGGCCGGATCGCTGCACAGGGCCGTTCCATTGAGGTTGCGACAGCAGAGTCCGACGAGACCGGGATCGACTATTTCGATGGGGAGTTCGAGATCGAGCCCCCGGCGCCTCAGCTCGCCGCCGACGACGTCCACCACGAAGAGCCGGCAAAGCACGACGCGGATGCGCATGAAGAACATGTGCGCGAAGAGGCTACCGGCGCCGACATCGACATCATCACGGCGATGCTGGAGCGGCTGGCGACGGAAGGGCCGCGGCTGACGCCGCCCGCCCCCGAAACTGACCTTGCTAGCCTTGAAGCTGACCTTGCAGCCCTCGCACGAAGCTCACGAGGCCAGTCCGCCGCTCGCGCTTGAGGCGCTCGGCCTTCAGGATCGACTGCACCTCGGCGAAGGCGTCATCGACATTGTGGTTGATAACGATGTAGTCGTACTCGGCCCAATGGCTCATCTCGTGGCTGGCGCGGCTCATGCGCTTGCGGATTACCTCGTCGGAATCCTGCGCACGCGAATGCAGCCGCTTCTCGAGATCGGCGGCTGACGGCGGCAGGATGAAGACGCTGACGACGTCCGCGCGTGCCTTCTCGCGGAGCTGTTGCGTGCCCTGCCAGTCGATGTCGAACAGCACGTCCTGCCCTGCCGACAGCGCGGCCTCGACGGGCGCACGCGGCGTGCCGTAGCTGTTGTCGAACACTGTGGCCCATTCCAGCAGCTCGTCGCCCTTGACCATGGCGTCGAACCTGGGCTTGTCGACGAACAAATAGTCGCGGCCGTCGACCTCGCCGGGCCGCATCGTGCGCGTCGTCGCCGACACCGACATGCGCAGGCCGGGCATGCGGTCGATCAGCATCCGCGACAGCGTCGTCTTGCCCGCGCCCGATGGCGAGGACAGCACGAACATCAGCCCGCGCCGCTCGACACCGTCAGTTCCGTGACCGCCCGTTGTCATCGATCACTCCAGATTCTGGACCTGCTCGCGGAATTGCTCGACCACATTCTTCATGGCGAGCCCGGTATTGGTCAGCTCGATGTCGTTCGACTTCGAGCAGCAGGTGTTGACCTCGCGGTGAAACTCCTGCGCCAGGAAATCGAGCTTGCGGCCGATCGGACCGCCCTTGCCGATCAGCTCGCGCGCCTGCGCGATGTGGGAGGCGATGCGGTCGAGCTCCTCGCGGATGTCGGCGCGGGTCGCGATCAGGATCGCTTCCTGCATCAAACGGTCGGAATCGAAACGGTCGGACGTGTCCAGCAGCGCGGCGATCTGCTCGGCGAGCCTCGCCTTGATCGCCTCCGGCTTGCGGCCCGGCGCGGCTTCCGCCTTCTTCGCCAGTTGCTCGACCTCGTCGACCCGCTGGGTCAGGATCTGGCCGAGCGAAGTGCCCTCGCGCTTGCGCATCTCGACGAGATCGGCGAGCGCCTTGTCGAAGGCATCCGCTGCGGCAGCCCGCGCGGCCTTGTCCTCCTCCTCGTCACCCTCGGGCTCGGCGACCTCGACCACGCCCTTGATGGCAAGCAGGCCATCAACGCTCGGCGCGACCGCGTCGACCTTGCCGGCGATGACGGCAGCCGCCTTCAGCACGGCGTTGAGCACGTCCTCATTGACCCGGACGGTGGCGGCCGCATTGGCGCGCTTGACGTTCAGATTGGCGTAGACGGTGCCGCGCGACAACAGCTCGCCGGCGCGCTTCTTGGCGTGGGCCTCGAGCTCGTCGAACCCCTGCGGCAGCCGCACCCGCAAGTCAAAGCCCTTGGCGTTGACCGATTTCAATTCCCATTCGAACGTATACGGCCCGCTTGCGCCGTGGCTTCGGGCAAAGCCGGTCATGGACGACAGCGCCATCAGGTCAAATTCTCCGGAAACATGGGATTCGCGAGGCCATCAGGCCACGCGAATCTTAAGACTATTTTGCAGGAAAGTGGAATCCGCAAAGTCCGGTAGGCAG
Source organism: Bradyrhizobium genosp. A (assembly GCF_049949275.1). Lineage (NCBI taxonomy): Bacteria > Pseudomonadati > Pseudomonadota > Alphaproteobacteria > Hyphomicrobiales > Nitrobacteraceae > Bradyrhizobium > Bradyrhizobium genosp. A. The sequence goes on along the minus strand of NZ_CP188196.1, from coordinate 3,903,064 downwards.
GTCTGCGCAGGGGCTGACGCCGGGCCAGGCCTAGCGCTGGATCACCGGCGGCGACGGCTGCACCGCGCCCTGCCGCGCCGGGGCCGAACCAGCGGGCCGCGCCGGCGGCTTCTTCTGCTGGGTCGGCTTGGGCGTGGTCGCGGTCGGCGCGGTATCTGCAGCCGCGGGCGCGACGGCCGGCGCCTGTGCGTCATCGACCGGCTCGACCGTGTCGTTCTGGATCTGCTTCTCCATCGCGCGCAGCTTGGCGACGTTCTTCTGGTGCGCGTCGTAGGTCTCGGTGAAGGCATGCCCGCCCGAGCCGTCGGCGACGAAAAAGAGGTCGCGGGTGCGGGCCGGGTTGGCTGCCGCCTCCAGCGAGGCGCGGCCGGGGTTGGCGATCGGGCCCGGCGGCAGACCCTCGATCACATAGGTGTTGTAGGGCGACGGCTGCGTGATCTCGCTGCGCTTGATCGGGCGGCCCAGTGTGCCCTTGCCGCCGACAAGGCCGTAGATGATGGTCGGGTCGGACTGCAGCTTGATCTTCTGCTTGAGCCGGTTGACGAACACGGCGGCGACACGGCTGCGCTCGTCCGGCTTGCCGGTCTCCTTCTCGACGATCGAGGCGAGCGTGACCAGCTGCTCCGGAGTCTTGACCGGAAGGTCCTGGCTGCGGCGCTCCCAGATCTCCGCGAGCACGCGCTTGTGCGCCTGCTGCATGCGCTGGACCACCTGGTCGCGCGGGGTCCCGCGCGGGAACTTGTAGGTCTCGGGCAGCAGCGTGCCCTCGCGCGGCAATTCGCGCACGCTGCCGATAAAGATGTCGTTGTCGGACAGCCGCGCCACGATCTGCTCGGAGGTCAGGCCTTCCGGTATCGTGACGGCATGCTGCACCACCTTGCCCTCGACGATGGTGGCGATGACGTCGCGCAGGGAGGCATTCTTCTGGAACGAATATTCACCCGGCTTCAGGTCCGAGCTCGCCTTCAGCGCAGCCACCGCGGCGATGAACACCCACGGATTGACATCGGTCACACTTTCCTTGTTCAGCGTCTCGGCGATGTCACGCTTGCCGGCACGCTGCGGAATGTTGACGATCTTATCTTCCTTCAGCGGCCCTGGCGCCTCGAGCACCTGCCGGCCGTAATAATAGGCGCCGCCGGCGCCGAGCATGGCGATCAGCAGCAGGGTGATGATGGCGTTGCCGACCACGACAAAGGGGTTGCGGGCCCGCTCCGAACGCTTCGGCGGCGGCGGGACCTGCTCGGGCTCGAGCGCTGCCCGCGGACTCCGGGGCGAAATGGGCGGCCTTTCACTCATCGAAGCAACCTGAATCCTGCTGGTTCAATCGCAGCCTGACAATCGCTTGCCGAGCCAAATGCACGCGCCCACAGACATGACTATCGCCGAATACGGCAAAACGGTGGATTCGTCGCAACCACAAACTAATGGACCAGACGGCGGAAGATCACCGACGCGTTGGTACCGCCAAAACCAAAAGAATTCGACAACGCGACATTGACCTCGTGCTGCTTCGACTTATGCGGCACGAGATCAATCGCGGTCTCCACCGACGGGTTGTCCAGGTTGATGGTCGGCGGGACGACATTATCGCGAATCGCGAGGATGGCGAAGATCGCCTCGATCGCGCCGGCCGCGCCGAGCAGATGGCCGGTCGACGATTTGGTCGAGGACATCGCAACCTTGGAGGCGGCATTGCCGAGCAGGCGCTCCACCGCGCCGAGCTCGATCTCGTCGCCGAGCGGCGTCGAGGTGCCGTGCGCGTTGATGTAGTCGAGGTCGGATGCCGTGAGGCCGGCGCGCTTGAGCGCGGCCGACATGCTGCGGAAGCCGCCATCGCCATCGGGCGACGGCGACGTAATGTGATAGGCATCACCCGACAGACCGTATCCGATCACCTCGGCGTAGATCTTCGCGCCGCGGCGCTGGGCGTGCTCGAGCTCCTCCAGGACGAGGACGCCAGCGCCCTCGCCCATGACGAACCCGTCGCGGTCCTTGTCGTAGGGGCGCGAGGCCTTCTCCGGCGTCTGGTTGAAGGCGGTCGAGAGCGCGCGCGCGGCGTTGAAGCCGGCAATGCCGATGCGGCTGATCGGCGACTCGGCGCCACCGGCGACCATGACGTCGGCATCGCCGAGCGCAATCAGGCGGGCAGCATCGCCAACGGCATGCGCACCGGTCGAGCAGGCGGTGACCACCGAATGGTTCGGTCCCTTCAGGCCGTGCTTGATCGAGACGTAGCCGGATGCGAGATTGATCAGGCGGCCCGGAATGAAAAACGGCGACACCCGGCGCGGTCCGCGCTCCTTCAGGAGGATCGCTGTCTCGGCAATACCGGTGAGGCCGCCGATGCCCGAGCCGATCATGGTGCCGGTCGCGCATTTGTCCTCTTCGGTCTCGGGATGCCAGTTGGCATCATCGAGCGCCTGGCAGGCCGCGGCCATGCCGAAGATGATGAAGTCGTCGACCTTGCGCTGGACCTTCGGCTCCATCCATTTGTCGGGATTGAAGGTATCGTTCGAGCCGTCGCCGCGCACGACGGTGCAGGCGTATTTGGTCTGCAGATCGGAGACATCGAAGCTCTCGATCCTACGTGCGCCGCTTTCGCCGTTGAGGATGCGTTTCCAGGACGGCTCGACGCCGCAGCCGAGTGGCGACACCATGCCGAGACCAGTGACGACAACCCGCCTCATATCCGAAAACTCCGCATCGAAAGATTCACGGCCAATAACAAGAAACCGGCTGACCGCTGCGAAGCGGCCCGTCCGGTTTCAATGTTGTCCCCGCGAAATGAAGAGCCTTAGCTCTTCGCGTTCTTCTCGAGAAACTTCGTGGCGTCGCCGACGGTGAGAATCGTTTCCGCGGCGTCGTCCGGAATCTCGCAACCGAATTCTTCTTCGAACGCCATCACCAGTTCGACGGTGTCCAGACTGTCGGCGCCGAGGTCATCGATGAAGCTCGCTGCGTCGACAACCTTCTCGGGTTCAACACCAAGGTGTTCGACCACGATCTTCTTAACCCGCTCGCCAATGTCACTCATTGCATAACCTCGTGTTGTTCCCTGTAGACCCGACCCCCCGGGACGATACGAGCCGTCGTGGTCGTTGACTGCCTTCGCTTACGAACTTTGATTTGGCCCCACCTTAACCGATGGAGGCCCGGCGAACGACGGCCAAGGCTCCGCATCGCCAATATACAGGGTTTCAAAAACCTGCAATGGCGTTCTTTGCCCATCCGTTGAAGGTCCGGTTATCATACTTCAATTGCCTTGACTACACGCCTCAATTCGCTCCGGAAACGGCCGTTTGCCGCATCCTGCCCCGCCCATGTGGGCAGTGCGGAACGGCGGATCAGATCATGGCCATGCCGCCGTTGACGTGAATAGTCTGCCCGGTGACGTAGGCTGCTTCGTTCGAACTGAGGTAGACGGCGGCTGCCGCAATGTCCTCGGGCGTCCCCAGGCGGTTGGCCGGAACCTTGGTCAGAATCGCCTCGCGCTGCTTGTCGTTGAGCGCATCCGTCATCGGCGTCTTGATGAAGCCGGGCGCGATGCAGTTCGCGGTCACGCCACGCTTGGCGTATTCGGCGCCGAGCGTCTTGATCATGCCGATCAGGCCGGCCTTCGACGCGGTGTAATTGCCCTGCCCGGGATTGCCGGTGACGCCGACCACCGAGGTGATGGCGATGATGCGGCCGAAGCGCTTGCGCATCATCAATTTGGTGGCGGCACGCGCTAAGCGGAAGGTCGCGGTCAGATTGACGTTGATGACCTCGTCCCAATCCTCATCACGAAGCTGAACGAACAGATTGTCACGCGTGATGCCGGCGTTGGCGATGAGAATGTCGACCTGGCCCATCGCAGCTTCCGCGGCCGGGACCAGCGCCTCGACCTCGTCGGCCTTGGAGAGATTGCAGGGCAGCACGAGGGCGCGCTCGCCAAGCTTGCCGGCCAGTTCGTCCAGCACTTCCTTGCGCGTTCCAGAAATCGCGACGGTGGCGCCCTGCGCGTGCAGGGCCTGCGCGATCGCGCCGCCGATGCCGCCGGTCGCGCCGGTGACGAGCGCCTTTTTACCAGTCAGATCGAACATCGAGTACTCCTCTAGCCCTGCTTCGCAGCGGCCAATGCATCCTTGGCGGCGGCAATGTCGTTCGGACCGCCCACGGCAACGCCGACGGCGCCATCGGCAATACGCTTGACGAGTCCCGTCAGCACCTTGCCCGCGCCGATCTCGAAGAAACGGGTGACGCCCTGCCCCGCCATATAGGCAACCGACTCGCGCCAGCGTACCGTGCCGGTGACTTGCTCGACCAGGCGGCGGCGGATCTCGTCGGGATCGGTGATGGCGCTTGCCAGCACGTTTGAGACCAGCGGCGCAGCCGGCGCCTTGATCGTGACCTTGGACAGTGCCTCGGCCATGGCGTCGGCGGCGGGCTGCATCAGCTTGCAATGGAATGGTGCGGACACCGGCAGCAGTATCGCGCGCCTGGCACCCTTGGCCTTGGCGATCTCGACGGCGCGGTCGACCGCGGCCTTGTCGCCGGAGACGACCACCTGTCCGCCACCATTGTCATTGGCGGCCTGGCAGACCTGCCCCTGTGCCGCCTCCTTGGCGACCTCCATGGCGGCATCGTAATCTAGGCCGAGCAGCGCGGCCATCGCGCCGGCGCCGACCGGCACGGCCTTTTGCATTGCGAGACCGCGGGTGCGAAGCAGCCGCGCGGTGTCCGGGATCGTCAGGCTGCCGGCCGCAGCCAGCGCCGAATATTCGCCGAGCGAGTGGCCGGCAACGAAAGCCGCGTCCCGTCCCACGGAAAACCCGGCTTCAGCCTCCAGCACGCGCAGAGCGGCCACAGACACCGCCATCAGGGCCGGCTGGGCGTTCTCGGTGAGCTGAAGGGTTTCGGCCGGGCCATCCCAGATCGTGGCCGTCAGCTTCTGTCCCAGCGCGGCATCGACCTCGTCGAACACGGCGCGCGCCGCCGGAAAGGCGTCGGCCAAAGCCTTGCCCATGCCAACTGCCTGGGAACCCTGCCCCGGAAATGTGAATGCTGCCGTCATCGGCGCTCCCTGGATCGCTCGAGCCGTGTGCCTCGAGAACCCGGCAGCCGATGACGCCCGGCCCGAGCCTTGGTTCCCGACCATGCTCCGAAAGGGGCCGTAGACCCGCCTAGGGCTAAAATGTCAAGCCAAGATGGGAACTTCGGCCTGCATTCAACCGGGGATTCTGCCCCTAGAATCCACCGTTGGTCTGGTTGGCGTCGACCGCCGCCCCGGCCTGCGCGCGGCGCGCGCTGTTCACCAACTGGCCGGGACGGTCATCCCGATCGGGCTTCGCGGTCGCGAGCCGCAGCACCGCGGCGTAGCCCGGCTGCACCTCCATCCGTTCGGCATGCCGGCTCTCACTGAGCAGGCGGTGAACTTTCGGCAGATTGTAGCAGGGCACGTAGAACAGCAGATGATGCTCGAGATGGTAGTTCACGTAGTACGGCGCGATGAACAGGCGCTCGAGAAAATTGGCGTGCGTGGTGCGCGTGTTGCGCAAGGGATCGCTGCTGTCGGGCACGACGGCATGCTCGGCGATGTTGCGGATGCGGGTGATGACCATCATCCAGGTCAATAGCGGCACCAGCCATAGCAGCGGATAGGCCCACCACACGCCGGCCACCGCGAGCGCTGCGAACATCGCAGCGTTGACGAGGCATTGCGGGCCGAGCTTTTCCCAGAAATGCGCGGCGCGCTGCCGCCACGGCCAGTCGTTCGGACCGATCGCGTTGAGCAATTGCGCCTTGCGCTGCTGATAGCCGGTCTGCCCGGTGATGTCGCGAATGAACTTGCGGCGATAGCTCAGCCTGGTGATCGGAAACGGCGCCGACAGCACGAGATCCGGGTCGTCCTCCTGCTGGGTGCGTGCATGATGCTGCAGGTGGTAGCGGCGATAGCTGCGCGTCTCGGCGAAGAGAGGATAGGCGCAGAGCCATTGGCTCAGGGCCAGATTGGTCTTCTCGTCGGCGGACAGGCAACCATGCGCGCCGTCATGCATCAGAATCGCTAAGCCCAGCTGGCGCGAGCCGATGATAGCAACGGCGAGAACATAGGTGATCGGATTGGGCCACCAGGCGACCAGCACGATCGCGCCAATGATCAGCGCCCAGGCGTGGGCGATCATGGCGACGCCCTTCCACGTCACACGCTGGCGCACGTCTGCCAATTGATCGTCGGTCAGGAAATCGCGGGCACGCATGCGAAGCGCGGTCATGACCTACTCCTCACTGGAAGTGTTGGACGCGTCGCGCTCGTCGACGAGACGCAGGCGCGCAGTGTCAGCAGTGGATTTCGCCTGCTCGCCGAGCACGCGCAGCATCTCTGCGCAGAGTGCCTCTGGCGAGCGGCCCATGGCGTAGCCTTCGAGAATGATTCCGATGGCGACGGCCCAGAACCGCCGCGAGCTTTCGTCGGGCGCACGCAGCGAGCGCCAGCCATGGCGCGCGACCTGGCTCGCATAGGCGCGCGCGCCCTCGCTATGCAAACGTTCGATGGTGCGCTCGACCAGCGGCGCCAGATCCTGCCGCCGCCGCGTCAGCGTCAGCGCCTCGGCGAAGAAGGCGATCGAATCGCTCGCGGTCACGGTCTCGGCCAGCGCATGGGTGTATTCCCGCGGCGTGCGCGCCTTGAGCGCGGCCTGCTCGGTCGCGCGCGCCAGATAGAGGAGATCGCGGCAGGCGCATTCGACGAACAGCGCCTCCTTGGTGCGGAAGTAATAGGTGATCTGGCTCGGGAACGCGTCCGCTGCGGCTGCGATATCGGTGATCGCGGTGCCCGACAGCCCCCGCTCCCGAAACAGCGGGCTGGCGGCGTCCAGCAGCAGGGAACGCATCTTGCGTCCGGCCGAACGCGTCGCCCGCGCGGCATGCTTGGGGTCGCCAGCCGCCTCAAACGGCTCCTGGGCCGACTTTTCCACCATCGGATCCTCTCGTTGACTTATTTGTATGGCATACAAACAAATAGATCAAGCCGGAAGTGATATAGGAGGACGGTCCCCACCACCCCGCACCGGAACGACCCGGGCCGAAAACACGGCCGCAAACCTTGCCAAGCCGGCCAAAATCCGTATAAGGCGCGCATCCGCAGACCCCGGCCGGGAGCTGAACGGACGGTCTCAGCAAATCATTCGTGATTTTGGTGTGGCAGGGCCAGTCGGCCCGTCGTCCCGTGTTTCCGCCTTCTGAGCTTAATCCCAGAGTCCTTTCCGAAGGTCTCTTAAGGGCTTGACGCCGGGCGATGCGCTAACATGAGGAAAGGACGACTATGGCTCTCTATGAGCATGTTTTTCTCGCGCGCCAAGACGCGAGCTCGCAGCAGGTCGAAGAGCTGACTGCGCAGATGACCGGCATCGTCGAAGGTCTCGGCGGCAAGGTCACCAAGACCGAGAACTGGGGCGTTCGCTCCCTCACCTACCGCATGAACAAGAACCGCAAGGCGCACTTCGTGCTGCTCAACATCGACGCGCCCTCCGCGGCGATCGCCGAGATCGAGCGCCAGGAGCGCATCAGCGAAGACGTGATCCGTTATCTCAGCGTCCGCGTCGAAGAGCTCGAGGAAGGCCCGTCTGCGATGATGCGCAAGGCCGACCGCGATCGCGAGCGTGACGACCGTGGCGGTGGATTCCGCGATCGTGAAGGCGGCGGCTTCCGTGGCGACCGCGAAGGCGGTTTCCGTGGTGGCGATCGCGACGGCGGTGGCTTCCGCGGCGATCGCGGCCCGCGCCGTCCGCGCGAAGACGCTGAAACCACGACGGATGGGGAGTAAGAACAATGGCTGAAGCTGGTGCACGCCGCCCGTTTTTCCGTCGTCGCAAGAGCTGCCCGTTCACGGGCGCCAATGCTCCGAAGATCGACTACAAGGACTCCAAGCTCTTGATGCGTTACGTCTCCGAGCGCGGCAAGATCGTGCCGAGCCGCATCACCGCGGTGTCCGCGAAGAAGCAGCGTGAGCTCGCCCGCGCCATCAAGCGCGCGCGGTTCCTGGGCCTGCTGCCCTACGTCATTCGCTAAGACGAATTCGACCGGCGGCGATCACGCCGCCGGTCGTGATTTTCTGAACTCATAAGGCTTCCGGGTCGTCCGGTCGCCGATGGTTGGGGCAAAGCGCCTCTAACCGCTCGAAGGGAGCGGGACAGCTGATGATGGTATTTGGACTGATAGCCCTGATCGCCGGCGCTGCGTCGGCCCTGATGTTCGCCTCGATCCTGTCGGGCGCGCTGATCTCGCTCGTCCTGGTTTACCTCGCTCCGCTGCCGCTCATGCTCGCCGCGATCGCCTGGGGACCGCTCTGCGGCGCACTTGGTGGCCTCGTCGCGACGCTCGTCATCGCCGGCGCGCTCAGCCCGCCCCTCGCCCTCGGCTATGGTCTGGCGTTCGCGTTGCCGGCCTGGTGGCTTGGCCATCTCGCCATGCTGGGAAGGCCCGTGGCTGACGGCGTCGCCGGCAACGATGCCGCACCGCTCCAGGTCGAATGGTATCCGCTTGGACGTATCCTGCTCTGGATTGCGGCGCTGGCGACGCTCCTGACCGCTGGATCTCTGTTTTCGCTGGGAAGTGATGCGTCGACCATTAGCGACGCGATGCGCAACGGCTTCGCCAAAATTCTTTCACTGGTGAGCGAGACGACCGTTACGGAGATGCGTCGGCCTGATGGTCGCGGTCATTCCGGTTCTGGTCGCCGCATCGCAGATGGCGACGCTGACCTTGAACCTCTGGCTTGCCGCCAAGGTCGCTTCTGTCTCAGGGCGGCTGCATCGGCCCTGGCCGGACCTCAACGGTACGAGCCTGCCGCCGATGACTCTGGTCGCACTCTGCATCGCGCTTGCCTTCAGCTTCTTCGGCGGAATGACCGGCATTCTCGCCGTCGTCGTCACGACCGTCTTGATGATGGCCTATGCGCTGGTCGGCCTTGCCGTCCTGCACACCATCACGCGCGACCTCGCCAATCGCGCGTTCTGGCTCACCTCCGTCTACGCCATCCTCTTCATGTTCAGCGTGAGCCTTGTGCTGCTGACCGCCCTTGGGCTCGCGGATGCCGTGTTCGGCTTCCGCGAGCGCTTCCTGCGCAACCGGCAACCGCCGCCATTGCCGACCACTTAAGTCCAACCCGAAACCTGAAAACCCAGAGCACTTAAAAGGAGAACGAATATGGAAGTCATTTTGCTGGAACGCGTGAGCAAGCTCGGCCAGATGGGCGAAGTCGTGAAGGTTCGCGACGGTTATGCCCGCAATTTCCTGCTCAAGCGCGGTAAGGCGCTGCGCGCCACCGCCGACAACCGCGCCAAGTACGACGGCATGAAGGCCGACCTCGAGGCACGCAACCTCGCGTCGAAGGGCGAGGCGTCGAAGGTCGCCGAGAAGATCGAGGGCAAGAACATCATCGTGATCCGTCAGGCTTCGGAAGCCGGCCAGCTGTTCGGCTCGGTCACGGTGCGTGACGTGGTTGTCGCCTTCGAGGCCGACGGCGTTTCGCTTAACCGTCCTCAGGTGCAGCTCGACGCGCCGATCAAGACCATCGGCAAGCACACCATCACCGTCGCCGTTCACCCCGAAGTCGAGGTCGAGGTCAGTGTCACGGTTGCGCGCAGCCAGGACGAGGCCGAGCGCATCAACCGCGGCGAGGACATCTCCACCCGCAACGAGGACCGCGATGCGGCGGCCGAGGCGATCGCCGCCGCCGGCGAGTTCTTCGATCCGGAAGCCCAGCACGACGACGCCGAGCCGGCCCCGGCTGCGGAAGAGACCGAGAAGTAAGCCTCGCCCTTACGCAGGCTGCAAAGCCCGGCTGCCTCAGGCAGCCGGGCTTTTCGTTTTTGCACTTACATCCTCGCTCAGTATCGCGATCGAGGCGAGCGCCGTCGCCGTATGCTTCTCGACGCCGTCGCTGACGCAGAACACGTCGGCCGCGACCACGGAAACCTGACGGCCCGGTTTGATCACCCTCGCACGGCAGATCAGCTTGTCGCCGACCGCCGGCGACAGCAGGTTGAGCTTGTATTCCGCCGTCAGCGCCGGCTGGCCGCGCGAGGTCGCCGCCGCAATGGTCGTGGCATTGTCGACCAGGAAGGCGGTGACGCCGCCATGGAAGAAGCCGTGCTGCTGCAACAGCTCCGGCCGACGCTCGACCGCAATCGTGCAAGTGCCCCGCGACAATTCCGACAGCTCGGCGCCGACCAGATTCATAAAGCCCTGTCGGCCGACATTGGCGTGGATACGCTCGGCTACTGCTGCGAACTCGGGATCGGCTTCGTTGCTCATGTCGCCACTCCTTCCTTGGTGTTGACACGCCCGGGCGGCACCAGCGCACGGATGGCGCAGGCGATCAGTGTGTCGGCCTCGCCGCGCGGATCGGCGCGATCACGCCCGGAGAGAAAGGCCCGGCAGAAGATCTGCGCGGGGCCGATCAGCTGACTGACGAACATCACCGGTGTCATCGGCAGAAGCTCGCCGCTTGCGACCAACGGCGCGCGCCAGCGCCCGATGCCTTCGGCGAGCCGCGCATTCTGCGCGCGCTGGGCGTCGCGGACGTCCTCACCCCACTCGTTGCGCGAGATCTCGAAGAGATAGCGCGCCTCGCGGCGGCTCAGCACGACCCAGTCGAGATGGGCCCGGATCAGGCGATCGATGCCCTGCTCGGCATCGGCGACCTGATCGAGCGCGGCGAGCATCGCGGCGTGATAGTGCCGCAGCACCTCCAGGAACAGCGCGCCGGCGAGCTCCTTCTTGGAGCCGAACACGTGAAAAAAGCTGCCGTTGGAGGCACGGGCCTTGGCGCGGATCGCGGCCACCGTCGCGCCCTCGAAGCCCGACCGGTCGAACACCGCGAGCCCCGCAGCCAACAGATCGTCACGAACGCCGGACGACATCGCCACCTCTTGGAGTAACACTCTAGAGTAATGCTCTAATGGCGGTCAAGACACTGCGAAGGCCGCGCTTGGGCGCGGCCTTCGCAGATCGACGGGATTGTCGGCTTATCGCGAGATCGGCGGCGCCGGCGGACCGGAGGGCTCGGCGGGCGCAGACGGTGCCGGTTCTGCCGGCTTGGCCGCCGGTTCGGAGCTGGGCGCGGGCTCGGCCGGTTTAGAGACGGCCGCTTCCGCAGGCTTGGGCGCAGCCGGTTCAGCCGGCTTTGCGGCCGCCGGCGGGGCCGGTGTCACCTGCGGCACCGGATCGGGGCGCAGCGCCGGCGTCTCGCTGCTGCTCGGCTCGACCTTGGCGCTCTCCGGCTTGGCCTCTGCCGGCTTGGCCTCTGCCGGCTTTTCGGCCGGCTTGGCGTTGTCGGGTTTGGACTCGTCGCGACCGGAATCGACCTTGGCGCTCTCACTCTTCGGTTCGGTCTTGGGCTCAGTTTTGGAATCGACCTTCGGCGCGGCTGCGTCGTCCGTCTCCGGCTTGCCGCGCTTGCTCATGCGCTTGCCTTTGCGGCCCTGGGGCGGTTGTTCGGCGGTGGTCTCGGGCTTGGCGCCTTCCTTGGCGCCTTCCTTGGCGCCCTCTTCGCTCGGCCGCGCGGCGCGCTTCTGGCGCCCCTCAGGCGCCGGGGCAGCAGCGCCCTCGCCCTCCGGCTTGGCGGCCTCCTGCGAGCGCTGGCGGCGACCTTGATGCTCTGGCGACTGCCCAGGATTCGTGTTGGCGTCCTTCTCCTTGGCGCCGTCCTTCTTGTCCTTGCCGTCCTTGCCACCATCCTTGGACTGGTAGCGGGCGTCGGTGGCGCCGTTGGAGATGAGGTACGAGGCCAGCACGCCGGCCATGTCCGGGCTGGTGGTGTAGTGCTGACGCAGGAAGCTTGGCAGCGAGCCCGGCGCCACCGTCTTCAACAGACCTCGCGGGCTCTTGTGGCAGGCATTGCAGGTCTGCGCGAAGATCTGGGATGGGGCCTTGCCGGCCTCGAGGTTCGTCGCCTGCGCCAGAACGGCATCGGTGGCGCTGAAGCCAATCAGAAACAGCACCGTGGCGAGACTGAGCGCTCGGCTCGACATTCCCATCATCTCCATTGAAATCCGATAGATACGGCCGGCATGCGGGCGCGGCGGCGGTCACCTTTTAGCCGATTGCGCCGTGAATGGAAGCGCACTCATCAAGCATGTGATCCCGCGATTTTCGAATATCGGGTTTGAACACAACGCATTAGCGGTCCGGGAACAGGCTGCCTAGATTTACATGCGAGCGCATGGGAACCAATATAGTCTCAGGCGCGTGAATGTGTGATGGCCGGGTTTAGTCGCTTCTTTTCGGGTTCGCTCGAGAGGTGTGTGTCGATGGACCGCTTGTTGCGTAAGTTCTTGTCCCAATTCATCCGCCGCGGGTCGATGACGGTGACCACGGCAGGCGGAATGAAGTTCACCGTCGGCGACGGCTCCGGCGAGCCGGTCGAAGTCCGCTTCGTCACTGCCGACGCACAAAAGAGAGTCCTCATCAATCCCGAGCTCGGGCTTGGCGAGGCCTTTATGAATAGCGAGTTCGTCGTCGAGCGGGGCAGTATAGCTGATGCCCTCGCGATCCTGCTCGATCAAGCCGAGCTGTTGCCGCACTGGGCAAAACCCTGGTGGCACCTGCGCTATCTCGTCCGGCACCTGCGGCAGTTCAATCCGCGGGCACGCGCACGAACCAACGTCGCGCATCACTACGATCTCGACGCGCGGCTCTATTCGCTCTTCCTCGACGCCGACAAGCAATATAGCTGCGCCTATTTCGAGACGCAGGACGCCACCCTCGACGACGCGCAGCTCGCCAAGAAGCGGCATGTCACTGCAAAGCTGCTGGTCAGTCGCGGCCAGCGCGTGCTCGACATCGGCTCAGGCTGGGGCGGCCTCGGCCTCTATCTCGCCGAGATCGCAGGCGCCGACGTGACCGGCGTGACGCTGTCGACGGAGCAGTTGCAGATTGCGAACGCGCGCGCCGCCGAAAAAGGCCTGACGCGACAAGCACGCTTCCTGCTCCAGGACTATCGCGACATCGATGGCCCATTCGACCGCATCGTCTCGGTCGGCATGTTCGAGCACGTCGGAGCCAGATTCTACGACACTTACTTCAAGCGCTGCGCCGAGCTGCTCAGCGATGACGGCGTCATGCTGCTGCACTCGATCGGCCGCTCGCAGGGGCCGGATTCGACCAATCCCTGGATCGCCAAATACATCTTCCCCGGCGGTTACATCCCGTCGCTGTCGGAGGTGCTGCCCGCGATCGAGGACGCCGGTCTATTGGTTTGCGACGTCGAGATCTTGCGCCTGCACTACGCCGAGACCCTGAAGGCCTGGCGGGAACGTTTCATGGCGCGGCGCGAGGAAGCCGTGCAGCTCTACGACGAGCGCTTCGCGCTGATGTGGGAGTTTTATCTCGCCGCCTGCGAGATGACGTTCCGCAAGCAGGGCATGATGAATTTCCAGATCCAGCTGACCAAGCGCCAAGGCGTGGTCCCGATGACCCGCGACTATATCGCCCACGAAGAAGCGCGGCTGCGCTGCCTCGAGGGCGGCGCCATGCCGAAGCTGAAGCTTGCCGGTGAATGAGTTCTAGTGACGCAGGGTCGAAATCGGCGAGATCCGGCAAGAAGCCGGTAACGCTAGCTGCGCACGCAATGCTGCGAGGGTTTCGGGCGCGACCGGCAATCGCCGCTGCTCGGGCCGCGCGGCATGCTCCATGGCCGCGATCAGTCCGGACAGCCAAAGCCGGCTGCCAGCGTCGCTTCGCCAAACCTGTCGCTGCCGTTCTGGCCGCATCGCTTGCCTCGTCTCCCTAGTGGCAGGTTATGGGAGACAATCCCCTACCCGCTAGTTCTGTTCCGGAGGTACCCCCGAAAGAATCCGGGGAAATGTGATCTGCTTCACATAAGTCTGGTTGGTCCTGGCCTAGATCGTCGCCATGAGCAAAGAGACCCAAACCTCCTTCGACGTGCAGGACGACCTCCGCACCGATTACGCCCTGATCGCCAGCGGCGTCGGCGCGGCCCTGGTTGCGCTGGTCTACCTCCTGCTGGTCTGAAGCCCGCGCCGAAGCGGCCAGCGTGCGTCATTTCGCGCGCTCTTTGATACGTCTGCGCCTCAATCCATAAGGTTCACGGCATCCGGATTTATCCGTGGTGCGGCCGCGGCCGCTTCCCAGCGCCGGGCGAGTTCCGCAAAAATCCGTCAAGCGCGGCGCTTGCTGCGACCGCTAACCATCCACCATTTTAATGATCGGTTGATAGCGGCGAGCTTTTGCTTCCGCTTTGGCTTGAGGCGGCGCTTTATCCCGGCCCCGCATCCGCCCCAGAAAATTGCTATCGCTCGACAATGGCCCTGACTGATTCGAACGTCCTCAAACTCGCGCCCGAACCCGGAACTCCCGCTTATCGGAGCGCGCCGCACAATATCGAGGCGGAACAGAGCCTTCTCGGCGCGATTCTGGTCAACAACGACGCCTTCTATCGTGTCTCCGACTTCCTGGAGCCGAAGCACTATTTCGAGCCGCTGCACCAGACCATCTTCGAGACCGCCAGCAGCCTGATCCGGATGGGCAAGATCGCCACGCCCGTGACGCTGAAGACGTTCCTGCCCGCCGACACCGATGTCGGCGGCATGACCATCGGCCAATATCTGGCGCGGCTCGCGGCCGAGGCGACCACCATCATCAACGCCCAGGACTATGGGCGCACCATCTACGATCTTGCGCTGCGTCGTGACCTCATCGGCATCGGCGAAGACATGGTCAATGTCGCCTATGACGCGCCGGTCGACTTCGCGCCGCGGGCGCAGATCGAGGACGCCGAGCGCCGCCTCTACGAGCTCGCCGAGTCCGGCCGTTATGACGGCGGCTTCCAGAAGTTCTCGCAGGCGTTGGCGGTCGCCGTCGATCTCGCGGCAAAGGCGTTCCAGCGCGACGGAAAGCTGTCCGGCATCTCGACGGGGATGCGCGACCTCGACACCAAGATGGGCGGCCTGCAGCACTCCGACCTCATCATCGTGGCCGGACGCCCGGGCATGGGCAAGACGTCGCTGGCGACCAACATCGCCTACAACGTCGCCAAGGCCTATGTCGGCGAGGTCCAGGCCGACGGCACCATGAAGGCCGCCAATGGCGGCGTGATCGGCTTCTTCTCCTGCGAAATGTCGGCCGACCAGCTCGCCACGCGTATCGTGGCCGAGCGCACCGGAATTCCCTCCTCCCACATCCGTCGCGGCGGCATCTCGGAAGCCGATTTCGACAAGATCCGGGAGGTCTCGATCGAGCTGCAGTCGCTGCCTTTCTATGTCGACGCGACCGGCGGCCTGTCGATTGCGCAGCTGATGGCGCGCGCGCGCCGGCTGAAGCGCCAGAAGGGCCTCGACCTGCTCGTGATCGACTACATCCAGCTGCTCTCCGGCTCAGGCAAACGCGCCAACGACAGCCGCGTGCAGGAAATCACGGAGATCACGACGAGCCTGAAGGCGCTGGCGAAGGAGCTCAACGTCCCCGTGATCGCGCTGTCGCAGCTCTCGCGTCAGGTCGAATCCCGCGACGACAAGCGGCCGCAGCTCTCCGACTTGCGTGAATCCGGATCAATCGAGCAGGACGCCGACGTCGTGCTGTTCGTTTACCGCGAGGAATATTACCTCGCGATGAAGGAGCCACGGCCGGGCACGCCCGAACACGAGAAATGGCGCCTGGACATGGACCTAGCGTACGGCAAGGCCGAAGTCATCATCGGCAAGCAGCGCCACGGCCCGACAGGCACCGTCGATTTGGCGTTCGAAGCCTCGGTCACGCGGTTCGGCGACCTCGCGCCCGACAGTCAGCTGCCGGCTCGCAGCGGCAACGACTACTGAGAGTTCCTTGAACCGGGCCGGCCTCTTGCGTAAAACGGCGTCATGACAATGGCGTCCAACCCGAACACGATCCCGCAATCCGGCCTTCTCTCTGCGGAAGCCAATCAGGCTGCCGCGCTCGCAGCCCACGGCGGCGTGCTCACCGTCGATCTCGACGCCATCATCGCCAACTGGCGCAAGCTGGAGAAGACGGCCGTGCCGGCTGAGTGCTCGGCGGTGATCAAGGCCGACGCTTACGGCTGCGGCACCGCGCAGGTCGCGCTTGCGCTGAACAAGGCCGGCTGCAAGACCTTCTTCGTCGCCACGATCGAGGAGGCGCGCACGGCGCGCGCGGCGGTACCGGACGCTGCGATCTACGTGCTCGGCGGCTATTTCCAGAACACCGGCGAGCACTACGCCAAGATCAACTGCCGTCCCGTGATCGGCGACCTCAACGAGCTCGCCGAATGGGACGTGTTCTGCCGCCGCACCGGCTGGTCCGGGGGCGCCGCGATCCATATCGACACCGGCATGAACCGGCTCGGGCTGACGCTTGCGGAGGCGCAGGCCATCATCCCCCGCATCAATGCCGGCGATCACGGCATCACGCTGGTGATGAGCCATCTGGTCTCGGCCGAGCAGCTCAACAGCCCCGTCAATGCCAAGCAGCTCGCGGCCTTCCGCAGCATCGCCAGCGAATTTTCCGGTGTGCCCGCGACGCTTGCAAATTCGTCCGGCATTTTCCTTGGTGCGCCCTTCCAGTTCGACCTGGTTCGGCCGGGCGCTGCGCTCTACGGCGTCAATCCGACGCCGGAGGCCGACAATCCGATGCAGCCCGTGGTCGACCTCAAGGCGCGGATCGTGCAGACCCGCACCATCGAGCGCGGCGAGAGCGTCGGCTATGGCGGCACCTGGACCGCGCGGCGACCGACCAAGCTCGCGATCATCGCGGTCGGCTATGCCGACGGCTATTTCCGCGCCGCCAGCTCCAATGACGGCACCCGCGGCGCCGAGGTGATCGTTGCCGGCAAGCGCTGCCCAGTGGCGGGCCGCATCTCGATGGACCTGATCGCGATCGACATCACCGACCTTCCGCCAAACGCGGCGCGTCGCGGCCACATGGTGACGCTGCTCGGCGACGGCATCACTGTCGACGAGCTCGCGCATCATTTCGGCACGATCGGCTATGAGGTGCTGACCAGCCTCGGTCCCCGCTATGCGCGCATCTACAAGGGCGGCGATGTGGCGGAGCCGCTGGCGAAGCTGGAGCCCGCGCAGGCGGCCGAACCGCCGCACTCCCCGCCGCCCGTCGAGCAGCCGGCAAGTCCGCCGCCGCTACCGAGCTGAGCTGTCAGCCGCTTACTTCTTCTTCCTGCTATCCAGCGCTGCCTTACAGGTCGTGCTGAGCTGATCGCGCTTGCCGTTGAGGCAGGCCACGATGCCGCCGCCGGGCGCGATGCCGGCGCAGAATTTGTCGTAGTCCGCCTTGCATGCGCCGCGTGGATCGGCCGATTGTGCGGAACTGGCCCCGGAGAGTGCGACGACGAATGCGATAGCGGCAAAGCTCAACTTGGACATTGTGTCTCCGGTGTCGGGACGTACGAGGCGATCAGCTCTACATGAAGATTGCGACATTCAACATCAACAACATCAATCGCCGCCTGCCCAATCTGCTCGCATGGATGCGCGCGGCGAGGCCCGACGTGGTCGCGCTCCAGGAGTTGAAGGCAAGTGATGGCGAATTTCCGGCAGCGGCCATCGAAAAGGCCGGCTACGGCGCAGTCTGGCGCGGACAGAATACCTGGAACGGCGTCGCCATCCTCGCCCGCGGCGCCGAGCCCGTGCTGACGCGCGACCGGCTGCCGGGAAAACCCGACGACCACGAGGCTCGCTACATCGAGGCCGCCGTGCGCGGCATCATCGTCACCAGCATCTATCTGCCCAACGGCAATCCGCAGCCAGGGCCGAAGTTCGACTACAAGCTGGACTGGCTTGCGCGGCTGAAGCGCCACGCCAAGACTTTCATCAAGCAGGACCTGCCCGTGGTGCTCGCCGGCGACTACAACGTCGCGCCGGCGGCGATCGACATCTATCCGACGCGGTCATGGGACAAGGATGCGCTGATCCAGCCGCAAAGCCGTGCGGCGTTCGCCTCGCTCGTCGAGCAAGGCTGGTGCGATGCGATCCGCGAGCTGCACGGAGACAAGCGCATGTACACCTTCTGGGACTACAAGCGAAACCGCTGGGCGCGCGATGCGGGGCTCAGGCTCGACCACCTGCTGCTCAGCCCTGCGCTCGTCTCGCGCCTGGCAAAGGCCGGCGTCGACAAGAACGTACGCGGCGAGGACGGCGCGAGCGATCATGCTCCGGCGTGGGTGATGTTGAAATAAGCGAGGTGCCGTAGGGTGGGCAAAGCGAAGCGTGCCCACCAAATTCGCTTGTGCAGACAGATGGTGGGCACGGCGCAAGCGCGCCTTTGCGTACAGCAGATATGCGTGAAACCGCACGCTCACCACAAATTCCTGCCGTCGATCATGTTGACCGGCACAGCCTCCAGATCGAAATCGTCGAACAGGCGCGCATTCACCCCGACCTTGGGATTGTCGAAATCGGGCTTGCCTGTCGACCAGTCCGGCGACTCCGAATAGGTGCCGCAGCCGCAATTCGCGCAGAAATGATGTTTGACCGTGCGGCTCCCCCAGAGATAGGTCGCGACATTGTCAGGCGGTGACAGCAGCCGAAACTGCGCCGGCGTGTAATAGGCCCACAGCGCGCCGCGCTTGGTGCAGAGCGAGCAGGTACAGCGCGTCACGCTCGAAGGCGCCTCTGCCACCTCGAATACCGTCTCACCGCAATGACAACTTGCCTCGATCGGCATGACCTGCGCTCCGTTTTGTCAGGAGGTGGTCATAGCCCGCCCCTGCTGCCAACATGCTGTCAGCAGCATGGCTACCCTTGCACTCCAAATGGCGCACGCTCTTGCGAGCGGGGCCAACAAATATGAAAACAACCCCATGCACAGTAGCCGACCTATGTCAGATCAATACCTTACCCGGTTCCCGCGAAGCGCAATTTGACTCGTCGAGCAAAACACCGGCACCCTGCCAGCATCCAAGAATTACATCCCGATCCCTTGGCCTTTCTCTTCGTCCTCATCGTTGGCCTGATCGCAGGCACCATGTCCGGCATCGTCGGCACGGGCTCGTCGATCATGCTGATGCCGGTGCTGGTCTACGCCTATGGACCGAAGGAGGCCGTGCCGATCATGGCGGTCGCCTCCGTGATGGCAAACTTTTCGCGCATCCTGGCGTGGTGGCGCGAGGTCAACTGGCGGGCCTGCCTGGCCTATTCGGTCACCGGCATTCCGGCTGCGGTGCTGGGCGCACGGACGCTGCTCGCCCTGCCCTCGCACGCCGTGGATCTCGCCATCGGCATCTTCCTGATCGCGATGGTACCGGTGCGGCACTGGCTGGCGCGGCACGATCTCACAGCTAATCTCTGGCATCTCGCGATCGGCGGGGCGGTCATCGGTTATCTCACCGGCATCGTGGTCTCGACCGGCCCGCTCAGCGTCCCGCTATTCCTGTTCTATGGCCTGAGCAAGGGCGCCTTCCTCGCGACGGAAGCGGCTTCCTCCCTCGGCCTCTACTTCGCGAAATCGGTGACGTTCGAACGCTTCGGCGCGCTGACGCAGGAGGTCTTCATCAAGGGCCTGATCGCGGGCTCCTCGCTGATGGCCGGCGCTTTCGTCGCCAAGCGCTTCGTGCTGCACCTGAAACCAGGGATGTTCCGCCTGGTGATGGATGCGATCATGGTCGCGGCCGGGCTCTCCATGCTATGGAACGCGACGCAATCCTCCTGACACCGATTCACTTCCCATGGCCAAGAACACGCTTTCCTTCGTCTGCCAGAACTGCGGCGCGGCCTATAACCGCTGGCAGGGCAAGTGCGAGTCCTGCGGCGAATGGAATACGCTGGCCGAGGAGGACGCGACCGGCAGTGTGCCGGTCTCGATCCGCTCCAAGCGCAAGGGCCGCACCTTTGCGCTGGAGAGCCTCGCGGGAAAAAGCCCTGACGCGCCGCGTTTGTCCTCCGGCATGACCGAGCTCGACCGCGTGACCGGCGGCGGCTTCGTCCGCGGCTCGGTGCTGCTCGTCGGCGGCGATCCCGGCATCGGCAAATCGACGCTGCTGACACAGGCGACCAGTCTGATGGCGCGCGCCGGGCACCGCATCGTCTACATCTCCGGCGAAGAAGCCATTGCCCAGGTGCGGCTGCGCGCGGAGCGGCTCGGGCTGTCGGACGCACCGGTGCAGCTCGCGGCCGAAACCTCGGTCGAGGATATCGTCTCGACTTTGTCGGAAGGCGCCGTCCCCCGGCTGATCGTCATCGACTCGATCCAGACCATGTGGACCGACACGGTGGAATCGGCGCCCGGCACGGTGACGCAGGTGCGCGCCTCGGCGCAGGCGCTGATTCGTTTCGCCAAGAAGACCGGTGCCGCCATCATCCTGGTCGGCCACGTCACCAAGGACGGCCAGATCGCCGGCC
Organism: Bradyrhizobium genosp. A; assembly: GCF_049949275.1. NCBI lineage: Bacteria > Pseudomonadati > Pseudomonadota > Alphaproteobacteria > Hyphomicrobiales > Nitrobacteraceae > Bradyrhizobium > Bradyrhizobium genosp. A. The sequence continues at coordinate 3,882,716 of NZ_CP188196.1, read as the reverse complement.
CCCGCGTGGTCGAGCACATGGTCGATGCCGTGATGTCGTTCGAGGGCGAAGGCTCGCAGCAATTCCGTATCCTGCGCGCCGTGAAGAACCGTTTTGGTCCGACCGACGAGATCGGCGTGTTCGAGATGACCGGCCTCGGCCTGCGCGAGGTCACCAACCCGTCCGAGCTGTTCCTGTCCGAGCGTGACCTCGGCACGCCAGGCACCGCAGTCTTCGCCGGCATCGAGGGCACGCGGCCCGTTCTGGTCGAATTGCAGGCGCTGGTGGCCCCGACCTCGCTCGGCACCCCGCGCCGCGCCGTGGTCGGCTGGGATCAGAGCAGGCTCTCGATGGTGCTGGCGGTGCTGGAAGCCCATTGCGGGGTCAAACTCTCCGGCCACGACGTCTATCTGAACGTTGCGGGCGGCCTGCGCATCCACGAGCCGGCGGCCGACATGGCCGCCGCGGCGGCGCTGGTGTCCTCCCTGGTTAATGCGCAGTTACCCACCGATGCGGTCTATTTCGGCGAGATTTCGCTCTCCGGCGTCATCCGCCCGGTGGCGCAGACCCCGGCCCGGCTCAAGGAAGCGGTCAAGCTCGGCTTCAAGCGCGCCGTGCTGCCCGAATCGGCCCGCGGCGGCGATGCCAGCGGCGACGCTGGACTGACCCTGAACGCGGTCAACAGCCTCACCACCCTGGTCGCTGAAATCGCCGCCAAGGGCTCCCGCCGCGGCGACTCGAACCCGGCTGCGGAGAAAAATGCCACACCGGCAAGATTCCGCCGTGGAGAGGGGTAGCTGGAGGTGACGTCGAGCGTCCCCACCGCTATACAGCCGTCACAAAAGCAGCATGGGATTGCGTGGTTACGGCCTTGCCGGAAGCACCGTCTGCCCGTCACTTAGGGCGGCGGCCAAACACCGATTCGCTGAGCACCCTTTGAGCGTACGAGCGGACCAGACCAGCCGATGCCAGTAACACTCCTCGACCTGATCCTGCTCGGTGTGATGCTGATCTCGGGCCTGCTTGCCATGGTCCGCGGCTTCATGCGCGAAATCCTCTCGATCGCAGCCTGGGGCACGGCCGCGATCGTGACGCTATATTCGTTCTCCAAACTGCTGCCGACCGCCAAGACCTATTTCAACAACGACACCGTCGCGAGCGTGGTCGTGGTCGCCGGCGTGTTCGTCGGTACCCTGGTCGTGGTCTCCGTGATTACGGTCCGGATCTCCGACATGATCCTGGATTCGCGCATTGGCGCGCTGGACCGCACCCTTGGGTTCCTGTTTGGATTGGCGCGCGGGCTTTTGATCGTCGTGGTGGCCTTCCTGTTCTTCACCTGGCTGGTGCCGGACAAGCAGCGCCCCGACTGGGTCACGGGCGCGAAGTCCCGCGTGGTGCTCCAGGGAACCGGGGACTGGCTGATGTCCCTCTTGCCGGATGACCCCGAGAACACCATCTTGAAGAGATTCAAGAAAAACAAACCAGATGATGATCAAGCTGATACCGAGCAGCAGCCTTCGGGCAGCGGCGACGGATACAGTAAACCTGCTCGTGACAGCCTGAAGAAGCTGATCGAGAAACCTGCGGCGCGTTGATTTAGCCCTAACGAAAGGCGCGGACGAGATGCGACACCCTGACCAGGACGCCCATACTGAACTCGATCCCGGCTCCGCCGCGCTAGAGCTTCAGGACGACCTGGAGGGAGATACGCTGCGCGAGGAATGCGGCGTGTTCGGCATCTACGGACACCCGGACGCCGCTGCCATCACCGCCCTCGGCCTCCACGCTCTTCAACACCGCGGCCAGGAAGCTGCCGGCATCGTCTCCTACGACGGCAGCCGCTTCCACAGCGAACGGCGTCTCGGCCTCGTCGGCGACACCTTCTCCCGCCGCGAGGTGATCGACCGCCTGCCCGGCAACATGGCGGTCGGCCATGTCCGCTATTCCACCACTGGCGCGACCATCCTGCGCAACGTGCAGCCGCTGTTCGCCGAGCTTAATGCCGGCGGCCTCGCAGTCGCCCACAACGGTAACCTCACCAACGGCCTGACGCTGCGCCGCGAGCTCGTGAAGCACGGCGCGATGATGCAATCGACCACCGACACCGAGGTGATCCTGCACCTCGTCGCGCGCTCCAGGCGCGCCCGTTTCATCGAGCGCTATATCGACGCGCTGCGCGAGATCGAAGGTGCTTACGCGCTGGTCTCGTTGACCAACAAGAAGCTGGTCGGCGCGCGCGATCCGCGCGGCATTCGCCCGCTGGTGCTCGGCGAGCTCGACGGCTGTCCGATCCTGACATCGGAGACCTGCGCGCTCGACATCATCGGCGCGCGCTTCGTGCGCGACATCGAGGCCGGCGAAGTCATTGTGTTCGACGAGAACGGCCAGGACATTCACAAGCCCTTCCCGCCGATCGCGCCGCGGCCCTGCATCTTCGAGTACATCTATTTCTCCCGTCCGGACTCCATCGTCCATGGCCGCTCGGTCTACGAGGTGCGCAAGGCCTTTGGCGCACAGCTTGCGCGCGAGAGCCATGTGCCGGTCGATGTCGTCGTGCCGGTGCCGGATTCCGGCGTGCCGGCAGCGGTCGGCTACAGCCAGCATTCCGGCGTGCCGTTCGAGCTTGGCATCATCCGCAACCACTATGTCGGCCGCACCTTCATCCAGCCGACGCAGGCGATCCGCGAATCCGGCGTGCGCATGAAGCATTCGGCGAACCGCGCCGCGATCGAAGGCAAGCGCATCATCCTGATCGACGACTCGCTGGTGCGCGGAACCACCTCGAAGAAGATCGTGCGCATGATGCGCGATGCCGGCGCCAAGGAAGTGCATTTCCGCCTCGCCTCGCCGCCGATCCTCTATCCCGATTATTACGGCATCGACCTGCCCGACCGCGGCGGCCTTTTGGCCGCGACGCATTCGCTGGAGGAGATGCGCGAGATCATCGGCGCGGACTCGCTCGCCTTCCTGTCGATCGACGGCATGTACCGCGCCATGGGCGAGCCCGGCCGCGACCCGGCCAATCCGAAATTCTCGGATCACTGCTTTACCGGCGCCTATCCGACCCATCTCACCGACCAGACCCAGACCGAGCCGCAACCGCGCCAGCTGTCGCTGCTGGCGGAGGCGAGCTGACGGCGCAGCCGTCATCCCGGGGCGGTCCGCAGGACCGAACTATGGTGCGCAATTGCGCACCTGAGGATCTCGAGATTCCGGGTTCGATGCTTTGCATCGCCCCGGAATGACAGTCGCGGGGGCTTGTCCCGACTATCCACGTCTGTAAAACGCGGCCATGACAAAACCCCTCGCCTCCCGCATCGCTCTCATCACCGGCGCCTCGCGCGGCATCGGTTTTGCCACGGCACTCGCGCTGGCGAAGGCCGGTGCGCATATCGTTGCCACTGCGCGCACGCAAGGCGGGCTCGAGGAGCTCGACGACGAGATCCGCAAAGTAGGTGGCAGCAACGCTACGCTGGTCCCGCTCAACCTCACCGATTCCGACGGGATCGCGCGGCTTGGGGCCGGCCTGCACGAGCGCTATGGCAAGCTCGACATCCTCATCGGCAATGCCGGCGTGCTCGGTCCCTCCTCGCCGGTCGGCCATATCGAGCTCAAGACGTTCAACGACGTCATGGCCGTCAACGTCTCCGCGAACTTCCAGCTGATCCGCTGCATGGAGCCGCTGCTGAGGCAGTCCGATGCCGGCCGCGCCGTCTTCATCACCTCGGGAGCCGCCAATAAGGCGACCGCCTATGTCAGCCCCTACGCCGCCTCCAAGGCCGCGCTGGAGACGCTGGCACGCGCCTGGGCGCAGGAGACCGCGAACACGAAGCTGCGCGTCAACCTGTTCAACCCGGGTCCCGTCCGCACCCGCATGCGCGCCACGCTCATGCCGGGCGAGGATCCCGCGACGCTCGACACGCCCGAACAAGTCGCCGAATTCATCGTCCCGCTGTGCACGCCCGACTGGACCGAGACCGGCAAGTTCTACGACTACAAGACGCGCAGCCTGATGAGCTACCGCGCGCCGGCATAGGTATCCCCTATCGTGGTCGCGCCTTGCGGCCCGATGACGGGTTGATGAAATTTGCATCAGTGCCGGGCTTGCCGGATTAACCGATCGCTCCGACCGCTACGATTAGCGCATTGCCGCAAGCCTTGAGACAGGCTATCGGGAATCCAAGATCGTGACCGATCGCGCCGATGGTCGAAAGCCCCGTCCAAGAGGGCCGCCTCGGCATCAACAGGAGGGAAACACCATGAAGAACGCTCGCGCGTGGCGCTATGCCGCGCTGTTGACCTGTGCCGGCCTCGGCTTTGCCGGCTCGGCTTCCGCCCAAGACAAGACGGTGAAGATCGGCGTGTTGAACGACATGTCGAGCCTCTACGCCGACATCGGCGGCCCCAACTCGGTGGCTGCGGCCAAGATGGCGGTCGAAGATTCCGGCATGAAGGCAAAGGGCTGGACCATCGAGGTTCTCAGCGGCGACCACCAGAACAAGCCGGACATCGGGGTCAACATCGCCCGGCAATGGATCGACAACGACAGGGTTGACGCGATCGCCGACACGCCCACGTCCAGCGTCGCGCTTGCCGTCAGCAATATGGTGAAAGAGAAGAACTCGGTGCTGCTCAATTCTGGTGCGGCCACGGCTGATCTCACCGGCAAGGCCTGCACGCCGAACACGATCTCCTACACCTACGACACCTACATGCTCGCCAACGGCACCGGCAAGGCGCTGACCAAGGTTGGTGGCGACACCTGGTTCTTCCTGACCGCAGACTATGCCTTCGGCCATGCGCTCGAGCGCGACACCAGTGCCGTGGTCACGGCGAACGGCGGCAAGGTGCTCGGCGGCGTCAAGCATCCGCTCAACACGTCAGACTTCTCGTCGTTCCTGCTGCAGGCACAGAACTCCAAGGCCAAGATCGTCGGCCTTGCGAATGCCGGCGGCGACACGACCAATGCCATCAAGCAGGCTTCCGAATTCGGCATCGTCCAGGGCGGCCAGAAGCTCGCGGCGCTCCTCCTCTTCATCAGCGATGTCCATTCGCTTGGGCTGAAGACCGCTCAGGGGCTGACTTTTACCGAGTCGTTCTATTGGGACATGAACAACCAGACCCGGGAATGGTCCAAGCGCTTCGTCAAACTGTCGCCGAAAGGCACAATGCCTTCGATGGATGCGGCAGGCGTGTACGGAGTCGTGCTGCATTACCTCAAGGCGATGGAAGCCCTCGGCGGCAATCCGCATGACGGCGCCAAGGTCGTCGCCAAGATGAAGGAACTCCCGACCGACGATCCGGTATTCGGCAAGGGCACAGTCCGCATCGACGGTCGCCACATCATCCCGGCCTATCTGTTCGAGGTGAAGAAGCCGGAGGAGTCGAAGGGACCGTGGGACTATTACAAGCTGGTCGCCACCATCCCGGCGGAAGACGCGGCCAAGCCGCTCAAGGACAGCGAGTGTCCGCTGGTGAAGAAGTAGGCCAAGTCAACGCTGCTGTAGGGTGGGCAAAGGCGCGAGAGCGCCGTGCCCACCAGCTCTCAGTAAACGAAGAAGCGGTGGGCACGCTTCGCTTTGCCCACCCTACGAAACCGCCTTCGTCCGAGCCACTGCGCGATGAAATTGACGACCGATAGCGCTGCTGCCAGTCCCGCGTTAGAGCGCGCCTTGCGCCATCGCCTCGCCGCTCACGACGGCCGCTTGCGCTTGTGGGCGAAGGGATTGGCCTTCTCGCGCAAGGTGATGCGCACCGGCGTGCCCGGAAGGTCGAAAGCCTCACGCATCGAGTTAATGAGGTAGCGCAAGTAAGACTGCGGCACGGCATCCGCGCGCGAGCAGAACAAGACGAAGCTCGGCGGGCGCGCTTTGGTCTGCGTGATGTAGTTCAGCTTCAGCCGGCGGCCGGACACGGCCGGTGGCGGATTGGCCTGGACAGCTTCCTCGAACCAGCGGTTCAATGCCGAGGTCGAGACACGCCTGTTCCAGAGTGCATAGGCATCCTGGATCGCCTGCATCAGGCGATCGATGCCCTCGCCCATCAGGCCGGAGACGGCGACGATCGGCACGCCCTTGACTTGCGGCAGCCAATGATCGGCGTCGCGGCGCAAGGCCGAGATCGCGCCGCCGCCCTTGGTCTCCATCAGATCCCATTTGTTGACGGCGAGCACGACCGCGCGGCCCTCGCGCTCGATCAGATCGGCGATACGCAGATCCTGCTCCTCGAAGCGGTTCTGCGCGTCCATCATCATCACGACGACTTCGGCAAAGCGCACCGCGCGCAACGCGTCGGCAACCGAGAGCTTCTCCAGCTTCTCTTCGATGCGTGAGCGGCGACGCAGACCTGCCGTGTCGAACACGCGAAATTCGCGGCCCTTCCAATTGATCTCGACCGCGATGGAATCGCGCGTGGTGCCGGCTTCCGGGCTCGTCAGCAGGCGCTCCTCGCCGAGCAGATGGTTGATCATGGTCGACTTGCCGGCATTGGGACGGCCGACGATGGCAACCCGGATCGGACGCGTCGCGGCCTCTTCCTCGGTGAGCGGCTCGTCGTCCTCGGTCTCATCCTCGTCGACGGGCTCCGGCATCAGCTTGGCGAGCGCGTCGTAGAGTTCGCCCATGCCCTCGCCGTGCTCGGCCGAAATCTGGATGGGATCGCCGAGGCCAAGCGCAAAGGATTCCATTGCGCCGGCGTCGCCGTGCTTGCCTTCGCTCTTGTTGGCGACCAGCAGCACCGGCTTGTTGGCCTTGCGGGCGAAATCGGCGAAGGCGCGGTCGGTGGGCGTGAGGCCGATGCGGGCATCGATCACGAAGAACAGTGCATCGGCCTGCGCGATCGCAGCCTCGGTCTGCTCCTGCATCCGCGCCGTCAGCGAGCCCTTGGCACCTTCGTCGAGGCCAGCGGTGTCGATGATGGTGAATTCGAGATCGCCGAGCCTGGCCTCGCCCTCGCGGCGGTCGCGGGTGACGCCGGGCAAATCATCGACAAGCGCGAGCTTCTGTCCGACCAGGCGGTTGAACAGCGTCGACTTGCCGACATTGGGTCGGCCGATGATGGCGATCGTAAAGGACATTGGTCATTCGTGCGCCGTGGAAGTAGCGCCTGTCAAATCGGTGAAAAATATCAGCGCGAGAAACTGCCGCTGGGCATCGGTGCCGGGAAGGCCCCCTGCGTCTGCTGTGGCTGGGTGGTTTGAGCCGATTGCGCCGGCTGCTGAGCGGTTTGATCCGGCGGCGGCGCAGTGGTGCGCTTGCGGACGATCTTGTGCTTGGGCTGCGCGGCGGCCGGCGCTGGCGCCGCCTCGGGCTGGGCCTCGCCATCGACCTCGCCGGCCGGCGCTTCAGCCGGGGCGGCTGCGGTCGCGGCCGGCTGCCTGGCCTTCTTGCCCTTGGCGGATTTCGACGGTTTCGCCGGCTCAGCGGGCGGCGGCTCGGCCGGCAGCGCCGCAACGGCAGGCGCATCCTGCTGTTGCTGGGCGCCCTTGTACATGTCCTTCGGCACGCCCTGCTCGAGACCCGGCACGCCCTCGGGGAAGACCGGCTTGCGGTCGCCCGGCAGCTTTTTCTTGGTGTCGAGGAAGTCGAGCAGATCGCTCGGATCGAATCCGCCGCTAGAGCAGCCGCCCAGGAGGCCCGTGAAGGCGATCAGGACGGCGGCTGCGATCAAACGTGGCGTACGGCGCATATCGATATCTCGTCTTAGCTCACTTGACCGTCAGCTCTTGATCAGCTCTTGGCGACGGGCGGCAACAGGGCCTGAAGCGCTTCGGCGCGCGAGCGCAGGCCCGGCGGCGTTTCGCCGTCCTCGGCGATCGCGTCGACCCATTTGCGGGCCGCGGTCATGTCGTTGTTGCGCCAGGCCGACAGCGCCAGCAGCTCGCGGGCGCTGTGGCGGAAGGTCGATTTGGGCTCGGCAGAAGTCTCCAGCCGCTGCTGGATGTCGGCGTAGCTCGCGCTGTCCACCAGCAGGCCGGCGGCGCGAATCTTGGCAAGATCCCGCCACTCACTGCCGATGCTGCTGTCAGCGGCGATGTCGTCATACATCTTGGCGGCAGCCTTGGGATCGCGGGCGGACGCCTCAGCTGCGGCGCGCAGCCGCGCCAGGGTACGGTAGCCAGATGGGGCCTTGGCAGCGAGATCGGCAAAGGCCGTCTCGGCCTCCGCGTGCTTGCCCTGCTCCGACAGCTCGACGGCCTTCTCGAAGATCGCACCGGCCTCGGCGGCCTTCTTGGACTCCAGATACTGGTAGCCGCGCCAACCGCCCACGGCCGCCACGACCAGCACCATGAGGGCGATGAAGTACAGCGAATATTTGTCCCACAGCTTTTTGAGCTGCTCGCGACGTACTTCCTCGTCGACTTCGTCAAATAATTCAGACACTTAAGACTATCCCATCCCCGGCCGGGAGCACGCGCCCAACCGGCGCGACAGAAAACCCGTCCCCACGTGGCGGCGGCGATACCCTATCGATATGGCGCTGGCAAGGCAAAGCCAGCCCGATCAAGGCGTTAACCGGAACCATCCTTGTCATGCGATTCGTGCGTTGACCGTGGTAAGCGAGTTGCAGCTGGTTCACTGCTCCGGAGTTGTACCTTCCAGCAATGCAAGGCAACGTGTAGCCTGCCGGAACAACGTCAGATTGTGAAGGACGAGCGATGCCCCGATTGAATTATGTTACTCAATCTCCGGAAAACGTCAGCGTGGCCTATGCGGAGATGCCGTCCGGCGCGGAGATCTTGTTCGTCAACAAGACATCCGGAGAAAAGATAATACCGTCAAACAGCGACGCACTTGCCAAAGGCGGAGACGGGTCGGCGGATATCGCAATTCCGGACCATCACAGTGGCGATTATTTCCTCCTGGCGCAGAAAGCTGGCGAGTATCTCGCGCAGACCGTCGCCTTCACGCTCCGGTAGGTCGGCCACCCCTGCTGCCGTCATACTCCCACAACGGGCACACCGATTACGACGGGGTGGAACGCGAAGGCGAGCGCGAGATAGGCTACGATACCGACCGCGACTGCGATCAGGTCGTTAGTGACGCCGCCCACCGGAATCGGCGGCGCGCCGGGGTCGGTGCGATGTTTCAGCGAAATGCGGTCATACACCCCCCAGCCCAGGAACGAGCCGAACAGGATGATGGAGCCGAGATCGCCATTGGCGAGCAAATGCGCCGCCGCCCACAGCTTGACGCCGGCGAGCATCGGATGCTTCACCGTCGCATAGATGCGGCCGCGCAAGTAGGAAGCGACCACCAGGATGACGGCGGGCAGCATCAGCGCGACCGTGATGTGCTTCATCGCCTTCGGCGGGTACCAGACATCGATCCAGCCTGAGCTGCGATAATGGCCAAAACCCCAGACGATCAGCGCCAGTCCCGCAAGCGAGACGACAGAATAGAGGATCTTGTAGGTCCCCTCGCCCAGCCGCGCGATCGCCTGCGCCCGCGCGTCTCGTTTCGTCGTGAAAACATGGGCGGCGAAAAACAGCACCAGCCCCAGGATCATGACCAGCAGACCCACGACATCCTCCCCTCAACCAGCGCCCCGCCTCTGAAGTATCATCGATTGGCCGCCGGTCGCAACTCTCACTCCTCATGGTGAGGAGGCGCAAAGCGCTCGAGCCATGCAGGCCCGGCTGCCGCAACGGCGGGGCCCTCATCCTTCGAGACGCGCGCAAGCGCGCTCCTCAGGATGAGGAGATAGAGCTATTTTCCGAAATCGCGATTATCGACGTAGCGGATCGCGATCGGACGCCCGGCCAGGGCACCACCGAGGCCGCTGGTGAATTTCAGCGGCAGGCAGGCATTCAGCGATGCATTGATCGCATTGAGATAGGTCGTCCTTGTATCGGCCGGGACGCCTGCGGTCGCGTAGGTCAGGCGCGGCGGGCCGATCAGGCCGCCGGTCTTGTTGAAGCTGAAGCGCACCGACATCTGCATTCCGGTTCGGGCATTGTCCGACGGCGGCGACCAGCAGGTGCGCAGCTCCGCGAAGAGGTCGCCGATCGTATCGAGATCGTGATCAGGCTTCTGGTATCTGGCGCGGTCGGCGTCTGACGGGACGCTCTCGATCGTGAGCTGGAGGTTCTCGCCGTAGGGATAATCGATCTCGGGAATGCAGGGCCCGGGATCGAGCGGGCTGCAATAGGACGGTGTGCAAGGACGATTGTCGAGCACGCTGCACGGCTCATGCGCAAACGGGATCGGATTGATCTGGCGGTGCTGCGCATTGGTAGCGACCGCAGAGATCGCCAGCAGGACCAGAACGAGGATAGCGCGCCACATGCTTTGAGCTCGCGATGTCACGTGATGAAACGTGGCACCGTCTGCGAAGGCGTCAAGTCCGCGGGCGTTCACATGCTCGCGCTTAAACGGCCGGGCTTCGCCCTACCCCTTCTTCTTGACGTCCTTGACGTTGGTGAACGCGATGCCCTCGGCGCGTTCCCTGGTGTAGCCGAGATAGAACTCGTTCCGGGCCAGATATACGGGGTCGCCGTCGACGTCGTCGGCGATGCTGGAGGTGTTGGCCGCGATGAAAGTATCGAGCTTCTTGCGGTCCTCCGAGGAGACCCAGCGCGCGAGCTGGAACTCGCTCACCTCGAACTCGACCGGCAGCGAATATTCCGCCTCGAGCCGTGCCTTGAGCACGTCGAGCTGCAGCGCGCCGACCACGCCGACCAGCGCCGGTGCGCCGTCGCGCGGACGGAACACCTGCACGACGCCCTCTTCCGACATCTGCTGAAGCGCTTCCTTCAGCTTCTTCGCTTTCATCGCGTCGGTGAGACGGACACGGCGGACGATTTCAGGTGCGAAGCTCGGCACGCCGACGAAATTGAAATCCTCGCCCTCGGTCAGCGTGTCGCCGATGCGCAGCGTGCCGTGATTGGGAATGCCGACGACGTCGCCGGCAAAGGCCTCGTCCGCGACCGAGCGGTCCTGGGCAAAGAAGAATTGCGGGCTCGACAGCGGCATGCTCTTGCCGGTGCGCACCAGCTTCGCCTTCATGCCGCGGCTGAGCTTGCCGGAGCAGAGCCGCGCAAACGCGATGCGGTCGCGATGGTTCGGATCCATGTTGGCCTGGATCTTGAAAACGAAGGCGCTCATGCGCGGATCGGTCGCTTCGACCTTGCGCTGATCGCTGTCCTGCGCACGCGGCTCGGGCGCGAATTTGCCGAGGCCCTCCAGCAGATCGCCGACGCCGAAATTGCGCAGCGCGCTGCCGAAATAAACCGGCGTCAGATGGCCCTCGCGAAACGCGTCGAGCTCGAATGGCTTGGAGGCTTCAGTCACGAGCTCAAGCTCGTCCTTCACCCCGGAGACGTCGAGGTTCGCATTGAGCTTGGCGAGCTCAGCGATCTCGATCTGCTGCGCAGCGCCCGTCTTGGCGCCGCCGCCTTCGAGCAGGCGTACGCCGCCATTGACGACGTCATAGGTGCCGAGGAAGTCGCGGCCGCGGCCGACCGGCCAGGTCATCGGCGTGGTGTCGAGCGCCAGCGTCTTCTCGATCTCGTCGAGCAGCTCGAAAACGTCACGGCTCTCGCGATCCATTTTATTGATAAAGGTGATGATCGGGATGTCCCGAAGACGACACACCTCGAACAGCTTTCGCGTGCGCGCTTCGATGCCCTTGGCTGCGTCGATCACCATCACGGCGGAATCGACCGCCGTGAGCGTGCGATAAGTGTCTTCCGAAAAGTCTTCGTGGCCCGGCGTATCCAGCAGGTTGAACACGAGGCCTTCGAACTCGAAGGTCATGACCGAGGTCACGACCGAGATGCCGCGCTCGCGCTCGATCTTCATCCAGTCCGAGCGGGTGTTGCGCCGCTCGCCCTTGGCCTTGACCTGGCCGGCCAGATTGATGGCGCCGCCGAACAGCAGCAGCTTTTCGGTCAGCGTGGTCTTGCCGGCGTCCGGGTGCGAAATGATCGCAAAGGTGCGCCGCCGCGACACTTCTGCGGCAAGCGGGGAACGGGCCGGCGATTCGGCTGTGGTGGCGATGTCGGACATGGCGGGAGCGTTTGGCAGGGAAAAGGGGCCTGATCAAGCCTGATTTGGTGATTGCGGAGCCCTTCGGCCAGCCCCATATCGTCCTTTTGGGAGGGACGGCCCTCCTTTTCACAAGTCATTAGCCGCGGGGACGACCCTGCCTTGAATGGAGGGTCGTCATGGCCTGGAGCATCCTGTTCGTCGCCGGTCTTCTCGAGATCACCTGGGCGATTGGCCTGAAATATACCGAGGGATTTACCAGGCCGGTTCCGTCCGTCATCACGCTCGCGGCCATGGCCGGCAGCGTGATCCTGCTCGGACTCGCGCTCAAGTCACTGCCCGTCGGAACCGCCTATGCAGTCTGGACGGGCATCGGCGCGGTCGGCACCGCGACGCTCGGCATCATCCTGTTCGGCGAACCCGCCACCGGGCTTCGCCTCGCCAGTATCGGCCTGATCGTGGCCGGCATTGTCGGGCTGAAGCTCGTTACTTGATTGGCACCGAACTCAGCAACTTAGAGCGAGCGCCGGAAGTAATGGGCAATTTCGCCAACGACGCCACGGCGGAAGGTGAGCACGCAGATCACGAAGATCGAGCCCTGGATCACCGTCACCCACTGGCCAAAGCCGGCCAGATATTGCTGCATAGCGATGATCGCGAAGGCGCCGACCACCGGACCGAAAATGGTGCCGAGACCGCCGACCAGCGTCATCAGCACGACCTCGCCCGACATCGACCAGTGCACGTCGGTGAGCGAAGCGTTCTGCGCCACGAACACTTTCAGTGCGCCGGCAAAGCCGGCCAACGTCCCCGACAGGACAAACGCCAGGAACTTGTACTGGTCGGTCCGGTAGCCGAGCGAAATGGCGCGCGGCTCGTTCTCGCGGATCGACTTCAGGACCTCGCCGAAAGGCGAGTTGATGATGCGATAGATCAGCAGGAAACCCGCGAGGAAGCCGACCAGCACGACGTAGTAGAGCACGGTCGGCTTGGACAGGTCGAGCACGCCGAACATATGCCCCTGCGGAATGCCCTGGATGCCGTCCTCGCCATGGGTGAACGGCGTCTGGAGATAGATGAAGTACAGCAGCTGCGACAGCGCCAGCGTGATCATCGAGAAATAGATGCCCTGGCGGCGGATCGAGATGTAGCCGGTGATGAGCGATAGCCCGAACGCCGCGGCGATGCCGACGAGGATACCAAGCTCGGGCGGCAGCGCCCATACTTTCAGCGCGTGCGCACTGCAATAGCCGGCGGTGCCCATGAACATCGCGTGGCCGAACGACAACAGGCCGCCATAGCCGATCAAGAGATTGAAGGCGCAGGCGAGCAGCGCGAAGCACAGCGCCTGCATCACGAAGAACGGGTAGATGCCGCTAAACGGCACCGAAGCCAGCAGCAGCGCCATCACCACGAACACAATCATCTCATCACGCATCGCGCGCGGGGTCATTGGCAGCGTGTCATCCGTCAAGGCTGTCATATCAGGCTGCCCTTCCCGTCAATCCCGTTGGCTTTACCAAGAGCACCAGCACCATCAGCACGAACACGACGGTATTGGAGGCCTCGGGGTAGAAATATTTGGTCAGGCCCTCGATCACACCGAGCGCGAAGCCGGTGATGATGGAACCCATGATCGATCCCATGCCGCCGATCACCACCACCGCGAACACCACGATGATCAGGTCGGCGCCCATCAGCGGCCGGACCTGGTTGATCGGCGCGGAGAGCACGCCCGCGAGTGCGGCCAGGCCGACGCCGAGGCCGTAGGTCAACGTGATCATGCGCGGCACGTTGATACCGAAGGCACGCACCAGCGTTGGATTTTCAGTGGCGGCGCGCAAATAAGCGCCGAGCCGCGTCTTCTCGATCAGGAACCAGGTCGCAATGCACACGACCAGCGAGAAGATGACGACCCAGCCGCGGTAGACGGGTAAGAACATGAAGCCGAGATTCATGCCGCCCTTAAGCTGGTCCGGAATGGCGTAAGGCATGCCGGAGGAGCCAAAGTAGTTCTGGAACACGCCTTGCACGATCAGTGCGATGCCGAAGGTCAGCAGCAGGCCGTAGAGATGGTCGAGCCCGGTCAGCCATTGCAGCATGGTCCGCTCCAGGATCATGCCGAAGATGCCGACGATGATCGGCGCCAGCAGCAGCGCCCACCAGTAATTGATGCCGCCGAGGTTCAGCAGGAAATAGGCAACGAAGGCGCCCATCATGTAGAGCGCGCCATGGGCGAAATTGATGATGTTGAGCATGCCGAAGATCACGGCGAGCCCGAGACTGAGCAGCGCGTAGAACGAGCCGTTGATCAGTCCCACCAGTAGCTGTGCGTAGAGAGCCTGCATCGATCCAGCACCCAGTCCCTTCGGCGTTCCCAAAGTAGCGCCCGCCGGCTCGCCGCCGGCGGGCTGTTGGCCTTACTTCTTGAGCAGCGCGCACTTGCTCTCGGACAGCGGCGTGAAGGCCTGATCGCCCGACACCGTGCCGACGAGCTTGTAGAAGTCCCAGGGTCCCTTGGACTCGGAGGGCTTCTTCACCTCGAACAGATAGGCGTTGTGGATGGTGCGGCCGTTGGGCTGGATCTCGCCCTTGCCGAACAGATCATCTTCCGTCGGCATCGACTTCATCTTCTCGACGACCTTGACGCCGTCATGCGGATTGCCGCCGAGCGCGTCCAGCGCCTTGAGATAGTGGCGCACGCCGGCATAGACGCCCGCCTGCACCATGGTCGGCGGAGCGCTGTTCTTCATCTTCTCCGAGAACCTCTTGGAGAACGCCCGGGTCTGGTCGTTCATGTCCCAGTAAAAGGTCTCGGTGAAGTTCAGGCCCTGCGCGGTTTCCAGACCGATCGCCTTGACGTCGGTGAGGAACAAGAGCAGCGCCGCGAGCTTCTGGCCACCCTTGACGATGCCGAACTCGGCGGCCTGCTTGATCGTATTGGTGGTGTCGCCGCCGGCATTAGCAAGCCCGATGATCTTGGCCTTGGAGGCCTGCGCCTGGAGCAGGAAGGACGAGAAGTCCGGCGTGTTGAGCGGATGCTTGACGCCGCCGACGACCTTGCCGCCGTTGGCGGTGACGACAGCGGTGGTGTCACGCTCGAGCGCCGCACCGAAGGCATAGTCGGCAGTCAGGAAGAACCAGGTGTCGCCACCAGCCTTCACCAGCGCCTGCCCCGTGGTGTGGGCCAGCATGTAGGTGTCGTAGGTCCAGTGCACGGTGTTGGGCGAGCACTGCGCGTTGGTGAGGTCGGAGGTCGCCGCGCCCGAATTGATGTAGACGCCGTTCTTTTCCTTGACGATGTTGTTGACGGCGAGCGCCACGCCGGAGTTCGGCACGTCGACGATGATGTCGACCTTGTCGACGTCGAACCACTGCCGGGCGATCGCGGTGCCGATATCCGGCTTGTTCTGGTGATCACCCGAGATGATGTCGATCTTCCAGCCCTTGCCCGCGAGGCCGGAATCTTCAACCGCCATTCGGGCTGCCAGCGTCGAACCGGGGCCGCCGAGATCGGCATAGAGACCGGACTGATCGGACAGCGCGCCGATCTTGACCGTCTTGTCCTGCGCGAAGGCGGCGCCAGCGGTGGTCACGGCCAACGCCGTGCCGAGCAACAACGATGCAATCGACTTTTTCATGCTACTTCCCCTGTGAATCTTCTCGTAACCGTGCGACCCTTGGCCGTCCTAGACGCCGAGATAGGTGTGGAGCTTGTCCATGTTGGCGGCAAGCTCCGCATTGGAAAATCCGTCAATGATCTTGCCGTGCTCGACGACGTAATAACGGTCGGCGACGGTGGATGCGAACCGGAAGTTCTGCTCGACCAGAAGGATCGTGAAGCCTTCCTTCTTCAGCCGCGCAATGGTGTGACCGATCTGCTGAATGATGACAGGCGCGAGACCTTCGGTCGGCTCGTCCAGCATCAGGAAGCTGGCGCCGGTGCGCAGGATGCGCGCGATCGCGAGCATCTGCTGTTCGCCGCCGGACAGCTTGGTGCCCTGGCTGTTGAGCCGCTCCTTCAGATTCGGAAACAGATCGAAGATCTGCTCGAGCGGCAATCCGCCTGGGCGTACCACCGGCGGCAGCAACAGATTCTCCCGCACGTCGAGGCTGGAGAAGATTCCCCGCTCCTCCGGGCAGAACGCGATGCCCATGCGCGCGATCTTGTCGGAGGTCGCGCGGATGATGTCCTGGTTGTTGAATTTGATCGAGCCGGCGCGCTTGCCGATGATCCCCATGATCGACTTCAGCGTGGTCGTCTTGCCGGCGCCGTTGCGCCCGAGCAACGTGACGACCTCGCCCGCGTTCACGTCGAAATTGATCCCGTGCAGGATGTGGGACTCGCCGTACCAGGCCTCCAAGTTGCGGACCTGGAGGATGTTGCCGCCCGTTGCGGCCTTCGCCGGAGCCTCGGCCATTGCAATCTCAGGCATGACCGGCTCCCAAATAGGCTTCCTTGACGCGCTCGTCCTTGGTGAGCTCGGAATAATTACCCTGCGCGAGCACCTGTCCGCGCGTCAGCACGGTGATGATGTCGGAGAGATTGGCCACGACGCTTAAGTTATGCTCGACCATCAGGATGGTATACTTCGCCGAGATACGCTTGATCAGCGCCGCGATCTTGTCGATGTCCTCGTGGCCCATGCCGGCCATCGGCTCGTCCAGCAGCATCATCTCCGGATCGAGCGCTAGCGTGGTCGCGATCTCGAGCGCGCGCTTGCGCCCGTAAGGCATCTCGACTGCCGGCGTATTGGCAAACTCGCTGAGACCGACATCGTTCAACAGCTCATGCGCGCGGCTGTTGTAGCGGTTGAGCACGCTCTTGGAGCGCCAGAAATCGAAGGAGCTGCCGTGCTGGCGCTGAAGCGCGACACGAACGTTCTCCAATGCGGTCATGTGCGGAAACACCGCCGAGATCTGGAATGAACGAACCAGTCCCATGCGGGCCACGTCGGCCGGCGCCATCGCGGTGATGTCCTGTCCCTTGTACAGGATTTTTCCGGCAGACGGCTTGAGGAACTTGGTCAGAAGATTGAAGCACGTCGTCTTGCCGGCCCCGTTCGGGCCGATCAACGCGTGGATACTCCCGCGGCGAACCTTGAGCGCAACGTCGCGGACGGCGAAGAAGCCCGCGAACTCCTTGGTCAAGCCTTCCGTTTCGAGAATGAACTCATCGGCCAAACAGATTTCCCCCCGCCCGCGCAATGCGCGTGGCTGTCCTTGTTAATTCGGCTTTCCGGAGGCCTTGGAGCCTTCCCGGAACGCCGCCTCCGGGCGCGGAATATGCCGGAGGTGACGGGGGTTAGGCAAGGCGGAAAGCTGAGCAGGTCGAGCCTCCGGCCGGGAGTCTTATGCTCCCTTAGTTGGAGGTTTTGTGATGTCGCGCCTGCCGGCCTCCCGGTTCGCAAGACACCGGTCATCAAGCCGTCGTTAACGGTCTTTGGTCCCGCGCGCCAGCCTTCATCAAAAATTTTCCCGCCGCGGCGATCATGCGCGGGTTCAATCGCCGGGAATATTGCTTTGGATTTCGCCAGCGCCGCCCCCTCCGTCGTCAAGTCGATCAAGCAGCGTGACCTGCTCAACAATTGGCTGCGACTCTATGCGCGCCAGCAGACGGCGCCGGCGATCTGGGAGTATCAGCCCGCGCGACTCGAGGAGGAGCTATCCGATCTCATCTATTACACGGTGGACAATTCGACGCCGACGCCGCGCCTGACCATTCAGAGCGAGGGCACGCGGATCTCGCGCGCCTATGGCCATACCGGCAAGGGAATCCTGCTGGAGGATTATGTCGGGCCGCAGCTCGCGCCCTTTGTCATGCCGGTCTATCACGAATGCGTCGCGCGCGGACTTCCGGTCTACAGCGTTGCCGACGTCGACGACATCTACGGCCGCGTCGTCGCCTATGAGCGGCTGCTGCTGCCTTTCCTGACCGACGACAAGGTCAGTCACGTCATCGCTTCGCTCAAAACCTTCTGCGAAGACGGCGGCTTCGAGATCAAGAATCTGCTGCGCGGAAATGACGCGCCGCCGCGGCCGAAACTACGCACGGTGATCGACCGCGACCTGTTTCACCGCGCACCCGGCCGCATCGCGGCCGCCGACGTCGTGGAATTCGCCGACCAGTCCGGCCCCGGCGTCACCGCCGAGATCATCGAGCTGAATTAGCTCTTGCGCGATTTGGCGCTGACTTCCTTCTCGTAAACATCCGGCTTGAAGCCGACCAGGAGCTTGCCGCCGATTTCGAGCACGGGCCGCTTGATCATCGATGGTTGCGCTAGCATCAGCGCCAACGCCTTCTTCTCGGTCAGGCCTTCCTTGTCGGCATCGGGCAGCTTCTTGAAGGTGGTGCCGGCGCGATTGAGCAGCATTTCCCAGCCGAGCTTGTCGCTCCATTGCTTGAGCTTGTCCTTCTCGACGCCGGCGGCCTTGTAGTCGTGGAACTCGTAGGCGACGCCATGGGTGTCAAGCCAGGCGCGCGCCTTCTTCATGGTGTCGCAGTTCTTGATGCCGTAGATGATGTTGGGCAAGACGGTCCTCGCGCATGCGTCGTGGTGGCTCTGCGTTGTACGAAACTCCGCTTCGCGCGACAATATTGCCAACGACGCTGTCGACCTCTTCCGAACGGACACACCATGCACGTCACCCACGATCCCGCCGCATCCGCCTCGCCGACCATCGACTTCAACACGTTTCTCTCGGTCGATATCCGCGTCGGCACCATCGTCGATGCAAAACCGTTTCCCGAGGCGCGCAAGCCGGCCTGGCGGCTGTGGATCGACTTCGGCCCCGCCATCGGCGTGCGCAAGAGCTCGGCGCAGATCACCGAGAACCATCCGATCGAGACGCTGATCGGACAGCAGGTCGCGGCCGTCGTTAATTTCCCGCCGCGCCAGATCGGACCTGTTGTCTCGGAGGTGCTGACGCTCGGCTTCCCCGATGCCGACGGCAAGGTCGTGCTGATGCAGCCGAGCAAGCCGGTGCCGAACGGCGGGCGGCTGTTCTAGCGGCAGGCATCGCCTTCGCCGGCCGCCCATCGCTTCATCCTCCTGTTTCATCGGCCAGGCCACCCCGGACTTGACCAAAAGCTCTCTCACGGCCGCTTGGGAATGTTCAACCCGCGCTCAACGGCCGGACGCACCAGCCCGCGTTCGAGCCAGGCCGCGACCGACTTGAACTGAGTGAATTCGACGAGATCGCCGGCACCGTAAAAGCCGACGAGGTTGCGTACCCAGCCAAACATCGAAATGTCGGCGATGGTGTAGTCGTCATCCATGAACCATTGCTGGTCGGCAAGATGCGTCTCCATCACGCCAAGCAGGCGTTTGGCCTCGCTGACGTAGCGATCCCGCGGCCGCTTGTCCTCAAAATCCTTGCCGGCGAATTTGTGGAAGAAGCCGACCTGGCCGAACATCGGCCCGATGCCGCCCATCTGGAAGTGCACCCACTGGATGGTCTGGTAACGGCGCGCGGCATCCTGCGGCAGCAGCTTGCCGGTCTTCTCCGCGAGGTATTGCAGGATGGCACCGGACTCGAACAGTGGCAGCGGTCTGCCGCCGGGGCCGTTGGGATCGAGGATCGCCGGGATCTTGCCGTTCGGATTGAGCGAGAGGAATTCCGGCGTCTTCTGGTCGTCCTTGCCGAAGTCCACGAGATGGACTTCGTAGGGCAATCCGATCTCCTCCAGCATGATCGAAACCTTGACGCCGTTAGGCGTCGGCAGCGAATAGAGCTGGAGCAACTCCGGATGCTTGGCAGGCCAGCGCTTGGTGATCGGAAAGGCGGACAAATCGGACATCGGGACCCCGGCATCGTTCGTGAGATGCCGCCCAATCTAGGCGAGCCACCGAACGGCGCAAGGCCGAGCCATTCAGCCGGATCACAACGGCCGCAGCAGATGACTGGTGGCGTAGACCATGTCGCGCTGGGCGCGTTGGTCGACGAAGAGCTGCGCGGTGACGAGCAATGCTCCGGCGAAAACGAGCGCGAGCATCGCTGTCGCGAACTGACTGGCATCATTCATCGCACGAGCTTCTCTCAATTCTGTTCGCACGGGGAACGCTGGCCGGCCATCGCCAGTTCCTATATGGTTCAAATAATTTTGCCTGTTTTTCCCGGACTCGGGCTATCGGCACCGCCTCAGTAATTGATCTCCATCCGCAGACCGCGCGGATCGATCTCATCCCCGCCGACGCGCTGCGTGCTGTCCCGCGCCGCGACTGCGCAGGCGCAGGCATCGATGAGATCGTCGCGGCCTATGCCGGCGCCGTGGCGCTGCGTCAGCCACTTTGGCAAGCGCGTAAAGCCACGTTGCGCCAACAGTGCGATGCGTTGCTCGCGACCTTCCGCCGATGTCTTCCTCGCAAGCAGGACTCCCCTCGCAAGATTCCGGAAGATCAATTCCGGATGTGCCTCGCCGATCGTCGTCTGCCGCGCCGGCGTCATGATCTCGTCGACCTCCCTGATCTTGTCCCTGATGTTCCAGAGCTGCGCCGAGACGCCCCTGCCCTTGCCTTCGTGCTCCCAATAGTGGCGATTGGCCGCCGCCATGTCGGGAAACGTCCAGAGATCGCGGCGGGCCCCGAGGAATACAGCGGGGCCTACCAATTCGCGCGCGCGCAGGTCGCACGCGCGATAGCCGCTCAGCTTCAATCCGATCGGCATGTCGATCATCGCACGCGCATGCGGCATCGCGAGCAGACGCGTCAGGCCCGGCGAATAGTCGAATCCATGCTGGCCGCGCTCATCGATCCACGCGGCGACCCAGCCGAAGCGAAATCCATCGAGACCGAGATAATTCGGCACGCCGGCGGTCAGCCTCCGACCGCCTGGTAGGCCAGGCGCTTGAACTCGAAGAAGAACGGATTCCAGAAGCCCATATGGCGCTGGGCCATCAGGACGCCGGCGGTGTTGGCTTCAGGGCATATCCACCAATGGGTGCCGGCGAGCCCGCCCCACTGGAATTCGCCGGTGGAATTCGGAGGATCGAACGGCGTCGGCGCGAAGGTCACGGCGCCGCCGAGGCCAAAGCCCTTGCCGGGCATCGGCCCGAGATTGGCAAAGCGAATGGTCTGGCCCGCCGGCAACTGGTTGGTCATCATCAGCCGCAGCGTCTCCGGCTTCAGCAACGCCTCCGGCCCGGGCACCAGGGCGCGCACCAGCGCGAGCATGTCTGGCAGGGTCGAGACCAGCCCGCCGCCACCCGACAGCCGCGGGAACGGCCGTCGATAGGCCTGCGGGTAAGGCAGATTGTCGGCGCGGGTCAAGCCGGGCTTCATCGGATCGAGCACGTCGGCGCCGGTGTAGTGCGCGACCAGCCTGCCCTGCTGCGTTTCAGGCACGGAGAAGCCGGTATCGGTCATGCCGAGCGGATCGAAGATGCGTGCTTTGAAGAAGGCGTCAAGGGGCTTGCCCGAGACGACCTCCACGACACGGCCGACCACGTCGGTCGCCACCGAATATTCCCAGCTCGCGCCGGGTTGATAGGACAGCGGCAGATCGGCAAGCTTGTCGATCATGTCGGTCAGCGGCGTCAGCGGATTGAGCACGCGCGCGTCGTTGTAGCCCTTGAACAGCACCGTGCCGGGATCGAAGATGCCGTAGCTGAGACCCGAGGTGTGGGTCAGAAGCTGCCGGATCGTGATCGGGCCGTTCGCCGGCTCGATATCGGCAAGATTTGCCGCCCCTTGCTTCAGCACTTTGCGATTGCCAAGCTGCGGCAGGTATTTCTCGATTGCGTCATCGAGCCCGATGCGGCCTTCCTCGACCAGCAGCATGACCGCAGAGGTGACGAAAATCTTGGTGTTGGAGAAGGCACGAAAGATATGGTCCGGCCGGAGCGCCGTCTTCGCCTCGCGATCGGCAAAGCCGACGCATTGCTGGTCGACCACCTCGCGTCCGCGCAGCACTGCCCAGGACACGCCGGGAACGATCTCCTGATCGACGTAGCGCTGCATCGCCGTCCGCACAGCGGAAAAATCTGGTGTCTTATTTGTTGTCCTGGCGTCCATGGATAGGCTCCCCCCGAATTGGTTGCGATGGATATAGCAACGAATCGGCCGCGGGGAAGCCCGTTCGCGCGAGGCGCGGGCGGCGCCTGTAACACCCGCATTTTTGTTTCGCCGCGTGTTCGCACGCCGTGTGAGCAACACAACGAAAACGCCAGCAATCCTTGCGGCAAGACCTCGTTAAGCGCGCGACCTTTAGCCTCATCGTCATGTTCAGCGTATCCCAGACATCACCAGGAGTGACCGGTAATGACCTCGATCTCTGCCACGACCACCAATTCCTACTCCCCACTCGACCGCCTCAAGAGCGAACTCACCAAGGAAGTCTCGGCCGGCACCATCAGCTCGAGCGATGAGTCCGCGCTCTCATCCGCGCTCGACGGCATCGATTCCTCGCTCAAGAGCGGCGCATCGAGCATGATCCTTTCGGGAAACCGCTTCGCACTTTTCCGGATCATGCTGCGGCCCGGCGCACTCCGCCGGGCCGTCATCCCTGCTTCACGAGCGCCGTCACGTGCAGACGGCGACGGATGCGCATGCCCTGGCGCTGATAGAGCGCAATGGCTGACGTGTTGTTCGAAAACACGTGCAGGAACGGAATTTCTCCGCGCGCCTCGATCTGGCGCGCCACCGCTGCGAGCAGCGCCTGCGCGTAGCCGCGCCCGCGATAATCGGGATGAACGCAGACCGCTGTCATCTCGACGAACTTCCCCGGATTCATACGCTCGCCGGTCATCGCGACCAATTCGCCGCCGGCGCGAATGCCAAGGAACGTGCCGAGCTCATGCGTTCGCAACGCGAACGGCCCGGGCTTGGTCAGCGCCGTCAGCGCCATCATCGCGGGGACGTCGGCCTTGCCGAGCGTGACGATCTCGGCGTCAGGCGACGGGCTGTCCGCAGGCGAGCCGATCATCTGCTCGCCTGTCTCGGCCAGCACGACGTTGAAGCCGGCGGGAACGTCGACCGGCTCCGGCGTGAACAGCGCGACAACCTGCGAAGGCGACATCAGATCGCCGAGCGCGGCAAAGCTTGCCGCGGACATGTCGACCATGTCGGCAAACGGCGTCATGTCCACGGGATAACGCAGCGCCCGCGGGCCGCCTTCGGCCAGATGCTTATGGCTCGTGGTCAGCGCGCTCCAGATCGGATGATCCAGTAGCCGCAGATCGCTGTCGGACATCGGCCTAGTCCTTGTCGAAGCTGACGATGACAGCGGCGTTAGCGATGAGGATGGGGTCGTTGGCCTGCTCCGTCGCCGAGGGAATCTCCAGCCCTCCCTTGACGGCGTTGACGGTCACGGTGCCGTAGGGAAGCTCCTTCGCAACCGCCTCCTTGTCGACGGCCTCGGGATTGGGCACGCCGATGGTGACGTCGACGAACATGTCGTTTGCGGTCTTGCCGATCATCCGGAAGAAACCGAGGCTCGAATGCCGGATCGCATCCGACACAGCCCGCTTCGCCGCCTTGGTGGCGTCCCGGCCGTGAACGTCGACGCCCATGCCCATCTCGGTGATACAGCGAACGCGAGTCATATCTTATTCCTGTTTTTGGTTGGATGATGGTCAGTGTCATTGATTGGGGAGCGCGAGACAAGTTCCTCTCGTGTCCCGGACGCGCAGCAACGCTTTAGCGTTGCTGCGTAGAGCCGGGACCCAGGAAGCCATGGAGTTCGCTGATCCATGGGCCCCGGCTCTGCAGCGCACCGCTGAAGGAGCGCTGCGCTGCGTCCGGGGCACGAGACCGTAGTTTTGTACGCGCTTCTGCTTCAACATCATCGTCGCAAGCAACTCACGCCTTCGACTTCTCATGCGCCCGCAACTCATCGACGAGCACGCGCACATTCTCCGAATAGTCGATCGGGATCACGACCAAATGCACGCCGCCCTCCTTGAATGCCGTATCGAGCGTCGGGCCAAAGCTGTCGATACTTTCGATGCGATGCCCCGTGGCGCCATAGGCGTTCGCGTACATGACAAAGTCGGGATTGCCGAAGGTCATGCCGTAATCGGCAAAGTGATCGACGGCCTGTTTCCAGCGGATCATGCCGTAGGCGTTGTCCTCGAGCACGAGCACGACGAGATTGAGCTTGAGACGGACGGCGGTCTCCATCTCCTGGCTGTTCATCATGAAGCCGCCGTCGCCGGCGACCGCGAGCACGCGGCGATCGGGATAGAGCATCGCGGCCATCATCGCCGACGGCAGGCCGGCCCCCATCGTCGCCAGCGCGTTGTCGAGCAAAAGCGTGTTGGCGACACGGGTGCGGTAGTTGCGCGCGAACCAGATCTTGTACATGCCGTTGTCGAGCGCGACGATGCCGTTCTCCGGGATGACCTGGCGGATGTCGTGCACGATGCGCTGTGGCGTCGGCGGCCAGCGCGTCTCGGTGGCGCGGTCTGCGATGTGCTTGAGGATCTCTTCGCGCAACGGCAAGAGTGCTGCCGCCTGTGGCAGCTTGCCTTCGAGCCGGTCGGCCAGAAGCTCGAGGCTCGGGCCGACGTCGCCGACCACCTCGGCGTCGGGAAAATAGACCTGCTCGACGCTGGCCGAGGTGTAGCTGACGTGAATCACTTTCGGTCCCGACGGCCCCATGATGAAGGGTGGCTTCTCGATCGGGTCATGGCCGATCGCCACGATCAGATCAGCGGCGTCGATGGCATCGTGGACATAGTCACGCTCGGACAGCGCCGCGGTGCCCATGTAGAGATTGGTGCCGCCGGGCACGGTGCCTTTGCCCATCTGCGTGGTGAAGAACGGAATGCCGGTCCGCCGCACGAAGCTCGCGATGCCGTGGGTCGAGCGCGGCCGGCTGGTCGCTGCGCCCATCATCACCAGCGGATGCTTTGCGGCCAAAATCATCCCGGCGGCACGGTCGAGCGCAGCGCGATGAGCGACCGGAATCTCGATCGGGTGGATCGGAATCACGGAGGTGGCCGACACCTCGTCGCCCGCGATGTCTTCGGGTAGTTCGAGATGCACCGGACCCGGCCGCTCCTCCATCGCCACGCGAAAGGCATCGCGCACCACGGTCGGGATCGACGAGGCGCTGATGATCTGCCGAGAGAGCTTGGTCAGCGGCTTCATGGTCGCGACCACGTCCACGATCTGGAATCGCGCCTGTCGGCTGCTCATGATCGGCTTCTGGCCGGTGATGAGGATCATCGGCATCGCGCCGAGATGCGCATAGGCCGCGCCGGTCGACAGGTTGAGCGCACCGGGGCCGAGCGTCGACAGGCAAACGCCGGGCTTGCCCGTGAGCCGGCCATGCGTCGCGGCCATGAAGGCAGCCGCTTGCTCATGGCGGGTCAGGACCAGCTCGATTTTGGAGGTCCGCAGCGACTCGACCAGGTCGAGGTTTTCCTCGCCGGGAACACCGAAGATGCGATCGACGCCTTCGTTCTCCAGCGCTGCAACGAACAGGTCGGATCCTTTGACTTTATGGTCCTGCTCGCTCATGCCGCCTCCGCTTGCTGCTGGCTCCCGTGTTCCGGGGGCGGCCCATGGTAGCGGCTAGCGGCGCGGGCACAACTCACAATGAAGCGTGATCCGTCTCGCGTCGTGCGCTCCTGCAATACTCCACTGTCATGCCCCGGCTTGACCAGGCTTGACCGGGGCATCCAGTACGCCGCGGCGTTTCGGTTCAGGCCGGACTAGATCTTCGCTTCGCTAGAGATACGGCCGATCCAAGAGCCGCCGGATTATCGCGCGTGGTGCGATTGGCTCATCCCCGACAGCGTATCGGATGAAGGACCGAGGCAACGGCCGTGCGCACTCTCTACAACGTGACGAGATGATGTCCATCCTCCCATTGAGACGATGTCGCATCGCAACTAGCTCTTGAGAAACTCTCTTTCTGATGGAGAATTTCCATGCGCAAGACCAACACCCCATCCGCCAAAAACCATCGCTATGAGCTCGTGCGCGACGATGGCAGCGATTTCGTTGCGTATCAGCGCCGCCGCGACGACGGTCTCTGGCAGACCGTCGCGACCTGGATGATTCCGCGCTCCGCCTGCTAGAGCGACGCCACTCACGTGCGTCGGAGGCGGACGCCGACTCCGACTTTAAGTTCGGACGCGCGTGCCTGGTCTTGATTAGCGCTTCTTCTCACCGCTTGCGTGTTGCGCAGCAGATTGTCGCGCAGCCGGCTCACCGTTGTCTGCACCACCGGAAAATCATCACCGAGCCCGGTCGCCTCGATCACGGCCCCCCCGAGATCCTGCTCGATCAGCTTTTTGCCGGCCGCTGTCAGGCTGACCCGCACCTGGCGCTCGTCGGCTGGATCGCGGTGGCGCTTGATCAAGCCCATCTGTTCCAGCTTCTTCAGGATCGGCGTCAACGTGTTGGATTCCAGGAACAGCTTGTCGCCGAGCGCACTCACGGTCAGTTCGTCTTCGTCCGAGAGCGCCACCATGGCGATGTACTGGGTGTAGGTCAGGCCGACCTTGTCCAGCAGCGGCTTGTAAGCGCGGCCAAAGGCCAGATTGGCCGAATAGACGGCAAAGCATAGGAAATTCGACAGTTTTCGGCCTTTATCGGTGGATTTGGAAAGACGGGCCACGGGAACCTCCGCAATTTGTGATCTGCCAACCGATATAAATCGCATCCGATTAAATCGGAAGAGCTTGACCGGGCAGCACACCAGGTTTATTTCAACGCGCATCCGATTAGATCGGATACGATATAACTCCAACCCGAGAGGATCTGTCATGACCATCGCAGCAAAAGTTCTCTTCACCGGAAAGACCCACGTCACCGCGGGCCAAGACGGCGCCGCGCGCTCGCAGGATGGCCAGCTCGACATCAAGCTGCCGCAGCCGCACCCCGCCGCCGAAAACCTGTTCGCCGCCGCGTGGTCGGCCTGCTATCTCGGCGCGATCGGCCTCGCCGCCGCTCAGCGCAAGGTCAAGCTGCCGCAAGAGCCGTCGGTCGATGCCGCGATCGACCTGAACAATGCGGCCAGCGGCTTCTTCCTGCGCGCCCGCCTCGACGTCAGCGTCCCCGGCGTCGATCGCGCCATCGCCCAGGAGCTGATCGAGGCCGCGCACGGAATCTGCCCCTACTCCAAGGCGGTTCACGGCAACATCGAAGTGACCACCACGCTCGTCTGAAGCGCATCACCCGACGCGGGCCGGCCGAACAACGGCCGGGCCCGCGCGGCGCAGACATCGACCGACCACAAGGAGCCGATCATGAGCAAGAATTTCCCGCAAACCGTCCGCGCGCTGGCGAGTGCCGCCGTGCTTGCGACCAATCTTGTCACGCTGCCGGCAGCCGCCGCGCAACCGACCGGCGTCACCCGCACCGACCTCCAGCGCCACGATCTCAGCGTGCCTGGACGCGAGGCGGTGCAGGTCCGCGTCGACCTCGCCCCCGGCGTTGCGTTCGGCCGCCACCTTCATCCGGGCGAGGAGGTCATCTATGTGCTGGCCGGCACCGTGGAATATGACGTCGACGGCAAGCCGCCGGTGACGCTGAAGGCCGGCGATGTGCTGTTCATTCCGGCCGGAACGGTTCATGCCGCGAAGAATGTGGGCAGCGGGACTGCGAGCGAGCTTGCGACCTATATCGTCGCGAAAGACAAGCCTCTGCTGACACTCGTGAAGTGAGGTGGATTGACCAGCTCGCGATATCTGACTAAAGTCAGATAATGCTCGATCCCGTCTCCCGCGTCCGCCGCTTCAACCGTGCCGTGACCTCCGCCGTCGGCGCGCTCGATACGTCCTTCCTCGGGCGCGGGCGGCCGCTGGGGGCGGCGCGCGTGCTCAATGCGATCGGACAGGGACGCTCCGACGTCGGCGAGGTCCGCGACTATCTCGGCCTCGATTCCGGGCTGATGAGCCGGCTGTTGCGCAGCCTCGAAGAGGAAGGCCTGATCGAGACGCAAGCGCACGCGGACGATGCGCGGCGCCGCGTGGCCAACCTGACTCGCGTCGGCAAGCGCGAATTCGCGGCCTATGAGGCGCTGTCGAATACGCAGGCCGAGAGCTTTCTCGCCCGGAATGCGCAAGCCGAGGCGCTGCTCGCGGCGATGGACCTGATCGCGTCCGCGCTGACGCGCGATCGTATCGCGCTCGCCGAGATGGATCCGCGCAGCGACGAGGCGCGCTATTGCCTGAGAGAGTATTACGCCGAGCTCGGTCGCCGCTTCAAACAGGGCTTTGACGTCTCGCTGTCGCGCGATCCTGATGCCAAGGACATGCGCCGGCCGCGCGGCAGCTTCATCGTGGCGATATCGGACACGCTGCCGATCGGCTGCGTCGGCCTGAAGGGAACGGATCACGGCTATGCCGAGATCAAGCGGCTGTGGGTCGCGCCCTCCGCGCGCGGATTGGGCCTCGGCAAGCGCCTGATGGATGCCGCCGAGGATGCCGCACCCACACTCGGCATCGCACTGTTGCGGCTCGACACCAACAGCGCGCTGCCGGAGGCCGGCCAGCTCTACCGCACCACCGGCTGGCGCGAGATCCCGCGCTTCAACGACGACCCCTACCCGGATTTGTTCTTCGAGAAACAGATCCGGTCGTAGATCTCGTCACGCCGCCACCGGCGCGGGCTCAGCTTGCGGCTTCGGGAACGGGCGGAACGTCATCGCCATCAGGAAGGCGCCGAGGCCCATCGCCCAGGAGCCGATATAAAGCCAGGCGTAGCTGGAGAACGCATCATAGATCAGGCCGCCGGCGAGCGGGCCCGTTGCCATGCCGAGACTGCCGGCCATCGCCGTGCCGCCGATCACGGTGCCCATCATCTTGAGCGGAAAGTTTTCGCGGACGATCACCGCATAGAGCGGCATGGTGCCGGCATAGATGAAGCCGAAGATCATCGCGACCATGTAGAAGGTCGTGAGCTGATGGGCGAAGACATAGGCGAGCGCGCCGAAGGCTTGCGCGAGCAGACCCGAGACCAGCACGCGCTTGGCGCCCAGACGATCGCCCATCAGGCCGAAGGCGATGCGGCCACCGAGACCAGCCAGCCCCTCGACGCTGTAGATCGTCACCGCCGAGATCAGCGGGATGCCGCAGCTCACGGCATAGCTGACGGTGTGGATGATCGGGCCGGAATGGGTGGCGCAGCAGAAGAAATTGGTGGCGAGCAGGATGATGAATTGCGGCGAGCGCAGCGCTTCGCCCACCGTCATCTCGGATTGCGGGCCGCTCCCGGCCGCTGCCGCGACCGGCGGATGCGCCAGCGCCGGCGGACGGCGGACCAGGAGTGCGACCGGGATCATGATGACAGCGACGACCAACGACACGATCTGCATCGCGGTGCGCCAGTCATGGTTGGAGACGAGCCAGGCCGCGAATGGCGCCATTGTCATCGGCGCCACGCCCATGCCGGCCGACACCAGCGAGACCGCGAGGCCGCGTTGGGTGTCGAACCAGCCGGTGACGGTCGCCATCATCGGCGCAAAGATCGCGGCGCAGGAGGCGCCGACCAGCAGGCCGAACACGAACTGGAACACAATGAGCGAGGTCGCATGGCTCGCGGCGAACAGGCTCAGCGCCAGCACGGTCGATCCCGTCAGCACCACCGGCAGCGGACCAAACTTGTCCGTCAGCGTGCCCCAGGCCATGCTGGTGAAGGCCATCGCCAGGAAGCCAATCGTCATCGCGCTGGAGATGCCGGTCACCGACCAGCCGGTGTCCTTGGCGATCGGCTGCAGGAACACGGGTAGCGAAAACATGCCGCCAATCGCGACACAGCCGAGCAATCCGCCGGCGGCGACGATCACCCAGCGATAAGAGGAACCCGTCATTGTTGTCTCCCGTCAGGTCTGTCTGGGTGGAAGACGAATGGAAATGGCGAAAGCAGACAGGTATTGCGACATTTTTCAAGGCAGGCATTCGTGACCCGCCAGCAAAATGCCGAAAACAACCCCATGCACAGTAGCCCGCCGCAGCGGGATCAATGACTTACGATGCGCGTCAATTGCGGTGCAGGGAACTTGCGATGGCAAGCCGCGATTTGACTCGTCGGGCAAAACACCGGCATCATTTAATCATCCAGACCAAGCTGAATCCCATCCACCGAAAGCGCCGGTCCTCCTGCGTCCGGCTACACGTCGAACAACGCGTTCACATCGCCCTCGGTAAGGGCCGACGCTATCCCGCAGTCGCGATCGAACAGGCCGTCGGCGAGCGCGCGCTTCCTGGCTTTGAGCTCGTCCATCTTTTCCTCGATCGTCCCGGCGGCCACCAGCCTGTAGACGAAGACGGCCTTGTCCTGTCCGATCCGATATGCGCGATCGATCGCCTGTTCCTCGACCGCGGGATTCCACCAGGGATCGAAGATGACGACGGTATCGGCAGCCGTGAGATTGAGACCGACGCCGCCTGCCTTCAGGCTGACCAGGAAAACATCGGCCTTGCCGCCCTGGAAGGCTTCAATCGCCGCCTTGCGGTCCCTGGTCTCGCCGGTGAGCAGGCTGTAGCGCAGACCGTCGGCGTCGAAGCGCTTCCGGATCAGATCGAGCATGGAGGTGAATTGCGAGAAGACGATGATCTTGCGCCCCTCGCTCAGCAATTCTCCCACCATATCGATCAGGCGATCGAGCTTGGCCGACGGCCGTTCGACGCCGTCGTTCAGCTTCAGCAACGCCGGATCGCAGCAGGCCTGCCGCATCCGCAGCAGAGCCTCGAGCACCACGATGTGGCTCTTGGCGAGGCCACGCTTGGCGATGGCCTCGCGAACCTTGCGCGACATCGTGAGCCGTATCGAATCGTAGAGATCACGTTGCGGTCCTTCCAGCAGGATGGTCTCGACCATTTCGGTCTTGGGCGGCAGCTCCGTCGCCACCTCCGTCTTGGTACGACGCAACAGAAAAGGCTTGACGCGCCGCGCCAGCGCCGCCGTTCGCACCTTGTCGGCACGCTTCTCGATTGGCGTGCGCCACTGGCGTGAAAAGGCTGCCTTGTCGCCGAGATAACCCGGATTGGCGAAACTCATGATCGACCAGAGCTCTCCGAGGTGATTTTCCATCGGCGTGCCCGTGAGGCAGAAGCGGTGCTTCGCCTTCGTTTCGCGCAGCCATCGCGTGGTCGCAGCATCGGGGTTCTTGACCGTCTGCGCCTCGTCCAGCACCGCCATGTGCCACTCCCGCGCCAGCAGCGTTTCGCGGTCTCTTGCGATCAGCGGATAGGTGGTCAGAACCAGATCGTGGTCCCCGATGGCGTCAAACTTGTGCTTGCGATCTGGCCCGTGCAGGACGAAGCACCTTCAGGTCGGGCGCGAACCTTGCCGCCTCGGCCGACCAGTTCGTCATCAGGCTGGTCGGCGCGACGACCAGCGCGGGATTGGCGAGGTGACCCCGAGCTTTCTCCAGCGCGATCAAGGCCAGGATCTGGACAGTCTTGCCCAGTCCCATGTCGTCGGCGAGGATGCCGCCCAACCCGCTCTCGCGAAGTAGATCGAGCCATGCCACGCCCTGGGCCTGATACGTCCGAAGCGTGGCGCGAAAGGTCGACGGCAATTCCGGCGCAGTCAGCCCTCTCGTCTGGAGCAGGCCCGCGAGCCGCCGGAGATTGTCGGCGCTCCGAAAAGCGAAATGCTCGTTCTCGACGCCGAGCAGCGGAACGAGGTCAGCGCGCGACAGCCTGATCTTGCTGGAGGCGCCATCGAATGCGCCGCTCATGTGCAAGCCGTGCAGCGCCAGCACGAGCGGCAGGAAGCGGTCGGCAGCCAGCGCGAGGTGGCGGCCGTCGGCCAGCGGCAGAAAGAAACGTTCGCCCTTGTCGGCGAGCTGGGTCAGCAGTTCCGGGGTGAAGCCAGGTTCCGAAACCAGCGTCGCCAGGAGCGGCGCGAGATCGCGCCGCTCGCCGTCGATCTCGATGCCGAGCGCCAGTTCGAACCAGTCGATGCCGCTGGAGTCCAGCGCTGCATCGAAATCGCCTGACGACTCCGCAACGCGGAACGGAAAGTCGTCGTCGATCAGGATTTCGAAACCCTCCGATCGCAATTGCTCGGCATGCAGCGCGAGGAAATCGAACCAGCCGCGCTGGTCGCGCAGCGTGAGATCCATGGCATGGCGGTACTCGAGCATCGGAAGCACCGACCGTGCATCGGCGAGACCGACCTCGACGACGCGCTTGCGCGCCTGCTTCTCCTTGCCCAGGCGGCGTGCGATCGCATAGACCTGCCCGCCTTGAAACAGCTCCAGCCGGCTCGATCGCTGGGTCGGATCGATGTCGAACCCACCGTAGCGGAAGCCGAGGCTGGCCACGCCGGCGGGACCGGACTGTTCGCTCTTGGTGTGATAGTAATAATAGCTTGAACCGACATGTCCGAGCTTCAGCCGCAGCACGGGACGCGGATCTTCGTCGACGAGCACAGCAGTCGCCGGAGGCACCGGCAGGAGGCCGTGGTGAAGCTCGGGCAGCCTTTGGCTCAGGCGGCGTGACACCTCTTCGAGCTGCGCGCGGGGGATGGAAGGTGCAGCCAGGAACTGGCAGGCCAGCCGTGGCGGCAGGCCGAGCTGCACGGGCCCGATCACACTATTGGCTTCATCGACATAGACCGGTGGTTCGGCATTGAGTGCGAACGCCCCTGACACGACGAGGTGTGGTGCAACGCCGCGCCCGGCTCCCTTTTGCCATTCGATCCGGCCCTCGCGCGCGTCGCCCCAGCTTAACGGCGCCCGCTTGTGGTCGACCCAGAACGCGCGGCCGGTCGCGACGATCCGGAGCAACAGCTCTTCCGGATGCGGCCCCTGGGCATAGTTGTTGCGGACGCGGCTGTTCACCTCCGTCACAATGTCGACGTCGACATCACGGAAGTATTTCGGCGCCCGTTCCGGCTTGAACTCGTACGGGCTGGGACTGCCGTAATTGTCGGCATAGTCTCCGCCCTTGCGCAGCCGAACCTACCGCAGGGACACCGCGAGATAAGGCATCGCCCCGTCCGACGGATGCAGGCAATAAAGCAATCGCTGGCTCTCATCGGCGGCATAGTCGCTGCTCCGCGCCGCACGGCCGACACTGTCGATCCACGTGTCGACCTCGTAACCCAGGACCGGCGGAGCCGACGGCGCCTGCACCTTGGCGGGCTTTGCCGCCTGCGCGACAGGTTCGGATGCCAACACGGGCGGGGCCTTGCCATTCAGTGCCTCGAGCAGGGTCGCTGCCACATGCTTGCAGTTGAAGGCCATCGGACAACTGCAACCGCCATCGATGTCGGTGAGGCTGTCGTCGTCGAACTCCAGCTGGATGTCGACGCGGTATTTTTTCGATTCGCTGCCTCGCACCTGGGAACTGACGTGCGTCAGGTCGTCGCTGACCTTCACGCCGGAGACGCGGCCCTGAGCCTGATAGGCGTGCGCCTTCTCCATCGCCGCTCGGCTGAAGTAACTGTAGATTTCCTTGCGTTTGAGAACGTCCGAGAGCACTTGCAGCGATTCCAATATCCGGCGTGCAGCATAGCCGTTTCGACGAGGCCATTGTAGCCGGTTCGGGACCGATGCCCCTGGCGTCCCCCATTCCGTCCACCTAAATCTCAGGGATATGCTCCGGGAACAGCCCATGCCAAAAATCGACGTCGCTGCCGTCCCAGCCCGCAAGGGCTCCGGCTATCCCGTGCCGTTCGACGCCCCTTGCGCCGATCGCATCCGCAAGCGGCTCGGCAATGCCGGGGGCTTGTCCGATTTCGGAGTCAATCTGATGCGCCTGCCGCCAGGCAACTGGTCGAGCCAGCGGCACTGGCACTCGCACGAGGACGAATTCGTATACGTGCTCGAAGGCGAAGTGATCCTCGTCGAGGATGATGGCGAAACCGTGCTGCGCGCCGGCGACTGTGCCGCCTTCCCGAAAGGCAGCGGCAACGGCCATCACATGATCAACCGGTCGGATGCGATCGCCGTTTACCTCGAAGTCGGATCGCGCGCACCCGACGATCTCACGACCTGCTCCGACATCGACATGATGAGCGCCAACTCCGACGGACGATTCGTGCACAAGGATGGCACGCCGTATCCGGAGTAACAAAAATCTCGAAAACAACCCGGCCGTTGTCCGATCAACGACTTAGCGTCGGCTCTTCATACCAAGCTGCGAATTGACAATTCGGGCAAAACACCGGCACGACCCGGCTAGATCCGTGCATGAAATTCCATGAGGATCCGACGACCTTCCGGCCAGTCACCGAGATTGCTTCCGCCATTGATGTGACCCTTCGCGCCGATGTTGACGAGGTCACTGCCCCACTGCCCTGCTCTCGCTTCCACGTATGGCAGAGACGCGTAAGGATCATCGGTGCTGGCCACGATCATCGAGGGAAAGCGGAAGCGTTCTTCCGGCACGGACGCGAACGCCGCAGCCTCGGCAGGAAACGCAGGAGACCGCGGATCGGGAACAGCAACAAGAAGCGCTCCCTTCACAGGCCCGGGCCTACGGCTTTGCCAATACGCGACGAGCAGGCAGGCGAGGCTGTGGGCTACGAGCACTGGCGGAGTCTTCGCCGCGCTGACCGCCCGGTCCAGGGCCGCGAGCCAGTCGACCAGATCGGGGTGATCCCAACTCGATGGGTTGAAACGACGGATGGCAGGGTCGGCCTGCTCCCAGCGGCTTTGCCAATGCGCCTCGCCGGAGTTGCCAATGCCTGGCAAATGGATGAATTCCGTCACGCTTATCCCTTCATATTTCGCTACGCTCTCGCTGAGCATGGCGATTTACAAGCGCAAACGGAATTGGCATTCATCGGAAAGCGACACGCAATTCCGATAGATTAGAGGTCATGACGAGAAGCCAAGAGTTTCACCCCATTCTCGATCCGACAGATATTGCGATCATCGAAACGCTGCAGGACGATGGCCGCATCAGCGTCTCGGAATTGGGGAGAAAGGTCGGTTTGTCCCAGCCAGCCACCTCGGAACGGCTGAAGCGGCTGGAGGAGCGCGGGATCATCAAGGCCTATCGCGCGGTCATCGATCCGGCCGCCGTCGGCCTCCGCATGATGGCGATCATCCGCCTGCGGACGACGCACGAGCACATCGCGGCATGCTTGAAGCAATTTGCCGAGATGCCCGAGATCATCGAAGTCCTGCGGCTGACCGGAGAGGATTGCTTTCACCTCAAGGTGTTCGTGCCCTCGCCGGCGGACCTCGAGCGCATCGTCGATGCGATTGCCCGATATGGTTCGGTCACGACCGCCATCGTGCTGCGGAGCGAACCGCCGAAGCGGATCGGGCGTGAGCTGATGCAAAGGAGCTAGCGCACGATTTTGACACGTCGGGCAACACACCTGCACGATGTCATCATCCCGCAAGCGACATCGCATTACCCTTGCTGCATCCGCCTGGCACGCCGGCGCCAGTCGCTGACGGTGAGCCATACGGCCGAAACCAGGAAGTAGATCGCACCGACCCCGGCATAGCCCGCGACATTCGCGATCGACGGCACCGCGGGCGTCAAGGCCTGCGCAATGAAGAAGCCGCCCGCGAGCGCCGACTGACCACCGCTGAGCACCATGGCCCATTGCGCGCCAAAACTTTTCCAGCGCCGGATGGCCGTTCCCAACTGCAGTAAGCCGGACAGAATCGCCCATGCGCCGAAGACGCCGAGCACCCAGTTCATGCTCGTTTGCAACGCGAGAAGGACCGCGATGGTCGTCGCCAGGCTGACCACAACGTTCAGCGCTTGCGTGCCGTTTTGAGTGAGCCCGCCGCTGCGCACGGCGTCGACGACATTGGCTGCGGCGTCCCATGCCGGATAGAGCAGGAGCAAGGCGCCGGCAATTGCCGGAGACGACGGCGCGACGGCAAATGCGGCAACAACCCAGGCAACGGAGAACGCCGCGCGGAGGAAGTAGTATTGTTTGAGCCATTGTTCGCGGTCGTCACGCACGAGATCCATTTGACTTCTCCTTTACCTACTAGTTGGTAGCCTGAACGCGCAACAACATGGCTTCACGGCGATGCCTGCGGGGTTGCCGTTGTCGTCTCGCCGGTGTCTCTCAGTGTTTCGTTGACAGCCGATCCAGCAGCGGAGCGGTGATCACACCGAACATCTTTGGATCGCCATAGGCGCGCGCCGACAGCATCGCACCGTGAATCGTCGCCATGAATCCTTCCGCCTCAACCCGGGCCGAACCGGAGAGCTTGAGCTGCCCCTTCCGCTTGCCGCGCTCCATCACCGAGGTCAGCCAGGACGCCAGCGAGCGGAAGTGTGAGCGGACTTCAAGCGCCACCTCCTCCGGCAAGATCGGAAGCTCGCTGGCAAGCAGCGCACAGACGCAGAAGGGAGCCGTCGCATCGGTGATGCACGCCTCCCAATACCCGACATAGTTTTTGAGCTGCTCGCGCGGGTCCGGAATGTTGCGCTCGAGCGCTGCCAGTCCCGCCTCGGCCTCTTCGCGATAGCGCGACACCAGGGTGCGGACCAGGTCGACCTTGCTGGCGAAATGGTGGTGAATGCTCGGCTTGCGGATGCCGACGACTTCGGCGACGTCCGCATAGCTGAAACCGTTGTAGCCGCCCGCGATGATCAGCGTGCGGGCGCACGCCAGAATGTCGTCGGCGGTCGAGGAAACGTTGGTCATGGACGTTAACTACCTTCCAGTTGGTAGGAAGTCAACAACCGGATGCTTCACTCCCCCGTGAGTGGTAGGAGCCTGCATGACCATACGTCCGATCGTCCGCTATCCCGACCGCCGGCTCGCCATGCCGGCCCGCCCCGTCACCGCCTTCGACGACGGCTTGCGCGAGCTGGCAGCCGACCTTCTGGAGACGATGCGCGCCGCGCCCGGCATCGGCATCACCGCGCCGCATATCGGCGTGCCCTTGCGGCTCGTCGTGCTCGAGCTCGACGCCAAGGCGGGTGCGCAGACCTATGTCAATCCGCAAGTTGAATGGGCCTCGCCCGAGATGATCCTGCACAAGGAAGGCAGCGTCTCGATGCCCGGCGTCAATGACGAGGTGCAGCGCCACGCGCGGGTGCGGATCAGCTATTGGGATCTCGATGGCATGATGCGAGCTGAGGAATCGGGCGGCTTGCGCGCCGTCTGCCATCAGCACGAGATCGACCAGCTCGACGGCCTGTTCTGGATCCAGCGGCTGTCGCGGCTCAAGCGCGAGCGGCTGATCAAGCGGTTCGAGAAGGTGGCGCGGAGGTGAAGCACCGACGAGAGAAGGGGTGGCGCCCGCGTCGCAAACCCTTCAATCACATCTCCGAACGATGATAGCGTGACGACACCTCCGCCATTTGCGCCAGGATGGCATCGCGCCCATCCAAGTGGCCGGTGACGTGCAGCGCCGTGGCCGTCCCGGCCAAGCGGCGCACGGCCGCAAGCAGCGCGCGTTCCGTGATAAGCGCCGCCGCGCCGCTTCCGCCCGGCATCTGGTGCAGTGTCTGCTCGGCCGTGGTGCTCGTGAGCCCAGCGCGTTGCCTGGCCGCGTCAACCGCCCTGCTGTCCGGGCCGGGCGAGATCACGGCTTCGGCGAAGTGGAGATTGGCTTCAACCGCTTCGGCCAGCTGTTCCGCAAAGCGGATGGAGCGGCGTTCCGGCCAGAGCACCATGCACCCGACAAGCGCCAGCACACTGCCAAGCACGTTGTCCATCGCTCGCGCCGTCGCGGCCACTTGCCCGAGGCCTGGCGTGACCAGCTCCGCGACCACGATGAACACCGGCGTCAGGAACAGCACAAACAACGTGTAGTTCACCGATCGCAGCGCCAACGCTGCAGCCCCGAGCGGCAGCACGACAGCAACCTGCTCCCATGACTGGACCAGAAGTGAACCAAGAGCCGCCGCAGCCAGTCCGCCCGCCAGGCTGCCCAGTACGCGTTCAATCATGCGCGGTGCAGAGATTTGCGCATCCGGATGCGTGACCACCACCGCCGCCATCGTCGCCCATTGCACCTCGGGCAACGCGATCGCATGGCTGAGGACATAGGTGATCAGGACCACGGTGGCGCGACGTAGCGCGTTTGCGGCGATCGCGCGACCGGGTGCCGCCGCCGGAACAGGAGGTTGCACGGGAGCGACCGAGGCTGATGCCTCGCACGCAAGCTTGGGCTTTGCGAGATCTTCGATCCCATCCGCAACCGCGGCGATTGCGCGCGCCGTCAGATCGTCTTCGATCTGCCCATTGGCTCGAATCCGCGCGGCTACGATCTGGAGCGCGACAGGATCGGCCGGGCCGCTGCTCACCTGTCGGGCCGCCAGGGCCAGTGCCGCCCCGATCTCGGCGACTGCGCTCAGCCACTCCCGAGGCCGGCTCCGCCAGCCCTGCTCGTCCTTGGCGAGCGCGATCAGGCCCGCAAAGATTCCGTCGCAACACGCCAGCAAACGTCTCAGCTCTCGCGCATGGCCGTCGTCCTCTCCGGCGGCCGCACGTTCGATCGCGACGCGTGAACGCTGGATCGCCTCGCGCACCGACCTGCGATGCTCGGCCTCAAGGCGCAGGCGGCCTTGCTCCGCATCGGATCCATCGTCTCCGGACGCCGCGATCTCGGCCGTCATCTCCCGTAATTCGCCAAGGACTCCCGCGATGCCCCGGCGCGCCGCATCATAGGGATCGGCGGGGCGGAATCCCAAGACGAGGATGATCACCAGCGCCCCACCGCCCAGGAACAGGAGCGAGACGAGCGGCGCTTCCGCAAGCCGCACCGGCTGCTCGATCGCGACCACCGCGACCACGCTGGCGAGCGTGCCGACCGTTGCCAGGCGCGGCGTGCGCACCCCGATCAGGGTGCAAAGCGCAACCATGCCGAACACCGTCGCATCGACCACCGGCGCGCCAAGCATCGGGACCGCTGAAAATACCCCTGCGGTCGCGCTGCCGCACAGCACGAAGACGCTCATCACCCAGAGCCGTGCACGCCGTGCGCCCCCGGGGTCCGCAAGGCACGTCCAGAAGGCCGCGAACGCGCTCCAAGCAAGCTCGGGTCGGTGAAATACAAGCGCGGCGCAAACCATCAACGCCACCGCCGATGCGCCCTTCAGTCCGTCGCTGAGGCCGATCTGTTCCGGATGGACGCTGAATGCGCGCGTGTGCAGCCAGCGCCTGGCGCGGCCGATCCGTGTCGGACGGCGGATCGGGACGGCTGGAGTCGTGGGGGTGGCCATAGGCGTCTCAGGCTTGTGATACGCCTAGGTACGCCCGCGGGGTCCATCGCGAAAACGACATTTCCGACTGGATTCTATTCTGCTATGGAATAGTCATGGATTTCCGTAACTTGCGAGCGTTCGTCGAAGTAGTGCGCCAGGGCGGTTTCTCGCAGGCGGGCAGGACGGTGTTCGCGACGCAATCGACCGTCAGCAAGGCGGTGAAGCAGCTGGAAGACGAGATCGGCGCGCGGCTGCTGGACCGGACCGGACACAAGGTGCGACTCACCGATGTGGGCGAGGCCCTCTATCCACGTGCGGTCCAGCTCCTGGCCGACCGCAGCGACCTGCTCGCTGCGCTCGACGAGATACGCGGGCTGAAGCGCGGCACCTTGCGGATCGGCTTGCCGCCGGTTGCGAGCAGCAGCATCTTCGCGCCCTTGCTGGCCCGTTTCCAGCAACGCTATCCCGGCGTCGACGTGCGCCTCACCGAGCACGGCGGCGACGAGCTCATCGAGATGGTCCACGCTGGCGATCTCGATCTCGCCGCAGCGCTGAAACCCGACACCGATACCCTGGAATGGCTGGATGTGGAACGCGAGCCGCTGATCGCCGTGATGGCCGCGGACCATCCGCTCGCGCGCGCCAGTTCGACCGACATCGCAGCGTTGCGGGATCTCCCCTTCCTCCTGTTTGCAGAAGGGTACGCGATCAACCGCCTGATCAGCACCGCCTGCCGGCGCCATGGCTTCGAGCCCGCCGTCGCGGTGCGGAGTAGCCAGGTCGACTTTCTTGTCGCGCTGGCTGCCTCGGGCCTCGGCGTCGCTTTCCTGCCCCGCATTCTTGCCGATCAGGCCAAAGGGCCGCGCGTCAAGGCCCTGCTCCTTACCGAGCCGGACACCGAGTGGCGACTGACCATGATCTGGCGCCGAGGCGCCTACCTCTCGCACGCCGCGCGTGCCTGGCTGGAGATGACGGGAAATAAGGGGAACTACCCGCCAAATCCGGATATATATTCCTAAATCGACTAGATTAAAGGAAAACGTTTCATTTTCAGAATGACGCTTTCTCCCTTATCGAAGCTGCCAACATCAGCCGCAACGATAGGAGAAACGACATGATCATCTCAGCACCCACGGACTATCGCGAGGCTGCGCTTCGCGCGCTGCCGCGCTTCCTGTTCGATTACATCGATGGTGGCGCCGTCACCGAGTCCACCATGCGGAGCAACACCGCAGCGCTGCAGCAGATCGCGCCGCGCCAGCGCGTGCTCCAGGGCGCAGGCGCCCCAAGGCTTGAAACCAAAATCCTTGGCACGACATGGGCGATGCCCATCGCGCTCGGGCCGGTCGGCGCTACCGGCATGTATGCGCGGCGCGGTGAGGTCCAGGCTGCTCGGGCCGCCGAGGCCGCGGGAATTCCCTATACCCTCTCGACCGTGTCCGTCTGCCCGATCGAGGAGGTCGCCGCAGGTGCCGACGGCGAACTCTGGTCGCAGCTCTATGTGCTGAAGGACCGCGGCTACATGCGCAACGCGCTGGAGCGATCCTGGGCGGCCGGCATGAAGACGCTGGTCTTCACCGTCGACATGCCGACCCCCGGCTCGCGCTACCGCGATCGCCATTCCGGAATGTCCGGACCGGGTGCGACGCTGCGCCAGTACATGCAGGCTGTCACCCACCCGCGCTGGGCCGTGGCGGTGGGCTTGC
This sequence comes from Bradyrhizobium genosp. A, assembly GCF_049949275.1. Classification (NCBI taxonomy): domain Bacteria; kingdom Pseudomonadati; phylum Pseudomonadota; class Alphaproteobacteria; order Hyphomicrobiales; family Nitrobacteraceae; genus Bradyrhizobium; species Bradyrhizobium genosp. A. The sequence continues at coordinate 3,842,001 of NZ_CP188196.1, read as the reverse complement.
TCGGGCGGCCGCTCTCGTTCGGGAACATCGAGGCGTATACCCGGCGGCACATGAGCATGACCGACTACATGAGTTTCCTCGATGCCAATTTCGATCCGTCGATCGGCTGGCATGATCTCGAATGGCTGCGCGACAGCTGGAAGGGCAAGCTCATCATCAAGGGGGTGCTCGACCCGCAGGACGCACGCGATGCAGTCCGGCTCGGCGCGGACGGGATCGTGATTTCGAACCATGGCGGCCGGCAACTGGACGGGGCCATGCCGACCGCGCGCGCCCTGCCCGGCATGGTCGATGCCGTCGGCGACGAACTGACTGTGCTGGTCGATTCCGGAATCCGCTCCGGCCTCGATGTCGTGCGCATGCTCGCGCTAGGGGCCAAGGGCGTCCTGCTCGGCCGTGCCTACATCTACGCGCTCGCCGCCGGCGGCCAGCGCGGCGTGGCGCATCTGCTAAAACTGTTTGCCGCGGACATGAAGGTGACGATGACCCTGATCGGCGCGAAATCGCCGGGCGAGATCACCCGAGCCAGCCTCGAGGCAGCAGCGAAGGATATCGAAGCGCAGCAGCAGCCGAGAGCTGTGTTCGTGCCGAAATCGGCTGCGTAGCCAATATCGGGCATAAATCTCTTGAACATAGGCGACACAATGGATGCGACGGCCTTAGGCGGTGCTTCGATCGGCGGAGCGACCTCCTTTCTCGGCTCTTGGATCGTTCAGCGGCGCGGCGTTCGCGCCACATGGCTGGTGCAGGACAGACTGCGGCGCCAGGACCTCTATAAGGAATTCATTGAAATCGCCTCAAAGTGCTTCGCGGATGCGCTGCAGCACGATAAGCCCGATGTCGGCGCATTGGCCGTTCTCTATGAGAAGATAAGCCGCATGCGCGTCATGTCTTCGCCCAAAGTTCTTTCCGCTGCCGAACAAGTCTTCGCTCGGGTGGTCGATACGCTCTTCGAACCGGCGGTTGAGGTTACGAACATCAAGATTCGGGAGCTGTTTGAGACTGGGAAGGGCGATATTCTTCGGAACTTCAGCGAGTCCTGTCGCGCCGAATTCGAGGCGCTCCGGAATGAGCAGCTTTAATTTGGATTACGCCTGCCGACTGCTTCGCGCCACCGGAGGCTAATCCGCGCGACGCGCTACTTCAGCGGCAGGAAAACGTCCGCGACCGCCTCGTGCTCCGGCACTTCCGGGAACAGGCTCAGCCGCTGGCAATAGATCGGGAAGTCGCGTGCTTCCTCGCCGCTGGCCGGAAGCCAGTTGCGATAGAGATAGAGCGCGGCGGGCTCCAGATTGTCGGTGAAGCCGACGACGCGCAGCACCGCGCAGCGTCCGCCGGGGATCTCGCCGGCCTTGATCTCCTCGCCATTCGGCTCGATCGGTTGGTCGGTGCCAACACAGAGGTCGATGCTGTAGTCGGCGGGCGACGCAGGCCGCCGCTCGGAGCGCCAGACATTGAAGGTGGGATTTGTGCTGGGGTGCAGGTTAGCCGCCTTGCGCCAGGCGATGAACCGCTGGATGGTGGCGGAAAGCGTTGCAGGGTCGCCCCGATGCTCGATGATGGCTACCTTCGTGGGCATCACATCGCGGATCGTCACGTCGTCAGTGGTAAAGTTCTTCTGCATGAGCTTGCTCCTCGCATTGTCGAGAGGCCCGAAGGCCGCAAGCCACGGCTCCCAGTCCGGCGATTTCCGGAACGACGACGGTGATTGCCCGAACCGTTGCCGAAAGGCGCGGGCGAAGGCGTCGGGTGCGTCGTAACCAGCATCCATCGCGATGTCGGTGACGCCCAGGGCGTCATTGTAGGCCAGCTGATGCGACGCGCGCTTCAGACGGGCGAGCTGGACATAACGATGCACTGACAGCCCAAAGGTCGCCGTGAACTGCCGGTGGAAGTGAAATTTCGAGAAGGCCGCAACGGCGCTCAAGCTATCCAGGTCCAGATCCGCGTCGAGGTGCCGGTCGATATGGTCCAGCACCCGCCGCATCCGGGCCTGATAGTTTTGCAGTGCCGCCGTCATCGTCCCTCCTCCGTGGCGGCTTGAGTTAGGCCGGGATGGCCGTGATGCGCTCGACCGATCTTGCGGTTTGGTCGGGAGCGAGGTGAAATTTCCGACGAGCGCTTACAGTTCGAAGGATGGCGGAGCGGAAGCGATACCCATCAATCTCGTCTGCAACCGCGATGGATTTCGCTCGCTCTAGCCATCCTACGCGCTGGCCTTATGGCCGAGCCTGATGGTCCAATTGGGTGCACTGTCGCCGTAACCCGAAGATCACGACGGCGGCAAGTCCCTAAAGGGATCGAGCACAGATACTCCGAGGGGCGCAAAGTGCCTGGAGTTGCGCGACAGGATCGTCAACCCGTGCTGACGTGCAGTGGCGGCAATGATGATATCGGCAAGTCCCGGCGCATGCCCTTGACCGCGTGCCCTGTCTGATAGCTGGCCCGCAATCCGCGCGGTCGGTGTATCGACCCCTAAGACCTGATCTCCATAAAGGTGCAGCACAGCTTCCAGCCATTGAGAGAGGTCCCTGCTCCTGCGTGTGGCCTTCTCGCGTCGCAGCTTAGCTATTCCGTCCTCGACCTCCGCGATCGTCACGACCGACAGAAACAAGGAGGCCGATTGTGTATCCATCCACTCGGCGAGCGCCAGGAGCACCGGCCGGTTTGGCGAGGCGGCCGACAGCACGTTGGTATCGACAAGGTACATGACGTTAGAAATTTGTCGTGCGCAGCTTGCCGCGATTGCGCGCGGGCAGATCGCCCACTTTCGCTGGGGCCGCCATCAGCAGGCGTCCGAAGCTAGGCACCTGTGATAATCGCCGCCACTCATCGTAACTCAAGACTACCACCTGCTTCTTCCCGTGACGCGTGATCACGGCAGGCTTGCCGTCCACGGCTTCATCGACAACCGCAGAGAGATTGGCTTTTGCATCTCGAAGTTGGATTTCGCGCATGTTGCACCTATATATGACCATTGTAGTCATATAGATAAATGAACGATATTTCAAGGCCTCAACCGATCCTGCGCGCTATTGCTTGAAGCAATTATCGCGGTGCCATCTCAGGAAATGTGGATGTGGACGATCTGATGTCCGCCGTGGCTCAAGCGCGTGACCAGTTTTGTTGATAATCGATCTTACGCTTTCCAAATCGTTGGTCTGACGCGAGATCAATATCTCCAAATTGTCCGCTAGGCTAATGAGGCCGCGATCGAACATCCAATGCGCCGTGCCAGAAAGAGCGATGCCGTTGCTAATGATGTCAGGCCCATGCGCCTCGACAGGTCGTATGTGAGCGGCTGCGACTTCCGCACGCCCCATTCCATTGATGAGCTTCAGCCCTGTAATGGCGCACCGCTCATCATAGGCGCGGAGCACGACGCGGCGGAAGACTCGATCTCGCAAGATTCTCGACACGGTCAGGCTAACGCGATCGCGATGCTGTTCGAAGGTAAACGGCGCCTGCTCTTCGCTAAGATCGAGCGGTCGGACGTCATCATCGCGTCGAGGCAGTAGCGGCGTATTCTCCGCCAGACCAATTTCGCATATTCTATTGAAATCGTCAGGAGAGATTGGGCGGACTGCCGACTGAGCACGTCCCGAAATTCGTCCCTGCTCATTCAGGACGCCGCGTTCCACCGGACCGGCCGGTCCGTTGAAAGGGACCGGATTGGCAAAATCCAGATAACTTCCGGGCTCGATCAGCGCGAGATACATCCCCGAGATACTAGGGTCGGCAATAAGTTGCTGAACCCGAGCCATCGCAAAGTAGCCGCGCGTCTCAGCGACCTTACTTGGTTCGTAATAAATTATCCAATCGCCGATGCAGGCTTCAACGCGACGCAAATATTGGCTGGGAAACTGATATCGTTCAGCCGGGCTGTCATCGTAGATCGAGTCGGATCGATGGATGAATACCCCAAATCCCATGGTTTATGCGACGTCGCCTCTCCAGCAAGTGACCACCCAATCGAGCCGTAGTGAGCCGTGAATGAGGCCCCTACTCCCACTCAATCGTTGAGTGGCGACGTTTCGTCGTTGATTTGCAAGCACAAATCTTCAAGTCTGACGGACAAATCCCGACGGTATACCCGCCGTATTTTTTCGGTCTTGAATTCACAGATTAATTTGTGCCGCTCGGAATACTGGCGATTCCGCTACCTATCGGAGTCAATCGACTGAATAGCTCTATATGCGTACCGGAAATCGCCACTGCTCGTACTGGCATGGCGTAGCTTCATATACCGTCAGAGATCAGGAAAGCGCTGTTTGGTCGTCCGATGGTCCCCTACACCGTTCACACCACTACTGTGTGCTATCGAAGCAGCCCCGCTTTACGCCAAGACCTGCCGAGGCCGCTTCCGCGGATTGAAGCGCCGGTGCTTTGCAACCACGCGGTGAAGGTGTGACGCAGGTGGCGTTGCTCCTCGGAGGTACAAGATGCCAACCAGAGGCGCCCGCTCCGGATCATAACACCTGTTTCCCGCAGCTCTGATGGGATGTTTCTCTCGCTCTCCCCGGTGCACACGTCGCGTACACGCCCTTTCTAGCCAATTGAAACACTTGAGCTTTCGCTCCAATCCATCATGGGCAAATTTGAGAAACCTCGAGCCAAGCGGCGCAAATTAGAGCAAGCTTCAGAAACTGTCGGCGCGCGCTGCCGACCGACAGCCTCGCATCGACTCCCTGAACACTTATCGGAGGCAGGTCAGGGGCAAGGAAAATTTCGTCACTGACGCGGCTTGACTCACATGTATTGATATCACTACAACTGTACAACAAGACGACAGAGATGAAAACATGGGCTTGCAGGCGATTTCAAGCGGACCACCGCTCGTCGATGAGGCCAGCAGTGAGCCGCTGATTCGTTTCGAGCGTTTCGGCAAGAGTTTTGCCGTCAGCGGGCGGGTCGTGACGGCCACCCGCAACATCGATCTCGACATCGCCGCCGGTGAATTCGTGACAGTGGTCGGCCCGTCCGGGTGCGGCAAATCCACCCTGCTCAACGCCGTTGCCGGAATCTTTCCGGCAACGGATGGCTGTGTCCGCTATGGCGCGGCGCCGGTCGATCCCTACAACCAGCGCGTCGGCTACATGACACAGACCGACCATCTTCTGCCCTGGCGGAAGGTTGCCGCCAACGTCGCTTTGCCGCTCGAAATCCAGGGCAAGGCAAAAGCGGAGATCAACCGTCGGGTCGCGGAGTTGATCGAGTTAGTCGGCCTCACCGGCTTCGCGGGCTCCTATATTTCTCAGCTCTCCGGCGGCATGCGCAAACGCTGCGCGCTTGCCCGCGTGCTCGCTTACGACCCCGAGACTTTGCTGATGGATGAGCCCTTCAGCGCACTCGATGCTCAACTTCGTCTGAGCATGCAGGTCGAGGTCCGCAAGCTGTGCCTGGGGCTTGGCAAGACCGTCATGTTCGTCACCCACGACATCGACGAGGCGATCGCGCTCGGCGATAGGTGCGTTGTGCTCACAGGCCGGCCTGGCACGGTGCGCGACATCATCACTATCGACCTACCGCGGGACCGCGACCTTCAGCGCATCCGGTCGAACCCACGCTATATCGCGGCGACAGAACACCTCTGGCAGATACTCGCTCCAACGCAGCAGGAGAACAGGCGATGAAGATCTGGATGATTCGCCTCGCCATCATTGGCGGCCTGTTCGCGCTCTGGCAGCTCGGCTCGGGCACTCTGTTCGACAGCTATTTTGTAAGCCGGCCGAGCGCGATCGCCGAGGAGTTCTGGGGGCTACTCGTTTCCGGACGGCTGTTCTATCACGCCGTCATCACCATCACTGAAGCGCTCGCCGGCTTCGTCTGCGGTGGGTTCATCGGCGCCACAACGGGCATCCTGCTCGGCCGTAACGAAACCATCGGCAAGGCGTTCGATCCGATCATCCTCGTCTTCTACAGCCTGCCGAAGATCGCGCTCACGCCGCTGTTCGTGATCTGGTTCGGCATCGATATGAAAATGAAGATCATCCTGACCGCGACGATCGTTTTCTTCCTGGTCTTTCTCAACACATACACCGGCGTACGCGGCGTCAGTCGCGAACTGATCGCGATCATGAAGTTGATGGGGGCGCGGGAGAACCACATCCTTGGCAAGGTGGTGCTGCCTTCGGTCGTGACCTGGATTTTCGCCGGCTTGAAGCTGTCGGTACCCTACGCGCTGATCGGCGCGATCGTGGGCGAGCTTATCGCCGCCAACCGCGGCCTCGGATACCTGCTGTCAAACGCCGCCGGCCAATTCAACACCGCCGGCGTTTTTGCTGCGATTGCCGCCATCGTCCTTCTGACCGCTGCGTTGAATCTCGCCGTCAGGCTGTTTGAAAGATGGGTGATGCCGTGGCAGGCCGAGCAGCAGACGCGTGAGATTTCAATCTGATCTGGAGGGAGCAACGCAGATGTTGGTTAGATTTCTGCTGGCTGCAGCGTACGCGACTGCCCTGCTCGTCGGCCAGCCGGCCAAGGCCGAAGATAAAGCTCCAGACAAAGTCGTCTTCACCAGCTCGTCGGTGAGCATGCTCAATCTGCCCGTCTACACGGCTGATGTCATGGGTTACTTCGCGGCGCAAAGGATCGCACCCGAAATCATCGTCCTGAAAAACGGCGGTGCAACGGCGCTCGCGGCCGTGCTCAGCGGCAGCGCCAACGTCTATATCGGCGCGCCGTCGAGCGCGCTCGGCGCGGCCAACAAGGGCGCCGACGCGATCGTGTTCGGCGCCATCATGACCGAAGTCGCGCTCAACATCGTGGTGCAGAAGGCGATCGCCGACCAGCACAAGCTCACGACGGAGAGCTCGATCGCCGATCGCTTTGGCGCCCTCAAGGGCCTGAAGATCGGGGTTACCGGCGCCGGCAGCGCGACGCACCAGGTCGCGCAATACGCGCTAAGGGCCGCGGGCCTCGATCCTGAGCGCGACGCGACCATCGTGTTCGTCAACAGCAACGAGGATATGCTAGCCGCCTATTCGTCGAAGCGAGTCGACGCGGTGGTAACTGCAAATCCGGCCAGCGACCAGATGGTCAAGGACGGTTCTTTCCTCCTGGTCGATGGCGCGGCTGGCGCTTATCCGGCACTGAAAGGCATGGCGCATATCGTGCTGGTCGGCAAGAAATCGTCGATTTCCCCCGACGCCGGACGCACGACGCGGCTGCTTGCGGCGATCAACGAGGCCGAGATTGCGATTCACGATGAAACGACGACGACTAGGGCGCGCGATCTCGTTCGCGAAAAATACTTTCCGCAACTCGACAAAGCAGTGTTCGATCATGCCTGGCAAAGCGTGAGGCCGGCGATCGCGAAAAGTTCAGAAATCGCGCCCGACGCGATGCAACGCAACATCGATTTCCTGAAGGAATTCTCGGACCAGAAGTACACCATCGCGCCCGACGCGGTTTACACCAACGCATACCTGCCGAAACAGCAGACCACCGGAGTTAAAAGATGACGACGACCTCACCGGCCAGGTTCAGGCACATGTTGCGCACCAACCGGCTGCTGGCGCTGCCCGGCGTCTATGACGGCATCACCGCGCGCCTGTCGGAACAGCGCGGCTTCAACGCAATCTACATGACCGGCGCCGGCACGGCGATGTCGTTCGGCTTCCCGGATTTCGGTCTCCTGACGATGAACGAAATGGCGGGCCGCGCCAGCGTCATCGCCCAATCGGTCGCCATTCCGCTGATCGCAGACGCTGACACTGGCTACGGCAACGAGCTCAACGTCACCCGCACGGTCCGCGACTACGAGCGTGGCGGCGTCGCCGGCCTGCATATCGAAGACCAGGTATCGCCAAAACGCTGCGGCCATCTCGACGGCAAGGAGATCGTGCCGCGCGACGAATTTGTCTCCAAGATCCGCGCCGCCGTCGCCGCCCGCCGCGACAAAGACTTCTTCATCATCGCCCGGACCGACGCGCGCGCGGTGGCGGGTTTCGATGAAGCCATCGACCGCGCCAATGCCGCGCTTGCCGCAGGCGCCGACATGGCGTTCGTCGAAGCGACTGAAAGCCTGGACGAGATGGCAGCGGTGCCGCAACGCGTCAACGGACCGTGCCTTCTCAACATCGTACGCGGCGGCAAGACACCCGACGTCAACCTCCGGGATGTCGAGGATATGGGTTATCGCGTGGCGATCCTGCCGAGCCTGTTGCTGGGCGCCGCGATCGAAGCGTTTGATCGCGCTCTGGCGGCTCTCCTGGAGACCAACACACCGCCCGAATCGGTCAACGGCGCTTCGCTGGTGCGCGACCGTTTTCGCCGCTTTGGCGCAGACGAGTGGGACGCGTTGCGCACGCGCTTCCGCGAGCAGCAACGCCAGGACGCCGAGAGCTGACACGCCATGCCGCAAACCCTGTTCGACAAAATCTGGCAGGCCCACGTTGTCCGTGATCTCGGTGACGGGTGGGCGCTGCTCCACATCGACCGGCATCTTCTCCATGACCTTTCGGGCTCCGCAGCTTTGCGGGACGTCAAGCAACGAGGCCTCAAGGTTCGCAATCCGGAGCTGGTATTCGCGACCCCCGACCACGCGGTCTCGAGCGCGCCCGGCCGAACCGGACAGACCTATCCGGTCGGCGCCAGGCTATGGAGCGATCTGAGGACCCTGTCGGCGGAGGCGGGTATCCGCTTGTTCGATCTCGGCGAGGACGGCCAGGGCATCGTTCACGTGATGGGACCCGAGCTTGGGCTGGTGCTGCCGGGCATTACGCTCGTCTGTGGCGACAGCCACACCTGCACCAACGGCGGGCTGGGCGCGCTGGCCTTCGGGATCGGTTCGTCGGAAAGCAGCCATGTCCTCGCAACCCAGACATTGCGCCAGCGCAAGCCGAAGCGCATGCGCATCCATCTCGACGGCAAGCTTGGACAAGGCGTCGTCGCCAAGGATCTGATCCTGCATTTGATCGGGCGGCTCGGCGCCGCCGCCGGCGTCGAGCACGCGATCGAATATGCCGGAGCCACGATCCGCGGCCTGAGCATCGAGGAACGCCTCACCATCTGCAATCTCTCGGTCGAAATGGGCGCCAAGTCCGGCATGGTTGCTCCGGATGACGTTACGTTCGCTTACATCGCAGGCAAGCCGTTCGCGCCCAAGGATGAGACGTTCGACCGAGCTGTCGCGCGCTGGCGCACATTAACGACGGATGACGATGCGGTGTTCGAGCGCGACGAATCGTTTGACGTGTCGAGCGTTGCGCCGACGATCACCTGGGGCACCAGTCCGCAGCACGCGATCGCGATCGACCAGGCGATCCCGGATCCCGCGCGCGAACCCGACACCGCGGCCCGCGACAACATTCGAGCCGCGCTTGACTATATGGGACTGCAAGGCGGACGCCCCATTGCCGGTACCAAGATCGACCGCGTATTCATCGGCTCGTGCACCAACTCGCGTCTCTCCGACCTGCGCGCTGCCGCGACCATCGCGCGCAACCGCCGGGTCGCTGATGGCGTAACCGCGTGGGTCGTGCCCGGCTCGCTGCGCGTCAAGCGTGCTGCGGAGGCCGAAGGGCTCGATCGCATTTTCCGCGATGCCGGCTTTCAATGGCGCGAGCCGGGGTGCAGCATGTGTGTCGGCGCCAATGGCGAACTGGTGCCGCCTGGCTCGCGCTGCGTCTCGACCACCAACCGCAACTTCGTCGGCCGCCAGGGGCCCGGCGCGCGCACGCATCTGGCAAGCCCGGCGATGGCCGTCGCCGCTGCGCTCACCGGCGCGATCAGCGACGTGAGGCAGCTCCCATGACCCCGTTCACCACTGTGTCGGGGCGCGCTGCACCCCTGATGAAGACCAACATCGACACCGACGTCATTATCCGCATCGAGCGCCTGACATCGGGCGAGCGCGGTGAGCTCGGCACCTACGCGCTCGAAGCGCTGCGCTACAAGCCAGACGGCAGCGAAAACCCCGATTTCGTTCTCAACCAGCCCAAATACTGGCAGGCGCCGATCTTGATTGCCGGGAGCAATTTCGGTTGCGGCTCGTCGCGCGAAGGTGCGGTGTGGGCGTTGATGGCGATGGGTCTGCGCTGCATAATCGCCGAAAGCTTTGGCGATATCTTCCTTGGCAATTGCTTCCAGAACGGCCTGCTGCCGATCCGGTTTCCCGCCACCGCCGTGCAGAGCCTCGTCGACGAGTCGCTTGCGAGGGACGAGCCGTTCGCCGTCGATCTCACGCGTTGCCTGCTGACGACGCCGACGGGCCGGCAGTTCGTGTTCACCGTCGACGCATTGCGGCGGGAATCCCTGCTCACCGGTCTCGACGACGTCGGGCTCACGCTGAGATGCGATGATGAGATTGCACAATGGCAAACCGTCGATCGCGTCGCCCGGCCATGGATCTGGACGGTGAATGCAAATCCTCTGAGCTGAACCGAATGGAACTCAAACCAATGGCTGATCTCCGCTTCAAAGGCGCGCCGCAAGCGCCGACCGATCCAAAGGGGCCGACCGGGCAACTGGCCGAATGGCTGCAACAGCTCCGGCTCGACGCCATTCCCGTGGACGTGAAGACGCGCGCCAAACATCTGATTCTCGACGGCCTCGCCTGCGCGCTGGTCGGCGCGCGGCTGCCCTGGTCGGATACGGCGGTCGAGACGATCACACGCTTCGAAGGAAGCGGCGACAAGACCATCATCGGCTGGGGGCGGACGGCCAGTGGCCCGGTGGCCTGCCTGCTTAACGGCACCTTCATTCAGGGCTTTGAACTCGACGATTTCCATCCGCTTGGGCCGCTGCATAGCGCGGCGGTCGTTATCCCCGCTTTGCTCGCCTGTGCCGAAGAGCTCGGGCACGTCAGCGGACAACAATTCCTGCTCGGCGCGATCGCGGGCTTCGAGGTCGGCCCGCGGGTGGGTATGGCACTGCACGGGGCGCAGATGCTGTCGCGCGGCTGGCACTCGGGATCAGTGTTTGGCACCCACGCCGGTGCGGCGGCCGCCGGCGTATTGCTGGAACTCGATGCGGCCCGCTTCGAGGATGCGTTCGGGCTTGCGGGCACGCAGTCCGCTGGACTGATGGCGGCGCAGTTCGAGGCGATGTGCAAGCGCATGCATCACGGCTTCTCCGCCCGCAACGGCCTCTACTCCGCGCTGCTCGCGGCCGGTGGCTACACCGGAATCAAACGCGTGTTCGAACGCGAGTATGGCGGGTTCCTTTCGGTGTTTGGCGAGGGCCATTCGCCTGATGCCAGCCAGATCATCGCCAGATTGGGGGATCGCTGGGAGACGATGCGCATTGCAGTCAAGCCTTATGCCGCGATGGGCGCGCTGCATGCGCCGCTGGATGCGATCTTCGGCATCATGGCGCAGCGGGCGTTGCAGAGCAACGAGATCGAACGCATCGACATCGACATGTCGCACGCGGCCTATCACCACGGCTGGTGGCAGCTGGAGCGGCCGCTTACGCCGATCGCAGCGCAGATGAATGTGGCTTATGCCATCGCCGTAGCCATCCTGGACGGGGCGGCAATGGTGCAGCAGTTCACGCCGGAGCGCATTAACCGTGATGACGTGTGGGCGCTGATTCCGAGGATCACCGCGCATCACGATCCGGAATTCGACAAGAGCGGGAGCGCTGCGCGCACCACCCGCATGACGGTGCTGCTCAAAGATGGAACGAAGCTGCAGCATCTTGTCGAGGTCGCGCGCACGATCGGCAAGCCTTTGACAAACGGGGAGATCGTCGGAAAGTACCACACGCTAACCGACGGCATCGTCGCACCGCAGCGTCAGGCCGATATCGTCGATGCGGTGCTCAAGCTGGAAACGGCTGAGGATACCTCGCACCTGACGCGACTGCTGGCGCCCGCGGTTGGCGCCGCGTTCAAGCAATGACCGCCTCGGTTCTCGGCAGGCTGTTGCGCGGCATCCGCGCCGGCGACCGACACCTCGCGCGCAACCACCCTGCCCTCAAGGCGGCGCCCGACACCATCCGGCTGCGGAGTGAGACCTTTGTCGCGGATGGTCCAATCCCGGTGCGCTGTGCGGGCCATGGCGTCGGACAAAATATCTCGCCACAGCTGGCCTGGTCAGGTTTGCCTGATGCAACCGGGGAGCTCCTTCTTATCATGGAGGACGCGGACGCGCCTTTGCCACGGCCGGTGGTGCATCTGATCGCGTTGGGCATCAGCCCCTCGCAGACCGGCTTTGCCGAAGGCGCACTGTCACAGGGTGCCAGCGGGAGTGTCCGATTTGGCGTGGGGTCGTTTGGGCGGCAGGGTTATCAGGGTCCTCGTCCGGTGCCCGGCCATGGCCCGCACCGCTACCGCTTCCAGGTGACCGCCCTCAAAACACCCCTGCGCCTGGACAAGCCGCCGAAGCTTGAAGCGGTTCTTGCGCAGGCAAACGGAAATGTTCTGGCCTGGGGACAGCTTGTCGGATTATTTGAGCGATAGCGATTTGCGCATTCAAAATCTGGAAGCAGGTCTCAGACCATGAACTTGGGAACATCCCGCCATCGCAAGGTCTCGCTGGTGTTGAGCGATGGCATCGCCAGCGGCCGCTATCGGCTGGGCGATTCGTTGCCCGGCGAAGAAGCGCTCGCGAAAATGTTCCAGGTGTCGCGGGTCACGATCCGCCGCGCGCTGGCCGATCTCGACGCGGCCGGCCTGATCGAGCGCAAACATGGGCTCGGCACCTTCGTGAAGAAGAAGCCAGATCCGCGCGACGCCAGTCCGATGCATCGCCTGGTGAGCCAGATTGCGCAGGCCGGCAAGCTCGCCGTCGAAGTGACCGAGTTCGAGTATTGCGTGCCGCCCGACGGCGTACGCCAGCTGTTAAAGCTGAAGGTCGGCGATGAAGCACAGCGGGTCGTGCGCGTCCGGCGCAACAAGCACCGGCCGATCATGCATCTCACGACTTACGTTCCTGGCGCGATCGGCCGAACCTACTCGCGCAAGGACCTTGAGCGCATTCCGCTGTACCGGCTGTTGGCGCGCGCCGGAAAGGTCTACCGCAAGGCGCAAGAGGCGGTCGGCGCCTGTCTTGCCGATCCCATCATTGCGCCGCTGCTCGAAGTCGAGGTCGGGGCGGCCCTGCTGTTCGTGCAACGCATCCTGTCCACCGCAGACGATGAGCCTGTCGAGTATCTCGAAGTGCGCGCCTCGCCGGACGCCTATATGCTGACCCGGTCCTGGGATTCCGCCGCTGAGCCCGCGGGTTTGGACGACAGATTCAATCACTACACCAACGGTCTGTAGGCGAGACGCGCGATCATTACCGGCCACCGCCATGGTCACATCGAGGCGACATCGGCTGCGGCGTTCCCGGATCAAGACCAACGTCTTGACAGCCGCCGGCAGCAACAGGCGTTACGGCACCTTCGATATCCCCAACGTTCCAGCCGCCCCCCAGCGCCTTCATCAGGGCCACCGTAGCGACGAATCGGGCCTCCTGAACCTGCAACGCGCTCTCCTCGTTCAACAGCGCCGTCGCTTGGGCTGTAACCACTGCGGTAAAAGCTTGGCCTCCTGCCTGATACTCGTGCAGAGCGATCTCGACGGCTTTCCGGGATGACGCGACCGCCGCGGCCAGAGCCTTTGCCTGCTGTGCAAGGGTCCTGAGGGTAGACAAAGCGTCCTCGACGTCCCTGAACGCGCTCAAAACGGTTTGCCGGTAGTTTGCAACGCTCTGATCGTAAGTGGCCCGTGCCGCTCTGATGGCGGCTGAGCGACCGCCTCCATCAACCAGCAATTGGCTGCCGTTTGCGGCCAACGTCCAAACTTGGTTAGTGGTCGTGATCAAACTGCGCAATGGTGTGCCGGCATAGCCGAAAGCGGCCGAAAGGCTGACATCGGGGTAGTAGGCAGCGACTGCCACTCCGATCAGCGCGTTTTGCTGTTGCATGGTCCGCTCGGCCTGGGCCACGTCCGGACGGCGCTCCAGCAGCGTGGATGGCAAGGCGGCAGGGACAAGAGGAACGGTCGGCCTCAACGCTGCCGCTGGGATCGCGAATCCGGCGGGCGGCTGCCCTGTCAGCAAGGCAATCGCGTGCTCGAATTGCGCGCGGCTGACGCCGACGGCAACAAGCTGGGCTTGCGCGGTCTGCAGTTGGGTCTCGGCTGTCACCACGTCGGATCGCGCGGCCGTTCCGGCGTTGTACTGATTGGTGGCGATCTCCAGGCTCCGCTGATAGGCAGAGACGGTATCGCTCAGCAATCGCCGCAACGAGTCCTGGTAACGGAGCTCGAAATAGTCCTTGGCCAGCTCCGCGTGGGCAGACAATCGAATCGAGGCCAGGTCGGCAGCGCTCGCTTGCGCCGCCGCGCTGTCGCTCTCCACTTGCCTGCGTACCTTGCCCCAGACATCCAGATCCCAATTCGCGCTCGCCTCCAGCGAATAAGTGGTTTTGGTGACATTGCTGGCGCGGGACCTGCTTCCTGACGGTACCAGGAACAGCGCCGGAAACAGGCCTGACCGCGCCTCGTCGACGACGGCCCGCGCTCTTCGATAGGCGGCCTCATATGCCTTCAGATTCTGGTTACCGATATCGACCGCGGCCTCGAGTCGATCGAGCAGCGGATCGTGATAGACGGACCACCATTTTCCGCGGTCCGCATCGTCTTTCGGCGCTGCAACCTTCCATCCGGCAGGAGCGCGTGGCGCCTCCTTGAAGGCAGCAGGAATCACGGTATCCGGGCGATGATAGTCGGGGCCGACGGCGCATCCCCCCAGCAGCACGACCGCACCCAATGCGGCCGTGGCGCCAAGCCCGCGCGCCGGGTTCATATCGGCGCTCCTGATCTCTGGCCGGCGCCTCCGCGGCGCGTCCACGGGGACGCTGACCAGAGGCGAAGGCGATCGAGATACAAATACACAATGGGGGTCGTATAGAGCGTCAATATCTGACTGACGATCAACCCTCCCGCGATCGAAATACCGAGGGGTCTTCTGAGCTCCGACCCCGCGCCATGGTCGACGATCATCGGCACCGCGCTCAGGAGTGCGGCCAGCGTCGTCATCAGGATAGGACGAAACCTGATCAGACATGCTTGATGGATGGCCTCGGCGGACGACAACCCCCGGCTCCGCTCGGCATCGAGCGCGAAGTCGACCATCATGATCGCGTTCTTCTTGACGATACCGATCAGCAGGATGACGCCGATCAATGCGATGATCGTAAGCTCCATGCCGGACAGCATCAGCGCCGACACCGCGCCGACGCCGGCCGATGGCAGCGTTGAAAGGATTGTCAGTGGATGCAAATAGCTTTCGTAAAGCATGCCCAGCACCACGTAGATGGTGAGGAGCGCCGCTGCGATCAGCAGCAACGGGCTTGCGCCTCCTGAATCGGAGGCGGCGGCTGACCCCGTGAATTCGCCCCGAATGGAGGCCGGCATATCGAGCGACAAGATTGCCTGCCTGATCGCCGCGGAAGCTTCCGCGAGGGTGTGATTGGCCGCAAGATTGAACGAGATCACGGTCGCGACGCCAAGGCCCTGATGGTTGACCTGAATGGGCGACATGCTAACCATTGACGTCCCGAGCGCAGACAGAGGCGTCATCGTCTCGCGCATGGTGCTCACCGACACGGGCACGGATGATGGGGCGACGTAAAGCGTTGCGAGGCTGTCCGGGGCCTGCAGGTACCGCGGCGCCACCTCCATGACGACATGGTATTGGGTCTGCGGGCCGTAGATCGTCGATATCTGCCGCTGGCCCAACGAGTCATAGAGAACGGCGTCGACATTGGCCGGGGTCAGCCCGTAGCGCGCAAGGTCCAGCCGGTTGGCGACGAACGTCGCTTTCAGTCCGTCCTGCTGCTCCCTGGTTACATCGGCCAGATTGGGATCGCGCATCAGCGCTTGCGCGAGCTTCGCTGTTGATTCATAGAGCTCAGCCGTGTTGTCGCCCCGAAGCGCGAACTGGAACTGGCCCTGAGTCTGGCCTCCCTGGGCGAACAGGTCCTGAATGGAAAACATGCTGTATTGGGTTCCTGCCAAATGGCTCAGCGCCGCCTTCGTCCGCCCCATGAACGCCACGGACGACACCCGCTGGTTCAGCGGCTTCAGCCTGACGAATACGGTCGCGGTGGTGGTGCTCTGTCCTCCGGCGAAGGTCGCAACGCTTTCGACAGCGGGATCATTGCGAATGACGGTCTCCACCTCGGCCATCTTTCGCTTCAAGCCGTCGAAGGTAATGCTCTGGTCGGCGCGGATCTTGCCGAGAATCAACCCGCTATCCTGCTCTGGGAAAAAACCCTTACGGACAATTACCAACAGCCCGACATTGACAGCGATGACCAACGTGAGCGTCAGCATCACGATGACCGGATGGCGCAGTGCGACGCGCAGCGAGCTGGCATAAGCGCGCTGGGTCACTTCAAACGCCGCGCCTGCTGCTTGCGATAGCCGGCCATGCTGCGCGTCTGTCCCGACATCGAGGAACTGCCCGCACATCATCGGCGTCAGTGTCAGGGACAACACGAGAGAGACGCCGATCGAGAGCGACAGCGTCATCGCGAACTCACGAAATAGCCGCCCGGCCAATCCGTCCAACAGCAGCAGCGGCAGAAACGTGGCAACCAGCGAGGCGCTCATCGAGACGACGGTGAACGCGACTTCGCTCGCGCCCAGCAGCGCGGCCTGCAATTGCGGCCTGCCCGCCTCCATGTGGCGTGTCACGTTCTCCAGCACGACGATGGCGTCGTCGATGACGAAGCCGGCGGCGATGGTCAGCGCCATCAGCGTGAGGTTGTTCAAGCTGTAGCCGAGGATATACATCGCCGCCAACGTGCCGAGCATCGAGATCACCAACGCAGCTCCCGGGATCAGAACCGCATGCCAGCTGCGCAGGAACGCGAAGACGACCAGCACGACGAGAATGACGCCGAGCACCAGCGTGCGCTCGGTATCCGCCAGCGACGCACGTATCGTCGCGCTGCGGTCGCCGGCGAACGTCAGAGCGACGTCGCCGGGCAGCGCCGCCTGCAAGGCCGGAAGTGCTGCTTTCACACGGTCGATGGTATCGACGATATTGGCACCGGCCTGCTTGTAGACGAGGAGTACCAGCGCCGGCTGGC
The DNA here is from genome assembly GCF_049949275.1 of Bradyrhizobium genosp. A. NCBI lineage: Bacteria > Pseudomonadati > Pseudomonadota > Alphaproteobacteria > Hyphomicrobiales > Nitrobacteraceae > Bradyrhizobium > Bradyrhizobium genosp. A. The sequence continues at coordinate 3,824,970 of NZ_CP188196.1, read as the reverse complement.
CGTTGGCGATAGCGTAGGCATGAACATCCTCGATCGAGTCGACGACATCGGCCACGTCGGCCAGGTGGACCGCCGCGCCGTTGCGATATGCGATGACGATGTCACGGTAGTCCGCCGCCCGACGTCCTTGATCGTTGGCAAGGATTTCGTAGCGCAACTCGTCGCCCTCGATCGCGCCCTTCGGCCGGTTGACATTCGCGTCCGAGATCGCCGCGCGAACGCTTTCGAGCCCGATGCCGGCGGCAGCCAGCAAATGCGGGTTGAGCTCGACCCGAACCGCGGGCAGCGTGCTGCCGCGCAGATTGACCAGCCCGACGCCAGAGATTTGCGAGATTCTCGGCAACAGGATGGAATTGACCGCGTCGTAGAGCTGCACCTGCGTGAGCGTCGTCGATGTCAGAGCGATGATGAGGATGGGTGCCTCGGTGGGATTGGCTTTGTTGTAAGTTGGCCGCGAGGTCAGGTGGACCGGAAGATCGCTCCGCGCGGCGCTGATCGCCGCCTGAACGTCCCGTGCCGCGCCGTCGATGTTACGGTCGAGCGCGAACTCGAGGTTCACCTCGCTCGATCCGCTTTGGTTGATGGAATGCATATCGGTCAACCCAGCGATCGCACCAAGCTGCCGTTCCAGCGGCGCGGCGACCGTTGCCGCCATCGTCTCGGCGCTGGCGCCCGCGATGCTCGCCTGCACCTCGATGACCGGAAAGTCGACCTGCGGCAGCGGCGAGACCTGCAGACGCAGGAAGGCAACAATGCCGGCCAGCGCGAGAGCCAGCGACAGCAGAGCCGTTGCCACCGGACGTCGGATCGCGAGTACGATCATGACCTGGATGCGCTCTCACGCGCATCAGGCCGCATGATCCATCGCAACCGACGCGACAACGCGTCGAAGGCGAGGTAAACGACCGGCGTCGTGAACAAGGTGAGGAGCTGGCTGGCCATCAGGCCGCCGACGATGGCGACGCCCAGCGGACGGCGCAGCTCCGAGCCCATACCGGTCCCGAGCATCAGCGGCAGCGCGGCGAGCAGAGCGGCCATCGTCGTCATCAGGATGGGCCGGAATCGAAGGACGCAGGCGCGTTGCACCGCCTGGCGCGGTGACAACCCTTCCTCGCGCTCAGCCGCCAGCGCAAAGTCGACCACCATGATCGCGTTCTTCTTGACCAGCCCAATCAGCAGGACGATACCGATGATGGCGATCACGTCGAGGTCGTTGCCACGCAGATCGAGCGCCAGCAGCGCGCCAACGCTGGCGCAAGGAAGCGTGGACAGGATGGTCAGCGGATGGACGAAACTTTCGTAGAGAACACCCAGCACGATGTACATCGTAACGATCGAGGCGAGGACCAGGTAAAATTCGTTGTCGACAGACGCCTCGAACGCCGCGGCGGTGCCCTGGAAGGCCAACTGAAAACTTGCGGGCAAACCGACGTCGGCTCGTGCCTGCCGAACCAAAGCTGTCGCATCTCCGAGCGAGGTACCGGGCGCAATGTTGAATGAGACGGTCGTCGCCGGAAACAGGCCAAGATGGGCGATCTGCACCGGCGCGCTACGCTCTTCCATCCGGACGACGGCGCCTAGCGGCACCTGGCCCGAGCTTGCGGCCGCAGTCGGCAGGTAGATCGAATCGAGCGCTGCGAGCGTTCCCGTCATGGAGGAGCTCGCCTCCAGGATCACCCGGTACTGGCTCGACTGGGTGAATACCGTCGAGACGATACGCTGGCCGAACGCGTTATAGAGCGCGTTGTCGATCGTGGCTGGGGAAATCCCGTACCGTCCAGCCGTCTTTCGGTCGATCGTAAGATAGGCTGCGAGGCCGTTGCTTTGCAGGTTACCGGTCACGTCGCGCAGCCGCTGCTCTTGCGTCAGCCGCGTCACGAGCCTTTCCGTCCAGTGCTCGAGTTCGCTGCGATTCGGAGTGGCCAGGATGAACTGGTATTGTCCGGGGCTGACGCACGTATCGATGGTCAGGTCCTGGACCGGCTGCATGATCGCGCCGATGCCAGGGACCGTGGCCGCCCGCTCCTGCAAGCGGCGCGCAATGACGGTGGCACTGGGCCGGCCGGTATCGCGGGAGCGCAAGCTGATCAGCATGCGTCCGGAATTGCCGGCCGCGTTCGAACCGTCGACGCCGACATGGGACGTCAGGGTCTCGACATCCGGATCCTGCAGCAGCGCCTCGGCGAGCGCCTGCTGCCGAGCTGACATAGCCGCAAACGAGATGGATTGCGGCGCCTCGGTCACTGCCTGGACCAGGCCGGTATCCTGAAGGGGGAAAAACCCTTTCGGAAGCTGGACCGCCAGAAGGACGGTGGCGACCAACGCGGTCAACGTCACCAGCAGCATCGCTGCCTGGTTATCAAGGACTCGGTCGAGCAGCCGGCCATACCCCGCAATCACCCGATCCATCACCGGCACGCGGACGCTTCTCGGCGTTGAGTTTGCGCCGGACGCCGGGGGCCGCAGCAGCTTGGCGCAAAGCATCGGGACCAGCGTCAGCGACACGAAGGCCGAGATCACGATCGTCATGGCGAGCGTCAGCGCAAACTCATGGAACAGGCGGCCGACCACATCAGCCATGAACAAAAGCGGGATCAGAACCGCCAGAAGCGATACCGTCAGCGAAATGATGGTGAAGCCGATCTCCCGCGAACCGCGCAACGCTGCCTCGACCGGTGAGACCCCGGCCTCCAGATGTCGACTGATGTTTTCGATCACCACGATCGCGTCGTCGACGACGAAGCCGGCTGCGATGGTCAGGGCCATCAGCGACAGATTGTCGAGGCTGAAACCGTACAGATACATTCCGGAGAGCGCGCCGACCAGCGAGATTGGCACCGACAGGCTCGGGATCAGCGCCGCGGAGGGATGGCGCAGGAAAGCGAAGATCACCAGAACGACCAACAAGATCGCCAGCGCGAGTTCGAACTCCACGTTCTGCACGGAAGCACGGATGGTCGTGGTGCGATCGATCAGCGGTGTGACCGTGACGGCGGCGGGAAGCGCCGCCTGAAGTGCCGGCAGCGCGGCCTTGATGCGATCGACGACCTGGATCACGTTGGCGCCAGGCTGCCGCTGCACGCTCAGGATCAGTGCGGGGGTGGTATTCATCCACGCCCCAAGACGGACGTTCTCCGGCCCCTCCACCACCGTCGCCACGTCGGAGAGCCGCACCGGTCTGCCGGCCCGGTAGGCGATGATCGCATCGGCGTAACCGCCGGCGCTCTGCAGCTGATCGTTCGAATCGATGCTGTAAGCCTGGCTAGGGCCCTCGAGGATGCCCTTCGGCGCGTTGACGTTGAGATTGCCGAGCGTAGTCCTGAGATCGTCGCTGCTCAGTCCATAGCCGGCGAGCAAGCGGGAGTTGAAGCGGACGCGGATGGAGGGTCGCTGCCCGCCTCCTATCGTGACCAGGCCAACGCCGGGCACTTGCGAGAGCTTCTGAGCCAAACGGACGTTGATGAGATCTTGCACCTCGGGGAGACTTACGGTCTTCGAGCTTATGCCCAACGTAAGGACGGGGACATCGGCAGGATTGACCTTGGCATAGGTGGGGGGCGTCGGCAGATCGGTCGGGAGGTAACTGTTCGCCGCGTTGATCGCTGCCTGGACCTCCTGCTCCGCGACATCGAGCGGTTGCGCAAGATCAAATTGCAGCGTGACGACCGAGGCGCCCGCCGTGCTGCGCGACGACATCTGGGTCAGGTTCGCCATCTGCCCGAACTGCGCCTCGAGCGGTGCGGTGACCGACGAGGTCATCACCTCCGCGCTGGCGCCGGGGTAGAGCGTCGTCACTTCGATGGTGGGATAGTCGACAACCGGTAACGCCGAGAGCGGGACAAAGCGATAGGCTGTCACGCCGAGCAAGACGATCGCCAACATCAACAAGGTCGTCGCCACCGGCCGCAGGATGAAAGGACCGGAGAAATTCACGGCTTGGCAACTGAAGCCGGAAGGCTACCGGCCCGGATCGCGACCCTCATGCCGTCGTTCAGCCGGTCGATGCCGTCCACCACGACGCGATCGCGCGAAGACAGCCCTGAAAGCACCGAAGTCTGGCCACCATGACTGGCGCCGACCGAAATCGGCTGGACAACAACAGTGTCGTCGGCACGAACCAGGTAAACATAGGCGCCGGGCTGTCCGTGGCGGATGGCGGCAGTGGGGATCAAAAGCGCATCGTGCCTTGTATCGACGAGAAGGTGCACGTTGACGAACTGGTTCGGAAACAGGTCGCCACCTCGATTATCGAAGATGGCGCGGAGCCTCACGGTGCCCGTCGATGTGTCGATCTGGTTGTCGACAGTGTCCAGCATTCCGGTAGCGAGAAGCGCCGCGCCGTCGCCGTCATAGACGCTGACTGACAGCGAGGCGCCCGCGTGCAGTCTCTTCAAGACCGGGCCAAGTTGGACCTGCGGTATGGCGAAGATCACAGAGATGGGCTGGATTTGCGCGATGACGACGAGACCGTTGGCGTCCGTTGCCTGCACGTAATTGCCGGGATCAACCTGCCGCAACCCGACTCTGCCGCCGGCCGGAGCGACAATATGGCAGTACTCGATGTTCAATTTTTGCCCGTCAATCTGCGCTTGATCCGACTGCACCGTGCCTTCGTATTGGCGCACCGTCGCGGTGGCGGTGTCGAAGTTCTGCCGCGACGTCGAGTCCAGCGCCAGCAGCCGCTGGAATCGCGCGAGATCGAGCTGCGCATTGCGCAGAAGCGCCTGGTCCTTGACGAGTTGGCCTTGGTATTCCGCCAGGCTCGCCTCGTAGGGTCGAGGATCGATCTGCGCCAGAAAGTCCCCCTTCTGCACCATCTGGCCTTCCTTGAAGGCAATGGCGGTAAGATAGCCGCTGATCCGCGACTTCACGGTGACCGTGGACAGCGGCGTCACCGTGCCCACAGCTTGCAGCTCGACGGGAAGATCAGCCCTGGCCGCTTCGACGGCGGCTACCGCAAGCACGGACGCCGCTGGCGCCACAGTCATTGCGCGGGGCGATCGGGGCCACGATAGTTCATACACGACGCCCAGCGCGCCAATCACGACAACAAGAAATGTCGCCTTGCGTCCGAGGCGACGCGCCCCTCGGCTCGGCCGGATTACTTCGCGGGCATGAACGGGGAAGGGTTGCGGATTCATGTAGTGTCCGGATTACAAACGAAGACGATCGTGCGTCAGCACGGTTGAGGATGTACTGCGAACTTCCGTAGCCAGCAGCGGGTCGGGTGCGATGGCCATCCATGCTGCCCCTCCGCCAGGGGGCCTGCGCCAGATTGCCTCAACATTGCAGAATCTGAATCGGGCGGACCGTCGCAAGAACTTTATTCGACTGCTTCTTGCTCAAGACCATTCGCCTGGCTTTGCGTCTCCGGCCGCCTTGAAAACGGGCGGAGAAACCAGGTTCGTCCCGACAGTGATCGCTCAGTGAGCTCAGGCTCAACGACGCGGGAGGGGGAACGCGCTTCATCCGTCGACGTGCGCCGTTGTGGTTCGTGTTCGCGATCGACCAGCGATGACGGTTCCAACAGCAGCAATGCGGTGCGGATGATAGGTTTCAGAACCCTCCTGCCGAGATGCGAGCTTTCCAACTCGGGATCAAGCGGCGGCGAGCGGTCATTTTCTCGCTCGACTTCCTGGGGATACGGCGGTACGTCGACAGATGAATTGGCACTCAGGCTCAACATTCGCGCGGTGGTCGTGCGAGCCGGTTCCGGTGCGGCGCCGATCTTCGAAGGAATCTGGTGGGTGGCGGCCGCACTGGTCTTCGAGACGCGCTTGTCGTGCGGCGCGGACGGATGCCGCGCCGGCATGCGCGTCGGCTCGGCCAGTTTGGTGGTAGGCGGTACAGCCTTCTCGTCATTGGCATGCTCGCCGGTGCGAGCACTGGTGGACGCCACCGGACCGATTGCGTTAACGACGTCCAGCGAACCTTCGGTCGCAGTTGCTGCCATTTGAGCTACCTCGCGAGGCACGGTATTGCCAGCTCCTTTTGGATCGACTGCCGTGTCGGCAACCGGAACCGGCGCCTCCGCAATAGACGTGCTGGCGACGTAGTGGTTCACCAGGTAAGCGCCGACGACCGTGGCCAGAACAGAGAGAAAAATGTCGAGCAAGAGCTTTGACGCGTATTTCAGCATTGTCGGCCTCTCCTCCTGCTCAACGAGCCCCGCGGGCGTTACCGGACTCGTGTCCAATTCGCCGACTTGCAGATCAATCCGCCAATGATGCAGCCGGAGGTACTGAGGGTGGATCCTTCAATCGACATTTTGCCTGAATAGACGGATCCGTTGTCAGGACTGATGGCTTTGCCGGTCCAGGAATTCGGGCCATCGCGACGCATGTCGTAGAACAGGCGCTGCCCGACCGTGGCTTTCGTATCCGAGCCGGGCTTTAGCCACACGATGTTCCCGCAGATGGCCTCGCCACACGGGTCGAACTTGACATGCACCGCGCCATTGTCACGTGTCCAGGTACCCAAGACCTCGTCGGCAAGGCCGGGACGCGTGGTCAGCAGCAATGCCGTCAGGGCCAGGAAGAGACGCACGGCGTTCATCACATTTCTCCTACGTTACCGCTTCCAATTACCGAGTATCTGCGAGGTACATGTCGCTCAACGTTGACGAGAGGCTGCGTGCGACGAGGTCCGCTATCGCGGCGTGCAGCTTCTCGTTCTGCGCGGGATTGCCGGGGTTCGGCGTGAACGTTTCGTCGACCAGCCGACTAGGGCCCGTGAGCTTCATCGTCTCTGAGCTATCCAGAGGTGGAGCAACCCGCTTTTCGATAACCTTGAACGTCTTGCCGTCGAACACCCTGACTTCGTAAAGGACATGGATTTGGTTGTAGGACGCAAGCAGCGTGTCGTATGTGATGAAACCGATGCCTTCGACCTTTCGGTTGCTGCCGCCGAAATTCGACTTGGCCTTGGTGATAACGATGTAGGCGTCCAACCCCTGAGGCGACACTTCAGCCTGAACGAGCTTCTTGAAGGGGTCGCCACGAAAGAGGTTGACGGGTGCAACCGGCGAATCCTTGATCGCCGCAAAGGCGGCCCGCTGGTAATTGACCGGTTGCACTTGAAAGCGCTTGCTCAAGGCCGTGGTTGCCTGCTGGACGATCAGGTCGTCCAGCCCCCACGCGCGGATCGACAAGCTTTGACCGGGGTTGCTTAGCCCCGTGAGCCCCGCCTTTGCGAAGCTCATCTCGTCGCCGACCGCCGAGATGATGCCGACGGTCTTGACCGCCTGCAGTTTCGTCTGGCCGGTCTCGAACATCGCGCAAGCGCCGACGTTGACGGCAAGAAGAAGCGTCGCGAAGCTCGCGCATCGACTGCTGAGGTGCATGGGGTTCTATCGAATTTTGAAGTCGAATGAATAGGACGCGCCGATTCCGACGGTGGTCTGGTTCGACGAACCTCGAAGGGACACGAGGGGGCTCGACGCGGCGTCCCCGAGCAGCTTCTGATATTCGACATAGGAATGAACTTCCCATTGCGGATTGATCCGATACGACGCTTGGGCGCCAACGCCGACCGAGTGCGCGCCGCCTTTCGCGTTGAACATGGGCAGCCCTGAATTCAGCGCCTGCACGGCATCGACCCCGAAATAGGGCGTGGTCGCCTTGGTGCTTTCCCATGTGAAGCGTGGGCCGGCCGATATCGTGAGCCGCTGAATCAGCGGCACGATGAAGTCCGCCGAAAAGTCGGCAACGGTGCCGTGGTGGCCGGTCACGCCCTGGCGCAGCTCGACGCGCCCGCGAAACCAGTCGACCGGATAGTATTCGACGAAGCCGCCGAGTTCGACCGCGGTCTTGACGTCGCCGAGACCATGCAGCTCGGTATAGTTGAAGCTCTTCCGTCCCTGCACGAACTTGGCGGCGGGACCGGCACGAAGATCGCCGAAGTCGATCAGCGCGATGCTTGCGCTGTCGCGCGGGCCGCGAAATTGCTCCGTGGAGCCGGCCCGTCGGATGGCGAAGATCGGGACCGGGCTAAACATGGCGTGCTTCGCGCCCTCGAAATCCGGTTTGTATTCGCCTCCGACCCCGACCATGACGGTCCAGTTGCCGGACACGGACGGCAGAACCGGCAATTCAAAAGGGGGAGCCGGCAACGTAAATGCAGGTTGGGCCGATGCGGTACCGGCGAAGGTCGCGATGGCCCCGAGTGCGGTAAGCAACACCGCCAAAATCCTTCGGGGCGCGCCGCTCGCAAATGAGCGGAGAGCGGCTTGTAAGGCATGCTGCATTGGAGGCCTCTGACCCCCGAATGTTTGGCAGGGTCGGCTGGTGTGGTTTAGAGCGGCAAGATGTTTCGCCAACATTGCCTCAACATTGCCTCCGGCGAGACTAATCGGCGCTTGCGAAATCTCTCCTGCTGCCGTGGTGATGATCTCCGCATTTTTCTCAAACCCTTCTCAGCTCAACGGCTTACGAAGCGGTCTCGCGATCGATGCCGGGGCTTCGCCGCTGCGATCCGCGATCGGGCGCTTTGGTTTGGAGCAAGAATCTCGGCAATTCGTTGCTCGACGCCTATCGTCGATGGCGCGCCCGACCAGAGCCGGCGATCAACATTGCCCCAACATTGCCTGCGGGCTCGCGAGCTGCAATCTTTACGGGAGCCGGAATGATGTCCGATCCTGCGCGACTTGCGTTCGCAGGGCCGATTGCCGTAAGGGGAAGCGTCCGGTCGGACCATGCGTCAAAATCCGGCCATGCGAGGCGTGTCACGATCCTGCAGGATCCATCGACCAGCGATAGCAAGGAGAATCGATGCGCTCTCTCGTGATCGAAGACGAACCGCGGATCGGCGCTTATCTCGGCCGATTGCTCGGGCAGTTGCACGGGATCGTCGACATCGTTGGATCGATTTTGGATGCCCGGCAGGCGCTAAACAATTTCAAGTATGATTTGGCGATCGTCGACCGCATGCTGCCCGACGGCGATGCGCTCGAGATAGTCACGGCGTTGAGCCAATTGCCGGAAAGGCCGGCTATCATCATGCTGACGGCCAAGGATGCCAAGGAGGACGTGATCGATGGCTTGAACAGCGGAGCGGACGATTATCTCGGCAAGCCATTCGAGCCGCAGGAGTTCATCGCCAGGGTGCGCGCCGTGCTGCGGCGGCCCCGCCTCCTGGCCCCGCCGGTGTTGTCGTTTGGAAACGTCGAACTGCACGTCGGGACCAATGAGGCCATCGTCGCCAACAACAAGGTCCTGTTGCGGCGGCGCGAAGCCTTGATCCTCGGAGCGCTGCTGATGCGGCGGGACCGCGTTATCACGCGCGCCGCCTTGATTGAGGAGATATATGGGTTCGATGACGAGATCGAATCCAACACGCTCGAGGCGCAGGTGTCCCGGCTCCGCAAAAAGCTGGCCGAGCTTGGCGGCGACGTCGAGATCCACGGCATGCGGGGCATCGGATACATTCTCAGGATGACGCAGACCCGATGACGTCGATCACCAGGACGCTGGCGATTTCGCTCGGCCTAACCGCAGCAGCAATCTTCCTGGTTTTGCTCGGGATCGTCATCTGGCTGGATCAAGCGCGCGAACGCGAGCAAACCTTTTGCCAGGTAGCGGCGGGCATTCTCAATCGCGCCACGATCGTCGATCCCGGCCGGGCGCTGACGATTCGTCCTGAGGAGGGCCTCGACGAATTGAAGTCCAATAGCCCGAACCTGTGGTACGTCGTGTCCTACGACAATCTGATTGATGAGTTCGGAAGCGAACGCAGACCGGCTCTGCCCTTCTCGCTTCCCTATCGAGGGCCGATCGGTTACTCGGTCCTCAATGTGCTCGACCAAGAGAGTACTTTCTGCCTCGCCGTCGTGCGACGAGGTCCTTCCGATCTGGCGATGATGATCGGAAATGCGCAAGTCCGCCTCGGGCAAGTCGCGAGGTCATTCGTCTCTCGCAATCTCTCTTCTATCTCTCTTCTTGCTCTCGCCTTCGCGTCGACCGTAGCGGCGGGCGCGTTTTTGTCGGCGCGATTTGTGGCCCGAAGCATCGAACGCGTAACGAAGCTGGCGCTCGCAATCGAGCCGACGGCACCGCAGGGATCGATTTCGCTTGATGAAGTCCCGGTCGAACTGAAGCCGCTGGTCAAGGCGCTTAACCGCGCTTTTGACGAGATCGACGCCTACATCCGAAGCCAACGTCGGTTCCTCGGCAATGCGGCCCATCAGCTCCGAACACCATTGACGCTGTTGCGCGCCAAGATCGAAGATGTCACCGAACCCACCTTGAAGGTCGAATTGGTGCGCGATGTTCGCCGCCTCACGTCGCTGGTCGCAGCGATGCTGGACCTGGCGCGATTGCAAAATCATGCGATCGAAAAGCGGCCCTTCGATCTGGCGGTTGTGACGCGGGACGTACTGGCGGATTTTAGCCCTTCCGCGCTGGACGCCGGGATCGAGCTCTCGCTCGAGCAGCTCGAGGAAGGCGCCGTCGTGGTGCACGGCGTTGAAGCCGCGGTTCGCAGTGGCTTGGCTAACCTGGTCGGCAACGCGTTAGTCCATGCGCACGGCGCTGGACGCATAGTTGCTCATCTAAGTCGCGGGAGCGTGGCAATCGTCGACGACGGGTCCGGAATCTCTCCCTGCTTCGAGCGAAAGCTCGTCGAGCCATTCCAAACCGGCAACCCCGCGGAGGAAGGTGCCGGGCTCGGCCTATCGATCGTTCAGGAGATCATGGCGGCCCATGGCGGGACGCTGACCATCACATCGACGCCCGGACGCGGAACGTCGGCGACCCTTCGCTTTCCCGAGGCTCCCAAGGCAACGCAAGGAGAACGTAGCTAGGCCCCGCAACGTTCAGGTATGTAGTGGCAACTTCCCGCCGGCAGCGCGCTGGATATCCGGCTGGCACCCGCCATTGTCAAGCCTCACTCGAGAGCTTCACGGCACGCGGACGCGGGCGGCCTTGGCGAAGTTGAGCCATCAACCCTGCCCGCGAGGCCGCGAGATGCGCGCGCATCAAACGTTCTGCGGCGTCGGGGTCGCGTTGCTCGATCGCGGCAATGATCGCGTCATGCTCCCGATGGACGGCCTTCGCGCGGTCCTTGGCGCGCGCGGTTACGGTCATGGTGGTCTGGAGCCGGCAAATCCGCAGAAGCGGGTAGAGCTCACGGCAGATGATGTTCGAAAGCCAGCGGTTTCGGCTGCCTTGCGCGATCTGGACGTGAAGGTCGTTGTCCGCCGTGCCATCGCGGAAGACGCCGCCGGGGCCTTCCTCGCGAAACCTTTTCTCCAGCTCGGCGAGGCTGGCGCGAAGCCGCCGGGTCTCATGCAGCGTCATGTTCTCTGCGGCCTGCCGACAGGCCATGCCTTCCAGCGCTTCGCGCGTGAACAACAGTTGCTCGATGTCGTCGACCGAGAGATCGACGACCCGGGCACCTGAAAACGGCGTACGCTCGACGAGACGGCGCCCCTCCAGCGTCCGGATGGCCTCGCGCAGCGGACCCCGGCTGATGCCAAACTGCGACGACAATGCCTGCTCGGAGAGCTTCTCGCCCGGGCCGAGCTTGCCAGTGAGGATGGCCTGCTCGAGCAGCGTTACGGTTTCATCGACGAGCGCGCGTGAGGCTGGTTGCAAGGTCACTGTTCGAATCCGAAACACCGGTTCGGGCAACATAGCCTGCCAGTTGGCAGAATACAACGATTGTTGTAGATCTACAAGATTGTTGACAATCCATATAATTGTCATCATAAGATCGCGGCGTCGGAAAAACAGACCGCGGGGGAGGCATGTCAGCGCTATCTGAGACGGCGGAGACCGTGAGAGTGACGGGGTCGCTGACCGCGCATTCTTCTCTGAACGCGGGGGCCGCCATCACCGCCCGCATCGACCGGCTGCCGGAGAATCGGCAGACCTGGTGGCTGGTCGGACTGCTCTCCTTGGCCGGGATGTTCGAGGTCTTTGACCTCTACCAGACCGCCTACATCCCGGCCGGACTCGTGCGCGCAGGGATCTTCAGTGGCGGCGCCCAGGGCTTGTTTGGCCTGCCGGATCAGGCGGCGTTCGCGGCATCGACGTTCCTCGGCCTGTTTATCGGGGCGATCGGGTTTGCTTCCGTTGCCGACCGTTTTGGCCGGCGGCCGATTTTTGTCTGGGCGCTGGTGGCCTATAGTCTCGCTACGCTCGCGATGGCGTTGCAATCGACGGCAAACGGCATTTTCCTGTGCCGCCTTCTGGCCGGAATTGGGCTCGGCGTCGAACTCGTTACGCTGGATGCCTATCTCGTTGAAATCGTTCCGAAGCACATGCGCGGCAAGGCGGCGGCGATCACACATGCTGTGTCGTATCTCGCGATTCCGCTGGTCGCGCTCATCTCCTATTGGCTGATCCCGAGCGATCCCTTCGGAGTCGCGGGCTGGCGCTGGGTCGTCCTGATCGGAAGTTCGGGCGCCATCGCGGTCTGGTGGCTGCGCATGGGCTTGCCGGAATCGCCGCGCTGGCTTGCCCAGCAGGGACAGACCGGAGCCGCAGAGCGCATCGTCACCAGCATTGAGGCCAGCGTCGAGGCCGAACTCGGCCACAAGCTGCCGCCGCCCGAGCCGACCGTGCCGGAGACGCATCACATCGCGCGGTTTGCCGAAATCTGGCAGCCACCCTACCGCCGGCGGACGATCATGCTGATGGTGTTCAACTTTTTTCAGACCGTTGGAGTTTACGGCTTTACCAACTGGCTGCCGTCGCTGCTGGCGGCGCAGGGACACTCGGTGACGAAGAGCCTGATGTACTCCGCGATCATCGCATTGGTCTATCCGCTGTGGCCGCTGCTATGGGGTTTTACCGTCGCCGAGAGGTATGAGCGGAAATGGCAGATCGTCGTCGCTTCCGGCGTGGCCGCGGTTCTGGGGCTGGTCTTCGCGTTGTTGACAGATCCGGCGTTGCTGATTGCCTGCGGCGTGCTCATCGTCGGCGCCAACACGCTGATGTCCTACGCCTATCATCCCTATCAGGCCGAACTCTATCCGACCCGGGTGCGGGCCCGCGCAATCGGCTTCGTCTATTCCTTCAGTCGCTTGTCGACGATCTTCACGAGCTTCATGATCGCCTTCTTCCTCAGGGAATTTGGCGCAGCCGGCGTGTTCGTCTTCATCTCGCTGAGCATGTTGGTCGTGACGGCGTCGATTGGGATTTTTGGACCACGCACCCGCGGCCTCGCGCTGGAAGAAATCGCGCACTAACCAACCAGGCTTCAAGGACAGATGACAGCAATGGCCAAGACCGTCACAGTGCTCATCCCGACCGGCGCCCTCGGCGCGGGTGTTTCCCCCGATCTCGTGGCACGGGGGATTACGATGGGAATCGATGCGATTGCGTGCGACGCCGGATCCACCGATAGCGGTCCCTCATATCTCGGGCGTGGCGTATCCAAAGTCAGCCGGCAGAGCATCAAGCACGACCTGACGATCCTGATGGCGGCCGCACGCAAGGCCTGTGTGCCGCTTCTGGTCGGCAGCTGCGGCACGGCGGGTACCGACGCAGGCGTCGACTGGACGGCCGACATTGCGCTTGAGATCGCCCGGGAACAACAAGCGACGCCACGCATCGCGCTGCTGTATAGCGAACAGAATTCCGCAACGATCAAGCGCAAGCTGGCGGAGGGAAAGACCAGGCCGCTCGCGCCTGCCGGCGCCCTCACCGAAGCGGACCTCGATGGCTGCAACCACATCGTGGCGCTGATGGGTGCCGAACCCTATATCGAGGCTGTCCGGGGCGGCGCCGACATCGTCTTGGGCGGCAGAACCACTGACACCGCCATACTGGCCGCCGTTCCGCTGATGCAGGGGGCGCCTCCTGGCCCGACTTGGCACGCCGCGAAGATCACCGAGTGCGGCGGTCTCTGCACGGTCAATCCGCGCGGCGGCGGCGTGCTGATGCGAATCGACCAGGACGGCTTCGAGATCGAGCCACTCGATCTCGACAACCGTGCGACGCCCTATACGGTTTCCTCGCACATGCTGTACGAGAACAGCGATCCATTTGAACTGACCGAGCCGGGCGGAATCCTGAACGTCCGTGACGCGACGTATCAAGCCATCGACGAACGCATCACGAGGGTCACCGGATCGCGCTGGATCGAGCAACCTTACACCATGAAGCTCGAGGGCGCCGGCGGCGGCGACTTCCAGTCGATCATGCTGATCGGCATCGAGGATCCCAAAGTGCTTGGGTCGCTGGACGTCTTTCAGGAACGGATGCTCCACACGCTGCACAAGCGAGTCGATACTGCGATCGGCAAGGAAGCCGGCGCCTACGACCTGTCGCTCAGGATCTATGGCTGGAACGGTGTTTCCGGTCGGCGCCCCCCGGAGGGTACGCCACCGCCCCGGGAGGTCGGAATCCTGTTCGTAGCCACCGCGGCGACGCAGGAGATGGCGACGCTGATCGCGAAGACCTGCAATCCGGTGTTCTTCCACTTCCCGCTCGAATGGGGGACGGAATTGCCGAGCTACGCCTTCCCGTTCACACCGGCGGAAACCGAGCGCGGCCAGGTCTTCGAGTTCAAGCTCAATCACGTCGTCGAGGTCGACGACGGCTTTGAATTCGTCAGGACCAAGTGGGTCCGGCCGGAGGCCACGACGATTTTGAGGAGCGCAGCCGATGCCTAAGCTTCGCGACGTCTGTCGTCATATCCGGTCGAAGAATGCAGGGCCCTTCTGGGTGACCGTGGATCTGTTCTTCAAGGACGATGAGGCCTATCGACTGTACAGCTCCGACCCTGCACTTTCGCCTGAGCTGTTCCAGCGCCTCTACGGCTCACGACCGTCCGACGTGAAGTTCTTCCGCATCGACCGCCTTAACACCGTCAAGATCTCCTACCCACGCCCCCATTCGCAAGGCTGGCGCGGCGAGCGCGATATGCATGCGGGACAGCAATGCTTTCCTCTGCTTGACGTTGACGTCGGCAGATCGAACGAGATCGGTTGAAATCCAACCTCGCGGCACTCGCCAAGACTTCATCGCGACGCGTGGCCGAAGTCACTGAAGAGGTCAGAACCAATAATCCACGCAAGCGTTTCGGTCATTCCGACAGGTTCGGTGCGACTTGCGCCTTCCTGGACTCGACACATGCCGGCTACCCGTCTGAGCAAGAAGCCGCTTGTGTCGCGCACTACGTGAGCAATCACTATGAGCGGATTGATCCTGTAGTTTCGCCACATAGCGCGCAGGCCCAAGCGCGAAGGAATGTTAGCGTGACATGGTTCTCCATATCCGCTCGAAAAGGTAGCGATCGGTTCGCTCACCCGACGCTCGCATCTCATCTAAGAGTCACGACCATTCTATTCGAGCACATCAGCAATCGCCGCCACGCCTGCAACGACCCAAGCTTGTCGAAGAGGCTCGTTATAAATAAATAAACAAACAAGAACGACCTTAGGTAGCGGCTGAAAACACTCGCAAATTTTGGTTAGGCATGTCGGTCCGGACGCTCTCTCGCATCTTCGCCCAAGACGGGACGACTCCCATCGCCTGGCTGCAGAAGCAGCGATTGGCGAAGGCCTATTCCCTGCTGACCGAAAAACGCTGCCGCTCCGTCACTGATGCTGCCTTCGACTGCGGCTTCAAGGATCTCTCGCACTTCGGACGCAGCTTCAAGAGAAGCTTTGGCATCACCCCGCGCCAGGCATTCGGCGATACTGCAGATTGACAATACGACATGGCGCAGCCGGCCATAAGCCTGGCTCCCCGTGCCCTTGTGATGTCCACGAGCGGCGCGAGCCGGGTACCGGCGCAAATCGGGCACAGCGCCAAACTTCTTGATGACCTGAGCGTCGCTGAATCGCCTGTAGCAGGATCTCCCGTGCGACCGAACGCAACGGCGCCGACGTGCCCTTCCTTGCGCGACAGCGCTTCCGCGCGCATCACAGCAGCATTCGGATTGAAGCAGTCTGTCGGTTCGCCGGCGGCCACGCCATCGTCACTCAAAACGAACGGCAGCGCGCCGTAGTACGTCACTTCGGCCACGTTCCTCGCCTCAGTTCAATCGTACCAATCTTTGCGGTCGCGCGGTACCGGTTCGAATTTGCCGCGCGCATAGCCTATCGAAACAGCCGCCCATAACTCTCGCACTTCCGCTTCAAAAAACCCGTTCGCGACGATCTCCGGCAGGTCCGGTTCACGCCGCTTCGCACGCTATAGTACGCCGCAATACTCCACCGACGACACTGGGACTGGAATGGCGACTTAGGTCGGGTTAAGTCGACGCCAACGACGGCCAGTCAGCCGCCAAGATAGGACGGAGTGAAAAGAGCCTTACGAAAACCCGCGCCAAGCCGCGCGACGGCCGCCGACCGCCCTACTCCCACTCAATCATTCGGGAAGATGTTTCCGCGTTGTTTTCCAAGCACAAATCCTTGGATCTGACGGACAACTGCCGACGGTACGGCCGTCCTAATTTTTCCGTTTTGAATTCACAGGAAAATTCGAGCCGCTCGCGATCCTTGCGATTTCGCTACCTATCGGAGTCAATAGACTGATCAGCACTGCCTGCATGAGACTGATCAGCACTGCCTGCATGGCCAAGGCTGCCACTACCGCACTGGTTCCGCGTAGCTTCAAATACCGTCAGAGATCAGGAGCGCGCTGGTCCGGTCATTCAATGCCCCTCACGTCCCTAGCCGCTGCGCTCCAACCATACTGGCCTGCTTTGCGCCAGAAGCGGCCTTCTCTGCCAGCTCGCGCTTTGTCCGACCGAAAGTTCGCTCTGCGCCCGGTGCCGCCAACGCGCGACCAGCTGGTACGGCCTACCTTCAAGTTCTCGGTTGAGGACCGCGAACCTCGGTTGCGATCGTACCTCTAGAATATTTGCCGAGTGCCGGAATTTGTCGACGAACTGAAGATCTTGGCTCTCGTTAGGAGGAGCCCTCTTGTCGGCGGATGGGGTGTCAGTCAATCCCCATTGAAAGATAGGGCATTTTCGACCTTGTCAGACAAACCCCACGGTGTGAGCTACGGCCGGAATGGGTTTCGCCTCCGATAGAGGCCTGTTCCGCCAATGGCCCGTGATCGAGAACAATGCCATCAAGCGTCTACGATAATCCTGATGCACAAGAAGCCGTGAGCAGACCAGCTGCGATCGGTGCCCTCCAACAAGCGGCCTTTGGATTTGTGCGGTTCATGTTGATCGCATGACGAGAAAGGTGCGCCCATCCCTCAAAGCAACGACTTCAGGGCCCGACTGGCCATGACGATTTCGAACAGCTGCTTGGAGGCGAGGCTGAGGCCGCCGCCGCCGTCGCCGCGGTCCTCAATGCCATGACCGGGCACCAGATTCCGAATGAGGCCAGTTCTGGCGAAGTGGGAAGGACGATGCGGCACGCCGTCCGTCTCGCTGGCCTCTGCGAAATCCGACCAGGTCGTGGTGTCTGGATAGGTTCCCGGCAAGCCGGTCGGAAGCGTTACCATCGACGGGGTATGGCTGAATTCGACGGCTGAGGCCAACCGCGTAAATGTTCCGAGCGGGGTGACCTGGTCGATCCCGTGGTCGATCATGTCTTGCACACTGACAGGTGCGTACTGCTCGGCATCGCGCGGTTCAACCATGGACGCCGCCGTCATGGAGTTACGCGAAAGCGACGCATTGACATACCAATAGCCGCCTTTTTCCTCGCGCTCAGCCAGAGCCGCCACCGCGCCGATTGCTGCGAGATATCCGGTCATGTAATCGTTGAGCAGAACCGAAATCAGCGTCGGAGCCGCCATGCCCTCGGAATTCGCGTGCATCAGACCCGCGACAGCCTGACCGATTTGCTCGAAGCCCTTTCGGTCTGCCCAAGGGGTGGCGGCCGAAGCATAGGAAGCGCCGGCGTAGATGAGGCCGGGATTGATCTCGTGAAGCTCGGCTTGGCCGAGGCCGAGACGTTCCAACGCTCCGGGCGAGTTACTGTTTACAAGCACATCCGCATCGGCAAGCAATTTGACCAGGCGCGCCTTCCCTGTTTGGCTCTTGATGTCGGTCAGGATACATTTCTTTCCCCAGTTGACATCAAGCCAGAGCGGTAGCACCCAATCCCCGACCGGCGGCTGAACCTTGATCACGTCTGCACCCTGCTCCGCCAGCAGACGTCCGACCGTCGGGCCGGCGACAAGATGCGCCAATTCGACGACACGCACACCCTCAAGCGGCCGACGCCTCGCCTTGCAGAGCTTGCGGCCTCCTCCATTGCCGCGCTGCTCGATTTCGATCAAAGGACGCTTCGCGGTTGCTTCGCCCTGCGGGTGAGCCAGCCATTCGTCCAGGCTACGTACCATTCCCGCGGGAAGACGTAGCGTGGACATCTCATCCTCGATTTGCTGCGCCGGCTTTTTTTCGATCGCGGCCTGCAGCCCATGCGCCGAGTTCGAGCACTGGAAATATTCCAGGATCGCGTCGCGCAAATGTGGATGCAATCCGATGATCGTGATGTAGCGGCCGTCCTTGGCGCGGTAGGTGCCGTTGTCTGGCCCGATCGGCCATGTGTCCATCAAGCAACCATAGCCGTTCAAGAATTGAAGCTGGCCCGAATTGAGGAGGAGGCCGCATCGCCGTCGGTTGAGCGTCATCGTTTGCGCCGGCAACCCACGGAGCCTACCAATATGTTCGACGACCGACCCAAACGCGCCCATGACTCCGGCGGCATAATCGTGCGCTTTGACCGGGCTGATCGTGTAGGACAATCCGGGCGCGACCGTGATTTTCGCCGGATCGATCGCAAACGGTAGGGCCGCACTCACCGCATCGAATGCCTTCTTCTGCAGCGTGTTGGTAATCATTGGATTTTCTCCCGAGGTCGGTGTGCAGCTACTCTCGTGCGCGGTGTTGCTCCGGCAGTCCCGCCTTGCGCAGGCCGGCGAGAAATCGCTCGCGGTCGGCTTCGCAGCGGAATGGCCGGACCAGTCGCGGGTCGTCTAAGGACAATTGCGGCAGCAGCCGCACGAAGCCATCGAGCCCAACCTTCGCCTCCGCCATGCGCCCGAGATGCGCTGCAGCCGCGGTCAGGGTGCCATGCGCGTCGGGGAAGAACGGATTGACGTCGATCGCCTGTTTGGCGCTATCCACTGCCTCGGCAAAGCGCTCCGCGTGCAAATGCGACCATGCGCAGCAGGTATGCCAGATCACCATCAGATAATCGCGTGGGCTCAACCGCATAGCCTGCTGTAGCGCTACCAACGCGCGGTCAGGCTCACCACCAAAGCTGTAGGCGGTACCAAGAATCCCCCGCGCGAAACTCGAATTCGGATCAAGCTCGATCGCGCGATGGAGACGCCTGATAGCAATGTCGTGTTGATTGGTGAAAAGCTCATGGACAGCGAGCGAAGTTTGCGCCGCAGCGTCCCGGTCGTCGGCGGCGACCGCACGGCGGGCGGCCTCGCCCCTCCGTTCCGACGCAACGGACGGCAGCTCTTTGGTCCAGCCGAAGAGACCGCCCATATGCCAGTTAAAGGAAAGGTCGGCGAGCGCCATCGCATTGTTCGGATCGTACCGCAGGACGTCTTCGATCAAGCTAATTGCCTGATTGCAATCCTCGCAGGTAAATCGCTGGACATGCCAGTGCGCCCGCATCACCCGTTCCCATTGATCGAGTTCGGCAGCTTCCCTGCCATGGATGCGCTGTACTTCCGCAGCGATTATTCCCGGCGCGATAGCGCCGATGATACTGTGGGTGATCTCGTCCTGAACCGCGAAGATATCTTCGAGCGCACGATCGTATCGTTCCGCCCAGACGTGCTGGCCTCCGCTTGCATCGATCAGCTGGGCGGTGATCCGCACTCTATTGCCGGCCTTGCGTACGCTCCCTTCGAGCACGTAGCGCACCCCGAGTTCGCGGCCAACAAGACGGATATCAGTGGATTTGCCCTTATAGGTGAACGAAGAGTTCCGAGCGATGACGAATAGCCAGCTCGCTCTGGATAACGCCGTGATGATGTCTTCGGCGATTCCGTCCGCGAAGAACTCCTGCTCGACGTCGTCGCTCATATTTTGAAACGCCAGGACGGCAATCGAAGGCTTGTCTGGAAGCGCCAGGGGTGCCGAAGACCTTTCGGGCACGCCGCCTTGCGCCCGCGGCTTCTCCTCCGCGGCGCCCCCGACTTGAAGCGAATAGACCCGGATCGGATCGGCAATGTTCTTGAGTTGAGTCGTACCGAGATCACTGACCGCCAGATCGAGCCGCGCCTTGACTTGTCGATACGCATCTTCAGAAAGGCAAATCGCACCGGGCATGGCTATTCCCTCCAGCCGTGCCGCGATATTGACGCCGTCGCCCATCAAGTCGCCGTCGCTCTCTTCGACGATATCCCCGAGATGTATACCGATGCGAAAGTCGATGCGCCGATCAGCCGGCAGACCCGCATTGCGCTCGACCATGCCGTTCTGCACTTCGATCGCGCAGCGCACCGCGTTGACCACGCTGCGGAACTCGACCAAAGCACCGTCGCCCGTGCGCTTTACAACGCGCCCATGATGGACGTCGATCGCCGGATCGAACAAGTCGCTCCAGAGCGTCCGAAGACGAGCCAGCGTACGATCCTCATCCGTGCCGGTGAGCCGGCTGTATCCGACCATATCCGCCGCCAGAATCGCTGCGATCTTTCGCGTATCGGTCATGCCGTGTCTCCCCTTCGAAATAGCGTTACGAACCCTTTCGTGAAGTGCGGCCTATATGGCCAGAGGACCTTTCAGCTACTGCAGAACAGGTCCGTCTCTCAGAATTGGATCCTGAGCGATCGTTCGGCCGCCCGCCTCGATCAAAAGATCCACATCTTCAACCGGCAGTCTGAAGCGCGTGGGAACGGCAGATAGTTTTGCCGCGGTCTCTTGATCGAGCCGATCGAACGATACCTCCGTGATCTCAAACTTGATGTTGTCGCAGCGCCAGTCTGCGTTCGCACCGAGCGCACGCGCATCGCGAACCGATAGCTCGCAGCGCCATTTTCGTATGGCCGTTTCCCATTCTCGAATGAGTCAGGCGAAAGGCGTCGAATCCGCTTCGAACAGCCGAATCGATTGCCGTATCGGTCACGGCATCAAGCAACGCGGCACCGGTCGGTCCCTCCAGCGTGCGAGACCATTCTCCTGCTGGTGGCCGGCCAGCGTTGACAACGATGAACACCATACGCCGCAGACGAACGGCCTTGTCCGCTGTCAGAGGCATATAAGGTTTCGAGGCTGCGGCGCGCGCGATCACCAGGCCCGATAGTCCGAAATTGTCGGTGAGGCCTCCGTCGGCAAGTTTCAAGTATCGCATTTGGGCAGGATCGCGATAGCTGGCCAACGCTTCCGCAAAAGCGCGCAATTGCGCGCCAGATTCCCGAGTGGCGATTGCGTGATCGATCCAGATTGGCAGTGCCGGCGCGCAGGCTCGCGGAAAACTCTCCAGCACGATCGGCACGAACGCGACAGGCACCGCGGCAGAGGCCGCCACCGCCTGCGAGAGCGGAAAGTTTCTCACATTGCTGCAAAGCGCTTCGAACGTCACGGCGGAGAACAGGAACGGAGTTCTACGAAACAGGTCGGATGCGTTAAGCCAGACGATCGGTCTGCCCGGCCGAGACAGATCGTCCATCGTGGCATGATCGAACAGATTGCGGTCGAGCCAGGCGGGAAACTTGCTGGCATCGTTGACCCCTCCGTTGAAGCCCCGCACCACATTGCCGAGCCCAAACGCCGTATCCAGATCTTCCTCAGCATTTCGGATCAAGAAGCGTTCGCGAAAATCGTCAAGCGCGGCAGGCCCCTTGAGCCCGAAATAGGCAGCAGTGACGGATCCGCCGGATACGCCGGATACAAAGACGATCCGGTCCAGATTGGTCCTCCCGCCGCTGACGCCGGTCTTCTGGAGACCTCGAAGTACGCCGAACGCAAAGGCTGCGGCGCGCGTACCGCCGCCTGAAAACGCCAGGCCGATGGCGGTGTCACCCTCGAAATCAGGTATGCTCCGCAGAGCTGAAGGTCTGGCATCCGACGGCAACGGTGTATTTGCGGGCTGGTTGAATGAAGTACAGCCGGAGAGAAACACGGTCAGAAGCCCCGCGATCAAATGTCTGAGTTCGGTCCTCACGGCTCTCTGCCGCGCGGGTCGCGACCCTTCCCGGGAACGGCCGTGATCTTCATTTCCGATGCGCCGGTTCTGCGGATGGAGCGACGTCCCGGGCGAATTCTCGTCCGGCCATAGCGGCCATCACAATGGCCCAGCCCGATGAAATCAGATTGATCCCCGCGAGCAGACCGAGCACCCAGACCGCGCTGGCCGGCCAGTTCGCGATGATGATTCCGGCCATCGCCAAATCGGCGAGACCACTGACCAGCATCCATACCCATGAGGCGGCAATTACATTGCGATAAGCGATCGAGGTCGCGACCTGGAAAACGCCTTCGGCGGTAAAGAACGCCGTCAGCACCAGCGTCAACGACAACGCGCCCTCCAACGGCTGGGCGATCGACATGATGCCGGCCACAATCGACAACGCGGCGGTGAGCAGGCTCCAGAGAAACGCCGGGACATCATGCGTGGAAACGATCGCAACGAGCCCGATGACTCCACCCAACGCAAACAGCCACCCGACATAGAGATCGACGGCGACGGTTGCCGTCACCGGCGCCGCTATCGCGAGACAGCCGAGAATGACCATCGATACGCCCTGAAACATCAGAAGGCGCCAGTGGCTACCGAGCGCATCCTTTACTGCACGCTGCATGCTGGTCAGAAGTGGCCTGGCAAAGGACATCGATATCTCCTGCTGTTGAAGGACCGTGGCGTTATTTCGGAGCTGTTGGGCAGCACCTCGAACATGGTCCGCCGGGAGCTAGTTGGCGGAATATTCAAACGGCGGACTGGCTTTCAGCGCCTCCCGTGAAGCACCTTCCAGAACGAGTTTGCCGTTGGCCAGCTTCAGCTGCTCGACCGGAATGGCGACATCGTGCTTGGTCACGCCGATGAAGCCGCCCGCGTTGACGATGGCGTAGGACACCGCCTTTTCGGGCGAGATCACCACGTCATCGATGGTTCCGATCTTCTCTTCCTTTTCGTTGAAGACAGCCTGGCCGAGTACCTGCCGCTTGGCGCTCCAACCAACTGCAACCGTGCGCAGCTCTGCGGCCGCAACCCCGATCAGCGTTGAGCCCGCGACCTGCGCAAGGGCGGCAGACGAAGCCGACGATAGCAGAACCATGGCAATCAAGACGTGGCGAGTTTTCATGATCGTCTCCTTCTCCAGTTTACGCGGTCGCGACCTCGCTCGCATCCGTCTGCTGTTTCAGCCCCGCGAGACTCCTAGCGTCAGAGCTCCCTTTTGGGCCACGGCGAAAATACCGCCCGGCACGCGGGGCTCAGATTTGGCCTGTTGCCTTCCAGGCAGTTTCTGATGGCGACCCGATCCGGGATAAAATCCCGACACAGGCGGAACACGTCTGGCCTGCAGGCATTTTGCTGGGCAATCATTCCCTCCTCCGCTTGGACCGACGTGCCAAGGGCGAGTGTCAAACCGGCGACATTAGCGGCAAGCAAGACCACCGACAGGAATCGCTCGAGCTCATTTCGTGTTTGGACTTTCGCGCCCTTCATGCGATCGCTGAGCTGAGGCGCCCCCGCGGCATTGGCGATCGCTTTGGCGACTGTCATTGACGAAAGCATGTGACGTTTCCCCCGGCGCAAAATCCAACTAGACGACTGCCAAAACAGTAGATCGGCTTCACCAAATCAACGAGTAAAGTGCGGAAAATCTCGGTTAAGGATCGTAAAGCGGATCAAACTTGGTCAAGGCTGTCGTAGTTGCGCTCTGGCATCCTAACCAGGATCCGCTTCTGATTGTCGAAGCGTCTCTTTACGAATGGAAAGTAGAGCAAGGCGCGAACGAGGCCTTCCTCGTACTCGCGTTGCCCGTGCGCTCGTCCACGAAGGATCTATGTTTGGAAAAAGGTCAGAAGATCTGCGTTGATGACGTCGGAATTCGTCGTCGGCATGCCGTGCGGGAAGCCAGGATAGGTCTTCAGGGTCGCGTTTTTCAACAGTTTGGCCGATAGCGGCGCGGAATCCGCATAGGGCACGATCTGGTCGTCATCTCCATGCATCACTAGAACCGGCTTATCGATCTTCTTGAGATCTTCAGTGAAGTCGGTCTCGGAAAAGGCTTTGACGCAATCGTATTGAGCTTTGACGCCACCCATCATCCCCTGACGCCACCAATTCTGACGAATGCCTTCCGATATCTTCGCACCTGGTCTGTTATAGCCGTAGAATGCGAGCGTGGTCGCCAGGTAACTCTCGGATCGATTTCCAGCAACACCGGCACGGATCGCGTCGAATACCTCAATGGGTGTACCGATCGGATTGCTGGCCGACCTGAGCATTATCGGCGGGACGGCACTCATCAGAACAGCTTTAGACGTCCGATGCGAGCCGTAGCGACAGATGTATCGCGCGACTTCTCCACCACCCGTCGAATGACCAACATGATAGGTACCCACCAGATCGAGGGCCTCAACCACTGTTGCGACGTCGGCAGCATAAGTGTCCATGTCGTTGCCCGTTGACGTTTGGGTCGATCGTCCGTGCCCTCGGCGATCATGCGCTATCACGCGAAATCCGCGGGCCAGAAAAAACAGCATCTGCGGATCCCAATCGTCGGCGGATAGTGGCCAGCCGTGATGGAAGAAAACCACCTGCGCCAGTTTTGGTCCCCAATCCTTGTAGTAAATCTGCGTGCCATCGGTCATCGTGACGAAGCCGTCTTCAGCCCTGCTCTTCATTGGATTCGCCCTTGTAAATAGCTTCCACCGATCTTCCCGATGTATGCAAGATCACCATGCCATCGTGAGGCGCGCCTGGAACACATCCGCACTTTGATGGCCTGTGGCAACCTCCGCGCTCAGCGGGTGCCAGATGTGTTGATAGCTCGGGATCAGGCGGACCGCCGGCGTAATCGCGACATCGTAGAATACCTCCAACCCGCTCTCGTCATGCGCTGATGCTGCACCGCGCGTCAGCAGCGAGACGTCCGTCTTGAACTTGCTGCTGATCTGATTGTAGTAATATCCGATGCCGAAACTGTCGTTCTCGCGGCGATCGAGCAAGCCGCGGGCAAACAAGCCGATACTCGCATCGCGCGTGATCGTGTTGGTGTCCTCCGGCGCATAGCCGACGCGACCGAACACTCCGATGCCGCGAAGCGGCTCACCGCTTTTCAGCTTTTGTGCGACCGCTGCGGGATCGTCGGCGACAAACAGATATTGCGAGACGTTGGCAATTGCGAACCAGCTCTCATTCTTGAAATTGGCGGGAAGACCGTTCGTGGAATTGGCGCCGAGCAAGCCACCGACCGCCTGCGTCACCGCCGCGACGGATGTGAGGGGGCCAAAAGGCGCGCCGAGATCGATCTTTGGCTTGTTGGTCCAATTGTAGGCTGGCGAGAACTGGCCGGGCAAACCCGCGATATCGTAAGAGGCGATTGACGTCAGATAGAGGTTAACCCGGTCGAACGCGTTGACCGCCAGGTTGTCGGACTTGCTGTTGGGATCCAGCACACCGCCGGCGACCACGAATTTCGGGCTAAAGGCCCAGACCCCCAACGCAGCCAGCGCGGTCGGATTGTAGAAGTTCGTGGTCATGGGATTTTTGTTGAGGTTGAAGTTGGCAAAGTAGTATTTGAAGCTGTTGCCGAACTCGGTTTGATCGGGGATGAACACGTCGCTGATCTTGCCGATCACGACGCTGGCCTGCTTGCTCAGCGCCTGTACCAGGAAGTATTCCGAAGGCAGGAAGTTGTTGGGCTGCAGCGGGTCCGGCAGTACCAATCCTGTATATTGCGGGACGACGGATCCCACGGTGAACGTGTTCGGCGGATTGTCGCCGTAGCGCGACTGCGCCGTGAAATGAATGAGGCCACCCGACCACCAACCGGCACGCCCAGTGTCGACATTGATCGAGAGCTGGGTGTTCTGCACAAAGGCTGAGCCGGTCTTCAGGCCGCCCGAGGTCACGTCCTGATAGTAGCTCGTGGTGTAGAGATCGAAGAAGAAACCTTTTCTTGCCAGTTCTGTGCGGGTTCCGCCCCAATCGCCAAGAAGTTGGGTACGATGCAGAATGTCGCCCGTGACCGTTCCGGGAAGTCCAAAAACCGGCGCGTTATTGAAAAATGCCAGCAAGCCGGGCGCGGCATTGACCAACGAGACCTTGTCAACTGCGACCGGCCCCCATGGATCTACGGGTGGCGGAGCCGCCTTCTCCAGCTTTGCGGCTTTGCCTTTGCCTTTGATTGCTCGACGCGGCGCGAGGGGCGCCGCATGCGGCGACTCTTCACGAGCTGCGTTGCCGAATTCGACAAAGCCTTCATCGGCAATCGCAACGTTCCCAGTCAGTAGAAGGCCGACGAGGCTACCGTAACCGAGGAATCGTACACGCATTGTAGGCCAGCCTTTCCACCGCTTCGTCGAGCTTCTCGTTGTGCACGACACGCCATCAATTCCCTGCACATGGTTGTTCATGACGCGTCCGCGGGCCATTCCGGCTTGCACGATCCTCGCACCGTCACGATCGGGTCGTTCCAGTAACCTGCAGTTTCAGAGAAGGTCACGGGCGGTGCCAACCGGTGCAACTCGCCGTAGGGTGTCGGTCGCGTCACCGTGTCCGGCTGCAGTAGTTGATTTTGCTCGCCTCGCAGTTCGCGATCGCTGCGGCTCAGCAGCCCTAGCCTCGGGTACCACATGGCGTTTCGCGTCAGGCATATCTTGACGTGATAGCTACCGCCCTCGCGGGCACGCCGGATCAGGGCCGCGGTCACACCGGCGGCGCCCATATAGCCGGCGATGTAATCGTTCATGACGGTCGTCGGCGGCAAGCGTGGTCGGTCAGGCGTTCCTTCGTTGAAGGTAAACCCGCTGACACAGAGCGCCTCCATGTCGAAGCCAGCGCGATTGGCCCAAGGCCCGTCGTAGCCATAGCAGCGCACGGAACAGTAGATGATACCTGGCCGTCGCGATGCCAATTCTTGCGGTGAAAATCCCAGATTGCTCAAGCTCCTGCCGCGGTAGCTCTCGACAAACACGTCGGCGCCGGCGACGAGCTCGTGTCCAAGCCTGTTACCCTCGGCCGATTTGAGATCAAGCCATGCAGAGCGGTGTCCGGCAGTGGGATCAATCGCAAGTAGCTCGTGCTCGAATTCCTGCGGATGGGCTATCTGCAGGACGTCCGCGCCTTGCTCGGCCAGCGTACGTGAGGCGACGTTGCCTGCGATGACGTGAGTTACCGACATCACGCGGATGCCGGACAACGGTCGTTCGGCCGGGCCAAACGGCTCGGGTTCGCTGTCTGCAATCTTCTCGATTTCGATCAGCGGCTTCGAAGCCAATAGCTCGCCTTGCGGATGTCGCGCCCACTCGTCCTCGGAACGACACATGGCGAAGACCATGTTGCGCTCCGCGGCGGCATCATCGAGGTCCTGCGCATCCCACCTGAGTATCGCATTCGCGATGCTCGCCTTCTCCGTAGAGCACCGCAGCAAGGAGAGCCACTCGTTCGTCATGTGGGGATAGACACCGGTGGGAAGCACCCAGCGGCCGTCCTTGGTCAGGTAAAGATCGAATGCCAGATGGTTGCCCACTGCATAAGGCACCTGGTAGGCATGGCCGTTTATCGTCGGCTTGAACCTGTACATTGGATTGACGCCGTGAATGGCCTTGCGCAGGTCAATCGCAAGGTCCTGGCCGCGTCCGGTTCGCATCGCCCAGACAGTTGCGGCTCCGGCCGCCGCACCCATCATCGGGATGGCGACGCAGGCTCCGATACGGTGCGGGCTGTCGAAGATAGGATCAGCCCCCGTGAAGCTGATCTTCCCCCCGGTCTGTTCCGCAGACAGGCCAATTCCCGAAAGGAATTCACTAAATGTCGCATCGATGTTCAATTCGCTGGACGCCTCGGCAGGCGTGGTCCGATCCATTTTATTCACGTTCATTTCCTTTCGTTGAGCACGGGCTCACGACCTCTTGCCGTTCAAGATGAGGGAAACAGCAACTGGACCTGCATTTGCAGTATCCAGCTTGCGGCATTGATCGGTCGCACGACGTTGTCGAACAACTGCACTCGCGCATTGACGGCTTGTTCGCCGACCTTGAAGACGCGGCCGATGCCACCTCCAATCGGAACCGTCCAGCGCTGGCTCGTCGGCGCCAGCCAGTCCGCCGTAAGAACCGGGCTTGATGAGAGATACCAACCGCCAGCCATGTTGTAGTTGACGAACGGATTGAGGGTCAGCCTGTTGACGCGCTCTCCCTCGGTGCCGGCCCACATGTTGTTGGCGAGCACTCCGACCACCCATGGACCTTGGATGGTCAGCGCGGCCAATGCCGGGCCCGCGCCCCATTTATTGACGCCGAGCAGATTATCGGTCGCCGTCGGCAACTGGAATTGCGGACCAAACCCGATCACAGTGGACCCGGTGTGGGCGGGAACGAAATAGAACTGGGGCTGTACGTTTCCGACGCCGAACTCGGCGCCCTGGAATGGCGCCAGGCGAGGCTGGTAAATGACCGGAGTTATCCATCGCGTCACCAAATTCCAGTCTGCGTTCAGGTGTACAGGAACAACCGGCTCGACAAGCATGACGTTCTGCGCACGTCGATAGGGACCAGCATCAAAGTACGTGTTGTTCTGAAACGGGATGCTGATCATGTTGGAAATCGGGTTTTGTGCTGCTTGCGCATCGGCCTCGGGCTTCGCCGCCGCTGGCGTTCTCACCGGGGCAACCGGTTCATCGTTTGCCGGCTTCTTTTTTTGAGCGACCCACCTCTTGTCGGTACGATCGGCTGCCCCTTCGCCGGACGCGGAAGACTGAGCCATAGCCGAGACCTGCGCGCCAAGAATGCCGGCAACCAGCAACACCAATCCGGCCAACTGGCCAGCTTTCAACCTGAGCGTTGATATCGATCTGAGCGCCGTGCGCGCCGTTGGCTCAGCGTGCCGGGTGTTGAAAACGAAATGACCTTCGGCCGCGCGCGGGAGCATTTGAGCGAAGTCTCGTACGCGGAAATTTTGCAACTTCGCCTCTCAGGTTGGGCTTGCGGGAAGATGCCCGCTTGATGACTGCCCAAAGCCTAGATCGGCCCGAATTGGAGGCCGAGTGAAGTGCGGAAAAGCCTGGTAAAAAATGGTAAAGGACCACGGGCCATTGAGCCGACAAGCAATGCGCTACATTGGGTGTTGCAGACTCGGGCCGCTGGCAGCGAACGATGGGCTGGTGCCTTCATCGATCGTCACATCGACCGTTCTGAAAGGAGACCAACTCACGAAAGGCCATCATCATGGCGCCTTGCAAAGAGGTAAACCATCCGTTCGGCGTCCCATCAGGCGAGACTGATATGTCCTTGGAGCGGCAATGCAGCTCGTGCACGATGCGGGTCACTTTGACCGCAACTCAATCGTGGTTGACTTGCTCGCACTCAGTTCGAGGAGCCGTGTTGCCGGACCTGATCGACGGTCTAGAGTCCTTCGGAGTCACTTGATGGAGGGGATGCAGAAGCGGCTTGCCATGTTGGAAATGCGATAGCGGCGCGCGGCCGCAGGTCACCACCAGGGAGTGAGCATGAGCGTATTGCAGCATGGTCTCGTAGCGCGTGCCTCGTTGCGTTTCGTCGATTATTTCCATCCCGCGCGAGACCCAATCCCGAGCCTCGGTCATCAAACCAAGCTCAACAAAATAGACCCCGGCCCCGGCTGCGAGCCTCACGGCGAGTTCAGGGTCTTTCGCTTCCGAAAAGCTCCATTGCAGCGCCGCACGCACATTGCCGAGTTGATCTCTGAGACTTGAATATCCCCCCTCATCGGACGACGGGCTCGTTGCGGCCCAAGCGCGGTCCAGCAGATCGGCGAAGTACGCGGCATGACGCCGGGCTAGACGATCAAATTCGCCCTCCTCAAGCAGTTTTTCGAGGGCATACGCGCGCGTCGTTCCGAGTAGTCGGTAATGCGCGACCGCTCCTCCAACATCGGCGGAGACAAGTGACTTCGTGACCAGGCTAGCAAGGTGATCGACTACTTCCGAGGGGGGCATGCCATCGCCCACGGCGATCACGCTCGCGGCAGCCATGGTGAAATTCCCCACGAAGGCAGCGAGCCGACGCAGGATCATGCGCTCGGGGTCGTCAAGAAGAGCGTAACTCCAATCATGAGTCGCGCGCATGGTCTGATGGCGGGCGACAACCGCATGACGGCGCGAAGAGAGCAATCGAAATCGGCCGTCGAGACGCATCATCATCCCGCTTAGTCCCAGCGTTCCGACATGGGCTGCGGCGAACTCGATTGCCAACGGGATGCCGTCCAGCTTCTTGCATATCTCTGCAACAAGCGGAGCTTCCGCATCATTGATCTCGAACTCGGCCAGATTCGCCGCCGCCCGCTCGACGAAAAGCTGGATAGCTGGGTAAGCTTTCACCTCAGCCGCAGACAGCACCTGCGGTGAGTTGGGACACTCTAGGGGCTGCAGGTGATGCAGACGTTCGCTCTCGATGCGCAACGGTTCGCGACCGGTCGCGATGACCCGAACACGAGGCGCGCTGAGCATCAAATCGGCCGCCAGACGCGCCGCTTCCTGGACGACGTGCTCGCAATTGTCGAGCACGATGAGCATCTGCTTGTCGCCGAGAGCATTGATTAAGGCGGGTAGCAGATCGTCGTCGCGGGTCTCCAACCCCAAAACGGTCGCCAGCGCATTCGGCACCAGACGAGCCTCCGCGACCGGCGCAAGGTCCACGAGCCAGACGCCATGCTCGAAGCTGGAAATCAATTGTTCTGCTGCGGAAAGGGCGACCGAGGTCTTGCCGATCCCGCCGGGTCCGACGACGGTCACCATGCGATGGCGATCAATCTGCTGAACCAGTTGAGCTACGGCGGCGTCGCGCCCGATCAACCGCGTTAGCAGCGTCGGCACATTGTTCGCGGGCTTCATCGGAATTCCCGCTTCGGATCTTGCATCAACGCCATCAGAAGAGACAGGCGCTACAAAGGCGTAGCCTCGCCCTGGAACCGAAACGATATAACGTTTTGCTCCGCCTCCATCTCCAATCGCCCGTCGCAATGCCGATATATGGACTTTTAGGTTGTCTTCCTCAACGAACGTATTGGGCCAGACGCGCGCCATGATTTCGGTCTTGCCGACCACCTCACCATTGCGCTGGACAAGGAAAATAAGAATATCGAGTGCGCGGCCACCCACCCGCAGCAGCTTGCCGTCGTCCATGAGCATCCGCCGCGTCGGAAACAGCTGAAACGAGCCGAAAGAGACCACACGTTCGGAAGATAAGGAACTCAAAGCTTGGCCCCGCTGTGGAAACTTGCGGAAGCCCCAATCCGACATTCAGTTTTGGTAAGACCGAAAATCAAACTCCGCTCGTTTTCCATTTGTCCGCGCTCGCGCTCCGGCAGGCTCCTGTCACAAATTAGCAAAGGCCTCCGAAATGACGGTGATCGGATCGTTTTATTTTGGTGGAGATTTGGTTTTCGCGCCTCCTGACGGCGGGTACGTGCGCAAAATCCCAGATGATGGTCGAGGTTTTTGCTTCTTTAGGACGCCACATCGACCCGAATTGCGGGCAATCTGAACAGCAAGGCCTCGGCGTCCAATCGATGGGCGGCGACGCCACGCTGCTTGTCACCTGGCGGGCGATGCAGCAGCCGGCCAGTCGGCCCCCCGGGGTGCCAAAGGTTGAGCTGCTCTTAGTGTTGCCCGGCCGGCGTGACCGAGCGGCAAGCTCGCTGCGAGCGCATCCAACTCCTCAGCCTGTGCCTTGCGGTGGCGAGCCGCCACAAGTGATTCGCCGGTGAGATCCGATATTGTCGCCCCGACCGAATGCAATCGCCATCGGACAAGGCCGGCCTCGTAGCCCTCGATCTGTGACCAGGCTTGGGCGAGATATTTGGCAGCGCTTGAGGGCCTGCCCAGCGCCAGTTCGACGCGCGCGCACGACTCCGCTGCGAGACCTTGCCAACTTCGCTCCTCCATCGTGCAGGCACGCTCCAGAAAAGCCTTCGCACAAACCTCGGCCGCATCGAGCTCGCCTGCAACAAGGTGTGCATCGGTCATGCCCCATTTCGCCACGACCCGCCAATACCAACTCGTCAGCGTGTTGCGGGCGTCCATGTCGGCTCGGGCAGCCGTCAGGTTTTTAAAGGCGACCTCCAGCCGGCCAAGCCCAAGATTCGCCAAACCTCGAATAACCAATTCGACCTTGACTTCGTTCGTCGGAAATTCGAGCCCGTTGTTCGCAATCAGTGCGACGGCTTCATCCAAAACGGTCAGCGCCGTTTGGTGATCGTGCATCTGTTCGTACATGAAGGCACGATAGAGCCGCAAAGTTGCGCTCCGAATGATGTCGCCATTCGCCTCAATAGCGGCGCAGGCGGACTCAGACATGGAGATGGCCTCGCCGAATCTTCCCAATGACATCAGTCCCCAGGGTATCCCCAGCCGCGATGTCCAGAGTGGGAAACCAATGTCAACCTGCGCTTCCAGTGCATGTTCGGCCAAAATTGCCAAATTTCGGCTCACGGTTTCGATCGCGTCAGTGTATCGGGCAGCCGGGAGCAAAATCAAACCGCGGTCGAATTCGCTCGCTGCGAGGACCAAGGGATTGCCGAGCCTGCTGAGATCATTGATCGCTGCTTCAAATCCCGCCGCCTCCGCAGGGCTGCCGCCCAAAATCCAATTGCGCCACCCGTGGGCGACGCACCGGACACGCCCACGTTGAACGGGGTCCGCTATATCAGCGCTTCTGGCGAGCGCCTGGCTCATGATTTCCAGGCAACGATCACTGTTGATCGTGCTCGTTATATATCCCAACCCCAAGAGCGCGCGAACCTCGACATCTACACGCCCTACATCACGGGCAAGCTCATAAAGGCGGCCATACGCCTCGAAGGCCCGTTTATCGAACGCTCCCAGATAAACCTTTGTCAGTTCATCCAGCAGGTCGAGTTCTACGCCTTTGCATTCGGCCGCCGGAAGATTGCGGCTCAGCTCGGTTGCCTGTTCCAGCAAAGCGGCGGCCTCACGCATTGCGAAACGCCGCATCGCAGTCCTTGAGGCCAGGCGCAAAAAGTGAATTGCCTGGGGCCAACGCCAGGACTGGATATAATGACGCGCAATGCTTGGGGCCATCGGCGCTAGATCGGCGCTGAACAGCGTCTCGAGGCGGAACGCAACGGCGGCATGCTGGGCTGCCCGACGCACCGAGCCCTGGCGCTCGTAGACCACTTCCTGGAACAGGGCGTGACGGAAGGAGTAGGTCTGGACGAGTCCCCCATCCGGCATTTCCACAATGTCGCTGCGCTGAATAAGTTGGCCTCGGCGGGCCAGGGTTTCGCAAACGGTCTCATACGAACGTTCATCCACATCTGACGCAACGTGGTAAATGTGAGGTGCAAACGGCCCGTCCGACAGGCTCGCCGCCTCCAGCACGTTCTGGGCTTCCGCCGCCAGGCCGTGGATTTCCGCTTCAATCAGCTGCAGCAGATCAGGCGACACTTGGAAGCTCGCGGCCTCGAACTGCCCGTCCATCCGCCAGCCGTCTTCATCCCAGGCGATAAGATTTCGTTGCACCAGGTAATCAAGCATAGCCCGCATAAAAAGCGGATTGCCCTCGCTGCGCCGGTGCAAATGCCGCGTGAGCTCAGCCGGCGGGTTGGCGTGCACGAAACTGCTAAGGAAGGCCTCGACGTCGCTGAGCTCCAAGGGGAGGAGCTTGATTTCGCGGGCTAGGCGGTAGAGCGACAGCTTCTGCGCCAAGGTGCTGGCTGAGTAACCGGCCTCAGCGGGTGATCGCAGGGTCGCGATGATCAGCAGCTGCGTGCGCGGCCGACGGTTTGCGAGCGCCTGAATCAGATCAAGCGTCGCCTGGTCGGCCCACTGGACGTCCTCCAATAGCAGCAGCAGGAACTTGTTCTGAGTAAGAGCTTCGAGCGCGTCGCAGAGTTCGCGCGCCATCCGATGTGGCGTCGCACCGACTACCTCGTTGCGCAGTTCCGAGGCGTCGGCGGGCATGAGGTGCGGCAATTGCATAAGCCATGTTGGCGCCAATTCCCTGAGGACGGCCGCGAGATGCGCGTGCGCCGGGCTACGGCTCAGCCCAGCCAGAATTTCAAGGATAGGGTAGTAGGCGTCAGTTTCCCCACTTCCCGGAAGACAATGCGCAGTCACGACCGTGACATCGTCCTTCGCCGACTCAACGAAGACTCGCGCCAACGCTGTCTTGCCGATTCCGGCCTCTCCTGTCAGGAAGACGATCTGCATTTCGCTTAACCGGGTCCGCTGCATCGCGAGATCGAGTTCGGCGCGCGCCGTAGTGCGGCCCACCAGAAGTTCCGGCGCAGCCGGACCCTCTAATTGCACAGGCGGAGTAGGGCGTACTTCAGCGATAAAGCGATAGCCGCGCCCCCGCACCGTTTCGATGTACACGGCAGGGGTGGCACGATCACCAAGCGCAGTGCGAACGGCCAGGACATGACCCTTCAACACCTCGGGTTGGACATAAGTGTCCGGCCAAAGCGCGTTCAGAAACTCGTCCGGCGAGACGATGCGACCAGCGTGTTCAACGAGATAGCGCAGGACATCGAACGCTTTTCGCCGCAAGTCGACCCGGTGGTCTTGCCCGTCAGAACCGTTCCGGATCAAGCTGTAGCCTGCCCGATCCAGACGAAATTGGCCGAAGTGTAACATATCCATGCCCAAAGGATACGACGGCGTCGCCATAGTCGTCTATTGCGATCTCGGCTGGGTATCAGCTCCGAGTATTGCCCCCTTATTCCAGCTCACCTGGCTCGTAGCTCGCGACCGTAGCTAATCATTCCAGCTTTGGATTTTGAACCGAAATCCGGTGAACGGCCAATGTCTTGGCCAATCCGGTTTGGAGGAGCGGTGATCTGCAAACAGTCTGTCTGCTTTGCACTAGACCTGCAGCTGCTCGGAGCAGGAGCTTTGGACGTCCAGCCCTTCTGTACGATTAAGCACGCTGCAGTGCTCCGTCAGCCTAAACGCGGTGGATTCCCGACCTCGACCGGGATTAAGTCAAGCTCACGACTTCAGTCAGAACTCTAACGCCAAAGGGACAACACGTCCAAGCCTACGCTAGACTGCGCGATAGCCGCCCGCGCTACTCCCACTCGATCGTCCCCGGCGGCTTGCTGGTCACATCGTACACCACCCGGTTCACGCCCTTCACCTCGTTGATGATGCGCGTGGCGGTCTCGCCGAGGAATTTCATGTCGAATTGGTAGAAGTCCGCAGTCATGCCGTCGGTGGAGGTGACGGCGCGCAGGCCTACGACGTAGTCGTAGGTGCGGCCGTCGCCCATGACGCCGACCGTCTTCACCGGGAGCAGCACGGCAAAGGCCTGCCAGATGTCGTCGTAGAGGCCGTGCTTGCGGATCTGGTCGATGTAGACGGCGTCCGCCTTACGCAGGATGTCGAGCTTGTCGCTTGTGATGTCGCCGGGGCAGCGGATCGCGAGACCGGGGCCCGGGAACGGATGGCGGCCGACGAAGATTTCGGGCAGGCCAAGCTCGCGGCCGAGCTTGCGCACCTCGTCCTTGAACAGCTCGCGCAGAGGCTCGACGAGCTTCATGTTCATGCGCTCAGGGAGACCACCGACATTGTGGTGCGACTTGATCGTCACCGAGGGGCCGCCGGTGAAGGACACACTCTCGATCACATCAGGATAGAGCGTGCCCTGCGCCAGGAAGTCGGCGCCGCCGATCTTCTTGGCTTCCTGCTCGAACACCTCGATGAAGAGGCGGCCGATGGTCTTGCGCTTGGTTTCGGGGTCGGTGACGCCTTCGAGCTCGCCGAGGAACTGCTTGGACGCATCCACGTGCACGAGGGGGATGTTGTAGTGGTGGCGGAACAAATCGACCACGGTCTTGGCTTCATCGAGGCGCAGCATGCCGTGATCGACGAACACGCACGTCAGCTGGTCGCCGATCGCTTCGTGGATCAGCACGGCCGCGACGGCTGAATCGACGCCGCCGGAAAGGCCGCAGATCACCTTGCCCTTGCCGATCTGGGCGCGGATTTTTGCGATCTCCTCCTCGCGGAAGGCGCGCATGGTCCAGTCGCCGGACAGGCCCGCGATCTTGCGCACGAAGTTGCGGATCAGCTTTGCGCCGTCCGGCGTGTGCACCACTTCGGGGTGGAACATCAGGCCGTAATATTTGCGCGTCTCGTCCTGGATGATCGCGAAGGGCGCGTTCGGCGAGGTGCCGGCGACCGAGAAGCCCGGCGGCATCTTGGTGATGCGGTCGCCATGGCTCATCCACACCTGGTTCTTGCCGCCTGATGACCAGACATCCTCGAACAGCTTGCTCTCGGCTTTGACCTCGACATCGGCGCGGCCGAATTCGCGGTGATGACCGCCCTCGACGGTGCCGCCAAGCTGCTCCGCCATGGTCATCTGGCCGTAGCAGATGCCCATCACGGGCACGCCGGAATCGAAGATCGCTTGCGGGGCGCGGGGCGAGCCCGCCTCATGGACCGATTCCGGGCCGCCGGAGAGGATCACCGCTTTCGGCTTCATCTCCTTGAAGGCCTGTTCGGCCTTGTTGAACGGGACGATCTCGCAATAGACGCCGTCCTCGCGCACGCGACGCGCAATCAGCTGCGTCACCTGGCTGCCGAAGTCGACGATCAGAATCTTGTCATGCGCCGAGGCCACGGAGAGCGTCGACGCGGAGCGGTCGTTCTGTGCTGCTGTCATGGCAAGCAGATACGCGACTAGCCCCCAGCCCGCAACCGCGTGTCAGCGCGCGCCCACATTCTTCTTCGGGCATGGACAAATGGATATAGGTAAATAATACTGACTTAATTTGCCCGCCTTACCCGACGGGGCAATCGTGGAGAGCGCCATGTCACATCTGCCGGATTGACGACGGGTGCCTGCGTAGCGATGTCAGCGCTTGCGCGCGCCGGCCTTTCGCACCCTCGTGTCGGACCAATACAGCGGCCGACCGGTCCGCGACGGCAGCACCAGCTGCCCGACCGGCTGACCCGCCTGGTCCACCAGGTTGGAATGCGCCTCGCCGCGCGCGTAAAGATGCGCCTCGCCCCACTGGCGTAGACCGACGACGACAGGAAACAAGTCGCGTCCCCGCTTAGTCAGCGCATATTCCTGATACGCGCTGCCATCGGAGGCTGGAACCAGCTTGAGCACGTCAAGCTCTACCAGCTTGTGCAGGCGCGTGCTGAGCATGCCCCTGGCGATGCCGAGGTTCTTCTGAAAGTCTCCGAACCGGCGGAGCCCGTCGAAGGCGTCGCGCACGATCAGGAGCGACCACCAGTCTCCGATCGCATCCAATGCCCGTGCCACCGGGCAATCGGCCTTGGCAAAACCGATCCGCTTCATCCGCAGTTCCCTTCGCAAGCTAGTACTAAAATAAGACTAGACAGTGCCGCACGCAACTGGTCCTATTATAGAACTACATTGACCTCGCCGGAGACGACCGTGACCAAGGATGACACCGCGCCAGCCGGAGTAGAGATGGCAGACGATGCGACCGGACGCGGGCTTTCCGGCGCGATGGCGCTGCTGTTCGCGCTCGCCTGCGGACTGAGCGTCGCCAACATCTATTTTGCGCAGCCACTGCTCGATGCCATGGCGCACGATCTCGGCATCGCGCCTGCCGCGATCGGCGTGGTGGTGACGTTCACCCAGATCGGCTACGCCCTCGGCCTGATCCTGCTGGTGCCGCTCGGCGATCTCGCCGATCGCCGCCGCCTGATCGTCGGCCAAACCGCGCTGTCGGCGATTGCCCTCATCATTGTCGGCACGGCGTCGCACGCCGCGGTGTTGTTCGCCGGCATGGTGCTGGTCGGGCTGGTGGCTGTCGTCGTGCAGGTGCTCGTCGCCTTTGCCGCGACGCTGGCGACACCGGACGGGCGCGGCCGCGCCATCGGCACCGTCACAAGCGGCGTCGTTGGGGGAATCCTCCTCGCCCGTTTCGTCTCAGGCGCGCTCGCCGATATCGGCGGCTGGCGCCTGGTCTATCTGGTCTCGGCCGGCCTGATGCTCGTCATGGCCGCCCTGCTGCTGCGCCTGCTGTCCCCCAGCCCAAAGGCCACGAGGGCCGGACTCTCCTATCCGTCGCTGCTGCGCTCGACGGCCGCGCTGTTCGCCGAGGAACCAGTCCTGCGCGAGCGGGCGCTGTTCGCGTTCCTGATCTTTGCCGATCTCAACGTGTTCTGGACCTCGATTGTGCTGCCGCTGTCGGCGCCGCCCTTCGCGCTGTCGCACACCACGATCGGATTGCTCGGGATTGCGGGGTTCGCCGGCGTGCTCGCGGCGCGCAACGCCGGACGCCTCGCCGATCTCGGATGGGCCCAACGCACCACCGGATTGTCGCTGATGCTGATGCTCGGCGCCTGGGCTGTGTTCGCCTGCCTGCACGTCTCGCTCTGGTTCATCGTGGCCGGCGTGATCATGCTGGATCTCGGGCTCCAGGCGGTGCATGTCACCAGCCAGAGCCTGATCATCGCCGCGCGTCCCGACGCGGCAAGCCGGCTGGTCGGAGGCTACATGGTGTTCTACTCGGTCGGCAGCGCCGTTGGCGGG
This sequence comes from Bradyrhizobium genosp. A, assembly GCF_049949275.1. Taxonomy (NCBI): domain Bacteria; kingdom Pseudomonadati; phylum Pseudomonadota; class Alphaproteobacteria; order Hyphomicrobiales; family Nitrobacteraceae; genus Bradyrhizobium; species Bradyrhizobium genosp. A. The sequence continues at coordinate 3,786,399 of NZ_CP188196.1, read as the reverse complement.
ATCGCCTCGACCATGATGTACGCCGTGGCCGGCTGGGACGGCGTCTGCGTGCTGGGCGCTGGAATCAGCGCCGCCGCGCTGCTGGTCTGGGTCATCACGGCGAGCAGGATCGAGGCGCCAGCCGGCTGCGCGTCGATGCCCTAGCCGCCCACGCAAAGAGCACGACTGGGGCGGACGCATGCGCTAACAGGACGGCTGCCGGCATCGTAACAGGAACCCTCCCATGAAGCTCCCCACGTCCCCTTTCACCGTCACCGACTGGAGCAAGGTCGAGGCCACCACGCACCCCGGTGAGACCGGGCACGCGCTGTGGCGGACGCTGAACATCGGCGATCTCCGGGTGCGGATGGTGGAGTATTCGCCGGGCTATCTCGCCGATCATTGGTGCGACCGCGGCCACGTGCTCTACGTGCTCAAGGGCGAGCTCGACAGCGAGCTGCGCGACGGGCGCAAGTTCAAGCTCACGCCGGGCATGAGCTACCAGGTCTCGGACTTCGGCGACGCCGCGCATCGCTCGTCGACGGCCGTGGGCGCGACTCTTTTCATCGTGGACTGACGGAACCATCCTTCAGGCCACAGTGTGCAGCGCAAAATAGCAAACTACGCGCGACTCGCTGCCAGCGCGTGCCGCCTTGAAGTTGCCCCAAAAAATCGCTAGATTGTGACCATCGATCCTTGGCCGAACGACTGGGCCGCTCCGTCTCATTTCAATGGACGAGCACGTTTCAGGTATTTCTCCAAAATCGACCAACCGGGACGATGGGCGCAGCAATGTGCATTTGTCCCCCTGAGTGCATCGTCAATTGAAAGGAAATGACTATGGCAATGGGCACCGTGAAGTGGTTCAACAACCAAAAGGGCTTTGGCTTCATCCAGCCGGATGACGGCCAGAAGGACGTCTTCGTTCACATCAGCGCCGTTGAGCGCGCTGGTCTGAGCACCCTCAATGAGGGCCAGAAGGTCTCCTTCGACATCGTTGCGGACCGCCGCAGCGGCAAGTCCTCGGCCGACAATCTCCGCGCCGGCTAGTTGACCGCGCAATTCGCGATCTGACCACGGACGTACCGGCAGATCGTTGAGTTCAGAGACCCCGCGACCGGGCTCCGGCCCGCGGGGTTTTTGTTTGATCGGTCGTCATTCCGGGGCTCGCGAAGCGAGAGCCCGGAATCCATTAATCCGCAGAATGCGCCGCCCGATGGATTCCGGACTCGCCCTTCGGGCGCCCCGGAATGACGACGGGGAGAGTTCAGCCCGTCTTCCTCAACACCGAGACGAAGAACCCATCTGTGCCTGTGCGGCGCGGGGTCATCAGCCAGCCTTCGTCGGATCGTAGCGCGGCCTCTGCAAAGTCCTCGGCCTTGTCCCAGAGCACGCTCGCGATCTGCTCAGGCGGCACCACCGCGAACTCTGGATGCCGGGCGACGAGTGCCCTCACCTGCTCGCCGTTCTCCTCAGGGAGGACCGAACAGGTGATGTAGGCGATGCGGCCGCCGGCCTTCACCAGCGGCACGGCGCGCTCGAGCACCTCGGCCTGGTCCTTGAGGCGAATCTCCAGGGCACCTGGCCGCATGCGCCATTTGGCGTCGGGATTGCGGCGCCAGGTTCCGGTTCCCGTGCAGGGCGCGTCGATCACGACGAGGTCGGCGGTGGCGCTGATATCGGCCAGCGGATCGGCGTCGCCCTTGGGCGTGCGGACATCGGCATTGTGGACGCCGGCGCGCGACAGGCGCTCGTGAATCGGTGCCAGCTGCCGCTTGTCGCTGTCAGTCGCGATCAGCCGGCCCTTGCCCTGCATCATCGCGGCCAGCGCCAGCGTCTTGCCGCCGGCGCCGGCGCAGAGATCGATCACCTGCTCGCCCGGTTTTGCCGCGGTGAGAAGGGCCGCAAGCTGCGATCCTTCATCCTGCACTTCAACGCCGCCCTTGATGAAATCCTCTTCCGCCTGGATGCCGGGGTTGCGCGCATCGGCCGAAAGCTCGATGCGCAGGCCATTTGGCGACCATTGCGTCGGTTTCGCATGAAGATGAGAAAGCGCCTTCAGCACCTTGTCGCGATTGGACTTTAGCGTGTTGACGCGGAGATCGAGCGGCGCCCGGCTCGCCATCGCCGCGGCCTCGGCGACGCGGTCCTCCCCGAATACCTTCGCCAGGTGGGAATCAAGCCATTCCGGATAGTCGCCGGCAATCGCGGCGGGCGCATCTTTCAGGGAGCGCGAGGCGAGTGCCGCCTGCTCCGCCTCCGTCAGTGGCTCGGGCGCAAACCGGCTGCCGTCGAACATCGCGGCCATGGTCGCGGTGTCCATGTTCCGCTCGAGGCGGAGCATGCCGATCAGGCGGGCACGTGCGGTATCGGCATCCATCAGGAACGCGCTGGAGGAATAGCGGCGCAGCACGTCCCAGACCAGGCCGGCAATGGCGGCGCGGTCGCCGGAGCCCGCAAAGCGGTGCGCGGTGCCCCACTCCTTCATTGCCTTCGCCGCGGGCACGCGGTCCTTCTCGATGGTGTCGATCAGTTCGATGGCTGCGGACAGCCGGGCAGCGGGCGTCATGTGAATCTTTCAGATCAGGATTCTTTGTTTTGCGTATGATCTTGTCGGAAAACCGGTATCCACTTTTCCGGATCATGCGCGTGCGTAAGCGCTCAGATCACCAACAGAATTTTCAGTGCGAAGTAGATCCACATCACCAGCAGCACCAGCACGCCGGCGAGCCAGACCGACGAGCGCCGGCCGAGATCGTTCGAGGTCACGAACACGCCGGCATGGGCAAAGCGCGTCACAACGAACACCCAGGACATCAGCACGATGAAGAGGTCGGCATGGCGGAGCGGCAGCGCCAGCGCGATCAGGGCGTAGAGCAGCACCGGCAGCTCGAACTGGTTGCGGTAGCAATTGGCGATCTGGGTGGCGCCCTTCGGACAGTTCGGCTCGCCGAGCGCAATGTCGCGGATCTTGGTCTCGCCGGAGACCAGCGCATTCCGGCGCCCGAACACCATGCCGATCAGGAGCGCGAAGGTGAGGCCGACCTGCACGAAAACAGGCAGCAGGACCATTTGGACAGACATCGGAACTTTCCCGTAAAGCGGCGTGCCGCGGACTGTCATTAACCGCGACTTCTGGCCCTGACAATGGACGAGTTGAACCGGCGTTCCCCGCTGAAGTTCGCGTGCTTTAAACTTTGTTCGATCGCAGATGACGCGCGCACGTCATCGTTCCGACGTTTGGCGGGGCGATACTTCGCCGATGTCCGAATTTCGCCTCACCCAGATTTCCGACACGCATCTCGGCCGGCGCTTTCCCGGCCTGATCGCGAACTTCCATCGCGTCAGCGAGCACATCGACGCTGACAGGCCTGATCTCGTCATCAACACCGGCGATGTGTCCTTCGATGGGCCAACGAGCCGCGACGATGTGCAGTTTGCAAAAAGCCTGCACGACGCGCTGCCGGTCGACTGTCGCTATCTTCCGGGCAATCACGATATCGGCGACAATCCGACTGCACTCGGGCCGGCACCAAAGCCGCCGATCGCGGAAGCGCACCGCCAGCAATTCCGCGACATCATCGGCGAGGACCATTGGTCGTTCGAGGCCGCGGGCTGGCGCTTCATCGGCCTCAACTCGCTGGTGATGAATTCAGCGCTCACGTTCGAGGCCGAGCAGTTCGACTGGCTGTCCCAGGAAATCGCGCAAGTGAACGGCAAGCCGGTCGCGCTGTTCCTGCACAAGCCGGTGTTTCTCCATTTGCCCGACGATCCTGAACTGCCGGAGACCTCGATCCGCTACGTGCCGCAGCCGGCGCGCGCGCGGTTGATCGAGATGTTTGCGCATGTCGATCTCCGCCTCATCGCCAGCGGTCACGTACACCAGCGCCGCGACTTCACGTTCCGCCACACGCGGCACGTCTGGGCGCCCTCGGCCGGCTTCAAGATCAACGACGCACGCCAGGACCGGATCGCCATCAAGGAGACCGGCCTCGTCGAGTACCGCTTCGCTCCTGATCGCTTCGAAGTCCGCCACGTCCGCGCAGCGGGCCAGGTCGATATCGATATCGAAGAGCTGTTCGCCCAGATGGGCGGCGAGCATTAGAGCCGCTCTCAGGCGACGCTCTTGAGATCCTGCTGGATTGCGGCGAGCAACGACTGCAGCGCTTCGCTGCTCACAGGCGCAGCCGCCGGATCATTGGCAGGCGCAGTTTTGGCGGGCTCGGCCGCCTTGATAGGGCGCTTGGGAAAGCGCGGCGGCGGCGCCGGCATCGCGGGTTGCGTGAACGCACCCTCGTCTTCGCTGTGCACGAACTTGCCGTGGATGACATCGTCATGGCGGCCCATGACATACATGGCCGCCCAATAGCCGGCAGCGAGAAGGATTACGCAGAAAATACCGATCTCTAACATCGCAGCACCTAAAATATGCGCGATGATTCAATGCCTTCGCCCGGACGTCAATGAACCCTCGGTCACACAAGCGGGTTTTTGCGGGCAAGTGTTGCCGATCGGTGACTCTTTGTTAACCACCGGTGTCAGGGGCGTGACACCGGTGCAACTACGAGACGCTCCAGGCCTTCAGAAGGCGCTCCAAGCCCTACAGCTAAGCCTTATCCGGCCCGACCCGGACCAGCTGCTTGCCGAAATTGGCGCCCTTCAGCAGCCCGATAAAGGCGCCGGGGGCGCTCTCCAGGCCTTCGGTGACGAACTCCTTGTACTTCACCTTGCCATCGCGGACCCAGCTGGACATGTCGCGCAGGAAGTCGCCATGGCGCGAGGCGAAGTCGGAGACGATGAAGCCGCGGAAGGTGAGCCGCTTGGTCAGCGTCGCGCGCATCAGGGACGTGGCCCATTTCGGCGGCTTGGCTTCGGTGTCGTTGTAATGCGCGATCAGGCCGCAGACCGGCACGCGCGCGAAGGGATTGAGCAGCGGGAAGACCGCCTCGAACACGGCGCCGCCGACATTCTCGAAATAGACGTCGATCCCCCCAGGGCAGGCGTCCTTGAGCTTCGCGGCCAGATCAGGATCGCGGTGATCGATGCAGGCATCGAAGCCGAGCTCCTTCACCACGTAGTCGCACTTGTCCTTGCCACCGGCGATGCCGACTGCACGTGCGCCCTTGATCTTCGCGATCTGGCCCACGGCCGAGCCGACCGCGCCGGAAGCGCCGGCGACGACGACGGTCTCGCCCTCCTGCGGCTTGCCGATGTCGAGCAGGCCCGTGTAGGCGGTCATGCCGGGCATGCCGAGCACACCGATCGAGGTCGAGATCGGACCGAGCTTGGGATCGACCTTGATGAGGCCCTTGCCGTTCGAGATCGCGTTGGTCTGCCAGCCGGTCCGTGCACGGACGATGTCGCCGACCGCGAAATCGGGATTGTTGGAGGCCGCGACCTCGCTCACCGCCTCGCCTTCCATCACGCCGCCGACCGGCACCGGTGCGGCGTAGGAGGGCCCCTCGCTCATACGACCGCGCATATAGGGATCGAGCGACAGCCAGATCGTGCGCAGCAGGACTTCACCTGCGCCGGGCGTCGGGACTGCGAATTCCTCGAGGCGGAAATCGGACGGTTTGGGTTCGCCGACGGGACGTGCGGCGAGAACGATGCGCTTGCCTTGGGACATGATGGCTTCCTCCGGATTAGCTCTCGCCATGGTTTAGGAGGAGCTGCGCGGTGAAGCAAACTCTTGCTCAATTAAGGCTTTGGTCGCGATTGCGAACTAGGATTGCGCAGCGATTCCATGACCAAAGAGCCTATCCGGTGCCAGAGCTTTCCCTGCCGTCCGAACATTCCTCCAAGAACGGCGCAAAGGGCGGCATCAGCCTGCGTTGGCGTGTCCTGGCAGGCAATCTGATCACGAGCCTCCTGGCCGTAGCTTTCGCCGGGGCGGTCGCCTGGGGCGGATGGGGCGACCTGCGCAAGCGTGAGGCGGCCGCGCGCTCACTGACGGCCTTCGAGCTGGTGATGAAGGCCAACAGCCTCATCCCGGTCGAACGCACCGCCTGGTTCGCGGTCGCGACCCCGGCCGACCCAGCTACGCCCGAGAAGCTGTCCACTCTCGACAAGACCATCGCCAACACGGACGCCGCCATCAGCGCGGCCAAGTCCGCCATTCGCGCAGCAGACCTGCCGACGCGGTCGATCGAAGCAGCCGAGCAGACGTTGCAAGCGACTCGTAGCGCCGGACGCCAGGCCGCGGGCCTCCCGAAGCCGCAACGCCCCGCCAACAGCCAGACGGCGATCGTGGACGGCCTTGCGCGCTCCGTCGACGCCCTCACAGCGGCGACGAGCGAAGCCTTGATCAGCCTGTCGCGCACCGGCAGCGACATCGAGAACCTCCTGTCGTCGGCGGCGCTGGCGCAGAGCGCGCAAAGCATGCGCACCACCAATGGCGCGCGTGCCGCCGTGCTCGGCCTCTTCGCTCGCAACCAGCCTCTGTCGGCAGCCCAGCGCGTCGAGGTAACTGAATTGACGGGTCAGGTCGCACTGATCTGGACGCAGATCGAGCAAGGCATCCGCAATGTCGGCGATGCGCCGGCGCTCGCCAACGTCGCCAACCAGGTGCGCGCGAAACTGATGACTGAAGGGGAGCCGCGGTTTCAGGAATTGGTCGCGGCCGCACGCGAAGGTCGTCCCTGCTCGATCAGCGAGGCCGAGTGGCCTGGCTGGCTCGCCCCCATTCTGAACAGCGTGCTCGGTCTGCGCGACGCCGCCTTGACCTTCGCCCACGACGCCAACGACACTGCGATCGCGCAAGCACAGACGCGGCTGATCTGGGCGCTCGGGGCGCTGCTGGTCGTGCTGATCGCCTCGGTCGCCGTCGTGATCGCCGTGATGCGCCAGGTGATCGGCCCGCTGGTGCGGCTGACCGGAGCGACGCTGCGGCTTGCCGACGGCGAACTCGACGTTGCAATCCCCGACGGGCATCGCAAGGACGAGATCGGCACCATGGCCAACACGCTCCAGATCTTCAAGGACGCGCTGGTCGCGAAAAAGCTCGCCGACGAGGATGCTGCCCGCAACGCCGAAGCGCAGATCGAGCGCGGCCGCCGCGTCAACGCCATCACCCGCGATTTCGAGGACGTGATCGGCCAGATCGTGAGCACGGTGTCGTCGGCGGCGACCGAGCTCGAAGGTTCGGCCGGCACCCTGAACACGACCGCCGATCGCTCGCAGACGCTGACGACAGCCGTCGCTGCGGCGTCCGAGGAAGCATCCGCCAATGTGCAGTCGGTCGCCTCCGCGACCGAAGAGCTCACATCGTCGGTCAACGAGATCAGCCGGCAGGTCCAGGAATCCGCGCGCGTGGCCGGTGACGCCGTCGAGCAGGCCCGCCGCACCAATGACCGCGTCGGCGAATTGTCACAGGCCGCAAGCCGGATCGGCGACGTCATCGAGCTCATCAACTCGATTGCAGGCCAGACCAATCTGCTGGCGCTGAACGCGACCATCGAGGCCGCCCGCGCCGGCGATGCCGGCCGCGGTTTCGCCGTGGTCGCCTCGGAGGTGAAGGCGCTGGCGCAGCAGACCGCGAAGGCGACCGAGGAAATCCATCAGCAGATCGGAAGCGTCCAGGCGGCGACGCAGGAATCCGTCGGCGCCATCAAGGCGATCAGCGCGACGATCGAGCGACTGTCGGAAATCTCTTCGACAATTGCCGCGGCCGTCGAGGAACAAGGCGCAGCCACGCAGGAGATTGCGCGAAACGTGCAGCAGGCGGCGCACGGCACCCAGCAGGTCTCCGCCAACATCAACGACGTTCAGCAGGGCGCCAGCGAGACCGGCTCGGCCTCGTCCCAGGTGCTGACCGCCGCCCAGTTGCTCGCCTCGGATTCGAGCCGCCTCAAGCTTGAGGTCGGGAAATTTCTCGAGGCCGTGCGCGCAGCCTGAGGCGGTACGGGACTAAAGCGCGATGAGATCAGGATGAATCGTCATCGCGCTTTAGGTTATTGTTTGAGCATGATCTTGTCGGAAAACCGCTGCGCACTTTTCCGGATCATGCATTAGCCCCCGCCCGGATAATTCGGCGCCTCGCGCGTGATCGTCACGTCGTGGACGTGGCTTTCGCGCAGGCCTGCGCCGGTGATGCGGACAAACTGCGCCTTGTCGTGCAGCTCCTTCATGTCTTTTGCACCGACATAGCCCATCGCGGCACGGAGACCACCGGCGAGCTGGTGCATGACGTTGCCGACCGGGCCCTTGTAGGGCACCTGGCCCTCGATACCTTCAGGGACGAGCTTGAGCGCGTCCTTGATGTCCTGCTGGAAGTAGCGGTCGGCCGAGCCGCGCGCCATCGCGCCGACCGAGCCCATGCCGCGATAGGCCTTGTAGGAGCGGCCCTGCCACAAAAACACTTCTCCGGGCGTCTCGTCGGTGCCGGCGAGCAGCGAGCCGACCATCGCGATGTCAGCACCGGCGGCGAGGGCCTTGGCGAGGTCGCCGGAGAACTTGATGCCGCCGTCGGCGATGACGGGAATGTCCGACTTCTTCGCCGCCTCGACCGCGTCCATGATCGCGGTGAGCTGCGGCACGCCGACGCCGGCGACGATGCGCGTGGTGCAGATGGAGCCCGGGCCGATGCCGACCTTGATGCAATCGGCGCCCGCATCGATCAGCGCCTGCGCGCCTTCGCTCGTCGCGACATTGCCGGCGACGACCTGCACGGAATTGGAGAGGCGCTTGATGCGGTTCACGGCGTGCAGCACGTGGCGGGAATGACCGTGCGCGGTGTCGACAACAACGAGGTCGACGCCAGCATCGATCAGCCGCTCGGTGCGCTCGAAGCCGGTATCGCCGACCGTGGTGGCGGCGGCGACGCGGAGGCGGCCCTGCGCGTCCTTGCAGGCGAGCGGATGGGCGACCGCCTTCTCCATGTCCTTCACAGTGATCAGACCGACGCAGCGATATTGCTCATCGACGACAAGCAGCTTTTCGATACGGTGATGATGCAGCAGCCGCCGCGCCTCGTCCTGGCTGACATTCTCGCGCACCGTGACGAGACCTTCATGCGTCATCAGCTCGGAGACTTTTTGCCGGCGGTCGGTGGCAAACCGCACGTCGCGGTTGGTGAGGATGCCGACCAGCTTGCCGGGTGTGGTCTTGCTTGCGCCGGTGACGACGGGAATGCCGGAGATACCGTGATCGCTCATCAGCTTGAGCGCATCATCGAGCGAGGCTTCGGGGCTGATGGTCAGCGGGTTCACCACCATGCCCGACTCGTAGCGCTTGACCTGCCGCACCTGAGCGGCCTGCCCCTCGGGGTCGAAATTGCGGTGGATGACGCCGAGGCCGCCGGCCTGCGCCATGGCGATCGCCATACGGGCCTCGGTCACGGTGTCCATGGCGGAGGCCATGATCGGAATGTTGAGCGGAATGGCGCGGGTGACGCGGGATCGGATGTCGACCTCGCCCGGCATGACGTCAGACAGGCCCGGCTTCAACAGCACGTCGTCAAACGTAAAGGCTTCGCGGATGCCCTGAAGATGCACCGTGGCCATATGCCAACTCCTTCCTGCGGCCCTGCCGCAAATGAGTATGGATGAGCGCCGCCCTCGGCGTACCTTGCGGCATCGCCGGAGAATCGGAGCCCATTGGGTGGGGTTGACGCGGGTCGATAGCACGGCCGCGCGACGAATCAAAGAAAATCGGGCCGCTGGCCAGCCATGCACAGGCTTTTTTACGTCAATTCAGCGTGGGCGGCCGGACGCACCGTCATTCCGGGGCGCGGCGAAGTCGCGAGTCCGGAATCCACCCCGCAGCGGTCCGCGCGGCCCGATGGCTTCCGGGTTCGCACCAAGTGGCGCGCCCCGGAATGACGAGAGAGCCGGAGCCGTGCCCGCTCACGCTTCCCGGCCAAACCGTTGTCCCGCAGGATTTAGGTGCTATGCGTTGATGCGCAATGGTCCCGGCCGAGCCGTGGTGATAAGCCCCAAGTCCGCCCTTCCCTCCGTTTCCATTACCAATCCGTCATGGTCGACAAGCAACGCATCATTCCGCTGATCGTGGCCACCGCTCTCTTCATGGAGAACATGGACTCCACGGTGATCGCCACCTCGCTGCCGGCGATCGCGGCCGACATCGGCACCAGCCCGCTGACGCTGAAGCTCGCGATCACCTCCTACCTGCTGTCGCTCGCGGTGTTCATCCCGGCCAGCGGCTGGACCGCGGATAGGTTCGGCGCGCGCATGGTGTTTGCGATCGCGGTCGGCGTGTTCATGGTCGGCTCGGTTGGCTGCGCGCTCTCGAGCTCGGTCACCGACTTCGTGTTCGCGCGCATCCTCCAGGGCATGGGCGGGGCGATGATGACGCCGGTCGGGCGCCTCGTGCTGCTGCGCTCCGTCGACAAGAGCGCGCTGGTCAACGCGATGGCCTGGGTCACGGTCCCTGCCCTGATTGGTCCCGTGATCGGCCCGCCGCTCGGCGGCTTCATCACCACCTACGCCTCATGGCACTGGATCTTCCTGATCAACATTCCGATCGGACTGCTCGGCATCTTCATGGCGCTGAAGTTCATCGACCCGATCAAGAGCGAAACGCAGGAGAAGTTCGATCTCTACGGCATGGTGCTGGCGGGCATCGGGCTTGCCGGCATCGCGTTCGGTCTCTCCGTCGCCGGCCTCAACCTGCTACCCTGGAGCATCGTTGCGGCCCTGGTCGCAGGCGGAACGATCTCGATGACACTCTACGTCATTCATGCCCGGCGGACGGGATCGCCGGTGCTGGACTTTTCGCTTCTGAATCTGCCAACGCTGCGCGCGGCCGTGCTCGGCGGCTTCCTGTTCCGGCTCGGCATTGGCGCGTTGCCCTTCCTGCTACCGCTGTTGATGCAGATCGGCTTCGGGCTGTCGCCGTTCCATTCCGGCCTCGTCACCTTTGGCTCCTCGCTCGGCGCGATGGGCATGAAGACGCTGGCCGCGCGCCTGATCCGCACCTTCGGCTTCCGCAATCTGATGACGGTGAACGCCATCGTCAGCGCATTTTTCCTCGGCGTCTGCGCGTTGTTCACGGTGACGACGCCGCTGCTGATCATCCTGGTGATCCTGGTCGTCGGCGGCTTCTTCCGCTCGCTCGAGTTCACCGCGATCAACACGGTGGCCTATGCCGACGTCGAGAGCCCGCAGATGAGCCGCGCCACCACGCTGGTCAGCGTCAACCAGCAACTCGCGGTCTCCGCCGGCGTCGCCGTCGGCGCGGCCTCGGTCGAGACGACGATGTGGCTGAGCCATGTCAGCGAGCTCAACGCCGCCGTGTTCGCGCCGGCCTTCGTCGTGGTGGCGTTGACCTCCGCGGTGTCGAGCTGGTTCTTCTGGCAGATGCCTGCCGATGCCGGCCATGAGATCTCCGGCCGCAAGGCGTTGGAGATCGCAAGCCGCAAGGGTGCCGGCAAGGGCGCGGCCAAGGCGGCGGTCAAGGCCGCCACCGAGGATACGCAGGACGTTCGGGATCAACGACTAGGGTGACTGCCGTTCGATCCGATACAGGATCACTCCCAGCCCCAGCGGCGATGCGCTGCTGATCATGAGCTGATTGTTCGAGACATACCCCGCAGTCTGGTCGACCAGTTGCAACTCGGGCGAAGGATGACTGCCGTCCGGCTTCAGGAAGGCGTAAAGATTGCTCGTATTGGCATCGACCACGTAGCGCTTCACGGTCACCGTGCCCGTGTAGCCTTTGCGGCCCCAGAGATTTCCGAGGTTGATCGTAAAGCTCTCCGGCGTCTCCGCCAGCGAGCTGGCATTGTTGTTGAACACCGATGAATTGTAGTTGTAGACGAGGACGCTTGCCGAATTCGCATCGCTGGTTGCGAAGGCATTGAGATTGGAAGTCGCCCCCGTCGGCGACACCGTCACCGCCTTGCGCGTTCCCGTCATCATGTTGAACATCTTGAAGACGTTGGCCACGGGCTTCGGATAATAGTGCACGCCGTTGGCATCGGTGAGCTTGTGCATGATGCTTTGCTGGCCGAGATCGCCGTCCGTGGCGGCACCGGTGGCATCGCTCAGGATCAGATAAGATCCCGCGGTGACGCCGTCCGCCACGGCTTCGATCAGGAACGCCGCCGCCCATGCCGCGCCGCTATGGGCATAGTTGATGGTGGCGTCGACCGAATACGGTCCCCATTCCGTCAAGAACAGTGGCATGTCCTTGTGCCCCAGATCCTTCAGCTTCTGCTTGATAGTGTCGGTCACGAATTTCAGCGTCGTCTTCGGGCCCGCACCCGGATCCCAGCCAAAGCCGTTCTGGAAGTCGCCGTAATAGTGGAACGAGAAGCGATCGAGCGGTGCATTGAACTGCCCGCCGAGCGCCAACGGACTCAGCATCTCATCGAGGAAATCCTCTTCCAGGGTCTGCTGATTGTGCAGCGGATACCAGTCGAAGTCCGAGGTCGAGAAGGCGGGACCGGCAATTTCGACGGTCTTGCCCTTGTAGGTGCCGGCGAGCTGGCCCCAGACCTTCGTGATCGCCTTCGCGTAGAGCTGCTGGATCGGAGCAATGCCGTGCGGCACGCGGCGCTTGTCGAAACTATAGGGATAGGAGGTCGGTGCCCCCATCGGACCGGTGACATCAAAGCTATTCGGGGCGATCCACCACAACCAGCGTTCCCACGGTCCCAAGGGCGCGAGCTTGTTGCCGGCGAGATTGTTGGCGTCGAAGGTCTGCGGCGTGGTGTCGGCGATGTCGAGCTCGTTACTGACCTCGAAGATCACCGAAGGAGCACCGCCCTCGAATGCCTTGGTCATGATGTAGCGCACCAGGCTCTCGGCATAGGTCGTGTACAGGGCGAGCGTCGCGGCGTTCCAGTTCTCCGCGCCGTCGTAGGGCGGTGCAGGCGTCCGGCCGATGAAGCTCGGCGGCAGGAACGAGGCCACCGCGATATGCACCGACAGACCGTTGTTGAGCGTCCAGGGCAAGGTCCAGTCGATCAGATTGCAGCCGCCCGAGGTCACTGGCGTAAACACGAAGCTGCCGTCGGGATTCCTCATCGCAGAGCCGTCGGGATTGGTCGCGATCGCTACGCTGCCAAGATTGCCGTTTGCATCCAGGTCGCACAGATTGTCGCTCTGCAACATGCGGAGCCGCTTCATTTTCAGGTCGACAATGGTCGCCGACAGCGTCGACAGCGCCGTCCCGATCGCGGGCTCCGCTGGAACGCTCGCCCCTTGGTAGATGTTCTGCAAGGTCTTGAGATCGTCGCAGCCCGCGCCTGCGCACAGGTGAACGGTCGACGAAGCGTCCACGGCAATGGTGGCGTCGGCTGCGGCCATCCGCACCTGGCTCAGGCTCAAGGCTGTCGCGGCAAGAGCCGCGAGAAGAATACGGCGATGTGACCGGCCGGCTCGACGGCCGGGATTGCTCAGGATGCGCATGCCATTCCCCATCAACAGGATTGCCCGCCTAGATTGCGGCGAACAGCATCATCACCCCCGATCGCTACAGGATTATGATAAGATCACATTAGTTATGATACTGTCGCTTCGCAGCTGGCGACATGCGAGGAGCCCCATCGCGCGCAGCATGGCGCGACGGTGCCCAACGATGCAGAGATTTGAATTTCCTTGCCCGCTGGCTTTCGAAGGTGGCCCATTGTTCGCTGACTGCCGATGCCGAGCAGGGAAGCGCCAACGTCGCGATCGACGCCAGACTTTTCATGCTTGTTGCAGTCGGGGCACGACCGGTCACTTTCCGTCGTCGATCTACCTGCGTGTCCGCGGATAGGCCTGCGGCGTTGTAACGGCGTGGATGGCGCTACTCCCCGCCCACCGTCCCGCGAAATCCCGTCGCGAGCACGTAGCGCTCGGACGAATCCTGCCGGCTGGCCGCGGGCTTCACATGGCGCACCGTCGCAAAATCGCGCTTGAGCTGGGCGAGCAGATCGGCATCGGCGCCGCTCTGGAACGTCTTGGCCAGGAATGCGCCGCCGGGCTTGAGCACGTCACACGCAAAGGCCGCCGCCGTCTCGACCAGCCCGACGATACGGAGCTGGTCGGTCTTGCGATGACCGGTGGTGTTGGCGGCCATGTCGGACATCACGACGTCGGCGCCGCCGCCGAGCATCGCGGTGAGCCTGTCGGGCGCGTCATTGTCCATGAAATCGAGCTGGGCGAAGTCGACGCCGGGGATCTCCGGCATCTCCAGCAGGTCGATCGCGACGACCTTGCCCTTGCCGTCGACTGAGCCGACGCGCTTGGCGGCGATCTGGCTCCAGCCGCCGGGCGCGGCGCCCAGATCAAACACGGTCATGCCAGGTTTCAGCAGCCGAAACTTGTCGTCGATCTCGAGCAGCTTGAAGGCTGCGCGCGAGCGATAGCCCGCCGCCTTGGCCTTGGCGACATAGGGATCGTTGAGCTGCCGCTCCAGCCACAGCTTCGACGACAATTTGCGCTTGCCGCCGGTCTTGACCTTGGTCTTGACTTGGACGTGCAAGCGGCCGGTGGTGTCTTTCGCCATCTCACCAGCTCCTGAGCGCGCCGTCCTCGCGCATCATCTCGACCAGCATGCCTTCGCGCAGGCCCCGGTCGGCGACGCGCAGGCGCGGCAACGGAAAGGCGCGGCGGATGGCGTCTAGGATGGCGCAGCCGGCCAGCACGAGATCGGCGCGTTCGACACTGATGCAGCTGTTGTTGGCGCGCTCCACGTAGCTCATGCCGAGCAGCTTGTTAATGGTCGCGGTGATGTCGGTGTCGTTCATCCAGATGCTGTCGATGCGGCGGCGGTCGTAGCGCGCGAGATTGAGATGGATGCCGGCGAGCGTGGTCACGGTGCCCGACGTGCCGAGGAGATGCATGTCGCTGAGATCGCGGCCATGCTGTTCCGCGAACGGCGCGACGTGGTTGGCGACCTCCTGCTCCATTGCGGCGTAAATCTCCGGCGTCACGTCGCGTCCGCCGAACTGCTCGGCCAGCGTCACGACGCCAAGCGGGATCGACATCCAGGCCTTGATGCGCGGCTCCGGATTTTGCGGGTCGCGCTCGATCCGCACCAGCTCGGTCGAGCCGCCGCCGATATCGAACAGGATGGCGCCGCGCCCGCTTGGATCAACCAGCGGCGAGCAGCCGAGCATCGCAAGGGATGCTTCCGTCTCGCGGTCGATCACCTCGAGCTCGATGCCGGTCTCGGCCGCGACCCGGCTGCGGAACCCCTCCGCATTCGAGGCCGCGCGGCAGGCCTCGGTCGCGATCAGCCGCAGCCGCTTGGCTTTGCGCAGGTTGATCTTGTCCCGGCAGATGCTGAGCGCGGCAATGGCGCGCTCGATCGCGGCCTCGCTGATCGAGCCGGTCGCCGAGACCCCCTCGCCGAGCCGGATGATGCGCGAGAAGGAATCGACCACGCGAAAGCCATCGTTGGTCGGACAGGCGATCAGGAGCCTGCAATTGTTGGTGCCGAGGTCCAGCGCCGCATAAACGCCGGTTCCCGGCGCCTGCGCGGCGATGGCCGGTTCGGGGGCGAACGCCACCGCCGCCATCGACCCCTCGAGCTCACCGCCCGGCCCATGGCCGTCGCGGAGCCGCGTGTGGTCATTCATACAAACTGTCTTTCCGCGGCCCATAGGGCCGATCTGGAATTGCTTTTTCGCCTGAAACATTAGCAGCGCGGCAAGCCTGCGCAACAACGCATCACATAGGACCATGCCCATTCGTGCGTTGTCGTGAACGGGTCGGTGGGTTATCTGAAGGGGCCCGGTCCCGCAAGCGCCCACAAAACGCGCAATTGCCGGCTTTTCAGGTCTTTTCCATGCAAGAACACACCAAATCCTCGACGCTCGAAAACGCTATTGCACTGCAAAAATACGGCGTCGGGCAGCCGGTCCGCCGCAAGGAGGACGACACCCTGGTGCGCGGCAAGGGCCGCTACACCGACGATTTCAACCTGCCCGGCCAGGCCTATGCCGTGGTCGTCCGCTCGACCCACGCCCACGGCGTGATCCGCGGCATCGGCACCGACGCCGCCCGGGCGATGCCGGGCGTGCTGGGCGTGTGGACCGGCAAGGACCTCGACGCGGCCGGCTATGGCCCCTTCACCTGCGGCTTGCCGCTGAAGAGCCGCGACGGCTCGCCCCTGCTCCAGACCAACCGCCAGCCGCTGGCGACCGACAAGGTCCGCTTCGTCGGCGATCCCGTCGCCTTCGTCGTCGCCGACACGCTCGCCCAGGCGCGCGATGCGGCCGAGGCGGTCGAGCTCGATATCGAGCCGCTGCCGGCGGTGACCGATCCCGAGGAAGCCACCAGGCCCGGCGCGCCGCAGCTCTACGATCACATCCCGAACAACGTCGCGCTCGACTACCATTATGGCGACATGGAGAAGGTGAACGCCGCTTTCGCCAGCGCCGCCCATGTCACCAAGGTCGACATCGAGAACACCCGCGTCGCCGTGGTCTCGATGGAGCCGCGCGTGGGACTTGCCTCCTACGACAAGGCCACCGGGCGCTACACCATCCAGATGCCGACGCAGGGCGTCGCGGGCAACCGCGCCAACCTCGCCAAGAACCTGAAGGTGCCGAACGAGAAGGTGCGCATCCTCACCGCCAATGTCGGCGGCTCCTTCGGCATGAAGAACGTCAACTATCCCGAATACATGTGCATCCTGTACGCGGCAAAGGCGCTGGGGCGTCCGGTGAAGTGGCTCGACGAGCGCTCCACCAGCTTCCTCTCCGACAGCCACGGCCGTGCGCAAAAGATCCATGCCGAGCTCGCGCTCGATGCCGAGGGACACTTCCTCGCGGCAAAGCTCGAAGGCTACGGCAATCTCGGCGCCTATATCACCGGCGTTGCGCCCAGCCCGCTCTCGCTCAACACCGGCAAGAATTTTCCCAGCGTCTACCGAACGCCGCTGATGGCGGTCGACATCAAGACGGTCTTGACCAACACCACGCTGATGGGCGCCTATCGCGGCGCCGGCCGGCCTGAAGCCAACTACTACATGGAACGTCTGATCGACCGTGCCGCCGACGAGATGGGCATCAACCGGCTGACGATGCGCAAGCGCAACTTCATCAAGCCGAACCAGATGCCCTTCCCGGCCTCCTCGGGCGTCACCTATGACAGCGGCGACTTCCAGGCGGTGTTCACCAAGGCGCTCGAAATCTCCGACCACGAGAATTTCGCCAAGCGCAAGAAGGAGAGCAAGAAGGCCGGCAAGCTGCGCGGCATCGCCGTCGGCTCCTATCTCGAGGTCACTGCGCCGCCGAGCCCCGAGCTCGGCAAGATCCTGTTCGATCCTGACGGCAGCGTGCAGCTGATCACCGGCACGCTCGATTACGGCCAGGGCCACGCGACGCCGTTCGCACAGGTGCTGTGCGCGCAGCTCGGCGTCCCCTTCGAGAGTGTCAAGCTCGTGCAGGGCGACAGCGACATCGTCCACACCGGCAGCGGCACCGGCGGCTCGCGCTCGATCACCGCAACCGGGCAAGCCATCGTGGAGTCCGCGCGCCTCGTGATCGAAAAGGGCAAGCGCGCTGCCGCGCACATGCTGGAGGCCTCGGAAGCCGACATCGAGTTCGCCGACGGCGCCTTCACCATCGCCGGCACCGACCGCAGCATCGACATCATGGAGCTCGCCAAGAAGCTCCATGACGGCAAGGTGCCGGACGGCGTTCCCGACAGTCTCGACGTCGACCACACCAGCGAGCCGGTGCCGTCGGCCTTCCCGAACGGCTGCCATGTCGCCGAGGTCGAGGTCGATCCGGATACGGGCGTGGTGCAGATCGTGCGCTACAGCGCGGTGAACGACTTTGGCACGGTGATCAACCCGATGCTGGTCGCGGGCCAGCTCCATGGCGGCGTCGTCCAGGGCATTGGACAAGCGCTGATGGAACATGTCCGCTACGACGAGAGCGGCCAGCCGATCACGGGCTCGCTGATGGACTACGCCCTGCCTCGCGCCGAGGACGTGCCGTTCATGGAGGTCGGCGATCACCCGGTGCCTGCCAAGAGCAATCCGCTGGGCACCAAGGGCTGCGGCGAAGCCGGCTGCGCCGGCAGCCTGTCGACGGTGGTCAACGCGGTGCTCGACGCGCTGTCGGACTACGGCATCAAGCACATCGACATGCCGTTGACGCCGGAGCGGGTGTGGCGAGCGATCCAGGACGCGAAGGGCGTGGCGTAAGTTGTTGTTCACCTCTCCCCGCTTGCGGGGAGAGGTCGAAGCCGGAGCGCAGCGAGGCTTCGGGTGAGGGGGACTCTCCGCGAGTCGTCTGTCACCGTCCCTGCGGAAGCTCCCCCTCACCCGGCGCTTCGCGCCGACCTCTCCCCGCAAGCGGGGCGAGGTGAAGAAACTACGCCGCCGCCTGCTCGCGCGGCTGGTAGATCGCGATGTGCTGGCAATGTGCCAGCGGCGTTGTGCCGTTGGCGACGACCAGCGCATCGAGCTCGACGAAGCGGTGGCCCTTCTTCTCGTAGTTCGCGGTGACCTTGGCCCGCGCAACGATCTCGTCGCCGGTGCGCGCGGGCGACAAGAGCTGCATGCGGCTGCCGACATGGATCCAGGGGCCCAGAATGGTGTTGTCGACCAGCACGTGGTTCATGACGCGCTGGATCAGGCCGGGATGGCCGAGCCCCTCGCGCGCAAAAATCGGATCGGTCTCCCTGATATCGGCGAGATAGTCACTCGCCGCCTGCCCGGCCCAGCGGCGCGGCGTCCTGCCGAGCCATTTGCCGCCCTCGAAGATTTCAGGGCTGACCGGCTCGCGCTCGGCCGCCGCGGGGACCCCGATATAGTCGCCCAATGACAACGCTGGTGCTGCCGCCGGCAGCGACGCCGTTCCCGTGGCGCAGAGCTCGGTACGGCTGAAGACCTCGATCGTCAGCAGGCCGTCGTGCTCGGTCGCATCGACATCGGCGGTCTCGCCGTCATAGACCGGTTTGATGAAGCGCGCCTCGACCAGCCCGCGCGACAGGAAATCGCGGCCCCAGCGCGCCACTGGCACGTGCATCATGTAAGCGAAGACATCGACGCCCGGGACCAGCCCGCCGGAAAAGCCGAAGCGACGCGCCACCGTGTCGTCGTGCATCTTGTTTTCGGACTGTTTGGCGGTGTTGTAGGCTTCGACACGGTAGGTTTCGAGCCGGTTCGGCATGGCGGGTCTTTCCCTGTATTTTTGTTGTTTCAGAGCCGATCGTAGGCCCCGGGGAACACCGGTCAATCCCCTCGCCTTTGGGGCCCGAATGGGGTACCACGCGGCGAATGACTGACACTCCCACCCGCATCTATGTCGACGCCGATGCCTGTCCGGTGAAGGACGAGATCTACCGCGTCGCGCTCCGCCACGGCGTGCCCGTCAGCGTGGTCGCCGGCAACTTTATTCGCGTGCCCCACGATCCCCTCATCGAGCGCATCGCCGCCGGTGCGGGCATGGACGCTGCGGACGACTGGATCGCGGAGCGGGCCAGGCCCGGCGACGTCGTCATCACCTCCGACATTCCGCTGGCAAGCCGCTGCGTGAAAGCGGGCGCCGACGTAATCGCGCCGAACGGCAAGCCGTTCACGGAGGAGTCGATCGGAATGACGCTGGCGGTGCGCAATCTCATGACGGATCTGCGCTCGGCCGGCGAAGTCACCGGCGGCCCGCGCTCGTTCGCGCCGCGCGACCGCTCCACCTTCCTCTCGGCACTCGACCAGACGCTGCGCCGGATCCAGCGCCGCCGTGCCGATCACGCCGCAATGAGCCAGAATTCGAGTCAAGGCTGACCATGGCGCCGCCGCTGATCCAACTCAAAGACATCAAGCTCACGTTTGGCGGCACGCCGCTTTTGAGCGGCGTCGAGCTCAATGTCGCGCCAAGCGAGCGCGTCTGCCTGATCGGCCGCAACGGCTCCGGCAAGTCGACGCTGCTGAAGATCGCGGCCGGCCTCGTCGAGGCCGACGGCGGCACGCGCTTCGTGCAGCCGGGCGCGACGGTGCGCTATCTGCCGCAGGAGCCTGATTTCGGCGAGCACAAGACCACGCTCGCCTATGTCGAGTCCGGGCTCGCGCCCGGTGACGACCAGCATCAGGCACGCTACCTGCTCGAGCAGCTCGGCCTGACCGGCGACGAGAACCCGCACAATCTCTCCGGCGGCGAGGCTCGCCGCGCGGCGCTGGCGTATGTGCTCGCGCCCTCGCCCGACATTTTGCTGCTGGACGAGCCGACCAACCATCTCGATCTCTCCACCATCGAATGGCTGGAACAGGAGCTCGACAGCCGCCGCAGCGCGCTGGTGATCATTAGCCATGACCGCCGTTTCCTCACCAATCTCTCGCGCTCCACCGCCTGGCTCGACCGCGGCAAGATCAAGCAGATCGATCGCGGTTTCGCCTCGTTCGAGACCTGGCGCGACGAGGTGCTCGCGGAAGAAGAGCGCGACCAGCACAAGCTCGACCGCAAGATCGTCGACGAGGAGCATTGGCTGCGCCACGGCGTCTCCGGCCGGCGCAAGCGCAATGTCAAACGGCTCGGCAATCTGCATGCGCTGCGCGACCAGCGGCGGAATTATCGCGGCACCGCGGGCACCGCCAGTCTCGCCGCGGCTGAAGCGGAGCAATCCGGCAAGCTGGTGATCGAGGCCAAGGGCGTCACCAAGGCCTTTGGCGACCGTATGATCGTCGACAATTTCTCCACCCGCATCCAGCGCGGCGACCGGCTCGGCATCATCGGTCCGAACGGCGCCGGCAAGACCACACTGGTCAATCTCCTGACCGGCGGCGCGCAGCCGGACTCGGGCACGGTGCGGCTCGGGGCCAATCTGGAGACGGCCACGCTCGACCAGCACCGCGAAAGCCTCGATCCCAAGTCGACGCTGGCCGAGGCGCTGACCGGCGGGCGTGGTGACCAGATCATGGTCGGCGGCAAGCCGAAGCATGTGGTCGGCTACATGAAGGACTTCCTGTTCGCCCAGGAGCAGCGCGGCACGCCCGTGGAGGTGCTCTCGGGCGGTGAGCGCGGCCGGCTGATGCTGGCGCGCGCGCTGGCGAAGCCGTCGAACCTGCTGGTGCTGGACGAGCCGACCAACGATCTCGATCTCGAAACCCTCGATGTCCTCGAAGACATGCTCGGCGATTACGAGGGCACTGTCATCCTGATCAGCCACGACCGCGATTTCCTCGACCGCATCGTGACCTCCGTGATCGCCCCGGAAGGCAACGGCAAGTGGACCGAATATGCCGGCGGCTACAGCGACATGCTCACGCAACGCGGCGCCGACCTGAAACGCGATACCGCGAAGGCGCAAGCGCCGGTGGAAAAGAAAGAGGAGCGCTCCGCCGTTCCCGCCTCCCCGTCCAGGCGCAAGCTGAGCTTCAACGAGAAGCACGCGCTGGAAACGCTGCCAAAGAAGATGGAGACGTTGCAGACCGATATCGCCAAACTGCAACGCGTGCTCGACGATCCCAACCTCTACGCCAGGGATCGCAAGACATTCGACCACACCTCCGCCGCCATCGCCAAGGCGCATGAAGAACTCTCCGTAGCCGAAGAGCGCTGGCTCGAACTTGAAATGCTCCGCGAAGAAATTGAACAGGCCTAGCGCGCATTCCGCAAAAGTGGGCACCGGTTTTGCGATCAGAATGCGCGCCAACCAAGAGACTTCCATGACAACAACTCTCGCCGCCAAGATCGCTCGCGAATACGGCACGCCTTGCGCCGTCATCGACATGGACAAGGTCGAGCGCAACATCGCGCGGATCCAGAAGGCCTGCGACGACGCCGGCGTTGCCAACCGCCCGCACATCAAGACCCACAAGAATCCGACCATTGCAAAGATGCAGGTCGCCGCTGGCGCGAAGGGCATTACCTGCCAGAAGATCGGCGAGGCCGAGATCATGGCCAATGCCGGCATCAACGACATCCTGATCAGCTACAATCTCTTGGGCGAGGAAAAGATGGCGCGTCTCGGCGCGCTGAATGCCAAGACCAACATGACGGTCGCCGCCGACAACTCGACTGTCGTTGCCGGCCTGCCCAAGGCCGCCGCGGCCTCGGGTCGCCCGCTCTCGGTCGTCGTCGAATGCGACACCGGCCGCAAGCGCGCGGGCGTCGAGACGCCGGCAGAAGCGATTGCGCTCGCACGCGAGATCGCCGCGTCCAAGGGACTGGAGTTTGCCGGCTTCATGCTCTACCCGACCGAGACCGGCTGGGGCGATGCGCAGAAATTCTTCGACGAGGCGCTGGCCGGCGTGCGCGCGCACGGGCTCGATGCAAAAATTGTCTCGACCGGCGGCACGCCGAACCTCAAGAACATCGGCAAGCTCAAGGGCGGCACCGAGCACCGCTTCGGCACCTACATCTATAACGACCGCATGCAGGTCGCCGCCGGCTCCGCCACCTGGGACGATTGCGCGCTGCACATCTATTCGACGGTGGTGAGCCGTGCCGCACCCGAGCGCGGCATTCTGGACGCCGGCTCGAAGACGCTGACGACCGATACCGGCGGGCTCGACGGACACGGCCTGATCCTGGAGCACCCCGAAGCCAAGATCGCCAAGTTCGCCGAGGAGCACGGCTTCCTCGACCTCTCCCGCAGCAACACGCGGCCCAATGTCGGCGACGTCGTGCGCATCGTGCCCAACCACGTCTGCGTCGTCGTCAACATGATGGACGAGGTCCTGATGGTCCGCGGCGAGGAGATCATCGGCACGCTGCCAGTGGCCGCGCGCGGGAAGCTGCGCTAGGCGCTGCCGTAGGGTGGGCAAAGCGAAGCGTGCCCACCATCAGCGCGGCATGCGCGGAAAGACGGTGGGCACGGCGCTTCGCGCCTTTGCCCACCCTACGATTCAGCAAGCCAACGCAACACGCCCCTCCCCGCCGCCGCGCCCGTCGCAAACGACGCCTGCAGCAGATAGCCGCCGGTCGGCGCTTCCCAGTCCAGCATCTCGCCGGCGGCGAAAACGCCGGGCAGTTTGCGCAGCATGAAGTGGTCGTCGAGCTCATCGAAGGCAATTCCGCCCGCGGTCGAGATGGCGCGATCGATCGGGGCGACACCGGTAAGCCGAACCGGGATTGCGTTCACCAGATGCGCGAGCTCCGCAGGCGCGAGCGCTGCCAGCGACCGGCCGGATGCGATGGCCGCTTCCTGCATCAGGCCGATGCCGACCGGCGACACTTGCGCTGCCTTGCGCAGAAAGTTCGCGAGCGACTGCTTGCCGCGCGTGCCCGACAGGCGCGTGGTCAGCGCCGCAATGTCGAGATCGGGCCGCAATGCGATCGTCAGTGTGGCCTGCCCGATCCCCAGCACCGCCTCGCGCAGCTCTGCCGACAGCGCGTAGATCGCGCCGCCCTCGATGCCGCCGCGGGTGATCATGGCTTCGCCGCGCACCGTGTGCGCACCGACCGTCAGCGCCACGCCCTTCAGCGGCTGACCTTCGAAACGATCGCGAAACAATTCGGACCAGGCGACCGTGAAGCCGGAATTGGCCGGCCTGAGCTTTGAGACGGCAACGCGCTTGGCGGTGAGACAATCGACCCATGCACCATCCGAGCCCAACCGCGGCCAGCTCGCGCCGCCGAGCGCGAGCACCGTTGCGCTCGGGGCGATGGCAAGCACGCCATCGGGCGTTCGAAATTGGAGCCGGCCCTCCGCATCCCAACCGGTCCAGCGATGCCGAAACGCGAATTGCACGCCGGTCGCATCGAGCCGCCGCAGCCAGGCGCGCAGCAAGGGCGAGGCCTTGAACGTCTTTGGAAACACTCGGCCGCTGCTGCCGACGAAGGTCAGCTGCCCAAGTGCCGCGCTCCAGTCGCGCAGCGCATCGGGCGGAAACGCCTCGACCGCGGCGCGCAGATGCGGCATCGCTTCCCGGTAGCGGGCAAGGAAATCAGCTAGCTGCTCGCTGTGAGTGAGATTGAGCCCGCCACGGCCGGCCATCAGGAATTTGCGGCCCGCGGACGGCATGGCGTCGTAGACGGTGACGCGGGCGCCGTCGTGCGCCAGGACCTCCGCCGCCATCAGCCCGGCGGGACCGGCACCGATGACGGCGACGTCAGTCAGAGCTTGATCCCCGCGCGTGCCGCGGCCTGCGCGACGTATTTCTGCGTCTGCTCGAACGCGCCGGTCAGCGCCCTGGCCTTCGACATGTCGCTGATCTCAGCGAAATGCGCGGCGACCGCGTCTGGGGTCCAGTCGGCCTCCGGCAGGTTGACGCCTTCGCTCTCGAGAATCTTGATCACGGCAAACGAGCCGGCGCCGGCGCCCATGATGGTGCGGGTCGGCGCGTCCTCGCTCAGCATGTATTCGACCGCGGGCGTGATCGCGTTTGGCTTCATCAATTGCAGCGCCTGCGGCGGCAGCAGCTCTTCCGTCATGCGGGTGGCCGCGGTCGGCGAGATGATGTTGACGCGGATGTCGGCCTTGCGGCCCTCTTCCGCAAGCACGTTCATCAGGCCGACCATGCCGGACTTGGCCGCGCCGTAATTGGCCTGGCCGAAATTGCCGTAGAGGCCGGAGGACGAGGTCGTCAGCACGATGCGGCCGTAATTGCGGTCGCGCATGCCGGCCCAGGCCGCCTTGCAACAATAGAAGGTGCCGACGAGGTGCACGTCGAGCACTTTCTGAAAATCCGCGGCTTCCATCTTGCCGAACGACTTGTCACGCAGGATGCCGGCATTGGCGCACATCAAATCGACGCTGCCCCACTCCTTGGTGGTGCGCTCGACCATGGCGGTGACCTGCTCGAAGTTGGAGACGTCGGCGCCGTCGGCCATCGCGGTGCCGCCGGCTTTGCGGATCTCCTCGACCACGGCTTCGGCCGGCGACAGCGAGCCGCCGCTGCCGTCACGCGCCCCGCCAAAATCGTTGACGACGACCTTGGCGCCGCGGCTCGCCAGTCCAAGCGCATGCGCCTTTCCGAGACCATTGCCCGCGCCGGTGACGATGGCGACGCGTCCGTCGAACCTGATTGCCATGAGTGTGCTTCCTTTCTTCCTTCTCCCCTTGTGGGAGAAGGTGGCGCGAAGCGCCGGTTGAGGGGTATCTCGCCGCAGCCGAGATCGCGGAGAGATACCCCTCACCCGGCTTCGCTTTCGCGAAGCCACCCTCGCCCACAAGGGGAGAGGGTAACATCCGCGATAATTTGTCAGCTTTTGAGCAGCGATGGAGGACTAGGTCAAGACCGGCCCGGACTTACGCGAAATAGATCAGGCCGAGCCACTCCGCGACCAGCGCGGGCTTGTCCTCGCCCTCGATTTCCACCGTGACGCTGGTGCGGGACTGCAATTCGCCTGCCTTGCGCAGCTTCGCTTCCGCCAGCACGAAGCGGCCGCGGACGCGCTTGCCCGAGCGCACCGGCGAGATGAAGCGCAGCTTGTCGAAGCCGTAATTCACGCCCATCGTGGTACCCGCAATCGCCGGCATCACTTCGTAGGACATCACCGACATCATCGACATCGTCAGGAAACCGTGCGCAATGGTGGTGCCGAACGCCGTTTCTCTCTTCGCCCGTTCAGGGTCGACATGGATGAACTGATGATCCTCGGTCACGTCGGCATAGGTGTCGATGCGGGGTTGATCGATCAGGTGCCAGGACGATACGCCGACCTCCTTGCCGACCATGGCCTGATAGGCCTCGAGCGTGATCGGCGGCTTCTTCCAGATTTCGTTCATTTCGCGTCAGGTCTCACTTCTAGTTTTCGGCAGCTCCGGAAAATCCTCCTCACGGAATTCCCGGCCGCGCAGCGGATCGTCGCGATCGTTGTCGCGCTCGAGCCGTCGTAGCTGCACGCGGCGGATTTTGCCAGAGATCGTCTTCGGCAGCTCAGAGACGATTTCGAGGCGCCGGATGCGCTTGAACGGCGCAAGCCGCGTGTGCAGGTGCTTGAAGATCGAGAGCGCCGTCTCCGGCGTCCGCTCCGCGCCCGAGGTCAGCAGCAAGAAGGCCTTGGGGATCGCGAGCCGGATCGGGTCCGGGCTCGGCACCACGGCAGCTTCGGCGACAAGCTCGTGCTCGAGCAGCACGCTCTCTAGCTCGAACGGGCTGATGCGATAGTCCGAGGATTTGAACACGTCGTCGGAACGGCCGACGAAGGTCAGATAGCCGTCCTCGTCTTCGAACACCACGTCGCCACTGCGGTAGAGCTCGCCCTCGGCGCCGGAGAGCTTGGCGTCATCGCCCTGATAGCCCTGCATCAGGCCGGCGGGCCGGTCGGCGCCGAGCAGCAGCGCCACCTCGCCTTCCTGGGCCGGATGGCCATCGGCATCGCTGACCTGCACGCGATAGCCCGGCAGCGGCCGGCCCATCGAGCCGACCTTGATCTTTTGCCCCGGCGAGTTACCGGCGAGCGCCGTGGTCTCGGTCTGGCCGTAGCCGTCGCGGATGGTGAGGCCCCAGGCGGCCTGCACCTGGTCGATTACTTCAGGGTTGAGCGGCTCGCCGGCGCCGCAGACTTCGCGCAAGCTCACCTTGAACGACGCCAGGTTCTCCTGAATGAACAGCCGCCACACCGTCGGCGGCGCGCACAGCGTGGTGACGCCGCAGCGGCCGATGGTGGCGAGCAGGCCTTTTGCGTCGAAGCGCGGCTGGTTGACTACGAACACGGTCGCGCCCGCGTTCCACGGCGCGAAGAAGCAGCTCCAGGCGTGCTTGGCCCAGCCGGGCGACGAGATGTTGAGATGAACGTCGCCGGGCTTCAGCCCGATCCAGTACATGGTGGAGAGATGGCCGACCGGATAGCTGCGCTGGCTGTGCCGCACCAGCTTTGGTTTTGCAGTCGTGCCCGAGGTGAAATAGAGCAGCATCGGGCAGTCCGCGTTGGTCAGGCCGTCGACGGCAAAGCTTTCAGCGCTTTTCGCCGCCTCGTCATAGGCGAGCCAACCGTCGGAGGCCGCGCCGACCACGATGCGCACGATGTTCTCGGCACCAAGACTTGCGAATTTCGCGACCTGGTCTTCGGCCGCCACCACCGCCGTCGCCTTGCCGCGATCGAGCCGGTCGCGCAATTCCTCGGCCGTGAGCAGCGTGGTCGCGGGGATGACGACGACGCCGAGCTTCATCGCCGCCAGCATCGTCTCCCACAGCGGCACCACATTGCCGAGCAGCAGCAGGAGATGATCGCCGCGCTTCAGGCCCTGCGCGCGGAGGAAGTTTGCGACCTGGTCGGAGCGCTTCGAGAGCGCCGCAAAGGACAGTTTTGTATGCTTGTCCTGCGCGGCATCGACAATCCAGAGCGCAGGCAAATCCTTGCTCTCCGCATTCGTGGCCAGCTCGGCGTCGAACCAGTCGAGCGCCCAGTTGAAGGGAACCGGATCGGGCCAGCGGAAATCTTTGACCGCCGTCTCGTAGTCCGTGCGGTTGTGAAGCAGAAACGCGCGCGCTTCCTGAAATGTCGTCATCAAGCTTTCCCGGCTAGCCCCCTAACGTGCTTGATAATTCCGGAAAAATCCACCCCGCCCTGCCCTGCCTTGTCAAAGGCCTGGTAAATCTCCTGCGCATGTTGGCCGAGCGGCGTTGCGGCGCCCGCAGCCTTGGCGGCGTCCTGCGCCAAGGTCAGATCCTTCACCATCAGCGCCGAGGCGAAGCCCGGCTTGTAGTCGTTGTTGGCCGGCGAGGTCGGCACCGGGCCCGGGACCGGGCAATAGGTCGTCAGCGACCAGCACTGGCCCGACGAGGTCGAGGCGACGTCGAACAGTGCCTGATGCGAGAGGCCGAGCTTCTCGCCCAGCGCAAAGGCCTCGCTCACCGCGATCATGGAAATGCCGAGGATCATGTTGTTGCAGATCTTTGCCGCCTGCCCTGCGCCAGCGCCGCCGCAGTGGACAATCTTCTTGCCCATCTTCTCCAGCACGGGCTTGGCCGCCGCGAACGCGTGCTCCTCGCCGCCGCACATGAAGGTGAGCGTCGCGCCCTTGGCACCGCCGGTGCCGCCGGAGACAGGCGCGTCGACCGAGAGCACGCCGTGCTTGGCCGCAAGCGCATGCGCCTGCCGCGCGCTCTCGACGTCGATCGTCGAGCTATCGATGATCAGCGCGCCTTTGGTCATAGCGGGAACGACTTCGTTCCAGACGCCGAGCACATGCTTGCCAGCCGGCAGCATGGTGACGACGACATCGGCGCCCTTCACCGCGGCCGACGCGCTGTCGGCAATGCCGGCGCCATCGGCCTTGGCCTGCGCACGCGAGGCCTCGACGAGGTCAAACGCCACCACCTTGTGGCCGGCCTTGACCAGATTGGCCGCCATCGGGCCGCCCATGTTGCCGAGACCGATGAATGCGATCGTGGCCATCTTCGTTTCCTCCGCTTGAACGTTGTTAGTTGAACTTCAGTTCGTCGGCGCCGATCTCGGCGAGATATGGCGCAAGCATGTCCGGCGTCACATCCTCGATCCGCGGCGGCGACCAGGTCGGATTGCGGTCCTTGTCGATCACAGCGGCGCGTACGCCCTCGCGGAAGTCGTCGCTGCGGAAGACTTCCAGCGCGGCGCGATATTCGCGCACCAGGCATTCTTCCAGGCTCGATGCGGTGCGCGCGAGCCGCAGCAGTTTCAGCGTCACCACCATGCCGCGCGGCGATTTCTCATTGAGCGTCTTCAGCGTCGCCAGCGCAAACTCGGAGCCGTCGCGCTTGAGCGCCGCAAAAATGTCTTCCATGCGATCGAAGCCGAATAGCGTGTCGATAACAGGCTCTTTTGCGGCGACCGGCCCCGCGGTCTCACCGGTCGCAAAGCCGTTGACGAGCTTGGTGACATCGGTCGCGGTCACGCCCGGGCGGACCTTCGTCAGCGCCTCGCGCAGCTCAGGCCATTTGGCCGCAGGCACCACGGCGTCCGCAAATTTTGCATGGATCGCGTCAGGACCGTTCATCGTCTGGCCGGTCAGACCGAAATAAGTGCCGATCTCACCGGGCGAGCGCGACAGCAGCCAGGTGCCGCCGACATCGGGGAAGAAGCCGAGCCCGACCTCGGGCATTGCGAGCTTGGTCCGGTCGGTGACGATGCGATGGCTGGCATGGCCGGACAGGCCGACGCCGCCGCCCATCACGAGGCCGTCCATGAACGCAACATAGGGCTTCGGACATCTCGCGATCCGCGCATTCATGACGTATTCCTGGCGCCAGAACCGCGCGCCGAGATCGCCGCCTTCGCGCGAGCTCTCCCAGAGACCGCGAATGTCGCCGCCGGCGCAGAGACCGCGCTCGCCCGCGCCTTCCAGGATGATCACCGCGACCTCAGGATCGGTCTCGAACTTGTCCAGCGCTGCATCGATGCCAATGGACATCTCCAGCGTCATGGCATTGATCGCCTTGGGGCGGTTGAGGCGGATCACGCCCGCCGCGCCCTCGCGGCGAACGATGAGATCGCCCTCTTCCGCTGAACTCATCGCGCACCCTCGATCAGTTTGCGCGCCACGATGAGCCGCATGATTTCATTGGTGCCTTCGAGGATCTGGTGCACGCGCAAATCGCGCACGATCTTCTCGATCCCGTATTCGCTTAAGTAACCGTAGCCGCCGTGAAGCTGCAGCGCGTGGTTGGCGACCTCGAAGCCGACGTCGGTGCCGAAGCGCTTTGCCATCGCGCAGAGCATGGTGGCGTCCGGATCTTTCCGGTCGAGCGCTGCGGCAGCACGCCACAAGAAGGTGCGCGCGGCCTCGAGCTCAATCGCCATGTCGGCAAGGCGGAATTGCAGCGCCTGGAATTCGTCGAGACGCTTTCCAAACGCCTTGCGCTCCTTCATGTAGCTGCGCGCCTTGTCGAGCGCAGTCTGTGCACCGCCGAGCGAGCACGCAGTAATATTGAGGCGGCCGCCATCGAGACCGGCCATCGCGATCTTGAAGCCGATGCCCTCCTCGCTCAGCCGGTTGGCGACCGGCACGCGGGCGTTCTCAAAGATGACGGCGCGGGTCGGCTGCGCATTCCAACCCATCTTGCGCTCATTGGCGCCGAACGAGACGCCCGGCGTCTTGTCGTCGACGACGAGGGTCGAGATGCCGCCAGGGCCGTCGCCGCCGGTCCTGACCATCGCGACTAGGAGATCGGTGCCGCCGGCGCCGGAGATGAATTGCTTCTGGCCGTTGAGAACATAGTGATCGCCGTCGCGCACCGCACGGGTGCGCAGCGCCGCCGCATCGGAGCCGGCGCCAGGCTCAGTCAGGCAGTAGCTCGCGATCAGCTCCATGGTACAGAGCTTCGGCAGCCAGGTGTGGCGCTGGGTGTCGCTGCCGAAGGCATCGATCATCCAGCTTGCCATGTTGTGGATAGAGATGAAGGCCGAGGTGGTCGGACAGCCCGTCGCCAGCGCCTCGAAGATCAGCGCCGCGTCGAACCGCGTCATGGCGGAGCCGCCGACATCCTCGCGGATGTAGATGCCGCCCATGCCGAGCGTTGCGGCCTCGCGCATGACATCGACGGGGAAATACTTCTCCTCGTCCCAGCGCAACGCGTGCGGCGCGATCCTCGAAGCCGCAAACGCCAATGCCATGTCGCGAACCGCGATCTGATCCTCGTTCAGAGCGAATTGCATGCTGGGCTGCTCGTTTTTCTCGTCATTGCGAGCGAAGCGAAGCAATCCAGACTGTCTCTGCGGCAAGACCCTGGATTGCTTCGTCGCAAGAGCTCCTCGCAATGACGGCTGAGGAGATCATTTCATCAGCGGGATCGAGAACTCCGCACCTTCCTTGACGCCGGACGGCCAGCGCGAGGTCACCGTCTTGGTCTTGGTGTAGAAGCGGATCGAGTCCGGGCCGTGCTGGTTGAGATCGCCGAAGCCGGACTTCTTCCAGCCGCCGAAGGTGTAATAGGCGATCGGCACCGGGATCGGCACGTTGATGCCGACCATGCCGACATTGACCTTGGCCGCAAAGTCGCGCGCGGCGTCGCCGTCGCGGGTGAAGATGGCAACGCCATTGCCGTAATCATGCTCGGACGGCAGCGCCAGCGCTTCCTTGTAGTCATGCGCGCGCACGACCGAGAGCACCGGGCCAAAAATCTCTTCCTTGTAGATCCGCATGTCCTTGGTGACGTTGTCGAACAGCGAACCGCCGAGATAGAAGCCGTTCTCGTAGCCCTGCATCTTGAAGCCGCGGCCGTCGACGGCGAGCGTCGCGCCCTCCTTGATGCCGATGTCGATGTAGCCCTTGACCTTCTCGACTGCCTCGCGCGTGACCAGCGGACCGTAATCGGCGGACGGATCAATCGAGGTGCCGATCTTGAGCGACTCGACGCGCGGGATCAGCTTGTCCATGAGGCGGTCCGCGGTGGTCTTGCCGACGGGCACGGCGACCGAAACCGCCATGCAGCGCTCGCCGGCCGAGCCGTAACCCGCGCCGATCAGAGCGTCGACCGCCTGATCCATGTCGGCGTCCGGCATGATGATGGCGTGGTTCTTGGCACCACCAAAGCACTGGCAGCGCTTGCCGGTCTGGGCGGCGCGCTCATAGATGTACTGCGCGATCGGCGTCGAGCCGACGAAGCCAACGGCCTTGATGTCGGGATCGTCGAGGATGGCGTCGACCGCTTCCTTGTCGCCGTTGACGACGTTGAGGATGCCGGCCGGCAGGCCCGCCTCGATCATCAGCTCGGCGAGCATCATCGGCACGCCGGGATCACGCTCCGACGGCTTCAGGATGAAGGCGTTGCCGCAAGCGATGGCGGGTGCAAACTTCCACATCGGAATCATCGCCGGGAAATTGAACGGCGTGATGCCGGCGACGACGCCGAGCGCCTGGCGCATGGAGTAGATGTCAATGCCGGGGCCGGCGCCCTCGGTGTATTCGCCCTTCATCAGATGAGGGATGCCGCAGGCGAACTCAGCGACTTCGAGACCGCGCTGGATGTCGCCCTTGGCGTCGGGCACGGTCTTGCCGTGCTCGCGCGCGAGCAACTCAGCGAGCTTGTCGTAGTCGCGCTGCACCAGCTCGACGAATTTCGTCATGACGCGGGCGCGCCGCTGCGGGTTGGTCGCAGCCCATTCGGGCTGTGCTGCGCGCGCGTTCTCGACGGCGGCGCGAACTTCGGCCTTCGAGGCCAGCGCGACCTTGGCCTGGACGTCGCCGGTCATCGGCTCGAAGACGTCGGCGGTGCGGCCCGAGGTGCCCTTGACCTCCTTGCCACCGATGAAATGTCCGACTGCGCGCATGGAATGAACTCCTTAGGTCCCGGTCTGAACTCTTTGACAAATCCTATCGACCTGCATTTTATAGGATTCAAGTCTGAGATAATGCACCATAGATGTGCGAAAATGCTGGATCAAGGCGCTATCGATTGGGATGACTTCCGCTTCGTGCTGGCCATCGTGCGGGGCGGCTCGGTCTCGGCTGCGGCAAAACAGCTTGGCGTCGACCATGCCACGGTGATCCGCCGCGTCGACCGGCTGGAGAAGCACCTTTCGGCCAAGCTGTTTGACCGGCGCAAAACCGGCTACCTCCTCACCGAGGCCGGCCAGCGCGTCGCCGACAGCGCCGAAGCCATGGAATCCACCATCGTCGCCAACCAGGAGCAGGTCGGCGGCTCCGTGGCGCGGCTGACCGGCACGGTGCGGATCGGCGCGCCCGACGGGTTCGGCACTGCTTTCCTGGCACCGCGGCTGGCGCCCTTCGCCGACCGCTATCCTGATCTAGATCTGCAACTTGTGGCCACCGCGCGGCTGTTCAGTCTCTCCAAGCGCGAGGCGGATATCGCGATCAGCCTGACGATGCCGAAGGAAGGCCGCATCGTCGGCCGCAAGCTGCTCGATTATCGCCTCGGGCTTTATGCCGCCCCCGCTTATCTCGACCGCTTCCCAAAGATCACCTCGCGTGAGGTGCTGCCACAGCACCGCTTCGTCGGCTACATCGAGGAACTGCTGTTCACACCCGAGCTCGACTATCTGCCTCAGGTGTCGCCGCGCATTTCAGCGCGCTTGCGCAGCGCCAATCTGATCGCCCAGCTCAACGCCACGCTTGCAGGCTTCGGCATCGCGGTGTTGCCTCACTTCATGGCGAGCGACTATCCGCAGCTCGTCGCCGTGCTGCCGGAGGAGGTCTCGATCACACGGACGTTCTGGATGCTGATGCACGCCGACAGCAAGGATCTCGCGCGGATCCGCGCGGTCGCGGATTACATCGGCGAGATCGTGGAGCGCGAGCGGGCGTTGTTTGCGGGGCGATAGACGCGCTCTCGTAGGGTGGGCAAAGCGAAGCGTGCCCACCATCTCGACCGCGAACGTGGAGAAGTGGTGGGCACGGCGCATGCGCGCCTTTGCCCACCCTACGACACCTAATTCTGCTTCGCCTTCTTCGCAGCCGTCACCTTCGGCTCGCGCCGCGCGCCATCGAGCGCGCTGTCCTTGCCGGCTTTCAGCACCTCGTCCGAGAGCTCGCTCGAGCCTGCAATGCGCGCCAGCAGCATGGTGCCCGCCATCGTCGCCAGCGTCGCGATCGCCTGCTTCCGCGCAGACTTGCGCGGCAGGTTCGGGATGAAGTCGGTCATCATCTCGACCATCTCGTCGAGCTTGCCGGCAAAGGCCTTGCGCGTCTTCGGGCTCTCGCGCGCGATTTCGGCGCCAAGCGCAGGGATCGAGCAGCCATGGCCCGGATTGTCGCGATGCAACGTCGAGAGATAGGTCTCGACGATCTGGGTGAATCGCTTCTCGGGCGCGACCTGATCGGACTGCTTGCGCCAGTGCTCCATTGAGCGGTCCATGGCGTAGGCAAAGGCCTCGATCACCAGCGCCTCGCGGGAATCGAAATGCGCGTAGAACCCGCCATGGGTCAGGCCGGCCTCCTTCATAAGGTCGGCGACGCCGATTCCGTGGGCCCCCTTTTCGCGCAGCCGCACGGACGCCTTCTTCACGATGCGATCGTGGGTTTCCTGCTTGTGTTCCCGGGAATAGCGCATGCGGCTCTCATTAAATGTCGGAAGTCATCTCATAACACGGATATCGGTCCGGCGGCGCACTAATTCCCGGTAAAATTGTTGCCGATCATGGAAAAGGTTGCAGTTGCATGGACTGCGAGGGCCCCCTTGCCGTCGCGCACGAAGCCTTCGGTGTAGCTGGTCTGGCGCCCCAGCTTGATGATCTTGCCTTCGGCCGAGATCAGCCTCGACCGGACCGAGAGCGGACGCAGGAAGGTCATTTTCAGGTCCAGAGTCACAGACCCCTGCCCGGCCTCCAGTTTGGTCGAAATCGCGCACCCCATGGCGGTGTCGAGGAGCGCGGCGGCAGTCGCCCCATGCAGAAGGCCGATGGTATTTTCGAGGTCTTCGCGCGGCTCCAGTTCCATCACGATCCGGCCGGGCTCGACCACGGCCATGACGAAGCCGATCAGCTTTGCGAAGGGCGGCGGCGGTAGCCGACCGTCGCGGATCCCCAGCATGGCATCAATGCCCGACAGGCCCATCGCCACCTTCGCAACCGGCGCAGGCACCTGCCAGTCCACCAAGCGCTCGCGTCGCAGCGCGGGTGAAAACAGGTCGAGTTGAGCGGGTTCGGTCATGGCTGCCCCTTGGTATGATACGAATCATACTATGCTGCGGACTTCGCGCTGGCAACTCGGATCACACCCGCTTGACAAGTTAGGCATTTCGGCCCGGAAGTAATGCCGACGCGCGCGCATTGCGCATGTCCACGAAACCTCCGAGATCCCCGATGGAAATGCTCAACAACCACTGCGGCGTCACCCGTGATCCGCGCGGCGTCGTTGATGTTGCGATCTGCAATGCCGGCTCGCTGAATATTCTGGGCTCGCCCGTGACCGATGCGGTCCGCGAAGGCCTGCAACAACTCGCCTCCGACCGCAGCATTCGAATCGTGGTGCTGCGCGGGCAGAGCGAGAAGAGCATGATCGGCGGCGCCGACATCAAGGAGATGGCGAAGCTCGACCAGACATCGGCCGAGGCCTTCATCAGCCGCCTGCGCGATCTCTGCGAAGCCGTACGCCAATTCCCTACCCCCGTGATCGCGCGCATGCCCGGCTGGTGCCTCGGCGGCGGGCTCGAAGTCGCCGCCGCCTGCGACTTCCGCATCGCCGCGCATGATGCGCATTTCGGCATGCCCGAGGTCCGCGTCGGCATTCCCTCGGTCATCCATGCCGCGCTGCTGCCGCGCCTGATCGGCTGGGCCCGCGCGCGCTGGCTGGTGATGACCGCGGAGAATATCGACGCGCCGACGGCGCTGAGCTGGGGCCTGATCGACAAGATCGCGCCGGCCGGCGGACTGGATGCCGAGATCGAGCACCTCGTGAACGCGCTGCTGGAATGCGGCCCGGAGGCGCTGCGGTCGCAGAAGGCGCTGCTGCGGCAATGGGAGGAACTGCCGCTGACTGAGTCGGTCAATCTCAGCGTCAAGGTGTTCGGCGAGTCATTTTTGACGGACGAGCCGACGCGACTGATGCAGGCGTTTGTGAACCGGAAGCGGTAGGCCTCCTCCTCCAATCGAACGACCAATTCTCATCCGAACCACGACATTTTCTCATGCCGGCGCGGTTGCATTTTTTGCGCCGCATCATATGATGGTCATAATCTCACCCGTCATCGCCAGGGAGTCTTATCATGGCTGAAGCCTCCGATCCCGTTGTCATCGTCTCCGCCGCCCGCACCCCGCTCGGCCGCTTCATGGGCGAGCTCTCGCCGCTTGCCGCGCATAAGCTTGGATCGCACGTCATCGGCGCGGCGCTGGAACGCGCCAAGCTTGCGCCCGAGAAGGTCGACGAGGTGTTCATGGGCTGCGTGCTGCCCGCCGGCCAGGGCCAGGCACCGGCGCGCCAGGCGGCACGTAGCGCGGGTCTCCCTGACGCGACCGGTGCGACCACCGTCAACAAGGTTTGCGGCTCCGGCATGAAGGCGACCATGCTGGCGCACGACATCATCCGCGCCGGCTCGGCCGAGATCGTCGTCTCCGGCGGCATGGAGAGCATGAGCAACGCGCCCTATCTGCTGGCGAAGGCGCGCGGCGGCTATCGCGCTGGGCATGACCGCATCATCGACCATATGATGATGGACGGGCTCGAAGACGCTTACGAGACCGGCCGCTCCATGGGCGATTTCGGCGAGGCCACGGCGGAGGCCTATCAGTTCACCCGCAAGGACCAGGACGCCTACGCTATGGAAACGCTGAGCCGCGCGCGCAAGGCGGTCGAGGGCGGCGCCTTCAAGGCCGAGATCGCGCCGATCACACTGACCGAGAAGGCAGGCCCCCGCGTGATCGCCAGTGACGAACATCCGCTGAAGGTCGATCCGGCCAAGATCCCCGGCTTGAAGCCGGCGTTCCGCGCCAATGGCACCATCACGCCGGCCGCCTCCTCCGCCAACGCCGACGGTGCCGCCGCACTGGTGCTGACGAAACGTTCGCTCGCCGATCGCAACGGCCTTCCTGTCATCGCCGAGATCAAAGGCCACGCCACCCATAGCCAGGAGCCGCAATGGTTCACCACCGCGCCGATCCCGGCGATCCGCAAGCTGCTCGACAAGGTCGGCTGGAGCGCAGGTGATGTCGACCTGTTCGAGATCAACGAAGCCTTCGCCGTGGTGGCGATGGCGGCGCAGCGCGATCTCGGCATTCCCCGCGACAAACTCAACATCAACGGCGGCGCCTGCGCGCTCGGCCATCCGATCGGTGCGACTGGCGCGCGGCTGATCGTGACGCTGCTGCATGCGCTCGAGGCCAACAACCTCAAGCGCGGCGTCGCGGCGCTCTGCATCGGCGGCGGCGAGGCTACGGCGATCGCGGTGGAGCGTCTCGCGCACTGACGGCAGGTGGCCGAAATTGAGGGAAGTCTGGCATTTTAGACTTTCGGGTCTTATGCCAGACTGCAACAATGACGCGGGTCACCCAAAACCCGCCAAACTGGATTGAGGGGCAATGATCTCGAACTGGCTTTCGGCCGCGCTCGGCCGTCGCAACATCCACTACGGCTGGGTGATGGTGGGCGTGACCTTCTTCGCCGCGCTGATCAGCGCCGGCACGGTCGGCGCGCCCGGCGTGTTCATCGTTCCGCTCCAGAAGGAGTTCGGCTGGAGCACGGCTGAGATCTCCTCCGCGCTCTCGATCCGCTTCATCCTGTTCGGGCTGATGGCGCCGTTCGCCGCCGCCCTCCTCAACCGCTACGGCCTGCGCAATGTCACGCTGACCGCGCAGCTCATCGTCGTCTCGGCGCTGGTGCTCTCGCTCGGCATGACCCAGGTCTGGCAGCTCGTGGCGTTGTGGGGCGTGGTGATCGGCATCGGCACCGGCATGACCGCGCTGGTGCTCGGCGCCACCATCGCGACGCGCTGGTTTGCGGCGCGGCGCGGCCTCGTCATCGGCATCCTGACCGCGAGCGTCGCCACCGGCCAGCTCGTGTTCCTGCCGCTGCTGGCAAGCCTGACCGAGCGCTTCGGCTGGCGGCTCGCACTCGGCTTCGTCTGCATCATGCTCGGCGTTTCTGCAGCAGCAGTCTTGCTCATCATGCGCGACCGCCCGAGCGATCTCGGCCTGCGTCCGTTCGGCGACGATGGCTCCGAGCCCCTGCCCGCCCCGCCCGTGAACCATGGCCCGATCACCGCCGTGGCGCTCGGCACGCTGCGCGACGCCTCGAAGTCGAGCGCGTTCTGGATCCTGTTTGCGACGTTCTTCGTCTGCGGCGCCTCGACCAACGGGCTCGTGCAGGTGCACCTGATCCCGATGTGCCTCGATTTCGGCATCCCACAGGTGCAGGCGGCGAGCCTGCTGGCGGCGATGGGCATCTTCGACTTCTTCGGCACCATCATGTCGGGCTGGCTGTCGGACCGTTATGACAATCGCCTCCTGCTGTTCTGGTATTACGGCCTGCGCGGGCTCTCGCTGATCTTCCTGCCCTTCAGCGATTTCTCGTTCTATGGCCTGTCGATCTTTGCGATGTTCTACGGCCTCGACTGGATCGCGACCGTGCCGCCGACGGTGCGGCTGACCGCGCAAAAATTCGGGCCCGAACGCGCCAATCTGGTGTTCGGCTGGATCTTCGCCGGCCACCAGCTCGGCGCCGGCACGGCCGCCTTCGGCGCAGGCCTGTCGCGGACGCTGCTCCAGAGCTACCTGCCCGCCTTCTTCGTGGCCGGTGCGCTCTGCGTGTTCGCCTCGCTGATCGTGCTGGCGCTGTCACGGCAACCAAAGCCGCAACCGAAACCCGCGATGGCCTAGTACCCCGCTGCAGCACCATAGGACTCATGACGCACGACGTGCATCGGGAGACCGAGCGCGCATAGCTCTATCCACCTCGACGTTGCGAGCGTAGCAATCGCGAGTGGCATGCGGCTGCCTCCGGGTCGTCATTGCGAGCGAAGCGAAGCAATCCAGAGTCCCTCCGCGGTGGCAACCTGGATTGCTTCGCTGCGCTCGCAATGACGGTGTTTGACGCATCCTCGCGTTCGATCAAGTCGCGCTTCAGCCTGCAGGCACACCTTCGCATTCTCGCGACTCATTTCGCCCGAGCTTTGCTCTCATCTTCGCACCCTTTTGGAACAAGGGCGCAGTGAAGGCCGGGCGCCGGCTGGCACCCGCAGTCCCGTGTGCAAAAAAGACGCGCACGGGGTGGACGACAGGTGACGCCGGAACGCCCGGCCTTCCCTGCGCGAATGGTTTACGGCTTATGTCGCGCTCTCCCCGGGGAGCGATGCACTATTGCCCCCGTCGCCTTGCGGATGGCTGATGTACGGCCCGGTTGGACAACACACATCACCACAAGACTTGACGCACAGACCCCGGGCGTCAGGACCACACGATTTTGCCGTCCGCGCACATCCCCGCTCCCCGCTCCGATGACTGGCGTGCGCTCGCCATCGAAGCCGAACGAAGACGCTGTCAGCGCCGTGTCGTGCCGCGCTCGCCCTGCTCACGGCACCCCCCTTGAAGGAGTTCCGCCCTGCAGCTTGAAATGCGCGCCGACGCCGTCGCGGCCACCGCCTCCCTGCCCGCGTCTCGTGACGATCGCGAAACGCCCCTTGCGGCGGGCGGGATGGTCACAATATGCGCCATATCCGAATTTCGGTAAATAGGAATATTTTTCTACGGAGGGATTGACACGGTGTTTCGCCCGACGTCTTCCGGTATCGATTGCATTCTCCCCGAGGCCTCCAGTTCCCGCTCTCGCAAGATTTGCCGTTAGACTTCGCGGCCCAAACGTGGACAATACGGCCCAAGCGCTTCGCGCGCGCAGTGCACACCAAGATGCGCCAGGGGAAACAAAATGCCGACTGCCTTCCCGTCGCCCGTACCCGCCATTCCGACCACGCCTTTGACCGCCGAGCTACGCGACGCGTTGCGCGCGATCGTGGGCGAGAAGGGATTTATCGAGGACGAGCACGACAAGCAGCCGTTCGTCACCGACTGGCGGGGCCTCCTGGTTGGCGGTGCCGGCGCCGTGGTGCGTCCTGGCAGCACCGAGGAAGTCTCGAAGGTGGTGCGGCTTTGCCATGAACACGGCGTCGCGATCGTGCCACAGGGCGGCAACACCGGGCTGATGGGCGGCGCCACGCCCTGGCCTGCGCACACCGGCATCGTGCTGTCGCTCGGCCGCATGAACCGCGTGCTGGACGTCGATCCCGTCGGCTATGCGATGACGGTCGAGACCGGCTGCGTTTTGCAGACGCTGCAAGAGATCGCGGCTGAACACGACAGGTTCTTGCCGTTGAGCCTTGGCGCCCAGGGCTCCTGCATGATCGGCGGCAACCTCTCGACCAACGCCGGCGGCGTGCAGGTGCTGCGCTATGGCAACGCGCGCAACCTCGTGCTCGGGCTCGAGGTCGTGTTGCCCAACGGCGACGTCTGGAACGGATTGCGTGCGCTCAAGAAGGACAACACCGGCTACGACCTCAAGCACCTCTTCATGGGGGCCGAGGGGACGCTCGGCATCATCACCAAGGCCGTCCTCAAGCTATGGCCGGCGCCGAAGGACGTCTGCACGGCGTGGCTGGCGGTTCGCGATCCGCGCGCGGCGCTGGAGATCCTGTCCGAAGCGCATGCGGCATCCGAGGACAATGTCGGGTCCTGCGAGCTGCTGAGCCGCGCGGCCGTCGACCTCGTGATGCGCCACATTCCCGGCGTCCAGGATCCGCTCAAGGCGGATACGCCGTGGTACCTGCTGCTGGAATGGTCGTCCTCGCGCCCACGGCAGGACGGGGCCGATGGCATGTCCGAGAAGATGGAGCAGTTTCTCGCCGACCAGCTCGAGGCCGGTCGCGTGCTCGACGCGGTGATCGCGCAGACCGTCAGTCAATCGCGCAACATGTGGCGCATCCGGGAAGCCATGGCCGAGGCCTCCCGCGCCGAGGGACCGGGGATCAGCTACGATGTGTCGGTGGCGATCTCCAGGATTCCCGAGTTCATCGATAACGGGCTCAAGGCCGTGCTCGACATTCTCCCGAGCATTCGCCCCTATCCTCTGGGGCATATCGGCGACGGCAATCTGCATTTTTCGTTCATGGGGCCTGTTGGCATGGATCAGCAGACGCTGAACCAATACACGGCCGCGATCACGCGCGCCGTGAACGACCTCATCACCTCCATGGGCGGCTCGATCTCGGCCGAGCATGGCATCGGCATCGAAAAGCTCGACGAGCTCAGCCATTACCGCTCGAAGACCGAGCTCGACATCATGCGCACGATCAAGCGCGCGCTCGATCCGCAGAACATCATGAATCCCGGCAAGGTGCTGCGGGTGTGATTGGCCGGTGGCGCCGCGCGGTTCGAGGATCGAGGGCTCGAACTGCGCGCGTGCCGCGAGTTCGAGCCCTCTGTGCCGTGTTGATGCTTACAGACCGGCCAGCGACTGCGCCGCAGCGAGCAGCTTGAGACCTTCCCCGATCAGCTGCCCGGAGTGCCCATTGGGGCCGAAGCGGGCTTCGTCGTGCTCGCCGCGGCCTTCCCCGATCGGTTGCGGGTCGAGCACGTCTTTCATCTGCTGGGCAAGTGCGTCGCGCTGTGTGGTCAACGCCTGGATCTTCTGCTCGGTGGACAGGTAGGTCGCATCGTCCGCCTTGATCGCGGCCGTCGAGGCGACAATCAGCGCGTGGGCGAACGCGCCGTAGGGTGCATTGAGTTGCTTGTAGACGTCACCCAGCTTCGCAAACATCTCGTCGTTCCCGCCCCTCGCCACCGACGGATGGAGGATCTGTGTGATCACGCGCCCGTCCGCCTGATAATCCGGCCTCAGCCCGAGCAGAGTATTCACTGTCGGGACGATGTCCGTGTGATCGGTCCAGGTCGTGTCGTCGATCGCGCCGTTCTTCACGCCGGGGCCGGCCATTCCGAGCCACGTCTGGCCGATATCGTTCGAGTAGTCGCCGTGAATCCAGGCAAAGGCGTCGTTCAAACAGCCTTGGCTCTTTCCCGGGCAGGGGCTGGACGTCTGGAAGTAGAAATCCGGCTTTGAGAACATCGTGAACGACATGGTCCGCTGCGGATCGGCGTTGATCATGTGCAGCGCCTTCAGGGTCGGCCCGTCCACGAGGTAGTTCGCAACCGGCGTCAGCTGCGTCGCGTCGACGTAGGGATCGAACGCCTTCAGGCCCGCCGCTGCCTTCTCGAAGGCGCGCAGGACCGGGT
This sequence comes from Bradyrhizobium genosp. A, assembly GCF_049949275.1. Lineage (NCBI taxonomy): Bacteria > Pseudomonadati > Pseudomonadota > Alphaproteobacteria > Hyphomicrobiales > Nitrobacteraceae > Bradyrhizobium > Bradyrhizobium genosp. A. The sequence continues at coordinate 3,744,983 of NZ_CP188196.1, read as the reverse complement.
TGACGACAACGTGCCCGCTGGCATCGAACGCCTGCGGCTGGCCGTAGATGTAGAAGCTCGGCGCCGAGTCAAACGAGATGTCGTAGCCGGTACCGCCGATGGTTGCGCCAAGCAGCCACGACATGTTGTAGCCGACCTCGCCGACGAGCGGCCCGTTCGCCGAAGACGGTGGCCAGGTCACGGGTCCGGTCCAGGTCGAGACGTCCTGGCCGCTGTTGGTCAAGTCGAACCGGCCATGGCGCGGGTTGCCAGAGGCCGTGTTGTAGATACACGGGGTCGTCACACCGTTGCAGTTTTGCGCCTGCTGGCCGGCGAAGTGATCGTTCTCGTCTGCCGTGACGATAAACAAGGTGTTGCTCTTGTTGATGCCGGCCGCGGCGAGCCGGTCGAAGAACTTCGCGAACGCGTCATCATAGGTCTTCAGCGCCGCGACATAGTCGGCCTCGCCGGGTCCATAGGCACCGCCGCCAGCGTGGTTATCGTGGAGGTCGGAGATGTAGGCGTAGGTCACCGGAACGCCGGCCTCCTGCATCTGGGCCACATAGCCCAAGGTGATCGCCGCCGACATCCCGTCGAAGCCCGGGAAGCCCGGATGCCCGAACTGGTCGGTAATCGGTGCGCCGTTGATGTCATTCACCGACGGCGAGCCATGCGTGATCACCGGGTTGACATACTTCGCTCCGAACAGAGCGCGGAAATTCTGATACCCGCCCGGCTCGTCCGGCAGCAGATCGGGCCGCGCGGTGGGAGCGGTGGCGCAGAGGCTTGACCCGCCATTGCCGCAGTGCACTGCAATGCCGACGAAGTCGGTCGTCGCCTTCGCCGCCGCGGCCGAGCCGAATGGCGCTTCCTGCGAGTCGAGCGCTTCGAGCCACTCGGACGAGTTGGCGCCGAAGATCGTCGTGATGTCCCCGGTGCGGTTGATCGGATCTGCAGCGGGTTCCCAGACACTTACGTTCTGCGCGTGGTCCTTGGTGAGCGGGCTCGTCAGGAACGTGAAGAAGCCGGAAAAATGGTCGATCGTGGCGGTCTCCTGATTGGCGCCCTGATCGATGACGATCGTGTCCCCGACGTTAAAACCCCTATTGCTGAACAGGTCGATCTTGGTGTCGCCGGCCTTGGCCGCGGCAAAGAGATCGGTCGGACCGGCCTTGAACGCGCCGGCCACAGCGTTCTCGAGCACGGCATTCGCGGTCGGGACGTAGCCGACGTCGCACCCGGCCCGGGTGTAGGTCACCCACGGGGCGGGCGTGTTCTTGCCGCCGGTCGTGATCATGTTCGGGTGGGGGTCGACCGGCGAGGCGACGGGAGCGGTCCAATACTTGAACGCCGACGTGAAGGTCGGAACGCCGGTGGCGGGGTTGTAATAGTCGTAGGAGTTGGTGACCGTGAGCCCCATCCGGTCGGGATAAAGGCCCGTCAACGAGCTCGTGATGCCGGCGGTCGTATGCGAGATCAGCACGGTGTAGTGCTTGTTCAGGAGCGTGCCGTTGTCCTTCAGGAAATTGTAGAGGTGCGGCATCTGCTCAAGATCGGAGGGAACGCTGGGGTTGTCCCGCGTGAGGTGCACATTGTCGAACTGGAGATAGATAACGTGCTTGACCTCGTGTCCCGGAGATCCGAGGCGGCAGGATTTGTGCTCATGCTCCTCGGCACTCGCCGGCGTCAGCCAGAACATTGTCGCGGCAATCGCCGCCGCTCCGAATAGCCGATTGTGCAATGACGAAGTGTGATTCAGAAATCTGTTCACCGTTCCCTCCGCTTTTAAACAAGGCCATGGCAAGCCGTTCCCCCGACGCATGCACGTCGGAAGGTGTCGATCGGGCTGACTAGGCTAGTGCTGGACTCTCGCGGTGACACAATAAGTCACGCTATGTAACACTACGATAAATGATATGTGATGCAGAGCTGCCCGCGTTGAGGTTTCGCACAACCGGCCGACGATCTGGACCGGTCACAGCGAGACTGTCGGGGAATATGTCGCCACAAACCGCGATGCGTTCTTCGCACCGCGCCGCCGCGATGACGGCCTCGGCTAGGCCCGGATCGTCATGTTCTCCGGCGGTCCTGCTTTCCACAGCGGCTGTGCGAGCCGCGCGAACTCGCACAGCAGCGAGCGCATCGCTCCTGGATCTCGTTGAGCTTGGCGGCCTTGTCGCCGTTGTCTCAGCCGCGCGGGTTGACGACGGTGTAGCCTCGCAGCGAACGCGCGTGCATGCGCGTGGCGTGGCCGCCCGAGTTGGCGTCATAGGCCATCCACATGTCGCCGCCGAGGGGCTGCTCCAGAACGAAGACATGCCCGCGGCGCGCCGCGACCATTCCCGGCGCCGGCGACGTCCGCGGAAAGCGCAGCCAGTTGGACGCGAGATTCAATTGCGGCACGACATGGCCGAACACGCGCAGCGCCGCGCCACAGCCGCAGAAGGACGAAGGACAGCCGGCAGGACGGCCGCCGATGATGCGATCACCGGAGACGCTGATGGTCGCGGCGGTATTACCGGCGTCGGTCACCGTCATTTGCGTTGAGCGATAGGCTTGCAATGACGGCCTGGGCGGCGCCCGCTCACGGCGCGGCTGCGCATACGAGAAGTCGCAGGGCATGGTGACGTTGCACTCAGGCGCTTGAAAATTGCGAGAGGGCCGCGCTTCCGAGGCAACTGAACTAACGGCAACGAAGAAACACGCAGAAATTACTCGCTTGATCATTGCAGGACTCCGGCTGGAGGGCCTGCCCCGGCTACGAGCTACCAATATCGGTTTGGCCGAAATGGGCCTGAAACGCGGCGTAAAATGGCTGGATTTGGGCGGACTTAACCTGGATTGACTCTCCAGCAAGTGGAGCGCACATCGCGCAACAACCGTCATTGCGAGCGAAGCGAAGCAATCCAGACTGTCTCCGCGGACATAGCCTGGATTGCTTCGTCGCCAGCGCAAAATTGCTTCGCAATTTTGTCGCGGGCTCCTCGCAATGACAGCTGGCGCTACGGCCGGATCGTGATGTTCTCCGGCGGTCCTGCTTTCCGCAGCGGCTCTGCGAGCCGCGCGAACTCGCACAGCAGCGACCGCGTCTTGCGCGGATCGATGATCTCCTCGACCCAGAATTTTTCGGCCGAGCGGAACGGCGAGCGCAGCTTGTTGAGCCGCTCCTGGATCTCGTTGAGCTTGGCCGCCTTGTCCTCGGCCGCGTCGATGTCGGCGCGGTAGGCGGCTTCGATGCCGCCTTCGAGCGGCAACGAGCCCCAATAGGCCGACGGCCAGGCGTAGCGGATCGAGAAGCGGTCGGCCGGCTGATGCACCACGCCGGCGACGCCGAAGGCGTTGCGCAGGATCACGGTGCACCATGGCACGGTGGTCTGGTTGACCGCGGCCATGGCGCGGACGCCGTGGCGGATGGTCGCCGCCTTCTCGGCGTCGAGGCCAATCATGAAGCCGGGGCAGTCCATGAGGTAGACGATCGGCAGATGGAAGGTCTCGGCGAAGTCGACCCAGCGCACCACCTTCTGGCAGGCATCCGCCGTCCAGGAGCCGCCATAGTGGAAACTGTCGCTCGCAAGCAGCATCACCGCCCTGCCCTCGAGCCGCGCGAGGCCCACGATGATCGGCTTGCCGAAATTGGAGGCGACCTCGAAGAACGAGCCCTTATCGACGACCTGGTCGATGATCGGCCGCATCTTGTAGACCTGCTTGCGATTGCGCGGCACTGCATTCATCAGCGCCTCTTCGCTACGCTCCGGATTGTCGATGCAGGGCAAGGTCGGCGGCAGCTCATAGACCGATGACGGCAGATAGGACAGAAAACGCCGCGCGCAGGCAAAAGCCTCCTCCTCGGTGTCGACGGCATGATCGACCGCGCCGGCCTTGGTCTGGATATCGGCACCGCCGAGCTCCTCCTTCGAGAGATTTTGGCCCAACGCCTTCACCACCGGCGGACCCGCGACGAACATCGCGGACTTCCGGGTCATGATGGAATAGTGGCTGGCGGCCAGACGCGCGGCGCCCAGGCCCGCAACCGAGCCGAGGCCGAGTGCGACCACCGGCACGCGCGACAGGTTCTCTGTCGTGAAGCGATACCAGCGCGTGCCGCCGATGCCGCCCGGCAGGTTAGCCGCGCCCTTGGTCTCGATGGTCTTGACCGAGCCGCCACCGCCGGAGCCCTCGATGATGCGGACGATGGGCAGACGGAAGTCGTGCGCCATCTCCTCCGCCATCAAAGGCTTTGCCGAGATCGACGCATCCGCCGAGCCGCCGCGCACCGTGAAATCGTCGCCGACGACGACCACGGTGCGGCCGTCGACGCGCGCGCGGCCGAACACGCAGTTCGCCGGCGTCACGCTTTTCAGCTCGCCCTTGGGATCATACTCACCGATGCCGGAGACGGCACCGATCTCGTGGAAGCTGCCCTTGTCGATCAGTTTGTCGATGCGTTCCCGAACAGTCAGCCGGCCCTGGTCATGCTGTCGCTTGACCTTGTCAACGCCGCCCATCTCCCGCGCGAAGGCTTCGCGCCGGGCGAGCTCGTCGAGTTCCGGCTTCCAGTTCATTCACTCCCTCCGAATTGATCGGCTTGTTATTGTTGTGCACGGCCATTGCGACCGGTTTGCGCGAGATGCGGTTGTTGAAGACGTCGCCTTCCGCGCCCTCCATCAGGCTGCCGAGCGAACGGCCCAGCGCGACCATCAGCGGCGCGACTTCGGCATGTAGACGCTGCTCGTCATACATCGCCGAGAGAAGACCGATCGTGACGACCACGAAGGTCTGGTACTGCGGCGACCAGATCGGCACCGCGAGGCCGTTGATGTGCGGGCTCCACAGGCCGCAGGCCGTGACATAGCCGCGCTCGCGCAGCGCCTGCCGGTTGGCCTCGATGCGGGGCCGCAGGATTTTTGCGGCCTCCGGCGCTTCACGCCCCATTTCCGCGATGTAGGCATCGCCGACTTCGGGCGCCAAGGCCGCGGTGTAGGCCGCGCCCGCAGCGGTCGAGGCTATCGAGATGCGGCTGCCGGTGCCCTCGTGCAGACCAAGCGCAGAGGCCGAGCGCGCAAACTGGAGATAGACCAGATGGAAGCGATCAGGCACGACGAAGCCGACGGTGCCCGGCAATTGCTCGGCGACTTCCTGCAGCCGCTGCCGGATCATGCTGCGGAGCTGCGCGCCCTTCATCATCGAGGCGCTCATCGCCACCGCGCTCGGACCGATGCGATACTTCTGGTCACGCGGCAGATAGACCAGCTGCCCCATGCGCGTCAGCGTGTGCGTAAGCCGCGACACCGTCGAGCGCGGCAAGCCGCAGCGATTTGAAATCTCGAGATTGCCGAGCCGTGCCTCGTGGCCCTCGAAGCATCGCAACACGTCGAACGCGCGCGACACCACCTGGATGACATCACCTTCACCGGCATCGCCAGCGAGTGCACCTTGTCTGCTCAACCGTTCCGAACGTCGTCCCATGTTCCCTACCAGTTGTTCCGCTGTGCGGAATTAAATTCCGCTTGCAGACGACGCTACCTCAGGCATTTTGCCACCACAACAAAAAGGCGATGGCATGCCAGAAATTAAGATCGTCACGGAGGTCGCCGGTCGCATCTGCGCAACTCCCGTGCAAGTTGGAGGAACCGTCGCCGATGGCGATGACGTTGTGGTCGTCGAAGCCATGAAGATGGAGATACCGGTGCCCGCGCCGGCGTCGGGCACACTCACGTCACTGCTCGTGCAGATCGATGACCTCGTTGCCGAAGGCCAGACGATCGCGATCGTCGCGAGCTGAGCACGCGCCGCCTGCGGCTTCTCATCCGCGACATTCTGAAACAGATGATATTGCGATGGCGCGCGGCGTCTTGCGTTCGGGCGTTACGACGGAAGAAGGCGCCGGACGGGTTGCGCATGCCCTGATTGCGTTGCACAAGGGAGGCGATGATAGCGCAACCGCCGCCCGCCTCCGCCTGGACCCGCTCGAAGCCGCCGCTGCTGCGGTTTCTCGACACGTGCCTGAATGAATTCTCCGCCGAGACCTCAGGCCACGTCGCGGACTATATTCCCGAGCTGAGCAAGGCCGATCCTACCTGTTTCGGCATCAGCCTCGCCACCCTCGACGGCCATGTCTACGAAGTCGGCGACAGCCGTGTGCCCTTTACCATCCAGTCGATGTCAAAACCGTTCGTGTTCGCGCTGGCGCTGGATCTTCTGGGTGCAGGCAAGGTCGAGAGCGCGATCGGCGTCGAGCCCTCGGGCGATCCCTTCAATTCGATCCGGCTCAATTCCGAAAACCATCCGTTCAACCCGATGGTCAATGCCGGCGCGATCGCCTGCACCGGGCTGATCCATGCGAGCAAGGGCACCGATGCCTTCGAGCAGATCCGGCTCGCGCTCAGCCGTTTTGCCGGACGCGACCTCGGCGTGGACGAAGCGGTCTACACGTCGGAGAGCCAGACCGGCGACCGTAACCGCGCGATCGGCTATCTGCTGAAGACCAATGCGGTGATCTCGGACAACGTCGCCGGCGTGCTCGACGTCTATTTCCGGCAATGCGCGGTGCTGGTCACCGCGCGCGACATCGCGGTGATGGCGGCGACGCTCGCCAATCGCGGTGTTAATCCGGTCACGGGCGAACAGGTGCTGACGCCGTATGCGATCTCGCGCACGCTGTCGGTGATGACGTCGTCGGGCATGTACGATTATGCCGGCGAATGGATCTACCGGATCGGCATTCCCGCCAAGAGCGGCGTCGGCGGCGGCATTTTGGCAGCGCTCCCCGCGCGTCTCGGGCTCGGCAGCTATTCGCCAAAACTGGACAAGCACGGCAACAGCGTGCGCGGCATCAAGGTCTGCGAGGCGCTGTCCTCGCATTACGACCTGCATATGCTCAACCGCAGCGACGACGCCCGCAACGCCGTGATCGCCGACTACGACATCGGCAAGAGCCCGTCACGCCGCGTCCGCCGCCAGCAGGAGCGCGACATTCTCGTAGCCCACGAGCAGGAGGTGCGGGTCATCGAGCTGGTCGGGACGCTGTCGCTCTCGGCGGTCGACTACGTCTCGCGGCGGTTGGCCGAGCGGCCGCGTCCGCAATTCGTGATCTTCGACTTGCACCGCGTCACCTCCACCACGCGGGCCGGCGCGCGGCTGATCGCCGAAGCCTTCGAGGACCTCGCCGCACTCAACGTCACGGTGGTGATATCCGGCGTCCGCCGCGCCTCCAAGGAATGGAATACACTGCGGGAGTGGACCGCCGAGCTGAAGAACGTCCGCGATTTCTATCTGCTCGACACCGCGATCGAATGGGCCGAAGACCAGATCGTCTACCGCTATGGCGGCTCGATCGATTTTCACGAGACCACAGAGCTGTCCGAACAGCCCTTGCTCGACGGCCTCAGCGCCGAAGAGCTGACGGACCTCGCCTCGATCTGCACGATCAAAACCTATCAGTCCGGCGCCAAGATCCTCACGACAGGCGAGCCCGCGGACGCCCTGTTCTTCCTGCGCAGCGGCGCCGTGCACGTCACCCTGCCCGATGGCGTCAGGCTCGCGACGCTGACAGCCGGCATGGCCTTTGGCGAGATGGCGCTGATCGAGACCGCCCGCTCAGCCGACGTGTTCGCGGACATGGCGGCGACTGCGTTCGAAGTGCCATTGAAAGAATTCGAACGTTTTCGCAGGCAGCACCCGCGGGCCTCCGAGCGCATCATGCGCAATCTGGCGCAACTGCTGGCCGATCGCCTGATCGTCGCCAACACCAAGGTCGACATCCTGACGTCGACGTGAGCGACGACCGTGTCTTCACCTCTCCCGTAGGGAGAGGTGAACAGCGCTCGCACCTCATGCCTTGCCTTAGCGGCTTGCTGCCTCGCTGAGACGCCGCTTGATCTTGGCGGCGCTGGCCTTCAGCAATTCGGACGGCTGCTGGCCGGTCGCGGCGCACAGGCAGGCCCAGTAGTAGATGACATCGCCGAGCTCGTCGACGAGACCCGCCTTGTCGAGCCAGTCGTCGCGCAACAGCTTCTTGATGTGGTCGGCGACCTCGCCGGCTTCACCGGCGAGGCCGAGCCCGAGATAGGACAGGCGCTCGTTCGAGGGATGCTCATCGACTTTCGCAATGGTTGCGGCCCAGGCGGCATATTCATCGATCGTCATGACATCCCTCGCAAGCTTTCGATCAGCCCACCACCTCGGTCACGGGCTGGAGATCGATCTCAAAAGTCTCCAGGAACTTTGACGTCATGATGTAGAAGCCGACCGAGAGCTGCAGCTCGACGAGCGCGGCGGGTGTCAGCTTCGCGGCAATTGCCTGGAAGGTCGCGTCCGTCGGCTTCTTCAGCTTCACGATCTCGTCGGTGAAGGCGAGCGCGGCGCGCTGCGTCTCGTCGAAACAGGTCGCGGCCTGCCAGTTGTCCAGCGCCTCGTTCTGCGCGTCGGTGACGCCGACATTCTTGCCGATGCGCTTGTGGGCGACGATCTCGTACGGCGCCTCGCACAAAATGCCGGTGCGCGTGATCGCGAGCTCGCGCACGATCGGATCGAGTTCGCCCTTGTGGCGGATGGCGCCGCCGAGGCGGCAGTACTGCTCAAAATAGCTCGGCGAATGCGACATCATGCGGAAGATGTTGGCATTGCGGTTCTTGTCGAGGATTTCGCGGGTGCGGTCGGACGCCTTGGACGGATCGCTGTAGTCGATGCGGGCCATGATTTACCTTGAGTTTTTCCTGAAGCTTTTGATGCTTATTGTCGTTGCCGGCACAGGTTCCCCAAAACTGTATTCGCGCGCGACCGCGGGAGCAACATTATCGAGTCAAAATGCCGCCGCATTGCTGATCGACCTTGGCACATCGATATTCGCTGCGTGGGGACTTAAATCGCAGCGAATACTCGAAGTGGGGTGTTCCGAGTAAAAACAATTGGCCGTCGGGTGCGCTCACCGCGCAACGATGAGTCACGCCCAAGTCTAGGGAGAAAACGGCATGAAGGAAGCCACCAAGGGGGCGGCCTCGGAAGCGCTCGCGCATATGCTGGCGGTGACGGCGATGCTCGTCATCGCCAGCATATTATTTTACGGGCGTTGAGTTAGAGTTTTACAGTTTTCGTCATTCCGGGGTGGCTCTCGCACAGGCCAGGCCCAGAATACCCGTTCCAGGCTCGGTCCTTTGGACCGCCCCCGAATGACGAAATCCCGCTACTTCTTCTTCGCAAAGAACGGGACCAGCCTACCGGCAAACGGCTTGAAGCCCGCGGTCACCTCGTCGCCGATGGCAAGATCATTCTCGCCATGGGCCATCATGCGAAAACCCTCGGCGCAATCGACCAGCAGGATGTTGTAGGGCACGTGCGCACGGGTCTCGGGCGTGGCGGCGCGGCAGACCAGCGAGGTCGCGTAGACCCTGCCCTTGCCGCTGGCGCGCGCCTCGCGCGGGTCGGCGGTTCCGCACGCCGCGCAGAAGGCACGGTGGAAATATTGCACATGGCCGCAGGCGCCGCAGGTCTGGTAGGTGATGGCCTGCTCGCCCTTGGTCCAGTCCGTGAGACGCTCGCTCATCGCACCCGCTCCAGAAACATGCTGACGTGGGACGACAGCACGCCGCCGTCGCCGTGCAGAAGAGCGATGGATGCGTCCCGCACCTGGCGGCCAGCCGCTCGCCCCGTCATCTGCAAATGCGCCTCGATCAGATGCGCCATAGCGCCGCCGACGCCGCAATGGCCGTAACTCAGGAGGCCGCCATGGGTGTTGAGCGGCATCGCGCCGTCGCGGCTGAAATGGCCGGAGCGCACGCGCGCAGCCGCCTCGCCGCGGCCGGAAAGGCCGAGGTCTTCCAGCAGCATTGCGAGCGTGATGGTAAAGCTGTCGTAGATCGCGGCGTAACGCACGTCGGAGATCGCAAGGCCGGTGGCCTCTTTGGCGCGCGCGATGGAGATTTCGGCGCCGAGCTCGCTTAAGCCTGGCGCGGCCGTGACATGCTGATGCGTATGCGCCTGGGCGCAGCCGCGGATGCGCACGCCGGCCTCCCCGGTGCGCTCGCGGCTGATGACGAAGGCCGCGCCTCCGTCCGAGACCGGGCAGCAGTCCAGCAGCTTGAGCGGCATCGCCACGGGCTTCGAGGCCATGACGTCGGCGACCATAATGGCATCGTGAAATTGCGCGCCGGGATGGGTGCAGGCATGCGCGCGCATCAGCACTGCGAGTTCGGCGAGGTCCTCTTCGGTCACGCCGTATTCGTGCATGTAGCGGGTGGCGACGAGACCGTAATAGGCGGGAATGGTCGGGCCGAGCGGCACCTCGTAGTCGGGATGGCCCACCTGCGCCAGCGCCTGGATCGAGGCATCGCGGCTCTGGCCGGTCAGGCGGTTCTCGCCGGCGACCACGAGAACGTGCTTTGCGACGCCGGCCTCGACCAGATGATGCGCGAGCATCGTCATTGCGAGCCCGGTGGCGCCCCCGACCTGGACGGCGTGGGCGTAAGACGGGCGGATGCCAAAATGTTCGGCGAACACCGTGGCCAGCATGATGTGCGGCGAGACGGTCGAGTAGCCGCAGAGGATCCCGTCGATGTCCGAACGCTTCAGTCCGGCATCGTCGAGCGCGGCTTGCGCCGCCTTGCTCATCAGGTCGAGCGAGGATGAGCCCTCGTGCTTGCCGTAAGGCGTGAGGCCGACGCCGATGATGAAGCTCATGATGTCTCCTCCTCGTCATTCCGGGGCGCGACGAAGTCGAGCCCAGGAATCCATCGTGCAGCAGGTTCGGAGGATAAATGGATTCCAGGCTCGCGCCCAAGTGGGCACGCCGGGAATGACGGATGAGAGAGTTGCGGTCATCCCCCTACTCCGGCGCCGAACGGGTGACGCCAGGTCGATCCACTCGGCCGCCGCTATTTCTTCTGGCGGGATTCGCGGATCTTGATGAGACGGTCGAGATCCTCGTTCTGCTGATTGATGCGGTCGGCGATCCGCGACTCGTTTTGCTCGCCCGAGGCGGCGGCAGCCTGCTCGATCAGCTGGCGAATATTGTCCTCGAGGATCGCGATGCGATCGTTGAGGGCGTCCAGCGACAATGAGTCTTCGTAGTTATTGCTCATGAATATTTCTCGCAAATCGATCAGGAGCGTTAAGGTGCGCAAAGCGGAGCGTGCTCACCATGATCTAGCGCAAGAAAAAGGTGGGCACGGCGCATAGCGCCTTTGCCCACCCTACGAGACCTACTTCAGCGGCTCAAGGACGGAGACATAATTGGCGACGGCGGCGCCACCCATGTTGAAGATGCCGCCAAGCTTGGCATTCTTGAGCTGCATGCCCTCAGGCGCTTGCCCTGCGAGCTGCATCGCGGTCATCACGTGCATGGAGACGCCGGTGGCGCCGATCGGATGGCCCTTGGCCTTCAACCCGCCGGACGGATTGACCGGCAACTTGCCGTCCTTGAGCGTCCAGCCTTCCTTGATGGCGCGGGCGCCCTGCCCCTTCGGCGTCAGGCCCATCGCTTCGTACTCGATCAGCTCGGCGACCGTGAAGCAGTCATGGGTCTCGACGAAAGAGAGATCAGACAGCGTCACCCCGGCCTGCTCCAGCGCGCGCTGCCAGGCGACCGTGCAGCCCTCGAACTGGAGGATGTCGCGCTTGGACATCGGCAAAAAGTCCTGGGCATGCGCGGTGGCGCGGAAGCCGATCGACTTGCCCATGCCCTTGGCGGTCTCGGCATCGGCGAGCACCAGCGCGGCGGCGCCGTCGGAGACCAGCGAGCAGTCGGTGCGCTTCAAGGGGCCCGCGACGTAAGGATTCTTCTCGCTCTCGGCGCGGCAGAAGTCGAAGCCAAAATCCTTGCGCATCTGGGCGAACGGATTGGCAACGCCGTTCTTGTGGTTCTTGGCCGCGATCAGCGCCAGCGCATCGGACTGGTCGCCGTATTTCTGGAAGTACGAACTGGCGATCTTGCCGAACACGCCGGCGAAGCCGCCGACCGTGTCGCCATCCTCAGGCAGATAGGATGCCTTGAGCAGGTTCTTGCCGATCTCCGGACCCGGGGTGCGCGTCATCTGCTCGACGCCGACGACGAGCACGATCTTGGCCGCGCCTGCGGCGATGGCGCGCAGGCCCTGGTGGACCGCGGCGGAGCCGGTGGCGCAGGCATTCTCGACGCGGGTGGCCGGCTTGAAGCGCAATTTTGGGTCAGCCTGAAGCACCAGCGAGGCGGTAAAATCCTGCGCCGAGAAGCCGGCGTTGAAATGGCCGAGCACGATTTCGTCGACGTCGGAGGCCGAGATGCCGGCATCGGCCATCGCCTCGTTGGCGACGCGGGTGACGAGGCTTTCGACGGTTTCGGTGTCGAACTTGCCGAATGGCGTATGCGCCCATCCGACGATGCTGGCGGTCATGGTCTTTTCTCCCTGGCGGTCTCTTGCTGACCTAAGTCTTAGCCCAGCGATGGCAAGACTTCACGCGGCTTTCAGCGCCTGGAAGGTGCGCTGGCAGATGGCAGTTATGCCGGCCCAGTTCCCGGCCCTGATCTCCGCCGTCGGGCACAGCCAGGAACCGCCCACCGCGACCACATTGGGCTCGGCGAGCCAGGTCGCCGCGTTGGCCTCGCCGACCCCGCCGGTCGGGCAGAACCGCACGTTCGGGAACGGCCCGCCCAGCGCGCGCAGCCCCTTGATGCCGCCGGCCTGCTCGGCCGGGAAGAATTTTGCGACGTCGAAGCCATAGGACAGCGCCATCATCAGTTCGGATGCCGTGGCAATGCCCGGCGCAAACGGCAAGGAGCTATCGGTTGCAGCCTTCAGCAGATCCGGCGTCAGGCCCGGGCTGATGCCGAACGCCACGCCGAGCTTCTCGACACGGGTGAAGTCGGCCGGATTGAGAATCGTGCCGATGCCGACGATCGCCTCGGGGACTTCGGCCATCATCGCCCTCGCCGCCTCGATCGCAACAGGGGTGCGCAGGGTCACCTCCAGCGTGCGGACGCCACCGGCCACCAGCGCACGCGCCAGCGGCACCGCATCCTGGATACGCTCGATGGTGAGGACGGGAATGACGGTCGCGGCCTTGAACAGCGCGACGAGGTGGTTCTGTTGGGCAGTGGTGGTCATCTTGGCTTTCGTTTCACTTGGTCGCTTGACGCGAGGTCGCCGGCCGGTGCCGCTTCTTCGGCGGCATGGCATAACCCGGAATGATGGCGCCGGGATAGCAGATCACGAGGCCGGCGAGGCGATGCCCGGCCTGAGCCGCCTCAACGGAATCGGAACCGCCGAGCCGGGCCGCGATATAGGCCGCGGCAAAGCTGTCGCCGGCCGCCGTGGTGTCAACGACCGGCCTGGTCATTGGTTCGGCGCGGACCTCGCTCGTTCCGCCGGAAAAACGCAGCAGGCTGACGGGCTCGGCGAGCCGGAACACCAGCTCGGGCGTGGGGATGCGCGCCATCAGCTGCTCAGGGCTCTCGCCGGGATAGAGCGCGAGCAGATCCTCGGTCGAGGTCAGCACGATGTCGGCCGCCGCAAACGCCGCGGCAAATACCTCACGCGCGACATCGCGATCGGGCCAGCCGCGTGCGCGGAAATTGGTGTCGAACACGAAGCGGGTACCGAGCAGCCGGGCGCGCTTGATCGCCGCCAACAGGCGATCACGTCCGGCCGCGTCGTAGATCGAGAGCGTGATCGCGGAGAGATAGACGATGTCATAGCTCATCAGCGAGTTGAGCAGCTCGTCGGTCTCCGGCAGGCTCATCAGCTGGCGCGCCGCCGCACTGTCGCGCCAGTGGAAGAACTGCCGCTCACCGTTGGCATCCAGCTGGATCATGTAGAGGCCGGGCAGCTTGCCCGGCAGCCGCACCACGCGCCTTGTGCCGACGCCTTCGGCATTCCAGGCCGCGATCATCTCCTCGCTCATGCCGTCGTCGCCGAGCGCGGTGAGATAGTCGACCTTGACCTCGAGCCGCGCCAGATAAACCGCCGTGTTGAGGGTGTCGCCGCCGAAGCCGCGCGAGAACAGGCCACCGCCCTGCCCGGCAGACTGCCCTGAGGAATGTCCTCCCTGGGCCTGCCGGAGCTCGACCATGCATTCACCGATGCAAGCTACACTCGCCATCGTCATATCCACGCTGTTCATCTCTGACGATCACGCGACAAAATTGCCGCCGAGCTCGTCGTCGATATGAATGCGGATGATATCGTCGAAGGTCTTCTCTTCGGTGGTGAAGCCGAGCTCGCGCGCCCGCTTCGCCTCGAAATTGCGCGGCCAGCCGCCGACGATGCCGACGATGAACGGATCGAGCTCATGCTTGATGCGCGCTGCGACCTTGTCGCCGGCCACCCGCCTGAGCGCTGCAATCTGCTCGCCGACCGTGGCCGAGAAGCCCGGCATGGTCAGGTTGCGGCGCGGACCGACCTTGGCGAGGTCCATGGTGCCGGCATGGAGCAGGAAGCCGACGGCCGAGCGCGGCGTGGCGTGCCAGTGGCGGACGTCCTCGGACACCGGGAGGACCGCTTCCTTGCCGGCGAGCGGCTCGCGCAGGATGTTGGAGAAGAAGCCCGATGCCGCCTTGTTGGGCAGGCCGGGACGGATGCAGATGGTCGGCAGGCGAATGCCGATGCCGTCGAGGAAGCCGCGGCGCGAATAATCCGCCAGCAACAATTCGCCGATTGCCTTCTGGGTGCCGTAGCTGAGCAGCGGCGTGTGGAAGAACTCGTCGCCGATCGCGTCGGGAAACGGCGCACCGAACACCGCGATCGAGGATGTGAACACCACACGCGGCTTGTAGCCACCGCCAATGACCCGGATCGCATCGAGCAGCATCCGCGTGCCGTCGAGATTGATGCGGTAGCCCTTGTCGAAATCGAGCTCGGCTTCACCGGAGACGATCGCGGCGAGATGGAAGATCACGTCGGGGCGGCCGGCGATCAGTGTTTCGGCAGCACCCGGGACGGCGAAATCGCCCGAGACGGTCTCGACGGGGAAACCGGCCTTTTCCGGCTTCTTGGGCTCGACCACGTCGTGCATGGTCAATTTGGTGATGTCGCTCTTGCCGAGCCGGCCGTCGCGCAACAGCCGTTCACACAATTTGCGGCCGACCATGCCGGCAGCGCCCAGAACCAGGATGTGCAATAGCCTACTCCATCTTATTGGCCGGAACGCGCCGCTCTTGAAAGGTCTGGCGCGTTCTCAGGCAGGCCCCACGATCATTCCTTCACGGCGCCGGTCATCGCCGACACATAGTACTCTACGAAGAAGGAATAAAGGATAACTACGGGGACCGAGCCGGTCAGGGCCGCCGCCATCAGGGCGCCCCAATGGTAGACGTCGCCATTGACGAGCTCGGTGATGGCGCCGACCGGAATCGTCTTGTTCTCCGACGAGGAGATGAAGGTCAGCGCGTAGATGAACTCGTTCCAGGACAACGTAAAGGCGAAGATGCCCGCCGAGATCACCCCCGGCAGCGACAGCGGCAGCGTGATCTTGGTCAGGATTTGCAGCCGCGTCGCCCCGTCGATCAGCGCGCATTCCTCGAGCTCGTAAGGAATGGTTCGGAAATAGCCCATCAGGAGCCAGGTGCAGAACGGGATCAGGAAGGTCGGATAGGTCAGGATCAGCGCCAGGTTTCCGTCGAACAGGCCGAGCTGGAACACGATCGCCGCCAGCGGAATGAACAGGATCGAGGGCGGGACGAGATAGCCGAGGAAGATCGCGAGGCCCACATAGCGCGAGCCCTGGTAGCGCAGACGCTCGATCGCATAGGCCGCGCAGACGCTGGCGAACAGCGAGATGAAGGTCGAGGACACCGAGACGATGACGGTGTTCCACATCCACAGCGGATAATCCGTGTCGAAGAACAGCTTCTTGATGTGCTCGAGCGTCGGATGCGCAATCAGGAACGGATTGTACTTCTCATAGTCATACATCTCCGCGTCCGGCTTGAACGTCGTCACCGCCATCCAATAGAACGGGAACAGCAGGAAGACGATGATCAGGCCGAGTGGAAGATACACGCGGAGGAATTTCCGCGGAAAACTTTCCAGGTAGTCCATTCCGACGCTTTGGTCGTCCACGGTGGTCATGGTCAGTCCCTCCCGCCCTGTTGCCAGCGAGAGCGCTGAAGCCCGAAGAAGCTGAGCAGGATCGCCGCGACCAGGAACGGGATCATCGCGTTCGAGATCGCCGCACCCTCGCCGAGATTGCCGCCGGTGATCGCGCGCTGGAACGACAGCGTCGCCATTAGATGCGTCGCGTTGATCGGCCCGCCGCGCGTGATGGTGTAGATCAGCTGGAAGTCGGTGAACGTCATCAGCACCGAGAACGTCATCACCACCGCGATGATCGGCGACAGCATCGGCAGCGTGATGTGGCGGAAGCGCTGCAGATTGGTGGCGCCATCGAGATTGGCGGCCTCGTAAAGCGACGGCGAGATCGTCTGCAATCCCGCCAGCAGCGTGATGGCGACAAAGGGCACGCCGCGCCAGATGTTGGCGAGCACCACCGACCAGCGCGCATTCCAGGGATCGCCGAGGAAATCGATGTAGTGGGTCAGGAGGCCCGCCTTGATCAGCACCCAGGAGATGATCGAGAACTGGCTGTCATAGATCCACCAGAACGCGATCGCCGACAGCACGGTCGGCACCACGAAGGGCAAGAGCACGATGGCGCGCACCATCGACTTGAACGGCAGCCGCTCGTTGAGCAGCAAGGCCAGGTAAAGTCCGATCGCGAATTTCACGATGCTCGCGAACACCGTATAGAAAATGGTGTTGAACACCGACAGCCAGAACACGGAGTCCTTGGACAGCGAAACGAAGTTTGCGAAGCCGATGTAACGGCCGACGCCCCCGATCTTGGTGTCGGTCATGCCGAGCCAGAAGCCGAGCGCGAGCGGATAGGCCAGAAACAGGATCAGGATGGCG
This sequence comes from Bradyrhizobium genosp. A, assembly GCF_049949275.1. NCBI lineage: Bacteria > Pseudomonadati > Pseudomonadota > Alphaproteobacteria > Hyphomicrobiales > Nitrobacteraceae > Bradyrhizobium > Bradyrhizobium genosp. A. The sequence goes on along the minus strand of NZ_CP188196.1, from coordinate 3,728,127 downwards.
ATGGCCGGCACCATGAACATGGCGCCGAGAAAATTTCGGCTTTCGAACGCCCTGGACCAGAGGCTGCTGCGCTTGACAGGCGCGGCGACGGGCTCGGCCATAACTGCCATGTCGGACTCTCCTCAACGAACGACAACGGCGGCGCCCAGCAAACCGGACGCCGCCGCTTGTGGCTGATCAGACCTGGTAGTAGCGCTTGGCGCGCTCGGCGGCGCGGGCAGCGGCTTCCTTCGGCGTCGCCTGTCCGGAGGCGGCCTCCGCGAACATGTCCACCACGACGAAGTCGCCCATGACGGCGGCCGAGGCGTAGCCGAGATCGCCGGCATAGCCGTTGTCGCGGCAGCGCTTCAGGCAATCGCGATACGGCGTGATCTTGGGATCGGAGGTCCAGACCGGGTTGTCGTTATAGGCCGGGAGCGGCGGCGAAACGTAGCCGTTGGAGGCGACCTCCCACGCGTCGTAGTTCTCCTTGTCCATCATGAACTTGATGTATTCCTTGACCGCCTTCGGATACTTCGAGTGCTTGTAGCCGTAGTAGACCAGGACGTTCTGCTGCTCGGTCGGCACGCCCACGGGCCCGATCGGCATCGGCGCGTGGTTCATGTCCTTGGCGATCTCCTGCTGCTTGGGATCAGGAGAGTTCTTGCCGACGGTCCAGATCGAGATGCCGTTCAGGGTCAGACTGAGTTCGCCGTTGAGGAACGCCTTGTTGTTGTTGGAGTCGTTCCACGACAGCACGCCCGGAATGAAGGTCGCGTAGAGCTGCTTGACGTATTCGAGCGCGGCGATCGTCTCCGGAGAATCGATCACCACCTCGTTCTTGTCGTTGACGACCTTGCCGCCGAACGCCCACAGCGCCCACTGGCACCAGCCGTTGGCATCGCCCGTGGCATGGCCGAGCGCGAAGCCGGCCGGCGTGTTGTTCTTCTTCAGGGCCTGGCACAGCTTGAGGAAGCCGTCGGTATCCTTGGGGAATTCGTCGAAGCCCGCGGCCTTCACGTGGCTGATGCGATAGTTCAGGCAGCCGCCGGTCGCGCCCTGCGGAATGGCGATCCAGCTATTGCCCTTCTTGCCGTAGCGCTCGGCCACCGGATACCAGCCGCCATACTGTTTGCCGAGATAATCGGCAACGTCGGTCACGTCGATCAGCTTCTCCGGGAATTTGAAGGGATCGTCGAGCGTGCCAACGATCAGGTCCGGACCGGCGCCGACATTGGCGGCGACCGCGGCTTTGGGGCGGATGTCCTCCCAGCTCTCGGCCTCGAGCTTCACCTTGACGCCGGTCTTCTCGGAGAACTTCTTGGTCTGCTCGGCGAACTTGTCGAACTCGGCCTGGATGAACTGCTTCCAGCGCAGCACGCGAATGGAGGCATTCGGCTCCGGCGTGTTGGTCCATTCCGCAGCACGGACCGGGACGATACCCGGGCCGGCAAGCAAAGCTGCGCCGCCCAGGCTGGCTTTGAGCACACTACGCCTGTTGAAATCGCTCATTGTTCTCTCCCTGATTTTTTATATTTGTTTTTGGTCGTCTTACGTCACGAAACGCCGCTACATGCGCTTGCCCGTCGCCTCGTCGAACAGGTGCACCAGGGTCGGATCGGGCTTCAGCTTGACTTTGTCGCCCGGGTTGAACTGGTGACGCTCGCGGAAGACGGCGACAACCTGCTCGCCGCCGAGCTTTGCAAACACCTGCGTTTCGGAGCCGGTCGGCTCGACCACGACGATCTCGGCGTCGGCGCCGTCGTCGGCGATCGTGAAATGCTCGGGACGGACGCCGTAAACGACGGGCTTGCCGTCGGAGCCGGCCGGCGCGGTCTTGAGCGGCAGCTTGACGCCGTTCGGCCCCTCGAAGGTCGCAACGCCGTTGACGCGGACATGCCCCTTCAGGAAGTTCATCGCGGGCGAGCCGATGAAGCCTGCGACGAACTGGTTTTCCGGCTTGTCATAGAGCTCGAGCGGCGTGCCCATCTGCTCGACGATACCGTCATGCATCACGACGATCTTGTCGGCCATGGTCATGGCCTCGATCTGGTCGTGGGTGACGTAGACGGTCGTGGTCTTGAGCCGCTGGTGCAGCTCCTTGATCTCCGTGCGCATGGCGACGCGCAGCTTGGCATCGAGGTTCGACAAGGGCTCGTCGAACAGGAACACCTGGGGATCGCGCACGATGGCGCGGCCCATGGCGACGCGCTGGCGCTGACCGCCGGAGAGCTGGCGCGGGTAGCGCTCGAGCAATGGCGTCAGTGCGAGAATTTCGGCGGCGCGCTTGACGCGCTTGTTGATCTCGTCGGAGCCGGCGTTGCGCAGCTTCAGCGAAAAGCCCATGTTTTCGCCGACCGTCATGTGCGGATAGAGCGCGTAGTTCTGGAACACCATCGCAATGTCCCGCTCCTTGGGCTGGACATTGTTGACGACGCGGTCGCCGATCGAGATCGTGCCGGAGGTGATGTTCTCGAGGCCTGCGAGCATGCGCAGAAGCGTCGACTTGCCGCAGCCGGAAGGGCCAACCAGGACGACGAACTGGCCGTCCTCGATCGGAATCGAGACGCCGTGCAGGACTTCAAAATTGCCGAACGATTTCCGCACGTCGCGGATTTGCACAGACGACATCTAGCTCCCTCCTCAGACTTAGACGACGCAACTGTGGCGCCGCCACCGTCTTGTTTTTTCTGAACTTCGCCGACCCGAAGCCCCTCTTAACAGGCGACATTGTCGGCAGTTTGTGCGGCTTTGGCAATTTGTCTTTGGTTAGTCGTTGCTGGTAGCGCTGTCAACGATCCTTTGTTTGCGGGAGTGGCTGTGTTAAGAGCAACAAATGGGTCGAAAGCGCACCAAGTCTGGCAAGATTCGGCTGGCAGAAGTCGCCGAGCTCGCCGGCGTCAGCCCGATTACCGCCTCGCGCTTCTTCCGCAATCCCGAGGCGCTATCGGTCGCCAAACGGACGCGGGTCGAAAGCGCGGCGCAGGAGCTCGGCTATGTGCCCAACCTTGCGGCACGCGCGCTGGCCTCGCAGCGCACCGAGGTGATCGGTGTCTTGATTCCGTCACTGACCAACAACGTGTTCTCCGACGTGCTGCGCGGCATCTATGACGCCTCCGAAAGCAGCCGTTACTCGATCCAGCTGTCCAACACACGCTACTCTATTCTTCAGGAAGAGAAGCTGTTGCGTCTGTTCCTGGCGCAGAAGCCGGCGGGACTGATCGTCACGGGCATCGACCAGACGACGGAATCGCGCGCCATGCTGGAGGCGGCCGACTGCCCGATCGTGCAGATCATGGAGATCGGGCCCAAGCCGGTCGACATGATGATCGGCTTTTCCCATTATGATGCAGCGCGTGCGGCGATTGCTCATTTGTTCGCGCAGGGCCATCGCCGGATCGGCTTCGTCGGTGCGCGCATGGACCCGCGGGTGCAGCGCCGGCTCGACGGCTACGTCGCGGCCATGAAGGAGGCCGGCCTCCACGACCAAAGACTGATCGTGACGACGGCGACGCCGACCTCGGTAACGCTCGGCGGTGCGCTGTTCGCCGATCTGCTCGCGCGAGAGTCCGGCATCGACTCGGTGTTCTGCGCCAATGACGATCTCGCGCTCGGCGTCCTCTTTGAATGCCGGCGTCGGGAGATCGCAATCCCCGAGCAGATCGCGATCGTCGGCTTCAACGACCTCGAATTCATGGCCTCCTCGGTGCCGACGCTGACGAGCGTGCGGACCAACCGTTACGAAATGGGCAGCGCTGCTGCCGCGATGCTGATCGAGACGATCGAAGGCAAGCGTCCTGAAGTGCCCGTGCTCGATCTCGGTTTTACCGTGATCGAGCGGCAGAGCTCGCAGATGCCGCGGCCAGCAGCCGGCCCGCGCGCGCCGGAATGGGCGCCAGCCGTACAAAATGATAGCGTTACCAACGACCCATGAGTAGTATCGCTCTTGTGAGGAAACGTTCGCCAGCAGGCGGGCCGTTGTTACATGCTCGCGCTGCCGGGCATCGCACCGACCGGCATCCCGGACGTCGGCCCGTGCGTTTGCATTGAAGGAGAATCCAATGACAAAAAAGCCAACCAATGGGCATGCGCCCGCCGGTAACGGCACCCGCCGCCACCTTCGCTCGCAGGAATGGTTCAACAACCCGCATAATCCCGGGATGACCGCGCTCTACATGGAGCGCTATCTGAACTACGGCCTCACCCGCGCCGAGCTTCAGTCCGGCAAGCCGATCATCGGCATTGCCCAGACCGGCAACGACCTCTCCCCCTGCAACCGCCATCACATCGAGCTGGCCCATCGTGTCCGCGAAGGCATCCGCGAGGCCGGCGGCATTGCGATGGAATTCCCGACCCACCCGATCCAGGAGACCGGCAAGCGCCCGACCGCGGCGCTCGACCGCAACCTCGCTTATCTCGGCCTCGTCGAGATCCTCTACGGCTATCCGCTCGACGGCGTGGTGCTGACCACCGGCTGCGACAAGACCACGCCGGCCTGCATGATGGCGGCGGCGACCGTCAACCTGCCCGCAATCGTGCTATCGGGCGGCCCGATGCTCAACGGCTGGCATGCCGGCGAGCGCACCGGCTCCGGCACCATCGTCTGGAAGTCGCGCGAGCGGCTCGCCGCCGGCGAGATCGACTATGAAGAGTTCATGGAGATCGTGGCGTCCTCGGCGCCCTCGGTCGGCCATTGCAACACCATGGGCACGGCGTCGACGATGAACGGCCTTGCCGAAGCGCTCGGCTTCTCGCTGCCGGGCTGCGCGGCCATCCCCGCCCCCTACCGCGAGCGCGGCCAGATCGCCTACGAGACCGGCAAGCGCGCCGTCGAGATGGTCTGGGAAGACCTCAAGCCGTCGGACATCCTGACCCGCAAGGCGTTCGAGAACTGCATCGTCATCAATTCGGCGATCGGCGGCTCGACCAACGCGCCGATCCACATCAACGCGCTGGCCCGCCATATCGGCGTGGAGCTGTCGATCGACGACTGGCAGAAATTCGGCCACGACGTGCCGCTGCTCGTCAACATGCAGCCGGCCGGCTTCTATCTCGGCGAGGAATTCCATCGCGCCGGCGGCGTGCCGGCCGTGGTACGCGAATTGATGAAGCACAAGCGCATCCATGAGGACGCGATCACCGTCAACGGCCGCGGCATCGGCGAGAACTGCAAGGACGCGCCGGCGCCGGACGATGACGTGATCCGGGCCTACGACAAGCCGCTGGTGAAGGACGCCGGCTTCCTGGTGCTGAAGGGTAATCTATTCGATTCCGCGATCATGAAGACCAGCGTGATCTCCAAGGAGTTTCGCGACCGTTATCTCAGCAACCCGAAGGACCTCAATGCGTTCGAGGGCCGCGCCATCGTGTTCGAGGGACCGGAGGATTATCACGCGCGGATCGACGATGCTTCGCTCGACATCGACGAGCACTGCGTGCTGTTCATTCGCGGCACCGGGCCGATCGGCTATCCCGGCGGCGCCGAGGTCGTGAACATGCAGCCGCCGGCAGCCCTGATCAAGCGCGGCATCCTCGCCCTGCCCTGTATCGGCGACGGCCGCCAGTCCGGCACCTCGGGCTCGCCCTCGATCCTCAATGCCTCGCCGGAAGCGGCCGCCAATGGCGGGCTCGCGATCCTCAGGAACGGCGACAAGGTGCGCATCGACCTCAACAAGGGCAGCGCCAACATTTTGATCTTGGACGACGAGGTGAAGAAGCGCCACGCCGAGTTGAAGGCCAATGGCGGCTTCAAGCATCCGCCGAACCAGACGCCGTGGCAGGAGATCTATCGCAACACCGTCGGCCAGCAGTCGACCGGCGCCTGCATGGAGCTCGCCACGCGCTACCAGAACGTCGCCGGCACCTTTGGTGTGGCGCGGGATAATCACTAGGACAGTTCGTCATTCCGGGATGCGCCGCAAGGCGCAGGCCCGGAATCCATACTCCCGATCGTGGTTATGGATTCCGGGCTCGCCGCTGCGCGGCGCCCCGGAATGACGGCAATAGATAAGGAAATAGGGAAAAACAACATGGCAGACCGCCTCAAGGGTAAGCGCGCCGTCATTACGGCTGCAGCCGCTGGCATCGGGCGCGCATGCGCCCTCGCATTTGCGCGTGAGGGCGCAACCGTCATCGCCACCGACATCAACGAGGCCGGCATCGCGGGCCTGACGAAGGAAGGCATCGCCGAGGTCGCAAAGCTCGACGTGCGCAACACCGCCGACGTCGACGCCTTTGCCAAACGGATCGGCAAGATCGACATCCTGCTCAACGCCGCCGGCTTCGTGCATCACGGCACCATCCTGGAGTGCTCGGAAGAGGATTTTGATTTCTCGTTCGACCTCAACGTCAAGTCGATGCATCGGACCATCAGGGCGTTCCTGCCCGACATGCTCGCGGGCGGTGGCGGCAGCATCATCAACATCTCGTCCTGCGCCGCGCTGCGGCCGCCGGCGAACCGCTACGTCTATAGCTCCTCGAAAGCGGCCGTGTCGCTGCTGACCCGCGCCGTCGCGCTCGACTTCATCACCAAGGGCATCCGCTGCAACTCGATCTGCCCTGGTACCGTCGAGACGCCCTCGATGCTCGACCGCGCCGCCGCGCAGGGGCCGCAGGGCAAGGAGATGTTCATCTCCCGCCAGAAGATGGGCCGGCTCGGCACCGCCGACGAGATCGCGTCGATGGCAGTCTATCTCGGCAGTGACGAGAGCGCCTTCACCACCGGTGTGGACCTCGTCGTCGACGGCGGCTACATGCTCTGATCACTCCTCATCCCGAGGAGGCGCGACAGCGCCGTCTCGAGGGATGGGCCACGGGCTCTATGGTTCGAGACGCGCGCCAATTGCGCGCTCCTCACCATGTGGGATAGATAAGGGGATTTTTCGATGAACAAGATTGATCTCAACGGCCGCGCGGCGATCGTCACTGGCGGCGCGCAGGGTTTTGGCCGTGCCATCACCGAGCGCTTCATCGCCTCCGGCGCCAAGGTCGCGATCTGGGATTTTGACTCGGCGCTGGCCGAGAAGACCGCGAAGGAAATCGGCGACAACGTCCGCGTCTTCAAGGTCGACGTCACCGACACCGCCGGCGTCGAGCAGGCGCGCGATGCCACGCTCGCCGCGTTCGGCAGGATCGACATCCTCATCAACAATGCCGGCATTGCTGGCGTCAACAAGCCGGTCTGGGAGACCGATCTCGAGGAATGGCGCAAGGTGCTGCGGATCAACCTCGACGGCCCCTTCATCGTCTGCAAGGCCATCGTGCCGACGATGCTCAAGCAGAAATACGGACGGATCGTGAACATCGCCTCGATCGCCGGCAAGGAAGGCAATCCGAACGCGTCGCACTACTCGGCTTCCAAGGCTGGCCTGATCGCACTGACGAAGTCGCTCGGCAAGGAGCTCGCCGCCCATGACATTCTCGTGAATGCGGTGACGCCGGCGGCGGCGAAGACCGCGATCTTCGACCAGATGACGCAGCAGCATATCGATTTCATGCTGTCGAAAATCCCCAAAGCGCGTTTCGTGCTGGTGGAAGAGCTTGCCGCGATGGCCGCGTGGCTTGCATCGGAAGATTGTGCCTTCTCCACCGGCGCGGTCTTTGATATTTCCGGGGGACGGGCGACTTACTGAAGCATTGGCCGCCCCAGGAGGTGGCCATGACCCTCGGACGTCGGGATTTTGTGAAGCTCGCAGCGGGCGTAGGCGCGCTACCTTTTTCGCACGGTGCGCTGGCGCAGCTCGCGCCCAACCCGGCGAGCATCCGCCCGCCCTCGCCGGCCGAGCGCACGGCGATGGGCCGGTTGGCGCAGACCTTCATGGACAAGTTCGAGGTGCCGGCGCTCTCCTTTGCGATCGGCTACGCCGGTGCGATCGTCCATCAGGCCGCCTTTGGCGTTGCCGATCGCGAGCAGAATGAAGCAGCGACGCCGCAGCATCTGTTTCGCATCGCCAGCGTCAGCAAGATGATCACCTCGGTCACGCTGTTTCGGTTGATCGAGGAGAACCGCGTCAAGCTCACCGACCGCGTGTTCGGCCCCGGCGCGCTGCTCGGCACCGATTACGGCGCGCCGCCCTACTCGCCCGGCATTGACCAGATCACGCTCGAGCATCTCCTGACCCATACCGGCGGCGGCTGGACCAACGACAACCGCGATCCCATGTTCACGCATCCGCACATGGATCATGCGCAGCTCATCACGTGGACGCTGGCGAACCGGCCGCTGGACCGTCCGCCGGGCCAGCACTACGCCTACTCCAATTTCGGCTATTGCGTGCTGGGCCGGGTCATCGAGAAGCTCACCGGCCAGCGCTATGCCGAGCACGTCCGTGCCGAGGTGCTCGGCCGTTGCGGCATCACCAACATGACGATCGCCGGCAACACAAGCGATCAGCGCCAGGCCGGCGAAGTCGCCTATTACTGCAAGGTCGAAAGTCCCTACGGCATGAATGTCCGGCGGATGGATTCCCATGGTGGCTGGATCGCGACGCCGACGGACCTCGTGCAATTCCTGATGCATGTCGACGGCTATACGCGACCAGCGAACATCCTGCGGCCACGCAGCATCGAGATCATGACGACAGCGCCCAGCTACAGCCCGGACTACGCCAAGGGTTTTTGCATCAACAAGTCAGGCAATTGGTGGCACAATGGCAGCCTGCCCGGCACCAGCACCATCGCGGTCAGAACCCATGGCGGCTTCTGCTGGGCCGCCTTCAGCAATGTGAGCCGGCCGAATACCAAAATGGATGACGACCTCGACGAGCTCAACTGGAACATGGCGCGCCAGGTCAGCGAATGGCGGGTGGCCTGAGCCATGATCCGGGAAGGTGGATGCCTCTGCGGCGCAGTACGGTTCAAGGCGGAAGGCGAGCCGCTGAACGTGCGCATCTGTCATTGCCGCTTGTGCCAGAAGGCGATGGGCTCGCCCTACTTCGCCCGCGCCCAGTTCGACCAGAAAGCGCTGACCGTCGAGGGTGACACCAGCCGCTATGCATCGTCCGAGAATATCGATCGCGTGTTCTGCAAGAATTGCGGCACGCGACTGTTCTCCTGGCGCCGCAATGGTACGCTGGCGGGCGTGGCGCTCACAACCTTCGACGACCGCAATGCCTTCACGCCGACCGAACACATCTGGGTCTCGGAAAAGCTCGCCTGGCTGAAGCTCGACGACGGCCTGCTGCAATATGAGACGACGATCCCGGCGTGACGACGATCATTTGCAGCGTGGCATTTCGGAACCGGCCGCCCTATGTTGAGCTGAAGCGTTGCTGCACCGCCGGTTTGGCCGGGTCGTCTGCAAGGCGGACAGGCAAACCGGGACAGATGCAACGTGAACATTTCCTACTATGACCTCTCCGTCTGGGTGCTGCCACTGGTGCTCGCCATCACCTTCCATGAGGCCGCGCACGGCTTCGTCGCGCACCGTCTCGGCGACAACACCGCCTGGCAGCTCGGCCGCGTCAGCTTCAACCCGCTCCGCCATATCGACCCGTTCGGCACCCTGATCCTGCCGGCGATGCTGCTGTTTGCGCATTCGCCGTTCCTGTTCGGGTATGCCAAGCCGGTCCCGGTGAACTATCGCAATCTCAAAAATCCGAAGCTGGACATGGTTTGGGTGGCGCTGGCCGGTCCCGCCACCAACATCCTGCTGGCGCTCGTCGCAGGCCTTGCCCTCCATGCCCTGCCCTGGGCTCCGGCCGGTTCGGCGCAATGGATCTTCGACAACCTCAAGAATGCGCTGCTGATCAACGCCGTGCTAGCGGTCTTCAACATGATGCCGATCCCACCGCTCGACGGCGGACGGGTCGCGGTCGGGCTGTTGCCCCGTCCGCTCGCCCTGCCGCTATCACGACTCGAGCCGTTCGGCATGCTGATCCTGATCGCGCTCTTGATCCTGCTGCCGCTGGCGGGTTCCCAGTTCGGTCTAAATCTTGATGTTATTTCAGCAATACTGCGAACGTTGACCGGTTATGTGATTCAAGCTGTTCTCTTGCTGACCGGCAATGCGTAGTTGAAGCCGTACAGTTTAAGACGCTGCACTTGAATATCCTGCACTTGAAGACAAAGCCGAAGGGCTAGAGGCCAACTTGGTCAAAGCTGCCGATATGCTGATTGCGCGACGCGCCGACACCCGTGCCCGCGCCGATTTCGCCACGTGGAAGATGATGGCCAAGCTGAATGGGTTGTCGGCGCTGCCTGCGGACGCACAGGGCTTCCTCGATGGCTACAAGAAGCTGCTGGAACGGATGAGCGAAGGCGAGGCGGCAGAGGCCACCATCGCCGAAGTCTACAAATCCTATTACCTGGAGATGGGCGGCACCGGGAACCCGCCCGATGTACGCAGCCGGCCGGCTGAGCCGGCGGCGGACAATGTTACCGCCTTCCGGCGCCCCGCGCCCAAGCCGAAGAAGGCCGCCAAGTTCGGGGCAACGATGTTTGGCGGAACCGAGAAGCGCCCCCTCCCGGTGGCGCTGATCTTCGCCTGCCTGGTCGTGGTCTACGTCGGGATCAAGTTCTACTGGCGCTGAAGCCACGCCGCCTATTTCGACGGCTTCTTGAAATTCACCGGCAGGCTGAAGGCGAACTGATCGTCCGTGAGGTCGGCCGGCGGGACCGGCACGGGATCCGAGCGGCGCACCATCGATATGGCCGCATCGTCGAAAGCGGGATCGCCCGAGGACTCGGCCACGTCGACGGAGACGACATTGCCGCGGCGGTTCAGGACCAGGCTGAGCTTGACCGTCGTCGTCTTGCTCTTGTCCTTGGGATAGCGCTTGTGAATCTCGAAATAGGCACTGATGCGCTTGCCCCATTCGGCCGTCAGCTTGCGAAGGTCCTTGCCGATGCCCTGGTGGGGGGCGGCCGCCTTCTCGTCCTCGCGCGCGTCTTCGTTCAGCGCCTGCCTCGCCGATTCCTGGGCGTTCGGCATTTCCTCGATCGCCTGGGTTTCGACCTTCGCCACCTTCGTGGTGTCCTCGACCGGCTTCTTGGAGTCGTTCTCGGTGACGAGGCGGTCCGGGTCTTCAGCTTCCTGAGGTATTTCCTTCGGCAGATCGGTCTCTTTCACCTCGGCCTGCTGCTGCATCTGCTGCGGCTGGAACTGCGAGGCTTCGCTGTCCGGGCCAGGCAGCAAATCCGTCTCGGAGAGTTTTGGCGAGGTCATTTCGACGGCGTATTCCGCGCCGTTGGCGCCGAGGCCATCGTCACCGTCATCGGGGCGAAGGTTCGCCAGCGCCAGCGCGGCCCCGCCAAGGTGCAGGCCAATCGCCGCAACAGCGGCCAGGATCCACAACGGCCGCGAGGTTTTTGCCTCGAACACGGGGTCGGTCATCGCGCTGCCATCAGGGTTGAACCGCTCCTTGCGCCGGCCCAGCCGCCGCAGGAGGTGCCTCGAGCGCCACCAGCTTGATCCGAGAATAACCGCCGGACCGCAGGATTTCCATGACGCCCATCAACTCGCCGTAAGGCACGGTCTTGTCGGCGCGCAGGAACACGTATTTGTCCTTGCTCATGTCAGAGATTCCGTCGAGCGAGCTGACCAGGTCGGTTCGCTTGACCGCGTTTTCTCCGATGGCGAGCGTCAGATCGGGCTTGATGCTGACATAGGTCGGCTTGTCCGGCTTCTTCTGCGGCATCGCGCTCGACGTCGGCAGGTCGATCGGCAGATCGACCGTCGACAGCGGTGCCGCGACCATGAAGATGATCAGCAGCACCAGGATGACGTCGATGAACGGCGTGACGTTGATGTCATGCGTCTCCGAGAAATCGTCGTCGTCATCATTGTCTGTGAGCGAGACAGCCATGGCTTACTCCGCCGCGCGCGAATGCGCGCCGCCGTGGCTGCGGTCGAGATCGCGCGATAACAGCCGGGCCGCAGCACCCGAGGCGCGGCTGACGAGCTCGAGATAGCTCTTCGTCACACGCGAGAAGTGATTGTAGATGATGACGGCGGGGATCGCCGCGACGAGACCGATGGCGGTGGCGAGCAGCGCCTCCGCGATGCCCGGGGCGACGACCGCGAGGTTAGTGGTCTGCGATTTCGAGATGCCGATGAAGCTGTTCATGATGCCCCAAACGGTGCCGAACAGGCCGACGAACGGCGACGTCGAACCGATGGTCGCAAGCACACCCATGCCGATGCGGATGCGCCGCGCTTCCGCGCGCACGATCTCGGCGAAGCTCGAGGCCGCGCGCTCCTTGATGCCGCTGTCGCTGGAGAGGCCCGCCGACATCCGCGCCTCGCGCAGCGCCGCCGTCAGGAACGACGGCAGGATGCCCTCCCTGCTGCCGAGCGCCATCTGCGCTTCCGCAAGCGAGCGCACCTCCGCGACCTTCTTCAACGCCGAACGCAGCTTGGCGGACGCGACCGACAGCTCGATCGATTTCGCGATGAAGACGGTCCAGGTCACGAGCGAGGCGAAGGCAAGCCCGATCATCACCGCCTTGACGATGATGTCCGCCGACATGAACATCACCCAGGGCGACAATTCCTTCATGGCCGGCGCGATGCCGGCCTTCGCAGCGCCACTCGCTTCGGGTGCCGGAGCCACGACAGCATCGGGCGACGATGCGGCAGGCGTCCCGGCCGCGGGCGCTGCAATCGCGCTTGGCTGAGCCGCAGCGGCGGGAGCCGGCTGAGCCGCCACGGGTGCCGCGGGCCGCGCCGGCGCGGCCTGCTGGGTTTGTATCTGGGCAGAAACAGGAGCTGCGAGCCAGGTGGCCGTGAGCAGCACGGCGGCAGCGAGGCTTGCTTGGAAAGATGTGATCTTCATACTTCGGCCCAGGTGCGAATAAGGTTGTGATAGATGCCCGTCAATTTGACCGTTTCGGGATCGTCACGCCCGAGCCGTGCCACCAGCGCCTGAATGGCGGTGTCGAGGTCAAAGATCATGCTGCGGGCGTGATCGTCGCGTATCATGCTCTGAAGCCAGAAGAAAGACGCAACCCGCGCCCCCCTCGTCACCGGCGTGACCAGATGCAGGCTGGTCGAGGGATAGAGCACGCAGTCCCCGGCAGGCAACTTGACTTCGTGCGAGCCGTAGGTGTCCTCGATCACAAGTTCGCCACCGTCGTAGTCCTCGGGCTCGCTGAGGAACAGCGTCACCGAAAGATCGGTGCGGATGCGAAGGCCGGTCAGCCGGTCGCCGCGGATCGCGTTGTCGACATGCAGGCCGAAATGATGGCCGCTGTCCGCCGCATAGCGGTTGAACAGCGGCGGAAAGATCTGGAGCGGGATCGCGGCTGCCAGAAATCGCGGGTTCGACGTCAGCGCCGAGATGATGCGATTGCCGAGCTTGCGCGCGACCTCGCCATCCGGCGGCAACTGCTCGTTGCGCTTGACCATTGCTGATTGCGCGCCCGCGGTAGAACGGCCGTCTTCCCATTCGCTGGCGTCCATGATGCGGCGGAACTCCGCCACATCGTCCTTGCTCAGGACGCCTTCTATGCATGTCAGCATGGCACCTCGTTATCTCTCCATCAGTAGCGCGCGGAGATCACCAGATAGGCCGCGCGACCTGGTGCTTCCAGCACGAAGGGCGCGGCGCTCTGGTACAGCGCGTCATAGTAGCGTTTGTCGAAGATGTTGTTGACGAACAGCTTCACTTGCCAGTTCTTGTTGATCTTGGCCTCGGCGAAGGCATCGAAACGCCAATAGCCGGGGATCGATGTGCCCTGGTTCGCCGCGAGGAACGTACCGCCATAGATCTTCGAACGGTAGACCGCCTGGCCGCCAAGCTCCCACGTGTCGTTCAGTTGGTACTTGCTGAGCATGCTGAATGACTGATGCGCCACGTTCGTGAGCGGCAGGCCAACGTTCGTGCTGTAGAGAATCGGATTCGCAGGCGGGATCAGCGACTTCGTGACCTCCGATTGCATCAACACTAGACCGCCGAAGACACTCCACTTGTCGGTGATCTTGCCGCCAACTCCAAGGTCAATACCGCGAATGCGATATGCCGCGCCTGCGGTGATGCAGGAGACATTCCCTGTCGTTGCTGTGTAGGGACATGCTGCAGTCGCAGTGGCAGCCGTCACGTTACGCGACTCGCGAGCATTTTCCTTTTCTGTCTGGAAGAGCGCGGCTGTCACCAGCAGATGCCGGTCGAACAGCTCCCACTTGGTACCAAGTTCAATCGCCTTGTTCTTTTCCGGACCGAATATCTGAGGAGGGGCGCCGTTCAAGACCGGCGCAAGGCCTCCGTACTGAATGCTCGTGCCGTCAAATTCGGCACCGACCGGGTTCGACGAGGTCGCGTAGGCCACGTAGACGCTTCCATTCGGCAACGGCTTCAGGGTGACGCCGAGATTGAAATTCGGCATCCCGTAGTCTTGTTGTTGCTGGCCGAAAGCGTTCAGGTTTCCTCCGTTGACCGAACCCCAGCCGTTCACCTTGATATTGTAGTCGTCGTAGCGGACGCCACCGTTCAGGATCAGCAGGTCGTTATAGTTGGCCGTATCCATCGCGTAGACACTTTTGGTGTCGATCCGAATGTCTGTCGGCTTGCCTGTAAGGCCGGCGGGGATTCCGAACGGAAGGTTCGTGTATTGTGGGTAGAACACGCTCACGCCAGACAACGAGTTGCCGATGAAGCCTCCCGGCAGCGCTTCCGAGGCAAGGCCCGTATAGCTGTCGATCGACGACGTCTCGTGATCATACTCAAAGCCAGCAAGCGCCGTGTGTTTAAATCCAACACCATCGTTAAACTTGTAAGTCGCCTCCGTCTGGTTGGCGATCACATCCGTGGCTTGATAGCGGCTCTGCGGATTTGCAGTAAGCGTGTAGGCCGTAAACGGAGCACCCGGGGCAAGCGTCGGCGACTCTGGAAGCGTACCGATGTAGTTCTGCGTAGAGTGAGAATCCCGGAACCTGTTGGTGATCAGCAGGTCAGGCGTAATCTGCGCTTCCGCGTTGAGCGAGCCGATATCCTGACCAGTCCGGTAAAAATCGCGGTTGACGAAGCCGTACCAGTTGTTGCGGCTAGAGCCGAAGTCCGGGAAGGGCCCACCTGCAGTCGTCGCGGTGCTCGGCCGGTAGTACGGCACGCCGAAATCCGGGAGGCCGGTCAGCTCGGTATGGACGTAACCTGCTGTGATTTTGACCGCATCCACCGGCTTCCAGGTGGTGGCGACGAACGCACCGTCGCGATTGTCTCTCACATAGCTGCGTCCGGCAACATCGGCATCCTGAAACAGGCCGCCGGCGCGGACGGCGAACGTCGGATCGATCACCTGGTTGACATCGAGCGTCACACGCTTGGTCCTGTCAGTGCCAAACGTGGTGTCCATGTTGTAGAAGCTCTTTTCCGCCGTCGCCTGCTTGGTGACAATGTTGATCGCACCACCGGCCGTACCGCGCCCGGCAAAAGTCGAGCCCGGACCACGCAGGATCTCGACCTGCTCGGTGAAGAAGTTCTCGCGGACGCTGACGCCGGAATCGCGCACGCCATCGATGAAGACGTCGTTGCGGGCATCGAAGCCGCGGATGAAGAAACGGTCACCGAAAGCGTTGCCGCCCTCGCCCGTACCGAGCGTCACGCCGGCCGTGCTCAGGATCGCCTGTTTCAGCGTCGTGGCGTTCTTGTCCTCGAGCACTTCCTTGCTGAGAACGGTGATCGACTTCGGCGTGTCGACCAGCTTCTCCGGAAATTTGCCGCCGGCCTGAACGTGATCAACCTTGTAGGGTGCAGCCGGGTCCGCATAGGGATTGCGATCGGGCGCCGGCCCGGGCACATCGATGACTGGAGCGGTTGCGGCCTGCTGACGCTGCTGTGCGGCACGACGCAGCGCGTTCCGGGCGCGGACCTGGTCGGGTGTCGGCTTCGCGGCGGTGGTGCGCGGTCGCTCCTTCGGCGCGTCGACGTTCACGGGCGGCAGAGTTGATTGCTGTGCCTGCGCTCCGCTCGAGACGGACGCCACCGCAATCAAGCTTGCAACAGTGGAAACGGTCTTGCCGGCCGCAATATCGAAATTGCTGCCAAATGCTTGCCGTGCCGCGGTCGACCGCAACGACCGCGGAGCCCTCGCCATACCCATCCAACGCCCCATTCCGTTTCTGCAATGCGCCGCATTGCGACAATGCGACACGCTGGTGGTATCGAGCGGGGTAAAGTGGGTCAACGCAATCACGGCAGCAGTCGTCTTGAATCGATCCAGATCAAAACGATTCTAAACCGGAGTTTGAAATGGTTCTAAACTCGAGCTTGTAAGCATTCTAAACGGGAGCCAACGTTTGTCGTTGCGATGCTGGCTGCGCGACCGCGACGAACGGCACGGCGCTACGATAGAGCGTGTCGTAGTAGACCAACATGCGCGACGAACGATGGGGCAGTGCAAAAAATCAGGTCAATGCGAGAAGGCCCGCGCGACCACTTGAATCGCTCCAGTTCAAACCGATTCTAATATTACGAATTTGAAATTGCCGAAATGCCGCGCGACGCGTTGAAGCAGTCCGACACGGCAGCGCTTGTCTTCGCGCATCATTTTGCGCAGCCGTCAGTCGCTGCTCGGCGGCTTCATCAGCGAGAACAATTCGTCGACGGTGCGCTGCGCGGTCGCGCGCACGCGATCGGTGTTGTCCATGCCGGCGATGTTGACGCCGTTGACGACGGCTTTGATCTCGTCGCGAAAGTCGGTGAGGAAGCGCAGGGGATCGCGCTGTTCATTGGCGACGCGCGCAATCAACCCCGTGATCAGAATCTGACACGCGATCAGCTTGCCGTTCAGCTCGTCCATCATATGCTCCATTTGTGGCGGGCCGATATGAACGACGCTGATTTTCCTGACAACCGATACGGCACGCGGCCGGTTTAGAACCGTCCTAACTGCGATCAACCCGACACATCGAAGCTGCGTCCAACCGCATGCGACGCCACCGCATGGTTGACCGCTTACGCGGTCCGCGCGCACTGCCTAGCTTTTGCACTTTGTCGGCTTGCATCGGGAAAATGCAGCACTGCACACCGCCGCGTCACCTGATTGCCTACGGGGTGCAAAGCTTTCCAATTGTTTAGGATTCTCAACGGATAGTGCTGTTTACACTGGAACTTGGCGTGTATTATACAAGCCTTGCTGGAACCCTTTCATAGCCCCGCAATTCGTTGTTTGGGCATACAAGCCGATACGCTCAAATATGAAAAAGTCACGGCCGATCCTGTGGATTCTCGTCATCGCAGCTGTGGCCGGAGGCGGCTATTACGGCTGGCAGCGATACTTGGCGACTGAGGCCGCGAAGGCCCAGGCCTCGCAGAAGAGTGCGCCGCGGGTCGCCGCCGTGCCCGTGAGCATCGCGCCGGTCCAGAAGGCCGACTTTCCGGTCTACCTGACCGGCCTCGGCACGGTGCAGGGCTTCAACACCGTACAAGTCCGGACCCGGGTGGACGGCCAGATCGACAAGATCGCCTTCACCGAAGGCCAAATGGTCAAGCAAGGCGATCTCCTGGTCGAGATCGATCCGCGACCGTTCCAGGCCGTCCTCGATCAGGCCAAGGCCAAGAGGGCACAGGACGAGGCCAATCTCGCCAACGCCAATCTCGATCTGCAGCGCTACACCAAGCTCGGCGAATTCGCGACGCGGCAGCAGACCGATACGCAACGCTCCACCGTTGCCCAGCTCACCGCCCAGATCGCCGCCGACGAAGCCGCGATCTCCAACGCCCAGACCCAGCTCGACTACACCCAGGTCAAGTCGCCGATCACCGGCGTCGCCGGCCTGCGTCAGGTCGACATCGGCAACATCGTCAACGCCTCGTCCCAGACCGGCGTCGTCACCATCGCGCAGGTCGAGCCGATCACGGTGATCTTCACCGCGCCGGAAGACCAGCTGCCTTATATCAGCGAGGGCCAGAAGTCCGGCGAGCTCAAGGTGATCGCGTTCACCACCGACGGCAAGAAGACGCTGGCCGAGGGTAAGCTTGCCGTCATCAACAACCAGGTTGATACGACCAGCGGGACTATTCGGCTCAAGGCGGTGTTCGACAACAGGGAACACACACTGTGGCCGGGACAATCGGTGTCGACACGCCTGTTGGTGCGGACCCTGAAGGACGCGACCATCGTCCCCGATGACGCGGTGCTGCATTCGACCAACGGCCTCTACGCCTATACCGTCGGCCAGGACAACAAGGCCGAGGTTCGCAAGCTCAAGGTCAGCTACTCCATCGACGGACGTTCGGTCGTCGATGAAGGTTTGAGCGCCGGTCAGCAGGTGATCACCGGCGGTCAGTATAAGGTGCAGCCCGGCAGTCTCGTTTCGACCGCCGTGGCGAGTTCGGATCCGGTTCAGAAAAACAAGGTTGAGCAGGAATGACCGAAGGCGGGATTTCGGCACCTTTCATCCGTTATCCCATCGGCACATCGCTGCTGATGGCCGGCATTCTTTTTGTCGGTCTCGTCGCCTATCCCCTGCTGCCGGTCGCCCCGCTGCCGCAGGTGGACTTTCCGACCATCCAGATCACGGCCAATTTGCCGGGCGGCAGCCCGGAGACGATGGCCTCGTCGGTCGCGCAGCCGCTGGAGCGCCAGTTCGCCCAGATTCCCGGCATCGCGCAGATGACCTCGACGAGCTATCTGGGCACCGCCTCGATCACCATCCAATTCGACCTCAACCGCAGCATCGACGGTGCCGCCAACGACGTGCAGGGCGCGATCAACGCCGCCAGCGGCCAGTTGCCGAAGAACCTGCCCTCGCCGCCGACCTACCGCAAGGTCAACCCGGCGGACTCACCGATCCTGCTGTTGTCGGCGACGTCGGACACGCTGCCGCTGACCACTGTCAGCGATTCGATTGACGCCCAGCTCGCCCAGCAGATCAGCCAGATCTCCGGCGTTGCGCAGGTCTTCATCGGCGGCCAGCAGAAACCCTCCGTCCGCGTCCAGGTCGATCCGGGCAAGCTCGTCGCCAAGGGCCTGTCGCTGGAGGACGTTCGCAGTGCCATCGCGATCACCACCGTCGACAGCCCCAAGGGCAATATCGACGGCGACAAGCGCGCTTACACGATCTACGCCAACGACCAATTGTTGCAGTCCAAGGACTGGAACGACGTCATCATCGCCTACCGCAACGGCGGCCCCTTGCGGATCAAGGATATCGGCCAGGCCGTCACCGGTCCTGAGGACGCCAAGCAGGCGGCCTGGGCCAACGGCAAGCGCGGCGTATTCCTGGTCGTGTTCAAGCAGCCGGGTGCCAACGTCATCGAAACTGTCGACCGGATCAAGGCGACCCTGCCCCGCCTCGTTGCGGCGATCCCGCCCGCGATCAAGATCGAGCTCATCAGCGACCGCACCACCACCATCCGCGCCGCAGTCGCGGACGTGCAGTTCACGCTGCTGCTGACCATTTGCCTCGTGGTCATGGTCATCTTCATCTTCCTGCGCAGCTTCTGGGCGACCGTGATTCCCGCCATCACGGTTCCGCTGGCGCTACTCGGCGCCTGCGCCCTGATGTGGGTGTTCGGCTATTCGCTCGACAATCTGTCCCTGATGGCGCTCACGATTGCGGTCGGCTTCGTCGTCGACGACGCCATCGTGATGCTCGAGAACATCACGCGCTACATCGAGGAAGGCGACAAGCCGCTCGCCGCTGCCTTCAGAGGCTCCAAGGAAATCGGTTTCACCATCGTGTCGATCAGTGTCTCGCTGGTCGCGGTGCTGATCCCGCTGCTGCTGATGGGCGGCATCATCGGACGCCTGTTCCGCGAATTCGCCGTCGTGCTGGCGATGACGATCTTCGTCTCGATGTTCGTGTCGCTGACGCTGACGCCGATGATGGCCTCGCGCTTCCTGCGCTCCCACAGCGAAGTCACCCACGGCAAGTTCTACCAGTGGAGCGAGCGCGCCTTCGACGCGATGCTGCGCGGCTACGAATACGGGCTGGACCACGCGCTGGCCTGGCGCCGCACCACACTCGTGATCTTCTTCGCCACGCTGGCTGTGTCGGTCTATCTCTTCGTCCTGATCCCGAAGGGCTTCTTCCCGCAGCAGGACGTCGGTCTGATCACCGCCACCTCAGAGGCCTCCCAGGACATTTCCTTCAAAGATATGGTCAGACGCCAGGAGCAGCTCGGCAAGATCATCATGGCCGACCCCGACGTTGCCAGCGTGGCCATGGCGATCGGCGGCAGCGGCCGTGCCGGCAACAACGGCAACCTGTTCATCACGCTGAAGCCTCGCGACCAGCGTGAGGCCTCGGCCCAGCAGATCATCGCGCGGCTGCGCCCGAAGTTCGACAAGGTGGAAGGCGCCCGGCTCTACATGCAGGCGGCGCAGGACGTCCGGCTCGGCGGCCGTCCGACGCGCACGCAGTTTGAGTTCACCTTGCAGGACGCCGACCTCGGCGAGCTGAACGAATGGGCGCCCAAGATTCTCGCCAAGATGCAGACGCTGCCGGAGCTGCGCGACGTCGCGACCGACCAGCAGACGCAGGGCACTACGGTTCAGCTCACGATCAACCGCGATACTGCCTCGCGCTACGGCATTCAGCCGCAGTTGATCGACGACACGCTCTACGATGCATTCGGCCAGCGACAAGTCACCCAGTACTTCACGCAGCTCAACAGCTACCACGTGATCCTGGAAATCCTGCCGGAGATGCAGGCCAGTCTCGACAGCCTGAACAAGCTCTATCTGAAATCGCCCTTGACCGGCGACCAGGTGCCGCTGTCGACCTTTGCGACCTGGACCACCGATCCGGTCCGTCCGCTCTCGATCAGCCACCAGGGCCAGTTCCCGGCGATCACGATCAGCTTCAACCTCGCCCAGGACGTCGCGCTCGGCCAGGCCACGCAAGCCGTGCAGAAGGCAATGGCCGATCTCGGCGCCCCGCCGACACTCAATTCGAGCTTCCAGGGCACTGCGCAGGCATTCCAGCAATCGCTCGGCACCGTGCCGCTGCTGATCCTTGCTGCGCTGGTCGTGGTCTATCTGATCCTCGGCATCCTCTATGAGAGCTACATCCATCCGATCACGATTCTGTCGACCCTGCCCTCGGCCGGCGTCGGCGCGCTGCTCATTCTGATGGCCGCCGGCTTCGACTTCAGCCTCATTGCCTTGATCGGAATCATCCTGCTGATCGGCATCGTGAAGAAGAACGGCATCATGATGGTCGACTTCGCCATCGCCGCCGAACGCGACGGCAAGACGCCGGAGGAATCGATCCGCCAGGCCGCGCTGCTCCGCTTCCGCCCGATCATGATGACCACGATGGCCGCGCTGCTCGGCGGCGTGCCGCTGATGCTCGGCCACGGCACCGGCGCCGAGATCCGCCAGCCGCTCGGCTACGCCATGGTCGGCGGCCTGATCGTCAGCCAGGCGCTGACGCTGTTCACCACGCCGGTCGTCTATCTCTATCTCGACAAGTTCTCGAACCTGTTCAAGAGCCATCCGGCCGAGGACGAAGGGCACGAGACGACCGGGCACGGCACCGTCAAGGAAGCCGCCGAGTAAGCTTGCACCGCGGCTCCCGCAACGCTACAGCGTGGCCCTCGGTTCACGCCAACGCGGTCTCGCCATGCTCATGCAATCCAGACTTGTTGCTCTCGCCGCCGCTGCCCTATTGTCCACGGGCGCCGCGCATGCCCAGCAGGGTGCCAAGAAGAACGGAGCTCCCCCTGCCGCGCAGCCCGCTCCCGCACCGACCCAGCCGCAGGCCGAGGGCGCTCCGGCGCAGCCGGGCTGGATCGCGCGCTGCACCAGCGCGAGCCGCGACGCTCCGCTCGAATGCGCGATCGAGCAGAACGCGGTCCTGACCAAGACCGGCCAGACCATCGTGCTAGTTAACATCCGCATCGCCCCCGATACCCGCATGCCGGTCGCCCTGCTTCAGCTGCCGCTCGGCCTCAACCTCCCGGTCGGCGCGAAACTCCAGGTCGACGAGGGCAAGACGGTCGATCTCCAGATCCAGACCTGCGAGAACCGCGGCTGCTACGCCTCTACGCCGATCGCGCCGGACCTGCTGGCGAGCCTGAAGTCGGGCAAGCAGTTGAAGGTCTCCTTCCAGAACATGGCCAAGGAGACGATTGCGATCCCAATGCCGCTGAACGATTTCGCGGCGGCCTTCGACAAGATCAAGTAAGAGCCCGCCTCTACCGTCGCGCCATCCGCGCGTTGCCGACAACAGCGCCGTCAGGCGTCTGGTCATCGCGTATGGCCGCACGCAAGTGTCCAGAGGGCAGCCGGTCAGTCCACGCCCAGATAGGCCTTCTGCACCTGCGGATCCTCGGCCAATGCCGCCGCGGTGCCGGACAGCACGCTCCTGCCGACCTGGAGCACGGTGGCGAAGTCCGAGACCTCCAGCGCGAGCTCGATCGATTGCTCGGCGAGCAGGATGGTCAGGCCTTCGCGATGCAGGCGACCAAATGTTTCGTACATGGACTCGACCACCGCCGGCGCGAGGCCGAGCGATGGCTCGTCCAGCATCAGGAGCTTCGGGTCGCTCATCAACGCGCGACCGACCGCGAGCATCTGCCGCTCACCGCCGGACATGGTGCCGGCGCGCTGGTTGCGGCGTTCCTTCAGTCGCGGAAAAATCTCGTAGACGCGCTCGAGCAGCGTGGCCTGGCGCGACTTGTCGTGCAGCGGCGTCGCACCGAGCATGAGGTTGTTCTCGACACTCTGCTGCACGAACAGGCGCCAGCCTTCCGGCGAGAGCGCCAGCCCCTTGCGCACGATCGCAAAGGCCTTTTGGCCGGCGATATCCTCGCCGCGAAAGCTGATCGTTCCTGAATGTACGGGGATGAGGCCGGCGATCGCGTTCAGCGTCGTGGTCTTGCCGCCGCCATTGGAGCC
Organism: Bradyrhizobium genosp. A; assembly: GCF_049949275.1. NCBI lineage: Bacteria > Pseudomonadati > Pseudomonadota > Alphaproteobacteria > Hyphomicrobiales > Nitrobacteraceae > Bradyrhizobium > Bradyrhizobium genosp. A. Next base: position 3,705,366 of record NZ_CP188196.1, on the reverse strand, counting down.
GAGCAGCGCGACGACGCTGCCCTCCGGCACCTCCAGCGAGACGTCGGAGACGCCGATGAGGTCGCCATAGCGCACCTCGAGATGTTCGATCCTGAGCAACGGTCCGCTCATAGATCCGGCCCGCCCATCAGCTCGACCGGCGTGTGGCCGGCGGCCGCCTTCGCCGCGCGTTTGCCGAGATAGGCTTCGATTACCGCCGGATTCAAGGTGACCTCGCGGGGTGACCCGCGGGCGATCTCCTTGCCCTGGTGAAACACCATCACGCGGCTCGCCAGCGACATGATCACTTCCATGATGTGCTCGACGATGACGAGCGTGATGCCGGAGCGATGGATGTCGCGGACGAGATCGATCGCGAGCTTCACCTCGTGCGCGTTGAGGCCCGCCATGGCCTCATCGAGCAGCAACACTTTTGGCTCGGTCGCGAGCGCGCGGGCAATCTCCAGCCGCTTGCGGCCGGGCGTGCCGAGCGAGCGCGCCGGCGCATCCGCAAGCCTGATCATGCCCACGCGCTCCAGCACGGCGCGCGCCTTGGTCTCGGCTTCCTTGCGATGTGCGGTGCGCAGGAACGCACCGATCATGACGTTCTCCAGCACCGTCATGCCCTCGAATGTCTGCGGCACCTGGAAGGTACGGGCAAGCCCGAGCCCGGCGCGCAGCTCCGGCGCGAAATCGGTGATGTCGCGTCCCTCGAACAGGACGCGGCCCGAAGTGGTCTTGAGATCGCCGGTCATGCAATTGAAGAAGGTCGACTTGCCCGCACCATTCGGGCCGATCAGGCCGAGAATGTCGCCCTGCTCCAGCGTCACGGAGGCGTCATCCACCGCCTTGAAGCTGCCGAACGCCTTGGTGATCCCGCGCGCCTCAAGGAGCATGGCCAGCTCCTGCATCGGTCGTTGGCTTCCTGCGTCGCGTGAACAGGCTGAGCAGGCCGCCGGGCTGGAAGCGCGCGATCAGCACGATGATCGCGCCATAAAGCACGAAGGTGAGTCCGGCACCCTTGCCGCCGAGCCAGCTGTTGGAGATCTCTTCCAATGGCACGAGGATCGCCGCGCCCACCAGTGGCCCGAACAGCAACCCCGCCCCACCGAGCGCGGCCATGATCAGGATCTTCACCGAGATCAGGATGCCAAGCCCGGACTCGGGATCGACGAAGCCGAACATCATCGCATAGAGCGCACCGGCGACGCTGGTGAATGCCGCGCTCAGCATGTAGGCGTAAAGCTTGGTCCGGCTCGCGGGCGCGCCTAGCGAGCGCGCGGCGCGCTCGGAATCCTTGATCGCGCGCAGGTAAAATCCCATCCGGCTGTTGGTCATCCACCAGGTGATGAACAGCGTGATCGAGAGGATGACAAGGAAGAGATAGAAGTACGGCAGCGACGACAGGAACGAGAGATCGAAGATGTTGCGAGGCACGGTCGGACCCGAGAGGCCGACGGCCGCGCCCAGCCAGTTGGTGTTGGTCACGATCAGCCGCATCGTCTCGGCGACCGCGATCGTCGCCATGCTGAAATAATGGCCTGATAGCCGCAGCGTCGGCACGCCGATGATCGCGGCGAGCCCGACCGCCAGCACGATGCCGCCGGGGATACCAAACAACGGCGATAGACCGAATTTTGCGTAAGAGCCCATCGCTGCGTAGGCGCCGCAGCCGAAGAACACGACATGGCCGACCGAGACCTGGCCGGCATAGCCGCCGACGATGTTCCAGGCGGACGCCGCGATGGCGTAGAGCAATACCAGCGCGCCGAGGCGCTGCTGGAACGGCGAGGACAACAGCAGCGGATAGGCAATCGCAACGGCCGCGACGACCGAGAGCCAGATCAGGCGCCGCATCACATCTTCCCCATCAGGCCCTGTGGCCGGAACCAGAGGAAGAACAGGAACAGGACATAGACGACGATGTCCTTGTAGACCGCGCCGATCAGATAGCCGGACAGCGACTCGATCACGCCGATCAATAGGCCCGCGACCAGCGCACCGGGCACGCTGCCGAAGCCTCCGAGCGACACCGTGACGAAGGCAACGATGCTGAGCGTCTCGCCGACCGTTGGCACGATGTAGAAGAAATTCGCGATCAGCGCGCCGGCCAGTCCCGTCGCGCCGGCCGCGATCGCCCAGGCGATCGCCTGCATGGTGTCGGGCTGGATGCCCATGAGCTGCGCCGCGGTCTGATCCTCCGCCACCGCCAGCATTTTCGAGCCGAGCGAGGTACGCGTCAGCAACAGATGCAGGCCAAGCGTCACCAGCAGCGCGACCACGCCGGCCAGCAGCCGCGAGGCCTCGATGCGCAGGCCCGCAAACGCATAAGTGCCGCCGACAATATCCTGCGGCATCGACAGGAAATTGGCGCCGAACCACCAGAACACGGAATAGCGCAGCAGCAGTGCGAGGCCGAAGGTGCCGAGGATCTGCGCCAGCATCGGCCCCTTCATGATGTCGCGGATCAGGGCGAAGTAGACGACGACGCCGACGGTTGCGAGCACCAGCGTCGCCAGCGGCGCGCCGAGGATCGGCCCGCCTCCCATCAAGGCGTAGACGACATAAGCAACATACATGCCGAGCATGACGAAATCGCCGTGCGCGAAATTGACGATGTTCATCATGCCCCACACCAGCGTGAGGCCCGAGGAAAACAGGGCGTAGACGGCGCCAAGCAGAAGCCCGCCGACAATCACCTGCACCAGAACGAAGGACATGAGCTGCGTTGCTCTGATCAAATCATGGGACGGGCGGGGCGCGCGGCCTCGCCTTCAAAAAATCTCACCAGCCCCTGTAGGGCAGAACCGGCGGCTTCTCGGCACTGGCCTTCGGCCATACCGAGACGTAGTTCTCGCCATCCTGGAGCTGGATGATGAGGCCGGAGGCCAGAACGTTTTGGCCCTTGTCATCGAACTTCACGCCCTTGTAGCCCATCATCAACTGTTCCGGCTTCAGGTCCGTCGCCTTCAGAGCGGCCTGGATCTTGGCGGGATCGGTCGAGCCGGCGCGGTCGATCGCGTCGGCGAGCACGAAGAAGCCCTGCATCTGGCGACCGACAGTGTCGTCCATCTCCTCGCCGCTCTTCTTCTTGTACAAGTCGGCGATGATGGCCGACGGCGAGCCGGACGGGCCCACCGCCCATGACGAGCGGTTGAACACGCCTTGCGAGATCTTGCCCACCGCCTTGATGAAGGACGGGTCGGAATAGCCGGCATCGTCGGCGAGCAGGATCGACGGCTTGTAGTCGAGCGACTGCATGGTCTTGGCGAACAGGATCGCATCCGACGTGTAGCTGATCATGATGATCACGTCGGGTTTCTTGTCCTTGAGCTGGAGCACCTGGCCCTGCACATCGGTCGCGTTGACGGGATAGGCGACGTCGAGCGCTACCGGCTGCCCCTTCTCCTTGAAAGCGGCGCTGATCGTGTTGGCGACCGAGGTGCCGTATTCGGTGTTGTCGTGGACCAGTGCGATCGCGTCGGTCTTGGCGCCGCTCGCCTTCATGTCGGCGATGAAATCGACATAGGCTTTCGCAAAATCTGTTGCGATCGGCGTGGTGCGGAAGAACCATTTGAAGCCGCGCTCGGTCAGATTGGCGGCGACCGATTCCGAGTTCAAATAGGGAATGCCGTATTTCTCGGCGATCGCACTCGAGGTCAGCGTGATCCCGGACTGATAGGCGCCGAACACGGCCGCGACCTTGTCTTCCGTGATCAGGCGCAGCGCCTGGTTCTGCCCCGTCGCCGGGTTGCCCTGGTTGTCGGCGAAGACCGCCTCGATCTTGGCGCCGCCGAGCCCGGCAAGGCCTGCGTTCTTGGCCAGCGGCAAATTGCCGAGCTCGGGATGCGCATTGTTGATAATGTCCATGGCCACTTCGAGCGCCGCCTTGGCGTGCGCGCCGATCGAGGCAGTGCCGCCCGACATCGGCAGGATCACGCCGATCTTGACCACCTTGTCCTCGGCGCGCGCGTCGGCCGCGAACGCAAGGGACAGCGCGGCCGCGCAAAGGAGCCCCGTGACGTGCTTCAAAGTCATGAAATCAGACCTCCCAAAGGGTTTCCCCAACCAAGATTTTTTGGAAGGCTCGGACGAAACGCCCGCTTCCGTTTGATTATGCCTGGCGATGAGAGGATGGCATGCCAGCGGAGCACCGGCAAGGTGAAATGGACTGCGACGATGCTGCACAAGGAAGCAGCGATTGCGCAGGCGCGCGAGGTTCTATCTGGCGTCGTTCTGGGTTAGCGACAGTGTAACCCACCGACTTATGTTTGCGCGGGGGCGAAAGTGGTGGGTTACGCTGTCGCTAACCCACCCTACGCAGCGCTACGAAGCGCTTTCAGCCGACCGCGTCGCTCGCCCGCAGCAGCGTCGTGAAGCCGCCATAGATCATGCGCTTGCCGTCGAACGGCATGCCGGAGCCCTTCAGCCGCGGATCGGCCATCACCTTGGCGTTGACGGCATCGCGGCTCGCTCGATCGCGGTAGACGATCCACGAGAACACCACGACCTCATCCTCCGTTGCCATCACCGCGCGCGGAAAGGATGTGAGCTCACCATAGGGGACGTCATCGCCGATGCATTCGACATAATCGAGCGCGCCGTGCTCCATCCACACCGCGCAAGCCGTTCGGGCCAGCGCCTTGTAGGCCTCGATCTTGTCCTTAGGTACGGCCAGCACGAAACCATCGACATAAGACATCACGGATCTCCTTGGGTTGTACGTCCCGAGGACGATCGGACGCTCGCCGATCCGACCGGCGATGGCAAAGTCGGGATGAGGCAAACCGTCGCGAGCCGCGGCACGGCACGGCAGGCCCCGGGATAACCGCGATTCTGAGCTTAGGAAAGCGCCCGAATTGGCTGGGGAACTAGGATTCGAACCTAGACAAACAGAGTCAGAGTCTGTTGTGCTACCGTTACACCATTCCCCAACGGAATAGTCGAACAAATTCAATATCTTACTGATCTGTCCGACAGTGGCCGGAAGCGCGGTCTGCGCAAATCACGGCTCAGGCGTGGCAGGTTCTACCTGCTCAGCCTGAGGCTGGCAAGCGCGGCTGTGCACGGATCACAGCGCAGCCGCCCTCACTCAAGCACACGCGCCGCCCCCTACTCCATCTTGATATTCGCGGCCTCGATCACCTTCTTCCACCGCGCTGCCGCCGCCGAAGCCGACGACGAGATCGGGCTTGGGTTTTGTGATCGCCGGGCTGAGCGTCACCGTGGATGCGATGCGCATGGACATGCCGACCTTTCGCGATCAGGCGCTGCCGAAGCTGATGCGGCTGACGAGCACGGTGCAGGAGATCGCGATCAAGTCGGGCCTGCTGAGCTGAGCGCGCCGTCGGCCGAAGCGCGATCTCCCAAGACAGCTATTCGGGGACGAGCGTCGCAAGTCCGGCTTCGATAATGGTGATTTCCTCGCTCACCTGTGCGATGGAGTGCTGCGGGTCCACACCGGTCACGGCCACCAGCTGCCGCAGCAGGTCCTGGCGATGCGCCAAAATATCTTCCAGCGCATCGCGATCGTTCAGCCTCACATAGCCCTCAACGATCAATTCAACGGAACGCGACATGGTACTCTCAATACAGACTGATTTCTGATCGCGCGAAGATATCGTGCTGGTGCGCGGTTGCGGGAATGAAATCGCGTCAACCTTGACAGGTAAGATTAATGGCCGTGCAACGCACTGCCTAAACAGTGATACGATCGAAGTCTGCGGCGACCCGGACGTTCGGAAAGATCTTTGCCGCCTCGGCCATGATCTCTCCGTCCTCATAGCGGCCAGACAGATGGGTCAGCACGAGCTGCTGAACGTTATTCGTAGCTGCGAACCGAGCCGCCTCTGCCGCGGTGAGATGGCCATAGTCCCGCGCCGTCGGCGCATCGCGATCCAGGAACGTCGCCTCGATCACCAGCAGGTCCGCATCCGCGACATGTTTCGATAGTCCCTCGGTGGTCTCGGTGTCACCGATCACGACCAGCTTCCTGCCGCCACTCGGCGGACCCAGGACATCCTCCGGATCGATCGTTCGGCCACCCTCAATCATGACCGGCCGACCTGCGGCCAGTTCGCCGCGCATGGGACCATCGGGCACACCAAGCGCAGAGAGGCGATCAGACAAGAGATGGCGGCGCGCAGGACTTTGGAATACGAAGCCAAAACTGTCGGTGTCACGATGACGGACCGGAAAACAGCCGAGGGTGAAGTCGCCGGCATCGACAACCTGCCCTTCAGAGAGCGGCGCGAACTCTATCGCGATCGGCGCCCGTCCCTCGCCCCACAAGCCTGCGAGCATGCGGGTGACGATATCGAGCGTGCCTGGGCCGCCATGGATGGTCATCACATCGGAGGTCTGCCGCAGCCCCAATGTCGAGAACAGACCGGGGATACCGAGCACATGGTCGAGATGCCCGTGCGTCAGCAGAATGCGATCGAGCCGCCGAAAGCCGGTGCCGCTTCGCAGCAACTGTCGCTGCGTGCCCTCGCCGCAATCGATCAGCATGCGCTGGCCCGCGGCCTCCAGCAGAAGCGCCGGATGGTTGCGCTCTATGGACGGAACGCTGGCCGAGGTCCCAAGAAATGTCAGGGCGAACATTGCCTACTCTTGTGCGAGATCGCAGGGCTGATCCCTTTGGAGCCTTACCCGCGCGCCGACTGCGCCTCAACCGCCTGCACCGCTACGGTCGCCACCTGTCGCAGCGCCTCACGGTCGGAGCCCGAAGACGCCATCACGCCCATGCCGACGGACACCGCCGAGACATAGCGCGCAAGCGCGGCGGGATCCGAGGTCGGCTTGAGATCGCCTTCAGCCTTCGCACGAACAAAACGCTCGCGGAGCTGGTCTTCATTCTCGGCCCGGCGGGCGGCGAGCTCGAACGGGACGTTCTCGGAGCCGGTGCCGCAGGCGATACCGCCTTGCACGAGCAGACAGCCCGGCGGGTTGGCGGGATCGGTCTGCTTCTCGGCGATGCCCATCAGCATCCGCTCGGCAACATCCCGGGCGGTGGGTGCGGCCACCACCTCGTCCATCCAGGCGCCGCGCAATTTGCTGTAGCGGTCGAGCGCGGCCTTGAGCAGGCCTTCCTTGTTGCCGAAGCAGGCATAGAGGCTCGGCGGGTTGATGCCCATGGCCTCCGTGAGCTGGGCAATCGTGGCGCCCTCATAGCCATGGCGCCAAAACACTTCCATCGCCTGATCCAACGCGACTTCGGCGTCGAATTCGCGGGGGCGTCCCATGCCCATGTGCCTGTCTCCTCAGGAATCGGCGTCGTCCCTCGACCTAACGCCTGGTCCTATCTATTTGTTCTGTCTTTCTTTTCTCTTCCGCCTTCCCAATCTTGCGGTAAGCGGCTACAATTTTCTTAGTGAATGGTACATAAGTATCTTGCGCTGCGATATCCAGCTCCACATCTGTAGTGAACACTACATTTCTGGAGCGCGCAAATGCCCCCCTCCCAAAATACCCTTCGTCCCGGCCGTGTCCGCCGCCTTCTCGGCGGCGTTGCGATCGTGGGTGCCCTCGCCGTGGCCGGTTCGATCGCAACCGGCCATTACTTTCGCGCCGCGCAAGCGACCGCAACGGCCGCCGCCGCTGAGCAGGCCGTTCCTGTCACGATCGCGCTGATCGAACCAAAGCAGACCGTGCTGTGGGACGACTTCTCCGGCCGGCTCGAAGCCATCAACCGCGTCGAGCTTCGCCCGCGCGTGGCCGGCGCGATCCTGTCGACCAATTTCACAGAGGGCGCGCTGGTGAAGGCCGGTGACGTCCTGTTCAAGATCGATCCGGCGCCCTATGAGGCCGAGGTCGACAAGGCCAACGCACAGCTCGAGGCCGCGAAGGCGCGCGTGGTCTTCACCCAGAGCGAGCTCGAGCGCGGCGCGCAGCTGGTCGGCAACGCCGTGGTCACACGGCGCGACTACGACCAGCGCGACAACGCCAATCGTGAAGCCATTGCCAACGTGAAGGCGGCGGAAGCGACGCTCCACACCGCAAAGCTCAATCTCGACTACACCGAGGTGCGCGCCCCCGTGGATGGCCGCGTCGGCAAGTTCGAGATCACCGTCGGCAATCTCGTCGCCGCCGGCACCGCCTCCCCGGTCTTGACCTCGCTGGTCTCGGTCAATCCGATCTACGCCTCGTTCGATGCGGATGAGGAGGTCGTGCTGCGTGCGTTGAACTCGATCGCGGATGCGTCCGGCAAGCGCGGCAATCTCGACCAGATCCCGGTCGAGATGGCGACCTCCGGCGGCCTCTCGGCCAAGGGCCACATCCAGCTCATCGACAACCAGGTCAACGGCCAGAGCGGCACGATCCGCGTCCGCGCGGTGTTCCCCAACGAGGACGGGCGTCTCATTCCCGGCCAGTTCGCCCGCGTGCGCATGGGCCAGCCGAAGCAGCAGACACTGGTGATGATCGACGAGCGCGCGATCGGCACCGATCAGGACAAGAAGTTCGTGATGGCGGTCGGCGATGACAGCCGTGCGGTCTACCGGCCGATCACGCTTGGCGGCTCGGTCGACGGACTGCGCATCGTGACAGCGGGTCTGAAAACCGGCGATCGCATCGTCGTCAACGGCCTGCAGCGCGTGCGTCCCGGCGCTCTCCTCAAGACCGAGGTGGCGGCGATGGGCGCGCGCGGACAGCAGGCCTCCAACCACAGCAACCAGGACGTGGTGCAACGCTAATGTTCTCCGTCATTCCGGGGCGCGCGTAGCGCGAACTACGGTGCGTAATTGCGCACCTGAGAATCTCGAACCTACGAAACTCCGATCACTTCACCTCTGGATTCCGGGTTCGCGGGCTTCGCCCACGCCCCGGAACGACGGCGGAGCTATCGGGGAACCGCACGATATTGCCCAGGGGCAAAGCCATGAATCTCTCAAAGTTCTTCATCGATCGTCCGATTTTTGCAGGCGTGCTGTCGGTCCTGATTTTCCTCGCAGGCCTGATCTCGCTGTTCGCAATGCCGATCTCGGAATACCCCGACGTCGTGCCGCCCTCGGTGCTGGTGCGCGCGACCTATCCCGGCGCCAATCCCAAGGTGATCGCGGAAACGGTGGCGACACCGATCGAGGAGCAGATCAACGGCGTCGAAGGCATGCTGTACATGTCGAGCCAGGCGACCACCGACGGCGCGATGACGCTGACGGTGACGTTCCGCCTCGGCACCGATCCTGACAAGGCGACACAGCTGGTGCAGAATCGCGTGCAGCAGGCCGAGCCGCGCCTGCCGGCCGTGGTGCGCCAGCTCGGCATCATCACCAAGAAGTCCTCGCCCGACCTCACGATGGTCGTGCATCTGCTGTCGCCGAACAACCGCTACGACATGACGTATTTGCGCAACTACGCAGTGCTCAACGTCAAAGACCGTCTGGCGCGGATCGACGGCGTCGGCGACGTCCAGCTCTACGGCGCCGGCGATTATTCGATGCGGGTCTGGGTCGATCCGCAGAAGGCGGCCGAGCACGGGCTGACCGCAAGCGACATCGTCAAGGCGATCCAGGCGCAGAACGTCGAGGCCGCCGCCGGCGTGGTCGGCTCCTCCCCGAACGTCAAGGGGATCGACCTGCAGCTCTCCGTCAATGCCGAGGGACGCCTGGCGAATGAAGAACAGTTCGGCGACATCGTGGTCAAGACCGGCACGCGCGGCGAAGTCGTGCGGCTGCGTGATGTCGCACGTATCGAATTGGGCGCTTCGGAATACGGCCTGCGCTCGCTGCTCGACAACAAGCAGGCGGTCGCAATCCCGATCTTCCAGGCGCCGGGCTCCAACGCGCTGGAGATTTCCGACCACGTCCGCGCCACCATGGCCGAAATCAAGAAGAACATGCCGGAGGGCGTGTCGTACCAGATCGTCTACGACCCCACCCAGTTCGTGCGCTCCTCGATCGAGGCTGTGATCCACACGCTGCTGGAAGCGATTGCGCTGGTGGTGCTGGTGGTGATCCTGTTCCTGCAGACCTGGCGCGCCTCGATCATTCCCCTGCTCGCCGTGCCGGTCTCGATCGTCGGCACTTTCGCGGTGATGCATCTGTTCGGCTTCTCCATCAACGCGCTCAGCCTGTTTGGCCTGGTGCTCGCGATCGGCATCGTTGTCGACGACGCCATCGTCGTGGTCGAGAACGTCGAGCGCAACATCGAGGGCGGGCTGTCGCCACGTGATGCCACCTATCAGGCCATGCGCGAGGTCTCCGGCCCGATCATCGCGATCGCGATGGTGCTGATCGCCGTGTTCGTGCCGCTGGCCTTCATCTCCGGCCTCACCGGGCAATTCTACAAGCAGTTCGCGCTGACGATCGCGATCTCGACAGTGATCTCGGCCGTCAACTCATTGACCTTGTCGCCGGCCCTGTCGGCCCTGCTGCTCAAGGGCCACAACGAGCCGAAGGACCGCCTGACGATCATCCTCGAAAAGGCGCTCGGCTGGTTCTTCCGCGGCTTCAACAAGGCTTTTACGCGCTCCTCGGAGAATTACAGCGGCACCGTCACCAAGGTGATCTCAGGCAAGGCCGCGGTGATGGGACTCTATGTGGTGCTGGTCGGCATCACTGCCTTCCTGTTCCAGCAGGTGCCGAGCGGCTTCGTGCCGGGCCAGGACAAGCAATATCTGGTTGGCTTCTCGCGGTTGCCCGATGGGGCCACCCTCGACCGCACCGAAGAGGTGATCCGCAAGATGAGCGACATCGCGCTGACCCAGCCCGGTGTCGAAAGCTCTGTGGCTTTCCCGGGCCTGTCGATCTCCGGATTCACCAACTCGTCCAATGCCGGCATCGTGTTTTCGACGTTGAAGCCTTTTGATGAGCGCAAGGGCCCGGCACTGAGCGGAAACGCCATCGCGGCCGATCTCAACAAGAAATACTCGGGGATCCAGGAAGCCTTCATCGCCATGTTCCCGCCGCCACCGGTCAACGGCCTCGGCACCATCGGCGGTTTCAAGCTCCAGATCGAGGACCGCGCCGGTCTCGGTTATGAGGCGCTGAACGAAGCCACCAAGGCGTTCATGGCGGCGATGCAGAAGGCGCCGGAGATCGCCGGCGTGTTCTCGAGCTTCCAGGTCAACGTGCCCCAGCTGTTCGCCGACATCGACCGCACCAAGGCGCTCCAGCTCGGCGTGCCCGTGACGGAGGTGTTCAACACGCTCCAGATCTATCTGGGATCCTACTACGTCAACGACTTCAACAAGTTTGGCCGCACCTACTCCGTCTATGTCCAGGCCGACGCGCCGTTCCGCGCCCGTGCCGACGATATCAGGCAGCTGAAGGTGCGCTCATCGTCCGGCGACATGGTGCCGCTCTCGGCGCTGATGACGATCCGCCAGAGCGCGGGTCCAGAGCGCGCGATCCGCTACAACGGCTTCCTGTCGTCCGACATCAACGCGGCCGCCGCGCCCGGCTTCTCGTCAGGCCAGGCGCAGGAGGCAGCGACCCGGATCGCGGCGGAGACGTTGCCGCCCGGCTTTGCCTTCGAGTGGACCGACCTGACCTATCAGGAGTTCATCGCCGGCAATTCCGGGCTCTGGGTGTTCCCGCTGGCGATCCTCCTGGTGTTCCTGGTGCTGGCGGCGCTCTACGAGAGCCTGACCCTTCCGCTCTCGATCATCATGATCGTGCCGATGGGGCTGCTGGCGGCGATGTTCGGCGTCTGGCTCTCGAAGGGCGACAACAACGTCTTCACCCAGATCGGCCTCATCGTGTTGGTCGGTCTCTCCGCCAAGAACGCGATCCTGATCGTCGAATTCGCGCGCGAGCTCGAATTCGCCGGTCGTACGCCGATCCGGGCCGCGATCGAGGCGAGCCGGCTGCGGTTACGTCCGATCCTGATGACGTCGATGGCGTTCATCATGGGCGTACTGCCTCTGGTGCTCTCGACCGGCGCCGGCTCGGAGATGCGGCGTGCCATGGGCGTTGCCGTGTTCTCCGGCATGATCGGCGTCACCGTGTTCGGCCTGTTCCTGACGCCGGTGTTCTATGTGCTGCTGCGGACCGTCACCGGCATGAAGCCGCTGGTGCATCACGGCAGCGACATCAGCACGGCACCCGTGCAAGGCCTCAAGCACTAAAGCAGGGAAATCCCCGAATAGGGCATGACGTCGAGACGTCTTCGCCAAAGACCAGGATAAATGCGAACAGCGGGCGGGCTGTGTGCCGTGCATCACGCGCCCGCTCGCTGCTTGCTCAATCAACCGCGCCTCAGGCGCGCGGCATCTTATTTCCGGTTCTCCTCGCAGAATTTCAGCGCGGCGAGCGCTTCGCCGGCGCGAGGAGTCTGCATCTCGATGCTGTCGTCATCATCGTCCTCGAAATCGAGCGTGAGGCGCTTGGCTTTCGATAGGCGGTCCATGATGGACTGATCATACTCGAAGATGCCGCGCACGGTGGTCTTGTCCATGACCTCCCACTTCGCCTTCGACATGATGTCGGCGTCGTCGGTGCCGACATCGGCTTTCAGGATCTCGCCGACCTTGTCCCACTCCCAGCCATCATAGATCATCACGATCACGATGGCCTTGTCGGAATAGGTGATGACGATGACGTAGTCGCGGTTCTCGTCGTTCTTATCCTTGTAGCCGCGGCTCGCGTTGCAATGGGTGTCCTGGGTACGCTTCTCGATGGTCCAGTCGCCGACTTTGGATTGTTGCGCGAGCGCCGGCCCGGCACTCAAGGCGCCCCCGAGCAGCGCAGCGACAAGAAGAAATCGTTTCATGTCAGCCTCCAGCGTTTCCCCGGACCAAACTGACCATCTCTCCCGGCAGGCCGCAAGGGCCTCAGCCGGCTCGACCCGGCCGATAGCCAATGGCGGCCCCCTAGGCGCGCCGCGGCACGATCGCGATCGGGGTGAAGGTGTAAACCTCCTCGCCGTTCTGGTTGAACATCGTCCATTTCACCAGCGCGATGCCTTGCGGCTTCGACTTCGACGGCGTCAGGCTCATGACCTCGCCGACCAGATGCAGGCGGTCGTTCGGCCGCACCGGAATGGTCCAGCGCAGCCCGTCGACGCCGGCGCCGATCAGCGGATGCGGGCCGAAGGGACGGGTCTGGATCGCGAGGTTCATCGCGATCGCCGCGGTGTGCCATCCCGACGCAGCCAGGCCGTTGAACAAGGTCGCCTTGGCGGCCTCGTGGTCGAGATGCATCGGCTGCGGGTCGAACTCGGCGGCAAACCGCTTGATGTCGGCCTCGGTGACCTCGACCTCCGGGGATTTGAAACGCATGCCGACGGTGAGATCGTCGAACCAGGCAACCTGTGCCATGATTTTGCCTCGAAATGTGATGCGACGCGCGCGATACGCACGACCAAAGGGATGGATCGGTGGCTCGGATGTAGCGTTTTGGCCGGTCATAGGCCAGCCCCGGGGTTCCCCGCGAAACCGCTTTCCCAAATCGACGAAACACGCCTGAAACAGATGGCCGGTTAACTGGTTGTCAAAATCATACAGGGACGTGCGTCATGCAATTCTTCCTCGACCTGATCTGCGAATATGCCTGCTGCCAGCATCTCGTCGCCCGGCCGCTTGGGGAGGACGAGCTATGATCGAGCTGATCTCGGCCCTCCTTGCCCTTTGCAGCGTCGGCGTTTTTGCGGCACATGCGCTCGACGCCTATCGCACAACGCACCTCTGACCGGCTCTCCCACCGGGCCTGTTCGCTAGAACGGCCGCCGGTAGAAGTGCTCGGAATGCGTTGCCGGTGGAAACCGGTTAGCGAGCGCCAGAGCTCCCTTCTCGTCTGTCTCGATCGCGATCTTCTGCGCCAGCATCACGTCGCCCGGCACGAGGAAGCCTGACGGGACGAAGCACCACCCCATCGTTGCATTTCCCGCGTCGTCGACCTCGTGGACGTTGGCGGCGGTGCCGTAGTGAATGCGATAGCGCTTGCCGCTGTCGCAACCGATGACGTCAAAATGCCGGTGCTGCTCGAATTGTGCGCGCTGCTCTTCAGACAGCCATTCGGACAACAGCCGCCGACCGCGCGCCTCGGGCGTGTTCTCGCCGAAGAAGCGCCGGTAGAGCTCGCGGAGCGCGTGCAGGCGCGCTCGCGCGGGCGCGCGGAGCCTGAAGACCGCGATCATGAGCCGTTCAGATCAACCGCCGACCAAGCGGGGATAGAACAGCGTCTCCCGCGCGGTCGGATCGAACGATTTGATACGCGTGACTTCGCCGGGCCCGGTCCGGTACGCGGCGGTAAAGCCCGCGCCGGTCAATTCCCGAAAGCGTTGTTCGGCCCGCGCCAACGCTTCGGCATTTTCTGGATCAAACTCGTGGCGTGTATCGCCGGTCTGGTCCATCACGATCTGGGTAGCCATGTTGAGTTCTCCTCATGCCCAGCCCCGAACTTGATCTAAGCAAACCTCATGCCGTCGGTTCCCGAAAGCAACAACTTTCTCTCGTGCGGTGGGTCACGCCTTGCTGAGCGCCTCAGCGCGCCGCCGCCGCCCCACCACCCCCGTCGATCTGCCGGCCCATCAGCGCGATGGCCTTCTGGTAGACGCCTGCCGCATTCCAGGCCTGGATGGCGGCGAAATTCGGCTCGCCCGGCTGGTAACCGGCTCCCGCACGCCAGCCATTGGCTTTGAGGAAGTTCGCCGTCGAGCTCAGCGCGTTGGCGGCGACGTCGAGATTGCCGGTGCCATAGGCCAGGATGTTCTTGGGCATGAACTGGGTCTGGCCGACCTCGCCATGCATGGAGCCGCGGGTTGCCCCCGACAGCGCGCCGCGGTCGACCAGCTTCAGCGCAGCATAGAGCTGCTCGGTGAAAAATTCGGGACGGCGGCAGTCATAAGCGAGCGTCGCGATCGACGAGAGCATGTTCTGGTTGCCGCGCTGGCTGCCGAAACCGGTCTCCATACCCCAGATCGCGATCAACGGCCCCGGCGGCACACCGTAGCGCTGCTCGATCGAGGCGAACATCGCGGCCTGCGACTGCTTCAGCGACCGGCCGCGCGCGACGATGGTGGTGGCGCCGCGCTTGGCCAGGAATTGGTCGAGCGAGAGCGAAAAGCTGTGCTGGCTGCGGTCGGCGCCGATGGTGGCGCTGGCGTAGTTGGTTTGCATCAGGGCCGAGATCGCGGTCTGACCGATGCCTTTGCCCTGCGCCTCCGCACTAAACTCGCGCTTCCAGGCCTCGAAGCCGCCGGGTCCGTTGCCGCATTGCGCGGCATGGGCGGCGGGGATCAGGGACAACAGTAGCGCGGCCGCGCCAATCATCGCCGTCGCAACGGTCCTGCCCTTGGTCATTCCGCGTTCCCTTCCCTCGATTTTGCGCGACCGGCTCGCGCGCGGGCATGATCCTACGTCAGCCGCGCGCGCTCAAGCCCCCCGACTGATGCAATCAATGCATGCACAGCGCTTGACATCAATCAAACGCTTAGCGTCCGTCATCGGTCCCAAGCAGGAAATCCACCATGATGCTCTGGTGCTGTTGGTACATGTCGGTGCCAGTCGCGGTAACGCAGCCGAGCTTGCGGGCCTCCGCGATGAAGGGCGAAGTTTCTGGCTTCGTGATCACGCAGCCGCAATAGGCCGACGGTGCCAGCCGCGTGACATCGACCGGCAGCGGATCGCCGTCCTGCATCCCGGCGGGCGTGGCATTGGCGACGAAGTCGAAGCCTGCGGGATCGACGCTGCCTGCCCGCACGGACGCTCTGCCGAGCCCGTTGAGCTGATGGACAAGCACATCCCGCCGTTCCGCCGAGCTGTCGTGAACCGCGAGCTCACTCACGCCGGCCTCGACCAGAGCAAGCGCAATCGCCGAGCCTGCCCCGCCTGCACCGACGAGAAGCGCCCGCATTCTCCTGGGATCAATCCCCTTCGTCCGTGCGGCGCCGAGGAAACCGAGGCCGTCCACCATGTCGCCGTGCCACGAACCATCGGCCCGCCGGCGCATCAGGTTGACGGTGCGCAGGAAGTGCGCGCGTTCCGTCGCGCTGGCACAGGCCTGATAGCAGGCGAATTTGTGCGGAATGGTCACCACGATGCCGTCGAGGTTCTTCAGCCGGCTCGCCACCGAGAGAAAATCCGGCAGATCGGCGGTCGCAACCTGAACCGGAACGAGAATGCCGTCATGGCCGCGCGCTGCGAACTCGGCCGAGACTCCCGCGGGCGACCGCACCTGGGCGATGGGATCGCCGACGATGACGTAGAGCCGCGTTGCACCTGATGGCGCCGGGATCATGCCGCTCATGCCGGGACCGGGGCCCCGTCGGTTTTCGCGTCCGCTCCATAGGTCAATTCCAATCCGTCCAGGCTGCCTTCCTTCCGCCATTTGGCGAGCAGCCGGAGGAACGCCACCGGCCCGCGCCAATATTGGCTGTTGCGCGCCGCGATCGGATCGAACACGCCTTCATTGTTGTAGTAACCGGGCGTGCATTCGGCGAGGTAGGTCTGGCGGCCGAGCGCGGCCTTGACGACCTCGTCGACCCAGGCATTCTCGGCCGCGAGCGTCGGCTCCAACGTCCTGGCACCGCGCTTGCGCGCCTGATCGATGACATAGGCGATGTGCTGCGATTGCTCGTCGATGATGTGCGGAAAGTTGGCGCTCTGGCCGGCCTGCACGGTCACGATCAGGAAGCAGTTCGGAAAGCCGCGGCTGTAGAAGCCGTGCATCGTCTTGACGCCATCGCGCCAGCGCTCCGACAGGCTGACTCCGTCACGGCCGTAGACCTCAAAACCCATGCGGCGCGCATAGTCGGTGCCGACCTCGAAACCGCTGGCGTAGATCAGACAGTCGAGCTCATAGGCCTTGCCGTCGACGACGACCGCATTCTCCGTGATGCGCTCGACGCCCCTGCCCCCGGTGTCGACGAGATGCACATTGGGACGATTGAACGTGTCGAGATATTCGTCATGAAAGCACGGCCGCTTGCAGAACGCCTTGTACCAGGGCTTGAGCGCCGCGGCCGTCGCGTCGTCCTTCACCACGGCGTCGACGCGGGCCCGGATCTCCTCCATCTTGCGATAGTCGGCCTGCTCGATCACCTTTAGCGCCTCCTCCATCGAGGTCACCGGCTGTGGCTGACGACGCGGCGCCAGCAAAATCTCGCCGAGCAGGCCGGTCCAGCCGTCCTGCACCAGATCCTGCTCGAACGGCTCGCCCGAAATCACAGCGGTGAAATTGTCCATCCGCTCGCGCTGCCAGCCGGGCTTCAGGCTTTCCGCCCAGGATTGATCGGTGGGCCGGTCGTCACGCACGCCGATCGCCGACGGCGTACGCTGGAACACGTAGAGCTCCTTCGCCGAGCGGCCGAGATGCGGCACGCACTGCACGGCGGTGGCGCCGGTGCCGATGATGCCGACGCGCTTGCCGGCAAGCCCGTCGAGGCCTCCCTCGGCGCTGCCGCCGGTGTAGGCATAGTCCCAGCGGCTGGTATGGAAACTGTGCTCCTTGAAGCTTTCGATGCCGGGAATGCCAGGCAGCTTCGGCCGGCTCAACGGACCTCCGGCCAGGATGACGAAACGCGCACGGATGCGATCACCGCGGTCGGTTTCGACCAGCCAGCGTCCCTCCCGCTCCTGCCACGCCATGCGCGAAATGACGGTCTGAAACAGCGCGCGCTCGTAAAGACCGAAGTGGCGGCCGATGCGGCGCGAGTGTTCGTAGATCTCCGGCGCACGCGCATATTTGCGCACCGGCATGTAACCGGTCTCCTCCAGCAGCGGCAGGTAGATGTAGCTCTCGGTGTCGCAGGCTGCACCGGGATAGCGATTCCAGTACCAGGTGCCGCCGAAATCGGCAGCCTTTTCCACGATGCGGAAATCAGTGACGCCGGCCGCGCGCAGACGCGCACCAAACAGCAAGCCGCCGAAGCCGCCGCCGACGACGACGACCTCGCTCTCTTCGCTGACGGGCGCGCGCGCAAATCCGGCATCGGCACAGGGATCGTCGAGATAGCGGGCAAAGTCTGCGGCCATCTCGACATACTGCGCCTTGCCTTCGGAGTGCAGACGCAGGTCGCGCTCGTCACGATAGCGCGCCCGCAAGGCTTGAATGTCGATGGTAGGCGCGCCGGCTGCGCCGGTCTTGTGTCTTTCCGCTGACATCGATCTCCTCCACGGCGGGCGCTGCTTCGGCCTGCAGTTCGCGCCAGTTAGCCCTGAAAAAGTGACGCATGCAATCGCCCTCTCATTGCACGATCATCTTCATCTTTTGGTAGATTCGGGAGCGATATATCCGTTGCATCGCTCACCCCTGATCGAGGACATCATGGCGTTTTCCGGATTGGGCCTGCATCTCGGCAATCTGTCGCGCCTGTCGAACGCGCAGACGCGTTCGATCAGCCCCGAGAATTTCACCGGCGAAAAGGGCAAGGGCGGCATGTCCGTCGACGGGCCCGCAGCGGCTCAGGCCCACGATCTCGGACAAGGCTGGAAGATCTCGCCCTATGTCGTGATCGAACCCGGCGCAACATTCACGCTCGCCGACATCGAAGGCCAGGGCGCCATCCAGCAGATCTGGATGACGCTGGCGCGCGGGCGTCTGCGCCACTCGATTTTGCGGATCTACTGGGATGGCCAGGAGCAGCCGAGCGTCGAATGCCCGGCCGGCGACTTCTTCGCCTGCGGATGGGAGGAATTTGCGCAGGTGTCGTCGCTCGCGGTCTGCGTCAATCCGGGCCGCGCCTTCAACTGCTACTGGGAAATGCCCTTCCGCAAGCGCGCGCGCTTCACGATGGAGAACAGGAGTGAAGAAGCGCTGACGGTCTACTACCAGATCAACTACGTGCTGACCGAGGTGCCCGAGGACTGCGCCTATTTCCATGCGCAATTCCGGCGCACCAATCCGCTGCCCTACAAGGAGGTCTACACCATCCTCGACGGCGTCAGCGGGCGCGGCCAATATGTCGGCACCTACATGGCCTGGGGCGTCAACAACAACGGCTGGTGGGGCGAAGGCGAGATCAAGTTCTTCATCGACGGCGACGGCGAATTCCCCACCATCTGCGGTACCGGCACCGAGGATTATTTCTGCGGCGCCTACAATTTCGATCCCTTTGTGGCGCATTCCGGCCGCGGCGCCGTGCAGCAATCGCGCTATCAGGAATTCACCACGCCCTATGCCGGCCTGCCGCAGGTGATCCGTCCCGACGGCGTCTACAAATCGCAGCAGCGCTTCGGCATGTATCGTTGGCACATCCCAGATCCCATTCGCTTCCAGAGCGACCTTCGCGTCACGATCCAGGCGCTGGGCTGGCGAACGGGCCTCAAGGAGGCAAAATATCTCCCGTTGCAGGACGACATCGCCTCCGTGGCGTTCTGGTACCAGACGCTGCCGACCGCCCCGTTCCCCAAACTGGCCGACCCGGAATATCTCGAGATCGACTAGCCAGACGCCTGATCGCGCGGTTCGAGCTGAAGAAATATTCGAGCGTGTAGGCGAAGTGCCAAACACGTGCCGCACCTTCTTCCTTCTCCCCTTGTGGGAGAAGGTGGCGCGAATCGCCGGATGAGGGGTATCTATCCGCGGAGACAGACCCCTCACCCAAGTGAGTTTGCATCGACCAGGGGAGATGCCCTCTCCCACAAGGGGAGAGGGCGCAATAATGCACGGCACAAGCCGCGCAGCTAATTCAGAACCTCCACTGTCGCCGAGCGGCCGGCGACGAGAGACATTCCGTCGGGCACCGGATCGAGCGCGATGCGCACGGGCACGCGCTGGGCGAGCCGCACCCAGCTGAAAGTCGGGTTGACGTTCGCGAGCAGGCTTGCGCCCTCGGCGCGGTCGCGGTCCTCGATGCCGGCGGCGATGCTCTCGACATGGCCTGTGAGCGTGACCTTCTCGCCCATCAGGCGGACCTGCACCTTGTCGCCGGTGCGGATGCGCGCGAGCTTCGTCTCTTCGAAATAGCCCTCCACATGCAGTGTGTCGCTGTCGACCAGCGCCATCACGCCCTTGCCGGCGGTGACGTAAGCGCCGGGCCGCAGATCCATGTTGGTGATCACGCCGTTCACGGAGGCCCGGACCTCGCTGCGATCGAGATTGAGCTGGGCGACGGCACGGTCGGCGACGGCTTGATCAAACGCCGCCTTGGCCTGGAGCTGGGTCGCGAGCACCTGCTCCTGCTTCTGTTGCGAGACCGCGTCGGTCGTCAGCGCGCTGTAGCGCTTCAGATCGGCATTGGCCTGGTCGAGCGTAGCCTGATGTCCGGCGACTGACGCGTTAGCCTGTCGCAGCGCCAGCGCGAACCGTTCGCGGTCGATCTTGAACAGCACATCGCCGCGATGGACCTTCTGATTGTCCTTGACCAGCACGTCTGTGACGAAACCGGAGACGTCGGGCGCGACCTGCACCACGTCGGCACGTACACGGCCGTCACGCGTCCAGGGCGACTCCAAGTAGTAGACCCACAACTCGCGGCCGACGGCGAGCGCCGCGACGACGACGATGACGGTCACTGCAAGGCGGCCGAGCCAGGCAAGATTCCCCTTCATGAGAGATACTCCGAGAGATAGACGACGCCGCCGAGAAGGCAGACGAAAATGGCGAAATCGAACAGTGCGCGGTGCCAGACCAGCCGGTAGAGATCAAAGCGCTGCATCAGCCGGCGAAGAAGCGCGCTCAGCACATAGGCGACGATGATCCAGAGCAAGAGCGCCGGCACCAGCACGCCATAGATGTCGATCACATATCTCATGCCGCCACACTCTCGCCTGCGCGCGGCCGATAGGCCGGCGCGTCCGGGAACAAGCCGCGGCGGATGCCGACAAGGCCGATCAGGGCGTCCTCGCGCGCGTTGTCATTGGGATCCTTCACCGCCTGGGCCAGCGCCCGGTCGACGCTGGTCAACAGTTCGCGCGGCATTCCTCCGCCCGCATAGTTGCGGCAGGCGATGGCGAGCTGGTCGAGCATGTCGTCGATGACGGAAATGGTCGATGCCGCGAGCCCATAGCGCGCGCGGCGCAGGTCGATGATATTGATCCCGATTCGGAGCTGCACGAGGCTGTCGGCGTCGCGCCGGTCGCTCTCCGAGAGGAAGGCGATGCGCTGCACGAGAAGACCGAGCCTATGCAGCATGACGCCTGCGAATTCCGCACGGTCGCGCTTGCCGCGCCGTTCGGCGGCAACCGCGATCGTCTTCCAGCTCGACAGCACCAAACGGTTGGCGATCCACTCCGCGCCCACCCCGCGCGCGATCCGAGTCACGAGCTCGGCGACGACGACGCCGATGAAAAAAGCGACGGCGGAATTGGCGTAGGAGGCAAACTCCGCGCTGTAGGTCGATTGCAGTGCCAGCAGCGTCGCGGTGTTGGCCGCGAGCGCCATGCCGGTGCCCGCCGTCGCCGGCCGCGCGATCAGGAAGCCATAGAGCAGGAACGTCGGCGCCAGCGCGACAACCAGAACCTCGATATGGGAGATCGCAGGCACCACCGCGAACAGATAGATCGCGACGACCACGATGGCGACCAACGACCACAGGCCGAAGCTGCGGATGAAGCGCGCCGGCTCGTCCTGGGCGGCGAAGAACGAGCAGGCGATCGCAGTGATCATCGGCGCCGTCGCGCCGTCCGGCCAGCCGGTCCCGATCCAGAACGCGCAGCAGATCAGGATCGCCACGGCCGCGCCGGCCGCCGACCACAATGCAAGGCCGCGGTCGCGGTGACGCGCGGGGGCGGCACCGGCCTCGGAATGGAAGGCAAGATCAAGGCTCGAAACACTGCGATTTTCGGCAATCGCCTCGGACAGCGCGCGGCAATCGAACGAGAGGTCCACGAGATCACGCAGCCGCAACAATAGGCTGGTGGTGATGATCCGCTCCCATGACGCGCCGTCATCGAGCACCGCCTGGCGCTCCGCGATCATGGCGCGAATCCGCTCGGCCGGTTGCCGTGCGCTGACGTCACTGACGATCCATTGCGCCAGATCCTCCAGCAATCGCTTCAGCTCCGGCTGCTGGCGCAGGGCCTCCTCCCCTAACGCAGCCAGCCGATCCTCCAGTGAGGCGATCACGGGCAGCAGCATCAGCATGCGCAGCCGGATCTCGCCGAGGCCGGCCACCGCATTGCGATCAGTCAACCGGTCATAGGCGAGATGGGCGGAGAGCGTGTCGATTTCGACGATATCGGTCGCGAGCTTGAGGCGCTTGCCGCGGCGGATTTCATTGGTGCCCTCACGCAGCAACACGACCTGACTGAGGCGGCGCGCATCCAGGAGCCAGCTGTCGACACGGCCGGCGACCGCCGGCGCGACGCTGCGGGGAAACACGATCGTCGAGACCAGGCTGGCGCAGATGATGCCGAGCGAGATCTCCTCGAGCCTTGCCACCGCAGTGTCGAAGATCGCACCGGGGTCGGACACCGAGGGAAAGCCGATCAGCGCGACGGTGTAGCCGGCGAGCATGAAGACGTAACTGCGCGGCGTGCCGTCGAGCAGCGACAGATAAAGGCACAGCCCGACCCAGAGCGCGATGGCGAGGCACAACAATTCGGGTGCATTGATCAGGTTCGGCACCAGCGCCACCGTCATGGTCGCGCCAACCAGCGTGCCCATCACGCGGAAGAAGGCCTTTGAGCTGGTCGCGCCGGCGAGCGGCTGCGAGGTGATGTAGACGGTCGCCATCGCCCAATACGGCCGCGGCAGGTCCATCGCGAGCGCAATAACCAGCGCCAGCATCGACGCGGCAAACGTCTTCAAAGCGAAAATGAGATCCGCATGGCGGACCAGGAACGGTTCTTCCGCGCGCATGACTATTTCGTCTCTGGAAACGCCTTTGCCTCAAGCAGGCTGGCCCGCCGCTCGATGCGCTGGAGCGTCTCGAAGGTTATCGCAAGTTCATCCGCACCGATATCCTTCAGCAGGCTCGCACGAACACGCCGCAAAATGCGGTTGGTCTCCTCGACCTTGACCTCGCCCGCCTTCGTCAAGTGGAGCGTTTTGGCACGCCGGTCGGTCGGGTCCTCGCGGCGCTCCACCAGGCCCTCGGCCTGGAGCAGGTCGATCAGCCGCACCAGCGAGGGCCCTTCGATGCCGAGCTCGTCGGCAAGCACGCCCTGGCGGACGTTCTCGCCCTGCCGCGACAGCACCAGCAACGGGATTGCGGTGGCATAGGACAGGCCATGATCGGACAGCGCCTGATCCGACTCGCGCCGCCAGATGCGGGCAAGGCGCGTGATCAGCCGGCCGATTTCGCCGTGGATATGAGCCTGCGAAGGTGCCATGCAAATTAGATAGGACACGAACTATTGGTCTGCAACTATATAATCCCGTGTGTTGGAGGCGATCACGCAAAAGCGACGAGGACACCACGATATGGGCCGGGGTTCCACGGCGGAGGCTCGACGGGCGAACGCGGGCGAGAGCGCACTGTCGCTCGTCCCGACCTTCGTCGTGGTGGCGGTGGATGCCACGGGGATGGGCATCATCCTGCCGCTGCTGCCGTTCTATTCGCAGCGGCTCGGCGCTACGCCGTTCCTGATCGGCGCGCTGATCTCGGTCTATGCCGTCTGCCAGCTCATCGCCGGTCCCGTGGTCGGCATTCTCTCCGACCGTTACGGACGGCGGAAAGTGCTGGTTGTCAGCCAGTTCGGGACACTCATCGGATTTGTCCTGCTCGCGCTGGCCGGCAATCTGACGCTGGTGTTTCTGGCACGCATCATCGATGGCCTGACATCAGGCAACATCTCGGTCGCGCATGCCTATGCCGCCGAGCACAGCGCGCCGGCGACGCGCAAGCAGGCGCTCGGCATGACCAGCGGCGCCATTGGAACCGGGCTGTTGCTGGGACCTGCGTTGTCGAGCTTCCTCGTTCATTACGGCCAGACCGCACCGGTGTGGGCCGCGGCCGCGCTCTCGCTTATCAGCATTCTCGCAACGATCGCCCTGCTTCCGCCCGACCATCCGGCGTCCGAGCCGCTCTACCAGCATCGTGTACCCGAGCCGACGCTGGTGCGCAGCCTGTTCGGCATGCGCTACGCCTGGCGCCTGCTCGGCCTGCTGATTGTGTTCTTCTTCGTCAACTCGATGTTCCTGTCGCAGATCGGCCTGTTCCTCTCGGCACAGTTCTCCTGGGACGGCCATCCCTTCGGCGCGCGCGAGCTCGGCTGGATGTTCGCCTATGCCGGCTTCATCAACATAGTGGTTCAGGGAGTTCTGATCACCCGGGCGAACCTCATCGCCTCCGACCGCAGCATCGTCATGGCGGCCTTCGCCTGCATGGGCCTCGGATTTGCCGGCCTCGCCGCCGGCTGCAACATCAGCCTGCTCGCACTCTATCTGACGCTAATCATCGTCGGCACCATGTTTGCCCGCAGCACACTGACGGCGGAATTGTCGCGCTCCACCGCGATCAACCGCCAGGGCATGATCATGGGGCTCAATCAGTCGCTGATGTCGGGTGCCAATATCAGCGCCCCGCTTTTGAGCGGTGCGCTGATCGGTCATCGCCTGTTCGCCACCTGGGCCCTCGTCATGGCCGCGATTGCGGTCATCGGCGCAGCGCTGGCCGGCCAGTTGCTGGACACGCCACGCGCCCGCTAGCGCCCTCACCTCACTTCACCAGATACACGTCCGGATCGGCGCTCGAGCTCGGGGTCTTGAAGGCGTTGCGCAACGCCGTCGACATCGGGACGTTGTAGTTGATGCCGTTCGGCGGCGTCGGGGATTCCAGCCATTTCCTGTAGAGCACCTCGATCTCCGGGCTCGCATAGAGCTCGGCCGTGGCGCGATCGGCCAGCGCCTTGAACGGCGCATCCTCTCGCCGCAGCATGATCCCGAAGGGCTCGGCCTTCGAAAACGTCTCTTCGCTGATCATGAACAGAGCCGGCTCCTTAGAGCGCGCAATCGCGACCGCGAGCTGAACGTCGTCAAGCGCGTAGGCCTGCGCGCGGTCGGTCTCGAGTAGCAGGAACGCCTCGGCCTGATCCACGGCCGGCGTGATTTTGATGCCGAGATTGCGCTCGGTATTGACCTTGGCGAGCTGATTCAGGTTGACCGAGCCTGCCACCGCGGTCACGGCCTTGCCCTTGAGATCGTCGATGGTGTTGATCTTGGCGGCCTTCTTGGCGGCAAATCGCGTCGCGCTGAGGAAATGCGTGTTGGTGAAAGCGACCTGCTTCTGGCGGTCGGCGTTGTTGGTGGTCGCCGAGCAGTGCAGGTCGAGCGTGCCGTTGACCATTAGCGGGATGCGGTTCGACGAGGTCACGGCGACATAGTCGACGGCAATGTCGCGCATGCCGAGCTGCTTCTTCACGGCGTCGACGATCTTGAGGCAGATGTCCATGGCAAAGCCGACCGGCTTCTGGTTGCCATCGAGATAGCTGAAGGGCACGGAGGCTTCCTGATAGCCCAGCGTGATCTTCTTGGTCTCCTTGACCTTCTGAAGCGTGCCCGACAGATCTTCGGCGGAAGCTGCGCCGGCGAGACAAGTGACGACCAAGAGAACGGCGGGTAGACGCATCGGGGGCTCCTGAAAGCGGGTTGCGCCTCCATGCCGGGCGCAATCGAACGGTTGATAGCCCAGCCGCGCGGCAGCCACCAGAGCAGCCTGCGCTTATCAGTTATCGCAGCTTTCGATATGCGCGGGGAGGTCCGGGAGGACGCATATATTTTCGTCATGTCTCCCGCTACATTGCTGCCCACTGCTATAAGTTCTCCAGCAAGATTCCCCGCCATGACCGCCCAGACCGCCTTCGACCTGATCTTCCGCAACGCCCTGTTGCGATCATCCCCTACGCCCGTCGATATCGGCGTGACGAGCGGACGTATTGCCGCAATCGAACCCGGGCTGGCCTGCGAGGCCGTCGAGGTCGATCTCGGCGGGCGGCTGGCCCTGCCCGGCTTCGTCGACACCCACATCCATCTCGACAAGGCCTGCCTGCTCGAGCGTTGTGGGCACATCCACGGCACGCTGGGCGATGCCATCCGCGCCGTCTCGGCCATGAAACGGGATTTTGGCGTCGACGATGTCTATGCGCGCGGCGCAAAAGTGATTGAGCGCGCCATCGTCCACGGCACGACGCGGATGCGCACTCATGTCGAGATCGACCCGCGCATCGGCTTGCGCAGCTTCGAGGCGGTCAAGGCGCTCAAGCGCGATTACGCCTGGGCGATAGACCTGTCGCTTTGCGTCTTCCCGCAGGAGGGCCTGACCAACGATCCCGGAGCCGAGGAGCTGCTGGTCGAGGCCTTGCGCGACGGCGCCGAGGCGATCGGCGGCTGCCCCTATACGGACACCGACCCAAACGCGCATCTCGCGCGCATCTTCGACCTCGCCCAGCAATTCGACCTCGACGTCGATCTCCATCTCGACTTCGATCTCGATCCCTCCTGGTCGCATCTCGACGAGGTCTGCCGGCAGACCGCACAGCGCAACTATGGTGGTCGCGTCGCGATCGGGCATGCCACAAAACTCTCGGCCTTGCCGCCGGAACGGCTGAAGGCGGCCATCGCGCAATTGGCGAAGGCCGGCGTCGCCGTCACCGTGCTGCCCGCGACCGATCTCTATCTGATGGGACGCGAGGCCACCCACAACGCGCCGCGCGGACTGACGCTCGCGCACAAGCTCGCCGGTGATGGCATCGTCTGCTCGATCGCGACCAACAACGTGCTCAATCCCTTCACCCCATTCGGCGATGCCTCGCTGCTGCGGATGGCGAATTTTTACGCCAATGTCGCCCACGCTGCCGTCGGCGATTTCGACACCTGCCTCGATCTCGTCACCGAACTGCCGGCGCGGCTGATGAACCTCAGGGATTACGGGATCGCGGTTGGAAAACCTGCCGATCTCGTCGTGCTCGACACGCAGGACAGCCGCTTCGCCATTGCCGAGCTGCCGGATGTCCTGATGGGCTTCAAGAACGGGCGGCAAACCTTTGAGCGGAAGCGAGCGACGCTGCTCAAGCCGAGAAACTGAACCGCTCGCGCAACTCCAAATCGACCAACGGAGCAACCGGATGGCCTTCGACAAGATCTTCCTCAACGCGCGCTTCGACGACGGGGCGCGACATCACATCGGGGTAAAGGACGGCCGCATCGCCGCGATCATGCCGGCTGACGCGCCCACCCGCGATGACGAGACGGTCGACGTCGGCAACGCCCTCGTCGTTCCCGGCTTCGTCGAAGGCCACATCCATCTCGACACCAGCTTCTATGGCGACGCCTGGCGTCCGCACAGGCCGTGCACTGATGGATTCAACGTGCACGAACGCGTGGCCTTTCAGGCCCAGAACATGGCCGCGTCAGCGCCGATGGACGTGCGGGCGCGCAGCCAGCTCGATCTCTGCATCGGCCACGGCAGCACGCAAATGCGCAGCCACGTCATGGTCGATGGCTCGGTCGGCCTGAAGTCGCTGGAGACCATTTTGCGCGTGCGCGAGGAATATCGCGGCCTGATCGATATCCAGCTCGTTGCCTTTCCCCAGAGCGGCATTTTGGCGAGCCAGGGCACGTCGCAACTGCTCGACGAAGCCATCGGGCTCGGCGCGAACCTCGTCGGCGGGCTCGATCCCGCGAGCTTTGACCGCGACGTCGAGAAGCATCTCGATGTCGTGTTTGACGTCGCCAACAAGCACGGCATCGACGTCGACATTCACCTGCACGACATGGGCACGCTGGGCGCGTTCGAGATCGAGCAGATCGCAGCGCGCACGCGTGCGCTCGGCATGGAGGGCCATGTCGCCATCAGCCACGCTTACGGACTCGGCGACATCTCCACAGATCAGCTCATGACAGTCGCCGACACCCTCGCCCGTTCCGGCGTCGCGATCATGACGAACGCACCGGGCGCGCGGCCCTTCCCGCCGATCCTGGCATTGCGCAATGCCGGCGTGACTGTGTTCAGCGGCAACGACAACATCCGCGATTCCTGGTGGCCCTATGGCGACGGCGACATGCTGCGCCGGGCGACGACGCTCGGTTATCGTTCGGGCTTCAACACCGATGAGGAATTACGGGTCGCATTCGACGTCGTCACCGAGGCCGGCGCCAAGGCACTGCGGCTCGAAGGCTACGGCCTGCGTGTCGGCGGCAAGGCGGATTTCGTGACGCTGAATGCAGCCCATGTCCCCGAGGCCGTCGTCGCGGTACCGCAGGGGCGCTCCGTGTACAAGGAGGGAAAACTTGTTGCGGTAAACGGCAAGGTTGTCGGCAAGCGCGCCTAACCGTCCAATCGTACCGCTGATCCCGCCTCAAAATCCGAGTCCGGTAGAATCCCGGTCCGTAGCAAAACGCGTTGCGAGGAGGGTCAGGTAATCTTACTAAGACCTTGCACTGATCATCTGCGTTCACGGAGAGTTTTAGATATGTTCAGCGCATTCAGCAGCATTGATTACCAGTCCATGCAGGCGAAGACCCCTGCGGAAACCGCCGTCAAGCGGCTGACCGGCATCGGTGAAGTTCTCTCAGGCCTCGATATCTCGGCGATCCGCACGCAGGACGACATGGCTCGCGCGCTGTGGACGCTTGATACCGCAGACAAGTGCGTTCGCATGATCCTGACCGAGTTCAGGACCGAGCGCACCAAGGACATCGTCCGCGAGGCCAAGAGCCTGATCGATTTGATCGAGGCCGCCCGCGACGAAGTCTCCGGCTATCGCGACGACGGCAGAATTTTGAGCTGAGCGCGCGCGTTCGGAGTCAGCGCTTGATCTTCGCGAGGATGCGATCCGCCTCGGTGCGCCAATCGGCGCTGCGGGCGAACTCTTTCGTTCCCTTGGGTCCGAACAGGCCTTCATCGGCGAGATCGGCCACCCAGGCCTGACGCTCGGCCGTGCCCTGCGCCGACCACGCCGTCAGCCCCGCCTCGCGCACGGTTTCGGCGACCTCGCGCACCTCCTCGGCACGGCGGCGGCCGTGCTCGATCACGCGCTGGAAGAAATAGGCGCCCTGCTTCTCCCAATTGATGGCGGGAAAGGTTTCCGTGAGCGACGCCAGCACTGCATCCTCGACACCATAGGCGCGCGCAGTGGTGAAGCTTTCGATGACCATGGCTTCGAGGCCTTTGATCATGATGCTGCGGCACATCTTCACGGCCGAGGACACACCGAGCTTGTCGCTCGCGACCTTCGCCGCGAAGCCGATCGCGTTCAAAAGCGGCTCGAGCTCCTTCGCGCCGGGACCACCCAGCAGCAGCGGCACCTTGATGCGATAAGGCGGCACCGAGGTCATCACTGCGCCCTCGACATAGCGCCCCGCGGCCCCGTCAATCAGCGCCGCCGCGCGCTGCTTGGCGCCTGGCGATGCCGAGTTGAAGTCGAGAAACCAGGTGCCCTGGTTGATCGCCGCCGCGCAGGCCTTTGCGACCGGGACGGCCTGGCTCGCAGTGACGGCCGAGATGATGAAATCGGATTTCGCGGTCAGTTCAGCGTGAGACGCCGCGAGCTTCACGCCGAACTTCGCCGCATGCTCCGTCAGCGGCACGCCCTGCTCGCTGCCGAGCTTGATGTCATAGGCGGCAACCTTGATGTCCTGCTGGCGCAGATCCTCAGCAAGAATCCTGCCGACCTCGCCGTAGCCAACCAGCCCGATCTGCCATCGCCTCGGATCCGACATCAGTTCAACCCTCGTGTCGTCGCATCAAAAAGCTCCTCGACTGCATAGCGGCGCGGAATCAACGCCTGCTGGAATGCGTAGTCGACGATCAGCTCCAACGGCTTTCGGTTTGCCTCGATCCCGAACGGGACGAAATCGGGTGTCGCCGCAGG
The DNA here is from genome assembly GCF_049949275.1 of Bradyrhizobium genosp. A. NCBI lineage: Bacteria > Pseudomonadati > Pseudomonadota > Alphaproteobacteria > Hyphomicrobiales > Nitrobacteraceae > Bradyrhizobium > Bradyrhizobium genosp. A. The sequence goes on along the minus strand of NZ_CP188196.1, from coordinate 3,675,752 downwards.
TCCGACCTGTTCTTTGTTCCGCTTGAGCAGATCATAGACGCCCACGACCATTTCGGGGCGCGATTTCGCGAGGCTCTCGGTGACGACCACGAGATGATTGACCGGTACGACGCCGTGGCGCGCGTACCATTTGGCGGCCTCCGCAGCCGGATCGGGGAATAGCGGCTTCAGCCTGGGATCGTTCGACGTCTCGCCGAGGACCGCGTCGACCTCGCCGTCGATGAGCATCTGCAAGACCTTCTTGTCCCTCGGCGCGCGCTCGGTGGTGTCGACATATTCGGCGACATGCGGATCCTCGAACGTCACCCAGCGGATCTTGTCGAGATTGACGCCGTAATCGTTGGCGAGGATGCCCCTGATCCAGGCGCCGGTCGTCGTCGTGAACGAGCGGATGCCGACGCGCTTGCCTTCGAGATCGGACGGCCCGAGCGTTCCCTTTTCAGGATTGTACAGCGCATAGGAATGCTGGAAGCGGCCCATCATGGTCGCCGGCAACAGCACCAGCGGCTTGCGGTGCGCCTTCGCCATCAGATAGGTGACGATCGCCATCTCGCAGATGTCAAACGCCTGCTCGCGCACCATCGGCTTGAACGCCGCGTTGGTCGGCGTGTACTCGATGAAGTCGAGATCGAACAGGTCGGAGCCGAGCTCGCCGCTCTTGACCGCCTGGACATGGGGATGACTGCCAAGCACGGCCTTCAGCTTGAGCCGATCCATCGGTGCGCTCCGCTTCTTGTCGCCTTAGACGTCCTCGGGATTGTCGACGTAGACAAGCCCCGCCTTCGCCAGCGCCTCGCGCATGCTGTACATGTCGAGACCGAGCTCGCCTGAGGCAAGGCGTTGGCGCTTGCCGCCTTCGTCGGCGTTGCGCTTCTTCGCCTTCTCGGCAACTTCGGCGGCATACCGCTTCGGCACCACCACGACGCCGTCGTCATCGGCGACGATAATATCGCCGGGGTCGACGTTGACGCCGGCGCAGACCACGGGGACGTTGACCGAGCCGAGCGTGGCCTTGACCGTGCCCTTGGCCGAAACCGCGCGCGACCACACTGGAAAATTCATCCCGTGCAGCGCTTTGATGTCGCGGCAGCCGGCATCGATGATCAGCCCCTGCACGCCACGTGCCTGCAGCGAGGTCGCGAGCAGCTCGCCGAACATGCCGTCCGTATTGTCGGTAGTGCAGCCGACGACGAGGATATCGCCCTTCTTGCACTGCTCGACCGCAACATGGATCATCCAGTTATCGCCGGGCTGCGCCAGTACAGTGACGGCGGGACCCGCGATCGACGCGCCCGCCCAGACGGGCCGCAAGTAAGGCTTCATCAGGCCGATGCGACCATAAGCCTCATGCACGGTCGAGACGCCGTATTCCGCCATGCCGGCGGGATCGGCTCGCTTGATGTTGCGAACGACGACCGGCTTCATGCCAGCACCTCCGCAACGGTTGGGAACAGGCGCTGATAGGCCTCGCCGTAGGTCATGGAAATCCCGGTGTTGCGGCTGCCCTGGATGCCGCGGTTGAGCGCGACGCGCTCGTAATAACCCCAGAGATGCTTTTGCGCGGCGAGAATCTGGAACGCTTCGTACTTCTCCTTCCAGACCTCGTCGATCCTAAGGAGCACGTCCGGCTTGTAGTTGCACTGCTCGGGCTGGTGCGGTTCGAACAGGAACACCGGCGGCGCCGAATATTGGTACTTCGCCCCCGGCTTGTGGCCCATGGCTTGCGCCACCACGCGGGTCTCCTGCGCGAAATGCGCTGCGTTCGGGTGGTCGAAATTGTAGGGGTCTTCCAGCGCGTGCGTCAGCACGAAGCTCGGATTGAGTTCACGGTAGATATCGACCATGCGGTCGAAATGCGTTTCCGTCAGCTTGAGCGGATAATCGCCGCAATCGAAGAACTCGATCTCGGCGCCCAGCAGCTTTGCCGCCCGCTCCGCCTCATCCTTGCGGCCGGCCTTGACCGATTCCAGCGTCGCGCCCTTTTCCTTCCAGGCGAACTGGCTCTCGCCGCGCTCACCAAAGGACATGCAGACGATCTTCATGCGATAGCCCTTCTTCGCATGCAGCGCGATGGCGCCGCCGGCGCGCCAGACGAAATCGCCCGGATGGGCGGTGATCACGAGACCTGTTTTCATGGGACTACTCCCCTCTTTCGTTCGTCGACATCATAGGCCGCCTGCGTCATGCCGGCAGCCAGTTCATCCAGCGGCGGCGGTCTCCGGTTCCTCGCCGTCGAGCACGCGCTTCAAGCGCTCGTGATCGAGCGCGCCTTCCCATTTGGCAATCGCGATGGTCGCCACCGCGTTCCCGATCAGATTGGTCGGCGTCAGTCCCTGCGACATCAGGCGATGGATGCCGAGCACGAGCGCAACGCTCGTCACCGGAATGGAGCCGGTGGCCGACAGCGTCGCCGCCAGCACGACAAAGGCGGCGCCCGCGATGCCCGCAGCGCCCTTGGAGGTCACGAGCAGGATCAGCAGCAGCTCTACCTGCTCGGCGAGCCCGAACGGCGTGTTGGTCGCCTGTGCCAGGAACACCGAGGCGGCGGCGAGATAAAGACACGTGCCATCGAGATTGAAGGAATAGCCGGTGGGGATCACGAGCCCAACCACGCTCTTCTCGCAACCGGCCTTCTCCAGCTTGATCAGCATCCGCGGCAGCACTGTCTCCGACGAGGTCGTGGCGATGCAGATCAGCAGCTCTTCCCAGATGTAGCGGATCAGCTTCAGCAGCGAGAAGCCACAGAGCCGCGCGATGGGGCCGAGCGCGACGATAATGAAGATGACGCAGGTCAGATAGAACCCGCCCAGCAGCTTGCCGAGCGAGGCCAACGAGCCGACGCCGAACTTGCCGACCGTGAATGCAATGGCGCCGAATGCGCCGATCGGCGCGGCCCACATCACAAAGCCGACGACGGCGAACACCATCTTGGCGGCGATGTCGATCAAATTGACCAACGGCGCGGCGCGCTCGCCAAGCTGCACCAGCGCAAAGCCGCACAGCACCGAAATAAACAGGACTTGGAGGATATTGCCTTCGGCGAAGGCGCCGATGAACGTCGCGGGCACGATGTTCATCAGGAACGGCACAAAGCCGATCACGGCGGTCTGCTTGAGATACGGCTCGACCGCGCTGGCATTGATGCTGGCGGGATCGATGTTCATGCCGGCGCCGGGCTTGAGCACGTTCACCGCGACGAGACCGATGATCAGCGCGATCGTGGTCATGACCTCGAAATAGATGATGCTCTTGACCGCAACGCGCCCGACCCGCGCCATGTCGGCCATATGCGCGATGCCGTGCACGACAGTGCAGAAGATGATCGGCGCAATCAGCATCCGGATCGCCTTGATGAAGGCGTCGCCAAGCGGTTGCATCTTGGCGCCCGCCTCGGGATTGACGATCCCGAGCGCGATGCCGGCCGCCATGGCGATGAGCACCTGGATCCAGAGCTCCTTCCACCAGGCGCGCCCGCGCGGCTTGTCGATCGTCATCGCGGTCATTCGTCGAATCCAAACAGGCGCGCGGGATTGTCGACCAGGATTTTTTGCTGGAACTCCGGCTCCGGCGCGAACAGCGGGATCAAATCGACGAGGTCGCCGTCATTCGGCATCGCCTTGACGTTGGGATGCGGCCAGTCGGTGCCCCAGATGACTCGATCCGGCGCGGTCTCGACGATCTTGCGCGCGAACGGCACGGCGTCGGTGAACGGCGGGCCGGCCGACGACACCCGCTCCGAGCCGCAGATCTTGACCCAGCATTTTTCGTCGCGCTGCATCAGCTCGATCAGGATCTTGAACGGAAGCTGGTTGAGCCCCTCGGAGGCCTTCACCCGTCCCATATGGTCGATGGTGTAGCTCAGCGGCAGCCGCGCCAGCATGTCGGCATATTCCGGCAAATCGATCGCATCGAAATGCAAATCGATATGCCAACCGAGCGGCGCGACCATCGCGATGACGCGGTTGAATACACTCTTGTCGGGCACACCGCCGAGATGGCGGACGAAATTGAAACGGCAGCCGCGGAAGCCGCCCTCGTGCAGCACCCGAAGCCCACGCTCCGTGATGGTGTCGTCGATATTGGCGACAGCGCGGTAGGCGCCGTTGCTCTGCGCGATCGCATCGAGCGCAACCGTGTTGTCGATGCCGTGCACGCTGGCATTGACGATGACCGCACGCTCCACGCCGAGCTTGGCGTGCAGGACCTTGAAATCCTCAAGCGGGGCATCCGGCGGCGTGTAGGATCGGTCAGGCGCGTAAGGGTATTTCGCGCCGGGCCCGAAGATGTGGCAATGCGCATCGCAAGACAGCTTTGGCAGCTTGAATTTTGGCGCGCGCGTATTTGGATCAGGCGGCGGAATGGTCGGCGTGTACATGATATTCATCAGCTGAACTTGAACAGGCGCGCGGGATTGTCGACCAGCAGCTTCTGCTGGATCGCCTTGTCGGGCGCGTAGAACGGGATCAAATCGACCAGATCGCCGTCGTTCGGCATGATCTTGACGTTGGGATGCGGCCAGTCGGTGCCCCAGATGACGCGGTCGGGCGCGTTGTCGATCAGCGCCTTCGCAAACGGCACCGCGTCGTGGAATGGCTTTCCGGCGGCAGAGGCCCGCTCGAGGCCGGTGATCTTGACCCAGCACTTCTCGTCTTTCTTCTGAAGGTCGAGCAAGGCCGTGAAGCCGGGATCGTCGAGGCCTTTCGCGGCCTGGACCGTCCCCATGTGATCGATCACGTAAGGCGTCGGCAGCGCGGTGAGGATGGGCGCGAATTCGGCGATCGTGCCGGGCTCGAAATAGACGTCGATATGCCAGCCGAGCTCGGCAACGCGGTGCACGATGCGCTGGAACTTGGTCATGTCGCCGACGCCGCCGAGGCGCTTGAGGAAAGCGAAGCGGCAGCCGCAGATGCCGCCCTTGTCGAGCGCGGCGAGCTCCTTTTCGGTCATCTCGTCGCTGACATTGGCGATGCCCTTGTAAGCGCCCTCGCTCTGGGCGATGGCATCGGTGACGACGCGATTGTCGGTGCCATGCACGGTCGCATTGACGATCACGCAACGCTCGACGCCGATCTTCTCATGCACGCTACGGAACGTCTCCAGCGGAGCGTCCGCCGTGTTGTAGGGACGCGTCTCCGAGAAGGGATAGCGCGACGCCGGCCCGAAAATGTGAGTGTGGCTGTCGCAGGATTTCGGCGGCGGTTTGAACGACGGTGTCTTGGGATTTGGATCCGGCGGCGCGATCGTCGGCATGGCCTTCGGCTCAGCCCCTTGCGCACGCGCTTCGCTCGCGAGCGCGGAACCTGCCAGTCCGGTCAAGAGATGCAAGCACTCTCGCCTGTTCATTTCCTCAACACCTCGTCACATGTCCGCTTGCGAGCGGAAGCGCGAGGCCGCGCCTCCCCCCGGGCGATTTCTTTCAAGTCTTGCTGCTTGCAACAGTTCGTCGCCGTGCCGGCGCGGCCTGATCCAAAGCCGGCGCCTGGAACGCAGCGACTGTGGCCTGCACCAATTGCTCGATGGCGTTGGCGGGATCGCCGCCGTCGGCCTCGCCGCGCGACAGGCGCGAGACGCGGTCCGGTGTCACCAGCGAGTAATAGAGTGCGCCGAGCAGGAAGTGGCTGCGCCAGACGATGTCGGTACGCGGAATGTGCGGCAGGCTGTCGTGGATCGCGTCGATGAAAGCGTGGCTGGTGTCGTCAAACGTCTGCGCGATGATCTTTCGCGCGACCTCATTGCCCTCGGCCGACATCACGGCGCGCAGCCGCGTGAAACGTGCCCCACCACCGGCGAGATCGCTACCCGAGGTGAAGGCCGGCAGCACATAGGCCCGCACGATTGCCTCCAGCCGGTCCTGGAGATCGCGCACACGCTTGGCGGCCGCGAGCAGCTCCGAGCGGCGAAGATTCATCGGCCCGCAATGGCGCCGGTAAATCTCCAGCAGCAGGCCGTCCTTGGTCTTGAAATGATAGGTGACGCTACCGGGATTGGCCCCGGCGGCCTGCGCGATGTCGCGCACCGAGACGGCGTTGAAGCCGTTGGTGGCAAACAGCTCCTCGGCCGCGGCGAGGATCGCCTCGCGCATGTTCGGCTTGCGGGCCGTTTCCTTGTTGGTGGGCTTGCGTACCATGTGATTTGTACTATCGTACAAAAGATCAGGTCCCGTCAACAAAAACGATGGGCGGCGTCCGGAACGGCCCTGATGACAGCGGGTTGGGACGCGAACGCCCCTAGGGAGTGCTGGATAATGCCGGGTTTGAACACGAAGATCGGCGCTTTGATGCTGGGCGCCGGTCTGCTGCTCGCGAGCAGCGCTGCGCAGGCCGCTGACAATTATCCGAGCAAGCCGGTCCACATCCTCGTGCCCTATGCGGCCGGCGGCGCGGTCGACGTGCTGGCGCGCACGCTCGGTCAGGCACTGGCGAAGACCTGGGGCCAGCAACCCGTGATCGACAACCGCCCCGGCGCCGGCGGCATCGTCGCCTCGCAGGCGCTGACGCAGGCAACACCCGACGGTTACACGCTGATCCTGGTCGCGAGCGGGCATCCGCTCAACCAGTTCATCTATCCAAGCGTGCCCTACGACACTTTCAAGGACTTTACTGCGATCAGCGAGGTGGCGTCGTCACCTCTTGCGATCGTGGTGGCCAAGGACAGCCCCTACAAGACGCTCGGCGATCTCCTCACTGCTGCGAAGAAGGAGCCGGACAAGCTCTCCTACGGCATGTCCGGCAACGGCACCTCGGCGCATCTCGCCGGCGAGCTCTTGAAATACATGTCCGGCACCAAGATCGTCGCGATCCCCTACAAGGGCGGCGCGCCGGCGCTGACAGCCGTGATCGCGGGCGAGATTCCGCTCAGCATCAATCCGCTCGCAGAGGCCATCGGCCAGCTCGAAGGCGGCCCGGTGCGTGCGCTCGCGGTGACCTCGGCCGAGCGCTCCAAGACGCTGCCTGATGTCCCGACAGTCGCCGAGTCCGGCGTCCCCGGCTACGACGTCTCGGTCTGGTGGGGCGTGCTTGGACCTGCAAAGATGCCGCCGGAGATCGTCGCAAAACTCGAGGCCGATCTGAAGGCGGCGCTGCAGGATCCGAACGTGCTGTCGACGCTCGGCAAGATCGGTGCAGCCCCGGTCGGCTCCTCCGCCAAGGACTTTGACGCCTACATGCACGCCGAAGCGACCAAATGGGAGCCGGTGCTGAAGGCTGCCGACATCCGCGCGCAGTGAGGTCTTTCACGTGAGGACCACATTTGAGCGTGTTGCGCATAAGCACATGGCCATCGCAGTCCCCAGGGGACGCGAAGCCGCGCGTCCCCTGCTCAACAGCTTCGTCACGGAGCAGCAGTCGTCCGGCGCGCTGGACACGATCAAGCAGCAGGCGGTCTTGCGCGGCGCAACCAAGGCTCGATAAAGGAGGCGCCGAACCGGTCAATTGCGAGCGCTTGCCCGCATCTTCTCCGGTGCTGCGGAGCGTAGCAGGAACTCGGTGTCGTCGCCCCCGCCTTGCGGGATCAGGATCGCGCGTTCGCGCGGTAGCGCTTCCGGCATCTCGTCGCGGATGAAGGCGATCAGCTTCTCGCGCATCTCGCAGCGCAGGTCCCAGGATTGCGGCGCGTTCCGCGCGCTGACCAGCGCGCGCAGCTCGATGGTACGCGAATCCGCGTCGATCACCTGGAGATTGACGACCGCGCCGTCCCAGAGCTTGGACTCCTTCACCGCTCCTTCCAGCCAGCGCCGGATGCGCGGCACGTCGGCGCGATAGTCGACATGAAGCGCAATGACGCCGATCAGGGACGCCGTGTCGCGGGTCCAGTTCTGGAACGGCTTTTCGATGAAGTAGGACAGCGGCACCACCATGCGCCGCCAGTCCCACAGCCGGATCACGACATAGGTCGCGGCGATGTCCTCGACCCAACCCCATTCATTCTCGATGATGACGGCATCCTCGATGCGGATCGGCTGGGCAATCGCGATCTGCAAACCCGCGATCAGATTACTCAGCAGCGGCCGTGCGGCAAGACCGACGATGATACCGGCAGCACCGGCAGAGGCGAAAAGGCTGACGCCGTATTGCCTGACCGAATCGAACGTCATCAGCGCGGTCGAGACCGTGATGATGACGATGATGATGTCGGTCACGCGCTTGAACACGCGCACCTGGGTGACGTGCTTGCGCGCAACGAAATTCTCGGTGACGTCGCGAAAATTCTGCAAATAGCGCGCCGCGCTCATGTCGACGATCCGGATCGAGATCCAGCCGATCAGTGCGATGAAGGCGACAACGAACAGGCTCCTCAACGGCGTGCGAAAAACGTCGTCGAGCGGCGCGAGCGGCAGGACCAGCGCGACGGCGGCAAGACACAGCGCGAGCTGGGCCGGTCCGGAGGTGCGCTCGATGAACACGCTCATCAGCGGGAGCCGGGTTCCGAACGTACGATTGAGCAGCCAAACCGCGAGCCGATAGAACGACAGCGCAAGCAGAATTGCCCCGGCGACGAGGGCGAGACCGATAAACCATGACGGTATCCATCCGAACATCTTGTCGATGTCGGCCATGAGGGCCTGCCTGTTCATTCACGTCCCCCGGAATTGCATCCGCGTCTCAACGCGTTCCCGGCGGGTTCGCTCCCGCGCGCAGTGCAATGCAGCATCCCTCTGGTGCAACTGTCGCCGAACTGCGCTATTTCTGGGCCATCATGACTCGACGAACCGGCAGCGCCGATCTTCCTCTTCACACCGGACGGGTTCCGCCGTGGCTGGCGAGCCGCATGGCCTCGCTGGGCGCGATCGTCACGCAGGCTGTCGTGCATCATTACGGTCGCGATGCGTTCATGCAGCGTCTGTCGCATCCCTTCTGGTTCCAGTCATTCGGCGCCGTAATGGGGATGGACTGGCACTCCTCCGGTATCACGACCTCCGTGATCGGCGCGCTGAAGCGCGGGCTCGGCCCGCTTCAGGACGAGCTCGGCATCTATGTCTGCGGCGGCCGCGGCCAGCATTCTCGCAAGACGCCGGACGAGCTGTTGCAACTCGGCGATCGCGTCGGCTTCGATGGCGCAAAACTCACGCGCGCCAGCCGGCTGGTGGCCAAGGTTGACAGCGCCGCCGTTCAGGACGGCTTCGATCTCTATCTCCACGGCTTCTTCGTTACAGCCGACGGCAAGTGGACGGTCGTGCAGCAGGGCATGAACGGCGACAAGCGCCAGGCCCGGCGTTATCACTGGCACTCGGAAGCGCTGAAGAGTTTCGTCGAGGCTCCGCACATCGCGATCGACGGCCCGCAGCAGGGCGAGATCGTCAATCTCACCGACCATCGCGCCGACGTCTCGCGCAATGCGCAGCTCGAGCTCCTGAGCGATCTCGGCCCCGATCGCATCCTCAGCGAGTTCGAGCGGCTCACCGGGACTCCGCCCGAGCCCGCGCAAGCGATGCTGCCGCATCTGATCATGCCCGCGCATCACGATGTCCGGCCGAAGGACGTGTTCGCGCGCCGCCTGCATGGCACGCTGCTAGCTGCCGCCGAGCGCGGCCCGATCGACTTCCCCGACCTGTTGCTGACGCCGGGCGTCGGCGCGCGCACCGTGCGCTCGCTGGCGATGGTCGCCGAAGTCGTGCACGGCGCGCCCTACCGCTTCAACGATCCCGCGCGCTTCTCGCTCGCCCATGGCGGCAAGGACCGGCATCCCTACCCCGTTCCGATCAAGGTTTATGACGAGACCATCCGCGTGCTGAAGGGAGCGATCCAGAGCGCAAAGCTCGGACGCGAGGAGAAGATGCAGGCGATCAAGCGCCTCGACGACCAGGCCCGGCGGCTGGAACGAACGGCTCAAGGGCCGTCGGTCGAGTCGTTCATTGCAGGTGAACGTGCCGCATCTCCGGAGCTGGACGGCCGCTCGGTGTTCGGCTGGGAGCGCGATCTCGTCGCATCGCGGAAATCGACGGGCTGATCCGCATCGGCCACAACGGGCAGCTTTGCGATCGCGCGGATGCCCGGCCGTTTGCGCCAATGGATCTGCGATGGATCGACAGCGAGACCAAGCCGCGGCCAGCGCGTGAACAAGGCCTCCAGCGCGCAAGCCGCCTCGATCCGCGCCAGTTGATGGCCGAGGCAGAAATGAATTCCCGTGCCGAAAGAGATGTGGCGGTTGGGTTTGCGTTCGAGATCGAGCCGCTCCGGCTGGTCGTGCACCGCCGGGTCCATGTTCGCCGCCGCGAGCATGACCATGACGCGATCACCTTTGCTCAAGCGGACGCCTTCCAGCTCAACGTCCCGCCGCACATAGCGCGGTTTGGAAAATTGCACCGGCGAGACGAAACGCAAAAACTCTTCGACGGCGAGCCCGGCGCGGGTCCAGTCCTCTTCCAGCCAGTCACGCAATCCTGGATTCCTGAGCAGCTCGAAAACCGAGCCGCTGATCAGATGCGTGGTGGTCTCCGAGCCCGCCGCGAGCAGCAGGAACACCATCGAGACCATTTCGTCCGGCGTGATCTGACCGCCTTCCCGCTCGACCTGGACCAGCTCGGCGATCAGGCCCTCGCCGCCTTGCGCGCGTGCCATCTGCAATTGCTGTTCGAGATAGCCGCGCATCTTGCGGAACGCGAGCAGCAGACGAAAGAAGCTAACGACATTCGTCAGCGAGGACATCGCATTGGCCCAGGCGATGAAGCGCGGGCGATCCGTCATGGGCAGGCCGAGCAGCTCCGAGATCACCGAGAGCGGCAGGATGCGCGCGTAGCTCTGGACCAGATCGGCCGGGCTGCCCTTCGCGAATAGCTCATCGGCCAGACCGTCCGCGATGGCGCGAATGCGTGGCTCCATCGCAACGATGGCGCGGCGGCGAAAGGCCTCGTCGACGATGCTGCGCAGCCTGGTGTGATCCGGCTCGTCCATCGTCAGCATGTTGTTGGCGATGGTCCTGACCAGCCCTGGCATCCACCAGCGCAGGCCGGCAACGTCGCCGTCTTCCTTGCGCAGCGTGAAGATCGTGCTGTCCTTCAGCACCTGCACGGTGGCGTCGTGCGTGGTGGTGATCCAGACGTCGCCGACAAGCGGAAAGCGCGTCGCGACGACAGGGCCGGACGCCCGCAGGGCGGCGATGGCCTTGGGCGGATCGCGAAAGAAGGCCTCGCTGGTGAAATCGAGGCGCGGTGCCATGGGATCACCGAACTGGTTGGTGGCGCCTCAACGAGATGGTGTGCGAGGCCGCACGCGCAAGGCCCGGAACCGGCCCTTCTTGGGCAACGGGACTAGCCGCGCCCCGGCGAGCGTGGGCCGGCCTTGCGCTGCTGCTGAGTATAGGCGTCCCAGTGGCTCCAGCTGCCATTGCTGAGGCTTTGCAAATCAGTGCCGAGCGGACGGCGCGTGCGCTTGTCGTGGTCGGCGATGACGCGCTCGGACTGCGCGATCTTGCGCTTGAGGTCCGCGACCGTCTTCTGGCTCTCGCCGTTCCGCTTCGACGACGCGATTTCGCCCATCGTGAAGCGCGCGGTTTCGAGCGCCTTCAACTCGGCGCGGTTCTTCTTCAACTGAACCCGGTGCCAGGCGATGTTGCTGTCGCTATCCGCAACCATGTGGGAACTCCGCTGATTCGCCCCCACAGTGTATCAAGCGCCGAATCGACGCCGCAACGCCCGCCCGAGGGCGAAAATGCGGTCTTATTGCGCGAAAACCCGGGATCAGCGCTCGGCAAAGGCCTTTTCGACCACGAACTGGGCGGGCTCACCGTGGTTGCCTTCGACAAAACCGCGCTCGCCCAGCAGCACGCGGGTATCAGCGACCAGCGCGGGGCTGCCGCAGATCATGATGCGGTCATGGGCCGCTTCCAGCGTCGGCAGGCCGATATCGGCGAACAGTTTTCCGGAGGTGATGAGGTCGGTGATGCGGCCGCGGTTGCGGGAGGGATCGCGGGTCACGGTCGGGTAGTAGATCAGCTGGTTCTGGATGTACTCGCCGAGCATCTCGTCCTTCGGCAGGTGCTCGGTGATCATCTCGCCATAGGCGAGTTCCTTGACGTGGCGGCAACCATGCAGCAGCACGACCTTCTCGAACCGCTCATAGGTCTCGGGGTCCTTGATCACGCTCAGGAACGGCGCGAGGCCGGTGCCGGTGCCGATGAGGTAGAGGTTGCGGCCTTCTTCCAGGTTATCAATCACCAGCGTGCCGGTGGCCTTGCGGCTGACGATGATCTCGTCGCCTTGCTTCAGATGCTGGAGCCGCGAGGTCAGCGGACCGTCCGGCACCTTGATCGAGAAGAATTCGAGGGTGTCCTCGTAATTGGCGCTGGCGACGCTGTAGGCCCGCAGCAGCGGCTTCTCGCCGACCTTGAGTCCGATCATGGTGAACTCGCCGTTGCGGAAACGGAAGGTCGGGCTGCGCGTGGTCTTGAAGGAGAACAGCGTGTCGGTCCAGTGGTGGACGCTCAAGACGCTTTCCTGATTGAAATTGCTCATCTCACCTTCCCTGTCGCTTCCAATGCGGTTCCGAGGCGGGCAGCTATGCGTCGTTTGTACACGATCATTCGTATACTAATGAATAATCCGGCTTGATCCCGCGGTCAAGGCTGCCCAAGATCGCAAGCGTTGCAGTTAGGAATGAGGAGCCCCTTCCATGGCGCATGACGCACCCCAGGCCACCGGACCCTCGAAACTCGTGATCCGAAATATCGGCCTGATCCTGTCCGGCGCGATGGAAAAGCCGATCCTGGACGGCGACACCATCGTCGCCGAGAACGGCAAGATCACCGCGATCGGCCGTTTCAAGGACCTCAACACGGACGACGCGACCACGATCGTCGAGGCCAACGGCACCACGGTGGCGCCGGGCCTGATCGACAGCCACGTCCATCCTGTCGCGGGCGACTGGACGCCGCGGCAGAACCAGATCAACTGGATCGACAGCTCCCTGCATGGCGGCATCACCACCATGATCTCGGCCGGCGAAGTGCATATGCCCGGCCGCCCCCGCGACGTCGTCGGCCTGAAAGCCATGGCCATCTTCGCCCAGCGCGCATTCTGGAATTTGCGCCCCGGCGGCGTGAAGGTTCACGCTGGCGCGCCCGTGATCGAATGCGAGATGGTCGAGGAAGACTTCAAGGAATTGGCCGCGGCCGGCGTCAAGCTGCTCGGCGAAGTCGGCCTCGGCGGAGTCAAGGACGGCCCGACGGCTCGCAAGATGGTCGGCTGGGCCCGCAAATACGGCATCCAGAGCACGATCCACACCGGCGGCCCCTCGATCCCCGGCTCTGGCCTGATCGACAAGGACGTGGTGCTGGAGGCCGACACCGACGTGGTCGGCCATATCAATGGAGGTCATACCGCGCTCCCCGACGACCAGATCCGCTGTATCTGCGAGGGCTGCAAGCGCGGCCTCGAGCTCGTGCACAACGGCAATGAGCGCTCGGCGCTCTACACGCTGCGCATCGCGCGCGAGATGGGCGATCTCCATCGCGTCATCCTCGGCACCGACGGGCCAGCCGGCTCCGGCGTGCAGCCGCTCGGCATTTTGCGCATGGTCTCGATGCTGTCCTCGCTCGGGGAGCTGCCGGCCGAGATCGCCTTCTGCCTCGCCACCGGCAACACCGCGCGGATGCGGCAGCTCGATTGCGGCCTGATCGAGGTCGGCCGTTCCGCCGATTTCGTGATCATGGACAAGGCGCAGCACTCGCCCGGCAAGACCATTCTGGAGAGCGTCCAGCTCGGCGACCTCCCCGGCATCGGCATGACCATCATCGACGGCATCGTGCGCACCCAGCGCAGCCGCAATACGCCGCCGGCCGGCAGGGTGCCGGAAGTGGTGGCGAGGTAAGCCACGGAAAGACTGCCGTAGGGTGGGCAAAGCGAAAGCGTGCCCACCAACATATTTGCCAAACGATGAAAGATGGTGGGCACGGCGCTTTGCGCCTTTGCCCACCCTACGAGACTACAAGACCGATTTCATCTTAGCTTGTTCAACAGCGCCATCAGCGTCTCGCGCTCTTTCGCATCGAGCGGGGCCAGCGTTTCGCGGGTGATCGCAATCGCATTCGGTGCGAGCTTTTCCGCAAGCTGCTGACCGGCGCGCGTCAGGCTTACCAGCAGGCGCCGTCCGTCCTCGGGATCCTGGCTCGTTTCGGTCAGGCCACGCGCCGTGAGGCGGTCGATCACGCCCTTGATGGTCGCGACGTCCATCGCGGTCAGCCGTCCAAGCTGGTTCTGCGAGCACGGCCCGGTCTCGGCGAGCTTTGACAATGCCGCCCACTGTGTCGGCGTCAGATTGGTACCGATGTCGCGGGAGAAGATCGAGCTGTGGCGCTGCCAGACCTGACGCAGGATGAAGCCGACCTGCTCGTCGAGCACATAAGGCGGCTTGCCCTGCTTCACGCTCTTCTTCGCCGCGACGCTTCTCGCCATTCGTCCCCGCCCCTCACAACGACAGATGCGCGTCGCGGATATCCGGACGCGCGTCGAGCTCGGCCATGGTGCCGCCAAAGCAGATGCGGCCGCGCTCGATGATATAGGCGCGATCGGAAATCAGCCGCGCAAAGTGCAAATTCTGCTCGGAGACGACGATGCTGACGCCCTCCTTCTTCATGGTCAGGATGGCATCGACCATCTGCTCCACGATTTTTGGCGACAGGCCTTCCGAGGGCTCGTCGAGCAGCACCAGCGACGGATTGCCCATCAGCGTGCGCGCGATCGTCAGCATCTGCTGCTCGCCGCCGCTCATGCGGCCGCCCGGACGGCCTTTCATCTCGCCGAGATTCGGAAACAGTGTGAACAGCTTTTCGCGGGTCCAGTATGGTGCGTTCGGACGCTTCGGCTGACGGCCGACTTCGAGATTCTCTTCCACCGTCAAATCCGTGAAGATGCGCCGCTCCTCCGGCACATAGCCGAGCCCCTCGCGCACGATCTCATGTGTCGGGCGTGCCGAGACGTCCTTGCCCTCGAACGTGATCCGGCCGGTTCGCTGCGCCACGAGGCCGACGATCGAGCGGAACGTGGTCGACTTGCCGGCGCCGTTGCGCCCGAGCAGCGCGACCACCTCTCCCTCGCCGACCTCGAAACCGATGTCGAACAGGATATGCGCGGGGCCGTAATGGCTGTTGAGGTCTTGCACCGTGAGCTTCATGCCGAGGCGCCCTCGCGATGCCCGGCCTCGTAAAGCAAGCCTTCGCCGAGATAGATCGCCTGCACCTGCGGATTGCCGCGCACCTCGGCGGGCGAGCCCTCGGCGATCAGCATTCCGCGGTTGAGCACGATGATGCGATCAGCATGCTCGAACACGACGTCCATATCGTGCTCGGTGAAGAGCACGCCGATCGATTTTTCCCGCGCGATTTGGGCCGTGAGCCGCATCAGTTCGACGCGCTCGCGCGGCGCCATGCCGGCGGTCGGCTCGTCCATCAAGAGCAGTTTCGGCTCGTTGGCGAGCGCGACGGCAAGCTCGAGCCGCTTGAGGTCGCCATAGGCGAGTTCGCCGCAGGGACGATCGGCGTAACCGCCCATGCCGACCAGCTCGAGCAGTCGCCCGGCCTCGCCGCGGTCGACATTCGGCGCCGAGCCCCACAGATTGAACAGCTGCCTGCCGTGCGAGATCAGCGCGACCTGCACATTCTCGCGCACCGTCATGGTCGCGAAGGTCGCGGTGATCTGGAAGGTCCGTCCCACTCCCATGCGCCAGATGTCGCGCGGCTTCTTGCCCGTTGTCTCCTCGCCGAGCAGACGAACATGGCCGGTATCAGGCTTGTTCTGGCCGTTGAGCATATCGAAGCACGTGCTTTTGCCCGCACCGTTCGGGCCGATCAGCGCCAGGATTTCGCCGGCACGCAGCGAGAACGACACGCCGCGCACGGCGTGAATGCCGCCGTAGGATTTGGTCAGGCCTTCGACCGCGAGAAGTGGGGGTGCGACACTCATTCGGCGGACTCGATCGGCTTGGCAAGCAGGGAAGATCCCGGCGGCGAAGATTTCCTGCGGCGCTGCGCCAGCATCTCCAGCATGCCGACAATGCCCTTCGGGAAGACGACGACGATCAGCACGATGAAGCCGCCGAGCACGAGTTTTGACAGATCGGTCTGGCTCACCAGCCAGATGTTCAGCGCCTTGTAGACGATCGCACCGATCACCCCGCCCGACACGGTCTCGACGCCGCCGAGCAGCACCATGACCAGCGCATCGACCGAGAGCGAGATGCCAAGATTGTCCGGGAAGACGCTGCCCTTGAGGTAGGCGAACAGCGCGCCGCCGATGCCGGCGGTGGTGCCCGCGATCACGAACGCCGTCCACTGGATGCGCTTGGCGTTGATGCCGACCGCCTCGCTGCGCAGGAGCGAGTCGCGCGTCGCCCTCAGCGCGTAACCGAACGGCGAGAACACCATGATCCGCAGCGCAATGGTCACGAGCGCCGCAACACCGAGCGCCAGCCAGTAGAAGTGCGACGGGCTCGCCGCCCAGCTCGCGGGCCAGACGCCGAGGATGCCGTTGTCGCCACCGGTCACGCTGACCCACTGAAACGCGATCGACCAGACGATCTGCGCGAAGGCGAGTGTCAGCATCGCAAAGTAGACGCCGGAGAGCTGCACGGCGAAGAAGCCGAACACGGCGGCCCCCATGCAGCCGAGCAGCGGCCCGAGCAAGAGGCAGACGATCATCGGCAGCCCCGCCATCTTGGCGAGGAAGGCGACGCCATAGGCGCCGAGCCCGAAATAGGCGGCGTGGCCGAACGACGCCAGCCCGCCGACCGACATCAGGAAATGCAGGCTGACGGCGAAGATCACGAAGATCGCGATCTCGGAGCCGACGGTCAGCGCGTAATTGCCGGCGAACAGCGGCAGCATCGCCGCGATCACGAATGCCGCGAATGCCGCCAGCCGCTCGTTCGACGTCAGCGGCCGCCAGGGATTGACGGTGAGACCCGGCGTCTTGCGCGCGGGCGCCTCGGCCTTGCCGAACAGGCCCCAGGGCCGCACGATCAGCACCGCTGCCATCACCAGGAAAACGAGAATGATGGAGATTTTCGGAAAGATCAGGATGCCGAACGCGTTCAACTCGGAGACCAGCACTGCCGCGACGAAGGCGCCGACGATGCTGCCGAGGCCGCCGATCACGACGACGACAAAGACCTCGACGATGATGCGCAGATCCATCGCGTGATGGACGGCATCGCGCGGGATCTGCAGCGCGCCGCCAAGGGCCGCTAGGAAGACGCCGACTGCGAACACTGATGTGAACAGCCACTTCTGATTGACGCCGAGCGCTGCGACCATGTCGCGGTCCTGCGTCGCCGCGCGCACCAGCACGCCCCAGCGGGTGCGCTGGAACAGCAGCCAGAGGATGCCGAGCACGACGGGCCCAAGCACGATCAGGAACAGGTCGTAGCTCGGGATATTCTGGCCGAAGAAATCGACCGCACCCTTGAAGCCCGGCGCGCGGCGACCGACGAGATCGTCGGGGCCCCAGATCAGCACCACGAGATCCTCGACCATCAGGGTGAGACCGAAGGTGCCGAGCAGCTGGAACAGTTCGGGCGCGTGGTAGATGCGGCGGAGCAGCACCATCTCGACAAGGACGCCGATCAGCGCCACGGCGAGCGCCGCCACGACCACGCCGCCCCAGAAGCCGAACGCGCCGGCGAAGCGCTCGGTCAGAGTGAAGGCGATATAGGCGCCGATCATGTAGAAGGCGCCGTGCGCGAAATTCACGATCCGCGTCACGCCAAAGATGATCGACAGGCCCGAGGCCACCAGGAACAGCGACGCTGCGCTGGCGAGACCGGACAGAAACTGTACGACGTAAAAGGCCATCGGCGGTCCGGGTTAAATGTTGCATGCCGTGGCTTGGCACGCTTGGTCTTGGTTCACCTCTCCCCGCTTGCGGGGAGAGGTCGAATTGCGCAGCAATTCGGGTGAGGGGGAGTCTCCGCGAGTCGTCTGTCACCTCCCTCGCGGAGGCTCCCCCTCACCCCAACCCTCTCCCCGCAGGCGGGGAGAGGGAGAAGAAACATCAATCCTTCGGCCGCAGCTTCTCGACTTCGGCATCGCTCGGCAGATAGTCCGGGCCCTTCTTGTAGGTGGCGTCCACCATCACGCCCTTGCCGTCCTTCTTCGCGGTCTTGCCGACGAAGGCGCCGAGCGTCGACTGGTGGTCGATCTTGCGGAAGGTGATCTCGCCGAACGGCGACGGCATCGAGATGCCTTCAGCCGCCGCGATGAGCTTGTCGGTGTCGGTCGAGCCGGCCTTGGCCAGGATGGCGGCAGCCGCCTTGATGGTCTGGTAGCCGACGATCGAGCCGAGGCGCGGATAGTCGTTGTACTTGGCCTGGTAGGCCTTCAGGAACGCGTCATGCTCCGGCGTCTTGATCGAGTACCAGGGATAGCCGGTCACGATCCAACCTTCGGGCGTCTCGTCCTTGAGTGGGTCGAGATATTCCGGCTCGCCGGTCAGGAACGACACGACCTCGCGTCCCTTGAACAGGCCGCGGGTGTTGCCTTCACGCACGAGCTTGACGAGGTCGGGGCCGAAAGTGACGTTGAGGATGGCTTCCGGATTGGCCTGCGCCACGGCTTGCACCACCGGACCGGCGTCGATCTTGCCCTGCGGCGGCCACTGCTCATCGACCCACTGGATGTCAGGGCGCTTCTCCGACATCAGCTTCTTGAATACCGCCACCGCCGACTGGCCGTATTCGTAGTTCGGCGCGATCGTCGCCCAGCGCTTGGCCGGCAGCTTGCTGGCGGCTTCCACCAGCATCGCGGCCTGCATGTAGTTGGAGGGACGCAGGCGGAAGGTGTACTTGTTGCCCTTCGCCCAGGTCACGGCGTCCGTCAGCGGCTCGGCCGCGAGGAAAAACACCTTCTTCTGGTTGGCGAAGTCGCTGACCGCGAGGCCGATGTTGGACAGGAACGTACCCGTCAGCATCGCGACGCCTTCGCTCGACACGAGCTCATTAGCCGCCGTTTGCGCATCCGCCGGCTTGCCGCCGTCGTCCTTGGAGATGACGACGAGCTTCTTGCCGTTGATGCCGCCGGCCGCGTTGATCTCTTCGACGGCGAGCTGCCAGCCCTTGCGATAGGGTTCGGTGAAGGACGGCAGCAGCGAGTAGCTGTTGATCTCGCCGATCTTGATGTCCTGCGCCAGGGCCGAATGACCCATGCCGGCAGCCAGAAGCGCGAAGGCCGCGCCGACAAAATAGCTTCTTGCTCGCATCCCAACCTCCAGTTTTAAACTCTATCTCTCGACCACGATCATGCCGGAGAAGCTGTGCCCGCCCCTCCGAACCGTCCTTATTTCAAACCGTCTTCGCCCTTGATCTCCGCGACCGTCAGCCCGCCGACGCGCGGCAGCGGACGGCCGCTATCGGTGACGGCGACCGCGACCATGATCTCATTGGCGCGCGGTGCGTCGTTGATCTGCACTTCCATGCCGTCGAAGTGACTGCGCACGAAGGCCGCATCCTTGTGGCCGAGCGGAATGTCGAGCGTCGTGCCGGGGCCGCTGCGCTTCTTCGACGACGGAATCAGCGCCGCGCCCTTGCTCAGAACTTTACGCACCGGCGCACCCATCTTGGGGTGGAGAATCGCGGCAGCGTGCTCCAGCTCACCGTTCTCGCCGACGGCCGCGGCCTTGCCGTAACTCTGTGCCTTCGCGCCATCGATGCCGAGCGCCGCCACCGCGCGCTTGGACAAGAGTTCACCAAGCTCCTCGCCGATCGCGATCAGCGGCGACAGGTCCTCGACATATTGTCCGGCAAAGGGATTTTCGATCACGGCGATCGCCGCGGCACGCCGGGTCGGCGGCGAGACCTGGCGGCCCATCTCCATCTGCGTCTCTTCGACCACGGTGACGATCTTGCGAATGATCGCGCTCATGCTTCGCTTCCCTGTTCAGGCACAGACCGCATTCTCCAACACAAGCGGGCGCGATCGTTGCTCTTCTATATCCTTGGTTCCGATGACAAGCATATCACCACAAAGCCGCAGCACGGCACCCTCGATCAGTCCGCGATCGAATAATTGCCGTGCACATTCTGCGCTAGATTCAAGCGCAGCCCCAACGTCATTCCGCGACAATTCACCAACCGCACGGGTGACAAGACGCGCACCGAGATCGCTGTCCGGCTGAAGCTCGTTTGCGGGTTGCCTTGTGATGGCGGGATGCCCGGGCAGATCGACGGCATTGGCGATGACAGTCGCCGCCGCGTCGGCCCGCGATGCGGTCGCCGCCAGCACCGTCACCGCATCGGCAATGCCGCGTGAAAAGCTGCGGCCGTGCCGTCCGCTGGTCGCGATGCCGCGCACCGGATCATCCGCATGGACCCTCATGGCGCGCAGCACGCCGTCGCGGTCCGGCCGATCCAGCAGACCGACGGAAAAATGCTCGCCCCGTCCGAGGTGCAGCGCGATGTCGCCGCCATTGTTGACGTAAATCCGGTCAAGCGACGCAGCGTCCAGCATCGCGCCGAGAATCTCTTCAGCCACGCTGCCGGCGACAGCAGCCATCGGAGTGATGAAACAGTCAGCAGCATAAGGCGCGACAGCTGCGTGCATCCGACGCGCCACCACGCCCTTCAGCGAAGTCAGCTTCTCGGCGGCAGCTCTCAGCTGCGGCAGTTCCGCGCAGAGCTCATCGAGCAGACCGGTGAAGCGGCGCGCCGCAGCCTCATAAGCCGCGCGCACCTCGTGCTCGCGCCCCCTCGCCTCGATGATCAGATCAATCGGTCCATCCTGCAAATGCAGCCGCCGGCCATCAGACAGCAAAGCGATCTGCGGGAGCCGTGTCATGCCCGCGGTCCCGGGATCGGGTTTTGCCAGGGCACCTGACGAACATCCTCGCCGCCCCTGACCTCGGACAGCGGTTTTACATAATCCATGTGTCCGCCGAGCGCGGCATAATCGGTCAATTTCATCGTGAATTCGATCGGCGCGACCAGCGCCGGCGTCGGCACATAGCCGAACGCGCCTGACGGCATCTGCGTCACGTCCACCATGTAGGTGATGCCGCCGCCCGGCCAGACATAGACTGCCGCACCGCCGCTGGTGACGCGCGTCAGCGCGTCCTTCACCGAGCGCGTCAGCCGCACCGGATTGTCGGTGACGCCGGCGCGCAACGAGCCGCCGGCGCCGGCCATGAACAGCACCGTGCACAGCGCCGGCTCGCAATTTTCCTGGATGCGCTCGACCGAGAATTTCAGGTCGGCCGGCATCTCGGTCTCGACCGGCTTTAGCGCTTCGTCCAGCACGTAGTAGGACGAGTGCTCGCCGGTGGTGGAGACCATCAGCATCGAGAGACCGGGCTTGGCCTCCTTGGCGTCGAACGGACCGAGGATGGCCAGCGGATCGGAGATATTTGTGCCGCCCCACCCCGTGCCGGGATCGGCGACCTGGAAATAGCGGCCGGGCGTCGAACGCCGGCCCTTCATCTTGATGCCGGTGTCGGCGGTGTCGAGCAGCTTGCCGGCCTGATGCTCGCTGAGCACGCCGGTGATGTGGTCGTCGACCACGACGACCTCGTCGACCCTGCCGTGCCATTGCTTGGCGAACATGCCGATCGTCGCCGAGCCGCAACCGACGCGCATGCGCTCTTCTTTCACGCCGTTGACGATCGGCGGCTGCCCGGCCTGCACCACCACGCTCGCACCGCCGTCGATGGTGAGCTCCACCGCTTTGCAATTGGCGAGATCCATCAGCGTGTCGCAGGTGACGCGGCCCTCCTTCTTGGAGCCGCCGGTGAGATGATGAACGCCGCCAAGCGACAGCATCTGCGAGCCATATTCGCTGGTCGTGACGTGACCAACCGCCTCGCCCTGCGCGCGCACGGTCGCGGTTTCCGGGCCGAGATAGCGGTCGGTGTCGATCTTCACCTTGATGCCGCAATAGGAGAAGATGCCCTCGGTGACCACGGTCACCATGTCGACGCCGTCGACCTCGGAGGAGACGATGAACGGCGCCGGCTTGTAGTCCGGATAGGTCGTGCCCGCGCCGATCGCGGTGACGAAGGTCGAGGGCTCGTGGACGATCTTGCCGTCCCAGTCTTCGGTGCGGCTGAACGGAACCAGCTTGCCGCCCTGCGACACCGTGCGCTCTAGAATGATGTGCGGATCGACCCTGACAAGCTTGCCGTCGTGGTTGGCATAGCGGTCGCAGGCACCCGCCGCGCCCGGCTTGATGTAGCACATCACCGGACAGGCATCGCAGCGGATCTTGTCGGTGGCAGCGCTCGTTGTTTCCATCACCATGTCAAAGCCGGCAGACACTGCGGTTATCATTCGTATACGAACGATGTTGCGCGCGGTCCTGATAGCTGTCAAGCGGCGCCGCGCGCGAAAACATGCGCCTGCCGAATAAAACCTCATTTGCCTCCCCGCCTTGTCCACAAAGCGGGCAGTTGCGCTGCACTGCGGCATGGCCGCTTGCACGTTTGTGTACAAACGGTATCGTCGCGACGTACATTTTTTGCGATCGCAGGGTTTGGGAACGAGGATGACGCAGGCACCGATCCGCCTCACCGTGAACGGCAGGATCCACGACGTCACGGCAGAGCGCCAGACGCCGCTGCTCTATGTGCTGCGCAATGATCTCGGACTCAACGGCCCGAAATACGGTTGCGGCTTAGGTGAATGCGGCACCTGTACTGTCCTGATCGACGGCACGGCCGCACGCTCTTGCGTCATTCCGGTGAGCGGCTGCGCCGGGCGCGACATCGTGACACTCGAAGGCCTCGGCACGCGCGACAAGCCAGATGTGGTGCAGCAGGCCTTCATCGATGAGCAGGCTGCGCAATGCGGCTACTGCCTCAACGGCATGATCATGACCACCAAGGCGCTGCTTGCGATCAACCCGCAACCAACCGAGCAGGAAGCGCTCGCCGCGTTACGCTACAATCTCTGCCGCTGCGGCACGCATGTGGAAATCCTGCGCGCCGTGATGCGCGCATCGGGCCAGCTCGCCGAGGCCCGTGATTGATGGCCTCCCCTCTTTCGAACGGAGTTGAGCGAGGCTCGCTCGTCGTCGTCCGTACCGTGGACGAGGTTACGTCCGAAACCTTCGTCCGCATCACCGCGGATGGGTCGGTTACGGCCTATAACGGCCATGTCGATCTCGGCACCGGCATCCGCACCGCACTCGGCCAGATCGTCGCCGAAGAGCTGGACGTCTCCTTTGCCCGCGTCGTCGTGGTGCTCGGCGACACCGCCGTCGTGCCGAACCAGGGCGCGACGATTGCCAGCGAAACCATCCAGATCACTGCCGTGCCACTGCGCAAGGCCGCAGCCCAGGCGCGCCACTTTTTGATCACGCGCGCGGCGGAGCGGCTGGAATTGCCGACCACTGAGTTGAAGATCGAAGACGGCCTCGTCCGCGGCCACAATCGCAGCGTCAGCTATGGCGAGTTGATCGGCGGCGAGACCATTCGCCTCGAGCTTGCCGATGACGTCGCCGTCAAGGCCGTCGGCGACTACACCATCGTCGGCCAGTCGATGCCGCGCGTCGATCTCCCAGCCAAGGCCACGGGTCAGCTGACCTTCGTGCACGACATTCGCGTGCCAGGCATGCTGCACGGCCGCGTGGTGCGCCCGCCCTATTCCGGCGTCGATGCCGGCCCCTTCGTCGGCACCAGCCTGATCGCGATCGATGAATCATCTGTCCGCGACATTCCCGGCCTCGTGGCCATCGTGCGTATCGGCGATTTCGTCGGCGTGGTCGCCGAGCGCGAAGAGAATGCGATTCGCGCGGCAGAGCGGCTCGCGGTGAGCTGGAAGCCGACGCCTAAGCTCACCGATCTCGCCGATGTCGAGACCGCGCTGCGCGCCAATCCATCGACACCGCGCACGCTGATCGACAAGGGCGACGTCGATGCGGCGATTTCCGCCGCGGCCAAGCCGATGCAACGCACCTACGTCTGGCCGTACCAGATGCACGCCTCGATCGGCCCGTCCTGCGCGGTCGCCGACTTCCAGGACGGCAATATCCGCGTCTGGTCCGGCACGCAAAATCCGCACCTGCTGCGCAGCGATCTCGCGCTGCTGATCGAGCGTCCCGAAAGCGAGGTCGAAGTCATCCGGCTCGAGGCCGCCGGCTGCTACGGCCGCAATTGCGCGGACGACGTCACTGCGGATGCACTGCTGCTGTCGCGCGCGGTCGGCCGGCCCGTTCGGGTGCAGCTGACGCGCGAGCAGGAGCACGCCTGGGAACCGAAGGGCGCCGCGCAGCTCATCGACGTCAATGGCGGCCTCGATGCCGACGGCGGCATCGCCGGTTACGATCTCGCCACGCGCTATCCCTCGAACGCGGCACCGACGCTCGCGCTGTTGCTGACCGGTCGCATCTCACCCCAGCCTGCCGTGCTCCAGATGGGCGACCGCACCGCGATCCCGCCCTATGATTACGACAACATGCGCGTCGTCGCGCATGACATGGCGCCGATCGTGCGCGCGTCCTGGTTTCGCGGCGTCTCGGCGCTGCCGAACACCTTTGCGCATGAATCCTATATCGACGAGGCCGCGACCGAGGCTGGAATCGATCCCATTGAATATCGCCTGCGCTACCTGAAAGACCAACGCGCCGTCGATCTCGTCAATGCGGTCGCCGAGCGCGCGGGCTGGACGCCACGGCCGGTCCGAGAGGAGAAGGATGGCGAGATCGTGCACGGGCGCGGTTTTGCCTACGCGCTCTACGTCCACAGCAAATTTCCGGGCTACGGCGCCGCCTGGTCCGCGTGGGTCGCCGACGTCGCGGTGAACAAGTCCACCGGCGACGTCAGCGTCACCCGCGTCGTCGCCGGACAGGATTCCGGCCTGATGATCAATCCGGAGGGCGTGCGCCACCAGATCCACGGCAACGTCATCCAGTCCACCAGCCGCACGCTGATGGAAGAGGTCTCGTTCGAGCGCGGCGCGGTGGCGGCGCGGGAATGGGGCGCCTATCCGATCATCCCCTTCCCCGACGTGCCCAAGATCGACGTGCTGATGCTGCCGCGGCCGGACCAGCCACCGCTCGGCGTCGGCGAGTCCGCGTCGGTGCCGAGTGCAGCGGCGATTGCGAATGCGATCTTCGATGCCACCGGCGTGCGCTTTCGCGAGCCTCCGTTCACGCCAGAACGTATCCTCAGGGGATTGCACGGCGACGCGGCGCCCGCGCCGCAAGCCCTGCCCGCGCCCGCTGCGCCGCCACCGTCTCGCATCTGGGAAAATCCGTTCGCCAAGCGCGCCGGCATCGTCGCGACGATTGCAGCCGTCTGCACCGCCGCGCTCGGGATCGGCGCGGCGCTGCTGCCGGGTCACGCCATCGCGCCGATCGCGCGGCCCGACGCATCAGTCTATTCCGCGGCGACGATCGCGCGCGGCCAGCAGCTTGCGGCCCTCGGCAATTGCGCGGAATGCCACACCAGCCTCACGGGCGTGCTCAATGCCGGCGGCCGTGCACTGGAGACGCCGTTCGGCACGATCTATTCGACCAACATCACGCCGGATGTCGAGACCGGCATCGGCGCCTGGTCCTATCCTGCCTTCGAGCGCGCGATGCGCGACGGGCTGCATCGCGACGGGCGGCAGCTCTACCCCGCCTTCCCATACACGCACTTTTCGAAGACTGATGATGCCGACATGCAGGCGCTCTACGCCTATCTGATGGCGCAACCCTCGGTGCGCGCGACGGCGCCTGCGAACACGCTCGCCTTCCCCTTCAATCTGCGCCCGCTACTCGCGGGTTGGAACGCGCTGTTCCACCAGACCAAGGAGTTCAAGCCCGATCCAGCGAAGTCCGAGCAATGGAATCGCGGCGCCTATCTCGTCGAGAGCCTTGGCCATTGCAGCGCCTGCCATTCGCCGCGCAACGCGCTCGGCGCCGAGCAGCGCCAGGCCTATCTCGCCGGCGGCTTTGCCGAAGGCTGGGAGGCGCCGCCGCTGACCTCGCTGTCGCACGCGCCGATTCCGTGGAGCGAGGACGAGCTGTTCGCCTATTTGCGCACCGGCCATTCGCGCTATCACGGCGTGGCGGCCGGGCCGATGGCGCCGATCGTCAGGGACCTCAATGCCCTGCCCGATCCCGACATCCGCGCGATGGCGGTCTATCTCGGCTCGTTCAACGACACCGCGGCCGACGCGCCCGCACTGGCAGCGAGGCTGGAGAGCGCGACGCAGGTCACCGTCGCGTCCTCGACCGGCGCGCGGCTCTACCAGGGCGCCTGCGCCGTCTGTCACGAGGTCGGCGGCCTGCCGCTGTTCGGCAGCCGTCCCTCGCTCGCGCTCAACAGCAATCTGCACAGCGCGACGTCGGACAATCTCGTGCAGGTGATCCTGCACGGCATCACTGAGCCCGCATCGAGCGATCTCGGCTACATGCCCGCGTTCAAGGGCAGCATGAGCGACACGCAGGTCGAGGAACTTGTCAGCTTCCTGCGCGGGCAGTTTGCACCGGACAAGCCGGCCTGGGCCGGCGTGAGGGAGACGATCGCGCGTGTGCGCGCCTTACCCCATTAAGCGTGCTTCTTCGCCTCCACCGGCGGCGTGCCGTGGGTGTGGAAGGACTCGATCGTCTTCAGGCCCCAGGCCTGACCCTTCTTGCGCTCTTCTTCCGTCCACACGATCGGCTTCCAGTCCGGCGCGAGGATGAGGCGGGCGCCGGCATTGGCGACTTCGACGCGGTTGCCGCCGGGCTCGTAGACATAGAGGAAGAAGGTCTGCTGGATCGCGTGCTTGTGCGGGCCGGTCTCGATGTGGATGCCGTTTTCCAGGAAGATGTCGGCGGCGCGCAAAATCTCTTCGCGGCTGTCAAGCGCGTAGGTGACGTGGTGGAAGCGGCCGGGCGTGCCGGAATGGTCGAGCGAATAGGCGAAGTCGTAGCTCTTGTTCGACATGGTCAGCCACATCGCGGCTTCCCGGCCGTCATTGAGCACGATCTGCTCGGTCAGGCGGCAGCCAAGATAGTTTTCGAAGAATTCGCGGTTGGCCTTGATGTCGACGGCGAGACAGTTGAGATGATCGAGTCGGCGGACATTGACGCCGCGCGCGGGAAAGCGCTGCGCCTGGTTCTTGAGTGCGGGTTTGAGCTCCGGCGGCGCCTGATACCATTCGGTCTCGTAATAGAGCTCGACGATGTGGCCATCGGGATCGCGGCAGCGGAACGTCGGCCCCTGCCCCATGTCGCCGTCGATCCAGCCGATGTCGAAGCCCGAGCCTTTCAGCGCGGCGACGCGGCGCTCAAGCGCCTGCTGGCTGCGCGCGCGCAGCGCCATGTGCTCCATGCCTGATGTCTTCGACGCCGTCAGCTTGAGCGAATAGCGCTCGTAATCGTCCCAGCCGCGCAGGTAAACCGACTCGCCCTTCTGCCCGCTCACCGTCATGCCCATGACGTCGACGAAGAATTTCAGGCTCTCGTCAGGCTTCGGCGTCAACAGTTCCATGTGGCCGAGATGGGCGAGATCGAGGATCGGTTCGGGCTGCATGAGTATCCTCCAAAGGCGTGGCGATCCGTCCCACGGAATCGCGCGCGGGGCGCAATGTTTATGGGTGCGCCGGGCGACACTTGGCCGCGGGCTCATTTGTACTAATGTACAAATGATTAGGTCCCGTCAACAAATCAACGCGTGCCCGTCCGTGATCAGCGCCGCTCCCCGCTGTGAAAGGCCATCCCTCAAACGGCCGACGGACTGCCCGAATGGTAAAATCTTCCTTAATTGGATTTGGGCTCAAAAGCCCAACAACGCATGCTTTTCCAACCGATTCCGCCCACAAATATGCATTGGGAACAAACCTATTGGCCGAATTATCGCGGATTTATCAAAGCGCCCGGGCCTGCCGCTTAACAGTTTGTGCAGCCCCGGCTCGCATAGTCCGGGTCAAACTCCTCGGACTTCTCAGGTTCATCCATCGTGACATCCTTTGGACGCGTGATTTCGGTACGCGGATCGCTCGCCCGGGTCGGGCTTCTGGCGGAAAGCCTGCCGATCTCGGAAGTTCGGGCCACCGTCGGCCGCTTCGTCAGCATCCGCTGCGCCAGCTCGGTCATCGTCGCGATGATCACCGAGGTGTCCTGCGAGAACCTTTCGCGGACCGACGATCTGATCGCAATCGCGTCGGTCGATCTGCTCGGCGAAATTCTCAACGCCGCCGACAAGGCCAAGTTTCAGCGCGGCGTCACCAATTACCCGACCATCGGAGATTCCGTCGACCTGATCACCAGCCAGGAGCTGCGAACCATCTACGCGCCGACCGGTTCGGACCAGATCAATGTCGGCTTCCTCCAGCAGGACCGTTCGGTCGTCGCCTATGTCGATATCGAGGAAATGCTCTCCAAGCACTTTGCAGTGTTGGGGTCGACCGGTGTCGGTAAATCGACCGGTGTCTCGCTGCTGCTCAACGAGATCCTGAAGGCGCGCCCGAACCTGCGCATCTTCCTGCTCGACGTGCACAACGAATATGGCCGCTGCTTCGGCGACCGAGCGCTTGTGCTCAACCCGCGGAACCTGAAGCTGCCGTTCTGGCTGTTCAATTTCGAGGAAATCGTCGACGTGCTGTTCGGCGGTCGCGCCGGCGTGCCCGAGGAGCTCGACGTCCTCGCCGAGGTCATCCCGATCGCCAAGGGCATCTACACGCAATACCAGAACACCGATCGCCTCGGCCTGAAGCGCATCGATCCCAAGCAGATCGGCTTCACCGTCGACACGCCGGTGCCGTACCGCCTGGTCGATCTGATCTCGCTGATCGACGAGCGCATGGGCAAGCTCGAAAACCGCTCCTCGCGCATCATCTATCACAAGCTGATCTCGCGCATCGAGGCGGTCCGCAACGATCCGCGCTACGCCTTCATGTTCGACAACGCCAATGTCGGCGGCGATACCATGGCCGAGGTGATCAGCTATCTGTTCCGCCTGCCGGCCAACGGCAAGCCGATGACGGTGATGCAGCTTGCCGGCTTCCCGGCCGAAGTCATCGATTCCGTCGTCTCGGTGCTGTGCCGCATGGCCTTCGATTTCGGCCTGTGGAGCGACGGCGTCTCGCCGATGCTGTTCGTCTGCGAGGAAGCGCACCGTTACGCCTCCGCCGACCGCAACATCGGCTTCGGGCCGACCCGCAAAGCGGTGTCGCGCATCGCCAAGGAAGGCCGCAAATACGGCGTCTATCTCGGCCTGATCACGCAGCGCCCCGCCGAGCTCGACGCCACCATCATCTCCCAGTGCAACACGCTGTTCACGATGCGCCTTGCCAACGACCGCGACCAGGCGCTGCTGCGCGCCGCGGTGTCGGATGCGGCCGCGAACCTGCTGTCCTTCGTGCCCTCGCTCGGCACCCGTGAAGTGCTGGCGTTCGGCGAAGGCGTCGCGCTGCCGACGCGACTGCGCTTCAAGGAGGTGCCGCCGCATCAATTGCCGCGCGGCGAAGCCACCATCTCGAGCGTTCCTTCGGTCACCTCCGGTCACGACATGCATTTCGTCGGCGCCGTGCTCGAGCGCTGGCGCGGCGCGACCTCGCAGCGTGACGTCCCGAACGATCCGGTGTTCCAGGCGCCGCCGACCAAGACGCTGGCGCCGGCCGAGACACCGATGCTGCAGCCCTCGATGGGGCTCGATCCGGACCGCTTCTCGCTGCTGAAGAAGCCGCTGCGGTAAACCGCTCTCGTGTCCCGGACGCGCTGCAACGCTCTTGCGTTGCTGCGCAGAGCCGGGACCCACGCCGCACACACCGCTTTCTCGGAAACATGGGCCCGGGCTCTGCAGCGCAGCGCCGAAGAAGCGCTGCACTGCGTCCGGGGCACGAGACGTTGCGACGCCTCTGGAGCGTCTCGCCCGCATCGACTATGGTTGCCGGCCCCAAGCCGAAATCCATGCCCATGACAAAGCCCGCGCAACGCTTCCCCGTACCCGCAATCGACAGCCTGCCCGACGACATCCGCACGCGTCTCCTCGCCGTGCAAGAAAAGAGCGGCTTCGTGCCGAACGTGTTTTTGACGCTGGCCTACCGGCCCGACGAGTTCCGGGCCTTCTTCGCCTATCACGACGCGCTGATGGAGAAGGACGGCGGCCTCACCAAGGCCGAGCGCGAGATGATCGTGGTCGCGACGTCGGCGGCCAACCAGTGCCAATATTGCGTGATCGCCCATGGCGCGATCCTGCGCATCCGCGCCAAGAACCCTGTGATCGCCGACCAGGTCGCGATCAACTACCGCAAGGCCGACATCACGCCGCGGCAAAAGGCGATGCTCGATTTCGCGATGAAGATCTCGGCGGACGCGCAGCGGATCGCCGAGGAGGATTTCGCTGGCCTGGCCCGCACGGCTTCAGCGACGACGACATCTGGGACATCGCCGCGATCTCGGCCTTCTTCGCGCTTTCGAACCGGCTGGCGAATTTCACCGGCATGCGGCCAAATGACGAATTTTATCTGATGGGACGACTGCCCAAAAAATGACGGAGCTCGACTGGCCCGAAATCCTGCTGCGCCTCGGCGTTGCGACGCTCGCCGGCAGCGCAATCGGCCTCAACCGCGACCTGCAGGGCAAGCCGATCGGACTGAAGACGCTTGGCATCGTCGGCCTCTCCACCGCGACCGTGGTGCTGCTCGCGCTGCAGCTCGCCGAGCCCAACAAGGTCGCCGATGCAACGAGCCGGGTCATCCAGGGCATCCTCACCGGCATCGGCTTTCTCGGAGCCGGCGTCATCGTCCACGAAAGCGAGCGGTTTCGCGTCCGCGGATTGACCAGTGCCGCGTGCACCTTCCTGGCCGCCTGCCTTGGCATCGTCTGTGGCACCGGGCAATGGAAGATCGTCGCAGTCGCGCTGGCGCTCGCCTTCGTGCTGCTCACGGTCGGGCGACGCATCGAGCGCCACGCGCACCGCGCGCTCGGCGGCAAGGAGGAGCCGCACGAGGACCACCGGCAAACGTAGCGGTCTTTGCCCGATAATTGCTGCGAAAGCCGGCGACAGCCGTAGACGACCGCCTTACGCCTCTTCGACCTCGAGCGCGATCGAAACCTTCAGGAACGGCGTGCCCTCTTCGCGAACATCGACCACGACTCGATGGGCGCTACCCGCGATAAACACCTCGCGGGCAATGGAAGCGCCCGTCAGCACCGCCTCTTTGCGCGCACCATCTTCGTCGGCAAAATCGTGCCCGTCCTCGTCAGGGATCAGGTGACCATTCTCACGAATATCAAAATGAAATCGCGGCATGGAACCTCAAAGCGTTGGCGATTGATGCAGATAACGGCCGTCGAAATCCGCAAGTTCCTGAAATTTCCGCTCGTCCAGCACGGTGACGCGGCCGCGATTGAGCTCGACGATTCCTTCCTCGCGCAATTGCTTGATGACGCGGTTGGCGTGAACCGCGGTGATCCCCAGTGCTTCGCCGATCTGTTCCTGGGTCAGCGGCATCTCGAAATTGCCGCCGTCGACGTGGCCGATGATCCTGAGCCGTTCGCGCAGCTCGATCATGACGTGGGCCAGCCGCGCGGGCGCCGGACGCTGGCCGACATTGACGATCCATTCGGGAAACATCGCGGCGTCGATCAGCGTATCCCGCCAGAACTTCTCGGCGACAACAGGGCTGCGCCGATGCAGCTTCTGCAGCGTCTCGTGGCTGATGAAGCCGAGCGTCGACGGCGTCAGAGTCGACAGATC
The DNA here is from genome assembly GCF_049949275.1 of Bradyrhizobium genosp. A. NCBI lineage: Bacteria > Pseudomonadati > Pseudomonadota > Alphaproteobacteria > Hyphomicrobiales > Nitrobacteraceae > Bradyrhizobium > Bradyrhizobium genosp. A. Next base: position 3,644,170 of record NZ_CP188196.1, on the reverse strand, counting down.
GTGGTCCATCACGTGCAGGAACAGGCTCATGAGGTCGGGTATCTCGCCGGGAATGTGAATCGAGAGAATCTGCCGCTTGCCGCTCGCAATCGTCTTGGAGCGCACGCAGAAGCCGTCCGCGATCAGGCAGCAGTCGGTTGCACGCTCGCCGTCGCGCACCACCGCCGTTTCCGCGGGGTACTGCCGCACCGAGATCGGAAGGGCCTCGATTTCCTTGATGTCCTCCTCCCCGATCGCCGAAGAGATGCGCAGGCGCTTGATGAGCGCTACGCGAATTGCATCGCCTGGCACTGAAGCTCGCTCCAATCTCGAGATTGGACGTACCCGCATTGCGAGCAGCGGAACTCGCGCGGTCGCCATCATGAAAAACCCGCGATCGGCCGGCAGTTCCAACAAAAGTTAAGGACGTGGCTTCCCTGCCCATGGTTGGTTTGGCGCTCGAAAGGGCAAACCATGACCAAGAAACGCAACCGGACGCACCCGGCCCTGTCCCTCCAGGAACGCCTGAACAAATTCACGCAGCAAGCCCGCGACGCAGCCAGGAAGCTGCCGGCCGCCGAGCGTCACACGCAGCTGCAGAAGGTGCGCAACGGCGAGGCCGCCGCGGAGATGGAGCGTTGGCTCTCCTCGCCGGGTCCGCAACATCCGAAATGATGGTGCCCGCTAGTGCTTCACCATCAACGGAAGCGCCGGCGCAAAGCGCTCGGCAAAGGTGAGTGTCCTGGCCTGGTGAACTGCGGCAAACGACGCCGAAATTCCGACTGAGGCGACTGCGAGCAAGGCTATTACGAAAACGAGACGGCGCATTGCTGCCTCCTGTGTGAGCTCGACTACCTCTCATTGTTGGGTCGGCTTTGTTTCAGGACCACTTCGTGGGCGCGGAAAATGATTTCGTTCAAGCGGCTGTGATGAGATCCGGCTCGCAAAGCTGCAGGCCGTACACAACTCATAATAGTCGCCATTGTCTTGCAGCAGGCGCGAGCGGTATCGGAAATTTCACACCCGCGATCACGATCATGAGTCGCAAGACCGCCGTGACAAGCAGCATTTGCTCAATTGCGGAGTCTTCGAGGAACAGTCAGATGAAAATCGTCATCCAAAGGCTCAATGGTCTGTGGCACCTCATCGTCGGGTCGTGTCGGATCCGCACGCCCTTCCTGGAAACCCAGGACCGCGCGCTGGTCGTCACCTATGCCCGGCGTGTCTACCCCGGCGCCAAAATCTTCCAGCGCGACTGACGGGAGCGCCAGCGCCTCAATCGTCGTCCGCCGGCCCACACCAGCCGGGCAGATAGATCGCATCCTTGCTCTTGGCCGCGGCCAGCGCCTTCTCCAGCGCCTTGTCGAAATTGGCATCGACCGCCTTGCGCGTCAGCTTGCGGCGCAGGAAGTCGGCCCAGAGAAACTCGGAGAACGGCGTGGTGTCCTTGGCGAAGCCGCCCAAGCGGCGGAGCTCGCCGGCGAGACTGCGGTAGGGATCGTCCTTGAGGTCGACGACCGATTTCGGCAGATCGCCGAATGGACGACGCTCGCCCTTGGCATCGTAAGGATAGACCCACCGCTTGTTGTCCATCACGCCCCAGAACGCTTCGCGGTCGACCATGCGGAGATCGCCGACGACGGTGACCAGCACCTCCTTGATGCCCTCATCGTGCAGCGCGCGGCCGAGATGGTGATGGTCGATCACGTAGTAGCGCTCGTCAGGCCCGTACACGACGGGAATCATGTGGGTCCCGAGCAGCTCTGACTGCTTCTTCTTGTCGCGCTCGCGCCAGCGCTTGCGCTTCTCCTTGACCTCGCGCATGCCGACCGTCATCTGCGTCGGCCGAAGCGACAGGATCGACACCGGGTGAACTCTCGGCTCGCGCGCGTTGGTGGTCATTGTCGAGGGCCTCTCATCTGGTGGCAGCTTGCGGTCCAGGTTCCCGATTATGCCATGGGCGTTGCGGCGGCAATATGCGTTCAGGGCAAGCGGCACCATCGTCCCGGCGGTTGTGCAGCGCAACCTGCGCGTCCCTAACCCCGGGATGACAACCCGCTCCGAGGAGCGCTCGCGGCGCAAGAACGCGCCCGAAAAATGATCAGGAAAGATAATGCGAATGCGCAATGCACGTGCGCATTGAGAAGATTTTCTGTAACCCCTGTGTCGCCTATGCTATCTAAAAATCGCTGCTTCGGAGTGATCCCCGTCCCATGAAATCCCAGCGGCCCATAACCTCGGACGACGAGCACCGGGTGCTCCAGTTCAGGCCGCGCACGACACCGTCCCCTGTGGTCCACCGGGGCAGCGGTATCGTACAGCCGCTGCACGCAGCAGCCCCCGAACCGCTCGACCTGTCACGTTATGAACAGCCCCGCAATGAGTCGGACGACTTCCGCCAACGCATGCTCGCCAACATTGCCGCGCTCGCCTTCACCATCGCGCTGACTGCGATCGGGATCTGGCTCGCCGTCAGCATCGCCGATTTGCGCCGGACCCAGGATTGCGTGCTGATGGGACGGCGGGACTGCGTCAAGGTCACGACGCCGCACATCTAGGCAGCAAGCCTTGTAGACAAGCCCTGGCGCCGGAAGCTCCCTACTGGCAGGTCAGCTCGGCCGAACCCGCTTCGGACCGGCATCCCCAGCCCTGTCCCCATCCCCGTCCGGCTCCATTGAACTCAGGGCGGCGCTCCGATATACGGGCTTTCGACCCGTCCAGAGGGGGGTTAGAGGGCGTCATTCGGGGCGCGACGCCCACCCACCGCGCCACTCTGGGATATCTGACAAATACCCGCAATATATCAAAGGCTTAGTGATGTCCTCCACATTCGATCAGGTCGCTACGATCATCGCTGAAACCTGCGACATCCCGCGCGACACGATCACGCCGGATAGCCACGCCATCGACGACCTCGGTATCGACAGCCTTGATTTCCTGGACATCGCGTTCGCGATCGACAAGCAGTTCGGCATCAAGCTACCGCTGGAAAAGTGGACCCAGGAAGTCAACGACGGCAAGGCGACCACCGAGCAGTATTTCGTGCTGAAGAACCTGTGCGCGCGCATCGACGAGCTGGTTGCCGCCAAGGGCGCGAGCGCCTGATCGGGCGATCATGCAACTCGAATACTTCCATATGATCGATCGCATCGTCGACCTCAACGTCGACGAGAAAACGATCGTCGTCGAGGCCCAGGTCCCCAAGGAGAGCACCATCTTCGAGGGGCACTTCCCGGGCTATCCCCTGATGCCCGGCGTGCTGCTGATCGAATCGATGGCGCAGGCCTCGGGCTTTCTCCTGCTTGGCGTCTTGAAGTTCGAGCGCATGCCGATTCTCGCCGCCGTGAAGGAAGCCAAGGTCCGCGGCTCGGTGTTTCCGGGCGATCTCATGACCCTCGAGGCAAGCGTGGCCCATGAGGGCTCCGGCTATGCCATGACCGAGGCGAAGATCCGGGTCGGCGGCAAGCTGCGCGCGAATTCGGCGCTCACCTTCACACTGATCCCCTTCCCCAATTCGGATATGCGCGGCTACATGGACGCGGTCGCCCAACGCGTTGGCTTTCCGCAACAGGCCGTCTCGCCATGACTGACACCGCTTCGAAGCCGGGCCAGACGGAAGTCTGGATCACCGGTATTGGTCTTGCCACCTCGCTCGGCGAAGGTCTCGACGCCAACTGGACCGCGCTTCAGGAGAAGCGCATCAATGTCGACGAGAAGGGCTTTGCGCCCTTCATCGTGCACCCGCTGCTGCCTGTTACCTTCGACAGCCAGATCCCCAAGAAGGGCGACCAGCGCCAGATGGAAGCCTGGCAGCGCATCGGCGTCTACGCCGCGGGCCTCGCGCTCGACTCGGCCGGCATCAAGGGCAACAAGGACATCCTGTCGAAGATCGACATGGTGGTCGCCGCCGGCGGCGGCGAGCGCGACCTCAACGTCGACACCGGTGTGCTGACCGCCGAGGCCAAGGGCGCCAATGCGCCCGGCTTCCTCAACGAGCGGCTGATGAGCGATCTCCGGCCGACGCTGTTCCTGGCGCAGCTCTCCAATCTGCTCGCCGGCAACATCGCCATCGTTAACGGTCTCGGCGGCACCTCGCGCACCTTCATGGGCGAAGAGGTTGCGGGCGCCGATGCCGCCCGCATCGCGCTGTCGCGCATCGCCTCGGGCGAAAGCGACATCGCGCTGGTCGGCGGCTCGCACAATGGCGAGCGCAAGGACCTCATGGTCCTCTACGAATTCGGCGACTTCAATCTGAGGGACAAGTTCGCCCCCGTGTGGCAGCGCAAGGACCACGCCGGCTTCGCGCTCGGCTCGGCTGGGGCTTTCCTGGTGCTGGAATCGAAAGCGCACGCGGAAGCGCGCGGCGCAAAACCGTTCGCAAAGCTGTCGAGCGTCGTGACTGATCTGGCCCGCCGCAAGCAGGACGGTGACATGGAAGCGACGCTGGAGAAGCTTTGGGACAAGCTGCCGAAGCGCGATGGCACGGGCGCGATCATCTCGGGCGCAACCGGCGCGGAGCCGGCGACGTCGGAGGAACGCAGCTTCCTGAAAAAGCACGCCGATTTCCCGGTGCGCGCGACCGGTACCATGTTCGGCCACACCATGGAAACGCAATTCCCGCTCGGGATTGCACTTGCGGCGCTCTCCATCTCGCGCGGCGCGCTGTTCCCGCCGAACGATTCGACCGGGACCGAGATTGAAATGCAGGGGGCGCCCACCCAGATTGTCGTGGTGGGAGCCGGACACTGGCGCGGCGAAGGCATGGCGCTGGTCGAGGCTGTTGACTAGCGCGCGTCGCGCTTCAGTAGGTTTTTGTCGAGCATGATCTTTTCGGAAAACTGCTTCACCCTTTCCGGATCATGCTCTAGCGGGGGATCGACATGACTGCACCACGCGACAAACTCGGGCGTCCCGTTGTCGTCGTTACCGGCATGGGCATCACGACCTCGCTCGGCGCCGGCAAGGCCGACAATTGGTCAAAACTTGTCGCCGGCGAATCCGGCATTCGCACCATCACGCGCTTTCCGATCGACGGCCTGAAGACCACGATGGCCGGCACGGTGGATTTCGTCAGCGTCGATCCGTTCTCCTCCACCGGCCTCTCCGAGCGCATGGCCGAGCTCGTCACCCAGGAAGCGCTGGAGCAGGCCGGCATCGGCGCCAAGGGCGATTTCCCGGGTCCCCTCTTCCTCGCGGTTGCGCCGGTCGAGGTCGAATGGCCGCAGCGTCGCGAGCTTGGCCGCGCCGTCGGCGCGCCCGACTTCAACTATGACGATCTCTTGCGCATCTCCGGCGGCGGCAAGTACAGCGCCTATCATCACCGCTTCATGTTCGGCTCGGTGGCCGCCCACCTCGCCGAGACCTTTGGCACCAAGGGCTCGCCGATCTCGCTGTCGACGGCCTGCGCGTCCGGAGCCACCTCGATCCAGCTTGGCGTCGAGGCGATCCGCCGCGGCGAGACCGATGCGGCGCTGTGCGTCGCGACTGACGGAACCGTGAATCCGGAAGCGCTGGTGCGCTTCTCGCTGCTCTCGGCGCTGTCGACCCAGAACGATCCGCCGCAGGCGGCCTCCCGCCCCTTCTCCAAGAACCGCGACGGCTTTGTCATGGCCGAAGGCGCCGGCGCGCTGGTGCTGGAGAGCTATGAAGCGGCCACCGCGCGTGGCGCAAAAATCCTCGGCGTGATCGCCGGCTGCGGCGAGCTCACCGATTCCTTCCATCGCACCCGCTCGTCGCCCGACGGCAAGCCGATCATCGGCTGCATGAACAAGACGCTGGCCGACGCCGGCATGACGCCGGACCAGATCGACCACATCAACGCGCACGGCACTGCGACGCCCGAGAACGACAAGATGGAGTACAACACGACATCGGCCGTGTTCGGCGATCTCCTGCAGAAGATCCCGGTCACCTCGAACAAGTCGATGGTCGGCCACACCATCTCGGCCGCGGGCGCGGTCGAGGCGATCTTCTCGCTGCTCACGCTCGAGCATCAGCGCATTCCGCCGACCATCAACTACGACAATCCGGATCCCACGATCCTGTTCGACGTGGTCGGCAACAAGGCGCGCGATGCCCGCGTCACCGCTGTCATGTCGAACTCGTTCGGCTTCGGCGGCCAGAACGCCTCGCTGATCCTGACCCGCGAACCGGCCTGACCGGACGCATGGCGCGGCTTCCTGCGAGCACGAAGGCCCGCGCGCGAGTGGCCGCCAGGGAGATTGCAAAGTCGATCGGCGGCGGCCTGATCGGCGCTGCCACCGTCGGCATGCTGCGCACCACGCGCTATTTCGATCCGGTCAAGACCTCGGACTTTTTCGCGCGCGTCACCAGGCTGATCGGCCCGCGCCTGCGCGAGCACCGCATCGGCCGGGCCAACCTCACCGCGGCATTTCCGGAAAAATCGCCTGAGGAGATCGAGCAGATCCTGATGGGCGTCTGGGACAATCTCGGCCGCGTCGGCGCCGAATTCGCCCATATGGATCACGTTTGGAACTACGACCGCGAGCACCCGGAGCGAAGCCGGATCGAATTGCCCCCGCGCAGCGTCGAGCTGTTCGACCAAATCCGCGACGACGGCAAGCCGGCACTGATCTTCGCCGCACATCTGTCGAACTGGGAGTTGCCCGCGCTCGCGGCCGTCGCGCATGGGCTCGATGCCGCAATCCTCTATCGCCGGCCGAACATCGCATCCGCCGACCGCATCATCCAGGAGATGCGCCAGGTCAACATGGGCACGCTGATCCCGGCGGGCCGCGACGCGCCCTTACGGCTCGCGCAGGCGCTGAAGGACGGCAAGCACGTCGCCATGCTGATCGATCAGTATCTGACCGGCGGCGTCGAGGTCACCTTCTTCGGCCGCAAGACCCGCGCCAACCCGATGCTGGCGCGCCTGCTGCGCCAGGTCGAATGCCCGATCCACGGCGTCCGCATCATCCGTCTGCCCGGTTACCGCTTCCGCGGCGAGCTGACGGAAGAAATTCCGCCGGTGCGCGACGCTGACGGCAAGATCGACATCCAGGGCACCACGCAGGCGATCACGAGTGTGGTGGAAGGCTGGGTGCGCGAGCATCCTGAGCAGTGGCTCTGGCTGCACCGCCGGTGGCGGTAGCGGCAACTTGAACCGCAGCCGCCCACAGTCCATTCTTTTAACACTCAATATCTGTATCAGCTAGCGAATCGAGCCTTTTGCGTTCCGGCAAATTACGTGAGATCGCCCCCTAACAGCCGGTCTGGAGCAGCATGACCAATCCCTGCCGCGTCCTCATGATCTATCCGAAGTTCGTTCCGAACTCGTTCTGGAACTATACGCAAGCCTGCGAACTCGTCGGCGCAAGATATCCGGCGGCGCCGCTCGGCCTGATCACCGTCGCTGCGATGTTGCCGAAGCACTGGGACATTCGTCTCGTCAATCGCAATACCGAGTCGTTGACGGACGCGGACCTCGACTGGGCCGATCTCGTCATGATCGGCGGCATGCTCAACCAGCAGCCTGATGCGATCCACCTGATCGATCTCGCCCATCGGCACGGCAAGCCGGTATGTGTCGGTGGGCCTGACGTCTCCTCCAGCCCGCATCTTTACGCGGACGCGGACTTCCAAGTGATCGGCGAGGCCGAGCAGATCATCGAGCACTTCATCGCCGCATGGGACAAGGGCGAACGCAACGGCGTGTTTGTCGCCGAGAAATTCAAGGCCGACGTCACGCTCAGCCCCATGCCGCGTTACGACCTGCTCAACTTCGATCACTACCTCTTCATTGGCGTGCAATATTCGCGCGGGTGCCCGTTCACCTGCGAGTTCTGCGACATCATCGAGCTGTATGGCCGCGTGCCGCGCACCAAGACCAACGATCAGATTCTCGCTGAGCTGCAGGTGCTCTACGATCACGGCTACCGCGGGCACATCGATTTCGTCGACGACAATTTCATCGGCAACAAGAAGAATCTCCGCACCCTGCTGCCCCGCCTCAAAGCCTGGCTGGAAGAGCGCGACTACCCGTTCGAGTTCTCGACCGAAGCCTCGATCAACATCGCTGACGACAGCGAGCTGTTGCAGGCCATGAAGGACTCGAACTTCTTCGCGATTTTCGTCGGCATCGAGAGTCCGGATCCGGAAACGCTCGTGCAGATGAAGAAAAAGCAGAATACCAGACGCAATATCGCGGAGTGCGTCCACAAGATCTACAGCTACGGCATGTTCGTCACGGCCGGTTTCATCGTCGGGTTCGATACCGAGAAAGCCTCGATGGGCCAGGCCATGATCGACTTCATCGAGGAGGCGAGCATTCCGGTCTGCATGGTCGGACTACTCTATGCGCTGCCTGGCACGCAGCTGACGCGGCGGCTGGCGGCGGAAGGCCGCCTGCACCAGGGCCATGACCTGATGCTTGCCGAGCAGGCGGGCGATCAATGCACGCTCGGCTGCAATTTCGACACCAAGCGCCCGCTTCGTGACGTGCTCGCCGATTACAAGGCCGTGCTCGGACACGTCTACAGTCCGACTGCCTATGCAGGACGGCTGTCGCGTCTCGCCGCCATGCTCGACCGCTCCGACCGGCGCCGCGAGCTGCCGGATGGTGACGTGCGCAAGAGACTCGGCGGCATCGAAAGCGTGCACAAGATCATGCAGGCCCTGCCGGAGGTCCGCGAGCCGTTCTGGAAGACCTTCGTCGAGATCGCCAAGACCAATCCAGGCGCGCTACGTTACATCGTGATGCTGATGGCGCTGTACATGCACCTCGGTCCGTTCGCCAAGCGCGTGATCGGTGAGATCGACCGGCGCATGGCCGAGCTGGACGACATGCCTGCGGCGGCGACCGCGAAGGTGGTGCAGGCACTACCGTCGCCGGCAGTGTAGCCATCCCGCGAGCGGCGCACCGCACAGCGTGCTTGAGCAGTTGCTCTCGCCATACAAGACACAACGAGCGTCGACGTGAGGAAGATCAAAAAGCAGAGAGTCCGTAATCTTGCGACTGGGGCAGCCACCTCCATCGAATTGCTCACCGCAGTTTCCGCCCAAGAAGTTCGCGCATCCAATCACCGCCCCGTCTTCACCTTGGTCCAGAGCCGGTTGATGACCCGCTGGGTCGCCGGGTCGCGGGCGGTGATGACGAACAGCTTTGAAAGCGTGGCGTCGTCCGGATAGATGTTCTTGTCGTTCAGGATTTTCGGGTCGACGAGCTTCTGGCTGGCGAGGTTGCCATTGGCGTAGGACAAAAAGTCCGAGTTCTTGGCGGCGACCTCCGGGCGGTAGAGATAGTTGATCAGCTCGTAGGCCTCTTTGACGTTCTTGGCATCGGCAGGAATCGCGAGATTGTCGAAGAACATCTGCGCGCCCTCCTTCGGGATCGCATAGCCGATCTCGATGCCGCTGCCATTGTCTTTCTTGGCTTCGGCAGCACGGGCGCGGGCCTGCATGATGTCGCCGGACCAGCCGACCACGAAGCAGATCTCGCCGGTGGCGAGCGCGCTCAGATATTCGGACGAGTGAAATTTTCGCACCGAGGGGCGGACCTTGGCGACGATGTCGGCGGCCTTCTCGAGGTCGGCCTGCTTGGTCGAGTTCGGATCTAGCCCGAGATAGCTCAACGCCGCCGGAAAGATGTCGTCGGCGGAGTCGAGCATGTGCACGCCGCAGTCCTTGAATTTGGCCAGGTTCTCCGGCTTGAAGACGATGTCCCAGCTGTCGATCCTGGCGTCCGGCCCCAAAATCTGCCTCACCTTGGCGACGTTGTAGCCGATGCCTGTCGTGCCCCACATGTAGTTCGCGGCAAACTCGTTGCCGGGATCGTAGGTCGCGAGATTCTTGGTCACCATCGGCCAGGCGTTGGCCAAATTCGGCAGCTTCGACTTGTCGAGCTTCTGGAAGATGTTCGCCTTGATCTGGCGCTGCAGGAAATAGGCGGTGGGCACCACGACGTCATAGCCGGACTTGCCGGCCATCAGGCGGGTCTCCAGCGTCTCGTTGGCATCGAACGTGTCGTAGACCACCTTGATGCCGGTCTCCTTGGTGAAGGCCTCAAGGACGTCGGGCGCCATGTAGTTCGACCAGTTGTAGAAGTTGACGACGCGCTCCTCGGCGCCCGCCCCTTGCGAGAGCAACGTCAGCGCTGCGGCAATCGCGAGACCAATGCCAAAGCGCGAGCGGCTGACGTTCGTCATCTCGGTCTACCTCTTGCGTCCGCGCACCGCGTCCGACAGCCGCTCCAGCGCGGTGTCGAGCGTCTGGTCCTTCTTGGCAAAGCAGAAGCGGACCACCGAGGTCACCGGGTCCTGCTCATAGAATGCCGAGACCGGGATCGCGGCGACCTTGTAGTCTTTCACGATCCGCCAGCAGAATTCGGCATCGCTCTCGTTGAGCCCGAGCGGCGACAGGTCGACGGTGAGGAAGTAGGTGCCCTGCGACTTCAGCACCGGGAAGCCGAGGCTCTCCAGCCCCTTGGTCAGGCGGTCCCTGCTCCGGGTCAGATCCTGGCGCATCGACAGGAAGTACTCGTCGGGCTTGCCAAGGCCGTAGGCGACGGCGGCCTGGAGGTTCGGCGCGGTCGTGAAGGTCAGGAACTGGTGCACCTTGGCGGCGACGCGCAAGAGCGGCGGCGCCGCACAGACGAAGCCGATCTTCCAGCCGGTCAGCGAGAAGATCTTGCCGGCCGAGCCGACCTTGATGGTGCGGTCGCGCATGCCGGGGATGGTGATCAGCGGGATGTGCTTGTGCTCGTCGAAGGTGACGTGCTCCCAGACCTCGTCGCAGATCGCGATGACGTCGAACTCCTGGCAATAGCGCGCGAGCAATTCGAGGTCCTCGCGCGGATAGACCACCGCGGAGGGATTCAGGGGATTGTTGAACAACACCGCCTTGGTCTTTGAATTGAAGACGCTTTTCAGCATCTCCTCATTCAGCCGCCAGCCCGGTGGCTCGAGCCGGACCAGGCGTGGAATGCCGCCGGCCTGGCGGATGATCGGCAGATAGGAATCATAGACCGGCTGGAAGCAGACCACCTCGTCGCCGGGTTGCACCACCGCGAGGATCGCCGAGGTCAGCGCCTCGGTGCCGCCGGAGGTCACCATCACCTCGCTCATCGGATCGAGCTTGAGGCCGTGCCAATGGCCGTAATGGGTCGCGATCGCCTGGCGCAGCTCCGGGATGCCCATCATCGACGGATACTGGTTGTAGCCGTTGAGCGAGGCGTCGGCGGCTGCGCGGCGGATGTCCTCAGGGCCGGGATCGTCGGGGAAGCCCTGGCCGAGATTGATGGCGTTGTTGTCGCGCGCGGCCTGCGACATCGCCTCGAAAATGGTGACGGGAAGGTCGGCGAAGACCTTGTTCAGCGAAGAGCTCTTGGTCATCGCGACGTTAGCCACCAACCTTGCTGGGGAGACCCGCCGCCTTCCAGCCGAGCATGCCGCCGGCCAGATGCTTGTCGTAAGGCAGGCCCGCGGCCTGGGCGGCGAGCGAGGCGGTCACTGAGCGCTTGCCCGAGCGGCAGGCGAACACGACCTCCTTGCCTTGCGGATCCGGGATCGCCTTGGGATCGAAGGTCGAGAGCGGCACGACGACGCCGTAAGGATAGGCCTCGGCCTCGACCTCGTTCGGCTCACGGACGTCGACGAGCAGATAGCGGCCCTCCGCGACACCCTTGGAAACCTCCTCGGGGGTCAGATCCTGTACTTGATTTGCCACATCATCCTCCAACGTCGCGGGGCGCCCGCCGGGGCGATCCCGGCCGGCGGGCAACCTCGCCTCTCGGCATGCGAAAATCAAGCGCTACAAAGGCTTGAGCTGCCTTGCGCAAGTTAAAGCTAAATCGCAGCGACTTGAAGTGCGCCTTGAATCCCGGTCCTGGATCGTCCGCTTAGATCGTCACCTGCGTGCCGACCTCGACGACGCGGCCGCTCGGGATCTGGAAATAGTCGGTGGCGTCGTTGGCGGAGCGGCTGAGCGAGATGAACAGCCGATCCTGCCAGCGCGGCATCCCGGAATGGGCGGCGGGCTTGAGCGCCCTTCGCGACAGGAAGAACGAGGTCGACATGATGTCGAACTGCCAGCCGAGCTTGCGGGCGATCGCCAGCGCCTTCGGCACGTTCGGCGATTCCATGAAGCCGAACTTCAGCGTCACCTTGGAGAAGGTCGGGCTGATCTGCTCCAGCTTCACCCGCTCGGCCGGATCAATGCGCGGGGTCTGCGCGGTCTCGATGGTGAGAATGACATTCTTCTCGTGAAGCACTTTGTAGTGTTTCAGACTATGCATCAGCGCGGTCGGCGCGCTCAGGGGATCGCTGGTCAGGAACACGGCGGTGCCGGGCACCCGCTGCGGCGGCCGCTTCTCCAGCATCGCCACGAGGTCGGCGAGCGGGAATTCGAGCTTGCGCGACTTCTCGAACAGCAGCCGGCTGCCGCGCCGCCACGTGTACATCAGGAGGATCATGAGGGCGCCAAGCGCGAGCGGCACCCAGCCGCCCTCGAACACCTTGAGCAGGTTTGCGGCCAGAAAGGTCAGGTCGAGGAACAGGAACGGTGCGATCAAGGCGGCAGCCCAGAGCGGCGACCACTTCCAGGCCTTCCAGATCACAACGAAGCCCATCATCCCCGTGACCACCATGGTGCCGGTGACGGAGATGCCGTAGGCCGACGCAAGCGCGCTCGAGGAGCGGAACAACAGCACCAGCAACATCACGGCAATCAGCAGCATCGAGTTGATGCGGGGAATGAAGATCTGGCCGGAATGGGCTTCCGAAGTATGGCGAATTTCAAAACGCGGCAAGAGCCCGAGCTGGATCGCCTGGCGCGTTAGCGAATAGGCGCCGGTGATGACGGCCTGGCTGGCGATGACGGTGGCGAGCGTAGCCAGAACGACCATTCCGCCCCGAACCCATCCCTGGGAAAACAGCTGGAAGAACGGACTTTCGATCGCCTTGGGATCGGCGAGGACGAGCGCCCCCTGCCCGAGATAGTTCAGCGCCAGCGAGGGCAGCACGATGAATAGCCAGGCGACCTGGATCGGTCGCTTGCCGAAATGTCCGAGGTCGGCATAGAGCGCCTCCGCGCCGGTGACCGCCAGGAAAACGGCGCCCAGCGTGACGAAGCCGATGATGCCATGGTGGAGCATGAAGGAGACGGCATGGAACGGGTTCAGGGCGAGCAGCACTTGCGGCTGCTGTATGATCGGACCGATCGCGGCCACCGCGATCACCGCGAACCAGACACACATCACGGGTCCGAAGAACGCCGCGACGCGCGCCGTGCCGCGCGATTGCACGGCGAACAGGCACACCAGGATCGCCACCGTCATCGGAACAACGTAAGGCTCGAAAGTCGCGGTGACGTCCTTCATGCCTTCCACGGCCGACAGCACCGACAGCGCCGGCGTGATCACAGCGTCGCCGTAGAACAATGCACCGGAAATGATACCGAGCATGACGATGGTCGCCCCGCCCGTGCCGACGGCGCGCTGGGCCAGCGCCATCAGGGCCAGCGTGCCGCCCTCGCCATTGTTGTCGGCGCGGAGCAGGATCACGACGTATTTGAGCGTCACCACGATGATGAGCGCCCACAGGATCAAAGAGAGCACCCCGATCACGGCGGCCGAGGTCGGGGCACCCTCCGCGCCCGATGCCGCCACCACCGCCTCGCGGAACGCGTAGAGCGGGCTGGTGCCGATATCGCCGTAGACCACACCGATGCTGCCGAGCGTCAGCGCTCCGAAACGGGCCGTCGTGTGGGCATCGCCATGCCCATTGGCCGCCGCCGTCTCCGGGGCGGGAATTGCTACGTCACTTGTCATGGGAGAGCCTGGTGGCCTCTAAAATGCTTCACTGCACAACGGCGGAAGAGCGCGCGGCTTATAGTCCTGCGCTGATGGCATAGCCTAGCCCGATTCTGGGCCCTCAGCATGCAAATTTGCATAGGTCCGCCAGCTGCGATCAAATAGTGACTTGGGTGCCGACTTCAACCACCCGGCCGGTCGGAATCTGGAAATAGTCGGTGGCGTCGTTGGCCGAGCGGCTTAGCGCGATGAACAGGTGGTCCTGCCAGAGCGGCATGCCCGACTGCGCCGACGCTTTCAGCGAGCGCCGTGACACGAAGAACGACGTCGACATGATGTCGAACTGCCAGCCCTGCTTGCGCGCGATCGCCAGCGCCTTCGGGACGTTCGGCTGCTCCATGAAGCCGAAGCGCAGGCGGACCTTGAAGAACTTGTCGCTCACCTTCTCCATCTTGAACCGCTCCGCCAGATCCACCCTGGGCGTAGGCGCGGTCTCGATGGTCAGGACCACATTGTGCTCGTGCAGCACCTTGTTGTGCTTGAGGTTGTGCAAGAGCGCGGTCGGCACGAAGGCGGGATCGCTGGTCAGGAACACCGCCGTGCCCTTGACGATGTGTGGCGGACGCTTCTCCAGGCTGCGGATCAGATCGTCCAGCGGCACCTCGATCCGGCGCGTCTTCTGGATCAGGATCCCCGAGCCGCGTCGCCAGGTCCAGATCGTCCCGGCCATCGCGGTACCGAACAGCAGCGGCACCCAGGCGCCTTCGAGCAGCTTCAGCAGGTTGGCGCTAAAGAAGGTCATGTCGACCATCACGAAGGGCAGGATCACGACCGCCGCGGTCGCGGCGCGCCAGTTCCACAATTTCCAGATCACCACGAAGCCCATGATGCCGTCGGCGACCATGGTGGTGGAGACCGCGATGCCATAGGCCGATGCCAAGCCGCTTGAGGTGCGGAACAACAGCACCAGAAGCATCACGCCGATCAGCAGCAGCCGGTTGACGCGCGGCAGATAGATCTGGCCGGCATGGGTTTCGGAGGTGTAGCGCACCTCGAAGCGCGGAAGCAGGCCGAGCTGTACCGCCTGATAGACCAGTGAATAGGCGCCGGTGATCACCGCCTGGCTCGCGATCACGGTCGCCGCGGTCGCAAGTCCGACCAGCGGCAGCACCAGATGCTCGGGCACCATGCGGTAGAAGGAATGTTCGATCGCGCCAGGGTCGGACAGCACCAGCGCGCCCTGCCCGAAATAGTTGATGAGCAGTGAGGGCAGCACGAAGAACATCCAGGCCAACTGGATCGGCTTGCGCCCGAAATGGCCGAGATCGGCATAGAGCGCCTCGCCGCCGGTCACCGCCAGAAACACGGCGCCCAGCGTCACCAGGCCGATCGTGCCGTGCGATAGCAGGAATTGTAGTGCGTAGTAGGGGTTGATCGCAGCGAGCACCGACGGATCGTCCGCGATGTGAACGACGCCCATCACCGCCAGACAAGTGAACCAAACCACCATGACCGGCCCGAACGCTGAGGCGACCAGCGCCGTCCCCTTGCTCTGCACCGCGAACAGCAGCGCCAGGATCAGTACCGTGAGCGGCACGACGTAGTGCTCGAAGGCCGGCGTCGCGAGCTTCAAGCCCTCCACCGCCGACAGCACCGAGATCGCCGGCGTGATCATGGAATCGCCGATGAACATCGAGGCGCCGACTACGCCGAGCGCGAGCAGGAACCAGCTTCTGCGCCCGAGCGCCCGCTGGCCGAGCGCCATCAGCGAGAGCGTGCCGCCCTCCCCGTTATTGTCGGCCCGCAGCAGCAGCAGGACGTATTTGGCGGTGACGACGATCAGCAGCGCCCACAGGATCAGCGACAGCACGCCGAGCACCATGATCCGCGTCACCGGCGCGCCATGGGCCGCGCCCCTGACCGCCTCGTGGAACGCGTAGAGCGGTGAGGTGCCGATATCGCCGAAGACGACACCGATGCTCCCGAGCGTGAGGGACCAAAAGCCCGAGGTGACCGGCCCTTCCTGGGTCTCGGTCGATGTGATGCTCGCCGTCATGAGGGTGGAAAACGCTTCGTCCCTGGAATTGATCCGGCGCCTTTTGACGCTTCCGGCGCGCCTGTCAATCGGCCTACCACCATAGCAGGCGCCGCGCGAGATGCTGTGACGGCGCCGCCACGTTCGTCGCCTTCGCGACGAATAGCCTCAGGTAAAATGGTAGCGTAAGAAGCCAATTGTTTGGGCATGATCTTTCTCGGAAAACCGCGGCGCACTTTTCCGGATCATGCCCTAGGGCTTCAAATTCGGCGGCAGCGGCGGATCTTCGCGCATCAAGGTGATGGTCACGCGGCGGTTCGCGGCCAGCGACGGATCGTCCGGGAACAGCGGCTGCGTGTCCGCCTTGCCGGAGACGGCGAAGATGTGCGACGGCGGCAGGCCCTCGCGCTCGAGGATCTGGCGCACGGCATTGGCACGGTCGGCCGACAGGTCGAAGGCGCCGTAATCGCTGCGGGTCGGCACGAAGCCGGCCGCGGTGTGGCCGGCGATGGAGACGCGCAAGGGAGTCGCCTTGAGCGGGACCGCGAGCTTCTCAATCAGGCGGCGGGTACGGTCGTAGGGCACCTTGGAGCCGTCCGCGAACATCGAGCGGCCGTCCTGGTCGACGATCTCGAGATTGAGGCCCTGCTTGGTTTCCTCGAACATGATGTGCTTGGACATCTCGGTCAGTTCAGGCATGTCTTGCAACGCCTGGCGCAGCGAGGCAGCGGCGAGCGCAAAATTGCGGTCGACCTTGATCTTGGCCCCGGACGTCTTGTCGCGATCCTCCTGATCCGGCGTCGGCGTATTGGAGGACTCCTCAGGCTGGATGTGGTCGACGTTCTTCAGCCGCGAGCGGGTCGGCAGGCCGTCGGACTCGATGATGCCGGCGTAGCGCGCTTCGCTCTGGACGCCGAAGGCCTCGCGCATGGAGCCTGCAACGATCTTCAGCTTGTTGGCGTCCTGGGTGGAGAATGCGACCAGCATCACGAAAAACGCCAGCAGCAACGCCATCAGATCCGCAAACGTCACGAACCAGCCATGGCCGCCATGTGCATCTTCGCGTTTTTTCTTTGCCATCGGTCAGATCCCGACGTCCGGCGTTACGCCGGAACCGGCTCGCCTTCGGCGTGGCGGTGCTTCTCGGGCAGATAGGCCAGCAGCATTTCGCGCACCAAAGTCGGGCTCTTGGAGTCGCGAATCATCAGAATGCCGTCGATGATCAGCGTGCGATTGGTTTCCTCGTCGATCAGCTTGCCATGCAGCTTGTCGGCGATCGGCAGGCAGAGCAGGTTCGCGACCAACGCACCATAGAGAGTCGCCAGCAGGGCCGTCGCCATGAACGGGCCGAGCTTCGAGGGATCCGACATGTTCGAAAACATCTGCACCATGCCGATCAGCGTTCCGATCATGCCGAATGCAGGCGCGCAGTCGCCGACGGCGCGGTAGATCTTGCTGCCTTCGTTGAGATGCAACAGGAAATTGTCGCGGTCGCGTTCCAAATTGTCCCTGATAAAATCGAGGTCGTAGCCGTCGGCGACGTAGCGGATGCCCTTGGCGAGGAAGGGCTCGTCGGTCTCGACCTTTTCCAGGCCGACCGGGCCCTGCTTGCGGGCGATCTCAGCGATGCGGGCGAGCTCGTCGACCAGGTCGTGCGCCGACAGCCGGCTCATCGTGAAGGCGAACTTGAGGCCGAGCGGCAGGCCGTGCGCTAGCACCGAGAGCGGAAAGCGGATCATGGTCGCGGCGGCCGATCCGCCGAAGATGATGATCGCCGCATGATCGCTGATGAACATGTGCAGATCGCCGCCCAGAAACACCATCGTCGCGATGACGATCAGGCCCGCCACGAGGCCGGCGCCCGTCATAATATCCATGGGAGTCTCCAAAGCGAACGCAACAACGGCCGTCCTGGCCGCTGGCGCGGTCCAACCCCGAACCGCATCGGAACCCTAGAGCGGCGCCCTTAAAGCCGCGTAAAGGTTAAGTTCAGCCGATGCGACGGCGCGGCGCGGTGCGCCGAAAGGACGGCCGCTTTGCCGTTCTGCGGCATCAATCTCAATGCTTTGCTAACCATAGACGAGGCGGGTCAGGACGACAGTCCCGTCAGCTCCAGGCTGAGCGCGCGCAAGCGACTGCGCGCATCGGCATCATAGGCCTGCGGATTGGCGCGCGCCTCGTTCATGCCGTTGAAGAACAGGCCGCTCTTGTCCACGACATCGTCGCCCTGCACGAGATGCAGGATCGCAGCACCACCCTGCTCCACCGTCGACATCGGCGTGATGCCGCCGGCGCGCACCATCGTCGTGTTCATGTAGGTCGCCGGATGCAACGAATTCACGGTGATGCCGGCGTCCTTCAGCTCGGCAGCGAGGTCGATCGTGAACATGATCTGCGACAGCTTGCTCTGCGCGTAGGCGCGCGAGCCGCTGTAGCCCTTCGTGATCATGACGTCGTCAAAATCGATCGGATGCTGGCCGAGCGAGGCGACATTGACGATGCGCGAAGGCGCGGCGGCCGTCAGCAGCGGCAGCAGCAGATGGGCGAGCAGAAAGCCCGAGAGATAGTTCACGGCAAAGCGCAATTCATGACCGTCGCGGCTCTCCTGGCGCTGCGGCCCGTCGCTCTGCGAGCCGATGCCGGCATTGCTGACGAAAACATCGAGGCGTTGATGATCCCGCGTCACGGCCGCGGCGAGCTCGCGCGTGCCGGCCATCGACGACAAATCAGCCTGATAGAAGGTCGGCGCCGTGTGGCCGGCCTTCACGATCTCGTCGATCAGCGCTTTTGCCCGCGCCGCGTCGCGACCGTGGATCAGAACCTTCGCGCCTTCGCCGGCAAGGCGGGTTGCAACATAGCGTCCGACACCATCGGTCGAACCCGTGATCAGCACCGTCTTGCCGGCCATGTCCATGACGTTACTCCAGGCTCTGGAATCGACATTTCTGTACCCCGGCCGATCCTGCGACCGCAAGTGGCCGATCAAAGCCAGTCCGGCAATGCCGAGAACTGTCTTGCCCTTTACTTGCGAGCATCTTCATTCAAATAGGCTCCTACGAAGTCGCTTGGGCGTGCCATGCAAACTGAACCCGAACCACCGCTTGTCTCTCCCGGCCAACGGATTGTGCCTGCTGTCACCTCGAGCGACGGTTCGACTCGCATCGTCCTGCTGGTCACTTGCACAGTCATCCTCGTCCTCCTGGGTTACGTTTTCAGCGATCGCACCAAGCGCGCGTTTTACGCGCTCGAAGAGATGTCCGGGCTCGCGCCATCGCAACAACAGTTCGCCGCCACGTACCGACAATTGGGAATTTCCGCCCTGCCACCGCGCCTATTCGCCGAGGATCGTGTGGCCAATGCTCTGGCGCGGCTGGCCCACGAAACGTGCGACCATCAGGCAATCGCTTCGCTGGCTAACGTCCTGGCTGCGAACGGAGAGCGGCGGCTGGCGGCTTCAGCACTGATGGGTTTCAGCCTGTCCTGCCCCGGGAGCGAGAACGAGCAGGCGACGGCCGGTTCGCTCTTCCTCAAGGTCGGCGACACCGAGAAGGCGCTCGCCGTCGCGAATGCGCTGACCTCGGCGAGGCCGGAGATCGCTAATTTCCACTACTTCCGCGGCAAAGTGCTGGTCGCTGTCGGCCGCGGGGCCGACGCGGTCAGCGAATACAAATCGACGATCGATCTCAGCCCATCCCCACGCCAGGTCGGGGAGTGGGTGTTCTTCGAACTCGCCAATCTCTATGCCGCCCTGGACCGACCATGCGATGCAGCGCAGACCATCATGACCTGGATCGCCATCGATCCGACGACGCGCAACACGGCGCGCGCGCAAAAGCTGGTGGAAACCTATGCCGCCAGAAGATGCGGCGCTCCTTCCAAGTCTGATTCACGCTCACTGTAGGGATCGAAGCGCAACACATCATCCTCAGAGTTTGCGGACGGCAAGGTTTGGAATGTACTGGCAGGGGTCCGATGGATCCATGTGGCCCCTATCATACTCAATTATATCACCCGGATTCGCGGTAAATCCGGAAGGAAGCTTCACGGTGGCCCTGCTGGCGCCGTCCATGTTTTCAACGAAAACACCGGGGCTTCTGACGTAATTCGGATTCATATGCCGATCCAGCGAGGCCTGGGTCGATCGCGTTGCAGCCAATGACTGAGCCTCGGTTGGAATCCCGAGCACCTTCGCTTGTATCCGTGTCGCAACCACCTGCGTCGACCGCTTCGCCATGATGCCGCATTGGACCTTCTGTTCGGCAAGGGCGGTCCACTCATTTTCACCCGGCTCGCGCGCCGTGATCTGCGGCAGGGCCGGGCCGACAGGTGCCGCGATGACGACCTTTGATGGGGCCGGAACGGTACCCGCGGCAAGTCCACTGCCGGTGACCGGCCACGGCAGCCCGATGACATCTGAATTGGGGTCGCTGCCATCGCGCCCTGGCGGCTTTGGCTGGTCAAGACCATTGGCATTCAATACAGCGAGCGGCGCCTTGGCCCGCTTTTCGGCATCGGCTACGGCAGGAGAATAAGCGGGCGAACGATTCTGCTCGTTTGAAGTTGCCTTTTGAGATCGCGCCTCAGCAGGCTTCTCGATCACGATCTCCACGGGAATTTCAGTAGACGGGAGCGAGTCGATCCGCGCGAAAATCTCAAGCATCAGAAGAAGCGCAATGATGGCATGGCCCGCGATTGAAAATCCAATGCCGATGCCGGAATGGCGAAAGCGGTGCAAGAAGCTTTGCGCCCAACGCTGTAACCGGCCCACCGTTACCCCCGCGCCGATCGGAACTGCCCACGACGAGGCATTGTTGTACCCCGGGCACGCTGGAACATTCAACTAAGGGATGTATGACTAGGATCTGAACGAAACGGAGCCACATGTTCACGAGAAGACTCGACAAACGTCGCGATCCGAAAGTCTCGAGCAGAGCGAACCACCATTGGATGCCCGCGGCACAAAAACATCCTGAAACCTGGGCGTGCCTGCTATCACGTCCGGTCCTGGCAGCGAGAATGCGTTCGATACGGCAGCCGGGTCACCAACGCTGACGACTTTGGTGACCCCCGTGCGCGCTTCGCCTAGTGGATCTCCGCCGAACGCTTCAGCGCGGTCTTGAGCTTCTCCAGCGAGAAGTCCGGGCTGCGTGCGATCTCGAGGATCGGCGTCTCGCGGCGGCCGCAGAGCTCGGCGGCCTCGGGGAGCTTCGCGGCGATGTCGAGCGGGATCACGATGGCGCCATGCCGGTCGGCGTGGATCAGATCGTCGGACTTCACGGTCATGCCGGCGACGCGCACCTCGCCACCAAAGCTCTCGGCATGCACCCAGGCATGCGACGGGCCGATCGAGCCGGCCAGCGCCTGGAAGCCCGGGGCCCATTGCGGGATGTCGCGGATCGAGCCGTCGGTGATGACGCCGAGGCAACCGAGCGCCTTGTGCACGTTGCTCTGCACCTCGCCCCAGAATGCGCCGTAGCCGACGTCTGGACCGTCGATGTCCTGGATCACCGAGATGCGTGGACCATGGCCGGTGCCGACATATTCGTAATATTCGATGCGGCGCTTCGACTGCTCTTCGGCGGGCAGCGACGATTTCAACACCGAGCGGATCGCGACGGTGCGGGCGTAGCCGACGATCGGCGGCAGATCCGGGAACGGGCAGACCAGCTGCTTGGTGGTGTAGCCGATCAGGCGGCGCTCGGGCGCCACGATTTCCATGGCGTTGCAGATCGTCGGCGTGTCATAGCGGCCCAGCGCTTCGAGGACGGAAGCGGGCAGCGGCCCGGTCGCGGTATTGTTCACGGCGTTATCTCCCAGATTGGCGGCTGATTGACGCGATGCCGCCGGCACAGGGCGATATAGCCGAGATCGGGGCTCAACCCAACTCAGACGCTCTCATGGCAGATATCCGCGTGTGCTCGCTCAGTGCAGCCGTCCGGCCCGGTCGTCGTCGTGCGGCGGCTCAGACAAGTTTGCCATCGTCGGTGCAGACGGCGGCGACGGCAGCTCGCCTCCCGCAGGCACTGTCGCTTCCGTCGCGCGAGCCTGATCGCGGTAGGATTTGTAGCCGAGCGGCAGGCCGAGCAGATAGAGCACCGTGCCGACCGAGAGCAAGTGCCAGGGATAGGCAATCAGGATCGCGATGAAGACGACCACCGCGACGAACGCCGGCAGCACGAGCTCGGGCGGCACGCGCATACGCTTGGTCTTGCCGGAGAACACCGGCAGCCGCGAGACCATCAGGAAGGCGATCAGCAGCGTGTAGGCCGCCGTCACTGCGGCGGGCGCGCGGCCGAGCTCGAGGAAGGCGACATAGATCGGCAGCAGCACGGTGATGGCGCCGGCCGGCGCCGGCACACCAGTGAAGAAATTGGCGGCGAAAGCCGGCTTGTTCGGATCGTCCATGGTGGCGTTGAAGCGGGCGAGCCGCAAGCCGCCGGAGATCGCAAACACCATGGCGGCGATCCAGCCGGCATTGCCGAGCTCGTGCAGCTGCCAGAAGTACAGCATCAGGCCGGGGGCGACGCCGAAATTGACGAAGTCGGCGAGACTGTCCAGCTCCGCACCGAACTTCGACTGGCCCTTGATCAGGCGCGCGACGCGGCCATCGATGCCGTCGAGCGCGGCCGCGAACACGATGGCGTAGACGGCGAGCGACATCCGCCCCTCGATCGACAGCCGGATCGAGGTTAGGCCGGCGCAGATCGCCAGCAGTGTAATGACGTTGGGCACCAGCATCCGCACCGGGATCGGACGGAACCGCCGGCGGCGAATATCGGGATCTCTGAAGTCGTAGGGCGTCATTGGCGCGTCCTCACCTGCAGGCGAGATATAGCAAGCCGTGTTCCCCTCCGCCATTGCGGCGGAAGGCCCCCGATAGCGGCTTCTTGGTTAATTGGCGCGATAGGCGCGGCTGGGATCGTCTCCCGTGAGATCGGCCAGGATGGTCTCACCGGCGATCGCGGTCTGCCCTTCCGAGACCAGCGCCTTGGTGCCGACTGGCAGGTAGACGTCGAGACGCGAGCCGAACCGGATCAGGCCGAACCGCTCGCCGACGCCGACCGCCTGCCCTTCCTTGACAAAGCAGACGATGCGTTTCGCGATAAGGCCTGCGATCTGGACCACGCCGATCCGGCCCTGCGGCGTCGAGATGACAAGCGAATTGCGCTCGTTGTCCTCGCTCGCCTTGTCGAGCTCGGCATTGATGAACAGGCCGGGCCGATAGGCAATGCGATCTACCCTGCCCGCGATCGGGCTCCGGTTCACATGGCAGTTGAATACGCTCATGAACACGGAAATGCGCGGCAGCGGCCGGTCGCCGAGCCCGAGCTCGGCCGGCGGCAGCGCCATGGTGATCATCGAGACACGGCCGTCGGCGGGCGACACCACGAGCCCGTCACGCACCGGCGTCACGCGCACGGGATCGCGGAAGAACAGCGCGCACCACACGGTGAGGATGGTGCCGATCCATCCCAGCGGCGACCACAGCCAGAACAGGACGAAGCTGGCCGCCGCGAAGCCGCCAATGAATGGATAGCCCTCCTTGTGGATCGGCGGGATCTGACGCTGGATCGAATCGAGAATGGACATCGCTATCTGCCGCTCAGGGGTTGATGGCGCGGGTCATCTCGCGCACCGGAGTTGTTTAGGCCAGAGTTGGGACCGGAGACAAGCTCACTCCGCGGCCGCTTGCGCCGTGAGGGCGTCCTCGACCGGGGGCGGCTCCCGGTTGGGCGCCTCGCTATTGTCGGCGATCCGGGCCAGTTTCTCACGTGCGGCCTCGGCCTCGCGCTGCCTGTTCCACATGCTGGCGTAGAGACCGCCCTGTGCGAGCAGGCTGGCATGGGTACCGCGCTCTGCGATGCGGCCCTGGTCCAGCACGATGATCTCGTCGGCGCCGACGATGGTCGAGAGCCGGTGCGCGATCACGAGCGAGGTGCGGTTCTTCGCGACGCGGTCGAGCGCGCCCTGGATCTCGTGCTCGGTGTGGGTGTCGAGCGCCGAGGTCGCCTCGTCCAAAACGAGAATCGGCGGCGCCTTCAACACGGTGCGCGCGATCGCGACGCGCTGCTTCTCGCCACCCGAGAGTTTCAGGCCGCGCTCGCCGACCTGGGTCTCGTAGCCCTTGGGCGACATGCGGATGAAATGGTCGATCTGCGCCAGCCGCGCCGCCTCCTCGACCTCGTCGTCGCCAGCGTCCCAGCGGCCGTAACGGATGTTGTAGCGAATGGTGTCGTTGAACAGGACTGTGTCCTGCGGCACCATGCCGATCGACGCACGCAGTGAGGCCTGTGTGACCTCGCGGATGTCCTGGCCGTCGATCAGGATCTTGCCGCCGGAGACGTCATAGAGCCGGAACAGCAGCCGCGAGATCGTCGACTTGCCGGCCCCGGACGGGCCGACGATCGCGACCGTCTTGCCGGCCGGCACCTCGAAGTTGATGCCTTTCAGGATCGGCCGCGTCGGCTCATAGGCAAAGCGCACATCCTCGAAGCGCACGGTACCGGCGGAGATCACCAGCGGTTTCGCGTCCGGCGCGTCCTTGATCTCGGCCTCTCGTCCCAGCACGCCAAACATTTTCTCGATATCGATGATCGCCTGTTTGATCTCCCGATAGACCATGCCCATGAAGTTCAAGGGCTGATAGAGCTGGATCATCATGGCATTCACCAGCACGAAATCGCCGACCGTGTTGGTGCCGTTACGCACGCCGATCGCGCACATCAGCATCGTCGCGGTCAGCCCGAAGGTGAAGATCACGGCCTGGCCGGTATTGAGCACGGCGAGCGACGTATAGGCGTGGACGCTCGATTCCTCGTAGCGCGCGACCGAGCGGTCGTAACGCTGCGCCTCGCGCGTCTCGGCGTTGAAATATTTGACCGTCTCGTAGTTGAGCAGCGAGTCGATCGCCTTGGTGTTGGCCTCGGTGTCGGAATCGTTCATCTTGCGGCGAATGCCGATCCGCCATTCGGTCGCGATGTAGGTGTAGTACATGTAGACGGCGACCGTGATCAGCGTCGCGATCACGTAGCGCCAGTCGAACTGCCAGAGCAGCACCGCCATCAGCAGCGTGACCTCGACGATGGTCGGGATCAGCTGCAGGATCACCATGCGCACGATGACCTCGATGCCCTCGCGGCCGCGCTCGAGCACGCGCGTCAGGCCGCCGGTCTTGCGCTCCAGGTGAAAGCGCAGCGACAGCTCGTGCATGTGAACGAAGGTGATGGTCGCGAGCTTGCGCACCGCATGCATGGCGACGCGGGCGAAGATGCCGTCGCGCCATTGCGTCAGCACCGCCATCACGATGCGCATCACGCCGTAACTCGCGGTCAGGAGCAAGGGCGAAGCGACCACCCAGAGGTGCCAATTGTCGGCCTGCACCGGCGCGGTGTTGGCGCCGGTCAGCGCGTCGGTTGCCCATTTGAAGCTGAACGGCACCGTCAGCGTGATCAGCTTGGCGGCGAGCAGCAGCACCATCGACCAGACCACCCGCATCTTCAGGTCGATGCGGTCGCCCGGCCAGATATAGGGCCACAGATGTGCCAGCGTGCCCATCAGGGTGGCCCGCTCTAGCGGTCCGCCGGCAGGCTCTGGCACATCGGGAACGTCTGGCGAATGAGGTGGGCTCATCAAATAACCTGAACGGCCCGCCGGATGCGGGCGCGGTGCGATTTGCGATTTTCGCTCGTCATATAGAAGCTTCCGGGGGCAAGCGCACCCCGCCAGATGGCGAATCTTCGATTGTTTGTCGTCATTTACCGGTAGATTTCCGGGTGGTCCGAATCACCGATTGGGCTTGACGCCCCTTCGCTGCAATGCATCATGGTACCAATGAGCACGATCAAAACCGTCTGTGTCTATTGCGGCTCCGGTCCCGGAACCAATCCCCACTTCACCGAAGGCGCCAAGGCATTCGGCAAGGCGCTCGCCGAGAACAACATCCGCCTGGTCTATGGCGGCGGCTCACTTGGCCTGATGGGCTCGGTCGCGACCTCCGTGCTCGATCACGGCGGCATCGTCACCGGCATCATTCCTGAATTCCTCCGGAAGCGCGAGAATGCGCTGACCCGCGTGCAGGAGATGATCGTCACCCCCGACATGCACGAGCGCAAGCGGCTGATGTTCGAGCACTCCGACGCCTTCGTGGCGCTGCCGGGCGGCGTCGGCACGCTGGAGGAGCTGGTCGAGCAATTGACCTGGAAGCAGCTCGGCCGTCACGCCAAGCCCGTGCTGCTCGCCAACATCGACAATTTCTGGGAGCCGCTGTTCTCGCTGCTGTCACATATGCGCCAGACGGAGTTCATCCGCGCCGGCCTTTCGGTCGATATCCTCAAGGCCGATCGCGTCGAGGACATCTTGCCGAAGCTGAAATCGGCCGTGGCCCAGATCGCCGAGGCGGAAAAGCAGCTCGCCCCGGACGTGGCGCGCAAGCTGTAATCACTCCCTGTAATCACTCCTGCGGAAACGTCACCGCCTCGATCCGGTTGCCATCGGGATCGACGACGAAGGCTGCATAATAACGCACGCGGTCGTGCGGACGGATGCCCGGTGCGCCATCGGATGCGCCGCCGGTCGCAAGCGCGGCGGCGTGGAATGCATCGACCTCGGCCGTTGTCTTCGCCCGCAGGCAGATGTGCACGCCGCTTTCCGGTGGCACAGGCGGCATGGCCTCGCGCAGATTGATCCAGAATTCGGGATAGGTCTTGCCGAAGCCGACCGTGCGCGGTCGCGTGACGAGGCGGGTGAGGCCGAGGGCGGCGAGCGTGGCTTCATAGAACTTTACGGAGCGTTCCAGCTCGCTGACGCCGACGGAGATGTGGTCGATCATGCCCTGCCCTCTCCTCCTCGTCATTGCGAGGAGCGAAGCAACGAAGCAATCCAGACTGTTGCCGCGGAAAGACTCTGGATTGCTTCGCTTCGCTCGCAATGACGGCGTTTGTGGCGCCGCCGGTGCCTCCGCGTCTACCTTACGCCGGCGCGCCCGACTTCACGAGCTTGTAGATCACCGAATCCATCAGGGCCTGGAACGAAGCGTCGATGATGTTCGGGGACACGCCGACCGTGGTCCAGCGATCGCCATTCTCATCCTCGCTCTCGATCAGCACGCGCGTGACCGCACCGGTGCCGCCGTTGAGGATACGCACGCGATAATCGATCAGCGTCAGGCCCTCGATGTACTTCTGATACTTGCCGAGGTCCTTGCGCAGGGCGACGTCGAGCGCGTTGACGGGGCCGTTGCCCTCGGCAGCCGAGATCAGATGCTCGCCGGCGACGTCGACCTTCACCACGGCCAAAGCAACGGTGACGCGCTCACCAAGGGCGTTGTAGCGCTGCTCGACATTGACGTCGAACTGCTCGACCTCGAAATAATGCGGCACCTTGCCGAGCGTGCGGCGCGCCAGCAGATCGAACGATGCGTTGGCGGATTCATAGGCATAGCCAGCCGCTTCGCGCTCCTTCAACACCTCGACCAGCCGGGTCAGCTTCGGATCGCTCTTCTCATAGGCGATGCCGGCGCGGTCGAGCTCGGCCATGACGTTGGAGCGGCCGGCCTGGTCGGACACCAGCACCCTGCGGTGATTGCCGACGGTCTCCGGCAGCACATGCTCATAAGTCTGCGGATCCTTCATCACGGCGGAGGCGTGAATGCCGGTCTTGGTGACGAAGGCGCTCTCGCCGACATAGGCGGCATGGCGGTTCGGCACGCGGTTGAGCATGTCGTCGAGCGTGCGCGAGACTTTGACGAGGGTCGCGAGCTTCTCCGGCGTGACACCGATGTCGAAGGCGTCGGAAAACTCCTTTTTCAATTTCAGCGTCGGGATCAGCGAGCAGAGGTTGGCGTTGCCGCAGCGCTCGCCGAGTCCGTTCAGCGTGCCCTGGATCTGCCGCGCGCCGGCGCGGACCGCGGCCAGCGAATTCGCCACCGCCTGCTCGGTATCGTTGTGGGCGTGGATGCCGACGTGATCGCCGGGGATGTGCTTTGTCACCTCGGTGACGATGGCCTCGACCTCGTTCGGCATGGTGCCGCCATTGGTGTCGCACAGGACCACCCAGCGCGCGCCGGCCTCATAGGCGGCCTTGGCGCAGGCGAGCGCGAAGCTCGCATCTTCCTTGTAGCCGTCGAAGAAATGCTCGCAGTCGAGCATGACCTCGCGGCCGGCGGCCTTTGCGGCTGCAACGCTGTCGCGGATCGAGGCGAGGTTCTCCTCCTTCGTCGTCTCCAGCGCGACGCGCACTTGATACGCCGAGGATTTTGCCACGAAGCAGATCGCGTCCGCCTTCGCTTCCAGCAGCCCGGCGACGCCGGGATCGTTGGAGACCGAGCGCCCAGCCCGCCGCGTCATGCCGAAGGCGGTGAAGCGCGCATGGTTGAGCTTCGGCTTGCTGCCGAAAAATTCGGTGTCGAGCGGATTAGCGCCGGGATAGCCGCCTTCGACATAGTCGATGCCGAGCTCGTCGAGCATCGCGGCGATGACCTGTTTGTCGGTCAGCGTGAAGTCGACGCCGTTGGTCTGCGCGCCGTCGCGCAGCGTGGTGTCGAACAGATAAAGGCGCTCTTTGCTCATGGCTGCGCTCCGAGCGTCTTCTTCATGGTGGTGTTGGCGAGCCACTCATCATTGATGGTGACGCTGTTGCGCTGCTGGGCGGTGTAACCACGCTTGGCGAAGAAACTTTGCGCGGTGTCGCTGGCATCGACCGTGAGCGCCGCAGCGCCACGGCCGCCCGCGAGCTTCTCCAGCGCATCGACCAGCATGGTCGCGATGCCCTGCCGGCCCACGGCCGGATGCACATAGAGCATGCGGATGTGATCGGTGCCGCGCAGCGAAGCGAAGCCGACCGGCGAGCCATCCAGCGTCGCGATCAGCGTCAGGTCGGCCGCGAGATGCTTGCCGAACTCCTCGGTTTCGGCCGCCGCCATCCAGGCTTCCTGCTGCGCCTCGCTGTAGTCGTCACCGGTCAGCTCCTGGATGCTGGCGGCGAAGATCGCGGCCAGCATCGGAACGTCATCCGACAAAAACGGCCGCAGGCCGGGTTTGGGATGCGCTTGTGCCATCACGCCAGCTCCCAGGTCGTCACCGGCTTGCCGTCGGAATCCTTGCCATCCTTGATGACAACGCCCTTGGCCGCGAGCTCGTCGCGGATGCGATCGGATTCCCTAAAGTCCTTTCGCGCACGCGCAGCCGCCCGCTCCGCGATCAGGCGGTCGATCTCGCCGGCGTCGACACCGCTTGCCTGCTGCTTGCGGCCTTCCCATTGCGCTGCGCTCTCGGACAGGAAGCCGAGCAGACGCAGCGACGCCGAAAGGCCGGCCGCATCGGCCGCATTGCGCAGACCATGCAGCGCCGCGATCGCCTGCGGCGTGTTGAGGTCGTCGAGCAGAGCGTCGACCACGGACGCCGCCGGTCTGGACGGCGTGACGTCAGCCGCAAAGCGATACCAGTCGTTGAGCGTCTTGGCGCTCTCCTCCAGCGACTTCATGGTCCAGTCGATCGGCGAGGTGTAGTGCGTCTTCAGCATGTTGAGGCGCAGCACCTCACCCGGCCAGTCCTTAAGCAACTCGTGGATGGTGATGAAGTTGCCGAGGCTCTTCGACATCTTCTCGCTCTCGACCTGCAGGAAGCCGTTATGCATCCAGTAGTTCGCCATGCGCTGCTGGTGGAACGCGCAGCAGGTCTGGGCGACCTCGTTCTCGTGATGCGGAAACACGAGATCGATGCCGCCGCCATGGATGTCGAACTGCTCGCCGAGATGCTTCCAGGCCATGGCCGAGCACTCGATGTGCCAGCCCGGACGGCCCTCAGCCTTGAGGCCGGCCGGCGACGGCCAGGACGGCTCGCCGGGTTTGGATGGCTTCCACAGCACGAAGTCGGTCGCATCCCGCTTGTAGGGCGCGACGTCGACGCGCGCGCCGGCGATCATTTCGTCGAGCGACCGCTTCGACAGGGCGCCATAGCGCGGCAGCGTCGAATTGGCCGCGTTCATCGCCTGCGGCGAGAACAGCACGTGGTCCTCGGCGGCATAGGCGAAGCCACCCTTGATCAGCCTTTCGATGATCTCGCGCATCTCGCCGATATGCTCGGTCGCGCGCGGCTCGACGCTTGGCCGAAGCGCGCCAAGCGCATCGACGTCGGCATGAAACTGTTGTCCGGTCTGCTCGGTGACCTTGCGGATCGCCTCGTTCAACGGCAGACCCGGAAAATCCCGCGCGGCGCGGTCGTTGATCTTGTCGTCGACGTCGGTGATGTTGCGGACATATTTGACGTGTGCCTCGCCGTATAAGTGGCGCAGCAGCCGAAACAGCACGTCGAACACGATCACCGGCCGCGCATTGCCGATATGGGCGAAGTCATAGACGGTCGGTCCGCAGACATACATGCGGACATTCTTCGCATCGAGCGGCACGAAGGTGCGCTTTTCCCGGCTCAACGTATCGTAGAGGCGCAAATCCATATGGATACCCGTCGGCTGTTGGCCGGGCGTCCAGTGCTCTCAATGTGGTTGAGAAAAGACGGCTCCAGCCAGCGAATCGCTAGCTCGTAATCTCGCGGCAAATAATGCAGATGGCGAGGAGACCGTTCATGCGGCACATATGGGCCACGAAGGCGGCTTTCGTCAAGAGAGCCGCGAAAATGCCGTTTTATCTCCGCAATGCGCGGCCGCCCCGCCTTGATGGTTCGTCATCCTTAACCTTTTGAGTTTAATTTGGAACCCGCGGTCCCCTAAAGCCCCGGTGCACCCATGCGATCCCTGTTCGCGCTCGTCTCCTGTGCCTCCATCATCGCGGCATCCAGCGCTTTCGCCGAGACCCGCGTCTTCATCATCGGCAACCAGGCCGACGGCTACGGGGTCGACCAGTGCCTGGCCAAGGGCGAGAAATGCGGCGCGCAGGTCGCCCGCACCTACTGCCAGTCACGGG
The DNA here is from genome assembly GCF_049949275.1 of Bradyrhizobium genosp. A. Classification (NCBI taxonomy): domain Bacteria; kingdom Pseudomonadati; phylum Pseudomonadota; class Alphaproteobacteria; order Hyphomicrobiales; family Nitrobacteraceae; genus Bradyrhizobium; species Bradyrhizobium genosp. A. The sequence goes on along the minus strand of NZ_CP188196.1, from coordinate 3,613,474 downwards.
ACTTTGCGCAGGCCTCCGCCTACCGCCGGGTCGATCCCGACGAAATTACCGGCTCTGTCCCCAAATCCGGCGCAAACTGCTCCCATGGCCATTGCGACGAGTATGTCGCAATCACCTGCCAGCGCTGAATTCGCTCGGAACTGGCGGATCTTAGGACCCATTTACGGCCCCTGAAACGACGTGACGCTGCCGCAGGAAGCGGCTATTGGAGGGCGCGCTTCGGCCCCCAAATCGCATTAGAAAGTCACTTGGGGCCGTGACCTCGCTAGAATGGCGGATATGCCTGAATTTTTGTCTCTGTCCCGTCCCCGCTCCCTCCTTGCCTGCACCTTGCTTCTGAGTGCGATCGTGCTCGCCACTGACGCCTTTGCACAGGCCGGCCCGCCTGGAGCGCCGCCGCCTCCGCCCGCTCAGGGCGGCCTCGGGCCGAACCCGATGTGCGTGCGACTGGAAGGACAGCTCGCCGCGCTCGACCGTGGCGGAAGCAGCGATCCCGCGCGCGACGACCAGATCCGCCGCTACCAGGAGTCCCAGAGCCGCCAGCAGGCCGAACTCGACCGCGTCACCATGCAGGCCAAGCGCATGGGCTGCGATTCCTCCGGCTTTTTCTCGCTGTTCAACGGCCAGTCGGCGCAATGTGGTCCGGTCAACACTCAGATCCAGCAGATGCGCGCCAATCTCGACCAGATCACCGGCAATCTCGAACGCCTGCGTGGCGGCGGTCCCGGCGGCGGCAGCCCCGAGCGCGACAGCCAGCGCCGCTCGGTGCTGATGGCGCTCGCGCAGAACAATTGCGGCCCGCAATACGCCAACGCCGCGCAGTCGCAGGGCGGCAACTTCCTCAGCAATCTGTTCGGCGGCGGCAACAATCCCAACAATCCGCCGGGTGCGCCGCCCTCCGATCTCGGCGGCCCGCAATCCGGCACCTACCGCACAGTGTGCGTGCGCACCTGTGACGGCGCCTATTTCCCGATCTCGTTTGCGACCGTGCCGGCGCGCTTTCCCGATGACGAGAAGACCTGCAAGGCGCTGTGCCCGGCGGCCGAAGCGGTGCTCTATGCCCACCGCAACCCCGGCGAGGACATGAACTCGGCGGTCTCGATCAGCGGACAGCCCTACACGGCGTTGCCGACCGCCTTCAAATTCCGCAGCGAGTTCAACCCGTCCTGCTCCTGCAAGGCGGCGGGCCAGAGCTGGGCCGACGCGCTGAAATCGGCCGACGACAAGGCCGCCGTGGAGCAGCAGGGTGACATCATCGTCACCGAGGAGAGCGCCAGGAAGATGCAGCAGCAGCGGCTCACCAAGGGCACGCCTGCGAATGCCAAGAAGGGCGCAACTCCCGTGCCGACAACGGCCACCGCTCCGGCCGCAGCACCGCCTGCGGATACGAGCACGGCAAGCTCGTCGGAGAACAAGCCAATCCGCTCGGTCGGTCCGACCTTCCTGCCGCAGCAGCAGAAGTAGCTACCCTGCGCAATGAGATTGAGTGCTGCCGGCTCCGGAGTCCCTTCTCCCCCTTGTGGGAGAAGGTGGCGCGAAGCGCCGGATGAGGGGTTCTATCCGCGCTCACATGTGCACATGAGTATGCGGAGATAAACCCCTCACCCGCGTGAGTCCGCTTCGACTGCGGTGCTGCCCTCTCCCACAAGGGGCGAGGGCACAATAACGCCCGTCCCGCTCGCGGGTACGGGAGAGGTAAACCGCAAGGCCAACCCTCGCTCATCCCTCAAACGCGTCGATCGACGCCTTGCTGCCGCGCGACATCAGCGTCTCGTCGGGTGCGGGCAATGTCTCGCCCCGGTCGCGAAAGCGGTTGGTGATGGGATAGCGGCGGTCGCGGCCGAAATTCTTCCGCGTCACCTTCACGCCGGGCGCGGCCTGGCGGCGCTTGTATTCGGCGACGTTGAGAAGATGGTCGATGCGGGTCACCGTGTCGCGGTCGAAGCCCGCGGCGATGATCTGGCCGAGCGGCTCCTCGCGTTCGACCAGACGCTCGAGAATGGCATCGAGCACCTCGTAAGGCGGCAGCGAGTCCTGATCGGTCTGGTTCTCGCGCAGCTCCGCCGTTGGCGGACGCGTGATGATGTCGGGCGGGATCACCTCGCCTGCGGGTCCGAGCGCGCCGTCGGGCTTCCATGAATTGCGCAAGTCTGCCAGCCGAAACACCTGCGTCTTGTAGATGTCCTTGATCGGATTGAAGCCGCCGTTCATGTCGCCATAGAGCGTGGCATAGCCGACCGACATCTCCGACTTATTGCCGGTCGTCACCACCATCAGCCCGATCTTGTTGGAGATCGCCATCAGCAGCGTGCCGCGGGTTCGGGCCTGAAGATTTTCTTCGGTGATATCGGGCGGCAGGTTCTTGAAGATGCCCGAGAGGATGGTCTCGAACCCGCCTACCGCTTCCGCGATCGGCAGCACCTCGTAGCGGATGCCGAGATGGCCGGCGAGCTCGCCCGCATCGGCAATCGAATGTGCCGCCGTGTAGCGATAAGGCAGCATCACGCCGTGCACCTGGTCGGCGCCGAGCGCGTCGACCGCGATCGCCGCACAGAGTGCTGAATCGATGCCGCCGGAGATGCCGAGCAGCACCCCGGGAAAGCCATTCTTGGTGACGTAGTCGCGCAAGCCCAGGACGCAGGCCGCATAGTCGGCCTTGTCGCCCTCCGGCTGCTCCACGATCGGACCCGTGCAACGCCAATCGCCGCCGTTCCTGATGAAGCGCAAGGTCGTGACGTTCTCCTCGAATGCCGGCAGTTGCGCGGCAAGCGAGAGATCGCCGTTGAGCGCGAAAGACGCGCCGTCGAACACGAGTTCGTCCTGGCCGCAGACCTGATTGAGATAGACCAGCGGCAGGCCGCTCTCGGTGACCCGCGCGACCGCCACCGACAGACGCACGTCGTTCTTGTCGCGGCCATAGGGCGAGCCGTTCGGCACCAGAATGATCTCGGCGCCGGTCTCGGCCAGCGTCTCGACCACGTTCTCGTAGTCCTCGGACTCTTCCAGCCAGATGTCCTCGCAGATCGGCACGCCGACCCGCACGCCGCGCACGGTGACGGGGCCTGCCGCCGGTCCGCGTGCAAACAGCCGCTTCTCGTCGAACACGCCGTAATTCGGCAGATTGCATTTGAAGCGCAACGCCGCGATGCGCCCGCCGTCGAGCAGCGCGCAGGCATTGTAGAGCTTGCCGTCCTCGACCCAGGGCGTGCCGACCAGCAGCGCCGGGCCACCATCGGCGGTCTCGCGCGCGAGCGCTTCGATTGCGGAACGGCAGGCGGCCTGGAAGGCCGGCTTCTGCACCAGATCTTCCGGCGGATAACCGGCGATGAACAATTCCGGAAACAGCACGAGATCGGCGCCATCGGCGATGGCTCGCGCGCGTGCCGAGCGAACCTTCGCGGCATTGCCCTCGATGTCGCCCATGGTCGGATTGAGCTGGGCCACCGTGACCGCGAATGCGTTGAGACGTTCGGTCATCGAGCGCTCTCCATCACCTCTCCCGAAGGGAGAGGTCGGATTGCATCGGAGATGCAATCCGGGTGAGGGGTTACGGTATCGCGTGGGACCTGAGCCCCCTCACCCGATTTGCGCTCCACGATGCTACGCATCGCGAGACGCAAATCGACCTCTCCCCGTTGGGGAGAGGTGAAGGAGCCTCGGGCACCGACGCTCAATCGATAATCTCCGCGAGCTAGAGGAACCCCAGACGCTCGATGATCGCGATGATCCAGAACGCCCCGGCCATCAGCAGCGCTACGCCGACCGCAGCCGAGCCCATGTCCTTGACCCGCCCGATCTGCTTGTCGTGATCCATGGTCAGGCGGTCGGCAAGCTTCTCGATCGCGGTGTTGAGCAGCTCGACCACCAGCACGAAGGCGACGGAACACACCAGCTCGACCGCGCGCGTCGCGGATGCGGCGACGAACCACGCTACCGGCACCGACAGGATCAGCGCAAAGATCTCCTCGCGGATGGCCTGCTCCGAGCGGAACGCAAAAGCCATTCCGTTGCGGGAATTGATCGTGGCCTTCCAGATTCGCAGCAAGGTCCTAGAGCCCCGCTGCGAACGGCATCGGCTTGGCCTTTCCAACGCGTTCCTGCTTGAGGAGCTCCGCGACCAGGAAGGCCATGTCGATGGATTGCTCGGCATTGAGTCGGGGATCGCAGACCGTGTGGTACCGGTCGTTGAGATCCTCGTCCGTGATGGCGCGGGCACCGCCGATACATTCGGTGACGTCCTGGCCGGTCATCTCCAGATGCACGCCGCCGGCATGGGTGCCTTCCCCGGCGTGGATCGTGAAGAACGACTTCACCTCCGACAGCACGCGATCGAACGGCCGCGTCTTGTAGCCTGACGTCGAGGTGATGGTGTTGCCGTGCATGGGATCGCACGACCAGACCACCACCCTGCCCTCGCGCTTTACCGCGCGAATCAGGCCCGGCAGATGGTCGGCGACCTTGTCGGCGCCGAAGCGGTTGATCAGCGTCAGCCGGCCCGGCTCGTTGTCGGGGTTGAGCACGTCGATCAGCTTCAACAGCTCGTCGGGCTTGAGCGAAGGGCCGCACTTCAGGCCGATCGGGTTCTTGATGCCGCGGAAATATTCGACGTGGCCGTGATCGAGCTGGCGGGTGCGGTCGCCGATCCAGATCATGTGGCCCGAGGTCGCGTACCAGTCTCCGGTGGTGGAATCGACGCGGGTCATGGCCTGCTCGTAGCCAAGCAGCAGCGCCTCGTGGCTGGTGTAGAAATCGGTGGCGCGCAGCTCCGGATGGCTCTCGAGATCGAGGCCGCAGGCACGCATGAAGTTGAGCGCGTCGGAGATGCGGTCGGCCAGTTCCTTGTAGCGGCGGGACTGCGGGCTATCCTTCAGGAAGCCGAGCATCCATTGATGCACGCTGCCGAGATTGGCAAAGCCGCCGGTCGCAAAGGCGCGGAGCAGGTTCAGCGTCGCGGCCGATTGGCGATAGGCCATCAGCTGGCGCTGCGGATCTGGCACGCGCGCTTCCTTGGTGAAGGCGATGTCGTTGACGATGTCGCCGCGGTAGCTCGGCAGCTCGACGCCGTTGACCTTCTCGGTCGGCGATGAGCGCGGTTTTGCAAACTGGCCGGCGATGCGGCCGACCTTCACCACCGGCACCGCGCCTGCATAGGTCAGCACCACCGCCATCTGCAGCAGCACGCGAAAGAAGTCGCGGATGTTGTTGGCGCCATGCTCGGCAAAGCTCTCGGCGCAGTCGCCGCCCTGGAGCAGGAAGGCGTCGCCGGCTGCAACGCGGGCCAGCGCCTTCTTCAGATTGCGCGCCTCGCCGGCAAACACCAGCGGCGGAAAGGTTGCAAGCTGCGCCTCGACGTCGGCCAAAGCCTTGGCGTCGGGATAATCGGGCACCTGTAGCACCGGCTTGCTGCGCCAGGACTCGGGCGTCCACCGCTCGGACATCGCAATCTCTCCGTGAAGCAAAAAGTGCAACCTGATCTGTGGGTTGCGAGGGCCGCCTTATACACAGGCTGGCACGACACCGCCAGTTGTAAATCCATTTCGCAATGCAAACCCTTGCGGGCAAAGCCGAATTCGCATTTGCTAGGGGTGGCAGAGGAAACCGGCAAGACGACTTCCACCCATGGACGCGGCACTGGACGACGTTTTCATCGACGAGATCAGCTTCCCAGCGACCGACGGGTATGCGCTGACCGGCACCCTGTTCCTGCCGCGCGGCGCCAAGCGCCATGCCGTCCTGATCAATTCGGCGACCGCCGTCCCGCGAAAAATCTATCGCGGCTTTGCCTCCTATCTCGCCCATCGCGGCTGCGCAGTGCTCACGTACGACTATCGCGGCATCGGCGACTCCCGGCAGCCGGCGATGGTCGGCTACAACCAGCCCAAATCGCTGGTCGGCTTCAAGGCCTCGATGTCGGACTGGGCCGCGCAAGACATCACCGCCGCAGTGCGCTGGATGCGCGAGCGCTATCATGGCCTGTCTTTCGCCTATGTCGGCCATTCATTCGGCGGCCAGGCCCTCGGGCTGATCGAGAACAACACGGAAATATCGCGCGCCATCTTCGTAGCCTCGCAGGCCGCGACCTGGCGGCTGATGACCTCGCCGGAGAAATACCGCGTCTTCGCCTTCATGAATTTCGTCGGCGTGCCGCTGGTCCACGCGCTCGGCTACGCGCCGGGCTGGGCCGGCATCGGCGAGGATCTGCCCAAGGGCGTCTTCCTGCAATGGGCCGATTGGGTCTCGAGCCCGCGCTATCTGTTTGATTCAAAACTGCCGGCGTTGGAGAATTTTGCGAAGTTCGAGGGCGAGCTGCGCGCGCTGTGCTTCTCCGACGATCCCTGGGCAACGCGGCCGGCGGTCGAGCTGCTGACATCAGGCTTCACGGCGATCAAGCCGGAGGTGCTGACGGTGAAGCCGTCCGACGTCGGCGCCAAGGCGATCGGCCATTTCGGCTTCTTCCGCCCCGACCACCGCGACACGCTGTGGCGCGGCGTCGCGGAATGGATCCAGGGGGAGTGATAGTCACGCAGCGGCCGCGGGCAATTTGACGACAACGCGCAACCCGGTTCGCCCGCATGCGGCGATATTTGCCGCTTCAATCGATCCTTCGAGCCGATCGACGATCCGCTTGACGATCGAGAGGCCGAGACCAACGCCGTCACCTTCCGGTCGCTGTCCGCGGAAGAACGGCTCAAAGATCCGGCCAATCTCATCGGAGGATATGCCGGGCCCGGTGTCCTCGATCTGAAGGATACAAGCCGCGCCGTCCTGGTAAATCGCCACATCGATCCTGCCACCCTCCGGCGTGAACCGGAGCGCGTTGTCGATGAGATTACGGATCATGGCTGCGAGCATGACCGGCTCGCCGTGGACCGGAACTGACTCGGCTCGTTCGAAGCCGAGATCGACGCCGCGGCTGATCGCCTGTTGCAAGAGATCGGCGATAACACTTTTTGCTGCGCGATCGAGCTCCACGACCTCCCATTGCGCGCGATCGGAGCGCGCAACGTCGTGACGTGCCAGCGCCAACAATTGTTCCAGAAGATGCTTGCTGCGGCGCATGCCCTGCCGAAGCACGGCAAGGCGTTCGCGCGCCGCAGGCGGCAGCTCGACCTGATCGAGATTTTCGGCCTGCAGGCTCAGTGCCGTCAGCGGAGTCCGCAGCTCGTGCGCGGCATCGGCGACGAACCTGCGCTGCTGCTCCATCATGTCGTGCACGCGCAGCAACAAGCCGTTCATCGAGGACACGAATGGATTGAGTTCGCTCGGGAGGTCGCGAAGCGGAAGCGCCGTCATGTCGTCAGCCGGCCTGGCATCGAGTTCGTCCGCCAGACGCACCATCGGCCGCAGCGATCGAGCAATGACAACAGCGATCACCAGCATCAGGCAAGGGATCAGCGCCCCGATTGGAAGTACGGTGCGGAACGCCATGTCGCTCGCGATCTCATCCCGAACCCCCGTGCTCTGCGCAACCGCAAAGCGGCTGCCATCGGACCGCGTCCGCAACACGACGCGGACCGGCCGTCCCTTCCGCGTCGCATCGCGCATCCCATCCTGAAGCCGCCACAGTTGGCGCTCCTCGGGCGTGCCCTGCGGAGTCTTCCCGAGTTCGATCAGCCAGACCTCGGTATCCTCACCCACCCCATGGAGGTCCTGAGCGCCGGTAAAACCACCGCTCTGAACCAGGCCCGCGATCTGGATCAGCACCGAGTCCTGGGTTTCGATCGCTTCGTTGAAGGCCCAGCGGTGCGCCAAAACACCTCCCACGAGGCCGGTCAGCAGGACGACAGCCGTTAAGCTGATGAACAGCCGGCCACGCAACGACCTGATCATGATGCCCGATCCACCATCCACCCCATGCCGCGCACGTTGCGGATCGCTTGCGCACCGAGCTTCCTGCGGATGGTGTGGATCAGGAATTCGACTGCGTTGCTCTCGACTTCCTCGTTCCAGCCATACAGCTGCCGCTCCAGTTCGCTTCGCGACAGGATGGTCCCGGGTCGCGCCAGTAAGGCTTGGAGAAGAGCGAACTCGCGTGCGGTCAGGATGGCCGTTTGGCCGCATCGCGAAGCCTCACGGGTCGCCGGATCGAGACTGAGCTCGCCGTTGCCAAGCAGGGCAGAGGTGCCACTGCCTTCACGGCGAAGCACCGCGCGCATCCGAGCCAGCAATTCGCGGATCTCGAATGGCTTCACCAGATAGTCGTCCGCACCGAGATCGAGACCGTCGACCCTGTCATCGACGCCGTCCCGCGCGGTGACGATAATGACGGGGCATTTGCAGCCGTTCACGCGCAGCCGCCGCAGGACGCTACGTCCGTCCGTGTTCGGCAGGCCGAGATCAAGCAGCAGGACCTCGTAGGACTCGCTCGCAACAGCAACCAATGCAGTCTCGCCGTCCCTCACCCAATCGACGGCGTAAGCGGCGTCCTTGAGCGCCTGCTCCACGGCGGCGCCAACCATCTTGTCGTCCTCGATCAGCAGAACCCGCAAAACCCCAATCCTCAAAAACCGCAGGCCGTCCGGCCGCCAAAATCATGCCCATTCCGACTTAGCGCAGAGTTAGCGGACCCCAGCGGGCCCAAATTGCGGCGAAGGCGGCCCTCCTTCGAAATTTCTGATCCCTAAGGCGGGCCTAAGTTGCCCGCGCGACGGTCCGGCATCGCTGCTATGGGAGATTTGGGCATGTCGCAATATTCAGGCCTTGGTACAAATCTTGGCGCAAGATGGATGCTGAACAAGGTTCCGGAGGTCACCGCGATCTTCTGGGCCATCAAGATCCTCTCGACCACGGTCGGCGAAACCGGCGCAGACTATCTCGCGGTGCATGTCGGACTTGGCGCCAGCCTGACCGCGATCTGCATGTCCGGCTTGCTGATCGCCGCGCTGCTGCTGCAACTGAGCCGCCGCGCCTATGTGCCGTGGATCTACTGGCTCACCGTCGTCCTGGTCAGCATCGTCGGCACGCAACTCACCGACCTCCTGACCGACAAGCTCGAGATCAGCCTCTACATCAGCACCGCCGCTTTCGCCTGCGCGCTGGCTGCGACCTTTGCGGTCTGGTTCGGCGTCGAGCGCACGCTGTCGATCCGCAGCATCGTCACGACGCGGCGCGAGCTGTTCTACTGGACCGCGATCCTGTTCACCTTCGCACTCGGCACTGCCGCCGGCGATCTTGCGACCGAAGCACTCGGGCTCGGCTTCCAGCTCGGCGTCGTCGCATTTGGCGCGCTGATCGCGGCGGTGGCCGTCTCCTACACCATTGGCGCCAATCCCGTTCTCACCTTCTGGCTCGCCTATATTCTCACCCGCCCGCTCGGCGCCTCGCTCGGCGATCTGCTGTCGCAGTCGCGCGAGTATGGCGGCATGGGCCTCGGCACGATCCAGACCAGCATCGCCTTCCTCACCGTGATCGTCGGCCTTGTTGCCTGGGTGACGTTCGAAGGCGACGGCGCGCGCCGCGCCGGTCCCGCGCAGTAACCCAATCACAGCTTCAACGCATCCTGCATGGACGCAGGAGCCACACCAGGAGAGACCACACGATGAAACTCATCCCCGCCATCGCCGTTTGCCTCGTGACAACTTTCGCCGGCGAACCAAACATGCACGCAAGCCAGCACATCACCTTCGTGCCGCTCGCGGAGGCCGCGACCGCCAAGCTTGGCGATCTCACGCCGTTCCGCAGCATCGTCGTCGACGTCGCAGCGCTGATTGACAAGGGCGATCTGCCCGGTGCCAAGACAAGGATCAAGGACCTCGAGACCAAATGGGATGAGGCCGAAGCCGGATTGAAGCCGCGCGCGGCGGCCGACTGGCACACCGTCGACAAGGCGATCGATCGCGCGCTGGAGGCATTGCGGGCGGGCACTCCGGACGCCGCAAAGTGCAAGCAGGCGATCACCGATCTGCTCGCGATCATGGATAGCGTCGCCAAGGCCTGACGCCGACGAGGACATCATGCAAGACAATACGAAGAGCAGCTTCATCAGCGAGAGCAAGGTCCCCGAAGTCACGCTCGGCTTCTGGATCATCAAGATCGCGGCCACGACGTTGGGCGAAACCGGCGGCGACACCGTCACGATGACGTTGAACTGGGGTTACCTGGCGGGCACATGCCTGTTCCTGGCAGCGATGGTCGTCCTGGTCGCCGCCCAAATCCGCGCGCGCAAATTCAATCCGGCGCTGTATTGGGCAACCATCGTGGCCTCGACCACCTTCGGCACCACGATGGCCGACTTCGCCGACCGCTCGCTCGGCATCGGCTATACCGGCGGCTCGACGCTTCTTCTCACCTGCCTCGTGCTGGTGCTCGGCCTCTGGCATCGCGCCGAGGGAACCATCTCGGTCAACAGCGTCAGCACGCCGCGGGTCGAGGCCTTCTATTGGGGCGCGATCACCTTCTCGCAGACGCTCGGCACCGCGCTCGGCGATTGGATCGCGGATACCGGCGACATGGGCTATCGCGGCGGCGCGCTGATCTTCGCAGCCGGGCTTGCCGTCATCGCCGCGCTCTATTTCTGGACCCGCGTCTCACGTGTCACGCTGTTCTGGGCCGCGTTCATCCTGACCCGGCCGCTGGGCGCAACCGTCGGCGACTTCCTCGACAAGCCGCTCGACCATGGCGGCCTCGCACTGAGCCGGCCGCTGGCCTCGTTCGTGATCGCCATCTTCATGGTGGTCTGCGTGTTGCTGATCCCGCAACGCGCGGGGCAGCATCCCGGACAGCGTGAGATCGCCGAGCAAACCTGAGCAGCAGGCGGCAGGTCCGCGCCTAGCGAATGATCGTCGTCAGCGACGAGTAGCGCTTGTTCGGCTTGGCGTCAGTCGCAGAGAACTGCGCGAAGGCTTCGCTGACGCGGGTCGCCGGCGGCGTGTCGCTGGCGAAGCGGAATTCCTTCGGCTTCGGCGCGTAGAAGCTGGCGCTGTAATAGGAATCGTCGAAGCGCGCCTCGCCGGCTCCGAACAATGCGTCGCAGACGAACAGGAGCGCGTAGACCCCCGCAATCGCCGCGACCATCTCCTTGAGAACTGACATGCTGATGCCCCACCCTTTTGCCGTGAGGATGCATGTCGGTTCCAAAATCGAGGTTTAAGGCCGCACGTTTCTTGTCCCCAAGGTTTGCGGCGGTTGAGCGAATTGCGGACGATTTTATCGATTCTGACATCCGGGCCGCTCCGGTCAGAAGATCGGCTCGTCCTTCAGTGCGGCAATCACCTGCTCGCCCTGCGCCGTCAGGCGATAGGTCACGAGCGGACGGCTCGATGGCGGCTTGCGATCGATCTCGACGATGTAGCCGCGCACCATCAGGGCTTCGAAGCTGCCATAGTAGCCATACATGCTGATCTGGTTCTGTCTGAGCAGCTTGAACTCGCGCAGCAGTCCGATCTCGTTGCCCGAGAGGAGCGAACGGCGAACGCGCTGCACGAAGCTCGCGCGCTGCTCGAACCAGGCTTGATCGGGGAGCTCACGCGAAGACGGCGCACTGTCGCGATCGCAGGGGCGCGCCTCGACATCGGCTCGCACCGCCGGCACCGACGGCATGCTGCTGCCGACCGCTTCCCTGGCGTCATCGAGCAACGCGATCGGCCAGCGCCGCTTGTTGTCGACGATGACGGGCGGCGGCACGACATTGTCGCGCACCAGTTGCTCGAAGCGGCCGGCGGTCACGCCGACATAAGCGGCCGCGCGGCGGCGGTCGACGAGACGGGCATCGCGCCTCTGCTCCAGCTCGCAAGCGATCATCTCGTTCACCCCAATATCCCCTGCCGCATCGTTGCGGGCACGTCGCCGCGCGGGCCCGAAGGGCCCGTCGGCACATGACACTAGGATGAAACCAGCGCTCTCAAAAGGCAGAGAAATTCGTACATGTTGCTGCCGTTTCGGCAACGGTTATAGTGCCGCCGGGGGTCCCATGCGCTTTCACTCACCTTCCATCCAGTACTTCCATGCCGTCCGCCGCACCGGCTCGATCCGCGCCGCAGCGCGCCTCCTGAACGTCGCCTCGTCCGCGGTCAGCCGTCAAATTCTCAAACTAGAACAAGAAGTTGGATCGCCCTTGTTCGAGCGGAATGCGCGTGGCCTGACGCTGACAACGGTCGGCGAGATGCTCGCCCGCCACGTCATGAACGTGCTCCAGGACCTCGACCGCTTCCGCTCCGACGTGGCGTCCCTGTCCGGCGCCTGGCATGGCACTGTCAGCATCGCCTGTATCGAGTCCCTCACCGAGTCGGTGTTGCCGGATCTGATCGCCTCGCATCGCAGTCGGGCCCGGCGCGTCAGCTTCACCGCAGAAGTGATGGGATCGTCCGATGTGCTCGAAGCCCTGCGCCGGGGTGAGGCCGACATCGGCATCGCCATCGCGCTCAGGCATCCGCCCGACCTGCGGCAGGTCGCGCTGAAACGATTTCGCCTCGGCGCGCTCGTTGCGCGCGAGCATCCGCTGGCGCGCCGCAAGACGGTCACGCTGGAGCAATGCCTCGCCTTCCCCGTCATCCATGCGCTGCCGGAGCTATCGATCTACCATTTGCTGCAGCCGTTGATCGCGCAGCTTTCCGAGACGCCGGAGCCTGCGATTCAAGCCAACTCGATCGACCTGATGCGCGAGCTTGCCGCGCGCGGCGTGGGCGTCGCCTTCCAGACCCAGCTCGGCATCGGCCGGCTGTCACGCGAGGCACAGCTCGTGTTCCTGCCGCTCGACAATGCCGGCAGTCCGGTGTGGTCGGATCTCGGCATCTATGTCCGCGCCGAACGCACCCTGCCCGCCTTCACCGAGTCGTTCCTGCAGGAACTCGTCCGCGAACTGGGCGAGCGCGAGCGACGGGAGAATGCGGCATATCCGCAGGGTGCGTGATGAAGCGCTGCAGTAGTTTCCCGGAATAGGGCGCCGGTCGGCCATCCGATCGCGCGCGTCTACCCTACCCGCTCCACGAGATGCGCGCGCGATGGTGACGGATCGAACCTGTCCCCAAAATACTGCGTTTCGTGCGCCACCAACCCGTCGCGAAATTGCATGATGCTGACGACGTAGGACGGCACCCCGTCATAGGTCAGGACGAATTCGCTCACCCAGAGATCGCCACCGCCAACGATGCGCCGGACCGCAAAACGCTTCTTGTTCGGCTGCACCAAGCGGCTCTCCTGAATGTTCCGGCGTCCCTGAATGCGCTCGCCGGACTGCGGATAGTCGAGCACGGCGTCCTCGCGATAGATGTCATGCTCGGCCTCGAAATCGTTCGCATCCGAAGTAGCCCAATGGCGCCGCAGCGCCGCCAGTTTGGCTTGGTCATCCATCTCGATCTCCGCTATTGAAGCCGGCACCAGGGACATGAAGATATACAACGCGCCCTTCTACGTACCGATCACGAGCGTGAGATTCGCTCCGTGTCGAGACTATCGATGACCCAGATGAAGACCACTCCCGGCCGCCGCGCTGGCCGCATGGGCGCGCGCCAGATCTACGAGGCGCTGCGGGATCAGATCCTATCGCTGGTCTACGGCACTGACGGCCTGTTGCCGTCATCCCGCGCACTGGCTGGCGAAATGGGCGTAGCGCGCTCGACCGTCACGATCGCCTATGAGCAGCTCGCCGCCGAAGGTTTTATCGAGACGCGCCGGGGCGCGCGGCCGCGCGTTGCCCGCGCCGTAGTCGAACGCGGGCGCACGCGCGTCGCATCGCGACCGTCAGCGCGCAAGGCACGGCTGTCGGCATTCGGCGAGCGGCTGCGCCAGGACCCGCCGCACTGGACCGCGCCGCCGCGCGGGCTCGTCGCGAATTTTCGCTATGGCGAGCTTTCGCCGTCGGACTTCCCGGTGCTCGCATGGAAGAAGGCCGTGACGGCCGCAATGGCGCGCAAGCCTGAGCGGCTCGCCTATGACGATCCCTGCGGTGCGCTGCGGCTGCGGACCGCGCTTCAGGGTTATCTGTGGCGATCGCGCAGCGTGCGCTGCGAGGTCGACCAGATCATTGTCGTCAACGGATCGCAGCAGGGCCTCGACATCTGCGCGCGCCTGCTGCTCGATGCGAACGATCGCTTCGTGATGGAGGATCCCGGCTACCAGATGGCGCGGCGCACATTTGCGGCGACGGGCGCCGTCGCTGTGCCTGTCACGGTCGATGCGGAAGGCCTTCAGACCGAGCGGCTCGACGGCATCGCGGCCCGCCTCGCCTATGTGACGCCATCGCATCAATATCCGCTCGGCGGCGTCATGCCGATTCGACGCCGGCACCAATTGCTCGCCTGGGCCAGACAGAACGACGCTTACGTGATCGAGGACGATTACGACAGCGAGTATCGCTACGACACCAAGCCGATCCCGCCGCTGCATGCGCTGGAGGGCAGCGACAACGTGATCTATCTCGGCACCGTCTCCAAGACGCTCTCGCCAACCTTACGGATCGGCTATCTCGTGGTGCCCTCGGGGCTGCGATCCCTGTTCGTTGCCGCCAAGCAGATCATGGACCGGCACACGCCGCTGATCGAGCAGGAGGCGCTTGCGGCGATGCTGGAGAGCGGCGCCTATGACAGCCATGTCAGGCGCGTGCGACGGCGTAACGCCGAGCGCCAGCAGGCGCTGCTCGACGCCCTTCGCCGCCGCTTCGGCGATCGTATCAGGATCGAGGGCGCGGCCGCGGGCCTGCATGTGGTGGCCTGGTTCGACGATTTGCCGCGGAAGCATGAGGGCGCGCTGATCAAGGCGGCCCGCGCCAAGGGCGTCGGCATCTATCCCGTCTCCGCCCTGTTCATCGGCCCGCGCGGTGCGCGGAAGACGGTCGGCCTCGTCATGGGTTATTCGGCGCTGGAAATCGCGCAGATCGAGCGCGGCTGCAAGCTTCTCGCGCAGGCGGTCGCCGAACTGGACTGATGAAGTAGCCAAAAACTGGCAGTTTCTTACAGTCCAGATTGCGGCTATCTCCGCAGCAAGAACGGAGACACCCCATGTACATTCCCCCCGCCTTCAAGGACGACGACATCGAGAGCATCCGCACCACCATCCGCGCCGCCCGCCTCGCGAGCCTGGTCACGGCCACGGCCGACGGTCCGGTCGCAACCCCATTGCCGCTGTTGCTCGACGAGAGCGAAGGCGAGCATGGTGTGCTGTACGGGCATATGGCGAAGGCCAACCCGCAATGGAAGCTGCCGCCGATCGGCGATGCGCTCGCCATCTTCAGCGGACCCGACGCCTATGTGACGCCGTCCTGGTACGCGACCAAGCAGGAGACCGGAAAGGTCGTGCCGACCTGGAATTACGTCGCCGTGCACGCCTACGGCCCCGTGGAGTTCTTCCAGGAGCCGGAGCGCCTGCTCGAGGCCGTGACACGGCTGACCAACAGGCACGAAGGCGCGCGTGCAAAGCCGTGGGCGGTCAGTGACGCGCCCGCAGACTTCATCGCCGCGCAGTTGCGCGGGATCGTCGGCGTGCGCATCCCCGTGGTGCGGTTCGAGGGTAAGCGCAAGATGAGCCAGAACCGGCCCGAGGCCGATCGCATCGGCGTCGCAGCAGGGCTCGCGGCGAGCGAGAACGCCGGGGATCGCGAGGTCGCGCCCATGATTCCGATTGCAGTCTAGTCTTCGACCTGTTTGCGCAGCCGGTGGGCGTATTCCGCGCCCCATCCGAGGCCGAGCGTCACGGAGATGAGCGAGCCGAGCAGGACGCCGAATTTCGCAGCGTCCAGCAGCCTGTCGTCGGTAAATGCGAGCATGGCGATGAAGATCGACATGGTGAAGCCGATGCCGGCCAGCAGCCCGATGAGGCAGACGCCGCCCCATGACACGTCCGGCGCGAGCCGGCATCCACCCGCGCGCACCGCAAGCCAGGTCGCACCGATCACGCCGATCGGCTTTCCCGCACAGAGCGCAAGCCCGATGCCGAGCGTCACGAATTGGACGCCGCCGGTGAATTCGGTGGTCCTGAGGTCGACACCGGCATTGGCCAGCGCGAACAGCGGCATGATGGCGTAAGCGACCCAGGGATGCAGTGCCGTCTCCACGCGGATGACGGGCGGCAAGATCTCGGGCTTCGCCGAGCGGACCGGCGTGATCAAGCCGAGCACGACACCCGCAAGTGTCGGATGCACGCCGGCCATGAGGAAACCCGCCCAGACAACGAAGGCCGGCAGGACATAGGCGAACGCAGAGCCTAAGCCGAGCCGTTGAAATCCCAGTGCCATGAGAACACCGAGCGATGCGACGATGAAACCGTTGAGATCGATCCCGCTGCTGTAGAACAGCGCGATGATGAGAACTGCGATGATGTCATCGATAATGGCCAGGGCGAGCAGGAAGACCCTGATATTGGCTGGGATTGACCGCCCGAGCAGTGCGAGGACGCCGACTGCAAAAGCGATGTCCGTTGCAGTTGGTATCGCCCAGCCCTGGCTGCGTCCCGTAACGTTGTTGAAGGTCAGATAGATCAACGCGGGGACGACGACACCGCCGACGGCCGCCAGCACCGGCAGAATGGCCTGGTCAAACCTGCTGAGCGCACCCTCGTGGATTTCGCGGCGGATCTCCATTCCGACGACCAGGAAGAAGACCGTCATCAACGCGTCGTTGATCCAGAAGTGCAGGGGTCTGACGAAGGCGTGCTCGCCAAGGCGAAACACAATCGGCAGGTTCCAGACGTCGTGATACGAATGGGCATAGGGCGAGTTGGCCCAGAGCAATGCGCCAGCCGCGGCCGCCAGCAGCACGACGCCGCTAACGGCCTCGACATGCAGGAAATGCTGGAGCGTCGTGAGCGCCCGCTCGACGAAAAGCGGGGAGTTGGGGAGGCCCCTGCCGGGCAGCTGATCATTCATGGGCGCACGCATCCTGCGTGGCGGCCCGACCATCGCTTGACCTGTCGCTGCCCAATGCAGCGAGCACCCGGGCGCTGTTCTACAGAGCGCTGGGATTAAGGCAACCCCCGCCCGGCGCGCATCTGCATCGATCGGCACCCGGAACCCTGACGCCGTACGGATCGTTAGTGACCCTCACGACACATTGCCGACGGGAACTCCATGTGCCGCTGGATCGCATACCGGGGCGAGACGACCTCGTTCGAACCTTATGTCACCGAGCCCGAGCATTCGCTGATCGCGCAGAGCATTCGCTCGCTGCAGTCGACGGCGGGATCGAATGGCGACGGCTTTGGTCTCGGCTGGTACGGCGAGCATCCGGAGCCCGGCCTCTATCGCGAGACGCGCCCGGCCTGGTCGGACGAGAACTTGCGTTACCTCTGCCGCCATCTGCGCTCGCATTTGTTCTTTGCCCATGTGCGCGCCGCCACGGGCACGGCGGTGACGCGGCAGAACTGCCATCCGTTTGCCTGCGGCCAGTGGATGTTCATGCACAACGGTTTTGTGGGCAGCTGGAACCGGCTGCGGCGCAAGGTCGAGGCGCTAATTCCCGACGCCTATTACCCCTCGCGCCTGGGCACGACCGACTCGGAAGCCGTGTTTCTCGCGATGATGGGCGCGGGTCTCGACGCCGATCCGCTCGGGGCAACACGGGCCGTGCTGCAATCGCTCGTCGGCCTCGTCAATGAAGGCCAGCTTCGCGAGCGGCTGCGCTTCACCAGCGCGATCGCGAACGGCAGGGATCTCTACGCGTTCCGCGTCGCCGTCAACGACGCCGCCAACACGCTCTATTTCCGCGAGGCCGGCGGCCAGGTCGTCGTCGTGTCCGAGCCGTTCGACAAGGAAACCGACTGGACGGAGGTGCCGCCGAACCACGCCCTGATCGCGCGCGCGTCGGACCGCGTCAAAATTGTTCCGTTCGACCTCGCGAATTCCACTGTCTCCGACGCGGAACCCGCCCCGGTCAGAAGGATTATCGCCCGCAGGTAATACCACTGCCGGGTGGCGCATGGCATTTGCTTCGGACGTTTTGAAACGGCTGCGGCTGGATGCTTCCGGCGAGCAGCATCTCGTGATTCGTTCGGCCGGCGGACGCGGCAAGGCGACCGAATATTCCTTCGGCATCGAGGAGGAATATTTCCTCGCCGATCGCCGCACCCTCGAAGTCGCGATCCAGACGCCCAACGAGCTGTTCGAATCGGCGAACTGGTCGACCGGCGGCCAGGCCATGCGTGAAATGCTGCAATCCCAGCTCGAGGTCGCGACCAATATTCACATCGATGTCAATGACGCGCGGGAGGAGCTGAGGTTCCTGCGTCGCGAGGTCGCCAACGTCGCCGCGCAGTATGGCTTTGTGATCATGGCCTGCGGCACGCACCCGACCGCCATCTGGCGCATGTCGCAGCCGAGCCCGAAGCCGCGCTACGAGGAGATGATCGAGGACCTTCGCAGCATTGGCCACCGCAACATGATGTGCGGCATGCACGTGCATGTTCAACTGCCCGATCCGGAGAAGCGGATGGCGGTGATGCGGGCGATGCTGCCGCATCTGCCGCTGTTCATCGCGCTGTCGGCATCCTCGCCGTTCTGGAATTCGCACAAGACGGGACTGAAGGGCTACCGGCTCGCGGCCTATTCCGAGCTGCCGCGCACCGGCCTGCCCGAGTTGTTCGAGAGCAAGCGCGATTACGACGATTACGTCGGCGCGTTGCAGCGCTCCGGCGTGATCCCCGACGAAAGCCACATCTGGTGGGCGATGCGCCCCTCCATGAAACACCCGACGCTGGAGCTTCGCGCGCCCGACACCTGCACCTTCGTCGACGACGCCGTTGCCATTGCCTCGCTGTACCGTTGCCTGACGCGGCACCTCTATCTGAGGCCGCATCTGTCGAAGGAGGTCACCGCGGTCGAACGTGCGATTGCGGTCGAAAACAAATGGCGCGCCCAGCGCTACGGCACCGACTGCATCTTTGCATCACAAGACGGGCCGGTGACGATCTCGGAGCTGCTGTCGCGAATCATCGACGATATCACTGAGGATGCCGTCGCGCTGGAATGCCGCGCCGAGGTCGAGCACTGCCGCACCATCGTGGCGCGCGGAAGCTCGGCCGAATTCCAGCTGCGCGCCTATCGCGAGAATGGAGACGACATCACAGCCGCGTCGCGATGGATCGCGGCATCGACGATATCAGAGACGCGCACCGACACCGGACAGCGCACTCCAGCGCAGTCATAGCGCTCGCGCAAGCTTCGCCAACGAAAACGTCTCTTCCAAACTTGCTACGCCGTAGGGGAATGAATGACTGACATCACCTGGTGCGCCGGTTGCGGCCACAGCCTGGTCCCGATCCTGTCCGAGAAGGGCCTGACAACGCTAAGCTGCTTCTGGTGCGAAGGCGTCGACGCGCGGACCACGGAGATGGCGAAGTGGGCGGACAGCCCGGCGGGAAAGCCGGATCTGGCCGCGCCTCGTTCCTTTGATTGAGCCACTCTCAGCGTCAAACCTTCGCCACCAGGCGTGGACGAAATACGGACTCTACAGTCGGGACCGGCGCAGCAGCCAGCTTTCGTGCCGACCGGCGCCGCGGGATGAAGAAGCTGTTGACCAGGATCGGCTCGTTGTCGCCGAGCGCGGTTCGCTCCTTCACCAGCCCGCTCATGACCGAGCGCATCTTGATGACTTCCTGCGCCACGAAGCTGCAATCCTCGTCGCGGTTGATCTGCTCATGCATGATCGCCTCAGCCTCGCGCATGCTGACGCGGAGCGCCCTGATCGTTCTGCGGATGTCGTTGATGCGGTTGTCCATGGCTTGCCTCCATCTCGGTCGCAGCATAAGAACAAACCATGAACATATTGTCAATCGGCTGATTGGCTCAATTGCCCGCGCGCTAACGAGCTTGCCGACAAATTAGACAAGTCACGCCGCTGTCCTGGGATCGCGGGATGCTGGCGCAGCGTCGGACGATCGAACCAGGCGGGCGCTCTAACCTCCCGTGCAACCACCGGATTTTTTCCTGGCCGGGCTCGCCGCGTCATGGCGCCGGGCCGGTTTGCTGATCCGCAAACCAACTGGCCCAAAATTCGCAATGACGTTGCAAGCGAAGCAACGGCGCAGAGCGGAGAACGTCATGAACGTGCATGCTGCGGGCGATCTCAAGACGACCGGCCTCACCCATCCGAACGGCGCGCCGCTCCGCCTCAACACCCGGGATTTTGTGGCGATCGATCGCGACCGGAATGCGAAGTTCGAAGCGACGTATCGTCCGCAGGCCCTCTACAACCGCGCCAACGAAGGCTTCCACGCCAACAACGAAACCTTCCTGCTCCACGAAGTCGCGACCAATCTGCCGATATACCTTCCCGACACCGGCCCGACCGATTTCCATCTGCATCTGCCACCGGGCGGCTTTCAGCTCGTGCTGGTCACCTCGGGCGCCTTCACCTTCGACTATGACGGGCGCTTCTACAATGTCGGCCCAGGCGCGGTGATGCTGCAAAGCGCGATCGTGCATCGCCAGCTGTTCTACACCTGGTCGGGCCTTTCGACCGAAGAGAATTTGAAGACACCGCAGACGGTGGTGCCGGATCCGATCTCGATGGGCTATTCGGGCAAATTCCTCGAAGCCTTCATCACCGATCCCACGACCTTTCCGAACCCGACGATCGTCGGCCCCGACCAGATCGACGAAGCCGAAACGCCGCGCGTGGCCTGGAGCCACCCGCTGCACGATCGCCCGGCCAATGCCGGCTTCTGGCTTCAGGATCCCCTGGCGCTGGATGCGCTGTTCAAGCCGCTTACCGACAGCACGATCAAATCGGCGCTGCCGGTTTACGTGCGCGATATCGGGATCGAGGCGCCGAGCGGCCAGCTCGTCACCGGCCACATCATCGCCACCGATCCGCGCGGTCAGTCGCTCTTGCCGAAGAGCACGTCCATCGCCGCAGATGCCAGCTGTTTCGCCAAAGGCGAGGTCGTGATCTATCGTGTCATTCGCGGCACGGCCGATTTCAGGAAGAAGGCGGGCGAGACCTTTGAACTCTCCGCTGGCGATGTCGTGACGGCGGGCAAGGACTCGATCATCCTCGTCGCGATCGGCGAGAACACGCAGGTGCTCCGGCTCGGTCTTCTCAAGGGCATGAATGATCTTCGCAGCTGGACGCCGACGCAGCGCGACGAGATCGATGGATTGGCCAGTCAAATCATCACGCAGAAGGACATCCGTCCCCTGCGCACCGAAGGCAAGCCGGTCGGCTATCTTTACGCGTAAGCGCGAGCCCGCCGCCAACGCAGCTTGGCCTCTTCCACTGCAGGTCTAGCACTACAGGTCTTGGACTACAGGTCTTGCTCGTCCGCGAATGATGCTGGTAGTTCATAGGCGATCGAGATGCGCCTGGAGCACCAGCTTCGCCCGTGAGCCGCAACGTCACCAGAACCTGCGGAAGCTGCACGGCCTGCTGCGATGGCTGGCTGCAGATCGAGGTGCGCGGGCACAAGGTCCGCAAGGGGCAACCGTGCCCGTTCAGCATCGCCCACCGCTGTTCGATCTATCCGGAACGCCCGCAGCATCCCTGCCGCGAATTCGTCTGCGGCTGGCTGGTCCCATCGAGCCCGCTGCCGGAGTGGATGCGGCCGGATCAATCCAGCATGATCATGCTCGCCGCCAATTTCCTCTGGCGCGGATTGCCGGTCGACGTCGTGGTGCCTGTCGGTGAGCAGCCAAAGAAAAAGGCGCTGGATTGGCTGACGCGATTTTGCGCCGAGAACAGACGGCTGCTCGTCTACCAGATCGGCGATGAGTGGTTCGCGTTCGGACCACCCGTGTTCCAGGCCGACATAGCCAGCCGTCTCGCGCGGGGCGAAACACCGTGGGGCGGTTGACCCAAGCCACGGAAGCCATTCGCTTTTTGACACGGAACCAATTCGGCGCACCGCATTGCGGCAGATCGCCGCGCGACACGTTTTATCAGGAATAGTTGCTGATCAGACACATCCGGCCTGAAAGTGCGCTGCATCGTATTATGCAGATTGTATACGGTATCTGGCATACATTACCTTCCTTTTTATCCCGGACCCATTGAGAGTCCGCGGCGATAGCGGGGAAACACGATGAGGAAGGCCTTTCTGCTCGGCACAGGCTTCGCGGCCCTTTGTGCAACTACAGTTAGTAATCCACTGCTAGCTACAACATTAGATGATGTCGTTGCTCGCCTCGATGCGCTCGAGCGCAGCAACGCCAAGCTCGCGAAGGAGAACGCGCAGCTTCGCGAGCGCGTCAATCACGTGGGCGAATCGAAAGCTGCCGTAACCGCGGTCGCGCCGGCCTCGCCCAAGGGCAATCCCGTTCTGCACGCGGCTGTCGCCCCTTCGCCGGCACCTGCGCCCGAGCACACCGTCGTCAGCATCGGCGGCGCTCCGCTCTACAGCAAGGCACTCGGAGCTAATCCGTTCATCGACAACACGACCGTGACGCTCTACGGCCACGTCGATCTCTCGGGCGACATCTTCAATGCCGGCGTCTACGACCAGGGGACAAAATTCGGCGTCTCCAGCAATCTCACCTATTTCGGCGTTCGCGCGCGGCACAACCTCGATCCGTATGGCTATCCCGGCTGGGCGGCCATCGCGCAGTTCGAATCCCTCGTCGAGGTCGCGGCCGTGCCGACCGAGCGCGCGGCGTTCGGCACCCGCGACAGCTTCCTCGGCATGGAGAGCCCCTGGGGCACGATCAAGGCCGGCAAGGCGGACACGCCCTACAAGAAGGCGACGGCGAAGTTCGATCCGTTCTCGGCCACGCTCGGCGACTACAACTCGATCATGGGCAACACCGGCGGCGATCTCCGTGCCGAGTTCGATTGGCGCGCGGCGCACGCGATCTGGTATGAATCGCCGGTATGGAACGGCTTCCAGGCCACCTTCATGATTTCGCCGGGACAAAACACGGCAAAGGACAACAGCGACTACGCGCTCGGCGATTTCAACTGCCCTGCCACCTCGTCGCGCGGCAGCGGCTCGGGCTTCCCGCTCACATCGGCACCGGAAGGCTGCATCGACGGCTCATACGGCAATCTCTACAGCGCGTCGCTGACCTATAACCAGAGTGGGTTCACAGGCGTCGCCGCTTACGAGCTCCACCAAGGGACCAACCGAACCGGTGACGAGGCGGTGACTCCCCTGAGCAATGGCGGCGTGTTGGTGGTGCCACCCGGCTCAGTCGGCATCGCGAACGAATGGGCCGCGAAAGTCGGTGCCGGCTACAAGTTCAACGACGTGATCGGCAGCCTCCAGCTCTACGGCATCTACGAGATCATGCGCCGCGAGAATACGGTTGCCGCCTTCAACGAGCGTTCCCGTGACGGCTACTTCCTTAGCGCGACCCAGACGGTCGATAAGTGGGATGTCAGCGCGTCCTGGGCTCACGCCAACGCCTCGCCGGGCTCGCCGGGCACGGGCGTCCTTAACGCCTATCCCGTCGCCGGGGTGCCGGTTTCGGCTCCGGCCGGTGCCGCCGACTTTGCGCTGAACAGTGTGGACTCCAGTGCCGACCAGTACGCCATCGGCGTCAAGTATCACTTCAGCCCGTTCGTGAGCTGGTACATGGTGGGCAGCTATCTGCGCAACGGACCGGGCGGACACTACTGCCTTGGCGCCAGTGGCCATGGCTACGCCGTCTGCGGCCGCGACGCCAACAACAACGTCGTCGCGGGCAACAAGGCCGAAGCCGTCACGACCGGCATGACGTTCGACTTCTGACAAGGAGAGAACACAGCGGAGGAGCCGGTCGCGGCTCCCCGTCATTTGTCGGCCTACTCCGCCGCCTGGCGCAGGTGGCGGGCGGTCGGCGTGCGCATCGTCACCAGCTCTTCGGCCGCGGTCGGATGCAGCGCGATGGTCGCGTCGAAATCGGCCTTGGTCGCCTTCATCTTCACGGCAATCGCGACGGCTTGCGTGACCTCGGCGGCGCAATCGCCGACGATGTGACAGCCAAGCACGCGGTCGGTCGAGCCGTCGACGACGAGCTTCATCAGCACGCGGGTGTCACGGCCCGACATCGTCGCCTTGATCGGGCGGAATGTCGTCTTGTAGATGTCGACGTGGCTGAACTGTGCGCGCGCTTCTGCTTCCGTCAGGCCGACGGTGCCGACCTCCGGCTGCGAGAACACCGCGGTCGGTATGGTGGAATGATCGACCTGCACCGTACGCTTGCCGAACACGGTATCGGCGAAAGCGTGGCCCTCGCGGATCGCGACCGGCGTCAGGTTGAAGCGATGGGTGACGTCGCCGATCGCGTAGATGCTGTCGATCGAGCTCTTCGAGAAATGATCGACCGCGATGCCACCGTTGTTTGGATTGATGGCGACGCCGGCCTTCTCCAGGCCGAGATTGGCCACCGCTGGATGACGGCCAATCGCGAACATCACCTGGTCGGAGGCGAGGCTCGATCCGTTCGACAGATGCGTGGTGAATTCCTCGCCATGGCGATCGACCTTGTTCACCGTGCAGCCGGTGAGAATGGTGATGCCCTGCTTCTCCATCTCGCTGCGGACGTGCGCGCGAACGTCTTCATCGAAGCCGCGCAAAATATTATCGCCGCGATAGATCACGGTGACGTCGGAGCCGAAGCCGGCGAAGATGCCGGCGAACTCCAGCGCGATGTAGCCGCCGCCCTGGATCACGATCCGCTTCGGCAGCTTCTTCAGATGGAAAGCCTCGTTGGACGAGATCACATGCTCGATGCCGGGAATCGAGGCGCCATGATTGGGCGCGCCACCGGTGGCGATGAGAATGTATTTCGCACTGATCTTCTTGTCGTCCGCGAGCAGACGGACGGTGTGCTTGTCCTCGATCACCGCGCGGCTCTTGACGATCTGCGCGCCCGACCTCTCGACATTGGTCGTGTAGGCCGCCTCCAGCCGCGCGATCTCCTTGTCCTTGTTGGCGATCAACGTCGGCCAATCGAAGGTCGCGGGCGGAACGGTCCAGCCGAAGCCGGCGGCGTCCTCGAGCTCGTGACGGACATGCGAGCCGATCACGAACAGCTTCTTCGGCACGCAGCCGCGGATCACGCAGGTACCGCCCATGCGGTACTCTTCCGCGATCATCACGCGGGCGCCGTGGCCGGCCGCGATGCGGGCGGCTCGCACGCCGCCCGAACCGCCACCGATGACAAAGAGGTCGACGTCGAAATCAGCCATTGTCCACTCCGACCTCTTTCAGCGCATGATCCGGAAAACTGTGGAGCGGTTTTCCGAAAAGATCATGCTCAAAAAACAAGCTAAAGCGCGATGCCGCGCTTTAGGGGTTTCCTGATCAGATAGGTACTGTCACATTTCCTTGCCACGCTTCTTCATCTCGGCACGGAACGTGCTCGCGACGACCTCGGAGAAGTTCTGCGCCCACGCGTTCATGACCTGCATGCTGAGGGTGATGGCCTTGGGCTCGTTGGTGATCAGCTTCTGGCCGAGCGGCGACTTGTAGAACGTGACGAGATCCTTCAGCTCCTGCTCGGTGAACTCCCCCGCATAGACCCCCACCATGCCATCGCCGATCTCCTGCTCGCGGCCGGCAAGCTGCTTGGCGACGATCGGGGCGAGCTCGTTGAGATCCTTCTGGTAGTTGAGGTTCTGCCCGATCAGCGTGCCCTTGACCTTCTCCACCATGCCGGGCACGGCGTTGGCGTACATCGCGCTGGCATTCTTCAGCGTCAAAATCTCCCTCGCCGCCGCAATCGACGCCGCAGAGGGTGCCTGCAGGGCTGGCTGCTGCTGCGCGGTCGCAGGCGCTGCCCCCAGTGCCAGCGCGAGGGCGAAGCATGCAGCGGGCACGATCTTCAAAACGTTCTTCATTCCTGGTCTCCTTTCGGCTTTCGCCGTTCAATCACGCGGATTCCCTCGCCACCCGCCAAAACAGCCGAGCTGGCCAAGCCGATAAACAACCCATGCTCGACCACGCCGGGAATCGCTCTCAACGCCTTGGCGAGGCGGGGCGGATCCACAATACGTCCGAGCTGGGCATCGACGATCCAGTGGCCGCCATCGGTGACGAAAACGTGGCCATCTTTGGCCTTGCGGACCGCCATTTGCCCGGAAACGCCGCATTCCGCAAATGCCTTCTCGATCGCGCGGCGCGTCGCGCCAAGCCCGAACGGGATGACCTCGACCGGGAGCGGAAAGCGGCCGAGCGTCGGAACCCATTTGGTGTCGTCGGCAATCACGATCATGCGATCCGAGGCGGCCGCCACGATCTTCTCGCGCAGCAGCGCTCCGCCACCGCCCTTGATCAAATTGAGCTCGGGATCGATCTCGTCGGCGCCGTCAACGGTCATGTCGAGATGGTCGATCTCATCGAGCGTGGTCAGCGGCACGCCACAGCGCTCCGCATCGGCGCGCGTCACCTCGGAGGTCGGCACGCCGATGACCTTGAGGCCGGCAGCGACGCGTTCGCCCAGCAGCTCGACGAAATGCTTGGCGGTCGAGCCGGTGCCGAGGCCGAGCTGCATGCCGTCACGCACCTCGTCCAGCGCGCGCGCCGCGGCCTGCCGCTTCAACTGGTCCATGTTCACGTTTGGGCCCGCCTCTCAAAGTCATGAGTGCCGCCGGTATCGTCGGTTGCGGCGGGCCTATGTAGCCTCGTTTCTCCCCCGAGAACAGGGCCTGGGAACAGGCCTATAAGCCGATCTTATGGTCCCGCCCCTTGCACTGGCCCGGCGGGGCCGGTAGCGCTTGGACCATGTGCTCCCCCTACACCCTCGTCTTCGATCTCGACGGCACGCTTGTGGATACGGCGCCCGACCTGATTACCGCGCTGAATTACGTGCTCGACCGCGAAGGCCTGCCACCCGTGCCGATGGCCTCGGCCCGCAACATGATCGGCGCCGGTGCCCGCAAGCTGATCGAGCGGGGCCTGGAGGCCGAGGGCCGCACGGTCACGCCCGCCGACATGGACCGGATGACGGCAGATTTCATCGCCTATTACGCCGACCATATCGCGGTCGAATCGCGGCCCTTCGAAGGGCTCCTGGATGCGCTCGACCTGTTTGCGGCCCAGGGCCATCGTCTCGCGGTCTGCACCAACAAGCTGGAATGGCTGTCGAAGCTGCTCCTGGACCAGCTCGGCCTGAGCCGTCGGTTCGCGGCGATCTGTGGAGCGGACACTTTTGGAGTCCAGAAACCCGATCCGACCATTTTCCGCGAGACCGTGGCGCGGGCCGGCGGCGAGGTCAAAGCCAGCATCATGGTCGGCGACGCCGGAACCGATGTCGGCGTGGCCCGACGCGCCGGGGTGCCTGTGATCGGGGTCAGTTTCGGCTACACGGACGTGCCGATCGCCGATCTGAAGCCGGACCGGCTGATCCATCACATGCGCGACCTGCCGGCCGCCGCCCACAGCCTGATGACGGCTCAGGCCCCAGGCAAGGCCCTGACATAGCTGGGTTATTCCAGGGAACCCTGCGTTAACCATCTATTAACTATGCGCAGCCCGCCGGTTGCCTGCGGAAAACGACGCTTCTAAGGTCCGCGCGGGTTATGTGGCGGTTCGTCGCAGTAGAAGTGGATGGTCATGCGTCGTGTCATCGCGGTTGCGTTAGCGGGAGCGAGCCTTGGTGGCTGCTCGTCGTTGTCTTGGGACATGTTCAAATCGGCGCCGCCGACCGTCCAGGTCCGGCTCGAATCCAATCCTCCGGGGGCAGACGCCAAGACCTCGCTCGGTCCGGGCTGCAAGACTCCCTGCTCTGTCTCGGTTCCCGCGCCAGAGGCTCCGTTCGCGGTCGACTACGTCCTCAATAAGTACCAGCCGACCAGCGTGCCGGTGAACCTGATCAAGAATCCCGGCGATTTCACCACGCCCGCCTCGGTGTCCACCGATCCGAATCCGGTGTTCGCGGAGCTTCAGCCGGCGGTGCCGCCCAAGCCGGCGAAGAAGCAGCTGCGCCGGCCGAAGAGGCCGAAACCGGCCGCAGCCGCGCCGGCCGATGCTGCAGCGCCCGCAGCCGGTTCGGCGTTCCCCGATCCGAACGCAGGCAAGCGCTGACCCAGGCGCCAATTACGTATACCGCCCGATTGTCCTAGCCGCGTCCGATGCTTAGATTGTGCCGACAGCACCGCTGAAGCAAAGGTGCGCGCGTCGCCGTAAGTGACAAGGCATTTGGTATGAACGGATCTATTGCGAACCCGAGCGCCGCGCTGTCGAGCGCGATGACCGATCCGTTCGGGCGGACCATCTCCTACCTGCGCGTCTCCGTCACCGATCGTTGCGATCTGCGCTGCTTCTATTGCATGTCGGAAGACATGACGTTCCTGCCCAAGGCCGATCTGCTGACGCTCGAGGAACTCGACCGGCTCTGCTCGGCCTTCATCGCCAAGGGCGTGAAGAAGCTGCGGCTCACCGGCGGCGAGCCGCTGGTCCGGCGCAACGTGATGTCGCTGGTGCGCTCGCTGTCGCGCCATCTCGCGACCGGCGCGCTGGGCGAGCTGACCCTGACCACAAACGGCACGCAACTCGCAAAACATGCCCAGGAGCTCGCCGATTGCGGTGTCCGCCGCATCAACGTCTCGCTCGACACGCTCGATCCCAGGAAGTTTCGCGAGATCACGCGCTGGGGCGAGATCGACAAGGTGCTGGAAGGCATCGAGGCAGCGCGCGCCGCTGGGCTCGCGGTGAAGATCAACGCGGTGGCGCTGAAGAACCTCAACGAGGACGAGCTCCCCGATCTGATACGCTGGGCCCATGGCAAGGGCATGGGGCTGACCTTGATCGAGGTGATGCCGATGGGCGAGATCGGCTCGGGCCGCATCGACCAATATCTCCCGCTGTCGCTGGTGCGCGCGCGGCTCGCCCAGCAATTCACCCTGACGGATCTGGCCGAGAGCACCGGCGGGCCGGCGCGCTATGTCAGCGTCGCCGAGACCGGCGGCAAGCTCGGCTTCATCACGCCGATGACCCACAATTTCTGCGAATCCTGCAACCGGGTACGCATTACCTGCACGGGCACGCTGCACACCTGCCTCGGCCACGAGGATGCCTCCGATTTGCGCAACCCTCTGCGTGCATCCAGTGACGACACGCTGCTTGCCGCCAGCATCGACCGCGCCATCGGGCTGAAGCCCAAGGGCCACGATTTCATCATCGACCGCCGCCACGATCGCCCCAGCGTCAGCAGGCATATGAGCGTGACCGGCGGCTGAGGCTCCGCCGCCCGCGGCCTTATTCCCCTTAACTATCAACAAACTTCCGATTGACTGGCGGCACCGCCGCTGGTTTTGTGCGGCTGCCTTAAGCCTTCGCGGCGGAACAAGCCGAGGCGCCCAGTCGGCGCAGACTGAAAGACGGCCAGGCAAGAATCTGGGGAGGACCTATCGTTGCAAGCGCTCCTAAAGTTGAGCCGTGGGATCGACGCGTTCACACGTTGGACGGGCAAGCGTTTGGCTTGGCTGATCCTCGTCGCCGTGATCATCTCGGCCGTCAACGCGATCGTCCGCAAGACCTTTGACGTCTCGTCGAATTCGTGGCTCGAGCTGCAATGGGTGCTTTTCAGCATCGTCTTCCTGCTCTGCTCGCCGTGGACCCTGCTCGACAACGAGCACATCCGGATTGACATCTTCAACAGCATGATGCCGAAAAAGGCGCGCAACATCATCGATGTCATTGGCCATGCGTTTTTCCTGCTGCCGCTGACGATCGTGATGATGATTACTGGCGTACCGTTCTTTCAACGCTCGTTCGACATCAACGAACAATCCGGCAATGCCGGCGGCCTGCCGCAATGGCCGGCGAAATCGCTGATCATGATCGCCTTCGCCTTCCTGTTCGTTCAGGGCATCTCCGAATTGATCAAGCGCATCGCGGTGATGCGCGGGCTGATTCCCGATGCTCACGAGTCGCAGGTGAAGGCGATCGAAGCCGAGGTCGAGCACCTCGTCCAGGCGATCGAAAAGAAGTGACGGGCGGCGTTCTTCAGGGGGATCTATGACCGCGTTTCTCATCGCCAATATGGCGCCGATCATGTTTGCGTCGCTGGTCGTCATGTTGCTGCTCGGCTATCCCGCGGCGTTTTCGCTCGGCGCCGTCGGCCTTATCTTCGCAGTGATCGGAATCCAGCTCGGCGAATTCCGGCCGGACTTCCTGCAAGCGCTGCCGGAGCGCGTCTACGGCGTGATGAACAACGACACGCTGCTCGCGATTCCGTTCTTCACCTTCATGGGCCTGGTGCTCGAGCGATCCGGCATGGCCGAGGATCTGCTTGACACCATCGGCCAGTTGTTCGGCACCATCCGCGGCGGCCTTGCCTACGCGGTGGTGTTCGTCGGTGCGCTGCTTGCGGCGACGACCGGCGTGGTCGCCGCCTCGGTGATCTCGATGGGCCTGATCTCGCTGCCGATCATGCTGCGCTACGGCTACGACCGGCGCATGGCCACCGGCATCATCGCCGCGTCCGGTACGCTTGCGCAGATCATTCCGCCTTCGCTCGTTCTGATCGTGATGGCCGACCAGCTCGGCAAGTCGGTCGGCGACATGTACGAAGGCGCGTTCATTCCGGGCCTGGTGCTCGCCGGGCTCTATGCGGGCTACGCGTTCCTCGTCACCCTGATCTTTCCGAAGGCCGCTCCGGGCCTGCCCAAGGAAGCGATCGGGTTCCGCGAGGAGAGTGGCGACCGGGGCCTGCGGTCGCTGGGCGTGTTGTTCCTGGCGAGCTGCGTGTTCGGCTGGCTCATGATGCGGGGTTCGGAGACGCATGGGGCCGATTTCGTCGTGCTCAGCATGTTCTTCGGTATCCTGTTCGCCTTCTTCGTCGCCGTGGTGAACTGGCTCACCGCCCGATTCCTCGGCTTCCGCTTCCTCTCGAAGATGGCGCAGCAGACCACCTTTGTGATGGTGCCACCGCTGTTTCTGATCTTCCTCGTGCTTGGAACGATCTTCATCGGCATCGCGACGCCGACCGAAGGCGGCGCTATGGGCGCGGCCGGTGCTCTCATTCTCGGCGGCATGAAGCGGCGGCTGTCGTGGGACTTGATTCGCCAAGCCGTGGAATCCACGGCGAAGCTGTCCGCGTTCGTCGTCTTCATCCTGGTCGGCGCGCGCGTGTTCTCGCTGACCTTCTACGGCGTCAATGGCCATGTCTGGGTCGAGCATCTGCTGACCTCGCTGCCCGGCGGTCAGGTCGGCTTCCTGATCTTCGTCAACGCCTTCGTGTTCGTGCTGGCGTTCTTCCTCGACTTCTTCGAGCTCGCCTTCATCGTGATCCCGCTGCTCGGACCCGCGGCAGAGCATCTCGGCATCGACCTGATCTGGTTCGGCGTCATCCTCGGCGTCAATATGCAGACCTCGTTCATGCATCCGCCGTTCGGCTTCGCGCTCTTCTATCTGCGCTCGGTCGCACCTAAAGAGTCCTATCTCGACCGCGTCACCAAGAAGCGCATGGAGCCGGTCACGACGGGGCAGATCTACTGGGGCGCGGTCCCGTTCGTGGTCATTCAGATCATCATGGTCCTGCTGGTCATCACATTCCCGTCGATGGTGATGCACTACAAGGGAACGCAGTCGAACATCGACCCCAACACCATCAAGATCGAGGTGCCGCAGATCGAGCTGCCGCCGCTCGATTTCGGCCCGCCGCAGAAGTAGCGGCCATGGCTCTCTCGCCGTCATGCTCCGCCCGGGCGGAGCGTGACGCGCGTGACACGCACCTCCTCCAACCCATGGACCGCCGCTTATGCCACGATCGCACACCGCTCCATCGCTCGCTCGTCCGTTGATCGCCTCGCTTTGGCTGGTTTGTGCCGCGACCGTGGCGCGTGCCGAGCCGGTGGCTGACATTCAAGCGCTGGCACAAAAGGAGCAGCAGCCGCTGCTCGACACGCTGCGCGATCTCGTCAGCATCGAATCCGGCAGCAAGGACGTCGAGGGCCTGAACGTGATCGCAGGCCGTGTGGCCGACCAGCTCAAGCAGATCGGCGGCACGGTGGAGATCCTGCAACCCACCGACATCTATCGCCTCGACGACACGCCCGAGACGATCGGGCCGGCCGTGCACGCTGTCTTCAAGGGCACCGGCAGCAAGAAGATCATGCTGATCGCCCACATGGACACGGTGTACCTGAAGGGCATGCTGAAGGACCAGCCGTTCCGCATCGACGGCGACAAGGCCTACGGCCTCGGTATTGCCGACGACAAGCAGGGCGTCGCCCTCATTCTCCACACCGTGGCGATGCTGCAGCAGCTGAATTTCAAGGATTACGGCACGCTCACGGTGCTCACCAATGGCGATGAGGAGATCTCCTCGCCCGGCTGGCGCAGCACCATCACCAAGTTCGCCGCCGATCAGGACGTGGTGTTCTCGTTCGAGGGCGGCGGTACCGACGGCACGCTGCGCCTTGCCACCAGCGGCATCGGCTCGGCCTATCTGACGGTGACCGGCAAGTCCTCGCATGCGGGCGCGCGGCCCGAGGGTGGCATCAACGCACTCTACGAGCTGTCACACCAAGTGCTGCAGATGAAGGACCTCTCCAAGCCCGAGCAGGGCCTGAAGCTGAATTGGACCGTCTCCAAGGCCGGCACCAACCGCAACGTGATCCCCGCCGAAGCCACGGCCCAGGCCGATGCGCGCGCGCTCAAGGTCGCGGATTTCGACGAGCTCGAGAAGGCGCTGCAGGACAAGATCAAGAACCGCCTGCTGCCCGAGTCCAAGGTCGCGCTGAAATTCGAGGTGCGCCGTCCGCCGCTGGAGGCCAACGACGCCTCGCGCCGCGTCGCGGCCTACGGCAAGTCGATTTATCAGGAGCTCGGAATGCCCCTCAAGGTCGACGAGAAGGCGACCGGCGGCGGCACCGACGCCGCATTTGCCGCGCTCAAGACCAAGGGCGCCGTGGTCGAAGGCATGGGCCTGTCAGGCTTCGGCGCGCATTCCAACGATGCCGAATATGTGAAGCTCGACACCATCGTGCCGCGTCTTTACCTGACCACGCGCATGATCATGGATCTGTCCACCGGCAAGCTGAAATAGCGGCCCCTTTCTTCCTTCTCCCCTTGTGGGAGAAGGTGGCATAGGCGGCCTTCGGCCGCCGTTCTTGAGAACGCCGATGCTTCGCATCGGCTATGGCGCCGCCGGATGACGGGCATCTCCCCGCGACCACAGTATCGTAGGGTGGGCAAAGCGAAGCGTGCCCACCGCTTCTGTGTGGGCACGGCGCAAGTGCGCCTTTGCCCACCCTACGATTCCGAGCTCGCGGATAGAGCACCCCTCACCCGTCTCGCCGCTTTGCGAGGCCGGTTGCTCGACGAACGGTCGTGCCACCGCACACCGCAGCTCAGCTCTGCGAGTGACGCGCCATGAAGATATCGTAGCCGACTTCTCCGACCTGGAACCAGGCGTAGCTGTCGTTGGAGAATTTGGTCAGGGACGCGTACACCTTCTTGAAGTTGGGATTGGTCGCCGAGACCTCGTCGTGCAGCTCTTTCGCGGCCTTGTAGCAGGCATCCATGATCGGCGGCGAGAAGGCGTGCAGCTTGGTGCCGTTGGCGAGCAGCTTCTTCAGCGCCAGCGGATTGGCCTGGTCGTAGCGGGCCATCATGTAGTTGTTGGCGTAGTGGCCGGCCTGCGTGAGCACGCTCTGATAATATTTCGGCAGCTCGTTCCATTTGTCGAGGTTGACGAAGGCGAGCAGCATCGGGCCGCCCTCCCACCAGCCGGGATAGTAGTAGTGCGGCGCGACCTTGTAGAAGCCGAGCTTCTCGTCGTCATAGGGACCGACCCATTCGGCGGCGTCGATGGTGCCCTTCTCCAGCGCTGGATAAATATCGCCGCCAGCAAGCTGCTGCGGCACCGAGCCGAGCTTCTGGAGCACGCGACCGGCAAAGCCGCCGATGCGGAATTTCATGCCCTTGAGATCATCCGGCGTGTTGATCTCCTTCCTGAACCAGCCGCCCATCTGGCAGCCGGTATTGCCCGCAAGGAGCGAGACGACGTTGTAGCTCTTGTAAAACTCGTTGAGGATCTCGCGCCCGCCGCCGAGCATGTACCAGGCCTGGTTGATGCGCATGTTCGGGCCGAAGGGCACCGACGAGCCGAAGGTGAAGGTCGGGTCCTTGCCGAAATAATAGTAGGACGCGGTGTGCCCGATCTCGCAGGTGCCGTTCTGCACGGCATCGAGCACCTGAAGGCCCGGCACGATCTCGCCCGCGGCGAAGATCTGGATCTGGAATTTGTTGTCGGTCGCCTCGGCGACCATCTTGCTCATCATATCGGCGCCGCCATAGAGCGTGTCGAGCGATTTCGGCCAGCTCGTCGGCATGCGCCATTTGATTTCCGGCATCGACTGCGCGATCGCGGGAGCCGCGAGCGTCGCGGCGCCGGCCGCGCCAATTCCCGTGACCTTGATGAAGTCTCTTCTCTTCATGGTTTCCTGCCCTGATGGATGGTGATTATGGGCCTTCTTGCCGAGGCTTGGGAGCAGCATGGCGCAAGGACCTGCCGAATGCCATCGTGATCGCACTGCGGCATAGAAAAAGGCCGGCGTGCTGGGGCCGGGCTCCCCGGACTCGCCACTTTTTCGAAAGATCAGCCGCGGGCAGATCGCGAAGCTGACGAGGCCGGGAATGCGAGGTCGCGATCCGCTCGGCAGACGATAGAGGCGGCGTGTGTTGAATTTGGTAGATACAACGGGTTTAAGCCGAACAAGGCTCTATGTCTGA
The DNA here is from genome assembly GCF_049949275.1 of Bradyrhizobium genosp. A. Taxonomy (NCBI): domain Bacteria; kingdom Pseudomonadati; phylum Pseudomonadota; class Alphaproteobacteria; order Hyphomicrobiales; family Nitrobacteraceae; genus Bradyrhizobium; species Bradyrhizobium genosp. A. The sequence continues at coordinate 3,578,953 of NZ_CP188196.1, read as the reverse complement.
TAAGGGCCCAGAAGCTGACTTGGCCGAGCTCGCCGTCGACGTCGGCTTCGGGGCCAATACCGGACTCAGTCAATGCAAAGGGAAGCCTATTCGATCACCTCGCGGGCGCGGCCAAGGAGTGACGCGGGCAACTCGAGGTAGGAGCCGAATGCATTGCCGGCTAACGGCAATCGCGATCGGTCCCTGAAGTCGATCAAGCTTTGGCAGCCTACCTCACCATCGCATCGAAAATCAGCGGCGCCAACTCCGTCTCGATCCGCCCGCGGTGCGATGGTGACTGCATCATGCAGAGCACGAACAGATCGTCATTCGGGTCAACAAAGAAAAAGGTGCCGGCCACGCCATCCCATCCATATATGCCTGGCGGCCACGGTCTCTTCGGCTGCGGCGATGTGAGCACGGCAACGCCCAGTCCGAATCCGGCGTGGACTGCCAGAAAATAGACATTGGCGGGTGCGATTCCGCTCCCGGGACCGATTTGGTCCGACGTCATCAGGGCCACCGTCTCCGGCTTCAGATAGCGTCGTCCGTCAAGCGTGCCGCCATTCAGGAGCATCTGCACAAAGCGCGCGTAGTCGCCGGTCGTCCCTACCATTCCGGCACCGCCGGATTCCCAGCGCCTATGCACCATCGGGTCCCTGATTCCGGCAATGGGCGGGTCTATCAGATCATCCGGCAGGAACTGGGCAACCAGCGGGCGCTTCGCCTCGTCCGCGACAAAAAACGCGGTATGGCTCATGCCAAGGGGATCCAGCAGCCGCTCCTTCTCGAACTGAAACAGCGATTGTCCCGAAACCACCTCGATCACCCTCCCGAGTACATCGACGGAATGGCTATAGGTCCACGTCGTGCCCGGCTGCTCGGCGAGCGGCAGGTTCGCCAGGCGCGCAGCGAACTCGGCGTTGTCAAAATCGCCGCCGTAAAGGTCGGCCTGCCGATAGAGTTTTTGCACGGGGCCGTCGCCGTAAAACCCGTAGGTGATACCGGAAGTTTGTCGCATCAGATCGAGTACGGTGATCGGGCGCTTGAGCGGTTCCAGCGTAAACACTGGCTTTCCGGTCGCGTCGGGCATTTCGACGCCGACCTTTACGTCGGCAAAGGCCGGAATGTATTTGGAGAGGGGGTCATCGAGCGACAGCTTGCCGTCGTCGACCAGCATCAGCGCGGCAACCGATGTGATCGGCTTCGACATCGAATAGAACCGAAAGATGGTGTCATCCGTCATCGGTACCTTGGTTGCGACGTCGCGCAGCCCGAATCTTTCATAATAGACTGGCTTTCCATGCTGCTGGATCAACAGGATCGCGCCGGGAATTTTACCGATCGCGATCTCATGTCGTAGATAATCACCGATCCGCTGAAGGCCCGGTTGCGAAAAGCTTCGTGCGGCCGGCGTATCTGCAAACGTGGCGTTCAAACTTGCAGCAACGAGCGCGGCGACGAGCGCGAACGCCACCCACCTTGCCGCCTTGATTCGTTGGCCGGCTCGCGTCAGACTTTCAAAATAGGCCGAGGTACTGCGTGACGAGGATTTGCTAAACATGTGAGCCTCGCTACAATGGCCCCTGTGTCGAGCCGCCGTTATTGCGGTTGCGAACGAGCCTGCTGCTGCTTTTCGCGCTCAGCAACTGAGATCGCTCTGGAAAGATTATCCCGCGGTGCGTTCCGAGCTCGCGGTATCGAGCTTGACACAGATCAACAAAGACCAGCCGCTATCCGCGCTCCTGGCGCTTAGCTCCTCTTGCGTCTCTAGTTAGTTTAGAATGATTTCGTCCGGCGTGGAAGCCATCGCGTGGCGGCTACGCAGACAAACCGGTCGAGCCTTCCTGGCGCCGCTCTTCGGATGAATGCCAAAACTCGTTGGTACTGGCAGTCGTCCTGCCTGCGATGTCCGAGTTGGGTCAAAAGAGGACAACTGCTATCGCAGCAACGATGTCGGCCTTTCGCCAATCGCGGATCTCATGCGATCGATAGCGTTGCACTTGATCGCTCGCTGTTATCGCTGATTTGCCAGAGTTGCCTAAATCGCAATCTGACGCCCGATTTCGACAACCTGATCGCTTGGCAGACTGAAGAAGTCGCTGACATGCACCGCGTTGCGTTCCATCACAGCGAAGATCCGCTCTTGCCAGGCGGGGAGGCCCATACCGTCCTCACGGCCAACTACCGTCTCATGGCCGACATAGTAAGTAACGTCTTCGAGGTCGATCGTGCATCCCAGTGCTTTGCCAATTGCGAGCAATTCAGGAATATGCGGGCGCTCCATGAAGCCATAACGCGCCTCCGCGCGCCAGAAGTTCGGCGCGACTTCCTGCAAGGTGATGCGGTCGCGCGAAGAGACCCACGGCACCGCTTGGATCTCTACCCGCAAAACAAAGAGGTGTTCATGTAACGCGCGGTTGTGCTTGGCGTGCCAGACCATGACAGGCGGCGTATCCCGCTCGGTCCGAGTCAGGAATACGGCTGTGCCGGGGACTCGCGGAATGTTTCTTTTGATGATCCCGGCCATGAACTCCGGGATCGGGATTAGCGCCTCATGTATTCGGGCCGAGACGGCGGCCGCGCCGTGATGCCAGATCCACATCAGACCGTAGACAATGATAGCCAGGATCACGGGCACATATCCTCCCTCGCCGATCTTGGTAAGATTGGCGAGAAAGAAGGCGCTATCGACGACGAGGAAACAACCAGCGACCGAGCCAGCAGCCAACATGCTCCAGCCCCAGATCTCGCGCATCGCAATGAAAAGCAGCACCGAGGTCATGAGCATGGTTAGCGAAACGGCGATGCCGTAGGCCGCGGCCAGATTGTCGGATTTGCCGAAGCCAACAGTCAATCCGATGGTCACGATCATCAGCAGCCAGTTGACCACGCCAACATAGATCTGGCCGTAGCCCTCCGAAGAGGTCTGCTTGATGCGCAGCCGGGGCAACCAGCCAAGCTGGATCGCCTGCCTTGTCATCGAAAAGGCGCCAGTAATGATCGATTGGCTGGCAATGATGGTAGCTACCGTCGCCAGCACGACGAGCGGGATCAACAAGGCATCGGGACAAAGCCTGAAAAAGATATTGCCGTCAGTCGGAGTCCCCTGAAGCACCAGGGCTGCCTGACCGGCATAGTTCAGGATGAGGCTTGGAAAGACGACTGCGAACCAGGCGAGCTTGATCGGGCCCCTGCCGAAATGACCCATATCCGCGTAGAGTGCCTCGGCGCCGGTCACACAGAGAAACACCGCACCCAGCACCAGAAAACCGGTGATCCCATGTGAGAATAGGTAGGACAGACCGTAGACCGGATTGAGTGCGGCGAGCACGGAAGGATGCTGCAGGATGCCCCAAATCCCCATAAGGGCGATCGCGGCAAACCAGACAAGCATGACCGGGCCAAAGAGGTGACCGATCGCGGCCGTTCCTTGCGATTGGATGGCAAAGAGCGCAAGCAGGATTGCAACAGCGGCGGGAACGACATAGGGCTGCACGGCCGGCGTCGCCATGTTTAGACCCTCCAGCGCTGAAAGCACCGAGATCGCTGGCGTAATCGCGCCGTCACCGTAAATCAGCGCCGCCCCAAACAGGCCGAACGCAACGATCGTCGGCCGCCGATGCTTCTTGACGCCCAACAAGGCCATCAAGGCCAGGATGCCGCCCTCGCCGTCATTGTCGACGCGCATGGCGAAAGAGACATATTTTACGGTGGTGATGATGAACAGGGTCCATAACACAAGAGAAAGTGCGCCCAAAACAACGCTTGCGTCCGCCGACTTGTCAGTCGCACCCAAGATGGTCTTGAAGGTATAGAGCGGGCTGGTCCCAATATCGCCGAATACGATACCAAGCGCTGAGAGGCCCAGACTGGGCAGCCGACCCTGCGGGCGTTGTCGTTCGACCTCGACGATCCGGGGTGGCAAGGTATCGCTCAAGCTGTCGTTCCAGGTCGAGACTGAATAATAGGGAATAATAGGCGTTGCCCACGTCGGCATCAATGCATGAACCTAATGCCACATCTGCATCGACCAGCCAATTCCACTCCGGAGACTGCCGGGCGGCCTGTCTAGGGGGAGGCTAGCCGGTCACATGTTGGTCGAGCCAGTTGCGGACAAATTTTTGCGCCGGCCAAATCGCGACCCCGTTTAGTTCGCCCGACATACGCTCATATTGCAGAAGGTCCCGGATCAACAGCATATCGGCGTAGAACCGCAAGGGCGGATTGGGCACATCCCTCCGCTCGAAAGCAATCTCGCTAATAAGATCACGAAGGAGCGAGATGCATTCTGCTTCTTTGGCTTTTCTTGGAATCGGCCGATCTGCAACAGCGCCGTTGCGAGGCAGAATCTACTTCCTCTTTCTGCGGGCTGCCACACACGGCGATTCAAACTAGGCAACGAACGGTTAATTCAGAACGCGGCTCACATACCCCTGCTTCCGATGGGCGTCTTGTGAATACACGTAGAACCGGTACTCACCGATCAGATTGACCATGTCCTGAATCGTCGCATGGATACTCATGGCCGATTACCCCCTCAAAAACGGCTCTGAGCTCAGCCAGTTGGTCGCTTGTTGCCCCCTGCTCCGCATCGGCCCGACTTGTCGGCAAGTCCAGGTAAGCAATAGGCTCATCGAACTGGCTCGCCGTGAAGTCATACCTGCGGTCTTCGATCCGATTGTAGAAATGATCGCCGGCCGGCAGCGGCGTCTTCAGCAACTCGCCGCCGAAAAGCTCATGAACGAGCAGCGACGTGACGTTGCATTGCCCCGCCGCAGGATTGTCCGCCGTCCATTGGCTGGCCCGTCGACAACGACCATGCCTTGCGCAAAGCGCTTTGAACGTCGTCGGGATCGAAGCCCATCGTTCCTCCAGGAACCGCCGTCGCGATGGATAATTCGGATTAAGCGATGATCGCTTTCTGCCACTGTTTTGCCCGACGTGTCAAACGGCTGCGAGGCCACGGCCCAACTCCATCCGCGCGTCATTGCGAGCGCAGCGAAGCAATCCAGAATCTTTCCGCGGAGGGACTCTGGATTGCTTCGCTGCGCTCGCAATGACGATGTGGGAGCAGAGGTGAATCACTTGCCGATGCCATTCCGGATGCTCGCCGTCAGGCCAATCGTCACGTTGGCGCCGACTGCGTGCCGATTGCCTCTTCCCTCCGATTTACCCCAACGCGTCAAGCCGTTGGCCGTCTCCACCGGTCAACGTGCCGTCACCCCGCCTCTACTGTGCATGGGGTTGTTTTGCAGATTTTTGGTTGGCGCCCGATACGCCGCCAAAGAAAGGCCCGGCCTCGCGAACGAGGCCGGGCCATTTGGTCTTGCGACTTGCTCGAGATCAGCCGCGGGTGCGCGAGCGGATCATGAAGCTGTCGTAAGTGTATTCGGCGACCTGCCACCACAGATATTGGTCGGAGCGGTAGGCCTGCATGGCGTCGATCGACTTCTTGAAGTCGGCGTTCTTGGCCGAGATCTCGCCCCACAGCTCGTTGGTCGCCTTGAGGCAGGCCTCGAGCACTTCGTTGGTGAAGGGACGGAGCTGGGTGCCGCCGGCGACCAGACGCTTCAGCGCGCCCGGGTTCTGCATGTCGTAGCGCGCGGCCATCCAGCTGTTGGCGTTGGCCATCGCGTTGGTGAGGATCGCCTGGTAGTTCTTCGGCAGCGAATTCCACTTGTCGAGGTTGGCGAAGGCATGGACCATCGGACCGCCTTCCCAGAAGCCCGGGTAGTAATAGTACTTCGCGACCTTGGCGAAGCCGAGCTTCTCGTCATCGTAGGGGCCGACCCACTCGGCCGCGTCGATGGTGCCCTTCTCCAGCGCCGGATAGATGTCGCCGCCGGCGAGCTGCTGCGGCACCACGCCGACCTTCTGAAGCACCTGCCCGGCGATGCCGCCGATGCGCATCTTCAGGCCCGAGAGATCCGCAACGGTCTTGATCTCCTTGCGGAACCAGCCGCCCATCTGGGTGCCGGTGTTGCCGCAGGGGAAACCGATCACGTTCGATTTCTTGAAGAACTCATTGCCGAGCTGCTCGCCGCCGCCCTGGTACCACCAGGAGTTCTGCTGGCGCGCGTTGAGGCCGAACGGCACCGAGGCGTAGATCGCCCAGGTCGGGTCCTTGCCGACATAGTAGTAGGAGACGGTGTGGCACATCTCGACCGTGCCGTTCGAGGTCGCGTCGAGCGCCTGCAGGCCGGGGACGATTTCGCCGGCGGCGAACATCTGGATCTGGAACTTGTTGTCGGTCATCTCGGCGACGTACTTCGCCACCTGCTCGCCGCCGCCATAGATGGTATCGAGCGACTTCGGGAAGCTCGACGTCATGCGCCACTTGATCTCGGGCGAGGACTGCGCGATCGCTGGCGAGGCCACCGCGGCGGTTGCCGCCGCACCTGCTGCCGACACTTTCAGGAAATCACGACGCTTCATCTTCAGGTCTCTCCTTGCTGGGGCGTTTCCCCGAACTTGCTCTTGACGGCCGCTCGTTCCGGCGACGCGATTTGACGCCGCGTCGAACCGGTGGGGCTTGACTGCCGTGGGCGTTTAACACGGAAGCTACTCGCGCGGAACGCGACAATGGCATGAGGGGGCTCTACGAAAGTCGCATGTCCCCGGAGACGCGCGCTCAGGCCGCGGCAATAACGCCCTTGAGCTGGTCCCGAACCTGTCCCGCAATGGCGCGATAGATCGCCGCATGGGGGCCGTCCGGCTCGCTGTCCACGACGGGATTGCCGGCGTCCGAGGTGGCGCGAATCGCCATGTGCAGCGGGATCTCGCCCAGGAACGGTACTCCGAGCTTCTCGGCCTCGCGGCGCGCCCCGCCATGGCCGAAGATGTCGGATTTCGTGCCGCAATGCGGGCACTGGAAGTAGCTCATGTTCTCGACGATGCCGAGCACGGGCACGTTGACCTTCTTGAACATCGCAAGCCCGCGCCGTGCGTCGATCAGGGACAGGTCCTGCGGGGTCGAGACGATCACGGCGCCCTTCAGCGGCACGTTCTGCGCCAGCGTGAGCTGGGCATCGCCGGTGCCCGGCGGCATGTCGACGACGAGCACGTCGAGCGTGCCCCACGCGACGTCGCGCAGCATCTGCGTCACCGCCGACATCACCATCGGGCCGCGCCAGATCATCGCGGTCTCTTCCTCGACCAGGAAGCCGATCGACATGATGGCGATGCCGAAGCGCCGGAGCGGAATCATTTTTCGCTCGCCGTCCAACTCCGGCTTCTCGTGCAGGCCGGTCAGCCGCGGCACCGAGGGACCGTAGATGTCGGCATCGAGCAGCCCGACCTTGAGGCCGAGGTCGCGCAGGCCCAATGCCAGATTGAGCGCGGTGGTCGATTTGCCGACGCCGCCCTTGCCCGAGGCCACCGCGATCACGGCGGAGACGCCCGGAATTTCGGACTGCCGCGCCATCGGCGATTGACCGCCCTGCGGCGGCTTGTGGGCATGGACCGGCTGCACGCCGGGTGTGCCACGGCTCGGGGTCGGCGGCGGCGGTGCGGCGCCGGCCTTGCGCTCGGCCGTCAAGGCGACCATCGCGGTGGTGACGCCGGGAATGCCGCGTACGGCGGCCTCGGCTTCGGCACGAACGGATTCCCAGGCCCGCGCCTCGGCGGCATCGACATTGATCGAGAAGAACACCTTGCCGTCGGACGCGCTGATCGGGCTCAGCACATTGGCATTGATGAGCGCGACCCCGCGGGGCGATTTGATCCTGGCGAGGCTGTCGAGAACCTGTTGCTGCGTCACGCTCAAAGCGCATCTCCTAGATTTCAGGATGCCCCCATTAGAGCGGAAACGGCCAAAAGGCTACTGCTTGCCGATATCGTCAGCCATCTCGACAGGCGCTGCCCCCTGCTCCTGGGCCGCCTCGTAATTGAGCTCGATCATGACCCCGTTGGGGTCGTGGACGAAGATCTGCCAGAGGTCGCCGCCGGGCACCTGGCGGGAGTCGAATTTCATGCCCTTTGAGGCCAGTCGCTGCTTCATGCCATCGAAGCCGCGGCTGACGAAGGCGACGTGGTGGACCACGCCGGAATCCGGCTTTTGTGGCTCCGAGGTCGGAGAAATATCGACGAGGTGCACCACCGGCTTGCCCTCGCTGTACATCCAGGCCCCCGGGAAGGCGAAATTCGGCCGGGCGCCTTTTTCCAGGCCCAGCACGTCCTCGTAGAAGCGGACCGTCTCGGCCAGATTCCGGGTCCGGATGTTGAAATGATCGAGCACGCCAACGCTCACGCCCAAACCCACACCCATGCTTCGCTCCCTTGTTTTGAAGTCCTTGAGGCCAGCCATCCTAGCACAGGAGGCCGCCAAACGAAGCCGTTGCCCTCCGGCCGCAAGGGTTTATGGTGCGCCCGGTCCGCCCTCAGGCGGAACCTCAGTATCCCGGCTGGCGCCCCTCGCCCGGCTGCAACCGTAAAACTCAAGCTACGGACACACACATGGCTAAAGTCGCTTTCCTCGGTCTCGGCGTGATGGGCTTCCCCATGGCCGGACACCTCGTAAAAAAAGGAGGCCATGAGGTCACCGTCTACAACCGCACCGCCGCCAAGGCGAAGGAGTGGGCGGACAAGTTCGGCGGCAAGACTGCAGCGACCCCGAAGGCCGCGGCCGAAGGCCAGGATTTCGTGATGTGCTGCGTCGGCAACGACAACGACCTGCGCGCAGTCACGATCGGCGCCGACGGCGCCTTTGCCGGCATGAAGAAGGGCGCAACCTTCGTCGATCACACCACTGCTTCCGCCGAAGTCGCGCGCGAGCTCGACGCGGCCGCGACCAAGGCCGGCTTCAAGTTCATCGACGCTCCCGTCTCCGGCGGCCAGGCCGGCGCCGAGAACGGCGTGCTGACGGTGATGTGCGGTGGCGCCGAGGGCGCCTATGCCGGCGCCGAGCCGATCATCACGGGCGCCTACGCGCGGATGTGCAAATTGCTCGGGCCCGCCGGCTCAGGCCAGCTGACCAAGATGGTCAACCAGATCTGCATCGCCGGCCTCGTGCAAGGCCTCTCCGAGGGCATCCACTTCGCCAAGAAGAGTGGCCTCGACGTCGCCGCCGTGATCGAAACCATCTCCAAGGGCGCCGCGCAGTCCTGGCAGATGGAGAACCGCTACAAGACCATGAACGAGGACAAGTACGATTTCGGCTTCGCGGTCGAATGGATGCGCAAGGACCTCTCGATCTCGCTGGCTGAAGCTCGCCGCAACGGCGCCAACCTGCCGGTCACGGCGCTGGTCGACCAGTTCTACGCCGAAGTCGAGAAGATGGGCGGCAAGCGCTGGGATACGTCGAGCCTGCTCGCGCGTCTCAATCGCTAACTTCTGACCAAGTGAACTCCTGACCAAGTGATCCTGTCTTGCTGATCGCGCTCGCCGCAATTTTCGTTCTCGCCTATGCGGCGATCGCGCTCGAACATCCGATCGGGGTCAACAAGAGCGCGTCCGCGCTGTTGGCCGCGGGCCTGCTCTGGACGGTCTACGCGATTTTGACGGGCGACCACGCGGTGGTCGGCCGTCAGCTCGACGAGTCCGTCGCCTCCACCGCGCAGATCGTGTTCTTCCTGATCGGCGCGATGACCATCGTCGAAGTGGTCGACGCCCACGACGGCTTCGAGGTCATCACCTCCCGCATCAGCACGACCAGCCAGGTCAGGCTGATGTGGCTGATCGGCTTCGTGGCGTTCTTTCTGAGCGCGGTCCTGGACAATCTGACCACCACCATCGTGATGGTCTCGCTGGTGCAGCGGCTGATCGCCCGGCGCGAAGACCGACTGGTGTTCGCCTCCCTGATCGTCATCGCCGCAAACGCCGGCGGCGCGTGGACTGTGATCGGCGATGTCACCACCACCATGCTGTGGATCGGCGGGCAGATCTCGCCCTTGAAGATCATGGGCGCGGTGTTCCTGCCCTCGCTGGTCAATCTGCTGGTGCCGCTCGCCTTCCTCGGCTTTTCGTTGAAGGGCAAGACCATCGCGGCGCCGACGAAGGACGACGGATTGCTGGCCGTCGATCGGTTCGAGCGAAACCTGATGTTCTATCTCGGGCTCGGCGTGCTGATCGCGGTACCCGCGTTCAAGACGGCCACGCATCTGCCGCCGTTCATGGGCGTCCTGTTCGGGCTCGGCATCGTGTGGCTGGTTGGCGAGATCGTTCATCGCGACAAGGACGAGCATGTGCGGCGTCCGTTGTCGCTCGCGCATGCACTGACGCGGATCGACATGGGCTCGATCGTGTTCTTCGTCGGCATTTTGCTCGCGGTCGCCAGCCTCGAACATGCCGGCCTGTTGTCCATGCTGGCCAAATGGCTGGACGCCACAATCGGCCGCCAGGACATCATCGTCGTCGTGCTCGGCCTGCTCAGCGCCGTCATCGACAACGTGCCGCTGGTGGCCGCGACCATGGGCATGTACGACCTCGGCCATTATCCGCCCGACAGCTTCCTCTGGGAGTTCATCGCCTATTGCGCCGGGACCGGCGGCTCGATCCTGATCATCGGCTCCGCCGCCGGCGTTGCCGCGATGGGACTCGAGCGGATCGAGTTCCTCTGGTACGCCCGTCGCATCGCCGTGCCCGCGCTTGCGGGCTATCTGGCCGGCGCCGTGGTCTATGTCGCGCAGCATGCGTGGCTGCATTGAGCGGCGGCTGCCGGATTCAAATTAACGCACCGTTAACGTAATTCTTTAGCTCCTTAAGTCACCTCTTAAGGATTTCTTGCCAGAGATAGACAATGCAGAAGGCTCGCGTCCGACGTGGGCAGGAATCGTTGTTGCTTGATGAGTAACCCCGCTGAAAAGCCCGAGGTAGTGCAGCTTCCGGCCGAGCCGGTCAGCCCTCCATCGGCGAGCAGCCGAAGGGCTGCGTCGCAACGGGTGCGCGAGGCGCGCGATAAGTTAACGTCGACCAGCGGTACCCGGCCGGCCTTCGACGCCGAGCTGCTGCGCCAATATGCCCAGACGCGCCTGTCCGCCTCCTATGTCGTGATGCTGCTGGTGGTCGCCACCGGCGTGCTGTTCGGGCTGTGGATGCAGCCGATCCCGGCCGCGGCCTGGACCGCCGGCACGATCTGCCTTCACGCGGCGATGATCCGCAGCTGCCGCCGGTTCCTGGCCGAGCCTGCCTCACCTGCGGCGACACGCACTTGGCGGACACGCTTTGTCGTGCTCGATCTGCTCTACGGCCTCTGCTGGATGGCGATCCTGATTCATCCCGTGCTCGACATGGTCACGGAAACGCTGATGATGTTCCTGATGCTGCTGGTGATCGCAGTGTCGAGCATGCTTGCGGCCAATCTGCCGATCGCAGCGCTTGCCGCCACCGCGCCGGTTGCGGTCGCAATGGCGTTGAGCTTTGCGATGAGCGGTTCGCTCGACAATTACATCCTGGCCGCGCTCGCACTCGCGGCCGAAGGCTATTTCGTGCTGCTGGCGCATCGCCTGCACTCCTCGACCTTCGCCACGCTCGAGGCGCGCGCCGAGAAGGACGCGCTGATCGGCGAGCTCGAACAGGCCAAGGCAATCTCGGACGAGGCGCGCCACCGTGCCGAATCCGCCAACGTCGCCAAATCGCGCTTCCTCGCACAAATGAGCCATGAGCTGCGGACGCCGCTCAACGCCATCCTCGGCTTCTCCGAGGTGATGAAGAGCGAGATCTTTGGCGCGCATGCGGTGCCGGTCTACAAGGAGTATTCGGCGGATATCCATAATTCCGGCGTGCACCTGCTCAACCTCATCAACGAGATCCTCGATCTGTCGCGGATCGAGGCCGGCCGCTACGAATTGAACGAGGAAGCGGTGTCGCTGGTCGGCATCGTCGCCGACTGCCATCACCTGATGAAGCTGCGTGCCTCCAGCCGGGGCATCACCATCCACGAGGTGTTCGAGCAGGCCATGCCGCGGCTCTGGGCCGACGAGCGCGCGATCCGCCAGGTCGTGCTCAACCTGCTCTCCAATTCGATCAAGTTCACCCCGCAAGGCGGCGAGATCTGGCTCAAGGCCGGCTGGACCGCCTCGGGCGGGCAGTATCTGTCGGTGAAGGACTCCGGCTCCGGCATCCCCGAGGACGAGATCCCCGTCGTGCTCGCCTCGTTCGGCCAGGGCTCCAACTCGATCAAATCGGCCGAACAGGGCGCGGGCCTCGGCCTGCCGATCGCCAAGAACCTGATCGATCTGCATGGCGGCACGTTCACGCTGAAGTCCAAGCTGCGCATCGGCACCGAAGTGATCGTCACCTTCCCGCCGGAGCGCGTGATGAGCGCGCTCGCGCCGCTGTCGGAGGAAGCCCCGCCGCTCCAGCCGGAGAGTTCCATGGTGCCTGACGAGAAGCGCCGGCCGCGCCACAGGCCGATCATGAGCGCGGGCACGGGCTCGTAAACACATGCTTGCAGACATGCCCGCCAGTCCTTCACTATGTTCTGATGAGCAAAGAAACGCCGTGCGTCGCCGTTTGCATGATCGATCCCAAGACCAAGCTTTGCTTCGGCTGCGGCCGGACCTTGCCGGAGATCGCGCGCTGGCACGCCATGGAGAGCGCGGAACGGCTCGCGGTGATGGCGTTGTTGCCGGCACGCATGGCGGACGCCGGCCTGCAGCAGATCGCGGGATCGCCGAAACGCGCCTGACCGGCCTGCGTGCCATCGGAGGCGCGCAATGATCCGCTTCCTGCTCGTTCTCATCATGCTCGCCGCCACGGCCGGCGCCGTGGTCGCCTATGGCGATCCCGACCAGATCGCGCGCGCGAGCCACAAGGTCTCGCACATTTTTCACGCGCAAACGGCAACGCCCGCCCCCGCCGTGCAGATCCAGCGCGGCCAGGGCGGCGAATTCGCGCTGCGTGCGAAGATCAATGGCGTCGCTGCGCCGATGGTGATCGATACCGGCGCGACCTCCGTGGTGCTGACCTGGGAAACCGCGCGGGCGATCGGTCTGCCGCTCGAGATGCTCGAATATGACGTCGACCTCGAAACCGCCGGCGGCCACACCAAGGCGGCGCGGCTCACCATCGACCGGCTCGCCGTCGGCCATCTCGTCGAGAAATCGGTGCCGGCCCTCGTCGTCCAGCGCGGACAGATGAAGACCAACCTGCTCGGCATGAGCTTCCTCGACCGCCTGGAGAGCTGGGGTGTGCGGTCCGACACGCTGATGCTCACCGGTTATCCGGAGCTGCAGAGCAGTCACCGCCGCTCGCGCACAGCCCTCGATTGACGGCGAGCCGCGGCGGCGCTCTCTCCGTCCACGCACTGTCACTTCAACCACATCGAATTCGCAAACGAACGCGGCTGCGGCATTTCTGCTATTTACAAACCGCCTGGTCGGTTTATAAAGGAGATATTCCCGGATCAGGGTTGGACGAGCGCCGCTCTGCGTGAGGGAGACGGCCAAGTGGGAGATTGAGAGTGATGACAGCCAGAGCCGCCTTACGTCGCGCGATGCGCACCCTGCCCTTTGCCGCGGCGTTCGCCGCAAGTAGCGCGAGCGCAGCCGATCTGTCGCCGCGTTATGCGGCGCCGGCCTACACAGCACCGCAGCCTGTCTATTCCTGGACCGGTCTCTATGCCGGCCTCAACGCCGGCTACGCCGAAAGCGGCGACAACGCCTTCAACAATCTCGTCGGGGTGAGCGGCGGCAAGGTCAAAGGCGCGTTCGGCGGCGTGCAGATCGGCTACAACTACCAGCTCTCGCCGATGTTCGTGGTCGGCATCGAAAACGATTTCGAAGGCGGAGACATCAAGAACCATGACGCGATCAACAGCGCCGCGGTCAGCCTGCCCTGGTACATGACCGGCCGCGCCCGCGCCGGCATCGCGACGATGGATTCACGGCTGCTGTTCTTCGGGACCGCAGGTCTCGCCACCGGCGAATTGAAGGACGGCCCGATCAACAAGATGAAGATGGGCTGGACCGCGGGTGGCGGGGTGGAATGGGCGTTCCTGCCGAAATGGTCGGCCAAGGCCGAGTATCTCTATACCGAATTCAAGCACGACGACCTGCCGGACTGGAACGCTGCAAAATTCCACAGCTTCCGCGTTGGCGTGAACTACCATTTCGACCTGTTCCGCTGAGCGTGATCGAGAGAGAGTCGGGACTTCGCGATCCGGCTCTTTCTCGTGACTAGGCAGCCTCCGCCGGCGCACGTGCACCAACACGCGCGATCGCATCACGCAAGACGTCGACGCCGGCGCCCGGCTTCACACCGTGCTCGGCGAGATGGCGACGAAAGGCGCGCGCGCCGGGCACGGCGTGGAACGCACCGACGAAGTGGCGCGTGATGGCATGGAGCCGCCTGCCGCGCGCGAGCTGCGCCTCGATATAGGGCATCATCGCCTCGAACGCGTCCTGCATGGTCGCACGCGGTGCCGCCTCGCCGAACAGGTCGGGATCGACCGAGAGCAGCCGCCACGGCTCCTGATAGGCAGCGCGGCCAAGCATGACCCCGTCGACATGCGCAAGATGCGCTTTCGCCTCCTCGACACGCGGAACGCCGCCATTGATGATGACAGGCACATCCGGCATCGCGCGCTTGAGCCGATAGACGCGGTCATAGTCGAGCGGCGGGATGTCGCGGTTCTCCTTCGGCGACAGACCGTTCAGCCAGGCCTTCCGGGCGTGCACGATCAGCGCGTCGCAGCCTGCAGCGACCACCGCGTGCGCCAACGTATCGAGCGCGACTTCGGGATCCTGGTCGTCGATGCCAATGCGGCATTTCACCGTGACGGGAATTGAGACTGCGCGCTTCATCGCGGCGACACATCTCGCGACGAGCTCCGGCTCCGCCATCAGACAGGCGCCGAAGCGTCCGTCCTTCACGCGATCGGACGGGCAGCCGACATTGAGATTGATCTCGTCATAACCAAAACCCTCGCCAATCTGCGCAGCTTCAGCGAGGTCGCGCGGATCCGAGCCGCCAAGCTGCAGCGCCACCGGATGCTCGGTCGCGTCGAAGCCGAGCAGCCGCTCCCGGTCGCCATGAATGATGGCGCCGGTGGTCAGCATCTCCGTATAGAGCAACGCCCGCCGGGTCAGGTGACGGTGGAACACCCGGCAGTGCCGGTCGGTCCAATCCATCATGGGTGCAACGCTGAAGCGTCGACCTAAGTTATTGTTTTCACTTGAATTATTGGAAATAATCGCCTCTTCTTATGTTTGGACCGACAAAGGATCGAAGCGCTTTAGCTAAGAGATTTTCCTATCTTTTCAAAGCGTTGAAATCACCGATTTGCCGGCATGGTCCCTGACGTCACCTGGTTCGGTACAGCATTGCAGTACTGGTAACGGTCAAGCTGTACCGAGCTCCTCGGTCGACAATTCCGGCGTGGGGAGACGCCCGGTCATGTTAGGCATTCCCTGGCTTTCCAACGCACCTCCGAGCACTATCGATCGGAAGGCTTCACCACCAGCAATAGCGGACGATCGCCTCAGACCGGGGACAACGCCGACGGAGATGGCCCAGAAGCCGTGACAGACCATACAATTTGCATAGTTAGCTACGCGCGACCATGACTTGGATCCAGAGCGCTCCTTCTGGAGTCGCGATCATACGCGTCACTGTAACCGGACATACAGTCAACTAGCAGCTTGCGCTCGATGCCTTGCTCCGCGTCGGCCTGGTGAGTTTGCGAGTGAGCAATCGAACGGGAACGCAGCCGGCCCCTTATGTTCGCCGACAGTGGAAGAGCGAATCTTGTACGTTGTTTTTTCGATCTTGGGTTAGACCGGTGTTTGGCGTTCGGGACCTTGGGCCAAACACCCTCTGAAGGTTCTACAGCTGCGCTCGCTTGAGGCGTAGACGTCTCGCAAGGCGCAGTCTCCGCAAAGTAGCTGGTTGCGCAACGCTCGCTTATAGGGAGCGGCTCGCTTTGTATGCATCGAGAAATTCTTTCGAAGAAACCCGATCCGCCAGCGCACGCAGCATGCCGGCTGACTTTGAACCTAGAACAGTCTCGACCCGACCGTTCGCCGCCGCCCAGAGCAGCCGCCCCTCACTAAGGCGCTTTCGACCCGTTTTGGTCAGCACGGCATGCTTGGTCCGTTTGTCGTGCTCGTCGCCGCGTAGCTGCACGAGATCATCCCGCACGAGCGGGCGGAGTGCATAGGTAAGGGCAGAAATGGAAATAGCCATTTCTTCTGCCAGGGCTTGAAGCGCTGAGCCCTTCTGACCGCCCAATTTGTCGATCTGCTGCAGCAATGCGACCTGGGTTGCCTTGAGTTCCGTCGGCGACAGAGCCTCGTCGTAAAGATTGCCCAATTGGCGCGCAGCCCGCCGCAGTGCCGCGTGCGTACACGCGAGATCCTCCAATGCGTCGACCGCGGCTTGGCCCTGATCGGGACCCGAATCATCTTTTCTTGCCATGTTCATTTAAATAGTTGAGCACTGTAGCATTGAAAAGAGCCCCTTGAGTGTTTATCGTTTGAGCACTCAATTGTCTGCGCCCGGTGATCGCGCAAATACTTGAGTACTCAATTAATTGGAGATTCACAATGTCGGACTCAAATTCGCATAAGATTGCCGTTGTTACCGGCGCGTCGTCGGGCATCGGTTCCGTCTACGCCGATCGGCTCGCCAAACGTGGATACGACCTAATGCTCGTGGCGCGTCGTGCCGATCGCCTTCAGGCGCTGGCTGAGAAAATTACTGTCGCTCATGGTCGCAAGGTTGATGTGCTCGCAGCCGACCTTCAGAAGGAGGAAGACCTCGTCCGCGTCGAGGCGGTGCTCTCCTCGAATCCACACATTCGGGTGCTGGTGAACAATGCGGGCATGGCTCGCCTTGGATCCGTGGCAACGGCGCCGGTCAATGACTCCCTCACGCAGATCGCGCTCAACATCACAGCTTTGACCCGGCTTACTCACGCAGTTCTTCCGGGCCTCATCGCAAGAAATCAGGGCGTGATCGTCAACATCGCGTCCGCCCTCGGCATCCAATCGCTACCGATTAGCTCGGTCTATAGCGGTACGAAGGCATACGTATTGAGCTTCAGCCGTGGTCTGCAGGCCGAACTGGCGCAAACGAAGGTGAAGGTTCAGATTGTTCTGCCCGCCGCCACCGCGACCGATATCTGGGACAGCGCCGGACTACCGCTCTCCTCGCTAGATATGAACAAAGTCATGAGTGCGGAGAACCTCGTGGACTCCGCACTTGCCGGCTACGCCAAGGGCGAGATCATCACCTGGCCATCCGTCGGGGACGAGAAGCTTTGGGAAAAATTTGACGCTGCTCGGGCTGAATTATTCGATGCCTCGCAGACCGGAAGGCCCGCCGCTCGTTACGCGGTGGCGTAAGCACGAAGAAGTCAAACGAGTCGAACTAGATTGCAGTCTGCACCTGCGGACCGCAGTCATTCACACACCAAAAGGTATTGGGACCACGAAAACCGAGCTGGAACTGGACATATGAGACTTGATGGAAAGATCGCCGTCATCACAGGCGGAAATTCTGGTATTGGACTGGCGACAGCCAAAACCTTTATTGCCGAGGGCGCCCGAGTGTACATCACGGGGCGTCGCCAGAGCGAACTAGATGCTGCTGTGGCAACACTCGGTCGCAATGCCGTCGCCGTAAACGGCGATGTCTCGAAACCGGCGGATCTTGATCGGCTCTATAGCTTGGTGCGCGAGGAAGTGGGGCATGTCGACATCGTATTTGCTAACGCCGGAATTGCCCGAGTGGCGGCACTTCCCAAGGTGACGGATGATCATGTCGACGCGCTCCTCGACATCAATTTCAAGGGCGTGATCTGGACTGTGCAGAAAGCACTTCCGTTGATGGGCCGCGGCGGCTCCATCATCCTGAACGCTTCGATCGTCGCGAGCAAAGGTTGGGGAGACTGGAGCATCTACAGCGCAACAAAGGCGGCAGTTCGATCGTTCGCACGCACGTGGTCATCCGACCTCAAGGGGCGGGACATTCGCATCAACGCCGTTAGCCCCGGGATCATCGCAACGCCTGGCCATGACAACACCGGCATTCCAAGTTCGGACGTGGAACAGTTCTTCGCTCATGCGGCGACAATCACGCCGCTCGGCCGCGTTGGAAGGGATGACGAGGTTGCAAAGCTCGTTACGTTTCTTGCGTCGGACGAAAGCAGCTTCGTAACTGGAAGCGAATTTTTCGTCGACGGTGGAATAGCACAGATCTGACCGACGCCAAAAGGCTGAAACGACGAGCGTCTCACATCTATCAGAGCTAGAAAAAGGATCTATCATGAGTTCAGCGCGCAAAGTGACCGCTCGAATCATGTCGGCGATCACACTGGATGCAAGCATATGCAGATAATTCCACCGAACGCCTCAAACCAGGAGAATGGGCATGCCCCTCGTTCGCATCGATCTTCGTAAGGGTAAGGACGCCGTATACCGGCAAGAGGTCGGCCGTGTCGTCTATGACGCAATGGTCGGCGTCGGCGTCCCGGAGAACGACCGCTTCCAGATCGTCGCCGAGCACGACGCCGACGATTTCCTCTTCGACCCGAACTATCTCGGCATCGCGCGCACCCAGGACCTCGTCATCATCCAGATTACCTGGAACGAGGGCCGAACGGTCGAGCAGAAGAAGGTGCTCTACAAGGCGATTGCAGACGGACTGGCGAAAGCGCCCGGCATCCGACCGGAAGACGTCTTCATCAATCTCATCGAGGTGAAGAGAGAGAACTGGTCCTTCGGCAACGGCATCGCGCAATACGCGGTCTGAGGCGAAGCACCATCATGGATGCTGTCCAGCCCGTCGAGGCGGAAGTCCTTTCGCGGCGTCACGCCTTCCTGGTGCTCGTCTGCACCTCCGCGCCGTCGTTCATGCTCCAGCTCGATGCGAACATCGTCTCGGTTTCTCTGCCGGCAATCGCCCGCTCGCTGAACGCCGGCTTCGCGGGCATCGAGTGGGTGATCACGGCCTATATGCTGAGCTTCGCCTCTCTGCTCATGCCGGCTGGCGCGCTGGCCGATCGCTTTGGGCGCAAGAAGCTTCTCGTGATCGGCTTGTCGGTCTTTACCTTCGCGTCTTTCCTGTGCGGCTCCGCCCCGAACCTGCCGACGCTGATCGCCGCCCGCGCCCTACAGGGTGCAGGCGCCGCCATGCAGCTCAGCGCGGCGCTCGCCACGCTGTCGCATGCTTTCCAGGGCGAGGCGCGAACCCGAGCCTTTTCATTCTGGGGAGCGGTCGTCGGCATCGGGATCGCTTGCGGGCCGGTAGTCGGCGGGCTCATCACGCAGGCGTTCGGGTGGGAATGGGCCTTCTACGTCAACCTTCCGATCGGCGTCGCGCTGATCGCTCTTATCGCCAAGGTGATCGAATCCTCCCGAGACCCTCATGCCGTGCGCCTCGATCTGCCGGGCGTTGCCTGCTTCGGCAGCTCGCTGTTCCTGACCACGCTTGCGCTTATCGAAGGAAACCATCGCGGCTGGACGGATCGCTGGATACTCGGCGAACTGGCGGCCGCCGCCATTCTCTTCGTCTTCTTCATTGTGGTAGAGCGAGGACAGGCGCGGCCGATGCTCGACCTGTCCTATTTTCGTAAGCCGACCTATCTCGGCGCGAACCTGGCACAGCTCTCTTTTTCGGCTGGCATGCTCACCATGCTGACCTTCGTGCCGATCTTCCTACAGAGCGGTCTGGGTCATGCCTCGGCGGTCGCGGGGCTAATGATGCTGCCTATGGTCGTGCCGCTTTTCATCGTCCCGCGCATCGTGTCGCAGCACTTGGCGCATCGCTTATCCGGGCGTGCGCTCCTGACGCTTGGCCTTTTCCTCGTGTGTCTCGGCCTGTTCTGCTTCGCCGCCGTGGTGCGCGAACTCGCCTACGCCCCGATGATCGGAGGGATGCTCGTCACGGGCATCGGCGCCGGCCTGCTCAACGGCGAGACCACGAAGGTCGGCATGACAGTGATCCCAAAGGAACGCTCCGGTATGGCGTCAGGCGTTTCGGGCACGGTGCGCTTCACCGGGCTTGTCATCGGCATCGCCGCCCTGGGCGTGGTGCTGTATGGCCGTGTGGCAGTAGTCATCGCCCATGCGCTGCCGCAAGCGAACACCACCGACCGGCAGGCGCTTGTGCAGGCGATCACCGCAGGCCATTTCCCGGCGGCGACATTGTCCGGCAGTGATCCGGCCGCTGCGAAGGCGCTTGCCCTCGCCAGCTTCGCCAGCGGCTACCAATGGCTGTTCCTCGCTGGGGCTGTCTTCATGGTGATCTCCACCATTCTCACCTGGCTTCTGGTCAGCGCCGATGAAACGCCGCCCGTCTCAGCACCAGCTCAAAGAGCGGTTCGGTGACAAACTTGAGCTCGACAAACTTGGAGCGTCACTAGTTCTAAAAAATAGGAATGAGGGAAGCGGGCTTCGCGAAAGCTCGTCGGAATCGACGCCAGCGAGCTGGTCACATCAGGATCGTTGAAGACCTGGGTCGCGGCTGGCGCATCGCTGAAGGCGTATTGCAGCGACTGGAAGTAAGGCCGATAGAGCGCGTTGGCGATTTCCGTCGAGCTGATGCTGGCGAAATCGGTCGCCCCTTGCCCTGGCGCGCCGATCAGCACGCCGCCATAGGAGAAGATCGTATTGTTCCCGGCCAGTGCTGTTCCGTCTCCGCCGCTGCCGAAACCTTGCTGCCCGATCTGGGAGAACTGACTCAAGGTCACACCGAGCCAGGAGTTCGTGATAGGGCCGGTCGGTTGACCCACTAATGGTTGGACGATCTGCTGCAGCTGAGCTTGGTCGATCGTCGCGCCATTAGTTGGCGCTGGAGCCTTTCCTTGGCTTTGTAACGTCTGGTATAGTGAAAAATCGTTTGAGTTGCCGAAACTAGCGGTTGTGCCGTCAGAGTAAGTTACTTTCACACCGACGGAAGTACCAGCGTCGCCATCTCCTGTCGGAAACGTCACCGTATTCTCGGTCCGCTTCACACCGTTGATGGTCGGAGTCGGCAGGGTCTTATCAATAGTTGCCCGAAGGAATCCGTCGATCGAGTCGTTCCACCAGTGCTCTTCAGTACCATCAGCCAATGTGACGTCGATCCCCCCAGTAGGATCACTTGGGGTCACGAGGTGCTGTCGGACCGAGACGGGCTGAGGTGTCCCGTCTTGGAAGAAACTCAACCCCGTGCTTCCGTTCCCATTGGGACGTCCATCTAATCCAAAGATGCCGAGGAATCCCCCAGAGCCCCCGGCGCGGGAGTTCGGGCATAAACCAACACTTGGCCGTCCTTCCCGACGAACAGTGAAACATCTCTCCCGCTCGGAATACCTCCGCCTACCGGCAGCGGTTGCAGCAAATCAATGTCAAGGTGCTGAGGATAACTACTGAAGGCCTGCTGAAAATTGGCAATGAAGGCCGCTGCATCCGGTGAATTAATATCGCCCCATTTTGCTATCGCATAACGCTGCGCATCGCTCTGCGCGACTTTCGAGGTGAAAATGAGATTACCTGGGATGTCCAGCAAGTTTGTAATAGTTCGCCCGCCTATTGACGCTGCATTTACAGCATCTGGCGCAAAGACCGACTTGACATACGCCTGACCTGCCGAATCATCGACGTCCGGGAAGTGGGCCTTATAATCATCATATCCCTGCCGAATGGCGCGTTCATTCGCCGCCGGCAACGATTTGCTAGTTCCACCGAGATTTACAATAGACGCCATTTGAAGGGCGACGTCCAAGCTAATGCCTGCCGCTGCGGCGCTTAAACCGTAGCCATAGTTGCCCGCGTCAGTAAATCTTGGGTCGAAACCACCCGACACGCCTGCTTGACGTTGCGGGTCTCCACTGCCGCCGGGCGGAAAGTGACGAACGAACCATGCACTTACAGCCGACGCTCCTATTGTCGCTTGGTAATGGGCAGCATCGATCTGTTGCTGCAAACTGTAATTCTGCTGCGGAACGAGAAGCGGCCGACCATTCACGATGATCGGAGTCCCATCTGGGTAGGTCGCTAGTACCGCGTTCCCGAAAAATGTAATAGTATCCGCCATTTTTGCCCCCTGCATTCGGCTGTGTTGATCTCGCTAGGTCTCGATAGGCGCCGCTCACGAACCTGAGGCATGCGGAACGAGCGGAGTTTCCCAGTGCACGATGACATACCTCACGCTTACCCAGGCCCAGACGAAGGCAGCCAAGAGAAACACGGCCTCAAGGCGCCGTTTTGTTTGTCTCGCAGGACATCTCAAATCACCTTCACGCAGAGGCGTTCGAAGCAGCGAGTAACTACTTAAAGCCAGCGCGGCAACAAATACGCCGCTGACAATTGCAAACACAAACGATTCTAACGGAAAGATTCTCACGAGTAACGAAAGCGCAAACAGCTTGGCAAGAAAGAGAGCGCCCAGGCTGACCTCTCCGGCCCCTTCTGTCAGATAGTGGATGACCCATGCGAGCATCTCCATCCCCGCAGTCAGCGTGGCAATCGGCAACGAAACGAAATAAAATGGAGGACGAAGCAATCGCTCCGTCCACGGCGAAGGCGCCGATACACGTTTTAGGCCGACAAGTACGAGTGATAAGAGGAGCAGCGCTATCAACGGTGTCCAGTACGCCAACTGCCGCGTCAATTCTCGTAAAAGCAACTCCCGCTCTAATTCTCCTGAAAACATGGCAGCGATCCTTCTTCTACTTCGTCTATCGATGCGCGACCATCTTATGCACGCAATGATAAAAGCGCACGGCGCCTTCGTATCTCCTGAAGCTGAGAAAGCCGATCTTCGGCTTGGCGTCTGGCATTTGCATCGCAGACTCCGGTCGCGACACCATTACAAGCAAGCTGCCGAAAGTGAGAACCAACATCACGCGATGCAGCCAAGACAATTCGAAGATCCATGTAGCGTGTGCTCATGAAATGAACGATGACGTATCTGAGGCTAAGCCACGTCCACACCAACGCACATGCGAGAAGAAGGCCTTTGAGCCGCTGTCTCCGCTTGTTCTCGACAAAGCCTTCGCGATCGCTCGAAAGCTCCCGCTTTAAGGCAGAGAAACTGACAAATCCGGAGACGCAAACCGTACAGCCTGACACCAAAGCGATCACTGTTTCCTGAGGCCAGATCAGAGGCAACCTGAACAGCAACAGCACCAAGGCTAGAGGCCAGAGAGATGGCTCCACGAGGGCGAAATAGGCGTAGAGGGAGACAATGACGAACAGAAGACCTTCGAGCCCCGCGATCAGCGTAACGACCAGAATGGAGATCAAGTAGAATGGGCAGCTTCTCAAATTGCTGCGTCCACATCGATCGCCGCATCCACGCCGGCGGCGATGGCGCCAACTTGAGCGCGGCCGTCCCGAGTAACATCAGGACAAGAATGGCCAGCGGAGCCCAATATGCCAGTTCAAGAACTTCTCGTGGCCAAGGCTTCATCGGCCGACATCTCTACTTTGTCGAAGACCATCTACCGTTCTCGCATTTCCGATCTCAACAGTATCCAGACTCATTTGAACAGTCCGATTCCTGCGATTCTTGCTTTCGAGGCTACTGATGAACGAACTGACGGACTGCTCACGCTCAATCTAACCCGGCGGGTTGATGGCGAGATCAAGCGTCGCTCGCCATTGGTTCGCCTTTTCAAAGATTGAGGAAGTCGCCTTGTTTGGGATAGATATCCGAAATTCCGAAGGACTGCAGCCGAGGCATTGGCGAAATCGGCTTCTGAAGTGTCCCAAACTCGAAAAGCCGACATGTTCTGCGATCTCTTCCAAGGAGACCTCTGTTTCGGTCAACAGTCGCGCGGCCGTCAGCACTCTGCGATTTGCGACAAAGGCATGCGGCGATACTCCCAAGGTTTCCTTGAACCGACGGCTGAAATGGGAGAGGCTTATCCCCAATTCGGACGACAAGCGCGCTACGGACAGATCGCCGCGAATGTTTTTGTCGATGAATTTTACGAGATACTCCGATTGTTTTCCATCGAGCCGCCTGACCGTCCGACAGGATCCTGAAGCAGATATTTCGATCACCGGCTTATCTCTCCCTCAAACTCTCCTGCTTGTACCGCAACAATGGCGACAGCAGGTATTCGATGATGCGGCGCTGTCCGGTCTTGATCTCCGCCGTCACCGCCATGCCCGGCGCGAGGTCGACCATACGGTCTTCGACCTGCATTCTGGTTTCGTCGAGGGCGACGCGCGCTGAATAAAGTAATTCCTGTCCCGGCGGTTCGCTCGAGCGCGCGGTCTGGCCTGACTGGCGCTGCGCGTCCGCCTGCGCAGTCGCTTTGTCGCGCGCGATGGCGTCCCTTGAGACGCTGACGACCTTGCCGTGCAAGAGGCCGTACTTAGTGAAGTTGAACGTATCCACCTTGATTTCGACCGGATCGCCGTCATGGACGAAGCCGATGTCGTTGTTGAGCACCATGGCCTCAACCTCGATGTTCGCGTCGGCCGGGACCACGACCATCAACGCCTGAGCCGGTGTCGCCACGCCTCCCACGGTATGGATGGCGAGCTGCTGCACGGTGCCGTCCATCGGGGCGTGCAGGATCTGGTCCTGCATCTTCTTCTCGGCCTTGATCAGATCCTGCGCCGTTTGCGCAGCCTTCTGCTCGGCTTCGGCGAGATCGGTGACGATGCCCCGCGCATATTCTGCGCGGGTCTGCTCGCGGCTCGCCTCCAGGGCCTTGCGCGCGGCCTGGATTTCGACGGCATGCCGGCGCTGCGTGATCAGTTCATGGTTCTGATCGCTGAGGCGAAACTGCGCATCGAGATGGGCGATCCGGTTGCCGTACTCGATCTGCATCGCCTTTTTGCGGATGTCGGCTGTGTCGGCCAGATACGGCAGCCCGGCTTCGAGCTTGTCGATTGCGGCGCTGATGCTGTCGGCCTCGGCGTCCTTCTGCGCAATCTGCTGATCGAGGGCGGCGATCTTGGCAACCTGCTGTTCGGCTTGCGCCGCCATCGTCGCCTCGGTGCGCGCCACTTCGTAGGCTGGCGCGCCGGGCGGCGGCGTGAAGTCGACCGGCGCGTAGCCGTTGTTGAGGCCCGCGCGCAAGGCAGACAGCCTGGCGGCATCAAGCCTCGCGCGCATTAGATCGTACTGGGCACGGTCACGGTCGGCACGGCTGGTGGTCTGATCCATTTCGATCAGGACCTGCCCTTCGGTGACCCTGTCGCCATCGTTGACATGAATCGCGGACACGATGCCGGATTCCAATGGCTGAATGACCTTGACCCGGCCGGTCGGCACCACCTTGCCCTGCGCGGTCGCGATGATGTCGATGTGGCCGATGCAGGCCCAACCGACCGCGATCACGAGAAAGCCGGCAAGCGAAGCCGCGACTGCCCGCGGCAATGGCGACGCCGGCGTCTCCACGATCTCCAGCGCGGCTGGCAGGAATTCGAGGTCGTCGCGGCCGCGGCGCAGCGGAACGACCTTGGCGGAATTCGGTTCAGCCGGCTTCATGGAGCCCTGCCTGCAACCGGTGAAGGTTGGCATAACGACCGTTGCGACGCACGAGCTCGTCGTGGCTGCCGTCCTCGACGAGACGCCCTCGCTCCAAGGTCAAGATGCGATCGGCGCGCCTGACCGTCGAAAGCCGGTGGGCGATAATCAGCACGGTGCGTCCCTGCGAGATCTTGCGCATGTTGTCCTGGATGATGCGCTCGCTTTCATAGTCGAGAGCTGAAGTCGCCTCGTCGAAGATGAGGATGCGGGGATTGGTGACGAGTGCGCGCGCAATCGCGATGCGCTGGCGTTGACCGCCGGAGAGGCTCGCGCCGCGCTCGCCGACCATGGTGTCATAGCCTTGCGGCAGTTCCAGGATGAATTCATGCGCGCCGCCAAGCTCGGCGGCGGCGATGACGCGCTCCATGGTCATCGCGGGATCGGTAAGCGCGATGTTGTCGCGGATGGAGCGGTTGAACAGCATGTTCTCCTGCAAAACAACGCCAATCTGGCGCCGCAGCCAGGCGACATCGACGACCGACAGATCGACGCCGTCGACAAGAATGCGTCCGCTTTCCGGCACGTAGAGCCGCTGCACCAGCTTGGTCAGGGTCGACTTGCCGGAGCCGGACGGGCCGACGATGCCGATCACCTGGCCGGGTGGAACCTGCAGATTGACCGCATGCAGGGTCTCTGGCCCGTCGAGCCGATAGCGGAAGGTGACGTGATCGAACGTGATGGCGCCACGGATCGCAGGCAGCGCGGCGCGGCCGGGCTGGTTCGCCGGCTCCGGAACGGCGTTGAGGATGTCACCCAATCGCGCGATCGACAGACGCGCCTGATGGAAATCCTGCCAGAGCTGCGCGAGCCTGAGCACCGGCTGTGCCACACGCCCGGACAACATGTTGAAGGCGACCAGCTCGCCAACGGTCAGGTTGCCGTCGATGACCAGCCGAGCACCGAAATAGAGCGTCAACGCGGTCACGATCTTGCTGACAAGCTGCACGCCGTGGCTCGCCCAATTGCCGAGCGTCAGCACGCGAAAACTCGCCCCGACATAGCCGGCAAGCTGCTCCTCCCAGCGCCGCTGCATCTGCGGCTCAACCGCCATGGCTTTGAGCGTCTCGACGCCGGTGACACTTTCGACGAGGAAGGCCTGGTTCTCCGCGCCGCGGTTGAACTTCTCATCCAATCGCGCGCGAAACAGCGGTGTCACGCCAACGGAGATCGCCACATAGGCGGGAAATGACCCGATTACGATCCAGGTCAGCACCGGCGAGTAGTAGAACATCACCGCGAGAAACACGATGGTGAAGAACAGATCGATCACCAGCGTCAGCGCCGAGCCGGTCAGGAAGTTGCGGATGTTCTCCAGTTCACGCACTCTGGCAACGGAGTCCCCCACCCGCCGAGCACCGAAATACATGATCGGCAGCGCCATGAGGTGGCGATAGAGTCGCGCCCCGAGCTCGACGTCGATTCTGTTGGTGGTGTGTGCAAAGATGTGAGTGCGTAGCGCGCTCAGTAGCGTCTCAAAAATCGAGACCGCAACCAGACCAAAAACCAGGACATCGAGCGTGGTAAGCCCGCGATGCACGAGCACCTTGTCAATGACCACCTGGAAGAACAATGGCGTGATCAGGGCATAGATCTGAAGACAGAAGGAGGCGACAAACACCTCTGTCAGCAGGCCACGATATTTGTGCATCGCCTGCAAGAACCAGCCGACGTCGAACTTG
Organism: Bradyrhizobium genosp. A; assembly: GCF_049949275.1. Taxonomy (NCBI): domain Bacteria; kingdom Pseudomonadati; phylum Pseudomonadota; class Alphaproteobacteria; order Hyphomicrobiales; family Nitrobacteraceae; genus Bradyrhizobium; species Bradyrhizobium genosp. A. The sequence continues at coordinate 3,551,879 of NZ_CP188196.1, read as the reverse complement.
CGGACCAACTCTCCCAGCGACGCCCGGCGCGTCATGAGCACAAGGCGACCGCTCCACGTGGCCTCAAACTCTTCTCTCGTCGTCAGGATTGGCCGCCCGCTGACGGGATCATGCACGAGCACCTTGCCGTCGGCGAGCCTGGCCAGAATGGAAAACGAGCCATCCTTGTTCTCTGCGATGGCCGGCAGAGCGGCTTTTTCGAGTTGCGGCCAATTCTTTGCGACGACGCGCGCCTTGAGCCCAAGCTCCTTTGCGCAACGCAAAATCTCCGTCGCGCCGCAAGCGGCGCCACCCATCGATGGCGAAGCTGATCGGCATCGGCAGGGATGCCCAAGAACCGTAATAGCAGAACAAGGCACGCCAGCCCCGAATCTACATCTTCAACCGAGGCAGACGACATTCCCAACGCAACCAGCAATAAACGTTAAAATTGTAGAAACACTCTGAAACAATTTACGTGAAGGTTCCATGACAGCGCGTGAAAGTTTTAATGACGAGGTGCTGCACGAAAAACGAGTGACGCGCGTCGTATGACACGTCAGCGAAGCGGCACTCGCGCGTCCACAATTGGTGATCGAGATTTAGGCGGAAAGAACGCGCCTTACACATCTTCGCGGCAAACGCGCGCTCTTCCGGCCCCACCACTTCCGTGTATATTGCGGCCGTCTTCACGGTAACGCATACGCTATATGATGGGAGCCGTCAGGCGCCTATGGCGTTGCCCGGCTGCGCTGTATCTTGCGCGACACAGAATCTGCACACAAGAAGATGCAGACACGACACCAGTTCGTTAGCGCATCTTCGATTTTGGTCGGATCGCAGCGTGCGACGAAGCCGCCTCGAGCTAGTCCATTCCTTCATCTCACCCGCAATATGTCATTCGCCAACTGGAAGTCGTCGGGCTTGCCCTTGGCGATGGTCCTCACCCCTTGATCGCGCAACTCCTGCCGCTTGTTCTTGATCCGGCCGTCCTTCTCGTCCTGGCCGAAATCGTAGATCAGGAGAAAAACGTGAGGGTGGATCGATAGCTTCAGTTTCCCCTCTGCAACCTGCCTGACGAGGTCATCGACCCGCCTGGCCGGGCTTTGGCCGCTGATCTCCACCAGATTCCTGCAGACGCTGACGTAGGCATCAATCAGGCTTTGCCGGTTCTCCTTGGCCTGAATGAACTGCTCGTACTTCCTGATTTGAGCTATCATGGCCGTGGAACGTGGGAGAGACGGAAGGTTCTTCTCTCCCTTGGGAGGCTTTTCCAGGCTCCACAATTCGGGATTGTCCGCGCATTTTGCCTCGCAGAATACCAGCTCCGCTCCGCCCGGTTTTCCCGAGGTTGTCGCTTACGTCCCGTTGTTTGAAGCTCTGGCCGTGAAGCGCAACACCAACGTCGTTGATCTGCCGTCGCAAGCCGCGGCCCAATCTGCGCGCCACATTCCCTCGCAGGCCAACCGGCATGAATCAGCACGGGCGACGGCTCGAAGCGCGTGAGGTACAACTCGACATCGCCGCGCTCGACTAATGACCGGACTTGCCACAGCGGCCCCACGGCAATGCCGAGACCCTGCACCGCGGCCGCGTTCGCGGTGGCCGCTCCGCTGGTTCGAACTCGACCCGCAACCTTGATGGTCTTCATCCGTCCCTTCGCTGGAAACGGCCAATCCAAGGTCCTTGTTGACGTTCGCACGAACCTCGTCCGCGTTGAAATGAACCGCGTTGAGGCGTGGCGCCAACGCCTTCGCCAGCGTCGTCTTTCCCGTTCCTGGCAGCCCCATGATCAAGATCTTACGGTACACAACAATGTCCTTGCGATTGCAGGACTGGCCCGTGATTAACGCTGAGCTCGTTATCGACGCCCTCCGAGCGGGGGCGTGTAAACGGTCGTCGGGCGGTACGGTATGACCGAGTTGCCGAAGTTCTTGCCGTATTGCTGCTGCACGCCCGGAATGTTCACCACACCGGTCTTGGTGTCAGGCGAGTTCGCATCGAGCGGCGGAATGTTTCCGATCGGATTGGCTTCGTCGACCTTGCGCTTGAGTTGCCGGTTGAGGCGCTCCAGCGTGCGGCCATCGTTGCCTTTCGCGGCCGCGCCGCCCTGGTCTTTCAGATCGCTGCCTCTCGCGGCCGCGCTGCCCTGGTCCTTGGGAGCGTTGCCCCTCGGCGGAGCCGGCTCAACCGTGATCGGAGGCAGCGTGGTTTGGGCATCGGCGTGATCTGGCATCACTGCCGACAGCATCCCGCCCGTCGCAATGACGATCGCCGTTCGCACAAGAATCCCCACTCTTGCTCTCCGAACTGCATCGGACATCATCAGCGCGCGGCCCTCACCTGCATTACGAGCGCGCTCAGCCTGGTGTTGAGCGCGGCCAGGTTAACGTGTCCGATCGATGGAGAGCCCAGGCACCGGCGCCGGCACACGCTTCCTCCGGGCTCGCCGAAGCTGGCAACAGGAACGTCTCCGGTCACCCGAAAGCCGCGGGCCGCGAGCTTGGCGCGCACCGCGAGGCAATAATTGACAGATAGATAGGAAAACCGCGTCTCGCCGTGGCCGGCCCGATACTTCATCACGGCCGTGCAGAGATCACCGCGCGCCAGCCGCCAAGCCTGTGCCAGATAGGTGACGCCGTAATGGATGTTGGTGGTGGGTACGGCGAGATCGGCATTCGTTCCGCTGAACCCCAGCATGCGCGCGGTTGAGGGCAGGATCTGCATCAGGCCGATCTCGCCGACGCCGCCGATCGCAGCAGGATTATAGCCGCTCTCCACCGCCATCACGGCTTCGGCAATCTCGGGCGCAAGCCCGGTCCGCGCAGCTTCGTTCGCAATCAGACTGCGATAGTCCGCACGTGCGTCGCCCCCCGGCGAAGCTCGTGCATCTCGTTTCTGCCCCGGCGTTTCGACGCTCGCCGTGTCGGTGACGGCCGAGACTGACACCGGCGGCGATTGCGCCGCTGCCGGCTCCGGCAAGGCAACGCCCCACGCAGCACCAATGGCAGCGAATGCGAGGCTCGACGGCAACCAGGTGCGACGTCGCCGCTGCAGCTTCTGCCTCGCCATCCTACTTGTCCCCCGCCGGCTGTTCCTTCGGCCGCGGCGAGAGCCGCAGGCGCAAGGGCTGGAGCATATCCGCCGGCGGCACGCCAACATCGCCGCGACCGAGCAGCGCGCGCAGAGTGGCCGCGATCGCGCTGTCGTCGAGACCGTCAAATTCGATGCGCTCAATCCTGCCGTCCGGTCGTATCCAGGTCCGCGCGATGACCCGCTGCGCAGATGCTTCCGGTCCGCCGTCTCGTTTCATCATGTAGTCCCGAAACTTGCGGGCTTCTTCGTCGTCGCCTGCAAGCCGATGCTCGAACTCGCCTAGCAGGAGTTTGGCAAATGCCTGCCACGCCGCGGGCGCCGCGGATGCGGGCCGATACTCCGTCTGCTGCGCCATTGCGCAGGAGGTCGAGAGGCCGAAAGCTGCACCAAACAGGCCCCCTGCGGCGCCAAGCGAGCGAAAGAAACGTTTAAACAGATCAGGGCCACTCATCTTTTCGGTTTGCCGTCATTCGTCTTCGAAGAATCGGTGTCCCCCTTTAGAGGACTGACGCTGTTGTCTGACGAGTCGCCACCGTAGCCTTCGATTTCAACGATGAGAATCGAAGGCCGATCGTTGTTGTTTTGCTGAGGCAATCCTGTCTGCTGACTGGCCGCGGTCGTATTGGACGCGGTCGTCAGCGCTCCCACGGGAGGTCCCTGAACGGTCGGGATGCCGACCGAGGCACCCTGAACCTGAATGTTACTGGCGTTGACAATCTGCAGCGCCGCCAGCGTCACGTTGCCAGACACGCGGATGCCGGCGTCACCCGCGTCGATGGTGCCGTGCGGCGCGAACAGGTCAACGTTGCCAGGTTGCACGCCCGGCACGCCGATCAATGTCGCGATGCCTGCTCCGGTTTGCGGTGTGACCGGCGCCTTGGTGACATTGCCGTAGGAATCGAGCGTGAACTGCGGCGGCGAGGTCACAAGCGATGTCTTTTTGCCCTTGCCGGCGTTGAGATCGCCGTTGGTCGAGAACATCAAAATGTCACCACCGAGTTCGGTGAACGTGCGCGATTGCGCCACGATCACGTCGCGGTCGGTATAGGTGTTGATGCTGCCACCGCGCAGGGTCAAGAGACCCGGCCTCGCCGTGTCGATCTGGCCGTTGAGATCCGGAGTCTGGTTCTCGATGCCGAGCGTCACGCTTCCGCCCGGGGCCAGAATGTTGATGCCACCGCCCGCTTCGGTGCGGATGCGGGCAAGCTGATAGAGCGACAGATCACCCCGATAGGCTGTGGTCGGCGTACCGATCGTGCTGCCGGGGAACAGGGTCTGGATTGCCTTGTAGGCACGGTCATAACCCTTGCCGCCGGCGCCCTGACCGTTCGCGGCCGCCTCGCCGCCGGCCTTGAGTTCGGCGAAATAGACCTGCTCGACGAACGGCAGCTGCTCGTTCGGCGACAGCGCGCGGAAGTCAGCCAGCGCCTGGGCGGCGGTCAGCGCCGGGTTCTGCTCGCGCTGGCGCATGTAATCGACGAGATCGCCGGTATGGTTCTGGAGCACGCCGGCGGCGTTGGCCGGGTCGAGATAGGTCGAAATGAAAGCCACGAGGTTCGGGCCGTCCTTGCCGACACCGACCGCCACGTTGATCGATGCGCCGGTGGCCGGCAGCAGCACGTTATCCAGATTGCCGATGCTGGATATCCCGATCCCCGGCGTGGAATTGGGCGTGGGCGTCTGGATCGTGATATTGCGGCCGGCGATCACATCGAGATTGCCAGGACCGGCGATGCGGACGTTGAACCCCCTGCAACTCGTCGCCGTCAGGCAGCTCGACATGTCACGGCCGGCCTGCAAGAGAGAGACGTCGGTCGCGAGATTGTTCTGCAATTCGAACGCCGGGTAAAGAATGTCGAGCCCGGCACGGACATCGGTGCGCTTGGATGTCGCGAGCGTAACGTTGGTTACGCTGCCAAGCGCGTAGACATGAACCGTCCGTGCGTCGTCCGGTTGTAGCAGGTTCGATGCAGATGCCGTCGCCGCCTGATCGGCGAAATTGACGATCGTTGCGGCATAGGAATAGTAAAACGGCGCCACGCTCTCCATCGGCACGATCCCGGTCATGCTGATGCCGGTGTTCTTGATGTCGACGCCCGCGAGCAGGTTGATCTGCGCCGTCGGTGCCGGCAGCGCGATAAGGAGGGGCGAAACGCCGTGCAGCGGGGTCGAGATCGAACCGGTGGCCGCCACGACGTCCGTGATGGCGGGAACGTAATCGCCCCCGAGGCTCACGTCGCCGCTCAGCGCCAGCACGTTGAAGGCGGTGTTCGCCGTGAAGCTGGAGAAATAGCCGTAAGGAAGCGCCAGGTTGAACTGTGTGGTGCAATCGAGTCCGCAATTCTCCAGGCCGATCGGCGGAAATCTGCCGGTCTGAACGACCGAACGGGTCGGATCGCCAACCAACAGGTTGAGCGACCTGTCGGCGACGGCAGACACTTGCGCGTCGCCGACCATCAAGTTCACGACCGCGGTCGTGCCGATCATCGTCGCCCGCACCGTGCCGGCAAAGCGGCCGGCATCGATGTTGCTGTTATCCAATGCGCCACCGACCGTCAGCAGCAGATTTCCGCCGCCGGTCTCGCCGCCCGTGGTGGCGACGACATCCTGCAGGCTGGTCGCACTGGCGGGCGCGCGCAATGTCGCCGGCGCGCTGATGTCGACGTTGGACAGATTACCGCCGACGCTGACGCTGACATTGCCGCCGCCCAAGGCCCCCATGCCGCGATAGGCCGCAACGTGGGGCGCCTGGTCTACATAATTGAAGAGATCCGGAGCCGGATAGTAGGTTCCAAAATTGATGAACGAGGTGCCGTTGGCGACGCCTGGACCGGACGTCTGGGTCCAAAGCCAGAACGCATCCGACGCGCTGCCGGCATAAGCCGTCCCCGTGCCGTTGGCATCGGGTATCGTGACCTGGGCGCTCGTCAGATTGCCTTGGACCAGAACCTTCAGATTGCCGCCCTTTTCCGGATAGCTCGGATAGAGCCCGCTCGAGTTCGGCGCGAGGTAGAGCGTATCCCAGTTCGTGATCTGGTATGTGTTGGGGTCCACATAGTAGCCGAGATAGTTGTAAGGGACTCCCATATAGTCGGCGACCAGCGAGTTGTAGGGCACTCTTGTGGGAGAGGTGAATCCCGCCACGTCCGAGGACGGCGTGCCCGCGGTATAAATGCCAAACGGCGTCGCGAGCGTGACGTCGCGCGCCGCGACGACGTCGAGATCGCCCGTGCCGGTGCGCAATACGCTCGGGATCAGAATGCCGCCCACGTCGAGGTGCGGGTCGTTGAACTGGATCGAGCCGGTATTGGCGGGCAGAAGATTGCTGGCGATGACGCCATCCGGATCGGCGGCAGCGAGGTTCGCGCCGGCGACCACCCGCAGCGTCGCCGAGCGCGTGCCTCGCGGCAGCAGCGGGGCGAGCACGAAGATATTTCCGTCTGGAGTCGTCACCGGCGCGTCGAAGCCGTCGCTCAGGCTGCCGTTGAACAGGATATTGCCGGCCGCGCGCAGCGTGAGCACCATCGGCCCACCCTGCCCGACCATCGGTTCGCCGCCGTAGTAGCGGTAGACATGCAGATCGATGCCGGTGTTGATGCTCGACGGACTTTGCAGCAACGTCATATCGCCCGAGCTCTGTAGTTCAATCCCCGGCATCAGATGGAAGCTGGCGTTGCTCGCGATCGCGCCGATGGCAGCCTTGATGCCTGACGCATTGTTCATGTAGGCCTGCGCATCGGCGTCGGCCACGGGGATTGCCTGATCGACATATGGATTGGCGGTGATGTCGTATACCCTCACCGCCTCGGCATCGATCTCGCGGGCGCCGAGCACCGTGACGCCGGCGTCGCTGATCGCGACACCCGCTACACCGCCGATATTCGTGCGGGGCGCGCGCAGCCAAACCTTGCCGCCATTCTGGGCGACATTGAAGCTGCCCCCGGTGACATCGATTGACGAACCGGCAGCGAGCGTCAGCGTGCCCGCGCTGTTGCTGGCGATGCCGAGGAACACATTGCCGGCATCGCCGGCGGCCGCGTTGGCGCTCGCCTTCAGCATCCCCCGGACCATAAGATTATGGCCGGCGTTGAGGCGGATGGAGCCGCCATCCGGCCCGCTCGCGTCGATGGTGCCGCTGACGGTGATGCTGCCGGTCGAGGTCGCGAGCTCGACATTATGGGCCGTGATGTTGCCGACACCGATATCGCCGGCGGCGAGCGTCAGCGCCTGCTTCTCGCTGAATCCCCGCACCGCGGTCAGCAGCGCCCCGGCATCGCCCGAGGCGAGGTTCATGGAGACCTGCGCCCCCTTGTAGCCCGCGACCGCGGCGACATTGAAGGCGCCGTCGAGTTGCGTGGTGCCGCTGGTCGCGATGATGTTGAGCGAGCCGGCGTCGCCTCCCTTGCTGGAATCGATAAGGTCGACCACGGGGGTCCTGGTCCGATCAAGCCTGGAAAGATCACCGCCGCTGAGGTCGACCAATGCGCCGGCCGCGATCGCGACGTTGCCGGTCTGCGATTGCAGATTGACGGTGCCCCCGGGCGCGATGCGCACCACGTCAAAGAATGGCACGACTGCGCCCGAGACATCGGTGACAGATCCCGCCGCCAGCGTCACGCCCGATGCGCCGTTCAACGTGATGATGCCCGACGGCAACGAGATGTCCGTCGCCTGGGTGATCGTCGTCGCATTCACGGTCAGATGCGCCCCGATCGACTGCACCTGGGCGATCGCGGCCACCGCCGGCATCGGCAATCCCAGGAACGCAACCGCCCCGGTTGCGTTCAGGCTGGTGTCGGCTCCGGCATTTGCCGTCACCAGCGGTGTGCTGATCGTGACGGCGCCTGTCGCGCCGTAGATGCCGATGCCGTTGCCGATCAACCGGTTCGACGCGTTGAGCATCACGCTGGAAAAGCCGCCGAAGTTGAGACTGCCCGCGCCCAGGGTGAGCTCCGTTGCATTCAACGCAAGCAAGCCCTGGCCTGAACCTGCGGCGGCGACCGCCGTGGCGGCCCCGGTGAGCGTCAATTGCCCCGCGGTAATGCTGGCGGTGTCGCCTGCGGCGCCGAAACCCTGGATCACCGGAGCGGCAAGCGTCAATCTGGCGAGCGACGGCCGGCCGGTGGCCGGATTGATCGTGCCGAGCACGCCGGATCCGTAGACATTCACCGCCTGCCCGGCGCTTAGCGTCAGCGATGTGGCGGGAGCGATGCCGCGGGAGGGATCGCCATGGGTCAGCGCCCCCAGCAGCGCGGGCGTGAACGTAATGCCGCTGGTGCTTTGGCCGCCGATATTGATGATGGGCGCCGCGACGGTGATCGAAGCAGCCCCAAAGGCCGCAGTGCTATCGAGGCTGAAATTCGACGTGTTGGCCAAAGTGAGGCTGCTTCCGGCATCCACCCGCGCGCCCGCGCCGATAACCAGGCGGCTCGGGGCTGGCTGTGAGGAGGACGTCAAATTGACCCGCACCGGCGTTGGCGCGTTCGACGCCATCAGGAAGGCGCCGTCGGTCAGCACGATCGAGCCGAGCGATTGCCCGCTCTTCGGATCGGTCGGGAACGCGTCGGGAAGCGCGCCGGCTTGCGTGGTGTCGATCACCGCGCCGGGATCGAGCGTCAATGTGCCGGTGGCCCGCAGCATGATTTCGGGCGCCGCCAGCACCGCATGCGCGCCGATCTCGACGTTGCCGGCTTGCTGCGTGATCAAGATCTGGTTCGGGTACAGGTCCGGAATCCGGCGCACCCCGCCGATCAAAACGCTTTGCGCGCCGATATTGTTGATGAGGGCGTCGGAGATCCCGATGAAACCGGCGGTCGCGACATCGCCGCTGCCGATGACTTCCAGGTTGCTGCCGGTAATGTCGACCTGACCGCCCCGACCGCCGCGACCGTACGAAAAGTCGCTCTCGCCCTCGAAGGTAATCGCGGTCAGCGCGTTGAGCACGAGTCGGCCGGCATCGACCGGGAGGCGCGGTGCGGCGGTATTGGCTGCGGTCGCCTGCGACTGGAAGAACTTCGTCACCGTGGTTTCGGAATACTGCGATTGCTGCCGCACCACCGCCCCGGGCGTCACGATGAAGGTCGAGGCCAGCGCGTCGCGGATCGCCGTGTTCGCCACCGCGCGATAGCCGGAGACATAATACGCGCCGTTCGGCAGTGCCTGATTGGCAGCGACCTGAGAGGGCGCAAGGTTCGACGCGGCGATGGTGACTTCGAAGCCCCCCGGCAGCAGCGCGTAATGCCCCGGCAGCAGCGTGTAGTAGCCGGCAGCCAGCCCGGCTACTCCGCTCAGATAAACCTGGTCGCCCACCTTCAGATTGACGTTGGGCGCGACCACGCCGGGATCGCCGTTGCTGGAGGCGATCAGAGGCGAGCGCGGCGCGTAGGCGGAACCGAGGCTCGGCAGGATCGCGAAGGTGTTGACGCCGTTCAGCGTGTCGACCGATCCGCCGGCGCCGCTGACGAATTGATAGCCGTAGAGATCGCCGCCCCCGGACTCGTCGATCTTGGCCTTGGCCTTGCCGTTCGCCGCGCCCGCCACGTTCACCGACTGTCCGTAGAACGAAATCAGCTTCTCCGGCGGAACCACCAGGGCGTTCGGTGTGCCGGGGCTGTATTGATCATAACCGTAGATGTAGAGATTGTTGCCGAGCGGCGAACCAAAGGGAATCAGCGCCCCGTCGGCGGATACCGAGGTGATGCTGCCCGGGAGTAGATTGATGTGGGCCGCGGTGGCGGGATTTGTTGGATCTCCGAAGATGATCTGCCCCATCGGCGCACGCAGCACCCCGCCCTGATCGATCGTCGGTGCCATCAACTGGACGATGCCCGCCGCGGACAGCGGAACCGGCGGCGTGTCGGCGCCGTTGCGCGCGATCGCGATGACACTCGTGGCACCGGTTGCCGCGATCAGGAATCTGCTTTGGGACGGCGCTCCGTTTAGCGCCGTCGCAGGCGTACTGGTGGTCGGATAGATTTGTGCCGAGATGAAATTCAGGTTGCCCAGCGTCGCAAGGATGCTGGTGTTGAGTGTAGCTCGTGCGGCCGGCACCAGCCGGATATCGCCCCGGCTGTCGAAGGTGATGTTGGCGAAACCTGGCAGCGCCACATCGACGTAGGGGCTGGCGCTGTTCGGCTGATAGCTATACGCCGCGCCGCTGCGAAGAACGCCCTCGATGTCGATCAGGCCGGCATTGACCGTGAGGTTCGCGGTGCCGCGGAGGAGAGCGAGGCCCGGATAATACGATGTGGAATTGCGCTGGCCACCGCCGATGTCGACATAGGCCGACGTGAGTTGCACGTTGGCTCCTGGCGTGGCGCTGATGGTGCCCGCATTGATGGTGAGGCTGCGACCCGCGTAAAGATTGACATCGCCGTTGAAGATCACGGCGTCGAAGGCACCAAGCGATATACCGGAGAATCCCGCCCCGGCGATCTGGTCGGCGCTGACCTGCAACTGGCCTTGCAGCGCCGCGGGAACCGCGTCGCCGAGATGGAGGCCCGCTGACGTGGATTGCATGTGCTGGGTGAGGATCAGTTCGCCGACCGGCTGCTGGTAGGTGGTGATGACGTACGGCTCCGCCCAGATGGTCTGGTCGATGGTCAGGCTGCCGCCGGCAGACGCCGGGCCGCCGCCATGCGCCAACAACGTGCCATCGAGCAGCAATCCTTGCGTGGCGAGAATGTTGACCGAGCCCGCGTCGGTCGCGACCGGCGTCGTTGCAAGCTGTGGCGACATCCCGCCGCGTGAGGTGACTGCGATCGCTCCGGCCGCGCCGGATACGTCGATCACGGATCCCGCTTGCATGACGATCGTGCCCAGCGGATCGAATCCAGGCATTCCACCCGGGGCCGTCGAAAGCGACGGGTCGCCCCAGTAATGATTGGAAGGATCGCCCCACCACTCGTATCCGGCATAAGGGTAGGCCGCCGGATCGGTGCCATTCTGATTGATGTTGACGCTGCCGCCGTTCCAGAGGCGGTAGCCGGGCTGGCCCGTCGCGTCCGCGAAGGTCTGGATCAGCCCTGTTGCCAGCAAGCGGGCGTTTGGCCCGATCCACAGCGTCTGCGCGGGATCGTAGGGTGCGGCCGGAAAATAGAAGCCCCGGCTCACCGGTCCATAGAGATCGAGATTGATCGTGCCGCCCGGGGCGTTGATCACACCGTCGATGCTCAATTGATGACTGGCATGCAGGCTCACGACCGCACCCGGGTCAGCGTTGATCTGCGCGCCGGTGCCGATCGAGAGGTTGCCGGCCAGCGGATCGACGGCGCTCAGCATCAGATTGACCGGCGGCGCGTTCTGAAACGAAGGCGGCGTGCCGAGCGCGAGTACGCCCGAGATGTTCGCGCCGGTGGGCGCGCTCAACGCCGCCGCAGTCGGAACCAGGGTCTGCGCGTGCAGTTCGAGATCGGCGCCCGGCGCGACGGCCAGGCTCCTGTAGCTGACGAGCCGGTATTGGCCGAAATCGCCCGGCGCGAAAAAGCCGGGATCGAGCCACAGCGTCGTTCCGTCCGCAGGATCGCTGCCGCCAATCCGAATGTCGGGGGCCGCGATTGTCAGGCGGCCGCCGCCACCGAGACCGTGCGCGCGCAACGTGCCGCCCAGCACAACGCGGCCGGGGTAGATGATCGGATCGCCGCCGCTGTCGCCCTGCACCTCATAGTTGCTGACGATTGTGATGTCGCCACCTTTTCCCACCGGCAGACCATGGGCGTCGGTCTTGAGCTTGCCGTTGGCTTGCAGCCAGCCGCCGCCGGAGGCGTCGATCAGCGCGCCGTTCGCGGTCAGCACACTGCCCTTGGCATTGAGCGTGACCTTGCCACCATTATAGAGCAGCGGGGCGCCCGACGACGGATTGAGCGCGTCATTGGTCCACAGACCGGTGACATCGATCACGCTGCCGGGCCTGAGCACGATATCGCTCGGCGTGCTGCCGAGCGACGCGTCGAATGCCACCGAGCCGGCATGCGCAATCAGTTTGCCACCAATGGTGATGTTTCCGCCGGCGGCGAGGTTGATGGCTCCGCCGTCGGCCACCTCGAGGGTTGAGCCCTGGACCAGACTGACGTTTCCGCTCGTGATCGTGACGCTGCCGTATCGGGCGTCGTCGAGGGCCTTGGCGGACAGAAACAGTGTCTGCTGCCGGTCCGGCGGCAACAATGTCGCGGGATCGCGCGCGCCTTGAGCGTTCACGCTGCTGACGGCAAAGACATCGACCGGCGCCGTCACCGTGGCGCCGATGACGACATTCGCCGGGATCACCAAGCCGTTGCTGAAGCCGACAACCAGCCCACCGTTCTGCGCCATGTTGCCGGCCGTGCGCTGATAGAACCCGTTGACGGCGGTCGCATTCACATCCGCATCGATCTCCGCCGCATGCGCGGCGACGGTGAAGGTGCCGGCCGACTTGCCCTCGATGTAGGCGGCTTGATGGCGCGTGCTCCCGAACGGGCTCAAATAGGTCTCGCTGATGCCCCAATGCGAATGGTTTACAGTGTACCTTCCAGCGATGCCGACATAGGTCATATCGGCCAGAGCGCTGTTGATGTCGTAGATCCGCCCATCGGAGCCGATGAGGCGCGTGTTCGGCAGATCACCGGCTTGATGATCGAGCGAGCCGCCGGCGATGTTGATCGACGCGCCAGGCCGCAGGATCGCATCGCCGGTGGAGAAAATGCTGACCGAGCCGCCCGCGGTCAGGCGCTGGTCGAGGGTGCGAGGAGTCAGACCAAGCCAGCCGGAGACTTCAAGCAGTCCGCCGGCGGTATAAACGCGATCCGTGCCAACCCGATTGAGATCGTGAACGTTGACCCACACGTCGGTGCCGTAAAGGATGCCGCTGCGATTGAGCGGCGAATCGCGCAATTCGTTGGCCCGCACATTGACCAGCACGGCGTCGGCGGACGCCGCCGTCGCAACATCCTGTAGGCCGCTGACGTCGATCGTCACGCCATCAGCGACGTAGACGCGGCCGGCATCAGGCACGGAACTGAAAGAGAACCCACGGGCGGCCGGGTGACCCTGCACGTAGACTTGGGTGGGATCGCTGGACGCGTCCAACCCGACGAGACCGGACGGCGCCAGGATGCTGGCTCCCGCGAGCACATTGATGGTCTGGCCTTCGGCCCGGAACGCCGACCTCTGCTGCGGTTGCCCGTCGAGCGCCGTGCGGCCGTTCTCCTCCGGCAGGATCGCGGTGACGCTGCCGGGTGACAGTTCCACCGTGCCGAGCCGGGTCGGCAGCACGTAGTAGGTGAGGACGGTGTAATTGTCGGTATAGATGTTCAGCGAGTTTGATCCGTCATGGGCGATCAGGTTGATCGATCCGGCTTCGTCGACCGACGTAGTGGCGGTCAGCACACCCGCCTGCTTCACGTTGATCCCGACCAGCGAAATGTTGCCGGTCGGCGCGCTGATGTAACCCTGGCTGGTGTTGGTCACCGACCCGCCATTGAGCAGATTGATCTCGACGCCGCGGACATGTGGGTCGGTGCTTTGGGTGATATAGACGGCGCTGCCCGCGGCCAGCACCGTCTGGCCATCCGGCGTGACGATGGTTCCGCTATTGCTGACGTTGTTTCCGAACAGATAAACGCTGCCTCCCCCGGTCGTCACCGATTTCGGCGGCGCGGTTCGTATCACGGCGCCGGCTTCAACCGTGATGTCGCCCGCCGGCGCGCCTGCGCTGGAAAAGATCGGATCGGAAATCTTCTGGTGCGCGATGTCATAGGGTTGCGCGTTGACGATGCCAGTCAGGAATTGCTGGTCGGTGATGCCCAGGGTCGAGGCGACCAGCGAACCGACGTTGATCTGGCTGGCGCCGCCGAAGATGATGCCGTTCTGATTGATCACCAGCACCTGTCCGTCGGCCCTGATGTTGCCGAGGATCTGGCTCGGGCCAAGATTGCCGGTCACGCGGTTCAGCGCGACCCAGTCGGAGTTACCGTGCTGATCGAATGTCAGCGTGGTATGGGTTCCGACATTGAACGTGTTCCAGTTGAGGATCGCCTTCGCCGCGGTCTGGTTGACGTCGACATTGATCTGGCCGCCGGTTCCAGCAGCCTGTGTCGGCGCGTTGGCGCCGCTCCAGCCGGCGACCGGATTTGGCACCAGCCCGCCAGGCGTCAAGCCGTTCGGCACCACGACCTGCGGCAGCGTCGTGGAGCGTTGCGCCGCCTGCGCGGCCGCGCGCGCCGCGGCCTGCACGGATTGCAGCGACTGCAATGCCTTGGTGGCGCGTGCCATTGCCTGCTGGGCGTTCTGGGCCGCCTGTTGCGCCTGCTTGGCTGCGGCCAGCGCCGCGTCCGTGGCAACCGCCGGCGCCGACACCACCGCGCCGGTGCTGCTTCCCCCGACCGTGACTGCACGCGCGCTCGGCAAGGCGATCATCAATGCGAGCACACTCGTGCCGGCAAGCCATGCGCCACGCGACAGCCGCAGGTGCGACTGTTGCGCCGGTACGGTGTGCCTCGACACTTGCTTGTTGCGTGGGGCAATGCGGCGACGGCGAAAGGAGCGGCTAAGGGACATGCGATTTCCTGACGATGAACTGGCGCGCGCGGGCGCGTGATTCGAGTGACCGGCGAGCGTCCGTTCAGGGTGTCGGCATCGCGGGACGCTCAGCTTCCGGACTGCTGCTTCCGGTCGGCGCGGCGTCTGACTTGCTTGCCGGCGCCGGCACCAATTTTGGCAACTCTTCACGCAGATAGACGATCAATTGCTGCACCAGATGGTCCCAGATCTCGACCTGCGCGCGCAAATGGGCCGGCGTCACGCCGCCCGCCACCGAGACGTCGAGTGACAGCACCAGGAACGGGTGACTGAGTTGCAGACGCGCAAACCGGCGCGTGGCGTTCCACCGGTTGATGACCTCGAGCGGCAGCTCGCCCTGAACCTGCAGCACCGCGGTGAAGGCCATATCGACGAAGGTGTCGTCGCTGGCGAGCCGATTGCCGGGACGAAGATCGAACGCAAGACCCGCAGTGGCGGACCGCAGATAGGCGAGATTGGCAACGGGATCGTTCACCGTCTCGATGCGATAACCGGCCTGCTGCAGGATATCCCGCAGGCGCTCGAGCGAGAGACTGGCAATGAAATCGGACATGATGGGCTCCATTCAGGATTGGGTGATGTCGGAGGGCGAACGGGCGGTCGCGGCCATGGCTAGTGCACCCGCTGGCGGGCCAAGGTGACCGCATCACCCGTTCGTGGTGTCGCTTCGGTAGGCAACCAGGCATCGGACCGGGAACGAACGGATTC
Source organism: Bradyrhizobium genosp. A (assembly GCF_049949275.1). Classification (NCBI taxonomy): domain Bacteria; kingdom Pseudomonadati; phylum Pseudomonadota; class Alphaproteobacteria; order Hyphomicrobiales; family Nitrobacteraceae; genus Bradyrhizobium; species Bradyrhizobium genosp. A. The sequence continues at coordinate 3,536,543 of NZ_CP188196.1, read as the reverse complement.
CAGTCCACTCCCGGCGTCCACCTGCAGCGGATACGTCGCGGCCGAGTCCGCCTCCGGGTGGAGGCGGCGCAGGGCTCCGACCAGCTTCGGCAGGGGATCGTCCCTGAGCCAGTCGCAGACGGCGCGCATCATCAGCAGATGACGGCTTGTCGTTCTCCGGAAGGGCAAATACGCCCGTTGATCGGAAGGAAGAAACCCACTGCGCCCTGTTGCATGTCCGGCCACGAACTTCGCTTCGATGCGAACCACGGGATCATCGGCTTTGCGGCCGGGCCGGTCGTCGACCGCAAGCTGGTCCAGTGTGCCGCAGACGTCGTCGACCAGCATGCGAAGATGGCGATGGGCTTCGCTGCCCTCGGCCAGAACATCGGCCAATTCGACGCCGTCGCCCAGCAGCAGATCCGCCTCGACCGCAAGACACAGCTGATCCGAACCGACCGGCAAGTGCACCAGCTTCTGGATCTGCCAGTACGTCACTCCGCTCCGGCACTCCGCCCCGTCATTGAGCCGCAGGCTCGACCTGAGCGTCAGACGCTCGACGCCATCCGCATTCCTCGCAATCAGGTCTCCGAACTGCAGCACCACACTGCAGCCCGGAGACAGCGAATGGTTACCCGCAGGCGAACTCGCCACACAGTGATAGCCACAGGCATCGAGCACGGCACGAAGCCGCTCGACGGTCAAAAGCGGCGCAGTCCGCACAGCCGCACGCATTGCCGGCACTGACATGACAGGCCTACTTTGTCGTGCGGGTCTGCTCGCCGAGCACTTTCGACAAAGCGATCTCGTTGAGGACCGGGGGATGTTGCTTGAGCAATTCGTTGAGATGGGCCTGCCGCAGCAGCCGCGCGCGTTCGGCGCGCAACTGCTGGACGAGTTGGTCGCGCACCTCCGGCAGCGTGCGGGTGTACGACGCCTTGGTGTCGACCAGCTTGAGAATGTGCCAGCCGTCGTCGAGCCGGATCGGCTCGGAGATGGCATTCTTCGCCAGTCCCATCACCTGGGTGCGGATTTCCGGGCGGATTTGGCCCTCCGTCAGCCAGCCGAGGTCGCCACCGTTCCCGGCCTCGCCCTCAGCGGCGACTGCGGCAAAGTCCGCTCCTGGCGCCTTCAGCCTGCGCTGGATGTCGTCAAGACTCTTTCTGGCTTTCTCGTCGGTTGCTTTGTCGGCATCCTTGGGCCCAGCAACGAAGATCTGCGCGAGCTGAAACTGACGCGGCATCAGAAAGGCGCCGCTGTTCGCATCGTAGACCTTTTGTAGGTCTTCCTCGGACGGGAAGCTTGCCGGCGGGTTCGAGACCGTCTGCAGATAGAGCTCGACCACTGCGCTCTCGCGCACGCGCTCGAGTTGCGCCGCGACGGCCGGCTGCTGGTCCCATTTCTTCGCCTGCACCTCCTGGAAAACGAGGCGATTGGCGAGCATTTGACGCACGGTCTGGCTAAGCAGCGACGGGTCACGCGCAAGCGCAACCTGTTCGCGCTGCCCCAGCGCCGCGACATAACCGCGAATATCATCGGCGGACACGTTGATATCCCCGATCCGCGCGATCACATTGTCATTCCCCGAGGACTTGCCGGCGTCCGCTGTGGCCACGGCTCCCTGCGTGGCCGCAGGTGAGGACGGCTGGACGGCCGGCGCTTGCGTCGCGGCCCTTGGCTTGACGGCGGTTTGCGGCGGCCGTGCCGCGGTCTGTGCGAGTGCACCGGCGGAAACGCAGGCGAGCATTGCCGCGACGCCTATCGCCGGGGCCTGCTTCACCCGAAGTATCTTGATCGCGCCACTCATGGGTTTACCTTCTGATCGAGGAATTTGTCGTTGGTGGTCTGCAACTCGTTCTGGATTTCGACACGCCGCAATCCAAGGGCCGGCTCATGGGCAACGATGGTGTCGCCGATGGTCACGTTCTTGTAGCGCTGCGCGAGCTCACGCCCCGCCTTCACCAACAGGGTGTTTTTCGCGGTGCAGCTCTTGGTGCTGGCCTTGTAGGCAGCCGCCTCGCCTTCGAACTTGGCGCGCTCGGCATCCTTGGTACGGGCGACGGTGGCCGCTTCCTCGTACGCCGTCTTCCATTTTTCGAGGGTCTCGTCGCGCTCGGTGAGCCGCTTGTTGAACTCCTCGACCGCTTCGCGATGCTGCTTTTCGACCTGCCGCACTTCTGCCTTGGCCGCATCAATTTGCGCCTTGGCCGCGGCCTTCTCGCGATCGCCCTCGGCGACCTTAGCTTGCAAGGACGCGCGCTGGTCCTCGAGCTGCCGTGCCTGCGCGGTGGCGCTGCGCAGCGCCTCCCGCAGCCGGTCAGTTTCCGTGTCGGCGCGAACAGCACTCGACCACAGCGCTGTCGACAACAGCGCCAACGAAGCCACACAGAGGATATGTCTCTTCATGATCAGAACTTCGCGTTGAGGTCGACTTGCAGGACGTCGACCGCGTAAGGCGAACCGGCGACATTGGTGGCGCTCATCCAGCGCAGGCTTGCCCAGACATTCTCGCTGAGACCGAGATTGCCTCCGAGGAAGTAGCCCTTGAGATTGGTGCCGCCGAGCCCGAAGTCGGAATCGACAAAGGCATCGATGGTCGCGTCCGACTCCAGATACTTGTAGCCGACGTGCACGTTCCAATCCCATAGCTGCTTGATTTCCCGGTCGCCGACCGTGACGCGACCCAGCCATCCCGTGTTGCCGCCGTTGTAGACGCCCGCGACGCCATTAACTGTCGGCCCCTTGTTGTTGACCGCGGTCAGGATCATCTGCTCGCGGTTGAACGCGGTGTTCACGACGTACTCGCCGTCGAGCACGATATGGGCCGGATGAAAGTGGCCGAGGTCGACCTGGCCGCTGACAACGACCGGCCGGAACTGGCTGGCGAGCCCAAAATACTGATACTGGTTGATGCTTCCGAAATTGTTGAATGCGTCCCCGACGATGCTGCGCAGCTCGGTGTAGGTGTTGCCTTTCTGCGCAAACAGCGGGCGATTGAGATCGGTGTCGCAGATGTCGGAAGCGCTTCGCACTGTGCAAGGACTAGAGAGCTGCCCCTGCACGTTGGTGAAGTCGTAATAGGCGACGCCAAAGCGGAAGGCGTATTCCGGGTTGGCCTTGTATCCGAAGCCTGCCTGCCCGCCGAACAGCCACTTGTCCTTGCTCGCGAACTTGGTCGGCAGTCCCGCGTTCGGATCGCCGGGACTTGCTCCGGTGGATCCGAGATTGATGCCGGCGTTGAAGTCGGTGTTGTAGATCGGGAAGGCACCGCCGACGACAAACGGGGTGAAACCTTCGAACACCTCGTGCCTGGCCTGCACCGCGAAGCCATCGAAGCCAAGTTCACGATACCAGACCAGATCGGTCGGCGACCAGAACGGATTGTCGAAGCGGCCGACCGACACCGCGAGGTCGTCCGACGGAGCGTATTTCAGGTAAGCGCGGTCGAGCCACAGGGCGTATTTCGAGAAGTCGCCACCGTTGGCACCGAACGTCTGGTTGGTCGAGACCGGCGAATTATTCTCGCCGGTGGCAATGCGTAGGCCCGTGGTGAACCCGTTGGTCAGGTCGGCGTCGAGGCCAAGACGCGCGCGGAACCGAAACTGGTTCCGATTCTGGGCGGTATCGAAGGTCGGCGCGTAATAGGGATTGGCGCCGCTCTGATCGAACGGAGAGCCGTTGTTGATGGCGCTGAAGTTTGTGGCACCAGCCGGATCGTTCCCGGCGGGAAAGAAGCTGCCCTGATAACGAGCGCGTAGGTCGCCGTAGAGGTGAATGCGTTGCGCCCATTCCGGATAGCTCCCCGGCGAGGCCCAGTTCTCTTTTTGCGCTTTTGCCATCACCTCCTGTTTAATTTCCTCACGTAACTGGCGTTTGACGATCTCAGGCACGTAGGTCACGTGCCGTGTGCCGGGTGGGTTCGCGGCCGCAGAGGCGGCCGTCGCCGCTTTGGCTGCCTCATCCGCCTTGGCCGTGGCGTCCTTCGCCGCCTGCCGCATCACAAACGTCTCGCTCTCGGCCTGCTTGATCAGCATCTCGGCCTCGTCCTCGTTCAATGTGCCGCGCTTGACCAGCAGATTGACCAGGTTGACCGCCATGTTCGGCGAGGTCGGCTTCTCCTTCGAAACCGTCGGGCGTTTGCCGTCCGTTTTCTTGCTGGAGGACACCTCGGCGCTCTGGCCAAAGGCCGGCGCAGCGCCGATGAGCGCGCACAGCGACACCGCGAGCGGCCATGCGCACAGATGCGCCGTTGCATTCGTCTTGAACATCAGTCCCCAGTCCTTCTCGTCACTCATTCGTTGAATTCATTTGCTTCAGCTTGGCCGGCGTGCCGTGACGCGCGTGACCACTGGCATCGGCATGTCCTTCGGCGGAGGCTCACGCAGCGTCAGGCCGCCGAGCACGCTGTCGCGGATCGTGGCGTCGAGTTCGGCATCCCCGGTGGATGACGCTAACTCGACCCGGTTGACGCGGCCCGAGCCGTCGGCCCACAGCCGGATTCTCACTTGCATCACCGCGTTGCGGGTTCTCGTGTTGGAACGTATCGCGGCTTCGATCTGCGCCTGTACAATCGAGGCGTACCAGCCCCACCGGCTGCCGCCCCCTCCGCCGCCGCCATAGGGATTGCCGCCCGGCTTGCCGCCGAGATTGAACAGGTCGCCAGGACCAACAGCCTTGGCGTCGAGCGACAACGGACCAGGTGGCTCGCTGTCCTTGACGGGCTCTTCCTTCGGCTTGTCGACGGGCTTGTCTTCCTTGAACTCCTGCTCCGCCATTTTCGGCTGCTCGATCATCTTCTGCTCGGGCATTTTTTGCGGTGGCGGCGGTGGAGGCGGCGGCGGCAGGACATTGACAATTGTGAGTTCACGCACCTGCCGCGGCGGCGGCATGTCGTCGTGGCTGGTGAGCAGGTAGCCGGCGCCCCCGAACAAACCGAAGATGAGAGCCAGCGCTACGCCGTAGCGCAGTAACGAACCGCGCCCCTGCTCGGCGCGCGCATCGGCCGCGACACCGCGCTTCGCGCGACTGCTATCCCGGACTTCGGCTTCACTACGGGCTGTCATGGCGTCACCTCAAGCGCCGCGTGCCCGACCAATCTCGCGATGACATATTGCAATACGAAGTCGATCAAAGCGTCGAAATCAAACGTTTCGACGATAATCCTGGTATCCGGTGAGGTTTCGATGATGGCGCGATATTCCCGCCGCCCCGGATGAAATTCCACATGCGCAGTGCGGTCAATCCACAATCGCGGTTCCGGGCTGCGCTCAAGAATCAGCAAGGGTGGGTCTCCCGCCAAATCGCGACCAGAAAACACCTTGCGCAGCACTTCCGCGAGCTTCAGCAGCACAGCCTCGCCGCAAATCGGGAAGGGGAGAATAACTCCACCTTCCGCGGACGCTCCTTTAGGAGAATGGAATGGGGCTGAGCGGTTCTCCGGCGTAGCACTGCCTGCGTCTGGATCGAGCTTAGTCGCTGTCACGAGAGCGGGAAGCTCGCTACCGCTGAGCTGATTGCGGGTACCGCCGACCCGGGTCGGCAAGGAGCTACGCAACCAGGCCCACAAGTTCGGGATCTTCGCGCCACTCAATCGCATGTCGACGTTGGGGCTCATTGCCGTATCACTTCACAAGCGGTTTCGTCGCAAGGCCAACCTGGGTCAGCCCGATGCGACCGAGAAGGTCGAGCACATCCATCACGTTCTGGTATTGGGCCGCCGAGTCGCCGCGCAGCACGACCGGGAACTCCGGCGTCAGCGCCTTTTGCTGCACCAGGCGTTGCTCGAGCTCGGGCAGCGTCACCGGAATCGTATCGAGGAAGAGCTTGCCGTCATTGGCAACTGTGATGGCCTTTGTGGTCTGTGTAGCCAGACTCGGCGCTGCCGATGCCTTAGGCAGGTTGACCTTCTGGCCCTGGACGGTTGCCGTGGTCATGATGATGAAGATCACCAGCAAGACGTAGGCAAGATCCAGCATCGGCGTGATATTGATGTCATCATAGGGCTTGGAGTCACTCTGGATCTGCATCGCCGTTACTCCGCAGCCTCACTGTGGTCGACCTGATTCAGCCGGTCGGCGGAATAAAACTCCGCCAGCTTCGTCACGAACTCGTCGACGAAGACCTGGATGTCACTGGTCAGATCCTTGATGCGGGAGATCAGGTAGTTGTAGGCGAACAGCGCCGGGATCGCGACGCCAAGGCCGGCAACGGTTGCGACTAGCGCGGCTGCGATGCCGGGCGCGATCGCATTGACGTTGACATCGCCGCTCGCCGCAATCGCCGCGAACGTGATCATGACGCCAACCACGGTGCCGAGCAGACCGAGGAACGGTCCGCCGGAAATCGCGATCGTCAGCACCACCATCAGGCGGTTGAGCCGCTGCATCTCCTTGACGACACCGGTGTCGAGTGCGGCGCGGATGGCCGCGATCGAAACGGCAGGCAGCACCGGCGCTCGCTTGCCGTTTTGAGTGAAGCGATGGCGGATCTCGCCCGCGCCGATATGATAGATGCGGTAAAGCGACGAGGCACGCATCATTGCGGCGTCATCGGCGCCGAGCCGCCCGCCAAGTGTTGCAGCCTCGTCCTCATCGCCGCGGTCGAGCACCGTGAGATCGGAAGCGACCTCGCGAAAGCTCTTCATGAAGCGGGCATTGGCCCGGGCCTGCTTGTTCAGGAAGGTGACCCGATCGAACGTCACGATCCAGCTTATGACCGCCATGATCATAAGGATGCCGATGACCACCCAGCCGTCGAGCGTGACGGATTTCAGGATCACCGCAAAGTAGCCCGAGAGCCAACTCCCGGTCTCTTCGTCGACGCTGAAGGCCACGAGCTTGGCCTGGTCCGGTCCCTGCCCGGTCGCGGCAAACCTGATGAAGCCGGCGGGGCGCGCGACTTTGGCGATCTGCAACTCATCGATATCGCCGGCGAAACCGGGCATCGCGGCAGCAGCAGCCGGTGCCGATGCGGAAACGTCGGGTGCCAGCGGAGCGCCACCGTCCGCAGTTGGAGCAGCGGGGGCGGGCTGCGCGTCTGCGGACGGCGCTGCCGCTGGAGAGATCGGAGGAACGCCGGAGGCAGGCGTGTCGCCCCCGATCAGGGCAATCGTGTTCAGCGGCGGCACTGTTGCGGCCACCGACGCGTAGAGAGCACCGTCAAGGAACAGTGAGATCTGGCCGTTGCTTGCCACGACGGCCAGATGATGCCAGCCGCCCGGCGTGATCGGCGCGGCTGTGCCGCTGCGCTGGACCGTTCCGGCGCTCGTGACTTCGACGAACGGCGCACCGTTACTGAGGCCGATGACGAGACCATTGGAGGCGACTGCATCGTGTCTGCTGTAGAGTGCAGCGGCGGGTTGCAACGCGGCCGGCTTGATCCACGCCGACCAGGTGAACGCTGCGCCATTGGCCAGCGCCAGCGACGGTGATGCGGGCAGTGTCAGCGGCGTGTTGCCATCAAGACGCAGGCCGGTGCCGATGATCGAACCGTCGGCCGGCTGCGCTACACTTTGCGCGTTGTTAGCCCATACCGATGAATCCAGCGATGGCGTGCCGCGCTCGATGAAGTGATAGACCAACTGCGTGTCGGGATCGTAGGTGCCCTTGGCGTCGTTGGTCGCGACCGCCTTCTTGTTGCCTGAGTACAGCCAGATCTCGGTCTTGGCACCGGGCTGCACATTGGGCACTGCCACCCAAACCAAAGCCTCGCCCAGCAGCGAATCGTATTTCTCGACATGGTGCTTCAGTGGAGTCTTGTCGTCGCCGGCGACGAAGCGCAGGTCGCTGCCGTCGTCCTTGGCCGAGCCGAAGCGGAAATTGCCGACATGTAGCCGGATCAGAACCGGCGTCGTCCCGATCGGATCGGTGATATTGGCGCCGGTGGCGCTGGCGTCGATCGTGACCTTCTTGCGGAGCGACCAATCGTCGTTCCACCAGGCCCTGGCGGGCGCCGGCAACAATGTCAGTGCCGCCGCGATCCCGAACAAGATTCCTGCGGTCGCCCGCCGAACCGGCGATTTGCGCACGCGCGTATCGTCCAAACCCGTCGTCATCAGAACTCACCCCAAATCCGAAAATTCACGCGCGGATCGCGCGCCTGCGTATACGTCTGGCTGATCATCGGCACTGAGAAGGCGATCATGCCGTTGACATAGTTGAACACCTTGAACCGCGAGCCGACGCCATAACTCCAGACATCGAATTGCGACTGCTGCTCCGGCAACGGCCGCAACACATGCGCCTGGCCCGCATCGGTAAACACGAAGAAGCGCCAGTCGTTGAAAGTCGTGAAGCGCGGCGCGCCCTGCCCGGTCTCGTCCTTCATCTGCTTCTGCAGCAGGTCGCCGACGTTGGGGCTGCGCAGCTCTAGATTGCCGACCACGCCCTCATCACCCAATACTTCGGATTCGAGATAGCCGCGCACCGTGTCGAGGCCGCCGATACTGATTTGTTCGCTCGACACCAGCGGTCCGTCGGCAACCTGGCCCTGAACCTTGCCCCAGAGCTGGAGGCCCAGCGGTAATTCCTGGGTATGCGACACATCGAGATTGAGATGCGTGAAGCTCGGCGAGGCCTGATAGCGCTTGGCGTCGAAATCGCCGGGGCTGCTGCTGATCGTGCCCAGATTGGACGTCACCGCCGCGTTGAGCTGCGTACTGAACTTGTCGTCCTGAAAGGTCGCGGTGTAGGTCGCAACCATCGGATAGTACGTCACCGGCGAGGAGAAACCGTCGGTCCCAATCTTCACGGTCTGATCGAAATGCTTGTAGTCAAGCCCGACCGACAGCGTATGAAAGAGGTTCGGCAGTGTCGGCAACGTGATCACCGCGCGGCTGCCGATGATCTCGCCCGGACCGATGATGTTCGTGCCGCCGACGCTGGCGACATTGCTGCTTGATTTCACGGCATAGGCGAGGACATTCAACCAGTCGACATTCGGCACACGCGCAAGGTACGAACCGGAGAACACCTCGGCGTCGGCCCTACGCTCCGGCGCCACCTGATAGCTGAAGCTGAGCGAGTGGCCGAGCTGCCAAAGATTGTCGTAATGGACCGTCGCATTGAGGCGCGTCGCGGACGTGCTGGGCGATTGCCGATTGTTGTATTCGAGACTGCCGTGGATCGGCGCCGTGTCCTCGACATTCAGATCGACGTCAACAGTGCCGGGCGCGACACCCGCGCGCAGCGCCGGGGTCACGCGCCGGTCGGACCATTGATTGAGTGCAACGATATCCTTGGTGACGTCGTTGAAGTTCGGGACCGTCCCCTCCTTCAGCGAAGCCGCCCTGTCCTTGATCTTGTCGAGATCGAAATAGCGCGCGTTCTTGACCCGCAACCTGCCGACCTTCAACTCCGTCACCTGCAGCTTGACGATCTTGCTTTGAACATTCTGCTGCGGAACGGAGACGCTGACGGTCTGATAACCCTTGTCGTGATAGGCTTTTTCGAGTGCCGCACGCGCTTTCTCGACGTCGTCCGAGGTCTTGTTCGGACCGAGAAATGGATAGATCGCCTCATCGAGGTCGATCTCCGGCAGCTTGTCCGCGCCCTGCACCGCAAAGTCGTCAATGTCAAAACGCTGTGTCGGTGCAGACTTTTGCGCGGGCACCGCAGTTGTGGCAGCCGGTGTCGTGGTGGACGGGGTTGCGGTTCCGGCCGCGGTGGATCCAGCGTTCGCCAGCGTTGCGGCGGCATACGCCGAACTGCGCATTGCGGTGTTTCCGGCGAGCGCCAGCGCAATCGCCACCGCTCCGGCAGCCGGACAGGACCTGCGCGCGCGCGTGTTAGATTTCAGTTCACGATGACCCACGATGCCTCTCGCCCGCTACAAACAAGCAAATCCGTTCGGCAACTCTTTCGGCTGCTCACGGAAGTCCCAATTTGATAGACGTAGGAGGCAGATCGATTCGAAAGGCGTCGCGATCTTTTTTCGACAACAGGACTGGATGGAACGGTAGCCAAGGCAACCCGGACCAAATCATCGACGAGCGCAGGACTTCACTTGAAACGGACGTGCTCGTCGCGAGCGACCGGTATAGAACGCAACATCGAGGTTGTTGCGCTATTCGGTATTTCAGCCCAGCAGCGTGAGCCCCGCCGGAAGCTGTGTCACCTTGGCACCGAACAGCTCCTGTGCCTGAACCAGGAAGTTGTCGAGCTGATCGAGGTGGAAGGTCGCGTTCACGACGCGACGGCGCAGATCGGTGCTGGTGATCACGATGCGACCGGGCCGATAGCGATTGATCTCATCGACGACGTCACTCAGAAGCTTGTCATGAAAGACGAGCAGCCCTGATTGCCAGGACGTCGCCTGGACCGGATCGGCTGTGGTGGCCGACCTTAAGCCGATCGATGAGTACGAAATCTGCTGGTTCGACCGGAGCTGCACCGATTGCTGCCCCTGCTCGACGGTGACGGCACCGGAGAGACAGGTGACGGATACCAGATCGTCCACGCAACGGGCGTTGAAGTCCGCCCGCGCCGCGATGACACGACCGGTGCCGATGGTCATCACCAGTGGCTTTGCCGATGGCGCCTTTGCGACCACAGCAGCTTCCCCGGAGATCAGTTCGATCCGAGGCTGCTCGTCGGTCGACCGAACGGCAATGCTGGTGAGCGTATTCAGGGTCAGAGATATGTCGGAGCCGAGCGCGACCTGCCTTTGCTCTCCCTTGACAGTCCGGTAATCAGCCGACATTTCATGCAAGGAGGGCCAAAGTCCGAGCGGCGGACGAACGATCACGTAGCCAGCGGCCGAGGCGGCGATCGCGCCACCAAGGAACGCGCGGCGGGCTATGCGGCGATTGGCCCAGGGGGCCACGCGCGTAGCTTCAGGCGCGGCAGGCCGTGCCGGCGATTGCTCCGCGACGATCTTGAAATCGCGCCACAATTTGACCGCGCAGCGAAATGCCTCTTCGTGCGCTGCGCTCTCGCTGCGCCAGCGCCGCAGCGCCTCAGCGTCGGCAGTGGTCGCTTCGCCGGATTTCAATCGGACGACCCAGTCGATCGCTTCCTGCGTCAACGGTTCAATCTCGGGCAATTGATCAGAAGATTCGGACACGATCCCCTTGCCCTCGTAGCCACTTGCACGAAGCAATGAAAACACCTCGCCGCGAGGGCGTTATTCAATCATTAGACGATTCGGAGGGGTCCGAATCGAAAGGCTGGCTCAAACTTCGAAGATGCCGAGCGCCGAACGTCAACGCTCGATTGACTTCGAGATCAACCGAACGCTGAGTAATGCCAAATCGCTTTGCCAATTCCTGACGCGGGACATTGTCGACAAGGACCGCCTTGAAAATCAGCCGCCGCCGTTCGGGAAGCTCGGCCATCGCACGCTCGAGCGCCCGCAGTTCGGACCGGGCTTCAACCACCCGCGATGCATCAGGCGCGTCGTCCGCCAAATCGAAAAGGCTATCGATCTCGGTGGTCGACAGCCGACGCGCCTCGGCACGGCGACGGTCCGTGGCTATATTGAGTGCAATCCGAAAAAGATAGTCCTGTGGACTTCGAACGGGACCAATCTCTGCGGCGCTTTCGAGCCGTAAATACGTGTCGTGCAGAACTTCATGAGCGGTTTCTGAAGATCCAAGCCGGCGCGCGAGGCGCTTGCCCAGGCTCTCGTAGTTGGCGACGAGCAACTGCCGAAGGGCCGCTCGATCTACCTCCGACACATTGCACTCCCAACGTCACTTGCTCCAAGAAGGCGCGACTCCGAGAGCGAAACCTGCATACGAGGGCCGCACAACAGATTTGTGACAAGACCGCATCAAAGCCGTCGGGGCAGCCGTGCAAAAGGAACTAGGCCTTTGGAGCGGCTGGGAAAACAGGCGGCGCCATCGACGCAAGGACTGGGGCGGCCGAGTGGCGCAATCGTTTGCTACTGTGCGGCAAACGAGACCGGCAGCAGGACGGTCAGCTGGCCCGGCAATTCGACCGGAATGCCCGGGAGAGGCTCCGCACGTCGGAGCGCGTCAACCGCTTCCTTGTCCAAAACGGTTTGGCCCGAGCTCGACCGGATCCAGGCATCCAGAACCTTTCCGTCACGCCCCATCACGAACGCAACTTGGACCGTCCCGCCGAGACGATCATGCCGTGCCGTGCGAGGATAGTGCTCGAAGCGCTCGATATGGCGCATCAAGGTCTGCTGGAAACGTGCCGCGATATCGTTTAGAGGGTTGTTCACCGACTTCGGCGTCGCGCTGACGCTTGGCAGCATCGTCGGCTCGGTCGGAGCCATTGCGATGGCTGCCGGCGATGGCGGCCCATCATCATCCGTCTCCTGCTTGGATTCCTCCGGAGGACGCTCGGACCGGGTGCCGGCATTTCGAGACGTTGACGGGTCCGCCGCCTGCACCGCGATCGGCGTGACGTCGGGCATTTGCAGAAGACGAACCTGAATGCTGCCGGGGGACCCCGGAAGTGGGGGGCCGGCGGGCAGTTGCCTGATCCAATAGACGCCGCCGGCGAGTAGGATCATGACGACGACCGACGGCAGAAGAAATCGCAGGAGGGGATTCGACGCCTCAGCGAACGTTTCGTCATCACCGAATGGGTAGTTCTTGATCGTCATCTGACGGTTACTTTGGTTGCCCCGAACTTGCCGGGCGAAAGCCGAACTATAGCGAGTGGACGGCAACAATGACCCGAATTGGCTGCGCTGCATTTGGCGGCGGAAGGCGGCTCACGACGAATCCCTGCAGCACCCCTGCGATTGCAGTATCTCGTTCCTGATCGCCGGTCGTCTGAGCCAGCTCCGCGTGCCGGATTATGCGCGACGGGTCAATCCAAAGCTTGAGCCGGATTCGATAATTTCCCGACCGGATCTTGGCATTCTTGCGTAGCACCGTTTCCACGTCGTTCTGGACCGCGTCGCCAAACTCCCGCAGTTGGGCTTCCCCGGCGCGTTCGGGCGCATCGTTAACGTGAATCGTTTCCAACGAGAGGTCGAAGTTCGCAACCGCGCGCGCGGGCGGAAGATCACCCTGGCGAGACAAATCTGAGAGGATGACCGCGTTCGGGCGCGTAAAGCGCACCACAAATCCTGCACCCCCCAACAGAGCTCGCAAGGCCGCATCAGGAGGGTACCGCCCCTCGATGCCGGGTGACGTGCGCGCGGCGACGATGCTGCTTTCGTAAAGGACCTCAATCCCGCTCGCCTGGCTGAAAGCCTGAATCGCCCCGCCAAGCGGTTGGCTTGGAATCTTGAAAGCAACTTCGCCTGAAGGCGGCGTCGGACTACCCTGCGTCCATGCCTGCGTATTCGTCAGGACAGTCGCTGCAAGCAAGACAGATACAAGGAAGGGACTGGCGGACAACGTGAAGAAACCTACTCATCGCAGGAAATAAAAGCACCATCTTTGTGACAGTTTGACGAACTTGCCACACAAACTTCAGCTGCCTTTCGTCAACTTTGGGACAATCGGGGCTCGGAGGCATCTCGCAGCTGCCAAGGGCCCGCCGCTTATTCGCGCCTCCGGCTGGGTTCAAATCCTGAACCCCTGACGAAGCCTGACTGCCGACGTCGTCCAGCACCGAGCGCAAGGCTTCATCCGAACGATCAATCTAAGGACTGACGGCAAGTGGCGCGAGCTTATGACATTGCTCGCGCCCCTAGCCCGAGTGGGGACAACACCTGTTCGCCGAACAGGGCGTGACATGGCCACCGCCTGAACCTCGGCGAAGCGCCCAGCAAGACCGCCGTACTGAGGCCCATCGCTGATTGGGATGGCTACACCTGCGAGAGCGAGGTGGGCGCGGCCTCGACCGACGCCGCATCCGCAGACCGCAAGTGGTTGCCCGACGCGAACGGACGTCCGAAGAGACGATGCAGCATGAGATAGCTTGCACCGGCCATGCCCATGCCGGTGAGCCAGGACAGATCCACCCCACCGGTCGCCAGCGCAAGCGGCCCCTGCATGGCCGCGATCGTGCCCATCTGGAACGCCCAGGCCACCACCAGCCCGATCGCGAAGGCGACAAGGCCCGCCCAGTTGACGCCGCCATCGCGATCCGGAGCCGCGTACAGCGTCTCGACATCGATCCGTCCGCGTCGGACCAGATAGAAATCCGTCAGCGTGACGCCCGCCCAGGGGCTGATCCAGACGATCAGGGCCACCATGAAGTTGTCGAAGGCATGCGCGAAGTCGCCAGATTGCATGAATCCATAGAGGATGGCGCAGGCGATCACGCCCGAGATCACCGAGATGATCCAGCGCGGCAACCGCAGATCGAGCGTGAGGCTCGACAACGCCGCCGAGTAGATCACGACAATGTTGGTCGCGATCGGGCCGTGCAGGAGCACGAGCAGCACCGGCAGCGCCATCACGCCGAACGCGGCGATGATCAGTTTCGACGGATCGGATCCCGCGCCGGCGGACGCGATCGCAGCACCCAGGAAGGCGAGCCAAACCGTCGGCAGTAACATGCCGAGGAAGGTCGCGCGAAAAACCTTGCCGGCGCCGAGCGAGGGCGTGGTGAAGCGCGTGTAGTCCGAAGCATAGGTGAGCCACGAAATGCCCCAGCCGATCCCGATCGCGGTCATCAATTGCGTGGCCGCCGCGAAGGCCGCCAGGCCGCCGACCGTCGGTGACTGCCATTTGATATCGACGCGCAGGAACGCGAGCGCGGTCATGACAACCATGATAAAGAGAATCACCGGCATGGTGTAGCGTTCGAAGACCTTGATGGCGTTGAAGCCCCAGGCCGCGATGCTGACCTGCAACACCATGACCAGCACCGCGATCATGTATTTGAATTCGGGACCGCCGCTGAACCCCATCCGCTCGAGCGCGGCCATGCAGAGGTCGAGCACGATCCAGGTGTTGATCGCGACCCATCCCATCGGGATCAGCACTTGCGCTAGCGCCGGCAGGTAGGCGCCGCGGCGGCCGAACGCCAGACGACCCAGCACCATTTGCGGCACGCCGGTGCGGTGCCCCATCAGGCAGAAGGTCGCGAACAGCGCCGCGCCGAACAGGTTGCCGATCACGACCACGGCAAGCACTTGCAGAAGGCTCAGGCCGAGCTGAATGCCGAGCGCGCCGAGCACCCAGTTGATCGGCGCAATGTTTGCACCGGTCCAGATCCAGAATTGGTCGAACGGTGACGAGGTCCGGTGCGCCGCGGGCACCGGCTCAATTCCATGCGCGTCGAAGCCGGTCTCATCGTACGCCGCATTTGGTGTGTGCTTAGCCAACATGTTTCTCCCCTGTCCGGCGCATCGATTTCGGCCGGGATGGGGCATCTCAGCAAGATCAGGCCTCGGGCGTTAATGAGAATTGCTCAAGCGGGGTTGACATGAGGTGGAGAGTGAAGCGCGCCGATCAGGTTCGCGGATAGTCGATCGAGAAAAGCCGGGGTCGTCGCGCCGGATCAGCCGTCATGGTGTCGCAGCGGTTCATTGTTGAGAATTCCTCAACTCACCTGACGAATTCATCAATCACACCCGACACCGCCCTCGGCCATTGTACGCTGACGCATGGATACTCCATCAGTCGAGGTTTTACCGATGACGACACTTCTACACATCGACGCCAGTGCGCGCGGCGACCGTTCGGTCAGCCGGAAGCTTTCAAAGGCCTTTGTCGATCAATGGCTGGCGCATGAACCCGGCACCACCATCATCTCCCGTGACATCGGCCGCGATCCGCCGCCCTTCATCACCGAAGCATGGGTGGCCGCGGCGTTCACCGCGGCCGACGAACGCACGGCGGATCAACATGACGAGCTTGGCCTCTCCGACCAGCTGATTGACGAGCTCGATCGCGCCAATGTCGTCGTCATCGGCGCGCCGATGCACAATTACGGCATGCCGTCGGCTCTGAAATCGTGGTTCGACAAGGTGATCCGCATCGGCAAGACGTTCTCATTCGACATTGCCCGCGGCGATTATCCGCTCAAGCCGATCTTGAGCGGCAAGACCCTGGTGGTGCTGAGTTCGCGGGGCGAGTTTGGCTTCGGGCCCGGCGGGGTGCGGGAGCACATGAACCATCTCGAGACCCACATCTTCACCTGCGCGCATTATCTTGGTGTGCAGGAGAGCCATCTGATCGCCGTCGACTATCAGGAGTTTGGCGACGAACGCCACCGGCAGTCCGTCGCCGACGCCTTTGCCGCGATCCCGGTCCTGGTCCGGCAGTGTCTCGGGATCGACGGTCCTGCTAGGGTGGCTGCCGAATGATCAATCGCGACCGGCACGGGGCAAGAGGATAGTCTCATGATCCGCAATCCCATCCCCTGGCCGAACGGGGCGCGCTGCGCCTGTGCTGTTACGTTCGACGTCGACGCCGACAGCCTGATCCATGTCGCCCGGCCGAACGATTCCTACGACCGGCTCTATCCGATCACGATGGGACGCTATGGCCCGACGGTCGGCGTGCCACGTATGCTCGAAACCTATCGCCGCCTCGGCCTCAAGCAGTCGTTCTTCATGCCGGCCTGGACCATGCAGCGCTATCCCGAAGCGGTGGAGGCTATTCTCAAGGACGGGCACGAGATCGGCCATCACGGCTATATTCATGAGGATCCGACCACGATATCCGGCGCCGAGCAACGCGAGGCGTTCGAACGGGCCCTCGAGGTTCATGTCGCGATGACCGGTCGCAAGCCGCGCGGCTATCGCGCGCCGGTCTACAACGCCAACCAGGCCACCATCGACCTGTTGATCGAGCACGGTTTTGCCTACGACTCGTCGCTGATGGCGGACGACATTCCGTATTTGATGCGCACGGCGCGCGGGTCGCTGTACGAGATGCCGCCGCACTGGGGATCGGACGATTGGCCTCCGTTCGCCCACTACGCGGAGATCGGCTACATGATGCCGGTCAAATCGCCGAGCGATGGCCTGGCTGCATCGTTCGAGGAGTTCGAGGCGCAGTATGAGGCCGGCGGATTCTGGATGGGGATCTGGCATCCGTTCCTGACCGGCCGACTTGCCCGCTGGCGCGTGGTCGAGCGCTGGCTCGAAAAGGTCGTCACTGAGCGCAAGGTGTGGTTCGCGCCGCTCGAAGCGATCGCCGTCCATATCGATGGCCTGGTCGCCTCCGGCAGCTATCAGATCCGGGTGGAGCCGCTGCCCTACTTCACGCAGCCCGTGTCATGAGCGGGACGGAGACTTCGCGAAATGTCGCCGCCTCGTCGCGCAGCCAGTCGACGAATGCGGCGACGGATTTGCGCCTGGAGGCACCGCTTGCCTCCATTAGGCGGAAGGCGAAGCCGGGAAGTGCCGGCCCGTCGATCCGGCGCAACGTTCCCTCGCGCAACTGATCGCCGACCAGCGCATCGCTGCACAACAGCGGCCCAAGGCCCCGTTCAACGGCATGCAGCGCCAGCGGCTCCTCGCTATACCAGGAGATGCGGAAATCCCGGCTTGCATCGTGGGATATGCCCGCAAGCCACGTCGACCATGCCGGCGAATCCAGCACGGCGTTCTTCCAGCGATAGGCCAGCAACGGCCGCGGATGGAAATCATCGATGGCAAGACGTGCGGTGGACGGACAGATCGCGCGCGCCGTGACCGCGATGTAACTGTCCTTGAACAGCACGGAGGCTTCTTGGCTGCGGTCAACCTGTCCGTAACGCACCGCGAGGTCGATCCCCTTGATGCCCGGCGTGACAATGTCCTCGGTCGCGTCGATGTGGACCACGATGGCCGGGAGCGCCGCATTGAAGCGCGCGAGCCGCGGCATTAGCCAGCGTTCGGCAAAGGCCCGCGTGGCCGACACCGTGATCGCGTCGCCGTCGGCCGGCGGGCAGATCGCGGCGAAGGCGCTCGCCATCCGATCGAACCCGTCGCGCAGCAGGGGAAACACCGCCTGCCCTTCCGCCGTCAGCACCACCGCGCGGCCGGAGCGCTCGAACAGTTTGCGCCCGAGCATCGCTTCGAGTTGCCGGACCTGATGGCTGATCGCCGTCACCGTGACGCAGAGTTCGTTGGCGGCGGCGGTGAAGCTCTCGTGGCGCGCGGCGGCTTCGAACGCACGGATGGCGTTGAGGGGCGGCAACTTGCGCATGGTCATCCTCCGCGAGGGCTCACAGGGATCAGGCGATCACGAAATGGACGTCGGTCGGCCTCATGTCGTTCACCGGCACCATGTCCTGCGGGCAGGCCGAGAACACGATGATGAGATCCATCTCGGCGCGCAGCGTGACGTATTGGCCCGCCTCGCTGACCGGCGCCTGGAAGCTCAGCTCGCCGCCACCGGTCACCGGTACATTCATGAACAGATTTAGCGGCGGCGGTGTCACCGCGGCCGACACGCCGACCGTGGCGAGCGCCAACGTCAGGTTCTGCGCGCAGTTGTCGTGATGGCCGACGGCGCCGAGCTGGCGATAGCGATGGATGTCGCAGGCGGCGATCAGCGTGTCATGGATTCCGGGCGTCGTGTCGGCGACGAGGGTGAGCATCGCGCGGCGCCGGTTCGTCGTCAGCGTATCGCCGACCCTCGGAATGAGCCGCAGCATCGCGGCGCGGCTGTGTTCCATCGACATGAATTCGCTTGTGTCGCGGGCATTGAACGCCCAGGTGTCGACCACCTGCTTGCCTTGGGTGTTGACGACGGTCACCGTCTCCCCGGCTTCGAGGCGTGCCGCAACGCCATGCCGGGCCGGAATCAGGCGGGCGCGGGTGAGATCGAGGGGGGTTGCGGCATTCACCGTGAGCTCTCCTTAAGCCGTTTCGGGCATTGGAGCATCGTCGCTCATGTAATTCTAATAATATTAATTGCGTCCATTATAGCTTATTCGTATAGTCGCCCATGCGCCTGAGACAGCTCGAATGCTTTCGCGCCCTGATGCTTCATGGCACCATGACCAGGGCGGCCGAATTGCTCGGCATGTCGCAGCCCGGGATCAGCACGATGATCGCGGGCCTCGAGCACGAAACCGGGCTGACGCTGTTCCTGCGCCGCGGTGGCCGGCTGCAACCGACGCCGGAAGCCAAATTGTTCTATGTGGAGGCTGCGCGTGCGCTCGAAGCCGTCGAGAATGCATCGCGCGTGGCCACCGAGATCCGATCCGGGCGGCGCGGACACCTTGCGATCGCGGCCTATCCGAGCATTTCCATCAGGCTGCTGCCGCACCTGCTGTCGCAGTTCGCCGGGAACCGGTCCGAGTTGCAGATCAAGATCATCACGCGGAATTCCGCGGCGGTCCGGGAATTGATGTCGACGCAGCAGTTCGATCTCGCGGTCGCCGAATTGCCGCTTGATTATCCGACCTCGCACATGGAGGTGTTCTCATACGAATGCCTGTGCATGCTGCCAAAGATGCATCCGCTGGCGAAGCTCAAGCACATCACACCGGACGACCTTGACGGTATCCCGTTCGTCACGTTGTTTCGCGGCGATCCGGTGTACCAGCAGCTCGCGACCGCCTTCTCCGAATATGGCGCGCGCTGGAATGTGGTGGCGGAGACGGAGTTCTTCTCGACCGCGTGCCAGCTGGTCGCAGAAGGCCGCGGCGTCGGCATTGTCGATCCGGTGGTGAGCCGCCCCTTTACCGAAGGCCTGATCACCCGCCCGTTCAAGCCAAAGATCCAGTACCAGATCGCGATCCTGTCCCCCACGCACGAAGCCCTCTCGCAAGTGGCGCAGGACTTCATCGGGCTGTTGCGGGGCGCACTGCGGGGATAGGACGGCGTCCGCGAACAATCCTTCGACCGCGCGCGTCGATTTGAGTCCTGCACAGCGAGAAACTCGGCATGAAAAAGTCCGCCGAAGGGCGGCCGGCATGTCTGCCGGTCGAGAGATTTGGTTGCGGGCACCGGATTTGAACGTACGTAAACTTAGCGAGCCCTAGGAGAAAAATCCGCGAGCATCCTTCGCGCCGATCATCTAGCGAGCGCAATCGTACGAGATCGTGCTCCAGCGTGGAAAAGCGTAGTGTGGTGCCCAGGGGCGGACTGGACACGATCTCAGCAAATCCAAGCAAAAACAATGACTTACCACCAAAGAAGATTAAGCATTTGTACCACTAAAATGTGCTCATGTCGACCGAGCTACCTGCCCATCATCACATCGACGCTTGGAGGCATTTGAATGGTGCAACAACCACCTCGCAAAGCGATTGGCGCGCGCAACTCAGTTCCCGAAGTTGACGATCCTCGGAGTGGAGCCTGCAATCAGGCAGCCCTGCTCGACGCCTGAGGGCCGCTGCACGCGGCGGTCTGGATAGGACCAATAGCTAAAATAGAGCGATCCAGGCGTCGACACCGCAAGGCGTTCGAGCTCCTGAAAGACGCCCGAGTTAATCGCGCCGAGCTGGGGGACAAGATTGATGTCAGTCCGCCCGCCCATCGTGTGGGGTATGGCATGCCCGCGGTGATAGCGCTTACCGCCGACGGTGTTCGTCAGCGGGTGACCCTTCATCCGCGACGCGATGATTGCACGCGGCGAGGCGTCTTTACCTTTGCTGAGCCCCCACGCAGCGATCAGTCGTTCGGTCACTATGTCGAACAGGTAAGAAAACCCCGCGTCTTTTGTTTCGACGGCGTCGTATTCAGGGGTGATGCGTCCGTAGTCGTTGAGCCACGCTTGGACCAAGCGAGGAGCCAACTGGGAAACCACAACCGCTTCGGTCAAAGGTGGCCGTAATCCCTGCAGGATCGCAGAAAGGTTCGAGTAGTTCGGCATTGGACCTCACGCGTCAGATCTGTGCCTATCCTAACCGGCATTCACAGCCGGAGCCCGGCTCAGGCCAAATCTGCGCTAGTTCTGAGTTGCGAACAAGCCTGTATCCGTGTCCGATGTCCCGTCTGCTCCTGACAACCGACGTGACGAAGGTTTGAGCTTTGTCCAGCTAGGGCCAATTTGAGACATTGTGGCCTGCTTCTCGCGCTGCGCGCATCTGATCTGTGGCCCCCAGCTTGAAGCTGAAACCTCAAGATCTCTGCACCGCCGTTTCAGGCTCAGCCTGAAGTTTCTCGCCACGGCTGAAGATCAGGTCCTAACCTAGAAGCTCATTCGGATTATCGTGACAGGCAAGCCAAAAGCGATCTGAGTGTTGTAGCCCCGTATTGCGTCCGCTATTGGCGTCTTTTGACCTGTGCCGGCGGCTACGCCGGAAAGCGTCGAAATTGTTACTTCAATCGATTTTCTGGTCCCGCCTTGAACTTGTCAAAAATCCGGTACCGTCGCATAATTGTCGAATACGTTCGACGTGATCCACCGTTTGTTGATCAAGGCGCAGCGTGGACGATCAGGTACAAAAATATAACTACAGTTACGCCATTTCCGCTGTCAGCAACGGCAGCTTCGGTGTCGGCTCGAATTTCGCCTTCGACGCCTATCAGCGCGAGCTTTACAACCAACTTAATACTGCCTTGCAAAAGCAGGCTAACTTGCTGCGCGCCCGTGGCGGCATTACAGAGAGTGAAATCTGGGCGCTCATCGACCAACGCAATCTCATCCTAGGTGAGGCACGCAACAAGCTGAGCCCTTTCGGCCGACTGTATTCTGAGATCCTGAAGCCGTCGACGAACCTGCCGAGTTACGAAAAGCTCCTGGCGCAAAAGGGCTCGATCGAGGCGATTGTCGAAAGCGTCGGCAAAACACGTGCAGTGGTGAACAGGCTCAGCATCGTCATGAAGATCGGCGGCCGCGCGGGTGTCGTGCTGCAGGTCGCCGTCTCGGCGGTGGTAGTTGCACAGGCGTCACCGGACCAACGCGGGCGGGTGGTCGCGGGTCAGCTCGGCGCGGTCGGCGGCAGCGCGTTGTTCGGATGGGGCGGTGCATGGGCCGGCTGCGCCACCGCCGCCGCGCTGGCGTCTCCATCGCTAGCCATTCCGATCGTTGGAGAAGCGACGGAAGGCGGTGCCTGTTTGGTGGGCGGCCTCATCGGCGGTTTCGCCCTCGGCGCCGCAGGCGGCGCGGCCGGCGAACAGGCTGGCGAAGCTGTCTACCAATATGTCACACGGATACGCTGGACTCAGATATGAACCTTGTCGATTCCATCAATCGTCTGTTTCTGAAGCGATTACGGCGGTCGAGGTCGCAGATTTCGGTCGCAGGAGACAGGCTCGCGGTTGACGACGTGGCAATTCCACTGCCGAGCCTTGCGGGAGCAGTCGCCTTCAACGCCGATGTCTATGCCGGCGTGGTCGCAGCACTAGCGTTGTCTTTCAGTGACGGGCGAACTTACACGGTGACCCAAGAGGATGCCTGCTGGAATGACCTCGTTGCCGCCCTTGACCGGTTGAAACTCACCGGCTCGCCGTCGAGTGACTGGCTAATCGCCCTCGCTGCCGGCGATCAGAATACCCACCCCATCATATTGCGCAGGAATCCAGGCACTATTCGCTGAAGGAGCGCGGCTCCGCCTAGCAGATGCGCTTCCATAAGATGCCTTCGCTCGGGTAGTCTTCGTCGACCCTCATCAAGCGTTGCCACAACCCGGGACGCGAGAACGCCGCCTTCGAGATGACATTCAAGCCTTCGCAAAGTCACCGAACATCTTCGACGCGATCGCTCCCGATATGCCAGGATTGAACCTTTCATCAGCTGGCGGTCACCAATCAAGTGGACCGCGTGCCCGCCCGCCGGTTTTGGCGGCTCAGGCCCTTGAATCCTCCACTTTTGGCCGCGTTGGCCCTCGCATTTTGCCGGGAGATTTCAATGACCATCCTGCTCAGAACCGACGGAGACAACTATGCCCACCAGATTTGGGCGCAGGAACAAGCGGCCTCCTGTGCGGTGGCGAGCATCTGGATGGCTCGCAACCAAGCGAGACAGCAGAGCGTGAATGAAACCGAATGGGACGTTGCCTGGTCGATCTACAAGGACATCGTTGCCCCGCTGTCGATGGCCTCGGCATCGGAACCCGCTCCGAGAAGCTTCAACCCAGGCAGCTATCAGAGCAACCAGCTTTCTATGGGTAACATGTTTTCTAACTTCGGCACCTTCATGCCGCAGGTGGCAGCCAAACTCAGACTGGACGGACTGAAGGTTAACGTCTCAGCGTCACCAACCGTCGACAAGACGAAATTGTCGGACATGACGCCTGCGATTGTCTTGCTCGGGTGGTACAACGGAGGAAAGCGCAACGGTGGCCATTTCATCGTGGCTTCTCGCGTCAATCGCGCAGGACAGGTCGTCTACCTCGATCCATGGGGCGGCAAACTCGTCGAAATGGGAACGGGGCCCGGCTATCAATCAACCGGCCGCTTTGAGCAGATCGCCTATATCTCAGCCTGAGCCGGCTTCAGCTTTGCTGCGCGGATCAGCGGGCGCACCCACGACGCTGGACCATTGCTTAAGCGAAGGCCAGCTGCTCCCGCGAAGAAGGCGGGGGAGCAGCTTCGCTCGCTCGCGTGGCTGGCTCAGCGTTTGCGCGACTTGGCCTTGGACTCGGCTTTCGTCATGGTCTTTTTCTTAGCTGTCTTCTTGAGTGAGACGCGGCTTTTTCTCGCAGAGGCTCTCTCACCACCGGTGGGCTTGGTCTCCAACCTGAGAGCGGCAAAATCGGCCTCGATCTGGTTGGTAAGACTCTGCAACCCGTAGAGCAGGTTGAACATCACCGGATCGGCTTCGGCCGATACGTGACGAGAGGCCTCCTTAAAGTTCTCACGTGCAATCATGTAACCGGCGCTCATCTGCCGCTCCCTCCGCTGTTGTGATCTCGATTCGGGCTCCGAATGCCTCTTAAGTCCAAGCGTAGGCGAAGTCACCGTTCTCGATCGTCACCTTGGCTTCCTTCAGTTCCTCGCCCACAAGTGAGCGCTTAAGGAATTCGCGCGACATGGCCGGAAGCAACGTGTTGTTGATGACGTTATCGATCATGCGGCCGCCGGAATCCGGGTCATTGCACATCGACACGATGTGGTCGACGACGGCTTGATCGTACTCGAACGCCGCCGAGTGATTGTCGCGAACGCGGCGGCCGATTCGGTCCAAAGCAAGCCGGATGATACCCGCGAGCATTTCCCCGGATAGCGGATAGTAGGGAATCGAAACCATTCGCCCGAGCAAGGCCGGCGGAAACACTTGAAGCAGATCCGCTCGGAGCTCCTTGGCCAACGCCTCAGCATCTTCGCGATATTTTGGATCGGCCGACAACTCCATGATTCGATCGGTACCCACGTTCGTGGTTAGGACGATCAACGTATTCTTGAAATCGATCCGACGGCCGTTGCCATCGTCCATGAAGCCCTTGTCGAAGACCTGGAAGAACAATTCGTGCACGTCAGGATGCGCCTTCTCGACCTCGTCGAGCAGAATCACACAGTATGGCTTGCGCCGGACGGCTTCCGTGAGTCGACCACCTTCCCCAAATCCGACATAGCCGGGAGGGGCCCCCTTTAGCGACGAGACAGTGTGAGCCTCCTGAAATTCGGACATGTTGATCGTAATCATGTTCTGCTCGCCGCCATAGAGCGCCTCGGCGAGCGCCAGCGCAGTCTCGGTTTTGCCGACGCCCGAAGGTCCACACAGCATGAAGACGCCAATCGGCTTGTTGGGATTGTCAAGCTTGGCCCGGTTCGTCTCGATGCGCTTGGCGATGATTGCCAGACCGTGGGACTGTCCGATGACGCGCCTGTTGAGAATCTCCGGCAGCTTGAGGACGTTTTCGATTTCATCCTTTACCATGCGTCCGACCGGAATGCCGGTCCAGTCCGACACCACGGACGCAACGATATGCTCGTCGACATGCGCGTAGACCATGCGCTTTTCAGGGCCTCGCCGTTCTAGCGTGTCGAATAGCTCGCGCAACTGCTTACGGATTTCCTCTTTATCGACCGGCTCCGATGGAGCCGCCGGTTCGCTCGTGCTGTTGCCAGCTGGCTTCTTACCCTCTGGCCCAGGCGGCTCGAGCTTCTGGCGAAGACCGCGAATGTCCTCCACCAGTTTCTTTTCCGTAGCCCATTCGGCGTCGAGCGCCGAATGCTGCAGCTTCTTTTCTGCAATTTCAGTGTCGATCATATCGATACGCTCCTGTCCCTTGACGCCAAGATCGCTATCGCTGACCAGCGCAGCCCTTTCGTTCTCCAACGAGATGATCGCGGATGTCTTGTCCTCGATACTCGCCGGTATGGCGCTCTGGCTAATCGACACACGGGCCGAAGCCGTATCGAGCAGGCTCACGGCTTTGTCGGGTAGCTGCCGAGACGGGATATATCGGTTCGACAGATTGACGGCCGCGACGATGGCGGCATCGGAGATGCGGACATTATGGTGCTTTTCCATCGGCGCAAGAATGCCGCGCAGCATGTCGCAGCACTTCTGTACGTCAGGCTCGCCGATCTGGATCGGCTGGAAGCGCCGAGTTAGCGCCGGATCCTTTTCAATGTACTGCCGATATTCGGACCATGTCGTGGCCGCAATGGTGCGCAGGGTTCCACGAGCCAAGGCCGGCTTGAGAAGGTTGGCGGCGTCACCAGTGCCGGCCGAACCGCCGGCGCCGATCAGCGTATGGGCCTCATCGATGAAGAGAATGATCGGGGTCGGTGATTGCTGCACCTCGTCAATTACCGAACGCAGGCGCTGCTCGAATTCCCCTTTCATGGACGCACCAGCCTGCATCAGGCCGATGTCGAGCGCGCAAAGCTTGACATTCCGCATCGACGGCGGCACTTGGCCACTTGCGATCCTCTGCGCGAAACCTTCGACCACGGCGGTCTTGCCCACGCCAGCTTCACCGGTAAGGATCGGATTGTTCTGCCGACGACGCATCAAAACATCGATGATCTGTCGCACCTCCTCGTCGCGCCCCAGGATCGTATCCATCTCGCCGGAGCGTGCCTTGGCGGTGAGATCTTGCGAGAAGCGATCGAGTGCCGTCGTGCCCTTCGCGGTGGCGGCAGCTTCAGCTCCGGGCGTGCCAGCGCCCAACAGCCCCGAGCCATCCACGGGTCGCAGCGTTTCTTCTTCCGAGTTTGCCCAGATCTTGCGGTATTCCCGGGTCAATTCATCGCGGGAGATCTTGCCGAATTCCGGCGAGACATTAGTGAAAGCACGCGCGAGCTCACGCGACTGAAGTGCGCCGACCAGCACATGGCCAGTTCTGATCTGGGCTTCTCCGAAGAACAGAGTGGCGTAGTGCCAGCCGCGATCGAGCAGATCGATCAACGTGTTCGAGACTGTCGGCATCTCCGTTTCGTTTTTGCGAAAGCTGTTCGCGACGCTGTTAACGTCCTTGAGGAGCTTGGCCCGATCTATCCGAAAGTGATCAGCGGTCAGTCCGAGATCGGTGTTCTCGGCCTGCAGAATGTGGACGAGCCAGTGTGCTAGCTCGACGTTCCTGTTGCCCGAGGCCTTTGCCTGTCGCATGGCCCTGAAAAAGGCCTCGTAACCAACCCGATTGAGCTTACCTGCTACGGCTTCTAGGCTAATATCAACCATTGCTGCCCCCTCGCCCGTTCTCCTGCTTGCTTTTCTGTTCGCGCTTTTGTCTCAATCGCTCAGATGGATGGAAACGGGCATCCCGCCGGTATTCATCACTCGATGACCAGTTCGGCGCCATCCAGCTCGTCCAACCAATCTGCCCGGATTTTCCCAGTCGCATTGGTGCAACTGCGCCGGCGTGGATCGCAAGCTCGGCGTCCCATTCGAGCTGCTCGCCGATGTAAAAGAACACGAGATCGACCAGCGGCTCGCAGAGATCGCCGCTTGGGAGAAAGCGCGCGTATTGATCGAGACTGTTTGCGAACACCCTGATGCGGATTTTGTCCTGGACGCTGAAGATTGCCTTGCCGAGGAGGACATCCCGCCCGAGGACGGCGTGCGTCGATCCGAGCATCGTCTGCCCGGAGCCCTCCAGTTGCAACCAAGTCCCGACGAACTCGTCGATTTCAACTTCGACCCCGAACAATCCGCGGATCGCCGCGGCGAGCCGTGATGCCGACTTCGCCTGCGCGCCAAGCAATCCCGCATAGCCCAGCTTGACCGCATCGGGAATGCTATCGAGGTCTCGATAGGGCGCTGACCCGACGCCGATCGCAGAACCCATATAGGCTATGAAGCGGTCGAGTTCGGGACGATCGTGTTGGACGATTGGACGCGAATCCGCCCAGGCACGGAAGAACAGCTGAAGAAAGCGGTGGTTGAAGATATCGAGGAACCGCGGGAAGGCATCGTCCTGCGCGATTACATAGTGATAAGCCTCTTCCGTCGTGGCGAGCGGCAGTGCGCCTTGCGGGCCGAGCAAGCCGAGGAACTTGAAGAACAGCTTGATCGGCTTGCCGGTGCTTTCTTCGGCCCGGGCAAGGTTGGATGCCGGAAAATCCATAAACGGGTCCTGCCCCAGATGGGCGAACTCCTCCTGTCTGACCGCGCTGTCGCCGATGCGCGGCTTGTCCGCATTGTTTCGCTCAAGATGCCTTAGCACTGTGAAGTAATCGAATCGCCAAGGCTCCTCTTGCATGTTGCGGAGGAAATTCATGGCTGTTTCGTCCATTTTCAAAGCGGCCTTCGGCTACCCATCCGGGGCGGCCAGCGCATCACTTCGCCACGCTCCACGGATTGGATGACAGTTTGTGTGAAATGATTGAAACCTGAGTATTCCGCGAAAAACCGATCGAGCACTGCCCCAAGCAGGAATATGCCCGCTCCCTCGAAAGCTTTCTCGTCGATCGTGACGGTGATCTCGATCCCGCGCGCCGCTCCCATACCGGCACGCTCGCGAATGCGGCGGATGATCGGTTTGCTGTCGACATTGCGAACGGCGCGTATTCGCCGCTCCGTGACCGTATCACTCATTTCCGCGAACATCGCCAGTGTTTCTCGCAACGCCTGAGCGTTGCGGCCGGCTCCCCGCTCGACCAGGCCGAGGTGATTGGTGCTGAGCAAGTTCACCAGACGCCAAGTAATGGTACCCGTATGCACCGTTTCGCTGCGGCTCCGCAGGTGCGCAACAATTGGTTCGCGCGGCGGCGTCGGGCCAGCCACGCAAACGAGCGCGAGATTGAAGTCGTCTACCAAGCGAAAGTCCGCCCCGCCGGCGCCAGTTGGGAGATGTTCGGTTAGATGCCGGTTCGAACACAAGGCGCGTGCGCTCAACTCGGCAACTGCCGAAATGTCGTCTGTCCCGCCAAGTTCACTGAGTGAGATAAACATGTCAGTGCCGACATAGTCTGACGATACTCCAACTCGCTTTTCTTCGACGGTCCGGCGTCGCGGCAGCCTCCGAGTGGTGAAGGACAGGCGCGCAGCCCGCCGCGGGGCGTCGAGCGACGCGGCATACAACGGCTGAACCGGGACCTTTTCTTGCGCACCCGGAAAATGGGCATACACGTCAAGCAGGCGATGGGGTTCAAAGTCGAGGTAGTGACTGCGATCGGGAACCACGTGGTATTCGTGCTGATTCGATTTAAGCGCGATACGGTCTATGGTCTTCTCGAACAAATTGATGGCCGGCGCAGCATACATTGCGAACATGTCGCCTCCCACCGCTGCCGCGAGACGGGTATTGACCTCATCAAAGGCGAAGAGGATGTCGACCGTCTTGGCCTTCAGCTTTGGCATCACTTGGCCAAGACCTGTGAGATTAAATCCGAGAAACTTGCGCGGGAACACGAAGAACTCGCGCAAGAGATCGAAGCCCTCGAAAATGCGTGAGTCATTCGGAAGCAATGAATCCGCGCGGTCGAAGCCAACCTGCTGCAGGGAATTAACTGGCGCGCGATGAACGACGGGATCGCCATACTCGTCGAGCAAGCGGAAGTAGACACCCCTGCAATGGCCAAAGAGCTGTTCGTAAAGCGCAATCGAATCGGCCTCGGATCCTGCGAGATAGAATGGCAGGTTGGTGGTCCTGCATCCCGCGAACTGCATCTCGGGCTTGGTCAACGCCTCGGCCTCAGATGGCTCGTTCTCCTTCTGCGTGGAGGCGCGATGCGTCAGGGTCAGACGCATGCCTGCCAGGACGTCTCCGCCGACGGAGACACCAAGCGCCTGTAATGGTCCAGGAGAGGGGAAATACTCTGCACTGACGAGTTCGAAGGGCCAAACCACGATGTCGCTGCACAAACGATAGCGGCAGGCGATCGGACGACCGAGTTGCCGAAAGCTGGCATCGAGATAGGATCCGCGCGGGATTGAGCGGCCCTCACGCAGCGCCTTCTCGCCGAATGCGGGCATGACTTTGGCCAACAAGGCTGATGGAGTCGGCGCTAAGTAGTGCGGGACCAATTGCTCGAGGAGGTTACTAGTGAATTCGGGAAATTCATGTTTCAGCTTGAGCTGAACACGTGCGGCAAGAAACGCCGCGCCTTCGAGCAGGCCGCCAATCATGGGATCGATGCGCTCGTCCATGAGACCACCGAGCCGCTCAGCTATGCCGGGATACTCCCCAGCGAACTCCTTCGCCTGCTCTTTCAGCAATTGAAGTTCCCGATTATACAGATCGAGAAATTCACGGTTCATCAGAGTTCACAAGCGCTTGATGAAGATCTTGCCGGTGTCGATCACGTCGGCAATGAATTCAACCGGAACGTTGACGGGATCGCAGGTCAGATCGGCGCGCACAATGAACCGTACCCTGAGTTCGGCCGCATCGACGCTCATGTCGCGCTCGACCTGGACGGTGGCCTTTGCAAGGCGCGGCTCATAAGTCATGATCGCGGCCTTGATCTCGTTTGGAATTTCGGACAGCCCCGACTCATCGATCGTTCGATGCGACACATCTGGAATTCCGAAATTGAGGATTGATTTCCGGACGAGAGGAAAGTCCTTCAAATCGATGGTCGATTCCATCGCGACAGTATTG
Source organism: Bradyrhizobium genosp. A (assembly GCF_049949275.1). Classification (NCBI taxonomy): domain Bacteria; kingdom Pseudomonadati; phylum Pseudomonadota; class Alphaproteobacteria; order Hyphomicrobiales; family Nitrobacteraceae; genus Bradyrhizobium; species Bradyrhizobium genosp. A. Next base: position 3,506,865 of record NZ_CP188196.1, on the reverse strand, counting down.
AGTAAGGCATCGAGATCTCGCGACACCTCCTGCCTTAGCACGCTCTCGGTGACCACCTGGCGTGCGCGCAAGCGACGGCTCGCCAGGATGCGTTCCCCTGCTTCGTTGCGAATGTCCAACGCAATTTTGGCGTCCTTCGCCTGATTGGCAGCACGAAAGACATGCATAAGCGGCGGGCTAAGTCGAGTCTTGCTGCTTACCTCGGGCATAGTTCACCAACGCTCTACGACCAAAGTAAGCTTCAAGAGTTCAGCCCCGAATTCAGTTTCACGTCGCCTTTGACGTCTGGATATTGAAGCCGAAGTCTGTGCTGCCACCCGCGGCGCCGGCGTCCTGCTGCAGCTTGTAGGACTGCTTGAATTCAGCGAAAGCGAACGACACCATTTCATGGAGCGCCTGATCCGATCCGCTACCGCTCCATTGCACGCTGGTCACCACCAAGTCGGTGAAATCTACCTTAAAAAAGACTACGCGCGAGTCACCATCGAGCTTGAGACACTCCAGGTTCCCGCTGGCGATGTGCTTGCCGGTATTGCTGGCCTTAAAAAGATTAACTGAAGCCTTATCCATGTGCTTCGCAATATTGAAGCTGGACACGTCGGCCTGCGTTGCCTGACCGCCCTGAGCGATCGAGAACGAAGCCGGATTGCTTACCCCCCAAGAGAGGCTTTCCACTTCGATCCAGTCCTGATGGTCTTGGTCGAGAGACTCGCCATCAATACCATCGAGCTTAAGATACATATTGGTAGATGCCATCGTCATTACCCCTTTGTGTGCGTGAACTTTTCACGCAAAGATTAGTCTTACTCCTCCGAGAGAGGGTTCACGCTATTTCGCAACTGGCAACCGCGAAACGAGGCGAAGCCCAATGTCCATGCCTTCCAATTGGAAATGCGGACGCAACTCGAACGTTGCGGAGTAGTACCCCGGGTTCTCCTCGTTCGGCACAATCGTGATCTTCGCGCCAGCGAGCGGCCGCCTGCATTTGGTCGCTTCCGTTGAGTTCTTCGGATCACCGTCGACATATTCGCTGATCCAGTTGGTGAGCCACTTCTCCAGCTGCTCCGTTTCGTAGTAGGAGCCGACCTTGTCGCGGACCATCACCTTTAGATAGTGGGCAAAGCGGCAGCACGCGAACATGTAAGGCAGGCGCGAGGCTAAATTGCTCGACGCGGTCGCCTCCACGTTGTTCTGATAGGCTTTGGGTTTGAACAGAGACTGCGCGCCGATAAACGCGGCACGGTCGGTATTCTTGCGGTGAATGAGCGGGATAAGTCCGGATTTGGCCAACTCCGCCTCGCGGCGATCGCTGATCGCGATCTCGGTGGGACATTTGAGATCGACGCCGCCATCGTCAGTCGGGAACGTGTGAGCCGGCAGATTGTCAACCTCGCCGCCTGACTGCACGCCGCGGATGCGGGCACACCAGCCATATTCTTTGAAGGCGCGATTGACGTTGGCGGCCATCGCGTAGGCCGCGTTCATCCAGCCGTACTTTTCACCCTTATGCCCGTCGGTGTCTTCCTCGAACGCAAACTCCTCTACCGGCTCCGTCTTGGCACCATATGGCAGACGCGCTAAAACGCGCGGCATGCACAGGCCCATATATTTGGCGTCGTCGGAATCGCGCAGCGATTTCCAGGCCGCATATTCGGGGGTGTCGAACAGCTTGCTGAGATCACGCGGATTCATCAGCTCGTTCCAGGAGTCCATGCCCATGAGGGTGGAGTCCGCAGCGGCAAAGAACGGCGCGTGGGCCGCCGCCGCGATTTTGCTGAGATCACGCATCAGCTGCACGTCGGTGGGTAGGTGGCTAAAATAGTAGTCGCCCACAAGACAGCCATAAGGCTGGCCGCCGAGCTGTCCGAACTCCTCTTCGTAGATCTTCTTGAAGAGCGGGCTCTGGTCCCAGGCAGCGTTCGGATACTGCCGCAGATGGCGGTAGAGCTCGCTCTTACCCACATTCATCACGCGGATCTTGAGCATGGCATCCGTCTCGGACTGGAACACCATGTATTTCAGTCCGCGCCAGGCGCTCTCAATCTGCTGAAACTCCGGGGCATGCATGATCGCGTTCATCTGCGCCGAGAGCTTCTTGTCGAGCTGGGCGATCATTTCCTCGATCGTATCTAGAACATCCGATTTGATCAGGCTGGAGTCGCCGAGCGCTTGCTCGACCAGCGTCTTGACGGCATTCTCGACTTCAGTCGCGGCACGTTCGGTACGTGGCTTGAAGCTTTGCTTCAGCATATTCGAGAACTCGTCGCCCTCGGTCGTTTGCGCGAGTGCTTCTTGAGGTGCCTGAGCGGTCTCTGCAGCCATGACAGCTCTCTCCGATTTCGAGTTTAAAGGAACCAGAGCGGCTTTAAGTGCCGCTCTCGTCATTGTTGCTGGATTGGATTGACCGATTCTTCAGCGCGGCCATCATCTGCGGATCCGACAGCAGTTTTCGCAGAGTAGCTTCTGCATCAACCTTGCCGTCCATATAGCGCGCAAGGTTTGCAAGCTGCTGCCGCGCTTGGAGGAGCTTCGCGACCGCCGGCACTTGGCGCGCAACGGCGGCAGGCTCGAAGTCGGCCATCTTATTGAAGCGCAGGTTGACGCCCATCTTCTCACCGGACTCGTCGGAGAGCTTGTTCTCGACGCGGAAGCTGACACCGGGCTGGATCGCTGCCATGCGCGAATCCAGGTTGTCCATGTCAAAGTCGAGGAATTTCCGATTGGCGATTTCCTCTTTCTCCACGCCCGGAGTGTTGCCGGAAAGGTCGGCCATCACGCCCATGACGAACGGGATTTCGACCTTCTCCTCCGCATTCGCGGGATTTTCATAGGTGATGTGGACGCGTGGTGGACGATTTCGCTTAATAAACTTTTGACCGCTGTCTCGCGCCATATGTCTTTTCCTTTACGAAGGAACTACCTAATCAAATAATGCGATTAAAGGGGGCTTTTCACCGTTCGTCAACTCTCAGTCGAATCCCACTAAGGCGGCCTCAAAACTTTGATCAAGCGAACGTCTTACTTGTCGGTCCCGACATTCTTAAGCGCCGCTTTAGGCAAAACGTCGCGGAGCACGGCCATGAAATCTCGTTCCGCCAGCGCACGCGCACGATCACAGATCATGGGTACCGGGCTGGCCGGCTCAGAGTGGCGGAAGTAGCTTTGGACCTGTTCGATCAAAGCAATCGCCTGCGAGCGCGTCCGGACATCATAACGAGGAGTGGTTGCACCGGCCTCAGGCGCTACGGCAGCCAGCTCGGCGCCGGACAGCCCGCTCACCTGCGGCAGGCTGCCCAATTTGCCGACTGGAAGTTCGAAAACTTGGTCGCCACCGATCTGAAAGGCGGCCTTCTCCATATGCCCGGGAACGAGGATGCCGATCACCTCGATGAAAGATTTGCCAATGAGCTGATGTGCCTGGCGTACCAGTGGCAGGATCGGGCTCGAAGGCTCGCGCTGGCTGTAATACTCCGATACGGCCGCCAACGCCTCGCGTGCCGCTGCGAGCGACGTCGGCGCGCCCATTGCGACAGGCCTGCTGACGCCTCTCTCCTGCCGAGCTCCTCCCGCATCGTCCGCAGCGCCAGGCTCCGCCTCATTCTGGGCGGGGCTTTCGACCTCGAGTGCAGCGGGATCGACAAATCCCTGTATCTTCTCGATCAGGGCCGGGAGGGTCTCGAAGCCTGCGGAGGTTCCGTGCACCGCAAAGGCCTCGCGAATGCGATTAACGGCGACCTTCAGCATGCCGATGCACTTGCGCGTGGCCGCGAGTGCGGTCTGATCGGCATCGCCTCTGGCCTCGAGCAGAGCGGCGGGCGCCACTTTGGACTCACCGCCACGCGGCTTGACCTCGCCTTTCGCGATCATCGAGGTGCGATAGCTCACCGTGTTAATGCGGCGCGCCTCAAACAAAGGCGCATATTGCAGCGGGAATACTACAGTGGCTGCATCGAGATCGCCGATCGCGAACATTCTGGCGGACGCATCATCTCCCTGGCAACGTGGGTGAACTTGATCCCAATACGATTCGAGCAGCAACGCCGCGGCCGCAACACTTGTAACAAATCCAGCAAGGTCTTTGTCCAGAATCTGGAGTCGCGCCTGCAAAATAAGCAACCGAATATCCCGGGTGCGCTGCAGCAGGGGCTTGATCAGCTCACGCTGCCCCTTCAAGTCGACCGTTGTGCGGTCAAACGGCTTGCCGTCCTCCGCCGAAAAAAAAGAGGCTGGCAGGATGAGCTCTGCCTGAGCGAAGAAATTGAGATAACCGGGATCGCCTTCGGCATCGAGATCCGGACCGCAGGGGTCGGCTCCGGCAAGCGGCGCAGTGAGCGCTGCGACCACCGGATCGGAGGCAAGCACATCGAGAATCAATGCGGACGGCGGTAGCGGCGGCGGCTCAACGCCGACGGCGTTCTGATCGACGATGCTTTGGTCAGCATGAAGCACTGCAGTGGCCCATGGATGCGAAGCCCGGACTATAACTCATTTTTATGAATTCCACGCCAAAATTTATTCTGTCCCATATCGGCTGCCGAATAGATCCTTTCTGTCGCCGTCCATGGCTAATGCGCTTTACGTCCGAATTCGCCTTTGCTCTATTCTGGACTATGTCGCTCCAGCTGCCTGTTAAGTTCAATGTCGAACTCACGACATCAGGGTCGATCATCTGTCGTGTGAGCAGGAGACAGGCTCACTAGATGGGAGGGTATCGATCGCATGTGTGACGCCACTTCACGCAAATCCCGTCACGCGGTGCAGCGATGACGCTTCGGATCGGGACCAGAGACGACTTCGCTCGCGTCCGTGAGTGGCTCGATCGGCTCGATTTCAGCGAAGAATCGATCGTCGATCTTCTGCGCCTCCCCAATATGAGTCGGCTGCCCGATGCGAACTCCTCGAACATCACGGGTGGCACACCCGCTTTGCGAGCGGCAATGGCACTTTTCATTGACGGTAGCACCGTGCCCACGGCTCTGATCGAGTCGGTATGTGACGCGGCGACACTGGCTTCGTTGAGAGTCCTCGATCTCGTCCGCGATTCGCCCGAAGGCGGAGTGACCTGCCCGGTCTGGCTCTATCCGACCGACGGGTTTTGCGTGGCCTCGGATCGCCAGCTTCGGCCAGATGCGGAAGGCTCCGGCGAACTTGTCTTTCCTGCCCACGACTCAGGCACCCTGCACCTGCTGAAGCTGCTGCCAGACGCGCGCGCTGGTCACGCACTCGATCTGTGCGCGGGGACCGGTATCGGAGCGCTCCATCTGGTGCGCGCCGGAATGAGCGCCACATCACTCGATATCACCGCTCGATCCGCGCATTTCGCCGACTTCAATGCGCAGCTCAACGGCCTTCGGATCGAGAGCCTGCGCGGCGATCTCTTTGCTCCGGTCGAGGGGCGCGCATTCGACCTGATCTGCGCCCATCCGCCATGGGTGCCCTCCCTCGGCGACGGAGCCGTGTTTCGGGAAGGCGGCAACATCGGGGAGGAACTCGTGGCCCGTCTGGTAGCCGACCTGCCGCACCACTTGCAGCCGGGCGGCACTGCCATTCTGATGTGCATGGGCCGGGATGGCCGCGACGCGAGCTTCGAACAGCGTCTCCGCGGCTGGCTAGGCGAGGCCGGGGCCACCTTCGACATCATGGTCGGTGTGATGCGCACGATGTCGATCGACGAATTTACCGGCTCCCTGCAAAGGCTTCACTTCCGGGGCGACGGAGACAAGGCCGAACGCCTGGCTCAACGCTTCCGGGACCTTCAAACCGAGAAATTCATATACGGCGCGACCTTTATTCGGCGGACAGGAACACCCGTGAGGGAACCGCCGCTGCGGGTGCGAATGACGGGCGCGGCAACGAATGCCGATTTTGAGCGCATCTTGGCGTGGCGGACATTTCGACGGAGACCTGCCTTTGCAGACTGGTTGTTAGCCACAAGACCGCGGCTGCCGTCCGGCCTGACGATGACGATGCAGCACATCGTCCGCGACGGTCGCATGGTGCCCGATAACGCCCGGTTCGTCAGCAGCGGGGCGCTGTCAACCACGATTCAGCTCGACGTTTGGACAACGCAATTGCTGTCACAGTTCGACGGCCAGCTGACCTCCATCGACGCATTCAAGGCCGCCGAACGGAGCGGCGGGCTTCCGGCCGAATGCACGTGGCCGATTCTCGCTGATCTCATCGGCCAAATGGCCGAGCGCGGCATCGTCGTGGTTGATGGGCCTGACGGACAGCCGAACCCGGGATCATGACCGGCAGAACAAGGTGCTCGCGGGCACTATATGCTTGAGGCAAGTAAAGCCGCCCATCTCGCAACACTCGGGTGCGCCGATGTGGTATTAGAATGGTCAATTCCGAGAAAAGGGGGGCTGCATGAGTCTGAAACTTCCTGACAAAATCCCTGTGGCCGCGGAGACGTATGAGGCGCTTCTTAGGCTCGGTAGTCCATGGCCGCTTGATCCGAAATTGCAATCTCTGGTTATTGTCACCAATGATGTGAGTGATCCCTGCATGGTATGGGCTTCGCCAAAGCTCACGACCTATCGGGCGGTTTGGAGTAAAGCTGCCGGGGGCGGATTTGTGGAGCACGCCAGCGAATGGGGAGACAATGTCGATATTGACCACGTATTCCCGCGAAGCTGGGCTAATTTGTCTGGTAGCAATGTAAATTATGTACGGCTTTTTCCAGTGTGGGCAGAGATAAACCGCCAGGCTGGTGGTGGGCGAGAAAAGAATGCCCTCAGAGTCGGAGTGTCGGCGCCACGGACGCGAGGTATCATCTTTGCGCAAGAACTGCAGGTTTTGAAAATCCTCGGGCATGAGGTCGGCACAGTGTCCGATCCCGTCGAGATTTTCGGCAGCAAGCGCAGGAGTTAGATTCTGCGCTGGTGTTTCCGCCCGAAGGCGGTCTCTGTAATTCTTGTTGGAGCCGAAGATCGGGCTGCGTTGCAGCGCACATTCAGTTCATGCGTTACGTCGTGACAGCAACCGTTCCGTTCCTGGAAATTTATTGAGCGGGTGCTTGGGGAAGAAATCCTTTGGGGTCAGCGTTCGACCGAGCCGCTCTTCAAGGCAGCCGATACACAGGCAGCCACCCTTCGGCTCCATGTCTACGGCTTTCCAGACCTCTGGCGTCACCATGTAGACTTCCGTCATATGGTCTACGTACGGCTTTGGGACCGCCCAAGGGTAGGCCATAGCCTGTTCCATCTGTTCTCGGTCCAAGCAACCGGGCGCCGTGTTGAACCCACAGTCGACGCACGCCCAGCTTTCGGTCGCTAACCCTCGCAAATCCGGCTTCATGGTTCTGGAGCTTTACCACAGCGGGTGCGCCGGGGCTAGACTAAGAGCAGCGGACGCCGCATCAGTTCCTGTCCTGCCGATTGCCGTCGGCACCGTTTCAAAGGACGGCCCCTGATGACGGCCCTTCCCGGGGTTTGGCAACTGGCTTGAACCCTGCGGGGCCGGCGTTCGACTACTGTCAGTCAGCATTCATATTCGAGGGACCTCAGTTTTGGTGTTGCGCAAGACGGAGCTGCTGGCAAACTGGGTTGCATCTTGCACGACGGCCTTCGTCATTCGATTTGTAGGCATCAGGGGGCATTCAGCGTGGACGAAAAAACAGGGGCAAAGGTCATTGCAGTCGCCCAGAGCCTAGTTGGCAGCCATTATATCCACGGCGCCTACGGCTCGACGCCTGGACTCAATGACGGTTGTCCGTGCCGGCCCGGCGGTGTCGGACTCATTGCAGACGAGAAGCATCTCGATCCCAAGGTCAAGCTGGACAAGACGTCGAGCCTTGCCGTCAATGCGGCAACGACGACGATCCAACACCAGAGGGATAAGCCGCCAACATATTCGGTTTGCGCCGGTAATTACGATGCTCCGCTGGCCCCCAAATACCCCGGAAACAAGCTCCCATCCGACACCGATCCAGACCTCATCGCCTATCTAGATTCGCTCAAAGGAAAACCGCCTTCGACTTGGCCGAACAAGGCGCAGTACTTCACGCCACGCCGGACGTTCGGACCAGGGCAAAATGGCGGCGATGGCAACGGCCTGCTGGTTTGGGCCGAATCCTGCAAGGACAAGAAGCATTTCGATTGCGTTGGGTTCATCGGCTATTGCTATTGGAAGGCGAGCGGAAAGATCGTCCAGCTCGAAATCAGCGACTGGCGTGACCCCAACAAGGTCGGGCAAGTGTATCTGCTCAAGGATGGCTGGAAAGAGAATAGCAAGGAAAAAGAGGAGAAGTACAAAGCTACAATCGGGCGGAAGCCAGCCGACGTCATGGATGGCGACATCTTGATCAAGGATGATCACCACATCGCCTTCGTCGGCAAGAACAAGGTCATTTACGAAGCCCAGGACTCGCAATATGGCGTCTGCGCTACTCCCGGCTTCGATCTCGCTACCTCAGGGAATACGTGGACACACCTCGTACGCGTGGTGACCAAGGATACTCCCGAACTCGAGTGGCCGATGGGCTGGTGGCGCGTCTGGGACGGCGGCCTCTGGTACTACTATCTGGGTCCCGACAATGTTGCGACTTCGAGCAGAAAGGGTCCGGTCTACGACACGATCAAGCCACCCATGGAGCCGAGAAACAAGGGCACGTGGTTTTACACGGCGCCCAAGACACTCGTGATTACGTGGAAGAAGGTTCCGGGCGCAAAGGAAGAAGCGATCGAAACGTTCTGGAACGCGGAAAAAGATAGCAAGCAGATCAACGCAACGTCGACCCTGTACACGCCACTGGTCGCCAACTGGATGAAGTAAGCATCGGGCTCGCGTGCGTCTCTCCATTCAGCGCGTAACCCTCTCGTCTCACAGTGCTCTCCCTTGCGAAACTCCGGAGCAGTCGCACTCCTCTGGATGGGCTACGAAGGGAGCGCTCACTATGGCTTCGGCGACCGGGTAGCCGGCGGGCCAACTCGCAGCCTCCTGTTTATTTCGCTCCGACACTTCTCGTAGCCTGCCGCGATTACTGAACCAAATGCGCGCAATTCCACACTTATCCCCTAAGGCATATCAGGAAGGAGCCGGTCTCCAATGGGCAATTTAACGCAGGACGGCCGTGTCGGCCAACTCACTACCCCTCTTGGCAAGGACGTCCTTGTCTTGCGACAATTCATGGGAACCGAAGGATTGGGCGAGCTGTTCGAGTTCGAGGTGGACGCGCTCAGCGAGCAGGAAAATCTGGACTTCGATCAGGCGCTTGGGAAATCCTGCACGGTCAAGTTTAACGCCTACAAGGGCAAAGACCGCTTTTTCGACGGCATCCTGACCCGCGCGCAATGGATCGAAAAGGTCGAGGACTTCTTTCACTATAGGCTGACGCTGCGCCCGTGGTTTCATCTTCTCGACTACAAGGCCGACTGCCGGATCTTCCTGGAAAAGAACGTCAAGGACATCATCCAGGAGGTGTTCACCAAGGCCGGCTTTACGGATTTCGAGTTCAAGACGACGTCCGACTACGACACCATCCCCTATTGCGTTCAATATCGCGAAACCGACTACGCGTTCTGCTCGCGGCTGATGGAGCAGTATGGGATCTACTATTTCTTCAAGCATTCGGCAGGCAAACACACGCTGGTACTGGCGGACTCGCATTCTTCCCACGAGACAAATCCCGACGTGGCGACGCTACCCTACCTTCCCTTGATCGATTATGCCCTGCACGAGAGTCAGCTGCTGGGGACCTGGATCCTGGAGCGCCGCTTCCGAACCGGAAAGATCCAATTTAACGATTACGACTATCTGAAGCCCAACAAGAAACTGCTGGCACCCAATGAGGCGGCCGAGAACTACGCTCATTCCAAGCTCGAAATCTACGATTACCCCGGAAAATATGACGACGAGGACAAGGGTAAGAAGTTCTCGAAGTTTCGTCTGGAGGCAGAACAGTCGTACGATCATCGCCGTTACGTCGAAGGAGATGCCGCCTCACTCTTTGCCGGCACGCTGCTCACGGCCGAGCGGCATCCCATAGGCGGAGAAAATCGCGAATTCCTGGTCGTCCGCGCGTCGCACCGGTTCGGCGTGCAATCCTATCGCACGATTAACGCGGGCGGGGGCTCAGAGCCCCAAGCCTATTATGGCTCCTACGAGTTTCTTCCCAGCGACAAGCCCTTCCGGAATTTGCCGCACACACCGCGGCCCCGGATCTACGGCATCCAGACTGCGAAGGTCGTGGGCAAGAAGGGCGAGGAAAGCGAAGAGATCTCGACGGACGAGAACGCGCATATCTGGGTACAGTTCTATTGGGATCGCGAGCCGAAGAAATCCTGCCCGGTCCGGGTCGCTCACGTATGGTCCGGAAAGAAATGGGGCACGCAGTTCATCCCGCGCATCGGAATGGAAGTCGTTGTTGATTTCCTCGAGGGCGATCCCGACCGCCCCCTGGTCACAGGTTGCGTCTACAACGGCGACAACAAGGTCCCCTACGACTTGCCCGACAACAAAACCCAGTCCGGGACGAAGTCGGAATCCTCCAAGGGCGACCACGGCTACAACGAGTTTATGTTCGAGGACAAGAAGGGCGGCGAATTCATCCGCATGCATGCCCAGGCCGATCATCTGGTCACGATCAATGCGAACCAGACCGGCTCGGTCGGCGCACTTGATAATCCGGACGCACCCGCAATGGGCGGTGACCAAAGCTGGATCGTTGGCGGAAATCGAAACTGGAAGATTCAGAAGGGCGACGACAATGTTCTGCTCGAGATGGGGAGCCAGTCGATCAAGGTCGAGATTGGGCAACAAAACGTGGAAACGGCGTTGGGAATCACGCTGACCGTCGCTATGGGTGTCAGCAGCATTTCGATCACGCCTGCGAGCATCTCGATGACATCCCCGGTGATCAACCTCACAGGCGAAGCGGCGATCAATCTTATGGCGCCCGCCGTCACCATCGGAGCGGTACTCACTACGCCATCACTGGTCGCCGGTGCTGCGGTGATTGGCGGTATTCCGATCTAGCGGCCATAAGTCGGGCGGCTCGCTTTGCGGCCAGGGCGCTCCCAGTTGACAGAACGGGGCGGGGATTATGGGATGGTGACCGCTCTTCGGTCGCCGATTAGGGGGTCTTCGATGTCCTTTGTCCGCTTCGCGACGACCCAGGCCTTGTTTGAGGCCTTCCCGGACCTGTCGCGGACCATCAAAGTCGAACCGACCGAGCAGCCGCCGATCGACTTCGTGAGATCGCTGGTTACAGCCGGCAAACTTCCCGAGGCGGTGGCGTTTTGCGCGCATCTCCTGCCACGGCGGGAAGCCGTGTGGTGGGCATGCGTGAGCGCGCGCACTCTGACGGAGGAGATTGCGAGGACTCGTCCGCCGGGATTGCTCGTCGCAGAAGCCTGGGTATTCCAGCCCGACACAGAAAACCGCCAGCGCGCGCTCGACATTGGAGAGCGGAGCGATGAAAACGATCCGACGACCTGGCTTGCGCGGGCTGCCGCGTGGTCCGGTGGGACTCAGACCATCGGCGGCCAAGCCGCGCCGATGCCACCGTATATGACCGCGCGCGCCAGCCGCATCGCTATCCTGTTGAGCGCGAGCAGAATCAGAAGCCACGAGCGCACCCCTCGCTTGCGCACCTGCATCGCCGAAGCCATCAAGCTCGCCCAGCAGGGTATTGGGTGAGATGGAGTTCCAGCTGGCGCCGGTCTCGCCGGCGCCCCGCATGCCCGCCTTGCATGCCATAGGGAATGGACCTACCTTGCTCGCAGATCATAGAGGTATCGACTTTTTTCCATTGCCTGATTGCGCCCCACGAATACGGTCATGTCGCTGACGCTGAAAGTTGAGAACCAGACGAGCCTGCCAGACGGTGGGCCTCTCAGCGTGACCATCCAGGGCAAGGGCGGCATCGACATCGGCCGCGACGCGTATCTTGATTGGACCTTGCCGGATCCCAGCCGTACCGTTTCGGGACGGCACTGTGAGATCAGGTGGCGCGACAACAGCTATTGGCTGCATGACACCTCAAGCAACGGCACTTTCCTGATGGGTGCCGAAACGCGCCTACCCGTTCCGTATCGCATTCGCGACGGCGATCGCTTCGTCATTGGCCACTACCTCGTGAGCGCATCCATTCAGGGCGGGGCAGCCGACGCTGCTGCTGCGGTCGGGGAATTGAAGCCGAGCTATGACGACATCTGGCAGGCCGTCGGTGAGGTCGCACAGCCGATCAACCCGAAACATCTCAAGTCGCGGCGCGAGCTCGGACCGGCCAAGGCTGATTTCCTCGAATGGGCGATCGACGTTCCGGCACAGGCGCCCTCCATGCGCTCGTCGCACTTTGAGGCGAAGTCTGCCCCTGCGCTCGACGACATGGGTTGGGCGGAAGGTGGCGGGAGGGCGCCGCCGCCCGCCCCTGCCGCACCTGCCATGCCCGACCCGCGGCGGCCGATCTGGGCTGATGAGGCTCCCGCCCCTGAGGCATTCGAGCCGAGCCCTTCGGTGGTCCGGCCAGCACCTGCCCGTCCCGCCGCCCCGCCGACACCGGAAACGCCTTGGCCGGAAATGCCTGCACCGGTCCCGGCGCCTCGCGTCGGCGCAGCGCCTGAGCCGCCCGTGTGGCGCCCTCTGGCGCCCGCTGCCATAGCAGGCAGTACGCCACGTGAATCCGGATCGAACGATTTCGTCCGCATCTTTGCACGCGCAGCCGGCCTGCCGGAGAACGCACTCGCCGGCTGCGACGCCGGGTTGCTCGCAGAGGAAATTGGCGCGTTGCTGCGCGTGATCACGGAGCATTGCCAGCAGCTGCTGCAAGATCGCCAGCAGGCCAAACGGATGGCTCGCACGTCCGATCACACCACCGTCCAGGCGCTTGCCAATAACCCCCTGAAGTTCGCGCCGACCGCTGAAGACGCCTTGCGGCTCATGCTCGGAAAACCGAGCCGGAGCTATCTCGATGCCGGTGGCGCTTTCAAGCAAAGTTTCGAGAACCTGAAGTCGCATCAGGTTCAGACTTACCGGGCTATGCAACATGCGCTGAGGGATCTTCTCGCCGAGTTCGATCCAGCCGAGATCGAGAAGAGCACCGACGCCGGCGGCGGCCTGGTGGATTTGTTCGGATCGCGCAAGACGCAGCTCTGGGACGCCTATCTCTTGCAATGGAAGGTGCGCAGCCAGGGAAGGCGAGACGCTATGCTGAGCGCCTTCATGAACTACTTCGCCGAGCACTATGACGGCTAGGCCAAACGACCGGACTCCCATTCGTCACGTTCGACGCGCGCAATCTGCTCGAATGGCCAAGGGTAATGACGGGAGGGCCCTGACAATGCTACACACAGACGTTGCGGAGATTGCAGCTCCCCATGACAAGGGAATTCGTTAATGGCGCTTCGCCTGACGATCGAAAACCTTTCGACCTTGCCTGATGGTGGGCCGATTTCCTTTACGATGGAGGGCAACCGGCCGGTCGATATCGGACGGGATAAGCACGTCGATTGGACCCTACCGGACCCAACTCGCTACATCTCAGGCAAGCATTGCGAGATTCATTATCGCGACAACGGCTATTGGCTCCAGGACGTCTCAACCAATGGCACCTTTCTCAGCGGGTCCGATCACAGGGTTCGCAGCCCACATCAGCTCAGGGATGGCGACCGCCTGATTATCGGTCACTACATGATCGCTGTGGCGATCGAACGGGATTCCCTCGCGACAGAAAGTCCGTATGCAGGCTCCGCTGTCGTTCAAACGTCGGTTTCCGACGTTTGGGGAATTGAACGCGAGTTTCCCGAGCCCAACACCGGCCCACAGCTTGCTGACCGGCTTTCACAGCCAGCGGCCCCGCCAGCGCCGACCATGGATTGGACTGGCGGCGGATCGGTCGAGGACCTCGCGCCGGCACGTCCGACGCCACCCCGGTCGCCGGGCGATCGCGGCGCAGCCAACCCCCTGACGTGGGGCGATGATCAATCGCAGGCAGCGCCTTCCCCACAGCCGGCCAAGCCTGCGCGGCCTCCCGCGCCTAGAGAGGAGGATACGCAGCGAGAGAGTGTGAACCCATTCATTGCGCCCCGCGCCGCCACCGAACCGGCGGCAAAGGCGGCTGAAACGCCGACGACACCGCCCAACGCGCCTTCTCCGCCGAACCTTTCAACCATCACGGCGACCAATATAGAGGCGCGCGATGGTGGCCAGGCCTTTGCGCGCCGGATCGCCACAGGTGCATCCCTGCCCGACGATTTTTTCGACGGCCGAGATCCCGAGCAGCTGACCCAGCAGATCGGACAGCTCATCCGTCTTTCGGTGGAAAACGTGATGGCGCTGCTCCAGGCCCGCAATGAAGCCAAGCGCATGACGCGCAGCACGTCACAGACCACAGTTCAGGCCACGGAGAACAACGCCCTGAAGTTCGCACCGTCCGCCGAAGACGCCATGAAAATCATGTTTGGCCCGAAATCGCGAACCTATTTGGATGCGCGAACCGCCTTCGATCAAGGTTTCAGGGATTTGAAATCGCATCAGCAGCAGACCTACGCGGCCATGCAGCATGCAATTTCGGTCCTGTCGGCCGAACTCGACCCGGCGAATATCGAAAAGAACGCTCGTGAACATGCGAGTACACTGGATACGCTCAGGTCCCATAAGGGCCGTCTCTGGGACACGCACGTCGCCCGATGGAAGGCAGGATTCGGACGAGAGCCCGGCGCGGCGGTCGAACAGTTCATGCAGTACTTCGGCGAATATTATGATGGGAAGCAAGATGGGGATCCACGATGATCCAGCGGATGCCGATGCATCAGCGGCCGGGCGGCAAAACTTTTCAACAGGCCACGTAAATGTCTTGGTACAGCAAGGTCTTTTGGGCGGAGGGTTTGTTTCTGCGCCCTCATCATTTGCAGCAGAATGATCGCTATCTTGAGCATCTGATCGACAAACGCGTCCGCCGCATCACACCCTATCCCTGGGGCTTCGACGAGCTCGAGATCGATCAAGATCTGGCTCAACAAAGCAAATTCGCGGTTCGCCGCGCCAGCGGTGTCCTGCCGGATGGCACGCCGTTCGACATTCCAGCGGACAGCCCTCTCCCTGAAGCGATCGACGTGCCCGAGGGCACGGCGGGCCAGATCGCCTGGCTGATCATGCCGCTCCCCGCGCCAAATACCCGCGAAGTGGACGAGTCCACTGCCGACAGTGCAAGTCGCTACGTCCGCGCCTCGGAGACATTCATCGACTCGACCTCTTCACTGCGCGTCGAGGAAGAGGTCGAGATTGCGGTGCCTCGCCTTTCCTTCGAACTACGCAAGACATCCAAGCCCGGCTACATGGGACTAGGGATCGCACGCGTCCTCGAAGTCCGCGACAAGAACGTGCTCTTCGACGAGCGCTTCGTGCCGCCCATGCTCGTCTGCGCGGCCCACCCCGTCATCGATGGCTGGCTTAATCGGATCATCGGCTGGATCGATGCCAAGCTCGAGGAATTGGCGCGCTATGCGGTCGACCCGTCCTCGGGAGGTGGTCTACAGAGCGTCGACTATCTCGTGCTTCAGCTTCTCAACCGCGAGATTCCAGCACTGATCCACCTACAGCGCTCGGGCTATATCCATCCGGAGCGGCTCTACGAGCAGCTGTTGCGGCTTGCCGGCGAGCTCGCGACATTCGCAACCACCGAACGCCGCGCACGGGACTATCCGGCCTACGATCATGACGATCTCGAGAACGTCTTCGCGCCCCTGATCCGCGACATCCAGGAATTTCTGAGCGCAAGATTGGGACGGCGGGCCATCCGCCTCGAAATCATCGAGCGGGCCCAGAACGCGTTCCTATCGCCCATCCGCGACCGTTCGCTGTTCCGCAACGCGACTTTCGTTCTGGAAGTCGCCGCCCGGCGGCCGTTGGTCGAGATCCAGAACGACTTCCCCCACCTGTTCAAGGTCGGGCCCAACACCAGGATGAACGAGATCGTGCACGCGAACCTGCCCGGTTTGCCGCTGGTGCACCTGCCGACACCGCCGCCGCAAATCCGCGCAATCACCGACCACGTGTATTTTTATCTGGACAGGAAGTCACAGCTCTGGCCTGACTTCAGCAACGCGGCGTCTATCGGAATGCATTTCTCCGGAGATTGGCCGGAGCTAGAACTTTACCTCTGGGCAATTCTTGAAGATCGAAGATGAACGACAGGGACAAGCCTGTTAACCCATTCGGGCGCACTGAGCGGACGATCATCCGGCCAAATCCTGGCGGTCGATTACCGCAGGCCCCTCCGCCCGGCCCTCCCCCGCGGGAGCAGCAACCGTCACGCGCGCCTTATTCACCTGTACCCACTCCGGACATTGCAGCGCCCTATCAGCAGCCGCCGGGGTCCCAATATCAGCCTGTACCCCCTCCGGTTGCACCAGTTGCGCATCCCGGCGCCTCGTTCGCGCCCGCGCCCGCGCCCGCGACGCCGATGTCCGAGGAGTGGATTTCCTCGCAAAATCAGCCGGCCCCAAGGGCGGACCTGCCCACCGCGCCGGTCTTGCGCGTAGACGATCTGGTCGCGCCGGCCGCCAACCCGATCATGCGGGCAGCCGGACCTTTGTTGCAGCTTTTGGGCCGACTGCGCGTCGCGCTGCTCCGAGCGTCTTTTGCCAGCTTGATGGAGCAGGTCGCTGACGCCGTAAAGTTCTTCGAGAAGGACATTCGCTCCGCCGGTATTTCCGAACAAACGGCTAACACCGCAAAATACATCCTGTGCGCAACCGCCGACGACATTGTACAGCACATTCCCACAGATGACCGACATGTGTGGGCGCAATACAGCATGCTGAGCCGGTTTTTCGGCGAGCGCGTCGGCGGTGTCCGCTTCTTCGAAATTCTGGATCGTCTGAAAGCCGACCCACTCGTCAACTATCCCGTGCTGGAATTGCAGCATGCCTGCCTCGCCCTGGGCTTCCAGGGCATGCACCGGGCCTCGGCCGGCGGTCTGCCGGCGCTACAGCAGATCCAGCGCAACCTATATGAATTGCTGCGCCAGGTGCGTCCCCGGATGATGCGCGACCTGTCGCCGCATTGGCAGGGTCAGGCTCTCGCCGGGCGCAGATCGAGGATCACCATCCCGACCTGGCTCGTTGCCTCGGTCGTAGCAGCCTTGCTGTTCGCCGGCTTCATCACGCTGAGAACCTGGTTGACGTCACGCACCGAGACCGCCGCCCAGTTGGCGTTCTCGCTACATCCCACCGACAAGATTGAGCTCAAGCGCAAGATCATCGCGCCCCCGCCTCCCCCGCCACCGCCTCCGCCGCCGGTGCCCGACCGGATCACGCAGTTGCAGCGGATTCGCAATGCGCTTGCGGCCGAAAATACCGCTTGCAAGATGACGGCGGATCAGACCGCGAGCTTCATCGTCATCCGCGTCTGCAATCTAATCCTGTTTGATTCAGGTAAGGCCACGGTGCTTGACGCCTTCAAGCCGGTGGCGACGCGACTTGCCGCCACGCTCGAAAAGGAACCGGGCAAGATCCGCGTCGTGGGCCACACCGACAACACCCCCATGAGCAGTACGCGCTTCCCGTCGAATTATGCCCTGTCGCTTGAACGAGCCAAGGCCGTTGCGGCCGTGCTGAAGCAAGGCCTGAGCGATCCGAACCGTGTCGATGTCGAGGGCAAGGCTGCGGATGTGCCAATCGATACGAACAACACGCCCGAAGGGCGCGCGAACAACCGACGCGTCGAAGTCTTCATTGCACGAAGTGAATAGCCGTCAGGCGAGAAAGCAAAACTATGCTGGGGAAACGAATTCTTCGCATCGTTCTGACGGGGGTCGGACTGACCTCGCTCGCGGCTTTGGTCTATCTCGCCGGTCCGATGATTGCGATCGGCAAGTATCATCCGCTCGAAAGCTACATTGTCCGCGAGACTATCATCCTGCTGCTTGTGACCGGCGTCGCCGCCTTCGGCAGTTTCAGCTTTTACAAGCATCGCAAGAACTCACAGAAGATTGCTGAGGGAATCGCAGGCGAGGGCGAGCCGGTCGATGACGAACCGGTCCTGAAGGAGCGCATGAAGGATGCGCTAGCGACGCTCAAGACGGCAGGCGGAGGCAAGTCCGGTTATCTTTATGAGCTGCCATGGTACATCATCATCGGCCCGCCTGGTTCGGGCAAGACCACGGCGCTGGTGAACTCGGGCCTGAAGTTTCCGCTTTCGCAAGGCATGACGCCCTCTGCGGTAGCTGGCCTCGGCGGCACGCGCTATTGCGATTGGTGGTTTACGGAAGAGGCCGTGCTGATCGACACCGCCGGCCGTTACACCACCCAGGATTCCGATGCGAAGTCCGACAAGCAGAGCTGGTTCTCCTTCCTCGATCTCCTCAAGAAGAATAGACCGCGGCAGCCCATCAACGGCGTGCTGGTCGCCATCAGCATCGAGGACCTGATTACGCTGCCGCCGGCGGAGATCACCGCGCACGCCAATGCCATTCGCGCACGCCTGCTCGACCTGCATCAACGATTGAAGGTCGATTTCCCGGTCTATGCGCTCTTCACCAAGGCCGACTTGGTTGCGGGCTTCACCGAGTATTTCAGCTACCTTAACGAGGCGGGACGCAGGCAGGTGTGGGGCGCGACCTTCCAGACCGCCAACAAAAAGCAGAATATGGTCGGCGAGGTGCCGAAGCAGTTCGATGAATTGCTGGAATGGCTGAGCGAGGAGACGATCGATCGTCTCCAGGAAGAACCATCGCCCAACTATCGCGTGTCAGTGTTCGGCTTCGCCGCCCAAATGACCAGACTGAAGCCGATCCTGGCGAGCTTTCTCACGCAAATATTCGAACCCACCCGTTATCACGTGAACGCGACGCTGCGCGGCTTCTATTTCACCTCGGGAACCCAACAGGGCACGCCGATCGATCAATTGGTCGGATCGCTGGCGCGGGCGTTCGGTGCCGAGCAGGTTGCCGCCACAAGCTATTCCGGCGTCGGCAAGAGCTTCTTCCTGACCAACCTGATATCCAAGGTGATCATCGGCGAGGCCGACTGGGTGTCCACCGATCGGGCGGCCATCCGCCGCGCCCTGATCCTGAAAGCGACGGCGCTGACGCTGATCGGGCTGGTTACAGCCGGATTAGCGGTCGCCTGGCTCACGAGCTACAACCGCAATCGCGACCTCATTACCGCCAACGAGAGCGCCGATCAGGAATATGCAGCGGTCGCCGCCCCAGTGGTGAAGCAAACGATCATCGACGATCGCGAACTTCACAAGGTGCTTCCCCTGCTGCAGCAATTGCGCAATACGCCGGTGGGTTACGGCACCAGGTCCGCGCCGACGCCTACGGCAGCAGAATTCGGCTTGAGCCAGCGCGATCGACTCCAATCCTCGTCACAGACGGCGTATCACACCGCCCTCGAGCGGCTGTTCCGGCCGAGACTGCTGTACCGCCTCGAAGAGCAACTCAATGCGCGCATTAGCGATGGCGGTTTTGTGTACGAAGCGCTCAAGGTTTACATGATGCTGGGGGGTCTGCATCCGCCGGACAAGGCGCTGATCAAGTCTTGGATGCAACGTGACTGGGCCGACAATCTATATCCGGGACCGACCAATTCCGAGGGACGCAAGCTGCTGGAAGAACACCTGGACGCGATGTTCGATTTGGAAACCGAAGATCCGCCGCTAGTCGAACTGGATGGCCGCCTGGTTCTCGAAGCGCAGAAGACGCTGGCTCGACTTAGCGTCGCCCAACGCGCCTACGAACTCCTAAAATCGGAAGCACGATCGGCCACCGCCGACGATTGGGTTGTCGCGCGCAAAGGCGGCATCGACGTGGCCAACGTGTTCGAAGGCACCAAGGGACAACCGCTCGATCAGATCAACGTGCCGGCCTTCTTCACCTATCGAGGCTTCCACGAGCGTTTCATGGCCAAGCTGGGTGACCTTGCCGAGCGAATGAAGCAGGATCGCTGGGTGCTCGGCGAACCCGGGCAAGAGACTGCTTTAAATCAGCAATACGACAATCTCGCCAACAACCTGCTCGATCTATATGGCAACGGCTTCATCGCCGCATGGCGTGAAGCCCTGAGCAGTATCAAGATGAAGAAGTTGCTCGCCGACAAGCCGAAATACCAAGCCTTGCGGGCGGTGTCGGCACCGACATCGCCGCTGCGACTGCTCCTCGAGTCGATCAAGGAAGAGACGGCTCTGACGCGGGAGCGTCCGAAGCCGGCCAGTTCGGACAAGCAGGCTTCGACGGTGGACAAGAAGGCCGCAACGGTTGCACTGCTTTTTAATACCCAGGACGGCCCCCCGGGCGCAAAGATAGAGGAGCAGTTTAAACCATACCACGCCGTGCTCGAGGGTGACAGCACAAGGCGCCCGATCGATTCTGTTGTCGGTAATCTGAACGATATCGCTCAAAGCCTGACATTGATGATCGAGAATCCGATGCTCATCGGGCAGGCCACGGCCGCGCTGCAGACCCAGGTTGCAACGCTGCGCAACAATGCTTCGCGGATGCCTCCGCCATTCTCGGACATGCTACGCGGCGCCGCCGCCGAATTCGAGGGCGACATGGCCGCCGCCACCGCCGGGCAGTTGCTCGTGACGTTGCGCGACCAGGTGATCCCCACCTGTCAGCAAGTCCTGACGAATCGCTATCCCTTCGTTCGAGGCAGTAACCAGGAAGTTCCGCTGGCCGACTTCGCAAAGCTCTTCAGCCCGAATGGTGTATTGGACAAGTTCTTCACCCAGTCGCTTGCGCCCTACGCTGACACGTCAAAGCCTGAATGGGCCTGGCGCAAGGACAACGCGGTTGGCGCCACCCTATCGGCGGATACATTGAAGCAATTTCAACGCGCCGCCTATATTCGAGATGCCTTCTTCCAGACTGGCGGCAATCAGCCCGCCGTGGCGATGTCCATCTTGCCGCCTGTGATCAACGGCCCTGGGGCCAGCGCGAAGATGGAGGTGGGTGGCACCGCGATCGTCAGCCCCAATCCGCAGCCGGCCGCGGGAGGGATGATGACCCCAGCCCCGCCGCCTCAGCCCGTATCCAATGCACCGGTGAACGTGCAATGGCCGGCTCCGTCAATGAGAACAGCAATCTCAGTCGTCAGCGACACCACCGGCCAACCGTCCATCCTTGAGCGCACCGGACCGTGGTCGCTGTTCAGGTTGCTTGAGGCTGGATCGATGTCGGCGCGCGCCGAAACTGCGACCGCCAGCTTTATCGTTGCCGGCCGCGAATTGCGCTATCAAATCACCACGGGTTCGATCAAAAATCCCCTCAACCTGGCTGCGCTGCGCGAGTTTCGCTGTCCGAACGGGATATAAGCATGCGATGTGGTCTCTTCGGCAAGCTGTCAGCCAAACGCGACTTCATCGCATTGGCAACGCCGCGCTCTTTTCTGGAAAAGTGGGAGCCGTGGGTACAATCCTGCATGTCGGCGAGCCAGCATCAGCTCGGCCCGGGTTGGCAAGGCGCCTATCTGACAGCGCCGCTCTGGCGTTTTTGGCTCGGCGCCGAAGTGGCCGGCGCCACCGTGTTGGGTGCCTTCATGCCCTCCGTCGACGGAGTTGGACGCTACTATCCGTTGACACTGATGGCGGTGGCGGATCCGAACTTTTCAATTGCGCCGCCCGATTTGAATTCCCAGGGAGACTGGTTTGCTCAGGCTGAGGACTTTTTGCTCACAACGCTGGAGCGGAGCAAGACATTTGACGAGACTTCGGCGGCGTTAGACGCTTTGCCGCCGCCGGAGGCACAAGCGACGGTAAATGGCGCAAACGAAGTGATCCGGCTCGCTGATGCCACTGTCGGTATTCCGACCGCCGGCAAATCGGTTCAGGATGCCCTGACGACATTGCGGGCGAATAACCATAGCACCTCCGCCGCTGCAACGTTCTGGTGGACCGAAGGCGGCGGCGAGTATCCACCGCTGGCGCTGTCGGCCCGAGGTCTCCTCGATCCGTTCTGCTACACGATGATGCTGACCGGGAAGCTCCCCGCCCAAGCAGACAATTCCGTGCAAGCTTGAGAAACACAAATGGACCAATCATCGTATGCGTTCGATGCAGGTTCTGCGAGCCACCCGGGCAAAGTCAGGTCGCGCAACGAGGACGCCTTGCTGGTGCGCACGGATCTCGGCCTTTGGGCCGTGGCCGACGGCATGGGTGGCCACGATATGGGCGATCTCGCTAGCGGGCTGATCGTTCAGGCTCTCGATGGCATCTCAGACGCACGGAGCGCGTTGCAGCTGCTAGAAGAGGCCGAAAATCGCATTTTTCAGGCCAATCGCCAAATCATCGAGATCAGCCGGCAGCGCGGCGGCGGCATCATCGGCTCGACCGTCACGATCCTGTTGATCTCGGAGGATCATTTCGCCTGCATCTGGGCCGGTGACAGCCGTCTCTATCTGGTAAGCCACGAGGTCATCAAACAGATATCGCGGGACCACACGGAGGTAGAGGAGATGCTGGCCGCGGGCGCGGTCACGGCGGAAGAAGCCAGGCTGCTACCACAAAACGTCATCACCAAAGCCATAGGAGTTCACGAAAGCCCTGAGCTCGAGGTCGTGACCGGCGCATTTGAGGAATCGGATATTTTCATTCTCTGCAGTGACGGCCTCACCAAGCACGTCTCTGAACAGGAGATCCTCCGCCACGCATCGACCGGCGATGCACAATCCATCTCCACCAATCTCGTTGACCTCGCCGTGGAAAGGGGAGGCCTGGACAACATTACGGTGGTGGTCGTCCGCGCGTTGCGCGATAAGCCTGCCGGAGAAGCCGTCTCGAACGTCAAAACGGGCGATTCGCCGGAATCGGGGTTCTGGGAGTGACGAGGTGAGACCTCAAGATCCATATCGGCCGGCACACCACGGGGTTGCTCCTGGCACGCGCCTGAACGGCATCTACGAAATCGATCGCATGATCGGCGTGGGGGGAATGGGCGAAGTCTACAAGGGGCACGAAATCCAGACCGGGACCGCCGTAGCAATCAAGATGCTGGTGCCGGATATGGCCGAGAACGAGGCTGCGCTCGCGCTATTCCGGCGCGAGGCCTCGGCGCTGCATTACCTCATGCATGACGCCATCGTTCGCTACTTCGTGTTCACGGTCGAGCCAACCCTGCAGCGTCCCTACCTGGCGATGGAGTATGTTGACGGGCGGTCGCTGGCCGACCTCCTGGAAGAAGGGCCGCTGACGCTGGAAGCCCTGCTGCGCCTGACGAAGCGGGTTGCCTCTGGACTGAAGGCAGCGCATGAGCGGGGTATTATTCATCGCGACGTGTCACCCGACAACATCATCATTCCGCAGAATGACGTGGCGCGGGCCAAGATCATCGATTTTGGCATCGCGCGTTCCACGCAACTCGGGGACGCTACGATCATTGGCTCCGGATTTGCCGGCAAGCATAACTACGTGTCGCCGGAGCAGATCGGCCTGTTCGGCGGCGAGATCAATGCGCAATCGGATGTCTACAGCCTAGGTCTCGTGCTGTTCTATGCCTTGACCGGCCAGAAACTCGATATGGGCGGTACGCAATTCCAGCTCGTCGAAAAGCGCAGGAAGGTCCCCGACCTCGGCGCCATCGATGCCCGGATACGGCCGCTGTTTGAGCAGATGCTTCAGCCGGATCCGAAAGACCGGCCGACAATGGCTGATGTCGAGAATTGGACCGTCGGCTCGGCGCCGAGCATTATGTCCTCCAAGAGGGCCGCGCGCGAACTGGCACGAGATGGGCAATCGCGTTTCGGGCAAAGCTGGATGCGCTACGGCGCCATCGCGCTCGCGGTGCTGGTTGTGGTAGGAGGCGGGACGGCCGCTTATCGTTACTATCCGTTTGGGCTGCGGACCCAGCAGCAGTCCAGCAATTCAACGCAGCCATCAAAAAACGATCTGACGCCGATTCGCCCCCCCATTATCACGCCATCGCCGAGTGACGTGGCGAAGGAACCGACGTCCCGACCTCAAATCGACACGCCTGGCCGCAGCGAACTCGCCCGCCGCTACCTCCAGCAATACGATGGCGGAGACTGCTTCTTCATCATGCCCGTAGCAGTCGGCACGAGCGCGGCCGTGGTCGAAGGCTTCGGCGCATCGACGGCGCCCTTCGATGCGCTCGATCGATCCTTTAAGAAGTCGCAGGGCTTCGAGGCCTCGATTGGGATCCGGCTCGTGACCCCGCCGCAGTGCCCCGCAATTACCTTCTTGAATAAAGTCCGAGGAGATGCCGCCCGCGCGCCCCGCATCTCTCTGGGCTCTGTCAAAATCCGTCCCAGCGAGACGCTCACCGGAAACATTGAGAACTTCGCAAATCGTGTCGTCGAATTGCTCCTGATCTCCGAAGACGGGCAAGTCCAGAACATCTCCTATTACCTGAAGCCAGGCACCGACGCGCTCTCCTTCTCCATCGAGATGAAGCGAGCAGAGGACAGTCTGGGCTCGAGCGTGCCGCAGCTGATTATGGCCGTAACAACTCCGAGGGTTCTCGACTCGATCAGGCAGCCGCGACCGATGCCGGCGGATCAGTTCTTCCTCCAAGTCCTAAGCGAAGCCCAGCGAAGCGGCATGACCCTGAACGCCTCCGCGCGGTACATCACAATTCAGAAATAGCAACTGCAACACCAATGAGGCCGCGCCTGCACGACCAGGCCGGGTTATCGCTTTGGTTTCAGCTACTTAAGCGGGCATTTCCGTGTCGGCTGAAATGGCGCGGCGCCCTCTTGTCACCGTCGCCGCCTCGGCGGCGTTGAACCTGAAGCCCGTTAACACACACTCATCAACGACCGTTGCAAGGCAGTTGCGGCTGCCCTATAAACGCGTGATTGGTTTAGGATTTTGTCGCGGTTTTTCCGCGCTTTGGCAGGGCATGATGGCCAGGCTGCTACGATTGGCGGTCTTAGCGCTTCTGGGTATGCTCGCCCTGGCGGGTGGCGATGCCTATGCCGCCGCCGAGAAGCGCGTTGCGCTGGTGGTTGGTAATTCCGACTACAAGGATCCCGCTTTGATTCTCCCCAATCCGAAGAACGATGCCGGAGCGATCGCGGACGTCCTGAAAGCACTCGATTTCGAGGTTCAGGTGGTCACAAATGTGGGCAAGCGAGACATGGACGGTGTCCTTGAACGCTTTGCTCGCCTGGCGGTGACCGCAGACACAGCGATGTTCTTCTACGCCGGCCACGCAATCCAGTATCAGGGTAAGAACTACCTGATGCCGGTCGACGCAAAGTTGGAAGACGAGATCAGCGTCCGCTACAACCTCGTTTCTGTCGACGACGTGCGATCGACGCTCGATCGCGCGAGCGGCGTAAAGATCTTGGTTCTCGACGCGTGCCGTAACAACCCTATTGCCGACCGGTTGGAACGCATGGCCAACGGCAGTCAGTCGCGTGGCCTTCCGGCAACGCGCGGCCTCGCCCGTATCGACAAGACGCAGGGCATGGTGGTGGCTTACGCCACGGCGGCCGACGACGTCGCTCTCGACGGCAACACCTCGCACAGCCCCTTCAGCGCCGCGTTGATCAAGGAAATGCAGGAGCCAGGCTTGGAGATCGGGACGATGTTCCGAAGGGTTGCGCGCGACGTCAACGACGCGACGGGCGGACGCCAGCGCCCGGAGACGTCGATCAGCCTGCTCAGCGAATATTATCTCAACCAATCGGATCGAAAGATCTGGGAGGACATGCGCGATACCGCAGACATTCCCCAAATCCGTGAGTTCTTGCGGCGTTATCCCAATTCCGTCAGCGCGCTCGACGCGCAATACCGGCTTGAGGTGCTCGAACGCGCCAAGCGGGACCGGGAGGATGAGGACGCCCGAATTCGCCGAGAAGCGCTGAAGAAGGAATTGGAAGAACAGGAGAAAGCGGCACGCGCCGAGATCGCTCGTCTCCAAGACGAGCGCAAGCAGGCCGACGCCGTCGCGGTGCAGAAGGAGGCTCAGCGCAAGCAGGACGAGCAGGCGCAACTGGCCGCGATCGAAGATCAGAAGAAGCGCGAAAAGCAGGCCCAGGATGAGCGCATCGCGCAACAGCAGCGTGAGGAGCAGGAGCGGCTCGCCAAGCTTGAACAGGACCGCAAGAACGCCGAAAAGGCGCTGTCGGAAAAGAAGGAAGCCGAACAGCGCCGCTTGGCCGCCGAGAAGCTCGCGGCCCTCGAACAGGAGCGTGTGAAGGCTCAGCAGGAAGTCGCTGCCCGAGAGGAAGCTCGCCGCAAGGACGAGGAAGCCCGTAAGAAGACTGAAGCAACCTGCAAGGCCGAACAAGCCACCGTTGAGACAATCGGTCGCGATGAGACCAAGCTCAACCAATTCGTTACGGCCTCGACTTGCGCCGATGCCAAGGTGCGGGCGCAAAGCGTGATCGCAGCTCTTGTCGGTGAGCGCGAGCAGGCTCAACGAGTGTGTGATTCCGAGGGCAAGCAGCTCGCGGCGCTAGTCAAGGCTCCCGGCACAATCGAGACCCGCAGCAAACTTACTGATCTGCAGTCTTCCCTCGGTTGCTCGAGCCTGTCGCCGAAGATTGTCGATGCGATTGGTCGCGTGAACATTGATATCAAGCGTGGGCTGGTCCGCAGCTCTCAGGCCGAGCTCCGCCGGCTTGGCTGCTATCGCGGCACCGAGAATGGTGATTTGAACGACGCTACCAAGGACGCGCTCAAGAAGGTTTATGTCGCTCTTGGAAAGTCTGATGACGTGCAGGACATCGATGATGGCGTCCTCTCTGACCTGAAAAAGGCGGACGCGCCGATCTGCACGCAGCCGAAGCCCGAGCAAGAAGACAAACCCGTCGCCAGCCGTCCCGCGACGACCAACAAGATGAAGGCGGCGGTGCGCCCCAGCCGTGCGGTGCGTGACGATCGGCCGCCCCCCGCTCCTTCGGCCCGCGCGGAATCCCGCGCGTCATCGGGTGGTGGCGGCGGTAGTGGCGGAAGCGTTTCCGTTCACGGCGTCAGCTTCTGATCTCAGGCCAGTGACGGTTCGAGGGAATTAGCGGAAAGACCTCACTCGCGCCAGCGTCAGGAGCCGAGCGAGTTATCAAAATGGCAGTCGTCCCATCGCGCGACGTGGAGCGGCGCACAGGCCATTCGAGGCCGCCGCGAGAATCAGAACTTGCCGACGAACAGCAACTTGATATCGCGGTCCGGTGTAAAGTCGGTTGCTGACACATCGAGAGCTTGCTTGGCTGCCGTCGCCGCCAGCTTGCCAAGACAATAGCTGACGAGACGTCCTCCTCTGTCGATCGACAGATGAAATCTCTTGATCGGGCCCGCCCAATTGGCGCCGGTCTTAAGGATGTAGCTGATCCGCCGCTCCTGGACGGCAGCCCCATTGTTGGGCGCCGAGCCCGCCGTCTTGTCGAGATCCTGGAGAAATTCCTCGCTCACGCAATAGTCCTTGCGGTAACGCTCGAATTCCTTCGCCATCGCCTTGTCCTGACGCAGCCGCTTCCTGAGGATTGTATCGGTACTGGCACCCACGCTGGGTCTGTAGCTGTGTTCGACGACGACCGGCTTGCCCGGCGCGAAGGTCTGCTCCCGATAGACGGCGGTCTTGACGACCCAGCCAGCGGAGTAGAGCGGCCGCCCACGCTCATCGCTGCCCGCTGGCGTCAACAGCCCTTCCGACGCCATCTTGGTTCGCGTCGCCGCCGGCAGGTCCTGCGGCCTGAACTGTTGGGCGCCAAGTGGAAGGATGGGTATCTTGAGCTCGCGCAGCTCGGCACTAACATCCTTGTCTCCCAAAAAAGCTCGCTGGTCAGTGCTGAACTTGATCGGGCCGCCGTCGACTTTGGTTTCAAAATCGACGAAGTTCAGCGGATCGTTAGCCGGGAAAGAAATGCTCTCGCCCTCCGAAAGATCGATGTCGGGAAGCGGAAACGCCACGGTGAGCGTCACCGGAGCGGTGGACGTGTTGACGAACTCGTAGCGGACGCTAATCCGATCCAGCGAGATCCTCAGGTCCTCGCTCCTCATTTCCACATTTGGAGCGCGCGTGAACTGCAAGCCGCCGATCGAGAGCTCAGCCGCAGAGTCGTTAGCGATTGCGGGGGAATAACCGCTGAAAACCAGACCGGTAGCGAGTATGGTTGCACGAAGCCGATACATCATCGCTCCTGCTGCTTGAAATGAGGAGCAGCCGTGCCGGCAACTCCTGGCTAAAAATAGCGATCCAACGATTTGTCGGATTTCATTCGATCGACCCGACACCGAATTAAGCATAGGCTAATTGTCTCGACCGGCCAAATCCTTAATCCGCCTTGGCAAGGCGGTAACTTCACCTCGTGGGCTCCAATGCGTTCATTATATTGCACTGTTTCCCTTCTCTCACTTCTTCTTGCTCAGAGGGCCGTGGCCGCAGAGAGCTCGTTATGGTCGACCGACTGGCTATTTGGCACCGCGTCGCAGGCCGGCGAGACCGAGCAGCTCGCTGAGGCCAGGCAGAAGGCGCCCATGCCGGCCGCGCCTGCCAAACCGACTGAGGGAACGCCGCCGCAACAGGGTGCGGAAACGCCGGCGCCGCAGCCCGAAAAGACAGAGACGACCAATTTCGAAAACTGGATCCTGAACTGCCGGGAGTTCGTGGAAGGACCGAAGAAGCGGAATTGCGCGATGACGGTCTCCGTCCGCAAGTCGGACACCAACCGCGTGGTGCTGTCCTGGACGGTCCGCCCGAACGACAAGGGACAGTTCGTGTCCGTTGTGGAAACGCTGCCGGGTATCTCGATTCCCCCGGGCATTCAGCTCAAGCTCGAGAAGAGCTCAGCCACCAAGACCATTCCGATCGAGGTCTGCGAGCCGGCCTGGTGCGCGGGTTCGTTGGCGATGGATAAGGCCTTCATCCAGGAGGCGTCGGCCTCCGGAAAGGTGATGATCGTCATCACATCCTCCGCCGGCCAGCCCGTTCAGTTCGAATTCCCGATCAAGGGCTTTGAGAAGGCCTACGCGAAGATGTGAGGGATGCGCTGCAGTACGTTCGGACCTGCTAACGACCAGGGGCGCCGCTGATCCAGCGGCGCCCTCTTTCGTTCAGCAGTGTCTATCACAATCAAGGACCGAAGGTATAACGAACACCGCCAAGGATGCCGCCACCGTGGAGATTGTCGCCAAAGCGATAATCCGCGCGAACGAAACCGAGCAGACCATTCGTCTGCGACTGGAACGATAGACCGAGGCTGGTCTGGTAGAACGTGCCGACCCTGGTTGTCGTGATATTCGCCGCAGAAGAGCCTGTACCGGCTCCGGTGAACGTGCCTCCTGCGTCACCCGCGAATTCATGCTGCACCAAGGCGATGCCGAACGGCGACCAGTTGAAGCCACCATAGGAGAAGCCAGTTCCAACCCGCACGCCGGCTCGGCCCAGAAGACTCTTCAGCTCGTTGAACCCGAGGAAACCCAAACCATTCGCCACGGACAGGTTGTCAAAGGTCGATCGCGTGTAGCTCAGATTTGCGGTGGGCTCGATGAAGAAGTTCTTCGGGAGCGCAAACGTATAAGAGATAGAGCCGTTCACGTTGTCCGATTGGCCATGGAAATGGCTGTTGTTGAGCTGAGCAACCGGGTTCGTCACCCCCATGTCGTACCAGGAGTGACGGTAGGTGAAGTCGGTCGAGAAGGCCCCCCTCGTCACAAGATAGTAAAGGCCCATGAACGGTACATTGAAGTTCACTGTGTTCACGGTGGAGACCTGTTCGTCGGCCGTTGCCTCGACCTGGCCGCCGGTGATGCCGAAGTGGGCATTCACTCCGCTACCACCCAGATTGAGCCAGCCGCTGTCCGCACCAGCCTGAACGCCGGTAAACTGAACACGCTGCTTGGAGGAAACCTGATCGAAGATAACGCCGTTAACGCGTTCCGTACCGACCGACGAGACGGTGGTCACACCGCTCGAGACACGGGCCCAAGGTCCACCGACCACCTGGCAGGTCTTGTCGTTCCCGGTCATCGGCGTGAACGACGTGCAGGGCTTGTCGGTCTGTGGCGAAGCTACGAGGTTTCCACCCGGCTGATGGAAGGAGGCATCGATCGCGCTCAGGGTTGACAGAATGCTGGTCAGCGGAGCCGCCGCCGGAGCAGCCACAGCGCCGGTGTTATAACCCGCAGATCCCCCCGACGTAGCAACCTGCGCCTGGAAGAGCCCGCTCGTGATGGTGGAGCCACTGGCGGTGATGGATCCGCCGCCGGACGAGTTCACGACCGGGATGAAGCCGGTGAAACCACCGCCCGTCGCCGTACCGTTCAAGACGACGCTGCCCGATGTGCTCGCGACGCGAACTTGGTTCGCGGCGCCTGTGGTCAGGTTAACCGTACCGGCGTTGATCGTTCCATTTCCCGAGTAGGCGGAGGTCGTCGCATTGATATTGCTGGACCCGCTACCGCCGCTCAGGTTGATCGTGCCGTTGTTGACCAGAGCGCCGGTGAGAGTGCTGGTTCCAGTGGCGTTCAGAGTGCCAGCGTTGGAGAAGCCGCCCGCCGTGGCGTTCATTACGCTTCCGCCAGTCACGTTCACAACGCCTCCGGCGCTGTTGGTGAACCCGGTAGCGAGCGTATTCCACGCACCGTTGTTATTTATCGTACCGGTGTTGCTCGCCACGTCCGCATTGTAGACCGAATTATTGGTCACAAGGCCGGCGTTGTTGAGGGCATCATTGACGGTGCCGTTGTTGACGATAACGCCAGACGCTTGGTTCGTCAGCCCGCCAGGCTGTGCCGTCAGAGTTCCACCAGCATTAACCTGGATCGAACCGGCATTTGTTAGAAGCTGATCGATCTGATACGTGCCACCGTTGTTCACGGTCAGCACAGCCCCCAAGACGTTGGTGTATGGACCGGTAACGTGAAGAGTACCTTGATTAACTGACGTACTGCCCGTGTACGTAACGTTGCCCGACAGCGCTATGGTGCCGGCATTTACTTTTATAAGGCTACCTGTGCCACTGATCGTGCCCGACAACGTCATCGTGTTGCCGTTTGAATCAAACGTGTCGGTGCCAGTCAGCGTCACCGCATTCGCGATCGTCAAGCCCGCGGCCCCCGACTGCAGCGTCGTGCCGTTCGCCATCGCCAACGTGCCGGTGCCCAGCGCATTGTTTGCCTGCACCTGGATCGTTCCAGCGTTCAGGTTCGTCCCGCCAGAATAATTGTTCCCGTTGTTGGTCAGAACCATCGTGCCGGTGCCCTGCTTGGTCAGGCCACCCGTTCCAGAGATCACGCCCGCATACGCCGTCGAGGTGTCGTCACCACCGGTCGTGAGTGTCCCCGCACCAAGCGTCACGTTGCCGCCGGTCGTGCCGCCGCCAGCAAGGCTGCCGATGGTCTGGTTGAAGCCGGCAAGATCAAGCGCAACGCCGGCCGTGTTCGCCAGCACCACAGCGGAGCTGGCCGAGAACGTGTTCGCTGCCCCTGCCGTCAGGTGACCGCCGTTCACGGTGGTCGTTCCCGAATAGGTGTTGGCGCCCGACACCGTCATCGTGCCGGTGCCCTGCTTGGTCAGGCCACCCGTTCCAGAGATCACGCCTGCATACGCCGTCGAGGTGTTGTCACCACCGGTCGTGAGTGTCCCCGCACCAAGCGTCACGTTGCCGCCGGTCGTGCCGCCGCCAGCAAGGCTGCCGATGGTCTGGTTGAAGCCGGCAAGATCAAGCGCAACGCCGGCCGTGTTCGCCAGCACCACAGCGGAGCTGGCCGAGAACGTGTTCGCTGCCCCTGCCGTCAGGTGACCGCCGTTCACGGTGGTCGTTCCCGAATAGGTGTTGGCGCCCGACACCGTCATCGTGCCGGTGCCCTGCTTGGTCAGGCCACCCGTTCCAGAGATCACGCCTGCATACGCCGTCGAGGTGTTGTCACCACCGGTCGTGAGTGTCCCCGCACCAAGCGTCACGTTGCCGCCGGTCGTGCCGCCGCCAGCAAGGCTGCCGATGGTCTGGTTGAAGCCGGCAAGATCAAGCGCAACGCCGGCCGTGTTCGCCAGCACCACAGCGGAGCTGGCCGAGAACGTGTTCGCTGCCCCTGCCGTCAGGTGACCGCCGCTCACGGTGGTCGTTCCCGAATAGGTGTTGGCGCCCGACACCGTCATCGTGCCGGTGCCCTGCTTGGTCAGGCCACCCGTTCCAGAGATCACGCCTGCATACGCCGTCGAGGTGTCGTCACCACCGGTCGTGAGTGTCCCCGCACCAAGCGTCACGTTGCCGCCGGTCGTGCCGCCGCCAGCAAGGCTGCCGATGGTCTGGTTGAAGCCGGCAAGATCAAGCGCAACGCCGGCCGTGTTCGCCAGCACCACAGCGGAGCTGGCCGAGAACGTGTTCGCTGCCCCTGCCGTCAGGTGACCGCCGTTCACGGTGGTCGTTCCCGAATAGGTGTTGGCGCCCGACACCGTCATCGTGCCGGTGCCCTGCTTGGTCAGGCCACCCGTTCCAGAGATCACGCCTGCATACGCCGTCGAGGTGTTGTCACCACCGGTCGTGAGTGTCCCCGCACCAAGCGTCACGTTGCCGCCGGTCGTGCCGCCGCCAGCAAGGCTGCCGATGGTCTGGTTGAAGCCGGCAAGATCAAGCGCAACGCCGGCCGTGTTCGCCAGCACCACAGCGGAGCTGGCCGAGAACGTGTTCGCTGCCCCTGCCGTCAGGTGACCGCCGTTCACGGTGGTCGTTCCCGAATAGGTGTTGGCGCCCGACACCGTCAGGATTCCCGCCCCACTCTTGCTGACGGTGATGCCCGTGCCAGCGATGTTGTGGGCAAACGTCGCATTCGTCGCTTGGGCGAAGTCGAGAGAACCGCCCGTAACTACGCCGATATTCCCCAACACGCCGCCCGAGAGCCCGCTGTTGAGTGTGAGAGCATTGGTCCCTGAGAGCGTGAGAGCGTTCGCACCCGAGCCGCCAGAGACGGTGCCTGCCGCACCCATCGCGATCGTGAGATTCTGCCCCACGATTCCAACACCGCCGGCTCCGGCTACGCCACCGGCCGCACCACCCGCACCACCCGCGCCGCCAGTCACTGCAGCATTGACCGTGAAGGTCGCGCCTGCCGCGTTTGTGAAGACGATACCCGCGCCGCCATCGCCGCCGTTACCGCCAACGGCTACGATGCCTCCGGCCCCGCCAGCCGCGCCGGTCGAGGTAAAGCTGAGTGTCCCGAGGTTGCCCGAGCCTGTTACAATCGCGCCGACACCGCCACCGCCACCGCCACCGCCGTTGCCCGTGCCATCCCCGTTTCCACCAGCCCCACCGGCCGTGCCAGTCGAGTTAGCGCCAGGGAGGGCCGCGCCGCTGAAACCAGCAGCCCCGCCACCGCCACCACCACCACCAGCATTACTTCCGCCCGTCGCATTGCCGCCGGCGCCGCCAGCCACTCCGGCGGTACCGCCACCCGCGCCACCACCCGCGCCACCAGCGCCTCCGGTTGTGCCTTGGCCGCCGCCGCCGCCGCCTTGTCCCAAGGCGGCACCAGCTACACCTGCTCCCCCCGGGGCACTAAAATTCTCGGCACCGCCTGATCCAGGATTTCCGCCGCCGGCCCCTCCACCTGCACCCGCTGGCGCAACACCGACAGCGAGCACAACAGCAACCGTTAGGGGGAGCGTCAAGCAGGCCGTCGACCCCAGCAGCCTGCCCTTAAGGCCGTTGATGCCCAA
Source organism: Bradyrhizobium genosp. A (assembly GCF_049949275.1). NCBI lineage: Bacteria > Pseudomonadati > Pseudomonadota > Alphaproteobacteria > Hyphomicrobiales > Nitrobacteraceae > Bradyrhizobium > Bradyrhizobium genosp. A. The sequence continues at coordinate 3,473,300 of NZ_CP188196.1, read as the reverse complement.
GGATTTCTGTTTCACCTTCGACGGCTTCAGACCAACCGCGCGGAATCTCTGAATGCGAGAGACCAACATAAGCCCACCCTAATAAATGATCGCGTAAAGCACGACGCACGGCCTCGGACCCCTCCCAGCCATGCTTAAGCAACAGAATTAGTTATTCACGATTCAGTAACCGCCTCCAGCCTGCATCCTACGCAGCAAGGTATTTAAATACCAATCTGGCAAGTTTGCGAACAACCGTTGCACAATTGCAACGTGTAGAAATGGCTGTCTCCAGGCACAAAAAAGCCGCCCGCTAAATAGCGGACGGCATGCGACCGATCAGGAAGACGAACTAAAAACTAGAATGACAGACCGGAAACGTACACCGGACGACCACACCAAAAGCAGTTAGGCCGAGCGTCCGAAGCCGCGGATACCAGTATCGGTTTGGGCGTAGGGGCCGGGGTAACTGCGGGTCGAGCAATTCTGGCGGGCCTGACAGCGTGAGCCGGCCGCCAGCCGGTCGGCGCCGGCGCCACGCGGGGCGCTGCGAAAACCGAGTCGAACCACAACCAGCCGGTCTCGGCGCGCGCGGTTCCCGGAACGCTCAGAAACGTCGCGGCGGCGACGATCAACGCGGCGGGCTTCGCGATCTGTCCAAAGGCGGGCATTGGCAAACTCCTATTCCGTCCCCTGCCAGACCAGCGCTGGCGCGATTCCGAGCGAGAGCAAACTAGGCCGTGCTTACAAACATCGCAATCAACAGCAAAGAAGCGCTCGAGTTCCCGGGTATTTTCCTGCGCAGTGCGGCAACATCACCACAAACCTAGCGTCCATTGCGCCAAAAGAAAGGCCGCCTCGCGAGGAGGCGGCCCTGGCGGCCGAACATGCGGCCTTCATTCTCTGCTTCGATCAGAACGTCAGACCGGAGATGTACACGGTGCGGTTGCACCAGAAGCAGTCAGGCTTCTCTGCCTTCGGAGCGGCAACTGCGACATGCTTGGCACGCGGGGTAACCACCGCTGGAGCAGCGCGCATCGGCTTCGCTTCATCGGCCGGCGAGACGTCGGTCGGCGCCATCGCCACGACCATCCGCTTGCCGGACTGGGCCTGCACGGCAGTCATGCCGCTCATCGAAACAACCGTCAGTGCCAGCGCGGCCGGCATCGCAATCTTCTTGAAGAACGACATCACGCAACTCCTGTTTTTTTATCCTGCTGGGCTTCGTTGGCCCGTGCGGATATCACTCTCTCAAGTTGCGTTCGGAGTCACGCGAAAGGCCGGAAAGCGGTCAACGCTCGCCTAATGCAGGCGCGTCAGATTCGACTTAAATTTAGGGGTAGAATGCACGAAAGCCGTCACGCTCCATTCGCGAGAAAGCTCTGCGAGCGGCGCCGGTGCGCCAGATACTGCGGCGAGCATGCGTCGCGACGCCGCTGCAAGACGCAAACAGCCTGCTGCCATGCAAGTTGTAAAATCTTGATCGACCTATTCACTATAAACTTATCGATCACCGCGACACTTTGGCGACGTCTGCCTCGTCTGACGCGCTCGGGCGGCGTCAGGACTTTTTCAACCATGTTCGCGATCAGTCGTCGACGGGCGTGAAGAGCTCGCCCCAGTTGTCTTTCCAGACGTCATCCAGATCCATCACCACGATCGCAACCTTCATCTCGTTGGCAAGCTTGATCGCTGCGAGGAGCGAGTCGACCGCCGACATCTCGGGGCTAACGCGGTCCTCGCTTAATCGGCCTCCGCTCGCCGACGCGGGGAAGGTCACCGACCCCACCTCCCGGTCTCCGGATTTCTTCAGCGACAGGGTGATTGCGTCGGGCTGAACTTCACTCACACGTTCAAATCGATTTTTGGCCATGACCTGCTTCCAAATCTTCCGAGGCTGCCGGGGCATCTCCCACAATGCTGGAGCACGGGAAGGAACCTGGCCAGCGAGGCAACGCTACTGAAGACCTGACACGAACCTTTGTCTCGCTTCGAATGACTAAACTGCTGACTCTCGGGTACTCCGCATGTATGATTAGCTCTAATATTTCATCTATTTGACTGAGCACGCGATGCTGAATTTGCGGAATTTGTTGGGTTTCGCATGCGGGGCCGGGGCCCTGGTCATCGCGATGGGTGCGGCCTGCGCGGAAGACCTTGTCATCAAGCGATTCGGCGGCGGCAATTCGGCGGATGCGGTGGGCATCGCCGACGCCAGCGAAGACGTCGAACTGACCGGTCCGCAGGCGCTAACGACAGGTTCCGACGGCGACCTTTTCCTGCTTGATCAACTCAACCAACGCATCGTGCGTTTCAATCCCAAGCGCCCAGCCGAAGATCCGAGCATCCTGGAAATGCCGGCCAGCGTTCAGCCGAACGATCTCGTCGTCCAGAAAGATGAGATTCTGGTCTGGGACGGGCGTATCCACACGCTGAAAGCGTCGGCCGATCCCGTTTCCACGCGTGGCGTCGGTGGAAGCACCGTGAGACTCGAAGAAGTTAGCACCCGCGCCGTTGACGACATCTTTGCCACTTCGGCTTTTGCCCAGATGGGTTCGCAGCCGGCCGGTAATCCCGTCGACCTGCTTGATCAGGAGACCCGGGCCGTAACTATCAAGAAGGGACGACAGCCGAGCCGGCAATATGTCGCCTCCCGGGGGCGAGGCTCCGTTATTGCCGATGTAACGCCTGAGAAAAGCGACAGCAGTGTGCTGGTCGAAATTCGCAGCATGGACGGTAACGACGCCGTCGCTCAGATCCATTTGCGGGTCAAGGACAAGCTTGGAGCGGTCGAATTCCTCGAGATCGACAACAGCGATCGCATCTATATTCTCGCTGAAAACGTCCCCGACCAGGCCATGAATGCGGCAACCTTCGTGGCACGTTTCAGCCTCAACGGCGATCTCGACGGCATCTACGAATTGCCGCTGGAAGACACTCCGATTACCCGCCGCTTCGTGACTGTGTCCGGTGATGGCGACGTCTACTTCCTGCGCACACAGAAGACTGGTGTCGATGTCGTCGGTGTCGGCTTCAAGCCTCTTCGCAATGCCAAAGTGATCGAAGTGCGCTCGCGGGTGCAGAACGCCGGTAACGCCCCCTCTAGCAAGTTCACCGCGATCGCGGCCGTTCGGCCTTCCAATAGGCAGCAGGTCATCGAAACTGCATTCGCGTTCGAGGGTCTGCAATGGCAGGTTACGGCACAGAACTATGGTCCTGATCCGGACACGGCGTGCACCGGTTTCAGCCGCATCCGCCGTCCATGGTATATGCAGGGCAAGATCGGCCAGCAGGTGCGTGGCGTGCCGTATTGCTGGGGCTGCTATGGATCATTGGCAAATTTCCAAGCCCAGGTGCAGCGCGGTGTGAAGGCCGGCAATGTGTGCACCCGCAACGACCCTCGCAATGATGTGGTCGGCGTCGACTGTTCGGCCTTTGTGAGCGCAACCTGGGGCCTAGCTGTGCACTACACCACAGCGGCCATCCCCGCGATCACCACGCCAGTGAGCGATCCCTGGCAGCTTCGTCCCGGCGATGCCCTGAACAAGCCCGGCTCCCACGTCATGCTGTTCCTGCGCTTCACGCCAGACCGCAAGGCCGAAGTCATGGAGTCCTCCACGGGCGGCTGTAATGGGCGTGTATGCCGCAACGTCTATCCCTTGGCCGCCCTGCTGGCACGTGGCTATCAGCCGGTCCGCTATAAGGCTCTTGCGGACGACAACATGGTCGTCGCGCAAGGAAGCCTGCCGGGTGACCAGCCGGATAAGGGGCAGAAGGCAGAGAAGGATGTCGCGCCTGTCCATTCCGGTCGACACCGGCATAAGAGGTGATCGCCAACAGTCTGTTGCGATTGCCGGCTCTCTTCGCGAGCTTTTTCGAGCCGTTAACCGCGGAAAAGTACCGCCGAACCAAGGCTTTAAGATTCGGTAATAAGCCTCAGTCGTTTTGTTCGATTTCACTATTTGTTGTATAGAACCTTTTTGTCCCCTCAGACGACGATTCCATAGATTGACCATTTTGGGCGCAAGATGATCCGGCGTATTTCTTCGAAACAGTTTTTTCTGGCCACACTGCTAACGAGCCTGCTGGCCGCAACCCCAGCACTCGCGACCGACTGCAAATCATTCCTCGGTCCCTTCAACCAAGCCATTGATGAAGCTCGCGAACCCGACGCTCAGGGGCTGATCGACAAGATCGCCGCCAGTGCCGAATGCGGGCAGTATCAGACCGCAGCGCAGTATCGCTTGGCGGCCTTGCGGCTCTCGGCCGCCCAGATTCTGATGGCGCGAGGGCGTCCGGTCGCTGAGTACGAACGGCTGCTAACGGCTGCCGAAGCGCCAGAGGTGCTATGGCAGGCATCGGCGACGTTGGGCGAGGTCCGGTACGGCGCCCGCCGCTTCGCCGAAGCTGCGGAGGCCTATGACCGCGCGATTGCCATCGTCAACAACGAGACACTGACCGCGACCCGGCCTGAAAAATTTGAGATCGACGGTCTCATCAGCCGCTCCGGCCAAGCCCGTCTGCTCGCCGCGAACGTCAAGATGGCCGATGGTAGCTCGGCCTTCGTCCCGACAGCCAAGGATCAGCGTGACGGCACGCTCGGGGGGATGTACTCCCGTTCTGTGCGCGGCATCGTTCCTCAGGTCGTTCCGGTTCCGATCACCTTCGACTATGCCAAAGCAACTTTCACACCGATCGGGGAGCAGGCCGCGCGTGAGCTTGCTCAGGCGCTGAAAGAGCAGTCGCCGGTGCGTATCCAGCTCGTGGGTCATACCGACATCCGCGGTAGCGAAGAAACCAACTTGAAGCTGTCGGCGGCCCGAGCTGAGGCCGTTGCAGACTTCCTGAAGCAAGCGGGCGTCGCGGCCAACATCGAGACAAAAGGGGTGGGCGCGACCGAACCGCTCAACATCATGGACTCATCAGGGCTGAGCCAGGACGATATTTATGCTTTAAACCGGCGGGTGGAGTTCATTCGCCAATAGGGTGCCGATCATGTCAGCCATTCGCGTCGCACTCACAGCTATCTGCGTGTTCACCTTCTCGATTGCGTCAGCCTCGGCCAATCCGTCACTGCCGTTGTTTCTGAAGAATCCCGATGGGGCGGCGATCCGGGCGCTCGTAATTGGCATCGACGCTTATCAGCACGTGCGCCCGCTAAAGGGCTCAGTTGCCGATGCCCGCGACATCGAAGGCGCGCTCCGCTCGATGGGCACGACCGATGTTATCACCTTGATCGATGGCCAGGCCAACCGCACCAGCGTCCTGCAAAGCATCAGCGCACTCGTGCAGCGAACCAATCCGAATGACCAGATTATCCTGTCGATTGCGGGGCACGGCGCTCAGGAGCCCGAGACCATCAAGGGATCGGAGCCAGACGGCATGCAGGACGTGTTCCTGCTCTCCGGCTTCGAGCCGACCCCGGAAGGATCCAGGCAGCGCATTCTCGGCAGTGAATTCAATCACTTCATCCGCCAGTTCGAATTGCGGGGCGCCAAGGTGCTGTTCGTGGCCGATACCTGTCATGGCGGCGGCATGGCCCGCGAAGTTGACCCGCGCGCGGCAGAGATGAGCTTCCGGCAAGTCCCGACCTATACGCTCACCGTCGACAAGCTCGTGCCTGTGCAGAACGAGAACGATCCGGTCACAGATCTCGATTTGGATCGCACCACTTTTCTTGCGGCTGTTGACCGCAACACCAAGGCGCCTGAGGTCAAGATCCCCGCTATTGACGGGCTGCGCGGTGCACTCAGCTACGCCGTGGCGCGCGCGCTCGAAGGGAGCGCGGATGCCAACGGCGATGGGAGGATCACTTTAAGCGAGCTCTTCAGCAACGTTCGCCAAGTGGTTTATCAGCTGTCTGATCAGCGTCAGAACATCGTTACCAAGAGCTCGCCGGGTAGTTCCTCGAATAATGAAGTGGTCTTTCAGCTGACGCGCGGCTTGACAGTTCAGCCACCATCAAACCCGCCTAACGGTCCGCAGGTGGCGATTGTCGATTCGAACCCGAAGGCGTCTTCCAGAGCGGCACCGGTGATTTCGGCTGCGCCCGTAGCCCCGGAGCCCCAAAAATCAGATTTGGCGGCCAACAAGATCACGACGCCCATCAGGCTTGCCTCACTCGATGGCAACAACAAAATCTTCCCGAGCCTCTCGTCCCGCGAGACCACGGTCGAGATCGTGCCCCCACTGGAAAATCCGGATTTGATTTGGGACCCAAAGTCGCGGGACGTGATCTCCTGGGGTGACGTAATTGCCTACCAGATCGATCCAGCCGAGCTCGTCACAGTCATCGACCGCACCGCTGCGATCAGGGAGTTGAAGCGGATCGCCACCAAGTCTCCGCAGCCGGTGCGTATCGCTCCAGATGACGCCCAGCACCACAATGACGAACCGGTCCAGATCGAGATGACGGATGTCGCCGGACGCTCGGTCATCCTGTTCGACATCTCCGGTGACGGCACGATCCAGATGCTGTATCCGATCGGTTCCGACGCGGCGCCGACGCAGACGGGAAGCCTGCGCCTTCCCTTGCGGGTTCGCGGGCCCTTTGGCGCCGAACAGGTGGTCGTCATCAGCACGACGCAGCGGCTAGTCGATCTCGAGCAGGCTCTTCTGCAGCTCAACAGGCGGAAGTCACCGGGTCAGATGATCAAGGTCATGGCAAAGTACCTACCGGCGGATGCACGCGTGGGCTCGATCGGATTCTTTACTGCACCCTGAACTGCACCCTGAGGTCGGGCATGTTGCCACGCAGCATCTGCGAAGCGCTTCTCAAAGGTGCGCTCCTGTCTCTCCTGGGGACGCCGGCCAACGCAGCCGTAATGATTCTGGAAGGGGGCAATCCCTCCTCTTCAAATTCGCCGCCCGCGGTCCTGACTCCGCCGCCAGCAGTGTCCGCGCCTTCTCCAGGAAACGCATCCTCCCGGCCCACGCTGATGCCCTCGCCGGCGCCTAGCGAAACGCCACAGGCCCCCTCGATACCGCCTTCACCATCCGCAGCGGCATCTCCAGCTCCGACGGAAACCCCAGAGCCGATTGCGCCTGCCGTACCGACTGGCACAACAGCTCCAGCGATGCTCGACCTCGCCGGTGTAACCCCATCCAATCAGGCCGAACTGTCGGTCCAGATGCTGCCGGGCCAGACCGTCACGGTGGGCTCATACGTGTCGTTCAAGATCAGCAGCAAGAAACCGGGCTATCTGGTCCTGGTCGATGTGGATGTGAGAGGACATCTGACCCAAATTTATCCCAATACAGCCGCGCTTGCGCGCACCAAGCGAACCAACGGTAACCTGATCAAGCCGGGCAACCCGCTGACGGTCCCCCTTCCCACTGACCCCTATGCCGGCGTGCGTTATCTGGTATCCCCACCTAACGGTCAAGCAATGGTCGTCGGCATCCTGAGTGCAGCCCCCGTCCAGATCCTCGATCTGCCCGACGTTCCGGCCGAGATCCTCGGCAAGCCCGATATGATTGTGGCGTATCTGTATAAGCGCGTGCGGGAATTACGCGTTCCCGACGAGGACAATCAGCTGCGGGAAACCAAATGGTCTTTCGATGCGCATCCTTATACAATCCAGTGACGTCCAGCTGAGACTTTGAAAGGGGTCGAGCGAGCCATGGATTGGCCTGTGATTGGCGCCGTGACAGCCGTGGCCATTGTTGGTGGGGCGGTGGCTTACGAGGCGGTCACCCTGCTGAGATCCGACATGGCCTCCACGAAGGCACCGCATGTTTTGGCGAGCTACGGCACCTCGGTCGAGCGCACGGCGTATGACATTCCCGGTTTCGGCAACAGCGCTTCTGCAGAACGTGCGCCGAGCTTTCCGCTGATCCGCCTGATCGACCCGGACCGCGCGCCCGACCCGGCGAGCACAACTTCGGTCCTGTCCCCGCCGAGCAAGACGCCGGCCGACAATGCAGCGCGAAAACTGCCGGTACAGGAATCAGCCAAGCCGGCACCCCACCCCACAGGCGAAGCCAAGCTTGCCAAGTTGACACCAACGGACACCGCTAGTCCTGCGCCGTCTCTGGCCTTGACGCCAACGCGCGCCGAACAATGGCGCGTCATTCCGACGGCAAATGCAAACTTCCGAAATCTTGGTGGGCACATCGACGCGGCCGGCGTCGTCGATAGCATGGCAACCCCTTATCTGAGGGACGCACTTCGACAGCACAGCAGATTTGCGCAGTTGCCGCCTGATATCAAAACACAGATCCTGACGCAGAACATCGACCTGCCGAGGTTGGCACCCTATCGCGGACTGATCGGCATGGACGATCGAATCCTCGATCAAGAGCAGGGCATTAAGTTTGTCAGAATTCGCTAAATAATAGGTCATAGCCCTGGTTGCGACGAAGTCTGGCCAGCCGTGCCACAGCGGCGGTTGGGCGAGCGGAGGCAGGTCGATCCGCGGCGGCCCCGGTGGCTATTGAAGTTCGCGAACCAATCGGAAGCCGTTGGCGTAATAGCGCACATCGAGATCGTAACGGAAACGTGCGGCCGAGGTAGCCGCGTTAGCCTTGTTTGCAAACGAGCCCCCCCTCAGCACCTTCTGACCGCACTGGCCAGTCATCCAGGCGGATCCGTCCTTAGGAGCTCTCGCATAATTGTCGTTCCAGCAATCTTCGACCCACTCATAAGCATTCCCAGAGGTGTCGTAGAGACCGAAGCCGTTGGGCCGGAACGAGCCCACCGGCATCGCCTTGTGCACAGCTGTCGCATCGCAATCCTCGCAATTGGCGTTGCCACGTCCGACATCCTTGCCCCACCAAAACGTCGAGGTCGTGCCAGCGCGCGCTGCATATTCCCATTCAGCTTCCGTCGGCAAACGATATTTCCGTCCCGTCTTTTGCGAAATCCAGGCGGCGAACGCGCGTGCATCTTCCCAGCTAATCCCGATAACTGGCTGACTGCCGCGTCCCCAGCCGTGATCATCTCCGCGCGTCTTGCAAGCGCCGTCATTCACGCAGGCATCCCATTCCGTAAAGGTGATTTCGCGTCGACCGATTGCAAAAGACGCAGCGATGGAGACGCGATGCGGCGGCGAAGTATAGGGCGTTTCACGACTTCCCATATCGAACTCGCCAGCAGGAACAACGACAAGCTCGGTACAGTCCGCGCAATCGCGGAACACTTCACCAGGCAAGGGGACCGGCTGTTGCGTGATCGCCACTGGCGTTGTGCGCGGTTCGGACGGAGCTTTGGCGTCGAGAGGTGGCGCAACCAGATGGCCCGCGAATAACAGGTAGACGAAGATCATTCTTCCCATCGCCCCTTGGTTATCTCAACACAGCTTGCTGGGAATCGCCGTGCTCATAGCGGCGCCATACACGCTTGTGGTCGACAGCTCAAACGCAGAGGTTGTTGGCTACCTGCAAGTCTATTGCAACATATAGGCAATCACTATAGAATTTTCGTCGGGTCTTTCGCACCGCGTTGCTCAATTTTTAAATATCAGGCTCGGGCCAATATCGAAGCTCCAATTGCATATGCAGGCTCTCGCTAGACATTGATACTTGGGTGCCAGCCGGCAGCCTGACTCATGGAGGTTTTCGTGCTTGATCGTTTCCGGCTCGTCGCTTCGATGTCGTTCGTGATAGCAGCGGTTTCGGGCGTTGCCTACGCACAGCCCAAGCCGGTCGGGGGACCGACGGCCAGCGCACCCGGCGCCGCCGTTTATTTCGTCGATCTCAAGGATGGGCAGACGGTTCCCACCAAATTCACCGTGCATTTCGGCTTGAAGGGAATGGGCGTTGCGCCCGCTGGTTCGGACAAAGAGAATTCAGGGCATCACCATCTGCTGATTGACACCGATTTGCCCCCACTCGATCAGCCGATTCCGAACGACTTTAATCACCTTCATTTTGGCGCGGGTCAGACGGAGGCCGAAGTCACGTTGACGCCGGGTGACCACACACTTCAGTTGTTGCTCGGCGACAAGAACCACGTCCCGAATACGCCGCCTCTCCAGTCCGAGCGCATCCACGTCAAGGTCGTCGAAGGAGCAGCGGCACCGAGCGCGTCCAGTGCCTCGCCGGCACCGATGGCTCATGCCCATACTGGCCGTCATCCCTCGCCTCCCGGCGCGAAAGTCTATTTCGTCTATCCGACCAACGGCGCCTACGTAACGCCGACGCCCATCGTTCGCTTTGGCCTGGTCGGCATGGGTGTGGCGCCGGCCGGCTTCGAAAAGGTAAACACGGGGCACCATCATCTGCTGATCGACGCGCCCTTGCCGCCGCTCGATCAACCCATCCCGAACGACTTCAATCACCTTCATTTTGGCGCAGGTCAGACCGAGGCGAAGGTCACAATGCCGCTGGGGCGCCATACCCTGCAGCTCCTGCTTGCCGATGAAAACCACATCCCGCACGATCCGCCTATCTATTCGGCACCGATCCAGGTCACTGTCACGGAAAGCGGACGCCGTCCTGTGGTACGAAAAAGGCACCGTCGTTACTATCAGTAAGGGAAGCTGGGAGTAGGCTCACGCCGGTTCAAGGGGGAGCTTACGAGGTCGAGTTGATGTCATCGAAAGAACGATCTGCAATTTGCGGCCGGATCGACTGTCTAAAATCGATGAATCCCGCTGCTGCGCTTGGAACCTCGGCCCGTAAGCTCAGTTGGGGCCGTGTTCTGGTTCTTTGTATCGTCGGCCTTCTATTGGTGTTTGCCACCGAGGCAAGAGCCGAACGTCGGGTTGCCTTGATCATTGGCAATTCCCACTACCGGGATTCCAGCCTGACTCTCACAAACCCGGTTAACGACGCCCGCGATGTTGCAAAAGCATTCCGAGAACTAGGTTTTGACGTCATTGAAACCATCGACGCCGACCGCCAGGTGCTAGACCGCAGCATGGCGAATTTTGCACGCGCAGCGACGAATGCCGACACAGCGCTGTTTTACTATGCCGGCCATGCGATCCAATATCAGGGTCGCAATTATCTGATGCCAATCGATGCTGAGATTCAGGACGAGGTCAGCCTGCGCTTCCAGCTTGTTGCCGTCGACGATGTCCGCACCGCGCTCGATCGCACCAATGGAGTCAAGATCCTAATCCTGGATTCCTGCCGCAACAATCCGATCGCCGATATGCTACAGCGCCGGGCCGGCGAAAAACGGGGAATCCAATCGCGCGGCCTGGCGCGCATGGACAAGACTCAGGGCATGGTCGTGGCTTATTCGACCTCGCCAGACGATGTTGCCGCTGACGGTACCGGCCGCAACAGCCCTTTCACGGCCTCGCTGCTGAAATGGTTGAAGCAACCGGGCCTCGAAATCGAAAAGCTGTTTCGCCGGATCGCATCCGACGTGAACGCTTCGACCGATGGTCGCCAGCGGCCGGAAACCTATGTATCGCTCCTAAGCGATTTCTATCTGAACCAGCTCGATCGCGACGCCTATGAGCAGATTAAGGACACGTCCGATCCCGCGATGCTCAAGAGCTTCGTGCAGCGATATCCCGATTCGGTCTATGTCACGGCGGTTAAAACGCGCCTGCAAGCGCTTGAGATGGCCACTCAAGAACAGAAGTTGCGAGAGGCGCGTCTCGAGGATGCGGCTCGCCTGGCAGCGGAGAAGCAACGAGCCGATGCAGTGCAACGCCTGCTCGATGAGCAGCTGGCCAAGATGATCGCCGAGCGGCAGCGTGTGGATGGAGAACGACGGCAGCGCGAGGAGCAGGCGTTGAAGCAGGCTGCGCCCGAGCCGCAGCGCCCCGATGCGAGGCCCACGGCACAACCCGATACACAGGCCGCCAGAGCCGCTGCATCGGAGCCCGCTAAACAGATTGTGCCCCAGCTCAAAGCTGCAGCACCGGCGGTCGAGACCACAATTGCCTCGCGCGATCCTCCCACTCCGACGCCGCCGGTCCCTGCGAACTGCGATAAGGACCAGGAGCGCCTGGCGCGCCTGCGTAGCGATTTGTCCCGCGATGCCATTGACCAGTTTGAGCGCGAAATGACCTGCGAACGCCTGCGCCCGCAGCTGGCACGGCTGCGCGAAAGTCTGCCCGCGCCATCCGACAGCTTGCCCAATAGCCAGGCGCCGTCCAACCCGCCGGCCGCTGCAAACGCGTCACCGCCCTCCCCGCCTGTCGTAAACGAGGTCAAGCAGACCGCGAACGCGCAGCAGTCGATCAATCAAGACGACGCCTGCAAGCGTGATGCTAGCCGACTGGCCGAACTCCGCGCAAAACCTGTTGCCTCGGATATCGCCGAATTCGATCGCACGCTCGCCTGCTCCAAACTGCGGCCGCAGCTTTCTCGCCTGAAGGAGAGTGTGGCGTTCGCCGCACCCGACGGGTCGCGCGGCATTGAAAACTCCGCCCGCGCCCCCTCCCCGGCATCACAGGCTGATGCGCCGTTAAGCGTGCCAGCGCTGTCCTGTGATCAGGAGGCGAGCCAGCTGTCGCAGTTGCGCAATCACGGTACGCGTGAACTAGTGCAGCAATTCCAAGACCGGCTTTCCTGCGACAAACTTAGACCGCAAGTCTCGCGGCTTCTCGAAAGCCTCGGCGGCTGAGGCTTTCTGCGCCTGCGCGCGGGCCCCGGCTTACGCGATCTCATTACGCACGCAATGTACAGGGAACATCACCGATGAGGCTGGAACATCCTGCGTTCTCTGCGTGATGGTCTCCTCCGTTTGCTTCGTGCTCAACGGTGACGAATTCTGCCTGGTCACCGTGGCCTGGCCGGCATGCCGCACCTAGTCGATGTCCCGTCGCCACGGCGCTTGGGGATGACGCCGCCTCCGATGCGCCCCAATGATTACTCGCGTGAACCGACCCCATTGGCGGTTTGGTTTTTGTCTTTTTGGCGATCTTCATGCTGCTTTACGCGATTGTTGAGAAGATGCCGGTAAGGTAGGGTGGCCGGTGCAATCGTCAACGAGCATAGGCGAGAAGGAAAAGCGCCCGCCGCTCAGCGGTATAACGAAAGCCGCGCGTGGATAAGCAAGGTATTGTGTCAATTGAGGTGGCCGATGGAGCTACCTGTTCTGAGGATCGATTTCAAAACTCACCCTAATATCGCAGATAACATATTTGACGCTCAAATGGATGGCGCACCAAAGGTCCTGACATATGACGGGACCAACCCCATGGTGCGTAAGGCGGCGATGAGCTTCAACGACGGCGGCTATTCTGGAAAAGTGCCGATTCTTAAGCCTAGTCCGGCCTTTCTAGCGGGCGCCAAGACAGATCGCGACGAGTACCCTTTTGCTTGTACGCTGGAAGGCGGTTCCGCCAGCAGAATCGCGCATGTTCCGTCAGGCGAAAATCGCTCCGCGGGAGCGTTGATGCTGGCCTTCTTCAATAAACACGGGATGGCGAAAGGCTCTCATTTCCGGGTTCGTGTTATCAGTCACCAGCGCGGTGAGGTCATGCGGCCGTGCCGCCTGAAATGCCATGGATGCGTGGCCTTCTGCCGTTAGGAATTGAAGTCCGTGGCCTCCGAACCTGGGGGAAGGTTCGCTGGACGCTGACCATGGCGGCGGGTCGGGAGCTGAGCGGCGACTGGCTAAAATGCTTCCCGTCTGCTCGTTATGGAAAACACGGCCCGTGGCCCATAACGGCGCCGAGTGGCTCCTTCGCCCGCACGATGCGGGAACAGTACCGAGTAGCTGGCAGCGCCTTACGTTCCTACACCCTCAGGCCAGCCCGCCAGCAGAATATCGGGGCCGAACATGTGCGTGCTCACCCGTTCTAGATCCTTGGGCATTTGCGAAGCAACCGGGTTAGTTCTATAGACCACCTCCCAGTCTATATCCTTCCACTGTTTGTACTTCCGTTTTGCGAGTGCGCTATAGGCTGACGGCAGATAGAGGGGCTTTGTGGAGTTGCCGTGAGGCCCGGGCGAACCAATCACCACGACCAAATGGATGCGGATGAGAGTCTCCGGCTTGTTCGAGGCCAGGAACGCAAGAATGTGTCTCACATTATAGCCGCCGCCTGAAAATCCGTAGAATGCCGCTACTTGTTCATCGTTGAGAAACGCCTTTATCGCTGCCGTCGCTTGCGGACTGGACTGGCTTTGCGGTTGGCCCGGCTTATCGAGTACAACAGGCTCATAGCCTTTCCGGCGCGCATATTCGCTCGCAGCTCGGACGTGCAATGCTCCGAACGGCCAAGCAATGTTGGGGTTTCCGCTCTCATCCGGATAATTGCCTGCAGGAGCACTATTGCCCCTCAGGATCAACATCTTTGGATTCGGCAATGCATTGCCTCCAGCAAAAGAAGTCCTCCAACTAAGATATAAATTCGAAAAGCAAAGCGGCCGGACGCGCCTCCTGGCACTGTAGCGTGCCGTGAAGAAAGTGCCTGCTCGTGCCCACAATCAACAGTCGATCCAAACCGGAAAAAGGTTCAAAAATACAAATCGGTGAAGCTGCAGCTCTCGACTATCTTGTCGAGACGATGAATCAGAAGTCGCCATCTGTTTCGGACTGTGCAGAAAACAAACGCCGCCTGAACGCAGCTCATCAGTGGCAGTTTCTGATGCCCTTAGATGGTCATCGCGCTAGGACGCCTCTGCGCCACTACCCGGACCAACTTTCCGTCCTATGTCCCTAGACCACCTTCTCCAGAGGCGCTAACATTTCGCCCTCAGCGACACAAACGTTTAACCCGGCCTGAAGTGAACGCATAACTCATGAGCGTGGGTCATTTGAACGAAGGCTTGCAGGTTATTTAGCCCCACTCGTTCTCCGGCAATGAACCGGCGGCGGCTTCGGTTCTTGAGGCCGGCTTCAATCACCGCCAAACCTCTTGCATCGTTTTGTTCACGTCCTCTGGATTGATGCTCGATACGGCTTGCAGGGCGCGAGCACCTTGCGGCGATGGCTTAGCAAAGCTGTCAGAGGGCGTCGATGTCGCACTCTCACGTAGCCGGCGACGATCGGCTGTATGGCCGACACGTCAGTCCCTCCCCAATTCGCGGTTTGGCGTTTACGTAGCGGGCTCAACTAGTGGCTCTGCAAGTGATTTTGACGGGTTGCGTCCAGCGGCGGTCAGATTAGCTCCGGCAGGCTTTTGGGATCAACGAGGACCTCGATGCTTCGAGGGGTCCTTGGCTGCCTTCTGATGAGGCCAACTCGTTCCAGCGTCAGCACCATCTGGTGAACCGACGGCGGGCTGACGCGGAAATATTCCTGCATGTCGGTTTCGGCCGGGGGCCTGCGATGCAGCCGGGTATAGAGGTGGATAAAAGCCAGATACTGCCCCTGCTTGGGCGTGAAGGTTTTTGCCGTAGGACTCACGCGGCCATCCGATTCAGTTGTTCGTGCGTGCCTCGAATGAGGAGGCACGCCATGAATGTACGCTATCGGATCGAACTCAGCCAAATCGAGCGCACCGAACTCAGGGCGCTGCTCAACGGCGGCAAGCATGCGTCCCGCAAGCTCAAGCGCGCACAGATTTTGCTGGCCGCCGATGGCGGAGCCGGCGACGAGGAGATCGCCAGGAGCGTCGGCGTGGGCGGTTCGACCGTGTACCGGACCAAGCGACGCTTCGTGGAGGGCAATCTGGAGCGGGCGCTGAGCGAAGAACCGCGTCCCGGAGCGGAGCGCAAACTCACCGGCAAGGAAGAAGCCTTGCTGGTGGCGACTGCCTGTACCAGCCCGCCAAAGGGCCGTGCCCGCTGGACGCTCAAGCTGCTGGCAGGTGCGATGGTCAAGCTCACCGAGCACAGGAGCCTGTCGCACGAGACGGTTCGGCGGCGCTTGGCGGAAAATGACCTCAAACCCTGGCGCAAGGACATGTGGTGCATTCCGCAGGTCGATGGCGAATACGTCGCCCGCATGGAGGACGTGCTCGACCTCTACGCCGAGGCGCCCGATCCCAAGCGGCCGGTGGTGTGCTTCGACGAAAGTCCGGTGCAGCTCATCGGCGAGGCGCGTCAGCCGATCCCGGCCGAGCCCGGACGGCTCGCTCGTTACGATTACGAGTATCGTCGCAATGGCACCGTCAACCTCTTTGTCCTGCTCGACGTGCATCGTCCCTGGCGCAAGGTCAAAGTCACCGAGCGGCGGACCGCAGAAGACTATGCCCACTGCATGCGCGACCTCGTCGACATCCATTATCCCGACGCCGAGACCATCCGGGTCGTTCAGGATAATTTATCGACCCACTCCGCCGGCGCCCTGTATCAGACGTTCCCACCTGCCGAAGCCAGGCGGATCTTACGGCGGCTCGAGTTCCACTACACTCCCAAGCATGCAAGCTGGCTCAACATGGTTGAGATCGAGATCGGCGTCTTGCGGGGACAGTGCCTCGATCGCAGGATCGACGACCCCAAGCGACTGCGCCGCGAGATCACCGCCTGGGAACGGCAGAGAAATGCCGCACGCTCCCGCATCAAATGGATGTTCACTACGGACAAGGCCCGCGCCAAAATGGGCCGCGCCTATCCCGACACTTCCAAAGAGTCATAATCACGGTGCAGAGGTACTAGGTCAGGTTTACGTTAGTCCTGCGGCATTGGACGCCATCTTTCGTGGCGCGCCACAAAGGCAAGTGCGGTCTAGGGATGTCTGGCAGCTTAGTGGGGGCTATCCAAAGACATCAGGCTGAAGAAACGGGCTGGCGATATCACGCTGGAGGAAGAGGTTGGCGGTGATACTAATTGAAGACCGGGCGGTGCTTTACTTGATGGCGGAGGTCTTGCAAAATCTCCTTAAGCAAGTGTTCTGTTTTAATGCTCGCCATAGCGCCTCATCGCACCATTGACGATCAGTTATGTGTGAGCTGCTGCCGGTTTGATGGACACCGAGATTGGGCGTTTCATGAAGCCGGAGGTGGTCATGCAGAGGCGGAAGTTCAGTCGAGAGTTCAAGGTCGAGGCGGTCAAGCTTGTCAGGGAGCGAGGGGTGTCGGTGGCGCAAGCGGGACGGGACCTGGGTGTCCATGAGAACGTGCTGCGCAAATGGGTGAAGGAGTTGGGCTCCGACCCTGTGCAGGCCTTTCCCGGCCATGGGCAGATGAAGCCTGAGCAATTGGAGATCGAGCGTCTGCGTCGCGAGGTCACCAAGCTGAAGGCGGAGCGGGACATCCTAAAAAAGGCCGCTGCCTACTTCGCGAAGGAAGCGACATGAAGTTCGTCTTCATCGCGAAGCACCGGAATATCTGGCCGGTGGCATGGCTATGCGAAGCAATGGGCGTATCGCGGTCGGGCGTCCATGCTTGGCTGAACCGATCGCCCAGCGCCAGATCCCGAAGCGACGAGACGGTAGGCCAGCGGGTCAAGGCAAGCTTCCTTGCCAGCGACCGGACCTACGGGGCACGGCGCGTCTGGAGAGACCTTCTGGCAGACGGCGTCAACTGCGGTCTGCATCGGATCGAGCAGCTGATGAGCCTGCAGGCCTTACGGGCGCGGCCGAGACGCCGGCGCCTGCCGAAGGATGAAGGCGATCGCAGATAGCGAACGTGCCGGCGAACCTTCTGGATCGTCAGTTTGTGGCCGAGCGGCCGAACCAGAAGTGGATCGCCGACTTCACCTACATCTGGACCGCCGAGGGCTGGCTCTACGTGTCGGCGGTGATCGACCTGTTCTCGCGCCGGGTGGTTGGCTGGTCGATGAGCGCCAGTATGACTGCGCAATTGGTTGCGGACGCCCTGTTGATGGCAGTCTGGCGGCGCGGCAGACCGGATGCTCTGATGCATCATTCCGATCGCGGCAACCAATACGTCAGCGAACAGTTCCAGCGCTTGATGGCTGACAGCAGCATCGTTTGCAGCATGAGCCGATCCGGCAATGTGTGGGACAACGCGGCGATGGAGAGCTTCTTCTCGTCGTTGAAGACCGAGCGCACCGAGCGCAAGATCTATCGCACCAGGAACGAGGCAAGAGCAGATGTGTTCGACTACATCGAGCGGTTCTATAACGCCGTCCGGCGTCATTCGACGATCGGATACCTCAGCCCTGTTGAGTTCGAGCGCAAGGTGGGATCAGCTTAACCGGGTGTCCATCAAACCCGCAGCAGCTCAATCCCACGTTTTGTCTCAAGGGTGCTGAAGCGGGACACGGTTCGCCGGCCACCTCGAAGCGCAATGACGAGATTATCGGCATCTTGGTGACTTACCGCCACCGGTTGCAGGTTATGCGGCATGTGTGGACCGGCAAGCTTGCGTGGCGATGGAATCCGGATGTGGGTAGGCCGAGTCAGCAAAGAAGAACGCAATTATCTATAAGCGCACACGCGAGCCGTTTTATTCTCCCAACATGCGCCGTTGCGTTTCAGTTTTCCCAGGCTCGTATGGGCGTGATTGGAACCTGACGTCTCGTTCCAATAGCCACGAGCGCCGTCGCTATCTATGTTGACGTAGGCAAAATACTTCGACCGATGCCTTTCACCGACGCCTATCGAGAACGAGCCCTGATCGTCGTTGATCGCGATTTCACATTGTTCATCGAGATAGGTTTTCCTTGCCACCTGAAGGACGCATCTTCCGGTGGCGGCGTTAATTGCGGCAGGCGCAAAGGCGATAGCGAACGCGCATAAAAACAAAACGACGGGTCTCATGTTTTTAGCGGCCCTTATTTTGGCTAGCCAGATTTTGATTATAAGCCTGCAACGCAACGGAGGCGTGGAGTTTCCTGTCTTTCTCGTTGGGAATGCCGGGACCCTCAAAGTGGATCATAAAAGAATGAGTGGCAGTGTGCAGATCGGACTTCTTTTTCAGCACGGCGACAGCATGTCGGTGTGTAGTTTGCAGTTCGTGCTCCAGGAATCCTAAGCTCGCGGCCGCGCTTTGCCGAGGTAGTCCATTTGCGTCCGCCCAAGCAAAAAAGGCCTTACGGCGGGGACCCGTCCACTGAGCCCAGCCATACCCGCCCTTGCCCTCTGGTTGGCCAATTTCGTGGTAGGCAGTAAAATTTCGGCTTTCGGTTCCCAGATTGCCGACGATGGCGGCGGCCTGAACGGGCGTAAGGTCGAATGTCGATATCAGATCTTGCATGATCGCCGGCGCGAGTTGAATAAAATGAGGCATAGTCGACGGAGGTCGGTGGTCCCGACGGTGATGATGTCGGTGGGCAGCATGTTTGTGCGATTTGGCCAAAACCCCCTCCAATGGACAGTTCGAACATCGCGAAAATCAAACAACCGTTGGTAATTAAATACTCTCGCCCTGGCGAGCCTGCCAATGCTATCAACAGACCAAACCAGGGCAACCCACGATTGTCTCAATCCCTTGGTCTGACCAGTGATTTGGCGGTTCACTGGGATCGCGAAGGACATGATGCGGTCGGACGTAGTAAGATCCCTCCAGAACCTCGGCCGAGCTCATCTTGGTGGCGACTTTCTTGCTCAGCGCCTCGCTCGTCATGCGGGACATCTCCAATCAGACCAATCGCAAGACAATAATCACGCCGGTGGAACGCAGCACGCCGCGCGGACCGCCAAGGCGCTTGGCATCTCTCCATACGCCACCCTGGCTGCTCGCTCGCATCGACGAGTTGGTCGAATAGGACTGTTTTGTTCCAGTGCTCGAGTCTGCAAGTGGCCCATCTCGCCCGTTGACGCAGCGCCGATCCATGTCAGTTGATAGGGGCAAACCGGAAGGTTGCGGCTGGGTGCCAAAGTAACGCTTGTGACCCAGACTGTGTGAGAACCTTTTTCCTTCCCCCAAAAGCTGCACGCAACCGGGGACAATCGGCGTCGACACGACGGTCTGAGGATATTTTTGCTTATCGAGTCCGGAGTCAACCCGGGCGCAAGCTCGGGGCACGCTGAGCGACATGAACGGTCGCACGATGCGCATAACAGCACGAACTCTTCACGCTCGGATTGCGCGCTGTATAGCGGCGGCGATTGCGCGAGCCGTGATGCGGCGGTTCTGCCAATCCGCTGAGATCCCGTGAGCGGTAAGATAGCCATCAGCGGACTCCAGACAGGCCTGCTCCATTCGGGCAATTTTGTAGACTTCCGGCTCGGGGGCGGAAAAATCAATCGACTGCAAGCGAGCAGCACTTTGCTGTTCCCTGGTCGGCGGCGACCCAAACAGCCGATCGCCAACGCCGATATCCGAACTGGTCTACTGGCTGGGATTGTCCCTGTACTGCTCCAGCCAGCGGTCATACGAACCGGCGGCCAGTTGGTGGGCTTCACGCTCGGTCAGAGGTTTCGGACCTGCGCGCAGAGTGGCCCATCGAGCCTCCAGCTCGGCAAGCGCTTTCGCAAATCGCTGCTTGGCCTCCACAGGGTCGCGCGTGTTGAGGCTCAACTTCTCCTCACGCTTCCCGACAAGCTTACGCAGCTCCTCCGGAACGGCCTTCCGGAGCTGATAGATGCCAGTTTTTGGATGCTTCCACGGACGCGACATAGCGAGGGGCATTGTACCACCCTTTTGTACCAATGGGGCAGCGGTAAGTCTTTGGAATTGCTGAATTGCTTTAGATATCAGGCCCTTGGAAGAGCCTTGGTGCCCAGGGGCGGAATCGAACCACCGACATCAGCAGCCCCGCCCCACTGGGCGAAACGAAGACAGGTCCCTTCGCCGAGCGAAAAACGAGATCAGCTTCTCAGTCGCAGGTGGCTGTCCTGCTCTTGCTAATTCGATCGCGTCCAGCCCGATGTCCGCATCATCGCTCAGACCGATTGCTCAGATTTGCCGTCGATTGATTTTTCTTGATCTCCCAGTGCACACGTCGTGCACACGCCACCTTCTAACTATCTGAAAAACTTGAACTCTCGCTTCCAATCCATCATGGGCAAGCTTGATCTAGTCCAGCCACCAAGGTCTAACGAGATCTAGTCAACAATGGCGCGTCTTGCCGATGGGAGCGCACACGACCGAACTCCCCGCCCTGCCCCGTGACCGATGAGCCCAGCCTAGGGTCAAATCCTGGATAGGATTTGAACCTATGACCTTCAGAGCTGATGATTGCCGAAAGGGTTATTCAACACGCTGGCCCGCGCGCCAGCCCATCTCCCAGAAGTCTGCCTCGAGCCGGGTAGCTTCCTTGAAGATCGCAATCAGTTCTGCCTCGCGGGCCGGCGCGGCGTAGAGATCGGCGAGATGCTCCAGGTGCGCCCGCGCTTTCGCCGCGACCTCCTGGTATGGCACGCCGGCGTACTCGGCGATCCAAACGCGATAGGAGTTCGTCGCGGCGCCCGCAGCGGGTCGCGAGGCGAGCCGCGTTGCGATCTCCGCGTACCCGATCACGCAGGGGGCAAGCGCCACCTTGAGTGCCAGCAGATCGCCGCGCATTCCAGCGTCGAGCACATAGCGTGTATAGGCCAGCATTTCGACCGCTGGAGGGGTTTGTTCAAGGTCGCTCGGGGACAGACCCCAACCGGCACAGAGCTTCACATGCAGGTTCATCTCGATATCAAGGATGGCCGAGAGGCCGGCCGCTGCTTCACGCATGTCGGCAAGTTTGGGCGACTTGTAGACCGAGAGCGCGTAGGCGCGAGCAAACTCGATGAGGAACAGGTAATCCTGAGCGAGGTAGTGACGAAACGCCGCTTCGGGGAGCGAGCCGTCTGCCAATCCGCTCGTGAAGGGATGCTCGGTGTAGGCCCGCCATTCAGCGGATGCTTCTGTCTTTAGACGCTCGAAGAAACTCACGGCCTTTTTCACCTGCCTTGCTTTTCCATGAAAGTCTCGGCTCGCTACCGACAGCGCATTGCTAACCGCGTGGACGGTGAACTTGGCAGGCCGCCGCGATCATCCGGTACCATGGCGTAGGGAATTCGCTTGCCGTCGTTCGCCGGCACTGACTTGCGTTCTCACGTTATCACGAACAGAAGGCACATGTCCTAAGTCCAGGCTTCGATTGCACCACACCAGTTTCGTACCAGAAACACGAAGCGCAGCGAACGTGGTCGAACTCCACGAAAAGCGCAGTAAAATCAATGAAATTGATCGATATCCTCCCGCTCATAGCGGTCCGGTTGCAGGTTCGAGTCCCGCCCGTGCGGCAGAGGCGCTTAGTTGCTTTCATTGCTGGGCAGCAGCTTCATATTTATGGGGTCATGCCCCTCAGGAGTTTATTCCGTGCCGCAAGCTATCTTATCCGCGCAGAGTCGACATCTACGTTCTCCTGCCGAGTTAGCCTCCATCATCACAATCGTCTATGAGCGCATCGAACGGGACCGGCGCCGCAACTGCTGGATCTATGTGCGGCCCATAGAAGAAGCGCTGGCCGAGGCTGATGCCCTTGCGCAGCGAGCGGAGAAGGGTGAAGTCCTGCCGCTTCTTGGCGTGCCATTCGGCGTCAAGGACAATATTGACGTTGAGGGCATGCCAACGACAGCAGCCTGTCCGTCATTCGAATATGTGGCTGCGCAATCCGCTAGATGCGTCGAGAGATTGACGGCCGCGGGTGCGATCTGTCTTGGCAAAACCAACCTAGATCAATTCGCAACCGGACTGTCCGGCACCCGCTCCCCCTATGGCACCTGTTCCAGCGCTGCTAATGATCTGTATGTTTCCGGCGGTTCGAGTTCCGGTTCGGCTGCTGCCGTAGCATCCGGCCATATTTCCTTCGCTCTCGGCACAGATACCGGCGGCTCGGGCCGGATTCCCGCAGGCTTCAATGGGATCGTTGGGATCAAGCCAACCGTGGGCCTCGTCTCATCCCGGGGGCTTGTGCCGAACTGTCCGACGCTCGATTGTCCTTCGATTTTCTGCAATTCCATTGCCGAAGGTCGAATTCTGCTCGGGTTGATCGAAGGATTCGACGACACCGATCCTTCTAGCCGCCAACGGATTGCCTCGTCCTCCCCATCTCCTCGCAAATTCCGGTTCGGCGAGGTCTCTGTCGGTCATCTGAATTCATTCGGTATGCCGGAATGTAATGACCTCTACAGGCAGGCATGCGCGAGACTTTCGGGACTGGGAGGCCAAGCCAGACAAATTGACTTCACGCCTTTCGCCGAAGCCGGTGAAATGCTCTTCTCAGGGCCTTGGATTGCTGAACGTCATGCGGCGATCAGTAAGCTCTTCGACATCGATCATGGAGAACTGCTTGAAGTCACCCGCAACGTGCTGAGCGCAGCTGCCCGGTTTTCCGCAATAGATGCGTTCGCCGCGCAACATCGGCTGTTGAAGCTGCGACGCCAGATCCAATCGCTTTTCGAGGAGATCGATGTCTTGGTGGTACCCACCGCGCCACGTCCCTTCACGATCTCGGAGATGATGGAAGATCCTATCACGCTCAATAGTCGGCTCGGTTATTACTCCTATTTCGCCAATCTCGTGGACTTGTGCGCGGTGGCAGTTCCCAACGCAACGCTCGGCAACGGTATGCCGATGGGCATCACTTTGCTCGCCCCTGCGTGGCATGACCATGCTCTTCTTGACCTTGCCGAGCGATGGCTGCCCGATGGGAAGGCTGCACTGTTCGATCTAAAAGAATATCCGAGGGCTCCGTCTTAGACGACTTCGAGATCGAGAGCACGTAGATTGAGAATCACAATCAGGCCTCGGTGATAACGAATGACGCCCCTTGCCTGCATGCGGGAAAGCTGCACCGTAACCCATTGGCGAGTTGAGCCGATCAGATTAGCGAGATCACCATGCGTGAACGGGATTCCGATTACGATCTCACGGCCTTGCTGCGAGCCGTAGATATTCGAGAGGAAGACTAACAGACGATGCAACCGTTCGGTAACCGAGCGGGTCCCCAGCATTTGCGCCATGGCCGAGTAGCACCGTGCCTTGAAGGCAAGTGCATCGAGAAGAGCGACCGCGATACTGGCCGATTGAAGCGCTAGCGCGCGTAGGGCTGGGCCGGGCAAGAACGTCACCTGGCTCGTCTCCACCGCTACCGAAGACCACACGTGGGCACCAGTTCCGAACAGATCCGGGCCGCCGACGAAATTGCCGGCGAACCAGTAGGCCAGCGTCACCTCACGTCCGGAAGGAGCCGCGTAGTAGCTGCGAATGCGCCCCTCTTCGATCAGATAAATCCCGTTCTGGAGGTCGCCCTGCCGCCAGACATGCTTGCCTGCCTGCAGGACCTCCTCGCGGCCGACAGCGAGGATACGACGCCGATCAGCCTCACACAACGGATCCAACAAGCCGGGCAGCGACCCGACCAGAGCATCCGATCCCGCCAGCATGATGCCGGTCGTATTCCTGAGACTTGCCGCTGACATCTGATCGCTCCCTTGCCGCCGCAAGGAAAACCATTCAAGAGCCATGCCAGACCATGCCGTCGGGCGCCTACGTCTTGATTTCCAGTTGCTCGAAGGCCCTGCGGCCTTCCGAGCGGATCAGGTCAAGGCAATCCCGCTTGAGGGCGAGATAGGCAGCCTCCGCAACGATGACGCTGGAGCGCGGTCGCGGCAGGCTCACTTGAAGATCTTTGAGGATGCGGCCTGGTCCCGCGCTCATGATCAGCACACGATCAGAGAGAAGGATCGCTTCATCGATGTCATGTGTGACGAAGACGATTGTTGCGTTGATCCGCTCGCGGAGCTCGAGCAGATTGTCCTGCATGACCGCCCGGGTCTGCGCATCCAGCGCTCCGAACGGCTCGTCCATCAACAGTACGCGCGGCTGATTTGCGAGGGCACGGGCAATCGCAACCCGCTGCTGCATGCCTCCCGATAGCGTGTGCGGATATGCCGACGCAAATTTGGTCAGTCCGATCATCTGGATAAGGTCGTCAGCAATCCGCAGCGCCTCCGCTTTCGGCTTGCCGAGGGCACGCGGCCCGTGCGCGATGTTCCGGCGCACCGATTTCCACGGAAACAGATTTGGCTGCTGGAAGACCATCCCGATCTCGGGCCGTGGCGCGAGTATCGCTTCGCCGGCTATGAGCACTTGGCCTTCGAACGGCTGCTCGAGGCCGGCCATCGCATTCAGAAGCGTGGACTTGCCGCAGCCGGATGGACCGACGATCGAGACGAATTCCCCCTGAGCTACCGCCAGGGATACGCGGTCGACCGCGATGACCTGTCCGCTCGGCACATCGAAGACGATGCTCAAATCCTCGACCCGGATGATTGCCTGACGCGCCGGGGCGGAAGGCGAGTGCGGATCCACGAGCCTGAGCGGCTGGTCTGGACGAAGCAAGCTCGAGGTCATCGCCACCACACGGCACGTTCGGCAAGAGTCGCGAAGGAACGGTCGGCGACGAAGGAAAGCAGCCCGAGAGCCGCCAACCCGCCCATGACCTGACCCGTTTGCATGTTCTGTTGCGCAATTTCGATACGATAAACGATACCAGCGAACGCTCCCGCCAACTCGGCGGCGACCAGCGTGTAGAAGGAGATACTTACCGCGGTCCGAAGACCGACAGTGATATAGGGCAGCGCGCCAAGAAGGACGATCTCCCACAGCATCTGCGGCTGCGGCGTGCCGAGCATCTGGGCGGCACGGATAAGTCCGGGATCGACCTTCTGCACCCCTATGTGGGTCGCAAGCCATACCGTGAAGAACACGCCCCAAACGACCAGGAAAAGCTTGCCTGTCTCCGAGAGGCCAAACCAAAGGATGACGATCGGCACGAAGGCGACGGGAGGAATTGGACGAAGGATGTGAAACAAGGGTGAAAGCAGGCTAGAGACCAGCCGGAACCGGCCAGTCAGGACGCCGAGCACGATCCCGCCCGCGGCCCCGATCGCAAACCCTCCGGCCACGCGCGAGAGACTCGCCATTAGGTCGCCGAAAAATTGTCCGCTGCGGATCCATTCGAGAATGGCGACAGCGACGGTCGATGGCGGCGGAAACAGCACGGCGTTCACGATGCCGGAGCGTGCAACCAGTTCCCACACGCCTGTGAAAGCGGGCACGGAGAGGACGGCGACCAGTACGCTCAGCCGTGCGATCGCGCTCGCACTGTTGCCTCGCCCGACGCTCACGGGCGCGCCTCCAGTGTGACGCGAGCTGGATCGAGGGCCTTCAGCGGCGCCGTCACCAAGACTTTCGAGAAATCGGGCATGCTCGCTCCAGGGGGATGATTGCCGGTCTCGAGCCGCCAAGCGGCATGGGTTTTCAGAGTCGCGAGAAGCTTGTCGTCGAGGCGCACGTGGTAGACATAGTCTGGCCAGATCGAAGCCAATTCATCGCGTTTCATCCCGGTCGCTCCGGCGATGACGTCGATCGCTTCACCCGGATTCGCCTTGAGCCAGCCCTCGGCTTCGATGAGGGACGCCAGGAACTTGCTGACGATCGCCGGGTTGGCCGCGAGGTAAGACTGCGTAACGACAATATTGAAGGTCTCCGAGTAGAGACCTCTGGTCTCGAGCGGGATCGCGCCTTCGCCAAGAGCCTTCTTCGCATTCGCGACGTGCGGCTCCCAGGTATCGAACGCGTCGATGCTGCCGGCCGCCATGGCGGGAAGCATCTCCTGAGGTCGCAGGTTGACGAGCGTCACGTCCTTCGAAGTCAGGCCCGCCGCTTTCAACAGGACCGACGTATACACTTCGCTGCCGGTTCCGGCCGTAAAGGCGATTCGCTTTCCACGCAGATCGGCCTTCGTCCTGATACCGGCAGAAGCTGCGGTCATGGTCTTGAGATCCGAATATTCCATCCCCGCCACGAAGGCGATCGGTTGTTGCGCCATCGCGGCCGCCGTGACCGGCGCCTCGGCGGTTGTTGCGATATCCGCCCCTCCCCCAAGCACCGTATCGAGGCACTGCTTCCCGCTGGTGAAATTGGACACCGAGATCTCGAGCCCCTGCTTGACGAAAATGCCCTTCGCATTGGCGACAATCGCCAGTCCCGAGATCGGCCCAAGATTCTGGGCGAGCCGCGCCTTCAGCAATTCTTCGGCTGTCGCGCGCTCAGGCGTGGCAAACAGGAAGGACGCAGATAGCACGAACACGGCAGAGCGAAGACCAGTTGTTGATCGCATGCCAAACCCCTCTGATGCCGGCGAACGGAGTGATCGACCGTGACGAGAGGGTCGTCTGAAGACGGGAGACCGTGAAGCAATTAATCGACAAGGCCCAACGCTGTCCAATTTTTGCGCAAGCAGACCAGCTTCCGACTGCGACCGGGGCAATAAATTCATCAAGCTGCTCACACCTTGGGCGCATCGTAGTGGCGCTGATCTGTTCGGGCCCGGAAGCGCCTCCGGAGAAGCGGAGAAGGCGCTTGGTGCGACCGGCGTTCGCGGCGCGGGCGGCATCTGCGCGCCGCCGGCTGCGGCAACGGCACCCTGCTGGCTTTCGCCAAGCCCTGATGCCGATTCAATCAGAACCGATCGGGCTTTCGATGCCGTTGCGTGCGCGGCGAAACCAAGCCCACGTCTGCCCCGTCACTGCGATGTAGCCCGGGCCCCGGTAGACGATCTGATCGGCGACGATCCGGTTCAGTTTCGGCAGCGCATGGAACGGAATCGAAGGATAGGCGTGGTGCTCGACATGATAGGGCATGTTCCATGCAAACCAGCGCACGAACATGGTGGTATAGGTGGTGCGGGTATTCTGGAAGGCACTGCGCATGCGATCGCAACCAGTGTGTTCGGCAAGGAGATACGGACGCAGAAACAATTGACCGACGATCACGGGGACGACCCAGACCCACAACAGGATCATGGTGTGCTGCGCGACCGACGCCAGCAGCAGCGCGACGTAGCCTGCCAGATGGAGGCGCGCTTCCGTCACGACGATGTGGCCTTTGCTTTCCGGAATCCAGGACGACGTGGCGTTTCCAGTCAACGCATGGCGAAGCATCAGCCGCACCCGGAAGGCAACCTGCCGCAAGCCGCTGTAGACTACCACCAGTTGCGCGTCCGAGGTCGGGATCGGTACCGACAGCAGTTCCGGATCCCTCTTTGGATCCTGCGTATAGCGATGATGATCCCAGTGGAACAGGCAGTAATATTCGTAAGGCAAGCCGACCGCGAACGAGGAGAAATGACCGAAGGCGAGATTAAGCCCGCGGCTGCGAAACGCCGTCTTGTGGGCGGTCTCGTGGACCACCATGAATAGGAATGCGACAAAGTAGCCTTGGACGACGACCAGCGGCAACGCCCAGACGATTCCGTATCGCGACGAGACCAGCCAGATCAGCACGCCGACAACGACGATGACGCCGTAGTGGCTGGCCGCACGGACCAGACCTTGCCAATCGGACCGCGCTGACAACTCGCGCAGCATGGCCGGAGTCAACGGCTTCTCTCCGGTGGCAGTGATGGCATTGCTCATGATCGTAGACGCCTCTTTTCGGGATCACGCACTTGACCGTGCTCGTGCTGACGCTGGAATTCGTCAAGCACAGACCGATCCTAGGGAGCGACGCCGCAACGCATAAGCAATTAATTTCGTTGGCGTTGGCCGCCAGGCATCAGAGATTGCGGCCCTCGCTTCACCGCATCGGCCCGGCGACGGATCGTCGCCGGCCAATCGCAAGTGCCGTTATGGGCAGTCAGGTCTAAATCCTAGGTCCTCTCCACCCACCCTACGGCCTTGCCTTCCCCTTTCGCGCGGCGATCTGTTGGAGCGCCCAGCGCGCGTTCTTGCGGACGTCGGGATCGGGATCGTTGGCAATCACCGCGAGGTAGGCCTCACCCTCGGGGACGGCGATCTCGCCGAGCGCGGCAGCCGCCTCCTTTCGCAAATTCGCTTGCTCGTGGTGGACGCAGTTGCCGATCGCGCGCAAAGCGCCCTCGACCTTCATCTTGCCCAGGCTGCGGATCGCCTTCAGCCGCACCTGCCAAAATTCGTCGGCAAGTGAGCCTATGAGCTGATCGGCGGCGAGCGAACCGTTGGCATTGAGGCCGAGCGTCTCCGCAGCCATCTCGCGGACCATCCAATCGGTGTCCTTCAACGCGCGGGTGATGGTCTCCGCCGCAGGCTTCATCTGGGAGAACGCCAGCGCACTCACCGCGGCACGGCGCACATGGGCGTCGGGATCGTTGATCAGCGCGGTCAGCGCCGGGATGGATTCCTCCAGCTTCAGAAAGCCGATCACGCCGATCGCCTGCACGCGCACGGCGGCATCGGAATCCTGCAGCGCTTCCAGCACGGGCTTGAGCGTATCCTTGCGCCGCAACTCCTTGAGCGCCCGCAGCGCGCCCATGCGAACGAAGGCGTGGGCATGCTTGACCAATGGCAGGATGACATCGGCGCAGGCAGGATCCTTGAACTCGGCCATGCTGTCGGCAGCAGCAGCCGCAACGATCCGCTCAGGATCAACCAGCAGCTTCACCAACGCGCTTGCGGCTTCCGGCCCGTCGAATTCGCCGAGCGCCATCGCAACCTGCTGGCGCACGCCGGCATCGGGATCGTCGACCATGCTGGCGAGATGGACAATCGCTGCGGGATCGCCGGAATGACCGAGCGCGATGATGGCGACGCGGCGCTCCGCGGGATCGGCGGCCCGAAGCCGCTCGTCGGCGTCTTCGAGATCGTCGTAGGATTCGAACGGGCTCGACATGCTCACCTCAACAGATAGGGAATGTTGACGGTGACGGCACCGGTCGGGCAATCAGCCTCGCAGGGCATGCAGTACCAGCATTCGTCATAGGCCATGTAGGCCTTGCCGGTCATGTCGCTGATGCGCAGCACGTCGAGCGGGCATACGTCGACGCACACGGTGCAGCCCTTGTCGGCGATGCATTTGGCGTCGTCGACGACCACCGGAACCGATGTCTGATAGGACGCGAGAGGCATTTTATGTCTCCTGTTGCTATGGTGCGGTGGATCAGGCGGTGGCGCGGATGCGCTGCTTGTCGTAAAGGTCCTTCTCGTCGTCGGCGATCGGCACGACGTAAGGCTCGACCGCGCGCTTCTCGCTGGTCATCTTGCCGTTCTGCTTCGACAGCAGCGTGTGGCAGAACCAGTTCTCGTTGTCCTTCTCCGGGAAATCCGTGCGCCAGTGATAGAGACCCCAGCGGCTCTCCTCGCGATAGAGCGAGGCATGCACCGCCATGTCGGCGCAATCCATGATCGACTGCACTTCCAGCGCGCGGAGCAGCTCGTGCGCGTTGCGCGCCATCATGCGCTCCTGCATGTCCTCGCGTGTTTCGGCCAGGCGACGCATGCCGAGCTCGTATTTGCGCGTGACCTTTGGTGGCTGGAGATAGTCGTTGACCAAGCGGCGGGTCTTGTACTCGATCTGATTCGGCGGGATGCCGTCTTCGCGCTTGGTCGGCGCCAGCACGCGGTCGCGCTCCTTAGCGACATCGGCCGCATCGAACTCGGCGAAGTCGTGATTGTCGGCGAACTCCATCGCGTCGATACCCGCGACTGAGCCGTTGGTGAAGGCGCCGAGCATGTAGTTGTGCGGCACGCTCGCCATGTCGCCGGCGGCGTAGAGGCCCGGCACGATGGTGCGGGCATTGTCGTCGACGAACACGCCGGAGGCGCTGTGGCCGGAGCAGAAGCCGATCTCGGAGATGTGCATCTCGATCGACTCGTTGCGATAATCGACCCCGCGCCCCTGCTGGAACAGGCCGCGCGTTGGCCGCTCCACCTTGTGCAGCGTGGACTCGATCTCCGAGATGGTGTCGGGATGCAAATGCTTGAGCTGGAGGAACACCGGGCCCTTGCCGGAGAGAAGCTCGTTGTAAAACTCCAGCATCATCTGGCCGGACCAGTAGTCGCATTCGATGAAGCGGGAGCCTTCGTTGTTGGCCGTAAACGCGCCGAACGGACCGGCGACATAGGCGCAAGCCGGACCGTTATAGTCCTTGATCAGCGGATTGATCTGGTAGCATTCGAGGTTCGCGAGCGCCGCGCCGGCGTGATAGGCCATCGCATATCCGTCGCCGGAATTGGCGGCGTTCTCGTAGGTGCCGAACATGTAGCCTGAGGTCGGCAGACCGAGGCGGCCGGCGGCGCCCATGCAGAGGATCACGGCCTTGGCCTTGATCACCAGTATCTCCGCTGTGCGGGTGTTGACGGAGATCGCACCGGCGATGCGGCCGTCGGACGATTTGAGCAGCCGGGTCGCCATGTAGCGGTTGGAGATCAGGATGCGGGCGCGGCGGAGCTGGCGGTAGAGCGCCTTCTTCACCGTCTCGCCGTTCGGCATCGGCAGAACGTAGCTGCCGATGTGATGCACCTTCTTGACGGCGTAATCGCCGTTCTCGTTCTTCAAGAAGCGAATGCCGAAACTGTCGAGCTCCTCGACGATCTGGTAGCAGTTCTGCGCGTATTTATAGACCGCCTTCTGGTCGACGATGCCGTCGTTCGCAATGGTAATCTCCTTGGTGTACTGCTCCGGTGTCGCGTACCCCGGAATGACAGCATTGTTCAGCCCGTCCATGCCCATCGAGATCGCGCCGGAGCGCTTGACGTTGGCCTTTTCGAGCAGGACGACGTTGGCCTTCGGATTCTTCAGCTTCGCCTTCAGTGCCGCCATCGGGCCGGCGGTGCCGCCGCCGATCACCAGCACATCGCAGGAAACCTCCGAAAGTCCTTCGACGATCTGATCTAGTGCCATCGCTTGCTCCTGGTTCGCCGGCGCACCAGCGCCTCTGCATCAGCTTTGTTCAGGGGGCTTTCCGGCGATAGCAATTAGTTGTCGCCGGGAAGCGATTTGCGCCTCAGCGCTCGACGAAGGCCTTCTCGATGACGAAATGGCCGGGCTGGCTGTGATTGCCCTCGATGAAGCCGCGCGCGGAAAACATCACGGGCAGTTCCTCGAGCATCGCTGGGCTGCCGCAGAGCATGATGCGGTCGGTCTCGATATCGAGGCCGGATTGGCCGATGTCGTCGAACAACTGGTTTGAGGCGATCAGATCGGTGATGCGGCCACGGTTGCGGAACGGCTCGCGGGTGACGGTCGGGCAGTAGACGAGCTTGTCGCGGATCAAGGGTCCGAAGAATTCGTGATCGCGCAGGCCGTCGACGAGCTGCTCGCCATAAGCAAGCTCGGAGACCTGGCGGCAGCCATGGGCCAGCACAATGGTCTCGTAATTCTCGTAGACGTCGGGATCCTTGATCAGGCTCGCGAACGGCGCGAGGCCCGTGCCGGTCGAGAGCAGCAGTAGGCGCTTGCCCGGAATGAGGTTGCCGGTGATCAGCGTGCCCGTCGCCTTGCGGCCGACCAGAATGATGTCGCCTTCCCGAATCTTCTGCAGGCGCGAGGTCAGCGGGCCGTCCTGCACCTTGATCGAGAAGAATTCGAGCGCGTCCTCGTGATTGGCGCTGGCCATGCTATAGGCCCGCATCAACGGCTTGCCATTGACCTCCAAGCCGATCATCGCGAACTGGCCGTTCTGGAAGCGGAAGCCGGGATCGCGCGTCGCGGTGAAACTGAACAAGGACTCGGTCCAGTGTTTGACCGACAAAACCGTTTCCTTCTGAAATGCGCTCATGGTCTCTCCTTGGCCCTTGATGACGTACAAGGTTTCGGAGAGACGGTAATCCGGCAATGCGGAAGTGGAATTCCCGGTCGATTAGTTTCTCATTTCGCCGGCGATGATCGAAGAGCAGGCAGCGACGAAAGTGTGAGCGCGTCGTCGCTGGCAATTAGTTGCTATCCGCGCGTATCGGCGCCGACGTAGAGAGTATCCGGAGGTTCGTCATGACCATGACCCTGGTGGCCCCGATAGTGGTTGACTACGAAGCAAGCGCCGATCTCGCGACGCTCCTCGTCCGCACGACCGAAGGCGAGACGCTGAATGTTTCCGCCGAGCAGCTTCGCGTCTCCTGCAAATGCGCCCACTGCACGCGCGCCCGCTTCGATGGCCGCTTTCCCGAACGCTTTCCGGGCATTGCCATCACCGAGATCGGCGATCTCGGCTATGGGCTGAACATCTCGTTCTCGGACGGACATAATCGGGGAATTTACCCGAAGCCATATTTGCTGAGTTTGGCGGGACGGTAGGCGCCGCTTCCTGGGCCGCCCCCATCTGGCACGGACATTGCTCCTCTTTAGAACGATTTCAACGTTCCGGAGGCAGACGATGTTGCAGGCGGCGAGTGCAGTTCGCGGGGCGGTTCCCCCGGCAGTCCGGCCTGCGGGCAGTTCTTCGCTGCTGCTCACCGAGAACCAGCAATGGATCGGCGGGCCGCCCCCGCTGATGGACAAGCTCAGCCAGCGCGAGCGGGAGCTGGTGCTGAAGCAGGGCCGGCGAAAAGTGCTGAACCGCGGCCAGACGCTGTTCAGCCAGGGCGGCAAGCATGACGGCATCTGGCTGATCGAGAGCGGCCGCATCCGCGTGTTCTACACCTCGCCGCTCGGGCGCGAGATCACGCTCGCCTATTGGCATGTCGGTAATTTCGTAGGCGGGCCCGAAGTGTTCGAAGGCACTGTGCATCAATGGTCCGGCGTCGCATCCAGCAATTGCAGCGTGGTGCACCTGCCCGGAAAGGAATTGCGGTCCCTTGCCGCAGAGATCCCGAATCTCGCGATCGGCCTCATTGAAGGCCTCACCTTCAAGGGCAAATGCTATTCTGCGCTGGCCCAGATGCTGGGAACGCGCTCGATCACGCAGCGCCTTGCGCATCTTCTGCTGCATCTCGTCGAACTCTACGGCGTCGAGGATGCCGACGGGCGCGTGATTGCGGCTGCCTTCACCCATGCCGACATCGCCCACATGGTCGGCGCCACCAGGCAATGGGTCACGATCAGTTTGAAGCGCATGCAGGAGAAAGGAATCGTGTTGACCAAGCGGTCGCAGATCGTGGTCTGCCGCACCGACGTGCTGGAGGAGATGCGCGGCCACGCACCCGACTGATAGAATTTGCGAGCAAGGCCGGTGCACAGGCACGCGGCTTTATAGTGCAGGACTGCCCAAGAAGTATGCAATCAGCATTTCCCGGCAACTAATCGACTGCGGTTATCATTCCGGATTTGCCCTGTCGGTGCCCTCACCCAATCATGGCAACCACAGCACATCCAACCTAATGAGGATGAGAATGGTCCGCCATCTTCCCACGCTCTCGATCGCGATGTCGGTGACGTCGCTGGCGCTGATCCTCGCGCAGTCGGCTTCGGCGGAAACCGTCACCCTCGGCATCGGAACGCAGGACACCACAACCAATACGGTGACCGCGGGCGTCGTCATCCGCCAGCTCCATCTCCTCGAAAAATACCTGCCTAAGGACGGCAAATACGCCAACATCAAGTTCGAGCTGGAGTGGCAGAATTTTACGTCCGGTCCGCCCGTCACCAACGCGATGATGGCGAACAAGTTGCAGATCGGTATGATGGGCGACTATCCGCTGATCGTGAACGGCTTCACGTTCGACAGCAATCCAGAGAGCAAGAGCCGGCTGATCGGCATCGCCGCCTACAGCCTCTCCGGCTCCGGCAACGGCATCGTCGTTCACAAGGACTCGCCCTATTACGATCTGGCCGATCTCAAGGGCAAGCTCGTCAGCGTGCCCTTCGGCTCCGCCGCACACGGCATGGTGTTGAAGGCGATGCAGGACCGTGGCTACACGGCCGATTTCTTCCAGCTCGTGAGCCAGAGCCCCGAGGTCGGCTCGACCAATCTCCAGGAGAAGAAGATCGACGCGCATGCCGACTTCGTCCCCTTCGCCGAATTGCTTCCCTTCCGCGGCTTCGCGCGAAAAATCTTTGACGGTGTCGAGACCAATCTGCCAACCTTCCACGGCATCGTCGTCCGCACCGACTTCGCCGAGAAATATCCTGAAGTCGTCGTCGCCTACATGAAGGCGCTAATCGCCGCCAATCAGTGGCTCCGCGACGATCCCAAGCTTGCTTCCGAAAAGCTCCAGGAATGGACCGGCATCAACAAGGAAGTCGTCTACATCTTCCTCGGCCCCAGCGGCAACATGACCACCGATCCCACGGTCAAGCCGGCGTTGATCGATGCGGCCGCCAACGACGTCAAGGTGCTGCAGAATCTCGGCCGCATGAAGGAGTTCGATCCGAAGAAATGGGTCGACGACAGCTACATCCGCAAGGCCTATACCGAGATGAAGCTCGACTATGACGCGCAACTTGCGAGCACCAAGAACTACGAAATTACAGGCGAAGACGCCTTCTGCAAGAAGCCGATCACCGATCCGCGCAAGGCCGGCGAGGTCTGGGTCGACGACGCCGGCATCATGCCGTTCTCGTCCGCCGCCTGCACGCTCGGGGCCTATGCTGACTTCAAGGCCAAGGGCAAGAAGATCAACGTCGCCTACGTCTTCGACACCACCCGCGGTATCAAGCTGTTCGCCGACCAGGCCTTCTTCGCGGTCGGCAATGGCGACGTCGCGCCGTTCCTGCTTAAGAAGGACGCCGAGGCCTATGCCGCCAAGATCAGCGGCAAGGTGCTCGGCTTCGATGATGCGGTGAAAACAGCAGTCAGCGGAGACAAGACGTGAGCAGTCCCGCCATCCTCAGACATTCAGAGGACAGCAGCATGCCAACAGCCATCGCCGAGGCGGGCCCCTTGCCCGCCGTCACGCCCCCGGCCACACCGCCCTCTTTCGGCACGCTCGCACTGCGCTGGTACCGGCTGAACCAGGGCCGGCTGCGCGCGACCGCGATCGCCATCATTTCGCTGCTGGCCTTCCTCCTGGTCTGGCATCTGCTCACGACCTACCGCGTCGTATTCTTCGTGCGCTTCACGAACGTGCCCTCGCCCGTCGCGGTCTATGCAAGCTTCACCAAGGCCATCCACGATCCCAAATTCCTGTTGCACATCGCGCTCAGCTGCCGCCGCATCTTCATCGGCTTCTCGCTCGCCGCGATCGTCGGGGTGCCGCTCGGCCTGATCATGGGCCGCTTCAAGCTGGTGCATGAAATAATCTTCCCGGTCGCCGAAGTGCTGCGGCCGATCCCTGCGATCGCCTGGGTGCCGATGGCAATCATGCTGTGGCCGACCAACGAGCAGAGCATCGTCTTCATCACGTTCCTCGGCTCGTTCTTCCCAATCCTCGTCAACACGCTGCACGGAATGACGTTGGTCGATCCTGTGCTGGTGCGCGCGTCGCAATGTCTTGGCGCGCGCGAACGCTCGATTTTCCGCGAGGTGTATTTTCCAGCCTCGCTGCCGCACATCTTCACCGGCCTGACCATCGGCATGGGCGTCGCCTGGGTATCGCTGATCGCTGCTGAAATGATCTCAGGTCAGTACGGCATCGGCTACTTCACCTGGGAAGCCTATTCGCTGGTCCAGTATGCCGACATCGCGCTCGGCATGATTGCGATCGGCGTGCTTGGCCTCGGATCGAGTCTGTTGATCCGAGGCGCGGGTCATCTCGTGATGCCATGGAGGTCTAGATGAGCGAGCTCGCGACCAGCGATCCAAAGGGGCATATCGAGGTCAAAGATTTCTCGCTGAGCTACGAGACCATCGATGGCCCGGTGCAGGCCGTCACCAATACGCATATCCACGTCAAGCCCGGAGAGTTCGTCTCGATCGTCGGCCCCTCCGGCTGCGGCAAGTCCACCTTCCTGAATGCGGTGGCGGGCTTTCTCAAGCCCACCACCGGCACCATCACGGTCGATGGCGAGCGCGTCAACGGCCCGAGCGCCGCGCGCGGCATGGTGTTCCAGCAATATTCGCTATTTCCCTGGAAGACGGTGCGGGAGAACGTCGAGTTCGGCCTGAAGATGCGCGGCATGCCGCGCTCGCAGCGCGAACGCGCCGCGCGCACGCTGCTCGGCCTGGCGGGACTCGAAGCCTTCGAGAAGCACTATCCGGAAAAACTCTCCGGCGGCATGAAGCAGCGCGTCGGCATCGTCCGCGCGCTCGCGACGGGACCGAAGGTACTGCTGCTGGATGAACCCTTTGGCGCGCTCGACGCCCAGACCCGGGTCATCATGCAGCAGATCCTCACCAACATGTGGCAACGGCTGAAGATCTCGGTGCTGTTCGTCACTCACGACATCGACGAGGCAATCTTCCTCTCCGACCGCGTCTACTGCATGACCGCGCGCCCCGGCTCGATCAAGGCGGAGATACCAATTCCGCTGGAGCGCCCACGCCAGCAATCGATGATGATGTCGTCGGAATTCTTGGCGCTGCGCCGCGGCCTGATGTCCCTGATCCGCGAGGAAAGTCTGAAGGCGATGGGCGGCGAGATCAACGATCTCGGCATGCAGGGATTGAACATCGAGCTGCACGGCCATTCGCTGGTCGAGGTACTTTAGCCGAGAACACCATGGCCCGTGCTCACACTGGCTGGAATGAGATTTTTCTTGATCTCCCGGTGCACACGCCTGCACACGCCGCCTTCTAACCAACTGAAATTACTGAATTCTCGCTCCAATCCATCATGGGCGAGTTTTGAGCTAGCTTCAGCAATCGACGTCCGATTGGAGCCAGTCAGAGAAAGCTTCGTCTATCACAGCGGGCCGTGAGCCCATCGCACAATCAATCGTGGAACTGCCACGTCAAGCGGCTTGGTCTTTTGCGTACCATATGAAAATCATCCCGCGCGTCATCCAGTTGGCTTCGTCGATCGCAGCCTTCAGACCCCTTACCTAGACAATTCCCGCCGAAGTCCCGGCGATGGCGGGACGCTCCTTCGTCTTTTGAGCCCGATAGCCGGATGCTCGATAGGCCGCGATCGGCGCGATCGCTCCGCCGGCACGAAGGCGGGCAATGGCCAGCAGCGGCGAGACGTCGCTCGTGAAAGCACGTTTCAATTCGAGATGGGCGCCGAGCGCATCATTCGCTTCTTGCGCCGCCTCGAGGGCCACGCGATCGACGATCAGGGCCTGGGCATAGGCGCGCTGTAACTCGATCGCCGATTGCATCAAACTCTCGATCGGATCGGTCACGTTATGCGACTGGTCAATCATATAGGCGGGCGCAAAACCTTCCGCCTTGCGTCGCTCGGCGTCGATCAGCTCGTTGAAGACGAGAAACAGCCGGAACGGCTCGACCGAGCCGCTGTCGAG
Organism: Bradyrhizobium genosp. A; assembly: GCF_049949275.1. Taxonomy (NCBI): domain Bacteria; kingdom Pseudomonadati; phylum Pseudomonadota; class Alphaproteobacteria; order Hyphomicrobiales; family Nitrobacteraceae; genus Bradyrhizobium; species Bradyrhizobium genosp. A. The sequence continues at coordinate 3,435,600 of NZ_CP188196.1, read as the reverse complement.
GTCATCATCACCATATTTCGAATCATTGAAATGGAAGCCCGCGAGTTTCCCGAAGCGAACGAGCCGGGCGACGATCTGCTCGATATTCACGTTCGGCGCATGATGGCCGAGGTCGACGAGGCAATGCGCCTTGGGCCCGAGTTCCTGCGCGACCGCAAAACTCGTGCCCCAATCCGAGATCACGGTCGAGTAGAACGCCGGCTCGTAGAGCTTGTGCTCGAGGAACACCCGCCAGTCGGCAGGCAGTGCCGCGACGATCTCACGCATCGCGTCGATATAGCGGTCGAGCGCCTTGGTCAGATTCGATTGGCCGGCAAAGTTCGATCCATCGGCGATCCAGACGGTCAACGCTTTCGAGCCGAGCTTGCGGCCGATCTCGGCGCATTCGATATTGTGCGCGACCGCCTGAGCGCGCACGCGCGCATCGGTATGCGACAGCGAACCGAACTTGTATGAAAGCTCCTGCCCCGGCTGATCCTGGAATGTGTTGGAGTTGACTGCGTCGAAGGTAAGGCCGTGACGCGCGGCCTGTTCACGCAAGGCGGCATAGTCGTCAACCTTGTCCCACGGGATGTGCGGCGAGATCGTCGGGGTTGCCCGCGCCAATCGCTGGATCACGGCGCAATCGTCGATCTTCTCGAAGACGTTGCGCGGCTCACCCGGCCCCGGGAAGCGCGCAAATCGCGTGCCTCCTGTGCCGACGCCCCAAGTCGGAATGGCGACGCCGAAGGCCAAAACCTTCTGCACCAGGGCTTCCGCGTCGATGCCGTGCCGCGCCAGCGCGCGCTTCAGGGCATCGTAGTCTTCAGTGGTCGCTTCTTCGAGCCGCGCGTTGTGGTTGGCGATGAAATCCGGGCTGATCGAGAACGGCGTGCTCATCGCGTGAAGGCCTGGGCGTTACCGGCGTCGATATTGAGGATGTTGCCGGTCGATTTGGCCGAGAGATCGGACGCGAAGAAGTAGACACCCTCGGCGATATCTTCGGGGAATACCGATAGTTTGAGCAGCGAGCGCTGGCGGTAGACTTCCTCGAGCTGGTCTTCCGCAACCTTGTTGGACGCCGCACGCTGCTGGCGCCACTCGCCTTCCCAGATCTTCGAACCACGCAGCACCGCGTCCGGATTGACGGTGTTGACGCGGATACCATGCGCCGCGCCTTCCAACGCCAGGCAGCGGGCCAGATGGATCTCCGACGCCTTGGCGGCGCAATAGGCCGAAGCACCGGCCGAAGCGGCGAGACCGTTCTTCGAGGCAACAAAGATGATGGCGCCGCCGACGTTTTGACGCTGCATCAGCCGGAATGCTTCGCGCGAGACGAGGAAATAACCTGTGGCGAGAATGTCCATATTCTTCTGCCAAAGCCCAAGACTCGTGTCTTCGACAGGCGAAGCCGAAGCGATACCGGCGTTCGAGACGACGATGTCGACGCCGCCAAAGGCCCGCGCTGCCTCTTCGAACGAAGCGACCACCGCCGCCTCGTCGGTCACATCGAGCTTCACGCCGATCGCCGCGTCGCGGCCATGGTGCTTCGTAATCGCCGCAACGCGCTCGCTCAGCGCCTTCTCGTCAATGTCCGCAATGACGAGGCAAGCGCCTTCGCCGAGCAGCCGCTGCGCGGTTGCCCCGCCAATGCCGCCGGCGCCGCCGGTCACATAGGCGATCCGCCCGGCGAGCGATTTCGGCCTGGGCATGCGCTGGAGCTTGGCCTCTTCCAGCAGCCAGTATTCGATATTGAAGGCCTCCTGCTCAGCCAGGCCGACATAGGCGCTGACGCCCGAGGCGCCACGCATGACGTTGATCGCGTTAATATAGAATTCGGCCGCAACGCGCGCCGTTGCCTTGTCCTTGGCAAACGTGAACATGCCGATTCCCGGAACGAGATACACGACCGCGTTAGGATCACGCATGCCCGGCGAGTCCGGATGTTTGCAGCGCTCATAATAGGCGGCGTAGTCGCGTCGGTAAGCGGCGAGAACGTCATCGAGGCCTGCGATCACCTCGTCGAGATTGTCGCGCACGGGATCGTAAGGCAACAGCAGCGGCCGGATCTTGGTGCGAAGAAAGTGATCCGGACAGGAGGTGCCGAGCGGCGCCAGCTTCGTCAGCGCACTGGAGTTGACGAACTCCAGCACTTCCGGGGCATCAGTGAAATGGCCGATCTTGCGTTCGTCCGCGGAGATCTTGCCGCGGATCAGCGGCATCAGCCTGGCCGCGATCGCGCGGCGTTTTTCCGGCGAGGCCGCTTCGACCTTGGCGCCGCCGAAAGCCGGCTTCCGCTCATGCGCGGCAAGCCAATCGGCGGCCTGCTGAATCACGCGCAAGGTCATCTCGTAGCAGGCTTTCGACGTCTCGGCCCAGGTGAACAGCCCGTGCCCACCAAGAACGACGCCGACATAGTCGGGATGGCGCGTGGCCATCTCGCCGAGCTTGAGGCCAAGATCGAAGCCCGGCCGCTGCCACGGCAGGAACCCGAGCTTGCCGCCGAAAACTTCGCGGGTCAGGCGCTCAGCGTCGACTGAGGCGGCAATGGCAATGACCGCGTCGGCATGGACATGATCCACATGCCGGTGCGGCACGAAGGCGTGCAAGGGGGTATCGATCGAAGTCGCCCGCGGATTGAGATCGAAGGTGCAGTGATTGAACAAGGCGACCATCTCGTCCTCTTGGGCGAGGCCGCGATAGAGGCCTTTCAGGCTCTCGAGCTTGTCGAGGTACAGCGTCGAAAAGCCGTCGCGCTTCATCGAGCCGATGTCGCCGCCTGAACCCTTGACCCAGAGCACGCGTACATTCTGGCGCGTCAGCGGATCCTTCATCTCGATCTTGGCCGAGGTATTGCCGCCCCCGAAATTAGTGATGCGCAGATCAGCCCCGAGCAGGTTGGAGCGGTACAGCAACTGACCTGCTTCATCGAACCCGGCGGCGAGCGCGTCGTCCCAGAGATTTGGCAGGGGCTTGGCCGCGACCTCGCTCATTAGGGATTCTCCCTGTGTTTGATCTCTGGTCAGCTTAGGCTACCGATTCAATCAAGGTCAATCACAGACACTCAATGCCGCGACGCAATATGATTGATGCAGCGCGATATTGATCGATTTTGACGGTTTGCAGTTGACCGCTGGTCGAGAGCGTGAGCTATTTACGGGCAAAAGGGAGGGCGACGTGCACGAGCGGGAACGCTGGCAGGTCATCAAGGGACTCTTGCGTGAGCGGTCGCTGGTGCGCATCGCCGACGCATGTCGCGCGACCGGCGTCTCCGAAGCCTCGATACGGCGCGATTTCGCCAGGCTCGCCGAGCAAGGCATCGCGATCAGGGTGCATGGCGGGTTAGAAGCCCTGCCCGACACCGTCAACGCACCGGGCGACGTCGTTTCGCTTGCCACGCGCTCCTTCGACGTCAGCCAGACGCTCAACATAGATGCCAAGCGCGCCATTGCAAAAGCGGCGGTCGCCCTCTGCACTGATGGCGAGACAATCATCATCAACGGCGGCACGACCACCTATCAGATGGGCGAATATCTGCGCGAACGCCGTCTGAAGGTATTGACCAATTCCTATCTGCTCGCCGACGCGCTGATCCACACGTCGAAATGCCGCGTCGCCTTGCCGGGTGGCGAGGTCTATCGCGAGCAAGGCATGATCGTCTCGCCCTTTGAAGAGGATGCGATCCAGCACTATTCGGCGACGCGGATGTTCATGAGTGCGATCTCGATCGGACCGCTCGGCGTGATCGAGGGCGACCCCCTGCTCGCCCGCGCCGAATCCAAACTGCTGAAGCGTGCCGACAAGCTGATCGTGCTAGCCGACTCCTCGAAATTCGTCTCGCGCGGCAGCCTTGTCGTCTGCCCGCTATCGCGCATCGATACGCTGATCACCGCTTCCGATGCGCCGAGCGACGCACTCGACATGCTGCGCGGGCACGGTGTCCGCGTCGTTGTTGTGGATGCAGGCGCTCAAGCCAATGCGGCGGCGTGACCATGACAACTGACCCGCACAGTGAAACTCCCGCGGCGCCGCTTCTATCGGTGCGCGCGATCGAGAAGTCCTTTCCAGGCGTACGGGCGCTGTCCGGCGCCTCGTTCGACACCGCCAGGGGCGAAGTCCACGCCTTGCTCGGCGAGAACGGCGCCGGCAAGTCGACGCTGATCAAGATCGTTTCCGGCGTGTTCTCGCCCGATCGCGGCGAGGTCTTCGTGGACGGCAGACAGGTTGACCTCGCGCAGCCTGACGATGCACGGCGTGCCGGCATCGCCACGATCTATCAAGAGCTGCTGTTGTTTCCGGAGCTCACTGTCGCCGAAAATATCTTCATGGGGCATGCGCCCCGCGCCGGCCTCGGCCGGATCGACTGGCGGACGATGCACAAGAAGACGAATGCGCTGCTCGCTTCGCTTGAGATTCATGACTTGCACGCCGACCGAATCGTCGGTTCCCTCAGCGTCGGCAACCGCCAGCGCGTCGAGATCCTGCGTGCGTTATCGCAGGATGCGCGCATTCTCATCATGGACGAGCCGACCGCGGCCCTGACCGAGTACGACGTGACGCGGCTCTTCGACATCGTGCGCAAGCTGAAAGCCCGCGGCGTCGCCGTAATCTATATCAGCCATCGGCTCGACGAGATTTTCGCAATTGCCGATCGCGTAACCGTGCTGCGCGATGGCACGCACGTCGCGACCAAACGCGTCACCGACACGGACGCAGCCGAACTCGTGCAATTGATGGTCGGCCGCAGGATCGAGAGTCTGTTCCCGAAAATCAAGGTTCCGATCGGCAAGCCGGTGCTGGAGGTAAAGAACCTCGAACGACGGCCGTTGACGCGGAGCATCTCGCTCACGGTGCGCGCCGGCGAGATCGTCGGCCTTGCCGGACTTGTCGGCTCGGGTCGCAGCGAGCTGGCGCAAACTATTTTCGGCGTCACGCCGGCCGATAATGGCGAAATCCGGATCGCCGGACAGCAGGTCGACATCCGCTCGCCGGCACAGGCACGGTCTTTGGGCGTCGCCTATGTTCCCGAGGATCGCGGCACGCAGGGCCTGGTGCGGCCGATGACGGTGCGCGAGAACTTCAGCCTCGCCGCGCTTGGCAAGGTCGCATTCGGCGGCTTCATCGATCGCGGCGCCGAGCGCAAGCTTGCCGGCGACGGCGTCAAGCGCTTTGCAGTCAAGACGAGCTCGCTCGAGCAGATCGCGGGCAAGCTTTCCGGCGGCAATCAGCAGAAGATCGTGCTCGGCAAATGGCTCGCCAACGGGCCGAAGCTATTGATTCTCGACGAACCGACGCGTGGCATCGACGTGGGCGCCAAGGCCGAAATCCATCGGCTGATGGGCGAACTTGCCGCCCAAGGGCTCGCCATCCTGATGATTTCGAGCGAGCTGCCAGAGGTGCTCGGCATGAGCGACCGCATCCTCGTGATGCGCGAAGGCCGTATCGTTGCCGAATTTTCGCGCGAAGAAGCGACCCAGGAGTCGATCGGCGCAGCGATGATGGGTAGTTGTGAAAACGCGGGGAAGGCGGCATGACGGCAGTGACCTTAGCCGAGGCCGATCCGCGGCGGTGGCTGAAGACGCTTGCCTCGCAGGAGGCCCTGCTCGCGATCGCGGTGATCGGCCTCGCCATTGCCGTCGGCCTTTACAATCCGCGCTTTCTGGCGGTGCGCAATCTTTCCGACGTGCTGCTCGGCAACGCCTATATCGCCGTCGCCGCGGTCGGCATGTCGATGGTGATCATCTCCGGCAACATCGATATTTCCGTTGGCGCGCTGATCGGCGTCCTGGCGACGATCAGCGGCACTCTGGCCGTGAACGGCGCACCGATCGTGGTCGCCTGGCTGGCTGCGCTCGTTGCCGGCATACTCCTGATGGCCTTGCAGGGCGCCATCATCGCTTATCTGCGCATTCCGGCGATCGTGGTTACGCTCGGCATGTTGTCGATCCTCAAAGGCGGCCTGATCAGTGTCACGGGAGGCAAGTGGATTACCGACCTGCCCGACAGTTTTCATCTGGCTGATCTCGAACTCTTTGGCGTGCTGCCGTTTCCGGTTTTTCTCATGATCCTGGTGACGATCCTGGCAGCGTTGTGGATGCGCTATTCGGCCTCGGGACGCGCCATCTACGCCGTCGGCGGCAACGCCGAAGCGGCGCGGCTCTGCGGCATTTCGCAACCGCGCACGATCGTAATGGTTTTCGCGCTGCACGGCTTGTTCGCCGGGGCGGCCGCCCTGCTCTATGCGACACAGCTCCGCGTCATCCAGTCGACCGTGCCGCCCAATCTCGAGCTGACGATCATCACCGCGTCGGTCGTTGGAGGAGTCAGTATTCTTGGGGGCGTCGGCACAGCGGTCGGCTCGACCCTTGCCGCCGTACTGATCGCCGAGATCGCCAGTGCGCTGGTCTTCATCGACGTCTCGCCCTACTGGATCCGCGCGGTCCAGGGCGTGCTCATCCTCGTGACCGTGATCGCCGACATTCTGCGGCGCCGGCGCATGGCCGGAGCATGAGCACCATGAGCGAAATCCCCCTTCCCCAGGCCGCCAAGCGCGTCGTGCCCTGGTGGCTGCTGCGTCACGAGACCATGCTGGCAGCGATCCTTCTCATTGCGTTGATCGTGCTCGGGGGCTTGAACAATCGGTTCCTGACGCTCGACAATCTGCTCAATCAAGGCAGGCTGACGACCGAGGTCGGGCTGATCGCGCTGCCGATGACCTTCATCATCATTACCGGCGGCATCGATCTCTCGGTCGGCTCGATCGTCGGACTCTGCGCGATCCTGCTAGGCTATTCCTGGAAGAATTTCGGCTTTCCCTTGCCGCTGGCGATTGGCTTCTCGTTGGTCGTCGGTGCCACGGCGGGCTTTCTCAACGGGATCGTCATCACCAGGGTGAAAGTGCCGCCGCTGATCATGACGATCGCGACGCTCGCCCTCTACCGCGGGCTCGCTGAGGGAATCAGCCAGGCGCGTTCGGTGCGCGGCTACCCGGAATGGTTCTACTTCATCGGACAGGAAAACCTCTTCGGCGTGCCGGCGCAGCTCTGGCTCTTGCTGATCGCGATCGTGGTCTCGGCAATCGTTCTGGACCGCACCATTTTCGGCCGGACGCTCTATGCGATCGGCAACAACGAGACCGCCGCGCGCTTTTCCGGTTTGCCGGTCGATCGCGTCAAGCTGATCATCTACACGCTATCGGGCTTCATGGCCGGCCTTTCCGCTTGTGTTCTCGTCTCGCGCGTGACCACGACCCGCTCGGACATGGGGATCGGCTATGAGCTCGACGTGATCGCGGCGGTGGTGCTCGGCGGCACCAGCATATTCGGAGGCGTCGGTACGATCTGGGGCACGGTCGTCGGCCTCGCGATGATCCAGCTCTTGAAGAACGGGTTGGCCCTGACCGGCGTCAAGGGTGACGCGACGATCGTGGTCATCGGCACGGTGCTCATCCTTTCAACTCTTGTGGCGAGTTCGCTTCAGCGGCGGCGTGAGGGCGTTTGATGGAATGTCTGGCCGCGAAAAGCGGCTTCAACATGGGAGGAGAATAAAATGAAACTCGGATTAGCTGCTGCATTCCTCGGCGCGACGCTGCTGGCCGGAACGGCCTCGGCGGCGGACAAGAGATGGGATGGCGCGGACGACCTGCCGGTCAATCCGCTTGCCTGTTCGGCTGGCGAGGCCAACGCCGCACCCGCGGCCAAGGCTTATGACGGCGGCCGGCCGACAAATGCGACCGACAAGGCCGGCAAACCGATCACGCTGGTCGACGTGCCGAAGCTGATCGGCATCGGTTATTTCAACGCGACCTCGAAAGGCATGCAGGACGCCGCCAAATCGCTCGGCAATGTCACGGTGAAGACCGACGGCCCAACCGAGGCCAAGATCGACGAGCAGATCAAGTTCGTCGACAATTACATCACCAGCGGCGTCGACGGCATTCTCTTCGCCGCCAACGATCCGGTGGCGATCGGACCGGTGCTGAAGAAGGCACTGTCGAAGGGTATCCACGTCGTCGGCTATGACGCCAACTCGACGCCGGATGCGCGCGAATGGTTCGTCAATCAGGCCGAGTTCAACGGCATCGCCAAGGCGATGATGGACTCGATGGCCAAGGAGGCCGGCGAGGACAAGAGCTTCGCAATCGTCACCTCGACCTTCACGACGCCAAACCAGGCGCGCTGGATCGCCGAAATGTGGGCGTATGCGCAGAAGTGTCATCCCAAGCTGAAATGGCTCGAGACAGTCGAGGCACAGGAGGACAACAACCTGTCCTTCAACCAGGCGACGACACTGATCAACAAGCACGGCGACAAGCTCGCCGGCCTGTTCGGCATGACCTCGGTCGCGACGCCCGCTTCGGCGGAAGCCGTGACCAAGGCCAAGCTCTGCGGCAAGGTGGCAGTAGTCGGCCTCGCCACGCCCAACGCGATGAAGCCGTATGTCAACACAGACTGCGTCAAATCTGTCGTGCTGTGGAATCCGGTCGATCTCGGCTATGCCGCGACCTACGTGATGCGTGCCCTCGTCGACGGCAGCCTGAAGCCCGGCGCGACGTCGGTAGACGCGGGCAAACTCGGCAAGCTGAACGTGGTCAACGGCAGCGAGATACTGCTTGGCTCGCCCTTCATCTTCACGAAACAGAACATCAAGGACTTCGATTTCTGATTTGAACTCGTCGCCCGGCTGCGGAACGCGGCCGGGCGACACATTCTTGGCCTTCGTTGTCATGGTCACGACAGGCCGGCCATGGCACTCGTGACGTTGCTTGTTGAGATGTAGCTTGACGATGAGCCAGACAGTCGCGGTGCTCGACATCGGCAAGACAAATGTAAAGCTTGCCTTATTCGACGATGGCCGGCTCCTCTGGGAAAAGTCGGCGCCCAACTGCGTCCTGCCGGGGCCGCCCTATCCGCACGAAGATGTTGAGAGCGCGTGGACCTTCGTCCTCGATGCGCTTCGTGAGGCCGCACGCACGCATCAGGTCAGTGCGATCGTTCCGACCGCGCATGGCGCAGCCGGTGCCTTGATCGGCGAGAGCGAGCTCGCCGCTCCGGTCATGGACTACGAATTTACGGGCGTAGAAGTGATCGAACCCGAGTATGCCGGGCTGCGGCCGCCCTTTTCGGAGAGCCTGTCGCCGAAAGTGCCAGCCGGCCTCAATCTCGGTCGGCAGCTCGCCTACCAGAAGTGGCGCTGGCCGGACCTCTTCGCCAAAGCGAGGCATTTCGTTGGCTATCCACAATATTGGGCCTGGCGCCTGTGCGGCGTTGCGGTCTCTGAAGTCACCACGCTCGGCGCCCATACTGATCTCTGGGCGCCGCGGCAGGGGCAGGTCTCAAGCCTCGCCAAAGCTCTCGGCATCGACCACTTGCTGCCGCCGCTGCGCCGCGCCTTCGATCCACTCGGTCCGATTCAGCCAGAAATCGCCGCCCTAACCGGGCTCGCGCCCGATACGCCAGTCTTTTGCGGTATCCACGATTCCAACGCTTCACTTCTGCCCTACCTCGTCTCGCGCCAGGCGCCGTTCACCGTATTGTCGACCGGCACCTGGGTGATCCTGATGTGTGTTGGCCTTTCGCTCGAGCAGCTCGATCCTCACGACGACACGCTCGCCAACGTCGACGCGCTGGGCCGCCCCATCGCCTGCGGACGCTTCATGGGCGGACGCGAATACGCCGTCATCGCGGGCGGTGGTGGCAACCCGGCTCTCGACGCGATTGAGCGCGTCATCGTCTCCGGCGCGATGGCCTTGCCCTGCTTCTCGGGCCAAGGCGGACCTTATGCGACGACCGAAGGCGTGATCCGCGGCGAAGTCGCAGCGCGTGATCGGACCGCACTTGCGACGCTCTATTGTGCCCTGGTGAGCGATTTGATGCTGACGCGCATGGGAGCGACCCGCGGCGATCTCATCGTCGAAGGGACCTTCGCCGGCAACCTTTCCTTCTGTCAGACGCTCGGCGCGTTACGGACGACGCAGCGCGTCTTTGCGGCGGAAGACACCGCAGGCACGGCCCGCGGTGCCGCAATGCTCGCGCATTGGCCCCCCTCTTACCATATCGCTGGGCCGGCCCCCGTCGATCCGATTTCGATTACCGGCCTTGACTCTTATCGCAAGGCCTGGACGGCAGCAGTCGATATGATCGCTCGTTGAGGCTGACGCCGAATGGGCGGTCACCTCTCGCGGCGCACGCGTCCGCTCTCCTCTTACCTCACTCTCAAGCCCACCTCTAACCGATTGAAAAACCTGAACTCTCGGTCCAATCCATCATGGGCCAATTTGATCTAACTCCAACAAGCGATGTCTAACTAGATCCCATTTGCAATGGCCTGTATCGCCGACATAGGCAACAAATGCTCGAACCCTTCGGTTCGAATCGAGGACGTACAACCATCTCAAATTGCTTTTTGAGGCGGTAGCCTGAGCAGGCCATTGCGTCTCGAACGCAGGGAGCAACTTGTAAGTGATTGAGTTTTCTTGAGGTGGTGGATGTTTCCGACTGAGAAGGGCCCTCGCTTCCTTAATCTGTTGCGTGATTACCAACATAACCCGACGTCGCTCTCGATACGACTAGCCCACCAGAATCACTCTGACATCGTTGACATTGGTCAGCGTCGGACAGGTCTGCAGGAGATCGCCGGTCCCGCTGAAGAATGCGGTGGCATGCAGCTAGCGGTAGATCGCGGCGTCAACTTGCAGGGCATACGAGGTGGTTGCGTTCACTCGGCTGGTCCGGAACGCGGTGACCTGACGCTCCTGATCACGCCGGGAGACCCCGCATGAAGGCGCTGACGTGCCCGCGACAGTATTCGCGCCTTCGGGCTTGCCGCATCTCAGGGGCCGCTCGGTTACGTGATCCGAACCCAGGCGCCATTGCTTGCTGATGACCTCACTGCAGCATCGATGAACTTCACGCCGGCGAGGCCATCCTCGACGGTCGGGAAGATCACCGCCGGATCCTGGTTCCTGCCGGTCTCGGCTGCGCGAATGGCCCGCGCCGCCTCGGCATAGATTGTTGCGAAACCTTCAAGGTAACCCTCGGGGTGGCCGGAGGGGATGCGGGTGACGCGGCCCGCCTCGACCAAGGCGCCAGCCCCGCCGCGGGTCAGGAGCTGCTTGGGCCGGCCGTAGGGCGTGAGCCAGAGCTGATTTGGATTTTCCTGTGTCCATTCGAGACCGCCTTTGCTGCCGTAGACGCGCAGCGTGAGGCAATTCTCGTTTCCGACGGCGACCTGACTCGCCCACAGCATGCCCTTGGCGCCGCCCTTCCACTTGAGGAGGATCTGGACGTCGTCATCGAGGCGCCGCCCCTGGACGAAGGTCGACAGCTGGGCGAACAGTTCGTCGAGCTCAAGTCCGGTGACGAAGCAGGCGAGATTGTAGGCGTGGGTGCCGATGTCGCCGATGCACCCGCCGGCGCCGGACCGGGTTGGGTCCGTGCGCCACGCCGCCTGCTTGTGGCCGCTTGCCTCCAATTGCTCGGTCAGCCAATCCTGCAGATATTCGGCATGGACCAGCCGGATCTCGCCGAGGTCGCCATTTGCGACCATGGCGCGGGCCTGCCGGACCATAGGATAGCCCGTGTAGTTGTGCGTCACCACGAACACCTTGCCACTCTTCCCGACGAGCGCCACCAGCTCCTCAGCCTCGGCGACGGTCGTCGTCAGCGGCTTGTCGCAGATGACATGGATGCCGGCTTCAAGGAAGGCCTTCGCAACCGGGCCGTGCATGTGGTTGGGGGTCACGATCGAGACCGCCTCGATGCCGTCCGCTCGCGCGGCTTCCGCCTTCGCCATCTCCTCAAAGGAGCCATAGGCGCGGTCGTCGGCGATACCGAGCTCCTTCGCGGAGGCTCTGGCGCGGACCGGATCTGAGGCGAGCGCGCCGGCAACGAGCTCGAACTGGTCGTCGATACGGGCCGCGATGCGGTGTACGGAACCGATAAAGGCTCCTTGGCCGCCACCGACCATGCCGAGCCGGATACGACGATGACCGCCAGCTTCATTGCTTGCTTCAATAGCCATATTGCTCCCCTCGCTCAGGAGATGCCCAGCATCTTGCGGTTCGCCTGCTGGTCCGTGCCGGAACCTGCGAAATCGTCGAACGCTTTTTCGGTGACGCGGATGATATGGTTTTTGATGAACTCCGCGCCCTCGCGCGCACCTTGCTCAGGATGCTTCAGCGCGCATTCCCATTCGAGCACCGCCCAGCTCCCGTAATCGTATTGCGTGAGCTTGGCGAAGATGGCGCCGAAATCGACTTGGCCATCGCCCAGCGAGCGGAAGCGGCCGGCACGGTCGACCCAGCTTTGGAACCCGCCGTAGACACCTTGGCGGCCGGTCGGGTTGAACTCGGCGTCCTTGACATGGAAGGCTTTGATGCGCGCGTGGTAGATGTCGATGTAGTCGAGGTAGTCGAGCTGCTGCAGCACGAAGTGCGATGGGTCGTAGAGCAGGTTCGCGCGCTTATGGTTATTCACCCGATCGAGGAACATCTCGTAGGAGACACCGTCGTGCAAATCCTCGCCCGGGTGGATCTCGTAGGCGAGATCAACGCCGTGCTCGTCTGCATAGTCAAGGATCGGCCGCCAGCGCTTCGCGAGCTCGTCGAAGGCGGCCTCGACGAGGCCGGCCGGACGCTGCGGCCATGGATAGATATAGGGCCAGGCAAGTGCGCCTGAGAAGGTCGCGTGCACCGTGAGCCCGAGACGCTTGGAGGCTAAGATCGCGCGCTTGACCTGGTCGACGGCCCATTCGGTGCGCGCCTTCGGATTGCCGCGGACCTCGGGTGCGGCGAAGCCATCGAACACCATGTCATAGGCCGGATGAACGGCGACGAGTTGGCCCTGGAGATGGGTCGAGAGCTCAGTGATGGAAAGGCCGTGACGAGCTGCGATACCTTTCACCTCGTCGGCGTAGGTCTGCGACTCCGAGGCCTTCTTCAGATCGAACAGCCGCCCATCCCAGCTCGGAATCTGAACCCCTTTGTAGCCAAGCGAGCCGGCCCAACCGCAGATCGAGTCGAAGGAGTTGAACGGCGCCGCGTCGGCAGCGAACTGAGCGAGGAATATCGCTGGTCCCTTGATCATCTTCATCGAATGCTTCCTTCTACCCTGGACGCGCCAGCAGCACGCGTCCGCTGAGTTCGATACCCCACCAAAACTCGCCTCCCCTTGCTGGTTCCAGGAGACAGAGCGGGCATTTCATCCCAATGCCCAGACCGGGCAATCGCATCTGGGGACTGTCCCGCTTCAGAAGATCTCCCCGGCCCACAACGCCATCGCATCGACGTCGGACAGCGGTGCCGGTCGCTCGACGCGCGAGCGCACTGCGATCTCTCCGCCTTCGACGCCGGCCTTGAGGATCGCGTGCTTCACCTCCAGCGCGTGGCTCGCCAGCGCGCCGGAGGAGCGGTGTGGCGTGCCACGCAGCACCGCACTTGCGAGTTCGGCGACGCCCAGGCAACGATAGTTGGCTTGGTTCGGCATGTGATCGGCCCAATTCGGCGAGCGCCAGTTGGGCTTGCCGAACGGCCGGTCGTCGGCAGGGACCGAGATCCAATCGCCACCCTTCTCGGTGTATTGCACCGCGCCGCCGAAGAAGTTGGGGTCCGGCACGCGCAGCGAGCCCTCGGTGCCGTAAAGCTCGATGGGCGGATGTCCGTGTTTCCAGACGTCCCAGCTCATCGCAAAGATGATGTCGGCGCCTGACTCGAAATGCAGCAGCGACATGACCGTCGTCGGGGTTTCAACCGCGACGGTCTTGCCGTTCATCGGCCCCTTCGAGGTGACGAGCCGCGTGGCGAAGCCGGCGCTCGCACGCCCCTGCACGAGCGCAACGGGACCTAACAGGTTGATGAGGGCTGCAAGGTAATAGGGCCCCATGTCGAGGATCGGCCCGCCGCCCGGCTTGAAGAAGAAGGTTGGATCGGGGTGCCAGTGCTCCATGCCATGCGACATCAGAAAGCAGGTGCCGTACAGCACTTTGCCGATCCGACCCGTATCGACGAACTCGCGCGCCGTCCGTCCGCCGCCGCCAAGGAAAGTATCCGGCGCGCAGCCGAGCTTCAGACCGCGACGCGCCGCTTCCGCGACTAAGGTCGCGGCGTCGTTGGCCTCCACCGTGATCGGCTTTTCGCCGAACACGTGCTTGCCGGCGTTAAACGCCGCGTGGCTCACGCCGTAATGCGCGTTCGGCGTGGTGAGATTGACGATAATCTGGATATCGGGGCGCGCCAGCAGCGCTTCGATCGACAACGCCTCGATGCCGAACTGCGCCGCCTGGGCTTGCGCGGCCTCAGGCCGCAGGTCGGCACAGGCAACCAGCTCAAGATCGCGGAATTTCGGGATGTTGCGCATGTAGATCGTCGAGATGTTGCCGCATCCGACGATTCCGACTCCGAGCTTGCTCATGATCCCCTCCCCGTCATGTCCAGGCGGTCACGGTCTCGCGCGCCCGGCGCGCGAAGCGGGCGACGTCGCTCGGCTTGTCGTGTTCAGCGACGAACAGGGAGACCCCGGCCTCCGTCATCGCCGCGCGCAGCGCCGGCCAGTCCATGATGCCGTGGCCGGGATCGGCCCATCCGTCTTCGTCGGGGCATTGTCCCGATGGCGCGAGATCCTTGATGTGGCAGGCGACCAGGCGCTGCGCATGCTTCCTGATCTCGGCGACCGGATCGCCGCCACCGCGCATGATCCAGGCGAGATCGGCCTCCCAGACGAGGTTGGGGGCCTCCTCGAACAGGCATTCGAGATAGGTCTTGCCGCTCCCGCTCCGGCCATATTCCCAATGATGGTTGTGCCAGCCGAATTTGAGCCCCTCGCCGGTCACCGCCTTTCCGATGTCAGCAAGCCCGCGCCCAATGCTGCGCCATTCCTGTTCTCCGCCCTCGCGCTCGCCCAATGGTGGGGCCGGCGCAAAGATCGTCTCGATGCCGAGTCCCTTGCACATCCTCGCCGTGCCGACCGCGTCCCCGCGCAGCCGGTCGAGGCCGACATGGGCGCTCGGCGCAGTCATCCCGTGGACATCGAGGAGCCTCTTCAGCGTCTCGGGATCGTCGAACAGTGCGCCCCAAGGCTCCACCATCTTGTAGCCGAGGCTGGACAGCAGGGCGAACTGCGCCTCGAGCGGGGTGATGGAGCGGGCAGAATACAGCTGGATGGAAAATCGGTCGATCGGCTTGATCATGTCTCGCTCTCTGCTGGGTTGAAGATCTAGAGGCGCTGTCCGCTTGTCTCATCGAACAGCGACAGGGCATCGGCGGGGAAGCGGACGGTGAGCATGTCCCCCACCTGCACTTGCGCGTCGGCGTCATGACGGAAGGAGAAGGCGGTGTTGTCGGCAAGGCGGCACCAGATCAGCGTGTCGGCGCCCATCGGTTCGATCATCTCGACGCGCGTGGACACGGAGGATGGATCGTTGGACGAAGTCCACTCGATATGCTCGGGCCGGATGCCGAGAACGGCCGGTGCGTCGGTCGGCTGGCCGCGGAAGGCATAACCGGTTAGGCTGAACCGGTTCACGCCGGCGATGAATGCGACCTCACTACCGCGCGCGAGCCGGCCGTGAATGAAGTTCATCGCGGGCGAGCCGACAAAAGAAGCGACGAAGCGGTTGACAGGTTCGCGATAGATCTTCTTCGGCGCGTCGAGCTGCTGGATCACGCCACCCTGCATCACCGCGATCCGGTCCGCGAGCGTCAGCGCCTCGATCTGATCGTGCGTCACATAGATCATGGTGGCGCCGAGCCGTGCGTGCAGCCGCTTGATCTCGACCCTGAGCTCGGCGCGCAGCTGGGCGTCCAGATTGGAGAGCGGCTCGTCGAACAGATAGACGCCGGCATGCCGCACCAGCGCCCGTCCAATCGCGACCCGCTGGCGCTGGCCGCCGGACAGCTCGCCGGGACGCCGGTCGAGAAGACTGGTAAGCCGCAGCATCTGCGCGGCCTCGCCGACGCGGCGCTCGATCTCAGCCTGCGGCGTACGAGCAACCTTCAGCCCGAAGGACATGTTCCTGCGCACACTCATGCGCGGATAGAGCGCGTAGCTCTGGAAAACCATCGCGATGCCGCGATCCTTCGGCTCTGCCCAGGTAACATTGCGGCCCCCGATATGGATCTCGCCGCCCTTGACGTCGATCAGCCCGGCGATCGCATTGAGTAATGTCGACTTGCCGCAGCCGGAGGGCCCGAGCAGCACGAGGAACTCTGACGCATCGACATGGAGGTTGAGATTCTCCAGCACCTTCAAGCCGCCAAAGCCGATCTGAAGGCTCCTGATGTCGACGTTCGATTTCTGCATTCTGTGTCAGCCCTTCACTGCGCCGGCGGCGATGCCGCGCACGAACCAGCGGCCGGAGCCGAAATAGACGGCGAGCGGCAACAACGCGGTCAGCAGCGTCGCCGCCATGTCGACATTGTAGGCGCGCTCGCCTTGCGTTGAATTGACGATGTTATTGAGCTGCACCGTCATCGGCAGATTGTCGCGGCCGGCGAAGACGAGCCCCAGGATGAAATCGTTCCAGATGCCGGTGGTCTGCAAGATCACCGCGACCACGATCATGGGGGTGGCCATCGGCATCATGATCCACGCATAGATCTGGTAGAAGCCGGCACCGTCGACGCGGGCGGCTTTGAACAACTCGACTGGGAGCGACGCGAAATAATTGCGAAACAGCAGCGTCATCGTGGGAAGGCCGAAGATCGTGTGGATGATCACGATGGTGAGGAGCGACTGCCCGAGCCCGGTGTAGGAGAATACGCGAACCAAGGGATAGATGAACACCTGATAGGGGATGAACGCGACCACCATCATTGTGCCGAACAGGATGTTGGCGCCGTGCACACGCCACAGCGACAGCGCATAGCCGGTGAGCGAGCCGACCAGGATGGAGATGACCACCGACGGCACCAGGATGCGCAGCGAGTTGAGAAAACCGATCTTGATGCCCTCGCAGGTCAGACCGGTACAGGCCGAGGTCCATGCCTTGACCCACGCGTCGATGCTGGGCGCTGCCGGCAATGCCAACAGATTGCCCTGTCGGATCTCCGCCATCGGCTTCAGCGAGGTGACGACCATCACATAGAGCGGCAGCAGGAAGTAGAGCGCGGTAATGAAGATGAAAGCATAGAGGCCCCAGCGCGCCGGGGTCATGCGCTTCGGCGGGCGAGCGGCGGGCAAGGGCTGAGCCGCCGCGGTCATCGCATCTCTCCCTTGCGTGTGCGCCAGTAGAGATAGGGCGCGACCACCGCGATCACCGTGATCAGCATGGTGGTGGCCGCCGCCGTCGCAAGCCCGATATTGGCGCGTTCGAACAAATGATCCATGACGAATTTGGCGGGCACCTCCGAGGCGATGCCGGGCCCGCCATTGGTCATCGCTACCGGGAGGTCGTAGAGGCGCACCACGCCAGTCGATAGCAGCACCGCGGCCGTCGCAAAGCTTGCCCCCATCATCGGAATGATGATCGACACATAGACCCGCCATTTCGGCAGGCCGTCGACCCGCGCCGCCTTCCAGATTTCCTCGTCGACGCCGCGCAGGCCGGCGAGCATGATGGCCATCACCAGCCCCGAAGCCTGCCAGACGCCCGCGATGACCAGGCAGTAGATTGCGGTCTCCGGCCGCACGATCCAGTCGAAGGTCGCGCCTTCGAAGCCCCAGCTGCGCAGCACATGCTGGAGGCCCAGCGTCGGGTTGAGCAACCACTGCCAGACCAGGCCCGTGACGACGAAGGACATCGAATAAGGATAGAGATAGATCGAGCGGATCGTGTCCTCGGCGCGCACCCGCTGATCGATCGCAACCGCAAGCAGGAAGCCGACCAGAAGCGCGAGCGAAACGAACAGCACACCGTAGATAACGATGTTGTGAACCGAGGTGATCCAACGGTCGTTGCCGAGCAAGATCTCATATTGCCGGAGCCCGACGAAATTGTTGTTCGGGAGCATGCGCGAATTGGTCAGCGACATCCACACCGTCCAGCTGGTGGCGCCGATATAGACGACGAGCATCACCAGCAGCGCCGGCAAGAGCGCGGAGATCGCGGAAAGTCGGGAGTTCAACGAAAGACGCATCGCATCGCCGGATTGAAGAGAGGTCGACGGGCAGGCAAGGCGGCCGACAGGTCGTCAGCCGCCTATTCTGATGCATCACTCCTGGGACTTCAGCGCCGCAACGACCTTGGCGGAGAATTCATCGGCGCTCATATCGGTGTTCCAATATTGCGAGATGGCATCCTGCAGCGCGCCGATCAGCGCCGGCGGCGCCAGCATGTCGCCGGACGGCATTTGCTGGGCTTTGTCTGCGACATAGCGCATGCCCTTTTGAGCGCAAGCATCGAGCGCGGACGCATCGACATCGCTACGCACCGGGATCGAGCCCTTCTTCAGCGCGAACTGGATCTGGGTCTCGGGCGTCAGCATCAGTCTCGCCAACGTCATCTGCGCCTTGGTGGTGGATGGGTCCTTCGCCTTCGGGAATACGAACACGTCGCCGCCCATCACATAACCGCCGTTGCCATTGGACAGCACGGTGCAGCCATAGTCCTTGTCGGCGACCTTGCCCGCCGCGACGAATTCGCCCTTGGCCCAGTCTCCCATGATCTGCATTCCGGCCTTGCCCTGGATGACGAGGTTGGTCGCGTCATTCCAGTTGCGGCCGGGCGCGCCGGCATCGACATAGTCCTTGAGCTTCTTGTAAGTGACGGCGACCGCCTTGAACTCGGCGCTCCGTGCCAGCGACGCGTCGCGCTTGCCGAGGATGCCGGTCCACATCTGTGCGCCGCCGACGCCGATCATGACGGAGTTGAACAGGTTTTGCTCCCAGTTCTTCTGGCCCGAGAAGGCCAGCGGGATCACCTTGCCGTCGACCTTAAGCTTGTCGAGAATGGTGAGAGCGTCATTCCAGGTCTTCGGCTCGGCGGCGCCGACGGAGGCGAGCACGGCCTTGTTGTACCAGAGCCAATTCTGACCGTGGATGTTGATCGGCACCGCATACATCTTGCCGTTGCGGGTCGCCGCGGCAATGATCGCGGCGGGCATCACGCCTTTCCAGTTGCCTTCGGTTGCGACCGCATCGACATCGGCGAGCAGATCGCCTTCCACCAGTTCGTCGAACTGCTTGCCGGTATTGAGCTGCATCGCGGTCGGAGGATTGCCGGCGACGGTGCGGCTGATCGCGGCATTTCGCGCGTTGGCGGCACCGGCCACGGCGCTATCGACCCAAGTCCCGCCGGCCTTGGTGAACTGATCGGCAAACACCTTCACCGCCGCGGCCTCACCACCGGAGGTCCACCAGTGGATGACTTCGGCCTTCATCTCTTCTGCGGAGACCGGCACCGAGGCCCAGGCCGTGGCGACAATCGCCACCGATGCGAACAGCGTGCGCTTCATCATTCCCTCCCGGATCTGCCTTTGCAGGCTTGTGTTATTCGGCTTGCGGCCCTTGGGGCTCGTTGTTGCTTTACACGCCGAATGTAATCGATTACATTTTTATCGTAGCAGGATCCAGAGATTTTGCAAGTGCCGTTATGACGATGAGATTGCGAGTCTCGATATGGCCAAGCGAACCAGGGTGACACGCCAAGGAGCGGTCAGGATCGCTGACGTTGCGCGGCTGGCAGGAGTCTCGGTTGCGACCGTCAGCCGGACGCTGGCGCGCCCGGAGGTCGTGATTGAGGAAACCCGCACACGCGTGCTCGCAGCGGTGCGCGACACCGGCTACATGCCGAACATTTCCGCAAGGAACCTGCGCGTCCGGAAGACCATGGTTGTGCTGGTGGCGGTGCCGGACATCGCCAACCCGTTCTTCGCCGAGGTTCTCCAGGGCATCGACGATACCCTGTCGGCCGCCGGCTACGGACTCATCATCGCCAATCTGGCCGGCTCGCCGGAGAAGGAGGCGCGCTACGTCGATCTGGTGTGCGCCGGCCAGGCCGACGGCGTGCTGCTCTTGTGCGGCCATGTGATGCGCAGCCCCGACCGCGACTTGCGCGACGCGCGCGTGCCGCTGGTTGCCGCCTGCGAGTACATCCCGCGAGAAAGCTTCCCGCAGGTCACAATCAATAATGTCGACACGGCGCGCGAGGCGGTGCGACACTTGGTCGAGCTGGGCCACACAAGCATCGCCTATTTGTCGGGGCCGAACCCCAACATCCTGGAGCAGCAGCGTCTCGAAGGTTATCGGCAGGCCTTGCGCGAGGCGGGAATTGCGGTCGATGCGAGCTTGATCCTGCCCGGCGATTTCACCTTCCGCACCGGTGTCGAGGCCGGCCGGGCGCTGCTGGCGCTCGAGCCCGCGGCACGTCCCACAGCGCTGTTTGCGGCCAATGACGAAATGGCGATCGGTCTGATCAAGACCGTGCACGCCGCCGGCCTCCAGATCCCGGACGATCTCTCCGTCGTTGGCTTCGACGGCATTGCCTATGCCGACTATTGCGAGCCCACGTTGACGACCATCGTCCAGCCCCGCCGCGACCTCGGGGCCACCGCCGCGGCCGAACTGATCGCGCTGATGACGACCGGCAAGGCGGGGCTGAGGAAGGACATCAAGCTTCCCGCCAAGCTGATGCTGCGCGACAGCACGCGCCCGCCGCGGAAGAGTCCCGGCCATTCGTCCCGAGGCGCGAGGTCCGGCTAGAACGGCTACAATTCTCCTAGACCCAGCCAGATCATGCGGCAGATCACTGCCGACCGCACAGTGCTTATCGTCGCCCACCGGCCTTTCCACGTTCGCACCGCCGACCGGATCATCACCATCGAACGCGGTCGTCTGGCGGAAGACGGTCCACACGAGCACTTGATCGATCCAGGCCTCAAAGAGCGGCCGCCAGCGTCGGCCTGGTCTCGATATGCGGGATCGCCTCGACCAGCTTGCGCGTGTAGTCGGTCTTCGGATTATCGAACAGTGCCCGGCTCTCGCCCTGCTCGACGATGCCGCCATTGCGCAGCACGATGGTGCGGTCGCAGAGCATGCGCACGACGTTGAGATCGTGGCTGACGAACAGAAGCGCGATGTCGTTCTCGCGCCGCAGTCGGTCGAGCAATTGCAACACCACCGCCTGCACGGAAACATCGAGCGCGGCGGTCGGTTCGTCCAGCACCAGCAGCCGCGGTCGGCAGGCGATGGCCCGCGCGATCCCGACGCGCGCCTTTTGCCCGCCGGAGAGCTGGTGCGGAAAGCGTGGCAACAGATCCAGCGGCAGTCCGACCCGTTCCGCGGATTCTTCCACCCGCTGCCGCAATGCGCTGCCCGCACGCATACCATCGAGCCGCATCAGGGGATGAGCAATGCAGTCGAAAGCCGTGAAACGTGGGTTGAGGCTCTCGTTCGGGTCCTGGAAGACCATCTGGATGTCTTTGCGAAAGCGCGAGCGATGGAAGTCGCGCGCCGCGACGTGACCGATCGACTGCCCATCGAACACGATGTCGCCTTCGCTCGGGTCGATCAGACGGCAGATCATCCGCGAGGTCGTGCTCTTGCCCGATCCGGATTCGCCGACCAGCCCGACGCTCTCACCGCCGGCCATTGTCATCGAGAAATCCGCGACCGCCGCAGAGCCCTGGTCGAAGCGCTTCGCGAGTTTCCGCACTTCCAGCAGCGGCGGCGTACCGTGCGCGGGCTCCTGCCTGGGCTTGCCGGCAACCGTCGCGTGGCGCTCCCTCTCCTCCTCCGTCACGAGATCCTCGATCCGGGACGTCGCGGTGGGCGATGCCGCCACCAGCCGCCTGGTATAGGCATGCTGCGGCGTGCTGAAGAGAGTTTTGGGGCTGGCTTCTTCGACGATTCGTCCGCGCTCCATCACGGCGATACGGCGGCAATAGCGTGCCGCGAGCCCGAGATCGTGCGTGATCAGGATCGTCGCCATGCCGCGCGCGGCGGCAATGTCCGCCAGGAGATCCATCACCACCTTCTGCGTGGTGACGTCGAGGCCAGTGGTCGGCTCGTCGGCGATCAGGAGCGCGGGATTGCAGGAGATCGCGATGGCGATCATGACGCGCTGGCACATGCCGCCGGAGAGCTCGTGCGGATAGGCGTTCATCCGCGCTTCAGGGTCGCGGATCTGGACCGCGCGCAGCAACTCGAGCGTCTCGGCACGCGCGGCGTCCTTGGATATCCGCTTGTGGGTGAGGATCGCATCCGCGATCTGCAAGCCGATTGCCCGGATCGGATTGAGCGCCGCCCGCGGGTTCTGGAAGATCATCGACATGGCGGCGCCCTGGAGACGACGAAGGTCGTCGCCCCTGAGTTTCGTCACATCCTGCCCGCGAAACATGATCTTGCCGCCGGTGACCCGCCCGGCCGCGTCCAGCAACCGCGTCGTCGCAAAACCGGTGACCGACTTGCCCGAGCCGCTTTCGCCGACGAGACCGAGCATCTCGCCGGCTTCGACCGCGAGCGTGACGCCGCGCACGGCCTCGACCATGCCACGCCGGGTCGAGAACGAGACGTGGAGATCGTCGATCCTGAGCAGTTCCTCGCTCATGTGCGCATACGGGGATCGAGAATGTCCCGCATCCCGTCACCGAGGAGATTGAAGCACAGCACGGCCATCATCAGCGCAAGGCCTGGAAAGACCACCAGCCACCATCGCCCCGTCGAGATGAAGCGCGCGCCCTCCGCGACCATGATGCCCCATTCCGGCGTCGGCGACTTGACGCCAAGGCCGATAAAGGAAAGACCCGCCGCGTTCAGGATCGCCCAGCCGAGATTGAGCGAGATCTGCACTGCCATTGCCGGCAGGATGTTCGGAAGCAGGAAGTGCAGCACCACCGAGAAATGGCCCTCGCCGCAGGCGCGCGCGGCCTCCACCCAGCCGACATTGCGCCGGACGTTGACCTCGGCCCGCGCGAAGCGAACGTAGAACGGAAGATTGATGATCGCGGTCGCGATCACGATGTTCTCGATCCGGTTTCCGAGTGCGGCGACCATCGCCATCGCCAGCACGAACAGCGGAAAGGCCATCATCACGTCGACGAAGCGGCCGACGGCGCGGTCGAGCCTGCCGCCGGCGTAGCCGCAGAATGAACCGATGACAGCGCCGATCACGAAGGAGATGCCGACCGCGGAAATCGCGATCGCAAGATCGAGCCGCGCCGCGACGACGAGGCGGCTGAACACGTCGCGTCCAAGCTGATCCGTGCCAGCGATGTGTGCCGCGCTCGGCGGCAGCAGCGCCTCCGAAACATTCGAGACTACGGGATCATAAGGCACGATCCAGGGCGCGAAGACCGCGACCAGGACGAACAGCAGCACGCCGGCCGCAGCGACGCCGGTCAGCGGGTTGCCGCGCAGAATCCAGACCGAATGCCTGAGGGTGGCGCTGGTCATTCGATCGACACCCTGGGATCGGCGATGCCGTAGCAGATATCGACCGCGAGATTGACCAGCACAAACAGGCTGGCCATCAGCAGCACGAAACCCTGTACAGGCGCATAGTCGGAGGACAGCAGCGCATCGAGTGCGTAGGACGCGACGCCCGGCCAGGAGAACACCTTCTCGACCAGAACATTGGCGCCCAACATGGTCGAGAACACGATGCCGGCGATGGTGATGACGGGCAGGATCGCGTTCCGCAGCGCATAAGTGACGACCACCTTGCGCCAGGACAAGCCGACGGAGCGCGCGGTGCGCACGAAATCGCTACCGAGCGAGACCAGCATCGAGGCGCGCGTGATCCGCGCCAGCGGCGCGATCACGAACAGGGCCATGCTCACGGCCGGCAGGATCAGCTGCTTGCAAGCCGCCCACCAGCCGTCGACGTCCCCGGCGAGCAGAAAATCGATCGACAGGAATCCGGTGCGCTGCGGCGGCAGTGAGGTGAAGACGTCGACCCGCCCTGTGGGATCGGGCGCGAGCCCGAGCAGGTAGTAGAAGACGTAGATCAGCAGCAGGCCCGAGACGAAGGTCGGCACGCAGACACCGAGCGCGCAGAACAGCCGTACGGCGTGATCGACGGCCGACCCCGGCCTCAGCGCCGCGACCACGCCGAGCGGCACTGCCGCAATGAGCGCGATCAACAGTGCGGTGAAGGTGAGCTCGAGCGAGGCCGGCAGCCGCTCGCGCAAATCCTTCAGCACCGGCTGCCCCGTCATCATGGAGCGGCCGAGATTGCCGTGGCCGATGTCGGAGAGATAGAACACGAGCTGCTCCGGCACCGACTTGTTCAGCCCCATCTGCTTGCGGATCTGCTCGATCTCCTCCTTGCCCGCATTGGGCCCCGAGGCGAAGAACACCGCGGGATCGCCGGGCAGGACGCGCATCAGGAGAAAGGTGAAGACCAGCACACCGAACAGCGCCGGCAGCGACGACAAAAGCCGCCTGCCCGCCCGCACCATCGTTGCGCCAAGACCGGTCACCACCTTTCAGCGTCCCTTCCGTTTGTTCGTGTCACTTGCGACTGACATCGCGATAGTCGAGCTGCCGATGGAATTCGTAGGCGTAGCCTTCGATCGACGAGGCCATGACCGCGTCCTGGTTCGGCTGCCACAGCGGGATCTGCGGCATCTCGCTGAAATGGATCGCGTTGAGCTTGCGGCCGTCCTCCTCGTACTTGGCTTTGTCCGGCTCGAAGCGGGCCTCCTGCGCAATCGTGGCCAGCTCGGGATTGTTGATCGAGCTGTAATTCCAGCGCTGATTGCCGGTGTAGAAGTTGCGGTAGAAATAGTCGGTCGACGGAAGCCAGGCCACGATGCCCTCGGTGAAGAAGGGCAGCTTCTTCTCGTTGATCTGCGTCGACATCTGCGCGTCCGGCAGTTTCTGGATGTCGACCTTGATCCCGATCTTGCCGAGCGACTCCTTGACCAGCGCGGCCATCGGCTCCGCGGTCGAAGCCTGACCGACATTGAAGCTGAAGGTGGTCGAGAAGCCCTCTGGCAGCCCGGCGGCCTTGAGATATTCCCGTGCCTTGTCGAGGTCGATCTTCACCGGCGCCTGGAACGGATAGACGCCGCTCGCCGGCTTGCCATCCGGCCAGGTCGCGCCGAACAGCGGCGCGCCGCGGCCGAACAGAGCGGCCTTGAACATGTCGTCATAGGGCAGCGCGAAGGCGATGGCGCGGCGGACGTTGGCGTTGTCGAACGGTGGAATCTGGTTGTTCATCGAGACGAAGGTGATCGCATTGTATTGCGGCGTCGAGATCACCTTGAGCTTGCCCTTGGCTTCGAGCGACTGCACGTCGCTGGCCTGGAGATCGAGCACGAGATCGGCGTCGCCGCGTTCGACCAGGTTGGCGCGGGTCGCCGGCTCCGGCACGGACTGCACGATCACGCGCTTGAAGAACGCCGGCTTGTCGGGCGAGCCGCGGTTCCAGGCCTCGTTGCGCTTGAGGATGACCTGCTCACCCGGCTTGAAAGTCTCGACCACATAGGCGCCGCTGCCGGCGGTGTTCTCCTTGAGCCATGCGGTGGCCCAGGGATCATCCGCGGTCGCGTGCTCCTTCGCGACCTTCGCGTTGATGATCAGCGGGTAAACTGTCGCGAGATTGGGCAGCGCCAGCTTGTCGGGTTTTGGCAGCGTCACCTCGATGGTGAGGGGATCGATCACCTTGAACTGGTCGGCCGACGTCAGCGACCCCGTTAGGAGCTGCGCCTTGCCGAGGATCGGCGCGGTGACGCAGCGATCGAGCGACCATTTCACGTCCTCGGCCGTCACCGGCGAGCCGTCCTGGAATTTTGCGTCCTTGCGCAGGCGGAACGTGAGCTTCAGCCCGTCGGGGCTGACGTCGTAGGATTCGGCGAGCTCGCCGGTGATCTTGTCGAGATCGAACACCCATTTGCCGTTGAGCTGCTTGCGGCCGAACGCCACCAGCCGGTCATAGGTGCTCATGCTCAGCGCGAAGGACTCGCGGGTCGAGCCGGGAATGTTGGGATCGAGCGTGTTGACGGATGCCCCGGTGACATAGCGCAGCGTTTCCGCCCTGGTTTGCGCCTGCGCGGGCGCGTTGGCGATAAGCAGAAGCGCGACGGTGGAGAGCACGCAGGACGCCGGCCTGAAAGACACAAAACGCATTCGTTTTTCCTTGAATTTCGACAAGAACGGCAGCAAGGCAGGTTAAGAAACAAGCAAGTTGCGCGCCAATTCCAAAGAGGCGCTTCGCCACGGCGGAGCATAGATAATCACGTGGATTCCCCCAATTTTTGCACCGCTCGCGTCACCACGGCCTGCGGCAGATCATAGGCGCTGAGCGAAGCCCAGTGCTGCTCGACATCGGCGCGGAACAGGCCCCGCGTCAGGCCATTGACCAGCTTCGGCACAGCGGTGGTCATCGCGTTGATCGACGATCCCGACGGACCGAAGCTCATGGTGGACGCGATGGCGAAGAGGTGGATGTCGGAGATCCACGGCGTTTGGCCCGGTTCGCGTTCGGTGAAGGCGTAGTCGTCGGCGAGATAGGGGAAGCGGCCGAGCCGCGCGTTGCGCTCGGTCTCCGGCGGCTGGTAGCGGTCGGACCAGGTCGCGATATTGCCGGCAAATCGGCTGAGTTCGCCGCGGTCGGCAAAATTCATGTCGATGCCGGTGCCGCAGATGACGAAATCTGCTGTCACGGCGCCGCGTGGCGTCTGCAATTCAACACCGTGTTCGGTCTGCCGGGCTGTCTCGACTGGCGCGCCCTCAAGCAACGTGAAATTGGCATGGCGCGCGCAGCGGTCGTAAGTTGGCTGCGGAAATCCCTCGCGCATTTCCAGGATCGTGCGCATGAAGCGCCAGCGCCAGGCGTCATCGAGATCGCTGAGATGACGCAGGAAGCCGCGAAAGGTCAGCCAGCGATAGGGCTGGACCACCTGGACCTGGGCGCGGCGGCAAAGCAGGTGCACGTCCGTAGCGCCTGCCTCCAGGGCGGTTGCCGCATTGTCGAACGCGGATGCGCCGGCGCCGATCACGGCGACGCGCTTGCCGCAAAGACTGTCGAAATCGATGTCGTCCGCAACGGTTGCGACCGAACTTGATGGCAGATGGCGGAGCGGTTCCGGGGTCATCCAGTCGCCCATCCCCTCCTGCCCTGTCGCCAGCACGATCTTGCGCGCATAGAGCGTCTCGACGCCATCGGCCCGTTTCACGTGTGCGGCAAGCAGGCCATCAGAGGCTCGGGCGATCTCCAGAAGCTCACAGCCATTGCGCACCGGCAAACCGATCGTGCGCCGCAGCCAGAGCAAGTACTGCGCCCAATGCCCGCGCGGGATCAGATCGAGTGTCTGCCAGCTTTCCGTGCCGAAGCGGGCTTCGTGCCAGGACTGATACGTCAGGCTCGGGATATCGAGGTCCGGGCCGGTGTAATCCTTGGGGCTGCGCAGCGTCGGCATGCGGGCATAGGTGAGCCACGGGCCCTCCATCCCCTCCTCGGCCTTGTCGAGCAGCAGGATGTTGCTGACGCGGGAGCGCATCAGGCCGAAGCCGATGGCGATGCCGGATTGGCCGGCGCCGACGACGAGAACATCGAGCGCCGGCTTGCCGTCCGGTCCCGCCTTCGGTTCGAGCCAGACGGCGCCCGGATGCGCGATCCTGGCGAGATCGGCGCGAACGTTTGCCTCAAGCTCTGTCAGCATATCGCTCATGCCGCGAGCCAACCGCCGTCGACCACCATCACGGTGCCGGTCGTGAACGAGGACGCATCGCTGGCGAGATGCAGCGCGGTCTGCGCGATCTCCTCCGCCTGGCCGAACCGCTTCATGGCATGGCGGTTGCGCGAGGCTTCGCGCACCTCGTCCGGATTAGCGTGACGGGCAAAGCTGCGGCGCAGCATCGGCGTATCGATCGCACCCGGCGCAATCGCGTTGACGCGAATGCCGTCGGTAGCGAAATCCACCGCCATCGTCCGCGTCAGGCTGACGATCGCACCCTTGGCGGCAATGTAGGCGCTGTTGCCCTTGCCGCCGGCCAAGGCAAGCTGTGACGCCAGCGTGATGATCGAGCCGCTCTTCCGCTGCTGCATCTGGGGCACGGCGGCCCGCGCCCAGAGCCAGGTGCCGCCGACATTGGTGCGAAACACCGCGTCCCAGTCTTCTGGACTCGTGGTCAGCACTGTGCCGCCGCAGGAGAAACCTGCCGCCGTCATCAGGATATCGAGCCGGCCATGCCGCGCCACGACGTCGTCCACGACAGTCTCGACGAAACCGGCATCGCCGACGTCGCCGACATGGGTCGTTGCCTCGCCCACCAGGCTCAGCGTTTCCTGAAGCCCCGCGGCATCGCGATCGACGAGCGCAAGACGCGCACCCTCGTCCGCGAACAGCTTTGCGCTGGCGCGGCCGATGCCCGAGCCCGCTCCGGTAATGATGGCCGTGCGTCCCTGCAGCCGCATGTCAGATCGCCTCCTTGTGCTGCATCCACCAGGCGCTCATCGCAGCCGCGGACTCGGCGCAGCCGAACCGTGCCCCCCAGCCGAATTCGTCCGCCATGCGGCTCACCGCGAGCGGCGCGCGGGCCGGCCCATGCAACTTGATGACCGTCGTCTCGCCGGGCGCCGCGAGCCGGCACTTCAGGCCGGGATGCAACGCCGCAAAGGCCTCGCCCCATTGCAACGCCGGCCAGGCTGCACCGCACGAGATGTTGTAGAGCCGATAGCGCGGTCGTTCGGCTTCAATCAGCGCCGCCACCGCTTCGGCTGCGTCCGGTGCGTAGATCCAGTCTCTCAGCCCCACATCAGGCATGATCGCCGGCTCGCCGCGCGCGAACGCGGCCAGGATCTGATACTGAAGGCTCGGCGTGTCGCGCACTGAGCCGGGCCGCTCCCACGGACCGAACACGGCGCTTAAGCGCACGCTCAGGAAGTCGCCGCCAAAGAGCTCGGCATGGCGGGCGACCGACCGTTCCGAGGTGAACTTGCTGATGGCATAAAACGAAACGGGATCGCAGGGCGTGTCCTCGTCCAGAATCTCGACCCGCGCGCCTGTGGCGCCGTAGGCCGATGCCGACGACAGATTGACGACGCGGCGAACACCATGGCGGATCGCCGCGAGCAGGATCGGGATCTGCGCCATCACGTTGATCTCGAGAACGCGCGCGGTCGACGCCCGCTCGAGTTCGTCGCCGGCCGTGATGGCCGCGCCCAGCACGATCGCATCGCAGCCCGCGGCAAGGAGAGCGTCAATGCCTTCCGCATCGGTGATGTCGCCCTGCACGGCTTTGAGCCGTGCGCCGTAGTCAGCAAGAGATCGCCACGCGGACGGCGGCAACTCTGCGCGGTCATACAGCGTCACGTCATGCCCACGCGCCAGCAGCACCTCCGCGAGATTGAGGCCGACAAAGCCCGTGCCGCCGAAGATGACGATTTTCATCGCGCGCGATCCGCCGTCACAGCAGTTTTGCCCCGAAATTCCGTTCCGGATCCATGTCGGCCACGAGCCGGCCCGTCGGCTGTGCGGCCGCGCCGCCACTCCGCGCCAGGAATTGGCCGCTGCCGGCGCTGGCGAGACATTTGTCGCCGTCGATGATCACGCGGCCGCGCGAGAGCACCGACACCGGCCACCCTTTCAGCTTGCGACCCGCAAACGGCGTGTAACCAGCAAGATCGTGCATCATCTCATCTGCGATCGTGGTCTCGCGATTGGGATCCCAGATCGCGATATCGGCATCCGCGCCGACCGCGATCGAGCCCTTGCGCGGATGCAGATTGTAGATTTTTGCGGGTGCCGTCGCGGTCAGCTCGACGAACTTTTCAAGGCCGAGCCGTCCTTTCGACACCATCGCGTCGAACAGCAGCGGCAGCCGCAGCTCCAGTCCCGGCAGGCCGTTCGCGACCTGCTTGAAGTTCGGATTGGGGCCAGCGCGCAGCTTGCCGGTCTCGTCGTAACGATACGGCGCGTGGTCCGATGAGATGGTCTGGAGATCGCCGAGCGACAGCGCCTGCCACAAGGCCTCCTGGTCCGAATGCGTGCGCGGCGGCGGACTGCACATCCACTTGGCCCCTTCCGCGCCGGGCTTGTCGAGATCATCAGCCGTGAGGAACAAATATTGCGGACAGGTCTCGGCAAACACCTTGAGCCCCTGCCCGCGCGAATCGCGGATGACCTTGGCGCCTTCGGCGGTCGAGACATGGAAGATCATGATGGGCTGATCGATCAGCGCCGCCATGCCGATCAGCCGGGTGAAGGCTTCCGCCTCCGAGACGCGCGCGTGGCTGATGGCGTGGTATTTCGGCATCGTGTAGCCGCGCGCGAGCAGCCGCTTGACCATCCAGGCGATGATGCCGTGATTTTCGGCATGGGCGCACAACATCGCGCCGGACTGGCGTGCGGCGAAGAGAATGTCGAGCAGCGGCTCGTCATCGACCTTGAGCCGGTCGTAAGTCATGAAGATCTTGATCGAGGCGTGCCCCTGCTTCACCAGCGCCGGAATGTGCTCCTCGACCGTCTCCTTGGTCGCGTCTGCGATGATCATGTGAAAGGCGTAGTCGATCACGGCGCCCTTTTTCGCCAGCACGTGATAGTCCTCCACCACCTGCGGCAACTTCATGCCGACATGCTGGGCCGCGAACGGGATCACCGTGGTGGTGCCGCCGAAAGCGGCAGAGACGGTCGCGCTCTCAAAGGTGTCGGCGTTCATGATGCCGGCCGCGGACAATTGCTCGATATGCGCGTGACTGTCGACGCCGCCGGGCAGCACCAGCTTGCCGCGCGCGTCGATCTCGCGCTTGGCGGGCGGAAGCCCGCGGCCGATGGCTGCGATGGTCTCGCCGGAGATGGCGACATCGGCTTCGAACACATCGGTCGTGGTCGCGATGCGGCCGCCGCGGATGATCAGGTCGTAAGTGGGTTCAGTCATGAGGCACTCCATGATAGGCTTGCGGCACGTGATCGCAATTTCGTGGAAAGACCATCATGCCCCGGCCGCGCATTCTCGTCATCAATCCGAACTCCAACCCCGCGGTCACGCAAGGGCTGGAGGAAGCTCTGAAGCCGCTCGGTTTCGAGGGCGGGCCGGAGCTGGTCTGCCAGACGCTGGCCGAGGGTCCGTTCGGCATCGAAAGCCAGGCCGATGTCGATGACGTCGCGATGCCGCTTCGCCAGCTGGTCGAAGGTGACAACAACTCGGCCGCTTTCGTCATCGCCTGTTACAGCGATCCCGGGCTCCAGGTTTGCCGTGAGGGCACCGACCGGCCCGTATTCGGTATCGCCGAGTGCGGCGTGCTGACGGCGCTGGCCCGAGCCGAAACCTTCGGCGTGATCGCGATTGCGCAGCGCTCGATCCCGCGTCACATGCGCTATCTCCGGCAGATGGGATTGACCGACCGCCTCGCCGGCGAGCGGCCGCTCAACATGAGCGTTGCGGAGACCGCCTCGGGTGAAGGCACGCTCGCCAAGACGATCGAAATCGGCCGCGCGCTGCGCGACGAGGACGGCGCCCGCGCCATTGTGATGGGCTGCGCCGGCATGGCGCGCCACCGCCGCCCGCTGGAAGACGCGCTTCGTATTCCCGTGATCGACCCGACACAGGCGGCCGTCACCATGGCGCTGGGTACGGTGCAGTTCTCGGCTCACTAGGCGTCCTTCAGCTCTTTGGCGTCCTGCCGCGCGAGCCATTGCGCATGGCTCTCGCGCGCGAGTGAAAACGTATCACGCTGCGTGGTGTAGAGGTTGCCGAACATGCGGCCGATCGGCCGGTAGGCAGCGAGATCAACATACATGTTGGCCGCGTCCACGAGGCCCTCACGGGCATGAATCCTGAGTACCTCGCCGACCAGCAACTCGCGGTCGGGCGAGAAGGTCAACACGACATGACGCCGGCATTCGAGCGCAAAGGGCGCGGCGGCGAGGCGCGGCACCTTCACGTCGACTGAGGCAAGCGTGGCAAGACCGGTGGCCGCGACCTCGCTGTCGCCGGAGGGGAAATCGACCGCGCAATCGTTCATCGCTCCCGACAGCGCCTCGTCCACCATGTGAACGACGAACTCACCATCGCGATGGATGTTGCGGGTGGTGTCCTTCGGGCTGTGATCCGGCTTGTGCTGTAGCCCGAGCACGATCAGCGCCGGACTCTCCGAGAAGACGTTGAAGAAGCTGAAGGGTGCGGCGTTGACCGCGCCGTTCTCGTCCAGCGTCGTGACCAGCGCGATCGGCCGCGGCACGATCACGCCGCAGAGCAGCTTGTAGCGGTCGCGCGGGTCCAATTCACGCAGAGATATGCCTTTGTCCGCCATCTGCGTCACTTCTCCGGCGGCGGCACCGCACCGGTGCGGCTGGTGATCAGGCCGTAATGCTCGATGCGGCGATGCCGGGCGAAATCGAAGATCGTGGTCTTGCCAAAAGTGGTGGCGTCGAGGTCGCAATCATGAACCAGAACCTCGTCGTCGTCCGTCTTGGCTTCGGCAACGATCTCGCCATTGGGATCGACGATCAGGCTGCCGCCGAACAGCGGATGCCCGTCCTCGACGCCCGCCTTGGCCACCGCGACCACCCAGGTCGCGTTCTGGTAGGCGCCGGCCTGCACGGAGAGACGATTGTGGAACAGGCGCTTTTCGACGCCCTCCTCGCTCTTCTCGGCATTTACCGATGGGGTGTTATAGCCGATCAGCACCATCTCGACGCCCTGCAGACCCATGACGCGATAGGTCTCGGGCCAGCGCCGGTCGTTGCAGATCGCCATCCCGATGATGCCGCCGAGCTCACGCCAGACGTTGAAGCCGAGATCGCCCGGCTCGAAATAGCGCTTCTCCAGATGCTGATGCGAGCGCTTGGTGTCATACTCGACATGGCCCGGCAAATGGACCTTGCGATATTTGCCGACGATCTTGCCGGACTTGTCGGTCAGGATCGCGGTGTTGAAGTGATGGCCGTCGGGCGTCAGCTCGGCATAGCCGAAATTCATTGCCATCTGATGCTGCGCCGCCCGCTCGAACAGCGGCTTGGTCGCAGCACCCGGCATTTCGCGCTCGAACCAGCTGTCGAACTCGGCCCGGTCCTCCACGTACCAGCGCGGGAAGAACGTCGTCAGCGCCAGCTCCGGATAGACGATCAAATCGGCGCCCTTGGCCTTGGCTTCGTCCATCAGCGCGATCATGCGCTTGACCACGGCCTCGCGGCTGTCGGCTTTCTGGATCGGGCCCATCTGGGCGGCGGCGACGTTGACGATACGCATCAGCGAGTTCCTGATTTTTTGGCAGATTTCTTGGCGAGGCTGGGGGATCGCAGCTTCAAGACGGTGTCGGCGCGCGCAGCATAACGCGATCTTGCGCCGGTTTTCCAGCCAAGCACTTTTCATGCCGTCCGTCCCCATTCGGCGTCCTGCAAAACCCGCCAGTTGATCTTGTTGCTCGCGGTCCGCGGCAGCTCGTCGACAAAGACGATGGCGCGTGGCGCCTTGTAGCTGGCCATCGCGCCGCGCGCCCAGCTCACGACGTCGTCCGGCGACGTGGTGGCGCGCGCCGCCTCGTCGAGTACGATCAGCGCCTTGACGGTCTCGCCGCGATAATCATCGGGCGCCGAGACGATACAGCACTCCCGGATAGCACGGTGCCGGTACATCGCGGCCTCCACCTCGGCGGGCCAGACCTTGAAGCCGCTGACATTGATCATCCGCTTCAGGCGGTCGACCGCGAAGAAGTAGCCGTCGGCATCGCGATAGCCGAGATCGCCCGTGCGCAGGAACCGTTTGCCGGAAAGCTCGATGAACGATTCAGCGTTAGCCTCGGGCCTGTTCCTATAGCCTTGCAGCACCTGCGGCCCATGCACGACGATCTCGCCGACGACCGGCAATTCTCGCTCGCGGCCGTCCGGTGCCCGCGTTAGCGGGGTACGACGGCCGTCGCTTCGATCTCGAGGCGTGCGGAAGGCTCGACGAGACGCACGACTTGAACAAGCGCCATGCTGGGGTAGTGGGCGCCGATGACGTCACGATAGATCTTGCCGAGCGCCTTGAGGTTGGAGACGTATTCGTCCATGTCCACGACATACCAGGTCAGGCGCACGAGGTGATCCGGACGCGCGCCGCCTTCGGCCAGGATCGCGACGATGTTTTCAAGCGTCTGCCGGACCTGCGCAGCAAACCCATCGGCAAATCGGCCTGCAACGTCCCAACCGACGACACCGCCGGTCACAACCAGGCGTCCCTCTGCCATGATGCCGTTGGCATACCCTTTCGGCTGCGGCCAGCCGCTGGGCTGAAGCACCTGCAAACCACTGGTCGCGACAGTGGCTACGGATTCTGGCCTTCTGATCGTACTCATGCGGAATTCTCTATCCCCTCAGCGCGGCTTCAAGAGCTCGCGCGCGACAATCAGCTTCTGGACCTCGGTCGCACCCTCGTAGATGCGTAGCGCGCGAATCTCGCGGTAGAGGCTTTCGACAATTTCTCCCTTGCGCACGCCGCGGCCACCGAACATCTGCACTGCGCGGTCGATGACGCGCTGCGCGGTCTCGGTGGCCGTCAGCTTTGCCATCGCTGCCTCGCGGGTGGTCGGCAGCTTCTGGACGTCGCGGCGCCAGGCCGCACGATAGGTCAGGAGCGCGGCGGCATCGGTGTCGGTCGCCATGTCGCCGAGCGCGGCCTGGGTCAATTGGAGATCTCCGAGCGTCGCGCCGAACATGTGACGGCTGCGCGCGTGTGACAGCGCCTCATCGAGCGCACGCCGCGCGAAACCGAGGGCTGCGGCGGCGACCGAGGCGCGGAAAATGTCGAGCGTCTGCATGGCGAGCTTGAAGCCGCCCCCCGGCGCGCCAAGGCGGCGGGCCGCCGGGATTCGGCAGTTCGCAAAGCGCAGCGTTGCCAGCGGATGCGGGGCGATCACGTCTATGCGGTCCGCAATACCGAAGCCGGGATCATCCGGAAACACCACGAAAGCCGAGATGCCGCGAGCACCCGGCGCCTCCCCGGTGCGCGCGAACAACGTATAGACATCGGCAATGCCACCATTCGAGATCCACGTCTTCTCGCCGTCGACGATATAGTCGTTGCCATCGGCGCGCGCGGTACAGGACATCGCGGCGACGTCCGACCCGGCCTCCTTCTCCGACAGTGCAAACGCCGAGAGCCATTCGCCCGACCGGACTTTTGGCAGCACGGCCTTGCGCAACTCGGCGGAGCCGCCGAGCGCAATCGCGCCGGAGCCGAGCCCCTGCATCGCGAAAGCAAAATCGGCGAGCCCGTCGGCATAAGCGAGCGACTCGCGCGACAGGCAGATCGAACGCGAGTCGATCGTCGTAGCGTCACCATCGGGGGCCGCGACCGCGCAGTCGAGCAGCCCCGCCTCTCCCATTCCACGCACGAGCTTGCGACAGGCGCCGTCAACGTCGCTGTGGTCGATCCTGTCGATGGCTCCCGACTGGACAAATCGATCGAGTGCCCCGGCGACCGCCTGGTGACGCGGTTCGAAGAACGGCCAGTCCAGCCACTCTCGTCTGATGACCTTGGCAACTGAACTCATCTGTCACCTCCTCCGTTCACTGCGCGACTGCTGCTGCGACAGCACGCGCCAGATTGGTTTCGTACTGTCCCTTGGCGGACAGATATTGCTTCGGCCAATTGATCGAGCTGCCATACGAATTATTTTAAGCATAAAATATTTCGTGCTGAACGCTGATTGTCAAGGCACTTCTCGGCAGGCCGCACAGATGGTTCGCTTCTGCGGCTCCGGTTCGGCCCAAGACTACAAATCCGATACGCGACAGAGCCGATCCGGCAGCGCCGGGCCGAGCCTTGAATTTACTTTTGGCACGAACTATCTTGATTGCGATCGACGGAAGCCGCCGGCTTTCAACGGGCCAAGAGCCACCGGGAGATCTGATTTGGCAGTCGCAAGGGAGTCCCCGCCTGTTTCGACCAGGAATGGGACCGATCAGGAGGCCGAGTACAGGGCTCAAACACGGCTTTGGCTGCGGCTCCTGGCCTGCACGACCCTGATCGAGGGGGAGCTGCGGCGCCGGTTTCGCGAGGAATTCGATTTCACCATGCCTCGCTTCGACGTTCTTGCTCAGCTCGACCGCGAGCCGAGCGGATTGGTGCTGGGTGAATTGCCTAAGCGCCTGATGGTCTCCGCCGGGAACTTGACGCCGATCGTCGACCGCTTGGTCGAGGATGGCTACATCACCCGCACGCCTTCAAACCTGGATCGGCGCGTGCAGATCGTGTGCATGACGGTCGAAGGCCGGAAAGCCTTCCGGCGCATGGCCAAGAGCCACGGTTCGTGGCTCGCCGAGCTCTTGGCTGGATTCCCGGCCGACAGGCTCGATGGGTTGACCGGCGAGCTCGACGAACTCAAGGGCGCCGTCAGGGACGCAATGCTGAAGTCGTGAGTCAACGCCACCGCTAGCGCCGCACCCGGATGCCGGCCGCCTCGCGGTCCCATGTATCAGAGGTCACGCCCGCGTCGCGCAGTACGCCCTTCTTGATCTTGCCGTTTTCCGTCAGCGGCATCTCTCTCACGATGCGCACGTAGCGAGGAATGGCGAAATAAGCGATCTGCCCTTCGCAGTGTCTGATGACGTCGACGGGCTGCAGCGATTGACCCGGCTCGAGCAGGATCGCGGCTGCGACCTCGTCCTCCCCCAATTCGGACGGCAGCGGGTAAATGGCGCAAGTCGCGACAGCAGGATGGGATTGGATCGTCTGTTCAACCTCCCACGAGGACACGTTCTCGCCGCGCCTGCGGATCGAATCCTTCATGCGATCGATGAAGCGATAATGCCCATCGGAGTCGCGGACGACGCGATCACCGGAATGGAACCAGAGGTTTCGCCACGCCTCGACCGTCTTCTCAGGCATGCCGAAATAGCCGCTGGCGAACGCAAAAGGCTCCCGGGCGCGCAGGATGAGCTCGCCGGCCTGTCCGGCAGGCAACTCTGAATCGTTCTCATCGACAATCCGCGCTTCAACGCCATCAGCCAGAAAGCCCATCGTCCCGGGACGATCCGAGGGGATCGATCCGGCGAACACGAAATTGGTCTCCGTCGAGCCATACCCGTCGACCAGAGGCACGCCAAACCGTTCGAAGAACGGCCGGTGGATTTGCGGCGGCACGCCACCGCCGAGCGCGACGCGGATGCGATGTCCCCGATCGTCTTCGCTCTTGGGCTGCGCCAGAAGCATCGACGCCATCGCACCGAGCAGGTAGCCGACGGTCGCGTTATGTCGTCGTGCGGTCGCCCAAAAACCGGACGCCGAGAATTTGGGTTCGAGCACGTAGGTGCATCCGTTCAGGATCGCCTGATAGAACGCATTCAGCGCATTGGTATGGAACAGCGGCAGCGTCGTGAACAGCACGTCACCCTCTCGGATACCTAGCGCCCGCGCCGAATAGATGCCCCACCAGAACAATTGCGCCTGCGGACAGCAGACGCCCTTTGCCGGCCCCGTAGTGCCCGACGTATAGAGAATGGCGACGGTATCGCCGGGATGCACCGCGCCCGCAGGGACGCCGTCGCCAAGAGCAGGCAATGGCACCGGCGATATCCTCGTCTCGGCGATAGCACCGATCGTCCATGTCCGGAACGGAAGCTCGACGTCGGGGTCGACGGTCTCAATCGCAGCGAGAAACTGCGCCTCGATAACGAGCAACGCGGGCTGAGAGTTGCGGAAGATATGGGAGAGCTGGAAGCCGCGCAGTGCGGTATTGATCGGCACCACGATCGCACCGAGCCAGGCACAACCGAGATAGACCTGGAGGAACTCCGGCCGGTTCGAGCACATCAGCGCGACCCGGTCGCCGGGCTTGATTCCGGCGTCGACGAGCGTCTTGGCAGATGCCGCAGCGATCGCCGCGGTCTGCGAATAGGTCCAGCGGGTGTCTCCGGCGACTAGCAAGACACGATCGCCGTAGTGTTCCGCCTGCCGAGTCAGGATGGTAGAGAGGATGCGATCCGGCGGCGGAAACAACTCAACCGCGCGCGCCCAGGCCGGCTTCGCATCCCCCTGCCCGACGGTATTGCTGGCATTTGCCTGCACATGAATCTCCGTCAAATCCTGCTCAGGGCAGCAGCTTGTATTTGCCGTCCTCGATCTGAACCAGAACGCGCGAGCGTTCATCGACGCCGTGCCGATCCGCAGGCGTATAACTGTAGACGCCCTGCGTCCCGACCACGTCCTTGGTCGTGAACAGCGCCTGGCGCAGCGCGGTGCGGAACTCCGGCGAACCCGGCTTCGCGCCTGTCGCCATCGCGCGCTTGGCCGCATCGACGAACACCAGCCAGCCGTCGAAGGAATAGGACGAGAACGAGTCCGTCGGCGCCTCGCCGTTGGCCTTCTCGAAGGCCGCGCGGAAAGCCAGGGCTACCTTCTGGATTGGGTTGCTCGCCGGAAGCTGCTCGGCCGCAGTTACCGGTCCGGTCGGGCAGATGATGCCGTTGGCGGCTTTGCCGGCGAGGCGCAGGAAGTCGGCGCTGATGAGTCCGTGGTTGCCGTAGAGCGGCCCCTTATATCCGCGCTCGGACAAGGCGATCACCGGCAACGCGCCTGGCGTTCCGGTACCACCGAGCATGATGGCGTCGGGCCGAGCCGCCAGGGCGCGCAGCACCTGGGCCGTCACCGAGGAATCCGATCTGGCATATCGCTCATTGGCGATGACCTTGATATCGGCCGCCTTGGCGCTTTGCGAGAGCGAGTCGTACATGAGGTCGCCAAATGCATCCGAGAATCCAATGAACGCGACGGTCTTCAACCCGCGCGCCTTCATGTGATCGACGATGCCCTGGACGAGCAGCGGCGTCGGTTGCGGCGTCTGCACGACCCAGGGCCCGCCATCACCTGATGGCACCGGCGCGATCGGCGACACGGCGATCATCGGAATCTTCATCTCGATCGCGGCCGTTGCCATCGCCAGCGTCTGCGGCGCGCCCGATGTGCCGATGAGAATATCGACCTTCTCTTGTTCGACGAGCTTGCGCGCGTTACGCGTTGAGGCCGTCGGGTCCGAGCCGTCATCGAGCTGAATGACGCGCACCTTCTCGCCGCCGACCTCATCGACATAGGACTCACCCGCCGCGATTCCCTTTGCGTTTGGGATCCCGATCGACGAAACCGGCCCGCTGAGGCCGGTGACGAAGCCGACGAGGATGTCCGCCTGTGCGACCTGCGGAAGTACGACAAGTAAAGCGGCCGAGGCGAGCAGATTTTTCGTTGAGATCATGGCACCTGTCTTTCGTGGCTTGCGTTTCTTCTGTCCGGCGAGCGCCCCCGTTGGCTTCTTCAGCTCGACGAAACCAGCGCGATCACACGCAGCGGACTGCCGGAGCCGTTCTGGATCTTCAGCGGCGAGGCCACGATGACAGCGCCGGTAGCGGGAAGCTGATCGAGGTTGCAAAGACATTGGAGACCGTAGCGGCCGGCGCCATGCAGGAAGTGATGCGCCGGATAAGGCGGCTCGAAATGTCCGGCCTGCCCCGCGTCAGTGCCGATGGTCTCGGTGCCGAACCCGATGATGCCGCGCTCCTCGACCAGCCACTTCATGACGGCCACGTTCGGACCCGGCGTGTGCGCGCCGTCGTCCCGCAGATTGGAGTAGTCGCGCCAGCCCTTCTTCGACCAGTCGGTCCGCAGCAGAACCCAGTGACGCTCGGGGATCTGTCCGTGCTGCGCCTCCCAGGCCTCGACGATCGGCACCGTGAGCAGAAAATCCGGATCCTGCGCCGCCTGCGCGGAGCAGTCGATGACGCAGGCCGGTGCGATCATGTCCTTCGCCGGCATCGTGTCGACGGCATTGTTCGGCAGATTCTTGCCGGTGAACCAGTGAATCGGCGCATCAAAATGCGTGCCGGTGTGTTCGCCAAACGTGACATTATTCCAGTACCACGCCGGGCCGCGACCATCGTATCGCGAGATTTCCTGGATGCGGACCGGCGCTGCCTGCCCGAATTCCGGCGGCAGCACGATGACCGGGAAATCCGGACTGAGCGTGAAAGTCAGATCGACGACGCGCACCGCGCCGGAAGAGATCGCAGCGGCCAGTCCCAGGAGATTCTTGCTTTGCATTGTCACGTCCTCCGGCTTGGTTGAAATCTCTCTCACCTGTCGAGCTCGCGCTCGAGCGCTTTCGGATTGGCCGCGAGACGTTGCCGGATCTCTTCAGCGACGTCCCCGACATACATTTCTTCGAGCCCGTTCCTGAGCCCCGACACGATCGCCTGCGCCACTGCGCGCGGCGCGACCTTGGGCGGCGGCACCGTCTGGAACCACTCGCTGTCAACCGGCCCCGTGAACAGGTTCATGACCTTGACGCCACCGGGCCTGAGCTCCGCCCGAAGACAGTGCGACAGCGATAGACAAGCCGCTTGCGAGGCCGAATAGGCGCCGAAGGTCGGCCAGTTCGCCAGCGCGTAGACCGAAAGGATGTTGACCCAGGCCACACTGTTGTTGATGCCGTCGGCACCGCGCATCCGCATGGCGGGCCCGAAGGCCTGCGCGAGATTGATGAAGCCGAAATAAGCCTGGTCGACTTCGTCCCGCGCAATGCTCGTGCCCCGGCGATCCAGCAAGCCGCCCGCTCGAATATATTCAGTCGTGTTGACGAGGATGTCGACCTTGCCGCCGATATCGGCCGCGAGATCCGTCGCCGACTTTTCATCGGCTGCGTCAAGGGACACGACTTCGACCCCCTCCTGCCCGCGCAACAGCTTCTCGCCGGCAAACGGCCGCCACGGTTCGGCGACGCCGACGAACACCGTCTTGGCACCTGCCGCCTTCAGCGCGGCGACGGCCTCTTGGCCGACCACGCTCCGACCATTGCTCACGAGCACTCGCCGGAATTTCGGATCGGCCGTCATTTCCCGCCACTGCCTGTCATCTGCCATGTTGGGAGTCTCCCCCTCGGGTCGGGCAAAGGCCACCGCCTGGCCGCTCTTGTCGAGCTGAAACGACATGCGGACAGGCGCGCCCTCGATACAGTCGGCAT
This sequence comes from Bradyrhizobium genosp. A, assembly GCF_049949275.1. Classification (NCBI taxonomy): domain Bacteria; kingdom Pseudomonadati; phylum Pseudomonadota; class Alphaproteobacteria; order Hyphomicrobiales; family Nitrobacteraceae; genus Bradyrhizobium; species Bradyrhizobium genosp. A. Next base: position 3,394,812 of record NZ_CP188196.1, on the reverse strand, counting down.
GGAGATGCGTCACGATGGTCGGGCCGCAGTCCATCTTGACGAGACCGATACGCCAAGGCGCTCGCTCGCGGAAATACACATCGCTCGGCACACGCGCTGCCGTCTCGGCAAGTAAAATGCCGCGGCGCGGCGCATCGACAAAGGCGAGCCCCGCCGACAGGCAGGAGGGGCAGGCCTCGCGCGCCGGATAGGCGAAAGTGCCGCAAGCTTCACAGCGCTGGAGCATGAAGCGTCCTTCGGCAGCCGCGCGCGTCAGCCCGTGCGATTGCCTGCTGCGCGGTCTGGGTGGCGACGCCGGCAGCCGAGTCCGCAACAGCGGGTTCTTGCGCCGGGGCGGCTCAATCGGATCGATCATCGCGAAGGCCCTGCAAAGATCACGGCGCCGGAGGCTAGACCGCGATCATAGTTGATCATGCCAAAGCCCGACGCCAGAGCAAGATTTGCATCCTTCACCTGCGTGGGGCCGGCGGTTCCTAGGACCTGCCGCAATCCTTCGACGAGGCCAAGATAGGCGCCGGCGGCGCCGGCCTGCCCGGCCGAAAGCTGCCCGCCTGACGTGTTGTGCGGAAAGTCACCGTCGATCGTGAGGTCATGCTGGCGCACGAAGGCTGCACCCTCACCCTTGTTGCAGAAGCCGAGATCCTCGAACTGCATCATCGTGATGACGGGATAGTCGTCATAGGTCTGGACGACGTCGAGATCGTCAGGTTTCACGCCAGCCATGGCGTAGAGCTCGCTGATGTCCATTGCCCAGCCGCCGCGCACCTGCATCGGATCGTCGGCGAAGGCATTGTGGCGCTCGATCGTCGAGAGCAGTCGCGCTGCCGGCAAACCCAGCGACGCGGCGGTCTCGTCGCGCATCACGAGGAAGGCTTCGGCGCCGGCACAGGGCATCACGCAATCGAAGAGATGAATGGGATCGGAAATGGGGCGCGCCGCCAGATATTGCTCGATCGTCAGTGGCGTCTTCATCAGCGCGTGGGGATTGCGCAAAGCGTTGGCGCGCTGGGCAACCGCAATCCTGCCGACGTCCTCGCGCGTGACATCGAAAGTCCGCATGTAGTTGCGCGCGATGAGTGCGAAGCTCGAATTGGCGCCGCCCGCGCCATACGGATAGACCGCATCCTGGTTGAAGCGTGAGAAATTCTCGAGTGTCAGGCGGAAGGAATCGACGTGGTTGGTATCTGCGGCCATGCACGCCACGATGTCGGCGTCACCGGCCTGCACGGCACGCGCCGCCTTCCGCACGGCCGCAATGGCGCTGGCCCCGCCGAGCGGGATGGTGTCCAGCCATCGCACACAGAGCCCGAAATGCTGCGTAAGACCGATCCCGCTGTCGGTCCCCATAGTGAAGCTCGAGACGCAGAGACCGTCGATATCGGAGGCCTTGATGCCGGCCTGCGCAACGAGCGCGCTCAGCGCGCGGCCGATCCACCACTGCGCGCTTTCAATGGAATAGCGCAGATAGGGAATCGTGACGGGCGCGGCCATCACGATGCCGTCGTATGGTGTGCGCAGGGAAGTCTTCACCGATCGCCTGCCTTGCCTGCTTGCCTCAGATCACTGTCAGTTTGACGTCAAGATTGCCGCGCGTTGCGTTCGAATAGGGGCAACGCTCGTGCGCGCCTGCGACGACCGCTTCGGCTACCGATTTCTCGACGCCGGGCAGACTGACCTTCAATTCGACGGCAAGCGCATAACCGACGGGAACTGGTCCCATCGCTACCTTGGCGGTCACGGAAGGCTCCGCCGACAGCACGATCTTCTGCGTGCGCGCCACGAGTTTGACCGCGCCGAGGAAGCACGCGGCATAGCCGGCAGCAAAGAGCTGCTCCGGGTTGGTACCCTCGCCACCAGGGCCGCCGAGCGACTTCGGCAACGACAGCGACACCGACAGCAGGCCGTCGGCGCTCGCGGCCTTGCCGTCCCGGCCTCCGGTGGCGGTGACCTCTGTCTCGTAGAGAATTTTCTCGGGCGTCATCATGTCTTGCTCTCCAGAACTGGTCGCCGGCGCTAGCGCTTGTTGCGGGCCAGCAGTGCGCGGAAATCCTCGCGAGCCACTGCGCTCGCACGCTTGAAGCTCGGCCCGCGGCTCGGCTCGGTGCCATTGAGCCGCCTCAGCTGCACCCACATCTCCGCGCTCTTCAGCGCCACCGCCGCGCAATTGACGACGGGCGCGTGTCCGATCTTCAGGCCGTGCTCGCGTCCGATCAGAAGGCCCGGCAACACGCCGGCGGGGATTACGACATCGGCGCCGCGCTCCACGAGCGGAAGGGCGCAGGCAACGAAATCCTCGATCATGCGGGCGTGCGCAGCTTGATCGCCGCCAAACGCACTGGCGTAATCTTCGGGCTTGCAACCGAGACCGGTGACATGCGCGACGCGATCACCGAGGCCGTAGCGCTCGGCCTGCTCATAATGCCAGACCTCGAAGACCGGATCGAGCGTCACCAGGCCAAGACGCCGGCCGAGCTGCGATGCCGCAAGCAGCGTCGCCTCGCCGGTCCCGATCACGGGAATGTCGAGCGCCGAGCGGAGCTCGTAGAGACCGGGGTCCTGGAAATGCCCCATCACGAAGGCGTCGAATCCGCCCACCTCGGCCGCGATGCCGTTGTCGATCGCCTGAACCGCGCAGCGCAGTTCGGCGAGCCGACCGAACTCCCGGTCCGGCGGCGACATCCCCTCGACATGAACCGTCGTGCCGGGCGCTGCGATGTTGTTGAGATACTCCGACAGCAGCGCCATGTAGGGCGCGTTCACGCTCGCATCAACGAAGCTCTGCCAGAAGATGCGCATCGTCCTTCTCCGGTCATGGGGAGGATCGGTCGTCGGCTGCCGATGGATATATTTCAACCATAAACTAATTGGCGCGTCAAATACGCGCCGCACCCGCGGAACGCGCTTCCCCCGCATGGTGGCGCGAGCGCCTTATCGTAGCGCAACGAGGAACGGAAAACGGGCACGCCCGGCGAAATTGTATGCAAGGACATTTTTTCTGACAGCCCCGTGACACGTGTTGACGGCTCCACTGAAAATACTTTAGGCTTTAAGTAATAAGCCGCCGACGAGCCACCGGTGGCCAAGACAATGATGTTGCAGGGCACCGATTTTGAGAAACTCGATCGCGTGGACAGTCGTCGGGCTTGGAGAGCCGGCAGCAGCATCGCCGGTCGCGCATCGCGACCGCGGCAACCACCCTTCATCGCTTCGCGCGACATCCGCCCGTTTCCACCGATGGGCCCGCGACTTGAGCGGCATGCCTCGCCATGGCTGCTGACGCCCGGCCGAGCGAACTCTCTTTGGTCGCGCCCGACATTCGGCGCCGCAGCAATGCTTTCCATCGGTTCGACAATTCGGTTTTCCTGATCCGCTTCCACGCCTTCAGACCCAGCATCAACGGAGGAGAGAGCAAATGCGCAGGACTCTGAGTTTACTCGCACTTGTCGCCAGCGCCTTCGCAGCCCCGGCTGCGCAGGCCGAGATCACCATCGGCTTCGTCACGTCGCTGAGCGGCAACGGCTCGTCGATCGGCATCCCCTACGGGCGGGGCATCAACGCCGCTTATGAATACAAGAAGACAATCAACGGCGAGACCGTCCGCCTGATCCAGCTCGACGACGGCTCCGACCCGTCGGCTGCAACCCGCAATGCGCGCAAGCTGGTGGAAGAAGAGAAGGTCGACCTCCTCATCGGCACGGCCACCGCGCCCTCGACCATCGCCATGGCGGCGGTGGCGAGCGAACTGAAGGTGCCGATGATCGCGGTCTCGCCGATCGGCAAGCTGCCGGAATCGCCGGAGCAGTGGGTCGTCTCGGTGCCGCAGCCGGCATCCCTCCTCGTCAAGATCGTTGCCGACCGCATGAAGCGCGATGGCAAGAAGAACATCGGTTACATCGGCTTCTCGGACGCATGGGGCGACCTCGTCTATAACGGCGCCAAGGCCGCCGAAGCCGCCGACGACATCAAGATCCAGACCAACGAACGTTATGCCCGTACCGACACGTCGGTGACCGCGCAGATCCTGAAAGTGCTTGCCGCACGGCCGGACGCCGTCCTGGACGGCGGCTCGGGGACGCAAGGTGCGCTGCCCCTCATCACCCTCTCCGAGCGCGGCTTCAAGGGCAACACTTACGGCACGGTGGCGCTGGTCAATCCGGACTTCGTCAATGTCGGCGGCAAGGCCGCTGAGGGCATTCAGGTCTCCGCCGGCCCCGTGATCGTCGCCGAGCAGCTTCCCGACGAGCACTTTGCCAAGAAGATCTCGCTGGACTTCCGCGCCGTCTACCAGAAGACCCACAACATTCCGACCACTGACGGCTTCTCCGCCTATTCCTTCGACGCCTGGCTGATCTTCGCCAACGCCGCCGAGCGCGCGCTCAAGACCGCAAAGCCCGGCACGGCCGAGTTCCGCGCGGCGCTGCGGGATGCCATCCTCAGCACCAAGGAGTTGCCAGGCGTCCATGCCGTCTACAACTTCAAACCGGGCTCCGTGACCGGCGTCGATGAGCGCTCGCTCGTCGTGGTTCGCCTCACCGGCGGCGCCTGGAAATACGCACCGTAGCCAAGAGGACAGGGCTGGCCATCAAAACGGGGGAACGGCGTCTCAATGACGAGCGACATCGCGGCCATTCTTGCGATCGACGGGATTGCCACCGGCGCAGTCTATGCGCTGGTGGCGATCGGGACCGTCCTCATCTTCACGGTGACGCGGGTCATCTTCATTCCCTTTGGCGACATCGCGGCGTTCACCGCGCTGACGCTTGCCGCGCTCGATGCAAAGCGCTTTCCGGGCACCGGCACGCTGATCATGGTGCTGGCCTGCCTGGCAACGCTGATCGAGCTCATTTCGCTCGTGCGCACCGGCGAGTTTCGGCTCGCGCCCCGTGCCCTTCTCTTCTATCTCGTACTTCCGTTCGCCATCGTCGGTGCCGCCTGGCTTGTGATGCGCCTGGATCCGCCGCTTGCCGTCAGGCTCGTGCTGGCGCTGCTGCTGATCATGCCGATCTCGCCCCTGCTTGACCGGATCGTCTTCCGCCCGATCGCCGACGGCTCGGTGCTCCTGCTGCTGACGGTCTCCGTGGCGCTGCACTTTGCACTGGTGGGCCTCGGCCTCCTGTTCTTCGGCCCCGAAGGGGTCCGGACCGAGCCGCTGACGTCGTTCTCGACGGAGTTCGCCGGCGTCCTGATCTCCGGCCAGACCATGCTGATCGTGATTGCGGCGCTCGTCTTCAGCGGGCTTCTCTACCTCTTCTTCGACTTCTCGCTGGTCGGCAAATCCCTGCGCGCCACGGCGGTGAACCGGACCGGCTCGCGGCTGATGGGCATCCGCCCGGCTCGCGCCGGCACGATCGCCTATCTCCTGGGATCGCTGATGGCGGGCGTCTCGGGGATCCTGATCGCGCCTGTCAACACCGTGTTCTACGATTCCGGCTTCCTGATCGGCCTCAAGGCGTTCGTCGGCGCCATCGTCGGCGGCATGACCAGCTATCCCGGCGCGGCGATCGGCGCCGTCGGCGTCGGCATTCTCGAAAGCTTCGCATCCTTCGAGAGCAGTGCGCTGAAGGACGTCATCGTGTTCTCGCTGCTGATCCCGATCCTGATCTGGCGATCCCTCGCCTCGCTGCATTCCGAGGAGGAAATCGAGGAATGACGCGCTTTCACGTTCAGCTTGCGGCGGTCGCAGCCGTGGTCTGCCTCGCAGCAGCCCCCTTCGTCCTGAGCCCGTTCAGCATCACGCTGATGAACTACATCGGCATCTATTCGCTGGTCGCCATCGGCCTTGCACTGCTTACCGGCGTCGGCGGCATCGTTTCGTTCGGACAGGCGGCCTTCGTCGGCATCGCGGCCTATGCCACCGCCTGGGTCTCGGCGCTGAACGGATATTCGCCGTGGCTCGGCCTCCTGTTCGGCGTCGCCCTGACCTGCGGCGTCGCGACCATCATCGGCGTCGTCACCCTGCGGCTTCAGGGTCATTTCCTCTCGCTCAGCACTGTTGCCTGGGGGCTGGCCATCGGCTTCCTGTTCGGCAATGTCGACGGGCTCGGGCGTTTCAACGGCATTTCGTCGATCCCACCGATCCGCTTCGGATCGTTCGCACTGGTCTCCAGCGTGCAGATCTATTTCCTGATCTGGAGTATCGTCGCGGCCGTTCTGCTCCTCGGCTACAACCTCCTCGACTCGCGGCTTGGCCGCGCCATGCGCGCGCTGCGCGGCGGCAATACGCTGGTCGAGAGCCTCGGCATCAACGCCTTCCAGATCAAGCTCGCGACCTTCGTGATCGCGGCCTTCCTGGCCTCGCTCTCTGGCTGGCTCTACGCCCATATGAGCCGGTTCATCAGCCCGGGTCCGTTCGATGCCGGCATGGGCATCGAATATCTGATGATGTCGATGGTCGGCGGCGCCGGCAGCCTGCTCGGCGGCGTCGTGGGAGCTGCCATCGTGACGCTGCTGAAGAACAGTGTGCAGGACTATCTGCCGCTCATTGCCAAGGGCGCATCCGGCCAGCTCGAGATCGTCGCCTTCTCCGCGCTGTTCATCCTGTTTCTGCAATGGGCGCGGCAAGGCATCGTGCCGTTCGTCGCGCAGTACCTGCCGAAAATGCGGCGCGAGCGACCGCAGCCGGCCCCGCCCCTGCCCCGCCGTTCGCAGCCGAAGCCGGGCGAGCTCCTTCTGAAGGTGGATGGCGCCGAGCGCCGGTTCGGCGGCCTCGTCGCCGTCAACAATGTCAGCTTCGAGGTACGATCCGGCGAAATCCTCGCGGTGATCGGCCCGAATGGCGCCGGCAAGAGCACGATGTTCAACTGCCTGACCGGCGCACTCCGCGTCAACAAGGGCGAAATCGTTTTTGCTGGACGGCCGATCACGAATGACGTGCAGTCCCGCATCGCCAAGTCGGGGATCGCGCGAACCTTCCAGCATGTGAAGCTGCGGCCGCGCATGAGCCTCCTCGAAAACGTGATGCTCGGCACCTATGCTCGAACCGGCTCCGGCCTGCTGGCCGGTGCCTTCCGTCTCAACCAGCGCGAGGAAGCAAGCGTCCGGCACGAGGCGCTGATGCAGCTCGAGCGCGTCGGGCTCGGCGACAAGCCATTCGAGCTCGCGGGCAATCTACCTCTCGGCAATCAACGCATCCTCGAGATCGCGCGCGCGCTCGCTGCGGACCCTGCACTCCTGGTGCTCGACGAGCCGGCGGCAGGTCTGCGCCGCCAAGAGAAGCTGAGGCTCGCCGAGCTCCTGCGGTCATTGCGGGCGGATCACCTGACTATCCTGATCGTCGAGCACGACATGGAGTTTGTGATGTCGCTGGTCGACCGTATCGTGGTGCTGGATTTCGGGTCCAAGCTCTGTGAAGGCGTGCCGAGCGAGATCCGCAGTGACGAGCGGGTTCAAGAAGCCTATCTCGGAGGCGTCGCGTGAGCGAGATGTTTTCCATGACGGATGTGACGGTCCGCTACGGCAATGTCGAAGCGGTCCGCAATGTCTCGCTGTCTGTCGAGGAAGGACAGATCGTCACCGTGATCGGCCCCAACGGCGCCGGCAAGACCACGCTGCTGATGGCTGCCATCGGGCTGCTTGCATCGCGCGGCCGCATGGTCTTCCAGGGCAACGATATCGGCAAAATGGCCGTCGAGGACCGCGTCGAGCGCCGGCTGTGCCTGGTCCCGGAAAAGCGTGAGTTGTTCTCCGACATGTCGGTCGCCGACAATCTTCTCCTTGGCTCATACAGCTTGCGCGACCGTTCGGGCGTCCAGAAGACACTGGATGAAGTCTATGATCGTTTCCCGCGCCTGAAGGAGCGGCAGCGCCAGGCCGCCGGTACGCTCTCTGGCGGCGAGCGCCAGATGCTCGCGCTGGGGCGCGCGCTGATGGCCAAGCCGAAGCTTCTCATGCTGGACGAGCCTAGCCTCGGCCTCGCACCGCTGATCGTGCGCGAGATTTTTCGCACCATCGCATCCCTGCGCGACCTCGGCGTGTCCATTCTGCTGGTCGAGCAGAACGCCCGCGCGGCGCTGGAGACGGCCGACTACGGTTACGTGCTCGAGACTGGCGAGGTCGTGCAGTCCGGGCTCGCCAAGGACCTCATCCACGATCCCCGGCTGATCACGGCCTATCTCGGCGGGCACTAGAGCCGGCCGGGATCAGGCCCGCGAGCCGCCCGAATAAGAACATCGAAAACAACCCCATGCACAGTAGCCGGTGACAGCGATATCAACGGCTTAACGACGCTAAATTGCTGATTTTACGAAATCGCTTGATCCGTCGGGCAAAACAGGGGCATGATGCCATCATCGCTCGTCGCGCTAAATCGTTCGGTTGCATGCGTTGGTTGCTTGCGACAAGGACGAAGCCGAGGATACATTGGGCGCATTGTCGCGGAGCATGGATCCAAGTGCCCGCACGGGCAACTCGACGCACCGACTTTCTGATCGTGCTTGCCGATGCGGCCGACCTGGCCACCGCCCAGTGACGAGAGTTTGCGCTCCTGCGTGCAGGCGGATGCGGGTTGCCGACACCACCGGTCTCGAAATGGACGAGCGGAGCAACGGCTGGCGGGTGCAACGCTCATGAGAGTATCTGCCGTCGCACAGTTCAGCCGGAGACCGATAGCGTAGTCAGTCCATAGGGTGCTTGAGATGAGTGTCCCGTCTCCGGTCAACGAGAGTCTCCTGAGCCAGCGCCTCGGTGCGCTCGGATCGGCAAGAAGCTGGGCGCCGAACGTCCTCCCGGATCTCGAACGCTTCATCCGTACTGCCGACGACTATGACCTCTTTCGCGTCAACCCCATCCAGTACGGCCGTCTCGTCGGCCTGTCCGAGGCGGACGCGATAGAGCTGTTCGTGCACACCGCCAAGGTAGGCCTGTTCGAGATGGACTGGCTGCTCGTCTGCGCCTACTGCCCGCAGGTCGCCGGCAGCTTTCGCGAGCTCGACCAGGTCCATCCGCGCTTTGAGTGCGCGTTCTGCAACGCGATCAACGACGCGGCGCTGGACGACTCCATTCAGGTCACTTTTACGGTCTCGAGCGGCGTGCGCGACATCATATTTCGCCATCCCGAAATGCTATCCGTCGAGGATTTTTACCTGCGCTACAACTTTTCCAAAGGTTTCATCGCTCCGCACGGGATGACGCACCAGCAGCTCGTGGCTGCGCTCTCCCGTGGCTTCGCCGATATCATGGCCCACGACCACCGCAGCTTCGACTTCGAGGTCACAGCTGGCCGTTTCGAGGTGCTGGACCTCAGCCACAAGCTCCTTCTGGTCTTGTTCGCGGACGGAGAGCCGGCAGAACGGCAAGAGACGCTGATCCAGCTCGAGTCGGGCCGCTTCCTCGTGCCGGACCGGGCCACGGCACCGAGAGAGATGGTTCTCGGCGAAGGACGCTTTTCGTTCCGGCAGGCGGCCGATCTCAGTCCAGGCAAGCACACCATCCGGATCGAGAACCGCACCGACGATCGAGGTCGCTTCTGGTTCGTCCAATATCCCTTCGGTTTCCAGCCCCATCTGGTCGAATATGAACCGTTTCTTTCCGGCAAGCGTTTGCTGCTCACCTCGAGCTTCCGCGAACTCTACAAGGCGCAGCTGGTAGATGAGGGCGAGAGCATCAAAGTTTCGGACATGACTTTCCTGTTCACCGATCTGAAGCAATCGACTCCGCTGTATGAAAGCGTTGGCGATGTGAACGCGTATTTTTTGGTTCGCCAACACTTCGAGATTCTGAACAGGATCATCCGCGAACGATCCGGCACCATTATCAAGACGATCGGCGACGCGGTCATGGCCGGCTTCGAGCGTCCCCAGGACGCCGTTTGCGCCTCCATCGAGATGATCGAAGAACTATCACGATTCAACCGGACCGTTTCGCGGCCGCTGGGCCTCAAAGTCGGTGTCCATAAGGGTCGTGCGATTGCGGTGACGCTCAACGACCGGATCGACTATTTCGGACAGGACGTGAATATCGCCGCACGCGTGCAGGGGCTCGCCGATGTCAACGAAGTTTGCATCAGTGCAACGGTGATGGAGGCACCGGGCGTCGGTGACATCGTCAATTCACGCTCGGTGTCGCGCAACTACGAGAACCTGAAGGGCATCGGTCAAAAGATGGAAGTCCATCGCATGACGATCACCCCGACGCAGATATGAACGGTACCGGCGCGCGGCGAAGGCTCTGAGCCGACGCCCTAGGCGCCGTTGGGCCGCACCACCCGCGTCAGCATCGGAAAATGCTTGTTGCCGCCAGCGAACGGTGGGAACTGGACGAAACCCGGCTCAACCCGCGCCTAGTTAAGTGTCACCGTAGTCCGATTGAGATCACTAGGGAATTTCTCTTTGTCGGAATGGCGATTGCTCCCTAAGCCTAACCGTTGCTAAGCCTAAGCGTTGCAACACCATCGTCCGGAAATTGCTGAAGGATTTCCCGTAGCGGCGTGCGGCGCCTTCGAGGTCACCGGCTTCGAAACAGTCCGAAGCGAGCCGCGTCATCTCGCTTAACCCTCGGTCCGCAGGCCAAGTGGCCTAAAGCCCACAATCAGAAGTTTTGCCATAATCTCATCGCTTGTCCCGCGCTATGACAGGTGGCAGAATTGAGCAAGCGGTCGGTCCACATGATAGGTAGTCCGATGAAACGCGTTCAGCGGTTTTTGCGCACGACGTATGTCCGTCGTCGAGCCTTTTGGCCGCGGGCCGCGAGCGTGCTTGCCGCCATCGCCGTCCTCGGGTCGATCGATCCTGCGAGCGCCGACGAGGACGGGATCAGCTTCTGGCTTCCAGGAACGTTTGGAAGCCTGGCCGCGGTACCGACCGCGCCCGGATTATCCGCTATATCGAACTACTATCACACGTCGGTAACTGCAGGCGCCAACGTCTCGGCGGCGCGAGAGATAACGATTGGCCAATTCACCCCGAGCGTCACGGCGAACCTTGCGGCCAACCTGAAGGCGACCGGGGATCTGTTCTTGCTCACTCCAACCTACACGTTTGCATCGCCGGTTCTGGGAGGACAGGCGGCCTTGAGCATGACCGGCGTTTTCGGGCGCACAAGCACCTCGGTGAACGGGACGCTGACGGGGATGGTCGGCCCGTTCCCCTTCATGCGCCCCATCAGCAGAAGCGACGAGCTGACGAGCGTTGGCGATCTTTACCCGATGGCGACGCTGAAATGGAATCAGGGCGTCAACAATTTCATGGTCTATGCGCGAGGAGACATTCCGGCCGGCGCCTATGATGCGAACCGCTTGTCCAATGTCGGCATCGGCCATGGTGCCATCGACGCCGGCGCGGGCTATACATACTTCGATCCGACGAAAGGCCATGAGCTCTCGGCGGTCGCCGGTTTCACCTACAACTTCAAAAATCCCACCACCGACTACCAGAGCGGCGCCGACTTTCATCTCGACTGGGGCGCGTCTCAGTTCCTGTCCAAACAGGTTCACGTAGGGCTCGTCGGATATCTATTCGACCAGATCGGATGCGATAGCGGCGGAGGCGACAGGCTCGGCTGCTTCCGGTCGCGCGTAGCCGCCGCAGGACCTCAAATTGGATACATCTTTCCGGTTGGCGAGATGCAGGGATACCTGAACCTGAAGGGATACTATGAATTCGCCGCCGACAACCGGCCGCAAGGCTGGAACGTTTGGCTGACCTTCGTGATCTCGCCGCCCACGCCCGGCGCACCGCCGCCGCGAGCTCCGCTGGTGTACAAGTAGAGTTTGTGGCTGGAGCGCGTTTATTGAGCGTTGCTATTTTCGTTGATTGAGCCCTTTCCGATCCCTGGTTGGAGGCGATCCCAGGACCACGCATTGAAGAGCGCGGAGACCCGCGCGTCGATTGAGCTGTTGCGGAGACTGCACTTTGACCATGGCGATTCATCCTGACCCCGGGACGAGCGGCGCATCCGATTTGGCCGTTCGCGAAGTGCCGTTACAACCTAATATGGTCTGGATCCCCGGTGGTACCTTTCGCATGGGATCAGACAAACATTATCCGGAGGAGGCGCCCGTCCATCGGGTCACCATCAGCGGGTTCTGGATCGACCGCACGCCAGTGACCAATCGGGAATTCCGCAAATTCGTCAACGCGACTGGCCACGTTACCTTTGCCGAGATCCCGCCTGATCCGAAGGATTACCCCGGTGCACTGCCGCGCATGCTCAAGGCTGGCTCGCTCGTCTTCACGCCACCCAAGCACGCGGCCGATTTGCGCGACTGGTCGCAGTGGTGGAATTTCAAGTTTGGCGCCAATTGGCGCAGGCCCTATGGCCCGCGCTCCTCGATCAGTGGGCTCGACGATCATCCAGTCGTGCACATCGCGTATCGTGATGCGGAGGCTTACGCGAAGTCGGTGGGGAAGGAATTGCCGAGTGAAGCCGAGTGGGAATTCGCTGCGCGCGGAGGCTTCGATGGAGCCGAGTTCGCCTGGGGCGACCAACTCGCGCCCGGCGACAGGCACATGGCGAATACATGGCAGGGTGACTTTCCGCATGAGAACCGCAAGGAAGACGGCTATGAGCGCACGTCGCCGGTGATGGCATTCCCGCCGAACGGCTACGGCCTCTACGACATGATCGGCAACGTATGGGAATGGACCACCGACTGGTGGTCGACCAAACACGAAACCGAGGCCGCAAAGCCGTGCTGCATCCCGGAAAATCCGCGCGGCGGGCCTGAGGCCGCGAGCTACGACCCCTGCCAGCCGGAAATCAAGATTCCCCGGAAGGTGCTTAAGGGCGGCTCACACCTGTGCGCACCGAACTACTGCCGCCGCTACCGCCCGGCCGCGCGTCATGCGGAACCGGTCGACACGTCCACGAGCCATGTTGGATTTCGTTGTGTCATTCGCGAAAGGAGCAAGTCATGAACAATGACGATAGTCGAGGCGAAACCGAACGAGATGATCGCATCCCAACCCGGCGCAGCATTCTGCTCGGCGGTAGCGCGCTCGCGGCAGCATCAGCGATCGGATCGGACAATCTGATTCGCACTGCACAGGCGCAACAGCAGCCGACCCCTCCGGCAGGCGGTAGACCCAACATTCTTGTGATTTGGGGCGACGACATCGGGCAGACGGATATCAGCGCCTACTCTCACGGGTTGATGGGCTTTCACACTCCGAACATCGACCGCATCGCCCGCGAGGGGATGATGTTCACTGACTACTACGGCGAACAGAGCTGCACCGCCGGCCGCGCGGCGTTCATCACCGGGCAGAGCGTGTTCCGCACCGGCAACTCCAAGGTAGGCCTGCCGGGCGCCCCGCAGGGCTTACAGAAGGAAGATCCGACGCTTGCCGAACTGCTCAAGCCGCTCGGCTACGCCACCGGCCAATTCGGCAAGAACCATCTCGGTGACCGCAACGAGTTCCTGCCCACGGTGCACGGCTTCGACGAGTTCTACGGCAACCTGTACCACCTCAACGCCGAGGAAGAGCCCGAGCTGCCGGACTATCCCAACCCGAAGGATTTTCCGAACTTCCGCGGGCGTTTCGGGCCGCGCGGCGTCATGCACACATTTGCGAGCGATGTGGATGACCCGACCGTCGATCCGCGCTTCGGCCGTGTTGGCAAGCAGAAGATCGAGGACACCGGGCCATTGACCAAGGCGAGGATGGTGACGATCGACGACGACATCGCCGCGCGCGCCGCGGACTTCATCGATGCGCAGGCCAAAGCAAACAAGCCTTTCTTTTGCTGGGTGAACTTCACCCACATGCATTTCCGCACACATCCGAAGGCGGCGAGTATTGGACAGGCCGGCCGCTGGCAGAGTCCCTATCACGATGTGATGATTGATCACGACAAGAACGTCGGCACCGTGCTGCAGAAGATCGACCAGCTTGGTCTGGCGGATAACACCATCGTGCTCTACAGCACCGACAACGGACCGCACATGAACAGCTGGCCGGACGCGGCAATGACGCCGTTCCGCAACGAGAAGAACTCCAACTGGGAAGGGGCCTATCGCGTGCCAGCGATGGTTCGATGGCCCGGCAAGATCAAGCCTGGCGGCGTCTCGAACGACATCATGTCGCATCTCGATTGGCTTCCGACTTTGCTCGCCGCGGCGGGGATGCCGGACGTCAAGGAGAAGCTGCTTGGCGGCTACAAGGCCGGCGAAATGACTTACAAGGTGCATCTGGATGGCTACAACTTTTTGCCATACCTCACCGGACAAGACGCGAAGGCGCCACGCATCGAATATTTCTATTTTACCGATGAAGGCGACCTCGCCGGCTTGCGCTACGACAATTTCAAGATGGCATTCGCGATCCAGACGGCGCCGGGAACGCTGGAAGTGTGGCAGCGGGAGTTCGAGCACCCGCGCGTGCCGTATATTTTCAACCTGCGCACCGATCCGTATGAGCGGGCGCCGATCACGTCGAACACCTATTACGATTGGTTGCTCGATCATGCCTTCCTGCTCGTCCCGGGGCAGGCGGTGGTGGGCGAGTTTCTTGCTACATTCAAGGACTACCCGCCGCGCCAAAAAGCGGCGAGCTTCACCATCTCGCAGGTGTTGGAGAAGATGAGCCGGACCAGCGGTGAATGAGATCAATTTGCCGCGCCGCTTTGCGTTCCTAGCCATCCGGTTGGAGCGACGCACACCGCCGACAATCACGCAAATTAGGAGGTAATGACGAAATCACACTGATCCCTAGTCCTGAAGCGAGAGGACGAATTGAGATGCTCACGTTCAGGATCGCCATAACGACGGCCGTGATAGCCTTCATTACAGCCGTGACTGCATCTCTGGTCGCTACCGAGCTCGGGACTTCTCATGCGGTCGCGAGAGCGGCGGCGTCTGCCGCCATGGACGCTGCCAGTGCGAACACCCTGGGCCGCCTCGAGGCTGAGGTCTCGGGGCTGAGTTCCGTCGTTGACGTGCTATCGTCGAGTCCCTCTCTCGCCGACTCCGATGACAGGAGCGAGGAAGATAGTGCGATTGTCCTCTTCAAAGCCGCTCTGCACAAGCTGCCGCAGGCGGACAGCTTCTATGTCGGTTACGAAAACGGTTGCTGGCTTCAAGTCCGGCGCCTCGATGTCCTGGACCCAGCGGAGCGCGAAAAGTTAGGGGCACCCGCCGAGGCTATCTACGATGTCAATCTGGTCCGGCCAACCTCCGACAGAGCCTTGCCGATGCGGCGGATCTTCGAAGACGAAGAAGGCAACAAGACCGGGCAGCTCGATCTGCCGGACTACGGTTATGACGCACGAAAGCGTGTCTGGTATCGCGATACGATGCAGGCGGGCCGGAATCTTGTTTCGTCACCATATGCTTCTTTCAGCATCGGCGCACCGATGATCACCTTGAGCGCACCCCTGCATGGGCATGTCCGCGGTGTCATTGCCGCCGACCTCAAGCTTGATAAGTTCAGCGAGTTCGTCCACGCGCAGCGCCCAGGAGAGAACGGAACAGCCGTCATCTTCGACTCGTTCGGCGTAATCATCGCGCACCCGGACTTCGCCCGGCTCGTGGAGGAGGCAAGGACCGATCCCTCGCATCCGCAGCTCCCCGAAGTTCGGGAAATCAGGACCGGGCTGGTCGGCGCGGTCATGCAGAGGTGGGATGGCCGCGAGCGTTTTGAAGGTAGCATGCGGGGCGAGGATGGACGAGATTATCTCTTTCGCGTGCAGAAATTTTCCCGGGGAGACGAATACAGCGGCTACTCCTTGTTGTTTGCGGCGGAAGACGATTTTGTGCAGAACGTGCGGAAGCTACAGATCAGGGGGATAGTTATTGCCCTGATCGTCGGCGGCTGCTTCGTACCCGCAGCCTGGGTTTTCGGCAGCCGGATGTCGGGCTCGCTCAAACAAATAACCGCTCAGGCAAGCAGACTCCAGACGTTGGAGGCGCCCCTTGATGCGCCGGTCACATCGAATATCGCGGAGATCAACGAACTCGGCAGGACGATGGCGGTCGCTCGGCGCAGCATCGCGTCATTCGCTCGCTTTGTTCCGAAGGATATCGTCAAAGGAATCGTTGATGGCTCGATTTCGACCGAGCTCGGCGGAATGAGGCGGGAGGTCACTATCCTCTTTACCGACGTCACGAATTTTACCGGCATTGCCGAAGCGGCCGACCCTGACAGCTTGATGCGTCAGACGTCGCGCCATTTCGCCGCGCTGACGGAGGCGTTTCTTGCTGAGGGCGGGACCGTGGACAAGTTCATCGGGGACTCCGTGATGGTATTTTGGAATGCCCCTCATTTGCAGCCCGATCATGTCGAGCGGGCTTGTCGGGCCGCCCTTTCGGCCAAGGCGGCGAGCGACACGCTCAATGCTCAATTTGGAGCCGAGGGGCTGCCCCCGTACGTCGTTCGCATTGGTATCCATTTCGGGGATGCCGTTGTGGGAAATGTAGGTTCGGCAGAGCGCATGAATTATACGGTACTGGGCAACAGCGTGAATCTTGCTGCTCGCCTCGAGGGGCTGAACAAGGCTTACGGAACGACGATGCTTGTCAGCGAGGCCGTGCGTAACCGGGTCGAGCATTGCTTTAGATTCAAGCCCATCGCCTCGGTAACCGCCAAGGGGATGACGACGGAAACGCGCGTCTATGAGTTGATCGAAGCACTTGCGTAAGAACGCCCTTTGGCTGCGGCTTGCCAACAGTCGGCGTGGGGACGAGCCTCCCGCTATTGGACCTGGCACGCGCCGGTACTAGGAGGATCGGGCTGCCAGCATGGCGCACCGGTCTCGCTCATCAGGCGCTTCAGCGTCTCTGCTTCACGGTCGAGCACCGGGCGCGGCTTCTGACCGCGCAGAACGATCAGCTGGAACGTTTCCAGGAACACCCTGTCAAACTCGGCATCGCGCTTGCCGAAGCCAATCGGCGGCAGCGCGGGCAATGCGTCCTTCGCCGATTGCGTTTCTGCAATCGCACCGGCGCCCATCTTCAGGCCAGGATCAAGATCCGGCGGCAACTTCGTATTCACGACCGGCAAAAAGCCGACGGTACGGGCCAAGGTGATCTGCGTCTTGGGCTGGGTCAGATAGTCGATCAGCGCCATCGCTTCAGCCGTGTCGGGCGCGCCTTTCACCACCGCCAGGCCGACCAGAAGCGGCATGTACCCGCGCCCTTTGGGTCCGGCAGGAGGTGGGAAGGCGACAAATTCGTTCGGCCTCTGGCGCAGCGCGTCGAGCACGCGGGCAATGTGGTCGAAGCCGATCCAGACCTCGCCAGAAAGCAAGGGCTGCTCCATGAAATTGTAGCTGGTCGAGTTCAGATTGACGCTCCTCCATAGCGACGCGAACTGCGTCCACATCGCTTCGGCCGCTTCCGAGCGGAACGGAACCACGACCCCGCCGGTATAGGATGGGTAAAGGAAACCCTCAAAGAAGCGATGCATCAGCCCCTGCGGGCCTGCTGGAAAGCCGAGCAGGCGTTTGCCCGTCTTCTGCTGGAGCGTACTGGCCCACGTCGCGAGTTGGTCGTAGCTGAGCGCATTGATGTCCGCCCCACGAGGCAAATATGGCAGCGCCTGTTTGTTGGCGACCATGATGTAGTCGGCTTGCATCCATGGAATATAGAACTGGTGCGCGGTGCCGAATTTGCCGATTTTCAGCAGCGGGTCCGGGATGCCGCGGCCGGTCAGCCTCGCGGTGAGGTCATCGAGCGGGACCAATGCGTCAAGCCGCACGAGCGGCTGCAGCTCGCCGTGCAGCGCCGCCACGACATCTATGGTATGCAGACCGGTTTGTTGCTCAGCCTCTATGCGCATCGCAAATCGCTGCGGCAAATCGGTGATGTAGTCGACCTCCCGCGAAAAATCTTTGAGGATGAAGTTGCGCATCTTCTGCGCCTCCTCGATCGGCCGCAGTTGGGTCGACAGGAAGATCAGGCGCTCAGCCGGGCCGGCATCAGCAATCGTGGCCAGCAATCCGGCGCAAAGCGAGAAGCCAAACCATGCCGATACTCGCCGCATATTGCCTCTCTCCCCCAGCCCATCATGAGGGATAATTCGCGTCTTCGCGCTCGCTCGTTATCGGTTCGGTCGCATACCGGCATCCAAAGGATCAGATTGAGGTACCGAAGGTCTTGTTGATGCCTTCGAGGTGGGCCGCGACATTCATCATCGGACTCCTGCGTGAGGGTCGCGGCTGACGAGACATGCCGCAGCGTGGCGTTCTGCTGCGCGTACTCGGTACGATGTCCGGCCATGATCGCATGGCTAGCCCCTATTGGAGACGATCATCATAAGTAAGAATGACTTTAAGTAGAGTCTGAAAACGCTCGCGAATTTGCATCAGCCTGCAGCCGTGCCTCGTCAAAATTGTCGGAATGGCGTTAGAATGGGAGTTTAAAATTCGTCGCTAAACCATTGAAATCGCTGTTGGAGCGGGCGAAGGGAATCGAACCCTCGTATTCAGCTTGGAAGTCAGAAAATCTTGAAACACTTTCAAAGGCCATTCTGACATTTTGCAGCTTTTTGATCCCTTGAGATCATTACAGAATTTCTCATTGTCAGAATGATCGGAGGCTGCCTTTGGCATTTGTGAGCGGTTCGTTTCGCTATTCTAGATAGGGCGCGAGCACGTTTTCGATCCATGTCATGAATGCGCGGACCCGGCGCGACAGATTGCTCCGATGTGCTACGACGAGGGACACGGCGAGCGCCCGGCGACGAAAATCGGGTATGATCTCCACAAGCGCTCCACTTTCTAGGTATCGGCCGATCCCCAAGAGTGGCGCCTGAATCAGGCCAAGGCCGGCGAGGGCAGCGGCTTCGTAGGTCTGCGCGCTGTTGACGTGTAGCGCACCTGGCAACTGAAGCGTCGCGTAGCTGTCGCCGTCCGGATATTCCCATCCATAAGGTCTTGCGCCCAGCATCGTCGAGAAATGAATTGTCCTATGTTCCTGACGCTGGAGATCTTCCAGCGATCGAGGGACGCCATATCGCGCCAGATAGGCGGGACTGGCGGCGTTGACCATGCGCAACAGGCCCAGTGGGCGGGCAATCAGCGTCTCGTCCCCTATGGGTCCAAGCCGCAATACACAGTCGAACCCCTCTTGAACCAGATCGACTTGCCGATCCGTACTCGACACCTCCAGCTCCAACTCGGGGTGAGTCGCCATGAACTCCGGCAAGGCCGGCACGATCGTTGTGCGCGCCACCTCGGTCGGAAGATCGACCCGTAAGCGCCCGCGAAGCGCCACGCGATCGCCTGCGAACATCGAGTGCAGCTCATCGACTTCACCAAGCAGGTCGCGAGCACGCGCATGAAATGCGCGTCCGTCCTCTGTCAATTGCACGCTGCGCGTCGTCCGGTGCAGGAGCCTGACACCGACATCTTCTTCCAGCTTCCGGACCGCGGTTGAGGCCCTCCCCTTCTGGATGCCCAGGCTATCGGCCGCGTCGGTGAAGCTCCCCATGTCCGCGACCGTAATGAATATGAGAATGGGTTCGAGATTCTGCATTTTCGTGCCTCGGTATTGTTCACCGTAAAGAGAACAGTCTGTTCAATTTGCCGGTATTTATCACAACCAAGAGACACAATAGGCTTCGAAATATTGGGGTTTCCCATCGGAGAACAACAAGTGTCCGAAACTATGAATCTACATCAGGTGCCTGAAACCATGACCTTGCATCGCGCCCTGTGGGCCGGCCGGATAATGAGCGCGTTTGTCGTTAGCGCTCTGGTGGCAGACGGCACTATTCAGCTTCTCGCGCCGGCGCAGATCGCGAGCATGTTGCAGGAAACCGGGTTCGCGATGGAGGCGACCCGCGTCGTAGGTCCGATCATCCTCGCCTGCGCCATCCTTTACGCCATCCCGGCCACCGCCGTCCTCGGCGCGATCCTGGTGACTGGCTTTCTGGGAGGCGCCATCTGCGCCCATGTCCGCATCGGCGAGTTGGGGTCGCCGCCGGAACTCATTTCCCTGCTTCTGGGCGCGATGACATGGGGCGGCCTCTATGCGCGCGATCCCCGAGTCCGGGCCATTCTGCCGCTCATCCGTTGAACCAACAGGGGCAGTGCTCTGCCCCTCAAGATCAGGAGAAAACGCATGTTTTTAGTAATGGGAATCACGGGAAAAGTGGGCGGCGCAGCTGCGCAACATCTGTTGGCGCGCGGCAGGGAAGTACGCGCGCTAGTGCGCAATCGCGAGAAGGCGTCAGGCTGGGCGAACCAGGGCGTGGAGCTGGTAGACGGCGATTGGAATGACTCGGCAGCCATCGAGCAGGCGCTCAAAGGCGTCGAAGGCGCGTTCGTCATGTTGCCGGCTGTCTGGGCGCCCTCGCCCGATTACAAAGAAGCAAAGGGCGTGATTGCAAACTATGTCGAGGCGCTCACCAAGGCGGCGCCGCCGCGAGTGGTTGCCCTTTCGTCGATGGGTGCGAACAGAACCAGCGGGCTCGGGATGATCACGGCCATGTCGCTTCTGGAGCAAGGTTTTCGTGACCTGACATCCCCAATCGCATTTGTGCGCGCAGGCGGATTCTTCGAAAACTTCCTCTACGGCTTGCAGGTCGCCCAGAGCGGAACGCTACCGGTCTACTACAATCCGACAAACCGGAAATCGACCATGGTCGCGACGAACGACATCGGCGCGGAGGTTGCAACCCTTTTGACCGGGCCAGCCTGGTCAGGACAGCGCGTCGTCGAGCTTGGTTCGATGGTCAGCGCGGATGAAGTCGCAGAGCAATTGGGTGAGGTCCTGAATCTCGACGTGAAAGCCTTTGCAGTCCCGCGTGCGGGATGGGCGGAAGCGTTCGAACAATTCGGCATCCCGAAGGGCCACACCGGACCTGCCGAAGAAATGTTTGAGGCCGTGAATGCAGGATGGATGGACCTTGGAGCCGAGGGTACGGAGCACGTAGCGGGTGCGACGTCCGCACGCGATGTATTCGCGGCTGCGCATTCCTCTTCCTGATCGGTTACGCAACCATGCGCGCATTGGCGTACGCCGTGATCGCGCTAGGATGGCGCCAGCGCTCCCTAGACTTTGATCTCCCGCCGGATGGTGGCTGCTTATGGCCCTTTTCGGATGTGGCGTGATCTGCAATTCGAGTCTGAAATGAGCGCCAAAGCGGACATCGGCAATCAGTCTGAGTTCACGAGCTCACGCCCCATCTCTTCGCGCCCTGGCCATCTAGCGCTTGGACCCGACCACTCTCGTCAGCATCGGAAAATGCTTGTTGCCGCCCGAGAATGGCGGGAACTGGACGAAGTCCGCGCGCATGCGCTTGATCACGTCGGAGCTGAGCGCGCGCGAGAGTGCTTCCGCGCTGTCGAACACCAGCTTGTTGCGTTGCATGTGCTCGACGCGCTGCGACGGCAACCGGTCGACCCAATCGATGCGGGTGTAGATCTCGATCTGGCGGACGTCCGGGAAGGTCCGCATGATCGATGGGTGGTGCTCCAGATAATGCAGGTTCCAGGCATTCATGTCCTCGGCCGGACCGGGATAGTGCACGAGGTAGCTGCACGGAGTGGTCGTGCCCGCCGGATGCGCGGCGACATCGACGGGAAACGCGCGTGTCAGCATCACCTGATGCGTAACGTCCAATCCGGTGAGGCCAGATAATCCGGCACCTATCGACAGGCTGGCAAGGATGCCGCCGCGGTCCATCGCCGCCTCGCACGCGAACAGGTCGGGAAACCGCAGTTGGAGCGCAAACACAGGGCCGAATCCATCGGTCTTGTAGGGATGATCGACCGACTGTTGCAACGGCGTGAACAGTAATCCTTCGGTCATCTCCGGGATCAATCCGAGCAGCTCCGCTACGGCGGCAACCTCGTCAGGATGAATCCGCCGTTCGCCTGCCGGATCGGAGAATGTCACGAAGAGCGAGATCATGCCGGCGTTGCCTCAGCGCCCTCGTCCATGTTCAGGTTCGCCACAAGTGCGGCGCGAATATCATCGGGCCATGGAATCGCATGATGATCCACCAGCGACGTGGCGGCAAGGATCTGGCGGGCCCGCCAACGCATGCCGTTCGCGCCCGACACGATATGCTCCAAATGGAGAGATGATCCGCCAACACGGCCGATGCGCAACCCGAACGTCAGGAGATCGCCGAACATCGACGGTCGGGAGAAGTCGCAGGTCAGGTGCACCGTGGGCGTCCCGATCTTCCGGACCGTGATCAATTCCGGCCATGGAAAGCCGATCGTCGCCCAGAAGTCTTCGACGACGCCATTGAGGATGTTCAGGTAAGACGGGAAGTACGCGATCCCTGAGGGATCGCAATCGCCGAACCTCAGCTCGCGATTGAATGAGAATGCCGTCATCAGATCGCGACAACGGGGTGCCGGATGACACCGACGCCGTCGACCCCGGCCTCCACCACGTCGCCCGGCCACAGCCATTCCTGGGGATTCATGCCGGCGCCCACGCCCTCCGGCGTTCCCGTTGCGATGATGTCGCCTGGTTCCAGCGTCATCCCGGATGAAATGTCGGCAATCAGAACCGGAATGTCAAAAATCATGTATTTCGTGTTGGAGTCCTGCTTCATGACCCCGTTCTTCGTCAGCCAGAGCCGCAGATCATGCGGGTCGGGAATTTCGTCCGCGGTCACGATGCACGGGCCGAACGGCGCATAAGTGTCCATGCCCTTGGAGAATATCCATTGGCCGGCGCGGCGATTGTCGCGCGCGGAAATGTCGATCATCACCGAATAGCCGAAGACGTGATCCATCGCTTTCGCGGGCGCGATACGCGTCGCGGTCTTGCCGATGATGACGGCGAGTTCGACCTCCCAGTCGAGCTGCTGCGTCATTTTCGCATTGTGCTGGATCGCCGCACCCGGGCCGATCACGGAGGTCGGCGGCTTGGAGAAGACCACGGGCTGTTTCGGCAGATCCTTGTCCGTATCCAGGCTCTTGGCGGTTTCCGCGACATGCGCGCGGTAGTTCAACCCGATGCCGAAGATATTCTTGCGGGGCCGCGGGATCGGCGCTTGCAGCTTCACATCCTCGACTGGAACGGCGGAGCCGGCCGGCAAGTGCCCATTGGTGCTGTCCAGGCACTCCTTCAGCGCCGGAAGCAATGTCACGCTGTCGTCGATGAAAGACAGCATGTCGCTCGGCCAGGCGAGCCCCCTGGAAGCTCCGAGCCGCGCGACATCGACGACCAGTCCGTCGACGAGAACCCCAAGGCGGGCACCGCTGGAGCCCAAGGTGTAGGTAACAAGGCGCATGAAAGCTTATCCAGCTGTTCTAATTGAATTCGGCAAGGACGCGTCAGGCCGCGACCGATTGATGGCCGGCATTGTCACCATAGGCCTCTTCCCGATAGAGCCCGAGACCTTCGATCACGGGCAGATCATTGAAGCAGAATAGGCAGGCGTCCTCGCTCTCCGAGAGATTGCCATGCTCGTGCCAGGCCCAGGAGGGAACGCAAAAGATGTCCCTCTCCTCCCATTCGAACCGCTTGCCGGCGATCACCGAATAGCCGCGCCCCTTGGCGACCTGGTAGATGAAGCTGCCGGTGTGCCGGTGCGACTTCGTCTTTTCGCCGGGCCGCAGCAACTGCATGCTAGCGCCGATCGTCTGCATCACGTGCCCGCCGGTGATCGGGTTGACGTAGTTCATGAGAATGCCGTCATAGGGCGAGCCGTCAGTCGCGGCGGCATATTTCCGCAAGGAATCATAGGTCGGCTCCCACTCATATTTGAACATGGGGGAATAGCCCTTTGACCATCGCGAGTCTGCCGGCCGAAGACCGGGGTTGCCCCAGGTCCTGGTCATGTCGTCCACCGGATAGCCGGACTCCTCCTGCTGGATCTTCGGATGCACGACAAAGAAATTGGCTTCCAGCGCGTTAACGAGGGGGATATCGAGACCATCCTGCCAGATACAAACCGAGCCGTTGCCCTCGACGCCGTGCTCGTGCCAGGTGCCGTTCGGCGTGAGCACGAAATCCCGCGCACCCAGCGTCATCTTGTGACCGTCGACGATGGTGTAGGCGCCCGCCCCTTCCATGATGAAGCGCAAGGCCGAAGCAGAGTGCGCGTGCGCCGATGCGACTTCGCCGGGATGCATCACCTGCAATCCCGAATAGAGCCAGCCGACGGCGGCCGATACGTCGCGACGCCCCGGATTGTTAAGGTAGATCACTCGCCGTCCCGCCTTCTCCGGCGAGACCAGCTCCACCGAGCGCAGCACGTGCTCGCGCAAATCCTTGTAGCGCCAGAGCACGGGAACGGAGGCGGATTGCGGCGCCCATGGCTCGATCTTGTTGGCGACCGTCCACAGTGCACCCGCTTCGTATTTTTCGAGATCCTTGTAATAGGCCTTGAGCTCGGGCGTATCCTCGACATTGGCCCGGCCGATCACGTTTTCGCCCATCCTGTCCTCCAAGTCCTGTCTCTCGACGTCCTGTCTCATGGCGCCGTCACGTCGACGCGTCGCAAACCCTCATTCCGATCTGCCCGGGATCGAGGAGAAGCCTGCCTGCTCCGCTGCGTCTCCTGCCACGCCTTCGCCCTCCGTGAGGCCGAGCGGTGCCAGCGGTCGCCGATTGACCCGCAGATCGAAAATATCGAACCGGTTGTAGTGCCCGACGATGTCATGCATCTGCTTCGGCTGGATGCAGCGATCGAGGTCGATGTCGGCATAGACGATGCCTTCATCGTCGATCAGCGGCGCGCCGACCACGCGGCCATCCGGCCCGATGATGCCCGAGAAGGCGCTCGATTTGCGCTGCAGGCGCGCACGCGCATCGGGGACGACGGTTTCCATCGCGGCAATGATCTCCTCCGACACCGTCGAGCAGGAGACGATCGTGAAGATCTTCCCTTCGAAGGAATGGGCAATCGCGCGCAACTTGATCGCCTCCGCCATGTCGTAGTCCGGCGGCGCCACGGGAAGCGAGATGTAGCTTGCGACATGCACGAGCTCACCCTGGCCCAACAGCGCAAAGCGCGCGAGCGTGTTGGTGTTCTCGCCGCAGGCAAGGCCGCCGAGACGCCCGACCTCGGTATCATAGACGCGCAGGCTCGATCCGTCACCGCCGGTCCAGGTCAGCTTCTCTGCCCAGGTCGGCACCAGCTTGCGGTGCTTGCCGAGCAATGCACCGTCCGGCCCGATGAAAACCAGGGTATTGTAGATCGCGCCCAGCGAGACCGGACTGCGCTCGTTCACGCCGAGCACGACGTAGCAGCTGGTGTCGCGCGCGGCCTTCCTGACGACGTCGATCTCGGGACCCGGCACCAGAACGGATGCCTTGGCGAGCTTCTCGAACCATGCGCTGCCAGTGACGGGATCGGTGATCCAGTTCCAGTAGGGATAACCGGGAACGAACACTTCGGGGAACGCGACGAGTTTCGCGCCATTGGCCGCCGCCTCACGCACCAGTGAGGCTGCCTTGTCCACGGTCGCGCCCGCGTTGAGATATACAGGTGAAGCCTGGACGGCGGCAGCTCTAAAGCGCGGCAGCTTCAGCATTGGCCCTACCCTGTCGCCGGCTCGTCATCGCGCTTTCGGAGCAGAGATCCGCAAGCACGATAGCATGGCGCGGCGTTGACTTACTTCACATATAAACGTATGCTAACGCATATTTCTGGAGGGTGCAATGGCTGAACGGTCCTTTGCTCGCGAGGTCGAAGATCTCCGGCTCGGCGACGGCGACACCTTCCGCGGCGAAGGCATCCTCGCCATCACCAAGGCACTCCTGCAGTCGGGCGTCGCCTATGTCGGCGGCTATCAGGGGTCGCCGATCTCGCACCTGATGGACGTGCTGGCCGACGCCAAGGACGTGCTCGACGATCTCGGCGTCGTCTTTCAGAGCTCCGCCAATGAAGCGGCAGCAGCGGCGATGCTGTCGGCTTCCGTCATGTATCCCCTGCGCGGCGCGGTCGCATGGAAATCGACCGTCGGCACCAACGTTGCCTCCGACGCGCTCGCCAACCTCGCCTCGGGCGGCGTCACCGGCGGCACCATGATCATCGTCGGCGAGGACTATGGCGAGGGCTCCTCCATCATGCAGGAGCGCACCCACGCCTTCGCGATGAAGTCGCAAATATGGTTGCTGGATCCGCGCCCCGATCATGAGTGCATCGTCAATCTGATCGAGAAGGGCTTTGAGCTCTCCGAGGTCTCGAACACCCCGGTGATGCTGGAGGTGCGCGTCCGCGCCTGTCACATGCATGGCAGCTTCGCCTGCAAGGACAATGTCAAGCCCGCCCATACCATCAAGGACGCGCTCAACAATCCCAAACGCGACGTCAACCGCATCGTGCTGCCGCCGGCGGCCTATGAGCATGAGCAGGAGAAGATCAAGACGCGGATGCCCGCGGCGATCGGCTTCGTCCGGGACAACAGGCTGAACGAATGGATGGGGCCGAAGCAGGGCAAGGTCGGCATCATCATGCAAGGCGGCATGTACAACAATGTCATCCGCGCGTTGCAATATCTCGGTCTTTCGGATGCCTACGGCGATACGCAGGTCCCGCTCTACGTCATGAACGTCACCTACCCCGTGATCGACACCGAGGTCGCGGAATTCTGTCTCGACAAGGACGCCGTCCTCGTCGTCGAGGAAGGCCAGCCCGAGTATCTGGAGCAGGCGATCAATACAGTCTTGCGCCGCAAGGACCTCAACGCACGTGTCCACGGCAAGGACGTGCTGCCGATGGGCGGCGACTACACGGCGCAGGTCCTGCTCGGCGGCGTCAGAGAATTTTTGGAGAAGACCGAGCCGAGACTGCTCGGCAACCGGCCGCCGGCGCCGGACGCCGCTCCCGTGCTCAATCACCCCGCCGTCAAGAAGCTCAAGCAGGTCGTGCCGGCGCGGCCGCCCGGACTCTGCACCGGCTGCCCGGAGCGGCCGATCTTCGCCGCCATGAAGCTCGTCGAGGAAGAACTCGGCCAGCACCATGTCTCCGCGGACATCGGCTGCCATCTGTTCTCGATTCTGCCGCCGTTCAACATCGGCGCCACGACCATGGGCTTCGGCCTTGGCCCGGCCTCGACCTCGGCCTTCAACGTGAAAGCCGACAAGCGCTCGATCGCCGTGATGGGCGACGGCGGCTTCTGGCACAACGGATTGACCAGCGGCATCGGCAACGCCGTCTTCAACAAGCATGACGGCGTCTTCGTCATCGTCGACAATTACTACACCTCGGCGACCGGCGGTCAGGACATCCTGTCGTCGCGCGCGATCAATAAGCGGCGCGACACCAATAATTCGATCGTCAAGGCCGTGAAGGGCATCGGCGGCCAATGGGTCCGTCAGCTCGACCGCACCTATGACGTCGGCAAGATGCGCGACACGCTGAAGGAAGCGCTGACGACCAAGGACGAAGGCCCCAAGGTCATCGTCGCCTCTTCCGAATGCATGCTGAACAAGCAGCGCCGCGTGAAGCCGCAGATGAACAAGGCGATCAAGGACGGCATCCGCACCGTCAAGGAGCGCTTTGGCGTCGACGAGGACGTGTGCACGGGCGACCACGCCTGCATCCGGCTCTCGGGCTGCCCGTCGCTGTCGGTGAAGCAGCTCGACGATCCCTTGCGCGATGATCCCGTCGCGGCGATCGACAATTCCTGTGTCGGATGCGGAAATTGCGGCGAGGTCGCCGAAGCCGCTGTGCTCTGCCCCTCGTTCTATCGCGCCGACGTCATTCACAATCCGACCGGCTGGGACGTCTTCAAATCCAGGGTTGCCATGACCGTGATCGGCTGGCTGCAGCGGCGGCGTGACCGCCGGCGGCCGGCGCTCGAGGCGATCGCATGAGAGACGAAACGGTCCGACTGGCCCTCCCTGCCGCAGGCGACGCGACCGAGCGGCCGATCTCGATCGCAATCGTTGCGATGGGCGGCCAGGGCGGCGGCGTCCTGACCGACTGGATCGTCCAGCTTGCCGAGAACCATGGCTGGGTCGCACAGTCGACCTCGGTGCCCGGCGTCGCCCAGCGCACCGGCGCCACGATCTACTACATCGAGGCGATGCCGCCGCTTGATGGCCGCAAGCCGATTCTGTCGCTGATGCCGACGCCCGGCGATGTCGATGTCGTCATGGCGGCCGAGTTCATGGAGGCCGGCCGGTCGATCCTGCGCGGCCTCGTGACGCCGGATCGCACCACGCTGATCGCATCCAACCATCGGTCGTTTGCGATCGGCGAGAAGATTACGCCGGGCAACGGCATTGCCGACGGAGGCGCCGTCACCAGCGCCATCGGAATTGCGGCGAAGACCGAGATCATCTTCGACCTGAACGCGCTGGCGATCGCGCATGGCAGCGTCATCTCGGCCGCGATGTTCGGCGCGCTCGCCGCGGCGAGTGTGCTGCCTTTCAACCGCGACAGTTATCTCGATGTCATCCGCGCAGGCGGCAAAGGCGCGAAGGCGAGCGTCGAGACCTTTGAGGCCGCCTTCGACCGGGTCAAGAGCGGACCGGCCGAAGTTGCGGCACCGGCGCAAGCTAAACCGGCTGACAAGATCCCCTCTTCCACAACGTCCGATCCGCATCTCGGCCCGCTCGTCGCAAGATTGAACGAGGAGCTGCCCGAGCCCGCGCTCACCATGGCGCGCGCCGGTTTGAGGAAGGTCGTAGACTTCCAGGACGTCGCCTACGGGGGCGAATATCTCGACATTCTCAAGACGCTGCACGCGGCCGACCGAAGCGCCGGCGGCGGCTCACGGGCCTATGCTTTCACGCAGACCGCGGCAAAATACCTCGCCAACGCCATGACCTATGACGACGTGATCCGCGTCGCCGACCTCAAGACCCGCGCCGGTCGTCGCGCGCGCATCGAGAACGAGCTGGATATGTCGGAAGGACAGGTGCTTCACACAACCGAATTCATGCATCCCCGCATGGAGGAGGTCATGGGCATGCTGCCCGTGGGCTTCGGTCGCTGGCTGGGCGCGAGGCCGCGCCTCCTCGGCTGGCTCGATCGCCGCGTCAACAAAGGACGCCGGGTGCGGACTTACTCGCTGCCCTGGTTCCTGGCGCTCTATGTCGTCGGCGGGATGCGCGGCTTGCGCCGCCGCTCGCTGCGCCACGCCGTCGAGACGGCTCACCGGGACGAATGGCTCAAGGCCGCGACAGCCGCGGTCGGCGCCAATTACCAGCTCGGTGTCGAAATCCTGCAATGCCGCCGCTTGGTGAAAGGCTATTCCGATACCCACAGCCGGGGTCTGTCGAAGTTCGACAAGACGCTGGCGGCGATCAAGCTGGTCGAGCGACGCGATGATGCCGCCGACTGGGCACGCCGCCTGCGGGAGGCCGCCCTGAAGGACAGCGCCGGCAAGGAGCTCGATGGCGTGATCCAGACCATCAAGACTTTTGCATGATTCCGTCGCAGCGGGACGCAGGACTGGATTGCCGTTCGCCCCGCAGGGCGTCAGGATCGAGCATCTTGACTACGATTCCCGATCCGCTAATCGGAGCAAAAGACCCGCGATAATCCCCTCAATCGACGAGACACCTTGTACTCGATGGTCATGCGATGCCGGCAGCACTCAAAGAGAACATCGTTCCCGTCCTCGGCCAGGTCGAAACCCGGCTCTGGCTCCAATTGCTGTCGCTGCATGGCGAGATCTTCGCGTCGTTGAATTCGATGCTGAATTCGGAATTTGGGCTCTCGCTCGCGAAGTTCGACGTGCTGGCCCAGCTCGATCGCTATCCCGATGGCATGGCCCTCGGGCAGCTGTCGCAGAACCTGAAGGTATCAGGCGGCAACGTCTCCGGACTGGTGCAGCGTCTTCTCGCTGACGACCTCATCAGCAAGGAGATGTCGAGCGAGGATCGACGGTCGTTCATCGTCCGCCTGACGCCCAAGGGCGAAGCGTTGTTCAGAAAGGCAGCCGACGTGCACAAGAAGCATCTCAGCAAGCGCCTGGAGAACATCCCGGTGCGGGAGCTGGACACCACGTTGTCCGTTTTGAAGTCCCTCGCCTCGAAAATTCGCACCGAGAGCAAGAAGCAAAGTCGCAAGAAATAATGGCCAGAGAATCCAAAAGCAGGTGGAAGTCGGGTCCGCCGAGGACCAGGGACCAGCTGCAATCCTACATACCGTATCTGTTCAACCGGCTCGCCAATCGCTGGAATCTCGATCAGAATCGCGACCTGAGCGAGCACGGCATCAACAATGTCGTGTTCCGAACGCTGTCGGTCCTGTTCATCCACAAGACCCTCACCGTCAACGAGGTCGCCGTTCTTGCGGTGACCGAACAGTCGACCGCGAGCCGTATGGTCGAGACCATGGTGTCATCGGGCCTCGTCAAGCGCGAGATCGCGGAAGAGGACCAGCGTCGCCGGGTCGTGGGACTGACGCCGGACGGCGAGGCTCTGCTGCGAAAGGTCTGGCCAATCATGGAAAAGAACCATGACCGGCTGACCGCAGGCATCGACGCCGACGACATCGAGGTGTGCGCGCGCGTGCTCGCCAAGATGGTCGACAACATCCGCCAGAACCAGATCTGACGTTGATGTTTGAGCATGATCCTTTTCGGAAAACCGCTGCACACTTTGCGCTAACGCGGCCCTCCGGGTCCGGATCATGCTTAGGGCCCGAGGCCGACGAGGCTAGTGCCGCCGCAGACGTAGAGCACCTGACCCGTCACAAAGTCGGAGCGCTCGTCCAGGAAGAATTCGATCGCGTGCGCCACGTCTTCACGCGAGCCGAGCCGCCCGACCGGCACGTTGCGCGCCATCCGCACCTGCTGCTCGGAGCCCTTTGGGATGATGCCCCAGAAATTGTCGGTCAGGATCGGCCCCGGTGCGACCACGTTCACCGTGATGCCGCTCCCGGCAAGCTCCAGCGCCCAGGTCCGCGCCATGCCGTGCACGCCCGCCTTGGTGGCTGAATAGGCCGAGCGCGTCGCAGCGCCCATCGCGGCACGCGAACTCACGAACACGACCCGCCCGAAGCGGCGCGCGCGCATCCCTTCCAGTGCGGCCTGGGTCAAGAGCATCGGCGCGCCCAGGTGCAACTGCGCCAGCATCAGAATGTCTTCCGGCCTCGCATCGGGCAGCAGGTTCGGCAGGATCACGCCCGCATTGTGCACGAGGCAATCGACGGCGTGATCCAGACAAATCTCCTGCGCGATCGCGCGCGTCTCCTCGATGCTGGTCAGATCGGCGCGATAGGCCGCGAGCAGATCATGCGTCCAGGTGGGCTTCTCCAGACCGACCGAGACCACGCGCTGCCCCTTCTCGACGAGCTTTTCCGCCAGGGCCTCGCCGATCCCCGAATTACCGCCGGTAATGAGTGTTGTACGGATCTCGCCCATGGTCGGTTCCTCGTCCCGTGTCAAACCTGACGCCGCTTGAGGTCG
Source organism: Bradyrhizobium genosp. A (assembly GCF_049949275.1). NCBI lineage: Bacteria > Pseudomonadati > Pseudomonadota > Alphaproteobacteria > Hyphomicrobiales > Nitrobacteraceae > Bradyrhizobium > Bradyrhizobium genosp. A. The sequence goes on along the minus strand of NZ_CP188196.1, from coordinate 3,363,597 downwards.
CGGAGATCAAAGAACGCGCCATCGCGCATCAACTTCGCGGCAAACTCCTTCAGCCCGCCACGCTGGATCTTCTCCGTTGCCGTCAGCGGCAGGCTGTCGACGAAGCAGATCCAGCCCGGCGCCTTGTAATAGGCCATCTGCTCCAGGCTCCAGCGGACGATGTCTTCGGCGAGCGCACGGTCGGCACCGGCCTGCTCGGCGATGATGACCGCGGCAACCTCGTCGCCACGCACCTGGTCGGGCGTCGCCGCAACCGCGGCCTGCCGGATCGCGGGATGGCGGTTGAGGACGGACTCGACCTCGACCGCGGCAATATTTTCGCCGGAGCGGCGGATCACGTTCTTCTTGCGGTCGACGAAATGGAGATCGCCGTCCGCATCGCGCGACACGATATCGCCGGTATGCAGCCAGCCGCTCTTCCACGCCTCGGCGGTGGCTTCCGGGTTCTTCAGGTATTCGCGGAAGAAGCCGTAGCGCGGGTCAGCACCGGCGCGCCGCACCAGCAGCTCGCCCGGCGTCCCGACCGGTGCGTCATGTCCGCCGTCATCGACGATACGAATGTCGACCTCCGGAGCCGGCCGGCCGAAACAGCTGGTGCCGACCTTACGCGGTTCGACATTGGCGGCGATGACGCCGCCACTGCCCGTCTCGGTCATCGCCCAGGCTTCCAGCAGCGGAAAGCCAAAGCGCTCCTCGAACGGCGCGTGCAGGAGCTTGTCGACGCCGGCGCCGAACCCGAAGCGCACGGAATGCGCGCGGTCCTGCTCAGATCGCGGCGCGCTCATCAGCATCGAGGGCATGACACCGAGATAATGCAGGCAGGTCGCGCGGCTGTCGCGCACGGAAGCCCACCAGGTGCGTGGATGGAAGCGATCGAGCATCGTCAGGCTGCCGCCGACCGACAGCATCGCCATCAACGACACTGCCATCGCGTTCATGTGAAACAGCGGCAGCGGCGTGATCATGCGCTCGCCGTCGAGTTCGAGATCGATCAGCCCGCCGACGTCGCGATACCAGTTTCCGGAATGCAGGAAATACGTGTTGGTGAGCACGCAGCCCTTGGGCTGACCTGTCGTCCCCGACGTATAGAGCAGCGCGCATTCGGTTGAGCCGTCGCCTTCCCTCGCCGGCCGCGCGCCGCCGAATGGCGCAGGTACGTCGCCCTCGCTGGTCACGATTGGGATCGGTCGACCGACTTGACGCGCCGCCGTCTCCATTTCGCCGCGCCGCTCGGCGAGAACGAACGCCATGTTCATCTCGGAATGCGCAATGATGTATTCGAGCTCGCTGATCCGCAGGTCCGGATTGATCGGCACCACGGAGACGCCGAGCGCGTTGAGCGCGAACCACAGCTCGACGAAGACCGGCCTGTTCTGAAGCAGCAGGCCGACCCTGTGGCCTTCGCCATAGCCTCGGCTCGCAAATGCCGACCGCCAACGCTCGACCCGGTCGAGCATGGCGCGATAGGAGATCTCGCCGGCGTCGATGCCATAGATCTCGGCGGTCTCCGGCAGCACGTTGAGGAAGCCGGCCTCCCCTCGTCGGAGGGCGGTCTCGCGAAAGCGTTCGTAGACGGTGGTCGCAGCGGTCAAGGTCGTCTCACATGAAGAGCTGGATGTTGCCAAATGGTGCGTCGAAATTGACGAGATCGATGCGCTTGAGCCTGATCCTCAGGGCGTCACCGACCTGAACGAGATCGTGCGACGCCCACCCCGAATAGCGCTCCAGCATGTCGCCGCGTGTCTCGGTGTAGATGTAGGACGTCCGCGCCTTGAACACGCCGGCAGCAGCGTCGCACGCGACGATCCGCGGCGCCTGCAGCAGATGATGGCAGCGGCTCTTCGGCTTCTGGCTGAAGGTGCGCTCGCCAGCCAGCCGCTCGACCCGCACCTTCAAGAGCAGCAAATCCTCGTACATCAATGACGGCTGGAGCACCGGATCCTGCTGCTGCCATTCGAGCGGCATCCAGTAGCGCCCCTCGGGATGAAACAGATCGAGCCAGGCCTGCCATTGCATCATGTCGAGCAGCTCGGCCTCCCGATAGACGAAGTCCGTGATGGTCTTCTCGTTGATCATTCCGCGGCCTCGACGCGCTTGTCCATGTCCATGGTCATGAATTTCGCCCAGGCATGAAACTGGTTCCGCATCTGGCGCTCAGAGGTGCCGTTGATGACGACAGTGACATCCTGCTCTTCATGGCTCTTGTAGAGCCGGCGCAGATTGACCCAATGATTACCATTGGACTTCAACCCTTCCTGCGCCCGCTCGTACATCTCGAGGTCGTCGTGGCCGACGATCGAGGTCGGCGCGTTGATGAAGCGGTTGTACATCAACGCGCGTTCGTAGAGCTTGTCGGGGGCGCCGACCAGGCGATACACCCAGCTCTCGACCAGCGTCTTGTCGACCGCAATCGGGATGAAGTTGCGCAGTATCTGGACGGCGCCCTTGACCATGATGTTCGGGAAATACACGGTGTTGTGCCTGATATCACCGAGGATCTCGTGCGCCCGCTTCTCGCCATGGGCCGCGACCATCTGGTCGAGATAGTCCGGGATGTCCGAATAGTTCGAATGGATGGAGTTGGCGACGCCGGTGTGGCCGTGGCCGTTCGGCCAGATCCTGATGCCGCTCTGCTCGTAGAACTCGTACGGGCTCATGAAGGGACCGTAGAGCTGCACCGCCATCGGCGTCTCCGTGGAATCGCCTTGCTCGCGTTTCCAGACCTTGACCGCGGTGCCGGCCGAACTCTCATGCGCCACCATCGGATGGCAGGTGTCGGTCTGGTTCTCGACCAGCATCTTCCAGTTGCAGGTGTGCATGTAGCGGATGGGCACCGCCTCGACGGCGAGCTTCCCTTCCGGCGATCGGTCCACCATGTTGTCGATCGTTGAAAGGCTCTCGCCGAAGTAGTCCTCGAAGGAGGCACCGTGGTCGCTCAGACGCGCAAAGATGAAATCGCGATGGATGACGACGTTCTTGACCTTCGACAGTCCCTCGTTCGCCTGCGTGTCGGTGAAGCCGGTGCCTTCGTAACCCTTCTTCAGGGGGATCGCGAGCAGCGAGCCGTCGGTCTTGAAAGACCAGGCGTGATAGGGGCAGCGGAAGAACTTTCCGGTGTTGCCGCAAGGTTCGGAAGCGATCTTCACGCCTTTATGCGGACAGCGGTTGTAGAAGACGTGGATGGAGCCGTCGGTATGGCGGCTCGCCAGCACCGGTTGCCGGCCGATATTGGCGGTGATGAAATCGCCGGGCTTCGACAACTGGCTCGCATGCCCGACATAGATCCAGCTGTTCGGAAACAGATGCTCCATCTCGAGCGCGAAGATCTCGGGGTCGACATAGACGTCGCGATGCACCTCGGCTTCGCGCACCAGCGCCGCGATCGCGTGGGCATTCCGTCCGTATTTCGTCATGGCGTCCCTCGCCTCCCTCATAAATCCAGCACCAGACGCTCCGACTTCGCGCGTGACACGCAGATCTGCATGACCTTGTTGGACGCCTTCTCGTCGTCGCTGAGGATGACGTCGCGGTGGTCGGGCACGCCGGCGATCACGCCGCACTGGCAGATGCCGCAATCGCCGCGCCGGCAGTCATAGAGCACGTCGAAACCCGCCGTCTCCAGCGCCTGGATGATGGTCTGACCGGCTGCGACGCTGACAACCTGTCCGGTCGATCGGATCTCGACCTCAAACGGCAAGTCGGGTGAGGACGGCTGCTCCGCCTTGAAGAGCTCGTAGTGGATGCGCTCCGCCGGGACGCCCTCGGCGAGCGCGGCCGCCTTCACCGCTTCGATCATCCCTGCCGGACCGCAGACGTAGATGTGGGAGTTTGCGGCCGCATCGCCGAGCGCCGCTGCAATGTCCAGGCGGGATCCGTCGCTGTCGTAGTGAATGGACAGACCCGTGGTGCAGATCTCCTGCAACTGCGGCAGGAACGCCAGCAGTCCTTGCGTGCGGCCGGCGTAATACAGGCGAAACGGACTTGCGCGGGCCGTGAGCTCCGCCGCCATCGACAGAATCGGCGTGACACCGATGCCGCCGGCAAACAGCAGCGCGGGCGCTGCTCCCGCATGCAGATGAAAATTGCTGACCGGCGCACTCGCGTACACGACATCGCCGACTTTCAGCGCATGCATGAACTGCGAGCCGCCGGTCGAAGTTTCCTCGCGCAGCACCCCGAGCGCCAGTACACCCTCTGGGAGGCCCGGCAGAGCCATCAGCGAGTACGGCCGGTCTCCTCCATTCGGCAGCGCCACGCGGATATGTGCGCCTGCCTGCCATCGCGGCACGACACTGTCCTCCACGTCAAACACAAGGCTCCGTATGAACGGCGTCTCCGCGGCACACGACCTCACCTTGAGCTTGAGCGGATGCGCGTCCATTCAGGCATCTCACATATTATATGAATTTGCATATTTTTAGACATGTAATAATTGGCTGTCAATCGCCGATACAGGCTAAGGCTCGGCTTGCCGTCCGAGGCACGTCTCATCGGTGCAGGGAGGTTGGTGCTGACCCGGCTCTGAGAGGTTGCCCAGGCCTAGCGGATGTCGGATCACTCCAAAGGGCGAGCGCCCAAATATGCAATCAATCGATTTTTCTTGATCTTCCGGTGCACATGCCGCGCACACGCGGCCTCTAACTCACTGAAACACTTGCGTTCTCGCTCCAATCCATCATGGGGAAGTTTCGATCAATCGAGCCCAATCAGGAGCGCGCCTCTAGCAGGGCTTGCCTCGGCGGAGCCGAATCGATGCGTCTCCGGCTGTAACGAAAAACCAAGCCGAGAGCTGGGATCAAACACCCCAACGCAGAGCTGCGGTGTGCACAGGGGCGTCCCATAATTTTGTCGCCTGGCTGTCGAGCACGGAGACGGTGATCGAGGCACCGGCCATGTCGAGGGACGTCACATAAGATCCTGTCAGGAATCGCGTGGCCGTGATCCCAGCGCCGTCCAGAATCCGCTTGGCGCTGTTGGCCATCAGATAGAGCTCGATCAGCGGTGTTGCACCGAACCCATTAACCAGAAGCAGGACTTCGCTGCCCTTGCTCGGTGCGAGATCCCCCAAGATCGCATTGAGCATCTCGGCAGCAATCGCATCGGCAGATGCCAGCGGCACCCTGCGGCGACCCGGCTCACCATGAATGCCGACACCCATCTCCATTTCGTCGTCAGCCAGGGTGAAGTTCGGTCGGCCCGCCGCCGGAACGGTGCACGGCAGGAGCGCCACGCCCATCGAGCGGGTGCGCCGATTGACATCATCGCCGAGCGCCTTGAGAGCGGCCAACGGCATTCCGGTTTCGGCCGCGGCGCCGACCATCCTTTCCACGATCAGCGTGCCTGCGACGCCGCGACGGCCGGTCGTATAGGTCGATTTCTCTACTGCGACATCATCGTTGGTCACCACGCTCGCGACTTCGCGGCCGGCCATCTCGGCGGCCATGGTGAAGTTCATCACATCGCCCTCGTAGTTCTTGACGATGAAGAGCACGCCTGCTCCGGTGTCGACAGCTTCCGCCGCCTCGATCATCTGATCCGGCGTCGGCGACGTGAAGACCTGGCCCGGACATGCGGCATCGAGCATGCCGACGCCGACAAAGCCCGCATGGAGCGGTTCATGTCCCGAGCCGCCGCCTGAGATGAGCGCGACCTTGCCCGGCTTCAGGGTGCGGCGGCGTACGAACTTGCGCTCGGCACCGAGAAGCAGGATATCGGCATGCGCGGCCGCCAACCCGTCGAGACTCTCTTCGAGCACCGTATCGGTGCTGTTGATCAGCTTTTTCATAGCGTCCTCCCGGTTGTCTGTTTTTGCAGTCCGAATTCGTCAGCCGATGCTTTCGGCGTAGCGCGCAAGCTGAGCCGCAAAGTCGACGATGAGCTGCTCGAGGGCGCGATTCTTCCTGTCGTCACCGAGATCGGGTACCGTCACTGTCACAGTGCGCGTGTGCGCCTCGCGGTGGGCACCGCGTAGCCGTCCCGGATGCGCGCGGCCATAGGCTGCGAGGAAAGCCGCACGTTCGGCGCCGGAGAGATGGCAGACCTCGAAGATGATCGCGACATGCTTCGCCGGGATCGGCACCAGATAGGCCGGATTGGTGATCTGGCTGACGAAGGAGCGGTTCTTGCCGAGCGCCGCCGCGAGCTTCAGCCGCGTCCCGGATGGCCGGTTGTCGAGAGCCCGCCGCAGGATGAGCTTGTAATCCGCGACATTGCTGTCGCCCGGCCGGCTCGTGTCTTCGGCCGCATCGTCGGTCATGCGGTCACCCCGGCGATGGCCGCCTTGAGCCGCGCCACCGCAATCGGCGAGACCGAGAGGCTCGTCAGGCCTGTCGCCAGCAGCGCATTCGTCAGGCGCGTATCGGCTGCGGCGTCGCCGCAGAGCGAGACCTCGAGGCCGCGCTTGCGCCCGGCTTCGACTGTCCGCGCGATCAGCGCCAGCACCGCCGGATGGCCGGCATCGTTGAGGTCGGCGACAGCGCCGATGTCGCGCGCCGCAGCCATTGTGTACTGGGTCAGGTCGTTCGACCCGATGGAATAGAACGCCGCGCCAAAGTCCTCGGCGCATAGCGCTGCCGCCGGGACCTCGACCATGATGCCAAGAGGCGGCCGGGCGCAGGTGATGCCCTCCGCCCTGAGCGCCTCGAACTCGGCGTCCAGTATGGCGTTGGCCCGGTCGAGCTCCGCGGGGACCGTGATCATCGGAAGCATCACTTTCAGCGTCCCATAGATGGCCGCACGGCACAGCGCCCGCAACTGCACACGAAACACCTCCGGCCGCGCAAGCGAGAGACGGATCCCACGAACGCCCAGGAATGGATTGCGCTCGCCATCGATCGTCAAGCCGGCGATCGGCTTGTCGCCACCGGCATCGAGGGTGCGGATCGTCACCGGGCGTTCTGCGGCCCAGTCGAGAATGCGCCGATAGACCGCATATTGCGCATCCTCGTCGGGCATGCCCCTCGATCCCTCGAACAGAAACTCCGTCCGCACGAGGCCTATGCCGTCGCAAATAGCGGGATCGAGGCCCGTGAGGTCTTCCGGCGCGGCGACGTTGAGGAGGACGGCGATGCGTCGGCCGTCGGCCGTCAGCGCCGGTTTGAGGCGGCCGGCGTCGGCAGCGATCTGTGCGGCGTTCGCGGCGGCCATGCGGCGCTCGAAGAGGCGGCGCGTTTCGGGCTTGGGATCAAAGATCACGGTGCCGGCGTCGCCGTCGACCAGCGCCAATGACGGCGGCTGTCCGTTCCATGGCAACGGACCTAATCCGACCACCATGGGGGCCCCGCGCGCCCGCGCGAGCATTGCGACATGCGACGACGGCGATCCCGCGGCCAGAGCGATTGCGCCGCCGCGGGTCCAGTCGACGGCCAGAAATGTCGACGGCGAAATGTCATCACCCATAACGACGGAATCGCCGGAGATCTTTGCGATCGTATCAGCACCATTCAGCAGTGCGAGCACGCGGTCGCGGATATCGACCAGATCCGTAGCACGCGCCCGGAAATACTCCTCCTCCGCCGCGCGATAGCCGGCGATCTCCCCGTCGAGCGCTGCGCGCCAGGCCTCATCGGCGGCCGCACCGGCCGCAACCGCTTCGTAAGCCCCTTCGGCAAGCGCATCGTCGCCCAGCATCGCAACCTGGAACTCCAGGATCTCCGCAGCCTCGCCGTGAACCGTCGCGATCAGTTCGGCGAGCTCCGCTGCGGCCCCCTCGATCGCCGCCTTCAGCGCTGCGGTCTCGTGATCGGGATCGCCCTTCGCCGCTCTGCTGGCCACTGCACTCGTCAGCACGGCGACCGGGCCGATGGCGAGGCCTGGTGAGGCGGGATGGCCGGTGAGATGGATCTCGCCCACGATCTCACGCCTCGCCGAAACCGTCATGCACCAGCGCCAGCATGGCCGCGAGCGCCGCCTCGCCATCAGGACCAGCGATGCGGAAATGCAGCGTCGCGCCCTGCGGCGCCTTCACACGCATCACCTTTACCGGGCTCTTGGCGTCCGTCCAGGGTCCGTCGGCGGCAAGCGCTATTTCGATCTTTGCGGCAAAGCCTTTCGCCAATTGCGTGAGCTTCACCGATGGCCGCGCATGCAGGCCGACCGGATTGACCAGGACCGCGGAGGCGGTCAGCGGCGCAAAAGTCCGAGCCGCCCGGTTGGCGTTGGCATCATGCATAGAATTCCTCCGCGCTGCGCTTGACGGCGGCAAGTGGCGAGCCGCCCGAAGACTCGGTCGCAGCGATCACAGCCCCCTCGACCACCGGAGCATTACAAACCAGCACGCGCGCGCGCCGATCCTCAGGGAGCATCTCCACCGCCATCTCCGAATTAGTCTCGGCACCGCCGAGATCGACAAGAATCGCGACTCCTGCCGGTGACCAGGCCGTCTCGATCGCCTCGAGGATTCCTGCAACGTTGGTACCGAGACCGCCGTCGACGTCGCCACCCGTCCAGGCCAGCGGCACTGCGTCTCCGACCATCTGGCGCACCATATCGGCCGCGCCTTCCGCGATCTTCGGCGAATGCGACACGATGACAATTCCGACATTGCCGGGACGTAAACTGCTCATGTATTGACCTCGAACTCCAGTGTCTCAATTGCTGCGCCGATCAGAAGAGACGCCGAGCGCGAGCCGGGGTCCATATGACCGATGGAACGTTCGCCAAGAAACGATGCGCGGCCGCGGATCGCTTGCATCGGCGTGGTGCGATCGGCCGCTTCCGCCGCCTCGGCTGCGATCGCCTTGGCATCGCCGCCTCCCGCCAGAACCGCGTGCACCGGCACCAGGACATCTAGCAGCGTCTTCTGCCCCGCTTCGGAACGGCCGCGCGCCTTGACGGCCTCGATCGCCTTCTCCGTCGCTATGACGAGATCGGCCCGGATCGGCTGCTCCGGAAGTGCCTTGCCCAATTCCATGAAGAAAGTTCCGACCAGCGGCCCCGAAGCACCGCCGACCTTCATGACCAAGGTCATTCCGATCGCCTTCAGCATTTCTGGGAGCGACTTGTCGGCAAGGCCCGGCAATGTCGCGAGCACAGCCTCGAAACCCCGCTTCATGTTGAGCCCATGATCCCCATCGCCAATCGCTTGGTCGAGGCTCGTCAGCTCGTCCGCGTGTTCAATCACTGATCCTGCCAGCGCTCGCACCAATTTTTCCCTGGCTACCCGATCGAGGCTCATGCCGCTACCCTTCCGCCCTTCGCATCGAAAAACAGCGGCCTGTTCAAACGGAGCGACACCACATCCCCGGCCCCAAAGCCAGCCTCGGGGTCCGCCAGGGTCACAACCGGCCGGCCGGCTAGGTCGAGATGGAGATGGCTCTGGTCGCCGAGATGCTCGACCCGCTTGACGGTCGCCGACACGTCTCCGCCGCCGCGCACAATCGTCAGGTGCTCGGTCCGCGCGCCGACCGTCTCAGCGCCAGCCGGCGCGCCGCCGAACAATGCCGCCGGCAGCAAATTGATCGTCGGCTGGCCCAGTCGCGCCGCGACATGCGCGTTGATCGGGTTCTCATAGATCTCGCGCGGCGATCCGATCTGCAACAGCCGCCCGGCCTCGATCACGCCGATGCGCGACGCCATGGTCATTGCCTCGGTCTGATCGTGCGTGACATAGAGGATCGTCGCGCCGAGCTCGACCTGGATTCGCTTGAGTTCGAGACGCAGTTCGCCGCGCAACTTGGCATCAAGCGAGGAGAGCGGTTCGTCCATCAGATAGATCGAGGGCGAACGAACCAGAGCTCGGCCGATCGCCACACGCTGCATCTGCCCGCCCGATAGCTGCGTCGCCTTGTTGCCCAACTTGGTCTCGATATGAAGAAGACGCGCAACCTCGTGCACCTTCGTCCTGATGCCGGCCTCGGGTACCCGGCGGGTTGGCGCGCGCAGCGCGAAGGCCATGTTCTCGAACACGGTCAGGTGCGGATACAACGAATATTGCTGGAAGACAAAGGCGACATCGCGGTCCGCCGGCACATCACCGGTCACGTCTCGCCCATCGATGCGGATCGAGCCGCTATCCGGCCGCTCCAATCCGGCGATCAGGCGTAACGCCGTGGTCTTGCCGGCACCCGTCGGTCCGAGCAACGCAACGAACTCGCCGTCGCCGATTGTCAGCGACAGATCGCTCACGGCTTGCGTCTTGCCGAATGCCTTGGAAACGGCGTTGATCTCGACCTCAGCCATGCGCGCCTCCATCATGCAGCGCGGTGCGTATAGCCCTGCCCGAAGCCTTGTCGAAGATCGACAGCGTATCGGGCCGGAAGTCGAGCCCGACAGTCTCTCCGGTCTGAAAGGATCTGCTGCTGGGCGAGCGGGCCTTGAGTGCGCCGTAGTGCGTCGACACGGTCACAATTTGCGTCGTGCCCAGATATTCCGTGCCATAGACCTCGCCGCGCACCATGCCGCGATCGGTAAACCGCACATGCTCCGGCCGCACCCCGAGCACGAGCTCGCTCTCCGCCATCGCCTCGCGCGCGGCAGGAATTGCGACATCACGCTCGCCGAGCCGGATCGCCTCTGCGCCGGTCTGCAGGCCGCCGCGAAACGGCAGGAAGTTCATGGGCGGCGAACCGATGAAATCTGCGACGAACAGCGATGCTGGCCGGTCATAGATGTCGCGCGGGCTCGCCACCTGCTCGACGACACCATTGTTCATCACCGCGATCCTGTCGGCCATCGCCATCGCCTCGAGCTGGTCATGCGTGACATAGACTGTCGTCGCGCCGAGCCGGTCATGCAGGGCACGCAACTCATGAATCATGGCCTCCCGCATCTCGGTATCGAGCGCGCCGAGCGGCTCGTCCATGAGGAAGCATTTTGGCTTGCGCACAATCGCCCGTCCCAGCGCAACCCGCTGCCGGTCGCCACCGGCAAGGCCTGAGACCGACCGGTCGAGGAGATGCGAGATCCGCAGGATGCGCGCGGCCTCAACGACTCGCCGGTCGCACTCCGCCGCACCGATACCTTCACATTTCAAGGGAAAGCCGATGTTGCGCCGGACATCCATGTGCGGATAGAGCGCGAAGAGTTGGAACACGAAGGCGATGTCGCGCGCCGATGCGCGGTTCATCGTCACGTCCTCGCCGTCAAGCCGGATGATGCCGGCTGTCGGCAGCTCCAGGCCCGCGATCATGCGGAGCGTCGTGGTCTTGCCGCAGCCGGATGGTCCGAGCAGGCAAAGGAACTGGCCGTCCTCCACCGTGAAGCTGGCAGACTTGACCGCATGAAACGTACTGAAAGACTTGTCGAGCGCCTCGACTTTGATCTGTGCCATCGCGCCCTACTCCCGAACCTTCGACACGGTGGTGAACATCACCGTGCCGAACAAGGTCGTCGCAAACGACCAGGAATATAGTGACAGGGAGAATGGCTGCATCAGCATGACGACACCGGCGGCGATGATCGTCGTCGCTACGGCCTCTAACGGACCGCGGCGCAGAATGCGGTCCGCGAGACCGCGACGCGCGATGGATGGGGTGGCATCGACACTCATTTGCGGATCGCTCCAAAGGTGATGCCGCGCAGCAGATGCTTGCGCAACAGCACCGTGAACACCACGATCGGCACCAGAAACAGCGTCGTACCTGCGGCCACCGCCGGCCAGTCCTGCCCGCCCTCGCCGATGATGATCGGAATGAAAGGCGGCGCCGTCTGCGCGTTACCCGAGGTGAGAAGCACTGCGAAAGCGTATTCGTTCCAGGCAAAGATCAGGCAGAAGATCGCGGTCGCCGCAATTCCCGTCGTGGCCTGCGGCAGCACCACCTTCACGAAGGCCTGAAAGCGGGTGTATCCGTCGACCATCGCCGCCTCCTCATACTCGCGCGGGATTTCGTCGATGAAACCCTTGAGCAGCCAGACCGCGAGCGAGACGTTGACCGAGGTGTAGAGCAGGATCATCCCGAGCCTTGTGTCCGACAATCCGATGGTGCGGTACATCAGATAGATCGGGATCGCGACCGCGATCGGCGGCATCATCCTGGTCGATAGGATGAAGAACAGCAAATCGTCCTTCAGGGGCACGCGGAACCGCGAGAAGCCATAGGCCGACAAGGTGCCGAGCGCGACAGCGAGCACGGTTGAACCGAACGCAATGATCAGCGAATTGATGAAGCGCGGCACATAATTCGATGGGCCGGCGACCACCATGTTGCGGCTACGCGCGATGCTGTCGCAAAGTCCCTGCGGCGGTCCCAGCGAGCGGATGAACTCCGGCGTCTGGCGCGAGCGGGTCGTGAAGAGGTTGCAGAAACCTTCGAGCGATGGCTTGAACATCACTTTTGGCGGATAGGAAATCGCATCGTCCGGCGACTTGAACGCGGTGAGCATGATCCAGACCAGCGGGATCATGGTGATGATGGCATAGAGCACGACGAGCGAACCGGCAAAGCGTCGTGTCGATATCGATGGCTCTACGACCGAGTGGGCTGTAGTGGCTGAGGTCATCGGCTTTTCACCCTGTTCAGCGCCTTCACATAAATGTTGGCGAGGCCGAAGACCGTCACGAACAGGATGATCGCGAAGGCCGAGGAATAACCGGTGCGCCAGCTCTCGAATGCCGCACGCTTGAGCGTGATCGAGGCGACCTCCGTGGTCGATCCCGGCCCGCCGCCGGTGAGCAGATTGACCATGTCGAACATCTTGAAATTCTCGATGCCGCGGAAGAGCACCGCCAGCATGATAAACGGCAGCGCCATCGGCAGCGTGATCGACCAGAGCTGCCGCCATTTCGATGCGCGATCGACCTCGGCAGCCTCATAGATGTAATCCGGGATCGAACGCAGGCCTGCCAGACAAATCAGCATCACATACGGCGTCCACATCCAGGCATCGACGATGACGATAGCCCAGGGGCTCAGCGTAACGTCGCCCAGCATCTGGAATGACGAGGCCGCGCGGCCGGTGAAGAAGGCGACCACGTAATTGAACAATCCGATCTGGGGCTGGTAGAGGAACGTCCAGAAATTGCCGACGACGGCCGGCGACAGCATCATCGGAAGCAGGATGATCGTGGTCCAAATCCCGTGACCGCGGAACTTCTTGTCGATGAGGTAGGCAAGGCCAAATCCGAGGACGGTCTCGATCACCACGGTCCAGATCACGAAATGCGCGGTGACCTGCATCGCCGCCCAGATGTCGGGATCGGTCAGGATCGACTGGTACCAGTCAGCCCCCAGCCAGATCGTCGGCACATTGGCGCGGTTGGCGCGGTAGTTCGTGAACGACAGATAGATCGTCCAGAGCAGCGGGAAGATATTGATCGCCAGCAGCAGCACGATCGTCGGCGTGATGAAGAGCCAGGCGAGCGTCCTGTCCGACAGGCCCCGGATACGACGCGCCACGCCTGGCCGGACCATGACGGCCCGATAGGTGATCCGCGAAGAGGCACTCAATTCATTCATTGCATCGACCGATCCTGGCACCCGGGGCGTCGACGATGCGACAGTTCCGGTCATCTCGACGGAAACCCGAAGCGCGCGCGTACGCGCTCCGGGCCGTTTGCTTCAGAACTTCTTGCCTTCTTCCTTGAAGATCGCCTTCCAGTCCTTCACCAGACCGTCGAGCGCATCCTGCGCGGTGCCCTTGTCGGCCACCACATAGTCATGCACGCGCTTCTGCTCCGCCTGCAACAGCTGGGCGTAGGACGGCTCGGCCCAGAAGTCGACGACCATTCCCATCGATTGCAGGAACTCCTTCGCAAAGGGCGCGCTGCCCGGGAAGCTCGGGTCGTTCAACACGGACTTGGCGCAGGAATAGCCGCCGAGCGCCCACCATTTCTTCTGGACGTCGCCGCCGGAGAACCACTTGATGTATTGCAGCGCTTCGGCCTGGTTCTTGGAGTAGGAGACAACCGAGATTCCCTGACCGCCCAGCTGCGTCGCTTGCGCGGCAGGACCGGCCGGATTGACGAAGAAGCCGATCTTGTCGCCGCCGACATTCGGGTCCTTGTAGAGACCCGGGAAAAACGCGAAGAAATTCATCTGCAGCGCAACCTGGCCGGACTTGAAGGCATCGAGCCCTTCCGACATGTAGGAATTGGAGGCGCCGGGCGGCGTGCAGCACTTGTAGAGCTCCTTGTAGGCCTCGAGCCCCTTCACGGCGCCGGGCGAGTTCACGAACCCGTCCATCGCATAGGGCTTCTTCGGATCGTCGTATTTGAAGCCGTAGTCGTAGAGGTAGTTCGAGACGCCCATGGTGATGCCTTCCGAGCCACGCTCGGTATAGATCGAGGCGCCATAAACCTTCTTGCCGTCGATCTCGCGGCCCTGGAAGAACTGCGAGATGTCGCGGAGTTCGTCGAGCGTCTTCGGCACGGCGAGATCACGGCCGTACTTGGCCTTGAAGTCCTTCTGCACGTCCGGCCGCGCAAACCAGTCCTTGCGATAGGTCCAGCCCACCGCATCGCCCATCGCCGGCAGCGCCCAATAGTTCGGCGTGTTCTTTGGCCACTCGGAATAGCCGACCACCGTTGCTGGCATGTAGTCATCCATGCTGATTCCTTCCTTCTTGAAGAAATCGTTGAGCTTGACGTACTGGCCGTTCTCCGCGGCGCCGCCGATCCATTGTGAATCACCGATGATGAGATCGCACAGCGAACCGTGGGAATTGAGTTCGTTCAGGAAGCGATCGGCATAATTGGTCCACGGCACGAATTCGAACTTCATGCCAATGCTCGACTTGGCGGTGAAGTCCTTCGACAATTCGACCAGCGCGTTGGCCGGATCCCAAGCGGCCCAGCACAGCGTGATGGTCTTGCCTTGCGCCTGTGCGGGCATAGTCCCCGCTCCGACGCCGAATGCGGCGGCAACAGCCCCGCATGCCACAACAAGCGTCTTCATTGTCCGTTTCATTACACGTTCCCTCCGAGTGGGCCGGCCTTCGACATGGCGCGGCTTTCCTGCCCGCCCGAATGCTTCGAGCAGAGCGACACAGTCCTTGACGAGCTGAGTAACTAAACTTGCGTTTCCTCGCGCCACCCGGATTTTATAGACCCGGTAGGCTCGATTTGTTTAGTGAAACACGATTTACTAAACATTGCAACAGGAGCGCGGGGCGCGTCTCCCGCGCTGCGCGATAGGGCTTACGGTAGATGGCTTCAAGAGTGGCGTCGGGTCCGCAGCCGGTCGCATCGCTAAGACGCGAGGAACGCATCGATTCGCTTGCACGCGTCATGATCCCCCGCGACGTCGGCGGCGATCCGCTCATAGAGGCCGGCCGCGCCCTTGTAGATCTGCGCTTCCGGAAACTCATCACCGATGAACTCGGAGATCGCGTGCATCTCCTCGACCCAGCGATAGGCTTTCGGGTACATGTCCGGCAGCGTCTTGGCGAAGCGGGCCAACAGTTGCGGCTGGCTCGCCGCCAGTTCTGCCTTCAGCGCAGCGCCTGCTCCCGCACGTTCGGCAGCAAGCACCATCGCGGTCGCGATCGCCACCAGCTCCTTGGTAATTCCCGCGTAGGACAGTTTCAATGCCAAGGCTGCACCGATTGGACCGTCGACGATGCGAATGTCCAGACCGTAGTCAGCCAATCCCTTGAGATCCGGCGCCGCATCGCCCGAGAAATAAAAGGCGGGTCCCGGATCGTCGCCTTTCGGCGGAAAGCCGATGCGTCTGCGTTCCTGACATTCACGACCGACGCTTTTCCGCCGGCCGAGCTGAACGATTATCTTGCCGAGGCCAACATCGCCGCTGCGGTGGTCGACCGCGACTATGCGCGGGCGGACCTCGAGGCGCGGGGCCTCCAGGCCGTTAATCGCGTCGCGCCTCACGCCTACACGAGCGAGGAGGACATTGACCGCTTCCTCGACGTCGTCTCCATCGTCTCGCGTCGGACATCCTGGCGCGATGCCAGTTGAGGTCAAAGCCGGCGGGACCGTGTATGGCGCGGCTACGGCTTGACGTTGGCGCGACGCTAGGCGCCTCTCGCGCGCGGCAAAAGGGCCGCGAGGTCAGGTAGGACCGGAGATCCAGGCGGCCCGCGGCTGCGTTCGATTTTGCCCTCGTGAAAGGGCAGCGGGCTAGGTCCCCTAGCCCGCTGCCGTCAAGCTCGGACTACTTCGCGATGCAAGTGTCGACGTTCTTGGATGTGCACACGTCGAGGCCCGTATAGGTCGGATCTTTAGGCGGAGCCTTGCCGTCCTTGACGTCCTTCAGCGCGAACATGGTCTTGTAGCCCATCTCGAACGGACGTTGTCCCACTTGGCCGAGTGAAAACCCCTCCTTCATCTGGTCGATCTGAACCGGCAACGTGTCGGCAACCACCAACGCGAGTTCTTTCTTGGCGATCTTGTCCTTGAAGGGCACGACCGCAGCACGGTTGGCGTCCGGCACGAATTGCGGGAATCCGCCCGTCGGTGTAAACGCGTCCAGGGTCGGATTCTTTGCCATGGTGTCCTGGAATTGCTGCACCGACAGAGGGAAATCGTCGTTGGTGTAGAGCGGGCAGCCGTCGATCTCCTTCCAGCCATTCTGTCCAGTCAACCGCTCCCCGGGCGATTGGGCGGACTCCTTGCCGGCCAGCGTGTCACGGATGCCCTTCATGCGCTCGTTGTGGTTGGCTGCAGCTGCGCCGCCGGACTGGATGCAGATCGAGCCGCCTTTCGGCTTGATGGTCTGCACGATCTTGGCGATGTTGACGCCAATTTCGTAGTTGTGGGTGCCAATATAGGCAAGGCGCAGATCCTTATTCTCGGGGAGAACGTCGGAGTCCCAGGTCAACACGGGAATGCCTGCGCCCTTGGCGGCCTGCAGCGCAACGGCCATCGCTGCCGCGTTGGCCGGTGCCACGGCAATGCCGTCCACCTTCTTTGCGACGAGGTCCTGCACGATCTGCACCTGCTCCTCACCGCCGCCGTGCTCTCCCGGACCGATGTACATGCATTGGAAGGCGCCCTTGGACTCGGCTTCCGCCTTCTTGCAGCCGTCGCGCGCCTGGTCGAAGAACGGATTGTTCATGTTCTTGGGAACGAGCGCAAAGGTGAACTTCTGCTGCGCGTAGGCCTGTCCTCCCATCAGCGCTGAAAACGCGACGGCGGCCATTAGTAGATGTTTATGCACGTGTCTCCTCCCTTGTTGTTGATTCCAAGTCTCCGACACTACCTCCATCGGATTCCTAACTACGCTTCCAGACAACCCACTCACGGATCGTAGCAACCAGCGACGTTCCGCTCGCCTGCATGCCGAGCAGCACGGCGATGACGATGAACATGCCAACGAAGGCACCTTGCCAGTTCGAATCTATGCCGGCCATCAGAAGCGCGTTGC
Source organism: Bradyrhizobium genosp. A (assembly GCF_049949275.1). Lineage (NCBI taxonomy): Bacteria > Pseudomonadati > Pseudomonadota > Alphaproteobacteria > Hyphomicrobiales > Nitrobacteraceae > Bradyrhizobium > Bradyrhizobium genosp. A. Next base: position 3,346,339 of record NZ_CP188196.1, on the reverse strand, counting down.
GAATAACCTCGAGGAACGCCGAGCCGATCACGGCGCCGAAGGCGGTCCCATAGCCGCCCATGAGGTTGGCGCCGCCGATGACCGTGCCGGCGATGACGCGGAGCTCGTAGCCAGTCCCCATCGCGTTGATGGCCGAGCCGCTGTAGCCGAGGAGCAGCAGCGAGGCGATGGAGGCCGTGAACGACGAAAGGACGTAGGCCTGGAACTTGATCCAGTCGACCGGCACGCCGGTCAGGCGCGCGGCGTTCTCGTTGGAGCCGATCGCGTAGAGGTGGCGCGCCCAGGCCGTGAATATGAAGATGGCGCCAAGAATGAAGGCAAGGATCAGCATCACCCAAAAATGGGAGGACAACTCCGGAATCCAGCGTGGCGCCCAGCCAGCTGGCGCATGGAGCGGCCATTTTGCCTGGCCGATTGCCCTGACGATCGGCGCGTCCGGACCAAACTGGTACAGCATCTGGTTGCCGGACAGCACGACGGCCAGCGAGCGCGCGATCGACAGCATGCCGAGCGTCACGACGAAGGACGGCATGCCGACATAGGCAACGAAGAAGCCGTTGAAAGCTCCGCACGCCAGTCCCGCGAGGAGTCCGGCGGCGAAGGCGACGTACCAGGGATGATGCCAGGTCAGCAGCAAGCCGGTGACAATGGCAACGAGCCCCATCACCGAACCGACGGATAGATCGATGCCCCCCGTGATGATGACCACGGTCATGCCGAGGCTCATGATCGCTAGCGGAGCGAAGTTGCGCGTGATGTTTGTTACGTTGTCGGCTGTGCCGAAACTCGGCTCCAGCCAGGTCATGAAGATCACCAGAGCCAAGAGCGCGGCTGCGACCCAGAATGCCTGACTGGTCACCAGGCGCTGGAAGGCCGTCTGCTCGCGAATGCTGGCGACGTCACTGATTGCGGCGTGTGTTTCTTCTATCACTTTGGCGGAGCTAGGCTTCACGGATCGCTCCCGTAATCAGGCCGGTGATCTGCTCCGGCGAGGTCGTCGCGGTTTCCTTGTCGGCCACTTTTGAGCCACGCCGGAGCACAATGATACGATCGGAGACGGCAAACACGTCAGGCATGCGGTGGCTGATCAGCATCACCGATACTCCGCGAGACTTCAGTCGGCGGATGAGCTCGAGCACCTCGGCGACCTGTCGCACAGAAATGGCCGCAGTCGGCTCGTCCATCAGGACGAGCTTGGCATTGGACAGCCGGGCCCGGGCAATCGCAACAGCCTGGCGTTGCCCCCCGGACATCTTCTTCACGAGATCCCGGGGACGCGTTTCCGATTTGAGCTCGGCGAAGAGCTCCCCGGCGCGCTTGATCATCGCCTGCTTGTCCAGGACACGCAGCGGCCAAAACCCCTTCTTAACTTCCCTTCCGAGGAAAACGTTCTCCGCCGCGGTGAGGTTGTCGGCGAGCGCAAGCTCCTGATAGACAACTTCAATGCCCTCGGCTCGTGCTTCGATTGGCCTATGGAAATGGCATGCCTTGCCGTCGACGACGATCGCGCCCTCGGTCGGGGGAAAGTTTCCGGCAATTAGCTTCACCATGGTCGACTTGCCGGCGCCGTTGTCGCCCATCAGCCCGACCACTTCCCCCGCATCAATCGAAAAGCTGACATCGGACAGCGCGCGAATGGCACCAAAGCTCTTCGAGATGCTTCGCACATCAAGCAAAGCCACGCGTTCCCTCCATCGTGCGGTGGCGGCTCTATCCGGCCGCTTCATATCGCTCGCAATTAATATTGCACGAACTATGTTTGCGCAATACTTATTTCACTTGCCAGGCGGGGGCGCCCTTGCAGTGGATCGTTCATGGCGGCTTGGCCAGAACGCCCGGAAATCAGAAGTGCGAGAGACCATATCGTTGCTCGCCAGGCTAAAATGGGCGACACGAGAGCACCGATGCAATCAACGAAGCCAAAGGCCACGTGCGCTCGCCGTTCGTCACAAAGAAAAGCCTGCCTCGGATTGTCTCAGAGCGGCGTTTCCGGTTGCGGCGATGTATCGTAGGCGCCCCAGATGCTTTGATCGAAGTTGATCGTGGCTCCCGTCATCATTCCGGACTCGTCGCAGGACAGGAACGCAACGGCGCGCGCGACCTCGATGGGATCGAGCAATCGGCCGAAGGGCTGCTGCGCGGCGGCTTCTTCGAGCCAGGTCGCAGACCGGCCATGGTGGACTTGCTGCGTGTTGAACTCGCCTTCCGAGGCCATCCAGCCAATGTTGAGACCGTTGACACGGATGCGGTTGCGCAGCAGCGCATGGGCCGTATTTCGCGTCAGCGTATCGAGCGCCCCCTTCGAAGCGCAATAAGCAGCAATGAAGGACTGGCCACCCATCGCCGACATCGAAGAGACGTTGACGATCGTGCCCTGCACTCTGTCGCGGCGCATGAGCTTGATCGCGTCCTGCATCAGAAAGAAGGGGGCGCGCGTATTGACGGCGAAGATCTTGTCGAAAAGGTCGGGACTTGTGTCGATGATGGTGCCGCGGCTTGTGTCACCCGCGGCGTTCACCAAGGCGTCGACGCGCCCGAAGGCCCTGTCCGCCTCAGCCACGACTCTGGCGCAATCCTCGATCTTTGTCAGGTCAGCGCGCACAAATGCCACGGATGCGCCCGTGGCTGTGGCGATTGCATCGGCCTTTGCTCGCCCCTTCGTCTCGTCGCGACCGCACGTTACGATGCCCTTCGCGCCGCGCTCGGCAAAGAGTTTGGCGATGGCGGCGCCGAGCCCCTGCGTACCGCCTGTGACAATCGCGATCTTTCCATTCATCGAAGTCATACAACTTCTCCAACGATCGATTCTGGCTCTCGGTTATGAAGACCTGGCGTAGCACTGGCCCTGCTGCTACTCGATGCCCCGAAGGCGCATTCGACGTCACGCGATATTGCGGACCTCGACCTTCTTGCCGGTCTTGGCGGATTCGATCGCCGCCTCCGCAAGCACGAGCGCGCGGTAACCGTCATCGAACGTCGCTTGGATCGGCCGACCATCGCGAATGGTGGCAATGAACGCGGCGATCTCGGCTTCGTAGGCCTCCGCATAGCGCTCAATAAAGAAGTTGAGGTAGGGCTCGGCCGCATCAGTGGTGGTCGAGCCAAAAAATTTCAGCTCGTGCGCCTTCTTGTTGTCGGAGATGACCATCCCCTCGCTGCCAAACAGCTCGATCCGCTGATCGTAGCCAAAGGCAGAACGTCGAGAGTTATTGATATGGCACAGCTTTCCATCAGTAGTGCGCATAACAACCATGATAGAATCGAAGTCGCCAAAATCTGATGCAATGGTGGGATCAACAAGCGCGCTGCCGATCGCGAGGACCTCGGTCGGCTCGTCGTCCAACATGAATCGCGCCACGTCAAAATCGTGGATCGTCATGTCACGGAAGATACCGCCCGAGACTGCCGTGTAACCTCGCGGTGGCATCCCCGGATCCCGCGATGTGATGACGACCTGCTCGAGTTTCCCGATTTTGCCCGCGGCGCAGGCATTGCGAGCGGCGCGGTGCCCGGGGTCGAAGCGGCGATTGAAGCCAATCTGAATTGGGACGTTGTAGCCTTCGATCGCCTTGCGGCATGCCCGCACCCGATCGAGACTGAGATCGATCGGCTTCTCACACAAAATAGGCTTGCCAGCTTTTGCCGCGAGTTCGATCAAATCGGCATGTGTCGCAGTCGATGTCGCAATCAGAACTGCGTCGGCCTTACCAATCGCATCTTCCACGCTTGCGGATACCCCGCAGCCATGCACCCTAGCGACCGCTTCGGCGGCAGTTGTGTTCGGATCGAACACCGTCTCCAGGCGCGCTCCGTCCGCCTTCGCAACATTCCGGGCGTGCAACACGCCAATACGCCCGCACCCGAGCAATGCGAATTTGATCGCCACCATTTCCTCCCGCGACGCTTGTTTGATTTACTTGCAAGGGTTATTGCTAATATGCAAAAGTGTCAATAATTGTTCGCCGAGACTATCGATGATTCCGTGCCGCCGCCAGGGATGGTGACGCGACGTGGGTCTCCTTGGGTCTTTAACCCGGCCGGTCGACGACGAGGCCTTTTATTGCTGGAGACTTGGCTCACAGAGATGCCTCAAGTATCGCGAATTGGCTTAGGGAGGGCCGCTTCCCAAACCAAGGCGAATTATCGACATCCGCAGGCAATGAAACGAGAATGGTGAGAGCACTGTAGATGCAGGACGTGAAGGCACCGGAAGACTACGAGGAATTGATCCGTGTCATCCACGATCGCTACGATGACATGAGCAAGTCCTATCAAAAAATAGCGGTTTACCTGACCCAGAATCCGAATGATGTCGCGGTCCTGTCGGTAAACGCGATCGCCGATCGCTGCGGCATCCATGCTTCAAGCTTCGTGCGCTTTGCGCAGTCGCTTGGCTACGAAGGCTTCAAGGAACTCCAGGTACGGTTTCAACGGCGCTTGTCAACCGCCGCCCCGGGTTTTGAAGCGCGCATTAAAGCTCTGGAAATCGAGTTGGGCGCTCGCACGGATCGCAGCGAAGTTGGTTTTCTGCGCGACCTGGTCGTCCGTGACATTGCTTCTCTTCAGGACATGCTCACAGACATTTCGCCGAAAGCTCTCTCGGAAGCGGTGAGTCTCCTTGAGAGAGCCGACTCGGTTTTTCTGATCGGGCAACTGCGTTCAGCGCCCGTGGTTGAATTCCTTCGCTACATATTGACCATGCTGGGCAAACGTTGCGTATTGCTCGACGCGAGCGGCGGACTTGCTACGCACATCGCGCGTACGATCCGCAAGAAGGACGTGCTCGTTGCGGTGTCGTTCCGCTTCTACGCAAATGAGGTCGTCAACGTTGTGGAGGAAGCCGGGCGCAATGGTGTTCCCATCATTGCGATGTCGGATAGCACGCTATCGCCGCTGACCAAGAGCGCCCGCGTTCTGTTCGCTGTTCCAGAGCATGAATACACCTTTTCGCGTTCGCTCGCCGCTCCGATGTGCCTTGCACAGGCTTTGACAGTAGCGCTGGCAGCAAGGCTACAGAAAAACGACGTCAATCCGCGGATTCCAACGGTGACCAGCCAGTAGAACAAGCCACGTCAGATTGTCTTTCCTGCGATGGATCGGGCCGGCCGTACCACCTTCGTCATCCGGTGATGCGCGCAGGCGAGCAGCGCCTCAGAAAACCAGTCGTCGATCGGTTACGGGGGTCACTCGCACCATGTCGGGCGTCGGATGGCGGTCACGTGGAGGGGATGCGATCGTTTGTGGTTGTCCGGTCAGGGCGGCTGTCTCGATTGCGATCAGTGCGCGCAAGTCCGCCAATCCCTCTTCGCCATCGGCCTCGGGCGGCGTTCCAGCCTTGATACAATCTGAAAAGTATTCCACCTGCGCGCCAAAATGGTCGGTTTGCGGAAATTGAGTTTCGTGGACCTCGCCGTCGCGGCGCAGACGGAGTTTTGTTGCAGTCTCGAACCTGAAGCCGGGGTCGAGTTCGAGATCGCCCGCTGTCCCAACTACCCGATAATTGTCGACGGCGGCCGCCCCGAAGCTGGCGACGAATTGCGCCAAACCGCCGGAAGGGAAACGCAGCAAGGCTGCGACGGATGCTTCCACCTCGCGAAAGCGCGGGTCATCGTTCGGTCGGTGCACCATCGCCATGGCCTCAACGGGCTCTTCTGCAAAGACGTGGCGAGCCGCATTGACGCAATAGACCCCGACGTCTTGGAGCGGTCCGCCCCAACTCGCAGCTTTTAATCTGTGGTTACCTGGCGGCGCTTGAAAACTGAAGACCGATTGAAAGAAGAGCGGCCGGCCGATCGCGTGGTTGCGGATATGTTCGAGCACCGCGACGGTTCCGGGTTCGTTGTGGAGCCTGTACGCGGTCATCAGAAACACGCCGGCCTCGCGCGCAGCGGCAATCATGGCGAGGGCATCTCGTTCGCTTGTGGCTAGCGGCTTCTCGACCAAAACGTGCTTACCGGCTCGAGCCGCTCGAACGGCGAAGTCGGCATGCAAGTAGTTCGGCAGAGCAATATACACCGCGTCGATGTCAGAGCTTCTCAAAAGGGCATCGTATCCGTCATAGCCGTCGATCCGACCAACGCCATGGAAATCCGCCAGCCGCGCGGCCTTGTCATGATCACCGGTCACGATCGCGGTAACCTTCGAGTTTGTGGACTGCCCGACTCCCGGCAAGAAGGCTTGTTGCGAAATCCAGCCCGCGCCGACGACTGCATATTTGATCATCATGTCCTCTCCAGCACTCGCATTGGATCGCGTGAGACGCTGTCGAATTCCCTCCAGCCTCGTTCGCTCTGTCAGCCATACAGCGAGGGACGCGGCCCATATCTCAGCGGAGCCACACCATTTCCGGCGAGAGCCTCAGCGACTTGCTCTGCGATGGCCGAGGCGACATAGCCGTCCCATGCACTTGCTCCGACCGACACTCCGGTCTTCACAGCGCTGACCCAATCGGCCATCTGCTTGCGATACGCCTCTTCGAACCTCGGCACCCAATTGTCCGGATACGAATGACCGCCAGCTCTGTCTCTGTTCACCAGCGTCAGCGATGCCGGCGCCAGCGATACCGTGCCCTGCCGGCCGACCAGTTCGACATGGACGTGGTAGCCATAGCCGGCGTTCACGAAAACCTCGGTCGAAACAATCTCGTCCTTGTCGGTCTTTATTGTGATCATGAGGGGCTCGCCGCCGGGCCCCGCCTCCACGTGCGCAGAAACCATCTCCGATCCCAGAAGCCAACGGCTGATGTCGATCTCGTGGACGAACGAATTCGTGATAGCCATCGAACCGTTGAACCACTCCGGCGCGCGAACGTTTCGATGCACGTTGTGCAACAACACGGGACCGCCCAATTCACCGGTGTCTTTGACGCGCTTGATCTCCTGATAGCCGGGATCAAACCGGCGCATGTATCCGACCTGGATGAGCCTGCGACCCAAAGCCACTTCCGCCTGCACCACGTCCAGGGCAGCCGCCGCTGAGGACGCCAAGGGCTTTTCGCAGAGAACAGGCTTCCCCGCCGCGATGCAGGCGCGCGTTAGCGCCGCATGTGTGGCGTCGGGCGATGCAATCACGATTGCGTCGATCTGATCCGACGCGATCAACGATTGGGGATCCGAAAAGACGGTTGCTCCAGAGGCAACTGTCTGCGCTCGATCCGCGTTGGCATCAAAAATCCCAGCAAGATGAGCGCCGGGGGTCTCATGTCGGAGTATCCGAGCATGTTCGGCGCCCATTACACCTGTGCCAATGACTCCGATCCCGATGCTCATATCACCTTCCCCTCGACCTGGCGCCAAGATGAACCCGCCGGGACAGGGCGAGACCTGAGCGCTTCTTCGCGTACACCGACATCCGATCCGTGCGGTTCATTGTACGACTTCGTATCCAGCAGACGCCATCAAGCGCATCAATTCCGCGTGGCCTTTCTTGGCCATTTCCAGCGGCGAACTGACCTTCGGATCCTGCTCCGCCTCGACGACGAACCATCCCTCGTAGCCGTAGGACGCGAGGCGGGCGATGATCGCCGCGAAGTCGAGCGAGCCGTCGCCCGGCACGGTGAAGGCCCCTTTCACCACTGCATCGAGGAAGCTCTCCCGTTTCCGGTCGAGCTTGTCGATGACGCTGCCGCGAACGTCCTTGGTATGCACATGGCTGATGCGGGAATGATGGTTGTCGATAACACGCAAAACGTTGCCGCCGGCAAAAGCCAGGTGACCAGCATCGAACAACAACGGCAACGCCTCACCAGAATTCGCCATGAGCAGGTCGAGCTCAGCTTCGGTCTCGATCGCTGCAGCCATGTGGTGATGGTAGGCGATCGGCATTCCCTGCCCGGCACACCATTCCGCGAAAGCCGTCATCTTGCGTCCATACGCCTTGATCTCCTCCTCCGAGAGCCTGGGCTTGGTATCGAGCGGCGCAGAGCGAATACCCTGGATCGAGCGCGCAGTTTCGCCGTAGACGATGCAGGGCGCCTTTGCCGCAACGAAGAAATCCATCTGAGCGCGGATGCGGTCCTTTTCCCGTTCGATGTCCCCATCGAGCAGAAGACCAGAGAACCAGCCGCCGCACACGGAAATGCCAAACCGGGCGAGTATCGGGCCGAGCTCCGTCATGTTCATGGGAAATCGCCGTCCGGTCTCCATTCCCGTAAAGCCGGCGACGCTCGCCTGGCGTAAACACTCCTCCAGGCTCACGTCGTCGGACAGCTCGGCAAGATCGTCGTTCCACCAGGCAATGGGAGCAATTCCAAGTTTTGCTTTCATGGCTCATCACACTCCGATGCGCTGCTTCGCGCGAATTTCTTCTTGTTGCTTGCGCGCGCTTCGAACCGTCTCGCGCGAAGATACCTGGGGAACGCCGACGTCCCAGTCGGCATCGCCAGGAACCCACGAATGCGCATCCGAGACGATCGAAAGTACCGTGGTGCGGTCGTTGCCTTTGGCCCATTCGAGCGCGGCAACAAGGTCGGCGAGGCTCTCGCAACGTCGTGCAGCCGCCCCCATGGACTCGGCGTGCTTGGCAAAATCAACGTGAACAGGATTATCGCGATTCTGAACGCGACAATCGGTCAGCAAATTGTTGAAGCCTGGCGCGCCTTTGAATTGTTGCAACCGGTTGATCACCGCATAGCCACCGTTGTCACAGACCACAACGATCATCTTGTGACCGCTCAGAACCGTCGAGTAGATGTCGGAGTTCATCATCAAATAGGTGCCGTCGCCGACCATCACGATCGGCGTACCGCCGAGTCCGCCAGGCCCGGAATTGGCCATCGCATGGCCCCAACCGGCCGCAACCTCGTAGCCCATGCAAGAGAAGCCGAACTCAAGGTCAAAGGTGTTCGGCGCCTTGACGCGCCAGCCTTTTGCCACTTCGCCGGGCAGCCCGCCGGCGGCTGAAATCAAGGTATCTCTCTCGTCGGCGAATGCGTTCACTGCCTGGACTATCTGCGCGTAGGTCGGCACCGGAGCGTTGCTGGGGGCCTGCAGTGACTCGAGCAGCGCATCCCATTCCCTAAACAGCGTCTGAGCACGCACCATGTGGGCGGGGTCGACGCGCCAAGAGCCGACCGCCGCATCCAGTTCCTCAATCGTCTCCCGCGCGTCGCCCACCACCGCCAGCGCACGATGCTTCACCGCATCGAACCTCGCCGCGTTGATCGAGATGAAACGCGCGTCCGGGCTAAAGGCGGTCCATGATCCTGTCGTGAAATCCTGAAGGCGCGTACCCACCGCAAGGATGACATCGGCTTCGGCTGCGAGCGCATTCGCTGAGGTTGAGCCGATAATTCCGATCGGCCCCGCATGGGCCGGATGATAGTGGGTCACCGCGCCTTTGCCGGCAACCGTCTCCACAATGGGAATTCCACGCTTGACCGCAAACTCCGCGACGACATTTCCCGCCAGCGAGTAGCGCACGCCGCCACCAGAGATGAGAAGCGGCTTCTTCGCGGTCTTGAGCAGCGCTGACGCTTCCGCGAGTTTCTGACGGTCGGGACGCGGACGCGGGATGGTCCAGGTTCGAGACTCGAAGAAGACCTCGGGGTAGTCGAAGGCGACCTCCTGGGTGTCCTGTGGCAGCGCGAGGAAGGCCGGGCCGCAGTCGGCCGGATCGAGCATCGCGGCCACTGCCTGCGGGAGAGAGAAGATGACCTGCGCCGGATGAGTGATCCGATCCCAGTAACGCGTGACCGCCTTGAAAGCGTCGTTCACAGTGACGGTCGGGTCGCCAAAATGCTCGACCTGCTGGAGAACTGGATCCGGCAGCCGGTTGGTGAACGTATCGCCGGCGATGAGAAGAAGGGGCAGTCGATTAGCGTGAGCTGTTCCCGCCGCCGTCACCATGTTCAGAGCGCCGGGCCCAATGGACGACGTCGCGACCATGATTTGCCGCCGAAGCTTGGCCTTGGCGAAACCGATAGCCGCCAACGCCATCGACTGCTCGTTCTGTCCACGCCAGGTCGGCAGACGATCCTGCACCGCCTCCAGGGCCTCGGACAAGCAGGTCACGTTCCCATGACCAAAAATGCCGAAGACGCCGGCGAACAGGGGCACGCGAACACCGTCGATTTCGGTGAACTGTTGAGTCAGCCATCGCACCAGGGCCTGGGCCATGGTGAGTCGAATCGTGGCTCCGGTCATGTGGTCTCCTCCCTCCACGGTTTCTTGGGAACATAGTCTCTTGCATCGAATATTGACAATGACATTTTTTAGCAACAATTATTGCCGACAGTGTCCTCCATTCAGAACGTGCTCGATTGCTTCGCGGGTCGGCTCAGCTCCGACCTCATCGTGAACAAGGATTTCCGGCATGGCTAAACCGAAGCTTTGCATCGGCCTCATCGGTAGCGGATTCATGGGGAAGACTCACGCTTTCGGTTACTCCATCGCCGCGCGCGTCTTCGATCTCCCCTTCGAGCTGGAGCTGCATACGATCGCGGATATTAGCGACGAGGCGGCCGCAAAAGCAGCCTCGGCGCTGGGCTTCGCGCGCGCGACCTCGGACTGGCAGTCGCTCGTGGCGGACCCAGCTATCGACGTCGTGAACATCACCACGCCCAACGCACTCCACAAGGAAATGGCATTGGCTGCGATTGCCCGGGGAAAACATGTGTATTGCGAAAAGCCGCTGGCGCCGCTGGCGATCGACGCCCGCGAAATGGCTGACGCCGCTGAAGCGGCCGGAGTCAAGACGCAAGTTGGTTTCAACTACCTGTGCAACCCTATGCTGGGCCTCGCACGCGAAATGATCGCCGCCGGAGAACTCGGCGAGATACGCGGCTACCGCGGAGTCCACGCCGAAGACTATATGGCAGACAGCGCTGGGCCGTTCACCTTCCGGCATGATCCGACTGGCGGCGGCGCACTGGCCGACATTGGCAGCCACGCATTGGCAACGGCCGAATTCCTATTGGGTTCAGCCGCTGGACCGATCACCCGCGTCATGGGCGATTGCGTCACGATGATTGAGGAGCGTCCGGATGGTAAAGGCGGCCGGAGGCGCGTCGAAGTCGACGATGTCAGCCGAGCCTTCCTTCGTTTCGCGAACGGCGCCTCCGGCTCGATCGAAGGGAATTGGATTGCGACGGGGCGGAAGATGCAACACGACTTCGAGGTCTATGGAACAAGGGGCGCCCTCGCCTTTAGCCAGGAACGATTCAACGAGTTGCATTTCTTCTCGACCGATGACCGCCGTGACCGTCAGGGATTCCGCCGGATCGAAGCAGGCCCGGACCATCGACCATACGGCCTGTTCTGCGTTGCGCCTGGCCACCAGCTTGGCTTCAACGACCTGAAGGCGATCGAAGCCGCGGGTTACCTTGACGCTATTGCTGGACGTCGGCCGGAGCCATTTAACTTCCGCGCTGGCCTGCGCGTCCAAACGCTCGTCGAGACGATTCACGCCTCAAGTCGCGCTGGAACGTGGAAGGACGTTCCTTGAGAAGGTCTTCTCTCGAAAATCACCACGCCGGGCGGCCCCCACTTCTGCGGACGTCACCTACTCCAAAGAACGATCGCGCATGGAGGCTGGCCTCCTTCACCAGCCCTCACAGATTGCGGCTGAGAACACGCTGAGTGGGAAACAGCCGAATCCCCCACCGCCGGGCGACTTCGCCCCAGATGCCCTTCGGCATGAACAGCATGATCAGGATGGCGATGGTGCCGAGCACGACCAGATAGAAGCTGCCGTACTGCGCCAGGTAAGTAATCAAGCCCCACAACATCAGCACACCGATCACCGGTCCCTCGATCGTGCGGACGCCGCCGATCACAACGATGAAGATGACGTAAGCAGTCCAGTCGGTGACGCTAAACGCCGCATCCGGCGAAATGCGCGCCTTCTGAAGGTAGACGACCGCGCCGACCATGCCGGTCGCGAACGCAACCACTATCCAAAGCAGGTATCGAATGCGGCCGGTGCGCACGCCGACGCTCCGCGTGGCGGCGGCGTTGTCCCGGCTGGCCGCGAGCGCGAGCCCCATCCGCGAGCGAGCGAACGCGGTGATGCCGAGGCTCACCATCACCGCAAGCAACAGCGCGATCCAGTAGACCAGCACGTCTCGTGCGGCAGCGGGACGCATGCCAAACAGCGCCTGAACCGGTTTCAGGCCGATCATCTGCGACAGATCCGATGGCGAGATCGACATGCCGGTGCCGCCGCCGAGTGTCTTGAATTGTGCGCAGACGAGCCGCAGCGCTTCCGCCGCCACCCAACTGCCGACGGCAAAATAAGGCCCCTCCAACCGAAACAGCAACGGCCCTAGCATGGCGGCGACCACGGCCGCAAACAGACCGGCGAGCGGGATCGCGAACATCGGATCGACCCGGAGCATGATGATGCCGGCAAACAGCGCATAGGCGCCGAGCCCGACGAACGCCTGCTGCCCGACCGAGACCAGACCGCCCCATCCCGCCAGCACGTTCCACAATTGGGCCAGGGTCAGCATCGTGAACACGAAAATCAGATCCTGAATCAGGTTGCGCGACGCGATCGCCGGCAGCAACGCCAACGCCACCACGATGGCAGCAGCGGCAATCGCTGCTGCGCGCGACAGCGACGTGCCGACGTGTACCCGCCACACCGGCGCGGCTCCGGCGCTCTCGATCTCGATCTTCTCGCCCGCGGCCACCACACTCATGCTCGCCTCGATGGGAACAGACCACGCGGACGAACCATCAACACCACCAGGAAAGCGAGATGGCCGGCGAGAATCTGCCACTCGGGATTGATCCGCGCGCCAATGGTTTGCGCCAGACCGAGCACGATGCCGCCTGCCAGCGTGCCCCACAGGCTGCCCAAGCCGCCGATGATCACCGCCTCGAACGCATAGAGCAGCCGCGCCGGTCCGATCGATGGATCGAAATTGGCGCGGATGCCGAAAGTGATCGCGGCGATCACCGAGACCGCAAGCGAGATCCCCACCGCGACGGCGTAGATGCTGCGCTCGTTGACGCCCATCAGTTGCGCGATCTGCGGATTGTCGGCGGTCGCGCGAAACGCCCGGCCGAGCGACGTACGGTAGAAAAGCAGTTCCAGCAGTGCGACGGCAATAATGGCGGTGAGGAAGGCCGTGAGCGGCGCGAGACCGACGCTCAATCCGCCCGCCAACGTCACCGACGATGACTCGAACGCACCGGCCTGGAGCCTGTGGCTGTCGGCGCCATACGCCAGCAGCAAGCCATTCTGAATGACGATGGAGAGCCCAAATGTCACCAGCAATGGCGGCAAAATGTCGTCCCCAAGCACCCGCTCGAGCACCAGCCGCTGCAAGGCAAAGCCGGCCACAAACATCACCACCACGATCAGCAACGTGGCGACGATCAAGGGAACGCCGAGCACGGTGGTGACGCTGAATACCAAATAGGCTGCAAGCAGGATCAAGTCGCCATGCGCCAGATTGACCAGCCGCATGATGCCGAAAATCAGCGAGAGCCCCAAGGCGAACAGCGCATAAACGCCGCCAAGAAGCACGCCCTCGATCGCCGTGTCCAGTCCGATCATCGCGGCCTCATGTTCCGAAATACGCCGCGTGAATGGCGTCCTGGCTAGCATCCGCCGGCCGGCCCGCGAGCGTGACCCGGCCTTCTTGAAGGCAATAGAAACGATCGGTGCTGCGCAGCGCGCGGGCGATGTCCTGCTCGACAACGATGATGCCGGTGCCGTTGTCGCGAATCCGCGGCAGCATCCGGTAGATGTCCTCCACGATGATGGGGGCGAGGCCAAGACTGATCTCGTCGCATAGCAGAACCGATGGATTGGACATCAGCGCACGGCCGATCGCCACCATCTGCTGCTGTCCGCCCGACAGCACGGTAACGCTGCTGCGCCGCCGTTCATGCAGCACCGGAAACATCCGATACACCGATGCCAGATCCCACGGCGAGGTGCGCTCACCGCCGAACGCGCCGATCAGGAGATTTTCCTCGACGGTGAGCGAGGCAAACAACTGCCGGCCTTCCGGCACCAGCGCGAGCCCCAGCCGCACGATGCTTGCCGCTGGACTGTCGCCGATCGCCCGACCTGCAAGACGGACGGCATCGCTCCGGTTGCGCACCAACCCCGCCAGCGATTTCAACAGCGTCGATTTTCCGGCGCCGTTCGCGCCGATGACTGCCACCGCCTCGCCCTCCCGGAGCTCGAAATCGATGTCGAACAGCGCCTGGAAGTCGCCGTAGAACGCATCGAGCGCGGTGACGCTGAGCAGCACAGTCATGCCGGCACCCCCATGTAGATGGCCTGCACCTCGCTGGAGCGCATCACCTCCGATGGCACGCCCTGCGCCACCACGCGGCCGAAATCCAGCACAACCAGCCGCTGCACCACCGCCAGCAAGGCATGGACCACGTGCTCGATCCAGATGATGGCGATGCCTTGCGCGTGAATGGTCCGAATGGTCGCGATCAGCTGGTGACACTCGCCTTCGGTCAAGCCGCCGGCGATTTCATCGAGCAGCAACGCGCGCGGACAGGTGGCGAGTGCACGCGCCAGTTCCAGACGCTTGCGATCGAGCAGCGGCAGGCTTCCCGCCAACCGGTTGGCCTTCGCCTCAAGCCCGGTCAGCGCCAGCGTCCGGCCGCAGACCTGAACGGCCTCGGCCTCTGCCAGGCCGCCGCCGAACAGCGCGGCGACCGACAGATTTTCGAACACCGACAGATGATCGAATGGCCGCGGGATCTGAAAGGACCGACCGATGCCGGCACGGCAACGGTCTTCCGGCGCAAGATCCGTGATGTCCCTGCCTTCGAGAATGACGCGGCCGGAGTCCGGCCGCAGCATCCCGGTGACGAGGTTGAACAGCGTCGACTTGCCGGCACCGTTGGGTCCGATGACGCCGATCGCTTCGCCGGGCGACAGGCGGAGGTCGATGCGCTCGGCCACCACGATGGCGCCGAACGACTTGGAGACGGCTTTGAGTTCAAGCATCGTTGCGACCCGTTACCGATCGGAAAATGCGAGATGTCCTGGCGTTAACTCAGCGCCTGCATGTCGCCACCGAGCGGAATCTGCGGCGCCTGTTTATTCTCGGTGATCACCATGTCGTATTTGTCGTCGTTCAAGCGCCACTGGCCACCGACCAGCGGCGTCTTGGCGATATTCTTCGCGGCGAACGGCGGCACCTTGTCGGAGCCGAAAGTCACCTGTCCGACGATGGTTTCGAGCCTGGTGGCGCCGATCGCCTTCGCAAGCATGGCACCATCGGTTGAATCACCGGCGCGCTTGATGGCATCGACCGCGACCTCGAACAGCGAATGGACGAAGCCGATCGGCTGGGTCCATTGCTTGCCGGACACTTGCTCGTAACCCTTGGCGATATCCCTGGCGCTGACGCCGGTCAGACTCGATTTGTAGGGATGGTTCGGGGTCCACCACACCTCGGTCGAGATATTGTTGCCGCTCTTGCCCAGCGCCAGAACAGTGGTCGGGAACAACAGTGCCTTGGCAACCGACACCACCTTGGGCTTGAAGCCCTTCTGACGTGACTGATTCCAGAATGTCGTGAAGTCCGGCGGGATGATCACGCCGGTGACGGTCTCGGCGTCGGCGCCGCGGAATGCGGAGATTTGCGAGGAGAAGTCGTCGGTCAGATTCTGGAAGCGGCCCGGATCAGTCAGCTTGAAGCCTTGCTTCGCCAGCACTGGCGGAAAACCGATGGCCTTGTCGCCCCAGGCGTTGCCGTCGGCGTCGTTGGGAAACAGCGCACCAACCGATTTGTTGGTCGCGACCTGCTGCCACATGCCCGTGAAGACGCCGATGACATCCTCGAGGCCCCAAAAATAATGGAAGGTGTAGTCGAACGGCTTCCAGCTTTTGGGATCGCCAGGATTGGCCTGCCGGCCGATGAAATTGGTCTGCCACGGCGCCACGGTGGAAATGCAGGGAACCTGCTCAAGCTCGCATTGCGTCGCCACCGGATTGTTGGTTTCGGGCGTCGCCCCGACCAGGATCAGCGAGACGTTGTCGCGGGTGATCAGCTCCTTTGCTACTTCGGCAGCGCGGTTCGGATTCGACTGGCTGTCCTTGGTCACGACCTCGATCTGGTAGTTCTGCGAGCCGACCTTGATGCCATCCTTGGCGAATTTGCGGAATTCGCCAAGCACGAAATCGTCGGCTTCGGCAAAGGCGGCGAGCGGGCCGCTTCTCGGCGAGACATAGCCGATCTTGATCGGTTTTGCGGCACGAACCGCGGGGGCGAACAGCGTCATCGCGCCGGTCGCGGCGATGCCGCCGGCGAGGCCTTGCAGAACGCGGCGACGATCGATTCCCGCCGCCGGATATCCAAATGTCTTGCTGGTCATATGATTTTCCCTCCTCCCTGTCGGCCGGTGCATAGCCGGCCGCAATTCATTTGCTTGAAAGCCTCGTCAGGCCGCGGCGACGGAAGCCTCGGAGCGCCCCGTTTCGGCGGCGCGGCCGAGCAATTGTCCGAATACGCCGACCAGCACATCCGAAGCGCCCGCCTCAGCTTGCCTGGCCCGCCAGGCGACGTACATGTCCGGTCGCACCACGACGCAGCCGTCCTCATCGACCTCGCTCTGCCGATACCAGTCAGCATAGATATCCTGCGCATCGCAGCCGGCGGGACCGATGCTCACGACATCGACGGGCAAGCCATAGGCCGCTTCGACCGCGGCTGCGGCCGCTCGCCAGCATTCGCCGCCGATGCCGGTCAGCAGGGTGAAACGACCCTTGCCGGCGAGATCGAGCGTCGACTTGCGAACGCCGTGATGCTCGACCCAGACATGGGGAAGATGCGCACCCGGCCAGGTGGTGGCGTGGTAATAGAGCTCGTGGTCGCGGGTGAACGGCGGCTCCGCCGTGCCGTCGGAGACCACGGCGCTGGATGCGTAGCGTTGGTTCATCTCGACGCCGTGGCAGTTGAACTCGTAGCTCTTGTGCGCGATCGCGGCATAAAGCTTCTTGCGCCGCGCCTTGCCCTCCTCGGTCGGAGCCTTGCGCGCCTCGATGTTCTTCCTCGCCTGATCCGGATCGGTGGACGAGAGCAAACCGACCGCCTCGAAGATCGGCGGAAAGTCGCCGATGCTCTTGTTGGCGCGCGTCACGATCTGCTTGCCGACCGGCTGACGTTCCGCCGAGTAACTGTCGAGCAGCGCCGGCGCAGCCTTGTTCTCCAGAACCAGTTTCAGCTTCCAGCACAGATTGTAGGCGTCCTGGATCGAGGTGTTGGAGCCGAGCCCGTTGGTCGGCGGGTGCCGATGCACCGCGTCGCCCATGCAAAACACCCGGCCCGAGGAATAGTGACCCGCATACATTTCATTGACGGTCCAGGTTGAGGTCGACCGGACCTTGACCTCAAGCTTCTCGTCGCCGACCAGATTGCGCACGATCGAAATCGCCTCGTCGTTGGTCAGTTGCCGTTCGCCCTGCTCGATGTCGTAGCCCCAGATGAACAGCCATTCGTTCCAAGGCCGCACCATGCGCACGAGGCCGGCCCCGATGCCGCCGATCTGTGCGCCGGGCTGCAGGACCCAGTACAGAACGCTTGGTCGATGCGCGACGTATTTGGTGAGGTCGGCCTGCACGATGATGTTCATGCTGCCGGCGCGGCCCATCTGTCCCTGCATCGGCAGGCCGATGACCTCGGCGACGCGGCTGCGACCGCCGTCGGCGCCGATCAGGTATTTGGCGCGGATCTCGTAGTTCTCCCCGGACTGCCGATCCTTCACGGTGGCGCTGACGCCATCGGCGTCCTGGACCAGATCGACGAATTCGGTATTGAAGCGAATCGAAGTGCCGCGCTGGCCCGCGGCCTCGAGCAAAATCGGCTCCAGAAAATTCTGCGGCAAGTCGCAGATGCTGACCGGGCTCGCCAGCTCATAGTCGGCCCGCCGCGCCGGATGATTGCCCCACGAATACAGCCGGCCGAGCTCTTCGCCGGCGAGGCTTTCGCAAAACACGTTGTTGGCCATCAGATGCTGCGGGGTCGCCTGGGCAGCGGCCTTTTCTTCGAGGCCAAGATCGCGCAGCACTTCCATGGCCCGCTGGTTTGTGATGTGGGCGCGTGGTGTGTCTGCGAGCCAACCATATTTGGTCACGAGGATATGCTTGACGCCGCACATGCCGAGCAGCGCCGCGGCGGTCCCACCGGCGGGCCCACTTCCAACCACGAGAACATCCGTCTCAACTGTGGTCCTGTCCGTCTTGGCCATTTCCTTCTCCCGATTTCGTTTATGGCGTGCGAGATCGCGTTATTCGGCTGCGGCCATCATCGGCTCCGGCACGACGCCCGCTCCCGGCTTCATCTGAAATTCATAAGCCATGAGGTGCCACGGCTCGGATGCCGGCGTGCCATCGGGCATCAGCGGCTCGTCGTGGCGTTCAATCCTGGCCACGAGTTCGTCCTTGACGCCGAACACCGCGTCGGAATCGAGGTATTGGTCACCCTCGATGAACACATGGGTGACCAATGGCTCAAAGCCTTGTGCCTTCACCAGGAAGTGGACGTGGGCGGGCCGCATCGGATGACGCTTGGTCGCTGCTATCAATTCGCCGACCGGGCCATCCGTCGGGATCGGATAGCTGCAGGGCAGAATGGTGCGGAACGCAAACCGCCCCTCCGCATCTGTAACGAACCGCGCCCGCAGCGAAGGCCCTTGCGTCCCATAAGAGGGTTTTTGCGAATCGTAAAAGCCGTCATCGTCGGCGTGCCAGACGTCGATCTCCGCGCCGGCGAGCGGCTGGCCGGCCAAATCAGTCACGCGGCTGCGTACGAACATCGGCTCGCCGGCGATGCCTTGCGAAATATCGGAGCCATGCGGCGTCGGCTTGTGTTCGCCCACATAGAACGGACCGAGCACGGTCGTCTGGGTGGCACCTTCGCGCTCGCGATGATTCACAGCGTCGACCAGCATCGACACGCCGAGCACGTCGGAGAGCAAGATGAATTCCTGCCGCAGCGGCGTGCAGGCCTGTCCGGTTCGGGTCAGGAAATCTATCGCCCGCTCCCACTCTTCAAACGTGAGATTGGTGCGGCGCACGAGATCGTGGAGCGACGTCACGACCTGTTCGAGAATGAATTTGAGCCTGGGATCCGGCGTTGCGTCAAAGCTGCGGATCACTTCCGCGGTGAGTTCCCGATCGTCGAATTTGCCTGCATGCTTGGCGTCAATAGCGGCGATGCTCATGGCGTCCTCCCGCGCCGGAGGTCCCGGCGATCTGGATTGCTTGTCGTTTTGGGAGGGAGGCTATGCGCGACGGACGGTGTGGGCCTGCACGAAACCGGAGGAATCCTGCACAAAACTGCAAAAATGATGCCCTCTCCTGCCAAGAGGACAAACGACCCGCTTAGCGCACGGACGCGCGATTAGTGGGTGCCCCGGTAGCGGCCCGGGGTCATACCGGTGAAGCGGCGGAACATGCGTGTCAGGTGTTCCTGGTGCGAGAAGCCGCATTGCAGGGCGACATCGGCGATGCTCGAGCCTTCCTCGCAAAGCAGCGCCTTGGCGCGCTCGATCCGAAGATTGAGCACGTATTGATAAGGCGAGATGCCGACGGTCGCCTTGAAGATACGCACGAAATATTCGGTGCTGCGGCCGCAGACGGCGGCCATCATGTCCAGCCGGATGTCGTTCTCAAGGTTGGCCTCGACGAAGTCGCGGATTCGCTGCATCTGCCGATGGTTCAGCCGCTGCGTCTGCTTGCCCGGCTCGGCCGCCGGTGTGTGATAATTGATGGCGATGAAGCGGTTAGCCATCGCCTTGACGATCGGATCGACGAACAGCGATGCGGCCGGCAGGTCACCGATGATGGTCTCGCCGACCGCCGCGGCGAGATGCTCGAGGACGGCGTCCCTCTCGCCCAGCCTTGGCGCCAGTCCGCCGACGACATTGTGGGCGCCCCTCTCCTGATCCGCGAACAGATCGGAGCGAAGATAGATGTGGGTGGTATCGAGCGCGGCACGCAGCGCAACGTCACATTCATGGCCGGCCGGGAGAAAGAACACGCCGCCCTTGGGGATGTGCCGATTAATGGATTTTCCGCCCACGGTATACGTGATATCGACCGGCCCGCCGCGATGCAGAACCATCAGACTGTCCGAGAGCACGTGCAGTTTGCCCTCATAGGCACGTTCGCGCTGGATCGAGGCAAATGCCGAAGACCAGCCGAGGCCCTCGCTCGAGGCGCGGATGTCGGCCTGGAACCGGTGCAGGATACGGTGAGTATCCTCTATCCCAAATACCGGTTTCAATTGCATCGGGCGGCCAAGACAGGTTCGAGACATCTGGCGCGGAAGTGAAGCCCAAACACGTTGGAGTTTCAACAGATGCCGAGAGCCAATGACCGCGCTGTTCCGGGTCCGATTGCTCTGCTGCAGCGCAACACGATGGGCGGATGACGTTGCACGCGCAATCCCGTGTGTCAGCCCGCTGACGCCTGAGACCAATTCTCTTCCGCGAAAATCACAGCTCTTCGAGGCGACGCCACGCATGCAGCACGCGACGGCCACGCGAGCTGAACGCGAAGAAGCAACCACCGCCAGCGGGTTGGTCATGGGCGCGATCAATCTCCAATCCGGAATAATGGCAGTACAGGAGAGTACCAACGCCCCCGTGGCCGACAAAGAGCACGTCGCCCGGCGTGTTGCGCGCCAACACGTGCTCGACCTCGCCGACAATGCGCAGCTGCGCGTCAACCGCTCGTTCCCAGCCACGAATGCTGATGTGGGGTTGCCCGAAGAACTGATTGGCCACCGCCTTGAACTCGTCGGGGACGAGGAAGCCTGTGGCCGAACGGTCGTTCTCGTGCATCGCCTCGCGCACCTCCATGTCGACGCCCAGCTTTGCGGCAACGATCTCAGCGGTCTCGATCGCCTTTCGCTCTGCGCTGGATATGACCTGCGTGGTACCTGACAGCTGTCCCGTGGTTATCACGGCTTCCGTCCGTGCTCTCCCGACCTCACTGAGGCCCCAGCACGGAACGGGAATCGACGGATCGATATTCACCTGAGGATGGGTCAGATAGCGTACGACATTCGTCATGACTGAACGATCACGCTCCCAGGCCTGCTTGCAATCGGCATCGTGTCGCCTCCGTCAATCCGTCTGTGTCGCAACACGCAGGCCGGAGGCGTCGAAGACGTGCACGTCGGGAGTCGCCGCAACGAGCATCACCGTCTCGCCCGGCGACGGCGTCCGGCGGCCGCGCATCTCTGCAACGAACATCCGGCCGTCGACGCGGCGCACATAGGCGAAGGAGGCCTCGCCAAGCCGTTCGACCAGCTCGACGATGCCTTCGGCGGCGAAGGGACCGTCGACGTCCCGGCCAAGATGCTCCGGACGGACACCGACCGTCAGCGCGTCGCCGACCTTCAATGAGGCCGCCGGCAAATCGAAGCCGCGAAAGCCAGGTCCAGCCACACGTGCGCATCCGTGCTCTACACTACCAACCTTGGCTTCGAAGAAATTCATCGCCGGCGAGCCGATGAAGCCGGCAACGAACAAATTTGCGGGTTCATAATAGAGGTCGAGTGGTTTTCCGACCTGCTCGATGCAGCCCTTGTTCATCACGACGATGCGGTCGGCAAGCGTCATCGCCTCGACCTGATCGTGCGTGACATAGACGATCGTTGATTTCAGCAACCTGTGCAAATTCGCGATCTCAACGCGTGTCGAGACACGCAAGGCTGCGTCGAGATTGGAGAGCGGCTCGTCGAACAGGAACACAGCGGGCTCGCGCACGATCGCACGACCGATCGCAACACGCTGACGCTGACCGCCGGAGAGATCGCGCGGATAGCGCTCGAGCAACTCCTCAAGCCGTAGCATGCGAGCCGCTTCCACGACGCGCCGCTCGCGCTCGGTCGGCGGCACGCCAGTGAACTTCAATCCGAACGTCATGTTCTTGCGCACATTCATGTGCGGATAGAGGGCGTAGGACTGGAACACCATTGCGATGCCGCGTTCGGCAGGCGCGAGCGTGTCGACAAGCTTGCCGGCGATATGGATGTGCCCACCCGATGCAGCATCGAGCCCGGCAATCATCCGGAGCAACGTCGACTTGCCGCAGCCTGAAGGGCCAACGAGAACGACAAATTCGCCGTCCCCGACACTCAGGTTGACGTCGTTGAGCACTGTCGTCGCGCCATAACGCTTGTTGAGCTGCTCGATGCGCAGATTGGCCATTCTGACAACCTATTTGACTGCGCCGGAGGTGAGGCCTGCGATGAGTTGGCGCGAGAGGATAACGTAGATCATGACGACCGGCAGGATCGCCATCGACAGTGCGGCGAGCACGGAATTCCAGTCGGTGATGTACTGGCCGAGAAATTGCTGCACGCCGAGCGTCACCGTATGGGTCGAATCGCTCGAAGTCAGGATCAATGGAAACCAGAGGTCGTTCCAGATCGGCACGATGGTGAAGACAGCAACCGTTGCGATGGCCGGTCGCAGTAACGGGACGACCACTTCGAAGAAGATGCGGGTTTCCGGCACGCCGTCGCAGCGCGCGGCATCGCGCAAGTCCTTGGGAACCTGCTGGATAAATTCGCTCAAAATGAAGATCGACATCGGCAGGCCCTGCGCGACATAGACCAGGACCAAGGCCGTCAGCGTGTCGTTAAGGCCAACGGACCGCATCATGCTCAGGATTGCGACGGAGCCAAGCCGAATCGGCACCATGATCCCGATCGACAGGAACAGCGCCAGCGCCGTCGAGCCGCGGAAGCGGTACTCGGTAAGCGCCCAAGCCGCCATCGCCCCGAACAGCAGGACGAGCGCCATGCTGATGAGGGTCACGATCAGCGAATTCGAATAGTACATGAGGATATGTGAGGAACGAAATACCTTCTCATAGCCGACCAGGCTGAAGGTTGATGCGTCCGGCGGCGCGAGCGGGCTACCGAAGATGGCGCTGCGCACCTTGAACGAATTCATCACGACGAGCAGGATTGGACCTACCGCCAGAAGGCTGTAGGCAATCAGCACGAGATGGACACCGATGCTCCTTGCGCGCTGGTCCGTCGTCATGCCTCCCCCTCAGAAAGCGTAACGGCGGATGCGCCGCTGCACGAGGAAGAGATAGAGGCAGAGGCCGAGAAGGATGATGAAAAACATCACGGTCGCAACCGCGGCGCCCATCGTCGGATTGCCGAGCTGGAGCTGATTGCCGAAGAAAGTGCGGTAGAAAAACGTACCGAGGATGTCTGTGGCGAAATTCGGCCCCGCAAGCGCGCCCTTGACCGAGTAGATCAGATCGAAAGCGTTGAAGTTGGCGACGAAGGTCAAGACCGAGATCAGGCTGATCGTCGGCAGGACGAGCGGAAGCTTGATGTGGAAGAAGATGCGGAACTGTCCGAGCCCATCGACGCGTGCCGCGTCGATCAACTCTTCGGGGATGTTGAGCAGCGCGGCGTAGATCAACATCATCGGGATGCCGACGAATTGCCAGACAGAAATGAGGGCTAGGGTGACGAGCGCGCTCGATTCGAGCCCCAGCCAGGGAGCAAATAGTGAGCCCAATCCGACGGCCTTCAAAGCGCCAGCGGCTACGCCCCACAGGGGCGAAAGGATCAGATTCCAGGAGAAGCCGACAATGACAACCGACAGCATCGTCGGGAGAAACATCACGGTTCGATAAAAGCCCTTAAGCTTCACACCAGGCAGACTGAGCAATCCTGCGAGCGCAATCCCGATCGGATTCTGCATGCACATGTGCACGGCGAAGAATATCAGATTGTTTCCGAAGGCGTTCCAGAACGGCTTCGACCAAAGCGCATCGCCGAGCAGCGTTTCGAAATTGGCGAGGCCGACGAAAGACCGGGCTCCGGACGGATCGCTCGTGTAGGTGGAGAGCGCCATCGTCGCGACGAGCGGATAGATCGAAAACAGGGTGTAGATCGTCACCGCAGGCCCGAGAAAGAACAGCAGAAGGCCCGCGAGTTTTGCGCGAGGCATCTGGACGGTGATGTTCGAGACCGGTTCAGCCATGACGAGGAGAGAGCAACCTATCGTGCGTTATCGTCGCTGTCCGCTTGCGCGCTCGTGCCATCTCTTGGCGGAGCGTGCAGCAACTATCGACCAAGAGCAGTCCCTCTCCCCGCGAAAGCGGAGAGAGGGACCTACATCACTTGGCGGGCTTGTACCACTTGTCGAGGCCATCCTGGACCTGCTTGCCGGCAGCCTCGGGCGTCAGCTTGCCGTTGACCACCTGCGCGGACACGTTCCAGAGCTCGTTTTCGAGATTCGGCGTACCGCGCGACAGGATCTGATACGAATTGCGGATCGTCGACTTGCAGGTCTGCCGCCATCCGACCATCGTCGCAGCGACATCGTCTTCGACCTTCACCGGAGTCTTGGCGAGGGGGAAGAAGCCGGGAAGCGCGTTGGCGTAGATCGTTGCGAATTCCGGTGTCGTCAGCCACTCCAGGAACTTCTTCGCGTCTTCCTTGTTCTTCGACGCCGCGTTGACACCCATCGCGATGTCGGTGTGATCTGAGATATAGCAATCCGTCGTGCCGGCAGGCTGTGGCGGCGGAAACGCACCCATGGCGAATTTCGCCTGGCCCCGGAACGTCGAGATGTCCCACGAGCCAGCCGCATAGATCGCGCCCTTGCCGAGCGAGAACAGGTTCTGACTGTCGGCATAGGTCTGCGCCTGGAAGCCCGATCCGAGATACGGTGCCCAGCTTGCGATCTCCTTGAAGGCCGCGACGTATTGCGGGTCGGTGAGCTTCTCCTTGCCGGCAATCAAATTGGCTCGACCCGTCTCGCCTTTCCAATAGTCGGGACCGACGTTCTGGAAGCCCATGGTCGCGGCCTCCCACTGGTCAGCTGTGCCCATCACCAGCGGGACATAGGTCCCGTCCTTCTTGAATTTCTCAAGCACGGCGTGGAATTCGTCGAGCGTCTTCGGCTCGGATACGCCGACCTTGGCGAAGGCCTCCTTGTTGTAGATGAACCCAGCGATAACGGAGGCGATCGGAACACAGAAGGTGGTCTTGCCATCGTCGGTTTGCCATGCAGCCTTGGCGACATCGGAGAAATTGTCCATGCCCTTGATGCCGTCGACGCTATCGAGCTGATGTTTCTGATAGAGCGCGAGCGAGGCGTCGAACGGACGGCAGGTAATAAGGTCGCCGGCGGTACCGCCATCGAGCCGCGCGTTGAGGGCGGCGTTGTATTCCTTGGGCGCCGAGGGCGCGAATTCGATCTTGATGTCGGGATAGTGCTTGTTGAAGGCGGGAATGATCTTGGAGTTCCAGATGTCGGCGTCGTCATTGCGCCAGCTCTCGATCTTCAATGAGCCTGCCTGGGCCGACGCTAGCCCCGCCAGCAACGCCAACGCGGCAACCTCAGCTCCCAATGCAGCCTTGAATGTCCGTATCATGCTACGCTCCCTTGTTCGGGCCTTCGCCCTTGATTCCGTTGGCCCTTGCGCGGCGCAACGCGTCGTCTATGCGGCCTTCCGCAGCAGCAAGCCAGTTGACGGCTTCGCTCATGCTGGCGATGCCGCAGGCCATCAGCACCGCTGGCTTGACATCGCCGCCGGCCTCACGCAAGGCCGCTGCCGCTTTGGCATCGCTGACGCTCGCGATCGTTGCGACGATCCCGCGCGCCCGCTCGCGCAACTTCGCGTTATCGGCCTTCAGATTGACCATCAGCCCCTGGTGGATGTGACCGAGTTCGAGTCCCATCAATGATGAGAGCATGCCAAGCGCGGCCTTTTGCGCGGCTCCGGCCGCGAGCCGCGTCGAGCCGCGCAGCGCCTCCTCCCCGCTTTCGAGCAGGATCGACGCGTCGGCGCCAATGAGCAACGGCGAGGCCGGATGGTGCGCGATGCCGACCACGAAGGCGCCGCGGCGACGCGCCTCTGCGGCCGCGGCGACGGTGAACGGCGTCGAGCCGCTCGCCGATACAGCGATCACGGCGTCGCGGGAGAGATCGCCAAGCTCGGTCATGGACCGCTCACCGGCTACAGCATCGTCCTCCGCCGCGCTGTCGATGCGAAACGGCTCGGCGGACCCGCCGGGCAAGACAATCGCGATGCGGCTCTGGTCGAGGCCGAACGTACCGGGAAGCTCGGCAGCATCCTCGGCCGCCGCAAGGCCGGAAGACCCCGCACCGGCATAGACCAGACGTCCGCCGGCTCGCCAAATGGCGGCGAGCCGGAGTGCCGCCGTGCGGATGTCCCTGGAGGCAGTCGCGACCGAAGCCATCGCTCGGCGGTAGGAAGCGAGCATCGCGTCCGCAAACATCGCCTCATCGGTCGTCACGACGTCAGTGGTGTCGCCGCACCTCTCTCCGCCCGTCTCCGAGTTTGGCAGTACCGACATCGTGAATACCAATGGTAGATACCTCTTGTATTCGTTTTAGCCTCATGACATACCACTTGTCTAGAGGCGTTAAGATTTTTTTAGGAGGACCCTTGGCGACAGCCCGGTTCTTTCTTGGAGTAGACGGCGGCGCCACCCGTTGCCGCGCGAGGCTGCGGGACTCGTCTGGGCGCGAGCTCGGGCGCGGCCTCGGGCCGGCTTCGAACATCTATCTCGACTTCGACGAGGCGATGCGGGTCGTGCGCGAAACCATCGAATCCGCGATCAGTGCCGGTGCGTCACGGCAGGAGATCGCAGTTGGCCTGAGCCTTGCCGGGCTTTCGGACGACAATGAAGCGGAGCGTGTCTCCGCCGCCCTGCCCGGCTTCGCGCGCATCGTCGCCGTCAACGATGCGGTCGCCGCCTGCGTGGGAGCCAACGGCGTCGGCGACGGTGGCCTGATCATCGCGGGCACGGGCTCGGCGGGCATCGCTCGCGTGGGAGCACGAACGACAATCATCGGCGGACGCGGCTTCTGGCTGGGCGACGACGGATCCGCCGCACGCCTCGGCGAATCGGCATTGCGCGCGACGCTGCGTGCGATCGACGGCCTCGAGCCGATGAGCGGACTTGCCCGGGCGCTCGGGCGACATTTCGATGATGATCCGTTGCGGATGAGCCGCTGGGCAGCGGAGGCCAGACCCAGAGACTACGGCTCCTTCGCGCCCCAAATCCTGGCTGTCGCCAGGTCCGGAGATATGCGCGCGCGCGAAATTGTCGGGGAAGCAGCCAGCGCTATAGCGGCGCTCGCGAACGCGCTGAACGCGCTCGGCGCCGAGCGCATTGCGCTCGCAGGCGGCTTCGGCGAGCCCTTGCGACCCTTCTTGCCGCCTGATGTGGCCGAGCGCCTCGCCCAGCCGCGGCGCGACGCAGTCGACGGCGCGATCCTTCTCGCCGGCGGAACGCTCGCGGAGGACGCGGCATGTCCATGACGGTCGAAACGGCGCCGGGCCAAAAGCTCTATCGTGCCGTGGTCGACGCGCTTCGGCGCGAGATCGAGACCGGACGCTTCGCGGAGACGCAACTGCTTCCGGCCGAGCGCGTGTTGTGCGAGCTGCTCGACATATCGCGCACCACGCTGCGAAAGGCGATCGCTGATCTGATCGCCGAAGGCGTGCTGTTTCACCGCCACGGCGCGGGCACCTTCATCCATCGCGCAACGCCGCGCGTCGAACAGCCCTCGTCGCGTCTGACGAGTTTTACGGAAGACATGCGGCTGCGCGGATTGGAGGCGAGCTCGCGCGAGCTCGAACGCGGCGTATTCCTGCCGACGCCGGAAGAGGCGATGATGCTTGGCGTACGACCGAACGAACGCGTGTTCCGGCTCGGACGCCTGCGGCTCGCCGATGGTTCGCCCATGGCAATCGAACGCGCCGCCGTGCCGATACGCTTTCTTCCTGAACAGGATTCGGTCGGCGGCTCGCTCTACGAGGCACTCTCCGCAAGGGGCTTCAAGCCGGCCCGGGGCCTACAGCGCTTGCGTGCGATCCTCGTCGATCATGCGGATGCTGAACTGCTCGGCGTCGCGCCAGACAGCCCGGCGCTCTACATCCAGCGCATCGCCTACCTCGCCGACGGAGCCTGCGTGGAGTTCACGAAATCCTGGTACCGTGCCGACGCCTATGATTTCGTCTCCGAGCTCACGCTGTCGCCCCCGGCCCGAAAGACACAACGATGACGACACACATGCTTCAGGAGATCGGCGCGGCAGGCGAAGCGGCTGCGCGCCAGCTCGGTCAGAATGCTGAACGGCTCGCGGAACTCGGAGCGCGTCTGCGTGCCCTCGATCCGCCGCTCGTCGCAACCATCGGCCGTGGCTCGTCGGATTGCTGCGCGCTCTATCTGAAATATCTCGTCGAGATTCTTTCCGGGGTGCCTTGTGCCTCCATCGGTCCCTCGATTGCGACGCTTTATCGGACGCCGATGCGGCTCGAGGGTAGCGTTTCCGTCGCGATCTCGCAATCGGGACGCAGCCCGGACATCGTGGAAATGCAGCGTGCCGCACGAGGCGGCGGCGCGCTGGCCCTCGCATTGGTCAATGACGAGGCCTCGCCACTCGCGCAAGAGGCTGAAATCCTGCTGCCGCTCTGCGCCGGCACGGAACGTTCCGTCGCCGCGACCAAATCGATGGTGGCCGGTCTCGTCGCGGGAGCGAGCCTCGTCGCGGCCTGGCGCGAGGACCGGCAGCTCGCAGACGCCCTCGCCGGCCTGCCGGACGTCCTGCGCGCCCAAGCAACGCCGCCACCCGCGGCGATACTGGAGAGACTTGCTAACGCCCGCAGCGCTTTCGTGCTAGGCCGCGGCGTGACGCTTGCGATCGCCGCGGAAGCGGCACTCAAGCTCAAGGAAACGTGCGCGATTCACGCCGAGGCCTACTCCGCGGCCGAAGTGCTGCACGGCCCGGCCGAACTTGTCACTTCGGGCTTCCCCGTCATCGCCTTCCTGCCGTCCGACCCGGCGCGCGAAGGCATGCTGCCGACGCTCACGGCGCTGGCCGAGGCCGGCGCAACGGTGATCGCAATCGAAACAGGCGGTGCCGATGAGTCGGATCGTCTCGCGACAGCAAGAGTCGAGGCGCCCCTGTTGGAGCCTATCGTCATGATCCACCGCTTCTACCGGCTTGCCGAAGCGCTTGCGCTCCGGCTCGGGCGCGATCCCGACCGCCCGCGCAATCTGCGCAAGGTAACGGAGACCGTCTGATGATCGTTCTGTCCGGCGCGCGGATTTTCGATGGCGAGCACTTTCTCGATGACCACGCGGTTGTCGTCGAAGGCGCGCGCATTGCCGCAATCGTTCCCTACTCAGACAGACCCGACGGCGCAGTCCGGGATCTCGGCGGCGGTCTGCTTGCGCCCGGCTATATCGACGTTCAGGTCAATGGCGGCGGCGGCGTCCTGTTCAACGAGGACCCGACGCCCGAAGGCATCGCGCGCATCGCGGCCGCGCATCGCAATCATGGAACCATCGGGCTGCTGCCGACGCTGGTGACCGACGCGCCGCAGGTGACGGCTGCCGCGATCGCTGCGACGCGCGAGGCGCGGCGTCTGACCCCTGCGGCACTCGGCATCCACCTCGAAGGGCCCTTCCTGGATCCGCACCGCAAGGGTGCGCATGAACTCAGCTACATCCGCGAGCTGGAGCGCGATGACGTCACGACAATCGCCAAGGCGAATTGCGGCGCGGTCATGCTGACGCTCGCGCCCAATCGGGTCGGGACCGAGAGCATCGCCGAGCTCGCGCGGCACGGCGTGCTCGTCTCACTGGGCCACTCCGGCGCGAGCTACGATGAGGCGCGCCGGGCCGTGGAAGCAGGCGCGCGCGCGTTCACCCATTTGTTCAACGCGATGAGCGCACCGACGGGGCGCGAGCCGGGCATGGTCGGTGCTGCGCTCGATCTCGACGAGGCGTTCGTCGGCCTCATCGCCGACGGCCATCACGTCCACGAGGCGAATTTGCGCATCGCACTTGCTGCCAAGCGGCGCGATCGTTTCATGCTGATTACCGACGCGATGCCGCCGGCGGCCGGCGGCCCCGATCATTTCGATCTGCAAGGCCGCCGCGTGACGTGCACTGACGGTTGCCTGCGGCTCGACGACGGCACGCTCGCCGGCTCGGTTCTAACCATGGATGAGGCGGTGCGCTATGCCGTCAACGTCGTCAGGCTTCCGCTCGCCGATGCCCTCGCAATGGCATCACGCGTTCCGGCGACGTTTCTCCGGCACGACACTGAACTCGGCCGTATCGCACCAGGCTATCTCGCGAGCCTCGTGCATCTCGACGACGAGCTGCGGGTGCTGGAAACCTGGATCGAGGGCCGGCCCTTCCCCGGCGTTTCCAAGCACGATGCGGTGGCGGACAACACCTGACAAGGACGCGATCGAGCCATGTCCTCGCTCTCCATTTCGCCCCCACAAAATGTGCGCGTTCTCGTGGTTGGCCTCGGCACCATGGGAACCAGCCATGCTCGCGCCTACAGATCGATCGAGGGTTTCGAGCTCGTCGGTCTTTGCACCTCTCGCGCGGCCGATCGCGACGATCTCGAGGCCGAGTTTCCCGCGCTTCCTCGCTTCGAAAACTTCGACGATGCGCTCACGAGTTTGCGTCCCGATGCCGTCGCGATCTGCACCTACACCGAGCATCACGCCGCCATGGCGTTGCAGGCTTTCGCTGCTGGCGCGCATGTCTTCTGCGAAAAGCCGCTGGCCGATACGCTGGATGCCGCGCGACAAGTCGTTAGCGGTGCACACGCGGCCGGAAAGGCGCTGCTGATCGGCTATATCCTGCGCGTACATCCCGCATGGTCGCGGTTCGTCGAAATCGGCCGAACGCTCGGAAAGCCGCTCGTTATGCGCATGAATCTCAACCAACAGTCTGCGGGCTCCTTCTGGGAGGTGCACAAGAGACTCATGCGGTCGACTTCACCGATCGTCGATTGCGGCGTCCATTACGTCGACATCATGTGCCAGGTGACGCGAGCGCGTCCCGTCATGGTCCACGCGGTCGGGGCGCGACTGACGGGCGAGATCGCGCCGGCCATGTACAATTACGGCCATCTTCACATCATGTTCGACGACGGCTCCGTCGGCTGGTACGAGGTCGGCTGGGGTCCGATGATGAGCGAGACCGCTCCTTTCGTGAAGGACATGATCGGCCCAAACGGCAGCGTGTCGATCGTCGCGAAAGAGAGTACCGATACGGGCGCGCGTTCGGCGGAACATGACACGCATACACGGACCAACGCGCTTCGCATCCATCACGCGGCGCGCGACACCGAAAACCGCTTTGCGAAGCCGGACGAGTTGATCTCGACCGCAGATGAACCCGACCATCAGGAGCTCTGCGAGCGCGAGCAGCGGCTGTTTCTGAGTGCGGTCCGTGGCGAGATCGACCTGTCCGAGCATCACGAGGACGCGATCAACTCACTCCGCATCGTCTTTGCCGCCGACGAGAGCGTTCGAACTGGTGAAGTCGTACGCCTGTAGATCAACACTGAATGCGCTGTAGCATCTGCGCTCACGAGGAAATCCTCCACCGCGAGCTGAAATTCTCCCCGACCGCTTGGACCTGACTTGCCGTCAAAAAAGGAACCAGGAGGCTGATTCGCGCCTTGAAGATTCCAGGAGGATCAAGATGGCACGTACAGCATGGAAACGGCCCGGCTCGCCGATCGGCAAGAAGGGGCCTCGCAAAGCAAACCCCTCGTACAAGCGTCGTTCGCGTCAGCCGTGGTCGACGGCGGACGTCAGAAAGCTGCGGCAGCTTGCAAAGGGCAATACGCCCACTGGCGTCATGAGCTCAAGCTTCAGCGCCCGATCGCGGCGATCCGCAGCAAGGCGCATCAAGAGGGGATCTCGCTGAAGCCGATCAACCGCTCGACTTATAATCGGCGCGCGGCCAAGACGCGCGCGGTGAAGCGGCGCTGACCGTCAGAGCCCGGCTTCCCACGCGAGTCCGGGCTCCGGCGCAACGCCGTTTCGGGTCACTCACCACCTCGCCCGGCGCGGGCGAGATCGAGGACAAAGCCGTTCTGGATGCGGCGATCGTCGCCAACGCGCAGGCGGTCGAGCACTACGAAATGTGCCGGTACGGGACGCTGATTGCCTGGGCGGAAGAGCTCGGCCACGACGAGATCGTGCGTCTCCTCACCACCAATCTGAACGAGGAGAAGGCCGCGAACACTAAACTCAATACGGTGGCGCTTCGTAAGGGCGTCAATGCGAAGGCATCGAGCGCGGCCTAGCGATCGTTCCGGTCAGCATCGATCGACGCGCTTCGCTCGACGACGAAGATGCCGCGCACTGCGACGCCAGTCTTGCTCATGGTCGTCACTCTCCCTCCGGCGCGATGACGCCCTTGGAGAATAGGAAGCAGCCATAGAAGCGCCGCTCACCCGTGGCGATCACGCAGTAGGCCGCCTTCGCCTTTTCATAGAAGGCATGGCGCTCGACCCCGACCAGCGGCCAGGAGCGTCCCTCGGCGCGGTCGATCGCGGCCTGCACCTCGCGCTGCACCGGCGGCACCTCCTGGGGCTGGCCAACAATCTCCATGCGGATCGCGGCATCGTCGACGAACGTATCGAGAGGCAGCACCGAGAGGATGGCTTCGATCGCCTTTGCCGTGCTGACGTTGTCGATGCGAAGCAACTCGCCGAACACTGTCTGGCGCGCGATGGAGTCAGCAGGGAAATTGGTATCGCACACCACAAGGCGGTCTCCGTGCCCCATTGCGCGCAAGGCGTAGAGCACGTCGGCATTGAGCAGTGGGTTGATGCCCTTGAGCATGTTGCGCCCCTCCCTTGTCTTCAAAAATCGTCCAAACTCTGATGGTTCGGATGCCAACCAGTATCACCTACGCGCCCCGACCTCTGCG
Organism: Bradyrhizobium genosp. A; assembly: GCF_049949275.1. NCBI lineage: Bacteria > Pseudomonadati > Pseudomonadota > Alphaproteobacteria > Hyphomicrobiales > Nitrobacteraceae > Bradyrhizobium > Bradyrhizobium genosp. A. The sequence goes on along the minus strand of NZ_CP188196.1, from coordinate 3,313,641 downwards.
CGCGCCTTTGCGGGCGAAACGCCGGTCATATCACCGATGCGCCGGACGAACTCGTCGCCACGCGCGGACAGATTCTCGGCAAGGTCGTAGAGGATTCGGGGCGATTATGCGTCGTGGCTCGCGCGATCTCAATGGCGAAGACGTGCGCGACGTTGCACTGCGGAACGATTGCAACGCACCATTCAAAATGAGACTGCTCGTTAAGCCGCACACGGCTCCGACGCGTGCGCCGCATCCGAGTTCGGTTAGCCTCTACCTCAAGAACCGTTGATCTTGCAAAAACGTCGCACCGCGCGGCGGATGCGCGAGGATGCGGTGAAAAACAGCGACAAGAACGCCCCAGGGAGGAGAGCAATGTTGAAAGGCAGTCTAGGACTGATCGCGTTGAGCAGCCTGCTATTGTCGGGCACAGCCTTCGCGCAGGAGAAGATCAAGGTCGGCGTCACCGCGACGCTCGAAGGCACCTATACCGTGCTCGGCGAGGACGGCATCCGCGGCTTCCAGACGGCACTCAACGTGCTCGGCAAGAAGGTCGGTGACAAGGAGCTCGAATTCGTCATCGCCTCGACCGACGCGACGCCGGACTCTGCGGTCCGTGCGGTGCGAAAGCTGATCGAGCAGGACAAGGTGCAGATCCTGCTGTCGCCGCTGTCAGGTGACGAGGGCATTGCGGTCAAGAACTTTGCAAAAACCCATCCGGAGCTGACCTTCATCAACGCGGCCTCCGGCGCCCAGGAAACGACCTACGTCGATCCGGCCCCGAACTTCTTCCGCTACAATATGGACGGTGCGCAGTGGCAGGTCGGCCTCGGCAAATACGCCTATGATGAGAAGAAGTATCGCCAGATCGCGACCGTCGGCGAGGACTATTCCTTCATCTACACCCAGGTGTTCGGCCTCGTGCTCGAATTCTGCGGCGCCGGCGGACAGGTCACCAACCGGCAATGGGTGCCGCTCGGCACCAAGGATTTTGCCTCGGTCATCGCCGCCCTGCCCGACGATGTCGATGCGATCTATCTCGGTCTCGGCGGTGCGGACGCGGTCAACTTCCTCAACCAGTATCAGCAGGCGGGTGGCAAGGCGCATCTGATGGGCGGGTCGATCATGATCGACCAGACCATCCTGTCGTCCAAGGGCAACGCCAAGAACGCGCTGGTCGGCACGCTGGCCGCGAGCGGCCAGGCCGACACCTGGGAGGATCCGGGTTGGCAGAAGTTCGTGAAGGACTATCAGGACGCCTTCCCGCCGAACAAGCGCTTCCCGAGCCCGTCGCTGCTCGCGACCAACTATTACGGCTCGACCATGGCGCTGATCCTGGCGCTGCGTCGGGTCAATGGCGATCTCTCCAACAACCAGGCGAAGTACAAGGAAGCCCTCGCCAAGATCGAGCTCGACGCGCCCAACGGCAAGATCAAGCTCGACGCCAACCGCCAGGCGATCGGGACCAACTTCGTCACCGAAGTCGTCGACGACGGCAAGGGCGCGCTGTTCTCGAAGGTCGTGAAGGTGATCCCGAACGTCAACCAGACACTGGGCTACGATCCCGCCGTGTTCGCCAAGATCGGTTTGCCAAGCCGTACAATACCGGAATGTAAGAAGTACTGACGTAGTCGCGTTCGCGACGCCATGACTGACCGGGGAGAGATTTGCAAAGAGCGCGACACGTGCGCCCTTGCATTCTCTCCCCGGTTGTTGAACGCTATCAAAAAAAGACAAGAGCTTCTGGGAGGGAAGGCATGAGCCGGGCGCTCGCCGTCTTCCACGGCCGCTTTGGCCGGGCGACGGTCTATCAACTGAATCGCCCCTTCAACATCCACGCGCATCGCGAAGGTCATTTGATCTTCCATGTCGGGGGACGTTCCGCATGCATCGATGTCAACGACGGACGTTACGAGCTCACCGAAGGTTCCGTGGTCGCAGTCAATCCATGGGAGCCGCATAACTTCCTCCCGGCCGATCTCGACGGCGGCGCCGTCTTCTTTGTGCTCTATGTCAACGCGGAGTGGTTCGCGCCCGACGCGCCCGGTGCCGACCGCCTGCGCTTTGGCCGGACCCAATTCGCGCGGTCGGTCGCGCTGGACAAGCATATCAGGCACGCGGCCGCCCTTGTGTGCGGCGCACCCTCGCTGAATACCCTCGATGGCGAGCTGAGACGTCTGATCGACATCTGCTACGACGAAAGCTGGCAGCAGGCCGAGCTCACGCGGGATCCACGCGCGAACGGCTCCGTTACCGATTTTCGCGTGCGCAAATGCATCAAGATGATGTCGGAGAGCCCCGGCGCAGAGATCGAGCTCGACACCATCGCGCGCGAATCCGGCCTGTCGCGGCCGCACTTCTACCGGCTGTTCCGCACCCAGACCGGCGTCACCCCTCACCTCTATCTCAACACGCTGATGATGGAGCAGGCGCTGGAGGCGCTGGTGGAGAGCGAGGCTCCGATCGCCGATATCGGCTTCGATCTCGGCTTCTCCTCGCAGAGCGGTTTCACCCGTTTCTTCGCCGCCAATGTCGGGATGGCGCCGACCGATTATCGCCGTGCGGCCAAGGTTTTGCGCGGCTGACGAGCGCGCGAAAAGATACTCACGATCAAATGCGCTCCCGTGCATCCCATTAGGATGTGCGGAACGCGATCCCGACAAGAGGATCGCGATCGATAGGGAGCGTACGTTCATGGCAGGGCCTGCGGCCGGTAACGGTCTGCGTGCGACCTCGCCCCGCAGATGGGACGAGGTGAACCCATGACCCGCTTTGTCGAGCGCCATCCCGCCTGGGCGTTGATCGTCATCGTCGCGGTTGCAGTGGCGCTGTGGCTGATCTTCGCGGTGTGGCCACCAGGGCTTGAAGAGGCGATCGGCCGCAAGCGTGTGTTCCTCAACGCACTGTTCAACGGCATCACGCTCGGCGGTCTCTATTTCCTCGTCGCCAGCGGCTTCACGCTGATCTTCGGCCTGATGCGCAATGTCAATCTCGCGCACGGCTCGCTCTATCTGTTCGGCGGCTATGTCGGCTACGCCATCAGCGCTTCGACCGGGTCATGGATCCTCTCCTTCATCGCCGCCTTCATCCTGACGGCGCTGGTCGGCGTCCTGCTTCAGGTGCTCGTGTTCCGCCGCATGGAGGGCCAGGATCTGCGCCAGACCATGGTGACGATCGGGCTTTCGATCGTGTTCGCCGATCTCATGCTGTGGGCCTGCGGCGGTGACTTCTACCAGATCCAGACCCCGAACTGGCTGATCGGTCCGATCGAGCTGCCGCTGATCACCGCGGTGAAATCCTCGGGCGAACCGGTCTACCTGCGCTATCCGTTGGTCCGGCTTGTGATCTTCCTGGCCTCCGTGATCATCGGCATCGCGATGTGGCTCGCGCTCAACCGCACCCGGATCGGCATGATCATCCGTGCCGGCGTCGACGATCGCGACATTCTCGCTGCGACCGGCGTGCGTATCCAGATCGTCTTCGTGCTGGTCTTCGCGCTCGGCGCCGGCCTCGCCGGTATCGCGGGCGTCGTGGGCGGCACCTTCCAGTCACTCTCGCCCGGCGAGGACATCCGTTTCCTGCTCGCATCCCTCGTGGTCGTGATCGTCGGCGGCATGGGCTCGATACCAGGTGCCGCGCTCGGCGCGCTGATCATCGGCCTCGCCGAGCAACTCGGCTCGGTCTATATCCCGACCTACGCCATCGTCGTGACGTTCCTGATCATGGTATTGGTACTGGCGCTTCGGCCGCAGGGCCTGCTGGCGAGGCGCTGACATGTCCGTCACCCACGATGCCCGCATTCAGGTTCACAAGCCCGCCGCCACGGTACAGCGGCCGGCCGTGCGCGGCTGGCCCGACGTCAACAATCCCGCGACCTGGGTCGTGGCGGCCATCCTCCTGATCATGCCGCTGATCGCCAACGGCTTCTTCCTGATCGAGATTTTTGCGACCACGCTGATCCTCGGCACCATCGCGCTCAGCTTGATGTTCCTGGCCGGTTATGGCGGCATGGTCAGCCTGATGCAGCTCACCATCGCGGGCTTTGCAGCCTACATGGTCGCCGTGTTCGGCATCAGCGGCAACGCCAACATCAGCCTGGGCTGGCCGTGGTGGCTGGCGGTGCCGATGGCGTTGATGCTCGCGACCATCTTCGGCACGCTCGGCGGCGCGCTCGCGGTGCGGACCGAGGGCATCTACACCATCATGATCACGCTCGCGATCGGCGCGGCCTTCTATTACTTCACCAACCAGAACTGGGCGATCTTCAACGGCCACACCGGCATCAACAATGTCGGAACGCCGCATTTCTGGGGCGTCGACTGGCGCTGGGATATTCCCTTCTATTACATTGTGCTCGCGGTCGCCGCGATCTGCTACTTCGCCGTCGACTACATCTCGCGCGCGCCGTTCGGCCTGGCGCTGCAGGGCGTGCGCGACAATCCGCGCCGCATGGCCGCGCTCGGCTTCAATGTCAATGCGCACCGCGTCGCGGCCTATGCGGTGGCGTCCTTCATCGCAGGCCTCGCCGGCGTGCTCCAGGTCTGGAACTACCGCCAGATCTCGCCGGGCTCGGTCAGCGTCGGCGCCTGCATCGACATTCTCATCATCGCCGTCGTCGGCGGCATTACTCGCCCGGTCGGTCCCTATATCGGCGCACTCGTCTTCGTCCTCCTGCGCACGTTTGCGCTCGACTTCCTGGTCAAGATCGGGCTCGACGGCAACCGTTTCCGGCTGCTGATTGGCCTCGGCTTCCTTGCCATCGTTTTCTGGTCGTCAGATGGCGTGATCGGCCTGTGGCAGCGCTGGCGCCAGAACCAACGTCACCCGTCAGATCGCCCGGGCGGAGGGCGCGGCCATGGATAGCGTCGCCCAGCGCCTCTCCGCCGTCGGTGCCGGTGCAGCCCTCGAGTTGCGCGGCGTCACCCGGCTGTTCGGTGCGCTGGCAGCTCTCATCGACGTCACTATCACCGTGCGTCCCGGCGAGCGGCGCGCCGTGCTCGGCTCGAACGGCGCCGGCAAGACCACGCTGTTCAACTGCATCACCGGAGACTTCCCGCCGACATCGGGCACGATCCGCTTCTTCGGTGAGGACGTTACGCACTTCCCGCCCTATGAGCGCATCCGCCGTGGGCTGAGGCGGACCTATCAGATCTCCGCGCTATTCCCCGGCCTCACCGTCCAGGACAATGTCTACCTCGCCTGCTGTGGCGTCTCGCGCGGACGCTTCTCGTTCCTGCGTCCCGGCCAGAACGATGCGCTGATGCATGCCGCCGACGCTCTCGTGCAAGCCGTGCACCTCACCGCTGTGAAGGATAAGCGCGTCGCCGAGCTCGCACACGGTCAGCAGCGCCAGCTCGAGATCGCGCTGGCGCTCGCTGGCGCCCCGCGCTTCGTGCTGTTCGACGAGCCGGCCGCCGGCCTCTCGCCGACCGAGCGAGCCGAGCTGGTCGAGATCCTGACATCGTTGCCCGCGCATATCGGCTACATCATCATTGAGCATGACATGGACGTGGCGCTGCGCGTCGTCGAGAGCGTCACGATGATGCACAACGGACGAATCTTCAAGGAGGGCGTGCCGGAGGAGATCCAGTCCGACCCCGAAGTGCAGGAGCTTTATCTCGGAGCAGGCCATGAGTGACACCCGCCGCTCCGCCGCAGCGCTCGAGGTCCGCGGCCTTGACGTCTATTACGGCCATTCGCATGCCCTGCAAGGCGTCGACCTCTCGCTCGATACCGGCGTGTTCTCCGTGGTCGGCCGCAACGGCATGGGCAAGACGACGCTGTGCAAGGCGATCATGGGCCTGGTACCGGTTAGCGGCGGCTCGATCCGAGTCCGCGGCGAGGACATCACACGGCGGCCGCCCGCGCATATTGCGCGGCTCGGCATCGGCTATGTGCCGCAGGGCCGGCGGCTCTGGCGCTCGCTCAGCGTCGACGAGCATCTGCGGCTCGCCGGCGGTATGCGGTCCGGTGCCTGGACGGTCGATCGCATCTACGACACCTTTCCGCGGCTGGCCGAACGCAAGGACCATGGCGGCGGCCAGCTCTCCGGAGGCGAGCAGCAGATGCTCGCCATCTCGCGTGCGCTGCTGACCAATCCGCAGCTGCTGATCATGGACGAGCCGACCGAGGGGCTTGCGCCCGTCATCGTCGCCCAGGTCGAGGAAATGCTGCTGCAGCTCGGCGAAGACGGCGACATGTCCGTGCTCCTAATCGAGCAGAACATCGGCGTCGCCACCGCGATCTCGCGCAATGTCGCAATCATGGTCAATGGCCGCATCAACCGCATCATCGACTCTGGTCGGCTGTCCGCCGACCGCGAGCTGCAGCAGCGCCTGCTCGGCGTCGGACTGCACGCCGAGCTTACGCCAGATATCGATGTGCCCGCGGCCGGTGGTGACGTCAGGCCGACCCCACAGGCCGCACGCACCAGCGGGCCGGTCCGCATCTACGTCTCCAACCCCGTCCCGCCGACGCGCTGGTCGCAACCGGTTCCGATCGGACGCATCGAGGCGGCGGCGCGGACGCTGTCGACCCAGGTCGCACGCCTCGACGAAACCGCACGACGCAGGCGCGAGCCTGTCACCGCGCAGGCCTCCGGGCCGCCCGTGGTCCTGGTCGTCGGCACGCTCGACACCAAGGGGACGGAGCTCCGCTTCATTCGCGACATCATCGCCGAGAGCGGGCTGCGCACGCGGCTGGTCGACGTCTCCACAAGCGGCAAGCATGCGACCTGCGATGTCTCGGCGCAGGAAATCGCGCTGAACCACGGTCGCGGCGGCCCGGCCGTGTTCGGCCCGGACCGCGGTGCTGCAGTCACCGCGATGGCCGACGCGTTCGCCAATTGGATCAAGCGGCAGGGCAATATTGCCGGCGTGATTTCCGCCGGTGGCTCGGGTGCGGCCTCACTGGTCGCGCCGGGAATGCGTACCCTCCCCGTCGGGGTGCCAAAGCTGATCATCTCCTCGATCGCCTCTGGCGACGTCTCGCCTTATGTGGGTCCCGCCGACATCACCATGATGTACTCGGTCACCGACGTGCAGGGTCTCAACTCGATCTCGCGCGCGGTGCTGTCGAACGGCGCTAACGCGATCGCCGGCATGGTCAAGGGGCGGCTTGATCAGCGCGATTCGAAAGAGCGGGCGGCGAGTGCCGGGCTGCCGTCGGTCGGCATCACCATGTTCGGCGTCACCACACCGGCGGTGCAGAAGATAGCGGCCGATCTGCGCGATGATTTCGAATGTCTCGTTTTCCACGCCACCGGCGTCGGCGGCCGCTCGATGGAGAAGCTGGTGGACTCCGGCCAGCTCGCCGGCGTGATCGATCTCACCACCACCGAGATCTGCGATTTCCTGATGGGCGGCGTATTTCCGGCGACGGAGGATCGCTTCGGCGCGATCATCCGCGCCCGCCTGCCCTATATCGGCTCGGTCGGCGCGCTCGACATGGTCAATTTCGGCGCGCCCGACACCATCCCCGAGCGCTATCGCGGCCGCAAATTCCACGTTCATAATCCGCAGGTGACGCTGATGCGGACGACAGTGGAGGAGAACGAGCGCATGGGCCGCTGGATCGGTGAGCGGCTCAACCAGATGGACGGGCCGGTGCGCTTTTTCCTGCCCGAGGGCGGCGTCTCCGCGCTCGATGCCCGCGGCCAGCCGTTCTGGGATCCCGAGGCCGACGCCGCCTTGTTCGGCACCCTGGAGCGCACGGTGCGTTCGACAGGCAACCGCCAGCTGATCCGCGTCAAGCAAAACATCAACGATCCCGAGTTCGCCTCGACCATTACAGCTGCGTTCCGAACGCTGTTCGGCCGCGCCGGGGCGCGCCGGAGACTAGCGAGGTGACCGATGGCCCGGTTTGAACGCGCTACACTCCTGAAGCGATTTCGCGAGATGGCGAAACGCGGCGAGCCGATCGTCGGCGGCGGCGCCGGCACCGGCCTGTCGGCCAAATGCGAGGAAGCCGGCGGCGTCGATCTCATTGTGATCTATAATTCCGGCCGCTACCGCATGGCCGGCCGCGGCTCCCTTGCCGGGCTGATGCCCTATGGCGACGCCAACGCCATCGTGCTGGAGATGGCCGGAGAGGTGTTGCCCGTGGTCAGCAAGACGCCGGTGCTCGCCGGCGTCAACGGCACCGATCCATTCCGCGACATGGATCTGTTCCTCGACCAGCTCAAAGCGCTCGGCTTTGCCGGCGTGCAGAATTTTCCGACCGTCGGCCTGATCGACGGTGTCTTCCGCGCCAATCTCGAAGAGACCGGCATGTCCTACGCGCTGGAAATCGACATGATCGCCAAGGCGCGCGAGAAGGATTTGCTGACGACGCCCTACGTCTTCAGCGAGAAGGAAGCCGCCGCGATGGCGATCGCCGGCGCTGACATCATCGTCTGCCATCTCGGGCTCACCACCGGCGGCACGATCGGCGCCCAGACCGCACCAAAACTGAAGGACTGCCCGGCGCGCATCGACACCTGGGCCTCGGCCGCGCTCAGCGTCAATCCGGACATCCTCGTGCTCGCCCATGGCGGCCCGATCGCGGATCCCGCGGACGCCGATTTCATCATGAAGAACACCCGCTACTGCCACGGCTTCTACGGGGCGTCCTCGATGGAGCGTCTGCCGGTGGAGCGGGCATTGACGGACCAGGTACGCAAATTCAAGGCGATCGGCGCACGATAACGCCTGCAAGATTGAGGGAGGGAAACATGTCAGGGATCCTGGTCGGCGAGGTCATCCTCTGGCTGATCGTCGCCATCATCGTGATCGTGGTTGGCGTCTATATCGTCAACTGGCTCTATCACCGCTCCTCCAAGGAGGTGTCGTTCGTCCGGACCGGCTTCCTCGGTGAACGCGTGGTGATCAACGGCGGCGCCTTCGTGCTGCCCTTCATCCACGACTATACGCCCGTCAACATGAATGTGCTGCCGATGGGCATCGTGCGCTCTCGGCAGGATGCCGTCATCACCCGCGACCGCATGCGCGTCGACATCGAGGCCGACTTCTATGTCCGGGTTCAGGCCACCCGCGAAGCCGTGTCGATTGCGGCGGCGACTCTCGGCCGTCGCACCATGGAGCCGGAGCAGCTCCACGCGCTCCTGGCCGGCAAGTTCATTTCCGCGATCCGCTCGGTCGCATCCGAAATGACCCTCGAGGAGATGCACGAACGGCGCGGCGACTATGTCGTACGCGTGAAGACCAATGCGGCCGAAGCTCTCGCCCAGAACGGCCTTGAGCTCGAATCCGTCGCGATCACCGATCTCGACCAAACTGATCTCGAATTCTTCAACCCGTCGAACCGGTTCGATGCCGAAGGCCTGACGCGACTGATGGAGGACATCGAGGCCAAACGCAAGGCGCGCAACGACATCGAGCAGGACTCGATGATCAAGATCCGGACCCGCAATCTGGAGGCCGAGCGGCAGGCGCTCGACATCGAGCGCGAGAGCGAGACGGCGCGGCTGGAGCAGGAACGCGACATCGAGATGCGCCGCGCGCTCCAGCGCACCGAAGTCGCCCGCGAACGCGCGCTGCGCGAAACCGAGGCCGAGCAGGCCCAGATCTCCGCGCGCGAAGCCATCGAGCGCTCCCGGATCGCCAACGAGCAGGCGATTGCCGAGGCCCGTATCGCCTCCGAGCGCGAGACTCGCCAGAAGGAGATCGAGCGCACCCGCACCATCGAGGAGAAGGAGCTGCTGGCCCGCGAGGAGATCGAGAAAACGCGCATCGCCAACCAGCGCTCGATCGACACAACGCGGATTGCATCCGAACGCGAGGTCCGTCAACGCGAAATCGAGCGCATGCGCACCGTCGAGGAGGCCGAGATCGCCGCGCGCGAAGCGATCGAGAAGGCCCGTATCCAGCAGGACCGCGTCGTCACCGACGCCCGCATCGCCAATGAAGAGGAGACGCGGCGCCGCGAGATCGAGCGCACCCGCGCCGTCGACGAGGCCGAGATCGCGGCCCGCGAAGCCACCGAGAAGGCGCGCATCGCCCAGACCTTGATCGTCAACGTCGAACGCATCTCCTCGGACGAGCGCACCCGCGCACTGGAGATCCAGCAGGTCCGCACCATCCAGGAGGCCGAGATCGAGGCGCAGCGCGCCGTCGAGGCCGCCCGCATCGCCCGCGAGCGGACGCTCGCCGCCGATCGCATCGCCGCCGAGCAGAATACGCGGCAGCTCGAAATCGAGCGCGACCAGACCCTCGAAGTTGCCGGCATTGCCGCGCGGGAGACTACAGAAGCCTCGCGCATTGCCCAGGAAGAACGTGTCCGCTCATTGGAGATCGCCCGCAACCGCGCCGTCGAGGAAGCCGACATCGCCTCGCGCGAAGCGATCGAGGCCGCCCGCATCGCCCAGGAGAAGGCGGTCGCAGCCGAGCGCATCCAGGCCGAGCGCGACACACGCTCGCTCGAAATCGAGCGCACCGGCATCCTGGAGGCGGCCGAGCTGAAGCGGCGCGACGCCATCGAGCGCCAGCGCATCACGGTCGATCTCGCGCTCGAAGCCGAACGGATCAACTCGTCCAAGAAGCGCGAGGTGCTCAATATCGAGCAGAAGAAAGCGATCGAGATCGCCGACGAGGACCGCGTCATCGCTCTCTCCGCCAAGAAGTCCGAGCGGATCGACGCCGACCGCCAGGTACGGCAGGCCGAGATCGTCGCCCGCAAGGAGGTCGAGACTACCGACGTCTCGCGCGAGCAGGCGCTGGAAGCCGCCCGCCTCGAACGCCGCCGCGCGATCGAGCAGCTCGAAGTCGCCCGCGTCCAGTCGCTGCAGGAGGCCGAGATTGCCTCCCGCGAGGAGGTCGAGCGCGCGCGCATCGCCTCCGACCGCGGCCTGGACGAGGCCCGCGTCGGCCGCGAGCGCGAGCTGCGCAAGCTCGAGGTCAACCGCGAGAAGGAGGTCGAGACCGTCCTGATGGAGAAGGCGATCGCCATTCACCAGAAGTCGCTGGAAGAGTCGGCCGCCAAGGCGATGGCGGAGGAAGCGCGGATGCGGGCGACTGAAGCGACCGAGCGCGTCATTACCGCGCGCGAGAGCGAGATCGCCAAACGCCGCAGGACGGTCGAAGTCATGATCGCCGAGAAGCAGGCCGAGGAGACGCGGATTGCTGCGGAAGCCGAGCGTGTGCGCGCCGCCGTCGAGGCCGAGGCGCAGCGGATGCTCAACGAAGCCGAGAACGTGCTCACCGACCAGGCGCGCTACTCGCTGTTCCGCAGAAAGCTGCTTGACCGTATCGAGGGCATCGTGCGCGAGAGCGTCAAGCCGATGGAGAAGATCGAGGGGATCCGCATCCTCCAGGTCGACGGCCTCAACGGCAACGGCCATGGCGGCAATGGCGGCCGCAGCGCCACCGACGAGGTGATCGATTCGGCGCTGCGCTACCGCGTGCAGGCGCCGCTGATCGACTCCCTCCTTGCCGACATCGGCGTCGAGGGCGGCAGCCTCGCAAAGATGCCGGGCCTGATCCGCGAGGCCCGCGACATGCAAGGTATCAAGGACTCCGCGCGCAAGGGTAGCGGTGGCGGCGACAAGCCGGCGGCGCCCCCGCCCGCGGCTGAGGGCGGCGGCGAACTGCCGGCCGAGCGCGGTCCGCGGAAGAAGAGCTGAGGTCGAAAGCCATGCCCCGCGTCTACGTCTCCACCGTCGTCAATGCGCGCAACGACCGCGTCTGGGCGCGCGTGCGCGACTTCAACGGTATGCCGAACTGGCACCCGGCGATCGCCGAAAGCCGCATCGAGGGCGGCGAGCCCTCCGACAGGATTGGCTGTGTCAGGGACTTTCGCCTGCGCAACGGCGACCGCATCCGCGAGAAGCTTCTGGGCCTGTCCGACTACGACATGTTCTGCACCTACTCGATCCTGGAATCCCCGATGGGCGTCGAGAACTACGTCGCGACCTTGCGGCTGACGCCGGTCACCGACGGCGACCAGACCTTTATGGAATGGACCGCCGAGTTCGACTGCGCGCCGGAGCGCGAGACCGAGCTCGTCGGCAATATCGGCGGCGGCGTATTCCAGGGCGGGTTCGATGCCCTCAAGCGCGTGTTCGGAGGCTGAAAGCCGTGCCGCATATCGTCAAAAGCACGATTTTGGATGCGCCGACCGATGCCGCGTGGGCCATGCTGCGCGATTTCAACGGGCACGACCGCTGGCATCCAGCGGTCGCGACCTCCTCGATCGAGCGCGCGCACACCTCCGACAAGATCGGCTGCATCAGGTGTTTCAAGCTGAAGGACGGCGCCGAGCTGCGCGAGCAGTTGCTGGCGCTGTCCGACCTCGAGCAGAGCTTCAGCTATTGCCTGCTCGATACCCCGATCCCGATGTTCAACTATGTCGCCCATGTCCGCCTGCTGCCGGTCACTGACGGCGACCGCACCTTCTGGCACTGGGAGTCGCGCTTCACGACCAGGCCCGAAGACCGCGACCGCATCACCCACATGGTCGCCGAAGACATTTACCAGGCCGGATTCGAAGCAATCCGCCGGCATCTGAAGGAGGCCACCTAGATGGCCGTGACAGTGAAAACTTTTGGCAGTGCCAGCGAGGCGGCCGGCGCGCTGTCCTCGGACCGCACCGCGCGTTATCTCGGCGGCGGCACGCTGGTGATGCGGGCGCTGAACGAGGGCGATGTGTCGATCACGACCGTCGTCCGCGCCCAGGACCAGGCGTTGACCCGGATCGATGCCTCCGGCCCGCGCATCACGCTGGGCGCCGGCGTCACCTTTGCGCGCGTCCTTGCCGAGCGCGACCTTGCCTTCCTGCATGCCCCGGCCCGCTCGATCGGTGGCCCCGCCGTGCGCAACATGGGGACTGTCGGCGGCAATCTCTTCGCCCCGAACCCGTATGGCGATTTCACCGTCGCGCTGCTGGCGCTTGACGCCACCGTGGCCGTGCAGGGCGGCTTCGGTTCGCGCGACATCCCGATCGAAGAGTTTTTGCAGGCGCGCGAGCGACAGGCCGGGACATTGGTGTTGTCCATCTCCTGTACCCGGCCGGCAAACAGTGAAGCATTCCGCTATCGCAAGATCGCACGCATCAAACCGAAGGGCGGTTCAGTCATCACGCTGGCCGCGCATTTGCCGATCAGCGGCGGCCGGATCGCAGGCGCGCGGATCGCGCTGGGCTCGATGGCCCCGACCCAGATCCGTGCCCGCGCGGCCGAGCGGGCGCTGGAGGGCCGCTCGCTCGATGCCGCGACCATTGCGGCGGCCGCATCCGCCGCGACCGGGGGAACATCGCCCTCAGACAACGCGCTCGGCAGCGCCTGGTATCGCCGCGAGATCGTCGGCGTCCATCTGCGCCGTCTGCTGTCGGGACAGGAATAGAGCCCATGTCCAAAATCCCCCTGCAATTTCGTCACAATGGCCGCGACGTCGCGATCTTCGTCGACGGCGGCACCAATCTGCTGGTCGCACTGCGCGAGCTGATCGGCGACATGACGCCGAAATTCGGCTGCGGCCAGGGCGGCTGCGGCACCTGCAGCGTGCTGATCGACGGCGAGCTTCACCTCTCCTGCCTGACGCTGGCGGAAACCGTGGCCGGCCGTTCGATCGAGACACTCGACGGCATCAAGCAGGGCCCGAACCTGCATCCGCTCCAGCGCGCCTTTGCCGACCATTTTGCCGCCCAGTGCGGCTACTGTACCCCGGGCATGCTGATGTCCGCAAAGGCCCTGCTCGATCGCAACCCCGCCCCAAGCCGCGACGAGGTCATCGAAGCCATCTCCGGCAACATCTGCCGCTGCACCGGCTACGAGCCGATCATCAATGCCATCCTCGCCGCCGCCGGCGGCCGGGTCAGCGCGTAAGGGAACGCGACCATGCTGGAACTGCGCAAGGACATTTTCGCCGACGAGCGTGATGATAATCTGAAGGAAATCGGCAAGGGCACCCAGCGTCAGGACATGCTTGGTCATGTCACGGGCACGTCGAGCTATTTCAACGACCACAAACTCCAAGGCATGCTGCACTTGAAGGTCGTGCGTTCGACGCAGTCCCATGCACGGATTCGCCGCATCGACACCACAGAGGCCGAGCGCTCGGCCGGCGTGCGCCGGATCATCAGCGGCGCCGACGTGCCGGTCAATCTCAACACGCTTCTGAGCCTGATCAATTTCGGCAAGGACGACGAACCGTCGCTCGCGGTCGACAAGGTCCGCTACAAGGGCGAGCCGATCGTCGCCATCGTCGCCGACAGCGAGCGCGAGGCCTTCGAGGCGATCGCAAAGGTCAAGGTCGACTACGAACCGCTGGCGGCGGTGTTCGATGTCGAGGACGCGCTGAAGCCCGGCGCGCCCGTCGTCAACGAGACCTATCCCAAGAACACGTTCACCTATCACGAGACCTACGATCACCAGAAGCTGCGCTTCGGCGATGCCGACGCGGCGCTGGCGACCGCCGATCACGTGCTGGAGCAGCGCTACCAGATGTCTCCGATCGAGCACGCCCCGACCGAGACCAATGGCGCCATCGCCGCGCCCGACACCAACGGCCGCTATGTGGTCTACACCTCGACCCAGGCGCTGTTCTTCTCGGTCGACACCTGCGCCAAGATCCTGGACGTGCCCTCCAACACCTTCCACTTCATCGGCGGCACGGTCGGCGGCGGCTTTGGCGGCAAGGTGGATACGCTGACGGAGCCGCTCGCCATTCTCGGCGCGATGCTGACCGGGCGGCCCGTTCGCTACGTGTTCGGGCGCGAGGAGGAGATGCAATACGGCCCGCCGCGCGGCGCCGAGCGCATCTACATCAAGGACGGGGTGATGCGCGACGGCCGCGTCGTCGCGCGCAAGATCCGCGCCTATTTCGACAGCGGCGCGTATACGCGGCTGTCCAGTTACGCCGCCGTGAAATGCGCCGCGCATCTGCCGGGTCCCTACACCATCCCCAATGTCTATGGCGACGTCTATTGCGTCTTCACCAACCGGACGCCGGCGACCGCCATGCGCGGTTTCGGCGTGACCGCGATGGACTTTGCGATCGAGTGTCAGATGGACAAGCTCGCGCACCTCGTGAACATGGACCCGATGGAGTTCCGGATCCTGAACGCCTATCGCGACGGCGACATGAAGGCGCACCGGCGCCAGGCCAAGAACACCGCACTGATCGAATGCGTTCAGGTCGCGGCCGAAAAAGCCAAGTGGCCGCTCCGCGAGGAGTTCAAGCGCGCATCCTCGCGCAAGGACGGCGGCGGTAGCCGCGCCTTCATCCCGCCGACCCCAACGGATTCTTCGCGCGCACGGCCCATCGCTCCGGCGCAGCAGCGCACCAGCTACGACCGGCTGCCGCCGACCGTCACCCGCGAACCGCCGCGCGAGCCACCACCGCCGGCTCCTCCGCCGCCCTCGCCGCGGCCGACCGCACCCTCGCATGGCGCGACACGTTTCTCCTCCGTCTTCGGCACCAGGAGGCGCTAGATGACCCGGCATCGCGGGCGCGGCATCGCGTCGATCAATTATCCCATCGGCATGAATCTCGGCGGCGACCCCAGCCAGGCGCTGGTGCATTCCAACCCGAGCGGCAAGTTCACGGTGGCGCTGTCGTCGATCGATCTTGGCCAGGGCATGAAGTCGGTGACGCGGCAGATCTGCGCGGAGACGCTAGGCGTGCCGGTCGAAGACGTCTATGTCGACACCGCGGATTCCGACACCGGCCCGCATTGCATGGGTTCGTTCGCCTCGCGCGGCACCCACCGTGTCGGCAACGCGGTGATGGCGGCGGCCCGCGAGGCGCGCGGCGTCATGATGGAAGCAGCTGCCGAGGAACTCGAGGTCAACGCCGCCGATCTCGAAACGGACGGACGCGGCAATATCCACGTCAAGGGCGCGCCGCACCGCTCGATCTCGACCAAGGACGTCGCGATCGCCGCCCAGTTCAAGCAGGGCAAGACCATCTCCGGCCGCGGCATCTTCCTGGTGCCGCTCTCCGAGGTCAATCCGGAGACCGGCGAGATGTCGCCCGCGACCTGCTATGCCCATGCCTGCCTCGTCGCCGAGGTTGATGTCGACGACGAGACCGGCGAGGTCGCAATGGTGCGGATGGACTCGGCCTATGAACTCGGCCGTGCGCTCAACCCACGCCTGGTCGAGCAGCAACTTGTCGGCGGTGCCTGGATGGGCGTCAGCCACGCGCTGTATGAGACGACGGAGCCTCACTATCCCGAGGCCGTTCACGGCCCGCGCGACTTCGTCGAATATCTGATGCCCGGTCCCGGCGACATCTGCCCGCACGATATCGCCGTGCTGGAGCGCCCTGCCCCTGACGGCCCCTTCGGCGCCAAGGGTCCCGGCGAGATGTGCGCGAACCCGGTGCTGCCCGCTGTTGCGAATGCAATCTTCAACGCGGTCGGCGTGCGCATCGACGATCTGCCGATTACGCCTGAAAAGGTGCTGCGTGCGATCAAGGCCCAGGGCGGCGCGCGGCCGCAGGCGCGGCGCTAGAGGTTTGGGTTCATGGCGGTCCGCAGCAACATCGTCGGCATCGACAGCCCGGAGGCGCTGGAGAAGGCGCTGCGCGCGGCCTATTACCTCTCAGACGAGGGCCTCGCGACCGCTGCCTATCTCGGGCTCGCGCTCGGCAAGCCGCTGCTGCTCGAGGGCACGCCGGGCGTCGGCAAGACCGAAGCCGCAAAGGCCATCGCCGCCGTGCTCGGCCGCCGGTTGATCCGCCTGCAATGCTACGAGGGTATCGACGCCTCCGCGGCGCTCTACGAGTGGAACTACCCGCGCCAGATGCTCGCGATCCGCCAGGCCGGCGACGAGAGCATTGACATCTACGGCGAGACGTTTTTGATCGAGCGTCCGATGCTGGCGGCGCTGCGTGCCCCAGACTCGACCGTGCTCCTGATCGACGAAATCGATCGCGCCGATCAGGAGTTCGAGGCGTTTCTGCTCGAATTTTTGTCCGACTTCCAGATCTCCATCCCCGAGCGCGGCACCGTGCGCGCAGCCGAGCGCCCCGTGGTCGTGCTGACGTCGAACCGGACGCGCGACCTGCACGAAGCCTTGCGCCGCCGCTGCGTCTATCACTGGATCGACTATCCCACAGAAGAGCGTGAGGCGCGTATCGTCATGCTGCGAGCCTCCAGCGTTGCCGAAGCGACCGCGCGGGCCGTCGTCGCGGCCGTCGGCAAGCTCCGGCGCGAGCCGCTCAGCAAGGCGCCGGGCATCGCCGAAGCTGTCGACTGGGCCGAGGCCGCGACGCTCCTGAACAAGGGCGGCGCGCGCTGGCCCGATGCCTTCAAGCGCTCGATCGGCGTGGCACTCAAGGATGAGGAGGATCTGCACTTCATCTCACCCCGGCTCGACGCCATGCTCGCGGAGGCGACCGCATGAGCACCGAGCCGCAGCTGCCGCGCGCCGCGCGCATCTTCGTCTCCTTCGTTGCGCTCTTGCGCGCCAACAGCTTTGCTGTCGCCCTGGAGCAGACCACCGCGTTTCTCACCGCGATCGAACTGCTCGGCCCGCGCGACCTCGGGGATATCAGGCAGGCGGCATTGGCCACCCTCGCGCCGCCGCCCGAACGTCGTGCGACTTTCAACCGGTTATTCGACCTCCACTTCCGCGGCAGCGAGGCGATCGAACACGCGGACGACGGCGAGGATGACGAGACCGTCCGGCTCCAGGAGGAAGGCCGCGGCGACGAGGAGCCACTTCTCTCCGACGACGCTAATGAATCCGGCCTGACTGCGACGCGCACAGAGGCGCTGGTTGAGCGCCGCTTCGCCCAGCTTTCCACGACAGATGCACTTCGGCGCCTGTCACGCGAGGCCCCCCGGCGCCTGCCGCAACGGCGCGGCCACCGCCGCATGCGCGCCCGCCGCGGTCCCTTCGCCGATCTTCGTCGCACCTTGCGCGACTCTGTTCGAAGCGACGGCGAGATCCTGCGGCTCGGGCACATGAAGCGGCGCCAGCGCCCGCGAAAGTTCCTGCTGCTGATCGACGTCTCCGGCTCGATGAAGAGCCGCACTGAAGACAACCTGAAGCTGGCCCATGCCCTGGTGCAGGCCGCGCCCAATGTCGAGGTCTTCACCTTCGGCACCCGGTTGACCCGGGTCACCCGCGCGCTGCGGCTGAAGCGGCGCGAGCAGGCCCTGAGTGCGGCCGCGCATCTCGTCAGCGATTGGGACGGCGGCACCCGCATCGGCGATGCGCTGCAGGCCTTCCTGGCAGTGCCGCGGTTCGGCGGGTACGCGCGAGGAGCGGCCGTGGTCGTGGTCTCGGACGGACTGGAGCGCGGCGAGCCCGACGCACTGCGCGATGCCGTCGCAAAGCTGTCGCGGCGCGCCTGGCGCGTCAGCTGGCTGACGCCGCTCGCGGCGGGCCCGGGCTTCCGCCCGCAGACCGAAGCGCTCATCGCCATCGAGCGCTTCGTCGACGATCTCGTCGACGGCGGATCCAGCGCATCGATCGTCGCGCATGTACTGGCACTGGGACGAAGGAGAGTTGCGTGACCGAGATTGTCGACGGGCATCATCATATCTGGCGACAGGCCGACCTGCCCTGGCTGGTCGGCCCGATGCAGCCCCGCATCTTCGGACCCTACGAGGCCATCCGCCGCGACTATCCGCTTCCCGAATATCTCGACGACCTCAAGGGCAGCGGCGTCACCCGCTCTGTCTACGTCCAGACCAACTGGGCCAACGATCGCTTCGAGGACGAAGCCGCCTGGGTGCAGCAGACCGCCGACGAGCATGGCTGGCCGCACGCCATCGTCGCCTACGCCAATTTCGCGGTGGACGACGTGCGCCCGCAGCTCGACCGCCTGAAGCGCTATCCACTGGTGCGCGGCGTGCGCATGCAGCTGCACTGGCACGAAAACCCGCTCTATCGCTTCGCGGCAAAACCCGATCTCTGCGTCGATCCCATGGTCGGCCGCAACATCGCGCGTCTCGCCGACTACGGCTGGAGCTTCGACCTGCAGGTGTTCACACCGCAGATGCCGGATGCTGCGCAACTTGCAGAGTCCTGCCCCGAAGTGACTTTCATCCTTCAGCATGCCGGCATGCTGGAAGATCTCTCGCCGGCGGGGCGCGCGGCCTGGCGCGCCGGGATGGCCCGGCTCGCGATGTGTCCGAACGTGGCCTCCAAGCTGTCCGGGCTCGGCACCTTCATCCACCGCAACGATCCCGCGCATATCGCGGCCGTGCTCACTGACGCCGTCGCAATCTTCGGCGCCGAGCGCTGCCTGTTCGGCTCGAACTTCCCGATCGAGAAATTGTGGACCAGCTATCGCGAGCTCGTTGACGCCTTTCGCGCGGCGGCCGCACCGCTGAGTGCCGCGCAACAGGACGCGATCTTCAGGACGACGGCAACGCGCGTCTATCGGCTTTGACAGATAACAACAGACCAGGGAGGGAAACGAATGGCGCTGGAGATCAAGATCCTGGACTACGGCGATATCGAGCTGGAATCGAGCTTTCTGGTGCTTGGCCGCGATTGCGGCCGCACCCGCCGCGTCCTCACGCTGGGCTTTTTGATCCTCGGCGGCAAATATCCGGTCGTGATCGACACCGGCTATCGCTCCAACCAGATCATGGAGACGCTGGGCATGCGGGGCCTGCAGTACCACGAGCACATGATCGAGAACCAGCTCGCCCGCCACGGCGTGCGCATGGGCGACGTGCGCTTCGTCTGCCATACCCATCTGCACATCGATCACGCCGGCAAGGACGATCTGTTCCCGATGAACACGACTGTCGTCCTTAACCGCAAGGAGCTGGAATATTCCGTCTCCGGCCTGATGCATCCGCAGTACCCGGCGCCCGACATCAAGCACCTGATTGATCGGCTGCACACCAAGAGCGCGCTGCGCTTCCTCGACCTCGAGATCACCGGCCCGATCGAGCTGATGCCCGGCGTCTATTGCGACGCCGCCGGCGCTCATACCGAGGGCTCGATGAACATCATCGTCGAGACCGCCGACGGCATCGCCACCATCTGCGGCGACGTGATCTACGATTTCAACGACCAAATCGTCACGCCCTTCAACGAGATCCACGACTGGGAGCCGCGCACCACCGGCAACCACGGCACCAGCAAGCGGGCGGAGAAGGCCGCGATCAAGAAGCTGCTCAGCAACTCGCGCTATCTGCTGCCGGTACACGATCGTCCCGCCAAGATCGAAGGCGGCAATGTCGTGGGCCGGCTCCACGACCAGGTCCCGGGCCCGATCGTGCAGTCCCTGCCCGCGCGCAACTGGTTCCCGGCCTGAGATGATCCTGAGGACCGACCGATGACCCACGTCACCTTGCGCTCCGAATTCGAGACCCTGATCGACCCTTACGCGCCGGTCGCGCAGGTCGGCACAGGCTTTGACTTCACGGAAGGGCCGATCTGGCATCCGGTCGATCAGTATCTGTTGTTCTCGGACATGCCGGGCGACGTGCGCCGGCGCTGGGATGCCCGGCGCGGCGTTGCCGAGGTCAAGCGCCCGTCGAACAAATGCAACGGCATGACCTACGACGCCGAGCTCAACCTGATCGTCTGCGAGCACGCGACCTCGTCGCTGATTCGCGAGCGGCCGGACGGACGGCGCGAGGTGCTGGCCTCGCACTTCGGCGGACAGGAGCTCAACAGCCCGAACGAT
Source organism: Bradyrhizobium genosp. A (assembly GCF_049949275.1). Taxonomy (NCBI): domain Bacteria; kingdom Pseudomonadati; phylum Pseudomonadota; class Alphaproteobacteria; order Hyphomicrobiales; family Nitrobacteraceae; genus Bradyrhizobium; species Bradyrhizobium genosp. A. The sequence goes on along the minus strand of NZ_CP188196.1, from coordinate 3,293,068 downwards.
GTCTGTGTGCATTCCTCCGGCGCGATCTATTTCTCCGACCCCTGGTATGGCCGCATGCCGGTCTATGGCGTCGAACGGCCACGGCAGCTCGGCTTTCAGGGCGTCTATCGCGTCGTGCCCGGCAGCGAGCCCAAGCTGGTGGTCGATAGAACACTGTTCGATCAGCCGAACGGACTGTGCTTCTCGCCCGACGAAAAATTGCTCTATGTCAACGACACCGTGCAAGCGCTGGTCCGCGTCTTCGACGTCAATGCCGACGGCACGCTGTCGAACGCGCGCGTGTTCGCAAGCGGTATCCGCTCCGAGCTGGAGCCGGGCCTGCCCGACGGCATGAAGTGCGACCAGCACGGCAATGTCTGGGTCACAGCGCCCGGTGGCGTCTGGGTCTATTCGCCGCGCGGCGAACTGCTCGGAAAAGTTCGCGTGCCCGAGCTCGTCGCCAACCTCGCCTGGGGCGGACCGGATTTCCGCACGCTGTATTTGACCTCGACGCATTCGGTCTATGCCATCCCGACCCGGGCCGGACCGCGTCACGAACCCTATATGAGCGGCAGGCGCAGCAGCGGCGGAGCCGCAAGCTCGGGCCCGACGGCCGCGGCCCCCGTCCTTGCCGACGGCGAGATGCGGCTCGATCCAAACCGCTGCGCCATGATCATCCAGGATCTTCAAAATGACGTCATCATGGATGGCGGCGCCTTCGCCGACTCCGGTGCGCCCGGCCACGCCAAGCAGCAGCATGTCGTCGAGAACGTCCGGCGCCTGGCAGAGACAGCGCGGGCGCGCGGCGTTACCATCATCCATGTCTGGTTCGTCGTCGAGCCCGGCGCGCCCGGCGTGACACTGAACGCACCGTTGTTCGAAGGTCTCGTCGACAGCAAGGCGATGGTGCGCGGCAGCTGGGGCGCTGCCCCGGTTTCGGGCCTCGAGCCGCGCCCCGGCGACTTCGTCGTCGAGAAGATGCGGATGAGCGCCTGGGAGGGCACGCGGCTGGAGACGATCCTGAAAGCCACCGGCCGCGACATGATCATCAACACCGGCGCCTGGACAAACATGTCGGTCGAGCACACTGCGCGCACCGGCGCCGACAAGGGCTATTTCATGATCGTGCCGGAGGACTGCTGCTCGACCATGAATGCCGATTGGCACTCCGCCTCGATCAATTTTGCCATGCAGAACGTTGCCGTCGTCACGCGATCGGATGCCGTCATCAAGGCGCTGGGATGAGCGGTGGCAAAACTTTTGCACCTCTCCTGTTCCCCGCGTGCCGATTCCGAGTCGAGCGCGGGTGCGCGCGTCTTTCTTGACGGCTTTCGCGAGGTCCGCCCCGATTGGGATATCGACCTCGTCGATCTCTGGCGCGAACGCATGCCGGAATTTGCCGGCCCCATCGTCGAGGCCAAATATGCGCGCATGAAGGCGCAGGCCTTCAACGACGCGCAACGGGACAGCTTTGCGGAGGCCGAGCGGATGGCGCTGCGCTTCTCGCTGGCCGATCGCGTGCTGATCTCGACGCCGATGTGGAATTTCGGCATCCCCTACAAGCTGAAGCAATGGTTCGACATCATCATCCAGCCCGGGCTCACCTTCCGCTTCGACCCGGCGCAGGGATATCTTCCGCTGCTGAAGGACCGTCCGACCATCGTGATCCTCGCCTCCGGGAGCGACTTTGCCACCGGCATGAACCGCGGCCGCATCGACATGGCGACGCCCTATTTGCGCGAAGCGCTCCGCTTCATCGGCGTCAGCGACGTGCGCTTCGTGCCGATCGGACCGACGACCGGCCCGGCCGAACCGATTCGCACCGCCCGCGACACCGCCCACCGCCGCCTTGCCGAGATGGCGAAGCGGTTTTGAGCTGCGAGGGCGCAGCACAGCGCGCCTATAACGACTGAAGCCCGATCGACTTGATCACAGGAGCAAGGCTTGCCGAGGTGGCATCGACAATTCGCTGAAACTTGTCCGGGCTGGAATCGCTGTCGGGCTCCATCCCCTGTGCGCGATAGTTCGCCTGCAGTGCAGGATCGGCCATCGCCGCCCGTGTCGCCTGCGCGATCCGGTCGACGATCGAATCTTCGGTCAGCTTCGGTGCGAACAGCCCGAACCATCCCTCATAGCTGAGATCCGGCATGCCCGATTCAATGGCGGTCGGGATATCAGGCGCGCCGCTCAATCGCTTGTCAGGTGTGACCGCGAGCAGCCTTATTTTGCCGGCCTGCCCCAGTTGCTGCAATTGAACCGACATGACAGCGATGATGAGCGATATCTGGCCGCCGACGAGATCGTTGGTCGCCTGTGCGATGCCCCGATAGGGAACGTGGACGATATCCAACCCGCCGGCCTGCTGCTTGAACAACTCGCCGACCAAATGATTTCCGGTACCGATGCCGGGCGTCCCGTAAGACATCTTGCCGGGATTGACCTTGGCGTAAGCGATCAGCTCCTTCAGACTTGTGGCCGGCACCGACGGATGGGTGGCAAAAACCAGCGCACTACTGATCAGGCGATAGATCGCCCGGAAGTCGCCGACGGAATAACTGGGATTTGCCGTCGTCAGCGGGATGATGACCTGCGTGCTGCCATTTCCCAAGAGCAGTGAATAGCCATCAGGCGCATCGCGCGCGACGGCGGTCGTCCCGATCGCGCCGCCTGCACCGCCGATGTTCTCGACGAAAGTGGGACCAAGCTGCGATGACATCTTCTCGACCCAGGGACGCCCGATTTCATCGCCTGCGCCACCGGCCCCATAGGGAATCACCAGCCGAATGGGACGCGATGGATAGGCTGCGGTTCTTCCGCAGCGTGGAAATCCGGCGACGGTCGCTGCAAATGCAGCTGCACTGGCGAATCGTCGCCGCGAGAGGGAGAGCATGTCCTGTTCCGAAAGTCGTGAGCTTTGATCAGAGGCGGGACCGGCTCCCAGAACTCCATTCGCAGCAGGATGCAGCCATCGTCAATGGCATGTGCGATCGGCGAGACGACCACGGCTTGTGAGCAAAGCGGAAATCTCCACCCGATTTTCGGCATGCTCCCCTGCGCGGGACCGACAGCTGCGTCAACGAGGCAGCTTCTTAAATCGATCTAAGCCATTAATATGACGCCAATATTTCTCTTGCACGAGACCAACAGAGCGACCCGGAGCGCGTTGGCAGCCTTTCCCTCTGCTTTCGTCCAGTTTACTCACTGCTTCGATCTGCTAGACCAAATTCAAACATTTTTGACTCCCTGCCGTGAGGGCAATAACGGGTGCCCGACGATAGCAACCAAGGCGCGGTCATCTCTTTTGGACCATTTCGCCTGTTTCCGAAGTCCCGCCTTCTGGAGAAGGACGGCGCGCATCTTCATGTCGGCGGCCGAGCGCTCGACATCCTGATCTTCCTGGCCGAGCGGCCCGGCGAAGTCGTCGACAAGCGCGAGCTGGTCAAACGCGTCTGGGCAGACGTGAATGTGGACGATGGCAGCCTCCGCTTCCACATCGCAGCACTGCGCAAGGCACTCGGCGACAGCGGCAAGTCGGCCCGCTATGTCGTCAACGTCCCCGGACGCGGCTATTGCTTCGTCGCATCACTCGCCCAGGTTGCGCCAGCACCTCCCGCTTCCCCGATTGATATGCCGCTTCCCCGCTCGCTGCCCGCGCCGCTTGCTCGGGTGATCGGGCGAGACGACGTCATCGAGAAGATTTCGACCGGGCTCGCGCAACATCGTTTCGTCACCGTGGTCGGCCCCGGCGGTATCGGCAAGACAGCAGTGGCCGTGACCGTGGGCCATCGCCTGCTGACCCATTTCGACGGCAACGTTTTCTTCGTCGACTTCGGGCCGGTGAGGAAGCCCGAACTCGCCGCGATTACAATCGCATCGACGCTCGGGCTGTCCATCAATGCGGAAGATCCGGTCCCGGCCCTGCTGACCCATCTCCAGGCGAAACCGACGCTGCTGATCTTCGACAGTTGCGAGCACGTCCTGGAGACCCTCGCGCCGCTGGTCGAGCGTCTGGTTCGCGAGGCACCGCGACTGCATGTGCTGGCGACCAGCCGCGAATCCTTTCGCAGCGAAGGCGAGCGGATCTTTCGACTGTTTCCATTGGACTGCCCACCCCGGCGCGATGACCTCGCCGTCGCCGACATCCTCGCCTATCCCGCAGCCCAGCTTTTCGTCGAACGTATCGCGCAGAGCTCCGGGCCATTTCAGCTCAGCGCCGAAGAAGCACCGCTGGTGGCAGACATCTGCCGCCGCCTTGACGGCATCGCGCTCGCGATCGAGCTCGCGGCGGGGCGCGTCAATGCCTATGGCATCGCCGGCACGGCATCGCTCCTCGACAGCCGGTTTTCGCTGCAATGGCGCGGGCGACGCACGGCCATCCCGCGGCACCAGACGCTCGGCGCCGCGCTGGACTGGAGCTACGACCTGCTTCCCGCGTCCGAGAGCGCGATCTTGCGGAGATTGTCGGTGTTCGTCGGGCCGTTCACGCCGGAGGCGGCTGCCGCCGTCGCGTCGGGCGATGGGCTCAGTGCAGCCGCTACCATGGAGGCGATCGACAATCTCGTCACGAAATCGCTGATCGCACCATCAGGCGCACGAACATTGCGTTATCGCCTGCTGGATACCACGCGCACCTACGCGGTGGGCAAGCTGAACGAGGCCGGGGAAGCGAAGCGGATCGCGCAGCGGCACGCCGAATATTTTCGCGACCTGTTCGCGCGCGCCGAGGCCGAGACCTCCGCTCCGCTGTCGGACTGGCTCGGCGTCTATGGCGCGGAGCTGGACAATCTGCGCGCCGCACTGGATTGGGCCTTTTCGGCCGATGGCGATGCACAGCTCGGCATCGCGCTGACGGCGGTGGCAGTCACGCTCTGGGTCCGTCTTTCGCTGTTTGCCGAGTGTCGCGAGCGCGCCAGAACGGCGTTGGCCACGCTCGGAGACCATGGCGACGAGCGGGTGCGCATGCAGCTCCTGGCGGCGCTCGGCTGGTCGCTGATGTATGGCGAAGGACGCGCGCGCGAGGCCCGCCCGATCCTCGAGGCCACGCTCGAATTGGCCGACAGGCTCGACGACAAGGATTTCCGGCTGCGGGCGCTCTGGGGCTTGTGCATCGACCAGTTCAACAACGGCGCGTTCGGCAAGGCGCGCGCGCTCGCCGATCGTTTTGCGGAAGCTGCGGCGAGTTCACCTGACAAGACCGATCTCATGCTGGGCGACCGGCTCACGGCCGTCGCCCTGCATTATCTCGGCGACCAACGCGAGGCCAGGGTCCGTATCGACCGGGTCAATGCGTCCCTGCATGTGCTGGCCGAGAAGCCAAGGATCTTTCCGCTCGATGTCAGACTATCGACGCAGTATTTCCGTGCCCGCATCCTGTGGCTGCAGGGTCATGCGGATCAGGCCCTGGCGCTCGCCGAGCAGAACATCCACGAAGGCCGAGCCATGGGCCACGCGCTGACCTTCTGCAGCGTGCTGGGACAGGCCGCCTGCCCGATCGCTTTTCTGGCCGGCGACTACGATGCCGCCCAACGTTATGGGACCGAGCTGCTCGAGCATACCGATCGCCACGCCATCCGGCTCTGGGGTCTGTGGGCGCGCGCCTTCAACGCCCTGGTCATCGCCAAACGCACCAACGTCGAGACGGGCTTGCCGCTGCTGCGCGACGAGCTCAATCGCGCCGGCGACGCGCGCTTCCTGCCGCGATTTCTTCCCCTGCTCGGCGAACTCGCGGCCTGTTTCGGACAGGCCAACCAGATCCATCACGGCTTCGACACGATCGAGAACGCCTTGGCGCGTTGCAACGACAGGCAGGAGCTCTGGTATCTGCCGGAGCTGCTCCGCATCAAGGGTGAGATGATGCTGAGAGAGTCACCCGGATTGGAAGCCGCTGACGCCTGCTTTCACGAGGCCATGGACCTGGCCGCCCGGCAGGGCGCGGAGTTCTGGCAATTGCGATGCGCCATCAGCATCGCTCAGTTCAGGATTGCGCGGGACCAGCGCACAGACGCACTTGCCATTATCGAGAAGGCCTGTGGCGCGCTGACCGAAGGATCCGACATCGCGGACATGCGGATCGCGCGAGGCCTGATCGCGCAACTGCGGACGTGATCCGAGCGCCGATGCCTGTCGCGGCCTTCAGTCCAGTCCTTCGATGATCCGAACGTCTCGCTCGCACGCATTGCCGAGCGCCCTGAGCGCCTCCGCATAGGTGATCCAGTATCCCTTGGCCATCGCTAGCTCCCCGCAGCAATCGCGCGCCGCGGCAGCTTCCAATCCGGCCGGATGAAATGGCACGTGTAGCCATCGGGATAGCGTTCGAGATAATCCTGATGCTCGGGCTCGGCCTCCCAGAATTCGCCGGCGGGGGCGACTTCCGTCACCACCTTGCCTGGCCACAGACCCGATGCTTCGACATCGGCGATGGTGTCTTCAGCGACGTGCTTCTGCTCGTCTGACGTGTAGAAAATCGCAGAGCGGTAGCTCGTTCCCAAATCATTGCCCTGGCGGTTGAGCGTGGTGGGATCGTGGATCTGGAAGAAGAACTCCAGCATGGTCCGGAAGCTGGTCTTCGCGGGATCGAACATGATTTCGATCGCTTCGGCATGGCCTTCGTGATTGCGATAGGTGGCGTTCTTCACCCGACCGCCGGTGTAGCCGACGCGCGTGGAGACCACGCCGGGCTGCTTGCGGATGAGGTCCTGCATGCCCCAGAAGCAGCCTCCAGCCAAAACTGCGCGCTCTGTCGTCATTTGATGCTCCATCTGGTCAATTCGGATGATCTCACCTTACTGCGTCGCCGCATGCAAGCGAGGGTCATCATGATCATCGTGATACCTCAGGCAAAATCGCCCGAAACCTGCCTTCATCTGGCTGATGTTGGCAGGGCATGGGCGGCTATCCTGGGTTCGGCTAGGTCAATTTGGCGTCGAGCGTGATCTCGGCGTTGAGCACTTTCGACACCGGACAGTTCTTCTCGGCCTCGCCGGCGATACGGGCAAAGCCGGCGTCGTCGAGGTTCGGCACCTTGGCGCGCAAGGTCAGCGCCGATTTGCTGATCTTGAATCCCTTGCCTTCGGGATCGAGCGTGACGGCAGCTTCCGTTGAAAGCTCGGTCGCCGTGAAGCCGGCGAGCTGAAGACCGAAGGCCAGCGCCATCGTAAAGCAGCCGGCGTGTGCTGCCGCGATCAATTCCTCGGGATTGGTGCCCTTCTCGTTCTCGAAGCGCGTCTTGAACGAATAGGGCGTCTCGGCGAGCACGCCGGATTCGCTCGATAGATGGCCGGTGCCATCGCGACCGGTGCCCTGCCATACTGCTTTTGCCTTGCGGATCATCTCTTTCTCCTTGTTTGTGTGCGGATCGTTCAGCTGCGCTCCGCACCGGTGGAAGGCTATCCCGGCGCCGTCGCCGTGTCGCCTTCCAACCGGTCGAGCGCCGCAGCGGTTCCATCAGATGCCGATCTGTCCGACGTGGAAGCCCAGCCGGTTCTCGACGTCACCCGCGCGGTGGGAACCGCGCGCCAGGCGTCCAACCGCGTTTCAGATCGACTGACGCAACGGCCGGAACGCGGTGCGCATTTCCGAGCAAAACAGCGCGGGCTGCTCCCAGGCCGCGAAGTGACCACCCTTGTCGAGGCGGTTGTAGTGAATCAGCTTGGGATAGGCTTTTTCGGCCCAGCTGCGCGGCGCGGCGTAGATCTCATCCGGGAAGACGCTGACGGCGACCGGGATGTTCACATGCTTGGGCGCGAAGAACACCAGCTTGTTCTCCCAGTACAGTCGCGCCGATGACACCGCCGTGTTGGTGAGCCAGTAGAGCGCGATGTTGTCGATGACATCGTCCCGCGACAGCCCTTCGGTTTTGCCGTCGAACACGCGTGCAATCATCGCGGCGCTGCGTGCGTCGTGATCGAGCATCCAGGACGCCAGGCCTGCCGGCGAATCCACCAGCCCGTAGAGGGTCTGCGGCCGGTTCGACATTTCGATCGCGTAGCCGAGACCATGCTTGTAGAAATCGTCGAGCTGATCGTAGGCATAAGTCTCGTCCGCCGAGAGGCCGGACGGCTTCGATCCGCCGGGCTGAAGCGCCTTGGCGATGTCATCGGGAACGGTCGCGGGCATGTTGGTGTGAATGCCGAGCAGCTCGGGCGGCGCCAGCAGCGCCATCTGCTCGGTGACGGCATTGCCCCAATCGCCGCCTTGGGCGACGTAGCGGTTGTAGCCGAGCCGCTTCATCAGCACGAGCCAGGCGCGTGCCACACGCTGCGGATCCCAGCCGAGCTCGGTCGGCTTGCCGGAGAAGCCGTGACCGGGGAGCGAGGGGATCACGAGGTCGAACGCGTCCACCGCCTCGGCGCCATGCGCCGTCGGATCGGTCAACGGACCGACGATCTTCATCTGCTCTATGATCGAGCCCGGCCAGCCATGGGTGACGATCATCGGCAGGGCATTCTCGTGCCTGGAACGCACGTGAATGAAGTGAATGTCGACACCGTCGATCTCGGTGACGAATTGCGGCAACGCGTTCAGCCGCGCTTCCATCTTGCGCCAGTCATACTCGGTCTGCCAGTAGCGCACGAGCTGCTGAACCGTCGTGAGCTGCACGCCCTGCGATTGATCCGCGACGATCTCGCGATCCGGCCAGCGCGTCGCTGCGAGGCGGCGGCGCAAATCGAGCAGATCTTCCTCGGGCACATTGACGTGGAACGGGCGGATCGCGCCACTCACGGCAGCTTTCGCCGAATGCAGCGGCAACAGGCTTGCTATGCTTGCGGCAACGGCGCCCATCGCGGCCTGGGTCAGCAATTGGCGGCGGTCGGGGTTCAGGATGTCGGCTCGAGCTTGCGTCGTCATTTGGGGTCTCCCTCGGTTCGATTGGTGACGTTGACCGAATTCGACATCGACAGATCGGTTCGTCCTGTGAGGAGATTGGCTCAGGCGCCCGCAATTTGCTCGTTATGGATTGTTAGGCTGCGTTAGCAGTTGCGAGTCGTCACAACGCAGAATGAGAGGATGACGAGAGAGATCGGCTCGTTAGCGATTGCGAGCCCGGCCGCCGCATCAGGCGACCGCGAGCGGCATTGCTATGGTCACGCGTGTACCGCCCTGCCCGGCCTCGCCCTGCATCCGGGCATCGATGCTGCGCGCCAAGCCTTCCAGGATCCGGCTGCCGGCGCCCTGAAGCGGCCTGGTGGCGCCAACACCATTATCCGTCACTGTGCAGAGCCAACTGCCCTCGTGGTTCGCCACCTCGATGCGGATTAGCGCGCTCGTATTGTTCGGAAAGGCATGCTTTGCCGCATTGGTGACCAGCTCCGCCAGCATCAATGCAAGCCGGTGGCACTGCCATGCCGGCAACGTGCCGCTTTCGATCGATGCCTCACAGCGAATGCCGGCCGGTTCGAGCACCGCCTCGGACAGCGCGCCGCAAAGGCCTCCAAAGAAGGCCTCGACAGAAATCATCGCCAGATCGTCATTGTGAGACAAAAGCTGATAGAGCCTGCCGAAGGCGACGATGCGCCGCTCCAGCCGGTCGACTGCACCCGACATGTCCCGACCTCCGGCACGCGTGAAGTCGCGGCGGACTGACGCACCCAAGAGCGTCAGGGTGTTCTTCATGCGATGGTGCGACTCGCGCAGCACGAGTTCCCAGTCACGCGAGATCTCGTCGAGATTGGCGACAAAGTGAGGGCGAACGCCTCTGTCGTTCGTCCGCGAGCTGATAGCGGCCATCATAGCCTCCCCGTTGGAAAATAGGCCTAACTCGAAGGCTATACTGATGCAGAGCCGCGGCTCACGCTCGTTAGACGTTGCAAGATTGTGTTATGATCGCGTGCGCACGACGCTGGCAGAACATGACGGCCGCTTGAGCATTCGAGCGCACAGCCGAGTCTTCTCGATCACGGCATAAGCCGTTCGCGTTTAAGCGAAATTTGCAGCATATCGTCCGCGCAATCCTGCGTGGGCTGCGCGATTTCGCCGCTTTCGACCGGTTTACTGAGGGTCTCGTTCTGATAGACCAAGATAGACAGCAGCACTTTCCTTTCGCTGGAATGGAATCACGGGGCGTGCCGAACACGAACGACCAGGACTCAGCCATTTCCTTCGGGGCCTTCCGGCTGTTTCCGAAGTCGCGGCTGCTTGAGAGGGACGGCGCCCCGCTTCATCTCGGCGGTCGTGCGCTCGACATCCTCATCTTTCTCGCCGAGCGTGCGGGCGAGGTGGTCGACAAGCGGGAATTGGTCAAGCGGGTCTGGGCCGACGTGAATGTCGACGAGGGCAGCCTGCGCTTTCACATCACGTCCCTGCGCAAGGCCTTGGGCGATGCGGGCGAAGGCTCCCGTTATGTCGTCAACGTGCCCGGCCGCGGCTATTGTTTCACGGCCCCCCTGCTCCGCGCCACGCCTGCGGAGAACCGGCCAGCCGCGACTGTGTCCTCGCTCCGGTCCCTCCCCGCCCCGCTCGCGAAGATGATTGGCCGAGACGACGCCGTCGAGAAGATCGCGACTGAACTTTCCCTGCATCGGTTCGTCACCATCGTCGGCCCCGGCGGCATCGGCAAGACCTCGGTCGCACTCGCCGTGGCGCATGGTCAGCATGCGGACTTCGAGGGCCAGGTCTGCTTCGTCGATTTTGGCGCGCTGACGGAGCCGCGGCTCGTTCCCGGCACGATCGCCGCGGCGCTTGGCCTGACCGTCAATTCTGACGACCCGATACCCGGGCTGCTGACGTCATTGCGCAACCGCCGGACGCTGCTGGTCCTCGACAGCTGCGAGCACATCATCGACGAGGTCGCTCCGCTGGCGGAGCGCATCGTGCGGGAAGCGCCGGAGCTGCATGTTCTCGCCACCAGCCGCGAATCCTTTCGCACCGAAGGCGAACGCGTGTACCGGCTGTTTCCGCTGGATTGTCCGCCACAACGCGACGGGCTCAGCATGGCCGACATCCTTGCCTATCCGGCGAGCCAGCTTTTCGTCGAGCGGATTGCCGAAAGCCTGAGCGAATTCGAGCTCAGTGAAGAGGATGCGCCTCTCGTCGCCGATATCTGCCGGCGTCTGGACGGCATTGCGCTTGCGATCGAGCTTGCCGCCGGACGGGTCAACGCCTACGGGATCGCCGGCACGGCGTCGCTGCTCGACAGCCGTTTCTCGCTGCTGTGGCGAGGACGCCGCACTGCGATTCCCCGGCACCAGACGCTGAGCGCGGCGCTGAGCTGGAGCTACGACCTGCTGCCCCAGGCCGAGAGCGCGACACTGCGCGGCCTGTCGGTATTCGTCGGACCATTCACGCTGGAAGCTGCGCTCGCGGTCGCCGCATGTCAGGGCATCGACGAGGCGGAAGCGGTCGAAGCGATCTCGAATCTGCTGTCGAAATCCCTGATCGCGACATCGCCTGCAGAACGGCGACTGAGATACCGCCTGCTCGACACGACCCGCGCGTTCGCGGGCGACAAGCTCGTCGAGAGCGGGGAAGCGGCGCGCGTGGCGCGCGCCCACGCCGAATATTTCCGCGACTTCCTGCACGACATCGCCGTCAAGTCCAACGGCATGCAGAACGCGGGCGGCTTCCTGCCCTATGCCGACCATCTGCCAAATGTGCGGGCCGCGCTGACTTGGAGCTTTTCAGAGACCGGGGACCGCAGGGTCGGTGTGGACCTGGCGGCGGCGGCTGCACAGTTCTTCCTCGAGCTGACATTGCTGACGGAATGCCATAGCTGGACCCAGCAGGCGCTCGCCTCTGCCGAAATGGTCGACAGCCGCAAGGAAATGACGTTGCAGGCGGCTCTCGGCGTCTCCGTGATGTTCACGCAAGGCAACACGGAAGAGGTCCGGTCGGCGTTCACGCGAAGCCTGCAACTGGCTGAGCAGCTCGACGACTTGCACTGGCAGCTCTGGCTGTTGCGCGGGCTGCACATCTACCTGACGCGCGTCGGAGATTTTCACGGCGCGCTCGGCACCAGCGTGCAGGGTGAAGGCGTCGCCAGGAAGCTGAACGACCCGACCAGCACGCTGAACGTCGAGTGGATGCTCGGTGTGGCGCATCATCTGATCGGGAATCAGGACAAGGCCGTCCAGTTCTGCGAGAGCGCGATGGTGCACAATGCGAGCTCGCAGCGGCTGAATATCGGCCATCTCGGCTATGACGACCGCATTGTCGCCTTGGTCGCGTTGGCACGCGGGCTCTGGCTTAGCGGCCGGCCCGATCGTGCCATCGAGGCGGCCAGATACACGGTGCAGCAGGCCGAGCAGCTCGAGCAGCCCCTGACGCTCGGCATTTCCCTGATCTGGACCATCTACGTGTTTCTGTGGGTCGGCGACTGGGCCAGCGCCGAGAGCCTGATCGATCGGCTGATCGACCATGCCGCACGGCACTTCCTCGGCCCCTATCACGCGGTCGGCATCGGCCAGAAGGGCGAGCTTCTGCTCCGCCGCGGGGACATCGCCGGCGGCATCGAGCATCTTCGCCGCAGCCAGGCGACCTTGTACGCCACCCGGCACCGGATCATGACGACGGTGTTTGCAACGGCGCTCGCGGAGGGGCTGGCGGCCCAGAACGAGGCCGAGGAGGCTTTGCGCACGATCGACGAAGCCATTGCCCAGATCGGCGATCACGGCGAATCCTTCGATATGCCGGAAATGCTGCGGGTCAAGGCGGACATCCTGGTCCAATCCGCCAGGCCGACGGAAGCCGAAGCCCATCTCCAGCAATCGCTTGCCTTGTCGCGCCGGCAATGCGCGCGCGGCTGGGAGCTGCGGGGGGCGATGAGCCTGGCTCGCGTCTGGCAGCAGGCTGGGCGACAGGGCGATGCGCAGGCCCTGCTCGCGCCGCTGGTCGGGCAATATCAGGAAGGTCTGTCGAGCCGCGACCTGGTCGCCGCCCGGGGACTGCTGAGCGCGCTGAATTAAGAGCATCTTCAACGGGATACCGCCCGATTTGGCTCTTGCAATTCCTAACAACTTCTAACACGCCAAGCCGCGTCCGCCCCGCCATGGTGCTGAGAATCATGGTGGATGCAGTGAGACATGGCACTTCTTGACGATGCGATCGACGCCTGCGGGGGCTTGGCCCGCTGGAACGGCTTGAGCCGGTTCACGCTGCATCTGTCCGTTGGTGGGGCCCTGTTCTCCGACGCCGGACATGCCCGCGAATTCAAGGACGTCACCGCGGAGGGATCGACACGGACACAATCGGTTCGCTTCACCGGCATCACCGGCGGCGAGCGGTCCGGCGCGTTTGCGCCGGACGCGATTACGATCGAAAGCCTGGATGGCCATGTGCTGCGGACCTGGCGCAATCCGAGCCTTGCTTTCCCGACCAATGGCACACATGCGCTGGCGGACGAACTGCATCTGGTCTTCTTCTGCGGCGTCCAGATCTGGACCTATCTCACGACCCCATTCCTCCTCGCTCGTCCCGACGTCGTGGTCGAGGAGCTGCCGCCGTGGCAGGAGAACACTGAGACCTGGCGGCGTCTTCGCACGCAATTCCCGCCGGGCCTGATCAGCCTCGCGTCCGAGCAGGTGTTCTACTTCGACGAGAGCGCTTTGCAGAGACGGACCGATCACGATCTCCTGGGCGCACATGTCGCGCACTATTCCTGGGCCCACGAGAATTTTGGCGGCATCGTGGTTCCAACTCTTCGGCGTACGCTGACGTTGCAGCCCGACGGAACCGTTGTCGCCAAGCCCGTGCTGATCGATGTCGAGATCTTCGATGCCGTCTTCGAATAGCTACATGAAATATTGGCTGAAATTCCATCTCCTGCGGCTGGCCGCCGCACCCTCTGCGCGCCCACATAATCTAACAGATCCTAATCACCCCTAACGAGCTTCCAGGCCTGCTCACGCCTATCCTCTCAACATAGCAAGGTCGCGAGTTCGCAAGTAACCACAAGCACGACCGCGAAGCTGAGAGAGGATGAGCAATGTTGACCGAATCGCAGACGGCCTACCCTTGGATTGATCGTCCGGCCGGCCCGCGGGATCAGGAAATCCCTCATGCGACCCAGGCGATCACCCGGGAAGACGAATGGCGCCAGGTCGCATCAAGCTCGGAAGTCGAGGACATCACGATCTCGCGATGGGAAGATTCGCGGGACACCAAATGGCACGAGGCGACGACGCCTGATGGCCGATACTTTGTCGGCATCGCGCTGAAAACGACGCGAGCGAAACTGACCAGGGAACGCCAGATCATCTTCGACGGCACCATGCCATCAGGCACGTTGTATGTAAGCGCACCATCGCGACAGCTGAGCGCGCAATTCCAGGGGCCCTGCGACTTCCTGCATTTCCATATATCCGCCGACCATTTCCCGGCACGATGGTCGCCGGATGCGACCGATGAGCTCGACGATCTCGTTCTGCTGCGCGATCCGCTCGCCGCGGGGCTGACCAAGGCACTTGCCGAACAAGGCGATACCGCGGGCCACGAATTTGCGCGCAGTATCGGCGAAATCCTTGCGATGCGCCTGGCGCGGCCCGAATTGCCGCGCGCCAAGGTCAACGCCCTGCCGAAATGGCGTCTGCGCCGCGTCGAACAGCATATCGCCGCCCATTTCGAGCGCAGCGTCAGCCTGTCCGAGCTCGCCGGCGTTGCCGGGCTGTCCCGAATGCATTTCGCCGCGCAATTCCGCGCAGCGACCGGCTATCGCCCGCGCGAATATTTGCTCAATCATCGCATCGAGCAGGCGAAGTCGATGCTGACCGCGAGTGAGAGACCGCTGGCCGAGATTGCCCTTGCCGTCGGCTTCAGCACCCAGGCGCATTTCTCCACCGTGTTCAAGCGTATCAGCGGCCAGACACCGGCACGATGGCGTGCGGCCTCCAGGAACCAGCGGCCTGACATTGAAACGCTGCCGCGACGGCGTCGATTCTGGGATGGCGACCGTTGCGCGGGTACCGCCGCATGAGAATGGTTTTGGCGTAAGTGCCCTGCCGCTTGCGTCGGCTCGCGCCCTCCTCCTCCCGGGCCTACGAGCCTCCTGGGGCCGCCCTGCACCCCCACAGGACGGCCCCCTTTTCTCTTGCCACGGCGTTCAGCCGTCACGAATGCGGGCCGGTGCCGAATTTCTGCAAAGTGAAATATTTGCGGACCGGTTGAGATACCGACGAAACAGACGGCCTCGCTATCCCGCTGGCAGCGCATCGAGGTGGCAGGCCACCCATTGCTCGCCCTCAGTCGAACGAAGCTGCGGCTCTTCGATCCTGCAGCGATCGAACACGTACGGGCAGCGGGTATGGAAGCGGCACCCGCTCGGAGGATTGATCGGGCTCGGCACGTCTCCCTTGAGGATGATCGGATTGCGCTGAGCTCCGGGCTCCGGCAGCGGGACCGCCGACAACAGCGCCTTGGTATAGGGATGCCTTGGCGCGGCAAAGATCTCCCGGCGCGGCGCCACCTCGACGATCTTGCCGAGATACATCACCGCGACCCGGTGCGTCATGTGCTCGACGATCGCGAGGTCATGGCTGATAAAGAGCAGCGCGAGGCCAAATTCGCGCTGCAGATCCTGCAACAGGTTGACGATCTGCGCCTTGACCGAGACGTCAAGCGCCGACACCGCCTCGTCGCAGACGATCAGCTCCGGCTCGGCCGCGAGCGCCCGTGCAATGCCGATGCGCTGACGCTGGCCGCCGGAAAATTCGTGCGGCCTGCGGTTCAGCGCTTCCCGCGGCAGGCGCACCGTATCCATCAGCGCCGTCACGCGCGTCTCGAGATCGATCGCTGACTTGGCGAGGCCGAAATTCCGGATCGGCTCCGCGAGAATATCGCGCACGCGCATACGCGGATTGAGGCTCGAGAACGGATCCTGGAACACCACCTGCATACGTTGCCGCAGCTGACGCATCGTGCTCGGATGTGCGTCGTCGATACGCTGGCCGTCGAGGATGACCTGGCCGGACGTCACATCGAACAACCGCAGAATCGCGCGCCCGACTGTCGACTTGCCGCAGCCGGACTCGCCGACCAGCGACAGCGTCTCGCCCTTCGCGATCTCGAACGACACGCCGTCGACCGCGTAGACCCATTCGGATTTGCGCCCGAACAGGCCGGTCTTGACCGGAAAATGTTTCTTGAGGTCGTTGACCTGGAGCAGCGGAGGGCTCATGCCGCAACCGCTCCCTTGGCGGCGTAGTGGCAGGCAGCGATGTGGCGCGGCCCCTTCTCCTCGAGCCCCGGTGCATATTGTCGACAGAGATCGGTCGCGAGCGCACAGCGGCCGGCGAAGACGCAGCCGGTGATGGGCCTGCGCAGGTCAGGCACCTGTCCGGGGATCTCGGCAAGCCGCCTCGCGGTGCCAGTCAACGAAGAGCCGAGTCGCGGCACGGCGCCGAGCAGGCCTTGCGTGTAGGGATGACGCGGCGAGCGGAACAGTTCAGTCACCGGCGCCTCCTCGACCTTGCGGCCGGCGTACATCACCATGACGCGTTCGGCGATTTCGGCGACGACGCCGAGATCGTGGGTGATCAGGATGATCGCCGCCCCCACCCGATGTTTCAGGTCCAGCATCAGCTTCAGGATCTGCGCCTGGATGGTCACGTCGAGCGCAGTGGTCGGCTCGTCCGCGATCAGGAGCTTTGGATTGCAGGCCAGCGCGATCGCGATCATCACGCGCTGGCGCATGCCGCCGGACAGCTGGTGCGGATATTCGCGCACGCGCCGCTTCGGCTCGGGAATGCCGACCAGTGTCAGCATCTCGATCGCGTGCGCCTCGGCGGCCTGCTTGTCCAGGCCCTGATGGATCATCAGCGTCTCGCGGATCTGACGGCCGACGGTCAGGACCGGATTGAGGCTGGTCATCGGCTCCTGAAAGATCATCGAGATGTCGTTGCCGCGGATGGCGCGCATCTCGCGATCCGGCAATTGCAGGAGGTCTCTGCCCGCGAAGCGAATGGCGCCCGCGATCCTGCCCGGTGGCTCCGGGATCAGCCGCATCAGCGACATCGAGGTCACCGATTTGCCGCAGCCTGACTCGCCAACGATGGCGAGCGTCTCGCCTTCGTTGACATGGAAGGACACACCGTCCACCGCGCGGTTGATGCCGCTGGGGGTGCGGAAGTGGGTCTGCAGATTTTCGACTTCGAGCAACGCCATTGCGATCAGCCTCTCGACATCACAGGCTCTTGGCCATGCGCGGATCGAGCGCATCGCGAAGGCCGTCGCCGAGCAGGTTGACGGCGAGCACGGTGACGGAGAGGAACGCCGCCGGGAAGAACACAATGTAAGGCTTGACCTGCCACAACGCGCGGCCCTCGGCCATGATATTGCCCCAGGACGGAATGGTCGGCGGCGTGCCGGCGCCGATAAAGGACAGGATCGCCTCCGTGATCATGGCGCTGGCGCAAATGTAAGTCGCCTGCACCAGCATCGGCGCGAGCGTGTTGGGCAGGATATGGCGCAGGATGATCATCGGTGTGCGCGTGCCGCAGGCGACTGCGGCGTCCACATAGGGCTGCTCGCGCAGCGACAATACGACGCTGCGGACCAGGCGCGAAACGCGCGGGATCTCGGCGATGGTAATCGCCAGAATGACGTTGCCGACGCTGCCGCGCGTCAAGGCCATCAGCGCGATCGCCAACAGGATCGGCGGGATCGACATCAGGCCGTCCATGAAGCGCATCAGAATGCCGTCGGCCCAGCGGACGAAGCCCGAGACCATGCCGATGGCGAGACCTGCCACGGATGCGAATATGGCGACTGATAGTCCGACGGTCAGCGAAACCCGCGCGCCGAATAGCACGCGTGAATAGATATCACGGCCAAGCACGTCGGTGCCGAACCAGTAGGCTGCGGACGGCGCCCGGGTGCGCTTGGCGGGCGCGAGCGCAGTCGGGTCGACCGTCCAGAGATACGGCGCAAAGACCGCGATCAGGACGAGCATCAGCAGCAACGCGCCGCCGATCGCGACCGTCGGATGGCCGCGCAGGAAGCCGAGGAAGCCGCGCCGGATCCTGACCGGCCGCAGGATCTCCGGCAGCTGCGGCGCGAGGACGAAGCCGCCGGGAAGCGACTGCGGGGTGACGGTCGTATCGGTCAATAGCGGATCCTCGGGTCAACGAGCGTATATGTGACGTCGATCATCAGATTGACGAGGACGTAGACGAAGCTGAACAGCAGCACGATGCCCTGGATGACCGGATAATCGCGGCGCAGGATCGCATCGATCGTGAGGCGGCCGAGACCGGGGATCGCGAACACGCTTTCGGTGACGACCGCGCCGCCGATCAGGAGCGCGATGCCGATCCCGATCACGGTCACGATCGGCACCGCCGCGTTCTTCAATGCGTGAATGAACAGGATGCCGCCTTGCCCCATCCCCTTGGCGCGCGCGGTGCGGATATAGTCCTGTTGCAAGACTTCGAGCATGGTGGCGCGGGTGATGCGCGCGACCAGCGCGATGTAGACGCAGCCGAGCGCGATCGCCGGCAGGATCAGGTTTTGCAGCCACGGCCAGAAGCCCTCCGTGAGCGGCGTGTAGCCCTGCACGGGAAGCCATTCGAGCTCCAGCGCGAAGATGTAGGCAAGGACATAGCCGACGACGAAGACGGGTAGCGAGAAGCCGAACACGGCGAACGCCATGATGGCGCGATCGATGAAGCTTCCCGCCTTCCATGCCGCGACCACCCCCAGCGGCACCGCGACGACGATCGTGAGCAGAAGCGTGACGGTCATCAGCGACAGCGTCGGTCCGAGACGCTGCCCGATCATCGTCGACACCGGCAGGTTGGTAAAGATCGAAGTACCGAGGTCGCCATGCAGGATGCGCCAGACCCAGCTGCCGAACTGGATCAGGAAGGGACGGTCGAGGCCGAGGCCCTGGCGGATGCGCTCCACATCCTCCGGGCTCGCCTGGTCGCCTGCGATCACCACGGCGGGATCGCCCGGCGCGATATAGAGCAGGCTGAACACGAATAGTGCAACAATCGCCATCACCGGCAAGGTGGCGACGATGCGCCGGAGGATATAGGAGAGCATCTGGCCTCAGCGCAGCATCATGCGGTCTTCGATACGCCCCAGAAGAACGGCAACGGTCCCTTGGCGATACCGGAGACGTTCTTGCGCCACGCGGTGTAGCTCAGGAAGAAGCCGGTCGGCGCGTAGACGACGTCATCCAGCGCCGCCTTGTTGAGGCGACCGATCGCAGCCTTCTCCTCATCGAGGTTCTTGGCCTCGAACCAGGACGAGACCTCCTTCTCGGTACTGGGGCTGGCGGGCCAGCCGAACCAGGCCTTGTCGCCATTGGCGCGAATGGCGGTGTAGGGCGCAGGATTGATACAGTCCGCGCCGGCGTGCCAGGTGTGGAACATGTTCCAGCCGCCTTGTCCGGGCGGCGTCTTGGCCGCGCGGCGGGAGCCGACCGTGCCCCAATCGGTGGCGACAAAGTCGACATTCATGCCGAGCCTCTTGAGGAGATCCGCGGTGACGTCGCCTTGCGCCTTGGTAATCGGCTGGTCCTGCGCGACCAGGCATGTCACCGGCTGGCCGGAATAGCCGCTCTCGGCGAGCAGCTTCTTGGCCGCGTCGAGATCGCGCTTGCCCTTCAGGATCTCGCCGCCCATCTCGCTGTAGAGCGGCGTATCGGGCGTGAAGTAGCCGGGCAGCGGCTTCCACAGCGAATTATCGTCGCCGATGATCGCGCGCATATAGTCTTCCTGGCTCATCGCCATCAGCACCGCACGCCGGGCCCGCACGTCGTTGAAGGGCGGATAGAGGAAGTTCATGCGGAACGAGCCGATATTGCCGAGGGGATCGCCAATGTCGACGCTGATGTTCTTGTTCTTCTTCAGGACCGGAACGAGATCGGCGATCGGGCTCTCCCACCAATCGACCTCGCCGTTCTGCAGCGCGGCGGCCGCAGTCGCTGCATCCGGCATCACGATCCATTCGACGCGGTCGATCAGGATCTGCTTGCCGCCCGCGAGCCACGACGCCTTCTCCTGCCGCGGCACGTAGTCGGCGAATTTCTCGAACACCGCCTTCGCGCCGGGCACCCATTCGCCCTTGGCGAACTTCATCGGTCCGGAGCCGACATAGTCGCCGATCTGCTTGAACGGATCGGTTTGCGCGATGCGCTCGGGCATGATGAACGCACAGGGCGAATTGTTCTTCGCAAGCGCGTAGAGCATCTTCGGGAAGGGTTGCTTCAGCACCCATTTGAAGGTGCGATCGTCGACCGCGGTGAGCTCCTGCTGCAGCGCCTTGATCATCAGGCCCATCGGATCGCGTGCCGCCCAGCGCGATAGGCTCGCGACGACGTCCTTGCTCAGCACCGGCTCGCCGTCATGGAATTTGAGGCCCGGCCGCAATTTGAACGTCCAGGTCGTGCCGTCGTCGGTCACTTCCTCGGACTCGACCATCTGACGCTGCGGCTGAAGCGAGGAATCGATGCCGTAAAGCGTGTCCCAGACCAGCGCCGCGGCATTGCGCACGACATACTGCGTGCCCCAAATGGGGTCGAAATTGGCAAGATTAGCCTGCGGCACGAAACGCAGGGTCCGGGCTGCGGCGCCTTGCGCGATCGCCGGCGCCGAAAGGCCACCGGACAATGCCAGACCGCCCGCGCCAGCCAGTCCCTTCAATACGGTCCTGCGATCCATGAAGTCCTCCCAGTAATGCCGTGATGCCGGCCGTTCATTGGCCAATGGCAGGTGAAACCGAACCCATTAGCGTGCAAATGGTATGCCAGTAAATGAACCTTCGCCAGCGGGATCTCATCGCCTTTTTGCTGGCCAAGACCTCAAGAGCCTCGCGGCTGTCGGCTTTCTGGATCGGGCCCATCTGGGCGGCGGCAACATTGACGATGCGCATCAGCGAGTTCCAGATTTTTTGGCAGATTTCTTGGCGAGGCTGGGGGATCGCAGCTTCAGGGGCGTGTCGGCGCGCGCAGCATAACGGCCCCGCGCCGTTTTTCCAGCCAAGCAGCTTTCATGCCGTCCGCCCCGTTCGGCGGACAAGTCGCTCTTTCCGAGCTACAAGCATACGGAACCTCTCTCCTCGCTTCGGTTTATAACTGCACCCCTCTCAATCCCCCAATCCCCTCCGGAGCATCACGAATGACATCAGCCGACCGGCCGGCGACGCGGCTCGCCACGCGCCTCTCGTTCCTGGTCGCCGGCTTCGGCATCGCGTGCTGGGCGCCGCTGGTGCCGTTCGCGAAGGAGCGGCTCGCGGTCGATGACGCGGTCCTTGGCTTGCTGCTGCTCAGCCTCGGCATCGGCTCGGTCGTCGCGATGCTCGCGACCGGCATTTTGAGCGCACGCCACGGCACCAGGCCGATCATCATCGCAGGCGGGATCGGTCTCGCCCTGGCCTTGCCCCTGCTGGTCATCGCAGGCACGCCCGTGACACTGGCGATTGCCTTGCTCGCATTCGGCGCTGCGCTCGGCTCCATCGATGTCGCCATGAACATTCATGCCGTCGAGGTCGAACGCGCGGCAGGACAACCGCTGATGTCGGGCTTTCACGCGCTCTTCAGCATTGGCGGCTTCGCCGGATCGGCGGTGATGACGGCGCTGTTGTCGTTTCATCTTGGACCACTCGCATGTGCATTGATCTGCTCCGTGCTGATGCTAATCGCGATGGCGCTCGCCTGGCCGCGCCTGCTGCGCTCGGCGCAGGCGCCGGAGGGACCGCTGTTCGTGCTGCCGCATGGCATCGTGCTGCTGCTGGCGCTGCTGGCGGCCATCACCTTCCTGATCGAAGGCGCGATGCTCGACTGGGGCGCGCTGCTCGTCATCGGCACGGGCCTCGTCAGCGAGGCCCAGGGCGGGATCGGTTACATCGTGTTCTCGATCGCGATGACCGCCGGGCGGCTCGGCGGCGATGCCGTCGTGGCGCGTGTCGGCGATCGCGCAACGCTGGTCGGTGGAAGCCTGCTTGCCGTCGCAGGTCTTGCCGTGCTGTTGCTCGCGCCGAGCAAGGCCATGGCCATCGCCGGTTTCCTGTTCATCGGCCTCGGCGCATCGAACCTCGTGCCGGTGCTGTTCCGCCGCGCCGCCAGGCAGACCGTGATGCCCACCGGGCTCGCGGTGGCGTCAATCACCACCGCCGGCTATGCCGGCATTCTGGTTGGCCCCGCCGGCATCGGTTTTGTCGCCCACGCCGTCGGCCTGCCGATGGCATTCTGGATGCTCGCGGCGCTGATGTGCCTCGTCACGCTGTCCGCGCGCGCCGTCACCGCAAAATAGAAAGGTACGTCATGCAGCAAATTTCGACTGCAGACGGCGCCAGCCGATCACGATGCCCGTGATGGAGAACACCAGGCCCAGCGCGCAAAGCCCGACGATCAGCACATCGCGCAGACGCGGATGCGCCATAAGGACCGGGAAATTGAGCGTGTGCAGCGCGCTGTAGGTCCAGCGATAGGCCCGACGCGAGGCGTCCAGCCGTTGCAGCACGCTGCCGTCGGCGCCGTCGATGTCGAACCAGAGATCACCGCAGCGGGAGCGGTAGACGGGCGCACGGGGAACGACGGATTGAGCCGGATAGTCGTCGTTATCCGCAAGAACGACCGGCGCACCGCATCCGGAGGCGAGACGCGCGATCAAGCTCGCGATCTCCTGCTCATCCAGGAATGCCGTCTGCCGATTGCTGGTTGGCTCGCCGGCCTTGGTGAGGGTTTGACTGCCAAGGCCGATCCAGTCGCGCCGATAGAGACCGCCATTAAAGGCGAACCATTCGACTTCACGCACCGGGAACGGTATGGGCGGCTGACCGAGGGATGGAGACGCGCGCAAGTCCGACACGGCGTTCACCACGGCGGCCTCGGCAGAGGTCAATTGCCCACGCGAGAACAGCCGGCCGTGATCCATGGAGAGCCAGCCACTGAAAATCCAGGTCAGCACGAAAACGGTCGACACGAGCCCGATGATGTGATGCAGGGCGTGCCAGCCACGATAGGGCGACGAGATCCGGCGTCCGCGAATCCTGATCCTGATGACGCCGAGCACCGCTCCCAGCACCGCCGCGATCAAGGCCACCAGCGACAAGGTCGAGACCATTTTGTCCCACAGCGACCAGTTGCTCTTGAGAACCGTCGGATAGATCCAGTGCAGGACGCTGCCGACCCAATTCCATCCACGCTCGCTGCGGGTCGTATCCAGCACGACCTCGCCAGTGCGCGATGAGACGTAAACCTCGGTCCCAGCCACATCGCCGAGCGCGACGCGAAACAGCGGCCGGTGGCGATCGAAACCGTTGGGAACGCTCCATTGATCGTAATCGGCGCGTGCAATGAGCGCGGCTCGCGCGGCATCGAGCCCGCGGCTGCGGGCGTGAGCCCGGGCGATGGCGAGTGCGACACCGGGAGATTCCACCGACGCATCGGCCCCATCCGATGCACGGACCGCGCGCAGACGCGACGCTCCCGACACGACATAGACCGGCCCGTCGCTGCGCTGGATCAGGCCAACGCGCGTCGCGTCCGCGATCCCGCTCGCTGCGACCGCGTCGGCAATCCCAATGATCCGCTGTGACCGCTCCACCGGCGCGAGCCCGGCAAAGCGTTCCGCTTCCGTTAGCGACGGAAACGGAACGAAGTGCATCACGATTCCGCTCGCGAACCACATCGCGAACAGGAGGCAGAACGCGACCCCGAGCCAGCGGTGCGAGAGGACGATCGCGCTCATCATGGGGTCAGCGCCCTACCATTTGAACGCCGCGGAGATTTCATACGTCCGCGGCGCGCCCAGCAGGATCTGGTCGGGGTAGAACGGATCGCCCCAGATCGCATAGCGCTTGTCGGTGAAGTTGCGCACCCGGAAGGTCAGGCGCGCCTGGTCGACGGCATTGAAGACCGTCTTGGGGATGTCGATGAACGCGTAGACATCGCCGACAGTATAGGCATTCAGCGTCACGGTATTGGCGTCGCTGTTGTAGCGGTCGCCGACATGGCGGCCGGTGATGCCGACCTCCACCGGCCAGGGCGTGAAGAAGCGCCAGGACGCGCCGGCATTGGCGACGATGCGCGGCACGTTCGGCGGCGTGTGGCCCGAGAATGAGCCGCCGGCGAAATCATAGTTGGCATAGCGCGCATCGACATAGGCGATGTTGCCCCAGAGACGCAAAGGCTCGATCGGGCGGATCGAGCCGGCAAGCTCGATACCCTTGGACTCCTGCCGTCCCGCGACGTTGAGCTGCATGCCGCCGGCCGCCGCGTAGACGTTCTTGCGCAGGATGTCGTAGGCCGAGAACGACCATTCCGCCCTGTTATCCCAAAACACGTGCTTGACGCCGGTCTCGTAGGTGCGCGCGGTCGTAAGATCCAGCGGCTGGGTCGGTGCGAGCAGGAAGATATTGTTGGCCGAGATGTCCGCGCCGGTGGCGTATTGGCTGAAGAAAGTCAGCCCCGGAACGGCTTCCCAGGTATAGCCGATGCGGCCGGTCACAGGTGCCCAGTCCTTCGTGAACGGGAAGCTCGCCTTCTCCAGGCCGTTGACGTCGGTCGAGTTGCGGTCGAGCCCGATATGTTCGACGCGCAGGCCGCCGATCAGCGAGAAGGTGCGCGTTAGCTTCAGGCGGTCCTCGAACGACAGCGCCTCGTTGTCGATACGCGCGGTCTGCTGCTTGGTCGTCAGCAGGCCGTAGAAGCCGCGGTTAGGATCGACGAGATCAACGGAATCCCCAGGAAAGTTGGCGGCGCCCGGCCGGACGAAATCGAGATAGCTCGACGACAGCGTCGTGACCAGGCGATTGTCGAAGCCTGCGATGTTCGCATCCCAGGTCAGGTCCGTGATGTTGCCGACAAGGCGCTGGCTGTGTGCGACATAGAAGCGGCTGCGGTCCACCGCGTTCGTCGCAGTGTTGAACGCCTCGACCTCGTTGTTGAACCACGAGCGTTCCGCGCCATAGGCATAGGCCTGGCTCTTCAAGGTCAGGTCGGGCGCCAGCTTCAGCTCGAAGCCGCCGCGGAGCCAGATCTCCTGCGCGACGTTGCGATTGTCGAGGACGTTGTAGTTGGTGTTGAAGGTGCGATCGTCGATCGTGATCGGTCCGAGATTGGTTCCGTTGAAGTTCGAGACGTAAGTGCCCGAGACGATGCGTGCCGTCGCGTGCGAGCCGCTGAAGGCCACCGGCACCAGCGGCGCACCCCAATAGGCCTTGGAGCGGTCTTCCCTAAATTCGATCGCGCCCCAGACCTTGAGACTGTCGGAGATGCGATAATTGAGCTGGCCGGAGACGTCGAACGTCCTGGTGTTGGTGTCGTCGGCAAAGCCGTTGAGCGAGGAACGGCTGACGTCGAAGCGGTAATCGAGGCCCTCGACATTCGTGCTGCCACCTGAGCCGTAATGCGCGCGGAACGAATTGAGCGAGTCCCAGGAAAAGTCCGCTTCGTTCCGGATCGGCCCGGTGTGCGGCTGCTTGCTGACGAAATTGATCGCGCCGCCAGCCGCGCCTTCGCCCGAGATCAGGGAGGCCGGCCCTTTCAGGATTTCCACGGCTTCGAGATTGGCCGTGTCCATGATCCGCGAGGTCATGTTCTGCGGGCCGATCTTGATGCCGTTGTAGAGCGTGTTGATCTGGCTGTTGGTGAAGCCGCGCATCGAGAAAGCCGAGGGCTCGGCCGGATTGTCGCCCGCAGTGACGCCGACCGCACCTTGCGCGACGTCGGAGACGGTGCGGTAGCCCTGCTCGCGCATGGTCTCGGCGGAGATCACCTCGACGGTCGCGGGTATCTCGCGCACGGTCAGGCCAAGGCGCGAGGCGCTCTCGGCGACGGCGTTGCTGTTGAGCGGCGTCGGGGCCGCGGCATTCGGCACGACCGGGTTTGCCGCGGCCGGTGCCGCGGCGGGCCTGCGCGCTGCCGCCCGGTGCGCGCTCGCAGCATCCCGGCCGGCCGGTTTGGCGGGCTTGCGTGATTGCGGGGCCGACACCTCCACGGGCGGCAGGGGTTCGCGGGCCTGCTGCGCCAAGGCGGCTGGCATGTCGCTGGCGACAAAAAATGTGAGACCGGACGCCAGCAGAAAGCGGCGCGGTCGCGCAATACGGACGGAAGACACGGTCTTGGACCTCGGTGTGACGTCAGTGGCACGTCACCGCGAACCAAGGTCCCATCTTCCGGCTTGTAAGCCTTCCGATGGAGCCGAATGTCTGTACTCCCCGACCGACATCTTCGCGTGTGACCACGGCTGACGGCAGGTCTCCTGGCTCGCGGGTCGTGACCGCTTCGTCGCCTTCCCGGGACCGAGGACCCAGTGGCTTCTGACGAAGGATTCACCGCTTACAGTTGCGGGGGCAGCTACGGCATTGGGGACAATGTCCCCGCACCGCATTCCCTTTTCATCCCCTCTCGGGGAAACCGTCATCGCCATCTAGGATTACGGCGAAGACAGAGTCAATGTGCCTGTTGCGGCGATATTGCCACAGCGGCCAACTTGCTTGGGAGATCTGCATGGAAGGCGATACCTTCCTCTGGCTGATACGGCATGCCCCCGTCGACGGCGTCGCCGGGACCATCCATGCGAATGATGCGCCGGCGGACCTCGGCGATCGCGCGCAGCTCGAGGCGCTGCGCCAGCGTCTGCCGCGGGATGCGGCGGGCTATGCCAGCCCCTCACGACGCACCGTCGAGACGGCGCGCGCGCTGGGGCTTGAGCCCGAGTTGCTGACCGAATTCGGCGAGCAGGATTTTGGCGACTGGACCGGCCGGCGGCATGACGAGCTTGCAGCGAGCGGTGGCGAGGCCTATGCGCAGTTCTGGAGCGATCCGGCGCGCCGACGGCCGCCAGGCGGCGAGAGCTTTGAAGATCAGGTCGCGCGCGTCCGGCTGGGTCTCGCGCGGATCGGCGCAGGTCACGCGACGCTCGTCGTGCATTCCGGCACCATCCGCGCCGCGCTCTGCATCGCACTGGATCTGACCCCGCAGGCGGCCTTGCGCTTCGTGATCGATCCGCTGTCGCTGACCCGGATCGACCGGCTCGCGACCGGCTGGCGCGTCGTCTCGGTCAATCAGCGCATGGCCTGATCAAACAGGCCGATCCGGCACATTGGCCTGCGCGAACGTCGCCATGTCGTTGTGAAGCGCACATGCCGATCGCACCAGCGGCAGCGCGATCGCGGCGCCCGATCCCTCGCCGAGCCTGAGATCGAGGCTGATCAGCGGCTGCACATCCAGCGCGCGCAACACCAGCCGATGCCCCTGCTCCGCCGATTGATGCGATGGCAACAGGAACGGCTGGCACGACGGGTTCAGCCGCACCGCCGCGAGCGCGGCAACCGAGACGATGAAACCGTCGATCAGCACCGGAATGCGCGCCTGCGCTGCCGCGATGATCGCGCCGGAAATGGCCGCGATCTCGAGCCCGCCGACGGCGCACATGATCTCTTCGGGCGAGGCGCCCGCCACGCTATGACGCGCGATCGCCGCTTCGATCACGCGCACCTTGTGCGC
This sequence comes from Bradyrhizobium genosp. A, assembly GCF_049949275.1. Taxonomy (NCBI): domain Bacteria; kingdom Pseudomonadati; phylum Pseudomonadota; class Alphaproteobacteria; order Hyphomicrobiales; family Nitrobacteraceae; genus Bradyrhizobium; species Bradyrhizobium genosp. A. Next base: position 3,265,704 of record NZ_CP188196.1, on the reverse strand, counting down.
GCGGCCGGCCGCATCGATGCCGGTGCCGTTGCCGGCAATCTCCTCGGCGCTGATGCCGAGCAGGCTCGCGGCGATCGCCGCCGAGGCCGTGGTGTTGCCGATGCCCATCTCGCCGAAGATCAGGAGATCGGGCTGATTGACCTTCGCCCGCGCCACTGCGCGCTGGCCTGCTTCGAAGGCGAATGCCAGCTCGGCGGGCGTGAGCGCGGCTTCGACGCTGAAATCGCGGGTGCCAAGGCGCGGCTTGTCCGTGATGATGCCCGGCATCGCCGCCTCCGCCAGCGTTCCGGCGTCGACCACTTCGAGGCTTGAACCGAGTTCGCGCGCCAGCACCGAGATTGCGGCACCTCCCGCGGCAAAATTCGCCATCATCGCGATGGTGACGGCTTGCGGGTAGGCCGAGACGCCCTGCGCGACGATGCCGTGATCGCCGGCGAAGATGATGATCGGCACGCGTGCGGCGCGAGGGCGTTCGGTTGCCTGCAGGCCGGCAAGCTCGATCGCGAGCTGCTCCAGCCGGCCGAGCGCGCCGGTCGGCTTTGTCAGTTGTGCCTGCCGCGCGATCGCCGCCTCACGGTGAGCCGCGGAGATCTCGGGGCACTGTTGATAGACCCATTCGGGGAGCATGCTGCCTCGCTTACGGCCTGCGCTTGAGAATGTAACTGTCCATGATCCAGCCGTGCCGCTCGCGCGCGGCCTGCCGCGATGCGACGATGCGCGCTCCCGCCTCGCCCAGCGCGCCGGACATGATGATCTGATCTGGCATACCGAGATAGGCGCCCCACCAGATGTGAAGTCCCGCCGGGTCGAGCGACTGGAACGCCGTGCCGCCGTCGAGCATCACAACGACTGTATCGACGCCCACCGGCCAGCCGCCTTCGCGCAAGCGGCGTCCCGTCGTGACCAGAAACGGCTCGCCGATGTCGTTGAGCGGCAGCGCATGCGCCGCGCACAGCGCCTGGATCGAGGTGATGCCGGGCACGACCTCGATTTTTGGCAGCGGATTGAGCCGCCGCGCAATGCGCAGCGAGGAATCGTACAGCGAAGGATCACCCCAGATCAGCAGCGCGACCTTGCCGTCGCCGCTGAGATGATCAGCGATCGTCTGCGACCAGGTCGCGGCGACCGCATCGTGCCAATCGTCCACGCCCTTGCGATAATCGGCTTCACCGGCGTCGCGCACGGGAAGATCGAACTCGGCAATGCGCGTGGTGCCGCTGGTGAGTACATCAGCGCAGATGGTCCGCCTGAGATCAGCGAGGTCGGATTTTGCCGTCCCCTTGCGCGGGATCAGGACGAGATCGGCGGCGTTGATTGCGCCGATCGCCGCGCGCGTGAGCTGCCCGGGATCGCCGCAGCCGATGCCGATCAGGGACAGCGTCATCATGACGGATAGTCCCCCGCCAGTGCGCCGAACATGATCACGGCCGCCGTGGAAGCCGCGCCGCCGCGCGCGAGCTGCTCGGCAAGCTCGGCAATGGTGGTGCGCACCAACCGCTCGTCGGAGCGGCCGAGGGACTCGGCGAACAGCGCCGGAGTGCCCGGTGAGAGGCCATGCTCGATCAATTTCGCGACCAACGCCGGAAAGGTGCGCCGGCCCATATAGACCACGGTCGTCGCATCAGGATCGGCCAGCGCCGCCCAGTTCAAATTCTGCGGCAGCTCGCCGGTGACATCGGCCCCGGTCACGAACTGCACCCGGCGCGAGGTATGGCGGCGCGTCAGGGGAATGCCGGCTTGCGCTGCGGCAACGCAAGCCGAAGTGACGCCGGGAATGATCTCGTAGCCAATGCCGGCCACACGCAGCGTCTCGAGCTCCTCCTCGAGCCGGCCGAAGATTCCGGCATCGCCCGACTTCAGCCGCACCACCCGCACCCCCGTCGCGGCGTAGTCGACCAACAGGCGGTTGACGTGATGCTGTTTTGTTGACGGCCGCCCTGCCCGCTTCCCGACCGCGACGAGATTGGCGCCGGGCCGCGCCAGATCGAGGATCGCGCCGGAGGCAAGGTCGTCATAGAGCACGACATCGGCCTCGCGCAGCCGCGCGGCGCCCTTGAGCGTGAGAAGCTCGGGATCGCCGGGGCCGGCGGAGATGAAGGAGACAAAGCCGCTCACCGGTCCTCCGCGATCAGATGGAAGAACGTGCCGGTGGCGTGGCCGCGCCGCGAGCCGGTTTCGGCGATGACCGCACCGGTTGCGTCGTGCACGACCGCCAGCGGCGTATCCGGCTGGGCGACGATCGTCGAATAGTGGAATTCGTGGCCACGCAGCCGCGCGCCGGCGTGATGGCCCGGCATCGGCGCTGCGAGCGCGGCGAGACGATAGCCCAGATGCATGCGGCGCTTGGCAAAGCTCGTCTCCAGTCCGAGCAGGCCGGTCATCTCATGACTGATACCGTCGGCGTCGGTCAGAGCTGTCCCCAGCACCATATACCCCCCGCATTCGCCATGCACGGGCCGGGTCTCGGCGAAGGCGCGCAGGCCGCTGCGGAAGCGCGCATTGGCGGCGATCTTGCCGGCGTGAAGCTCGGGATAACCGCCGGGCAGCCAGCACACGTCGGCGCTGGCATCAGGCGCTTCATCGGCGAGCGGCGAAAACGTCGAGATCTCCGCGCCCGCCGCGCGCCAGGCTTCCAGCATGTGCGGATAGACGAAGGAGAACGCGGCATCGCGGGCAAGCGCGATGCGCTGACCCGGCGGCGTCACGTTCAGCCCGTTCGCCGCTGGTTGCACTGACCACGGGGCTGCGGATCGCAGCACCGCATCGAGATCGACATGCTCGGCGACGAAGCGCGCGGCCTCGTCGATCAGTTTTCCGATCTCGGCCTGCTCCTCGGCCTGCACCAGGCCAAGATGCCGCTTCGGCAGGCTGATCTCGGCATGGCGCGGCAGCGCGCCGAACATTGCGATGCCGGCATCGCTCAGCGCACGACGCACGAGGTCCTCGTGACGGGGGCTGGCGACGCGGTTGAGCACCACACCGGCAAGGCGCACGCCGGCGCGATAATCACGAAGACCAGCGGCAATCGCCGCTGCGGTCTGCGCTTGCCCGGAGGGGTCGATCACCAGCACCACCGGCCAACCGAGCATCTCTGCGATGTCGGCGGTGGCGCCAGTGCCGGAAACACCGCACGCGGCGACGCCGTCGAACAGGCCCATCGAGCCCTCGGCGAGAACGATATCGGCATCCGTGCCCCGGCTGACGAGATGCGCGATCGTCGCGCGGTCCATCGCCCAGCTGTCGACGTTGACGGAGGCGCGGCCCGTGGCGGCGGCATGGAAGGCGGGATCGATGTAGTCGGGCCCGCTCTTGAAGCACTGCACGCGCAATCCGCGATTGCGCCAGGCTCGCGCGAGCGCTAGCGTCAGCGTGGTCTTGCCGACACCGGAGGCCGGCGCGGAGATGACGAGGCCCGCCGGCATCACGACGCCTCCGGAAAGCGCGGCTCGGCACCAACAGGCCGGTAGCGGCGGTCATAATCGGCGGCGTAAAGCCGGCTCTCGTCGAAATCCGCCGCGCCAAGCGTGCTGCCGACCAGGATTAGCGCGGTGCGTTCCATCTCCGTAGCGACGGCTGCATCGAGCGTCGCAAGCGTGGCGCGGACGATGCGCTGGTCCGGCCAGCTCGCCCGCCAGACGATCGCGACCGGGCAGTCCGCACCGTAATGTGGCGTCAGCTCGGCGACGACCTTGTCGAGCAGATGGATCGACAGATGGATGGCGAGCACCGCGCCGGTTGCGGCAAAGGCCGCGAGCTTCTCGCCCTCGGGCATCGCGCTGGCGCGGCCCGGTGTGCGCGTCAACACCACCGTCTGGGCCAGGCCGGGCAATGTCAGCTCGACCTCGAGCGCGGCCGCCGCGGCGGAGAAAGACGGCACGCCCGGCGTCACCGAGAAGGGAATGCCCAGCGCTCGCAAGCGGCGGAGCTGCTCGCCCATCGCCGACCAGATCGAGAGGTCGCCGGAATGCAGCCGCGCAACGTCCTTGCCCTCCGCATGCGCGGCAGAAATCTCCGCCATGATTTCGTCGAGCGACAGCGGCGCGGTGTTGACGACGCGCGCGCCAGGTGGGCAATGCGCCAGCACGCCCTCTGGCACCAGCGAGCCGGCATAGAGGCAGATCGGAGAAGCCGCGATCAAATCGCGCCCGCGCAAGGTGAGGAGATCGGCGGCGCCCGGCCCGGCGCCGATGAAGTGCACCGTCATGGGCCGTCTCCTTCGGCGATCGCGGCGGTCGCGGTGCGATCCTGCGAGATCGCGCGCGTCGCGATGAGTTGCGCGCGAGGACCAGCTGCAAAGAGCGCAGCGGCTTCGGCAACCGATCCCGTACCGAACTTTTCCGCGACGAACTTTGATTGCGTAGGCGTAGCGATACCAGCCAGATCTTCGGGCGACACGGCCTTGATCGGAACGCCACACTCGCTGGCGAGCAGTTTCAACGCCTCCGTGTCAGCCTTGTCGCTGACGGTTGCCACGGCCGCGAGGCCATCGGGACCGCCGGCCGCCGCAAGGGCCTCGCGCAGGGAGGCTAGCGTGACATCCTTTTTGAATCCGAGCCCGGCGACCTTCATCGGACTGCACTCCACTGCACCACCGGCCGCGCCGCCTCCCATGAGCGGTAGCGGCCGAGCGGAGCGGCATGCGCAATGTCGACCCGCATCAGCTCGCCGCCATGGCGCTGGTGCAGCTCGCCGAGCAGCGCTTCCGTCTCCAGCGTCACGGCATGCGCGAGCAGCCGCGCACCCGGCGCAAGCCGCGACCAGACGGCGTCGAACATCGCGCGATCAAGACCGCCGCCGACGAAGACGGCGTCGGGCACGTCCAATGTTGCGAGCACTTCCGGCGCCTGTCCCGTGACCACAGTGATCCGATGCGCCAATCCGAACGCCGCTGCATTGCTGCGGATGTTCACGGCGCGATCCTCGCGCGCCTCGATGGCTGTCGAGGTCCCGCCGCACAGCGCCCACTCAACCGAGATCGAGCCTGAGCCGGCGCCGATGTCCCATAGCCGCTCGCCAGGACGTGGCGCCAACGCCGAGAGTGCGAGCGCGCGTATCGGTCGCTTCGTGATCTGGCCGTCATGGACAAAGAGATCGTCCGGTAATCCCGAGCTGCGGGGAATACCTTGGCCTCCCCTCGCCTGCACCGCCACTGCAACCAGATTTCCGGCAATATCCTCAGCAAAGAGATCTGCGCGATGCTGGTCGATGCTTTCGCGCGGTCCGCCAAGGGCGGCGAGAGTCCACAGCAGCGAGGCGCCCCATCCGCGTTCCGTCAGCCATTTGGCGAGTTTGCCCATCGCCGCTGCGTCGCGCACCAGGCAAATGATGCGTGCATCTTGCGCCAAATGCGGCACAAGGCGCTCGAACGGTGTGGCGTGGAGACCGAGACAGGCTGTTGCTTCGAGGCGCCAACCCAAGCGCGCGGCGGCGAGCGAGAAGGTCGATGGCGCCGGGTGCGCGATCCACTCGTCCCCATAAAGCTTCTCGGCGAGGCTTGCACCAGCTCCATGCCAGAACGGATCGCCCGAGGCCAGCACCGCCGTCGGTCGGCCGCGGCAGCTCAGCACGATGTCAGCGTCGAACGGCACCGGCCACACGCGGCCGCGGCTTCCGACATCTGCGAGCGAAAGATGACGCTCGCCGCCGAACACGGTTTCCGCGTTAGCTAGTGCCTTTCGACTTGCTTCCGACAGCCCGGCAAGGCCATCTTCGCCGATACCGATGATGGTTAGCCAGGGATCAGCCATGATACGCGCCCTTATTCTGGGCGGAATTGCCGATGCGAGCCTGCTCGCTGCGGAGATCGCACGCGCCGGCATCGATGCGGTCTATTCCTACGGCGGCCGCACCCGCACGCCTGCGGATCAGCCACTGCCAACCCGCATCGGCGGCTTTGGCGGCGCGAGCGGGCTCGCCGATTACGCCAGGCGCGAAGGCATCACGCATGTGATCGACGCGACCCATCCCTTCGCGGCCGAGATGAGCCGCAATGCCGTGGAAGCGTGCGCGGAAACCGGCACGCCGTTGATCGCGCTCGAACGCGCGCCCTGGACCAGAGCGCAGGGCGACAACTGGATTGATGTCGGTGATGTCAACGCCGCGGTAGCCGCCCTTCCCGAGGCGCCCGCACGCGTGTTCCTCGCCATCGGCCGCCAGCACATCGCGCCATTCGCGGTGCGGCCGCAGCACACCTACACGCTGCGCTTCGTCGATTTGCCCGAAGCACCGCCGCCCTTCGCTGCCGAATTGATCGTATCGCGCGGACCGTTCACCCTTGATGGCGAGCTGGAGATGATGCGCACGCGAGGCATCGCGTGGATCGTGGCGCGCAATTCCGGCGGCGACGGTGCGCGCGCCAAGATCGATGCCGCCCGCATGCTCGGCCTGCCCGTGATCATGATCTCGCGACCACGACTGCCCGAACGGCTGCGGGTGGAGAGCGTCACTGAAGTGATGCAGTGGCTCGGTCATCGGACCTGCCTCGGCGCATAGACCCAGCTGCCGACGCGGCGCGTCTGCGAATTGCCGACGATCACCAGCGTACGCATGTCGGCCATCTCAGGCGTCGCGTCGTTCAGCGTCACGGTCACGATGCTCTCGTCAGGTGCGCTGATCGCGCGCGCGAAGATTACGAGGCGTTTACCGCAGCCGGCTTCTTTCAACACCGCGAGCGCGCGGCCAAATCCTTCCGGCCGGCTCGCCGAACGTGGATTGTACAGCGCAATCGAAAAATCTGCTTCCGCGGCAAGCCGCAAGCGCTTCTCGATGACCGCCCAGGGCTTGAGATTGTCGGAGAGATTGATCGCGCAGAAGTCGTGGCCGAGCGGCGCCCCCGCGCGCGCGGCCGCGGCCAGCATCGCAGTGATACCAGGAAGCACCCGGATCGGCAGATCCTGATAATGCGGCACCTGCTCGAGCGCCTCGAACACGGCCGAGGCCATCGCGAAGACACCGGGATCGCCGGAGGACACGACGACGACCTGTCCGCCTTCGGCCGCCAGACGCAACGCTTCGGCTGCCCGCTGCAGCTCTTCGCGGTTGTCGGACGGATGCAGGGTGAGACCAGCACGCGGCGGCACGCGCGCGACATAGGGCGCATAGCCCAAAATATCCGTCGCGGCGGCAAGCGCGGCGGAAACCTCCGGCGTCACCAGCGCGTCGCTACCCGGCCCGAGGCCCGCGATGGTCAGCGTGCCCGTCATTCGGCGGCGTCCGGATACCGGCCCTTGCCGTGCACGAGCACAATCGCAAAGTATGGACAGTCAGCGGCGTCGATTTCGGCGAGCCGCCCGACGCGCTCGCCCGGCATGGTGCCGCGCTCGACCAGCCAGGCATCGTCGAGCCGGCCGGCTGCGGCGAGCGCACGGCGCACCTTTGCGAGATTGCGCCCGGTCTTCATGATGACCAGCGCATCGGAATCGCGCATGCGGCGTTCGAGCTCGGCTTCAGCCAGCGTGCCCATCAGCACCGTCGTCACGTCGTCGCCGAGCGCGATCGGCTGACCAACGCCGTTCCAGCAGCCGACCATGCCGGGAATGCCGGCGATTACCTCGATCTCGACGCGGCCCTGCAAACGCGTGTGCAGATGCATGAAGGAGCCGTAAAAGTAAGGATCGCCCTCGCACAGCACGACGACATCGACCGCGCGCGCCAGCCGCGACAGGCGCTCCGCCCATTCGTCGTAGAAGCCGGCCAGCAGCTGGACATAGTCCGGACTGTCGAAGGCGATCTCGGTCGTAACCGGATATTCCATGGGATATTCGCTGACATCGGCAGCGAGCATGCCTTCGACGATGCGACGCGCCTGGCCGGGCCGCCCCTTCTTGCGAAAAAAAGCGACGTGCTTCGCGCTGCGCACCGTCCGATCCGCGCGTACGCTCATCAAATCAGGATCGCCGGGACCGAGACCGCAGCAGATGATGCGTCCCATCGCTATTCGCTCCGGCTCGCCAGCGCGTTCACGGCGGCGACCGTGATCGCGGAGCCGCCGAGGCGGCCCTCGACCGTCAGCGCGGCGACCTTCGGATCGGCCATCAGCGCGGCCTTGGATTCGGCCGCACCGACGAAGCCGACGGGGCAGCCGATGATCGCCGCGGGCCGCGGGCAGTCACGGTCCTCCAGCATGTTGAGAAGATGGAACAGCGCCGTCGGCGCATTGCCGATCGCGACGATTGCACCGTCGAGATGCGGGCGCCACAGTTCCAGCGCGGCAGCCGAGCGGGTGTTGCGCATGGATTGCGCCAGCGCAGGAACAGTCTCGTCGCCGAGGGTGCAGATGACGGCATTGGCCGCAGGCAATCTCGCGCGCGTAATCCCCTCCGAAACCATACGCGCATCGCACAGGATCGGCGCGCCCTTCTGCAACGCCGTGCGCGCGGCGGTCGCCATGCCAGGCGTGAAGCGGACATGCGCCTCGAGCCCAACCATGCCGGCGGCATGGATCATCCGCACCACGACCTGCTCTTCGTCAGGCGTGAAGCGCGCCAGATCGGCCTCGGCCCTGATGGTCGCGAAGGATTGCCGGTAGATCGCCGCGCCGTCGGTCTCGTAGATGTGCGGCATCAGTGCCCTCCCATCAGGATGGAGGGATCGCGAACGATGTCGTCGCGGTCGAGCCCGCGCAGGATGGGCTCATCGCGGGTCGACCCGCCGCGCACGAGATCGAATCCTGCGCCCGTCGCAACCAGCGTGATCGCAGCCGCGCCGGAATGGGCACAGCCCTTGGCGCAGCCCGAGACGTGAAGTCGCGAAGCTGCGCCGATGTTCGGCGCAAGCGCCGCGGCAAGCGCGCGGGTGTCGGCGTGGGCCTCGCGGCAGCGCGGCGCGCCACTGCAGGCGATGACGCGCAGCGCGGGATCGTAGGCCTCGGTGATCAGGCCGGAAGCGGACGGCATCGTCCGCTTGCCCTCGCTCAAGACCATGCGCCACGGCGTCATCCGCAGCGCATGACCGCAACCGGACAATTGATTGAGCGTCGCATGCGGCATCTGCCCGAAGGCGACGCCGACCATGGCCCCTTGCGGATAAACGCCGGGACGCACTGCTGCCATGATGGGCGCTGGCTCCGCCTCGCCGTGCAGTGCCCCAGGTAATTCCGCGCCGGCCGCAAGATGCGTTGCCATGCGCCCTCGCCCATCCCTGACGCCGCCGGCGGCAACGAACCAGCTTGCGACGGCGAGCGCATTGCTCACGGCTTCGCCGCGCGCGACGAGGCGACCAAGCCTGGCGCCATCCGCCCGTACCAAAAGACCGCCGGCAGCGTCACGCTCGATCCGCACGTCAGCGGAATTGCCGGCGAGCACGCGCGACTTTCCGTCATCGATGGCGAAGCCGAATTTCGTCGGCAACTCGAGCATACTATCCGCAAGCGCCTCTTCGAGCTCGGCCGCAAGCGCCTGGGTCTCGTCGCCGTCGCGCCAGAACGGTGTGACCAGGATGTTGCGCCGGGATTCCGTGTCGGCATCAGGATCGAGCAGCGTCAGTTGCGCAAGACCGTCAAGCAGCAGCCGGTGGCTGCTCTCGCTGACGCCCCTGATCTGGAGATTGGCGCGGCTGGTCACGTCGATCAGCCCATTGCCGTGGCGCTCGGCGAGATGCGCGAGTCCGGCGGTCTGCGCCGCATCGAGCCGGCCGCCGAACGGGCGCACGCGAACCACGAGCCCGTCGCCCGATTGCATCGGCCGCAGCGCGCCAGGACACCAGCCCTTGACCATGGCCGCGCTCATGACGCCTCCCGCAACGAAGCCGCGATCGAATTGCGGCGCGTTCGCCAGAGCGAGGCCTCGTGCAGGCGCGTGAAGCAGGCCTCCATCGCAGCCAGCGCCGCCGGATTTGCGCGCGCCATGAAGGCACGGACGTCGGCGTCGCCGAGCGTCGCATCGTAGTAGAGATCGAACAGATGCGGCGGCACGGCATCGGCCAGATGGGCGAAGGCGGCCATATGCTCCAGCGTCGCGGTGATTTCGGCGGCACCGCGGAAACCGTGGCGCATCATGCCGGCAATCCAGGCCGGATTGGCGGCGCGTGCGCGGACGACTCGTGAGATTTCTTCCGTCAGCGTGCGCGCGTGCGGTTGCTCGGGACGCGTCGTGTCGAGGTGATAGAGCGATGGCCCCGCTGCGCCGAGATGGGCTGCAGCTGCTGCGATTCCGGCTTCATGCGCGGCATAGTCGGCGGCTAGCAGGAGATCGGTTTCCGGCAGATCTTGGACGTGAACGAAAGCATCGGCGGATGCAAGCCGCTGTTCGATACCGGCGCGATCGTGCCTGATCTCTCCATCGGCGGAGAATGCCCAGGACGATGCCGACAGCCAGGCTTCGCCGGCCGCATCGCGCGTCTCGGGTGTGAAGGCATCCGGGATCGCCGAGAGGCCGACGCCGTATTGTCCGGGGCGCGGCGCGAACACGCGGGAGGCGCGATAACGATAGGGATTTTCATCGCCCTCGTCTTCGCGCGATGCGAGCGCTTCAGTGGCGGCCTCGAACAATTGCGCAAGGCCTGCGAAGACATCGCGGAACAGGCCCGACACGCGCAGCGTGACATCGATGCGGGGACGACCGAGCTCCACCGGCGCGATGATGTCGTAGCCGGTGACGCGGCCGGAGGCGTGGTCCCAGCGCGGCGCAAGGCCGGCCAGATGCAGCGCCATCGCAAATTCCTCGCCTGCGGTGCGCATGGTCGCGGAGCCCCAGAGATCGACCACGAGGCCCTTTGGCCAGTCGCCGTGATCCTGCAAATGGCGGCGGAGCAGCTCTTCGGCGAGTTTTATCCCTTGCGCATGCGCCGACGGCGTCGGCGCCGCACGGGGATCGACGGCGAAGAGATTGCGACCCGTGGGCAGCACGTCCTGACGCCCGCGATACGGCGAGCCCGACGGTCCCGGCGCAACGCGCTGTCCCGCGAGCGCGGCACGCAGCGCATCCCGTTCCGCATCGCCGCAGGCACCGCGGCCAAACACGTGCAGGCCATCGCCGAACTGGCTTTCCTTGAGGTCGCAGACGAAACGATCAATCCGCGGAATCGCTTCGGCTGGTGCTGCCGAAGCATCGAGACCGAGATCGTTTTCAAGACCTGCGGCACGGGCCTCCTCGCGGATCGCAGAAATCAGGCGCTGGCGTCTGGCGGGATCGAGACCGTCGGCGGTCGAATATTCGTCGAGCAGACGTTCGAGCCGGCGCAGGCTTTCCGGCACGGCCGATGTGGCAAGCGACGGCGGCAGATGGCCGATGGTGACGGCACCCAAGCGCCGCTTGGCCTGCGCGGCCTCGCCGGGATCGTTGACGATGAAGGGATAGATGACGGGGAGATCGCCGATCAGCGCCTCCGGCCAGCAGTGCGAGGACAGCGCCACGGATTTCCCCGGCAACCATTCCAGCGTGCCGTGCGCGCCCATATGCACGACGGCATCACAGCCCTGCTCGCGGAGCCAGAGATAAAACGCGACATAGGCATGGCGCGGTGTGCGGGTGAGATCGTGATAGTCGGAATCGCGCGTGGTCGCATCGCCGCGCTCGGGCTGAACTGCGATGATCGAGTGGCCGCATGGGATCGCAGCGAAGTGGAACACGCCGCCGCAGCAACTCGGATCGTTCTCCGGTGTGCCCCAGGCTCGCGCGAGATCATCCTGCAAGGGTTGCGGCAGGCGCGAGAGCGCGGCGCGGTAATCGGCAGCGCTCCAGGTCAAATGTTGCTTGAGCAGCGTCTCTCCGAGCGCTTCGACGGGCGCAACATCGAAGCCGGCATCGGCGAGATCGGACACCAGCACTTCGACCGAGGCGAGCGCGTCGAGACCGACTGCGTGCGCGATCTGGTGCGGACGTCCGGGATAATTCGAGAGCACAATGGCCAGCCGCTTCTCGGCAGGCGGCTTCTCCGCGAGGCGCCGCCAGGCCGCAACGCGGGCGGCGACGGCCGCCACACGCTCGTCATCCGGCCTGTGGCCCAGATGCGAAAACTGCAGATCGGGATCGCGCATCGCGGCCGATTTGAAACTCACCACGCCCGCGAACAGGCGGCCGTCAACCTCAGGCAGCACCACATGCATCGCGAGGTCGCCCGGCGACAGGCCGCGCAGCGACTCCTCCCAATCCTCACGGCGCGCCGATGAAAGCGCGACCTGGAATACCGGACACGATGCAGCATCGAACGGCGTCGTGCCGTCCTCACCCATCGCCGAGAACGCCGTCGCATTGACAATCGCGGCAGGAGGATTCTTGGCGAGATGCGCGCGCAGCCAATCCGCAACGCCCGCGGCCTTCAACGAAGCCACGAACACGCCGTGAGCGTCAAAGCCCTGCTCGCGCAGCGCCGCGATCAACGCATCGACCGGGCCGGTGTCCGCGGCGGTGAGATAGGAGCGATAGAACGCCACCAGCGCGCGCGGCCTCCCCACGCTCGCCACCGGCGCGGCGATCACACCGCGTGCGGGATCGTAAAAGCCCATCTCGGGCACGGTCATCTCGCCAACGACGGGGCCGGCGTAAAGGCCAGATGCCAGTGCGAGCTGCGCGATCGCGGCTTGCGCCGCGACCGGACCACCGGTGTCGCAGAGCACCTTGAGCCGGCGCAGCGTCGAGACCGGCAAGGTCGAATACGCATCAAGCCGCTCGTCGTCGCGGCCGTCGGCCGGCAGCACAGCCAGCACGATGTTGCGATCCTTCGCGAGCTGCTGGAGCGCCGCCAGCCCGTACGACCAGTAGGACTCACCGCCGATCAGCCGCACCAGAATGCCGCGCGCCTGCGACAGCGTGCGCTCGATATAGGTGTCGACCGAGAGCGGATGACGGAGCTCCGCGAGGTTCGCCAGCCGCAACGACGGCAGGCTGTCGCGGCCGCGGCGCCAGCCGGCCGCAAACGCAGCAAGATCGGAATCCGAGAACGAGAGCACCACGAGATCGGCCGGGTCCTGGCCGATGTCCCTTGGCGTCGCGGTCTCCTCCAGACCGCGGCTCTCGCGGAAGACGACGTGCATCAGACTCCCAATCCCGCCTTGATCGCGGCCTCGTCGATATCGCCGTGCTCGCCGATCACGACGAGCTTTGATTGCCTGTTGCCCGCGCCCCAGGGCTTGTCGAACTGGTGGCGCACGCGCTCGCCGACCGCTTGCAGCAACAGGCGCATCGGCTTACCCGCGACCGCAATATAGCCCTTGGTGCGCAGCACGTTCTGCTCGCGCGCTAGCCTCTGAACCGATGCGACCAGCGCGTCGACGTCGGTCACTTCAGGAAGATCGATCACGACGGAAGCGAAATCGTCATGCTCATGCTCCTCCTCGCCGTCATGATGCGAGGGGCGCGCGGCAAGATCATTCTCCGCGGCAGCGCCGAGGCCGAGGATGACACGTGCATCGATCGCGCCGTCGGTGATGGGCAGCATCGGCACGCGGCGCGGCATCTCGGCCGTGATCGCAGCCTTGGCAGCCTCGATGCCAGCGGTGCCGGCGAGATCGGCCTTGGTCAACAGCACGATGTCGGCGCAGGCGATCTGGTCCTCGAACACTTCGGACAGCGGCGTCTCGTGATCGAGATTTTCGTCCGCCGCGCGCTGCGCTTCGACCGCAATCGGGTCCGGCGCGAAACGGCCTGCGGCGACGGCCTCGGCATCGGCCAGCGCGATCACGCCATCGACCGTGATGCGCGAGCGGATCTCAGGCCAGTCGAACGCCTTCAGCAGCGGTTTTGGCAGCGCCAGGCCCGAGGTCTCGATCAGGATGTGATCGGGCCGCACCGGCCGCGCCAGCAACTTCTCCATGGTCGGAATGAAATCGTCGGCGACGGTGCAGCAGATGCAGCCATTGGCGAGCTCGACAATGTTCTCTTCCGGGCAGTTCGCATCCGCGCAGGATTTCAGGATCTCGCCGTCAACGCCTTCGCTGCCGAACTCGTTGACGAGCACGGCGAGCTTCTTACCGTTGGGATTGGCGAGAAGATGCTGGATCAGCGTCGTCTTGCCGGAGCCGAGAAAACCGGTCACCACCGTAACCGGGACTTTTGCAAGCGTATTCATTCTGCGGCCTCTGGCACGACGGCAATGGGAGGAATGCGGGCAAGCGACTGCTTGCGGAAGATCTCCGGCCGGCTGCGCCAGGGCACGAGACCGTCGGGCGCGGCGGCATAGGCAGCAGCGCCCGCGACCACGTCCTGCGCATGGGCATCCGACAGCCGGCCATAGACATACGACCAGCGGCCGGGCGCGCTGAGCGCGACCGAGCAGCCCTGGTTGCATGCAGACAGGCATTCGACGGGAACCACATTGACGCCGTCGGGCACGCCGGCCTCGAGGATCGCGCCATGCAGGCGCTTGCCGGGCGTAACCTCGCCCTCGCCGAGCGTCTGGCCGGCGCGGCAGGTGATGCAGACGTGCAGTGTGACGGTCATCGCCTCTTCCAGAAGTATAGCGGGAGGCGAAGAGGCCCACGAACCGTTCTTGCGAAGGCCCGTTTCCCCGTCGCGGAACACCCCGTCCGCCGGTCCAAAAATCGTCCGCGCTGGCAGGTCTCCCGGCTTGCGGAGCAGGGTTTCCCCTTCGATCCCCGCCTTCCCGATCCCCAGGGGATCAGTGGCTTTGGGCATCTCTCCGGTCACGGTCGCGGGGGCGGCTGCATTTTGGACCCAAATCTTGCCGATTCGGACCCTATCGCATTCCCTCTTCGCCTGTCATAGGACAGGAACCAACGCCGGGCCACCATTTGCCCCCGGCCGCCTCTTGTCAAGCCGAAGGACCGGGTACGATGACGCCTGAACCGGATACAAAAACGGCCGAGGAAACCGACGCCAGGCACGCCGCGAAAATGGCGAAGATCAAGGTCGCCCGCGACAAGATCATGGCGACCAAGAGCGGTGAAAGGGGCCTCATCATCGTCCACACCGGCGCCGGCAAGGGCAAGTCGTCCTCGGCCTTCGGCATGATCGTGCGCTGCGTCGCCCATGGCTTTCCCTGCGCGGTCGTGCAGTTCATCAAGGGCGCCTGGGATACCGGCGAGCGGCGCCTGCTCACCGGCCATTTTGGCGAGCTCTGCCAGTTCCACGCCATGGGCGAAGGCTTTACCTGGGAGACGCAGGATCGCGCCCGCGACATCGCCGCTGCACGCGCCGGCTGGGACAAGGCGAAGGAGCTGATTCTCGATGCCAATCTGCGCATGGTCGTGCTCGACGAGATCAACATCGCGCTGCGCTACGACTATCTCGACATTGCCGAGGTCGTCGACTTCCTGAAGACCTCGAAGCCGCCGATGACACATGTTGTGCTCACCGGGCGCAACGCCAAGGACGAGCTGATCGAGATCGCCGATCTCGTCACCGAGATGACGCTGGTGAAACATCCGTTCCGCTCCGGCATCAAGGCGCAGGCCGGCGTCGAGTTCTAAAGACACCAAGTTCTGAAAACAACATGGCGCGCGCATTGATGATCCAGGGGGCCGGCTCGGACGTGGGCAAATCGCTCATCGTCGCCGGCCTCGCGCGCGCGTTCACGCGGCGCGGCCTGCGCGTGCTCCCGTTCAAGCCGCAGAACATGTCGAACAATGCGGCCGTCACCGTCGACGGCGGCGAGATCGGCCGCGCGCAGGCGCTGCAGGCGCTCGCGGCCGGTGCCGAGCCGCACACCGACATGAACCCGGTGCTGCTGAAGCCCGAGACCGATGTCGGCGCGCAGGTGATCGTGCAGGGCAAGCGCGTCGCGACTGCGCGTGCGCGCGAATATGCGGCGATGAAGCCTTCCTTGATGGGCGCGGTGCTGGAAAGCTTTGAGCGGCTGAAGGCGCGCGCCGATCTGGTACTGGTCGAAGGCGCCGGCAGTCCCGCCGAGGTGAATCTGCGCAAGGCCGACATCGCCAATATGGGCTTTGCCCGCAAGGCCGACGTGCCTGTGGTGCTGGTCGGCGACATCGATCGCGGCGGCGTCATTGCGCAGCTCGTCGGCATCAAGACGGTGATCGATCCTGACGATGCCGCGATGATCCAGGGGTTTGTCATCAACAAGTTTCGCGGCGATCCCACGCTGTTCGACGACGGCTACAAGTTGATCGAAGCGAAGACCGCGTGGAGCGGCTTTGGCGTGCTGCCCTGGTTCGCGCGCGCCGGCGAGCTGCCGGCCGAGGATGCGCTCGGTCTGAGCGACGCGCGCAAGCCGGGCCAGTGCAAGATCGCTTGCCTCGCGCTGTCCCGGATCGCCAATTTCGACGATCTCGATCCTCTAAAACTCGAGCCCGGCGTCGATCTCGTGATGGTGCGTCCGGGCGAAGCAATCCCCGGCGATGTCAGGCTCGTCATCATCCCCGGCTCAAAGTCCACCCGCGGCGATCTCGCCTTCCTGCGCGCGCAGGGCTGGGACATCGACCTGCTCGCGCACCACCGCAGGGGTGGCCATGTGCTCGGCCTCTGCGGCGGCTACCAGATGCTCGGACGCAGCGTCGCCGATCCTGACGGCATTGAGGGGCCCGCGGGCGACACGCCGGGCCTTGGCCTTCTGGATGTGGAAACGGTGATGAGCCCGCAAAAGACGCTGACACGTGTTGCGGCCGTGCATGCAGCGACGGATCAACCGATCCAGGCCTACGAAATCCACATCGGCCGCACCGATGGACCGGATCGCGCGCGACCGTTCTCCAAACTGAATGGCGAGCCGGAAGGCGCGATCTCCAGCGATGGGCGCGTGCAGGGCAGCTATCTGCACGGCCTGTTCACGTCGGATGATTTCCGCAAGGCGTATCTCGCGAAACTCGATATTCCCGCGGGCGAAGAGCCGTATCGCGCGAGGGTCGAGAGCGCGCTCGATGCGCTGGCCGATCACATCGAAAAGCATCTCGACGTCGAAGGCCTGCTCGCGCTAGCGCGCTAGCACCTCGGCAAGGCGCGACCATTCGGCTTCAACGCCCGGAAGCCCAAGGCGCAGCCATGTCGGGTTTTGCGCGAAGACGCGAGACCAGATCTGGCCACGCGCAAGCTTATCCAACGCGGCGCGTGCATCCGGCGTCTCGTAGAGACGAAGCAGTGGTGCGCCGCCGACGAGCCGCCAGCCCTGCCCTTGCGCCATCTCGTCAAGGCGAACGCAGTCCCGGGCAAGCCGCGCTGACGTCGCCTTGGCCCAGGCATGATCGCGCAAGGCGCGGCAGCCGATCGCGATCGCCGCGCCCGACACCGGCCATGGACCCGATGCCGCCGCGAGCTTGCCGATGTCATCCACATGGCCGATCGCGAAGCCGAGCCGCAGCCCGGCAAGGCCATAAAACTTTCCGAACGAGCGCAGGATCAGCAGCCCCGGCCGCCCCGCTTCCGGAGCGAGCGAGAGCTCGGGAACGGCATCAACAAAACTCTCGTCGATGACGAGGTGACCGACGCGCGGCAGGAACGTGAGCAAATCCTTCGGCGAGTAACGGCGGCCGTCGGGATTGTTGGGATTGACGACGATGGCGAGGTTCGCCCCCGCCAGCGCATCGAGCGCCCCGACCTCCTCGACCTCCCATCCTGCGGCCGACAGAACGGGACCATATTCGTTGTAGGTCGGCGCGAGGATGCGCGCCCGGCCGCGCGGCGCAAGCTGCGGCAACAATTGAATGGCGGCTTGCGCACCGCCCATCGCGACAATCGGCGCGCTTGTCGCGTAGGCGTGCCGGGCCGCCTGATGCAGGGCCTCGATCTCGGATCGCGACGGCAACGCCTGCCAATGATGCGCGGCGATCTCGCCCACCGGATAAGGCAGCCGGTTGATGCCCGTCGACAGATCGATCCAGTTCTCGGCGCGTCCGCCAAAACGCTGCTGGGCCAGATCGAGATTTCCACCGTGCTCGCGCATGCCCCGTTCTTTCACGCGAAAGCCAGGATCGCAAGGACGCCCGCGAGCAGCAGCATGGCGCGGCGGTAAACGGTCAATCCCTCGACGATGTCGGCGCTAAGCGGATCGCGCGCGCCTTCGTTGAGCCAGGGCTCGTCGGTCGCGCTGCCGTGATAGATGCGGGGGCCGCTGAGCCGCACGCCGAGCGCGCCGGCCATCGCCGCTTCCGGCCAGCCGGCATTGGGCGAGCGATGGCGGCGCGCATCGCGCGTCATGCACGACAGCGTCTCGGACCGTTTTGGCGCCAGCACCACGAAGAGAAAGCCGGTCAGACGGGCCGGAATGAAGTTCGCGACATCGTCGATGCGCGCCGCGGCCCAGCCAAAGGCTTCGTGACGTTCGCTGCGGTGGCCGATCATGGAGTCGAGCGTGTTGATCGCCTTGTAGCCGAGGATGCCCGGCAGGCCGAACAGTGCACCCCAGAACACGGGCGCGACGATGCCGTCGGACGCGTTCTCCGCGAGGCTCTCGATCGCCGCGCGCGCGATGCCGGCTTCATCGAGCGCGGCGGGATCGCGGCCGACGATGCGCGAGACCGCTTCGCGCGCGGCAGCGATGTCGCCGGCCAGCAGAGGATTGGCGACGGCGGCGACATGATCATGCAGCGAACGCAGCGCCACCAGCGGCCAGGCAAGGACGCCGATCAGCACGATCTGGATCCAGCCCCAAGGAAGTAGGAACTGAAGCAAGAACTGAAGCAGCCATCCGAGCGCAACCGCGAGCGCGATCACCAGAAGCGCGCCGGCGACGCCGGCAGCGCGGCGGAGCACCGGCGGGTCGGACGCTCGATTCCAGCCGGTGTCGATGGCACCGATCAGCCGGCCCAGCCAGGTCACGGGATGGCCGATCCGCGCAAACAGTTCTGACGGCCAGCCCAGCAGGGCATCCACCGCCATCGCTACCACCATCGCGCCCGCAAAACCCACACCAGCCTCCTGTCCTGCCCCTGTTGCGCAAAGCGAGGGGCCAGCGCAAGCCCCCCGGGTGCCCGATTTCGGCTTTGTCTTTGGCCGCGATTGGTGATTAGTCAGGCTCACAGGAGACCTTCATGGCCGTCATCTTGATCACGGGCGGAGCGCGATCGGGCAAGAGCGCCCACGCGGAAAAGCGCGCGCGCAGCTTTCCGGGTCGGCCCATCTACATCGCGACGGCCGAGGCGCTCGATGCCGAAATGGAGACGCGCATCGCGAAACATCGAGCCAAGCGCGCGGCAGTCGACTGGATCGAGCGGGAGGTACCGCTGGATCTCTTGCAGACGCTGATCGAAACCGATGGCAGCGGCCCAAGGCTCGTGGACTGCCTGACCTTGTGGCTCTCCAACATGATGCATGCGGGGCGTGACTGGGAACACGAGGTCACGAAACTCGCCGTCTTCCTCGGCGGCCAGAAAGGCCCCGTCGTTTTCGTCACCAACGAGGTCGGTCTCGGCATCGTGCCCGACAATGCGCTGGCGCGCAGCTATCGCGACGCCGCCGGGATCATGAACCAGATCATCGCGGCCGTTGCTAACGAGGTCGATTTCGTGGTCGCCGGCCTGCCGATGAAACTGAAATGACGCCGCGCGCCGACATTCTGAAAGACGTCGTCGCCGATCTCAGGATCGCGGGGTCCTTCGTCACGATCGTGCCGGTGGCATCGTCAAAGCCGGCCGGCGATGGCGACATCGCGCGCGCAACCTGGGCGCTGCCGGTCGCGGGATTGCTGGTGGGCCTTGCCGGCGCTGTGGTCTACGCGCTCGCGAGCAGATTCGGACTGGCACCAGGCATGGCCGCCCTGCTCGCGCTCGCCGCAACGACCCTCGTCACCGGCGCGCTGCACGAAGACGGGCTTGCCGACACCGCCGACGGGCTCGGCGGCGGACGGACGCGCGAGCGCAAGCTTGAGATCATGCGCGACAGCCGGATCGGCAGCTATGGCGTCTGCGCGCTGATCCTGTCGTTCGGCCTGCGCTGGAGTGCGTTGGCCGCAATCGCCAATCCATGGGCCGTGATGCTGGCTTTGTGCTCAGCCCACGCTGCGGCCCGCGCAGGCGTGCCGGCCTTCATGTCGCTGGTGGCCCCGGCGCGTGCCGACGGGCTCTCCGCGCGCGCCGGATCGCCGCCGGGCCGCAGCGTGGCCGTCGCCTTCGCTGTTGGAACGCTCGCCCTCGCCCTTGCGCTCGGACCGGCCAAGGCACTGGTCGGCCTGGTCCTGCTCTCGCTCGCCGGGCTGATGCTGGCGCGGCTTGCCATCCGTCAGATCGGCGGACAGACCGGCGACATCCTCGGCGCTTTCGAGCAGGCCGGCGAGATCCTGATCCTGCTGGTGGCCGCAGCCTTCCTTCACGCTGGAGGATGATCGATGGTCGAGTTCGACGACACCTTCCGCCGGCAATTGCGCGAGCTGTTCGTGTGGCGCCGCGACGTGCGCCGCTTTCGCTGCGATGCGCTGCCCGACGGCGCCGTGGAGCGGCTGATCGAGACGGCCTGTCTGTCGCCGTCGGTCGGCCTGAGCCAGCCGTGGCGCTTCGTCACCGTCGATGATGCGGCGCGGCGCCGCGCCGTAATCGACGATTTTAGGGCATGCAACGCCGACGCATTGAACTGCTACTCCGGCGAACGCGCCGGCCGCTATGCTGCGCTAAAACTCTCGGGCCTCGAACAGGCACCTCGCCACCTCGCCGTGTTCGCCGACAAGGCCAGCGACATCGGCCACGGCCTCGGCCGCGCGACCATGCCGGAGACGACGGAATATTCCGTGGTCGCGGCGATCACCGCCATGTGGCTCACCGCGCGCGCCGAGGGGATTGGTCTCGGCTGGGTCTCGATCCTCAGCCCGGAGCGCATTCACGCCATTCTCGACGTGCCCGCCTCCTGGAAGTTCATCGCCTATCTCTGCATCGGCTATCCCGAGGCGGAGTGCGACCAGCCCGAGCTCGAACGGGTGAAATGGGAACACCGGCGGGGTGCCGACGAATTCACGCTGCGGCGCTAGTCGGGGCTGCCAACGAGCGTTCACATCCGCCTCTTGCGCCTCTCGCCCGCAATCGGTGAACTGACCGAGCTCGACGCACAGTTGAGATCGAACTATGGGCCCTTAACGAACCGCACTGCTCCTGTTGTGATGTCGGCTATCGTCGGTAGAGCGGACGCGGGGCCGCGGTCGCTTCGACTGCCGCTTGTGACCCAGAGTCGACTTCGCTGTTGAGCCGATTTGCTCTGGGTGCTACCATTCGATGACATCATTCCCGTTAGGGCTGATGGGGCGGGTGGGTTATCAGGCTTACGGACTGCCGCCTGCTTGGAAATTGGAATACTTGAGCCATAAGCCCCGCCTCCGGACGCATTTCAAAGTCGGCCGGGGAATGTTCATTGGACGTCATTTCCCTCCGTTCTTCCCATTGACTCGGAGGCGGGCTTTTTTGTCCAACGCTTTAGAAAAAGCTATTTGCCATGTCTGCTTTCAGAAGCCGGGCCCCGTGCGCGGCAGGCAATGACCATTCAAGCGCAAGACGAGTTTGCCGATACCTTTTGGCTTCGATACTCTGGTCCGCCACCGTCATTCCCTTCGCGAGCACCGCGTCAGCCCAATGCGCAGCCCGCGATGTCTTGCAAAACCGGCCGAACCTCAAGACGCGCTCGGCCCCAGCGTCCCAACAGCCTATCGGGTCCGCCCGCGACGTTGCGACATGGAAGACGATTACAGTAGGTACCTTCGCCGACTCGCTTACGTTGCGCAACGAGCTCGACAGGAATGGCTGCAATGTCGGTGGTCAGGCCGCTGAAATCCTTGCTCGGCCTACGTTCACCGTTAGCTCTCACAAGATGAATGTGGAGCTTATCGATCTATCGCCAGCGCAGCTTGGGTTCAGGTCCGATACCGTGACCTTGGCTAACGTTTACGCACGCGCCCAGCAGCTCGGCTTTGAACTTGCCGCGGCCGAAGTCGGCCCGCAATTGCGTATCCAATATTTCGACCAGCCTATCGGCGAATTTCTCATCATCGGAATGGATCCGATCACGACATGGAGCGGCGAGCCGATTATTCTGAATGTGGCAAATGGCGGGGCCGGATTGATCCTAATCGGCCAGGATGGTCGAGGCGAAGCGGATATACCCATAACATCTCGTTTCATTTTCGCCCGATCCCATCAACCAGCGGCCAGCACCGAACTTGTCGGCTCGGTCGCAGCATTTCCGCCGCCGTAAATCGACTGACGCGTTAGCGTCGAATGACGGCTTGTGGCCGATCGCTTCCGTTGACGCGGCGTAGCCAAGCGTCGGTTCGGAGCGGACCGGAAGTTTGCATCCGAGCACTAAGCCAACGCGATTGACCCATACCGGAAGTCCCACAGCTTCGTTAAAACTCTAACAATCTGCCGCCAGGTCGATTGATGGACGCAGTTTATACAACTGGCGCACTGAAGCGGTGGCGAGGAATGTCGATGAGGCTGCGATCCCTTCACAGCGTTGTGGTTTTCGTGTTGGCGCTGGGTCTTGCTGGATGCGGCAGGTCCGAGAGCTACCGATACAAGCTGACGCTGGCTGTCAACATGCCGGACGGCGTTAAGCGTAGTTCAAGCGTGACCGGGTGGGATTTTTGGGAAGTCTCAATCCCTGCTCGCGGAACTCCGCACAGGATTCGCGGCCAAGCTCTGTATTTGGACCTCGGCCCCGGTGCGAGGCCGCTAATCGCTCTTCTAACCAGTCACCTTCACGAGAAAAAGCATATTGGTGTTGTTTGGGATTGGGATGGCGCTAGCTTATTCTCAGGATTCCACGGTCTGGAAACAAGCTTCGGAAATGGCGATGCTCTGTTAGATTGGGCAGCGCGCCTCTCCCACATGCGGGGTCCAGCAACGATTACTCCTGCCGACCTGCCCGATCTCGTGACATTCGCTGACATCAACGATCCGAATAGCGTGATCGAAGTCGATCCGAATGATCTTCAGGCGACGCTGGGTCCGAACATCACGTGGAACGAGCTTACAATTGATATGACGGATGAGCCGGTCACAAAGGGTATTGAGCTTAAGCTGCCTTGGATACCCTACTATTGGTGCGGGATGCTTGATGGCGCCCGCTACAAGGACAAGAGGACCCTCGCAAACACCTTAAGCACGGCCGACTTTGATCAGTCTGAGGAATCTAGCGAAAGAATAAAGGAAAAGTTGCGTGGTAATATTGAATCGGAGTGTCAGAAGAGCCGAACGGAATGGCTGAGCAAACGATAGCCAAGTACCGCTCTCGTAGGTCAGTTCGAGGTGCGAAGTACGATTTCATCGAATGGCGATGGACTTCCGCTATTGGCCCATACCAACGAAAATCGGCGCGCGGCCAAATGGCGGCTGACAGGAGAAGACCGGAAAATGGCTGACCAGCGCTGAACCGACGCGATTGACCCATCTCGGACATCAGCCGTACTGCTCTGCGTCATTGAAGTCGTCCAGCGTACCCGGTATCCTCGACGAGAGGTTGTAGGGGCTAGCGCGACGTCTGCCTGCAGAGGAGGACAAGATGAACTCGATGTCCCGAAGGATTTTTGTCGCCGCGCTTCCGCTCATGGTTGTTGGGCTTCCGTCCGCTACTCGCGCGCAAAGCAATCCGCCAACCCGCGCGACGTTGTTCCAGGATGTGCGCATCTTCGATGGCAAAAGTGCTTCACTCTCCGCACCGTCCAATGTGCTGATCAAAGGCAATATTATCGAGCGCATCTCGACGGAGCCGATCGCCGCAGAGCCAGGCCTGACCGAAATCGCAGGGAACGGCCGAACGCTGATGCCCGGCCTGATCGACGCACACTGGCATGCGATGCTGATCCGGCCCAATCCCGCTCAGTCAATTACTGGTGATGTGGGCTACAACAACATAGCTGCGGGCGTCGAGGCCACTGATACGCTATTGCGCGGCTTTACCACAGTGCGCGACGTTGGGGGACCTGTATTCGGATTGAAGCAAGCCATTGACGAAGGGCTGATTGCGGGACCGCGCATCTATCCCTCAGGAGCTTTTATAACGATCACGAGCGGGCACGGTGATTTCCGACAATTGTCTGAACTGCCGCGAACGATCGGCGGTATGCTCAGCCGCATGGAGCAAATTGGCGGTAGTATGGTCGCTGACAGCCCTGACGAGGTTCGCGTACGTGTCCGCGAGCAACTCATGCAGGGAGCTTCTCAGATAAAGCTGACCGCCGGCGGCGGTGTGTCCTCGCCCTTCAGTCCGATTGATGTATCAACGTTTACGGAGCCTGAACTACGTGCAGCCGTCGAAGCAGCAGAGAATTGGGGTACATACGTCACAGTGCATGCGTTCACATCAGCGGCGATCCAACGGGCCGTCGCCGCCGGAGTGAAATGTATCGAGCATGGATTCCTGATGGACGAGGCCACCGCCAAGCTGATTGCCGAGAAAGGCGTGTGGTTGAGTACGCAGCCTCTCCCAGAGGGGTTGAGACAAGGCTTTCCGGTAGGCTCAGTCCAACGGACAAAGGCTGACGAAGTCTGGCCTGGCATCGCCCGGACCTACGAACTGGCGAAGAAGTACAATATAAAAACGGCATGGGGCACAGACGTTCTCTTCTCTCAAGCGCTAGCGCAACAACAGGGGGCAATTCTCGCCTCGCTTGTCCGCTGGTACAGTCCAGCCGAAGCGCTCAGCATGGCGACCGGAACCAACGCCGAATTGTTGGCATTGTCCGGCAAACGTAGTCCGTATCCTGGCAAGCTCGGCGTCGTGGAACAGGGCGCGCTTGCCGATCTGCTGCTGGTCGACGGCAATCCACTGGAGAATATCAACCTGATCGCCGACCCGGCCAAGAACTTCAAGGTAATCATGAAGGATGGACGGGTATACAAGAATACCCTGTGACCGTGCCACTGCGGTCGGGTTCATGTCTCTTGTTGGCCCAAAGGCGAAATCGCCGAGCACGCCGCTTCCCGGCCGCTGTTTGGGGCCAGGCAGACATCGGCAGCCTGATGAGCCGCGCCCAATCTTCAGCGCTTGCGCCTAGTCCTCACGCCCAAACCGTTCGACCAGGAAATCGATGAACAGCCGCACCTTTACCGACAGGTGCCGCGTCGGCGGATAGACCGCATAGAGTGCAAGCGGCGGCGCAGAATAATTGTCCAGCACCGTCCGCAGTTGACCTTTCTTCAGGGCATCCGCGGCAATGAACTCGGGAAGCAGCGCGAGCCCCCTGCCCTTGATCGCGACATCGCGCAGCACTTCGGCATTGTTGACGCAGAGCGACCAGGCCGGCTGAATCCAGTGGTCACCGTCGCTGCCGGTGAGCTTCCACTGATTGCCCGTGAGCAGGAAGCCGTAGGTCAGGGACGCATGTTCGCGCAGATCCTGCGGATGCTTTGGTGTGCCATGACGCGCCAGATAGTCCGGCGATGCACAGACCATGCGCGGCACAGGCACAATCTTGCGCGCAATCAGGCTGGAGGACTCCAGCTCCGCAATCCGCAAGGTCACGTCAAAACCGTCCTGCACGGGATCGAGCAGATCGTCGCTGAGCACGATCTGGAGCTGAAGCTCCGGATAGCGCGCCATGAAATCGGCGAGCACAGGACCTAGCCGCATGGTGCCGAACGACATCGGCGCGTTGAGTCGCAACAGGCCGCGCGGCGCCGACTGGGCTTGCGCCACCGCCTGGTCGGCGGCCTCGATCTCCGAGAGGATGACGACGGCACGCTCGAAATAGCGCTGGCCGTTCTCGGTCGGGCTCGCGTGGCGGGTGGTCCGGTTCAAAAGCTGGACGCCGAGGCTCTCCTCGAGGTCGGCGATGTATTTGCTGATCGCCGAGCGCGACAGCCGCAATTGCCGGCCGGCCTCGGCAAAGCTGCCGCTTTCGATCACTTTGACGAAGGCCCGGAGGCTGGCGACCTTATCCAAGGGCCCACTCCCGGGATTGTTTCCAAATCGTAGACATAGACGTCATATTTGCATGGATTGTCTCCAATTCAAAGCGGAACGATATTTCGGTCCAGAGCAAGACCGCTCCCCGAACTCAGGAGGACGACAATGTCTGGACTGCACCACGTCACCGCGATTGCCGGCGACCCCATCCGCAATTTCGGCTTCTACACCAGGGATCTCGGCCTGCGCTTCGTCAAGAAGACGGTCAATTTCGACGATCCCGGCACCTATCATTTCTACTATGGCGACGAGACCGGCCGCCCCGGCACCATCCTGACCTTCTTCCCGTGGGCTGGCGTGCCGGCCGGGCGTCGCGGCGTCGGCGAGACCCATCAGACCGCCTTTCGCGTACCGCAGCGCTCGCTCGGATACTGGACGCAGCGCTTCATCGAGAAGGGCATCGCCTATGAGGCGCTTGAGAAGCGCTTTGGCGAATCCGTGCTGCCGTTCACCGATCCTGATGGCATGGCACTCGCGCTCGTCGGCATTCCCGGCGCCGAGAACGAACCCGGCTGGAGCAATGGCGACGTGCCGGCCGAGCACGCGATCCGCGGCTTCCACGGCGTGACCTTGCTGCTCGACAGCGCGGCGAAGACCGCGGCCGTCCTCACCGACGTGTTCGGCTTCAAGGAAGCGGGGCGCGAAGGCTCGGTGATCCGCTTCAAGGCGCCGGGCGATGCCCAGGGCAGCGTCGTCGACATCTACGAAGCCAAGGGCTTTCTGCGCGGCCATCAGGGCGGCGGCTCGGTGCACCACATCGCCTTCCGCGCGGCAGACGATGCCGAGCAGGGCAAGATGGCGCAAAAGCTCGTCAGCAATCACGGCCTGCACCCGACCGAGCAGAAGGACCGCAACTATTTCCGCTCGATCTACTTCCGCGAGCCCGGTGGCGTGCTGTTCGAGATCGCCACCGACATCCCCGGCTTCGCCGTCGACGAGCCGGTTGCGACGCTCGGACGCGACCTGAAGCTGCCGGGCTTCCTCGAAGCGCACCGCAAGCAGATCGAGGGTGTGCTGCCCAATTTGGAAGAAAGCGTGTCATGACCGAGAGCACATTCATCCATCGTTTCGAGCCCGCGACCAGCGCGGGCTCTCCGCCTCTCCTGTTGCTGCACGGTACCGGTGGCGACGAGAACGATCTGCTCGGGCTCGGCAGAATGATCTCGCCCGGCTCCGCCCTGCTCTCGCCGCGCGGCCGCGTGCTCGAGCACGGCATGCCGCGCTTCTTCCGCCGCCTTGCGGAAGGCGTGTTTGACGAGGAAGACGTACGCCGCCGCGCGCTCGAGCTCGGCGAGTTCGTTGCCGACGCACGGAAGCAATACGGCATCGCCGCACCGATTGCGGTCGGCTTCTCCAACGGCGCCAACATCGCAGCCGCGCTGTTGCTGCTGAAGCCGGACGTGCTGGCCGGTGCCGCGCTGCTGCGCGCCATGGTGCCGCTGTCCGATCCGCCCAAGGCCAAGCTCGATAGCAAGCCGGTCCTGCTTCTCTCCGGGCACGCCGACCCGATCGTTCCGGCAGGCAATTCGGCAAAGCTCGCAGCGCTGTTGTCGGAAGCAGGAGCGCGTGTCGACTACAAGGTCCTGCCGGCCGGCCATCAATTGTCGCAGGCCGACGTGACCCTGGCGCGCGACTGGATCGGTAACGCCGCCGCGAAAGCGGCCTAAGTAAACAAGTGGCGCATCGTTCACGAACGATGCGCCACAGCTATCACTCGAACCATCCCCTTCGCTGCCCTCGCGCCGGATCGCACGGATACGGCCTTCCTGCGCCGGGCTAACGCATGAGGGTTCCAATCGTTCAACGTCGGGGATCGACAGAAGCGGCGCTCTCAAATGAAAGCAGGCGCGGCCTTCTTCGATGATGCCATCATGCCAGTGTTTTGCCCGACGGGTCAAATGGCATCGCCGACTCGCGCAAGCCATCGAGCGGATCGCGCAAGCCATTGAAAGATCTAGCCCCGGCTACTGTGCATGGGGTTGTTTTGCGAGTTTTGTTTGGGTCAGCTCTTCCTTCTCCCCTTGTGGGAGAAGGTGGCGCGCATCGCGCGCCGGATGAGGGGTCTCTATCCGCGGATGAAGCTGCTCAGGAATTTGAGAGCATCACACGCGGAAGCATACCCCTCACCCCAGTGTGTCCGTGTCTACGAGCGGAGCTGCCCTCTCCCGCAAGGGGAGAGGGCACAGCAACGGCCGCCGCGTTGGTGCTCGTCCTATTCCCAGGACCAGGCCGAGAAATCGTTCTCGAACTGCGGGACTTCCTTCCAGACGCCCTTCAGCTTCTTGTTGATGACCGTGGGCCATTGCGGCTGGAACAGGAAGCCGGCCACCGCATCGGTCGCCAGCATGCGCTGGGCATCGCCGAGCAGCTTCGCGCGGCCGGCCTCGTCCGGCGTCGACACGATCTGCTTGTAGAGCGCGTTGAATGCCTCGCTGTTGTAGCCGAGATAGAAGTCGGGCTCGGTCAGCTTGACGAGATCGAACGGCTCGACGTGGGAGACGATGGTGAGGTCGTAATTGTGCGGCCCGTTGGGGGCGAAGGCCTGCGACAACCACTGCGCCCACTCGACGTTCTCGATCTTGGCGTTGATGCCGACCTTGGCGAGCTGGGCTGCAAGGATCTCGCCGCCCTGCCGGGCGTAGGGCGGCGGCGGCAGCTTCAGGCTGAGCTCGAGCGGCGTGGTAACACCTGCTTCAGCCAGCAGCTTCTTCGCCTTCTCGGGGTCGTAGGGATTGACGGCGGTGGTGTCGACATAGCCGAGCGAACCCGGCGTGTAGAAGCTGCCGATCGGCGTGCCGAAACCTTCGACCGAACCGTCGATCATCGACTTGCGGTCGATGGCGGCGAGGATCGCGCGGCGCACCCGCACGTCGTCGAGCGGCTTCTTCTTCTCGTTGATGGCGACGATGGTCTTGGCCTTGGAGCCGCCGACCAGCACGGTGAAGCGCGGATCGCTCTTGAACTGCGCGACGCCGCGGGTCGTGACGCGCGGGAACGCGTCGACGTCGCCGGACAGCAGCGCCGCAATCTGCGCGGCGGGATCGCCGATGAAGCGGATCGTCACCTTGGACAGCTTGATCGCGGAGGCGTTGCGATAGTCGGCCCATTTGCTGAGCGTGAGCGAGGAGCCCTTGACCCAGGCCCCTAACTGGTACGGCCCGGTGCCGACCGGCTGCGTCACGTTGGTCGCAGCACTCTTCGGCTCGACGATCGAGCCGCTCGCCTGCCCGAGCAGGAACGGCAGGTTCGGCTCGGGATATTTCAGCGTGAGCACGATCGTGTCGGCGTCCGGCGCGTCAACCTTCTCGAAGGCCTGGAACAGGCTCTTGTCCTTGTTGGTGCTGTTCGCGGCCGCGTTGCGCTCGAACGAGAATTTTACGGCGGCGGAATCGAACGCCTCGCCATTCTGGAATTTGACGCCCTTGCCCAGCTTGAACGTGTAGGTCTTCAGGTCGGGCGACGCGGTCCAGCTCTCGGCGAGCAGCGGCGAGACCGAGCCGTCCTCGTTGATCTTGGTCAGGGTCTCGTAGATGTTGTAGAGCGTGACCTCGGCGATCGCGGCAGCCGCGGCGTTGGTGGGATCGAGTCCCGGCGGCTCCAGCGTCATGCCCATGACGACGCTGTCCTTCTTGCTCTGCGCCAGCACCGGCAGCGGCGCCGCGGCCAATGCTGCGGCAAAAGCGACGATCGTTAGCTTCTTCAACATGCCCTAACTCCCCGGCCTTCTTCTGTCGTCTTGAGGCTACGCCAATCCTGTAGCCGACATTAACCTTCCATGGCCGCCTGCGGCAATGCCATGACCGCCTCCGCCTTGTGGCAGGCGGCGAGATGTCCCTCGCCCACCCTGCGTAGCAAGGGCGGAACCTCGCGGCAATGCTGGTCGGCGAGCGGACAACGCGCCACATAGGGGCACCCCGCAGCGGCCGCCGATTGCGAGGCGATCGCCTGGGCCCCGCGCCGGCGCCGGCCCCCGCCGGCGCGTGCGCGCGGCACGGCGTCCAGCAGCGCCCGCGTATAGGGATGGGCGCAGCGCTCGAACAAATCCTCCGGCCGCCCCTGCTCGACGATCCGGCCGAGATACATCACTGCGACCTCGTCGCAAAGATAATCGACCACGGCGAGGTCGTGGCTGATCAGGATGTAGCTGAGGCCGAACTGCTCCTGGAGATCCTGCATCAGGTTCAGCACTTGCGCCTGCACGGAGACGTCGAGCGCGGAGACCGGCTCGTCCGCGACGATCAGTTTTGGTTGCGTGATCAGCGCGCGCGCGATGGCGATGCGCTGGCGCTGTCCGCCGGAGAACTCATGCGGATATTTGTCCATGTCCGCCTCGCGCAGGCCGACCTGCTTCAGCACCGCCGCGACGCGGGCGCGGAACGTGGTGCGGTCGGCATCATCGAGCACGGTGAGCGGCTCGGCGACGATGCGCGCAATGGTCTGGCGCGGGTCGAGCGATCCATACGGATCCTGGAACACCATCTGGAAATCGCGCCGCGCGCGGCGCAATTCATCGGGGGAGATGCGGTTGAGATCGCGGCCGAGCAGCGCGACCTGCCCCGCGGTCGGCCGCTCCAGCGCCATCACCGCCCGTGCAAAGGTCGACTTGCCCGAGCCGGATTCGCCGACAATGCCGAGGCTCTTGCCTGCGGAGACCTGCACGCTGACGCCGTTGAGCGCGCGCACATGGCCGGGCGGACGGAACAGGCTTTCCCGCGGCAGCGTGTAGCGCTGCTCGAGATTTTTGACGTCGAGAAGCGGCGCTGCGGTCATGCCGACAGCGCTCCGACATTCGCGGCCATGGACACATCGGTGCGCACGCAACGCACGACATGGCCAGGACCGACTTCGACCATCGGCGGCAGCGCCGCGCGGCACTTGTCCTGGACCAGCGGACAGCGATCGCCGAAGGCGCAGCCCACCGGCAAATCCGCTAGCTCCGGTACCGTGCCCGAGATCGTGGTCAGCCGCGTCCCCTTGCGCGCGCCGAGCCGCGGACGGGCGCGGAACAGGCCCTGCGTGTAGGGATGGCCCATGCGACGGAACACCTCGTCGGTCGGCCCGCTCTCGACGACGGTGCCGCCATACATCACCATCATGCGCTGCACGTTCTCGGCGATGACGCCGAGATCGTGCGAGATCAGGACCATCGACATGCCGCGCTCCTCGACGAGGTCGGCGATGAGATCGAGGATCTGGCCCTGAATGGTGACGTCGAGCGCGGTGGTGGGCTCGTCCGCGATCAAGAGATCAGGCTCGCAGGCGAGCGCCATGGCGATGGTGACGCGCTGGCGCTGGCCGCCGGAGAACTGATGCGGATAGGCATCGATGCGCTTGGCCGGATCGGGCAACCCGACGCGGTCGAGCAAGGCGATCGCCTCTCTGCGCGCCTGCGTGGCTGAATATTTCTTGTGACGCCGCAGCGGCTCAGCAACCTGATGGCCGATCGTGTGCATCGGGTTGAGCGCCGTCATCGGCTCCTGGAAGATCATGCTGATGCGGTTGCCGCGTAAGCCGCAATAATCCGCATCCGGGAGCCGCACGAGCTCGTTGCCCTCAAGCTTGATGCTGCCGCTGACGGCCGCGCTGTCCGGCAGCAATCCCATCAGCGACAGCGCCGTAACCGACTTGCCGCAGCCGGATTCGCCGACGAGCCCAAGCGTCTCGCCACGCTTCAACGCAAAACTGACGCCGCGCACGGCCTGCGCCGGACCGCGGCTGGTGTTGAGGCGGACGCCGAGACCAGCGACCTCTATCAGCGGCATGGTTGCGGGATCAGCCATCGTCACCGCTCCCGCGCCAGTCTGGGATCGAGCAGATCGCGCAAGCCGTCGCCGAGCAGATTGAGGCCGAGCACCGCGATCGCGATCGCAGCACCCGGATAGACCGCGAGCATCGGCGACTGGAACAGCATGGTCTGCGCATCGTTCAGCATGCGGCCCCAGGACGGCTGCGGCGGCTGCGTGCCGAGCCCGAGATACGACAGCGCGGCCTCGGCGAGGATCGCCAGCGCAAACTGGATGGTCGCCTGCACGATCAGGATCGACAGGATGTTCGGCAGCACGTGCTCGATGGTGATGCGGAAAGCGCCCTTCCCCGAGGCGCGCGCGGCCAGCACGAATTCGCGCGCCCAGATCGCATTGGCCGAGCCGCGCGTCAGCCGGATAAGCGTCGGGATCTGGAAGATGCCGATCGCAATGATCGAGGTCAGCATGCCCGGCCCCGCGACTGCGGCGAGCATGATCGCCGAGAGCACGGCCGGAAAGGCGAAAGTGAAGTCGGAGAAGCGCATGATGATCTCTTCGGTCCAGCCGCGCTTGGCCGAGGCGATCAGGCCGAGGCAGACGCCGAAGGTGAGACCGATGCTGACCGCGATGATGCCGACCAGGATGGTCGAGCGCGCGCCGGCAAGCAGCAGCGAGACAATGTCGCGGCCAAACGTATCGGTGCCGAGCCAATGCGCCGCCGAGGGCGGCCGGAGTTTCGAGGCGATGTCGATCTCGTAAGGCGACCACGGTGTCCACACCAGCGAGAGCAGCGCCGAGACGACCACCAGCAGGCTGAGCGCGCCACCCAGCACAAAGCTGCGGTGGCGCAACGCGCGGCCCCAGAAGGTCCTGGCCGGCAAGAGGCGCGTTGCGACCGGGGCGTCAACCGGCGTGGAAAGCTGCGCGCTCACAGGTCGTGCACCTTGATGCGGGGATCGATGAAGGCATAGAGCACGTCGACCACGAAATTGACGATGACAACCATGGTCGCGAGCAGCATCACGCAATTGCGCACCACGATCAGGTCGCGGTTGGCGATCGACTGGAAGATCAGCCGGCCGAGGCCCGGCAGATAGAACACGTTCTCGATCACGATGGTGCCGGCGAGCAGATTGGCGAATTGCAGGCCCATTACCGTCATCACCGGGATCATGGCATTGCGCAGCACATGGCTCCACAGCACCTCGCGCTTGCCGAGCCCCTTTGCGCGCGCGGTGCGGACGAAGTCTTCGCGCAGCACTTCGAGCACGGCGGAGCGCGTGACGCGGGCGAGAATCGCGGCCTGCACCACCGCGAGCGAGATCGACGGCAGCAGCAGCGATTTGACGCCGGGCCAAATGCCGTCCTCCCAGCCGGCAAAGCCGCCGGCGGAGAGCCATTGCAGCCGCACCGCGAACAGCAGCACCAGCAGGATGGCGAACCAGAAGTTCGGCAGCGCGATGCCGATCTGGGTCAGCGACATCACGCCGACATCGCCGAGCTTGTTGTGGTTGGCGGCGGTGTAGATGCCGGCCGAGAGCGCCAGCACCACCGTGATCAGCATCGACATGATCGCAAGCGGAATGGTCAGCACCATTCGCTCCGCGATCAGAGCGCCGACCGGGGTGCCGTAGACATAGGAGTTGCCGAGATCGCCGACCAGGAGCCCCTTGACCCATTGCAGGTAGCGCACCGCCAGCGGCTGGTCGAGCCCGAGCTTGACGGTGAGCGCGCGCACCGCGTCGGCCGAGGCGTCCGCGCCCATCAACATCTGCGCGGCGTTGCCCGGCAGCGCATCCAGCACCAGGAAAATGATCACGGATGCGCCGACCAGCGTCGCCAGCAATGTCAGGACACGTCGGAGGACAAATACGCTCATGCGCGGTCGGGTTCAGGGCTCATCAGCGGCACGATCAACATGTCCCGACGCGCAACGCAAGCCCTTTGCCGCATGTGCCCCATCTCAGCCGGGCCGGCGGACGAGAAGGTCGTGCGCGGCTTCGAACAGCGCGCTGACACGCAACAATTCCGCATCGGCCCGGAAGCGGCCCACGAGCTGGAGCCCGATCGGCAGGCCGTCGCGGCCAAAACCGCAGAGCAGACTGATCGCGGGGTGGCCGGTCATGTTGAACGGCATGGTCCAGGGGAACCAGTGCGGCCGGACGCTGTCAAACTGCTCGCCGTCGATCTCGATGGTGCCGAACAAATCCTGGTCGATCGGCAGCGCTGTACGGGTGATGGTCGGCATCGCCAGAAGGTGCCCACGCGCAAGCAGGGATTGCACGCGACGGAACAACGCCGTGCGCGCGAACATCGCCTCCTGGTAGTCAACGCCGCTGACATTGGTTGCCAGCGCGATCTGCTTGACGAAGGCCTCGCTGAGGACGTCGCCATGCTCGGCCACCAGCTTCGAAAAGCGCGAACGCCAGACGGTATGGTTGATGGCGCGCCAGATCGGCTCGACGTCGTAGCCCTCGCCGGAGAATTCTTCGAGCTCGGCACCTAGGCTCGCGAGCCGGTCGAGGCTCGCCTTGAAGGCCGAGGCGACATCCGCCGACACCGGACGTCCGGGCGGCGAGGCGCAGAACAGGATTTTCTGCCCGCGCAGATCGCCGCGCGCGGCGGCGGTGCCGATGAAATCGGGCACGGGCACGCCGATCGACCAGGGATCGCAAGCATCCTCGCCGGCCATCGCCTGCATCATCAATGCGGTGTCGGCCACCGTGCGCGTGGTCGGCGTGACATAGGTCTGGTTGCCGAACGCATCCAGCGCCTGGCTGTGCGCGATCAAGCCGTTGCTCTGCTTCAAGCCCACCACGCCGTTGCAGGCGGCAGGAATCCGCGTCGAGCCGCCGCCATCGGTCGCGATCGCCAGCGGCGCGATGCCGCTCGCCATCGCCACGGCCGCGCCGCCGCTGGAGCCGCCAGACGAGCGCTCCGCGCTCCAGGCGTTACGTGTGCGACCGAACAGCGGTGAATCGGTCAGGCACTTGCTGCCGAATTCCGGCGTCGTGGTCTTGCCGATCAGAATCGCACCTTCCGCGCGCAGCTTTGCCACCGCGACGGCATCCTCGGTGGGGACGTTGTCCTTGTAGGGAATGGCGCCAAAAGTCGTCTTCACGGCGCGTGTGTTGACGATGTCCTTGACGGTGACGGGAAGCCCATGCAGCAGGCCGAGCGGCTCGCCCGCCATCACCCTGCGCTCGGCCTCGCGTGCCGCTGCCATCGCCTCGTCGCCGCAGAGCGTGATGAAGCAATTCAATTCGGGCTGGAGCGCCTCGGCGCGCGCGAGCACGGCGCTGACGATTTCGACCGGCGACACCTTCTTGCTGGTGATGCGTTTACGCAGTTCGGTGGCGGAGAGGAAACAGAGGTCGGTGCTCATCAGGACAGGCTCACGTCAGGACGCGCGGACCTTGCCAGCGCGGAGTTGACCTGTCCATTTCGGCCGACGCATGGCCACAGTCCGCCGGGACATCGCGAGGCCCCTGACGCGCGACCTACCAGTTCCAGCTGATCTCGTGGCTCCAGGGCGGATCCGCACCCGGACGGGTGCAGGTCAGGCCGGCGCAGTTGGCGGCAAAGAAGAGCGCGCGGCGGAGCTCGTCTGCGCCGATGTCCTTCAATTGTTGCCGGGCGAGGCGCCCCTGCTTGTGCAGGGCGAACAGCAATGCGGCCTGAAAGCTATCGCCGGCGCCGATGGTGTCGGCGACCGCGACCTTCGGCGCCTCGACCTCGATCTGCCCTGCCTTCGCATGCCAGGCGATGGCGCCATTGTTGCCGCGGGTGATGACGACGAGACTCGTGCCCTGCCCCAGCAGCGCACTCGCGCGTTGCTGATAAGGCTCCTCGCCAAAGAGGTAGGCGAAGTCGACGTCCGACATCTTGACGAGATCAGCGCTCGCAGCGAACTCGACCATGCGCGCAAGATAGGCCGGCTTGTCCCGGACCAGATTGGGCCGGCAGTTCGGATCGAAGGAGATCGTTGATGAGGCCCGCGCATCTGCGATCAGGGCCTCGGTCTCGGCAGCGCCCTGGTCGTTGACCAGCGTGGTCGAGCCGACATGGACGGCTTCGACGGTGTCGACGGCAATGCTCCCGTGCCGGTAGGTCCAATTCCGCGTCGCCGTCTCGGCGTCATAGAAGGCGTAATGAGACTCGCCGGCGACGATGCGGACGAAAGCGAGCGTGGTCTGGAGATCGCTGCGGGTCGCGAGACCAAGCTCGACGTTCGAGGCGGCGGCGTGATCCGCGATCATGCGCCCGAACAAGTCGGTCGAGATGCCGCCGACAAAACCGGTCGGTGCGCCAAGCCGCGCGATGCCGATCGCGACGTTGAGGCAGGAGCCGCCGACCGCCGGCATCACCGCTTCCCGGCCGTCGGCGTTTTTCGTCGGCACGAAATCGATCAGCGCATCGCCGCAAGAAATCAGCATGACCTTTAACCTTTGGCGATGTCGCGCATCGCCGCGCGGCTGCCGCGATCGACCTCTCGCAGCAGCTTGTAGACCTCGCGCTTCTTCGCGTGAAACGCGGCCATGTCGGGCGCCGTCGGCTCGCTCTTGCGTCCGAGCGCCGACATTCTTGCCATGGTCTCGCCGATCGAGGCGTAGGCGCCACCGGCAACCGCACCCAGCATCGCCGCCCCCAGCAGCACCGGCTCCTTGGTTTGCGGCAGCGCGACAGTAAGCCCAGTGGTATCGGCCATGATCTGCCGCACCAGCGGACTGCGGCTGGCGCCGCCGCCCATGATCATGATGCCAGCATGGACGCCGTGCGTGGCAAAGGCCTCGATCACCTCGGCGAGCCCGTAGGCCAACCCGCACAGGCCGGCGATGAACAGCCGCTCCATCGAGCCGACGTCAATGTCGAGATCGAGGCCCGCGATCACCGCGCGGGTGTCGGGGTCGGCGTAAGGTGAGCGGTTGCCGATGAACTCAGGGAGCACATGGACGTCGCGGGCGAGCAGCGCGGCGCGGCTGGCATCACCGGCGCGCGCGATGATGCGGCGCTCGAGGAACTCGATGAGGTCGACGCCATCGCCGCGCGCCGCCGCGCTCGCCTCGGCGTGTCCCGGATGCGATTTGAGGAGATGGTCGATCGCAGCTCCAGCAGCAGATTGACCACCCTCGTTGAGCCAGAAATCCGGCACCATGCCGGAATAATAGGGCCCCCAGACGCCGGGCACGAAGCACGGCTCTTTCGTCGTCGCCATGATGCAGGCCGACGTTCCCATGATGTAGGCCAGGCGATCGCTGACATCCATCGTTCCACCCGATCCGTCGCGCCCGCCGATCGCGCCGATGCCGCCGGCATGGGCGTCAATCAAGGAGGCGCCGACCGGTGTGCCAACGGACAGGCCGAGATCGGCGGCGGCCGCGCGGGTGAGACCTGCGCCGAGCCGCGTGCCGGGGGCGACGATCTCGGTGCCGATGCGGGCGTATTTCTCGCTGACGAAGTCAGACAGGCCGATGCGCTTGAAGAATGGGGCACTCCAGCCGCCGCCGTCATGTGCGAGGTAGTTCCATTTGCAAGTGACGGTGCAGGTCGAGCGCTGCAGCGAACCGGTCGCGCGCCAGGTCAGATAGTCCGCCAGATCGAAGAAATGCCCGGCAGCGTCAAAACTCGCGCGCAGATGCCGCTTCAGCCACAACAGTTTTGGCATCTCCATCTCGGGCGAGATCGAGCCGCCGACATAGCGCAGCACGGAATCCCCGGTCTCGTTGATCAGCCGCGCCTCGGCAATGGCGCGATGGTCCATCCAGACGATGACATTGCGCCGCCTGTCGCCGGAGGCGCTCACCGTGACCGGCTCGCCCTTGATGTCGAGCACCACCAGGGAACAGGTCGCGTCGAAACCGATGCCGCCGACGCTGTCGGGCACGATCGCCGCTTCCGCCATCGCCGCCCGCACCGATTTGACGCAGGCTTCCCAGATGTCCTGGGACGACTGCTCGACGATGTCGCCGGCCTCGTGCCAGATCCGGATTGGATGCTTGGCGGTCGCAAGCAACGTGCCCGCCTCGTCAAACACCCCTGCTCGCGTGCTCGTGGTCCCCACGTCGACGCCGATATACGCTCGCGGCATTGTCGCTCCTGGAAGCTCTCGTCAGTTTTGACGCAAGCCTACCAGCAAGTGTAGCCGCCATCCACCAGCACGATGCTGCCGGTCATCAGGCTCGCGGCCTCGGACGCCAGGAACAGGACGACCGAGGCGATCTCCTCGACCTGTCCCATCCGCGCCATCGGGGTTCCACCGATCCAGGCGTCATACATTTTCGGGGTGCTTTTCACGAAGGCGTTGAGCGGCGTGTCGATATAGGTCGGCGCCACCGCGTTGACGCGGATGCCGCGCGCGCCCCATTCGGCGGCAAGCGACTTGGTCAGATGGTGCACGCCGGCCTTCGAGGCGTTGTAGAAGCACTGTTCCTGCGGCTTGTTGACGATGAAGCCGGACATCGAGCCGACATTGACGATGGCGCCGCTCTTGGCGTTGAGCATGTGCTTGCCGAATTCGCGGCAGCACCAGAAGGTGCCGTTGAGATTGACGTCGATGACGTTGAGCCAGTGCTCGTCGGTCACGGTCTCGGCCGGCGTTTCGCTGCGCGCAATGCCGGCATTGTTGACGAGGATGTCGACCTTGCCATGACGGGCGACGAGATCATTGGCGACCTCCGCCACGCGCTTGGTGTCGGTGACGTCCATGATCGCGGTTTCGATGTCGAAACCCTTTGTCTTCAGGCTGGCCTTGGCGTCATCGGCGACCTTGCTGTCGCGGTCACCGATGATGACCTTGGCGCCGGCCTCGGCCAGCGCCTCCGCGCAAGCAAGCCCAATGCCCTGCCCGCCACCGGTGATGAACGCGGTCTTGCCGCTCAGCTTGAATTTTTCCAGGTACATGGTCGTATTCCCGTTTCTTGTTAGTTCCGAAGCGCGTTGCCGCCTGCGTCGAATCGGTGAATGCGCGCGGGGTCAGGCACCAGCGACACGCGGTCGCCGGCATGCAGGCTCAGTTCACCGATGTAGCGCGCCGTCAGCATCCCGAGCGGCCCGGCGTCGACATAGAGAAAGGTGTCGCTGCCGAGATGCTCGGCCACCGCGATCGTGCCCGGCCAGCCGCCAGCTCCGTCGCTCTCGATCTTGATGTGCTCCGGCCGCACGCCGATCGTCGTCGCGCCCTTTTGCGCGGCATTCTCGCCGGTGACGAAATTCATCTTGGGCGAGCCGATGAAGCCGGCGACGAAGAGATTGGCAGGACGCTCGTAGAGCTCCAACGGCGAACCATACTGCTCGATCTTGCCGCCGTTGAGCACGACGATCTTGTCGGCCATGGTCATGGCCTCGACCTGGTCGTGGGTGACGTAGATCGCCGTGGTCCCGAGCTGCTTCTGCAGCCGCGTGACCTCGATGCGCATCTGCACGCGCAGCGCAGCGTCGAGGTTGGACAGCGGCTCATCGAACAGAAACGCCTTGGGCTCGCGCACGATGGCCCGCCCGATCGCGACGCGCTG
Source organism: Bradyrhizobium genosp. A (assembly GCF_049949275.1). Lineage (NCBI taxonomy): Bacteria > Pseudomonadati > Pseudomonadota > Alphaproteobacteria > Hyphomicrobiales > Nitrobacteraceae > Bradyrhizobium > Bradyrhizobium genosp. A. Next base: position 3,226,719 of record NZ_CP188196.1, on the reverse strand, counting down.
GCGCTGGCCGCCGGAGAGCTCGCGCGGCTTGCGGTCAAGATAGGGCGTGAGGTTGAGCGTCGCGGCGGCGGCTTCTACCTTGCGGTTGGTTTCGTCTTTGGAGAGGCCCGCCATCTTCAGGCCGAAGCCGATATTGCCGCGCACGCTCATATGCGGATAGAGCGCGTAGGACTGGAACACCATCGACAGCCCGCGCTTGGCGGGCGGCGTGTCGACCACGTTCTTGCCGTCGATCAGGATGCTGCCGCCTGTGACGTCCTCGAGGCCCGCAATCAAGCGCAGCAGCGTGGTCTTGCCGCAACCGGAAGGACCGACGAACACCACGAAGGAGCCGTCGGCGATCTCGAGATCGGCGCCCTTGATGATGTGCACGGGGCCGAAGGATTTCTGCACGCCCTGAAGTGTGATCTGACCCATGATCCGGCAGCCCCTTTACTTCACCGCGCCGAAGGTGAGCCCGCGCACGAGCTGCTTCTGGCTGAACCAACCGAGGACGAGAATGGGCGCGATCGCCAGCGTCGACGCCGCCGACAGCTTTGCCCAGAACAGTCCTTCGGGACTGGAGTAGGATGCAATGAACGTGGTGAGCGGCGCGGCGTTCGAGGTCGACAGATTGAGCGTCCAGAACGCCTCGTTCCAGGCCAGGATCAGATTGAGCAGCATGGTCGACGCGAGGCCCGGGATTGCCATCGGCGTCAGGACATAGACGAGCTCGCGGCCGATCGTGGCGCCGTCCATGCGCGCGGCCTCCAGGATGTCGCGCGGGATCTCCTTGAAATAGGTGAAGAGCATCCAGATCACGATCGGCAAGTTTCCGAGGCAGAGGATGAAGACAAGACCGATGCGGGAATCGAGCAACCCAAAGGACTTGTAGATCAGGTAGATCGGCACCAGCACGCCGACCGGCGGCATCATCTTGGTCGAGAGCATCCAGAGCAGGATGTCCTTGGTGCGCTTGGTCGGCGAGAACGCCATCGACCAGGCTGCGGGGATCGCGATCAGCAGCGCGATCAGCGTCGAGCCGCCGGCGATGATGATCGAGTTCATCGCATGGAGCAGATAGTCGCTGCGCTCCTGCACGGTCGCATAATTTTCCGTGGTCCAGTGGAAGAACAGGAAGGACGGCGGAATGGCGAAGGCCTCGAGCTCGGTCTTGAAGCTCGCCAGCACCATCCACAGGATCGGAAAGAAGATCAAGAAGCCGAAGAACCACGCCCCGATCGTCGAAATCACCACCCGCCGCGTCGTTGACTTGCGCGCCATGATTTTAGGCTTCCAGGTTGCGGCCGACGATGCGGACGAGGAAGAAGGCGACGACATTGGCGATGACGACGGCCACGAGGCCGCCCGCCGAGGCGCTGCCGACGTCGAACTGGATCAGCGCCTGCGAATAGATCAAAAAGGCGATGTTGGTGGTCTGCAGGCCCGGCCCACCGCCGGTGGTGACGAAGATCTCGGCGAATACCGTCAGGAGGAAGATGGTCTCGATCAGGATTACCACTGTGATCGGGCGCGCCAGATGCGGCAGCGTGATGTAGATGAAGGTCGAGACGGCACTCGCGCCATCCATCTCGGCCGCCTCCTTCTGCTCCTCGTCGAGCGATTGCAGGGCGGTGAGCAGGATCAGCGTCGCGAACGGCAACCATTGCCAGGCGACGATCAGGATCACCGAGAACAGCGGCACGTCGTTGAACCAGTCGATCGGCGTCAGCCCGATCAGTTTTGCGAGCCAGGCGAACAGGCCGGACACCGGGTGCATCAGCAGGTTCTTCCAGACTAGCGCGCTCACCGTCGGCATCACGAAGAACGGCGCGATCACCATCAGCCGGACGAGGTTGCGGCCGATCACGGGCTGGTCCATCAGCAGCGCCAGGGGAATGCCGAGCAGGATCGTCAGCGCCAGCACCGAGCCGACCAGCACCAGCGTGTTCTGGAGTGAGGCGAGGAAAGCGGGATCGGTGAGGAAGTAGCGGAAGTTTTCCAGCCCGACGAACGATTCCGAGCCGGGATCGAGCAGGCTGTAATGCAGCGTCGAGAAATAGAGCGTCAGCGCGAGCGGAACGATCATCCAGATGAACAGCAGCCCGACGGCTGGGGTCAGAAGCGACCGCGCAAGGAGTTGCGTCTGCCGGGTTGCCATCCTCAGGCTCTCCGCTGGAGGAAGAAGGCGGCCATCCATCGAGCAAGGAGTGGATGGCCGCAAGTTTGAGCTCAGGGAGAGCTCGGGTTCATTTGATGTAGCCGGCGCGCTTCATCTCGCGCTCGGTGGCGGATTGCGCGGCGGCGAGTGCCGCATCGACCGTCATCGATCCCGCAAGCGCTGCAGAGAATTGCTGGCCCACCTGGGTGCCGATGCCCTGGAATTCCGGGATCGCGGCATATTGCACGCCGACATAAGGCACGGGCTTCACGGTCGGCTTGTTCGGGTCAGCCGCGTCGATCGAGGCCAGCGTCATCTTGGCGAAGGGCGCGGCCTTCAGATACTCAGGATTCGTGTAGAGCGAGGTGCGCGTGCCCGGCGGCACGTTAGACCAGCCCTCCCTCGAGGCTACGAGCTTGATGTAGTCCTTGCTGGTCGCCCAGCCAATGAACTTCTCGGCCGCCTCGGTCTTCTTCGAGCCGGCGGGGATCGCGAGGTTCCAGGCCCACAGCCAATTGGCGTTCTTGCCAAGCCCGGTGTTGGGCGCGAGCGCGAAGCCGACCCTGTCGGCAACCGTGGACTGACTCGGGTTCGTCACGAAGGATGCGGCCACCGTCGCATCGATCCACATGCCGCATTTGCCGGCGTTGAACAGCGCCAGGTTCTCGTTGAAGCCATTCGAACTCGCGCCGGGAGGTCCGGCATCCTTCATCAGATTGACGTAGGTCGTGAGCGTCGTCTTCCATTCCGGCGTGTTGAACTGCGGCTCCCACTTCTCGTCGAACCAGCGCGCGCCATAAGAATTGGCCATCGCCGAAAGGAAGGCCATGTTCTCGCCCCAGCCGGCCTTGCCGCGCAGGCAGATGCCATAGACGCCACCGTTCTTGTCGGTCAGCTTCTTGGCGGCATCGATCACGAACTCCCAGGTCGGCTTCTCCGGCATCTTCAGGCCGGCCTTCTCGAACAGGTCGGTGCGGTACATGATCATCGAGCTCTCGCCGTAGAACGGCGCGGCGTAGAGCTTGCCGTCGACGGAGACCGCATCCTTGATCTTCGGCAGCAGGTCGGCGACGTCGTAATCGGCGCCGAGATTGGCGAGCGGCACCAGCCAGCCCTTCTTGGCCCAGATCGGCACCTCGTAGGTGCCGATGGTCAGCACGTCGAACTGACCGCCCTTGGTGGCGATGTCGGTGGTGACGCGCTGGCGCAGCACGTTCTCCTCCAGCGTCACCCATTTCACTGAAATATCCGGGTTCGCCTTGGTGAATTCGCTTGTGAGCCCCTGCATGCGGATCATGTCGCCGTTGTTGACCGTGGCGATCGTCAGGGTCGTTTCGGCCATCGCGGGGACGGCAAGCAGTACGGATGCGCCGCAGACGGCGCCCAAAAATTGTTTCACGGTGACCTCCCTAGCCCGCGCTTTTGAGCATATGCCCACGCGTTGGGTGTATGTTCGGACGAGGTGCGACGGTTGTCAAGCAGGCGGGCACGGATCCCCGCAACTTATGAGTGGTGCGGTGCGGGAGAAATGGGAGTCAGATTGAACGAATGCCGCTGGCCCTTCACCTCTCCCGCTTGCGGGAGAGGTCGTATCGCATCGCAGATGCGATACGGGTGAGGGTTCTATCCTCTCGGGGTGCCCCACTGCGGAGACACCCTCTCCCCAACCCTCTCCCGCAGGCGGGAGAGGGAGCCGAGTCCCATTGCCGAACGAGCCGCCTCAGCGCTCCAGGATCGCCCGCGCGGTGGTCTCGTCAGTGATCAGGCCGTTGATCAGACCCCCGTTCAGCGCGGCCGCGATCGCCGGCACCTTGGCCGCACCGACAGCGGCGCCGATGGTCGTGGTCTTCGCCGGGACCTCTGGCGGAATGCTGGTGAGGCGCTTGTTGGTGCCGGCCTTGAGCAGGCGGCCCTTGGAATCATAGGCCCAGCCGGTGATTTCCCCGATCGCGCCCTGTCGCATCATCTCGAACAATTCGTCGCGCGTGACGAAGCCATCGACATGGACCTGCGCCTTCTGGTCCATCTGGCCGATTCCGACGAGACGCAGATCCGCTTTGGCCGCGACCGCCTTGACCTTCGCGATCGGCTCAATGCGGACCATCTTGTTGCGCTCGTCCTCCGACGACATCAGGAACGGCAGCGGCATCGGGTAATGCCGCGCGCCGGTGCGGTCGGCGAGCCGGCCGACGGTGTCGTAGAAGCTCGCCGAACCGTCGGCGGAGATGTTGCCGACCAGCGAGACGATCTGGTGGTTGGGCCGGTCGATCGGCGTGACGCGCTCGACGGCGGCGCGCACCGCCCGCCCCGTGCCGAGCGCGACGATAACAGGCGTCTCCGGACGCAGAGTCGCGTCGAGCAGATTGGCGCAGCGCTCGGCGATGCCGGCGGTCGCCTGCGGCGCAGCAGGGTCGGCCGGCACCACCTCGCAATGGCTGAGGTCAAACCGCTGCTTCAGGCGCGCCGCCAGCTCCATGCAGGCGGCGATCGGATGTTCGAGCCGGAACGTGATCAGCCGCTCGGCGAGGCACAGCGACACCAGCCGCTGCGCCGAGGCGCGCGACACCTGGAGCATCTTTGCGATCTCGTCCTGGGTGTGGCCGGCAATGAAATAGAGCCAGCCGGCACGCGCGGCGTCGTCGAGCCTGGATTTCTCGTTCTCGACGGCCATGCGGCCTCACGCCTCCCAGAATTCGCTCATGCGCGCGAAGACCCGATCGGCGCCGGCGGCGGACAATATAGCGCGGCCATCGCGCCCACGATAATGGTCACCGCCGACAAATCCCCAGACCATCATGCCTGCCGCCTTGGCAGCCTGCACGCCGCTGACACTGTCCTCGATCACCAGCGTGCGCGCGGGATCGGCCTGCATTTTCCCGGCAGCGTGGAGAAAGAGATCCGGCGCCGGTTTGCCGTGCCTGACCATCTGTGCGGTGTAGAGCCGGTCGCCGAAATGCGGCGCGAGGCCGGTGACATCAAGCGACAACGAGACGCGGTCGAGGTCGCTCGACGATGCCACACAGCGCGGCATCTCCAATTCGGACAGCACCGCGCCGACGCCGGGGATCGGCTGGAGCGCCCCCGCAAAGGTCTCGAGCACACGCGCCTTCAGACGCGGAAGGAAATCGTCAGGCAGGGCCCGCCCGAGATCGCGATAATGCTGCTCGATCGCCTTCGTGCTGCGTCCGAGGAAAAGCGCGAGCGCCTGATCCACACCGAGCTGAAGGCCGAACTCCGCCAGAACCTCGGAGAGGCAGCGGCAGCTCAACAGCTCGCTGTCGACGAGCACGCCGTCGCAATCGAAGATGATCAGATCGGGCATCCCGGGATCCATCCGGACATTCGATCATACACTCATCGCCTGGGCAATAGCTCACCTATGGAAGGAAGGTGAGCCGCCGCAACACCGTCATTACGAGGAGCTCTTGCGACGAAGCAATCCAAACCGTCTCCACAGCAGCAGTCTGGATTGCTTCGCTGCGCTCGCAACGATAGGGGAAAGACCATGCCGCTACCGGCGCTAGTGCCGAGGGATGGGCAGGCGGACGCGTGCCCATCCTCTCTGTCACGATCATGGAAAAGGTGGTGGGCACGGCGCGTTGCGCCTTTGCCCACCCTACGGCACTTCCTACCGCCGCTGATTATACACGTCGATGCACACCGCACCCAGCAGCACCAGGCCTTTGATGACCTGCTGGTAGTCGATGCCGATGCCGAGGATGGACATGCCGTTGTTCATCACGCCCATGATCATGGCGCCGACCACGGCGCCGCCGACGCGCCCGACGCCGCCATAGGCCGAGGCGCCGCCGATGAAGCAGGCGGCGATGACGTCGAGCTCGAAGCCGAGGCCCGCCTTGGGTGTCGCGGTGTTGAGGCGCGCGGCAAAAACCAGGCCGGCGAGCGCGGCCAGCGCGCCCATGTTGACGAAGGTGAAGAAGGTCAGCCGCTCGGTCTTGATGCCCGACAGGCCGGCCGCCTTGGCGTTGCCGCCGACGGCGTAGATCTGCCGGCCGATCACGGTGCGGCGGGTAACGAAACCATAGAGCGCGATCAGGACGCTCATGATGACCAGCACGTTGGGCAGGCCGCGATAGTTCGCGATCAGGTAGGTGAAGTACAGCACCGCACAGGCGAGCACGACGCTCTTGCCGAGGAAGAAGGCGTAGGGTTCGACCTCGATACCATGCGACACTTCACGCGCGCGGCCCTTGGCGCTGGCATAGACCAGCCCCAGCGCCAGCACCGCGCCGATCAGCATCGAGGTCGGATGCAGCGTGCCGGCCTCGGGCAGCAGCTCCGGAATGAAGCCCGACGATAATTTCTGGAAGGTCGACGGAAACGGCCCGAGCGACTGGCCCTGCAACACCGCGAGCGCGAGGCCCTTGAACACCAGCATGCCGGCCAGGGTCACGATGAAGGACGGGATCTTGAAATAGGCGACCCAATAGCCCTGCGCGGCGCCGATGGCCGCGCCGACAGCGAGGCAGATGATAAAGGCGAGCGTGTAGTCGACCTTGTAGGTCACCATGAGGAGAGCGGCGACCGCACCGACGAAACCCGCGACCGAACCGACCGACAGGTCGATATGGCCGGTGACGATCACCAGCAGCATACCCAGCGCCATGATGACGATGTAGCTGTTCTGCAGCACCAGATTGGTCAGGTTGAGCGGCTGCAGCAGCGTGCCGCCGGTCATGACCTGGAAGAACAGCATGATCGCGATCAGCGACATCAGCATGCCGTAATTGCGCAGATTGTTCTTGATGAAGCTGCCGTGCCGGCGCTCCTCGGGCAGCGAAACCGTCTTGTCGGTCATGGCTGCGATCCTCCCATCTCCGCGGCCTCGACCGCTCCGTTTCCATTGCTTCGTTCGTTGCGCATGATGGCACGCATGATCTTTTCCTGTGTCGCCTCAGCGCCCGGGAACTCGCCGACAAAGGCGCCGTCGTTCATGACGCAGATGCGGTCGCAGATGCCGAGCAGCTCGGGCATCTCTGAGGAGATCACCACCACGCCGCGGCCGGCTTCTGCAAGCTCGTTAATGATACAGTAGATCTCGTATTTGGCACCGACGTCGATGCCCCTTGTCGGCTCGTCCAGGATCAGGACCTTGGGGTCGGTCATCAGCCATTTCGACAACACGACCTTCTGCTGGTTCCCGCCGGAGAGCTGGCCAGTCTCCTGGTAGACGTCGGAACAGCGGATCCGCATGCGGCTGCGGTAGTCGCTGGCGACCTTCAGCTCGGCGATGTCATCGATCACCCGCCCCGGCGCGACCTGGTTGAGGCTTGCCAGCGTAATGTTCTTGCGGACGTCGTCGGCCAGGATCAGCCCGAGTTGCTTGCGGTCCTCGGTGACATAGGCGAGGCCGGCATCGATCGCAGCCGCGACGTTCGGCAGCGCGATCTCGTGGCCTTCAAGTGCGATGCGGCCGCTGATATTGGCGCCCCAGGAGCGGCCGAACAGGCTCATGGCGAACTCGGTGCGGCCGGCGCCCATCAGCCCGGCGATGCCGACGACCTCGCCGCGCTTGACGCCGAAATTGACGTTCTTGATCACCTGCCGATCGGGATGGATGGGGTGATAGACCGACCAGTTCGAAACCTGGAGCACGGGCTCGCCGATCTTCGCGCTACGTTCGGGGAAGCGATGGGCGAGATCGCGGTTGACCATGCTGCGGATGATGCGGTCTTCCTGGATCGGCTCGGCGCGGCAGTCGATGCCGTCGACAGTGCGGCCATCGCGCAGCACGGTGATGTGGTCGGCGACGCGGGCGACCTCGTTGAGCTTGTGCGAGATCAGGATCGAGCCGATGCCCTGCTCGCGGAATTTCATCAGGCGTTCCAGCAAGGCGGCGCTGTCGGCCTCGTTCAGGCTCGCCGTCGGCTCGTCCAGGATCAGCATCCGGACGCGCTTGGACAGCGCCTTCGCGATCTCGACGAGCTGCTGCTTGCCGACGCCGAGATCGGTAATCAGCGTATCCGGCGATTCCTTCAGCCCGACCTGCGCAAGCAGCTCGCGCGTCCGCCGGTACACCTCGTTGCGATCGATCACACCGAGCTTCGACGGCGGATGCGACAGGAAGATGTTTTCCGCGATCGACATCAGCGGGATCAGCGCCAGTTCCTGGTGGATGATGATGATGCCGAGCGCCTCGGAATCATTGATGTCGCGGAAGCGGCGCTCCTCGCCCTCGAAGACGATGGTGCCTTCGTAGCTGCCCGCCGGGTAGACGCCGCTCAGCACCTTCATCAAGGTCGATTTGCCGGCGCCGTTCTCGCCGACCAGAGCGTGGATCTGGCCAGCCTCGACCGAGAAATTGACATCGCGCAGCGCCTGAACACCGGCAAAACTCTTGCTGACGTTGCGCATCTCCAGCATGGCAGTCATGATTTCACGTCCCTCGATCACTGCTAGTTCCCTCTCCCCGCGAGCGGGGAGAGGGAATAGACCTCTTACTGGAATTGCGACTTCTTGTAGTAGCCGCTGTCAACCAGAACCTTCTCCCAATTGTCCTTGTACACCACGACCGGCTTCAGGAGATAGGACGGCACGGTCTTGGCGCCGTTCTCGTAGGTTTTGGTGTCGTTGACCGTCACCTGCTTGCCGGCCAGCGCGGCGTCGACCATGTCGGCGGTCACCTTGGCGAGATCGCGGGTGTCCTTGAAGATGGTCGAGTACTGATCGCCGCGCAGCATGGCCTTGATCGAAGGCACTTCGGCGTCCTGGCCCGAGATGATCGGCATCGGCTGATCGGCGCTGCCGTAGCCGACGCCCTTCAGCGAGGAGATGATGCCGATCGAGAGGCCGTCATAGGGCGACAGCACCGCGTTGACCTTCTTGTTGCCGTAATAGGCACTGAGCAGATTGTCCATGCGGGCCTGCGCGGTGGCGCCGTCCCAGCGCAAGGTCGCGACCTTGTCCATGCCCATCTGACCGGAGGCAACCACGAGCTTGCCGCTATCGATATAGGGCTTCAGCACGCTCATCGCGCCGTTGTAGAAGAAGTAGGCGTTGTTGTCGTCGGGCGAGCCGCCGAACAGCTCGATGTTGAACGGGCCCTTGCCTTCCTTGAGGCCAAGCCCCTTCTCGATCGATTGCGCCTGGAGCACGCCGACCTGGAAATTGTCGAAGGTCGCGTAATAGTCGACATTCGGCGTGCCGCGGATCAGGCGGTCATAGGCGATCACGGTGATGCCTTTGGCTTTCGCCTGCTTGAGCACGTCGGACAGCGTGGTGCCGTCGATCGCGGCGATCACCAACGCCTTCGCGCCCTTGGTCACCATGTTCTCGACCTGCGAGAGCTGGTTCGGGATGTCGTCCTCGGCATATTGGAGGTCGGTGTTGTAACCGCGCTCCTTCAGCACTTTGACCATGTTGTTGCCGTCGTCGATCCAGCGCGCCGAAGATTTCGTCGGCATCGCGATGCCCACGGTCGCCTTCTCCTGCGCGGAGGCGGTGACGCCTGCGGCCATCGTTGCGGCGCCGGCCAGCGCCAATGCGAGAAATGTCGTCTTCAATCTCAACATACTTCACTCCCTTTTGGGTGTCAGACTGTTTCTTAGTGTCGTCGATAACAGAGGTAAGGTCGGCTTCGGATCTCCTATGCGAGCTTGACATCGGGCTCCGCGCGACCGCGCGCGGAGGCTTGTAGCAAAAAGGTGCAGCCGGCCTGCGGATCGGCGGCGCGCGCCTCGGCATCCATATCCTGCCAGGCCGAGGTGACGAGCAGGCGCGACAGATCGGCGCCGACGAAAGCGGGACAGCTCGCCTGCCTCGCCGGCACCCGCAGCGAGCGCAGGCGCTCGCCTTGCGGCGAGTAGACATCGACGCGGCTCGCGCCCCAGCAGGCGTTCCAGATTTGCCCGTCGGCGTCGCACACCGAGCCGTCGAGGCCGCCGATGCCGGTGTGGCGCAGCAGCACCTCCGGCTCGCCGCGCGGCAGGCCGGTGGCCGGATTGAGTGGCACCGCATAGAGCACGGCGCGCGCGGTGTCGGTGAAATAGGCGATTGTGCCGTCCGGCGAGAAGCAGATCGAGTTGGGAATGCTGATGCCTGGAAACAGCGTCGAGATCTTGCCGCGGTGGAGCGCGTAGATCGCCCCTAGGCCCCGCTCGGCCTTGCGCCCCATGGTGCCGATCCAGAACGTGCCTGATTGGTGCACGCGGCAATCATTGGAGCGCGTCGCGGGATTATCCGCCTCAAGCGGACAGAACAGCGTTATCGCGCCGTCGGCCACGCTACGGATGTAACAACCATCTTCCGCGACGACCAGCTGGTGTTCGGCATCGATCCGCCCAAGCGCGCTCGCCATCCGGCCAAGCGAATGGTTGCGGATCGTGCCGCTGCCAAGATGCGCCTCGAACAGGCGCCCCTCGCGAATATCAAACCACCACGCTGTGTCGGTGGCGACATCATAGGTCGGGCCCTCGCCGAGGTGACAGCGTTCGGCGGAGAGAACGGAAGTCGGCACCTCTTCCATCATGGCGTCCTCACGGCAAAGCGATAGACGGTGTGATGCCGATAGACGCCACCGGGATCGAGGCGCGGGCTCGGGAAATCGGGCCGGTTCGGTGAATTGGGCCACATCTGGGGCTCCAGGCACAACGCGTCCGACTGCCGGATCAGCTTGCCGCCCTTGCCCGAGATCGTGCCGTCGAGATAGTTGCCGGAATAGACCTGGAGGCCGGGCTGATCGGTCAACAACTCCATGATGCGACCCGAGCGCGGCGCCTCAAGCCGGGCCGCGAGCGCGAGCTTGCCATCGCGTGCGAGACAGTAGGTGTGGTCGTAGCCTTTGCCGTTGCACAATTGCTGATCGCTCTCGCGAATGCGCGCGCCTACGGCGCGAGCCTCACGGAAATCGAACGGCGTGCCGGCGACGGCGCGCGGCGGCTCCGGCAGCGGAATCGCAGTGGGATCGATGGCCAGGAAATGCTCGGCCTTAACCGTCAGCCTGTGGTCGAGGGCGGGTGTGCCTGAGCTCGCGCCTTCCAGATTGAAGAAGCTGTGGTTGGTCAGGTTGACGATAGTCGGCCGATCGGTCCGTGCCTCCATGATCAGCGATAGCTCGGCCGGCCCGGTGACGCGATAGGTCAGGCGCACATCGAGCTTGCCGGGATAATTCTCCTCGCCATGCGGGCTGGTGTAGGTCAGCGTGACCGCGGGGCTCGCGCCATCGTCGAGTTCGGCAATGTCCCAGAGCTTGCGGTCGAAGCCGTCGAGGCCGCCATGCAGCGCATTGGGGCCGTTGTTGATCGGAAGCTGGAAGGTCTCGCCATCGAGCGAGAACTGCCCGTTGGCGATGCGGTTGGCGTAGCGGCCGACGGTCGCGCCAAAAAACTTCCGTTCGGCGAGATAGCCGGCAAAAGCATCATGGCCGAGCACGACGTCGTCGTAACTGTCCCTCGAGTCCGGCGCGATCAGCGCCTGGATCACCGCGCCATGAGTGATGATGCGAGCCTCAAACCCGCCGTCCCCGCGCAGCACGATGCGCTCGACCTTGCGTCCGTCAGGCAGCGTTCCAAAAACGTCTTTTGTTATTTTTGAGCCAGCCATCTCTAGTCCACGAACGGTTCGACGATGTTGCGCTTGCCGAGCAGGAAAGCGTCGGCAACGAGACGAAGCGGTGCCAGATCGACGTCGCTCGCGCCGGTCGCCGCAAGCTTGACGAAATGCCGGTACAGCTCGCGATATTCCTCATCGGGCGCGTCGGCAACAACCTTGCCATCGACCGCCATGATCCTGCCGCCGCGGGACAAAGTCATCCGGCCCTCGTCGGTTTCGAACAGGATATCCCAGCTCTGCGGCCCGGTCTTGCGGAAGTCGAATTCGGCCGTGATCGGCAAGCCGCCGATATCGGTCAGCGTCAAATTGGCGGCAATCGGCGACTGGCAATTGGCCGGAAAGGCGAGTTCAGCCGCGGTGACAAACACTGGATACGGCAGGATGCGGGTCAGGATCGACAACGCATTGATGCCGGGATCGAACACGCCGAGCCCGCCCGGCTCCCAGATCCAGGCCTGGCCGGGATGCCAGACGCGGACGTCCTCCTTCCAATTGATGTGCACCGATCTGATCCGGCGCGCAGCCAGCCATTGGCGGGCCGGCTCGACTGCGGGTGCATGGCGCGAATGCCAGGTCGCAAACAGGGTGCGCCTTGCGTCCGTCGCCATCGCGATCAACGGATCGAGCTCGGCAACGCCGATGCCGGGCGGCTTCTCCAGCATGACATGCTTGCCGGCGGCGAGCGCCGCGGCGGCCTGGGCACGACGCACCTGCGGCGGCGTGCAGAGCGACACCGCGTCGATCTGCGGTCCCTTCTCCAGCAGTTCCTCGACCGTCGCGAAATGCGGCAGGCCCGGCAGCGACGCGTTGCGGCTGGCAATTGCGGCGAGCATCGCGCCTGGCACTGCGGCAATCGCGCCGACATGCTGGTCGCGCGCAATCTTGCCGAAGCCGACGATGGCGATGCGAAGGGCTGTCACGGAGTTTCTCCAGATTCTGCGGGTGCCGCCGGCACTGTTTCGGTCGTCACTCCCTTATGCCGGCGCATGCCGTTGTGAATGACGAAAGCCATGGCCTCGGCCGCTGCTTCGGCATCATTGGCTGCGATCGAATCGACGATCTTCTGGTGCCAGAGCAAAGTAGTCTCGCGGTCTTCCGACCCGGCCGGTGCACTGATCATGAAAGCCGCACGCAAGGCAGCCTCGATCACGTGGCCGATGGATCGCATGAACGGATTGCCGGACGCTCGCGCCACCGCAAGGTGCACGGCGAGGTCGGCGTCGGCAAAGCCGACGGACTCGGACGTCTCTTGCCGCATGCGGTCCATGCTGCGCTGAAGCTCGGCGATGTCCTCCTCCGAACGGCGCTCGGCCGCAAGCGCCGCCGCGCGCGGCTCGACCGTAAGACGTATCTCGGCGAGATCGTTGAGAAAACGCCTGTCGATGCCGGCATCGAGATGCCAGGCCAGCACGTCGGCGTCGAACATGTTCCAGGCGGCGCGCTCGCGCACGACGGTGCCGACCCGCGCCTTGGTGGTCAAAAGCCCCTTGGCGACCAGCGTCTTCACGCTCTCGCGCAGCACCGGCCGCGACACGCCGAACATCGCAGTCAGCTCGGCGTCGCCCGGAAGCCGCCCCCCTTCGGCATAGCGGCGGGCGATGATGTCGACGCCGATCGAGCGGGCGACCTCCGCGTGGTTGGAATGGGCCCGCCGGGTCGGGATGACGACGATGCGCGAGGTCATGAGGCGGCTCCGGCGCGTTTCGCCACCGGCCGTCGCGCCAGTGCGACCAGCCCCTGCTGCAGGGCGATGAAGGCGAACAGCAAGACGCCGGTCGCGATCTTGGTCCACCAGCTCGACAGCGTCCCGTCGAAATCGATGTAGGTCTGGATCATGCCCTGGATCAGCACGCCAAGGAAGGTGCCGATCACCGAGCCTTGCCCGCCCGTGAGCAGCGTGCCACCGATGACCACGGCCGCGATGCTATCGAATTCGACGCCGACGGCAGAGAGAGAATAGCCGGCGCTGGTGTAGAAAGAGAACACGATGCCGGCGATGCCCGCGAGCAGGCTCGACAGCATGTAGATCTTCACCGTCATCTTGCCGACCGCGACGCCCATCAGGCTCGCGGTGGCCCGGCTGCCGCCGAGCGCATAGACGTTCGCACCGAAGCGGGTAAGGTGTTCTCCATAACGACGTCACTCCCACCGCGGGCCCTTATCATGGCACCTTTAGGCCGCACTTTGAGGCGGCGGGAGGTACTATTTCACGGAAACTTACGTCCGTATAGTCATATTATTTGACTATTTGACTGAACGTTCGCCGGTGCTGACTAAAAAGAGAGGCGAAGAAAACTAGATCAGCTTCCGCTGCGCCAGGTTCTTCATCAGTGCGCCGATGCCAAACGTCCACGGCTCGCACTCGTCGCTGGTGCGCATACGGTTGACGAGCTTGCCGAGCTGAGGCGCGGCGATCGTGACGATGTCGTCGCGCTTGTGGGTGAAACCCTGCCCCGGCGCATCGCGATCCTTGACCGGCGCGAACATCGTGCCGAGGAACAGAACGAAACCGTCAGGATATTGATGCACCTTGCCGATGGTCTGCGCGACGAGATCGGTGGGGTCACGGCTGATCATGCTGATTGAGGAATGGCCGTCGAGAGCGAAGCCATCCGCGCCCTTCACGTTCAGGCTGATATTGAGCTTGCGCGCATCGTCGAGCGTGAAGGTGTCGTCGAACAGGCGCAGCAGCGGCCCAATCGCGCACGAGGCGTTGTTGTCCTTGGCCTTCGACAAGAGCAGCGCAGAGCGGCCTTCGAAGTCACGCAGATTCACGTCGTTGCCGAGCGCGCCGCCGACGATCTTGCCGCGGCTGGAGACGAACAGCACCAGCTCCGGCTCGGGGTTGTTCCAGGTCGACTTCGGATGCAGCCCGGCATCCATGCCGGTGCCGACCGAGGACAGCGTCGGCGCCTTGGTAAAGACCTCGGCGTCCGGGCCAATGCCGACTTCGAGATATTGGCTCCAGGCGTTCTGGTCGATCAGCACCTGCTTCAGATGCATCGCCTGATCCGAGCCCGGCTTGAGTTTTGACAGATCGTCGCCGATCAGCCGTGTCACTTCCTTCCGGATCGCTTCGGCCGAGGCCGGATTGCCCTTGGCCCGCTCCTCGATCACGCGTTCCAGCATCGAGATGGCGAAGGTGACGCCGGCGGCCTTCAAGGTCTGGAGATCCACCGGCGCGAGCAGCCATGGCTTGTTCGGATCGCGCCCATCGGGCGCCGTGTTGGCGACAATGGCTTCGACATCGCCGATACGCTCGCCCTTGGTCGCGGCAAGCGCCTTGGCCGGATTGTCCTCTTCGCAGAGGGTGCTGACGGTCGGGAATTTCGCGGTGACATCAAAGACGCCGTCGGCGCGCACGGCAACGACGGCCGGACCGTTCGCCTGCGGCAGCCAGACGCGACCGACCAGCGTCCCCTTCGTTCCATCGTCGGGGAGAAGGTCTTTCACGGTGAGTGTCGTCATGGCGGCGTCCTCGCTCTTTCTCGGATCGGCGGCGCTTGCTCAACGGCCAACCATATTGATGAAAACCAATAGCGGTCTGGCAGGGGAAGTCCAGAGCGGCGGCACGCCGCAATTCGTGCTCGCCATCGCGGCGCGTTTTTACTTGAACCAGTGCACCAGCGCGATGCTGATCCCGAGCAGCAGCATCAGCGACAGCGTCACCGCAGCCGTCACCCGTCCCCCGACATTGGCGAGTACCTTCACGTCGACGCCGAGGCCCAGTGCGGCCATCGAGACCACTGTGAGAAAGCTCGTGATCTTCGTCACGGGCCCCACCACCGTAGCCGGCACGATCTCGAGCGACCGCAAAGTCGCGAGCACGAGGAAGCCGAGGATGAACCACGGAACCAGGCGGAAGAATCCGACATTGGTTTTCTTGGCGCCGGTCTGCCAGCGCGAGGCGACCAGCGAGAGGCCGACGACGACGGGTCCCAGCATCAGCACGCGCATCAACTTGACCAGCGTGCCGATCTGCGTGGAGATCAGGCCCGCCGGCACAGTTGCTGCGAGCACCTGCGGCACGGCATAGACGGTCAGGCCTGCGAGGATGCCGTATTGCGTGGCGGTGAGCTGCAACAACGGGATCAGCAGCGGCAGGCCCAGCACCATCATCACGCCGAGGATGGCGGTGAAGGAGATCGAGGATGCGATCTCATCGCTGGTGGCGCCGATGATCGGCGCCACCGCCGCGATGGCAGAATTGCCGCAGATGGAATTGCCGCAGGCAATCAGGATCGACAGCCGCGTCGACAGTCCGAGCAGGCGGCCGAGGCCGAAGGAAACGCAGAGCGCAATCACGACGACGGCGGCGATCGAAGCCAGCAGCGCAATGCCCGAGGCTGCGATGGCCGCGAAGCTGATGGAAGCGCCCAACAGCATGACGGCGACTTCGAGCAGCTGCTTGGCGCTGAAGGCAATGCCGGCCTGCCAGCGGGCTGCGGGCTTCCAGAAGCTGCGGAGCGCCATGCCGAGCAGGATCGCCATCACCAGCGCTTCGACATAGGGGTGCTCGAAAGCGCCCAGCTCGGCCTGTTCGAGCAGGGCCGAGACACCAGCGACGGCGATGCAGAGGAGAATGCCGGGAATCAGCGCGACGATGCGGCTTACGGCAGTGGTCGGCTTGGCGTCGGCTGAGCTGGATGCTTGATTCTGCGACACAAATCTCTCCCAGAGGAGAAGGATTTATACGCAGGGCGCTCGAGTTGGGGAATAAGTTTTCGACATATCAGGGCCGAGAGAAGTTACATCCTCAGCCCGGGCTGACCGGCTCAAAACAGCAGGTTCTTGGCGATCGAAGCCACGTGACTGAAGCTGTCGTAGACGCCGGGCTCGAAGAAGGCCGCACGCGCGAGCACGATTGCCGCGACCAGCGACCAGAACAGGCCCGTGCCGGCCCGCAGCAGGAGCTTTGAGGCGCGCGACGTCGGCTGGGCGTCCGTCGCGGACACCAGCTGCTCGCCGAAGGGCTCAAATCCAGTGCGTTCCATGGCCGTGCCAATCCATCAATCTGTGAAGGGAATGTCGTCGTTTCGGCCCCAAACGGCAATGGAAGCGATTGGCGTTTTTGTCTCCTGAGGAAGAAACTCCTTCCGTCCGGCGGATGCCGGACGATAGTTTTCTTCTTTTGGCCGGTTTTTTGGGCCGAGGTCAGACCATGGCGACCGATCGCGTCGATGCCCTTCAGCTCATCGATCCCGCGCGCCCGCTCTCCGCCGGCGTGAATTCGAGCCCGAGGCTTTCAGCCACCGCCTTGTTGGTAATGCGCCCGCGATGCACGTTGAGCCCGTTGCGCAGATGCGGATTCTCCAGCACCGCGGCAAAACCCTTGTTCGCGAGCATCAGGCCGAACGGCAGCGTCGCATTGTTCAGCGCCTGGCTCGACGTCACCGGCACCGCGCCTGGCATATTGGCCACGCAATAATGCACGACGCCGTCGACCTCGTAGGTCGGCTCCGCATGCGTCGTCGCATGCGAAGTCTCGAAGCAGCCGCCCTGGTCGATCGCGACGTCAACCAGCACCGCACCCGGCCGCATCGACGACAGCATCGCACGCGTGACCAGCTTTGGCGCACTGGCGCCGGGCACCAGCACCGCGCCGATCACGACGTCGGCGGCAAACGCCTCGTCTTCGACGGACTCGATCGTGGAGAAGCGGGTGCGTACGCGTCCGGTAAAGAGATCATCGAGCTCGCGCAGGCGCGGAATCGAGCGGTCGATCACGGTGACTTCGGCGCCAAGCCCTGCGGCCATGCGCGCGGCCTGCGTTCCCACCACGCCGCCACCGAGCACGACGACGCGCGCTGGCTGCACGCCCGGCACGCCGCCGAGCAGCAGCCCGCGACCGCCAGCCGATCGCTTGAGCGCGGCGCCGGCGGCCTCGATGGCGAGGCGGCCTGCGACTTCGCTCATCGGCGCAAGCAGGGGGAGGTGACCGGCCGCGTCGGTGACCGTTTCATAGGCGACCGCAGTGCAGCCGGAGGCGAGCAGGCCCTTGGCCTGTTCGGGATCCGGCGCAAGATGGAGGTAAGTAAACAGGATCTGGCTTTCGCGGAGCTGGGCCCATTCGCTCTTCTGCGGCTCCTTCACTTTGACGATCATATCGGATTTGGCGAAGATGTCGCGTGCGCTCGCAGCGATGGAGGCCCCTGCCCGCTGATAGACCTCGTCGGACGCGCCGATGCCGCTGCCAGCGCCGGTTTCGACTGTGACCTGATGCCCGGCCGCGACATACTCGCGGACAGCACCCGGGGTGAGCCCGACGCGATATTCCTGGACCTTGATCTCCTTGGGCACACCGACACGCATCCTGGGCTCCTTTTGATTCACCTCATGATCGTAGCGACGCAGGCAGTTTGGTTTCGTGCAAATATCCGCTAGCTTTGGCTTTCCCGCGCCGGTTTCGGTCGCGGAAATGTCCTTTGACGCTGGAAACGAAACCTTGGCCCTCGACCGGAAAGATCTCGCCATTCTCGCGGAACTCACGACCAATGCGCGCGCCAGCCACACCGAGCTCGCCAACAAGGTCGGCCTCTCCAGCACCGCGCTGGCGCGGCGGCAAAAGACGCTGGAGGACGACGGCTACATCCAGGCCTATCAGGCAGCGCTCGATCTGGCGCAGTTCGGCCTCACGACCACGGTGCTGGTGCGTATTGCGCTGGAGAGCCAGAGCGACGATGCGCTGAAGGCGTTCGAGGCGGAGGTAGTGAAGTGCCCCTCCGTCGTGCGCTGCTTCCTGATGTCGGGGACCGACGACTACATCCTGATCGTGCTCGCTCGCGACATCCAGGATTTCGAACGCATCCACCGCACGGAGCTGTCGCGCCTACCACGTGTGGCGCGGGTGCAATCGAGCTTCGCGCTGCGCGAGGTCGTCAACCGCGCGGTGCCGATCGTGGTGTTCGGCGAGACGAAGCGCTGATCGACGCCGGCCGTGCAACGGATCGCGCTGTCAAGCGCCTCACTTCACAGCTGCCTTCATTCGATCATCAAAGAAAATTGAGGTGCCGCTTCAGCCGAACGGTTGAAGCGCGATGGGGTGTTCATCAGACCCAAATGAAGGGGGCCCGACGTAGCCGATTTCGCGGTCCCTTTCATACAACCATCTGATTCTCGGGGTCTTCGATGTTCAAATCCAGCCGCCGTTTCTTCATCCAATCCGTTGCATTCGGTGCCGGCGTCCTTGGCGCCACCAAATCCGCGTTCGCAGCGCCCGACGGACATGCCGCCGGCTACGACGTTGCGCCCGCATCCGAGTTCCTGAAGACGATCCCCCGCAAATCGGGGGATCCCATGGTGTTCACAACCTCGCTCGACAAGGGACCGATCAAAGCCACATCCGGCGGCTGGGCGCGCGAGGTCACGGCCCGCACCCTTCCGCTGGCGACCGGAATTGCCGGCGCGCATCTCTTCGTCAACGCAGGCGGTGCCCGGGAAATGCACTGGCACAATTCGGCCGAGTGGGCCTACGTCGTCGACGGCCATTGCCAGGTGACGGTGGTCGATCCCGAGGGCCAGCTCGAAGTGGTCAATCTCGCTCCCGGTGATCTCTGGTTCTTCCCGAAAGGCCACAGCCACGCCATCCAGACGCTGGGGCCCGCCCCTTGTCATGCCATCCTCGCCTTCGATGACGGCCTCTACTCCGAGCACGGCACGTTCGGCATCAGCGACTGGATGAGCCGCTATGACGCGCCGACCCTGTCGCAGGCGCTCGGCGTTTCCACCGAGACGTTCAGCCCGGACCCGAAGGCCGAGACCTACATCATGCAAGGCGAGGTGCTGGCGCTCGACGGTCCGCAGGCAAAAGTCGCCCGTGCGCTGGACCGCGACCGCACCCACCGTTTCGCACTGATGTCGCAAAAGCCGCGCGTGAGCACGGCGGGCGGACAGCTTTACGTCGCCTCCGCCAAGGAGTTTCCGGTCTCGAGCACCATGACCGGGATCGTCCTCAAGCTCAAATCCGGCGCGATGCACGAGCCGCATTGGCACACCGACGCCAATGAGTGGCACTATGTGCTGAAGGGACGTACGCGCGTGACGCTGTTCGCGTTCGACAAGCGGGTTGCGGTCGCGGAACTCTCGGCCGGAGAATGCGCCTACATCCCCGCCAATTGCGGACACTCCATTCAGAACATCGGCCAGGAGGATGCCGAAGTGATCGGCGCGCTCGACAGCGGCACCTACCACGAAAGCAGCCTCGGCAACTGGCTGGCGAAGGCGCCGCGGCACCTGCTCGCCAATAATTTCGGTGTCTCAGACGCAGCGGTGGCGAATTTCGGGCGGAAGCGCATGATCGTCGCCGCGGCGGGCTGATCGCTCGTCGCGCGTGTGCAATCGGGCTTCGCACTGCGCGAGATCGTCAACCGCGCAGTGCCGACCGTGGTGTTCGCAAGGCGAAACGGCAATTGGCAACTGCCTCTGCTTCCAGGCTCGTCCCTTTCCGTCGAATGGAATGTTGCTACGACGATCGAGGTACCTCGTACGGATACGGCAATTCGAATTCTCTTTCGGGCCCTTGGTGGCCGATGTATCGTGCTCCAGAGCCGCTACCGGGATGTGCCGAAATCCCGGCAATCATTGGCGGCCAGTATGCCTACGGCGGGCATCGCAACTTTCATCATTCCAGAGACTGCGGCTGTGACGAGTGGCTCGGCACGGCCCGAACATTTGCTGCCATCATCTCGGAAGGAGGACATCTCATGCATTTCTGCCTCACGGGACAATATACGCCACACGCTCTCAACGCCATTTTGGAGAACCCTACGACCAATCGCCAGGAGGCGGCGAGAAAACTCATCGAGGCGGCCGGTGGAAAGCTGATCTCGATGTACAGTGTTGCGGCCGACGGCCCGGGCGTTCTGGTGATCTTTGACGTGCCTGATCCGGGTTCGGCTCCGGCCATCTCCGGTCTGACCGTCACCGCCGGCACCCTGCAGAACGTAAAACTCACTCGGCTGTTCACACAGGACGAGATCAAGCAGGTGCGGCAGAACGCGGCCAAGCTGCGCGCCTCCTACAGCCCGCCAGGCAGCTGAGATCTGAACCGTTCCAGATGCGTGCCGCCGCTCCATCGCCGGGAGCGGCGGCAGGCGCCCGTGGCGGCTGCAGCCGGTTCCCCCTCGCAACGCTGTCTGCCATCGGCCCCCCTGTCATAGAACTGTCATCGAATGTGCAGAGACCTGTCCGTCTCGCAATTCGGGACACGCCATGGACTATTTCAAGCGCTTCAACTTCCTGTTCGCCGCACCTGTATTCGACACCGACGACCTCGAAGGCGTCCGCTTCAACCAGATCATCGAGGAGATCCAGCGCTCCGGCTTCGAGGTGGTCCGGGCCCGCAAGCTGGAGGACGCCGAAATCGCGGTGCAGACCGACGCCGCGATCGGCTGCATGGTGGTGGACTGGGGCAAGAAGGGACTTGAGGGCAAGACCTCGGCGCTGATCAATCTGATGCGGCGCCGCGGCCTCGACTTTCCGATCATCCTCCTGATCCGGCGCAAGCGCTTCGAGGACCTTCCGGTCGAGGTGCTCGACTTCATCGACGGCTACGTCTTCCTCTCCGAGGAAACGCCGACCTTTATCGCCAAGAATTTGATCAGCCGGCTCAAGCAATATGCCGAGACGCTGAAGACGCCGTTCTTCGGCGCGCTGGTCGACTATGCCGAGGAAGGCAACCAGCTCTGGACCTGCCCGGGTCACAATGGCGGCGTGTTCTACAATCGCAGCCCGATCGGCCGGGTCTTCGTCGAGCATCTCGGCGAATCCGTGTTCCGCGACGATCTCGATAATTCCGTGCTCGATCTCGGCGACCTCCTCACCCACGAGGGCCCGGCACTGAGGGCACAGAAAGAAGCGGCGCAAATCTTCGGCGCGGAAAAAACCTATTTCGTGCTCAACGGCACCTCGACCTCGAACAAGGTCGCGCTCGGCGCGCTCGTCACCGACGGCGACCTCGTGCTGTTCGACCGCAACAATCACAAGGCCGCCCATCACGGCGCGCTGATGATCAGCGGCGGCATCCCGGTCTATGTCCCGACCATCCGCAACGCCTGGGGCCTGATCGGCCCGATGCGCTGGGACATGCTCGACGAGAAAGCCCTGCGCGAGACGATCCGCAATCATCCGCTGGTCACGGACAAGGACGCCTGGCGCAAGGAGCGGCCGTTCCGCGTCGCCGTGGTCGAGCAGTGCACGTATGACGGCACCATCCACAACGCCGAAATGATCCTGAAGCGCATCGGCCATCTCTGCGAATACATCCTGTTCGACGAAGCCTGGGCCGGATTCATGAAATTCCACCCGCTCTATGCCGGCCGTTTCGCGATGGGGCTCGCCAACCTTCCGCCGGAGGCGCCGGGCATCATCGCGACGCAGTCGACCCACAAGCAGCTCGCGAGCTTTTCACAGGCGTCGCAAATTCACATCAAGGACCGCCACATCCGCGGCCAGAAGCGCCGCGTCGAGCATCGCCGCTTCAACGAAAGCTTCATGCAGCACGCATCGACCTCGCCATTTTATCCGCTGTTCGCCTCGCTCGATGTCGGCGCACAGATGATGAAGGGGCGATCGGGCGAAGTGCTGTGGGACGATACGATCCGGCTGGGCATCGAGCTGCGCAAGAAAATCCGGGCGATGCGCCGGGAGTTCGAGGAGAAGGAGCAGAACGCGGATCGGCGCTGGTTCTTCGAGCCCTTCGTCCCCGATCGCGTCGCCATCCCCGACGTCAGCCGCCCCGGCGGTGCGCACAACGTCGCCTGGGAGACGCTGTCGACTGACGAGCTCGCGACCAATCCCGCGCTGTGGCAGCTCGGGCCCGACAGCACCTGGCATGGCTTCCCCGGCATGGCCGAGGGCTTTGCCATGACCGATCCGAACAAGCTGACGCTGCTTACCCCCGGCTTCGACCGCGCCACCGGCGCCTATGCCGAGCACGGCATCCCCGCCCCGGTCGTCGCACAGTATCTGCGCGAAAACCGCATCGTGCCGGAGAAGAACGACCTCAACTCCCTGCTCTTCCTGCTTACGCCGGGCGTCGAGGCGAGCAAGGCCGGCACGCTGATCTCCGGCCTCGTCGCCTTCAAGAAGCTGCACGACGACAATGCGCTGCTCGCCGACGCGATCCCGGAATTCTATCAGCGGCGGCAGGCGCGCTATGCCGGCGTGCGGCTGCGCGACCTCTGCGGCGAGATGCACCGCTTCTTCCGTGCCGCCGATGTCAGCGCACTCCAGGCGCGGCAGTTCATGCCCGAGCACATGCCTGAGATCGCCATGTCGCCGCGCGATGCCGCGCGCTATCTGTTCAAGAACGACGTCGACTATCTGCCGATCGAGGCAATCGCCGGCCGCATCGCCACCACCCCCTTCGTGGTCTACCCGCCCGGCATCGCCACCATCGTTCCCGGCGAGCGACTGACGGAACGAGCCAAGCCCATGGTTGATTATCTCAAGATGTTCGAAACCTGCTTCAATACGTTTCCGGGCTTCGATGTGGAAATCCAGGGCGTCTACAAGGAGGTCGATGCGCGGGGTCACATCGGGCTCTATACCTACGTTGTTGCCGAGTAGGCGCCGATGAACGAAACAGCGATTGCACGCACCGATGACGAGACGGTCCTGGTCCGGCCGTCACGCGAGAGCGATATCGAGGCGATGCTGGCGATCTATCGCCATCACGTCCGCAATGGCGTGCCGCGCGACGTCGAGGGAACCGGCGCGCCGGAGCCGGACGACCTACGCGACCGGCGCAAGAATTTGAAGCAGACCCGGCTGCCGCATCTGGTCGCGACCTATCGCGGCGAGGTCGTCGGCTACGCCTATGCTGTGCTGTTCCGCAAGCGACCGGCCTATCGCTACACGGCCAAGCACTCGATTTACGTCCACCACGAGCATCTCGGTCGCGGCGTCGGACGGCTGCTGCTCCAGAACCTGATCGATGCGTGTGCTGCGGCCGGCTTCCGTCAGATGATCGGCTATATCGATGCCGATAACGCGCCGTCGCTGGCGCTGCACGAGAAGTTCGAGTTCACACGCGTCGGCCTGCTCTGCGGCGTTGCCTATCGGCACGGCCGCTGGTCTGATACCGCCATGGTGCAGCGTTCGCTCGGCGCCGGCGTCACCGCGCCGCCACCGGCCGCTAGGCCTTAGGTCGGAAAGTCAGCAGCTCTGACCTGGATGCGGTCGGCGTGCAGCGACCAGTGATGCAGCGCCTGGTCCTTGCAGAATCTCGCCTTCGCCCGCTCCCTGGCCTCGTCCTCGTCGGCGGCGTCGATCTCGAGCGCGCCCTGGCAGACCTCGATCTCCCGGCCGTACTGACCAAGCACGTCCTTCATGAACTTGACGACGTAAGTGGACATGGGACCTCCCTGTGCGTCCGCGGCACTCTAATCCCATTTTGCCCGGATGCGGGAGGGAGAATTTGACGGAGATCAAGGCCGGCGACGGTTCCGCACCGTCAATCCAGGCGTCGGTTTGATCCGTCAGCCATCAGGTCTTGATATCGAGCAGCGCGTCCGTCGTTTCGGAATAGGCCTGAATGACCTTGGCATTGGCAATGAAGTTGTACTTTGCGGTCGCCAGTTGAACGAACTCGCTGGCGAGATCGACGTTCGGCGCTGCGACCAGGCCATCCTGGTTTGCAAAGGGAGCGCCCGGATCGGATTGTGCGGCATAGCTCGGCGAAACCGTCGACACGGTCGCCCTCGTACCGCCTGGCGTCGAGCCGGTCGATTGATCGACCTGATCGACTCGCAACGGCACATAAGCCGCGGGATAAGTCGAACTCGTGCTCGAACTGCCGGCACCGGCCGATGTGCTCGATCCGCCTGACGCGGGTAGCGGGCCGGTCGTGCGGACATTGGCGATGTTGCTCGCGGCCACGTTCGCGCGCAAGCTCGCCGCAGAAAGTCCGGAAGTCGCAATCAAAAGTATGCTCATAAAACCTGATCTACAGGACAAGTCATACGCGTTCATTCACGCCATCGATAAGATGCGCCGCTTTGCATTTTCACCGCGGTAACCAATGATGGGCGCGCAACAGCCTTTCGCGCTCCCTACTCGGGCGTGACGCCAAAGGCCTGCTTGAAGCGCTCGGCATAAACAGGCCAGACCTCGGGATTGATGATGCGCGGCGGCCGCTTGCCGTCGAGGGTCTCCAGCACCTGCTCGGCGGCGATGCGGCCCATGTTCTGGCGCGCCTCGATCGTGACGCCCGCGGTGTGCGGGCTCGCCAGCACGTTGTCGAACTGCAGCAGCGGATGCTCCGGCGGCGGCGGCTCCTTGGACCAGACGTCGAGGCCGGCACCCGCAATGCGCTTGTCGCGCAATGCCTGGAGCAACGCGTCCTCGTCGTGGATGAAGCCGCGTGCCGTGGTGATGAAATAGGCGTGCGGCTGCATCAAGCCGAATTCGCGCACACTGATCATGTTGCGGCTGCCCTTGTTGAGCGGGCAGGAGATCGAGACGAAGTCGGCGCGGCGCAGCAGCTCGTCCAGCTCAACCTTCTCGCCGCCCCACTCGGCCATTACTTCGGCCGTGAGGTAAGGATCGTAAGCCAGCACTTTCATGCCGAGCAGACCTTTGCACAGCGCAGCGATGCGGCGGCCGACATTGCCGAGGCCAATGATGCCGACGGTCTTGTGCTCGACCTCGTTGCCGACGAGTTCGTTGCGGTTGACATTGGGCACACGGCGCAAGCGGCGATCGGACTGGATGATACGCTTGGACAAGGTCAACATCATCGCCAACGCGTGCTCGGCCACCGAATGCGCATTGCCGCCCGACTGGTTGACCACCAGCACGCCCGCATCCGTGCAGGCCTCGACGTCGACGGGGTCAAAGCCTGCGCCGTTGCTGGAGACCAGCAGCAGGTTCGGCGTGCGCTTCAGGAAGGAAGCGTCGACATGGAAATGCGGCGCCAGCTCGTCGCGGGCGGCGCCGATCTGGTAGACATGGGCCGCGCTCAGGATCGGGGCGTAAAAGTCCTCGGGACTCTCGTTCTCGATGCGGTCGAGCCGGAGGTCGGGACGCGCCTTCATGATGTCGATGTAGATCGGGTTGGCCAGGTATTTGACGTAGAAGACGCGCTTGCTGTTGACCGACATCAGGACCCTTCCGGTTCTCTCGTGGAGATCCGCAAGGCCAGCGCGATGCGCCCCCGTCCATGCGTCCCTCCCGCTTTCTCATTATCCCGCTTATGACATGGCGGTGCCGGTCACGGCAGGCCGTCTGGCGCAGATCACGGTGCCGGCCCGGACATGTTGACAATCCTGCCCGCTCCGTCAAGTTTCGGCAGACCGCCGCGACGACCGGGACAATGGTCAAGACCAAAAAACCTGCGCGGCTGAAGGGAGAACGCGATGGCGATTGCGGAACAGCAGACTTCGTCCCAGGCGGGACCGGGGTCCGGCGACAGAAGCTGGCATAGCATCGTCCTGCAAACCCTGAAGCGGAACGAGATCAGCCTCATCCCCTACGTGCCCGATCGGGTGCTGACGCCGCTGATCAAGAATTTGCACGCCGATCCCTTCTTCACGACCTTTGCGACTGCCCGCGAGGAAGAGGCCGTCGGCATCGTCTCGGGCGCCTGGATGGGCGGGCGGCGCGGCGCGGTCCTGATGCAGACCTCGGGTTTTGCGACGCTCGCCAACACGCTCGCCTCGCTCGCGGTGCCCTACCAGATTCCGCTGATCATGTTCGTGTCCGAGCGCGGCACGCTCGGCGAGTTCAATTACGGCCAGTCCCTGGTCTGCCGCACCATGCGCCCGGTGCTGGACTCGCTCGCGCTGGAGCACCACACCATCACCCGGCTCGACGATCTCGAGTTCATCGCCGACCGCTCGATCAAGCAGGCTGTCACCACGCAAGCGCCGGTGGCGCTGATCCTCAACCCGCTGCTCACCGGCGGCAAGACTTTCGACAAGTGAGCCCGGACATGAACGCGCGCAACACCAAGGTGATGAACCGTTTCGATGTGACGAAGCGCCTGATCGCGAAGTTGAAGCACGAAGAAGCGGTGGTCGGCGGCATCGGCAACACCAATTTCGACCTCTGGGCCGCTGGCCACCGCCCGCAGAATTTTTACATGCTCGGCAGCATGGGCCTCGCCTTCCCGATCGCGCTTGGCGTGGCGCTGGCGCAGCCCGACCGCCGCGTCTTCGCGCTGGAGGGAGACGGCTCGTTGCTGATGCAGCTCGGCGCGCTCTCGACCATCGCGACGTTGAAGCCGAAGAACCTGATCATGATCGTGATGGACAACGGCATCTACCAGATCACCGGCGCGCAGCCGACGCCGGCCGCGGGTGTTGCCGATCTCGTCGCCATCGCCGTGGGGTCGGGGCTCGCCAAGAGTGCCTGGGCGGCGGACGAGGAGGATTTCGAGCGGCTGATCGACGAGGCCATGTCGGCCGACGAGCCCAGCCTGGTCGCCCTTCGCATCGACGACAAGCCCGGCGTCGGTACCACCCGCAGGGATCCCGTGCAGATCCGCGAGCGCTTCATGCACGGCCTCGGCGTCCGCGAACCGCTCTGATGGCCAGTCCTTGACGACAAGGCCCCGCGGAGCGTCGCTCCGCGGGGGACCCCGATATTCCAGTCGCTTATGCGCCGATCAGTCGATGATCTTGACCACCCGACGCGAGCGCGGCTCGACGATCACGCGGCGATCGTTCACGACCGCATAGCGATACTCGGTGTAGTTCGGCACGGGGCGCAGCACCACGGTCGGGGGCAGCGGCTCGCCGACGACAACGCGCTCATGCACCACCACGGAATTATCGCGCGGGATGCCGCCGAGGATCGCATTCGGAATTTCCAGGCCCGCGCCAACGGCCGCACCGACAGTGCCGCCGACCATCGCCCCGACCGGACCGCCGATGTCGCCGCCCGCGCGCGCGCCGTTCCTGGCGCCCTCTTCGGTCGTCGACTGGGCAAAGGCTGCACTCGACGCCAGCAGCGCCGCGGCGGCCAACGAAATCGCAAGACGGGTCTTCATGTCCACACTCTCCAGTGTTTGTTGATGCGCCTTCAACCGCGGGGTCGGAGCATTGTTCCAGCACCGCCGCGACGAAAGTTGCATCACGTCCGGAGAGTGTTACCGCGTAACAGTTCAGGTCGCGGCGATTTCGTGCCCCGCCATCAGTTCCAGCGCCCGCACCATCGCCGAATGATCCCAGCCCTTGCCGCCATGCGCGGTGCAGGACGAGAACAACTGCTGCGCCACTGCCGTGCTCGGCAACGAGAGCCCGAGTGCGCGAGCGCCTTCGAGCGCGAGATTGAGATCCTTCTGGTGCAGCTCGATGCGGAAGCCGGGATCGAAATTGCGCGTCACCATGCGCTCGCCATGCACTTCGAGAATCCGCGACGAGGCAAAGCCGCCCATTAGCGCTTTACGCACCAGCGCGGGATCGGCACCGGCCTTGGATGCGAACAGCAGCGCCTCGCTCACCGCCTCGATCGTCAGAGCGACGATGATCTGGTTCGCGACCTTCGTCGTCTGCCCGTCGCCGTTGGCCCCGACATGCGTGACGTTCTTGCCCATCTTGTCGAAGATCGGCTTCATGGTGTTGAAGGCCCGCTCCGGACCGCCGACCATGATGGTGAGGCTCGCAGCCTTGGCGCCGACCTCGCCGCCCGACACTGGCGCATCGAGATAATCCGCGCCCAGCGCCTCGATCTTCTTCGCGAACTCCTTGGTCGCCAGCGGCGAGATCGAGCTCATGTCAACCACGATCTTGCCTTTGGAGATGCCGCCGGCAACGCCGTCCTTGCCGAACAATACGGCCTCCACATGCGGCGTATCCGGCACCATGATGATGACCGCATCCGCCTCCTCCGCGACTTCCTTCGCCGACTTGCAGGCGGCGCCGCCCGCCGCAATCAGCTCCGGCGCGACCGGCGCGACGTCATGCAGGAGAACGCGGTGGCCCGCGGCCAGAAGATGACCGGCCATCGGCCGTCCCATGGTGCCAAGTCCGATGAAGCCGATGTCGATCATGTCTTGATTTCTCTCAGTTGCGTTGGCGAAAATTCAACCACGTGCTCAGTGCACCTCTCCCGCTTGCGGGAGAGGTCGGCACGCAGTGCCGGGTGAGGGTTCTACCTGCCCAGGAATTTTCACCGCATCTCCCGAACCCCATCGCGGAGACACCCTCACCCCAGCCCTCTCCCGCAAGCGGGAGAGGGAGCGCACTGCCGCCGTGACGTCCTCACGTCTCGAAAGTCTGCGCGGCGTGCCAGGACAGGCCTTCGAGCGTTGTGGTGCGCGGCTTGTATTCGCAGCCGATCCAGCCGCGATAGCCGATCGCATCGAGATGGCGGAACAGGAAGGGATAGTTGATCTCGCCGGTGCCGGGCTCGTTGCGGCCGGGATTGTCGGCGAGCTGGATATGGGCGATATGCGGCAGGTATTCCTGCATGGTGCGGGCGAGATCGCCCTCCATGATCTGCATGTGATAGATGTCGTACTGGATGAACAGATTGTTCGACCGCACCTCGGAGATCAGCTGCACCGCCTGCTCGGTGCCGTTGAGGAAGAAGCCGGGAATGTCGAGCGTGTTGATAGGCTCGACCAGCAGCTTGATGTTCTCGCGCGCCAGCGTCGAAGCCGCAAAGCGCAAATTCCCGACCAGCGTCTCCTGCAGCTCGCGCGGATCGGCATCCACAGGCGCGATACCGACGAGGCAGTTGAGCTGCTCGCAATCGAGCGCCTTGGCGTAGTCGATGGCGCGGAACACGCCGTCGCGGAATTCGGCGGTGCGATCGGGTATGATCGCGATGCCGCGCTCGCCGCCGGCCCAGTTGCCGGCCGGTAGATTGTGCAGCACCTGGGTCAACCCGTGGGCCTCTAGCTGCTCGCGCAAAAGCGCCTTGTCGAAATCGTAGGGGAAGAGATATTCCACCCCGGCAAAGCCCGCCGCCTTCGCCGCAGCGAAGCGGTCGATGAACGGCATCTCGTTGAAGAGCATGGTGAGGTTGGCGGCAAACTTCGGCATGATGCTGTCCCCTATTCTGCCGGCTGCAGCACGCCGGCCCGCGCGATCCCGACCTCGTCGAGCGGCAGGTCCAGCACCTCCTCGAACTCGACGATGTTGTCGATCTCGGTGCCCATCGCAATGTTGGTGACGCGTTCGAGGATGAACTCGACCACCACGGGCACGCGGTGCTTCTTCATCAATTCGTGTGCCGTCGCGAACGCGGCCTGGGTGTCCTTGGGATCGGTAACGCGGATCGCCTTGCAGCCGAGGCCCTCGGCGACGGCGACATGATCGACGCCGTAACCGCCGAGCTCGGGCGCGTTGATGTTCTCGAACGAGAGCTGGACGTGATAGTCCATGTCGAAGCCGCGCTGGGCCTGGCGGATCAGGCCGAGATAGGAATTGTTCACGACGACGTGGATGTAGGGCAGATTGAACTGCGCCCCGACCGCGAGTTCCTCGATCAGGAACTGGAAGTCGTAATCGCCGGAGAGCGCAACGATGTCGCGATCCGGGCATGCCGCACGCACGCCGAGCGCGGCCGGCAGCGTCCAGCCGAGCGGCCCGGCCTGCCCCGCGTTGATCCAGTTGCGCGGCTTGTAGACGCCCAGAAATTGCGCGCCTGCGATCTGCGACAGGCCGATCACCGTGACATAGGTGGTGTCGCGGCCGAACGCCTTGTTCATTTCCTCGTAGACGCGCTGCGGCTTGATCGGGACGTTGTCGAAATGGCTCTTGCGCAGCATGGTCTTCTTGCGGTCACGGCAGGCCGCGGGCCACGCCTGGCGCTCGCGGAGCCTGCCGGAACGTCGCCACTCCCTGGCGACGGTGACGAAGAGCTCGAGCGCAGCTTTCGCGTCCGAGACGATGCCGAGATCGGGATTGAACACGCGACCGATCTGGGTCGGCTCGATGTCGACATGCACGAAGGTGCGGCCCTTGGTGTAGGTCTCGACAGAGCCGGTGTGACGGTTGGCCCAGCGATTGCCGATGCCGAGCACGAAGTCGGATTCCAGCATCGTGGCATTGCCGTAACGGTGGCTGGTCTGAAGGCCGACCATACCGGCCATCAGCACGTGATCGTCGGGCATCGCGCCCCAACCCATCAGCGTCGGGACCACCGGCACGTTGGTGATTTCGGCGAACGCCACCAAGAGATCCGAGGCATCGGCGTTGATGATGCCACCGCCCGCGACGATCAGCGGCCGCTCGGCGGCGTTGAGCATCTCCAGCGCCTTCTCGACCTGCTTGCGCGTGGCGGCCGGCTTGTAGACCGGCAGCGGCTCATAAGTCTCGTCGTCGAACTCGATCTCGGCGAGTTGCACGTCGAGCGGCATGTCGATTAGCACCGGCCCCGGCCGGCCCGAGCGCATCACATGAAACGCCTGGCTGAACACGCGCGGCACCAGCGCCGGCTCACGCACGGTCACCGCCCATTTGGTCACGGGCTTTGCGATCGACTCGATATCGACCGCTTGAAAGTCCTCCTTGTAGAGCCGCGCGCGCGGCGCCTGGCCGGTGATGCAGAGGATCGGAATGGAATCGGCGATCGCCGAATAGAGCCCGGTGATCATGTCGGTGCCGGCCGGCCCGGACGTGCCGATGCAGACGCCGATATTGCCGGCCTTGGCCCGCGTATAGCCCTCGGCCATGTGCGAAGCGCCCTCGACGTGGCGCGCGAGGATGTGGCGGATCGAGCCGCGCTTCCTCAGCGCCGAATAAAGCGGATTGATCGCGGCTCCGGGAACGCCGAAGGCCGTCGAGATGCCTTCCTTCTCCAGGATACGCACGGCTGCATCGATGGCACGCATCTTCGCCATATCGGACCTCGCTCGGTTACGTCAGTTCGAGCGTGATCATCAGGCGCGCACGCCTGGCACTCAACGAGATCGATTTTATTTTCCACGATGCGGCAGCCGCGGAAAAACTGCGGCTGCCTCAATCAGTTAGAGTAGGAGGCGCGTGAAAGTGATTACTCGAACAATGGCGCCAGCTGCATCTGCGGCACCAGCACGAGGCCCTTGTCGGTGATGCGAATTTCCGGAATGACCGATAGTGGAATCAGATTGAAGCCCATGTAGGGGATGGTGCAGCCGGCCTCGGTCCATTCCTTCTTCAAGACCTTGACCTCTTCAGCCACCTCGGTAACGCGCTTGTCCGACAAGAGCCCCGCGATCGGCAGCGGGACGAACGCCCTCACCTTGCCGTCTGCGACGACGCAGACGCCGCCCTGCTGCGCCTTGATAGCGGTAATCGCCACCTGCATGTCAGGCTCGTTGGTTCCGGCGACGATGATGTTGTGGCTGTCGTGGCCGACGCTGGAGGCCACCGCGCCGCGCTTCAGGCCGAAATCCTTCAACAGGCCATAGGCGACGTTGCCGGCCGATTTGCCATGACGCTCGACCACGGTGACGAAGCACAGGCCATAGCGGGCGAACAGCGGCGGCCAGTCCTCGGCCGGCTCGATCGCGACCTTGTCGTGGATCAGCGTGATGCCGGGCAGCGCAGTCTTGATCGCGTTGACGGTGCAGGCTTTCGTCGGGAGCTCCGGCGTCAGGTTGAGCTTCTCCGGCAGTTTTACGGTGACATAGGCCGCGTCAGGATATTGATAGCGCTGCGACAGCGCCTGATCGAGCCGCGGCGTGATCTTGCGGTTCTCGACGACCAGCTCGCCGCCATACCAGGTCGATTGCGGCTTGAGATTGTCGTCCATCAGCACGAGATCGGCGCGGCGGCCGCCGCCGAGCCCGCCGATGTCGCCCTCCATGCCGAACCGCGTGGCGCCATGCAGCGAGCCCATCGACCAAGCCTGCTCCGGCGACATTCCCGCCTTCACGGCTTCGCGCACCACCCAATCGAGGCCGAACATCAGGAGGTCATCGGCATCGCGGTCGTCGGTGCACACCGCAGTCCGCTTGTGCGAGGCGCCGAGCTCGGTGATCGTCCGGATCGCCTGCGGCAGCGAATGCCAGGGCGTCGTCGGCGGCCCGCCGCGAAGAAAAACCCAGACGCCGGCGTCGAGCAAATCGTCAGCGATGTCGCGATCGATCGCCTCATGGGTGTCGGTCACGCCGCTCGCCGCATAGGCCGCGACGAATTCGCGGCCGTAGACATGCCCGGACACCGGGCGCCCACGTTTCAGGGCCGCAGCGAGAATGGCATGGCTGCGCTCGTCGCCCATCGTCACAGGCACAAAGTCCATCTTCTCGCCGAGCCCGACAGCTTCGGGCCAGCGGTCGAACAGGCCGGCGATCTTGTCCGCCGTGAGGTCGCCGCCCGCCGTCTCCAATTCCGCCGACGTGGCCGGCACGGTCGACGGTACCGTCAAAAAGATCGAGAGCGGCGCTTCGCGGGCGTCCTCAAGCATCGCCTCGACGCCGGCGACATCCATGACATTGCCGATCTCGTGGCTGTCGCAGAAGATCGTGGTGGTGCCGTTTAGCAGCGCAGCCTCCGCATAGGCGCAGGCCGTCACCATCGAGGATTCGATATGGATGTGCGGATCGACCAGCCCCGGCGCGACAATGCCGCCGGCGGCGTCATATAGCGGCACATCGCTCCACGCCTTCTTCGCCGTGCCGGCGGGCTTCACCGCTGCAATGCGGCCGCCGGTGATCCAGACCTCCCGTCCCGGATGGATCCGCTCCGAATAGGTCGAGAGCACCCGCGCGCCCGTGATGACGAGGTCAGGCGCGGCGCGCGCAGAGGCGACATCGGCGAGGCGGCGTGTCATCGTGTGCAGCGGCGCGACGGCAAAACGGGTGAGTTTGGTCATCAGGACCCTCGCGTAGCATTACGTTCCAACGATGGTTACGCCCTGCGCCGAGCCGGGCAAGCTCAAATATAAAGGCACGCCCTGCTTACGCCTTAGGCGTCGAACCGCCTGCGGCCCCCGACCGAGCAGGTCTGCGCCGGTTCCGCGTTCTCGGCGTTGGTGCGGCAGTGGGCTTGACCCGAATCCGCATCGATCGCCCGTTTTGCTCGTCGATCTCGAACGAATTCGTCTTTCGCACGAGGTCACTCAGCTTGCGGAAGCCAAAGGTCCTCGGATCGAAATCGGAAGCCAGATTGGCAAGCTGCCGGCCGACTTCTCCGAGCGTGACCCAGCCGTCCTCGCTCTCCATCTGGGTGATGACCTTCTTGATGATGGGGGTCGCGGCATCAAGCGGCTGAAGCGATGTCGATCGTAACGCGGCGTCCTGGGTGTTCGCCGGGGCGGCAAGCAGGTTCTCCGTGTAAACGAACCTTCGGCAGGCCTGCCGGAAGCTTTCCGGTGTCTTGTGTTCGCCGAACCCAAAGACATCGACGCCCTGTTCCCGGATGCGGGCGGCGAGCCTGGTGAAGTCGCTGTCGGACGACACCAGGCAGAAGCCATCGAACCGGCCGCTGTGAAGCAGGTCCATCGCGTCGATGACCAGCGTTATGTCGGACGCATTCTTCCCCGTCGTATAGGCGAACTGCTGCTGCGGGATGATGGCGTGTTTCGACAGGATATCGGCCCAGCCCCTGGATCGCGCATTGGAGAAATCCCCATAGATGCGGCGAACGCTGGCTTCCCCGATCTTGGCAATCTCCTCGAACAGACCATCAGCGATCTTCGCGGAAGCATTGTCGGCATCGATCAGAACGGCGAGACGGGGCGAACGGAGCTCAGACGGCATGACATTCCCCAAAAGGACGCGACAACGGTGAATGGATATACCGATGTCGAGGCTCTTGCCGCCAGACCTGATTTCGTTTTAGGGCGCGATGGAGCGCAAACCTGGCTCAGCCCGGGTTCACCGCGGGCGTTACGCCCCCAAGCGCCGCCGTCAACTCCGCCGCGACCTCGCGCACCACGCGGCCGATCTCCGGCAACCGGGCATCGGTGACGCGGCTGGTCAGGCCCGAGACGGAGATCGCGGCCAGCGGTTCGGCGAGCGCGTTGTAGACCACGGCAGCGACGCAGCGCAGGCCCGCCTCGGCCTCTTCGTCGTCCACCGCAAAACCCTGCTTTCGGATGGTCGCGAGTTCCTTGAAGAGGTCGCTCGGCCGCACGATCGACTTCTCCGTCAAACGAGGCATGCCGTGGTGCCGGATGACGGCGCCGACATCCTCGTCGGAATAGGTCGCAAGCACGGCCTTGCCGACGCCCGACGTCACCATGGGAACGCGACCGCCGACCTTGGTCAGCGAGCGCATAATCTCGCGGCTCTCCATGCGGGTCAGCACGATGATGAACTCGTCGTCGACGACCGCAAGATTGGCGGTCTCTCGGGTGAGATCGCGAAGCTTGCGCAAATAGGGAATCGCCTGCGCCGTAAAATTGCGCCGCCGCGCAAAGCTCGCGCCCACGGTAAAGCTGCGCACGCCGACGTGCCATTTGGATTCGGCGCGGTCGAACTGCACGAAGCGGCGGCTTTCCAGCGTCGCCAGCAGGCGATGCACGGTCGAGGCCGACAGGCCGGTGCGGACGGCGAGATCGCTCAAGCGGTAGCCTTCGTCGTCCTCGGCGAGCGTCTCGAGGATCGACAGCGCGCGGTCGACCGACTGCACGCCGCCGTCACGATCTGCCTCCGATGCCGATCGTGGTTCGAGCGATTTGCGCCTGATCACGTTCTTGCCCATCGCGACCTGACCGTTCTCCCTCGCCCTATTAATTTTTTCCCCTCTCCCCGCTTGCGGGGAGAGGGTTAGGGTGAGGGGGAGTCTCCGCAAGGACGGTGACAGTTAGACTCGTGGAGAGTCCCCCTCACCCGAATTGCTTCGCAATTCGACCTCTCCCCGCAAGCGGGGAGAGGTGAACAGACAACCGCTCCGGATCATGCCGAAGCAGCATTGTCGTCTCAGAGCAGGCCCGCGCCGCGCGCCCACTTGTACTTGGCGCCGAGAACCTCGACCGGCAGCTCGGTCGAGTAGGCGTAGGCCGGGATGCCGTTCTGGTAGAGATATTCGGCGGCTTCCTCGACTTCGACGTCGCCGGCGAGCGAGGCGACGATCGGCTTCACAAAACCCTTGGCCTCCATCTCCTTCTTCACCTCGACCATATTGCGGGCAAACACCATCGGCGGCGTGACGATGGTGTGCCAGTAGCCGAGGATCAGCGAGTGGATGCGCTCATCCGTCAAACCGAGCTTCACCGTGTTGACGTAGGTGATCGGCGGCTCGCCGCCGGTGATATCCACAGGATTTCCGGCAGCTCCAAACGGCGGGATGAACTTGCGGAAGGCCGCATCGAGATCCGGCGGCATCGACATCAGCGACAGGCCGTTGTCGACGCAGGAGTCCGACAGCAGCACGCCCGAGCCGCCCGCACCGGTGATGATGAGCACGTTCTCCCCCTTCGGCGTCGGCAGCACCGGCACGCCGCGGGCGAATTCGAGCAGCTGCCGCAAGCTGCGGGCGCGGATCACGCCGGACTGCGCCAGCACGTCCTCGTAGATCTTGTCGTTACCGGCGAGCGCGCCGGTATGCGACGACGCCGCTTTCGCGCCGGCCGAGGTGCGGCCGGCCTTGAGCACGATCACCGGCTTCTTCTTGGAGACGCGCTTGGCGGCTTCCGCGAAGGCGCGGCCGTCCTTGAGGTCCTCGCAGTGCTGCGCGATCAGGTTCGTGTTGGGATCCTGCTCGAAGAAGGCGAGCAGATCGTCCTCGTCGATGTCGGACTTGTTGCCGAGGCCGACGATCGCCGACACACCCATTTTCGCCGAGCGCGAAAAACCGATGATGGCCATGCCGATGCCGCCCGACTGCGACGACAGCGCCGCGTGGCCCTTGACGTCGTAAGCGGTGCAGAAGGTCGCGCAGAGATTGGCCGGCGTATAGTAGAAGCCGTAGATGTTCGGCCCCATCAGGCGAATGTCGTACTTCCTGCCGACCTCGACGATCTCGGCCTGCAGCTCCGGCGCGCCGGCTTCAGCGAAGCCCGACGGGATCAGCACCGCACCGGGGATCTTCTTCTCACCGCATTCGGTGAGCGCCGCGGCGACGAACTTCGCGGGGATCGCGAACACGGCCGTATCGATCACGCCCGGCACGTCCTTGACGCTCTTGTAGGCCTTGTAGCCGAGGATCTCGGCCGCCTTGGGGTGGATCGGATAGATCTCGCCTTTGTAACCGCCGTTAATGAGGTTCTTCATCACGGAGTTGCCGATCTTGCCGTCCTCGGCGGAGGCGCCAACCACGGCGACCGCCTTCGGCTGCATGATGCGGCTCATCGCGGCGACGATCTCTTCGGTCGGGCGCGGCTTCGGTTTGGGCTTGTAGGCGAAGTCGACGACGATGCGCACGTCGGCCGCAATCGCGTCCTTTGCGGTGGCGAACACAGGGTTGAGGTCGAGCTCGACGATTTCGGGGAAATCGGTGACGAGCTGCGAGACCTTGACGATGATTTCGGCGAGCGCCGTGCGGTTCACCGGCTCGCCGCCGCGCACGCCCTTCAAAATCTCATGCGCCTGGATGCCGTCGAGCATCGACAGCGCGTCCTCCTTGGTCGCGGGCGCGAGGCGGAAGGTGATGTCCTTCAGCACCTCGACCAGCACGCCGCCGAGGCCGAAGGCGACCAGCTTGCCGAACGAGCCGTCGGTGATCGAGCCAACGATGACCTCGGTGCCGCCGGCCAGCATCTGCTGGACCTGGATGCCCTCGATCTTGGCATCGGCCTTGTACTTCTTGGCGTTGCCGAGAATGGTCTCGTAGGCCTTCT
The DNA here is from genome assembly GCF_049949275.1 of Bradyrhizobium genosp. A. NCBI lineage: Bacteria > Pseudomonadati > Pseudomonadota > Alphaproteobacteria > Hyphomicrobiales > Nitrobacteraceae > Bradyrhizobium > Bradyrhizobium genosp. A. The sequence goes on along the minus strand of NZ_CP188196.1, from coordinate 3,189,353 downwards.
CGGCATCCTCAGCCGTTTTGACGCCGACGATGACGCCGCCGGCCTCGGTCTTGTGGAGAATGTCCGGCGAGACGATCTTCATCACCACCGGGAAGCCCATCGCGGACGCCATCTTGCCGGCCTCGCCGGCCGACTTCGCCACGCCCTCTTTCGGCACCGGAATGCCGTAGGCGTCGCAGACCAACTTGCCTTCCGGGGCGGTCAGGCTGGTGCGGTTGTCGGCCTTGACCTGGTCAAGGACCTTGCGGACGACGTCTTTGGAATTGGACATATGCTTCTCCCTTGACCTTCAGTTCTTGCTTTGCAAAGCGCGCGTGATGCGGCTGCCCGTGACACTTGCCATCGCCGCGCTTTGTTCCATCTAGCGGAACGGAGCGGCGAAATGCCTTGATTACTCCGCCAGCTTGGATCAAAAATGGCTAGAGATGGCATTTGGTATGCCAGAAGCCAACTTGTCAAGTCAGAGACCGACTTAGAACGCCGCAAAAAATAGCCAGCTTGACATTCTGGCATGTGGTATGCCAAAAACTTTCCGGTATTATTCCTGTAAAAGACGACTCCCACTGGAGGAGAATCGTCGTGTCACTGCGGAAACCAACCAAGGCGTTGCCGAACATGGCCGAGGCAGACATCGCAATCGTTCGTATTGCCCCGGAGAGCAGCTTCAAGAACAAGGCGTATGACGCCTTGAAGGAAGCCATCCTCAAGATGGACATCTACTCGACGCCCGAGCCGGTGATGCTCGACGAGCGCGCGTTATCCGAACGCCTGGGTGTCAGCCGCACGCCGATCCGCGAAGCGATCGCGATGCTCGAGCAGGACGGCTTCGTGAAGACCGTGCCGCGACGCGGCATCATGGTGGTGCGCCGAACCAAGAGCGAAATCGTCGACATGATCCGCGCCTGGGCGGCGCTGGAGAGCATGGCGGCCCGCCTCATCACCACCACCGCGCGCAAGAAGGACATCACGGCGCTGCGCGACTACTTCAAGGATTTCGGCAAGGACCGCCTGCCCGAGGATCACGTCGAGGAATATTCGCGCGCCAACATCGCCTTCCACCAGGCGCTGATCTCGCTGTCGGAATCGCCGGTGCTGGTCGATCTCACCAACGATCTTCTGTTGCACGTGCGCGGCTATCGCCAGCTGACGATCGGACGCAAGGACCGCACCGCGACGTCACTGCCCGAGCATCTCGGCATGATCGAAGCGCTCGAGGCACGCGACACCGAGCTCGCCGAGAAGCGCGCCCGCGACCACACCCTTGGCCTTGCCGCTTACGTCGAAGCGCACGGCCAGGAACTCTTTTAACCAGCAACGTTCACCAGAAGGGCGAAAAATTCGCCCCAGTATTGAGACCAGGGAGACAAGGCCCATGCTGAACACCGCGACCAAGTCCGAAGCACCGGGCACCGAGCAGGAACTGACGGATGGCTTCCATCTCGTCATCGACGCGCTCAAGCTGAACGGCATCAACACCATTTATAATGTGCCGGGCATCCCGATCACGGATTTGGGCCGCATGGCCCAGGCCGAAGGTATTCGCGTGATCTCCTTCCGCCACGAGCAGAACGCAGGTTATGCGGCAGGCATCGCCGGCTACCTGACCAAGAAGCCCGGCGTCTGCCTCACGGTGTCGGCGCCCGGCTTCCTCAACGGTCTCACCGCGCTCGCGCACGCCACCACCAACTGCTACCCGATGATCCTGGTCTCGGGTTCCTCCGAGCGCGAGATCGTCGACCTCCAGCAGGGCGACTACGAGGAAATGGACCAGCTCGCGATCGCCAAGCCGCTGTGCAAGGCGGCCTATCGCGTGCTGCACGCCCAGGACATCGGCATCGGTTTTGCCCGCGCGATCCGCGCCGCGGTCTCGGGCCGTCCGGGCGGCGTCTATCTCGACCTGCCGGCAAAGCTGTTCGGCCAGGTGATGAACGCCGAGGCCGGCCAGAAATCGCTGGTCAAGGTGATCGACGCAGCTCCGGCGCAGATCCCCTCGCCCGCCTCGGTCAAGCGCGCGCTCGATGTACTGAAGGCCGCGAAGCGTCCGCTGATCATCCTCGGCAAGGGCGCGGCCTACGCGCAGGCCGACGAGGAGATCAAGAGCTTCGTCGAGAAGAGCGGCGTGCCATTCCTGCCGATGAGCATGGCCAAGGGCCTGCTCCCCGACACCCATCCGCAATGCGCCGGTGCGGCCCGTTCGACGGTGCTGAAGGACTCCGACGTCGTCATGCTGATCGGCGCGCGGCTGAACTGGCTGCTCTCGCACGGCAAGGGCAAGAGCTGGGGCGAGTCCCCGAAGAAGTTCATCCAGGTCGACATCGAGCCGAAGGAAATGGACTCCAACGTCGAGATCGTCGCGCCCGTCGTCGGCGACATCGGCTCGGTCGTCTCCGCCTTCAACCAGGCGATGGGAACGGGCTGGACTGCTCCGCCGGCGGAATGGACCAAGGCCATCGTGTCCAAGCGCGATGAGAACGTCGCCAAGATGGCGCCGAAGCTCATGAACAACAAGTCGCCGATGGATTATCACGGCGCGCTTGGCGTGCTGAAGAACGTCGTCAAGGATCATCCCGAGGCGATCCTCGTCAACGAAGGCGCCAACACGCTCGACCTCGCCCGCGGCGTCATCGACATGTACAAGCCGCGCAAGCGTCTCGACGTCGGCACCTGGGGCGTGATGGGCATCGGCATGGGCCAGGCGATCGCGGCTGCGCTCGAGACCGGCCACCCCGTGCTGGCGGTGGAAGGCGACTCGGCGTTCGGCTTCTCCGGCATGGAGGTCGAGACCATCTGCCGCTACAACCTTCCGATCTGTGTCGTCATCTTCAACAATGACGGCATCTATCGTGGCACCGACGTCAACAGCGTCAACGCCGATCCGGCGACGACGGTGTTCGTCAAGGGTGCGCGCTACGACAAGATGATGGAAGCCTTCGGCGGCGTCGGCGTGAACGCCACCTCGCCCGACGAGCTCAAGCGCGCCGTCAACGAGGCGATGGCTTCACGCAAGCCGACGCTCATCAACGCGGTGATCGATCCGGCCGCGGGCTCCGAGAGCGGCCGCATCGGCAACCTCAATCCGCAGAGCGTTCTGCAGAAGAAAAAGTAAGTCCTCCCCTTCAACCCTTTATTCCCTGTGGTTCGCAGGGGCAGACACAGAGTACGGAGCAACACAATGACTAAAGCGCTCGAGGGCGTTCGCATTCTCGACTTCACCCACGTCCAGTCCGGACCGACCTGCACGCAGCTGCTCGCATGGTTCGGCGCCGACGTGATCAAGGTCGAACGCCCGGGCGTGGGTGACATCACCCGCGGCCAGCTGCAGGACATCCCGAACGTGGACAGCCTGTATTTCACCATGCTGAACCACAACAAGCGCTCGATTACGCTCGACACCAAGAACCCCAAGGGCAAGGAAGTCCTCACCGAGCTGATCAAGAAGTGCGACGTGCTGGTCGAAAACTTCGGCCCCGGCGTGCTCGACCGCATGGGCTTCCCCTGGGAGAAGATCCAGGCGATCAACCCGAAGATGATCGTCGCCTCGATCAAGGGCTTTGGCCCCGGACCGTATGAAGACTGCAAGGTCTATGAGAACGTCGCGCAGTGCACCGGCGGCGCCGCCTCCACCACCGGCTTCCGTGATGGCCTTCCGCTCGTCACCGGCGCGCAGATCGGCGACAGCGGCACCGGCCTGCATCTGGCGCTCGGCATCGTCACCGCACTCTATCACCGCACCCATTCGGGCAAGGGCCAGCGCGTCACCGCCGCGATGCAGGACGGCGTCCTGAATCTCGCGCGCGTAAAACTGCGCGACCAGCAGCGCCTCGCCCACGGCCCGCTGAGGGAATACAGCCAGTTCGGCGAAGGCATTCCGTTCGGCGACGCCGTGCCGCGTGCGGGCAACGATTCCGGCGGTGGCCAGCCCGGCCGCATCCTGAAGTGCAAGGGTTTTGAGACCGATCCCAACGCCTACATCTACTTCATCACCCAGGCCCCGGTCTGGGAGAAGATCTGCGACGTGATCGGCGAGCCCACCTGGAAGACCGATCCGAACTACGCCAAGCCGCAGGCCCGCCTGCCGCGCCTGAACGAGATCTTCGCGCGCATCGAGCAGTGGACGATGACCAAGACCAAGTTCGAGGCGATGGAAATCCTCAACAAGGACGACATCCCCTGCGGCCCGATCCTGTCGATGAAGGAGATCGCAGAAGACCAGTCGCTGCGCGCGACCGGCACCGTAGTCGAGGTCGACCACCCCACCCGCGGCAAGTACATCTCGGTCGGCAACCCGATCAAGCTGTCGGACTCCCCGAGCGACGTGGAGCGCTCCCCGCTGCTCGGCGAGCACACCGACGAGATCCTCCGCTCGGTGCTCGGCTTCAGCGATCACCAGGTCGCCGAGATCCACAGGTCCGGCGCGCTCGACCCGCCGCAGAAGCAGGCCGCGGAGTAAGCGACTTCGCAATGCATGAGACGAAAGGGCCGCCCATCGAGGCGGCCTTTTTTGCGTTAGAAAGGCCGTGCGACCGCAGGCCCAAACCCAAAACTGAAAAACAACCCCATGCACAGTAGCCAACCCCTTGGCCAACAAGCAATTTCGTATTTTACGAAAAAATTCTTGACACGTCGGGCAAAACCGGGGCAAAGTGTGATCATCCGAGATGGCCTTGCCCCCTCGCCCGCACGCGGTGATGCCGAATTAACGAGACCCGGCAGGAACAGACGGGATGGCGCCCCGTTGTTCCCGCACCGGTGGGTCTGCGCAATCGCGGACGGCCGCCGACGACAGCGTCGATCACCACCGACCGTCAGCGGGAAACGCCTGATCCCGCGCCTTTTGAAGTCGCACCCGTCCAGCCACATCGAGGTCAAAAATGATGAGAGATCCCCCCGCGTCCAGGGCCCTGCGCGACGCCAACAGGGCATTCAAGCCGGTCGAAACCAAGAAGGAGATGAGCGACTACGCGAAGACGCAACAATCCCTTCAAGAAAACCGTGAGCGCCTGAAGGCAGAGCGACTGGCCCGAGAGGCCAGAGAGCGAACTCACCGCGAGTGAGGCAATGCTGGTGAGATATTATTACTTCGACATCAGGGACGGACGAGCATTCTCTGTGGACGAAGAGGCCTGACTCTCGCGAACCAGAGGGCCGCTAGAGCATCGACAGCACGACGATCCCGTCTTCAAGCTCCCCTGATGCCAGACGCGCCCGCGCGATGCGCTCGAACTCCGTCCGGTACTTCTGGAGATAGCTGAAAGCCTGTTTCTGGGTCTGAAAATTGGTCGCAAGCCGGCACATCTGTCGGCCGGCGCCGAGCGCGAGAAAAAAGGTGATTGTGCCGCCGCCGTCCGGCTTAACTCTCGGCACGATCCGCACTCTCAGGCATGTGACCGGCCCCTCTCCAGATTTTCGTCGGCAGCGTCGAGCTCGCCTATTGCGGCAGTTTCCTCGCACGCTTCTTCGGCGCGGGCGCCGGCAGCGCCGCGCGATGCGTGGCGTCAGCCGCTTCCTTGGCCTGGCGCAGCTCGCGGAGCCTCACCATGTTCTTGCGAATGTCGATGGACTGCTTTTCGGCATCTGCCATTGCCCGCGCTCCTTCTTCAGCGGCGAGGCGCTGACGGCTCAAACGCGCGATGCCTTCGGGTGTTGGTTCTGCCGATTTCTTGGCGCTCATCCTTCACCCTGTTCTGCAACGGACAAAACCCGCTCAATCCAGGGATCGAGCGGGTCGCATGGCCGTTTCAGTACATCCGTGAAACGGCACCGAAGGACTTAAGCCAGCGAGAGATTCTCAGCGCTGACCTTGCCCCGCATCTTGTCGGTCTTGGCCTCGAAATTGACCTTCTGGCCCTCGGCGAGACCTGCAAGACCTGCCCGCTCGACCGCGCTGATGTGAACGAACACATCGTTGCCGCCGTCGTCGGGCTGAATGAATCCGAAGCCCTTCTGACCATTAAACCACTTCACTGTACCTGTTGCCATTTCTCTTCTCCAAAGCGCACAAACGCGCATTCCGCGTGACGCTCACGCAGCACCGATTCAATTCGTCGATGTCGATGGAAAAGGAGCCCGCGGGCGCATTCAACAAGGCACAGCGGCTGAACGAACAGCTTTAAGGTATACCTCACCACCGACATTAGCAAGGCTTCAGCCGGATTTAATGGCGCCCGGGGCATCCTCGGAACCTTTGCGGGTTTGAGGACTCAACCTTGAGGTCGTCCCAGCGCAAGGGCGGACGAGCCTTCCCGAACCCTGTTTGACATCCGTTGTCGGGTCGCGTCACATCGATAAACGCACTCGCGCGACCCTATCCGATCCAAATCATCCCTGCGCACGCGGCTGTCGCGCAGTCCTGGTCGACCAAGGCAGCCTCAACAAAGGGAGCCGCCGGTGCAGGTTTTTGTCCGCGATAACAATATCGATCAGGCCTTGCGCATCTTGAAGCGAAGGATGCAGCGCGAAGGCGTCTTCAAGGAGATGCGGCGCGCACGCTTCTACGAGAAACCGTCGGAGCAGGCGGCGCGACGGAAATCCGACGCGGTGCGGCGCATGAGGAAGCTGGCGCGGAAGCAGGCCATTCGTGAGGGACTGATCGTGGTCAAGCCGAAGAAACGCCCTGGAGAGGATGCGAAGCGCCCCGCGCAAGGTTCTGGTGCAACGACGCCGGCGTTATCAGGGGTTCCCGGTAAATAACGTATCCTTCTGGACATACATCGCGCAGATTCATGATAGGGTTCGGCATCACCGCCCGGCTCGTGGCATCCATCGGTGATGAGAACGCCGATTGCGCTCCCGCCCATTCCAGGAAGGGAACAGCCCCATGGAACGGCGTCACATTAGCAAGCCAACCCAAACTCTCAGGCAACGGCTGACTGACGACATCGGACGCCTGCGCGACGAGGCCCGCTCGCTTCCTCCCGGTCAGCGCCGCGAGAATTTGATGCGCAGGGCACAGCAGGATGAGACGGCCATCCAGATCGACGCATGGCTCAGCTCCCCAGGTCTGAGGGCGCCGACATGACGCTGCAGTATCGCGCCTATCTCGTCGGAGCGAACGGCGTCTTCCAATCCGCCGAGGCCTTCGAGGCGACCTCCGATGCCGCCGCACTCGTCCGTGCGGAGCGGTTCGCGCTGCGCGGCAATGTCGAGGTGTGGCAGCTTGACCGGAAGATTGCGCTGCTGAAGGCGCCACTTGTCGAAGGCGCCGGCAAGGTCTCCATCGACCGCGCCTCGCGCCGCATCGATCTCAGCTGAGCGCTCACTGTTCTCCGCCCGCAAGCTGCTCATGAAAGTACTTCACGACCGCCGCGTTGAATTCGCGGTGAAAGCCTGCCCTGTCGAATCCTGCCGGCGTATCGGTGCAGATGCGCGGGATGGCTGCCGCGAGCGCGGCCGAGCAAGGTGCGAGGAAGGCGAAATGACCGGCCGGCACGACATGAATCTCGGGTTTGCCGAGTAGCCCCTCCGCGACCCGCGCGGTGCCCGAGCCGTCGCCGACGCCGGGGCCCCCGAACTGCGACCGCCAGAACTGGAACGGCACCTTGACGACGGCGAGGTTCTCCCGCGTCAGAACGCCCGGTGCGGGATCGACGATCACAACGGCGCGGATACGGGCATCCTGTATCGGCGCAGGCGGCGTATCGCCATTGTGCAGCTCTGCGCACGCGCCGGTCGTCTCCTTGCAGAAGCTGGCGATCCGCGCGAAGTCCGGCTTGACGCCCATCAGCACGAAGCCGGTAGCACCTCCGAGCGAGAAACCGAAGAAGCCGACTTTGGCAGGATCGATCACCGCCCTGTCCTTCCAGTTCTTCAGCATGAAATCGAGCAGGCTCACCACGTCCGCCGGGCGCGATCCCCAGACGGAGAGCGTGTCACGCCGCGAAGAGTCGCCATAGCTATCGCCGGGGTGATTGATCGCCGCGACGATGAAGCCCGCGTCAGCCAGCGCCTCCGCCGTGTCGTGATGCTGGCCGAAAAATCCGCCTCGGCCGTGCGAGAAGATGATGAGCGGTAGTTCTGCGCTCGTGACAGGACAATCCTTCACGCCCTTCAGGTCGTAGTCGGCGGCGACCGCAAGACTGCCCAGCGCCACCTGCGTCGGCTCCGCCGCGCACGGGTACCAGATCGCGCCTGACAGCGCCGGATCGGATTGGAGAAGCTGAATGCCTGCCGCCTTGGCAAATGAGCCAAGACAAAGAAGCGCGATGGCGAAAGCCCAAACTGTCCTGCGCAACGGACGCCAAGTTCGACGATCCGAACCTGCCCGGCGAGATCGAGGTGACGGTGACGCTGAAGAAAGTCCTTGTCGGCACCGAGCTCGATATCACGCAGGCCGGCATACCGGACGCGATCCCGCCGGAGGCCTGCTATCTCGGCTGGCAGGAATCGCTGCGCAATTTGGCGCGGCTCGTGGAGCCGGAGATCACGCAGTAAGCCGCAGAGTGGAATGGCTTGGGTGGGCAACTTCCTTGCGGCCCACCCTTCGAGACGCCCGCTTTGGCGGGCTCCTCAGGATGAGGTCTTGCTCCGCGTCGAGATCTCAATCCTCATGGTGAGGAGCGCCGCCTTGCCGTCGTCGGGTATTGTGGCCAGGCGATCCCCGCCAATATGGGTTCTCCAGGCACATGGCCGCGAGTCCCGAAGCCGTCATCCGGCACTGATCCATCGAAGTATAGCTGCAGTCGACGATGATGAGGCCCCGCTGGTGCCACGATTGAAGGCAGACCGGGTAACGCGGATCGTAGCGTTGAGCCGTGGCCGGGACGACTCCGAGGATCGTCGCGCCCGCCAGGATCATCCAACAAGGTGTGCGCATCTCGTAAACTCTATCCGGATTTCAGACCGGCCAGCACGACAGCATGGATTTGCCCGCCACGCTACTCGATCGTTGCGTCCACCGTGATGATCGATCTCCCGGAGCCGTATGGCGCGGAAGCATTGCGGCCACTATACGCCTGCCTCCGACTGGAGCCCGCCGTCAGCGGTCCAACGGTTCGGCTCGGAACTGTGTCCGATCAGCGCGAGGCCGTAGGCGATCGACTCGAACTGGTCGCCCGACATCAGCCGCTCGTTGCCGAACCGGTCTGCGAACAGTTTTCGCACCGCCGGCACGAACGAGGTGCCGCCGGTCAAGAACACCTTCTCCACCTCGCGCGCGGTGATGCCGGCTTCGCCCAGCACCTTGTCGACCGTGGCGCCCAGCCGGGCGATGTCGTCGGCAATCCAGGCGTCGAAGTTTTTCCGTGTGATGGTCGAGCCGATCTCGACACCGCCGCCCCTAAAGCGGAAGTCCACCTCGTCCTTGGCCGACAGCGCGACCTTGGCGTCCGACACCGCGCGGTACAGCGAGAAGCCGAGATCGAGATCGACGATGGTGATGAAATCCTCGAGCAGCGCCGGCTGCAGCGCGGTGCGGGCAAGCTCCCGCAGCTCGCGCAGATCGCCGTTGCTCTTCATCAGCGCGAGCTGATGCCAGCGCGCGAGGTTGGTATAGTGGCTGTTCGGGATCGGCAGCACCTTGTCGAACGAGCGGAAGCTCGATCCTTTGCCGAGCCGCGGCGAGACGACGTGATCGACGATGCGATAATCGAACGTGTCGCCCGCAATCCCGATGCCGGCATGGCCGAGCGGCTCGGCGCGCAAGACGCCGCCCGCGCGCGAGAAGCGCATCACCGAGAAATCGCTGGTGCCGCCGCCGAAATCCGCAACCAGCACGGTGGCATCGCGCTCCAGCCGTCGGGCGAAGGAGAACGCCGCGCCCACGGGCTCATAGACATAGCGCGCGTGGCCGGCGCCAAGGCGCTCGAACGCGGCGCGATAGCGCTGCATGGCCAGATCGTCGTCGGGATTGCCGCCGGCAAAGCGCACGGGCCGGCCGACCGTGATGTTGGCCGCCTCGAAGCCGAACTTGTCGCCGCCATGGCGCGCCAGCGTCCGCAGGAACGCCGCCAGAATATCCTCGAACTTGAAGCGCTGCCGGAACACCTGCGTGGTGTTGAAGTTCGAGCTCGCCGCAAAGGTCTTGAACGACTGCAGGAAGCGGTAGACGTGGCGTCCCTCGAGAAACTGCTCGATCGCCCACGGACCGCCTTCGGCCTGGGCACCGGCGCCCGGCCGGTCCTCCCAGAAGCACAGGGCCGAGACGTAGGTGCTGTGGCGTTGTCCGCCGTGATCGAAGCGAATGGCCTCGACCCGGCGATCGTCCACCGCAAGCGCGACGACGGTGTTGCTGGTCCCAAAATCGATGCCGATCGAGACGGCGGGCGAGGCGCTCGACATGAACCACTCTGCGAGATGCTTGGAAGGGGGCGAACCTCTAGCCGTTTTGCACTGCGGTGCCAAGAGCAGGGCTCAAAGGCCGATCCGAAATGGCCCGGGGCCTGTTTGCCACGCCTTTGAGCGCGAAACGGCGGGTTTTTGACCCCAAACGGCCGGTTTCAAGGAAACATTATGCTGCAATGCGGTAACTGGAATGCTGCTATGCAGCGGCATGCATAGACGTTGGCATCTGGTATACATAAATTGCTCCTCGAAACGAGACAGCGATGCTGACTGTCTCAAGAAAAGGGAATTCCGATGTCCAAGACCGCTTCTGTCGCGCTCGCGCCCTCCGCCTCGCTGTTCGCCCGCTTCATGGCTGCCGTCGACCGCTTCCTGATGGCGAGCGCCGAGATATCCAACCGCAACGGCGATCTGCCCCGCTTCGGCCTGTAAGGGCGTGGGCGAAAGCCGGCGCGTCGAATTGTCGCGGCGGTTGTAAAACCACCGGACTCCTACTTTTGAAGAATGGCCCTGCTCCGCGGGGCCATTTCTATTTGGGAATCGGCACATTGGCGCAGCCTCGCAAACGAGGTTGCGTCATAAGCGCACAATGGGCCGGCGTGCACTTGTAGCTTGGCATAATGAATACAAGAATGCTGCCAACGCGCGCTCAAAAAAAAGAAGCGCTCATTGGAGGATTCATGACGGAGATGGTGCAGACAACAACGGCTCCCACCGCTGCGCGCGTCAGCGACACATATCGCTGGACGCAACTGGCGATCGGCGTAGCGGCCATGGTGATGATCGCCAATTATCAATACGGCTGGACGTTCTTCGTCCCGGATATCCAGAAGAAATTCGGTTGGGATCGCGCCTCGATCCAGTGGGCCTTTACTCTGTTTGTTTTATTCGAGACCTGGCTCGTGCCGGTCGAAGGATGGTTTGTCGATAAATATGGTCCGCGCATCGTTGTGCTCGTCGGCGGCGTGCTCTGCGCGATCGGCTGGGCGATCAACGCGCAGGCCACCACGCTCAACGGCTATTATCTCGGCATGATCGTCGCGGGCATCGGCGCGGGCGGCGTCTACGGCACCTGCGTCGGCAATGCGCTGAAATGGTTTCCCGACAAGCGCGGTCTTGCCGCGGGCATCACGGCCGCCGGCTTCGGTGCAGGCTCCGCGCTCACCGTTGCGCCGATCCAGGCCATGATCAAGGATAGCGGCTTCCAGACCACCTTCCTCTATTTCGGCCTCGGGCAAGGCATTATCATCTGCATTCTCGCCTTTTTCCTGCTGGCGCCGAAGCCGGGCCAGGTGCCGAGCGTGGTGGCGAACACTGCACTCGCGCAGACGCGGCGCAACTACCAGCCGACCGAAGTTTTGCGTCAACCGATCTTCTGGTTGATGTACTTCATGTTCGTGATCGTCGGCGCCGGCGGCCTGATGGTGACGGCGAATTTGAAGCCGATCGCGGTCGACTGGAAGGTCGACGCCGTGCCGGTCACGCTGATCGGCATGACCATGACCGCGGTGACGTTCGCAGCGACCATCGACCGCGTGCTCAACGGCCTGACGCGTCCGTTCTTCGGCTGGATCTCCGACATGATCGGCCGCGAGAACACCATGTTCATCGCCTTCGGCATGGAAGGTTTTGGCATCTGGATGCTCCATCTCTGGGGCCAGGATCCGATCCGGTTCGTGATCCTGTCGGGCTTGGTGTTCTTTGCCTGGGGCGAGATCTACTCGCTGTTCCCCTCGACCTGCACCGACACGTTCGGCGCGAAGTTCGCGACCACCAATGCCGGCCTGCTCTACACCGCCAAGGGCACCGCCGCATTGCTGGTGCCGCTCGCGAACTATGTGCAGCAGACCTCCGGCCATTGGGACAACGTGTTCATCCTCGCGGCCGGCGCCAACATCCTGGCCTCGTTGCTGGCACTCCTGGTGCTCAAGCCCTGGCGCAAGGTCGTGGTCGCGCAATCGAGCGTCTGACCCGCCTCGTTCACAACCATCTCACGGATGCGCCCGGCCTCACGGCCGGGCGTTTTCGTTTTGACCGAATATACTTTGATGCCGGAAACCCGAAGGAACCCTGCACTTTTCTTGAGCGGGGCGGCAAGATAGGACTTGCTTTCTGGAATATGGTATACCAAGCTCCCGGCCGCGCTTGCGACGATAAGCCACAATATTTGCGACACTCCGTCATATGGGCGGCAGTGCTGCGACCAGACAGGCGCTTGGGAGGTTGTTGATGATGTCCAGCACGGACGGCGCCGTCACCGCTGCGCCCCTACGAACCGGTTTCCGTTGGCTCCAGCTCGCCATGGGCATCGTCTGCATGGCGATGATCGCAAACCTGCAATATGGCTGGACCTTGTTCGTCGATCCGATCGATCACGAACACCATTGGGGTCGCGCCGCGATCCAGCTCGCCTTCACCATCTTCGTCGTCACCGAGACCTGGCTGGTGCCGATCGAGGCGTGGTTCGTCGACAAATACGGCCCGCGCATCGTCGTCATGTTCGGCGGCGTGATGATCGCACTGTCCTGGGTGCTCAACTCCTATGCCGATAGCCTTCCCCTGCTCTATACGGCAGCCGTCATCGGCGGCATGGGCGCGGGCGCGGTGTACGGCACCTGCGTCGGCAACGCGCTGAAATGGTTTCCCGATCGCCGCGGCCTCGCCGCCGGCGCAACGGCCGCCGGCTTCGGCGCGGGCGCAGCGCTCACCGTGGTGCCGATCGCGACCATGATCGTAGCGAGCGGCTATCAGCACGCATTTCTCACCTTCGGCATCGGCCAGGGCGTGATCGTGTTCGTGCTCGCCTTCTTCATCCAGCCGCCGCGGATCTCGATCCCCCCGAGGAAGAAGCAGCTCAATTTGCCGCAGACCAGGATCGACTTCACGCCGCCGCAGGTGCTGCGCGCCCCTATTTTCTGGGTGATGTACCTCGTCTTCGTCATGGTCGCTTCCGGCGGCCTGATGACCGCAGCGCAGATCGCGCCGATCGCGCACGACTTCAAGATCGCCGACACGCCGGTGACCTTGGTCGGCTTCCAGATGGCAGCGCTGACCTTCGCAATCTCGCTCGACCGCATCTTCGACGGCTTCGGCCGTCCCCTCTTCGGCTTTGTCTCCGACACGATCGGCCGCGAGAACACCATGTTCATCGCCTTCGGCACCGCCGCGCTGATGCTGCTGACGTTGTCGGCGTATGGACACATCCCGATCGTGTTCGTGCTTGCGACCGCGGTCTATTTCGGCGTGTTCGGCGAGATCTACTCGCTGTTCCCCGCCACCTGCGGCGACACCTTCGGCTCGAAGTTCGCGACCACCAACAACGGCATGCTCTACACCGCGAAGGGCACCGCCTCCCTGCTTGTCCCGCTCGCAAGCGTGATCTCGACCGCCTATGGCTGGAAGGCCGTGTTCGTGGTGGCGGTGGCCTTGAACGCAACGGCGGCGCTGATGGCGCTGTTCGTGATCAAGCCGCTGCGCCGCTCCTTCATCCTGGGCAAGGAAGCCGAGGTCGCCAACACCGCGACCGCGAGTGCCAAGACCAGTGCAAAGACCGAGACGGCCTGAGCCGCCACACGCCTTCACCACGGTCAGAAGGGGCGCAGCGATGCGCCCCTTTTTCTTCGGACAAACGTCAGCGCTCCTGCCGCAAGAATTTTCGGATCAACCAAATCGAACGCTTGACGTTTGGCATTACGTATACCACACTCGATCCATCATTCACCTAGGGAGGTTGCAATGCTGGTCGGAGACATTCTGCGCAAGAAGACGCCGCGCGTTGTCACGGTGCGGATGAACGAAACAGTGGGTATCGCCGCCAAGCTGATGCGAGCCAACAACATCAGCGCGCTGGTGGTGAAGGACGTGGTCCGCTCCGAAGGCAACACCGCGGTCGGCATGTTCACCGAGCGCGACGTGGTGCGCGCGGTCGCCGAGCACGGCGCCAACGCCGTCAACGTCAAGGTCTCGCAGCTCGTGTCGGTGCAGCAGCTCGTCTCCTGCACCTCCTCAGATACGATCGAGCACGTCAGGCATCTGATGAACCGCAATCACATCCGGCATCTGCCCGTGATCGACGATTACAGCCTCGTCTCCGTCATCAGCATGCGCGATATCGCGGCTGCGATTGACGAAGCACTCAACGGCGCGCCGCAAGCAGCCGCCTAAAGCGTCGCTCTTCCCCTGCGACTACCGGCCCCGGCTCGGAGACATCCGAGCCGGACCGGATCTTTCGTCCCAAAATTCCGGTACCCCTGCGAGGATTTCATGAAGATCTGCATCTACGGCGCCGGCGCGATCGGCGGATATCTCGGCGTGCAGCTGGCGCGCGCAGGCGCCGATGTCAGCCTGGTCGCGCGCGGCGCGCATCTGGCCGCGATGCGCGAGCACGGCCTGACGCTGCTCGCCGGCGAGGAGAGGCACACCGTCCATCCCCGCTGCACCGACAACGCGGCCGAGCTCGGCGTGCAGGACTACGTCATCGTCACGCTGAAGGCGCATTCGATCACCGGCGTGATCGCGAAGATGCAACCTTTGCTCGGGCCGCACACCCGCCTCGTCACCGCGGTCAACGGCATCCCCTATTGGTACTTCCACAAGCACGGCGGCGATTACGAGAACTCGACCTTGGAGAGCATCGATCCCGGCGGGCGGCAATGGCGCGAGCTGGGCGCCGAACGCGCGATCGGCTGCATCGTCTATCCCGCCACCGAGATCGAGGCGCCCGGCGTGATCCGCCACGTCTACGGCAACAATTTTCCGCTCGGCGAGCCCTCCGGCGAGATCACGTCGGACGTGCAGCGCCTCGCCGATCTCTTCGTCGCGGCCGGCCTGAAGGCACCCGTGCTCGATCGCATCCGCGACGAGATCTGGCTCAAGCTCTGGGGCAATGTCTGCTTCAACCCGATCAGCGCGCTGACCCATGCAACGCTCGACGTGATCTGCACCGATCCGTCCACGCGGGCGCTGTCGCGCGCGATCATGATTGAGACGCAAGCGATCGCCGAAACCTTCGGCGTCAAATTCCGCGTCGACGTCGAGCGCCGCATCGAGGGCGCCCGCAAGGTCGGCGCACACAAGACCTCGATGCTGCAGGATCTCGAGCGCGGCCGTCCGATGGAGATCGACCCGCTCGTCACCGTGGTGCAGGAGATGGGCCGCCTGACCAAGATCCCTACCCCGGCGCTGGACTCGGTGCTGGCGATGGTGACCCAGCGCGCCCGCGTCGCCGGCCTCTATGACGGCGTCTCCTCGCCATCAGATCCTCGCGCACTGGCGGTGGCGTGATGGCGGGCGAGATGAAACAGTGGCTCCGCTTCCGCCACGCCGGCACCACCGGCTTCGGCACGCTGACCGCATCAGGCATCAGCGTCCACGAGGGCGAGATGTTCGGCCGCCATGCAGCCACCGGCGAGACGCTGGCGCTGTCGGAGGTCGAGCTGCTCGCGCCCTGCGCGCCCAGCAAGATCGTCGCGCTCTGGAACAATTTTCACGCGCTCGCGGCGAAACTGAATCAGCCCGAGCCGCCGGAGCCGCTCTATCTTCTGAAGGCCACCACCACCATCACGACGCCGGGCGCCGTGATCCGCCGCCCCTCCTATTACGACGGCAAGACGACCTATGAGGGCGAACTCGGCATCGTCATCGGCAAGACCTGCGCCCGCGTGTCGCCGGCCGAAGCGGACAGCTTCATCTTCGGCTATACCTGCGTCAACGACATCACCGCCAACGACATCCTGACCAGCGATCCCACCTTCCCGCAATGGGCCCGCGCCAAGGGCATCGACGATTACGGCCCGTTCGGCCCCGTCATCGCGACCGGCCTCGATCCGGCAAAGCTCGCCGTCCGCACCATCCTCAACGGCGCGGAGCGGCAGAACTATCCGATCGCGGACATGATCTTCAGCGCGCAAGTGCTCGTCAGCAAGATCTCGCACGACATGACCCTGCTCCCCGGCGACCTCATCGCAGTCGGCACATCGGTCGGCGTCGGCGTCATGAAGGACCCGGTGAATATTGTGACGGTGGCGATCGACGGCATCGGCGAGTTGACCAACGAGTTTCGGCTGTAGCTCTCTCCATCATTCCGGGTTCGGCTCTTTCGCGCCGCCCCGGAATGACAGCTGAGGCCCCAATTTCGGAAAAACCAACCCCACACCGCCTCCACCACCCGGCTGACGCAACCAGCCGTGGATTGCGCCCCCCACAAACGTCCGGCAACCCGCCCGCCTCTTGATCTCGGTTCCGCTCTCCAATAGCAATCATGGCGAAAATGTGTGCCGGCGTGAGGACGTCACGATGTGGCTGTTTTTCCTGGTTGCCTGGTCTGTCCTGCTCGCCGCCATCGCGTTTCTCGCCCCGCAGGCGTTCGGTTACGACATCGCCCATTTGCCCGCCCTGTTTGCGGGTCAGCCGATGCCGCAGCGCATCGCTATCGGCGCGATTTTGGTGGTCGGCCTGGCGCTGATCGGCGCCTCGGCCTGGCGGCTCTCGCGCCAGGACCGGCGCCTCAACAAGCTCCGCGACCGCCTCAAGAAAACCCGGGAAGACGTCGTCGTCGCCCACGCCCTGCAAAATCACCTCGACACCACCGTCCAGCACCTGATCGAGAGCGATCCCAGGGAGGCCGTCTCCGCACTGCACGACAAGCTGGGCGAGACCGAGCAGCGCGCGCTACTCCAGCAGGGCCGCAACCAGTCCACCGACATGCACGACCAGCTCGCCGAGATCCGCCGCCGCCAGCAGGGGCTGCGCGAGATGGTCGGCAAGGTCGCCGATCAGCGCCGCGCGGTCGAGCCTGTTTTCACCGAGATCCGCGACCGCCAGAACCAGCTCGAACGCTCGCTGCTCGACCTCGAAACAGACGACCGCAAGAACAATCTCGCCGACCGGCTGAAGGACATCGCCCGCGACGTGTCGACGCTGCTGGGCCGGGTCAACGCGGTGCAGGATACGTACTCGGCGCTCAACCAGTACAAGGAAGATCTGGCGAAATCCCACGCCGAGCTGGTGCCGCTGCGCTCATCGGATGCCGGCATCAACGCCCTGATCAGCGAGCTCAGCCTCAGCCATGACCGTCTCGCCAAGAGCGTCGACGAGCTCGAGACCGGCGGCGAGGCCCCGCTCAGCGCGCGCGTCGAGACGTTGTCGAAGAACAAGATCGAGATCGAGCAACGCCTGGCCCGTATCGACGACAGCGCCAACATCCTCAAAGCCATCCGGCTCGATTTCGAGGAGCTCGGCCAGCGCCAGGCCCAGCTCGAACGCTCGCTCGCCGACGTCGAGACCGATCCCGACGGCAAGTCGCTCGTCGACCGCCAGAACGCGCTAAACGATTTCGTCCTTCAGTCGCGCCAGCGCCTCGGCGCCTTGCAGGAGACGCTGGCCACGCTGAACGCCTTCAAGGCGGAGCTGTCGAAATCACAATCCGACCTCGTTCCGCTGAAGGCGCCGGTATTCGGCATCGAGGCCATGATCACCGAGGTCAGCTCCACCCGCGATCTCCTGGCCAAAACCATTGGCGAGATCGAGGCCAACAGCGATGTCACCCTCACCTCGCGTGTCGATGCGCTGACGAAGAGCAAGCGCGAGGTCGAAGACCGCCTCGCCCGCATCTTCGAGAATTTCAACGCGCTCGATGGCTTGCGCAAGGACATCGGCGGCATCTTCTCAACCATCCGGAACAGCCTGAACCGGATCGGGTGAGGTGCTGCGTAGGATGGGTAGAGCGCAGCGAAACCCATCCTACGGACTGAGGAACGCGCACCGCCCGGAAACATTTCGACACACCATCACATCTCCGCGCGCCCGATCAATGCCGCCAACATGTCGCCGAGGTGCCGCACTGTGGTCGCATTCGGCCGCCCTTCTGTGAGACGTGTCTGGGGGCACGGCTCAGCCGTGTTTGGACCAAACCTGCTAGGGGTGTGACTGTGAAGAAGATTGTAATTACTCTGGGTGCGACGCTTGCTCTGGTGACGGCTGCGAACGCTGCGGATCTGCCGCGCCGCCAGCCCGTTCCGGTCTATCCGGCGGAGCAGGCCCCGATCGGCAAGATGCCGATTGGTAAGAGCCCGATTGGCAAGGCCCCGATCGGCAAGGCGCCCGGCCCGGTTGCGGCGCGCTACTGAGGCGTTAGCGGACGACGCACGGAATTTGCGTAAGCGCCGACAGTCGAGGGGCACATCGTGAAAAATAGACCTGATCGATCGGGATCCTGCATCCTTGCAGGGCTCGCGCTTGCGACCATGATCGCATGCATGATGTCCTCGGCCTCGGCCCACGAAGCGAGCAAGCGCATGGCCGATGCAAATGCGCTTGCTACGACCGGCTCCTCACCGCGACAGTCGCCGCAATCAACGCAGCGCCCCGTCGTGCGTGCGGAGAAAGGTCCGTACTACGTCGACTTCCGCGCGCGGACGGCGGCGAGCTGGGGCCACGCCTTCGTCTGGTACGGCAAGACCAGCGAGCGCGCCGTCGACGTCGCGGGCCTCACGCCCAAGGGCGACACCTGGAGTTACGTGCTCGGTCACCTCACCTGGGTGCCATCCGAGACCGGCGCGAGCTACGGCGATCTCGATCCGGACTATCTGACCGCGAGCTATCGCGTCTATCTGAACGAGGCCGACGCCAAGCGCGTCTTCGCCTACATCAAGAAGCTGCAGGCAAGCTCGCCGGTCTGGAATGCCGAGACCACCAACTGTACCGGCTTCATCGGCGACATCGCCGAGTACATGGGACTGAAGGTCCCCTATCGCTGGCAGCGCCCGGAAAACTTCGTCAACAGCCTGAAAGACTTGAACGGCGGCCGCCAGATGGTGCGGCTGTCGGCGGAGTAGCCTTTCGCTCCAAACCACGCCGTCATTGCGAGCGCAGCGAAGCAATCCAGAATCCCGCCACGGCGACAGTCTGGATTGCTTCGCTGCGCTCGCAATGACGATGTTGAAGCAGCCGGGCTCAAACGTTGTTTCAGCAGCCCGGCGGTCGCTCTCGTAGGGCCCCGCGCCCAATTATCCGCCCCACGGAATCGCCCGCACCGCCCGCATGACGCCCCGCCCTCACCGCGCGCCCCGCTGATAGACTTTTGCCGACCCCGGCGGCATCCTCCCGCCATCAAACGATAACAGAGCCTGCCACGCAGGCGGGGGAAACAGAGATGTTGCAGACACGGTTCACCAGGCTCGTCGGCGTCGAGCACCCGATCGTCCAGGGCGGCATGCAATGGGTCGGCCGCGCCGAGCTGGTCGCGGCCGTTGCCAACGCCGGCGCGCTTGGCTTCATCACGGCGCTGACCCAGCCGACGCCGGAGGACCTGACCAGGGAGATCGCGCGCTGCCGCGACCTCACCGACAGGCCGTTTGGCGTCAACCTCACCATCCTGCCAGCGATCAAGCCGCCGCCCTATGCCGAATACCGCGCCGCCATCATCGAAGCCGGCATCACCGTGGTCGAGACCGCCGGCAACAAGCCGCAGGAACATGTCGACGAGTTCAGGAAGCACGGCATCAAGGTCGTGCACAAATGCACCAGCGTCCGCCACGCCCTCTCGGCCGAGCGCATGGGCGTCGACGCCATCTCGATCGACGGGTTCGAATGTGCCGGCCACCCCGGCGAGGACGACACCCCCGGCCTGATCCTGATCCCGGCCGCCGCCAACAAGGTCAAGATTCCGATGATCGCCTCCGGCGGCTTTGCCGACGCCCGCGGCCTCGTGGCCGCCCTGGCGCTGGGCGCCGAGGGCATCAACATGGGCACCCGCTTCATGGCGACCAAGGAGAGCCCGATCCATCAGCTCATCAAGGAGAAGATCGTCGCCAATGACGAGCGCGAGACCGAGCTGATCTTCCGCACCATGCACAACACCTCGCGCGTCGCCAGGAACGAGATCTCGACCAAGGTCGTCGCCATGGAAAAGGAAGGCGCCAAGTTCGAGGACATCCGCGAGCTCGTCGCCGGCGCCCGCGGCAAGATGGTCTATGCCACAGGCAATTCGGATGAAGGCATCTGGTCGGCCGGCCAGGTGCAGGGCCTGATCCAGGATATCCCGAGCTGCGGCGAGCTGATCTCCCGCATCGTGCGCGAAGCCGAGGCGATCATTCGCAGCCGGCTCGAAGGCATGATCGCTCAACCAAGCGTGCAAGCGGCGGAATAATCACTGCAAGAAGCGAAAGCAATTCATGAAGGCTTATGTCTACGGCCCTGACGGCGCTAAGATTTCCGACGTCGCTCAACCAAAGCCTGAGGGCACGCAGGTGCTGGTTCGTGTCCGCGCCTGCGGACTCAATCGTGCCGACACCGGCATGCGCAGGGGTCACGCCCATGGCGCGGCTGGCGGCGCCGGCACCGTGCTCGGCATGGAATGGGCCGGCGAAGTCGCCGAGCTCGGACCGGATGCGACGGGCGTCAAGGTCGGCGATCGCATCATGGGCTCGGGCGGCGCGGCGTTCGCGGAGTACACACTTACCGACCACGGCCGGCTGTTCCGCGCGCCCTCGAACATGAATTTCGAGGAGGCCGCCACCCTCCCCGTCGCACTCGCGACCATGCACAACGCCGTCGTCACCGTCGGCGGCGTGCAGCCCGGGCAAGCCGTGCTGATCCAGGGCGCCAGCTCCGGCGTCGGCCTGATGGCGATGCAGATCGCCAGGCTTAAGGGCGCCAAGATGGTGATCGGCTCCTCGACCGATGCCTATCGCCGCGGCCGGCTGAAGGACTACGGCGCCAACCTCGCGGTCGACTCCTCCGATCCCAAATGGGTCGACGAGGTGCTGAAGGCGACGAACGGCGAAGGCGTCGACCTCATCGTCGACCAGGTCTCCGGCCAGGTCGCCAACCAGAACCTTGCCGCGACGAAAGTCCTGGGCCGCATCGTCAATGTCGGCCGGCTCGGCGGCACCCATGCCGACTTCAACTTCGACCTGCATGCCGCCCGCCGCATTTCCTATATCGGCGTCACCTTCCGCACCCGGACCATCGAGGAGGTCCGCGCGATCTTCGACGAGGTCAGGAAGGACATCTGGGGCGCGGTCGAGGCGCGCAGGCTGCAATTGCCGATCGACAAGGTCTACGCCTTCGACGACATCGACAAGGCGTTCGAGCACATGGAGGCGAACAAGCATCTCGGGAAGATCGTGGTGACGGTACCGTAGCCGTCGTTCCAGTCTCGGTCTCGTAGGGTGGGCAAAGCGCAAGCGTGCCCACCATGCGTCGGCAATCGCGGAAGAATGGTGGGCACGGCGCTACCGCGCCTTTGCCCACCCTACGAGCTGGAGCAAGAGGCAGATCGCTCCTGCAACTCACTAGCGACTACTTCTGTGGATCGTCGCTTGATGTTCACCGCCGCCCTGCTAAATCCCCGGCCATGAGCGGACAACACGACAAGACATCGGTCGCGGCAATCTCGATCCTGGCCAGCGGCGGCATGGCGGCGGCCAAATTCGTGGTCGGCATCGCGATCGGGTCGCTGGCGCTGATCTCCGAAGCGCTGCACTCCTCGATCGACCTGGTCGCAACCATCATCACCTGGGCGGTGGTGCGGATCTCCGACAAGCCTGCCGACCACGAGCACCATTATGGCCACGGCAAGCTCGAGAGCATCTCCGCGCTCGGCGTCACGGCGCTGCTCTATGTGCTCGCCGGCGGCATCCTGGTCCAGTCCTATAGCCACCTTCGCGAGGGGGCCCCGCCGCCGACGATCTCGGCTGTGCCGTTCGTGGTGCTGGTGGTCGACATCGTCGTCAACCTCTGGCGGGCCCGCGCACTGCACCGCGCCGCCCGGGAAACCAGGAGCGCGGCGCTCGCCGCCGACGCGCTGCACTTTGCATCAGACGTGATGGGCTCGTGTGCCGTGATCGTGGGCCTGATTCTCGCAGCCTTCGGCTTCTGGTGGGGTGACGCGGCCGCAGCCGCGGTCGTGGCGGTCATGATCGCGGCGCTCGGCCTGCGGATGGCAAGCTCCACGGTGCAGACGCTGGTCGACCGCGCGCCTGAGGGCGCACTGGAGAAGGCCACCGCCGCGATCCGAGGCGTCCCCGGCGTGATCGACGTCGAGCGCCTGCGCGTGCGCATGGTCGGGGCGACCACCTTCATCGACAGCATCGTCAACGTGCCCAGGACCTATCCGATCGACCGCGTCGAGGAGATCAAGCGCAACGCGCAAGCCGCCGTCTCCAAGAGCTTCGGCGATGCCGATCTCACCTTCACCGCAGTGCCGGTCGTCCGCGACAACGAGACCGTGCGCGACCGCATCATGGTGATCGCGCATAATTCGGGCCTCGCCGTCCACCATGTCACGGTGCACGATCTCGGCGCCAAGCTGATCGTCGGCATCGACCTCGAAGTCGATGCCGAGATGCCGCTCGAGGCCGCCCATGACGTCGCCAACACGCTGGAGCGCAGCATCCAGGAGGAGTTCGGCGCGGACGTCGAGGTCGACGTCCATATCGAGCCGCTGGAACCGGAACTGCCGTTCGGCGTCGATGCCGCGCCGGAACGGGTGCATACCATCGCCGCCGCGCTCACCGAATACGCCGCCGGCGGCGAGATCCACGACATCCATAATGTGCGCGTCCGCGACAGCGAGGGCGGCGAGATCGTCAACTTTCATTGCCGCGCCATGCCGTCGATGAGCGTGATCAAGGTGCACGAGCAAGTCGATGCGATCGAGCGCCGGCTGCGCCGCGCGTTCCCGAGCGTGAAGCGCGTCATCAGTCACGCCGAACCGCCGCGCGCGTGACGCGGAATGTGCGAGGAGTCACACGTTCCCGTTTCGGACTCATGACGCACGTGAGTTTGCGGAGTCAAAGCGCGCAAACTCTGCATGGGATAAGAATTATTTCGCGTTAACGTTTCGTTGACTCTCGACAGCCTGCGCAAACTGGATTCAAATCGCTGTGATTCGAAAGCGACGTGGGGCTGCTTTCGAACAGTGTTGCAAGCTGGTTTTCAGGGGGCCGAAGGCATGGCGCGCGCAGACGCCGCGAACGCGTGCGTCCAATCCGATTCGATCAAAGGATTGGCGCAATCGATCGCGAAACCTGCCTATCATCGGCTCCTGATCGCGGAGCCGGCGCTGCGTCGCGCCGTGCCGACGCTTATCATTGCCTTCCTCATCACGATCTGCCTCGGCGCGTTCGTCCAGGTCGTCGACCAGACGCGTCAGAAGCGCCTGGTGATCCAGAACGACATCTCATTCCTCGCCGAGCTGCTCGCCGAGCGCATCGACCGCGTCACCTCGGTTCGGCAGGAGCGGCTGAAGAACATCGAGAACCTGTCGACGCTGCTGCCCGACATGATCCCGTCCCGGGCCAGAGTCTCGGGCCGCCACGTCGTCGTCACCTCGGCCGGAATCGACCGCCGCATCCTCTCCCGCATTCCGATCGACAGCGATCCCTCAGGCAACGACCGCCTGCTCGATGCGATCACCACCGCGCAGCTGCTCGCCGCGCCGCCGCGCGACAATGACGTCTCCAGCATGACGCTGCCGAACGGCAACGCCGCGATGGCGACCTCGCGGCCGATCAAGTCGCTGCCAGGCCTCGTCACCGTGATCCAGGAGCGCAACGAGCCGATCTGGGGTTCGGACGCGGCCCTTTCGGTGACGCTGTCGGCCACCACCGGCTTCGTCGTCCTGATCCTCGGCTTCGCCTTCCACTGGCAGTCGACCCGCGCCCGCGAAGGCGACCTCATCAACGACGCCGTGCGCGGCCGGATCGACACTGCGCTCAACCGGGGCCGCTGCGGTCTGTGGGACTGGGACCTGTCCCGCGGCCGGATCTTCTGGTCGCAATCGATGTTTTCGATGCTCGGCCTGGACGGCCGCAACGAGCTCCTCACCTTCGGCGAGGTCAATGCGCTGGTGAAGTCGGACGACATCGACCTGTTCGCGATCGCCGACCAGCTCATCTCCGAGAAGATCGACCACATCGACCAGACCTTCCGCATGCAGCACGTCGACGGCCACTGGATCTGGCTCCGCGTCCGCTGCGAGCGGACCCGCGGTGCCAACGATTCCGGCATGCACCTGATCGGGATCGCGGTCGATATCACCGAGCAGAAGAGCCTCGCCGAGCGCACCGTGGAAGCCGACCTTCGCCTGCGCGACGCGATCGAGACCATTCCGGAAGCCTTCGTGCTGTGGGACGCGAGCGACCGCCTGGTGCTCTGCAATTCGCACTTCCAGCGCCTGCACAAGCTGCCCGACACCGCCGTGATCCCCGGCACCTCCTACGAGACCGTGCTGGAAGTCGGCCGCATGCCGGAGATCCGCACCCGCCACAACGAGACGGCCAGCCAGGGCCCGGGCGCCCGCACCTTCGAGGCCCAGCTCGACGACGGCAGCTGGCTGCACATCAGCGAACGCCGCACCAAGGACGGCGGTTACGTCTCGGTCGGCACCGACATCACCCGCATCAAGGAGCACGAGCAGAAGCTCGTCGACAACGATCTGCGCCTGCGCGCCACCGTCATCGACCTCAAACGCTCGCAGGCGGCGCTGGAACGCCAGACCATCGAGCTCGCCGACCTCGCCGAGAAATATCAGCGCGAGAAGACCCGGGCCGAGGAAGCCAACCAGACCAAGTCGAAATTCCTCGCCAATATGAGCCACGAGCTGCGCACGCCGCTCAACGCGATCATCGGCTTCTCCGAGATCATGGGCTCGGGCATGTTCGGTGAGCTCGGCAGCGAGAAGTACCGGGAATACTGCCACGACATCCTGACCAGCGGCCATTATCTGCTCGAGGTCATCAACGACATCCTCGACATGTCCAAGATCGAGGCCGGCCGGATGAAGCTCGACATGGAAGAGCTCGACCTGTCGCGGACGCTGGCGGAATCCCTGCGCGTCGTCTCCGGCCGGGCCCAGGACAAGCACCTGACGCTGGACGCCGACATCGAGAAATCCATCTCCGTCGTCGCCGACCGCCGCGCGACCAAGCAGATCGTCGTCAACCTGCTGTCCAACGCGGTGAAGTTCACGCCCGACGGCGGACGCATCGTGGTGCGCAGCCGGCAGTTCGACGACAGGATCGTGCTGATGATCGCCGACACCGGCATCGGCATCGCGCCGCACTCGCTGGCGCGGCTCGGACGCCCGTTCGAGCAGGTCGAGAGCCAGCTCACCAAGACCTATCACGGCTCCGGCCTCGGGCTCGCGATCGCCCGCTCGCTGGCGCAGCTCCACGGCGGCTCGATGCGGCTGCGCTCCAGGCTCGAAGTCGGCACCGTCGTCCGCGTGACGCTGCCGCGCGACGCCATCAAGGCGGCGTCCGGAATACCGGTCGCTGCGTAAAGCTTCAAGCACGATGGTGGCAGGTCCTATCGGCGTACGGGATCACCTCTCCCCGACGGGGAGAGGTCGGATTGCGTAGCAATCCGGGTGAGGGGCCGCGGCACCCAGTGAGACCAGCCCCCTCACCCGGACCGCATCTTCGATGCGACGTAGCCGAAGCTTCGCTTCGGCGTTCTTAAGAACGGCCGCCATGGGCGGCCTGTGCCTCTCCCTACGGGAGAGGTGTCAGAGCTCTCGGGCTCGCATCGATTCAACCGAAACACAGTCGGCTTTACGCCTGCAGTGTCGGCGCCACCTCGCGCGCGACATTGACCAGCGCCGCGATCAGCGGCGTCATCGGATCGCGCTGCGGGATCACGAGGCCGATGCTGTAATTGACCTCGGGATCGGTGATCGGGATCGAGCGGACCTTGTCGGAGAGGCCGAGCGTTTCGGCGAGCTTGGCCGGCATCACGCTCGCCCAGCGCCCCGTCTTGACGTGCGTGTACAGCACCAGCAGCGAGTTCGACGTCAGTGTCGGCGTCGCCTCCGCACCGACCGAGCGCAGCGCGCGGTCGATGATACGGCGGTTCTGCATGTCGGGCGTCAGCAGGCACAACGGCACCTGGCCGACCTCGGTCCAGGTCACGGACTCCCGGTCGCCGAATATCGCATCCGGCGCGGTCAGGAGGCGGTAGCTCTCATTGTACAGCGGAATGGTGCGCACCTTCCCAATCGGCTCGTTCTCGATATAGGTCAGCCCGGCGTCGACCTCGAGATTTTCGAGCAGCCCAAGCACCTCGGACGAGGTCGTCGACTGGATGCGGAAGCGGACCTCGGGATGCTTGGCGCGGAACGGCGTGGTCAATGAGGCCACCATGCCGAGCACGGTCGGGATCGCCGCAATACGAATCTCGCCGGAAAGCTTGTGCTTCAGCCCGTTGATCTCCTCCCGCATGGCGCGGGCATCGCCGACGATGCGGCGCGCCCAATCTAACGCCCGCTCGCCTTCGGGCGTGAAGCCCTGGAAGCGCGAGCCCCGCTGCACCAGCATCACGCCAAGGATCTCCTCGAGCTGCTTCAGCCCGGTCGACATGGTCGGCTGGGTGACGCCGCAGGCCTCTGCCGCCCGTCCAAAATGCCGCTCCTTGGCCAGCGCCAGCAGCAGTTCAAGCTTGTCGATCAACCGTCCGTCCCCTGGGTCGCTGCACTGGCATACAAGCTATCACGCCATGCCTGCACCAACACGCAAAAACCGGCAACCGATACAAGTTTCATTAGCACTTCGTATCGACCGATTGCGCTTCCAAATCGATCTGAATTCGCAATCGCAGCATGAGACAGCTTTATTGATCTTCGAACGATTCCAAATAGTTTGCACGGAAGGGACGCTCAATTTGAGAACGAAGAATGACAGCGGTTTACGAGCCTTCTTACGAGCCTTCTTACGAGCCCTGGGACGAGACGCGCGGCGCCGAGATCATCGCCGAACATGCCAAGCAGGAAGGCGTGACGCTCGTGATTCTGCACGCGCTCCAGGAGGCGTTCGGCTATGTGCCGGAGGCCGCGATTCCCATGGTGGCGCAGGCACTGAACCTCTCGCGCGCCGAGGTCCATGGCGTCTTCACCTTCTACCATGATTTCCGCCACAAGCCGGCCGGCCGCCATGTGCTGAAGCTGTGCCGCGCGGAGGCCTGCCAGGCCGCGGGCGGCGATGCGCTGGCTGCGCGCGCTGAAGCCAAGCTTGGCGTTTCGCTCGGCAACACCACTGCGGATGATCGCGTCACGCTGGAGCCGATCTACTGCCTCGGGCTGTGCTCAACCGCACCGTCGGCGATGCTCGACGGCCGCCTCGTCGGCCGGCTCGACGAAAAGCGCCTCGATGCACTGGTTGCGGAGGCGCAGCGATGAAGATGAAAATTTTTATCCCTCGCGATGCGACCGCTGTCGCCGTCGGCGCCGATGAGGTTGTCGCAGCATTCGAGCAGATCGCAGCGAAGCGCGGCCTGCCGATCGAGATCGTCAGGACCGGCTCGCGCGGATTGCATTGGCTTGAGCCGATGGTCGAGGTGGTGACCCCAAAGGGGCGAGTCGCTTACGGTCCGGTGAGCTCCGAGGATGTCGCCTCCGTGTTCGAGTCGATGGCGAGTGATGGACCACACGCTCTGCGGCTCAGCGTCGCAGACGAAATTCCCTGGCTCAAGCGCCAGACCCGCCTCACCTTCGCCCGCTGCGGCGTGATCGATCCGCGCTCGCTCGAGGACTATCGCGCCCACGGCGGCTACAAGGGCCTGGAACGCGCGCTCTCGCTCGGCTCGGATGCGATCCTCGCCGAAGTCACCGCCTCCGGCCTGCGCGGCCGCGGTGGCGCCGGCTTCCCGACCGGCATCAAGTGGAAGACGGTCGCGCAAGCCAAGGCCGACCGCAAGTTCATCGTCTGCAACGCCGACGAAGGCGACAGCGGCACCTTCGCCGACCGCATGATCATGGAAGGCGATCCCTTCCTCGTCATCGAAGGCATGACGACCGCCGGCATCACCGTCGGCGCCACCAAGGGCTACATCTACATCCGCAGCGAATATCCGCATGCGGTCGAGGCGATGAATGCCGCCATCGTGGCGGCGAGGCGCGGCGGCTATCTCGGCGACAAGATCGGCGGCTCGACCTTCAGCTTCGATGTGGACGTGCGCGTCGGCGCCGGCGCGTACGTTTGCGGCGAAGAGACCTCGCTGCTGGAGAGCCTCGAAGGCCGCCGCGGCCTGGTGCGTGCAAAACCGCCGCTGCCGGCGCATCACGGCCTGTTCGGCAAGCCGACCGTCATCAACAACGTGCTGTCGTTCGCGGCCATCCCCTTCATCCTCGCCGAGGGCGCCAAGGCCTATGCCGATTTCGGCATGGGACGCTCGCGCGGCACCATGCCGATCCAGCTTGCCGGCAACATCCGCCAGGGCGGATTGTTCGAAACGGCGTTCGGCGTGACGCTGGGCGAGCTCGTCGACGACATCGGCGGCGGTACGTCCACCGGCCGCCCGGTTCGCGCTGTGCAGGTCGGCGGCCCGCTCGGCGCTTACTTCCCCCGCGCCCTGTTCGACACCCCGTTCGACTACGAGGCATTTGCCGCCCGCGACGGCCTGATCGGCCATGGCGGCATCGTCGTGTTCGACGACAGCGTCGACATGCGCAAGCAGGCACGTTTCGCCATGGAATTCTGTGCCATCGAATCCTGCGGCAAGTGCACGCCCTGCCGCATCGGCTCGACCCGCGGCGTCGAGACCATCGAGAAAATCGTGCGCGGCGAGCGAGTAGCCGAAAACCTCGCGCTCGTCGAAGACCTCTGCAACACCATGAAATTCGGCTCGCTCTGCGCGCTCGGCGGCTTCACGCCTTACCCTGTGCTCAGCGCATTGAAGCATTTCCGGGAGGATTTCGTCCCGGCCCCGACCGCGCTTCAGGCCGCGGAATAGGAGAACGACAATGTCTCTGATCGAAGAAATCGATTTCGGCACGCCACGCTCCAAATCGGAAACGATGGTCACGCTGACCATCGATGGCAACCAGGTCACGGTGCCCGAAGGCACCTCGATCATGCGCGCCGCGATGGATGCGGGCCATCAGATCCCGAAGCTTTGCGCGACCGACATGGTCGATGCATTCGGCTCCTGCCGGCTCTGCGTCGTCGAGATCGAGGGCCGCGCCGGCACGCCGGCCTCCTGCACCACGCCGGTCATGAACGGCCTGGTCGTGCACACCCAGAGCGAGCGGCTGAAGAAGCTGCGCAAAGGCGTGATGGAGCTCTATATCTCCGACCATCCGCTCGACTGCCTCACCTGCGGCGCCAATGGCGATTGCGAATTGCAGGACATGGCCGGCGCGGTCGGCCTGCGCGAGGTGCGCTACGGTTATGAGGGCGAGAACCACGTCTTCGCCAAGACACCTGGCAAGTCCAACGGCGAGGTCAACGCCGCCTGGATGCCGAAGGACGAGTCCAACCCCTACTTCACCTACGATCCCTCCAAGTGCATCGTCTGCTCGCGCTGCGTCCGCGCCTGCGAAGAGGTTCAGGGTACGTTCGCGCTGACCATCTCCGGCCGTGGCTTCGACAGCCGCGTCTCGCCCGGCATGAGCGAGAGTTTTCTCGGCTCCGAATGCGTCTCCTGCGGCGCCTGCGTGCAGGCCTGCCCGACCGCGACGCTCACGGAAAAGTCCGTGATCGAGATCGGCCAGCCCGAGCACTCCGTCGTCACCACCTGCGCCTATTGCGGCGTCGGCTGCACCTTCAAGGCCGAGATGCGCGGCGAGGAAGTCGTCCGGATGGTGCCGTACAAGGACGGCAAGGCCAATCGCGGCCATTCCTGCGTCAAGGGCCGCTTCGCCTGGGGCTATACCAATCACAAGGAACGTATCCTCAATCCGATGATCCGCGAGCGGATCGAGGATCCCTGGCGCGAAGTCTCCTGGGATGAAGCGTTCTCGTTCGCCGCGGCCAAGATGCGCGGCATCCAGAAGAAATACGGCCGTGACGCCATCGGCGGCATCACCTCGTCCCGTTGCACCAACGAAGAGACCTATCTGGTGCAGAAGCTGATCCGCGCCGGCTTCGGCAACAACAATGTCGACACCTGCGCGCGCGTCTGCCACTCCCCGACGGGCTATGGTCTGTCGGTCACCTTCGGCACCTCCGCCGGCACGCAGGATTTCGACTCGGTCGAGAATACCGACGTCGCCATGATCATCGGCGCCAACCCGGCCTCGGCTCACCCCGTCTTCGCCTCCCGCCTGAAAAAGCGGCTGCGCCAGGGCGCCAAGCTGATCGTGATCGATCCGCGCCGCACCGAGATGGTGGAATCGCCCCACGTGAAGTCGCTGCATCTGCCGCTGATGCCCGGCACCAACGTCGCCGTCGTGACGGCGCTGGCGCATGTCGTCGTCACCGAAGGTCTCGTCAACGAAGCCTTCGTGCGCGAACGCTGCGACTGGACCGAGTTCGAGGAATGGGCCGCCTTCGTGGCCCAGCCCAAGCACAGCCCGGAAGCGACCGCCATCCTCACCGGCGTCGATCCGCAGACGTTGCGTGAAGCGGCCCGCATTTACGCCACCGGCGGCAATGGCGCGATCTATTACGGGCTCGGCGTCACCGAGCACAGCCAGGGTTCGACCACGGTGATCGCGATCGCCAACCTGGCGATGGCAACCGGCAATATCGGCCGTCCCGGCGTCGGGGTGAACCCGCTGCGCGGCCAGAACAACGTGCAGGGCTCCTGCGACATGGGCTCGTTCCCGCACGAGCTTCCCGGCTACCGCCATATCTCGGGCGACGCCGTGCGCGACCAGTTCGAAGCGCTCTGGAACGTCAAGCTCAACCCGGAGCCAGGCCTGCGCATTCCCAACATGTTTGATGCCGCCATCGAAGGTACCTTCATGGGGCTCTATGTGCAGGGCGAAGACATCCTGCAATCCGATCCCAACACCAAGCATGTGGTGGCGGCGCTGTCGGCGATGGAATGCGTCATCGTCCACGACCTCTTCCTCAACGAGACCGCGAACTACGCCCACGTTTTCCTCCCCGGCTCGAGCTTCCTCGAGAAGGACGGCACCTTCACCAATGCCGAACGCCGCATCCAGCGCGTTCGCAAGGTGATGTCGCCGAAGAACGGCATGGCCGACTGGGAAGTCACCATCGCGCTCGCCAAGGCGATGGGATTCGAGATGAACTACGGCCATCCCTCCGAGATCATGGATGAGATCGCCGCGCTGACACCGACCTTTGCCGGCGTCTCCTACGCCAAGCTGGACGAGCTTGGCTCGGTGCAGTGGCCCTGCAATGAGAAGGCGCCGGAGGGCACGCCGGTGATGCATATCGGCGGCTTCGTCCGTGGCAAGGGCAAGTTCGTCGTGACCGAGTATGTCGCGACCGACGAACGCACCGGTCCCCGCTTCCCGCTGCTGCTCACCACGGGCCGCATCCTCAGCCAGTACAATGTCGGCGCGCAGACAAGGCGCACCGAGAACGTGGTCTGGCATGCCGAAGACCGGCTGGAGATCCACCCGCACGACGCCGAGCAGCGCGGTGTGCGCGACGGCGACTGGGTGCGGTTGCAGAGCCGCGCCGGCGAGACCACGCTGCGCGCGGAGCTCACCGACCGCGTCGCGCCCGGCGTCGTCTACACCACCTTCCACCACCCGGACACGCAGGCCAACGTGATCACGACCGAATATTCGGACTGGGCGACCAACTGCCCCGAATACAAGGTCACGGCAGTGCAGATCTCGCCGTCGAACGGCCCGTCCGACTGGCAGAAGAGCTACGACGAGCAGGCGCGGCACTCCCGCCGCATTGCGCCGGCCGAGGCCGCGGAGTAACCGCATGCACGCGCCGGTCCAGGCCATCGACCGCGAAATCTGGCGCGACGGTGTCACCTCCGAAGGGACGCGGCTGATCCCGGAGGAGACGCCGCTGGCGCTGACCTATAATGGCGGCACCTATGCCGTCATGATGGGGACGCCGCAGAACCTCGAGGATTTTGCCGTCGGCTTCAGCCTCGACGAGGGTATCATCAAATCGGTCGACGACATCAAGTCGCTCGATGTGGTCCGCCTCGACGACGGCATCGAGCTGCGCATGTGGCTCGAGCCGGAAGACGCCGCGCGCATCAGCGAGCGCCGCCGCCACATCGCGGGTCCGACCGGCTGCGGCATCTGCGGCATCGATTCGATCGCGGAAGCCGTGCGGCCCGCAGCTGTGGTGCCGCAAGGGCAGACCTTCACGCCGCAGCAGATCATGACGGCGATGCAGGCGATCGCCCCCCTGCAATCGATCAACATGCAGACCCGCGCGGTGCATGCCGCGGCCTTCTGGTCGCCATCGAATGGCATCGTGGCCCTGCGCGAAGACGTGGGCCGGCACAACGCCCTCGACAAGCTCGCTGGTTCGTTGGCGCGCAACCGCACGGACGCAAGTGCCGGCTTGGTGCTGCTGACGAGCCGCGTCTCGGTCGAGATGGTACAGAAGACGGCCGCCATCGGCGCGCCTGTGATGGTCGCGGTCTCCGCACCGACCGCGCTTGCGGTACGCACCGCCGCAGCTGCCGGTATCACGCTGATTGCAATTGCCCGCAACGACGGGTTTGAAGTGTTCACGCACCAGGGCCGCGTCACGGTCCATCGTGCTCCGGAGATTATCGATGTCGTCGCCTGATCGTCTCGTCTACATGGCCAACCAGATCGGCACGTTCTTCCGCAGCCAGGGCCACGACAAGGCCGTGCCCGGGATCGCCGACCACATCAGGAAATTCTGGGATCCCCGGATGAAGCGCGCGATCTTCGCGCATCTCGATGCTGGCGGCGCAGGCCTCGAGCCGAACGTGCGCGAAGCCCTGACCTCGCTCAAGCCGACGACTTCCCTTCCAGAAGCGCACTGAACACGCGCCGCACCTCGCCCTGCGTCTCCTTCACGCGCGCCTCCAGCGACGAGAAATCCGGCGCATCGGCGGCGCGCGCCATCACACGCTGAAGGTCGGTGCCCGCCGTTTCCGGCTTGAAGCGGTCGCTGACGCAGAGCCGCAGGATCTGCGTCAGATCGTGATAGAGCCGCGCCGCGGCGCGCAGGATCTCCGCCTCCGAAT
Source organism: Bradyrhizobium genosp. A (assembly GCF_049949275.1). NCBI lineage: Bacteria > Pseudomonadati > Pseudomonadota > Alphaproteobacteria > Hyphomicrobiales > Nitrobacteraceae > Bradyrhizobium > Bradyrhizobium genosp. A. The sequence goes on along the minus strand of NZ_CP188196.1, from coordinate 3,156,188 downwards.
GCGGAAGCACGCCGAGTCTGGCGGCATTCTCCAGCACCTGCACCGTGCTGACGTCGAGAATATCCGGCTTGTCATGGCCATGCACGAGCTGGAGATATTGCGCGATGAAGTCGATATCGACCATGCCGCCGGAGGCATATTTCAGGTCCCAATAGTCGGTCTCACCCTTCTCCTGCGCGATCGCACGGCGCATGTCGGCGACGTCGTTGGCGGTGATCGAGGGGTCGCGACGGCGGGTCAGGACCTCGCGGATGATGCTCTCGATCCGCGCGGTGAATTCGGGCGACGCCGACACCACGCGCGCGCGCGTCAACGCCATGTGCTCCCAGGTCCAGGCCTCGTTGGCCTGATAGTCCGCGAAGGAGACAAGGCTCGATGCCACCGGACCGGCGCGTCCCGAAGGACGCAGCCGCATGTCGATCTCGTAGAGCACGCCGTAATTGGTGCGGGTCGTGAAGGCGCTGATCAGGCGCTGGGTGAAGCGGGCAAAGTAATGCGCGCCCTGGAGTGATTTCTGGCCGTCGGAGTCCGGATTGTCGCTGTCGAAGTCATAGAGCAGGATCAGATCGAGATCCGAGGACGCCGTCATCTCGCGGCTGCCGAGCCGGCCCATCGCGATGATGGCAGTCTCCTGCCCCTTGATCCGCCCGTGCTGGTCGGCGAAGCGATCGGCGACGAGGCCGTGCACGGTGTCGACAATGCCTTCGGCCACATCGGCAAAGGCCGTGCTCGCGTGCTGCGCCGAGACGGTGCCGGAGAGAATGCGGGTGCCGATCAGGAACAGGCTCTCCTGCCCGAACAGGCGCAGGCGGTCCAAAAACTCCTCGTAGGAGCCCGCGTCATGCACCGTGGTCGCAAGCCGCGCCGACAATTCCTGCTTGTCCGGCATCGCGCCGAAGAAGCGCGGATCGATCAGGCCGTCCATCAGTTGCGGCTGCCGTGCCAGCATCTCGCCTAGCCTGGGCGCCGCGCCAAGCACGAGCGCAACGAGCGCAACGAGATCGCGGTTCTGGCCGAGCAGCGTGATCAGCCGTCCGCCGCGCTGGAGCGCTCGGAGGAAATGGTCGAACGCCACCACCGCGCGGTCCGGCTCCTCGGCATGTGCGAGGCCGTCGATCAGGGCCGGCACGAACTCGACGAAGGCGCTTCGCGTCTGCCCGTTGCGGAAGACGCGGTAGTCGCCGGTGACCCAGTCGCGGATGGTCTGTGCAAGGGCGGCCGGCTTCTTGAATCCGAGCATCGTCAGATGCTGAAGCAGGCGCGAATCGTCGGGACCGGCGCGATAGTCGATCGCAGGCAGGCTTGCCGTGCCGGTCGGGTCATCGCCCTCGAACAGTTTTTCGTAATGTCCCTGGACGACCTCGAGCTGGCGGAGCAGGTCGCGCGCGAAGGTCTCGCGGCTGTCATAGCCGAAGAACCAGGCGAAGCGTTCGACCGCCTCCTTGTCCTCCGGCAGCGCATGGGTCTGCTCGTCGGCGATCATCTGGAGACGGTGCTCGACCCGGCGCAGGAATTCATACGCGGTGGTCAGCTCGTCGCGCGCCGCGAAAGTGATCCAGTTGCTGGAAGCAAGGATGTTCAGCGCGGCGAGCGTCGGCCGCACCCGCAATTCCGGATGGCGGCCGCCGGCGATCAGTTGCTGGGTCTGGGCGAAGAATTCGATCTCGCGGATGCCGCCACGGCCAACCTTGACGTTGTGGCCCTCGACCGAGATCTCGCTCTGGCCCCGATAGGTCTGCATTTGCCGCTTCATGTCATGCACGTCGGCAAGTGCTGCGAAGTCGAGATGCTTCCGCCAGACGAAGGGCGCGATTTCGACAAGCAGCGCCTCGCCTGCCCTGGCGTCGCCGGCGCAGGCACGCGCCTTGATCATCGCGGCGCGCTCCCATGTGCGCCCTTCCCGCTCGTAATAGTTCAGCGCGGCATCTCGCGAAATCGCGACCTGCGTCGAGGACGGGTCAGGACGCAGCCGCAGATCGACGCGGAAGACGTAGCCGTCATGGGTGCGCTGCTGGAGAATGCGCGCCATGCCTTGCGTCACCCGGACGAAGAATGGCTGCGGCTCGATGTCGGGCGCAAGCGTCGTGGCATCGGGATCGAAGAACACGATGAGATCGATGTCGCTGGAATAGTTCAGCTCGCCCGCGCCCATCTTGCCCATCGCAAGCACGATCAGGCCGCAGCCGACTTCCGGCGCCTCGGGATCGGGCGGCACGAGCTTGCCGCGTGCGGCCTCCTGTCGCAGCCGGTACTGCAGCGCCGCCCGCACCGAGGACACCGCGAGATCGGTTAGCGCCGCCGTCACCCGCATCACCGGCCAGACCCCGCCGATGTCGCACAGCGCGATCAGGAGCGCCGCCTCCGCTTTCATCCGGCGAAGCAGCCGCATCACCTCGGCTTCGTCGGGGGCGGCGAGCACCGCGCCCCTCGCCTCCGCGATCAGCGCAGCGAGATGCGCATCCGGTTCGCATTCGAGCAAGCGGATCAGGCGCAGCGGATCGGCGCGCACCAGATCGAACAAATAAGGCGAGAATTCCGCAATCCCGGCGAGAATAATCCGGGCAAAAGGATGGACCAGCAAGGCGTCCAGACGAGCCGACTGTGCCGGCTCGAGCTCGGCCAGCCAGCTTTCAAAACGTCGTTCATCGGTTGTGGAAGCGGCAATATGGGGGGCCTCCGCGAAGCGTGCGGCGAGGCTCTCACCATGCTTGTCCGCGTTTCCCGGCGCGGAGTGGTTCATGCCACCTTCTGTGGCACATCCGGTATTGGAGGAGCAACCCTGTCGCCAGCCCCCGCGCGCGCCGGCAGCAGCAGCATGGCGACGAGACCGGGCTGGGCATCGCCCAGCCGCAATTCGCCGCCATGCAATGTGGCGACGGCGGACGCGAGGCTGAGACCGAGACCCGAGCCCGGCATGGTGCGGCTCGCCTCCAGCCTGACGAATCGCTCGACGGCGTGCTTGCGATCGGCTTCGGGGATTCCGGGGCCGCGGTCGGTGACGCTGAGCAGCACCTGGTCGCCCTCCCGCCTGGCCTCGATCGTGATCTGACGGGCGTCCATGCTGACCACGGTTCCGGCCGACTGCGCGGCCGGCTTGCCGTATTTGATCGCGTTCTCGACGAGATTGGCGAGCGCCTGGCTGATCAATTCGCGATTGCCGTGAATGGGCGCGGCTTGCGTCTTGACCTTCAAGGTCATGCCGTCGTCTTCCGCCAACGGCTCGTAGAGCTCATGAATGCCGTTGGCGACATCGGCCGCGTCGAAATCATCCATGTTGCCGCGCGCCTGGCCGGACTCCGCGCGCGCAATCATTAGCAGCGCGTTGAAGGTGCGGATCAGCCCGTCGGATTCCTCGATGGTCCGCTCAAGCGCCGCGCGATAGTCGGCCTCGCAGCCCGATTTCGCCAGCGCCTCCTCGGCGCGGTTGCGCAAACGCGTCAGCGGCGTCTTGAGATCGTGGGCGATATTGTCGGAGACTTCTTTGAGCCCTACCATCAGCGCCTCGATCCGCTCCAACATGGCGTTGAGGTTTTCGGCGAGGCGGTCGAGCTCGTCGCCGCTGCGTCCCACCGGCAGGCGCCCGCTGAGATCGCCGGTCATGATGCGCTGGGCCGTGCCGGTCATGGCATCGATGCGCGTCAGCACCCTGCGCGCGACGAAGACGCCGCCGCCGAGGCCGAGCACCACCACGATCAGGATCGACCATTGCGCGGCCTTGGCGACGATGCCGAACAAGCGCCGCCGCTCGGCGAGGTCGCGGCCGATCAGGAGGCGGAAACCGTTCTCAAGTTCGGTGACGCGCACCAGCGCGCGATGGTCGCGGTCATCCGCGTCCTCGATGCGCCGGTAGGCGGTCTCCGACCAGCCGCGCGTCGCCATCACGCCCGGCGCCAGCGAACCGACATTGCCGGCGACCGCCTGCCCGGTCGGCGTGGTCACGAGGTAGAGATTGGCGCCCGGCCGCAGCGCCCGATACTCGATCGAGCGCACGAGGCCGAACAGGCCGCGGCGGCCGTAGATCTCGTTGATCTCCGAGGTCTCGGCATTCACCGTCTGCGTGATCTCTTCGGTGATCAAACGCCGCGTGTTCCAGGCGAAATAACCGAGCAGAGAGGCCGCGAAAATCGCAAACAGGAACAGGTAGACCAGCGTCAGCCGGAATGCCGTGGTGCGGACGAGTTTACCGAATGCCGTCACGGATCATGTACCCAATTTCGATACCGCGTCTGGTGTCACCGAACATCGTCACCCTTTATATTCCGCTATCTTTACAGTACGTTGGCTTTATAGACTATCGTCTGTCTTCGCCCAAAATCGCCGAACGCCAGCCGGTCTTGGTAAAAAAGTGGTAAGGCGAGGCATCCATCCCTTTGAAAGTATCCGTGACGGTCACACATCCGCACTGGTTCCTTGTGGAACGACTGATCACGACGAGCAAAGCATCCGTGACGGTAAGTGGTAAGCGAAAGGGGAACGTTAAAGTGGCACTCAATTCGAACCAAGTTAAATCCCTGCAAGCTGGCGCTCATGCGGATACTGGGGGACTCTACCTGGTCGTGCGCGGGAGCGGTGATCGGGTGTGGGCCTTCCGTTTCACCGACCCCGAGGGCAGACGGGCGCAGATGGAGTTCGCCAGAGCTGGCGACCGCGACAGCGCAGGGGGTGACGTTCTGACCCTAAGCAGTGCGCGCGAGAAGGCCCGCGAATATAAGGTTGCATTGAAGCGCGAGGGCATCGATCCGCGCGTCAAAAAACGGGTCACTGCTCAGAACAGCAAGACGTTCAAGGAATTTGCGGAGGAGCAGTACCCTGATTGGTGCCGGGGCTTGTCCAAAGAGGAGTTAACCCAATGGCAGCGCTCCATCCGCGATGTGCCGAACTTGCACGAGAAGAAGCTCCATGAGATCACCACCGAGCACGTGTTGGAGGCACTCAAGGCGATCTGGACCGTGAAGCCGGTCACAGCGTCGCGGACGCGCCAGCGAATCGAGCGGCTGATGGACGCAGCCAAGGCGTTGAGGCTGCGCACGGGTGAGAATCCCGCCGCATGGCGCGGCAACCTCAAACACCTGCTGCCGTCGCCCCGCAAGCTGAATCGCAAAAAGGGACATCGGTCCGCCCCATACACGAAGATGCCGCAAATGATGACAGGGCTGCGCTCTGATCCCGGCAATGCCGCGCGCTGCACAGAAGTCGGCATCCTCACTGTGTCGCGCAGCCAAGAAATCCGGCTTATGGAATGGACAGAGCTCGACCTCGAAGCGAAGACGTGGATGGTTCCAGCTGAGAAGATGAAGATAAAGGGGGACCTCGAGCCCAAACCGCATCTCGTGCCACTGTCAGATATCGCCATTGAGATCATCCAATCGATGCGGCGCACAGATAAGTATGTATTCCCCTCCGACCACGCTGAGGAACATCAGCCATTCCGGGCGAACGCTCTTGTTGGAGCTATCGAGCGCACTGCCGTCAGATCCACCATGCATGGCTGCCGCACGAGTTTCCGAAATTGGGGCGCAGACAATAAAGAGCACAATTTCCGCCGCGAAGTGCTTGAATTCTGCCTGTCTCATCGTGTCGGTGATGAGGCTGAACTGTCGTATTGGGACAGCGAGATGATCCAGCGGCGCCGCGAGGTGCTCCAGGCGTGGGCTGACTTCATCAAGCCGCGCCAGAGTGCGTCGGGGAAGCAGCCGGCCAAAAATAAACGGCAGAAGCTCAGACTCGTCGCCTAACGAGGCGCATCAAGGTTTGCACATCAAGATCATTCGCTCGACCAATTCTCGGGAACGAGGTTGGCCGCCTCTTGCCATTGCTGTTTCGACTCAGAACAGTGAGACCGGGAGCCCCGCTGCCAGCCTTGCTCACAAACAAGCGAATTGTGTGAGCGCTCCACCCAGCTTGGCCTCAAGGTGAAGCTACGACGTCAAAGCAGGCTCGCTCGATGAGACGGGACTGCAAGTCGCCCAATCCCAGCGAACATGAGCTAGCGTGGATGAGCCCAATCCCATCATGGGCGATTTGAGCGAGCGGCTGCTCACTGCTCAAGCTGGCAAAAGATGTGCAGTTCGGCCGATCGTCGGAAAAGCTGGATGCTGATCAGATACAGCTTGCTCTGGAGGACATCGAAGAGGCCCGTCGCGGCTCTCGAAGCGGCCGAGGAACGCGCCAATCCCAGAACCTGCGAGAAGAGAACTGCCGAGCGCAGAGCCAACCATGGCAAGCTGCCGGAGCATTTGCCACGCATCGTCGAAATCCTGATGCCGGCCGAGACTTGTTGTCCGTCTTGTAAGGGCGACCTCTTCGAGATTGGTCGGGATAAGAGTCAGAGGCTCGACGTCGTTCCGGCGCAGTATCGCGTCATCGTCACCCGCCGGCCCAAGCTGGCCTGCCGTGCCTGTCACGGCGTCGTCCTCCAGCACGCTGCTCCCGAGCGACTGATCAGTGGAGGATTGCCTACCGAGCGGCTCGTCGCGCATGTGATCGACGCCAAGTATCATTGGCATTTGCCGCTTTACCGCCAGGCGCAGATGCTGGCGACGCACAGCATCGCCATTGACCGTTCCACGCTCGCCTTCTGGGTCGGCTATGCCGCCCGGGAATTGAAGCCCTTGTGGCATCGTCTGCGCGAGCTTCTGCTCGCCTCTCCGAAGCTCTGTGTCGATGAGACCCGGGCGCCGGTGTTGGATCCGGGGCGCGGCAGGACGAAAACCGGCTACTTCTGGGCGCTCTCGCGCGATGACAGGCCTTGGGCCGGACCTGACCCACCTGGCGTGGTTTACGCCTATGCACTGGGCCGTGGGGCCGTTCATGGCTTGAGGCTGCTCGAGGGCTATCGCGGTATCATCCATTGCGATGGCTATCAGGCCTACAAGACCATGACCCGAGAGACGCGTGCGGACGCCCTGTCCGGGACGCTCGCCTTTTGCTGGTCGCATCTGCGGCGCCGGTTTGTGAAGATCGAGCGCGAGGCTTCGCCGGCGCCAGCTCCGGTTGCCCGCGAGGCTCTCGAGCGCATCGCCCAGCTTTACGCGGTCGAGAAAGCACTCCGCGGCCGGTCGGATGCCGAGCGCCGTGCCGGTCGACAAGCGCATGCCCGGCCTCTGGCTGCAGCCTTGAAGCAGTGGTTTGAGGCAACGCTTGATCACCTTGCGCAGAAGAGCGATACGGCGAAGGCTTTGCGTTATGCGCTGCGTCATTGGGACGGCCTGACGCTGTACCTTGATGACGGGCGCATCGAGATGGACACGAATGCGGTCGAGCGTGCGATGCGGCCGATCAAGCTCAACGCCAAGAACTCCCTTTTTGCCGGTTGCGATGAGGACGCCGAGAGTTGGGCAGTCCTGGCTTCGTTAATCGAGACCTGTAAGCTCAATAGCGTCAGTGCCGAGCACTGGCTCGCCGACGTTCTCGCGAAGCTTATCAATGATTGGCCTGCGGCGCGACTGGACGAACTGCTCCCCTGGGCGTCGACCTATACGATGCATGCACACGATCCGAAGCTGGCAGCATGAGCCTCAACACGACCGCGGTCCGGATCGAGGTGACCCTCAAGGACGTGAAACCGGAGGTGATGCGTCGTCTTGTCGTACCTGTCACCCTGCGCCTGGATCGACTGCATCTGACGCTTCAGGAGGCGTTCGGCTGGACGAACAGCCACCTCTTTGAGTTCTTCGCTGGTGAGATCCGTTGGCGGATTCCCGATCCCCACAACGATTACGGCCACCAGCCCATGGATGCCAGCAAAGCGCGGCTCTGTGATATCGTTCAAGAGACCGGCGCGAAGACGATTCATTATCTCTACGACTTCGGCGACAGCTGGGACCATGTGATCAAACTCGAAAAATGGTTCGACAACACCACGACGGAGGGACTTCCCCTCTTGCTCGAGGCCGCCGGTCGTTGTCCTCCGGAAGACGTCGGCGGTGCCCCAGGCTATGCCGAGTACCTTGATGCCATCGGTGACCCCACCCATCCGAAGCACGAACATATGCGCCTGTGGGGCCCCGACCGGTTCGGTCCCAACGTCATCGACCGGAAGGCGCTCGAGGCCGCCGTCAACGCGTTGTCCGACACGTGGAAGCCGCGGCGACGCGCCACGCGGGCCAAATAGGCGTCAACCACCAATCGAAAGGGCCGCAGAGCTACGCTTACGCTCTATTCATGGCTTTGCGAGTTCGCTCATCCAAATTTTTGTTCTAACAAGACGGCGTTCGATCTCGATAAGGAGACCGGACGGATGGTGCTGCGAAAGGTCGATACGATTACCGACGACCATCATCAAATGCTGGTCACACTGAGCATGAGCGGCGACCTTCTCACATGGCTCATCGCGCAATTCGATGGGCGTGTCGCGCAACATTTTGCGGATCAGCCGCCCGGCCAGCCCAGTTTCCCGACCTGATAAAATCCCGCAAGCTTACAACGACCTCGGCAGCAACGTCCCGGGGGTCCTCGGCGGCGGGCTGAAAGCCTCGGTGAGTTCGAGGCTAGGGGTGTCACGTCAACTTTCTTAGTTTGATTGATCTTTCCAGAACGAGCCGCGTACAATCCACGGTGCAATCAACGGTCTCTTTTGAGTCTCCCAAACCGTACCTTTGGTGTACCTGCAAGTGCCTTCCACCCACTCCAGGCTGCACCCGCGTCCGGCCACGTGATCTTCAATCGCTAGGTCGTGGGTTCGCCCGTTCGCCCGGCAGCGCGCTCAACCAAAAAGTTGGTTGAGCAAATGGTTGTTGCCACCCGGCACCACGTAGCTCCGGATGGAGATACTGGCCGAAGGACGTCCGGCTGTGTTCGTCGCGAGAGCCGCGCTTCGTCGGTCAGGGGCGCTGGGCCGCGGCGCCGAGGTCCGGCCCGTCTTCGAGAGTGACGACCCCCAGCTTGCGAGCCCACGCATAATTCTCCACAAAGGTAGTCACATCGGCTTTGGCCGCGCCGGGGCTGGTGCAGCAGGCTCGGTCTCCCCCAAAAAGCTCCCGAAACCAAGCCGCCTGTCCGCCGTCTTCCAGGAGTTGACCGGAATCCCTTAGAACCGGGGCCCGAGAAAATAGGTCGGCATCCGCCCCTTGCCTTTGATTTCGACGTGGCCGCGAGGTTCGCAACGAAAGCACTCCGCTACCCTTTTGTAAGTGACCTCCGAGATCTGGATTCGGTCGGGTTGACTCGAAGATTCCAACCGACTCGCGGTATTCACCGTGTCGCCCCAGACGTCGTAGATAAATCGGTGCTGGCCAATAATGCCGGCTACCACGTCGCCGGAATGGATGCCAATGCGCGATGACAGCTCTATTTCGAACCGCTTGCCAGTCTCGCGAACGATCTCGATCATGCCGAGAGCCATGTCCGCAACGGCGATTGCATGATCGGGGCGCTCATCAGGAAGACCTCCAGCCAGCAAATAAGCATCGCCGATGGTTTTGATTTTCTCGAGCTTGAGAGATTTCGCGAGCGCATCAAAATCGGAAAACAAGTGGTTGAGAATTTCGATAATCCGCGCCGGAGACGAGCCGCTGGCAAGGCCGGTAAAGCCGACCAGGTCCGCAAACAGGATCGTCGCATCTGGGAACCGATCGGCGATTGCCACCTCGCCCAGACGCATGCGCTCGACAACTCCCGCCGGCAGAATGTTCAACAACAGCGCGTCGGACTTGTTCTTCTCGATCCGCAATTGATCAGTGAAGGCCTGTTCTCGATCGCGTAGTCGCTTTCGTTCGAGGGTCGCCTCTATGCGCGCGGTCAGCAGCACCGGATTGAAAGGTTTCGGAATGTAGTCTTCAGCGCCCGCTTCGATGCAGCGGACGGTACTGTCGATCTCATCAAGAGCCGATATCATGATGACCGGGATATTCCGCAGGGCCGGATCCTCTTTCAAGCGCAGCAAGACTTCGAAGCCATTCATGTCCGGCATCATCAAGTCCAGCAACACCAAATCGAACGGAGTCTGCGCGATTAGCTCCAGCGCACTGGCACCCCCGTCGACCATGCAGACACCGTGACCATCGCGGCTGAGCCTGCGGGAAAGCAATTCGCGGTTAGCCAGAATATCGTCGACGACCAAGATACTGCTCGGTTGCGAACGATGGCGGCTTCGGGCCGGGCCGATCGATGCGATGACCTGGCCAACGAGATCCTGCTGCGAAGTGACGAAGAGAGGCAGACTGTCGCGCGTCCCGATTGCCCTTGAGTCAGTCATCGCGACAAGCCTATCGACCTGTTTCAGCAACTGCTGGGCAGCGGCGACCATTTTCTCGGCATCGTTGAGCAGCTGTTCGCGGCCGTTATCGCGCGCATCTTCGATGATCAGTTCGCTGTAGCCCTTGACCGCATTCAGGGGCGTTCTCAGGTCGTGGCGAAGCTTGGCCTTGAATTGAGCAAGGTCAAGCTCGGCCGATGCGGATCCTCTAAGGGTTAAGGCGACCAGCCGATGAAGCTCTTGCTGGAGCGAGAGCCCCGCGGTGCGAATGCGCGTAAGATCTTCGAGCAACGCGTCGTCATGGTCGCGGCGCGCGTCATCTATCAGGAGTTCTGCGACTTCGACAATGACCTGGGTCGAAATGCTGAACTCCTGCCGGATGAACGCCTCCAGCGCGCGACCGAAAAGCGGATCCGATTGGCCTGTGCCCGAAAGTGCATTCATAAGATCAACTAGGCGGCAATAGAGCTTCTATCTTTTCCAGCAAGCGCGACATTTCGATTGGCTTGGTGTCGTAATCGTTGCAACCCGCGCCGAGCGCTTTCTCCTTGTCCCCCGACATCGCATGTGCGGTCAACGCGATGATCGGAATATGGCCAGTTGTGGCGGATGCCTTAACCTGCCGGGTCGCCTCCCAGCCGTCGACGACCGGCAGGCTCATGTCCATGAGGATTAGATCCGGCTGTTCGGTCTCAGCCATATTGACTGCCTCGCCACCGTCAACTGCCATAACCACCTCAAATCCCTTGCGGACGAGGCGACGGGACAGCATGTCCCGGTTCATCTCATTATCTTCAACTAGCAATATTTTGGCCATTTATTTGCTGCCATCAGGTCATGTCGCCGCCGGTCGAGCTCGCCTCCCCACTGCGTTATTGATCACAGTGGCTATGTCCGTGTCGATCGATGCTCGCTTTTCGATAATCGTCTTCGCGCGTCGAACCAGAAGGTTACGCTCCTCTGCCGACAATTGCTTTGCGGTAATCACGACGACAGGAATGTGGCGCCACTCAGAGCGCTCATCAAACGCGTCCAGAAATTCGAATCCGTCCATCTCCGGCATCATGAGATCAAGAAGAATCAGCACAGGAGGGGGATTTTTGGCAAGCCAGTCGAGTGCAAGCCGGCCATTCGTGACCTCAACGAGAGGAATCGCAAGTTTCGCAATGGTATGGCGAATGGTCTGACGAGCCGCTTCGTCGTCCTCGATCATTAGGATTGGCCCTTCGTGTGGAACCAACTCGCGCAGACGCGCAGTCAGCTCCTGGCGATCGACCGGCTTTGTCATCACGTCGGCCGCGCCGAGCGAAAGGCCAATCCCACGATCCGGCGCAACCGTCACCATGATCACCGGGATGTGACGCAGATCCGGGTCGGCTTTGAAGCTGCTTAGCACCGCCCAGCCATCTGTGGTCGGCATCAAAACATCCAACGTAACCGCATCTGGACCCAGTTTGCGGGCGAGATGCAGCGCTTCTTCGCCATTGCGCGCCGTAATCACGCGATATCCTGCACGCTTCAAATAGTTTGTAAGCAAATCGCGCGCCGCCGGATCGTCATCAACGACGAGCACCGTGAAGGTGCCGCGATCGCCCTCGACCACTCCTGAACCAAGTTCTGGATCGGGCTGAACTGCCGTCGGGGGCGCATCTTCAGCGATCTCGGGAAGTACGATCGTGAACGTGGACCCCTTGTTGTGCTCGCTGTCGGCAGTGACGTCGCCGCCGAGCAAGCGGCAAAAATGTCGCGTGATAGCTAGCCCCAGGCCAGTTCCACCGAACTTCTTGGTGGTCGAGGCATCAGCCTGGCTGAACGCCTTAAATAAGCGGCCAAGCTGCTCGGGCGCCATTCCGATGCCGGTATCCGAGATGGCGATCTGCAGCGATCGATTTTCGGCGAGGCGTTTAACGGTCAGCGTCAACTTGCCCTTGTCGGTGAACTTGTTGGCATTACTCAGCACGTTGAGCAGGCTTTGCTTAAGCTTGGTTCGGTCGGTCCGTATGAAGCCGACATCTTCCGCAATGAGAACTTCGAACGAGTTTGCGTTCTTCACGATGAGCGGCGAGATGATCGCTCGGACTTCCTCGATAAGCGCCGAGACGTCGACCGACTCGAGGAAAAGCTCCATCTTGCCGGCTTCGATCTTTGACAGATCTAGGATATCGTTGATCAAGCCAAGCAGATGGCGCCCCGCCCCCTCAATCTTCTTCAGATCGGGCACGAGCTGCCCCTGGTCGTTGTCGACGGCGTCTTCCTGCAGGATCTCACTGTAGCCGATGATTGCGTTAAGTGGCGTGCGCAATTCGTGGCTCATATTGGCGAGGAACTGGCTTTTGGCCTGGTTCGCTACCTCTGACAGTTCGCGAGCCTGCTCGAGTTCCAGATTGCGCTGGCGCAATTCCGTTATGTCAGAATAGACCGCGACCGTACCACCACCCTGGATGCGGCGTTCGCTGATGCGGATGTATCGCTTTCCGTAACTATATTCGACGAAACCGTTAGGCTGCCGGTGCTGCGCCATCCGCTCAGCGACCCAGGTCTGAGGACTCTTGTCTCCGAGATTGACAATCGAGCGAGTAATGGTTGCGTCCAGGATCTCTCTGAAACTGGTTCCAACCGCGAGGATATCCGAGAGACCCGGATAAATGGAGCGGAATTGCTCGTTGAACAGCACGATGCGGTCCTCTGCATCGTACAGAACGAAGCCCTCCGATATGGTTGCAATCGCGGCGGCCATGGTCTTGCGCTGCGTATCGGCTTCCGCCGCGAAACGCTTGCGCTCCGCAAGACTGTCCCGAAAGAGCGTGAGCGTCTTCGCCATCGCGCCGATCTCATCGGGGCCCGCGGGCGGGATCGCAACTGAAACGTCGCCGGCATTGAGGCCATCGATGGCGCCGATCAAGTGGCGCAGCGGGACCGCGATTGAACGAAGGATCAACAGTGTCAACAGGACGCCGATTGCCAGAATTAAGACATCGGCGATCATCGTTCCGCGGGTTGCCGATGCAACTTCGTTGATAATCTGTTCGCGCTGCGCGCTGAGCTCGCCGCGCAATTCGCCAATTAGCGAATTCAACAGCTCGTCCACCCTGATGCTGTGATTGCGAGCTTCCGCCAACAGCGAATTGCCGATAATGCGCTGGTCGCTGGTGTACTTGTCGACCGCCTGGTTCGCGGCACTCTCGAATTTCTCCCGCTCGGCGCGAACGGCCGCAACCAACTCGGGCTTGAGCCGAGAAAGCTGATCCAGAGAATCGTCCATGCGAGCGCGCGCGCTCGCGGCGTTGCGTTCCGATACGGTAAGGAGGCTGACCGCCAAATCCGTCATCCAGTACCGCATCTCACCGAAGGCGATGCGGCTCCCGTTCGCGGAGTCGATGATCGTGCTCAGCTCACCTTCGGTGGTCACAGCGGCTGAATTGTGCGCGAGCGTTCGGAGGAGGTAGAAATTGGTGGCAATCAAAAGGCACAGCAACACGCCCGAGAGCGTGACTAGGCGGGTGCGAATGGTCAGCCGAGATAGCAGGTCGAGACCGCCGTTCCCACCAGTTGCTTCGCGCCCACCTGTCTGCGCGAGATTCCCAACGGCATGGTTCGAGGGAACGGTCATGTTACGCTTTTGGCCTATCTGAAAAGTGTAATGCTAATGACGGCGCCCAGATCGCCTTCCTTGCCGCCCTCCTTCGGATAACCAGTGATATCGGTTTCGCCTTTCGGCGACCCGTGGCAGCTAAGACAGGAGTTCGCATAATATTCGGGCATCATCATGCGAAACGCGGCTCGCCCATTGACGTTCGCCGTCGTGGAGTAAGCCTGCCCGCGCGGCCAATCCGCCTGCAGCAGTTTGTTGCGGATCACGTCCGCTTCCCACTGGTCGGGTCTCGCCTTGCGGTTACGCACGAGTTGCTCGGGCGCGGTTACCTTAACATGCGCGATGTCCCCGGCGCGACTAGCAAAGGCTTCGTTGACAAGTCGGGCAAAGACGGCCGGAATAAATGCCTTGAAGCCGACTCCCTTCGCGTTGATTGTAGCCTGGTTTGCGTCCGTCGCTTCGACAATAGCATCCATCTGCGCATGCAGCAGCTTTCCGAGGCGCGTCGTTGGGTCAACAGCCTCAGGATCCACACCTGAACTCTTTTTGTACAACTCGATGCTCTGCCGCAGCACGACCCGACCGCTCAGGCCTTTGTCCCCGAGGTTCGGATCATTAATGAGGCTTTGATTGTTGGAAATGACCTGCCTCGCGGCGCGCAGAAGACCCGCTAGGCTATTTGCGATGGCGGCATCATCGCCTATCTCGGAAGTGGCGCCGAGCGGAGACGCGGGGAACGACCCAATGCCCATCAACAGAAAAACAAACGCTAAGCCAATACGGCCGGTCGCTGACCTTTTTAATCGGTACACGAAACAGCTCCCACCCAAAACGACAATGCACGATCGGACAGCAAAAACGCTGCGATTGCAAGCTCCTGTCGCTATTGCGCGCCAAATGGAAACCGCGTTCCACCCATCTCCTTATGGCACGGGACCGCAGGCTGAACTGTTAACCGGCTCACATATCCCCGCAGATTACCACCGCCTCGGACCAAGATCCGGAGCGCCTCTTGGCGCCGGCGGTCCTTTATCCCATTGTCCCAAAAGCTGTGCGAGGCCGGCAAAGACCCCGCTTGATCGAGCAGCGAAAGTGAGCATTTCCGACAAGTCGGCCGAGGGTTATATGGCGAGATCGGACGCAGCCCCAGTAAGTTAGGTGTCTATGGAGCAGGAGGTGCGTCATGGAGAGAAGGCAGTTTACGCGGGAGTTCAAGCTTGAGGCCGTTCGGCTGATCAAGCAGCGAGGCGTGTCGTATGCGCAGGCGTAGAAAGACCTGGGCATTCATCCGACACAGTTGCGCAGCTGGGTGAAGCAGCTTGCGGACGATCCGCAACATGCATTCCCCGGCCACGGTCAGATGAAGCCGGAGCAGTTGGAGATCGCGCAGCTGAAGCGCGAGGTCACCAAGCTGAAGGCCGAACGGGACATCCTAAAAAAGCCGCGGGCCTCCTCGGCGCTCGCGATTTTCCGCCATTCGTGTGTGCCATCGTTCCTTGCGCGCGCCCTTGATCGGACGGAAGGTTAGCCGAAACAGGTTTGGCGATCGACGGTTTGCGCTGCCAACCCGGCCCTTGCGGTGACCTGAATGAACCCGAGCGCCTCAGCTTTCCGAACAGGACCGCATCACTCCGGCCCCTCAAACTCTCGGCCCGATCATCGAAGCTTTTCGGCATGAGTCAGAGGGAACCAATATAGATGCGAAGTTTTCCGAGTTGCTCAGCACCTCGGGGCATGCATCGCGCACGAAAGATGCTCACCCCGCCTTTGTCACAATTGTCAGAGCACTGTCCTCTGACGAGGCGAGGCTCCTCCACGCGGTCGCCGAGAAGCAGCTAGGCGCGACGAATAGCCTTTTCGCTCCGCCTGTTATCGAGTCGGTTGGCCTTCCTGCGGGGCTCGCATATCCTGACAATCCAGGGCGTACTTTGGTCACTTGGTTCAACTCGGCCTGATCGGCGAGCAGCCTCAACCGGGACGCCCTCACGACCCTATCGTCGTTGACGGCCGACAAACCGGACTTCGGAGCCACATCGAATTTTCCTGACGATTTGGGGGTAGCAGTTCATGCGAGCCGCCTCGTACGGCGACGAATGAAACCGGGTGGGAGCTCGGAACGCGCGCGAGCTTACTGCGCATGGGGATTGACCCGCCAGGCGGCAACCTGGTGACGCTGCCGGATCCCCGCGAGCACATCGCGAAGCTGCCGAAGAAGGAGCACGTAGCGCCGGAGTGGCAGGCAGCCATTGGAAGCGCTGATCCTGGGGGTGGGGATCAATGACCCGTCTTCGTAAGACGGGAAAGGCCGCAGAGTGGTTCCAGTCCCTAGCGGCCATCCCGGGCAACTTGAAATTGGCTGGTACTGAAATCTCGCCAGTGTTCTCACAGTAGAACACCACGTTCCGAAAATGGAGTCCGTAAGAGGATTGCTGCTAGAGAGCGAACATGGCACGGTTTGGCTTCCAGCCCCCAATGCTCCCGGCTGCCGATCCAATTGCGGAGTTGAGCGCGGGAGAGCTTGGGCCTCCAAAACCGACCTGAGCAGATATTCAGCGCCACATCGTGAGAGGATTGAGCGCCTTGCGCCCAGCCGCCTTTAGTGCGTCTTTCGAAAATTGCCCCTGCGCCGCTGCCTCAAGGAGCTTCGATGCAACGTGCGTTCTGGCGCCCGTTTCATTGACGGGGATGTTTTTGCAAACTTCCTCAAATACCGCTCTCAGAAGCGCAGTTGTTTCCGCACTGAACATGCACCAACCTTAAAGCACAACGAGGACAGGGAACGCCACGCGAGCGGAGTATGGTCGTTCGCGGGCTGTTCGTGCATTCCGGTCTGGGCAGCTAAATCCCAGCGCCGACGATTTGGCACATGTCCGTCAAAGTATTATGACGACGAGGATTGATCCGCCAAAGCGTATAGGCTGGGCCACGTCATTTCTGCAGTTGGATACCTAAGTTTTCCGCCACACGCTTGACCGATGAAACGTATCTTTCTAATTCGCGGGCAATTTCGACCTGTCGCGCGCCTTCCCGGGCCAATTTGAGCAAGAGTTGCACCTCTGCCTCAGTCCACTTCTTGGGCTTCTCGTACCTTATCATTCTCGCGGCTCCGCAGTATTCGGCGCGTTGGCTCAAAAAAGTTGGCTTTAAAACGGAAGAAGCCCACCAGATTTTACCAGCGGGCCTCCGACCAAAAGTCGCAGTGAGTTCACCATCGCGACCGGCACATATGAACAGAACTTGATTTACGTTTGATTAGCGGGGCCATCGTATGTTCGTTGGGACGAGGGCCGCTGGGGACATACGCGGCCTTGCTTGGGGTTGAAGGCCCGCCAACAGCCAGCCCCGGCGGGCCTTTCCTCACTCACTCCAACCTGCATTAAGGACCTTTTGAGTTTCATTTTCGGAACTCGCGAAAATGATTCGCGCGACAAATCAAGCTCGGTTAAAAAAGTCCTTACCGGGGCTGGCTGCATATTTCACTTAGATCTTTTTCACCCGGTTCTTTTTGACAATGCGGGCCGCAGCGATTTCGTGTCGCTGCGGCCTTCGTATTTGTCGATCCGCGGAGCAAAGAAATTGCCGCCGACCTCGTGAGCCGGCGGCGGGAGTTAGCAGAGATATAACCGGTGGGCACCGGTCGCTTGATGTTCATGTAGCATAAGTCCGCCAGCGTGACCGGTTGGCCCACCCGTAAATTTCCCAGGGTCGTCAGTCCCGTCTATACGCCCCAGGCCGTGAGCAACTGCAGCAACGATGTTGCTTGCCGTCGGGATCGCGCGCGGTAATCTCACCTCATTGCGGACTATCGATTTCAGCACCTTGGGGGTTGCCGGTGACGAACGACACAGCCGTGTTCGACGCAATGCGTCTTGATCCGACGACCGGGGAAAAAGAATGGATCGGGCGAATGGGCACGCGCTCGGCGATCGCCAGAGACGGGCTTGAGATCGATCAGGCGTCGCTCGGCTACTGCCCCCACGAATGGCTCGACCCGACCGGCTATGTCGATCTGGAGTTGGCGCGACAATTCCCACTGATGCTTGCGGTTTAAGGAAGAGATGAACGCCCCGCCTTCGGAAGCGACGGTTCGGCGGCTGCTCGGCCGTTTGGCGAAACACCGTCGGCCATCCCAAGGGCTGCCATCGGTACCTCAGGCGACCGACACCGATCCAAACAGGGAATTCGCGCGGAGCGAACAGACTGCAGGTTGGTTCTTCGCTTTCTTGTCGATCTTCATCCTACTCTACGCGATCGTCGAGAAGATGCACGTAAGATAGGCGTCGCCGAGCGGCAAAGCGCACTCGCCGCTCGGCAGAAAACTAGGAAACATGGCCCTATTTCACCGTATTCGGAGCACCCGCAAGACGGTTCAGGAATGGCGGAGTTGGTGTTCCCATTCCCCGGGCTTGAAAAGCACGACGTTGAATGAACCCACGCGATCCCAGCGCAGCTCGAGCACATGCGCGCCGTCCCATGTGACGCGAAGCCGCGACCATTCGAATTCGTAGGCATCCGCGCGCCACGGCGCGAGCAACTCGATGAACAGGCGGCCGCGGCTATATGTCATTTCGCGCTTGTCCTCGCCTTCCAGCTTGAAGTTGCCTTCGATCTTGCCGTCGCGCGCGAGCCGGTACGCGGCGCGGCCGAGGGTTTTTGCCCTCTCCACTCTTGCGGCGCGATCTCCGCGCGGCATCGGCATCGCTCCCTCACATGGTGAGAGCGGAGGCCGGAGCCGCCGCCCCGTGTCGTCTCAGGTCGCAGTCATCGCGAGGAGATCGCGGACGATCGCCGCCACCATCAGATCGTGGGAGCAATCATCCTCCCCCGTGTCGTCGACGACCTCGGCGACGGCCAACGCACGCACGCGGAGACCGGCCGGCGTCTTTGCCTGGATCGCCGCGATCTCTTTTCCGAGAGATCGCTTCATGTCCACGACATGGTCCATTGCTTCGTACGCCGCATTTACGCCTGCTACTTCGTCGGCGTCCCAGCTTGCGTCGAGCCAGCCCTTCCACGCCTGCTCGATCTCATCGATCCGGGCCTTCTGCGCCGGGATCAGCTCCAGATCCAGCGGTGGCGGGGCATACCGCAAAAGCCGGATCTCTTCGGAGGTGTAGAACGCGCTGAGGTTGGGGTCGACTGAGAAGCCCGCTTTGTGGTCCGCCTCATGGAACGGCAGGTTTAGCCCAAACACGTGATCTTCAAGGCGATGCCTTAGAGCGCCGGGACGTGCGACCGTGCGAGCCTCCTCGCAACACCGCTCGTAAGTTTCGAGGGCAGCATCCCCCAAGGCGCATAGGTGCTGGAAGCGCTCGCCGAGCGCGAGGAGACGAGCGTCCGGATGCCGAGCCGGAGGCGGCAACTGATGCGGCCGGTACCAATCCGGCCGCCATGCCAGCGACCGCGGCGGGACAGCGTCAACGCGAAACCGGATGCGGGTGCGGGGGGCCGCAGCCAGCGTCGCGACGACGGCGCGGCGGCTTGGCTTGGTGGCCTCGGCGTGGTCGCGCATGGGCGGCCTCGCCCGAGGCTCTGGCGTGCCTTCTGACGTGGCAACGGATTTGCTATGTGCTGGGATAGCCTTGGTCACGGGTTACCTCCTTTGACCGGGGTAGGCCCGGCGCGGGAGCTTTCATCTTCCCGTAGGGCTGTTACCGTGATATCAGGGAATCATGAAAAAGAGGACCGTGATCGCACAGAAACGGCGCGGACCACCTGCTACCGGCAAGGGCACGCCGATCGTGGTGAGGATGCAACCGGACGTGCTGGCGACATTGGATGGCTGGATCGCCCGGCAGGCGCCACCATTCCCCACCCGCCCGGAGGCCGTTCGCCGGCTGGTCGAGCTCGGGCTGAAGGCAAAGCCGACGGGTTGATTGGCTGGAAAATCCGTCCCCTCGGGGCGATTGCGCGCGCGAGCGGCCGACATGGTCCGCTCTTGCGGTCACCAGTTTCGCCGACCTACAGTAAGGCGTTTTCATTTAAGGGAGCGTGCGGTGGCGACCGGAATTGTGAAGTGGTTCAACCCGACTAAGGGTTACGGGTTCATTCAGCCCGACAACGGCGGCAAGGACGTATTCGTCCATATCTCAGCAGTCGAGAAAGCGGGTCTCAGCACTCTCAACGAGGGCGCGAAGGTCAGCTACGAGGAACGCGAAAATCGCGGCAAGTCGTCCGCGGAGAACCTGAGAGTTGGTTGATCTGGCCTCGCTTCCCGGGCTGGAGACACGGTCATTCGAAAATCAATATACGAGCCGCTGGAGCGGTGGCTGAAGCAAGAGGCCGAGGCGCGAAGCGTCAGACTGACGTTCTCCGAGGTCGAGACCATCCTTGGACGAAAACTCCCTTCATCGGCTTATAGGTTCTCCGCTTGGTGGGGCAACGAGAGCTCATTACGAGCGGGGCACACGCAAACAAGGGCCTGGGGGAGCGCTGGCTTCCGCGTGAGGGTCTCCCTCAAGCAGCGCATCGTCGATTTCGAGAGGGTCCTGCGCGCGCAGGCCGACCACGATCCGAAACCGCAGATTAAGGGGGGAGACATGAACCGACTTCAAAAGTTCGTCGAGCAAGGCGCCTACGGCGAGCGACCTGGCCGCATCGCCTACGCATTCAATGCAGCTGTCCTGCCTGAGCCGACCAGAGGTCTCGACTGGAGACCGGTGCCCGACTTCAGTCCCGGCGACGCTATCTTGCAAGATCCAGGTCTAAAGGACGTGTTCGCGGCGGCGATCAAAGAAGGCTGCGCTATCGCAACACGAGGCCTCAAGTGATCGCCGGACATCTGCGCCTCTAAACGCAGATGAGCGCGCCCGAACGAGCGCCAAGCGCTTACGTCCACCAAGCCAAATCGGTTTATTCAGTCGCGAGATCTGGCAAACTTGATCCCGCTGATGCGTATCCAAGCATCATCTGGCAATGATGGGCCGCGATAGGGCAAGTCATTTTCGCATGCCGCCATCTCGTCGACTTTGTCATAGAGCTTTGCGGGCAAGATAATCTCGACTTGCTCAAGGTCATTTTCGTTGCCGCCGGCCTCTAAGACGGCGCGTGCCAAGGCCACCGCGGCCCTTGCAAAATCGGAAATCATTTTTGTTCAATCTCACCAGTCAGAATGCGCGAAGGAGATCATGCTACCCGCCGGCGCGCAAGCTCCCCCCCTCGGGATGGGTATCTTAAAGTCACCCGTTCGATCGCCGCGCCAGTTCCTCAAGCATCGCGGCCTTTTTGGCCTCGATGAAGGTCTGATATCGAAGCGTAGGCTCGACGCTCCCTGCCTCCTTGAACGCGGCATTCCAATCTCGCATCTCGCCGCTCGCAGCCATGCACTCGAAGGCATCCTCCACCGCAGCGACCGCAGCGCGGGCGCGCTGCACGGCTGTGATGTGTTTCGTGATGCCGATGCCGAGACCGGCGGCCATCTCGTCGAGCTTGCGCGCGAGCACTTCAGGCGAGGCGGATTGCTTCCACTCGTAAAGGTGATAGCTGAGCCGGAAGTGATCGCCGCGGAGACAACAATAGCTGATGCGGCTTGGATGCTCGTCAACCGTTGCGACGTCGGCCGCGCCGATGTGGCCCTCCTCGTCGATCCAAATCGCGGCGACGCCGGAGGCGCGAAGGTAATAGTCGGCGAGATCGTCCTGCTTGCGTCCGTTGCCCATGGCCCGGTCTGATCGGTCTCCGATTTGCGACGATGCGTCAAGCATGCAGACCCACATGACGCGATCACCTTAACCGGGACTTGATGCTAGATTTAGTCCTCATAAGAGTTGCAATCGCTACCCTTGTTGCTCTCCTCGCGCTTCGTTTCGTGGACAAGCAATTGAACAGCGGCCGCTACTTCCGCGCAGCGACGATGATGCTGTCCAACATCAGCAGGTCATTCAGCTAGGCTCTTCGCAACACCGGCGTTCGCGCGCGACTAGCCCTCGCAACGGCCTTGTTCACTGAGGATCGCGTCGACGTAGCTTTGCGATGGTGGAAGAGGCAAATTCTTCCCGCTCGCGCGCTAAGCGGCGTTGATGAGCTCGGAAGTTCGCTACGCGCTTGCCGATTTTTTCGCGCTCGGACCCACCCCAGTCAATCGGTCGGAGCACGGAGGTTTGGACGACGACAGTCGGCGGCGCGTGCTGCGGGCTCACAATCTTGCCAGCGACACCGTGTGCATACGCGTCGGTCTGGGCCCGCAGCGCTTCAAGTTCTACCCTCCAGTCGCTCATGACGTTTCCCCACAGTTGCACAACATATACCGCGAAGGCCCAGGGGACGCGAGTCCGCGGCGCGCAGCGGTTCCGGAATTAACCGGCGGCCACGACATCAAGCTTAATTCGCGAGTTCGATTGCTGGCGCGCCGAGGCCGGCTAAGTTGAGCGCACCGGACATTGCCCCGTCCGGGATCCCCGTGGCGAATTCGGCGCGCCACCATACTTGGCGCGTCGACTTTTGCTTCCGACAAGCGCGGCCCCTATTGCATGCGAAAATTAGCCTCCGTTGCTCTCACGTACATTTGCCTGTTGGCGCTGGTCATCACCGGCATGGCGCGCGCCGGAATGGAGGCGAAAGAGCGCAAGTCCCACAGTTTCGCGCGATCGCAAGATGAGCTCTGAGCCCCTCTCAGCCGTACATGCCCGGCTCCGGCAGTTGATGGCGGATGTAATCTCGCTCCGCAAGCAAGTCGCCAAGGCTGAACGAGAGGCCGCATCCGCAGCCTCAGACGGATCAGCGACCGAACGGCAATCGAAAACCGCGCGGCTGACCGGACCTCCAGCATTACCTAGCCAAGAGCGCTGCAAATGACCGAGTTTGACGTCCTCTCCGACCACTTCATTGTTAAGATGTATGGTTCGATCCGGAAGGAAGTCATGGCCGACGCTTCGGCCGGCACCCGCCTTGTGGGCTTGCCCGCGCGGCGGCGCGCTGAACAGCTGCGCCAAGAGATCGATCGCCGCGGTCTCTTCTGCACTGAAATTGAATGGCCCAAGCATCTCGAAGCTGGAGGTGACATGTGCGAACTGACCGCTGGACCCCTAAAGATGACCTCAAGCTGATCGTTCTCAAGGCGCCCGGGGTTCCGACTGATAGGCTTGCCCGCCTGCTCGGTCGCGGATCGACGAACGCGATCCGCGAATCGCCTGCAACGTCTGAGGCAAAAGCTACGTGACGAGCAATCGTTGGCGTAGGTTTACTTTATCCAGAGCGCGTCGGCGCTATCGAATTTCAGATATCCAGCTGGGACGAGCGACCGCCGAAGGCTCGGATTTGCTCGCCAGCTCCGAGCATCCGCGGCAGATGACCAGCTTGGCCGCGAGCCGCTTGTCGCGATCGGCGTCTATCCTTCTCTGGGCGGCAAACCACTCTGAAGATTTGGGCGGCAGGCTGGCGAGCAGCGCATCCTCTCCCGCGGTCGGATCGATTGTGGGGGCCGTTGTTGCGAGGCGCTGGCGATGAAGCGGCGCCGGCAAATTGGGATCTCGGCCAAGCCCGTCCCACGCAATCGGACCGCCCCGCTGCGGAAGCGGCCCAACAGCACATGCCGACAGGATGAGCCCCATAACCAGCAGGCAGACCGTGCGCTTGATCATTCCTGTCCTCGCGCGGCGACCGCCGTCAGTTTCCCGCCGGGAACATCTCAGCCCTTTATGGTTAGCAAAACGTTAATGGCGTTGCCCATCACTGCCGCTGGTACGGCGGCATAGCGCCCCCGCCCGCCAGCTTCCTCAGGTATCTAGGACGTCTCGCTTGCCTGCGACATCGGCCGGCCGCGGTTGAGCGCAACGTCCTTGAAGATGCTGCCGTGGGGCGCGGCCGAGAACTTCGTGCCGTGGGGAAAGCCGTCGAGGCCAATCTTCACATCCAGGCTGTTTTTCAGCCCGCCGGTATCGAAGCCCTTCATGCCGCGCTTCAGCAACTCGGCGTCGCTGGGCACGTTGCGCCCGCGGCGCACCATGTCGCGAAGACATGCCCTCTTCTCCTCCATGGGCCCGGTGTAGGACTCCAATGCAGTGAGACACCGTTCCGCAAAGGCCGCACCATCAGCACGGTCGCTGCCGACATCGAACATCTCGGCCCGCTCGCCGTCTTGGGTCACCCCATCGCGCTTTAGGTATGAAAGATGAGCAGTCAGCGGCGCCGAGCGGAATGAACGTCCCTTATGACGGACGACCCGCGCCTTCATCACAACGCGCCGTGTCGGGCTGAACAACCTGCTGTGGCCAAACGCGAGCCTGCCACGTCCAAACGTCGAGCGCCCATACGCAGCGGAACTCCGGCCCGCCGCAGCCTGACCTGAGGTATGCCCGGCTTTCTTCGTGGTGCGTAGCACCTGGTTGATGAAGCTCTTCGGCTTTTGCGCACGGGTGCTGCGGATACGCCCAGGCCGAATACGCAGATCGCTGTCGCCCCCGGTCATCACTGGGCCTCAAACAGCGCTAAAGCAGCTACAGTGTCGAAAATGCCCTTGATTGCATTGTTCAAAACCCAAGGCGCGGCACGCGCCCCAACCGATCGGCACGCCAGGACCCAAGCCATGTCAATGGCTTGCGGTTCGACAGGCGAGCGTCTTTTATCTCGCCTTCCTAATCGGGCGTGCAAAGTCAACTCTCTCCTACGCTTTTTTGCGATTTCTCCAAACAAGCAGCGCTCCTTTCTCGCTGCTTCGATTGCGAGCAGCGTTCGCCATCAGCACGGTCACGACTTGCACTCTCCAGGCGGGGTCCATGCGTTCCTTCGCGTTCAGCACCGGGCTGTCGCATGCTCTTCATCAGGTTCGTAAACAGGGCTGTCCAAGCAGTCCGGCGCTCTCATCCCCGAAGGGCGGTGGCAGGCAAGAGATAGCGGACATTCCCCGTTTCGCGGCCCCGCCAGGGGACGCTCACCGCGCGCGCGGATCTCTAATCTTTGCTCCTCTTCAACATGCTGGATGCAGCACCAGCGCCAATCCCTCGTAATGCCCGCAGCAATTACTGCGCCGACTTCAATCGCAGTCGCTGCGTCACCTTGGCGCCGAATCCGACATGGAAGTCGGTCTCGTTGACCCACATCCGATGCAGGATACCGGCGAGCTTGCGCGCGACCGCGACGATCGCGCACAACATGCTCGACCGTTTGGCTATCCGCAGGCCCCATGCACGCAATGCGGACCATTTCCTGACCCGCAGCAGCAGGCTTGCGGCAGCCTCGCACAACGCCTCCCGAACGGCGACGTCGCCGTGCTTGCTGATGCGACCTTCATAATCGATGGATGTTCCCGACTGGTGTCGCCTCGGCGTCAGACCAAAATGCGCTCCAACCGTTCGAGATCGCGCGAACCGCCGAGGGTCATCGACACCGACCTTGAACGAAAGCGCAGCAACGGGACCGACGCCGGGTACGGTCATCAAACGACGACAAACCGCATCATGCTGGACCACCTGCAGGAGCACTTTATGCAATCTTTCGTAGCCCTCGAAGACTGCTCGCCGCACGTCCAGCATGGCTTCAATCATCATGGAAAAAACCGGATCGCTGTGCTCGAGTAACTCGCGGACCCGTGCTTCGTAGCCCCCGCGGCCGACGGCTCCCATCAGCAAGCCGTAGGCCCTGAGCGTGCCACGAACGTGGTTCTCGATATCGATCAATTTGCGCTTGAGGAGCTTCCTGTTGGCCAGCAGCGAGCGCATCTTCTGCATGTCGATATTCTTGACATGGACCGCGCGGTACCAGCCCAATCGCATCATCTGCGCGATGCCACGTGCATCATTGCGGTCGGTTTTGTTACGCATCGTGGAGAGCGAAACGCGCATATGGCGGGCCTCAACAACGATGATCGGTACCCCAAGCGGCTGCAGTTCGCGGTACAACCAGATGCCCAGCGACGACGCCTCAACGCCTACGCGATCGAGGCGATCCGCGGAGCCCTCAAGAGCGCAGCGGATCGCCTCCGGCTCCGTGCTAACCTTGACCTCGCGAACCGTGGCACCCGCGCTGTCCACGATGCAAACATTGGTTTCCTCAAGACCGACGTCCAATCCAACGTAAAGTGTCATCGGAGCTCTCCTTTGTGGCAACGACCACCTAATTCGTTGCACCAGGCTCTGGATTCGGCCAGCAGGGGGCTATCCCCGTGCGCCGCTTTCTCGAAGCCCGATTTGAAGAGCCGTCCTGCTGTCGTGCGTAACCGTCCGGTTCCTGCACACCTTCCTCCTCGTGTGATGTCGTTCCATTTCGGGTTCTCTGCTGCTGTGGAGATTCTCCGGTGGGACCGAAACACTTCCAGAACAAGGCGCGACGCGAGTGGTGGTCGCTGCACGTCGAAGCATGGCGCCGAAGCGGTCTCGGGATCCGCAAATATTGTCGTCA
Organism: Bradyrhizobium genosp. A; assembly: GCF_049949275.1. Lineage (NCBI taxonomy): Bacteria > Pseudomonadati > Pseudomonadota > Alphaproteobacteria > Hyphomicrobiales > Nitrobacteraceae > Bradyrhizobium > Bradyrhizobium genosp. A. The sequence continues at coordinate 3,130,068 of NZ_CP188196.1, read as the reverse complement.
GCAGCGTCTCACCGAGAACACGTTTCGGCGTTGTCGATCTCCGCCGTTCGACGCTCGCTGGTTGGGTCGGCGGTGCATGCTGGTGGCTCGACGCGTTGCACGAACGGCTGTCCAAGAATGTGTTCGCGTCCGACCATCACTGACGAGGAAAAGCTCGCCATTGTGACTGAGTCTGAGCTCCCCGGCGCCACCGCCGCCGAGGTTTGTCGGCGCAACGGCATTCACCAGCATGTTGTTCCGCTGGCGGGTACAACACGGCTTCAGCCACATGATCGATCGGGAGATAGCACGATGATGATCGCGCCGGCCGGCGTGAAGGTACATCTGGCTGTGGGGTATACCGACATGCGGAAGGGCCTGGATGGCCTCGCCGCGCTCGTTCAGGAGCACCTCAAGAAGGATCCATTCTCCGGCCACTTGTTTGCCTTCCGAGGCAAGAAGGCGAGCACGTTGAAGATCCTGTTCTGGGACGGCAATGGGCTTTGCCTGTTCAGCAAGAGGCTCGATCAAGGCGGCTTCATCTGGCCGAGAATGAGCGATCCCGGCGGCACGGTGATGCTGTCCCCGGCGCAGCTTGCCATGCTGATCGAAGGCATCGACTGGCGCACACCCGAGCGTCGATGGCGCCCGTCCATCGCGGGCTGAATTGCAAAAACCAACATCAAATATAGGGAATCCGCTTCGTCGAATCAGCATGCCCGAGTAGAATCGGTCATGCAGCTCGACCTCGAAAATCTGCCGTCGGATACTGCGCTTCTGCATCGCCTGGTGCGCGACATTGCCTCGGTCATTGTGCATCGGAACGGCCAGATCCAACGTCTTCAGGCGATCATCAAACAGCTTCAGCGCGCACAATTTGGGCGTCGTTCCGAGCGTCTCGACGCCGATCAACTCGCCCTTGGGCTTGAAGACCTGGACATCGATCTGTCGGCTGTCGAGACGGATCAGACCTCGGTGGAGACGTCTGCGCCAACACAGAAGCCGCAGCCGAAGCGCAAGCCGCTGCCGGACCATCTGCCGCGCGAACAGATCGTACTCAACGTCGATAGCGCAAACTGTGCGTGCTGCGGCGGCGCACTGCATGCAATTGGTGAGAGCGTCAGCGAGATGCTGGACTGGGTGCCAGCGCAATTGCGCGTGGTGCGCGTCTGCCGCCCGAAATATGCCTGCCGCAGCTGCGGAACGATCATCCAGGCTCCGGCGCTTGAGCGACCGATCGCCGGCGGTTTGGCCACGCCAGCCCTGCTCGCGCAGGTGCTGGTCAGCAAATACTGCGACCACACACCTCTCTATCGGCAGGCGCAGATTTTTGCCCGTCATGGCGTCGAACTGGAACGCTCGACACTCGCCGGATGGGTTGGCGGCGCGTGCTGGTGGTTTGGGGCCCTGCACGACCGGCTGTGCAAGCACATCTTTGCGTCGGACCACCTGTTTGCCGACGATACTCCAATCCCTGTGCTCGATCCGGGTCGAGGCCGCACGAAGACCGGAAGGCTGCGGGTGTATGCCCGCGATCAACGCAGCTGGGCCGGACCCGAGCCGCCGGCTGCGGTTTATGTATTCGCGCCCGACCGGAAAGCCGAGCGCCCGGCGGCGCATCTGACGCACTTCAAGGGCGTTCTGCACGTCGACGGTTACGCGGGATTCGAGCGGCTGACCACCGCCGGAACCATCACTCTGGCTGAATGTTGGGCGCACACCAGGCGCAAGTTCTACGAGGTTGCGCAAGCCGAGGACACGCCCATCGCGCACGAGGCCCTGCGTCGCATCGCTAGCCTCTATGCCGTCGAAGCGCAGGTGCGTGGTCAATCGCCGGCGCATCGGCTGGCCACGCGGCGCGCACTCGCCAGGCCAATCGTTGAGAGCCTTCGCCTTTGGCTCGAGGTGCAGCTCCCGCAGCTGCCCGGCCGCAAAAAGCCCCGCAGCGTAGTTCTAGCCGCTCCTGCCGGCTCAACCCGGGTAACGATACCACTCAAGCTTAATTTTGGAGTTCAGTTGCGCCGTCCGGTCACACCGCGCGAAGGTCATCCTCGCTCAACTTGGAACGGTGTCCAATGAAACTTCCCTTTCGCACGAAACCAAACAGGCTATCAGATCGGGAAATTCGAGATGCAATGGCCGAGCTTCAGGCTCTACGATCTGCAGTGGCAGCGGCCGAAAAGAAGAGCGGCTTTTTGCCACACAACGACAATTTCGCGCAGAGCAGCGCGAACGCCAATTCCCTCAACTCGCGCGGCCGGGGCCGCACCTTCTCATAAGAGCGAGGCTTGCGTGGGGCCCGTTTCCGCCAGCTGATGATAAACCAACCGACCACCATCCTGTTTGAATTGTGCACCGCGTCGCTTCGGCTCCAGAACTTCTCCCATTCCAATGGAACTCGAACCGGGCCGATATCTGCGTTTCAGAACGTTTTCTTTGTGCGAACCGGCAACCACTTCGCGCGAAATCGCTCTCGCGAATGGCAACTCAGAGAGCGGATCGCGCCCGCTCTCCACCGTTTCCATCGGTAGTGCGGACAGATAGCATCTGGCGGAAATAAACGGCTCAATCTTAGAGTTCCGGAATGGAACCAGATAGCGAATCGTGTAAAAGTGGCGGCCTTACGGCCATAGGTGGAAATGATGTCCACGACACTGCAGATCGCAGCTGCGCTCTGGGTCATGATAGCTTGCGCTGCAATCAAGTGCTGCCAAGTGCTGCTCTAGGCGAGCGCCTTGCCGAGCAGCCATTCAGCGATGACCACCGTGCCCCGTACGATCGCATAAAGCCATCCCAGAGTCGCTACGCCAACTAGACCCAGATAGCAGGCGGTTATGACCCGCCTGTTTGGTGGCACCATCTTTACCTCATGCTCTTGGATGGTCAGCTCATCCTCCCGGCGACATAAGGGCCCAATCCATATCTGGGCCGTCGTCTGTTAGTTGGTCCACCGCGGCTTCTGGTTCAAAGAAACGCCTGAAGACCCCAATCGTCCTTTCACTTGGAAGCAGATAAGAGTGATCGGATCGGACCCAGCCTCAAAGCCTCATGACCAGCATTGCACTATATCAGCCCTGCGCCTGCGACCGCCCGACGCTCTTGTAGATGATGCCGGCCGCTGCCATGTCTTCAGGGCTGAAGATGTTGCGGAGGTCGACGACGACGGGCTGCGCCATGACGCTCTTCAGCCGGTCGAGATCGAGACCACGGAACTGCACCCATTCGGTGACCACGACCAGCGCATCGGCGCCTTCAGCACAGGAGTACGCATCCTCAGAGTAAGTGATGCTCGGAAGCTCGCTCTTGGCCTGCTCCATGCCGACCGGATCGAACGCCTTCACCTTTGCGCCCATGTCCAGGAGGCCGGTGACCAGCGGGATCGAGGGCGCGTCGCGCATGTCGTCAGTGTCAGGCTTGAAGGTGAGGCCGAGCACGGCGATGGTCTTGCCACGCAGCGAGCCGCCGAGCGCCTGGCTCACTTTCCGTGCCATCGCGCGCTTGCGGTTCTCGTTGACCGCGAGCACAGATTCGACGATGCGCAAGGAGACGTCGTAGTCCTGCGCGATCTTGATCAGCGCCTTGGTGTCCTTCGGGAAGCAGGAGCCGCCGAAGCCCGGACCGGCATGCAGGAATTTTGTGCCGATGCGGTTGTCCAGGCCGATGCCGCGTGCGACCTCCTGCACGTTGGCGCCGACCTTTTCGGAGAGATCCGCGATCTCGTTGATGAAGGTGATCTTGGTCGCGAGGAACGCGTTGGCAGCGTATTTGATCATCTCGGCGGTGCGGCGCGCGGTGAACATCAGCGGCGCCTGGTTCAGCGATAGCGGGCGGTAGATATCGCCCATCACCTTGCGGCCGCGTTCGTCGGACGTGCCGACGACGACGCGATCGGGGAACTTGAAGTCGCGGATCGCCGCACCCTCGCGCAGGAACTCGGGGTTCGAGGCCACCACCACGTCCGCCTTGGGATTGGCCTCGCGGATGATGCGCTCGACCTCGTCACCGGTGCCGACCGGCACGGTCGATTTCGTCACCACGACGGTGAAGCCGGACAGCGAATGCGCGATCTCCTTCGCGGCGGCGTAGACGTAGGAGAGATCGGCATGGCCATCGCCGCGACGCGACGGTGTGCCGACCGCGATGAACACGGCATCAGCATCGGCGACCGGCTTGGACAGGTCGGTGGTGAAGTCGAGCCGCTTGGCCTTGACATTGGTTGCAACCAGCTCGTCCAGGCCCGGCTCGTAGATCGGAATCTCGCCGCGATGGAGTGCCGCGATCTTCTTCTCGTCCTTGTCGACGCAGGTGACGTCGTGACCGAAATCCGCAAAGCAGGCTCCGGACACCAGTCCGACATAGCCCGTTCCGATCATCGCGATGCGCATGAAAATCCCTGTTTGCCCTGGTTAGAAACTGCGCTGCAGACGCCCGCTTTTGGAAACAGTAACCCGATGCGACCTACGGCTTCAATTCTATCATCGGATTAACTTCAATTCTCTAGATTAATCCCTCGGGAGAACCCTACCAGGACACGACTGAGTGCTGCTCAGCTATCGTCAGAGCTTCCGACTCAAGATCTGCGTGAGCCGGGTAAAACTGCATCCAGCAACGCCGCCCATGAATTTCTCCATCGCGTCGATCAGATGTCCATGACGATCAGGCGTAAGGTGTTGCAACACTTCTAGCAAGATGGCTGCAGCCAAGACGAGAGACATTGTACGAGTAAAGTGGTGAGGGTAAGCGGCTACAAACAAGGCACCAAGCAAGGCGTACGCCGCGAAACGCTCAATTCGAACATGTCCTGTCTCGGGACGAAGGCCGATGGGAGACAATGTCGCAAACACAATCAGTCCAAATACCAGCCAAGCAGCCACTGCAATGAATCTTCCTAGCATTGCCCTTAAATACCGCCGTTCGCAAAAGGAAGCAATTCGATCAAGCCGTTTCAGCGACGGTAGGGACAGGCCGACGGGGTTCGCACCGCGCGCATCTTCAACGGCCGCGACTGTCGGCGCAGAAAATAGAAGTCTCCCTCCGACAATCCTACGTCCACTCATTCTCCGGCAGCGTACCAGATGGCCGCTTAAGCTCCTCAAGCCCCGCCTCGATGCAGGCAATCTCCTCCAAGATGGTTCGAACCACGTTTGCAGGACTGATTCCCGAGACCACCTGAAGCTCGTATAGCACCTTGCGCCGGTGAGCGAGGAGATCCGCCAGAGCGCGGCGGTTTTTCACCTTCACATGACCAGCGACGATCATCTCCATTGCACTGGACACTTTACGTTTACTCGGAGCCGCTTCTGGCTCCCGCCGACGCCCGACCTCTTGTTCAGGAAGCTCCGGTGCATCTTCTCCCGAGTTCTGCGTTACCTGGAGCGATTCACGACTGTCGGCGTCCCTCTGGTCTGACACGCCTGGTGAGCGGCCTTCAATGGACGTGCTGAATGTGATCTCGCGCCGAGGCGGCGGCCGTTCCTCCATATGCGACACAGTTCGGTGTTGGCCATGGCAATGCTTAAACCGCCTGCCCGAGCCGCACGGACAAAGGGCGTTCCGCTTCGTCAGTCCATCCTCTGCTTCGATCTCATGGCTTTTGCTGACCAGAGGTTGGGCGACGCCAATTGCGACCCTAGACGTCGTGTGGGACTCATTTGTCAACTCCTCGTCAAGAGCTTGCCGAATGGCGGCCAATTGGGCAAAAATGTCCTCAACCACTATCGGCCTCCTGGTATTGAAATCAATAATAAGCAGTTAAACCAACAGTTAAAACGCCCGTATTCAACTGCAAAGACCGGCGGATCGCAAGGACCCCGACGAGCGGTTTGAGGCCTATCGCGAATCGCCTTCAGGTTGTTTCGGACCGTTGGCAATCTGCGCGGATTGCCGGATCGACAGTTTTGGCCACGCGACGATGAAGCAGACGAACTGCCAAAGCTCAACTCGATGAAGGCCGCTTTGGCGAACTCGCATGACTAAAGCCGAGGTTCCTCGGGGAAATCAAAACTCACGATCAGGAATAAAAACACCCCGACAATGAAGAGGACCATGCACAGCGCTGCAATCCCGTACGGCCACACGGAGCGACTCCACCTTGTTCAACTGATATAAAGCCGGAGGAGCGGAGTATAATCGATCGCCGGCTTGTTAGAGGTTGGTCCGGAGGAGACGATGGGCAATGTCCGGTGAACGAAACGTAACGGGCCCCGCTAAGCCGCGCAACCGGGATACGAAATTAGGCTTGACAGGCGAGGTTAAGTGACATTCCTTATGCGCCTCAACTGGTCCGCGGATCGGAATCCAACGTTCATCTTCATTAAATTTTGCGCAAGCTATTTCTGCCATCAAAACGTTCCGGTATGATTGTCACCTAAGTATTTTGTTAAGTATTTTGTACGATTGTATTTTGTGGGGTTTCAATGAGCTTTGATAACTCACGCCTGCGCCTTCTCTCTGAGCAGAACCGGGAATTGAAAGAACTCTTGCGAGAAATTCAAAGGCTCCGCCGTATCGTTGCGCTGGCAGAAGCTAAGATCCCAAAGCAGCAGCGCCGACGAAGTGCAAGTACAGAGAAGCCTGGCTCATCATCGATGGGGCAGCTCTTAGCATCATCACTCTAGCTCAATTGCCCGGGACAGCTCCGATAAGGCAGCTTCGCGATGAATCGGCGCTGTGATGTCAGGTCAGGCCGCGACTATTCATTCCGGGTTTCGACGACTGATACGCCGTTCGGCTTCCGCTTGGTCTCCGGCATCGTGCGCTTCCGTAATTGGCCTCGCGAACCGTTGTTGCGTCCCTTTTCTACGCGGAGCATACCAACGGCACGTAACTGCCAGGCAGACCAACTCGGCTGGCAAGTGCCGTCGGCCGACTAGATCGTCGTGAAGAGAGATCCGCACAAGTCTCGATTTTGCGACCTAATGAGCACATCCGAGCACTTCTGCTGTTCCAAGGCAGAATCGCCCCTTGGACTAACGCTGCGCAGCGTCGAGCCTGCTGTCTGCTTACGGAATCCTTCCCGCACGCGATCGACGGAGTGCCCGAAGCCGGATCGCGAGTATCCTCGCCTTACGGCATGAGAGCCCGCCCCCGGCAGATGCGCCGATAAAGTTTCATTTCGAGCTTCGATTCAACTTGTCGAAGATGCTGGTGAAGTTAACGAGGTCTTGGGGATCAACAGTCGCCGTAACTTCATTCGTCATTTTCAGCGGCTCGACATCTGTAGGCAGATCACCTGAGCAGAAAGACTTGTCGCCATGAGGTACGACCGAGCTCTGGAGCGAGAACGGAGCTGCTATTGAATCTGCAACCGCGATTGGCTGCTCGGTTCGCAAAGAAGCGACATTTTCGAATTTTTGCCCTTCCAAGACTGGGGTTTCGCCTAGGACGTTTGCGCTCACCACCGCGTTGTGCCTCGCAGATTCGACTATCAACTTCAAAATCGACGGAAGAAGCGCTTTCGAATTAAAGATGCCGTAGAGCTTGCGGAAATGATCTACGTAAATCGCTCCGTAACGTGATAGAAGACGTTCGACGTTAGCCAGGTCTTCATCTCGATCAAGCAAGTCATTCCAGGCCAGTTCGTCCCCCTGAGTACCGCTGTCCGCAGCAGCGATGGCGCGTGTCGGACTTGGCGAAGCTGGAATCTGCTCGACTGAAGCGGGCGCAACCGCAGTCGATCGGGATGTACTGCCCGATATCGGGGCGCGCCTGGTTGGAATTTGGACGCAGATCAAACCAAGCGCCATGGCTAAAAAGCCGATGGCCGCCCAAACAATCGAAACGCACAGCGCGGCCCCGACCGCGATCAAGAGAAAACCAACTAACCGCATTTTAATACGATGATTGCGCTAAAAATATAGCAATTATAATACGTTTGGCAGATCAAGCCAATACGCGGAAAAATCTGATCCAGAGCCCCCAGGCTACAAGGCCTGTATGGTCCGAGATAATTTTGATGATTGCGCCAATATTATCGACGCTGAGCCGAATTAGAAAGCCTTATTTTCGTTCAAAATCGCTCAGCGCCGGCTGGCCCAGATGCCGCCAAGCCTGATCAATCAAAGCGCGCGCATCCTCGTCCAAAGGATCCATCATCGTCTCCGCCCACGCGACCTAGTGAAAAGGCTCTTGCAGCTTGCTGCAACGCTATTAGAATTGGAATATTGAACAACCGAGCAAAATGAAGCATTGTTACTACTGAATGACCACAAATCGACGGACGCTAAGTCGTTTTAGTAAATTAGGCACCCAATAAGTGCTGGTAAAGTCAAAGATCGCAGTATTTCTCGCGTCTGCTGCCGCGGGTGGTACTATCGCCGCCGTCCGCAATCTCGGTGCCGCCGGACTTGATGTCCGAACTTTATCAAGTCGGGTATTTTCTGCGGCTGCTTGGTCCCGGTACGCATCAAGATCATATTCGATTGCTTCCGAATTGAACGAACAGCGCTTTCTACAGCAACTGCTCAGCATAGGAAAAGCCGACCCCGGCCATGTTCTACTGGCGACTTCAGATCATACGGCTTGGCTGTACGCCGAAAACCAGACCCAGCTCGCGCCCTATTTCCGGCTCTATCAGCCATCGGCGCAGACGATGCGCAGGATCCTCGACAAGAAACTTCTCGCCGAGGCTGCCACAGCTGCCGGGATGTCTGTCTTGCCAAGCTGGTATCCCCAAAACATAGACGAGTTGATCGCGCTGGCGCCGACGCTTCCTTATCCCATACTCATCAAGCCGCGTACTCAAGTCCATCGAAGCCGTGATGATAAGGGGAAAGTTGCCTACTCAGAAGACGAGTTGAAGCAGTACTATCGTGCCTTCATCGAGGACGATAAGCGCCGAGCGAACCGACTCCTTGCGGAAGCGAATGTTATTCTACAGCGCTTTGTCGGGGAGGCGCGTCAGAGCGTTCATTCTATTAGTGGCTTTATCGATCGCACCGCCGAGCTCTTCGTGACGCGACATGCGGTCAAAGCGCTGCAACGTTCCCAACCGGTCGGGGTCGGAATCTGCTTCGAGTCTCGTCCGGCAAACACCTCGCTATCCGACGAGGTGCACCGGCTGTGCCAAGAGCTGAATTATTTTGGTATTTTCGAAGTCGAGGTGCTTTGGTTCGAAGGGCGCTGGAATGTTATCGATTTCAATCCCCGTTTGTTCAGTCAGGTTGGGCTCGATATCCACCGTGGATCGCCGGTGCCGCTATTTGCCTATCTTGATGCGATCGAGGATGCAGCCGCGCTCAATAAAATGGTTCAAGAGGCGAATGCGATCAAGAGCGAGCCGGAGGTCGCCTTTTACGATCGATTCACCCTCAAAGCCTTGCTACTGACGCGACTCCTCACACTGCGCATGTCGCCAGGGGATCGAATATATTGGAAAGCGTGGCAGGATCGCAACCGCCGCGCAGTAGACTTTGCTGCTGACAGCCGAGACCGGTGGCCTGGAGCTATTCATATCATTTCCGAGATATGTCGGGGCTTACGAGCGATGCCCCGTTTTCTGCGTTCCACAAAGCGAGTTCGAAAACTGCCTGCCTCGGCCGCCGCAAAGACGCAAAATTGAGCACAAACAACATAGTCATCGTAGGCGCGGGACCGTACGGGCTTTCGCTCGCCGCTCATTTGGGAGCGCGGAAGATCGATCACCGCATTTTTGGCGAACCAATGCAGTTCTGGTCGCGAATTGCTGATGCCGCCGGCGAGCGTTTCTTAAAGTCGTTTTGTTTTGCAACCAATCTGTCGTCGCCGGAACCAGGTTTCACTCTCGTCGACTACAACGTGCCACGCGGTTTGGAGACGTTTGACCCTTGCTCCATGGCAAACTTTGCGAACTATGGAAACTGGTTCCAGCGACACAATGTGCCATGGGTCGAGCGAGCGGAAGTCGTAAGTGTCGAGAGGCAGGCAGATCGCTTTGCGGTCACTCTATCCAGTGGGGAGCGCACGATCGCGGCTCACGTTGTGGTCGCAACCGGCCTTTCTCACTATGCGAGCATGCCATCAGTATTGGCTTCGCTGCCTCCGCATCTTACTTGTCATACGGCTGAAATCGATCGATTTGAGGGGTTTTCCGGTCAGCATGTCGCCGTGATCGGAGCAGGCCAGTCCGCGCTGGAAGCGGCGGCGTTGCTACACGAAGCGGGCGCCTCGCCGGAACTACTGGTGCGTGAAGACGAAATCCGGTGGCATACCAGAGTATTTCCAAATCGCAGTTCGTGGGATCGAATACGCAAACCCATCTCGGGGCTTGGGCTAGGGCCAAAGGCATGGGCTCTGGTCAATTTTCCGGGCGCGCTGCACCGACTTCCGGATGAAGGCCGGCTGTGGCTGACCAGAAACTATCTTCCTCCCGAGGGAGCTTGGTGGCTCCGGGACCGCGTCGAGGGCCGCGTGCCCATTCACTTGGCAACGACGGTGATCAAGGCACGAGAGGTTGGCAGTCAGGTGGCACTTCAGTTGACGGATCGAGCAGGTGCGCGCAATCGCGAACTGAAATTCGATCACGTCGTTGCCGGGAGCGGTTACGATATTGATGCGCAACGTCTGCAATTCCTGGATACGCACCTCAGGAGCAAGATTCAGCGTGTACATCGTCGTCCGCGGCTCGACCGCTTTTTCTGCTCCTCAATCCCGGGGCTCTATTTCATTGGGCCTGCGTCCTCGATGAGCTTCGGCCCCCTGTTCCGCTTCGTAGTTGGCGCAGACTTCACCGCGCGCACCCTAACCTCACGTTTAGCCTCAGGACTGTCAGTGCCAGTCCAGGCGCAGGCGTCGGCGATCTCATGACAAGCACGGTGTTCCTAGCTGGCTCCGGGGGAGGCTTTCCAGACGTTTCCCAACTGAGAACTGATCCCGAAGACCAAACGAGCTTCGAAACGATCGACTATCCCGGTTGGAAGCGATACGTGAGCCCACAGTTCAAGCCTGAACTTCTGATATCGGATTTGTCCGCTGAAATAGAATCCCGCGTCCCATCGGGCCCCATTCGGATCGTCGGCATCTCCATGGGTGGACATTTTGGTTATCTCATAGCTCTCGATCTCCAGGCACGAGGGCGACAGATCGAAGGCCTGTGTGCGATCGACTCTTTTATGGTCGCTACGGCTGCTCCAACTCCAGGCTGGAGAAATCGTGCGCTAACAGAATTTGTCGAGACCATCGGACGTCGGAGATTTGGCGATTTGCATATATTGTGCCGCTCAAAACTCTGGCGAGCAGTGCTTCGCGCGACAGGAAATATGTTACCCGCTCTACTCAGAAGGGCGTCTGGATTGGGCTGGGCAGTGCGCGTTCTTGAAATTGATCCGATTTTGAAGCGAGAGCTGGATATTCGCATGATGGCCCGCGAGTGCATTCCTTGGCTCGCCAAAATAGACGAAGCCCCCTCCCCCCTCTCGATTCGGGCGGCGTTGCTTCGAACACGTGGTAACGCGGCCAGCGATGCAATGTGGCGATCCCGTTGTCCAGCTCTTGTCATCTACGAGATCCAAGGGTCTCACGAGACGTTGTTCGAAGCAGAAAATGTGGGCTGCTTACGCGAGGCATTTGCCAAGGCATCGCGTCATTGGAGCTATAGCACCTCAAACGCGTAATTTGAGTTCCCGGTCTCCGCTCGCAAACGTCCGATCAAACGAAGTTGCGCGCCGGGCAACTTCGCTGGATCGTAGGGGAAATTATCAGCGACAAAATACTTGGGCCCCCCACCGCTTGTCGCGATATTTCGTACGACTTTGTCCATCAGATCCTCCGACGAAAACGGGTAATTTGCAAAAACGATTAATGGCGGTTCCGGCATTTTGAAATCCGTGGCGCTCGCGCATATGGATTGGCCGATCTTACGGGCTGGGGGATAAAGCGATATATTCTTGGCGGCAATTTCGTGGAGCTCCTTCACCAGTTCGACGCCGTACACAGTCCTGAATCCCAAGGTCGACGCGTACAGCAAGGTGGCGCCTTTGCCCGAACCTATGTCGACAAAGGCGAATTCTTTGTATCGTTCGCTATCGAGCTCTAGCATCGACAGCGAACGGTCGAATCCTTCCTGGCTTGTTGGAGCATACCTGACACCATGCACCCAGACAGGATCCTGAATGGAAAATGTACTGAGCGGAATTACACCGGCTGTGTCAGTCCCGTGCCTCTCGTCAAATTGCGCCTGTAGTGCATTTCGTTCCAACAAGCGTTGGCGCTCACCATAGACAACTAACGGCCATCGCACTGCGTAGACAAGCGTAGGTAGGAGCCCTCTCGTCGCGATGGATTTTTCAATCATTCTGATCATCAGGACGATCATCAAACCTACCTTCAAAGAAACGCCAGGCGCTCGGCGTGTTGCCAATCCAAATCTAACGCGCCAAAATTGGCTGTTGCAAGCCAGTCATGCCCGCTCTGATCAGCGAAGATACACAGAACCGGAAAGCGTCGTTCCAGTGGAACGAAGACAAGCCCGACTTCGCATTCTCAGTATCGTTCAAAAATCCAGATATTCCTTCGGTGATCGCGGAATCGCTCGGCGATATCTTAGGTTTGGGTTCTCACAAGCAGTTCGCATGCATCGACAATTTCAGTTGAAACCAGCATTTCACTTGGAGAGCAACGACTAGGTCCGCGCGCGTTACGATTTCGGAATGTCTTGCTGATGTTGCCTGATTTCGATGATGCGCCGGCGTGTATGAAACTCGTCTAATTCAGCGGCGGAAAATACTCAGCGATTGGGCTCGCGACTCGATTTTTGGCCCTGCGGCCCGAACCAAAGGCGCACGCACGCGAATGCAAACATTCCAGCGAACACGCCAAGAGTTCCTCGGTCAAAGCCGTAGGGTTCGTCCAATACTCCTCCGATAACACCTCCAACAATTCCACTGGCAGACAATCCACACACCCAAATTCCGAAAGTCCGCATTTCGCTTGCCTTGCAGATCGCCATTGCTAATCAAATCCACCCGCCTCGTTTTAGCCCACATGACCCATGCACATCGAGGAAGGCCGGTTAGACACGTTACGCGCAGCTCTGCGCGGGACATTACGGGAGTTCCCGTGGACATCAAGGCCCCGAGACCTGACTTTGATGCCCGTATGTATAGCCCAGACCATTGCAGTTAAAAGAGACAGGGTAAGTCGCGCCGAATCAAGGCTTGGCGGGACGATCGCATCGGCCTGAAACTAATTCACGTTAGCAACGCGCGACTGGTGAGGTTGAGTAAGGCGTCTTCGTACTGTTCAAGATAGACTTGGGCGACTGCTGCCGCACTGAAGCGCGACTGAAAGCGAGCTGTGGCGTTCACGGCCGCCTGAGCATAGAAAGCGCGATCAGAAAGAAACAGCTCGATTGCGCGAACCAAAGCCGCCTCGTTGCGCGGCTCTACAAGGATTCCGGTCTCGCCATCCACAATGATGTCGGGGATCCCGGCCAGTCTGGTTGCGATCGCAGGCAGCCCAAGTGCCATACCTTCCATCAAGCACAAGGGAAACATTTCACCCTCCATGTAGCTCGGAAGAGCAATAACATGCCCCCGCCGCATGATGGCCGGAACGTCGCCGTGGTCTACTCGCCCTACACACTCGACGACCTCGCGTAGATCGAGCCGCTCGATCAAAGCTTCGACCTCAGGCCGGTTCGGACCATCTCCGATCAGGACGGCGCGCAAGCCGGGGTATCGGGGCATGAGTGTGGCAACCGGCGACAAGAGTTCCAGGTGCCCCTTACCAGCAAACATCCGTGCCGACATGACGATTGTTAACATCCCGGCCGCCGGAATGGACGCGTGCCCGGAAAATAGCTCCTGATCTACGCAGAAGGGAATCACCATTGCGCGCGATTTGGGAATGCCGTTCGCCACCAGTTCGGCGAGAGCGGCGGCATAGGGCATCACTACGCGGTTGGAGAGCCGTTTCTCAAGCCAGAAAGTCAAGTCGGAGACGAGACTACGATACGGCGCGAACCAGGTAATTGTTGCGTGATGGGTTACGATCAGCGCCTTGCCCAGAGACATAGCGCGCGCAAGAAATCCATCGATGCATGATATGCCGACAGCATGGATATGAATCACGTCAACCTCGCGCAACAACCGACGTAGCCGCCGTACGCGCCCAACGCGAAGCCAGAGCTTTGCCAACCGCCCACGGACATCTTTCGTCCGTTGCGTCGCTTGGGGCATAGAACCGAAGCCAGGTGGATCGGCGAGATCGTGGATCGCAATGCCGCCGCGTTGCGCAGTGGCTCGAACCTCCTCTCGGCTAAACAAGTCGAGTGCAATCGATGGCTCGTGGCCAGCTCGCTTCTGCGCGGCGCAGAGCTGGAGGATGAAAGTCTCCACCCCGGTCATCCCGAAGTTCGTTCCCATATAGTGCAGAATGCGCAAGGAAGTCGGACGTGTCGCTTGGCCGTCCGTCCTTATCGGCTCCAAATTCAAATGGAACTCTGGGAGTCTCGACAAAATGGGCCGCCACTCATTGGACGAGCATAAATCCAGGCCGCAGTCTCTTTCAGGTAAACTGCAACCTTAACCGATTCTTTGTCGCACCCCCGTGGCAACATGCCGCGGAAGGACCGGCCGGCGCCAAGTGCCCGGCTGGGACGTCCGTCACATCACCGATCGGAGGTTAAGCCTGCCCTCGGACCTCATCCATTCCCGATGCACACACACTTCACCGCGGCCAACATCGACATAGAGTCCGCGGTCAAGCTGCTCAGCTCAAGCAATCGGCAACACGTAATGGGCCACCTGCGCGCCAGTGGCGGGGCAAAGCAGCCGAGTTGCATCTCGATCCTATTGAAATCAAGAGGATTCTGGACCACGCGCCTCAGCATCGACAACTCTGAATGAGTTCCGCCGGACTAGAAGGGTCATCAACTAAGTGTGACCCGACTCCGGTGAGAGTGTGACACGCAGCCGCGGCCCGTTAACGATCAATCCGCGAAGTTCAAGTCGATTCAGTAGTGGCACGTCTTAAAAAACTTACTTACACGATAGTACTACCCACTAGACGATTGACATCGGACCTGCAACGAATTGTAATATTTGTTGTCTCTTTGAATAAGATATTCTCTTTCCGACGAAGTTTATAGTGCAGCAGTTATTATTTCATGAGCCTTGGTGGTTGGCCGCGGCATCGAATGGTGATTACCAAGAAACAACCAGCAAGAATGGCACCGAAATCGTCGGCCGCCTGCCTTACGTCGTGAGGCGACGTGGCCCTTTCAACGTTGTTCGAATGCCGTCGTTTACGCATATATTAGGCCCCATCGTGGACGCGGGAACCGGCAAGTTGGAAACTCGACTGCGCCGGCGCTCAGCTATTGTACGTTCGCTCATCGACCAATTGCCACCCAACTCCTTTTTTCACCAGCATCTAGACACGTCTGTCGACGACGGACTAGCGAGTGTCGATGGTCTAGCTTTTCAAGAACGCCGTTTTGCAGTCTCGACTCAGTACACGTTTGAAGTGGATTGCCGTAAGGATTTAAGCGTTGTCTGGGCGGAAATGTCTCAAAAGACGCGTCAGCCGATCCGGCGCGCCGAAGAGCGATATTCGGTCAAGACCGTCGAGATCCCGGACAACTTTGTCAATTTTTATCAAGCGAACACAAAAGCTGCCGGCCAAAACAATCGAATAGATTTCAGGAACTTCACAGCCCTTTATACTGAATGCCGCTCTCGCGGATGCGCAACGCTTCTCGGCGCCTTTGATCACGATGGCACGCCGGTCGCAATGGCCTACCTCGTATGGGGTCACGGAACCATGTACTATCTCCTGTCAACCCGTTCGACCTCCGCGGACTACGGCGCGATCAGCCTTCTGCTTTGGACCGCAATAAAGGAAGCACACGGCCTCGGTACTGTGCTGGACCTCGACGGCGTCTATTCGGTTGGAACGGCACGGTTCCTCAGCAGCTTTGGTGGGCAGATCAAGACACGCCTTGTTGTTCGGCGTAGCCGAGGAATCTACAGTGCTATACAAAATCTCAAGAGAGTATGTTCTCGAGACGAGAGCTATTACTTCACTTGAAGACTTCCGCCTCAATTGAGGCCGCAATCAGCTGGCGATTTTATAATAATGGCAACCAGTCACCTTTTTTCTTCCGCTGAAGCGAACAAATTTTCCCACGTCGTTCAATTCCGCAGCGGAGGAATAGGCCACTCTCTCATCTGCTTTCCCGGATCCGGCGGCAACGTTCAGATCTTCCGTGAGATGGCCGCAGCATTGCCGGAAGACCATTCAGTCTATGGGATCGATTTGGGCTGGCTATGCAATCAGGCGAGCGGTTTCACGATAGAGGAGCTTGCGACATTCTATTGGGAAGTCCTCGGTTCTCTTGTGAAGAGCGGCTCCTACGTTCTTTGCGGCTATTCTTTCGGGGGCCTCCTGGCGTACGAGCTGGCCACCCGATTGGTGAAGGAAGGTCAAGACGTGCGTGCGGTCCTGTTGCTGGACGCGCCAAATCCCGCGCAGCTTGCCAATCTCTCTCTGTCCGAGACGACACAGTATCGCAGACGCTACCTGCTCGACCGGCTCAAGCGATATTGCGATCATTTGCTTAGCGGAGACTTCAAGGCCTTCGCTGAACGCGGCCTCGCGTTCGTTGTCTCTCGCATGTCCAAACCTTTCCTGCCGTTGATCAAGATGGTGGTACGGATGACAGGAACAGCGCTGCCGACCATTGTGAGGTCCAACGATCCGGGATTCTTGAGGGCTTGGAATGCATACAAGCCTAGGCCATATCCGAAAAGCGTGGTCTGCTTTCGGGTAGAAGCGAGGGGCGCAGAGCACCAGGACGATCCTTCAATGGGCTGGTCGATCTGTGCATTGGGGGGCGTGAAGATTCACGTCGTTCCTGGAGGACATGTCGACATGATGGCGATGCCGTCTGTAAAAGCCATCGTCGATGTCGTGGCAACATATCTGGGCGACTGTTGCGCCGAGCAACGGCGACCTACCGCTGCGAATTCCTGACGCCCCTACGAAGCCTCTCCAGAACCGCCTGCGCATACATCCACAGCCTTCCCTCAACGCGGTGCTGTCGCACGTACTCATTGACTTCGAGACCGTCCAGTCTGCAACGAAGTCGAAAGAGGCGACTAGAAGAACAGGAGTATCGTGCGCGCGAAAAGTGCTAACGCATAAAATTCTATTGGTCCGTAATGCCTTCGATAACTGGCCTGCATCTGCCGACGCCCAAACAGCTCGCTCTTTCGTTGCTCTGTTGTCGGGTTCGGGGAATGCATGAGCGAGGGTCCCCCGACACGATAACGAACTGCCGTACGTTCTAGGAAGCGAACGCCGAATGCGCGCATCGCACGAACGTGGAAATCCGCATCCTCCATTAAGCGTATAGATGGATCGAACCCCCCTATCATCTCAACGCATTCGCGCCTGATGATCGACGAACTGCAGACGAGGAGCGCATTGTCAAACAGCATGCGTCCAACGAAAGCCAAACGAGGACCAAATCGCCGACTCAGGGCCGCCTTACGGGCAGCTTCAGCAAAATACTGCTGCTCATGATCGAGCTGTTCCGAGGGCCGCTGCGCGAAAGGCTCTATACGCCCAAAGACGAGGCCGATCGAGGGATCGGTCGCAAATGCGGCTTTCGCTGCGGCGTAGTGCCCATCGACGACGATGTCGTCGTCGTCGAGGAAGTGGATGAATTCACCTCGTGCCAACGGCCACCCGAGGTTGCGGACCACACTCGGGACGCCCCCGGTGGGGCTCGGGTTCTTCACGTAGATTACGCGGGGATCTTGGAAGCTTCGAGCAATGACTTCTGCCGATCCTTCTGGGCTGTCATCTATTACGAGTATCTCGACGGAGACCTCGCGCTGCCCGAGAGCACTGGCGATAGATTCGACCAGTTCGCCAGGCCTACGAAAGGTCGGAATAATCACCGAAAAATCAGGGCGCATCTTCAAATTATGCAATAGGTTAAATCAACGCACTTTATACTGCATATTGCCGCGGATCTCAGCGCATGGCCAATGAAAAACAAGGAGAATGAAATCGCCCGAGATGTGACCGTTCGCGCGCGGGGACGACCCCGGTTACGCGGCCGTATGATTTGGGGTGCCTTGTGCAAGCTCTCGCCCGCGCGGGCGCGTGAACTCCAGGGTCATGTGGGCCAAATCGACGAATTCCAGCAATAACGCGGCTGGCCGCATGAGCAACAGGTGACCGTGGATAAGGCTTCTACCTACGGCGCCTTCTGCAGAGCGGCGCAATCAGGAGCGTTCCGGAAAGGAAACTGCCCCTGAATGGGCAAGCTCTGCAATCGGCTCGACAATCGCGACCACCCGTTCAGTCCATCCAGAACGAGCGTCAAAATCGACCGAGCGACTTGTCCAACGAGGAACGCCCCACCTATGCGAACAGAAAATCCTGGGCTGTGAGCGCAACCTGGCAGTGCACCAGAACGTCACTTCCCGAGGCGAACGTAATGACACTTTGATGGCTCACGGCATCGAATGTAGAGATATTGAGCTGACTGAGGTCATGAATACCCAGCGCGGAAACGTCAATATGGTCGATGCCCCAATTTGATCCCGACTGCCCGCGGACGCCTTGGCCGAAATCCTCGATCGTGTCGTGACCACTGTTGAATTTGAAGACAAAGGTGTCGTTTCCACCTCTGGCGTTTCCAATCATCGTCTGGGCATCACCCCAAATGTCGTCGTTTCCAGAGCCGCTGATCAGCGTGTCATTTCCTCCGCGCGCGTCATCTGACATGGTTTTAGCATCCCCGACGAGAACGCTCCGATAGATCCCGGCAGGTGCGGGCGGCCCATCGCTGCCAACAAGTCTGTCGTCGCCACCATGGGCATTTCCAGACATCGATAGCGCGTCGCCGTAAACCTCATTGGTGCCGAGAACGCCGCCGACGAAGATGTCGTTCCCTCCGGCTGCGTTGCCGCTCATATCTTTGCCGGCATCGCCATAAAACGTGGACACAGATTGCGGGCCGCCGAAGAAACTGTCATCGCCCCCAGTCGCATGGTCGACCATGTTGCCGGCCGTGTCACCATAGAACGTATCCCGCGCCAAAAAACCTGTCTCTCTGAACGTGTCATTGCCGCCGTGGGCGTGCGCGGACATGTCGCCGCCGGCGTTACCGTAGAAGATATTAAGTGCATTCATCGCACTCGTCGTGAATGCGTCGTTGCCACCCACCGACTGGTCGCTCATGCTCCCGCCAGCGTCACCCCAGAAAAAACTGGTCGCGCGACTGCCGCTCGCTGTCAGCGTGTCGTCGCCACCTGCAGCATGGCCGGACATATCGAGGCCCGCGTCACCATATACGATGTTTTGGAGCGCATTGCTCGAGTCTGTGACGGCGTCGTTGCCCCCCTGAGCGTGGCCGCTCATATGTTTCCCAGCATCACCATAGAACGTTAGGTTTAGCGCAGCCGCCGAGCCTTGGAACGTATCATTTCCACCTGACGCAAACCCCGACATATCGCCGGCAGCGTCTCCGTACATCTCATCGGAGCTACCAAAGCTAGAGGCCGACGTTACCACGAAGTGATCGTCGCCTCCGTGGGAATGCGCAAGCATGTCGTTGCCGGCATCACCATAAAAGGTGTCGCTATCCGATGTTGCCGTCGTGAGAAACGTGTCGCTACCGCCGGTAGAGTGTCCCTGAAGATTTATTCCAGCATCGCCGTAAAAGATGTTTATGGAATTCGGAGCGGCCGTGAATTTATCGTTCCCTCCCCTGGCGAAATTGAAGAAACTATCCGCCGCGTCGCCGAAGAAGATGTTTGTCGAATCCGAATTTACCGAAATATTAACATCCGCACCCATTTGGTGGTGACGGAGACTACCGCTTGTAACTGTGGTGCTGGTGAAAAAACCTGCCCCTCGTCGTTTTGCATTACTGGAACGCTCGGCCCAAGGTTGGCCAAAGCGATCGAATTTTAATCGATTGAGATAATCTAGTAAAATATTTGATACGCGATTAGGAAGACGATTTGCGTATTAAGCTCACCGCGAGCCGATATTTAATCTGGGAACCCGCAACTCCAGGTGCTGATGCGCGCAGCATCCCGGATCCGCGATATGGAACCACCGAGACAGTGTCGGCGAGAGAGTCGCGGGCGTTGGAACAACGTCATAGGCAGTCAATCCGTCAGAGCTCGTCCGAATTAGACGACGGCATGCGCTTCAGGCGGGCCAGCCACAGTTCGCGCGAACCGCTGCGCATGCCGGACGAGGCATCCGGCCATCGCTTACCCGCCTGACACATCGCTGAGCGGTCGCTGCATTAACCTGACCGATCAAGCTTACTGCCAGCAGCCGTTTGTACGCTGGGCGTGGTGGCGTAAAATTAGCCGCCACCTCTGACATATCCATCGGAACGCGATCGCAGGGAGTACAGCGTGAAACGCCTACAGGCGCCTTCTGATGACCGGCATTTATTGGATAAGGCGCGGGCGTCCCGGCCGGCGATCAAGACGGCTTGGGCGGTGCTAAGCGCGGCTGCAACGTTTGGCTGGGTCATCGCGATAATCTGGATTGCAGCATGGATAGCGCAGCACCTATTCACTTAGACAGCACCGTAGCCCTGACAATGCCGAACAATATCGAGCCGTCGAAGTCGCCCTGGTATCAAGTCAAGGAAGCCTGCGGCGGATGGAAGATTTTCTCCGACGTCTGGCGAGGCGCCGCGACAGCCGCAACTGAAGATAAGCCAACAATTTTCGTAATTGCTTTAATTCAAAATACTGGCGGGCGAGATATCGAGGTGAGGCCATACGAATCTTGACGCAAATGTTTCGCTGCTGAAATAATGCGGCCGGCCGCCAACGAGCCGAGCCCAGAAACAAAGAAATAATTCTAGACGAGAATAGTACGATCTCGCGCAAAATAATATAAAATTTCTAACTAAAAATTGAGCCATCCTGTCAACACGCGCTCCCGGCAATCCTGAAGAGATAGGCGGCAAGCGGCATCGCGTCCGCAACTACAGCAGGCTGCTGGCTGGCCCTAACCGACGCTTGGAAAATGGCGCCGGCTCTGCGGGGAACTCAATTGCCGCCGCCCGCTGGCGCAAGAGGCAATCAGGCGCATCGGTGTGGTCGCGTTTGCCCGACCGCGGTCTTTGCCTCATCAGCGAGCGCTTAGCAGCAAGATTTCAGGCCCGGCTAGAATGCAAAGGCTTGTGGCCCGGCGCGCCGACTGGCTCGACGTGTGTCAACGACGACAGACCGTTACGCTTCGCCAACGCCGCCCCTGCCAAACGGGCTGGCGGGAACAGCCGCCTTGGTAGCCATAGTATCCATATGGAGCGTAGAGAGGCTTAGGACGATCTTCGATCTGCACCGTGGGAGGCTCCATCCAAAAGAACGGCCCCAATTCGGTTGCTCCCACGGGCTGGGGTGACCCAAATTCAAAAAGCGTGGCTGCTGCAACAAAGGCAATCGCCCCTAGGCACAGTCTGCCAACCGCCCCGACTACCAAGCCTACATGTAGCGATCTGATAATATTGTCTCTTTTAGGCAGGGGCGACATCAAAATCCGGCTCACCAGGAAGCTCCCCGCAATGTGTCGCGCGTGCAGCGCGCTTAAAAAATTTGAATAGCGCTCCGATTTAGGCGATGCAAGCCTCGAAATCCCAAACCGCGGCAAGCCCTGCCCCTAAGAACATATCCGCAGTTCCCTTTGAAGGAACATCGAAAGACCTCCATCGGCTATTCGGCAAATTTCTCCTTTTTTGCGGGGAACCATTCAGGAGTTATTAACTTTGAAAGCTTGGTATCTCGCTCTGGGCGCCGCAAATAAGCTTCGAATCGCAGAGACACTGTCAGAGATAGGAGTTTGGGGCGATATGCTTTGGGTTTGGCTATTCATCGTAAGCACGGTTTTGATGGCCGTGATCATCGCGGGTC
Organism: Bradyrhizobium genosp. A; assembly: GCF_049949275.1. Taxonomy (NCBI): domain Bacteria; kingdom Pseudomonadati; phylum Pseudomonadota; class Alphaproteobacteria; order Hyphomicrobiales; family Nitrobacteraceae; genus Bradyrhizobium; species Bradyrhizobium genosp. A. Next base: position 3,108,214 of record NZ_CP188196.1, on the reverse strand, counting down.
GCGCGCATAGCCGATATCTCGACCGCGCCGAGGCAAGGGCCCAATTGGTGATCTTGCCGTTATCGACCGGTGAGTTCCCGGATGGAGGGTCTCAGGCGATCAAAAATGCCGCAACAGCTGTGGTCCCCGTTGCTGTTTTCGTGGGTGAGCGGATCCTGATTTGCAGTGCGCAAGCAGACCAGGCCAACGAAATCTTCAAGCCGCGTAATCGGATAGGTCATATTCCCAGCGCAGCTGAAGCGCCCGACTTATCGAGTGCAGGTAACACTATAAGGAAGTTGAAGGTGCCCGACGACTTTCGCTTCAAAACTTCTTGGAAAGCCTCGTAGCAGCCTACGGGGCTGTTGATCTCACGGCCTCGCCGCGTAAGCACGAGAAGGCTCCCGATCGGGGACGACTTGGCGGTTTCCAAAACCCAAGAATCCGACGCCGGGCAACTTAAAGCTAAATGGGCGGAGATCGACCCCCGCGACCAGAGTGAGCAGGTTAACCTCGACTCCTTCGACGCGGCCAATCTTGATTCCTAGAACGCCATTCACATTTAGTTCGACCCCGGTGTGACTATCTGTCCACCCGAGAAAGACGCCCTTCCTAAAATCCTTTCCGACAGCGGTGGGCGGCAGGGCGGCTCCTAGTTCTGGGACTGCTCGAAAAATCGTGGCCACAAAAGTATTACTGTTTGGTCCCGGCCAAGTTCGGTAATGGCCCGCCGTCGCTGGATAGGCCTCGATCGCCTTTTCGATTTTTGGAATCATCCTTTCGGCGGCGGCGCCCTCGACGCTCACAATTATTTCAGGCACTTTTCCGAACCATCTTCCATCCGGGGCAAATCTGTTCAGCGACGGCTGATTGTCCAGCCACTCACCATTGATAGCACCAGTAGAGTCTCGGCTGGCGAAACCGAGAACCTCACAGCGCATCCAGGCAGAAGGTCCCTGGTGCTTGTACACGATCCAGCTATGAGTAAGGAACCTTCCGGGCGAGCCAGACAGAGGAACCGACATGACAAGAACGTGGGCGGCAGGTTCCGCGTCAGCCGCCGGAATCAGGCTTGCGCTCGCCATATCCGCTACTTCCACGCCTGCGATAGCGGGCGTCAGGAGGCGGTCCCATAGCGCCAAGCTCGCCTGCAGGGACACCGGCAGCACATAGAAAACAACAATCAAGACAGAAATGATTTTCAAAAGACGCACAAAAACTGCTCGCATTTAACCTCGCCATAGATTTCACTATACCGTTAAATGCAAAATGCTGACCAAGTCCAGATAGCTCGCAGTGGTTAGTCACGATTAACCGCGTGAAACGGACTGCTGGCCCACTAGTAGCGCGGGAACTCTGGCCGTCGTTTCCAGGGATGGGCGGCCCCGTTGGGGTGGTCCAATCCCGAAAGGATCTTGCCGTTAGGTAAAAAAGACGAAAATTTTAGAGAGGCTACATATTTACGAACGCTGCCTTAATATCTGGTAACGTATGCGAGTGTTTTTGACAAATTCAACGATGTAGTGAGTTTTTTGACGTGTCGATCGTCACTTTTGACCAGTAAGCTTCCTTATCGGGAACTAATTTCATGAGCAGACTACTTCGTTCAGACAATTGCAAAAGCAGCGGCGGAATTGCGCTAGAAGATCTTTCCGCGAAATATGAAGAACTGCTTAAGTTGCGGCAACGGGTCAAGATTGCTGAATGCGGGCGCGCGATTGGCCCGGCCCGATTGACCAGTCTAACCCACGATCAACTTCACTCGCCGAGAATGAATTAACCTGCCACCACAACGAATCGGCCTCCAGCGGAGGCGTCTTGTCCGTTAACGGAACAAACCAGCGGCCAAAATCCGATTCATTTTCGGGGACCGTGTTACAAGGGGCTTGGCGCAAGCAGCGCAAAACTCGCACCCCGACTCAAGCATGCGAACTATGGCTCCTGCGACGTCTCTCGCTCGTCTTGCGCTTGCCGGCCCTGGACGCATCAATAACAAATTCATCGATTGTGCATCCGGTCTTCAGGGCTGCCACCAACCAGCGCGGCTGCTTCCCCCTTCCCGACCAGGTCTCGCTGACATTCTTTGGATTGCGGTATTTCGGAAGCACCTTTGGATATTTTCGGCGTGTCCGCGGAACCGTATCGATTGCGTGCAAGCCCGACGAGGCCGCCTTGCGCATATCGTCTTCACGGCGGAGTTGAGCCAAACGCTTTTCGAGTTCCTGTTTTTCGGTCGTCAGCCTGATCGACAGAATGCGGCTGATCTCTTCGTGAAGGTGCCACATTTCATCGACTGACATACTTTCCAAATTCAACTTTTGTGCGATTGAATTTGCCATAAACGCTCCAGTTGCAATGATTCGCGCCTTTGAGGAGCGATGACTAGGTGTGTTTAGGTGCCCTCTCGGGTTTCCTCAAGGGATTTATCTCATCCGCTGGAAATGACCGCCACAACCACAGCGAGCAAAACCCCTTATCTGTCAACGATTAGAGCCAGACTGTGCGCAAACCATGGCGATAGCCGCGATTAATGCTACCGAACTTCGTGAATATCGGCCTGGACGCGGTGAAGCGTCGCATATCGTCCGCCCGTACGCAGGAGTTCGTCGTGGGTGCCGTCTTCCACCAAAAGCCCACGCTCGATAGTGAATATTCGATCACTGCGCCGGACGGTCGATAGACGATGCGCGATAATAAACACCGTTCGACCCTGGGCGATACTCCGCATATTGTCTTGAATGACGCGCTCGCTCTCGTAGTCCAGAGCGCTCGTAGCTTCGTCAAAGATCAGAATCCGAGGATTCGTTACGAGCGCCCGAGCTATCGCAATGCGCTGCCGTTGGCCACCCGACAGGCTGGCTCCGCGCTCGCCGACGACCGTGTCATAGCCTTCTGGCAGTTCCAGTATGAAATCATGAGCCCCCGCAAGCCTTGCCGCTTCTACGATTTGTTCGATAGGCATACCCGGATCAGATAACGCAATATTTGCGCGAATGGATTGGTTGAAGAGGACGTTTTCTTGCAGGACCGCACCGACCTGGCGCCGCAACCAGGACGTGTCAATCATTGACAAATCAACTCCGTCAATGAGCACGCGGCCGCTCTCGGGGATAAACAAGCGCTGAATGAGTTTCGCAACTGTACTCTTGCCGGAGCCGGAAGGACCAACAATACCGATAACCTGCCCGGCAGACACCTTAAAGCTGACGCCGCGCAAAACTTCTGGTCCATCTATGCGATACCGAAAAACGACGTCATCGAAAACCACATCTCCCCGTATCGAGGGCAGCGCTGTACGAGCTGGGTTGAACTTGGGCTCTGGAGTCGTATTAAGGATATCTCCCAGACGATCTACGGACAGTCTGGCTTGATGGAAATCCTGCCAGATCTGAACAAGGCGCAATACCGGCTGACTCACTCGTCCCGCAAACATATTGAAAGCTACTAGTTCGCCGACGGTCAGGTCCCCGGAGATGACAAGGCGGGCGCCGAAATACAAAATTCCCGCCATGACCACTTTGTTTACGAACTGAACGCTGTTGCTAGCGGTGTTGCCCAAGCGCAGAACCCTGAAACTTGCCGCTACATAGGCGGCAAGTTGCTCTTCCCAACGCCTTTGCATCTGGGGCTCGACGGCCATGGCCTTGAGCGTATCCACTCCGTTTACACATTCGACCAGGAAAGCCTGATTTTCAGCTCCGCGTTTAAACTTCTCATCAAGCAGCCGCCGAAATCGCGGCGTGGTCCCAACAGAAATTGCGACGTAAACCGGTAGTCCGGCGAACACGATGCCAGTCAACAAAGGCGAGTAGACCAGCATGACGCCGAGAAAAACCAGGGTGAAAAGCAGGTCGATGACCAAGGTCAGCGCAGAGCTCGTGAGAAACGTTCGGATGCTTTCGAGTTCGCGCACCCTTGCTACAGAATCACCAACTCGCCGGGCTTGAAAATAAGCGGTAGGCAGCGCAAGCAGATGCTGGAACAGCCTCGCTCCGAGTTCGACGTCGATTCGATTGGTCGCGTGGGAGAAGAGATAGGTCCGCAACGCGCTAAGAATGGTTTCGAATAGCCCTATTCCAATCAGGCCTATTGCGAGCACGTCGAGCGTACTGAGACTGCGGTGTGCGAGGACTTTGTCGATGACCGCCTGAAAGAACATGGGCGACGCAAGCCCAAGTACCTGCAGGAAGAGAGACGCGACGAGCACTTCGCCCAGTTGGTAACGATATTTGTGGATCGCACCCAAGAACCAGGTCAAATCGAAGCGGCGTGTCAACGCCGTCAGATCGGCCCGCCTCGTCATCAAAACGATGCGCCCGTCCCAAATCGCCTCGAAGTCGGCCTTCGTCAGCAATTCGGGACGCGGCGTTTTGGCAGACTGGGCAACGATCTTGTCGTCGCCGATCTTCCCGAGCAGAAGAAAGCTGCCATCCTTGAGCGCCGCAATGGCCGGTAAGGGGGTACGCAGCAGTCGCACCCAATTCACCTTTAACTCACGAGCCTTGAGGCCAAATTCCTTGGCGCAGCGGACCATATCGGCGGTATCGATCGCTCCCGTGCCACAATGGTGCCGAATCTGTTCGGGGCTGGCGCTGACACCGTGAAACCGCAACAGCATCGCTAGCGTCACGAAGCCTGGATCACTCGGCACAGGAATTTCTGAACCATCCGTCATTAAATTGTCCCGATTCTAGCCATTTTAGCTGCTGAAGCGCCGCAACTGGCAGCCCCAGTATAGCGCCGCGGTAGCGTTTGATTTATTAACCGAATGGGGCAAGGGCTTGGCGCTTTATATTCGACCATTTTATCCCCGACCAAAGGGAAGATTTACTGTCTGCAGCCAAGCTGGGCGGTATTAACGCGCCTCGAAGTTGAGCGCCCTCTTGAGCATGGATTCGATGGAGCCGGCAAGAAAAGTAATCCCCTTTTTGGCGCCGAGCAGGACGCGGGGTTCCGAAGAACTGGAATTCCTGCCTGCCGCGCTTGAGATCGTCGAAACACCCCCCTCGCCCCTTGGCCGGGCCGTTGGGGTGACGATCATAACGATGCTATTACTCGGCTTGGGCTGGTCAGTTTTGGGCCATGTGGATGTCGTGGCGACAGCGACCGGAAAGGTCATACCTACGGGTCGGAGTAAGGTGATCCAACCCTTCGAGACTGGTGTCGTACGCGCTATTAAGGTTGTTGACGGTCAGTTTGTCGCGGCTGGCGCCCTTTTGATCGAGCTTGATCCCACCATCAATGAAGGTGAGATCAACCACTTAAAGAGTGATTTGCAATCCGCACAGCTAGACATTGCCCGTTTGCGAGCTGCACTCGCGGACACGGATGATCCGCTGACCGCATTTCGCCCCCCGGAGGGGGCGAGCAAGACGCTTGTTGCAATGCAGCGTCAATTCCTGCTTGCGCAGGTATCTGAGCACCGAGCGAAGATCGCTTCCCTAGACGGACAGCGAGAGCAGAAGGAGGCCGAACTTGGGACGATTTCGGCGTCCGTTGGCAAACTCGAGGCCGTCATTCCGACGATCGAGGAGCGCGTCAACATTCGGAAATCCCTCAGCGAGTACGGTTCCAGACTTCAGTACTTCGAGGTGCTACAGCAGTTGACCGATAGCCAGCAGGAAAGGCTGGTTCAGAAAAGTCGTGCCAAGGAGACTGAGGCCGCTATTGCTGCTCTGATCGAAACACGCAGTCAGACCCGGGCCGAGCATCGCAGAACCTTACTAGCCGACTTGACAGAGGCTGAGCGCAAGGCCGGCGGCCTGGAGGCCGACCTGTCCAAGGCGGAGCAACGCGCCAAACTTCAACTGCTGACCGCCCCCGTATCGGGCACCGTTCAGCAATCGGCGGTCCACACGATCGGCGGCGTGGTGACGCCCGCCCAGACTCTGATGGTTATTGTGCCGAGCGACAGCCAGATCGAGATCGAAGCGACGATCAATAATCGCGATATCGGCTTCATCCATACTGGCGATCCTGTGGAGATCAAGGTCGATACATTCGACTTCACGAGGTATGGTCTCCTGAGAGGCAAGGTGCGGACGATTTCCTCCGACTCGGTTGCGCGCGACTCGAACGACAGGCCCAACGAACGGCCCCCGGCGGGCGCTGCCGCCGGAACCAGCGAGCCCCGTGGCCAAGAGCTCAACTACGTAGCGCGAATCTCGGTCGAAAATCCTCAGCTCAAGGTCGAGGACAAGCTTGTGAATTTGTCTCCCGGCATGGCCGTAACTGCCGAGATCAAAACTGGGTCGCGCCGGATTATTGGCTACCTGCTGTCACCCCTGATGAAGTACCGGCAGGAGAGCCTGCGCGAGCGGTAGTCGGCCTCGAAATCGAAGCAGGGTTGGAGGAGTGTGGCTTCAGCGGGGCTAGTCTACCAGTCGTTTGGGACGGCTGAGCTGATCCACCAAGAGCGAGCGAAGGGGCAGTTTGTCGCCTAGTCTGTGGCACCGATGACGTGAACACAGAAGACATTGCCCGGTTGGGCACCAAGCTATGCGCAAGCTTAAGCGGTCGCACAGGCGGTAATGGGATAGCTCCTTCCGGCGTCAACATGACCCACCGTCGCCCCTTATGCGCTAGCCCCGTGGGGATCGGTAAGGCCGGAGCCGGATGCGGCAAGGCTCCCGTCCATGACGGTTCGAGCTCCGTTTGCATGATCCGATCCGACGGTATCGGCTCCTGGCTGGCCCAGCCAGGCAACTTGGCTGGATCGGGAACTGCGTCCGCACTAGCGATCGCAGTTGCCGCGCGAGACGGATCCAAATTCGCCCAAAAGGGCAGTTTGATCGGGACAGCAAGGCCAGACACCTGTGGAATCGCTGGCACGACACCCTCGTCGTCTGGCCCGCTGGTCAGCCCCGCCTTCGCAGCAACGGAAGATGGCCGAGCCGATGGCAGATCGGCCTTAATCGGGTGATCGTCAATTGACGGCCTCATCTGTGCCGTATCGAAATCAAGGGAGCTATCACGCTGTCCAGCGCGGGGGAGCGCTTCGGGGCGGCCCGGCATGGGCACCGGTATCGTCACCGGGAAATCATTCGCAGCAGAAGGAGCTGCCGCGGACCGAAAAGCAAATTCCGGTGGATCTCCTATGATTTCGCGCAGTCCCGCTTCTGGCTCAGGCAAGAATGCGGCGTCGGCAAGGAACGGTACACGCCGTCCGCTATAATCGAGCTCGTCTGGTAGCGGCGAGGGGATGTCGTATTCCACCCTCCTGAATTTGGCAGGCGCCGCAATCGATGCGCCGAGCTTCTCAAGACGGCGACGAGCATCCATTCCATGGGCACCGTTCGGATATCGCTCCAGATAGGTCCAGTAGGCCTCCCGTACATCTGCTCGGCAGGTCCGGTGCCAGGTAATCGCCTCGCGCCGCACCGCGAGCATTGCCAGAACCCGCTTGCCCAGCGGGTCACGCCGATGGTCCGCAAGGAAATCGGCATACGCGTCAAAATTGTCTCGTATCAGGGCTGCCAAGTAGGCTTCTTGCGGGCCAAGACTGGCCATTGCCTGAGAACGTACCCATGCTTCACGCTCCAGCGAATGAGCGTGTTGCAATTGGTCAACAGAGCGCTCAACGAGCACAGGCTGTTGGTCGAAATTTGAACTGTACCAAGCCACCTGCGCACCTCTTGTCAATTCATGGACGCGCAGGCGGACACGAAGAAAAGTTTCGGCTACAGTAAAGCCCGCCTCGTTGATCATCTCGGCAACCGCTCTTGCGTAGGGGCCATAGCCTTGCGTTGCGTCCGCCGAGAACATCCCGGGCGCCGCGTTGAATGCAACCAGGGTATTAGCCTCAGGCTCGAGCCAGGCAAGCCCAGCGGCAAGCGGCACAGCGTCAAGAACAGACGGAGTCTGTCGGGCGGCGTCGATAATTACGATCGAAGCTTTCGATTGAAGCGCGGCCAGCCTGTGCATGAAGTCGGAAAGCCGCAAACCATAACGGGGCAGATCTGACGCTACCGCAATTCTCGCGTCGACTGGCAGGAGATAATTCTCGCATTCGAGCTGCAAGCCATACCCAGCAAAGTACACTAGAGCGACCGAACCCGGGCCTGCCTTCCTAAGCATTTCCAAAAACTCACTAAAGACTTGGCTCAGTGCGTCTTGTTTCAAATCGCGGACATGAACGACCTCAAACCCTGCGGCCTGCAGCGTTCGCGCGATCAGCTCGGCGTCATTTGCCGGCGTGGCAAGCCGGTGGGCCTCGTAAGATGCGTTCCCAACGACAAGCGCAAAGCGCCTCTCAGACACAGTCGCACCCGCCGGTCGCTGCGCCCCAGCGACAAGAAAAAAAACCAGCAGAAACAATACTTTTAAATATGGACGCATATTCGCTGTTAAATGCCTGACAGGCCGAAGCATTGCTTTAAACGAAATTAACCGCAAGCGGCCTGTCGAGTTTGTCGACTAGCTCAATGGGCTAACCCGAACGGCTGCCCTCAATGGCATGAGGTGCAGCGCATCAGGACAGCGAGCTTTGATAGTGCTGGGCAATTGCTGACGTCGCCACCTGGAAGGCCGGATTGACAGCACCAATCTCGGAAATCCCGGTGTTGCCCGACGTCCCGGCATCGAAGGGCGAGGACGGAAACGCCGATGCGTTAAGTTGCGACCACAAGGCGAGCTTTGAGTCGATCGAATCGAGCCAGCCCGAGGTTGTATCCGAGCTAGACGCCAGAGCTTCGCTGCCCCGATCAGCGGGAAGCGGAGGATCTACGAGCAGTGTGCCACCATTCCCATCGCTTGATACGATGAAGTTGCCCAGCGAATAGTTGCCGCTAAGAGCGAATTTCGCGATGTTAGTTCCGTCACTCACGCTAAGCTTTCCAGGTGAATTGTTCCCGGTATAGCTGACGGTCGCGCCGGCACCGGCGGTAACGTCGCGCAGATCGATGAAATTGGTGGTTGTAAGCTGACCGCCCAAGCTGCCGCTAAATTTTGTCGATTGGTCGAGCACAAGCTTACCAGTTGCACCCGCAAAGCTTACGGTGCCGGAATATGCCCCCACAAGCTCCACAGTTGCCCCGCTGCCGACAGTCAACGAGTTTGCGCCAATGATTGTCCCGCTGCCCGACAGAACGATTACTCCGTCGCCATTGAGATCCTGGTGGAAGGTGGCCTCCAACCCCTGCAGCGTCGCATTACTGCCCGCTACGCTATCGACCAGAGTTGAAAGATAGCGGCCGTTGCTATCGGTACTCCAGACCGTATAGGCCCCGCTCGTGGACTTCCAGGCGACGTCATAGCCTGTGGCGGTCTGCTCGGCACCGATCACCGACCAACCGTTGAAGCTGGTGGGCTGAGCATTCGCGCCTTGAATAGTCAGTATGGGCCCTGTGCCGGTGCTGACGTTCAGCAGATAGTAGTTGTTTCCGCTCACCACCACTTCGGTCGAGCCGAAAGCCTCAATCACGGTGCCTGCACCGATCATGCCGTCGCCATTGAGATCCTGGTGGAAGGTGGGTTCCAACGCCTGCAGCGTCGCGTCACTGCCCGCTACGCTATCGACCAGAGTTGAAAGATAGCGGCCGTTGCTATCGGTACTCCAGACCGTATAGACCCCGCTCGTGGACTTCCAGGCGACGTCATAGCCTGTGGCGGTCTGTTCGGCACCGATCACCGACCAACCACTGAAGCTGGTCGGCTGAGCATTCGCGCCCTGAATAGTCAGTATGGGCCCTGTGCCGGTGCTGACGTTCAGCAGATAGTAGTTGTTTCCGCTCACCACCACTTCGGTCGAGCCGAAAGCCTCAATCACGGTGCCTCCGGCTGGAGCAGCGACGACGAGGTTCGGAAGACTTGTCAATGCGCCCGATAGATTGGCCGAGTTTCCCGCCGTGTCCTGGATCGTAGCCCCGTTCGAAACGATTTGGGTTATTGCGAGTGCTGGGACAGTGCTGTCGCTCGATCCGACAATATAGCTGAAGGTCAGTGCATTGCTGCCCGAGCCCCCCGTATAGGTCGCGACGCCTCCGTCGTTCAGCGTCAGCGTTGGCCTGCCGCCTGCGACCGTCACCGCCTCGCTCAGGTTTAGCGTCAGCGTCACGACGCTGCCTATTCCGATCGTACCGCTGCCCGAGGTGATCCCCGTGCCCGAGGCTGCCACCGACGACACCGTCGGCGCCGTGGTGTCGATCGCCGGGCTGCCTTGGGCGATACCGGCGAGCGACAGGTTGGCGCCGTTGCTGGCACCGTCCACCACCGTGGCGCCGTTCAGGTTGAAGGTCGACACCATCAGGTCGGGAGTGTTCTGACCAGCCACTACTGTATAGTTGAAGGTCAGCGCATTTGTCCCGGAACCGCTGACATAAGTGGCGGTGCCGCCATCGTTGAGCGCCAGCGTCGGGCTTCCGCCGGTCGTGTTGAGCGTCACCGCTTCGCTCATGGTGATCGTGTAGGTGACGAGTTTGCCAGCGTTCAGAGAGCCGCTCGAAGGCGTTTCAGAAATCGTGCTGACCGTCGGCGCCGTGGTGTCGATCTGCAGCGTGCCGGACGGGTTCTTCACCGCGCCGGCCAGGTTGGCGGCATTGCCGGCAGCGTCCTTGACGGTGGCAGAGTTGAGGTTGACCGCCGTCACCGTCAGGTCGGGCGTGTTCTGGCCGGCTGCAACCGTGTAGCTGAACGTCAGTGCACTGCTGCCGGAGCCGCCGCTATAGGTCGCGACGCCGCCGTCGTTCAGCGTCAGCGTCGGCGTCCCGCCGGCCACCGTCACCGCCTCGCTCAGGTTCACCGTCAGCGTCACCACCTTGCCGGCATTGAGATCGCCGCTGCCGGAGGTGATGCCGGTGCCAGAGGCCGCCACCGACGACACCGTCGGCGCCGTGGTGTCGATCTGCAGCGTGCCGGACGGGTTCTTCACCGCGCCGGCCAGGTTGGCGGCATTGCCGGCAGCGTCCTTGACGGTGGCAGAGTTGAGGTTGACCGCCGTCACCGTCAGGTCGGGCGTGTTCTGGCCGGCTGCAACCGTGTAGCTGAACGTCAGTGCACTGCTGCCGGAGCCGCCGCTATAGGTCGCGACGCCGCCGTCGTTCAGCGTCAGCGTCGGCGTCCCGCCGGCCACCGTCACCGCCTCGCTCAGGTTCACCGTCAGCGTCACCACCTTGCCGGCATTGAGATCGCCGCTGCCGGAGGTGATGCCGGTGCCAGAGGCCGCCACCGACGACACCGTCGGCGCCGTCGGCGCCGTGGTGTCGATCTGCAGCGTGCCGGACGGGTTCGTCACCGCGCCGGCCAGGTTGGCGGCATTGCCGGCAGCGTCCTTGACGGTGGCCGAATTGAGGTTGACCGCCGTCACCGCCAGGTCGGGCGTGTTCTGGCCGGCTGCAACCGTGTAGCTGAACGTCAGTGCACTGCTGCCGGAGCCGCCGCTATAGGTCGCGACGCCGCCGTCGTTCAGCGTCAGCGTTGGCCTGCCGCCTGCGACCGTCACCGCCTCGCTCAGGTTTAGCGTCAGCGTCACGACGCTGCCTATTCCGATCGTACCGCTGCCCGAGGTGATCCCCGTGCCCGAGGCTGCCACCGACGACACCGTCGGCGCCGTGGTGTCGATCGCCGGGCTGCCTTGGGCGATACCGGCGAGCGACAGGTTGGCGCCGTTGCTGGCACCGTCCACCACCGTGGCGCCGTTCAGGTTGAAGGTCGACACCATCAGGTCGGGAGTGTTCTGACCAGCCACTACTGTATAGTTGAAGGTCAGCGCATTTGTCCCGGAACCGCTGACATAAGTGGCGGTGCCGCCATCGTTGAGCGCCAGCGTCGGGCTTCCGCCGGTCGTGTTGAGCGTCACCGCTTCGCTCATGGTGATCGTGTAGGTGACGAGTTTGCCAGCGTTCAGAGAGCCGCTCGAAGGCGTTTCAGAAATCGTGCTGACCGTCGGCGCCGTGGTGTCGATCTGCAGCGTGCCGGACGGGTTCTTCACCGCGCCGGCCAGGTTGGCGGCATTGCCGGCAGCGTCCTTGACGGTGGCAGAGTTGAGGTTGACCGCCGTCACCGTCAGGTCGGGCGTGTTCTGGCCGGCTGCAACCGTGTAGCTGAACGTCAGTGCACTGCTGCCGGAGCCGCCGCTATAGGTCGCGACGCCGCCGTCGTTCAGCGTCAGCGTCGGCGTCCCGCCGGCCACCGTCACCGCCTCGCTCAGGTTCACCGTCAGCGTCACCACCTTGCCGGCATTGAGATCGCCGCTGCCGGAGGTGATGCCGGTGCCAGAGGCCGCCACCGACGACACCGTCGGCGCCGTGGTGTCGATCTGGGGTCCTGCCTGGGTGATGGCCGTAAGCGACAAATTGGCAGCATTGCCGCTGCTGTCCGAGACCTTCGCCCCGTTAAGATTGACGGCGGTCGCCGACAGCAACGCGGTATTCTGCCCTGCCGCAACCGTGTAGCTGAAGGTCAGCGCACCGGTGCCCGAGCCACCCGTATAGGTCGCAACGCCCCCGTCGTTCAGCGTCAGCGTCGGCGTACCACCCGCAACCGTCACCGAGGAACTCAGATTGAGTGTCAGGGTGACGGCATTTCCAGCATTCAGATTGCCCGTCGAGGGCGTCTCCGCGATCGAACTGATGTGGGCAGACGTCGACGTAGACGCTGTCAGAACCGCGTAACCTGACCCCATAAACCCGACGTAGACCTGACCGAAAATAGTGGGATCGCCGGCGATGGTCTTGATGTTGTCCAGACTACTGTTGGGATAGGTTCCCATTTGCGTCCAGGATTGCGCATTGTCTACCGATTGCCAGATGCCGTAGACGTTGTTGACATAGCCTACAATATAAACTGCGGGATACCCGCCAGGCGTGGCCGATGCACCGAATCCGAAGCAAGTAACGTCCAATACGTTCGCGACGGGCTTCCACGTGGTTCCGCCATCCGTGGACCGCATGAACGGATAGTTCGGCATATAGCCGCTTTGATTTCCGCCCGTGAAAAAGAGGTTACTGGCCTCTCCGGGAACCGACATCAACTCATTGTTGAAAGTCGTAAATGGCGAAATGTACCCGTTCCACTGCGAACCAAATCCGTCATTTCCACTGTAGGCCTGCGTCCACGACGCACCGCCGTCGGTGCTGCGATAGACGCCGTGGCCGGCATAGTAGAGATAGAACGTGTTGGCCAGCACGCGATCGGCGGTGATGGAGCGTTCGTCGAGATAAGAAGATCCTTCGAAGGTCGACCAGTCTGTAACCCCCGGAAGGGTTACCGCCTTCCAGGTCGCTCCGCCGTCAAGCGTATAATAGGGCTGCACACCATTGGCCGGCGCCAGAACAATGTTCTGTGGCGTACTCGCCGCGATCGTTCCGCCGTTCGCTTGCGCAGGAAATGTAGGAAGGCTGGCGAAACTGTTCCAAGTCTGGCCACCGTCAGTCGAGTAGACGGCTTTGCCGTAGTTCAACAGACCCGTCACGAAATTTGTATTCGACGATGCGTAGTCGACTGACCAGCCCGCATCAATGTTCACACTGGCGACGGGACCGTAAGTCGACGGGTAGCTGTTGATATCGCTGACATAGAAGAACGGCCGATCCCACGACGCCAAAACCGGATGCCCGCCCGTGGGAACGATGATCTGATTGGCGACGAGCTGCTCGATCCCGAGGCTTTGATCGTTCCAAGTGACAGAAGTATTCCAATTCAAACCGGTTGTTGGAACAGTCGCATTCCAAACGCCGGTACCTGCCGACGCGATAATCTGGTTCGGAACGAGTGGGTTAAATACTACCCCGCCAACGCAAAGGAAATTGCCGCTTGTGGCCGTATTTCCTGCCTGCAGCCACGGAATATCCGTCGAGCTGACTCCATTACTGGACCAGTCGACGCCGCTCCAGCTTGTCCCGCCATCATAGCTGACGCTCAGATAACCGGCCGGAGAGACCGCAACGATCTCGTTGGCATTATTCGGATTAACCGCAACAGCCTGAATCCCGGCGCCACCCATGCCGGTCGACGATTGAGTCCAAGCACCGCCGGAATACCGCCAGAGGTTTTGGCCGTCTGTAGCGAAATAGGCGCCAGTTGGCGAGACAGCGGCATTAACGACAGTCGTCGGCCCACCTGTCAGCAGCTTCCAGGATGCCCCGCCATTCGTACTCAAATAAACGCCGTTGCCATTGCTCTCGGCGAAGATGGTTTGCGTGACACCGCCAACAACCCCGCCAACAGCGGGATCAAACAGAATGCCAGTGAGGCCACTCTCGGCTGACGCCGATGGGACTTGACTGACCTGCTGCCAGGTCACGCCGCCATCTTTCGTGACCCAAAGGCCGTTCGATGGCGTACCAACGTAGACTATGTTTGGGTTGCTCGGATCAATGGCCATCTTCTGCCCGTACTGGGCATAGGCGTCATTAGGGTTCGCACTGACCTGAGCGAACGATGTCTGTGTCCAAGTCGTACCCCGGTCCGTGCTCTTGAACACGTAACCGTCGTACATCATGTAAAATATTTGGGTGTTGCTGTTCGCAATCTGGATCTCGTAAACACCCTGACCTAGCGTCTGGTTATTCTGGTTTGCCGAGACAAAAGCGGTTGGCAAGCTGTTGGCGGTTACCAGCTGCTCCCACTGGCTTCCATTCCAAAGATAGGCCCCGTAAGTGTCGGTCCTCCCGACCACCGTGCCATCAGAGGCAATGTCGAGGTTGCGGACCCAACCGCCCGCCCCAACTTTTAGCGTTTCCCAAGTCCCGGAGGCCACTGGATCGACGACAATCGTCCCACCATTCACATCACTCGACATGGTCCATGTCGATGAAAGGTAGTCGCCCTGCAGCGAGATGCTTGCGGCATTGATTCCGTCGGTAATCGTCAGCTTACCGCCGTCATGATCGCCCAAGAACGTCACCTTCGTCTGGGCGCCGAAGCTGATATCGGCAAAGTCGATAGCGTCCTCTCCCATCAGGCCCGTGATGGTCCCGGTGAAGGCAAGAGAATGATCAATCTTGAGAGTACCGGTCGAACCCAGGAATGTGACAGACTGCGTACCAGCGCCGTTAATTTCGACGCTACCGCCCTCAACGATACTAACCGCAGGTTCAACGACCCCGGTTGGCGCAACTGCTGAAGCCGCTGCGCGCTCGGTCGAAGCTTTCTCGCCGTCAACACGCGACGGAGATACCTCAACCTGGCGCTCGAAAGCCAGTAGAGCCGGGTCGACTTCAAATGCAGCCGACAGCCCCCGGGTCACCGAGTACGAGTCAGCAGCATCGCTATCCAGGAGAAAATCCGCCCGGCGCTTAGTGAAATTGGTGAATGGTATCCTTACCACGATGTCCCCTCGATGGATCAGGCCAAATTGCAAGCGGTATCGCTCGCAGGTCGAGGGAACCCTAGGGTTCGGGTCTGAAAGTCAGGTTGATTGACGAAGTAAAAATTTCTATAAACTGGCGCGGCTTCCGACGCGTATTTAATACGCACCGGCGTTGCGGCTTTGGAATTGACGCCTTGGAGCGCTACGGAAGGGCCTGGATCAACCGAGTTATATGGTGCAGACGACAGTTTAATCATGCTTCCCCCAAGCGGCTCAAAGTTAGAAAAACCGGTGGCACGTAAGACAGTCGCGCAGAACAACCATCCCGTCTCGATTAAATCGAAACAGAAGATGTCCGTTCCAACCGACTTGCTTAGCTATGCCCCACCTGTACCCGCCGGCCCACCACCGGCGGCGTGAATCATGGTTAACGGCCGGATAAGGCTTTTATTTGACGGACGCCACCCGAAAGAGACAACCACAACCGATTGATTTACAATCACTTTTCTCTAATGGGCTTCTTCTTATTCTTAGGCAAGAACGCTCGTCCGTAATATTACGTAATTTATGAACAGAGCGCGCTCCATCTGACTTCCTCATCCCAAGCTGAGCTTCGATGTCGCTAGCTCAAGTTGATGGCCGTGACACCCCAAGTTCATTTTTTGTGCAAGGAGGCGCAAACCGAGCGAAATCGAAGCAGCCGCTGCTGTCACATTAACCCCGTAGGTTATGACAGACGACCCAATGAGTGGTATCCGTTTAGAATTGATTTTTGAGGGATTTATTTTTGTGAGTGCTCACTACCGAGCAGATATCGATGGATTGCGTGCTCTTGCGGTAGTCCCGGTTGTGCTCTTCCATATCGGCGCACCGGTCTTCGCCGGCGGTTTCGTAGGCGTAGACATCTTTTTCGTTATTTCAGGCTATTTGATCACATCGATCATTCTTCCCGAAATTGACGCCGGAAATTTTTCGATAGCCAAATTCTACGAGCGTCGAGCAAGACGCATTTTCCCGGCGCTATTCTCAATTCTCTTGTTCTGCGCCGCCGCCGGGTTCGTAGTGATGGCACCATCGGATTACAACACCCTGGGGCAAAGCATCATCGCTGCAGCCTTGTTCGTATCCAACATTTTCTTCTGGCGGCAGACCAATTATTTTACAGGGCCAGCGAACGAAAGTCCGCTGCTGCACACTTGGTCACTTGCAATCGAGGAGCAATTCTACCTTTTTTACCCACTGCTGCTGAAGGTAATTCCCCGCAGCGCTCGCGTCCAATTCGCAACGCTCGCGTTCATCTGCGCGGTTTCTTTTTTCCTCGGCGCCGTCCTCGTCTTCTTCAAGCCAAGCGCCACCTTTTATTTGGGGCCGACCCGAGCATGGGAGCTTCTGGTCGGAGGCCTCATTGTTCTTACACCGACTGCTCGACGAGGATTTGCGTGCTCATGTGCAGCAGCAATTGGCGCTGCCCTGATCGCGTTTTCGATATTCGCATATTCTTCATCGATGAGATTTCCTGGAACGGCCGCCCTCGCGCCTACGCTTGGCGCCGCCCTCATCATTTGGAGCGGCGTTTCCACGCAAACGGCAGTTCATCGTGTTCTTGCACTGCCATTGATGACAGCCATCGGCAAGGCATCATATTCGCTATATCTCTGGCATTTCCCACTCATCGCGTTTGCCAGCTATGTCGAGCTCGCCGGCCTGTCGTGGAGCACCAAGGCGGCTCTCTGCGTCGCATTACTCGCGATATCATTTCTCTCGCTGAATTATATCGAGCGTCCATTTCGACAAAAACAGAAACCCGCAGGCGTTCGACGCCCCGTAACCGTAGCCACTTCAGGAATGGTCCTGGCCTGCACCGTCGGAATAGCGATTAGTTCTTACAAGGGCTTTCCTTCCCGTCTCGATCTCACTTCAACCACCTATTTGGACGCGGAGCTCGACAAAGACCGTCATCACATGGAGTGTCTGAGCTGGGAGCGTAAAATCGTGCATGCGACAGAAGCATGCAAGCTTGGATTTCGCGAAGCAAGTCCACATGTATTGCTTTGGGGCGATTCCCACGCAGTGGTCACGGGCAGCGCAATGGAGCAGGCTGCAAACAGAAATCGCGCGAGTTTCCTTCTTGCCGCATCAGTGGATTGCCCGATCGGAATCGGCTTTGGCATCGACAGAAACGTAGGGAGTGACTTGGCCGCAAACCCCGGGTATCAGCATTGCGAAGATTACAACAAGGAAATGCTCCAGGTCGTCGAATCTCGTCCTGACCTTGATACCGTGGTGCTATCCTCCCGATGGACCAATTGGAAGTTGGGCGAGCCGGGTTCCGCCGCAGAGGCCCCCGTTGATATTAGGCTTCGTGACGAAGGGGGGACGGCAAGCACGCCCGAAGAAAACAAGCGTATCTTCGTGCGCGGGTTCGAGGCTCTCCTTCGGCAATTGGTGAACGCTCAGAAGACTATCTGGGTAATAGGCCCTCTGCCTGAACCCTCTTTTCGTATACCGAAGGCGCTCTTCATAGAGCATCTGGGCCTTGATCGAACCGATTTGCAAATTCCTCTCGCTGCTTTTCAGCACAAGAATAAGTTCATCCTTTCGACCCTTATGGATCTGCAGCAGAAATTTCCCATTCAGATCCTATTGCCACATCTTGCACTGTGTGATGGTGAACGTTGCGCCGTGTCTGTCAATGGCAGGCCACTGTACCTGGATGACAATCACCTGTCCTTGCAAGGAGCACAGCAGACTTCGCTCTTGTATGACAGGATATTTCAGAATCAGAGACAAGCGCATCGCGATTGACGACTCCCTCATTTGGGTTGGGCCGCACACATATCGCCCGCCAAGCGAGACAGCATTGATGTTGAGACATATGCTCACGAAGCGAACTTTTTTGGCCCTGGCTTCTGTTCTCGCAGGCAAACAGTTTGTCCGCGCGTCGCACACCGAAGCGGTTGTGCCGCACGCCGCGGGCCGCTGGTCGCCGTTGGCCATCGGTGCCGGCGGATACCTGACTGGACACAGCATATCCAATGATGGTTCGACGATCGTATGCAGGACGGATACATACGGCTGCTACCTTTGGAACCGCACAAGCATGAGATGGGACCAACTGCGCACCAGCACGCGGATGCCCGCGCAAGATGTCGCCCCTGGAAACGGTTTATCGGAAGCCGGCGGTTATGAGGTACAAGTAGCCCCTTCGGATCCGAATCGTATCTACATGGTGACAGGCTTTTTTGTCGGATCCACGCTTCAGAGCCACGTTTATATCAGCCGGGATCGAGGAGAGACGTTTCGACGAACGCGAGGCTGGGCGCCTGTGAGCTTGGCGACAAATGGACCGCCTGGAAAGATTACGAATTGTCATATGGCGGTCGACCCCTTCAATCCAGACGTCGTCTATCTCGGCACTCTTGGGGATGGCTTGTTTGCTACCTTCGATGCCGGCGAGAACTGGAAATTGGTGACATCCGTTCCTCGAAGTCGCAACCAGGGTTATAGTTTCTCTATCGCCTTCGACCCGACGTCCGGCACGACGAATGGCAGAACCAACTCAGTCTATGTTTGCAGTGACGGAAATGGTTTTTTCAGTTCCCCGGACGGAGGTGTGGAATTCGCCGCAATGTCCGGCGGTCCCAAGCAAGTCTCGGACGCCGCAGTATCTCCCGCCGATGGAACGTTGTATGCTTGTGCAAGAGATAGCGGGCCCGCGAACGTTTGGCGCTTTGCAGCAGGCAAGTGGGCTCTCCTCGCGAATTGCAGCGATGGTGCGCATGCGGCCTGGTCGGTTGCTCCCGACCCACACGATGGCAATCGCATCGCCGTGTGCGACGGTGGCGGCAGGCTGAACATTTCATCCGACCACGGGAAGACATGGCCATCCGGCTATTGCCCGGGAACATTTGCCACGGGAACAAAGCGCCGAACCGCAAGCGACATTCCGTGGCTCGCATGGACTAACGAACAATCGATGAGTGCTGGGATGATTAGGTTCGATCCATCTCAGCAAAATTTGCTGACTTTCTCCGAAGGAATCGGTTTTTTTACGTCATCACCTCCAGACGACACCTCTCGCGCCTGGTCATGGAATTCGCAAAGCAGGGGAATCGAACAACTAGTAACCAACTGGATATGTTCACCACCGGGCCAGAAGCCGATCGTCGCCAGTTGGGATCGCCCCATTTTCCGGGTCGAAGGTCGGGATGTCTATCCGCTCACGCACGGCCCCAGCAACCAGCATTCAATTCAAACTGCCTGGTCCGCCGATTGGGCATCAGAGAGTCCGGCAACCATCGTGGCCGTTATGAATTGGTTTCCACCTGCAAACGATCAGTCTGGAAAATCGCTTGATGGCGGAAAAACCTGGGAGGCGTTTCCAAAGAACTCTCCCCCCTCGAGTGCAATTAGCGGCTGCCTTGGTGGTTGTATCGCGGCAGCCGACGCCCTGACCTACATGTGGATCCCACGCGGGAACGGACGCACTCCGAACCTGGCTCGCCCCCACATAACGCTGGACGGCGGAGCGAATTGGGTGCCGACCGAGCCGCAAGACCTGCCCGTGGGGGCCGGCAGCGGGTGGGGCACAAACTTCTTACTTAACAGACACATTCTCTGCGCAGACCGCGCGCTTCCGAAAACCTTTTACGCCTACAATTCGGTGAGTGGGTTTTATAGGTATGTTGCCGACACGACGGCCACGATTGGCTCTTGGTCAAAGCAGAGTTCAAAGCTGATTCCAAATGATGAAGGATTAGCCAGGATTCGGTCCGTGCCCGGACATGCTGGTCACGTGTTTGCCTGTAGCGGGGCCGCAACGCCCAACAATCAACCCTATTGCGTTTTCTTGCGGACAACAGACGGCTGCAAGAATTTTCGCGCAGTTACTGACGTCCAATGCGTCTATGCCTTTGGTTTTGGCAAGCCCGCCCCTGAGGGCGACTACCCGACTGTATGGTTTGCAGGATTGTATCGAAAGAAATGGGGAATCTATCGTTCCGTCAGCCGCCTCGCAGCTTGGAACGCGAATACCATAGAGTGGACCAAGATTGGGGAGTACCCACTTGGAAGCTACGATCTCATTACCTGTATTGAGGGAGATGCCAACGAATACGGTGTCGTGTACGTCGGCTTTTCCGGCAGTGGAAGCGGGTATTATGTGTCTTCTTGAGGCAACGCTCTTCCAGGCCAGCTGGGCGTGTTCAAGGAGCGGATTTATCGCTCGTGCTGGCCAAATACCCATCCGGCGTCATGCAAGGCTCGTGTAATGGACGTTAGATGATCAATAAGGGTTAGCGGAGGCCCCTCACCGTAACCTTAAGATTATTCGAATCGGATTTTCGTTTCGATTATACTAAGATGGCGACGGGGCGTCGCTGGAACTGTCCACTGCTATCGGCGGCCCGTCGACATCGCACTTACGTCTTGCAAAACCGGACGCCAGGCGTGAGGTCGTTACTTTTTCGCTATGGAACTTTTTGTATTTGGAGATTGATAAATGCCGCGCCTCTATGACAGCCGCAAGCGTGTTCTCGTGACAGGAGGCGCCGGTTTTCTCGGTTCCCATCTGATCGATCGTTTGCTCGAAAAGGGGCACGAGGTTCTCTGTGCAGACAATCTCTTCACGGGAACCAAGAGGAATTTGGAGCATTTGCACGGCCATCCCCGGTTTGAATTCTTGCGCCACGATGTCACCTTCCCGCTGTATGTTGAGGTCGACGAAATCTATAATCTTGCGTGCCCGGCTTCTCCGATCCACTATCAGCATGATCCGGTCCAGACGACCAAGACTTCAGTACACGGCGCGATCAATATGCTCGGCCTTGCCAAGCGGGTCGGATGTCGCATTCTTCAGGCCTCCACGAGCGAAGTGTACGGCGACCCATCGATGCATCCTCAGACAGAGGCCTATTGGGGCAACGTCAATCCAATTGGACCTCGATCCTGCTATGACGAAGGCAAGCGGTGTGCGGAGACGCTGTTTTTCGATTATCATCGACAACATGGCCTGAACATCAAAGTCGCGCGGATTTTCAATACCTACGGACCCCGAATGCATCCTGCTGATGGACGCGTGGTTTCCAATTTCATCATTCAGGCGCTGAAGGGCGATGGCATCACGATTTACGGAGATGGAAGCCAAACCCGATCCTTCTGCTACGTCGACGATCTGGTCGACGGTCTCATTCGGTTGATGGAAAGTCCGAACGACGTCACCGGCCCCGTCAACCTTGGGAATCCGGTCGAATTCACGATGAAAGAGCTGGCAGAGCTCATTATAGCTGAAACGGGCTCCTCATCTCCTCTCGTTACCCGACCCTTGCCCCAGGACGACCCCAAGCAACGCAAGCCTGACATCGCTTTGGCAGAAGCCAAGCTCGGTTGGTCTCCAAAGATTTCGCTGGAAGACGGGCTGAAGCCGACCACAGCTTACTTCAGAGCCAACCTGCCAGGGTAACGACCTGCAATCCCATTATGTGGCACCCCGACTGCCGAAGTCGCCGAAGAGCCTGAGCGCGTTGGCGACCAGGGTGTCGCCACTCCGTCCGCGCTCGGCCGAACACTCGATACTAACGTGGGCCTTCGTCGACCAATTCTGCCCATTCTGCTCTTAAGTTTCGACGCCACATGAATGGCAAATTGAAATGACGATTTCGACGAAGTCACTATTCAGCGGCACAGTCTGGACAACAGGCGCCTACGTCTTGGGCACCGGCCTCCGCACAGGCACCAACATTGTCCTCGCACATCTCCTCGCTCCCGATATTTTCGGCACAATGTTGATCGTCTATACCCTCCGCATGGGCATAGAGCTCATTTCCGACATAGGTGTCGGTCAGAACGTAATCTACAACGAAAACGCGGAAGATCCTGACTTCTACAACACGGCCTGGACCCTCCAACTCCTTCGGAGCGTCGTCCTCTGGCTGGGCTTCATGGTTGCCGCTACGCCGATTGCTTATTTCTACAACTCGCCCATCCTCGCGAGCGTCATTCCCATTACTGCATTCAGCATTGTTCTCGCCGGCCTGACTTCAATTGGCAAGTCGCTGCTGCAAAAGCGTATGAAGCTTGCGGCACTCAATATCTTTGACGTCGCAACTGCATTTGTGAACTCTGTTGCGACGATCGTCTTTGCCTACCTCGAACCGACGATTTGGGCGTTGGTATTCGGCGGTGTTTTCACATCGGTAATATCGACGATCGGAAGCTACTTCCTTCTTCCAAACATAAAACAGCGCTTCTACATATCTGGGCATTACGCGAAGCAAATCCTAAGCTTTGGTAAGTGGATATTCGTTTCCTCTATCGTCTTCTTCTTTTCGATGTACGTCGATCGGCTCTATCTCGGCAGGGTCGTGCCTCTCGAACTTCTGGGAGTATATGGCATTGCGCGCTCGATCTCCGATCTGACAGGAAATCTGACAATGCGATTGGGTAACGTCGTGCTGTTCCCATTCGTTGCATCCCATGCGCAAGCGCCGAGAGAGCAGCTTTACCGACAACTTTCTCCGCTTCGCGCGAAATTCCTTCTCCTCGCAGCGGTCGGCTTCGCGCTTTTCGTAGTGACCGCCGATTTTGCCATCCGTATTCTTTACGATCAACGCTATCAGGCTGCGGCTTGGATCCTACCAGTTTTGATCTTGGGTTCATGGTTCTCATTTCTCGCGTATATCAATGAGTCCATTATTCTGGGCTTGGGTAAACCGTCTTATGGAGCGGCCTCCAACGGAACCAAGCTTGCATTTCTTGCGGTCGGACTTCCGGTCATGGTGAGCTACTTCGGCCTTCCGGGTGGCGTGCTAGTCGTCGCTCTGGCCGACCTAGCCCGGTACATCCCAATCCTGATTGGTCAGAAGAGGGAGAATTTTGCGTTCGGCCGGCAGGATCTTCTGCTTACCCTGGCGGTGCTGGTTCTGATATTTTTGGCAGAATGGCTACGGTGGGCAATGGGCCTTGGGACCTCGTTCGACACCTTGCCCATCCGTTAAGGCCCGAAGCTGTCTTATCGGTTTCGCTGATTAAAAGCTCCAGCTTCTCGTTTGAGGAACGCGGGGCCTGCAACCGACTTCTAGACGAGCTGGTACTCATCGCGCCCCCGCGATTTTGCCCCCGGCCCGCCGCCAATAGCCCAACTGCATTGCCAATCCAGCCACCATGCCAAATTCCAAGGCAAACATGTATTGAACTATCGACTTGATCATGACCCACTCGAACAACCCATGGACCTCCACTACGAGAAGCGCAACGGCGAGACCAAGTAGCAAAACCCCTCTCGAATCTTTTCGATTTCTGAACCCGCACAAGAAGGCAACAAAGACAGGTCTAAGTAGCATTAAGATGAACGTGATCGCTCCAAGGTACCCGGTCTCTACCGCGACCACCCAGTAGGCGTTGTGCACGAATACAACCCAGCTGGTATAATCTACCCTGGCCGCAGCGTTGTATCCTCCCATGTTGGCCATCTGGATGTATGTGTTAGGGCCGACCCCGAGCGGATGGTCATCAAGCATCATTCCCGCCGCTCGTTCCATCGATCCTCTCGCTTCGTCCGACCCTTCGATTTCGGCGCCCCCTCTTCCTTCGATCGAGGAGAGTGCGATAGGCACCACAACGACGAGCACAGCGACCGCCGCACCGAGCACACGCATCTTCCGTGGCGAAAATGAAGTAAAAATTGAAAGAACATAAACCAGGCAGTAGCCGGTCGTGGCCAAGCCAAGAGTCGCCCGCGAAGCCGTCAATACCTGAACGACGACGCCGGAAACGACCACGAGCGCTGGAATGACGCCCCACCAGCCCTCCAAAAATGCAGCGAAGTACGGAAGCACGACGAAGTGGGACACCAAACCCAGGATATTCTGATGATCAAAGGTTCCACTCGCCTGGAGCACGCCGGAAAGTCGCTGCAAGATCGATATAGGCGCTTGGCAGCACAGGCCGATCGCCATGCCCTGCAGAATTGCCTTGACGACACGAGCATCAGCAGCACTCGCCGTAGCGACAACCATATAGACGAAGTACATCCGAAGAAGCTGCCACGGGTAATAGAGACTGAATTCGACAGAAAACGACTGAGGAATCGCAATGATGACGGCAATGAAATACAGGGACATCTCGATACGAAAAGGGATTCGATTCCCCTCGCGTGGCTGGCTGAAGTAGAGCGCCATGGCCAACGCATCTAGGGCCGAGAACTCCAACCCCTGTGTATGATACTGAGTAATGGCGTCCACCAGCCGAGCTGCCATGACCAGATGAGCGACAGTTATCAAGAAAGGCATCAATCCCAGAACGGTCCACGCTCTCATTCGGTAAGCTGGATTGCGCCGTAGCCATGCCGACAAGGGCTGTATGGCTGCAAAGATAAGTAGGAGAGCAATCCACTTCACAAGATCAGTTCCTAGTTATTCATATTTCCAGATTGAGACTTCACGCCGCACCATCATAGGCGCCTCAAGACACAATTTTCAACGACCGCAGAGCATATTACGGTCCCACGCAAATAGAGCCGAGCGCTCATCATCACGATCGGTCAGCTCAGAACAGCGACTTCGCGCTGCATTTTTCGAAATGACCTCGACGTCATCTCTCCCCAATCAAACGATAATCCACGGGGCATTTGTTGCTCCGTCAACTGCGGTTTTGTCGATTTGTCAAACGAGCTCGTACCGGCCCGTCAAACCATCTATCTGCGGCCGAGGCTACTACGGCAATGACAATGAGAAACAGAGCGCCGATATATTTGGATTCCAGATCAAGGCCAAGTCTGGACTGAACGAGTAGAGCGATTCCGAGCAACGGATAATGAATGGCATAGACCGCGTACGAAATGCCGCCAACTAACGCGCAAAAACGTCGAAGCAATCCCCGAGGCTCAAAAATGCTTCCCAACATGACCAACAGGGGAAAGCCCAGGAACAATACCAACTTGCAGAACAAGTCCGAGCGCCCCAAAAATAGGAGCGGAAGAACCGCGAAGATCAGGATACTCCAACCAGGTGGCGCCGAAAACTCACTCCGGCAAAGGATGCGATAGATCAAGACCCCCGCGGGAAAGGAATAGAACACGCGGAGAAAGCCGAACGGCGAGGTCGCCCAATTGAACCCGCCGCTCCCCCATCCAAGTCCTGGATCAAACCATCCGTTCGATAGTAGCATTAAGCACGCGGATGCGATCATCAATATGAGGATATTTCGCGCCGACCACCATCTGTAGGAGAGCGCGTACACAGCGTTGACTATGATCTCGCACAGCAACGACCATGCGGGCACATTGAGTGGGTACAAGTCGGCAGGCGACTGCTTCCCTAGGAATTCTGGGGTTGGCAGCATCGTGGCAGAGAAAAAAAGAGAAGAGATCGTGGTGGAGAGATTTGGGCCGAATTTTTGATGAAGCACAGACCACGCGAGTATTGTGCTCGCGCTAATGATCGTCCCCAGAATGTAAAGCGGATAAAGCCTGATCAGACGAGTGATCATGAATCTGCTTGCCGTCAGCCCGCTAGCCAGACGCTGCTCGTAGGAATACGCGACCACAAACCCACTGAGTACGAAAAAAAGGTCAACCGCCAGATAGCTGCTTGGCGGCACCAGTTCGCCATACCAATTGTGGCCCCCATGCCAGACGACAACCAGGAAAGCTGCCAGCCCACGCAGGCCGTTCATTGTCTCGAAAGTTCTCTTCGTCGGGATGGTTTTCATCTATTTCCTATGATCTGCAAGACGCAGCGCTAAAGATGGCAAGAGCGCATCACTTTGCTTCTTCAATGACCTTTTCAAGGGCCATAGCCAGCCTGTCATCGACTTCATCCGTGAAGTGGCTGTCAGGCAGGTAACCGCGCGGATCATCTGGAGGCGCAATTCTATGTGAGCTTACGTATGGAATCTTCTCCTGTTCCAGAACCGGCTTGAGCGCTTGAAACAGGTAGTCGGAGTATCCCAAATTGTTGACGACGAAAATCACAGGGATGACTCCGCTACTGCGGGCCTCCTTCGCAAAGTCACGAACGATTGCTCGTGCAACTTGTATTTGCTCGCTTGCCGCCCTAAAGCCCGAACCATCAAGCACCGACTTTCGGACTTCTCTCATGTAACGTTGCGCGTAAGCACGCCTGATCAAACGAAACAACGATGAGTGGTCCAGAATGCTCGCACGCATGATGAAGGCATTATACATGGTATCTTCTCGAGCGAACTCTTGACGCGCTTCGGACCACTTCTTTGGATTGAGAAACGCGTCGACATAGCTCGTAAAGGACGTATACGGCGGATGATGAACCTTAAGTTCACCTCCCTCGAGATAGAAACGGTCCATCGTGTACGGCATGGGGAGATCAAACGACCATGTCGCGGCGGACAGAGTGGTAATCATCGGCAATGAGAAGGACATGACGGAGAGCACGACGGCCTCGCTTTTGCCGCCGCCGCGGTCGCGAAGATACGCGCCATATGACCAGTTTGTTGGTGCGCCCGGTGCACCGACAATGCGCGGTGTGAACTTCTTCGACACGCGAGCTAGAGCATGTCCCAACCTTACCGCATGTGACATTCCATAGATCGTGACGATACGATCCTGCGGCTTGTCGGGGAATTCGGTAATATCCAGTGAACCGTACCAACCCGGCAAGGTGATCGGCGCGGTCTCGGATGGAGACGGCCTCGTCATGCGCGCGAGCTGTCCTTCGGTCGATCGGCCATACTCGAAGTACAAGCGCAGCTGAGACGGGCTAGTGATCTTCGGATCCCTGGGATAGGCCAGCAATATATTGATTGCGACGTCGATCACCACGAGGCCAATAACGACCCACCCTACGACGTAGGCCGCAGCAGCAGACGACCTGAAGCTCCAGCCTTCAAAATTGGAAGTAGATGAATTGAGCTGGTTCATTGCTCATTCCCATAAACGTGATTGCGATCATCGCGGCGATGAGAAACCCCCGTACCGGGACTGGAAGTCGCCTATAAAAGCAGGGGTCCGCCTTCCAGTACTGGGCAAGCTCGACGGCCAACAGCAGCGCAACGCCACATAGGGCAGAAAGCCGCGGCGCTCTGGCGCCATAGTCGAGGTTTCCGAAATCCGTGAACAGCAGAGTAGTGAAGTCAACAATTTGGGCGAACGAGTGCGCACGGAACAGGAGCCACCCATAGCACACCACGATCGAGAAGAAGCCCCAGGACAAGAAGCGACGAATCGCTGTGCTAACAATAGCTGCGTCGGCGGCCGGGGTGGCGCTATGTCTCCCGAGGTACTCGCGCCACACCCGGTAAACGCACAAGGCGGCGCCCTGATAAAGTCCCCAAAGCACGAAATTCCAGGCCGCGCCGTGCCACAGGCCGCCGAGCAGCATTGTGACCAACAGGTTGCGGCAAACAAACACAAGCCCGCCCTTGTTACCTCCAAGAGGAACGTACAGATAGTCTCGTAGCCAGGTCGACAGGCTTATGTGCCAGCGTCGCCAGAACTCCTGCGGGTTGGTCGCAAAATAGGGCTGATCGAAATTAACGATCAGGTTGATCCCCAGCATCTTGGAGACGCCGCGCGCAATGTCGGTGTAACCAGAGAAATCGCAATAAATCTGGATCGCAAACAGCCCTGTAGCAGCGACGACGTCAATCCAGCTGACACGTCCGCTACTCCCGAATATCTGATCGACAACAGGAGATATACCGTCGGCGATGGCAATCTTCTTAAAAAATCCGAACACGATGAGGTAGAGGCCGCGCGCGGTCTGGTCCAGCGTGATCTGCCTAGGCTGGGCAAGCTGAGGAATGAGGTGCCGGCCGCGCTCGATGGGCCCAGCCTGAAGAGGTGGGAAATAGGCGACGAATAGCGCAAAATCCGAAAAGCGTCCGGTGGGCTTGAGTTGCCTGCGGTAGATATCGATCGTGTAGCTAAGGGACTGGAAGGTGTAGAATGAGATGCCGACTGGCAGTACAATGTGCAGGTGAAACGCCGCGCTGTTAATGCCGGCGCCTGCAAGAGCGGCGGACAGGCTATCGATAAAGAAATTGTAGTATTTGAATACGGCCAGCAATCCAAGCTGAGTAACAAGACTGACCATCAGGCACAGAAGCCGCTGGCGAGGTTCGATCTGCACTCTGCCTATAATAGCGAAAACCGCAAATAGCAGCGCCACAAAAGCGATGCTACCCACAAGAAGCCAGCCGGTTGTCGAACTCAGGAGGTCCGTAAGTCGGGAAAGATCAACTGTAGAAGTTGGTAGCGCCTTCCAATTCACTCCGAGAAAAATGAGCGCGGAGCCAACGAAGACGGTTGCAGGTACGAGTCGCTGGCGCACCTCTAGCCGACCATGCTCGATCATCAACCCAACCCAGAAATCGACCGTCGTTGAGAGGACCACGAGAAACAGGAATCGGACGTCCCACCATCCATAGAAAACGTAACCCGCGATGATGAGCATGTAGTTCTGCAGGCGGAACGGCAGCCCCACATAGAGACCGTATACCACCAGAAAAAAAACAGCGAATTCCAGGGAGTTGAAAAGCATGCTCAATCGCTCAAGAAATTAAGCGCATTACCAAATTGACGAATTCTGCGGAGGAGATATCCAGGTGTTTCTTCGTGATCAAACCTAATAGAAGCCTCTTGGATCTCGAAAACTATAAGTGCCTCGGCTGGCTCTTGTACTCAATCAATTGCCCCGCCTGCCCCCTTAGTTGGCCCCAGTAGTATCTCGCGATACCGCGGGCCTGAGCGAACTTACCCAGCACGGCTAGAAGCGCGTACGCCCAAGTCCCGGGCAGACCAAGTCCGCGACGTACCGCGATCGAACAAACCTGCAAGGGATAGACCAACAATAGCCAGAGAAAGTACGGTCGAAAGGCGCATGCGAGGAAAATGCCAATCGGCAGGCCGATTCCCCAGAAAAGAGCGCTGGGAACTGCCTTGGACCAAATTCGAAACTGCGAATCCTTGTGGAGCCGGGCTACCTCGGCAAAGCCATACCCACTTCTCACGGAGCGAACCCACCACTGGCGAAACCGGCTCATGGCGACGTCATGAAGCGTCATCTCAGCATCGAGGCGCCATATCTTCCAGCCTCGCTCACGCAACCGAATACAGAGTTCAGGCTCCTCACCGGCCATGACGCGGGAAAGAAATCCCCCGACCTCCTCAAAAGCCGCGACCCGGATCAGCGAATCCCCACCACAGGCACTCGCCTCTCCGATTGGAGTATCCCACTCGATGTCGCACAATTGGTTGTAGATCGACGCTTTCGGAAAGCGCTCACGGCGACGACCGCACACCACCGCGACCTCAATGCGCGTTTCCAGAAAATGGATCGCGCGAGCAAACCAATCGGCATTCAAGGTGCAATCGCCATCTATAAACTGAACAAAGCGAATTTCCGATGCAATTTTTCGAACTGTTCGGAAGCCTTCATTTCGGGCGCGCGCGGCCGTGAAAGCTTGAGACGGATCAAGCGTCACCACCGTAGCGCCGGCCCGTTCAGCCGCCTCGACGCTGCCATCGGTTGATCCAGAGTCGACATACACAAGGACGCTGGCACCCGCGCTCCGGACCGATGCAAGACAGTCGATAAGTCGCTGGCCCTCATTCCGCCCGATAACGACCACACCAAGATCAGGAAATCTCATAAGCAGAACAATCGATTGGAGGTAAACGACAATCAAATAGCACGAGCACCAGGGTTAAAAAACCCCGCATTCTCCGATTTGCTCGACGGAGTTAATTGCGCACCTATCCGGTCTCCAACGCCGAGTGCGATGGCCGGACCGATCATTCGCCCCGGCCGGCAGTGATTGTTCAGCCTGCAGCGATGCTGGGACATCCTTGTTGGATCGAACCTTTGTCATTCAGCGATCGACGTTCAGACATAATATCTTATGCCGAAAAGAGAGCTCTATAAGTCCCGTAACGTTCTAGCGTCTTGAGCATCGCATTCCAAAGTGGATGCGTGCAATTTGAACGGCAGCCAGAACGTCAGCAGCGTCCGCGCTAAATCACTCGTCTCATGAGATCCCTGCCCATCGGTTCAATGAAGCGGCAAATCAGCCAGCTCAATCCGATCACGGCAACAGCACTGGCCGATAGGGCCAGCCATTTGTCAACGCCAAGCCTGATGATTTCCCGCTCGATCTCTCGCCCTACTACGTTGTGAACCAAATAAAGCGGGTACGTCATGAGGCCTAGTTGACGCAGAACCATCATATTTCGCTTGGCCGGAACCCTTGCGAAAACCGCAATTGCCGCAAGGGCCGCCCCCCAGACAATCAATGGTTGCAATAGCCACAGCCGGTTTTGAAACGGGACAAACTCAGCTCCCCGAAGCAGGATCTCAACCGCGCCGGCAACCAACGCCAAGCTGAAACCCAGCTTGTCCCACACCGTCAACGAACGAACCGTTGATAGCCAAATCCAGATCCCCAACGCAAAGAAGCTACCATGCCGGGCGAATATGAGGTTGGCGTGGTCGACAAGTTTGGTCGCGCCATCGGCATCGAAAATGCCACATTGCTTCCCGGCGAGCACAAGAATGCCAATCATGTTGATAGCCGTCATCGCGAATGCAAGACTGGCCAGATCAACTTTCATCGACAAGCGTTGATAAACGAGCAAAAGAAAAACAACGGCATAGAAGCAGATCTCTACGCTCAAGGTCCAATATACGTCGTCGATCCACGGTCCTTTAGGAAGGAGAATGATCGAGCGCAGATAGCTTGGTAAATTTGTATGGTTCACCCCAACCACAAGCAATGTCAGCGTCGCGCAGCACCAAGCAGCCGGGTATAATCTCATACAACGCCCCTTGAGAAATCCAAGTGGCGTCGCGTTGCTCGCGGAGTTCGCGATCACCAGGCCAGAGATTACAAAGAAGATCTCCACACCAATCCATCCGCACCATGTGACGGGCCAGACCGGGTGATAGTCGGCCGCGCCTCGATTCAGGTAACCCAGATGGAATCCTACGACCAGGACAGCGGATACAAACCGAATCAAGTCGATTTCGTAGTAGTAGGGACGCGCCATAAATCCGACTTACCTCTTTACCCGGGACGCCGAACTTTCAGCCGGCCGGGTTTTGTTCATGAAAGCGCAAGCCGCAGGCAGATCAGCCTATTTTTAGTTCAAGTTCAGGCCATAAGGTCCACATGAGCGGCCGGGTCCCCTCGTAAATTTGTTTGCAAACGCCACGCCCTTTAATCATTTTCTCAGAATTGCATTTATTGTCTTGGAAAGTAGCGGAAAATACTGCAATTGGATAGGCTACATATAGAGTGATACCGCGCATCGGAAGGGACGAATAGGGTTGCTTGCCGGGATATTGACGTTGGCTTTGTTTCCCTTTTGATCCGTATTTTTGTCTCCCTCCGCGGCACCATGCAAATTCGAGCCTAACGTCTTTATTCATGAGAATTCTTTTCGTTTTGCCTGGCCTCCATCGACATGACCGCGGCGCTGAGATCGCATTCATCTCGATCGCGTCAGAGCTCGCGCATGCAGGCGACTCCGTGACGCTAATGGGCTCGGGCAACGAGCGAGAGGGCACACCTTACCGTTTCTTGAGAGCCGCAAGTGTCGGGCGCGAGAGGTTCGAGCGCTTTCCATCGATCCCGTGTCTTCGCGACGAGACCGGGTATGAGGAACTGAGTTTTGTGCCGGGCCTGATCCGCCAGTATCGTCCCAGGGACTACGACATTACTTTGGGTTGCAGCTATCCATTTACGAACTGGGCCCTTCGACGTCCCGCTTGGGGCGGGCGACCTCCTCATGTATTTGTCACCGAGAATGGGGATTGGCCTGCCGTCTCAGACGAGTCGGAGTTTCAATTCTTCGGTTGCGATGGCTTGGTTTGCACAAATCCTGAGTTCTACAAGCGCAACAAAGACAGATGGCGATCTCGCCTCATTCCGAATGGAGTCGACTGCGACCGATTCTTCCCCGGCGAAAGTCATCGGGCAGAATTCGGTATCCCCTCAGACCGTCTCGTCGTGCTCATGGTCAGTGCCTTGATATCCTCAAAACGCGTGAGCGTTGGCGTAGAGGCCGTCAACCGTATTCCAGACGCGCATCTTGTCGTTGCGGGCGATGGCCCCTTGCGGCAGAGCGTGGAGGCGGAGGCGGCAAAGCTATTGCCCGGACGATTTACGAGGCTGTCGGTTCCTCCAAGCAAGATGCCCCTACTCTATCGCTCTGCTGATGTATTTCTTCATCTTTCCAAGAACGAGTCTTCATCTCTCGCATTTGTCGAGGCCATGGCATGCGGTCTTCCCGTCGTTGCCCATGATGCGCCACAGATGCGCTGGATCGCTGGCGATGATGAATTTCTGCACGATACAGAAAAGCCCGAAGACGTCGCCGAGCAAATAAGTAGGGCCCGGATAGAAGACCTCAATCGGAGGGAAAGACGATTGGCGAAGGCTGAAAACTTCTCGTGGCGGAAGCTTTCAATCCAGTACAAAGACTTTTTCGAGGAAGTAATCGCCTCACGACAATCCGCAAATAGCTAGTTCCCAAGTTTTTTCGTCAGCTACAGGTCAGCAAATGTCGCAAATCTTAGTAACGGGTGGGGCGGGGTATATCGGCAGCCATACCTGTCGCCGTCTTGCATCGGCCGGCATGACGCCCGTCACTTTTGACAACCTCTCGCGGGGGCACGCCGACTTCGTCCGTTGGGGACCGCTCGTTATGGGCGACATCCTTGACCCGGAGTCCCTCGACAAGGCTATCAAGGACTATCGACCGGCGGCCGTAATTCATTTTGCCGCATTTGCGTACGTTGGGGAGTCCGTCTCGGATCCTCTTAGTTACTATAGAAACAACGCGACCGGCTTGATAAATGTGCTCGACGCGATGCGCAGAAACGACGTGAGAGCCATCGTTTTCTCGAGTTCATGCACGACGTATGGGCTGCCTGAGCAGTTGCCCATTTCCGAGAGCGCCCCTCAACGACCAATCAGCCCTTATGGTCGGTCGAAATATTTCTGCGAACAGATTATCAAGGATGCGGCAACTGCACACGCCATTCGCTTCGGAATATTCCGCTACTTCAACGCCGCTGGCGCGGACTATAGTGGAGATCTGCCTGAGAGACATAATCCCGAGACCCACCTTATCCCCCTGGCTGTCGATGCAGCACTCGGTTACGGCCCGCCTCTCCAAGTTCTCGGCACCGACTATCCGACCGCCGACGGGACATGCGAGCGTGACTTCATTCACGTCTCCGACTTGGCTACCGCTCATGTGAGCGCGGTTCAATACCTTGCCGCCACAGAAGGCTCGTTTGAGCTCAATCTTGGCACCGGGCAGACTTATTCTGTTCTAGATGTCATTTCGGCGATCGAGCGCATAACAGGCAAGTCCGTTCCCACAATCAGCGCGCCCCGACGACCCGGGGATCCTCCCGCACTGCTATCCGATCCAAGCGAAGCGCGTGTCCGACTTGGATTTGTGCCGAAGCATTCCGATCTCGACACGATCATCAGGACCACGGTGCAATCGCGCTCCAACTCGAAGCGTCATACCGAAAGCTGACTCGTTCGAAAGGCCGGCGGGCCTTTCGATTCAGCCGCGGGAACGGCACAATAACTTTCTCGGAAGAGTTGTTGGTTTTGACATAGCGGAAACGGCAGCCGAAGATGGCGACTTCTTTTTGGTTTGACACCTACCGGTCAAAAAACTGGCTCAGACGCTTCCTGCGCCCCTCTTGGTTAGTGCTGAAACAATTCCCGCACCAAGCCAAACTCTTCGTAGCCAGGACTGCTGTGCGCTTGTTCCCTTCGTCTACATTCATAGACAGGGATCGCCTCTACCCACCTCAGGTGGTCTGTCAATCGACAGCAGCATGGGTAGCTGCGCAAG
Source organism: Bradyrhizobium genosp. A (assembly GCF_049949275.1). NCBI lineage: Bacteria > Pseudomonadati > Pseudomonadota > Alphaproteobacteria > Hyphomicrobiales > Nitrobacteraceae > Bradyrhizobium > Bradyrhizobium genosp. A. The sequence continues at coordinate 3,074,138 of NZ_CP188196.1, read as the reverse complement.
ATCAAGAGATTGGAGCGAAAATCAATCACGTCGATCCTAGCTGTACAGTTCCGATCGCGCTTCCAAAGACCGTGCATCACCAAATCCGTCGTCAGTTTCTTATGGATCAAGCCTATGACTACGCGGAGACATTTGTAGCGCGTATCCCAAGAGGTCGCGCCACAAATAGAGGCTTCATCATAACTCCCGACGGGCAGTTCTTACAGGACGTATCGACGTACTTTCACGATCCCCGAACCACTACAGCCGCGGCCCTGGCCTATCAGTGGAGATTACGACCTTTGGCAGAGATTGACGGCAAGGTTGCCGTCCTCGCTACGGACGGTGCGAATCTCTACTATCATTGGCTGTTTCAGCTTTTGCCCCGCTTCGAGTTGATAAGGCTGGCGGGAATCGAGCTTGACAGCATCGACTACTTTTACGTGAACAGCTGCGGTAGCCGCTTTCAACGCGATACACTGGCTTCTCTCGGAGTACCCCCATCCAGAATAATTGACGGCTCGAAAGTGTCCTATCTTAGAGCTCGCGAATTGATCGTCCCATCCGTCCCTCTAGGAGGAGGGTGTTTTCGGCCATGGATGGTCGACTTTCTCCGCAATTCATTTCTTCCAAAGGACTGGCGCGATAGTCACCCCACGGGGCGGCGGCTTTACATAAGTCGCGGCCTGGCCGGCTATCGTCGAGTTCTCAACGAAGACAAGGTTGTTGAGCTTCTGCAGAAACGACGATTTGAAATCCTTGCCCTCGAGACGATGTCCATCTCCGAGCAGGCAGCAGTCATAGCGTCGTGCGAAGCGGTCGTTGCTCCCCATGGAGGAGGCATGAGTAACATCATCTTCTGTTCGCCCGGCACGAAGATCGTCGAGATATATTCCCCTGAACTCGTGGCGACATATTATTGGAAGCTCAGCAATGCGCTAAACTTGGAGTACTACTATGTGCTGGGCCAGGGAGCCCCTGCGACGCTTGATGCCGACTATCCTCAGAGCTGGGACTCCCACACCGACATCGTTGTAGACTTGGGCAATCTTGAGCGGTCCCTGATGCTTGCAGGTATCGAATAATCGTCTGCGCGGCGATCATTATGTTCAGTCAAACCTAAGAGAAGCAGCAGAATGCCACGAGACCCCCATTTCGAGGCCGATCTTGCACGCTACCCTAGCCGGCCGTTCCTTCGGGAACAGTCTATCTGGGCCATTTTCGTTTATAGATACGGCCGGCGGTTGCTCAGCCGCCAACCTGGACCGCTACGCAACTTGCAGCTGAAATTTTATTGGCTGATTTTTCGCCTCGTTGAAACCATCACCGGCGTCAGCTTGCCGCTCGAGGCTGATATAGGTCCAGGCTTACGAATCTATCACTTTGGAAACATTTTCATTCATTCTGGATCCGTAATTGGTCGAAACTGTACGTTGAGGCAGGGTGTAACTATCGGCAATCGATCGGAGGGAGGGCCAACGCCAGTGATTGAGGATGACGTTGACTTTGGCGCTTATGCGCAGGTGTTCGGCAATGTCCGCGTCGGTTCCGGCGCCAAGATTGGCGCGATGAGTGTAGTCTTGATCGATGTGCCGGCGGCCGCAACAGCTGTCGGAATTCCAGCACGAATTATCGAGCCGAAGATATGATGAAACGGCAGCATGATGGAGTCGATACGGCGGCCGGTCAGATCAGCCATCGGCTCCCGAGAGACGTCGACGATGTCAAGACCGAACAGAGAAAACCAATCTCGACAGAAAACGATCGTTCCAACCCTAAGCCGATGACCGTACAAGAGAAGCCAAGGCTGGCGTATTTGACAGGACAGTACCCGCGGGCGACGGATACTTTCATACAGCGTGAAGTCGCAACGCTGCGAGATCTTGGGTACCATGTTCAGACGTTCTCGGTACGAAAGCCTCCGGAGCGAGACAGCGGCGGGCTGGAGACAGCTGCCGAGAGAAATGCGACCCTTTATCTGTTGCCGCCGCGCAATCTCCTGAGGGCGCATCTTCTCCTATTCGTCGCCTCACCCAAAAGATACATGCTGGCGCTGGCCCTTGCAGTCAAAACTTGGCCTCCAGGGCTTGCAGCCAAAGCTCGGCAGTTGGCATATTTTGTAGAAGCTGGAATGCTGGCCAAGCTGATGAGAGACCATTCCCTGGTCCATCTGCACAATCATCTTGCCGACTCGAGCTGCTCTGTCGCCGCCCTGGCAGCACAAATCGGAGGGTTCACATTCAGTTTCACGATGCACGGCCCTGCCGAATTTTACGAACCCAACCTTTGGTGGATCGACGAAAAGGTTCGCCGGGCCTTGTTCGTGAACTGCATCAGCCATTTCTGTCGAAGTCAGGCCATGGTCTTTTCGCCTCTCGATTGCTGGGAGAAACTGAAGATCGTCCACTGCGGTGTGGATCCGACGCTCTTCGAAATGAAAAGTCATTTTGGTCGCGGAGAACAGTTGCTGTTTGTCGGGCGTTTGGCTGCCGTCAAAGGTTTGACGATCCTGCTCGAAGCACTCGTCCGGATCGACGGGGTGACGCTGAAAATCGCGGGCGATGGACCCGAACGACGCATGCTTGAGCAGAAGGCCCGAGCCTTGGGACTTTGGGAACGTGTGCAATTCCTTGGTTATCAATCCCAGCAGCAAGTCCGAGAATTGTTAAAGGAGACGGACTTGTTCGTTTTGAGCAGTTTCGCAGAGGGAGTTCCGGTCGTGCTAATGGAGGCGATGGCGGCTGGTGTCCCTGTCATCGCGACCCGAATCGCCGGAATTCCAGAGCTCGTCCAGGACGGAACCAATGGATCGCTGGTTTCGCCAGGTGATGTGAACGCAACCGTCGACGCCATACGGCGGCTGCTGGACGATCCAGATCTGCGCAATTCCTTCGCTTCTGCCGGACGCGAGACGATCGAGCGCGACTTCAATATTCGAAAAGAAGCAGGCTGGCTCGCCACCATTTTTGCAAGTGTATTCGCGGGCCACAAAATATCGCTTCGGCCCTGAACCGCCGACGGAGGAAGCAAGGGGGTAGCCGACGTCAAATCAAGTGGGACCGACCGCTCGGCCGGTAAGAGACATTCAAGCAATCGTCGAAGCTTTTACGAGGCTTCCAGTTCAATTTGCTCGTAACCCTCCGGTTGCTGAACCGAATCGGCTTGAACTGGGATTCAAATCGACGCGGCGTTAGAAGCGATGGCAACTTACCCTTTGGACCAAACAACAGACGGCTGGTGAGAGCGGCCGATTGGGCAATTCCCAGCCCGAGCCAATAGGGTACCGGCAGCAGCGCCCCTCGCTGACCAGTCCGCCGAGCATACTCCTTTGCGTAACGCCATACGCGAACGGCGTCGCTGTCGACAAGATTGAACGTCTCTCCAGAGGCAGCAGGATTATCGACCGCGATCGCCAGACAGTCTGCGCAATTGTCGACGTGACACAGCGGCAGCCGGGTCAACGGGCCAAAGAGAAGATAGACGCGCCCGAATTGCCGTCCCATGCCGGCAATGTTCGCGTGATCTTGTCCCCAAATGAAGCCGGGACGTACGATCGTAAGATCCCAAGAATGCGCCTTGGCGACCCGGGTTACCATACGCTCCTGCCACACCTTGGAAATGGTGTATCCGCCCATTGAATAAGGCTTGTTTTCTAGCGGCGTGGCCTCGTCCATACACGGTCCCGCCTTCGACCAATCGTAGACAACCAGACTGCTGACATGCACCAAACGCTTGACGCCGGACTTGGCCATCGCATCCAGAAATCGTTCAGTGGCAACAACCGTCGAGGAAAATTGCGTATCCTCATTTCCACTGACGGCCGCTGCGAGGTGTATTACCGCATCAACACCGTCAAAGGCCGAGACCAGATTGTTACTTACGCGCAAGTCGGCACGGAATACTTCAACGGTATCGGGCCAAGATGGTAACGGCGAAGAGGGGCGCACGATCGCTCTGATGGTGTGCCCACGCTCCAGCAAGCTACTGACGACTGCACGACCAAGAAAACCACCTGCACCAGAGACGAGTACCTTCATGCGCTTCCTCCACCCGCAAACTGGCAAACCAGCCTAGCAACGTCGTCGATTTCCTCCAACGAAATAGGCTGCTGCCCATTCGAGGCAATCGAAGCATAGGTCCTCGAGATCATCTCCTTCAGTCCGTCGTAACTGCCGGTGCCGCCCAGTTTGCGTGTGAATCCGCCCAAGGTGCCGAACAACACCTGACGAGCTTCTGAGATACCATCCAGCAAAGTTCCGATTGCCGGTTCACCGGAGGGAGCGCGTTTGACTATCAGCCGTGGCGGCTCATACAGATTTGCTTCTACGCGCATCCGCGTCCCACAAACCCTAACCAGGAAGCCATCCGGCTGTGCGTTCCCGCTGAAGCTAACGTAGGCTGTCGCGCGCTCACCCTTGACCATGCCCCGGAATTCGTCGGCCGGGAGCGGCGAGTCCTTTCGATGCTTGACCCAGTTGGTATGCACATCGGTCACCCTGCCCGTGAACATGTAGACCAGGTACGCGATGTGAGGCAGAAAGTCACCGATAACCCCTCCGGGCAACGCCAGACCGAAGTGGGGAGCGTTCTGATCGACATAGGCACTTCCCGCCCCGGTGATGCTGAGCGACAGACAGATCTGCACTTCGAGAACGTCGCCTAATTCTCCAGTTCCGATCAGCTTCTGGATCGCAAGAACCGACGAGTGATATCGATTCTGCTGGTTCTCCATCAGCATGCAATTCTTTTCGCCTGCAAGCCGTTTCAGCGCGAGGAAGTCCTCATACTTCACTGTCATGGGTTTTTCGCAAAATACGTTTCGTCCCGCGTTAAGACAGTCCGTTGCAATCTGAAGATGAGAGGTCGGTGGCGTTGTGATATGAACCAGGTCCGGGCGAATGTCCGAAAGAAGATCACGATGCGACGTATAGTGTTTTGCGATCCCAAAACGTTCGGCAGCGGCTTCCGCTCGCGCTTGCGAAATATCACACACAGCAGCGACTTCGACGTCTTGCAGATCAGCCAACACCGCAAGATGCTCACGCGCAATAGCGCCACAGCCAATCAAAACGCCCACTAATTTACTCATGAATCCCTAGCCGGCCTCTCTCGTCAATCTCTTCAATAAAACCATGTACTCATTGGCCACCTCGCCCGAAAAAACGGCGCAGCATAGCGATACTCTCTGGCGTTCACGAGTCTACAAATATTCAATATTGTGCCGCTGTCTATACCATGAAGCTGCCGGAATAAAGCGCTCATCGGACGCACAGATTTCGTTCGGTTATGCTTAAATTCCCGCCACTGGCGTCCTCACGCTATCCGCCAGCAGCCGCACCCGGAACAGCCGCACCATCGGCCTTTCGATGGAATAGTGAACAGCGACTCCACCGGCGACTGCTAGCGTGAACGAAAGTGCGAGGAAGGCGAATTCGACGAAGCCCGACCCAAGACGTGCCGGTACGTGCCGCCAGCCGACCTCGAAAAGGCGGAGGAAGAACAAATGGCTCAGATAAATGGAGTACGAAGCATCCCCTATGCTCCGCAACAAATTGATTGGCGCGCGGCGCAAGGTGGGCTCAATCGCAAGCACCCCCGCGACAATCAGAACAGCCGCGATGCCCAAAAAACTCTCGATGTGCCAAGTATCGTAGGGAACACCCAGAAGCTCGAGTAGAATGCCGGCGAAGATCAATATCAGGCCCAGCATGGCCCCTTCAACGCGGTACTTCTGATAGATCATTGCCAACAACACACCACCTAAGAACAGCAACAGGGCGGGATTGGTATAAGTCGAAAGGATAGCCGTCGACGGAGCAAGCCACATTCCCAGCAAAACCAAGCTCCAAAGGAGGCCGCCAATAAAAAGCGCACGGCATGGGCGAGGCTTAATGAGGAGAGCGACCCCAAACAGGAGATAGAAAAACATCTCGTAGTTGAGAGACCACCCGGGAATCAAAATTGGCGCGATCAAGGTTCTTTGAACTTGATGGAAATGCGGAATGAATAGAAAGGACAAGATAACGTTCTGCGTCGTAAGTTCCGTAGTATTCAGGTGGTTTGAAGGCGCCAGCGCGACGGCCACGAGAAGCGACAAGAACAGCCAGTAAAGTGGAACAATTCGGGCAATCCGCAAACGCCAAAATACGACGGGGGAAACATCGGACGACGACGTCGTAAACCACATTACAAAACCACTTAAAACGAAGAATATCTTTACACCAAAAGGGCCAAGATCGGTATTTGAATAGCATAGATGATGAAGCACCACGATACTGGCTGCGATGCCTCTAAGATACTGCAGTCCGATGAGTTCACCCTTTGAAGTCAAGGAAGCTCCGTGGAAACTATGAGAAAAACAAACTGTAGCGAGAATTACCCGACGGAGAACCCCCGAAAGACATTCTATGAGGGCCCTCGCCTCGTGGTAATATTAATACAATATCGGCTTGAGCCGGCGTGCTATTTAAATGGTTACCGTGCTATATATATGCCACGCGCTGCTGTCGTATGGTCGCGGATTCTTTGGTTTTGACGGATTGCCTCGCTGCAGACCTGGATCCATCATTCTGAGTTCCTGATAGAGGCGGACGGCGCGGTAAGCCGCACTGTGGAGTGAGAAGGTGGCCTCCGGCCTATTGGCAATAGTCTCAAGCTTTCTCGCGATACCCGTCGTGGTTTTTGCCATTGAAATTTTGGCAGGAGTCTTTGCTGGCCGGCGGCAACTCTCGATCGCACCGCATGACGACAATTATCCCTCGATTGCGGTCCTGGTTCCGGCCCATAATGAGAGCGCGGGGATTCGTTCCACCATAGCCGACATCGGAAAGCAAATGCGATCATGCGATCGATTGCTTGTGGTCGCCGACAACTGCACGGATGACACGGGAGCCGTGGCAAAATTTGCAGGGGCCGAGGTCGTCGAACGCAATGATCCCGTGAATCGCGGCAAGGGATTTGCCCTTGATTGGGGTATTCAGCATCTGCGCCAAGACCCTCGCGAGATCGTAATTATCGTCGATGCGGATTGCAGGCTCGGAGATCGCGCACTCGAGAGGCTCGCGCACGATTGCTCAACAATGAAGCGCCCCGTACAGGCATCGTACCTGATGACGGCTCCGGTCGGAGCGCAAGTCAATCATCAAGTCGCCGAATTCGCGTGGCGAGTGAAGAACTGGCTTCGTCCACTGGGGCTGCATGCACTCAACTTACCCAGTCAGCTGACGGGTACCGGCATGGCGTTTCCATCGGAGATGATAAGCTCGGCACATTTGGCAAACGCAGAGATAGTGGAAGACATGAAGCTGGGGCTGGATCTCGCCCTGGCTGGACATTCGCCGCGTTTCTGCCCGTCCGCCCTTGTAACGAGCGAGTTTGCGAGATCCGTTAGAGGATCCGGTACTCAACGCAAGCGGTGGGAGCAAGGTCATCTTGCATTGATTTTCAAATTTGCGCCTCGACTATTTGCGGCTGCCGCTGTCCGGTCAGATCTGAGACTGCTCGCCATCACGCTAGACTTGACCGTACCACCGCTGTCGCTGCTGGGGCTACTTGTCCTCGGTACCTTCGGGCTATCCCTGCCGCTCGCCATCTTAGATCATTCATTCGCGGCTTGCGCTGTTGCCTCAACCAATCTCATCCTTCTTGCGATCGCCGTCATCCTTGCTTGGTTGAAATGCGGACGCGACGTAGTACCTCCGAGCGCACTCATGCTGATCCCCTCCTATATATTCCGGAAGCTCAAGCTCTACGGTCAGCTTGCATTGGGTCGGACCGATTCAAATTGGAAGCGAACGGAACGCGCGGAATAGCGACGGCGGAACGCTCTGGCCAATTCTGCTCGTAAGGACATCGTGTCCCGCTCGACTATCTTACTTTCCACGCAAGCGTTCGAAGCGCACTAGGGCATCCTCGAAGCAGCTATCAAGCAGAGGCTCATCAGCGCCTCTGACGTGCCGGTCAAAGTACGCAAGAAGGTATTTGCTGATGGCTCGGGACACAACATGCGAATCGACGTGAACACGGCGCAGGGGTGAAAAAAAAGGCGCGTCACAAAAGTCTCTATGTCTGATCCCCTCAATGATCATCCAGTACCCTCCAGACTTGGCTAGAGCGTGCTTCATCTGCGCGAACTGGCGCCGCACAAACGCGATTTCGCGCCGCTTCTCAGGCCGCAGACCCAAGGTATCCGATTGCGGCCCAAACGGTGCCGTCTCGTACAAGCTCTCAAACATGAAAAGGAAGGGGACCGGAATTTCCTTCGCCGTGACGTCTCCTGCGATCATTCCTCCCATATCCGCGCCGGCCTTGAACCTGTTATCAATCAAACAGGCTTGCGCTGCGGTCCCGCCTCCCAAAGAGAATCCAAAAATCCCGACGCGATCTAGGGCAAGTCTTCCGGTCAACAATCCCTCGGGGTCACAAAGATTCAAGCGCTCGAGCGTGTCCAGGACAAAACGAGCGTCTTCCGCCCGAAGTCTCACCTGTTCGTCGGCTGCCCCGATGAAACGGGCGACGGCTGCGTCTGAGGAGTAGTCCTCATCCCCTTCAAAATTTCTCCGTACTATCCGTCCGTCCGGAAAAGCCACGACGCTCGAGCAGTATGGATGATCTATCGCCACCACTACGTAGCCATGGCTCGCCATTTCCTCAATCTGTATCGTGCACTCCGTCCGAATCCCGCTCCAAGACGGCGTATACAGCAGCACCGGAAATCTATCTGGCGACGGGTGGGGCTGCGCGCCGGGTATGGAATGCGTGTCGACTAAACGAAGATGTGAGGCTTTCAACGTCGCAATCCGTCGATCGCGATACGGGGACGTTCTACCTTTGACTGGCACGGCCGGATACCAGATTTGGATCACCAATTCGCGCAACGCCCTCGGATCGTTCGAAAATAGCTCCCGCCTTCTCTCATCGATAATCTGACGGGTCTCCGTTCCAATCGCATGAGATCCAGCTGGCATCGGAAGCCTGAACACGGGCATCGCGACGCAACAGACGATCGCCGCAAGGGTCCCGAGAACAACAGCAACAACAACCGCAATCGATGGCGCTTGATACCCCAAGAGCGAGTGCGCGCACTCGTATGCAATTAGGACAAGAATCAGAACGTAGGTCGGGACCATCTGCCAGCGCCAGCCCTCAAATGCCGCGTGGCATCCAACGATCAGGGTAGTGAGTCCAACGAAGCTCGCGGCTCCAGCCGCCGTGTCGGAAAGCAGGATAGGCAGCAAGCAAAGCAGAAGACCGGCAACGCTCGCGATCTCCACCACTCTCATCACCGATCTCTTCGGCAATCGTGTTTTAAGAATCCATTCACCTGAAACTTCGCGTGTCGCGGGATATGGAGGTCAGTTTCCAGGTGCGAGATAAGGGGTCAACAACTCGACGAGACGCTCAACGTACGGTTTCCTCATGATCGAAAGATGACTACCCTGCACTTGATGTACCGTTACTCCACCCCGAGCAAGGTCAGTCCACCCCAGTGTTAAATCATTGCCGTATTCCGCCGATCGGCCATCCGCTCGAAACAGAAGCAACTCGCCGTCGTAGGGCTTTGGGACGAAGTTCTGTCCAACTGCCGAGAACATCACAATATTGCTTCGCGCAAATCGCGGCATGGACAAATTGAATAGGCCGCAAAACTTTCGGCCGATCTTCCACGTAGCAGCACTCGACTTACTTGTCACAAAGAGGCGAGCGTCCGCCCATATGTCTTGAAGCCGTCCTTGGACTAGATTGTGCCCATACTTTTTAAGACGGTCCTTCACATACGCTTGACGAAATTGCCTAGATTTCCCGGCGGGCAAATTGCGATAATAGTCCCAATTTCCGGTATCAAAGAGGGCAACTAGACCTACCTGCTCGCCGTTTTCGACCAACTGCCGCGATATCTCGAACGCCAAAAGGCCACCAAATGATAAGCCGCAAATTTGGTAAGGTCCGTTGGGCTGCACGTCTTGAATTTCCCGAAGATACTGTGTGGCCAGCTTCTCAACCGATTCTGGAACTGGATCGCCCCGCTCCGACGCACGCAGACCGTAAACAGGGACATCAACCGGCAATGCATCGATCATATCCCGGTAGTCGAGAAGATGCCCGCCCCCTGCATGTATACAGAAAAGCGGCCTCCTATGACCGCTATCTCTGATCGCGACGACATGAGGGCGGAGGTTTTCTTCCGATGACCGACGAAGCTCTTTGGCCAACAGTTCGATCGTTGGAGCAACGATGAGGAGCGAAAGGTCAATCGCGATGTCAAATTCCGCTTTCAATCTCGCGACCAAGAGCGCTGCCAGCAATGAGTGGCCGCCGAGGTCGAAGAAATTGTCGTGTGCCCCTATCCTGGGTACCTTGAGTATCTCAGCCCAGAGTTTTGCAAGCCTGATTTCATCGTCGGTCCTCGGTTCAACATATTGGACAGGAGCCTTCGGCTCCGAGGACACCCCCAATCCGAATCCCTTCCGGGTGGGGGGACTCTCAATATCCGCTACCCTCCGATTAGCAGTCGAAGCCATTGCAAACAGGACTACCTCGTAGTAGGCGAGCAACGCTCGGATCGCCTCTTTGTCGAAAATGTCAGAATCGTACTCGAAATTGACGCGCGATTCGTTAGGGCGCTCGATTATTGCGAGTTGCAGCTCGAATGGCGTTCCAACACTAAACGTCGGAACGGGAGCGACTGTGAGCCCAGGCAAGGACCGCGCCTGCAAGAAAGCAGTCTGATACATGAAATAGAATTGGGAGAACGCCGAGCGCCCATTCATCGACGGAACCCGGAGATGCTCGATCAGGGATTCGAACGGAAGATCAGCGTGATCGAGTGCCTCCATGCATATTTGGGAGACTTGACGGAGGACATCGCGTAGCGTCGGGTTTCCCGACAGATCGAATCGGAAGGGAAGCGGGCCGGAGAACGGGCCGATAAGCGGCTCAGTCTCGACCCGACGATTCGCCACGGGGGAGCCAATTACCATCGCCGGCTGCTTAGAGAGCCGGTGGATCAGAATGGCGAAGCAGGCCAACGTGACGGTAAACATTGTCACGCCTTCCGACCGACTTAATCTTCTCGCGCCCTCGGCTAACTCCTTTGGCAGAACAAGCGACTCGATGGCTCCGTTAGAGGCCATTCTGACGGCCGCAGGCCGGTCGGTCGGAAAGTCGACGACCCTGACGGTGCCCTGGAAGTGCTTCTGCCAATAGTCGAGCTGAGCACTCGCCGCTGGCGATTCCAGCCAATCTCTTTGCCAGACCGCGAAGTCAGCGAACTGAATCGGCAATGGATCTTGCACCGGCGTGCATCCCTTTGCAAACGCCTCGTAGACGCTCCACAGCTCGTCCTGAATAATGCGTTGCGACCAACCATCTGCAATGATGTGGTGAGTAGTAATCAGCAGAACAAAATCTTCTGGCTCGAGGCAAAACAGCGTGGCTCGAAGCAGCGGCCCCCCTTCGAAATCAAACGGCTGCCTCGCCTCTGCGAGGAGCAACTCCTTGAGCTCCTCCTCACGACCCGCTTCGGGACGATCCCTCAGCGAAACGAGTGACAACGAAAATGGGCGCGCAGGTGCGATAATCTGGACAAGCCGTCCATCTCGTTCGGCAAAATTCGTCCGCAATATCTCATGCCGATCGACCAGACTTTGAAAGCTTTTTTCCAGGATATCCGATGAGATTGCGCCAGTCACGCGAACCGTTGCGCGCATGTGAAACTTCGGAGATGTCGGGTCGAGCTTACCGAGAAGCCAGAAGCGCTCCTGAACGACGCTTGCGGGCATCATGCACAATCCGCTCTCGGCAGCCGCGTCGTCCGCAATCCCCATGGGCGGCTCTACCACCGCAGGCGAAACGCCTGATAGTTTGAATTCGGACACCCTTTGCTGGGGGGCGAGAACGATCTGCCGCAGAAGTTCTTGAAAATCCTCCAGCATCTTTGAGACAAAAGATCGGCTATAGAGATCTCTGTTGAATTCGATAGACAGGCGCCATCCGCCCTCTCGCTCGACCATGAAGAAATTCAGGCAATACAACGCACCCTGGGCAATCGATGGAACCGGCGTCACGCGAACCTTCGATGGTCCCAGGAAAGGGTTGGCTCCCTCCCCAAACGCTCGATAGCAATTGAAGTTGACGTGAACGAACGGCTCAGGGCATTCGATGCCTTCAGCCCTTACGGATTTTAGCACCTCCTCGAAGGCAATATCCTGATTGGCGAAAATTTCGAAAGCGGTGTCGCGAACGCGCTCCGCCAATTCTTCAAAGCGGGGATTTCCGGAAAGATCGGTTCGGAAGACCACGTGATTTATGAATAGACCAACCAAGGACTCAAGCTCGGTCCGGTTGCGACCGGCGAGTTCCGAACCAACCGAGATATCGCTCTCGCCGGTGTACCGACAAAGCAATGCCTTGCAGGCGGCAAGCGCGGTCGTGAACATGGTGCCGCCGAGCCGATTTCCAAGGGCGTTGAGCGCATCGGTCAGCGCGCGCGGCAGCTCCAGAGCAACAATGTCGCTCGTGCGCGTACGCTCGCCAGGCGGCGCCAGATCAGCCGGAACCTCCAGCCGGCGGTAACCGACCAGCTTGGACCTCCAGTATGCCAGTTGATCCTTGAGCTCTCTCCGCGAACGCTGTTCTTGTTGCCAGACAACATAGTCTGGGTATTGCAGTACCAGTTCCGGCAACGGAGAGCGAAATCCGACGGCCAAGGCAGCATAGAGAGCACGAAACTCCGTCATGATGACCCGGATCGACCAACCGTCCGCGACCAAGAGGTGCAGCGTAAGCAACAGATAGTGCTGCTGCACTTCGGTCCGGATAATCCTGACGCGAACGAGCGGCCCTGTGCCTACATCGAAGCCCCGTGTAGCCCCGTCGCGACAAAGCCGCTCCAGCGCGGCTTCTCGTTCGTCGCCGGGAACGGCGCTGAGATCGTCTCGTTCTACTCTAAGCCCGATCGAAGGCGCAATAATCTGGACTAAATCAGTGCCGAGTCGCGAGAACGTTGCCCGAAGAATCTCGTGGCGTGCCACGATTTCGTTGAAAGCCTTCTCGACGAGATCAGCCTCCAACGGACCGTCAAGCCGCCATCTGAACGCACAATTGTAGGAAGGGTCGCAGGGTTCCTGCTGGTCGGCGCGCCATATCCGCTCCTGCGCCGCTGAGAGTGGAAACATCAGATTATACTGATTGTCCCCAATCTCGCGCCGGTCGCCAACCTCCCGATTCACGTTCGGAAGTTTGATGATTGTCGCCATCTAGTTTGCCTGCCGGACCACCTGTGGAGTCATCCGAAATTTATGTCGCGGAACGGCCTTGATCGACTGCCTGTTCGATTGCCCTTGATCCTGCGCTTGATTTGCCAACTGGTCAAAAATCGCCGCGATGGAACGAAGCTGCAGTATCTGACGCGGCGTCACAGCGATACCTGCCTTGTTGGCACGCGCCGTGATTTGGAAGACATGGAGCGAATCAGCGCCGAGCTCGAAGAGATTGTCGTTGATACCTACGCGCTCCAGCTTCAGAACCTCCGCCCAGATTTTGGCCATCTCCTCTTCGTCTGGGCTTCGCGGAGCTGCGTAAGCCATACGCGCCTGCTGTTCCGACCAATCCGGCGCGGGAAGCGCTCCGCGGTCCACCTTGCCGTTCGGCGTCAAGGGAAATGCTTCCAGCGTCACATATGCTGCAGGCACCATGTATGCCGGCAAGCTCTTTAGTAGGTGTTCGCGCAAACCTGTGGCACTAAGGGCGGAGCCCTTGGCTACCAGAACATAACCGATCAGGCGCTTCTCGCCTGCTGCATCCTCGATGACGGATACGACTGCTTGGGTGACACCGGGATAGCTTCCCAGGATGCTCTCGATCTCGCCGAGTTCGATCCGGAAACCGCGCAGCTTGATCTGGTTGTCCAGTCGCCCGAGAAACTCGAGCGTGCCATCCTGATGGCGGCGAACGAGATCCCCGGTTCGATACATCTTTTCGCCGGCTTCAAAGGGATTCGCCACAAAACGCTCTGCAGTCAGATCAGGCCGCCTGTGATACCCCCGCGCCAGCCCCTGTCCTGAGATGTACAGTTCGCCTGGCACACCGATTGGAACCAGATGGAGTTGCTGATCCAGCACAAAGAACTTCGTGTTGGAGATGGGGTAGCCGATCGGCACCGGTCCAGTACCGGATTTGACTTCCAAGACCGCGGACCAGATCGTTGTCTCCGTGGGCCCGTACATGTTCCATACCGCCCCGGCACGCTTCGCAAGCTCATCAGCAAGCTCGCGCGGGAACGCTTCACCGCCACACAGTACCTTTAGCGCCGGCTCACCGTTCCAGCCGGCTTCCAGCAATTGCTGCCAGGTCACCGGCGTCGCCTGCACGACGGTTGCGTTTGTCTCCTTTAGGTATTCGAGCAACTTGAGTCCGAACTGGGCCGTTTCGCGGCTAACGATGACTACCCGGGCTCCAACACAAAGCGGCAGGTATAGCTCAAGCCCTGAAATATCGAACGACAGCGTGGTGACGGCCGCCAACACGTCGGTTTCGACCAAGCCAGGTTGGATCAACATCGACTGCAACAGATTGACGACCGCGCGATGCGGGATCTCGACGCCCTTTGGCCGACCAGTCGATCCCGAGGTGTAGATCACGTAGGCCAGATCTTCTCCGCCGGCAAAGCTAGTTGGCCTCGCAGCTTCTGCACGGGCAATCGCCCCCCAATCGCCGTCGAGATGAACCACCTGCGCGCTACCGAACTGCCATATCTTGGCCAGCGCCGTCTGCGAGAGCACGACGGAGGCTCCCGCATCCTCCAGAACATAGCTGAGGCGCTCCGGGGGGAATGTTGGATCGATCGGCACATAGGCACCGCCGGCCTTCAAGGTCCCCAACAATCCGATCAGCATCTCCATACTGCGCTCGACGAACACGCCGACCAAGACGCCGGGCTTCACCCCGAGCTTACGCAGGTAGTTGGCCAGCTGGTTCGCACGGCTGTCGAGTTCGGCATAGGTCAACTGCGTCGATCCAAAAACCGCCGCAACCGAGTTCGGCGTTTTCCTTGCCTGCGCCTCGAACAGTGCATGAACGGTCAGGCCACCCTGCCGCCCGACACCAGTGTCATTCCAAACCTCCAGCATCTGCCGTCTGTCGGCGTTTGACAGCAAAGGCAACATCGCGACCGGGCGCGCGGCATCAGTGACCATCCCCTCCAGAAGGACCTTGTAGTGATCGAGCCAGCGCGCGATCGTTGCCTCATCGAACAGACCGGTGTTGTAGTCGCAATCGAGGGTCAGACCGTCCTTCGATTCGACGATGTTGAGAAAGATGTCGAAGTTGACGAAGCTCTTTGGGTTTGGATCGATCTCTGCCCGCAGTCCATCGAAGTCAGCCGAACCACCCAGTCGCTCCAGGTTGAACTGGATTTCGGTCAGCGGTAGCCTGCTTGGATCACGCTGGAGGGCGAGCTTACGCACCAGCCTTCCATATGTGTAATTCTGGTTATCGTACCCTGCGAGAACCGTCTGCTTCATCTGGGCGAGAAACTCAGCAGCGGTCGGATTTTCGGTCAAGCGACCACGCAGGGGGATGAAATTGACGCAATGCCCCACCAGAACGGCATCCTCCACCAGCGACTGACCGGCCGTCGGCACGCCGACAACGATGTCGGATTGGCCACTCAGACGAGCGAGCAGAGCCTGAAGGCCGGCCAGCAACGTGACGAACAGTGTGCACCTGTGGCTTGCGCCGAATTTCTTGAGCCGGCCGCAGGACTCGGAGCCGATCCTGGTCCGATACGTCGCTCCGTCGAACTCCCGCACGGCCGGCCGAGGGCGATCGGTTGGAAGGTCGAGCAGCGATACCGGCTGGCGGAACTGCTCGATCCAATATTGCTCGACCTTGCGTCCGTCGGAGCTGTCAACAAACTTGGCCTGCGAATTCGCATAATCCGCAAATGCCATCGCCGCTCGAGGATTCCAAGTTGCGCCCCCGCTGAATGCGTTGTACGCCTGCGCCAATTCGTCGACCAGGATATTGATTGACCAACCGTCGCAAACGATGTGATGCGCCGTGAAGATAAGAACGAGATGATCTGTCGACATCTTGACGAGTTGGGCCCGGACCAACGGGCCATTGCTTAACGAGAACGGTGTACTTGCATCGTCACTGACGATTTGAGCCAGCCGCAACTCCCTTTCCGCTGAATTCACCTCCGTCAGGTCGACCGTCGGCATACCGAGCTCTAAATTCGCAACGAAGATCTGCCGATGATGATCGTTGTCAAAGGTGGCGCTCAGCGCCTGATGGCGTGACACAACACGATCAAGCGCCTGACCGAGGGCGGGCAAGTCGGGACTTCCGCGCAGGTGCAGGGAGATCGATTCGTTGAAACAGCAAGATGCTTCAGCACCGAGTTGGTCGGACAGCCAAACTTCAAGCTGCGGCTCCGTGAGCGGAGCGTCGCTGGCTTGCGGCACCACAGCCGGAACCAACGGCGCCACGGCGCCCGTTTGCGACCGTTCGAAGAAGCCTGATTGCCGCATTTCGACTGCGCTTTCTCTGAACGCTTGAACGATCTTCTCCAGGTCGGAGTCACTGTGCGAGGTCGTGAGAAAGCAAGGGAAACCTTCGCGAATGTGGATGCCCCTGTCTCGCAGATAGAAGTAGAACAGGCTCGCAAAACGCTCCGTTGCAGCAAAGCCGAGATAGAAGAGGCTTCCGAAGCTTTCGACGCGGGTCGGAACACCTTCCTGAGTGGCGATTTCGTTGAGGGTCCGAACGAGGCCCGCCGTCCGCTCGTTGAGTCGCGTCTGCAAGACCGGCCCCTGCTCTCTCAAATTCTGAAGCACGGCCTTCATCGCGGCCATCACCAGCGGGTGACGAACGAACGTTCCCGCAAAAAAGGTCACGCCGACCTCGGGAAACGACTCGTCTCCAAACTGCCATGCGCCTCCATCAAGCGCGTCCATGAAGCGCGCCTTGCCGGCCAGGACACCGGCGGGCATTCCGCCGGCGAGCACTTTTCCGTACGTCGCTAGGTCCGCTCGAATACCAAACAGTGCCTGGCACCCACCCTGATGAACTCGAAAGCCGGTAACAACCTCGTCGAAAATGAGTGCCGCACCGCAATCTTCGGTGATCTGGCGGAGCTCCTTCAGAAACTCGACCGGTTGAAGCGAAGGGTGCCGGCTTTGGACCGGTTCCACCATAACGGCCGCAAGATCGTTCGCATTTTGGCGGATCCATTCAAGCGACTGCGATGTGCCATAGTCCAGCACGACCACATTCGACACGCTCTGCCGCGGAATGCCGGGCGCGATCGGCACAGATTGCGGCTCGCCGGCCCGGTTGGTGAAGCCCTTTGCAAGAACTTCATCGAACATGCCGTGGTAATCACCCGAGAACATAACGATCTTGTTACGCCCGGTCACGGTCCGGGAAGCACGCATGGCAGCGAGCACTGCCTCGGAGCCCGTATTGCAGAACGCCATACGCTCGTTGCCGGTCATCTCGCAGAATATCTCAGCGACTTCACCCGCGAGCGGCGTTTGGGGGCCGATCTCGAAGCCCTTCTGGAGCTGCGCTTCGATCGCCTTCGTGACAAATTCCGGCCGATGACCCAGCATGATCTGCCCAAAGCCATTGACCAGATCGATGTACTCATTGCCGTCGATATCCCAGATCCGGGATCCCTCGGAGCGGTCGGTTACGATCGAGTAGACCATCTCCTTCCACTGCTGACGGAAGCCCGAGACGACACGAGGATCGGCCAGCGCCCTGCGATGCGCCTGGGTGAAGGTCTTTGACTTGGCCGTACGCTGGTTGACGCGCTCAATCAGGGCCTTGAGGTGCTCGCGCTGGCGGTCGGTCAGACCGTATGAGTTGCCTGTCTGTGGCGGCTTGTAGGGACCGAACGACTTACCTGCGGCCGGCTGCGCTTCGGCAGTCCCCCTCGAGACATCCTTGGCGGGCGCCGGTTGCGCTTGCGCGGCTTGCCGTACGCTTGCCACCACCGGCGCGCTTGGTATGGCAGCAACCTTCTGCGGCCGAACGGCATTGAGCGTTTCCAGCTGCTTGGCGATCAGCAAATTCATCGCCTGAAGCTGATCACGCATGATCCGTTCCATCGAGCTATCGGACGCGCTCCCCGCTTCGCTGAATGCGGTGGGCAACGACGGCGCGATCATCATGGCGACCGGAGTTTCCGTCTGGATGGTCGATGTCAGGGACCCTTGCTCCGAGGCGCTCGCAGCAACAGGCTCCGCGAAAGCGTTGGGCGGAAGGCTGCTTGCGACATACTCGGTGAGGTCTCGCAGACAGCCCGCATCGTTGAGGAGCTGCCTGAATGTGATCTTGACGCCGAACCTCTCTTGCAACGCCTGCGCGGCCTGGGTCAGAAACAGGGAATCGAAGCCGAATTCCAGGAATGAGGAAGAACTGTCCGCCACCGACAAATCGGTACCCGACAGATCGACGAACATCTCAACAAGAGCTGCCTTGATCTTGGTCTTGCGACCCTCGGCCAAAGGGGGCGGAACTGGTGCAACGGCGATATTCACGGGTTGGTTTCCCTGATTGAATTGGTCCTCGATCCCGAGGATTTCTGGTACCGCGGCCTGGGAGAGCGCGGTGATCACCTCCTCAGGCTTGGGCTTCGTTTCCAGCCAAAAGCGCTTACGTTCAAATGGATAGGTCGGCAGCGAAACACGCTGACGGCGCTCCGCTTTATACAATGATGGCCAGTCGGGCTGCGCGCCCGCGAACCAAAGGGCTCCAAGGGCGGACATCAGCGCCTTTGAATCGCCTTCGCCGGAGAACCCGTCTGACAGCGAGGAGACGATGATCTGATCGGAAGAAAATCCGGCATGCTGCCGCGAAAGCGTTGCCAGCACATTGCCGGGACCGACTTCCAAGAGCACGGCGACCGGATTCTTGCGTAGCTCCTGGATGACCGCCGAGAAACGAACCGGTTCCCGCGCGTGCTTTGCCCAATAGTCGGGATTGCGGGCCTCGTCGGCAAGAATCCAGGTTCCGGTCACGCCGGACACGTAGGGAATGCCTGGCGAATTCAGCTTCACCTTCGAAAAGCCGCTGGCAAGCGGCTCAATCAGCGGATCCATCATCGACGAGTGGAAGGCGTGCGAGGTGACGAGACGGCGGCAGGCAATTCCAGCCTCGTTCAGCTCCTTCTCGAATTCCGCAAGCGGCTCCAACGCCCCGGCAACGACGCACAATGACGGCGAATTAATCGCCGCCAGTGACAAGGGTTCTCGCAATCGCGCATGAATTTCTGCCTCAGAGAGGCGAACCGATAGCATGCCACCGGCAGGAATCTTCTGCATCATACGGCCGCGCAGGGCGACGAGACCGAGGGCGTCCTCCAACGAGATCACGCCCGCAAGGCAGGCAGCAACAAACTCACCAACGCTGTGCCCCGCCAAGGCCTTAGGCCGGATACCCCAACTCATCCAGAGCTGCGCCAGCGCATACTCGATGGTGAATATGGCCGGTTGCGCGTTAACAGTTTCCGTAACGTCACGCTTCGCTTCGTCACCGGCATCCGCCGCTGGATAGAGCAAAGTCCGGATGTCGACCCCGAGGTGTGGCTGCAGGATTGCGGCGCAGCGATCCACCGCATCGCGAAACACCCTTTCGGTTTCGTAGATCTCGCGAGCCATGTTCGGATGCTGTGATCCCTGCCCCGGGAACAGGAAATAGATATCCGGGCCGGTACTCGGCTTCGCGCGTGCTTGCGGCGACTTATTCTGCGAGAGCAGGTCGACGGCTTCGGTTACGGACCCTGCGACGATTGTCCGGCGATAATCAAAACTCTTGCGGCCAGCCTGAAGTGTCCACGCAACATCGGCCAGATTAAGGTTCGGGTGAGACTGTAGATGCGCGATAAGATTCTTGCTCGCCTGCTCGAGTGCCGCAGGCGAGCGCGCCGACAGGAGAAGAAGATGATTGGGCCGCGGAGACTCCGATGGACGAGTGCTGGGCGCTTGCTCAATGATTACATGCGCGTTCGTTCCGCCCACCCCAAACGAGCTGACGCCGGCCCGGCGCGGTCCTTCGGCTCGCCATTCCGATTTTTTCACATTGACCCGGAACGGGCTGCCTGCGAAATCGAACTTCGGATTCGGTTTCTTGAAATGAAGCGTTGGCGGGAACACGCCGTCACGGACGATGTTCGTCGCGTTGATCAGGCCGGTTACGCCGGCTGCAACGTCCAGATGTCCCACGTTCGTCTTGGCCGTTCCGATCGTGCAGAACTGCTTGCGATCCGTGTGCGCCCGGAACGCCTGAGTTAGTCCCGCCAGTTCGATAGGGTCGCCGAGCGGCGTCGCGGTGCCATGAGCCTCGATATAGCCGATGGTGTCGGGTGCAATGCCGGCGGCCTCATGAGCCATCGCTATGACACTGGCTTGCCCCTCGATGCTCGGCGCGGTGTACCCTATCTTTGAGGAGCCGTCATTATTGACTCCGAAGCCACGAATAACCGCGTGAATCTGATCGCCGTCGCGTAGTGCGTCGTCGAGACGCTTGAGCAACACGACACCCAGGCCACTACCGAAAACGGTCCCTTGGGCGTCGGCGTCGAAAGCTCGGCAATGACCATCAGGCGACGCCATGCCGCCCTCTTGATAGAAATAGCCGCGCTTCTGCGGAAACGTGATGGAGACGCCGCCGGCGAGCGCCATATCGGTCTGATAGGTCAGGAGTGATTGACACGCCTGTGTGACGGCAAGCAAAGATGTCGAACACGCCGACAGCATGGTGAAGCTCGGGCCACGCAGATTCAGCTTGTAAGAAACCCGCGTCGACAGGAAATCGAGACTATTTCCCATCATCTCGACGTAGTTCGAGACTTGATAACCCGAGGTAAACTTCTCGATGAACCCGGGTATCGTGCAAAGCCGGGTCAGGAAATACGACCAGACGCTAGAACCGGCATATACGGCTATCTGGCCCGGATATGTATCCGGCACATAGCCAGCATCTTCCAGAGCCTGCCAGCAACACTCGAGAAATAGCCGCTGCTGCGGATCCATCATCTCCGCTTCGCGTGGATAAATGCCGAAGAACTCGGCATCGAACATTTCCACGCCGTCGATGATCGACCGCGCCTTCACATAGCTCGGATCGCAAGCGACTTCAGCACGATCCGCAACCTCGAGATCACCAACTCCAAACCTGGAGATCGAACTCGATGCCGTTCAGCTGGTTGCGCCAGAACTCGGCGACGCTACCAGCGCCGGGGAAGCGGCCGGCCATCCCGATGATCGCAACTCCCTCAAGGGCCTCGGCCCCAACTTCACTATCACTCATAACAAACTGCCGGTTCGACGATCACGTTGCCGGGCGAAAGCTGTCCGTTGGCGCCTAGCGCGCTCCTGCGCGTCAACGACGGACCGTCCCGATGATATTTTCCCGCCCAGATACTCGGCGAGAGACTTGATGGTGGTAAACTCGAACAAAGCAGTAATCGAGATGGTGGTCTGCAATGCTCTTTCGAGGCTGACATGAACACTCGCGAGCAGAAGCGAATTGCCACCCAGATCGAAGAAATTGTTGAGCACGCCGAACCGATCGATACCCAAGCTCTGACGCCAGATATCAAAGATAGCCTTCTCGAGATCGGTGTTGGCGGCTTCGGTAGCAGCAACTCCCTGACCCGAAATGCCGAGTGAGGCCAGGAGGGATCGATCGACCTTTCCATTGGGCGTCAACGGCAGCGCTTCAAGTTGAACGAAGAAAGCTGGAATCATGAATTCTGGTAGCTTGGCTGCCAGAAACTTACGCAAGTCGCCGCTGCTCAATTCGCTATCGCGAGAAACGTAATACGCAGCAAGGCGCCTAGACCCATGTTCCGCAGGCAGCGCTACGACACAGTTCCGGGAAACTTGGTCATGCTCATCGAGGGCAGCTTCTATCTCTCCGGGTTCGATGCGGTGCCCATGGATCTTCAATTGCTGGTCGGCCCGCCCAAGAAATTCCACGATCCCGTCGACCTGCCAACGCGCCAGATCACCGGTGCGATACATGCGAGCATCGTCATCTCTGTCGGCAAATGGATTAGGAACGAACTTCTGGCTGGTGGCTTCGGCGGCATTGAGATATCCGCGCGCAACACCGTCGCCAGCCGCGAACACTTCTCCGACGACTCCGGGGGGGACCGGGCGCATCTCCTCATCGAGAATATACACTTGAGTGTTGGAGATCGGGCGGCCGATCGGCACCGACTGTGGAACCGGATCTCCGGCCTGCATCGCATGGCAACAGGTAAACGTCGTATTCTCGGTCGGCCCGTACCCGTTGATCACCCGGCAATTTGGAAGCTTCTCAAGGGCCCACCGGACATGCCGAGCCGAAAGCACGTCGCCACCGGCGAGGAACTGCCGAAGCGAATGGAGACCTTCAAGATTTTCCTCGATTACGAGATTGAACAACCCCGCCGTGAGCCACAAGGTGGTTACCTTATTCTCCCGGATCACGCGTATTAGATCTTTCAGCGAAGTCGGCGCAGGCGGCATAACCACCAAACGACCACCATTGAGAAGCGCCCCCCAAATCTCGAACGTCGACGCATCAAACGAGATTGGCGCGAACTGCAGGAAGGTTTCATCCGATCCGAAATTGCAGAAATTGGTATTTCGAACCAGACGCACGATGGCCCGATTTTCGACCATCACGCCCTTCGGACGCCCTGTGGAGCCCGACGTGTACATGACGTAGGCTAGACTTTTGGGGCCACCCGACGCTTCCAAATTGTCGGTATCAACATCCGATGACTCGGAGCTGTCCAAAACCAAGCAGGCTCCGCCGTATCCGGACAGGACCGTCGAAGCGAGCGATGGCTGGGTGACCATGATCGTCGTCCGAGTGTCCTGCAACAGGAACTCGAAACGTTCTTTCGGATAATCAGGATCGAACGGAACATAAGCGCCGCCGGCCTTCAACACCGCGACGAGCGCAATGATCATTTCGAAGGAGCGCTCAATGCAGCACCCTACCAACGTTTCCGGACCGACGCCCGCCGCTCGGAGCCGATGAGCCAATTGGTTGGCGCGCAAGTTCAGTTCGGCGTATGTGAGCTGCTTGCTTCCAAACTCCAGCGCTATCGCGTTCGGAGAGGACGCAACCACCTCCTCAAAAAGCTGGGCAATCGTTCGATCCCGAGGATAATCGGTGCGAGACCCATTCCACGCGCCGGTCTGCTCCACAAGAGCGGAACCAGAATTCCCATGTCGATCTAGAACCTGCGATCCAACCGAATCCAAAGACACAAGTCAGGCCCTTTTCAAACTAATCGGGCGGCGTTGTTGAACACTGGGTAGCAACTACCCGCAATTCTGAGAAATATGACGCAATATTATAAGCAATTTATCCTACTGTCAGCTCATTTTCGCTAGGCCAATCAGACACTCGCGACACCTGGTTAACTAGCCTCCGGTAATCCGGCTCGATTCGGTCCCCCGGGAATTAATCAACTCGGTTGTTTTAGTGATCTGATCTGGCCACTGGTTCAATTCCTGGTCTGGACCATAGGTTCAATTCTTAGCGAGTTCCGATCGTGGGGCATCCGGAGCGCATCAGGCAGCGCACTGTCTAGGTACCGCGAGCAATCTCGGGAAGGCGGAAATAAAAGCCCCTGTAGCCCCCCTCGCAATCGGGAAAAAGCGGCACCCTGGTCCTTCGTTCATGAACCGGCCAGCTTGCGACGAGTTCGTATCCCAGAGAACTCATTCCCGAGCAAAACCTGTCGACACTATGGAGCTTGCACGGATTTACCCAAAGACCGCCGTCATGGACGGTAACGATGTCCTCCAGGTTCGAAAACGGGCTTCGGTTAACGATGACATGCCTCGGCAACCGATCGAGAGACACCAGCAGTTCTGCCAGAGTAGGTTCAAAAAAATGAATGGCGCCCGCGACGATGAAGAGGTCGGCGCCCGAGGCCGCGGAGAACTGATCAGAGAATGTAAGCCGCTGCTCGCTCCTGCTCTTTGCGAAGTCTTGCAGCGCCTGGCGTTTGAACGGCAGATCGTGAACGATCCAGACGAGCTCGGTCGAGAAATGAAGGTGCCGGTCAAGCTGAAAGAACAGATTGCCGATGCTTCCGCCGAGATCGAAGACCGACCGCAATTCGGACGCGATCGGCATCAGGAAGAAGAGCACGGGATAGTCGCTTTCCCGCGTTAGTTCCGCGAACTCGGCGTGAAGACCTAACTGCGTTGGATGGTCATGCGATCCCGGAACGTAGCGCGCCGCGCATGCGCTTGCGGCCGCGATGCTCGGAAAGCTGCCATGAAAGGCGAGTAGCCACTCCAAAACCGGCCTCAGCGTCCGGCTGCCGCGCGCGCGAGTGATGGCCTTGCTGCCCCAGTTCGACCTTCCAATCAAGGTGAGAAGGCGGGCGAATCCGCGGATTTGCGCAATTCGCATCGAACCTATCGCGGCTCGCCAGCTACCGTATTTAATCGAGCTTTCATACATGGCACCGGCCCCAAAGAAGTTTCCGGCTGGAGCCCTCCGAGCCACCAAGAAAAACGAAGGAGCTAGCCTTTTTATACCCCGGTGAAATAAATTTCATTGTCAAAGTGCGTCATAAGCGCACCCTCTCAACGCTCGAGCCGAGACGCCATAGCCCGGTGCGTTCACCATTCAAGACGTCTGACGCCTGAAAGACCTTGCGACAAGCACCCGTGGCGGGCATTATAATATTTAGTATTACTTAAAGTTAATTGACATTTATTGAATTTTACCCGTGCAATTGAGATCAAAGGACGTCGCGCAATGCCGCAGATTTCAGCTCCGCTCATCGAACTTGACTGGGAGAACTTTCAGCCCCGGAAGGTCGCGGCTGTTCGGCACCAACTCTCCGATCACCCTTTGCTTCAGCCGGATCAATTGATCGAACTGAGCAGGCGCCTCGAGGAACGAGGGCGAGTGCGGACCCATGCCAGCAGCGCGACCGCAGACACGCCGTTCAATCTGGCTCCCACGATACATCCAAACAGCTCCTCGGCTGCTGATACGCTGAAGCGGATCCGGGACGCAAAGGCTTGGCTGTCGCTGCTCAACGTGCAAACCGATGCAACTTATCGCCAGCTTGTCGATCAAGTACTGGACAGCGTCCAACCGTTGGTCGAGACCAAAGATCCAAACATGAGCTATCGCGGAGGCTGGATCTTCGTCACGTCCCCCAACACCGTGACACCATTTCATATCGACAAGGAGCACAACTTCATTCTTCAGATCCAAGGGCGCAAAACCATCTATGTTTGGGAGCCAGACGACGAAATCGTTGTCAGCGAAATGGCCAGAGATCGCTTCCATGCACACCACGACCGAGATCTGATCATTTGGAAAGAAGAGTTCCGCAAACGTGCGCACCGTTTTGAGGTTGGCCCCGGAGATGGCGCGTATATGCCTTCAACATCGCCGCATCTGGTGGAGGTCGGAGACGAACCGTCTATCACCATGAGTTTTACCTATTACACCGATAGCACGCGGCGCCAAAGCATGCTGCACTATGCAAGGGGTCATCTTGCTGCCCGCGGAATCGCCCTGCCTCACGTGGGTAACTCGGAGCTGCTGGACCAGCTCGTTTACATGAGCGCGACGCCCGTGCGAGCCACTCTTCGTGCAGCACGCCGGCTGGCTGGCCAACCGGTCGTTACCGAAAGAGCCAAATACGCACACCACAAATTCTCGTAGTTCCCAGAGGACGTCGAACTGAACGTCGAGAGCGCCTTTCGATACAGGATTTTACAATGGCTTTGACAGGCAATTCGGAAACCGGAAGGCTCGAACTTCCTTCCAATGCTGTAGAACAATCGTTTAATCGTGAGCCGTTTGGATTCAATCACAATCTCAATCAGCTCGGTATGTTTGAACTTAGCTCACTCGCCAGCCTCGCGGAAAAGGAATACGGCGCCGGTCGGGAGCAAGACTTTTTCCTGGCATCGAGCGCGACAGCGCCCGATCAGAGGTTCCGTGCCGTGAAATCGGTTAATCTGGGATTGTCCGAGGCGTTCCGCGGCTTGAAAGATCGCTCGATTCGAATCTTGCTCAAGCGGCCCGAGAACCACGACCCTCGCTTCCGCATGCTGCGCAACAGTCTTGTTGAGCAGATTCTTGATCGCTCTCCGGAGCTGAGAAACGACCGCATCTTGCGGTTGGAGTCGGCAATTTTCATAACGTCCGCCGCAACCTTGACCCCGTTCCATTTCGACCCTTCCGCCGTGTTTTTCTGCCAGATCATGGGCGAGAAGACTTATCATCTCTACTCGCCCACAACTTTGACCGAGCCTGAATTGGAACAGTTCTACTTCCGCGGCATGGTCGACATCGCGCAAGTCGAGCTCGCCAAGCGTGATCCAAAGCAAGAGCAGGTGTTTCGGCTCTCGGCAGGCGCTGGACTACACCAGCCGCAAAATGCGCCTCATTGGGTGGAAACGCAGGGCGACATCTCAATCTCGTACTCGTTTTTCTTCGAAACCATGACGGCACAAAAAACCAATCGGATTCGTGGCTTCAACCATTATTTGCGAATGGCCGGCGCGCAGCCGCAGCCACCGGGGCTGCAACCTGGCATCGATACATTGAAAGCGGAGGCGATGAATGTGTGGATCCCTTGCCGCAAAACGCTGTCGTACGTAAGGTCGGCGACAGTCGGGAGATCGTGATTTCCCTTCCGCGAGCACAACGGCTTGTGCGCGATTCAAGCTACTCATCGCCGAGAAAAGGTCGCGCGGCGCTGTCGGCCAATTAGCGCCGGATATGGCCGCAGAGATATGACATAGCCCCCCTGGAGGCGCCCAAGTTGCTTCATTCGAGACAGTTATCGAGCGAAGAAAATGCCGAGTTCAGTTGGCGCGCTTTGGCCCTAACATTGGTACTGGCTGTCATCGCCGTTGAAGCGGGAGCGACAATGATCTGCCGGTCGCTCGCAGCCTATCCGCAGGCCAATCGTTTCTTGTGGGATCCCAAACTCGAACAAGTACGCGCGAACTGGAATAGTGGTTCCTCAATGCTAGATCCCGACATTGGGGGGCTTCTCACGCCAGAGGATATCGCAGGCAACGCCGAGCCTTGCGGCTCCGCGTACGGAGATTCTTTCACGTCTGGTTTTGAAAGCGAAGATGGCGAGGGCTGGGTTGAACGCCTCTCGCACATCCTAGGATGTCGCGTAGCGAATTATTCCGTCGGAGGCTACGGCATAGATCAGGCATATCGACGTCTCGAAAAGACTCTCGACGGCTCGCGGTTCGTGCTTCTCGGACTGGATCCCAACGGAATCATGGACGTGGTTAGCCAGTATGATGGATGGCTGGGAGGGGACCAGGTCCCGTTCGCGCTCAAAGGTCGTTTCGTCATCACTCCTTCGGGGACCTTGAACTGGATTGGTTTGCCGCGCCTTGACGCAGATAGGTTTGTTGCCTTGAACCAGGCGCCATCTGACGCGCTGCCCGCGTCCTATTTCCTTCCGGGCACTAGTGATGGGGCAGTTATATCGCGCTTCCCTTACACTCTGACGCTTGCAAGGGTTGCACTTATGCCGAGCGTACGCGCCTTCTTTTCCGGGCATACAGAGTGGAATGCCTTGTATCAAGCAGATCATCCGTCGGGCGCTCTGCAATTGATGGTCGCCATTTCGGAAGCATTCGCAACGCTTGCGGGAGCGCGTGGTCAACGCCCGCTCATCGTCATTCTCCCAGTCGCCGGCAGCTTTCGAGAGAACACAAACTTCGGCCATTTCGAATACGCAGATCTCGTCGATGAGTTGCGGGCAAGGCACATCAAGGTCCTGGATGTCGGCCCTGTAATGGCGACTGCAAACAGCGGCCGCTCGGCTTGCGGGTACTTTACTCGCCAGGATTCAGGCTTTGCAGCGTGGCTACGTTCGCCCATGCCATGCGGTGGTCATTATAGTAGCCGCGCCCATGCGATAGTAGCGCAACTTGTCAAAGCCGAATTGAAGCGACAGGGGATGCTCGAACATTAAAAGCAAAAAGTCGGTCTAGTTTGTTGTATCTCACGGACAACGGAACTCTGGGCGCTATTACTCGTCGCCTATTTTAGGCTTCTGTCGAAGCGACGACATTCATCATACTGCATCCAATCCCGCCATGTGCGCTTTACTACAGGACCCCAGAACGGTATTCCTCCTGAAGCTATTCTTTCCTTTACGCCGTTTGTTGTTGAGCTCTTTACGCGTCAAAAACACCCACAATAGCTTTTCCTGTACTCAAAATGTTTGCTGGAGTGAATGAACATTCTCTGCTCCATCGACGAAAATCAAACAGCTACTGGAGGGAGCTTAGCTCCTCCGTTGCTCTCCGCGTGTGCTTCGAACATGCGCTCAGACTGCATCAACAGTGACGACACCGCGTCTGAGCACCCGCTGGCACAGGAATTTGTGCACCTTCGCCCAATCCGCGTGTCCGGTAGTCGCCCCCCCCTTATTTGCTTCTTTCCGGGAGCTCCAGGAGCGCGCGACCTCGCCGAAGCACTGCCAGAGGAGCAACCAGTCTACGAAATCTGGTGGCCAAATGTGGATAGCGAGAGCCGTTATCCGAGCGTGGAGGAGCTTGCCGATCAATTCGTGGCCGAGATTCGCAAATTGCAGCCTCACGGGCCCTACCAA
The DNA here is from genome assembly GCF_049949275.1 of Bradyrhizobium genosp. A. Classification (NCBI taxonomy): domain Bacteria; kingdom Pseudomonadati; phylum Pseudomonadota; class Alphaproteobacteria; order Hyphomicrobiales; family Nitrobacteraceae; genus Bradyrhizobium; species Bradyrhizobium genosp. A. The sequence goes on along the minus strand of NZ_CP188196.1, from coordinate 3,045,517 downwards.
TTTTGCGGCTATTCGACTTTCGGCCTCGTTGCCTACGAAATGGGCCAGCGGCTGCTAGCTCAAGGCGAGGACGTCGGCTTCCTCGCCTTGTTTGATATCTGGCATCCGCAATTTCTTCAATCACTAACCCCAAGGGAGATGGCTCGCTATAGGGTCCTGCGGATCATCGATCGCCTTGGGAAGTATCGCCGAATCCTTATGAAGGGTGGAGCCAACGAAGTAGCATCAAACTTGGCTCGGTTCGCGGTGAACAAAGCGAAGTCGCTTGGCTGGCGTCTTTCCCAATCCAGGCTGCACAGCGCCGGCCGGCCTGTGCCGAAACCCATGCAGATCATTGCATCAATCGAGGCCAACAAAGCCTACGTTCCGCCGCCCTACCCTAAGCGCTTCATACTGATTCGAACGGAAGATCTGCTCGATCGAAAGCTCCGAGACCATGCCGTGGGGTGGAAAAGTTGCGCACCTCACGGCATCGATTTGCATTTCGTTGATGGCGACCACGGCACGATCAAAGACAAGCCCTTCGTTCACGGCTTAGCTCAAAAAATCGTTTCATATCTCGCGGTATCGTAGATCCGGCTCCGGCGTGTGCTTCCTGAACCCTTCGAGCCGGCAGCCGAATTAAAAAATAACACTGGAAATTGGTCTGTGACTATAATATAGAATTCTAGTGTCGAAATTTAATACTACATTAAATATTTAATTCAAAAACCACTAGCTGCAATGACCAGTTTGGACGTAGCGCACCCGGCAAGTGGATTTGACCGTCAGAGATTGTCGGTCGCCGAAGTCGGCTTCGCCGAGGGAACTGCATTGGTGGGTGCCTCCTCAGCACCTCCGACTGAGGCATCATTATTGTCGTCCAATCTCTCGCGTGAGGTTTATTGTATTCTCGGCCTCCCAATTGACGCGCTCGATCTAACGGCGGTCGTAAGAAGGCTTGAAAGCGCGGCTGCGCGGCGTGCGACGTGTCTGGTCTCCACGCCAAATCTGAATTTTCTCGTCAACAGTCTTTCCGATCCGGAATTCCGACAATCGGTGCTTGATAGCGATCTTTGCCCACCAGATGGTATGCCCATCATTTGGATTGCACGGCTTATCGGCCTGCCAATCCGCGAAAGAGCGTCGGGAGCCGACCTTCTTGAGCGTCTCCGGGCCCAGGCGACAGGCGTGCACAGCCTCTCTCTGTTCCTGTTTGGAGGAGCGACAGGTGTAGCCACAGCTGCCGCGCATGCATTTAACGCTGGCTCGAGCGAAACGAAATGTATCGGGTCGATGGACCCGGGCTTTGGCGACGTCGACGAACTCAGCGCTGACAATATTCTCAACGTCGTAAATTCAAGCGGCGCCGATTTCTTGGTTGTGTCTCTTGGCGCCAAAAAGGGTCAATTGTGGCTCCAACGGAACCACCATCGCTTGAACATACCGATCCGCGCCCATCTAGGTGCGGCGCTTGGTTTCCAGGCCGGCGTGATCAAGCGGGCTCCGCCGGTCGTGCGTGCATGCGGATTTGAGTGGTTATGGCGCATTAAGGAAGAGCACTATCTCTGGAAACGCTATCAGCACGATGGCCTCGTCCTACTGCGGTTGCTCTTCACCCGTGTTCTGCCTCTGGCCGCGGCAAATCGTTGGCATCGGGTGAGCCAAAAGCTGCGGCCGCAGGAACTTTCGATTGCGAAAGTTCAGGAGGATGACGGATCGATAACGTTCGCGCTATCGGGAGCTGCCTTGCAAATGCATGTTGTGCGCGCTGCGAGGCATTTCGAAGATGCTTTGGCTAGCAACCGAGACGTTATTATCGACCTTTCCCGAACGCAGACCATCGATGCGCGCTTCTTCGGCATGTTGATGATGCTGCACAAGGAACTGACCAGCAGAAACGCCAAGCTGAAGTTTACAGACGCCCCCTGGACAATCAGGAAAGCGTTCCAGCTCAATGAGCTCGGATATTTACTGTCACCTGACGCCGGATCTCAGGTCTAACCCGGCGGCCAACGGACGGCCTTCCTCGGCCGGCTCCATGCCGAACGAAACCACCCCGAATTGCTCTTTGTTTTTCATGACCAGATCTACTATTTCGGTCGTGATCAACTTTGCTTGCGCGGCATAGCCATACACCAACGCAGTATCGCAAATGACATTTATCGTGCGCGGGATTCCCCGACTGACTTGGCCAATAAACGCACAAGCGCCTTTCTCGAACAACTCCTCGCTCGCACCTACGGCCCGCAAACGGAAATTGATATAGTCGGTTACCTCGTCGACCGCCATGGGCTTGAGGTGAAAGTCGGACGAGATCCGTTGCGCGAACTGAAGCAGTTGAGGACCACGCAACGCGTCCCGCAATTGGGGCTGACCAACAAGAATGATCTGCAGAAACTGCCGCTTATCCGTATTGAAATTGGACAGCATTCGAAGCTCTTCAAGCGCCTCCATCCCTAGGTTCTGCGCTTCATCGACGATCAAAATGACCCGCCGATCTTCGGAGGATTGGTCTAGAAGAAACTTTTGAAATTGCTTGAACAGCGCGGGATAGGTCCCTTCGAACGGCAGATTGAGCGACATCATCACCCAAGGCAGAAGTCCGTCTTGAGGGCGCGGTGTATTTGAGATGACGCAGGCGGTAACGTGGTCATCGAGTCGGCGCAGCAGGTATCGGATCAGCGTCGTCTTTCCACAACCAACCTCACCAGTGATCACCGTGAAGCCCGCGCTGTTCATTACTCCGAACTCGAGCATGGCGAACGCAAACCGGTGATTCTGCCCCCAAAAGATCAAATCCGGATCAGGCAGAATGGAGAATGGCTTCTCCCGAAAACCATAAAACGACTCATACATCCGCAGAGCCTTCAAGGAACGCGGCACGATTGCCCGCAAACAAGAACGAATAGACCAAGCCCACTCGAAATGGAAACCTTCTCGGCCGAGTTGATTAATCAATATGGCCGAGAAGATCGATAAGCTTCTTCCGACGAGAAAAACCCGCTGCGCTCGGTTCCATTTACCAAAGACATATGTAGCAATATGTCGCGTTAATCATTGATGATTTTTCGCTTGTTCTAGAATTGGGGAGGACTTATACCTTAGATAAAGCGTGCGGGGGGAGCAAATTGGCACCTTGAAAATAGGCGCCCATTTGATTGGGGGGTGAGCAGATTTTAATCCGAGGTTCAGGCTGTGCTCCAGACCGTTGGCTCGCATCAACCTTTCGTTTCCGGTGAACCTGACTTTTCTCCCGATCAAGGGACAGGTTTAAGTCTTGGTCGATTGTTTGATATTTTTAAGCGGAAGTTTTTTTTCTTTCTCTTCCCGTTTGCATTGGTGGCCATAGGGGGCCTGCTTTTTGCGGCGCTTCAGAAGCCGAACTATGTTTCTGAGGGCAAGATTTTGCTGGAGGTGCAACTGGCTCCGGACATTGTCAGGCCTGTCTCCAGCATGACGGCACCGGAACGTGTTCAGCTCCTTCAACAGAGAGTTGCGACGCGCGACAAGCTTCTGGCAATCGCCGAGAAGTTCGCGCTATTCCCCAAGAGTACCGACGTCCTCGAATCGATGCGCAACAGCATTCAGTTCAAGCCCGTTGTCGCGGATGCTCAGATGCGTATGAGTACCCTCGCGGTCGCATTTACAGTCAGCTTCGAATACCCAGACCCGGAAGTCGCGATGGAAGTCGCAAGAGAGCTGGTCAGCGCGATCGTGAGTGAGGATGATCGCTCGAGAAGCGATAGGGCGGCGGAAGCGGTCAATATCCTGGCTGAAGAGGCGAAAGACCTCGAGAACAAGCTAGAGGACGCACAGGCGCGAGTCGGCGAGGCGGCGCGCCGACCAGCAGACACGTCGCCGACAATCTCCGATCAGCAGAAATCTCAGATCGCCACGCTCAGTGCTCTTCGTGCCGAATTGGCCCAGAAAATGTCGGTCTATTCTGAAGCACACCCGGCAGTGATATCTCTGAAAAAGAGAATTGCACTTATGGAGAAGACCGTCCAAGAGCCGCCGCCGGTTGCTGCGCAATCTAGACCATCTCAAGTTGATGACTTGGAGTCGCTGAAGCGGCAGCGAGAGGCTATCGAGAAACGTCTTTCGGAGGCAAATGCAAAGCTCACAACGGCCCGTCTCATTCAAAAGATCAGTCGGGATCAGCAGGCAGAGCGGCTTCAGGTGATCGAGACGCCGACGTTGCCGCAGAAGCCGATTAAATCGAATAGATTGAAGCTCGTTGCTGGGTCTCTTGCTGCGGCCTTGATACTGGGCATCGGCTCGGGATTCGCAGCAGAGCTCCTAAATGGAACCATCCGTGGGCCGGAAGCCCTGACTGGATTGATTCCGCCATCGCTTACCGTATCCATACCCTACATCGAGACAACGGGCGACGTTATCCGAGCGCGCGCGAGATTCGTATTTGGCGCGATCTGCGTGCTGATCGTCCTGACGGTTCTGGCCGGACTTGCCGCTGCGATAGCTCTCCATCTGCCGATCGAGCCGTCGAAGGCATTGTTCGATTGGCATTCACTAGTCCGACTCTAGCTCTACGAGATCGCGGCACCAGGAGAGATAGAATGGAAGACATTCGCCAGGCAGTGGAGCGCGCGAAGGCAGAGCTAGGATCGCACGGCGCTCCCATGCGTGGACCCATAAGCAATCGGGTTCGCAATGATGCGCCAATCGAGCGAAAGGCGCCCCTTCGGCAAGCTACGCTCCAATCTTCTTTTCTTCAATCACGCAGGATAGTCGCTCATGATGGAACGGATCCGCGTTCGTTGACATTTGACATTTTGCGAACCGAAGTCTTGGGAACAATGGACTTCAAAGGTTGGAGGACGTTGGCGATAACTTCTCCCACACCGGGATGCGGCAAAACCTTCCTGTCCATCAATTTGTCTCTCAGCATGGCGCGCGAGCGGGAACGACAAGTATCGCTGGTGGATTTCGATCTTCGTAGGCCACAGATCGCCCGCACTCTAAATCTGAAGGGCGAAGTGGGAGTGGTGGATGTGCTCGAGGGGCAAAGAGCCCTAGATGAGGCGACCATCAATGTCCGCGTCGGCAATAGCGATTTGGAAGTGATTCCAACTACGTCGGGCTGCTCCAACGCATCGGATCTGGTATCCTCAAGCGCAACGAAAAAATTTCTGGATGGCCTTTCGCGCCGCGCGCAAGGGGAGATCGTCGTGATTGATTTGCCGCCTCTTCTGACGGGGCACGACGTGATCTCCGTCCTGCCTCACATTGACTGCGTCATTCTTGTTGCAGCCGTCGGGACCTCCAAGGTCGCGGAAATCGAGCAGTGCAAGAAGTATCTGCAGGGCACGGACATGGTCCGTTTTGTTCTGAACAAAGCGCCCCCGGGCGCCGCTCATGGATATTATTACTAAACACCGCTCGTGCTCGCAGCGAACTGTAGTCGACACGCGAGCAACAACAACGTCCTGGGTCGTTCGAGCTAGATCAATCTAAGCGAGGGCGACGAGACACACTGGCGGCTCAGAACTTGTAGAGCGCCCCCATCGCGACGTAGTTGCTCTTAACGCTCACGAGAGGCGCATTGGATTGAAGATTTGTGTAACGATATTCCCAAGTTAGAGACGTATCGCGCCGAATATCATACCGAAGCGTTCCGTTGAGTATCCAGGAATTGTCCAACCTGCTCCCATCAACATATTCAATCCGGCTGTAGGACATCAAACAATCCGCGAACCAAAGCGGAGTGATCTCGTAGTTGGATTGCACTGACGCAGATGCAATCCGTGTTGAAGCCGTGGTCGGGATCTGAACAGCGACTACGCCGGGCAGAGTAAGAGAGAGATCGGTCGCGAGCGAGCTGGAGGCGATATTGTTCGTTATATCCACCGTACCTGTAAGTTTCCACTGACGCATTGGCTCATAGACGATGCGTCCACCATACACGTCTCCGCCTGCCGTAGCGTGCCCGCCTCCCGTGCCGGAACTGTCGGAGCCTTGGTGGCCATAGTACGCCAAGAAGCGAAAGCGACCTATCTGGTCTGTTCCAAGGCCAGCAACCACGCGGTGCGAGGTCGTTGAAATGGACGTGGCGTCAAAGGTCACGGTGCCGACAACCCCGTCAGAGTATGTGTACAACAACGGGCCAAGCCAGAAGGCCGCATGTTCGGTAAACGTCCGACTGGAGTTGTTCTGTAGGTTCTGCGCCTCATACTCGGTCCGGGCTGCCGATCCGGATAACGTCAGGATGCCCCTGTTGAACAGCTTCTCGACCGAAAATGTCCCGGTGTAATGATTGTTGGGATTTACAAGTAGAGGGAGAACGCTGCCGGCAGCCGGCGTCGATTGTCCAACGACCTGCCCCGTCGGGGAAACAATTGTGCCATTCGGCAGGACTGTATTGCCGTTTGGCAGCACCGTTGAAGTCGGAGCGGCCTGCGCAACTTGGATCGAGTTCTGTAGGCTCGAAGCCCAGGTACGACGAACGTAATTGGCATCGAACACAAAACTGAGATCCCGCATGGCTTCGTACCTTTGTGCAAAGCCAGCACGACCATCCAGCGTGTTCACCTCGTTGGCGTCGGGATATATTTGGCGATCAATGTTCCCATATAATGTCGTCGTATGAATTCCATTGGTCCATACCGCGATGAGGCCCGGCGTAAGGCCGAACCCAGGCGAAGCCAAGCCGTTTCGAGGCGCAAAAAAAAGATTATCCGAATACAACGAATAGGTACGTAACGTGGGGTAGAGCAGCCAGTCATTGACTGCTACGGCGGTAGGATCTCTAGCTGGCAGCCGCTTGACCAGCGGCACATCGAGCGGCGGCTCCTGTGCCAGGCACGTCGAAACGAACGCGAAGCAAAAAAATGCAGTCCACGCAAAAAAGGCAGCGCCCCGTCGGAATTGTGTGAAACCTGAGCAGTGGCGCATTTAATACCGGAAGCCATCCCTCGAGCTTCTGCGAGAGCGAGAAACGTGATCTAAGATTCTAGAAATATCTTTCCGGAACCCGAATTGTATCCCCCGGCGCGATTACGACCGGCTCCGACAAAGGATATTCTTTCCATATGTCGTCACCGAGGTGCCGAATGAGAACCACAGACTTGCTCGCGCGATAGGTAAAACCGCCTGCCATTGCGACGGCGGCATGCACAGTCAGACCGCTTCGGAACGGGTACTCGCCAGGGGTCGACGCCTCGCCCAATACGTAGAACGGCCTAAACTGGACCACCGCTACGGTCACCTTCGGATCTTGCAGGAAACCGCCGCGGCGATAGCTCGCCGCAATCTCACGCCCCAACTCGACCTGCGACCGCCCCGCAGCACGTATCGTACCGACCAAGGGCATCGAAACGCTGCCACCGGGATTAACATCATATTCGCCGGTAAGCGCTTCTTCGCCATAAACAGTGATTTTGATCCGATCGCCGGGGCGCAAGCTGGATGCAAGCCCAGCGCCCAACGACGGCCTCACAGGCTGCGTCTCTACTTCAACCGGGCCGTAATCGGTGTAGCATCCTGCCAACTGAAGGGCTGCAATAAATACGACCGCCAATTTCGAATATTTGGACAGCATCAGCCCTGCTCGCAATCTTCGCAAAGACGCCCTAATTCTGGGCTCTGTCCGCAATCCTATCCGGTTCGCGCACCCAAATCTGTATCCGTTTAGTCACATACGGAAACTTCAATCCCACGAGAGCACATTATCACGGCAACTCGGTCGACCTGATATACAATTAATTATCAACGGGTTAGATCGAATTCTAGAACTCAAAGTGATCGAGGGTTCCAAAACGCAAATGCCAGTCCTGTCCGGCCGCGATCAGCGCGCCCTGATGGTCTTGCCCCACATCCAACGCAAAGAGCTTCCATCGGCTGGCCTCCGTGGGATCAGGCTTGGTTGTCAGCAGGCCCGGCGCCTCTCCCGGGAGAAAGGCAACTTCAAAATCGTCGAGAGCTAGTAAAAGACCCTGCCCCTTGGCCTTAACGTAAGCTTCCTTTGAGGTCCAACAAGCGAAAAACGCCTTGTAGAGAGCATACCCAGTCAGGGACGCCAACTTCTCCGACTCAACTGCCGAGAAGAACCGCTTCGCCAGGTTCGTCACATCGATGTCCGTGCGAATCCGTTCAACATCGATGCCGACCGATCGACCTCTCGCGATTGCGATGAGAACCCAATCCCCCGAATGCGAAACACTGAACTTCAAGTCGGAGCGGTAGCAGGCCAGTAGGCAAGGCTTGCCGAACTCGTCATGCTCAAACTGCAATTCCTCACAGGGCACTCCAATCGCTGGCCCCAGCAGCAACCGTAGGTATCCGCGGCCTAAGATGCTGCGCTTGGCGTCCGCGATGCTGAGAAATCGATCTGCACGCTCTTGCTCGCTGGGAGAAAGCAATCGATATAGCCTGGTGAGGTGGGCCTGCGAGACATCCAAGCCGGAGCGCCATACGCACACTTCATCTCTGGACAACATGCCTGCGCTACGAGACTTGGCCTCCCCGGTATCGTTTGTTTTCACCTTATCAATTCCGGAATTCTAGGGCACAACTTCGCTGAGAGATCCGTCTGCGCAGCATGCAACAACAGGGAGTTCCAGTATGAAAGCCAAGCAGCGCAGCGCAGGGGCGAGTCACGCCAAAGCCAATCATTTCGCCCCGCCTTGCCTTGCGAGGCCAACCCTGGGCGGGCTGCTTCTCCTAGGCATCCTATGCTTCGCTTCCACGAGCGACTCGCACGCTCAAACAACACGAACCAATCGGTCAGCTGCTTCGACAACGCCATCCTTGCCGTCCTCTTCCTCGACCAGCCCTAACTCCCCCTGCGACGCCACAAATCCTACCAGCCCCTGCTTCTCCGCCAAAGCGCCGGGCAATCCCTGTTACTCCGCCGTCGGCGACCCCTGTTCGAAAACCACCACGCCGACCTCCAACGCTCCCCGCTCGCAGCCGTCAACCGCTCCGTCGACGCAGCATGCTCGCGCGATAACTGCCGACCAGGCGCGTGCTGCCATCGAGGCCGAGGGCTACTCTAAAGTCGAACAACTCCGGAAGGATGCGGAGGGAACTTGGCGGGGCAAGGCGGAAATAAATGGCGACAGCATGAGCGTCACCCTCCATTTCGACGGGACCATAACGAAAAACTAGGCTCTGACAGGAAAAAACTTTCCGGAACCGCTGTTTGCGGCGCAAAAAACAGATTGCGCCCCCTATTAAATATGATTAATATTGGTCAATTTTAAAATAACCATAAAATAAACAAATTAAATAAATGCGTATTCGTTTACGCCAGGATAATTGGGTGTTGCATTGACGAGCACGTCACACGTTCGCGACGGAAACGATAGATTTGGAGCATCGCCCCCGCTGAATTTCAGCATTTCAAGTGAGGCAATTCCATATATTTTGCTGACGATCGATTTCTCCTCGGTCTTGCTCTCGAGCTTGATGGGCGGGCTCGCATACCAGTATGCCGCAGGCAATACAGTTCCTAGCTACCTTCCGTATTACGCGGCCGGTGCGCTCGCTGGCGTGATTTACGTCCTGCGGATGAGCGGCAGAGGATTCTACAAGTTTCCCGACGGTGGCGAACGGCGCGTGGAGATTGGAGAAATCCTGTCCTGCTGGTTCACGACCGTGCTGTTGCTTGCATTTGCGGCACTGGTCTTCAAGGCGAGCGCGGAATATTCCCGCGGTTCATTTCTCGCATTTTCTTCGTTCGGACTGCTCGTGCTGGTGGCGCTCAGGAAGGTCGCCAAACTGACGCTCGCAAGCGCAGTGTCTCGCCGCGCGATTGGTCGACGTCGCACCGTTGTGCTTGGCGTATTTGACGAGATGCAGGGGCGAGAGGATCTGCTATCTCACTTCGGTTCGGCAGAGATCAAGCGCTTCGTATTCGGCGCACTGGGCTCCTTGTCAAGCGACTCAGAGGACATCAACACGATCCGTTCAGTCGCTGATTTCATCAGAAGCAGCGGATGCAGCGAAATTTTCCTTGCTCTGCCTTGGACAGACACGAAGCGCATCGAATTCGTACGCAGTCAGGTTAAAGCGCTACCCGTTGCCGTGCGCCTGCTACCGGACAAGAACGCTCAAGCTCTTTCTGGACCGACGTCGTCCGAGAAAATTCATGCATTCACGGTCAACATTCAGAATGCCCCGTTGAGCGATCGTGAGCGTCTGTTCAAGCGTATCCTCGACCTGCTGTTTGCGACACTTGCACTCATGTTCTTCGCACCAATTATGGCCATCACCGCGGTAGCGATCAAGCTTGACAGCTCCGGTCCCGTAATCTTCCGGCAGCACCGGAAGGGATACAATGGGAAGCACTTCGTCATATTCAAATTTAGGACCATGACTGTTCAGGAAAATGGCTCTGTCGTTACCCAGGCCACACGCGAAGACCCACGGATTACGGACATTGGACGAACGCTCCGCTCGCTGAGCATCGACGAACTGCCGCAGCTGTTCAACGTGCTAAGGGGCGAAATGTCCCTGGTAGGGCCGCGTCCTCACGCCTTGGCGCACGACAATCACTTTGAAAAGCTCTTGAGTGATTATGGCCTCAGGCATCAGGTTAAACCGGGAATCACGGGCTGGGCGCAATGCAACGGCGCAAGGGGGGAGACTCCCCAAATCGAACAAATGTCCGTACGCGTCAGGCTAGACCTTTGGTACATCGACAATTGGAGCCTTAAGCTCGACCTTCTGATATTGATCAAGACCTTTGTTGAAGTGCTGAGAAAGCGAAACGCCTACTGAATTAACGACCGATGGATATCAACCGAGCGGCGAACTCTCCGCTATTTATCCAGGACTCATCGAGCTGAGTTGCCAGTCGAGGCCCTTGAATGCGCGTTTACCGCTATATTTCTACTCGACAGGAACGTGAAATTGCTAGCCGCTAATTTACGATCGAACTGATATCATGTTTTAGCTTCGTGCCCCCACGAGGCGCATGTTCGCGCGTCTCGCGTCCCCCGGCCATAGAGACGGCTCAATGGCCAACAACCGAGCAGCGACACGACCTTGGTCCCGAGATGAAGAGGCGGCCCTGCTCTCGCTCATCCAGAGGGGCGCGGACGCCGGCGAGATAGCCGTGAGGCTCGGCCGCACGCGACAAGCGATCTATGGTCGCGTACAACGCTTCCACAAACAATTAGGGCGATCCAGTCGTAGAGACGGAGGCACCTTTGCTCAATGGCTCCACAGATAAGGGTCCGGTCGGAACGACATTGGGTTAGTTGGAGTTTCGTGCCGGAAAACACTCTGCCCACCCGAGGGTGAATTTGTTAAGCACCATCTCGCTCTGCACTAACCTGTAGTAGTCGTCGAATCCAATTCTCACGCCATCCATCAGCGCCCGCGGGTTACCGGGAACTTTCAATCGATGACACAATATGTCGGCGTTGGGCCCATCAAACTCCGCGATGATGGCCACAAGCGCCCTCATTCCGTATTCGCTTCCGATATCCATACCAGCAGTTTGAAAAGCGGCATCGGCAAACCCATAGATGTAGCCGAGAGCCTTAACGTTTGCTTCGCCGGTTTTGAGAACCAGCCTCACGTCACCTGCTAGAGCGCGCTGCATGTGCAGAAATTTTACAACCGACAGCATTATCTCGCGATAGCTTTCTTTCAATCTAGCGTCCGCGCCCGATTCGCTTGCCAACCTGAGGGCACGACGCTCCTTCACCCACTTCCTAAAGCTCATGGCTCACTACCTCGAACACTGATCGCGCAGAGCGCGGCTCGAAGGTTCGGAGCTCGCGGTGCGGAGCGCGATAGGAGGGCGCGTCGACAAGTCTCATTATGCCCCATTACTGACCTCATAGCGCGTGCAAGCCAGAAAAATGGATCAAGCGGTACATGACCGCACTCGTCAGCCGTTCATTATGGCTACGCTTGCTGACTTACCTCAAATACACCGGCCTTAGCCTCCTCTTGGAGTATGTCGCAATTCATAAGATCCACACGCCACCATAGATCGGAGATGAGCACACTGAGCTGTAGATATCCGGCAGTACCGGAATGGGACACTTCTTGCATCGTTTGCCTCAACCTGAAACAGGTCCTTCGGAGGTGACCTTTGGATGTCTACTGAGCAAGCATGGGGCCAGGAGATGGCCGCTGCATGGGGTCGTCGCATAAGGCCAATTTCGTTTGGACGACGCCAGCCGGGCCATTACTTTGTGGAGGCTCAACATGATTGACAGCAAGCAATCTATAATGGGGCACACATCTTCGCGGTATTGATGCATTGCTCTTGGCTCTTTTGCAGCGTTGGCAGTAAGAAAGCCCGCGTTGATCTGCCAAAACTGCTTGCGGGAACCTTCGTCGGCGAATGTGTCGCGCGGCCGCACTTTTTCTCAGAAGCGATCTTACCCGCGAACAGTATCACAGAGCGGAAGACGTCCTTACCGCTGTCACCTACACCTGCCTTTTGGCACTCGTCGCCGGTATTGCACGCGCCAGCATGGAAGCAAAAGAGCGCAAATCTCACAGCCTCTCGCGACGGCGCGAATCATTTTCGCAAGTTCCGAAGGAGGAACTTCCAGCTTCGTTAATTCGCGAAGGGACTGAGTGAGGGACGGCCCGCCGGGGCTGGCTGCTGTGGCGGGCCCTAAACCTCGGAGCCAAGGCCGCGTATGTCCCCCACGGCCCCGTCCCGCGAAGTAATCTTAATTCAGTTAATTAATAAAATCTGAATTTAGTCCTCACCCAAATATATATCCTCGGGGAGATTAAAAGCGATATATATAGCGAAGGCGATTGCCGCGACGAATAATGGCGCTAGCGCCATTTGAATATAAAATAACATGATTTTTATTACTTAACTAAAGAGATTTAATGGACGAGTCATACAGGTGTCACGTGGTTCCCGCAAGCGATTTGAGGAATTAAGCCTGGATACCAGCCTGTTTTAACCTCTGGCGGTCTGAGTTAATATGCCGCCGGTATCGGAGGTTGCCTGATGGAAATATTCAGAGCTGAGAAAATTGCTGAGATGGAAGACAATTCGAACCGGAAATGCCGCGCTTGCGGCGCAACGATGAAGTTAATCGGAGCGGTGCACTTTCCAGACCGGAAATCACTCGTTCGGGCATTCGAATGCGATTGCGGCGAGCGGATTTGGAACGAGTAAGACCTCCTCAATGAGCGGCCTTTTTCAAGCTGCCGAGCTCGAACCTTCGGAGAATTAGGGCTCAGTCGATCGACGCCAAGCCGAATGCGAACAGTGCGCCGCCTGTAACGACAAGTGTGCTCCAGCCACCCAGGTCAGCCATGCACCAATGAGGGCCAGCACCAAGCCCAGCACCGCTGTCGAGACCGAGATCTTATTTTGCATCGTCACTGACTTATATTTGAAATTGGGTCCTGAACGATTTCCCTCCATCCAGATTTCGACGGCAGCTTCAGGCGTCGGGCCGACTGCCGGCAACGTTGTTGCCGACTGTTCAAGGCCATATAGTCCGGGTTCTTGAGTTCGTCCGCGGCCGCAGGACAAGTCCAGCAGTTCGATAGCAGAACCGGGGCAGCGCCTTTTTAGCAAACAGTTCGAGTGTGTCTCCAATTTCGGGAGGTGTCCGCCGGCTACGGGTTTGCGCTCCCCCGTCACCAAGGGGATGCGATCGCCGAATTTTTTCGCGGCCAACCGTGGCGAACAATAGCTGACAATCCGGAGGTCGGACCGGCTTGGTTGACTATCGCCAACCGACCGAATTTTCGCGCTTTCGTTGGTGACTAATCCCTTGGGGTTAGTCCAGTTCGCCGTCGTACGACTCTCTTGAGCCATTGACCGGGCCGCGAGACTCCTGAAATTTCTGAAATCCGAGCAGCCCCGCTTGGCCAGTTGCTTGTGGTAACATGAAACGCACCGATTTCGAATTGATGTCTATCGACGAGCTCTGGGCTCTTCACCTTGAAATAGACGTGGCTCTGACTCGCAAGATATCTGCGAAAAAACTTCAACTTGACCGGCGACTGCGACAACTGGAACTAGGTGCATCTGACGAAAAAATTGGGCGAGAAACGCGTCCCTATCCGCGAGTTCTCTCTAAGTACCAAAACCCCGACAAACCGTCGGAGACTTGGGCGGGCCGCGGTAAGCAGCCGCGGTGGGTAACTGCTCAACTCAAATCCGGGAAAAAGCTCGAAGACTTCCAGATCCGACCTTCGTCTCATCGGAGGGCCAATCCGGCGGCGCCAGGCTAGCCTGTGTTTGCGATCGTAGATCGATCTGCCCGGATATGGTCCGGGCCGATGAGACATTTCATTGGCTAGTCCACTCGGCGGATGCTTCTATCTTTAGACGCCCGAAGAAACTCACGATCTTTTCGCCTGGCTGCTTTCCCATGAACGTCTTAGCTCCCAGGCTCCAGAAGTTCGTCGCGGATATTGCTCTGAGTACCGACGAAAAAACTGGGAAGCGGGAACCTCGCCTTTCGCTCGCCTTAGTATCCCAATGCACCACGCGCTTTTGACAACTGTTTTACTTCGGCATCGCCGATGGCATCATTTGGGGGTGATCAAGTTCTCCGATGCAAGCTACGCCAAAAAGACGCATGAGATTGTCGCCTGTGCCGGAGTCGTAGTCGAGGACCAGGGCGACGAACTAGCCACGTGTGGTTCGCGAAGGATGAGGCAGATGTGTGATGAACGAGTTCGGGCAGAAGGGAAAGGTCGCGCTCTCGGAACGACTCTCGGTCTCACCTGAGGAGGCAAGCGCCCTCACCGGGATCGGGCTTACCTCCATTCGCGAGGCCATCACCAGCGGTCTTCTCAAGGCCAAGAAGCACGGCCGGCGTACGATCATCCTGCCCGACGATCTAAAAGTATGGCTTAGAACACTGCCGGACGCCCGCAAGGCGATTGAGGGAAGCCCCGCTTAGGCGGGGCTTTACTTTTCGGCGGTGCTGCTAAGCCGATGGACGATCGGGGAAAGCGGTAAATAGTTGGCAATCAAGAAACCGCATGGCTAAAAAAACGCTATAGTTATCGTGCGTTATCTGATCCCGTCACGGATCATGTACCCGGCGCCGCGGATCGTGTGCAGCAGCGGCCGCTCGAATCCCTTGTCGATCTTGGAGCGCAGCCGCGAAATGTGCACGTCGATCACGTTGGTCTGCGGATCGAAATGATAGTCCCAGACGTTCTCCAGCAGCATGGTGCGCGTCACCACCTGGCCGGCATGCTTCATCAAATATTCGAGCAGGCGGAATTCACGCGGCTGCAGCGTCAGCTCGTCCTTGCCGCGGGCGACGCGGTGGGAGAGCCGGTCGAGCTCGAGATCGCCAACACGGTAGAGCGTGTCCTCGGCCGGGCCGCCGCGGCGGCGCGACAGCACCTCGACGCGGGCGAGCAGCTCGGCGAAGGAATAGGGCTTTGGCAGATAGTCGTCGCCGCCGGCGCGCAGGCCCTTGATGCGATCGTCGACCTGCCCGAGCGCGGAGAGAATCAGCACCGGCGTCGAGTCGCCCTTGTCGCGCAGCGAGCCGATCAGCGACAGCCCGTCGCGCTTGGGCAGCATGCGGTCGACCACCAGCACGTCGTAATCGCCGTTCTCGGCCATGGCGAGGCCTTCCTCGCCGTCACCGGCGTGGTCGGCAATATGTCCGACCTCGCGAAACGCCTTCACGAGATAGTCGGCGGATTCGCGGTCGTCTTCGATGATGAGGAGGCGCATCGTGCGTTCGGCGGCGGTCAAGGAGGTCAACCTTCTCTAAACATGGCGCGAGCGGCAATCGCATGCAAGCCAAGCCAACGAGACTCCGGTAGGCAAAAAAGGCGGGCGGTGAAGCTGGGGGGACCTCACCGCCCTAGGCCTTCCGACGGAGGGGGGCGTAATTCCACCGGAAGGTAGGCTAGGGGAGCAGGCGTTGCGCTGCTCCCCGGAAGAATGCCGGCGGCGGGGGCGACTGATGCCGGCGACACCCTTCATCTCGTAAGCCTCCTGAGGCTTCGCCCTTGTTAGCCCTTGGCGATGGGCACTGCGACGAAGCGCGACTGGCCGCCGCTCTTCACGCGCATCAGGACGCTGTTCTTGTTGTCGGTCCGCGCCGCGGTGATGGCGTCGCGGACATCGCCGGCGGTGCTCACGCTCTTGCCGCCGACTTCGAGAATCACGTCGCCTTCCTTGAAGCCGCGCTCGGCGGCTGCGCTCTTCGGATCGACTTGGGTGACCACGACGCCGTCCTTGCCGGCACCGGCCACGGAGTTGGCGGGAGCAACCGTCATGCCGAGCTTCGGCACGTCCGTGCCCTTACTCACGCCCTTGTCACTGTCGCTATCGATGTCGGCCTTGGCCTCGACCGTGTTCGGCAGCTGACCGAGGGTGAGGTTCACGACCTTGTCCTGGCCCTTGTGCAGCACGTTGAGCTTCACGGACGCGCCGGGCGCCATGGCGCCGATGGTGCGGGCGAGCTCGCGGGCGTCCTTCACGGATTCGCCGTTGACCGAGGTGATGACGTCGCCGGACTCGATGCCGGCCTTGGCCGCCGGACCATCCTTCTGCGGCTCCGCCACCAGCGCGCCTTCGGCCTTCTTCATGCCGAGGCTGTCGGCGATGTCGGACGTCACGGGCTGGATCTGCACGCCGATCCAACCGCGGCTAACCGAGCCCTTGTCCTTGAGCTGGGCGACCACGCTCTTCACGGTGTTGGCGGGGATCGAGAACGCGATGCCGACGCTGCCGCCGGAGGGCGAATAGATCGCGGTGTTGACGCCCATCACCTCGCCATCGGTGTTGAAGGCCGGACCGCCGGAATTGCCCTTGTTCACGGGCGCGTCGATCTGGATGAAATCGTCATACGGGCCGTTGCCGATGTCGCGGCCGCTGGCCGAGACGATGCCCGCGGTCACGGTGCCGCCGAGGCCGAACGGGTTGCCGACCGCCAGCACCCAGTCGCCGATCCGCGGCTTGCCATCGGCAAGCTTGGCGAAGGAGAAGTTCGAGCCGCCCTCGACCTTGATCAGAGCAAGGTCGGTGCGCTGGTCGGTGCCGATCACCTTGGCGGTGTAGGTCTTGCCGTCGTCGGTGGTGACCTCGACCTTGTCGGCACCGTCGACCACGTGGTTGTTGGTCACGGCAAAGCCGTCAGCCGAGATGAAGAAGCCGGAGCCCTGGCCTTGGACGACGCGGCCACGACCGCCACCCTTCAGGCCCGGGATGCCATCCGGACCGCCGAAGCGGCGGAAGAAGCGCTCCATCGGCGAGCCCGGCTGGAACGGCGAGGCGGAATCATCGCCGTCGTCGTTGCTCGCGGTCTTCTCCTTGATGTTGACCTTCACCGAGATCACCGAGGGCTTCACGCGCTCGACGATGTCAGCGAAGCCGATCGGACGTTCGACCTTCTTGACCTCGTTGTTGACCTGCGCGTGCGCCGGGCTGGAGAACAGGTCGACGGGCGACGTCGACGGGCTGAAGCCGTGGACGGCGATGCCGAGGCCGGCGACGACCGAGGCCATCAGCGCGATTCTGCGCGCGGAAAACACCGAACGGCGGGGCTGCCGGTAGGACGGAAGGTTCGTGAGATCGGGACGGTCGGTCATGCAGAGGTCTCCAGGGCCTTGAAATCCATTTGGTGCCAGATGGCAGCACCTTACGGACCTGAACATGGGGACTTCCGCCTTACCGCGCGCTGGCTGCGGGGTTAAACTTTTGTAATGAAGGACGATCCGCGATGCGGCAGTTTATCGCAGGCCGAAAGTCGCGGTGCTACAGGAACTTAATAGGGTTCCGGCGACGCGCGCCGGAGCGCGAATCTAATGCGTTGGCGCGTCTTCGGACATCAACGCGGCGAGCCGCGCCTGTTCGTCGGGGGTCAGCGGCGGCGGTACATCTGCACCGATCTGCGCGCGGCGTCGGTTTTGCCGCCACAGCGCAAAGCCACCGCCGGCCAGCAGCAGCGGCGCGAGCAGCCACAACAGCACGGTCTGCCGTTCGAAGCGCGGCTTGAGCAGCACGAACTCGCCGTAACGCGCGACCAGGAAGTCGAGCACCTGCGAGTTGCTGTCGCCGGCCGCGATCCGCTCCCGCACGAGGAGCCGCAGATCGCGCGCGAGCGGCGCATCGGAGTCATCGATCGACTGGTTCTGGCAGACCATGCAGCGCAGCTCGCGCGACAATTCACGCGCGCGCGCTTCCTTCGCGGGATCCGACATGATCTCGTCGGGTTGCACGGCATGCACCGCGGGCATAGCCAGCAGCATGAGCGCGACGATCGCGGACATCATCCGGCGCATCGCGTCACTCCGCAGGTTGCAGGCGCTGCTTGGCCCGCGCCGGCGTGGGCGCACCGACCCGCAGGCGCCGGTCGGATAGCGACAGCATGCCGCCGAACGCCATCAGCACGGGCCCCCACCAGATCATGAGCACCAACGGCTTGTGATAGATGCGCACGGCGATCGCGCCCTCGGCGGTAACATCGCCGAGCGAGATGTAGAGCTGGCTTGCGCCGCGAGTCAAAAGCGCAGCTTCCGTGGTGGTGGAGCCGCGTGTGGTGAAGCTGCGCTTCGACGGCGTCATGACGCTGAGCGCTGCGCCGTCCCGGCTGACATTGAACTGGGCAATCATCTCGCGGTAGTTCGGCCCCTGGCGCTCAAGCAGACCGTCGAGCTTCAGGTCATATCCAGCGACCTGCGCAACGTCGTTTGGCTTCATGGTCGCGATATATTCGCTGTTCCAGGTGGTCTCGCAGACGATCCCGATCAGCGCGACGCCGAGACCGGCATGTGCAAACGCGGTGCCCCAGGCCGAGCGCGGCAGGCCCCGGGCGCGGTGCAGCGTGGTCGTAAACGGCAGGCGAAACAGGCCGGTTCGTTCGGCCATATCGGTCACGGCACCGGCGATGACGAAGACGCCAAGCCCGATGGCCAATGGCGCCAGTGCGCTGCCGCCACGCGTCCAGGCCCAGACAATGGCGATCACCGCAAGACCCGCCACGCCGGCCGCCAGCAGCCGCTGAGTGACGCCGAGCAGATCGCCGCGTTTCCACGCCAGCATGGGCCCGAATGGCACGGCGAGCAACAGCAGCGCGAACAGCGGCACGAAGGTCAGATTGTAGAACGGTGCGCCCACCGACATCTTGAAGTCGGCGAGCACTTCCATCGCCAGCGGATAAAGCGTTCCGAACAGGACGACTGCGCAGGCCACCGTCAGCAGCAAATTGTTCAGCACCAGCGCGCCTTCGCGCGAGATCGGCGCGAACAAGCCACCCTGCTTCAACGAGGTCGCGCGTCCCGCGAACAGCGACAGGCTGCCGCCGATGAACAGGCAGAGGATCAAGAGGATGAAGACGCCGCGGGTTGGATCATTGGCGAAGGCGTGGACGGAGGTGATGACACCCGAGCGCACCAGGAAGGTGCCGAGCAGCGACAGTGAGAAAGTCAGGATCGAAAGAAGGATGGTCCAGACCTTCAGCGCGTTGCGCTTCTCCATCACCAGCGCCGAGTGCAGCAGCGCCGTGCCGGCGAGCCACGGCATCAGCGAGGCGTTCTCGACCGGGTCCCAGAACCACCAGCCGCCCCAGCCGAGCTCGTAATAGGCCCAGTAGGAGCCCATCGCGATGCCGAGCGTCAGGAAGATCCAGGCGACCAGCGTCCACGGCCGCACCCAGCGCGCCCAAGCCGCATCGATCCGGCCCTCCAGCAGCGCCGCGATCGCGAACGAGAACGAGATCGAGAAGCCGACATAGCCGAGATAGAGCATCGGCGGATGCACGGCGAGACCGATGTCCTGGAGCACCGGATTGAGGTCGCGCCCCTCGATCGGCGGATTGACGATGCGCAGGAACGGATTCGAGGTGATCAGGATGAAGAGATAGAAGGCGCTCGCGATCCAGGCCTGCACGCTAAGCACATGCGCCCGCAGCGACAGCGGCAGATTGTTGCCGAAGGCGGCAACGAGCCCGCCGAAGAGCGCCAGGATCGACACCCACAACAGCATCGAGCCTTCATGGTTTCCCCACACGCCGGTGATCTTGTAGATCAACGGCTTCATGGAATGGGAATTCTCGTAGACATTGGCGACGGAGAAATCCGAGTTCACATGCAACGTCACGAGCGCGATGAACGACGCGCCGACGAACAGGAGCTGCGCCAGCGCGGTGGAGCGCGCCACGTTCATCAGCGCGGGATCGCGCAAGCGTGCGCCGATCAGCGGCACCAAAGACTGGATCAGCGCCAGCGCGAGTGCCAGCACCAGCGCATAATGTCCGGCTTCCGCGATCACCGCACCGCTCCCTGCGAATTGCCTTGCGCCGTCGTAGCCGAAGGCTTTGCATCGCCAGAAGGCTTGGGGTTACCAGAAGGCTTGGGGTCACCAGAAGCTTTGGCGCCGTAATCATCCTTCCAGTGCCCCTGCTTCTTCAGGGCGTCGGCAACGTCCTTGGGCATATAGGTCTCGTCGTGCTTGGCGAGCACGGTGTCGGCCTTGAACACGCCGTTGGCGTCGAGCGCGCCTTCGGCGACGACGCCCTGTCCTTCGCGGAACAGATCGGGCAAAATGCCCTTATACGCGACGGGCAGCTTGGCGCCGCCGTCGGCCACTTCAAACATCACCGCGAGATTGTCGCCGCGCTGGAGCGAGCCCGGCTGCACCAGACCGCCGAGGCGAAAACGCTTGCCCGGCTGGACGTGCTTCTCGGCCACCATGGTCGGGGTCGAGAAGAACACGATGGAGTCGCGCAAGGCATTGAGCACCAGCGCGGCTGCGAGCGCGAGCACGGCGAGCGAGCCGCCGATGATGGTCATACGTCGCTGCCTGCGCGTCATGGCGTATCCGTTCTCCGCTCGTCTCGTGCCGCGACTGTCATCCGTCCAGCCCGAGGGTCTTGAGGCCTTCGTTGAGCTGGCGCAGCCGTTCGGAATTCTTGGCGACCGCCTGGCGGGCGTCGGTCGAGGCGCCCAGCGCCTTGTCGCGATCGCCCATCACCAGATAGGCGCGCACCAGACGCAGCCAACCCTCGACATCGTCGCCGTTCTGCTTGAGACGCGTGGCGAGACGTTCGACCATGCTGCGGATCATTGCGTTGCGATCGCCGTCGTTCATCTCCTTGGACGCTGCGATCGTCTCGTCGGACAGCGCCGGCATCGTCACGCCGCCACCGCCGACCCGCGCGAGCGAGGTCTGCACCAGGGGCCGCCACGGCGCATCCGCGGGTGCTTTCGCCAGCAGCACGCGCCAGATATTGGCCGCGTCATCCTTGCGGCCGTCCTGCTCAGCGGCGAGCCCGAGGAAGTAGTTCGCCTTGGGATCGTCGGTGTTGAGCGCATGCGCGCGCTCGAACTCGGTCTTGGCTTCGGCCGTCACCACACCGCTGGCCGCGGCCGTCATCGCTTCGCCGAGATCGGAGCGGCGCTCCGCGCTGTCGCCGTTATAGGTAATCGAATTGCGATAGGCGCGCACGGCCTCGTCGAAGCGGCCCAGCCGCTCCAGCACCGGCGCAAGCACGTTCCAGCCGCGGCCATCGGTCGGGTTTTTCTCCAGATGTTGCTGGACTTGCACGACGAGGTTCTCGAGCGACTGCGCCATGCCGGACCCGGCCCCACGCTCCCGCTGCGCCAGCGGGAAGTCGCGGAGCGCGGGCGAGCCGAGCGGAACATAGATCGCGGCCGCCACCAGAGGCAGGCCGACCAGCGCCAGCACGGCAGCCGCACGGCGCCATTTGAGGCTGGACGTCGGCACGAGCGCAGACTCGCTGCCGGCGGCGGCGAGCAGCCTGCGGCTGATCTCGACGCGCGCCGCTTCGGCTTCAGGTAGCGCGATCAGTCCTGCCGCGAGATCACGCTCGATCTCGGCCAGCTGATCCTTGTAGACCGCGACCTCGCTGCCTTGATTGTCAGGACGCACGCCACGGCCGAGCGGCCAGAGCACGGCGAAGATCGCCGCGACCGTCATCAGCGCGAACACGAACCATAGCGTCATCTGGCAAGCTTCCAGCGGCGCGCGAGCCGCGCCCACAGGTGGCTTTACACCACGGCCGGACGATGCGGCAATTGACAATTGTCAATTTGGCGCGAGCGTACATAGTCCCGAAATGGTGAAAATCCAACGGCTTAGCTGATCTCAAAGTCCGCACTTTGAGCGGCGTCCTCGCCGTGCCCGTTGAAGGCCTTCAGGAAGTATGTTCCCGGCTCGATCGCCTCAGGCAATCTGATCCGCAACGCCCCCACGGGAACGGGCGATGCAACCCTCGTGACGGTCTCAGGCAGTTGCCGACCGCTTGCCTTCTCGACCAGCACCATCTTCGCGCCGACCATCAGCCTTTGATATTTGGCAACAATGACGCGGTTTTCGATTTCGATGGAGCTGATAACGGGTTTCATGCGCCCACAGATAGAAATTCCAGAAGCTTGCACGGGGACCGTAGGGCCCACAACCGGCAGCGTCAACCACAAATTGTGATCACGAAAAGATGCGCTTGGATCAGCTTGCGCGGGTCGATTTGCGCTCGCCCGTCACCGCATTCTCTGCGGCGCGGCTCATCAGCGAGGCGTAATCGTCGCCAAACAGCACCTGGCAGAAGCGGATCGCGGCCTGCACCTGCTGCTGCCGGTAGGTGCGGACCTTGTGATCGGCGGCGCGCAGCGACTGCACCAGTTGCTCGGTCGACCGTTCCACATATTGCTGCAGGTCGGAATAGGTGCGCAGCGTCACCTCGTTGATCGCAAGTTCGCTGGCGTAGTTGCGGCAGGTTGCGACGAAATCGATCAGCGCCACGGTTTCCTCGACTTCGGTGCTGTCGATCCGTGCGCCCGGCGGAATGTCCTTCTCGGGGCGCTGGCGCAGGATGCGGCGGACGCGGCCGGGAACGCTGTCGATCTCGGACTGCAGCGCGTTGGAGATGTCGGCCCGGATCGAGGTCAGCTGCTTGCCCCAGGCGGAATCGTTGCGCAGGTCGAGCTCGGTGCGCAGGCCACGAACGCCGTCATGCAGCGCCTTCAGGTTGTCGGCGACGGTCTCGAAATGGCCGCGCTTGATGTCCATGCGCAAATTGGCGGCAACACGGGACAGATCGTGCAGGGCCATCGTGACGGCGACGCCATAAGGCGTTGCCGCGACGCGGATCTCGTCGTCGGACGCGGCGATCTTGATGGCGAGGCGAATGATCTGCCACGGTGCGGTCATGCGCTGGACCACCATCGACAGTGCAAATGGCAGCATTTGCGGGGTCTGGAGCACGGGAATGTTGAGCGCAGCGGTCACCGAGGCGATCTGGGGATCGCCGAATGTGCGCAGGAAGCGCGGCAGCTTCTCATTGAGCGTGCCGATGGCCTCGCGAACCCCTAGCACCGCGCCGATCGAATAGAGGTCCTCGATCACGTTGGGCGGACCGACGCGGGCGAGCGCGCGCGACTTGTCGCCACCGCCCGGCCCCGTCAGCTCGAAGATGGCGTCCGCGGCCACAGCCTGAAGCTTGAGCGCGAGCGCCTCGACCTGCCCCGCACTGTCTGATGCCGGCATGCGTGCCAGCGCCGCCTCGAATTCTGCCAGCTTGTCCGGGGCGCCGTCGCGGCCGAGCCACTGCCAGATCGGATGCAGCGAGGAGCGGCGGATCTGGCCGACCCGGGTTGGGGCGCCGGCCTCCACCAGGAACGGTTCCAGCGCCTGGAACAGCAGCCGCGACAGATCGTCGGTGCGCGGCGGCGGAGCTTCGTCGGCCTCGGTCTTGCGCACGATCTTGCGCAGCTGCTCGAGCACGAGGGTCGCCACGGCGGTGTCCTGGCCGCGCTCGAGCGCACGCTCGAACTCCCGCATCAGCAGCGCCTGCGCCTGCGGCGGGAGCTGCGCGAGATATTCCCTCAGCCGCTCGATCGATGTCTGGCTCATGCGCCCGGGTAATACAGGGTAAAATGGCGGACGTAGGGTGCGTCCCTGCACGATCATAGGTGGGTGCGCCTTAAGAAGCCGTTGAGGAAGTCGCTCCGAATACTTCCGGTTTCGCCCGGAAGCCCAAATAATCGTTTGAGATCAGAGGATTATATTCCGGGCAGCACCAGCTCGGCCCGCAGCCCCCCGATTGGCGCGCTGCCGAGCGACAGGCTGCCGCCATAGAGCGCGGCGAGGTCGGTCACGATCGACAGCCCGAGCCCGGAGCCCGGCTTGGATTCGTCGAGCCTTTGGCCGCGCCGGGAGACCTGGGCGCGCTCGGCCTCCGAGAGGCCGCGCCCGTCGTCATCGACGATGAGCCGCAGCCTCGGGCCTGCGCCGGCCTGCTGCGCCGCCTCCACCAACACCTCGATGAAGACGCGCGAGGCTGCCCATTTGCAGGCATTGTCGACGAGATTGCCGACCATTTCCTCCAGATCCTGCCGCTCGCCGCGGAATCTCGCCGACGGATCGGCCTTGGCCTCGACGGCAATGCCGCGGCCGCGGTGGATCTTCTCCATGGTCCGCCGCAACGCTTCGATGGCGGGCGCAACCTCCGTCACGGTGCCGACGACCGAGACCCTGGCCGCCATGCGGGCGCGCTCCAGATGATGGGCGAGTTGGTTGCGCATCACGTCCGCCTGCTCCATCACCTTGGCCGCGAACGGATCGGCGGCGTGCGAACCGGCCTCGTTGACGATCACCGACAGCGGCGTCTTGATCGCATGGGCGAGATTGCCGACATGGGTGCGCGCCCGCTCCACGATCTCGCGATTGGCGTCGATCAGCGCGTTGGTCTCGCGCGCCAGCGGCGCGATCTCGACCGGGAATTCGCCCTCGAGCCGTTCCGCCCGCCCGGAGCGGATGTCGGCGATGGATTCCGAGATGCGCTTGAGCGGCGCGAGGCCGAAGCGGACCTGGAACACGGTCGTCAGCAGCAGCACGATGCCGAGCGCGGTGAAGGTGCCGCCGAGATAGTAGTCGAAGCTGCGCGTCTCGTCGAAGATCTCGGTGTCGTCGCCGGCGACGCTGACCAGATATTTGCCGTCGGCGCCGAGATCGACGGGACGCTCGACCATGCGCAAATTCTGCCCTTCCGGCCCGTCGACATAAGCGAGGCGAATGCCGGCGGCGGTGAGCTCGGTGCCTTTGTCTTCCAGCTTCGGCAGCTTCTTGTCCCAGAGCGAGCGCGAGGACCGAATCTCCGGCTTCTCGGTGTCGGTGCGCGTGATCTGCCAGTACCAGCCGGACAGCGGCAGCTCGAACAGGGGCTCGCCGAGCGACTGGAACTGACGGTCCGGCGGCTCGTCGGGGGTGGCAACCTCGGCGATGAGGGTGCGGAGATAGAGGTTGAGCCGGCGGTCGAAGGCGCGCTCGGTCGCGTTCTTGTAGACCGACGACAGCACCACGCCGGTGATGGCCAGGATCACCACGAGCCAGGCGGTCGCCGACAGGAACAGGCGGTTGGCAAGCGAGCTGGCGGGCATCGGAATGATCCCGGAGGCGCGAGGCGGCATGGCGTCGGCGGTCATGACCGGACCAAGGCCCGTGTCGACGCGCCCGTCAAGCCCCGCTCCCTTAAGCGCCCGGTGTCGGCGGCGGGGTCAGGAGGTAGCCGAGACCACGGACGGTCTGGATGATGTCGACGTCGAGCTTCTTGCGGATGCGGCCGACGAAGACCTCAATCGTGTTGGAGTCGCGGTCAAAATCCTGGTCGTAGAGGTGCTCGACCAGCTCGGTGCGCGACACGACACGCCCCGAATGGTGCATCAGGTAGGCCAGAAGCCGATATTCGTGCGAGGTCATCTTGACCGGATTGCCGGAGACGCTGACCCGGCCGGTGCGGGTGTCGAGCGTGACCGGGCCGCAGCTGAGCTCGCTCTGGGCATGGCCGGTGGAGCGGCGCAGCAGCGCACGGATCCGCGCCAGCACCTCCTCCAGATGGAACGGCTTTGCGACGTAGTCGTCGGCGCCGGCATCAAAACCCTGGACCTTGTCGCTCCAGCGGTCGCGCGCGGTGAGGATCAAGACCGGCATGGTGCGGCCGTTGCGGCGCCAGGCCTCCAGCACCGAGATGCCGTCCTTCTTCGGCAGGCCGATATCGAGCACCACGGCGTCATACGGCTCGTTGTCGCCGAGATAATGCCCCTCCTCTCCGTCGAAGGCGCGGTCGACGACATAGCCAGCGTCGGTCAGCGCCTTGGTGAGCTGACGATTGAGATCGGGGTCGTCCTCAACAACGAGCAAGCGCACGCTTCTCTCCGGAAATTGGCTGCACGATCGATCGCCAGAGATGAGCAATTCCGGCGTGAACTGAGTATGAACGCGGGGAACCGGTCGCGTTACTTTTTGGTCATATACGCTGTGTTCGCACCTGACGCGACTGCGCCCGCCACGCCACCGGACGAGGCCTGTGGCATGGCGGGCGCAATGTGCCGCGTTAGCGGGTGAGTCGGAAGCCCGGCCTTCCCGTAGATTTAGCCGTCAGGTCCGGAAGAACACGAACCAGATGACGGCGAGAATCAGGATCGCAAGCCCGGTCGAGATGGCAAGCAGGGCCGCCACCGACGGCCCAGGTTCGCCCTGACGCGCCTCGGTTGCGGTCTCGACGATGCGGCGGTCCTCGCGCGTGGTTGCCATGGTGACCTCAATCTCTGGATGTCGCCTCCGATGACCGCGACGTCATCACGGCCGTGTGTCCCGAGGCAACGCCCGATCCGATTTGATGTTCCGGCGTTTTTGCCGAGGGAGCGGGCCGGACCGCACGGTCAGCGACTGGTTAACGCAGTTGCAAGAATCCGCACTGAGCCGTGTATGATTCGCTGTTCCCCGATGGTATCCTCATAAGTCTGTCCCCGTTGCGTTTGGAGTAGCCCATGGCCCCCCGCGCCAATTGGAAGGGTTTTCTGCGTCTCTCGCTCGTGACCTGCCCGGTCGCGCTGTATCCGGCCACGTCGGATACCGAGAAGGTCTCGTTCAACCAGATCAACCGCAAGACCGGCCACCGGATCAAGTATCTGAAGGTCGATGCCGAGACCGGTGACGAGGTGACCTCCGAGGACATCGTCAAGGGCTACAAGGTCGACACCGACACCTACATCGAGGTCACCAAGGACGAGCTCGACGACATCGCGCTGGACTCGACCCATACGATCGATATCGACGAGTTCGTGCCGAAGACCGACATCGATAACCGCTATCTGATCCGCCCCTATTATCTCGTGCCGGACGGCAAGGTCGGTCACGACGCCTATGCGGTGATCCGCGAGACCATCCGCAGCATGGACAAGGTCGCGATCGGCCGCGTGGTGCTGACCAATCGCGAGCACATCATCGCGCTCGAGCCGCTCGAGAGCGGGCTGATGGGCACGCTGCTGCGCTACCCCTACGAGGTGCGCAGCGAGAGCGAATATTTCGATGACATCCAGGACGTCAAGCTGACGAAGGACATGCTCGACCTCGCCAAGCATATCGTCGAGAAGAAGTCCGGCGCGTTCGAGCCCGAGCTGTTCGAAGACCACTACGAGACCGCGCTGATCGATCTCATCAACAAGAAGCGTTCCGGCGCACCGATCGCCGCCAAGGCGACGCCGAAGAGCGGCGGCAACGTCATCAACCTGATGGACGCGCTGAAGAAGAGCCTCGCCAGCGAGAAGGACACCGCGCCCGCGGCGAAGGTTGCCAAGGAGACCTTCAAGGAAACCGCCAAGGAGACCGCAAAAGCCAAGAAGCCCAAGAAGCGCGTCGAGGGCCAGCGCGAGATGCTGCTGCCGATCTCGGGCAAGGGCGGCAAGGACGCAGCGGCCAAGGAAGCTGCACCGAAGAAGGCCGACAAGCCAGTGCGCGCGACCACACGGACGAAGAAGGCCGGCTGACGACCTCGCATCCCCGATCGCGCCGTGACGTCTCCCCTCACCGACCGGGCAGCCTGACATGCCCTGGTCGACGCCGTTCGACGATCCGATCGGCTTGCGCGGCGGCGCCAAGCTGCGCACGCTGCAAGAGGCCGCCGACTTCATCATGGAGTTGCCCGAAGCCGAGCAGCAGGAGCCGCGCTGGCAGAGCGCGATCGAGATGCTGATCAACGCGGCGGAGACAGGTGGTGGCTGGCTGATGTTCGCACGCATTGGAATGCTGCGGGCGTTGAACGCGGACGGCCGGCAGGGATGAGCCGCGATCGGCATGCTTGCCAATCGGTTGACGAACAGCCTCAACAATCCCTTAAGCGGCCGAGGCAATTTCGCCACCACGTTGTCATCGTGTCGCACCGGGTATTCCTACGGGAACCAAAATTAACCTCCGATTCCCCTTACGCGCATCATGATCCGGCCCTCGATCGAGCCAGGGTTCGCACCTTCGTGCCGCAGCAGGACGCCAGAAAGAACTACATCGGGATCGTGAGTGACACGACCGAGGAAGAGCGCATCGCCGACGGTGCAGCGCGCGTGCAGCCGGAAGTGGTGGGCTATCTGGTCGGCCGTCTCGCGGCCGCGCTGGGACGCGCTCGCAAGGACACGTCGGAACACACCGCCACCAGTTGAGGGGGGACCGCTTCCGTCCATTTAAATTGGATAATGAAACCTTCGTTTAACGGCTGTTACGTTAAGACACGGCAGGCAAGGTCGGCCGAGCCTTGCATGTTTGACGCGCAAATGCCCGTCGATCAATTTACCACTTTGACAACGCCGCGCGCCTACATTGGACCGGATGATGAGGAGTTGGCGATGATTTTGCTCAGGTCTTTTCTTGCCGATGAGAATGGCGCCACCGCGATCGAGTATGGCCTGATCGCCGCCGGCGTCGCGCTTGCTATCGTCACCGTCGTGACCAACACGGGCAGCGTCCTCCTCAGCAACAAGTTCAACTCGATCAGCGCGGCCACGAAGTAACTTCCTTAGTTCGTGATTGCGGGCGGAGTGCGAGGTGGACGGCGTGAATGCCGTCAACACCCCAGTCCGCGCCATCTGCGTGGAACGACGACTCTCTCCACCGTCATTGCGAGGAGCCCTTGCGACGAAGCAATCAAGAATCTTTCCGCGGAAAGATTCTGGATTGCTTCGCTCCGCTCGCAATGACGGAGTGTTGGGAGACGGCGCAACTCCAACAACTTGCATTTCCAGTTGAGGACATACCTTCGCGTTCTCGCGGCTGTTTCGCCCGAGTTGCTTTCCTTTTCTCGCCCTTTCCAAAACAAGGGCGCAGGGAAGGCCGGGTGTCGGCTGACACCCGTAATCCCGTGTGCGGGTTCAACGCGCACGGGTGGATCACAGGTGACGCCGGAACATCCCGGCCTTCCCTGCGCGGATGGTTTTCACGGTGTCCTTCGTGCTCTCCCCGGGGAGCGATGCTGCGCCTAACCGCAAGATCGCCTCGCGGCGCGCACCGTGCAGGCATGCGCGACAAGGCGGTCAGCGTGACACCGGCAAATGCCGTCGATCAACGCATCGATATCTGCCAGGCGCACCAGCTAACACGAGGGGGACAAAAAAGCCCCGGACGATGCTGGGGCTTTGGTTCGCTGAAGACTGGAAATCAGTAGCGCGCTGCGACCGGCGGATAGCCGTAGCCGCCGAAGCGATAGTTCACCCGCAAGGTGATCATGTCCACGTCCTGACCGACCCGGTCGTTGAGTACGGCTGCAAGGCGCGGATCGACCACCGAGAAGGAATTGTTGGCGTGTCCCATGAACAGATGGTCGTATTCAGCACCGACCGACCAGTTCGGGGTGAAGCCATACTCAAAGCCGACACCCACGGTGCCGCCCCAGCGTGTGCTGCTTGCTGAGACGAGGCCGATCCCGGTGCCGTTGTCGAATATAGTAAAGCGATTTCCGGTTACAGCCGCGCCGCCCTTGACATAGAGCAGTGCCGAATTCCACGCCCAACCGATCTGGCCGGTGAAGAGGCCGATAGCGTCGGTTTTCGCCGTCGTCGAGAGCGTCGGATTGAGCAGGCTCACGCGTGTGTTCTTGAGATCGGCCCAATCACCTTGTGCTTCCAATCCGAACACAAACTGATTGGTTTGCCAGCGGTACCCGATTTGCCCGCCAGCAATGCCTCCTGAACCATCACCGCAACCGCTCGCAACTGTTCCGACCGCAGTGACAAAATCCACGCACTTGTGGCTTTGGCCCCAGCCACCGTTGGCGCCGATGTAGAAGCCGGTCCAATCGTAGATCGGAGCCACTACCGGCGGCGGCGCTTTGGTGTAGGGACGTGCCGCAAGATCAGCAGCGGCCGCGGGCGCGGCCGAGCCCAAGACTATTAGACCAACCGTAGCCAACAGAAACGTCTTCATCAGAATTCTCCGATCCCCAAAGATGCGTTTACTTCCGCCGCGCAGACTAGCAGCCAAATCCGACAACCCGCGTAACCGCCCTGCAACAGCCGCTTTTTCAATTGCGGCGTGCAAAAGGCGCTGTGCACGCTACATAGCATTGAGGATCAGGCAGAATGATCGGATCGAAGAAGCAGGCGGACCACAGCATCAGCAAGCAGGCCATGTGCGGCTCAGGAAACTTAGGCCGCACTTCCGCTCCGCGCTGTCCGCAGCGGGTGAAGACGAAGCACAGTTCAATGTCGGACATTCGCAGCTCATCCGACCAGCGATCCGCCATCATCTCGATGCGGTTGCCGCATCTGTAGTCGGCGCAATAGATCAGAACGCCGTCGCAGGCCGCATTTCGCCGAAGGTGATCTTTTGCGGGCGCATCAAGCCTATAGAACGCCGCGCCGCGCGCCGTGCGCAAGTCGCCAGGGATTGCGGTGGATAGCTTGGCGGGCACAACGGGACCGACGATGTCCGTTTGTCCCCGAACAGCAGCACGAAAGCAGACATGCCGAGAGGTCCGAGACGGGCCAACAACAGACTCTGGCATTCAACGATTGTCACCCTGTACCCGGCAGCAGTCCGTCAGCGATGGCGAAAACAGCCGCCAAACCAGCAGCGATAGCCGCCCAGGCACTCCATCGGCTTTGCTTGTAAATCATGAGGAGAAGTGCCTTGGGATCGTCAAAGCCGCTCTCCAATCTGTGTCTGTTCACATTTCGCTTTTTCAATCTGGTGCTTGCAGACGCAAACCACAGCACCGCTGCTACGGCGGCACCCCCCTCTGACAAAAATTCGCATCGATGCTTCATCCCGTCCCTCGCAAAGGCGGCAAGCAATGGTGACGGTAACCACCGAAAGCGGAAGGGACGCTTGATCGAGATCAATCGAAAGGACTTCATCCGCAGAGCCGCGCTTGCCATGCGCGAGAGCGGCAGCGGCAACTTCTTCGTCCTCGCCCGTTTCGCGCTTGAGGCTACGATCCGCGATGCCGGTGCCGCCCAAAGCAAGCGGCCTTAAGCTATCCTGAACTCAAAGGAAAACGGCTTAATTGCGCCGCTCCTCGCGTCGTTCGTGGCGACCTGTGCGCCGCTCCCCGCGTCGTTCATGGCGACCGGTGCGCCGTTCCCCACGCCGCTCCATACCGGCAGTCTGGGCCTCAGCATCCGACACCTGCAGCATCGTGGCTGACGCTCCGAGGCCCAACGCGGCCGCCATTCCCAAGAAGGAAAATGCTCCGCGACGCGAGATCATTTCTGATGTGATTTTTTCACTCATGCCAATCTCCCGGATTTTGTGAAGCCCGCCCTCGTCATAGAGTACTGTTACGCGTTGTAGCGAAATAAACGGGGCCGGAGCTACATGCTTGATCTACGTCAAGACTTTCACGCTGGGGAGGCCGACCGTCGACGCTGCCGGGGTCGCATCCGACGAGAATCCATCGCCATTTGTGACAAAAAATCAGGAGACGCACATGCAGCAAATTCGATCCTATGCCATGTCGTTCACGTTAGCGGGCCTCGCGGTCAGCGCATTGTTGGGAATCGCAGGTGCCACGATGAGCAGCGAACCGGCCGGTGCGGTCGTGTACTGCTCGTATGTTGGCTACCCGCACGGTTGCGTTGCTAGGGCAGGCGTCGTGCTCAGGCCTCGGCCGGTGGCACGTGCTGCGGTCCGTCATAACGCCGGAGGCAACTTAAACGGTGGTGTCAATCGCGTTGGAGTGCGGCGGTAAAAGCTTGTTTCGCTGTCGTTGGCGATAGCACTGCTGCCCAGACCTACTGAACGCAGTTGGATGGTTTTGTCCCGAAGGACGCCGGGAGGATCACCCGGCCATTCATGGCGCGCGTCGCGCATTCGGCCCAAGGCAATGTGGGGGGCCCCGGAGCGACAAATGCCTCTTGCGGCATATTTCCGCAACGTCGGCGCGGCACTACTGGCGCTGCTGTGGATTGCGAGCTTCTATCTGCCAACGCCTCCGCTCGTTCAGAGAGCTGCAGAATATCCACCTGTCATACGCATCCACTCGGATCGAAAATGGCCGGAGCCCCTGATCTTCGACACGACAAAGGTCGCCACTGTGGCCGCAGCACCTTCGCCATGGGACAAGGACCCTCCCGCCCCGCCCACGGCCCGAGAGATACCAACCAATCGCGATACGTCGGCAGCGCGCGACGCGCTCGCGCTGATGTCATCTCAGGACTCCCGCCACATGGCATCGGTTGAACAGAAGAAGCGAACTGCGAACTATGGCGCGCGAGGAACGAGAAAGTATCCGCGGCCGCAGAACGTCTTCGCAGCACGCCAGGGACACTACGCATGGCTCGGCTTCAGATACTGGTGATCCGGATCGCACATGTGATACGTTCGCGAAACGTCTGTTTCGGGTCAAACTCCGAAGAACTCGCTTTGAGCACAGCCAAACTCGCGCGCCGACGCCGTCGCGGCCACCGCATCCCGGCCTGCATATCGTGACGATCGCGAAACGCCCCTTGTGGCGGGCCATGATGTTTTGCCTTCTACGCCAAATCAGAATTTCTGTAAATACGAATATCTTGACGACCGGCAATTGACCCAGCGCTGGCGTGTTTTGCCCGGCGTGCAACGCCAGGGATCGTGGCCGAATGAGGTTAGCACCCCATTTCCGTCAATTTTGACGGCCACGTGAGTACTGATATTCTTCACTGCGGGGCTCGAGGAGCCATGCTGTCAATCATTGAACACAGAACTATTTGAAGGACGCGGATGAGACGCACAACGCTCATGGCTCTCAGCCTCTTCTTTGTTTGCGCCTGGTCGCAGGACAGCGCGCGAGGACAGACGTCGGCCACGCCGCCGGTTTCGCTTGCCCCGCCCAATGCGTCTCCGCCGCATGCGAGCACCAAAAGCGCCAAGCCCAAGGGGGAGCCGGCCTTGGTGACGAACAATAGAACCCCGCCAGCGGCGGCCGGCAGAGAGCCATCGCCGCCTGTGATCGGGGGGCCTGCGGCGACGCCAAATCCTGCCGCCGATTACGACGGCTTCAGCGCTGGCACTGATGACGACAATGACACACCGAGTCAGGTGACGCCGTCCGTGAGGTTGCGCGCCGCGAAGGGCTCCAGTCGGGATACAAATGGCCCCGACGCGCAGTCGTCGATTGATCAGGAAGACGAGGCGTTGAAGCGAAAATTGACCATCTGCAAAAACTGCAAATAGGAAGGCTGGCAGCTCGCTGCATGGCTGACCTACCGCGACTGTCGCCTCCCTGCGCTTTACCCTCCCTGCATTTCCTGATCCTCTCTCCCTAATCGGCCGGAGCAACCGGCCTGCCTCAGGGAGAGAGACGCCATGAAGCTCGGCACCGCCATTGCGGAAATCATGCGGCGCGAGGGGATCGAGATCCTCTGCGGCTATCCCGTCAATCATCTGATCGAGCACGCGGCCAAGGCCGAGATCCGACCCGTGATGGTGCGGCAGGAACGCGTCGGGGTGCACATGGCGGATGCGATCTCGCGCGTCACGTCGGGGCGCACGATCGGCGCGTTCTGCATGCAGCACGGGCCCGGCGCGGAGAACGCGATGGGCGGCGTCGCGCAGTGTTTTTGTGAATCCGTTCCCGTGCTGGTGCTGCCGATGGGCTATCAGCGCAGGCTTGCGCATATCGAGCCGAACTTCAATTCCAGCGAGGCGATGAAGCCGTTTGCAAAATCGTCCGAGCCGATCATCCTGGCGTCCGAGGTCGCCAACATTTTTCGACGCGCCTTCACCAAGCTGAAGAACGGCCGTGGCGGGCCGGTCATCGTGGAAATTCCCGCCGACATGTGGAACGAGGAGGTGCCGGAACCGCTGAACTACACGCCGGTGCTGCGCACCCGCTACGGCGCCGACCCCGTGCATGTGAAGGAAGCGGCCGCCCTGCTCGTCAACGCCAGGCGGCCGGTGATCTATGCCGGCCAGGGCGTGCATTACGCGCAGGCGTGGCCGCAATTGAAGCGGCTGGCGGAACGGCTCGCCATTCCCGTCACGACCAGCCTCGGCGGCAAATCGTCGTTTCCGGAGACGCATCCGCTCTCGCTCGGCTCCGGCGGGCTCGCCGTGCCGCGTGCGGTGCCAAAGTTTCTCGCCGAGGCCGACGTCATCTTCGGCATCGGCTGCTCCTTCACCGAGACCAGTTTTGGCATCGCAATGCCGAAGGGCAAGACCATCATCCATTCCACGCTCGATCCGAACCATCTCAACAAGGATGTGGAAGCGAAGATTGGCCTCGTCGGCGATGCAGGGCTCGTGCTCGATGCATTGCTGGAGGAGATTGGCAAGACCGTCACGGCCGATCGCGATGCGTCCGCGGTCGCGGCCGAGATCGCGGCCTCGCACAAGGAGTGGCTGGCAAAATGGATGCCGAAACTCACCAGCAATGATGCGCCACTCAATCCCTATCGCGTGCTGTGGGATCTCCAGCACACCGTCGACATCGACAACACCATCATCACCCATGATGCCGGCAGCCCGCGCGACCAGCTCTCGCCGTTCTGGAAGGCAGTCACACCCCTCTCCTATCTCGGCTGGGGCAAGACGACGCAGCTCGGCTACGGCCTTGGCCTCGCGATGGGCGCAAGACTCGCAAAGCCCGACAAGCTCTGCATCAACGTCTGGGGCGATGCGGCGATCGGTTTCACCGGCATGGATTTCGAGACCGCGGTGCGCGAGCGCATCCCGATCATGTCGATCCTGCTCAACAATTTCTCGATGGCGATCGAATTGAAGGTGATGCCGATCTCGACCGAGAAATATCGCTCGACCGACATTTCCGGCGACTATGCCGCGATGGCGCGCGCCTTCGGCGGTTACGGCGAACGGGTGACCAAACCGGAGGACATCATCCCCGCGATCAAGCGCGGCATCCAGAAGACGCAGGAAGGCATCCCTGTGCTGCTGGAATTCATCACCAGTAAGGAGACCGAGGTGTCGCGGCCGGGGACGTGAGGCGGGCCGAAGTTGCACCTCTCCCCAGCGGGGAGAGGTCGGGTTGCACCTGGCGATGCGAAGCATCGTCCAGGGCAATCCGGGTGAGGGGCCGCAGCGTACGGTGAGATCAGAACCCCTCACCCGGACCGCATCTTCGATGCGATCCGACCTCTCCCTTCGGGAGAGGTGACACCCGCGGGCGCTGGCTCCGGCCGCAGGAGATGTGATAATCCGGCCCGGTGCCGCGCATGTCGCGGCATTCAGCCGGAATGCGAATGACCACCCCTTCCAACGATGTCGCCAGGATCGACGAGCTCAAGCGGCAATTGCAGGCGGCCGCTGCCGAGAACGCGCGGCTGCGCGATCGGCAAAACGCCAGCGCCGAGATCTTGCGCACCATCGCCGCCTCTCCCTCCGATGCCCGACCGGTCTTTGCGGCGATCGCGTCCAGCTCAAAACGCCTGCTCGGCGGCTTCTCCGCCACCGTGCTCCAATTCATCGGCGATGAGCTGCACCTCGTGGCGTTTACGCCGACCAGCCCGGAAGGCGACGCAGGACTGAAGGCGTCGTTCCCGCGGCGGATCGAGGATTTCCCGACCTTTGCGCTGGTTCGCGGCGGCGAGACGATCCAGTTTCCCGACAGCGAAGCCAGTGACGTGCCGGAGCTGAACCGCGATCTCGCGCGGCTGCGCGGCTTCCGCAGTGTGCTGTTCATGCCCTTGATGAACCGTGGCGTGGCGGTCGGCATGATCAGCGTCACGCGCACGGAGACCGGCGCGTTCGCGCCCGATCTCGTGGAGCTGCTCCAGACCTTTGCCGACCAGGCGGTGATCGCGATCGAGAACGCGCGGCTGTTCAACGAGACGCGCGAGACGCTGGAGCGCCAGACCGCCACGGCCGACATTTTGAGAGTGATGGCGGCTTCGCCTTCCGACGTGCAGCCGGTGTTCGACGCCATCGCCGCCAATGCCAACCGGCTGATCGGCGGCTTCTCCACCGCGGTGCTGCGCTATATCGACGGCGCGGCGCATCTTGCGGCCTTCACGCCGGGCGATCCGGCTGGCGACCGCGTGCTGCAGGAATCGTTCCCGGTGGCGTTCGCGCAGTTCCCGGCCTACCAGCTCACGGCCAATGGTGAATCGGCGCAGCTGCCCGATACCGAGCTCGAGCCCGCGGCGCGTGACATCGCGCGCGCCCGCGGCTTTCGCAGCATGCTGTTCACGCCTTTGATGAGCGAGGGTGAAGCCAAAGGCGTCATCATCGCGACGCGGCGCACGACCGGCGCATTCGCCGCGCATCATGTGCGGCTGTTGCAAACCTTCGCCGACCAAGCCCTGATCGCGGTCAAGAATGTCAGCCTGTTCAACGCCACCAAGGAGGCGCTGGAACGGCAGACCGCGACCGCCGATATCCTCAAGGTGATTGCGGCCTCGCCCGCGGACGTCACGCCGGTGTTCCAGGCGATCTCCGACAGCGCCAAGGCGCTGGTCGGTGGACATTCCTCGACCGTCACCCGCGTCATTGACGGCATGCTGCATCTGGTGGCCTTCACTACCAACAACGAGGCCGGCAATGCGGAGCTGCTCAGCACGTTCCCGGCGCCGCTGTCATCGTCGAGCATTCACAGCCGGGTCGCGGCCAGCGGCGAATACGCGTTCCGCAGCGACATGCAGAACGAGCCCGACCTCACCGAGGCGATGCGGGAGCTGGCGCGAACGCGCGGCTATCGCAGCATCCTTGTCATCCCGATGCTGCGCGATGGCGTTGCGATCGGCACGATCGGCGTGACGCGGCCCGAGGCCGGCCCCTTCCCCGACAAGGCGATCAGCCTGCTCAGGACCTTTGCCGACCAGGCCGTGATCGCGATCGAGAACACGCGGCTGTTCAACGAGGTCCAGGCGCGAACGCACGAGCTTGCAGAGTCACTCGAGCAGCAGACTGCGACATCGGAGGTACTCAGCGTCATCAGCCGGTCGGCCGGCGATCTCGCGCCGGTGTTCGAGGCGATGCTCAGTAAGGCAATGCAGCTTTGCGGCGCCAGTTTCGGCGTGCTCAATACCTACGACGGCACGCAGTTCCGCACAGCCGCCACTTACGGCCTGCCCCCCGCCTACGATGAATTCCGGCGCAAGGCGCCCCTCAACTATGGTCCGGCCACCGCGCCCGCGCGTCTTTTGAAGGGCGAACCGTTCGTCGAAATTGTCGACCTGCTGGAGTCAGACGCCTATCGCAGCGGCGAGCCGAACCGTCGGGCGCTGGTCGATCTCGGCGGCGCCCGCTGTCTGCTCGCGGTGCCGTTGCTCCAGGACGAGCGCGTGGTCGGCAACGTCATGATCTTCAGGCTGGAGAACCGACCCTTCTCGGAGAAGCAGATCACCTTACTGAACCAGTTCGCGGCGCAAGCCGTGATCGCGATCGAGAACGCGCGTCTGCTCAGCGAATTGCGTCAGCGCACCGAGAATTTGACCGAGTCGCTGCAACAACAGACGGCGACTGCCGACGTGCTCAAGGTTATCAGCCGCTCGGCGTTCGACTTGCAGGCCGTGCTCGATACGCTAGTCGAATCGGCGGCGCGACTATGCGAAGCCGATATGGCGGCGATTACCCGCAGATCCGGCAGCACCTATTTCCGGGCGGGCTCCTACGGCTTTCCAGCCAAATTCGTCGAATATGTAAGGGATCTTCCAGTCCGGCCAGATAGGCGCACCATCACCGGCAGGACTTTGCTCGGCGACAAGGTGGTCCATGTCACCGATGTGCTCGAAGACCCCGATTACTTCTTTGAAGGCCAGGAATTGAGCGGCAATCCGCGTAGCTTCCTGGGTGTGCCCCTGCTGCGCGAAGGCAGCACTGTTGGCGCTATTGTCCTCGCACGTCGCGCGATCCGGCCGTTTAGCGAAAAGCAGATCGAACTCGTTACCAGTTTCGCCGACCAAGCCGTCATCGCGATCGAGAATGTACGCCTCTTCGACGAAGTGCAGGACCGCACGCGGGACCTGGCGAAATCGCTCGACGATTTGCGCGCCGCGCAGGACCGGCTGATCCAGACCGAGAAGCTGGCCTCGCTCGGCCAGCTTACCGCCGGCATTGCACATGAGATCAAGAACCCGCTCAACTTCGTCAACAATTTCGCAGCGCTCTCCACTGAGCTGATGGACGAGCTGAACGAGGTGCTGGCGCCCGTCACACTCGGCGACGATATCCGCAACGACGTCGACGAGCTGACCGGAATGCTGAAAGACAATCTGCGGAAGGTCGTGCAGCACGGCAAGCGCGCCGATTCCATCGTCAAGAACATGCTGCTGCATTCGCGCGAAGGCGGCGGCGAGTACGGCTTGAGCGACATCAACGCGCTGGTCGAGGAGAGCCTCAACCTCGCCTATCACGGCGCGCGTGCCGAGAAGCCGCAGTTCGACGTGACGCTGAAGCGCGAGCTCGATCCGGCGGCAGGCTCCGCAAATTTGTTTCCGCAGGAGATCTCGCGGGTGCTGCTGAACCTGATCTCGAACGGGTTTTATGCGGTGGCCAAGCGGCAGGCGGAGAGCGGCGCCGGCACTTTCGAGCCGGTCGTGACCGCCACGACGCGTGATCGCGGCGACAATATCGAGATCCGCATCCGCGACAACGGCACCGGCATCCCCGACGATGTGAAGGCAAAAATGTTCAATCCGTTCTTCACCACCAAGCCCGCCGGCGAAGGCACCGGCCTCGGGCTGTCGATGAGCCACGACATCGTGGTGAAGCAGCATGGCGGCACGATCGACGTCGCGACGGAGCTCGGAGAATTCACCGAGTTCACCATTCGGTTGCCGCGCAAGAGTGGCTTTGCGGACAACAAGGGATAGCGTCACTCGGGGGATAGCTTGACGAAGCTCGCACGGTTCATTCGGCGGCAATTGCTTTCGCTGTCCGGCGTCGGCCTCATGCTGGGCGCGTTGTTCTTCGCGGCCGCGCTGACGCCGACGCTGATCCCGCGGAGCTATCTCACGCAAGGGACGCTGGCCGGCGGCTGCTTTGCGATCGGCTATTTCGCGGGCGTGCTGTGGCGCCGGCTGTGGCACTATCTCGAATTGACCGAACCGTCGACGCGCGCGCGATCGATCGCGAATGCGCTGGTCGCGGCCGGTTGCCTGCTGGTCGTCATCGTCTCGCTCTGGCGCGCCGCCGAATGGCAGAACGCGATCCGCACTGTGATGAAGATGGCACCGGTGGAGACCGCGCATCCGTTCAAGGTCTGCGCCATCGCCCTGGTCACGTTCGTCGTGCTGCTGGTGCTGGGGCGGTTGTTCATGCTGATCGCCCGCTTCCTCGCCGCGCGCACGCGGCGCGTCATTCCGCGCAAGGTCGCCAACGTGGTCGGCGTGCTTGTCGCGGGCCTGCTGTTCTGGTCGATCGCCAGCAATGTCCTGATCCGCACCGCCTTCAACGCGCTCGACTCTTCCTTCCGCGAGCTCGATGTCCTGCTCGAGCCTGAACGCCCGCAGCCGACTGCCGCCGACAGGACAGGCGGCCCCGTGTCGCTGGTGAAATGGAACGAGCTCGGGCGCATGGGGCGCCGGTTCATTGCCTCAGGCCCGACCGCAGCCGAGATCAGCGCCCTCACGGGAGGGCCCGCGCAGGACCCGGTGCGCGTCTATGTGGGCCTTGGCAGCGGCGCCACGGCGCAGGCGCGCGCCAGGCTTGCGCTCGAGGAGCTCAGGCGCCAGCACGGTTTCGACCGCAAAATCCTGATCGTCGTCACCCCGACCGGCACCGGCTGGATCGATCCGGCCGCGATGGATACGGTCGAATATCTCCATCACGGTGACGTCGCCAGCGTCGCGATGCAATATTCCTATCTCAACAGCCCGCTGTCGCTGCTGTTTCAGCCCGAATACGGCGCGGAAGCCGCGCGCGCATTATTTGTAGAGATCTACGGCTACTGGACGACGCTGCCGAAGGACCGACGGCCAAAGCTGTATCTGCACGGGCTCAGCCTCGGCGCTCTGAACTCGGAAAAATCCGCAGAGCTGTTCGAGATGATCGGCGATCCCGTTGCGGGCGCGCTGTGGAGCGGGCCGCCGTTCGAGAGCCAGAACTGGCGTTCGATCACCGCCAACCGCAATCGGGGCTCGCCGGCATGGCTGCCGGAATTCCGCGACAGCCGCTTCGTGCGCTTCATGAACCAGAACGGGCCGACGGTGCCGGCAGATGCGCCGTGGGGCCCGATGCGCGTCGTCTACCTGCAATATGCCAGCGACGCGATCACCTTCTTCGACTACCGCGACGCCTATCAGGCTCCAGCCTGGATGAACGCGCCGCGCGGGCCCGACGTGGCGCCGGAGTTGCGATGGTATCCGATCGTGACGATGCTGCAGCTCGCGCTCGACATGGCGGTCGCGAACGGCACTCCGATGGGCTTTGGCCATGTCTATGCGCCCGAGCATTATGTCGATGCCTGGGTCGCGGTTACCGATGTCAGGGACTGGTCCGCAGATGCGCTGGCGCAGCTCAAGCAGCAGCTTGCGGCGAAGGCGCGGAAGACGAGCGCGGGCAATGCCGACGACGATCCCGATCGCGGCGGCTGACCCCTACTCTGCCATCTCGACGGGTTGCGTCGTGGTGGGACCGGCCAGCGGCCGCTCCTCCATCATGATCAGGCAGAGCGCGGCGGTGGTCATCAGCGCAGTCGCGGCAGCGAAGACGTAGCGGAAGGCGTGCCGCATGTCTTCAGTAGGAATCGCAGGGATGCTGCCTGCGGCGTGATGCTCGCCGGCCAGCGGAATGTCGGCGCCGAGTGAGATCAGCAGGATGGCCGCAAACGCGGCCACCGTGAACGAGGACATCAGCGAGCGGAAGAAGTTCATCGCGCCGGTGATGGTACCGACCTGCGGACGCGCCACCGAATTCTGCAGCGAGACCACGCAGACCGGGAAGGTCGTGCCGAGGCCGAGTGCGAACGCGGCCATCAGCGTCAGCAAAGCCCATAGCGGCAAGGTCGTCAGCGTGAGGCCAAGCGCGCACAGCGCGGCCCAGGACGTGCCGACAATCGCGACGCGCTTGTAATGCTTGGCGCGCGCCATGGTGCGGCCGGCGACGGCCGCACCCACGGTCGAGACGGCCGCGAGCGGAATCAGCGCGAGCCCCGCCTCGCTGGCGCTGAGGTGATAGACCGACTCGTAATAGAGCGGCAGCTGCACGGTGAGGCCCGTGATGGCCCCGAGCCCGCAGCCGCCCGCGGTCAGCGCGAACGGCGCGACCGATCCCGTCAGCAGCTTCAACGGCAGGAACGGCTCGTCCGAGCGGCGCGCGTGCCACACGAAAGTCACCGCGAGCGCGACGGCGCCGCCCACCATCGACAGCACGGTCGGCGAGAGCCAGGGATAACGCGTGCCGCCCCAGGTCAGCACCAGCATGAAGACGACGGCGGAGGCCATCAGCAGCACGCCGCCGAGCCAATCGACCTTGCGCTTGCGGTGGAACACCGGGATCTTCTTCATCTTCGGCAGCAGCAGCGCGAGTGCGGCGGCTGCGAGCGGCAGATTGATCCAGAAGATCATCGACCAGTGCAGATGCTCGGCGAACACGCCGCCGATGACAGGGCCGAGGATGCCGCCGACCATCCAGACGCTGGAGAAATAAGCCTGGTACTGACCGCGCTCGCGCGGGGAGACGACGTCGGAGATCACGGTCTGCACGACAGGCATGATACCGCCGCCGCCGAGCCCCTGGAGGCCGCGCGCCAAAATCAGCATCGGCATGCTCGGCGCGATCGCGCATAGCACCGAGCCGGCAATGAACAGGCTCAACGACACGATCAGCATGGCCTTGCGGCCGTAGATATCGCTCAGCGTCCCGAACACCGGCGCGACCGCGGTCGAGGCGAGCAGGTAGGCGGTGATGACCCAGGAGAGATTCGAGACGTCCTGGAACTGGCGCCCGATGGTCGGCAGCGCAGTGGCAACGATGGTCTGGTCGAGGGCGGCCAAAAACATCGTCAGCATCAGGCTGATGACGATGGTGCGGACCTCGTCCGACGTCAGCGGCGCTGGTGGCGCGAGAGTCGGTGCGTCGCTGACGTTCATGACCTCGCCCGGAAGGCGGGTCAGTTCCTCGGCGATGTCGTCGGGCAATGTCTGGATGTCGGCAGGCTGGCCGCTCTGCCGTGCGAACTGGTTCATTTCGGGCGTGTCAGACGTCGTGTTGCGGCGCAAAGCCGCGAAGGATTCGTTCTACAAAGCCAATGTAGACAGCAAACTTCTTCTGAGGCAGGCACTGCGGCGCATGGGTGCATCCCGCACCGTGGTCATCCCGAACACGTGATCTGAAACGGCGGGTGGACCCGTCCGTCATCAGTCCTTGGGCCGTCGCTTCAGACGTGCCCGTTTCGGCAGCTGCCCCGGCCACTGCACGAGGTAGTTCTCGAGCTTGTCGTCCGGGACCTCATCCTCGGTGCCCGAAACCCGGCCGCGGACGGAGACGCCGGCCTCATGCACCGTATTGGGATCGCCTGATATCAGCGGGTGCCACCAATAGAGATCACGCCCTTCCGCGACCAGCTTGTAGCCGCAGCTCGGCGGCAGCCAAGGCAGGGTGCGGACCTTTTCGGGAGTCATGACGACGCAGTCCGGGACGAAGTCGAAGCGATTCGCGTAGTCCTTACAGCCGCTGGTGCAGGAATCGAGCATCTTGCAGCTGACATCGGTGAAATAGATCTCGCCGGTATCCTCGTCTTCGAGCTTGCTCAGGCAGCAGCGGCCGCAGCCGTCGCACAGGCTCTCCCATTCGGCCGTCGACATGTCCTCCATCTTCTTGGTTTTCCAGAAGAATCCATCCTGATCTGACGGTCGTTTGCGAGCTGCGGTCATGCGACTGATACGATTCCAAAGAGCTGCGGCCAGCGCCATCTAGGGCGTGCCGCCCGAAAGCTGCAAGCAACGTCCCCGCAAGGCCCGTAATGAACCGGGGTTCAATTAGGCCTGTTGCTCAAAATTGCGAGCCTGACCATTGG
Source organism: Bradyrhizobium genosp. A (assembly GCF_049949275.1). Lineage (NCBI taxonomy): Bacteria > Pseudomonadati > Pseudomonadota > Alphaproteobacteria > Hyphomicrobiales > Nitrobacteraceae > Bradyrhizobium > Bradyrhizobium genosp. A. The sequence continues at coordinate 3,002,423 of NZ_CP188196.1, read as the reverse complement.
TTTATAGGCCCCGCTCGGCTAGAAGAACAGCAAGTCCCCACGGACGCGAAACGGGCGCCTTGGGTTTGCCGCAACAATCCCGCAAGACGTCTCGATGCCGCCCCGGCCGGGTGCTTGAACGCTTTCGAAGCGAGCCTCAAGGGTTCTAGGTGGTCCAGAACACACCATCCAACTGGAAGAGTCGTATCAGGAACTTCTTCCTGGATCTCGATGCGCGCATCGACTCCTCGCTGTTCTCCTCGGCCAAGGGCATCCGCGAGCTCTATGAGCGCTATTCGACCTTCATGGACCGCTTCTATGTCGGGCGGTGGAAGCGCTGGGTGTTCATCGAGCCACTGTCGGAGGCCGCAACCATCGGCCTCGGCGGCATGGTGCTGATGCTGATCCTCGCCATCCCCGCCTTCCGCGAGACCGCGGACGAGGACTGGCTGAAGAAGTCCGATCTCGCCGTGACGTTCCTCGACCGCTACGGCAACCCGATCGGCAACCGCGGCATCAAGCACAACGACTCGATCCCGCTGGAAGATTTTCCTGATGTCCTGATCAAGGCGACGCTCGCCACCGAAGACCGCCGCTTCTACGAGCATTTCGGCATCGACATCGCCGGCACCGCGCGCGCGCTCGTGACCAACGCCCAGGCCGGCGGCGTCCGCCAGGGCGGCTCCTCGATCACGCAGCAGCTCGCCAAGAATTTGTTCCTGAGCAACGAGCGCACCATCGAGCGCAAGATCAACGAGGCGTTCCTCGCGGTCTGGCTGGAATGGCGCCTGACCAAGAACGAGATCCTCAAGCTCTACCTCGACCGCGCCTATATGGGCGGCGGCACGTTCGGCGTCGACGGTGCTGCGCATTTCTACTTCAACAAGTCGGCGCGCGACGTGACCTTGGCGGAAGCCGCGATGCTCGCCGGCCTGTTCAAGGCGCCGACGAAATACGCGCCCCACATCAACCTGCCCGCCGCGCGCGCCCGCGCCAACGTCGTGCTCGACAACCTCGTCGATGCCGGCTTCATGACCGAGGGGCAGGTGTTCGGCGCCCGCCGCAACCCCGCCTTCGCGGTCGACCGCCGCGACGAGGCGTCGCCGAACTACTATCTCGACTACGCCTTCGACGAGATGCGCAAGCTGGTCGACACCTTCCCGAAGTCGTATACCGAGCGCGTCTTCGTGGTGCGGCTCGCGATCGATGCCAATGTGCAGAAGGCCGCGGAAGACGCGATCGAGAACCAGCTGCGCCAGTTCGGCCGCGACTATCACGCGACGCAAGCTGCGACCGTCGTCTCCGATCTCGACGGCGGCATCCGCGCCATGGTCGGCGGCCGCGATTACGGCGCGAGCCAGTTCAACCGCGCCACCGACGCCTATCGCCAGCCCGGCTCGTCGTTCAAGCCTTACGTCTACACCACGGCGCTCTTGAACGGCTTCACGCCGAACTCGATCGTGGTCGACGGCCCGGTCTGCATCGGCAATTGGTGTCCCCAAAACTATGGCCATTCCTATTCCGGCGCAGTGACGCTGACGCAGGCGATCACGCGCTCGATCAACGTCGTTCCCGTAAAACTGTCGATCGCGATCGGGCAGAAGGAACAGCCGAAGGCGCCGAACCCGGCCAAGATCGGCCGCGCCAAGATCGTCGAGGTCGCGCGCCGCTTCGGCCTCAAGGCGCCGCTGCCCGATACGCCGTCGCTGCCGATCGGCTCCGACGAAGTCACCGTGCTCGAGCACGCGGTTGCCTACGCGACCTTCCCGAACCGCGGCAAGGCCGTGACGCCGCATGCGGTGCTGGAGGTGCGCACCGGCGCAGGCGATCTCGTCTGGCGCTGGGACCGCGACGGCCCGAAGCCGCGGCAGGCGATTCCTGCGAACATCGCCGCCGACATGGCGGGCATGATGAGCCACGTCGTCAGCGAAGGCACCGCGCGCCGCGCGGCGCTCGACGGCATTCCGACCGCGGGCAAGACCGGCACGACCAATGCGTATCGCGACGCCTGGTTCGTCGGCTACACCGGCAATTTCACCTGCGCGGTCTGGTACGGCAATGACGACTATTCGCCGACCAACCGCATGACCGGCGGCTCGCTGCCGGCGCAGACCTGGCACGACATCATGGTCGCCGCGCATCAGGGCGTCGAGGTCCGCGAAATTCCCGGCATCGGCATGGGCCAGAAGCTGCCGGCAGAACGCGTCGCCAACGCACAGGCCAATGCGGCGCCAAAAGTGCTGGAGACCAAGCCCGGTCCGCCGCCGGTGCTGACCAAGCGCGGCGCCGACATCCTGGTGCGCGTCGAGAAGCTGCTCGACGACGCCGCCAAGACCGCGACCAAATCGACGGCCAACGACAGCCAGCCGACCAAGCCGGCGTCGTCGACGAGCGCGCTCGCCTTCCCGCAGAACTATGCGGCGGAAGAAAATGCCAACGCATCCACCCCGCGCAAGAACTGATCTGATCCCGTGCGGCTGATCCTGATCACATTGACGGCCCTCCTGCTCGCGACCGTGGTCGGCCTGGGTGCGACCTGGATGACGACGACGCGCGGCACCGAGATCGGCGCGCTGACCATCGGCCCCTGGACCGCCCGCCCGCGCACCGGCACCGCCGACGTCGATCCCTATTCGCGCGCCACCATCGTGCGCAACGGCGAGCTGCCGATCGGCACCGGCGACGGCGTCGCCTTCACCGCGACTGCCGACGGCAAGAAGAAGGCGCTCGACGGCCGCTGCGACGTCGTCGTCTCCGGCGTGACGCCGCCGGCGCGGTTCTGGACGCTGACGCTGTATGATCGCAAGGGCCATCTCGTCGCCAACTCGCTGCAGCGCTACGGCTTCACCAGCCAGGAGATCGTGCGCCAGTCCGACGGCTCGTTCGAGATCCACATCGCCGCGCGCTCGCGCGCCGGCAACTGGCTGCCGACCGGCGGCATCGAGCGCTATGCGCTGATGTTCCGCCTCTACGACACGCCGGTCGGCGTGGCGACCCGCACCCAGCGCGACGCGCCGATGCCGACGATTTCGACGGTGGGCTGCTCATGATCCGGCTCCTTTTCACCATCGTCGCCGGCGTGGTGCTGGGCCTCGTGGTCCATCTCGTCAGCGTGCTGGCGCTGCCGCGGATCGCGACCCAGGACGCCTATTCGCGATTGACGCCGATGACCAAGCTCAACGGCGTCACGCAGCTTCCGCTCGCCGATCCGCAGACCTCACCGATGCCGTTCATGGATCCGGCCTTCGCGCTGGCGATCTGCCGCTATGATCTCTCGGGCGGGCCGATCAAGCTCACCGTGCCGGTGAGCCAGGCCTACACGTCGGTGTCGTTCTACACCCGCAACGAGATCGCCTATTACGCCATCAACGACCGCTCGGCCGGCAAGAAGGTGATCGAGCTCGACCTGATGACGGAAGCGCAGCACGACGCCCTGCCCGAGGACGAAGAGATCACCGCGGCCGACCGCCTGATTATCGATTCCCCTAGCACCACCGGCCTGATCGTGATGAAGGCGCTGGCCGCCGAGCCCGGCCTGATGCCGCAGGCGCAGGCCTCGCTTGCCGCTGCGACCTGCGCGCCGCAGACCGAAGCGCCCGCCAAGGCCGAGGCGCCGCGCGGCCGGCGTTGACGCCCAGACGTTTCAACGGCCCCCTCAGAGCCAAAGCGTGAAAACAACCCTATGCACAGTAGCGGGGGTATTGAAATCATTGGGCTAACGTTCCTCTGTCGCATGCACCCATTCGTAGGGCGTGATGCTCCCGCGTTTCAGTGAGCTTGATCATGGCGAAGCGACAGCACCACGCGCCTGGAAAATTTGACACGTCGGGCAAAACACCGGCATGATGGCATCATCGAGAGTTCGTCACACCCGCGCGGAGCAATCCGGCGCGGGTTTTTTCATGTCTGAGGAGGAATGCCATGACTAGGGAACCACTGCCGCCCGCCGCGATCATCAAGCCCGCTCTGCCGGCGACTTCAGGATTGGATTTGGAGCGCTGGCCCAGGTGGAGGCGTGACGCGCTTGCAATTCAGCCCGAGACCAAAGCGCCGGAACATCCGCGCATTGAGAGCGGGCCAGTGCGCGTCGACCCCGCGAGTGTACGAAAGCTAACCCGCATGCCGTCGCGTTCGTGAGACCTCACATCGGCACGACATCAGTCGTCAACGAGCCGCTTTCCTACGTCGCCTCGTCCGCACGAAGCAGCACAAGCGCGAGGAACGCGGAGATCGAGGCCAGCGCGCTGATCCAGAGCGCATTGCTGCCGAAATGTTCCACCATCAGCCCCAGTGCAAGCGGCGCGAGCGCACCGGTTGCCCTGGCGGGCAGCGAGATCATGCCAACACGCCTCCCGAAGCCCACCGGTCCAAAGATCGCCAATGGTAGCGTGCCACGAGCAATGGTGATGATACCGTTGCCCGCGCCATACAGCACCGTAAATGCCGACGCGAGGACAGGTCCGCCAGCGACCAGCGCAACGACACCGATCGGATTCATGAGCATCGCCAGTCTGGCTGAAAGCAGCGGATGAAACCGGCCGAGCCATCCTGCTTCGAGAAGGCGCGCGCCGACTTGTGCAGGTCCAACCAGTGCTCCAGCAAGCAATGCCTGCGCGGGCGTCGCACCGAATGCAACCAGCATGGTCGGCAGGATTGCCGAGATTCCCGAGCTAACGAAGCTTGCCGCCGCAAACATGTAGGCCAGCAACACCATTGCGAAGGTCTCGCTCTGGCGTCCGGGTTGTTGGCTCCCGCCAACACGCGGTCGAGGGTCCTGATCCAATGGAACGGCGCGCGGCAGCGAAAGATTGAGCGGCAAGGCCAAACCGATATGGATCGCCGCCCAGACCTGGCAGGCGACACGCCAGCCGTACTCCGAAGCGAGCCAGGTCGTGAGGGGCCAACCAAGGGTGCTGGCGAAACCGGCGATCAGGGTGATGCCGGTGATAGTTCTGCGCGCATCGGTGCCATAGATGCGCGTAAGCGTCGCGAAGGCGGCCTCATAGAGGCCCATGCCCATGCCGATCCCGAGCAACATCCAGGCTGCGATCAGCACCACCAAGCCATGGGCGACAGACAGAAGGAGCAAGCCTGCCACAAAGACAAGGTTTGAGCTCGCGAGCAGACTGCGTCCACCGAACGTATCGATGGCATGCCCGACCCGTGGGCCAAGTAGCCCAGAGATGACAAGAGCTCCCGACAGCGCGCCGAATACGTAAGTCGGCGCAAGACCGAGATCGCGCGCAATCGGCGCGGCCAGGATGGCAGGAAGATAGTAACTCGATGCCCATGCAACGGTCTGCGAGGTGCCAAGTGCAACGACAACAGCGAGCGGCCTCGCGGAAACTTGCGTCATGAGCAACCGCACCCTGCAGCGCCAGCCTTCTTGGCCGATTCATCGGCCGCACAGCAGGCCGATGGCACCTCCTTCGCCGGGCCGCCGCAACATCCTGATGCAGCTTCGGCCGACTCGACACCGCCGCGGGTGCAGACGCCGGTCTCCGGCAGCACGAGCTCGACCCTCTCCGCTGCCGCCCTGTCGCCGGCGAGTTCGGCGGCAATCGATCGAACCTGTTCATAACCCGTCATCATGAGGAAGGTCGGCGCGCGGCCATACGATTTCATGCCGGCAAGGTAGAAGCCCGGTTCGTCATGCGAGAGCTCGCGCGCGCCGTGCGGGCGAACGGTCCCGCAGCTATGTTCGTTGGGATCGATGAGCGGCGCCAGTGCGACAGGCGCCTCGATGGCCGGATCGAGCCGCAAACGCAGCTCGGACAGAAACGAAAAGTCGGGACGGAAGCCCGTCGACACGATCAGTTCGTCCACGACCACACTTCGCGCGCCGCAGCAGGCCCCGGCGGCAATCTTGAGGCGGCCTTCGGATTCCGAAAGATGCGTGACACCGAATTCGGTCTCGACCTTGATCCGCCCGGAGGAAACAAGGGCGGCAAAGGCATTGCCGAGTTCGCCGCGCGCAGCAAGCTTGTCATTCCCGCCACCACCGAAGGCCTTCGCAGGATCGGCCCCGCTCAAGAGCCAAACAGGTTGCGTATTCGGCACCTCGTCTGCGAGACGCACGAGATCGATGAGCGTGCCCACCGCGGAGTGGCCGGCACCGAGGACCGCAACGGTCTTCCCTGCGTATCTGGAACGACCGGCACCGCGGACATCCGGCATGCCGTAGGCGACGTGCTCGGCGAAGTCATGCTCGCCGATCGCTGGCAAGCCGTTACGGCCGGCAGGATTGGGGGAGAACCACGTGCCTGACGTATCGATCACGACATCAGCGCGCAGGACCTCGGGCCCCTTGCCGCTCTGGTAGCGGATTTCAAAGGGTGCCTGCTCACGCCCTCTCGTCTTCGCCTTGTCGAAGCCGACACGGCTGATGGCCGAGACGCGGCTGGACGTCCGGATCGCATCGTGCAGCGGCGTTCTCGTCGCGAGTGGCGTGAGATATCGATCGAGCAGTTCGCCACCGGTCGGATAAGATTGAGGGTCTGGCGAATTCCATCCCGTCGGCCCCAGCAGGCGCGCGGCAGCCTTGTCGACATTGTATTCCCAGGGCGAGAAGAGCTGGACTTGCTGCCACTGGCGAACCGCATGCCCCGCTTCCGGCCCGGCCTCCAGCACGATCGGCGACATCCCTCGTTCGAGCACATGCGCAGCAGCAGCCAAGCCGACCGGCCCCGCCCCGATGATGGCAATCGTCTTTCTACCGGCCATCCCATCTTCCTATCATTCTAGAATCATCGAATAAGCACGGCCAAAAAAATCAGGCCGCCGTACGAGCATCCTTGCATTCGTTTTGGTCCGCACAACACTCCGACACCAGGAAATCCACCAAGCCCTGCATCGCGTCGTAGTTTGCATGGCAGACCAAGGTCGTGGATTCGCGGACCTGACTGATGAGCCCGACCGCGATCAGAGACTTGATGTGATGGGATAGCGTCGATGCCGGGATCTTCAGCTTTTCCTGTAAGCGACCAACCGGCATGCCCGGCTGTCCAGCCCGAACCAGGGCCCGATAAATCTGAAGCCGGGTTCGGTTGCCCAAGGCTTCCAAGCGTGCTGCTGCGTCGTCGATCTTCATCGGCCTTACCATGTGCCTGTTCGGCTCCGCCGTCAACCATACTTCTGGAATATTCGAAATACTCCAGCGCGACGCCACCGGGAGATTTCGGGATTGACGCTCAATCAATAATTCCATAAGTCTGGATGTATGGAAAATGAAGAAGCTGTCCTCGCGCTCGCCGCCCTCTCCCAATCGACTCGTCTGGAGGCCTTCCGGACGCTGGTCAGGCACGAGCCCGACGGCCTTGCGGCTGGCGACCTCGCGCGCCTGTTGGAGGTACCGCCAAACACGCTTTCAGCTCACCTGTCTATCTTGACGCGCGCGTGTCTCGTGACCTCCGAGCGGCACAGCCGTTCGATCGTCTACCGCGCCAACCTCGCCGAATTCCGGGACGTTGCGGTTTTCCTGCTTCGGGATTGCTGTGGCGGGCGACCGGAAGTTTGCGAGCCGGTCGTCGAAAGCCTCAAATCCTGCTGTTCGCCAAAACGAAAGGAGCGAAGCCGTGCCTGATCGGATGTACAATGTCCTGTTTCTCTGCACCGGCAATTCGGCGCGCTCGATCCTCGCCGAATCGATCCTTCGCAAGGACGGCGCAGGGCGATTTCGTGCATTCTCCGCAGGCAGCACGCCAAAGGGCGCCGTCCACCCGTTGGCCTTGCGTGTTCTCCAGCACATGAATTACCCGACCGATGGAATGCGCTCCAAGAGCTGGACGGAGTTCGCAAAGCCTGATGCACCTGTGATGGATTTCATCTTCACCGTCTGCGACAACGCAGCCGGTGAAGCCTGTCCAATCTGGCCTGGTCAACCGACCACGGCTCATTGGGGTATTGACGACCCCGCCGAAGCACAAGGTACGGAGCTTGAGAGGGAAGCCGCGTTCACCACGGCGTTTCGCTACCTCAAGAACCGGATCGGGACCTTCGCCAGCCTTCCGCTGGACAGCATCGACGTTTTCAAGGGTCCGCCGCTGGACAATATGGACAAGCACATCCTTGCCGCCAAGCTGCGGGAAATCGGCAGCCTTCCGGGCACGACCGATCTGCAGCCGAAGATAAGCTGATGGACGCGTTCAATCTCCCGCGCCGCGTCGTGGCGGAAGCTCTCGGCACGGCCGTTCTTGTCGCGACCGTTGTCGGCTCCGGCATCATGGCCGAGACGCTGACCAAGGACGTCGCTCTGGCGCTCCTCTGCAACACCTTGCCGACCGGGGCCATCCTGGTCGTCCTGATCACCATACTCGGTCCGATCTCCGGCGCGCATTTCAATCCGGCGGTTACACTGGTCTTCACCGGCAAGCGCGAGCTGCCGTTGAATGAAGCCATGCTCTACATCATCGCGCAGATCGCGGGTGGCGCCATCGGAACGATGGCCGCGCACCTGATGTTCGCTCACCCCCTGATCGACGTATCGATGAAAGTCCGGACCGGCGGCTCGCAGTGGTTCGCGGAAGCGGTGGCCGCCTTCGGACTGGTCGCCACCATCCTCGCCGGTGTCCGCTTCCAGCGCACCGCCGTTCCCTGGCTGGTCGGCCTCTACATCACAGCGGCGTATTGGTTCACCGCATCGACGTCGTTTGCAAATCCGGCGGTCGCAATTGCGCGCTCGCTGACGAATACTTTTTCCGGCATTCGGCCGATCGACCTTCCGGGGTTCATTCTCGCGGAGCTCTGCGGAGCCATCGCCGGCATGCTGCTGATGAACTGGCTGCTCGGGCGTGCCGATGTGCGCGGCCCCGTCGCCATTGCGGAGACCCGATCATGAGCGTCACGATCTATCACAATCCGGATTGCGGGACTTCGCGCAACACGCTCGCGATCGGGGCTCGCCTGAACTAACGCTCCTCGGTCGGATGCACCCATTTGTAAGGCGTGGCGGTCCGCGGGCAAAGTCTTAGCCATCCTTCGATCCTCACCTCGCTCGAGGTGCCAGAAGCTGCTGAAGCTCGACCACAACCGCGGACAATCTCTCCACCTCCTCCGATCCCGGATTTGGCCCCGCCTGGAGCATTCCATCCGACCGCACCATCACCTCGGAATGTGGTGACACAGCAGCCCGCTCGAGCAGCGCACGCAGCTTCGGATCCAGACCATCGCCACGCGCAGCCGCGATCGCATTGAAATGACTGAGCGACATCATTGCTAGACTCCCTTGCGGATCGATGCGGGTAGCCTGGATCGACCGCCGCCGATTGCCACTCCGGATCCTGCTCTCGAACCGGACTCGACCGGAATTTGAAGCGAAGAAGCGGAGTGCCGGCGAAGCGCCGACGCGCTACGCGCCACAACAGGAGAGGCGCGACATGACAATCGACATCGAGATTCAGCGACTGGTCAACTTCGAGACGGCAACCGATGGCACCGCGGTCAAGCTCATCGTGGCCGACATCGCGAACCGCGAGATCGGCATCATCCTGAAGATCGAGACGCTGACGGCCTTGCTGATGACGCTGCCCGCGATGGCATCGAGCGCCGTCAAGCGCGCCCATAACGACCCGAACATGCGGATCACGTATCCGCTCCGGGAATTCGAGATCGAGTTCGGCCCCGACAATCTCCGTATCCTGACGATCGGCACTCCCGATGGCTTCAGGGTCTCGTTCAGCCTCACCGAGGATCTCTCGCTGGAGCTCGGCCAGGCTCATCTCGATGGCGCCGGACAGCGCGCCAAGACCCACTAGGCCGCCAGATGAGTTTCTCGCCCCTCAATTTTTACATGTTCGCCGCTGCGCGCGGACACTTCCTGCGACCTGATGTCCAGGCGCTGCTCAAGCAAGCGCCGGTCAGCCTCTTCGCCGATCTCCTTGCTCCGCACGATCCAGATGTCTGCCGAGAAGCCAAGGCGCTGCGGACGCGGCTGGACTCGCTGCTGTTTGCGGAGCCCTCGCCACGAGCTGATGACGCACTCCCGCTCGCCTCCAACGTCGTTCGGCTCCGTCGATAGGCCGCGCCGGTCTCGCCGAACAAGCCCCAGGGACTTCCTCACATGTGCAACGACAACACGTCCGGCCTCCGTGACGGCAACGACTATTTCCACTACGTCTCCGCCCAATGCTCGCTGGGCTTCGTCCTGACCGCCGTCTCGCCGAACGGGATCTGCGCCATTCTGTTCGGCAACACCCGCGACGAGCTCGACAGAGCGATCCGATCCGAGTTTCCGGACCGAGACCCGACCTACGGCGGCTACGGGCTCGAAGGAATCGGAGCCCAGACGGTGAACGCGATCGAGATACCTCGTGCGCAGATCAGCATGCCGCTCCATCTGATTGGAACGGTGGCCGAGGTCCGCGTCTGGCAGGTGCTCCAGAGCGTTCCTGCCGGCGATATCATCACCTACGACCAGATCGCGCAGCGACTGGGGACGCCGCATACGCCAGAAACAGTCAGTCTCGCGTGTCTCGCAAACAGGATCGCTGTCGCTGTTCCCTGCCATCGTGCCGTGATCAGTCGCGGCGATATCGGCGGGTATCGATGGGGCGTGGAGCGAAAGCGCGCGCTGCTCGATCGCGAGCTGCGCCTCCCTGTCGAATTGTGAAGGCGCGCCGGTCTACGAAGGAGGCCGCCGCTGTTCGATCGATGGGAAGTCGATCACCCGAACGGTCTCGTCTGGCGCAGACTGTCGTACGGCTTCGTGTCCCGGTGACAGCGCGAACTGCCGTTCCATGGTGCGCCGGCCAGTCGGATCATGGTCCTCGACGCTCTCGATATCCGTCACCTCGATGGCGATGATTGGGTTGGCCGCGCTCGCCGCACCCGCGGCGTCGACCACAGGCTGCAGGACGAGGCGTGGCGTGTCGGGGTTCGCCAGGGCGATATTTTGCAGCTTCTTCAGCGGCCAGCGCAGATGAACCCAATGCTTGACGATGATCGACCAGTCGTGACCGTCTTTCAGCGCGCCGTTGAGAAGGCCGTTCGACAGCGGATCGTGCGGAAAGACGCCGAGACTGTTCGCGATATCGATGGCATGGGGCCCCTTCGGCAGCATTACGAAGAGACCAATTCTGCCGCCATCCATGCTGACGAGTTTCATGCCTCGGTCTCCTTCCGCAGCAGCTCGCGCTTGCGCGCGATGCCCCAGCGATAGCCGGCGAGCTCGCCATCCGCGCGGATGACACGGTGGCAGGGAACGGCGAGCGCGATCGGATTGGCGGCGCAAGCCTTCGCCACCACGCGGGCGGCGACGCGCGGATAAACATTGTTGATCAGGCGGGCCAGATGCATGTAGCTCATCGTCTTGCCGACGGGGATCGCGCGGATCTGCTCCCAGATGCGGTGCTGAAGCGGGGTGCCGCGCATATCCAGCGTCAGATCGAGGCCTTCGGAAGGCTTTTCAGCGTAGCGGGCCACCTTCGCCAGTTCGTCGCGGACCACGACCTCGTTCGCGACCAGGGTTGCCCCGGGGAAGCGAGCCGCGAGATCCGCTTCGAGCTCGACCGGGTCGTCGCCGGGCAAGATCGCGCAGACGCCCTTCGCGCTGCGGGCGAGCAACACTCTGCCCAAAGCAGTGTCGGAAATCGCGAAGAAGAGAATTTCGGTCGCCGTGTTGTCGGGCCCGACCGTGGGCAGAAGCCGCAAGGCGGCTTCGGATGTCATGAGGTTCATGATGTCGCTCCTTGTTTGTCCTCATGACCGAAGCTAAGCGCACACGCTGCTATCCAAACTCCGTTGTTTGCTTTCAAATCGAGAAGAATTCCGACGACCTTCCAGGCGAAGCAAATGCCGTCGGAGGCGATGGCGGCTCAGGTCGCTCGCGAGGCTTCCCGATCCAACAGGGTGCGCTTGCGTTCCACGCCCCAGGCATATCCGGAGGTCGATCCGTCGTTACGGATCACGCGGTGGCACGGAATGGCGACCGCGATCTTGTTCGCCGCACAAGCGCCGGCGACGGCGCGCACCGCGTTCGGAGCCCCGATCCGCTGCGCGAGCTCGGCATAGCAGACCGTCGTGCCGGGAGGGATGTCCTGAAGCGCCTGCCAGACCCGCTGCTGGAACGCAGTGCCGCGAATGTCGAGCGGCAGATCGAGACCGATCTCCGGCGCTTCCACGAAGCCAACCACGCGCGCGACCATCGCCTCATAGTCCCGGTCAGCACCGATCAGACGCGCCTTGGGGAAACGATCCTGAAGATCGTGGACCAGCTTCTCCGCGTCTTCTCCAAGAAGAATCGCAACCACGCCCTTCCTGCTCGATGCGACCAGAATGGGGCCGAGAGAGCTTTGACCGACCGCGAACCTGATCTCCTCGTTCGCCCCTCCGGCGCGATATTGCGATGGCGTCATGCCGAGCATCCCCGTCGATTTTTCGTAGAAGCGCCCGCTCGAATTGAAGCCGGCGTCGTACATCGCCTCGGTGACGGAATGGCAGGAAACCAGACCTTCGCGAACTTTCCTGGCACGGAATTCGGCGGCATAGTTCTTCGGCGTCAGCCCGGTGGCGGCCTTGAAGATTCGATGAAAATAGCCGGGGCTCAAGCCGGCTGCCCCCGCAAGCTCCTCCAACGACGGCTCCTCCTCGCTCGTCTCGATGATGCGGCAAGCCTTGGCGACCAGCGTGTTATTCTCCGTCTCGACCGAGGGCCCGTCCGGATTGCAACGCCGGCAGGGCCGAAATCCTGTCGCCCTGGCACTCGCCAGGCTGTCGTGAAGCTGCACGTTCTTCGGGTTTGCCGCGCGCGAGGGACAGGACGGCCGGCAATACACCCCCGTCGTCGACACCGAATACCAGAACAGGCCATCGGCAGCCTTGTCGCGTGCCAGGACGCGGGCCCATCGCGGATCATCCGCGACTGGCAGGGGCATCTGCTTCCGGAACCGAAGGGGCGCTGTGGTCATAGGCTCAACTCTCCACGAACCCGCAGACGTCGCCACCCGATTTCCGACAGCGCGCTGTGGTCCCCAAAGCAGGCGAGGCCCGCACAATGTGCGAGCCTCGTTCAACGACATCGGTTGGGTCGATGGTACGTTCCGATCAGGCCGCCGCCTTGAGCAACCCGAGCTGGGTCAGCGCGGTGACGCCGTCATCGAGACCGATCTCCTCGACAATCTTGCCGTCGATGACCTTGAGCACCGTGGTGCCCGTGAAGCGCATCTTGCGGCCGGTCGCAGCCGGCAAGCCGCCGATCAGGAAATCGCTGAACGCCGGGCCGGTGTGGGTGCCGCCGCCCTCCCATTGACCGACGACATAGTCGCCCTCGGCGATCAGGTCCGCGGTGCCCCAGAAGTTGAGATCGGGAAACGCGGCGCGGAAGTCGGTCATGAACGCCTTGATATCTTCGCGGCCGCGACGTGGTTCATGCAGCGAATATTTGAGCAGCATGTCGGGAGCGGCGATCTCGTCGATGACGCCAAGATTGACGGTCTTGCCCCAGAATTCGGTGAACCAACGGCCAACGACGGCCTTGTTCTCATCTTGCTTGCTCATCGAAAAACACCTTTCATTTGCGGGAATCATGGATCGACTGGCGATCGCTGCAATGTCTAGGCGTCGTCCCCGCGCATCAAACTCCGGTTCTTGCCCTGAAATTGGAGAATGCCCGAAAGCCCGTCGCAGGTTGATGATCGGGACTCGCCTGAACTAACGCTCCTCGGTCGGATGCACCCATTTGTAGGACGTGATGCTCCGCGTTGCGGTGAGCTTGATCATGGCGAAGCGACAGCACCACGCGCCTGGAAAGTTTGACACGTCGGGCAAAACACCGGCATGATGGCATCATCGAGAGTTCATCACACCCGCGCGGAGCAATCCGGCGCGGGTTTTTTCATGTCTGAGGAGGAATGCCATGACCAGGGAATCACTGCCGACCAAATGGGCGCACACGAAGAGGGACGGCTCCGGCGCAAGCCCAGCGCCGGAGCCGTTATCGGAGCATCTTAGCGGGGGTACAGGACCGGGCGACGAATCAGCGTTCTTCCGAAGGGTCAGTGCTCCTTCCGTGTTTCTCCCGAGTGCGAACATAGTTCCGCCTTCCCGGCTGCGTTAAAAGCGCGAGTACAAAGCAGCTGGCAGGAAACACGATTGACGTGCAGCTGCGTGCTAATCCGTGGGGAGCCTGCGTTCCGTTGAGTGTCGCTCGCCGTCGCGCAGATGCGCGGATCTCACGCGAATGCCATTGCATTTTGATACGGAGCATCAAATGAATTTCATGCTGGACGACAGGCTCGAGGAAGGACAGATCGCAAGCTTGGAGGAGCAGCTGTCGAACCTGGCACACGCGGGACTCAGTCCTTCGGCCCCGCCGGCCAGCATGAAGAGGTCTTCCACCACTCTCGCAACGATTCAGGCGAATTGGCACCATGTGGCTTTCGTCAGTTTCCTGTTGGCAGCATCCATTAGTGTCGCTGCCTGGTGGTGGTCATCCTCTGTTGATACGGCAACGATGACTTCCTCAGACCCAGCACTTCTAACACGCGCCGCGCCGGACGCGGTCGCGCCGACTGCCGTTGCCCTGCGTTCTGAGTTGTCGCAGCAGCTCCAACCGATGGCGCGCGATCTTGCTGCCTTGAGCCAAACGGTCGAACAGCTCAAGGCGCGGCAACAACAATTGGTCCGCGACAATGAAAATCTGGCGAGTCAACTCAAGGCAAGTCGAGAGGAATCGGCACGCAACAACAGTACCATCGACCAGATCAAGGCCAATCAGATCCAAATGGCGCGCGAAAGCCTGACGCTCGCCGAGCGGCTCAACGCAAGTCAGGAACAACTCGCCCGCGTCATCGCCAACGCTTCAGAGCCAAAGGCGATGCCCGAAGCGCCACAAGAGGTGAGCGCCGAAGATCCAAAGGTGATGCCCGACGTACCGCTGCCTCGTCCGCGGCAGTCGGCTAATGTCGCCCAGACGCAAAGGTCAGCGCGACCGGAGCGGCCGCAAGCCAGAAAGCCTCAACCGGTAACGGCATGGCCATGGTCAGTGCGCTAAAGCGGAGCGCTCCCACAATTTTACGGTGGCTAGCGGGCAATTCGAGTCTCTAGTTCAGGCGATGTGTGCAACGTTTTGGGCGCCCGGCTTCCCCAATCGGCAATTCTATTCTCTGACCGCGTTTCATCTCCGCTCTTGGGCCCCGGCCGAACATCGCGCCAGCCATCACGAAGTCAGCTGTCTAGTGTGACCCGGGCATTCCCTGTCGCTTGCCTTGACCGCTGCCTCTGACCCATTGCAGATGTCGGTCGTGCATACGAAGATGGCCGTCAGACAGGTTCAGAAGAGGCCTGTCGTTGAACTAACGTTTTCGGAGGCTTTGGAACAGGACTCCGGCTTAGGTCTGCAGGGCCGAGAATCGCAATCAGCAACTAGGCGCAGGAAGATCACGATTGATGCCCGAAGATATGACCATACCCGAAGAGCTTATAAGTCTTCGCAGTAGCATTGATAACATCGATGCAGCGTTGGTTTACATGTTGGCCGAACGCTTCAAATGCACGCGCCTAGTTGGTAAGCTCAAGGCCTCATCGGGATTGCCGGCAGCAGATCCAACCAGAGAGGTTGAACAAATTGCCCGACTGCGATGTCTTGCGGAAGCCGCCAATCTAGATCCAGTTTTTGCTGAAAAGTTTCTCAAGTTCATCATTGAGGAGGTGATACAGCATCACAACGCGGTTCGATCGTGACCTCGCAGACTTTCGTACGGTATTGCCATATCGACCATAACGGGCGGCAGATGCGATCGCGACGCAGCCCCACACGGACGAAAGTCATGGGCAATCGCACCTATCGGGGACGCGGACCGCGCTCTGGATAAGACGGCCGTTGCGCATAAGGGTTCACCAGGCACATGGCGGGAAGACTCGCAGCGGCCGCCTTACACTCTTCCCACGAACTGTATTGGCACGAAATAGAGCTGGAACCACCCCACTCCCACTTCTGAAGGCAAACCGGAAAATTGCCGCCGAACCGAGCTACGGCTGGAGCGGGTGCAGACATTGCGATCCAGATGATCAGGAGAAAGGGAAGCGCGCGCATCAAGTGACTCCGAGGATTTGCGGAATCCTGCTTCCAGGGGCACTGCGGACACAGAGTTTCCGGCTTTCCGGGCACGGCAACAATACTAGGCCGCGCGCGCGAAGCAAAGGAAATGCGGACACTTGCCCCGCTGTCGATCCAGGCCTGGACCAGCGCAGCTACGAGGTGGCGGCGTCGTTCAAATGGTGACGCGACGCGGCCGCCAAGCAAGACCAGCCTGGCGGTCGCTTCAACTTCCGATGCCGCCGACCAGTCGCGGACGGTTTGCGCGCGGGTTCTCGGTCGCCACGGCGCGCAGCCATGCGCGAAAACTGATGATCTCAGGACAATCCGCCGTGCCCTCGGGCGCAATCAGCCAATCGTCCGGACCGGATCCCTCATTGACCCGATCGCAGCGATAGCCCGGATGGCGGCCGAGACCGCGGGCGATCAGCAGGTCGACCTTGCCCTCGACCAGCTCGTGCAGGCCGGCGGGCTGCAGCACGCGCAAGCCGATCTCGGCATGCGTCCCGCGAAACGCCGCCAGATCGAGGCGGCGCAAATCGAAGCTGCCATGGACGCCCAATTGCAGCAGCACCGCGCCTGCCGGCTTCAATTCCGAGGTCGCCTCCGCTATGCGGCGAAAGCCGTCGGACACCCCGGGCAGATAGGCTTGGCCCGCCGCGGTCAAGATGAGCTGCTTGTGCAGCCGCCCGAACAGCTGCACGCCGAGGCGCGCCTCCAGCGCTTTCACCTGCTGCCCTACGGCAGCCGGCGTCACGTGCAGCTCGTGCGCGGCCAGCTTGAAGCTGAGATGGCGCGCGGCGGCCTCAAAAGCGCGGAGCGCATTGAGTGGCGGAAGGGTGTAGGTCATCGCGGCGCAGTTTGACACCGATGGACCGCGGCCTTGCAATAGATTTGCTTGCGCTGAACCGCAGCAACAATGCTTTGCGCAGCAGTGATGTCGCCGGATACGGTCGACCCGCAACGTCCGGATTTTTCATGGTGCCCCAATGGCTGAGACCATCCATCCCTTCTACGAGCAGAACGCACCATCGTCGAGCTGCGCGCCCGCATCAAGAAGACGATCGCCTTTGCGGAAAGCGTTCCCGAGGGGCAATATGCCGGCGCGAGCGAGCAGAAGGTCAGGCTCTCCTGGGCCCCCGGAAAATTCCTCGCTGGCCGAGATTATCTGCTGCAGATGACCATCCCGAATACCTACTTCCACATCGCTATGGCCTACGCCATCCTGCGCCACAACGGCGTCGATATCGGCAAGCAGGACTTTCTGAAGCCGATCAACTTCGTCGAAGGCTGAACCTCACGAATGCCCGCCACACCGGCAGTTCTCGTAATCGACGGGATCATGACTGTTGACAATCGTCACGCGCTCGCCGTGGCTGAGCTTCAGCTCGCGCAGCCGGGCCTGATTGGCGACACGGGCCTCGCGGTCCATGTCGACGCGGCGCTGGAAATAGCGGAGCACCAGCGGCGCGCGCGGCGAGGCGTCGAGCTGGGCGTGATGGAAATAGCTGTCGCCGGCGTGCAGCAGCCACTTGTCGCCGGAACGGATCGCGATGCCGCAATGGCCGAGCGTGTGGCCGGCGAGCGGGATCATCAGGATGTCCCCTTCCCGGTCGCCGAGCGCACGGACGCCCTTGAAACCGAACCAGTCCTCGCCGGCCTCGCCGTAGAATGTCCAGCTCGGCCCATGGCTCCATTGCCCCCCGACATAACGCCCCTCGGGCGGCGCGGGCTTTCGCAGCACCGCCATGTCGTATTCGGTGCGATGGACGTGGATCGCGGCATGGGGAAAGTCGGGAACGCCGCCGGCGTGATCACGATCAAGATGTGTCAGCAGCACGTGGCGCACGTCGGCCGGTGAATAGCCGAGCGCCTTCACCTGCTGCACAGCCGTCTCCGCCGGATCGAGCTTTGGTGCGGTCTGCCGCAGCCACCGTTTCCCGAGCCGGTCGGGGGTGGCGATATCGCCAAGGCCGATGCCGGTGTCGACCAGAGCGAGGCCGTCATTGGTCTCGATCAGCAGGCAATGGCAGACCATGCGGGCGCGCTGGAACAAGCCGCCGGTGCCGTTCACCAGCCGCCGGCCCATGGGGCACATCGTGCCGGTGTTGAGATGATGGATCTTCATGAATGAGGCCCGCCTGTTGTGAACACGGCGTTCTTGTCATTCTCCGATCCATAGGTAAAATATCGAATATTGATAGTATCTCTAGGTCTGGACTATGGATATCCGCGAGCTCCGCTACTTCGCCGCCGTCTACCGCGAACGCAACCTCACGGCAGCCGCGCGCACCTGCTTCGTGTCGCAGCCGTCGATCTCGACCGCGATCACCAATCTGGAGGCCGAGCTCGGCACCACACTCTTTATCCGGCACAAAAAGGGCGTCGCGCCCACCGCCTCGGCCGAGCAGTTTCATGCGCTTGCCCGCCGCATCATCGACGAGGCCGATGCCGCCCGCAGCTTGTTCCGCAAGCCCAGCACCAGGACCAATCTGACGCTCGGCCTGATGCGCACGCTCGACGTGCCCCGGACGATCGCGCTGCTGAAGCCGCTGACGGCGCGCAGCGACATCGCGCTGCGGCTCGTAGGCCACGACGAGCGCGCGGATGCCAGGATCATCTCGAAGAGCATGCTGAGGGATGACGAGCATTTCGTCCTGCTCTGGAGCGAGCGTTACGTCGCGGCCCTGCCGCCATCGCATCCGCTGACGCTAAAGGACAAGCTTCGCGCCGCCGATCTCGCCGACGCCCCCATGATCGACCGCTGCAATTGCGAGCAGAGCGAATTCTTCGGCCGCGCCGCGCAACGGCGCCAGCCCGCGGCGATCGCGCAATCGGAGGATTGGGCCATGGCGCTGGTCGCAGCCGGCATCGGCATCGCCATCGTGCCGGAAGGCGTGGCCAAGGGCCATCCCGACGTCGCCATCCGGGAGATCGAGGTGAAGATCAGGCGCGAGGTCGGGCTCGCCTATCGCGCATCAATGCCGCTGGCGGACGCGCTGAAGGATTTTGTTGGAAAACTCCAGGGACCGCGTGCAAAGTCCCAACGCGCGCAAAATCCCCTCCTCAAGGGCAATAAGTCCGGCCGCCGGCGCTAGCGCGCCGTCACTATCCGAGCAAGCCCTTCAGGCCGGCATAGATGGAGCCCACGGCCGTCGCGGCTACGCCGACCAGCGGGCCGACGGTCTGCATCAAGTCCTGAATCAAACGGGCGCGGCGGCGGAGCTGTTCCTCGCCAACATGCTGCCCGAGCAGGCGCGCCACCCTGAAGGCGAAAGCATTGGGCTTCCCGCCCTGGCTCAGAACGCGCGGCAAGACCTGGAAGATCACGACTCCCAAGATGTTTCCGGACACGAAGGCGAGCAGGATGCTCGCACCGTATTCGAGCACTTCGCGCCATTCGACCCACACCGTCGGCAGGATCGGAACATCATCGTGGAGTCCGGTCACCGTCAGCATTGCCTGGATGCTGACGCTGGCGAGCAGCAACGCCAGCACGAACGCCCCCAGTGCTGAGACCCGATGCAGAGGATAGGCTGCGAACCCGAACAGCAGAGGGACAACGATCGATGCGATCCGGAGCGGAATTGGAGAGAGGTTGAAGGTGATGGTGACCAGAATATGCGTGATCGTCAGCAGAACGGATGGAATGACGATATAGAGAACGGCATGCGTCGCGAAATAACGCAGCGGATTCTTGCACCGCTCGAGCCGGACGTTGACACGGTCGAGATCGCGCCTGAGCCGGTCCAGGTCGGCAACGATGTCATTGATCTCGAGAAGCGTTGGCCGCACGACGCGCAAATCGCGCGAGCAGTGCTTGCACGCGATGGCCTCGTCCTTGATCGTCTCGGCACAGAACGGGCACTCCATCGTCAGCGCGACTTCCTGCGCCGCATGATGGCTTCGACCTCGTCTCTGGCCCGCGTCAGCTCATCGCGCAGCTGGTCCCGCTTGCGCAGGAGATCGTCACGCTCCGCAATCAGCGTCGCAGGCACGGCGATGTCTCGCGCACAGGATGCGCAAACCAGCGCGCCATCCGCACTCTCGGCCTGGCAGTAGGGACACATCACTTCGGTGCGACCTTGAGGGTAAAAATGGCCGTACCCGGCCGCCCATCACTGTCCTTGATGTCGACCCGCACGGTGTAATCGCCCGGCGGCAATTCCGCATCCTGCATGTTGATCCCGTCGGCGTGCACGAACGGCTTGACCCGGGACGTCAGATCGACGTTCGGCGTGCGGAGGAAGGTCATCTTGACCGAGTCCGGATCGATCTTGGCGCCCCCGAACGACTCGAACTTCAACTGGAGCCGCATCGGCGAGGACACGGAATCACCGGGCGAGACGAACTCCACCTTCGGACCGCGCAGGATACCGCGCCTGTCGGCCGCAACCGCGCCCTTCGGCGGCGGCAGCTTGGCCTCCTCTTCGGTGATCAATTGTGTTGCCCGCGACGCTCCCGAAAACAGGAGGCCTGCCACAACGAGCCCTAGCAAAATATTTCGTTTCATCTCAGGTCCAACTCTTCCCTGCTTCAACGCACACCGCCATCGCCGATAATCGTATACGGCGCCCAGAACAGCGGATGAGCATAGGCAAACTCGGTCTTGCCCTCGCTGTTCAGGTAACCGGGACCGTCGACCAGGGCCATCATCGCCTGCCGCAGCGCTTCGCTCCGCGACAGCTTCGGATCGTCCGCCTGCCGCTTGAACAGGTCCGTCACCAGCTGCCGGGCCGATTGCGAATGCACCGACCAGTTCGTCACGAGCAAGGCACGCGTTCCAGCGTAGAAGAACGCGCGGCCGAGGCCGGAGGCCGCCTCGGCGCCGGCGCCCGCACCAGCGCCGGTGTTGCAGGCGGACAGGATGACCCAGTCGGCGTCGAGCTTGAGGCCAAGAATTTCCTCCATGGTCAGGAGGCCGTCCCCGCCTTCGCCCGTCACCGTTGGCGATGACAGTGCGAGCGCCGGCTGTGTCAAACCGTTGAGCTCGCCCGGAACAAGGCCGTGAGTGGCAAACGCGAGAATCTTGAAGCCCGACAGGTTCATCGTCTTGACCGCGCTCTCGGTCGCGCTCTTGCCGAGGAACAGCACTTTCGAGGGATCAGCCTGCAGCGCCAGCGCGATCGATTTGAGTTCGTCGGCCGTGTCAGGAAGGCGGGGCAAGAGGCCGAGCTCGGCGCTGTCGACGCCGTCGAGCTTCGGGCTGTTGCGACGCTTCAGCGGCATGCCGCGCGTGACGTTGCCACCGACATCGGCGACCTGCACCTTGTCGCCGGCGCCCTCCGCTTCTGCCTGCTGATCCTTGTTGAAATAGGGATCGCCAAACGCCACGAGATCCCCGCGGCCGGGCTTGCCAGGCGGCAACTGCCGCAGCGTGCGCAAGGCCGCGGCCGACGGCACCGTCGAGACGGCATGGGTTCGCGCAAGCCATGGCACGTTCCGATAGCCGACGAAGAGCGGATCCTCGTCCGCGGTCACCTCGGCCGGCGCCGTCGGCAGCAGCGACAGCGGTAGCAGGCCGAGCGCGCCGTTCGTAACCACGATCAAATTCTTGGCCGGCTTCCATCCACTCTCGACCGGCTTCAGCAACAGCTCGTAGAGCTCGTAACCAAGCTTGAGATCGAACGGCGGAATGTCCGAGATCATCGCAGCCTGCGGCTCGAGCGCTTCCCGCAGTTTGCGGATCCTGGTCTCGATATCACCGATACTGGCCTTGACGGCCGCGAACGCCACGGGACCCGATTTCGGCACGGCCCAGACGAAGCTGCCGTTCTGGCCGAAGTAGAATGACAGCATGGCCTCGTTGTCGGCCAACGTCGCACGGATTTCGGCGACGGCCGGCGGCTTCGGCGAGACCAGATCGGCATAGGACGGAAACTTCTGCTTGATCTCCTGGCGCGCCTTGTCGCGTTCACCGCGCAAGGCGACGATCGAGGCCTGGATCTGCTGCGCGCCCTTCTCGTCACGCTCCGCCGAGGGAATGGCGAGAACGTTGGTGAGCGTGCCGAGCTGGGCGTTGACCTGCTTGGTGAGGTCCTGTTCCTTGCGCACGAGCTCGGCCAGCGCGGGATCCTTCGCCGCCGCACGCGCGCTGGAGGCGGCCAGCGCCTGCTGCACGGAGCGGCCGCGGATCGCATCGGCCAGACCGAACGTCTCCTCGCCGACGCCGCTGCCGGTGCCTTCGGTCCGCGCGAGCAGCAAGAGGTAGCTCTCGACGATGGTCTGGAGCCGCTGGCTGCGCGCGGCCACGACGGTCGTGTTCTCGTCGTCGGCGTTCTCGTTTGCGTTCGCCATCATGATCGGAATGGCGGCCTTGAACTCCCGGATCGCGTCGGCATCGCGCCGCGCGCGCATCAGTCCGATCGCCAGGGTGCCGCGCGCCGACGCCGCATCGAAATGGTTCTCGCCGACCCGCCCGATCTGCTTCTTGACCAGTTGCTCGGCAGCGGCGATGCCGGCGTCGAGCTGGCCGGAATTATAGAGCGCGAGGATGCGCGCCGGATTGAGCTCGATGACCTGGCGGCGCTGCGGATCCCAATTGGCGACCGCCTGGTCGATCCGCGCAAACATGTCGTTGGCCTCGGCATTCTTGCGCTGCAGATTCAGGATGCCGGCGAGCTTCGAGAGCAGCTGCACGGTCGACTGCGAGTCATCAGGCACGCCGACCGTCTTGTTGATCTCCAGCGCGACGCGGCCGAGCTGCTCGGCTTCGTGGTAACGGCCCTGGTCGACCAGAATGCCGGCCAACCCCATCACATAGCGCGGCGTCACCGGGTTGTACTTGCCGGTGTCCTTCAGGCGCGACAACAGGGCTCGGCGCGCATCGACCTCGGCTTCGGCGAGCCTGCCCTGCCGCGCCTTCATGCGGGCCTGACTCAGAACCATATAGTCGATTGACTGCAAGATAACGGTTTCAGCGGGAGGATTATCCGAGTCCATCACGGCCTTCATGCCGGCGCGCTTGCGCTGCTCGGCCAGGCGATAGGAGGCTTCGGCCTCGCTGAACTGCCCGCGCGCCTCGAAGATCATGGCGCGGGTGCCGTCGATTTCCGCCTCCCAAGTCTGCCCCATCTTCGCGTAGGAGGCGCGCCATCCGGGGAGGCCGCTCGTGCGAGCCTCCTGGATGCCGGCCAAGCTGCGCCGCAGATAGGCTTCGGCTTGCGGGATGTCGCCCATCTGAATGAGAATGCCAGCGATCGAGCGGTTGGCGTTGAAAAGATACCCCTTCGCGCCCGGAACGGTGGCGACCTCGCGCAACTGCCTCTGCATGATATCGTGTGCGCGCTTCGGATCGCCGACGGCCGAATATTGGAGGGCGACAAGCTGTGTCAGCCGACCCATCATACTTGCGCTGATGGCGCCGCGTCCCACCTCGACGGCCTTGTTGGCGTCAATAATGGATTCGGCAAGCCGTCCGAGCTGGGAGCGCGCATTGGCGCGATCGAAATAGAACTGGGCGAGATCCTCGCGAGATTCCTTGCCCGTGGGCGACGAATCCGCATCCGCCTTCAGTTCCGCAATCATCTTCTCGTCCGGCTTATCGCCGTCGAGAATCGCCGTGATGTCGGAGATGTTGCGCGGCGGCGCGATGAAATCCTTCGGCAACGCCGTACCGGGTTCCAGTTTGGGCGCAGCTTCCTTCGGAAGCTCGACGGCGACGTTGGCGCGTCCGTTCGCGGCATTGAGGGCGGCGAGCACGCAAGCGTGGACCTGCGGTTTAGCCTTGGCGCGGCACCCCTCGATATCGGCACCAGCCTTGCGGCCTCCCTGGGCCTGCATGCAGGCCTGCACGATCGGCTTGCCGACCGTCATCCGGCAGTTCTCCAGCGCCGCCTCCTTGGTCAGGGCGGCGGCGGAGCCGGTCGATCCGAGCAGGATGGCAAGGGCCAGCAACTTTCGCAGAGGCGTGGAATTTCGACGGGCGTCAAACGGCATCCCGGAATTGGTGCGCATCCCAAAAGACCTTCGTGCAAAATGACTTGGTACAACGGCGCAATCCTATCGATATGGCTTGGGAGAACAAGCGCCAATCGGGGCGGTCCGACCATATGCTGAACAGCCTGGGCCGCGGCCAATCCAAGTTCCTGGAGTCCCGTCCCGGTGGCACCTGGACGTGATCCTCGCCATGGTTGCAGGATTGACCGCGGTCGCCGACCGGGCCGGATTCGCTGCTCTTGCTGATGGAAGGCGCGAACGCCGAGACGGCCGCAACCGGGTGCGTCGGCAGGCGCGGCGATCCGCCGTCAGTCCTTCGAGACGACCGCGCGGCCGTAAGCCGGCCGCGACTGAACCGGCGGATTGGTGGTCTGGGCGGCGAGCTCGCCGATCAGGCGATCGGCATCCGCAGCCATGGCGTCAGGCGCCTGGATCACCAGTCGCTCCAGCGCCCAGCGGTAGGACGAGACACGCTGCTCGAGCGATAGCTGCACCCACTGGATGATCAGCGAGTTCTCCTGCATGCGTTCGACGGCGTCGGCCTTTTCCTGCGGCGAAAGCGCCGAGACGCGCGCCATGCTGGCCTCGCGCTTCTTGTCGAGATCGATGACGCGGATGGCGCTGGCGAAGAACGGCTCGAAGCGGGTGATGTCGTTGCGCACGTCCTCGATCAGCTGCGCATAGCGCGAGGAATGCGAGCGATGCGGCTCGTCGATCAGCGTGCGGCCATACATGGTGCGATCGAACACGATCTTCTGCCGCCACGGCGACGGCAACGCCTTGTAGTCGCCGAACACACTCTTCCAGGCCGGCCGCGACAGCGGCGGCTCGATCATGGGATAGGCGAGATCGCGAAGCTGGCGCTCTTCGTCAGTGAGCTGGAATTGCGACGGTTTCAGGCCGAGGCTGCCGGTGACTTCAGCGCCGAGCCAGCCATGCATGTCGTCGCTGCGCATGTCGGCACGGGTGCGGCCGAAATCACCGCCGCTGCAGGCAGCGAGCGACGCGCCGACAGCTGCGAGCAGGATGGCCGATAAGATTGTGCGGATCTGACGGATGAAGTCCGGCATTGCAGAGGCCGGAGCTTAGCGGCGACGACGACGGCGCCCCGGCGCTGTGCCCGCTTCCGGCCCACGATCGCCGCTGGTTTCGTCCGCCTCGCGCTCGATCCGGATGACGGGAAGAATCAGAATCGTCCCCATGTCCGCGCGCGGTGTGACGTCCCCCGACGAGCCCACCCGGCGACCGGCCGGAAATTCAATGATGGTCCCCATGTCAGCTCTCTCAATTGCCGCGCGACAAAATGCGCCCCTGCAACATGAGGGGCATTAGGATCAGTTTATGGTTAACGGGGTGTAAACATGGTCTTTGGACCGTAACCGCACGGGCCGGCCAAGGCGTCCCGCGTCGGCACGGGAACGGCTGAAACGAGCGGGTTTGCTTCACACCTCGTTTTCCTTAACGAGGCTTTAAACGACCGCCTGATAGGCTGAGGCAACAGTTTCTTCCGAGTTGCGTACGCCTCCATGACCAAGTCGCTGTTTCCCGGATTCGACGGGCTGATGACACTCTCCCGCCGCGAGGGCGTCGATGTTCGTCCGACGCTGCTGCGGGTGCTGACCGATCTGTATGTCCAGGCGCCCACCCACAGCGAGGACGAGCAGCGGCAATTCATCGAGCTCGCCACGCGGCTGATCGACCAGGTCGACGACGCGACGCGCGCTGCCGTCAAGGCGCGGCTCGCGATCTATCCGCGGACGCCCGTCCCGGTGCTGCAGAAGCTCGGGCTGGTCGCCGCGCAAGAAGGCCGCAGGGTGCCGCTGGCGCGCGAAATCCCGCGGGCTGCACCCGCCGCCTCACCTGTCCACACGCCGACCGACGCCGAGCAGCGCATGGCCGCCAACATGGCGATGCAGCCGAAGGAGGCCGCCGAAATCCACGACATGTTCTTCGGCGCCGATGCGAGCCAGCGCGCGCTGATCCTGCACAATCTGGCGCAGACGCCGCTGAAGGCCGCGCCGCGGATTCCGACCGTCCGCGCCAAGCGCGCGATCCAGATCCTGGAGATGGCGGCGATCGCCGGCGACGTCGAGAACTTCACCCTCGAGCTCGGCGACAGCCTGATCCTGCCCTCGCGCGTCGCAGCCCAGATCGTCGACGATGCCGGCGGCGAGGCCCTCGCGATCGCCGCGCGCGCGCTCGACATGCCGAGCCCGAACTTCCAGCGCATCCTGCTGTTCTTCAAGCCGGAGATCGGCAACTCGGTGGATGCGGTCTACCGGCTGTCGCGACTCTACGACCGCCTCAGCGACCGCTCCGCGCTGGTGATGCTCGCCGCCTGGCGCGGCTCGACGCTCGCCGTCACGCGCGCGAAGTATCAACCGTCGCTGCATGACAGCGAACGCCAGCGCGCGCGCGCGGGCGCGGGCCAGACGCGGCCGAGCGTGCAGCCGGGCTCGAGCCCGGCGGTGCGTACGGGCTCGGGCGGGTCGTCGGACCGCTAAGTCTTCGCCAGTTCGAGAAAGTGCCGCCCCGCGCGGTCTTCGGTCTCAACGATCCAGGCATCCGGGTCGAAGCGGATTTCCTTGGTCAGGCGCTCTTCCACCGCAGGCTCCGGCATCGGCTGCGGCGCAAGCGGCACGAAGAAACGATCGATCGGCCGGCCGTCGTCATAAGAGGTCTGCGGCGCCGGTACGTAGAGCATCGCATTGCCGTCGAGCAGCGACACCTTGACGAACACAGCGCCCGCCTCCTCGGCACCGCGACGGCGCACGGCACCGAACACGCCCTCGGTCTGGCACCGGCGCAGATAGGCTGAGACCCAGATATTTGATTTCAAACG
Organism: Bradyrhizobium genosp. A; assembly: GCF_049949275.1. Taxonomy (NCBI): domain Bacteria; kingdom Pseudomonadati; phylum Pseudomonadota; class Alphaproteobacteria; order Hyphomicrobiales; family Nitrobacteraceae; genus Bradyrhizobium; species Bradyrhizobium genosp. A. The sequence continues at coordinate 2,975,634 of NZ_CP188196.1, read as the reverse complement.
CATGAGTGCACGATAGGCCAGTGCTGCAATCAGCACCAGCCTCAGGCGTCAAGCTTGCAGGCTTGGTGAGACGATGATGCTTATTCGACGGGGTGGCCGATTGCGGCGGCGAGTTCGCGCAGCAGGCGGTCCGACACCTGGCCGGTGACGGGCATCTTGTGCTGGCGTTCGAACGTCTGGATCGCCGACTGGGTCTCGCCGCTCATCGTGCCCGTGATCTTCAAATTCCCGTAGCCATATTCGGACAGCGCGCGCTGCACGCCGGCGAGGCGGCGCGCCGCCGGGCTTTGCTGCATCGGGATCGGCGCCGGCGGACGTGCGACGGCCACCGCGGACGGTGCCGGCGTGGGTGTGATGGCCTTGATGACCAGATTGGTCATGGGATCGCCGGAGCGCGGCGTCGATGCCGTCGTCTCGGCGGGCTTCTCGGGCGCCTTCTCGGCCGGTTTCGGCTCGACGCGAAACTCGGTCGCCTTTGGTTCGAGCGGCGACGTATCGGCCCCGACAGGACGCGGGCGCGGCATGGGATTGGACAGCGACACGGACGACGGCGCGGGAAGATTGATCACGGTGCCGAACATCGGCGCCGGATGCCGGCCGGTCTGCAGGAACAGCGCGTTCGCAACGATGGCGCTGACGGCCGCGGTGGCGACCAGGCCGGCGAGCGTGTCCTTGGGGCTGTGCAAGAGCACGCGCATCACGAGATTGCGCTCGGTCTCGACATCCACGACCGCGGCCTTGGCGCCACGGCGGCGCGGAGCGGCTTCGTCCTTTGCAGACTTTCTAGGCACTTTTCTTCACCAGAGCAGGTTGGTCCTGAGGTCGATCTTGAGTCCGGTCTAGAAGTTCTTGGCGCAGTACCGGCGTCAGCGTCGCGATCTTGCTTTCCGCCGGCTTCGCTTGCGGCGGCGTGTAGACCAGCGGCAGCTTGACGGTGACGGCGGTGCCCTCGCCGAGCTTGCTTTGTACCGTCAATTCGCCGAGATGCAACGCCACTAGGCTCTTCACGATGGAAAGGCCAAGGCCGGTGCCTTCGTGACGGCGCTCATAGGTCTTGCCGCATTGGAAGAACGGCGCACCGATACGCTTGAGATCGTCAGGCGCAATCCCAACGCCGGTGTCGCTGATGCGCAGCGTGAGCTGCGAGGCAGATGCAGCGGCTGTCACGTTGACCTGGCCGCCACGCTCGGTGAACTTGACGGCGTTGGCGACGAGATTGAGGACGATCTGCTTGAAGGCGCGCGGATCGCCGGTCATCACAGGCAAATCCTGCGGCGCATCGGTGATGAGATCGATGCCGTTCTCGCGCGCCTTGAGCGCGAGCAGATTGCAGCAATGCATTAGCGAGGCGCGCGGCGCGAACGGCTCCGACGCAATCTCGAAATTGCCCGATTCCATCTTCGACATGTCGAGGATGCCGTTGACGACCGACAGCAGATGCTGGCCGGACGCGTGGATCAGCTCGGCATATTCCTTGCGCTGACTGGCTGCCAGCATCAGGGTCTGCTCCTGCGCGATCATCTCGGAGAAGCCGATGATGGCGTTGAGCGGCGTGCGCAGCTCATGGCTCATGGTGGCGAGGAAGCGCGTCTTGGCGGCATCGGCGGCTTCCGCCTCGCTGCGGGCCTGATCGAGCGCCTGCTCCGAGAGCTTGCGATCGGTGACGTCGCGCATGACGGCGACGACTTCGAGTTCGGAGGTTGCCTCGCGGCGCTGATCCCCATCGAGCGGCCGGCAGCGCATCTCGACCCAGATGAAGTCGATCTGGCCGCGTTCGGAACCGGCGGGCTCCCGCCGCAGCCGGAATTCGACGCTGCGCACGTTGCCGCGCGCGGCGTCCGACAGTGCGGTGAGATAGGCCGGACGGTCGGCGACATGGACGCGATCGAACAGGCCATGACCTAGCAATTGCGCAACCGGCATGCCGAGCAGGGCTTCAGCGGCCTGCGAGATGAACTGCACCGCGCCGTTGCGCTGATGCCGCGAGATCACGTCGCTCATGTTGCGCGCCAGGAGGCGATAGCGCTCCTCCTCGCGCGACAGCAACGCGACACTGGTGCGCGCGAGCGACTCGGCGCCGAAGGCGAGGCCCGCGGCATAGAGCGTTGCGGAGGCAACGCCAAACGCCATCATCACGCCGCGCTCGGGTGCGCCGAGGTCACCGGCCGACAACCAGCCGAGCTGGCTGACCAGGATCAACAGGCCCGCGCAGGACAGTGCCAGCAGCGAGGCAAAGGCGGCGACGCGGCGCGAGGCCGACAGTGCGGCTTCCAAGGGAATCACGACCAGCCAGATTGCGGCGAATGATTCGATGCCGCCGGTCGTGGCGGCGATCGCCACGATCAGGCCGGCGAGCGCGAGCGACGACAGCACATGGGCGCCTTCGTAGCGGCCAGTGCGCGACAGGAACCAGGACAGCAGGATCGGCGCGATCAACCAGGCGAAGGCCGCGACCTCGATCGCGCTCGGCACGCCACGCAGGACGAGATAGACCGGAAATGCGGCAAAGGCGGCCAGGCTCCCGAGAAGCCGCGGCGCCATGAAAGCCCGATGGCGCGCACGCGTCAGCGCATCGTAACGCGCGGAGGGATGCAGCAACGCATCGAGACAATCGCGGATGATACTCAAAACTGTCACGGGTCTCGCGCTTCGGCTCAATCGTCGTTGAAGACGTGCCGGAACGCCTCCTTGTCGTTGAGCCAACGTGTCAGAGTGACCTTAAACGAGTGCTAAGGCGGTCCGGCCTGCGGCCCGACACCGCGTCATCGCGAAGATTTTTAGGCGATTTGGCGATGTCATCATCGGGGATGGTGAACACAGGGTTTCGCCGCGCTGTTCATGGTTTCGAATTGGTGGATGCGCGGGGCCGGAGCACCACGGGCGCCGGAATCAATCGAAAATTTACGAGATCACGATCTGCGAAGATTTTTGCGTAAATTTTCCGCGTATTAAGCGTAAGGCAATCACTTGCGATTTATCGAGAGTTGCTGGGTCCGGCGTCGCGCGGGGATCGCCCGCGGGCCAGATCTAACACACAGGTCGCAAGATGCGCTTTCTGCTTCGCATCACATTCTGGCTCGGGCTGGTGCTGGTGCTCCTGCCGCGGGACAAGACGCCCCAATCGGAGAAGCTGCCGCAAATCGGCGCTGCCGACGCGGTGCAGGCTGCGACCGCGGCCGTCTCCGACATGACCCAATTCTGCAAACGCCAGCCCGCGGCCTGCGAGGTCGGCGGACAGGCTGCGACCATCATCGGTCAGCGGGCACAGGACGGCGCGAAGAAGATCTACCAGATCATCAACGACAAGAAAGAGCAGCTCGAGAAGAACGAGAAGAACGAGAACAAGAAGGCGCCCGACCACACCGGCTCGATCACGGTCGCCGGCGAAGGCGATGCCGCCGCGACCGAAGCGCCGCGCGACACGCTGACCCAGGACGATCTCGCGCTGGAATGGCACGGACCGGAGACGGTGAATTAGGCCCCAAATCCTATCGATTTCGGCAGCCCCCGTCACTATATTGGCTTGAACGGAAACCGACGGGCCATCAATGACTGCGATCGACGACATCAGGGACAATTTCGAGCTGCTCGAAGACTGGGACGACCGCTACCGGTACGTCATCGAGCTCGGCCGCACCCTGGAACCGATGCCCGAGGAAGAGCATTCGGCCGAGAACAAAGTGCAGGGCTGCGTCAGCCAGGTCTGGCTCCAGAAGCTGGTCGATCGCGGCAATGGCGCACCGATCCTGAAATATCGCGGCGACAGCGACGCGCATATCGTGCGCGGGCTGGTCGCGATCGTGCTCGCGCTCTATTCCGGCCGCACGCCGCAGGAGATCATCGAGACCGATGCGATTTCCGTGTTCAACGAGTTCGGCTTCCGCGACCATCTGACGCCGCAGCGCTCCAACGGCCTGCGCTCGATGGTCGAACGGATCAAGACCGACGCGAAGGAGGCGCTCGCGGAAGCGTGAGAGAAAGACCCTCATGGTGAGGAGCGCGGAACGCGCGTCTCGAACCATGAAGGCCCGGATGTCGCCCCGCGGCCATCCTTCGAGACGCCCGCTCTGCGGGCTCCTCAGGATGAGGGCGGAGTGTGCTGTAAGGTAAAGCGGCTTTTACTTCCGTTTCCGCTGCTGCTGTCCCAAGCCCATCTTCTTCGCCAGTTGCGAACGTGCCACCGCGTAGTTCGGTGCGACCATGGGATAGTCGGCCGGCAGGCCCCATTTCTCGCGATATTGCTCGGGCGTCATGCTGTACTGGGTGCGCAGATGGCGCTTCAGCGACTTGAAGCGCTTGCCGTCCTCCAGGCACACCAGATAGTCCGGCGCGATCGACTTCTTCAGCGAGACCGCAGGCTTTGCCGGTTCGAGCGGCGCCTCGACGCGGCCTGACGACACCCGTGTCAAGGCGCCATGCACCTGGCTGATCAGGTTCGGAATCTCCGCGGCCGGCGTCGGGTTGTTGCTGAGATAGGCCGACACGATGCTCGCGGTCAGCTCGATGAAATTTTTAGCCCCGGCATCCGACATGGGCCCGACCTCTCTCCAATCCGATTTTCGTCGCGGCTTCATTGGCGGCGGTGAAGTATTCTCTGTCAACAATACGTTTGACCGAAATACGACGACTGGAAAATATGAACCGATTACTGATCTCGCGACAACTATCGCGAGACTTTACTTGAAGCCAGCGAAGCTTCAGCCGCGCTGGTCGAGATGAGCGCGCAGCTCGTCGATCGAGGCGAAGCGCATCATGCCCTCCGGCATTTGCGCCTCGATCGAGCCGTCTGAATAAAGTGAATAGGCCATCCCGTCGACGATGCCGGATTTCAACACCGTCACCGGCGACTGGTCTGCCGGCGGCGGCTCGGGTGCCGGCGGAGGTGCGGCAGGCTGGGGAGCCGCAGGCTCGAAGGTCGACGCCGACCGTGGCGGCGGGCGACGCGCCGCGGGCGGCTCCGGCGGACGCGCGCGGTCCGGCTTCGGCCAGGCATCGTCGAAGCTCGCGGGCGGAGCTTCAGGCTCCGCGGGCTCAGCATGTGCCTGCTGCGGCGGCCACTCCACAGCCTTTGCCTCGGCGCGCTCGCGCTCCTTGCGCGAGCTCGAGGCGAACAACAGATTGCGCCGGCGCGGCGCCTCCGGAGCTGCGGGCGGAGGCGGTTCCGGCTCGGCCGTTGCCTCGGCCCGCGGGCGCTCGCGCGCGGGCGCTTCGGCCTGCCATGGCGGCGCGGCAGGCGATCGCTGCGGATCGCCCCGCATCGCCGGAGCCGCCTCCAGCGCAGCCGCGCCAGGCGCGGCGAGGCCCGGCGGCAGCACCGGCCTGACCCGAACCTCCGACGCCGCGGCCGTCCCGGCCAGACGGCGGGCGATGGCTTGCAGCTCGAGCAGCACGACGTAGAGGCCGACCAGTAACATTCCGGAGCAGACGCCAATCGTTCCGCTGATTATGACGGTGCTGCCGAGGCTGAAATCCCTGATCGAATAGCCAAAAGCGACCGCAAGGAGGCCCGCCACCACGGCGAAAATCCCTGCGATCAACAACGCCAAGCTCATCGAACCCATCCCCGTCCGCGCATCCGTGCGCGGTACCCGTTACGCCACGATACCGTCATACTGCGTTCCTCGCCAACGACCAATTGCCGGCGCTGTTCCTAAAGGGAAGGATATCAGGGACTTATTCACATTCCCTTCAGCATCGGTCCGCTAGCTCTCATGTACTCCCAAGTTCTGCGGAAATTGCTGCGTCGCATCAGGAATTTAGCCATAATGCCCAATTACTTGGTAATGGAACTGCGCTATAGGGATTCCGGGGAACAGGCCCGCGCGCGCCAGCAGGGCCAAGAGGGGATTCCGGGTCACCAATAGCCATGACATCCATCACGACTTCCGCGATCGAGGCGCCTCTCGGGCGCTCGGTTGAACGGTCTTGCGACGACCTCGCCATGCTGGTGCTGGCTGCCGTCGCAATCGTCGCAGGCCTGACCTTCCGCGATTATGGGCTCGGCTGGGACGACTACACTCACGCCGAATATGCCGACCTGCTGCTGCGCATGTACGGCTCCGGCTTTCGGGACACCTCCGCCCTCTCCTTCGCCAACCTCTATATGTATGGCGGCGGCTTCGACATGGTCGCCGCCCTGCTGCACAAGATTCTCCCGCTCGAGCTGTTCGAGACGCGACGCCTGGTCGGCGCGATCGTCGGCGTGATCGGGCTTGCGGTGACGTGGCGGCTCGGCCGCCGTGTCGGCGGACCGCTTGCAGGCCTTGCCGCGCTCCTGCTGCTCGCACTCTGCCCGATCTTCTACGGCCACATGTTCATGAACCCGAAGGATGCGCCCTTCGCGGTGGCGATGATCATCCTGATGCTCGGCCTGGTGCGACTTGCCGAGGAGTATCCAAAACCCTCGCCGCGCACCATCCTGATCGTCGGCCTTGGCGCCGGCCTCTCGATCGGCTGCCGCATCCTGGGCGGGCTCGCGCTGGTCTATGCGATGATCGGCTTCATGCCGCTGTTCCTGGAAGAGCTGCGCACCGAGGGCGCGCGCGAGGCGGTCCGCCGTTTCGCCCATGTCGTCTACGTGCTGCTGCCCGGCCTCGCCTTCGGCTATCTCGTGATGGGCCTGATCTGGCCGTGGTCGATCATGGAGCCCGGCAATCCCTTCGAGGCCCTGACCTATTTCTCGCACTTCTTCGAGAAGCCCTGGAAGGAAATGTTCGACGGCGCGATCGTGGCCGTGCCCGACATGCCCTGGTCCTATCTGCCGACGCTGTTCGCGCTGCAGCTGCCTGAAGTGATGCTGGTGCTGATGGCAGGCGCCGCGTTCAGCACCTTCGCGATGCTGCCGCGTCGCGAGGTTCCGGCGCGCCGCAAGACCATCCTGCTGATGCTGACGCTGGCGGCCACCCTGCCGCTTGCGATCGCGATGGTGAAGCGTCCTGCGCTCTACAACGGCATCCGCCACTTCGTGTTCGTGATCCCGCCGATGGCGGTGCTCGGGGGCGTCGCCTTCGCCTGGACCATGGAGCGCTTGCGCGCCAACCACCGCGCCTGGCAGCCGGCCGTGCTCGCCGTGTTCTGCTTCGGCCTGGCGCTGCCGCTCGCCGAGATGATCCGGCTGCATCCCTATCAATACACCCACTTCAACCACATCGCCGGCACCGTGCGCGCCGCGGACGACCGCTTCATGCTAGACTATTGGGGCCTCGCGCTGAAGCAGGCCTCCGACGAACTGCGCGAGCAGCTCGTCGAGCGCCAGGAAGTGCCGCCGCGCAATCGCAAATGGAAGGTCGCGGTGTGCGGCCCGCAGCGCCCGGCCCAGGTCGCGCTCGGCCCCGACTTCACCATCGGCTGGGATTCCAATGCGGCTGACTTCGCGATGACGCTCGGCGAATTCTACTGCAAGGGCCTCACCGCCCCCGTGATGGTCGAGATCAAGCGCGACGACGTGGTGTTCGCGCGCGTCTACGACATCCGTGGCCGCAGCATTTCCAGCCTGCTGTCGATCCCAGCGCCGTAAAATTGTTCTCCTGAGCCGTTGGCTTCCGCCTTCGCTCTTCGAGCTACGGCGGACAAGCATGCGGACGACGCTGAACTGCCGCGCTTGACGCGCCTTGCTGTCCGCCGTTTGCAAGACTAGGCTCCCTCTCCGCAACAATGAGGTTCGGAGAGATTTGCCATGTCACCAGCGGAAGCGCGCCTGAAGGAAGTGCCGTCGAACATGACGGAGGCGGAGTGGCAGCAACGGGTCAATCTCGCCGCCTGCTATCGTCTCGTCTCGCTGTACGGCTGGGACGATCTGGTCGACACCCACATCTCCGCGCGCGTGCCCGGCCCCGACCATCACTTCCTGATTAATCCCTACGGGCTGATGTTCGACGAGATCACGGCGTCGAGCCTGGTCAAGGTCGATTTGCACGGCAACCAGCTCAGCGAGAGCGAATACAGCATCAACCCGGCCGGCTTCACCATCCATTCGGCGATCCACGAGGTGCGCGAGGACGCGATCTGCGTGCTGCATCTCCACACGCTGGACGGCACCGCGGTGTCGAGCAGCGCCGAAGGCCTGCTGCCGTTGAACCAGACCGCGCAGCTCGTCACACACGACCTCGCCTATCACGATTATGAAGGCATCGCGCTCGATCACGACGAGCGGCCGCGGCTGCAGAAGGATCTCGGCGACCACAACCACATGCTCCTGCGCAACCATGGCACGCTGACCGTCGGCCGCTCGGTCGCCTCCGCCTTCGAGCGCATGTACCACCTCGAGCGCGCCTGCTCGATGCAGGTGCGCACCCGCGCGCTGGGCACGCCGGTCTATCCGGTCGAGGAGATCGCGATCGAGAAGAACACCGAGCTGCTCGCCAACCGCGACCGCGCCGAGCTGCGCGCGACGAACCTGGTATGGCCGCCGCTGCTGCGCAAGCTCGATCGCGAGCTCCCGGGCTACCGGTCTTGAAATTCACGGAGTTTCGTGTAAGGTAGTCGCCAACACCCTCTGCACGTTTTGGAATGAAACGCCGCCCAATTCCGGGCGGCGTTTTACTTTGCTTTAAGCGTCCTCCCTGCGATCGGGCTGCACGAGCGAAGCTACATTGACACGGTTTTGCTACCGATGCGATAGTACGAATCGTACCGACCAGTAACGAGTTGGGCTTCAATTCCGCCGGGTCGCTGCGACCGCCATGTGTGGCGTCGATATAGTTCCATCAAAATATAGCCGACCAGCATCGACTGAGCCGGGCAGTCTATTTGCGGCAGGAGGACGGATGGTGGACCAACAATCCAGGCTGCAATCATCTCCCATCCCGCTCACCGAGGCTGAGATCGATCGGCGCAAGAGGATCGTCGACCTGTCCGGCGAGGATATTTCACGCATCATCACGCTACGGGACGTGGTGGCGCGGCAGACCGATCGATATGCGGACGCGTTCTTCCATTATCTTGACAATCTGGGCGAGGCTCCGGCCCTGTTCGGCAAGCGCGAGGTCCTGGAAGAGGCCAAGCGCCGCAAACGCGAGCATCTCTCGGCAATGACCGCCGCGCAATATGATCGCGATTATGTCGAGCAGCGGATTGCGCTGGCCCTGCTTTACAGCCGGCATGGCGTATCGACACCCGCGTTTCTCGGCGCGTTCCACCAATTGCTGCGAGCGCTCGGAAACGACATCATGAAAAGCCTTGCGAAGGATCCGAACGACGCCTTCCAGCGCTTCATGTCCCTGAAGAAGGTGGCATTCTTCGACATCGGCATCATGACGGATGTGCTGATCAGTGAACGCGAGCGCACAATCAACCTTCAGCAGGACGCGATCCGCGAGCTGTCCACACCCGTTCTCCAGATCCGCGAAGGGCTGCTCATTCTCCCGATCATCGGCATGATCGACTCCCAGCGCGCAAAACAACTGACGGATGGACTTTTGCAAAGCATTCGCGCGAACCGGGCCAGAATGGTGGTGATGGACATCACCGGCGTCGCTGCGGTCGATTCCAAGGTCGCCAATCACCTGATTCAGACGATCGCCGCGGCTCGGCTGATGGGCAGCACCGTCATCGTCACCGGCCTGTCCGCCGATGTCGCACAGGCGCTGGTCGCGCTCGGCGTCGACCTCGGCAAGATCAGCACGACCGGAGATCTTCAGAGCGGACTCGAGGAAGCAGAACGGATGCTCGGCTATCGAGTCCTTCGCGCGAACGAGGTCATGGGGCCACGCCTTTCGGCATAGAGGACGCGCCATGGCGATCCCCATCCTGAAGCAAGGCGACATCCTGATCGCGAGCCTTCAGGCTGCGCCAACCGACCGGGATCTGATCCAGCTGAAGGACGAGCTGGCCGAGAGGATCGGTCATTTCCGTTCGCGCATCGTCGCCATCGACGTCAGTGCGCTTGACGTGATGGATTCCTTCGCGACACGCACATTGAGGGGCATCGCTCACGCGACCAAGCTGCGCGGCGCCAATACGGTGATTGTAGGCATCCAGCCCGACGTCGCCTTTGCGATGGTCCAGCTCGGTCTCACCCTTGACGGGATCGAAACCGCCCTCGATCTCGATGAAGGCCTGGCGCGGATGCGCCCCCAGCAGGACGGGGGGACGTCCGATGGCCGCTGACGCCACGCACGTTGCCATCACACGCGACGGCGACATCGTGGAGGCGCGGCAGAAGGGGCGCGAGCTCGCGCAGCAGATCGGATTTTCGGGCAGCGACCTGACGCTGATTGCGACGGCGATCTCGGAAATTGCACGAAACATCGTGGTGTATGCCGGCCGTGGAGACATCGATCTCAGCATCACCGAGAAGAATGGCAAGCGTGGCATCCTCGTCGTTGCCCGGGACGAGGGACCGGGCATCCCCGATATCGAACGCGCCATGCGCGACGGCTACTCCACCGGAAACAGCCTCGGCCTCGGTTTGCCAGGCTCCAGGCGGCTGATGGACGATTTCGAGATCGACTCGGCGGTCGGACGCGGAACGACCGTGATCATGCGGAAATGGAAGGCATGACCGGGGCACAGTATCCCAACGCGCGCGCGGGGCCCGTCGAATGGGGCTTGGCTTCCCGCGCGTTGCACGGCCAACCGGAATCGGGCGACCTGCATTTTGTCGAGGCATTTTCGGGAGGCGTGCTGATAGCTGCAATCGACGGCCTCGGGCACGGTCCGGAGGCGGCAGTCGCATCGCGCATGGCCACGGCGACCCTGCATGACCATCTCGGCGAACCCGTCACGATCTTGATAGAGCGATGCCACGCGGCGCTACAAAAGAGTCGCGGCGTCGTGCTCAGCGTGGCGATGATCGAGGCGCGGGGTCGCGAGCTGACATGGCTGGGCGTGGGAAATGTCGACGGCATATTATATCGCGCCAACCCGGTCGCGGCGCGCCAGTCGCTGCCCCACCGGGGCGGAGTTGTCGGATATCAAATTCCGCCGCTTCGTCAGGCAATGCTTCCACTCGCTCACGGCGATACGCTTGTCTTCGCGACAGACGGCATCGACGGCGCCTTCAGCATGGAGTCCCCGATCGGTTGGTATCCGCAGGAGGCTGCGGACCACATCCTGCGAAGCTACGGCAAGCACACGGATGACGCTCTCGTCCTTGTCGCCCGCGTGATCGGGGATGTTCCATGATGCCGACGCGAGAGGAGATCCGCCGGGAATATGCCGGAAGTCTCGGCGGCTATCTCGTCGAGGCCGGCGAAGCCGCCCGATTGCACGCCCACGAACTCGGACGCAAGGCGCTTGCGGGCGGGGTCAGTGTGCTCGACATCGTCGCGCTTCATCATGAGGAACTTGCGATATTGGCGCGCTCCGGATCGCTGCGGCTCGACCGGGCCGCGGAATTCCTGGCGGAGAGCCTATCGCCGTTTGAAATGTCCATGCGCGGCTATCGCGAGGCCAATCTGCTGCTTTCCGTCGCGAACGCGGACCTGCTTCAGGCCAAGGCCGCAACCGACGCCGCCAATCGCGAGCTCGAAGCGTTCAGCTATTCGGTGGCGCACGATCTGCGCGCGCCGTTGCGCAGCATCGACGGCTTCAGCCAGGCCGTTCTGGAGGATTGCGCCGATGCGCTCGATGACGCAGCGAAACGTCATCTGCACTACGTGCGCGAAGCGGGGCAGGAGATGGCTGCCCTGATCGACGGCTTGCTCAGCCTGTCGCGCGTGACGCGAAGCGAACTGCGCCGCGAGGCGATCGACCTTGCGGAGCTCGCGCGCAGCGTCCTTGCACAACTCCAGAGGACGGCCCCCGGCCGCGTCGTGGAGACGGTGATCGCCGACGACATGACCGCGCACGGCGATGCCCGGCTGCTTCAGAGTGTGCTGGAGAACCTGCTCGGAAACGCCTGGAAGTTCACGCGCAACCGCGCCGCCGCGAGGATCGAGGTAGGTTGCCGGAAGCACAACGGCGAATGCATCCATTTTGTGCGCGACAACGGCGCCGGCTTCGATATGGCCTATGCCGACAAGCTGTTCGGCGCGTTCCAGCGGCTGCATTCGGCAGCCGAATTCGAAGGGACCGGCATCGGCCTGGCGACCGTGCAGCGGATCGTGAAGCGCCATGGCGGACGAATCTGGGCCGAGAGCGAAGTCGGACGCGGCGCAACTTTCTTCTTTACATTTTGGAGCACCTGAGATGGCGGCTGAGGCAGCGATGTTCCAGGACAAGCGCATCCTGCTGGTCGAGGACAACCCCAGAGACGAGGCCCTGACCCGGCGTGCCCTCCAGAAGCACAACTTCCAGGCCGCCGTCGTGGTGGCGCGTGACGGAGCCGAAGCGCTCGACTATCTGCTGGGATCGGACGGCACGCCCGCAGGGGCTTTGCCGCAACTGGTGCTGCTCGACCTCAAGCTTCCGAAGATCGACGGACTGGAAGTCTTGCGCCGCATACGCGCCAACGAAAACACGCGGCTGCTGCCGGTCGTGATCCTGACCTCTTCCGCGGAAGAGCGGGACATCCTGGAGGGATATCGGCTCGGCACCAACAGCTACGTGCGCAAGCCTGTCGATTTTGTCGCGTTCACTGAAGCCGTGCGGCAGCTCGGGCTGTACTGGCTACTCCTCAACACCATGCCGCCGATGCGCGGGACATCCTGAGCGCTGGAGCTGACGGTGACAAAGCTGCTCAAGGCGTTGATCGTCGAAGACAATGAGCGCGACGCCATATTGCTGATGCGCGAACTCAATCGCGGCGGATATGAGCTCAATTCGGAGCGGGTCGAGACGGCGGAGGCTCTGAATGCCGCGCTGGATCGGGAGGCCTGGGACATTGTGCTTTCCGACTACTCGATGCCGCGGTTCAGCGCGCCGGCTGCATTGGCGCTGGTGCGCAAGCGCGGCTTTGACCTTCCCTTCATCATCGTTTCCGGAACGGTTGGCGAAGAGACCGCAGTCGAGGCCATGCGCGCCGGCGCCAATGATTTCATGCCCAAGGGCGCCTTGGCGCGCCTCTTGCCCGCCATCGACCGCGAATTGCGCGAGGCCGCCGCGCACGCCGAGCGCAAGAAGATGCGCGAGCAACTGCTGATCTCCGAACGCATGGCGTCGGTCGGCATGCTCTCGGCGAGCGTTGCGCACGAAATCAACAATCCGCTGGCGGTGGTCCTGGCCAATCTCGAAATTGTCCTGCAACACCTGGAAGCGCCTGCCAGCGACGGGTCCGCGCCGGCTGCCCCGCCCCTCGATGCGTTGATCGGACCGTTGCGCGACGCGCACGAAGCTGCCGAGCGGGTCAGCAATATCGCCCGCGATCTCAAGATATTCTCGCGTTCGTCCAATGAGGAGCTGCGCGGACCGGTCGACATCGAGCGCGTGCTGGAATCGGCCCTGAGAATGGCCTCCAACGAGATCCGGCATCGGGCCAGTGTTGTCAGACACTACAACGAGGTCCCTCCGGTCCAGGGCAACGAGGCGCGGCTCGGTCAGGTCTTCCTCAACCTGGTCGTCAATGCTGCCCAAGCCATCCCCGAGGGCAGGGCCAGCGAGAACAGGATTACGCTGTCGATACGAGGCGGCGAGAACAAGCGGGTGCTGGTCGAGGTCAGCGATACCGGCACCGGCATGCCGCCGGAGGTCGCCTCCCGAGTCTTCGATCCGTTCTTCACCACCAAAGCCGAGAGCGTCGGCACCGGCCTCGGCCTGGCCATCTGCCACCGCATCGTCTCGAGTGTCGGTGGCGACATTTCCGTCGAGAGCCGTCCCGGACACGGCACGGTGTTCAGCGTGTCCCTACCTCACGCCGAGACGTCGCTGCTCACGGCCGAGGTCCCTGCGGCGGCGCAGAGCGCCAAACGCAGGGGCAGGGTTCTCGTCGTTGACGATGAACCGATGCTGTGTGCAACGATCGAACGCATATTGTCGGGCGAACACGACGTCACGACCTTCCAATCGGGGAAGCAGGCCCTTCAGCTCGTCGAAAGAGGCGATCACTTCGACTTGATCCTCTCGGATGTGATGATGCCACAGATGACGGGGATCGAATTTCACGAAGCCTTGTTACAGATCGCCCCCGAACTCGCCGACAAGGTCATATTCATGACCGGCGGCGCCTTCTCCTCCGAAGCATCCGCCTTTCTGGACAGATTCCCACATCGCAGGATCGACAAGCCTTTCAAGTTCACTGCGCTCAGAAGCCTCGTGCAGGACCTCATCCGCTGAGCCTGTTGTGATCAGCCCGTCACCTCGGCCAGCGCCGCGAGGATCCGCGCCCAGGAGCGGATGCCCTTCTGGAAGCTGCGCAGATCGTACTTCTCGTTCGGCGAGTGAATGTTGTCGTCGTCCAGGCCGAAGCCGACGAGCAGCGAATCCAGCCCAAGTGCGCGCTTGAAATCGGCGACGATCGGGATCGAGGCGCCGGAGCCCATCAGCACGGTCTCCTTGCCCCATTCCTCGGTCAGCGCTTGCCTCGCCGCCGCAAGCGGCTTCATGTTCCAGTCGAGCGCCACAGCCGGTGCGGCGGAATGGTCGCCGAACTCGACCTTGCAGTCGCCGGGAATCCGAGCGGTCACGTAGTCACGGAAGGCCTTGCGGATCTTCTGGGGGTCCTGCCCCTGGACTAACCGGAACGAGACTTTTGCCGAGGCATGCGACGGGATCACCGTCTTGGAGCCCTCGCCGATATAGCCGCCCCAGATGCCGTTGACGTCGCAGGTCGGACGCGTGGAGGCCTGCTCGACCATCAGCCGCCCCTTCTCGCCGGCCGGGATCGACAGACCGACCGGCTTGAGAAACGATTCCGGCGTGAAGTTGAGCTGCTTCCACTGCTCCAGGATCTCCGGCGGCGTGTCCTTCACGCCGTCATAGAAGCCCGGAATGGTGATGTGGTTGTCGTCGTCGAACAGCCCGCCCAGGATTTTCGTCAGCACCCGGATCGGATTCATCGCCGTGCCGCCGAACACGCCGGAATGCAAATCGCGGCTGGCGGCGGTGATCTTCACCTCTTCATAGAGCAGGCCGCGCAGCGCCGTGGTGATCGCTGGCGTTTCCGGGTCCCACATGCCGGTGTCGCAGACCAAGACGTAATCGGCCTTGAACTCGTCCTTGTTGGCCTCGACGAACGGCACGAAGTTCTTGGAGCCGACCTCCTCCTCGCCTTCGATCAGGAAGGTGATGTCGATCGGCAGCGAGCCCGTGACTTTCTTCCAGGCGCGGCAGGCTTCGACGAAGGTCATCACCTGACCCTTATCGTCCTCGGCGCCGCGCGCGACGATGATCTTGCGGCCGTCGGCATGATCGGCGACGGCGGGCTCGAACGGCGGACGGTGCCAGAGCTCCAGCGGATCGACCGGCTGCACGTCGTAATGGCCGTAGAAGATCACATGCGGCCGTCCGCCCGCCCTCACCTTGCCGACGACGGCGGGATGGCCGGCGGTCGGCCTCACCTCGGTCGCAACGCCGAGGCTCGCGATGTCCTTGGCCAGATGCTCGGCCGCCGCCTTGCAATCCCCGGCATAGGCCGGATCTGCGGAAATCGACTTGATCCGCAACAGCGCGAACAGGCGCTCGAGGCTGTTATCGAAGTCCTTGTCGATGTGGTCGAGCACGGATTGAAGCTGCGCATTGGCCATGGCCGGATGTCCCACTTTTCGAGTCTCAAGATGGTTGTGGTTTTAGCCCTGCCGCGGCGTCGGAGCTAGCCGCAACCGGCGGATGGCGGATGTGCCAGGCGAGCGCAACGGCGAGGACCGCCGTGGCGAGGAGATTGTTGCCCCAGGCCTGGATGGTCTTGGAGAACAGCGGCAGCGACAGCAGCATGAGGATGCCGGCAGCGCCAAGCGCGAGCCAGGTTCCCAGCCGCACATTCGGCCGCAGGTCGAAGGCGGCCCGATGCATCAGCACCGTCATCGGCAGGAACAGCCACATGAAATAGTATTGTCGCGCCAGCGGCGAGGCCACCGTCATCAGGCAGAACAGGATGCCGAGCTCCTCGGCGTCCGAGCGCGCCGTTCGCCGCCGCTGTGACGGCATGACCGCGACGAAGCCGAGCCCGAGCAGCGCCGATACCGCGAGCACGATCCAGTTCGCCGTCTTGTAGCCAACGTCGATGACATTCATCGTCTGCGCCGGCTTGCTGGGATCCTCCAGATTGTAGTTGATCGGCCGGACCAGCCGGTGCGTCACCGCGATGATGGACTGGTTGACCCATGACCAGTTCTGCTCGTCGCGCTGGCCAAAACCCTTTTCCGAGCTCGAGCCGACCATGCCCTGGTACCAGGTGTTGAGCTCGGCGGCGTTGCGCTCGAAGCCACGGATCGGCGCCGGCACGATGTAGAGCAGGACGCCGATGAAGGCGATCATGCTGACGACTGCCGCCCACTGCCTCCGCCAAACCAGATAAGGCAGCACCGCGATCGGAAACACCTTGATGGCAGTGGCGAGAGCGAACATGAGGCCTGCGAGCCAGGATCGCCGATGCTGGAGGCCCCAGAAGCCGTAGAGCATCATCGCCAGCAGAACGAGGTTCGGCTGACCGAGATCGAACATGTCGAATACGAAGGAGACCGTGACGAACGCCGGCAGCGCTTCGAGCCACGGGTTGGGCTCCCGGTCCGAGCCGGTCATGGCATTGGAGAGAATGCTCGTGTACCACCACGCCACCCCATTCAGGATCGACAGCACGAGGTAGAGCGGGATCTTGCCGAACCAGCTCGGGATCGCCAGCAGGATCGCCGGCAGCGGCGGATAGATGAACTCGAACGGGTGATCCATTTCGCTGGGATAGAGAGGGCCGCCATGCAGCACCTGCTGCCCGGCCCAGTACCACAGCGCGTAATCCTTGGTCTTGCCGTGGCCGAAAATCTCCGGACCGAGGACATCGGCCGTGAGGATAAGGCAGCAGAGCAGGAAGAGCAGATCGAGCGGCGCGCGCAGCGACAAGGTCCTGAGCGCGCCTGGTTTGTCTGATGAGTTCGATGAGGTCACATTATGTCCAGCGGGAAACAGATAGCACGTAGCAGACGGACCGGCGCTTGGAGAGTCCCTTCACCTGAATTTGTGCTTGGCACAATGCCCAGTTAGCCGCACAACAGGAGCGGACCGGCAGCCCACAAGCGGGGCTTACTGCCTACCTTCGCAGCAATCCGCCGAGCGCGCCGCGGACGAGCGCGCGGCCGACCGAGCCGCCGAGCTGGCCGCCGACCGATTTGCCGAGATCGGCCATGACGCCGCCGACCACCTTGTCGGTGACCGTGCGGGTGACGTCGCGCGCGATGCGTTGTCCCGTCGTCAGCCGGTTACGTCCGGTGTTGGTGCCGAAGATGGTGCCGACGATCGAGCCGATCTGGCCGAGGATGCTGCCACCGCCTCCGCCCGCCTGGCCATCGGCCGGCGCCGCGGTGCCGGCGATGCGCTTCTGGAGGATCTCATAGGCCGATTCGGAATCGATCGCGGTGTCGTATTTGCCCTTCACCGGGCTCGCATCCATGATCGCCTTGCGCTCCTCCGGGCTGATCGGCCCGATGCGGGCCGACGGCGGGCGGATCAGCACCCGCTCGACCATCGCCGGCGTGCCATTGCCTTCTAGGAACGACACCAGGGCCTCGCCCTTGCCGAGCTCCATGATCACCTTGGCGGTGTCGAGCTTCGGGTTGGGCCGGAAGGTCTGGGCCGCGGCGGCGACCGCCTTCTGGTCGCGCGGCGTGAAGGCGCGCAATGCATGCTGCACCCGGTTGCCCATTTGCCCGAGCACGCGATCGGGCACGTCGATGGGGTTTTGCGTAACGAAAAAGACGCCGACCCCTTTGGAGCGGATCAGGCGGACCACCTGCTCGATCTTGTCCATCAGCGCCTTCGGGGCGTCGTTAAACAACAGATGCGCCTCGTCGAAGAAGAACACCAGCTTGGGCTTGGGAAGGTCGCCGGCCTCGGGTAATTCCTGGAACAGCTCTGACAGCATCCACAGCAGGAACGTTGCGTAAAGCCGCGGGCTCTGCATCAGCTTGTCGGCGACGAGGATGTTGACCATGCCGCGTCCGTCGCGGTCGGTCTTCATGAAATCCTTCAACGTCAGCGCTGGCTCGCCGAAGAATTTCGTGGCGCCCTGGTTCTCCAGCACCAGCAGCTGGCGCTGGATGGTGCCGACGGTGGCTTTGGTGACGTTGCCGAAGCCCTGCGCCGCCTTCCGGATCGACGCGAGCGGATCCTCGTCCGCATCCGGCCCCTTCTTGCCGTCGGGCGCGATGGCATCCAGCAATGCCCGCAGATCCTTCATGTCGATCAAGGCGAGGCCGTTGTCGTCGGCGACGCGGAAGGCGACGTTGAGCACGCCCTCCTGCACGTCGTTGAGATCGAGCATGCGCGCCAGCAGCAGCGGCCCCATCTCGGTGATGGTGGCCCGCACCGGATGGCCCTGCTCGCCGAACACATCCCAGAACACCGTCGAGAACTGGTCGGGCTGGAACGCCAGCCCCATCTCGGTGGCGCGCTTGACGATGAAGTCCTTTGCCTCCCCGACCTCGGAGATACCGGAGAGGTCGCCCTTGATATCGGCGGCGAACACCGGAACACCGGCCCGCGCAAATCCTTCCGCCATCACCTGCAGCGTGACCGTCTTGCCCGTTCCGGTCGCTCCGGTGACGAGGCCATGGCGATTGGCGAGCGCCAGCGTCAGCCAGGCCTGCTCGTCTCCCTTGCCGACGAAGATCTTGTCGTCGGTATCGCCGAGCTTGTTGTCCTGCGCCGTCATCACTCTCTCTGTCGTTGGTTTCGCGTATTGAAACTCGAGCCCACCAGTTCCGTAGTTTAACGCATGTCGTGAGCCGATTGAAACCGTTCAAGGCGGCGTTGACATGCGACATTGCCGGAGACTAAGCGCGCGGCATGCGCCAAAAGTCGGAGTAGTACATTCGCACCGCGGCAATTTTTCACGGATTTCTTCTCCGCTCTTGCATCGCTGCAACACTTTCCGCGTCTTCGAGAATGAATCGGAACGTTGCGTGCGTTCATCGCTTGTATTTCACATCGCACCGGCTCAAGATCGTTTTTCGAAAATATTCTCCGGCATGTGAACCGGCTGAGGGGCAGGCCCATATGGACGAGCTGATCGGACGGCTGGCGACGAACGCCAGCATAGATAGTGCTGTGGCTGAAAAGACCGTCGGCATCATCCTGAATTTCCTCCGCAGCGAAGGTCCTTCCGACAGCGTGCAGGCCCTGATCGACCAGATTCCTGGCGCAGAAGGGGCGATCGAAGCGTCCAGGAGCGGCGGCGGACTGTCGCGGCTGATGGGCGGCGGCCTGATGGCCGTCGGCACCCGCCTGATGGGCCTGGGGCTCGGCATGTCCGATATCCAGACCGTGGCCCGTGAACTTTTTCGCTTCGGTCGAGACAAAATCGGAGCGGATCAGATGGGCAAGATCATCGCGGGCACGCCGGGCCTCAGCCAGTTCGCCTGAGCGACGCATTTTATATTTCATATTGAGTATCATGACATATCCGATCTCCGAGATTGAGGGCCTGCCGGCCTTTGCTGCCAACAAGTTGAAGGCGCAGGGTATCCGTACCACCGACGCGCTGCTGGAAGCCGCGAGCACCGCCAAGGGCCGCAAGGCGCTCTCGGCCAGGACCGGCATCAGCGAGCAGCTGCTGCTGGAGTGGGCCAACGTCTCCGACTACATGCGCATTCCCGGCATGGGACGGGCCAAGGTCGGCCTGGTCCGCGCCGCCGGCGTCACCACCGTGCGCGAGCTCGCCTACCGGAATCCGGCAAGATTGGCGCAGAGCATGCGCGAAGCCAACGGTCGGAAGAAGCTCGTCCGCATCCTGCCGTCGGAGAAGTCGGTCGGCGACATCATCGCCAAGGCCAAGAAGCTGTCGCCGAAGATTACGTATTAGGGCTGCTCTCCCCGTAGCCTGTTGCGGTCTTGCGAGCCCAACGCCGGGTCTCGTGTCCCGGACGCGCTGCAATGCTCTTAGCGTTGCTGCGCAGAGCCGGGACCCATTCCATCCAAACAGTTCGGCCCCGGCTCAGCAGCGCACCGCTGAAGAAGCGCTGCGCTGCGTCCGGGGCACGAGTACCGGTAGCCTGGACGCACCGGAATAACTGCCCCCATCCCATCTTGACACCCCCTCCCCGACCGCGCAAAGCCACGCGCATGAATGCCTCGCCCTCCCCATCCGTCCCGCCGGCCGGCTCGGCCGGGCTAGATGCGCTGCGGACGCTCGTGGGCCGGCCTCTGCCGGCGGTGATGGGCGTGCTCAACGTGACGCCGGATTCCTTTTCCGATGGCGGCGACTTCATCGCGCCGGACCAGGCCCTGGCGCGGGCGCGGGCGATGATCGAGGCCGGCGTCGACATCATCGATATCGGCGCCGAATCCACCCGGCC
Organism: Bradyrhizobium genosp. A; assembly: GCF_049949275.1. Taxonomy (NCBI): domain Bacteria; kingdom Pseudomonadati; phylum Pseudomonadota; class Alphaproteobacteria; order Hyphomicrobiales; family Nitrobacteraceae; genus Bradyrhizobium; species Bradyrhizobium genosp. A. The sequence goes on along the minus strand of NZ_CP188196.1, from coordinate 2,955,316 downwards.
CTACAAGGGCGCCCAGCCGGTGACAGTGGCGGACGAGCTTGCCCGGCTGAGGCCGGTGCTGTCGGGCATCGTCGCGCTCGGGCTCCCCGTATCGATCGACAGCATGAAGGCGGAGGTTGTGGCCTTCGCGCTCGACCAGGGCGTGGCCATAGCCAACGACGTCTGGGGATTGCAGCGCGACGCCGATATGGCGCCGCTGGTCGCCGCAAGAGGCGTCCCCGTCATCGTCATGCACAACCGCGACAGCGTCGATTCCGCCATCGACATCGTCGCTGACATGAAGGCGTTCTTCCTGCGCTCGCTCGACATCGCCGCCAAGGCCGGCATCGCACGCGAGAAGATCGTGCTGGATCCCGGCATCGGCTTCGGCAAGACCGCCGAGCAGAGCATGATCGCGCTGGCGCGGCTGCGCGAGCTCGACATGTTCGGCCTGCCGGTGCTGGTCGGCGCCTCGCGCAAGCGTTTCATCGCCTCGGTTTCGCCGTCGGAGCCGAAAGAGCGGCTCGCCGGATCGATCGCCGCACATCTGATCGCCGCGCAGAAGGGCGCGAAGATCATCCGGACCCATGACGTCGCCGAGACCTTGCAGGCCCTGCGGGTCGCCAACGCAATCGAGAGTAAGCAATGACCGATACGATCTTCGTGACCGGCCTGTCGATCCATGCGCGCCATGGCGTGATGGACCACGAAACCGAAGTCGGCCAGCGCTTTGTGATCGACCTCGAGCTCTACACCGATTTGTCGGAGCCTTCGCGCAGCGACCGCCTCGCCGATACCGTTTCCTATGCCGACGTGGTGGCGACCACGACGGCGGCGTTCAAGAACACCAATTACAAGCTGCTGGAGCGCGCGGCGGGTGCAGTCGCGGATGCGATCCTGTCGCACTTCCCGCGCATCCGTGCCGTGAAGATCACCGTGCACAAGCCGCATGCGCCGATCGCCGCGATCTTCGACGATGTCGGCATCATGCTGACCCGCTCGCGGCACCCCTGACATGGCGAGCGTGCTGATCGCACTCGGCGGCAATGTCGGCGATGTCCGCGCGACATTCAAAAAGGCGATCGCCCACATCTGCGGCATGGCGCAAGCCGCGGTGATCGCGCGTTCGTCGGACTACACCACGCCGCCCTGGGGCGACGAGGACCAGGATCCCTTCATCAATGCCTGCGTCGAGATCGAGACCGACCTCGATCCGCACGCGCTCTTGTTCGTCATGCAGAAAGTCGAGCAGAAATTCGGCCGCACGCGCGACAAGGATCGGCGCTGGGGTCCCCGCACGCTCGATCTCGACATGATCGCCTATGACAACATGTCGATTCAGAAGCCCGACCTGACCCTGCCGCATCCGCTTCTTTTCGAGCGCGCCTTCGTGCTGGTGCCGCTGGCCGAAATCGCGCCCGACCGCGTGATCTCAGGCATCCGCGTGCGTGACGGGCTTGCCAGCGTCTCGACGCAAGGCATTGAGCGGCTTTCGGATACCGGTTAACCAAAAACAACCGTTTGCAGGGACGGCCGACCGTGGCAATTTCGTCTGCGAATAACGAGACGTTTGGGAGCCCTGGGCCGTATGACCTCCGTGACTGACGATCTGCCGCTGGCGGCCGATTTTCCCAAGGCGACAGACGCGGACTGGCGCAAGCTGGTCGATGGAGTGCTGAAGGGCGCGCCGTTCGAGGAGCTGGTCGGCAAGACCTATGACGGTCTGAAGATCGAGCCGCTCTGTCCGCGCGCCAAGGGCGCTGCGCCTGTGGTGGGACGGCCGGCGGCCGCGCCATGGCAGATCATGCAGCGGATCGATCATCCCGATGCGGTTGCTGCGAACGCGCAGGCCTTGCAGGACCTGGAGAATGGGGCGACGGGCCTCGCGCTGGTGTTCGCCGGCGGCAACGGCAGCCATGGCTTCGGCCTGGAACCGACGGCCGGTGCGGTCGCGAAAGTGTTGAAGGATATTCACCTCGATGCCGGCATCGAAATCGAGCTTCAGGTCGGCCCGCAATCGCGGATGGCCGCGATCCACATCGCGGAATATGTGAAGAGTAACGGCATCGATCCCGCAGCCTGCAACATCCGCTTCGGGCTCGATCCGCTGGCCGCCTGTGCCGTGTGGGGAAACAGCCCCTACAGCTGGGAGGAGATCGTTCCCGCCGTCACCGGTGGCATCAAGGGTCTCGCCGGGCTCGGTTTCAAGGGGCCGTTCGCGTCCGCCGATGGACGCGTGATCCATGATGCCGGCGGCTCGGAGGTGCAGGAGCTTGCCTTCGTGCTCGCCTGCGGCGTTGCCTATCTGCGCGCGATCGAAAGCGCCGGCGTTCCGCTGGAGCAGGCGCAGGGCATGGTCTATGCACGGCTCGCCGCGGATGCCGATCAGTTCCTGACCATGGCAAAATTCCGCGCGCTGCGGCTGTTGTGGGCACGCGTCGAGACGGCGTGCGGTCTGACGCCGAAGCCGCTGTTCATCGCCGCCGATACGGCCTGGCGCATGCTGACGCAGCGCGACCCTTACGTGAACATGCTGCGCGCGACCATCGCGACCTTCGCGGCCGGGCTCGCCGGCGCCAATGCGATCACCGTGCTGCCGCATACGCTGGCGCTTGGGCTGCCCGATCCGTTCGCGCGGCGCGTGGCGCGCAACACGCAGCTCCTGCTGCTGGAAGAAAGCAACCTCGCCAAGGTCAGCGATCCCGCGGCCGGCTCCGGCGGCATCGAGACACTGACGGCGCAGCTCTGCGAGGCAGCATGGGCGCTGTTCCAGGAGAGCGAAAAGGCCGGCGGTGCCTTCGCGGCGCTTCAGCAGGGCCTGTTCCAGAGCAAGGTCGCTGCGGCGCGAAAGGCGCGCGACGCCAACATCGCAAAGCGCCGCGACGTGCTGACCGGCGCGAGCGAGTTTCCGAACCTGCATGAGAGGGAAACGGCGGTGCTCAACGCGACCCCGATCGCGGTCGCGCCTTATGGCGAGGCAAAATACAAGTTCGACGCGCTGGCGCCGATGCGCCTCGCCGCGCCGTTCGAAGCGCTGCGCGACAAATCCGACGCGGCGTTGAAGGCGCGCGGCACGCGGCCCAGCGTGTTCCTGGCCAATCTTGGCACGCCCGCGGATTTCACAGCGCGCGCGACATTCGCAAAAAGCTTGTTCGAGGCCGGCGGCATCCAGGCCATCGACACCGAGGGTTTTGCAGATCCCACCCAGCTCGCTGCCGCCTTCAAGGCCTCCGGCGCGGCGCTCGCCTGCCTTTGTTCCAGCGACAAGGTCTATGCGGAACACGCCGAGGCAGCCGCGAAGGCCCTGCAAACCGCGGGTAGCCGACATATCTATCTGGCAGGCCGTCCGGCTGAGGCCGAGGCTACCTTACGCGCTGCCGGGGTCACAGGCTTTGTGTTCGCCGGCGCCGATGCGCTCGCCACGTTGCAAGACGCTTATTTGCGGATGGATCAGGCATGACCGAGGCCAGCAAACCCGTTCTCACCGGCGGCTGCCAATGCGGCGCGGTGCGCTTTGCGATTTCGGCGACGCCGAACCGGATTTCGATTTGCCACTGCCGGATGTGCCAGAAGGCGAGCGGCGCGCCGTTCGCCTCCTTCGCCGACATCAACCGCACCGATTTCGCCTGGACCAAGGGCGAGCCGTCGTTCTTCCGCTCCTCCTCGATCGCCGATCGCGGCTATTGCGCCGCCTGCGGCACGCCGCTGAGCTTCGGCCGCATCGACGGCGACCGGATCGAGATCATGACCGGCGCCTTCGACCGGCCCGACCGCCTGGTGCCGACGCGGCAATATGGGACGGAGTCGCGCCTCGGCTGGGTGGTCGGCATCTCCAACCTGCCGAGCCAGACCACGCAGCAGAATTACGGACCGGAGAAGATGGCGACCATCGTCAGCCATCAACATCCGGATCATGATTGAGCGCCTATGATATGGTTGAAGCCATGAGCCGCATTCCGAACTTTGCAGACATTGCCTTCGAGCGGACTGCAACCACCGCACCGTCAGGCAGCGCCGAGCCCTGGCTGACGCCCGAGGGCATTCTGGTGAAGCCCGCTTATGGCGAGGCTGATCTGGCCGGGCTCGATTTCCTCGATACCTATCCCGGCATCGCGCCATTCCTGCGCGGCCCCTATCCGACGATGTATGTCAACCAGCCCTGGACCATCAGGCAATATGCCGGCTTCTCCACGGCGGAAGATTCCAACGCGTTCTACCGCCGCAACCTGGCTGCCGGACAGAAGGGCCTCTCGGTCGCCTTCGACCTCGCCACCCATCGCGGCTATGACAGCGATCATCCGCGCGTCGGCGGCGACGTCGGCATGGCCGGTGTGGCCATCGATTCCATCTACGACATGCGCACGCTGTTTGCGGGCATTCCGCTCGACCAGATGAGCGTGTCGATGACCATGAACGGCGCAGTGCTGCCGATCCTCGCGCTCTACGTCGCGGCCGCCGAGGAACAGGGCGTGCCACCGGAGAAACTCTCGGGCACCATTCAGAATGACATTCTGAAAGAGTTCATGGTGCGCAACACCTATATCTATCCGCCTGCGCCGTCGATGCGGATCATCTCGGACATTTTTGCATACACCTCGCAGAAGATGCCGAAATACAACTCTATTTCCATTTCCGGCTATCACATGCAGGAAGCCGGCGCGACGCAAGATCTCGAGCTTGCTTATACGCTCGCCGACGGCGTCGAATATCTGCGCGCCGGTCTTGCCGCCGGGCTTGACGTCGACCGCTTCGCGCCGCGCCTGTCGTTCTTCTGGGCGATCGGCATGAACTTCTTCATGGAAGTCGCCAAGCTGCGCGCCGCGCGCCTGCTCTGGGCGAAGCTGCTCAAGCCCTTCAACCCTAGGGATCCGCGCTCGCTCTCGCTGCGCACGCATAGCCAGACCTCCGGCTGGTCTCTGACCGCGCAAGACGTGTTCAACAATGTGATGCGCACGACCGTGGAGGCGATGGCGGCCACGCAAGGCCATACCCAGTCGCTGCACACCAACGCGCTCGACGAGGCCTTGGCGCTGCCGACCGATTTCTCCGCGCGCATCGCCCGCAACACCCAGCTGTTCCTGCAGCAGGAGAGCGGCACCACCCGCATCATCGATCCCTGGGGCGGCTCGTACTATGTCGAACGGCTCACGCGCGACCTCGCCGCGAAAGCCTGGAGCCATATCCAGGAGGTCGAGGAGCTCGGCGGCATGGCCAAGGCCATCGAGGCCGGCGTGCCGAAACTGCGCATCGAGGAAGCCTCGGCCAAGACGCAAGCCCGGATCGATGCCGGCAAGCAGGCGGTGATCGGCGTCAACAAATACAAGCCGACCGACGAGACGCCGATCGACATCCTCAAGGTCGACAACACCAATGTCCGGCGCTTGCAGATCGACAAGCTGGCGCGGCTGAAATCCGAGCGCAGCCAAAAGGACGTCGAGGCCGCGCTCGCAGCGTTGACGCGCTCGGCCGGCGAAGGCAACGGCAATCTGCTCGCGCTCGCGATCGATGCGGCGCGCGCGAAGGCGACCGTCGGCGAAATTTCGGACGCGATGGAGAAGGTGTTCGGCCGGCACCGCGCCGAGATCAGGTCCATCACCGGCGTCTACAAGCGGGAGGCGTCCAGCATGGGCAACCAGGTCGAGAAGGTTCAGGCGCTGATCGACGCGTTCGAGGAGGCCGAAGGCCGCCGCCCGCGCATCCTGGTCGCCAAGATCGGCCAGGACGGTCACGACCGCGGTCAGAAGGTGATCGCCTCTGCCTTCGCCGATATCGGCTTCGACGTCGACATCGGGCCGCTGTTTGCCACTGCCGACGAAGCGGCACGACAGGCCGTCGAGAACGACGTCCATATCCTCGGCGTCTCCTCGCTCGCCGCTGCCCATCTCACCGCCGTCCCTGAACTGAAGGCAGCGCTGAAGAAGCAGGGCCGCGAGGACATCATGATCATCGTCGGCGGCGTGGTGCCGCCGCAGGATTACGACGCGCTCTATGCCGCTGGCGCCGAAGCGATCTTCCCGCCCGGCACGGTGATTGCGGACGCCGCGGAAGAGCTGATCCGCAAGCTGAATGCCCGGCTCGGCCATAGCGAGGCGGCGGAGTAATTCCGCCGCTCTTGGGCTCCCGGTATCAAAACCGGCGGCCGCTTGCGATATCTATGCAAAGCCGCATAGCATATTGCATTGACGAGCCCGATTCCCGAGGGCGCCACCGGGATCATTGATGCCAGGAATCACGCGCCGCATTTTTGCGGCCTCTTTTGTGGCTGCCGCCACATCCGCCCTCCTCTCACCTGCGCGCGCGCAAGCCTATCCGGCGCGGCCGGTGACCTTGATCGTGCCGTGGGGTGCGGGCGGCGGGACGGATGCGACCGCGCGCATCGTCGCGACGCTGCTGGAGAAGGAGCTCGGCCAGCCGTTCAACGTCGTCAACCGCACCGGCGGCTCCGGCGCCGTCGGCCATGCCGAAATCGCAGCCGCAGCGCCGGACGGCTACACGATCGGCATGCTGACCGTGGAAATCGCGATGCTACATTGGCAAGCCCTGACGCATCTGACGCCTGGGAATTTCACGCCGTTGGCGCTGGTGAACGAAGACCCGCCGGGCGTCCAGGTGTCCATCTCCTCGCCATACAAGACGGCGAAGGAGCTCATGGATGCCATCAAGCTGGCGGCGCCGGGACGATTCAAGGCCTCGGGCACCGGCCAAGGCGGCATCTGGCATCTCGCCCTCGTCGGCTGGATGCAGGCGATGGGATTGCCGGCCAACCAGGTTGTGTGGTCGGCGTCGAATGGCGCCGCACCGGCCATGCAGGATCTCGTCGCGGGCAGCCTCGACCTCACCACCTGCTCGGTGCCGGAGGCGCGCGCCACCATCGAGGCCGGCCAGGCCCGGAGCCTGGCGATCATGGCGCATGCGCGCAATCCGATCTTCCCCGACGTCCCGACACTGAAGGAGACGCTCGGCGTCGATTATTCCACCAGCTCATGGCGCGGCATCGGCGGGCCCAGAGGCTTGCCTCCGGAGATCGCCACCACGCTGACCGCGGCCTTGAAGAAGGTGTACGACTCCCCCGCATTCAAGGACTTCATGACCGGACGCGGTTTCGGCACCGTCTGGCGCGATGCCGGCCAGTTCGAGACCTTCATGGACCAGGCCGATCGCCAGATGGGTCAGGCCATGAGGGCGGCTGGTTTCGCCAAGGCGTGACGGGCCCTCGCCTGCCTGCTCTCGCCGTTGTAAAGCAGGGGATGGTTGAGAAGAAGACTTCGCTGGATATCACCTCCCTCGCCCGTGATTTGCGCGCAGGCCATCGCGCGGCACTCGCGCGGGCCATCACGCTGGTGGAGAGCCGGCGCAGCGATCATCAGGCACAGGCGCGTGAGCTCGTGCAGATGCTGCTGTCCGCTACCGGCAAGGCGGTTCGCGTCGGCATCACCGGCTCGCCTGGCGTCGGCAAATCCACCACCATCGATGCGCTCGGGACCTATCTGATTAAGCAGGGCAACACGGTCGCGGTGCTCGCGGTCGATCCGTCCTCGGCACGCAGCGGCGGCTCGATCCTCGGCGACAAGACGCGGATGGCACAGCTCGCGGCGTCCGACGATGCCTTCATCCGCCCCTCGCCGTCGTCAGGCAAGCTCGGCGGCGTCGCCGCCAAGACGCGCGAGGCGATGCTGCTGTGCGAGGCGGCCGGCTTCGACGTCGTGCTGGTCGAGACCGTCGGCATCGGCCAGTCCGAGACCGCGGTCAGCGACATGACCGATTTTTTCCTCGCGCTGATGCTGCCGGGCGGCGGTGACGAGCTGCAAGGCATCAAGAAGGGCCTCGTCGAGCTTGCCGACATGATCGCGATCAACAAGGCCGACGGCGACAATGTCAAGCGCGCCAACATCACCGCGGCCGACTATCGTGGCGCGCTGCATATTCTGGCGCCGAGGTCCGAACATTGGCACCCGCCTGTCATCACCTATTCGGCGATGGCCGGCACCGGCATCGCCGAGCTCTGGCAGAAGGTCCTCGAACACCGCACGGCGATGAACGCGTCCGGCGAGTTCGCCGCACGGCGGCGCGACCAGCAGGTGAAATGGATGTGGTCGATGCTGGAGCAGCGCATGCTGGCGCGGCTGCGCAGCGAGGCGTCCGTACGCAGCAAGGTCAGGAAGATCGAGGCGGAGGTCGCCGACGGCCACCTCACGCCGGCCCTCGCCGCCGAACAAATCCTGGAGTTGCTGCAATGAGCGAAAAGCTCCGCATTCTCCTCACCGGCTTCGGCCCGTTTCCCGGCGCGCCGCATAATCCGACTCAGCCGCTGGTGGCGCGGCTCGCGCAACTGCGCCGTCCGGCGCTCGATGGTGTCGCGTTATCGAGCCACATCTTTCCGGTGACCTATGCTGCGGTCGACCGGCAATTGCCGGAGGTGCTGGCGAAGTTGAAGCCGGATGCGCTTTTGATGTTCGGCCTCGCCGCCCGCACGCCGTACCTCCGCATCGAGAGCCGCGCGCGCAACGCCGTCACCATGCTGTGGCCCGACGCCGCCAACACCCGCTCGGGCAAGCGCGGCATCGCCGGTCATGCGGATGCCATGACGTTCGGCCCGCATACGGCGAGGCTGCTGCGCGCCGCGCGGCTCACCGGCATCGATGCGCGGCCCTCGCGCGATGCCGGCGCCTATCTCTGCAACTATCTGAGCTGGCGCGCGATCGAGAATGTCAGGGCAGGCGGGCCACGGCTCGCGGCGTTCATCCACATTCCGCTGCTTGCGCGCAGCGGCGCGGTGCGGCGCAAGGGCGCCCCGCGCATCACACTGGAGGAGCTGGTGGATGCGGGAGAAGCGATGCTGCTGGAGATGGTGGGTTTGGCAAGGAAGGGGCGGAACACGCAGGCTTCGTAGGGTGGGGCAAAGGCGCCCTTGCGCCGTGCCCACCATCGCGCTCCGATCTGCGGTTACGATGGTGGGCACGCTACGCTTTGCCCACCCTACGGCACCGTGCTCTGCGGTAAACATTTAACCCTACCGCGAACAATCCTCACCGTGCTCCCCGCCCTGCGCTACCTAATCGCTGCGGACATCTCCCGCGTCCGCCGAAGGGCGCGCCATGGACTTCAATCGCCGTCATCTCATCGGAGCTTCGACGGCCGGCATCGCCGGCGCGCTCGCGATGCCTGCCGACGCCGCGCGCGCGGCGCCGCTGACGTCGCTACTCGGCCGCGATGCAACCCAATATGGCGTGCGGCCCGGTAGCGGCGAGGATCAGACGCGCGCGCTCCAGCGCGCGATCGACGAGGCCTCGCGCGCGCAGATGCCGCTGGCGCTTCCACCCGGAATCTACCGAACCGGACTGCTGCGGCTGCCGAATGGCGCGCAACTGATCGGCGTGCGCGGGGCGACAAAGCTTGTCTTCACCGGCGGGGCCTCGGCGATCCAGAGCGACGGATCGGACTCGATTGGGCTGACCGGCCTCAGCTTCGACGGCGGCGGCATTCCGCTGCCGACGCGGCGCGGGCTGGTCCATGTCCTCGGCGGCCGCGACGTCCGTATCGCCGATTGCGAGATCACCGGCTCCGGCGGCAACGGCATCTGGCTCGAGCAGGTGTCAGGCGACATTTCCGGTAATATCTTCACCAACGTCGCCGTCACGGCGGTGGTCTCGTTCGACGCCAGGGGTCTCAGCGTGTCCCGCAACACCATTGTTGGCACCAACGACAACGGCATCGAGATCCTGCGCACGGTCATCGGTGACGATGGCACGCTGGTCGCGGACAACCGCATCGAAGACATCAAGGCCGGCCCCGGCGGCTCCGGCCAGTACGGCAACGCCATCAACGCCTTCCGCGCCGGCAACGTGATCGTGCGCGGCAATCGCATCAAAAACTGCGACTACTCCGCCGTGCGCGGCAACTCGGCCTCGAACATCCACATATCAGGCAACAGCGTCAGCGACGTGCGCGAGGTCGCGCTCTATTCCGAGTTTTCGTTCGAGGCCGCGGTGATCGCCAACAACACCGTGGATGGCGCCGCCGTCGGCGTCTCGGTCTGCAATTTCAACGAAGGCGGCCGCATCGCGGTGGTCCAGGGCAACGTCATCCGCAATTTGATCCCGAAGCGGCCGATCGGCACCGCGCCGGATGACGATGCCGGCGTCGGCATCTATGTCGAGGCCGACACCTCGGTGACCGGCAATGTGATCGAGAACGCGCCGTCCTACGGCATCGTCGCCGGCTGGGGCAAGTATCTGCGCGACGTCGTGATCTCGGGCAATGTGATCCGCAAGGCGTTGGCCGGCGTCGGCGTCTCCGTGGTGCCGGGCGCGGGCACCGCGCTCGTCAACAACAACATGATCTCGGAAACCCCGCGCGGCGCCGTGGTGGGCCTCGACCATGCGCGTGCCGTGACGGCGGACCTGTCAGCGGACGGCGCCCAACGCTTTGCGCAGGTGGTGGTCGGCGGCAATGCGGTGCGGCAATAGGCGCAACGCCCCGCCCTCGCCTTAGAACGTATTCCGCAGCAGCGGGTACTTCGCCTCGATGCCATCGAGGCTGAAGGTGAATTCGACCACGCGCTCGGGGGCCGCGACGATTTCGGCGGCGGGTGGCGAGAAGGTCTGCAGAAACGAGGCGATCGACGCCACTGGCGCAGTCGGAGCGGGCCGCGCCATCCGATCGACCGGTGCAGTTGGGGCGACCGGTGCAATCGGTGCCTCGACGATTTCAGCGAGCACGTCCAGCTTGGGCTCGAGCCTGACCGGAACGGCAGTCTCGGGCGCGATGTGCACGGCCTTGGGTTGCAAGGTCTTGGGCTGCAGGGTCTGGGGCTGCAAGGTCTGGGGCTGCAAGGTCTGGGGCTGCATGCCCTGGGCCTGCTCGCGCGGAAACACGCGCGGCATGGTCGCGGGTGACCAGCCGAATCCGGAGGTTACGCTCGCGGCAGCCGCGGCGACGTCCCCGCCATTGGCAAGGGCACGCCAGGTCTGGACCGCGCGCTTGGCTTCCTGGATGTTTTCGAGGAATGCGAGTTCGGAGTGATAGCGGCGCCAGCGTCCGGTCTCGAACATTTCGGAGAGATGTTCCAGCCGCTGCTCGGCGAGAGCGCACCAGCGTGCTGCAAGCTCGCGGCTTCCAGCCGCGCTTTGGCGATGAGTCATAAATCAGCCCGTCAGGAGAAAATACGGACGCGACGCAACGCACACGAATCAATTTAGAAGCGACATGAATATTTTGTGGAAAAGTTTTGACTTGTCCAGCAACGACACGGCTGTCGTCACGAAAGACCGTAGTCGTGCGGAGTTCTTTGAGCTCTTCGAGTCAAGCTTCGCACAAGCATAGGGGGCTTGCCGCATGCAGTTGCCGAGTCCTGACAACGATCGCAGCCGCGGACTCAACCGCAAGCTGATCTCGTGCGACGCTTCAAGAAATCGGACGCCCCAAAAGAAAAGACCCGTCCGGGGGGACAACCGGACGGGTCGAGCCATATGGGCGCTTGGGGTGGATGGGCGCTCGCGCCTGATATGACTTATGGGGAGGGATGACCGCTCCCACATATTTTGGTCGTGGCAGCGGGCTGAACGTTCAATGCGGCGTTCGATTTTCTGGCCGCTCCGCAGCGTGCAATCTTGTCGCAGCCGCTATCGCGTCGCCGGCCTATCCACCTGAGAAACCGTGGATTTATCGTCCGCACCTGACAGCGAGGGTTGCTCTATCGTGCGGCTGCCAGGCTCACCGCGACGTTCGCGAACGTCTTCACGTTTAGTTGTACCGGACGCTGCCGCGACCGGCGTCGTGCTGTCGGCCGGAACGGCCATGACCGCGGCAAACGCATCGGGCTCACCGTCGCCGAAGAGATCATCACGCCCGGGTGAACCGAGATCACGCGCGGTCTTCGCCAGCGTCATGCGCAGCGCTTCCGGCTTCAGGGAATAGTTGCGCTCGAGCAGCAAGGCCGCGACGCCGGAGACATAGGCCGCCGAGAACGAGGTGCCCGACGTCATCTGGTATTTGCCATCCGGCGCCGGCAGGAAGATGTCGACGCCGGGCGCCGCCAGCGCGATGTAATTGCCGCGGTTGGATGCGGTGAACAGCTTGTCCTGCTGGTCGGTTGCACTGACCGCGATCACGTTGGGATTGGCGGCGGGATAAAGCGGCGGCGATTTGGCGCCGGCATTGCCGGCAGCCGCGATCAGCACCAGGCCGCGCGCGGCAGTTGCCGCGATCGCACGCTCGATCACCGCGTCCTTCGGACCGGCAAAGCTCATATTGACGATCCGGGCGCCGTGCTCGGCTGCGTAATTGAGTGAGCGCAGGATGATGTAGGATGAGCTCTCGGCGCTGCCGGTGGTACCGCCGAAGGCCCTGATAGCGATGATGCGCGCTTCCGGCGCGCTGCCCATCAGCTTCGCATGCGCCACGATGGCCCCCGCAATGCCGGTGCCGTGGATATGCGGGCCCTCGCTGCTGCCGAGCGCGTCGAAATTGTCGGCGATGGAGTTGGTGAGTTCGGGGTGCTTGGCGTCGATGCCGGAATCGATCACGGCAACCGTGACATTGGCGCCGTGCGCCAGCGTGTGCGCCTGCGGCAGGCGCAGCTTCGACAGCGCGTATTGCGCCGGATCGCCCTCGGCCGGCACCGCCGGCTTCTGGTCCTGGAGCACATAGCGGAAGTTCGGCTGGAGCGAACGCACGCTGCCGTCAGCGGCAAATTCGCGCCGCACCGTCTCATACGGCCGACCGTCAGCGACGCGGAACAGGCCGACCGTGGCCCCGATCAGCGGAAAGTTTTCCGAAGAGACGCGCGTCAAACCGTGGCGCCGCGCCAGTTCATCGGCCTCGGTCAGCGACAGCGCACTGTCGATCTCGGCCACGAACTCGTTGGCGAAGCTCCGCAGATTGACCGCGACCGGCGTGTTGTTGCCCCGCCCCTTGCCGGCGCTCTTCTTGGCCGATTTGCCGGAGCCGTCGCCGCCTCCGTTCGGCTGCCCCAGGCACTCACCGTCGGCGTCGCGATAGGCAGCCGTGCAGGCCGGATAGAGGTTCGGCGAGTAGCGCGCATAGGGCAGCACCGGCATCGAGCCGATCCGCGCCGTGGAGATATGCGGGATGGCGGGGGTGACCCGAGGACCGCGGTCGACGCTCATCACCCTGGCCGCGACACTCGGAGAGATCGTTGGCGTCCGCGAGGGAACGCTGATGGTCGGCGTGCGCATAATCGCCTGGGCGTGCGCCACCTCGATGCCAAGGCAGGCGGCGAGCAGGAGCGCGGCTCCGACCGACGAAGCATAGGCCCCGGTTCGCAACTGGCTCTCGGACTTGCGCGTCATGGGTGCAGCGGGGCGCTCAAGGCGCCGCCACGGCGAGGTTGACGAACTTCTCATGCTGCATCCTGCCGAGCAGCGAGGCAAGCTCGTCCTGGCTCATCGCCTTGTCGAACTGCAGGCGGAACATGCCGCCCCTGGCATCGCCGATGATCGAGGCCTGGTAGCTGTCGAGCAGCGCGGTGATGTCCGCGACGCGCGCCTCGGGAGTGAAGCGCACCAGCGCCCGCGAAGGAGCAGCCGCCCCGAGCTCGCGCGTGATCGGCGCGCCGGTCGAGAGCGATGCGGTCTGGAAGGTCGAGGTCTGGGTCTTCATCAGCACAGCGCCGATGATGCCCGCCTGGAGCAACAACGCGACGGCGCCAAGGCTCGCCGACCAGGCGAGCGTGCGCGGCGACAGGCTCGCGAAGAAGGTCGCAACACGCGCCGACAACGGCAGCGAACCGGTGGCTCGCGCAGGCTCGGCGTCGATTGCCGCGAACAGCTTCTGCATCGCGCCCGCCGACGGAGCGCCGAGGCTTTCGTTGAGATGGATGGTCTCTTCGTATTCGCCGCGGATCGCCGCATATTGTTTCGCAAGCTCCGGATCGCTGGCGAGCGCTTCCTCGACGCGGCGGGCGTCGCGCGCGTTCAGCGTGCCGGCGGCGTGCCACGGCAGCAGCAGTTCGATCTCACCGGGCTCTCGCTCCAGCATCTTCTTGCTCAATGCCATCATGGCCAGCCTCGCTCAATGCCGGCTGCCTTCAGCAGTTCGGCCAATTTCTTGCGCGCATAGAAAAGGCGCGTCTTCACAGTGTTCTCGGGAATGCCAACGATTTCGGCGACCTCTTCCACGGACTTCTCGTGGTAGTAGACGAGGTCGACGATTTCCCGATGGTCCGGCGAGAGGCCCGTCAAACACTCCCGCAACGCTTCACTGGTATTCTTTTTCTGAACCGCCGTTTCTGGATTGTCGGACGAATCCTCGATCGCATTGGCGGCCTCGTCGTCCAATTCAAAATCCTTTCGGCGCCGAAGCGCAGACAGGGCCTTGAATCGGGTGATTGCCAGCAGCCAGGTGGAAACGGCGGATCGGCCCTCGAACTTGCCGGCTTGACGCCAGACGTCGAGAAACACCTCGCTGATGAGGTCTTCCGCCGTCTGCTCGTCCCGCACGAGCCTAAGCCCGAACCTGTAAACCCTGACATGGTGCCGCCCGTACAGCACCTGCATGGCGAGCCGGTCGCCTTGGGCGATCCTGGCGATAAGGACCTCGTCCGTAGCCGCCTGTGTCACGCTCAAAGGCCGTCTCGCAAAGTTTGTCGGGTCGATGCGGGGGACGGTTCGACGGGAGGGGTGAAATTCTTCAGCCTACCGCACTCATACGGGGAGCTGTGTGATCTACCCCACATACGAGCAATTTCCTTGTCCCGCCCGTGGCGGTTGGCTGCTTCGCTCCAGAACGGTAACATAATACGGAAATACTCTCTTGCGGACTTGCGGTGGCCGGCACAGACGGCCCGCTCCATAACACGGCCCTGTGCACCTTATGTCGCACGGGGCCGGCTTTGGTCCGCGATATCGCCTGCGATGCCTAACCGGCCGCAAAATTTCCGCGCCTGCACGAGGTCCCGCATCCGCACCGAGTCCCCGGATTCGGTGCAAAAGGATACCAAACCTAAAGGCTTGCCACGTAGATTTTTTCGGCTGACATCCACCATTGGCGGGACCATGAGCACGGCCGCGACGTCCTTTCCGGAGAGGAATGCCGCAGAGGTCGCGGATCTCGTCCTCATGCCCGAGGCGGCCGCGCCCGAGGTGCTGGCGCGGCGGACCCGGCAGCGCCGGCAGATGTATATCGGCCAGGTCGCGAGCTACTCCCTCGGCGCCTCGGTCCTGCTGCTCTACGCATATGACGGCGCCGTTCACATGAACGTACCGTCGCTGTTCTGGGTCGGCGGCCTCCTGATCATCGGCATCTTCGTCGTGATGTCGGAGGCCGGCGTCGGCGACAGGCACAACGACCACTATCTCACGGTCTTCCAGATCTCGGCGCATATGGCGCTGCAATTCGTGTTCCTGGTGTCGGTGCCGGCGATCGCGATCGCCTTCATCAGCGCGCTGTTCCTGATCTTCGCATTCGGCACGCTGCGCATGACCTCGGCCCAGGCGATGCTGACCTGGGCGATCGCGACCATCGCGCTCGCGGCCGTGTTCCTCGGCTCCGACCTGCCGATCGGCATGCCGGTCGCGACGCGGCTGCAGCGGACGGCCTCGATGCTGTGCTTCGTACTGGTGATCGGCCAGTGCGCCTTCCTCGGCCTGTTCGGCGCCACGCTGCGCAAGATCCTGTACCGACGCAGCATCGAGTTGAAGGCCGCCTATCGGCGCATCGAGGAGCTCGCCGAGCTCGACGAGCTGACCGGCTCCTACAACCGCCGCTGCATCATGCGGCTTCTCGACGCAGAGATGGAAAAATCGCGGCAGGCGGCCGCGCCCTGCGCCATCGCGCTGATCGACCTCGACTGGTTCAAGCGCGTCAACGACGGCCACGGCCACCCCGTCGGCGACGAGGTGTTGCGAACCTTCGCCATCACCATCTTCGCCAACATCCGGCCCGACGATCGTTTCGGCCGCTATGGCGGCGAGGAATTTCTGCTGCTGCTGCCCGGCACCGCAAGCGAGGCCGCATCGCGCATGCTCGATCGGCTGCGCAGCATCGTCGCCGAGCTCGACTGGAGCGCATTCTCGCCCGGTATGAGCGTGACGATTTCCGCCGGCGTCGTGACGCTGCGCGACAATGATACTGCAGACACGTTTCTCGCGCGCGCCGACAGCGCGCTCTATTCCGCCAAGGCGCAAGGGCGCAACCGCATTGTTACGAGCTGACCGATCCATTTGCTGCCGGCGCGTGAGAATACGCCGCCGGACCGAACGCTCCAGGACAGGGCCATGAGAACCAAATCCGTCAAGTCATCCGAGAACCTGCTCGACGAATTGCAGTCGGCTCTCGCGCACGGCACCGTCGCGCGCCGGGTCGAGACGCTGCGCCGCGTCACCGACCTCTTCATCAACAACGCGGTGGATTATTCCGACGACCATGTCCGCGTCTTCGACGACGTATTCCAGTGCCTGATCGAGCAGATCGAGACCTCGGCAAAGGCGCTGCTCGCCGCCCGCCTCGCACCGATCGCGGCCGCGCCGCCAAAAATCATCCGTACGCTGGCGCTCGACGACGTCATCGAGGTCGCCGGCCCCGTACTGACGAAGTCGGAGCGGCTGGACGAGACGACCCTGATCGAGATCGCACGCAGCAAGAGCCAGGCCCATCTCAAGGCGATCTCGCTGCGGCGGGTGCTCTCGGAAGCGCTGACCGATGTGCTGGTGACGCGCGGCAACGAAGACGTGGTGCAGTCGACCGTCAACAACCACGGCGCACAGCTCTCCGAGGGCAGCCTCACCGATCTCGTCGCCCGCGCCGAACGCGACGACGATCTTGCCGCCTGCATCGGCCTGCGGCCCGACCTGCCGCGCCATCACTATCTGAAGCTGATCGCCCGGGCCTCCCTGAGCGTGCGCAGGAAGCTGGAGGCCGCTCATCCCGAGCTCGCCGACGAGGTGTCGAGCGTGGTTCAGGAAGCGGCGCAGCGGGTCCGCGCCGCCACCATGACCCGCCAGACCGAAATGGCACGCGCGCTGGTGAAGTCACTCCACGACGACGGCCGTCTCAACGAATTCCAGGTCACGACCTTCGCCGAGCAGGGCAAGTTCGACGAGACCAATGCGGGGCTCGCGGCACTGGCCGGCGTCGCAGTCGAGACCGCCGAGAACATGATGATCGAGAGCCGTACCGAGGGCGTGATGATCCTCGCCAAGGTCGCCGGCATGCAATGGTCGAGCGTGCGCGCGATCATCGCCATGCGCGAAAAGCTCTCCGGCGGCTCGCAGACCGACATGCTGACGCTGCGGGATACCTACGAGGCCCTGCGCAGCTCCACCGCGCAACAGGTGCTGCGCTTCCACCGCATGCAGAGCACGACGTCCGCCGCCTAGTAACGCAGGACTCTCGAGCCCACGGCCGCGCCGATCGCAGTCACGATCGCGGTCGCGATCGTGTACCAGGTCGCGACGAACAGCGGCGAATCGTCGGTGCAATGTGACGCATAGAGCGTGGCGGCGAGCCCGGCCGACAACAGGCCGGCGAGCGCACCGGCAAGCGCCGGCCGTGACGGCGCGCCGTGGCGCAGGCCGAACAATGCACCCGCGAGCAGCGGCAGCGACATCGCAGGGATCGCCGACATGCACCACCGCGAGTTCTTGCCGACGAGCCGCATCGTCATCGGCATGGCCGGCGCCATCATTGCTTCGCTGCCGATCGCAACCGCCAGCAGACCGACGGGCAGCAGCAGCAGCCAGCCCCAGCCGCGCATCAAGGCTTCGGGCCGCGACAGATGCAGGCTGATGATGATCGCAGGGATGGCGAGCGACAGCGTGACCGCGAACTTCGTGTCGAAGAACGGGTTGTGCATCGCCGTCATCACGTCGGGCCGCACGCCCAGGAAGGTGGCGAAGATCAGGATCGAGAACGGTGCCGCCACCAGCAGGCCCATGGTCATCAAGGCGCCGACGCGCGGGGCGCGGTGGGCGTTGTCGGCCGCGAGCGTGCGAATGAGTTGATCGGTATCCATGACTAGTGGTCCCGTAGTTTGGCCGTCAGGGCCGAAAGCCCCCGATGCAGCGCGACCCGCACGGCACCTTCGCTCATCGAGAATTTCGTCGCCGTATCCTTGATCGAGGCGCTGTCGACCGCGATCGACTGCAACACGTCGCGCTGGCGCTGCGGCAGGGCGCTGAGGTGACTGGCAACCTCGCCCGCCGAAGCCGTCTCCTGCGGCGTCTCGCCGGGCAGCGTTTCGGCAAAATCGTCGATGTTGACGAAGACGCGCCGGCCGCGCCGCCGCAGCGCGTCGATCAGCTTGTTGCGCGCGATCGCAAACAGCCACGGGGCGAAAGGCGCTTCGCTGTCCCAGGTGTGCCGCTTCAGATGCACCGCCAACAAAATCTCCTGCACGATATCCTCGGCCTGATCGGGAGGCTGCCCGGCCCTCGCCAGGCCACGCCTCGCGGCAGCGCGCAGCACCGGCGCGACCGCCTTCAACAGGCGATGATACGCCGCATCATCACCTGCCATGGCCGACCGCATCAGGCCGGTCCACTCGTCCTCACGTCCGCGCACGCGCGCTCCTACACGGCAATTCGGCCGCTCTTTCAATTTGTTACGTTGGCATTCCAGAGATCACGAAGTCGTGATCAAAAGACAACCGCAGGCGCCCAAAGAATCCGATCCGGCCGTAAATGCCCCGGGAGGCTCATAACACCGATCGGTCCGCGCTGCACCCGGCAGCCCGATGCGCCCGTCCAGTTTGCCCCGGTTTTGCCCGGTCTGGCCCGAAGATTCCCATTTTTTGCCCCGCTGTCGTCATGCGCCGGGGTCTCTGTTCGTCCTGGGACAGGAGAATTTGGGACGGGTGAATTGGGGAGATCGTCAACATGATGAAAGCCAGCGGGCGCGCGGCATTGGTCGTTCTGGCCGGACTATTGCTTCTGTTTGGAGCCTCTGCGCAGGCCGCACCTAGCTCCGCAGCAAGCACAGGGCCGGACGGTGCGAGCAAACAGGCCGATGCGGGCAAGCAGCGGCGCCACGCGTCTCACCGCCACACCGGCAGCAAGACGGCGCAGAAATCCGACGACAAAGCCAACAAGACGGATGCCACGCCGCAGGCCGACGAGGCCAAGGACGAGGCCAAAGCCAGCACAGACGTCCCGGCCTCGAGCCAGATGCCGCCGGACGTCGCCAATGCCAACGCGCAGCTTGCCGCTGCCGACACGCCGCCTGCGGCCGCGGCCTCGGCGATGACGGGCCGCGCCAACGACAATGTGCAGGCCGCGGCCGACAATGGCGCTGCCCCGAATTCCGAGAACCAGGTGGTCGCACCCGACCAGCTCAACGACCTCGACCGCGCCCTGCAACAGGACAATCCGCCCGCGCAGAAAGCGGTGGTTGCCGCAACCGACGCACAGCCGCGTCCGGCGCCGGTGATGGCGAGCAGCCAGCCGAATTCGGCCTGGGACCAGAGCTCCCTGATCGGCAAGATCTTCATTGGCGTCGGCACGCTGCTGACACTGGCCTCCGCCGCGCGCATGTTCATGGCCTAATGGCTCATTTCGGGGCGCGCGCTGTGTGCGCGTCCCGGCGGCTCTTGGCCCCCTTGAAGGCATCCGCGCCAGCGGGCACATTGCCCGCTCAAATCGAAAGCGTGGGTGGAGCATGAGCACGTTCGAACACATCATCGTCGAAAGCCAAGGCGCGGTCGGCATCATCAAGCTGAACCGGCCGAAGATGCTCAACGCGCTCTCCTTCGGCGTGTTTCGCGAGATTGCGGCGGCCGTCGACGATCTCGAGGCCGATGACGCCATCGGCTGTATCGTCGTGACCGGCAGCGAGAAGGCCTTTGCCGCCGGCGCCGACATCAAGGAGATGCAGCCGAAGGGCTTCATCGACATGTTCTCCGAGGATTTTGCCGCGATCGGCGGCGACCGCATCGCGCGGTGCCGCAAGCCGACCATTGCTGCCGTCGCCGGCTATGCGCTCGGGGGCGGCTGCGAGCTCGCCATGATGTGCGACTTCATCATCGCCGCCGACACCGCCAAATTCGGCCAGCCCGAGATCACGCTCGGCACCATTCCCGGCATCGGCGGCACCCAGCGCCTGACCCGCGCAATCGGCAAGTCCAAGGCAATGGATCTCTGCCTCACCGGCCGCATGATGGATGCAGCTGAGGCTGAGCGCAGCGGCCTCGTCAGCCGCATCGTGCCGGCCGACAAGCTGATGGACGAGACCATGGCGGCCGCCGAGAAGATCGCCGCGATGTCGCGGCCCGCGGTGGCCATGGCCAAGGAAGCGGTCAACCGCGCCTTCGAGACCACGCTCGCCGAGGGCATGAGCGTCGAGCGCAATTTGTTCCACTCGACCTTCGCGCTCGAAGACCGCTCCGAAGGCATGGCCGCGTTCATCGAGAAGCGCAAGCCGGTGAACAAGAACCGGTAAGACAAGACCCTTAAGACAAGACCCGGACACCGATGAAGCGCCTCCGCATCCATCTGATGGGAGCTTCGGGCTCCGGCGTGACGACGCCGGTCAATTTCGACGTGCCGGCGCATGCCTGCGACTGCCACACCCATATCCACGGCGATGTCGAGAAATTTCCGTTCTTCGCGGGGCGCGTCTATACGCCGGGACCGGCAAGCCCCGAAGAGATGGCGGCACTGCACAAGGCGCTGCATATCGAGCGCGTGGTGATCGTCACGCCGAGCGTCTACGGCACCGACAATTCCTCCAGCCTGTTCGGGATGAAGGCGCGCGGCGCCACTGCGCGCGGAGTGGCCGTGATCGACGACAGGACCACGGAGACCCAACTCGACGCGATGCATGCGGACGGCTTTCGCGGCATCCGCATCAATCTTGCGACCGACGGCATCAATGATGCCGATGTCGGCCGCGCGCGCTTCACCGCCGCCATCGAGCGCATGCAGGCGCGCGGCTGGCACGTGCAGCTGTACACCACGCTGGCGATGATCTCGGCCATTAGGGATCTCGTGCTGGCCTCATCGGTGCCCGCGGTGTTCGACCATTTTGGTGGGCTCGAGGCCCCGCTCGGACTGGAGCAGTCCGGATTTGCGGACCTCGTCGCACTCGTCAAAACGGGCAAGGCCTATGTGAAGATTTCGGGCGCCTACCGCTCGTCGAACCTCGCGCCCGGTTATCAGGACATGGTGCCCTATGCGCGCGCACTGATCGCCGCAAACCCGGATCGTATCGTCTGGGGCACCGACTGGCCACATCCGGATTCGGCGCAAGTCGACGGCCGCAAGGTCACCGACATCGCACCGTTCCACCAGATCGACGATGGCCGCCTGCTCAATCAGCTTCCGCTGTGGGCGCCGGATGCGGATGTACGCAAGAAAATCCTGGTCGACAATCCGGCGCGACTCTACGGCTTCTGAGTCGCGACAAAACCCGATTAGGTTCAAACAAAATGCGACGCAGTTCCATGTTAAGTGATGGAACTGTTGTCGCGAGAGCACAACGACGCTGACTCACACGTTCGTGTTTGCACTCTCGTTTGTTTTTCAGCCGTCCGGTTGAGGCGGCTTCTCCATTTCGCAGGTACGCACACGTACAGATTTCATTTGTTCGTGCGGGTTCATGCCATTATCGCATTATCTTGCCGCGCTCGTCTCCGGCATTGGAATTGGTTTCGCCGTCGCGGCTCCTATTGGGCCAATGGGCATGCTGTGCATTCAGCGCACATTGACGTCGGGCATGGCCACGGGCCTCGCCACCGGCTTCGGCGCGGCGACTGTGCATCTCACCTACAGCGCCTTCGCAGTTTTGGGATTAGGCGCGCTTGCGCAGCCCTGGGTTGAGGCGAATGCCGTCGTCTTCGGCATCGTCTCGGCGTTAACGCTGCTGTGGTTCGCGCTCCGCACGCATCGCTGCTCCATCGTGCTCCAGGAGGCCGGTGAGATCGACAGAGTGCGTTTCGCACGCGCCTATCTCAGCGCCATCGCGCTCGGGCTGACCAATCCATTGACGGTCATCCTGTTTCTCGCAGCGCTGCACGCGTTCTCCACGCAGGCCGCAGCCGCACCGCTGATCGCGGGCGTCTTCGTCGGCTCTGCGGTCTGGTGGATGATCCTCAGCACGATCGTCGCAACCGCGCGCTCGCGGCTGACGCCGCGGATGCTGTCGCTGAGCAGCCGGTTCGCGAGCCTGATGCTGCTTGGGCTCGGGACCACGATGCTGCTGCGGATCGCGCAGCGCGCGTTTGGTTAGCTAAACGTCAGCGCGCCCGGCGCGAGAAGAAGGAGATCAGCACCGGCAGCGTCACCAGGATCACGATCGGCGCAGCATCATGCCGGTGACGACAACGACTGCGAGCGGCTCTGCACCTGCGAGCCGATGCCCGCCGACAGTGCGGCCGGCAGCAGGCCGACGCCGCGGACCACGGCTGATTGCTCCAATACGTCAGCTTCATGTCAGCTTCGCGCCGGCCATTGCGGCGGATGGCTGCCGAGCGGCATGGCCGGACGGCTCCATTGCGCCGGCGTTCGCGACAGCACCGCCGAATGGCGCACCGCCGTCAACGTGCCGAAGCCAGATGACACTGTCTCCATGAACGCAGCATGTACAGCCTCGCCCGTAAGGTCCGGGGTGTTGAGACCGCTGTCGAGCCGGCCGAGATTCCACAGCCAGCGTCCGGTCTGCGCCAGCGACACGCGCACGTGCCAGCTGCCGCCTTCGCGAGCCTGACGTGCCTTGGCCATCATCGCACCGAACGCCATCAGATAACCGGTGGCGTGGTCGAGCATCTGCGCCGGCAATTCCTTGGGACCGTCGATGCCGGCGGCCTTGCCTTCCGCATGGTTGAAGCCGGTCGTGGTTTGCACCAGCGAATCGAAGCCGCGCCGCTCGGCCCATGGGCCGGCATGGCCATAGGCCGACAGCGTGACGTAGACGATGCCGGGATTGATCTCGGCGGCCTGCTCCGGCGAGAAGCCGAGGGCTGCGAGAGCGCGCGGGCGATAGCCTTGCGAGAAGATGTCGGCGGTTTGCAGCAGTTCGCGCATCTCGGCCCGGCCCGCCTCGCTCTTCAGCTCGATGAAGGTGGTGAGCTTGCCGCGGCCGGTGTCGATCGTGAGCCACGGAATGGCGGGCAAATCAGGCCCCGAAACCAGCAGCACATCCGCGCCGTGCGCAGCGAGCGTGCGGCCGGCAACGGGACCTGCGATGACGCGGGAGAGATCGAGCACGCGAAGACCCGAGAGCGGGCGATCGCCTTTGGACCACGGCTTGGGCGGGGCATCGCCGATCTTGTCGACCGAGATCAGCGGCAATTGTGCGAGTGCGCGCGCTTGCGGCAGCACCGACCATTCGTCGTACGAGCGCATCATAGCGACGACACCGCCGGTGGCGTCGGCCGCGGCTTCAAAATCCTCGCCCTTCCATTGCATCAGCGCGGCCTGCACCTTCTCGCGCTCGGGCATGCAGCCAAGCACCTTGCAGACGGCGTCGCGGTGATGCTGGAAGTTGGTGTGGCAGCGGACGAAGCGGTTGTCGCCGGTCTTGTAGACGCCGGCGATGGCGTCCCAGGCTGGCGGCGGCGGCTTGTCGTCGCGGCGCAGATAACGCTCGGAACGGCATTCGACGACGGCGTGGCGCATGTCGACGCTGACGTCCTGCGCCTCGCCGCTCCGCAGCCGCCAGATCTCGGCAGCCGCCAGGCCCGCGGCAGCGATCGTCGTCTGCCCGGCGACGGCGACACGAAACGAGGACGGGATCTGCGGCTCGTCGCCTGTCAGGTGCACGCCCGCGAGCGCGGCCACATCACCGCCGGCGGAGATCCAGATATCCCTGAGAATGTCGATGGGGCTTTGCATGGCCTCTTCTCTCCCTTAGTTTTTCTGCGACTCTCCATTACCACATAAGGGAATGCAATGGCCGCCATCGATCCCCTCACCGCAGGCGCCGTGTTCGTCGCAACGGCGGCCACCGACGCAGTCTATGTGATGTTCACCTCCGCCGTGGTCGCGCGCAAGCGCGTGCCGGCCGCGAGCTGGAGCGCGATCTGGTATCTGCTCTCTTCCTATGCCGTGATCAGCTACACCGAGAACGCGTTCTACGTCGCGTTCGCGGCGACCGGCTCCTGGGTCGGCGCCTATGCGTCGCTGACCTTCCTGCATCGTCCGCCCGGTGGCCCGCCGGTGGGGGCGTCGCCGGAGTGAGGATTGAATTCGTAGGGCGGGCAAAGCGAAGCGTGCCCACCGCCTTCGCGCCAGTTGAGAGATGGTGGGCACGGCTGGATTGCTTCGTCGCTTCGCTCCTCGCAATGACGATGTGGAGGCTTCTGCCTATCTTCTGAAACAGTTACACTCCCTGCTATCAACAAGAAGGAACCAAACAATGGATCTCGGTCTCAAAGGCAAAAACGCTGTCGTGCTCGGCGGCACACGCGGCATCGGGCGGGCGATTGCAGCGACGCTGGCCGGTGAAGGCGCCAATGTCGCGGTCTGCGCGCGCAACGCGGAGCAGGTTGCAGCCACCGTTACTGAACTGAAGGCCAGCGGCATCCGCGCCACTGGCGGCACGGTCGACGTCACCGACGGCGCGGCGCTGAAGGCGTGGGTCGAGGGCGCGGCAAAGGAGTTCGGCGGCATCGACCTGCTGTTTTCCAATGCCGGCGCCATGGCGCAAGGCCACGATCCCGCATCATGGGAGCAGAATTTCCGGCTCGACGTGCTCGGCGCCGTGCATGCGTTCGACGCGGCGCGGCCGTTCCTTGAGACAAGCGGCGAGACGAGCGGCGATGCCGCCTTCGTCATCATCTCCTCGATCGCGGCGGCGCATGCCGATCTCGCCAGCTCCTACGGCCCGATCAAGGCCGCGCTGATCCACATGGCCAAGGGACTGGCGCGGCAATACGCCAAGAAGAAGATCCGCGTCAACGTGGTCTCGCCCGGCACTGTCTACTTCAAGGGCGGCGTCTGGAACATGATCGAGCAGAACATGCCTGAGCGTTACAACGACGCGATGAAGCGCAATCCGACGGGGCGCATGGCCACTCCGCAGGAGATCGCGAACGCCGCGGTGTTTCTGGCGAGCCCGGCGTCGTCGTTCACGACGGGCTCCAATCTGATCGTGGACGGGGCGATCTCGAACCGGGTGAATTTTTAGGGAACCGCGCGGCATCGTCATCGAAGAGCTTGTAGGGTGGGCAAAGCGAAGCGTGCCCACCACTCTCGCGACGAGATCCTAGAAGGTGGGCACGGCGCTCGCGCGCCTTTGCCCACCCTACGGCAGCTTTGCGGAGGCAAAGAGCCTCAATGAAAATCCCGGGACGGGGGCAGGATGCGGACGTTGCGGGGGTGGCGGATTTTTTGGGCCGGCAGGTCCGCATGGTCGCGGCGGTCGTCGTTGAACGGCTCGATCACGGTGGCGCCTGCCGGCACCGGAGGCTTGCGGCTCAGGGCATCGTTGGCAAGGCCGACCAGATCGTGCGAGCGGTCGATCATGCGTTGCGCGATCAGATGCGTCACCTTCTCGGGGCTGCTCTGGATATAGCCCTGTACCTCGATGAGGCGCGCACCCATCACCTCTTTCCGGTACTGCTCCATGATCTTGGGCCACACCACGACATTGGCGATGCCGGTTTCGTCCTCCAGCGTCATGAACACGACGCCACTGGCGCTGCCCGGCCGCTGCCGCACCAGCACCACGCCGGCGCAGCGGACGCGGCGCCGCTCGTTCTCATGACTGATTTCCTTGCAGGCCACGATCCGCTCGCGCGAAAACATCTCGCGCAAGAATTCCATCGGATGGCCTTTGAGTGACAGCCGGATGGTCTGGTAGTCGGCGACGACCTGTTCGGGACGCGGCATCACCGGCAACGGCTTGGCCTGCTCGTCCGGCTGCTCGCGCGCGGTGGCCGCCTCGAACAGCGGCAGCGCCACATCGTCGGGCAGCCGTCGCACCTGCCACAGTGCCTCGCGGCGGTCGAGCCCGAGCGAGCGGAATGCATCAGCATCTGCCAGCAGGATCAGCGCGCGCTTGGGCAGGCCGGTGTCGCGGGCAAAATCTTCGAGCGAGGTGAAGGAGCCGCGATTGCGGACGTCGATGATGCGGTCGGCCCAGTCAATCGTCTTGTCATTCCGGGGCGACGCGTCAGCGTCGAGCCCGGAATCCATTCCTCCAGGCGTATGCGGCCCAATGGATTCCGGGTTCGCGCTACGCGCGCCCCGGAATGACAGCTGAGATCGTTTCAGGAATTCCTCATCCGGATCGAGCCAGTGAAAGCCGTCGATCTGACGGAAGCCGAGGCGAACGGCACAATATCTGTCGTCGGTATTCTCCAGCGTGTTCTGCGCAAAGCTGTAGGACACGTCGATCTCGCGCACCTCGACGCCGTTCTTGCGGGCGTCGCCGACGATCTGCGCCGGCGCGTAAAAGCCCATCGGCTGCGAATTCAAGAGGCCGCAGCAGAAGGCGTCGGGATGATGATATTTCAGCCATGAGGAGATATAGACGAGTTGCGCGAAGCTCGCGGCATGACTCTCCGGGAAGCCGTAGGAACCAAAGCCCTTGATCTGGTCAAAACAGCTTCTGGCGAAGTTTGCATCATAGCCGCGCGCGACCATGTTGCCGATCAGCTTCTCCTCGTATTGACCGATGGTGCCGACATTGCGAAAAGTCGCCATCGAACGGCGCAGGCCGTTGGCTTCCTCGGGGGTGAATTTCGCCGCCTCGATCGCGATGCGCATCGCCTGTTCCTGGAACAGAGGCACGCCCTTCGTCTTGTGCAGCACCTTGTAGAGCTCGTCCGCGGGACCATGCTCGGGCGATGGCGAGGGGTAGCTCACCTTTTCCTGGCCGTTCCGTCGTCGCAGATACGGATGCACCATGTCGCCCTGGATCGGACCCGGGCGCACGATCGCGACCTCGATGACGAGATCGTAGAATTCCCGCGGCTTCAGCCGCGGCAGCATGTTCATCTGCGCGCGGCTCTCGACCTGGAACACGCCGAGCGACTCGCCATCACACAGCATGTCGTAGACTTTGGGATCGTCCTGCGGGACGGTCGCCAGAACCCAGCGCTCGCCCTTGTGCTGGTCGATCAAATCAAAACATTTCCTGATGCAGGTCAGCATGCCCAGCGCAAGCACATCGACCTTCATCATGTTGAGCGCATCGACGTCGTCCTTGTCCCATTCGATGAAGGTGCGGTCGTCCATCGCGGCGTTGCCGATCGGCACATAGGTGTCGAGCCGGTCCTGCGTCAGCACATAGCCGCCGACATGTTGCGAAAGGTGGCGCGGGAATTCGATCAGCTCGGTCGCCAGTTCGACCGCGAGGTTGATCATGGGATTTTGGGGATCGAGCCCGGCTTGCCTGACCTGCATGTCGTTGAGGCCCTTGCCCCAGCTGCCCCAGATGGTGTCGGCGAGCGCGGCGGTGACGTCCTCGGTCAGCCCCAACGCCTTGCCGACATCGCGGATGGCGCTGCGCGGGCGATAATGGATGATCGTGGCGATGATCGCGGCGCGGTGGCGGCCGTAGCGGCGGTAGACATATTGCATTACCTCCTCGCGCCGCGAGTGCTCGAAATCGACGTCGATGTCGGGCGGCTCCAGCCGCTCCTTGGAGATGAAGCGCTCGAACAGGAGATCGACCTTGGTCGGATCGACCGAGGTGATGCCGAGCACGTAGCACACAGCCGAGTTCGCGGCCGAGCCGCGGCCCTGGCACAGGATGTTCTGGCTGCGCGCGTAGTGGACGATGTCATGCACGGTGAGGAAATAGTGCGCGTATTTCAGCTCCGCGATCAGCGCGAGCTCTTTTTTGAGCGTCGCGCGCAGCTTTGCGTCAATTTTTTCGATACCACCAAAGTATTTGTCGACGCCCGCCCAGGTCAGATCTTCAAGATGCCCTTGCGCGGTCTTGCCCGGCGGCACCGGCTCATCCGGATACTGGTATTTGAGCTGGTCGAGCGAGAAGTCGATCTTGTCGGCAAACCGCATGGTCTCCGCGATTGCCCCGGGGAAATCGCGGAACAGCCGCGCCATCTCGCGGGGCGTCTTCAGAAAGCGCTCGGCATTGGCTTCCAGCTTGCGTCCGACCGCCTCGATCGTGGTCTTTTCCCGGATGCAGGTCAGCACGTCTTGCAGGGGACGACGGCCGGGATCGTGATAGAGCACCTCGTTGGTCGCAAGCAGCGGCACTCCTGCTTCGGCTGCGAGATCGTCGAGCCGCGCGAGGCGGCGGCGGTCGTCGCCGCGATAGATCAGGCTCGCCGCCAGCCATACGCCATCGGCGGGGCTCGCTTTGAGTTTTGAAATGACATCCAGCGCTTTCGCATCATCAAACCGATGCGGCAGCGTCAGAACCAGGAGCTGGCCTTCAGAAAATTCCAGCAGATCGGCGAAGGTGAGATGGCATTCCCCCTTCTCGATCCGCGTGATGTCGTCGCCGCGCTTGCCTCTGGTGAGGAGTTGGCAGAGCCGGCCATAGGCGGCACGGTCGCGCGGATAGACAAAAATGTCGGGCGTGCCGTCGATGAAGACGATGCGCGCGCCGATCAGCAGCTTAGGCTTGTGCAGCACCTTGTCATTGTCGATCTCCTTGTAGGCCCGCACCACGCCGGCCAGCGTGTTGTGATCGGCGATGCCGATCACGGGGATGCCGAGCTTGCTGGCCTGATGCACATAGGCGCGCGGATCCGAGCCGCCGCGCAAAAAAGAGAAGTTCGTGGTGATGCCGATCTCGGCATAGACTGAAGTCTTCATGCGAAGAGACCGTGCACATACCAGTTGGGCGGAGCGGGCTTGCCGTCGGCGTCGAACACCTCTCCCTCGTAAAGACCGTCGCGAAAGATCCAGAAGCGCAGGCCTTCGGCATCCTCGATGCGGAAATAATCCCGCGTCAGCTGCTTGCCGTCCTGCCGCCACCATTCCATCGCGATGCGCTCGGGTCCTTCCACCCGCACCACCGCATGTTTTGCGCGCCGCCAGGTGAATTGATGTGGCGGGCCATCAGGCACGGTCGCGAACGGCACTGTGACCGGCTCCGGCTTGTCGAACAGCCGCAGGGGACGCAGCGGCGGCTCGCTCTCCGCACGCGCCGGCCATTCGGCCTGCATGGCAGCGGCAAGATGATGCTGCGCGGGCGCGGCCAGCACCGCCTGCTCGGGGATATGAGTATCCTCAGGCAGATGCACGACGACGCGCTTTCCGCCGATACGCGCGGCGATGCGGTCGATCAGCGCGGCGAGCTCGTCATTGTCGTGGGCATGGGCATCGAGATCGCGCTGCTCCTGCACCACGATCTCGGTGCGGCTCGCCGACAGCCGCACCATGTCGAAGCCGAAGCCGGGATCGAGGGGGTCGGCAAGCGCGGCGAGGCGCTCGCGGAACAGCCGGTCGATCACCGCACTTCGCGTCACCGGACGTCCGGTTTCGACCATGATCGCGCGCACCACGCCGTCGGTGCGGAAGAACGCGGCCTCCAGGCGTCGCGCGCCCTTGCCCTGCTTTTCCATGGAGGCGATCAGCGTGTCGGCCAGCCGCGACAGCGTCATCGCGATCATGGTGTCGGTTGCGATCGGCTCGGCAAAGCGTTTTTCCACAATGTAGTCGGGCAGCGGCTTTCGCGGATTGATCGGCGCATCGCCCTGCCCCAGCGCATGCGCGAGCAGCGTCGAGAACCGCGCGCCGAACCGCGCCGTGATTTCGCTCGGCGCGCGCGAAGCGACATCGCCGATGGTCTTCAGCCCGGCCCGGCGCAGGCCGGTGGTAATGGCTTCGTCCGCACCGAGCGCGGACACCGGAAACCGGTCGATCGCCGCCGCCTCCCCGCCATCGGCGACGATGCTGCCCGTGGCTTGCCGCGTCAGCGTGCGCGCGCAGACGGAGGTGCCGGCAATGGCCGCACTGACGGCAAAGCCCTGGCGCGCCAGCGACCGGACCAGCGCCTGCAACAATGCAGCCTCGCCGCCGAACAGATGCGCGCAGCCGGTGATGTCGAGGAACAGCCCGTGCGGCGGATCGAGCGCCACCAGCGGCGTGAAGCGGTCGCACCAATCGGCGATGTCGCTGAGCGTCTTCGCGTCGGCCACGACATCGGCGTCGAACACTTTCAAGTCCGGGCACATCGCCCGCGCATTCGCCAGCGGCTGGCCGATGTACAGTCCGAGCCGCTCGGCGGCTTCGTCCAGCGCATGGATCACCAGCGCATTGGTGTCCTTGATGACGATAATGCTCGGCTCATCCTGCGCGGCGCTGCTCGGCAAAAACCGCTGGATCCGGTCGATGGGCAGGCGCGGCAGCCACAGGCTGAGGATACGCCGACGATTCAGAGAACTGGCACTCATCACATTTCCATTCCATGATCCACCGGCCGCACGGGCCATGACGATTGCGCAACAGCTCGACATCGAAGCGCGGCGCGCCCCAGGCACTCCACATCAGCCCCGGCGGCGAATGCGCGGCGCGCAGCATCCATCGCGTCTCCGCAGTCGAAGGCAATGGCTGCGCCGCCATCCGCAGCAAGAGGCCAGTGACGCCGGACGACTGCGCGGCCAGCGTCAGCTTGCGGCTCGCCACCAGATCGAACTGCCTCGTCTCACCCCAAAGCTCGAGCACGACGGCGCCGAGCGCATCGCAGGCGAGTGCATCGGCCGAGGTGCGTAGCGCGCTCTCGACGTCAGCCGCACGCACCATCACCACGCGGCGCGGATCGAGGCCGAGTTCGGCGAGCCCGCTCATCGACAACGCGCCGGTTTCAAGTTCCGAGAAATCCTGCCGCACCCACAGCAGCGGGCGGCGAACCGTGACGCGGCCCGCAAGCCCGGTGACAAAACCGGTCGCGGCAGCACCCTGACGCCCCTCGCAAAACACCTCGTGGATCGCCGCGCGCGCGAGCCCCCCTTTCAAGACGTGGTCGACCTCACCGTGGCCGA
Source organism: Bradyrhizobium genosp. A (assembly GCF_049949275.1). NCBI lineage: Bacteria > Pseudomonadati > Pseudomonadota > Alphaproteobacteria > Hyphomicrobiales > Nitrobacteraceae > Bradyrhizobium > Bradyrhizobium genosp. A. Next base: position 2,924,484 of record NZ_CP188196.1, on the reverse strand, counting down.
GCGCGACGCGGTCGTGATGATGCACGACCTCCGCCGTCTCGATCCGTTCGATCTGGCTGCGCAAGGTCGCAAGCGCGCTCATACATGCGCCGCTCATGCTCGCCGCTCCTTCAGAGGTGATTGCCGATGGCTCTCAAAAATAAGAACCAGCGGCTGGCTCATTTGTTCATGATATGTTCTAATATAAAGCTAACGCCGGCCGAGGAGTCAATCGAATTGCGGCTCAGTCGGATTCGTCAGCTGAATCAAAGGGATTCCGGGATGGACGTGCAACGCAAGCTGGAGATCCTGGCGGACGCCGCCAAGTACGACGCCTCCTGTGCTTCCAGCGGCACCGAAAAGCGGGATTCCAGCGACGGCAAGGGCATGGGCTCGACCGCGCCCGGCATGGGCATCTGCCATTCCTACGCGCCGGACGGACGCTGCATCTCGCTGCTCAAGGTGCTGCTCACCAACGCCTGCAATTACGACTGCCTCTATTGCGTCAACCGCGCCTCCTCGAACGTGCCGCGCGCCCGCTTCACCATCGACGAAGTGGTCAAGCTGACGCTGGACTTTTACCGGCGCAATTACATCGAGGGGCTGTTCCTTTCCTCCGGCATCATTCGCAGCCCCGATTACACGATGGAGCAGGTCGTCAGCGTCGCGCGCAAGCTGCGCGAGGAGCATCACTTTCGTGGCTACATCCATCTCAAGACCATTCCGGAGGCCGACGACGCGCTGATCGCGGAAGCCGGCAAATATGCCGACCGTCTCTCCATCAACATCGAAATGCCTGAGGAGACGAGCCTGCAGCAATTCGCGCCGGAAAAGAACGTGCGCGCGATCCGCCGCACCATGGGCCGGCTGCGGCTGAAGCTGGACGAGGCCGAGGACAACCGCAGCACCAAGACGAAGGCGAAGCCGCAGCGTTTCGCACCGGCAGGACAAAGCACGCAGATGATCGTCGGCGCAGATGGCGCGAACGATCACACCATCCTCCACACCAGCGCCAATCTCTACGGCTCCTACCGGCTGCGGCGCGTCTATTACTCCGCCTTCAGCCCGATCCCCGATGCCAGCCGCGCGCTGCCCTTGGTACAGCCGCCACTGCTGCGCGAGCACCGGCTCTACCAGGCCGACTGGCTGATGCGGTTTTACGGTTTCGACGTCGGCGAGATCGTCGACGACAGCGCGATGCTGCCGCTCGACATCGATCCGAAACTCGCCTGGGCGCTGCGCCACCGCGACCGTTTTCCGCTCGACGTCAACCGCGCCAGCCGCGAGGAGCTGCTGCGCGTGCCGGGCTTCGGCACCAAGGCGGTCGAGCGCATCATCGCCACGCGGCGCACCACCACGATCCGTCTCTCCGATCTCGCGCGGCTGCACGTGCCCCGCAACAAGGCGCTGCCGTTCATCGTGCTCAGCGATCACCGGCCCGCGCCGCATCGTCTCGACGAGGCGCGGCTGATCGAACGGTTCAAGCCGAAGGCAACGCAACTGGGATTTGGCTTCTGATGCAGTACATCACCCTCGACACCGAAACCGATTTCGACGGCTGGCGCAAAGCCGCGCGGACCCTCGTGCTTCATCATGTGCAGCCCACCGATGTCACCTGGGCCGTGCAAGGCGGCGAAGCCGAGTTGTTCGCGCCGCCCGCGCCGTCTCCGATCCTCGAAGTGAACGACGGCACCTTCAACGTTTCGGCAAAATTCGTCGACCTCGCCCAGGCCGCCATCCTGCATCGCGATCCCCAGCGCTTTGCGATCCTCTATCGTCTGCTGTTTCGGCTGAAGGACAATCACGATCTCATCGATGTCGCGACCGATCCTGACGTCGCCCTGGTCACGGCGATGGCGAGAGCAGTCCATCGCGACGAGCACAAGATGCACGCCTTCGTGCGCTTCCGCGAGATCGGCCGCGAGCGCGCCGCGCATTACGTCGCCTGGTTCGAGCCGGAGCATCACATCGTCGAGCTCGCAGCGCCGTTCTTCGCACGGCGCTTTGCCGACATGCCGTGGTCGATCCTGACGCCAGATCTCTGCGCGCATTGGGATGGCCACGCGCTTTCGTTCACGCCGGGCGTGAGCAAGAGCGAGGCGCCGGGCGAAGACCGGCTGGAAGAAACCTGGCGGCGCTACTACGCCAGCATCTTCAATCCGGCGCGATTGAAGGTGAAGGCGATGCAGACGGAGATGCCGAAGAAATACTGGAGGAACCTGCCCGAGGCCTCGATCATTAAGCCCTTGATCGAGGATGCCGAACGCATGACCGGCGCCATGATCGCCAATGCCGCGACCGATCCGCACAAGCCTCAGAAGCGGCCGGAGGCTCCGATGACACGCAAGACTGCCACCAACGATCTCGACGCGCTTCGCGAGGAGGCCGCCCACTGCCGCGCTTGCCCGCTCTACAAGGACGCGACGCAGACCGTGTTCGGCGAAGGCCCGAAGGACGCTACCGTCATGCTGGTCGGCGAGCAGCCCGGCGACAAGGAAGACCTCGCGGGCCACCCCTTCGTCGGCCCGGCCGGCCAGATGCTCGACCGCGCGCTCGCGGAAGCCGGCGTCGACCGCAAGAAGGTCTACGTGACCAATGCGGTGAAGCACTTCAAATTCCTGCCGCGGGGAAAGGTTCGCCTGCACCAGAAGCCTTCAACGCCGGAGATCAGAGCGTGCCGGCAATGGTATGAGCGGGAAGTTTCGGCAATCCAGCCCGATCTCATCGTGGCGATGGGCGCGACCGCCGCGCAGAGCGTGTTCGGCAAGATCACGCCAATCGGCAAGACCCGCGGCCGGCTCATTGACCTTCCCGACGGACGCAAGGCTCTGGTGACCGTGCATCCGTCCTACCTCCTGCGGCTGCCCGATCCGGAGGCGAAGGTGCTCGAATATCAGCGTTTTGTCGAAGACCTGAAGATCGCCGCTGCGTTGCAGAAGAAAGCCGCGCGCGCCGCCTGACGCTCCCCGTAATGTCTGCAACAGGCGGTGGAGAAGTTCCGCCTTATCAATCGTTTTTCAACCATTTCAACGGGCCGTCACATGCCGCGCGCAAAATTGGAGGCATTGGGACAGGAGAATTCCGATGAGTGACGTTGCTTTACCCGGCTCCATTGAGCCTGCCTTGCGCAAGGGGCCCGACCTTGAACGCGGATTCCACCCGTTGACCGGCATCATTTACATGGGGGTCATCGCCGCCGCACTGCTCTTCGTTGCCTACAGCATCTGGGTCGACATCGATGCGACTGGCACGCAGGTCAAGAGCATCGCCCCCTTCCTCATGCTCTTCGTCGCGCTTTTGATCGCGCTCGGCTTCGAGTTCGTGAACGGTTTCCACGATACCGCCAATGCGGTCGCGACCGTGATCTACACCCGCTCGCTGCCCGCCCACATCGCCGTGGTGTGGTCCGGCATGTTCAACCTGTTCGGCGTGCTGCTGTCCTCGGGCGCGGTCGCGTTCGGCATCGTCTCGCTGCTGCCGGTCGAGCTGATCCTTCAGGTCGGCTCCAGCGCCGGCTTCGCCATGGTGTTCGCGCTGCTGATCGCCGCCATCATCTGGAACGTCGGCACCTGGTATTTCGGCCTGCCGGCCTCGAGCTCGCACACCCTGATCGGCTCGATCATGGGCGTCGGCATCATGAACGCAGTCCTGCACGGCCGCAGCGGCACTTCGGGCGTTGACTGGTCGCAGGCGACCAATATTTTCAAGGCGCTGTTACTCTCGCCGCTGTTCGGCTTTACGCTCGCTGCGATCCTGCTGCTGATCCTGCGTTCCATCCTGCTGCGCGCCACGCCCGCTTTGTTCGGCGAGCCGGAGGGCGACCAGCCGCCGCCGTGGTGGATCCGCGGCATCCTGATCCTCACCTGCACGCTGGTGAGCTTCTTCCACGGCTCCAATGACGGTCAGAAGGGCATGGGCCTGATCATGCTGATCCTGATCGGCACCGTGCCTACGGCCTACGCGCTCAACCGCGCGCTGCCGGACAGCCAGATCGTCGCGTTCAGCACGAACTCGGAAGCCGCGAGCAAGATTATAGAAGGCAAGGCCGCCGGCTACAGCGTGATCGGCAATCCGCGCCCCGCCGTGACCAACTATGTCGCGCAGCGCGAAGTCAATGGCGGCACGTTCCCGTCGCTTGCCGTCCTCGTGCGCGATATCGCCAAGCAGGTTACCACCTACGGCTCGCTCGCCAAGGTGCCGGCCGACCTCGTCGGCAACACCCGCAACGACATGTACCTCGTCTCGGAAGCGCTCCGCTTCCTGATGAAGGACAAGGAAGCCGAGCTCAGCGCTGCCGACGTCTCCGTGCTCAACGCCTATAAGGGCTCGCTCGACAGCGCCACGAAGTTCATCCCCAGCTGGGTGAAGATCGCGGTGGCGATCGCGCTTGGCCTTGGCACCATGGTCGGCTGGAAGCGCATCGTCGTCACGGTCGGCGAGAAGATCGGCAAGACGCACCTGACTTACGCGCAAGGCGCCTGCGCCGAGATCACTGCGGCCGCCACCATCGCCGCCGCCGACATCTACGGCCTGCCGGTCTCGACCACGCACGTGCTGTCGTCGGGCATCGCCGGCACCATGGCCGCCAACGGCTCAGGCCTGCAATGGTCGACGATCCGCAACATCGCTCTCGCCTGGGTGCTGACCCTGCCGGCCGCGATGATCATCTCGGGCGCGTTGTACTACTTCTTCTCGCACGTGTTCTGAGCCGCTACACAATACAAAACAAAAGGGCCCGTGCGATGCACGGGCCCTTTTTGCTCCGACTGAATTGAGACTTACGAGGCCGCGAGCTGTTCCTCGACCAGCTTGACCCAGTAGGACGTGCCGAACACGATCGCCTCGTCGTTGAAATTGTAGGCGGGGTGATGCAGGCCGGCGCTATCGCCGTTGCCGCAGAAGATGAATGCGCCGGGGCGCGCTTCCAGCATGTAGGCAAAATCCTCGCCGCCCATCAGCGGCGACATATCGAGCACATTGGCATCGCCCGCGACCTGCTTGGCAATGCGCGACGCCACCTCGGTCTCAGCGGCGTGGTTGTTCACCACGGGATAGTTGCGCTTGTAGTGCAAATCGATCTTCGCGCCGGTGATCTGGGCGACGCCTGCCACGACTTCACGCACACGCTTCTCGACCAGCTTGCGCACGTCCGGCGTCAGCGTGCGGACGGTGCCCCGCAGAATCGCGGTTTGCGGGATGACGTTGCGGGCGTTGCCGGCGTGGAATTCGCAGATCGAGATCACGGCCGATTCCAGCGGATCGACGCTGCGCGCGACGATCGACTGCAACGCGGTGATCAGCTGTGCACCGACCAGAACGGAATCGACGCATTTGTGCGGACGCGCGGCGTGGCCGCCGAGGCCCTCGATCATGATGTCGACCTCGTCGGTCGCCGCCATGATCGGGCCGGGCCGGATCGCGAACGAGCCGATCGGAATGCCGGGGCCGTTGTGCATGCCGTAGACCTGCTCGATGCCGAAGCGCTCCATCATGCCGTCCTTGACCATGGCCGCGCCACCGGCGCCGCCCTCCTCGGCGGGCTGGAAGATCACGACGGCATCGCCGGCGAAGTTGCGGGTCTCGGCGAGATAGCGCGCGGCGCCGAGCAGCATCGCGGTGTGACCGTCATGGCCGCAGGCGTGCATCTTGCCCGGAGTTTTGGAGGTGTAAGGCAGGTTGGTCTGCTCGTCGACAGGCAGCGCGTCCATGTCGGCCCGCATGCCGATCACCTTGAGCCCCTCGCCGGCCGGCTTGTTGCCCTTGATCACGCCGACCACACCGGTCTGGCCGATGCCGGTCACGACCTCGTCGCAACCGAACTCGCGCAGGCGATCCGCGACGAATGCTGCGGTGCGGTGGACATCATACAGCAGCTCGGGGTGCTGGTGGATGTCCCGCCGCCAGGCCTGGATATCGGGTTGAAGGTCGGCGACGCGGTTCACGATGGGCATGGAGGGTCTCGAGCTTTGTTGAAAATGCAGGCCTGTCTACCATGCAAGCACCAGTCCACCCAACTGCCTGGGATCGGGTCTAGCCCTGCCCATGCGGCATGGCCGGACTTGTCCCGGTCGTCTCCGTCTGCCTATTAGGATGGAACGTTAGGTGACCATCCGGGTGGAAGCAGAATGCCAAGGCGGCTCGAAGGTGAGTTTGACTACATTGTCGTCGGCGCCGGCACGGCCGGCTGCATCGTTGCCAACCGTCTGTCGGCCGAGCCCAAAAACCGCGTCCTCATTCTCGAGGCCGGCGGCGACGACAACTGGATCTGGTTCCACATTCCGGTCGGCTATCTCTTCGCGATCGGCAATCCGCGCTCGGACTGGATGTTCAAGACCGAGGCCGAGCCGGGGCTGAACGGCCGCGCACTCGCCTATCCCCGCGGGAAGGTGATCGGCGGCTGTTCGGCGATCAACGCCATGATCTCGATGCGCGGCCAGGCCGCCGATTACGACCACTGGCGCCAGCTCGGCATGACCGGCTGGGGCTATGATGACGTGCTGCCGCTGTTCAGGCGGCTGGAGGATCATTTCCTGGGCGCGAGCGAGCATCACGGCTCCGGCGGCGGCTGGCGCATCGAGGCGCCGCGGCTGTCCTGGGACGTTCTCGATGCCGTTGGCGATGCCGCCGAGGAAATGGGCATCAAGCGCATTCCGGATTTCAACACCGGCGACAACGAAGGTACGAGCTACTTTCACGTCAACCAGAAGCGCGGCCGGCGCTGGTCATCGGCGCGCGGGTTTCTCAAGCCGGCGCTGAACCGGCCGAACCTGCGGCTCGAGAAGAACGTTCTGGTCGATCGCCTGATTATCGAGCAGGGCCGCGCCGTCGGTGTGCGCTTCATCCAGAACGGCGAGATCATCGAGGCGCGTGCCAAGCGCGAGGTGGTCCTCTCGGCAGGCTCGATCGGCTCGGTGCAGGTGCTGCATCGCTCCGGTATCGGGCCTGCAGACTGGTTGTCGCCGCTCGGCATCGACATCGTGATGGACAAGCCCGGCGTGGGGCGTAACCTGCAGGACCATCTCCAGCAGCGCGCGATCTACAAGGTCGAGGGCGTGCGGACGTTGAACGAAACCTACTACAATCTGTTCCGCCGCGGCCTGATGGGCCTCGACTATGCCTTCCGCCGCCGTGGTCCGCTGACCATGGCGCCGTCGCAGCTCGGCATCTTCACGCGTTCCGATGCGACACGCGCACGCGCCAACATCCAGTTCCACGTGCAGCCGTTGTCGCTCGACAAGTTCGGCGATCCCCTGCACCGCTTCCCTGCGATCACGGTGAGCGCCTGCAATCTCCAGCCGACCTCGCGCGGCACTGTGCGGCTGCGCTCGGCGACGCCGGACGAGAAGCCGATCATCGCGCCGAACTATCTGTCGACCGACGACGACCGCAAGGTCGGCGCCGACGCCATCCGCACCACGCGCCGCCTGATGCAGCAGAAGGCGCTGGCAAAATATCGTCCGAGCGAATATCTGCCCGGTCCCACCGTCGGCGACGACGATGCCTCGCTCGCAAAAGCCGCCGGCGATATCGGTACCACCATCTTCCATCCCGTCGGCACGGCGAAGATGGGCGCGGCGAATGATCCCATGGCGGTGGTCGACGAGCGCCTGCGCTTCTATGGCCTCAGCGGTCTTCGCATCGTCGACGCCTCGATCATGCCGACGATCACCTCGGGCAATACCAACACGCCAACCGCGATGATCGCCGAGAAGGGCGCTGCGATGATCTTGGAGGATGCGAAGTAGCCGAGAGCAAACCAAATGGTTCTTCAATCGACCATCACCTGTCCGCACTGCGGTGTTGCGAGAACGGAGTTGATGCCGACCGATGCCTGTCAGTTCTTCTATGAATGCACCGGCTGCGGCACAAAGCTGAAGCCCGAGGCGGGCGACTGCTGCGTGTTCTGCTCTTACGGCTCGGTGCCGTGTCCGCCGATTCAGGCCCAACGTGCCGGCGAACCCGGCGCCGGGTCGTGTTGTGACTGACGGGTCTCGTGCTCCGGTCGCAGCGCAGCACGAGGGCACGCGCTGCTGAGCCGAGCCCCAGAAGCTTCTCACGAAATCGTCAACGAGTCCGGGAATAAGTCCCTTCATCCCCCGATCACCTCCCCGAAGCCCAATTCCGGGCCAAAGGAGGCGTGCGATGAGCGGACACGATCACGGGGACGACGGCGTCAGCCGCCGCAAGGTGCTGGAATGCATGACATGGGCCGGCACCGGGGTGCTCTGGACCATCACGGGCGGCGTGCCGCGCTCGCTCGGCATCATCGATTCAGCTGAGGCCGCGACCGCCGCCGCGCCCGGCATGACCTTCCTCCAGATCAGCGACAGCCATGTCGGCTTCGACAAGCCGGCCAACCCCAATGCGCTGGGCACGCTGGAGGAAGCCGTCAACAAGATCAATGCGATGCCGGTCAAGCCATCGTTCATGATCCACACCGGCGACATCACCCATCTGTCCAAGGCCGCCGAGTTCGACAACGCCGATCGCATCATCTCGCAGTCCAAGCTGGACGTGCACTACGTGCCCGGCGAGCATGACTTCCTCGACGAAGAGGTGAAGTTCTATCGCGAGCGCTACGGCCGCGGCACCAAGGGCGCGGGCTGGTACTCCTTCGACGCCGGCGGCGTGCACTTCGTCGGCCTCGTCAACGTCGTCGACCTCAAGGGCGGCGGCCTCGGCAATCTCGGCACGGAGCAGCTCGCCTGGCTCGAGGACGACCTCCGCGGCAAGTCGAAATCCACCCCGATCGTGCTGTTCGCCCACATCCCGCTCTGGACCGTCTATCCGGAATGGGGCTGGGGCACCGAGGACGGCGGCCGCGCGCTCGAATACGTCAAGGGTTTCGGCTCGGTCACCGTGCTGAACGGCCACATCCACCAGGTGATGCAGAAGGTCGAGGGCAACGTCACCTTCCACACCGCGCGCTCAACCGCCTTCCCGCAGCCGGCGCCGGGCACCGCCCCCTCGCCCGGACCGATGAAGGTCGAGGACGCCAAGCTCCGTTCCATGCTCGGGGTCGCCAGCATCAACTTCAAGCAGAACGAGCAGCGGCTCGCAATCATCGACACGCCGCTGCAGGGCTGAACGGAAGGCTGGCTATGAAGACGCTCAATCGCCGCGACTTTGGTATCGCCGTGGCTGCGGCCGCGGCTGTGCTGCTGCCTGCGAAATTCGCCCGCGCCGACGACATGGAGATCCACATCGACAATTTCACCTTCCAGCCGGCCGAGCTCAGCATCAAGGTCGGCACCACCGTGACCTGGACCAACCGGGACGACATCCCCCACACCGTGGTGTCGGCCGGCAAATTCAGGTCCAAGACCCTGGACACCGACGACAAGTTCACGTTCACCTTCACCAATGCGGGCGACTACAAGTATTTTTGTTCGTTGCACCCGCACATGACCGGGATGATCAAGGTTGAGTAACGTCGCCAACCAAGGCATCTCTGTCTTGCCCGGCCGGTGGTCCCACGCCGGCCGGGCACGTGTGCCTTCAGTCAGGCCCAACAGCGACACGAAGCACGCAACGACGTACGAACCGCAGCAAGAGGCAAAGCGAGAGGCGATGCCCGTCAGCGACGATTTCCAGAAGGCGCAGCGCTTCCGCGAGGCGGCGCTACCCTATCTCGACGACGTCTACACGCTCGCACGCTATCTGCTGCGCGATGCCTCCGACGCGGAGGACGCGGTGCAAGAATGCTATTTGCGCGCGCTGAAGCATTTTGACAGCTATCGCGGCCCGGCGATGAAGCCGTGGCTGTTCGCGATCCTGCGCAATGTCTGCAACGCCGAATATGCCAGACGCGCGCACTCGCACGCCGCGATCGAGGACACGCCCGGCGCCGCCGACCAGACGCCGATGTGGCAGGAGAACGAGGCGAGCCCGGAGACCGAGGTGCTGCGCAGCCGCGACGCCGGCGCCATTCGCAACATGATCGACGCACTCGCCGAGCCGTTCAAGGAAACCTTCGTGCTGCGGGAGATCAACAACCTGTCCTATCGTGAAATTGCAGAAGCCGTCGGTGCCCCCGTCGGCACCGTGATGTCCCGCCTCGCCCGCGCCCGCGCCATGCTGCGCGCGGCCTGGACGGCGGAAGAGGAGCATTCGAAATGACCTGCGACGAAGCAAAAATCCTGCTTCACGCGCTGCTCGACAACGAGCTCGATGCCGGCCATGCGCGCGAGGTCGAAGGCCATATCGCCACCTGCCCGGCCTGCACGGCCGAGTTCGCGGCGCAGCGCGAGATGAAGCGCGTGCTGGCCGACACCAAGCTGCGCTACACCGCGCCCGCGATCTTGCGTGCCCGTATCCAGGCGTCGATGCCGCAGGCACGGCCGCAGCCGAGCCGGCGCTCGGTGCTGCGCGGTTTCGCGATGGGTTCGGCAGTCTCGGCCCTTGCCGCCTCCGGCGTCGTCGCGGTCGTGCTGCGCCAGGACGACCAGCAGCGCATCCTCTCGGAGGTCGTCTCTGCGCATCTGCGCTCGCTCCAGGCCGGCCACCTCATCGACGTCGTCTCGACCGACCAGCACACGGTCAAGCCCTGGTTCAACGGCAAGCTCGACGTCGCCCCGCCCGTGATCGACCTCACTGCGCAAGGCTTTACGCTGGTCGGCGGCCGGCTCGACTATATCGATGCGCGCGCCATCGGCGCCGTCGTGTACCGGCGCCGGCAGCACATCATCAACCTGTTCGTGTCGCAGACCGCTAGCACCGAGCATCGGCCGCCGAAGACCCAGACCATGCAGGGCTTCAACTGCCGCCGCTGGGGCGAGCGCGGCCTGAACTTCTGGGCCGTCAGCGATATCGGCGGCGACGAGCTCACCGAATTCGTCGACAAGTTGGAGGCGGCGATGAGGGCGAATGTGGAGGGATAGCAGTCTCCACCGTCATTGCGAGCGAAGCGAAGCAATCCAGACTGTATCCGTGGAGGGATACTGGATTGCTTCGCTTCGCTCGCAATGACGATTGCTGAGATAGATCGGCGAACTTACGCCGACCTTCTCACCGCGTTGTCGACCAGCGTCTTGCCGAGCGACCAGATCGCACCGGGGACCTTGTGGCTGCCGGCGATGACGTCGTCGAACGCGCGTTCGATCCAGTTGCAGTCTTCTTCGGTGATGGTGAGCGGCGGGAGCAGCTTGATGGTGTGGCTGCCGTGACCGGCGACCTGCGTCAGGATCTTGTGGTCCTTGAACAGTGGCACGGTGATGAGCTGGCAGAACAGGCCCTTGTTGGCGGCCTCCAGCACGTTCCAGGACGCCCGCAGCCGCAGCGACTTCGGCGGCCCGAACTCGATGCCGATCATCAGGCCCTTGCCGCGCACTTCCTTCATCAGTTCGTAGCCGGGCACCATGCGCGTGAGCGCGAGGCGAAGCTCGGCGCCGCGCTTGGCGGCGGACTCGATCAGCTTCTCCGATTCCATCACGTCGAGCGTGGCGATGCCCGCGGCCATCGCGAGGTCGTTCTTTGAGAACGTGGAGCCGTGCACCACGGCGCGGTCCATCTGATTAAAAATCTTGTCGAAGATGCTCTTGCGCGTCAGCACGGCGCCGACCGGCACGTGGCCGCCCGACAGCGACTTCGACAGCAGCACCATGTCGGGCTCGACGTTCCAGTGCTCGACCGCGAGGAAGCGGCCGGTGCGGCCCATGCCGGTCTGGATCTCGTCGGCGACGAACAGCGTGCCGTACTTCTTGCAGAGCGCGGCCGCCCCCGGCAGGAACTCGTCGGAGGGCAGATTGACGCCCTTGCCCTGGATCGGCTCGACGACGAAGGCTGCGACCTCGCGCGAGGCCAGCGCCTTCTCGAGCGCGGCGAGATCGTTGAACGGAACCGGGGTGCAACCCGGCAGCAGCGGCTCGAAGCCGGTGCGGAAGTTCGAATCACCGGTCAGCGAAAGCGCGCCATAGGTCAAGCCGTGATAGCCATGGGCGCAATAGACGATGCCGGGGCGGCCGGTGGCGCCGCGCGCGAACTTGATCGCCGCCTCGACGCATTCGGCGCCGGAATTGGCGAAGAACACCTTGTCGAGATAGGGAACATATTTCAGGAGGCGCTCGGCGAGCACGCCGGCCAGCACCGAGACGTCGAACTGGACGAGATTGGGCAGATCGGCGTCGAGCACGCTTTTCAGCGCATCGCGCATCACCGGATGATTGCGTCCGATTGCGAACACGCCAAAGCCGGACAGGAGGTCGAGATAGCGTGCCCCCTCGCGATCGTAGAGGTACTGCCCCTGCCCCTTCTGGAAGCCGACGTCGTAGCCGATGGTCTTGAGAACCCGAACGAACTGCTCGTTCAGGTACCGATTATGCAGGGCGCTGCGCTGGGCCTGACGGTCCGCGAACAACTGAGACATGTCTGGATTTGGACTGTTCATCCGCTACATACTTCGGTTGAGGGCCGCTTCGTCAACTGAAAACGGTCAGCTAACGGAAAAGGGTCTGTGCGGCCTTTTGCCCTTTTTCGGACCATCTTCGCAAGCACAGCTTTAAACCATGTTGCACTGCCAAGGAACACTCATGCGTTTGGCCCTTTACACCGGAATATTACTGGCGGGCGGTTACGCCGGCCTGACACCGGCGCTCGCCGCCGATCCCACCGGCGACTGGAGGGTCGCCGATGGCGTTGCCAATATCCGCGTCGCCCAATGCAATGGCAGCATGTGGGGCGCGGTTTCCTGGGAAAAACAGCCCGGCGGCCGCGACCAGAACAACCCGGATGTCTCAAAAAAGAACAGGCCGACACTGGGCATGGCGACCCTGATCGACATGAAGAAGACGGCCGGCGCCGAGCAGTGGGAAGGTCAGGTCTACAACGCGAAAGATGGTCAGATGTATAGTGCGACCATCACGCCTGTCGGCACCGACCAGCTCGAGATCAAGGGCTGCGTGCTGGGCTTCCTGTGCGGCGGAGAGACCTGGACCCGCGTCGGTCCGCCGATTCCCTTGAGCACCGCCAACGCCATGGCCAAGGGTGCGCCAAAAACCACCGGCGCGGCGCCTAAGGCTGCGCCAGCACCGAGTGCCGCGGCACCTGCGCCGACGACGGCCGCTCCGAAGAGCGCCGCCGCGGCCAAGCCCGGTCAGAAAGGTGCCGCCGATCCGGTCGGCGACATCTGCCTACTCCCTGAGATTGCGGGGTTTGCCCATTAGGGCCGGCTGAAACAGCAGCACTGCGGCAAGCGTCGTCACCAGCGAGAGTGCGAGCAGCTTGCCCATGCTGGAGGTGCCCGGATGGCTCGACAGCCACAGGCTGCCGAACGCGGTCGCCGTCGTCAGTGCGCTGAAAAAGATCGCGCGCGTCAGGCTGGTTTGAAGCAGGTTTGTTCTGCCGGACCGCCACGCCACGACATAATAGATCTTGAACGCGACACCGACCCCGAGCAACAGCGGGAAGGCGACGATATTGGCGAAGTTGAGCGGCAGGCCGATCAACACGCAGATCTCGAGCGTCACCGCGCCCGCAACCAGCAGCGGCACCAACGTCATCAACACGTCGACGATGCGGCGCAACGTGATCCACAGCAACAGGCCGATCACCAGCAGCGCGTAGAAGCCGGCATGGATGAATGCGTTCACCACGGTGTCGCCGGATTTCAGGATCGAGACCGGTCCGCCGATCGCAGTCGGCTCGGCCTTGAGCACGGCTGCCGCAAACTTGCGCAGCGTGTCGTTGTCGTTGGGATCGCCCTTCGGCTGAGCTTCGACGCGAATGATTCCGTCCTTGCTCTTCCAGGCGTTGACGAGATCGGCCGGCAGTGACTTCAGCGTGACCGGCTCAGCCTGCATCGCATTCCGGAGCTGGTCGAACACGATCTTCATCGGCGTGACGAACACGTCCTGCGCCTTGTTGCGGGTCGCCTCATCCGAATTGGCGAGCTTCTCGAGCGCATCCGCGAGCCGGCGCGAGGCGACCGCACCTGGGCCTTTGGCGTCACCGGCGGTCCGGCGCAGATTGTCGACCGAGGATTTGAGCGACTCGACGTTCTCCTGGTCCGACGGCGCCGCGTCGATCTGGTCGGGGTTGAGCGCGGGGTTCAGGATCTTGGCACCCTGCGCGATCAGCTTCAGCTTCGCCTGCTGGTCCTCCGGCACAAAGCTGTCGAGCGACATCACGCGCAACACTTCGGGTACTTTCTCCAGCTTCGCTTCGACCTGCTTGGCCTGCTCCTCCGAATTGGTCATCACATTGATGGCATTGGCGCCGGTGTTGGGATCCTTGCGCAGGTCGAGAAAAGTCGCGATCGACTCGGCCTTCGGATTGCGCAGGTTCATCGGGTTGAAGTCGAACTTCATGAAGTAGAGCAGCGGCAGGCCGGCGACCGCGAGCAGCAGCGTGCCGCCGACGACCAGCACGCGATACTTCTCGAGGAAATGATCGAGCGGCGCCAGGAAGGCGTAGCCGACCGGCTCCTTCTCGCCGGGCGGATTCAGAAGCTTCAACAGCGCCGGCAGCACGGTGATGCTCGAGACGAACGCCACCAGCATGCCGACGCCGGCAATCTGGCCGAGCTCCGAGATCCCCTTGTAGGCGGTCGGCAAGAAACAAAGAAAGCCGGCAGCAGTCGCCATCGCCGCGAGCGACAACGGCACTGCCGAGCGCTTCGCCGCCAGCACCAGAGCGCCAGTGAGATCGTCGTGCTTGTAGCGCTCCGAGCGGTAGCGAACGCTGTACTGGATGCCGAAATCGACGCCAAGGCCGACGAACAGCACTGCAAATGCGATCGACAGCAAGTTGAACGAGCCGACCGTCATCAGTCCGGCGGCAGTCGTGATCGCAAGCCCGACGAAGAGGTTGACGAACACGGCAAAGATGATCTTCGAGGAGTGCAACGCTAGCCACAAGATCAGGAGCACGACGACGACGGTGCCGATGCCGTTGACCACGGCCCCCTCCTGGACGGTGGCATATTCCTCATTCGCGATCGGCACCGGGCCGGTCAGGCGCACCCGCGCCTGGTATTTGGTTGCAAAATCCAGGTCCACCGCGGCCTTGCGGATCGCGTTGGTCGCCCCCTTTCCGGGCTCCAGCGCGTTGTAATCAAGCACCGGCTTGAACTCGATGAAGGCTCGCTTGTCCGAATCCTCCAGCGGCTTGTCGCTGACCAGCTCGCGCCAGGAGAAGCTCGCATTGCCCTTGTTGAGCACGGTCTCGACCGTCCCTGCGATCTGGTTGAACGGCCGCTCCGTACTGTCGAGCTTGACTTGGCCGCGCTTGACGCCGGCAAGTCCAGTCTCCAGCGCGCCGGTCAGGCCGCGGATCGACGGATCGCCAGCCATGATCTCGATCAAGGGCGCTGCAGATTCGAACTGGCCGGTGATCTTGCCGACTTCCTCGGTCGGCAGGAACAACAGACCGTTCTTCTCGAAGAACTCACCGGTGCCGAGCTGCTGCATCGACTGGAAGTCGGTCTTGTTGTCCTTCAGCTTGGCAAACAGCGCATCCGCGGCTGCGGTCGCCATCTCCGGTGTCCTGGCCTCGATGACCGCGAGAATCGTCGCATCACGGTCGAAGGCCTTGTCGAATTGCTGGTCGCGCTGGCGCCAGTCCAGATTCTGGGCAATCAGCGAATTGATATCGGTGTTGATGATGAAGTGCCGGGACGTGTAGTAGCCCGCCCCCACTGCCAGCAGGAGCCCGAGAACGACGACGAGGGAGGCAAACCGGGTACAGGCCCTGACGATGGCAACGACTACGCTTTGCAGCACTTCTTTTCTTTCTAGTGTTAACAGCCTGCCGGAAACGCCCGCTGTTTATCGGAGTTCCCGAGCGAAACCTATTGCTGTTTTGAGTGGCTCTCGCGGGAACCAGGTTCGAGGTAAACCGCGGGAGACCATGGCAAAATCATGCGGACCGGCCGGTATAGCCGTCGAGTTGAGGCGGTAAAGTGACGAAGGGGTGAGCACAAATGTCGCCATTTTGCTCGCACGAAATGAGGTATTATAATACCTTAGATCGATCTGACCGGAACCCCAAGGCTTGTTCCACCTTTCCTTGTCGCCGATTTTTTGACACAAAGTGCTGTACCTGCATGCGCCCGGGGCCCAGATGGGGTGGGCGGTTACCGCGGTCGCGACACCAATGGTGCGGTTATTGCAGCATTGGTCCGTATCGGGGTGCCGCCTGGGACAATTGAGCGGATTGGTGCAACTTGCGTGATGGGCGTCCTATGGAAGTTTATCTAGCGCAGCCGCGCGGCTTTTGCGCGGGCGTGGTGCGCGCAATCGAGATTGTGGAGCGGGCGCTGGAGAAGTATGGCCCACCCGTCTACGTGCGCCATGAGATCGTGCACAACAAATACGTCGTCGAGAGCCTGAAGAACAAGGGCGCGATCTTCGTCGAGGAACTGTCCGAAGTTCCACCGAAGGCTGTGACCGTTTTCAGTGCCCATGGCGTCGCCCGCAGCGTTGAGGAAGAGGCCGCCGCGCGCGACCTTCCGGTGCTGAATGCCACCTGCCCCCTGGTCACGAAAGTTCACAATCAGGGGAAGCGCTATATCACCAAGGGCCGCACCCTGATCCTGATCGGCCATACCGGCCACCCCGAGGTCGAGGGCACGATGGGCCAGGTTCCCGGGCCGGTTCTGCTGGTCCAGAGCGTTGAAGAGGCCGAGGCCCTGCCGCTGCCGGCGGATACGCCAGTGGCCTACATCACCCAGACCACGCTGTCGGTCGACGACACCAGGGACATTATCGGGGCTCTTCAAGCCAAATTTACAGATATTCAAGGCCCAGATATCCGGGATATCTGCTATGCGACACAGAACCGCCAATCTGCGGTAAGGGACTTGAGCAAGCTGGTCGACGTGATCTTGGTGGTGGGCGCTGCCAATAGCTCGAACTCGAACCGGCTCCGCGAAATTGGCACCGAGGCCGGGGTCGCGAGTTATCTGATCGCCGACGGCCGCGACCTCAATCCGGAGTGGTTGAAAGATGCCAGGACCGTCGGCCTCACGGCCGGCGCCTCGGCGCCCGAGGTGCTGGTGGATGACGTGATCGAAGCGCTGCGGCGGATCGGACCGGTGACGGTTTCGGTGCTTCCGGGCCGCGAGGAAAACATCGAATTCAGGCTTCCGGCCCAACTGGCTGCAAGCTGACCTACCTGAATTTCAAGCCCAGAAAGAAACGTGTAATGGCAATCCCCTTCTTCAAGGAAATGCGTATCGGCGGCTATTTGCTCAAGCAGAAACTGCTTGGCCGCAAGCGCTATCCGCTCGTGCTGATGCTGGAGCCGCTGTTCCGCTGCAACCTCGCCTGCGTCGGCTGCGGCAAGATCGACTATCCGGATGCGATCCTCAACCGCCGTATGACGGCGCAGGAGTGCTGGGATGCGGCCGACGAGTGCGGCGCGCCGATGGTGGCGATTCCCGGCGGCGAGCCGCTGATCCACAAGGAAATCGGCGAGATCGTGCGCGGCCTCGTCGCGCGCAAGAAGTTCGTCTCGCTCTGCACCAACGCGCTGCTGCTCGAAAAGAAGCTCGACCTGTTCGAGCCCTCGCCCTACCTGTTCTTCTCCGTGCATCTCGACGGACTGAAGGACCATCACGACAAGGCCGTGTCGCAGAAGGGCGTGTTCGACCGCGCCGTGTCCGCGATCAAGGCGGCGAAGGCCCGCGGCTTCACCGTCAACGTCAACGCCACCATCTTCGACGGCCATCCGGCCGAGGAGATCGCAAAATTCCTCGACTTCACCGTCGAGCTCGGTGTCGGCGTGTCGATGTCGCCCGGCTACGCCTATGAGCGCGCGCCGGACCAGGAGCACTTCCTCAACCGCACCAAGACTAAAAAACTGTTCCGCGACGTCTTCGCGATGGGCAAGGGCAAGAAGTGGAACTTCATGCATTCCGGCCTGTTCCTGGACTTCCTCGCCGGCAACCAGGAATACGAGTGCACGCCCTGGGGCATGCCCGCGCGCAACATTTTTGGCTGGCAGAAGCCCTGCTATCTGCTCGGTGAAGGCTACGCCAAAACCTTCAAGGAGCTGATGGACACCACCGATTGGGAGACCTACGGCACCGGCAAGTACGAGAAGTGCGCCGACTGTATGGCCCATTGCGGCTACGAGCCGACGGCTGCGACCGCAGCCCTCAACAACCCGCTGAAGGCGATGTGGGTGTCGCTGCGCGGCATCAGGACCTCGGGCCCGATGGCGCCGGAGATCGACATGTCGAAGCAGCGCCCGGCGCAGTACATCTTCTCGGCGGAAGTGCAGAAGCGCCTGTCGGAGATTCGCAAGGACGAGGCCGCCGCGGCGGAGGAGAAGGCCGCGCGGAAGGCTTCGACGGCCGCGTAAGCGGCGCGAGTCGCACGAACGAAAAAGGCCCGGTCGCCAACCGCGACCGGGCCTTTTGTTTTGTTCAGCTCGAGCGCTGCTGGAAAAGCGGAGCTATGTGCGGACTGCGCTCCCCCTTGCTGGGTCGCGCCGCTCGCCCTCCCGCAAAAAACTGCGAAACAACCCCATGCACAGTAGAAACGCCGCTGTGCGCCAACACCTTGTCCATCCAGTCAAGCCATTGCCACGTCGAAACAATCAGCGGCAAACGAGCAATGGATTGGCGAGCAAGCGAGTCTTGAACTTCTCGGCAAGAACCTTTCCGGCGGAACCCGGCGAACGAGGGAGCAGTTAGTTTTGGCACAATAACCAACATATGAAGGCTGAAACGATGCGTAAATCATCGAGCTTGCGCGGCTTGCGTTCCACAGCGGCGCTTTGCGGGTCCATCATTGTTGCCACGACCCTCGCGGGATCGTCGATTGCGCAGCAGGAGGAGCGTGCTGCATTTGTTATCGTTGAACGGACCGCCACTACAGGCTCCGAGACGATTCAACAAGAGTACGCCCAGCTGGCACGTGAGATTCTTCCCAAATATGGCGCGCGCTATCTCGCTCGCAGCCAGAACAACACGTTGCTCGAAGGTGACGGGGCAACCCCCTGCTGCATGGCCATTCTCCAATTTCCAAGTCTCGACGCCATTCGGCGCTGGTATGACTCGCCGGAAAATCAGGAGGCGGCCAAGGTAAGGCAAAGCGGCGCCAAATTTCGTCTGATAGCGGTCGAAGGGCTTCCGGTCAGGTAGTGGTCACAGCCGCACTTGAGGCGTAACGCAAGATCACAGGCCGTCGCAGATTAGCCGATTGGAATGCCTGGTCGGCCGCGGCATCATAGCGCCACGGCGAAGCAATAGTGCCCATCTTTATCGGCCGCGGCGCGCTGCTTCGGAAATGCGCTATCGCCGCCAAATTCGGCCGGTTCTTCGATCGACCCCATCAGGTCGTCGAATTGAGCATGCTGGCACCGTATTCCCCGTCATGCCCACGTGGAGGATCCCCGGTCCGGAACAGGCGGCGGCGACCAGACGCGGTGTGGCTCATCGCTCCGCTCCTGGGCTATAAGAGGCATCTGGGAATGGGGAGCGTATGGCAGAGGTACAAAGGCGATTGGCGGCAATTTTGGCGGCCGATGTGGTCGGCTTCTCCGCAATGATGGAACGCGCCGAGGAGGCGACCTACGCTGAGATCAACCGGCTCCGGCGGGAGGTGGTCGATCCCAATCTTGCGCGTCATCAAGGCAGGCTCATCAAGTCGACCGGCGACGGCGTTCTCGCCGAATTTGCGAGTCCGCTTGCGGCCGCGAAATGCGCGATCGATATCCAGCGGACACTCTCCGCCTCTCCCGACGGCATCCGGATGCGGATCGGGCTCAACCTCGGCGACGTCATCGTGCAAGAGGACGGCGACGTCTACGGCGAAGGCATCAACGTTGCCGCGCGTCTCGAAGGGCTCGCCGATCCCGGCGGGATCCTGGTCTCCGCCAAGGTGCACAACGAGATCGAAGGCAAGCTCGAGGCGGAATTCGAGGATCGAGGCGAACGGCAGCTCAAGAACATCGCTAAACCGATCAGGACTTATGCCGTGACCCCGAGCGGCTCTGGCCCCCCGAATCCGACGTCGAGCAAAGACATGCAAGGCTCGGCCCAGCCGGCGCTACCCGACAAGCCGTCGATCGCGGTGCTACCGTTCCAGAACATGAGCGGCGATCCCGAGCAGGAATATTTCGCCGATGGCATGGTCGAGGACATCATCACCGCGCTGTCGCGCTTCAATTCGCTGTTCGTGATCGCCCGCAATTCGAGCTTCACCTACAAGGGAAAGGCTGTCGACATCAAACGGGTCGGCCGCGAGCTCGGGGTACGCTACGTGCTGGAAGGCAGCGTCAGGAAGGCCGGCGGGCGGGTGCGCATCACCGGTCAGCTGATCGATGCATCGAATGGCGCACATCTGTGGGCGGACAGGATCGACGGCGAGCTGACGGACGTCTTCGAGCTTCAGGATAGGATAACCGGCAGCGTGGTCACCTCGATCGCGCCGAAGATCGAACAGGCCGAGATCGAGCGGGCCAGGCAAAATCCCACGAACGTACCGGACAGCTACGATTCGTATCTGCAGGGATTGGCGCTGGCTAGTCGGGGGCAAGGCGCCGACGCCAGGCGCATTTTCAAGCGGGCGATCGAGCAGGATCCTGGATACGCGGCTGCCTACGCGATGGCAGCTTACACCTACCTTGTGGACCAAGCGCAGCACGGTGCGATAGCGGACGCGGCGATGCGCGCGGATGCCGTCGCGCTTGCCAATGCCGCCCTGAAACTCGCCAACCACGACGCTTTCGTGCTGGCCCGCTCCGGCCACGCCCTCACCTATCTCGGACTCGAGTACGACCGCGGGGCGTCGCTGGTGGAGCAGGCGATCGCCCTGAATCCGAACTTGTCCGCTGCATGGATCGCGCGGTGCTGGGTTTCGGTCATGCGGGCTGACCCGGAGCGCGGGATCGAGAGCTTCGAGCGGATGATGCGGCTAAGTCCTCTAGACCCTCTTAAGCCTGCCTTCGTGACCGGCGTCGCGCACTGCCGTTGGTTCCAAGGCCGTTTCGAGGAGGGGCGTGAGCTCGCCAAGGAGGCCCTTCAGATTCGGCAGGATCTTCAACCCTTCGCATCCTACATCGTGAACAGCGTAGCTCTTGGAGATCTGCCGGAGGCCAGAGAGACCGCCCGGCGCCTGCTGGAGTTCGATCCCTCCTTCCGCATGTCAGGCGCCGCTGCGATTTTCCTGATCCGGTCTCCGGAATATCGCGAAAAATTCCTCGGCGCGCTGCGAGCCGCCGGTCTGCCGGAATAACGAAGGGGTCCCGTATAGCGATCAGTGCATCGCAATTTTCGCGGATTCGCAGCCCCGTGCGCTTGATCGCGCGAGAAAATGAGGGGGGTCCACGCGGTATGCCGAAAGCCGGCGGCATCATTTGGAAGAGGGTGCAGGATGGGCGTGAGCTTCGAGCTAATGGTGCTGGCAGCAGCAAGTCTTTGGGGCTTCGTTCAGCTCGTCGCTGCGGCGCAGGCCGCAAACGCGCAGTATGGCCTCAAATGGGCTGCGAGCCCGCGCGACGTCGAAATGCCGCAGCTCAAGCCCATCTCCGGGCGCATCAATCGTAACTTCCGCAACTACATGGAGACGTTTCCGTTCTTTGCCGCGGCGGTTCTCACCGCCCAGGCGGCAGGCGTTCACAATGAGCTGACCCATTGGGGATCGATTGCCTATATCGGCGGCCGCATCGCTTACACCGCGCTTTATATATCCGGGATACCGCTCATCCGCTCCCTGTTCTGGAACATCGCCACCTTTGGAATGCTCGCGGTTCTGGCGGCACCTTTCTTTCCGCACTGAAGCGACTCCCTGAACGCCAGCCTGTGGGATTACGGTGACAGGGATTACGGCGACAGCGCCGGAATGATCATGCGTCGCGCACTCCCTGATAGCCAGCCGTTTTCGCCGCTTTGACGAGCGTGCGATCGAAAGTGACGAAACCCTCGCAATGTCCCGTTCGCGTCAGATGCAGCGCATCCGCGAAATCCATTCCCTTCTCGGCGAGGTCGAGCGCCTCGGCGACCATCGCGCCGTCCTCGACTGTCACGGTTGGAAGCCCAGCGAAAACGCGAAGCGCACGCGCGACGTCGGCAGCCTCGTACGCGTAGGCGCTTCGCAGCACCCATTCGACTTCGAGGACGACCGTGATGGCGACGAAGACCGGCTCGCCGTCGATCAAGGCGCGGGCACGTACCGACTGTTTCGCATGGTCCCCGGTCAGGTAGCGGACGATCAGGTTGGTATCAATCGCGAGCATGCCGGCGCCTGGCTTCCGCAAGCACGCCTGCGTCCATCTCTTCCAGCGTCTTCGGCTTGCCGCTGTAGGCCAAGACGCCGAACACGTCCTCCGGCCGCGTCTCGGCAAAGGCCGGCGCCGGCTTCAACAGCACGCCCTCAGGGGTGTCCTCAACGGTGAGCCGCGTTCCCGCCCGCCATTCCCGCCGCTGACGAATGGCGCTGGGCAGGATGACCTGCCCCTTGGTGGAAACGGTGGTGGTGAGCTTTTCTGCGCCGGCCATCGACCCGCTCCTCCTGAGGTAAGACAAAGGTAAGATAGGCGCAAACGGACTCACATTCAATGAATTCGCCTCCTCCCATCAAAGAAAAAGGCCCGATCGCCAATCGCGACCGGGCCTTTTCTCTTGTCAGATTGAAGAAGCCGCTCAGGCCGCTTTCGACACCAGCGCTTCGCTGCCTGCCAGCTCCGTCCCGATCAGGAAGTCGCGGCAGCCGCGAAGTGAGCGCAGCGCGCGGTTGAAGTCGAGGCCGGTCGAGACCAGCGCATGCAGCGCTGCGGGATTGCGCACGATGCCGCGCAGGACGGCGGCGAGGTCGATCTGGCCGTTCGGCTTGATCGCGGCACGCGCCAGCGCCGGCAGCGCGCGGTGGGCGGGATCGCTGATGACGCGGACCGCGGCAAACGGCAGCCCGGCCTCGGCGGCATAGGCGGCCGCGATGTGGCTTTCCATGTCGACGGCGGAGGCGCCGGTCTCCAAATGCAGCGCCGCCTTGCAAGAGCTGCCCGTGACCACTTCCTCGGCGCCGGCAAGGGAGCCACGCACGACCCGGCGGCGGCCGGAGGTCAGCTTGTCGATGAGGTCGTCGCTGAGCGACAGGCCGGCGCCCCAGCGGGCATCGCCCGCGAGCACCTCGGTCGCCACCACGACGTCGCCGGAGCGCAGCGTCGGGTCGAGCCCGCCGGCTACGCCAAACGAGATCACGCCGCGAATCGTATTGGGATCCACCACCGTCAGAAGCGCCCGCAACTGGGTCGGGCTGCTGGACGAGCAGATGACCGCCATTCCGGGCCCGGCAGCAATGCGGGCCTCCTGAACCAAACCGGTCACGATCAATATCGGCCGCGGATCAATGGCATTGCCCGCGGTCACATAGCCCCCCGTCCCCAAAGTCACATTCCGACCCCTACCACCCTGCTGTTGGTGCTCCGCAAGTTCCGGTACCGCGCCAGCGCCCACAGCGGGAAGAACTTTGGGTAACCATGGTACCGCAGATAGAACACGCGAGGGAAGCCTGTGGCGGTGTAGCGGCTCTCGTCCCACAGTCCTTTTTCGTTCTGTGTTGCAATCAGGTACTCCACCCCGCGGGCGACGGCCGGGTGATCAACCTCGCCAGCAGCCATCAGGGCAAGCAAGGCCCATGCCGTTTGCGAAGCGGTCGAGGGAGCGGGTTCCCAGCCCTTGTAGTCCAGCCGGTAGCTGACCGCGTCCTCGCCCCAACCGCCGTCCTTGTTCTGGATCGAGGCCAGCCAGCTGGCCGCCTTGCGCATCATCGGGTCGTTGCGGTCGACCCCGGCCATGTTGAGGGCACACAGCACCGACCAGGTTCCATAGATGAAGTTCATGCCCCAGCGGCCGTACCAGGAACCCTCGGGGTGCTGGGTCTTGCGCAGATAGGCCACGCCGCCGGCGACGTGCTTGCTGGTCTTCTCGGTCTCGCCGAGTTGGGCCAGCATCGAGATGCAGCGCGCGGTGACGTCCTCGGTCGGCGGATCGAGCAGCGCGCCGTGGTCCGAGAACGGGATGTTATTCAGGTAATATTCGAGGTTGTCGACGTCGAAGGCCGCCCAGCCGCCGTCGTCGCTCTGCATGCCCTCGATCCACTCCCGGCCGCGGTCGATCGCCGCGTCATAGCCGGTCGCACCGTGTTCCCGGCGCATGCGATCCATCGACATCACCACCACGGCGGTGTCGTCGAGATCGGGGTAATGGGCATTGTTGTACTGAAACGCCCAGCCGCCCGGACGCACGTCGGGCCGCTTCACCGCCCAGTCGCCCTTCACCTCGAGCTCCTGCTTCGGGATCAGCCAGTCGAGACCCTGCTTGGCCGCAGGCACGGCCTTGTCACCGCCGGCCTCCAGCAGCGCATGCGCGGTCAGCGTCGTGTCCCACACCGGCGAGACGCAGGGCTGGCAGTAGGCCTCGTCGCCCTTGATCACGAGCAGCTTGTCGAGGCCACGGCGCGTGATCGCGCGCGGCGGATAGTTCTCGTCCTTGCCGAGTGCCTCGTACATCATGACGATGTTGGCCATGGGCGGGTAGATCGCGCCCATGCCGTCCTCGCCATTGAGGCGTTCCTCGATGAAAGCGAGCGCTGCATCGATCGCGCGCTGGCGCAGGCGCTTCGGAAACATCGGCTCGACCACGCGCAAGACGGCATCGAGCGCGCGGAACAGCACGAACCAGGCCATGCTCTGATGCGGCGCCTTCGCCGTCATGCCGATCGAGCGCGGGTCCTGCAGGAACAATTCGTCGATGCCGACGCCCTTTGGATTCTTCGCCAGCGGCTTCAGCGCCGCGATGACCATCAACGGCACCATCGTGGTGCGCGCCCAGTAGGAGATCTTGTTGAGGTGGAATGGCGACCAGAACGGCAGCAGCACGATCTCGATCGGCAGCACCGGCACCGCGCGCCAGGCCAGGATGCCGAACGTCGCGAGCAGGAAGCGGGTGAAGACGTTGCTGTTGATCGCACCACCGCGCGCGTGGATTGCCTCGCGCGCGCACACCATGTGCGGCGCGTCCACGGAATCGCCGATCATCTTCAACGCGAAATAGGCCTTCACGCTGGCGCTCATGTCGAACTCGCCGTCGTGCACCAGCGGCCAGCCACCATGGCCGCCCTGGACGCGGCGCAGATAATTGCCGATCTTGGCCTCGAGCGCGGTGTCGACCGGCTCTGCGAGATAATGGCGCAGCAGGATGTATTCGGCCGGAATCGTACAGTCGGCCTCGAGCTCGAAGACCCAATGGCCGTCGGATTGCTGGAGGCCCAGCACGCCTTGCGTGGCCGACGCAATGCTCGATTCCAGACTGCTCGATTCCAAAGCTTCGCGGTTGGTCGCGTTCACGGAATCCATGTCGCTCGATTGCTCCGATAGTCGATTGAAAGTGGCGGGGACATTGCCCGTCAGGGCCGCTTTGCGGCCAAAACCAGATCGGCGGCGCGATCACCGGACCGGACCGATCCCTCGATCGTTGCAGGCAATCCCGTAGCAGTCCAGTCGCCGGCAAGGAACAGGTTTTTCAACGCAGTGACCGGCCCGGGACGCAGGGCATTCTGCGCCGGCGTGGCCGCAAATGTGGCACGGCGCTCACGCACAATCTGCCACGGGGGTAATTGAGGCGGCAGCTCGCCGGACACACCGCCCGCTTGACAGACGTCATTCCAGATCGCCTGCGCGAGCTCCTCGCGCGGCATCTCGACCAGGCGGTCGCCATTGCTGATGGTGACGGAGAGCCGGTTCGGGAACGCAAACAGCCATTCCACGACGCCGCCGATCACGCCCAGGATCGGCGCCGAACCCGGCGGCGGCGTGATGCGGAAATGCGCATTCACAATGGCGCGGAATTCGGTCGGCGCCTTCAGGCCCGGCAGCAGGCTCGTCGCCGCGCGCGGCGGCACCGCCATCACGATCACGTCGCCCGCAGCGAGCTGGACCAAATCCTCGCCGCCGAAATTCAGTGCACTGACCTTGCCGTCACTGGTGACGAAGGAGCGCAGCTCATGGCCGAGCTGGACGGAGTGTCCGCGCTCAGCCAAGAATTTTACGGCAGGCTCGATCAGCACGGCGCTGAGGCCGTCGCGCGCGATCAGCGGACGGCAGGCCTGCCCGCCCGCCAGCAACGTCTCGCGCACGATCGCGCCGGCAAGCCCGGCCGAACCCTCGGGCGGATCGACATTGAGCGCCGCGAGCAGCAACGGCTGCACCAGGCGTTGATAGAGAATGCCTTCACAGGGAATGGATTTGCCGACCGGCGTCTGTTCCGACGCCCAGATCAGTGGCGCCAGCTTGAAATAATCAGTGAGCCCGGTGTCGGGCACGCGGCGGCTCTCGTCGAGCACCCAGGTCGGCCACCGGCCGGCGCCGAGATCGATCTGCCAGCGCTGCCCGGTCTTGATGTCGACGAAGGGAAACTGCGCGGTTTCAGGCCCGACCAGGCCCGCCTCGGTGCCGATCGAGCGCGCATAGGCGCGCGCGTGGCTGTTGCCCGACAGCAGCAGATGATTGCCGTTGTCGATGGTGAGATTGGTGGCGCCGTCGAAATAAGAGCGGCAGCGACCGCCGGCCTGCTGCGTCGCCTCGTGCACGGCGACCTTGAAGCCGGCATTGGCGAGCCGCACAGCGGCGGAGAGGCCGGAAATTCCAGCGCCGATGATGTGAGCTGTGTTTTGCATCAGATGAAAGCGTAGCGGAACAGGATCGCGAAGCGTGTGACCTTCGACACACGCACCGGCTCGCGCGGCGCGTTGAAGCCGCGCGCGATCAGGAGGTCCAGAATGGCGTGATAATACTTCGACATGATCCGCGGCGCGCGCACCGCGCGGCGCTTGTTGCGGTTCATGATCTCGTCCGACTTCTCGAAATGCATTTTCGCGCGTTGCGTCAGCGGGAGGCAGACCTTTGGCAGCGCACGCTCGGCGATCACACGGTTCGGATCGTTGGAGGTGATGCCGGCATGCAGCAGCGCTTCGCGCGGCAGATAGAGCCGTCCGAGGCCGGCGTCCTCGTCGATGTCACGCAGGATGTTGGTGAGCTGCAGCGCGCGGCCGAGATGATAGGCGAGCTGGATACCGTCTTCCTCAGGCAGGCCGAACACACGCACCGACAACCGTCCCACGGCGCTGGCGACGCGGTCGCAATAGAGATCGAGCGTCGCCATGTCGGGTGCGCGGATGTCCTGTGGCACGTCCATCTCCATGCCGTCGACGATCGCGAGGAAATCCTCCCGCTTCAGGCCGAAGGTCTTCACGGAGCCGACATAGTCGGCAAGCCGCGGCGGCGGATTGCCCTGGTAGAGCGCATCGATGTCGGTACGCCATTCCTGGAGCGCGGCGAGCCGCTCGTCGCGCGGGCCGTCGGAATCGGCGATGTCGTCGACCTGGCGGCAGAAGCTGTAGATCTGGAACATCGCCTCGCGCTGGTCGCGCGGCAGGATGCGCATCGCAGCGTAGAAGGAGCTGTTCGATGCGGACGAGCCATAATTGGCGCTGGGCGCTGTCGCCTCAAGCGTCATGGGCAGTCCCCGGATCCGAGATGGCCTTACGGCCGATGGCACGGCGGCCGGCTTCGCCGATCATGCCGGCGAGGCTGAAGGTGAGCAGTTCAAACTTGTTCAGATGCACGCGCTCGCGCAGGGGATCGCGCAGCTTCAAAAGGCGCACGATGCGGTCGGCATAGGCCTGGATCACCGCGACGTCGACGCCGAGGCGGAAATCCCTGATCTCCGCGCTCAGCGACCTGCCCTCGTCGAGCAGCGCTTCGTTGCGCACGGCGAGTCCCTGGAGGCAGGCCAGCATCGCCGGCGGCGACTGCGCAAGTCCAAGCTGCTCGACCGAGGCGCCGCTTGCGGCCAGTGCATCGCGCGGCAGATAGACGCGATTGAGCTCGCGGAAATCCTTGCCGCAATCCTGGAGGTGGTTGTTGATCTGAAGGCCCGCGCAGAGCGCATCCGACGCGGCCCAGGTCGTGGTGCTCTCGCCATGAACGTCGAGCATGAAGCGGCCGACCGGCATCGCCGAATAGCGGCAATAATGGATGACCTCGTCCCAGTTCTCGTAGCGCAATTTTGTCACGTCCATGCGAAACGCGATGAGCACGTCCAGCGCGTGGCGTGGTGCCATGCCCCGCTCGGCCAGCGCGCGCCGCAGGGCGACGGCCTCGGCCTCGGTGTCGCCCTTGCCGAGCAGTTCCGCCTCGAGCAGATCGAGATAGCGAAGCTTTTCGTCCGCCGGCAGGGTGGCGTGGTCGGCGATGTCGTCGGCCGTGCGGACGAAATTGTAATACGCCAGGATCAGCGCGCGATGACGCGGATGAATGATCCAGGACGCGACGGGAAAATTCTCGTCGCGGTCACCCTTGCCGGATCGCAATTCGCTCGCAGAGGTCATCGAGGGCTGATCAACAATCGTTTGGACAGGAAGGGCTTTTGCGCTCGCGCGGGCCTAATGCCGGCGCCGCCGCGGCCCCATATAGGGGAATACGGCCGCAAAACCAATCCTGTCTCTCGATGGCAGCCCTGCGGATCCGGCCTGAAAAAGGCGGCCCCACGGCCGCCTTTGTGGGCCAGTGGCCGAGCTTACTGGTTGTGGTTCTTCAGGACCTGGTCGCAGGCCTGCGAGATCTTGGCCCGGTTCTCCTTGAGGCAGGCCAGGACGGTGAAATCGCCCTGGTCGATGACCGGACGGCAGAACTTCTGCACATCGCGCGTGCAGGCCTTCTGCTCGGCGTCCGTGCCACGCCCCTGCTGGGCGAACGCAGCCGTGGACAGAGTTGCCGACAGCACGGTGAGAGCGACGAGAAGCTTACGCATGGTATTCCTTCATTCTGACGGCAGAATCGCACCAATCCCGGGCAGCACAGGGCAGACGACGGGAACGGATTGCTCTGATGGCAAGTTGCCGCGGGACAAGAGCGGCACCGGAGAAGGCACAAGCGCTGGTAAATGCGGCCAAAATGGCGCCGCGCCTACCAAATCAGGTCTTCCCTCGGTCTTCATTGGCAGATGTAAGAGCTTGATACTACGTCATAATTCTGGCACGCGGTGTTTTAATGCATACCTGTTGCAGAGCTGCATCTGTCCGACCGGCCATCTCGGCCAGAAATACATGGAAACAGAGGGAATCCGGGGCCAGACCGTGGCGAAACAGCTTCGCGAGCCCGAAATTGCGGACGGTTAGGCTTTGAACCCGGCGCAGGCTCTTGAACCTGCCACGGGCTCGCAACACTAAACTGTCGATGTGGCGAGACGTCCTTTCATGAACGGGCGTCGTTCCAAAACGGGATATTGATGATGAAATTCTTTGGGCGATCCGAACTGGCGATCAAGGCGGCCGGCATTGGCGCGGCGCTGCTCTGCTCAGTTGCGGCAAGCCACGCTCAGTCGTCCGGGCCGTTCGCCGGCTTCGACGGGGCGTGGACCGGCACCGGCACCGTGTCGCTGTCCGACGGCTCGACCGAGCGCATCCGCTGCAAGGCGGACTACAAGGTCGCCGGCACCGGTCTCAGCCTCAAGCAGGCCCTGCACTGCGCGTCAGACAGCTACAAGTTCGACCTCACCAGCGACGTGACCAGCCAGGGCGAGCGGATCTCCGGCAATTGGAGCGAGTCCAACCGCAACATCTTCGGCAACCTTCAGGGCACCGCCGGCGGCGGCCAGATCGACGTGTTCGTCGAGGCCAACGGCTTCGCAGCCAATCTGTCGCTGCGCACCAACGGCTCCAAGCAGACGGTGCAGATCTCATCCAAGGGCGAGATCCGCGGCGTCAACATCACGATGACGAAGGGCTGACGCGCGCGCTCCAATTTTGAAGTCAAACAAAAACCCCGGCCCTCGCGAGCCGGGGTTTTCTTGTTTCACAGATACGACCCCATATTGCGATCGCTTCAAATCGCGGGCTTGTCGGGGCCCTGAAGCTTGGCGTGCAGGTTGATCAGCCACATCGCCGTCGGCCGCAGGATGAAGAGGTCGGCGACCAGCGCCGCCACCATCGAGAAGGCGCTGAGCCAGCCGAACAGCCGCAGCGACGGCAAGTCGGAGAACACGGTGACGACCAGGCCGCAGGCCAGCACCACCGTGGTCAGGATCAGCGCCGGGCCGACCAGCACGGTCGCGCGTTCCACCGCGAGCGCCGAGCCGACGCCAGGCCTGCTCTCCAGCCGCAGACGATTGAGGAAGTGGATGGTTGCACTCAAGCCCAGGCCGAACGAGACGGTGAGCGCCACGACACTGGCGAACTGCAGCCCTTCACCCATCGCCCACAGCACCGTTCCCGACATCACCACCGGGAAAATGCCCGGCAGGACGCAGGCGAACATCACCACCCAAGAGCGGAACGCCAAGCCGATGAAGATCGCGACCAGCGCGAATTCGACGGTGAGGCCGCGGTTCAGTTTCTCGATCATCCCGGCCGAGTTGCGCGCGGCGATGGCGGCGAGGCCGGTGACGGCAACCTCGTAACCGGGGTGCTTCTTGCGGACGGCGTCGAGCTCGGTGTCGAGCTTGTCGACGATCGGCAAGAGCTGGCTGGAGTCCTTGTCCGGCACGCGGCCGGCCACCACCACCGCATCCTGCTCGGCATCGATGAACCGTCGCACCAGATGCTCGGGGATGACGTTGACATATTCCTTGAGAGTCGCGACGTCGTCGCTGCCGGCCTTTTCGGTCAGCCAGCGGCGCAGCGTCTCCAGCGACCAGACATTGCCGACGCCGGCCGCCTTCTCCACGGTCGCATGCACGTCCGCGATGGTTTGCAGCGTCTCCGGCGAGTAGAGCGTTTCACCCTTGGGGAACTGGATCAGCACGTTGACCGGATTGGCGCCGGTCAGCTTGGCGTCGAGCCGGTTGCTGGCGGCCACCGCCTGGCGCTTGTCCGGCACCTGATCGGCAAGCCGGTAGCGCGGCTCCAGATGGCCGTAGATGACGCCTAGGCTGCCGACGAACAGCACCGCAATCAAGCTGAACAGGCCGGGCCGGCCGACCATGCGCACCGCGATCCAGTAGCAGAAATTGCGCAGCGCCTGCACGCCGGCGTCCGCGCTCTGGAATTTGACGGCAAAGATCTTTTCATTGCGCACGAACAGCACGCCGAACACCGGCACCAGCGACAGCACCGTGATCAGCGCGATGATGGTCGCGGCGAGGCCCGCCTCGCCGAATTTGCGGATCAGGTCGGAGTCGGAGAACTGGAGCGCGATGAAGGAAATGCCGGCGGTACCGTGGGTCAGCACGCAGGCCGGGCCCACCACCAGCACCGCGTTCTTGAACGCGGTGAACTTGTCCTGGCCCGCGATCAGCCGGTCGCGTGCGGCGAAGGTGAGCTGCATCGAGTCCGAGAACGAGATCACCATGATGAGCGGCGTCATCACGTTCAGGAACATGTTGAGATTGAAATTGGCCCAGCCGAGCGCGCCGAGTGCGATCAGGATCGCGATCATCGGTGGGAACGCCGCCACCACCATGAACGAAATCTTGCGGAAGAAGATGATGGCGATGACGCAGCCGGCGAGAATGCCGAGGATGTTGTAGGTGAGGCCGTCGCGCTCGACCGCGTTGCGGATCTCGAGTTGCATCACCGGCACGCCGGAGAGCTGCACGCTGAGCCCGGTGTCGCCGAGATCCTCCTTCATCAGCGCGCGGATGTCGCCGACGGTCTTGGTGAGCTTGCTGGAGGCGACCACCTCCGGATCGAGCGAGAGCACGATCAGCGCGAGCGTGCCGTCCTCGGACAAGAGCTTGCCGCGGATGATCTCGTTGTTCTTGACGGTCTCGATGAACTGGTCATAGGCCGCGCCTTCGGGCAGCTCGCCCGGGAACAGCGCCGCCGGCAGCTTGCCCGGCGCCGGCGCCTGGCGCGCCGAGAACAGCGAGACCAGGCCGCGCGTGCCATCGACCAGCTGCATGTCGGTGATGAAGTCGCGCAGCTTCTCGAGGTTGTTCCGCGCCAGCAGGGTCTTGCCCTCGACCACGACGAGGACGTCGAATTCCTCGGCCGGGAACTTCTTCGTCACCTCTTCGTACTGCTTGAATTCGCGGGTGTTGGAGCGGAACAGCTGCGATAGCGAATCGTCGATCTTGATCCGATAGATGCCGAACACAGCACCGACGATCAACGCGAGCAGGATGATGCAGGAGACGATCGGCGCCCGGACCGCAATCAGCCCGAGACGCTCCAGCCCGAAGGCGATGGAGGTTGCAGGCCCCTGCTCGACCTTGTCGACATGAACCTCATTCTCGCGGTGCTTTTCGAGCATGCCTTGTCCAGTTCCTAAATCGGCTCGGTCTGTGAGCTTATTGCGCCCCGCGAACGGCTTGAAAACGCCATACCAAGGGGAGGCTTGCCCTTTGAAAATGCGCGGAAAATCGCCGGCAGCGGTTTAGCAGGACAATCACCCTTCTCGCAAGCACGCCAAGGGTCTCCAAATCGATCAAGATGCGGCGATTTTGCCGGAATGCCCGTCATTCGGGCAAAGCCGTGCCAATTCGACGCGGCGCGCGGTCGGCGCTCTCGTCCTTGAGCGCCACGCCCGTGACCTCCCGCGCCAGTCCCTCGCGGACCAGCCATGCTATCTTGAGGGCTGCCTCGTGATAGCTCAACCCAGCCTTGTGGATGTTCGACACGCAGTTGCGCTCGGCATCGGTCAGTCCGGGCTTCGGCGCGAAGGTCAGATAGGCCCCGAGGCTGTCGGGCGCGGACAGGCCCGGCCGCTCGCCGATCAGCATCAAAACCAAGCGGGCGCCGAGAATGGCCCCGATCTCGTCGCCGAGTGCAACCCGCGCGCCTGAGGCGACGACGACATGGCCGATCGCGACAGCGTCGCCTTCGCCCAACAGGGGCAGCAGGCTTTGCAGCAGAGGGACCGCATGGGCATGGACCGCCGCCGCCGACAATCCGTCGCCGATGACGATCGCAAGCTGGCACGGCGCGGTGGCACCACCCGACAGCGCCGCGGCGGAGCCGGCGTCGAGCTGCCGTCCGAGATCCGGCCGGCGCAGATAATCCCTGCGATCAGCGGCCCGGCTCGTGACCTCCGTGGCATCAAGGCCGAGCGCCCTCACCCCGGCAACCAGACCCGGCGCGTCGAAGGCGGCGTGCACGGCATCGCGGGCGCGGGCGTGCGCCAGCGTGAAATCGAGCAACGGCTTCGTCGGCAGGCTCGCGCCGCTGCGCCCGAGCGCGACGCGTGCAGGCGTAAACGATCTGAGGTCGACGATCGGGCGCGCCGGAACGGGCTTGTCGCTCATTCGGCGGGAACGGACGCTTCGCGCAGCCGGATCGAATAGTTCGACGCGTTCTGCTTGCCGCTCGATGCCGCGCGCGCAAAGGTGATGAGATGATGCGCGATCATGGTGCAGCCGATCAGCCCCTCGATGTCGCCGCGCCTGATGCGCCCTAGCGCAAACTTCCAGAATACGCGCCTGTAGTCGCCGAGCACGCCGACCTTCCAGAAGATGTTGCGCATCATGACGAGGCCGCGCCGGATGTTCGGCCAGGTCTTCATCTCGTCCGGAACCGGCATTTTGAGGCGGTGGGGATAAACGTGGTCGCATTGATACTGGAAGCGCGCATAGACCTTCTCGGGCTCGTAAGCCACGGCCATCGCGTGCTTCCAGGATGCGACGACCTCGTCATAAGGCAGCAGGAAGTTGACGTTGGAATCGCGCCCCTCATCGTCGATCAGGCGCCCTTCCCGCTCCAGCCGGTCCCAGAGCGGCGTCTTCGGCAGCGCCTGAAGCAGGTTGATGGTGAGCAGCGGAATCCGGGACTCCTCGATGAAGGCGAGCAGCGCCTCCGACGTATTCGGCTTGTCGGTGTCGAGCCCCATGATGATGCCTGATACCACCTCCATCCCGTAGGAGTTGATGGTGCGCACGCCCTCGAGGATCGGGACCATCATGTTGTGGTCCTTGTGCATCGCCTTCAACGCCTCGGGGTCCGGCGTCTCGATGCCGCAGAAGATGGTGATGAAATAGGCTTCGCGCATCTTCTCGAGGATTTCCGGGCGCTTGGCGATATTGAGCGTCGCCTCGCAGGCGAGTCGCATCACATAGCCGGTCCTCTTCTGCCATTCGATCAGATGCGGCAGCAGATCCATTGCCGCCTTGCGGTTGCCGATGAAATTGTCGTCGACGAAATAGACCGTGTCGGTCATGCCGCATTCGCGCAGGCGGTCGAGCTCGGCGATGATCTGTTCCGGCGACTTGATGCGCGGGTTACGGCCGTAGAGGCCGGGGATGTCGCAGAACTCGCACTGATAGGGACAGCCGCTGGAATACTGGATGCTGCCGAGGAAATACCGCTTCACGTCGGCGAGCTCATAGGCCGGGATCGGAAACTCCGTCATCGGCACGCGGTCTTTGGTGGTCAGCACCACCTGCTGTTCGGGGCGAGACGTATCCCGCGACAGGATTTCGAGCAGCTGATTGGTGGCGTCGCCGAGCTCGCCGACATGGAGATAATCGAACGACGGGTAGTAGTCCGGGCAAGCGCTGACCGACGGACCGCCGAGCGCCACCGGCAGGTCGAATTCATGGGCACGGCGGCAGATGTCGTTCATCTGCTGGCGCTGGATGTGCATGCCGCTGACGAAGACGGCCTCCGCCCATTCGAACTCTTCCTTCGTCGTGCGGCGAAGATTCTCGTCGACGAATTTGACCTGCCATTCCCCGGGCAGATAGGCCGCGAGCAACAGCAGGCCCTGCGGCGGCATGAAGGCGCGGACACCGTCGGTCAGCGGATAGGAATGCTCGAACGTCCCGAACGACGAGGTGTAACGCGGAAACACGCACAGAATCCGCCGCGACGTTCCGTTGCTTTCAGCGCGCATCGAACTTCCCCCAACCACGTTCTACGAACGGTACTGACGAGATCTCCAGAAACATAGCGTAACGCTGCGACCGGAATTCCTCAATATTGTGGCAGCGAACTAATTCGTGAGATGCGCCAATGGTTTCCCCGGTTCACGCTGGCGGGTGAGGCTTTTCGCGAGATTTTCGCATCACGCGATCAGCCGGGAGGCGAAATCGGGCAACAGGCCTGCGTCACCGCCAAGCCGGAAGTCGGCGCCCGCAATGCCGGTCTGGACCAGCCAGTCGTCGAACTCCGGCGCGCGGGCCGCGCCGAAGACGTCGCGGACATAGAGCGCGTCGTGGAAGGAGGTGGACTGGTAGTTCAGCATGACGTCGTCGGCGCCCGGCACGCCCATGATGAAGGTAACGCCGGCAGCGGCGAGCAACGTCAGGAGATTGTCCATGTCGTCCTGGTCCGCCTCGGCATGGTTGGTGTAGCAGATGTCGATGCCGAGCGGCAGGCCGAGCAGCTTGCCACAGAAATGATCCTCCAGCCCCGCCCGGATGATCTCCTTGCCGTCGTAGAGATATTCCGGACCGATGAAGCCGACCACGCTGTTGACCAGCAACGGCGCATAGGCACGGGCGACGGCATAGGCGCGCGCCTCGCAGGTCTGCTGGTCGACGCCGTGATGGGCGCCCGCCGACAGCGCCGAGCCCTGCCCGGTCTCGAAATACATCACGTTGTCGCCGACCGTGCCGCGCTTCTGCGACAGCCCGGCCTCGTGCGCCTCCTTCAGCAGCGCGAGGTCGATGCCGAAGCTGCGGTTGGCGGCTTCGGTACCAGCGACCGACTGGAAGACGAGGTCGACCGGCACGCCCTGCCCGATCAGCGCCAGCGTCGTGGTGACATGGGTCAGCACGCAGCCTTGCGTCGGGATATTCAGCCGCGCGATGATCTCGTCCAATAGCCGCAGCAATTGCGCGATGACGGCCGGATCGTCGCTCGCCGGATTGATGCCGATGCAGGCATCGCCGGCCCCTAGCAGCAGGCCGTCGAGGATCGAGGCGGTGATGCCCCTGGCATCGTCGAAGGGATGGTTAGGCTGCAGCCGCGTGCTCATCCGGCCCTTCAGGCCAATGGTGTTACGGAAGGCGGTGACGACCTCGCATTTCCGCGCCGCCAGGATCAGGTCCTGATTGCGCATCAGCTTCGAGGCCGCCGCCGCCATCTCCGGCGTGATGCCGGGCGCGAGCTTGCCTAAGGTCTCCACCGTCGCTGCGTCCGACAGCAACCAGTCGCGGAAGGCTCCGACCGTCAGCGAGGCCACAGGGGCAAACGCCTTGGCGTCATGGCTGTCGATGACGAGGCGGGTGACCTCGTCGGCCTCATAGGGAATGACGGCCTCGTTAAGGAATTGACCGAGGGGGACGTCCGCCAGCGCCATCCGCGCGGCGATCATCTGCTCGGCGCTGGCTGCGGCAATGCCGGCCAGCCGGTCGCCGGAGCGCGGCGGCGTCGCCTTGGCGAGGAGGTCGCGCAGGTCGGGGAAGGTGTAGGTGGTGGCGTCGATGGTGTGGCGGTAGACCAAAGGCCCCTCCAGGGTGCGTCGGTCAATGACCGACTTCAAGGCGATCCTGAAACTATACCTCGGGATCAAGACGCTGAAATATCTTACCTTTCCTTCGACCGAGGGCGAAGGGGCCAACGGCAGCGTTAACGCTGCGTCCATCTTCATTCTGCATAGTTTTCCATCAATTTTAGAAGACCGCGCAGTCCGGCCACTCCTCGCCATTCGGGCCCCGAACACCATGACATCAGACCGATCTGGGAATGCCGCCGGCCTGGCGGGACGTTTCTCGCTGGCCACCAAGCTCTATGCGATCTTCGCACTGTTCGCGCTTCTGACTGCGGCGATCTCGATGCTGTCCGACTACAACAGCCGTCGCGGCGCCGAGCTGACCAGCGCGATCGAGACGGCGAATGCGGCCGCGCTCAATGTCGAGCGCGTCAACTCGCTGGTCTATGCGGTCGTGATGGAATCGCGCGGCATCTACATGTCGACCGAACCGGCCGTCGTGAAGAAATACGGCGAGGGCCTGCTCAAGTTCAACGGGCAGATCCTGAACATGGTGAAGGGCTGGGAGAGCATCGTCAAGGCCGACGACGCCGAGCAGTTCGCCACCTTCAAGAAGCGCATCGAGCAGTTCGTCGACTTCCGCAAGCAGCTGGTGCGCCGCGGCGTCGAGATCAACGCAGCCGCGGGCCGCGAATGGGGCGACAACGACGCCAACCGCGCCGTTCGCTCCGCGCTGAACAAGGACCTCGAGGCGCTCTCCAAGGTCTATGCCGAGCGCGCCAGGCAGATCGCGCAGGAGACCGAGACCAACCGCACGCTCTCCTTCGTGCTGACGTGTCTCGGCGGCGTGGCGCTGGCGCTGGTCGTGATCGGCATCATCATCATCGCCCGCTCGATCGCGCGGCCACTCGCCGCGATCACCGCGGCCATCAAGCAGGTCGCCGACGGCGCCGAGAATGTCGTGGTGCCGCACTCTGGCCGCGCCGACGAGATCGGCGCACTCGCCCGCGCCATCGAAGTCTTCCAGGACGCGATGGGGCGCAACCGCAACCTCGCCTCGCAGGTCTCGCAGGATTCCGCGGCACGCGAGCAGCGCGCACACCACATCGAGCAATCCGTCGAAGCGTTCCGCGAGGCGATCGGCGCGATCATGCGCGGCCTCAGCGACAACGCCTCGATCATGCGCGAGACCGCGCAGACCATCACCCGCGTCACCGCAGATGCGAACAGCCGCGCCGGCACGGCGGCGAACGCCACCGAGCAGGCCTCGCACAACGTCACCGCGGTGGCAGGCGCGGCCGAGGAGCTGTCGGCATCCGTCGAAGAGATCGGCCGCCAGGTGCGGCAGTCCGCAAGCGCGGTCGAGCAGACCGGCCAGCGCACCGAGAAATCGATCGCCGAGATCGAGAGCCTCGCCGCGGCCACGCAGCGCATCGACGGCGTGCTGACCCTAATTCAGACGATCGCCGAGCAGACCAACCTGCTCGCGCTCAACGCCACCATCGAGGCTGCGCGTGCCGGTGACGCCGGCCGCGGCTTCGCCGTCGTCGCCCACGAGGTCAAGGCGCTGGCGGGCCAGACCGCGAAGGCGACCGCCGACATCAGCGAGAACGTCGCGATGATCCAGTCCTCCACCCGCAACGCGGTCGATGCCGTCCGTGAGATCGGCGGCGCGGTGCGCGAGATCAACGAGGTCACCTCCGCGATTGCCGGAGCCGTCGGCCAGCAGGACCAGGCCACGCGCGAGATCTCCTCCAACGCGCAATCGGCCGCCCAGGGCAACGCGACGTTGGTCGCCAACATCACCTCGCTCCGCGACGCCATCGGCGAGACCGACACGGCGGCAGCCTCGGTGCTGACGGCCGCAAGCAGCCTGACCGCGACGGCGGAGACGCTGTCGCGCGAGGTGGAAAAATTCTTCCAGAACCTGCGCGCGGACGCGGCGGAGAGCCGCGTCGCGAAGGCGGGATGATCGCGCCGGCCGCCGTTCGCGCCGCCGGCAGTGTGCCTGCTTCCAGCAAAATCTCGAAAACAACCCCATGCACAGTAGACGGGGTGAACCAAGTCAATGGCTTGACCGCCGACCTCGGTCACTTGCGGATTTTACGAAATCTATTTGACGCGTCGGGCAAAACACTGGCATGATGTCATCATGACGGCGGTGCTTCTTCCCGAGTCTCGCCTCACGTCTCCGGCAGGCAGTTTCCCTGGTGAAAGCGCGGCTTTGATGAACAAGACCAATCGCGTACTGTTTCTCTGCACGGGCAACTACTATCGAAGCCGCTATGCCGAGGAGATTTTCAACCATCAAGCCGGGGTCGAAGGATTGGGTTGGCACGCCTTCTCGCGCGCTGTCGCCGAAAAGCTCTTTCCTGAAAACATTGGGCCGATGTCGCCCTACACGCTGAATGCCTTGCAAGCGAAAGGCATCACGCCGGGAGGCGGTACGCGCAATCCGGTGCTCTGCACTGTCGACGACTTTGCGGAGGCGGCGCTTGTGGTCGCGCTGAAGGACGCCGAGCATCGCCCGATGATCGAGCGCCGCTTTGCCGATGTCGCCCATCGCGTCGAATATTGGAACGTGGACGATATCGAGTTCCTCGATCCGCCAACGGCGCTGGGCAAGATCGACGAGCTGGTTGGGCGACTGATCGGGAGCCTGCGAATTCGCGAGCGATAGTGCGAATAGCCTCGCTTGTGCGTGCTTCGAAAACGAAAAGCCCCGGCACATAGGCCGAGGCTTGCGATACAGCCCGCGTACATCCGGCGAACCAATCGTCGACGCACACACTAGCCGCGAATTTTGAACGGATGATGACGCCGTTGGCGCCGGCAAAATGTCGCGTTGGCCGGAATCAGATCACTGATCGCGAAGATAGGCCTCCACCTGTCCGAGCAGACGATCGATCGAATCACTGGCGGTATCGAGCACCAGATGGTCGCGATCCCAGGCCTCACAATGCCGGCCGACGATGTCCTGCCAGGTCGGCAGTTTGAGGCCGGCGATGTCGG
Organism: Bradyrhizobium genosp. A; assembly: GCF_049949275.1. Classification (NCBI taxonomy): domain Bacteria; kingdom Pseudomonadati; phylum Pseudomonadota; class Alphaproteobacteria; order Hyphomicrobiales; family Nitrobacteraceae; genus Bradyrhizobium; species Bradyrhizobium genosp. A. The sequence goes on along the minus strand of NZ_CP188196.1, from coordinate 2,885,184 downwards.
ACGTGCGCGCTTCTGCGCGCTGACGGTGCAGAGCCACGTCGCTGCAGATCACTTCGATCTCGGCGAGGCGCGCCGATGATTGCATGGCCGTCCGCCGCCAGCCATCACGGCTTGCCAGCACCGGATTGACACAATCCGCGACGACCACGCGGCCGAGCCGCAGGTTCTCGGCCGCCAGCGCATTGGCGATGACGTACCCCATCGGGCCGACATCGTGGCCCGCCGCACGCAAGCTCTGCTCGATCGCGTCGACGCGAATATAGGTCGCAGCAATCCGTCGCGTCAGCTCGCGCGAGAGCGTGGTTTTTCCGGTAGCCGGAAGGCCGCCGAAGACGATGAGGATGGGTTGCCGGCCTGTCATGCCTCATCATCCATCAGCATGCTGCGGCCTGCAATGGGCCGTCGCAGACAGCGGTCTCAGAGCATCATGGAGACGATGGCTATCAGGCCGACGGCGGTCAGCCTCCAAATCAGCAGATGCAAAGTCAGGTCGAAGGCGATTGCGGCGGAGCGACTTCCGCGGCGTGCGCTCGCAAGAAGCCCTTGGCGAGCGCGTGGTAGATGCCTTCAGGGCAGATCAGGCGCGACGCCGCCTGGGCGATCAACGCGGAGGCCATCAACGGCACCACCATGGCGTGATTGTTGGTCATCTCGGTCACGATGACGAAAGCCGTAATGGGAGCCTGCACGACGCCGGCAAAATAGGAGACCATTCCGAGCAACATGAACGCGCCGAGCGGGGCGCCCGGAAAAAGATGAGCGATGTTCGTGCCGATGCCGGCGCCCACGGCGAGCGAAGGCGCGAAGATCCCGCCGGGAATGCCGCTGATCGCGGAAAACGCGGTCGCAGCGAGCTTCAACACCCCGAAATCCCAGGGAAGCGGCATGTCGTTCTCCAGCGCCGACTTCACTTGCGCATAGCCGGTGCCATAGATCATGTCTCCAGAGGCCAGGCCGCAAAGGGCAACACCAAGGCCGCATGCCGCGGCAAATGGCAGAGGGTATTGCTTGGTCAGTGGCCCCAGCCGGCCAGGCAATCCGCGCGCGACCTCGATGAGAAGCCTGCTGAACGCGCCACCGGCCAATCCGCCGGCGATGCCGCACAGCGGCACAGCGAGCCAGTCCGTGCCGTTTCGCAGCATCGTCGAGCTGCTACCGAAGTAATCGTAGTTTCCAACCAGGGCCAACGAGGTCAGGCCTGCCGCGATCACGGCGCCGATCACCAGGCTGCTGGTCCTGGTCTCATAGGCCCTGCTCATCTCCTCGATGCCGAACACGATGCCCGCGAGCGGCGTATTGAACGCAGCCGCGACCCCGGCTGCAGCGCCGGCCAGGATCAGGCCCGGCTGGCGGCGTGGCGACATGCGGCCGAGGGCGAACATGACGGAAGCCCCGACCTGTACGGTCGGTCCCTCCCGGCCCGCCGATGCACCGCAAAGCAGCCCGAGGAGCGTGAGCAACACCTTGCCGACGGCAATGCGGATCGAGACCAGCTTCTTGCGTGCTGCGTGCTCGCTGAGCTGGCGCGCGGCAATCGCCTGCGGGATGCCGCTTCCTTGCGAGTTTGGAAAGAAGCGGCTGGTCAGATAGACGGACAGCGCAAACCCAAGCGGGGTCACCAGGACTGCAGCGTAGCGCGATTCCGACAGCAGGTAGGCGAACGCGACTTGTGCCCAGTCCGCCAACTTGGCCAGAGCGACGGCCGAGGCCCCGACCGCGATGCCGCCGATTAAGAAGGTGAGTCGTCTTCGCCAGCGGACTGAAACGACCCTGATGGAGCGGCGGAGGCGATGGGTGAAGATCAGAGGCATGGAACAACTGCGTGAGCGAAGCGAACGACACTACGCGAGCGGTCTCCCTGGGACCATCACTAAAATTGTGCCAGGCCGCCGCAGACCTACGGTCTTGGCGCGATGCGAACGGGATTGCGCCGCGCCGTCGCACCGTCAGCCGACCGGCCCAATCGTCCGCTCATTGAGATCGATGATGCGGCCGGGCTTGAGCGGCCCCACGTCATTGATCTTGATGATGACCTTCTTGCCGACGGCCTCGACCAGCGCATATTTCGGTCTCGCCCCGAATTGGACCCCGCCAAATTTCCTACGCAAGCTCGTCTTGATGGCAGCTGTCCAGACCGAGGGATCATAACGCTCGCCGGAGGCTGTTCTCGGGCCGCCCTCCTCCTTGCCGGGCTTGAACGGATTGTACGTGGATGCTGCGCCAACGATCCCATCTCCACAGGCGGCATCGACGACGGCGCTTGAATGAACCCCACTTGCTTCACAACGGCCAACGGCAACAGAAACGCCAAGCGCAACCAGGGCGCCGCAAATCGCGGCGCTCGAGCGGAACACCATCATATCTCCTTTGATTTTTCGTGCGGTTCCCGATGCCGCGGAATATGGCCAAGCGAACGCGGACGCGTTTCGGCACTTGCGCCAATCTCTTGCGGATTCGAGCCAAACCTTGGCGGCGGAACCGTTGCGAGAACCTGAGCGGCCCCGCATCGTTAGTTGTCGCCGTCTAAGACAGAGATTGCGTCAGCAACATGACCCTGGGGCACGAGGCTCAATACCCGGAGTCTTACGCGCTCAACGGTGAGGCCCATTGCACAATGTCCGCAGCGGAGCGGACGCCTCGCCCTTCGAGACGACCGCTCCGCGGTCTCCTCAGGGTGAGGCTAAGCGGCATTCGCGCCTGTTGAACCTGTCGCCGCGCACTCCGCCCTCATCCTGAGGAGCCCGCGAAAGCGGGCGTCTCGAAGGATGCGCTGTCGTAGACCACTTTCTCAACCACGAGAGCCGGCGCCGCCCGTCACATCCCGCGCAAGAGCTCGTTCGCCACGACCCAGTCGTTGCTGTCGAACTGGAGCATCAGCAAACGGAGTTCCGCAAAATGGTCTTGCGTCGAGTTGCTGGTTAGTGGCGCCGCCGCAGACTGAAGCCCAGGCTGACCCAGCCGGCACCTGCCATAATCAAATCGATGCCGAGAAACAGGCCGAGGATGTAGACGCTGTTCACAGGCCAGCGCGCGAGGATCAAGAGGCCGAGCAGCAGCGTGATGATTGCAGACAATGCCACCCAGACCCACGGGCTTTCGCGCTTCATGCTGAAGGCGAGAAACAGCCGCACCGCGCCGGAGGCGAGCAGCGAGGCACCGAGGAACAGGGTCAGCAGCGCTGCTGCAAACAACGGGTTCTCGAAGGTCAGGAAGCCCGCGATGATGTAGAGCACGCCGAGCAGCGCCCAGATCAGGAACTTGCCCCAGCTCTTCATCTGGAAGGCGCCGATGATTTCGACAGCACCCGCGACGATCATCATGGCGCCGACCACGATCACGCTTGCCACCGTGGCCATCACCATGCTGCCGAGCGCGATGAAGCCAGTGACGAGATAGACGACGCCAAGGGCGACGATCCAGCCCCATTTGGCGTGCAACGCAGCGATGCCGGAGCCCAGGCTGGAAGGATGAGAGGTTTCCGAAGCGCTTGTCATGACGGCTACTCCTGCATGTGAAGCCCCAGAGCACATCTCACGATAGCACCGATAGCACCGGAACGACAGCCAGCAGAGCAGCCCCGGCGACCGCGAACCTTGACGCAGATCAAGCGCGCGACCGCTCCATCTCGAGCTCGGCCTTGAGATTGTCGAGGTCGCGATAAATTGAGGCGACCGCGAGCACACGGCCGCCCTTCCGGTATTTCAACAGGCAATCCTTATCTTTGATGCTGCCGTCGATGGCGATGTCGTCAAAACTCTCGGCGTGGCCGACATAGTTGATCGGCACGTCGTAATGCTGACTCCAGAAGAACGGCACGGCGTCGAAACGCTCGCGCTTGCCGAGCATGTTGCGCGCCGCGGTCTGGCCCTGTCGCTCCGCGACCACCCAATGCTCGACGCGGATGGTATGCCGCGAATGCGGATCGGGCCAGCGCGCGATGTCGCCGGCGGCGAAGATTCCGGCGATGCTGGTTTCGAGATATTCGCTCACGCTGACGCCGCGATCGGCCGCAAGCCCTGCGTGCTCCGCGAGCGCAAGCCGCGGCTTGACGCCGATGCCGACCACGACGAGATCAGCCTCGATGACGCCTCCGCTCTTCAGCGTCGCGCGGGTGCCGTCAAGCTTCTCCACGGTGTCCTTGAGATGGAAATTGACGCCGTTCTCCTCGTGCAACGCGCGAACGAAGTCGCCCATGTCGGGGCCGAGCGCGCGCTGCATCGGCCGCTCCTCCGGCGCGACCACATGCACCTCGAGTTTGCGCGCGCGAAGCGACGCCGCGACCTCGAGGCCGATAAAACTCGCGCCGATCACCAGCGCGCGCCTGGCGCTGCCGGCGGCCTTGATGATGGCACGGCTGTCAGCGACCGAGCGCAAGGTGTGGACATGCGGCTGGTCGGCGCCGGGGATCTGGAGCTTTATGGGCTCCGCACCGGTGGCGAGCAGCAGCCGGTCAAACGGGAGCTTGTCGCCATTGCCGAGCGTCACGCTGCGCGTCTTCGGATCGATCGCGGAGACGTTGGTGTTGAGCCGGAGATCGATGCCGGCGTCGTGGTAATAGTCCTCGCCGCGCAGCGGCAGCCAGTCCTCCGGCGCATTGCCGGCGAGATAATCCTTGGAGAGGTTGGGCCGGTCGACCGGCATCGCGCCGTCGCTGCTGAGCATGGTGATGGCGCCGGCAAAGCCCTCGCGGCGAAGCGTCTCGGCCGCCGCAAAGCCGGCCGCACCGCCGCCGACAATGACGAATTTCTCCGGCGTCGGCGCGCTGCGATGGGCCGCGGACGGTTTCGGTGCCTCGCGCTTGCGCTGAACGATGACGTTGTCGCGATCGCGCGTGACGTCCCACACCGCCAGCGCATTCAACGCCGGTGGACGCGTCGCCTGGCCCGACCGCAAGGAGAAGCAGGCATGATGCCAGGGACAGCGGATGGTGTCGCCGACCACCAGCCCTTCGGCGAGCGGGCCATGATAGTGGCTGCAGGACGGCTCGATCGCAAAGATCTTGCTGCCGGCCTGCACCAGCAGGACGTCCTCCTCGCCGACATGACCGAGCAATTTGCCGTCCTTGAAATCGGCGAGCGACACGCCCTTGGTCAGGTCGGGGCCGCTTGGCTTCTTGTCCTCGGTCATGGTCATCTCCCTGGCAGCTTAACGCGCAACGCAGGATTGGACGACGGCGACAGCGAAAAGTTCCTGCGATCGCGAAAATCAGGATTTTGCGGCCGCTTTCCGCACGTCGAGCACGGCCTGCGCCCATTCGGCCGGCCGTTCCTGCGGCAAATTATGACCGGCGCCCGCGAAGACACGCCGCTCGAAAAAGCCCTCGAATTTGCGCGCGTGATGCGTGGTGCCGGGATTGACGCCGTCGCTGTCGCCGTCGATCGCAATCGTGGGAACGCGGACCGGCGGTTGCTGGGCCAGCTTCGCCTCGATCGCCGCATAGGCAGGATCGCCCTCGACCAGCGCATAGCGGTGGCGATAGGAATGGATCACGACGTCGACGAAGTCAGGGTTGTCGAACGACACCGCGCTCTTCTCGAAGGTCGCGTCGTCGAATTGCCATGTCGGCGACCACATCGACCAGAGCTGACGGGCAAAGCCGCGGCGGTTGCGCTCCAGCGCGCGGCGGCCGCGCTCGTTGTGGAAGAGATATTGATACCACAGCGCTGCCTCCTCCGGCGGCGAGGCCGGCTCCATGGAGCGGGCGATATTCTGGATGTTGTAGGAATTGCCGGAGACCAGCCCGACCACGCGCTCGGGATGCAGCACCGAGACGACGCAGGCCGCGCGCCCGCCCCAGTCATAGCCGCCGACGACGGCGCGTTGGATGCCAAGGGCATCCATGAAGGCGAGCAGATCGGCGCCCAGAGCCGCCTGCTCGCCGGAGCGCAGCGTCCCGGGGAAACGGAAGCGCGTCGGCCCGTAGCCGCGTAGCCACGGCACCAGCACCCGCGCGCCGGCTTGGGCAATCAGCGGTGCAGCGTCGGCATAGGCGTTCACGTCATAGGGGAAGCCGTGGCCCATGATGCAGGGCCAGCCGTCCAGCGCGCCATCATCGAGATAGGCGATGTCGAGGATGTCGGTCGAGACGAATTTTTGTTGCATGGCTGCGGCAATTCTCTGCGAACCAACTTTGTTCCGTGGCTCGCTATCGTAGCCCGCCGCTATTTCTGCGGCCCCGACAGCGAGATCTCGCGTTCGGCGCGGAAGACGTTGCTGTAGAGATTGGCGATCCACTGCCGGCCGATCTCGGTCTTGTTAAGATAGCCGATCTCGGTCTGGATGTGCGGTGCGACGCTATTCCAATAGAATTGCGGATAGCGGTTCACGATGTCGGCGGGTGAATCATAGCCGAGTTGGCGGTTCATGCCGACCTCCTCGAACTCGTAATAGAGCGCATTGGCCTTGCGCAGATAGTTGGGATCGCCGAGCTGCCCGATGAAATCGGCGGCGCGCAGGATCGAGGCCTCGTCGTCGTATTCCTGTCCCTCGCGGGCCGGGAAGCGTGTCCCCTCGATGGCGCGGGCGACGCGCTCAGAGTCGACGCCGCGGATCGGCGGCAGCCGCCGCCTCACGAAAAGCTTCGAGCGGTCAACGTGATACATCATCAGACTGGCGTCCGAGGCGCCGCGCGGCAGCGACACCTTGGTGCCGGCCTCGTCGATGATGAAACCGTCTTCGTCATCCTCCGAAAACAGCCCGCGGACATAGCCGATATCGTGCGCAAGGCAGGCGATCAGAACATGAATATAGTCATCGGCATCGATGTGCGCATGAAGATTGCGGCCGAGCATGATGGCCTGGGCCGCCAGCGTCACCAGCATCGTATGCTCGATATTGTGATAGAGCGCGTCGCTGTTGCCGATGCATTCCATCGCTGTGCGCGTCGAGGCCTCCACCACCCTGGCATAGGTCTCGTCGTATCTGCGACGCATGAACGAGCCCAGCAACTTCTCCAGGGATTCAGCCGCCAGTCGCGGTAACGTCATCATGGATGCAGCCCCGTCTGTCGGTGGTGTCCCACGCTAGCTCCTGACGCCTCATACTTGCCCTCGACGCAGGCTCAGCATAGCCCAATCTGGGGCGACTGGCCAAATCCCGGAACAAAAATACGTAAATATGATACTCTCCCGCTACGCAGCATCGCGGCTGCGGTCAAAGTCCGCCGCATCTCACGGCCAGGCATGGGGAGCTTTGCCGGTCCGGCCAATGGCCGACCGTCAAACGCCGTTTTGATGGAAAGGACGTTGTTGGAAAGGACGTTGTTGGAAAGGACTTGGGAGAGCCGGGCGTCCACCGCAGTCGGATCAGGGCGCGGACGGCGGCGTCAATTCCCTTGCGCGACGCGCGCGAGCATCCGGTTGAACGCGACCTTGATCCTGCGGATGTACGGGTCCTTGTAAGGAAATTCCGGATTCTGGTCGTGCACCAGCATGGAGGCATTGACCTCGAACACGACGAGATGGCCGTCCCGGTCAAGACCGCAATCGATGCCGAAATAGTCGAGACCGATGCGATCGCGAATGCCTCGCAACGCCTGATCATGCGCCGCGCCAAAGACCTGCTCGGGCGCGCGCAGGAAGCGATCCTCCTCGTCCTGCATCCAGGCGTGACGCGCCATGTCGGTGGCATCGCGATGCAGCTTCCAGTTACCTCCGATCGCCAGATGATAAGGCAGGATCTCCTCGCCGATGAACAAGAACCTGTATTTCCGGAAGAAGCCGTCGGCGGAGCGATAGTCGATATAGTCGATCACGTAGCGGTCATGGTCCGGACGGGCGGCGAGAAACGCGGTCAGCGCCGCGGCGTCGTCGAGCTTTTCGAAGGCGTCGCCGCCATGCATCCCGGCCTGGCGCGCCAGCAAGGGAAAGACGAGGTCTGGGACGTCGGGAAGCCCCTCGCCGGCCGCGATGCGGATCGTGCGCGGCACGCGGCAGCCCTCGACGTCGGCGAGAGCCAAAGCCGTGGCGTCGCGCGTGGTGTTCTGGATCTTTGCGGGATCGTTGACGACCGCCTTGCCGAGGCTTCGTGCGATAGCGGTGGCGAGCGGAAGCACCTCCGCGCCCTGATCGGCGTCGGAGACGAGGTTGACGACGACGTCGGCCTCGCGCGCCAACAGCGCAATATCGGGCTGGCTGCCGGGCAGCAGCGACAGGATGCAGGTCTCGTAAGCGCAGTCCTTGAAAAGGAATTCGACCGGAGTGTTGCCGACGAAGGGCGCAAACAGCGCCAGCGCCCGAAACGCCGGCGGCGATGAGGTCGCGGGCCTGCGCAGGACTGGATGTGCTTGCGTAGCGTGGGCATAAGCGGCCTGCGCCGCGTCCGGCTCGCCGCGCGCCTGACGGATCGCCCCGACCCAGTAGAAATTCTCGGCCTGTCCGGGCGCGAGCGCCACGGCGCGCTCGAACTGCGCCACCGCCTCTTCGGTCTCGCCGAGTTCGAAGCAGACCTTGCCGAGCTGGCTGTGGAGCTCGGCATCCTCCGGCGTCTCCTCCAGCAATTCGAGCAGCAGGGTCCGCGCGATTGCGAACTGCCTGGTTGCGACCAGCGCCTGGACCAGATTGGTGCGCGACGGCCGGTGGCCCGGATTGCGACGGAGCGCCTCCAGGTAAAGCGAAATCGCGTCCTGCGTCTGGCCGCTGCGCTGATGAACGATGCCGAGATTGCACCAGCAGGCAACGAGATGCGGCGCGATGCGCAAGGCCGCCTTGTAGTTCGCGGCCGCGGCGCCGATGTCATCGCAAAGCATGAAGGCATTGGCGAGAGCTGCGTGCAGATCGGCGACGCCGTCGACCGCCACGCCGATCGACACCGTCGCCGCGAGCGCGAGCCCGGCCTGAAACACTGAGATCGCGCGCTTGATCTCGCCGCGCCGGTAGTGCTCGCGACCCGCGCGCAGCAGGTCAGATGCGCTCGGCGCGCCGAATGCCGGCGCCGGGAGGGCCATCGAGAGTGACGTCATGTGGCCTCCGGAGACGTCGCCGTGAAAGGTGACACCGTGCAGATGAAGTGAGCCGATATGTCGCGGGACATGGTTAAGAGCGCATTAACGAACCGCCGCTCGCCACATCCGGGAAACACGCCGAAACGAATTTTACGCACCCGGACGCATTTGTCACACAGCGGGAGCGGTAAAACTACGGTCACTCCACCAGCAGCACGTCCACGGCAACGCCGAGCTTCTGCTTCGGTGAGCCGACGATGATACCGTCCACGGGGGACACATCGGAGAAGTCGCGGCCGACCGCCAAGACGATATGATCGTTGGCGACCAGCAGATCATTGGTCGGATCGAAGTCGATCCAGCCGAGCTCCGCTCCGCACCACAGCGACACCCAGGCATGCGTCGCGTCCGCGCCCTGCAAGCGCGGCTGCCCCGCGGGCGGAATGGTGCGCAGATAACCGCTGACATAGGCCGCCGGCAGGCCAAGCCCGCGCAGCCCTGCGATCATCACATGGGCAAAATCCTGGCAGACGCCGTGGCGCTCGTCGAAGACCTCGTTGAGCGGCGTCGAAATCACGGTGGCCTTGGGGTCGTAGCGAAACTCGGTGCGGATGCGATGCATGAGATCAACCGCACCGGCGATGATGCCCGCGCCTGACGCAAAGCTCTCGGCAGCATAGGCACTGACGGGACGCAGCACCGGCACCAGCGGGCTCGCAAAGACATAACCGACCGGCGAAGACGGCCCGAGGCTTGTCGCTTCAAATGCGATGTCGCGGATGCTCTCCCAGGGTGGGCTAACGGCATCGCGCCCCGGTGGCTTCCGCTCGACGGAGACGCGCGAGCGCGCATCGATGCGCAAATTGCGATGCGCGGCCTCGATCACGATGCTCTCGGTCAGCGTGCCGAAGAAGTCGCGGCGGACGTGGCGCTCGGACGGGCGCGGGCGGATCTCGACCTTGTGCGAGATCAGCTCCTGACCTTTGCCGTCCTTCGGCTCGAGCCGCAGCGTGCAGCGGGCGAAGCTGACCGGGCTCTCGTACTCGTAGGTGGTGACGTGCCGGATGTCGTAGATCACGCCAGCCCCGTCAGCTTTTCCGGCCGGCTCGCATTCGGGCCGTGCGGGAAGTAATGCAGCCCGATCGCCTCGGCGAGGCTGAGCAGATCCTGCTCCAGCGAGAACAGCGTCTTGACCTCGAGCTTCTCGGCTTCCGCGGTCGCCAGCATGGACTGCACCGCGACTGCAAGCCGCTGCGGCTGTTCGATCAGGCCATGCTCCTTCAGGCTCGGCAGCGCCGCGATATGCTCGTTCAATGTCGCCACCTGGAAGGCGACCGAGCGGGGATTATAGCTGTCGAGCACCGCAAGGTCGCGCACCGGCGCCAGGATCGGCGCCAGCAGATAGCGCGAGCGATAAGTGATCTGGGAATCCACCAGCGTCAGCAGGATATCGAGATCCTCGTCGCCGGCCTCGTCATAAGCGAATTGCCGGGCAAAGCGCGCGGTGTTGACGGCGCGCTCGGTGCGGCGGCCGATATCGAGGAAGCGCCAGCCGGCGGCGCGGTTCATGTTCTCCTGCGCCAGACCTGCGAAGCTCGCAAGCTCCTGCAAGGTCAGCTCGGCGGCGCTCAGCACGCTGTCGTCGTCCTCGACCTCGTAGGACAGGCGGTCGGCCATCTCGGTGATGACCTGCCAGGCATCGGGCGACAGCCGCTCGCGCAACGAGGTCGCCGTGCGCAGCGCCGAGCGCACCAGCGACAGCGCCGAGCCGAAACGCGCCTCGCTCTGCAAGGCTTCGGCGACGATGCGCCCCGGCGCTGCGCGCGAGGTCTGCGAGATCGCGCCCCAGGTTACCAGCAGGCGCTGGATCCGTTCGGCCGATTGCAACGAGGCCGCGGTGCCCTTGTTGGGCCCACTCGGCGAGCCCAGCGCGCGCACCAGCCGCAGCGTCGCCTCGGCGCGTTCGAGATAACGGCCGAGCCAGAACAGATTGTCGGCGGCGCGGCTCGGCAGCACGCCGGCGATGCGGCGGATCCGCACCTTGTCCGTCGCTGGCAGCAGCGACGCGGTCGAGACCTTCTTCTCCGAGACCACCCAGACGTCGGCGGCACGCGCGCCGTCGCCCATCGACACCGCGCGCGCATCCGGCTGCTCGGCGATCCGGCAGAAGCCGCCGGGCATGATGGCCCAGCCGTCCGGCGTTGCGGCAGCAAACACGCGCAGCACGAAGGGACGCGGCGTGAGCTGGCCCTGCTCCCACACCGGCATGGTGGAGAGACGCACCACCTCCTGGCCGACATAATCCATGCCGCGAGCGCTGATGGCATCGACCAGGCGCTTGCGCCCGGCGGCGTCGAGCTCGCTCGCCAGCACCGGGCCATTGCTGTCGAAGCCGGGAACGCCGCGCCGATAGGCGCCTTCGATCGCGACCTCGTCGAGCCGCGCCAGCACCTCGTCCCGCGCGATGCGCTGGCCGCACCACCAGGTTGCGATATGCGGCATCTTCAGCTCTTCGCCGAGCAAGCGGCGACTGAGCGCCGGCAGGAAGCCGAGCAGCGCCCTCGCCTCCAGCACGCCGGAGCCCGGCATGTTGGCGACGACGACGCCGTCCTTGCGCAGCACGTCGATCAGGCCGGGCACGCCGAGATGCGAGGAGGCGTCGAGCTCGAGCGGATCGAGCGAGTTGGAATCGACACGACGCAGCAGCACGTCGAGCCGCTTCAGCCCCGCGACGGTCCGGATGTGGATGCGATTGTCGCTGACGGCGAGATCGTCGCCTTCGACCAGCAGGAAGCCGAGATAGCGCGCCAACGTCGCGTGCTCGAAATAGGTTTCGCTGAAACTGCCGGGCGTGAGCACGCCGATGCGCGGCTCGTCGCGATCGGCACGCGCGCGAAGCGAGTCGCGGAACGCTTCGAAGAACGGCGCGACGCGCGGCACGTTCATCGACTTGTAGAGATCGGAGAAGGCGCGCGAGAGCACCAGCCGGTTCTCCAGCGCATAGCCCGCGCCTGACGGCGCCTGCGTGCGATCGCCGAGCACCCACCAGCGGCCATCGGGCCCACGGCCGACATCGGCGGCATAGAGCGAGAGATAGCGCCCGCCCGGGGGCGGCACGCCACAGACGGGACGGAGATATTCGGGGCTGCCGGCGATCGCACCCGCGGGTAGCGCGCCTTCCGCGACCAGCCGCCCCTCGCCATAGACGTCGCGCAGCACGAGCTCCAAAAGCTCGGCGCGTTGGGTGATGCCGGCGGAGAGCTGCTTCCAGTCGGCCTCGTCGATCAGCAACGGCAGATGGCTGAGCGACCAGGGCCGGTCGGCGCTGTCGCCGGGGGCGCGGTAGGTGACGCCGGCCTCGCGGAGGTGACGGTCGGCCATGCCGAAGCGCCGCTCGACCTCGTCGGTCGCAAGTGCTCCGAAAGCATCGAAGAAGCGGCTCCAGACCGCGCGCGGGGCGCCGTCGGGCCTCAGGAATTCGTCAGGGATGCCGGGCAGGCGGCGATAGTCGCGGACCCATTGCGCGAGGCGGCGCTGGCCTTCGCGCTGGCCTTGCGCCTTACCCGCCCTGTCCTGTTCGGCTGCGCCCTCGCCCATGCGCCTCTCCCTGCCCCACCATCATACTCATTGCAGGAGCGGTGTCCGCAAGTCGAGGGTCAGCGGAAATTCATTTGTGCGTTCCTCGGGCGGCGGCTGCATCGGCCCCGGCGTATGGCCGTGGTCCTGGAACCGCGCCAGCCGCCGCGCCTCGGCCTCGTAGGTGTTGACAGGCTTGGTGTCGTAGCTGCGGCCGCCGGGATGGGCGACGTGGTAGACGCAACCGCCAAGCGAGCGGCCGTTCCAGGTGTCGATCAGGTCGAAGGTCAGGGGCGCGTGGACCGGAATGGTCGGGTGCAGGCCGGAGGCCGGCTGCCAGGCCTTGAAGCGGACGCCGGCGACGGCCTCCCCGGAGCGTCCAGTCGACGTCATCGGCAGGCGGCGGCCGTTGCAGGTGACGATGTAGCGTCCCTCCACAAAACCTTCAGCCTTGACCTGCAGCCGTTCGACCGACGAGTCGACATAGCGCACGGTGCCGCCGGCCGAGCCTTCCTCGCCAAGTACGTGCCAGGGCTCCAGCGCCTGGCGCAGCTCCAGCGTCACCCCGCCATGATGGACGCGGCCGAAGGCGGGGAAGCGGAATTCGAGCTGGGCCAGATACCATTCCGACTCGAACGGATAGCCGGAACTTTTGAGCTCGGACAGCACGTCCTGAAAATCTTCCCAGATGAAATGCGGCAGCATGAAGCGGTCATGCAGCGCGGTGCCCCAGCGCACGAACTTGCCTTGTTGCGGCTCGCGCCAGAATTTTGCGATCAGCGCGCGGATCAGGAGCTGCTGTGCCAGCGACATGCGCGGATCGGGCGGCATTTCGAGCGCGCGGAATTCGACGAGGCCGAGCCGGCCAGTGGGACCATCCGGCGAATAGAGCTTGTCGATGCAGATCTCGGCGCGATGGGTGTTGCCGGTGATGTCGACGAGCAGATGCCGGAACAGCCGGTCCACCAGCCACAGCGGCGTCTGGTAGCCCGGCGGCGGCACGTGCGAGAGCGCGATCTCGAGCTCGTAGATGCTGTCGTGGCGGGCCTCGTCGATGCGCGGTGCCTGGCTGGTCGGGCCGATGAAGAGACCGGAGAAGAAGTAGGACAGCGACGGATGCCGCTGCCAGTACAGAACCAGGCTCTTGAGCAGGTCGGGCCGGCGCAGGAACGGCGAATCCTGTGGGCTCGAGCCGCCGATCACGACATGATTGCCGCCGCCGGTGCCGGTGTGGCGGCCATCCACCAGGAAACGGTTGGCGCCGAGGCGTATCTTGCCGGCATCCTCATAGAGCCCGACGGTGATGTCGACCGCCTCGCGCCAATTCTTTGCCGGCTGAACGTTGACCTCGATCACGCCAGGGTCAGGCGTCACCTTGATGACCTCGATGCGCGGATCGAACGGCGGCGGATAACCCTCGACATGGACCAGGAGCTTCATCTCCTCGGCCGTGGCCTCAATCGCCGCGATCATTTCGAGATAATCCTCGATGCGCTCGACCGGCGGCATGAACGCGCAGATCACGCCGTCGCGGACCTCGATCGACAGCGCGGTACGGACGGGGACGGACGTGTTGAGCCGCTCGGGCGCGACCCGCGGCGGCGGCGATTCCGGGCGCGCCGGGAGGCTGAACACCGGCAGCTTGCCGCGCGGCTCCATCGGATCCTGCTCGATGATGTAGGGATATTGATCCGGCGGGACGTGGCCGAGCGAGCCGAGCGGCAGGCGCAGGCCCAGCGGCGAATCCCCCGGCATCAGGAACAGATGACTGCGCCGCAGTTGCCAGCGCTCGCTGCGCCAGCGCGGCGGCGCGTTCCAGCGCTGCACTGGCAGCACGAAGCCGCGTGGCGCGCGGAGGCCCTGATTGAACACCCGCGCCATCCGCGCCCGCGCCTCGGGATCGGACAATTTGGAGTCGGACGGATCGACGTTGACCGGAAGCTCGGCCTCCTTCTGCAGCCAGTAGACGGTGTCCTCGTAGGCCGGAATGATGTAGCCGGGATCGAGCCCGAGCCGCGCCGCCGTGCCTTCCATGAAATCCTCGGCGTCCTCGGTCTGGGCGCGCCTGGGATTCTCGATTTTTGCAATGAGGTCCGCGTTCTTCCAGATCGGCACGCCGTCCTTGCGCCAGTAGAGCCCAAACGCCCAGCGCGGCAGGCTCTCGCCCGGATACCATTTGCCCTGGCCGTAATGCAGCAGCCCGCCCGGCGCGAAGCGATGACGCAGGCGGCGGATCAGATCGTCGCCAAGCGCGCGCTTGGTCGGACCAACGGCTTCCGTATTCCACTCCGCCGCTTCGAGATCATCCACGGAAACGAAGGTCGGCTCACCGCCCATGGTGAGCCGCACGTCCTGGGCAGCGAGATCGCGGTCGACCTGCTCGCCGAGATCGTTGAGCCGCGTCCAGGATTCATCGGAGAACGGCTTTGTAATCCGTGGCGCCTCGCGGATACGGCGGATGCTCATGTCGAAGGCGAACTCGACCTCGGCAAAGGCGGCACCACCGGAGATCGGCGCGGCCGAACGATAATGCGGCGTGGCGGCAACGGGGATGTGCCCCTCGCCCGCGAGCATGCCGGAGGTCGCATCAAAACCGATCCAGCCCGCGCCCGGCAGATAGACCTCGGCCCAGGCGTGCAGATCGGTGAAGTCGTTCTCCACTTCCGGCGGGCCCTCGATCGGATCGATGTCGGGACGGATCTGGATCAGGTAGCCGGAGACGAAGCGCGCAGCGAGGCCGAGATGGCGGAAGGTCTGGATGAGAAGCCAGGCGGAGTCGCGGCAGGATCCGGCGCAGGAGGTGAGCGTCTCCTCCGGCGTCTGCACGCCCGGCTCCATGCGGATGACGTAGTTGATCTTCTGTTGCAGCTCCCTGTTCAGGTCGACCAGGAAGTTGACCGTGTTCGGGGCTTCGCGCGGGATCGAGGCGAGGTATTTTGCGAAGTGAGGATCAGGCTTGATGGTCTCGAGATAAGGCGCCAGCTCTGTCTTCAGGTCTTTTGTGTATTCGAATGGAAAGCTGTCAGCATAGGGCTCGACGAAGAAATCGAACGGGTTGACCACGGTCATCTGCGTCGTGAAGTCGACTTCGAATTTCAGCTCGGTGGTCTTCTCCGGAAAGACGTAGCGGGCGAGCCAGTTGCCCTGCGGGTCCTGCTGCCAGTTCACGAAGTGATTGGCCGGGGTGACCTTGAGCGAATAGCTCAGGATCGGCGTACGCGTATGCGGCGCCGGCCGCAGCCGGATGGTCTGCGGTCCCAGATCGATCGGGCGGTCGTATTTGTAGTGCGTGACGTGGTGCAATGCGACGTAGATCGACACGGGGTACGGTACTCCAGCAGCTTTTTTGAGCAGAACACCGCTGGTGACCTCGATCAAGCACTAACAACGGGCAGTGCGTGCCTACGGCACGGGCTGCACGCACACCTACATCGTCGCGCCCAGCACCCAGGGCGCGAATTCGGCGCCGCCGAAATCGAAGCTTTCGCTCTTGGTGGGTTGGCCGGACGCGGTCTTGAGGATGAGGTCGAAGATGCGCTGGCCGCACTCCTGGACGCTCTCCTCGCCTTCGAGGATGGTGCCGCAATTGACGTCCATGTCCTCTTCCATGCGCTTGTACATGGGCGTGTTGGTGGCGAGCTTGATCGAGGGCGCGGGCTTGCAGCCGAACACGCTGCCGCGGCCGGTGGTGAAGCAGACGAGGTTGGCGCCGCCGGCGACCTGGCCGGTGGCGGCGACCGGATCGTAGCCGGGCGTGTCCATGAACACGAAGCCGCGCTTGGTCACCGGCTCCGCATAGCGCAGCACATCGACCAGATTGGTGGTGCCGGCCTTGGCCATCGCGCCGAGCGACTTTTCCAGGATGGTGGTGAGACCGCCGGCCTTGTTGCCGGGGCTCGGATTGGCGTTCATCTCGGCGCCTTCGCGCGCGGTGTATTCGTCCCACCAGCGCATCAGGTCGACCAGCTTCTCGCCGACCTCGCGGCTGACCGCGCGGCGCGTCAGCAGATGCTCGGCGCCGTAGGTCTCCGGCGTCTCCGACAGGATCACGGTGCCGCCGTGACGGACGATGAGATCGCTGGCAGCGCCGAGCGCCGGGTTGGCCGACACGCCGGAATAGCCGTCCGAGCCGCCGCATTGCAGCGCCACGGTGAGCTCGCTCGCGGCGACAGTCTCACGCTTGACCTTGTTGGAGTCAGTGAGCGCCTCGCGCACGAAGGCAATGCCGGCTTCCACCGTCTTGCGGGTGCCGCCGACGTCCTGAATGTCCATCGCGCGCAGGCGGCCGGCGAGCTTCTGCTCCTCCATCAGGCCGCCGATCTGGTTCACCTCGCAACCGAGGCCCAGCACGATGACGTGCGAAAAATTGACGTGCCGCGCATAGCCGCCGAGCGTGCGGCGAAGCAGCGCGAGCGGCTCGTTCTGCGTCATGCCGCAGCCGGTCTTGTGGGTCAGCGCGACCACGCCGTCGACATTGGGGAATTCGGCCAGCGGGTTGTCGCCGGTGAAGGGATTCTTCTTGAAGACGTCGGCGACGAGACCCGCGACATGCGCGCTGCAATTCACCGAGGTGAGGATGCCGATATAGTTGCGCGTGGCGACGCGGCCGTCCGGGCGGCGGATGCCCTCGAAGGTCGCCGGCAGGTCGAAATTCGGCGTCGGCTTGACGTCGGCGCAATAGGCATAGTCCTTGGCGAAATCGCCCATGCCGATGTTCTGCACGTGCACGTGCTGGCCCGGCGCGATTGGCGCGGTCGCAAAGCCGATGATCTGGCCATAGCGGATGACCGGCTCGCCCACCGCGATCGGCTTGACCGCGACCTTGTGGCCGGAGGGAATGCGCTCGACCGTGGTCACGCCGTCGGCGACCAATGTTCCCGGCGGCAGGCTGGCGCGCGCGATCAGCACGCCATCAGCGGGATGCAGGCGGATGACGGGGCTGATGGTCATGGGAGGTCTCCTATATCAAAACTATCGTGCCCCGGACGCAGCGCAGCGTGAAACGGTGCGCTGCTGAGCCGGGGCCCATGTATCCTGCGTCGGCAACCGGGTCCCGGCTCTGCGGCGCATCACTTCGTGCTGCGCCGCGTCCGGGACACAGAGAGATCAGGCCTTTCCGCCCGAATCCTTGCGGGTCGCGTTGACCTGCATCTTGGCGTAGGTCGTCATCATGCCGACCTCGTTCGAGAGCGTCACCAGCTTGAAGCCCATGTTGATGGCGCGTGCCGCGCCTTCGGCGCCGCTGCAATGGATGCCCGGATGGAGACCGCGCTTGTCGCACTCCTTGATGATCTTGTCGTAGATCGCGAGGATCTCCGGTTCGGTGCGATCGAGCTTCGGCTCGAGGCCGTAGGAGAAGCCGAGGTCCGACGGGCCGATGTAGACACCGTTGAGGCCTTCGACGTCGAGAATCGCCTCCATGTTCTCGACCGCGGTTTTGGTCTCCATCATCGGCAGCAGCACGATGTCATCATTCGCGGTCTTCTGGTACGAGCCCGCGGTGCCGTACATGCCGGCGCGGATCGGGCCGTTGGAGCGCACGCCCTTCGGCGGGTACTTCGCATAGGAGACGAGGTTCCTGGCTTCCTGCGGCGTGTTGACCATCGGGCAGATCACGCCATAGGCGCCGCCGTCGAGCACCTTGCCGATGATGCCGGGCTCGTTCCAGGGCACGCGGACCATCGGGGTCACCGGATGCTTGTCCATGGCCTGGAAGCACTGCACCATCGACAGATAGTCCTGCACGCCGTGCTGCATGTCGACGGTGACGCTGTCGAAGCCGCATTGCGCGATCATCTCAGCCGAGAAGCCGGAGGGAATCGCCAGCCACGCGTTGACCACGGCCTTGCCCGACTTCCAGATTTCCTTGACCTTGTTCGCCACGTTGCCTTCCTTCTTTGTTGTTGGGACCTTCGTCACCACGCCGAGCGCCGCGACCGGCGATCCTGCTTACGGTTGCCGATTTTCGACGGATCGGCTTGAGCGGCACTTTGAGCGAAAAACCGCGTCAATGTCCATGGCCGACGCCGGGCGCGCGCGCATATCTGCATTCACTCCTCCGCACTTGCCTCCTCGCTCGCGCCGAGTCCCGCAAGACTCTGCTCGAGCTCGCCGAGCATCTCCTGCAACTCGGCAAGCTTGCGTGCGCCAAAGCGCCGCGTGATCTCGGCATAAATCGCTTCCGAAGACGGCGCAACGGAGGCCATCAGCTTCACGCCCTTTTCCGAGATCGAGACCATGCTGCGGCGCTGGTCCGCCTTCGCCGTCTTGCGCTCGATCAGATTGCGCGCCTCGAGATCGCGCAGGATCCGCGACAGGCTTGGCCCGAGGAGAAACGCGGTGCGCGCGAGTTCCGTGACCTCGGCCGCCTCGATCGCGGCGAGCGCGCGGAGAATGCGCCATTGCTGCTCGGTCAGGCCGTGCTCGCGCAGCGATGGGCGAAATTGCCGCATCACCGCCTCGCGCGCGCGCAGCAGCGACATCGGCAGCGATCGCGAGAAATCGCGCATCGGCACCTGGCGCGCGGCCGGCGCGTTTCCGTTGGTGGGGTCAGCCGGTCTCTTCGCCATATCGCCCTTTCAAAGCTGCCCTTTCAAAGTCGCCCTTTCAGACTGCAAAACGTTTGCAGTGCAGCAAGCCCGATTTGGGTTTGACGCATACACTTAACATGTTAAGTATCTCCGGGCACCATGATTTCCAGAGATCACCGATGGCGCTTTCCAACGACGATATCCGAGCTTGCGCGAACCGTCTGCACCAGGCGGGGAAGACCCGCGTGCAGATCCGGCAGCTCTCGCAGGATTTTCCTGACATCACCATCGCCGATGCCTACGCGATTCAGAAGGCGTGGGTCGACATCAAGATTGCCGAAGGGCGCGTCGTCAAAGGCCACAAGATCGGCCTGACCTCGAAGGCGATGCAGAGCGCGCTTGACATCAACGAGCCGGATTCCGGCGTGCTGCTCGACGACATGTTCTTCGCCGATGGCGGCCTCGTCCCGACCGAGCGCTTCATCGCGACGCGGGTCGAGGCTGAGCTTGCCTTCGTCATGAGCAAGCGCCTGTCCGGCCCCGACTGCACGATGTTCGACGTGCTCAACGCCACCGATTTCGTCGTGCCTGCGCTGGAGATCCTTGACACGCGCATCGAGCGCGTCGATCCCAAGACCAAGGCGACACGCAAGATCTACGACACCATCGCGGACAACGCCGCAAATGCCGGCATCGTGCTCGGCGGCAGGCCGATCCGCCCGCTCGACGCGGACCTGCGCTGGATCGGCGCGCTCTGTTTCAAGAACGGCCAGCTCGAGGAAACCGGTCTCGCCGCCGGCGTGCTCAATCATCCCGCGACTGCGGTGGCCTGGCTTGCGAACAAGATCGCGCCGCTTGGGCTGGCGATGGAGCCTGGCCAAATCGTACTCGCCGGCTCCTTCATCCGCCCGATCGAGACCCGCAAGGGCGACACAATTCAAGCCGACTATGGCGCCTACGGCTCGGTCAGCTGCTACTTCGCTTGAAGCAATAAGACTACACAGGGAGTGGAACCGCCATGCCGCATTTCACGATCGAATATTCGGCCAATCTCGATGGCCGTCTCGACATCGGCGCCGTCTGCGAGATCGTGCGCAAGGCGGCGATTGAAACTGGCATCTTCCCGCTCGGCGGCATCCGCGTGCGCGCCGTCAGGTGCGAGCATTATGCGATTGCGGATGCGCTGCACGATTACGGTTTCCTCGACATGGTGCTGCGCATCGGCGAGGGCCGCGACCTTCCGACGCGCAAAAAGGCCGGCGAGCATGTCTTTCAGGCGCTCTCAAAACATCTCGATCCCGTCTTCGCCGCCAGCAAGCTCGCCCTGTCGTTCGACATGCAGATCAACGACAAAGACACCAGCTGGAAGCGCAATAACATCCACGACGCCCTGAAAGCGGAGGCCGCCCATGGATAAGCCCACCCCGAAAGCCGATGTATTCCAGGCCAACCGCGACCGCGTCGCGCCGCTGCTGAAGAAGCTCACCGCCGACGGCATCGGTCACATGATCGACGGCAAGATCGTGCCGTCGATCTCCGGCGCGACGTTTGAGACGAAGTCGCCGGTCGATGGCGCGACGCTCGCAAGCGTTGCGCGCGGCAATGCCGAGGACATTGATGCAGCAGCGACCGCCGCCGCGCTTGCCTTCAAATCCTGGCGCGATATGGGGCCGGCGATGCGGAAGAAGCTGCTGCATCGGGTCGCCGACGCGATCGAGGACAATGCCGACGACATCGCCGTGCTCGAATGCATCGACACCGGCCAGGCCTATCGCTTCATGGCCAAGGCCGCGATCCGCGCCGCCGAAAATTTCCGCTTCTTCGCCGACAAATGCGCCGAAGCGCGCGACGGCCTCAACACGCCGAGCGACGAGCACTGGAACATCTCGACCCGCGTGCCGATCGGTCCCGTCGGCGTGATCACGCCGTGGAACACGCCGTTCATGCTCTCGACCTGGAAGATCGCCCCCGCGCTGGCGGCCGGCTGCACCGTCGTGCACAAGCCGGCCGAGTGGTCGCCGGTGACGGCCTCCGTCCTGGCGAAGCTCGTCAAGGAAGCCGGCGTGCCCGACGGCGTGTTCAACACCGTACACGGTTTTGGCGAAGAGGCCGGCAAGGCGCTGACCGAGCATCCCGCCATCAAGGCGATCGGCTTCGTCGGCGAGAGCGCGACCGGATCGGCGATCATGGTGCAGGGCGCGCCGACCTTGAAGCGCGTGCATTTCGAGCTTGGCGGCAAGAACCCGGTGATCGTGTTCGACGACGCCGATCTCGACCGCGCGCTCGACGCGGTCGTGTTCATGATCTACTCGCTCAACGGCGAGCGCTGCACGTCCTCCAGCCGCCTGCTGATCCAGCAAAACATCGCGGAGAAATTCATCGAGAGACTGACCGCACGCGTGAAGGCGCTGAAGGTCGGCCATCCCCTCGATCCCTTAACCGAAATCGGGCCGCTGATCCATGAGCGGCACCTGGCAAAAGTCTGCTCCTATTTCGACGTCGCGCGCCAGGACGGTGCCACGATCGCCGTCGGCGGCAAGGCCTATGACGGCCCGGGCGGCGGACATTATGTCGAGCCGACGTTGGTCACTGGCGCGAGCGGCAAGATGCGCGTCGCGCAGGAAGAGGTGTTCGGTCCCTTCCTCACCGTGCTGCCCTTCAAGGACGAGGCGGACGCGATCGAGATCGCCAACGACATCCGCTATGGCCTCACCGGCTATGTCTGGACCAACGATGTCGGCCGGAGCTTGCGCGTCGCCGACGCGCTCGAGGCCGGCATGATCTGGCTGAACTCGGAAAACGTCCGCCATCTGCCGACGCCATTCGGCGGCATGAAGGCGAGCGGCATCGGCCGCGACGGCGGCGATTACTCGTTCGACTTCTACATGGAAACCAAGCATGTCTCGCTGGCGCGGGGCACGCACAAGATTCAGAGACTGGGAATCTGACGCTCGTCGTTCCGAGGGGAAACGCATGCCCGTACCGCAACACATTTTCGAGCCGCCGTTCAACATCATCCGCTCCAGCCACGTCGCGCTCGACGTGACCGACCTTACGCTGAGCCGCGCGTTCTACGAGACCGTTGTCGGCCTGCATGTCGAGGACGCCGACGACAATGTCGTGTACCTGCGCGCCGCCGAAGAGCATCAGCATCACTCGCTGGTGCTGCGCAAAGCGGCCGTTCCGGCCTGCGCCCGGCTCGGCTTCAAGGTCGGCAACGATGGCGACCTCGACAAGGCCGCCAAGTATCTCTCCGAGAACGGCCTCGGCTACGCCTTCGTCGACCAGCCGTTCCAGGGACGCACGCTGCAGTTCACCGACCCCTTCGGCTTCCAGATCGAGCTCTATGCGTCGATGGACCGGCGGCCACACCTGCTCCGCCGCTTCGACCTCTACAAGGGCTGCCACCCGCAGCGGCTCGACCATTTCAACGTCTTCGCCGCCGAAGTGCAGGACACCGTCGAGTTCTATGCGCGGCTGGGCTTTCGCCTCACCGAATATGCCGAGGAGGATGGACCGAACGGCCGCATCGCAGCCGCCTGGATGCACCGCAAGGGCAACGTCCACGATTTTGCCATCACCAACGGCAAGGGTCCGCGGCTGCATCACTTCGCCTATTGGACCCCGACCGCGATGAACATCATCCATCTCTGCGACGTCATGGCTTCCGCAGGTTTTGTGAAGAACATCGAGCGCGGGCCGGGACGCCACGGCATCTCGAACGCGTTCTTCCTGTATGTGCGCGACCCTGATGGACACCGCCTCGAGCTCTATACCTGCGACTATTTTACGGGGGATCACGACCACGAGCCGCTGCGCTGGTCGCTACGCGATCCGCGCCGCCAGACGCTTTGGGGCGCACCGGCGCCGCGCTCCTGGTTCGAGCAAGGCTCGCCGTTCGCGGGGCAAGCGGTGCGTGAGCCGAAGTTCGTGGCCGACGTGCTGGTGGCGGATTAAGCCATGAAACTCCCTCGCCTCGCCACCTACTCCGTCAAGGGTGAAACCCGCTACGGTGCCGTCCTGGAGGGCGGCATCGTCGATCTCTCCCCGCGCTATGCGAAGGACTATCCGACGCTGCGGGACGTGATCGCGGCAGGTCAACTCGCGAGACTTGCCGAAGAGGCCGCCGGCCGCACACCGGATCACGCGCTCGCCGATATCACCTGGCTGCCGCCGGTGCCCGCGCCGGAAAAGATCATCTGCATCGGCGTCAACTATCCCGACCGCAACGCCGAGTACAAGGACGGCCAGGACGCGCCGAAATATCCGAGCATGTTCATGCGCTCGCCCCGCTCCTTCGTCGGCCACGACACGCCGCTGGTGCGACCGCGCGCCTCCGCGCAGCTCGACTATGAGGGCGAGATCGTGCTGGTGATCGGCAAGCCCGGCCGGCACATTGCGGAGAGCGCCGCACTCGACCACATCGCCGCACTCTCACTCTGCAACGAAGGCTCGGTGCGCGACTGGCTGCGCCACGCCAAGTTCAACGTCACCCAGGGCAAGAATTTCGATTCCAGCGGCAGCCTCGGCCCATGGCTCGTGCCCTACATGAGGGAAGCGCAGATCGCCGACATCAGGCTGACCACGCATGTCAACGGCGAGCTGCGGCAGGACGACCGTACCAGCCGGCTAATGTTCCCGTTCCGCTACCTCATCAGCTATATCTCGACCTTCGCGACGCTGGTGCCCGGTGACATCATCGTGACGGGCACGCCGACCGGCGCCGGTGCGCGGTTCGATCCACCGCGTTATCTGAAGCCCGGCGACGTCATCGAGGTCGCGGCCGAA
The DNA here is from genome assembly GCF_049949275.1 of Bradyrhizobium genosp. A. Classification (NCBI taxonomy): domain Bacteria; kingdom Pseudomonadati; phylum Pseudomonadota; class Alphaproteobacteria; order Hyphomicrobiales; family Nitrobacteraceae; genus Bradyrhizobium; species Bradyrhizobium genosp. A. Next base: position 2,861,349 of record NZ_CP188196.1, on the reverse strand, counting down.
GGCATCGGAGCTTTACGCAACGGTGTCGTCGACGAAGCCTGAACAACAACACGAATGGAATGATGCAATGACCACCCTCACCGGCGGCGAAGCGATCGTAAGCGGGCTGGTCGCCCACGGCGTCGACACCGTATTCGGCCTGCCCGGCGCGCAGGTCTATGGCCTGTTCGACGCCTTCCACCAGGCCCAGCTCAAGGTGATCGGCGCGCGGCACGAACAGGCCTGCGGCTACATGGCGTTCGGCTATGCGCGCTCGAGCGGCAAGCCCGGCGTGTTCAGCGTGGTGCCCGGCCCCGGCGTGCTCAATGCCAGCGCGGCGCTGCTCACCGCCTTCGGCTGCAACGAGCCGGTGCTGTGCGTCACCGGTCAGGTGCCGACGCAATTCTTAGGCAAGGGCCGCGGCCATCTGCACGAGATGCCGGACCAGCTCGCGACCTTGCGCACCTATGTGAAATGGGCCGACCGCATCGAACATCCCGGCAATGCGCCGACGACCGTGGCGCGCGCGTTCCAGGAGATGACGTCGGGCCGCCGCGGTCCGGCTTCAGTTGAAATGCCGTGGGATATTTTTACGCAGCGCGCGGACACTGCCGCTGCACAGGTGCTGGAGCCGCTGCCCGCCCCGCAGCCTGACCCTGACATGATCAGGCAGGCTGCCGCGCTGATCAAGAGCAGCAAGGCGCCGATGATCTTCGTCGGCAGCGGTGCGATCGAGGCGCGCGAGGAAATCCTCGAGCTCGCCGAGATGATCGATGCGCCCGTCGTTGCCTTCCGCAGCGGGCGCGGCATCGTCTCCAATGCGCATGAGCTCGGCCTCACCATGGCCGCCGCCTACAAGCTGTGGCCAAAGACCGATCTCATGATCGGCATCGGCTCGCGGCTGGAGCTGCCGTCTATGTCGCGCTGGCCCTATCGGCCAGATGGCCTGAAGAGCATCCGCATCGACATCGATCCCGTCGAGATGCGGCGGTTCATCTCCGACACCGCCATCGTCGCCGATGCCAAGACCGCAACCGCCGATCTTGCCGCAGCCGTCAGCAAGACCGGCTACAGCAAGACCGCCGGACGCCGCGCCGCGATCCGCGAAGCGACCGCAACCGCGCTACAGGAGATCCAGCGCATCCAGCCGCAGATGGCGTACCTCAACATCCTGCGCGAGGTACTGCCGGCGAACGCGATCGTGACCGACGAGCTGTCGCAGTTCGGCTTCGCCTCCTGGTACGGCTTTCCGATCTACGAGCCGCGCACCTTCATCACGTCGGGCTATCAAGGCACGCTCGGCTCGGGCTTCCCGACCGCGCTCGGCGCCAAGGTCGCCAATCCCGACAAGCCGGTGGTGGCGATCACCGGCGACGGCGGCTTCATGTTCGGCGTGCAGGAGCTTGCCACCGCCGTGCAGTTCAACATCGGCGTGGTGACGCTGGTGTTCAACAACAACGCCTATGGCAATGTCCGCCGCGACCAGCGTGAGCGCTTTGACGGCCGCGTGGTGGCATCCGATCTGGTCAATCCGGATTTCGTCAAGCTCGCGGAATCCTTTGGCGTGGCGGCGGCGCGCGTCACCGCGCCGGACCAGTTCAAGGCTGCGATGGAGAAGGCGCTTAGCCACAGCGGGCCATATCTGATCTCGGTCGAGGTGACGCGCGACTCCGAAGTCAGCCCGTGGGCGTTCATTCACCCGCCGAAGCCGTAGTGATCCTCATGGTGAGGAGGCGCGAAGCGCCGTCTCGAACCATGATAGGCCCGACTCTCGCATCTCGGCCTTCATCCTTCGAGACGCTTGCTACGCAAGCTCCTCAGGATGAGGGGATGGATCACCTGGTCCTGCGAAAGGTCAAATTGATCCGCTTGCGCCCGAGCAGCGCGTGCTCGCCGTCGGCAAGCGGCGCCACGCCGTGATAGGCGAGCCTGCTATCTCCACCCCAGACCACGACGTCGCCATGGACCAGCCGGTAACGCCGCGGCTTGTCGCCGCGCGCCAGGCCGCCGAACAGGAAGGTTGCGGGCAGGCCGAGCGAAACCGAGACGATCGGCGCCGAGAAATCCAGCTCGTCCTTGTCCTGATGCAGTGACAGCCGCGTGCCGGGCTCGTAGCGATTGACGAGGCAGGCATCGGGCGCGAACTCTGAGAAGCCACCCTGCTCCGCCGCGCGGCGGGCGAAATCACGCAACACCGGCGGCATCGCCGGCCATGGCGCGCCGGTGCGCGGATCGATGGGATCATAGCGATAGCCGGTGTGATCGGTGATCCAGCCGCGCTCGCCGCAATTGGTCATCGCCACCGACATCAGGTGGCCGCCGGGCGTGGTCATGCGGCGGAACGGCGACTGCGCCACGATCGCGCGCACCGCTTCGATCAGCTCGCTCTCGATCGGCTTGACGAAGCCGCGCAGCAGCACGGCGCCGTCGGCGATCTCCTCGCGCGACGGCTGCGCCTCGGCAACGTTGTCGAACAGATCAGCCGTCAATCGCCGCACTCATTTGGCATCATGAAAGATCACACCCAGTGTGTGGCGTTGGCCGGAGCGAATCCGGCTGACGCCATGGCGCAAATTAACGCGGTAGGTGCCGCGTGTCCCCTGCACCGGGCGGTGATGCACCGCGAAAGCGACCGCATCGCCCTGCGCCAGCGGCACGACCTCGGCGCGGGACTGCATGCGCGGGCGCTGCTCGGCCAGCACGAACTCGCCGCCGCTGAAATCGCGGCCCGGCTCGGACAGGAGGATTGCGACCTGAAGCGGGAACACGTGCTCGCCATAGAGATCCTGATGCAGGCAATTGTAGTCGCCGGCTTCATACTGCAGCAACAGCGGCGTCGGCCGCGCCTGCCCCGCCTCGTGGCAGCGCTTGAGGAACGCCGCATGCGCTGAGGGATAGCGGATATCGATCCCCATCGCCTCGTTCCAGCGATTGGCGACGACCTGGAGATGCGCGTACAGCGCCGGCCGCAGCTGCGCGATCAGGTCGGGCAGCGGATAGGAGAAATATTTGTACTCGCCGCGGCCAAAGCCGTGGCGGCCCATGACGATGCGGCTGCGGAAGTGCGCGTCGTCGGGATAGAGCGCGGCGATGGAGTGGCATTGGTCGGGCCTGAGCAGCCCCTTCAGGACGGCGCTGCCCTGGGAGTCGAGTTCGGCGGTGATTTGGGACCAGTCGAGGGTGTCGACGTGGGCGGCGATGTCGGCGGAGGGGTGGGCTGATTTTCGTGCGGTCATTGTCATAGCAATCACCTTTGCAGCCCGACGTTCACGCCGCCACCCGATTTCCGACTCTCTCCGCCCGTCATTGCGAGCGTAGCGAAGCAATCCAGAATCCCTCCCCGGAACCAGTCTGGATTGCTTCGCTGCGCTCGCAATGACGGAAGAAGCGCCTCAGCCCCTCACTGGCATCGTCATCACGTCATACCCATGCTTGATCGTCCGCTTCAGCACGGGATCTTCCAGCTCGAAATCGAAGCGATCCGCCGGACGGATGCCGCCCTTGGCTGCAAAGGTGCCGCCGAACATGGCGCAGCCGTCGGGGAACTTTCCACTCGGAAAGCCGCGCGCGATGAGGTCGGCGACCGGCAGCATCGCGTCCAGCGTGCCCTCCTGGTAGAGCACGCGTTCGCCCTTGATCGTGGCGTAGGAGCGCAGGATCATCTTGTCCCAATGGCCGATGACGTCCTCGAGCTCCCACAGCGTGGATGCGATCGGCTTGTCGCACATCTGCTTCGAGACCGTGACGTTGTAGGCCTCGACCTTGCGGTCGGTGTGGTCGGAGCCGCAGCCGACGAAGATGCGGCCCTGCCAGCCGATCAGCACGAACTCGACCTCCCCGCTGGAATCGCCGCCGCAGCATTCGATGCCGTCTTCCTGGGTCAGCCGCCGCGCCGAGACGCGATAGTAGATCGGCGTCGAGGCCGGCCGGGCGATGCCCACGGCTTCGAGCTCGGCGATGTGCTTGTCGCGCGCGATCGCGTCGCGGCCGGTCCAGCCGGCGATGACCATCTGGTCAATCGCGAGCGTCAGCGGCGTGGTGGTGTCCTGGGCGTCGACGGTGAAAGTCAGGTCAAACACGAATTACGGCCTCCATGCCGGCAGCAAGTTCGAAGATACGACGATCGGATCCACCGCTGCCCGCCAGCATCAGGCCGACGGGGACGTCGCCCGCGCGATGCGCGGGCAGCGAGATGGCGCAGCCGTCGATCATGTTGATCAGGGTGCAATTGCGCAGCGCGCGCAGGTTCTGGATGGTGAACGCCTTGTCGTCGGCGAGATCGGAAATCTTCGGCGGCGTGTTGGCGGTGGTCGGCAGCACCAGCGCGTCATAGGGCACGATGCGCGCGTTGACGCGGGCGATCAGCGAGCGGCGCTCGTTGAGCAAGTCGATGTAGTCGGCCGCGCTTTGCGCCTCGCCGCGCATGATGCGCACATAGACGCGGGGATCGTAAATGTCGCCCTTGGACGTGATGAGATAGCGATGCCAAGCATAGCTTTCGGACGCGGCAAAGCCGCCCTTGGCGTTCATCGGGCCGATGTCATGGAATTCCGCCATCTCGATGCGCTCGATGATGGCGCCGTGATCGGCGAGCGATTTCAGCGCGCGCTCGAAGGTCTCGGAGACTTCTGCGTCGAGGTCGTCCAGCGCGATCGTGGTGGGCACCGCCAGCCGCATGCCCTTCATCGGGCGCGGCTTCGGCGCTGTGATCGGTTCGTTCGCGAGCACCGCGTCGAGTATGGCACAGCAGCTGACCGATCGCGCCAGCGGCCCGATGCTGTCGAGCGAGAAGGACAGCGGCACCGAACCGTCGAGCGGCACGCGACGCTGCGTCGGCTTGTAGCCGACGATGCCGTTGAAGGCGGCCGGAATCCGGCAGGAGCCGCCGGTGTCGGTGCCGAGCGCGCCGTGCGCCATGCCGTCGAGCACGGACACCGCCGCACCCGAGGACGAGCCGCCGGGCACGTGGCCCACGGCCCGGTTCCAGGCCCCCTTTGGCGTGCCGTAATGCGGATTGATGCCGATGCCGGAATAGGCGAATTCGGTCATGTTGGTCCGCCCGATCACGACGAAGCCGGCGCGGCGCAGCCGCGCAACCGCCGCCGCATCGTGCTCCGCTGGATCGGAATCGTCGAGCGCACGAGAGCCGGCGCGCGTCGTCTGTCCCCTGATATCGAAGAGATCCTTGATCGAGACCGGAATACCGGCATAACGCGACGGCGCGGCCCTCACCTTGCGCAGGGCATCCATCGCGTCCGCGGCTACGAGCGCGGCGTCCTTGTCGACATGGATGAAGGTGCGCTGGCCCTCGCCGGCGGGATCGGCGATTTTGGCGATGCACGCCTCGACCAGCTTGCGGGAGGTGGTGCGGCCGCTTTCGAGGTCGTCGGCGAGCTGCGCCAGTGTCGGAAAATCGGGCATGTCTGTCTCACGGAATATTGCGCGCGCAATCTATAGCGCCGGCTCAGTTCGACACAAGCATTGTGCGCATGATGGCATGCATGCTGCCTGCTGGACCGTTGACGCGCCATGGTCGATTGTCGCATCAAGATCGAAACAGGCGGGCGCGAAGCCTGTGCCTTGGGAGAACCAGCCAAATGGCCGAACCGCAGCGCGCGCGACCGAAACCGACGCCGGAAACCCAGCATTTCTGGGACGGCACGAAATTAGGCGAATTGCGCCTGCAGCGTTGCGACGCCTGCGCGCATGTCTATTTCCCGCCGCGCCCGTTCTGCCCGTCCTGTGCCTCGCGCAAGGTCAGCGTCTTCAAGGCGAGCGGCAAGGGTTTTCTGTACAGCTACGTGATCAACCACCGCCCCGCCGCGCCCGGCTTCACGCCGCCTTACGCGATCGCGGTGGTCGAGCTGGCCGAGGGGCCGCGGATGATGAGCAATATCATCGACTGCCCGCAGACGCCGGAAGCGCTGGAGCTCGACATGAAGCTCGAGGTCGCCTTCGAGGCACTCGACGACAAGATCACCCTCCCCGTGTTTCGTCCGGCGAAGGGGTAAACCATGCGCAAGAACCAGGTTGCCGTCGTCGGCGCGGCCGAGACCACCGAGCTCGGTGTCATCCCCAACATGTCACAGCTCCAGCTCCACGCGGATGCGGCGCTCAACGCCATCGCTGATGCCGGGCTGAAACTCTCGGACATCGACGGCTTTGCCACCGCGGTCGAGACACCGCAGCAGGTCTGTCACTATCTCGGCATCAAACCGACCTGGGTGGATGGCACGTCCGTCGGCGGCTGCTCCTTCATGCTGCATGTTCGTCACGCGGCGGCGGCAATCGAGGCCGGCCTGTGCAAGACCGTGCTGATCACGCATGCCGAGAGCGGCAAGTCGATGATCGGCAAGGCGCCGCGCTCGACGCCGGCGGACAGCCTCAACGGCCAGTTCGAGGCGCCCTATGGCGTCTATGGCCCGCCCAGCATGTTCCCGATCCCCGTGCTGCGCTTCATGAAGACCTACGGCATCACCCATGAGCAGCTCGCTTCGGTGGCGGTCGTCCAGCGCCAATGGGCGGCAAAAAATCCGCGCGCGATGATGAAGGATCCGATCACGGTTGCGGACGTGCTCAACTCGCGCATGATCGCCTATCCGTTCCGTCTCCTGCAGTGCTGTCTCGTCACCGATGGCGGCGGCGCACTGATCCTGACCTCGGCCGACCGCGCTAAGGATTTTCCGCGCAAGCCCGTCTACATCATGGGCACCGGCGAGAGCGTGGAAACGCCGATGGTCAGCCAGATGGAAACGTTCAACTCCTCGCGCGCGTTCAAGACCGCAGGGCCCCTTGCCTTCAAGGAGGCCGGCATCGTGCACGGGGATGTCGATCATCTCATGATCTACGACGCGTTTGCGCATTTGCCGCTGTTCGGCCTCGGTGACCTCGGCTTCATGCCGCACGAAGAAACCGGCAAGTTCATCGCGGACGGCAACACGCGGCCCGGCGGCAAGCTGCCGCTCAACACCAATGGCGGCGGCCTGAGCTACATGCATTCCGGCATGTACGGCATGTACGCGCTCCAGGAGAGCGTGCGCCAGATGCGCGGCATCGCGCCGGCACAGGTGCCGAACGCCAAGATTTCAGTGTGCCACGGCGTCGGCGGCATGTTCGCCGCGAGTGGCACGATTGTGTTTACGAACGAGAGGTAGCGCGCGCTGCTCGCCTCTCCCTCTCCCCGTTCTTACGGGGAGAGGGTTGGGGTGAGGGGCTACCTCCACACAGCTGGACTCGCGGAGAGTCCCCCTCACCCGGATCGCATCTACGATGCGATCCGACCTCTCCCCGCAAGCGGGGCGAGGTAAGAAATCGCGGATCAATCGGGAGAACCCACATGAGCAAATCGCTGCAGGACAAGGTCATCATCGTCACCGGCGCAGGCCGTGGCATCGGACGCGAGATCGCGCTGCTCTGTGCGGCGGAAGGCGCCAAGGTCGTCGTCAACGATCCCGGTGGGGCCGCCGACGGCGCCGGCTCGAGCGCTACGCCTGCCGAAGAGGTGGTCGAGGAGATCAAGAAGCGCGGCGGCATCGCAGTCCCCAACTTCGAGTCGGTGGCGGAAGCCGTTCCGGCCAGCAAGATCGTGAAGACCGCGACCGATCATTTCGGCCGGCTCGACGGCGTCGTCAATAATGCCGGCATCTTGCGCGACATGATCTTCCACAAGATGAGCGTGGAAGCGTTCGAGGCCGTCATCAAGGTACATTTGATGGGCTCGTTCTACGTCAGCCACGCGGCGGCGCGCATCTTCCGCGAGCAGGAGTCTGGCTCGTTCGTGCACTTCACCTCGACCTCGGGCCTGATCGGCAACTTTGGCCAGGCCAACTACGCCGCCGCCAAGCTCGGCATCATCGGACTGTCGAAATCGATCGCGCTCGACATGGGCCGCTTCAACGTCCGCTCGAACTGCGTCTCGCCGTTCGCCTGGACCCGTATGATCGGCACTATCCCGACCGAGACCGAAGCCGAGAAGGCGCGCGTCGAGAAGATCAAGCAGATGGGCCCGGAGAAGATCGCGCCGATCTGCGCCTATCTGCTCTCCGACGCCGCCAAGGATGTCTCCGGCCAGATCTTTGGCGCGCGCATGAACGAGCTGTTCCTGTTCAGCCAGAACCGCCCGCTCCGCTCGGTTCATCGCAGCGAAGGCTGGACGCCGCAGTCGATCGCGGAACATGGCATGCCGGCGCTGAAGGGTTCGTTCTACAAGCTCGACCGCTCCGCCGACATCTTCCCGTGGGATCCGGTGTAAGCGGCGCGCTCTGCAACATCATTCCAGGATGGTGCGAAGCACCAGACCTGGAATCTCGAGGTTCCAGGTTCGCCCTTCGGGCGCCCCGGAACGACGGTTGGGATTACCCCGTATTCCTCAACCCCGCCGAGATGCCGTTGATCGTCAGCTGAATCCCGCGCAGCACTTGCTCGTCCGGGTTCTGCGCGCGATGCGCCCTCAAGAGCTCGACCTGCACGTGGTTGAGCGGATCGAGATAGGGGAAGCGGTGGCGCACGGAGCGTTCAAGCAGCGGGTTGCCCTGGAGAAGGCGGTCCTGATCCATGATGTCGAGCAACGTCTCGATGCAGGAATGCCATTCGCGGCGGATACGGCCAAAGATCTTTTCGCGCAGGGCTTCGTCCGGCACCAGTTCGGCATAGCGCGAGGCGATCGCGATCGAGCTTTTCGCCAGCACCATGTCCATGTTCGACAACAGCATGCGGAAGAACGGCCATTCCTTGTAGAGCTCTTTCAGGAACGGCATGCCCTTGTCGGGATGCTCCGCGATCCATTGCTCGACCGCGCTGCCAAAGCCGTACCAGCCCGGCAGCATCAGGCGGCACTGCGCCCAGGAGAACACCCAGGGGATGGCTCGAAGATCCTCGATCGCGCGCGTCTTCTTGCGCGAGGCCGGACGGCTGCCGATGTTGAGCGTCGCGATCTCGTTGATCACGGTCGAGGCCCAGAAGTAATCGACAAAGCCGTCGGTCTCGTAGACCAGGCCGCGATAAGCCCTAAAGGCGAGATTTGAAAGCTCATCCATCGCAGTGAGATATTCGCGACGGGGCGCGCTCTGGCTCGGCTGCAACAGGCTGGCATCCAGCGTCGCAGCCGCCAGGATTTCGAGATTGTTGCGGCCGACCTCGGCGTTGGAATATTTCGACGAGATGATCTCGCCCTGCTCGGTGATGCGGATCTGCCCGTTCACCGCACCGCCCGGCTGCGCCACAATAGCGTCATAGCTCGGTCCGCCGCCGCGGCCGACCGAGCCGCCGCGGCCGTGGAACAGGCGCAGGCGGACGCCGTGGCGCTCGAACACGTCGACGAGACCGATCTCGGCCTTGTAGAGCTCCCAGCCCGAGGTGACGAAGCCGCCATCCTTGTTCGAGTCGGAATAGCCGAGCATGACCTCCTGCACGCTGCCGCGGCTGTCGACGAGGCGGCGGTAATCGTGCAGCGACAGCATGCGATCCATGATGCTACTTGACGCCTGCAAATCCTCGATGGTCTCGAACAGCGGCACGATGTTGATGGCGCTGCGTCCGGAGGGATGGACGAGGCCCACCTCTTTCAGCAGCACCGCGACCTCGAGCATGTCGGACATGCCCTGGCACATCGAGATGATGCATTGGGGAATCGCATCCGAGCCGAACTTCGCATGCGCTTCTGCCACGGCATGAAAGACGTTGAGCTCGCCCATGGTCTCGTCGCTGTATTTGACGAACGGCGACACCAGCGCGCGCGTTGAGCGCAATTCGTTGGTCAGCAGCGAGATGCGCGCGTCCTCGCCGAGCGCCAGATAAGACATGCCGGGATTGGCGGCATCCATCAGCTCCGCGATAGTGCGTTCGTGCACCGCCGAGTTCTGGCGGATGTCGAGCCGCGCCAGATGGAAACCGAAGCAATCGACCGCGCGCCGCAACAGCCGCAGCCGGCCGCGAGCGATGACGCGGGCGTTGTTGGAGATCAGCGAGCGGTGCAGCACGTCGAGGTCGGCCTGCAACTCCTTCACGCTCTCGTAAGGCGCGCCCTTGCCGACCGGCCGGCGGGTGATCTCGACCGCCAGCTTCTCGGCCGTGGCTGTCAGGCGGGCATAGATGCCGGAAACCGCGAGGCGATAGGGCTCGCCGCTCCGGTGCGGCGAGGTGTCAGGCGAGCGCTCCGCCAGCGTGCGCAGCTCTCCCGAGACGTCGGCGAGATGGGCTGCGATCGACAGCTCCGAGCCGAGCACGTGCAGCTCTTCCAGATAGAACTGCATCACCCGGCTCGACTGCAGCCGCAGCGTGCCGCGCATCACGTCGGCGGTCACGAAGGGATTGCCGTCGCGGTCGCCACCGATCCAGCTTCCCATGCGCAGGAACGAGGCGAGCTCGCCGGCGGCCTGCTCGCCGCCCTCCTCCAGCCGGTCCTCCAGCGCGTTGACCAGCCGCGGCACTTCACGAAGGAAGGTGTAATCGTAGAACGACAGGCCGTTGGCGACCTCGTCGAGCACAGTGAGCTTGGTTCGGCGCAACAGATTGGTCTGCCACAGCGTCAGCACCTCGCGGCGCAGCTGCTCGTCGCTGGCGGCGGCCTCATCTGCGGTCAAAGAGACCCGCTCGCGACGGTCGAGCAGGCCAGCGACCTCCATCTCGCGGTCCATGGTGCTCTTGCGACGCACTTCGGTGGGGTGAGCGGTCAGGACCGGACTGACCAGCGCGCTCCTGAAGAAATTGCGCAGCACGTCGGTGCCGATTCCTGCGCCCTTGGCCTTGGCCAGTGTCTCCGCCAGCACGCCGGAGCCGCCGCCCTTGCCGGCGCGCATCTGGCGGATGTTGTTCTGGTCCTCGGCGATGTTGGCGAGGTGGGAAAAGTAGCTGAAGGCGCGGACGATCCGCACCGTCTCGGACGTCGACATGCTGTCGAGGATCTGCTCGAGCTCGCGGCGGGCAACCCGGTCCTCGTCGCGGTGGAACCGGATCGAGGTCTGCCGGATGCGCTCGACCAGGTCGAACACGTCTGCGCCCTCCTGGTCGCGCACGGTGTCGCCCAGGATGCGTCCGAGCAGGCGGATATCGTCGCGCAGCCGCGCGTCGGCCTCCAGCGCCTGGGCATCCTCAGGCCGGTTCGGGCGAAGATCGGCGGCGTCGGATGGTACGGTCTGGAGGGACATGGCTAGCTCCCTGGTTCGAGCTCGCTTGGATGCCCGGCCTGGCAAGTGTGCAAGTTTTTTGCCGCAGCGCAAGATGAAGTTGGGGCGGCGCACACAGGCCCCGCGCCGGGCTCGAAGCGTCCCGGCAAGGCTAGGCCGGCACGATCACCTTGCCGATCGGCCAGAGCGCAATGCCGGCGAGCTTCAGATGGGCCCATGCGAAGGGAATGCCGATGATGGTGATGGCGAAGATCACGGCCGTCAGGACGTGGCCGAGCGCCAGCCACCAGCCGGCCAGCACGAACCAGATGATGTTGCCGATCACCCCGAGCGGGCCGGTGCCGATATCGCCAGCACCAGTGACCTCGTCGCGGCTGACCGCCCGCGAGCCGAACGGCAGCAGGGTATAGACAGCGATGTTGAACGCCGCCCGCGCCCAGGGCAGGCCGATGATGGTGATGGCCATGATGATGGACGCCACCAGCCAGCCGAATGCCATCCAGGCACCGCCGACGAGAATCCAGATTATGTTGAGCAGAATGGAAACTGGGGCCATGGGAATATCCGGGGTCAATGAGCCCTCTTATAGCACGACCTCCGCGGTCATAGTCCATGACGCCGGCTGCGTTCGGCGCGCAACGATGTGCCGACAAATCCAACATCCTCGAGCCCGCGCGAAATCTCCTTCGCGCAAAGCCACAGCGTCGCTGCGGCGGCGCCGATCGCGGCCAGCCCCGAGACGAGAACAGGATTGGGACAGAATGTGACGAGAAAATTATCGAGCGGAACCGATCCAGTTGGCCAGCGCGGACTGCAAGACGATGCCAGAGCCAAACCGCAAAGCAGGATGGTGACGGCGTTCGCTCCGGCCAAGGCCGTCACGACGACCGCAAGACCCTTCTTCATCGAGAGGACGAGATCGACCAGCTTCACGACCGCACAACATACAACCACGACGAGGATGGCCAGGCCCCATCCGGAAATCCCGGCAGCGATAGCCTGGGCCTGACCGCTCCAGGCCCACGCTGCGGCAACGCAGCCCAACAGGGTGAGATTGACCTTCACGGCTTCGGGAAATTTGCACCGAAGCGCGTAAGGATTCGCCTTCTCGACGAGATCCAGCACTGCGCAGGCGATCAGCCCGGCCGCAAAGCCACCGAGATGGACGCCCCAGTCGATCCGCGAATTGCCAAGCGCAAACGCGACGTTCAATCCGATGTTGATGGCGAAGAAGTCGAACCTGACGTCGAGCTTGCCGAGGATCCACAGGCAGAGCAGTGCGCCCAGGATGCCCGACGTGGCACCGGACGCGCCGACCGTCAAATAGGGCGTAGAATGGATGCCATTGCCGATGACGGCGCCGAACACCATCGCGCAGAGATAGATGACGAGGAAATAGGCCGGTCCGACCCGCCTCTCCAAATGTCCGCCCCACAGCACGAGGCACAACATGTTCATGGTGAGGTGGACGAAATTGACGTGTAGGAAGCCATAGGCGAGCAGGCGCCAGTATTCGTGCCGCACGATTGCGCCCGAATACATGCCGCCGTAGCGATAGAGCAGCTCCGCCGACGCCGCCGGACCGCCCGCCTGGATGAAGCAGAATCCCGACGCGAGGACGGTCACCGTCATCAGCGCGTAGACGGCAGCATGGGGGACTTCGAAGAAACTGGCACGGTATGAGGGCATCGGGGATCGCAAGCGGCTGGAAACGGGGACCGCAACCTAACCGAGCCGATCGATGATTGCTACTCCGGCGCGTGCCGGCCGGCTCTTCTGTCGCCCGAATGGCGCGCAGCGAAATCCGGGGTTACAAGGCACGTCAGATCTTCCGTCCCGCCTGCTCCCAATAGGGATCGCGCAGGCGGCGCTTGAAGATTTTTCCGGAATCTTCGCGCGGCAGGCCTGAGCGGATCTCGATATGCTTCGGCACCTTGTAATCGGCGAGCGAGCCCTTCAGCCGCGCGCGGATATCGGCTGCACTGAGCGTGACGCCCGGCTGCGGCTCGACCACCGCCATCAGCGCCTCGCCGAACTCGGCGTCGGGGATGCCGAACACCGCGCAATCATGCACGCCGGGCACGACGTGCAGCACCGATTCGATTTCGGCTGGATAGATGTTGACGCCGCCCGAGATCACCATGTCGCGCTTGCGGTCGCAGATGAAGACGTAGCCGTCCTCGTCGATGTAGCCGACGTCGCCCGAGGTGATAAAACCCTCGCGGTCAATATCGGCGCGCTTCTCGGGCTTGTTGTGGTAGGTGAAATCGGCCATCCCAGCCATGCGCGAATAGATCTCGCCGATCTCGCCCACGCCCAGCACGCGGCCGTCATCGCCGATGAAGCGCAATTCGGCGCCGGGCGAAATTTTGCCGACGGTGCCGGGCTTCTTGAGCGCGTCCTCGGAGGTCGCGAAGGTCACGGCGCTGGATTCGGTCGAACCGTAGAATTCATAGATCACCGGCCCCCACCACTCGATCATGGCGCGCTTGACATCGGCCGGACAGGGCGCGGCGGCGTGGATGATGTGGCGGAGCGAGGAGACGTCGTACTTCTTGCGGACCGCCTCGGGCAGCTTCATCAGGCGGATGAACATGGTCGGCACCATGAAGATGGTGTCGATTTTGTAGCGCTCGATCAGCTCGAGAAATTCTTCAGCTTCGAAGCGCGGCATCAGCACCAGCGCGCCGCCAAGCTTGCCCGCGCGGATGCCGAACGAGTTCGGCGCGGAATGATAGAGCGGGCCCGGCAGGATCACGCGGGTGCCGGGCTTCAACCCGTAGATCATTGCGCGCATGCGCTCGCCGGCAGCTTGCTGATCCGGCGTCGGCGCATTGCGCCGCACGCCTTTGGGATGACCTGTCGTGCCTGACGTGTAGATCATGTTCATCGGCTGCGGCACGACCGGGCCGTCATAGGGCTGATGCTGCACGAGCCAGGACTCGAAATCGATCGCGAAGGCCGGTGTGGTCAAGTGATCCGGATCGATCTTGTAGTTGTTCAGTATCTCCGGCGGCGTCGGCACACTGAGCACCGTGACGTCTTTCGGAATCGCATCGCGCAAGGCGTGCAGCATGTCGGCATGTCCGATCAGCACGGACGCGCCGGTATCACCAAGGATGTAGTTGATCTCCTCCGGCTTGAAATGCCAGTTGATCGGCACGCCATAGGCGCCGAGCCGCATCGCGGCATAAGCGGCTTCAAGGAAGGCGATGTCGTTGCGCATCAGCATGCAGACGCAATCGCCTTGCTTGACGCCGATCTTGGCGAGGCCGGACGCGATGCGGTCGGCACGATTGGCGACCTCGGCATGGGTGCGGCGGCGGTCGCCCGAGACGATGCCGAGGAACTTTGACGTTTCGCTCATTCTTGTTTTCCGATCTTTCGTCGGGTTGAAAACTGTAGCCATAACAACGATCGTCATTCCGGGATGCGCCGAAGGCGCAGGCCCGGAATCCATACTCCCGATCGTGGTTATGGATTCCGGGCTCGATGCTTCGCATCGCCCCGGAATGACAGAAAGCTAGTCCGCATACTTCGGCGCCCGCTTCTCCAGATTGGAGCGCACGGCCTCGGTCTGGTTCGCGCTGCCGATCAGCTTCTGCTGCTCGACGGACTCCGCAAGCAGCGCGGGGCCGGGATCGACCGAGAGATTGTTGAGCAAACGCTTGGCCGCGCGGATCGCATCGGGGCTCTTGCCCGCGATCTCGCGCGCGACTTCGAGCGCCGCGGCGCGCGGATCGTCGCAGATGCGGGTAGCGAGGCCATACGTCATTGCCTCCTGCGCGGAGAAGATCCGGCCCGTGTAGGTGAGATCGCGCAAGATATCATCGCGCACGAGCGAGGCCAGGATCGGCGTGCCCGCCATATCGGGCACCAGGCCCCATTTGATCTCCATCACCGACATCCGCGCATCGGGTGCGAGAAAGCGCATATCGGCGCCGAGCGAGAGCTGAAAACCGCCGCCGAAGGCGACGCCATGCACGGCCGCAATCACGGGAACCGGAAGCTGGCGCCAGCCCCACACCGCCTGTTGCGGAAAGTTCGCCTGACCATGCGTCCGCTTGGTGAGATCGCGATTTTCGCCACCCGGAATTCCGTTGCCGCCCTTCTCCTTCATGGCGGCAAAACGCCCCATGTCGAGACCGGCGCAGAAGGCGCGGCCTTCGCCGGACAACACCACGACGCGCACGCCTTTTTCCCTCGAAAGCCGCTCGGTTGCCGCGACAAGGGCCTCGAACATGGCCTGATCGAGCGCATTCATCTTGTCTGCGCGCACCAGGCGCACGTCGGCGACGCCTTCCGAGATCGAAATCGAGACGCGCTCTTCCATGGATGAATTCTCCCCTGTTCTTGTTCGGTGCCACTTTACAGAAAGCTGACGGCCGGATTTAGTCAATCGACCAATTAACTGACAATCCGTACGGGAGAAACAGCCATGTTCAAGGAAAATCTTCTGGCTGGACGGCGCATTCTCGTGACCGGCGGCGGCACCGGGCTCGGCAAGTCGATGGCAGCGCGCTTTCTCCAGCTCGGCGCCGAGGTGCACATCTGCGGCCGGCGCAAGATCGTCTGCGATGAGACCGCCACCGAGCTGATGGATCAATATGGCGGCCGCGTCACCAGCCACGGCGTCGACATCCGCAACGCGCTCGCGGTCGAGGAGATGATCGAGAACATCTTTCGCGATGCGCCGCTGACCGATCTCATCAACAACGCCGCCGGCAATTTCATCTCGCGGTCAGAAGAACTCTCACCACGCGGCTTCGATGCGGTCGCCAACATCGTCATGCACGGCACGTTCTACGTGACGCATGCGGTCGGCAAGCGCTGGATTGCCTTGAAGCAGCCCGGCAACGTCGTGTCGATCACCGTAACCTGGGTGCGCAATGGCTCGCCTTACGTGGTGCCGTCGGCGATGAGCAAGTCGGCGATCCACGCCATGACGATGTCGCTCGCGACCGAATGGGGCCGCTACGGCATCCGCCTCAACACCATCGCGCCGGGCGAGATCCCGACCGAGGGCATGAGCAAGCGCATCAAGCCGGGTGACGAAGCCGGCGCACGCACCAAGGCGATGAACCCGATGGGCCGCGTCGGCACCATGGAGGAGCTGCAGAACCTCGCGGTGTTCCTGATCTCAGGCGGCTGCGACTGGATCACCGGCGAAACCATCGCCATGGACGGCGCGCAGGCGCTCGCGATGGGCGGCAATTTCTATCAGCTCCGCGACTGGAGCGACGACGACTGGAAGACCGCGCGCGAGAGCATCATGGCACAGAACGAGAAGGACCGGGCGAAGCGGGGCTAGATCTCTCCGTAGTAAGAGGCTTGAAGGCGCCTTTCCGCGATCTGGGAGAGATCACCCGCAACGCCTAATGCTTCCCCGGCCCCATATAGCCGAACAAGAACCCCGCGACCTTGCGCATCTGGATCTCCTCGCTGCCTTCCGTGATGCGGTAGCGGCGGTGGTGGCGGTAGATGTGCTCGAACGGCTTGTGGCGTGAATAGCCCATGCCGCCGTGGACCTGCATGGCGCGGTCGGCGGATTCGCAGCAGAGGCGGTTTGCCCAGTAGTTGCACATGGAGACGCGATCGGACAGCGTGCGCTCGATCTGCTCCTCGTCGAGCTGGTCCATCTCCCAGGCGGTCTTGCGGATCAACAGGCGCAGCATCTCGGCTTGCGTCGCGAGCTCGACCAGCGGGAACTGGATCGCCTGGTTCTCGGCGAGTGCCCTGCCGAACGGTTTTCGCTCGCACGCATATTTCACACTCTCGTTGATGCAATAGACGGCGGCACCAAGCGAGCTCGCCGCCTGGCGGATGCGGTTCTGATGGACAAAACATTGCGCCAGCGACAGGCCGCGGCCGACCTCGCCGAATTGCGCATCCTCAGGCACGAACACGTCGGTGAAGCTCACGCGCGGATGGTCGGTCGGCATGTTGAAGGTCCACATATACTCCTCGATCCTGACGCCGTGACTTTTGGCCGGCACCAGGAAGCAGGTGATGCCGCGGGCATCGCCGTCATTGCCGCTCGTGCGCGCAAACAGCGCACAATGCGTGGCGACGTGCATGCCGGTCGTCCACATCTTCTCGCCGTTGATGATCCAGCCCTTGACGTTGTCGCGGGTCGCCGGCACCGCGCGCGTCTCCATGTGGGTCGCGTCCGAGCCGTGATGCGGCTCGGTGAGGCCAAAGGTGATGCGGTACTTGCCCTTGATCGAGCCGTCGATCATCGCCTTCTGGTCGTCGCGGCCGTAGCGGTCGAGCATGGTGACGACGGGAAAATTGCCGACGATGGAGTGCTCGTTCTGAAGGTCGTTGTGCAGGCCGAGACCCTTTGCGGCAAAATGTTCGCGGATCACGGCCATCCAGAGATTGGAGCCGTCCTTGCCGCCATATTGCTTCGACACCGGAAAGCGCAGATGGCCGGCGGCGTCCGCGATATCCTTTGCCTTGCGCAGCAGCGCTTCCCATTCGTGTCGCGGCAGGCCGCCATTCTCGAAATCGGTGCGCGCCCATTCGCGGCGGTGATCGAAGAAGCGGATGTTGTCGTCGACCTGTTCCAGCGGCTTGATCTCGCGTTCGATGAAACGGTCGAGTTCTCCGAGATAGGCGACGAGATCGGCAGGCAATGAGAAATCCACGGTTCTCTCCCGGATTGATTTTATCGTTTTGCGTTAAGGCGCTAGGCGCGCACTTGCTTCGCAGGATTAAGGTGAGAAGAGCGCGTGCAAGTCAAGCAGAGCGACGTGTGAGCAGCGCAAGGCGCGCCCGCGCAATTCGATGGTGCTCCGGCACTGAGGCGCGGTAGTATCGCGCCAATATTCCTTCACGAGAAAATGCGGGAGCGCGCGATGGAGCTGAAATTCTCAAAGGTGGAACGCAAGGGGCCGATCACGATCATCACGCTGTCGCGGCCCGAGGTCTACAACGCGCTGCACATCGACGCGCATTTCGAGCTCAACAAGGTGTTTGACGATTTCGCAGCTGATCCCGAGCAGTGGGTCGCGGTCGTTACCGGCGCCGGCGACAAGGCCTTCTGCGCCGGCAACGATCTGAAGTGGCAGGCGGCGGGCGGCAAGCGCGGCTGGGACAAGGGCGGCTTTGCCGGCCTCACTGCGCGGTTCGACTGCGACAAGCCGATCATCGCGGCGGTCAACGGCGTCGCCATGGGCGGTGGCTTCGAGATCGCGCTCGCCTGCGACCTGATCATTGCCTCCGAGAACGCAACCTTCGCGCTGCCCGAACCGCGCGTCGGCCTCGCCGCTCTCGCCGGCGGCCTGCACCGCCTGCCGCGACAGATCGGCCTGAAGCGCGCCATGGGCATGATCCTTACTGCGCGCCATGTCAGCGCCAAGGAGGGACAGGAGCTCGGCTTCGTCAACGAGGTGGTGCCGCAGGGCGAAGCGCTTGCGGGCGCGCTGCGCTGGGCCGAGATGATCACCAAGAATTCGCCGATGTCGATCCGGGCGTCGAAGCAGACCATCAGAAAGGGCCTTGCCGTATCGCTGGAGCAGGCGATCGAGGAGCAGCGCGAATATCCGGCGGTGAAGGCGATGGTGGCCTCACAGGATT
Organism: Bradyrhizobium genosp. A; assembly: GCF_049949275.1. Classification (NCBI taxonomy): domain Bacteria; kingdom Pseudomonadati; phylum Pseudomonadota; class Alphaproteobacteria; order Hyphomicrobiales; family Nitrobacteraceae; genus Bradyrhizobium; species Bradyrhizobium genosp. A. Next base: position 2,842,666 of record NZ_CP188196.1, on the reverse strand, counting down.
ACATCGAGGGCCCGAAGGCGTTTTCGGAGAAGCGGCCGCCGAAATGGGTGGGGAAGTAGCGCGGTCTTTCCGTCGTCATTGCGAGCGTAGCGAAGCAATCCAGACCGCCTCTGCGGAAGCAGTCTGGATTGCTTCGTCGCAAGCGCTCCTCGCAATGACGGAGGAGAATGTGGCGCCAGTTATCCGCCCCGCGACAGCTCCCGCCTATACGATGCGTAATTCGGCTGATCGACCGCGAGCTTGTCCATCGTGGTCGCCCACAGATGCTCGGCGAGGCCAGGCGTTGCCAAATCAACCTCGCCCTTGGCGATGCGATCGGCGAGCGCTCGGTTGAGGTCCGTCACCGAGCCGTCCATGCCGAGCAGCGCGCGCAGCCGCTCGACCTCGCTCGCGTCACTCCCCTTCTCCTGCGTCAGCTGCCGCGTGACGAGATCGAGGATGTTGACCGCGACGCGCAGCTTGAACGCCTGATGGCCCGAAACGAGCGGCGTGATGTCGTTGCGGAGGAAATCGGCGACCACGTTGGTCAGCTCGATCGGTGTCGGTTCGTCCTGCATGCCTAACCTCCCCGCGGCGCGAGCAGCCGCAGCAGATCAATCTCAGTCTCCGACGCACGGCGGCCGATCATGGCGCGCTCCATGGAATGATCCGGCCTCTCGCGGAACCGCTGCATCATGCCGCCGCACATGATGCCCCAGCGCAACGTGCCCATCACTTCCCAGAATTTTACACGCGACGGATCAACCTTGCGGCCCGCCGCCTCATAGCCGGCGAACAGTTCTTCGCGCGAACCAAAACCGCCGACCGGCTTGTCAATCTCACCAAACCGCCAGGAGTTGACGCAGACCCAGCCGAGATCCTCCATGGGATCGCCGAGATGAGCGAGCTCCCAGTCGAGCACCGCGCGGACACCGTCGGCGCCGATGATGAAATTGCCGTTGCGGAAGTCGCCATGCACAAGCGTCGTCTCGGCCGAGGGACCGGGATCGTGATCGCGCAGCCAGCACAGCGCCAGCTCGAACACCGGCTTTGGCCAGTTGAGGCTGCGATAGTCGCGCTCGAACTCAGAGATCTCCTCGGTCGCACTGCGGCTGCGCAGTTCTGGCAATTTGTTCTGCGGCAGCCCGTGCAGTCCCGCAAGCACGCCGCCGATCTGCCGCGCAAGCAATGGCCGCGCCGCCGCGAATTCATCATCGCGAAGAATCTTGCGGGCGATGGTTTCGCCCTCGACCCGCTGCATGATGAAGCCGGTGCCGAGACCCTCGTCCGGCGCCAGCACATGCATCACGCGCGGCGACGGCACGCCCGCTTCATAAGCGAGCTGCATGAGCTGCGCTTCGGCGGCGAGACCAGCAGCGCGCGTTGGCGCAGCCCCATAACCTTTCGGCGAGCGGCGCAGGATCGCGCCGATCGGCCCATCCGGATGCACGATGTCGAAGCGCCAGGTCTCCTGACTGGCGCCACCCGAAAGCTTTGCCGCGCCGGTGACGCCGGTCGCACCGGGACACCAGCGCTGGACGCTACGAGAAAGCTCCGCCTCGATCATTTGCCTTTGAACTGCGCAGGCCGCTTCTCCAGGAACGCGCCGACGCCCTCGCGAAAATCCTGCGTATCGCCGGCGCGCAGCTGGCACTGGAATTCGAGATTGAGCTGGTCCTCGAAGGAATTTTCCGGGCTGTCCCAATAGAGCTTGCGGATCAGCGACAGCGCGATCGTCGGCCCGCTCGCCAAGTCGCGCGCTAGCTTCATCGCCTCCTCCATCAGCACGCCGTCGTCATAGACGCGGTTGACGAGGCCCCATTCCAGCGCCTTCTCGGCTGGCAAGCGCTCGCCCATTAGCGACAATTCGATCGAGCGCGCCTTGCCGATCAGGCGCGGCAAGAGCCAGGTCGAACCGCAATCCGGCACGAGACCGATGCGGCGAAACGCCTGAAGGAAATAGGAGGAACGCGCGCATAAAATCATGTCGCCGAGCAGCGCGAAGCTCATGCCGGCGCCGGCGGCCGGGCCGTTGACCGCGGTCACGATGGGGCAATGCAGGTTGCGGATGCGGCGCAGGAAGGGATGAAAGCCGGTCTCGAGCGTCCGGCCGGCCTTGGTCTTCTTCGATTGGTCGTTGCGGCCCTGGAGATTCGCTCCCGTGCAGAATGCCCGCCCGGCGCCGGTCAGCACGACGCAGCGCACCTCGCCCCGTTTCTCCTCGATCGCGTCGAGCGCATCGGAAAGCCCGCCCAGCATGTCCATGGAGACCGCGTTCATCACCTCCTGATGGTCGAGCCTGAGGATCGCGACCGAACCATCGAATTCGAGCGTGACGTGTTTGAACTGCATGGTTTCCTCGTCAGTTGCGGCCTGCGATGTTTCGCAGACCGGAATTCGTTTTGCCGGGACACATATTTGATTTTTGGCGCGGTCTTGTCCATGGTGATCAGAGCATAGCAAGCAATCTTGCGCGCAGCGGCTGATGCGCGTGGTACCAAGAAGTCTTGCCAAGAGGTCTTGCCAAGAGGTCTTGCCAAGAAGTCTTGCCAAAAACAGGAAACGCGCCATGAACCTTTTCGATCTCACCGGCCGCGTCGCCGTGATCACCGGCGGCAATGGCGGCATCGGGCTCGGCATCGCGCAGGCGCTGGCCGGCCAGGGCTGCAATGTCTCGATCTGGGGCCGCAATGCTGACAAGAACAAGGCTGCTGCCGCGAGCATGGCGGGCCTCTCCGGCAAGGTCGATACCCGCGTCTGCGACGTCGCCGATCCGGCTTCCGTCAATGCCGCGATGAAGGCGACGCTCGACACGTTCGGCCGGGTCGATGGCTGCTTTGCCAATGCCGGCATCGGCGGCGGCGGTCGCAGGTCCTTCATCGAGCGCACCGAGGAGGAATGGCGCACAATGTTTGCGACCAATCTCGACGGTGTGTTCCACGCGTTCCAGGTCGCCGCAAAGCACATGACCGACCGGGCCAATGCCGGCGATCCCTTCGGCCGGCTGGTCGCGACATCGAGCCTCGCCTCGATCTTCGGCACTGCGCGCAACGAGCATTATGCGGCGACCAAGGCTGCCATCAACGCGCTGGTGCGCGCGCTCGGTGTTGAGCTCGCCCGCCACGGCGTCACCGCGAACGCGATCCTGCCCGGCTGGATCAAGAGCGACATGACCGCAGGCATCATGGCCAACGAAAAGTTCGTCGCCAACGTGATGCCGCGGATTCCGATGCGGCGGTTCGGCGAGGCCAGCGATTTCGGCGGCATTGCGGTGTATCTGATGAGCAAGGCGTCGTCGTATCACACCGCGGATACGTTCGTGATCGACGGCGGCTATACAGCGTTCTGAGATCTCGTAGGGTGGGCAAAGGCGCGTTGCGCCGTGCCCACCGTGAGCACTTTCGACTGCCGTGGTGGGCACGCTGCGCTTTGCCCACCCTGCGGTCTCTGGTTTTGTAAGTGCAGAGGGGATAGGCAAAATGTTTTCACACATCATGATCGGCACCAACGACCTCGACAAGGCGAAGGCCTTCTACGACAATTTGCTGAACACGCTGGAAGTGCGACCGGCCAAGATCGACGGTCACCGCATCTTCTACTTCACCAAGACCGGCGTGTTCTCGGTGTCGAAGCCGATCAACGGCGAGCCGGCGACGCACGCCAATGGCGGCACCATCGGCTTTGCCTGCAACTCGCCCGAGCAGGTGGATGCGTGGCACGCGGCAGGTCTCGCCGCTGGCGGAACGCCGATCGAGAATCCACCCGGCATCCGCGAGGGCGCGGGGAACAAGCTCTATCTGGCTTATTTGCGTGACCTCGACGGCAACAAGATCTGCGCGATGCATCGGATGCCGAACTGATTGCTCAGGATGCTGTCATTCCCCGCGAAAGCGGAGAATCCAGTACGTCGCAGCTTCTCCGTGAGTCACAGACGTCACGGAGTACCGGATCGCCCGGTCAAGCCGGGCGATGACAACGGCGAATGCCACAGGGGCGCAGCGAACCACCAACACCATTCAAACAACATTTCAAACGCCCTCGCGAAATTCCATCGCATGGCATGGCTTGCGTGAGAAAATGCGCGCTCGCACTTTGCGCTTGCTGCGACTATTCTCCGGCCCAACGCGATCAGTGCCCCCGGGAGGAACAATGACAAAGCACGCCTACATTCCCCGCACCACCAACTACACGCTCAATCCCGGCGATGAGCTCAACGACCTCCGCATGTCGGACCAGGTCCGGCCGCTCTACGATCACGTCAGGAAGTTCATCCGCGACACCGTCGAGCCGATGTCGATCGAGTTCGCCAAGGCCGGCGAAGGCAAACAGGATCGCTGGAGTTTTACGCCGAAGCAGCTCGAGGTGCTCGAGGTCGCCAAGAACAAGGCCAAGAAGGAGGGCCTCTGGAACTTCTTCCTGCCCGATGACGAGACCGGCCAGGGCCTGAAGAATCTCGACTACGCCTATATCGCCTCGGAGCTCGGTAAGAGCCCGCTCGCGTCCGAGACCATGAACTGCTCGGCGCCCGACACCGGCAACATGGAGGTGCTGGAGCGCGTCGGCACCAAGGAGCAGAAAGAGAAGTGGCTGAAGCCGCTGATGAACGGCGAGATCCGCTCGGCCTATGTCATGACCGAGCCGAACGTCGCCTCCTCCGACGCCCAGAACATTTCGACCACCGCAAAACTCGTCGGCGACGAATGGGTCATCAACGGCGAGAAGTACTACATCTCCGGCGTCGGCGACCCCCGCTGCAAAATCCTCATCGTGATGGTGAAGACCAATCCCGATGCGGCGCCGAGCAAGCAGCAATCGCAGATCCTGGTGCCGCGCGACACGCCCGGCGTCGAGGTGCTCGGCCCGATGTACGTGTTCGGCCAGGACCACGCCCCGCGCGGTCACATGCACATGCGCTTCAACAATGTGCGCGTTCCGAAAGAAAACATGTTGCTCGGCGAAGGCCGCGGCTTCGAGATCTCGCAGCTGCGTCTCGGGCCCGGCCGCATCCATCATTGCATGCGCACCATCGGCAAGGCCGAAAAGGCGCTCGATCTGATGGTGCAGCGTGGCCTCACCCGCGAAGCCTTCGGCAAGAAGATCGCCCATCTTGGCGGCAACATGCAGATCATTGCGCAGGCGCGCTGCGAAATCGAGGCGATGCGGCTGATGGTGCTCAAGGCCGCCAAGGCGATGGACGTGCTCGGCAACAAGGAAGCCCGCGTCTGGGTCTCCATGGTCAAGGCCATGGTGCCGGAGCGCGCCTGCAAGATCATCGACCAGTCGATCCAGATGCACGGCGCCACCGGCATCTCGCACTGGACGCCGCTCGCCGAGATGTACCAGGACGTCCGTCACCTGCGTTTTGCCGATGGTCCGGACGAGGTGCACTGGATGGTGGTGGGACGCCACGAGCTGAGCATGGCGTAGGCCCCTTTTCTCCTTCTCCCCGCTTGCGGGGAGAAGGTCGGGATGAGGGGGAGCCTCCGCGAGGACGGTGAGAACTGGACTCGCGGAGACTCCCCCTCACCCGGCTCGCCTGCGGCGATCCGGCCTCTCCCCGCAAGCGGGGCGAGGCGAAGAAAGGACCCTACGACGCGGCCGGCTCGCCGACCTTGTCCTGAGTCCTGGTCTCGAAATCGCTGGCGTCGTGGCGCTCGTGGAGCTGGCTGGCGGGATCGCCGGAGACGCGGTTGACCATGCGGCCGCGCTTGACGGCCGGGCGCTTGGCGATCTCATCGGTCCAGCGCTGCACGTTCTTGTAGTCCCGCACCGACAAAAATTCGCCGGCGCCATAGACCAACCCCTTGGCGAGCGCGCCGTACCAGGGCCACACGGCCATGTCGGCAATCGTGTACTCCTTGCCCGCGAGATACTCATTGTCGGCAAGGCGCCGGTCGAGCACGTCGAGCTGGCGCTTGACCTCCATCGCGAAGCGATCGATGGCGTATTCGATCTTGAACGGCGCGTAGGCGTAGAAATGGCCAAAACCGCCGCCGAGATAGGGCGCGCTGCCCATCTGCCAGAACAGCCAGGACATCGCCTCGGTACGGGCCTTGATGTCCTTCGGCAGAAAGGCGCCGAACTTTTCGGCGAGATAGAACAGGATCGAGCCAGATTCGAAGACCCTGACCGGCTCGGGGCCGGAGCGGTCCACCAGCGCCGGGATTTTCGAGTTCGGATTGATGTCGACAAAGCCGCTGCCGAACTGATCGCCATTGCCTATCTTGATCAGCCAGGCGTCGTATTCGGCCCCCTTGTGGCCGAGCGCCAGTAGCTCCTCCAGCATCACCGTGACCTTCACCCCGTTCGGCGTCGCCAGCGAGTAGAGCTGGAAGGGATGCTTGCCGACCGGCAGCTCCTTGTCGTGGGTGGGGCCCGCAATCGGCCGGTTGATGCTGGCGAACTGCCCGCCGTTCTCCTTGTTCCAGGTCCAGACTTTTGGCGGCACGTAAGGGGTATCGGTCATGCGAAGGGCTCCGGCGGAAAGATGCGCCTGCATTAATTAGCCCGCGAATGGCCGATGGCAAGCCCTGCCGGCTCTGCGCTGCGCGCGGGCCTCAGGCCGGCGTCATGCAGTCTCGCCTGTCACCAGCCTGCGCGGCTGATGATCTGGCCGCACTTGGCGACGTCGGTTGACGCTCTCTTCTTAGGTTATGGAATGGTTCGTCCACGACGCGACGCCTGCGCGCAAGATGCTCGCCCCAATCCGGCGTGGCATCACCGGCAACGAAGGGCTAGCGTCGAACGGCCCTCACAAGGCAAAACAAGAGCAATGCGAAGGCCACCGGGAGAGGACCATGAAATCGCCGATCTGCGACATGCTGGGCATCGAGTTCCCGCTGCTCGCCTTCAGTCATTGCCGCGATGTCGTTGCCGCTGTCAGCCGTGCCGGCGGTTTCGGCGTGCTCGGCGCCACCGTGCACACGCCTGATACGCTCGAGCGCGAGCTGAAATGGATCGACGATCATGTCGACGGCAAGCCCTATGGCATCGACGTGCTGATCCCCGAAAACATCTCCACTGCAGGCGAGAAGGACGTCACCTGGAAGAGCCTTGAGGCGCGCGTGCCGCAAGAGCACCGCAAATTCACCAGCGATCTGCTGAAGAAATACGACATCGAGCTGACGACAACTGATGTGGCTGACAACCAGCCGCAGCCGTTCGACGCCGAGACCGCGCTGCAGCTGCTCAAGGTCTCGTTCAATCATCCGATCCGGCTGATCGCGAATGCGCTCGGCGTGCCGCCGAAAGCGATGATCGAGATGGGCAAGACGCACGGCGTGCCGGTCGCGGCGCTCGTCGGGGCCAAGGAGCATGCGCTGCGCCAGGTTGCGGCCGGTGTCGACATCCTCGTGGTGCAGGGCACCGAGGCCGGCGGCCATTGCGGCGAGGTCTCGACCATGGTGCTGGTGCCGGAGGTGATCAAGGCGATCAAGCCGATCCGCGACGTGCCGGTGCTGGCGGCCGGCGGCATCATGACGGGTCGTCAGATGGCGGCCTGCATGGCGATGGGCGCGGCCGGCGCCTGGACCGGTTCGGTCTGGCTTGCCACCGTCGAGTCCGAGACCTCTGAGATCTTTCGCGAGAAGATGATCGCCGCATCGTCCCGTGATGCAATCCGCTCGAAGGGCCGCACCGGAAAGCCGGCGCGACAGCTCCGTTCGGTCTGGACCGATGCCTGGGATCGCGCGCCGGAAAGCCCGGGCGCGCTGCCGATGCCGCTTCAGAGCATCATCAGCCGCGATGCCTTCAACTCGATCGACCGCGCCGCGGCCGCCGGCAATGCCAAAGCGCGCGACCTCGTCAGCTATTTCGTCGGCCAGGGCGTCGGCCTGATCGACAGCGTGAAATCTGCAGGCGCCGTGGTGCAGGAGTTCAAGGAAGAATTTGCCGAAGCCGTCGAGCACATGAATGCGCTGGTGGCGGAGTAGTTGCGCTGGACCCTCATGGTGAGGAGGCGCGCAAGCGCCGTCTCGAACCATGAGAGCCCGCGGCCCATCCTTCGAGACGCCTGCTGCGCAGGCTCCTCAGGATGAGGTCGGAAATATCTGAGAGAGTGAAGAAGCAAGAACGATGACGACCGTTTCCCCTGACCGCACCCCCGTCATCGTCGGCATCGGCGAGATCGTCGACCGCCCCAAGGAGATCGCCGACGGCCTCGAGCCGCTCGATCTGCTCGAACAGGCACTGCGACGCGCAGAGGCTGACGCCGGCGCGAAGCTGCTCGGCGAGGTGCAGTCGCTCGACGTCGTCAACTTCCTGAGCTGGCGCTATCGCGATCCGGAGAAGCTGCTGGCGCAACGGCTCGGCGTCTCGCCGGCGCATTGCTACTACGGCCCGGTCGGCGGCGAGAGCCCGATCCGCTTCATTCACGAGGCCGCAAAGCGCATCGCGCGCGGCGAATGTACCGTCGCCGCGGTCTGCGGCGCGGAGGCGCAATCGACGGCAACCAAGGCCGAGCGCGCGGCCGTCAAGCTGCCATGGACGCCATTCGCCCACGATGCCCCGGAGCCGAAGCGCGGCGCGACGTTCCAGAAACCGCTGGCGATCAAGCTCGGCGTGTTCCGCCCTGTCACGGTCTATCCATTCTATGAAGCGGCTTCGTCCGCGCATTGGGGCCAGACACCGCGCGAGGCGATGGCGGAATCAGGCACCCTGTGGTCGCGCTATTCGGCAGCTGCCGCACAAAATCCCAATGCCTGGCTGAAGCGGCGCTATGCGCCGGACGAGATCACGACGCCGACCGCGGACAACCGGCTCATTGCGTGGCCCTACAACAAGCTCATGGTCGCCAACCCTAGCGTCAACATGGGCGGCGCGCTGTTGCTCACCAGCCTTGCCAAGGCACGCGCGGCAGGGATTCCCGAGGACAGACTGGTCTATCCGCTCGGCGGCGCCTCGGCAGAGGAGCCGCCCGACTATCTCGTGCGCGACCAGTTTTACGAGAGCCATCCACAGAACGCGGTGCTGAAGGCCGTGATGGACATCGCCGGCGGCGACGGCAAGAATTTCGACGCGATCGAGCTCTATAGCTGCTTTCCCTGCGTGCCGAAGATGGCGCGGCGGACGCTGGGCCTGGGCGCCGACGTGCAGCCGACAGTGAACGGTGGCCTCACCTTCTTCGGCGCGCCGCTCAACACCTACATGACGCATGCAGCCTGCGCGATGGTGCGGCGCCTGCGCGGTGGCGACAAGCTCGGCCTGCTCTACGGCCAGGGCGGCTTCGTCACCAAGCATCACGCGCTGGTCGTTTCGAAGACACCGCGGCGGGATGCGCTGGCGCAGGAGACCAGCGTGCAAGCCGAGGCCGACCACAACAGGCGTGCGGTGCCGGAGTTCGTCACAGAGGCGAGCGGAAAAGGCAAGGTCGAGAGCTTTACGGTGCTCTACGGCCGCGGCGGCGATGCCGAGCACGGTGTGGTGATGTTGCGCACGGCGGATGACCGGCGCACGCTGGCGCGGATCCCGGCGAGCGATGATGCGACGCTAGAACGCTTGCTCGACTTCAATCGTACGCCGGTGGGTTCACTCGGCGAGATCGCGATGGCCGCCGATGGCGTGCCGGAGTGGCGGGTGGCCTAGCTCTCGTGTCCCGGACGCGGTGCGGCGCGAAGTGCCGCTCCGCAGAGCCGGGACCCAGAAAGCTACACGGTACAGCCAGGAGAGATGGGCCCCGGCTCAGCAGCGCATCACTTCGTGCTGCGCTGCGTCCGGGGCAAGAGAGCGTGCCGTCTCAGCTCTTCGGCGCCTGCTTTTCCGACGCAGTCGCCGGCTTGCCGCCGGCACCGACGACGCGAACCGCATCGCCGTCGGACAGGCCGTCCGGCGGTGCGGTGATGACGCGATCGTCAGGCGCGATGCCCGAGGCGAGCTCGATCTCGCGGCCGAGATCGCGCGCGATGGTCACGGTCTTGAACTGCACCTTGTCGTCCGCGCCCACGGTCGCGACACGCAGGCCGCTGCCGTTGAAGATCAACGCGCTGGCCGGGATGCTCAGCGGCGCGGTGTCGCGCTGCAAATTCAGCTTCACGCTGGCATAGCCGCCCGGCATCAATTCGCCGCTCGAATTGTCCAGACCGAGCTGCATGCGTGTGGTGCCCGAGGCGACGTCGACGGCCTGCGAGGACGCCTCCACCGTGGCCTGGAACGTCCGGTTCGGGTATTCCGGCATCACCATGGTGGCCTTGGCGCCGATCTTGATCGCCGGCACGTAGTTCTGGGGAACGTTGACGTAGACGCGCAGCTTGGTGATGTCGGAGACCACGAACATCGCCGGGCCGGCGCCGCCACCGGCGTTGATCAGTGCGCCGACGTCGGTGTCGCGCGCCGTGACCACGCCGTCGAACGGCACCGTGATCTTCTTGTAACCGGCCAGCGCCTCGAGCCGCTCGACATTGGCCTGTCCGGAATGGACCGCGGCGTTCTTGTTGGAGAGATCGGCGGTGCGCTCGTCGATCTCCTGCGCCGAAACGAAGTTGGAGGCGACCAGCGTCTTGCGCCGGTTCAGGGTTGCTTCCGACAGCCTGGCGCTGGCCTGCTGGCTGGCGAGGTCGGCGCGAGCCTGCAAAAGCTGCTGGTCGAGGTCGGGCGCCTCGATCTCGGCGATCACCTGACCCGCCTTGACGCGGGCGCCGATGTCAGCGCTCCAGCTTTTGAGATAGCCGGAAACGCGCGCGAAGATCGGGGCGCGATAATAGGCCTCGAGCCGGCCCGGCAGATCGATGGTGGAATTGAGCGATTTGGCGTTGGGCAGGGTCACCGCAACGCTCGGAACGGCCTGGTCGTCGGTCCATTCCTTCAGCTTGGAGCCCTGGTCCTCGCGGGCCCGGATGCCGGTGCCGACCACGAGGCCTGCCGCAATCAGCGCCACCACGCCGAAAATGCCCAGTTTCCGGTGCGACACCGGGGAGCGGGGTTCAGTGGGCGACATGCGGAGTCTCCAATGGGGCGGCGGCTCTGACGCCTTGTTTCTTGTGTACCATGCTGAACACCACGGGAACAAACATCAGCGTGGCGAAAGTTGCAAAGATCAGGCCGCCGATTACGGCGCGGCCAAGTGGCGCATTCTGCTCGCCACCCTCGCCCAGCCCGAGCGCCATCGGCGCCATGCCGATGATCATGGCGAGCGCGGTCATCAGCACCGGCCGGAACCGGACGAAGCCGGCTTCCAGCGCGGCTGCGATGGGGTCGCCCAGTTCCTCATAGCGCTCACGGGCGAAGGAAATGACCAGCACGCTGTTGGCAGTGGCCACGCCCATGCACATGATGGCGCCTGTCAGCGCAGGCACGGACAACGTGGTCTGGGTCGTGAACAGCATCCAGACGATGCCGGCGAGGGCTGCCGGCAGTGCCGTGATGATCACGAACGGATCGGACCAGGACTGGAAGTTCACGACGATCAGCAGGTAGATCAGCACGACGGCCCCGAGCAGGCCGAACAGCAGGCCCGAGAAGGCGCTGTTCATGGTCTGCACTTGGCCGAGCAGCACCACGGAAGATCCCTTCGGCACGTCCTTGGCGGTGTCGGCGATCAGCTGGCGAATATCATTGGACACCGCACCGAGGTCGCGGCCCGACGTCGTGGCGTAGATCTGCACCAGCGTCTGGATGTCGTATTGCGACACCACCGCGCTCGACGTCGAGCGCTTGATGTCGGCGATACCGCCGAGGATCGGCGACTGCGCATTGCCGGCCGCCGTGATCGGCAGTGTCTGCAGCGCGCTGAGCGAATCGATCTGATATTGCGGCGTCTGCATCACGATAGAGTAGGACACCCCGTTATCGGGATTGAGGTAGTAGGTCGGCGCCACCTGCGAGGAGCCGGCCAGATTGACCACGAGGCTGTTGGTGACGTCGCGCTCGGTCAGGCCGACATATTGCGCACGAGTGCGGTCGACATCGATATTGAAGGTCGGGTTGCTTGGCGATTGCTGAATGCGCGCGTCAGCCACGCCGGGAATGCGACGAACCTTGGCGAGCAGCTTGTTCGCGTAAGCAAAGTTTGCCTCAGCGTTGGCGCCCCGGACCTGGAGATCGATCGGCGCCGGCGCGCCAAAATTCAGGATCTGGCTGACGATGTCGGCCGGCAGGAAGGCGAAGCTGACGCCGGGGAACAGCCGCGGTAACTGCTCACGCAGCACCCGCACATGCTCCTCGGTTGGCTTGTGGATTTCCTTGAGCTTGACCTGAATGTCGCCATCCTGCGGACCGATCACACCGGTGTTGTTGTAGGTCATGTTGATGCCGGAGATCGGCATGCCGATGTTGTCGGTCAGCGTTTCGATCTCGCCCGGAATCAGCTTGCGGATCGCTTTCTGCACGTCAGCGAGCTGGTTGGCGGTCTCCTCGACGCGGGTGCCGACCTGGGTGCGAACATGCATCAGGATGTTACCGGAATCGACGGCGGGGAAGAAGTTGCGGCCCAGGAACGGCACCAGCGCGAAGGACGCCCCGACCACGCAAAGGAAGCCGATCACGAACACCGCGCGGTGCGCGAGCGCGAGCGCGAGCCCGAGGAAGTTATGGTAGCCGCCGCGAATGCGCTCGAACCGCCTCTCGAAACCGCGCTGGAACCAGACGAAGGGATTGCGCGACTTCGGTGGCTCGCCCTCATGATGGACGTGCGCATGCAGCAGATAGTTCGCCATGGTCGGCACCAGCGTGCGCGACAGGATGAACGACCAGATCATCGCGAACATCACCGCTTCGGCCATCGGCACGAACAGGAAGCGCGCGACGCCGGAGAGGAAGAACATCGGCACGAACACGATGCAGATACAGAGCAGCGAGACGAAAGCCGGCGTCACGATCTGGTTGGCGCCATCGAGGATCGATTGCTCGACCGGCTTGCCCTGCTCGAGATGGTAGTTGATGTTCTCGATCGTCACCGTGGCGTCGTCGACGAGGATGCCGACCGCGAGCGCGAGACCACCGAGTGTCATGATGTTCAGCGTCTCGCCGATCGCCGAGAGCATGATGATGGCGCCGAGAACGGAGAGCGGGATCGAGACCGCTATAATGACGGTCGAGCGCCAGCTGCCGAGGAACAGCAGGATCATCACGCTGGTGAGCAGCGCGGCGATCACGCCTTCGAAGGCGACGCCTTGAATCGCGCCGCGGACGAAGACCGACTGGTCGCCGATGAATCCGACCTTCAGCGCGTCCGGCATCTGGTCTTTGACGTCGATCACCTTCTGCTTGATGCCCGCGATGATATCGAGGGTCGAGGTCGCGCCTGCCTTCAGCACCATCATCAGCACCGAGCGGTTGCCGTCGACATGGACGATGTTGGTTTGCGGCGGATTGCCGTCTCTGACGGTTGCGACATCTCGCACATAGACCATCGCGCCGTTGACGGTCCTGATCGGCAGGTTGCCCAGCTCGTCGATCTTGAGCGGCGAGTTGTTGAGCTGGATGTTGTATTCGAACTGGCCGATCTTCTGGGTGCCGACCGGCGTGATCAGGTTTTGGGCCGCGAGCGCGTTGGCGACGTCCTGGCCGGACAGGCCGCGGGCCTGGAGCGCGGTCGGGTCGAGGTCGATCTGGATCTGGCGCTGCTTGCCGCCGAACGGGTACGGGATCGCCGCACCGGGCACGGTGACCAGCGGCGTGCGCAGCTGGTTGATGCCGATGTCGGCGAGGTTCTGCTCGGTCAGGCCATCGCCCGACAGCGCCACCTGGATGATCGGCACGGTCGAAGCGGAGTAGTTCAGGATCAAGGGCGGAGTCGCGCCCGGCGGCATCTGCTTCAGCAGCGTCTGCGAGATCGCCGTGACCTGCGCATTGGCGGTGCGGATGTCGACATTGGGTTGGAAGAAAATCTTGATGATGCCAAAGCCGTTATAGGAATTGGCAGTGATGTGCTCGATGTCGTTGACGGTGGTCGTCAGCGCTCGCTGGAACGGCGTGGTGATGCGGCCGGACATCTGGTCGGGCGGCAGGCCGGTATACTGCCAGACCACGCCGATCACGGGGATCCGGATGTCGGGAAAAATGTCAGTCGGCGTCCGCAGCGCCGCCAGCGGTCCAATGATCAGAAGCAGGAGCGCGAGCACGACAAACGTGTAGGGTCGGCTCAGGGCAATACGAACCAGAGCAATCATTCGTCAGGCAATTCCAAATCAGGGGACAGGGAAACCGCCCCCGCGGGTTCCTCGACTGATTTACTCGAACACCGCTGAAATGGCCAACGGCAGCGCATCACGCGTAGTCACTTCCCTGCTATCGCGCAGCGAAATCGCATTCCAGATATGCAGCCGCTGGCCGGAAGATTACAGAGACGGCCTTCGACCACGTAAAAAAGCGGCGCTCGGAGGCGCCGCTTTCAGAACTGCCATCGCGTCCAAGATTAGGCTGCGCGGACGTTGGTCAGGAACTTGCTGACCTCAGTCTTTAGTCGGGCGCTGTCGTTGGAGAGCATCTGCGCCGCCGAGAGCACCTGCGAGGAGGCGGTGCCGGTCTCGGTCGCGCCGCGTTGCACGTCGGTGATGTTGGAGGACACCTGCTGAGTGCCCTGGGCCGCCTGTTGCACGTTGCGGGCGATTTCCTGGGTCGCAGCACCCTGCTCTTCCACCGCGGCCGCAATCGCCGAGGAGATTTCCGAGAGACGCTCGATGGTCGAGGAGATCTCCTTGATCGCGCCGACCGAGTCGTTGGTCGCCGCCTGGATGCCGGAGATCTGCTGGCCGATCTCGCCGGTCGCCTTTGCGGTCTGCTCGGCAAGCGCTTTCACTTCGGAAGCGACCACCGCGAAGCCGCGCCCGGCCTCACCGGCGCGCGCCGCTTCGATGGTCGCGTTGAGCGCCAGCAGGTTGGTCTGGCCGGCAATGGTGTTGATGAGCTCGACGACGTCGCCGATGCGCGAAGCGGCTTTCGAGAGCTCGCTGACGCGCTCGGTGGTAGCGCGGGCCTGGCCGACGGCATCGCCCGCCATCCGCGCCGATTCCTGCACCTGGCGGCTGATCTCGCCGACCGAGGAGGCCATCTCTTCTGTCGCCGAGGCCACCGACTGGACGTTGGTGGACGCTTCTTCCGAAGCCGAGGCAACCGTGGTCGCCATCCGCTGCGAGCGGTCGGCGGTCGAGGTCAGCGTCGAGGCCGAGGCTTCAAGCTGGGTCGAGGCCGACGACACGGTCTGGACGATCTCGCCGATCATGGTTTCGAAGTCGCGGGTGATGTTGTCGACGCGGCGGCCGCGCTCGATCTTGGCTTCGGCGTCGGCCGCGGCGGCTTGGTCGGCGGCCTTCTTGGCGATCAGGGCCTCCTTGAAGACCTGCAGCACGTCGGCCATCGAACCGATCTCGGTCTTCTCGCCACGATGCGGGATCTCAGCGGAGAGATCGCCGCGACCCAGCGCCTGCATCGGCTGGGTGATCGAATTGATGCCGCTGGAGACATCATGGACGAGATAGAAGCCGACGCCGATGCCGGTCACGACGGCAGCACCCAGAATGACCGCAACCAACATGAAGGCATTGAAGTAGCTGTCGGCGGCATCCTGGGCGGCCTGAGTGCCGCCCTTGGTGTTGAGGTCGATATCCTTTTGCAGCACCTCGTCAGACTTGAGGCCGATCTTGTTGACTGTCTTTGTGTTCAGCTCATGGGACGCGTGCGGGACCTTCCCGGCCTCCATACGTGACAGTTCCATGACCTCTTCGGCGCCTTTCTGGTAGTCGCCCCACAGCTTGGACCACTCAGCGTACAGCGTGCGCTCTTCCGGCAGGCTAATCATGGCCTCATATTGCTTGCGAGCTTTCCCCAACGCCTCCGTCACGGTCGCCGCGGTTGTTTCCGCCGCGATCTTGTCGTCCAGTTTCTCGGACAGCATGTGCTCGCGAACCACATTGCGATAAGTGATGACGGCGGCGCGAATTTCACCGAGCACCCGCACGCTGGGCATCCAGCTCGTGGTGATCTCGGTGGTGTTGGCGTTCATCGACCGCATCTTCATGACGGCGAGCAGGCCCATGCCGGCCATCCCAACCAGCAGGAACGCCACGACACTGATGATCTTGGCGCGGATGGAGATGGTGGCGAGCATGAACAGTCTCTTGTGTTGGCGCGGCGCTTGGCCTGGAAACGAGTCAACCGAAAGCTTGCGGCGCCGGTATCCAACAACAAAGCAACTGAGCAGTTGTTAACTACGACTCCGTACGAGTACGGAAGCCGAAAGAAATGAACAGAGGGCTAAGGTTGCTCTCCGCTCAGCGCATGAGCCTCATCGCGTCCGCGAAAAACTCCGGTCCACCGAAATTGCCCGACTTCAAAGCGAGTAACATGTCGCCCGCGGCGGCGCCGACGGCACGAAGCACCGGCACGCCGGCGGCGATCTCCGCGCCGACCAGGAAGCCGGGAATCCCGAGGCGGTCGACGACGGCGCCGGAGGTCTCGCCGCCCGCGACGATCAGTCGCCGCACGCCTGATTTCACTAGGCTTTCGGCAATGTCGGCCATCGTCTGCTCGATCGCGTGCCCTGCGGCGTCGCGGCCGTGACGCGCCTGGAGTGCGGCAACGTCAGCCGGTGTCGCACTCGATGCAATCAGCACGGGACCTTGGGCCAATCGCTCCTTCGCCCAGTCGAGCGCACGCTGCGTTTCATTCGCACCCGTAAGAATACGGTCGGGGTCGAGACGAAGCACCGGCATGACGCGTTCGGCGTTGGCGATCTGCTGCAAGGTGGCCTGCGAGCAGCTTCCCGCGAGGCACGCCACCTGCCCGCCGACGGCGGCGCCCTGGTCGCTGCTGGCGGCGGCCGACTTGACCTTGCCGGTCGACACCAGCGCGCGGGCGAGCCCAAGGCCGATACCGGAGGCACCGACCGACAGGCGGTGCTCGGCGGCGACAAGGCCGATGGTCTCGAGGTCGCGGTCGAACACGGCGTCGATGATCGCGGCGCCGATGCCCTTGCCCGATAGTTCGGCGAGCCGGGCCCGCACGGCCTCCGTCCCCCGTGAGAGGGTCGCGAGATCGACGAGACCGATCTGCGACTTGCTCTGGCGCGCCAGCACGCGCACCAGGTTGGAATCATGCATCGGGTTGAGCGGATGGTCCTTGAGGGGGCTCTCGTTCAGCGGCACGGCACCGACGAACAGATTGCCCTGATAGACGGTGCGACCGGTTTCGGGAAAAGCCGGGGTCACCAGCACGACGGCCTCGCCGCAATCGGCTCGCAGCGCATCCATCACCGGCCCGATATTGCCTGCGTCCGTGGAATCGAAGGTCGAGCAGATCTTGAACAGCACGTGACTCGCGCCGCGATCACGCAGCCATGTCTCGGCCGCGCGCGAGCGCGACACCGCAAGCCCAGCCTCGATCGAGCGGCTCTTGAGCGACACCACGACGGCGTCGACCTCCGGCAGCTTCAGATCGTCGGCAGGCACGCCGATGGTCTGCACCGTGCGCAGGCCGGCGCGCGTCAGTGTATTGGCGAGATCGGAGGCGCCGGTATAGTCGTCGGCGATGCAGCCAAGGGAAATCTTCGCCGCAGGCGTCACGGCTTCACTCCCGCATAGGGCTTGAACCAGGCGAGCCCATCGGTGGTCTTGCCGCGCGGGTTGTATTCGCAGCCGACGAAGCCGGCATAGCCGAGGCGGTCGAGCTCGTCGAACAGGAACGGATAATTCAGCTCCTCGCCGTCGGGCTCGTTGCGCGAGGGAATGCTGGCGATCTGGATGTGGCCGATGATCGGCATCATCTCGCGCAGCCGCATGGTGACGTCGCCATGGATGATCCCGCAATGATAGATGTCGAACTGGAGCCTCAGGTTGGGAAGCCTCAACTCCTGGATCAAATCGCGCGCGAAGCCGAAATCGTTGAGGAAATAGCCGGGCACATTGCGGGAATTGATCGGCTCGAGCACGATGTCGATGCCATGCGGCGCGAAGAACTCCGCCGCCCACGCCACCGATTTGTAGAAGGCCTCGATTGCGACCCGTTCGCCGCGGTTGGCGATGCCCGCCATCAAATGCAGCCGCTTGACGCCGGTCGCCTTGGCGTAAGGGAGCGCCGTCTCCAGGCTCGCCTTGAGGTCGGCAAAGCGCGCCGGCAATGCGGCAAAACCCTTCTCGCCGGCATTCCAGTCGCCCGGCGGCAGGTTGAACAGCGCCTGTGTCAGGCCGTTGCGCTTGAGCCGCTCGCCGACCGCTTCGACCGGGTGCTCATAGGGAAAGAGAAACTCGACAGCGGTGAAGCCGGCTGCCGCGGCGGCGTCGAACCGGTCGAGGAACGGCACCTCGGTGAACATCATCGAGAGGTTGGCGGCGAAACGGGGCATTGGAATCCTCTTCTACTTGTCGCCGGGAAGTTTGACGCCGGTGACCTGCGCATACATTCGCGCCACCGACGCATCATCGTCACGTCCCATGCCGGCGGCCGATGTCATCAGGAACATCTGGAGGGCTGCGGCGGAAACCGGCACCGGAAATCTGGCGCTGCGCGCCATGTCCTGGATGATGCCGAGATCCTTGACGAAGATCTCCACCGCGCTGCGCGGCGTGTAGTCGCCGTCGAGCACGTGCGGCATGCGGTTCTCGAACATCCAGGAATTGCCGGCAGACGCCGTGATCACCTCATAGACCTTGCGGATGTCGAGGCCCTGCTTGGCGGCGAAGGCCATCGCCTCGCTTGCGGCAGCGATATGCACGCCGGCCAGCAGCTGGTTGATCATCTTGAATGCCGCGCCCTGGCCAGCGGCATCGCCGAGCTCATAGAGCTTTGCTGACATGGCATCGAGCGCAGGACGCGCCTTTGCAAAGGCGGCCGGGCTGCCCGACGCGAGGATCGTCAACTCGCCTTGCGCGGCACGCTGCGCACCGCCGGAGATCGGCGCATCCAGGTAATTTCGGCCGGTCGCTTCCAGCTGTTTTGCCAGGCGCCGCGCCACGTCGGGATCCATGGTCGCAGAGGAGATGAAGACGCTGTCTTTCGGCAGGGTCTCGGCGACGCCGTCCTTGCCGAACAGGATTGCTTCGGTCTGCGCGGCGTTGACGACGACGCTGACGACGATGTCGGCGCCCTTGGCCGCCTCGGCCGGCGTTGCGGCGCCGGCGCCGCCGTCTTTCACAAAACGCGCGACCGTATCAGCCGAAACGTCGCAGCCGGTGACCGTAAAGCCGGCGCGTTTCAGCGAGGTCGCCATGCCATATCCCATCGAGCCGAGCCCGATGACGGCGATGCGCTGATTTTGTGACGTGGACGCGGACATGCAGCTAACCCTTGCGAACGTTTCCCGGACGACCACCTTTGCGGCGGCTCGTGACCTCGAATAACACGGCTTGGCCGCGCTGCCAAAGCGTGAGACAAGCGAGCATGACGGCCATGAGAACTGAAACGAGCAACGAGACAAGGCTACGTGAGGATATCTGCCGCTTCGGACGGTCTCTGTTCGAGCGCGGGCTGACGCCGGGCTCCTCCGGCAATATCAGCGTCAGGCTCGATGGCGGCGGCTGGCTGGTGACGCCGACAAATGCGTCGCTCGGCTTCCTCGATCCTGCAAAACTGTCGCGGCTGGACGATCAGGGCCGGCTCATGTCCGGCGATGCGCCGACCAAGGAAGTTCCGCTGCACACCGCGCTCTACGATACGCGCGGAAGCGCACGGGCGATCGTGCATCTGCACTCCACCCATTCGGTCGCGCTCTCGATGCTGCCCGAGATCGACCCACGCGCCGCGTTGCCGCCGATGACGGCCTATTATTTGATGAAATGCGGCGCCACCGCGCTCGTGCCCTATTACCGCCCCGGCGATCCCGCGGTCGCCGATGCGATCAAAGGCCTGGCCGGGAAGTATTCATCCGTGCTGCTCGCCAATCACGGCCCGGTCGTCGCCGGCGACACGCTGGAAGCCGCCGTATTCGCGACCGAAGAGCTGGAAGAGACGGCGAAGCTGTACCTGCTGCTGCGCGGGATGAACCCGCGCTATTTGTCGCCGGAGCAGGTGGCGGATCTGGTGAAAGTATTCGGCGTGACGCTGCCGGAGCATGGGCATGGGCATTGAGCCCCGGCTCCATCCTCGTCATTGCGAGCGCAGCGAAGCAATCCAGACTGCCTCTGCGTTGACAATCTGGATTGCTTCGTCGCTTCGCTCCTCGCAATGACAGTAGCGCCTAAAGCCCCAGATACGCCTTGCGCACGTCCGGATTGCCCCTGATCTCCGCCGACGGGCCTTGCATCAGCACGCGACCGGTTTGCAGGATGTAGGCGCGGTCGGCGATCTCCAGGCACTCGGCCATGCGCTGCTCGACGATCAAGACGGTCATGCCGGCGTCGCGGATGCGCAATACCGCCTGGAAGATTTCATCGACCAGCTTTGGCATGATGCCCTGCGAGGGTTCGTCGAGCATCAGAAGCCGCGGGCGCGTCATCAGGGCACGGCCGATCGCGAGCATCTGTTGTTCGCCGCCGGAGAGCGTTTCGGCGCGCTGCTCGAGGCGTTCGGACAGGCGCGGGAACAGCTTGAAGACGAGGTCGAGCGGTCCCTCGCGATCCGCCTCGCCGCGATAGAGGTAGCTGCCGAGGCGGAGATTGTCGCGCACCGACAAGCGCGGGAACAGGCGGCGGTTCTCCGGCACATAGGCAATGCCGGTCGCGGTGATGTGGTGCTGCGCCATGCCGTCGAGGCGTTTGCCGTCGAACGTCACCGTGCCCGAGCGCGGACGCTCGGCGCCGGCGATGGATTTGAGCAGCGTCGACTTGCCCGCACCGTTGGCGCCGGCAACGCAGACGATCTCCCCCTTCTGGACTTCGATCGAGATCGCGGAGATCGCGACCAGGCCCTGATAGGCGGTCGTGACTTCATGCACTGACAGCATGACGATCTCCCAGATAAGCGCTGATCACCTTGGGATCGCGGACCACGTCGGCGGGCTTGCCCTCGACCAAAACCTTGCCAAGATCGAGCACGATGGCGCGGTCGACCAGCGGCATCACGATCTCCATGACATGCTCGACCATCAGAACGGTGATGCCGGCATCGCGTACTTTTCGCACCAGCGCCACACCGGTTTGCGCCTCCGTCGGCGTGAGGCCGGTGAGGACTTCGTCGAGCAGCAGCAGTTTCGGTTCGGTCGCAAGCGCACGCGCGACCTCGAGGCGCCGCTTCTCGGCCGGCACGAGGTCGCTTGCGAGCACGTCGGCGCGGGCGGCAAGGCCGGTGAATTCCAGAATCTCATAGGCCTTGCGGCGCGCTACGCGCATCACCGTGTTGCGCACCAGCGCACCGACGATGACGTTGTCGATGACCGTCATGGTCTCGAAGCTCTTGACGACCTGGAAGGTGCGTCCGACGCCGCGCTGGCAGCGCTCGGCTGCCGGCAGCTTTGTCACGTCCTCGCCGTCGAACCAGATCGAGCCTTGCGTCGGCGGCAGAACGCCGGCGATGAGATTGAACAGCGTCGACTTGCCGGCGCCGTTAGGACCGATCAGACCGACGATCTCGCCGCGGCCGACCGAGATCGAGACGTCAGAGTTGGCGACGAGGCCGCCGAACCGCTGCCAGACGCCGCGGGTTTCAAGGAGCGCGGTCATCGCGTGGCTCCTTTTGCCTTTGAACGGGAGAACAGGCTCACCAAGCCTTGCGGCAGAGCCAGCGAGATCGCCACGATCAGCGCGCCATAAACAATCAGGTCAACGCCGCGTCCGGAGCCGCCGATAAAAGAGCGTGTCAGCTCCGTCATCGGGATCAGGATGGCCGCGCCTAGCACCGGACCCCAGAGGGTGCCGATGCCGCCGAGCACGGCCGGGAGCGCCATCAAGAGCGAGAACTGGAAGCCCATGACGCTCTCGGGATCGATATAAGCGAGGAACTGCGCATAGAAGGCGCCGCCGACGGCAACGAGGAAGGCGGAGACGGCGGCAGCGCCCATCTTGGAGTTGAACACGACAACGCCGAGGCTTTCAGCCGCTTCCGGATTGTCCTTCACCGCGCGCCACCAAAAACCCCATTTGGAGTCTTCAAGCCACCACGTGACGAACCAGGCGAGGCTGCACAGCGCCAGCGCGAAATAGAAGTACGGCAGCTTGCTGCGCAGGAACTGGAATTTCAGCCAGCTGTCGCCGCGCACCGGAATGGTGATGCCCATCGCGGCCCCCGCCCATTCCCAGTTCTGGAACAGCAACAGCCCGATCTCGGCGATGACGATGGTCGCGATCACGAAGTAATGGCCGCGCAGGCGGAAGAAGGGATAGCCGAGCCCCATTGCGATCACAGCCGCGATCACGCCGCCGGCAAGCATGCCGAACCAGGGCAGCACGCCGAACTTGGTGAACAACAGCTCGGTGGTGTAGGCGCCGATGCCGAAATAGAGCGCGTGTCCAAGCGAGATCTGTCCGCAATAGCCGGACAGGATGTTCCAGCTTTGCGACAGAGCCGCATACATCAGGGTCAGGATCAGGATGTTCTGGACGTAGACATCCCTGACGAACAGCGGTGCGAGCGCTGCGAGCCCGGCCAGGACCGCGGCGATGATGAGGTCGCGGCGGCGCCGCGCGGCAAAATTCTTGTCCATCACATCGACCCGAACAAGCCGCGCGGCCGGATGAAAACAACGAGCAGATAGACGGCATAGATGCCGACCGATTTCAGCGAGGGCGGCAGCACCAATGCGGTGGTCGCTTCAACCAGGCCGACGATGATGCCGCCGGCAAAGGCGCCGAACACGCTGCCGAAGCCGCCGAGCGCGACGGTCACGTAGGCGATCAGCGCAAAGGACGCGCCGACGTCGGGATAGATGTAGAAGAACACCGCCATGATCGCGCCGGCGAGACCCACCAGCGCGGCACCGAGGCCCCAGCCGAGCGCAAACACGCGGTTCTTGTCGATGCCGACCAGCGCGACCGCGCCCGGATCTTCACGCGTCGCTTCCAACGCACGGCCGAAATCGGTGCGGTGGATGAAGAAGTAGAGACCGGCAAACGCCGCGATCGCGACCAGCGCGCCGATTAGCTGCGGTTCCGGCAGGAAGATGCCGGCGACGGAGATGGTCTTACCGCCGGCCCAGGAGTGCGGGATGCTTCGATAGTCCGGGGTGAAGAAGAACTGCGCGAGCCCGCGCATCACGATGGCGAGGCCGAAGGTGGAGAAGATCTGCACCATGCCGGCGTTAGCTTTGGCCCGCATCGCGAAGCGCACGACCAACAGGTAGACCACGGCTCCGAGCACGAACAGCGCGGCGGCGACCAGCGGCGCTGACAGCAAGGGGTCGATGGCGAAGTACGTGAACAGGAAGAAGCTCACATACATCGCGATCATCAGGAACTCGCCATGGGCGAAGTTCACGACGTCCATCAGGCCGAAGATCAGCGCGAGGCCGACCGCGATCAGTCCGTAGAGCAGGCCCATCAGGAGGCCGCTGGCGAGACTCTGGATAATGGCTTGGGCTGTCAAAGTTCGTCCCCCGTTCGAAACGTCACGACAGGCTTCGTCATTGCGAGCGAAGCGAAGCAATCCAGAAATGTCTCCAAGGAAGCAGTCTGGATTGCTTCGTCGCTTCGCTCCTCGCAATGACGGTGTGGAAGCAGCTTGGTCGTCCTGCTCCTCACAGCGCCTCGTCTCCCAACCGCGCGCCGCTTACTTCATCGGCCAGGTCGCTTCCGCGATCGCGGCCTGCGGCGGGAAGATGGTGACGAACTTGCCGCTGATATATTGCAGCAGCACCGGGTCGGCATCGTTGTTCTGGCCCATCTCGTCGAACTTGACGCGCTTCCAGGGCATGATGGTCTGCTCGCCCGGGATGTCGGTGGCGGCGAGCGCATCGCGGATCTTCTCGCCATCGGCCGACTTGGCGCGGTTGATCGCGTCGGCGAGGATGATCAGGCCCATGAATTGGCGCGAGGTGAGGTCGTTGAAGTCCTTGCCCGAGCGCGCCTTGAACATCTCGTTGATCTTGCCGACCATCGGACGCTTCTGCGCGAGGTCGAGCGAGAAGGTGCCGCGCGAGATGACGCCTTCGAGCTTGTCGCCGACGGCGTCATAGAGCGCCTTCTCAGAGAAGCCGGCGTCCTGCGCCACGATCGCATTCGGCTTGTAGCCGAGCTCGGCCATGGTCTTGACCAGCAAAATGCCGTCGGTGGTGTAGCTGGAGGGCATCAGCACGTCGGCATTCGCGGTCTTGAGCTGCTGCACCTCGGCCGAGAGCGACGGCGAGTTGGCGCGGTACTTGATGTCGGTGACGATCTTGTAGCCGCGCTCGCCGGCGATCTTGGCCTGGGCGTTGCTGGAATCGGTGCCGAAGATGGTATCTTCGTGGAACAGCGACAGCGTCTCGATCTTGGTGCCCTTCTTTTTCAGGGCATCGAAGAAGTCGAACATCGCGGCCGAATACATTTCGTCATGCGGCGCCGCACGGAAGTAATATTTGAGGCCGCGGCGATGCAGGCTCGGCGAGGAGTTATCCGCCGAGACGAACGGGATCTGGTAGCGTTCGCAGATCTGGCTGACGGTGACGGCCACCGCGCTCTGATAGGTGCCGATGATGGCGGAGACCTTCTCCTGCGTGATGAGGCGCTCGGCCTCGGCGCGGCCCTTCTGCGGATCGGCCTGATGGTCGGCGAACACGAGACGCACCTTGGCGCCGCCGAGACCCGGCAGGCCCTCGCCCTTCGCCAGCGGCAGATCGAAATCGGTGTCTTTGTTGATGACCTCGAGCGCGGTCTCATAAGCCTTCTGCGCGTCGACGCCCTGCTGCGCACTGCCGCCGGAGAACGGATAGATGACGCCGATCACGACTTCAGAGGCCTGGGCGCGTGCAGCGAGCGGTACCAGCGCAGCAGTGGCGGTAGCACCGAGCAGAACGTCGCGGCGAGAGATCGTCATGGCAGAGTCCCCTGTTACTAAAATTTCGACTGATCGAATGAAGCGATTGATGGATACGGTAAAGCCTGAAGAAGCAGCAAATGCTGCCCACTAAATCACGGCCATGGTCCTGTTCTTCAGATCCGTCACCAACATCAGGCCGGGTGAATGCGTAATCGCGAACGGGACCTTGGCTGCATTGATGACTGATTGCGGTGTCACGCCGCAGGCCCAGAACACCGGGATCTCGTCATCGGCAACAAATACGGGATCGCCATAGTCGGGCTTGGCGATGTCCTTGATGCCGATCAGATGCGGATGGCCGAGATGCACGGGCGCGCCGTGCACGGCGGGATAGCGCGAGGTGATCTGCACCGCGCGGATCGCATCGGCCGGCTTGAACGGACGCATCGAGACCACCATCGGACCCGCGAACGGGCCGGCCTCGCCGCAGGCGATATTGGTGCGGTACATCGGCACCCGCACCTTCTCCTCGATGTGGCGGATCGGCATGCCCTCGTCGAGCAGCGCCTCTTCGAACGAGAACGAGCAGCCGAGCACGAAAGTCACGAGATCATCGCGCCAGTAGCTGGTGACGTCGGTCGGCTCATCCACGACCTCGCCGTCGCGCCAGACGCGGTAGCGCGGCACATCGGTCCGGATGTCGAGATCGGCGCCAAGCGCCGGGATGTGCGGGCTGCCGACGTCAGACATGCCGATGATCGGGCACGGTTTGGGATTGAGCTGGCAGAAGCGATGGAAGGCGCTGGCGTATTCCGCCGGCAGGATCGCCAGATTGCCCTGGACGAAGCCGGGCGCGACCCCCGCGGTGGAACCGACCTCGCCGCCACGATAGGCGTGCCGAGCCTGGCGGCTCCGGAGGGTGTCGGGTGTTTCAGTTTGCTGCACTGCCACCAAAACAGTCATGTGATCGACCTGCCTATGAACTCGACAAGCGTAGCCAACATCAAGCATACTATAAAGTCTAATCGTCCTTTCTAATCGATATCGATAAATCTATTTTATCGATCAGGAAAATCCTTCCAATGCTGGACTTCAGGTCGATCGAAACCTTCCTCTGGGTTGTGAAGCTCGGCAGCTTCCGTGGTGCCGCAGCGCGGCTCAATACGACCCAGCCGGCGATCTCCCAGCGCATCGCCCAGCTCGAGCGCGAGATGGGCGTCAAGCTCCTGAACCGTGATCATCGCATCGCCTCGCCTACCCCGAGCGGCCGGCAGATGATGGTCTATGCGGAAAAGCTGATCGGCCTGCGCGCCCAGATGATAGCCGAGATCGGCGACCGGTCGGCGATGCGCGGCGTGATGCGGCTCGGTGTCGCCGAGACCATCGTGCACACCTGGCTGCCGCGGCTCGTGAAGAGCATGAACGAGGTCTATCCGAACCTGTCGCTGGAGATCGAGGTCGACATCACGCCGAACCTCACCGCGCGCCTGCTTGCGCAGGAGATCGAGCTTGCCTTCGTGGTCGGGCCGCTGTCGGCCTCGGGTGTCCACAATCGCCTTCTCGCCGATTATCCGATCGGCTTTCTCGCAAGCCCGTCACTCGGACTCGGCCACGGCCCGGTGACGCCCGCCGATCTCGCGCGGTTTCCGATCATCACTTTTCCGCGCAAGACCAGGCCCTACGAGGTCGTGCGCGAGGTGTTCGACCGGCCCGACTTGCCGCCGATCCGTCTCCACGCCTCTGCCTCGCTCGCCACCGTGATCCACATGGCGGTGGAAGGCCTTGGCATCGCCGTGATCCCCGACGCCATCGTCGAGAACGAGCTCGCCGACGGTCGGCTGCAATTGCTCGACACCGATCTGGAGATCGCGCCGCTGACGTTTACGGCAAGCTGGCTCGCCTCGCCCGACGTCGTCGCGGTGGAGCGCGTAGCCGAGCTTGCATGTCAGATTGCGCAGAGCAGCCTCGCGGTTGACGCGCCAGCGCGGGCGCGTCATTGAAAAAGGCGCCGGACCAATGAGAGACTGACGCATGAGCCGAGCCGCGACTAATTTGCAAATCGATTCCGCCCGCCTCTGGGGCTCCATCCACGAGACCGCGCAGTTCGGCGCGACGGCCAAAGGCGGCGTGCGGCGGCTGACGCTCAGCAGCGAAGACAAGCAGGTTCGCGACTGGTTCCGAAAGGCCTGCGAGGACGCTGGACTGGAAGTCCACGTTGATGCGCTCGGATCTCAGTTCGGCCTGCGCAAGGGCCGCGACATGTCGAACCTGCCCGTCGGCATCGGCTCGCATCTCGACACCCAGCCGACCGGCGGCAAATACGACGGCATTCTCGGCACGCTCGGCGCGCTCGAAGTGATCCGCACGCTGAACGACGCCGGAATCGAGACCGAAGCGCCGATCTGCATCGTCAACTGGACCAACGAGGAAGGCTCGCGTTTCGCGCCGGCGATGATGGCGTCCGCAGCTTACGTCGGCGATTTCACTACGGACGACATCCTCTCGCGTAGGGATATCGAGGGCACGACCGTCGGCCAGGCGCTCGACAGCATCGGCTATCGCGGCGACAAGCCGGTCGGTTTCCAGAAGCTCGGCTGCTTCGTCGAGTTGCACATCGAGCAGGGCCCGATCCTGGAGGCCGAAGGCAAGACCATCGGCGTGGTCGATTCCGGCCAAGGTGTGCTCTGGTATGACGGCAAGATCTCCGGCTTCGAAAGCCATGCGGGATCGACGCCAATGCCGTTGCGGCGCGATGCGCTGGCGACGCTCTCCGAAATCGTACTGGCTATGGAGGCTATTGCCAGGAAGCATGGACCGAACGCAGTTAGCACCATCGGCGAGGCCGTGATCGCAAATCCTTCACGCAACGTCATTCCCGGCGAGATCGCCTTCACCATGGATTGTCGCAGCGCAGATGGCGCGATCATGGATGCCCTCGATCGCGACCTGCGTGCGGCCATCGCCGAGATCGCCGCCCGCCGCAAGGTCGAGGTCAAGATTGATCTGGTCTGGCGCAAGCCGCCGACGCATTTCGATCCCAAGCTGATTGCAGCCGTCGAGAACGCAGCCAAGACACTCGGCTATTCCTCCCGCCGCATCACCTCCGGCGCCGGCCACGACGCCTGCAACCTCAATACGGTCATGCCGGCGGCGATGGTGTTCGTGCCCTGCAAGGACGGCATCAGCCACAACGAGCTGGAAGACGCCACGCAGGGCGACTGCGCCGCGGGCACCAACGTGCTGATGCACACCGTCCTGGCGATCGCCGGCGTCGCATCCTGATCGGAGACAGACATGCGCGGAGTTTTCGTCGACGCCAATGAAGCGCTTGCCGTGATCATGGAGCGGCTGGAGAAGCTTGGTGATCCCCAGGTGCGGATCCACCGGGACCCTGATATCAAGCCCGAGCAATATCCTGAGATCCTCGACGGCGCCGAGATCGCGATCGTGGACCACACCGCGTTGCCGACCGAGGTCGCGAAGAAGTGCGCGGGCCTCAAGCACGTCGTGTTCCTCGGCACCGGCGCGCGCAGCTACATGAATCCGGAGGAGCTCGCCGAGCTCGGCATCACCGTGCATCTGATCAAGGGCTATGGCGATACGGCCGTGGCGGAATCCGCGATCGCGCTGATGTGGTCCTCCGCCCGCGTCGTCGCGATGATGGACCGCGAGATGCGCGCCGGCAACTGGCTGCGCGAGGACGGCATGCAGCTCACCGGCAAGACGCTCGGCCTGATCGGCTTCGGCGGTATCGCGGCCGAAGTCGCGCGCATTGCGTCCGGTAGCGGCATGAAGGTGATCGCCTGGAACCGCTCACCGAAGACGCATCCAGGCGTCGAGTTCGCCGATCTCGACACATTGCTGGCGCGGAGCGACGTGGTGTCGCTGCATCTGCTGCTCAACGACGAGACGCACGGCATGATCACCCGCGAGACCATCGCGAAGATGAAGCCGGGCGTCGTCTTCATCAACACCGCGCGCGGCGCGATCGTCGACGAGCAGGCGATGATCGACGCGTTGAAGTCGGGCCACATTCGTCACGCCGGCCTCGATGTCTTCAACATCGAGCCGCTGCCTGCGGATCATCCGCTGACCAAGATACCGAACGTAACGCTGTCGGCGCATTCGGCGTTCCGCACGCCAGAAGCGAGCGAGAACCTGATTGAAGCGGCATGGGTCCATTGCCGCCGGATCGTGAAAGGATAAGAGCAATAACAATGGCCGACTATCGCACCATCAAGGCAGAACCGCTCACCAACGTCATCCGCGCCATCGTCAGGGCGGGCGGCTCCACGGACCGCGAAGCCGAGCTCGTATCCACCAATCTCGTCGAGGCCAATCTCAGGGGACATGACTCACACGGCGTCGGCATGATACCGCGCTATGTCCAGAGCGTCACCACGGGCGGCCTCGCGGTGAACCAGCATGTCAAGATCGTGCTCGACACCGGTCCGCTGCTTACCCTCGACGGCCTCACCGGCTACGGCCAGGTGATGGGCCATGAAGCGATGGAGCTGGCGGCAGAGCGCGCCAAGCGCAACGGCGTCTGCCTCGTCGGCCTCTCCAACGCGCACCACATCGGCCGCATTGGCCATTGGGCCGAGCAGTGCATCGACCACGGGCTGGTGTCGATCCACTTCGTCAACGTGATCTCGCGGCCGATCGTGGCGCCCTGGGGCGGCAGCGATGCCCGCCACGGCACCAACCCGTTCTGCGTCGGCATCCCGCGCAAAGGGAAAGAGCCGATCGTGCTCGACTTTGCCACCAGCAGGATCGCGCAGGGCAAGACCCGCGTCGCCCACAACAAGGGCGTCGAACTCGAGCCCGGCACCATCATCGACAATGAAGGCAAGCCCACCGTCGATCCGCGCTACACAGTGATCCCGCCGCACGGCGCCATCCTGCCGTTCGGCGAGCACAAGGGTTCGGGGCTGGCGCTGGTGTGCGAAATCCTCGGCGGCGCGCTCTCCGGCGGGCAGGTGGTCAAGGGCCCGTCCGACGGCAAGCACAACGTCCTCAACGGCATGCTCTCGATCATCATCGATCCGGGCAAGCTCGGCACCGGCGAAAACCTTGCGCGCGAAGTCGAGAGCTTCATCGCCTGGCACACCGGTTCGCCGCCTGCTCCCGGCATCGACAAGGTCAGAATCGCCGGCGACCCCGAGCGCGAGACCAAGAAGAAGCGGCTCGCCGAAGGCATTCCGGTCGATCCGACCACCTGGCAGGAGATTCTGGAGGCCGGGAAGAAGTTCGGCCTGGATCAGGCGGCGATTGAGAAGATTGTGGGGTGAACGGAGCTACACACGCTCGTCTTCCCTTCTCCCCTAGTGGGAGAAGGTGGCGCGAAGCGCCGGATGAGGGGTTTTCTCCGCGCGCAATTCCGTAAGTGATGGGCCTGCACCTGCCGAGACAGACCCCTCACCCGTCTCGCCGCGAGCCACCCTCTCCCACAAGGGGAGAGGGCGAAACCCGCGCCTTAATCCACCATCGCCGCCACCGCCTTGCCGCAGGCCGTGGTATCGGCATTGCCGCCGAGATCCTTGGTGCGCAGCGTGCGTTCGGCCAGCGTGCGTTCGATCGCGTCGACGATCGACTTGCCGGCAACCTTCTCGCCGAGATGCTCGAGCATCATCGCGCCCGACCAGATCGCGCCGATCGGGTTCGCAATGCCCTGCCCCGCGATATCGGGCGCCGAGCCGTGCACCGGCTCGAACACCGAGGGGAAATCGCCGTCGGGATTGATGTTGCCTGATGGCGCGATGCCGATGGTGCCGGTACAGGCGGGTCCGAGATCGGAGAGGATGTCACCGAACAGATTGGAGCCGACCACGACGTCGAACCAGTCCGGATGCAGCACAAAGTTCGCGGTGAGAATGTCGATGTGGTACTTGTCCCACTTCACGCCCGGAAACTTCTTGGCCATCGCCTCCACGCGCTCGTCCCAATAGGGCATGGTGATGGAGATGCCGTTGGACTTGGTCGCCGAGGTCAGATGCTTCTTCGGCCGCGACTGGGCGAGCTCGAAGGCGAACTTGAGAATGCGGTCGACGCCGGTGCGGGTCATCACCGTCTGCTGGGTGACGAACTCGCGGTCGGTGTCGGGGAACATGCGGCCGCCGACCGAGGAATATTCGCCTTCGGTATTCTCGCGCACCACCCAGAAATCGATATCGCCGGGCTTGCGGCCGGCCAGCGGCGACGGCACGCCGGGCATCAGCCGCACCGGGCGCAAATTCACATACTGGTCGAACTCGCGGCGGAATTTGATCAGCGAGCCCCACAGCGAGACGTGATCCGGAATCTTGGCCGGCCAGCCGACCGCGCCGAAATAGATCGCGTCGTGCGTGCCGATCTTCTCTTTCCAGTCATCCGGCATCATCTGCCCGTGCTTCTCGTAATAATCCCAGGACGAGAAGTCGAAATGATCGAAGTGCAGGGACACGCCGTGCTTCTTCGCGGCAGCCTCCAGAACGCGCAGGCCCTCGGGCATCACTTCCTTGCCGATGCCGTCGCCGGGAATGACTGCGATCCGGTATTGTTTTTTGCTCATCGAGAACGTCCTTTTTTGGTCCGGCAGCCGCCGCCTTTTTGACCGCACTGCAATGGACCAAACTCAGCGGCAGTGCAACGCTGCACTGCAATGTTGACCATGGCGCGGCCAAGCGCCTACTGATTTCATTCTTGTTCCTCTCCTGCGAGTACCTCTCATGGATCTGCATCTGCGCGGCAAGCGCGTCCTGATCACCGGCGCGTCCAAGGGCATTGGCGCAGCCGCCGCCGAGGCGTTTGCCGAGGAAGGCGCTCATCTCCTGCTCGCCGCCCGCAGCGGCGATCAGCTCAATGCGCTGGCCGATCGTCTGCGCTCGGCGCACCAGATCGATGCCGCGACGAGCATCGTGGATTTGCGCAAGGCCGAGGACATCGCGCGGCTCGCCAGGGAA
Source organism: Bradyrhizobium genosp. A (assembly GCF_049949275.1). NCBI lineage: Bacteria > Pseudomonadati > Pseudomonadota > Alphaproteobacteria > Hyphomicrobiales > Nitrobacteraceae > Bradyrhizobium > Bradyrhizobium genosp. A. The sequence goes on along the minus strand of NZ_CP188196.1, from coordinate 2,810,996 downwards.
GCCGCCGACATCGGCGTGCTCGTCAACAATGCCGGCGACATTCCGGGCGGCTCCATCGACAAGATCGATGAAGCCACCTGGCGGCACGCCTGGGAATTGAAGGTGTTCGGCTATATCAACCTGACGCGGCAGATCTACGCGCAGATGAAGGCCAGGGGCGGCGGCGTCATCGTCAACGACATCGGCGCCGCCGGCGAAAAATTCGACGCCAATTACATCTGCGGCAGCGCCGGCAACGCCGCGCTGATGGCTTTCACCCGCGCGCTGGGCGGCAAGAGCCTCGCCGACAACATCCGCGTGGTCGGCATCAATCCCGGCCCTGTCGGCACCGACCGTCACGTCACGCTGCTGAAGACGCGGGCCAAGCATCAATTCGGCGACGAGAACCGCTACAAGGAATTCCAGAAAGGCCTGCCACTCGGCCGCCCCGCGCATGCGCGCGAGATCGGCGACCTCATGGCATTCCTCGCGTCGGATCGCGCCGGCTATACGTCGGGTGTAATCTACACGGTCGATGGGGGCATCAGCGCCGGTTGGGGTTAGATTTTTCCGTCATTGCGAGCGTAGCGAAGCAATCCAGAAAATACCTCTGCGGTGACAGACTGGATTGACTCGCTGCGCTCGCAATGACGACAAGATAAGCATAGGAGCACAATAGTTGTCTCAAGACCTGATCCGCGAAACCGCCTGCACTGTCGTCGACAAGCTGCGCTCCGGCGACGTTTCCCCACTTGAGCTGCTGGATGTGGTGGAGAAGCGCATCAGTGCGGTCGACGGCAAGGTCAACGCGTTGCCGACGCTGTGCTTCGATCGCGCGCGGACCAACGCGAAGATGCTGATGCAGAAGCCAGCCGGCGCACGTGGGCTGCTGGCCGGCCTGCCGCTGCCGATCAAGGATCTGACCGATGTCGCGGGCGTGCTGAACACCCAGGGCTCGCCGATCTACAAGGACAACATTCCCGCGGCGTCCGACCTCATGGTCGAGAACCTCGAGGCCAATGGCGCAATCGTCTACGCAAAATCCAACACGCCGGAATTCGGCGCCGGCGCCAACACCTTCAACGAAGTGTTCGGCGCGACGCTCAATCCCTGGGATACGTCGAAGTCGGCGGCCGGCTCCTCCGGCGGCGCCGCGGTGGCGCTTGCCACCGGCATGGCCTGGCTCGCGCAGGGCTCGGACATGGGTGGCTCCTTGCGCAGCCCCGCCGCTTTCTGCGGCGTCGTTGGCATGCGGCCGAGCATCGGCCGCGTCGCCCATACTCCCAAATCGGGCATCGATCGCAATCTCGGCGTCGTCGGGCCAATGGCGCGCAATGTCGAGGACCTCGCATTGCTGTTAGATGCCATGAGCGGCGACTATGCGGACGATCCGCTGTCGCTGCCAGCGCCTGCGACCTCTTTCCTGTCGGCGGCACAATCCGGCAAGAGGCCGAAGCGTATCGCCTATTCGCCCGATCTCGGCATCACGCCTGTCGATCCCGAGGTCAAGGCAATCACGCGCAAGGCGGCCCAGCGCTTCGCGGAAGCCGGCGCCATCGTCGAGGAGGCGCATCCCGATTGGCGCGAGGCACACGAATGCTTCCACGTGCTACGCGCCTTCGATTTCGCGATCACCAAGGCGAATCTGCTGCGTACCAAGCGTGACCTGCTCAAGCCCGAGGTGATCTGGAACATCGAAGAGGGCCTCAAGCTCACCGTCGAGCAGCTCGCGCGCTCCGAAGCTCAGCGCGTCGGCATGACCGCACGTGCCATCGAGTTCTTCAAGACGTACGATCTGTTGCTGACACCGACCACGATCGTGCCGCCCTTCCCGATCGAGAACCGCTATGTCGCGGAATGCGCCGGCAAGACATTTGAGAACTACATCGAATGGCTCGGCATCGTCTACGCCATCACGCTGGCCTGCTGCCCATCGCTGTCGCTGCCCTGTGGATTTACGGCCTCAGGCCTGCCGGTCGGCGTGCAGGTCGTCGGCGCACCGCGCGCGGACGCGCAGGTGATTGCGGGCGCGAAGGCGCTGGAGGATATTTTGGGCCTGCGCGGGCAGACGCCGATTGATCCGCGGGTGAAGAAGTAACGCGGCCTACAATACGAACTCCGTACCCTCTCCCCTTGCGGGCTACTTGATTCACACATCTCAGAAACCGACTCTAGATCAATAACTTAGATGACCATCGATGTTCAGATCGCGGGACACAGCGCACAAGCGCCAACGTTGAAAAGACTCACGGTTTTCTCATTGGTAATCGATGCCTGCCGAGATGTGTGCATATCGTAGCCTTGCGGGAGAGGGTGGCTCGACGCGTAGCGGCGAGACGGGTGAGGGGTATCTCTCCGCGCTTGAGCTCGCAGTGGGAGTTCGCTGAAGCAACCCCTCATCCGGCGCTTCGCGCCACCTTCTCCCACAAGGGGAGAAGGAGGTTCACCTCGCGCTCGTCGCCTCAAGGCTCCGGCTATACCTCGACATCGCGAAGCAGAAAACGAAATAGATCGCGGCGACGAAGATGTAGACCTCGACCGAAAACTGCTGCCAGGCAGGATCGATGATCGCGGTCTTGGCCGTCGTCAGCAGATCGAAGATGCCGATGATCAGGACCAGGCTGGTATCCTTGAAGAAGGCGATGAAGGTGTTGACCAGCGGCGGGATGACGTGGCGGATCGCCTGTGGCAGGACGACCAGCCGTTGCTTGCGCCAGTAGGACAGCCCCAGCGCGTCAGCGGCCTCGTATTGCCCGCGCGGCACAGCCTGGAGACCGCCGCGGATCACCTCGGCAAGATAAGCGCCCGCAAACAGGATGATCGCGATCTGCGCACGCAACAGCTTGTCGATGTTGAAGCCGGCAGGCATGAACAGCGGAAACATCACGCTCGCCATGAACAGCAGGCTGACCAGCGGCACGCCGCGGATCAGTTCGACATAGAGCACCGAGAGCGAGCGGATGGCCGGCAGTTTTGAGCGCCGGCCGAGCGCAACCAAAATACCGAGCGGGAAACCGAACGCCAATCCGAACGTCGCCAGGATCAGCGTCACCGGCAGCCCGCCCCAACGATCCTGCGAAACGAAGGACAGCCCGAACAGGCCGCCCCACATCAACACACTGATCAGCGCCAACGCGCCGACCCAGAGATAGGCCAATTCGCGCCGCCATAGCGCGCGGCGCGTGGAGAGGAAGAACAGCGCGATGAACAGGACAACCGACAGCGCCGGCCGCCATTGCTCGTCGAACGGATAGGTGCCGAACAGGATGAAGCCGTATTTTTCGGGAATGATGGCCCAACAGGCGCCGAGGCCGCGCACCGCCTTGCAGGCACTGAAATCGTTCGCCGGCGTGAGCCAGACCGCGTTCGCAATGCCCCACTGCACGAAGCTGATCACGCCTTTCGCCAGCACCGCCAGCAGAACGACCGTCAGAATGCCGTTGGGGATCGACGAGAACAGATTGGTGCGCAGCCAGCGCAGCACCGGGTTGCCGATGTGCGGGCGGCGGGCGGCACGCGGCAGGTCGGGCATGTCAGTGATCGCCGTCATGGTCAGCGCTCCGACAGCGCGATGCGCGCATTGAACCAGTTCATGAAGAAGCTGATGCCAAGACTGATGGTGAGGAACACGGCCATGATCAGTGAGATCGCCTCGATCGCCTGCCCGGTCTGGTTCAGCGTGGTGTTGGCGATCGAGACCACGTCCTGGTAGCCGATCGCGACGGCAAGCGAGGAATTCTTGGTCAAATTGAGATACTGGCTCGTCATCGGCGGCACGATCACGCGCAACGCCTGCGGCAGGATGATCTGCCGCAGCATGAAGCTGCGGCGGAGGCCCAGCGCGCTGGCAGCATCCCACTGCCCGCGCGGCACCGACTGGATGCCGCTGCGCACGATCTCGGCGATGAAGGCCGAGGTGTAGGTGACGAGCGCGATCAGCAACGCAAAGTATTCCGGCGCAAGCGTCAGCCCGCCAATGAAGTTGAAGCCGCGCAGCTCCGGCCATTCGATGGTCCAGGGCACGCCAAGCAACAGCGAGACCGCCGCCGGCAGCACGACAATGAGACCGAGCGCAAAAGGCCAGGCCGGCCGCGGCTTGCCGTCGCGCATCTGCTGAACGACCAGCCATCGCTGAATGACATAGAACGCGACGCAGCCCAGCACGGCGGTGCCGAGCACCCAGAGCTGTGGTGAACCCACCGGGATCGCCGGCAGGATCAGACCGCGGTTAGAGAGGAAGACGCCCTCGACCGGCCGCCACGCCGCACGCGCGGCCGGCAACGCCTGCATCAGCACGTACCAGAACAGCAGCTGAAGCAGCAGCGGGATGTCGCGTAGGACTTCGACATAGACGGCGGCGAGTCGTGACAGCAGCCAGTTCGCCGACAGCCTCGATATGCCGATCAGCGTGCCCAAAATGGTCGCGAGCACGACGCCGATCACGGCGACGCGCAGCGTATTGGCGACGCCGACGACGAACGCCCAGAGGTAGCTGTCTCTCGGATTGTACGCGAGCAGGCTGTCGGCGATCGGCATGCCGGCCTCGCGGCCGAGAAAGGCAAAGCCCGTGGTGATGCGGCGAGCAGAGAGGTTGGTGACGGTGTTGGACCAGAGGAAGACGATGATAGCGACCGCGATGCCGACCACCAGGACCTGCCAGAACAGGCCCTTCAATTCGTTTGGCCCGAGCGCGCCAAAAAAACTGCGGCGCGGCGGCGGTCTGGGGTCATCCGAGGTCACGGCACAAAAATCCTTCCTGAAAACAGCGATTTCCGGCGGCGCACGTCAACTGTTGCACCAATCCAAGAACCGTGCAACAAATGTTTCATGGCCGAGCCCGCGAAATCCTCGCCGCTGAGCGAACTGCGCATTGCACTGCCATCGCTTCCGATGCGGCTGCAGGAAGTCGGGCGTTTTGTCGCGGCCAATGATTACGACGCCACCACCCGCTCGATGCGCGACCTCGCGGCCGAAGCCGGCGCTGACCCCGCCGCATTCACGCGACTTGCGAAAGCGATTGGCTATTCCGGCTGGGACGAGTTGCGCGCTGCGTTAACGGAGGCACGGCGGCCGTCGCAGACCTCGCCTTTCTCGGCGCGCGCCAAAAGCCGCCGCCACGGCCCGAACGCCGATGTCGCGCTTATCTCCGACAAGCTCGAAGCCGAGGCCGCGGGCCTGCCGCGCATCTCTGCCCACGCGATTGCGGACGCGGCCCGCACCCTCCACGATGCAAAACGGATCTGGATCACGGGCTATCGCAGCTGTCGCAGCGTCGCGGAGCTGCTGAATTACGAGTTGCGGCTGTTCCGGCCCGAACAGGTGCAGATCGTCGGCGCATCAGGCCCTGACGATCTCGACCTCGGCGCGTTCCGCCCCGGCGAGGCCGTAATCGTCATCGGCTTCATGCCCTACACCAATGCCAGCGTCCGTGTTGCACAGGCCGCCTATCACGCCGGCGCGACGCTAATCGCAATCGCAGACAGCGTGGCCGCGCCGATGGCCGAGGGTGCCGACCACGTCTTGCTGTTCGAAGCCGCCTCCTCGCCGGGCTTCTTCCCGAGCCTCACCGGCGCGCTCGCGATTGCGCAGTCGCTCGCCGCGGTGACGTTTTCGCTCGGCGGCGCGGCCGCAAAGAAGCGGCTCCAGGATACCGAGGCCCGGCTCGCCGCGGCCTCCACTTACGTCTCAGAGAAAGGTTGACCCATGAGCACCCGCACCAGTCGCGTGCTGCATCGCTCGTTGCGTGAGACGCCCCCCAAGGCGATCGGCGGCGAAGGCGTCTATCTCTTTGCCGAGGACGGACGCCGTGTGATCGACGCCTCCGGCGGCGCGGCCGTCTCCTGCCTCGGCCACCAGCATCCGCGCGTGATCGCGGCGATGGCGAAGCAGGCCTCGACACTCGCCTATGCCCACACCGCCTTCTTCTCCTCCGAGCCGGCGGAAGCACTCGCCGAAACGCTGGTCGGGCATGAGCCCGGCGGTCTCGCCTACGCCTATTTCGTCAGCGGCGGATCGGAGGCGATCGAAGCCAGTATCAAGCTCGCGCGACAATATTTCATCGAGCGCGGCGAACCGCAGCGGCAGCATTTCATCGCGCGGCGGCAGAGCTATCACGGCAACACGCTCGGCGCGCTCGCCGCCGGCGGCAACGCCTGGCGCCGCGCGCCCTATGCGCCGCTGCTCTCGGCCGCATTCAGCCATGTCGCGCCGGCGTTTGCCTATCACGAGAAGCACGATAGTGAATCCGATGCGCAGTTCGTGGCGCGGCTGGCCGTAGAACTCGAGGCCGAGTTTCAGCGCCTTGGCCCCAACACCGTTGCCGCGTTCCTCGCCGAGCCCGTCGTCGGCGCCACCGCTGGTGCGGTGACGGCGCCGGACGGCTACTTCAAGGCCGTGCGCGAAATCTGCGATAAGCACGGTGCGCTGCTCATCCTCGACGAGGTCATGTGCGGCATGGGCCGCACCGGCACCACGCATGCCTGGCAGCAGGAAGGCGTCGCGCCCGACATCCAGGCGATCGCAAAAGGCCTCGGCGGCGGCTATCAGCCGATCGGCGCGATGCTCGCAAGCGGCAAGATCATCGACACCATTCGCTCAGGCTCGGGCGCGTTCCAGCACGGCCATACTTATCTCGCGCATCCCCTCGCCTGCGCGGCCGCGCTTGCGGTGCAGGACGTAATCCGGGAGGACAATCTGCTTGAGCAAGTGAAGCAGCGCGGCAAGCAGCTCGAGCAGCGACTCACCGAGCGCTTCGGCAATCACCGCCATGTCGGCGACATCAGGGGACGCGGGCTGTTCTGGGCGATCGAGCTCGTCGCTGATCGTGCCAGCCGCACCTCGTTCGATCCGGCACTCAAGCTGAACCAGAAGATCAAGGCGGAAGCGTTCGCCAACGGGCTCGGCTGCTATCCGGGCGGCGGCACCGTGGATGGTATCCGCGGCGACCATGTGCTGCTGGCGCCGCCCTATATCGCTTCGGCTGACGAGATCGATCAGATCGTCGACAAGCTCGGCACGGCCGTCGACAATGTGTTGCGTAGTGTCAATCACTGAGGGGAGAGGTGCATGATGAGGACAATGGTTATCGCGGCGGGCGTGCTCGCCGCATCGGCGGCGATCGCGCAGGCGGCGACGCTTGACACGGTCAAGAGCCGCGGCACGCTGGTGTGCGGCGTCAGCGCCGGTTTTGCCGGCTTCTCGGCACCGGACTCGCAAGGCAATTACAAGGGCCTCGACGTCGACTATTGCCGCGCCCTTGCGGCCGGCGTGCTCGGCGATCCCAACAAGGTGCGTTACGTCTCGCTGACCGCGCAGAACCGCTTCACTGCGCTGCAATCGGGCGAGATCGACGTGCTCTACCGCAACTCCACACAGACTTACTTGCGCGGCGTGACGCTGGGCTTGCGGCAGGGACCGATCAACTTCTACGACGGCCAGGGCTTTGTCGTGAAGAAGGACCTCGGCGTGAAGGAGATCAAGGACCTCAAGGGCGCCACCGTCTGCGTTGCGCAGGGCACGACCCATGAGGTGACGCTTGGCGATTACGGCCGCGCCAACGGCATCGACTGGAAGCCGCTGGTGTTCGACCGCGTCGACACCATGTACCAGACCTTCTTCGGCGGCCGCTGCGATGCCATGACCCAGGACGCCTCCGCGCTTGCCGGTGCCGTGACGACAGCGGCGCCGAACCCGGCCGACTACGTCGTGCTGCCGCAAACCATCAGCAAGGAGCCGCTCGGGCCCTTCACCCGCAACGGCGACGAGGTCTGGAGCGACATCATCACCTGGCTGCACTACGGCCTGGTCGAGGCTGAGGAGCTCGGCGTCACCCAAGCCAATGTCGACGAAATGACGAAGTCGCAGACGCCCGCGATCCAGCGCCTGCTCGGCGCCTCCGGCGATCTCGGCTCGCGGCTCGGTCTCGACAACAAATGGCTGGTCACGGCGATCAAGGCCACCGGCAATTACGGCGAGATCTACGAGCGCAATGTCGGCAAGGCGAGCCCGCTCAAGCTCGAGCGCGGTCTCAACGGCCTCTGGACCAAGGGCGGCTTGATGTACGCGGTGCCGTTCAAGTAAACGGCGTTTCACCTCTCCCCGCGTGCGGGGAGAGGTCGGATTGCGCAGCAATCCGGGTGAGGGGGACTCTCCGCGAGTTCTACTCTCACCTCCCCCGCGGAGACTCCCCCTCACCCCGCCCCTCTCCCCGCAAGCGGGGCGAGGGAGAAGAGACACGCCATGCGCATCGCCCTGATCCACGCCCTCAAGCACTCCATCGCCCCGATCGAGGCGGCATTCGCGGCGGCGTGGCCTGAGGCGCGGCTGATGAACCTGCTCGACGACAGCCTGTCGGCGGATCTCGCGCGCGCTGGCGCGCTCAACGATGCCATGACCGAGCGCTTTCTTGCGCTCGGCAATTATGCGGCAGCGACCGGGGCGAACGCGATCCTGTTTACCTGCTCAGCCTTTGGCCCCTGCATCGAGGCTGTCGTCCGGGCGCATGCGCCGATGCCGGTGCTGAAGCCGAACGAAGCCATGATCGAACGAGCCGTGACGATGGGCGGAAAGATCGGCCTGCTCTCGACCTTTCCGCCGACGCTGGTCTCGATGCCGCCGGAGTTCCCGGCCTCCGTCCAGATCGTGCCAAAGCTTGCCGAGGGTGCGCTGGCTGCACTCGACCGCGGCGACCGCGCTACGCATGACCGGCTGATCGTCGAAGCGTCAAAGGATTTGCGCGATTGCGACGTCATCGCGCTGGCCCAGTTCAGCATCGCGGCGACTGCGCCGCTGGTTGCGGAGGCGACCGGCTGCCCCGTCGTGACGACCCCGGATAGCGCAGTCGAAAAGCTGATGAAGCTGCTGAAGGCAAAGGCTTAAGCGCCCGCCTTCTTACGACGCTGCGCATCCTTGATTGCGACGGCGAGCGCCGCCTTCGTTTCGTTCACAAAGTCCTCGACCAGTTCCTCGCGCGTGGCATGTGCGGCCTCGCCGGTGAACAGACCCTGCTCGGCCAGCATCACCACGCCGTGCAGCGCCGCCCAGATCTTGAGTGCCTGCCGCTCGCGCAAATAACCGACCGCAGGCGCTTCCAGCGCTTCAATCACAAGCTCGAACGTCTCGCGCGTGGCCTCGTGCAATTCGCTGCCCTTGGCCGCGCAGGAGACAGTGCGGGACGCGAACATCAAGCGGTAGACACCGTTCCGACGCAGACCGAAGTCGAGCGTCGCCTGCGCCAATCGCGACAGTTTCGATTGCTTTGATGGCTTCGCCATCGCTTCGCGTAACATCGTGCTGAATTGCCGGAATGCCTCTGCCGTCACCGCGGCAAGCAACGCCTCGCGGTCAGCAAAATGACGGTAGGGCGCCGGCTGCGAAACCCCGAGCTGCTTTGCCAGCGCCTTGATGCTGATCGCTTCCGCCCCGCCCTGCTCCGCCTCGCGCAGCGCGGCCTTGATCAAGGCGTCGCGGAGATCGCCATGGTGATAGGTGTTCTCGGGCTTGCGAGCGAGTTGTGAACGCATGTTACGGCGAAGCCTATAAGTTTGCGCTTGACAGGGGAAGCCTGTAGCGAATGTAATAGCATATAACTTAGAATAAGCGGCAAATGCCGCAGACAAGATTGACAAGAGGAAGCGCCGCCCTTCGGGCCACGCGCATACGACCGAGGGAGCCGCAATGGCAGAACGACTGAAAGTTCACGTCGATCCCGACAAATGCCAGGGCCACGCGCGCTGCAAGGCGCTGGCGCCGGAGCTGTTCGAGCTCGACGAATACGGCAATGCCCACGAATCCGGAGACGGCACGGTTCCACCGGGCCTCGAAGACAAGGCCTGGCTTGCCAAATCCAACTGCCCGGAAATCGCGATCGATGTGATCGAGGAGTAGCGCGGCCCTGCCCGCGCCTTCGCGTGCCTTCAGCGAACACGAGCCCCAAGGGGATTTTCAAGGGATTTTCTGCCATGTCCGACGTCAGCCAGCCCGCTACCCATCCGCCCGTGACCGACTGGGTCAACGACTTCGACCACACCGATCCGCAATGGACGGATGATCCCTTCCCGATCTGGGAGGAGCTGCGCGCCGCGAGCCCGGTCGTACATACCGAGCGCTTCCTCGGCTGCTACATGCCGACGACCTATGAGGCAGTGCGCGAGATCGCCAACGACACCGAACATTTTTCGTCGCGCCGCATCATCGTCCGCAACGTGCGCCCAGAGGTCGCCAGGAATGCGGCGCCGCCGATCACCTCCGATCCGCCCGTGCACAAGCCGGCCAAGCAATTGCTGCTGCCGCCGTTCACGCCGGATGCGATGAAGAAGCTCGAGCCGCGGATGCGCGCGATCTGCAACGAGCTGATCGACGGGTTCATCGCCGACGGCAAGGTCGACGCCGCAGCGCAGTACAGCAAATATATCCCGGTTCAGGCCATCGCGCACATGCTCGGCATTCCCGAGAGCGATAGCGATCTCTTCATCAACTGGATCCACATGATCCTGGAGCTCGGCATCAAGGACGAGAATAAGCTGCTCCAAGCCGTGCAGGAGATGAGCGCCTATTTCAGGACGCATATCGAGGAGCGGAGGTCGAAGCCGACTGACGACCTGATCTCCTACCTGATGAATGCCAAGGACAAGGAAGGCCAGCCGCTGGAGGAGTCGCACGTGCTGGGCTCGCTCCGGCTGCTCCTGATCGCCGGCATCGACACCACCTGGAGCGCGATCGGCTCCTCGCTCTGGCATCTCGCCCGGACGCCGGCCGATCGCGAGCGGCTGACCACCGAGCCCGGGTTGATCCCGATCGCCGTGGAGGAACTGCTGCGCGCCTATTCGCCGGTGACCATGGCCCGCGAGGTGGTCAAGGAAACCACGGTCTCGGGCTGCCCCGTCAAGGCGGGCAATATGGTGCTGCTGTCCTTCCCGGCCGCCAACCGCGATCCCAAAATGTTTCCGGACGCTGACAAGGTCGTGATCGACCGGCGGGAGAATCGCCATGCCGCCTTTGGCCTCGGCATTCATCGCTGCGTCGGTTCCAACCTCGCACGCATGGAGATGCAGGTTGCGCTGGAGGAGTGGCTGAAGCGGATTCCGGACTTCCGGCTCGATCCGGCAGGCACCGTGACCTGGTCGCAGGGTACGGTACGAGGTCCCCGCCAGTTGCCATTTTTGCTTGGAAAGGCGATGTAGGCTCCCAGATATAGGATTTCTGGGAGGCCGGACGTGACAGAGCAGGCAATCAAACCGGCCTCCGAGCATTTTGACGTCGCCGACGCCGAGCGCCGGATCAAGGCGATCCTGATCGGCTCGATCGGCAACCTCGTCGAATGGTACGACTTCTACGCCTATACGGCGTTCGCGCTCTATTTCGCTCCGGCCTTCTTTCCCGGCAGCGATCCGGTCGTGCAGCAATTGAACGTGGCCGTGGTGTTCGCGGCGACTTTTCTGATGCGACCGCTGGGCGGCTGGTTGTTCGGCTATATCGCCGACCATTTCGGGCGGCGGATCTCGCTGACGCTTTCGGTCGTCTTCATGTGCTTCGGTTCGTTGATCATCGCGCTGACGCCGACCTATGCGACGATCGGCCTTGCCGCCCCGGTGATCCTGGCGCTGGCCCGCGTGATCGAAGGTCTGAGCCTCGGCGGCGAATATGGCGCCAGCGCCACCTACCTGAGCGAAGTCGCCGATCCCAAGCATCGCGGCTTCTATTCGAGCTTTCAATACGTCACGCTGATCGGCGGCCAGCTCACCGCGATCATCGTGCTGCTGCTCCTGCAAAAGGTCTTCCTCACGCCCGACGAGCTCAAAGCCTGGGGCTGGCGCATCCCGTTCGCGATCGGCGCGGCGCTCGCGATCTTTGCCGCAGTGATGCGGCGCAATCTGCAAGAGACCGAGGCGTTCGAGGAAGCCAAGAAGATCGTGAAGCCGACCGGCTCAATCACCAATTTGCTGCGCTATCCGCGCGAGCTGCTTTTGGTGGTCGGCCTCACCGCCGGCGGTACCGCGGCGTTCTACACCTTCACCACCTACATGCAGACCTTTGTCAAACTGTCGGTCGGGCTGACTGAAGACCAGACCACCTTCGTGATCTTCGGCACGCTGATCTTCGCGACCATCCTACAGCCGATCTATGGCGCGATCTCCGACAGGATCGGCCGCAAGCCTCTGTTGATCTTCTTCGGCGTCGCCGGCACGCTCGCGACCGTGCCGCTTTTGATGACGCTGAAAGAGACCAAATCACCTTTCATGGCGTTCATCCTGATCTGCGCCGCGTGGCTGTTCGTCGCCGGCTACACCTCGATCAACGCGGTGGTGAAGGCCGAGCTGTTCCCGACCAATGTCCGCGCCCTCGGCGTCGGCCTGCCCTATGCGATCACGGTCTCGATCTTCGGCGGCACGGCGCCGGCGATCGCGCTCTATTTCAAGAGCATCGGGCATGAGGAATGGTTTTACTATTATCTCGCCGGCGTCATCTGCTTGTCGCTGATCATCTATTCTACCATGCGCGACACCAAGCATGCCTCCGCGATGCACCGCCACGAGTAGCTCATGGCCGACGAGACACCATCAGACAGCAAGCTGACGCGCACCAAGGAGAAATGGGCGCGCGAAGGCCGCTTCCTCACCGGCAAGATCACGCGTCCGGAAGACCAACGCCTACCGCCGGGCCAGCACCTGACCAAGGATTGGCCGGTGCTCGATCTCGGCGTCATGCCGCCCGTGTCGCGCGATCGCTGGCGGCTCGACGTCTACGGCGCAATCGAGAACCCCGTGTTCTGGACTTTTGCGGAGTTCGCAGCGCAGAAGCAGGACCAGTTCACCTCCGACATCCATTGCGTGACGACATGGTCGCGTTACGACAATGAGTGGGAAGGGCTCGCGACGCGCGAGCTGCTAGCGGCCTGCCAGCCGCGTGACGATGCGCGCTTCGTCGTGCTGCACTCCTATGACGGCTACACCACCAACCTCGCGCTCGAAGACTTTGCCGCAGAGGATGCGCTGCTCGCCCATAGCTGGTCAGGCCAGCCACTATCGGACGAGCATGGCGGCCCTGTGCGACTTGTCGTGCCGCATCTCTATTTCTGGAAGAGCGCAAAGTGGCTGCAGGCCATCGAATTTGTGACCAAGGACGCGCCGGGCTTTTGGGAAGTCCGCGGTTATCATAACCGCGGCGATCCCTGGGCCGAGCAGCGCTATTCAGCCGATTAGGTTCAAGCAAGGACGGGGGGAAGCCCATGCCGACGGAACGTTTTCAGTTTACGGGCGAAGGCGGACACCAACTCGCGGCTGCGTTGGAGCTGCCGGACGGCGAGCCCGCGGCTTTCGCGCTGTTCGCGCACTGCTTCACCTGCGGCAAGGACACGCTGGCCGCCAAGCGGATTTCCGTTGCACTTGCCGCCAAGGGCATCGCGGTGCTGCGCTTCGACTTCACCGGGCTTGGCTCCAGCGGAGGCGATTTCGCCAATTCGACGTTCTCCTCCAACGTCGCAGATCTCGTGCATGCCGCCAATCATCTGCGTGCGACCCGCAAGGCGCCATCAGTCCTGATCGGCCACAGCCTTGGCGGCGCGGCGATCCTGGCGGCGGCTGGAAAGATTCCGGAAGCCAAGGCGGTTGCAACCATCGCGGCGCCATCCGATCCGGCCCACGTCACCGGCCTCTTTAGTGAGCATCTCGACGACATCCGCGCACAAGGCGAGGTCGAAGTTTCGCTCGCGGGCCGCCCGTTCCGGATCAAGCGCGAATTCCTCGACGACATTGTCGAGCACGAGCTGATGAAGGACGTCACCGGTCTCCATAAGGCGCTGCTGGTGATGCATTCGCCTGTCGACGATACCGTCGGCATCGACAATGCAACCAAGATCTTCGTTGCGGCGAAGCACCCCAAGAGCTTCGTCTCGCTCGACCATGCCGATCATCTCCTGACGAAACCAGCGGACGCGCTTTACGCGGCAGACGTGATTGCGGCTTGGGCCAACCGCTATGTCGACACGGCAAAGCCTGCGAAGGCGATGGATCTCGCCGAAGAACCTCGCAAGGTGGTGGTGCAGGAGACCCGCAGGAGCAAGTTCAACCAGATCGTCACCGTCGGGCCGCATCATCTCGTTGCGGACGAACCGGTCGCCGCCGGCGGTGAAGATGCCGGTCCCGGGCCCTATGACTTCCTGCTCGCCGGTCTCGGCGCCTGCACCTCCATGACCATGCGCCTCTATGCCGACCGCAAGTCGCTGCCGCTCGACCGCGTCACCGTCACGCTGAAGCATTCGAAGATCTACGCCAAGGACTGCGCTGAGTGCGAGACGCGCGACGGCATGCTCGACCAGATCGAGCGCGACATCGCGATCGACGGTGCGCTCGATGCCGAGCAACGCAAGAAGCTGATGGAGATCGCCGACAAGTGCCCGGTGCACCGGACTTTGACCTCCGAAATCCGCATCGTGACGAAGGCCGTGGACTAGCGCGCTAGAAGCACGACACCATCGCCCGCACCGCTGCGCTGATCTCGCTCTCGCGCCAGGCCGCAAAGCCGAGCAAGAGACCATGATCGCGCGGCTTTCCCAGCGCCAGGCTGGACAGAGCGCGCGTTTCAACGCCTGCGTTGACCAGCCGCTTCACCGCCGCCTGATCGGCACGACCGCGCTTGAGACGGGCGACGAGCTGGATGCCACCCGACGGCACCTCGACCGCCAGCACCTCACCGAGATGACGCTCCAGTCCCTCGACGAGGTGATCGCGGCGCGCGTGATAGAGCCGACGCATCCGGCGCAGATGCGCCAGAAAATGCCCGTCGGCGATGAACTCGGCGAGCGCTTCCTGGACGTGACTGGAGGCAATCAAGCCGATATGCCGCTGCGCGATCTCAAATGTGCTGACCAGCGCCGGCGGCACGACGAGATAGCCGAGCCGGATATCGGACGTCATCGCCTTCGAGAACGTGCCGACATAGAACACGCGGCCATGGCCATCGAGTCCTTGCAAGGCCGGCACCGGCCTGCTGTCGTAATGAAATTCACCGTCGTAATCGTCCTCGACGATCCAGGTCTTGCCGGGCCTGCTTGACCTGAGAAACTCGGTGCGGCGGGCTAGCGACATCAGCCGTCCGGTCGGATGCTGATGCGACGGCGTCATGAAGACGAGTTTGGGCACGGCCATCCCCGGCATCAGCTGCATGCCCTGCTCATCCAGCCTGATGCCGGTCACGCGCGCGCCGGACGCGCGGAAGGCGGCCGCGGCGCCGGGATAGCCGGGGTCCTCGACCCAGACATCGTCACCGGACGAGACGAGCACAGCTGCAATCAAGGTCAGCGCGGCCTGTGCACTCGGCAGGATCATGATCTGGTTCGCCGTGGCGCCGACGCCTCTGCTGGTCGCGAGATAATGCGCCACCGCCTCGCGCAGGCGTGTGCGGTTGACTGGACCAAGCTCTCGCCTGGCCGCGCGCACGGCGCTGCGGCGCAGGCAGCGCGCCCACACCTCGTTCGGAAACTCCCTGAAATCGCCATGCCCCGGACGCAACGGCTTGAGCGGGGCCTGATAGGACATCGGCCAGTCCGTCTGCTTGAGCTGCGAAGCCCAAGGCGAGAGCTGCGGCCTGGCGGAGCGAACGCGCGAAGCGACGGCGCCCGCTCCTTCGATGCGCTCGGCACCATCGACCGTCACCACAGGACGACGTCCGTGCGACGCCTCCAGATATCCCTCGGCGGCGAGTTGCTCGAACGCGTAGGTGACGGTGTTGCGCGAGACGCCAAGATCGCTCGCAAGCCGGCGGCTCGACGGCAGCGCGCGGCCTTTGCCGAGGCGGCCGGTCGAGATCAGGCTTCGGAGCTGGATGGTCAGCTGGGCCACCAGCCCTTCTTCGTCGGCCCGGTTCAGATCGATCACGCCGGAGATCATGCTTTCCGAAACTGGCACCTTATTCCTTCCTAATCTGGCACTTTTTCCGGTGCCAGCCGAAATGCTATCTCGCAGACCACACCGCTTCAAGGATTCCGCGATGAACTCTTCCCTGTCTCCCCGCACGGCCATCGGCCTGTTCCTCATCGTCGTGCTGGCCTGGGGCGTAAACTGGTCGATAACGAAGCAGCTCGTGCAATTCCTTCCGCCACTGTGGACTTCAGCGATCCGGAGCTGGATCGCACTGGCCGGATTGTTCGTGATCCTCGGACTGAGCAACAATCTGGTGATCCCGGAGCGGCGCGATATTCCAGTGGTCCTGAGTGTGGCGGTGCTGCACATGACGGTGTTCTCGGTCCTGGTTGCGGCCGGCGTGCGCTTCCTGCCGGCGAGCAAGGCCATCGTGCTCGGCTACACCACGCCGCTCTGGGTCGCGATCGCAGCACCCTTGCTCGGGAAGGACACGCTTACGGCGCCAAAACTCGCAGGTGCGCTACTCGGGCTGATCGGCCTTGCCGTGATCCTGAACCCGGCATCGATCGACTGGACCAACACCGACGTTGTTCTCGGCGCCGGCATGGTGATCCTGGCCGCGATCTCCTGGGCCGCAAACATCATCTATATCCGCGCTCATCGCTGGATCGCCTCCCCGCTCCAGCTCCTGATCTGGCAGGTGCTCGTGGCAACGATCGTGCTCACAGGGTCGGCGCTGATCACGGATGGCCTGCCGCACACGGAATGGTCGTGGAGGCTCGTGCTGCTGTTCCTGTATTCCGGCCTGATCGGGACCGCGCTGGCCTATTGGGCGATGTCGATGGTCAACAAGAGCATCTCGGCGCTGACGACCTCGCTCGGCACCACCGGCACGCCGCTCGTCGGCATCGCCAGTGCGGCAATCCTTTTGGGCGAGCCCATCGACATCAGTCTGGCCGTTGCGGCCGGGCTGATCATCGCCGGCATTGGTCTTGCGACGTTGGGCGACCGGCTGCTGCGCCGTCAGGCGACCGCGAGCGGCTGAACACGCAAGCTTCCGCGCAGGCCTGCCGCCGTGCCAAGCAGGATGCCGGCAACCGCAATGAACGAGCCCAGCGCGAGCGTCGACACGCCCGTGAGCCCCTGCCCGATCGAGCAACCGAACGCCATCACGCCGCCGATCCCCATCAGCGCGGCGCCCCCGGCCGATCGCAGCATGTGGCGTGGCGAGGAATAGCCTTCGAGATGGAAGCGGCCCGTGATGAGCGCAGTCACCAGACTGCCGGCAAAGACTCCGGCAACGGTCGCGATGCCGAAGTTGAGCGTCAGGCCGGTCGAGAGCATCGCGTATTGCAGGCTATCGGCGATTGGCGCGATGAAGGTGAGCGATGTCACCGGGACCGGGTTAAAGTCGTCAGCACCGAGATAGCCGGTGACGTACCAGCCGCCGGCGACGAGCAGACCGACGATGGTGCCCGCCGCGATCTGGCCGGGGGAACGGCGGAACGCTGGATGGGCGAAAGCAAACAGGATCAGTGCGACGACGATCGCCGCTGCGGCCAGTGCGCGCGAAACGGCTTCACCGATACCAAGCATCGCCAACAGTGTAGGCAGCGAATTGGCGCTGACAGTCGTTTGAGAAGCCTGGACCAGCGCAATGCGCGCCGGCGCTATCAGGCCCTTGAGCGTCATCTGCGCGGCAATGGCAAGCACGATCACGACGACGAAGGAACGAAGATTGCCGCGGCCGAGCAGCACCAGCGCGCGCGAGCCGCAGCCGTTCGACAGCACCATGCCGTAGCCAAATAGCAGGCCGCCGAGAAACAGCACCGGCGCCGAGAAGGTCTGTTGCAGGTAGATCGACTTGCCGAGATCGATGATGTCATTTGCGGCGAGGAATTGGGTCGCGGCAATCGCCACCGCGACCGCCAACGCATAGCTTCGCACCAGCCGCCCGTCCCCTTCCGCCAGCCATCCGCGCATGCTGCTCATCAGGCAGAAGCCACTGAGCAGTCCGACGGCGCCATAGACGAGGCCGATGACGAGGCCGGCGAGGATGGCGAGTTGGGCGGGAGACTCCATCATTACGGCTTCAGGATCACGCGATCCCGCGAGGAGCCGGCGACCGCAACGTAGGCTTCCTTCGCCCGCTCGAGCGGATAGATCGCATTCGCCTTGATCGGGAACGGCTTCAGCTGGCCGCCTGCAAAGCCCGGCCCGAGATCGTGCAGCACGGCGCCCGTTGCGACCGACGACAGCCCGAGCGTGTCGATGCCGACATAGGTGTGCTGTCCGCGATAGAATTCGAGGATGTTGAACTGCACGATCCGGTCGATCGCGGCGATCAGGATCTGGCGGCCGCGTAGCGCGAGCGATTTGTGCGCGGCCTGGAAATAGGGATCGCCCACCGTATTGAAGACGATGTCGGCGCCTTTGCCGCCGGTCAATTCGCGCATGCGTGTGGCGACGTCGGTTGCGGAAGCGTCGATCACCTCGATCGGCGCATTGCTGTGGCCTTCATAGGCTTCCGCCTTGCGCACCACGCCGACGACGCGCGCGCCCTGCCAGGTCGCGATCTGCACCGCGGCCTGGCCGACCTTGCCGTTGACGCCAAACACCAGCACGGTCTCGCCGGGCTTCGGAATTCCGGCGCGGCGAAAGCCTTCCATGGCCGTGACGAAGGGCACACCGATTCCGGCAGCCTCCTCCCAGGATACGCTCTTCGGCTTCTCCACCACCGCATCAGCTTCGACAACGAGATGGCTCGCGTGCGTGCCGTCGCGGCGGATGCCGAGATCGCCGGAGGAGCCGAACACTTCGCGGCCGACCGTGCCGGCCGGACCGTCGATCACGACGCCTGCATAGTCACGTCCGGGCGTACGGGGGAACACGGCATAGGGCATCAGCCCGGTGGCAGCCTTGACGTCGGAGGGGTTGACGGCCGCAGCCTTCACCTCGATCAGGAGATCGTTCGGGCCGCGCGTGAGCGTATGACGCTCGACGCCAGGTGCAACTGCAGCGGCGTTTTCGGCCTTGGCATTGAGGCGCACGCAGCGTGCTTCAACGGATTTGGTATTGGCTGGCGACATGGAAAGACCCGCGATTTCTCGCGGGCCTTGTCGCCTTTGGGGGCGGTCAAGTCAATCCTTCGGCCGCTTGTCGTAGAGCCGCTTGGCCTTGCCGAGCGAGCGCTCCAGCGTGGCCGGCGCGACCACCTGCACCCTGGAGCTGATGCCTATGGTGTTCTTGATGTGCGTCGAGACCCGATCGGCATGGTCGACAAGACCCCTTCCGTCCCAGCTCTCGGGTCGTGCCTCTGCGATGATGGTCAGCTCGTCCATCCGGCCTTCGCGGGTCAATTCGAGGATAAAGTGGCCGCCGCACCAATCGGTCGCGAGCAGCACCTCCTCGATCTGGGTCGGGAACAGATTGACGCCGCGCAGGATGATCATGTCGTCCGAGCGGCCCGTCACCTTCTCCATCCGCCGCATGCCCGGCCGTGCCGTGCCCGGCAGCAGCCGTGTCAGGTCGCGGGTGCGATAGCGGATCACCGGAAAGGCTTCCTTGGTGAGGGAAGTGAAGACCAGCTCGCCCTTCTCGCCGTCGGGCAGCACTGCGCCGGTCTCGGGGTCGATCACTTCGGGATAAAAATGATCCTCCCAGATATGGAGACCGTCCTTCGTCTCGATGCATTCCTGCGCGACGCCGGGCCCCATGACCTCGGAGAGGCCGTAAATGTCGGTTGCGTCCATCTCAAAGGCGTCTTCGATCTCGGCGCGCATCGCGTTGGTCCAGGGCTCGGCACCAAAAATGCCGACCTTGAGCGAGCATTGGCGCGGATCGAGCCTCTGGCGCTTGAACTCGTCGAGGATCGCCAGCATATAGCTCGGCGTCACCGTGATGATATCAGGGCGGAAGTCGTTGATGAGCTGCACCTGCCGCTCGGTCATGCCACCCGAGATCGGCACCACCGTGCAGCCGAGCTTTTCGGCGCCGTAATGCACGCCCAACCCGCCCGTGAACAGGCCATAGCCATAGGCGTTGTGGATGATCATGCCGGTGCGGCCGCCGGCCGCGCGGATCGAGCGCGCCATCACCTCCGACCAAGTGTCGATGTCGCGCTGGGTATAGCCCACGACGATCGGCTTGCCCGTCGTGCCGGAGGACGCGTGTATGCGCACCAGCTTTTCACGTGGCACCGCGAACATGTTGAAAGGATAATTGTCGCGAAGATCCGTCTTCACCGAGAACGGAAATTTCGCGAGATCAGACAGCTCACGAAAATCAGACGGATGCACGCCGGCCTTGTCAAAAGCCTTGCGATAATGCGCGACGTTGTCATAGGCGTGCTTCAGCGACCAGGCCAGCCGCTGCGTCTGCAACGCCATGATCTCGTCGCGTGACGCGCGCTCATGCGCGTCCAACTCGGCCCTATAGACGTGGCCGCCATCCTTCAGCTTCGTCGAAGCCATTCTCGTTTCCCCACATTGATTCGTTCTTGTCTTTATTGATCTTGCGTCGGCAGCCACGTGCCGGGAATGACACGCGAATGCCCACGAAATTCGGCGATAACGATCTCGCCGACGGTGACGCGCACGTCGTACATACCGGAGCGGCCGCCACGGGTGACTTCCGTCGCTTTTGCGACGAGGCGATCGCCGAGCTTGCCCGGCTTGATGAACGTGATCTGGCCCTGTGCGGCCACCACACGATCGTTATGTGAGTTGCAGGCAAAGGCGAAGGCGGAATCGGCGAGCGTGAAGATGAAACCACCGTGGGCGATGCGCTGGCCGTTGACCATGTCCGGCCGCACCGTCATGGCGAGCGTCGCGAAACCCGGACCGACCTCGACAATCTCCATGCCGAGACCTTTGGAGGCATCGTCCTCCGCCCACATCGCATCGGCGCAGGCTCGGGCAACATTTTCAGGCGACAGGGCGGCTTTGACGTTCACGCGCTTCTCCCGGCGAAATGCTTGTTCACGATGTTCTGCTGGTTGGCCAACACTGTCAAACGTGGTCGTAATCGACAACGACCCGCTCCGACGATGGCTTGGCCTGGCAGGTGAGAACAAACCCCGCTTTCAGCTCCCAGGGCTCCAGCGAATAGTTGAGGTCCATCGGCGCCTCGCCCTCGACCAGTTTTGCGCGGCAGGTCGAGCACATGCCGCCCTTGCAGGCGAAGGGCAGATCGACGCCAGCGCGCAGCGCTGCATCGAGGATCGCCTCGTCCTCGGCCACCGGCACGTCGCGGCGCTTGCCGTCGATGATCAGGGAGGCGATCGCCTTCGGCGGCGCATCGAGCGCAACGGCTTTCTTCGGCCGCGGCTTGCCGCCGAACTCGGAGACAAAGCGCTCGACATGAATGCGATCATCGGCAATGCCAATGTCACGGCAAGTCGCCTCGATCTCCTCGCTCATGCCTGACGGACCGCAGATGAAGACGTGGTCGACGCTTGTCGCAGGCACCAGCGAACGCAGCAGCACCCTCACCTTGTCGCCGTCGAGCCGGCCATGCAGGATCGGGATGTCCTGCTCCTCACCGGAGATGACGTGGAAGATCGAGAGGCGGTCGATGAAACGGTCCTTCAGCTCCTCGAGCGCCTCGAGGAACATGATGTTGTCAGTCGCGCGGTTGCCGTAGAACAGGAAGAAGCGGCTGTCGGGCTCACGCGCCAGCACACCCTTGACGATCGACAGGATCGGCGTGATGCCGGAGCCTGCAGCAAAGCCGACATGGATGCGCCCCGCTTCGGCCGGCGGGACCACGCCAAAACGTCCCGTCGGCGTCATCACATCAAGCTCGTCGCCGCGCTTCAACTCGTCGGCCGCCCAGCTCGAGAACGCGCCGCCGTCGACCTTCTTCACGGCGATGCGGATTTCGCCGTCATCGGGGCCGGAGCAGATGGAATAGGAGCGGCGCACTTCCTCGCCGTCGAGCATGGTGCGGAGCGTGAGATACTGGCCAGGACTGAAAGCATAGTCGTCGGCAAGTTCGCGCGGGATGGCAAAGGTCATTGAAACGGCATCCGACGCCTCGCGGCGGAGATCGTCGACGGCCAGGCGATGGAAGCGCGGAGCAGCTGCTGACATAGTCAATGACACTTGAAATAATCGAAGGGTTCGCGGCAGGCTTTGCAGCGCCACAGCGCCTTGCAGGAGGTCGAGCCGAATTCGGACAGCAGCTCAGTCTCTCTTGAATTGCATTGCGGGCACGTGACGGCCTGCTCGCCGAACAGCGCGCGGCGCGAGTGCGAGGATTGCGGCGGCGCGATGCCGTAGGCGTGCAGCTTCCGGCGTCCCGCTTCACTCATCCAGTCGGTGGTCCAGGCCGGCGACAGAACGGTGCGCACTTTTGGCTCGCGGAAGCCAGCGCGCTCCAGCGCGATCTCGATTTCGAGCGCGATCATGTTCATGGCCGGGCAGCCCGAATAGGTTGGCGTGATCGCGACCTCGACGTGGTCGCCGTCGAGAACGACATCGCGGAGTACACCGAGATCGGCGATGGTCAGCACCGGAATTTCGGGGTCGACAACGCTCGCTGCCGCGTCCCAGGCGCGCCGGCGCAGCTCGCTGTCACGCTCCAATACCGTCACCATGTCTGCCCCGGAAAGGTGCGCTGCATCGATTGCAGCTCGGACAGGAGGTGACCGAGATGCTCGCTGTGGCGGCCTGCGCGGCCGCCCTGTTGCATCCAGTCGTTTTGCGGCAAAGCCAGCGTGGCCTCGTCGACAACATCAGAGAGCGTCGTCATCCAGCGGCCACGCAGGGTGCCGGGATCGACAGCGATACCCGCATGGATCAGCGCGCGTTCACCTTCATCGACGGCAAACATCTCTCCCGTGAAGGCCCAGAGGTGATCGATGGCGGCCTGCCCCCGTTGATGGCTCTCGTCCGTGCCGTCGCCGAGCCGGATGATCCATTCCGAGGCGTGGCGCAGATGATAGGCGCTTTCCTTCTCCGACTTCGCGGCGATCGCCGCGAGCGTCGCGTCGCGCGAGGTCATCATGGCGCGCCAGTAGAGATCGACGAAGGCGGAATAGAAGAACTGCCGCACCAGGGTCTGGGCGAAGTCGCCATTGGGCTGCTCGACCAGCAGCAGATTGCGGTACTGCCTGACGTCGCGCAGGTAAGCGAGCTTGTCCTCGTCGTTGTCCTTGCCTTCGGTCTGGGCGGCGTAGGTGTAGAGCTCGCGCGCCTGGCCGATGAGGTCGAGCGCGATGTTGGAGAGCGCCATATCCTCTTCCATCATCGGCGCGTGCCCGCACCATTCCGACAGCCGGTGGCCGAGGATCAGCGCATCGTCGGCGCGACGCAGCGCGTAGAGCACCAGTGGTGTTTCCGAGACCTGGATGTTGGCGGCGGGCATCACATGTGCCCCACTTCTTCCGGCACCTCATAGAATGTCGGATGCCGGTAGATTTTGGACTCAGCCGGCTCGAACATCATGCCTTTCTCGGCGGGATCGCTTGCGGTGATCGCGGTCGACGGCACGACCCAAATCGACAGGCCCTCGCCGCGGCGGGTGTAGATGTCGCGGGCCGCTTGCAGCGCCATGGTGGCATCGCTCGCATGCAGAGAGCCGACATGCTTGTGCGCGAGCCCGTTGCGGCTGCGAATGAAGACTTCCCACAGCGGCGTGTTCGGCGTGGCCATTCTTGATCTCCCTATTCCGCAGCCTGGGCGGTCTGACGCTGCGCGCGCTTCGCCGCATAGGCGGCAGCGGCCTCGCGCACCCAGGCACCCTCGTCGTGCGACTTGCGTCGCGCGGCCATCCGGTCTCGGTTGCATGGGCCGTTGCCGGCGAGCACCTGCTTGAACTCGGTCCAGTCGATCTCGCTGTAGCGCCAGTGACCTTCCGCATCCTGGGTCATGCCGGGATCGGGGATGGTGAGGCCGAGATATTGCGCCTGCGGCACGGTGGCATCGACGAACTTCTGGCGCAGCTCGTCATTGGAGAAACGCTTGATCTTCCACTTCGTCGACGTGTCGCTGTGCTGGCTGGTGGCATCCGGCGGGCCAAACATCATCAGCACCGGCCACCACCAACGATCCAGCGCATCCTGCGCCATCGCCTTCTGCTCGTCCGAGCCGCGGCACAGTGTCAGCATGATCTCGTAGCCCTGGCGCTGGTGGAACGACTCCTCCTTGCAGACGCGGATCATCGCGCGCGCATAGGGGCCATAGGAGCAGCGGCACAGCGGGATCTGGTTCATGATGGCAGCGCCATCGACCAGCCAGCCGATGGTGCCGATGTCGGCCCAGGTCAGCGTCGGATAGTTGAAGATCGAGGAATATTTCGCTTTGCCTGCGAGCATGGCGTCGACCAGCTCTTCGCGCGAGGTGCCGAGCGTCTCGGCCGCGGCATAGAGATAGAGCCCGTGGCCGCACTCATCCTGCACCTTGGCGAGCAGCGCGGCCTTGCGGCGCAGTGTCGGTGCGCGCGTGATCCAATTGCCTTCGGGCAGCATGCCGACGATTTCGGAATGGGCGTGCTGGGAGATCTGGCGGGTGAGCGTCTTGCGATACGCCGCCGGCATCCAGTCGTTCGGCTCGATCCGCTCTTCGGCATCGATGCGGGCCTGGAACTGCGCGGACTTGGCCGTGTCCTCAAGACAACGATCATCGGTCTCGGCCGTGTTCAGCGCCTGGGTATACATGCGCATCCTCCCGTTTGATTGGGAGATAATATATAACAGAAATTACTTCATGCAAGATATTTCTGTAACATATAGATCAGGTGCCAAATCTCCTTTCCAGCAGCTTCCGCGCCGGCGGCAACGCCCCCTTCTCGTTGGTTCCATGGCTATCAAGCCATTGTTCGGACGGCGCAAGCAGTGCGCGATAGATCTCACCGCAGAGTTCTCGCGCGGCCCTGCCCGGCCAGTCGGCCGGCAGCAGGCTCTCGGGCAGCAGCGGATCGCGCAGCACGACGCGGCGGTAGTCGTGGATCAGCAGGATGCGCGCGGTGAAGGCATCGGCCTCGGACAGCTCCGTGCCGCGCGCAAGCGCGGCGCGCAGCGGCTCGAACGTCTTCATGAACTTCAGATAGGCGTCCGCGGTGCGCTCAAGCGGCCAGCTCGCGCTGAGCAGGCGACGGCCACTGTCATCCTCAGCCGAAACTTCAAGTCGGATGACACCTGCAGCTTGCTCCGGCACCGGAACACCTGACGGAGCGACCCAGACACCCGGCAGCGGGCTGCCGAAGCCGGCATTACGCAAGGCTTCGCGCGAAGCGTCGCGGTCCTCGCCATTGCCGATCAGCAGCAGCTCGAAGCGGCCGGTCCAATCCGACGGTGGCGGATCGTAGATGTGGCGCGTTGCGGCCTCGAACGTTTCTCGGCCCTTCTCGGCAAGACGATAAAAGCTGTTGCGGCCGACCTTTTCGCGCGTCAGCCAGCCATCGGCAGCGAGGCGCGACATCGCGGTGCGCACCACGCCGGCATCGATGTCGAGACTCTCGAAGAACGCCAGCAGCGTGCCGAGCCACACCGAACCGCCGCGCGGCACGATGGCATCGCCGAACATGGTGATGACGATGGAGCCGGTGCGTGACGGCTCACGCTTGAGCTGGTCGATGATGCGAGACAACGGATGCGCCATGCGCGAGGCATAGCGCGATTTGTGCGGGCGCGACAATGGACGGGAACGACAATGCGAGAGCCGGGCTCGATCCTTCGAGACGGCGCTTCGCGCCTGCTTTTCCTCTTCTCCCTCTCCCCGTTCCTACGGGGAGAGGGTTGGGGTGAGGGGCTGCTTCAGCAATGACAGTAACAGAAGGACTCGCGGAGACTCCCCCTCACCCGGACCGCATCTCCGATGCGATCCGACCTCTCCCCGCAAGCGGGGCGAGGTGAAGAAAAATCACCGATGCGGATCGGGATAGGCCAGGCTGCGCCAGCCGCCGCGGTCGAACGGCTGCCACGCGCCTTCCTTCTGCGCAAGCCGATCGGCCACCGCATAGACCGCGGCCGGATGATGACCCATGCCGCAATGGCTGCTGTCGACCTCGATGCTCTCGGTTTGCGCGCCGGTCTTCTCCATGCAGCCCTGCCAGGCGCAGACACCGTCGGTGCGGCTGAAGATGGCGGTAGTCGGCACCGGCGGGGGGGCGGCGAGGTCGCCGCCGAACTGCGGATCGACCTCGTCGGACTTCCGGCCGCTCGCCCATTCATAGACGCGCCAGGCATTGGTCGAGCGGGGATCGCCGGCAAAAGGACTACCGAGCGTGATCACCTGGCGCACGCGCTCGGGCATCATCTTGGCGAGCTGGCGTGCATAGAGGCCGCCAAGGCTCCAGCCGACCAGGCTGATCTTGCGGCCGTGCTTGTCGCTGAGCTCCTCGACCAGATCGACCATCGCATGCTGCACGCCCTCACGCAGGCCGTAGTTGCGGCCCTGGCGCCAGCCGCTCGCCGCATAGCCTTTGCTGGTCAGAAACGAGCGCAGTACGCGCGTGGATTCGTCGGAGGCCACCAGGCCCGGCAGCACCAGCACCGGATGCCCGTCGCCGCGCGGCGCGAGGCTCAGCAGCGGTAGCGCGCCGAGGAATGCGCC
Organism: Bradyrhizobium genosp. A; assembly: GCF_049949275.1. NCBI lineage: Bacteria > Pseudomonadati > Pseudomonadota > Alphaproteobacteria > Hyphomicrobiales > Nitrobacteraceae > Bradyrhizobium > Bradyrhizobium genosp. A. Next base: position 2,784,604 of record NZ_CP188196.1, on the reverse strand, counting down.
GAACTCGTGGATCGCGCGCCCTTCCAAAAACATCAGAGTACGGGATGGCGGACGCAGCGTCTGGGAAGTAGCGGTCATCAATAGATCCCCTGGGCAAAAATTCCTGGAAAGCCCGCCGGCCGCGAAGCCGGTAAGTGGGCATGAATTCCAATACGCCGGCTTCTTGAACGTTCCGCAGCGCAACATGAATCAGCTAGGCGGCCGGTTCCGCACATTCAAGCGGGAGAGACGCAAGGCGACAATAGGCCCGCACGCTAATGCTAACGAGCGTGACGCAAAAGTCACAGCAATCGGAGCAGGAATTCTACGGAGTAGAGCACAAGACCGGCGAGGCCGCCGATCAGCGAGCCGTTGAAGCGGATGTATTGCAGGTCGCGGCCGATGTTGATTTCGATCAGCGAAATCAGCTGCGCCATGTCCCATGCCTTGACCTGGTCGGAGATGAAAGTGGAGACGCCACTCTTCTGATCGGCAACGAAGCTGCGCAGCACCGTCACCAGACCCTTGTTGATCTCGCCACGCAGCTCGGCATCGCCGGCGAGCGCATCGCCCGCCGAAACGAACATTCCGGCGAGATGATGCTGAAGCACCTGCGTCTCGCCGGACGCACTGCGCTCGATGAACGAGCGCGTGTTGGCCCAGACGGTGCGGGCGAGATCGGCAAGCTCGGGACGAGCCAACAGATCGCGCTTCAATCCGTCGATACGGTCGATATAGGCCTGGTCGGTGCCGAGCCGGTCGACGAAGCTCAGCACCATGCGGTCGAACTCGCCGCGGAACGGATGCCTGGGGTCGCTGCGCACCTCATTGAAGAACGCGGTGGCGGACGACACGATCTTGTTCACCAGAAACTTATCGGCGCGGTAGAGCCTGAGCAGGGTCGGCAATTCCGCGCGCACCTTCTCGCGGATCATCGCCATCGTCTCTTTCTGGTTCAGCGTCTCGTGCATCACGCGCAGCAGATCGTCGAACAGGATCTGGTGCCGTCCCTCCGCCACGAAGCCGCGCAGCGTGCCGGCGGCGAGCGGCGCGAGGTCGACCGCCTGCAGCTGCGAGGACATGCGGCGGATGATGAAGGTCATCAGGCCCGAGCTTTCGGTTGCCGAGACCGCCTCCGGCAGCAAGCGCAGCGCGAAGCGCGCAAGGTCATCGCTGCGCTTGCGGTCGCGCAGCCAGTCGGCGACGAAGGAGCCGAAATCGATCTCATTCAGCTTGGCCTCGACGGGACCTGGCTCGAGGAAATGGACCTGGATGAACTCGCCGAGCTTGTCGGCGATGCGGGCCTGGTTGCTCTGGATGATCGCAGTATGCGGGATCGGCAGGCCCAGCGGCCGCTTGAACAGCGCCACCACGGCATACCAGTCGGCGAGCCCGCCGATGGTTGCGGCCTCGGCGAAGGCGGCGATGAAGCCGAACGCGGGATGCAAGGGCAGCAGCCACTTCGCGACGATGAACAGCAGAAGGGTCGAGGCCAGCACCAGCGTCGCCAGCACCTTGACGCGGCGCAGCTCGGCCGCGCGTTCGGCATCGCCAGGAGTGTCGAAGGCAAAGGTGGCGGGTGGAGTCATCACTGCATCAACCTACTCGTCATTGCGAACGAAGCGAAGCAATGACGCCAGCGCAAAAACAAAAGGCCCGCCGAAGCGGGCCTCAAATTTCAGTTTGTACTCAGGGCGCCAGATCAGGCGGTCTTGTTGTAGACCTTGGCAAAGTTGTCCTGAGCGGACTTCGCACCGTTGGTGGCGAGCTTGCCGAAATAGTCGGCGGTCGCCTTGGCGCGCGAGACGAACGTTTCGCCGCGGGCGCGGAGCAGGCTCGCCTGGATTTCGACGGCTTCGCTGACCGACTTGGCGGACGCGAGCTTGTCGATGCCCGAGAAGAACGCCTCGGCGTCCTCGTAGATCGCCTGCTGGATGTTGCGGCTGATCTTGCCGGCTTCAGTGACGGACTCGGTCACCGCGCTCTCGACGGCGGCGGTCACGCGCTCGGAGCCAGCGAACACCTCGGCAGCACGGTCCTTGGCGGTGTTGGCAGTCTTCTTGACGAATTCGCGGGCAGCTTCGGGAACTTCCAGGTTCTGGATGTTCTTGAAAGCGTCTTTGAAGCCCTCGAAAGCGGGGTTGGTTTCGGTGGTCATTGGGGGGTCTCTCCATCCTCATTGCGTTGAGCTATGGGCTCACCCCGTCCGGTTGTGGCCCGGGGCACGGCTTATATGGCATAGTTAATTGTGCGATGCAACATCTTAGTGCACTGCATCATCACGAAATAGTGAAGTGCCTTTATGGCGGGCAACCTGCCGCTTTTGCGGTCCGCCTACTGTGCATGGGGTTGAATTGCACTTTTTGGTGCGGGCCGGCATCGCTCAGTGCTGAACGGCGCCAGGCAGCCCATAGGCCTCCATCTGGGCCTCGACCTGCGCGATGTTGTGGCCGAGCACGACGATGTCGTGGGTCTTGCCGTCGACGTCTCGGACATGCTCCCGCAGCAGCGCCTCGGCTTTGAAGCCGAGGCTCTCGAACAGCGCGATCGCCGCCTGCTGATCGACCGTCATCTGGACCGAGAGCTTTTCCAGCCCCGCCCCTAGTGCGAGCGCAAAGGTCTCCTGCGACAGCGCCTTCCCCACCCCCTTCCCGCGCTGGTCCTGCGACACCACCATGCGGATCTCGCCGACATGGGGCGACCAGGAATGCGGGTCGCGCACCAGCGTGCCGCAACCCACGACCTTGCCGTCCCTCACCGCAAGCAGGCTCGTGATCGCGCCGCGCTCGATCTCCTTGACCCAGGCGGACAGCACCTTTGGCTCACTGATATTGCGCGGCAGGAACAACAGGTCGTGGGTCGGCAGGCCCTTGCCGAAGGCGAGCACTGCGGCTTCGTCTGCAGGCGACATCAAGCGGATCTCGATATCGCCCGCCTCGGTCTTGATGTGACGCGGATAGGCACGCTGCTCACTCATGTCGATCTTGTCCCCAGCCAGGAATCCAGTTTCGGCCATAACCGCTTCACCGCGTTGGCGCCGGCGACCAGCGAGACGTGACCGCCTTTCAGCATCACTTCTTCCTTGTCGTCAGATCCGATCTTCGCGATCAGATGCTTTGCGGCCTCATACGGCACGATGTGATCGTGCTCGGCGACCGCGTGCAGCATCGGCACCTTGATGTTCTCGAGCTTAGCAGGCCGCCCGCCAACCGACATGGTATCGTTGTAGAGCTTGTTATCCCACATCAGGTCCTTGGTGATGGTGCGGAAATACTCGCCCGCCAGCGGCAGCGTGTCGGTCGCCCAGCGGTCGAACATCCGGTACGACTTCACGAACTCGTCGTTCCAGATGTTTTCCCAGAGCTGGATCTGGCTGACCGTGCGCGAAGCCGGGCGCAGCATCTCGAACGACGACAGGATCATCTCAGGCGGCACGTTGCCGACGCTGTCAACGAGACGGTCGACGTCGAAATAGCGGCGGTCTGAGAAATTGGAGAACAGCTTCATCTCGCGGAAGTCGATCGGCGTGGTGAAGCAGATCAAATTCTTCATCGGCCCGTCCGGGAAGATCGAGCCGTAGAGCAGCGACAAGACGCCGCCAAAACAATAGCCGATGACCGAGACGTCCTGCTCGCCGGAATCGGCCTGCACGCGGCGGACGCAATCCGGGATGAAGTCGAGGACATAGTCCTCCATCCGCAGGCTCTTCTCCTCCGGCCGCGGCGCGCTCCAGTCGAGCATGTAGACGTCGTAGCCGCGCGTGAGCAGGAACTCGATAAAACTCTGGCCCGGCACGAGATCGAGGATGTAACCGCGGTTCGTGGTCGCCATGACGACCAGCACCGGCACGCGGTAGATCTCGTCCGACATCGGCCGATAGTGGTAGAGGCTCATCGTGCCGCGCGAGTGCAGCACGTCCTTCGGCGTCGATCCGAGCGTAGGACCGGAGGTCGAGAAATATTCGACGCCCTTGATGCTGCGCTGGATCGCGCGCTGCACTTCGGACTGGATGCGCTCCGGGATGGCTGCGAAATCAAGTCCCGCGGGCGCGTTCATTTTTGCGCTCCGCCCTCGGATGGCGGACGTTTTGTGCGCGGCGGCCGCGGTGCGGCGCCGATTGGCGATCCACTTGAATTAGCCGACATCTGGCTCAGCATCGTCCTGATCTCGCCGAGCTGCCCCTCGATCGACTGCAGCCGTTCGGCAATGCCGGTCATCTGCTCGCGACTGGGCAGGTTCATGGAGAGCAGGTACTTCTCCATGAGTTCGCTGAACTGTTTCTGAGCACCCGCAGCAGCGCCGCCGGCGCGATTCATGGCTTGCGAGAATTCAGGCGTCTCCATCGCCTTGGTGGCGAAGGAGTTGAACCCCTTCTCCATGTCGCCGATCATCTTCTGCCACAAGGCGACTGGATCTGTGATCTTGTCGGTCATCAGCGTCCTCCCGATGTGGAGGGCTTGTGCCCTTCTTTTCCCGCCATACCACACCGTTGCGGGGTGCCGGTCAACCGGCAAGCGGCGGTCGGGCACATGGCTTCTTCACAAGAGGAAACCGTGCGATACAGCAATGATCAAGAGATCGAGGGAACACGCCCGTGACCGCCTCCGCCCATCAGCCGCCCCGGACCCTCCGCGCCAACGGCATCGACATCTGCTACGAGATTTTCGGCAACGACAATGCCGAGCCGCTGCTGCTGATCATGGGACTCGGGGCGCAGATGATCCATTGGGACGATGCGTTCTGCGAGCAGCTCGCCGCACGCGGCTTTCGCGTGATCCGGTTCGACAATCGCGACATCGGCAAGTCGAGCCATCTCGCTGGCGGCAAGCGGCTGACACCGCTCGAACTGCTCAAGCTTCGCTTCCTCAGGATTCCTGTTGCCGCCACCTATAAGCTGATCGACATGGCCAAGGACACGGTCAGCCTGATGGACGCGCTCGGCATCAAGTCGGCGCACCTGGTCGGGGCGTCCATGGGCGGCATGATCGCGCAGGAGGCGGCACTGTCGTTTCCGCAGCGCGTACGCTCGCTGACCTCGATCATGTCGACCACCGGCAATCCGCGCGTGCCGCCGCCGACGCGGGAGGCCGCGGCCATGCTGATGGCGCCGCCGCCGCGCAGCAAGGAGGAGTTCATCACCCGCTTCGGCCAGACCTGGAAGGTTTTGCGCGCCGGCTCCTTTCCGGAGGAGGAAGCGCTCGATCCAGGCCGCGCCGAACGTGTCTTCGCCCGCGGGCTCAATCCGGCCGGCGTCGGCCGGCAGCTCCGCGCCGTGCTCGCCTCCGGCAGCCGCAAGGAACGGTTGCATGGCGTGAGGACGCCGACGCTTGTGATTCACGGCACCGTCGATCCGCTGGTGCATCCCGAGGGTGGCAAGGACACGGCTGAGTCAATTCCGGGTGCAAAGCTGCTGATGATCGAGGGCATGGGCCACGCGCTGCCGATGCGGTTCTGGCCGGAAATCGTCGGCGCCATCGACAAGCATGCACATGGTGCGGCGGCGAAAGCAGCTTAGGCCTTCTTCGCGATCCAGATCACGTGGCGCGCGCCGCCGCCCCTGCCGGTGGCGCGCACATTGATCTCGTTGACGTCGAAACCGGCGCTGCCGAGGCGCTTGGTGAATGCGGGGTTCGGTCCCGACGACCAGACAGCGAGCACGCCGCCCGGCCGCAGCGCCGTCTTCGCCGCCTTCAACCCGTTCGCACTGTAGAGTGCGTCATTGCCCTTTCTTGTCAGCCCCTCCGGCCCGTTGTCGACGTCAAGGAGAATGGCGTCGAAGGCCGAGCTCTTCGCCCGGACGATTTCGCCAACGTCGGTCTCCCGAATGCTCACCCTGGCATCATCGAGACTGTCGCCGAAGACCTCCGCCATCGGGCCTCGCGCCCAGCCGACGACCGCCGGCACGAGCTCGGCGACCACGACCTTCGCCTTGCTTCCTAGCACGGTGAGCGCCGCGCGCAGAGTAAAGCCCATGCCGAGGCCGCCGATGAGGACGACGGGCTTGGCAACCGCCTCGATCTGCTTCGCCGCAAGCGTTGCCAGCGCGGCTTCAGAGCCCGACAGGCGGTTGTTCATCAGCTCGTTGGTGCCGAGCTTGATGGAGAACTCCTTGCCCCGCCGCATCAGGCGGAGCTCCTCGTCGGAGCCGGGGATTTTGGCGGTGTCGATCTTTTCCCAGGGAATCATGCGACAGCTTTAGCACGACCGGACGAACAATCAGCCACCCGCCCAAACGTCCAGCACATAGCGGTTCTTCGCGCCCATCTCCTCGATCCAGCGCGTCCCCGCAGCCGCATCGCTGCCGCTCTTCTCGCGATGGATCGCAACCAGCGCCGCCTTCACATCTGGCTCCATCTTGCTGCCATCGCCGCAGACATAGATGATCGCGCCTTTCTCGATCAGCGGCCAGACCTTGTCCTTCTGCGCGGCGAGGACGTGCTGCACATAGGTCTTCGGTCCGTCCGCGCGCGAGAACGCGGTGAAGAGCTCCGTGATGCCGCTGGCTGACAGCGTCTTCAGTTCATCCGCATAGAGATAATCCTGGTCGGGATGGCGGCAGCCGAAGAACAGCATCGCCGGCCCAAGGACAGCACCCTTGGCCTTGCGCGCGGAGCGCTCCTGAAGGAAGCCGCGGAACGGAGCCAATCCCGTACCCGGACCGATCATGATGATCGGCACGGATGGATCATCCGGGAGCCGGAAGCCGGCCTTGGTCTCGCGCACCGTCGCGTAGACCGTATCGCCCGTGCGGCGGTTGGCGAGATAGTTCGAGCAAATCCCCTTGTAGACGCCGCGCCCAGAGGCGGCCGGCCCTTCTACCACGCCGACCGTGACGCTACAGCGCGTCGGATCGACCGATGGCGAGGACGAGATCGAGTAGTAGCGCGGCGCCAGCAACGAGAGCATCTCCAGATAGATGTGGAACGGCAATTCGCAGGCCGGATATTCGAGCAGCAGGTCGAACACGGATTTGCGCCTGGCCAAAATCTCGCTGCGATAGCGCTCGAGCGGCCCGGCCTCCTCGCCGACAAAGGCCAGCAGCTTCGGCTTGGTGACCGGGCAGCGCGTGTGCTCGGCCATGATCTGGGTCTGCTTTCGTGTCGCGACCTGCTGCAACTCGACGAACTCGCTGAGCAGGCGGCCGACCGACACGGCATCGCCGACCGGCAACTGCGCGCGGCGGCCCTCAGTGACCCGAAGCCTGATCTGGTCGGCCGGCAGGAAACCGAACCGGCGGGCCACTGAATCCACCAGCGTCGGATCGTTGCGTGGAACCACGCTCAAATGATCGCCGACCCGGTAGGTGACATGAGACGGAAGCTGCACCTCGATATGACGGGTCGAGCGCTCGGACGGATTGGCGCCGGACTTGTTCTGGAGCTCGTCATTGACCAGCATCTTCATCGCCACAGCGCCACCCTGGGCAACGATGGTGTTGACGGCGGTCACCGCCACCGGCTCGATCGCGTAGAGCGGATCGTCCTCCGCAGTGCGGGTGAAGTTCCAGTCGATGCCGAATTCCTTGGTCGCGACCTGGGCGGCGGCCGGGAACCACTTCTGGAATTGTCCGTCGAGATCGCTGCGCGCATCGCCCTCGCCGCGCGGATAGATCGCGCGCGCGCCATGCGCCGACAATTTCTCGTCGATGAAGCGCGGCACCGATTGATAGGTCGCGGCCCAATCGCTGTTGCCGCAGCCGAACACGGCGTAGCGGACATTGGCGAAGGCATCCTTTGGCAAGTCGTCGCCGAGCCATTTGACGAACTGCGTCGCATTGTCAGGCGGCGCGCCGTTGTAGGAGGCGCAGATGATCAACACGCCGCCCTCTTGCGGCAGCTTGCCGACGTAGTCATCGAGCGGTCCGAGATGCACGGCAAAGCCGTTGATCTCCGCGAGGTCGGCCATGCGCGTCGCGAGCTCCTCGGCCGTGCCGAGGTTGGAGCCGTAAAGAACCAGCATCGGCGTGTTGTGGCCGGGCCGCGTGGTTGGCTGACGTGGTGCCTTCGGTGCCGAAGCCGCGGCCGCAACGGGCCCGCCATAAGCGCCGCGCTCGCGATCCGCACGCGGCCGCACCTTGATCTTGAAGCCCTCCGGCTTCATCGTCAGCGTTTCCTTGAGGTGTATCTGGTAGCGCTGGTGATCGATCAGCTTGAAGCGCTGGAGGATCATGCCGAGCGCGAGTGCAGCCTCGTGCATGGCGAAGCCGCGGCCGATGCAGGCGCGCTGGCCGTTGCCGAACGGCTTCCAGGCATTGACCGGCCGCTTGGCTTCCGCCTCGCGGCTGAAGTTTTCGGGATCGAAAGCGTCGGGATTGGGCCCCCAGACGCTGGGGTCGCGATGCAGCGCCGTCACCAGGATCGTGGTGAATGTCCCTTTCCTGAGCTTGTACTTGCCGCCGCCGAGGGTCTCGTCGTTCAGAGGCGAGATGCCGTAGGCCGGCGCCGGCGGCCACAGCCGCAGCGCCTCCTTCAGGATCTGCGTGATGTAGGTGAGCTGCGTCACCTGCTGATAGGTCGGCTTGGCATTGACGTCCGGGCCGAAGACGCGGTCGACCTCGTCATAGGCCTTCCTAAGAATGTCCGGATGCTTGAGCAACGCATAGAGCGTGTAGGACAACAAGCCGCTGGTGGTCTCGTGGCCTGCGATCAGAAACGTGTTGATCTGGTAGCGGATGTTGACGTCGTCGAGCTGCTCGCCGGTCGAGCGATCGACGCCGGTCATCATCGCAGCCAGCATGTCCTTCTTGTCGTCAATCCCTTCGGCGCTCTTGCGGCGCTCGGCGATGATCTCGTCGACCATCTTGTTCATGAAGGCGACGTCTTCGCCCAACGTCTTCCGGCGCTTCTGCATCCAGAGCTGCTCGAACGGCAGGCCGCGCGTCATCATGATGGTTTCGAGCGAGCGCACCAGCGACTCGACGAAGGGATGGTAATCGCGCCGGTAGAATGAGTTGAAGCGATAGTCGAAACCGCACAGGCCGATCGTGTCGAGCGTCAGCGCCGTCATGTCGTGGACGACGTCGATTTCGTCGTCGGCGTTGAGCCGCTCCCATTTGTTGACGAGCTGTTCGGCGATATCGACCATGCTCGGGTGGTAGGACTGCATGGCGCGGTTGCCGAACGGCTGCAGCAGGATGTTGTGCGCCTTGCTCCAGTTCGGCTCCCTGGTGTCGGCCGTGAACAGACCGTCGCCGCCGACCGCGCGCACGCGGCGCAGTGCACCGCGCACCGTCTTGTCGAAGCGCTTCTCATCGGAGAGCTCGTCGACGAGATCATGGCCGGAGACGACGACGATCGGCGACCCCATCATGTCGAGCCAGAAGATCGGGCCGAGCTCCTTGGCTAGCCGCGTCAGGTGCTGCACCGGCGCGGCCGAGTCCAGCGACAGCATGTTGCCGACCACCGGCTTGGTCGGCGGATGCGGAATCGGACCCAGACGGTTCTTCGATGACATTGCCAGCTTCCCCCCGCTCGCAATGACGAGCTAGCCAAACCGCCTTCGACGCCATTCGATCAGCTTGGCGCTGACCTCTTCCGGCTTCTCCTGCTGCGTCCAATGGCCGCTGTCCTTGACCAGATATTTCTCCAGATCGGGTATGAGCTTCTCCATGCCGTCCGCCGACGACGGCGGCAGCACCGCGTCGTTCTCGGCCATGATCATCAGCGACGGCACCCGCACGGTGTGATCGAGGCCCTCCGAGCGCGCCCAGTTGCGCGACATGTTGCGGTACCAGTTGATGCCGCCCGTGAAACCGGTCTTCGTGAAAGTGTCGACGAACACCTGCTTTTCCTCCGCCGACAAGATCGGCGTGCGCGGATCGTGCTTGGCGTCATAGCCGGCGATCATCTGCGGAAACGCCAGATTGACCCGCGGCGAGGCCCCGACACCCGCGACCACATCCTCTGCCGGCGCATCAGCCGGACGTGGCGCCGGCTTGCGCATGAAGGCGTCGAAGGTCTGCTCGACGCGACTGCCAAAGATCCTGTCAGGCTCGTGCGCCGGATCCTGAAACTGCACGATGTACATCTTTTCGCCGAAGCGCGTGCGCAACAGCTCGATCGGATCGGCCCAGGCGCGGTTGGTATGGGGGGTGTTGATGCCGACCACGCCGGCGACCCGGTCGATGTGGCGCAGCGGCATCTGCCAGACGACGAAGCCGCCCCAGTCGTGGCCGACAAAGATCGCCTTGTCGATTTTCAGATGATCAAGGAGCCCGACTAGATCGCCGGTCAGATGCTCGATGTCATAGGCCTCGACCGGCTCGGGTCGCTCCGTCGCGCCATAGCCGCGTTGGTCCGGCGCGATCACGCGGATGCCGGCCTCGCTCAGTGCCTTGATCTGGTGGCGCCAGGAGAAGGCGAGCTCCGGCCAGCCGTGACACAGCACCATCGGCGGCTTGTCGGTGACTGGGCCTGCCTCGTAGTAGCCCATGCGGATTCCGTTCGTCTGCACGAACTTCAGCGGCGGCATGTCAATCATGGCAGAATTCCTACTCAGCAGCGCCCTTGATGTCGGCCGCGGGTGGCGCATAGGCCGCTTCGAGCGCGGCAAACTCCCCCGGCAGCATGTCGCACATCACCTGTACGTGCGGAATGATGTTGGCGCCGACGATGAAGCCGAAATCGAGCTGGTCGCGGTAGCTCTGCACGGTGATGTTCAGCGCCTGCCCATGTGTCGAGATCGACACCGGGAAGATGTGCAGCAGCTCGGCGCCGGCGGCATAGAGCGTCTGCCGCGGCCCCGGCACGTTGGACACCGTGATGTTCGCAGCCGGCGGCAGCACATCCGACAGGTCTGAGCGACTGTAAAGCAGCGCCATGATCTGCACGATGATCGGCGCGCCCAGCATCGAGATGTTGGAAACCTGCGGCATCAGGGCCCGCAGCGGATGCGACATCTCCTTGGACTTGGTCGACTGTGCGATGATGGCTTCGAGTCGTGCCTTGGGGTCCTCGATGTTGGTCGCGATCGAGCAGATCATGCCGAAGACCTGGTTGTTGGCCTCGGTGTTGCCCTCCTCACGCAGCGAGATCGGCACGGCAGCGGTCAGCGATTTCGCCGGCAGCGTACCATATTGCTTGAGGTAGCGCCGGACCACGCCGGAGGCGAGCGCCAGCACCACATCGTTGAGCTTGCCGCCGGCCTGCTTGGCCAGCGCCTTGGATCGCGACAGCGAAATCGACACGCCGGCAAAACTCCGCTCCGACGAAATCGACTTGTTGAGCATGGTCGGCGGCGACACCATGCTGGCGAGGCTCTCGCGCGACTTCGGATCGGAAATCTTGCCAAGCACGTCGGAGACGCTCTTGACCATGGTCGGGATATTGCCGGCAAAGCGCACCGCGCTCTCGATCTGGTACATCGCGTTGTCGAACAGGATCGAGCCGATGTCGCTCTTGCCGGTGCGCGGCAGTTGCAGGTTCTTCGCAGCCGCCGAGGCATCGAGCGGCTGGGTGAAGAGCTGCTGATACGAGTCGAGCAGATTGGCGGCGATGTCGCGCGGCTCCTGCCCGGGCTTCGACCCGGCCGTCGGCGGCTCGACCTTTCGCGGGATCGGCGAGATGTCGTAGATCATGTTGGTCAAGGCCGCGCCGGCGCCGCCGTCGATGGCGGCGTGGTGCATCTTGGAATAGAGCCCGACCTCGTTGTCCTTCATGCCCTCGAATACATAGAACTCCCAGAGCGGGCGGGCGCGGTTCAGGAGCTTGGCATGCATCCAGCCGACGATGCGCTCGAGCGTGGCGCGGTCGCGCGGCGCCGGCAGGCTGGCGCGGAAGATGTGACGGTCGATGTCGAACTGGTCGTCCTCGACCCAGGTCGGATGATCGATGTCGAGCGGCGCCTTCTCTAGGCGCGCCTTGAGGATCGGCGCGATATGCAGCCGCGAGACGATCATCGCCTTGAAGTCTTCGAAGAAATCGCCCTTGTAGTCGTCGGGCAGGCGAAAGATCGCCATGCTGCCGACATGCATCGGCATCTCCGGCGTTTCCAGATAGAGAAACGACGCGTCCAGCGACGACAGCTTCTTACCGTCAGCCATAGTTCCCTCCGCTCAAATTCGACGGGTGCCTTTGACTGGCACTTCTCGTCAGGTCGTCAGGGCGATACTGCCCGCTCCGGCGGGGCATATGCAATGGCAAACGGACCAGCCCGGTCAAATGGCCAAAACTCCCCCTCCGGTTGCGCCAGGCGATCCGCCACGGCCCACAACGCAGCCGGGTTCACCCCGAGCCCGATATGGCTTGCGAAATGCACCTCGATATTCTCGGCCCGGTCGGAGGGGTGCAGCAGGCAAGTCCGCCAATTCACGACGCCGTCTGTGCGCGAATAGATCGACGTCGCCGGCACCGGAAGATCGCCGGCGATCGCTTCGCGCGCTTCCGCGAAATCCTCGACCCGCTCGCCGGACAACGCCTCAAAGAGCGCCGTCGCGTTGGTGGCCCGCACATCATTGGCAAAGGGGCTGCCGAGCGTGATGACAGAGCGGACCATGTCGGGCGCCTGGAGCGCGAGATCGCGGGCATAGACGCCGCCGAGGCTCCATCCGACCAGGCTGACCTTCCGTCCGCTTGCAGCGTGGATTTCGGTGAGGCGAGTGTGCAGGGCTTCCCGCATCCGCGCCAGTCCGCCGAGATTGCGGCCCATCCGCCAGGCATGCGCCTGATAGCCGAGTTCGCTGAGATAACGCCGCATCGGTGCCATCGAGAGATCGCTGGCGAGAAAGCCCGGCAGCGCCAGCACCGGATGACCATCCCCTCTGGGCGCGCGCATCAACAGCGGCGACAGCAGGACGCTGGCGTTGAATTCGAACAGGCTGCGCGCCTCCGCGAGCAGCAGGCCAAGGGCCGGCGGACGAAGCCGGGCCGAGCCTAGCGCCCCGTCGCGCGTGGTCGGCATTATTTCTTCTTGTCGCCGCTGCGCGGGCTACCGAGACCGGCCATGGTGACGAACATGTCCTGAAACCGCTCTGCGAGCTTCGGATCGAAAGTGAACCAGCTCTGGATCAACGATTCCGGTGAGACCTTGTCGATATTGCTCAAGACCTGCTGCTGTAGCTTCTCCATAACGGCAACCTGCATCGGCGAGACGTCCGGCAATCCGAAGAACTGGCGGGCCTCGAGGGGGGTGCAGTCGATTTCGATATTAACTTTCATGTCCCCTCCGGATGAGATTCGAGCGGCGTCACACAGTATCGCCGCGACATGGCGTGCGACGCAAGCGACCTGAGACGTGGGGCCGGACACGGGCGTCCGCAATCGGCGGATATGGTCAATCGAATTGTCGGCGCGAATGGGCCCCGGCGGGCCGTTTCCGCCCTCATTCCCGGGACCCGGCTGGCCGAAAGTCCAATGTCGCCCACGTGCCCCCCGCCCCTAAATTGCCGGTCAGCATTGCTGCACAGCGGTGCAACTTGGCGCGTTCCTTGCTGGAATGGCGCTTGCACGGGTCGAGAACTCTGGGCAACATGGATCGATCAGCCCCGCCGAACAATCAAAAATCACGGTGCGGGCGAGTGGAGAGGGTCAAGAATGTCAGTCGGACGAAGTCTGTTTGCGGCGACGCTCGCCGGTGTGCTGGCGTTGGCGGTTTCGCCTGTGTCGGGCCAGACGCTGCGCTACGCCAACCAGGGTGAGCTGAAGTCGCTCGACCCCTACACGCTGAACGAGTCGACCACCAGTGCGCATCTCGGCCATGTCTATGAAGGCCTGGTCGCCCGCGGCAAGGACCTGAAGATCATCCCGGCGCTCGCCGAAAGCTGGGAGACGCCGGAGCCGACGCGCTGGCGCTTTCACCTGCGCAAGGGCGTGAAATTCCACAACGGTGACCCCTTCACCGCCGATGACGTGGTGTTCTCGGCCGAGCGCGTGCGAGCGAAAGGTTCGAACTTCCAGAGCCGCATTCCCGCCGATGCAAAGGTCGTCAAGGTCGACGATTACACCGTCGATTTCATCCTGACCTCGCCCAATCCCATCCTGACGGCGCTGTGGGCGACCTGGTACATCATGGACAAAAAATGGGCAGAGGCGAACGATGCGGTGGCACCGACGCCGGCCGCCGCGACGACCCCGAGCTATGCCTCGCTCCATGAAAACGGCACCGGCGCCTTTACCATCGAGAGCCATCAGCCAGGCGTGAAGACCGTCTTCAAGGCCAATCCGAACTGGTGGCGCAAGCCGGAGCATAATCTGAAGGAGATCGTCTTTACGCCGATCGCAAACCCGGCCACGCGTGTCGCGGCGCTGTTATCGGGCGAGGTCGACGTGATCGAGCCGGTTCCGGTCCAGGACATCGAGCGCGTCAAAGCAAGCCCCAACGCCACGGTGCTGACGGGACCCGAGCTCCGCACCATCTTCGTTGGCATGGATCAGGCGCGTGACGAACTCCTGTATTCCAACATCAAGGGCAAGAACCCATTCAAGGACGTTCGCGTCCGCGAAGCCGTCTACCGGGCGATCGACGTCGACCTGATCAAGAATCGCGTGATGCGCGGCCTCTCCACACCGTCCGCATTGATGGTGGCCCCGGAGATCTTTCCCTCGAAGGATTTCACCCGGCCGAAGTTCGATCCCGACGCCGCCAAGAAGCTTCTGGCAGACGCCGGCTATGCGGACGGTTTCGAAGTGACGATGGACTGCCCGAATGATCGTTACGTCAATGACGCCGCGATCTGTCAGGCCATCGTTGGGATGCTCGCCCGCATCAACATCAAGGTAGACCTGCTGGCGCAACCCAAGGCCCAGTATTTCGCCAAGGTGCTGAAGCCCGGCGGCTACAAGACCTCGCTGTTCATGCTGGGCTGGACCCCGGATACGCTCGACTCCCAGAACGTGCTCCACGACATCATGGGCTGCCGGGACGACCCCAAGGACCCCAACCGCGGTGAAGCCAATCTCGCCGGCTATTGCAACAAGCAGTTCGACGAACTCGCCGACAAGGTTCTCGTGGAATCCGATACGGCCAAGCGCGATCAGCTGATCAAGCAGGCCTTCGAGATTTCGATGAAGGACTGGGCATACGTGCCGCTGCACCAGCAGGCGCTCGCCTGGGGCGTGTCGAAGAAGGTGAAGCTGACCCAGCGTGCGGACAACATGGTCATGCTCTACTGGGCGACCAAGCAGGACGAGTAGGTGTCGACATCTTGTGAAGTCCCGGAAGCGATGACTTCCGGGCCTTGCCGTTTCGGGCTAACGCGATGATGCGTGCTGCTGAAGACATGTGAAAGGAACAGATGCTCGCTTTCACACTGCGCCGAGCCATCCAGGCCATCGGTGTCATGATCGCCGTCGGGATCATTTCGTTCTCGATGTTCCGCTTTGCCGGCGATCCCGTGAACCAGATGGTCGGGATGGACACCTCGGGCGCCGAGCGCGCCGCGATCCGAAAATCGCTCGGCCTCGACGATCCCGTGATCGTGCAATTCGGCCGCTATGTCGGCAACGCCGCGCAATTCAAGTTCGGCGTGTCGTACCAGTTCCGCCTGCCTGTCACCAACCTGCTGATGGAGCGGATGCCCGCGACGCTGGAACTCGCGATCTGCGCCACCATCTTCGCGATGATCAGTGGCATCCTGATGGGGGTCTATTCGGCGCTGCGCCGTGACAGCTGGCTCGCGCACATCTTCCAGGCCGTCTCGCTAATCGGCATCTCGCTGCCGACCTTCCTGATCGGCATTCTCATGATCTACCTGTTCTCGGTGACGCTCGGCTGGCTGCCCTCGTTCGGCCGCGGCGACGTCGTGCATATCGGCTGGTGGACGACAGGCCTTCTGACGCTGTCAGGCCTGAAGGCGCTGATCATGCCTTCGATCACGCTCGGCCTGTTCCAGATGACGCTGATCATGCGGCTGGTCCGCGCGGAGATGCTGGAAGTGCTGCGCACCGACTACATCCGCTTCGCCCGCGCGCGCGGGCTGACCACGCGGGCCATCCATTTCGGCCACGCGCTGCGCAGCACACTGGTTCCCGTGATTACCGTCGCCGGCCTGCAATTTGGCTCGGTCATTGCGTTCGCAATCATCACCGAGACCGTGTTCCAGTGGCCGGGCATGGGACTCCTGTTCGTGCAGGCGGTTCAGAACGTCGATATCCCGATCATGGCGGCCTATCTGATGATGGTGTCCCTGATCTTCGTCACCATCAATCTCGTGGTTGATATCCTCTACACCATCGTCGATCCGCGGCTGCGCTCGACGGTCAGCCGGGCGCACTGACATGAGCGAGGCCGTCGTTCCACACAGCACTGAGAAGCGCGCTGGCGCCGCACCCGGCTGGTCCAGGCGCGCGCTCGACAGTGACCTGTTCTATTCGTTCCGCCGCTCCAAGATCACCATGATCGCGGCCGCAGTGACGCTGTTGTTCTTCCTTATCGCGATCTTTGCCTCAGTGCTGTCGGTGCAGAATCCGTTCGACCCGGCGCAGCTCCAGCTGATGAATTCGCGCATCTCGCCGCTCTGGACCGCCGACGGCCAGAGCCCGTTCCTGCTCGGCACCGACGAGCAGGGCCGCGACGTGCTGTCAGCGATCCTCTACGGCCTGCGCATCTCGCTTCTCGTCGGCGTGCTCGGCGTGGTCCTCTCCGGCGCTCTCGGCATCCTGCTCGGGCTGACGGCCGGCTATTTCGGCGGCGCCGTCGACGGGCTGATCATGCGCATCGCCGACGTGCAGCTTTCTTTTCCGGCGATCCTGATCGCGCTCTTGATCAACGGCATCGCCAAATCGGTCTTCGGCAACAAGCTCGACGAGATGAGCATGTTGGCGGTCCTGGTCTTCGCGATCGGCCTGAGTTTTTGGGTTCAGTACGCGCGCACGGTGCGTGGCTCGGTCCTGGTCGAGAAGAACAAGGATTATGTCGCAGCCGCGCAATTGATTGGCCTGCCTGCCCCCGTGATCATGCTGCGCCACGTGCTGCCGAACACCACGGGGCCGATCCTCGTGATCGCCACCATCAACCTCGCGCTCGCCATCATCACCGAGGCAACACTGTCGTTCCTTGGCTCGGGCATGCCCGAGACCATGCCGTCGCTCGGCACGCTGATCCGCATCGGCAACGGCTATCTGTTCGCAGGCGAATGGTGGATCGTCGCGTTCCCCGGAATCGCTCTCGCGGCGCTGATCCTGTCCATCAACCTGCTCGGCGACTGGCTGCGCGACGCGCTCAACCCGAAACTCCGATGAGTATATACCGCTCATGACTGAACCAGTCCTCTCCGTGCGCAATCTTCAAGTCGAGTTCGCCTCCCGCCGCGGCGCGCTGCGCGCCATCGACGGCGTCTCCTTCGACATCGCCAAGGGCGAAGTGCTCGGCGTGGTCGGCGAATCCGGCGCCGGCAAATCCGTCACCGGCCTTTCGGTGATCGGGCTGATCGATCCGCCCGGCCGCATCGCCGGCGGCGAAATTCACCTCGCGGGCTTGCGCATCGACAACCTGCCTCCGGAGGAGATGCGCCGTATCAGGGGAAAGCGCATCGGCATGATCTTCCAGGATCCGCTCACCTCGCTCAATCCGCTGTACAAGGTCGGCGACCAGATCGTGGAGACGATCCGGACCCACCTCAATCTCTCCGAACAGGCCGCCCGCCGCCGTGCCATCGACCTCCTCGCGGAAGTCGGAATCCCTGCGCCGGAGAAACGCATCGACGGCTACCCGCACGAATTCTCCGGCGGCATGCGCCAGCGCGTGGTGATTGCGCTGGCGATCTGCGCCGAGCCGGAACTGATCATCGCGGACGAGCCGACCACCGCGCTCGACGTCTCCGTGCAGGCGCAGATCATCTCGCTGATCAAGCGGCTCGGCCGAGACCACGGCACTGCGGTGATGCTGGTTACGCACGACATGGGCGTGATCGCCGAGACCTCGGACCGCGTCGCGGTGATGTATGCCGGCCGCGTGGCCGAGATCGGCCCGGTGCAGGACGTCGTGAGGAACCCGCTGCATCCCTATGCCAAGGGCCTGATGGGCGCGATCCCGACGCTTGCCGGCGACGACAAGCGTCTGGTGCAGATTCCGGGCTCGATGCCGCGGCTGTCGGCGATCCCGCGCGGCTGCTCGTTCAACCCGCGCTGCGCGTTCGCCTTCGATCGCTGCCGGGGCGACCGGCCAGAGCCGCTGGCGCGCGGCACACAATCAGTTGCCTGCCATCTCTATGACAGCATGCCGGCGGAGAGCGCGGCATGAGCGCGCCTTTCGTCCAAGCCACAAATCTCCGCCGCGTCTTTGATGTCTCGAAACCCTGGCTCAACCGCGTGCTGGAGGGCGGGCATCTCGAATATCTCAAAGCAGTCGATCACGTCACCTTCGACATCAAGAAAGGCGAGACCTTCGCACTGGTCGGAGAGTCCGGTTCGGGCAAGACCACGGTGGCGCGGATGGTGGTCGGCCTCTTGCCGCCGAGCTCCGGCAACGTCCTGATCGACGGCATCTCGATGACCGATCCCCGGCAGGCGCAGGCGCGACGAAAACTGCGCCGCCGCATCCAGATGATCTTCCAGGACCCGTATGCGAGCCTGAACCCGCGCTTCCGGGTCGACGCCATCATCTCCGAACCGATTCGCGCCTTCGACCTGATCCAGGGCGAGCGCGACATCCAGGCGCGCGTCGGCGAGCTGCTCAGCCTCGTCGGCTTGCATCCCGACGACCGGCTGAAGTTCCCGCATGAATTCTCCGGCGGCCAGCGCCAGCGCATCGCGATCGCGCGAGCGCTCGCTTCCGACG
Source organism: Bradyrhizobium genosp. A (assembly GCF_049949275.1). NCBI lineage: Bacteria > Pseudomonadati > Pseudomonadota > Alphaproteobacteria > Hyphomicrobiales > Nitrobacteraceae > Bradyrhizobium > Bradyrhizobium genosp. A. The sequence continues at coordinate 2,765,914 of NZ_CP188196.1, read as the reverse complement.
CCGAGTTCATCGTTTGCGACGAGCCGACCTCGGCGCTCGACGTCTCCGTGCAGGCGCAGATCCTGAACCTGATGCGCGACCTCCAGGACAAGTTTGGCCTGACCTACATGTTCATCAGCCACAACCTCGCCGTGGTCCGCCACATGGCGAGCCGCGTCGGCGTGATGTATCTCGGCCGGATCGTCGAGATCGCGGAAGGGCGCGAGCTGTTCGCCCGCCCGCGCATGCCCTACACCAAGATGCTGCTGGGCGCCGTGCCCGATCTCGCCATGAGCGGCCGCCAGCGCATTCCGGTGAAGGGCGAGATCCCGAACCCGATCAATCCGCCGCCCGGCTGCGCCTTCAATCCACGCTGTCCGCTGGCGTTCGATCTCTGCCGCAAGGAAGCGCCGGAACTGATCAATGGCGTCGCCTGCCACGCGGTGAACACCGCGCCGGTCCTGGCGTGACGCGCGCGTGCCATGCTAGCAGCGCATTGGCGGCGCGGCATCGCCTGTGATCAATTGCGCGCGCCGCAAATGAGGTAACCCATGGCCAGCATCGTCAATCCCGATCCCTTCACGACGCGCCCCGAGATCGAGGGCACGTTCGGGGTCGTCGCCTCTACGCACTGGATCGCGACCGCCGTCGGCATGGCCATCCTCGAAAAAGGCGGCAATGCCTTCGACGCCGGTGTCGCCACCGCCTTCACGCTTCAGGTCGTCGAGCCGCATCTGAACGGCCCCGGCGGCGACGTGCCTGTGATCGTCCATGACGTGAAGCGCGGCCGCACCGAGGTGATCTGCGGTCAGGGGCCGGCCCCGGCACGCGCCACCATCGCGCATTACAAGAGCGAGGGCCTGGACATGGTGCCCGGCACGGGCCTGCTTGCGGCCTGCGTTCCCGGCACCTTCGAATCCTGGATGATGTTGCTGCGCGACTACGGCACGATGCGTGTCCGCGACGTGCTGGAGCCTGCGATCTCCTATGCCCGCGACGGCTATCCGCTGGTCGAGCGCGCCTGCGCCACGATCCAGACTGTCGAGCAATTGTTCCGCAAGCACTGGCCGACCTCGGCCGCTGTCTACCTGCCGAACGGCGAAGTGCCGAAGCCGGGCACGCTCTTCACCAACGAGACGCTGGCCGCGACCTACGCCCGAATTTTGAACGAGGCCGAGAGCGGCAATGGTGGCCGCGATGCCGAGATCGAGCGTGCACGAAAGGCCTGGTCCCAGGGTTTCGTCGCGGACGCCATCGACAAGTTCTGCCGAACCCAGGAGGTGATGGACGTCAGCGGCTCGCCGCATCGCGGCGTGCTGTCGGCCGACGACATGGCACGCTGGCAGCCGACGGTCGAGGCGCCGCTCACCTACGACTATGGCCGCTACACCGTCTGCAAGGCCGGCGTCTGGAGCCAGGGTCCGGTAACGCTGCAACAGCTCGCGCTGTTGAAAGGCTTTGCGCTCGACGGGCTCGATCCGACCGGGCCGGAGTTCATCCATCTCCAGATTGAATGCGCAAAACTCGCCTTCGCGGACCGCGAAAAGTTCTACGGCGATCCCAAATTCAGCGAAATCCCGATCGCGACACTGCTGTCGGACACCTATAACGACGAACGCCGCAAGCTCGTCACCGACAAGGCCTCGCTCGATTTCCGGCCCGGCGCGGTCGAAGGCTTTGGCGGCGTGGTCAAGCTGCGCCGTGCCGAGGGCCAACGCGAAGCGGTCGGCGCGCTCGGCGCCGGCGAGCCGACGGTGGGGCGTTTCGGCGAGATGCGCGGCGACACCGTGCACTTCGACATCATCGACAAGGCCGGCAACATGGTGTCATCGACGCCGTCGGGCGGCTGGCTGCAATCCTCGCCGATCATTCCCGAGCTCGGCTTTTGTCTGGGCAGCCGCGCGCAGATGTTCTGGCTGGAGGAAGACCATCCGGCCGCGCTCGCGCCGGGCAAGCGGCCCCGCACGACGCTGTCGCCGACCATGGCGCTGCGCGACGGCGAGCCGTATCTGGCCTGGGGCTCGCCCGGCGGCGACCAGCAGGATCAGTGGATCACGCAATTCTTCCTGCGCCACGTCCATTGCAATCTCAACCTTCAGGAGGCGATCGACGCGCCGGCCTGGCACTCCGAGCATTTCCCGATCTCGTTCTGGCCCCGCACCGCACGTCCAGGCGTGCTCGTGGTCGAGAACCGGGTGCCCAAGGCGACGATCGAGAACCTTCGCGAGCGCGGGCATATCGTGGAAGTCGGCCCCGACTGGTCCGAGGGCCGCCTCACCGCGGCCTCGCGCGTCGGTGTGCGCCGGCGCGCCGCCGCCAATCCGCGGGGCATGCAGGGCTACGCCGCAGGACGCTGAAGGCAGCACATGACCTGGTCGATCATCGCGCGAGATTCTGCCACCGGCCAGTTCGGCATCGCCGTTGCGACCCGCTTCTTCGCCGTCGGCGCACGTGTGCCCTACATCGCGGCGGGCCTCGGGGCCATTGCAACGCAAGCCTTCGTCAATCCCTATTACGGGATCGATGGCGTCAAGCTGCTGCGCGAAGGCCTGAACGCGCATGACGCCCTCGCCGCCTTGCTCGCAACCGACGACGGCCGCGAGAGCCGGCAGATCCACGTCATGGACGCGAGTGGCGCGATCGCTGCGCATACCGGGCGCGACTGCGTCGACTGGTGCGGGCACATCGCCGGCAGCGGCTTTTCGATCGCAGGCAACATGCTCGCCGGCGCCGACGTGCTCGACGAGACGGCCAAGACTTATATCGCCAATGACAGCCTGCCCTTCCCGCGCCGGCTGCTTGCGGCCATGCGTGCCGGCGAAGCCGCCGGCGGCGACAAGCGCGGCAAGCAGTCCGCGGCACTGCTGATCCACGGCGAAGAGGAATGGCCGGCGCTGGACATTCGCGCCGACGATCACCCTGATCCGCTCGGCGAGCTCGAACGGCTCGAACGGGTCAGCCACGAACTCTGGGTCCACTTCCGCGCTTCCATGCCGACCCGGCAGAACCCGGCCGGCAACACCGACCGCAGCGTCATCGACGCCAGCATCGCCGCGGCACGGGCAAGACAGGCATGAGCGCAAGCCCTCTCATCGAGATCAGGGACCTGCGCATTCGCTTTCACGGCGACGATGGTCGCGTCACCCACGCTGTCGACAGCGTCGATCTCAGCGTAGCCAATGGCGCCACCCTTGGCCTCGTCGGCGAGTCCGGCTGCGGCAAGAGCGTGACCTCGCTGGCGATCATGGGGCTCTTGCCGAAGCAGACGACCGAGATATCGGGCGCAATCCGTTTCGACGGTTTCGACCTGCTGAAGACTCCGGACCAGACGCTGCGCGACCTGCGCGGCAACCGGCTCGCGATGATTTTCCAGGAGCCGATGACGTCGCTCAATCCGAGCTTCACCATCGGCGACCAGATCATCGAGACCATTTTGCGCCACCGCGGCGGTTCGCGCCGCGGCGCACGGGACCGCGCGATCGAGCTGTTGCGCCGCGTGCACATCCCTTCGCCCGAGCGTCGGATCGACGAATATCCGCACAAGCTCTCCGGCGGCATGCGCCAGCGAGTCATGATCGCGATGGCGCTCGCCTGCGATCCGCAGCTCCTGATCGCCGACGAGCCGACCACTGCACTCGACGTCACCCTGCAGGCGCAGATCCTGGAACTGATGCGCGAGTTGAAGGCCGCGAGCGGCGCCGCGATCATTCTGATCACCCACGATCTCGGCGTGGTCGCCGAAGTCTGCGACGAGGTCGCGGTGATGTATGCCGGCGAGATCGTCGAGCGCGCGCCGGTCGACGAACTGTTCTCCGCGCCACAGCACCCCTACACGGTCGGACTAATCGGCTCGATCCCGCGGCTCGATCACCGCGCCGAACAGCTTGCGACGATCGAAGGCATGGTGCCGAACATGGCGCAGCTGCCCGCCGGCTGCCGCTTCGCCGCACGCTGTCCCTTCGTGCTGGATGCCTGCACCAAAACGCCGCCGCCACTGGTGGAAGTCGGCCCCGGTCACCTCTCGCGCTGCATCCGCGCGCCGCTCGAACTTTTGGTGTCGTGATGGCGCTGCTTTCTTCCCTCTTGCCCCGGGCGCAGCGCAGCACAAGCGAAGCGCAGTGGTGCGCTGCAGAACCGGGGCCCATGCGGCGGCAATCTGGGTCCCGGTTCAGCGTCGCAACACTTCGTGCTGCGCCGCGCCCGGGACACGAGACCGGATTTCGCGGGGAGCGCAGACGATGACCGCTCTCCTCGAGGTCAAAGGCCTGGTCAAGCATTTCGTCGCCCAGCGCTCGCTGTTCGGCCGGGCGCTGGCCCATGTCAAAGCGGTCGATGGTGTCAGCTTCACACTCGAAGCCGGCAAGACCCTCGCCTTGGTCGGTGAATCCGGTTGCGGCAAATCCACCGTCAGCCGCCTGGTGCTGCGACTGATCGAACCCGATGCGGGCAGCGTACGCTTCGACGGCCGCGATCTGCTCTCCCTCGATGCGGATGCGCTCCGCAAATTCCGCCGCGAGGCGCAGATCATCTTTCAGGACCCCTACGCCTCGCTCAATCCGCGCATGACGGTCGGCCAGATCCTGACCGAGCCGCTGGCGCTGCACGATCTCGTGCCGTCAGCACAACGGCGCGAGCGTGTCGCGGAGCTATTGCGGCTGGTCGGGCTCGAGCCGCGATTGGCCCGGCGCTATCCGCACGAGTTCTCCGGCGGCCAGCGCCAGCGCATCGCCATCGCGCGCGCGCTTGCGGTCGAGCCGAAATTGATCATCTGCGATGAGCCGGTCTCCGCGCTCGACGTCTCGATCCGCTCGCAGATACTGAACCTGCTGCGCGAGCTCCAGGATCGACTTGGTCTGGCCTATATCTTCGTTTCGCATGATCTCGCGGTGGTCAAGCACATCGCCGACCGGGTCGCGGTGATGAATCTCGGCAGCATCGTCGAAGAAGCCGATGCGGATGCGCTGTTCGTCGACCCACGTCATCCGTACAGCCGCGCCCTATTGTCCGCGATCCCGCTGCCCCAACCTCGCGCCAAGCGGGCGAAGGTCGTGCTGCAAGGCGAGATCCCGAGCGCATTCAATCCGCCGGCCGGTTGTCGCTTCCACACCCGCTGTCCCTTCGTGATCGACCGCTGCCGCACCGAGGCGCCCGCGTTGGTAGCAGACGAGGCAGGCCACGCCACCGCCTGCCATCGCGTCAGCGAGCTGCCTCCGGCGGGGAGCATCCTGCCCACGGAGGGCGGATTCACGCCGGAATTGGCAAAATTGGTCGCGGCCTTCAGCCGAAAGACGGAAGGCGCGAGCCCGGTCGGGGTTGGTATACAGAGTGCAAGGCCTACGACGAATTAGCCGGAGCAATGGGGACTGTCCGATGAAGACGTTTCGCCTGGCGGCAACGGCCGCTGCCTTCCTGCTGTCGCTTGGGGCCGCCCAGGCGCAGACCACGCTGCGCGTCGGCCTTGCCGAGGATCCCGATATCCTCGATCCCTCGATGGCGCGCACCTATGTCGGCCGCATCGTGTTCGCCGCATTCTGCGACAAGCTGTTCGACATCGACGAGAAGCTCAACATCGTGCCCCAGCTCGCACTGTCGAGCGAGACCGTCGATGACGGCAGGGGCCTCGTCATCAAGCTCCGGCCCGGCGTGAAATTCCACGACGGTGAGCCGTTCGATGCGGAGGCCGCCAAATTCTCGCTGGAGCGTCACCTGACCCTCCCCGGCTCGTTCCGCAAGCCGGAGCTTGCCTCGGTCGACCACATCGATGTCGTCGATCCCCTCACCATCAAGCTGGTGCTGAAATCGCCGTTCTCGCCGCTGCTTGCCCAGCTCACAGATCGCGCCGGCATGATGATGTCGCCGAAAGCAGCGAAGGCAGCCGGCGACAAGTTCGGCCTGCACCCGGTCTGCGCTGGTCCCTACAAATTCGTCGAGCGCGTGCAGCAGGACCGGATCGTGTTCGAGAAATTCGCGGACTACTGGAACAAGGAGAACGTCTTCATCGACCGGATCGTGTTCCAGCCCATCGTCGACGCCACCGTGCGGCTGGCGAACCTGAAATCCGGCGGCCTCGATCTGATCGAGCGCGTGCTCGCCACCGACCTCAAGGAGGTGCGCGCCGATTCACGGCTGAAGGTCGCCACCGCCATCGAGCTCGGCTATCAGGGCATCACGCTCAATATCGGCAAGGACAAGGCCAAGGGACCGCTGAGCCAATCCGCCAAGGTGCGGCAGGCGCTCGACCTTGCCATCGACCGCGAAGCGGTCAATCAGGTCGTATTCAACGGCGAGTTTCAGGTCGGCAATCAATGGGTCAATCCTGATCATCCCTACTATCAGAAGAGCCTGCCGGTCCGCGCCCGCGACGTAGAGAAGGCCAAGGCGCTGCTGAAGGAAGCCGGCGTGACGCCGCCGGTCAACGTCGACTTCCTGGTGCCGAAGGGCGCGGAGACGGAGACGCCGGCGCAGGTGATCCAGTCGATGGCCGCAGAAGCTGGTTTCGACATGAAGATCCGCGTCACCGAATTCGCAACCGGGCTCAAGCAGGCCGAGGCCGGGGATTACCAGGCCTTCATGCTCGCCTGGAGCGGCCGCGTCGACCCTGACGGCAACACCTTCATCTTCCTGCATAGCGGCGCTCCTCAGAACTACGGCGACTGGAACAATACGCAGGCCGACAAGGCGCTGGAAGACGCACGGCTCGTGACCGACCTCGCCAAGCGCAAGGCCAGCTACGAAGTGCTAGCGAAGCTGGTCCAGGATGATGAGCCGCTGCTTTATCTCTATCACCGCCGCATCATCATTGCGCATACGACCAAGCTCGAGGGCTACAAGCAGATGCCCGACGGCCTCGTGCGCGTCATCGGCCTCAAGCTGAAGTGACGCCGCGGGGATGCTGAACTTTCTTGCCCACCGCATCGCACAGATCGTGCCGACACTGTTCTTCGTGTCGGTGTTGATTTTCTCGCTGCAGCAATTGCTGCCGGGCGATCCCGCACTGGTGATGGCGGGCGAAGAGCGCGATCCGGCGGTGATCGAGCAGATCCGTCATCAATACCGGCTCGATCAACCGGTCCCCGTGCAGTACGCCTACTGGATGAAGGGCGTGCTGTCAGGCGATTTCGGCGAGTCCCTGCGCAATAAGATGCCGGTGCGCGAGCTGATTGCGCAAAAGCTGCCGGTGACGCTGCAGCTCGGTTCGATGGCGATCATTATCGCCTTCCTGATCGGCATTCCCGCCGGGATCGTCGCCGCGGTGAAGAAGGGAACGGCCTGGGACTACGGCGCTAATTTCTTCGCGCTGTGGGGCATCTCGACACCGAACTTCTGGCTCGGCATCATGCTGATCTTCCTGTTCTCGATCGAGCTCGGCTGGCTGCCGGCCTCCGGCTACGTGCCGCTCACCGAAAACTGGCGTGCGAGCCTGGCTGCGACCATCATGCCCGCCTTCGTTCTCGGCAACGCGATTGCCGCGGTCCTGATGCGGCATACCCGCAGCGCCATGCTCCAGGTGCTGGAAAGCGATTACGTCCGCACCGCGCGGGCCAAGGGCCTCTCCGAGCGTTCCGTGATCCTGAAGCATGCCATGCGCAACGCGCTGACGCCGATCATCACGCTCGGCGCGCTCGAGCTCGGCACGCTGCTGTCGGGCGCCGTGCTGACCGAACAGATCTTCTCCATCCCCGGCTTCGGCAAGCTGATCGTCGACGCCGTGTTCAACCGCGACTATGCCGTCGTACAGGGCGTGGTGCTGGTGACCGCCACGGTCTACATCACCCTCAATCTGGTTGCCGACGTCGCCTACATCCTCGTCAATCCGCGGCTGAGGGGCTAGGCCATGACCGACGCCGCCCTGTCCGGCCCCCTTGTGCAAGCCGACGAGCTGGATAGCCCGGCGCGCCGCGCACGGCGCCGCCTGTTCAAGCGCAAGGCAGCGGTTGCGGGCCTCGTGGTCCTCACCATCTTCATCCTGCTCGCGCTGCTCGCACCTCTGATCGTGCCCTACGACCCCATCGCGACGAGCTGGAGCCTGGTGCGCAAGCCGCCCACAATGACGCACTGGTTCGGCACTGACGAGCTTGGCCGCGATACCTTGAGCCGTGTCGTCTACGGCGCACGGGCCTCGCTGCTTGCCGGTCTGATCTCGGTCGCGATCGCGCTCGGCATCGGCGTGCCGCTCGGCCTTCTCGCCGGCTATCGCGGCGGATTCGTCGATGCGCTGATCAGCCGGATCACCGATGCGATGCTGGCCTGCCCGTTCCTGATCCTGGCGATCACGCTGGCGGCGTTCCTGGGCCCAAGCCTCGGCAACGCGATGATCGCGATCGGCATCTCGGCAACGCCCATCTTCATCCGCCTAACCCGCGGCCAGGTGCTGAGCGTCAAGGCCGAGGACTATGTCGAAGCGGCGCGCGCACTCGGCAATCCGCCCTGGCGCATCGCAGTCTCGCACATCCTGCCGAACATCCTGCCCGCGCTGCTGGTCCAGGCGACGCTCTCGATCGCAGCCGCCATCATCGCTGAAGCCGCGCTATCGTTCCTCGGCCTCGGCCAGCAGCCGCCGGCGCCATCCTGGGGCAGCATGCTTAACGCAGCGCAACGCTTCCTGACCCAGGCGCCCTGGATGGCGATCTGGCCGGGGCTGGCCATCTTCCTCGTGGTGCTGTCGCTGAACCTGCTCGGCGACGGCTTGCGCGACGCCCTCGACCCGCGGCAGCGTTAGATCACCACCTCGCGCATCACGCGGCGGCAATCCATCTCATATTCGAGATCGACCACCGGCGGCCGCGCAAAGTGCCAGGTGAGTCCCGAGCGCAGGGCGCCGCGCCGAACCAGTTCGTCGACCAGCGCGTGGTGGAAGTCGTGCACGGAATAGGCCTGCACGCCGGTCGTGTCCTTCCAGCCGAATCCGAACGCCGTCATCCGGTTCTCCATCTGGGTCGTCGTGGTGAAACGGACCTTCTCGCGCAAACCCTCCGGGCTGAGGTCGCGGTAGCGCACCGTACGCTCGACATAGGTGCCGCCACCCTCGCGGGCTTCGGCACCGCCAGCAATGACGAAGGACGGCGCTTTGGAGTTTGTCGGGCGCGTGAAGGAGAACGCGTAGAACGACGGCTCGGACGGCGGATCGAGTTCAGGACAGACATTGCTGCGCGCCACCGGATTGGTGGTGCCGTCGAAGATGCCCCATTCCGACAGCGTCTTGACGTAGTGCAAGTTGAATGCGCGGAAGCCCTCCTCGCTGAAGGCGGCCGGCGAGCGCAGCTCGCAGGCACAGAAGGCCATCAACGGACGCCCTGCCTCCTGGATGAACTTTGCCGCAAGCGCAAACCCCTCGGCCAGAGGCACGAGGCGATCGAACCGGACGCGCTCGATCTCATAGCCGTCATCGGCAGCCGCACCAGCCGAATACTGGAACACGGAGGGAATGAACCGATAGTTGCCGGCGGAGAATTCACGCGTCATGACGAACTCCTATTCAAATTGAATGCGGATGCCCTTTCCGCCGTTGAGCAGGCGCCTCAAGTGAAATCCGGCGAGAGGATCGTCGGCGTGCGTGCCGACCAGCGCGGCAAAGGCCGGCATGGCCGCGGCATCACCGGCTTCCATCTTGGCGAAGGCCTCGGAATACTGCGCCGTCTCGTGCGCCTCGAACCTTTCATGCGACAGCGGCTCGAACGCGCGCAGCGGCTCACTGCGTCCACGCAGCATCAGATCACCCACGGGACGCCCCTGGAAGTTCTTGGCCGCCGCAGCGACGCTGGAGCTGACGCAGATTCGGGTGCCGAGCTGCTTGTTGGCGGCCTCCAGCCGCGCCGCGATGTTGATCGTGTCCCCATAGGCGGTGTAGTCGAAGAAGCGGTTGCCGCCGAAATTGCCGACCAGTGCGGACCCCGCGTGAATGCCGATGCGGGTTGCGCCGAAATCCACGCCTCGATCGCTTTGGCGCGCGCAAAAATCCTGTGCCCAGGCATCCAGATCATGGGCGCATGCCACCGCACGCGTCGCATAGTCCGGCTGATCGCCGGGCGCATTGAACAGCACCTGGATCGCGTCGCCGATGATTTTCGCGACCGTTCCGTCATGCGCAAAGACGACTTCGGTCATCCCGCCCACATATTCGTTGAGGAGCGCGCCCAGCGTCTCGGGCGGCGCGGTCTCGACCAGCGAGGTGAAGCCGGTGATATCGGTGAAAATGGTCGCGACATCGCGCCACTGCACCTCGATCCCCTCACCCTCGCCGCCCGCCGCCAGACGCCTGGCAAGCTCTGGTGAGAAATGACGCGACAATGCGGCGTGGGCCCGCTCGGCCTCCGCCTGACGGCGCCTCACCTCGCGCAACATCCCGATGTGGCGAAGGGTCTTCTCGATCGTGGTTTCCAGGTCGGCGAAGTCGATCGGTTTGGTCAGGAAGTCGAACGCACCGCGGTTCATGGCGGTGCGGATATTGCTCATGTCGCCATAGGCCGAGACGATGATGGTCGACTTCTTGTCCTCGGCTTCCTGCAGCTTCTGCAACAGCGACAACCCGTCCATCCTGGGCATGTTGATGTCGGAGACCACCATGTCGACTTGCGGGTTCTGCTCGAGCGATTCCAGCGCCTCCAAGCCGTCGCGTGCGAATATGATAGCGACAAGCCCGTCGCGGATCTGCCTGCGGAATTTTTGCAGGACCAGCGCCTCGAGGTCGGGCTCGTCGTCGACGAAGAGAATGGTCGGGGTCATGCCGCCTGCTCGAGCCTTGTGTCGATCTGCTGGCGCAGCAGCGCAAAATCGATCGGCTTGGTAAGGAGCCCTGTAGCGCCGCGCTCGATCGCCTTGCGACGCGTCTCGGCATCGCCGTACGCCGTGATCATGATGACCGGAACATGCGGATGCTCGGCGCGCACCTTGGGCAGCATGTCGAGCCCGCTCATGCCGGGCATGTTGATATCGGACAGGATCAGGATCAACGAGGGGTCGCGAACCTCGGCCGCGAGCCTCAGCGCATCGGACGCCGAGGGTGCGAATTCCATCTGGAAACGGCCGGCACGCAGGTCACGCCGGAATTGCTGCCGGAACAGCGCCTCGACATCGGGCTCGTCATCGACGACCAGGATGTAAACGTTCACGTCTTGCCTCCGGAAGGACCGCCTGTCGCCATGACGCGCGGCAGGGTGATGATGAATTCAGTGTAGATACCGGGCTCGGTGTTCACGTCGATCGTGCCGCCGTGCTGTTTCACGACGATGTCATGGCTCATGGACAGGCCAAGCCCGGTGCCCTCGCCGGCCGGCTTGGTGGTGAAGAAGGGATTGAACATCTTCTCCTTCACGTCCTGCGGAATGCCCGTGCCGTTGTCGCGGATCCGGATCTCGACCCTGCCGCCGAGATTCTTCGTCGCGGCGGTCAAGGTCGGCTCAAAACCGTCCGCAGCGCTCTCCTTGCGCTTGGTCGCAGCGTAGAAGCCGTTCGAGATCAGATTGAGGAAGACGCGGGTGATCTCCTGCGGATAGACGTCAGCCATCCCGGCGTTCGGGTCGAGGTCCCGCTCGAGCGTCACGTTGAATGATGGCCTGTCGGCACGCGCGCCGTGATAGGCGAGGTTGAGGCTCTCCTCCACGATCGCATTGATGTCGGCGGGGCGATGCTCGCCGGAGCCCTCGCGCGAGTGCAGCAGCATGTTCTTGACGATGGAGTCGGCGCGCTTGCCGTGCTGCACCACCTTCTCGAGGTTGCCCTTGAGCATATGGGTGAGCTCGTCGACCTCTTCCTTCGTCTTGCCGTCGAGCGACGCCGTTTGCAGGACCTCATTGAGCTCGTCGATCAGCTCGGTCGAGATCGAAGAGAAATTATTGACGAAGTTGAGCGGGTTCTTGATCTCGTGGGCGATGCCAGCCGTGAGCTGGCCGAGCGAGGCAAGCTTTTCGGTCTGGACCAGGCGATCCTGCGCGGTGCGCAGCTCGTCGAGAGATTGAGAGAGCTCACGCGTACGCTCCTGAAGCTCATTGAACAGGCGCGCGTTCTCGATCGCGATCAGAGCCTGGTCGGCGAAGGTGCGAACGACTTCGATTTCGCGAGGCGTAAATGAGCCGGGAGTTGTTCGTCCCAGCCCGAATACGCCTTCAACGTGCCCATTTTGCACCAGGGGAACTCCAAGGACAGCCCGATATCCGCCCATTTGGGCGGCTCCAGGAAAATTGTAGTCGGCGTCCTCAAGGACGTCCGGTAGATGGACGATTTCGGCGGTCAGAAAAGCACGCCCGATGAAGCGGCCACGCTCGGCTTTCGCAGGTCGCTCTTGAAGGAATTTGTGAAATTCCTCGGACAATCCCGTCTGCGCACGGACCCGCAGCACCTCACCATCCCGCAGGTAGATGCTCGCTGAATCGGTGTGCAACAATTGACGCGCCGAATTGACCAGTGTTTGCAGCACCGATTGCAGATCAAATGCCGAGCGGCTGATCACCTTCAGCACCTCGGCGGTGGCCGTCTGTTGCTGGAGGGCTTCCCGCAGTTCCGCCGTGCGCTGCTCGACCTTGTTTTCCAGGTCGGCATAGGATTCCTGCAAGCGCGCGCCCATGTCGTTGAATTGGTTGGCGAGCCCCTCGAGCTCGTCCCCGGTCCTGATCGAGATGTGCTGCGAGAAATCGCCGCCGCCGATGCGCGCCGCGCCGGCACGCAGCTCCTGGATCGGGCCGACCATGCGCCGCGCCAGGAAGATCCCCGCGAGCACCGCGAAGATCGACGCTGCGAGCAGCACGATCGAGAGCCGCTGCAGCGAGGCATAGAGCGAGGCGTAGGCCTCCTCGACCGGCAGCTCCACGAACATGGTCCATCCCAGCGGCTCGATCGGGGCCGACGCAGTCAGAACCTTCTGCCCCTGGATGTTGGTTGCCTCCTGGAGCGCATCGGGCATCGTGCCGCCGCCGGCTTGCGCGGCGCGCACCTGCGCCAATCCCGACAGGTCGGTATTGCGCAAGACCAGGCTGATATCGGGATGCGCGATCAGGCGCCCCTCCGGGCCGACCACATAGGCGTGTCCGTGCTCGCCGACCTTGATCTGGGACACGACGTCCCAGATCAGCTTGAGATTGACCTCTGCAATGCTGACGCCCGCGTCCTTGCGGGCGCCGGCCTGCGCCAACGTCATGTAGGGCTCGGAATCCCTGCGGAAATAGACCGGTCCGAAATAGACCTTGTGCGCGACCGCCTGGGTAAACTTGGGATCGTCCGACAGGTCGATGCCGCTGTCGATCGCGTCCATCGCCAGCCGCGAGACCCGCAAGCGTTCCTTACCCGTCGAATCGACCTGGGCGAGCTCGGTGATGGCAGGAACCTGACGCAGCAGCCGCAGCGCGTCGAACCGGCGCGGCTCGATCGAGCCCGCCGACCACGGCAGTTGCGTGGTCCAGCCGAGCTGGCTCTCGATCTCCCTAACGAACTGGCCGATCTTGGCGGCTGCCGCCTCGGCCTGCTCGTGCTGGACACGGATCAGCGAGGCCTTGTGCTCCCGATAGTAGAAGAAGACCTCGAACAGGCCATTGGCCAGCAGGGCGACGGCGACCACGGCCACGAACAGCGCGACATATTTGGTGAACAGCCGCGTCCTGATCCCCCGGCCCGCCTCGCCGGACACGACGCCGCCCCCGGCCGCGCGCGATAGCGGCCTGGTTTGTGGGGTGTCGGGATGGACGGAAATGCTCATTCCCCTAAGCCTAGCAAGAAGGCCGGACCTTGTCTCTCGCTGCAGCGCACAAGGTTACTCGATGACCTCGTCGGCAAGTGCCAGCATGGTCGGGGGAATTTCAAGTCCGGTCGCTTTCGCCGTCTTGAGATTGAGCACCAGGGGGTAGCGGGTCGGCAACTCGAACGGCAGGTCGCCGGGATTGGCCCCGTTGAAAATGCGGGCGACCAGCGCGGCCGCTCGCTCGAAGGATTCCGAGGAATCCGCGCCATAGGACATCAGGCCACCGTCGCGGGCGAATTCGTCGAATTCGTAGATCGCCGGCAGCTTTCGGACAGCGGCGAACTCGAACACGCGCTCGCGATTGAGAATGGTCAGCGCGTCCGCCACCATCAGGATGCCATCGGGCAAATCGTTGTTCATCGCCGAAAAGGCTTCGTCGAAATCGTCGGGCTCGCGCACGCCGAGCGCCTGCACGGTTAGTCCAAGCGCCTGGGCCGCCTTTGCGGACGCCTGATAGCGCATGGTCATGCCGAGGTCGTCCTTGTTCCAGAGCATCGCGACCTTGGTCAGTTTCGGCGATACCTCCTTGAGCAGCGACAGCCGCTTGGCGCTGAGGGTCGCTGCGACGTCCGAAATGCCGGTGATCTGGCCGCCTGGATGCGCAAGGCTCTCGATCAGCCTGGTTTCGACGGGATCACCGACGCCGCTGGCCGCGACAGTGGCAATGCCGGCCGCTTTGGCGGCCATGGCCGTCGGGTAGCCAATGATCACGATGACGTCGACGTTCTTGGCCTTTAGCTCCGCGATCAGCGCGGGCAGCATCGCGACGTCGCCAAGCGCCCCACGCGCTTCGAAGGACAGGTTGCGGCCGAGCTTGAAACCGCGCTCTTCGAGAACCTTGATCAGGATCTTGCCGCCCCGGCTCTCCGCCGTAACCGGCGCGATCGGCGTCACCGTACCCAGGCGATAGATGCGGCCTGGCGTATCGGCCGACGCCATGCCCGGGCGCGCCAATGCTGCCCCGCCAAGCACCGCCAGAAATTCGCGCCTCTTCATCCGACAACCCGCCTCAAGCGCACAATCACGCCGCTGCAGCGATCATATTACGAGATATCGCGTGACAAAAAAAAGCGGCAACAGCGAGATGGCCGTTGCCGCTTCGCACGCAAATCGAGCTTAGGTCAGGTCGGCCGTAGCGCCTTGGCGCCAAGGTCGAGATCGTTGACCTCCTTATTCCGTTCGGAGTCGGCCGCCGCGCGATGATCGGTCGCGAGCACCACGTAGACCGCGGGCAGCACGAACAGCGTGAACAGCGTGCCGATCGACATGCCGGCCACTACCACGAGGCCGATCGAGAAACGGCTGGCCGCGCCTGCGCCGGTCGCGGTCAGCAGCGGGATCAGACCGGTCACCATCGCAGCCGTCGTCATCAGAATCGGCCGCAGGCGGATGCGTGCCGACATCTCGATGGCCGAGCGGCGGTCGAGCCGCTCGTTAATCTGAAGCTCGTTGGCGAACTCCACCATCAGGATGCCGTGCTTGGTGATCAGGCCAACCAGGGTGAGCAGACCGACCTGGGTGTAGATATTCATGGTCGCCACACCGAAGAACAGCGGGATCAGCGCGCCGACGATCGCCATCGGCACCGAGATCATGATCACCAGCGGATCACGCAAGCTCTCGAACTGCGCCGCAAGCACCAGAAAGATGATGATCAGCGCGAAACCGAAGGTGATCGCGAGCTGATTGCCTTCCTGAACGTACTGCCGGCTATCGGCCAGATAGTCGTGGCTGAAGCCCTGCGGCAGCTTCTTGGCCTCACCTTCGAGGAAGTCCACAGCTGCACCGACGGTCACGCCAGGCATCGGTACCGCCGAGAACGTCGCCGAATTGAGCTGATTATAATGCGTCAGCGAATTCGGATCGGTCCTGGTCTGGATCGACACCACCGTCGACAACGGGAGCTGTTGGCCGGTGTTGGTCGACACGTAGTAGCTGCCGAGCGCTTCCGGCGAGAGCCGTTGGCTGCGCGGTACCTGCGGGATCACCTGGTAGGAGCGGCCTTCGAGATTGAAGCGGTTGATGTAATTGCCGCCCAGCAGTACCGCGAGCGCACTGCCGAGATTCTGCATGTTGACGCCGAGATCCTGGGCCTTGCTGCGATCGATCTTCACCGTCACCGTGGGCTGGTTATAGTTGAGATCACTGTCGGAGACGATGAACATGCCGCTCTTGCGCGCGGCGTCCTTCAACTTCTCCATCTGCTCATAGACAGCCTGGAAGCCTGCGGTCGAATTGATCACCATCTGCACCGGCAGGCCGCCCGGCCCACCGGGCAGCGGCGGCAGGTTGAAGGCGAAGGCCTGCACGCCCTCGATCTTGGAGAGCTCGGCCTGAACCAGCGGCTTCAGCGCGATCGACGAGCGCTTCCGTTCGTCCCACGGCTTCAGCAGCATACCGGCGATACCGCCCTGCGGCCCGTTGATGCCATTCAGCACGAAACGAAGATCGGTCTCGGGGAATTTCTGGAACTCCTTGTCGAGCTTCTCGCCGTAGAAATCGACATAGTCGATGTTGGCGTATTTCGGCGCCTTGGTCACCGCGAACACGATGCCCTGATCTTCCTCGGGCGCCAGCTCTTTCGAGGTGTGCATGTAAAGGAAGCCAACAAGCCCGAGGATCGTGATTGCGAACAGGCCGGTGATGGCCTTGTAGTCGAGCGAACGGTCGAGCCTGCGACCGTACCAGCGCGTTATTGCGCCGAACACCCTGTTCACCAGCTTTGCAAACCGGCCCTCCTCCGTGTTCTTCAGCAACACCGAGCACATCATCGGCGACAGCGTCAGCGCGATGACACCGGACACGATCACGGAGCCCGCGAGCGTGAAGGCGAATTCGCGAAACAGCGAGCCCGTCAATCCGCCGAGGAAGCCGATCGGCGCATACACGGCGGCGAGCGTGATGGTCATCGAGACGACCGGACCGACGATTTCGCGCGCGCCTTGCAGCGACGCTTGCACCGGGGTCTTGCCCTCCTCCAGATGGCGGTGGATGTTCTCCACCACCACGATGGCGTCGTCGACCACAAGGCCGATCGCGAGCACCATGGCCAGCAGCGTTAGCAGGTTGAAGCTGAAGCCCAGCATCAGCATCAGCGTGCAGACGCCGATCATCGACAGCGGAATCGTGACTACCGGAATGATGACGGAGCGGAACGACGCCAGGAACAGGAAGATCACCACGATGACGATGATGATGGCTTCGCCCAGCGTCTTCTCGACCTCGTCGATCGAGGATTGGATGAACTTGGTCGAATCATAGGCGACCTTCATCTTCATCGACGGCGGCAGATTACGCTCGAGCTCCGGGAACAGCGCGCGCACGCCCTTCACCAGCGTCAGCGGGTTGCCC
Source organism: Bradyrhizobium genosp. A (assembly GCF_049949275.1). NCBI lineage: Bacteria > Pseudomonadati > Pseudomonadota > Alphaproteobacteria > Hyphomicrobiales > Nitrobacteraceae > Bradyrhizobium > Bradyrhizobium genosp. A. The sequence continues at coordinate 2,748,858 of NZ_CP188196.1, read as the reverse complement.
TGCGGCGTCGCGTTCACGCCGATGAAGATCGCGTGCTCGCCGTTGAAGGCGACGCTCGCATCCGTGCTCTGCGCGGCAAGCTCGACGGACGCAATGTCCTCCATGCGCACGAAGCCGCCGTCCTTGGCCTTGACGATCATCTTCTTGAACTGCTCGACGTTACCGAGGTCGGTATTCGTCGAGATGTTCGAGACGATCAGATAGCCCTTGGTCTGGCCCGCGGCGGACTGGAAGTTGTTGGCGGCGATTGCCGAGGCGACGTCCGCCGGCGACACATTGCGGCCAGCCATCTTCACCGGATCGAGCCACAGCCGCATCGCAAAGTTCTGGGCGCCGAGGATGTCGGCGGACGCGACGCCATCGACGGTCGACAGCACCGGCTGCACCACGCGCGTCAGGTAGTCGGAGATCGCCGAGCCTGACAGCTCGTCAGACGAGAAGCCGAGATACATCACCGCCGTGGTCTGGCCGGTGGTCTTGGTGACGATCGGGTCGTTTGATTCCTTCGGGATCAAATATTTGACCGAGTTCGTCTTGGCCAGCACCTCGGTCAACGCCTGGTTCGGATCGAAATTCAGCTTGATGTAGACCTGGATCGTCGAGGTGCCGAGCACCGAGGACGACGTCATGTAGTCGACGCCCTCGGCGGAGGCGACCGCCTGCTCGATCGGCGTGGTGATAAAGCCCTGGATCAGGTCTGCGGACGCGCCGGGATAGACGGTCGTGATATTGATGACCGTGTTCGACAATTTTGGATATTGCCGGATCGGCAGCGTCGTCGCCGCGCGCAGGCCGATCAGCAGGATCAGCAGGCTGACGACGATCGACAGGACCGGGCGTTTGATGAAAATGTCGGTAAAGGCCATCGCGGCGATCTCGATTCGATCTCGATTTCTTGGGCTTATGAAGCATGATCCGGCCTCGCCGGATCATGCGAGCGCATTGTCAGTAGCGTGGCGGTTGCGCCGGGATGGCCGGAGCCGGATCCGTTGAAATCGACACAGCCGAGCCCGATTGCAGCTTGAGCTGGCCGACGGCGACAACCTTGTCGCCCGGCTTCAAGCCTTTGACGATTTCAGCGCGACCATCGACCCGGTTGCCGGTCTGCACGAACGTGCGCACCGCGCTCAGGCTGGTCTTGCCGTCCTCTCCCTTTTTCTCGGTGATCACGAACACGGAGTCGCCGTACAGCGTGTAGTCGACCGCTGTCTCGGGCACGGTGACCACCGCCGGCTTGTTCGGCAGCACCACGGTGGTGGTCACGAACATGCCTGGCTTCAGGATCTTCTCCGGATTGGCGACCGTCGCCTGCACCCGGATGTTGCGGGTGTCGGTCGCGATCTGCGGCTCGATCGTGGTGATCTTTGCGTCGAAGGTCCGGCCCGGATAGGCATCGACCTTCAGCCGGACCGGCTGGCCAACCTTGAGATTGCCCGAGTCCTTTTCGGTCACCGTGAAGTTCGCCCACAGCTCCGACAGATCGGTCAGCGAGACGATCGCGGTGCCTGCCGTGAGATACTGTCCGACCTCGACCTTGCGGACGCCGAGATCGCCCGAGAACGGAGCACGCACCAGCTTCTGCGAGATCAGCGCTTCGGTCTTGGCGATGCCGGCCAACGCCTGGTCATAGGCGGCTTGGGCCGAATCGACGGTCGCTTGCGGACCGAACTGGCGCGAAGCCAGTTGCTTGGCGCGATCGAGCGAAAGCTGCGCCACGGTCGCCTGCGCCTTGTAGTTGGCAAGATCGCCCTGATCCGGCGCGTCGAACAGCTGCACCAGCGGCATGTCGGCCTCGACATGCGCGCCCGGCTCGAACTTGATCTCGGTGACGCGGCCGTTGACGTCGGCGCTGACGTCGACCTGGTGTACGGCAACGAGGCTGCCGACCGCGGTCAGCAGGTTCGGCACCACCTCGGACTTCGCCTCGGCTGCGCTGACCAAGGTCGGCGGCGGCTTGTTGTTGGCGAAGAACTGCTTGATCATCTGGCCGCGGAAATAATTGAACCAGACGAGACCACCGACGAGCGCGCCCAACAGCACGCCGACGATGATGAACCAGAGCACCGGCCGGACCGGACGCTTGGGAGCCTTGTCGATCGGTTCGCCCGAAATCTTGTGTTCGGTTACGATGTTCATGTCATGCGCTTTCTGCAATCGCCGTCTTGCCCGCATTCGCGGCCTGATCGCGGCCCAAATGCGAGGCAATTGCGGCGTCGTTAAGTCCGATGCCTCTCAGGAGAAACTCACAGAGCTGCCGCTCCAGATCGTTCGCCCTGCCATAAGCGAGACAGGGCACGGACGGCAGCCTGGTCAGCGCAGCGGTCATCACCGTGTGATGCGCAAACCAGAACAGGTTGAGCGGTTCGATGCCGCACGGCCGCGCATCGCCGGCGGCGACCGCCCGTGTCAGCGAGGCGACGAAGATCGCTCCGATCAGCGTCTCGATCTTGGCATATAGCAAACGAGCGAACTCACCGTCATCCAGATGACTGGTGGCCATCAGTCGCAGGCGCTGCGCCTCCTCCTGGTCGGGGCCATCGGCGATCTCGAGGAAATGCTGGACCATGCCGCGGATCAGTTCGACCAGGGTGGCTGTCGACGGCTCCCGCTCGAGCAGCTCCATCAAGGCCGGGTCCGCCTCGCACTCGTCGCTGAGGATTTCCGCGTAGAGCGCCGCCTTGGACGGGAAATGCTTGAACAGCAGCGCCTCGGAAATGGCAGCGGCGGCCGCCACGCTCTTGGTCGTGGTGCCGGTATAACCGTGCCGGGCAAAGCAGCGTTTTGCGGCTCCGAGGATCAACTGACGCCTCAGGTCGCTCGTCATACGCAATGAGCTCATGCTAGTGAGTAAGCACTCACCCACGCCAAAGTCAAGCCAAATGGTGCGACGCAACCTAGATGGGTGACGACTCGTTGAGAATTGGCCACACATTCCCGACCACCGAGGGCCGGCGGCCGGTCAGGGCCTCGGGAACCGGCGTTGTCAGATCGGCTGGAAGCCGAGGTCGCCGCGGATCCGGTTGACGATGTAGGTCCCATCCCGGCTCGGCAATATCCGCTCAACGCTGGCGCTGTCGATCTTCACATTGGCAAAGCGCGGCCCGGCCGAGAGGTCGTGGACGGCTTTGGCGAAGGCCTCGACCTCGGCCATGGTCGAGATCGCCCGGCTGTCGGCGATGCCGCAGGCCCTGGCGACGCCGACGAGATCGGCGGCGGCGGAGGTGTGGCTGGTCTGGCCGCCGGTCTCGCCATAGGCCTCATTGTCCAGCACTGCGATCGAGAGGTTGGACGGCTTCTGCAGGCCGATGGTGGCGAGGCTGCCCATGCCCATGAGCATCTCGCCGTCGCCGGTGATCACCAGCACGGGCAGTTTTGGCTGCGCCAGCGCCAGGCCCAGTCCGATCATCGCAGCGCCGCCCATGCCGCCCCAGAGATAGAAGTTGCGGGCGTGGTCGCCGGCAGCGGTGATGTCGTTGGTCGAGGCACCGAGGCCACCGATCGCAACCACGTCCCTGCGGTTGGCAAGCAGCGCGGAGACCACTTGCCGGCGGTCGAGGAGATTGGCCTTGCTCATTTGGTGAAAACCTTGGCGCCGATCAGGCGCTGCGACAGCAGGACGGCGGTGGGCGTCAGCGCGTTGTAGGCTTGCGCCGCGGCCGCCTCCAACACGGCCGGCACCTCGGCTGCGTTCGAGGCGCGCAGCACCTTGACGCCGGACAGTTCGAACACGCCCTGCGTGGTCGAGCCCATCGGCACCTGCCACGGATTGAACTCGCCCCACTCGCCGCGCATGGTCACGAGGGTGAGGAACGGAAAGCGCAGGACCGGGATCAGCGACAGCATGTTGATGCAATTGCCGACGCCGCTCGACTGCATCAGCAAGACGCCGCGCTGGCCGCCGGTCCAGGCGCCAGCGAGCAGTGCCACGCCTTCCTCTTCCGTCGTCAGCGGAATGCCGCGCATCGTGGACGAGCCGAGCACGCGCTGGATCAGCTTCGAATGGCCGGCATCGGGCACGTAAGGCACCTGCCGCACGTCGAAGCGCTGCAAGGTCGCGAAAATATCGTCCGGCCAGTTCGGGGCCGTGTCGGAAGCGTCAGCGCGGGCGTGCATTTTCCTGTCCGGTCGGCTAGCAAGTCACGGCGAGACTGTAGACGGTGATCAGCACGGCTCGAAAGAGCGAAAACGGCATATCGGTCTCAACCGGTGAGTATGGCGCATGAACGCAGATGCGAAAGAATTGGCGGCCAATTTCAATCTGGCGAAGCTGACGAGCGAATTCTACGACGATCCCTACCCGACTTATCGTGCACTGCGGGAGAACGAACCGGTCAAACGCCTGCCGAGCGGCACCGTGTTCCTGACCCGCTACGACGACCTGGTCGCCACCTACAAGAACACAAAATCGTTCAGCTCGGACAAGAAGCGCGAGTTCGCACCGAAATATGGCGACACCCCGCTCTACGAGCACCACACCACCAGCCTCGTCTTCAACGACCCGCCGGCGCATACCCGCGTGCGGCGCCTGATCATGGGCGCGCTGTCGCCGCGCGCGATTGCGGGGATGGAGCCTGACATCGTCAAGCTGGTCGACGGCCTGCTCGACGCCATCGCCACCAAGGGCGATTGCGAGCTGATCGAGGATTTCGCCGCCTCGATCCCGATCGAGGTGATCGGCAATCTGCTCGACGTCCCCCATGACGAGCGCGCGCCGTTGCGCGACTGGTCGCTGGCGATCCTTGGCGCACTCGAGCCTGTCGTGTCGCTTGATGTCGCCGCGCGCGGCAACAAAGCGGTGACGGATTTCCTTGCCTATCTCGAGACCCTGGTCGCGCGCCGACGTCAAAAGCCCGGCACTCCCGAACGCGACGTGCTGACGCGCCTGATCCAGGGTGAAGACAACGGTGAGCGGCTGACCGAGAAGGAGCTGCTGCACAATTGCATCTTCCTGCTCAATGCCGGACACGAAACCACGACCAATCTGATCGGCAACGGTCTCGTCGCGCTGCATCGGAATCTGGACCAGAAGCAGCGGCTGATCGACAATCCAGATCTCATCAAGACCGGCGTCGAGGAGATCCTGCGCTACGAAAGCTCGAACCAGCTCGGCAACCGCATGACGACCGAACGGGTCGAGCTTGGCGGCGTCATGCTCGAAGCCGGCACGTCGGTGACGGTGTGCATCGGTGCGGCCAACCGCGACCCCGCGCAGTTTCCTAACCCTGAAAGCTTCGACGTCGCGCGCACCCCGAACCGGCACCTTGCGTTCGCCACCGGTGCGCATCAATGCGCCGGCATGGCGCTGGCGCGGCTTGAAGGCGCAATTGCGATCTCGCGTTTCCTGGCGCGCTTCCCGGGCTATGCCGTGAGCGGCCAGCCCGTGCGCGGCGGACGCGTCCGGTTCCGCGGCTTCCTGAGCGTGCCCTGTTCGATCGGCTGAGGCGTCATGAACATCGATCAATTGCGCCAACGCTGGGCCGATCCGGCCCTGACGGTGCTGACAGTGCTGCTGGTGATCATGATGTTCGTGATTTCGCCATTGCAGGCCCTGGGCCTCTTTGCCTTTCAGGTAACCGAACTGTTTCTCGCGCTGCTGCTGATCTGCGGCATCTTCGTGATTTCCGGTAGCCCGGTCGCGGTCGTCGCCATGCTGATCGCACTCGGCATGATCACGGTCGGCGCGATCCTGCGGATCGGATCGCCATCGATCCTCGACCTCAATCTGTTTGCCGGTTCGTGGTTCATCGTGGGAGCGACGATGGCATGGGCGGTGGCGCGCCAGACCTTTGCGCCGGGGCGCGTAACCTATCATCGTGTGATCGGTGCCGTGCTGCTGTATCTGACGGTCGCCGTGATCTTCGCGGCACTCTACACCTTCATCGGCTCGCTGGATCAGGACGCCTTCGTCAGCATGAAGGTGGAAGACAGTCCCCGGCTCGCAAGCGAGGTCATCTATTTCAGCTTCGCGACGATGACCACGACCGGATACGGCGACGTCGCCCCGCTGCATCCGGTTGCGCGCAGCCTGTGCAACATGGAAGCCATCTTTGGCCAGCTCTATCCGGCGACATTGCTGGCGCGCCTGGTCACGCTCGAGATCGAGCATCGCAGGCAGGACTCCTGAAATCGCGTCCGCCGACCCAAAAGTCGAAAACAACCCCATGCACAGTAGCCGGGGGCTCGGCGGGGATGCCCCCTGTGGATCCGCAGAACCGTTTTTGACAGGTCGACGCAAATCAGCGGCATCGCGCGCCTCGCAAGGTGGTCCTGACCGCGCCCATCGTAAGGCGTTGGAGCCTCCAGCTCCACCCGGGCGAATATCGCCAAGACGAAGACTTCCGAGCGGGCAGGCTGATACCCAAATCAATCTGAGCGCGGCCGGCGCAGCCGGTCGACGCCGGCGCGCAGCAATGGAGTGACGAAGATGGGCTCGTCGGTCATTGATTTCCTCGCAACGGAAAGGCGCCTTGGCACCCACAATTACGAGCCGATCGGGGTCGTCCTGTCGCGCGGCGAAGGTGTCTGGGTCTGGGATAGCGACGGCAACCGTTATCTCGATTGCCTCTCGGCCTATTCGGCGGTCAGCCAGGGCCACTGCCACCCCAAGATCCTGGCGGCGATGGTGGAGCAGGCCCACCGGCTGACGCTCACCTCGCGCGCCTTCCACAACGACCAGCTCGCCCCCTTCTACGAAGAGATCGCGGCGCTGACCGGCTCCCACAAGGTGCTGCCGATGAACAGCGGCGCCGAGGCGGTCGAAAGCGCGATCAAGTCGGTGCGCAAATGGGGCTATGAGGTGAAAGGCGTGCCGGATGGCCAGGCCGAGATCATCGTCTGCGCCGACAATTTCCACGGACGCACGCTGGGCGTCGTCGGCTTTTCTACCGACCCAGAGACCCGCAAGCACTTTGGGCCGTTCGCGCCGGGCTTCAAGATCATCCCGTTCGGCGATGCCGCTGCCCTGGAGGCGGCGATCACGCAACACACCGTCGCCTTTCTGGTCGAGCCGATCCAGGGCGAGGCCGGTGTCATCATTCCCCCGGCCGGCTATTTCACGAAGGTGCGCGAGCTCTGCACGGCCAACAACGTGATGCTGGTGCTCGACGAGATCCAGACCGGGCTCGGCCGCACCGGCAAGCTGCTGGCCGAACAGCATGAGGGAATCGAGGCGGACGTGACGCTGCTCGGCAAGGCCCTGTCCGGCGGTTTCTATCCCGTGTCGGCCGTGCTCTCGAACAACGAAGTGCTCGGCACACTGAAGCCCGGGCAGCATGGCTCAACCTTCGGTGGCAATCCGCTTGCCTGCGCGGTGGCGCGCGCTGCCATGCGCGTGCTGGTCGAGGAAGGCATGATCGAAAACGCGGCCAGGCAGGGTGCGCGCTTTCTGGAAGGCCTGAAAGACATCCGCGCCAACACGATCCGCGACGTGCGCGGGCGCGGCTTGATGCTGGCGGTCGAGCTGCATCCTGAAGCCGGCCGCGCACGGCGCTACTGCGAGGCGCTCCAGGCCAAGGGCATCCTGGCCAAGGATACCCATGAGCACACGATCCGCATCGCCCCGCCGCTGGTGATCACCAGCGACCAGGTCGACTGGGCGCTCGAGCGGTTCGCCACGACCCTGACGCAGGATTTCTCCTGAGGCTGGCTGCGGCGGAAGATCGCAATGTCGGCCGTGGCCGTCGAACGATTCCGCCACTTGCGCGTTGAACATCGTGGGCGATTACGAGCTGGGAGCTACAATCATGCTTCCGCGTGGCGTTTGCTTGACGGCTGTTTTAGCCGGTGTCTCGATGCTAGCGACGAGCCTCGTCGCGTTCGCCCAAGGACCCGGCCAGGGACACGGAAGGGGCGGACCACCCGGTCCAGCCGCAGCGCCGGCCGCCCGGCCAGCAGCACCACCGGCCATGGCCCGTCCGGCGGCACCGCCAGCCATGGCACGTCCCGCTGCACCGGCATTCCATCCCCCGGCCATGCCGCAGCGACCGGCCATGGCGCCGCACATCGCCTCTCCGCCACCGCGTCCGGCCCCACACTTCGCGGCGCCGCCACCGCGAACTGCCCCGCACGTCGCAGCGCCGCGGCCTGAATTCCATCGGGCGCCAACGGCGCCGCAGCGTCCGGCCATGGCATCGCGGCCGCCGCCACATATCGCCGCCCCCTCGCGCCAGAGCGCACCGCCGGCCGTGCTGTCGCGACGGGATCAGATCGAAGCGCGCGCGCAACAGCGCCAGCAGCAAGTCCAGCAGCGCCAGCAGATGGTGCAGCAGCGGCAGCGCGAGATGCTGTCGCGCCAGACGACAGAGCGCCAGACCCGCATCGATCGCTTGCAGCAGCGCGTGCAGCAACTCCAGTCGCAGAAACCGGAAGGCGCCCGGGCGTTGCGCCAGCAGCAACGGACGTTGCAGACGCAGAACCGCTTGCTCCAGCGTGAGCAGCATGCGCAGCAAAGCGATCTGGCGCGCCAGCAGCGGCTTGGACTACAGGCTCCGGCCGGGCGCACGCCAGCTACTGCGGCGGCTGCGCAGGCCGCCGAGCGCGGGCGATTTGCCGAGCGCTTCCGCGAGCAGGCCCCTGCGCAAGTCCAAGCGGCGCTCACCGCCCGCCAGAGCGGCTGGGCGCCCCGGCAGGCCTGGCGACACCGCCATCCCGCGGTGTTCGTGGCGTGGCTAGGGCCCGTGTTCTGGCCCTACGCCTATTCCGACATCTTCGACTACACGTTCTGGTCCTATGCTTACGAGCCCGGTTATTGGGCGTACGCGTATGACGACTTCGTCGACACCGTGTTCTGGGGGAGTGACAGCCCCTATTCGGCCTATGCCAGCATCAACCCGTATGACTATCCGCAGGCCGGCGGCGGCTCCCGCGTGCGCCAGCGCGCCAGCGTGAGCCCGCAAACGCTACAGCAATTGTGCAGCACACCGGACAAGGGCGTCACCGCCTGGCCGCTTGCCGATATCGCGCAAGCGGTGCGGCCGACGCCGGAGCAACGCGCGCTGCTCGACGAGTTGAAGGCATCGGCAGCCAGGGCTGCCGATGTGTTCAAGGACTCCTGCGCGGAGACCTATGCACTCACCCCGCCTGGCCGCTTGCGGGCCATGGCGAACCGCATCAACGCGACGCTGGAAGCGGTCAAGATCGTGCGACCGGCACTGGAGAATTTCTACAACTCGCTCAGCGACGAGCAGCAGGCCCGCTTCAACGCGCTCGGCCCCAATGTCGGCGACCGCTCGCAGCAGCAGCAAGCCGGCGCCGAAAGCTGCGGCGATCCGAAATCCGGCCTGACCCAGTTGCCGATCCAAAGGATCGAGGCTGTGCTCCACCCCGCCGGCAAGCAGAAGGAGGCGCTCGACCGCCTCAGCGAAGCAACGGCCAAGGGCGTTGAAGGCCTCCAGGCGGCTTGCCCGAACGATGTACCGCTGACGCCGGTCGGACGGCTGGAGGCGATGCAGCACCGGCTCGAGGCCATGCTGACGGCCGCCAAGCTGGTCGAGCCCGCGCTGGACGAGTTCTATGCCACGCTGAGCAGCGAACAGAAGGCACGGTTCAATACGCTGCAGCAGGTCGCAGGCCCGTAGGGGCTGCGCCGCCTTCTGTCGTTGCAATTTGCGCCGCAGCCGAACGATGCGGGGTGCGCAATCGTCCTGCTTCACGGCTCGACGACATCATCTATATCCCCGCGGCTCTCTGTGAGAGTGCAGCGGCACGGAACGCAACGACAGCTTCGTTCTGACCTCACGCGGAAATCGTCTTCCGCTCAGCATCATTGGTGTTCGTGATCGGTTGAGGCTGCTCTATCTCATTCGAGCCAGCGGCGTTGCATTGTTGGAAGTGAGAAGACAACTCAAGATCGGCCAGATGATCCCAGTATTCTGCTTCTGCGAGCAGCTTCCATTTGTTCATGCTGTTGTAGGCGGCCTGTTGGCGGCACAGCGAACCCATCGCGCGCAAGCGTTGCACTTTTTCCACTGCGAACCTCCCTTCGCGCCTGTTTGCTTACAAGCGCATTCGTGCTGTCGCAGCTTCGCAGATCGGATTGAAGACTGATAGCCCGGAGTTTGACGGTGACTAGATGATAGCGCAATCGTCTGACTTTTCACCGGATAGTCGGGCCCGACGCGTGCCTGAATTATACCACCGTCTTATGCCGCGTAATGCAGGTCTGCAGCACCTCGTCCATGGGCTTGCTCCACCAGTCGTTGGAGAAAATCTCGATCTCCGAATAGCCGGCAAAGCCCTGCGCCTCGACGGCGGCGCGTGCGGATTTGATGTCGATGACGCCGTCGCCCATCATGCCGCGGTCGTTGAGAATGTCCCTGGTCGGCACCAGCCAGTCGCAGACGTGGAAGGCCAGCAACCGATCCTTGCCGGCGCGCGCGATCTGCCCCATCAGCTCCGGATCCCACCAGATGTGATAGACGTCGAGCGCGACGCCAAGCCTGCCGGTACGATCAGGGTCGAGCCGATCGCAGATGTCGAGCGCCTGCTTCGTCGTGTTGACGCAGGCTCGGTCAGCCGCATAGGCCGGATGCAAAGGCTCGATCGCCAGCGGCAGGTTTGCCTGTTTGGTGTAATCAAGCATGTCGGCAAGCGCTTCCTCGACCTGGCCCCGCGCAGCGACGATATCCTTCGACGCCTCGCTGCCAGGCCGCGAATATTGCGGCAAGCCGCCAACGACGAGCACGATGCAAGGCGCGCCCAGCGCCTTGGCTTCGTCGACGCAGCGGCGATTGTCGTCACGCACTTCGCCCCGGCGCGATGCGTCCGAGGTGAACATGCCACCACGGCAATAGCCCGAGAGCTCAAGCCCCGCATCGCGCACGGCGCGCACCGCGCGATCGAGACCGACGGAAGCGACCTGGTCACGCCAGGGATCGATGGCACGGATGCCATGCTTCGCGCAGGCATCGATGATCTGAACGAGGTCACCCTGCTTGCGGACGGTCGCCGTGTTCAGCGACAGCCAGCGATGGTCGGACGAAAAATCGCGCATCAAGATTCGATCCCGTGCGAGGCCAGCACGGTCTTCATCCGCCGCGTCGCAAGTTCCGGATTGGCGAGCAGGCCGGCCTGATCGGCCCGCCGGAACAGCTCGGCCAGATGCAGCATCGAGCGCGCGCTCTCCTGGCCGCCAACCATGGTGAAATGATCCTGGTGGCCGTTGAGATACGCCATGAAGACGACGCCGGTCTTGTAGAAGCGTGTCGGCGCCTTGAAGATGTGTCGCGACAGCGGCACCGTCGGCCCGAGCACGTCGTGGAAACCGGCTTCATCACCGGCGGCGAGCCGCGACAGCGCATAGGAGGCCGCCGGCGCGATCGCGTCAAAAATGCCGAGCAGCGCGTGCGAAAAGCCTTGCTCGTCGCCGGCGATCAGCTCCGCATAATTAAAATCGTCGCCGGTATACATCTTGATGCGCTTGTCGAGACGACGACGCATGTCGATCTCGCGCTGCTTATCGAGTAGCGAGACCTTGACGCCATCGACCGTCGCGGCATTGCCGTTGATGATGGCGACCGCAATGTCCATCGCCTTGTCGAGATCCCTGGTGCCCCAATATCCGGTCAGAGCCGGATCGAACATGTCGCCGAGCCAGTGGATGATCACGGGCTGCGCTACCCCCGACAGCACACGATCGTAGACCTTGGCATAGTCGTCGGCATTGCGGCCGAGTTTTGCCAGCGCGCGCGACGCCATCAAAATGATGCGGCCGCCGACCTTCTCGACCGCCGAGATCTGTTCCTCGTAGGCGCGGATGACATCGTCGATGGTCTTGGCATCCTCGACCGCAAGATGATCCGTGCCGGCGCCGGAGAACACCAGCGCGTTGCGGCGCTTCGCGGCCCCGACCGAACGCGTGATCAGCTCCAGCGAGGTCGGCCAGTCCAGCCCCATGCCACGCTGCGCGGTGTCCATGGCTTCAGCGACGCCGAGGCCGAGATCCCAGACGTGCTCGCGGAAAGCGATGGTCTTGTCCCAGTCGACGGCCACCGAAAGCCAGGGATCGTTGTCGGCGAAGGGATCGACGACCGTATGCACGGCCGAGAAGGCGATGCGGTTCAGCGGTCCCTCGAGCTTTGCGGGGAAGGTGCGCGAGGCCGCGAGCCGATACGTCTCGATCGAGCGACCGGCCTTCGGCAGCTTGAGCGACAATGACGACATTGAAGGAGCAGGCTTGGGCTGGACGGGCTTGTTCATGCGTCCCTCCTCAGGCCTTGATCGGGGCGACGTCGATCCAGCGCCGCTCCTTCCAGCTCTTCAGCGCACATTCGGCGAGCTGCACGCCCTTAACGCCTTCGAGCAGCGTGAACTTGTAGGGCCCATCCTCGTAGACGTGGCGGATGAACATCTCCCACTGCTCCTTGAAACCATTATCGTAGGTGACGTTGTCGGGCAGCTTCTGCCAGTCGCCGTAGAAATCGTGCAGCCGCTTCTCGTCCGGGTTCCAGACAGGACGCGGCGTCGCCTGCCGCGCCTGGATCATGCAGTCGGTGAGGCCGGCGACCGCCGAGCCGTGGGTGCCATCGACCTGGAAGGTGACGAGGTCGTCACGATAGACACGCGTGACCCAGGACATGTTGATGTGGGCGATGACGCCGCCCTCGAGCTGGAAGGTCGCGTAGGCGGAATCATCCGCGGTCGCCTTGTACTTGTTGCCCTGCTCGTCGAAACGCTCGGGGATATCGGTGTTGCCGACGCACACGACGCTCTGGACGTTGCCGAAGAGGTTGTCGAGCACGTAGCGCCAGTGGCAGACCATGTCCAGAATGATGCCGCCGCCGTCCTCGTCGCGGTAATTCCAGGACGGCCGCTGCGCCTCCTGCCAGCCGCCCTCGAACACCCAATAGCCGAACTCGCCGCGCACCGAGAGGATACGACCGAAAAAGCCGGAGTCGCGCAGGAAGGCGATCTTCTTCAGGCCGGGCAGGAACAGCTTGTCCTGCACCGTGCCGTGCTTGACGCCCCTGGAATTGGCGAGCTTGACGACTTCGAGCGCCTCCTCAAAATTCGTCGCGATCGGCTTCTCGCAATAGACGTGCTTGCCGGCATTGATGGCCTGGGTCAGCAGGCCGGGCCGCGCCTGCGTGGTCGCGGCGTCGAAGAACATGGTGTCGTTCTTGTCGGCCAACGCCGCATCGAGATCGGTGGTCCAGCGCGCGATGTTGAAGCGTTTTGCGAGCGCCTCGACCTTCTCGGCGCTGCGGCCGACCAGAATCGGATCCGGCATCACGCGGTCGCCGTTCTTCAAGCGGACGCCGCCCTGCTCGCGGATCGCGACGATCGAGCGGACCAGATGCTGGTTGAGCCCCATGCGGCCGGTGACGCCGTTCATGATGAGGCCGAGGCGTTGGGTGGTCATGCCAGATGCTCCTGAAGTGATTTTGGCTGTTCGAGCGGACGGAGCGCCGACCAGTCCGGATGGACCGCGGTCGCAAAGCCCGTTGCGTGAAGCGATCCAGTCAGGAGATCGCCGTCGTGAATGTTGAGCCGGATGCCCTGCCCTGTATCGGCATAGAGATCGGGATGCGCGGCCGCGAAGGCCTGCGCTTCAGCGGCCGGCGTCTCGCCAAAGCCGTCGACATAGTGATGGCCGTTGCGCTCGGCGTGGGTCACACCGATGAAGGCGCCGAGCGCGAGGTCCTGCTGCACGGCGAGGCCGGCCTGGCAGGTGAGGTCCTCGCCGGTGACGAAGAACTTTTCGCCCCCCGCGCTCCATTTCGCCGCGCGCGTCGCATTGACGATGGATTTATAGAGCCCCTTGCAGGATTTCGAGGAGATACCGCGATAGCCGAGCGCCCGCGCTGCGGGGAAGGCATCGTAGGAATCGTCGGCTTCGTCGATGATGAAGCCGCGTGCGGCCAGCGAGCCGAGCGGTGATTGCCGGGTGATGTCGCGCGGCATCGGTTGCTCGATATAGAGCAAGCGCGAAGCGATCGACCGCAGCGCCGGATCGCGATCGAGCCGGTCGATCAGCGCCTGCAGCACCGCAAGGTCGGCGTATTGCTCGTTCGCATCGAGCGTCACCTTGTAGCCGCGCCCCAGCGCGTCGAGCTCCATGCCAATGCGCGCCAGCCGCGTTGCGTCGGCTTGCGGGTCGCCCGACAGCTTTAGCTTGAAGTAATTCGCACCGGCGTTCTCGCGTGCATCGGCAACGCCGCCCTCGCCCTCGACGTTATCGTCGAGGCCGACGGTGTGCCTGATGGCAACACGGGGCAGCGGCTTGCGGCCGGCGAGAAACGTCGTGAGGTCCGTTTCCTTCAGGTCTGGCGAAAGCCGTGCATCGATCCCGGCGATGTTGCCGGCCATGCCGTCGAAGAAGCTGGTCTCGGCTGCGCGCAGCAATGCGTCGAGGATCGCCTTGTCGATTTCCGCCGGGCCATAGGCCGCGGCAAGCGCCGGGATATTCTTCTTTGCACACGTCGCGACCTGCGCGCCGATACAGGAGGCATGCAGATCGAACGCCGTCAAGAATCCGGTCCGTGCGAGATAAAGGCCGCGCGCGATGTGTAGCGAGTGGCGCAAGCCGTCGACCGTCTGCGCCGGCGACAACTCCGGCCGCTTGTCGAACCATTTCGGCACCAGCAGCTCGGCACTGGCGCCGACCGCGGTCCCCTTGCCCTCGACCTCGATCTCGACCCACACGAACAGCTGCGGTGTCGCGTTGATGGTAACAGCGCCAAAGCGGAACGGCCGCGCGAAATGCACGGGACGTTCGAAGAAGGCGATATCTCGCAGCTTTAGGCGCGGCGCCATGGTGCTAGTTGGCTCCCGAGATTTGGCTCAGGCGGCGGTGCACCTCTCCCGCTTGCGGGAGAGGTCGGCGCGAAGCGCCGGGTGAGGGTTTTCTCCTCTTGGGGGTTGTCGCGAGTGGAGACACCCTCTCCCCATCCCTCCCCCGCGGGCGGGGGAGGGAGCGCACTGTGCTTGTGGTCGCGACAGCCAATCCCATCAATCCCTAGTCCAGCGAACCTTGCGAGAAGAAATGCTTGCGGATGCGTTGCACGAGCTCGGTGAAAACAGGATCGGCCATCACGTCGAGCGAGCGCGGGCGCGGCAGCGGCACGTCGTAGATCGCGGCGACCGCGCCGGGCCGCTCGGTCATCACCAGCACGCGGTCGGCGAGGAACACGGCTTCCGGAATCGAATGCGTGATCAGGAGCACCGTCTTCCTGGTCTCGCGCTGGATCCGCATCAGCTCGACATTCATGCGCTCGCGCGTCAGCGCATCGAGTGCGCCGAACGGCTCGTCCATCAGCATGATCCTGGGATCATGGACCAGCGCACGGCAGATCGAGGCGCGCTGCTGCATGCCGCCGGAAAGCTGCCAGGGCAGCTTCTTCTCGAACCCTTCCAGTCCGACCAGTTTCAGCAGCGCTTTGGCGCGCGCGAGGTATTCGGCCCGCGGCAGCCGTTTCATGTCGATCGGCAGCATCACGTTGGACAAAATGTTGCGCCAGGGCAGAAGCAACGCGTTCTGGAAGACGATGCCGACATTGCCATGCGGCTTCGTCACCTTCTCGCCCTCGACCAACACCTCGCCAGTGGTCGGCGGCAGCAATCCCGAGATCAGCTTGAGCAGCGTGGACTTGCCGCAGCCGCTTGGGCCGACCACGACGAAGAACTCGCCGTCGTTGATATGGAAGTCGAGCGGCCGCAGCGACGGCACGTCGCCGTCGCGCGTCCGATAGGTCTTCGACACGCCGGACAGCTTGATGCCAGACGTATCACCTGCAGCCCGGTCGCTCACCAGTCTCAGATGCGCGGCCGGTTGCACAGCTTCACTCACGATCGTCGCAGGTTTCACGAGCCACTCTTCGGCAAATAATCGTTGGTGTAGAAGGCCTTCGGGTTCGCCTTGGCCTTGGCGTCGAGCCCGCCATATTCGACCATCAGGTTGACCGAATCCGTCATGTTCTGGTCGGTGACCTGGAATGGCCGCTTGCTCTTGGTCTCGGCGGTCCGGTAGAGCGGAATGGTCAGCTCAAAGCCCTGCGTCAGCGTGTCGATCTTGCCGCCCTTGGGATTGGCATCGAGGATCGACTGCGCTGCCGCCTTCGGCTCCTTCTCCGCGGCTTCGACCGCCTTGGTCGTCGCCGACATGAAGCGGCGGACGAGATCGGCATTGGCCTTCACATAGTCGGAGTTGGCGATGATGCCGGAGGAAACCATGTTGATGCCGTAGTCGGCGAACTTGATCGGGTAGACGTCCTTGCCGGTGGCGTCCTTGATCTTCATCGACTGGTCCATGACGTAGCCGAGCAGGAGATCAGCCTGGCCGTTGATGACGGCGTTGAGCTTGGTCTGGCCATCGCCGGCGACGGTGGTGAAGTCGCTCTCCTTCAGGCCGGTCTTTTTCAGAAAGAGCGGCCAGATCTGGGTCATGGAATCGGCCGGCGTGATCGCCACCGTCTTGCCCTTGATGTCCTCGGGCTTCCTAATGTTCTTGTCGACAAAGCCCATGGCGGACATCGGGCTGGTCTGGAGCAGCACGCCGGTTGCCACCACAGGCGCGCCCTTGATCGCGGCACGCATCATGGTGGGAACGTCGACATAGCCGAAGTCGGCGGTCTTGGCGGCAACGGCCTGGGTCGTCGCAGCCGAACCGCGGCCTTCCTGGATCTCGAGATCGATGCCTTCGGCGGCATAAATGCCCTTGGCCTTGCCGTAATAGAACGGCGCGTGCTCGCCATAGACGTACCAGTTGAGCATCAGCACGACCTTGTCGGCCGCCTGCGCCGGTGCAACCGCAAACGCCATCAGCGCCACAGATGCAGCCCCAATCCACCGCTTCATCGTCACTCTCCCTTGTCGTTGTTGTTTCGGCCGTTGGTGGCCGTTGCTTAAGTTAAGAAGCGAAAATCACGTCTTCGCGCTGGCTGACATGCCAGGGAATGACCAGCTTCTCGATCCGGTCGACGATCCAGAACAGGATGACGCCGAGCAGTGCGAGGATGACGAGGGCTGCGAACATCGTCGGCAGGTCGAAGGTGCCGATCGAGCGCTGCATCACATAGCCGATGCCGGAGTTGGAGCCGACGAACTCGCCGACGACGGCGCCGACCACGGCGAGCGTCACCGATACTTTGAGACCGGAGAAGATTGCGGGCAGAGCATGCGGCAGATTCACCGCGAGAAAAACCCGGAACCGGCCGCCCTGCATGGCACGGGCGAGATCGACCATATCAGGATCGACCGACTTGAAACCCTGCACCGCCGAGACCACGACAGGAAAAAAGCCGAGCAGGAACGCCGAGATCACTTTCGGGACAATGCCGAAGCCGAACCAGACCACGAACAAAGGCGCGATCGCGATCTTCGGCACCGATTGGGAGAACACCAAGAGCGGATAGACGTAGCTCTCCACCGTCTTCGAGCCCGCGATCAGCATCGCGACAGGAATGCCGAACAGCGCCGACAGCAGGAAGCCGCAGACGGTCGCATAGGTCGTCGGCCAGCATTGGCGCAGCAGTTCCGGCCAGTCGGAGCGGAGCACCGCGACGACATCGGCCGGCGACGGGATCTGGTAGGCGGGAATTCTGAACAGCCGGATCGCGAGATCCCAGGCCACGACGATGAAAACCAGGAACAGAAACGGCCTGATCCAGGCCGCATTCAGCATCTTGGACACCGCACTTTGCGGCTTCAGCTCAGCCACGCCTCACTCCCGGCATTCTTTTTCATTCGGGGGAGAAATTAACCCGTTGGATAAATACTGTCCAGCGGTTTCCCCTGTGACGTTTTGTGCCGGTTCCGGGGACGTTTGGATGACAGGGCTGGACCGGGGACTTCGTGTCCCGGACGCGCTGCAGCGCCCTTGCGCTGCTGCGCAGAGCCGGGACCCAGGGGCCACGCGCCGCGCAGTGGCATGGGCCCCGGCTCTGCAGCGCATCACTTGCGCGCTGCGCTGCGTCCGGGGCACGAGACCATTGCTTTGACGCCCACGCGCTAAACCGTCTGCGCCACCGCAGCGCGCGACTTCGGCGCCTTCGCGATCTCGAACAGTGCGGCTGACTGCCCCGTCAGCGCGGCCAGCACGAGGCTGATCATGTGCGCAAGCCGCTGGTCCTTGGCATCCTTGGCGAGCAGATCGCGGCCGAAGATCACGCTCAGCGTCGCGGAGTTCGAGAGATAGAAAAAGCAGAGGCCCGCGATCGAGATGTAGAGCTGCACCGGATCGACCGCGACCTGGAAATCGCCGCTCTCGACGCCGCGCCGCACCACGGTGCGGATCATCTCGACGAAGGGCGAGTGCATCGACTTGACCTTGGTCGAACGCTTGAGGTGCTTTGCGCGCGCAAGGTTCTCGGTCTGGAGCAGCGACAGGAATTCCGGATTGCGCAGGAAGTAACCCCAGGTGAATTCGATCAGCCGCTTGATGGCCTCGGGCGGATCGAGATGCTCGAGATCGAGCCCCCGCTCCTCGCTGCGGATCTTGTCATAGGCGCCTTCGAGCACCGCAAGATAGAGGTCGTCCTTGTTGCCGACGTGGTAGTACAGCATGCGCTTGTTGGCGCCGGCGTTGGCCGCGATGCGGTCGACGCGCGCACCGGCGAGCCCGTGAGCGGAAAACTCCTGCTTGGCGGCTTCGAGAATGCGCAGCCGCATCCCCTCGGGATCGCGTTGCCATTTCAGAGTTCGCTTTGCCGCTGCTTTCGCCAAACCGGTGCTCGCTGGTGCTGTCAGGATGTCATGTAACACGTGGGCGCCGTCATTGCGAGGAGCCCTTGCGACGAAGCAATCCAGACTGTCACCGCGGAGGGATTCTGGATTGCTTCGCTACGCTCGCAATGACGAGGAGAGAGCGTCGCCTCACTCAGCCGGCTTCGGCGAGCGCTCCAACAGCACCGTCTGGATCCCGCAGGTGCCGTTGCGCACCGTCATGATCCGCGTGCCCGGCTTGCGGCCGTTGCGCACCTCGGTGACGTCGAGGCCGCTAGCGAGCAGGCGGGCGCGGGTGGCGTCGATGTCGGCGACGCGCCAGCTCAGGCCCCAGAGACGGTCATGTAGGGGATCGCCGCCCGCGACGGGGCGGCGCACCACTTCGACGATGAGATCGCCGCAGCGGAAGAACATCAGCTGGCCCCAGTCGTGGTGGGAGCGGTCGAGCGCGAGATCGAGCCCGAGCCGCGCGCCGTAGAGCGCGGCGGCGCGATCGGAATCCTCGGTGGTGATCACCACATGATCGAGCCCGTCGATCGGCGCAATGTCGGTCGCAACCGATTTAGGGCGTTCCTCGGCCAACTCGAGGAAGAACATGCGCACGCCGCGCGTCAGCTCGGTCGCGGCCCGCGTGCGCTTCCAGTGCAGCGCCGCACCGCTCACATCGTCGCTGCTCTCGACCTCGGCGACGGGATCCGGCTTCAACGCCACCCGGTCCAGCCGCCGGTGCATCTTGCCCATGTCTGCGACACGAAAGCACAGGCTGGCGAGCACGCCATCCTGGTCGCCGAGCAGCGCACGCATGCGGTCCGCCGTCGCCGTGAAGCCGCTCGGCGCCATCAATTCGATGGTCATGTTGTCGAGGGTGAACAGCACGCGTTCGGCGCCCTCGCCGGAATTCTGCCAGGCCGGCGCGCGCCCCAACAGCGTCTGATAGGCCGTCTTGGCCGCACCGATATCCTTGACCAGAGCGACGACGTGATCGAGGCCGGTGATCATGTTTCCCCCATTTGATCGACCTGGAACCTTGGGGCCGAAAAACGGCATTTGTCCGGGCTTGGCATTGGCCCGACATGGTCGTATTCCGGCCCCATGCCGACCTCAAGCGGCTCGAGGCGGTTTTGCGAATAAATTCAGCGTCCCGGGCACGGAACCGGTGTTAAAGTAAGCCGCCGGCCGGGACCACCACGCGCATCACGGACAAGCAATGCAGGCTCTCTTTATCGGACAGACCTATATCGACGTCGTCTTCATCACCGACCACATGCCGACCGGCGACGAAAAGCACGTGGCAACGGACTACGCGGTCTCCTTCGGCGGCAACGCGGTCACGGCGGCGTTCTGCTGCGCCAAGCTCGGCATCGTGCCCGACCTGATCGCCACCGCGGCCAATGACTGGCTGGGCCGCATGTTCCAGGACATGTGCGCGAAATACGCAATCTCATTGCATGGGCGGAAGGTGAACCAGTCCTCGCTGTCCTTCATCATGCCGAAGGACGGCAAGCGCGCGATCGTCCGCTGCCGCGACGACGAGCACATCCATCCCTTTCCGATGCTCAATCTCGGCGGCTGCCGCGCGCTGCATATCGACGGCCATCAGCCCGATGCGGCGATTCATTACGCAAAGGTCTGCCGCGAGGCCGGCATCCTGACCTCGCTCGACGGCGGTGGCCTGCGCACCAACACGCATGAGCTGCTGGAGTTCATCGACGTCGCGATCGTCGCCGAGCGGCTGTGCGAGCAAATGGACCTGACGCCGGAAAAGATGCTCGACTACCTCAAGGGCCGCGGCTGCAAGATCGGCGGCATCACCATGGGTGAGAAGGGCCTGCTCTGGTACAACGAAACGGGTGCGGTCGAGACCATGCCGGCGATGCCGATCCCGCGCGAGCGCGTGATCGACACCAACGGCGCCGGCGACGTCTTCCACGGCGCCTATATCTATTCCTACCTCGCCCATCCCGGCAAAAGCTGGCGCGAGCATTTTGACTTTGCCCGTGCTGCCTCGACCTTCAAGATCCAGCGCCTCGGCAACGAGGCCGGCCTGCCGACCCTTGTCGACATCGCCAAAGTCAGGCACGAGTTCGAGGTCAAGGTCTAGACTTCGAAAGGGTTGTTCATGGGGCGCGTATTCGTCGCCGGCAGCATCAACATGGATGTGGTGGCGACCGCCGATCGCCACCCCAGGGTCGGCGAGACCGTCGCGGGCAAGCAGGTGCTGTATTTTCCGGGCGGCAAGGGTGCGAACCAGGCGGTCGCGGCGTCCAGGCTTGGTGCGAGGACGATGCTGATCGGGCGGCTGGGCACGGATTCGTTCGGGGCTGAGCTGAGGACGTTCCTCGCGGCTCAGGGCATTGATCCCGGCTCGATCAAGGAGACGCCCGAGACGCACACCGGCACCGCGATCATCACGGTCGCGGCCTCCGACAACACCATCGTCGTCATTCCCGGCAGCAATGCGCTGGTCGGCCCTGATGACGTCGCGGATGCGCCGCTGGCGAAGGGCGATGTCGCCGTCAGCCAGTTCGAAATCCCGCTGCCGACCATTGCCGCGTTCTTCCAGCGCGCGCACGCGGCGGGTGCCACCACATTGCTGAATCCTGCTCCAGCGCAAAAGATGTCGCCCGAGCTGCTCGCGCTGGTCGATATCCTGGTGCTGAACGAGACCGAGCTCGGTTTCCTTGCAGGCACCGAGCTCACCGACGACGACGAGGCCGCAAAGATCATCGCCGTCGCGCGAAAACTTCAGGCCCGCCAGGACCAGACCATTTGCGTCACGCTCGGCAAGCGCGGCGTGCTCGCGCTCGCTGCCAGCGAAGAGTTCGCAGTGCCCGGCCGCGCGGTGAAGGCGGTCGACACCACGGGCGCCGGCGATTGCTTCGTCGGCGCGCTCGCGTCGCAGCTTGCCGATGGCGTGCCCTTGCGAGCCGCCCTTGCCTTCGCCAACACTGCCGCCTCGATCAGCGTGCAGCGGATGGGCGCGGGGCCGTCGATGCCGACGGCCGCGGAGGTGGCGGTGGTGCTCAGCGCTGGCTGATCACGCCAGCGCGCTCTTCAGGTCAAAACTTTCGTCGGCGGCCTGCTCCGGCGTGATCGAGCGATCCATGGCCTGCAATCTGCGACCGAACATGTGATCGCCGGCGCGGTTGATGGATTCGATGCCGAGCAGTCTGTCGCCGTGGTAGCAGAACGCGGAGAACGCCTTTTTGGCAGGATCGCCGCGCAGCACGACGCGGTCGTAACCTGTGGTGAGACCTGCGATCTGGAGCTTGTCGTCGCCCTGGTCGCTCCAGAACCAGGGATGGCTGTCATAGGGTTTCCTGTCGCCGGTCAGCCGCGCCGCCAGACAGCGGGCGTGGTCGGTGGCGTTCTGCACCGATTCCAGCCGCTGCGAGCCGCCGAAGCGCGGGCTCGCGAACAGCGCACAATCGCCGATGGCCGAGATATTGGGATCGGCCGTCGCAAGATATTCGTCCACGATGATGCCGGCGGCGACCGGCAACCCCGCCTCGGCCGCAAGCTCGATGTTCGGCAGCACGCCGACGCCGACCACGACGAGGTCGGCGGGCAAATGCCGGCCGTCGCTTAAGGAGACGCCGGTGACCTTGCCGGTATCCTTACTGCCTTGGGCTTCGATAGAAGTTGCCTGCACGCCGAGGTGAATGCGGATGCCGGCCTCGCGGTGCCGCGCCTGAAAATACTCCGAGACCTCCGCCGTCACAGCGCGCGCCATGACGCGCGGCGCGAGCTCGAGCACGTCGACCTCGAGCCCCTTGATCCGCGCCGTGGCCGCGAATTCGAGGCCGATGAAGCCGGCGCCGATCACCACGACCCGCGTCTTCGACGGCATGATCTTTCGCAGCGCCTCGCTCTCGTCGAGGATGCGCAGATACTTTACGTCAGGCAGATTGGCGTTGGGTAGGTCGAGCAGCCGGTTGCGCGCGCCGGTCGCCAGCACGAGATGGCCGTAGGGCAGTGTCTCGCCCGAGGCCAGCAATACCTTGCGCGCGGCGCGGTCGATCGACACGGCGCGGCCGGCGATCAGCTCGATTGTCTGGTCCTGGTAAAATTTCTCCGGCCGGAACATCAGGCTCTCCGGCCCGGCCGAGCCCTTGATGTAGGCCTTGGACAGCGGCGGCCGCTGATAGGGCAGATGCGCCTCGTCATTGATCAGGCAGATGCGGTCCGAAAAACCCGCCTGCCGCAAGGATGCCGCGACCTGGTAGCCACCATGGCCGGCGCCGACAATGATCACCGGACCATCCGTCATTGGACAGCCCATTTCCGCAAGACACGAGCGTCACCCATGTCGTCTCCTCTCTCGCTAATATTGGCTTGGCTAGCCTAGGAGGAGCCGGCGCTCGTGTCCGTCCCTAAACGAAGGCAGCCCCATTTGAGCCGATCGTTCCGGCTTTCGCAAGGGCCGTATATGGGGATTGTCACCCCTCGCCTTCTGCGATTTAGTTGCAGCAACGAACCTCATGCCGGGGATTTTCCGATGCCAGCTCCCGTCTCCCAACCCGATGATCCCGCGCTGCTGCGGATCGACGGCCCGATCGCGACCATCACGCTCAACCGCCCTGCCGCGTTCAACTCGATCAACCTTGCGATCGCGCAAAAGCTCGAACAGCTCGCGGCCACTATCGAAGGCGATGACACCATCAGGGTCGTGGTCCTCGAAGGCGAAGGCCGCGCCTTCTCCGCCGGCGGCGATCTGCAGACGATTGGTGCCGCGGCTGAGGCCAACGCGGTGACGCCTGTCGTCGGCGAGCTGCTCAAGCACTATCATGCCTTCATCGAGATCATCCGGCGCATGCCAAAGATCTCGCTGTCCAGTGTGCACGGCTCGGCGGCCGGCGCCGGCATGGGCCTCGCCTTTGTCACCGATCTCTGCATCGCCGCCGAGGATGCCAGGTTCACGCCCGCCTACGCCAAGATCGGCGTGTCGCCGGATGGCGGCTCGACGGTCGGGATCGTCGGCACGGTCGGCTCGCGCCGCGCCATGCAGATCTTCCTCGCCGAGGACAGTTTTACGGCGCAGCAGGCTTGTGAATGGGGCCTCGTCGCCAAGACCGTTCCCGCGACCGAGTTGAAAGCGGCGACGCGACAGCTCGCTGAGCGGCTGGCGCAGAACGCGCCCGCCGCGATCGCCGGCACCAAGTCGCTGGTCTATGCGGCCGCCACCACGCCAGTGAAACAGCAGCTCGATGCCGAGGAGCACAAGATCATCATGGCAATGACCACGGAGGAGTTTCGCGTTGCCGTGAAGAAGTTCACGAGCAAAGCGAAGTAGCCCTTCACTTCGGACAGATGTAGCCCGTCCCCGCCGGCGACTTGAAGCAGCCGACCGATTCCGGCAGCACCTGCTGCGGCAGCCACAGCACCACGCTCGGGAAATAGATCGCAAACGCAATGGTGGCGAAGAACACGACATAGATCGGCAGCGCCGCGCGTAGCGCTTTCGCAAAACTGACGCCAACGAATTTCGACGCCATCAAGAGCACGAGGCCGTAAGGCGGCGTAATCAGGCCGAAGGCGAGCGTCGCGATCAACACCACGCCCATGTGCACGCCGTTGATGTCACCGGCTTCCGTCAGCGTGTTGACCAAAGGCATGAAGATGATGATGGTCGGCACCGGCTCGATGAAATCGCCAACCACGGTGAACAGCAGCACCATCAGCAGCATGATCAGATGCGGATCGTTGCCCGCGATCGAGGTGATCATGTCGGCGATGTAGCTGGCACCGCGCAAGTACGCGAGCATCCAGCCGAAGGCGTTGGCGGCGCCGATGGTGATCAGCGGCAGCGAGAAGATCAGGCCGGCGAGGCAGAAATCATACGGGATCTTCCGGAAATGGCCGCGATTGAGCGCGGGGATCACGACCAGGATGATCCAGACCACGGCGACGACGCCGGCCTCCGTCGGCGTGAACCAGCCAGTCAGGATGCCGCCGAGCAGGATCACCGGGATCATCAGCGGCAGGGCCGCGTCGCCGGCCGCAAACACGATCTGCCGTAGCGGCGCGCGGGGCTTGCGCAGGCCCGAGGGCCCGAAGAAATAGCAATAGATCATCAGCCCGAAGCCGATCATCAGGCCGGGAACCACGCCGGCCATGAACAAGCCGGCGATCGAGACGTTGCCGACCGCGCCATAGACCACCGCGGTGATGCTCGGCGGCACCAATGCCGCGATGGTCGAGGCCGACGCAATGATTGCGGCGATGAAGGCGGGCTCGTAACCCTCGCGCTTCATCGGGCCGCCGAGTGCGCGGCTCATCACGGCGACGTCGGCCGTGGTCGAGCCCGACATCTCCGAGAAAAACATGCTGAAGACGACCACGACCTGCGACAGCCCGCCCCTGATGTGCCCGACCAGCGACACCGAGAGATTTGCTATTCGCACCACCACATTGGCCGAGCTCATGAGCTCGCCGACCAGCAGGAAGAACGGGATCGCCAGCAGCGCCTCGGAATCGACGCCGTCAAAGATTTTCTGGATGATCGCGGCGAGCGACACGTCGGACAGGATCGCGCCGATGAATACTCCGGCCATCAGCGAGAACGGCACGGGCACGCCGAGATAGCCGAACGACAGGAAGCAGATCGACATCAACGCCAGGACGACGGGTGCGCTCACGGCTGCGCCCTCATTTGCGCTTCGGTCACGACCGACGCGGCGTCCTCGTCGGGTGGCTCGGGATGGTCAAAGCCGTTGCGCAAGCCATTGACGAGCTGCTCGATGGTGAACAGGCCGACCAGGACTCCGGAGAGCGGAATAATCGCATAAAGCGAGGCGATCGGCGTGCCCGACGGCAGGCGGAAGCTGCCGAAGCCGCGCAGATAGTTCTGGTAGCCGTACCAGATCAGGCAGAAGGCGACGCCGAGCACGATGAGGCGGATGATGGTCTCGACGATGATCCTGGGCGTGCCATGCATCGCCTCGGAGATCGCGGTGAGATAGAGGTGGTCGTTGCGGCGCGTCGCCACGGCCGTCCCGATGAAGATCGCATAAATGAACAGCGTCGAGGTGACTTCCTGGAGCCACAGCCAGGGATGGCCGATGGTACGGGTGACGATGTCGGCGGTCACCGACAGAGAGAAACCGAAGCACAGCACGCCGCACAGGATCATGAGCGCCAGCTCGAGCCAGTCCAGCCAGCGCCATTTCAGATGGCGCTGGCGTTGGAGAACAAGCTTGTCGGCGATGGCCATTGTTACCCTCGTCGTCCCGGCTTAACGCAGGAGTGGGCTTTGGAACGGTGCTAGTCGATCGTTCACCTCTCCCGTAGGGAGAGGTCGGACCGCATCGCAAGATGCGGTCCGGGTGAGGGGTTACAGTCTCACTAAACGCTGCGGCCCCTCACCCGGATTGCTGCGCAATCCGACCTCTCCCCGATGGGGAGAGGTAAAGCGCGGCACGCCGCGCTTGAGCTAATTAATCGACCGGATCAAGTCCTTGATCTTCTCGGCGTGCGGGCCGAGCTCCCTGGCGAGCTTGTCGAGATAGGGATTGGCGATCGCCGCAAAGCTCTTCTTGTCGACGTTATCGACGACCTTGACGCCCATCTTCTTCAGCTTCTCGGCCGCGGCCCGCTCGAGGTCGAACGCCTTTGCCGGCTCCTTGGTGCTGATCTCGTTCGCCGCGGTCTGCACCCAGCCCTTCTGCTCGGCCGACAGGCTCTGCCAGAGCTTGTCGGAGACGAACACCAGCGCGTTGTTGGCCTCGTGCTCGGTGATGTTCAGCACCGGCGCGACCTCGTAGTGCTTGTTGACGAGGTAGACGTTGATGCTGTTCTCGGCGACGTCGACCACGCCGGTCTGCAAGCTCGTGTAGACGCTGCCAAACGGCATGTGCACGGTCTGGGCGCCGTAGGCCGGGAACATGGTGTCTTCAGTGGCGGTCGCCTGCACGCGGACCTTCAGGCCCTTGATGTCGCCGACATTGTGGATCTCCTTCTTGGAGTACATGTGGCGCACGCCCTGCGAGCCCGTGCCGATGAGGTGCAAACCCTGCGTAGTCTCATCGATCATGGTCTTGAGGGCCTCGAACACGTTGGGGTCGGCCAGCCCCTTGATCACGTGGTTCTCGTCGCGGAACAGGTAGTGCAGCGACATAACGCCGGCCTGCGGCGAGATCGTCGCGGTATTGGCTGAAGAAACGATGGAGAATTCGACGTCGCCGGCTTTGACGAGCTGGAGCACCTGCGGCTCCTGCCCGAGCTGCGCGCCCGGATACTGGTCGATGATCATGGTGCCTCTGCTCAATTCCTTGAGCTTGTCGGCAAAGAGGTCGCCGGCGATCGAGTAGCCGGTGTTACGGGGCTGGTCATAAGCGAAGCGATAATGCTTCACCTCCTGCGCCCCCGCGCCCGTGACGAACAGCATGGCGGCCGCAGCCGCCAATCCATGTAAGAACCTTGGCAAGGATCGTGCAATCATCGTCTCCCCCTGTTTTTATCGCCCGCCGCTTTTAGCGGCCTCGGCGCTCGTTCGAGTGGTTGTCAGCCCTTCTCAGTCCTTGGTCCAGTCCTCTGCATAAAGTCGAAGTCGCAGCCCTCGTCGGCCTGCATGATGGTTTCGTTGAATAGCCAGGCGTAGCCGCGCCGCACTTCATCTGGCGCGGCCGCAGGCCTCAAGGCGGCGCGCCGGCGCTCCAGCTCGGCGGCATCGACCAGCAGCTCGATGCTGCGCTTGGCCACGTCGAGACTGATCTTGTCGCCGTTCTTCACCAGCGCCAGCGGGCCGCCGACGGCGGATTCCGGCGTGATGTGCAGCACGATGGTGCCGAACGCGGTGCCGCTCATGCGCGCGTCCGAAATCCGCACCATGTCCTTGATGCCGTTGCGCGCGAGCTTTTTCGGAATCGGCAGATAGCCAGCCTCGGGCATGCCGGGCGCGCCCTTCGGGCCGGCATTGCGCAGCACCAGCACGTCGTCGGCGGTGACATCGAGATCGGGGTCGTCGACCCGCAAGGTCATGTCCTCGACGGATTCGAACACCACCGCCCGCCCGGTGTGCTGCAACAGTTTTGGGCTCGCAGCCGACTGCTTGATGACAGCGCCACGCGGCGCGAGATTGCCGTGCAGGACGGCGAGGCCGCCTTCCTTCTTGATCGGATTGTCGCGCGACCGGATCGCGTTCTGACCGGGCACGTCCTCGGCATTCGCGACGACATCGCTCAGCGTCTGGCCGCTGATTGTCTTGGCATCGAGATCGACGAGATCGCCGAGCTGCGCCAGCAGTTTCGGCACGCCGCCGGCGTGATGGAAATGCTCCATATAATGCTCGCCGGACGGCTTGAGATCGACCAGCACCGGCACCTCGCGGCCGATCTGGTCGAACACTTCGAGGTTGAGCCGGTGTGGCGAGCGATGCGCCATCGCGGTCAGATGGATCAGGCCGTTGGTCGAGCCGCCGATCGCCTGCAGCACGACTTGCGCATTCCTGAACGAGGCCGGTGTCAGCACTTCGCTCGGCTTCGGGCCCTTGGTCTTGGCCATCCCGGCGGCAACCCGGCCGCTCGCCTCTGCCAGACGGAAACGCTCGGCATGCGGCGCCGGAATGGTCGCACTCATCGGCAGCGACAGGCCCATGGCTTCGATCATGCAGGCCATGGTGGAAGCCGTGCCCATCACCATGCAAGTGCCGACGGACGGCGCGAGACGGCCGTTCACGGCTTCGATCTCGGCATCGTCGATCTCGCCCGCACGATACTTGCCCCACAGCCTGCGGCAGTCGGTGCAGGCGCCCAGCACCTCGCCCTTGTGATGACCGACGACCATCGGCCCGACGGGGATCACCACGGTCGGCAGGTCGGCGCTGATCGCAGCCATGACTTGCGCGGGAAGCGTCTTGTCGCAGCCGCCGATCACGATCACCGAATCCATCGGCTGAGCCCGGATCATCTCCTCAGTGTCCATCGCCATCAGATTGCGCAGATACATCGAGGTCGGATGCGCAAAGCTCTCGGCGATCGAGATGGTCGGAAACACGAACGGCATCGCACCCGACAGCATCACGCCGCGCTTGGCGGCCTCGATGATCTCCGGGACGTTGCCGTGGCAGGGATTGTAGTCGCTGTAGGTGTTGGTGATGCCGACGATCGGGCGCTCCAGCGCGTCGTCGGAATAGCCCATGGCCTTGATGAACGCCTTGCGCAGGAACAGCGAGAAGCCGGCATCGCCATAGCTCGTCAGACCCTTGCGCAAACCACTCGTCATCATGCCACTCCTGCGTTGCCATTGTGGTACAGCCTGCCCCCTGATTGTCAATAACACCGTGAAATATTCGGCCAGATCGGCGTCATGGCACCCCTCCCCAAGACAGATTATTGACAATCTGGACCTTCCCTGCTCCACAGAAGCGGCTGGACCTGGGCGCGGGCCGGGAGGCTGAGGCATGACCGACACTGCAAGCGCTGAACTGGCAACGCTCCGCCGCGACGATCCGGACGACGTCGTCGCGCGGCTGGAGGAGGACATCATCTTCGGCCGCCTCGCACCGGGCGCGCGCCTGACCGAGGACGCGCTGATGTCGCGTTACGGCACGTCGCGGCACTTCGTGCGCCAGGCATTGGTGGATGCGGAGCGCCGCGGCATCGTCCGCCGCGAGAAGAATGTCGGCGCCACCGTGCGATTCTATTCGGCCGAAGAGGTCCGGCAGATCTACGAAGTCAGGGAGATGCTGACGCGGCAGGCCGCGCTGATGATCCCCCTGCCCGCGCCGCGCGGCCTGATCGACGAATTGACCGCGCTGCAACGGCAGTATTGCGCAAAGGCCGACGTGCAGGATCTGCGCGGCATCCACGAGGCCAACGACGCCTTTCACCTCGCGCTGTTCTCCGCCTGCGGCAATCCCTATCTGGTCCGCTCGCTCCAGGACTACATGAACTTGACCCTGCCGATGCGCGCCAAGAACCTCGCCGACCGCGACGGGCTCGCGCAGTCGCGGCGCCAGCACGAGCTGATGATCGAGCTGTTGAAAGGCCGCGACAGCTGGGCGCTGGCCCAGCTGTGTGTGGACCACATGCAGTTCAGCAAATCGGATTATCTGGCGCGGATCGCGGACGAGGCGACGGGACGCTAGGGCGCGCACGCGATCAGCTCGATGACATCTCGGTCCGCGTTGCATCCAACGACGATCGCAGCCAGTGGTAAGTCATTTCGCGCTATAGTTGGATTTTTGATCGCAGGGCGTCTCTCTTAGGTTGTCCGACGAAGTTCTGCTGAAACAAAAGGCTGCTATCGTGGATTTTGGGTCACTAGCCCTGTGCCTTTTTTTACTCCGACAAGCCAGCCAATCGCCTCTGAGCAATTGAATGAGGGCGGCTCGTGAACGAGCTCACATTGTGCAGTCATCAATGGGGCTAAGGTCATCCGGAAATTCGTGGTGGAAATATTTCTATAGCGACAGTCAAACGATGGGGGTGATCATGCCCACCATAGTCGACCTGCTCTACGTCGAATATTGCCGCGCCCGTCTCGCTGAAATGCGGAAACAGCTGCTGATCGCGGGTGAAAATCCTGAAGTCCGCCAAGCGGACTACGATCCTGCTGAGCAGGGTCGTGCCGGCACGGCAGACGCGCAGCACGAATTCGGTCGCGGCGCGACGGATGGAAGAGGCCACTGAACAAGAGCCTCTCTTTTGCGCAGCAGACTCCTCAGATTTCAAGAGAGTGTTTTAAGGAGAGCGTGATGCCCGAGACATTGGAAAGCCTGTTGTGGTGTGCCGCGCTCGCGACGTGGCTGATGCTTTTATTCGGGCTCATAAGCGAGCGCCTGAAGCCGCTTTCAAGATTTATCAGCCGACTGATCGAGGGGGCTTTCAGGCTCAAGGCGAAGTGACGCAGTGACGGCCTTATAGGCGCGGTTGACAGCTGCGAAGCCGGCAGAGCCGCGCGTGGCGTTGATGGCGTCGAGACAAACGGACCAGCCGGGGCCCATCGTGCGGCTGAAATCTCTCGCATATCGGCGAGAGGGCCGACGACGCTCGCACTGACTCCAAGCAAGCTGTCATCGGCTGGATATCAGGCTGCGGGAGAGGCTGAATCAAACAAAGCTGCTATCCTGCCAGCTTCCGATCGAGGGAGAACCGGCCGCCTCCGGTGACAAAGATCAACATAGCGCCTCCCATGATCGATATATTCTTCAAAAAATTATTGTACTGTCCAATCTGCTGCGGACCGGGATATTCCCAGTAGCGATGGGCGATCGCAGTAGCCAGCAATACAAACAAAAAAACCAAAACCGCGCAGTAACGCGTACCAATGCCGAGTATCAAACCAGCCGACATCAGCACCTCCAGTGCGACGGTCGTCGTCGTGAACAGCTCAGGCGCCGGAACGTTCAGCGACCTGAAATAACCCACTGAGCCGCTGAAGTTGGTAATCGCTCCGTACGCGCTTCCAACGAAGATCCATGCAAGCAGGATGCGGCCGATCAGAATCAGGAGGTCGGCATTCGTGGCGGCGAACTCGTCGACCCGAGATGTAACCGAGTGAGAGCGGAATAGCATGGCCTTGCCCCAGCGTTCTTGCTGTCGGAGGGCGGCACGTGAATGTCGATGGTAATACCACGACCGGCGAACCGGATGAAGAGCGATTGCCGGGCCGAGCGCCGTTCGCCTCCCCCCGCGCGGGGCCGCTTGCGGGGAGAGGGAGCGCACCGCCATTGCGGCGATAACTCGACCTACCGCTTATTCCAGTCGATGATCCGGCTCGTGTCGCCATCGAACTCGAGGCTCGCAAACGCCCCGCCCTGATAATGGTCGCCGATCGGATCGGACTTCAGCTTGGCCTGTTCGGCCATCGCGTGTGCCACATGATCCTCGGAGCGGCCGGTGGGGCGATAGCCGAATTCGTAGGCGCGGTGGTTGTCCCACCAGGCGCGCTCGTTCAGCGACACGCCATAAAACACCTCGAAATGAATGTCGGGATGCTCGAGCCCGATCTGGCAGAGCTGCACCAGGTCCTCCGGCTTCAGCCACATCGCGATGCGGCGATGATCGAGCGGCCGCTCGTCGCAATTGCCGATGCGGATGCAGGTGACCTTCAGCCCGTGCTTGTCGGCATAGAGGGCGCCGACGGCTTCACCGAACACCTTGCTGACGCCATAGCGGCCGTCAGGGCGCACGGTGACGTCGGTGCCGATCTTGTGGTGGCGCGGGTAGAAGCCGACGACGTGGTTGGACGAGGCGAACACCACGCGCTTGACGCCCTTGCGGTACGCCGCCTCGAACAGATTGTAGCCGCCGATGATGTTGGCCTGGAGGATGTCGCCCCACGGGCCCTCGACCGAATAGCCGCCGAAATGGATGATGCCGTCGACGCCTTCGCAGATCGCCTCTACTTGCGCGAGGTCGGACAGGTCTGCCGCCTTGAACTGCTCGTTCGAGCCGAGATCGGCGGGCGGGCGGATGTCAGAGAGCAGGAGGTCCGGATAAATCGGCGGCAGCAGTTTCCGCAGGCGCGTTCCGATTCCGCCAGAAGCTCCCGTCATCAAGATGCGCGGCATGTCTTTCCTCGTATTTGGCGACCGATTTGCGGTCGTGGATCACTGATGGTAGCAGACCTGGATAGAGGGAACGCAACAACGAGACCTGCACATGAACGATGCATCGTCCCACACTCGAGGCTGGCAACCGGCGACCTATTACCCCGATCCGGCGATAAAAGCACTGGACCCCCGCTTCGAAAAATACTGGTTGAAACTTTCGGCGGTGGAACGGCTGGCGACCGGCCTGCGCTGGGCCGAGGGGCCGGTCTGGTTTGGCGACGGGCGCTATCTGCTCTGCAGCGACATCCCGAACCAGCGCATCATCAAATGGGAGGAGGAGACCGGCGCGGTGTCGGTTTTCCGAAAACCCTCGAATTTCGCCAACGGCAACACCAGGGATCGTCAGGGCCGCCTGGTCACCTGCGAGCACGGCGGCCGTCGCGTGACCCGCACCGAATATGACGGCGAGATCACGGTGCTGATGGATTCATTTGACGGCAAGCGGCTGAACTCGCCGAACGACATCGTGGTCAAGTCCGACGGCTCGATCTGGTTCACCGATCCCACCTTCGGCCTGCTCGGAAATTACGAGGGCTACAAGGCGGAGCCCGAGATCGAGCCGAACGTCTACCGGCTCGATCCGGTGAGCCGCAAGGCGACCATTGTCGCCGAGGGCGTGCTTGGGCCGAACGGGCTGTGCTTCTCGCCGGACGAGAAGATCCTCTATGTGGTGGAATCGCGCGGCGTGCCGAACCGAAAGATCCTCGCCTATGACGTCTCCGCGGATGGCACCACGATCTCCAACAAGCGCGTCCACATCGATGCAGGTCCGGGCACGCCGGACGGCATGCGCTGCGACATCGACGGCAATCTCTGGTGCGGCTGGGGCATGGGCGATCCCGAGCTCGACGGCGTCGTGGTGTTCGCGCCCGACGGCGTCATGATCGGCCGCATCGCGCTGCCCGAGCGCTGTGCCAATCTCTGCTTCGGCGGCGTCAAGCGCAACCGCCTGTTCATGGCGGCGAGCCAGTCGATCTACGCGCTGTATGTGAACACGCAAGGCGCGGTGGGGGGATAGGCGCTCCGCACCGACGGTCTCGTAGGGTGGGCAAAGCGAAAGCGTGCCCACCACGTCTTGCTCGGCTCGTGATGGTGGGCACGTCGCTTCGCTCCTTTGCCCACCCTACGGCACCTCGCCTGTCGAGACACTTCAGCAAAAAACAAAAAGCGCCGGAGCGGTTTCCCGCTCCGGCGCATGTTTGTTCAGGCGCTAAAACTTACGCCGCGTTGAAGCCGGCGACGGCCTTCACTTCGAGGAAGTCCTCGAGGCCGTACTTGCCCCACTCGCGACCGTTGCCCGACTGCTTGTAGCCGCCGAACGGCGCGGTGCGGTCGTTGGGCACGCCCTGGAGGTTGACGTTGCCGGCGCGGATCTGACGACCGACGCGCTTGGCGTTCTCGACCGTGTCGGCCGTGACGTAACCAGCGAGGCCATACGGCGTGTCGTTGGCAATGTGCACGGCCTCGGCTTCGTCCTTGGCGCCGAGAATGGTCAGCACCGGCCCGAAGATCTCTTCACGGGCGATCGTCATCTCGGGGGTGACGTCGGCGAAGATGGTCGGGCGGACGTAGAAGCCCTTGTTGACGCCTTCGGGCAGGCCGGGGCCGCCGGCGACAAGCGTTGCGCCCTCGTCAATGCCCTTCTTGATCAGCGCCTGGATCTTGTCCCACTGGCCGCGGTTGACGACAGGGCCGATGGTGGTGCCTTCGGCGCGCGGATCGCCCGCCTTGGTCTTGTCGGCGACAGCCTTCGCGATCGCGGCGACTTCCTTCATCTTCGACAGCGGCACGATCATGCGCGAGGGCGCGTTGCAGGACTGCCCGGAGTTGTTGAACATGTGCATCACGCCGCCGGTCACCGCCTTCTGCAGGTCGGCACCTTCGAGGATGACGTTCGGCGACTTGCCGCCGAGCTCCTGGCTGACGCGCTTCACGGTCGGAGCGGCGCGCTTCGCAACGTCGATGCCGGCGCGGGTCGAGCCGGTGAAGGAGATCATGTCGATGTCGGGGTGCTCGCTCATCGCGGCGCCGACCTCGGGGCCCAGGCCGTTGACGAGGTTGAACACGCCCTTCGGCACGCCGGCTTCATGGAGGATTTCCGCGAAGATCAGCGCCGAGGTCGGCGTGAACTCCGACGGCTTCAGGATCATGGTGCAGCCGGCGGCGAGCGCGGGCGCGACCTTGCAGGCGATCTGGTTGAGCGGCCAGTTCCAGGGCGTGATCATGCCGACCACACCGACCGGCTCGCGCAGCACCATGGCGGTGCCGACCGGCTCCTCGAAATGATAATTCTTGAGCACGTCGAGCGTGGTCATGAGATGGCCAAGGCCGGCACCGGCCTGGAGCTTTTCCGCCATCGGTAGCGGCGCGCCCATCTCGTCGGAGACCGCAGCGCCGATCTCCTTGAGACGGCCCTTGTAGACCTCGATGACTTTGCTGAGCAGCGCCACGCGCTCCTCACGGCTGGTCTGGGAGAATGTTGCAAAAGCGCGCTTGGCGGCAGCAACGGCCTTGTCCACGTCGGCCTTGGAGCCCAGCGCAACCTCGTACATCGCCTCTTCCGTCGCCGGATTGACGACCGCGGTGGACTTCTTGACGGCGGGATCGACCCAGGCGCCGTCGATGTAGAATTGCATGCGATTGACCATCGTTAACCTCTTCTTGGGGGCTTGGGGGGCGTTTCGGCAGGCATCCTTGCACGAAAGCGCCGGCAATTGAACCCGCCATATGCGGGGCCAGCGTTGCGGCAGACGCGCGGAATATGGGGCGTGCGTTAGGCTGAGGCAAGCGCCATGGGTCCCGGCTCAGCGTCGCGTCATTTCATGCCGCGCCGCGTCCGGGACACGAGATTGTAGCTAGTCCAAACGGCTCTCGTGCCCCGGACGCAGCGCAGCGCTACTTCAGCGGTGCGCTGCAGAGCCGGGGCCCACGCGCCCTGGTCACCCCCACTACACCGCCATCTTCCGATGCAGCACCGGCGCGCCGGTGGTGAGGCTTTCCGCCGCATCGATGATGGCGTTCGCGTCGATGCCGTAGTGGCGATAGAGGTCGGCGATGGTGCCGGTCTGGCCGAACTGCTCGACGCCGAGCGCCTCGACGCGATGGCCGTGGACACTGCCGAGCCAGCCGAGCGCGGAAGGATGGCCATCGATCACGGTCACGATGCCGCAGTCGCGGGTGAGCGGCGCCAGCAGCTTTTCGATGTGGCTGAGGTGCTGCACGCCGCGCCGGTCGCGCCGCAATTTCCGTGCGGCGGTCCAGCCTGAGTGAAGACGATCGGCTGAGGTGATCGCAAGCAGGCCGATGTCGCGGCGGCTCTCGCCGATGAAGCCGGTCGCCTCGATCGCTTCGGGCGCGACCGCGCCGGTATAGGCGATCACGAGTTCGGCATTGGGGCCCGGCTTGCGCAGCCAGTAGGCGCCCTCGGTAATGCCCTGCTGCAGTTCAGGCGTCATGATCCGCTGCGCCTGCTCGATCGAGCGCGTCGAGAGCCGCAAATAGACCGAGCCGCCCTCGCCCGGATCGCGCTGCATGTGGTCAAAGCCGAAAGCCATGATCACGGCGAGCTCGTCGACGAAGGCCGGCTCGAACGAGGCCAGCCCGTCCTGCGCCATGCCGATCAGCGGCGTCGCGATCGACTGGTGCGCGCCGCCTTCCGGCGCGAGCGTGATGCCTGATGGCGTCGCCGCCACCATGAAGCGCGCATCCTGGTAGCAGGCGTAGTTCAGCGCATCGAGGCCGCGCTCGATGAAGGGATCGTAGAGCGTGCCGACCGGCAAGAGCCGCGCGCCATTGATCTGGTGCGACAGGCCAAGCGCGGAGAGCATGATGAACAGGTTCATCTCGGCGATGCCGAGCTCGAGATGCTGGCCCTTCGGCGAGGCGTCCCAGTTGTAGGTCGAGGGAATTTTCTCGCTGCGGAATAAGTCCGCCTTCTCGGCATTGGCAAACAGGCCGCGCCGGTTCACCCACGGGCCGAGATTGGTCGAGACCGTGACATCGGGCGAGGTCGTGACGATGCGTTGTGCCAGCTCGCTGTCGCCGCGCGCGACCTCGTTCAGCACGAGGCCAAAGCCCTGTTGCGTCGACATCTGCGGCGCCGGCTTGAACGCGAGTTGCTGCGGCACCTCGATCACAGGCGCGGTCAGCCGGCGGCCGTCCTTGTTGAACGGCGCGCGCGCGAGGAACGCGTCGAGCTCGGCGGGAGCTTGCGTCAGGCCCTCATACTTGTCCCATTCGTGGCCGGGCCGGATGTTCTGGCTCTCGCGATATTTCTCCATCTGCGCGACCGTCATCAGGCCGGCGTGGTTGTCCTTGTGGCCCTGGAACGGCAGGCCGACGCCCTTGATGGTGTAGGCGATGAAGCACACCGGGCGATCGTGATCGATGGACTCGAACGCCTCGAGCATGCTCGCCATGTCGTGGCCGCCGAGGTTCGACATCAGCGCCAGCAATTCCTCGTCGCTGCGCTTGTCGATCAGCTTCGTAATCGGCCCCTGGTCGCCGATCTCGTCGTGCAAATGCTTGCGGAAGGCGGCGCCACCCTGGAAGCACAGCGCCGCGTAGAGCGCGTTCGGGCAATTGTCGATCCAGCGCTTCAGCGCCTCGCCGCCGGGTTCGGCAAAGGCCTCGCGCATCAGGCGACCGTATTTCACGATCACCACGTCCCAGCCGAAATTGCGGAACATGGTCTCGAACTTTTCCCAGAGACCTTCGCGCACGACGGCATCGAGCGACTGGCGGTTGTAGTCGACCACCCACCAGGTGTTGCGCAGGCCGTGCTTCCAGCCTTCGGCCAGCGCTTCGAAGATGTTGCCCTCGTCCATCTCGGCGTCGCCGACCAGCGCGATCATCCGCCCTTCGCGGCGATCCTTCATCCAGCCATGCGCCTTGACGTAATCCTGCACCAGCGAGGCGAACAGCGTCTGCGCAACGCCGAGGCCGACCGAGCCGGTCGAGAAATCGACGTCGTCGACATCCTTGGTGCGCGATGGATAGGACTGCGCGCCCTTGAAGCCGCGGAAATTCTCCAGCTTCTCGCGGGTCTGCCGGCCGAACAGATATTGGATGGCGTGGAACACCGGGCTCGCATGCGGCTTCACCGCGACACGGTCCTCAGGACGCAACACGCTAAAATACAGCGCCGACATGATGGTGGCGAGCGAGGCCGAGGAGGCCTGATGTCCCCCGACCTTCAGTCCATCCGTGTTCGACCGTACGTGGTTGGCATGATGGATGGTCCAAGACGACAGCCACAACGCCTTGCGGGCCAGCGCGGTCAATGTGTCGAGACGGGCGGAATCAACGGGCATGGCAAATGCTCCCGGACAACAGGTGAGGCGATGATACGCCTGCGGGCGGCACCAAACTTCTCAATTTTTCGCGCCGTACCTTCAAATATTGGGATATTTTACCAACGATACCCAGCCAAACACAGGTTCCATCCCAATGCCCGAGCTCGACGCCATCGACCGCAAAATCCTCAGCCACCTGCAGACCGACAGCCGGCTGACCATGCAGGAGCTCGCCGACAAGGTCGGATTGTCGGTCTCGCCCTGCCATCGCCGGGTCAAGCTGCTGGAGGAGCGAGGCGTCATCTCGCGCTACATCGCAACCGTGGACCAGAAGGCTCTGGGTTTGCATGTCAGCGTTTTCATCTCGATCAAGCTGGCGCGGCAGAAAGAGGAGGACCTCAACCGTTTTGCCCGCGCCATCTCGAAATGGGACGAGGTGCTGGAATGCTATCTGATGACCGGCAACCGCGACTATCTCTTGCGCGTGGTGGCGGCCGACCTCGCCTCCTACGAGACCTTCCTCAAGACCAAGCTGACCCGGCTCGACGGCATTGCCTCGATCGAGTCCAGCTTTGCGCTCAGCCAGGTCAAATATTCGATCGCGTTGCCGGTCTGACGGGCCCGCCGGGCATTTCGGAACCGGCCAGCCGCCGGTGTCACATGGACGCAATAAACCCCGCCGATGGTCACCGGCGACAGGCACCCTTGGCCCGAGAGAGACCCATGACTGCATCCGACCGCACCTCCCAGACCGCCAGGCGCGAGCGCATCATCCAGGAGATGGCCGACGATCTCGACGAGGAGCTGGAGATGGAGCTGGATGATGCCCGTCTCGACGAACTTCTGGACGAGACTGATGTCCTTAACCCGACGGTCGACCGCAGGCTCTATTTCCGCGAGCTGCTCCGGCTCCAGGGCGAGCTGGTCAAGCTGCAGGACTGGGTGCAGAGCGAGAAGAAGAAGGTCGTCGTGCTGTTCGAGGGCCGCGACTCCGCCGGCAAGGGCGGCGTCATCAAGCGCATTACCCAGCGCCTCAATCCGCGCATCTGCCGCGTTGCAGCCCTCCCGGCGCCGAGCGAGCGCGAGCGCACGCAATGGTATTTCCAGCGCTACGTCTCGCATCTGCCCGCGGGCGGCGAAATGGTGCTGTTCGACCGCAGCTGGTACAATCGCGCCGGCGTCGAGCGCGTGATGGGCTTCTGCACCGACGAGCAGTACCAGGAGTTCTTCCAGACAGTGCCTGAGTTCGAGCGGATGCTGATCCGCTCCGGCATCATTCTGGTCAAGTACTGGTTCTCGATCACCGACGACACGCAGCAGTTCCGCTTCACCATGCGCATCCGGGATCCGCTGAAGCAGTGGAAGCTAAGCCCGATGGACGTCGAGGCGCGCAGCCGCTGGGAGCAATACACCAAGGCCAAGGAGACGATGCTGGAGCACACGCATCTGCCGGACTCGCCGTGGTGGATCGTCGACGCCGTCGACAAGAAGCGCGCGCGCCTCAACTGCATCGCGCATCTGCTCAGCCAGATCCCCTACCAGGAAGTCGGCCGCGCGCCCGTCGTGCTGCCGCCGCGCGTGCGCAACCCCGACTATCACCGCGGTCCGATCCCGCCGGAGATGTACGTGCCTTCGAAGTACTGACAGCACCCGCCGCGTTGGCGCGCCAGCTTGCCGATGAGGACAGCAAGATGCCCGTGCCGAGCGATCTGAGCGTAACGAGGGGCTCCCCCTCCCGCCGCCGCAATCGCCTCGGCCCGTGGCTCGCGGTGGCGAGCCTGCTGTCGCTCCTCACGGTCGCGCTCGCACTTGCCTATTGGCTCTGGCAGCCGGCGACGCTGCGGTTCGCCGTCGGACCGGCCGGCAGCGACGACCAGACACTTGTGCTTGCCATCGCCAAGGCGATCGAGGCGAAAAGCAGCGCGGTGCGGCTGACGCCGATCGAGACCGACGGCACACTGCAAAGCCTCAATCTGCTTGGTGGCGGCAAGACCGATCTCGCGGTCGCGCGCGGCGACCTCGCCATGCCACCCGATGCCAATTCCGTTGCGATCCTGCGCCGGAATTTTGTGGTGCTGTGGGCGCCGACGGGGCGCAAGGGCGTGCCCAAGTCGAAGGTCACGGACATCGCCTCGCTCAGCGGCCGCCGCATCGGCATCGTCGGCCTCGGCGACGCCAACCCCAATCTGCTGCGCGTCATCCTGGCCGAGTCTGGCGTCAATCCGCAGAAGGTGACGACCACCCAGTTCGGCACCGACCGCATCTCGGAGATGACCCAGGACACCACGCTCGACGCCTTCATGTTGGTGGGCGCGCTAGACGACAAGGTTATCGCCGAGACGATTGCCGCCACCACGCGCCTGCGCGGCGAGCCGAAGTTCCTCTCCGTCGACGTCTCCGAGGCCATCGCCGAGCGGCATCCGCTCTACGAATCCGAGGAAATCCCGGCGAGCGCATTTGGTACGACGCCTCAGCGGCCCGACGACAAGATCGAGACCATCGCCGTCAATCATCTGATCGTGGCACCGAGCTCGCTGTCCGACGACACGGTTGGCGCCTTCACCCGCCAGCTGTTCGCGGTCCGGCCGTCGCTGGTCAAGGAGCTGCCCAGCGCCAGCCACATCCAGAAGCCCGACACCGACAAGGACGCGGCACTGCCGGCGCATCCGGGGGCTGCCGCCTATATTGACGGCAACGAACGCAGCTTCATGGACAAGTACAGCGACTACATCTGGGGCGTGGTGCTGCTGCTCTCCGGTCTCGGCTCGGTTGCCGCATGGTTGCGGCACTATTTGCGGCGCGACGAGCGCGGCGAGAACGCGTTGCATCGCGACCGCCTGCTTAACGCGATCTCCAGCGTGCGCGAGGCGACCTCGCTCGACGATCTCGCCGCCATGCAGAGCGCGGCCGACGACATTTTGCGCGAAACGCTCCTCTGTCACGAGGACGGCGCCATCGAAGACGGCGATCTCGCCGCCTTCGGCCTCGTGCTGGCGCAATTCCATCAGGCGATCGTCGATCGCCGGGCTGTGATCGCCCAGATGGGCCACGCCGATGTCACGCAAAAATCCGACGGCGCCGTGCTTCAGCCGTTCCCTATTTCCACGGCTGCACGATGATCTTGGTGTGGGCCTCGGGATTGGCGAGATCGGCGAACGCCTTTGCGACGCCATCGATGCCGACCTCGGCGGTTACCATGGCAGCAGCATCCACCTGCCCTTCCGCGATCAGGCGCAGCGACGCCGAAAACTCCTCCGGCGTGTAACCGAGCACGTACTGGACGTTGAGCTCCTTCATGATGCCGAGCATGGGCTCGCTTTTGTCGCTCTCCATGCAGACGCCGACCACGACGATCTTGGCATCGCGCGGGGCGCCTTCGAACACCTGCTGCAGCAGGCCGGGCACACCGACGCATTCGAAGATGACCGCGGGCTTCAGCGCCGGCAGCATGGCCTGGATCGGCGGCCGCGCCGCCTTCTCCGCCTCCGACATTTGTGCGTGCTCCGCCCAGGTCGCATAGGGCTGCGACACCCTGGGGTCGATAACAATGTCGGCACCGAGCTTTGCGGCGAGCGCCCGACGCGCCGGCGAATAGTCGGCGGCAACGATCGGGTGCAGGCCCTTGATCCTGAGCGCGGCGATCACCGCGAGCCCAACCGGGCCGCAGCCGATTACCAGCGGCACCTCGCCGCCGCTGATGTTGGCCTTTGCAACCGCGTGGACGCCGACCGCGAGCGGTTCGGTCAGCGCGGCATGTTCCGGCGCGAGACCGTTCGGCACTTCCAGCAGCAGCGGCTCGCTGAGCAGCATCTGCTCCGCGTAGCCTCCGACAAAGTCATTGGAATAGCCGA
Source organism: Bradyrhizobium genosp. A (assembly GCF_049949275.1). NCBI lineage: Bacteria > Pseudomonadati > Pseudomonadota > Alphaproteobacteria > Hyphomicrobiales > Nitrobacteraceae > Bradyrhizobium > Bradyrhizobium genosp. A. The sequence continues at coordinate 2,707,501 of NZ_CP188196.1, read as the reverse complement.
TGCCCTTGATACCCTCCGGCGTCAGCAACGCCGGCAGCGAGCACACATGCGTACCCGGCCTAAGCTTGCGCGCGGTGCCGGGGCCATAATCGACGATCTCGCAGCAGAACTCGTGGCCAAAGACGACGTCGCGCGACAGGTCCATCGGCGTTCGCCCGGTCTTCTTCGCCATCTCCACCATTCGTGGCGCGTGCTGGCGTGCGTGCAGGTCGGACCCGCAGATGCCGCAGGCGAGCGTCTTGACCAGCACCTGGCCGGGGCCCGGCTTCGGCTCGGCCATCCGGTCTACGACAATCTCACCGTTCCTGAAAATCGCAGCGCGCATCCGGCTCCTCCCATATCGTTGGAGCCGTTGATAGCACGAAGCGGGATGCTTGGACTTGCGTCAGGGGTTCGGGGAACGCTCTTCCAGCACGAGGAGCTGGGCGCGGCGGATGCGCTCGCGATGGGCGATGTAGAGGCCGCTGGCGACGATGAAGGCCGCGCCCGTGACGGTCCAGATATCAGGCAGCTCGCCGAACAGGAAGAAGCCCAGAATGCTCACCCACAGCAGCTGCGTGTACGAGAACGGCGCCAGCACCGAGGCATCGCCGTAGCGATAGGCAAGCACGATGATCCACTGGCCGATCGTGGAGGCAAGGCCGATCACGATGCCGAGGCCAATCGCGGTCCAGGTCGGCGTGACCCAGAGGAACGGCACCATCACGCTGAGGATCGCAACACCGGTGAGCGCCGAGTACGCCATCGTGGTGAGCACGGCTTCCCGGCCGCTCATCAGGCGCGTCAAAATCAATGCGGCAGCCCAGCAGAACGCCGAGACGATCGGGAAGAAGGCGGCGACGTGGAACGCGCTCGAACCCGGCCGCAGGATGATCATCACGCCCACAAGGCCGATCGCGGTCGCGATCCAGCGGCGCATGCCGACCTTCTCGCTGAGAAAGATGATCGACAGCGCGGTGACGAACAGCGGCGAGACGAAGCCGGTGGCCGAGGCTTCCGCGATGGGGAGGAAGCGCAACCCTGTGATGAAGAACAGCGAGGAGCCGAGCAGCGCGACGCCGCGCATCAATTGCAGCCCGAGACGTTCGGTGCGCATCGCATGCAGCGGCGAGCCCGGCAGCATCACCGGCGTGAACATCAGCGCGAAGGTGACGAAGCGGATCCAGGTGATCTCGATCGACGGCAGGCTGGTCGAGAGATATTTCGCGGTGACGTCGGAGCAGCCGAGAAACACCGTCGACAGCAGCACCAGCGCAATGCCCCTGAAGGGATGATCGACGCGCGCAGGCGCACGGCGCGTCTGCTGCTTCTTCTCCGGCACGGGCATGGAAATACTGTCGAGCCTTGCGGCTGCGGCGGGCGGCGGTGTCACGGCTGGAACTCTGGGAAAACGACGATTCGGGAACGATCGTAAAAAACGACATATGCGCCGCTTTCACAACTTCCGAAAACAGGATGCCGATATGCGCTCAGGTCCGCGCGCGTCAATACTCCATTAATAACGGGCCTTTGTGCACTACAGCATGGGCAGACTGCGCCGCTTCGGACCGCGCGGAAACGCCGCATCCAACGCCGAAATCTCCTCTTTCGTCAGCACGAGATCGCCGGCGGCCGCATTTTCGCCGGCATGTTCGGCGGACGACGCTTTCGGGATCGCGAACACCGTAGTCGCACGGGTGAGAAAGCTCAGCGCGACCTGACGCGGCGTCGCGCAACGCGCTTCCGCAATGCGCGCGAGCACGGCGCCGCCTTGGCTGCGCTCATCGGGAAAATCATCGTGCCCGAACGGCGAATAGGCGACGACGGCAACGCCGTGCCTCTCACACCAGGGAATGACGGCATGCTCGATCGAGCGTTCCTTGAGATGATAGAGCACCTGATTGCAGGCGATCTTGCCTTCGCCGGATACATCGAGGATCTCGTCGAGATCGCCGGCGTCGAAATTGGAGACGCCCCAGGATTTGATCTTGCCGACTTTCACCAGCTCCTCGAATGCAGCGACAGTGTCTTCAAGGTCATACGACCCGCGCCAATGCAGCAGATAGCAATCGAGCCGATCGGTCTTCAGCCGCTTCAGCGAGCGCTCGCAGGCCGTGATGGTGCCGCGGCGCGATGCGTTGCTCGGCAGCACCTTTGAAACCAGGAACACCTCATCACGGCGGCCGGCGATCGCATCGGCAATGACGAGCTCGGCATCGCCATACATCTCGGCGGTGTCGATATGGGTCATGCCGAGATCGAGCCCGCGCTGCAGCGCGGCGATCGCGCGCTTGCGATCGCCATGGTCGAGATACCAGGTGCCCTGCCCGATCACGGAGACGTTGGCGCCGGTCTTGCCAAAGGGATGCGTGTTCATGTTGGTCTCCAGTACCGCTCTTTCGCTCAGGCAACCACCATCAAGCTCAGGAGTTCAATCCGCCGATGTCAGCAACCAGTACGCTGCCGGTCGCTGACTCCGTGATATAGAGCCGATCTCGCTTCGCGCCACCGATGGCGACATTGGTGCAGTTCGGTCCCGCACATGACTTGATCCGCGCGATCAGCTCACTATTCGGCGCGAACACGAAGACGTGGCCGAGCGAGGCGTGGCCGACGAACAGACGTCCTTTCGCATCCATGCTCATGCCGTCGGGACCTGATGTGCCGAACAGCGAGCAGAAGCGGCCAACCTTCGAGACACTGCCGTCCTTCATGAATGGCAGCCGCCACACCGCATTGTCGCGCGTCATCGCGACGAACAGCACGCTCTCGCTGGGGTCGAGCACCAGTCCGTTCGGGCTGATGCCGGTGTCGATGAGGCAATCGAGCCTGCCATTTGACGCCAGCCGATAGACGCGGCCGCTAGCGTCGTGCAGGCCGGTCTGGCCCTGGTCAGTGAAATAGATGTCGCCGTTGGAGGCGAGATGCAGATCGTTGCAACCGCGAAACGATTCCGAATTGCGCGCGGTGAGGATGGGCTTGATGCGGCCGGCCTTGGCATCGAGCTCCATGATGCCGTGCATGCAATCGGCCACCAGAATGCGGCCATCGGCGGCGATCTTCAGCCCGTTCGGCCAACCCTCATACTCGATCACCAGTGACCATTCGCCATCAGGCGCGATGCGGAAGATGCGGCCGAACGGAATGTCGACGATGTAGAGATTGCCATCTTTGTCGAAAGACGGCCCTTCAATAAAACTATCCGTCGGCACGCCCGGCCGGTTGGCATCGGCCCAATCCGTCTGCTCGCCCTTGCGGCGGAAGGTGTCGGGCATGGCGGAAAAGATTTTCGTCTCGATCAGGCGCGGTGGCGTTTCCAGATACATCATTGTTGTTTTGATAGCTGCTCTGTGGGCGGATTCCCAGCCAGCATAAACGGTAATGTTCGAACCGTCGATTGGCACACCGGTCATGCAGCAAGTGCGATCTACGCTTCCCGCAAAACCCTGAGGGCATTGAGAATCACCGCGACGTCAATGACCTCCTGCAGAATCGCACCCTCGATCGGCGTCAGATAACCGAACGCAGCGGCCAGCATGCCGAGCGTGGACAGGCCGATGCCGGTATAGACGCTTTCCAGCGCGATGAAGCGCGTGCGCCGCGCGATCTCAATCGCCGGCACGATACGGTCGAGCGTGTCGACCAGCAGCACCGCGTCGGCCGCCTCCGCCGACGCCGCCGCGCCCTTGGCGCCCATGGCGACGCCGACATCGGCGGCGGCAAGCGCCGGCGCGTCGTTGACGCCGTCGCCGACCATCATCACCGGACCCGCCTTGCGCTCGGAGAGGACGACCATGACCTTCTGGTCCGGAGTGAGATCGGCGCGCACTGCGTCAAGGCCGAGACCGGCGGTGACGGCTTCAGCCACGCTTCGGCGGTCCCCGGTGGCGAGCACGATCCGCTCGACGTCGAGATCGCGCAGTTTCGCAAGCAGCGCCGCGATGCCGGTGCGGAGCTCATCGGCCAGCACAATGCGGCCAGCGAGTTGCCCGTCGACCGAGAGCCACACTGCCACGGCGCCTGGAGGGTCGACACCCTGCGCAGGGCCGAGCTCTTTGCCCGCCGACTCCAGTTGCACGCGGACATAGCTAATGCCGCCGACCGCCGCATGACGCCCCTCGACCGTTCCACGGATGCCCTCGCCCGGCGTTTCGATCATCTCCTGCGGCACCGCCAGCGCGAGGTGCCGGCGCTGCGCTTCGGCGACCAGCGCCTGCGCGATGACATGCTGCGACGCCTGGTCGAGCGAAGCCGCGATGCGGATCACACCGTCATCGGTAAAGCCTCCAGCGGAGTGGACTGCGACCACTTTCGCCTTGCCGTTAGTCAGTGTGCCGGTCTTGTCGACCACTAGCGAGCGGATGCGCGCCATGGTCTCCAGCGCCTTGCCGCCCTTGATGAGGATGCCGTGATGTGCCGCACGCGACAGGCCGGCGACAATGGCGACGGGCACGGCGAGGATGAGCGGACAAGGCGTCGCTACCACCAGCACCGCAACCATGCGGATCGGATCCCGCGTCCACGCCCACGCGCCGCCGGCGATCGCCAACGTCGCGGCCAGGAAAACGATCGCGTAACGATCGGCGAGCCGCGCCATCGGCGCTCTGGCACGCTGCGCCGCCTCGACCAAGCGCACGATACCGGCATAGGTGCTTTGCGCCGCCGGACGGATAGCGACGAGGTCGAAGGCTTCGCCGGCATTGGTCGCGCCGCTCATGACAGCCTCGCCCGCTCTGCACTGCACCGGCAGCGACTCACCCGTCAGCGCGGACAGGTCGAGTACCGCAAGCGCGCTTGCCACTGTCCCGTCGGCCGGCACCACCTCGCCCTGGCGGATCAACAGACGATCGCCGGCGTCGATCAGCTCGACGTCGACTTCCTCGAGTCGGTGGTCGCAATGGCGCATCGCCCGGCGCGGGGCGCGCACGAGCAGCGCCGTCATCTCGCGCCGCGCACGGCCTTCGGCAAAATCCTCAAGATATTGTCCGCCGGCATACATCAGCGCGACGACTGTCGCGGCAAGCTCCTCACCGACCGCGAGCGCCGATGTCATCGAGAGCGCAGCCACGATGTCGAGCCCGACGTCGCCGCGCCTTAGACGCCGTAAGATCTCGATCAACAGCGCAAGCAGCACTGGTAGCGTCGCGATCGTCCAGGCTAGATTGACCCACGCCGGAAAGCCAGACGCGCGCAGTACGAAACCAAGCACGAGCCCCGCGGCGGGAATACCGATCAGGAAGGGCCGAATGGGAACGTCGGATGCGGACACGGAGCACGCCGGGCGGGTTGCGCGAGCGACGAGCATGGCAGGGAGGGCGACGTGGAGAGATGACCTGGATCAAGTGTTTCAGCCATCATCTCCGGTGTCATTCCCCGCGACCCCGCTCGCCAGGCCCAAAAGCGTGCGCGACCGCCGAAGCTTCAGCGTAGGCGCCAAGCCCGGCGGCGACACAGAATATGCGTCACTAGCTCGCTGCGCCCGCGAACTTCGATTCCTTGGCAGGAGTTGTTTCGGCTGTCGCGATCAGGCGCTTCAGCTCGGGGATGCAGGAACCGCAATTGGTGCCGGCCTTCAGCTTGGCACCGATCTCGGCGGCGGTGCGCGCGCCGCTCGCGATGGTGTCGCAGATGGTGCCGCGGCCAACGCCGAAGCAGGCGCAGACGATCGGACCGGTCGTCGCGGCGCCTTCGCTGGACTTGCCGGACAGCAGCGTGCGGCGCTGATCGTCGGTGACGCGATCGGCCGCGAACACGCTCTTCACCACCTCCCAGTCGCCGGCATCGTGCGCGGGGCCGACGAACAGACAGGTCTCGATGCGATCGCCGGTGAACGAGGCCGCGCGATAAACGCCGCCGCCAAAATCGCGATAATCGGCGACGTCTTCGCCGGCAAGGCCATCGAGCCAGGCCGGCCAGCGCGACAGATCCGCGTTGTCGGCGAAGAGATAACCGAAGCCGCCGGCGACAGTCGCGCGCGTCCACAGCAGGTTTTGCGGCAGATCGAGCTGTTTCCGCGAGAGTGCAAAACCGCGGAATACGTATTCATAGGGTGCGATCGCAGCCGGCGTCGCCTTCGACTCCGGCTGGCCGGAGAACGGATCCGTGAACGGCGCGACCAGCGCACCGACGCGGCCGTGCGAGGCATTCATCGCGCTCCAGTGGATCGGCACGAACAACGCACCGCGCTGCTGCCGCTCGCTGACGACCGCCTTCAAAATGCACTGGCCGTAGTCGGTGGTGATGCGGGCATATCCGTCATGGACGATGCCGTATTTGTTGGCATCATCAGGATGGATCTCGACGAACGGCTCGGGTAGATGCGCGCCGAGCCGCTTGCTCAGTCCCGTGCGCGTCATGGTGTGCCACTGGTCGCGGATGCGTCCGGTATTGAGCCGCAGAGGACGCGACGGTCCGGTCTCGCTGCGCAGCGCCGGCACCTCCGGCGCGACGAAGCGGCCCTTGCCGTCATTGGTGAAGAAGCCGCCTTGCGCAAAAAAGCGCTCGCCCGGCACCTCGCCTTCGCGTGCGGGCCATTGCACGGGCTTCAACGCGTCGAAGGCCTCGTCGGACAGTGAGGTCAGCGCACCGATGTCGAAATCCCGGTTGCCATCGTTCTCGAACGCCGACAGCGCGGCATGCTCGCGGAAAATGTCGGCGGCGGATTTGTAATTGAAGCTGTCGCCGAAACCGAGGCGTTTTGCGGTCTCGCTGAGAATCCACCAATCGGGGCGCGCCTCGCCTGGTGCGGGGAGGAACGAACGCTGGCGCGAGATGCGGCGTTCGGAATTGGTCACCGTGCCCGACTTTTCGCCCCAGGCCAGCGCAGGCAGCAGCACGTGCGGGCCGGCCTCGACCGTGTCGTTAGACAGCACGTTCTCGGAGACGACGAACAGCTCGAGCTTCTTCAGCGCCTCGCGCACGAGATCAGCGTCGGGCAACGACACCGCCGGGTTGGTGCCCATCACCCAGAGCGCCTTGACCTCGCCGCGGTTGATCGCCTCGAACAGCTGCACCGCCTTCAGTCCTTCGTGGGTGGCGATGCGCGGCGCCTTCCAGAACCGCCTGACGCGGTCGATGTCGGGCGGCGTGAAGTTCATATGCGCGGCCAGCTGGTTGGCGAGCCCGCCGACCTCGCGGCCCCCCATCGCATTGGGCTGGCCGGTGAGCGAGAACGGCGAAGCGCCGAGCTTGCCGATGCGGCCCGTGGCGAGATGGCAGTTCAGGATCGCATTGACCTTGTCGGTGCCCTGCGCCGACTGGTTCACGCCCTGCGAATAGAGCGTGACGACACGCTCGGTGTCGCGGAACATCTTGAAGAAGGTGGCGACGTCCTGCTCGGAGAGGCCGGTCGCAAGCGCGGTTGCGCTGACGCTGCCGGCGATGTTGCGCGCGCGCGCCAGCGCACCATCAAAGCCCGACGTGTTCTGCGCAATATACTCCTGATCCAGCGCGCCGCTGTCGGCGAGATGGACGAACAGGCCGGAGAACAACGCGGTATCGGTGCCGGGCTTGAGGCCGAGGAACAGATCGACATCGCTCGCGGTATCAGTGCGGCGCGGATCGATCACGATCATACGCGCGCCGCGCTCCTGCCGGTTTCTCAGCATGCGCTGGAACAGCACCGGGTGACACCAGGCCGCGTTCGAGCCGACGAAGACGAGCAGATCGGCCTGGTCGAGATCCTCGTAGCAGCCGGGCACGGTGTCGGCGCCGAAGGCACGGCGGTGGCCGGCGACCGAGGACGACATGCAGAGCCGCGAATTGGTGTCGACGTTGGCCGTGCCGACAAAGCCCTTCATCAGCTTGTTGGCGACGTAATAGTCCTCGGTGAGCAGCTGGCCCGAAAGATAGAACGCGACAGCGTCGGCACCGTCGCGCGCGACGATGTGCTGCATGCGATGCGCAACATGGTCGAGCGCATCGCTCCACGCGACGCGCTCCAGCACACCCTTGCAGCGGATCATCGGATACAGCAGCCGGCTCTCGAGCCCGACGGTCTCGCCGAGCGCAGAGCCTTTCGAGCACAGCCGGCCGAAATTGGCGGGATGATCGGGATCGCCCGCGATCGCAGCGCCACCCGCGCCGTCGGGCGTTGCGAGCACGCCGCAGCCGACGCCGCAATAAGGACAGGTCGTCTTGGTCGTGCGGAGGTTGGGGTCGATCGCCGTCATGTCAAGCCACCTCCTTCACGCCGCCTTGGACGGAAGCGCGAGCGCGCGGCCGAACATCATGTCGGCGCGAATCCCGGCGATCTTCTCGCGGCTACGGATCAGCTCGAGATACCAGAGCGCATCGGCGGTATCGCCGATCAGCACGGCGCCGGTGAGACATCCGTCGGCAATCACGAGCTTCTTGTAGGTGCCGCGCCTGCGGTCGGTGAGCAGGAGGCTCTCGCTGCCCTCCCCGCCCATGAAGTCGCCGGCGGAGAACACGCTGACGCCGGACACTTTCAGGTTGGTCGCGACCACGCTGCCCTGATAGGCGGCAGGACGGCCCCCGAGATGTCGCGCCAAAACGCACGCCTGCTCGTAGGCCGGCTCGACCAGGCCGTAACAAGTGCCGCGATGCTCCGCGCATTCACCGAGCGCGTAGATGTCGGGCGATGCGGTCTGCATCTCGTCGTTGACGACGATGCCGCGGTTGACCGCGATGCCGGCCTCCTTGGCCAGTGCAATGTTGGGCCTGATGCCGGCAGCAAAAATCACGGCGTCGGCCTCGATGCGGCTGCCGTCGGCAAACTCGACGGCTTCGACGTGGCGCTCGCCATGGATGCCGGCGGTCGAGGCATTGAGCATGATGCGGATGCCCTTGCGCTCGACCAGCGTCTTGAGCAGATCGGCGGCCGGCCCATCGAGCTGACGCTCCATCAGCCGGTCCATCAGATGCAGCAGCGTCACCGGCGCGCCGGCTTTCGCCAAGCCGTACGCCGCTTCAAGCCCGAGCAGGCCACCGCCGACCACGACGACGCGCTTCTTCGCAGCCGCCAGCGTCAGCAGCAGGTCGACATCGCGGGTGTCGCGAAAGGTGTGCACGCCTGCAAGGTCGGCGCCAGGCACGTTGAGCCGCAGCGGCGTCGAGCCGACGGCGAGCACGAGCTTGGAGTATTCCATGCTTTCTTCGCCGGCGATCTTGAGCTCGCGGCGGCCGGTGTCGATCTCGGTGACGCGATAGCCGTAGCGCACGGTGACGCCGCGATGACGCCACCAGTCCGCCGGCCGGAGCTCGATCTCGTGCGAGCCGGTCTCGCCGGCCAGCACGGAGGAGAGCAGCACGCGATTGTAAGCGAGCCGCGGCTCTTCGCCGATCACAGCGACCGCGTAGCGGCCGAGCGCGGTCTTGGCGAGCTCGTCGACCAGACGCGCGGCCGCCATACCGTTACCGACGATGACAAGCGGTTCACTCACAAGGCATCTCCTATTCGGCGGCCTGCGCCTGTGGGCCGTAGGCCTCGGAAATCATGTAGCCGGACAGCACGCCGTACGCGTCGGTCCAGGCGGTTGCGAGTTCGGGCGTCCAGGCCTCGCCAAGACCCTTCTCCAGCGTCCACAGCAAGGTCGCACCGACCACGGGATAGTGCTCGGCCTTGGCACCATAGGCGACGTGGCGCTTGGCGAGCGCGGATGCCGCGGGAAGAATTGTCTCGAGATTCGACAGGCCGCTGACGACGGCGGCGAGCATGCCCATCAGCTTCTTGCGCTGCTCGGTCATGTCTTCGGGAAACATCGCGCGCACGGACGGCGCGACCTCGAACAAGCGATCGTAGAACAGCACGGCGGCTGCTTCTGAAATCGGTGCGACCTTGGAAAAGCTCTGCTGCACGAGGGCAATCTGTTGGGGCGTCATGATGTTCTCCTGTCTGTTTCGGTCTGCCTTTGTCCGCGCCGTTGCGGAAAAAGTTCATGGGTCAAACGTCATCAGAGCGACCTCTCCCCCCGTACGGGGAGAGGCGAGATTTGGACCAAGCTCACACGCGCGCTTCGGCGAGGCTCGGCGCGCCTTCAGCCTGCAGGCTGCGACGCAGGTAGAACCACCAGGTCAGTCCGAGGCAGACGGCGTAGAACGCGAGAAAGATCGCGAGCGCGACCTGCGGTCCGCCCGTCATCGCGATCGACTTGCCGAAGCTGCTCGGGATCAGATAGCCGCCGACGGCACCGATCGCGCCGATGAAGCCGACAGCCGCACCGCTCTCGATGCTCGCGGTCTTCATCGCGAGCGCGCGCGCCGCATCGCCCTTGCCACGCACCTTGAACAGGTTCTCCTCGCGGAAGATCGAGGGGATCATGCGGTAGGTCGAGCCGTTGCCGATGCCCGTGGTCAGGAACAGGATCAGGAACATCGACAGGAAGCCGGTGAAGTCCTTCTGTCCGACGAAGTACAGCACGCCGATCGTAGCCGCGGCCATCGCGATGAAATTCCAGAAGGTGATGACGGAGCCGCCGACCTTGTCGGCGAGCCAGCCGCCGAACGGACGCGACAACGAGCCGACCAGCGGACCGAGGAACGCGATCGAGATCGTTACCGTGGGAAACTGGGTCTTGATCAGCAGCGGAAACGCAGCGGAGTAGCCGATGAAGGAGCCGAACGTTCCGATGTAGATGAAGGCCATGATCCAGGTGTGCTTGCGCTTGACGATGGCAAGCTGGTTCTTGATCGACGATTTGGCCGAGGTCAGGTTGTTCATGAAGAACACCGCGCCGAACACCGCGATCGCGATCGGCAGCACCCACATCAGGCCGGCGTTCTGGAGGTAGACGCCGCCGACCGGCGCTGCTTGGAACAGGTTGATGACGGCGAGCGTCATCAGGATCGGCGTCAGGAGCTGCACGCTGGAGACGCCGATATTGCCACCGGCTGCGTTCAGGCCGAGCGCCCAACCCTTCATGCGATCGGGGAAGAAGAAGGAGATGTTGGTCATGCTGGAGGCGAAATTGCCGCCGCCGAGACCGGCGGTCGAGGCGATGAGCAGCATCAGCCAGAACGGCGTGTCGGGCTCACCGACGAAGTAGGCGAGCGCCAGCGTCGGGATGAACAGCACGGCTGCGCTGAAGATGGTCCAGTTGCGGCCGCCGAACGTGGTGACCGCGAACGTATAGGGAAAGCGCATCAGGGCGCCGATCAGGCCCGGCACAGCCACGAGCTGAAACAGCTCATCGGTCGAGTAGTGAAAACCCGCCTGCGGCAGCTTGGTCGCGACGATGCTCCAGATCAGCCAGACGGAGAAGCCGATATGCTCGGCGACGATCGACCAGATCAGGTTACGCCGGGCGACGGCTTTGCCGCCCGCATTCCAGAACGCCTCATCTTCGGGGCGCCAGTCAGAAATCCAAGTCTGATTTCCAGTCGGATTGCCTTCCCTCATCGGAAAAATTCCCTTTCGCTAGGAAGCGGGGACACCGACTGACGCGGGGCGCACAGATGCACGCTCGGGGAAGCCCCCGTTTTCGGCGGTGTCACGATTTGAATGATTGCTCGGTGACGGCGTCGATGGCGTCGAAACTCTTAATTCAAGCTCCGTGCCAAATCCGCTGATGATATAAAGCTAAATAATTACAATAGCTTGGTATTGTTGATGAAAAAATAATCACGCCTACAATTGCATCAAAAACCGGCGCGCCGCTCATTTCTTGAATGCCGATTCGCCCGTTGATTGTGCGTCGCACAAGGCTTGAGCACGCGCCCGTTTTTTCACCATCGGAGGATCTGCCAGAGCCGACAAGACACGGTCGGAGAGGCCTATCTCCTTCCAAACAGGGAAAAATCGGGCCCCAGCCTGCCGTCGCCTGCTTGCCGGCCCGTCTGGCACATCGATTGCTTTTGTCCTGCCTAGTCAACGATGACTGACAGTGAGCCGGAGCGTTAAGCCACCGAAGGCCACTGGGAAGCCTATTCGCTGGTCCGCTAAGGCGCGGTCATCGTGACGCTATCCCTTGCGCATGTCGGTGTCCTTTTCCGCTACGCGTCCCCGTCCGCGGGGCGCGCGCACAGCTCACTGGTCTAACCTCATTGGTCTGACAGAGGCGTCGATCCGGCACGGGCCGGATCGATCGTTCACATGAGCAAAGGAGCTGTTGATGTCGTATCTCGCGCCTTCGGAATTCGTCACCAAGATGGTGGACGCAGGCGAATCCAAGATATTCATGTCCACCCGGGATACGGTGATCCGCGCCTACATGGCCGGCGCCATCCTGGCACTCGCGGCCTGGTTCGCCGTCACGATCAACGTCAACACCGGCCAGCCGATCATCGGTGCGCTGCTGTTTCCGGTCGGCTTCTCCATGCTCTATCTGCTGGGCTTCGACCTTCTGACCGGCGTCTTCGTGCTGGCGCCGCTCGCGCTGATCGACAAGCGGCCGGGCGTGACGCTCGGCGGCGTCTTGCGCAACTGGGGCCTCGTCTTCATCGGCAATTTCGCCGGCGCCCTCACCGTCGCCTTCATGATGGCGTTCGTCACGACCTTCGGCTTCACGCAGGACCCCGACAAGGTCGGCGCGGCGATCGGCAGCATCGGCGAAGGCCGGACGCTGGGCTACGCGGCGCATGGTGCCGCCGGCATGGCGACGCTGTTCATCCGCGGCATGCTCTGCAACTGGATGGTCTCGACCGGCGTCGTGGGCGCCATGATCTCCACGACCGTGCCGGGCAAGGTAATCGCGATGTGGATGCCGATCCTGGTGTTCTTCTACATGGTGTTCGAGCATTCCGTGGTGAACATGTTCCTGTTCCCGTCGGGCCTGATGCTCCACGCCAAATTCTCGATCATGGACTATTTCATCTGGAACGAGATCCCGACCGTGCTGGGTAACCTCGTCGGCGGCCTCGCCTTCACCGGCCTCACGCTCTACACGACGCATGTGCTGACGAAGCCGAAGCGTCAGCCGGCGTCGACCAACTCGACCCGCGCGGCGGCTTAATTGGATTGCACGTCCACAAGGGAGCCTTGCCTGATAAGGTGAGGCTCCCTTTGCATTGGTGGCGAGGATGGGCCGGGGCTTGCGAATTTCGATCGGGCAGCACTCCGACAAGGGGCGCAAGCCGGTCAACCAGGACTTTCACGGCGCCCTCATCCCGGCCGAGCCGTTACTGACCCTGAAGGGGATCGCCGTCGTGCTGGCCGACGGCATCTCCAGCAGCGCCGTGAGCCAGGTCGCAAGCGAGTCGGCGGTCAAGAGCTTCCTGACCGATTATTATTGCACATCAGAATCCTGGACGGTGAAGACGTCGGCGCGACGCGTACTGGAGGCGACGAACTCGTGGCTGCATGCGGAAACGCGGCGCAGCCAATACGCTTATGAGCGCGACAAGGGTTACGTCTGCACCTTCACCGCAATGATCGTCAAATCGACGATGGCCCATATCTTTCACGTCGGCGACTGCCGGATCTTCCGCGTTGCCGGCAAGGCCCTCGAACAGCTCACCGAGGACCATCGCGTCATCGTCTCGTCGGAGCAGACCTATCTCGGCCGCGCGCTCGGCATCAACCCGCAGATCGAGATCGACTACCAGGCGTTCCAGATCGAGCAAGGCGACACCTTCCTGCTCGCCACCGATGGCGCCTACGAGTTCGTCGATCATCGCTTCATCACCAGCACGCTCGATGACCATGCCGGCGATCTCGACGGCGCCGCCAAATCCGTCGTCGAGGAGGCCTATCGGCGCGGCAGCGACGACAACATCACCGTCCAGATCCTGCGCATCGACGAGGTGCCGCAGGCCGGTTCATCCGACATTTTCGGCGGCACCACAGAACTGCCTTTGCCACCGCTGCCGGAGCCGCGGGCACTGTTTGACGGCTACCGGATCGTGCGCGAAGTGCACGCCTCCAGCCGCAGCCACATCTATCTCGCCGTCGACACCGAGACCGAGGAGATGGTCGCCCTGAAGATCCCCTCGATCGATCTCCGCGACGACCCCGCTTATTTGAAGCGTTTCCTGATGGAGGAATGGATCGCGCGGCGGATCGACAGCCCGCACGTGCTGAAACCCCGCACGCGATCCAAACGACGCAACTACCTTTACGTCGCGACCGAGTTCATCGAGGGGCAGACGCTGCGGCAATGGATGCTGGACAATCCTTGCCCCGATCTCGAGACCGTGCGCGGCATCGTGGATCAGATCGCATCGGGCCTGCGCGCCTTCCACCGCATGGAAATGCTGCATCAGGATCTGAGGCCCGACAACATCCTGATCGACAGGACCGGCACCGCGAAGATCATCGACTTCGGCGCGGTCAAGGTCGCCGGAATCGTCGAGGCCGCAGCCCATCCGAACGACGCCGAGATCCTCGGCACGGTGCAATACACCGCGCCGGAATATTTTCTCGGCGAAGGCGGCTCGCCGCGCTCGGACATGTTCTCGCTGGCCGTGATTTGCTACCAGATGCTGACGGGAGATCTGCCTTACGGCGCCCAAATCGCCCGCATCCGGGGACGATCGGACGCGTGGAAGCTGAGATATCGTCCGGCCAGCCACGATGACCGCGCCGTCCCGGTCTGGATCGACGGCGCACTGCGCAAGGCGCTGCATCCCGATCCCAACAAGCGTCACGAGGACCTGTCCGAATTCACCTATGAGCTCAGAAACCCGAACCCGGCCTATCTCAGCACGCGGACCACGCCCCTGATCGAGCGCAATCCGCTTCTGTTCTGGAAACTAACCACGGTGATCCTGGCCTGCGCCGTCGTGGCGCTGCTCGCCCTGCTGCACGCACGCTAGCAGGGCCTGTCCCGTCAGGCCGGCTCCGCCGCCTTTGTCCCCAGCGGCTTCGGCGCCATGCCGCCGCCCGGCTTGAGGTGGAATTCGTAGGTCATCAGATGCCACTGCCCGTTCGCCTTGGCGCCGTCGGGCATCGTCGCATCTTTGCGCGGCTCGACCTTGGCGACGAGGTCGTCCTTGACGCCGAACACCACGTCGGAATCGAGATATTTGTCGCCGTCCATGAAGACGTGGGTGATCAGCGGCTCGTGGCCCTTCGCGTTGACCAGGAAGTGCACATGCGCCGGGCGCATCGGATGGCGCTTGGTCTGTACGATCATCTCGCCGACCGGCCCGTCGGTCGGGATCGGATAGCTGCACGGCAGAATCGTGCGGAAGAAGAAGCGGCCGTCGCTATCCGTAATGAAGCGCGCCCGCGCGGAGGCGCCGACCTCGTCATAGTTCGCCTTCTGGGAATCGTAGAAGCCGTCATCGTCGGCGTGCCAGACGTCGACGGGGACATTGGCAAGTGGCTTGCCCTGGAGATCGGTGACGCGGCTCTGCACGAACATCCGCTCGCCCGTGAGATTGTTCGGCGAGATATCGGTGCCGTGCGCCGTGACCTTGTGCTCGCCGACATAGAACGGGCCGAGCACCGTGGTCTGGGTCGCGCCATCGCGGTCGCGGTGGTTGACGGCATCGACCAGCATGGAGACGCCGAGCACGTCGGAGAGCAGGATGAACTCCTGGCGGGTGTCGGTGCATTTCTGGCCGGTGCGGGTCAGGAAATCGATGGCATATTCCCATTCCTCGAAGGTGAGACCGGTCTTGCTCACGTAATCGTGCAGCGACTTCACCAATTCCTGGAGCAGGAATTTCGCACGCGTATCAGGCGTGCTGTCGAAGCTTTTGACGACGGCTTCGGTGAGTTCGGTCTCGTTGAACTGGGTCATGGTGCGTTTGCCTGCGTTTTCTCGTTCGCCCCATTGGAATCCTCGGGGCTCCCTGGAGGCGTTCCAGACCGAAGCCTACACCAGGCGACCCGCCCGCGTTAAGCGCGACCGGCTTGGAATGGGACCCTCATTTCGGCTATCAACTTGCCGAGAAAACTGCCTGGAGGAACCGATGCTCGCCCCCACCCCCGCCTCGCCCGAATCCGTGGGCATGTCCAAAGCCGCGCTCGACCGCATCGATGCCCATCTGAAGAACCGGTACATCGATGCCGGCCGTTTCCCGGGCACGCACCTCCTCGTCTACCGCCGCGGCAAGATCGCCCACAGCTCGGTGCAGGGCCTTGCCGACGTCGAGCGTAAGGCGCCGGTCAAGGACGACACCATCTACCGCATCTATTCCATGACCAAGCCGCTCACCAGCGTCGCCTTCATGATGCTGGTCGAGGAAGGCCTGGTCGCAATCGACGAGCCCGTCGCCAAATACATTCCGGAATGGAAAAATCTCGGGGTGTTCGTCGCCGGCACCTCGCCGGCCTTCCTGACCCGGCCGCCGACCCGGCCGATGCTGATCGTCGACCTCCTGCGTCACACGTCGGGGCTCACCTACGGCTTCCAGC
Organism: Bradyrhizobium genosp. A; assembly: GCF_049949275.1. Taxonomy (NCBI): domain Bacteria; kingdom Pseudomonadati; phylum Pseudomonadota; class Alphaproteobacteria; order Hyphomicrobiales; family Nitrobacteraceae; genus Bradyrhizobium; species Bradyrhizobium genosp. A. The sequence continues at coordinate 2,691,261 of NZ_CP188196.1, read as the reverse complement.
AGCGCTCCAATGTCGATGCCGCCTATCGCGCCGAGAAGATCGGCGAGGTGGAGAAAGCAGGTACGCTGCAGACCATGATCGAGAGCCTTGCCAAAATCCCGCTCGAGTTCTCTCCGGGCGAGGCCTGGAACTACTCAGTCGCGACCGACGTGCTCGGCTACCTCGTCGGCAAGATCTCCGGGATGCCGTTCGAGCAGTTCCTTAGAGCACGCATTCTCGATCCGCTCGGCATGACCGACACCGACTTCCACGTGCCGGCCTCGAAGGCGCACCGCTTCGCCGCCTGCTACAACGCCGATCCCAGCGGGGGATTCACCTTCCATGCCGGCCAGCGCCGCGAAGGCCTGACGCTCCAGGACGATCCGACCAAGAGCTCGTTCCTGTCGCCGCCCTCCTTCATCTCCGGCGGCGGCGGACTGTGCTCGACGATGGCCGATTATCTCACCTTCTGCCGCGCGCTCCTCAACGGCGGCGAGCTCGGCGGCGTCCGCTTGATCGGGCCGAAGACGCTGGCGCTGATGACCAGCAACCACATTCCGGGCGGACAGGCGCTGCCGGAAATGTCGCGCTCGCTGTTCTCCGAGGCAAGCTACAACGGTATCGGCTTCGGCCTCGGTTTCGCCGTGACCATGCGCCCGGCGGAGACGCTGATCGCCGGCAGCCCCGGCGAATATAATTGGGGCGGCGCGGCCACGACCTCGTTCTGGATCGACCCGGCCGAAGAGCTGATCACGATCTTCATGACGCAGGTGCTGCCGTCGAGCGCCTATCCGCTCCGCCGCGAGCTGCGCAGCATGGTCTACGCCGCGATCACCGAGAGCAATCTCTGAGCTTCCTGACATTTGTTGCGATGGGCTCCGCGAGCAATCGCGGAGCCCATCGCTTCTTCTGCTCAGTGGAAATGGCCGATCAGATAAATGCCGCCGCCGATCACCAGCACGGCCGGCACGGCCCACAAAATCAGAACTGGCATTGTGTCATCCTCCTTAGTTTGACGTGCAGACCTTGACGGTCTTCATGCCGCTCTCGGCCTCGGTGCGCGATTTGTAGATCGTGCCTGAGGGACTGACGACCGTCATGCTGGTATCCGTCGGCTTCTTGTCGACGACTGTGCACTTCTTGGTCTTGACGTCCTGCACGACGTAAAATTCGTCGGCCGCGAACGCCGGCAGGGAAAACGCAGCGACCATCAGTGCTGCGATTGCGATCCTCAGCTTCATGCTCTCCTCCTCCAATTGCCGGGCGTTCTGCGCCCGGTCGATTACGAACGGGAAAAAGCAGCAATTTGTTCCTAACCGCCGGAACGTGATCTGAGGTGAGATGTTGAAGGAGCGATCATCCGCTCGGAGTTGATCCCATGACATCGCATCGACAACCGGATCGCCGGACTCAGCCTGCCGGCCGTGTACGCCATGTGCCTGCTGCTCACCGCAATCAGCATGAGCTGAAGCGCCGGCGGCTGCGCTGCAAAAACCCGCCCTGGCCTGCCCGCCGGATATGAAAATCATAGCGCCGCGCAAATCCTGCCCGTATGGTCTGACAAAATCATAATCCGGCGCCGCAGCGCTGGAACCGGGACGCCCGCGTTGTCAAAGCTCACCTTGCCGGTCCGGCTCGCTCTCCTGGTCACGGGAACGATGTTGCCGTTGATCGTCTTCGCCGTCGGCCTCGCCTATTCCAACTATCGTCAGGACCGCAGCGACGCGACCCGCCGGGTGCTCGAGACGGTGCGAAGCATGCGCCTCGTGCTCGATTCCGAAGTGCAGCGGATGACGGGCGGCCTGCAGGTGCTCGCGCTCAGCGAATCCTTACGCAAAGGCGACTTCGACAGCTTCCGGCGCTCGGCAGCCGGGTTCATCAGCCAGTATGGTGAGGACAGCGTCCTGCTGCTGGCCGACAAGTCCGGGCACCAGCTGTTCTCCACGGTCACGACCGACACGGCGAGCCTGCCGCCGCGCAACAACCACGACATCGTCGAACGGGTCTTCACGACGAAGACGCCGCAATTCTCCGATCTGTTCACCGGGTCGACCAAGAAGCGCCCGATCGTCACGGTCGAAGTCCCCGTGCTGCGCGACGGCGAGGTGGTCTACACGCTCTCCTTCAGCCCGCCGATCGACATCTTCCAGCATCTGGTCGAGCGGCAGCGGCCGGACGAGCAATGGACCGTGTCGCTGCTGGATAGCAAAGGCGTCGTGTTCGCGCGTACCCCCAATCCGAACGAGACTTTCGGCAAGCAGGCCTCACCGTCGCTTTATGATGCGATGTTCCGCTCACCCGAGGCGGTACTGTCGAGCGTCTCGCTCGACGGCGTTGCGCTCGCCTCGGCCTATACGCGCTCGCGGCTGACCGGCTGGACTGTCGCCGCCGGCGTCACCGAGAGCTCGCTGATCGCGCCGCTCTGGCGCAACATCGCGATCACCAGCCTGATCGGCGGCGTGCTGCTGCTGGTCGGCCTGACCTTTGCAGTCAGGATGGCGACCACGATCGCGCGCGGCGATATGCTGCATAATCTCCTGATCGAGGAGCTCAACCACCGCGTCAAGAACACGCTGGCGCTGATGCAGGCGATCGCGGTGCAGACATTTCGCAGCGCCAGCCGCGACGAGCGCGCCAAGTTCGAGGGACGTCTCGGCGCGCTGGCCGAGGCGCACAATCTCCTCAGCCAGGAAAAGTGGGCAGGCTCGGAGCTGAGGGACGTGATCGCGCGCGCGCTCCAGCCGTTCCTGCTCGCAAATCCCGATCGCATCCGGATGGCCGGCCCCGCGGTGCCGCTGTCGCCGCGGCTTGCGGTCGTACTCTCGATGATCGTGCATGAGATCGCGACCAACGCCGCGAAATACGGCGCGCTGTCCAACGAGACCGGCCGGGTGACGCTGGACTGGCAGATCATGGAGGACACGCCAAAGCCACGGCTGCGGCTGATCTGGACCGAGACCGGCGGACCATTGGTGACAGCGCCGGTGCAGCGCGGCTTCGGCTCGCGCCTGATCGAGCGCAGCGCGCGCGACCAGCTCGGCGGCGAGGCAACGGTGGATTTCCTGCCGCGCGGCGTCGTTTGCACGGTCATCTGCGCGCTGGACGAAACCCGGTAACTCGGAAGGCGAGGTTGATGCTGACATGACTGCGCGTCGGCCTCGGGCCGATAGGCGACATGGCAAGTAGCCTCAATTCTCCTTGGTCCCTTCAAACTTTCCTTTATCCTGCGACGGCTAAGAAAAGTGGCCTGCCGTAGCGATTGGTGTCCATGGGAATGGCCTTGGAGAAGCAGAATGACCGCTAACAATCCTGATAATCTGACTGAAGATGAAAGGATCTATCTTGCGGCGACCAACGCCGCGGCAACCCTGGCCGAGCACTGCAACAAACTGCGCGACGGAGATTTTTTTGCAGATCGCGACCCTCTCGGTCAGGTCATCAATTTCCTTATGACCGAGCTTTGGGATCGCTCGTTCAGCCAGTCTGAAATCAGGGCAGCATTCAATGCCGCCCTAGATGATATGAACCGCTATGCGGCGGGACAAGAACGGCGTTAGCTCCGGAGAGCTGAAGCCAGCTTTGGGTCAAACGCCGACGGTGGCGACCGCACAAAGCCACTTCCGCTTAAGCGTTGAAAGCCGCCGCTACGAGCCGCGCGCTCTACCCGATCGTCTGCAACGCAGGAAACGTCTCCAGCAGCCAGATACTCACATTGGAGACCGCGCCGGTGAGGAAGCCGATGCCGGTGATGACCATCAGCACGCCCATGGCGCGCTCGACATTGACGAGGTGGCCCTTCATGCGCGCGAACAGTTTTGAGAACTGCTCGATCATCAGCGCCGCGATCAGGAAGGGAATGCCGAGGCCGGCAGAATAGACCGCGAGCAGGCCCGCCCCCTTCGTCACCGTCGCCTCGGCCGCGGCGATCGAGAGGATCGCGGCGAGGATCGGGCCGATGCACGGCGTCCAGCCGAAGGCGAAGGCGAGCCCCATCACATAGGCGCCCCAGAGCCCGACGGGTTTTGGCGCGGTCAGGCGCCCCTCGCGCATCAACAGGCCGATCCGCGTCAGCCCGAGGAAGTGCAGGCCCATGATGATGATGATGATGCCGGCGAGGATCGACAGTTCCGCCGACCAGGCGCGGATCAGCCCGCCGATCAGCGAGGCGCTGGCGCCGAGCGCCACGAACACCGTGGAGAAACCCAGCACAAACAGCAGCGCCGCCATCATGATCGCGCGCTTGGAGGCCGAGGCCGGCTCATCGCTCTCGACATGCTCGATCGTGGCGCCGGTGAGATAGATCAGATAGGGCGGAACCAGGGGCAGGACGCAAGGCGAGAGGAAGCTGACGAGACCGGCAATCAGCGCCGCCGTAATCGAAACATTTTGCATGATGCAGTCGGAGCCATCCCGGGCCCTCGAGCTAGCGCGCGGAAATGCGCACGCAACCGGAGCCCAACCGGCTCTGGTGTAGCCGATGCCGGAGAATGCGCAACAGAGGCGCGATCAAACCAGGGCTCCTCCCGATGCCGTCTGCGATCACAGATGCGACATCGGGACGCGCACAAATCTCGCCAAAAAGCGAGATTCGGCGGCGCGGCTACTTCACCACGCGGAGCAGCGGACGCCGGGGCTGGTCCTGCGTCTGCTTGGAGGGGGGCAGCGGTTCGCTGGCAGCGCTCCGCAGCAATTCGTCGCACAGCGCCTTGAGATCGGCACTGTCAATTCCTTTGAGCTTCATCCTGACATCGAGGATGACGATCGAGAGCAGCTCAGCCGACTCACGGCTGTTGCTCTCGTTGAGAACCTTGCGGCACTCCTCGAGCGTTTCGAGCACCGACTGCAACTGTTCGTCTGAATGCGACACCGGAGTTCTTTCCGTTAATTCGGGCTGCGAGACGTGCTTACGATCCCCTCGGCCCCCAAAGAGAGCCAAGGATAGCATGAGGAGTCCGTGCCCTCGAAGACGATTTCAAAGTGTTTCTGCGTCGAAACCGCAGTTCCAGACGGCATCGCCAAGCGGCGCAAGTCGGAACGGTGAAAATTCAAACGCTGAAAATTCAAACGCCGAGAATTCAAACGCTTGGGCCCGCGCGATTGATCCATCCCACGAGTGCGCGCGACATATCGCGCGCCACCCTCCGGTCCACATCGACCCGGCAATCCCGCAGCCATGGTAAGGCTCGCAACGGAACGCACGTCTACCCCTCTTCCGGGCAACAACTAGCCCGATTCCCAACCCCAAGCACACTCAAATACCACTTCGGGCGCGGTAAGTATGGCGTTCAAAACTCACCGTTCCCCAACCCGCAGTGGTTGTGGTTTGCGCTAGATTCTGCCAGTTTAGCGCCCCGAAGGGACTTGTATGCACTCCTTGGCGGAAAGGGGCGTTCCACTGGAGGAACGCCTAAAGACAAATATAAGCGGCCTCTCCGATTGGGATGCGGCCCGCATCTTCTTGGAAGTCGTTCGATGCGGCAGCTTCCGCTCGGCGGCAGAACGCTTGTCTCTGTCGATCAACGTTGTCCGCCGCCGGATCGATGATTTCGAGCGCCAGACCGGCACCACCCTGTTCACACGCGATGTCCACGGCACCCATCTCACCGACGAAGGCGCGCTGGTGGTCTCCGCCGTCGAGCGCATGGAGGCGGCGGCCTTCGACGTGCTGCGCACCAGCGATTCGACGGCCAACGCCCTCACCGGCGAGGTCCGCGTCGCCGTCACCGAGGGTCTCGGGACCTTCTGGCTCGCCCCGCGGCTGGTCGAATTCCAGCAGGCCTATCCGAATATCCTGGTCGATCTGCATTGCGCGATGCGCTCGGCCGACGTCTCCCGCCACGAGGCCGACGTCGCCATCCATCTGTCGCGGCCGTCGGCGCTCGACGTCAAGCTGGTGCGGCTCGGCCGCATGCATTTGATGTTCTGGGCCTCCAGGAGTTACGTCGAGAAATATGGCGCGCCGCGTTCGGCAGCGGAATTGATCAAGCATCGCCTGGTGCTGCAATTCGCCGATCAGATCGCCGCCAAGGAAACCTTTGAGAGCTTCTTCCCGGGCGTTCCGGAACGTGACCTCTTGGTCATGAAGACCAACGTCTCAAGCGCCAACTACTGGGCTGTCGCGAATGGAGCCGGAATCGGCGTATTCCCGAGCTATGCCATTGCGCTTGGCGGGAAGTTGATTCCACTGGAGGTCGAGTTGAACCGACCGCTGGATATCTGGTTGTCCTACCATCCTGGTAGCGGCCGGATTCCCCGCGTGCGGCACATGATTGACTGGCTGATCGAAGCTTTCAATCCAGCTCGCTTCCCGTGGTTTAAGGAAGAATTCGTGCACCCGCATGAATTCAAGGACTCGTATATGGGCGAACCCCTGACCCAGCTCTTCGGGGGATTTTCAACCGAAGAACAAAGGTGAGAACAAAAATGAAAGCAGCGGCAAAGAGAATGAAGCAGCGCAGTGCCGGCAAGCCGGACATCGAGCTTGGCAAGCGGATTCGCTTACGGCGCGTCGAGATGAAGATCTCGCAGGCTGAGCTCGGCGAAAAGCTCGGCGTGAGCTTCCAGCAGGTTCAGAAATACGAGAAGGGTGTCAATCGGGTCGGCGCGGCTCGGCTTCAGCAGATCGCCACCGCCCTCGATGTGCCCGTGACTTTCTTCTATGACGGCGACAACAAGGCCCGCGAAGTCGAAAGCCTCCTGTTCCTGGACTCGGCTTTCAGCCTCCGCCTGCTGCGCGCCTACAGCAAGATCAAGGATCAGACGGTGCAGCGTCAGCTCGTCTCACTGATGGAATCGATCGCAGCCAACGAGAGCTGAGCCGGTCGACGGCCTGGCCTTCACGGCCAATGTTCAATCCGCCGCGTCGCGGGGGCGCGGCTGGATTGGGCGAGGCCTGATTGGCAGAGGCCTGATTGGCAGAGGCCTGATTGGCAGAGGCCTGATTGGCAGAGGCCTGATTGGCAGAGTCTTGGCCTGCGCGCCTTACGCGCGCGGCCTTCGATTTTTGGGGTGGCTTGGCCGCTCCTTTTTCGGCATTTTGTCGCCATTCGTCGCGGTTTTCGCGAACCCGTCCCAACCTTGTTGCGACCTAATCGAGAGCCTCCGCGTCGGACGCACGGGGCGTCGTGCTTAATGGGACCGCAACCCTGATGCCCTAGCTTGTCGCCGATTTCGCGAATCGGCGTACGCAGCACAGCGGCCGGGAATTGCCTGATGGGGAAAACCAGACAGATGTCGAAACGCCATGCCGTGATCATTGCCATGGGCCTCCTCGCCAGCGCTTCCGCGCTTGCGCAGACCGAGACCACGGGCCAGGCCGGCCCCAAGCCGGCCGCCGCGTCCGGCACGGTGCCGACGGCCGCCAACCCGGCTCACACCGCCGCCCCCAAAACTGCCGCAGCACCGTCCTCAACCGCCGAGATCCGCTCGGCCGCAGCACTCGCGCTGACGCATGAGCCGGTCTGTGACGAGGGCACCGCACAGCGGATCAAGGACGCGGCGCTGAGCTATTCCGACCTTGCGGTGCGCGGCGGCTGGCCGACGATTCCTGCGGACGCCAAGTTCGCGCTCGGCGTCCAGGGCGCCAATGACGACCTGCTGCGCAAGCGGCTGATTCTCTCCGGCGACCTCGCCGCCGACAAGGCGAGCGGCGCTTTCGACCAGGATCTCGCGGACGGCGTGAAACGCTTCCAGGCCCGCCACGGCCTCGCGCCGACCGGCATGATGACGCCGCGCACGCTCGCGGCTATGAATGTCCCGGTGCAGAAGCGCATCAAACAGCTTGAGGCTTCGCTCGAGCGCCTCGAGAACACGAATTTCAGCTTCGGTCCGCGCTATGTCGTGGTCAACATCCCAGCTGCCTTTGCCGAGGCGGTCGAGAACGACGTCGTGGTGCGGCGCTATCGCGTGATCGTCGGCAAGACCGAAAAGCCCTCGCCGACGCTGACGGCGCAGATCACCGGCGTCGTCCTCAATCCGACCTGGACCGTGCCGTCCTCGATCGCCAAGACGGAAATCTCCGCGCACATGCGCAAGGACCCGACCTATCTGTCGCGCATGCACATGGAGGTGCTCGACGGCCACGACAATCCGATTGATCCGCATTCGGTCGACTGGTCCGGCACGCACGCGCCGAACTTCACCGTACGCCAGCAGAACGGCACCTTCAATGCGCTCGGCGCGGTGAAGATCGACATGCCGAACTCTTATTCGGTCTACATGCACGACACCAACCAGCGCAATTTGTTCAGCGACGACTACCGCTTCGATTCCCACGGCTGCTCCCGCGTCGACAATGTGCGCGATCTCGCCGCCTGGCTGCTCAAGGACCAGCCAAAATGGACGCGCGCCGCGATCGATGCGGACATCGCCACCGGGCAGCATCAGGAGGTCGCCATGGCCAGGAAGGTGCCGGTGGCCTGGATCTATCTCACGGCGTGGATGACCAAGGACCAGACCATCCAGTTCCGCAACGACGTCTATAACCAGGACGAGCAGTTGCTGGAGGCCACCGCCGAAGAAGCCGCGTTCTTCAGCAATGCCGGCAACCATCCGCTGACCGCGCATATGGCGCAGTAGGCATGCAATCGCGGCACGGACGGATGCAGAGTCCCTCGCCTCGCCGCGGTTGACCTGGGCCTTGGCCCGGTCGCACATTGCGCCTCGTCAACGACAAGCGAGCGCGCGATGCCCGATCTCTCCAATGAAACTCCCTACGCCGACGGCAAGATCATCACGCAGGTCACGGACGGCGTCGGTGTGATCACCTTCAACAATCCCGACAAGCGCAACGCGATGTCGCTGGAGATGTGGGAGGGATTTGGCGAAGCGCTGACGAGCCTGCGCGACGACGATACGGTACGCGTCGTGATCATGCGCGGTGCCGGCGGCAAGGCGTTCGTCTCCGGCGCCGACATCAGCCAGTTCGAGAAAACCCGCCACAATGCGGCGGCCTCCGAGGAATACGGCAGGCGCAGCGCCGCCCAGCGCGCCCTGCTCGCCGACTACCCGAAGCCGACGATTGCCTGCATCCAGGGTTTTTGTCTCGGCGGCGGCATGCAGGTCGCGATGCTCGCCGACATCCGGATCGCCGCGCATGACAGCCAGTTCGGCATTCCTGCCGCCAGGCTCGGCATCGCCTATGGCTATGATGGCCTGCGGCACCTGGTGTCGCTGGTCGGCCCGTCCTGGGCGCGGCTACTGATGTACACGGGCATGCGCATCGATTCCGCCGAGGCGCTGCGCATCGGCCTGGTCGAACGCGTGATCCCGGACGACCAGCTCTGGGGTGAGACCATGATGATTGCGGAGACGATCTCGCACAACGCGCCGCTCGCGATCAAAGCCGCCAAGATCACCATCGCAGAGGTGCTGAAGGACGAAAGCACACGCGACATGGGTGCGATCAAGGCGATCGGCACGGCCTGCATGGACAGCGCGGATTTTCGCGAGGGCCGGCAGGCCTTCATGGAGAAGCGCAAGCCGCAGTTTCAGGGGAAGTGACGCTGAGGCGGGTAAGCAGAGGCCCGCGAAGCTGAACCGTCATTCACCAAGATTAAATTCCTCGCAGCACCGCGCTGCGATAGCAACCAACTGATCCGCCGCAAGTTCTCCCGCCACCAACGAGGGAGATAGCAATGAAACTCAAACTTGCTGTTCTTGGTCTGGCTGCCCTGGGCGGCGCGGCGCTGGCGTCGGGACAAGCGCTGGCGGCGATGCCGAACGGCATTCCGCAGGCCAATCAGGTCGCGAGCGGCCCGGCCGCGAATGTCGACCAGGTGCGCATGGTCTGCAATGCCTGGGGCCGCTGCTGGTGGCGTCCGAACTACTACGGCGCGTACGGCTATTATGGCGGGCCGCGACGCTTCTATGGTTACGGCGGACGCCCGTGGGGCTGGGGCCATCGCCACTGGCACCGCTGGTAACGACGAAGGAGCCGCGCGGCCTCTTTTTCTTGTGAGGTGATCTGCAGTTACAACAAGTCGCCGAAGACATCGATCAGGTGAAAGCGCTCGCACATGAGCATCATGTCTTCACTGAATCGTCCGAGCCGGCCGAAACCCTGTGGCGCAGTCCACTCCTACAGCGCCGCAAGCACCGCTTTGGTAATATCGGCCGTGCCATTGCTGCCGCCGAACTCGATCGGCTTGAGGCCGCCGGCATAGACCTGATCGACCGCGCGCTCGATCTGCTCGCCGGCTTCCGCCGCGCTCTCGACGCCGTGCTTGTCGGCGAACCAGTCCAGCATCATCGCCGTCGACAGGATCATGCCGGTGGGATTGGCCTTGCCCTGCCCCATGATATCAGGGGCGGTGCCGTGGCACGGCTGGAACACGGCGTATTTGTCACCGATGTCGGCCGACGGCGCCATGCCGAGGCCGCCGATCAGGCTCGCGGTGATGTCGGACACGATGTCGCCGAACATGTTCTCCATCACCATCACGTCGAAATCCCAGGGACGCTTGACCAGCATCGCCGCGCAGGCGTCGACATAGAGGCGATCGGTTTTCACCTCGGGATGCTGCTTCGCGATCTCGTCGAAAATGCCGCGGAAGAACGCAAACGCCTTGAACACATTCGCCTTGTCGACGCAGGCGAGCGATCCCGGCTTGCCGCGCGCCTTGCGCCGTTCGGCGAGACGAAACGAGAAATCGAACAGCCGCTCGGAGGTCTTGCGCGTGATCACCATGGTCTCGCGCGCGTCGTCGTGGGTGACCACGCCCTTGCCCATCGAGGCGAACAGGCCTTCGGTAGATTCGCGGATCACGACGAGATCGATGCCGCGCTTGTCTGCGCCGACGATCGGGCTCGGCACGCCCGGAATGAGCCGCGCCGGGCGCACGCCGGCGTAGAGATCGAAGATGAAGCGCAGCTCGATCTGCGGCGCGATCTCGGTATTATCGAGGTAACGCACCGACGGCAGGCCGCAGGCCCCGAGCAGGATCGCGTCCGCCTCCTCGCACAATTTGATGGTGGAATCCGGCATCGACTTGCCGGTGGCGAGATAATTGTTGGCGCCGGCGGGCGCCTCGGTGAAGCGGAAGCGCAAGTCCGACTTCGCCTCGATCCTGCGCAGCACCTCGAGCGCGGGCGCCATGACTTCGGGACCGATGCCGTCACCGGCGAGCACGGCGATGTGGAAGGCGTTGTTTGCGGACATGGGGAGTTCCTGCGCAACGGAAGATGTGGCTCGTCATTGCGAGGAGCGAAGCGACGAAGTAATCCAGACCGTCTCCGCGGATGGATTTCTGGATTGCTTCGCTCCGCTCGCAATGACGTAAGAGAGAGCGACGAACTACGGCGTCAGCACCGTGCGCCCCACCACTGCGCCCTGCTGCAACTGCACCAGCGCGTCGTTGGCCTTGTTGAGCGGCGCCTTCGTCACCGGGATCGGCGCGACGTTCTTGGCGCGGACGAGATCGAGCAGCTCCTGCGTCTCGCGCAGGTTTCCGACATAGCTGCCCTGGATCGTCACCGCCTTGATCGGGATCAGCGGCAGCGCCCAGGTCGCGCCGCCGCCGAACAGGCCGACGATGACGAGCTTGCCGCCTTTGGTCAGGCAGTCGAAGCCGAGCTGTGTCGTCGCAGCGTTGCCGACGAGGTCGATCACGGCGCGGATCGGGCCACCGGCTTTCTTCGCCAGCTGCTCCAGCGCATCCGGCGCCTTGGGATCGACGGTGGCGAGCGCGCCGGCCTTCTCGGCGGCCTCGCGCTTCCTGGCGTCGATATCGGCCATGATCGCGCCCTTGCCGCCCATCGCCTTCAGCAGCGACAGCGCCATCAGGCCGAGCCCGCCCGCGCCGAACATCACGATCGGCGTATCAAAATGCTGCTCGACCTTCTTCAGCGCGCTGTAGGTGGTGACACCCGAACAGGCGTAGGGCGCGGCCGACGCGGGATCGAGCCCTCTCAGATTGAGCAGATAGCGCGGATGCGGCACCAGCATGTGGTCGGAATAGCCGCCGTCGCAATAGACGCCGAGCGAGCGCGGCGTCAGGCACATGTTCTCGTCACCAGCGAGGCACGTGGCGCATTTGCCGCAGCCGATCCAGGGATAGACCAGACCGACATCGCCAAGCTTGAGGCCGCCCTGGTCGGTCGGCTTCACGTCGGGTCCGAAGGCCAGGATCTCGCCGACGGTCTCGTGGCCCATGGTCAGCGGCAGATTGATGCCGCGGTCCTTCAACGACAGCGGCTTGCGGCCATGGCCGAGATCGTAGCCGCCTTCCCAGATGTGGAGATCGCTGTGGCAGACGCCGGCAGCCTTGACCCCGATCAGCACCTGCGTGCCTGATGGTTGCGGCGTGGCCTCGTCGAACTCCTGCAGCGGCGCCTTGAAATCAGCAACCTTGAAACTCTTCATCGGCGTCCTCCCGGCACACTCTTCGTCGCACCACCATGCCACGGGCAGCGGGGCGAGACAAACCACCGTCTTGGTTCAGACGAGCGGATGGTGACAAGCCGCGAACTGGCCGGGCGCGACCTCGCGCAACTCCGGCATCTCCGCGCTGCATCGCTGATCCGCCCGCGGGCAGCGGGTGCGGAAGCGGCAACCCGACGGCGGCGCAATCGGCGATGGCGGCTCGCCGGTCGCAACGCTTTCGACGGGACGCACGTCCGGATCTGGCACCGGGATCGCCTGCAACAGCAGGTCCGTGTAGGGATGCGCGGGCTTTGCGAACAATTGCTCCGATGGGGCGACCTCGCAGAGCCGGCCGAGATACATCACCGCGACGCGGTCGCTGACGGCTTTGACCACGGCAAGGTCATGCGCGATGAACAGCAGCGTCAGGCCGAACCGCGCCTTCATCTCCTCCAGCAGATTGAGGATCTGCGCGCGAATGGAGACGTCGAGCGCCGAGACCGGCTCATCGCAGACGATGAACTCGGGGTTGAGCACGAGCGATCGCGCAATGCAGATGCGCTGGCACTGGCCGCCGGAAAACTCGTGCGGCAGGCGCCCCGCCACGAGATCGGGATCGAGCCCGACCGCAGACAGCACCTCGTGAACGCGCTGTTTGCGATCGGCGGCATCCTTGACGCCGGCAATGATCAGCGGCTCGGCGACGATGTCACCGATGCGCCGGCGCGGATTGAGCGAGGCGATCGGGTCCTGGAAGATCAGCTGCACGCGGCGCCGCATCTTGCGCAGCGCCTCGCCTTCCATCGCGGTGAGATCTTTGCCGTCGAACAGCACGCGGCCGCTCTTGGCGCGGCGCAATTGCAGCACCGCTCGGCCCAGCGTCGACTTGCCGCAGCCGGACTCGCCGACCAGCCCCAGCGTCTCGCCGCGCGCGACGTGAAGGCTGACGCCCGAGACGGCGTGAACAGTCTTGTTGCCGAGACCGTACTCGACGACGAGATTGTCGACGCTCAGCAGCGGCTCATGATGCGCGGCCAACTGCATCATGCGCCAATCCCTTCCGTGATCTGGATCGGGTGGAAGCAGGCATAGAGATGCCCCGGCATCTCCGCGCTCTTCAATTCGGGCTTGGCCTCGCGACAACGGCCCGCGACGTAGCGGCAGCGCGGCGCAAAGGAGCAACCTTTGAGCGGTCGGGTCGGATCGGGCGGCCGGCCGGAGATGGCAGGCAGCGGCGTATGCGGCGCGGTGTCCAGCTTCGGGATCGCCGCCAGTAGCGCCTCGGTGTAGGGCATGTGCATGCGCTTGAACAGCGCCTGCGTCGGCGCGCGTTCCACCACCCTGCCCGCATACATCACCGCGACCTCGTCGGCGCGGCCGGCGACCACGCCGAGATCGTGGGTGATGATGATCATCGCCATGTGGCGGCGGCGCTGCTCGCGCGCCAGCAGATCGAGGATCTGCGCCTGGATGGTGACGTCGAGCGCCGTCGTGGGTTCATCCGCGATCAGCAATTTCGGCTCGCAGGACAGCGCGATCGCAATCGCGATGCGCTGGCGCATGCCGCCGGAGCATTGATGTGGATATTGCGCCAGCCGTTGCTCCGGCGCGGGAATGCCGACGGCCGCCAGCAACTCGATGCTGCGCTTCCGCGCGGCGGGCGCGTCGAGCTCGAGATGCTCCTGGATCGTCTCCATCAACTGCGTGCCGATCGTGAGCACCGGATTGAGCGAAGTCATCGGATCCTGGAACACCACCGCGAGCTCGCGCGCGCGCAGCCGTCGCAGGCTTTCAGGCGCGAGCCGGACCAGGTCCTGGCCGTCGAACATGACGCGTCCCGTGAGACTCGCCTTCTTCGGCAGCAGTTGCAGCACCGCGCGCGATAGCATGGTCTTGCCGCAGCCGGATTCGCCGACGATACCGAGCGTGCGGCCCGCCTCCAGCGACAAGTCGACATGGTCCACTGCACGCAGATTGCCGCGCGGGGTCGGCAGCTCGACCGCGACATCCTCGATGGTCAGGAGCGGCAGACTCACAGCGCCCCCTGACGAGGGTCGGTCAGCGCCCGCATGGCGTCGCCGACGAGGTTGAACGCCAGCACGGTCAGGAACAATCCGGCCGCCGGCAGGAAGGCCAGCCGCGGCGCGACGTCGAGGCTGTCGCGTCCCTCGCCGATCATGCTGCCCCAGCTCGCCATCGGCGGCGGCACGCCAAGCCCGAGAAAGGACAGCGCGCCCTCGACCACGATGGTGACGGCGACGCCGAGCAGGAAGAAGGCGAGCAGCGGCAGGATCACGTTCGGCAACAGCTCGCGCAGCAGGATGCGCGCATGACTGGCGCCGAGCGCCTCAGCGGCGATCACGAATTCGCGCCGTGCCAGTGTCAGCGTCGCCGCGCGCGCCACCCGCATGAAGGCGGGAATGCCGAGCACGCCCAGAATCACCGTGAGATTGGGAATGGACTGGCCGAGATAGGCGGTCACCGCGAGCGCAAAGATCAGCGGCGGAAAGGCCAGCAGCACATCCATGCTGCCGACCACCAGCGTTTCGAACCGTCCGCGGAAATAGCCGGCGAGCAGGCCCAGCGCACCGCCGAGTGTCAGGCCGATCATCGGCGCGATCAGCCCCACCGTCAGCGACACGCGCGCGCCAAAGATCAGCCGGGCAAACTCGTCGCGGCCGAGGCCATCGGTGCCGAGCCAATGTTCGCTCGAGAATGCGGCGCGGCGCTCCAGCATGTCCATGTCTACAGGGTTCTGCAGTGGCAAAAGCGGCGCGAGGATCGCAAGCGCCAAGATGACGGCGAGCCAGAGGCTCGCGATCCAGAACAGCAGGCCGAGCTTGCGCTTGCGTCTGACCGGCGCCGACACCTCGTCCTGCATCAAGAGCTCAAGCGTGGCCATGGCGGATCCTCGGATCGAGCACGGCGTAGAGCATGTCGACGATGAAGTTCACGATGACGAAGCCGCAAGCCACCAGCAGCACCACGCCCTGGAGGATGACGAGGTCGCGGGTATAGATCGCACCGACCAGCAACCGGCCAATGCCGGGCAGTGCGAAGATCGATTCCACGATCAGCGTGCCGCCGAGCAGGCGGCCGATATTGATGCCTGTGACCGTCACCAGCGTCAGCGACGACGGTTTCAGCGCATGCACGAACAGGATGCGCGAAGGCTTCAGGCCTTTTGCTTTCGCCAGCGCGATGTAGTCCTCCTGTAAGGTCGCGATCATGTCGGAGCGCAGCACCCGCATGATGCCCGGCCATTCCGCCAGCGCCAGCGTCAGCGCCGGCAGCACGAAGAAGCGCAAATTGGCCAGCGGCGCCTCGGTGAACGGCACATAGCCGGTCGCCGGCAGCCAGTGCAGCTCGACCGCGAAAAGATAGATCAGCAGGATCGCCACCAGAAAGGACGGCATCGACAGCATCGCAAAGGCGCTGCCGGTCATGAAGCGGTCGAACGCGCCGCCGGCGCGCGCGGCGCAGGCGATCGCGAGGGGAACGCCGATCAGGAGCCCGATGAACTCGGCCATCAGCATCAATTCAAGCGAGACCGGAATGCGCTCGCTGACCGCCTGCAGCACGGTCTGCCCGGTGCGGAACGAGCGGCCGAGATCGCCCTGCAGCACATGGCCAAGCCAGCTCAGGTAGCGCCACCAGATCGGCTGATCCAGCCCCATGTCGTGGCGAAGCGCGGCAACCTTCTCCGGCGTCGCCTGATCGCCGAGGATGACATAGGCAAGATCGCCCGGCAGCAGCGAGGCGATCAGGAAGGTCAGCAGCGAGACGGCGAGCAGGACCGGAACAACGTACAAGAAGCGGCGCGCAACGAAGGCGACCATGCGCAGGCTATTCCTTCCAGACGCGGGACACGTCGATCATCCCGCTATACATCTTGGGCAGCCCTTTGATGTTCGCGCTCGATACCGCGAGATACGTGTTCTGGAAGGTCCAGAACCAGATCGCTTCCCCGTTGATCACGTGCGTGGCCGCACAATAATCCTCTATGCGCTTGTCGACCTCTGCGGTCACGCGCGCGCGCTCGAGGAGCTTGTCCAGCTCCGGATTCGAGTAATTTGCCAGCGCGACCGGGCTGCCGGTGTGGAAGTTGGCGAACATCTGCGGATCGGGATCGGCGAGGTCGACGATGCGCCATGGGATGAGCTGGAATTGCCGCATGAAGGCACGTGGCGGAATGGTCGCCTGATCGACCTGCTCGAGCTCCATGCTGGCACCGACATTTTTCCAGAATTGCTGCAACACCTGGCCAATGATACGGCCGCGCGGCGTCGCCGTGACCACCATCTTGAACTCGACCGGCTTGCCATACTCCTTGATCAGGGCCTTGGCCTTTGCAATGTCGAGCGGCAACGCGCCGTCATCCTTGCACTTGACCCACGAGCCGTCGCCGTACGGGTTTGTCGCAGGCTTGGCGAGCCCGTTGGTGATCGCCTGTGACATCTTCTTGCGGTCGATCGCCATCACCAGCGCCTGCCGCACCCGGACGTCGTCGAACGGCGGTGTCTTCGTATTGAAGGCGTAGACCTGAGCGCCCGAGCCCGTGTAGCTGTGCACGGTCAGCTTCGGATCCTTCTGAGCCTTCTGAATGTTGTCAGGATCGTATTCGTCGTCCCAGATGAGGTCGGCTTCGCCCGACTGCAGGCTTGCAAAGCGCGACTGCGCGTCGGGCAGCGGCTTCAGGATGATGCGATCGAGATAGATCTTGTCCTTGTCCCAATAGTCGGGATTCCTCTCCAGGATCATGCGATCGCCGGCGCTCCATGACTTCAGAATATAGGGCCCGGTGCCGACGGGGTTCCGGTTGTAGTCGTCGCCTTTTGTCTTCCAGGCGGTCGGCGAATGCACCGCGGCGTTCTGGTTGGGGTAGGACACCAGCGTCGGATAATTCACGGAGGGATCGTTGAGATTATAGACGACCGTCAGCTCGTCGGGCGCCTGAACGTTATTGACGGCAGCAATGTAGAATGCGCACCGGCACTTGTTGGCGGGATCTTTCTGCCGGTCGAAATTGGCCTTATACGCCTCGGCGTTGAACGGCGTCCCATCGTGGAACTTGACGCCGGGGCGCAGTTTGAACGTCCAGGTCTTGAAGTCGTCCGAATGCGTCCAGGACAGCGCAAGCTTGGGCCGCGCCTCGCCCTTGTCGTCGAGATAGGTCAACGTGTCGAAGATGCCGGCCGCCGGGGTGAGCGCAGCCGCGTCGTACACGCCAACCTTCAGCGGATCGAAGCCGGGAACATCGAGCTCTAGGCCGACGGTGATGCTGCCGCCTGCCTTCTGGGCCTGCACTGGGGTAGCCAGCGGAAGGAGCACAAATGCCGCAACCAGGAAAATCGGCGCGCGCTTGCACGCCGCAGCAGCAATGTTCGTCATGGTTCCTCCCGGGATCCTCGTCCGATGTTTCGGATCGGTGAATGACTTGGAGGCAAGATTGGCGACAAATGCTCGCCACGGCAAGAGGAACACACGGGGTTCGATGCCGCATGCGCGCGGCGTGACGGGCTCAGCCCGTCGCTTCTGTTTTGCCTGACGGAATTGGCGCCTTGTCGCCGAGGCCGATTTCGTCGCGCAGCGCGTCCGTGTGCTCGCCGAGGACAGCGATCGTCTCGCCCGGGGTCGTGTCGGCGCCCGTCATCCGGAACGGCAGATTGAGCACCTGAAACGAGCCGCCTCCGTCTTCCACGGACGAGAGCGCCTGCCGGTGCGCGAGCTGCGGATCGGCCAGGGCCTCTTTGATGGTGCGATAGGCCGAGGCCGGCACGCCGGCTGTGCTTAAATCCACAAGGCATGCATCGGTCGTGTGCGGTTTCGACCAGGCCTCGACGCCGTCCATCATGTCGGCCCAGTTCTCGCGCCGCGGGGCGTAGGTCGAAAAGCGCGGATCGGAGATCCATTCGGGCCGGCCGATCACACCCATCAACGCCTGGAACGTCTTCTCGCTGGCCACCGTGATCATGACATAGCCGTTGGCCGTCTCGGTCGGGCCGAACATCGGGCGCGGCGGCGGCGTCACCGCGAATTGCGAGCTTTGCAGCTCGATCACCGTCAAGGTCAGCATCGACTCCAGCATGGAGACGTCGATGTGCTGGCCGAGCCCGGTCACCGTGCGCTGGTAAAGCGCAGACGCGATCGCGCCGAAGCCATATGTGCCGGTGACGACATCGGCATGATAGATGCCGCAATAGTCCGGACGGTTACGACCGGGCTGGTAGGCGAGATGCGCCATATCATAACCCGAAGCCGCGTGGATCACCGGCGCGTAGGCCGGCAGCTCGGCCGAGGGACCGGTCTGGCCATAGCCCGAGATCGAGCAATAGATCAGCTTGGGATTGACCGAGCACAGGCTGTCGTAGTCGAGCCGCAGCCGGCGCATCACGCCGGGCCGAAAATTCTCGACCAGGATGTCGGCGGTGACGACCAGCCGGCGGACCGCCTCCCTGCCGTCCTCGGATTTGAGGTCGAGCACGACGCTCTTCTTGCCGACATTGAGCTGGCCGAACACGGTGCTGCAGCCCTTGCGCAGCGGCGGCCGCGTCCGCATCGTCTCGCCGCCGTCGGTCTCGATCTTGATGACCTCGGCGCCCATGTCGGCGAGGATCCGCGCGCAATGGGGGCCGGCAATGGTGGTGGAAAAATCCAGGACGCGCAGGCCGGCGAAGGCCTTTGTCTTCGTGTCTTCGTGCTTATCTGGTAGCTGCATCCCCGGCCCGTCCTCAAGGAACTATCGTTGTTCTGTCTTGTTGGTGCGCCGACCCTAGAGGGCGGCAGCTGACTAGGAAAGTCTTTACCGAACGAACGCATCTCGTGGGCAGGCTGCGATTTCCAGGGGTAACTGGACCCGATCTTGCATAGCAGCAATCGGGATCGGAAGAGGGCAATCGTTCTTGAGGGTCTTGTTCGTTACCACAGAGATGGACGATTTTGTCCGCGTTGGCGGACTTGGCGCCGTTTCCGCCGCCCTCCCGAGAGCCCTGCGCCCCTTCGCCGATATCCGGATCATGCTGCCCGGCTATCGCGACATCATCGAGCAACTGACGCATATTCAGGTTGTTGGCCGCTGCCCGGCATTTGCGGAAATGCCGGCCTGCTCGCTCGGTCGGGCCGCGACCAAGGACGGCCTGCCGGTTTACGTGCTGTTGTGCTCACAACTCTACGACCGGCCCGGCAATCCATATGGCGATGAGTCCGGGCGCGACTGGCCCGACAACGACATCCGCTTCGCGCGCTTTGCCTCGGCGGCCGCTGAGCTTGCCATGGGCAAGCTGGACAAGAATTGGGCAGCAGACCTGGTCCATGCCAATGACTGGCCGGCTTCGCTCGTGCCGGCCTACCTCGCGTGGCGCGGCGCCAAGCTGCCGTCGATCCTGACTATCCACAACCTCGCCTATCAGGGTCTCTTCCCAAAGGAGTCGCTGCGGCGAATTGGCGTCCCCGAAAGCTCCTTCCACATCGACGGCGTCGAATTCTACGACCAGCTCTCCTTTCTCAAGGCAGGCCTCGTCTACGCCTCGCACCTCACCACCGTCAGCGGCACCTATGCGCGGGAGATCACGACGGAGGAATTCGGCTGCGGCCTCGAAGGCCTGTTGCGCGTCCGCTCGGATGCGTCCGAGCTCACCGGTATCCTCAACGGCATCGACGAGAGCTGGGACCCGCGCTCCTGCGCCCAGCTCGCGCAGCAATTCGGCGCCGGCGACTGGGTCGGCAAGAAGGCCAATGCGGATTATGTGCGCAAACAGTTTGGCCTCGCGGTCTCGCGCGGGCCGATGTTCGCGATCGTCGCGCGCCTCGTGCACCAGAAGGGCATCGACCTCGTGCTGTCGGCGGCCGACGAGATCGTCGACGCCGGCGGGCAGATCGTTGTCACCGGCTCCGGCGAGCCGGCGCTCGAGCAGGCGCTGATCGACGCCCATCGCCGCCGGCCCGACGCCATCGGCGTCACCATCGGCTTCAACGACGCCCAGGCGCGGCGCATCTTTGCCGGCAGTGACTTTACATTGATGCCGTCGCGGTTCGAGCCGTGCGGCCTCAGCCAGATGTACGCCCAGCGCTTCGGCTCGCTGCCGATCGGCCACCAGACCGGCGGGCTGGCCGAAACCATCACCGACGGCGAGACCGGCTTCCTGTTCTCAAGACCCTCGCACGAGTCTTTCCTCGGCGGCGTCCGCCGCGCCTTCTCCGCCTTCATGGCCCAGGACCAGCTCGACAGCATGCGTCGCAGCGCCATGGGCCGGTCGTTCTCCTGGAGCATCTCGGCCGGCAGCTACAGCGCGCTGTATCGGAAGCTGGCGGCTGTGTGAGCAACGCTACTTCCCGCGCATGTCCATCTGAGGCCGGCCGATCCAGGCGCGGTTGAGGCAGCGGGTCATCCAGTCAGGGTGCAGCTCCCCTCGGAGCCGCGCCTGTCCTTCCTGATAGGGGCCGACGTAACGCAGCCGGTCGGGCAGTTTCGGATAGACCCGCTTGATCCATCGCAGCGCATTCTCGGCCGACCTCTTGTCACGTGCATCAAGCTCAAACCCAAAGCCTGCGCGCAGCCGCTCCGGCAGCAGGCTTGCCGTGAGCGCGCGATACCATCGCGGCGGTCGCAGCCACGGACGCGCACCGCCAAAAATCTGCGCGGCGATCTCGCGTGCTGCCGGGCTGACGGTCAGCGTGTCCGACTGCGCCATCGCTGCAGTGTAAGCCGCGAAGCCGGACCAGTCCGCCGGCAGATCATCGCCCGTCAGACCGAACAAGGCGCCAAACGTCCGGCTCTCGGTCCAGTAGCGCTCGCGCTCCTCCACTGCGAGCGGCGGCAGAACCAGATCGTGCGCCATCAGCGCGGTCTCGACCAGCGTCGCGTGAACCCAGCGCAGCGACGGGATATCGTTGGCGCAATAGCGCGAGCCGGCCGCGAAGGGACCAACCGTCTCCGGCATCTCGCCGACGATCATGCTGTGACGCCGGTGCAGCTGCCGCGACGACAGCATGGCCCGGTCGAGCGAGCCGAACACCATGGCAAAGACGATGTCGAAAGTGCGATGGAAGCGGCCGATCGGATCGGCAAGGGTCTTGGAATGCTCGGCGATGGCGGCGGCGACCCAGGGGTGAGCCAGTTGCAGCAACAGCGCGCGGCCGGCGCCGAGAAAGATGACGGCCTCCTGGTCGAGCCGCCAGGTCACCGTGTCAGGGCCAAACACGCCGGGGACAGGTCCCGCGGCGCGAGCGCGGACCTGATCGAGGGCCAATTCCAGATCGTTGCCGGACACCACTTGCAGAGCCTTTCGACTGCGGACCGGTGCCGACGATCCGCAAGACCTGTGGCAATTCCATGAAGCGAGCGGCGGCTTGCGGCGCTATTCCGCCGCCAGCGGCATCTCGTCCATGTGCTCGTGCAGTACTACGCCGGACAACGGATCGAACTCGCCGACCCACGGCTTTCGCGCGAGCACGGACCTCGTGTGGGCGTAGCCCGCATTCCAACGCCGCGTGATCCCCGACGGGCTGAAGTCGATGTCCTTGGTATGGGTCTCGCGCTCGAGCTGCGGCGCCAACAGCCGCACCACATGCATGCGGGTCGAGCAGCCGTAGCCGATCAGCTCCCTCACCGCGGGATCATTGCGGTCGCTCTCAGGCAACCGCGCCGCAAGCTGGTTGATGACGTGGCGCAGGCGATGGGCCTGCTGCTGGCGGACGATCTGGCTGGCGATCCGGCTCGAATACTGTACGTCCTTGTGACGGTTCATCACCTCCGCCATCGTCGTCGGCTCGCCGCCGATGGGATTCCACAGATGCACGGAGAAGATCAGAGAGTCCCTGCGCGGATTGTCGTCGAACACGGCTTCCGTCGGCGTGTTCGACAGGATCCCGCCGTCCCAATAGAGGTCGCCATCGATGCGCACCGCCGGGAAGGCAGGCGGCAACGCGCCCGAAGCCATCACGTGCTTCACCGTCAGCTCGCCGTCGCGGCTGTCGAAATAGCGCATCTGGCTGGTGCCGACATGAGCCGCCCCGACCGTCAGTCGCGGCGCGCAGCGATTGGCCAGGTCGAAATCGACCAGCTCGCGCAGGGTTTCCTCCAGCGGCGCAGTTGAATAGAATCCGGCGTGATCGGCGCCGAGCGGGTAGGTCTCGCTGACATGTGCCAGCGGATTGGGCCGGAAGAAGCCGGCAACGCCGTGGGTGACGGTCGACCAATAGGCCAGCTTCTCGTTGAAGCCGGGAAAGATGCTGCCCGGACCCCAGACCGGTTTCTGCTCCATCCGTTTCCAGAATTCCCTCAAACGCGCGAGCCGGTGCTCCGGCGCGTTGCCTGCAATGAGGCTTGCATTGATGGCGCCGATCGAGGTGCCGATCACCCAGTCCGGCTCGATGCCAGCCTCGTGCAGCGCCTGGTAGACGCCGGCCTGGTACGAGCCGAGCGCGCCGCCGCCCTGAAGCACGAGGACGACTTGACCCGGAAGGTCAGCACCGTTGCCCAGCGAGTTGCCTTGCATACCGTTCATGGTTCGCTCCTGGTGAGCCCGCTCTGGTCCAATATTCGTCGAACGCGGTGGTATTGTTACGCCTGATCGTTTTACGAGATCGCGGGACCTTTTGAAATGCCGGCTGGCTTCCAAGTCCATACGTCCGAGCTATCGCGGGCGGGATGTCATTTCCGGCTCCGATCGGCTAGATTTCGGGCCAATCCTGCCGGGAGCTGATCCATGGAAATGCACCAGGTCCGCTATTTTCTCGCAGTGGCGCAGCTCTTGAATTTCACGCGCGCCGCCGAGGAATGCAATGTGACGCAGCCATCGCTGACGCGTGCTATCAAGCAGCTAGAGGCCGAACTCGGCGGCGACCTGTTCCGCCGCGAACGACCTGCTGCGCAACTGACCGAGCTCGGCCAGCGCATGCATCCGCTGCTCAAGCAGTGCTATGACGCTGCGAGCGGCGCACGCTCCCTGGCCTCCTCGTTCAGGAGCGGCGAGGTCGGTGCGCTGCGCATCGCGTTGACGCATTCGATCGACCTGTCGTTGCTCATTCCACACCTCAACGAGATCAGGCGGCAGTTCAACCGGCTCGAACTCCGCTTCCTGCGCGGGACCAGCCGCGAGGTCGGCGAATTCCTGAAGAAGGGCGAGGCCGAGCTCGGCATCGCCGCCGAGATCGACGAGGCCTGGGACCGGCTCGACACCTGGCCTCTGTTCACGGAGACGTTCGATCTCGTCGTCAGCCGACACCACCGCCTTGCCGGCCACGATACGATCGTGGCGGACGATCTGCGCGCGGAGCAATTGCTCGGCCGCAGCTATTGCGAGCATTCCCGGCGTATCTCGGCAAGCCTGCGCGAGTACGGCGTCGATCTCGAGCACGGCCACGAGATTTCGAGCGAGCGCGACCTGATCGAGCTGGTGGAAGCCGATATCGGCGTCGCCATGATGCCGCGTACCTCGCCGGTACCGGAGAGCCTGAGGCGCACTTCGGTCGCAGGCCTCGACGCGCACCGCACCGTCAGCCTCTACGGCGTGGCGGGCCGGCAACGCACAGCGGTCGCCAATGCTGTCATGCGCATGCTGCGCGGTGCGGATTGGCGAGAGATTACGGGCTGAACCCGCAGCCCACCATTCAGCGTTCCCGGCTCGCGCTCTCCAGTGCCGCGAGCAGATCGTCGATCTCCATGCGCTTGCGGAAATCAGGATCGACAAAGCGGGCCCTGACGATGCCGTCGCGGCCGACCACGAACACGGCCGGGATCGGGAGCATCCAGCCGTCATTGCCGTGAAACTTCGCCATGTCCTGATAGGACAGCAATTGCTGGATCTCGGTGCCGAGCCAAATCGCAAGGTTGAGCGACAACGCATAGCCATTGTCGAGATCGGTCAGGATCGGAAACGGCGCGTGCGACTCGGCCTTCAGGTGTTCGGTGAATTGCCGGGTTTCAGGCATGATCGCGACGACCTGCGCACCCATCGCTCTGATCTGCGCATCGGCCTGGGCCACCGCCCGCATGTTGAGGCGGCAATAGGGACACCAGTGCCCGCGGAAGAACATCACGGCGACCGGGCCCTGCTCCACTAGCGTGGGCAACGCAACGAGGCGTCCGCTTTCATCCGGCAGCATGAACGGCAGCATCGCATCGCCCGGGCGCGGCGAGGTCTCGCCGCCACCATTCCCGTTCAAGCGCGCTACCAGGCGATCGACCGCCTCGCCATAGGCTGGAAAAACCTCGCGGCTGGCGTCGGCATAGGCGTGCAGCTGCTCGTTCAGGGTCCCTTCCATGTCGCGGCAGCGCTGGAAAGCGAGCCTGAGACGTTCGGCATCGGCTGGCGAAAGTGATGTCATCTCCGGCTCCGGCATCGGGGGTCGCATTATTTTTGTGTTCCGCCCCTTGTGCAAGGGGGTGACGGCTATCCAATGCCCGCCCCTGGGCAGACGGAAATGCCGATCCCCAATCGGTTCGATAGCCGCCGCGCATCGCGCCGCCATAGCGCAGCGCTATCGCACCGAAAGCGAAACGGCATTTCAGAGCAGGCGCCGTCTCGCAGATGCTCCTGCCATAGCCCGCGACCAGCGAGGTTGTGGCCAACAGAGGAGACGTCCCATGTCCAAGCATCCCATACTGCCGCGACTGATCTGGCCGGGCCTCGCCACGATCGGCGCACTGACATTCTCGGCACAGCCGGTGTTCGCGGGCGAATGCCCGGCCGACAAGATGAAGCCGAACGCGCATCAGATGGTCGACTACAAGCCGGTTGGCGTCACCGACACGACGCTGGGCGCGATCGACCTCGGTAAGCAGCCGGCCCATATCGAGGGCCGCGAGCTGCGCTTCCGCAAGCTCACCATCGAGCCCGGCGGCATCGTACCCTGGCACAGCCATGACGACCGCCCGGCGCTGATCTTCGTGCAGCAGGGCGAAATCGTCGAATACGCCTCCAACTGCGTCGATCCGATCGTGCACAAGGCCGGCGACATCCGTCCGGAGGTGTTCGGCACCTCGCATTGGTGGAAGAACCTCGGCAAGGAGACGGTGATTCTCTATGTCGGCGACGTCCGCAAGGATCCGAACGACCACAACATGTAACGCTTGCGCTCGATCCCGGCGCAGGCGTTGCCGGGTGTGGCGCCCGGAAGCCCCATGCTGCCCGGCATGCCGGGCGCCACATTCAGGCGAGGCCATGCCATGACCGATCTCTCTGCCCCCATCAAACCGGCCGCGACGATGATGGACGCGCATTCACCCGGCCTCGCGTTTCGTTCGCTCGTGATCGGATTGACCGCGTTCCTGACCGTCGTCGACCTCTTTGCGACGCAGGCGATCCTGCCCTCGCTGTCGCGCCACTATGGCGTTACACCCGGAGCGATGGGCTTTGCCGTCAATGCCTCTACCTTCGGCATGGCGGTAGCTAGCCTCGTCGTCGGCTTCTTCAGCCCGCACATCAACCGGCGGACCGGCATCCTGATTAGTCTGATGCTTCTTGCGATCCCCACGAGCCTGCTGGCGTCGGCGCCAAACCTTACCGTCTTTACCGCCTTGCGGGTCGCGCAAGGCCTGTGCATGGCGTCCGCCTTCGCGCTCACGCTCGCCTATCTCGGCGAGCAGTGCAGCGCGATGGATGCCGGCGGCGCCTTTGCTGCCTACATCACCGGAAATGTCGCGAGCAACCTCGTCGGCCGGCTGATGTCGGCAGCGGTCGCCGACAGTCTTGGGCTGGCCTGGAACTTCTATTTCTTCGCATGCCTCAATCTGGCCGGTGCGGTGCTAGTCTATTTCACCATCCAGCGCGTGCAGCCGATGTATGCAATGATGCCCGCGGGATCGCCGCTCGCCGCAACCATCGCGCATTGGCGTAATCCGCGGCTGCGCGCCGCCTTCGGTGTCGGCTCCTGCATCCTGTTCGCCTTCATCGGCACCTTCACCTTCGTCAATTTCGTGCTGGTCCGGCCGCCGCTGTCGCTCGGCATGATGGACCTTGGTCTCGTCTATTTCGTCTTCCTGCCGTCGGTCATCACGACCCTGCTGGCGGGCAAGGTGGCGGCGCGCCTGGGAACGCGGCCGACGATCTGGGGCTCGCTAGCTGTCGCCGGACTGGGCCTGCCGTTGATGCTGGCGCCGCATCTCGGCGAAGTCCTCACCGGCATGGTTCTGGTCGGTGTCGGGACTTTTTTCGCGCAGGCCGCAGCGACGGGCTTCGTCGGACAGGCGGCCACCGACAACCGCGGTATTGCGAGCGGGACTTATCTGGCGTGCTATTTCTGCGGCGGGCTCGTCGGCACCGCCGTGCTCGGCCGCCTGTTCGACAATTTCGGCTGGCACGCCTGCGTCGCCGGTGTTGGCGCAGCCCTCGCGGTGGCCGCCGTGCTCACCTTTAGCCTGAAGCGCTAGCGTTTGGTCGGCGCGTCATGCGGCGGCGGATCATCGTCGGCGATCGCCCGCCAGGCGGCGCCGTCGAGATCGTCATATTGGCCGCTGCGGAGCGACCACAGGAAGGCGGCGAGACCGGCAAGACCGAGCATCAGCGCCAGCGGCACCAGGAAGACCAGGATCTCCATCACACAACCTCCCGCGCGCGGCTCCGGGCCCGCAGTGAATTCAGCATCACCAGGATCGAGGATCCGCTCATGGCGGCGGCCGCGATCAGCGGCGTCACGACGCCGCTGATCGCGACCGGCACGGCCAGCACATTGTAGCCGATCGCAAGCCAGAGGTTTTGCCGCATCAGATGCAGCGCCATGCGGGCGGAATCGATGGCGGCTACGACCGGGGCCAACGGCCGGCCGAGGAAGACGAGATCGGCGGTGGCCTGGCTGAGATGCGCGGCCGAGATCGGCGACATCGAGACATGGGCCGCCGCGAGCGACGGCGCATCGTTCATGCCGTCGCCGACCATCAGCACCTTTACCCCGCGCTGCTTCAACTCCTCGATCCGCGCGATCTTGTCGGTCGGCGTGACACCGGCGCGCCATTCGGCGATGCCAAGTGCGTGAGCCGCCGCGATCACCGCGGGCTCACGATCGCCGGAAAGAATCTCGATGCCGATGTTGCGCGCCTTCAGCGCCGCGATCACGGCTTGCGCGTCCGGGCGCAGGCCCTGACGTACCGACAGGATAAACTTTTCGTCGCCCTTGCTGAAGGCCACGACGGAGGCTTCCGGATCGAGGTCGGCACCGATGACCAACGCCTCGGCACCGCAGAACGACGGACGGCCGAGACGGATCTCGACGCCCTCAACCGTCGCGCGAACGCCCTGCCCGGCCTCTTCAGCAGCGCCGACGATCGGCGACTTTGCGCCAGCAGCCTGCGCGACAGCGGCGGCGACGGGATGGTGGCTCGACAGTGCCAGGCGCCCGGCAAGCTCGAAAATGCCGGCGGGGATATCGGCCGCGTTCGTCACGTCGAGATCGGGCAGCGTCAGCGTGCCCGTCTTGTCGAAGATGACGTGGTCGGCTTCGGCGAGACGCTCGATCGCATCGCCGGAATTGAGCAGCACGCCGGCCTTGAACATCGCACCCGAGGCCACCGTCTGCACCGTCGGAATCGCAAGCCCGAGCGCGCAGGGACAGGTGATAATGAGTACGGCAACGCCGGTGACGATCGCATCATGCCAGCTGGCACCCGCAATGACCCAGCCCAGAATCGTGATGAGCGCGGTCGCATGCACCACCGGTGCATAGAGCCGCGAGGCCCGGTCGGCGAGCCGCATGTAACGCGAGCGGGCCTGCAGGGCGTTGTCGAGCAGCCGTGTGATCTCGGCGAGCAGCGTTGCTTCCGACGCGGCCGAGACCCGCACCCGCAAGGTGCCGGAGATGTTCATCGAGCCCGCATAGACCGGCGTACCCTGCTCCGCCGTGACATAGAGCGTCTCACCGGTGATCAGGCTCTGGTCGATCTCCGAACGCCCCTCGATCACGGTGCCGTCCACGGCGCAGCGCTCGCCGGGCCGCAGCAGCACGATGTCGCCGGGATGGATCGCGGCGACCGGCACCTGCGAGATTTCATCAGGCCCGACGAATTTTGCTGCGGTCTCCGCCTTCAGCGCGGCGAGATTGCCAGCGACCGCGCGGGTCCGCCGCCGCATGTTCTGGTCGAGGACGCGGCCGACCAGCAGGAACGTCAGCAGCATGATCGCCGCGTCGAAATAGGCGTGGTCGGCGTGATGGATGGTCTCGACCACGGACATGCCGAGTGCGAGACACACGCCGATCGAGATCGGCACGTCCATGTTGGTGGTCTTGTTCGACAACGCCCGCCAGGCCGAGCGGAAGAACGGCTGGCCGGCATAGGCCGCCGCCGGCAGCGCGATCAGCGCCGACAGCCAGTGGAAGAAGTCGCGCTGCTCGGGCAGCATGTCCGAGACGTTGCCTGACCACACCGGGATCGACAGCATCATCACGTTCATGGTGGCAAACGCGGCGACGCCGAGGCAGCGCAGCAGGAAGCGCGATTCCGCGACCTCGGTCGCTTCCGCGCTCTCGGTCTCGTAAGGATAGGCCTTGTAGCCGAGCTCCTCGAGGCGATCGATGAATCGGCCAGGATCGAGCGTGCCTTCTTTCCATTCCAGTGCGACGCGCCGATCGGTGAGGTTCACCCGCGCCAATGTGACATCAGGGATCGCCGACAGCCCGCGCTCGATCTTGGCCATGCAGCCGGCGCAGTGGACGCCCTCGACCGCGAGATCGATATGCTGCACGCCCGCGCCCGCGGTGCGGACGTAGTGAGAGAGATCGCGCGTCACCTGCATGGCGAGACCTCAGTTCAGGATCACGCGGTTGCGCGACAGGAACACGCGCTCGCCCTTGGCGTCGCCCTCGATCACCAGATCCCACTGGCCCGGCGCGACGGACGCGGCATTGCCGCGATAGATGCCGATGCCGGCCTCCGCAAGCTCGACCGCGAGGTCGGCGCGCTTGTCGGTCGGCCGCTCCAGGCGGCCGCCGAATTTCAATCCGGTCACCGGCTGGCCCGCCGCGTCGCGCGCCTCGACCTGAAGCACGGCATTGCCGTCGGCGCGCCGCTCGATATGCGCACTGACCTGCCATTTGCGCGCGGTCTGGTCCTGCGCCGCCGAGATCTCGCGGTCATAGGCAAGGCCCGCGGCATAAGGGCTGTCGACGTCGGTACCGGGCAGCGTCGCGATCGCGAGTTTCATCATGGTGACGTTGACACCGATCACGATTCCGAAAAAGGCGACCAGTATCAGGAACACTTTGGTTCCGGTCAGCGGCTTGGTGGCCATTTCAGTCTCCTGAACTTACGGCGCGACGAAATTGTCGGTGGTGGTGGCGACCTCGCCGAGCCCGATATCGGTGACGTGGAAGCGCACGGGGATCGACTTCTCCGGATTGCTGTCGGCCGGCGCTGTGACGAGCAGGCGCAGCTCGCTGGTGCTATCGCGCGGGATCACGATCATCGGCCTATCAGGCGTCACGGAATCGACGCCGACGACATGGGTGGTCAGATTGACCGGGCCGTCCGCATCGATCGCGACGACGCGGTCGTAGCCGCTCTTGTTGAGCAGCCGCACCGTATAGGCATTGCGGATCGAACCGTCGCTGAGCTTCACGGCGACGGGATTGCGATCGTGCAGCACGTTGACGTCGAGCAGGCTGCGCGTCGCCAGCACGTAGAGCATGATGCCGCCGACGGCGGCGATGATCGCGCTGTAGGCGACGGTGCGGGCGCGGACGATGCGATAGATCGGCGCCTTGCCGTCCTGGCGGCGCTGGATGTTGATGTCGTTGTCATAGCCGATCAGCCGCTTCGGCCGGCCGATCTTGGTCATGACGTTGTCGCAGGCGTCGATGCAGAGCCCGCACTGGATGCATTCGAGCTGCGGCCCGTTGCGGATGTCGATGCCGGTCGGGCAGACCGCGACGCATTGATAGCAGTCGACGCAATCGCCGACGTGCTCGCCGAGCGCGCGCAGCTCGGCGGCCTTCTTGACCGAGGTGCGCTTCTCGCCGCGATCGTAGCGGTAGGTGACGTTGAGCGCCCATTCGTCGGTGAGCGCGGCCTGGATGCGCGGCCACGGACACATATAGGTGCAGACCTGCTCGCGCATGTAGCCGGCGAGCACATAGGTCGTCGCGGTGAGGATGCCGATCCAGATATAGGCGATCATTGGCGCCTGGAAGGTGACGAGCTCCTTCACCAGCGTCGGCGCGTCGTTGAAATAGAGCACCCAGGCGCCGCCGGTCCACCACGCGATCAAGAGCCAAATCGAATGCTTGAGCACGATCTCGGAGATGCGCTCCAGCTTCATCGGATCGGACGATTTGTCCTTCTTCATCCGCTCGCGCCGGTCACCCTCGACCAGACGCTCGACGGCATAGAACAAATCGGTCCAGACCGTCTGCGGGCAGAGATAGCCGCACCAGATCCGGCCACCGACCGAGTTCATCAGGAACAGCGCCACCGCGGCGACGATCAGCAGACCCGTGAAGTAATAGACCTCCTGCGGCCACAGCTCGATGAAAAAGAAATAGAAGCGGCTGTTGGGAAGATCGATCAGCACCGCCTGGCTGGGGGCACCAAGACCGCGATTCCAGCGCACGAACGGCAGGAAGTAGTAGACGCCGAGGCAGAACGCCATCAGGCCCCATTTGATCCGGCGGAAGGTGCCGAAGACGCTCTGGGGGTAAACCTTCTTGCGGGCTGCGTAGAGCGGCCCGTACTCGTCGTCCGATGTGAGCTCGTTCGGGTTCACGGTTTTGTTCATCGCGCTGGTTGTTCTCGAAAAGGTGCGATTAAACCTAGACCCGACGCCGTGGCGTCGATTGATCCAGCTCAAGCGGGGGCAGTTTTGTTCGCCCCCGCCTTGCTAACATTCGGCTACTTGCCACCGCCCAGCGAGTGGACGTAGACCGCCATCGCCTTGATGGTGGACGGATCGAGCCGCCCTTCCCAGGCCGGCATGACGCCGGCGCGGCCATTGCTGATGGTCTCGATCAGGACCGCCTCGTCCGAGCCATAGAGCCAGATCTTGTCGGTCAAATTGGGCGCGCCGAGCTCCTGGTTGCCCTTGCCGCCGTCGCCATGGCAGGCGACGCAATTGTCCGCAAATATCTTCTCGCCCTTGGCGGCATCATAGCCCTTGCGGGTCGAGAGGCCGGACAGCGAGCGCACATAGTTGGCGACCGTGACGATCTCGTCCGACTTCAGCACGCCGTCCTTGCCGAAGGCGAGCATCTGGCCTTCATGGGTCTTGGCGTGGCCGGAGCGTGCGCCGAACTGGATGGTCTGCATGATCTGGTCGAGCGTGCCGCCCCACAGCCAGTCATCGTCGTTCAGGTTCGGAAAGCCCTTGGCGCCGGCAGCGCCGGAGCCGTGGCACGGCGCACAATTGTCGCCGAACACGGTCTTGCCCTTGGCGCGGGCGAGCGCCAGCAAGGCCGGGTCCTTCTCGATGTCGGCGAGCGAGGCCGCGCCCAGCGCCGCCATCTTGTCACCGCGGATCTTGTCGAGATTGGCAAGCTCGACCGCGACGTCGGCACGCGAGGAGTAGCCCATCACGCCGCGGGTGTTGTTCGAGATCAGCGGCCAGGCCGGATAGACGATCCAATAGCCGATCGCCCAGACGATGGTGAGATAGAACGTAATCACCCACCAGCGCGGCAGCGGCGTGTTGAGCTCCTTGATGCCGTCCCATTCGTGTCCGGTGGTGGCCCTGCCGGTGACGGAATCGATTTCGCTTTGATGGTCGGTGGTCATGATCTCTCACTCCTCCCGCAGCGGCAGGCTGGCTGCATCGTCGAACTCAGCCTTGTTGCGGGGCCAAAATGCGTAGGCGATGATCGCGAGAAAGATCGCGACGAAGACCGGCGTCCAGATCGTGGTCACGAGATCAGATGCGAGATTGTCGAGTGTCAGGATGGCTTTCATCGGTGATGCCTTCTCAGCGAAGATTGGCTTTCTCGTTGTAGAGCTTGAAGTCGACCAGCGTGCCGAGCATCTGGAGGTACGCGATCAGCGCGTCCATCTCGGTCGGCGTTCCGGTCTTGCCGTCGAAATTGCGCACGACGGCCTTGGCATAGCGCTTGGTGAAGGCATCGGTGCCGGCATTGTCCGGATCGGCCTGGGCCTTCATGTCGGCGGCCGCGTTGGCGATCTGATCGTCGGTGTAGGGAACGCCGACGGTCCGCAGCGTGCGCATGTGGTCGCCGATCGTCTCCGGATCGACTTCCGTCCGAGCCAGGAACGGATAGCCCGGCATCACAGATTGCGGCACGATTGCGCGCGGGTTGGTCAGATGGGTGACGTGCCAGTCGTCGGAATACTTTGCGCCGACGCGGGCAAGGTCAGGACCGGTGCGCTTCGAGCCCCACTGGAACGGATGGTCGAACATGCTCTCGGCGGCGAGCGAGAAGTGGCCGTAACGCTCGACCTCGTCGCGCAAGGGCCGGATCATCTGTGAATGACAGAGATAGCAGCCTTCGCGGACATAGATGTTGCGCCCGGCGAGCTCCAGCGGCGTGTAGGGCCTGACGCCGTCGACTACTTCGATCGTGCTCTTGAGGTAGAACAGCGGCGTGATCTCGACGAGACCGCCAATCGCGATCACCAGCAAGATGCCGACGACCAGGATGATCGAGTTCTTTTCGAAGACTTGGTGGCGTGTCCAGAACGACATGGAAAACTCCTCATTCCGCCGGCTGAAGAGCGACGGGCATCTGGACTTCCTGCTCGCCGACGCGAACGGTCATCCAGAGGTTGAAGGCCATGATCAGCGCGCCGATCAGGAACAGCGCACCGCCGGCGGCGCGAATGACATAGAAGGGATGCATCGCCTCGACGGTCTCGATGAAGGAATATTCGAGGAAGCCGAGCGAGGTGTAGGCGCGCCACATCAGACCCTGGAGGATGCCGGACACCCACATCGCCGAGATGTAGAGAACGATGCCGAGGGTGGCGATCCAGAAGTGCCAGTTGACGAGCTTCAGGCTGTAGAGGCCCTTGCGATTCCAGACCCACGGCACCAGGCAGTACAGCGCGCCGAAGGAGACGAAGCCGACCCAGCCGAGCGCACCGGAATGCACGTGGCCGATGGTCCAGTCGGTGTAGTGGCTGAGCGAGTTGACCACCTTGATCGACATCATCGGCCCCTCGAAGGTCGACATGCCGTAGAAGGCGACCGAGACGACCAGCATGCGCAGCACGGGATCGGTGCGCAGCTTGTCCCAGGCGCCCGACAGCGTCATCAGGCCGTTGATCATGCCGCCCCAGGAGGGCATCCACAGCATGATCGAGAAGGTCATGCCGAGCGTCTGCGTCCAATCCGGCAGCGCTGTGTAGTGCAGATGGTGCGGCCCGGCCCAGATATAGAGGAAGATCAGCGCCCAGAAATGGATGATCGAGAGCCGGTAGGAATAGATCGGCCGCTCCGCCCGCTTCGGGATGAAGTAATACATGATGGCAAGGAAGCCGGCGGTCAGGAAGAAGCCGACCGCGTTGTGGCCGTACCACCACTGGAACATGGCATCCTGGATGCCGCCCCAGGCGATGTAGGATTTCGAGCCGAAGAACGACACCGGCAGCGCGGGGTTGTTGCCGAGATGCAGAACCGCGATCGTCACGATGAAGGCGAGATAGAACCAGTTCGCGACGAAGATGTGCGGTTCCTTGCGCTTGATGATGGTGCCGAGGAAGACCAGCAGATAGGTGACCCAGACGATGGTCAGCCAGAGGTCGGCGTACCATTCCGGCTCGGCATATTCCTTCGACTGCGTGACGCCGAGCAGATAGCCGGTGCCGGCGATGAGGATGAAATAATTGTAGCCGAGCACGACGAACCAGGGCGCGAGATCGCCGGCAAGCCGCGCGCGGCAGGACTTCTGCACGACATAGAAGGACGTCGCGATCAGAACGTTACCGCCGAAGGCGAAGATCACCGCGGAGGTATGCAGCGGCCGCAGCCGGCCGAACTGAATCCAGGGCAGATCGAAGTTCAGCGCGGGCCAGGCCAGCTGCGAGGCGATGATGAGCCCGACCAGGAAGCCCGCGATGCCCCAGAACATCGCCATGACGGCGGTGAACTTGATCGGGCCCATGTTGTAGTTGGGGCGACCATTGATCTCCGCGAGCGGCAGCGCCGCCGGGCGGTCGTAGTAGCGGTTGATGATGAAGAACACCGCGGCCAGGCTCGCCGCCGCGCTCAGCCCGGCGTGGAAGGCGAACGGCGCATCAAGCGCCTTGGCCGAGGCGATCAAGCACAGGAAGGCTGTGACCGCGAAGATGACCGCCAGGCCGCTTTCGCCTGTTGTCATGGTTTTGGAGATCGAGGGCTGGGGCATCGCGGATTCTCTCTGAAAGAACACGCTGCCAGAAACCACATTCACCCTCGCGGGGAATTGATTGAAATCAAGACAGATGGATTTCTGTTAATGTGAGGATGCCGCCGATCTGCAAGCGATATCAATCGCTCGGATGCAGTGCCAACCCCGCAAAGCGTCGCCGCCTCCGTGATATCACGGAGGCTGGAAACACAGAATTCAAGGAAGATTCGTCAGTCGCTCGCGGTCGCCTTCAACGCCGCGATGACGTCCTCGCGCGCGATGATTCCGACCAGCTTTTGCGCGCCGTCGAGCACGATGATGCTCCGGATGCGATGCTCGACCATGATCTGGAGCACGCGCGTCAGCCGCGTGTCGGGGCTGACATAGATGAACTCCGGCGTCATGACGTCGCCGACCTTGCGGCTCATCAGCTCGTGATAGCGCGGCAGCATCTGGCTCGGCGTGAAGGCAAAGCATTTCAGGATGTCGAATTTGGTGACGATGCCGACGACCTGGCCGTCGTCCTCGACTGGATAGGAGTTGAAGTCGTCCTGCTCGAACATCTCGCTGAGCGCGAGCAGATTGTGGTCGCGCTGCACCGTCCTGACGTTGCGCGTCATGTAGCCTTCGACGGTCTGCTCAAGGAACTTGTACATGGCGCGTTCTCCTCGATTCGCTTCCAGCCAGCCGTCAGTGCGACAGCAGCACGCAGCGGACGGATTGAGTGACCAGATACTCCGTGACGCCACCGAGGATCAGCTCGCGGAAGCGGGAATGACCGTAAGCGCCGGCGACAATGAGACCGGCGGCAACATCGTCGGCAATCCTTTCCAACTGCACGGCGGCGGGCTCACTGCCCGTGGCTTCCGGCACGCGCGCCGTCGCGGTGACGCCATGGCGCGCGAGCCAGGCGGCGACGTCGCTGA
Source organism: Bradyrhizobium genosp. A (assembly GCF_049949275.1). Taxonomy (NCBI): domain Bacteria; kingdom Pseudomonadati; phylum Pseudomonadota; class Alphaproteobacteria; order Hyphomicrobiales; family Nitrobacteraceae; genus Bradyrhizobium; species Bradyrhizobium genosp. A. The sequence continues at coordinate 2,655,738 of NZ_CP188196.1, read as the reverse complement.
CGCGCGCCATCACGGCCGCACGGTCGTCGCCCGCTTCCGGAATCTCGACGATGGCGACATCCTTCGCCTTGCGCAGCATCGGCAGCGCGTCGGCCACCGCGCGGCGCGCCTCGGGCGTGTCCTTCCAGGCCACCAGCACGCTGCGCAGATTGAGCCAGTTGATCCGGTCGGGCACGACCAGCAACGGTCGGCCGGCCTGCATCACCAGATCCTTGGGGCTTACCAGCGAAAAGGCATCGGAAAAGGCTGGGCTCTGCCCGCCGCTGACGACAATATCGGCGCAGCGCGCCTGTGCCAGGACGAAGCGTGCGGGAAAATCGGTGGCACTGCGCCATTCCGCGCGCCCCCCGCGGGTTCTGGTTGCGGCGCGGAATTCCGCCTCCAGATCGGCAAGGCACCTCTTGACGGAGGCCTCCTCCTGATCGATCAGGCGCTGGGCCTCGGCACCATCGGTGAAATAAAGCGGCGGGGCGAACTTCGCTGCGGCGACCCCGACGAGTGCGGCCTCGAATCGTTCGGCAAGCTCGCCCGCGACCTCAAGGCGCGCATAGTTGGGCTGATCCAGCGCGAGGCTGACCATCACGGTCGCGTATGTCATCGGAAGCCTCCAGTGCATTCTCTTTGACCAAACTGTACGCCCGCCCTCCATTCCTGGAGATGAGATAGATCAAGAGCGCGCGGGTGGCTTGCACCCCCGCCCTCCGGCCGGCGACAGAACTTGCCTCCGGGCCGGGCTTGGGCGACATTGCGGCAGCGACGTCAGGGGCCACCGCGTCAGGATTTAGGAGCATTGCTTGTCGCCGACCCGCGTAACGCATCCCCAAGATGACGGTCGCGGCGAACATTTCCGCGTCCGAATCGAAGGGTTCGGCGTCGGCACCTGGGATCTTGATCTCACGACGCGCGAGCTGGAATGGTCGGAAACCGCGCGGATGCTGCTCGGTGTCGAGCCGGGCCAGCCGGCGAGCTACGACCTCTTCCTGTTACGTCTCGAGCCCGAGGACCGCGAACGCGTCGAGACTGCGATCAAGCAGGTCGGTGAGCGTGGCGGCGGCTTCGACGTCTCTTTCAGGATCGCCGGGACGTCCGAGCGGGGCAAATGGATCAGGGCCCGCGCCGGTTTGATCAGGGATGATTCCGGCGCCGCGCGCCATCTCAGCGGAATCCTCCTTGACATCGACGAGGAGAAGCAGGTCGAGGAAGCGCTGCGCACGCGCGAGACCCACCTCCGCTCCATCCTTCACACCATTCCCGACGCCATGATCGTCATCGATGGTCGCGGCATCATGCAGCTGTTCAGCACGGCCGCCGAGCGCCTGTTCGGCTGGTCCGAGCAGGAAGCGATCGGCCAGAACGTCAGCATCCTGATGCCGGAGCCGGACCGCACCCGCCACGACAGCTACATCGCGCGCTACCGCTCGACGAACAATCCGCACATCATCGGGATCGGCCGCATCGTCACCGGCAAGCGCCGCGACGGGACCACCTTCCCGATGCATTTGTCGATCGGCGAGATGCAGTCGGGCGGAGAACCCTATTTCACCGGCTTCGTCCGCGACCTCACCGAGCACCAGCAGACCCAGGCGAGGCTGCAGGAATTGCAGTCCGAGCTCGTCCATGTCTCGCGGCTGACCGCGATGGGCGAGATGGCCTCCGCTCTCGCCCACGAGATCAACCAGCCGCTGGCGGCGATCAGCAACTACATGAAGGGGTCGCGGCGGCTGCTCGCCGGCAGCGCCGATCCGAATCTGGCGAAGATCGAAAGCGCGCTGGATCGCGCCGCGGAGCAGGCCGTGCGGGCAGGCCAGATCATTCGGCGTCTCCGCGATTTCGTGGCGCGCGGCGAATCCGAAAAGCGGGTCGAGAGCCTCTCCAAGCTGATCGAGGAGGCCGGCGCGCTCGGGCTCGCCGGTGCGCGCGAGCAAAACGTCCAGCTTCGATTCAATCTGGATCAGAACGCCGATCTGGTCCTCGCCGACCGGGTCCAGATCCAGCAGGTCCTCGTCAATCTGTTCCGCAACGCGCTCGAGGCGATGGCGCAGTCGCCACTGCGCGAGCTCGTCGTCACCAACACCCGCGTCGCCGACGACATGATCGAGATCGAGGTCTCCGACACCGGGTCCGGCTTTCAGGACGACGTCATTCCGAATCTGTTTCAGACCTTCTTCACCACCAAGGAAACCGGCATGGGCGTCGGACTGTCGATCAGCCGTTCGATCATCGAGGCTCATGGCGGACGCATGTGGGCCGAGAGCAATGCATCGGGCGGGGCGACATTCCGATTCACCCTGCCTGCAGCCGACGAGAGCTGATCCATGACGACCAAGGGAATGATCTACGTTATCGACGACGACGACGCGATGCGCGATTCGCTGAATTTTTTGCTTGATTCGTCAGGCTACAGCGTGACCCTGTTCGATGATGCGCAACGCTTCCTGGAGGCCCTCCCCGGCCTCGCGTTCGGTTGCATCGTCTCCGACGTGCGCATGCCCGGCATCGATGGGATCGAACTCCTGAAACGGATGAAAGCGCAGCACTCGCCGTTTCCGATCCTGATCATGACCGGCCACGGCGACGTGCCGCTCGCGGTCGAGGCGATGAAGCTCGGCGCCGTCGACTTCCTGGAAAAGCCGTTCGAGGACGACCGCCTCATTGCCATGATCGAGACCGCCATCCGCCAGGCGGAGCCGGCGGCCAAGAGCGAGGCCATCGCGCAGGACGTCGCCGCACGCGTCGCCTCCTTGAGCCCCAGGGAGCGCCAGGTCATGGAGGGGCTGGTCGCGGGCTTGTCCAACAAGCTGATCGCGCGCGAATACGACATCAGCCCACGCACCATCGAGGTGTACCGGGCCAATGTCATGACCAAAATGCAGGCGGGCAGCCTGTCGGAACTGGTGCGGCTGGCGATGCGCGCCGGCATGCTGAAGGATTGAGGCAGGTCAAGACCACCCCTTCCGCCTGTGCTACGCGATCAGGATGATCGAGATCGGCTCGCACCATCAGCGGCTGCAGACGGCGCCACCCGCACAGCCCGTCGTCTACGTGGTCGACGACGATGACGCCGTGCTGGGATCCCTGCGCTTCCTGCTGGAAACCGACGGCTTCGCGGTGCGGACCTTCCGGAACGCCACGGCGCTGCTCAACGCGACGAGCCCGCCCGGCGCGGACTGCTACGTCATCGATTACAAAATGCCCAACATCAACGGCATCGAGCTCGCCGGCCGCCTGCGCCAATCCGACGGCGACACCCCGGTGATCCTGATTACCGGCTATCCCGACGGGAATATCTCGGCCCGGGCGGCGGCGGCAGGCGTGAAGGACGTGATTTTGAAGCCGCTTCTCGACGAAAACCTGGTCAAACGCATCCGCCACGCCATCCAGGATCGGCCGCGGGCGTGACCTACGGGGTTGTACGTAGGTAACCCCCCTTAAGATATCTCGCGAAATTTTCGAAGCACCCGATACCGCGTAGGAAAGCGTCATCACAACGGAGATGGCGCAGATGCTGACCCAGACGATCAACACCCAGGCGATCAACACCCAAATCGGTGGCAAGATTGCCCCGGCCCATCCCGTCTCCGACCAGTTCGGCGCGATCACCGGCCATGTCGGCCTGGTCGCCACCGAGTTCTCCTACCGCAAGGACGAGGAGATCTACGGCGAGGAAGAGCCGGCCGAATATGTCTACCAGGTCGTCACCGGCGCGGTCCGCAGCTACAAGCTGCTCTCCGACGGCCGCCGCCAGATCGGCGCCTTCCACCTTGCCGGCGACGTGTTCGGCCTGGAATCCGGCGCCGCCCACCGTCTCGCCGCCGAAGCCATCATCGACACCAATGTCCGCCTGGTGAAGCGCGCCAGCCTCGAGAAGGCCGCCGGTACCGACGTGCAGGTCGCCCGCAAGCTCTGGGCCATGACGGCCGGCGAGCTGCGCCACGCCGAAGACCACATGCTGCTGCTGGGCCGCAAGACGGCGATGGAGCGGGTTGCGACCTTCCTGCTCGAAATGGATCGCCGTCTGGCCGTTGCCGGCATGATGGCGCTGCCGATGTGCCGCCGCGACATCGGCGACTATCTCGGCCTGACTCTCGAGACCGTGTCGCGTGCGCTGTCGCAGCTTCACGCTCAGGGCATTCTTGGTTTCTCCGGCGCCCGCCAGATCGTGCTGCGCAACCGCCAGCGCCTGCACAATCTCGACGCCTGATCGTTTTGCCTTCCCCACCCGGTGTGGCCGGCTGGTCTCGTTCAGCCGGCCATTTTGTTTGCCGCGATGCCCATGCGCCTGGTCTCGGGCATCACGAAGAGGACCAGCAACAGCCCGGTCGCGGCGATGCTCGCCAACCCGAAGAAGGCGGTGGCATTGCCGAACTTGTCGCTGACATAGCCGCCAAGCGCGGTGCTCAGGGACGCACCGATGCCGGTCGCGGTGCCGACGATGCCCTGCGCCAGATTGAAGTGCCCGCTGCCGAAGGCGACGTCGGCCACGATCAGCGGGATCATCACCGCGAACACCGCCGCCGTAAAGCCGTCGAATACCTGCACCAGCACCAGCAGATAGGGATCGCGCACGGTCGCAAACAGCAGGCCGCGGATCGTCAGCGCGCCGAACCCGATCAGCAGCAGCGGCCGCCGGCCCCAAAGCTGCGCCTTGCGCCCGACGGTCGGCGACAACAGCGCGACAATCGCCTGGGGCACGACGATGCAGAAGGCAACGAGCACGGTCGCCCACTGGCTCGACCGCGCCGTTACTGCGCTTGCCATCAGCGGCATCATCGCGGCGTTCGCCAGTTGCAACAACAGCACGCTTAGCGCAAAGACGATGAGCGGCCGCTGCCGGATCAGGTGCCAGACATTGGTGTCGCCGGGAACCGGCGCCTCACGCGGCATCTCACCGTGGCAGCGTGCGATATCGACCTCCTCCTCGCGAATGCGCGACAGCGCGATCAGGGTCGGGATCGCGAGCAGGAAGGTGACGAGAAACACCGAGCGGCTCGAGAGAAGATAGCCAGCCGTGCCCATCACCGCGGCGGCAACGCCGTTGCCGAGCGAGGCAAAACGCGCGTTGCGGCCGAGCCGCTCGCCGATCTTGAGTGGACCGACCAGGCCCAGGCTGATCGCCGCGATCGCCGGTCCCAGCACGCAACTCGCCGCCGCATGCAGCGTGGCCGCCGTCACCACCACCGCGAAGATCGGCATCGCCGCATAGGCGAGCGCGCAGCAGCCGATGGTCGCGATCGCAAGCGCTGCGACCAACCGCTCGGATTTCGCGGCGTCGATGATGGCCCCGCCCGGCATCTGGCCGATCAGCGCGACGATACCGCCGATCGACAGCACGAGGCCGATCTCGACCTGGGTCCATTTCTGCGTCGTCAGATAGACGGCGATGAAGGGGCCAAAGCCGGTCTGCACGTCAGCGAGGAAAAAGATGAACCAGTCGAGGCCGCGCAGGCTCCGGCGCGACGGCGCCGGAATGCCCGCAGGCAGGGGCAAGGCGACGTTGTCCTGCTCAACGCGTCCCTTGCGATCTGCATGGTTCGGCTTCCTCGACAACAGCACAGGCAGCCATCCCTCCCCGCGCCTCACTGAACCGCTTGCAGCGGTTGCAGGCTGCCGGATGCGCCGAGCACGACCATCGGCGTGTCTTCCTTGTATTCCGGCGCGGCCGCGACCTGCGCCTTGGTCAATTCCAGTGTGATGCTGTCCTTCTTGTTGGTGATCTTGCCGAACCGAAGCGCATTCCAGTCGACCACGATCTTGCGGCTGCCGACGCCGAGGAAGCCGCCGAAATCGATCACGGCGGCGCGCACATGGCCGGTGAGGTCGACGATGACATCGACGATATGACCCATGTCCTCGTCCGCCGCGCTGCGCACGTCGCGGCCGAGCACGCCGTGCGCGTCGCTGGCGCCGATGATGGTCACCGACGGCGGCGGCGCGGCATCCTTCGGCGTGACCGGCACGACCGAAGCAGGCGGCTGCACCGCCGGCGGTGCGTTCGCCTCGGTTGCGGCTGCGGGCTGCTCCTCCGCGGCACGCGATACGGCAACCGTCAATCCCGCGACGATCGCCACGCTCAGGACCAACCATCCGGCGGTACGCATGAACCCTCCTTGCGGCGCGCCGCTAGCGCGCCAGCACGATCGACACCTGGATCTGGCCGCGCGTCCGCAGCACCTCCAGCGCCACGTCATGGCCGTGGCGGCAGACGCGCAGATCGACGCTGGACTCGCCGAGCCGCAGATCGCGCAGGATGACCTCGTTCAAGAACGCCGGCAGATGCGGATTGCGCAGGCGGATCTCGCAGCGCGCGACGTCGAACTCGATGCCGAGCGCCGCCTCCAGCAGCGTGAACGGCGTCGCGCTGGCCCAGGCCTGCGGGGCGCAGGCGACCGGATAGAGCGTCGGGCCGCGCCGCTTCTCGCGGCGGAAGCCGCAGAACAATTCCGGCAGCCGGCGCAGATCCATATAGGTCGCGGCATCGAACAGGCCCTTGAACACATGCGCAACCGAGTGCTTGAGCCCGTAATGCGCGAGGCCAAGCGCGATCAGCGCGTTGTCGTGCGGCCAGATCGATCCGTCGTGATACGACATCGGATTGTAGCGCACTTCACTACGCGCGACGGTGCGGATGCCCCAGCCCGAGAAGAAATGCGGCCGCATCAGATCGGCCGCAACGAGACGGGCGCGGTCCTCACGGATCATGCCGCTGAACAAGACCTGCCCGGCATTCGAGGTGCGGACCTCGCATCGCCGCTTCTTGCCGTCGAGCGCAAGCGCGTAGGTGCCGAGCTCCTCGCACCAGAACGCCTCCTCGAAACGCTCGGCGAGCGTCTTGGCCTCCGCCTCGAGCCTGTTCGCGAGGTCAGGCTTGCCGAGCCGCAGCGCGCATCGCGCGGCGAGCTGTTTTGCGGCGTAAACATAGCCCTGGACCTCGGCAAGCGCGATATTGCCTTCCGCGAGCTTGCCGTCGGCATGGAAGATGGCGTCGTAAGAGTCCTTCCAGCCCTGGTTGGCGAGCCCTTTTTCGGTAGCGCGCTGATATTCGACAAAGCCGTCCTGATCGGGATCGCCGGGACCGTCGATCCAGGCGAGCCCCGCCTCGATCGCGGGCCACAGCTCGACCAACGTCTTCTCGTCGCCGGTGCGCTCGACATAGCGGCCGGCGAGCAGCACGAACAACGCGGTCGAATCCACGCTGCCGTAATATTGCGAGAACGGCACCTCGCGCAGCGCCGCCATCTCGCCGCCGCGCATCTCGTGCAGGATCTTTCCCGGTGCGGCGTCGGCGAGCGGATCGACCGCCTTGGCCTGGAAATGTGCGAGCCGCCGCAGCACGCCCTTGGCGACCCGCGGATCGACCCACAACATCTGCAGCGCCGTGATCAGACCGTCGCGGCCGAACGTGGTCGAATACCAGGGAATGCCGGCATAGGGATAGCGTCCTTGCGGCGTCTCCGTCATCAGCATGTTGAGGTCGGCCATGGCCTGGCACAGCACCTCATTGAAGATGTTATTGGATGTCTCGATGCTGGCCGCGCCGACCGTCGACTGCCGCATCTCGCGGCGATGCGCCAGCAGGCCCCTGAAGAAGCGCGCGGGCTTCTCCGCGATCGGACGGTTGCAGGACACGGCCACGAACAGCGATTTCGACTCATGCGGATCCAGCTCGAGCTGCCAGGTCGCGGCATTGACCGAAAGCCGCGTCGGACGCGGATCGAAATGCAGCCCGGTGGTCCGCTCGGCATCGTCAAGACCGCGATATTCGAACAGCACGTCAGTCGGCCCGAGCAGCTTGCTGGTGCCGGTCCCACGGCGCGGACGCCGCTCGCCGCGCACCTCGAACAGATCGGCAAAATCGTTGTCGTACAGCAGCGTCAGCTCGAAGCTGGCACGATGCTCGCCGTGGTTCTGCAGCCCGATGCGCTGATACGCCGTGTCGCGCCACAGGAAGATCGTGCGCACGATGTGCAGAAGGTCTTTTTGCAGGACAATGCGACCCTGGCGATAGATATCGGGATTGGTGAGATCGACCGTCAATCCCGAATTGTCGTCGCGCAGATTCGAGCCGAGCAGCAACGGCTGGAGATCGTCGAGCACGAGCTCCAGCCGCGCCAGGTAGCGCGTGTCGTAGTTGAACAGGCCATCCGGCCCGCCGGCCGACGCGCCGATATCGCCATGGCTATCCAGCACGATAAAGGTGTCGTCGTGCTTGAGGGAGCGACGGGGCCGCGCAGCGGGCCCCGTCATCGGAATGTAGAACGCCTGCTCCGCGATGGTCTCTATCGTCTGCGATACCGAAACGATCCTGGTTGCGGCTTCGGCTGCCATGAGCTGCTCCCCTGCGGCTTGTGTTTCGAACGCGACCAACGCAAACGCAACTGCTGGGTTTACGCAGCGAACTTCGCGAGCCGGCTCATTTCCTGCGTCACCAGCTCACGGTAGGGACCGTGGCCCTGCATCAGGCGGTCGGGCGCGCCGTCCTCGATGATCTTGCCATGCTTGAGCACGATCACCCGGTCGAAATTGCGCAGCGTCGCCAGGCGATGCGCGATCGCGATCACGGTGCGGCCACGCATCAGCCGCGACAGCGCCTCGCGGATCGCCTCCTCGGACTCGCTGTCGAGCGCCGCGGTCGCCTCGTCCAGCAGCAGGATCGGCGCGTCCTTGACGAAGGCGCGCGCGATCGCGATGCGCTGGCGCTGGCCGCCGGACATCTTCACACCGCGGTCGCCGACCATGGTGTCGAGACCTTCCGGCAGGCTGTCGATGAAATCGCAGCGCGCCGCGATCGCCGCGCGCAGCACCTCGTCATCGGTCGCATTGGGCCGGCCGTAGCGAATATTCTCACGAATGGAGCGGTGGAATAGCGAAATGTCCTGCGGCACCACGGAGATCGCCTCGCGCAGGCTCTGCTGCGTGACCATTGAGATGTCCTGACCGTCGACGGTCACACTGCCCTCGTCGACATCATAGAAGCGCTGCAGCAGCGTGAACAGGGTCGACTTGCCGCCGCCGGACTGGCCGACCAGGCCGACGCGCTGACCGGGCTGGAGCCGCAGGCTGAACCGCTCGAAGATCTTCTCCGCCCCCGGATAGCCGAAGGTGACGTTGTTGAAAGCGATCGCGGCGCCGCTTTTGACCAGCGGCTCAGCCTCGGGGTGATCGCGCAGCTCGTGCGGCACCAACAGCGTCGCGATCGCCTCGGTCAGGCGCGCCACGTGCTGGGTGACATCGACCAGCGCCACCGCGAGGTCGCGCGTCGCACTCAGGATCGAGATGCCGAGAGTACAGACCAGCACGACGTCGCCGGTGGTCGCCTCGCCCTGCTGCCAGAGCGTGACGGCCCAGGCCATCAGCGCGACGGTCAAAAGCACGGTCACACCGGCATGCAACAGCCGCAGCTTCTCCAGATAACGCAGGCTGCGGCTGCGCGCGGTGAGCTCCCGGTTGACGGTAGCGTCGAACCGCTCATGCTCATGGCCGATACCGCAGAAGGCGCGGACCAGCGGCATGTTGCTGATGACGTCAATCATCTCGCCGTCGACTACGGCGGCCTTGTCGGCGAAATCGTCGTGCAGCGGCTTGCCGGCCGCAGCCAGATGAAACATCACGATCACCATGCCGCCGGCGATCACGGTCAGGCCGAGTGCCATATAAGGGCTCACGGTTCCGATCAGCGCGATTGCCGCAACTGTGGCAATGCACGGCGGCAACACATTCCAGACGAACATGTTCTCGACCGTGAACACCGCATTGGATGTGGCCGTAATGCGGCTGGTCAGCATGCCCGGCATCCGGTCCGAGAAGTAACTCGGCGCATGTCCGGTCAGATGACGAAATATGTCACGACGTAAATCGCCCGTGACACGAACAAAGGTGAAGCTCGCCGTCCAGCTCGCGATCCGCCACAAGAAGTTATCGGCGGCGATCAGCGACATGAGCAGAATGAATGCCAGCCATACGCTGCCGCCATGCGAGGTTCCCGCCGACAGGCTGTCGACAAGGGATTTGACGCCATATTGCGTGCCTACCGAGCAGGCAACGGCTGCAATAACAGCGCCTAGGATCACCAGATGCGACGCCAGTCGACGCCGCAAATAGCGCAGGACAAAGGCAAATGGCCTGCGCGCGTAGCCAGAAAGTTGATCCATGAGACACTCGACCCCGTCGTAATGATTCCAATTGTTCTTGCTGGCCGATTGAACATCGACCGCTTCGCCTCGGTTCCGGGCACCCCCATCACGACATGCGGATGCGGACGATCTGAGAAGAGCTGATGGCAGCATCGCGACCGCGCTGCAGTGTGTCCAAGAAGTAACGTTCGTTGAGAGGAACTTCGCAACTGCGGGAACGTTCCCTTGGCTGGCATTGCCGGTGCCGTACGCGCTGGGGGTTTTCAACGTTCATGATCGCAGAGGAGAAGGTGAGATGCGCATCGCGCAGGTAGCTCCGTTGACGGAGGCTGTTCCACCCAAGCTGTATGGCGGCACCGAGCGGGTGGTGCATTGGTTGACGGAAGAGTTGGTTGCCCTGGGTCACGACGTCACGCTGTTCGCCAGCGGTGACTCGCAAACGTCGGCGAAACTGGATGCATTATGGCCGCGGGCGCTTCGCCTCGACGGTTCCGTGCGTGATCCCAACGCGCTGCACATGGTGCTGCTCGAGCGCGTGCGGCAGAAATGTGACGACGAGGAGTTCGACTTCCTCCACTTCCACCTCGACTATTATCCGTGGTCGCTGTTCTACCGGCAGCCGACCCCGTTCCTGACCACGCTGCACGGCCGGCTCGATTTGCCGGAGCATCAGCCGGTGTTCAACACCTTCTCCAAGATGCCTGTCATCTCGATCTCGAGCGCACAGCGGCGGCCGGTGCCGCAGGCGAACTGGGTGACGACGATCCATCACGGCCTGCCCGAGAACTTGCTGACGCCGAAGCCGGCGAAGCAGGAATATCTCGCCGTGCTCGGTCGCATCGCGCCGGAGAAAGGCGTCGATCGCGCCATCAAGATCGCGATGCATTGCGGCATCCCGCTGAAGATCGCGGCCAAGGTCGATCGCGCCGACCAGGATTATTTCGACGAGTTGATCAAGCCGATGATCGTGAACAATCCGCTGGTGGATTTCATCGGCGAGATCAGCGATCACGAGAAGTCCGATTTCCTCAGCGGTGCGCTCGGCCTGCTGTTGCCGATCGACTGGCCGGAACCGTTCGGCCTGGTGATGATCGAAGCCATGGCCTGCGGCACGCCGGTCGTCGCCTTCAACCGCGGCTCGGTGGCGGAGATCATCGACGAGGGCCTCACCGGCTTCGTGGTCGAGGACATCCTCAGCGCCGCCGGCGTCGTCAACCGCCTCGCGCAGCTCGACCGCACCGCCATCCGCAAGCAATTCGAGAAGCGCTTTACCGCGCGGCGAATGGCGCTGGACTATCTCGCCGCCTATCGCGGCCTGACCGAGGCCACTGCGCCGCGGATCAAGCTGGTGAGCAGCGCGGAGTAAGGGGCGCGCTCACGACAGGCGTCATGGCCGGGCTTGTCCCGGCCATCTACGTTTTTGTGCGTCGCTCTATCCACACGTCATTGCGAGCGCAGCGAAGCAATCCAGACTGCCGTTCCGGAAAGACTCTGGATTGCTTCGCTTCGCTCGCAATGACGGAGAACGAGGCAACGCGGGTGGCTACCTCACCACCGCTCGCTTCGGCTCCACGATCTCGAACATCCGCGGGAATTCGTCCATCAGGCCCATCAGCTCGGCAAGCCGCATCGGGTTGCCCAACAGCTTGACCTTGCCGGCGGCGACGGCCTCCGGAAAGCTCGTCAGCTTCGCGATCACTTCATCCAGCGTGGCGCGCGCCAGCGTGAAGCTGGCGTCGGCATTCTCGGCCTGCACGCCTTCGGTATAGGTGAGCGCGCAGTTTTCCAGATTGAGCACGAACGTCTCGCCGGTATCGGAAAAACGCCAGTTCAGCACGATGTGCTTTCCTTCCGCCTTCGGGCCGTTGAGGCGGATGCCGAGCACGTCCCAAAGCTGCCCGGTGCGCAGCGCCGCAAGCGTCTCGCGCGGCATCGGCGGACGCGGCGGGGTCTTCGGCATGCCCTGGCGCAATTCCTGGGCACCGAACAGATAGGCGTTGCGCCAGGTCGAGCTCTCGGCGGCATAGCCGAGCTGCTCCAGCGTATCCGCCAGCAGTGCGCGCGCCGCCGCATTATCAGGCTCGGCGAAGACGAGATGGCCGAGCGCCTGCGCCACGAAGCGGAACTCGCCCTCGTCAAAATCGGCACGCGCCCGCGTCAGGATCGCGTCGGCGCCGCCCATGTACTCGACATATTTCTTCCCCGATTCCACCGGCGGCAGCGGATCGAGATTGACCGGGTTGGCGTCGTACCAGCCGAGATACTTTTGGTAGATCGCCTTCACGTTATGGCGGATATGGCCGTAGTAACCGCGGCCGTGCCAGGCACCCTCCAGGCTCTTCGGCAATTGGATCGTCTCGGCGATCTCTGCGGCGGTGAGGCCATGGTTCATCAGGCGGATGGTCTGGTCATGCGCGAATTTGTAGAGGTCACGCTGCTCGCGCATCATGGTGTCGATGCGCTCGCGCCCCCACACCGGCCAGTGATGCTGGCCGCACATCGCCTCGGCCTTGCCGCCCCACAGATGCAGCGCTTCGTTGAGATACTTCGACCAGGCCAGCGCATCGCGCACATCGGCGCCGCGGAACGGCAGCAGATTGTGGAAATTATGCGTGCAGTTCTCGGCGAGGTTCAACAGCTTGTAGCGCGGCAGGAAGAAGTGCATCTCTGCCGGCGCTTCGCTGTTCGGCGCCATCTGGAATTCGAACTCGACACCGTCGATGACGCGCTTGTCTCCGGTCGCGATGATCAGGTCGGTCGGCCGCAGCAGCGCCACCGCGCCCGCCGCCATGCTCTTGCCGAGGCCGCAATCGACCTGCCCTCGCGCCCCCTTGGCCAGGAACGGACCGAACTGATACTGCGCCCTCCGCAGCATCGCCGGTCCCGCGATGATGTTCTCGGAGACAGCATGCTCCATGAACAGGTTTGGCGCGATGATCGGCACGCTGGCACTGGCCAGTACATCCTCCTCCAGCACGCCGCGCGCGCCGCCCCAGTGATCGGTATGGGTGTGGGTGAAGATGACGGCCGCAACCGGCTTCACACCGCGGTGCTTGAAGTAGAGATCGAGCGCAGCACGCGCCCCCTCGATCGAGGTCAGGGTGTCGACGACGATGACACCGCTGTCGCCCTCGATCAGCGTCATGTTGGCAATGTCGAGCCCGCGCACCTGGTACACGCCGGGCACGACCTCGAACAGGCCGTGCTGCATGTTGAGCCGGGATTGCCGCCACAGGCTGGGATTGACCGTCGGAGGCGCCTGTTCAGTGGACAGAAAGCCATAGGGCTCGAGGCTCCAGACCGTCCGCCCCTGCGGGTTCGCAATCTTCGCGTGCTCGATCGTGCCGAGGAAGCCGCGCGCAGCGTCGTCGAAATCCCGCGTGTCGGAAAACGGCAGCGCATTCAGCATTGCCGTCTGCTGCGCGATAACGGACGGCGTTGCGTCCTTCGGCTCGTTGCTGAGTTCGGTCATTTTGAATCCTCCCGGCCTGACGCGCGGCATCTAACCGCATCTGGCGGGCGATTGCTATCGTCGGTGGAGGCGGCGCAGGTGCCTTTCCTTCTCTTCAGTGCATCCCCAGCACCCGCGGCAGCCACAGCGTCAAATCGGGCCAATAGGTCACGATGACGAGGAAGCCGAGCATGGTCAGCAGCCACGGCATCACCGCGCCCGCCAGATCGGTGATGCGCATGCGAGCTATCATCGATGCGACGTAGAGGTTCAAGCCGACAGGCGGATGGCAGAGGCCGACCTCCATGTTGACGTCCATGACGATGCCGAAATGGACGAGGTCAATGCCGAGCTTCTTGGCCGCCGGCGCCAGGATCGGCGCCATGATCAGGATGATCGAGTTCGGCTCCATGAAGTTGCCGGCGAGCAGCAGCAGCACGTTGACGACCAGCAGGAAGCCGACCCAGCCGAGGTTCTGCGCCGCGATCCAGTCCGCAAGCACCGTCGGCAGGTTCTCGTTGGCGAGCACGAACGAGAACAACACCGCGTTGGTGACGATATAGAGCAGCATCGCGCTGGTGTTGGCGGCGCGCAGCAGCACCCGCGGCACGTCCTTCAGGCCGATCGCCTTGTAGACGAACACCGCGATGATGAAGGAGTAGACCGCGGCCATCGCGGCCGCCTCGGTTGCGGTGAACAAGCCGCTATAGATGCCGCCGATGATGATGACGACCAGCATCAATCCCCAGATGCTCTCGCGGAAGGCGTGGACGGTCTCTCCCCATGTCGCCTTCGGCATCCGCGGATAATCGCGATTGCGCGCGAGCCACCAGGTGACGATGCAGAGCATCGTCGTCAGCAGCATGCCGGGCAAGAGGCCCGCGACGAACAGCGCGCCGATCGACGTGTTGGTGGAGACCGCGTAGACGATCTTCGGGATCGACGGCAGCATCAGGATGCCGAGCGAGCCGGCAACGGTGATGATGCCGGCGCCGAAGCGCATGGGATAGCCGTGACGGACCATCTCCGGCAGCACGATGGCGCCAATCGCGGCGACGGTCGCCACGCTCGAGCCGCAGACCAGCGCGAACATCGCGCAGGCGACGATACCGGCCAAGCCCAGACCGCCGTGCCAGTGCCCGATCAGCGAGGTCGCGAAATTGATCATGCGGCGCGCGACGCCGCCATGGGTGAGGAAATTGCCGGCGAGGATGAAGAACGGGATCGCCATGATCTCGAAGCCTTCGATGCCCGTGAAGAGCTTCATCGAGACGGCTTCGATCGGCACCGTGGTCAACGTGAACAGGAACGTCATCACCGTGAGGCCGAGTGCGATCGAGACCGGGATGCCGGTCAGCATCAGCGAGATCAGGAGCGCGAACACCGTCGCAGCCCGCATCCATTGCGGCAGCGCGAATACGCCGAACTTCTCGGCAAGGCACATCGCGAAGATCAGGATCGGCGCCAGGATCAGGATCACGCCGAGCGGCGAGACTTTTCGGGCGGCGGCCTTCGTCGCGGCACCGGCAGGCTGCGGATGCAGCGCCGGCGAGATGTCAGCCTCCACGCCCTCGACATGGGTCTCGTCGTGATGCGGCAGCTCGCCGGTCCAGTAGTAGAACCAGGAGACCTGGAGGAAGCGGAAGCACATCAGCCCCGAGCCGAGCGGGATCGCCAGATAGACGAACCACATCGGCGCTTCCAGATCGTTGGACTGCTGCCCGGTCTTGAACATCTCGGAAACAAACGAGGCGCCGAAGGCGGCGATCATGCCGGTAAACAGCGCGCCGCACAGCAGCGAGAACAGGATGACGTGCTTGCGCGAATGCTCGGGCAGCCGATTGACGAGCAGATCGACGCCGACATGGATGCCGGTGCGCACGCCATAGGCCGCGCCGAACTTCGCCATCCAGATGAACATGTAGATGCAGAGTTCCTGCGCCCAGGACAGATCGAGCTCGGACAGGAAGGTGAACACCGCCATCGACAATGATGCGAGCCAGGTCAACCCGTGCGCGGCGGCCCAGCGCGACAGATTGATCGATTCGCCCGCACCGTAACGGTGCACGACGGCGATGAAGATCAGTCCGGTTGCAGCCGCAATGAGCGTCGCGATCAACCATTCTTCGAGATGATTGAGCCCCTGGTTCAGCACGCGAAGCAAATCAAAGTCCCCCTATCGATACGAAACGGTCGGGAGTGCGCACACTCCCGACCGTTGATATTACTCTCCCGGAAAACGCGTCAGTTCATCTTGACGTCGAGTTCCTTGGCGATGAGATCGAGCACTTCCTGCCCGACCCGGCCCTTGGCCCATGTATAAGTCGGCCGCATCGCTTCCTGCCACGCCTTGCGGTCGGCATCGGTCAGATAATGCAGCGTGGTCTTGCCCGTCTTCTTGATCTCGGCCAGCGCGTCCTCATTCTCCTGGCGCGCGATCGAATTGGTGTAATCGGTCGCGTCCGCCATGGCCTTCTCGAGCTGGGTGCGGATATC
This sequence comes from Bradyrhizobium genosp. A, assembly GCF_049949275.1. Classification (NCBI taxonomy): domain Bacteria; kingdom Pseudomonadati; phylum Pseudomonadota; class Alphaproteobacteria; order Hyphomicrobiales; family Nitrobacteraceae; genus Bradyrhizobium; species Bradyrhizobium genosp. A. The sequence goes on along the minus strand of NZ_CP188196.1, from coordinate 2,639,661 downwards.
GGGCGGCAGGCCGGACCAGAATTTCGAGTTGACGATGACGGCATATTGCAGATGCGCGTGATAGGACACGGTGATGTCCTTCTGCACCTCGTAGAATTTCTGCGTCAGATAGTTGGACGCCGTGTTCTCGCAGCCGTCGACCACGCCGGTCTGCAGCGCCTGGTAGACTTCGGAGAATGCCATGATCTGCGGGATCGAGCCCATGAGACGGAAATACTGGTCGGCGATCTTCGAGCCGGAGATGCGGAATTTCAGACCCTTGAAATCCTCAGGCTTCATCAGCGGACGGCTCGACGACACCATGTGGAAGCCGTTGTCCCAATAGGCGAGCCCCGTGATGCCCTTGGACTCAAGCTTCTGGAACAGCCATTTGCCGACCGTGCCTTTCATCGCGCTGGAATAGGTTTCCTCGTCCTTGAACAGCCAGGGCAGATCGAGCGCCTCGAATTCCTTGATGCCGAGCGGCGCGAATTTCGCGGTCGAGGGCGCGAGCATCTGCACCGAGCCGAGCTGGAGCGCCTCGATCTCCTCCTTGTCCTTGTAGAGCGAGGAGTTCGGATAGACTTCGATCTTGACCTTGCCGTCGGTGTACTTCTCGGCAAGCTCCTTGAACTTCAGCGCGCCCTTGCCCTTCGGGGTATCGTTGGCGACGACGTGGCTGAACTTGATGATGATCGGGCTCTGCGCCTGGGCCAAGTCCGAAGACAGGACAGGCGCCAGAGTGAACGCGGCCGCTGTGATCGCAAAGAGCAGTTTGCGCATAAAAGACCTCCCCAACAACCTCGGAAACCGGGTTCTTTTTTGTTTTGCGGTTTCAGTAGTGGCAGCAATCCGTAGCCCGAACAACTAGACCTAAGCCCAACTTGCCGCAGCGAGGCTATGCCGCAGGGGAGGCTATCTTGATGGCGGTCGCATGTGCAACCCGGCGCCCGCTCCGGTCCCGGGGAGCGAGCGCTTATGTCGCATCTCCGAAGGGCATTAACCCTTGCGTTGGGCGACCATGAACAGCCGCCGGAATGGGAATAGCGTCTGGCCCGCGGCGTTCTTCGGATAGGCGTTTGCGACCCGCATCCCATAGGCCGCTTCGAACGCAGCCTTCTCGTCGCCCTCGAGCACGTCGAGGTAGCGCGTGAGCCAGGTCCCCTTGGTCCATTCCTTCACGGGATTGTCGCCTTCGAGAACCTGGAGATATTCGGTCTCCCAGATGTCGATATTCTCTGACAAGGGGGCGAGCACATCGTGATAGAAGGCCGGCCCCTCGACCGGCGGCGGCGTGACGAGGTGCTCGACCTTGGACCGCCAGGGCCCGTTCAGGGCGGTCTCGCCGATCAGCATATGCGACGGCGCCAGAAAGTTGCGCGGCATCTGCACGGCAAGCATGCCGCCGGGCGCGACCTTCTCCATCACCGACGGGAAGAGTGCCGCATGATTGGGCAGCCAGTGCAGTGCGGCATTGGAATACACGACGTCATATTGCTTGGCGGGGTGCCAATGGCCGAGGTCTTCGTGTGACCATTCCACGTCAGGCGCGGCTTTGCGCCCGGCGGCAACCATCTCGGCCGAGCCCTCGACGCCTGTCACCGCGGCAGACGGCCAGCGCTCCTTGATGAGCTTGGTGACATTGCCGGCGCCGGCGCCAAGGTCCGCGACCGCGCGCGGGCCAACATCGGGAATCCGCATCAACAGGTCGACCGCGGGCCGGAGCCGGTGACCGGAGAACTTTAGATATTGCTGCGGATCCCAGACCATAATCTGCGCCTTTTCTTTTTCGTATTTCCTTCGCTGCCGCCCTTGGTTACCACTGCTCGTCCCGGTCGGGCAAATCGCCGCACCCGGGACAGGGCTGGAAACAACATCAAGCGCAGAAAAGCGAACAAGAGAGCGTGTGACCATGGACCTCGGGCTGAAATCGAAAACCGCTGTCGTCACCGGAGCGAGCATTGGCATCGGCCGTGCCATTGCCAAGGGCCTCGCTGCCGAAGGCGTGCGCGTCGTCGGCGTGGCGCGGCGTACCGACCTGCTTGCCGAGCTGGTGAAGGAGGTCGGCGGTGGGCTGATCACGCCGTTCGAGCAGGACGTGATGGCCAAGGATGCAGCCGAGAAGATCGCAGCCTTCGCGCTGAAGGAGCTCGGCCATGTCGACATCCTCATCAACAATGCGGGCGGCAGCCGCCCCTTGCCGGTCGATGCGCCCGACAGCCAATGGGACGAGGCGATCGCGCTGAATTTCACCAGCTACCGCCGCATCGCGCATGCGCTGCTGCCACAGATGATCGAGCGCAAATGGGGCCGCATCGTCAACATCACCGGCAAGTCCGAGCCGGAAGGCCTCAACGCCGCCTTCGCGGCGAAAGCCGCCGTGCATGCCTGGGCCAAGGGCCTGTCGCGAGAGATCGGCGAGCACGGCATCACCATCAACTGCATCCCGCCCGGCCGCATCATGAGCGAGCAGATCCGCCGCAACTATGCGCCGGATTATCGCGAGCGTTTTGCCGAGGAAGAGATTCCGGTCGGCTACTGGGGCGAGCCGGAAGATCTCGCGGCGCTCGCGGTGTTCCTGGCGTCGCCGGTGGCGCGGTACATCACGGGGACGGTGATCCCGGTTGATGGCGGATTGAGGCGGTATCAGTTCTAGGGCGCGCCAGGATCGTCTGATGTCATCTGCTGCAACGATGTTCGCGCAATCGTTCTTTCACGGCACGCGCGCCGATTTGAAGCCCGGCGACCTCATTGTCGTCGGCCATCGATCCAACTTCACCGACATCAAGCCGCTGTCCTGGATCTATTTCTCGGCCACGCTGGACGCGGCGATCTGGGGCGCCGAACTGGCCGCAGGCACCGCGCGAGGGCGAATTTACGTCGTGGAGCCGACCGGGCCGATCATGGACGATCCGAACGTGACGGATAAGAAATTTCCCGGCAATCCGACGCTGTCCTATCGCTCCCGCGATCCGTTGCGCGTGATTGCCGAAGTGACGCAATGGCAAGGCCACGCGCCTGAACGACTGCAGCAGATGAAAGACAATGTCGCCCGCTTGAAGGCGGAGGGTGGCCACAACATTATCGACTAGGTTTTCGAGCGAAGCGGATACCGGTCGCGAAGAAAGCAATGCAGATCACCTCTCGCAGCTTGCTGCTCCCAGCGCATCGCGCCGCCATGCACCCGGGCTAATGCCGGCTATCTCGGAAAAGACCCGACGACGGCGGACGCCGCCGCTCATTTCTTTTTGCCTTTGCCAAGCTCGCCCCGAGATCAGGAGGTTGTCATCGGGCGGGAACACAGATCACCCCGCCGCTAGTTGCGACGGCGGCTTCCGTTACGACCAGCGAAGCACGCCGGTCCGCCAGCCCGATCGGATATGGGAGGTGCATGTCAGGCGGATTGACAGCGTCGGTGAGCCCCTTAATGTCTATACATATTCTCGGAGAGCCTCCGCCATGCCGCCGATCTACATCGCCTATCTGAACCGCCTCGATATCGACGAACTCAAGATCACGGACGAGGAGATCCTGACGGCGATCGAGACGAGCCTGGCGGCGCAGGGTCGTGGCAACACGGTCATCGAGCCGCGCGTACATCTCGAGCCCGGCGTGGCCAACGGTCATTTCAACGTGTTGCGCGGGGCGATCAAGGCGCCGATCGACAGGGCCGGTATCAAAGTCGTCGGTGACTTCGTCGACAACTATAAACTCGGTCTCCATTCGGAATTGGGAATTCTGGCCCTGTTCGATCCCTCCAACGGAACGCCAAAAGCGATCATGGACGCCAGCGGGATCACGGACATGCGAACGGGCGCGGTCACCGCGATTGGCGCCAAATATCTTGCCCGAAAGAACTCGAAGATACTCGGCCATATCGGTGCGCGAGGCACGGCCTATTGGAATGTGCGGTTGCTCGACCATCTCTTCAACTTCGACGAGATCAGGGTTCATTCGCGGCGGGAGGAAAGCCGTAGTGGTTTTGCAGAACGGCTTTCCCGGGATCTCGGAAAGAAGGTCGTTGCAACCGAGGACTGGCAGTCATGCCTTGAAGGTGCGGATATTGTTGTCGAGGCGTCTCGTCTCGACAAGCCCACGCCGATGCTCAAGACAGATTGGATCAAGAAGGGCGCCTTCGTGGTCCCTTATGGCACGATGAGTGCAATCGAGCTCTCGCTGACCGACGTCATGACCAAGCTCGTTGTCGACGATTGGGCGCAATGCAAGGGCGGCAAGTTCGGCAGCCTCCGCGCCCACGTCGAGGCCGGCAAGCTGTCCGAGCGGACGCTGCATGCCGAGCTCGGTCAGATCGTTGCCGGATTGAAGCCCGGTCGCGAAAGCGATCAAGAGACCAACCTTCTTTGGCACCGGGGGCTTTCGCTCTCCGACATCGCGTTGGGGCACGCGATGCTGGAAAAGGCTGAGCGGCTTGGCATTGGCCAGCGCTTGCGGTTCGCGTGACCGGCAGCGAAGAACGTCCAGCATTGCGGTACGTCGCGAACGCACGAATGTATTCGGTATTGCCCGCGGCGACGGCCGCGTGGAAAGAGCTGTTTCACTGGCTGGCTTGCGAGAGCGGTGTCGCCCTGGACGCGATCGATCATGCATTCCCGTTGCCGCTGTCCGATCTGTGGGCGCGCAAAGACCTCGGCGCGGCCTTCATGTGCGGATTTCCGTTCATGCTTGCGCCCCATCGTCCTCGGCCGGTCGCGGCGCCGGTTCCAACGGGCGCCCTCTACGGAGGCAAGCCAGTCTATGCGACACGGCTTGTGGTCCGCGCGGACTCTCGCTTTCGTTCTCTCGAAGACACGTTCGGCGGCCGCCTTGGCTATACCGTTCCGGACTCGCATTCCGGATACAACGCATTACGCCACCACGTGTTGCCGTACTATCGGCGCCACGAGGCGAACCTTTATCGCGAAAGTATCGGGCCTCTGACAACGCCACGCCGGGTCATCGAGGCGCTTCTTGCAGGCGAAATTGACGTCGGCCCGCTCGACAGCTACGCGCTGGATCTGATGATGCGGCACGACGCATCACTGGCTTCTCAGATCCTCGTCGTCGCGACCACCGATCTCGCGCCGATACCATTCCTGGTCGCGGCCGCAGAATGCCCTGACGACGTGATCGCCAGATTGCAGGCAGCGCTTGCGAGATTTGCCACAGCGCCCGACTGCGCCCCGCTGCGCGACAGGCTCTGCCTCGACGCCTTCGCGCCCGTCGATCTTGCCGCCTATGATCTCATGCTGCGTTGGGACAGCGAGGCGCGCGCCGCCGGTTATGCGGAGCCTCGCTGACCGCCGGCCGGTTCTACTTCGCTTTCGCCGCGTCCACGAAACTGTTGGTCCACAGCTCGTCCTTGGTTGCCGCGGCGTCGAATTCCTTCCCGAAATTGTTGCCGACCTGCTTATTGAAGGTCAGCGCATTCGTCACACCCGCGACGTCCATCCCGCCCAAATCGGCTACGCCGTTGCTCATGCTCTTGACCGCGGAGGCGATCGCCTGCGGATCGGCCTTGGCGAAGAACTGCTTCTGGATAGCGTCGGCAGTCTCTGCGGGTTTCTCGAGCACAGCGGTGCTTGCCGTCTGCATTGCCTTGACCGTTTTCTGGATGAGTTCGGATGTTGCCGGGCTGATCGGCTTCTTCGCCACCAGGACGAGATAGGGCTGCTTTGCAAGCAGAGGGAATTCGTCTCCCATCGACACGAGAACGACTCCGGTTCCAGCTTTCTCCGCGAGAAATCCTTCAGGCGGTGAGAGCACGAAGGCGTCGATACGTTTGGCCTCCAGGGCAGCCTGGATGGCAATTGGGCTGCCGATCTGCGCGACCTTGATGTCGTTCCTCGGATCCAAACCGCCCTGCCCGGCGAGCCAGCGCGCCGCAATCTCCTGGGCACCGGCAAGTGCGGTCGCGCCGAAGGTCGCGCCCTTGAGAGCGGCCAGCTTCTTCGGCAGCGGATCTGTCGGCTTCACACCGGTACGTTCGAGGAAGTCCTTCGAGACGACAAGCTGGAGCGTCACCTTGGACATCAACGAATAGACGATCTCGAACGGCTGACCTTTGGCGACAGCGCGCAACATCGAGTCCGGGCCGACGGCGGCGAGGTCGATGTCGCCAGCGTCGAGTGCCGCTAGTGCGGACGCATCTCCGCCCGGCAATGCCGCGACCGTGGCGGTAAGGCCCAGCGGCTTGAAAGTATCCAGCGCACGCCCGGACCAGATCGGCAGGAAGCTGAGTGTCGGAGCTCCCAATCCGATGCGAACCGCTTGCTGGGCTTCGGCCAGGTTGGGCAGCAACGCCATGACCGCAGCTATCGTGGCGGCCTTCGCCCGGTTCATCGTGACCCGCATTGCTACATCCCCTTGGTTTAAGCGTCGATCGGGCCTGAACCCGACAATGTTCGCCAGCGCAGGAGGCGACGCTCGATCGCACCGGCGATGATGTTTGCTGTCGTGACGAAACCGAGCAGGATCACGATCCCGGCGAAAACGCCCGCAGGATCGTAAGTCGACGACGCCTCATGAATGAAAAGTCCGAGCCCCTGGATCGATGATGTGAACTCGCCAACGATCACGCCGATAACGCTGTAAGGAATCGCCAGTCGCATGCCCAGCATGACGAACGGCGCCGCGGCAGGCAGGAATACGTGATAGGTCAACTGGCGCTGGTTGGCGCCCATCACCAGCGTCAGATTCACGAGTTCGCGGTCGACACTGCGGACGCCGGCGAAAACGTTGTAGAAAACCAGGAAAAAGACCATGATCGAAGCGAGTGCAACCTTCGATCCGATCCCGATGCCGAACCAGATGATAAACAACGGTGCGAGCGCGATCTTCGGGATGCCGTAGAAAGCCATCACGTAGGGTTCGAATATCCGGGCAAGCCGCGGCGAGCGACCGAGAGCGTAACCACCGAAGACACCTCCCGCGACGCCGATGACATAACCGAGCACAAGCTCCTGCCCGGTGACCCACAAGTGAGGATAGATTTCTCCGGAGACAAACAACTCGTAGAGGCGTTCGACCACGGCCGTCGGCTTGCTGACGTAGATTTCCTTGATCAAGCGCCCCGACGCCCACTGCCAAAAGATCAGCAGCACGGCACCTGGCAGCAGCTTCACCAGCCATTGCCGCACTTTCGAGGCGATCACAGCCAATCCACCATTCGCACCTGTCGAAGACCGATAGGCAACGTCACTCATCGCCTTCTGCTCGTTCAATGCATTTGCCCCGTTTGAATCTGAGAGCGGAACTTGGCCCAGACGGCGTCGTAGGCGGCATCGAATCCGGGGTTCTTGAAAGGTTCGAACATATTGCGCGGTCGCGGAAGGTCGATCGCAATATTCGCCAGCAGCCGTGATGGCCGCTGGCTGAGCACGATGACATTGTCTGCGAGCAACACGGCTTCGGTAATGTCATGCGTGACGAATACGACGGTGGCGCCTGCATCCATCGACAAAATCTGCAAGTCGCTTTGCATCACCATGCGCGTCTGGGCGTCGAGAGCGCCGAATGGTTCGTCCATCAGGATAACATCGGGACGATAGACGAGTGTCCGCGCAATCGATCCGCGCTTTTGCATGCCGCCTGAGAGTTGGCTTGGAAAATGCTGCTCGAAACCGGTCAAACCAACCGATTGAAGGGCGTCAGCGACCCGTTTCTGCCGCTCAGGCGCGGAAACGCCGCGCAGAATCAGCGGCAATTCGACGTTCTCCGCGAGGGTCTTCCAGGGAAGCAGTTGAGCCTGTTGCGGCACGAAGCCGACCTGCGTGTTGATCGACGTCACCCTGCGGCCATGGTGATGGACCGAACCTCGCGTTGGAAGCAGAAGGCCGGCGGCCATCTGGAGCAGAGTGCTTTTTCCGCAACCACTCGGTCCGATCACCGCGATGAACCTGCCGCGATCAGCCTCGAAGCTGATCTCGTCCAGCACCCGGACGTGAGTGCGCTGCCCCGGCGACGGAAAGTCCTGTCCAATTCCATCGAACACAAGCACGCGATCGTCCATGCCGGCCAACCCTCGATCTGACATGTCTATACATATTGCAAGCCGCCCGAACGAGCAAGCCGATGCCCATGGCGAGATTTTGGGCTCTGCGGGCCGAAGAAAAGGCATCTCGTTGACGGCAAGCCTTGGCGACGTGTCGCCTAGCGTGGATCGCCTGCGTCGCCAGAGTTTGCATGTCTTGGCGCGACACGCATGGATAGAGGGATGTCCGTTAGCGGAAAGACGAATTGTCGGCATCGCTCACGTGGAGCTGCCCACCTATGGAGGCAGAGATCGCCGATCATCAGCACGCGGGGCAAATCTCTTCTGAGGTCGCCGCCATGATGACATCGTGCCGGTGTTTTGCCCGACGTGTCAACCTGACCTGTGCATTGCACGATCGCGGCGGCCCCCTTTAAAAACTCCTTGTCTCTCAAAGGGCCTTCTACTGTGCATGGGGTTGTTTTCGACGTTCTGTCCTCAGCCCCACAAAAAAATCTCACTCCGCCTGCAGGATCTCCGCGATCGCCGCCCCCGCCGCGATCGTTCCGAGCTTGCCGCCGACGTCGCGCGTCGCCTTGCCCGCGCCGATCGCTTTTGCCACCGCCGCTTCGATCGCACGCGCCGCTTCTTCGTAACGGACCGCGCCGCTTGTCTCGCCGTGCCAGCCGAGCAGCAGCGCGGTCGAGAGGATCAGCGAGACCGGGTTGGCGACGTCCTGGCCCGCGATGTCGGGCGCCGAGCCGTGCGCGGCTTGCGCCATGGCGTAGCGGTCGCCGACATTGAGCGAGCCGCCGAGGCCAAGGCTGCCGGAGAGCTCCGCGGTGAGATCGGACAGGATGTCGCCGAACATATTGGTGGCAACGATGACGTCGAACCGATCGGGGTTGCGCACCACATGCGCCATCATCGCGTCGACCAGGACGTCGTCGACGGCGAGGCCCGAGTACGCCTTCGCCGCCTCGCGGCAGATGTCGAGAAACATGCCGTCGCCGATCTTGAGCACATTGGCCTTGTGCACGATGGTGAGATGCTTGCGCCGCTTCACGGCCAGACGACAGGCGGCGTGCGCGATGCGCTCGCAGCACGCCCGCGTGATCCGGCGCAGCGAGATCGCGACATCTGATGTGACCAGCAGCTCGCCACTGCCCTGCTCCATGTTGCGGTCGGCGTAAAACCCTTCGGTGTTCTCGCGGACCACGACGAGATCGAAATCGCCGAGGCGACCGGGCCGCCCGGCATAGGTGCGCGCGGGCCTGATGTTGGCGTAGAGATCGAGGTTCTTGCGGAAGTGGCGCGACGGATTGATCTCGCCATGCGCCTCGTCCTTGAAGTCGAAGGTTGCGGTCGGGCCCAGGACCAGGCCGTCGGCGGCGCGGACAATGTCGAGCAGCTCGGGGCGCACCGTCGTGCCGAACTGCTTGAGGCTCGCATGGCCAACCGCATGCTCCTCCAGCCGCAGATTGAGCTGAAAGCGCTCGGACGCCGCGCGCAGCACGCCTGATGTCGCGGCCGTGATCTCCGGTCCGATGCCGTCCCCCGGCAGAACGACGATTTGCATGGTGATCCCCCGTGAGAGCGGCTGCCGGCGCGATCATACGGCCAGCGCCCGGGGTCATCGCCTGACCTTCGCGCATACAATGCATGCAAGCATGTGCCTGTGGAAGCGACCTTCGGCGTAGTACATGCCGGAAAGACTTTTGGACCCGCTGTCGGAGAACGCGCAAGGCAATGACAATCACGTTACCTGCCGCTGCGCGCGAGCCCGATCATTCCGTTGCCGATGGCCTGCCGGCCGAGCAGCGCCGCTGGGCGATCGCCGCGATCTTCACGGCGCTGGCGATGGCCTCGCTCGACACCGCGATCGCCAACATCGCGCTGCCCGCCATTGCCGCGGATCTGCATGTCAGCCCGGAGCAGTCGGTCTGGGTGGTCAACGTCTACCAGATCGCGCTGGTGGCGACGCTGCTGCCGCTCGGTGCACTCGGCGAGATCGTCGGGCACCAGCGCATCTATCTCGGCGGCCTCGTGCTGTTCACCATCGCCTCGCTGTTCTGCGCCGTCGCATGGTCGCTGGACAGTTTGCTGGTCGCGCGTACGCTGCAAGGCCTGGGCGCGAGCGGCATCATGAGCGTCAATACCGCGCTGGTGCGCTTCGTCTATCCCGGCCGGATGCAGGGCCGCGGCTTCGGCCACAACGCGCTGGTGGTCGCCACCGCCTTCACCTTCGGGCCCTCGATTGCGTCTGCGATCCTCGCGGTCGGTCCGTGGCCGTGGCTGTTCGCCGTCAACATCCCGTTCGGCCTCGTCGCGACCGGCATCGGCTTCGCGATGCTGCCGAAGACGCCGCGCGCCGATCACGGCTTTGATTTCCTCGGCGCGCTTCTCGCCGCGATCTGCCTCGGCCTGTTCATCACCGGCATCGGCAGCGCCGCGCATAATCTGTCGCCTGTTATCGTGGGCATCGAGCTGGTCACGGCGCTCGCGCTCGGCTTCATCCTAACACGCCGCCATGCCGACCATCCCGCGCCGATGCTGCCGATCGACCTGTTCAGCCGGCCGATGTTCGCGCTGTCGGCAGCGACCGCGGTCTGCTCCTTTGCCGTGCAGGGCCTCGCCTTCGTCTCGCTGCCGTTCTATTTCGAGGACGTGCTCGGCCGCTCGCAGGTCGAGACCGGCTTCTTCATGACGCCGTGGCCGCTGGTGGTCGGCATCATGGCGCCGATCGCCGGACGCCTCTCCGATCGCCATCCGGTCGGCCTGTTGGGCGGCATCGGCCTGATCCTGCTCGGCCTCGGCATGGCGCTGCTCGCGCTGCTTCCGGCGAGCCCAAGCATTCCCGATATCGTCTGGCGGATCATGATCTGCGGCATGGGCTTCGGCTTCTTCCAGGCGCCAAACATGAAGGCGATCATGTCAAGCGCGCCGCCGCACCGCGGCGGCAGCGCCTCGGGCATCGTCGCCACCGCGCGCCTGACGGGGCAAACCACCGGCGCGGCGCTTGCCGCGGCGTGCTTTGCGCTCGCCGGTCACAGCGGCGCGACCGTCGCGCTGGCGTTGGGTGCGGGCTTTGCCGCACTCGGCAGCGTGATGAGCTTTTTACGGCTGGCGGTGAAATAAGGCCCTCAGGCCAGGTGCCGGGCCGCCGTCACGTCGATCGTCGCCGCAGCCGGAATGACCGCCTCTTCATCCAGCGCAGCCAGGCGCGCGTCGATGGCGTCGATGACCTTGCGCGAGAACGGTCCGAGATGGGCATAGGCCGCGATCATCTGCACGGCGATCCGCGCCGACGAGGTGTCGCGCTTGGCGCAGTTCATGAAGGTCTGCCACAGCGGTCCGCGTGCCTCCGGGATTGCGGTGACCACGCGGTGCACGGTCTCCATCGCCCCGATCCGCGAGCGGATGTCGCCCTCGGCCAGTTCGTGACGTTGCCTCGATCGGTCGAGCAGCGTCATCAACTTGTCGACCCGGCCCGCATAGGCGGCCGGGCTGTAAACCCGCTCCAGCACAGTCTTGTAGTCCAACAGGATGTCGCGCAGCGGCCGCACCGGATCGAAATTGATGCCACCGGTGCACTGGTCGCCGCCCGTCGTCGATGCCAGATCGTGGTCCGCGTGCAACCGGCCTTCCTTCGCCAGGCGGCGCGTGAGCTGCGTGTTCGGCAACGCATAGAGCAGGCCGACCATGGCGACGGGAATCGCGGCCTCCTCGATGAAATCGATCATGGCCTCGGCCATCGAAACCTTCTCGGTGTCGAAGCCGACGATGAAGCCGGCCGTGACGAGCATGCCGGCGCCGTAGATCTTGTGGATGCTCTCGGCGATGTTGCGCCGCGTGTTCTGCTTCTTCCGCATCGCGACCAGCGTTGCGGGATCCGGACTTTCGATGCCGACGAAGATACCGAAGAAATTCGCCGCGCCCATCAGCTCCAGCAATTCAGGATCGTCGGCGAGATTGACCGAGGCCTCAGTCGACAGCTCGAAGGGATAGCCGTGCGCGCGCTGCCATTCGGCAAGCCGGGGCAGGAACTGGCGCAGCGACTTCTTGTTGCCGATGAAATTGTCGTCGACGAAGTCGAGATGGCCGCGATAGCCCATCTGGTAGAGCCGCTCGAGCTCGACGAACATCTGCTCGGTCGTCTTGGTCCGCGGCACGCGGCCGTAGAGCTCGATGATGTCGCAGAACTCGCAGGTGAACGGGCAACCGCGCGAATACTGCACGCCGAGATAAAGATAGTCCTCGAACTTGAGCAGGTCGAAGCGCGGCACCGGCGTCCTGGTGACGTCGGCCTGGAATTTCGGCGCAGTGAACACGCCGGTACGCGCGCCACTGTCCCAAGCGGCAATGAATTCGTCGATGACGCTCTCGGCCTCCCCGAGCACCTGAAAGTCTGCACTGGCATAGATGTGAGGGCTCGACGTCGGGTCGGGCCCGCCGACCACCACCGGCTTGCCTGCCGCACGGCACGTGTCGATCAGCCGCAGCGTATCGGCCTGCTGCGGTAGCATTCCGCCGGTGAAGACCACGTCGGCCCAGGTGAGATCGTCGTCACCGAAAGCTTGCGTGTTGCAGTCGATGAGCCGGACTGTCCAGCTTTCCGGCAACATCGCCGCAACGGTGATCAGGCCGAGGGGAGCGGCAGGACGCCGGACACCCATCAGCTTGCAGGACTCGCCAAAACTCCAGAAAGATTCTGCGGTGAACAGCGGATAGAGCATGAGCACGTTGCAGGGCTGCGGCACGTTCATGGAACTCCCAAGGAACTCTCGAGGAACTCTGGCTTTGACTCAGTGTAGCAAAGCTGCGTGATCTTGCACCCCGTCAAAAGGGACAAGCTGTCGCGCGCCCATTGAGCCTCACCGTCGCCTCAGGCCATACCATTGGCGTTCAGGGAGATGGTGCGATCGGAGCGCCGGCATGACCTTCTCAAAACGCGCACAACACCGTTTGGTCCATAATCTTCCCGCAGCCGCGAAAATCTTCGATAGCTGCCCCTCAGACTCTTGATTTGAACAGTACCAGTTTGCCGGACACATTGCGCCCCTGAGTCCATCGGTGGATGGGCCAATCAGGGGACTTGCGATGGCAAACCTAACAATCAACGGAAAAACCCTCACGCTCGACGTCGAGCCGGACACACCCCTGCTCTGGGCGATCCGCGAAAATGCCGGGTTGACCGGTACCAAATACGGCTGTGGCATTGCACAATGCGGTGCCTGCACCGTTCACATGGACGGTGTCGCCACCCGCTCCTGCGGGATCTCGGTCGCCGAGGCCGAGGGCAAGACAATCACCACGATCGAGGGGCTCGCCTCGGGCGGCACGCTGCACAAGGTGCAGCAGGCCTGGATCGCCAAGGATGTCCCGCAATGCGGCTATTGCCAGAGCGGCATGATCATGGCCGTGGCGGCACTTCTGAACGAGAAGCCGAAGCCGACCGACGCCGACATCGACGAGGCCATCACCAATATCTGCCGCTGCGGCACCTTCCAGCAGGTGCGCGAAGCGATCCACACGATCGCAAGCGCCTGAGGAGCCGGCCCATGAACAAGCATGTTTCTCCCAAGATGAACCGCCGCGCCTTTGTCATCGGCACCGCCGCTGTCGGCGCAGGCCTCGCCATCGGCCTCGACCTGCCCTTCGGCGGCCCTGCTGTGGTCCGCGCGGCCGACGGCTCGCCCGAGATCAATGCCTGGGTCGTGATCCGGCCCGACGACACCGTGGTGATCCGCATCGCCCGCTCCGAGATGGGCCAGGGCTCGCTCACCGGCCTTGCCCAGCTCGTCGCCGAGGAGCTCGAATGCGACTGGTCGAAGGTCACGACCGAATATCCGAGCCCCGGCCAGAGCGTCGCCCGCAAGCGCGTCTGGGGCGATTTCTCGACCGGCGGCAGCCGCGGCATCCGCTCCTCACAGGACTATGTCCGCAAGGGCGGCGCCACTGCGCGCGTGATGCTGATCCAGGCCGCCGCCGACGAATGGAAGGTGCCGGCTTCCGAATGCACAGCCGCGAGCAGCGTCATCACCCATACGCCGTCGGGCAGGACCACGACCTACGGCAAAGTCGCCGAGACTGCGGCGAAGCTGACGCCGCCGGCCGACGTCAAGTTGAAGGATTCGAAGGACTGGAAGCTGATCGGCAAGGGCTTGCTGCGGCTCGACACCGCCGACAAGACCACCGGCACGATGGTCTACGGCATCGACATCATGCTGCCGGGCATGCTGAACGCTGCGATCAAGGATTGCCCGGTGTTCGGCGGCAAGGTGAAGAGCTTTGACGAAGCCAAGGTCACCGGCATGAAGGGCGTCAAGAAGGTCGTCAAAGTCAGCGATTCCGCGGTCGCGGTTGTTGCCGACACCTGGTGGCACGCCAAGACCGCGCTGGAAGCGCTGCCGATCGTCTGGGACGAGGGCGACAACGCAAAAGTCTCGAGCGAGTCGATCGCGAAATGGCTGGCCGAAGGCCTCGACGACGGGCAGCCGGCCTTTGTCGGCAACAAGAACGGCGACGTCAAAGCGGCGATTGCCGGCGCGGCCAAGAAGGTCGAAGCTGTCTACAATTATCCTTACCAGAACCACGCCACGATGGAGCCGATGAACGCCACGGCGATCTACACGGCGGACAAGTGCGAGGTCTGGTGCGGCACGCAGAATGGCGAGGCAGCCTTCGCGGCGGTGCTCGAGGCCTCCGGCCTGCCCGCGGAGAAGTGCGACGTGCACAAGGTGATGCTAGGTGGCGGCTTCGGCCGGCGCGGCCAGACCGACTATGTCCGCCAGGCCGTCATGATCGCCAAGGAGATGCCGGGCACGCCGATCAAGCTGTTGTGGTCACGCGAAGAGGACATGGCGCACGGCCGGTATCACCCGATCACCCAGTGCAAGATGACCGGTGCGTTCGATGCCAACAACAATCTGGTCGCGCTGCACTACCGCCTGTCCGGGCAGTCCATCCTGTTCTCGCTCCGCCCCGAAGCACTGCAGAACGGCATGGATCCTGCGGCATTCCAGGGCGTCGCCCAATCCGGCGAGGCCGCGTTCGGCTATTCCGTGCCAAACCTGTTGATCGAGCATGCCATGCGCAACCCGCACGTTCCGCCCGGCTTCTGGCGCGGCGTGAACGTCAATCACAATGCGATCTATGTGGAATGCTTCATGGACGAGCTGGCCCATGCCGCAGGCGAGGACCCGCTCGAATTCCGCCGCAAGCTGATGGGCAATCACCCCAAGCATCTGGCGGTGCTCAATGCCGTGGCCGAGAAGATCGGCTGGACCACGCCGGCGCCGCAAGGCGTCTATCGCGGCATCGCGCAGGTGATGGGCTATGGCAGCTATGTCGCCGGCGCCGCCGAAATCTCGGTGACCGACGGCAGCAAGATCAAGGTGCATCGCATCGTCGCCTCCACCGATCCCGGCTACATCGTCAATCCGGCGCAGGTGGAGCGGCAGATCGCGGGCTCCTTCGTCTATGGCCTCTCGGCGCTGTTCTACGGCGGCTGCACCGTCAAGGACGGCCGCATCGAGCAAACCAACTTCGACACCTACAACTCGATGCGCATCAACGAGATGCCGAAGGTGGAGGCGGTGATGGTGCCGAGCGGCGGGTTCTGGGGCGGTGTCGGGGAGCCGACCATCGGTGTTGCGGCGCCTGCGGTTCTCAACGCCTATTTCGCTGCGACGGGCAAGCGCATCCGCTCGGTGCCGCTGCGCGACCAGAACATCACCTTCGCTTAAAGAAACGCCGCGGCGGCCATGACGGCCGCCGCGGCATTTTGCCTGGATGATCCTGATGACCACGCGACCGATGACACGGCGAACTGCCGTGCTCGGCATCACCGCCGCGACCGCGACTTTGGCGCGGCCATCGGTTTCGCGCGCGCAATCGACAAGCCGCGTCGTCGTGGTCGGTGGCGGCTTCGGCGGAGCGGCCTGCGCCCGCGCACTCAAGCGCGCGCAAGGGGACTTGCAAGTCATCCTGATCGAACCCAATGCGATCTTCACCTCCTGCCCCTTCAGCAACGAGGTGATCGCGGGCCTGCGCGACATCGAGGCGCAGCAGTTTGGTCATGACAAGCTCGCCAACGAAGGCGTCACCGTGATCAACCAGGCCGTGACCACCATTGAGCTGCAACAGCGCAGCGTCATGACCGCCGACGGCGTCGCGCTGCCCTTCGATCGTCTCGTGCTTTCGCCTGGCATCGACTTCCACTTCGAAGCCCTGCCCGGCTACGACGACGCGGCATCGGAAAAGATGCCGCACGCCTGGAAGGCCGGCGCTCAGACGCTGCTGTTGCGCAGGCAGCTGGAGGCGATGGACGATGGCGGCACGGTCGCCATCGCGATCCCCGCCAATCCCTCGCGCTGTCCGCCCGCGCCCTACGAGCGCGCCAGCCTGATCGCGCATTATTTGAAGACCAGGAAGCCACGCTCGAAAGTGCTGATCCTCGATGCCAAGGACAATTTCTCGCAGCAGCGGCTGTTCGAGAAGGCATGGAAGGAGCTCTACGGCGACATGATCGAGCGCATCGGCCTGTCGCAAGGCGGCCGCGTCACCTCCATCGATCCCGCGACCAAAACCATCGTCACCGAGTTCGGCAACTACACCCCTGATGTCGCCAACGTCATCCCGCCGCAGCGCGCCGGGCACATTGCCGAGATTGCTGGCGCCGCGGATGCGACTGGCTGGTGTCCGATCGACCCCGTCACCTTCGAGTCAAAGCTCGTCAAAAACGTCCACGTCATCGGCGACGCCTGCCTCGGCGGCGGCATTCCCAAATCGGCATCGGCCGCGAACGCGCAGGGCAAGGCCTGCGCTGCCGCCATCGTCAATTTGCTCGCCGGACGCGCGCCGGAGGCGCCGCGGCTGACCGGCGTCTGCTACAATACCGTCGCGCCTGGCTACGGCTTCTCGCTCGCCGGCAATTACCAGCCCAAGGGTGACATCTTTGCCGAGGTCGAGGGCGGCGCGACAAGCCCGGTCGATGCACCGCGCGAGCTGCGCGCCCGCGAGGCAGCCGAGGCCGAGCGCTGGTTTCAAACGATCACGGCGGACACCTTTGGCTAGGACATGATGAAACCCAGCCACCGCCTGGACCACGGTGCGCTCCCTCCCCCGCTCGCGGCGGAGGGTTGGGGAGAGGGTGTCTCCACTCGCGAGAACCCCCAAGAGGAAAGAGCCCTCACCCGGCGCTACGCGCCGGCCTCTCCCGCAAGCGGGAGAGGTCAGAGGAGTCCGCGGCTCGATCCGTCGTCTCACATTCAATCGATTGTCGCTGCGGCGATCACCATCAGCGTTGCACTTGCCACCGGAACGCGCGCAGAAGGGCTCGCGCCCTATGAGATCAGCGGTGACGGCATCGCGGATTCGCTCACGGGCACGCCCGGCGATGCCACGCGCGGACGCGCGCTGGTGTTGGCACGCACGACGACCTGTATCCTTTGCCATTCCGGCCCCTTCCCGGAAACGCGGTTCCAGGGCGACCTCGCGCCTGACCTCACCGGCGCGGGGAACCGCTGGACGGTGAACCAGTTGCGGCTTCGGATGGTTGACGCCTCGCGCTTCAACCCGGACACCATCATGCCTTCCTATTATCGTGCGGACGGCCTCGTCCGCGTCGGACGCAATTTCGCCGGCAAACCGATACTGTCGGCCGCGGAGATCGAGGACATCGTGGCCTATCTTGCAACACTTCGGGACTAGGACTGGTCATGCCAACGACGCGACGACAATTTTTGAGCCTGGCTGGCAGCGTCACGGTCATTCCGATCGTTACACTGCGGCCGGTCGAAGCAACGCCGGCGATGCTCAACACCGCGATCCGCAACATCGTTGGCGAAGCACCAATTCGCACCGGCAAGGTCAAGCTCGACATTCCGCCGCTGGTCGAGAACGGCAACACGGTGCCAATGACCGTGAGTGTCGCCAGCCCGATGACGGCGGAGGACTATGTCAAGAGCATCCACGTCTTCAACGAGAAGAACCCGCAGCCGAACATCGGTCATTTCTATCTGAACCCTTCGTCCGGCCGCGCCCAGATCTCGACGCGGATCCGGCTCGCCGACACCCAGAAGGTGGTCGCGATCGCACGTCTCTCCGACGACAGCTTCTGGCAGGTCGCGGCGGATATTGTCGTGACGCTGGCCGCCTGCACCGAGGAGCTGAACTGATGGCCGCCCTCATCAACGTTCCCGCGAAGGCCAAACGCGGCGACGTCATCGAGATCCGCACGCTGACCTCGCACATCATGGAAACCGGCTTCCGCCACACCATGGACGGCGCGCTGGTGCCGCGCGACATCATCACCAGCTTCACCTGCCGCTACAACGGCACCGAGATCTTCCGCGCCGATCTGTTTCCGGCCATCGCCGCCAATCCTTATTTGTCCTTCTTCACGGTCGCCAGGGAGAGCGGCAAGTTCGAATTCGAATGGATCGGCGACAACGGCTATTCGTCCACCGCATCGGCATCGATCACGGTCGAATGAATTTTTGGCGCGCGATAGTGCTGGCGGCGCTTGTCGCCACGGCCCCTGCCCTGCCCGCCGGTGAAATCCCGCCCGATGTGCGCCGCTCCGGCTATTCCTTCATGGGCCCTGACACCCGCGCCATGCAGGATGACGACACCTCCAATCCGGGCATGCTGTTCGTGCTCGACGGCGAGGCGCTGTGGACGAGGAAGGCGGGCAGCGCGGACAAGGCGTGCGCGGACTGCCATGGCGATGCGCGAAGCAGCATGAAGGGCGTCGCGGCGGGCTATCCCGCCTTCGACAAGGCGCTGGCGCGCCCCATCACGCTCGACCAGCGCATCAACCTGTGCCGTGCCAATCATCAGCAGGCGGCATCGCTGCCCTACGAGAGCCGCGACATCCTGGCGCTGTCTGCCTTCGTTGCCCACCAATCGCGCGGCGTCGCAATCACCGCAGGCGACGATCCACAACTCAAACCTTTCGTCGAACAAGGCCGCAATCTCTTCATGCAGCGCGAAGGTCAACTCAACCTTGCCTGCACCAATTGCCACGACGACAACTTTGACAAGCGCCTCGCGGGCTCGGCGATCACGCAAGCGCAGCCGACCGGCTATCCGCTCTATCGGCTGGAATGGCAGACGCTGGGATCGCTGGAGCGGCGCTTGCGCAGCTGCATGACCGGTGTCCGCGCCCAGGCCTATGATTACGGCGCGCCCGAGCTGGTCGCGCTCGAGCTCTATCTGATGGCGCGGGCACGCGGAATGCCGATGGAAACGCCGGCAGTGCGACCGTAACGCCCAAATTAGGGCTAGGCAGGCGTGGAACGGCCGCTAGTATCCCCCCAAAGAATTGAATCATAGGGAGGGACTAAAGTGGCTGACCATAAGATCTCGCGCCGCACGCTGTTGACGGGGACCGCCGCGGCTGGCGCGCTCAGCCTGACCGGGCTTCCGGCGCGCGCCGAGGTGAACTGGAAGAAATACGCAGGCACCAAGCTGGAGGTGATCCTTGCCAAAGGCCCGCGCGGCGATAATCTGCAAAAATACGTCAAGGAATTCACCGAACTCACCGGCATTCAGGTCGAATCCGAGCAGATTCCAGAGCAGCAGCAACGCCAGAAATGCGTCATCGAGCTGACCTCGGGCCGGCCGAGCTTCGACGTCGTCCATCTCAGCTATCACGTGCAAAAGCGACAGTTCGAGAAGGCCGGTTGGCTCGCCGACATGACGCCCTACATGAAGGACCCGACGCTGACCGCGCCCGACCTCGTCGAGAGCG
This sequence comes from Bradyrhizobium genosp. A, assembly GCF_049949275.1. Classification (NCBI taxonomy): domain Bacteria; kingdom Pseudomonadati; phylum Pseudomonadota; class Alphaproteobacteria; order Hyphomicrobiales; family Nitrobacteraceae; genus Bradyrhizobium; species Bradyrhizobium genosp. A. The sequence goes on along the minus strand of NZ_CP188196.1, from coordinate 2,619,955 downwards.
ATTTCTCGGCCGCCGGCCTGCAATACGCCAAGAACGACAAGGGCCAGATGTTGTCGCTACCCTGGTCGGTCGACTATTTCATCCTCTACTACAACAAGGAGCTGTTCCAGAAGAAGGGCGTCGCAGTCCCGAAGACGCTCGACGAAATGGTCACCGCTGCCGAAAAGCTCACCGATCCCAAGGAAGGCATCTACGGCTTCGTCGGACGCGGCCTGCGCAACGCCAACATGACGTTGTGGACCAATTTCTTCCTCGACTATGGTGGCGAATTCCTCGACGCAAAGGGCAACATCCTGACCGACGGTCCTGAAGCAATCGCAGCGACCAAGCTCTATCAGACGCTGCTGACGAAAGTCGCCCCGCCCGGAGTCGCCGGCTTCAACTGGATGGAGTCGATGGCCTCGTTCACGCAAGGACGTTCAGCGATGTGGATCGACGGTGTCGGCTGGGCGCCGCCGCTGGAAGACCCGGCCGCCTCGCGCGTCGTCGGCAAGGTCGGCTACACCGTCGTGCCGGCCGGACCGAAGGGGCAATATTCGGCCACTTACGGCGACGGCATCGGTATTGCCGCGGCGAGCAAGAACAAGGAAGCGGCCTATCTGCTCTGCCAGTGGATCGTCTCGAAGAAGCAGGGCGCAAGGCTGTTGCAGGCTGGCGGCGGCGTGCCGTTCCGTAACTCGATCCTCGGCGATCCCGAGGTGCAGCAGGGCGTGAAGATGCCCAAGGAGTGGCTGCAGTCGGTGGTCGATTCCGGCAAGATCAGCAAGCTTGGCCTTCCCGTCGTGATCCCGGTCGCCGAATTCCGTGACATCGTCGGCGCGGCGATCACCGCGACACTATCAGGCGCCGATCCCGCGACTGAGCTGAAGAAGGCCAACGACCAGTACCGGCCAATCCTGGAGCGTAGCGAAAAGGCGTGAGTGCGTTGACACAATCGACTCCGGCCGCGGCACGCTCTGATGCCGCGCCGGAGAAGGAACTGCGGCCGCCGTCCTACTGGCCGTTCGTGGTGCCGGCGCTGGTCGTCGTGCTCGCGATCATCATCTTCCCGTGGGTGTTCACCATCTGGATGAGCCTGAACGAGTGGAAGGTCGGCTCGCCGACCACCTTCGTCGGCTTCTCCAACTATTTCCGGCTGACCAGCGACCCCCGCTTCATCGAGGCGATCGGGCATACGCTGGTCTACACCGTGCTCTCAGTGGTGCTGCCGCTCGTGTTCGGCACGTTTGCGGCCGTGGTGTTTCACCAGAAATTCGCTGGCCGTGGCTTCCTGCGCGGCATCTTCATCATGCCGATGATGGCGACACCCGTCGCGATCGCGCTGGTCTGGACCATGATGTTCCACCCGCAGCTCGGCGTGCTGAACTATCTGCTGTCGCTGGTCGGGATTCCCGCGCAGCTCTGGGTGTTTCATCCGGCAACGGTCATTCCCTCGCTGGTGCTGGTCGAGACCTGGCAATGGACGCCGCTGGTGATGCTGATCGTCCTCGGCGGCCTGGCGGCGATACCGACCGAGCCCTACGAAAGCGCGCAGATCGACGGCGCCAGCCTGTGGCAGGTGTTCCGCTTCATCACTCTGCCGCTGATCATGCCGTTCCTGTTCATCGCCGGCATGATCCGCATGATCGACGCGGTGAAGAGCTTTGACATCATCTTCGCGATCACGCAGGGCGGACCGGGCTCGGCGTCGGAGACGATCAACATCTATCTCTACAGCGTTGCCTTCGTTTACTACGACCTCGGCTACGGCTCGGCGATCGCCGTCGTGTTCTCCCTGCTAATCGTGGCACTTGCCGCCGTCATGCTTTATGCCCGCCAACGCATGGTATGGACTGAGATCGCGAGCGACACATGAGCATGCGGCAGATCACCGGCAGAATCGGACTGTGGCTTTCGGTATTCGTCATCGTGTCCCCGGCGATCCTGTTCTTCCTCTGGATGGCGTCGCTGTCCCTGAAGTTCGAGATCGACAACGCCTCTTACCCGCCGGTGTTCATCCCAGAGCATTTCGCTTGGAAGAACTATGCCGACGTGCTCGCTTCCAATCGCTTCGTGACTTATTTCATCAACAGCCTGATCGTGACCGGCGGCGCGACGGCGCTCGCACTGATTGTCGGCGTGCCCGCCGGCTACGGCATCGCGCGCATGGCCGCGCATAAATCCGCAATCGTGATCCTGATCGCCCGCATCACGCCGGGCCTGTCCTACCTGATCCCGTTGTTCCTGCTGTTCCAGTGGCTGGGACTGCTCGGCACGCTGGTGCCGCAGATCATCATTCATCTCGTGGTGACGGTACCGATCGTGATCTGGATCATGATCGGCTATTTCGAAACGACTCCGCTGGAGCTGGAGGAAGCCGCGCTCATCGACGGCGCCACGCGCTGGCAGGTGTTTCGACACGTTGCCTTGCCGATCGCCCGACCGGGGATCGCCGTCGCCTTCATTCTCGCCGTGATCTTCTCCTGGAACAATTTTGTGTTCGGCATCGTGCTGGCGGGCCGCGAAACACGTACGCTTCCCGTCGCCGTCTACAACATGATCTCGTTCGACCAGCTGAGCTGGGGCCCGCTTGCCGCCGCAGCGCTGATCGTCACGCTTCCGGTGCTGCTGCTGACAGTGTTCGCCCAGCGGCAGATCGTGGCCGGGCTGACGGCGGGCGCGGTCAAGGGCGGGTAGTCTTGCCAGTCTCGGTCTTCCAAGGAAGCCGCTCTTGCGGCGGGAAGGCCCGTGACGCGCACCATGGGCCGGCCGATCAACTGGCAGAGTTGGAGCCGGGATGGCCACTCCATGATGTTCTCAACGACGAGAACGGGGATGAGAATCTGCGCCTGTTCGTCGTCGATCCCCGCACGCTAGAGCTCCGGGATCTCACGCCATTCGCGAGCGTACGGCGATGCCGACGCACGGGTCGCACATCGTCCCCGACAAGATCGCGGTCAAACTCAACGATCGCGATCCCCGTTGGCACGATGTCCTATTGGGCAGGCTTCGCGGAATTCATGTATCGAAGCTACGGCGATCCTCGCAGCGAAGAAGGCTGCGCCGAACGCCGCAGCCCGGCCTGTTTTTTTTGCGCTAGCGTGTTGTAGGTGAGTCGCCGATCAACGAGACACGCGCTCCGCTCCGGTATCACATGGTTAACGGCCCGGCGGATTGCTGCCATTATGCTTAAACGTGGGCTAACGCTTTTGGCTTAGACCGCTCATCTTCGTAGCCGGATTCCTTGGCTCGCGGCTTGCACACTTCGTCGCATCATTGTTCTTGGGGAAGAGAGTGGCCTGAAATGACACAGTTGATCTCCCGCTTCGAGACAGGCGGGGCGGCGTCCGACCGAGCGCAGCTTGTTTCCATCCAATATCTGCGGGCGCTGGCCGCGCTGATGGTCCTCGTCACCCACGCGCTGTACTGGCCGCTCGAGACCCGCAATGAGGCCATGCTCATCACCGGCCGGCTGGGCGTGGAGATCTTCTTCGTGCTCAGCGGCTTCATCATCACAGTGATTGGAGGAGAGGCGTACTTCGAGCCGGTCGCCTTCGCCCGCAACCGGATCATGCGCATCGTGCCGATGTACTGGCTTGCGACCTTCCTGATCGTCGGTCTCGCGACCGCCAGTCCGAGCAGCTTTCGCACCACGGTGCCGACGATCGAAGGCATTATCAAGTCGCTGCTGTTCATTCCATCCGATGTGCCGAAGGCACCCCTCTTGGGTCTCGGCTGGACGCTGGATTACGAGGCCTTCTTCTATTTGGTATTCGGGAGCCTGTTCTTCGTGAGAGCAGCGAGCCGTACCGCGCTGCTTGCCGTCCTTTTTGTCGGTCTGATGGTCATTGGGCGGATCATCGACCACCCGTCCCACACCCAGAGTTTCTATACGAGCCTCAGCCTGCTCGGCTTTCTCGTCGGCACTGGCGTCGGTCGGCTGTACCAACTCGGCTCGCTGCAGCGACTTGGCCGTATCCATGTCCTCGGTCTGCTCGCCGCCGGCACGCTGTCCCTTGTCATCCTCTACCGGACCGATCCGGAAGCGCACCTTCCGTTGTTCCATATGTCGATGTCGTTTGGCGCCATGACCATCGTCGCCGCGATGATCTGGGCCGAGGAAGCTGGGCGCCTGCCAGTCATTCCGGCTTGCCGCTTCCTTGGCGATGCATCCTACTCGCTGTATCTCTTCCATTTCTTCGCCATGGCCGCGGCCTGGGCGATCGGACGCAAGCTGTTCGGCCCGGTCAGCGCATTGAACTATGCGCCGTTGGCCATTGCGGCGATCACCGCCGGCCTCGCCATCGGATGCCTTGCCTACTGGTATCTGGAGCGCCCGATCCTAAACTGGACGCGGCAGCGACGCCGCCCGACGACCGTGACGCAAGGAAGCGCGCCGTGATCGTCCGTCGGCGCGATCTGCTGCTCGGCGCTGGCATCGCCATGAGCACCGCGCTGTTGCCAGCCCCCCTTCTCGCCCTCGCTGCACCGAATGCCGAAATGGTCGCGCGCAGCGTCGTCTCGCCCGGCAACACCACGCGCCTGAAGCGGGCATTTGCCAAGGCGGCGCGAGGTGAACCGGTCACGCTCGGTTTCATCGGTGGCTCGATCACCCAGGGTCCACCGCGAAACTATGCATCGCAGATTGCGGCATGGTGGAGCGAGCGCTTTCCAAATGCCTCCCTCTCCGTAGTCAATGCCGGACTTGCGGGCACGGGCTCGCTGCTCGGCGCGTTTCGCGTCGGCGCCGATCTGTTGTCTAAAGACCCGGATCTCGTGATCGTCGAATTCAGTGTCAACGATGCCTCTGCCGATGCGGATGCCTACGAGGGACTGTTGCGGCATATTCTTGACCACCGCACTGCGCCGGCCGTGCTGCTGCTGTTTATGATGTGGGAAAAGGGCGGCAACTTGCAATCGATGCAGGCGCCGATCGGCCGGCACTACGACCTGCCGATGATCAGCTTCCGCGACGCGCTGTGGCCGGAGATAGAGGCCGGACGGCTCGCCTGGCGCGACGTGATCGTGGACGTGGTTCACCCCAATGATCTCGGCCATCGCTATGCCGCCAGCTTCTGCACGAATTTCTTCGAGAAAGTGTTGCGGCAGCGGTCGGCGACGCACGGCGCATTCACCCTCGATCCGTTGCCGGCGCCGCTTGGATCCTCGCTCTATGAGCATGTCGGGTTGATGCCGGGGACCGACTTCGCTCCCATCGATCGCGACGGGTGGGAATTGACCCCTTCGCAGATCTGGGGGCAGATCTGGGCCATCACGCAAAGCTCTGCTCGCTTCGAGCTCGACTGCAAGGCGTGTGGTATCGCGCTCATCGTCAGCGGCCGCGCCTCTACGCTGCTCGAGAGATCAAAAATCACGATCGACGGCGTTGCGGTTCGGCCAATGGAGGCGCCCAATTTCCTCGATCGGGACACCATCGTCCTCGCGACCGGACTGCCGAACAGCCATCACAGCTTGCGGCTGGAGACGGCGGATTTCCCCTCATCCGCACTCGGCAGCAGCGGTCTGCGCGCACTCGGTCTGTTTGACGACCCCGGGGCGGACTGAACGACCTACAGGAACAGCGAAGTCTCTTGCCAATCGTGAGCCTTCAACACCATGACGAAGCGGCCGGGTGTCACCGGCCGCAATTGCAGATCTTGGCAGTCTATTCCGCCGGTGCGGCATGCATCTCCGGATGCGCGGAATAGTGCTCGGTGCTGCCTAGCTTGCTGGCCGCGAACAGGCCCGCTGCCATCACGGCGTAGGCGAACGCCACGGCGGGCGTGACGCCAAAGCCACCACCGATGCCCACGGCTTCGCCGTGCATGAAGCCGAAATAGGTCAGCACTGCACCGACAAGCGCGAAGGCCGACGCCTTTTCAAAATCGCGCTCGATGATGAATACGCCGATGGCACCGAGGATCAGGCCGCCGAGGATTGAGCCGCCGCCCATGACTTCCAGTCCGTGATAGAATACGCCCTGTTGGGGCAGTGCCGCGATCGCGGCGACCTTGACCGCGTCGGCCTTGTCGGCGGCCATGCCGCCGACCGTTGCCGCCGCATTCATGGTCGAGCCCAGCATGGTGTCGATCTGGAGCTTGGCCCAGGCGGCGAGATGCGGCGTGAAGGCCAGCGCGACGGCGGGCGCGTGTTTCGACGGCGTGGTCTGGAAGGCCTGCGCAGTCATGAGCATGCCGATATAGAGCAGGATCGGCGAGATCGCGACGACGGGCACCAGGGCCAGCAGCACCGAGATGACGCCGAACCAGGACAGGACCACCACCATGATGCCGGTCGCTGCCGAATAGCCGATCCGGCCGCCCATCGCCTTCCAGCCGGGATGCCCGATATAGACCGCGTTGATGAAGGGATTGCCCATCAGGCAGCCGATCAGGCTGACGACGCCGTCGGCGGTCAGCACCCGCGTGGTCGGATATTCGTCGCCGGCGGCTTCCGCGCTCTCGACATTGTCCATGGCCTCGACGAGGTCATAGATGCCGAAAGGAATCGCGGTCACCAGGATGACGCCGAGATATTCGAAGCCGGAGAAGACATAATTCGCCGCAGGGATCGGGACCGAGAAGCCGAAATTGGCGAAGGCATCACCGACGCCCTTGACGCTCAATCCGCCGAGGCCGAGACCGAACAGGTTCGAGCCCCAGGCGATGACCATGCCGACCACGATCGCGACCAGACCGGCCGGAATGCTCTTCGGATATTTCACGCCGCCGAACCAGCTCACCAGAATGATGGCGAAGCAGACCAGACCGATCTGCGGGGTCATGTACATCTCGAGCGCCGGACGCATCGCGATGAAGGTCAGCGAGACGCCCGCAAGCGTGCCTAACAGCGCCGCGCGCGGGGTGATCTTACGGATAAAAGGCGCGATGAAGCCGCCGATCATCAGAATGAAGCTCTGGAAGAACACCCAGACCAGGCCGGCCGACCAACCTTTCAAGGGATCGCCGGTCTTGAGCGTGATCGGCAGCATGATCACGAAGGTGACGATGAACATGTGCGGCACGCTGACGCCCGAGGGCAGCGCGCAGACATCGCTGCGGCCGGTCTTCTGCGCGAGGCGATAGGCGAGGAAGGCATAGTAGAAGGTGGAAAGGCACATCATCAGCCCCAGCGCGGGCAGGATGCGGCCGAACACGAGACTGTCCGGCATCTTCAGCACGAAGCGCAAGAGGCCCGTGAGCACCAGCATGTTGACGAGGATGTTGGTGCCGAAGCCGAAAAACGCGTTCCAGTCGCCCGATGTCCATAGCGCCGGCGTGAACTCGGACTTGTTCGTCTCAGATTTGCCGGCCGTCCCCATCAATGTGCTCATGACATTACCCCTATGTGGTCGAAGTCTTCATTGCCTCCAAAACAGCGGCTGAGTCCGCGACCCAGCCGAAGATGCCGCCCTGGGCCTTGATCATCTTCAGGCCCATCTCGTGAAACTCGGGGAAGTAGGATGCGCAGCCATCCGAGATGACGACGCAGCGGTAGCCGCGGTCATTGGCCTCGCGCACGGTGGTGTTGACGCACACTTCGGTGGTGACGCCGCACACCAGCAAATTTTCGACGCCGTATTTCTCCAGCACGTCGGTCAGCTCGGTGGCGTAGAACGCGCCCTTGCCGGGCTTGTCGATAACGACCTCGCTGTCGAGCGGATAAAGCTCCGGAATGATGTCGTGGCCGGCTTCACCGCGAATGAGAATACGCCCCATCGGGCCGGGATCGCCGATGCGCAAAGACGGTGCGCCGCGCTCGACTTTCGCCGGCGGCGCATCGGAAAGGTCAGGCAGATGGCCTTCGCGGGTGTGGATCACCAGCATTCCGGTGTCGCGCGCTGCCTTGAGCAGCGAACCGATCGGCTTCACCGCACGCGCAAGCTGGCTGACGTCATTGCCGAGCGTCTCACCGAAGCCACCGGGCTCCATGAAGTCGCGCTGCATGTCGATGATCAGAAGCGCCGTGCTCGACCAATCGAGCTGGATCGGCTCGGGCTCGGCGCTGATGACGCCCCGTGTCGGCTTGGCTGAGTTCAACATGACGCCCTCGCGAGAGCTCTCTTGCCAGGAGTTCTGCAAGCGCCGTGCCATTGTGTACAATGGCGGAGGAGCGCGCAGCGTAGAGAAATTCGCTGCGCTATCAGAATGTTATCGGAAGAGGCCGCGTCTGCTTATTCGCTGTGCGACGGCTTTGCGACGTGCATTTGCCTAGAGGATGAGCGGCCGTGAAGCGCGCTTGTTAGCTGCGGCCAGTATCTCCATACAGCTGCCGATGCTCCTCCTCATACGGCGCATAGGAATCCTTCAGCGTCGCCATGTTGAGCAACATGGTCGCGACCATCGCACCCGCCTTGTCGAACACACCCGTCTTGATCCAGGCGCTTTCGGTGCGGCGGCTGCCGGACAGTGCAACCACCTCGCGCTCGACGTCGTACTCCTGGTCGACGAACAGTGGACCCTTCACCAGCCGGATCTCCTGGTCGGCGAACAGACCGACGGCCGGCCCCTTGGCCGGCAGCGGATCGTCCTTGGAGCGGTACTGAAACAGCACGCTCAGCATCTCCATCGGGATGATCGCCTTGCCCCAAGGATTCGAAGAAGCATTGTCGCCGCTCGAATAGTACGGCGAGTTCTCGGTGATGACTGCGAGCTTCTGCCGCAGCGAGAATGGATAGAGGTCGCCCATGTTCTGGTCGAACGCCATCCGCACTGCCTGCCGCTTGCTCGTCTGCGCCACCTTCACGTCGCGCAGGATCACGGGATCGGCCAGCGGCTTGAGCTCGGACAGGCGCGTCTCCAGCGCGGTCGCAGCGTGGGTATCGCCGATCGAAGCCGATCCACGCAGCACCTCGGTGCCGTCGCGCTTGACCATCTGGATCTGGCACTGGCTCGTTCCAGGCAAAGGTTTTGACAGGATCGCCTGGACGTCCTCACCTTCGAAGCAGGCGTTGCGATAATGCGCGGAGAGGCAGCCGCTCTCGAACCACGCCTGTCCCCACAGGTGCGCACCCAACGGCGCGAACTGGCTGAAATGCGTCGGTCCCTCGATGGTCCCGCCCTTGAAGCCGAGCTTCTGCGCGGTGGCATCGTCGTGGATCGAGGCGTGCGTGTCGTAGACCTGCGCATGCAGCATCTGGCGCGGCTGGCGCCACGGCCCGATCAAGGCGTCGGCGGTTTCAGTGATCTCGGTGTCGAATGCGTTTGCAGCCATGGTGTCCTCCGGTCGAAGCCATGACTAGCAGGAGCGCCACGGATGCGGCTAGCCGTATTGACTTCGACCGCCCATGCTCTTGACTGTCACAATTCGCGTCGCGCAGCCGCAATCCCTCCCAAGCCCGGCTTGACCGGGGCATGACAGCGGTGGGATGGCTAGACTGGAGGCTCTGCGGCAGCGGTAACGCTCGCAGCTGTCGTCACACTCCCCTCCGCCAGATGCCGTCCCGCAATATACCCGAACGTCAGCGCCGGCCCGAGAGTGATCCCCGGCCCGGGATAATTGCCGTTCATGATCGAGCCCATGTCGTTGCCGCAGGCGTAGAGGCCCGCGATCGGCGTGCCGTCCTCGCGGAGCACACGGGCCTGCGCATCGACCTTCATGCCGATGGCCGTGCCGAGATCGGCCGGGTAGATCCGCATCGCGAAGTACGGCGCGCGAATGATCGGCGCCACGCAAGGGTTGGGCCTGTGGCTGATATCGCCGAGGTGCCGCTGGTAGATCGTGCTGCCGCGGCCGAATTCGGGATCGCGGCCCTCTTTCGCATCAAAATTGTAGCTCGCGAGCGTGGCCGTGAGCACGGACGGCTTGATGCCGATCTTCGCCGCGAGTTGCGCGATATCCGGCGCCTCGATCAACTCGCCGCTCGCCACGTAGCGCCGGACGCTCCGCGTAAACGGCTTGATGCGGCCGAGGCCATAGCTCCAGAGAAACTGACGGTCGCAGATCAAATAGAACGGCCGATCGGGTTCGCCATTGCCGTCACGCAGCATCGCGAGGACGAACTCATGGTAGGACAGCGCCTCGTTGACGAAACGCCGGCCCGCCGCATTCACCGCGATCACGCCCGGCTTGGCGCGGTCGGTCACGGTATGGGGGAACACACCGCGGCTGCCGTCGGCGCGCCGGAACAGCGAGGCCGGCACCCAATAGGCCGGGCTGGTCGCATCCGTGTTGAGCGCGGCGCCGCTTGCGGTCGCTAGGCGAAGCCCATCGCCCGTGGCTGCTGTGTTGGTGGCCGAGACGAAGCCGGCCGCCGGGGGAAAGAAGCGTTTGCGCAAAGTCGCATCGTGCGAGAAGCCGCCGGTCGCGAGCACCACGCCGCGGCGCGCGGCAATCGAACGGTCGCGTGAGCCGTGACGGATCACCACGCCGCTGACGCGATCGCCCTGCATCGAAAAGTCCTCGACATCGGCGCTGAAGAGGATCTCGACCTGCCGCGCCAGCAGCGACGCATAGAGCCGCGCCGCAAGCGCATTGCCGAGATGCAACGTTGTCCCACGCGGGCTGCGCAGCCGCTGCAGCGCATACTCCGAGACCAGTCGCGCCGCGCGCAGGGTCGAGCGCAGCGACTTTCCGATCCGGCGCAGATGAGGGATGTCGAGACGATTGACCATCATCCCGCCGAACAGCGTGAACTCGGGCAGCGGCGCACGCAGCCGCGCAAAATACGCACCCAGCCGGGTGCCATCGAAAGCGACCGGTTCCAGCACGCGCCCGCCCGGCGTCGCCCCCAGCCGCTCCGGATAATAGTCCGGATAGGCTTTCACCGGCTGCAGGCGAACGTCCGTATTGGCTTCGAGATAGGCGACCGCCTCCGGCCCACGAGCAAGGAAGGCGGCGCGCAAGCCCGCATTGGCCGGCTCCGGCACCGTGCTCGACAGATACCGGACCGCATCCGTGATGCTGTCGGAGAGCCCAGCCTCCTTCATCCTGGCATTGGCGGGGATCCAGACCATGCCGCCGGACCACGCGGTCGTGCCGCCGACAAAGGCGGTCTTCTCGATCATCAGCACCCGCAGGCCTTCGGCGGCAGCAACCGCCGCAGCCGTCATGCCGCCGGCACCTGCGCCGATGACAATGACGTCGTATGTCTCGTGCGCCGGCATCATGCGGCAAGGGTCCGGAGGCAAGGCATGAAATTGTCATACCCCGCCTCGCCGGTCCCGCGCTAGCGCTGCGGCTTCCGCTCAGTCGGATCGATATCGAACGCCCGCAGGCGGCCGAGCCGCAGCACGTCCATGGCGAGCCGCCGGCCGATCCGGTCGCGATCGAGCACGCGGATCAGATCGTCGACGCCGTTGATCTCGACGCCGTCGAGCCTGATCACGACGTCGCCGGGCAACAGGCCCGCCCTCGCCGCAGGTCCATCCGGCTCAATCTGCGCGAGTAGCGCGCCCATCTTGTTGTCGACGCCGGCCAGCACCGCGTGCCGCCGCGGCACCGGCGCGGTCTGCCCGGCGACCCCGATAAAGGCGCGGCGGACGTAACCGTGGCGGATGATCTCCGACAGCACGAATTGCGCGGTGTTGCTGGCGACCGCGAAGCAGATGCCTTGTGCGCCATTGATGATGGCGGTGTTGATGCCGATCACCTCGGCATTCGACGATACCAGCGGTCCACCGGAATTGCCGGGATTGAGCGCTGCATCGGTCTGGATCACGTCCTCGATGGTGCGCCCGCTGACAGAACGGATCGAGCGCCCGAGCGCCGAGACCACGCCGGCGGTGACGGTCGATTCAAAGCCGAGCGGATTGCCGATCGCGATCACGAGCTGGCCGCGCCGCAGGCTTTTGGAGTTGCCAAGCGCGGCATAGGGCAAGTCACGCACACCATTGGCGCGCAACAGCGCCAGATCGGTGTCGGGATCGACGCCGAGCACCCGGGCGTCGCCGACATGGCCCTCGACATCCCGCAACCGGATCTCCTTGGAAGCGCCGACCACGTGACTGTTGGTGAGGACGAGACCGTCCGGCGAGATCACGATGCCGGAGCCGAGCCCGCCGCGCTCGCGGCCGTTCGGCACTTTTGGCCCGGTCTCGACACGCACGACCGCGGGACCGACGCGGTCGGTCACGTCGATCACGGCATTGGAATAGGCGTCCAGCAAGGCGCGGTCATCGACCGGAGCAGAGACTGTCGTTCGCGATGACGCGGCGTCATCGACGATGTCTGAAGTGAAATCCAGCATGGCAAAAGTCCTTGAGGCTCACACACATGGTGGCCTGTTCCGTCAGGCGCAAGTGGCTCGCCCCGGGGCGCAAGGATGGACTGCCCAGGTGGCTAGGGCGCTCGCCGCAGCGTGCCGGATCTTGCCTTGACGGGGTCGAGCAGCGACCAGTCTCCGTCCGGGAGCACATAGCCCTTGGGGAACGGCGCGCGCAGCTCGAGCCCGAGCGAACGGAGCACGCGGTCGTCGCGGTAGTAGCATTGCAGCACGACGCGGACGAGCGTTGCCGCGGCCGCGCCACCATGCCTGCGAAACTCCTGCGCCACTGCATCGCGCCTGGTGCCATCGAGCTCCGCAAGCGGCTGGCCGGCGAGCCGCGCCAGATGGTCCAGCGCCGCGGTCACCAATTTGGTGTCGCGGCCGAGCGTCGCAAGGATGTCGGCCTGGATCGCGGGGTCGTCGGCGCCAGGCACCTTGTACTCGTCGCTGGCGGGAATGATCATCGCAGCGATGGTGCGAAGGTCATCGCGCTGCCGCGGCGTGAGGGAGAGTTGATCAGGCATTGTGTTCTCTTCTTGCGCTCGCGCGGCGATGAAAGTGCACTCCCTCCCCCGCTTGCGGGGGAGGGTCGGGGAGAGGGTGGGTCCATAAAGGGATTCCCGCAGAGGAGAGAACCCTCACCCGGCGCGTTGCGCCGACCTCTCCCGCAAGCGGGAGAGGTGCAGCGAGGTCGCGGCTCGCTTCGGTCCACATCATGATCAGTCGAACAAGTTTGCGAGGCGCTGCTTCATCTGGTCGGCGATGTAGAGCGCGAGGGCCTGGATAGTGGACGTCGGGTTCACGCCGCCCGAGGTGACGAAGATGCTGCCGTCGACGATGAACAGGTTTTTGACGTCGTGCGTGCGGCCCCATTCGTTGACGACGGAGCGCTTGGGATCAGTGCCCATCCGCGCGGTGCCGAGCAGATGCCAGCCGCCCCACGGGATCGGCGAATTGATGCAGATGTCGGTCGCCCCGGCCATGTCCAGAATCTCGCGACCGCGGGCGAGCGCATGGTCCATCATCTTCTGGCTGTTCTCGCTAATCGTGTAGTTGATTTTCGGCGCGGGAATGCCGTGGCTGTCCTTCAGCACGGGATCGAGCGTGACCTGGTTGTGCTCCTCCGGCAGGTCCTCGCAGATCGCGGAGAATCCGAGCCGATGGCCGTTGAGCTTGCGGAAGACGCGGTGATGATCCGCGCCCCACGGCAGAATGCCCTTCTGCTCGCTGACGACGGCCTCGAACACCGGCCCCGCGCCGCGCACGAACTGGACGCCGTAGCCGCGCACGAAGCCGCGCGACAGGTCCGTGTCGTACCACTGCTTGCTCCACAGGCAGGTCGGCGGTGCGCGGTTAGCGTCGGTCGGCTCCTTCACATAGCCATAGATCTGCGCATAGGGATGGAACATCAAATTCTTGCCGACGAGGCCCGACGAGTTGGCAAGACCGTCCGGGAAGCGATTGGATTTCGAGTTCAGCAGCAGCCGCGGCGTGCCGACGCCGTTGCAGGCGATGATCACGACATGCGCCGGCTGAAACTGCTCGACGCCGTCCTTGTCATAATAGACCACGCCCGTGGCCATGCCGTTCTCGTCGGTCGTGATCTCGCGCACCCGGCAATGGGTGCGCAGCTCGACGCCGGCACGGACGGCATGCGGCCAATATGTGATGTCGGTTGAGGATTTTGCGCCTTGCGCGCAGGCCGGCGTGCAATGGCCAAGATTGATACAGCGTGCCCGCCCCTCATAGTCCATCGTCGCAACCGTCGTGTCCGACGGCCACCAGTGCCAGCCGAGCTTGTTCATGGCCTTGCCGATGATCGCGCCTGACAATCCAAGCGGCTGTTGCGGCATCGGCGGATGCGTCAGCGGCGACAGCGGGTCACCCGACAGGCCGGACGTGCCCATCATCCGGTCGTTCTCTTCGAAGAACGGCGTCAGCGCGTCGTAATCGACCGGCCAGTCGTCGGCGACGCCGTCCAGCGTCTTGACCTTGAAATCGGAGGGATGCAGCCGCGGCCAATGCGCGGTGTACATCACCGTCGAGCCGCCGACCGCGTTGTAATTGACGACCTTGATCGGCGAATTGTCGTCGTTGATCGGATAGTCCTCGGGCCGGCCGCGGACATTGGGGCTCGACGACCACTCGCCGTAGAACTTGGCCTCCCAGTCGCGACCAGTGCTGGGATATTCCGCCGGGTTCATCCAGCCACCCTGCTCCAGGCAGAGAATGTGCATCTTGGTCTCGGCCAGCGACCACGCCACTGCGGCTCCCGAAGCGCCGGCGCCGATGATCAGGACGTCCACAGCATCGTTCATTGCAAGAATTCCTCCCGCCCTCGCCGCTTCCCGGGCGATTCGGCCTTCGCAGCCTGCTGGCTGCACCAAACGATAGGATCAGAGGGGGCGGCGAGTAAAGCCGCGGTAAGCGAATGTCGTACTTCGCAGGCCGCAGGACCATTGGTGTTGCCCTGTCCGGATGCTAGGAACGGGGCGAACGCGCCGATCAACAGCGAGACCGTATGTCCTTCCAAAATTCCTTTGCCGCCGCCCGCGCCTTCGCGCTTGTCTTGTTTCTCGCTCTGTCCGGATTTCTGGGGACCACCAGCCCCGCCGCCGCGCTGACCGCGGCTGCCACGGTCCGGGACGCCAATTCAGTCCAGCTCGGCGACGTCACCTACCGGCTCGACGGCGTCGACGCGCCCGAGCTGGACCAGGTTTGCATCGACGACCACGCCGATCCCTGGACCTGCGGCATCGAGGCCCGCGACCAGCTCACCAAGCTGATCGGTGGAAAGCCCGTGCGTTGCGACGATGTCGGTCCCGAGAAGAATTTTGGCAAGCGCCACCGCGCGATCTGCACGGTCGAGGGCGACAAGGTCTCGTTGAACGAGCAGCTGCTCAAACTGGGCTATGCGATCGCGCGCGAGCCCATCAAGGCCAATGTCAAGGCGGCGGCCGCCGAGGCCAAGACGGCGTCAGCCGGCATCTGGAAGGGCTGCTTTGTTGCACCGCAAGAATTCCGCACCGGCAAGAAGGACGGCGTCCTGCTCGGCGCCGCCTGCCGCGCCGATCGCGACAAGGAGATTCGCGCGGTGCTGTTTCCGGAGGAGCTGACGGCGCCGCCGAGCTGCGCCATCAAGGGCAAGCTCGCGGTGCGCGCGCGCGTCACCGGCAATATCGGCATCTATCATCTGCGGGGCTGCCCAAGCTACGCCGCGACCACCAAGCCGGACCGCTGGTTCTGCTCGGAGGACGACGCGCAAGCCTCGGGCTTCCGCAAAGCCTACAACTGCCGCCGGCCAAAGTGAACAAACGGTTCACGCAGCCGTGAGTAGTAGCCGGAGACAGTATTGATCCGGAATTGAACTCAAAGGGGAGTTGCTGCACCTATATGTGTACGCAAGCGCTTTGCGCGAGCGTTTCCTTGGCGGCAATCCGGCTTCGGTCCGATTGCTTTGCTCGGGCGTTTCCTCCCTAGACTTGGGCCGCTTGTCACAACAAGCGGCTCTTCTTTTTTGCGCAGCGCTAGCTGTGCATCCGAATGAACTGCTCCATCGGCGGCATGTTCTGATTCAAATGCCCCATGATCCAGACGGTGCCGCCGACCACCAGGAAGACAACCAGCAGGCCGAAGGCCAGCGCCAGCACGTTGTTGGTGTTGTCCGGGCCCGTGGTGATGTGCAGGAAGAACACGAGATGCACGCCCATCTGCGCAATCGCGAGCACGATCAGCGCAACGGGGATCGAAGGCTGCCAGACCAGATCGGTACCGGCGATGAAGAACGAGGTCGCGGTGAGCAGCAGCGCGAGACCTAGGCCGACGACATAGCCGACGATACGCTCGCCGACGCTGTGTTGCTCTTCATCGCCAGGGGCGATGTCGTGCTCGACATGCATGTGCGCCTGATCGCTCATACGCCACCCCCAAGCAGATAAACGACGGAAAACACGCCGACCCAGATGATGTCGAGCGCGTGCCAGAACAGCGCAAAGCACATCATGCGGCGCAGGACGTCGGCGCGAAAGCCCTTTGCGAAGACCTGGGCCATCATGGTGAGGAGCCAGAGCACGCCGGCCGAGACGTGCAGGCCGTGACATCCAACCAGCGAGAAGAACGCGGTCAGGAAGGCACTGCGTGACGGGCCATAGCCGCGTGCAACGAGGTCGGCGAATTCCCTGAACTCGATGGCCAGGAAGATCAGCCCAAGGACGCAGGTCACGGCCATGCCGAGATAGAACCAGAACCGGTTGCGGACGTCGGCCGCGATGCTGGCCATGCCGCATGTAAAACTCGAGAGCAGCAGGCAGACGGTCTCGATCGCGACGTTCCGCTGCTCAAAAATCTCCGAACCCTTGGGGCCACCGGCGGTCTGGCTGACCAGCACCGCGTAGGCCGCAAAGAAGCAGGAGAACATCACGATGTCGGAGAGCAGGAACACCCAGAAGCCGTAGGCGGTCACGGTTCGCTTCGGCGCGGGCCCGGGATGCTCGACGACGAGACCGATGTGATGGGGATCGGCATGCGCGTGGCCGAGGGTCGCGGTCATCGCCATCAGATCGCTCCCGCCATGCTGACGAGGCTGCGCCGTTCCTCGAGATTGACGCGATCGATCGCGGCGACCTCCGCGGCCGGAATGACGTATTCGTCATGGTCGCGCCAGGCGAAAACGACGAAGGTCGCGAACGCGCCGATGCCGCCCAGGATCACCATCCACCAGATATGCCAGATCAGCGCAAATCCCATGATGGTGGCGAAGAACGCGCAGACGAAGCCGGTCGGCGAGTTTCTGGGCATCTCGATGTCTTGATACTCAGGCACTTCGTGTTCGAACGATTGCTGCTGGGCAGCGACCTTCATGTCCCAATAGGCATCCTCGCCGCGAACGTCGGGATGAAAGGCGAAATTGAACACCGGCGGCGGCGATGAGGTCGCCCATTCCAGCGACCGGCCGTCCCAGGGATCTCCGGTGCGATCCCTCAGCGCCTCACGATTGCGGATGCTGACCACGAGCTGCATGATCTGACAAATGACGCCGATCGACAGCACGGCCATCCCGATCGCCGCCACGATCATCCATGGCCGCCACTCCGCGACCTCATAGTGCTGCAAGCGCCGCGTCATGCCGAGCATGCCGGCGACATAGAGCGGCACGAAGGTGACGTAGAAGCCTGTGAAGGTAAACCAGAACGCCAGCTTCCCCCAGCGCTCGTCGAGGCGGAAGCCAAATGCCTTTGGAAACCAGTATTCGAAGCCGGCAAAGGCGCCGAACAGCACGCCGCCGATGATGACGTTGTGGAAATGCGCCACCAGGAACATGCTGTTGTGGAGCATGAAATCCGCGGGCGGCACCGCGACCAGCACGCCGGTCAAGCCGCCGATGATGAAGGTGACCATGAAACCGACCGCCCAGAGCATCGGCGTCGTAAAGCGGATGCGGCCGCCATACATCGTGAACAGCCAATTGTAGATCTTCACGCCCGTCGGCACGGCGATGATCATGCTGGCGATGCCGAAGATAGCGTTGACGTCGGGGCCTGCGCCCATCGTGAAGAAATGGTGCAGCCAGACCATGAAGGAGATGACGCAGATCGCCATGGTCGCGAGCACCATGGAGCGATAGCCGAACAGCGCCTTGCCTGAAAAGGTCGAGACCACCTCGGAGAAAATGCCAAACGCCGGCAGCACCAGGATATAGACCTCCGGGTGGCCCCAGGCCCAGATCAAATTCATGAACATCATGACGTTGCCGCCGGCTTCATTGGTGAAGAAATGAAAGCCGAGATAGCGGTCGAGCAGCAGCATCGCGAGGGTGGCGGTGAGGATCGGGAACGCGGCGACAATCAGGAGGTTCGAGGCCAGCGTGGTCCAGCAGAACATCGGCATGCGCAGATAGTTCATGCCCCTGGTGCGCAGCTTCAGCACCGTCGTGACGAGGTTGATGCCGGCCACCAGCGTACCGACGCCGGAAATCTGGAGCGACCAGGCGTAGTAATCGACGCCGACGCCGGGCGAATAGGACAGTTCCGATAATGGTGGAAAGGCGAGCCAGCCGGTGCGCGCGAACTCGCCGATCACGAGCGACAGATTGACCAGCAGCGCGCCGGTCGCGGTCAGCCAGAAGCCGACGGAATTGAGCGTCGGGAATGCGACGTCGCGCACACCGAGCTGAAGCGGCACGACCAGGTTCATCAGCCCGATCACGAACGGCATCGCCACGAAGAAGATCATGATCGTGCCGTGCGCTGAAAAAATCTGATTATAGTGCTCGGGCGGGAGATAGCCCTGCGACTGGTAGGCGATCGCCTGCTGGATCCGCATCATGATGGCGTCGCTGCCGCCGCGCAGCAGCATCACCGAAGCCAGCAGGATGTACATGACGCCAATCCGCTTGTGATCGACGCTGGTGATCCATTCGCTCCAGAGATAGGGCAAATGGCCCTTCACCACGACCCAGATCAGCACAGCGAGGATGCCGACCAGCACTACGCCGCCAGCAATGAGCGGAATGGGCTGATCGAACGGGATCGCCGACCAGTCGAGCTTACCGAGCATCGTGGCCTCCACTGTGGGGACGGCCGGCGTTGGAGACGAGCTCCGGTCCTGGCCCTGGCGGAATGTGCTGTGTCGAGATCAGGTCGAACAGGCGCGGGTCCTCGAGCCGATAGGTCGGCCTGCCTCTCTCGATGCCCTGCTGCATCAGCTTCTTGTAGCTGTCCTCGTTCAGCACGGCGTCCGACTTCGCCGTCGCCGCCACCCAATCGGGAAAGGCGAGCGGCGAGATCACGTTGACGTCGAACATCATATCCGGAAAGCCGTCGCCGGAGAAATGCGCCCCCAAGCCCTGCAGTTTGCCTTCGTTGTCGGCGCGCAGGTTGAGCTTCGTCACCATGCCGTTCATGGTGTAGATCATGCTGCCGAGCTGCGGGATGAAGAACACGTTCATCACGCTCGACGACGTCAGCTGAAAATTCAGCTCCGCGCCGGCCGGCACCGTCAGCGTGTTGACCGTGGCGATGCGCTGGTCCGGATAGATGAACAGCCATTTCCAGTCGAGTGAGACGGCCTGGATGCGCACCGGGCTGCCTGTGCCCGGCACCGGCGCTGCGGGATCGAGCTGGTGCGAGCCGATCCAGGCGACGCCGCCGAGCAGGATCACTGTGAGTGCGGGAATCGCCCACACCACCATCTCGACGCGGCCGGAATAGACAAAGTCGGGCTGAAAATGGGCCTTGGTATTGGACGCGCGAAACCAGAACGCAAAGGCGAGGATCGCGATGATGGTCGGCACCACAATCGCAAGCATGATGAAGACGGAATCGACCAGGATGGTGCTGTTGGCGGTAGCCACCGGCCCTTGTGGATCGAGCAGATTCATCGGCAAGCCAATGGCGAATGGAAAACCCCAAGGGCAAGCCTAGCGCGAAAATGCCCCTGCCACAAACGCAGTTGCGTGAAGTTGGTTCCGCAACAGCTTGTTCGCGCCCGGGCCGGACCGCGCGGCGGCATGCAATTCCATGCGATGTCAATGACATCCGCGCGGCACAGCCGGCCTTCCCAGCTCCGCGCTCCATTGCTAGTTTGCACGAAAATATCGGGATGAGACGGCATGCAGGGCCCTGAGGACGATACCGGCCTCCCCGCGGTAAGGAGTGAACTGACATGCGCTTGAAGGACAAGGTTGCGATCGTCGTCGGCGCCGGTCAGAGCCCCGGCGAGGGCATGGGCAACGGCCGCGCCACCGCGCTGACCTTCGCGCGCGAGGGCGCGATGGTACTGTGCGTCGACCATCACCTGGAATCGGCGCAGGAGACCGTCGATCTGATCGCGGCGAAGCAAGGCACCGCCGCAGCCTTCAAGGCCGATGTGACCAAGTCTGCCGACATCAAGGCGATGGTCGCCGACGCCAAATCGCGCTGGGGCCGGATCGACGTGCTGCACAACAATGTCGGCGTCAGCCTGTCCGGAGGCGATGCCGAGCTGCTTCAGATCACAGAAGAAGCGTTCGACCGCGTCGTCGCGATCAATCTGAAGAGCTGCATTCTCGCGGCCAAGGAAGTCATCCCGATCATGCGCGCGCAGCAGAGCGGCGCCATCATCAACATCTCCTCGATGGCGGCGATCACCACCTATCCTTACGTCGCGTACAAGGCCACGAAGTCGGCGATGATCGCCTTCACCGAGCAGCTCGCCTACCAGAACGCCGAATACGGCATCCGCGCCAACGTCATCCTGCCCGGCCTGATGAACAGGCCGATGGCGGTCGACACCCGCGCTCGCGAATGGCACAAGACCCGCGCCGAGGTCGAAGCCGAGCGCGACAGCAAAGTGCCGCTGCGCAAGAAGATGGGCACAGGTTGGGACGTCGCAAACGCCGCGCTGTTCCTGGCCTCGGACGAGGCGAATTTCATCACGGGCGTAACGTTGCCGGTGGATGGCGGGGCGAGCGTGAGGCGAGGGTAAGTCCGAGGGAAACTCGGTGCCCCTTTCCTTCTCCCCTTGTGGGAGAAGGTTGCATAGGCGGCCTACGGCCGCCGTACCGATAAAAGACGCCGACGCGTAGCGTCGGCTACGGCGCCGGATGAGGGGTTATATCGGCAAACTCGTGGCGAGATGCACTCGCGGAGAGAGACCCCTCACCCGGCTTCGCTATCGCGAAGCCACCCTCTCCCACAAGGGGCGAGGGTGCACCTTCACCGCCGCGCGAAGCTAATGCGTCACCCGCCAGATCGTGCCACCCGTGTCCTCCGAGATCAGCAGTGCGCCATCCTGCGCCACCGCGATTCCGACCGGCCGTCCCCACACCTGGCTGTCGTTGACGACAAAGCCCGTGACGAAATCCTCGTACTCCCCGGTCGGCTTGCCGTCCTTCATCCTGATGCGGATCACCTTGTAGCCGGTGCGCTTCGATCGGTTCCAGGAGCCGTGCTCGGCGGCGAAGGCGTCGCCCTGGTATTCGGATGGAAACTGCGTGCCCTGATAGAACGTCATGCCGAGCGAGGCCGAATGCGCCTGCACCAGCACATCAGGCACCGTCACCTTGTCCTTGAGGTCCGGCCGCGCACCGGCGTGGCGCGGGTCTTCATTGTTGCCGATGTAGAACCACGGCCAGCCGTAGAAGCCGCCCTCCTTCACGCTGGTGACATAGTCGGGCACGAGATCGTCGCCGAGGCCGTCGCGCTCATTGGTCGAGCACCAGGGCAGGCCGGTCTGCGGCTGGATCGCGAGACCGACACAGTTGCGGATGCCGGTGGCGTAAAGCTTGCGGTCCTTGCCTTCAGGGTCGAAGGACAGCACCGCCGCGCGCTCGGCCTCATAGCCCCAGGAGGCGCCGACGGCTTGCGTGCGCGACCAGGCCTCGAGCCCGCCGGGCGGGCTCCCCATGCCCTCGGCGACATTGCTGGCGGAGCCGACCGACACCACCATGCGCTTGCCGTCAGGCGTGAACACGATATCGCGGGTAGAATGCCCCGAGCCTTGCGCCAGGTTCGCCACCACGACGTCGGGCTTGCCCGACGCCTTCAGGTCGCCGGCGTGATAGGGAAAGCGGACGACGTTGCCGGCATTGGCGACATACACCCATTGCGGATTGTCACCGTTCGGGAAGAAGGCGATGCCGAAAGGACGGGCGAGCCCGCTGGCAAACACCTCGTTGCTCGCAACCTTGGCACCGCCCTCGCCAAGACGCAGCACGCGAATGCGCCCGGGCCTGGTCTCGGCAACGAAAATGTCGCCATTCGGCGCGACCCGCAGCACGCGTGCGTCGGACAGGCCGTCAGCCAACAGCTCGATCTTGAATCCCTCCGGCACGAGCGGCGTGGCGCCACCGCGCGCCGTCACGCGCGTGGGGTTGGAGACCGACGGCGAGGCGCCGGGTTTGGCCAGATCCTGCGGGCGGATCAGCCTGACGGTGCCGGGCTTGTCGGCCTGCCAGCTGCCATAGGCATCCTTGCCTTTCAGCACGGACTCGGCTTGGGCGCCGGCGCAGGCAACCAACAGCCAAGCGGGCACGATCATGTGCGAAACACGAATTGTCACGTCGCCTTCCTCCCGGACTTTTTCTGCCAAATCCCGCGTCAGCTCATGCCCGCACGATGTGCATTTGGTATGACCCATCGTACTGGAAAACGGCGCGGATCGGTGCAACAGATTGTAAGAGCACGGCCGCCGGTTGCGGTCATCAAAGCCGCGGCATCGACGTCGCGATTGATGGGGTGATCATGTGGGGATCGATCGTATCGGAATGGGCGAGCCTGCTGCTGCGCTGGCTGCACGTGGTGGCTGCGATCGCCTGGATCGGCAGCTCGTTCTATTTCATTGCCCTCGACCTCAGCCTCAAGACCAAGAGCGACCTGCCTGATGGCGTGCAGGGCGAGGCTTGGCAGGTCCATGGCGGTGGCTTCTACCGGATCATGAAATATCTGGTGGCGCCGACCCAGATGCCCGACGAGCTCACCTGGTTCAAATGGGAGGCCTACACCACGTGGCTGTCCGGCTTCGCGCTGATGGTGGTGGTGTATTATCTCGACGCCGATCTGTTCCTGGTCGACAAGTCGATCCTCGACCTCACGCCATTCCAGGCAGGACTGTTCAGCTTCTGTAGTCTCGCGCTGGCGTGGTTGCTCTACGAGGCCGCCTGTCGCACCGGGCTGGCGCAGCGCGAGCTGCCCTTTGCCATCGGCGGCTATCTGTTCCTGGTCGCATTGACCTACGCCTTCACCCATGTGCTGAGCGGGCGTGGCGCCTTCAACCAAATCGGGGCGATCATCGGCACCATCATGGTCGCCAACGTGTTTGCGGTGATCATTCCGAACCAGAAGAAGATCGTCGCCAGCCTGATCGCGGGCCAGGCGCCCGACCCGAAACTCGGCAAGACCAGCAAGGAACGCTCGGTCCACAACAACTATCTGACATTGCCGGTCGTCGTGCTGATGATCAGCAATCACTATCCGCTGCTCTATGCCACGCGCTTCAACTGGATCATCGTCGCAATCGTGCTGGCGCTGGGGCCGGTGGTCCGTCATTTCTTCAACGAGCGGCATGCCGGCCACAAATCGCCATGGTGGGTGTGGGTCGTGGCCGCGGCCGGCGCGATCGCGATCCTCTTCCTCTCCGCGGCCGGCCCGCGCGAGGTCAAGACGGGCGCGCTGTCGGCGCAGCCGACACTCGCCAATGTCGAGGAGATCGTGATGTCCCGCTGCAGCATGTGCCACGCGGCCGAGCCGGTCTGGGCCGGCATCGTGACCGCACCGAAGGGCATCTTGCTCGACGCGCCCGAACACATCCACCGCAACATCCGCCTGATCGGGCGCGTCGCAGCATGGTCGAATGCGATGCCGCCGGGCAACATCACCGAGATGACCAGCGAGGAGCGCGCCATTCTCGCTGCCTATATCAGCGAGCGGGATCGCTGACGGCATAACGCGTCGATGCCGCAATTCGCGGAATGAAATTCCGGATCTCCCGCCGATTTGAAAATGACTTGATCGCCCATTCAGCGTAGACAGGGACAGCGGCCATTCAAGCCGTACAAAGTCAGTTTGCATTCGGGGAAATCACAGTGGCCCTCAAGAACGTCATCGGTATCGACCACGCCGTGGTCATGGTGCAGGACCTCGACAAGGCCGCCGAAAACTACCGGCAGCTCGGTTTCACCCTCTCGCCGCGTGGCACCCACAGCGCGCACATGGGCACCGGCAACTACACCATCATGTTCGACCCGGACTATATGGAGCTGCTCGGCGTGCTGGTGCCGACCGAACACAACGCGCCGGCGCGGGCCTTTGTCGAGCGGCACGGTGAAGGCATCGAGCGTATCGCCTTCACCGCGGTGGATTCCTCAGCCGGCGCGGAGGAGATCCGCGCACGTGGCTTCACGCCGATCGGTCCGACCGATTTCGAGCGGCCGGTGACGCTGCCGAACGGCACGGTCTCGGCCGCCAAGTTTCGCACTTTCATGTGGCCGACCGCGGAGGCGCCCGGCGGGGTGCGCATCTTCGCCTGCCAGCACAAGACCCGCGAGACGGTGTGGATCCCCGAACTGATGACGCACGCCAATGCCGCGAAGCGGATCAGCCAGGTGCTGATCGCAACGCCCGAGCCCGCGCAGGAAGCGGCGCATCTGGCACGGCTGATCGATCGCGAACCGAAGGCAGAGACCGACGGCGCGGTGACGGTGACATCAGGCGGTGACCGCGCCGACTTCATCTATCTGACACTCGACCAGCTCGGCAAACGCTATCCCGGCGTCGCGCTCGCTGGCCTCTCCGCACGCGGCGGCGCCGCGCTGGTGCTTGTCAGCGGCGATCTCGCAGCGACCGAGAAAGCGCTGGGTTCGGCGGGTATCCGCAGCGGAGCCGCGGTCGTCGTGCCTCCGGCCAAGGCCAACGGCACCCTGCTCGCCTTCATTGCCGGCTGATTTGAACTAGTTCTTTAACGTGTGTTTACCGGGCGGCTCTAGGATTTTCCGATAGTCCAAGCCGCCCGGGGCCACGCGCATGTTCAAAGAGGGATCGCCGATCGCTTACGATGCGCCGGCCGAGTTGAAGAAGTGGCCGTCGCTGAAGGGCGAGAGGCAAAAGGATCGTGGTCCGCCCTATCTCGTCTACAACGGCACGCTGGCCGATTGCGTCCGCGAGCTCATGGACAAGCCGATCAAGGGCATCTCGCTCTATGACATCATGACGAGGCCGCAGCCGTCCTTCGAGCAGACCGTGCTGTCGCCCGGCGATGCCGCCGAGATCGCGATGCGCAAGGATTTTCCCAAGATATAAGCACCGCCGACCCGCAATCCCGTTTGCAGTCCTGGAGTTTGCTGCGCTTCCCGTAGAGCCGCGGGAGCAGCGTCGCGTTCCTGCGATGGGAACACCGTACTAACACCAGCCATATCGCGGAATCGCAGCTTCGCCGCAATTACGGTTAAGAAGTCCTTGTCACCGGCG
Source organism: Bradyrhizobium genosp. A (assembly GCF_049949275.1). NCBI lineage: Bacteria > Pseudomonadati > Pseudomonadota > Alphaproteobacteria > Hyphomicrobiales > Nitrobacteraceae > Bradyrhizobium > Bradyrhizobium genosp. A. The sequence continues at coordinate 2,594,830 of NZ_CP188196.1, read as the reverse complement.
CACCGCTGGTCGTTCCCCACAGTTCGAGGACTTTTATCGAGATGCGATTTCTCGTCGCGGCTTGCGCTGCGTTCCTGATTCTGATGTGCGACGTCAGCACGCCGCCGGCCTGGCAAGCTTCCCACTTCGACAATGCAACGCCCAAGGCCGATCGCGCGCCCTCGCTGGTTCCCCTGGCCGAGCTGTTTCTTGCAAGCGTGCAGGCCATCGAGCTCGCCAATGCGCGCGCATCGTACGAGGAGACGATCGAGCCGCCGCCTGCGGTCGAAACGTCGGTGCAGGCTCCGGCGTCACCGACTGAACAATTCTGCCGCGCGCTCACGGAAGCGGCCGAGGAGAGCGGCATTCCTGTGCCGTTCTTCGCCCGTCTGCTCTGGCAAGAGAGCCGCTTCAAGTCCAACGAGGTCAGCCAGGCCGGTGCCCTGGGCGTTGCGCAATTCATGCCGGAGACCGCCGCCGAGGTCGGGCTCGATGATCCCTTCGATCCCATGAAGGCGCTGCCGGCATCGGCAAAATTCCTGCGCAAGCTCCGCGACGATTTCGGCAATCTCGGCCTTGCCGCAGCCGCTTACAATGCGGGCCCAGGCCGCATCCAGAAATGGCTCGCCAGGGAGAGCGAGCTGCCGCGCGAGACACGCGACTATGTCCGCATCATCACCGGCACCAAGGCGGAAGACTGGATCGAGCGCTCGGAGGCGCTCGCGATCCGGATCGATCTCCCACGCGAGGCGCCTTGCGAAGGCGTCGGCAGCCTGTCCAAAAGCAGAGATGTTGCCTGGGTGCCCGTGAACCTCGCGCCTGCGACCGCCACCATCATCCGCAAGGCCGAGCAATTGGCGGCGCGGCTTTCGGCGAACCGCGCCCGCAAGCGCCTCGTTGCCCTGCTCCACAAGCACGGCGCAGCCCGCGGCAAGGCGCGCAGCATGATCGCGGCCCGCGCGAAGGGTGTGAAGGCTCGCGCCATCCGCGTCGCGGCGCGCGAGCGTTCCGCGGGCTAGCTCAGACCGGCTTCTCGTCGTCGGAGACCGGCGACGTGACCACGAGGAACACGAGATCGGTCAGGCCCGAATTCGAGATCGCGTGCTCGACACCGGGCGGCAGGAAGATCACGTCGTGCTTGCGCACGACATGGTTCTTGCCGGCGATCTCCATCAATCCTTCGCCGTCGAGCACGTGATAGACCTGCTCCTGCACCTTGTGATGATGCCGCGCGACATGGGCTATCGGCTGGTACATCGAGATGCGATAGTCGATGTGGCGCGAGCCCGCCGTCTCCGGCATCACCAGTGGTTTCGATAGCGCACCACCAAAATGGTTGGGGAATTCGCGCCAGGGCACTTCCGCAATGTTGCGGATGAAGGCGCCGTTGCTCGCGTCAGCCATGACAAATCTCCATATCGCGTGGATCAGTTCACCAGCGCGCCGCCGTCGATATAGACGATCGATCCCGTGGCAAAGCCGTTGGCCATGAAGGCCACGATCTGCTGCGCGATATCCTCGGCCATACCGACGCGGCCGACCGGCAGCGAGGCGGCGGTCTTCGCCAACATGTCGCGCCGCGCGGCTTCCGGCATCGCCGCACGGATCGGCGTGTCGATCACGCCGGGCGAGACTGCGTTGACGCGCACCGGCGCCAGCTCGAGCGCCAGCGCACGGGCCAGCGATTCCAGCGCGCCATTGGCCGCGCTGATGATCGCTGAGTTCGGACGCGGCCGGACGCTAAGGAAACCGGTGACCAGCGTCAGCGAGCCGCCGGGCCGGATCTCGGCTTCACGCGCGACGCGCCAGGCACCCCAGAATTTTCCTTCCATCGTGGCCCGCACATCCTCCATCGCGACCGTCTTGAACGGCCCGGTGCGAAGCTGCGCAGCCGTCAGCACGACATGATCGACAACGCCGGTGCGCTTGAACAGCTCGGCCACGCTCTGATCGTTGGTGACGTCGGTCGGGATCGCCGTCACCTTCAGCCGTTCGGCGACCGGATCGAGCCTTGCGGCACTGCGCGAGGCGATGACGACATCCGCGCCGTGTGATTTTGCAAGCTCAGCCGTGGCGAGGCCGATGCCTGAGGAGCCGCCGATCACGACGACCTTCTTGCCTGCGAGCGTCATTCCCATCTCCCGATATTTTTGTTGATTGCTTCTGCGAACCGCGATCAGCCCGGCTGGAAGCGCGTGCCGATGCCGGCCTTGCTCTGGCCGAGGCCCGGCAATTCCCAGACGCCGGCGCCGGCAGGATTGATGTCGGCGGCGATGTCGACGTCGATCAGGTAAGGCCTGTTGGCGGCGATTCCCTTGCGGATGGCTTCGCCAAGATCGCCGGCACGATCGACCCGCACGCCTTCGACGCCGCAGGCGCGCGCCATCGCCGCGAAGTCGGGATTATAACGCTCGCCCGTCTCCGGGTGCTTGAAGTCGGTCGCAAGCTCACGCCCGCCGAGATAGCCGCGCTGAAGCCCGCGGATCGAGGCATAGGCATAATTGTTCCAGACCACCCAGACCACTGGCAAATCATACTCGACCGCCGTGCCCAGCACGTTGGCGTGCATGAAGAAGGCGCCATCGCCGCACACGGATACACAAGGGCGATCGGGTGCCGCAAATTTCGCGCCCATCACGCCGGCGACGCCAAAGCCCATCGGACCAAAACCCATCGAGCCGATCAGCGAATCCGGCCGCTTCGGCTTGCAGAAGCCGAGCAGCCAGTTGTGGTGCACGCCGATGTCAGAAACGAGGATCGCATCCTCCGGTAGTGCCTTGTCGATCTCGGTGGCCGCGCGCTGCGGATTGATCGGCGTGGTATCGTCGGAAAAGCCGGGCGCGACGAACTTGTCCCACTCCTTGCGATAGCCATCGATCTGCGCCAGCCACTTTTTGCGCGCATCGGACTTCTCGAAAAGGTTGTCGCGTCGGTCGAGCTCGGCATGCACCTGGCGCAGGAAGGTGCGGACGTCGGCCATCAATCCGAGTGCAACGGGATAGTTGCGGCCGATCTCTTCAGGGTCGATGTCGACGTGGATCAATCTCGTCGGCGGGATCGTGAAGGAATAGCCGGGAATCCACGAGCTCGAGGTGCGATCGTCGAAACGCACGCCGAGCGCGAGCAGCACGTCGGCCTGACGCGCCGCGTGATTGGCCTGATAGTGCCCGGCGCGCGCGACGAGGCCGAGTGCCAGCGGATGATTGACATCGAGCGCACCGAGACCGCTTGCGGATGCCGCGACGGGAATCTGCAGCCGCTCGGCGAGCTTGCGCAACTCCTCCGCCGCACCGCCATAGCGCACGCCCTGCCCGACCAGCATCACCGGCCGCTCGGCCGCAAGCAGCATGTCAACGGCCTTCTCGACACCTTCCGGATCGGCGCCGCAGCGGCTGGAGATGTTGGCGCTCCACTCGGCAGCCTTCGGCGCCTCCTCGGCGGCCGCTTCCATGAAGACGTCGAAGGGCACGTCGATCACCACGGGTCCCGGCCGTCCCGTGACCATGGTCTTCCAGGCCTGCCGCACCGCGAGCGGCACCATCTCGCCGCGCGTCGGCTGGAACACCTTCTTGCACATCGTGCGCACGGTGGAGGGAAAGTCGGCCTGATAGTGCCGGTACATTTCCTGGAACGCGCCGCGGTTGAACTGGCTGGTCGGCACGTTGCCGGTGATCGCCATGAACGGCACGGAATCGAGGAAGGCGTTGGCAAGAGAGATCGGTAGATTCGCCGAGCCGGGTCCGCAGGAGGTGAATGTCGCAGTCGGCCGGCCGGAGACGCGGTAGTAGACGTCGGCCATGAAGCCGGCGACGCTCTCGTGATGCACGGAGATCGTCTTGATCTCTTGGGAACGCTCGTACAGCGCGTCGATGAACTGGATGTTGCCGTGACCGCAGAGCCCGAACACCTGCGGCACCTTCTCCTGGATCAGATAATCGACAATGACCTGAGCGCCATTGAGCATGTTTCGCGACATCAACCGGTCTCCCTCTCGGCCCGTCGACTTCTTGTGTACCGATGCGGAGAACGCGGCCGGTCATCATGGGGCCGTGGACAGCCTATTTCTCATAATGCTGTACGTCAATTTATATTGTGATAGGCTTTGGCCCTAAGGAAACGCGAAGCTCCGCGCCGACGGCTGCGCCGGTTGCGTGCTACTGTCGCAGATGCGGAGCCATGTCGATTCACCAGAGGGAGCCCAGTCCTTGAGATCGCGTACCAAGCCGACCACCGGCGAGAAGCCTGCAAGCCCGCGCAAGGCCGCGATTGCCAAACTGGTCCCCGCCCCCAAAGCGGATGGCGACGACGAGGTCGAGGACAAGCAACGCGGCGGCGGCGTGCAATCGCTCGGGCGCGCCTTCTCGATCCTCGAAGAGGTGGCGCGCCATCGCGAGGGTATCGGACTTGCAGAGCTCAGCAAGCTGGTCGGCCTGCACAACTCGACGACGTTTCATCTGGCCAAGACGCTGGTCTCGCTCGGCTACCTCCGCCAGGAGAAGGACAACAAGCGTTACCGCATCGGTCGGCCGCTATTTGCGCTGGCGGCGAGCGCGCTCGACGAGATCGAGATGGTCAGTGTCGCAACGCCCGTGCTGGAGGAACTGTCACGCCAGACCGGTGAAAGCGGGCATTTTGCCGTGCGGATGGGCGATGCGGTGGTTGTCATCGCCCGCACCAGTGGCCCCGGCGCGTTCCAGCTCACCGATCGGGTCGGCGTGGTGCGGCCGGCCCATTGCACCGCGCTTGGCAAGATCATTCTGGCTTCGCTCCGCCCCGAGCAGCTCAAGCGCTTCATCGATCGCGTCGAACTGAAGCCGTCGACGCCAAAATCCATCAGCGATGTCGGCGCGCTGATGCGCGAGATCGCCGAGGTGCAGCGCACCGGTGTCGCCTTCGACGACGGTGAGTTCAATCCGGAAGTGCGCTGCGTCGCGGTGCCCGTCACCGATTTCACCGGGCAGGTGATCGGCGCGCTCGGCATTTCCGGCCCGATCTGGCGCCTCTCCAACCAGGCGCTGCACGCCGGCGCGCAGGTTGTGCAGGCCGCGGCCGACCGCCTCTCGGTCGAGTTCGGCGCCAAGGACCGGGCGCACAAGGCGTTCACGCAGAAAGTCTGAGCCGCAACCCAAGCGGCGATTTTGCCGGTTGACACCGGCAACGGTGTTCGGGATTATCCTCCAGCATTAGAAAAAGCTCTCTCACAATACCGGATACCCGGTTTTGAAGGGAGGCACGCGATGCACCTGGGAGGAGACAGAGATGATCCGCTACCCACGACGGACGTTGTTACGGGCGGGCGCAGCTTTTGCTGGCGCAGCCGCGCTCGGGTTTCCCGCGATCGTCAGGGCCCAGGCCGAGAAGATCCGGATCGGGCACCTCACCCCGCTCACCGGCTTTCTCGGCGTGATCGGCAGCTACGCGCAGCTGGGCGTGAAGCTCGCGGCCGAGGAGATCAACGCGTCCGGCGGCATTTTGGGCAAGCAGATCGACCTGCTCTCGGAAGACTCGATCAATCCGGCCACCGCCGCGACCAAGGCGCAGCGCATGCTGGAGCAGGACGGCGCGGTGGTGCTGCTCGGCGAAATCTCGTCGGCGTCCTCGCTCACCATCATGCAGGTGGCCGAGCGCAACAAGAAGGTGTTCTTCTCGACCGGCGCGCGCTCGGACGCGCTGCGCGGCAAGAGCTGCAACAAATACTCGTTCCACTGCGACATCCCGAACACCGTGATGGTCAACGCGGTCGGCACCGCGCTGTCGCAGAAGGGCATGGTGAAGGGCAAGAAGTTCTTCACGCTGACGGCCGACTACATCTTCGGTCATGACCTGCTGAAGGCCGCCAAGATCTTCTTCGGCGCGCATGACGCCAATTTGATCGGCGACGAGCTGATCGCAACTGATGTCACCGACTTCAGCCCGTATCTGCTGAAGGTGCGGCAGGCCAAGCCCGACGTGGTTTGCTGCAACCTCGCCGGCAACCAGGTCACGAACCTCGTCAAGCAATATGCCGAGTTCGGCTTCCCCTATCCGCTGGTCGGCTTCAATCTCAACACCGGCGATGCCTGGGCTGCGGGCGCCGGCAATCTCAGCGGCACCTGGCCGACGGTTTGGTATCACACGCTGGACAACCCGGCATCAAAGGCCTTCGTCGCCGCTTTCAGCAAGAAATACGGCAAACCGCCGGAGAACCACGCCTGGATCGACTACGTCACGCTGAAGCTCTTGGCGGAAGCGATCAGCTCGACGAAATCGACCGACAGCGGCGAGCTGATCGCCTATTTCGAGAAGCAGGCGCAATTCGACATCGGCAAGGCGCGCAGGGCCTACTTCCGCTCCTGGGATCACCAGCTGGTGCAGGAAGCCTATCCGTTCACCGTCAGGCCAAAGGACAAGATGAAGGACCAATGGGACATGCTGGTGCTGGGCGATGCGGTGCCGGCGGCGAACGATCCGCTGGAAACGATCTACCCGACCAGAGAGCAGAACCCCTGCGAGATGAAGGCCTGACGACAGCACCCGGCAAGGCGCACGCAACATGCAGTTCGAGTTCTTGCTGGAACAGGTGGTGAATGGCCTCGTGCTCGGAGGCTATTACCTGCTCATCGCGCTCGGGCTGTCGCTAATCTTCTCGGTCGGCGGCATCGTCAATCTCGCGCATGGCGCCTTCTATGCGCTCGGCGCTTACATCTGCGTCGAGCTGACCAGCCGCCTCGGCTTCGGCCCGTCGGTGGTGATCTCGCCGCTCGCCGTTGCGCTGCTCGGCATCCTGTTCGAGCGCTTCATCCTGCGCCGCTTCTACACGGCCGATCCGATCCTCAGCCTGCTTGTGACCTTTGGGCTCGCGATGGTCGCAGAGCAGGCGATCCGCATGATCTGGGGAGCGGCACCCGTCTCGACCGAGATCCCGCAGAGTTTTCGCGGCTCGGTCATCGTCGGGGACTTCCTGTTCTCGCGCTATCGCCTGCTGATCCTCGCTGTGGTCGCAGCGTTACTGCTCGGCGTCTGGCTGTTGCTGCACAAAACCTCGTTCGGACGTGTGGTGCGCGCCGGCATCCAGCGGCCGGACATGGTCGCGGCGCTGGGCATTCGCCTCCAGCCCTACATGACCGCGACCGTCATGCTCGGCGTCGGCCTCGCCGCGCTCGGCGGCGCGTTTTTCGCGCCGATCACGACGGTGCATCCGGCCATGGGCGCCGAGATCATGACCATCGCCTTCGTCGTGGTCGTGATCGGCGGGCTCGGCAGCTTCTGGGGTGTGATCATCGCCGCGCTCCTCGTCGGCGTCGTGCGTGGCATCGCCATCCATTTCGAGCCCGCGGCAGGCGAAGCCTCGATCTACATCCTGATGTTCGTGGTGCTGCTGGTGCGCCCGCGCGGCCTGCTCGGCGAACGCATCGAGAAGTTCGAATGAGAAATGCGTCGACCATCGACCGGCTGAGGCCGCTGCTGATCGCAGCCGTCGCGGCCATCGCACTTCCCTTCCTGCTGCGCGCGCTCGGCCTGTCGCTCAACACCGGCACCTGGATGCTTGGGCTGGCGATCGCGGCGATGGGGCTCAATCTCTGCATCGGCTACACCGGCCTCGTCTCCTTCGGCCACAGCGCCTGGTTCGGCATCGGCGCCTATGCCGCCGGCCTGATCCAGCTGCGGTTGTTCCCCGGCGAGATCTGGCTACCGCTATTGGGGTCGATGGTTGTCGTCACGATCGCATCGGTCGTGATCGGCACTCTGATCCTGCGCCGGCGCGGCGTCTATTTCTCGCTGCTGACGCTGGCGCTGGCGGCCCTCGTCTACACCACCGCCTTCCGCTGGACGAGTCTCACCGGCGGCGAGGACGGCCTTGGCGGGCTGAAGCGCGGCGGCATCGGCTCGATCGGCTTCGACAATGCGCTCAACTATTACATCGTGGTCGCAGCGATCGGGCTCGTCGTGCTCTATGTGCTGATGCGCCTGGTGCGCTCGCCGTTCGGGCACGTGCTGGTGGCGGTCCGCGAAAACCAGTTGCGCGCGAGTTTTCAAGGCTATCCGGTCGAGCGCTACAAGCTCGCGGTGTTCGTGATCTCGGCCGTCGTCACCGGCCTTGCCGGCGCGATGATCGCGTTCCTCAATTATCTCGTCTCTGCCGAAGCCGTCTCGGTGCCGTTCGCCGGCGAGCTGCTGGCGATGGTCGTGATCGGCGGCATGCGCAGCCTGCTCGGCCCCGCGCTCGGCGCGGTGTTCTTCATCCTGTTCCGCGAGCTATTCTCGATCTGGACGTCGGACTGGCTGTTCTGGTTCGGCCTCACCTTCGTGGCCTTCGTGATGTATTCGCCGGGCGGCCTCGTCGGCATCGGCTCGCTGATCATGCGGCGCCTTCGTCCTCCGGCAGAAGAGACGGCGGCGATGAGCCGGCGCAAGATCTATGACGGCCTGCCGCTGCCGGATTTCCTGCGGCCGGAGGCGCTGAAGGGCACGGTGCTCGAGGTCAGCGGCGTCTCCCGAAAGTTCGGCGGCATTCGCGCGGTGGAGAATGCGAGCCTCAAAGTCGCCGCCGGCGAGATCCACGCGTTGATCGGGCCGAACGGCGCCGGCAAGACCACGCTGTTCAACCTGGTCTCCGGCCTCTATGTGCCGGACCAAGGCACGATCCGCCTGCAAGGACGCGACATCTCCGGCGTGCCGGCGGACCTGATCTGCCACCAGGGGCTGGCGCGCTCGTTCCAGATTACCAACCTGTTCCGCGGGCTCTCGATCTACGAGAACCTGCGCCTGTCATTGCAGGCGCGGCGCACGATGCGCTTCAACATCTGGAACGACGTCGACACTTATCAGGAGATCCACGCCGAGACCGCCGCGCTGGTCAAATTCCTTGGGCTCGAAGGCATCGAGGAGATTGAAGGCGGCGAGCTCTCCTATGGCGGACAGCGGCTGGTCGATCTCGGCATCGCGCTCGGCTCGAAACCGCAGGTGCTGTTGCTCGACGAGCCGCTCGCCGGCCTTGCCGCCGCCGAGCGCGAGCGCGTCTCCAACCTGGTCAAGAACATCGCATCCAACATTCCCGTGCTGATCGTCGAGCACGACATCGACCGCGTGCTCGGCTTCTCGCAGGTCGTCACCGTAATGAACCAGGGCGAGGTGCTGATGTCCGATTGCCCCGGCGCCGTGCGGGCCGATTTGCGGGTGCAGGAGATCTACACCGGCAAGGGCATTCCCGCCGTCGAGCACCGGCGCAGCGACGAGGCATCCGGCGCGCAAGAGACCGTGCTGCGGCTCGATCGCGTCAACACGTTCTACGGCAAGAGCCACATCCTCAACGACGCCGCGCTCGACGTGCGCGAGGGAGAGATCGTCGCGCTGCTCGGGCGCAACGGCGCGGGCAAGTCGACGCTGCTGAAAACCATCGCGGGGCTCGTGCCGGCGGCCTCCGGCAGCATCGCCTATCGCGGCGATGATATTGCGAGCCTTGCGGCACCCGACATCGCCCGCCGCGGCATCGGCTATGTGCCGCAGGGCCGCGGCCTGTTCGCCGGCATGACCGTGCGCGAGAATCTCGCGCTCGGGCGCCTCGCGCGCAAGACCGACGGCAGCGACGGCGTGGTCTGGAACGAGGAGCAGATTCTCCAGTATTTTCCTCGCTTGAAGGAGCGGATGAACATCGCGGCCGACTATCTCTCCGGCGGCGAGCAGCAGATGGTGGCGGTCGCCCGTGCCATGTCCGGCAATGTGCGCCTGCTGCTGCTCGACGAACCGTTCGAGGGGCTGGCGCCGGCGGTGACGCTGGAGCTGTTCAGGGTGTTCGATGCACTCCGCCGCCACATGTCGATCGTGATCGTCGAGCACAATCTTGATCTCGTGCTGGCGCTCGCCGACCGCGTCTTCGCACTGGAGCGCGGCGCCGTATTCCACCAGGGACCCGCGGCGCCGCTCTTGAACGATCTCGGCTATCGCAAGCAGATCCTCTGGCTGTGACGGAAACAGGTGCGCTCCCTCTCCGCGATGGGACAATCCCCCAGAGGAGAAAACCCTCACCCGGCGCTATGCGCCGACCTCTCCCGCAAGCGGGAGAGGTTAAGGGGAGACCGCCGGTATCCCAACAAAAGCGCGAAAACAACCCCATGCACAGTAGCTGACGCCAGCCGGAACAACGACTTATGCGAAGGTGGCTTCGCATATCCCGAAAATCAGTTTGACACGTCGGGCAAAACAGGAGCAGGATGGCATCATCGCGACAATCGCCGGTGTCCACGCCGCCCCGCCTGGGGTGGTCGACCCGGCTGTGCGCGTAAACCTCTTATCGATATCTGAAAATCTCAAGCGCCGCTCAGCAGATGCATCATCGGCTTCGCTCGCAGCGAGGCCTCGTGCCTGCGCCGGCAAAGGACACATCGCATGACGACATCCCTGACCAGTCCTGAGACGATGCCCATTGCGGCGACCGATCGTGCCGCGATCATCGCAAGCCCGAAAGTCAAACTCCGCCGCCGGCGCATCGTGATCGACCATCCCGATCCGCACGCCGGCGAAAGGCTGCTGGCCGATGCGCTCGGCGCCGTCGACCGCGAGGCGCTGCATGGCCTGTTGAGCCAGCTGGTGAAAGCCAGCGCGGCTGCGCGCCGGCCCGACCAGGGCAATCTCTCCTTCATGGTCTCGATGCTGAAGGGCATCGCGCCGAAGGATTCGCTCGAGGCGATGCTGGCGGCGCAGATGGTCAGCATCCACGTCGCGTCAATGCGCTGCGCCTGTCGCCTCGCCTGCACCGACGACGTGCCGCAGCAGGAAAGCCTCTCGCGCGCACTGACCCGGCTGGCCCGCACCTACGCAGCCCAGATGGAGGCTTTGAACCGTCATCGCAGCAACGGCGCGTGCGCGATCACGGTGCAGAATTTGTCGGTGCAGGATGGCGGCAAGGCCGTGGTCGGCCATTTCACGCAGCACGCAAGCCTGATCGCGGCGCAGCCGGGCCTGGCCGACGCGACAGCCGTCACCGCATGAGCCACGCCCGCAACACCAGCCCGATACGAACGAGCCAGCGCTGCGGCGCGCAAACACGCAACGGTGACACTTGTCGCGCGCCTGCGTTGCGCGGCAGGACGCGCTGCCGCATGCACGGCGGCGCGGCGGGATCCGGGGCACCATTTGGAAACGGCAATGCCGTCAAGCACGGCTTCTTCACCAAAGAGGCGGTCGACGAACGAAAGTTCGTTCGCACCGTGCTGCTGGAAGCGGAGAATTTGCTGCGCACATTGCCCGCGCGGTCGGAAGCAGACCGCAACCGATGCGAGATCGGAACGCAACTCACCATACCGGGAACAGAGTCGAACCCTCCGCACTTAACAAATGATAGCAAGTGAGGTGACGCAATGGGCCAGTCGAAACCGCACCGCCCCACCGCAATCGTCGTCGAGGACGACGACATTCAGCGTGAAATGCTCGCAATGCTGCTCGAAGACAACAATTTCGAGGTGTTGCAGTGCGAGGACGCAGAGACCGCGGCTCTGGCACTCAAAGCGAAGCACCCATCCCTGATCGTCACCGACATCAAGCTGGTCGGGAAGATGGACGGCGTGGATCTGGCTCACTTCGCCCAGCAGCAGAATGCCGATGTGCGGATCATCGTGATCTCGGGCCGTCCGCTGCCCCGGCCCCTACCGCACGGTGCAAAGTTCCTCATCAAGCCGGTCTACCCGACCGCGCTGCTCGCGGAAGCGGCGCAATAGAAGCGCCGGGCAATTTCCGTGGATGTCTGCGATGGCAGCAAATTTCATCTCGCCCTCCCCGTTCGGGACGGCCGACGACATTCCTAATGCGGGACGATGCAGACGTGAGGCTTCGCTTTAGCTGCATTTGGAGAAGCGCCCGCAAGCTGAGTGTCAAATCGGCGCCGTTCCGAAACGGAACCACCGCTTCGATAGCGCGAGCAAGTGACGGCATTGGCAGGGCGCCGAAGGCTGACGCGAGGCGCTGTGCCGCCACGTCTGGCGGGCCATGCGCCAAGCCGCCCCCTCCCGCCATTGGCACGCCTCCCGCAATCATGTAACCCGGCCAAAACCCTTGCCGGGACGGGACGCTGATGACTGCGGTTGCCAATGATGAAGCGGGACATGGCACCCGCGCGCTGATCTTTGCGCTGGTCGCGCTTGCCTGCGGGCACATGTTGTCGACCTTGCTGCGCACGATCCCGGCGCTCAGCCTCGATCTGATGGCGGCGGATTTCCACGTGCAGCCGCAGGCGCTGGCGAGCCTCACCTCGGTCTATCATTTCGCCTTTGCGGCGTCGCAGATCCCGGTCGGCGCTGCGATGGACCGCTTTGGCGTGCGGCCGGTGTCGCTCAGCCTGCTTGCGGGCACCATCATCGGCGCGATCGCATCGGGCTTTGCGACCGGGCCTTCGAGCTTCGCCTTCGGGCAGCTGCTGCTGGGGATCGCGACCTCGGGCATGCTGATGTGCCCGATGACATTGGCGGCCAAGCAATTGTCGGCGGCGCGGTTCGGGCTGTGGTCGGGCGCGATCCTGTCGATCGGCAATATCGGCATGCTGCTGTCGTCGAGCCCGCTCGCCTTCGTGGTCGATCATTACGGCTGGCGCGCCGGATTCTGGATCGCAGCAGCCGGCGGCGTCGTGGTGGCGCTCGCCGTGTTCGCGCAGGTGCCGAACCAGCCGGCCGAACACAAGGACGAGTCCTCACCGCTGTCGCAGATGATCGAGGTGCTCAGGCTCGGCCTGTCGTATCAGCTGCGCGGGCTGATTGCGCTGGCCATGGTGTCGCTGGCGACCTCGCTGGTGCTGCGCGGATTGTGGGGCGGGCCGTGGCTGATGGAGGTCAAGGGCCTATCGCGGGTCGAGGCCGGCAATCAGCTCGGCGCGTATACGCTGGCGATGATCGCAGGTCCGCTGTGCATCGGCATGATCGACCGGAGAATCGGCCGTCGCCGGGAGCTTGTGGCCGGCACGCACACGATCGCGGCGCTGCTGGTCGCGCTGATGGCACTCGGCGCGCCGCATTATGCCGTTGCATGGCTGTTCGGCGTGCCGGTCATGCCCCCGCAATACGATCTCGTGCTGTTCGTGCTGATCGGGCTTGCGACCTCGGCCCAGCCGCTGCTGTTCGGCATGTGCCGGCAGCTGGTCGATGCGCAGACCGCAGGCAAGGCGCTGGCGGCGGTGAACCTCGCCTTCTTCCTCGGCACCGCGCTGATGCAATCGATCACCGGCGCGGTGGCAGCGTTCGCGGGGCTGCCTGCGGTGCTGCTGTTCATGGCGGCAGCCCTGCTCGTGGGGGTGATGATCTTTTTGACTTACACCTCGCCGCGTTCGTAGGATGGGCGGTTCGAGCATCAAGGGAATCAACTCCATGCCTGTCGACACCAAAGCCGCCACCGACCGCCTCATGCGCTTCCTCGCCATCGAGGGCGTCACCGGACAGGAGGCGGCGATCGGGCGTGAGCTCACCGCCGCGCTGAAGGAGAGCGGCGTGCCGGCCAAGGCGATCCGGCTCGACGACGCCAACACCCGCATTCCGGTGCCGACCGAGACCGGCAACCTCATCGTCGACCTGCCCGGCCGCGGCGCGCTGCACAACCAGCCGCGCATCATGTTCATGACCCACATGGACACCGTGCCGCTCTGCGCCGGCGCCAAGCCGAAGAAAGCCGGCCGCAAGATCGTCAACGACGCCAAGACCGCGCTCGGCGGCGACAATCGCTGCGGCTGCGGCGTGCTGGTGACGCTGGCGGCCGAGCTCGAAAAGCAGCAGCTCGACCATCCGCCGATCACGCTTTTGTTCTGCGTGCGCGAGGAGAGCGGGCTCTACGGCGCGCGCCACGTCAAGCTGGACGAGCTTGGCTCGCCGGTGATGGCCTTCAACTATGACGGCGGCTCGGCCTCCAACGTCGTGATCGGCGCGGTCGGCGCCGATCGCTGGACCGTCGAGATTTTTGGCCGCGCCTCGCATGCCGGCGTCGCGCCCGAGCGCGGCATCTCCTCGACCATGATCATGTCGCTGGCGCTTGCCGACGTGAAGGCCGGCGGCTGGTTCGGCAAGGTCGTGAAGGGCAAGCGGCAAGACAGAAGGGAAGGCACCAGCAATGTCGGCCCCGTCACCGGCGGCGAAGGCCGCCCCGCCGGCGATGCCACCAATGTCGTCACCGACTATGTGCATGTGCGCGGCGAGAGCCGCAGCCATGACGGCAAATTCTTCAAGGAGATCACCAAGGCCTACAAGGCCGCGTTCGAGAAGGCCGCCAAGAAAGTGACGAATGCGCAGGGCAAGTCCGGCAAGGTCAAGTTCAAGGCCGAGACCGACTATTATCCGTTCCGCATGAAAGACAGCCAGCCCGTCATCAAACGTGCGATCGAGGCGGTGTCCGCGGTCGGCGGCACGCCGAACGTCCGCGCCGCCAATGGCGGCCTCGATGCCAACTGGATGGTCCGCCACGGCGTTCCCACCGTGACCTTCGGCGCCGGCCAGAACGAGGCGCACACGATCGACGAATGGATCAATCTCGACGAATACGACCGGGCCTGTGCGTTGGCGCTGCAGCTCGCGACGATGCGGTGAGATAGGTTCGTAGGGTGGGTTAGCGGCTGAAGGTGCGCCCCCTCTCCCGCTTGCGGGAGAGAGTTGGGGAGAGGGTATCTCCGCAGTGAGACCCCCAATGACGATCGAGCCCTCTCCCGGCCTCTCCCGCAAGCGGGAGAGGTGAAGTGGTGCGTGCGGCGCGGTCGGTCTACCCCGCAATCACCGAACTCGTTGATGCACGCGAGGCATTCCGAGGCACTTGATGCGGCGGCCAGATAATCCGCTATGCTGCCGTCAGCCGTCATCATCCGAGAGAGCCGCACCTTGACCCCCGAGCTGCACCAGAAACTGACCGCGTGGCGCCAGCATCTGCATGCCCACCCCGAGCTGTCCTTGCAGGAGAAGGCAACCGCCGCCTTCGTGCAGGAGCGGCTCACCGAGCTCGGCATTCCCTTCGAGCCAGGCATCGGCGGCCACGGAATCGTCGCGACGCTGACGCGCGGGTCGGCGCAAGCACGCGTCGGCTTGCGCGCCGACATGGACGCGCTGCCGATCACCGAGGATACCGGGCTTGCCTATGCCTCGAGGACGCCCGGCGTGATGCACGCCTGCGGGCATGACGGACACACCGCCTCGCTGCTGGGCGCGGCAGCGCTGCTCGCCGTGGACACCGACTGGAGCGGCACCGTCGACTTCATCTTCCAGCCGGCGGAAGAGGGTTATGGCGGCTCGCGCGCGATGGTCGGAGCCGGCCTGTTCGAGCGCTTCCCGATGGAACGGGTATTCGGCTTTCACAACTGGCCCGGCCTCGAGGCCGGCACCATCGCGGTCCATGACGGCGTGGTGATGGCCTCCGGCGGACGCGTCACCATCACCATCGAGGGCCATGCGGGACATGCCGGCATGCCGCATCTGACCCGCGACCCCGTTGTGGCGGCCGGCCATCTGATCGTGGCGCTGCAATCGATCGTGGCGCGCAGCGTCGATCCGCTCGACACCGCCGTGCTCTCGTTGTGCACGATCGAGGGCGGCACCGCGCCCAACCAAATCGCAGGCAAGGTCGTGATCCGCGGCACGCTGCGGCATCACCGCAATGACGTGAAGGACATTCTTCTCGTGCGCATCGCAGACATCTGCGCCGGCATCGCCACGAGCTTTGACGTCAAGGTCACGCCCGACATCGTCATGGGCGTCGGCGTGACGATCAACACGCCGGAGGAAGCCGGCTTCGCGCGCATGGCCGCGGACAAGGTGCGGGCGCCGGTGCGGCGCGATCTTGCACCGAGCATGGCCGGCGAGGATTTCGCCTTCTACCTCCAGAAGCGTCCCGGCGCGTTCGTCTGGATCGGCAACGGGCCTTTGCGCGACGGCGCCGAGCTGCACGGCCCGCGCTACGATTTCAACGACGCGATCCTCCCCGTGGCATCGAGCTGGATGGCCGAAGTCGCCAAGACGGCGCTGTCGGCGAACTAGGGGCGGCCCGGTGGCTCCCGCGGATCGGTTGCGCTAGGATCAAAACTCCTTTGAGCCAGCGAGATCCGGATGAACCGGCGCGAATTTGTTTCGGGGTTGACGACGGCAACCGCGTTTGCGGGCGTGGCGTCGACGGCCGCAGCAGCCGAAGGCAGGCGGGTCGCGCTCGTCATCGGCAACGGTGCCTACAGGAACGTCCCCGCGCTGCTCAATCCGCCGAACGACGCGAATGACATCGCCGCGGCGCTGAAGCGGCTTGGTTTCACCGTCTCCGTGGCGACGAACGCCGGCTTCGACGACATGCGCCGCGGCCTGATCGCATTCGGGCGCAACGCTGCCGGCGCCGACATGGCGGCGGTGTATTTCGCCGGCCATGGCATGGAGATCAATGGCGAGAACTGGCTGATTCCGATCGACGCAGAGCTGAAGCGGGACACCGACGCGGCGAATGAAGCCATCAACCTGCAAAGCGTGATGTTGCAGGTGTCCAACACCACCAGCCTTGGTCTTGTCATCCTGGACGCCTGTCGCAACAATCCGTTTGCCGCCAAGATGAAGCGCTCGATCGCCACGCGGGCGGCCACCATGAACGGCCTCGGCCGCATCGAGCCCGTCGGTAACGTTCTGGTCGCCTATGCCGCGCGCGACGGCACCACGGCGCTTGACGGCGACGCGCGCAACAGCCCGTTTGCAGCGGCACTCCTGCGCAACATCGAGACGCCCGGCGTCGAGGTGACCTTCATGTTCCGCAATGTCCGCGACGACGTGATGGAGGCGACCCGCAACGAGCAGCAGCCGTTCGTCTACGGTTCGCTGTCGCGCAAGGCGATCTACCTTGCCGGCCGGCCAGCGGCAGGTAGCGAGCAAGCGGCGCCGCCCAGCCCGCTTCCGGCTGTCGTCTCCCCTGCTCCACCGCGCACGACGACGTCGCCAACGATCGATCCCGCGCTGGTCGGCACCTGGGAGATTATGGTGCCGAGCGGCCGCGGGCCGTCGCGCTGGATCTGGCAGATCATGGGCGACGGCACCTACAGATTCCACGCCGAGCCGCAACGTTCGGCGCGTCCGCACGAAGGCACGATCATGGCCGCAAATGGCCACTGGACCCTGCACGCAACAAGGGGCCTGTCCGGCTACAGCGACGGCGGCGCCTACGAGATCCACGATGCGCTGGCGGTGATTACAGGCAAGCTCGGCACCGGCGCCTGGAAGCGCAGTGCCGAGTAGATGCGCATACGCGCGATCATGCCGCCCCGAAGGGCCGCGTCATAGTTCTCCATCCCGCTCTCTGGAACCCGGATTTTCCCGATGCCTTCGACGCGTGCGTGGCGTTCCTGCTCTCGCCGGATGCTGCGGCCATCACCGGCCAGCAGCTCGCTCTGAAGTCGCGGCTCTGCCGTCACGCTTCGTCGAGAAGCTCGAACATTTCCTCGACCATGTCGAACGGACTATCGCGCAGCTGGCTATGGTAGACGACGCGATCGCCGTCGCGTTGCAACGTCTTCCCCTTGGACTTCCGCAGCCGTCCCGGCAGGAACGTCGCGGCCACCGCGCTTTGCCCGACGTCGAGGCGGACGATGCCTCTGCGCTTGCAATCCATCCTCAGTCGCGCAGCCGCAAAGAAGTCGCGGGCGGCCTGCGGCAAGGGTCCGAAGCGGCGCGAGGTTTCCTCCTCGAGATCGTCGAGCTCGTCCTCGCTGGCGCAGCGCGCGGCGCGGGCATAGAGCTCCAGCCGTACGGGAGCGGATTGCACGTAGCTTTCGGGGAGCATGTCCGCGACCGGCAGGTTGAGGTCGGGCACCCACACCAGGGACCTGCTGTCATCGACCTTTTCCGACGCCATCTTCAAAAGGTGGCTGTAGAGCACGGGGCCGAACACCTGGACGTGGCCGGATTGCTGCTCCGAGAACAGATCGCCCGCCCCTCTCAGATCCAGATCGCGCTCGCTGATCGCAAAGCCTGCGCCTGGCCGGCTGAACTCCTCCAGCACGGCCAGCCGCTTCTCGGACTGCCCCGAAGCCGACTCGGTCAGCAGAAATGCGAAGGCGCGGATGCCGCCGCGACCGACGCGTCCGCGCAGCTGGTGCAGCTGGGCGAGACCGAAATTTTCGGGCCAGCACACCACGATGGTGTTGGCGCGCGGGATATCGAGGCCGCTCTCCACGATGTTGGTGGCGAGCAGGACGTCGGCGTTGCCCTCGACGAAGGTCATCATCCGGTCGTCGATCTCGTCGGCCGGCAATTTGCCGTGCAGGCAGACGATCCTAAGATCGGGCGCTACAGCCTGCACGCGCGCCAGCATCGGCTCCAGATCCTGGATCCGAGGGCAGATCAGAAAGCTTTGCCCGTGCCGCCGCTGCTCGCGCAGCAGGGCCGAAGCGATGGCGGCATCGGAGAGCGGCGCGATCTTGGTCGCGACCGGAAGCCGGTGAACCGGGGGCGACGCAATGACGCTCAGATCCCTGAAGCCGGCAAGACCGGCGGCGAGCGTGCGCGGGATCGGCGTGGCGCTCATCCAGAGGGTATGGACATTTTTGGCCAGCCCCGAGAGCTTTGCCTTCTCGGCGGCGCCAAAATGCTGCTCCTCGTCGATGATGACGAGACCGAGATCACTAAATTTCACGTCCTTCGAGGTGAGCGCCTGCGTTCCGACCACGACCTTCACCCGGCCGCTGCGCAAGCCCTCCTTGGTCTCCCGCGTCTCGGCACCGGACGTGGCGCGCGACAGGCTGCCTACCTCGATGTCAACAGGCGCAAACCGCTTGCGGAAGGTCGCGACATGCTGCCGGGCCAATACGGTCGTCGGCACCGCGATTGCGACCTGCTTTCCGGACAGCACCACGGCGGCCGCCGCCCGCAGCGCCACCTCGGTCTTGCCGAAGCCGACGTCGCCGCAAATGACCCGGTCCATGGGATGGCCGGACGCGAGATCATCCAGCACGTCGTGGATAGCCTTGGCCTGGTCGATCGTCGTGAAATAGGGAAAGCGCGCGACGAATTTCTCGTAGGCCGATCCCGGCGGGACCAGCTTGGCGGCGCGCCGCCGCTTGCGCTGACTGATGTGCTTGGCGAGCGCCTTGCCGGCGAGCTGGATCTCCCGTTCGGCCTCGGTGCGGCGGGCCCACCATGTGCTGCCATCCGCTTTGTCGAGCGCGAGCTTGCCGCGCTCCGTCGAGTAAGGCCACATCTGCGCCAGATCGGGCGGTGGCACCAGAACCGCGTTATCGCCCCCAAACGAAAGCCTGACCATCTCGCGCAATGCGCCGCCACCCGTGTTCACGGTCTGCAGGCCATCGAGCACGGCAAGGCCACGCTGAAGATGCACGACCACCGTGCCCTGCTCCGGCACGTCGGCATGATCGAAGGCCGCGATCCAGCTTCGCGCCATCGGCTGCGGATGATGCGCACGGCTGCCGAGCACGTCACTCGCCGTCAGGACGACGGTGGGCTTCTTGCCGGGAATGACGAAGCCGCCATCGAGATCGGCCAGCAGCGCCACGTCGCGATGGCGCGCGCTCTCGGCCTCGTCCCAATCCGCGACGCGTTCGGTCCGCACGCCGCTCATGCGCTCTATCGCGCGCAGATCTTCCTCCTGCGCCGCGACGAAGATCAGGCGCGAACCGGCGCGCCTGACATCCTCGACGAAGGCGCGGAGCGCCTTCCTGGTGGATGACAGCTTGGAGAATTCCGGCGTCGGCTGGAACGGCGCGGTGCGCGGCAGCACCTTCATGCCGCGGGTCGCCTGCTTCCAGTCAGGGCGTCCCAGATATTCGCGCTCCCTGTCCGCGCGGCCCGCGGCCTCCTCGATCGTGCTCAGCCAGGCATCGGCATGCACCGACACGCCGGCATCCGCGATCCATTTGGCCTTGCCGCAATAGTCGAACAGCGTCGCGCGCTTGGCCCGCGCACCAGCGATGGCGAGCCGCTCCGACATGGGATCGACGAGAAGCTCCTTGGTCTCGAAGATGATGTCGTGCTCTTTCGGATCGAACGCTACGATCCGACGGATGGTGCGCCCGGAATGCTCCACCCGGAACGGACCCAGCGCGCCGGCCGGAAATATCTCAAAAGTCTGGCCGTGAAACAGCGCACCGCCCGGATAATCCGGCTCGTCGTCGAGATCATAGCCCAGCGCTTCGAGACGAACGCGAAGCTCACTCTCGGAAAACGTGCCGCCGACCTTCAAGCCCGTATTGAGGCGCAACAGGCTCGCCGGCGGCGGCAAGCGCTCCATCACGGCTTCCGCCGTCGCGACGAGAAAGATCGGCTTCTTGGTTTTCGCAAGCCGCCGCAGCACCGAGGCGCGACGGCCGGCGATCTCGCGCGATGGCTCCAATTGGTCGAACGGCAGGGTGTTCAGCCGCGGAAACACCAGCACTTCGCAGGACGGATCGAGCGCATGAATGACGCTGCCGAGCCGCTCCGCCCTGTTCTCGCTCTCGGCGAGGAACACGAGGCCGCTGCGGCCAGAGTCTTTCCACTGCGCCAGCAGATGCAGCGCCATCATGCCAAGCGGCGACGACGACGCGATCGTGGCGCGCTGCGAACCCTTGCTCGGCTTTGAAGAATTCTTGCTCGGCGAACGCCTGCTTGTCGAGCTCTTCGCCGGCGAGCGCTTCTTTGGCGAACTCTTGACTGGCGAGTTCTTGGCTGCCGGCCGCACTTTCCTGGAATGATGCACGTGAATCCGTTTCTCGTCGTAGGCAGTCGTCAATGGCACGCGCAGCCGAGCTCATCCCGATTCGGTCGCGGATGGTCATGCATATGGGACGAGACGCGCGAACGCACGCCTCCCCCAAAATCCTCATACGACGCAAAGGTCGCCGGCAAACGCAAAAAGCGCGAGGACAAGCCGCCAGTCGTCTAGCAGACGCGCCGGTCGATTACCACTCTGGTCTCGACGTCGCGGCTAAATGATGCCGCTCTGCCGAAGCGCTGCAATCGCAGCCTCGTCGTAGCCGAGTTCCGCCAGCACAGAATCAGTATGTTCGCCGAGCGTCGGCGGACGCGTCGCGATCTCGCCCGGTGTTTCCGACAGCCGGACGGCGGCGCGGGCAACCGGTGCCTGTTTCGGCAGGCCGGGATAGTCGACGTCCTGCAAAAAGCCGGCGGCGCGGATGTGCGGATGATCCAGCGCCTGCTGCGGGCTCAAAACAGGCCCGGTCGGAATCATCGCCTTGCCGAGGGTGTCGACCGCCTCCTGCGTGGTGCGCTCGGCGCACCAGCGCGCCATCCGCTCGCTAATGACGGGGCCATTGTTGCCGCGGCTGATGTCGTCGGCAAAGCGCGGGTCGTTCAGCCACTGCTCCTCCTCGCCCATCAGCCTGGCCCAGCGCTTGAACAGCGGATGGCCGGTGACCTGGCACAGCACCCAGCCGTCCTTGGTGCGGTAGATATCCGCGGGTGCGGCGGTCTGGCCGAGATTGCCGGTCGGGACGCGATTGACGTTGATGACGGCCTGCTCGATCAGCGTCGCATTGGTGAAGGACAGCGCGGTTGCAAGCAATGCGCCCTCGACGATCTGCCCGCGCCCGGATTTGCCGCGCTCGATCAGTGCGGCCAGCGTCCCGAACGCGCAATGCAGCGCGGTGCCGAAATCGACCCAGTTCACCGCCGCGCGGTAAGGCGGATTGCCGGCGCCGGTCATGTAGACCGAGCCCGACATGACCTGGCCTACGCCATCAAATCCGACGCGGTCGGACCACGGGCCCGGTCCGCCGAACGCAGTAGCCGTCGTGAGGATGATGTCCGGCTTGATCGCCTTCAGCGAGTCATAATCGAGCTTCATCGCGCGCAAGGTCTGCGGCGGCAGATTGGCGACGACCACGTCTGCCGTCTTAACCAGCCGGCGTATCACCTCCTGCCCCTCCGGCGTCATCGGATCGAGCGTGATGCACTTCTTGTTGCGGTTGACCTGGAGGAACAGCGCGCCCTCGCCGCCTTCGCCGACCGGTGCCACGAAGCGATCCTCGCTGCCGTCGCGCTTTTCGACGCGAATGACCTCGGCGCCGAACTCGGCCAGCAATGTCGCGCAATACGGCCCCGCGATATAGCGCCCGAAATCGAGGACGCGCACGCCTTCCAGAACTCCCCCCATCGACCTCTTCTTTCCCTCACCATTTCCGGTGAGATTACAGGGAACGGGTGCCACGGCAAGGTGCAGCGCACGCGATGCCTTGTCCTCAAGATGCTGCTCTCAAGATGTGATCAGCCAACCGTTTCGGCTGGCGGAAATTCTGCTCTAGTATGGAGCTAGCAGTCCCACCAGCGAGAAGCGCACATCCATGCCGCAACAATTCGATCGATCCGCAGAAGATCTCGGCAATGCCATTCACTTCGAGCACGTCAACATCCAGGTTCCGGACCAGCGGCTCGCCACGCTGTTCTACGTCACCGGCCTCGGGCTGACCCGCGATCCCTATCTGATGGTGTCCGACACCAACATGTGGATCAATGTTGGAAGGAGCCAGTTTCATTTGCCTGATGGCAAGGCGCAGGTGCTGCGCGGCCATACCGGGCTGGTCATCGAGGGCCGCGAGGCCCTGCTGGCGCGCCTGGCCTCGGTCGCCGGGAAGCTCGAAGGCACCGCCTTCGCGTACGCCGAACATAACGATTATGTCGAAGCGACCTGCCCCTGGGGCAACCGCATCCGCGTCCATGAGCCGGACGCGGCGCGCTTCGGGCGCATCACGCTCGGCATTCCCTATGTCGAGTTCGACGTGCCGGCCGGCTCGGCGCAGGCAATCTGCGCCTTCTATCCGGAGATCATGGGCATGCCCGCCAGCTTGCGCAATGGCGACGGCAAGGTCGCGGCGGTAAAGACCGGCCGCGACCAGCATCTGCTGTTCCGCGAGACCGATCGGCCACAGCCCGGCTATGACGGCCACCATGTGCAGATGTACATCACCGATTTCTCCGGCCCTTACCGCAAGCTGCTGGCGCGCGACCTGATCTCTCGCGAGGACAACCAGTATCAGTACCGTTTCTGCGACATCGTCGAGCTCGACAGCGGCAAGCATCTGTTCACGGTCGAGCACGAGGTGCGCAGCGCGACGCATCCGATGTTCATGCGGCCGATGGTCAATCGCAACCCTGTGGTCAACAACCGCAACTACGCCTACGGCCACGATCAGGCATCGTGGGCGATGGGGCCGGATCAATACGACTGATAGGCAATTTTCGCATTCGTCAAGCCTGGTCGCCCGTTCTCACCGGCACCGCGTCCACGCCGCGCGATGATGCGTCCTGTTGTCCTTGCACGAGCGTCGATCTCGGCGCCGTGCGGGCGAGGCCGGCCAGCGCCTGCTTGCGCCGGCGTCGGGCCTGCAATTGTTGATCAGCCAACACGCCGATCAGAATCACCGTTCCCATCACCGCGAAGTTCAGGGAATTGGGGATGCCAAGGATATTCACGAGGTTCTGCAGCACCTGCAGCAGCGCAGTCCCCAGCACGATACCGAGGATAGAACCCTCGCCGCCGCGCAGGCTGCAGCCGCCCAGCACGGCAGCCGCGATCGCGTAGAGCTCGTAGAAATTGCCGAAGGAGCTCGGAGACACCGAGTTCGTGTAGAACACGAACAAGACCGTCGCAACTCCGGCGAGCCCACCACTGATGATATAGGCAGTTGCGATCACCAGATTCGTGTTGATGCCGGAGAAGCGCGCCGCCTCCTCGTTCTTGCCGACGGCATAAAGCCAGCGCCCATAGACCGAGCGGTGCAGCAGCACGCCGAGGACGAGCGCGAGGATGATCAGGAGGATGAAGGTGTTCGGGATGCCCGCCACATGGCCGGAGGCAATGTTGCTCAGGGTCCCGGCCTCGTCGCCATAGCCGAAGCCGCGTGTCGAGTCGGTCGTATAGTAGCGGGCGGCGCCGCGATAGATCAGCAACCCGCACAGCGTCACGATGAAGGGCTGCATTTTGAGCCGGGTGATCAGGACCCCCTGAATGGCCCCCAGCGCCAGGCCGCCCAGCAGCACAGCCAGCAGCGCCAAGGGCCAGGGAACCTGGTAGGTCGTCAGAAGATCGACGAATACGACGCCGAGCAGCGCGAACATCGAGCCGAGCGAAAGGTCGATGCCGCCGGTGATGATCACGAGCCCTTCGCCAAGCGCAAACACGCCGAACAGGCCGATCAGATTGGCCATGTTCAGCAGGTTCACCACCGACAGGAAGGCCGGATTGATCATGCCCGTGATGACGGAAATCACCACGAGCAGCAGGCCAAGGCCGAGTTCTTTCTTGTTCATGGCGCAGCGGCTTCCACGGTTTCCAGCGCCTGGCCCATTGCAAGCCGCAGCACGTTGTATTCACTGAATTGCGGGCGTTCCAGCACGCCGCTGACGCTGCCTTCATGCATCACCGCGACCCGGTCGGAGACGCCGATGACCTCCTCCATGTCCGAGGAGATCATCACGATCGCGACGCCCTGGTCGGCGAGTTCGCGCATCAGCGCGTAGATCTCGCTCTTGGCACCGACATCGATGCCACGGGTCGGCTCGTCGAAGAACATCACGCGCGGCTGCATGGAAAGCCACTTGCCCAGCACGACTTTCTGCTGGTTGCCGCCGGAGAGCGTCACGGCCTCCATGTCGATGCTCGGCACCTTGATGGAGAGCCGCCTGACCTGCTCCTTGGCGACATTGCGCTCGGATGCGCCGCTGACCAGCCACATCCGGGCATAGTTCAGCAGGTTCGCCAGCGTCACGTTCTCGCGGATCGGCAGCTCCAGCACGAGCCCGGATTTCTTGCGGTCCTCCGGCACCAGATAGATGCCTTGCCTGATCGCGTCCCGGGGCGATGCGATTTCGACCGGCGCGTTGTCGATCCTGATCTCGCCACCCAGCAGCGGGTCGACGCCGAAGGCCGCGCGGGCAAGCGAGGTGCGACCAGCGCCCACCAGCCCCGCCAGTCCGAGGATCTCGCCATGCCGCACGGAAAGATCGATCTGCCGGTCGGGGAAGGCTGTCGTCACGAGGCCGACGATGTCGCAGCCGCCCGGCTGCGGCGGCCGTTTCGGCGGTGTATGCAGCGCTTTCAGGTCGCGGCCGATCATCAGCCGGATCATTGTGGCATGGCTGAGCTTGTCTCGCGCGAGCTCTCCCACCGTGCGCCCGTCGCGCAGCACCACGACGCGGTCGGCGCAAGTCATGATCTCGCCGAGCCGGTGGGAGATATAGATCACTGCGATGCCGTGTGCCTTCAGATCGGCAATCACCTCCAGCAGCCGCTCGGTCTCCGAAATCGTCAGGCTCGAGGTCGGCTCGTCCATGATGATCACGCGGGCGTCGATCGAGAGCGCCTTGGCGATCTCCACCATCTGACGTTCGGCGATCGACAAATTGTCGACCAGCGTGTCAGGGGTGAAATCGGCGCCCAGCCGCTCCAGCAGCGGCGTCACGCGGGCGTGCATCTCCGCACTGTCCACCAGCTTCAGCGGGCCGCCGACGAGCTTCTCGCGTCCGATGAAGACGTTCGCGGCGACGTCGAGATTCTCGAACAGGTTCAGTTCCTGATGCACGAAGGCGATGCCGGCCTGCGTCGCCTCGTTCACGGTCAATTCGGCATGGTCAGTGCCGCCGATGCGGATCACGCCCGCGCTTGGCGCGATCACGCCGCCCAACACGCGCATCAACGTCGACTTGCCGGCGCCGTTCTCGCCGATCAGGCCCAACACCTCGCCGTGGTGCACGCGCAGGCTGACATCGTTGAGAGCCATGACGCCGGGATAGGACTTGCTGATCCCGGCGAGCTCGAACAGGATTTCCGCCATTCACTTCCTCCCAACCGACGCCCGGCGGGCCATGCCCGCCGGGCGTCGAAAGGTACTGAGGGTCACTTCTTCAGCAGATCCTTCATATGAGCGGTGAACTCCGCGACGTTGGTCTTGCTGATCACCTGGGTCGGCACGATTAGCTTGCTGTCAGCCGGAATCCAGGACTTGTCACCGTTCAGCGTCTTGATGATATTGGTGGCGGAGAGATAGCCGAATTCGAAAGGCTGCTGCACGACCGTCGATTCGATCGTGCCGTCGGAAATTCCCCGCAGCGTGCGCTGATCCTCGTCGAAGCCGACGATCTTCACCTTGCCAGCCTTGCCCGCCGCCTTGACCGCGTCATAGATCAACGGTGTCTCGTAGCTCCAGAGGCCCGACAGCAGCGCGATGTCGGGATATTTGACGAGCACGTTCTCCATGTTCGCCTTGGCCTTGGCGGAGTCCACCTGGTCGGTGAACACGTCGACCAGCTCGATCTTGGTGCCGGCGATTGCTTCCTTGATACCCTGCACCCGCTCGCGGGCGTTGTCCGCGTCCATCGTGCCGACAAACAGCGCGATCTTGCCGCCATTCGGCAACGCCTTCTTGAACTCCTCGCCTGCTTGCCGCCCGGCTGCGACATTGTCGGTGCCGATATAGGCGAGACGCTTGCTCTGAGGCGCGTCGCTATCCGTCGTGATCAACACGGTCTGGGACGCGACCTTGTTGAGCTCTTCGGTTGCGTGCGGCGCATCGTCGACCGAGATGGAGATGCCGGCGACGCCGCGCACCAGCAGGTCGTCCAGCTCGCGCCGCTGACCCGCCGCGGTCGCATCGTTGGTGACGATCAACTGGATATCGTATTCCGGGTGCTCCTTCTGAGCCTTCTCGAGGCCGCGGCCAGCGATAACCCAGAAATCAGCCGCGGCGTTGGTCACCAGCGCGATGGTCTTTTTTTGCTGGGCCTGCGCCGCACCCGTGGCGATCGCGAACGCAGCGGCGGTCGCGAGCAACGGCACTAGCAATGTCTTCAACGATCCGTTCATGTGTACCTCCCTTTGGTCACCCCGGATGCGGGGCTTCACAGCGCTTTTTTGCGCCCTATTTTATTCACGCAGCGAAGAAATGTTGCAGAGCAGAACGTCAAAATCAAGATGTCCTGGCCGTTTCTTCAAGCGGAAATAGTACATGAGGCGTGGTACTAGTAAATATGGCTCGCCACGACGCACTCCGCGCTGTGCTTTTCCAATCACATGCCGCAATACGCGCTTATTAAATTCATGCTCTGAATTAAATAGGACAGCATGACTGACCAGACCGAGGCACCGAGACGAATTTCAAGCATGGCCCGTGGCTCGAACCGGGGCCGCCTGGTGGAAGTCCTGCGACGCCACGGGCCATTGCCGCGTGTCGAGCTGGCCCGGAGCACGGGACTGAGCTTCCCCGCCGTTTCCGGCCTCACGTCCCGGCTGATCGCGGAAGAGTTGCTGTGCGAGACCGAGACGGCGGCTCCCTCATGGGCCGACGACCCGGATGAAGAGGATCCGGATGGGCTGAATGGCCGCCGCCGTGGCCGGCCAGCCGTGCTGCTGACCCTGAACCCGGAGTTCGGCCGCATCATCTCGGTCTCGCTGCGCATGAATCTGATTGAGACACTGATTGCGGATTTCAGCGGCTTCAGCCTGGCACAATCACGCCTCGAAATCGCGACCCGGTCTCTCGACGCGGGCGCGTTGTGCGACCTCGTCATCACGCAAATCAATGCGATGCTGGAGGCGACGGCCACACCCCGCCATCGGCTGCTGGGAATTGGGATTGCGCTCCAGGGTATCGTGGACGCGGACACTGGCCGGCATCTGTGGAGCCCGGTGCTGTCCGTCACCGACATCGATCTGGCGAAGCCGGTACGTCAGGCATTCGGCACCGAAGTCGTGATGGCGAATGATGCTGTCGCGGTTGCGCTCGCTCTCGCCGCCGCGGAGCCGTCACTGGCGCAGGGCCTGATGGCCCTGATCCTGATCGGCCACGGCGTCGGCATGGGCATCGTGGTCGACGGTGAGGCGCGTTTGGGCGCCGGCGCCGGCAGCGAGATCGGCCATACCAAGCTGGGATCGAACGGGCCGCAATGCCGCTGCGGCCAGCGCGGCTGCATCGAGGCCCATCTCGCCGACTATGCGCTCTACCGCGACGCCCGCACCTTTCTCGACTTGCCGCCAGCGGCGTCGCAGCAGCCGTCCGAGGCGCAGATGGCCCTTCTGCACGAGCGAGCACGGAGCGGGGATCCCCGTCTCGCGCACGTCTTCCAGCAGGCAGGTCGCGCGCTTGCCGAGGCGGTCGCGGCAACGATATCCGTGCTGCGCCCACACCATGTCGTCCTGGCAGGGCCCGGCCTGCAGGCATTCGACATGATGCGCCCCGCCTATGAGGAGCGGCTCGAGCAAGCGGTGTTGCCATGGCTGCTCAAGTCCACGACGATCCATCTGCGTCCGAGCGAGTCGGCGGCCATTGTCGATGGCATGATGCGACGGACGCTGCGGGTCGTGGACCGAAACCACATGGAGACAACCGAATAAGCGACGGTCCCAGCAACCGATTCCAACCACGGCGACGACGAAGAACGACAGCCGAAGCATCCGCCACCTCGCGATTTTCTCGGCGCAATTGTATCATCCGCGCATGAGAGAATCCGGCACCGTGGACAGCGACGCAACACGCGTTCGCAAGATCATCCATATCGACATGGATGCCTTCTACGCGTCGGTGGAACAGCGCGATAATCCGGAGCTGCGCGGCAAGCCCGTCGCCGTCGGTGGTTCGGCCGAGCGCGGCGTGGTCGCTGCGGCGAGCTATGAAGCGCGCAAATTCGGTGTTCGGTCCGCAATGCCGTCGGTGACCGCGAAGCGCCAATGTCCCGACCTGATCTTCGTGAAGCCGCGCTTCGAGGTCTACAAGGCGATCAGCCGGCAGATCCGCGAGATTTTTGCCGAGCACACGGAGATCATCGAGCCCTTGTCCCTCGATGAGGCCTATCTCGACGTGACGGAAAACCTGCAAGGCATCCCGCTCGCGCGCGACATCGCGCTGCGGATCCGCGAGAAGATCAAGGCCGAGACCGGCCTCAACGCGTCGGCGGGGATTTCCTACAACAAGTTCCTGGCCAAGCTCGCCTCCGATCACCGCAAGCCCAACGGCCAGTTCGTGATCTCCCCCGAGATGGGACCCGCCTTCGTGGAGACGCTGCCCGTCGGCAAGTTCCACGGGATCGGCCCGGCAACGGGTGCGAAGATGAACGCACTCGGCTTGTTTACCGGTCTCGACATCCGCAACCAGACGCTCGAGTTCATGAACGCGAACTTCGGCAAGTCGGGCGCCTATTACTACTGGATCTCGCGCGGCGTCGACGACAGGCCGGTGCGGGCCAACCGGATCCGCAAGTCCATCGGTGCGGAAACCACATTCTCGACCGATCTCGCCGATTTCGACGCGCTGGTCACCGAGCTTCGGCCCCTTGTCGACAAGGTCTGGCGCCATTGCGAGACGACCGGCAACCGGGGCCGCACCGTCACCTTGAAGATCAAGTTTGCCGACTTCGAGATCATCACACGCAGCAGGTCCCTGCTCGCGCCGGTCGCAGGCCGGGACGAGCTGGAGCGCCTCGCCTGCGGCCTGCTCGAAGTCGAGATGCCGCTGCCCAAACGGATCAGGCTGCTGGGTGTCTCGCTGTCGTCCCTCCAGCTCGGAGACGATGCGGAGCCGCAACTGACCTTCAAAATTTAATCCGAACCCCTGCGGTCAATCTCTCAGCGACCGGGATCAGGCCGCAATCTCTTCGGCGCCGCTCCCGCCCTCATCGCGCTTTGCATTGATGAGGTTGAGAAGATGCGCGGCGGCGCGGGCGTCGCATAGGGCGCGGTGGTGGTCTTTCAGCTCGATATTGTAGGCGCGGGTGAGCTTGCCGAGCCCGTAAGACTTGTGACCGGGGTAGTGCCGGCGCATGCCCGCGCAGGTGCAGAGTTTTGGAAAACGGAAACGGCGCTCGAGGCGCTCGTATTCCGCGGCGATGAATCCATAATCGAAATTGACGTTGTGGGCGACGAAAACGCCGTCGCCCATGAACTGCATGAAGCCGTCCGCGACCTCTGCGAATAACGGCGCGTTTCGCACCATCTCGTTGGTGATGCCCGTCAAGGCGACGATCTTGGCCGGGATCGACCGCTGGGGGTTGAGCAGCGAATGCCACTCCGCGACAACCTCATGATTGCGGATCTTGACGGCGCCGATCTCGGTGATGCGATCCCCGCCGGTCCAGCCGCCGGTCGTCTCGATGTCGACGACGACATAGTCCTGGTCCGGATCGAAACGGAAATCGGCGCGACCGATTTCTGCGGGAATCCCGGCGTTGCCGAGCTGACGAAGCCGCGTCAGCTGGTTGCGCCTGATGACGTCGCCCTCGGCCTTCACTTCCATGAACGAGACGCTGCCGTTGGTCACGAGCATGAGATCGGGGAAGCCATCGCGCATCGCCCGATAGTCCCCGCACATCAGGCGAAGGATGGTGGCGAGGCCAGTCGCACTCGCGCCTGCCAGCAGCGCGCGGAGTGCATCGATATCGACATGGTCCCAGGCGAACACGCCGTTCGGCTTCCCCCACTTTGCGGCGACGATCCGCAGAACTTGAGGGAGTGCCGCTTGCGAAGCGACGGCTGCAAGCTTGGCCTCGATTTGACTGGCAAAGAGCTGGGCGAAGGTTCTGTCCTTTAGGCAGTGCGGCATCCAATCGAAACCGCTGTGCAGCTGTCCGGATTCGAACAGCTCGTCCCAGAACAGCAATCCGAACAGGCAGTGCCAGAGCGTGTTTTCGGCGTAGAAAACCTCAAGGCCCTGCCGGCGCAAGACACCCGCAATTCCTGCTTCCGGGTTGCCGCGCCACGTATCGTCGACCCGGAGCGTTCGCCCCGTCCGCAGCAGCTCGGTGCATAGTCCCGTCCGGCGTCCATCGAACTTCCGGGCATAGAAATCGCTCGCGAAGACGAATTCGTCGTCACTGGCGGGATCGTCGATCATCCGACGCAGCAGTTCCTCGGCGGCGTCCTTGTCGCCTTCCGCGTAAAGCAGACGGGCGAGGCGCTCGTGACATTCGGCCGAGGAGCCGGCGCGGTAGAGCTGGATCGCCAGCCGGGCCTCTCCCTTCTTCTCAAAGTGCAGACCCGCCTTGTGCGTCGCGCGGCTCCGCAGATCGATCGCATAGTCCGTCGGGCAGACAGGACCGCCGAGAACGTCGTCGACGGAGTTGCGATACACCTCGTCAGATTTGGTCTCGAGCTGGCGCAGCAGGCGGGCATAGTGAAAGCAGGCTCGCGCCTCATCCGCGTCGGCAAACCGGGCGCTGTAATCGGCCTGGTCGTTCGTGCGCAAGATGCCGAGGTCGCGCAACGCGAATTTCTTGAGGGTGTTCTCGGTCTTGCCGAAATAGAGATAGAGCAAAAACTCCAGCGGCTCGGTATCACCGAGCGCGATGAAGGCCTCGCCGCCGCAGTGCTGGAACGCAGTGCCGAACGGCAAATTGGCGAGACAATACTCCGTCAGCTTGCCCTTCGGCCATGAGGCCCGGACATCGCTCATGCCGGCGGCCTTTGCGCCGTCGAACAGCACCGGCTTTGCAAGGCATGCCGAGAACGCTGCGTAGTCCTGCTCGATCAGGCCTCGGACGTAACCGGCGGCAGCAAGCTCTCCCAGCGCGCCGAAAAGGTCGGCGATCTCGGCGTACTTGAACGTGGCGGGATTGAAGACCGTGCCGTTCCGGTTGACCATCCGGATGAACAGGCACTGGGCGTCTTTGGACAGCGACGAAAAGCGAGCGACAAACGCGTGATGCCCTTCGGTCAGCACCGGACCGTAGGTCTCGCAAACGAAGCTCAGCATCTCCGTGAAATGGTCGTGGTAATAGTAGACCGGCAGGACAGGCAGCGTCATCCGTGCTTCGCCCTCGGCACGGCGCAGCGGACTCCCACTCTGGTCAGATTTGCGCAGGCGGCGGAGACACCGCCCGCCCTCGGGTGTTGGGCGATCATGTTCGACTTCTGTTCTTTTCGTCCGGCAGTGTCAAGCGTCGAACGAAGAGAGCTCGTCGGTCATGCGAACAAGCAAGGAGGCTCCTCCCTCTTCCAGATCGAAGATTCGCGCATCACGAGCGGAACGTTTCGGACGCCTTGGCCTGCGAGACCCAGACGTACTATTCCGGTAACCTCCCATCCCGCGCCACCATCGTCGGAATGCCGCAACCCGACCCGCTCCAACTGGCGGCGGGACCGATAAAGCGATAGCCACGACGCGGCAGCGTTTCGATCCAGCGCGCATCTCCGCCTTGTGCCAGGGCACGGCGCAGCGCTGCGATCTGAACCGTCAGGTTGCTCTCTTCAACCGCGCGGCCGGACCAGGCTCTCTCGACAAGGACATCTTTGGACATTGGGATGCCCCGATGTTTTACCAAGATGCCCAGCAGGGTCACGGCGCGCGGCCCAAGCGCGACCAGTTCGTTGTCCCGAAGCAGGGTCTGAGTTTCCTCATCGAGGCGGAACGGGCCGAATGTGCAATGCGAGCCGGATAGCGACGTTAGGCCTGGCAGATGGTCTGCGATTGCCTGGAGATCGTCTCGCCGCCCGATGCCAGGACGCACCGCAGTCGGTGGATCGACCGGGGAGTCGCGCGTTACCGCCGCCCGACCGCCCTCGTTGTCATCGTCGACAAAGAGCATCGCGCCAGATTGCTGCGGGAGGGCGCCGCGTTTCTTGCTGGGGGGCGCGACCGTCGGAGACAGCCAACGTCGCGTTGATGGACGTGACATACTCCACCGGCCAGCGCGCATCGATACAGGCTCGCCACCCGGCGCGGCAAGCGTCAACGCCACGAGCTCGCAAATATGCGAGGACATGGATCGCAGCAACTCAGGTTCCGATAGATCGCCACGCGCGCGGATGAGATCGACATAATTGACGAGCATGCGCAGCGCTGGAACGTCGCGAGGAATGCGCCGCATCACCGCGTCGTCGACATTCGGCACCAAGGCCGATATATCTGCACGCGCAATGTGCAGACCCAGGAAATGACCGGGCGATTGCAAGGCAACGACCTCCTCCGCGCAGGAGACCAGTGCCGCCTCGCCTTCACCCAACACCACCTCACGGCCGCGCTGCGTCATTTGCTCGCGGCCGGTCAGCCGGATCTCCAGACGGAAGTCGGTGTTGCCATCGGCGATCAGTTCACGGGTTCGCGCGATCCGATGGTCGGAAATGTCGCCATGCATCATGGCAAGCCCTGGCAAGACATGAACCGACACGTTGCTGCGTAACGGACTTCCGGAGAGCGGCTCGAGATCGAGGCGAACGACGTCTCGTCCGATCACCTCACGCCAGACTGCGGCCCGTTCTCGTTCCGGCAAATCCTCAGTTGAGAACCTGAGCGGAACGGTGCCGTTATGCGCCGACAGGTGCGACTTTTCGAATCCCACGCTGGCCCTCATGAACTTGCTCGTCCCAGTATCACATGCGAATTTCATTCCGATATGAAGGAGGTCACAGATCTGACGACAAAAGAACGCAGCGACAATGGCTTAGACCGAGCACACTTCACCCCAGACATATTTATCGGTGCGCGCGCCAGATAATTCCTGAGCAGCGACAATTATTTTTCGCACCAACCGACCGCCCCAATCTGAGGCGATCATGCACAAGTCGCTGTGGCCGAAAACATCAAGCGACCACCGCACCCGCGCCCCTTCGATCCAGTTTGTCCCGTTATCTGCGGAGCGCACGGAAATTGTGCAAGCTGCTCGCTACGAGCTACGCTGCTGGCCTGACAGTTGAGCGATCTGCACGCTGCGTGGGCGTCGCGCGCTGCGAGATTCGGACTTTTTTCGGAAGCCTTTCGCGACTTCATGGATCGAACCATCCACACTGTTGAGGGTGAGGACCGAGCGCAAAGGGGGCGCGCGTCGGTCGTATCGATGGAGCTTGATGTGGCATCGCTCAACCCCAACGTCCTTGGCCAGGTTTCCGGAGAGACCGCACCTCTGTTGCGGGCGGATTTTCCGCTATATCCCTACCAATTGAGGGAACTCGGCGCGGCGGATCAGATCGCCTTGCGCGACCTTCTGCTCGGTCTTGACGAGGCCTCTCGCATCAGCCGGTTCTCCGGTGTTCTCGGCGATCACGTCATCGTCCAGCATGCGCAGTACGCCGTGACCGAGGCCGCGTGGATTGCCGGCGCTTTCGTCGGCAACGAACTTTGCGGCACCGTCGAGCTCTATGAGGCGCGCGATCCACTGGAGATCGAGGCCGCTTTCGCGGTGGCCGGAGCCTGGCGTCGGCAGGGTATCGGCACCGCGCTGTTGCTGGCGGCGCTTCAGTGGGCACAACGGTCCCGCCGCGCCAGGCTGCAGATGGTCTTTTCGCGACGCAATTGGGCGATGCGGCGGCTCGTCGGCAAGGCCGGTGCATCGCTCGACCTCGCTCTCGACGAGTTCGTCGCCAGCGTCGCCGTCTGCGATTGGCGTCCGTTCTCGGCTGCGCCGGGAGCGGACGAGCCCCTCCAATGATGTGACAGCTTTCCTAGCTTACATAGAGGCACACCATGCAAAGGCTCAACGACCACAGGCTTTCATGCGAGGATCGGGCGGTGATCTCCAGTTCCATCTTCAGCATTTTTGCGTTCTGCGTTGCCCTCGTATTCATCTCCGGGATTCTTTCGTTCCTGAGCCCGCGTTCCCAGCCCGACGAGCCGATACAAATAGCCGGATCGATCAGCAACAATGTCATCGATCCATTCGCTCAAGGCATGCCATTGCCATGATGCTCCCGGATCCAAGATGACATCGACGATCGGATGCTACAATATTTTCGGCGTACCGAGCGCAGGATTGCAGCCGCATCAAATCGAGTGCGACGGGCATCTGTTAAAGGAACTTGTCTTGCGTGCGCGGATCGAGCATTTCGTGGCGAAGTGTTGCGCGGACGATCTGCCGATGAGCTTTGAATATATGGCTCGGCGCTTCGAGCTATCGCTCACCTGCGATGAAACTAATCCACCCGTGATGTTATCCGACCTGCTCCGCGAAATCCGAAGCCGCGCCAACGCCGGATCATCCCTCGCGAAGAGATTCGTAAACGAATACGAGGCGGCGCTTCAAGCGTACCCCTGCGCTGATGCGGCGATCGAAACCATTGTGCATGGACTGATGGTTGGACGACGGCCAATACAAGTATCTGACTTCGTGAGGGGATTCTGTAGCAATCACAAGATCGTCTTCCCGCCATCCGACGGTGTCGCTCGGTGACGCCGCAGAGTATCAAGCGCTCCAGCCACCCGAGAATCCGAGACCTCTTCCCGTCGACCGATAGCAGCCAGATGCATTCTAACCTTGCTCCGATGTCTCAGCGCCAGCCGGGCGGCGCGGCATAGCTGCTTCCCGCCAGGCAATGAACGGGATAAGCGCCATCAGCACGAAAGCGATCCCCGTTACGGCCACGCAGCCCGGCCACGCCCACCTGTCATAAATCAGGCCGATCAGCAATGCACCGCAAATTCCGCCACTGTAATAGCAGGCGAGATAGAGGCCGCTGGCCGCTGCCTTGGCTTTCCCGCCCACTTTGCCGACGAAGCCGGTTGCTACCGCCTGGCAGAAGAAGGTGCCAACACCGACAAGCGCAAGCCCGGCCATGACGGTCGATACCGTCGTGCAGAGGGTGAGCAGCACTCCACCGAGCGACACCGCGGCTCCCAGCAATATCGATGCCGCTGAGCCGAGGCTGCGCACCGCCGGGCCCGCGGCTGGGGTTGCAAGCAGTGAGGCTAGGAATACGCTGTAGAGTGCGCCGATAGCTGCCGGCGCGAGGCTGAATGGCGGCCGCGCCAGCAGGAAGTTCACGTACGTAAAGATGCCAATGAAGCTGAACAGGATAAGGAAGCCGATTCCGTAGGCGCCGCGCAGGCGAGGATTGCGGAGATGCCGTCGGAGCGATACGACGATTCGTCCATCGTGCCGCTTGCGGTGAAATCGTTCGCTGCGCGGCAAGACGATCCAGAGTAGGATTCCGCCCGCAAGGTTCATCGCCGCGAGCAGGACGAACGCGCCTCTCCAGCCGGCATATTGCGCAACGCTGCCGGTTAGGACCCTGCCCAGCAGATTGCTGCCGACATTTCCAGTCACGTAGGCCGCCATCACCAGCGGCGCGCCGCCGCTCGGTCCCCATTCTTCCGCGACGTAGGCAATCGCGACGGTGAAGGATGCGCACATCAATAGCCCCTGAAGGATGCGCAGCGCGGCGAAAATCATGAGGTCAGGTGCCCGGCCAAGCAGGAAGGTTGGAATGCTGAGAAGCAACAATGCCACGATCATCGCCGGCTTGCGCTCGATCCGGTCGGCAATGCAAGCGGTGAAGAAGCCGCTGATCGCCATGCCGACTGTGGCGGCGTTGATCACGATGCCCATGTAAGCAGGCGTGGTACGGAACGCCGTCGTAAGAGCCGGCGCGATCGCCTGCGGACCGAATAGATCGATCAATGTGAGCAATGCCGTCAAACCGACGATCACCAGCGTTCGCAGCGCAACGCGACCTGGCGCGGAATCATCGCTCATATCGTTGCGTCCAGGTCAAGGAATCGGCGTGAGATCGACGAACACACTTCAGGGAAGCGTCGCGACCAGTGACGGCATGATCAGCGCGGTGAGGATGGCATTGAGACACAGCGCGATGCCGGCGAATGTCCCCGCAACGGGGTCGATCTGGAAGGCCCGAGCCGTTCCGACCGAATGAGCACCGAGGCCGACAGCCAAGCCGATCGCTGCAGGATCCTTCACCCGCAACCATCGCGCGAGCGATGCGATCGTCATCGCGCCGATGATCGAGGTCGTCACCGTGAACGCAGCCGTCATGGTGGCCTCGCCACCAAGGTGCTGACTGATCGCCATGGCCACGCCGGCAGTGGACGATTTCGGTGCGAGCGAAATGGTAATGACTCGAGGCAGGCCGAATGCGGTGCCCAACACCAGGACTGACATGATCGCGGTGAAGCAGCCGGCGATCAGCGCGATCAAGATTGGGACTACGTTTTGCCTAACGGTCGACCAGTTCCTGAATAGCGGTATCGCGATCGCAACGATGGCCGGACCAATCAGGAACTGGATGAACTGTACGCCGGCGAGATAGGTTGGATACGGCGTTCCGGTGATTTCGAGCAGCAGCACGATCGCGACGACGCTGATCAGGACCGGGTTCGCAGCCGGGGACCGGCCGAGCGATACCGATACGCGATCAGCACACCACCAAACCCAAAGCGTCACGACCAACCAGATGAGCGGGGAGGTCGAGAGAAAGGTGATCAGCGAACTCTCGTCTCTCATATCAACTGCCTCGCGGTTCGGGTCCGACGACCTTCACCCCGATCGTCGCGGGTTGGGCGGACCGAATTGGACAGAACTCGCCCGGCTGCGGCCCGGCAGCCGCCGCACGAGAGATTGCGCGGCAACGAAAACGAGCGCCGTCACTGTCATTGTCGTCAGCGTCGAGACCATCACGACGATCACGACTGCGGCGCCATGCCGGACGAACAAGTCCGCGTATTGCAGCACGCCGACGCCCGAGGGGACGAACAGGATCGCCAAGTTGCGCAGCATCGGATCAGTGACCCGCGCGACTGCCGTCGCTTCAATCGCATCGGGCGCTGCGAGGT
This sequence comes from Bradyrhizobium genosp. A, assembly GCF_049949275.1. Lineage (NCBI taxonomy): Bacteria > Pseudomonadati > Pseudomonadota > Alphaproteobacteria > Hyphomicrobiales > Nitrobacteraceae > Bradyrhizobium > Bradyrhizobium genosp. A. The sequence continues at coordinate 2,557,401 of NZ_CP188196.1, read as the reverse complement.
CGAAAGCGATCCGCGCCCTCAGGAATAGAAAAAGCAGCGAGAGACCGATGATCGGGCCTGGAATCGGCACTTGCAGGAGGCGGACGAGCAGTTCGCCGGCGAGCTGAAATCCAAGCAAGGTGCCGAGGCCCTGGATCAACGGAGACTGGATCATGGCAGCGGCATTTCGATGGAGAAGGAATCTGACGGCGATGTCGCGCGGCTGGCGGAGTTGGCGGATCGAGGATCGGTTTGACTGATCGATACCGTTGCCTGTCGTTCGCCGTCGAGAGCGACACGTGGGCCAGCCAGCGCAAGCCCGATGATAAGAATGACGACGCAATAAAATGCGAAGATTCGGGACAGCCACGTGGAGAGCGTCGCGCGGTCGCTGGCTGTCAGCGTGTACTCATAGGGCTTCTGCATGGTTCACCTCATGACGAAATTGCTCAGGCGAGACGGGTCGTCGAGACCGAGTGGCAGGTCGTGAAATGCGCTGGCGCTCAGGTCCAAGCGCACGGAAGGCGCTTTTGATCGGAAGCGAATCCGTTCGCGACGTGCTGGCGAGCGAGGGCTGGCCGGAAAATATCGGCCCCATGGTCCGGGCGTCGAACGATCGCACATCGACCTCCATTGAGGCAGCCGACGCGCGTCGTCCCCTTCACTGTCGGTGCTTCGGCAGCACAGGTTGCGTCACCGGCCGCGATAAGTCGCGAAGCAGCTCCGAAAAACTTCCGAAATAGCGCCGAAAGCTGGTGCCGAACAAATGAGCAGGGGTGCACGAGTTCGGAGCGAGGTCGCCCGTGCGGAACAATTCTAATAGCAGGGCGAGGTCGCGGGTGATGGCGTCCTGGGACACGTTAATGACTTCCCCATGCAGGAGACCATAGCGGGTGAAACTGAAGGTATCGACTTTGACCTCGGCTTGCTGGCCGGGATGCACGAAGCCGATGTCGCGGTTCGACACCATTGCCTCGATTTCCAGACGGCTGTCGCGCGGCACAACTGCGAGCAGCGCCTGCGCCGGGGTCACCACGCCCCCGACTGTGTGCACGGCCAGCTGCTGCACCACGCCGTCGACCGGTGCTGTGAGCGCCAGGAGCCTGGTTCGTTGCTCGGCCTTGATCACGTCCTGGGCAAGGCCGCCGGCCTTCTGCTCGGCCTTCGCTAACTCATCAAACCGCGCACGGCGATATTCCGCAATCGTCTGGAGCCGGGTCTCGGATAGCGCCGTAACCGCCGATTCAGATTCGTGGATGTGGTTCTTCTGGACCAACAGTTCCTGCTGAAGGCCGACCAGATCCTGCATCTCGGTGAGATACTGGAGTTTCGAGCCATATTCCTTGTCAGCGAGGTATTTGCGAACGTCGACGCGCTGCTTGAGTAGCGGTATCGTTGCCTCGATCTTGGCAATCGTGGCAGCAGTAGTAGCGCGCTCGGCCTCTTTCTGCGACAGCAATTTTAGAGCATGCTAGCACTCAAAGATCCCCGGACGACCTGCTCTCCTTGGTCCGCTCCAAGCGAACGCCCGCGTCGAACTGTCGAAGTGCTCCCGGGGATCACTCCGCCGGTCACTTTACTCCTTGGCTTGTTGCCCGTGTCTAAACACAACTAAACCACGTGGTAGTCATGTGCGGACAACAGCTTGTTGTCAGCAAAAGCGGCATCCGGGATCAAACCTGAGGGCGTTGCCATTGCATCGACATGCATGTTGAGAATCTGACCAATGGAGGCGCCGATGTTGTTGTGCGTATCACCCGCTTCTCCGATCCAGACACTGGGGGCACCCCCAATTGCGGCAAACTTGAAGCCGTCTCCTTCAACCACGGGAGGCGTGCTCGTCGATGCACTCGTCGTGCTCCCCGGGACAGGAGGATCATAGACGATCGTCCCGTTCTGTCCGTCGCTCATAAACCTAAAGTTCAGCTCCTGGTACGTTCCAATGAAATGAATTGCAGCGGAGTTCGTCCCGTCGGAGATATTGAGCACGTTGTTGACGGCATCGTAGCTTTCCGAGAGCGTACTGTAGTTGATGTCCTTCAGATCGATCTGATCGGAACTGCTTAGCACACCGGTGCCGGTGAAACCTGAGATGAAGGCCTGCAGGCTCGATGCGTGGTCGACGACCAGCGAAGCAGTCGACCCATACGGTCCAGTGAACATGATGGTCTGCGAGGAGGCGGCACCATTCGACAGGTCGAGGGTGGCGCCGGCGTTGATGTACGCAGATCCAGTGCCGGTCAGTTGCTGATCGATCTGAAGCGCGCCGCCGGTCGCCGTGATGCTACCATCGTTGACCATGGCCGATGTGATCTCGCCGGTGCCGACCAGAGATCCATCGCCGCCGATATGGATGGTATTCGCGATCGTCGTTGCGCTCGATCCGACGTCGATGCCACCGCCATTGCTGAGCGTCAGCACGGCCGATGGCCCGCCGATCGAGACGTAGTCGGCGGTAACCACGGAGCCAGCGCCATCAACGGTGAGACTGCCGGTGCTTCCTGAAAATTCCGCCAGGATCAGCGAGCCGGCGGTCAGGCTGCCTCCATTGTCCACAAGGGCGGTGGCTGCGCCGCTGTTGCCGATCGTCAAGGTCCCACCGACATGCAGGCTGGCATCGTCCACAGTCAGCGAGTCGGTCACACCCGCGTCGTGGTTGACCGCGAGCGTCATGTTGGTGGTCGTGACGATCGCATGGTCAGAGATCGTCATGGTGGCGGTGCCGTCGCTACCGACCTGAATGTTCTGATAGGTGCCCGAGGTGGTGTCGAGGCTGGTGCCCGCGCCCGAGATGGTCAGGGTGCCCGAGCTTCCCGCAAGCGAGGCGATGTTCACGTAATCAGCCGTGATCGTTGCGCCGTCCGACAGCGTCAGATGACCGGCGCCGCCGTAACCCACGTTGATGCCGTCCGTGTCACCCTGGATTGCCAGATGGGAGCCGACACCATCAATAGTGAGGCTGCCGTCTCCGCCGGCCTGTCCGCCGAGGCCGAGATAGCCCGCATTGATCGTGCCGCCGTTTTCCACCGTGGCATGTGCCGTTCCAGCGTCACCGATCGTGATGCCCTGACCGAGAGTGAGCGTGGCATTGTTGATATCGAGCGTGTCGATAATGCCAGCGGCATAATTGACAGCAACGTCCATGTTTCCGGTCACGACGGTTGCATGGTCAGCGACGATCAGCGCAGCCGAGCCCGCAACTCCGAGCTGAATATTCTGGTACTGACCTGAGTTGGCGTTCAGGCTCGTGCCCGCCCCGGTCACAGTGACCGTTCCCTGACTGCCCAGCTGACTTCCAACAGCGAGCGCATCGATCGCAAGTGCCGCCCCGGCCGACAGGTTCAAGCTGCCATGACCCGAATAGCCAACGGTCGCACCGGTGGAGGTGATCGTCGAGCCAGCCCCCGAAGCATTGATCGTGCCCTCGTCGTCCATGTAGCCGGTCTGCCAGACGCCGCCGGCGTTGTTGTTAAACGTGGAGGTAGCGCCGATGTTGCCGCCCGCGGTGTTGATGCCACCAAAGATGGTACCGCTGTTGTTGATGGTGATCTGGCTGCCGCCGGTCTCAAATATTGCGCCTGCCGAAGCCGACGAGCCGATGGTCCCGGAGTTGTTGAGCGTAACGGTGCCGGTGGCGTTTTCGCTAACGGCGATTGCGGAGCCTGTGCCCAGCGTTGTCACGGTACCGGTGTTGGTAATCGTCGTCGATCCCGTCGAACCACTGGCCGTCTGGTTCACGTTGATGCCGACAAAGTTGGTGCCGGTGACCGCGCCATTGTTGGTAATCGAGATGTTGCCGACGTGATTTCCGCCGGCGAAGATGCCGGTGCCCGAACTGATCGCAGCGTTGTTGGTGATGGCAACCGTGCCGCCTGTCGTGCCGATGCCCAGATTCGCATTTGCAGAGATGCCGGATGCTGCGGCGTTGATCGAGCCGCCATTGGTGATGCTGACATTGCCGCCGTTCTGGGAGCCGGCCTGGATACCGTTGCCGGGTGCCGTGATCGCGGACGCCGAGCCGGTCGACACTGTCACATTGCCCTTGCCCCAGTTATAGGCGTTGATGCCAACACCCTTGTCAGCCGTGATTTGCGCGTTGCTCTGCACCGTGACATTGCCGAGCACAGAGTTCGTTGCCGTGCTCGATCCGTTCGGCGCGTAGCCAACCGAGACCGCGCCCGGAGTTGTTCCGCCGTTCCCGGTGATATGTGTGCCGGAGTGGATCGTGTCGTTGCCGAGCACCACCGTGACGTTCCCGGTGGCAGGCTCGGACGTCGCCTGGCTCTGGGCGTTGACGCCGATACTGCCGCCGTAGATCGTATCACCGTCGCCGGCCTGGATGGTGATATCGCCGACGCCGGTGGTCGACGCCTGAATGCCTATGAAGGTGTTGGCGTGGACTGCGACATTTGCGCCGACATTAATCGCGACGCTGCCGCTCCCCTTGCTGTTGGCAAAAGTCGCGAGTCCATATTGATCGGCGGTCACCGAAGTGTTGGCGACCTCATTCACCGTCACATTGCCGTTGCCGTAATTGTAGCCGTCAACGCCATAGCCGGCTGCGGCGGTGATGTTGGCATTGTTGTTGATAATGACTGTGCCGTTGATGTTGGTGTTGGCCGTGCCGTTGGCGCCGTAGTAGCCGGCGGCGATACCCTGCGGCACGGAGCCGCTGGGATTGAGGGTCGTGCCGGAATGGATGACGGCATTGTTGGTGACCGTCACCATGCTGTTGGCGGACAAAGCCAGCGTCGCATCCTGATTGAGGGCACTAATACCTGCGCCACCCGAGTTGATCGTGCTGCCGGCGTCAGTGAGAACAGACACACTGCCGGTTCCGTATTCGTCGGCACGAATGCCGAACTGCACCGTCGAATTGATCGGTCCCCCAGCTTCGACCGACACGTTGCCGTTGCCGTCATTGATCGCAATGATGGCATGCTGATTGCCGCTGACGCCTCCGGTCGCCGTGACCGAGACATTGCCACCATTGGCCGCATTGAGGTTCTGCGCCTGGATGCCGAACAATGCGCTGCCCGTACCGGTGACGCTGCCCGTCGACACCACCTGGATATTGCCGACCCCGCTCCCGATGTCCTGGGCCAGGATGCCCGTGCCCGCCTGGCCGACGATTGGACCTGACGTGGAGACGAAGATGTCCCCGGTCCCATTCTGGGTCACCACAATGCCGTTGGCAGCGCCAGTGATGGCGCCGCCAGGCGCGACCGAGATCTCGGCCATGTTGCCGGCGGTCCCGCCTGATGCCGTGAAGTCGATGCCGTCGCCAGCTGTAGAGGTAACAGCGCCCCAACCATTGATCGCGAAGTTTCCGCCGTTGGAAGAGACCGCCGCGATGGTGCCGCTGATCGCGGTGCCGCCTACCCCAAAATTGAGGCCGAGCGTGCCGCCGTTGCCGGTGAAGGTGACCGTCTGCGCCGTCGCCCCGTCAAGGACTAGCGCGGCACCGGCATCGACCAGAACAGACCCGGTCCCGCTCAGGCCACCACCAATCTCGAGGGAGCCGGAGGCGACCTCGAGCGTGCCCGTGTTGTTCACGGACCCGTTGATCATGTTGGTTCCGGAGAGGGTGTCGATGTGGCCGCTGCTGTTCACGACGAGGCCGTTGGCGCCGTTGATATTGGCGCCGGACAGGTTGATGGTGCCCGCGTTGTTGATCGTGTTGCTTTCAACGACGCCCGTGGTCGATGCCGTGCCGAATCCACTCCACGTGCCGACCGCCCAGACGCCGCCGACCTGGTTGTTGAACGTGCCGTTGCCGACGTTGATGTTGCCGGCGATCGTGCCGCTGTTGGTCAGCGTGATGTCGCCGCCGCCCTCGTACAGAGCCTGACCGGAGGCGTTCGAACCGATGATGCCAGTGTTGTTGATAGTGACGGTTCCGACATTGTTCTCGTTGATACCAATCGCGGGGCTGTTGCTGACGAGGCTCGCCACCGTGCCTGAGTTGGCGATGCTGACCGAGCCGGTTGCACCAGCCGCTGTCAGATTGGCACCGATGCCCGAAAAGGTCGTGCCGGTCGCAGTCCCCTGGTTGGTGATCGAGACATTTGCAGAGCCGCTGGTCGAGGCGAAGATGCCGTTCGATCCCGTCGTCGCGCCAGTGTTGGTGATCGTGACATTGCCGTTCACGGCACTGCTGCCGATGCCGGCAAACTGGGTGGCCGTGATCGTGCCGTTGTTAGTGATCGAGATGGCGCCGACATGATTGCCGCCAACGCCAATGCCGGTGGTGCCGGCAGTGATCGTACCGTTGTTGACGACGGTCACCGTTCCGCCGGTGGTGCCGAGGCCCATGTTCGAATTGGCGGAGACGCCCGTCGCGCCGGAATTGATCGAGCCGCCATTGGTGACGCTGACATTGCCGCCGTTCAAGGCATTCGCCTGGATGCCGTTGCCCGCGGCATGGATCGTGGAATCGGGGCCAGTCGACACCGTGACGTTGCCCTTGCCCCAATTATACGCGTTGATGCCGGACGCCTTGTCGGCCGTGACTTGGGCGTCGCTCTGCACAGTGACATTGCCGAGAACGGTATTCGAGGCCGCTTGAGTTGAGTTCGGCAGATAGCCGACCGAGACGGCTCCCGGCGTGGCGCTACCATTGCCGGTATTGTTCGTGCCAGAATGGATGGTGTCGTTACCAAGCACCACCGTGACATTCCCGGTGGCAGGCTCTGATGTGGCCTGGCTCTGGGCGTTGACGCCAATGCTGCCGCCGTAGATCGTATCACCATCGCCCGTCGTGACGTTGACGTCACCGACGCCGCTGGTCGAAGCCTGGACACCAATGAAGGTGGTCGCGGTAACCGCAACATTTGCGCCGACATTAACCGCGACGCTACCCGAGCCCTTGCTCAGGGCATAAGCGGCAAGGCCGTACTGGGCGCCCGACACTGCGGTGTTGGCCGCTTCGTTCAGCGTGACGTCACCGTTGCCCCAGTTATAAGCGTTGACGCCGTAGCCAGCCGCGGCAGTGATGTTGGCGTTGTTATTGACGAGAACCGTGCCGTTGATTGCGGTGTTCGAGGTGCCGTTCGCGCCATAGAAGCCAGCGGCGATGCCCTGAGGCACCGATCCGCTGGGATTAACCGTCGTGCCGGAGTTGATGACGGCATTGTTGGTGACCGTCACCATGCTGTTCGCACCTGCAGCAAGCACCGTGTCGAAATTGATGGCGCTGATGCCTGCGCCTCCCGAATTGATCGTGCTGCCGGCATCGGTGAGGACGGAAACGCCGCCTGCGCCGTAAGCCGCGGCACGGATTCCGAACTGCACGGTCGAGGCAATCGCCCCACCCGCTTCGACCGACACATTGCCGCTCCCCGCCGTCGAAGCAACGATGGCATGCTGGTTGCCGGTGACGCCGCCGGTCGCGGTCACCGACACATTGCCGCTATTGGACGCATCAAGGTTTTGTGCTTCGAGACCGACCGATCCGCTGCCCGTGCCGGTCACGCTCGCCGCCGTATTGACGACGATGTTGCCGACGCCGTTTGCGGCTTCCTGGGCCAGCAGGCCGATGCCCGATTGATTGGTAATGGCGACCGCCGAGACGACGCCGATGTCACCGGTGGCGTTCTGAACGACGCTGATGCCGCTCGAGGGCGGCGTGCTGAATCCGGTCAGTGTCACCGCGCTGGAACTTGCGACCGGAGTGAAGGAGTGGCCCGCCGCATTGGTATTGACGGCAAGCTGGGATGAGATCGGCCCGTCGCTCAACGCGCTGAGGTTCGCAGTATAGGTGCTCTGTCCGCCGTTCACGTTGACGGAGACCGAGTTCTGACCGTCGGTGAAGGTGACAATACCCGTATCAGTCGGCTGAAGTCCGCTGATCGTAAAATTCAGCAGCGCCGAACCTGCGGCATTGACTTGCGTGTTCGTGACGGCCAACGCCAGCGCGGCCTGCTCACCGCTGGAATGATCGATCGAATAGCTTTTAGCTGTGTGCAGGCTCTGGTCCTGCAGCGCCGCGCCGCTCAAATCCTGGACGGTGGTGCCGGCGAAACTGAGCGACAGCGTGCCGTTGCCGGAACCCGGATTGATCTCGACCAGATATTGCGCGCCGGCGCTCCCCGCCACGGCCGTGACGCTCGTGATGCTCGCGCCGGTGAGCCCGGTCGTGGCGAGCGAGAAGTCGCTTGCGGTCACGCCCTGGACCGAGTTGGAGAAGGTCAGCAGGTAATGGACCGCGCTCGAGGCGGTCGGCGAAGCGTCGGTCGGCGACAAGCTGACGAAGTTGGGCGCCGCAGGAGCGAGACTTGCGGTCGATACCTGACTGGCAGCGCTCTGGACGGCGGTTGAGAGCGCCGTGCTCGTGTTGTTGGCGACAGCGGTCGAGAGGTCGCCGCTGTGCGCACCGGCTTGCAGGTCGGCTGACGCGCTGCCCTGCGCCACGATCGAGGTCGCGCTGACACTGGCCAGGAGGTCCGCAGTCGTGCTGCCCTGTGTCGCCTGAGCGGCCTGAACAGCTTGATCGGTCGCCGTGTTCACGGAAGTGACGACGTTCGCGATCTCGCTCGTCTGAGTGCCGGTCAGCGAGGCACCGGCGCTGCTCAGCGTGCTCGCGACCACGGCATTGACAACGCTCGAACTGGTGAGGTCGAGACCACCGGTCGACACGATCTGGGCGGCGAGCGCCGAAAACGCGCCTGTTGCCGCCGAGGTAAAATTCGACGCACCGGTACCCGCGACGGCCGATGCCACCATCGAAACGGTGTTGAGCACTTTGGCGGCCGCCACAAAGGGCTGGGCATCGCCGGTGTAGGCGTTCGTCAAGATGTCGGTCTTGGTCAGGTCGATGGACGGATCGATGCCAAGGGCCGCCGCAACGGCCTGCGAAGCGGCCGTGACGTCACCGCCATTGGCGACCGCGACCGACTGAACGAGCGTCGTGAGCGCGGTGACCTGGGTCGATCCCGTGGGCGCGGTCAGCACGCCCGTGAACTGCTGCCCGGTCGCGGTGTCGGTGCCGCCGATCAGGACCAGAGGCCCTGACGTCGTGCCCGCCCCGAGGACGAAATGACCGCCCGCGTCCGTGATGCCGGACGCCTCCCCGGCATCGAGCTTGCCGTTGCCGTTGGTGTCGGCAAAAACCGTCGCACCCGAGATGTAACCGTCGGTGGCGAGGCCAGCGACCTGGGTGATGCTCACGACACCATGGCTGGCAATATCCGCGCTGTTGCCGGCGGTATCGGTCGCCGTTGCGTGCAGCTGGTCGTACGATCCCACATTCAGGACCGTATGGAGAGACCACGTGCCGTTCGCAACGCTCGCCGTACCGAGCAGCGTCGAGCCGTTGAACACCTGAACCTGGGCGACGGCGATATTGTCCGAGACCGTGCCCGACAGCGTCGCACCGCCGTCGTTCGACATCGTCCCAGTCGAATCCGGATTGTCAAGCTTGACCTGGCCGAAGCTGATGACCGGAGGTGTGTTATCGACCGTAACCGTGGCGAGGTCGGAAGTCGTGGTGTGATTGCCGGCGTTGTCAGTGACGATCGCATAGAAATTGTGCGTACCGCCTGCGAGATTTGACGCCGTGTAGGCCCAGGCGCCGTCGCCGCCCAGGGTTGCGTCACCGACCTTCTGGTTCGTCGCATGGTCGTAGATCGCCACCGAAGCGACCCCGTTCAGATCGCTCGCATTGACCTTGATGACGTCGGTTGTGAGCTGTGTCGGACCGGAGACGGATTCCGATTCTGAAGTCACCGTCGGAGCGGTCGTGTCGACCGTCACGGTGGTGAGATCGGCCGTTTTGGTCTGATTGCCTGCGTTGTCGGTGACGATCGCATAGTATTTGTAGGTGCCGTCGGCAAGACCCGAGGCCGTGTACGTCCAGACGCCGTTGCTGAGCGTCGCGTCGCCGACCTTCTGGTGCGCTGCGTCGTCGTAAATCGCAACGGACTGGATGCCGTGGGCATCGCTGGCATTGACGTTGATGACCTCCACGGTGGATTGAGTCAGCCCGGGACTCGACTCCGACTGTGAGGCGACTGTCGGCGCCAACGTGTCGATCTGCACGTATTGGCTGGTGCTGGCGCTCGCTTTGGTGCCCGCGATATCGGTCGCGGTGGCGGAGAGCTGGTTGTAATTGCCATCCGCAAGCGTGGCGGTGAGCGTCCAGGTATGGTCGGGGTTGATCGTTGCCGACCCGATCAGCGTACCAGCGTTGAAGACGTCAACCTTCGACACGGTGATCGCGTCGGTCACCGTTCCCGACAGCGTCACGGAGCTGTTATCAGTCAGGTGATCGCCTTGAACGCCGGTGTCGGTGAAGATCACCTTGTCGAAGGTGACGGAGAGCGGCGATGCGATCGTCAGCTGGATGTGCGCAGCCGGTGAGGACGCGGTCTGGCCCAGCGTATTGGTTGCCGTCACGGAGAGACTGACGGTGGTCGCAGCGCCGCCCTTAAGCGTCAGGTTCGTCAATTGTGCCGGCGTGAGCGTCCAGCTGCCGTCCGCATTCTTCGTGCCCGCCGAAAGCGTGGCGTCAGTGGGCACGCCGCTGATGGTGATGGACACCGTGTCCCGCGGGTCGAACGGCGTCTCGGTGATGCCCAGCGCGACCGTACCGCCTGTCGCAACGCTCAGCGTCGCCGGCGTATGAAGCGTCGGCGCGACCGGATTGACGGACAGCGCAACGACCTTGGAGACCGAATTGCCGGTCGTCGGATCGGTTGCAGTCACGACGAGATTTGCCGCGGTCACCTCGCCCGCCTTCAGCGTCAAGCCGGCAAGCTGGGTCTGGGTCAAGGTCACAGTACCGTTGACGACCTGGATCGCCCCGGCCGTGTCCGTCAGCGTGGCGTCCACGGGAATCCCGGAGATCGTGTAAACGAGGGCCGGAGCGGCCGTGAAGGTAAAGTCCTTGGCAGTGAGACTCGACAGCTTGACGTTGTTCAGAACGATGCTGTCGCTGGCATCAGCGGTGATGACGGTATTGCTGCCGACCTGCTTGGCGGCGGCCATGACGGCCGTGAAATTGGCAAACTGGGCGCTGCTGAGCTGAATCTTGTCATTCGATGCGTTGAAGCCGAAGATATTCTCCTGGCCCCATCCAAAGCCTGACGTGACGGCCGCGATCGTCAGCGCAATCGTGCCGTCCTCACTCACCGAAAGGCTTTGCGGAGCCGATAGCATCACCTGCCCGTAGCCGGGCAACACGAACGTATCCTTGCCGCTGCCGACGGTAACGATGTCGCTCGTGCCGAGATTGATCGTGTCGTTACCGTTGCCGGCGATAACAATGCTGTTTGCGCCGGCGGTCAGCGTGTCATTGCCGTTGCCGACGGTGATCGCGCTATTGGCGCCGACTGCGACCGTGTCGTTGCCGTTCCCCGCAATGACGAGGCTGCTGGATCCTGCGGTCAGCGTGTCGTTGCCGTTGCCGGCGGCGATGGCGCTGTTGGCGCCGACTGTGATGGTGTCGTTGCCGTTGCCCGCCACAATGATGCTGGTGGATCCGGCGGCCAGGGTGTCATTGCCATTGCCTGCGACAATGAGGCTGTTGTTGCCGTCGACGACCGTGGTATTGGTGTTAGCAATAATCGAAATCATGCCGTCGTTAGACATATTGGCCTCCCCCTGAAATTAATAATGGCCGCGGGTAACCGCCGGGCGGCGGCATCGCGGCTTCTCATTGAGCCAAACGGCCCGGATCAAAATAGATTCGCGAGAAGCTATCGCTGAATTTGGCGGCAACGCTCCACCCAAACGGGTCAGTCTTGCAAAGATTTCCCGGGTAATTCTAACCGGTAAGGTTTCCGGCAATCTCCTTGGGCCGCGGGTTGACATGCTGCGGAGCAACCAATCCCGAACTTTTTTTGAAATCCCCTCCTTTGGAGGGGTTGCCTCGTCCCCGCGATCCTGCTCAATTTTCCCGATTGATATTGCACTCGTTGATTTGGGAGGGGGCTGGCAATGAGCGCGGTGCGCACCGCGGAATTTGCCTCGGTTGTCGATCGGTTCCTCGAAGCGGCGCTTCTGCCCGAGCTGTTGCCGCACGCCCTCCACAAGCTGTCAGAGGCGTGCGGCGCAGGGGGCGCTGCACTGCATCTTTCAGAAGGCCTTCTGACTCTGGGCACAGTCGGCTCGGAAGGCATCGATGAGTTGCACGATGGCTTCAGGCGGAAATGGCAGGCACCGGAGCTCAACTCGCACCGTGCCCGCGGAATGGACCTGATATTCCGAGGCTGGAAGGGCGTACTGACCGAACAAGACTGCTTTACGCCGGAAGAACTCAGGCGGGATCTTTTTCATCAGGATTTTTTCATGCGCACAGGCTTTTCATCGTTCGCGGGCGTCATCCTCGCAAAGGAAGGCGTGTCCAAGCTATCGACCTCCATCATCCGCCGCGCCGACCAGGAGCCCTATAGTCGCGAGGAAATCGAGAACATCAATGCGCTCGCCGGCCAGCTTCAGAACATCGGCCATCACATGGTTCGGGTGGGGCTGGTGTCCTCGCAAAGGCTGGCGGATGCGTTCGCCCTGAGCGGGCAACCGATCGCCCTCCTTGGCTATGACGGCACCGTCCTGCATGCGAGCCCAAGCTTCGAGCAGACCGTCCGAGGCGCGCTCGCCGTCAAAGAGCGCCGCATGGCCTCCTGGCATCCGGACGCCAACCAAAAGCTCGGACAAGCGGTCCGATCTGCGATCAGGCGGAATACGGGTCTCGCAGAGCCCTGCAAGCCGATTGTACTGCCAAGGCGATATTCGGCCCGCCCCCTGATCGCGACCATCATCCCCGTCGTCGGCAACGCGCGGGACGTGTTCCACATGGTCGCCGCGGTGATCTCGGTCGTGGATCTCAATGCGGAAGCGCCCCGCCCGAGCGTCATCGCCTTGCAACAGGCTTTCGGTTTCAGCCCCGCTGAAGCCAAGCTCGCCGCTGACATTGCCTTGGGCAAAACATTGCTGGAGATCGCGGCCCAGAGCGGCGTCTCGAAAGAAACACTGCGCAGCCGGCTCAAATCCATCTTCGGCAAGACCGCGACATCAAGGCAGTCCGAACTCGCATTGCTACTGTCTCGGATACCGATGGGGAATTCAAGGTAGGAAGGGCGCGGAATAAGAGGCGGTGCGCCGCGGCAGCGTCGGCGAGGCTAACCTTGCGAAACGTAGCTTGCGACCGTAGCTTCGATAAGACGCCCCATTAATTCTTTCGAGAAGCACCGAAATTTCAAGCGCGTAGCGTTGTGGCGTGGAGGAGCGGTGATCCGCCAATCAGTCGGGACCCGTATTTTCCACTTTGCGCTAGACAGCCGCAGTACTGCTAAGCTTTCGGCAATTTCCTTATCAGTCCGCCAACTGACTCCATTTCGTATGAAACCTTATCAGTCCGCCAACTGACTCCGTTTGTAAAACTCTTATCAGTCGCAGAACTGGGGCGGATAGCTTAGCAGTCGCAAGATGAGCGATTTGTAGAGACCCGCTTAGAGATCTTCTCCGCCAGGGAATGCAACGTCCTGCGAACCATTAGTGAATTACTCTCATCGGCTACGCGCTCTAGTCGTAGAGATCATTTATCGAAACAACCGAACGAGGTCGTTGTTGGCCCTGGCGGATCTGATGTGAGTTGGGACGTGCTTAGCTCCGAGCTCTGTTTCGTGGACGTTCATGGCTGCTCCATGCTGTTCGGGCACGACTCTCGGGTGAGATTCATCAGACTAGAGCGCCCAAAGCTCCTCCTGACGGTGCCACTCGCCTTCGTTCAGCCGCTGCACCAGGTCGTCCGCCATGGCAGGGGTCGGAAGAGTGGCGATCAATTTTCCGCCCCTACCGACGATGACATTGCCCACCGCGACTACAGGAAATTCGTCGCTTAAAAACGATTCACGATCGAGGGCCTGCCTCTCGCCCGCACCATGTAAGAACCGTTTCACCTGCTCGATCAGGGGACGAAAATGCGGAATCATGACGACGCCCTCCGCGGGCAAGCACTGCTCGGACCCTGGTCAATCTGGTACTGGCACGTCGAAGGTATTCAGGGTGATTGAAACCATGCAGTACAGGCCGACGAGGTACGACAGTTCTGCAGTGCCGTTGGCACCGAACTCCTTTACCGCGGCTCTGTAAGTCAGCTCCGGAAGGACCCCACCGTTGACCAGCGCCGAAGCAAAATAGTATACTACCCCTTCGGGTCCGGTGAGGTCTGTCGGCCGTTGTCCCGCAATGATGGTTGAAAGCTTTTCGTCTGAAAGCCGCCGCTGTTCAGCTATCAGAACGTGCGCGTAAAGTTCATAGGCGGAACGGAAATGCGCACCCGTTACCAAGATGGCGACCTCCCGGACGGGGGACGCCAGAGACGGATTTGCAACGATCGTCTTTACCAACTCCCAAATTGGCTTGCCGAACTTTGGTTCGTGCAGCCAAGGATTCCAGGGGCCGAGTAGCGCTCCGTCGGAGCGCACACTCTCGAACCCTCCGAAATGCGATTTGATGCCTTTCCGCATGTCTTCGTAGAGTAGCTTCTGCTCGTCTCTGAGAGCCGTGGGAGAGAGGACCGGAAGACGCATCGAAATCTCCAACTCTTTCTGATCGATAATTTTGAACTCGTCGATGACTGTCACAGCGCTGACGCGGACTTAGGACATTTATCAATTCACCGAGAAAGAGGTAGCGTCGTTTTGTTGATGCGGCATTGAGCGAAATTCAACAATTGCGATGCCGCGCGGTCAGCCCGGTGCCGGCGGGCACAGGAATTCTCAGCTGTTGGCTAACCGGAACACCAGCGGCGCGGCGGAGAGACTGGCAATGGCTCGGACTGCTTCGATCCTGCTCGCCTAGCCTCGCTCGAAAAACACCTTCTTTGCGGGCGTCCAGAATTCGCTCTTCGAGTCCGCCGGTACGCTCTAGAGAAAGCCTACCGCCCCCGTTACGTCCTTGGCGGAAGACAATCATGTGATCGTTCGTGCCCTAAATGGAGTCACGACGCCCAGATGTTGATTGGCCGCTTTGACGGCCGTGTTCAAAGGTCGGCTACTCCTGTGCTTTGCTTCTGATGGAATGAGGTGTGGCAACAGAGTCCGTCTGTCTCCAGGACGGTTGGGAAACTCGTTTGGGTCCATTCGTTTGGATTTAGCCATAGCTCGCCTCTCTTTGCTCGACCACAGGCGATTCGCGCGTATTCAGGTTCGCTTTTACGGTTTGGAGCGCCTGGACGAGCTGCTCGATCTCTGCTGGCGCTAGTCCCGCCAGTGCTTCGCTGCGGGCGACATCGTCCAATTCGCGGACGTGCGCCACCTTAGCTCGCGCAGCCGGCGTCAAGGTGAGCAGCCAAACCCTCCGATCGGATGGGGCGGGATGTCGCTCGATCAGTCCCATGCCTTGCAGCCTGTCGATCAGCCGCACAAGGGTGATCGGCTTTACACCGAGTAGCTGCGCCAGGAGGGTTTGATTGATGCCCTCGTTCCGGTTGAGGCATAGGAGCGCCTGACACTGAGTTCTGGTCAGGTGCAATCCGCGTGCTTTCGACTCAAAGCGCTGGTGCAGCAGGCGCGCGACGTCGTAGAGCAAGAATTGCAGCCTACTGGAATCCTCTGGCATGAGCTTTCGCGTTGTTTGTCGGGAGTGCGGCGACGCCATTATGTTTCTCATGCTCGATGCCTCGGCGCGTTGCGCGCCGCTGACTGGCGGCCAAATCGTTCCTTGATATGCTCGCGGAGGCGCTGAAATGTCGAATAGAGCATCGGCACGATGAAGATGCCGATCGAGCTCGCAGCGATCATACCGCCGAATACGGCGGTCCCGACCGCGCGGCGGCTGATCTGCGCGGCGCCGGTTGCCACGACCAGCGGTACCAGACCAAGAATGAAGGCGGCCGACGTCATCATCACGGCCCGAAAGCGCATCTGAGCGCCCAAGACGGCTGCCTTTTCGATGTCCACTCCGGATTCCCGTTGCTCCTTGGCAAACTCGACGATCAGAATGCCATTCTTGGCTGCGAGCGCGATCAGAACGACCAAGCCGATCTGACCATAGAGATCGAGGCTGAGCCCGGCCATCTTGATGGCGATGAGCGAGCCGAACACACCGACGACAACGGAAAGAAGAACAGGAATCGGAATTGTCCAGCTCTCGTAGAGCGCCACCAGGAACAGGTACGCGAACAGGACCGCCAGTGAAAGGATCATACCCGTCTGGCCGGACGCGGCCTTCTCCTGATAAGCGGTGCCGGTCCATTCGAAGTTATAGCCCGCCGGCAAGGTGCTATCGGACACCTGCTGCATGGCCTGCAGAGCGGTGCCCGACGAAACACCCGATGCAGGCCCGCCGTTGATCGTGATGGCACGGTAGTTGTTGTACCGCGTGATGACCTGCGGCCCGCGCTCGAAGCGTATATTGGCGATTGACTGCAGCGGTACCATCTCCTTCCGGTCGTTGCGGACGTAGATCTGCCAGAGATCGGGGATATCGTTGCGATTTGCCGCCTCGCCCTGGACGTTGACCTGCCAGGTTCGGCCGAGCATGTTGAAATTGTTGACATAGATGCCGCCGAACGCGGCCTGCAACGCCGTGAAAACGTCGTTCATGTTGAGGCCGAGCGCCTGCGCCTTGCCGCGATCGATATCGAGATAAATCGAGGGTGTCGTGGCTGTGAAGGTCGAGAACACCCGCGCCAGCAGGGGATCCCGATTGGCTGCGCCAATGAGGCCGCCCATGACGCTATTGATTGACGCTGGCTCCTGCCCCTCCAGGGCCTCGAGTACGTATTCAAAGCCGCCGCCGACGGAAAGGCCGATGATAGGCGGAAAGTTGAATGCCACGACATTGGCCTCGCGAACCTTCGCTCCTTCTGCGAACGTCTTGCGAATCAGTGCTTGCGCTGATGCCGCTGTGGCAGTCCGATCCTCAAATGGCTTTAGTCGCACAACCAAAAACGCGTTGTTCGGAAGGTTACCGCCGTCAAGGAGCGAGTAGCCAATGATCGACATCGTATGCTCGATCGCCGGCAAACCTTTCAAGATGTCCTCGACGTGTTTGGTCACCTCGCCTGTGCGCGCGACTGATGCTCCATCGGGCAACTGGACCATCACAAAAAAGGCACCCTGGTCCTCCTCCGGCAGGAACCCGGTAGGCACGATTCGCGAGACACCGTAGATACCGCCGGCGAAAACAGCGACAGCGACCAATGAGAGAATGGACATTCGCAACAACCGGCGCACGCCGCCGGCATAACGATCTCGGGTCCAATCGATCCCGGTGAGGATCTTGGCCATGACGCCGCGACGCGGCCCCGTGTGCCGCAGGAACACCCCGCAGAGGGCCGGCGATAAGGTCAGTGCATTAACCGCTGAGATCAGCATCGCCGCGCTGATGGTGACCGCGAACTGACGAAATAGCGTACCTGAAATTCCCGGAATGAACGCGATCGGCACGAAGACCGACAGCAGCACCAGCGTAATCGCAATGATGGGCGCGGTGATCTGCGCCATCGCTCTCTTGGTTGCTTCCGCCGGCGAGAGGTCCGGCTCTTCTTCAAGGACACGCTCGACGTTTTCGACCACGACGATCGCATCATCCACCACGATGCCGATCGCCAGCACCATTGCAAGCAGCGACACCGTGTTCGCTGAGTAACCAATGACCCGCAGAACGGCGAAGGTTCCGATCAGACTGACGGGAACAGCGACGGTTGGGATGATGGTCGCACGCAGGTTGCCAAGAAACAGGAAGACCACGACGACAACCAAAACGAACGCCTCGGCTAGGGTTCGCAGCACCTCCTTGATGGTGTCGGTCACGAAGGTGGTGGTGTCAAATTGGACAAGATAGTTGAGGCCGGCCGGAAAACGGGCCGAGGCCGCCTTTAGCGTTCGTTGGACAGCGGCGGCGGTCGCCACCGCGTTGGCGCCCGGGGCGAGATAGATGCCGATGCCGACACCGGGCCGGCCATCGATACGCGATTCGCTGTCGAGATTTTGTGCGCCGATCTCAACGCGGGCGACGTCACTCACACGCAGCAACGAGCCGTCCTGGTTTGCACGCAAGACGATCTTGCCGAATTCCTCCGGCGTCGCCAGTCGTCCCTGCGTCTGGAGATTCAATTGGAATTGCTGGTTGTCGTCGGTCGGACGGGCGCCGATCCGTCCGATAGGAGCCTGCACGCTCTGGGCACGAATCGCATTGACGACGTCCGATGGCGCGAGATTGAGGCTGGTCAGCCGCTGCGTATCAAACCAGATCCTCATCGAATAGTTCATCTTCGCAAATAGCGTCGCCTGACCAACCCCGGGGGTGCGCGAAATCGCGTCCAGAATATTGACTATGGCATAGTTGGTGATGAACACCGGATCCTGCGTGCCCGTGTCACTGTAGAGGACGATGAACTGAAGAATTGCTGACGATTTTTTTTGAACGGTGACACCCTGAAGCTGAACCTCCGGCGGCAATTGCGCCAGCGCCGCCTGCACGCGGTTGTTGACGTTCACCGTATTGATGTCGGGATTGGTATCGAGCGCAAAGCTCGTGGTCAGGGTGTAGGACCCGTCGTCCCCGCTCGTCGACTTCATGTAAAGCATCTTGTCGACGCCAATCACCTGCGCCTCAAGCGGCTGCGCCACGCTCCCTTCTACCACCGAGGCGGAGGCACCGGGGTATGTGGCGGTGACGGTCACCTGGGGCGGCACAATGTCTGGGAATTGCGCGACCGGAATCTGGGTCAGCGCCAGGAGGCCCGCGATCGTCATGACGAATGCGATCACGATCGCCAGCCGAGGTCGATCGACGAAAACCGAAGATATCATGATCAATCACCCGCCATTCGGCGTCGCGGCGCGCTGTGCCGTACTCGTGTTGCCAATCTGCGATGCGCCCTGTGCCGGGCCGTCCCTCTCCGCTCGATTCATGGCGGCCTCGATTCCAGCACTGGCCGGACCCGGCGTAACGACTTGTCCCGGCCCCGTCCGCTGAATCCCCTCGACAATCACTTTGTCGCCAATCGACAAGCCGGACACGACTGATGCAACGGTTGTTGTGGATTGACCAATCCGGATCCGGCGCTGTTCGACCTTGTTCTCGGCGCCGACGAGGAGGACGTAATTGCCCTGCTGGTCCGACAGCACAGCCGCACGAGGGATCGCTGGAACTTCTATCGGCTGCGCGCCCTCCAGCACGACGGTCACCAGTTCGCCATCCGTAAGTTCGCGGACCGGGCTGGAGCCCGAGTAAAGCAGGGGATTGGGAATTGTGCCACGCAACAGCAGGGTGTCAGTGCCCTGACTGATGGAGTTACTCTCGAAGTCGAGATGCCCGGCTTGGCCGTAGATCCGGCCGTCCGGAAGTCTTAGAACAACGACGACAGCGTCGCGAACGCCTTTAGCACCATATCGCTCACGCAACACCAGTGCCTGTCTCACCGAGATTGGAAACGTCACATACATCGGATCCTGGCTGACGATGGTCGTCAGCGATCCCGTGTTGGGACTCACGACGTTGCCCTCAGTGACCGCAGTGCGTCCGACCTTTCCATCGATCGGCGAACGGATATCGGTATAATCGAGGTTGATCCGGGAGAGGTTGACCTGGGCCTCCGCCGCTTTTACCTGGGCTTCCAGGCTCTTCTGATTTGAGATCGCTGTGTCATAGTTCGCCTGCACCCCGGCGGGGCCGCTGAGCAGAATGCGCTGACGCTCCGCCATCAGTTTTGCATTGGCAAGGGTAGCCTCAAGTTGCGCTACTTGTGCCCTCTTCGCGTCAAGGTCAGCCTGGAACGGTCCGCGCTCGAGCAGATAGAGTTGGTCGTTGGCCGAAACCTCGGAGCCTTCCGTAAAGAGCCGCTTCTCCATGAAGGCCGTCACACGGGCAAAGATGTTGACGCGATTGATCGCCTCGATGCGGCCGAGGAACTCGGTCTTCTCGGTAATCGACCGCTTGGCCACCTCGACCACGCCGACCGCTGGCGAACCCGGCGCACCCTGAGCCGACGCAGCGTGCGGCGCCAAAACCGCCAGCCCCAACCTAAGGAGAGCAGCGATTATTCTAGACATGCGTCGTGCCCTTGCGCTGAACAAGCTCATTCCCGAAATGACCTCCGGCTCGCGACAAAGCTTCCACGCAACCATTGACTTGCGGCAGTCAAATGAAAATCTCATATCAGTCCACACGACGCTGAGAGGAATTCACCAATGAATCGCGGCGACCTCGCAGACCTGAACACCTTCCTCACTATCGCCGATCATCTCAGCTTTCGCGCAGCGGCCGCCCAGCTTGGGGTGACCTCATCGGCCCTCAGCCATTCGGTACGGCAGTTGGAGGAGCGTCTCGGAGTGAGGCTTTTGCACCGAACGACTCGCAGTGTGTCGCTCACCGATACCGGCCTTCAGCTGCTGGAACGCCTACGGCCCGGGATGGATCAAATCTCTGACGCGCTGGAGGAATTGAAGGAGGTGCGTCATCGTCCTTCCGGTCGCCTGCGCATCTACACTCAACACTGGGCCGCGACGGCGGTAATCGCACCGGTCTGGCAACGATTCCTATCGACCTATCCCGATGTGCATCTTGAGCTTTGTGTCGAATCCGGACCGATGATCGATATCGTTGCAGGCGGGTTCGACGCGGGTCTCGCGGTACGCGAGCGCGTGCCGCCGGAAATGATCGCGGTCCGCGTGACCGGACGGATGAAAGCGGCTGTCGTTGCGAGTCCCGGCTATTTCGCGAAACAGCCCGTGCCCCGCACGCCAGACGATTTAGCTGCCCACCAATGCGTTCTGTATCGCTTTGGACGAGATGGCGAGATCTTTCGCTGGAGATTCGAACGGAACGGCAACAAGAAGGTCGTTTCCGTTCGCGGGAGCGTGACGGTCAACAACCCTGAAACCGCGATCCGCGCCGCGCTCGACGGGTTGGGGATCGTCTATGTCGTAGACGCCTTGGCCGAACCTCTCCTGCGCAGCGGCCAACTAGTGCGTGTTCTCGAAAGCTGGTCGCCGTGCGTTGAGGGTGTTTATCTCTATTATCACAGCCGAAGGCAGCCGGCCGCCGCGCTGCGCGCGTTTATCGAAATGGTCCGCGCGCCCAAGGAAACGTCAAACGGGCGCTCGCGGAAAAACCCATTCTGACGGTCCAGAAGTTTGATTTTGCTTCAATAGCTACACGCCCCACATGCCGACCGCGATGATCGCGACGACAGCGATACCGATCACCCAATATGGCCAGATCGCATCACGCTCATCACACGCGCCGCCGTTCCAATAGTCGTTCATCTCATCCCGGCGCCGGCCGAACTTGCGGTGGATCATCACTAATGCTCCAAGATGAACAAGACTAAGAAGGCCCAAGCGCCGAAACTCACCATAAGCAGCATGGGAATTGCTACTAGCAAGGACCTCATGACACTTCGCCGGCGGCTACCGTCCGATAGCTCCTTTGGACGGGGAATTCATGCGCATCACCCTTACGTAAACCCGCCTAAATGAGAATTTCATATCCGTACGTCCTTTACTGAAGACAATTCATCAATCCACCTACAGACATCTCGTATCTCAACACCTTTGGATGCGCCGCTTTCGGCCGCTGATCCATGGATGGCGGTCAGCCAGAATTTCTCCGGTACTTCAGCAGCTCTGCTCCTTCCGGAGCATGGTACGCCCCGCACCAAGCTACCCCAGCTCTGGAATTCCTCGAGCAGGCGCTCGTGCTCGACATTGAGATCAAAGGCCTTCGCTGTCGCATGAAGATTGGAGCCATCGATGAGGAGCGCGAGCCTGTCGGGCCAGCATAACATTTGGCAACAATTCCTGTGAGGGAGAACGAACGCGCAATAGCCGCACATGGCTGGACGAATGGCTGGAAGGTAATTGCAACGGCAGGAGCACACGCCTGTTGAGAGGTCAGTGCAAGTCACTCGGCAGCCGCAACTCGATCAACCTTCTGACGCACTCCTCGTTCGGCGGAATGCATTACAGTCTCGATAAGCCGGGCGTTGTGAAGTGCCTGTTGAAATCCCGGAGTCCTGTAGGTCCCTTCATGCAAATCGCGGGCGAGAAGGGCGTAGACCTCGCCCACATTGATTGCCGTTTCCAC
Source organism: Bradyrhizobium genosp. A (assembly GCF_049949275.1). Classification (NCBI taxonomy): domain Bacteria; kingdom Pseudomonadati; phylum Pseudomonadota; class Alphaproteobacteria; order Hyphomicrobiales; family Nitrobacteraceae; genus Bradyrhizobium; species Bradyrhizobium genosp. A. Next base: position 2,535,384 of record NZ_CP188196.1, on the reverse strand, counting down.
GGCCCCGGAGACCGCGGCCAGGTCGGGTTCAACAAATGCGACATTTGACGTCAACTTGAGATTTCCGGCCTGGAAGCTGTAGGGGTGATTACTGGTCAGGCGGAGCCATCCCTCTGAACCCTTGACTTCGAAGCTGGAGCGAATGTCCTCCGGCTGTACTCCTGCTTCGACGTCGGCCGTGAATGTAGCGCCGGAACGCGTCTTTCCTACAATGAAGGCGAGATCGGCTGTTTCACGTACGCTCTTTGCTCCAGTTTCTTTGAGCTTGACGATGGGCCATCGAATCTGAGTTCGAGCCTCCACTTCGATGATCGGACCCAGAACCGCTTCCACCAGATCTAGCGTATGACCTCCGTTGATGGTTAGCAGGTTTGCGCCGGAGGACCGCTTATTAAAAAAATCGTGCCCGACGGGCATTTCCGGTCCGAATCCAACGGTTTGAAAGACAATTCTGACACTTAGCGGACGCCCGATCCTTCCCGCGGAGACCAACTCGGCAGCACGTCGCACGGCTGGATTGTGCCGGCCCTGCAACCCGATTGCGGTATGGGAAGAGCGCACCGCCCGCACCATCTCTTCCGTTTCAGGCACACTGCATCCGAGAGGCGCCTCGCAATAGACCGCTTTGCCAGCATCCAGCGCCGCCAGAACGAGTATCCGGTGCGCCGGCACGTTGACAGCAACCGTTACGATATCAATCCGCTCATCGCGGATCATCGCGAGGGGATCGGAATACCAGCGATCAGCACCGAAAGCTTGAGCCGCCTCTCGTGCACTCTGCTCTTTGCGCGTTGCCACAGCCGCGAGCTTCACGCCGGGAAGACCATTGATCGCCGGAACGTGCGACACCTTCGCCCAGCTCGCCTTGGTGTCCGCGCCCACGATCCCGATACAAATTTCTTTATTTGTCATAGTTCAATCTCGCCATATCGCAGGATGATCGTGAAACTCTAAATCCCAATCCTTCAGACGGATCGCCGCATCGAGGCTACGCGCCACAGTGTCTATCGATCGGTTTCTAACCCAAATCGGGCGGCGCGCACCGAGCGTTTCAGTGATGACCATCCATCTTCTCCCGTCGTAACTTGGTTGGAGACCCAAAGATGATAGTCCTCAGCTCGAGGCCTGTGCGATGAATTATTTTCAATAGAATGCTGAGAGCTATCCAATAGTCTCGAAGGATCGTCGCTCGTGTTTTCCTGGATGACTAGCGGCTCCCAGGAGCATGTCCGGCGTGGCTCATGAAGGCCGTCTCATCCGATCTCGCACCCAGAAATGACTTCGTCCGTTTTTGTCGATTACCCTTCCGCCGTCTGTAGGCTGTACCTCGCGACTTTTCGCACCTCCCTGCATCGTCACGAACCGGAAGGCGAGTCCGCATCTAGAGTCGGCCGAACCTTAGGAAGACGATAGCACCGAAGTCAGGCCGCCATCGACGGCAAGGATCTGTCCAATAATGTGTTTGCCGGCGTCGCTGGCGAAGAGAACTGCCGCGCCTTTTAGATCATCCTCGTCGCCGATGCGGCGCAACGGCGCCCCGGCGGCGAGCTTTTCGACACCGACAGCCTCAATTGTGCCCTTCGTCATCTGTGAACCGCCGCCCCACTCACACGGCCGACCGACTGTGGTATCAACCCCATGATCGACATCGAGCTGACGCTCTTGCCCGAACCGGACGCGCCGACGACAGCGACGGTTTCGCGCTCTTTCACATCGAAAGAGACGTTCCGCACAACCGAGCGCCACCGCCCCTCGCGCAAAAACGAAACCTCGAGCTCCCGAACGTCGAGAATAGGCTTGCTCTGCGAGAGCCGATTTCATGTTCGTCATGGTCGCAAGCTCTTGTGAAAGTGAATGAGACGCTCTCGCTCGGGAAATGAGATTCTTGCCGCATTCCGCCGGCGAGCATCGGCGCCTGATCAACAAGACGAATTCGCCGGTAACGGTTCTTCTGGCGATGCCACTTTCGGCCAATGAACGTCAGCGTACCTATGATGTTACATAGTTCAGTTCAACACTTGTATAGGCGCGGTTCGCCCTTGAGGTCGAATTCTCGACAGCCTTCGCTTATCGGCTTTCGCAAGCCTGACGGTTAAGAGCGCCGCTGTACTCTGCGGGAAGGTAAGGTGTGGTCTCCGCGGCGCCTCCCCGCGCGTTGGAACTGCGAGCGTGCACCAGGAATTGGACACGTTCATCAGGCGCTTCTTCAATTCGGCGATCAAGTGGCGCCCGGATTTTTCCAAAGGAGCAAGCGCGAACTAAATCCCCAAATACGCCGCCTGCACCTGCTTGTTGTTGGCGAGCTCGGTGCTGCTGCCGTGCAGGATCACGTTGCCGCTTTCCAGCACATAGGCCCGCTGGACCAGAGACAACGCACGGCTGACATTCTGCTCGACCAGAAGGATCGCCGTGCCCATTTTGTGGATCTCGCCGATCTTTTCGAAGGTCACATCGGTCATCACGGGCGCCAGGCCCAGCGAGGGCTCGTCAAGCATCAGCAGCCGTGGCTTGAGCATCAAGCCGCGGCCGACCGCCAGCATCTGCTGCTCGCCGCCGCTCATGGTCCCGGCGAGCTGCTTCTTGCGATCGGCCAATCGCGGAAAAATGCCGTAGACCAGATCGAGCGTGCGGGCACGTTCGGCTTTTGCCTTCGGTACGTAAGCGCCGATTTCCAGATTCTCCTGTACTGTCATTTCTGGAAAGACCTGTCGCCCCTCCGGGACATGGGCAATTCCCAATTCCGGAATGCGGTGCGGCGGCAGCGACGTGAGATCGATTCCGTCAAAACTGACATTGCCGGCGGATAGCTTCACCAAGCCCGAGACAGCGCGCAGTGTCGTGCTCTTGCCGGCGCCGTTGGCGCCCAACAGGCCGACGGCTTCACCTTCACTGATTGCAAGGCTGATATTGTTGATCGCCGGCACCGAGCCGTAGCTGGCGCTGACGCCTGAGAGGTCAAGCATGCGCGCCTCCTGCGGCCGGTGCGTGCACATAGCTAGAGCCGAGATAAGCGCGGATCACCTCTGGATTCTCCACGATCTCTTTCGGTGATCCCTCGGCGATCTTCTTGCCGTGGTCGAGTACGACGATATGACGGGCGACCGCCATGATGGCGCGCATCACGTGCTCGACGATCACGATGGTCAGGCCGCGCTGCGACAGCTTTCTGACCAGGGCTACCGCCTGATCGATCTCGGCCGGATTGAGCCCGGCCATCACCTCGTCCAGCAGCAAAATCCGCGGCTCGGTCGCCAACGCGCGCGCCATCTCCAGCCGGCGCTGGTCGATGGTGGTCAGGTCCTTGGCCGCGGTCTGTTCCCTCGCCGCGAGACCAACGAACTCGATCGCCTCGAGCGCCTTCTCGCGGGCCACAGCGACATGCCGGTCGCGCAGGAACGCGCCGGTCATGACGTTCGCCAGCACCGTCATCGCGCCAAACGGCTTTGCGACCTGAAACGTGCGGGCGAGGCCGAGCGCGCAGATGTCATGCGGCCTCAGACCCACGACCTCCTTCCCGAAAGCCAGCACCGAACCGGTGTCGGGCCGATGGAAACCCGTGATGAGATGAAAGCTCGTGGTCTTGCCGGCGCCGTTTGGCCCGATCAGCGCGACGGTCTCGTTCTCCTGCACCGAAAAGTTGACGTCCTGCACCGCGCGCAAGCCGCCGAACCGCTTGCAGAGACCTTTGATAACCAGCGCTTCTGCCATCGGGTGCGTCCCTACGCCTGCGCCGGCTTGCGGCGCACATAGCGCTGGTACGCTTCGGTCGCGACCCCGATCAGCCCGTTCGGCCGCCAAAGGATGACCGCCATCAGGATCAGGCTGTAGACGGTGAGCTGCACGCCGCCGATCGAATTGCCAAGCCAGCTTTGCAGCAGGGTCGACGTCGTTTCCAGCAGGATGGTGCCGATCACGGGCCCCCACAGCGTTCCGATGCCGCCGACGATCGACACCAATGCCGCCTCGATCGAGATGCTGAAGCTGAACGCGGTCGCGGGATCGATGAAGTAGATGTACTGGGTGTAGAACGTGCCGGCGAGCGCGGTGAGGAACGCGCTGATCAGATAGATGTCGCGCTTGATCTTTGGCGCATTGACGCCGATCGCCTCAGCCGCGTCTTCGTCCTCGCCGATGGCGACGAGGTAGTATCCCATCCAGGATCTCTCGATCAGAGAGGTGATCGCAAGCCCGAGCACGAGCAGGCCGAGTACCACGTAGTAGTACGAGGCTTTGGTCTCGAACTGCATCATCAGCGGCGATGAGCCAAGGTTCGGAATCGTGGTGCCCTCGGCGCCCCAGGCGAAATCGCGGAACTTCAGGAAGATGAGCATCAGCGCCTGCGCCGTTGCGATCGTCGCGATGGTGAAATAGGGGCCGCGCAGCCGAAAGCACAGCCACCCGATCGGCAGGCTTGCCAGCATCGCCACGATGCCGCCAGCAACCATGCCGATCCAGGGCGAGATGCCGAAATCGATCTGCAGGATGGTCGACGTGTAGGCGCCGAGTCCGAAATAAGCAGCATGCCCGAGCGAAAGCTGCTTTGCGTATCCGCCCATCAGGTTCCAGGCGACGCCGATGAACGAAAACAGCAGGATGCGGATGAAGATATCGACCGCAAACGAACTCTTGACGACTTGCGGCAATGCAATGAGAACCGCGGCGACCAGCGCCAGCCAAACCAGATTTCGGGGGCGTGTCATCGCGCTCTCCCGCCGCCAAGGCCGGTCGGCTTTAGGGCCAGCGTAAGAAGCAGCATTGCGAACACTACGATCAAGCCGGAGTCCGCGCCGACGAACTGAATCCCGAGCGACTCTGCGACCCCCATCATAAGACTTGCGACCAATGCGCCGATCACATTTCCCAAGCCTCCCAGCACGACGGCGACGAAGGCCATGAGCGTAAAGACCTGTCCGACAAACGGATAGGCCGAGTAGAACGGCATCAGCAGCGAGCCGGCGGCGCCCGCCAATGCAAGGGCAATGCCGAGGGCGACGCAAAAGACCCGGTTGGGATTGATGCCCATCAGCATCGCCACGTCTGGTTTTTGCGACGCCGCCCGCATCGCCTTGCCGAGATCAGTGGTGTGCAGAAAGACCCAGAGCGCGCCGCTTAAGCCCATCGCCACCAGAAAGGCGATGAGTTTAGCAATGGGAATATAAAGCCCACCGATATGGAACGCTTCGTCCGAATAGGAGGTGTGAACGGTGCGATAGTTCGCAGAAAACAGCATCAGCGCAAGATTCAGCAGTAGCAGCGACAGTGCAAAAGTCAGGAAGATCTGCGGCACGTCATTTGGCCCCAGCACCCTGCGGATCAGGAAGTGCTGGATCAGGACGCCGATCACGAACAGCACCGGCATCGACACGATCAGCGATACGAGAGGATCGATGCCGAACTGGTTGGCGAGAAAGAACGAGATGTACATTCCGATCATCACGAATTCGCCTTGGGCGAAATTGACGATCTTGACCACGCCGAAGATCAGCGTGACGCCGATGCTGACGAGCGCGTAGATGCCGCCGATGAGCAGGCCGTTGATGACGGCCTGAGCCAGTGTCTCCCACATCGAAATTTACCGGCGTTTAGGTTTTCACCAGCGCCGCGCGCTTGTCTTCGTCGGGGAAGACGCTCGCGAGATCGCCGTTCTGCCACTGGACGCCTACCGGATGACCGAAAACATTCTTTCCGTCGGGGCCGAACTTGACCTTTCCGCCGGGTGCCATTGCGGCAAAACCCTTGGAAACATCGAGCGTCGACAGGGCTTCGCGAACCTTTTGCGGATCGGGGGAGCCCGCGCGCTCCAGCGCGTCGACCAGCATGAATGTCTGCGCCACGAGGCCGCCGGCATATTCGAATAGGAATTCGCCTGTGCGCTTCTTGTATTCGGCGTTCACTTTCTGTGCGTCGTCGCTCATGTCGTGGTTCCAGTGTGCCACTCCTTGCAGGCCCTCCGCGAGCGTGCCGACATTTTTGTAGAAATCCGGAATGACGAAGCCGCCCGAGCCACCGTTGATCGCGACGTTGAGGCCGACCTGTTTGACGGTCCGAACGATCAGGATGAGATCGTTCAGGTACGAGACCGAGAACAACGCATTGGCGCCGGACGCCTTGACCTTGTTGATAAGCGGCGAGGCATCGGTGAACCCGGCCGAGTAGGGCTCGAACATCACGATCTCGACACCCTCGCCCGGCGCCAGTTCCTTCAGGCCGTTTGAAGTCGAGGTGCCGAAAGCGGTATTCTCGAAGATCACCGCGACCTTCGGCTTGTCGCCGACGAGTTTCGACATTTGCAATTGTGCTTTGGCGAATTGCGAGGCTCGGGCAAACGGCGTGAACGTATAGCTGCGGCTCTTGTTGAGCTGGTCGGAGCTCGAGCCGGTGATGATCGGAACTTTCGCGCGCTCGCACACTTCACTCGCGATCAGGGTCAGCGCGCTGGCAAAGCAGCCGTGGATCGCCGACAGCTTGTTGCCGGTGATCAGCCGGTCCGTCTCCGTGCGCGTCACCGTCGTATCGCTCTGCAAGTCGGAAATGATGAGGTTGAGCTTGGCGCCGCCGAGCGACTTGATGCCGCCGGCCTCGTTGATCATCTCGACTGCGAGTTTGGCGGCGGCGATGCAGCCGACGCCGATCTGCGCCATGCTGCCGGTGGTTGGATAGAGCGCGCCGATGTTGACGGGGTCGGCGGCCCAGCCGCGCAGCGGCACCGCGCCGAAGGCGCCGGCTGCCAGCACGCCGCCGGTCTTGAGGAGAAACTGGCGGCGGTTTTGCCGCTTCGAAAGGCGCTGACTTCGGGCAGCCTTGGTCTTGAGGGCAGAATCCTTGCGGTCTCTTTCCATGCCGTTCCTCCCCGCGCGATCGCAGTGCAGGTTGCTGCCTGTTCGCTTTGTTTTGCCGCTGGATCATAACTCGGCTAAAAATTGTTTACAATACTGTTTTCAATATTATCATCGTAATTGCAAACGAAGGTTCTGGGACCTCCTCGAAGCGGGATTGTAATGGCCGGAAAACCACGCAAACGGGCAAGAGCCCGAACGGCGAAATCACCTCCGATTTCACTTGCGCCAGCGCGCGACGTGGCGCCAGCTGTCATCATCGCCAAGCGTATCGAGGAGGATATCGTCTTGGGGCGGCGGCAGCCGCGGGAGCGCCTGGTCGAGCAGGATCTGTGCGACCTGTTCAGGACCCACCGTGGTGACGTGAGATTGGCGCTGTTCGAGCTCGAGAAAAAGGGCCTTATCGAGCGCATCCCAAATCGCGGCGCGATGGTTCGCGGGCTCACCCCGCTCGAAGTCAAGGAAATTTATGCGGTTCGCGAGGAACTGGAGGTGATGGCGGTCCGCATCATTCCGTTTCCGGTCGCGCGAGAGGACATCGAGCGGCTGGAGGAACTACAGCGGCGGCATACCGCGGCCGTTGCCGCGGGCGACCTGCTCACGGTCTTCTACAGCAACCTCAGTTTTCACCAGGTCCTGTTCGGTCTCTGCGGCAACGCCTGTCTGATCGAGACCATCGATCTCCTGGCCCAGAAAGTCTACGGCATCAGGTCGTTTGCCAACGCGTTTCCGGAATCGCTCGATCGCGCCCGCCGCGATCATCTCGATATGATTAAGGCGCTTCGCGGCTCGCGTCGGGATGAACTGGTGGCGCTGACCCGCCGTCATTTGGAGCCCTCGCCGGAAGCCTATATCAGGGACTATGAACGGCGTTTTGGCAAAGCCGAGGCGATGGCCGCGTATTAGACCGCGATGGTACTAAGAGTCGAGTGCGGTATAGCTTCGGCCTGAGCTTCCATCGTTGCGCCGTGTATGCTTCCTCACTTTCCAATTGGTCATCCCGATGCCGTTTACGATCAGCGAGTCCTTTGAGCGCTTCCGCTCAAAATTGGAGATCACCGAGGACCAGACATCCATCGTCTCGACCCGCCAACAGGCCGTCAGGTGCGCGATGGAGCGAGGCTTTAAGGTAGTGGATGCTTTTTTCCTCACAGGGTCGTACCGCCGGCACACAATGATCTCACCTTGGAGAGAGGCGGACGTTGACGTGTTCGTCTGCCTGGGTCGCCCGTGCCGGTCGCGACGTTCCGGGCGCCGCCCGCGCGCGGGCCGGTGGTCCGTGAGCTCAAAACCGCAGATTTACCTCTTACCTTATCAGTCGGCCAACTGACTCCATTTGCGACCAAACCTTATCAGTTGGAGCACTGACTCCATTTGCTAGTACTCGATCTGCCAAAGGGACCTTCGGTACAGTAGTCGTTAGCGGGTAATGTTCTCAATGGCCGCGCCGCAGCATCAAGCTTCGGCTCAGCCAGCGTGTCCCGGTATCTAGAGCGTTGCGTCCGATCTGGTCACCTGTGAAAAACGGCGAAGATGGAAGCATTTCAGATATCGATGTATGACAATTGAGCCGCCTGCGCCGACACCGTCTCCAGCGAGACAAATAACACGGAGCGCTCTTGGTCACCTGTCTGGAAGTTGAGCTCGTCTCCCGGCGATCCCTGTGACAGAGCCTGCCCAAGCGGAGAAGAGAGCAGCAGATAGCCGTTCATGGGATCGTCGGCTATGTCACTCATAATAAGAAACTCCGGTCGCGATGGCTCCGCGTCAAGATACCGGATGACAACGCGGTCGCCGATGGTCGACACCATGGCATGCCGGTCCATCTCGCTCTCACGCCCAGTGAGGCGCATGACACTGTGTTCGGTTCTCCAGCGCCGCGCTTCCACAAACGATATTGCTCGGGCATCGTGGATACGATGCGGACTGGATCAAGTTGCCGCCAGCAAGGCGCGTGGGAAACATCCGCCCGAAAAATCGCAAAGACCGACGTGTCTCAGAATTTATCTTATCGCGCACGCAACTTGATCGAACGATTCTTCAACAAGATAGAGCAATGTCGCTTATTGCAACCCGACACGACAAACATATCTGGCGTTCGTCAAGCCTGCATCAATCCACATTTGGTTGCGTGCTAATGTACAAGTACTGACACGCTATGGCTGATTATTCGGCGGCCTTTCAATGAACCGCCGGCTGCCATTGAGAAGCTCAAGGTTGTTGGCGATCACCGGGTTGCCCGGATCGAGCGAATAAGCCTTCTCAAACTTTCGCCGCGCCGCACTCAGATTGCCGCGCAGCATGTACGAATATCCCTGATCATTGAGGATTTGAACGGTTTCGCCTCCGAGCCGGATCGCTTGGGCGTAAGCTTGGTCCGCAAGATCGAACCGACGGATTCGATCATAGCTCGCAGCGAGCCCAATCCAGGCCGTCAGGTCCTTCGGCGATTTCTCGACGGCGTCCTTGAAATAGCGCTGAGCGAGCCCGTAGCTTCCACGGTTGAAGTGCTCAAGCCCAACTCTCACCGGCTCGTCGGACGGGTAGTACTTGACGTCGGTCGGCTCCTGCACGGGGTCGCCGCCCGGGGGATCGACGGGGGCCACGATTGCGGCCTCCCTCGTTGTGTAGTCACACGCCGCAAGGCCCGTTCCTAACCAGCAACAGGTCAGCATTAAGATGATGCGCCGCATAACCCTTGTCCCCGCCCGCTCAGCGGGCTCGTTGAAATATCATCGTTGAATTTCCCAAAGCTAAGGCCCGTTGGCTCCCTACCTGTTCGGTGCTGCGCCGACCGGCACGGATACTCCAGCGTTCGCTCCAGGCGGCAATCCTTCTATGTTGATATTCTGGGTGACGGGAGGCCGCTGGCCCATCGCTTCCGTCGCCGGTCCGATATCGGGAAGCTGATCCACGGGCCGTTTCGTCTCGCCATAACGTGTCACGGCGGCGCCCACCCGCCGAGCGTCGTACGCGATCCTTCGGTCAGCGACGTAGCGCGGCCAGGGATGGATGGTGTGTGTGACGGCGTTGACCTCTTTGGCATCGCCAGCGCTCATCGTGATGGTGTCGGAACGCTGGAAGTAGCGGTCCACCTCGTCATGACCGGCGACGCCATAGCATCCGCCGAGCAGCAAGGGTGCGAACAGAGCCAGATATCTGATGGTCATCTCTCGCTTCCTCTAGTTGAGGGTTTTCACGACCGGCTGGTCGACAGCAGCGGCCGGGGCCACAACGGGCGCCCTGACTTCAGGAGCGATGATGTGGCCGTAGGGACCCTTCACGTCGCCACCCGAATTGACATAATCGTCGTAACGCTTGCGGACTTCCATCTGACCATTGAGGAAGAAATCGACGTCGTTGGCCGGCAGGCGAGAGTCCAGCGGCGACGCCAGTCGCTGGCCGGGTGCCGCCGGCGCGACCAGGCGCGGCGTCACGATGATGACGAGATCGGTTTCCTGCTGCTGGTACGACTTGCTGCTGAACAAGGTTCCGATCACTGGCACCGAGCCAATCCATGGCAATTGCGAAACGTCCTGCCGGTTGCGGGTCTGGAGCAGCCCGGCGATCGCAAAGCTCTGTCCGTCGCGCAGCTCGACCGTGGTCCGCGCGTCGCGGCGGGTCAGCGCCGGAATGACCGTCCCCGCAATCTGCACCGCATTGGCGAAATCGAGCTCGCTGACCGACGGCTCGACCCGCAGGTTGATCACGCCGCGCGAGAGAACGGTGGGCACGAAAGCCAGCTCAACGCCGAACTTCTTGAATTCGATAGTCACTGTCGGTACGAGACCAGCGGTACCGGCCGTGGACGCTACAGGCACTGGAAATTCACCGCCGGCCAGAAAGCGAGCGGCATCGCCGGAAAGCGTGGTCAAGTTTGGCTCCGCTAAGCGGCGGGCCAATCCTTTGGTTTCCAATGCAGAGATCAGCAGGTCGACCGAGCCGCCGTTGGCGGTCCTTACAATACTGGTCAACAAGCTTCCGTACGGGATCGGGGACACACCGCCCGCAGTACCGGCGAGCGTTCCCAAAGTTCCGAGTAACGGAAGGCTGCCCGTCGGGGGAGAACCGACAGCGCCACCGCCAGCGCCGAGGGGACCGTTGTTCGTGTTAATACCACCAATCGGTGATCGACCGGCCGCGGTCACACCGCCCAGTCCCGTATGACCGACGTTAGTGCCGTTGGCATTCGCCGCATAAAGGTTGACGCCCAGGTCGCGACCGGCGTCCCGATTCACCTCGAGAAAGCGCACCTCCAGCATCACCTGTTGCGGCGCCGCGACGCTCATCGCGTTGACGACGGTTCCGCCTTTCGCAACGCTGCTGGTAGCGATCGCCATGGCCCGCTCAGCCGCAACCGCGTCGGCGGCGGTTCCGCTGAGCACCACCTGCCCCTCGGAGGCCGAGACGCGAATACCTTGCATGCCGGTGCCGGTCCGGATGTTCTGCTGGAGATTGCCGGTATCGATCACGACCTCGACGTCGAGGATCCCGATCTGCTTCATCGAACTGTCAAACAGGATGACGTTGGTGGTGCCGGTCTGCTTGCCCTGGACGTAGATCAGGTGATCGCTCAGCGACTTCACGTCGACGATATCAGGCGACCCGGCGACAATGGTCGAAAAAGCCGTATCGACCTTGAAGGTGCGTGACTTGTTGACGACCACCTTGACCCGTTGGACGTCGTTCATATCGCTGACGAAGACGCCGCCGCCGGAGGAGCCCCGCCGGTCCGCAGCCTCCGCGCGGTCAACGAACCCAAACAAGGCAAGCGCAGCACCAAGAGCGATTACGCTCGAGGTGCGAAGCCCCCCTACCGTCTTACCTGAAACGCGACCGCCACCCATCATTCGAGTCCCCCACTGCGATCCGCGGCTGTCCCCGCAAATCTACGTGCTCGATGTCCCCAAGAGTTCCCCTACGCGCATCACGTCGCAGAGCTTACAAGTCATCCCATTACAAATCGTTATTTCGTATTTCCCAGATCATCATCCCTCCTGCCGCCTCGTTGCAAGAAGAGAGGCTTACCGCAACGCGGCAAGACCAGAGAAAACCTGCGAATGTTGCCAGCGAGCATCACTTTCTCTGTCGGCTTGGAACTATCCTGCATGGCCGCCGTGGAGGGGTTCCCCCCGGCTTGGCAAGCCCTATCGATTTTCGGAAAACCTTTTCAGACAACCGGGACGATCTGCCCTCTATCGCGCACCGCAATCCAACCGCATTCCAGGATGACGCCTGGGACCTTGCTAGAAAGGAATTGTGGTGGACGTGGTCGGCGCATTAAGTGCTGTGCCCCATACCGGCATCAGCATTTTGAAGCTCGGCTGAGACGCCGTAATCGTCAGTGCGGAGGCTCCCGCAGCCGAGCTCAGTGTAGGCGAGAGACCGCCCGCGAACAGGAACGGCGCAACGGCCTTTTTGGACTCCGCGGCAGGTATGGGATCACCGGTGCAGCCAGTAGGGGCTGTTTTTTGGATCGAGGCAGTCGTGTAGCAGTTGATCATGATTGTCCGCGCGCCAGCGTTGGCGAGTGACCGCAATGACTGCATGGTGAGCGCGTAACGCCCCAGGTCGAAGATGGCGAACATCAAGGTGAAAAGCGGTACGGCGACGAGGCAGAATTCGAACGCCGCCATGCCGCGCTGATCGAGCTTTCTCATCACTGCACCAACTGGACATACTGGCTTTTAGGCAGCTTCGTTTGCGTCGGGCACCCTGTGGTGTCAAAGGTGGCATTACCGTTGAACGCGATCGAAGCGGCGATCAACTGGCCACAACCGCCTGCACCGCCTACGGCGATCGTCGGATTGCCCTGAAACGTCACTGATGCGTTCGGCGCGTAGATGTTTCCTGTGAGGGTGATGTTGCTATCTCCACCGAATTTCACCGCCGTCGCTGAAGCATCGTACATGGACATGTACTGGAACAAGCTCGCATAGGACTGAAGGGCCGCGGGAAGCGACGAGGTGCTCGGGGCAGTTGCCGGCCCCTGGAGGGTGAGCGTGCCGCCCCCCTTCGTGTCAATGTTCGCCCCTGGCAGCAGAATGAAGGTCACTCCTGTGCATGGACTGTTACAGGTGATCGAGGAGCCGCCTTTGAGGGTCAGTGTACCGGATATGAAGTACACAGATACCCCGCTAGCCAAGTTCAAAGCGGTGTTGCCCGTCGTCGAGATACCGTCATTCGTGCATTTGCTGGCGGCCGTGTAAGCGACGAGCGACGTACCGAGCCCCAATGACTTGCAAGTTGGAAGACCGCATTTGGCGGGGAGCGTGGGGTTCGCTCCGCACAACGTGGTGAGGGCCCCATCAAGGGCGGAGAAGGGATTGACGGTCGGCGCCGGCATATACGTCAACGCCGTGTTGCAGAACGACGCGGCACCCGTGCAGCCACCGACAGTCGATAGCGAGCCGAGATTCATCGTCATCCCGCCGCCGGTAAAGTTTATTGCATTGGCGGCCTTATCGTTCGAGGCCATGCCGCAATTGGGCGCATTGATGTTCGGGCTGCCTTGGAAACTGATAGAGCCTGTCAATGTCAGAACGCAAGGCGGGAACGTCACAGTGTTTACTGTGGCAACGGCTGTCGCGGGTATCGTGACAGTATTCAAACCAAGCACACCCGCCAGATAGGTCGGCTGTGTTTGGCTAACAGTGGCCTGAACGAAAGTTCCGGCTGTCCCGTTCCATGAACCGAGCGAAGCGATCGTGACGGTCTGCGAGACTCCGGCCGGAAGGCTGGTGCCACACGTGGAGCCGGGATAGGAGGTACTGCCCGCGTTGCAGAACGAATTCTGTGCCGCGGCTTGCTTGGCGCGATAGTCCATTGTTTGTGTAACCGTGCACGATGATGGATCCGATAAGCACAATTGCTGAACGGCACCCGAATAGGCCGCCGCATCGGCCGCATTCTGCGCGTGTTGCCTGGTAACGTACCACGATCCCGCCTCGCCCCCGAGTGCGACCACGCCGACCAGCGGCACCAGGGCGATCAGGGTTGCGAATGCGGCTGACCCTCGGCGGCAACGGAGCAAGCTGCGCATGGAACACTCCTACTGAAACCGTTCTGCGTAAGACAATGTGAACGAACAAGGATCGGCGTTGCCACTTCGACACATCGCCGCGCTCAATACCAAGGGCGCGATGGTGACGGTCGTCGTGTACGTATAATGCTTGGGCGAATCAAAGTTGGTTGCGGAGCAGGCAGCCATGGAATCGCTGCAAACCACCTGGAGATTGTTGATGGGATAACCTGACACTGACGTGGGAAGCGTCGACTTCCAGCTCGACCAATTGGTAACGTCAGGTGGCGGGTTGTACTGGATCGTTTGCCCAAGGGCGCGCAATGCCTCCCATGCAGCTACGAACCGAAAGCCCGCGGCAGCAAGGTCGGCAAGCGGCAGCATCAGGCCCGTCCCCAGGATAAAGAACATGATCAGCATCTCGAACGCGACGGCGCCGCGCCGATCTGCAATGAAAATCGCTCTCCCGCGCGAGAGCCTATTTCGACAGGGCAAATGCAGCACGTTGGCACCTCAGTCAGTATCGGACCGGCGCAGATCACGACGAGCAACATATCGATCAGCAGCCATTTGCGGCCGCTCACCAAACATGAGGAATCAATCTCCAGCGCGACGCTTCGTAACGGGAATACTCAGGGCAATTGCGCCGAAGCAGGTCTTCTTCGTAAAGAATTCGGCAAACCTGGACGCCGATATGCAGGATCAGCACGATCACCGTGACCGATGACAGGTGTTGCAGCACGACGCCCAGCACCACGATTTCTTCCGACAAATAGAGCGGGTGCTTGATCCTTCGATAGGGACCGGTTTGCACCACCGATCGTGCCTGCGGCACCAGGCTGAACGCCCGCCCCAGGTGCCGGATCGTGACAAGCATCATGACCATGCCGATCAGCACGCAAGCGGTTGACAGCAGGTTTAGCGACGCCTGGTCGGTGGCGCCGAAAAAGCTGATCATCCATGGCAAATAGGAGCCGACGAACGCAGCTATTCGAGGCGGCAGGCCATCCGCTTGCGCCTTCGCCGGCGGCCGGGTCATGATCATCAGCGCCACGAGCACGTAGAAGATGGCAAGGCAAAAGCTCGACAAAAGCGATGGCCAGGGCTCGGTCAATGACCCAATTCTGACGGCGACACAAAGTGCCAGCAGCATGAACCACATGCTGCCAAACAGCTGCATCGTCCGCTCGTAAGACCAGTTTTTCGACAGGGCAACCGTGCTCATGGCTTACTTGCCCCCGATGCTGGAGAACGTACGCACGAGGTGCAGAAACGGACTTCCGCCCAGAATGACGAACATGGCTGGAAGCATGAACAACACCATCGGAATGGTCAGCTTGGCGCCCAGCTTGTGTGCTCTTTCTTCCAGATTGGTAATACGTTCTCGCCGAAGGTCGACAGCGATGCTGCGCAGCGCCTGGCTCAACGGCGTTCCATATTGCAGGCTTTGGCCAACCATGATGCCGAACCGGCGTAGTCCTTCGGACGTAGATGCCAGTTTCTCGAATGCCTCGGTGCGATTTGGCAATATGCGGAGATCATCAAGAAGGCCGCTTAAGACCCGGGTCATCGCAGGATTCGTCTGGTTCATTTCTTCTGCGACGCGTTCCAGCGCGCTCTCCAGACCCATTCCCGCCTCGCTGCAAACAACCAGCAAGTCGATCATGTCCGGCGTGCCCAGCCGAATGCCGGCATTGAATCGCCGCCTCATCACCAACAGGATCAGCCGCGGCCCTACAATTCCGATCACCACGCCAATGAGAGTGAAGATCAGCAGGTCAGTCAGAGACTTCCCAAGGAGCTGCGCAGCAAACAAGGCAGCGATCGGGAAAACGAACGTGCTGACTGTTTTGACACCGATCCAGATCGGCAAGGTTCGATGAGGATTGAAACCTGACGATTGAACGATTGTTCGGAGCTCCTCCAGATTTTCTGAAGAGTAAAAGCGCCGATACCGCTTGCCGAGCGATGAAAGCCAACCGGCCATGTCCCGGAAGGGCGCGGACTGGCCGGGAACGCCCATCACCGCGCTCGTCACCCGCATGTTCAGCGCACGAAGGTGCAGTTCGTGGATGATCAACACGAGAGTCGCAGTCGCAAGTGCTATGGCGAGGGCCACCAAACTGAGACCAAAGGTCATAGCTCTGTTTCCCTTCTGACCATCCAACGTATCACGAGGGACCCGATAATCACCGAGGCTGCTGCGTAAGCGAGGAGCCTGTTTCCGGTCGGATCGTAGAGCAGCAGATCGACCGTTTCCGGATTGATCGCGTAGAGTAACCCACCCACGATGACGGGCGAGACTGAAAGCGCGCGTGAGGAAAAGATCACTTCTCCAGCCAACGCTTTCGCGCGCGCGGCGAGCGCAACGCGCTGCCTCACAGTGTCTCCCAGAGTCTGCAAGGTTTCGGTCAAACTGCCTCCTGACTTCAGCTGGACCGCAAGTGTCACCGCGAAGATCCCATACTCGACCACTTGCGTTCGCCGATAGACGGCGTCTACGGCCTCCTCTGGAGGTCTCCCCATACTGATTTCGCTGCAAACGATGGCGAACTGTCCAGCTGTTGGTTGCGGCATCTCGCGAGCGATGGTTCGAAATGCTTCGTTCACGGGCAGCCCGGAGCGAACTGTACTTGTCACCAGCTGGATCGCGTCGGGTAGCTGTCGAAACAGTTGTTGGGCAAGCCGACGCCGCTGCCATCCGAACAGCCCCCGCACCACCATGACCGCCACAATTGCAGCCGCCGGATAGGCGTAAACGTCAGGAAAATGCAGCACAGTATTGGCATAAAGGATCGCGGCCGCTGCGGTCGCGCCGGCAAACAGCACGTATGCGGGGTGCCAGGCGTAATCCATCCCAACCTTGTAATCGACGATACGGTGGAGAAACTGCCACCGGGACTCGGCCTCCAACCGACGAATGGAGGGCAGGTCCGCCGAATGCGAAGCCGGCAGGGCCACTGCCAGCTGACGGTCGATGCGCCTTCCCCGCGCGTCGAGCCACAATGCCACGGCTGCCGCGTACAACAGGAGCACCAGGTCAATGATGGTCAACTCCGGCATTACAGTTGCCTCATGGCTTCGACCCAGGCTCGATCCAGCCCATAATAGGTGAGACGGCTCTTGAACTTCGGGATTGCGTTGGTGGACCGGTAGCTGCCCGATATCCGCCCGTGAACGTCTTCCTGCTCGTACTCGAACGCCGCGATGTCATTGGTGGTGATCACCTCGCCTTCCAGGCCGATCACCTCGCTGATTTGGATCACGCGACGCTGTCCATCCCGCATGCGCTCCACTTGCACGATGATATCCAGCGCAGCCACGATCTGAGATCGAATGGCCCGCAGCGGCAGATTCGGCTGTCCCATCTGCACCATGTTTTCAATACGCGTCAGCGCATCGCGGGCGGAGTTGGCATGCACCGTGGAGATCGAACCATCGTGGCCGGTGTTCATCGCCTGGAGCATGTCAAACGCCTCGGCTCCGCGCACCTCGCCTACGACAATCCGGTCAGGACGCATCCGCAGCGCATTCCACACCAGATCGCGCTGCGTCACCTGCCCCGTGCCTTCGAGGCTGGGAGGCCGGGTCTCCAGGCTGATCACGTGCGGCTGTTGAAGCTGCAACTCCGCTGCATCCTCGATGGTGACAATGCGCTCACTGTGATCGATGAATTGACTCATGGCGTTCAACAGCGTCGTCTTGCCGGACCCCGTACCGCCGGAGACCAGAACATTGAGCCGGGACCGGGCGGCAATTTCCATCAACTGTCCCATGGCCGCGGTCATTGAGCCGTTTGCGATCATGCCGGCCATGTCCAGGCGGCGACTTGGAAATTTTCGGATGGATATGCAGGGGCTATGGATCGCCAGCGGCGGGAAGATGATGTTGACCCGGCTTCCATCCGGCAAGCGGCAATCCACCATCGGACTGGATTCGTCGATCCGGCGTCCGACTTGTGCAGCAATTTTCTGCGCCACCGACGCGATGTGGCCATTGTCGCGGAATCGCACCGCGATCCGTTCCAGCTTGCCCTTTCGCTCGACATAAATGTTGCTCGGCCCGTTGACCATGATGTCGTTGATCGATTCGTCCAGCAGGAGCGGACGAAGCGGCCCGTAGCCGGTCATGTCGTCCGCCAGTTCGTCCGCCAGCTGAAATTGCTCGCGGCCCGACAGTTCGAGCCGCTCCTCGTTGGCGATTCCGTGGATGATCTCTTCGATCTGCCGCCGAAGAACGTCGCGCGAAACAGTTGCAGCCACCGATGGCTCGATCTGCTCGATGACGCGTTCGCGCAGCGACGCCAGCATCGCGGGCTGCTGAGTTGAAGGTTCGTCGCGCCTTGGCGTCGATGCAGCCAGGCTTGGTGCCGGTGCGGGCAAGCTTGGCGCCAATGCAGGCAAACGAGCCGGCGTATCGTCTTCGCGCCTACCAAATCTCTTCATAGCCCGAGCAGCCTCCTCAACCGTCCCTTCGGCTCGGCGCCCACGCCCGAGATCTCCCGTACAATCGGGGCGAGGTGACGTCGCAGTCCTGATACGTGTTTGAGAGCCGGAATTCCGAGATTGACTGCCTGGGTCATCCCTTTCCCGAGATCGGGAATCACCATGTCTGGTTCTGCGCCCAAAGCCTTGGCGATCGTGGCCCTGGGAAGGCCCCCGGGGCGACCGGCGCGATTGAGCAAGGTAAAGACCCGATCCTTGCCGGCGATGTTGGTGACGGCGGCGCGCAGTGCATGGGCATTGCGAAGTCCCGTCACCTCGGCTTCCAGCAGCACGAGCACATGGCGCGAGTGTGTGATCACCGGATGGAGGGACGGCGGAAACGGGACGGGCATATCGACGACAATGTAATTGAACCGCTGACGAAGCAGGCCCAGCACGTGCCTCACGCCCGCTTCGGTGATGTCCAGCTGCGCATCCAGGTCCTCATCGGCGGAAATCAGGCATACCCGTTCGTTGACATCGATTGCCGCGCGTTCAAGGAACAGCGTGTCCGCCCGCATCGGGTTTTCCAGAGCGATGCGCAGCCCTGGCCCTGGCCGAACGCCCAACATCACGGCTGTTTCGCCGCCTTGCAGATGAAGATCGAGCAGCGCGACCTTGGCCTTGGTGGTTTCGGCGAGTTGCAGTGCGAGATTGATCGCGACACTCGTCGCTCCCGCGCCCCCTTGCGCGCCGCAGATCGAGATCACGTGCCCGCCACGATCGGTCGGACCCGGCGCCACGTCGCCCAGCAGCTTCGGACGCAGCTGATCCAGCACGATGTCCCGCGTGAGCGGCCTCGGCAGATATTCCGTCAGGCCGATCTCCATGAGCTCGCGGTAGAAGGTGATCTCCCTGCTCTCGCCGATCAGAGCCACCTGGACGTCGGGTGGGCAGACACCGGCCAACCTTTCCAGTTCGGTGAACGGATCATCGATCCCACTGATATCAGCTACCACTGCGAACAGATCCGTATCGGTTTCGAGCATCCGTGTGGCATGGCGGATCGTGCCGCGCCTGATCGACAAGTTGGTGCCTTCGAGGCCCTTGCGCAGAGCTGCGGCACTAAGCTCGTCATTGACGAAACAGACGATCCGGTTGCGCGTGACGACGGATGTCGTTGCTTCGGCCGGCCCCACCTCTGCGATGTTGACGTTCACCATTGCCCCCTCCTTACCAACGAACGGCACTTTGTCGCGCAAATTCCGGCGAGACATCGCCACTCAACATGGTGCGCGCATTTCCTGTATCGTCTTTCCTGACCGAGTATTTCGTGCTGCCATTGCGGGCATAGACCACCACGGTGGTGTCCGAGTCGGCAACATCCTGTCGATCGACCGCGGATCGAACCGCCAGGGTGAGCTTGCCGAGCTGTGCTGCGACCGTAACTTTCTTGACCTGCTCTGGTGCGAGCTGCAGCGATACAGTATGCGCGACCTTTCCGACCGCCGCGTTGCCGGCCGGGCCGGCTTGCACGATCTCCTGGTCAATCGCGACAATGCGAACATTTTGAACGACGGTTTCGCTCAGCGTGCCATGCTGATGGTCTGGATTCTTGTTCTCGGCCGCCATCGCTGTCGTCGACTCCTGCGTCAACACGACGTCCACATAGTCACCCGGCCAGATCAGTCCAGAGACACCAGACGCCGCATCCACGTTGATGCTGACGGCACGGCTATCCGGTGCCAGGACGGTGGCGAGAAAACCCCGCTCGCGCGGGTGCAAGATGTCTTTTGATGTGACAGGACTACCGGTGTCGAGGAAGTTGCGAACCAGAGCTCCGCGAAGTCCGATCTTGACGTCGGCCGTATCAAGGAGTGCCCCTGCTGGAACGGCGTCCGACGACGGCACCGACCGCACTGTAAAATCGTCATCGCGAGCCAGCGTCCCCCTCGGTAGCGGGTGTGCCGCGACAAGGTATCCTACAGTGGGCGCCGGCGCCTTTTCCGTAACCTCCAGCACCGGGATCTGCGCCTTCGGCATGTTCATGTTGTAAGCAATGAGCCCGAGCGCAACAGTTGCGAGCAAGAACACGAAAATGATCGACAGACGCAGACTGGATGACATGTCAAAGTCCTCGGTTCAGAACGGTCAAAATGCCAGCGCACGCTATGGCGACTCCGTAGGGCAGCGGTGCACGCCGCAAATGGCGCCAACGCTCGATCGCGTAGACACGGCGTACGAATGACGAGCCGGCGGGTGCCAGCCTGGGATATGGCAAGAGGCGCATCATCAAATGCGCCAGGGCAAGAACGCCGCCGGCCATCGCGGTTACGGTCAACAACTGGATGACGCCTGTCAGCGGGAGGCCCATCGCCAAGGCAACCAGCAACTTGACGTCGCCGCCACCAATCCACCCCCGCTGATAAATCATGAACAGCAGCAAGAACAGGATCGCCGCCGCGATCAGGGATTCGACAAGTTGCATCGGGCTGACCAATTGACCGGCGATCCCGAGGAGCGCCAGCGCCAGGCAGATGTCATTTCGGATCAAGCGAGTCGCGACATCAATTGTTGCGACATACAGCAACAACAGGATTTCGAGAAACGAGGTTATGGGAACGATCCAACTCACGAAATGCAGCCTCAAGAAAAGCGAGCGCACATCAACACACTTAGAGTGGGGTCACATGAGAACTTTAAGAAGCGGGGGGGCACATTCCGATGCCCCTCCGGCGTCAGACAGCTTTATTACACGGCCGCAGTAAAAGCTGTGGTGATAGTGGTGATGCCGGTAGACAAGGCCGTCCCGATAGCACCACCGGCTCCCGTACCGAACGCAGCAGCTACTGCGCCGATGATACAAGCGGCGACGATGATGTACTCGAACGACACCACGCCGTCCTGATCGTCGCGCAGATTTTTCAAGGCCTCGGTGGTCTTGATGTAATAGTCCAACATCGGAGAATCCTTCTTGCAAGATGAACCACGACCAACCCTAAGCGGGAGGCATATTCCGATGCCCCCCTCCGGGTCAGATACCGTATTTATACGGCGGCGGTGAAAGCCGCGGTGATCTTGCCGATCCCGCCGGTCAGCGCCGTCGCGATGGCACCACCAGCTCCGGTACCGAACGCTGCAGACACTGCGCCGATGATGCAAGCCGCGACGATGATGTACTCGAACGACACAACGCCGTCCTGGTCCGTGCGCAGATGCTTCAACGCTTCCCTGGTCTCAATATAGTACTTCAACATAGGACAATCCCTTCTTTGGAGGTGACAGACATCGCAACCGTCGTTGGCAAAAACACCCTGCCGCCAACTGGATCGAGTTATAATGTCTGGCCCGAAGATTACGCGTGCTCCATAGAGTGGTAACGCGGATCAAAAGGAGTAATCCTCCCCTGCGTAAACCATCCGCTGACCGGGCATTCCGCACCTCGGACAGCGAGCGGCGCCGGCATGACCGATCGCCGGCCCTTCGCATGAAGCACGGACAGCAGCTGGCGGCACATCCCCTCTCACGCCGCAAGCTTCGCCTCGTGTGCGAAATCCCAATATAGCTTTCGCGCACGCGCATAAAAGCGCCCGGGCTTGAGTTGCCTGTCGTCGATCCGGATCACGGGCGCGACCTTGGCGAAGTTGCCGGTCGAAAAGATCTCGTCCGCGGCGACGAAATCGGCGTAGCGCAGCGTTGCCTCCAACACCGCGATGCCGTCTCCGCGCAAGAGTTCGATCACGCGCTGCCGCGTGATTCCGTTCAGGAAGGTACCATTTGGCGCCGGCGTATAGACAACGCCCGCTTTTGCCATGAACACGTTGGAATTGCCGAACTCAGCGACGTTACCGAGCATGTCCAGCATCAGGCAATTCTGGAAGCCGCGCGCGGCGGCCTCCTTGAGCGCACGGGAGCTGTTCGGGTAGAGACAGGAGGCCTTGACATCGGCCGGCGCGCATTCGGCGGTCGGTCTGCGGAACGGCGACATCGTAATCGCGCTGCCGACTGGCTCCGGGATCGGCGATTCGTAGATGCAAAGGCACCAGTCCGTCGTTTCCGGATCGAACAGCACGCCGCCGCCGATGCCGTTCTGGGGCCAGTACATCGGGCGGATATAGAGTTCGGCATTGGCCGGGAAACGGGCGATACCTTCACGCGCCAGTCCGAGCCACGCGTCGAGATCGACGACCGGTTTGAGCCCGAAGTTGACCGCAGATTGATTGACGCGGGCGCAATGACGATCGAGGTCGGGCGTAACGCCCTCAAAGGCGCGCCCGCCATCGAAGATGGTCGAGGCGAGCCAGAGTCCATGGGTGCGTGGCCCCATGATCGGCACGTTGCCCTCGTGCCACTCGCCTCGGAAGAATGTCCATGTCCTCGAATGGCTGACGGGCTTGGTGTCGGGAACCATGACGAACCTCCATTCTGGAACGACTGCGCTATGGCCCGTAGATCACCAGCTTAGAATCCGACAGATCGGCAAGCCGGGGGCAATGCGGACCCTTGAAGTACTTGCAGCCGATCGGCTCCCTGTAGAGGCCGACCAGGCCACTCACGGGGCCATTGGCGTCGAGTGCAATCGATATCCGGCCGCGCCGGAGCACGAAACGGCCGATGGCGCCGGCGCACACGACATAATCGGCCACATCGGGGCAATAAATCATCTGGAGCGCCGGCAGCCTGATGCGACCGACGTGCATCGACTGGAGGACGAACGGAAAGGCGAGGCCATCGGCGTCGCGGCATACCAGGCTGAGGCAGCCGTAGGCTGCATGACGTGCAAGCAGCGCGACGTCAGCTGCGGACAAGCCGTCGACCGCCTGCGCGTCCTGCCGCACGACCTCGACACGCATAGTCTTGACCGGACGCGACAGCGCTGGAAAGGAGAAGAACAAGCCGCCGCAATAGCGGCGGAATCCCTGCGCCTCGATAGCTTTCCAAGTCCATTGCGCCGGACTGATATTGACGTAGGTGACGTCGTTGTGGCGCTGCGCGACCTTGGTCAGCATCGGTGCGTAGCTGCGAAACGCAGGCTCTACATACCAGCTGGAGAGATTGCAGCGGATGGAGGTGCAGCCGCCATCGTTCCGTGCGGTGTGGATCAACAGCAGAGCGCCGACGGGCCTGCGGTCATGCTCGAGCATGTAGCCGAAGCGCGGGAAACTGTCGGGCGTCTCGCGCACGGACAAGCGCCGGAGTCCGTCGATCCAGTAGTCGCTTGAGCGGATCGGAAAGCCGCGTGTGAGAAGATCGGCGATGGCGCCAAGATCGGCTGTTCCTATCTCGCGGCATCGGATCATGGTCCGAACTCTCACTCATAATATCCGAGCCGCTTCTTGTTCTTGGTCAGGTTTAGCAAGCGCGCCAGGCGTGCGGATCGAGCGGCAACCAGCTTGCGTCCATGGCGACGCGCCGGAATTCCGGCTGCGGAGAGAGCCACTTCTCGCGCGCCCGACGGCTTTGAGCGCCCAGCTCGCTGCGACACCATGTACAACAACCAGTTGCGGTAGATGCGTTTGGCCGGCTGATGCCAGACGTTGCTCAGATCCTTCGCCGCCTGATCGGCTGGAAAGTCGGCGAACAGCTCCGGGCGCCTGTCGGAAAGGGCTTTCTGTCGGAAAGCGATCAGCATCTCTTCCGCCTTCTCGTCCAGATACCCACTCGGTATCGTCGGACAGACTTCGTTCTCTCCGCGGAGGAAGCGACCCATATCTCTCCTGTACTCGCCCAACAGGGTCCGGGTTTCGTATTCCGGGTGGCCCTGGAAATGGACGAAAAGGCTCTTCTTCTGCTGCTTGACGAAGCAGTCGACCCCAGCCTCCGCCGACCAGGTGAGAACCGAATATCCGCAGTTCGAGAGATCCTCCTCCTGCACCTCGTTCCACCGGGCATGCGGCATTCGGAAGGCCCTCGGCACATCTTGCATCAAGGGATGAAGACTCGTCTTCGTTTGAGCGAAGACGCCGAAGCATTTGGTAGGCAGCTTGTGGCGCGCCACGCCGTCCATGTGCAGGACGGCTCCATGGACGGCCAGACAGGAAAACACCGACGACACGGTATTTTCCCTGGCCCAGTCGGCGATCTCGGCGAAGGTGGTCCAGTATGGCTCTTCCGTCAGACTGGCGGCTCTCGGCTCGGCACCGGTCACGATCACTCCATCCAGGCTCCTGTTCAGCAGATCGTCGATGCCGCGGTAGTATCGACGCACGTAATCCCGCCCCCATTCCGAACGGGGGGTCGCCTCCATCGAATAGAAATGCAGCCTGACGAGAAGTCGTCCGGCCGCCGCATCGAGCAGGTCGAAGAGCTGGCGCTCGGTCGACATCAAGGCAGAATCCGACATGTTGTTGATGAGCCCGATGTCGAGGCACTCCACCCGTTTTCCCGATGACACCATTGCGCAAGTGCCTCCGCTCGGTACTCTCGAGAAGAGGTGGTGCTCGTATGAATCTATGTCGACTAGGACAGCCATCCGAATACCTTCATCGTTGACGTAACATCAATTCGCCGCACGGAGGGCCTGATCAAGATCTGCGACGATGTCGTCGATGTGCTCGATTCCAACGCTCAGCCTGATCATCTCGGGCCGCACGCCGGCTTTGTCCTGTTCTTTGGGCGACATCTGCCGGTGCGTTGTCGATGCGGGATGGCAGGCGAGCGTTTTCGCGTCGCCAATATTGACCAGTCGCTTGCAGAGCTTGAGCGTGTCGTAGAACCGCTTGCCCGCCTCGAAGCCGCCAGCCAGGCCAAACGTCAGCAGCGAACACGCCCGGCCACCCAGATACTTCTGTGTCAGCGCGTAATAGGGGCTGTCCTGAAAGCCCGCATAATTCACCCACCCGACACCGCGGTCATTGCGCAAGAACCGCGCGACCTTCTCGCCATTCTCGACGTGCCGCTCGACCCGCAGCGCGACGGTCTCAATGCCTTGGAGCAGCAGGAAGGCGTTCATCGGCGCCAGGACGGCGCCGGTGGTCCTCTGGGAGACGGCGCGGCAACGCGCAATATAGGCGGCGGCCCCGTAGCGCTCGGTGAAGACCAGTCCGTGGTACGATTTCTCCGGCTCGTTCATCATCGGGAAACGGCGGCGATGCTCCGCCCACGGGAACCTGCCGCTGTCGACGATAATTCCACCGAGCGTGGTGCCATGCCCGCCCATGAATTTCGTCAGCGACTCCACGACAATGTCCGCGCCATATTCGATCGGCCGGAGCAGGATCGGCGTCGGCACCGTATTGTCGACGATCAGCGGGACGCCGTGCCGGTGCGCGACGTCGGCCATCGCTTCGATGTCGCAGACGTTTCCGGCCGGATTCCCGACGCTCTCGCAGAACACCGCCCGCGTATCGTCGTCGATCAGTCTTTCGACGCTCGCCGGCCGGTCGTCGTCCGAAAACCGAACCGTAATGCCCTGCCTCGGCAGGATGTACGCGAACAGCGTATGCGTGGTTCCGTAGAGCTGCGGGACCGAGACAATATTGGTGCCCATCTCCGCGATATTGATTACCGCATAGTTCACCGCGGCCTGACCACAGGCCACGCTGAGTGCATCGATGCCTCCTTCCAGGGCGGCGACGCGACTCTCAAGCACCGCATTGGTCGGATTGCCGATCCGCGTGTAGCGGAAGCCGTCCACTTCGAGGTTGAAGAGCGCGGCTCCATGGTCGGCGCTGTCGAATGCGTACGAGGCGGTCTGATAGATCGGCACGGCGACGGCCTTGGTGACCGGATCGTCCTTGAAGCCACCGTGGACGGCGATGGTCTCTCTTCTCATGGAAGAGGGTCCTCCGACTTTTCGATCCCGGGCGATCTCGGGATGTCCCTGGCGCATCGCACGTCCTCCAATTCCAGCGCCGCCTACCGGCCGTTCCGCGGGAAACCGAGCAGGTCCCGCACCGCGATCGGCCAGCGGGTCGTATTTCCGCCGTGGGTGTGGAACATGGCGACCGCGAGACGGTCCATTCCGAACGCCACGCAGGCGGTATGGGCCGGCTCGCCGGCCGCATCCACGATGCCCCAGGCGGCACCGAAATGTTCGCGATGATAGTTGAAGCTCATGCAGGCAGTCGGCTGCTCCTCGGAGCGCAGAGGCACGAGCAGTTCGAATTTCAGCGACAGTTGCTTCTGGCTCAGGGCCATCATCTGGCCGACCCGACCGAAGAACGGATCGCTGGCGTAGTCGATCCTGAAGGTCAGCCCGAGATCGCGAGCGATCTCCTGTGCCCGCTCGATCCAGCGCTCCCGGAACGTGAAGGCCTGATCAGGGCTGCCGATGCAGACAAATTCACGCATCCTGAAGGACTGCAGCCGATCGAGATGGTGCGAGGGCTCGCGGCGGAAGCAATCGGCGGCTACGTCGAAACGCCAACCGCCTGCGGGTACGGGACCGCGACTCGCTGCGATCGGATAGACCGGATAGCAGGCTGCTGGCGACAGCACGAGGTCGGCCGGTGAAAGCGACTGCGTCCAGTCGCCGCCGGCCTCAAAGCGGCTGACCGCGGCGTGGATCTCGCTATCCGTACCGTGCAGGCCGCAAACGCAACCCAGGAGGTTCGGAAAGCTTTTCAGATAGCCCGACCTCTCAAGCTGCGCGCGATTCATGACGGGGGGGAAGCGCATCACCTCGGTGTCCGCTTCGCGATGCCGCGAGATCAGGACCGCAAGCCGCTCTACGACGTCTTCATAGAGCGCGGTACGACCATAGACCCCCGGGGAACCCATCTCGTGGAACAGCAAATCGGTAAGATGGTCCAGCGCATCGGACGGACGCGAAGCGGATTCCGGCGGTGTTGCAAACTTGGCTACGTTCATATCGAGCCCCATTTCCTTTCGAGGACCAAATATCAATCGCGCAGGGACTCCGGGACGGCGCTCATCAGCGTAGCGGTACCTATGCTGGCGAGGATGCGATCATTGTTGATCATGATCGGAGCGGAAAGCACGTCGCGCAGGTGGCGACCGATGCTTACGTCGGTATCGTTGCGGTAACCGGACAGGCCGCAGGCGCGCATTGCGTGCATAACAGCGGCGACCGCGAGCTCGGAGGCCTCCACCTTGAGAAGATTGATCGAGGACTGGAAATCGACGGACGACAGCGCGCGCTCATCGCGTTCGCGAGCTTCATAGAACTGGAGATTCGCGGCGATGATGGCGCGCAGTTTCGTCAGCGTCATTTTGGCGGCGGTGAAATGAGCCGCGCCGGGAGGCATATTGCCGCCCGCCCCGCGGGCGGCCTTGCGGATGAAGAGCTGCGCTCGGTCCGCCGCCGCAGCCGCGATCCCCGCCCAGACCGAGGACCAGCACAGGTGGGCGACGGGCGTCATTGTCAGGGCATGGATCCTTTCGTAGGCCACGGGGAATATCTGATCCGCAGCGCCTCTGAAATTCAGCTTGAACCCGGCGCTGCAGGTCCCACGCATGCCAAGGGTCTCCCATGCGAGAGTGGGTTCCAGCGTATAGTCGTCGCGGGTGATAGCCAGGAGCACCTGATCGGATCCGGCGGCAGAGTCGGAGCGGCGGGCGACGGTGACGATGCCGTCCGCCTCGGCGCCGTACGAAATCACCGTCGCGTCGCGCACCAGCGAAATCTCGGCGCCAGCGCGCTCCACCGCGGCCGAGCTGAACCGTATGTTTCCGCCGTTCTGGCCTTCCGTGGTAGACGATGCCAGCAGCAGCTGTTCGGCAGCCACGCGGCGCATGAGACTTTCGTGCCAGCCGCTGCCCGCGCCGTGGCGGACCAGACACGCGATCTTGGTCTGATGCATCGCGAAGATCATCCCGACCGAGGCGCAGGCGCGGCCGAGCGCGTAACACATATCGGTCACTTCGGAGATAGATGCACCGTCTCCGCCGAACTCGATCGGAATCTGAGCGCCCAGAAGTCTCTCCTTGCGCGCCGCGTCGATCGCCTTCCGCGGGAAGCGCGCCTCGCGATCGACCGCCTCAGCCTCCGTCGCAGCGACCTCCGCGACACTTGCCGTCCGATGCCGGAACGAGGAGCCGTCGGGAGAGAACGTTACTCGGCCACTTTCCGTGGCGATGTCGCGGAACTGGACTTCCTGCACACTCATGGCCCAAAGCCTCGCATTTTACGGTTGGACGACGCAGGTCGAGATGAATTCCGCCTAAAATTGACAACTAGCCCACTTCCCAGGCTGCGTCGTTGGCGCAAAAGTGGATGTCAAGGAGCTTCCACTCCCGAGCGAGGTACCTCGGAAGCGGAGCTATTGACGGGAAGAGCAGTTGGGTATCGTCGCCCCGATTGTGATCACGCGCGATCACGGCGAGGGCCGTTGAGATGCATAACTTTACCGTCAACGTTCAGAACCGTGTTCTAACCGTCGTCAGGAGCGTCCTCCAGCAGAACGCGATCACCGCCGATGTCCACCCGGAGTCGCGGCTGGTGGATATCGGGCTGAGCTCTATGGGCATGGTCGAGCTGATGCTCAAGGTTGAGGCCGAGTTCGATCTGATCCTTCCCCAACTCGCAATCACGCCCGAAAATTTTCAATCGGTGAAGGCGATGGAGCGGATGATCCTCGACCAGCTCGGACCCGGCTCGAGATGAAGCCAGTTGAACAGAGATGCTGCTTCGACAACGAAGCGGATGTCGATCCAACCCAACTGCTTAATCAGGTCGTGAAGACGGCCGTGATCCAGCGGGCGACCAGACGCGACGCGCCGCAGCGCGGACGCTCGGCTGCCAAGACCTGGCTGCAAGCCCTCGCGCTAACGGCGCGGCTCGAAGCCCGGCCGCATCGGTTGTTCGCCGACATCGTGGAAGAATGGGCACAGCGTCAGCCCGACCGACCTGCCTTGCTCTCGGACGGCCAATCGTTCACCTATGGAGAACTCACCGCCCGGATCAACCGGTATGCGCGCTGGGCGCGCAGCCTCGGCCTCCATGCCGGCCGCACCGTCTGTCTGCTGATGCCGAACCGGCCGGACTACCTCGCCTGCTGGCTCGGCATCAGCAGGGTCGGCGCAACGGTGGCACTGATCAATACCAGCCTGGTCGGCCGGTCGCTCGCCCACTGCATCGACGTCGCGCATGCCGATCACGTCATCCTTGCTGCCGATTGCGTGGATGCGTTCGAGTCCGCACGTCAGTACCTGCACCGCGTGCCGCAAAGCTGGCGCCTTGGCACCAGCGACCCAAGCGGCAATCTGGACGCGACGCTCGCCGCCTTCGAGGCACGCCCGCTGTCCTCCGCCGAACGCGGCGACGTCACGGTCGATGGACGCGCGCTCCTCATCTACACCTCGGGCACCACGGGGCTACCGAAGGCGGCGAACGTCAGTCATCGCCGCATTCTAAGCTGGGGCGGATGGTTTGCCGGACTGACGGACGCGTCCACCAACGATCGTCTCTACGATTGCCTGCCGCTTCATCACTCCGTGGGCGGCGTTGCAGCTCCTTGCAGCATGCTCTGCGCGGGCGGCTCGGTCGTGATTGCAGAGAAATTCTCCGCTGGCAGCTTCTGGGACGACATCGCGCGTTTCGACTGCACCGTCTTCCAATATATTGGCGAGCTCTGCCGCTATCTGCTGAAGGCGCCGGCATCTGAACGGGAGGCGCGACACGGGCTGCGGCTGGCTGTCGGCAATGGATTGCGCGGCGACATCTGGGAGATGTTCGCCACCCGGTTCGAGATTCCGCAGATCCTCGAATTCTATGCCGCAACGGAAGGCAATTTTTCGCTGTTCAACGTCGAAGGAAAACCCGGCGCGATCGGCCGTATCCCGCCGGTGCTGGCGCATCGCTTTCCCGCCTCGATCGTCAAGGTGGATGCCGACAGCGGCAACCCACTCCGCAGCGACGCCGGGCTCTGCATCGCCTGCGAACCTGGCGAGACCGGCGAGGCGGTCGGGCGTATCAGCAGTGCCGATCGCGGCGGCGTACCTTTCGAGGGCTACACGGATCGCGCCGAGACCGCGAAGAAGATTCTGCGCGACGTCTTTGCTGAAGGCGATGCCTGGTTCCGCACCGGCGATCTGATGCTGCGCGATCAGCAGGGCTATTTGTACTTCGTCGACCGTGTCGGCGACACCTTCCGCTGGAAGGGCGAGAACGTCGCGACCAGCGAAGTAAACGACGCAATAAGGGACTGTCTCGGCGTTCTCGACGCTTCGACCTATGGCGTTGCCGTTTCCGGGGCCGATGGCCGCGCCGGCATGGCGGCCCTGGTGGTGGATCGACGTTTCGATTTCGGGATATTCAGAGAACACGTTTCGTATCGGCTTCCGCGCTATGCAGTTCCAGCCTTTGTCAGGCTGTGCCGGGAGCTCGATGCGACCGACACTTTCAAGCAAAAGAAGCAGCGGCTGATCCGCGAAGGATTTGATCCTTCGGTGGTGGGCGATCCGCTGTTCGTGCGCGATCCGGCGACCGGCGACTATCGTTCGATCGACCGGACGGTCTACGCACGCATCGTTGCGGGCGAAATCAGGCTCTAGCATCGGCTCGGAAAGCCGAGATGTGAGGTGTACCATGACGGTCAAGTCGAAGATTTTCTCCGCGATGAAGCAGATCGCCGAGGAGCAGAAGGTCACCCTTCCGCCGCTTGAGGACGATCTGTCACTGAACGAAACCGGGTTCGACTCGCTGGCATTCGCCATCCTGGTTGCGCGGCTGGAGGACGAGCTCGGTATCGATCCATTCACCGTCGCCGAGGACGCAGCTTTCCCGTCTACCCTCGGTGAGTTTGTCAGAGCCTACGAGAATGTCCCCGCCTGACATCATCGCGCTGCGCCAGTATCTCGGGCAGGAGCCGAAGAACCGCACGATTTCCGATGCCCGGCACGTTGTATCGCTGACGGACATTGTCCAGCACAGCTGCTTGACTGGCAGATCCTGCGAGCTGTCCGGCCGCTCGGTACTGCTTGCGACGTCCGGACAGCTGCTGTCCGCGCTTGCAATGATCGAGCTCGACGGCGTCGCGCGCCGCATGCTTCTATGCCCGCCCGACCTCGATTGGGATCGCCTAGAGGTCCTGCTCGAGCAGGCCGGGATCGATACCATCGTCACCGATCGGCCGTTACACCGATGTAGTGCTGGCAAGTACAACATTATCGGCATCGACCTACCCGAACAGAGGATCGCGGGATGGGCGGCCGACCGTGCGACCGAATGGCTGATGCTGACCTCGGGAACGTCGGGACTGCCGAAGATTGTCCGGCATACGCTCGATGGGCTCGCCGGCGCGATCATCGCCGACGGGCCTGCGCGCTACCGGAACGCAACCTGGGCGACGTTCTACGACATCCGTCGCTACGGCGGCCTGCAAATCTTCCTGCGGGCCTTGATCGGCGGCGGATCGATGGTGCTTTCCGACCCCGGGGAAGCCATCGCGGCCCATGTGGCGCGGCTGCGCACCGGCGGCGTCACCCACATTTCCGGGACGCCGTCGCACTGGCGCAAGCTCCTGATGAGCGGCGCGGCCGCCGACTTCTCGCCGCACTATGTCCGCCTTTCGGGCGAAATTGCTGACCAGGCCGCGCTCGATGGCCTCGCCCGCGCATTTCCGCACGCGTCGATCGGCCACGCCTATGCCTCGACCGAGGCCGGTGTCGGTTTCAGTGTCGACGACGGGCGCGAGGGTTTTCCGGCCCAATTAATCGGTCGGAATCGCGACGGCGTCGAGATGAAGGTGGTCGACGGCTC
Source organism: Bradyrhizobium genosp. A (assembly GCF_049949275.1). Lineage (NCBI taxonomy): Bacteria > Pseudomonadati > Pseudomonadota > Alphaproteobacteria > Hyphomicrobiales > Nitrobacteraceae > Bradyrhizobium > Bradyrhizobium genosp. A. The sequence goes on along the minus strand of NZ_CP188196.1, from coordinate 2,503,440 downwards.
GCTGCGGATCCGTTCCGAGCGCACTGCGCGCGCCTATGTCGGCGCCGATGCGCCGCCGCTCGCCGACGCCGACGGGTTCGTCGATACCGGCGATATGGTCGAGCGGCGCGGCGAACGATACCACTTCGTCGGCCGGCGCGGCGGCATCATCAACATCGGCGGATTGAAGGTGCATCCGGAGGAGGTGGAGGCTGCGATCAACCGGCACGCCTCCGTCCAGATGTCGCGGGCGCGATCGCGCAGGAGCCCGATCACCGGTGCCATTGTGGTCGCCGATGTCGTCCTCGCCGACGGCACCGATTCGGAGCGCCACGAGACGATCCGCGCGGAGATTCTCAGCCAGTGCAAGGACTGCCTGGCAGCATGGAAAGTGCCTGCGGTGATCCGCTTCGTCGACCGGCTCGACGTCACGGCAGCGGGCAAACTGGTGCGCACCGATGCGTAACGTCCTCGTCACCGGCGGCAGCCGCGGTATCGGTCTTGCCATTGCGCGCAGGCTCGCCGCGTCCGGCGACTATAATGTGGTCGCGGTCGCGCGCCGCGAGAGCGAGGAGCTCGCGGCTGCAATCCGCGAAGCGCAACGGCGCCTGCATTTCCGCGCCTGCGACCTTGCGGTGACCAATGCGATCCCGGTCTTCGCAAAATCGATCCGCGACGAATTCGGCGCGATCTATGGCCTCGTCAACAATGCCGGGATTGGTCCCGACGGGCTGCTGGCGACCATGCACAATTCCGATATCGAGGCCTTGATTCGCCTGAACGTATTGTCGCCGATGATCCTGACCAAATACGTGGCGCGCCATATGATGGCGGACGGCGCGGGGCGGATCGTCAACATTTCCTCTATCGTCGCCTCGACCGGCCACAGCGGCTTGTCCGTGTATGCCGCGTCCAAGGCCGCCATTGTTGGCTTCACCCGCTCGCTGGCCCGCGAAGTCGGCAGGGTCGGCATCACCGTCAATGCGATCGCGCCCGGCTTCATCGATACGGAATTGACCAGGTCCTTGGACGACGGAGGCCGTCGGCGTGTCGCTAGCCGCAGCGCATTGCGCCACCTGCCCGAAGCCGACGACGTCGCTTCCATGGTCGAATATCTTCTCGGCGAGGGCGGCCGGAACATCACCGGCACCGTGGTGACGGTCGACGCCGGTAGCACAGCCTGACCGCTGGAACTCGCCCGAACTCGAGCCTTAGGGCCGCGTCGATTGTGCGGCCTCCTCGGATCAAAACTACTCGAAGTCGACGTAGCTTGACCAGGCCGTGTACTTCATTTCAGCGACAGCCCCTTCAGGTACTCAAGCATCGTATCGCAGGCCTTCTCAGCCTCCGCGAAGGTTGCAAACGCCGAGCCGCCAATCTTGATCGCGCCGTTACTCCGATAGAGCGGCCGCCACGACGCCACATAGCCGGCACGTCCATGAAAGCCGGCACCAGCAGGGGTCTCATACGTGATTACAAAGGAAAAGCCGTCGCCGGTCGCGCTCCAAATTTCCATGTCCACGACGGCACGGTGAAACTGAAGGGACATCAGGATGCGCCCGCATACGCGCTGTCGGCTCAACCGCGGAGTTTAGTCCTGTTGGCAGGCCGTCTGTGGAGAAACGGCCCTGACCGTAGGGGGCAGCAGGGAGGGCCAGGGCCGCAACTCCAGATGTGCCGAGATCCAGTCGGCACATCTCTGCGATCGCATCTGGAGCCGTTCGCTATCGCCCGCGACTTCGTTCTACCAGACAACGGGCAAACCGCGATGGACCCAGAGCTGCAGATGACCAGTAAATATCACTTCCATCCCGATGCGTTGGCTGCGATTTTGGATCAGCCGCCTGCCCCGAGGGACTACCCCACCAAGAATGGCCGCGTAAGATTTTCTCAGCGCCCTCTACTTGCTGGCCTCAATCAGGAATGCGGGCCTTCTCCCGCGGGACAGTCGCGCGATCATGTTGCGAGATGGCGAGGGCCGCGAGCACCGTCCGATTGCTGATTTCGAGCTTTTGAAAGATGTTGTGCAGGTGCACCTTGATGGTGCCGTCGGCGAGGTTCAACCGCCGCCCGATTTCCTTGTTCGACAATCCTTCGGAGACCAGACGCATGATCTGACGCTCGCGGTCTGTCAGCGCCGTCAGCGCGTTCTCCGAATTCGTGCCCTGCTCGTGCGGCTCGATCGCCTTGGATGGGACCGACGGCAGCAGGTTTTGATTATTGGCGACGTGCCGCAGGGACTGCACCAGCGCTTCGGGCTCCGAGTCTTTCAGGACGATGCTACAGGTCACGGGCGTCGCCGCGAGCACCAGTTCGCAATCCTCACTCGCGGCGAAAAACACCACATGCGTCGAACGATTTTCTGAATTGACGGTCGAAAGAATTTTCAGCGCGCCGAGCTCGGGCATAGCGGGATCGACAATCGCGATATCGGGCGCCAGGTTCCGGATCGCCTCGATGCAGCTCGCAGCGTCGCTGCAAGATGCGACAATATTGAAATCCGCTACAGCACCAAGCACGTTGCTCAGGCCCTGCAATACCACCGGATGCCGGTCTGCAATGACTACATTAGTACGTCGCATCGGGCGCTCCTCAGCGTGTCGCCCCCAAAAGAAAAACTCCGTGTCCCCGCCACTATTTCACCGCTATCGATAGAATCATCCGAAAGTCCGAAGAATACAAGCCATTTGATGTCGCGGCGCAATACTTAGAGGTTAATGGGCGCACAGGTCTGCTCGCTTCCCGACTCTCATCCGGCAATTAGGCGGGCAAACACCCCGTAAGACTCCGGTGATCACCGCGCCGACCTCCGTTGCGAACGGGCCGGATAACCGCGAAATCCTCAACAGCGCATACTTTCGATATTTCCGCAACGCTCGATATGCACCGCGCTGTTAACTCGCTTGCAGAATGTGTTCGCGCAGACGTAGCACCGACGAACAAAAGCTCCGACAGGTTATTCAACGTTGAATTAACATCGCGACCTAATTCACGCAGAGACTGCGCCAGAAGCGGTTTTCAGGCACCGTAGTCATACGGAAGCATGCACGCCCGTCCCTATAACGAACGATATATAGGGCGATCGGATATTCGCATCTAACATTCATAGATACTTAAGCAATATGGAGCGATCGCCGGACAACGTTCGGCCAAGGACAAAAGAGGAGGATCGCGATCGAAGTACCTCGATATTTCTGAAGACTACAGGCGGAGCGAGAACGACCAATCTAACAACGATTCGTTCATCCGTCGGAAGACCATTTAGTTCAACCGTCCGTCGCTGTTGTGTCATTGCGTAGGCTGGAGGGTAAAATGAGGAGGCGGCAATCTTACGGAACGGTTCTTATTGGAAAGAACGTTCTGATTAGAGAAGGTATTGCTCGAATACTACACTCGGCAAATTTTCGTGTAGCGGTATCGGCGTCGAGCCCCGAGGAGCTGCCAAGCTCACTTCAAGAAGAGCAGCTGATATTTCTCATCGTCCATACCGGCGATGATTTCGATCTCGCGATAGAACACATCGGACATGTAAAAGATCGGTATCCGGACGCGCGCATCGCGATCGTCTCGGACAACTATCGGCCGGTCGAACTCGCTTCTGCATTTCGTGCAGGCGCCAACGGCTACTTCGTCAACGTCATTTCGTGCGACGCTTTCATCAAGTCGGTCGAGCTCGTGACGATGGGCGAGACCGTCTTTCCGCCGGCGTTCCTGTCGTTCGCTCTTGATGGCCATCGCGAACGCGAGCGCGAAATCACGCAGCCCGGCGGAAATGCACACGCGATCCTCGTCGCTTCAGAGAACGCGATCTCACCGCAGCTCTCTCCGCGAGAAAAGGCAATTCTATCTTGCCTTGTCGAAGGCGATTCCAACAAGTGCATTGCCCGAAAGATCGATATCGCCGAGGCCACTGTGAAGGTCCACGTCAAGGCAATCCTGCGCAAGGTCCGGGTTCAGAACCGGACACAAGCGGCGATTTGGGGAATGAACAATGGATCGCTGGTTCAAGCGGCAAGCGGTCGCGCGCTCACAGCCGTCGATCCAGGCAGAGGGATCGCGAAGCCTCTCGAGGCGATCTCCGAGATGGAGCAGATCAACGAGCCGGCTCCATTGGTCCCCCAGTCTAGCCATGTCGCGGCACCCCCTATCGACGGTCTACTCCGCAAGGGCGTGGACCGAGGGACTCGCGCGGCGGCACGGCTCTACAAGTAGGCGCAGGGACCGGAAACGACTGCCGTCGCGCGAACGATCCCATCGTGGGGCAAAGCTGCGACACTTTCGTCGACGTCCCCGACGTGCGGGCGCCCGACAGCATGTTCCCTGCTGCCCTTGCGTGAATAGCACGCGAGATCGGAGCAGGTACTCTCCTCGGGTTGACGACACGCAACGCGCAAGCTGCGGGAGCCGGTTTCTCTATCGCTCCCGCAGCGATTCCTGCGTGAAGCTCGCCAATGGCAACAGAAGGTAGCTGATGATCGTGCGCGCACCGGTCTTGACCTCGACCGTCACCGCCGAGCTTCAGCCTATCCTCGGACCTCGAACCTGCATGTCGGTCATGTCGAGTTGACGCGGGGGGCCGCGTGCCCGGACCAGAACCTCTTGGTTTCTAGGGTTTCGGAGGCTCTTCGCCTCGCGCAAGCGACAAATCAGAGCGGCGACCACGGGCTATTGTTGCGATAATAGTTTGTCGCCAAGTAGAGGTCTGGACTTCGACGTCGCGTCGCGCTGCCCCAAGATTCTGTTCCAGTCCTGGGGGCGCTCGCGCTCCTATTGCAGGGACTTTTGCAGCTCCACTGCGCTGCTTCCGCTAGTATGGTTCTGCTGGGACGCTTCCCCGCTTGCTTTCGCCGCCAGCGCGGCCGATTTGCGGCTCCAACCCTATCCGGCAGTGCCGTAGCTCAACCGACCATCGTAGTTACCTAATTATCGCCAATTCCCATCCGGTGAGCTGTAATGTACTGATTTGACCGGAGATGAGCACCTGGGTGGTAGAGTGTCATGGGTTATGCGTTCTCCACCAATTTGCCGGCCTCTACAAGATTTCCGGCACATTTGGTCGACGGCGGCAGGGCGGCCCCAGCAAGCGTCGGTAGGGGCCCGTTAGTTACCTCGCGCGACTTCGTCTGCCGCATCTTCCGCCAGCCGACGTTCGCCTTGGCAAATTGCGGCACATATTTAACTCGGGCATCGTCGCGACGCTTCCACCACCGATGGTACGAAAATGCTGCAGACCAATAGAACGGACAACTGGGTAAATCGGGACAATATGCCGCCTGAGTTTCGTCCGGCACCGGCCGTGTCCCTGGTAGAAGTGCTTGCCTTCATACGACGGCATTTCTCGATCATATTGCTGACAACCTTGGCAACGCTTGGCATTGCCATACTTTACGTCATCACCGCGGTACCCGCGTTTACTGCGAAGGCGGAACTCATCGTAGACTCGAAAGCGATCGACCCTACGTCGGTGTCAACGATCGTGGAAAGTCAGATCAGGATCATAAAATCTGAGAGCATCGCTAGTGCCGTGATCGGAAAGCTCGGCCTTGCTCAAGATCCGGAATTTGTGGCCGACCAAGCCAGCCTCTTGCACACCATGACCAGCTCGATATCCCGCCTGCTCGGCTGGAGTAAACCGGAAACGGAAGCTAATGCCGCGCGCTATATGATGGAATCGTTCCAACGCAATCTTTCGGCGAAACGTCTCGGCTCTACGTATCTTGTCGAGATTACCTTCGACTCCAGAGATCCTGATCGAGCGGCGCAGATCCTAAACGCCGTCGCAGAAAAATATATTACCCATCAAACGGACAATGCCGGCTTGCAAGATGATTCATGGGTTAAGGATCGATTGAACCAATTGAGCACTCAAGCATCAGCTGCCCAAAAGGCATTGGAGGATTACAGTAGAAATGGGAAAACTACGGCGGATTCCGCTGCCACCATCGATAGACTGTCAGCCGCTGCCGATTCATCCAAAAGCGCCTATGATAATTTTCGCCACGTGCTGCGTAAGATGGAAGCCACGCGGCAACAATCCTCGCCGATATTTGAGGCGACTCTCATCACTGGGGCGTCGCCTCCCCTGAGGGCAAGTTCGCCAAAAGCTAGAATCGTGCTTGGAACAGCGATCGTTGCGGGGGCGCTTCTTGGCATCGCTATCGGAATACTGCGCGATCTGTCAACACTTCTCGCCATCGGGCGGGAACCTCGTCTGAGCGCACAAGATGGCGGGATCGAGCGACCTATTCCGGACGTGGTTCGACCAGATCATCAATCTGAAGCATCGGCAAAGACAAGGCCAGCGCGCCTTACGGGTTCGGGGTGAAAGATGCACGAGGCGCTTCGGATCGCGCTTACCTGCGAGTAATACGTCCAGAAGCTCACCGGATGAGCGCATCATGGCGAGATTTTTGGGGCCGGCTTGATTTGAATGCAAGGAGGTTTTTGACAACAGGTGATACGTTTACGCAAAAGCAGGAGGCGGCATTCTTTGCCTCGATTCTTCAAGACCACCGACCACCATCGCCTCAATGATTTCCCGTAAGCCGCGCCAGACGATGGACGTTGGCGTATCTTTGGCGATTTCCTCGCGCGAATGGGCGGATGCTCGAACGCGCGCTGGCATTGATGTGGAAAACTTAGCGACGGACCTGTGCATGCGCCGGATTGAGATTCCCGCTTAGGCCTTCCTGTGTTTCATCGCTTACGCTACCCTGTCTCCTCTTCGGGACAGGCCAACTTTGCCGAACTCGTCGTGGGCGACACCGGCGGCCTTCTGCTCGGCCTTTGCTAGCTCGTCGTAGAGCGCGCGCCGGAACTCTGCTGCGGTCCTGTCGCGGATCGCCTTGAGCGCGGCAAGCGCCGCCTCGGCCTCCTTCGAATTGCTTTTCTTAATGAGGAGGTCCTGCTGTTGGCTCACCAACTCCTGGTATTCCGACAGATAGTTTAGTTTTGATCCAAGCTGCTTTGGTCGAACAGGGTCTTGCGGACATTGACGCGCTCCTGGAGCGGAGGGATGGTAGCCTCGAGCTTGGCGATGCGCGCCTCCTGCGAGAGCCGGTTTTCTTATCGCTCCCGCAGCGATTCCTGCTTGTACCTCGCCAACGGCGAGAGAAGGTAGCTGATGATCGTACGCGCGCCGGTCTTGATCTCGACCGTCACCGCCATGCCCGGGCCGAGCTTGACGAGCTTGTCCTCCACCTGCATGTGCGTGCGATCGAGTGAAATTCGCGCCGCATATTCCAGCTCCTGGCCCTTCGGCTCGCTGCTGCCTTGTGCCGTGCCCGACGCACGATCGTTCGACCCGCCCTGCGGCTTGTCGCGCGTGATGGCATCCGTCGACACGCTGAGCACATCCCCATGCAGGAGGCCATAGCGCGTGAAATTGAACGTATCGACCTTGATCTCCGCCTTCTGTCCGGAATGGACGAATCCGACGTCGCGGTTGGAGAGCATGGCCTCGATCTCGAGCTGAGTCTCGCTTGGAACCACGATGGCCAGCGCCTGCGCCGGCGTCACCACGCCGCCCACCGTGTGAACGGCGAGCTGTTGCACCACGCCGTCGACCGGCGCAGTCAACTGCTGAAGTTTCGTGCGCCGCTCCGCCTTGACCACTTCCTGCGCGGCGCTCGCCGCCTTCTGCTCGGCTTTGGCAAGTGCGTCATAGGTCGCGCGCCGATACTCCGCTGAGGTCCTCTCTTTCGTTTCCTTCAGCAAGGCGATGGCTGCGTCGGCTTCGTGCAGCCGGCTCTGCTGGAGCATGAGATCCTGCTGAAGGCCGACCAGCTCCTGATACTCGGAGAGATAGACGACCTTCGAAGCCAAGGCCTTGTCGACGAGCGCCTTGCGAATATCGACCCGCTCCTGGAGCACCGGTATCGTCGCCTGGAGCTTCGCCACGCTCGCCGACGTGGTTGCCCGCTCTGCTTCCTTCTGACCCTGCTGGCGCTCGATTTCGGCGAGCTTGGCGTTCTGCTCGGCGCGCTGGCTGATCAGAAACTGGCGATGCATCTCGGTCTCCGCGGCACTTGCGCTCTGCGGTGGCCGGAAAGCTGCAAGCGGATCCTCGGCGAGCGCTGCGCGCAGCCGCGCGACATCGAGTTCGGCCGCAACGAGATCGCTTCTCTGTCGCTCCTGATCGGCTTCCGTCATCGTCGGGTCGAGCTCGATCAGGACATCGCCGGCCTTAACGGTCTGTCCGTCGCGGACGTGGATGGCACGGACAACGCCCGTCTCGAATGGCTGGATCAGCTTGGTTCGTCCGCCCGGCACGATCTTGCCCGTCGCGGTCGCGACGATATCGACGCTGCCGAACGACGCCCACGCCAGCGCCACGCAGAACACCGCGATGATGCTCACCCCGATTGCGCGCCCGACCGGTGATGGCGGCGATTCAGTGATCTCGAGCGCCGCCGGCAGGAACGCGATCTCGTGCTCGCGGCGGCGAGGCTCGCGTCTCGGAAACGGAACGATGTTTCGGCTAGCGGATGTCATGAATTCCGGCCTGCAAATAATGGAGGTTTGCGTAACGCCCGTTCGAGCGGATCAGTTCGTCATGGCTGCCGTCCTCGACGATGCGGCCATGCTCGAGCGTGATGATCCGGTTCGCATTGCGCACGGTCGAAAGTCGGTGCGCGATCACGAACACGGTCCGTCCGGCGGAAATCCGTCTCATGTTCTGCTGGATGGCGCGCTCGCTTTCATAATCAAGCGCACTGGTCGCCTCGTCGAGGATGAGGATGCGCGGATCGGTGATGAGCGCGCGGGCGATCGCGACACGCTGGCGTTGCCCGCCGGAGAGACTGCTGCCGCGTTCGCCGACCACGGTGTCATAGCCCTCCGGCAGCTCCAGGATGAAGTCGTGAGCGCCCGCGAGCGACGCCGCCTCGATGACGCGCTCCATGGGCATGGCCGGGTCGGCCAGTGCGATGTTCTCGCGGATCGAGCGGTTGAAGAGCACGTTCTCCTGAAGGACCACGCCGATCTGGCGTCGAAGCCAGGTCAGGTCGACCATCGCGAGGTCAACGCCATCGACCAGCACACGGCCGCTCTCCGGTACATAGAGACGCTGGATCAGCTTGGCGATCGTGCTCTTGCCCGAGCCCGAAGAGCCTACGATGCCGATCACCTGACCGGGCTCGACGTTGAAGGACACGCCGTGCAGCACTTCGGGACCGTCGACGCGGTAGCGGAAGGTCGCGTGCTCGAACGTGATCTTGCCGCGGATCGGCGGCAAGGCAGCGCGCGCCGGACTGAAGCTCGGCTCGGGCATGGTGTTGAGGATGTCGCCGAGACGATCGATCGACAGACGGGCCTGGTGGAAGTCCTGCCATATCTGCGCAAGCCGAAGCACCGGCATGCTCACCCGCCCCGCCAGCATGTTGAACGCGACGAGCTCGCCGACGGACAGCTCGCCGCCGATCACGAGCCTGGCGCCGAAGTAGAGCGTCGCGGCGGTGACCAGCTTGTTCACCATCTGGACCGCCTGGCTCGCCGTGTTGTTGAGGCTGAGCACGCGGAAACTCGCGCCCACATAGCCCGCCAGCTGCTCCTCCCAGCGTCGCTGCATCTGCGGCTCGACCGCCATCGCCTTCAGCGTCTCGACGCCGGTGACGCTCTCGACCAGGAAGGCCTGATTCTCCGAGCCGCGATTGAACTTCTCGTCGAGGCGCCGGCGGAACAGCGGCGCGACACCGGCGGAAATACCGATGTAGAACGGGAACGACGCAATGACGATCAGCGTCAGTGGTGTGGAGTAGTAGAACATCACCGCAAGGAAGACGCCGGTGAACAGGAGATCGATAACCAGCGTGAGCGCCGAGCTCGTCAGGAACTGACGGATGTTCTCCAGCTCGCGAACACGTGCAACCGAATCGCCGACGCGGCGCGTCTGGAAATAGGCGATCGGCAAGGCCATCAGGTGACGGAACAGCCGCGCGCCGAGCTCGACGTCGATGCGGTTCGTCGTGTGCGCGAACAGGTAGACGCGCAGCGTGCCGAGAACGGTCTCGAACACGGTCAGCGCGACGAGGCCCATCACCAGGACGTCGAGCGTGCTCATGCTTCGATGCACGAGCACCTTGTCGATCACCACCTGGAAGAACAGCGGCGATACGAGCGCGAATACCTGAAGGAAGAACGACGCGAACAGCACTTCGCCGAGCAGGCGGCGATACTTGTGGACCGCGCCGATGAACCAGCCGATATCAAATCGCCGGGAGAGATCCGTCAGAGCCGCACGCCGGGTCATCAGGATGATGTCACCGTCCCAGATGGCCTCGAGCTCAGCCTGCGTGATGGATTCAGGCCGGGGCGACAACGGGCGCTGAACCAGAAGCTTGTCGTCGATGACCTTGCCCAGGATCAGGAAGCCGCCGTCGCGCAGCACGGCAATTGCCGGCAGCGGCGTGACCGCAAGCCTGCTCCAGCTCGACCCCTGGGCCCGAGCCTTGAGCCCGAACTCCCTGGCACAGCGCAGGATTTCGGTCACACCGACCCGCGCTGTGCCCATGCGATGCCGAATTTGCTCCGGGTCGGCCGCAATGCCATGGCAACGTAGCAATATCGCCACCGCGATGAGCCCCGACTCATCGCCGCTCTCGGGTTCGGCGGCCGCTGTCTGGACAGCGACATCGGGTCGATCGGGTGACCGCGTGCGCATCATGATATCGCGGGCACGCACGAAGACATCCCGGGCGTGCGTGAACATATTGCCGGCATGCCTCGCGGCATTGCCGACACGCCGCGCCAGATCACGCCCCGGGACATTCATGCCGACAAGGGACTGAAGCATCCGGTGCACGAGATTCCGTGAGCCAGCAAAGATTAAACGGCCGTCCCAGACCTCTTCGAACTCCGCGCGCGTCATCATCTTCGGACGCGATGCGGTCGGATGCAGCACAAGTGCTGCCTGATCATCGACCTTGCCAAGAAGCAGGAATCCGCCATCACGCAGCGACGCGATTCCGGGCAGCGTGGTACGCGCAAGTCGCTTCCAACGCGTCGTGCGCGAACGGACTTCGACTCCGAGCTCATGGGCGCAGCGAAGCATCGCGCTGATGCCGATCTCGCGCTCTCCGCATCGGTCGCGGAGCTGGTCGGGTTCGGCGTTCACGCCATGAAGGCGCAGGAACAGAGCCAGGGCCTGAAGCCCGAGGTCTGCGGCATGGGCATTTCCATTCTGGATCGCCATTTTCAACTCAACCCTCCGCGGCTACCGACCGCGTATGAAGTTCCTTCTCATGCATTCACAAATATTGACGGCGCCGCACCCAGACGCTGAGCCTGGGTGCGGCGAGGCACTAATGTTGCGGTCTGGCCAGCAACGATTCCTGACCCAAACCGATCGCGTGCGACACAGCCGCCACGATCTGACCGGCATCCACCTGGCCGGCGTGACCGGCCAGGTACTGGTTCAGCAGCGCAAAGCTCTGGCTTGCCAGGGACGCCATGCCGGTCGCAACTGGATGATCTGCCGCAGTGATCGACTGCGGCGCAGTCGTTGCGAGAGCGCTGGTGGCCGGGTCAAAATGCTGCTGGAGCAGCGCAAAGCCACGGCTTGCCAAGATCCCCGCGTTTGCAACGGTCGCCTGCGGATGATCCGCAGAGTCGATCGGCTGTGGCGAAGTCGGGGCCGTCGTGGTGGCAGCAGGCTGATGATCCGTTGCGGTGTGGTGGTGGTGGTGGTGGTGGTGCGACGATGTGGAGGTCGCGACGGCCGTGGGTCGAGGATCCACCACGGTGATGGTCTGCGGCGAGGCCGTCGAAACCGCACCGGTGGTCGGATCCTTTGCGCTTGCGGTCAGCGTAAGTGTCGCAACCGGATGACCCCCGCCCCTGTAGTTCGACGTCAGCGTCAGTCCGCTGTCGACCTGCGCCGCCGTCAAGGTGATGTTGTTTCCGCTATACGTATGACCATCGAGCTTGTCGGTGATCGTCTCGTACCTCGGCAACCCCGTGATGTTCACGGTCACGACATCGTTGGAGTCGGTCGTTGTCACCGTGGTCCCCAGGTCGACGGTACCGCCTCTCCCGGCTACCGAGAGCGAGTTATGCGCGATGGTCAGGACCGGCTGGGTCACGGACGGGGTAGTCGGCGTCGATGACGTCGGATCGACCTGGAGGCCGGAGAACGTCTTCACCGCGCCAGTGAGGTTCGCAGCGGCACCGCTCGCGTCCTTGATTGTCGCACCGCTCGGAAGGTTTACGCCGGTGATGGCAAGCGCCGAGGTGCTGGTGTTGGTCGACGCGACAGTCGTTTTGAAGGTGAGCGTACCCGTGCCCGAGCCACCGACATAGGTGGCCGTGCCGCCGTCATTGAGCGCCAGCGTGGGCGTGCCCGTCACCGTCACGGCCTCGTTGAAGCCGAGCGCCAGCGTGATCGTGCTTCCCACGAGTTCGGTGCCCGTTCCAGGCGAGGCCGTGGCCTGCGTCACCGCTGGCAAGATCGGATCGATCTGGAGACCGGAGAACGTCTTCACCGCGCCCGACAGGTTCGCCGCAACACCCGATGCATCCTTGATGCTCGCACCGCTCGGAAGATTGACCCCGGTGATGGCGAGCGCCGAAGTGTTGGTGTCGGTCGACGCGACAGTCGTTTTGAAGGTGAGCGTACCCGTGCCCGAGCCACCGACATAGGTGGCCGTGCCGCCGTCATTGAGCGACAGCGTGGGCGTGCCCGTCACCGTCACGGCCTCGTTGAAGCCGAGCGCCAGCGTGATCGTGCTTCCCACGAGTTCGGTGCCCGTTCCAGGCGAGGCCGTGGCCTGCGTCACCGCTGGCAAGATCGGATCGATCTGGAGACCGGAGAACGTCTTCACCGCGCCCGACAGGTTCGCCGCAACACCCGATGCATCCTTGATGCTCGCACCGCTCGGAAGATTGACCCCGGTGATGGCGAGCGCCGAAGTGTTGGTGTCGGTCGACGCGACAGTCGTTTTGAAGGTGAGCGTACCCGTGCCCGAGCCACCGACATAGGTGGCCGTGCCGCCGTCATTGAGCGACAGCGTGGGCGTGCCCGTCACCGTCACGGCCTCGTTGAAGCCGAGCGCCAGCGTGATCGTGCTTCCCACGAGTTCGGTGCCCGTTCCAGGCGAGGCCGTGGCCTGCGTCACCGCTGGCAAGATCGGATCGATCTGGAGACCGGAGAACGTCTTCACCGCGCCCGACAGGTTCGCCGCAACACCCGATGCATCCTTGATGGTCGCACCGCTCGGAAGATTGACACCGGTGATGGCGAGCGCCGACGTGTTCGTGTCGGTCGACGCGACGGTCGTCTTGAAGGTGAGTGTGCCCGTGCCCGAACCACCGGCATAGGTGGCGGTATTGCCGTCATTGAGCGACAGCGTGGGCGTCCCCGTCACCGTCACGGCCTCGTTGAAGGCAAGCGACAGGGTGATGGAATCGCCGGCATGCTCGATTCCGGTTGCCGGAGAAGCTGTGGCCTGCGTCACCGCCGGCTGGACCGTCGGCGTCGGGGGCGGGGGCGAGCCCCCGCTCACCGCCTTGAGCATTGGAAGGACCGAATTCAAGTCCAGACGGAGGGCGTTCATCGTCGTCGCATCATAGGCGTTCGCCTGAGCGCGAATAGCGGTCTGGTCGACTCCGGTGTCGATCACGTAGGCGCCGTATTGCTGGAGGGCGCGGAACACCTCCTGGCCGAGCGGCGAAAGGCCGGAGGGCATCGGCGTTCCGGGCGCAATGGCCAGAAGCTCGCCTTCCTGCAAGGGAGCGCCGACAGTGTGGCCGTCGCTGCCAATGGCGGGGGAAACGTAACCTGGCGCCAACATCGAGTCGGGGACCGCGAGCTGCAGGGCATGGTCGATCGTGCCGGTGTCCGTCTGCGCCTTGACCAGGAGCCCGCCGAGCTCGCTCGCGCCGGCGGCAACGATGCCTGCGCCTTGCGAGGCGTCGCCCCAACCGGTGCCCGTGACCACGTTCGCGTCGCCCATCGCCGAGGCGGTCGCGGTCGTGTTGCTCGTGCGGTTGAATTGCCAGAAATTGTAAGCGATGTCGCCGTCGATGACGACGAGCGCGGCGTCGGTGTTAGGCCCGCCGGTCGCCCCGGTCGGCATATGGACGCTGTAGGTCCCGGCGGGAACCCAGCTGTCGGGGACAGACACCTGCACGACCGGGTCCGACGACGAAGCGACGTAGACTGGTGGCCCGCCTGCTTGCGTCCCGGCCCCTGCGCCGCTCCAGCCCACGGCGTAGTTCCATCCGGTCGCGGTGGGCCAGTTGAGCGACGTATATGTTGCTCCGGTATTGACCTGCTGGTTCCAGGCCGAGCTCGACGAAAACGGAGTAGATGACAAGTTGAACGACATGCGTAGCCTTTCGTTCTGTTTACTGAGTTTGACGTTTACAAGGAATTCCACTGCCGCGCATCACGAAGGCGCGTGACATACCACGTGCTCGCAACCTCAGGCCGCGAGCAGATTCCAACGCAACGCGGTCTCGGACCGCGAGCGGATTTCAACGCATCGCAGTCTCAGACCGCGAGCGGATTCCAAAGCAGTGGGATTTTTGAAGGTGCCCCCCGACTGCTGGGTCGGTTGGTTAGAGAGCAAAAATGGCGAAAAAACTTTCAAAGTGTGATTTATACCCAAGTATGTAGCGCCCGGAACTACGCGCCTATATTGCGCCACGTATTGAGTTAGTCGGTTCAAGACACGCGTATTCAATTTTTCTATCAGCTTGTGTCGCCGTCGGAGAGGCGCAGCTGGGTCCGATGCCACGGCGGGAATGTCGCGCAGGCGAGCACATCAGTTTTGGGCGCATTCGCCTGCCGCATCTTCCTTGGGCGAACGGTGGTGATGGAAGCGGAGACGACGCGCCGTCAGCTCTTGCCCGCATGCGCCAGCGCGTTGCGCATGAAGTGCACGTGGCAACGCTGCGCCTATAAACATGCAATGTGGCGTTGCCGCTTGTCGATCTGTTTGGAGCAAATGGCGTTGGGAGTCCACTGGAGCGGCATGGCGATGTCATCTTGCCGCCGAACAGATTGCGCTCCAGGGTGACCCGTTATTGCGATAAGGCTGACCTCAAACGATCTGGAAGTTGAACGCGTTACCGGCAACCTGCGCCTAGCATTCGGAAGAGAGGCGAACCGGGTCGCCTTCCAAGTCGCGCGGCACACGGCGGCGCGAAAGTACCGCGCACCGTGGGTCAAAAATGATCGTTATATCTGGTCGGCGGTGAGTCCACCGACACGCCGCCATCGGACAATGTTTGCTCGCTCCATGGAGTATTTGCGCTACCAGAGAAGTCCGCGACGTAGTAGGGCCTCCATCGACGCCACCCTGCGTTTGGTCTTGACCCAGGTGAGATGGAAGTCAGGACGCCGCCGTTCGGTTGCATCCGGTCGAGGTCAGAGAAAAGGCGCTGAAGACCTACCCTGTTCGCTGCTTCGCGCCTGTCTCGGCAAGTCGGCGGAGCGAATTGATGCCGGGTAGGTCGACGATGCTGCGGGAGTCGACAAGGCTACAAGATTCCGAGCCCTTGACGCCATTGCCAACGAGAAGCAGGGCCTCAAGCGCGTCGCAACGCCGCCATACAAAATGATAGGCGGAAGGAGACGCGCCGAGCACGAAGACGGCAACCGCAACGACTTGCGGCGATCAGAACCTTTCGCAGCAAGCAGCCGCTTCACCTGAAACTCCGTTTTCTCAACAGGCGCGGCTCGCACCCGTCCGCTCTGTCTAATCGAGGAAGCGGTCTGCTGCGCCTTGACAAGTTTTCCAAGCGTCGAGCGTCTCAGGGAGATTAGCGCAGCGCAATGCGATAGAGATCGCGTTGAAACAAGCGGACAAGAATTGAAAGAGGTAGACCAAAAGAGGTACTCACATCCGACAGCGCGGACTTGCCGCAGTCAGGAGCCAAGATCCGGACATTGCGCTCGCGATCCAATCGGCGAGCTCGCGATCGGTCACAGCAGTTCGCCCGCGCCACTGATTACTTCCGCTCTTAGGGAGCATTCGTATTGGCTGGTGTCCCTGCTTTCCTCGTATGCGCACGTGCGCGCCTCGGCACCAACCTCGCATAGGCGGCCAGAAGAGAACTCTTTTCGACCTCCCACTGAAATTCGCCGTAGGCACGCTCCCTGCCGTAGTTCCGCATGCGCTCGCGCCCGGCCTCATCCTCAAGCAGCGCGACGATTCCTTCGCCGAGCGCCCGCGGCGTCGGCTCCGTCACCACCAGGCCAGCGTCGCCCGCATCATGCCTCGCCTGTGCCAAGTCGAACAGGACGAACGGCAGCCCGAGGGCCATGTATTCAAAGACCTTGATCATCGACATAATCACGTTGCAGGCATTGGGCGGATCCGGAACAACACCGATATCGCAAGCCGCCAGCATGGCGGGAAGCGCATCGCCCGAAATGTAACCGGCAAATTCGACATTGTCGGCAATCCCGAGTTCGCCTGTGAGCGTCCTGACCCGACCTGCTTCCGGCCCGTCGCCGATGATCAGGCAGGCGATATCCGTTCGATGCATGCGCTTGACGATGTGTTCCATCGCCTGGACCAGGAGGTCTACTCCGTCCTGCTCGGCAATCACTCCCACATAGCCGACGAGATATCGAAAGGTCCGCCTGACCGACAGTTCGGGTTTGACCTGGCTGAAGCGCCCAACATCGGGGACGCTTCTGACAATCCAGACCCTGTCTGGCGGCATCCCGCCTCGCTCCACGGCCTGCTGCTTCAGGGTAGGGTTTGTCGCGAGGACTCCGTCGGCCGAGCGAAACGTCCAGCGTTCAAACAGGAGCAGGAGACGATAAAGGAAATCCTGGCGGCCGAACTTGACCTCATAAAGTTCGGGCGCGGGATCATGCTGATCAAACAGAAATTTCTTGCCAAAGAAGAACTTGTAAAAAATCGCGATCAAAAAGATCAAGTCCGGCGGATTGCACGCATGTAGAATATCGAATCCATGCCTGTACGCCACCTTCAACGAGAGAACGAATTGCCAAAAAAGGGCGACAGTATACTCGAGAAGATAAGTCACGGCGCCCGAGCCTTCCACACCCCGTGGATGGCGGTAGATATGCACACCGTCTATCTGCTCGTATGTCTTATCAAATCCCCTCCCTTTCGGACAAATGACCGAGACGGTGTAACCAGCCTGGTGCAGCGCCGTAGCCTCCGGCCAGACCCGGCGATCGGCCGGCACCGGCAGGTTCTCGACGATGATAAGGACTGCGGCACGTGATCCGCCCGGCGCAGACATGTTCGCTGAGAGCCCCATGGCGCCTACCTCCGTCAGTGGGAACACGGCGAGCTTTCGTATAGGACTTCCTAAAGAGGAGCAAACTTCAAACCGGATTAAGCCAAAAGGGCAAGGTCAATTCGTTCCAGCGGGATGCTTATCCAGTATGATGCTATTATAATGAGGCGACGCGAGTTCATCTCGCTTCTCGGCGCAGCAATCGTGTGTGGCCGCTCCTGGCGCCCGCGCAGCAGCTCCGCCAGATGAGACGGATCGGTGTAGCTGATGGGCGGCTTCGACAGAAGCGATCAGAAAGCGCAGTCCTGGGTCGGGGTGTTCCAGGAAGAGCAGCAAAACGCACCGGTTCTGGAAGATCCAAGGACCAACCAGCAACGCGGAAAGCGCGTTCTTGACCTCATGGTCGCCTGTCCGCTGCTATTGCTATGTGCACTACCTATGGTGGGATTGACCATCCTGATCCGGCTTAGCAGTCGCGGACCGGCCATCATTCGGCAAATCCGCATAGGCCAGAACGAGCGACCCTTCACAATGTTCAAGTTCCGAACCATGTATCTCGACGCTGACGACACGCCTCTGAGGCAAATGAACATCCGAGAGCTATTGGGGGGCAAGCCAGGAACCAGCGATGGCGTCTTCAAATTGGAGGCAGACCGGCGGATTACGAACGTGGGTCGCCTTCTTCGGCGGTTCAGCTTGGACGAGCTCCCACAATTGTTCAATGTGCTTCGCGGCGACATGTCAGTGGTCGGGCCTCGGCCATCATTGCCGTGGGAAGTCGAGCTGTTCACAGCCGAGCAACGCAGGAGGCACGACTGTCTCCCCGGCATTACAGGGTTGTGGCAAGTTAATGGCCGCAACCGGCTATCGATGCCGGAAATGCTGGCACTGGACCTGGCCTATGCTCGATCACGATCGCTATGGCTTGATCTCTGGATCCTTTGCCGCACTCCTGGAGCGGTTCTATTCGATAGAACCGTTAGGTAAACCGAAGAACGGCAGGAGCCGGGAATTAACGGGGATGGGAAAGATACGCATGCTCGAGCATATCGATGGACAGCCCGAAATGTGGCGCGCGATTGCGCATCACCCGTTAAACAGTTTGTTCTCCTCGCAGGGTTGGACGGAGACGGTAGCCCGGACGTACGGATTCAAGGTCTCCGTATCTATGAAAGGCATTCAAAATGACGGCAAAGCAGACGGGGCCATTCTCTATTGTCACCTCTCCGATCTGAAGGGCGACCGGATTGTTTGCGGACCATTTTCAGATTACTGTGATCCACTAACTAGTGATGTCGACACGTGGCGCGAACTTGTTGCCCCGCTGATTTCTTTGGGTCTTCCGATCACGCTTCGCTGTCTTGGTAATCAATTGCCCGCAAAAGATGAGCGCTTTGCGAAGGTCAGCGAAGCGGGTTGGCACGGCGTCGACCTCGCTCGGCCGGAGCTTGAAATATGGGACGGCTTCTTGGGGGCAGCTCGTCAGAATGTCAGGAAGGCTGAGCGGAGCGGTGTCAAGGTCCGTGCGAGCCAAGAGCTCCATGATCTTCATGTCTTCTATGAGATGCATTGTCATGTTCGAAAATCCAAATATCGTCTCCTGCCGCAACCCTTCGCTTTTTTTGAGAACCTGCATGCTTCGTTTGCAAAAAGTGATCAGTTGACGGTTCTTCTCGCCGAGGTTGACGGATCCCCGGTCGCCGGCACTGTATTCATCGAATGCGGGGGCACGCTGTATTATAAGTTTAACGCCTCCCTGGACCGCGGCTTGTGTCCGAATGACCTTCTTGTCTGGGAAGGCATCAAAATTGGACGGCGCCGTGGCCTTAAGCTGCTCGACTTTGGCGCATCTGACCTCGATCAACCCGGATTGCTTCGATTCAAGCGCAAATTCGCTACTGTGGAGCAGAGAATTTTCCGGCTGCAGTTTGAGCCGGAGGGCTATCTCGATCGACGAGCCCCGGCGATCAACAAGGCTCTGAGTTCCCTTACACATTGGCTCACCGATCCCAGCGTGCCAGATCCGATCACTCAGGCTGCGGGAGCCGACTTGTATGCCACGTTCTGCTGAGCGTGTAGCGCCGCATGGCGATACGGCCAATCTTGATAAGTCGCAACACTTCGCCGACTTGCGAGTCTAATCCTCGCAACGACCACCTCTGCCCTCGGCTAATTCTTTGGGAAAGGCGGTGGGCCGGTTGCGGGCCACAACGCCGAAGAGCTCAACGTTCGGATCGGTGCATATTCGCAGATCGCGACGGGCGCCGATATGCCCTTGACCAGTTTGGAGCCGATGGCGCGGACGCAAACCGTGTTCTTGCAACCGTCCCCTTCATCGACATTGTACAGTCGACCGAGCGCGCAAGCGTTCGGGGACGCGCGCTGGCCGGACCTTGTCGACAATTATCAGCATCAAGTTGGCAAGGAAGTCGCCCGCCGCGGCGGCCGGGTAGTGAATACCGCGGGCGATGGTGTCTTTGCAACCTTTGACGGCCAAGCGCGTGCGCAGCAAGTGTGCCCACGCGGTCAGGGCCGTAGTTAGCGCATTGGGACCGGCAATCGGCGGCGGTATTCATACCGGCGAGTACACAACTGAAGGCCGTACCCTACCCATTTATAGCAGTTCCCCCTCCGTGACCCGAATGGTACGGACAATCCTGCTCCATTAACTCGGGCGGACGGAGTGCTAGTGGTAGAGTGATATGAGCCAGATGCGTCATGGCCACAACAATGAGCCCAGTCGCGCGCTGAAGTTCCGTTCGATGACCGTGATGGACGGCGACAATTTCACCCCGGTCGTCAGATACGACCCACGACCCGTTCGGGACGCTTCTTGCGCCGCACCAATATCGATGAGCTTCCGCAGTTGTTCGATGTTCTGGCTGGCGACAAGTCGATCATAGGGATGCAGCAACCGCGCGAAACGAAGGTCTTCGCTCAGCTGATTTCGTCATTTTCCAGTCGCCACAGCAGTTGTCCTGGTTTTCTGCTGCACGTTGGGCTCGCCGACCTGCCGACGAACAAGCGGGATCGCATCCCACGAAGGGGTTCGGATCATGATCCGATGCCGTGAGATAAGAGAGGTCGATCTTGACGCAATCGCTGATCTTCTGGCGCGCGGCTTTGCGCCCCGCTCGCGCGACTACTGGATAGCCGGGCTCCGGCGCCAGGCCGTGCGCGATGTCCCCGGAGGTTTGCCGCGGTTCGGCTATATGCTGGATCATGGGGGCGCGCCTGTCGGCGTTCTGCTGTTGATCTATACCGCACGGGACGATGGTGGCGGGACCTCCATCCGCTGTAATGTCTCCAGCTGGTATGTCGAGCCTGACTTCCGCCACTACGCGCCGATACTGAGCGCGATCGCGCAGCGCCAGAAACACGTCACCTACGCCAACATTAGCCCGAAGCGCTGGACCTGGCGGACCATCGAAGCCCAGGGATTCCGTGCCTATTGCGGCGGCTTGTTCTTCTCCTTTCCGGCACTCTCGCGGCCTGCGAAAGGCATGCACGTCGAAGTCGTCCCGCAGGACGCGCGCGCGATCGACGGCCTGTCCGAAGCCGACGTCGCGCTGCTTACGCGCCATGCGGCCTACGGCTGCCTCAGCCTAGTGTGCCGCGCGGCCGACGGCCGCAGCTTTCCATTCATCTTGCGACAGATGCGCATTCGCAGCGGCCAATTCGCGCCACCAGCGATGCAGCTGATCCATTGCCATGACATCGCCGACTATGTCGCCTGCGCCAGCACCATTGGCCGCTATCTGCTTACCCGCGGCAAGATCGCGGTCGTGCTCGACGCGAACCAGCGCATGGACGAGCTGACTGGCTTCTACACCGAGGTGCGCGGCCGCAAATATTTCAAAGGCCCGCAATGCCCACGGCTTGGGGATTTGTCGGATACCGAGCTCGCGATTTACGGGCCGTGATCTCCGATCACTCCGTCATTGCGAGGAGCGGAGCGACGAAGCAATCCAGTGCCCCGCGCGCGACCCGGGATTGCTTCGCTTCGCTCGCAATAGGGTCCGCGGATGAAGGCGTTATCGCAGACGACAACTGTGATCGCGCTGTCGACCTCCGACTTGATGGACCGATACCGTAGCTGCAATCTGCGAAAGGTGCTGCCATAACCCGCGCTCTATTTCCGCAGCTTCAGCAAGCGAGCCGGGTTGCCCGCATAGGTCCCGACTGCCATGATATCGCGAGTGACAACCGAGCCCGCGCCAATAACCACGTCATCGACGATGCGCACCGGCATGATCGTGGCATTGGAGCCGATCGAAACCCGGTTTCCTAGCACCGTCTCGCGCCACAGCTCCTTCTTGCCGCGCGCAGGTCCACCGCTCGCAAAGGTGTCGTTGATAAACATCACGCCGTGACCAACGAAGCAATCCTCTCCGATCGTCACCAGCTCGCAGATAAAGGCATGCGATTGGACGCGGCTGCGCGCGCCGATCGCCGCGCCCTGCTGGATTTCGGTGAAAGGTCCGATAAAGCAGTCGTCCCCGATAGTGCAGCCATACAGGTTGCTGGGCTCGACCACCCTGACACGCGCGCCGAAGGCGACATTGCGAATGCCGGCCTTCTGCAGCTCGACTCTGCTCACGACACCACACCCAGCCGGCACAGCCTCGCGCTGAAGAAGGATGATTTGATCATACAAAGGACCTTCTGTTTAGCATTCGTTCAGGCGGAGCGCTGCTCCTTTGTTCGTCGTATATTAAAAAGCCGTACTTGTAAGGCAAGCCCGCGAGCCGCAAGACCGGCAAGGTGCTGGGTCAGCACGAGCCACTCCTAGTCGCTTTCATTCAACAGTAATGAGCGGCATTATTGGGGCACGCCCGATCGCCGAGCAAAATCACCTTCGCCCAGATGCGCGACCCGGGCGTCCGAGGCAGCCTGATCTATTGCCCCGACTACCATTCAACATTCGATCGCGCTCAACGCCCCAAGCGCCGCGCGGTCCCGCAACAAAATTCCAGTTTATGTTGCGGTAGGCCCAACGACCCCTGAGAGAATCCAGAGGTCTTAAGGCTATGAACGTTAGAGTTAATCGTTCGATGAGAGCATGCGCTGCGCAGGACCACTGTACGTCGGCTCAGATGAGCGGCGCCGCGCAGTTGTGGTCGGGATCAATCATCGCAGCCGCCATCGCCTTTTGCGTGAGGAGGAGGTTGGAGACGCAATAAGTACTCGGCATCTCTCCACGTACTATTGCAAAATGAGTGCCCTCCCCCGGAGATACCCGTTAAGGTCTTCAATATTGAACGGGCCGATCAAGCCTTAGAGGTTTCCGACGCTAAGCGGCTGAAGGCGCTTGAGGACGAGAACGGACGGGCACTCGGCACCAGCGCGCCACAGGCGATCCCGCAAGGAGCCAACCAGCGCTGGAGCCTCAACTTCCTGTCGGATGCGTTCGCCGACGCCAAGTTTCCGGATTCTGGCCGTCGTCGACGACTTCACCCCGTGAAATGGCGCTCGTCGCCGGTAACGCGCTGCCGGGCCTGCGGGTCGTACGTGAGCTCTGCCTGGCGCGGTTGATCGGCGATGTGCGTGACAACGGACCCGAGCTGACCGGAATGACCGTGCTGCGCTTCAGCCAGGAGAGGCAGATCGAGTGGCGCTACATCGCGCCCGGCAAGCTGCCCCAGAACGCGTTCATCGAGTTTCAACGCTCGCCTGACGCGCCGGCAATGCACGCGGTCGCGGGCTTTCGCGACCCGATGCACCTCAAAAACCCCGTTTGATGGCCAAATAGGGGAATCACCCGTTTTCCTGCGAACTTCTGGAAGTCGCGGTGCTCTGAAGAGTGGGAAGCCAGGTCGGTGGGCAAGCTCTGAAACTCCGGCGGCCGCCAGGCGAACGAACCGATGCCGGCCGCAATCACTACCCGCCGGGCAAGAAGTGCATCACCGTCGGCCAGTAAGAGCCAGAACCCTTTCGGATGCGATTCGAGATGGGTGACTTTCCGGCGATCAAGGTCAGGCACCGCCTGGCGTTGGTACCAAAGGCCATAACGGACGAAGTGCTCGATCGGCACTGGTGACGCGAACTTGAGGCCATGCGCCGCTTGGTATGCTGCCAAGGTCAGCTGATCGTCCGGATCCGCTATCTGCGTCGCCGACCAATTCGAGCGGAGAAACATGCCGACGGGCATGTTCTGATCCCAGAACGACATGGGTTCACCAAATATGCGAAACTCCAAGCCCTTGACGGTGCGAAGGTGCGCCGCCGCAGCCAGTCCGTTAGGGCCCGCGCCGATGATCACTACATCAAAGATCGTCATTTTATGGGTACTTCAAACAACGTTTACGCGATAGTTTACGCCTTGCCGCCGATCTGAAGCCCGCAAGACCATCGGACCCTCATTCTTTCTGAGTCTTGCGGCATCAGTTCAATAGGAATCGGCAGTTGATCTCCGTGTTGCACGATCTGGTCTTTACCACCGCAGACCTAACCGAGGAAACCGGCTTTCGAGGTATCCCATTCGGCGTAGGTCATAGGATCGCTGCTTGAGGGATTCAGGATTCTCTTTATAGAACTTGATACCTTCAATCCGGTTTTCGATTCCGAAGTCGGTAAAAGCCGTGACCACCTCTGATGACCCCGTCCTCGATCTCCGTTTTCAAACGAGATGTCGCGCGGCCAGTCGCCGTCTTCGTCGAGGTCCTTCGCAATCTGAGTAATGGTGCTGACATGATGGATCGACGCGCGTGGTTCAGCTTCTCATCAATTTCGGAGAAGTCAGAACTGCGCTAACCCGGGAACATAGACGCAATACGATCGCGCAATCGCAGGGCCTGCGGAACGATTTCATAACCCCAGAACCGGCAATCGCTGTTCATCTTCCCTTGTAATCTTCAGCACTTCCAAGCCACCACATCCGATTTCGGCGATCGTCTCGGCGCGGACGCTTTGATCTTCGCGCCTAGCTCTCCTCGGCTGGATTAAAGGCTTGCCGTCACCCTCAGAATTCTGCACGGGCGCAGCGGCAGAAGCGGTGTCCATCTCATAAACAAGTTGATCATTCACCCGGACCGCATACGCAACCCTGGCTCGCTCGCTCCCCTTACCGACAATCCTCCAGGAGCCGTCTAAGTTAACGAGCGCCATCTCGCTCCGGACCTTCCACCATTCCGCGATTTGGCCGGGCAAGGCGACGCAGAGCTTGCCCAGGGCGCGCAACTTAGAAAGGTGTGCGAGCAGCTCGACGTAGACCTTTCGGGGGGCCTGATCGATCACGTAATCCGGGTGAACGATGAAGCTGATCAGGCCGTGCTTGGCACTGATCCGGCCGATTTGCTCCTGCCAGAGCCGGGTCGAATAATCCTTGAGGATGTGAAACAAAGAGTAGTCCTGCGTCGTGGTCACCGGCAGTTCGACGGTTGTACCGACGAAAAAGGGAAAAACGGTGCAGCACCCGCCACGCTGCGGGTCAAGGTGCGCCACATTCGGAATTGACATGTCATAGGCGAAACCGAGTGAATCACACCAGTCCGCGTTCCGGTAGAGCACCGCCGAGCGGAAGCCCGAAGCCTTGAATTCCCGCGCGTAATGTTTGATCCGTTCGGCCCGGCGCAGAAACTCTTTGTGGTCGGCAAAAAGATGACCGTCGTGGTTCAGGTCGTGGACGTTCACTTCGAACCCTCGCTGCCGGATGTCATCCAGAACCCTGGGCGGCAGCGCGTATCGCCCTTCCGGCACAAGCTGGAAAGAGGATTTGATGGCGAATGAATCGTTCAGATCCATGAGTTGCGGGCAGAAATTCAGGCCAGCGCGCGTTTCGACGTCATGCGTTACCATCGCACAACTCTCGTGGCCATCCGGCCAGAACCAGATGAACGGAACGCGCTCGAGATCCCGGGATTTCATCGCCAGAACCAGCAATCGCTCCAGAATGTTCTCGACCGTCAGATCCACCGGCCAGAAGGGAAACGGAATATTTTCCCAACCGCGCAAGTACCAGGATTGCAGGTGTTTCCGTATCGCGACGGACATGAATGGGCGCGCCGAGTAGTACAGGTTTCGTACAACGTTGTGAGCCAGGCTGGACCGTTACGCGTCGCCGGTATGCCACTATATCGCTCCAGGCGCAGGTTGTTCACCACCTGGACCGGGTCGAAAGGGAGTAAAACCGTATCAGCCTGCGCGCGTATATGCACATAAGCGTCGGAAAGATTTCTCGCCGGCAAAGTCGACGAAACCCCGAAAGAGCATTGCCCGAAACAGACCGTTCCGGACCCGAACTGAAAATAACCCGGTGCCTGCGGAAGATCTCCTGTGATCGAGAATTCGGCCAGATCGTCGGGACAACGATAGTGGCCCGACAGGAGGCGCACCGTCGCGTCAGCGTTGTGCCCCGGTGTCATGCACTCTTCTCCTTGATGCATCGAGGGCAGCTTTAATTTCTCCCCACAGACCACTCGCCTTGACGAGCAGTTCGTGCTGGTCCGCATCGTCCGGGACGCAGATCCTGCGCAATCTGAAGAGCGGAGTCTTTTTCGAATTGAACCCGCGATCCGTGCTCAAGGCGCAGCTGTAACCCGCCCTCTCCGCCAAACGTAGCTCGCGTTCGGAATAGTCGCCGTTTGGATAGGCCAGCGCATACACCTCGTGGCCGAGCTTAGTCTGTAGGTCTGACCTTGATCCTGCGATCTCGGCCTCCGCCTTCTCTTCTGAACAGCGTGGCAGGACTGGGTGGAAGACGGTATGCGATTGAAAGTCCGCCTTGGTGTTCAGCTGTCTGAGCTCGGCGATGGAAAGGACCTGCCGGTCGTCGAACTCTTTCGCCTCCTCGAAGCCGGTCCGACGCAGGGTCGCGAGGCGTTCGTTGTCAGGCACGGTCTTGAGCTGTTGAACGAGCGCCGGTGACATCTCATGCAAGAACCAGAACCTTCGACGCGTCCCGATGAGACCGCTGCAAAGAAAGATCGTGATCGGGACGTTTTGCCGCTCGAGAACCTTTTTCAATGCGAAGTTGCTGCGATGTCCATCGTCGAGTGTTACGACCAATGCCTTCGGCGGTAGCTTGCTGAAATCACCCGTCCGCCTTGCTTCGACATAGGCCGATAAAGGAACAATATTGTAGAGGCGTCTGAGCACGCCGATCTGTGCATCGAAGGCCTGCGGCGTTGGAGCGTGATAGACGAGAATCGTGACTTTGTTGCGCTGGAATACCTCTCGAAATACCAACGGAAGCAACGTCAACCGCAATGCCAGAAACGCGAGTTTCCGCATCGCCGTACTCTCAGGCCTCCAGGAGAGTGCATCTCGCCGTACTGGGGTCATCTGATCTGCGGCAAGCGCCTGCCCACCGCCCTCCCTCTGAAATTGGAGAGAACTTCGGTATAAACGCCGACGATCTTCCCGACGGTGAGCGCCTGGTCGTATCTTGCCATTGCAGCCCGCCCCTGGAACGCTCCGCGGCGCGCCCCGTCAAGAACCTCTTGAAGATTGCGAGCGATTGCGCCGACTTCTTGCGGACAGATCCGTGTTCCCGCCACGCCGCTGAACAGCTCACGGACGTCGCCGACGTCCGTCGACACCACCGGGAGATTGCACGCGAGAGCTTCCTTGACGGAGGTCGGGGACCCTTCTCGATCCGAGCAGAGAAGCATGGCGTCGGCCGCGCTGTAGCACCACGGCATTTCGCCGTTCGCCACATCGAAGACCGTCATCAACTCCGCGTTGACGCCCTCCTGCACTAGTCGCTCGACTGACGCTCTTGCCACATCATATCTCTTCACAAGGCGCGCCGGATCAAATGGAAACAGAACGATATGCCTGTCTATCGGCCACCCCAGCCGAGCACGTGCTTCGTCGCGATCGTATGGCTTGAATACACCGAGGTCGACCCCGCAGGGAATCACGGTTCCCGGAATCCATCTTCGCATCTCCTCCGAAACGACGATGACGGCATCGGCGAAATGCGAGACAGCCCGCGTGCACAACCTTTCAAAGATATTTCCGAGCACGTCGCTCCCGTGCAGCGTGATCACGAGCGGCGCCTGCACTCGAAACGTTGCAGGATATGCCGAATACCCGTAATGCGCATGGACAATGTCGTATGCCACCGCTCTCGTCATTCGCATGACATCAAGAGTGCACCTCAGATAGTTCACCTTGGACTGGAATCCGAGAATATTGATGACATCGACCGTGTGGCCGAGCCGGCGCAGCTGCTCTACCTGGTGGCACACGTAGGTTCCGGCCCACGGTCGCTGCGGATTCGGATACGTGTTGGTGACACAGAGTATCCTCACGATTGGTGTTCCCTCAACGCTTGGCACGAACTGCCATCGAGGCACTGGCCTGCGCCGCCAACCCCTTTGCGCCGTCGTCCGATCCCGCCGGGACGCCCATCACGAGCGCACCGTCGGGCACGTCCTTCGTCACCACCGCGCCATCACGCGAAACAGCGACAGACGGATATGGTGAACGGACATATTCCAATCTGTCAGGGCGGAGACCAGCGGCCATCGACATCCTTGCGCCGCGCATATTGCAGCTGACACGGATGTGCTTCGCACCCCGGTAGCCGCAACCGATGACGGCGAGCGACGGGCCGTTTTTCGCGGTCTGAATTTCCGCGTCCTCATTTTCCGCCATGCTGGCTTCCTTGTTTGAAGGCCCCCCTCGTGAGGTTATTCAAGATAACCGACTGGGCGCGCTGGCTGTTGAAGAACGTGGACAATGATCTACGCTCTTACGGGGTACTCCCCGCGACCAGGCCAGCGCCGGGAAAATGACCCTTTGAGGAAAGGCGGGAAACTCTGGCGGCTGGTCAATTTCGCAATTCGCAAGCCCAAAGGAAAGTGTGGCTTTGACACATCTGGAAAGAAGCGCTGCCAAGCAAATGATTTGGATTCTGGTTGTCCGGCGGAGCGAGGTAGCGGGCGGGCATTGCTTTTGTTGCTAAGGGCTGCCAGGCGGTGTCAATGTTGCATCCCAAAAGTATGCGCCCGCGGTGTGGGCATGAATGATCTTGGTGCCATCCGGCGCAATATCCGAGCCCGGCAACTGACTGCCCGCCGATCTTCACAGTCGACCGCGCAGAGGAAGCTCTCCCCCCGGACTGAGCGCGCCGATAACTGGAGTCGTCGACCGCTGGGCGTGAGCGACCGTCGTGGTAGCAGCAGCGGCGCTGCCGAGAAGCCTTATGAATTCACCTTACTTTATTGGGCGTCTCATCGGCGTTGGCGAGCAGCAGCAAATGAGGATCATCGCCGCAGTTCTTACACCGACGGAAAGTTCTAACTCTCTCTGCATTTGCACCCACCCGGGTTCAAGTTGCAAACAGCCCCTTCGCTAGTTCTTGCAACCGTGCCTTTGCGGGCATCTGCTCCAGGCGACGGAGGTTGAACTCCAGGTGCTCTTTCTTGAACATCGAAAAAAGCGTGATTCCATCTCTGTTGGTCGCAAGTGCGTAATCCGCCAGGAACGCCGCGGCAATATCCTCGCTGCTTCCACGATAGCCAGCTTCACGCAACACCTGCAGTCTGATCGCGTTCGACCCGATCAGTTCGCGCAAGCGATCGAGAGCCCCAAATACGCCGTAAGCGCTATGCGTTACAAATGTGATGGGTCGTTCCGGCGGCTGTCGTTTGGCTGCCTCCTCCAGGGACGGCTCGAACGGGTTGTTCGCGACCTGAATGACCTGGTAGATGCTCGAGTGTGCAACACCGAGCAAGCCAGCTTCTAAAGAGGAGGCGATGGAGATCGTCTTTGCCTTGCCGCTTCTGACGATTCGTTCTAGTACCGCCAGAATATCGTCGCGTACGACCTCATTCTCGTCGACTTGGTGTAGGGCAAGAACTTCGACGTGATCCGTTCGCAGTCGCTGCAGGCTTTCGTCGAGACTAGCCGAGATTAATTTCGCAGTGAGCGGTAGACTCTTCGCTTTCGGACGCGCGCTGGTTACGTATTTTCGGACGATTGGAACGACGTCGACGATAACGCGAGCCACCGGTTTTGCTGCACGCAGCAGTAGCGGCGTTCGTGCCGGCCGGATCCCCACCTTCGAGCAGATCCTTAACTTGTCCCGCCTTCCTTGCGCAAAGTCCCCAAGTATCGCCTCGGCTTCAGCATCGCCGTATGACGGTGCCACATCAAACCACGTGATCCCGGCATCCCACGCGCGAGCAAGCGCGTTGAGACCCTCCCGGCGACTGACGCGTGAGCCGAGGGAGGCACATCCCATGCCGATTTCGGATCTAGGACCGGTATCCTTTACGCTGAGCTGCATCACTATTTGTCCGTATTGCGCTGCCGGATTGCTTGCTTACCGATGGCGCACTTTGACTTCATCCGCACGGTAAACCGTGAACTTTCCAACGTTCTGCAAGACGCATGGCAAGGGCAATCGCTGTTAAGGTGGGATTGGCTTGCCCCGACGTCGGCAACACTGCTGTGCTGACTACGAAGAGATTGGCGGAATCGAATGTACGCAGATTTTTGTCGACCACGCCCTCATTCCTGTTGGTCCCCATTCGAATTGTGCCAATCTGATGTGCGCCGTGCCTCGCTTGGCTGAGAACTGCGCCCACGCGATGGTCAGGCGGGACATTCCATTCCAGATAACCGAAACCGGTTCTGCTCAACCAATCAGAAAGCAGCTCATGCGTACGCACCATCGAGCGCGCGTCGGTTTCATCGAATCGAAGGTCTACGCAAATTTTTGCGAGGCCGGTGCGATCGGCATCCTTTGAAAGCGTCACGCGGCTGCTCGGTTGCGGGGTCTGTTCCGCATGATAGGCGAGACGGTAGCGGAAATCCTTGCTGCGAATAAAGAAGCCAGGCAGCCGCGACTTCGCCATGTAATGGCGCCACACGAAGTCGGTCGAAACGGCTATCGCGCTCGGAATTCCCTTCAAGACATTGAGGATATGGGCATGGAAGTTGACCCGCTCCGGGGGAATGTGGTGCTTCCTAATCACCTCTGCGACGATAAGACGGCCGACAGGAGGGTAAGCCAGAGCCAAGTAGACCAACGACAAAATTGCGCTACCATGTCGGGGATCGGATACAGCGGGCACTACCGGATACATTGCGCTGTTTAGAATTCCCTCGCGAAGCTGGGTTGTTTCGCTAGGAACAAACCGGCGTCTGACATAGGAGCCATGCGAGTCGATAAAGTAGTCGAACGCGCCAGCGAGTGCCGAATTGCGAAAGACGATCTCGCCGACGTGGCCAGTTACGTGGCCCATGTAATAGCGGCCAAGCGGACCATTGATGCCGCCGAATCGATCGGACGAGTCGCGTTTAGCGGCAAGGAGCAGCCGGGTACTCTCTAAGCCACCGGCCGCGATCACGAGATGACGCACCGGTAGTCGCAACCGTAACAAACTGTCGGAACGGACGATCTCAACCGCTGTGACGAGGCCGTTCGGGGCGAAATCAATGCCCACCACCGTTGCGCAGAGACGAACATCGATGCGGCTGCTGGTTGCTAGGGTTTTCCAATGACTCTGCTGCAACTTCTGGCGGTTGACTGCGCGCTCCAACGTATGAAAACTGAAAGTGCCGTCGTCGGTCGTAACGCCTGGAACTGGCAGTTCAAAAATCGGCTCACCTGATTGAGTGTACCGGCAAGCCTTGCCGTAGTGCGGAAGCAGCTCCTCGTAGGTGATCGGCCAGCGCGCGCCAACCAATCCCGGTCGCTTCGCGAAATCGATCGGGTCAAATCTTACGCAGATGCCCCCCCATAAATTCGACGTTCCGCCAAGTTGGCGTGATATCGCAATGCGCATGTCATGGTGGATGTCGGGTCTGACAATATCGGCGTCGGAAAGTTGTTGGATGTAAGGATCCGCCGCTCTACGACCCGATTCAAGAAGCAGGACCCTGAACCCCAGGTTGTCGAGTTCCACCGCAAGACATATTCCAACGGGTCCAGCGCCAATAATACAGACGTCGTGGGAGGCGTCGCTCAATCCATCAAATGTTTCGCAGATCATGCTAGATCCCATCGAGCCATAGGAGATGAGATACCTAAAAGCATATTGAGCAGAGAATGGCTAAGCAAACGAAATCCGTCAGGTGGTATCGCATATCCCCCCAGTCGAGGAATTGAAACACTCTTCTGATCTGCCATAGGTAGGTAGTGTGGACTCGAAGGATTCCCTTTTGGGATCAAATCAGATTCAAGGCTGCTTTTTTGGAGGCGGTCTTGGGTTTGATGGATCGATTGGATTGAGCGACGCGGCGTGGGATCGGATGGCCCCGCTGATCATAGGTCGGCCAGACGAGAAGGGCTCAAACCCCAGCTCGCAATCAAACTTCAAAAGAAAGCGCCACTGTTCCCGCTTGCCAATCGCCGAAACAGCTCAACGTGCTTCTGCACCATTTGCTCAATCCCGAACTTCTGCTCGACGAGTGCCCGTCCTGCGCGACCGAACGCGCTTCCAATGTCAGGACGGTCGACAAATTCCTTTATCCGCAGCGCCAGCGCATTTTCATCTCCGAGTGGTACTAGATATCCATTCTCTCCGTTCTTGACAATTTCGCGATTGCCCGCCGCGTCTGTCGCTATGACCGGCTTTTCCAGTGCCATGTACTCCATAATTACATTGGAGATTCCCTCGCCGTTTGTTGAAACCAATACTCCGACGGAAAACGTTTTTATGACTTCTTCGACCCGTTTTCTGGCCCCCAGAATGCGTATATTCGACTGACCGTCGCGCTTCAAACGCGCCATGAAGCTTTCCAGATCCGGTCCTTCGCCCACAGCAACGAATGTAATGTCCTTCCGCTCCCTGCACAGCAATTCTGCCGCTTTGAAAAACGTAGTGTAGTCTTTGTCTCGACAGAATCTTCCGATCATGCCGACGACGTGTTTGGTTCTTAGATCCAACGAGCGCTTGACGTCCTCGACGTCAGGAAGATTTTTTGTTCGATCAAAATCAAAACCGTTATGTATACAAAGACCTTTTTTGCCATCTACTCGGAAAGATCTAAGTCCCGCTAATGAATTTGCCAATATTACATCTGAAAATGGAGCTGTCAGAAGTAAACGTCGGTACCCACGATCCTTCAAATTCACAAACGGCGGTGCGTTTTGTATCATCCCGTTGACCAAAGCCGATCTGAATATCAACGCAATTGGCGATGCATACACCGAACACATCGACTCCCACGTATATATTATGTTCGGTCGATATTGCCTCGCCAGATCATATAGCTTTTCGAGAGTACGAAAATCCCATGGTCCGCTTCTTCTGAAGATGTGTATTTTTATTCCCAGCGATCTCACCTCATCGTAGTGTATGACATCTGAAAGAACGACTAGTTCGTTGATGAACCCGTCCAACTTGCTGAACCCGCGCAACAGTTCAACCAGTTGCCGCTCCTTCCCTCCAGAGGTCAACGTGTCGGTTATATGCAGTATCCTGATCGCGGACCTTGACGAATTCAGCATTCCATCACCCGACCGTTATGACCGCAGTTCCAGCGTTGTGACCGTCCCGCTCGGCAGCAGCGCGCGCAATCGCGGCGACACGGCGCACCTGGTCGCGTGTGAGCTCGGAGAACATGGGCAGGGACAATGATCGCGCGGCCATCGCTTCGCAGCATGGCAAGTCGCCCTGCTTGTAGCCGAGATGGGCGAGAGCAGGCTGTAGGTGGAGCGGCAACGGATAGTGGATTCCGGTCGCCACGCCGGCCTCGTCGAGCTTGATCCGCATTGCGTCACGATCGTTCGTGGTGATCACATACAAATGGTAGACGTGCGTCGACCCCTTTCGAACGAACGGCGTCTTGATCCCCGACTGCGTCAACTCCGCAGCGTACCACTCCGCAGCGCGCCGCCGATTGGTGTTCCATTCATCCAGACGCCGGAGCTTGATCTGCAGGACTGCCGCCTGGAGGGCATCTAACCGGCTGTTGAACCCGATCTCGGCGTGGCTGTAGTGGGTGGTTCGACCGTGGTCACGCAGTCGTTCGATCCGCTCGGCGATCGCGGCACTGTTGGTGGTGACCGCTCCGCCGTCGCCATAGGCCCCGAGGTTCTTCGTCGGATAGAACGAGAAACATGCGACATCGCCGAGCGCCCCGGTTCGGACCCCCTGATATTCCGCCCCGTGGGCCTGGGCCGCGTCTTCTAGCACATAGAGGCTGCGCCGCCGTGCGATGTCCTTGATTGGACCCATGTCAGCCGGCTGTCCGAAGAGGTGGACTGCGATGATCGCTCTTGTACGATCCGTTACGGCGCGCTCGATCATCTTGGGATCGATCGTGTAGGTGTCCGGATCGATATCGACGAAAACAGGCCGCGCTCCCGTCGCCACGATGGCGGCCGCGGTGGCGATGAAGGTATGGGCGGTTGTAATCACCTCGTCGCCATGACCAATACCCAAGGCCCGCAGCGCCAAATGAAGCGCGTCCGTGCCGTTCGCCACACCGCGCGCATAACGCACCTGGCAATACGCGGCGAAATCTCTTTCGAACGAGGCAAGCGCCTCGCCGCCTACGAACTGAGCGGAGTTGAGAACGCCCCGAATTGCTTCGGCCACCTCGTCCTTTAGCGTCTCATATTGTGCTTTGAGATCGACAAACGGAATGTGCATTTTTCGAACCTTATGAGAATCCGTCTTTGTTTCTTGAGAACGTCATCGGGCACCGTGCCCCCGCAGTACCGCGGGAAACGTCAGGGCAATCAACTTCAGGTCGGTCCATAAGGTCCAGTTCATTGCATATTCGACGTCCATCTCGAGCATCACCTCGGGGCTGACACGACCCCGACCGCGCACCTGGCAAATTCCGGTTATTCCGGGCTTCACAATGTGACGCTTATGATGCCACTCCCGGAAGTATTCGAGTTCATAAGGAATCGCCGGCCGCGGACCGACGATGCTCATTTCGCCCCGCAATACGTTGAGGATTTGAGGCAGCTCGTCGAGGCTGGTTCTCCGCAGCCACCGTCCCACGGGCGTCACGCGAGGATCGTCTGTCAGCTTGTATGGGGCATCGGGGTCGTCCGAGAGGGTTTCATTCGCCCAAAATCGCCGGATCGCCTCGCGATGGACGTTTTCGTCGGCGTTGTGGCGGAGCGTCCGGAATTTGAAACAGTTGAACGGCTTCTCGTCGCGTCCGATCCGACGTTGGCGAAAGACCGCTGGTCCGGGACTATCGAGACGGATTGCTATCCACACCACCATGAAGACCAGGGCCAGCGGCACGATCGCGAGAACGCCGATCGCGACGTCGAGCGCGCGCTTGCCGTATTCCCGCGGGGTCGCTTTCCGTCGCGTGGCTTCATGCGACGGCAATTTCGGGACCTCCCGCCGGCATGTTCCGCCGCCGAAACATCCGTTGATCCTTACCGTTGCTATGGTGTTTGTGCTTGAGCCGTAGACACGCCGATGCCGCCTCGAGCGCTTCGACAACACGCAGCCCGTGCATTCCGTCCGCGCGCGGACGTTCCCCGGTCATGATCGCGTTGACGAAGTCGAGCACCTCGAGTTTCAGCGGTTCGCTGCTGGATATTGCGGGAATATGAACGTCGCCATGATGATAGGCCGATTGGAAGTCGGCGTAGGAGTCGCCGTCGATCCGCGGCCTGAACCGCTTCTGATATACGCGCACTTTCTCGGACGGCGCCACGTCGTCGAACACCAGCATCGCATCGCTTCCGACGATCGTGATCTGGCGCACCTTGACCGGGTCCAACCAGGAAACATGCACGTGGGCGGTCGGGCCGCTCTTGAAGCCCATCTTGGCGTAAACAACATCCTCAACGTTGGGCAGAACGTGCGCGCAACCCCAGGCGCCGATGGTTTGCGGCACCTCCTCGAGCAGGCAGAAGATGATCGAGAGGTCGTGTGGCGCCAAGTCCCAAAGGACATTGGCGTCCTGCCGGTAAAGACCGAGATTCAGGCGCCGCGAATCAATGTAGTAGAGCTCACCGAGAGAGCCGCTCTGGATCATCTGGCGCATGACACCGACCGCCGGGTGATATTCGAACGTGTGCCCGACCATCAGAACACGCTTGCGCTTTTCGGCAATCGCGTTCAACTCGCGGCATTGCGCGCTCGTCATGGCCAACGGCTTCTCGACGAGCGCGTGCTTACCGGCCTGGAGCACCGTCCGCGCCAGTTCAAAGTGCGTCTCCACAGGGGTGGCGACAATGACCCCGTCTATGGAAGGGTTATTCAGAACCGCGCCGATATCACGCGAAACGGCGACAGAAGGATACTGTGAACGGATATATTCCAATCTGTCAGGGCGTGGATCAACGGCCATCGACATCCGTGCGTCGCGTATATCGCAGCTGACACGGATGTGTTTCGCACCCCAGTAGCCGCAGCCGATGACGGCGAGCGACGGACCGCCTTTCGCGGTCTGAATTTCAGCGTCCTCATTTTCCGCCATGTTGGCTCCTTGTTTGAAGGCCCTCATCGTGGGTTCATTCAAGATAACCGATTGGGCGCGCGGGCTGTTGATGAACGTGGATAATGAACACGCTCTTTTGGGGTACTACCAGCGAGGGTGATCGGCCTGTTGCAACTGCGCGCGCGGCATCGACAAAACAAACCCGCGCGAGAGACATAGTGTCATGGCCGACGCTAGACCGCAGAGGGGACTATTTCCAGCTTACCGAGATAGCGCCGCGGCCCCTTCTCGGGCCAGTAATTTGCATCCGGCCCTGCACCATGCCGATGGATCAAAGCGGATCATTGAATGCTGAAAAAACATCCTTCCCAGGGCTTATAGATTTGACCATCGAGCGTCACCATAGGCCGGGAAGCCTTCCTCCACGGCTGATTCCAAACATGATTCGCGCTACAACGGAAACGGGGAATACAAGTCTATATTTGATCATGCTTGATATTGATCCCCTATATGAGCGTCTTCGGCTTTCTCTGCCTTCCTCGCTTTCATGCCACGCGCTCTCTGCGTAGTCGCTCTGCTGCGGGATAACCAAAGACTGCAAGCGTTTTGATTTCCTCGCAATGGCGATAAGCTGCAGAGGTTCACCGCTGTAGAACTGGTACCGCGTTCCCGCTCGGGAAGGGTCGACTCATTTCAGCCATTTAGCAGGACGAACCGTGGTGACCAAGTACACATGAATTGAGTCAAATCCGTTTGCACTAAGAACTCGAAAAAACAGCTCTGGCGAAAATTGATAAAACTCATGTCCACATTGATTGTTGGCAGGCGGTGCAAATAGCGCGATGCCGCCCACCTTGAGCAAGTCGAATACATTCTTGAATGACGTGGCTACATTGAAAACGTGTTCCAACGTCCCTCCGTCATAGAAGAAAGAGGTGGTGTCCTGCAGGTGTTCAGGAATTGGCAGATTGAGATCCTGGACAATGTCCGCTCCCTCGAAATCGCTGGCGTCAGTGGCTCGACTGACTTTGAAGCCGGACAGGTTGAGAAACGTTTCCGCCGAAGGGTCCTTCACGCTTGCTTCCATCTGGCTTTCAGTCCAGCCTGCACCCACATTCCTGTTGACGCTGTGAAGGTCCTTCAATGAAAATGAACTGTCCTGCCGTCCCAACGAGAGGATTTCGTCCCCCAAAAAGTTGTTTGCCTTTAGATACGCTATAACGTTGGCAACCTGCGCGTTTATACCCATGCGATGCATTCCTCTTCAATGAATTGGTCTTTCCAATCACGGCAACAGCCCCACCATGCGCCCTTCCGGTTAAGCTTGTTAGCAAACTGACGATTGGCTTCGATGTCGTAGCCGGACGCCCCAAGCTGCCAGCTGTAGCAAGGCGGCCGCGGTGGCCATCAGGGTGAAGGGCAGATATTCAACGAGACGCCGAATTCCTCCGTGCGACGGATTACCGAAATCATAGAGAAAAACGTAGAGAATGTAGTTCATTCCGATTGTTCGCAATAATTGCCAGCCCTTCGGACCAAGCAGCGCGTGCAGATTTCCCAAGGAGAAAAGTGCGAGAAGAAGGGTAAAAGCCGCAGCAATTCCGAAACGGATGAGTATGGCGAGTGGCGGCACTGCGCCGATCCAGCAACGCCAGCTGACCAGGGCGAGATGAACAAAGAGCGCGGCCGCAAAGGCGAGGCCAAACTCGCGACCGCGCTGCTTCAGCGGCAGAAACGTCGCACCAAGCAGGGTGGCCAATGCCCCTCCGGCATAGGCCGCCCAGAACCAAAGAAACGCGACGCGTCCTGTAGCGAAAAGAGCCGCATCAGTGCCGTGAGCGTCAGCACCGCGAGCCACGAGTATCATGACCGCCAAAAACAGATTGGCTGCAAAGGCCGCGCCCACCCACCATTTTGCAGATCTGGATCGCATGTCCTGCGCCTCGACGCCGAATGGCTCTGAACAGCAGCCAGATTGGTATCCTTTTCAATTTGCGCGCGCCCCGAACGGCCCCGCAACGTCGTGGAAGCGGGGCCGCCTAGCGCGCCGGACGCAGAGCCCTATCGCCGGCGCTCAAACAATCTATTGCAAGTCTTCGCGCGAAATGAGACTCCCAAAAGGAGTACCTCAAGATGAGAGTGGAGACGATGGACTCTCGCCTCGCCTCTAGTTTGAAGACGTGGCGTGCTCCTTGGTATGAGCCGGTTCATACCACCGCGAAAGCATGGTATCGTTCGGCTGCCTCCGCTGACCAAACGGCGTGAGGGTGGCATCTCGCCGAACTAGGAGGATGGTGCTTAACCGACGAAAGACCGTTCCTCATGCGTTTGATTCCCGTGATCAGAGGCACTGCGACGTGCATTCCCGGTCTATACAACGCTGTATCCAAATGGCGGAAGGTAGGGACGCGAGGGACAGATACCGCCCCGTATTGCTATGAGGTGTGGCTGAAGCACCTGGCACTGCTCTGGACCAACGGCCTGCGCGCCATTCCCGATACGATTGCTGAACTAGGGCCGGGAGACTCGCTAGGGACCGGTCTGGCAGCGTTGCTGTCCGGTGCCAACCACTATTATGCGCTGGATATCGCTCACTACGCTAACACGACTCGAAACCTAATGATCTTCGATCAATTGGTTGACCTTTTTCAACGGCGCGCCGGGCGCCCCAGTAGAGGCTGGCCTGATTACGATCAACACCTCGACTCAAACCTGTTCCCCAGTCACATCCTGACCCAGAGTTTGCTGGAGCGCTCCCTCGCCCCAGATCGTATAGCTGCCATACGCTCTGCCCTAGTGCACCCCAGCCTGGATACAGACCGCATCACCATTCGCTATATGGTGCCGTGGAACGAGGCTTCTGTGATTCGCGAGGCGACGGTTGATCTTGTCTTCTCCCACAGCGTTTTAGAGCACGTCGTCAACCTGGAAGACACCTACCTGGCGTGCGCGCAGTGGCTCAAGCCTGGCGGTTGGATGTCTCACCAGATTGATTTCACCGCACAGTACCTGGCGAAAGTATGGAATGACCACTGGACCTACCCGGACTGGATATGGAAGATCGTCATGGGCAAGCGTTCCTATTATCTCAATCGGCAACCGTGCTCCCAGCATATCCAATTGCTACGCGCCAGTGGATTTGAGATCATATGCCACCTGAACGCGATAAGAATTGACGGGATCAAGCGCTCTCAACTCGCTCCGCGTTGGAAAGGCCTGTCCGAGGATGACTTCACCTGCGCGGGGGCATTCATTCAAGCCCGTAGCTCTGATCGCGCACCGAAGGCCACGCCACCTCCCAATTAGTGGTGACCAGCCGGTGAGAGGCAAGGAACTGGAGCGTTCAATAGCTAGCCGTTACGTCAGTTTATGACCCTGGATCGCGGTAGGGATGCCCGTTGTTGGGCACCCCCCGCACAGATCGGGACAAGCCCGATTCGAGCATCCGGCTCCTACTCGAGTGTTTGACGGCGAAGCGCCGGTCGGGCCAGGGATGAAGGATGCGCGGCGGGGGAAGCCAGCCGGCGACCAGCTTCGTCATCCGGTCCCACGTGAAGCCGTCTTTCAGGCTGCGCCGCCGAAGCGTGCGGCGCCAGAGGTCGGCCACGTAATGCCGGAACGCTGAGAGCGCCCGACTATTTGTGGGCACGGCATAGTAGGCGAAGTGGCCTGTAACGACTTGTCTCAACCAGTGTCCCTGAGACGGGATAGACTGGTGCATTCTTTGCCGCAGCTCCGTCTTGATTTCCTGCAGCTTCGCCCACATGCGGTCGCGCCGGGTCTTCCGTTGCAATTGGAAGGTGCCACGTCGAGATTTGCCGCAGATGAAGGTGAAGCCCAGGAAGGCGAAGGTCTCCGGTCTACCGATGCCGCGCTTCTTGCGCTCGGCTGCCGCGTGGCGGCCGAACTCAATCAAGCGGGTCTTACCCGGATGGAGCGACGGCGAGAATGCCCCCACCGCTCGCGCAGTGCATCGAGGAAGCGACTGGCGTCGTCCTCATGCTCGAAGCCTACGACCAGATCATCTGCGTAACGCACGACGATCACGTCGCCGCGGGCCTCTTGCCGTCGCCGGCGTTCGGCCCACAGATCGAACACGTAGTGCAAGTAAATGTTGGCAAGGAGTGGTGAGATCACCGAACCTTGGCCAGTTACACTGTCAGCTATGGATACGGCCCCGTCTTCGAGGATGCCCGCCTCGAGCCAGCTTAGGGATCAGGCGGATGATGCGCTTATCGCCGATGCGGTGTTCGAGGAAGCAGATCAACCAGTCGTGGTTGACGCTGCCAAAGAAGTCCCGGATGTCGGCGTCGAGTATGTGGTTCACCTTCCGGCTGGAGATCGCCACCTCCAAGGCATCCAACGCATCGTGCGGCCCTCGTCCAGGTCGGAACCCGTACGAGGACCCGAGGAAATCCTCTTCGTAGATGGCGTTGAACACCATGACGCATGCGCCCTGGACGATCTTGTCTTCCAGGGGCGCGATTGCCAGCGGCCGTTGTCGACCACGTCCGGCGCGATGGATGAGGCCGATACGCTCCCCGATGGACTCGGTGGAGATCCTCGAGATTGCGCTCGAGGTTTACCTCGTAGACCTGCCAGGTTACCCCGTCGACCCCGGCGGCAGCTTTGCGTTTGAACGCGTAGAATGCCGCTCGGAGCGTGTCGACGTTGACATGGTGGAGAAGCGCGGTGAACCGCTCCTTCTTCCTTTGCCTTGCGGCTTGCCGTACGCGGTTCAGCGCTTGGGTCACGCGCGCCCGGGTCTGCGTCCGGTGTGTGCTTTGCTGATCAGCGTTCCTCTTGGTCCCTTCCCTTTGCTCCGCCACCTCCGCTGCCGGTGGTCCGGCTTTGTTCGGCGACTTCCCAGCTACTACGCAGAGTCTGACTTCTCCGGATCGTGCATCGGCGGCTACGGCTCCTCGCCTTCCCGCCGCGGGCCGTCCGCCCCAAGGGACTTTCGACCAACCCGGAGATCTCCCGGTTCCCGTGCGAGGAGCGTGCGTGCATGCCAGGTTCTTCGACCATGCCGGGTCACCCAAGCGCTTGCGATGACCTCTTGGGCATGTTGCCTTCCGCTACACAGACAGCGTAGGCACCCGGAATCACTTTTCTATCGCGGCTCAATGGTTGGCCTGCACGTCCCCCTGCCGACGCTTCGCCGACATCCTCGCGGAGGCCTGCGCACGGCTCGGGGTCGATGTGGTTCGCTATTCCGTCATCGTAGTGGACTTGCACCACCTACTCCTCGCCGGTCTCCCGGCGCACCTGTGCGAAAACGCAGTGCTGCTGTTATGATTCTTCCGTGATTCTGCGGGGGAATTGATGAGGCGCTTCGTTGAAGAGGCCGATCGTGGGCAAAGGACGCTATTGCCCGAATGCCTCGATGATTTCGTTGACGAGAGCAACCCTGTTCGCGTGATCGACGTGTTTGTCGATGCACCCGATTTGGCTGAGATGAGCTTTGAGGGAGGTGGAACCGGCGGCGACTGGTCGGCCATCGTACCATCCCTCGGTGCTCCTGAAGCTTTACATTTACGGCTATCTGAACCGGGTGCAGTCG
This sequence comes from Bradyrhizobium genosp. A, assembly GCF_049949275.1. Taxonomy (NCBI): domain Bacteria; kingdom Pseudomonadati; phylum Pseudomonadota; class Alphaproteobacteria; order Hyphomicrobiales; family Nitrobacteraceae; genus Bradyrhizobium; species Bradyrhizobium genosp. A. The sequence goes on along the minus strand of NZ_CP188196.1, from coordinate 2,462,357 downwards.
ATTAGGCGGCGCGAACGAGAAGCTGGACGCAACGTCGAGGTCATGTGGCTGCTGGGTCGGCTCACACCTGATCACAAGACGATCGCAGACTTCCGCAAAGACAATGGCGTGGCGCTGCGCAAGGTCTGTGCGCGCTTCGTCGAACTCTGCCGTGAGATGGGCCTTCTCGCGAAGGCGAGCGTCGGCAGCAAGCTCAAGGCTGTGAACAACCGGGACAAGAACTTCACGCGCGCGAAGGTGGAACGGCGGCGTGCCCAGCTGGACGAGATCGTCGCGCGCTATCTGAGCCAACTTGATACGGCCGATCGGCAAGAGCCGACCGAGGCACTGGCCGCGAAGGTGACGAGGCTTACCGAGAAACTGACGAAGCTGAACGAGATGGCGGCGATCGTGGCCTAAGACTGAACGGTCCTGGCTTCTCACCGACTTCCCCGGGAAGGGCGTTTTAAACGGCCAAGACCCTTCGCGCACGCAGCCCCCTGTTGGTCCGCTCTGTGCCAAGATCGAGCATACGAAGTCGGATGAGTTTACCGCCGCGGCCCGCGCAATTATGCGCACGCAGGCGGCGGCCTTGCGCGCCGCTGCGAGCACGTGTCGGAGAAGTCAAAAGGATTACCCCCGATTCGCGGAGCTCACGCAGTATTAGACGCTTGCATATGAAGCATGAGACGGCGAATCTCGCGCACCATCTCAATCTGGTCACGAATGACATCAGCGATGGCCGGGGATGCTTGTGTCGAGCTTAGCTCCTTTTTTTGCGCTCCAGATCATGGCTGCTCACCTCGTCAGCCACGAACTCTCCATTCTGCAACATGCTGCTCTGCTTACGATCTCGCGGACGCCGATGCGGCACGCAAAAGGCATTCGACAAACACGGGCCATCGATAGATGAACGGCTCCCGCTCAAATTCCAGCTCTGTCGTGCCGTTGCGAGCCGACACTCTATTCTTGATCCTCATCGGGATATTTGTCGCGATCACAGGCGGATTGACGGCAATGGTCGGGGAAACGATTGCCCTTGTTCTTTTTTTGATGCCGTTTGCTGCGGCGGCGGTTCTCGCCAACTACCGGAATGGAGTTCTGGCTGCTGGCGTTACTGTTGCCCTTCGCGTCAACCCAATTGGTTCCACGTCAGGTGTTCGGGGTCACGGGACTAAATTCGGAAAATTGCCTGCTCGCGCTCACGTTCTCGTCGTTGTGCTTGGCTTCGCTCTTAAGCCCCGTTCGGTTTCCCCGCCTGCCGCTGGCACTACTGGTTTATGTCGCGCTGATTGCACTTGCCGCCTACACGGGCTCCGGTTCGGCAGAGCGCGCCATCACGCTTCCAGGCGAAGAGCCGGTAACAGTAAAGAGCTACTTGTTGGACGATTTCGCTAAGCCGATGATTATCCTTGTCGTGGCGTGGCTGGCGGCTGTGGTCTCGCGAAACGGAAATGGGCGATCTCTGATCTGGGCGCTCGCAGGTGCCTACGTTGCCTTGTTCGTGATCATTATGGGTGACCTTGTTGTAAACGGCATCAGCCTGGACAGTCTCGCGTCCGCACAAGAACGCGGTTTTCTCAGTTGGACTGGAATGCACGCCAATGAGATCGGCCTTATGGCGAACTTGGGGTTTGCGATCCTGCTCAACACGGCGGCCGCCACCGCCCGTCCGCTTTCACGCCTGACGCTTTTTGCATGCGCCACCGCCGCCGCCACGACGGCGGCGCTGACCTTTTCTCGAGGCGCCTTTATCGGCCTTGCCGTCATCGTTGGACATTATCTGATCACGCGGCGCCGAACAGGCCAGATTGTTCTTGCGCTGTCCCTAACCGTCGCTGTCGCCTTGATATTGCCCAACGCATTCGTCGAACGAGCGACGACGGGTTTCGCCACAGAGGATGCCCAGGCAATCACGGCTGGTCGCCTCGACACAATCTGGCGCCCACTATTGCCAACGTTCTGGGAAGCGCCCATCCTCGGGCATGGCCTCGGTTCGACCATGTGGGCCACTCCCAATCTTCACGGGGACATGCTGCCGGTCGGACACCCCCATAATGCCTATCTCGGCGTTCTTCTTGATATGGGCCTGGTGGGTGTCGCAGTTGTCACAGCCTTCTTCTGGTCGGCATGGGCCATGTTCAGACGCCTCGCGAAGAACCATGGTGATCCCCAATGGCGCGGTGTTTTCCAAGGAGGAGTCGTTTGCCTGATATGCCTCGCTGTCCAGGGATTGACGGACGACCGATTGGTGCCGACCTACCCGCAGGTGGTCCTTTGGCTTTGTTATGGGCTCGCCCTGGGCCAGGCCCAATCAACCTGTTCGACCGAAAGGACGCAGCCATGAAGGTGTGTTTCGTCGGTCTTGAAAACCTCCCGGTCCTTGCCTCCGAATACAATCACCATGGTATTGGCGGGGAGCAGGTCCAGCAGACGCTGCTCGCGAAAGCACTCGTTGCTCGTGGATACCAGGTTTCCATGGTCGTCGGCGATTACGGTCAGTCCGACGCAGCAGCGTGGCACGACGTCACGACCTACAAAACCTATCGTGCGAATGCGGGTCTTCCAGTACTTCGTTTTGTTTATCCCCGTTGGACCGCAACGTGGGCGGCGTTGATGCGGGCCGATGCCGACGTCTACTACACCAGTTGTGCCGGCATGCTTGTCGGCTTGGTCGCGATGTTCTGCCGTCGGCATGGACGTGGGCTCGTCCACCGATTGGCACATGACACGGATGCTGATCCGGAGAAGTTGTTGATACGCTACACACGGGACAAGAAACTCTACGAATACGGATTGAGGAGGGCTGATAGTGTCCTTTGCCAGCACGCCGGCCAGCAACGCGCTCTCTTGGAAAATTACGGATTGACGAGCGTTATCGCTGACATGCTGGTGGATCCCCCGGATAGGCAGCTGGATCGTGATCAGCGCGACTTGGAAATTCTTTGGGTCAACAACCTGAGTGACTTCAAGCGCCCCGAGCTCGCCATTGAGTTGGCGCATCGCATGCCCTCGCGGCGTATCCACATGGTTGGCGGTCCGCAACCGGGTTTTTCCGATCTGTACAGCAAGATCGAGTCTGCCGCGAAGAACCTGCCGAACCTGACGTTTTTCGGTCGCGTGCCTTATCACGATATCGGTGACCTCTATGACCGCGCCAAGATTTTCGTCAACACCTCGCACACGGAGGGTTTTCCCAATTCCTTTCTTCAGTCCTGGCGTCGCGGCGTTCCGGTAATATCATTTTTTGATCCTGATGGACTTATCAAGCGCGAAGGCCTGGGGGCCTCGCCCCGGTCCATCGATGAGATGGCTCACGTTGCCGACCACTTGATTGGCGATGAAACAGAATGGCGGAAGGCGTCCGAGCGATGCAGGAGCTACATGGACCGGATGCATGGCGATCAAGTGGTGCTGAAGCCCTACGCCGCGGCAATTCAGGAAGCGGTTCGCCGAACGAAGAAATCACACGCGTCAAGCAAACCGGTGTGGCGATGAGGGTCCTGATCGACGGCGATGGACGCAGGAGGGATGGCATGCATGCGCGTCAGCGCGTCCATGGCCTCATTTCCTTATGACCGATGCGCTGGAAGCACGACAGCCTGCTGGACGAGGCCGCATAGAGCGGGGCGCGCGCGGCATGACGTCAGGGATTCGCCGCAAGGCTGCTTTTCTGGCTGCTGCAGGGCTGTTCGAGTATGCCCTGCAAATGGCGCTCCCGGTCATCTTGGTCCGCCACCTGACCCAGCAGGAGTTTGGGGACTACCGCCTGATGTGGTTGGTTGCCTCGACAGGGTTGATCCTGTTTCCCCTTTTCTTGCCGCAGTCCCTGCTTTATTTCCTGCCACGTGCTGCTCCCGGAACTCGACCGAAGCTGGTGGGGAATACGCTCGTAAGCCTGTTCGCGCTCGGCGGTCTTTCGGTGCTCTTGCTTCTGGTGCTGATGCCCGTCTTGCCTGGTTCGATCGCCGGCTTGCAGCGCTACTCGCCGCTCGTGCAGATTTTCGTCGGCATCTGGATATTAGCGTCGATTCTCGATGTATTGCCAAACGCGGATGGAAAAGCGGAGTGGCAGGCCTGCGCAACGATCGCCCTTGCGATACTCAGGGCGGCGGCATTGGCAGGTTCGGCAGTCGCGTCGGGCGACGTGGGCTGGGTTTTAGTGGCCATGTGTGGCGTGGCTATGGTGAAGGTCGGGATAGCGCTCGCCTATGCCCTGTTTGCCGCGCAGGAAACGGGACTCGGATACGAGGGGCAGCTCGCACGCATGCAATTGAACTATTCGTTACCCTTTGCTGTCGCCCAGGGGCTTTTCGCTTTCCGCGTGCAGGCCGACCAATGGGTAGTGGCAGCGAACTTTTCGAACGCGGCCTTTGCACTTATCTCGATTGCGTCGACGGTTCTGTTGATCGGAACGTTGACCCGCCAGCCCCTCAATGATGCTCTTCTGCCCAAGATCAATGCCTTGGTCGGCGCGGGCAAGCTTGATGACACCCGCGCCCTGATACAGAAAGGATACCTCGTACTGGGACTTATGCTGCCCCCAATTCTCGGGTTGCTGATCTCGACCGCGAACGAGTTCGTCGAACTCATATATACCCGCGAGTATCTGGGGGCGGTGCCGCTCATGCGGATTTATCTCTTGGGACAGATGGCAACCGTCTTCGCGGCGGGCCATCTCCTTCAGGTATTTGGATTCGGCCGGCAGGCTGCAATAGTCGGCGCGATATCTCTTCTGCTATCGATTGCTTTGAGCATTCTTGGTCTCCAGTTTTTCGGACTTCCCGGCACGGTAGCAGGAAGCACCATAAGCCTTGTTCTTTGGGAGTTCTGGGCCTTGAACAAGGTCGCCAAAGCACTGGGAACCAGCATCGCTCAAACGACACGGCTCGATCAGATTTTGAAAGTCATCGTTGTGGTCGCGGGCGGTGTGCTCGTCGTGCACATCCTCTGCTCCGGACTGGATGCATCCGTCTTTCTGCGTCTCTTGGTGAAGTCCTCGGTCTATGTAATGGTCGTGCTGCTTGGGTTTGTGCTCACGAACATGCATTGGTCACTAATATCTCTCCTTCGTGAGCGGCGGAAGTGACGCCCGAAGTCGGGATCGCGTGCTCGCGGTTCTTGCAGGCCGCAGCGACGGCCTTGCGCCGGTCGATCTGCTCGTTGAGGAGGTTGGCAGCCTCGGTCGCGCCAACCAGTTCCAGGCTTCGTGCTGGCGCTGAACCGGCACAAAGACTCGAGAGTTGAAGTTCACTGGCACTCGGGAGGAACCATGGAAGAACAACGACAGCGTGCAACAGCCGTACGAGCGGCGACGATTCGCACTAGGCGGTGCGGTCCGTTCATGGCGCGGGGTGCTGGTGAGCGGGCCGGAAGATACGTAGCCCTGGCAAAGAGTGGCTGGAGCGCATGGTTCATTCATCGAGCGTGTCTAGCAACGCTGCTGGCGGCTTTGAGCTTCGCCGCTGGGCATGCAGGCGTTCTCAAGAGCGAGCCATACATCTGGACAAACGTGAAGTGGGGCGGCGGCGGATACGTCACCGGGATCGTCGCACATCCATCCGCCCCCAACTTGCTCTACATCCGCACCGATGTCGGCGGATGCTACCGGTGGGATGCTGCCAATCAGCGGTGGATTCCGTTGCTCGATTGGCTCCCACTCTCGCAACAAAATCTATTCGGCGGAGAGAGCATCGCGATCGATCCATCGAACCCTAACAACGTCTACTTCGCCGCCGGGATGTACAATTGGTGGCGCGGCGGACCGTGGGATGTGCTTAAGTCTAAGGATCAAGGCAAGACATGGGAGCGCACTAATCTGAACGTGGTAATGAACGGCAACGATTTCCCCGGCGCGCTCAATGGGGAGCGCTTGATTGTAGATCCGAACGACGGCAACGTCCTTTACTTTGGCTCGCGCAACGACGGTTTGTGGAAGAGCACAAATGCCGCAGCAAGTTGGCAGCGGGTCGAGAGTTTTCCCAAAGTCACGGGAGGAGTCGGGACCACCTTCGTTGCCATCGATCGCACGACAGGCAGGGCGGGATCGCCTTCTTCAACAATCTATGCCGCTGTACGTGGCCAGGGAGTTTACCGAAGCATGGACGCAGGGCGCTCGTGGGCCGTCATGGCCGGCAGCCCGGTTGTCCCTCACCGCGAAGCCATTGCCTCTGATGGAACCCTCTACGTGACCCACGACGACGGCGTCGCAAAATTTTCCGGGGGCGCCTGGACCAACATCTCGCCACCTCAGCAGAGGCGCAATTTTTCGGCCATCAGCGTCGACCCGACCAATCCAAACGTCGTGGTGACCATGGAGAGCCACTACGGCTGGTACCGCTCCACTGACGGCGGCGCCAGTTGGACCTTTTGGAATGTGAGCGCCACTTCTTCGGTTCCGTGGATGCCCAATAGTGAGTTCGCCGATGGGCCGTCGGCGATGGTAATTGATCCCGCCGATCCGAAGCGGGTCTGGTTCACGGATACCGGTGGTGTGTGGCGCACCGACGACATCACCGCCAAGCGCCAGATTTGGCACAGCTACGTAAATGGGCTGGAAGAGATGGTCGTCTTCGACGTCAAGTCCCCGCCCCGGGGCGCTCCACTGCTCTCGGCTGTAGCTGACCATGTCGGGTTCAGAAACGCCTCTCTCACCACGCCACCGCCCAACGAGTTCGGATATACACCTTTCGGCAACTCCACAGGAATCGATTTCGAGGAGGCGGATCCAGACTTCGTTGTGCGGGTAGGACATCCTGGAGAAACCTCGCCGGCCGGTGGCTATTCCACCGACAATGCGCAGACTTTCACGGCTTTTTCATCCAACCCAAACGGAAACTTCGACGGCAGAGTGGCGGTTTCGGCCACGTCACGGCGGATCGTATGGCTGCCGAAAGGAAGCGCTCCCTACTACTCGACCGACCTGGGCGTCTCATGGACGCAGTCGGTTGGAGCGCCATCGGCCGCCGTCGAAGGAAAAGACTCCAAGAACAAGCCGCTGGCCGCGGACCGCACAGATGGGAGCAAGTTCTACCTGTACGACTACAACGACGGGCATTTCTACCGCTCGACCGATGGTGCGGCGACATTCGAGAGCATCTCAACTATTCCGTCCTTGGGCTGGCGACAGCAGGTCGTAGAGGCCGCCTCAGGAATGGACGGGGAGGTTTGGATGAGCAACGGTGCCTCGGGCCTTTATCGTTCGTCGAACGCAGGTGAGACGTTCGCCAAGCTTGCCAACGTCCACACCGCCTTCATGTTCAGTTTCGGAGCGCCCCCGAACGGGTCGAAAGTCCCGACGGTCTTTCTCTACGGCACAGTAGAAAACACGACGGGGATATTTCGGTCCGACGACATGGGCACCAGCTGGATTCTCATCAACGACACCCAGCACCAGATGAGCGATCTCGTGAACGGAGCTGGGGCCATGGCGGGCGACCGGCAGCTTTGGGGCCGCGTGTACATCGGGACCGACGGACGGGGCGTCTTCTACGGTGTACCGTCTGATGCAGTCCCAAGCTCGCGGATGCAGTGATTGATTTTGTTCGCTCGTTTACCCGTGGATATTTGACGAAGAGCGCCACTCGTAGGGTGACCGGCCTGCAAAACCTCGACTACGAGCCTCTCGGTCACATTGTCCGTCGCCCAAATCAGTAGAGTCCGAAGTCACTGGTTTGGAAAGGCTATAAATAGGTAACTACGATGGTCCATTGAGCCGCGGCGCTGCAGGATTACAGTTCAAGCAGCAATCTGCTTGAATGCACATCCAGGCGGTCCAATTGGCCGGAATTGATGATCAACAGAGACCCGAGCAATCGAGGATCGTCGGGTGAGCACTGAGCACTGAATGGCCAGCGCCAATCAGAGAACAGAAGACTAGTTTCGCGGATCGGCTGCCCGGACGTCAGTGTCGTTGTCGTGTTGCCGCTCACGAACGGACTTACGGACTTGAAGGATTTCGCCCAGTGACCACGTTCCGTATCGATATCTTCGCCAATAACCTAGGTCGTTGCATCAAATGGGGCTTGGCGGCTGTTGGCCTGACACTTTCCGTCATTCAAGCAAAGGCCGACTATCTGGTAAATATCGGAGATGTGCTAGAGGTCGCGGTCGCGGGCGTGCCGGAGCTGCGGCATCGTGCCCCCGTCCAAATGGACGGCAACGTTTCGTTACCATTGGTGGGAACGCTTCCAGCGGCCGGCCTGACCTTACCGCAGATCCGCGCCAAAATCGGGGCTGCGCTGGCGAGCAAGGTATTTCGACAGAGGGCCTCCGATGGCCGCGAAACGGTCATAGTGATCGACGCAGACGAGGTCACGACGGTCATCGCGGAGTACAAGCCCATATACGTAAATGGGGATGTATCGAAGCCGGGCGAGTACCCTTATCGTCCGTCTATCACCGCACGCCAGCTCGTCGCCGTGGCAGGCGGCTACGACATCATGCGTATCCGAATGAGCAACCCGTATCTCGAGTCAGCAGACCTGAGAAGCGAGTATGGTTCGCTTTGGACAGACCTGGCCAAAGAACAGGCGCGTATGTGGCGCATCAAGACTGAACTTGGAGAGGGAGCCCAGATCAGTTCCGGTGCTCTGATGGATGCGCCCTTAGCTCGATCGGCGATTTCGGACATCGTTAATGCCGAAAAGGAATATCTGAAAACCAAGCAGAGTGATTATCAGCAGGAAAAAACGTACCTTCAGCGCGGCATTCGGCAGGGAGACGACGAGGTCCGCGTGCTGTCAGAGCAACAGAAGAAGGATGACGAAGGACTTCAGGCAGATCTCGAAGACCTGCAGAAAACGACCGAGCTCTTCGGCAAGGGGTCGTTGGTCAGCCCTCGCGTTACGGATGCGCGTCGCGCGGTGCTGCTGTCATCAACCCGGAAGCTGCAGACTTCTGCGCAACTGATGCAGGTCAAGAAGCAGCAGGACGAGTTCGTCAGGAAGCTGGCAAAGCTGGATGACCAGCGGAGGCTCGACCTGCTCCGTGAGCTGCAAGATACCAGCGTAAGGCTCAATCAAATTCGCGAAAAGCTGCAGAGCGTCGGCGAGAAGCTTCAGTACACCACGATGGTTCGATCACAACTCGTGCGAGGAGCCGGCACCAACGCGGAGATTGCCATCGTCAGGAAGGGCGATAAGGGGTCGGAACGGATCATCGCAAGCGAAGATACCGAGCTGCAGCCGGGTGACGCCGTCGAGGTCAGCCTCCACTACCAGGATGGTCCTGCCGTCTCTCCTCGAAGGCTAAGCAATTCAAATATTCCACCAGAGGCAAGCCGGAGCGATGCGACCGCTGGCGATTCGCTGCGCGTCGGGCAGAGATGATAAGTGCCCACGTAATTCGGAGACGGGAGATAGCCGTCGCCTAGGCAGGTAGATTGAATCGCGCCCACGGAAAGTTTCCGAGATGCGTTGCTGGCCGGAGACGCTGGTTGCATTCGGTCGCATGTCTGCGTGGGTGTGCTGGATGCCGGGTCGACGTCATCGTATCGACAAGGTACTCCGCTCCTATGGAGTGACCGTGGTCTATCAGCTTGCAAGGGCTGAAGGCCGTGGAATGAAAGCCAACCATTGCATTCTTTCGCGGCGACCAGGTGCGCCGACGGCGCGCAAGCAGGAAGAGCGTATCTTGTCGTCGTTGGAGACAATTGATCCATTCCGCCCGCTGAGGCGTCTTTTCGCAGTGCTGAATTCGAGGCGATATAGAGCGTGGTGAAGATCTGGTAACGGGTGGCGCCGGCTATATCGGAGACCACACCTGCAAAGTATTGGCGCGCCATGGATACGAGCCGGTTGTGTACGACAACCTCTCACGTGGCAACCGTTGGGCCGCGAGATTCGGCATGTTTGAATTGGGCGACATCGGTGATGCAGCTCGGCTGCGTTCGGTCCTGGAAAAATTCCGTCCTTCCGCAGTGGTTCATTTCGCCGCCTATGCCTATGTCGGGGAATCCGTCGCAAACCCTCTGCTCTATTATCTGAACAACGTCGGCGAAACCGCCTCGTTGCTTCCGACCTTGATCGATTTCGAGGCGACGCCGGTCGTGTTCTCATCGAGCTGCGCAACCTATGGCTTCAATCGACTTCCGATCTCGGAGGATCATCCGCAACAACCGATCAATCATTACGGCTACTCGAAGCTTGTTGTTGAGCGGATGCTTAGAGATATCGATGCGGCTCACAACCTTCGTTCGGTATCGCTCCGTTACTTCAATGCGGCGGGTGCTGACCCCGAAGCAGAAATCGGTGAAGCTCACGAACCGGAAACCCATTTGATCCCATTGGTCCTCGCCGCCGCCCGTGACGGCACGGCGATCAAGGTGTTCGGGAATGACTACGACACGGCTGACGGAACTTGCATCCGCGATTACGTCCATGTGCTTGATATCGCCGACGCGCATGTGAAGGCACTCAAATATCTCATCGACGGCGGGGCCACTTGCGCAGTCAACTTAGCCAATGAGCGGGGCTACTCGGTACTGGAAGTCGTGGCGACGGCTGAACGCGTTACGGGCAAATCAATCCACGTCGAGCTGGTGCCGAGATGGCCTGGCGATGCCGCAGTCCTGATCGGCGCTCTGGAAAAGGCACGAACCCTGCTCGGCTGGAAGCCAGAGCGATCTGACCTGGAAGTTCAGATACGTGACGAAATGGATGATGCGACGATCGTGAGCGCTCGATGGCCTGCTCTCGGCGGATGGCGCCACCCGCGATGCAGTCCATCAGAGGTAGCTCATAAGGCCCAAAATCTCCACGCCTCATGGGCGCGACTTGCAAGTAATGTGGTGTCGTGTTGGACGGAGGCTCGCTGAGCGAAAGCGGAAGGTGTCCGAGATGATCTTGGTGACCGGAGGTGCTGGATACATCGGGTCCCACGTCTGCATCGCGTTGCTGGACGCCGGCCTCGACGTCGTCGCCGTCGACAATCTCTCCAACAGCAACAAGGCCTCACTCGAACGGGTGCGATCCATCTGCGGGCGATCGCTCGTCTTTCGGCACGCAGATATCCGCAATGAAGAGGTGATCTACGACATACTTCGGGCCTGCGGAGTGACTGCGGTCATTCACCTTGCAGGGCTGAAGGCCGTCGGCGATTCCAACGTCCGGCCCATGACGTATTACGAGAACAACGTCTTCGGAACGATGCGGCTTGTATCGGCCATGAGGAGGGCGAATGTAAAGACGCTCGTCTTCAGCTCGTCCGCGACCGTTTACGGGATACCAAAATACCTGCCGCTCGACGAGATGCACCCTCTTTGCCCGACCAATCCGTACGGCCGCACAAAGCTCGTTATCGAAGAGATGCTGAAGGATCTCTACAGGTCCGACGACGATTGGCGGATCGGCATTCTGCGCTACTTCAATCCGGTTGGCGCGCACGAGAGCGGCCTCGTCGGAGAATGCCCGCTGGGTGTTCCCAACAACCTGCTACCGTTTGTGGCGCAAGTGGCGATTGGACGGCGGGAGAAGCTACAGATTTGGGGAAACGACTACGACACGCCTGATGGCACCGGAATCCGCGACTTTATTCATGTGGTCGATCTCGCATCCGGGCATTTGGGTGCGTTGCGCCACCTCGGACAGCCCGGTGTGCTCACGGTCAATCTTGGAACGGGCAGCGGCAGCAGCGTTCTGGACGTCGTTCGCACATTTGAAGCAGCGAGCGGGCGATCGGTCCCCTATGAAATCAGGGAGCGCCGACCCGGTGATGTCCCCGTCTGCTATGCCGACCCGACCCTTGCGCTGGAGGCGTTGGGCTGGACATCGACTCGATCGTTGCAGCAAATGTGTGCGGATCATTGGCGTTGGCAATTGCAGAACCCCGACGGCTACGATGGTAGCGAGCTTCCGAAAGTCCAGGAGCGGTCCGGGCATTTCCGCCGTCACGGCTGAGTATGCGCGCCTGAGGTATTCGAACGGGCGCCAAGGGGTCTGACGGCATGAGCGGGTCGGAACAAGCCGCGGCGGCAGGCATACCGCCCATCAGAGGTAGCTCGTAATGACCCAAAATCTCCAAGCCGTGGAGCAACGCCGAAGGTAAGATGCTGTCGCGTGGGGATTTGCGATGCCACATTATCGTGCATTCGTTCTGGACGAACACGGCCAACTGGGGAGCGTGGTGAACCTTCACTGCCCTGACGACGCGTCCGCAACCGAGCGGGCCGGGCGGTTGGCGGACGGTCACGAGGTTCAGCTCTGGCGGCTGGTCGCCGAGCTCAAATTTGACGATCAGGGACAACGACACAAGCGACGGCGGAGCGCCCGCGCACCAGTGCACTGAGCGCTCGATTGACACTTGCGCGTTCGCCTCGCGGACAGCTCCGCTGACAATTCGCATGCGGTTCGACTGCGAACCACTCACCGGCTCGCGTTCCTGCAGAACTCGCAGCAGCCCCAACGCCTTGCTTTCGGATGATCAATCCCCTCACCTGCGGATAACTCGCCTTGGCCCATGAAGTCGGAGACTCGGCATCACAAGGCGACTTCCTCGTCCTTGGACGCGACGGCCGCCGGCGCATCGCCGGCCTTAGCGCGTTGCGCCGCCTGCCGGAGGCCGAGACGTCGCTTCCATGGTGAAATGTCTCCTTGGTGAAGGCGGCAGGAACATCACCCGTACCATGTTGGCGGTCGATACCGGTAACACCGCCTGACCGTCGCTGCGGCTGACGTGCGCCGTTACGGCCCACCGCGCTTTAGAGAAGGTGCCGATCCGTACGGGGCATGTGACTCGCCAGAAGCCTTGGGCGGAGAGATCAGCCTGCTCATCAAGGACGATCGCGTGTCAACGGGTCGGAATCTTCGCCGAATTGCGCCATCATCCGGTCGGCCGCGGCGGACAGCGCGAAGCCGACGCAAGCCGAGAGCGCACCGACCACAAAATCCTCGAACCTCGCGTGCCGTCCCGGCACCCATAGTTGCATAATCTCAAGCAAACCGATCAGGACAACGGCGACCGCAGAAACAGTCCAGCGCCGCCGCGGATAGGCGAGACCAAAGGCAATCCCGACCAAAACGAAGGCGAGCGCGTGATCGCCATGCTGCCCGAAGACACGGTGGGGCCGAAGCTCCTGAGGTCCGAGCGTTGCGAAAGTGACGGCCGCCGCAAGCAGCCACGCGACGAGCCGAAGAAGAGCGGTAATAACCACCAAAGCGCCTCGATTGCTAGCCCCCGGCCTTGGCTCGTCATTTCTGAGACTCGATTTCAAGAGCATGCTCCCTCCACTCAACGCAAACGCGCAAGGTCAACACTCGTAACCCTTCAGCAAATATTCTTCGCGCCGCGCCGAGCCGCGAACCTTGAACGACCCAGTCGGCTGGAGCGCTCCCAGCTTGAGCCACATCGACCTGCCAGTTTCCACGCTGAGCTTACGCGATTGCAGCAGGGCTGTTCGTGTGCAGTGGCATTGATCTAGGTGGCGGCGCAGGTGCTCTGCGGCAATCCCGATGTCCTGCTGCGAATCCCTTCGACCAAATTCATGCCCCACCTAAGCGGTGGATCGCTAGGTCAAAAGTTACCACCTCCTCCCATGCGTGCAGAATTCCCGATGTGCGTGGACGAAAGGAGATTAGTCCGAAGGGTTCGGACATTGAGCCAAAATCCAAATGTGGCCCTGCTGCAACGCATCGACGCTGCGGGCTTACGCGCCTACTCTGGATAGCCACACGGCCCCTCGACGGAACGCCAACGAAAGTCTCAGCAGACCGCGAAACGATCCATACCCATGCGCCTGGCTTTAGTGACGCACTCAACCGGGAAGTCGACCGGCATCGGAATGAGATTTTCGAGAAGCTGCTGCCGTTCTTCAAGCAGCAAAAACGAGATTTCTAGCACGGTGTGGTTGCCTGTGAGAATTGTCGACCCGTTTGTTTCGGCCAAACGGAGCACCAACCTGTAGTGCTTGCCCAGCGCCCGTTTTCGGGCGCAATGGAAGCGCGCTTGCTATTCTTGTTCTTGGTGCTTCCTGAAGGCAAGCGCGGGAATGGACGGCCGCAGGCTCCAGCCCGCTGGGGCCGTGTCATTGGCGAAGACGGCGGCCCGCCACGTTCGTTGGCGATTTCACTTCGCGAAATACGAACTACACGGGAAGGAACTCTGAGCAGTTCACGGCTTCGATGATCTTACACAATCCGTAGCCTAACCCAAAAGTGGTGGGGAGGGTCCTCCATACGAGCTATATGATTGGCGCAAAGAAGGAGGGCATAATGACACATCTGAAGGAAGTCGTATCTCCACGCGACAAGTGATTGCAGATGGGTCGCACGGTCATGCTCAACAAGGAAGTGAAGATCTCCCTCACGCGGGGGCGATGTGCACCCCTGTGGATGGCAGCGGTTATACTCGCTATGACATGGGCGTCGGAAACGGAGGCTTCCCCGGGTCAGGCGCAGCACCTCGCAGACGCGCAACAGGCGGCGACTGCCCGCAATCTCGGCTCTGACGAGTTCGAGACTTCGCTGCCGCGTCCAGGCGGCAGCGACAAATCGATACAGGTTGCGCAAGCGACGACTAGCGACACAGGAGCCCTGCAGCCTCCCGAACAACACCGCGACTGGGCAGAATCCCTGTCCTGCGAACTTGCGCTTGCAAGGCGCGACATAGAGTTGCTGCAACATCTCGAGCAGGAGCACGATCGGGCCGAGTGGCTGGTGCAAAGTCTTGACGCTGCGCGGCGCGAGGTCGAAACCCAAAAGGCGTTGGCAGCAAAGGCCGTCGAGGAAGCTTCCCGACTAAAGGATGCTTCCCAGCTGAATCAAGCGGGCGAGAGTGGCGCGGCTGAGCTGCAGGCATCACTTCAGCAGGAGCGCGAGCGGTCAGCGCGGCAGGAGCAGGACCTCGCGGCCGCCCGGCGCGATATCGAAACCCAGAATGCGCTGGCGACGAAAGCAGGTGAGGAGGCGTCCCGGCTGAAGCAGGCGTGGGAGAGCAGCGTGGCGGAGCTGCAGAAGTCACTTCAGCTGGAACGCGAGGCTTCAGCGCGGCAGGAGCAGGACCTCGTGGCCGCCCGGCGCGGCATCGAAACCCAGACTGCGCTGGCGACGAAAGCAGGTGAGGAAGCGTCTCGGCTGAAACAGGCGTGGGAGAGCAGCGTGGCGGAGCTGCAGAAGTCACTTCAGCTGGAACGCGAGGCTTCAGCGCGGCAGGAGCAGGACCTCGTGGCCGCCCGGCGCGACATCGAAACCCAGACTGCGCTGGCGACGAAAGCAGGTGAGGAAGCGTCTCGGCTGAAACAGGCATGGGAGAGCAACGCCCTGGAGCTGCAGAACGCCCTGCAACAGGAAAGCGAACGTTCGGCGCGGCTGGAGCAGGACCTTGCAGCCGCGCGGCTTGATGTCGAGTCCCAGACCGCGCTGGCGGCAAAGGCGAAAAAGGAACTTTTGAGGCAATCGATGCTGAAGGAGCGCGACAGCGCCGAGGCGCTGGCACAGGACCTCTCTCTGACGCGAAGCGCAATTGATGCATACGAGGCGCAGACCGGCAAGGCTGGAGACGAAACTGCCGAGCTCAACCGGACGGGTGCAAACGCCATACCGCCGCTCTCCAAATCCGCGCAGGACGCGCGCGATCGGGCGACCCAAACGGCACTGGCGGCGAAAGCCAGCGAAGAAGCGTTCCGACTGAAAGCGGCAGGGGAGAACGGCGCAGTGGAGTTGCAGAAATCGCTGCAACAGGAGCGGGATCGGACCGGGCAGCTGGAGTGGGCGCTTGCGGCCGCGCGACGAGATATCGATGCGCAGACGGAGCGAGCGGAAAAGGCTGGCGACGAGGTCGCCAGGCTGACGCAAGCAGCACAGGCTGGCGCCGCGGAGGAGAGACGTTCGATGCAGAAGGAGCACGAACGAGCCGATGCACTGGCGCAGGATCTCTCGATGGCGCGCAGCAAGATCTACGCGTACGAAGCTCAAGCGGCGAAAGCCAGCGAGGAAGCAGCACAGCTCGAACATGCCGAGGCGAGTGACACCGCCGACTTGAAGCAATCGCAGCAACGCGAGCGCGAGCGGGCTGAGCAGCTGGCCCGGGATCTCGCAAAGGCAGGCCGCGATCTCGACGCGGAGACCCAGCGAGCATCCAAGGCGAGCGAGGAAGTCATGCGGGTCGAGCAGGCCGGAAAGCGAGACTTGGCCGATTTGGGCAGCTTGTTGCAGCGTGAGCGCGAGCGGGCCGAAGGACTGGAAAAGGATCTTGCACTGGCGCGTCATGACAACGGCGCGCTTGCGGCGAAAGATCCCTCCGCGGCGTTCAAGCCGGCGACCACCGGCCAGGCCGCGCGCGAGGAGCCGACCGCAGCACCGGCACGACCAATCCAGAACCAGCCGGTCCAAGACAAGCCCGTCCAGGACCAAGCAGCGCGCAACCCGGGCGATGCCCAGGTCAATTTTGACGAAGGGGTACAAGTGGCGAGGCTGATGGCGCGCGCGAGCTTGCTGCTTGAACAGGGAGACATCGGCGCGGCACGGATCGTGCTGGAGCACGTCGCCGGGATGGGCAGTGCGCAGGCAACCTTCGCGCTCGCGGAAACCTACGATCCGCTGATCCTTCTCAATTTTGGAACGTATGGAACTCACGGCGACACGGCCAAAGCGCGCGATCTCTATGCGCGGGCCGAAGCTGGAGGAATCAAGGAGGCGAAGACGCGGTTCGAAGCGCTGCGTCGATAGCACGGTCTTGTGCGGCGATTTTCCAAATCGGGCATGCGCAATCAAGGATCGAAAGCGCCGACACGGATGCAGCATGTGTAGAGGAGCGGGTCGATGAAAAGGTTTACAGGATGGCGTCGGCTGCTCTTGCTCGCGGCGTTCGCACCGTTGCTCCTGGCCATTCAGCCTTGGGCGGATGCGCAGTCACTGGATTTGCGGCCCCATAAGGCTCACCGGGTTCGGTCCGTGCCGCCGCAGCCAAAGCCGGAAGTGATTTCCATGAACGCCTGGACTGTCGGCCTGGCCGGAGGTCTCATCGAGGGAGCGCCGATCCGTCTCGCGGCGGAGATCGCGCGCGTGGTCGACGATGGAGACAACCTGCATGTTGTGCCGGTCGTCACACGCGGGGCCACGGAGAACCTGAATTCCCTGCTCTATCTGCGCGGCATCGACGCGGCGATCATCAATTCCGACGCGCTCGAGGAATACAAGAGCCAGGTGCCGGACATCCAGCGACGAATTGCGTACGTCCTGAATCTGTTCCCGTCCGAACTGCAGATCTTCGTTCGACCGGAGATTCGGAGCTTGAACGACCTCGCCGGCAAGAAGGTCAACTTCAACACCCAGGGCACCGCTGCGGCCTATTCGGGGCCCCTGATCTTCAGCCGCCTCAATATCGAGGTGGAGAAAACGTTCATTCCGCACCAGGTCGCGCTTGAGCAGATGCGCAAAGGCGAGATGGCAGCCGTTGTCTTCATTACATCGAAGCCGGTGGATGCTTTCGTGAAGGGCCGGTGGGAGCCAGGCTTCAAGTTCCTGCCTGTTCCGTACGAGAGCAAGTTCGAGGACTACTATCTTCCCGCCTCTCTCGACGCGACCGACTATCCCAATCTGATCAAGCAGGGCGAACGGGTTTCGACGATCGCTGTGCCGACCGCTCTGGTCGCCTTCAATTGGCCGGCCAAATCGAACCGCTCTGAGCGCGTCGCGCGCTTCGTCGACCACCTGTTCTCCCGGATCGACAGGTTGCAGGCGCCCGGCTTCGATCCGAAGTGGAAATCCATCAACCTCGCTGCGACAGTTCCGGGTCTCACGCGCGTCCCTGCGGCGCAGGCGTGGCTTGATCGTCAGCCCCGCACAACACACGCATCGCAATGAAACGCGCCGCAACCCTGCTTCTTCTTGCACTCGGGGCTACAGGCGGCATTGCGTTTGCTCAGGATCCAATGACGCAGCTCCGTTCCTGCCTTCAGAAGGAACGCGCCGAGCGCCTAGGGTGTCTGGATAAATTGACGCGTGTCATCGCGCCTCAGCGTGGCCTGACGCCCGAAGACGAGTGGATCGTCAGCCAGACGACGTCGCCCGTAGACTACTCGCCGATCGCGACCGCCACGACATCATCACGCAGCGGGACCGGCGAGTCGGCGATGCAGCTATCGATTCGCTGTCGCGGTGGTCGGACGGAGCTTGTGCTCGCGGGACCCGACATTTCCCACGGAGGTGGGGATGATGCAATCTCTTATCGTGTCAACGATAATCCGGCGGTGCAGGTCGCAGCCGCCGTGCCGGCATTCGGTCCCGGCATCGCGTTCGCGGGGGATGTTGTCCGCTTGCTGCAGTCGCTTCCGGATCATGGGGAGCTCCTCGTCCTTCTCTCGCCTCGAGGCGGGACTGCCCATGACGGGACGTTCTCCCTCGCCGGGCTGGACGCGGCGCGCGCGAAGATGGCCGCGGCGTGCAAATGGCCGCGCGCCATCGCAACACCCAACCGTTGATGGTGTGAAAATGATTGTCTTCGATGGAGGCGCATAATGATCGGGTTTCATCGTATTGCCGCGACGGTCGCGGTGGGAGCGATCGCCGTTCTGGTTTCCGCGTCATTCGCGGCCGCGGAGCAAGGTAGAAAATATTGGACGCCGGCGGAAGGGCCGCCCGTCGCGCATAAGGCAAGCCCTGCGAGACACCACATAGCGAAGCCAACGACGGCGCCGCAGATGCGATCCGCGCTTGCCCGTATGGAGGATCCCACTGCAACGAAGAAGAAAGAACATCGATTGATCCTGCAGGTGAACACCAATGACCCAGCGGCGATGAATCTCGCGCTCAACAACGCAATGAACGTTGCCCAATACTACAAGGACGCTGGCGAGAAGGTGAAGATCGAGGTCGTCACGTTTGGGCCCGGCCTGCACATGTTGCGTGACGACACCTCGCCGGTAAAGGCGCGTATCGAGGAGATGGCCCTGAGCACGCCCGAGGTTTCGTTCAAGGCCTGCGGCAACACCCAGGAGAAGATGCAGAAGGCCGAAAGCAAGGACATCCCGATTGTGCGGCAGGCGGAGGTCGTCAAGTCGGGCGTCGTGCGCGTGATGGAGTTGCAGGAGAAGGGCTGGACCTACGTCAAGCCGTAAGCCGGACAGATCGGCGATCCATGGCAATTCGATCGACGTGCGGCCGAGTAGTCAGGCGCCCGCCGAATTAGAAGGCGCTCGTATCTCTGAAATTGATGATCGTCAGGTCACCCGCGACGAAGTCTACAGATTTGCCTGGGGTTGTATAAAGCTCGGCCGGCCTGAGCCGGCGGCTGTCGCGGTCATTTGCTTTGAGTGGCTGCAACGGCCGGAGAACGTAGTGGCCGGATTTTTGACCTGGCCGGACTATCGAAGCAAGAATTGGCCACATGCGGTGCGGATCGAACACCACAAGACGTTGGTTTGGCATCCGCTCGAAGAAGTTGTCGATCGCGAGATCATCAAGTTCTATGCCGAAGCGGAGGAATTCCTAAGCCATCTCGCGAAGCTCGGTGTTCCCATGATCATGCGCCGGATCGAGCGAGGGGGGCATAAGGGTGAAGCGAAAGTCTGGTCTTACCCGGGCATGGAAAAGGTTGTGCAGCAGATGCGCAAGAAGATCGATGGCATGTCAGTGCTGTTCACGCTTGACGCATGTCGGCACGGCGGCATGACCGAGCTGGAGGAAGCCGAACTGACGGACGGCCAGGGTCGTGCGCTTTCCGGGCACAAGACCGCACAGGCCTATCGCGGCTACGCCAAGGAAACAATGCAGCGAGCGTTGGCTGCGACCCGCAAGCGGCATGCGCACCTCTTGGCGCAGAAGCAGTTCGAACAACAAGACACCGATGCAGCTGTTGTTCGAGCTCAGCCTGGCGGCGACGGCGTGGTTCGCCAGAACGCATCGTAACCACAGCCGAGGCAACCACTGCAGCTCGCGGTTGCGATTGCGATTGCACGCGCACTGATCAGATTTTGCGCGCGTCATGCGCCGCATCGCGCAACCAACGCTGCATCGCAATTCCTGTCATGGATCGAGGAAAACGAATCCAGCACAGAATTTCCAAATGACGGGCCAAACGAATTTCCAAATGCGCCCAAAAACGCGCATGAGAACAAAGCCATTTCAGTTGAAAATTCAGGATGTTGACGCTGGCTGGGGCGGGAGGGTACTCACCTCTCCGCGAAAATCTCAAAAGTAACTGAAATCACTTTGTTTTTCGTTGCAGCACACCACTGTGTAGCAGTCGTGTGAAGCATCTAGCAAGAGCATTCTAATGGGCGCCGGCGCGGCCAGTGGAGACCGCGCCGGCCGTCCTCTAGGTGATATCGCCACCGCGGACGAACGTCACCCGCAGCCTGTCGCCGGCCGGATCGACGGTGATCGAGAGGCGGCGGTGGCCATCCACGATCCCCATCATGGCGGGGCTGCCATCAGCGTCGCTCTCCACCAGGGTCAGCGCCCCGCACTTGAAGAGGCGATAGGTTTCCTGGGCCGCCGCCGGGTCCTCGATGTCGACGAAGAGCGGCGCCACAGCAAACTGGTTGCCGTCGATGATCGCGACCTTGACCGGGATCGGCGTGCCGTTCGTGGCGGGCGGCTGGTGCCGCACCGAGGCAATGGTCCCACCGATCAACTGATCGGCGAGATCCGGCCGCCCGCAGAGCAAGGAGAGCAAAGCAACAGGGTCCATAGTCATTTCCTTCTAAGGTGGGTGGATCTCGCGCCCTCCCGCCGAGCTCACCTAGAGTTTCGACATCGTGGCGCCTCTCCCTCTTACGGCGGACCCGAACCCTGAATTTTAGAGGTCAAACCCTTCTCGATTTAACCTCTAAAATTCCACGCTCCGATCGCCCCCAAAACGGCCTCCTCTCAGGGGGACGTCCGTGGTCGCGAGCATCGCAAAAGGAACCTCGGCGCGATATTATCTGCGCCAAGCCGAATATTACCTATCGGGACGCGAACCCGCCGGCATATGGCTCAGCACATCATCTGCGCTTGGAATTACCGCAGGCGATCAGGTCGACGCCGAGCTATTTGAGAAGCTGCATGAGGGCCTCGGAAGTGATGGCAAGGCGCTGCTGACAAACGACGGCGGCAGAAACGACCGCGTGTCCGGCTACGACATTACCCTCAGCGCGCCAAAATCTGTGTCGATCCTCTACGCTCTAGCAGATTCAACGACGCGCGCCGCTATTGAACAAGTACAGCTCGAAGCAAGCCGCGCTGTGTTGGCCGTCCTAGACAACGAGGCAGCCTTCACACGCCGTGGGAAGGCCGGGGCCATCATCGAGAAGGCCTCGTTGGTCGTGGCAGCTTTTCAGCACGGAGAAGCTCGACCTTCGGCACACTCTGATGGTCGGGTGTTTGCTGACATGGCCCTCCATACGCATCTCTGTGTCGCTAACGTTTCTGAGCGTCCTCGCGACGCGCCCAACGAAAAGGTCTCCTTTGGAGCCTTAGACGGGCGCGCTTTGTACGCACACGCCATGCTCGCAGGAAGTGTGTATCACTTATCTCTCTCATCCGGGTTGAAGCGACTTGGCTTTAGCGTCGAGGTTACCGGCAGGAACGGAATCTTCGAACTGATAAGTCCCACCGGCGGCCCTGCTGTAGACGAAGCAACGACGCGCTATTTCTCGTCGCGCCGCAACACCATTGAAGATAGGCTCGCGGAGTACGACTTGGTTACAGGAGAAGCTCGATCACTTGCTGCTGCGGTCGCTCGTGCGACGCGCCTATCAAAAGCCGATTCCAATCAAGATCGTTTCGAGCAATGGGCCGAGCGCGCAGCTGCTCAAGGCGTCGACGTTCCTACGTTCGCTCATCGTCTGCGACGACATGACCGGCAACATGAACAAGTTCCCGAACAACTGATTGCCCAGCGTTTGGCGCAGCTCCCCCGCTCGCTCACGGAGCACGAATCCGTATTCGAGCGCCGCACGTTGCTGGCCGCAGTCGCGAGCGCTCTCGTCGGAACGGGAGTTGGACTCGACCGCGCTAATGCCGAAGTTGATCGCCTAATCACCTCTCAGCAGATTGTCCCGCTGAGCCACGATATCTACGGCCACGGCCTCTACTCGACACCCGAGTTGATTGCAATCGAACGCAATCTTCTCACCATCGCGCAAATGCAGGGAGCACGGCGCTGGTCGAGCGCGGATCGCGACTACATCGAGAGAGAATGCCGGCGCCGCGGCTTGTCGGATGAGCAGCGAATTGCAGTGCACGCGGCGACCGGAACGGAATCTCTGGTCATAATCGAGGGCAGTCCAGGCGTGGGAAAAACAGTGGCCATGAAATTAATCAAAGATGGCTATGAGGGAAAGAAAATACTTGCTGGAGCCATGGCGTGGCGCACGGCAAGGATGCTTCAAGAGGATTTGGGCGTAACGGCCCTCGCAATCGATAGCTTGCTGGCTCGAATTAACGCGGGTCAGCAATTGCTCGATAAGGACACTCTGCTGCTGATTGACGAGTGTGGTCAGATTGGTTCGCGGACCATGAAGCAGCTTTTACTCGCCGCGAGAGATGCACAATCTAAAGTTGTACTTGTGGGCGATCGCCAGCAGCTGCAACCGATCTCCGCTGGGGCGGCGCTTAAAATTCTCACTTCCGCGCTCGCGCCGACCCGGATGGAGAAGATCGTGCGCCAGCGTGAGCAATGGGCGCAACTGGCCGCCATGGCGTTTGCGAAGGGAGATGCCGCAGCAGGCCTGGCGGCTTACTCCGAAAATGGCTTGCTTCACGGCTGCACAGGGGCAAAGGCCACGATCACGGCCGCGGTCGATCAATACATGGCGGCCAAGCGGGACAATCCCGCGCACCCCCACCTGCTCATCGCAAAATCGAACAAAGTCGTTCGCGCTCTGAACGTGGAAGTTCGCAGACGAATGAGAGCAGAGAGTTCTCTGGTCGGGCCGGATTACACGATCGCGGCGAGCGATTCTTCCGGCCGAGCATTCACGCTGTCACTTGCAGTTGGCGATAGCATTCGTTTCGGTGTCCGCCAAGATGCCATCGGCGACGGGGTCATTAACGGCACCGTTGGCCGGATCGAGAACGTTCGTGAAGTTGACGGCGGTCACCTTGCTATCACGGCAATGATCGACCAGAAGCGCGTTTCGTTTTCGACCAAGCAACTTCACGATAAGACCGGTCGAATTCGAATGAGCCACAATATCGCGTCGACCGCCTACAGCTCGCAAGGCCTCACGGCTGAGACCGCGACGGTCGTACTCGATGCCGGATTTGATCGTCACGATAGCCTTGTCGCCATGAGCCGATCGAGGGGAAATACATCGATTTTTTACGATACAGATTTGTTGGGAGCTCAAATGAAGGCGACGCAGGATCTCGGGTCAAAAACACTGGAAACAAGCGAGGAAGAGAGACTCTCGTTTATGGCGCGCAGCATTGCGCGAGCCAATTTGAAGACATCAACTCTGGCTTTCGAACACCATGGCAGCCGCAACACGCACCGAGTTGCTGAGAACACCAGGGGCAACGCCGAACGAACGCGTTAATTGTTATCGTCAGCAGTGCGGCATTCCCCGAGGCGACCGTAAAGAATTCCCGCGCCACAACACCGCATCTCTCGTACGGCCACGGGACTCTGGCTCAACGTAACGTCGACCCCCTCGATCTCGAAGAGGTAACTAAATACCGCCTTTTACGGTATTTAACCTCTAAAATTCCAAGCGGAAAAACGAGCATTTCTCAGATCACGTCGGCGAATGGCGCCGGCCCAATGAGAGGTTGCTCCCATGACCAAGACCTTCCCCCTGCCTCCGCCCGTAGCGCTGACCACCGCTTCTAAAAAGGGCGGGACCGGCAAGACGTTCCTGATGGCGACCATCGCGGACCTGATGACGCTGAACGGTTATTCTTACAGCGTGTTTCAGGCTGACGATAAGAAGAGGCTTAGTTCGCTGATCGGCGCCAAGGTCGTAGACCTCAGGCCGAATCCGGACCTGGTGATGGGCGATCCCTCCCTGGTGCGGAAGGCCTTCACGCCGTTCTACACGGCCTGCAGCGAGGCGACCCAGAGCACCAAGTCGGTGCTCTTCGATATCGGTGCTGACGAGGTCGAAAATGCCGCGAATTTTCTTGCGGATGTCGAGATCGACGAAGATCTCATCACGTGGCAACTGCCGATGGTAGTTTTCGTCCTGGTGCAGGCGGAGACCGATGCCATCGCGTCGGCGGCCGAGACCATCCGACGCTTTCGGTCGGCAGTGCCGAGCGCACGCCTGGTCCTGGTCGAAAACTTGCTGGATCGCGGTTCGCTTCAGGCGCTGAAGACCACGGGGCCGGCACGGCATCAGTTCGAAAAGGATCTGAAGCCGCTGCTGGCGGGCGTGACCTGCATCACGATGCCCGCGATCCTCCCGGACTTTTGGGAGCCATTCGAAAACGCCGGTCTGCGGTTTTTGAAAGCGCTGGCAATGGATCCCAAGGAAGGCGCCAAACGCCTCAACATGGAAGTGGGCGACCTCAAACTCGCGCGCCGTGCTGTTGCGATCTACTTCAGGGCTATGCATGCCGCGCTCTCGAAGCTGATCGTGCTACCGAAAGGCGGTGCGTAATGACTATGCCTCTGGACATCAAAGGATCGGCTCGAAAGCCGATCCTGATCCCGCCGCTCCGAGTGATCATTCGGGAGGGAAGCGACGAGATCCAGCGGCAAATCCACGAAGCCGTTGAGAAGGCGGTGACGTCCGGTATTGCCGTCGATCCGGTTCGCCTGCGCAAGTGGGGTCCCAAGGGCGCGGAGTACTTCGCCAGGACGTTGCGGGAACGCATCATGCCGACGTCCGCGGCTGTCGTTGCCAAGGCGGAGCCATCATCGTCCGCGCTCAAGACACATCATCTCGACGCAACTACGGGATCAAGGCCGGCGGAGCGGCCGCGTCGAGTCGCGCCGGTAGTCACGACGGAAAAGGACTGGATGCACCAAGAGCGCAATCGCTGGTCGATTGCAACCCGCGCAATTTTCCGCGGCATGATCGTCGCCATGAGCCTTTTGCTGCTCGCGATTGCCATCCCGCGCATCTGGTCTTGATCGACCTCTCTCGCGCCATCAGTTCCGATAGGAATATTCCATGTCTGGTCTACCTACGCTGAAGTCTGGTCTCGAACTGCAGCGCGCCAAAGCGCCGGCGGTTTTCACCGGCGTGATGGCGCTTCTCTTGGCGTTGGTGCCATGTGTCATTGCTTTAATGACTGTGCCGACCATCACGGAAACGCTGTCGGTCTCCACCTGGATTCACAACGGCGAAGAGATGTTCAAACACCTCCCCCTATGGGAGCTGCTTCGCGCACGATGGCCATATCTCATCACGGCAATTGTCATCAGTTTGATGGCGGGTGCGTACGCGGGCTATGATGCCTGGGAACAGGCGCCTTTGGTCGAGTCCTTCCTGACGCCCAACCCCTCTGATCCGCGAATTTACTACGATGAGAATGCGCGCCTGAAGCTGCGCACGCAGTTCCAGATGGAGGCCGGCCGCTTCGCTTCGAGAGGCATTTGGATTGCGCCATTCCTGAATCTTCCGTTCCGACTGGAGACGCGTAACCTGCTCGTCGTTGCGGCGTCCGGCCATGGCAAGTCCAATATCGTCCGCTCTTTCGCGCACCAGATGATCCGTCGCGGCGACAAAGTCATCCTTCACTGCAATAAGGGCGACGTCACGCAATGCTTTGATCTCAACGATGTCATTCTGATCTCTCCGTCCCATCGCGATGGTTGGGCCTGGCATGTCGCCGCCGATATTGATGGCCCGGCCGCAGCAGCAGAGTTCGCAAAGGACGTTATCCCGGCCTCGGATCAGCCATTTTGGTCGGACTCCGCACGCCTTGTCCTCGCCGACACGATCAGCGCGATGGCGCATGAGCTGGGAACCGAGTGGGGACCAGGTGAGCTGTTGCTCACGCTGCTGAGCAAGCCCCAGAATCTGAGGGATCGGATCGCCTCAATCGATCTGAGTGCTAGTCCCTTGCTGGGCAACGGCGACGACGACAATGGGGTCGACAAGACCGTGCAAAGCATCATGTCAACGCTGTTGTCGGCGGCGGTCTATGCATTGCGACCGATGGCCTACGCCTGGACACATCTGCCTCCAGAGAAGCGTTTTTCTGTGAAGGCGTGGCTCAGCGATACCAACAGCCAATCGAAGATCGTCATCGTTCAAACTTCTCCGAATTTCGAAGAGATGTCGACGGCAGTCTGCGGCGGCATCTTGCGCCGCGTCTGCAAGGCGCTCTCCGATGCATCCGTCGCAATCGATGCCAACAGGCGCGTAAGCTTGGTCCTTGATGAGATGTACTCATTGGGGCGTGTCGAGGGTCTCGCCAAGGCGCTGTCCGTCGGCCGCGAGAAGGGTCTCGTCTGCCTGGCCGCGCTGCAGTCGCAGCAGCAGCTCGACGAGCTTTACTCAAAAGAAGCGAGTCTGCTGCTGGATCTGTTTCAGATCAAGATCTACGGCCGCCTCACCGCAGGTCCCAGCGCCGAGCTCGCCGAGAAGACGATCGGATCCCGGGACATAATTTGGTCGGCACCGAACAAGCATCCGGAAAAAGATGACAAGCGCCGATACGTCATGAAAGAGGCCCACGTGCCCGTCGTGACGTCCACGCAACTGAACCGGGACTTCGGCGTGTTCGAGGGCGACGACGGCAAGGAGTACGTCCGCGCCATCGTCCATTATGCCGGCGCCGCTAACCGGCTCGATTGGCCGCTGACGGTCTGGAATAAGGTCGGCGAAGGCTTTGTCCCTGCAGAATGGACACGCTACATGCGGCAGGCAGGTAAGCCAGCAGAAGGCGCTACGAAATAGCGTCCTGAGAGAGTGATGGCCATGGCCGCTTTTGAGGCCGCCACGGCCCACCATTCACGCAAGTTCGAAACCTTCAAGGTCCGTGATGATGTCGGCCTTTTCTTGCCAATATTCCGCCTGCAGAGTCGGAAAGCAGAGCAAGGGGCCCTCGAGCGCTAGCATGTTTTCTCGCTCTTCACACTTGAACGGTTGAACCCGATCTTGGGTCCAAGCGTAGGTCACCTCAACCTCTGGCATATCGCGGTCGGCTTCCATGGCTTCGCAGATCTCGACTAGCCGCCGCCATGTCGCTTGCGGAAATTGGCTGAGTAGCAGCGGTTCATATT
Source organism: Bradyrhizobium genosp. A (assembly GCF_049949275.1). NCBI lineage: Bacteria > Pseudomonadati > Pseudomonadota > Alphaproteobacteria > Hyphomicrobiales > Nitrobacteraceae > Bradyrhizobium > Bradyrhizobium genosp. A. Next base: position 2,435,282 of record NZ_CP188196.1, on the reverse strand, counting down.
CTTGGGAGCGCCGCCAGAACGAGAGGATGCTGTCGGCGGTCCAGGCGTCTATAGTGGCGGCGCGCGTCCGCTTGAGCCGACCGATCCAACGCGCCAGCGACGCCGTGAAGATGTCGGGATTAGAATATGGGCTCTCGCCAGGTTCGTCATGGGAGTCGTATGTTGCCCCTATTAGCCCCGCCAGAACTTCTTGATCCCAAGATACCGTGTGGGTCATGACTTGGCCGGGAACCACCGGCCCGATGAGCCTGGCCACGAGCTCATTCGTCCGATCGACAATGAGGTCATCCCACGACCGTCCACTCCCCGGAAGACGGTCGGGGGCACCAAGCGCGAAGCCGTGGACTGCTTCTTCCCGATGCAATGAATGGGATGCCAATGAAGGGTCTTCCTGTGCGGTGACGAGCCAGCAGACTTTCCGGATGCCAGCGATAGCTTGACCATACCAGGTCGCGATCATTGCCGGCGTGACCTCCGCGGGGTGCGCTTCGGCGTCCAGCAGCTGCGGTCGGAACAAGTGTCGGACGTTTGCTGCCTCGAATTTGATCTGATTCTTGATTTCGGTGGGATGGAGACCAAAGAGAGCGTCGCATTCGTAGTCCCTCTGTCCTGCGTACCAAGCCGACAGAGGCGTCATCTCATAAGCCCAGTGAATAGCACGCGCGACTCGAAACGCCTGCGTGCCGAGAAGAAGCCCTTCATGCTCGACAAGCGGGAAGATTTGAGGCTCGATATCCACGGCTGCATTTTCGGGTGCTTCCACCTCCGCCCTAACGCGCGCGTCTCGCTCATCCTGGTGAAGCGTCAGTTTTCCCATGACGGGGGCCATCGCCTTCCAAACCTCCCGCCAACGCGCCTTCGCGTTTAAACGCCGGTTGAGACCGCCGATGGGTTGCTTGTTCAAGAAAGTCGCCATCATCATGGCGTTGACCGTAAGGGCCGCCACGTTGCGCTTGGCGTACCGGGACTGACTGATGCCACCCTGATCGAATATTCGTCCCTCAACGTTGGCGACGTAGCCTTGTCGCAGAAAGCGGGCTTCGCTCTCCGGAAAGGGCGACAACCGCTCATAGTCGAGCGAGTCTTTGTCGAGTTTGCGCATGTTGATTTCGCGACCGCCGTACTCCTGCTCCATGCGAATTCGCAGTTCATGGAATGCGGCATCGTCCCTAATGACTTCGGGATCATAGAACACAGTGACGCAATAGCGCGGATCCGCTGGAAATATCTCCGGTTCAACTGGCTCGACCTCATCATCCGGCGGATCCTGATCGGGCACAGCGTCGATCTCCTCATACGGTGGAAGTAATCTCAGATCTTCAAACGGCGGCATGCAATTCCTTCTTCACTTTTTTGGGGACAATTTACTGAGGCGCGAGAGCGCCAGCGCGATTTCGTCGTCAGAAACGTCTTCGTAAGCGATCGAAGGCGACTGAGGCTTCGGCAGAATTTTGACCACAGCTGTGGGGATTGCGGCGGGAGGCGGTGGCGACGTCGGAAGCTTGGCCACCGACGCGGGTCGCGGCTTTGCGCTGCCTCGTTGCCTGGTGATCTGAGAGGTGCCCGTGGGCGGCAAGTCGGCGGCGGCCTTTGCCGCATGGCTGACGAGCCGAGCATAGCCGACCCGCAACTGGTCCGCAGAGATCGGACTGCCATCTGCCCGACGAGCTCCGGCGCGAATGAGGAGAGATGCTAGGCTCCGCCACGTCAGACCTGACGTAGAACGTATTCTTGAGATTTCGTCGAGGTGACGAGCGAGAACCCGCTCGAACGGAACACGCTCTCCGTCAACTTTCAATTGGGCAGCGAATGTTTCAGCCCAGGATTTAGGATCGGTCGCCATATCCGTATTTTACGGACCGAGCTCCTCCTATCGTTTGAAGCAAAACCGAGCAAATTGAAGCAATTACAAGATGCTCTCTTATGCTACAGAAAAGTACAAATTTCTCTTCTCACACCGTTGCACCCGCGTGCTTTAGGTATCAAAATACCTTGTTGCTGACGCCTGCAATCTTTTGACGATTGGCAGAACGTCGGAAGCTCGGATGGTGAATTGCGTTGCTCCGAACGGAGGGTTGCAGAGGTACCAGGACCACGTGCTAAAGCCTGGCCTCAAAAGATGAGCTGTTGAAGCCAACGGCTCAATGTCCTCTCGTCTCTGCCGACGATCGCGGTGCAAAATTGAGCTTACTGTCGCTGTGTGATTCGTCGGCGCCATTGCTTGTCATTGCGCGAACGGCAGTTACTTGAGATTGTCCAGCTCGGTCGACACAGCTCAGAGGGGAAACGATGAACGGCAAAACTTCAGAGCAGGGCGAGCATGGGGTCAAGCGAATCGCCGCACTGAGGTTGGCAGTCGGAATGCTTGGCGAGCGGGACGCCGCTGGATGGTGGACCTCGGCATTCCTATCCCCAACGAGCACTTCATTTCTTGCTCCTGTATTCGGGGGCAATACTTTTCAGGCTCGTTACCACGGTGTCCTTGAGGCCGCCAGACGAGTCCATGATGAACGGATCGGCGTCGGCCTCGTCTTCCACCTCTTCCGCCTTCCCGAGAGCATGGAGCAGCGTCTATTCGAATCAGTCCAGTTGGGGAGCTCCGATCTGGCTAAGACGATATCATCACCAGAATCCGCCAAGGCGACGCTACAGAGCTTCGTTACCAAAACAGTTGCCGCGAAGTCCGGCCCGGCACTCATGGCTTTGCCTGAGGCAATCGAAACTGCCGGATGGGTCTCTGAGGCAGCGTCCTTGTATTTCGCCGGGTTCGGCGCTGGTGTCCAATGCTTTCCGTATTTTCCAAGCGACCGATGACGGACACGCTAAAGTTTACGACGCAGCTCCAGGCTGGCCTTGGGCTCGTGCCTGAGACCTTGAAACTGCTGGCTGCCTGGGAGCCTGGAATGGGTGGGCAGGACCTGTTCAAGGCAGCGCTCGCATCTGGTGATTTCCCAGGAGTCACTGCGAGGCGTTTGCAGAACATCGTGACGGAAGCGTTTCGCTCCCGATACCTCGTGGATGGCGGCGCGCCAGCCAAGCTTCTAAAGGCGGTCTCAACAGCCCTTTCCCGGGACGACTTCCGGTCGCTCTGTTTCTTGTTCACCTGCCGTGCGAACCCGATCCTCGCCGAATTTGTACGACAGGTTTACTGGCCGCGCTATGCAAGCGGCGGAATCTCGGTGTCGAAGAATGACTCCTTGCAGTTCGTCTCCTCGGCTGTTTCCGATGGGCGGACGACCAGCCCCTGGTCGGAGACGACTGTCACCCGAGTCGCAAGCTACCTGCTTGGGGCATGCGTGGATTTTGGTCTGCTTGGCGTCATGAAATCCGGCGCCAGGCCGATCTTGGCCTTCCGCATCACGCCAAACGTGGCGTCGATTCTCGCGCACGACCTGCATTTTCGTGGGCTGGGCGACAACGCGCTTTTGCACAGCCCTGACTGGGAGCTCTTTGGGCTTGAGGCAGACGACGTTCTTGGCGAGCTGAAGCGGCTTTCCCTGCGCGGGGAGCTGATCGTACAGTCGGCCGGAGGCCTCATACAGGTGTCCTGGAAGCTGAAGTCAATGGAGGAGCTTGCCGATGGCATCATTAAAGGCTGACTTCGACGAGCTGATCCGACGGATCGAAACCGGGCGCGAGTTCGCACACGCCAGTTTTGAGCCAATTTTCTATCTGGTCTTTCCGCCACGCGAATTGCTTGAGGCGAAACGTCTCATGCCCGCATGGAAGTCGAAATTGACCAACGCGGGCTGGCAGGTCGAGACTTTTTCCATTGCAGAGCAAATCGCAGACATTCTTCAGAATGCCCCCCTCCGCAAAGTTTGGATGGAGGCCGACCGAAAAGCTCCGCTCGCGTGGGAACGAACAAATGCCTCGCTGGCAAATGCGCTGACCGCTCAAGGACGGCTTCAATCCCGGCTAGAGGAGCGGCTTTCTGCTCTGGAAGGCAGATCCTCAACGATCATGCTGGTGACCGACCTTGAGGCGCTGCATCCGTACATGCGCATCGGCGCAATCGAAGCGCAGCTCCAAGGTAAATTCCATGTCCCCACTGTCTTCTTTTACCCAGGCACCCGAACAGGAAAAACGCGCCTGAGGTTCCTCGGCTTTTATCCTGAAGACGGCAATTATCGCTCTGTGCACGTCGGCGGCTGATCACTTTAGAAAATAAGAAGGCATCATGACCCAAATTCGTAACCTGTTCGACCCCGGCAAGAACATCCAGCGGACAATCGAGAAGGTCATCACCTATCAGGCTTCGCAAGAGCAGAGGCTGAAGGCCGAAATTTCTGAATATATCGCGACAGACAGCATCGAACAGCAATTGGAGCAGCTGCTGGAGAAGATGCAGGCTGCAATGGAGGCCGGCTCCAGCCACGAAGTCGGCGTTTGGGTTTCGGGCTTCTATGGCTCGGGCAAGAGCTCCTTCACCAAATACCTGGGTCTCGCCTTCGACCAACGAGTCACCATCGACGGCAAGCCATTCCTTCGTCATCTGCAGGACAGGCTCCATCGACCAACCACCAAGGCCTTGCTCTCGAAACTGGCGGCCAGCTTTCCGGCTGCCGTTGTCATGCTCGACTTGGCAAGCGAGCAGATCGCTGGTGCCTCGCTCGCTGAGGTTTCGACGGTTCTTTACCACAAGGTCCTGCAGTACGCCGGCTATTCCCGGAATATCAAAGTCGCGGCGCTCGAGCGGCGGCTTCGCAAGGAAGGCCGCTACACTGAGTTCGAGCAGGCGTTTCAGAACGAGACCGGCGAAAAATGGGCCGATTATCGGAATGACGATCTTGTTGTTGACAGCGTGGTTCCAAGGCTTGCCCACAAACTCTATCCGAACCTGTTCTTGACCGATCAGGCCTTTTCGACCGCCAGCACCGACATCGTTTACCTGATGAACAACCGTGTGCAGGAAATGATCGACGTGGTGCGCGAAGCCTCAGGCAAAGAGCACATCATCTTCATCATCGACGAAATCGGCCAATATGTCGGCAGCCAGCAGACCAAGATTCTTGATCTCCAGGGTTTAGCGCAGAACCTGAAAGATCTCGGGAATGGCAAGGTTTGGATTGTCGGCACCGCACAGCAGACATTGACTGAAGATGACCCAAGGGCAGCGATCAATTCTCCAGAACTCTACAAGCTGAAGGATCGCTTTCCGATCACGGTCGCGCTTGAATCCAGCGACATCAAAGAGATCTGCTTTCGTCGCCTGTTGGGTAAATCCGCTGTCGGAGCTACAGAGCTCGGCGCGCTGTTTGATCGCCACGGGCAAGCCTTGCGCCAGCACACCAAGCTGTCGGACGCTAAATTCTATGATGCCGGCTTCGACCGCGAGACGTTTACCAACCTCTACCCTTTTCTACCTGCCCATTTCGACATTCTGCTTCATTTGCTAGGCGCCCTTGCCAAATCGACCGGCGGTATCGGTCTACGTTCGGCGATCAAGGTGATTCAGGACATCCTCGTAGAAGGCGCGGGTTCTCTGAAGCCGGTCGCAGATCGCGAAGTCGGGTGGCTCGCGACTACTGTGACGCTCTACGACGCTCTAGACAAAGACATCCGCCGCGCCTTTCCATCGATCTTCCATGCCGTCGAGAAGGCGGTTCTCTACCGGTTCAACGACGATGAGCTGTGCCAAGGCGTCGCCAAAACTGTAGCAGTCCTTCAAATTCTAGGAAACTTGCCGGTCACCGTCGAGAATGTGGCGGCTCTCATGCAGCCAGGGATCGCATCGGCTTCCATTGCGGACAATGTCAAGGGAGCCATCGACCGGTTGCTCAAGGATCCAATCGTTCCTTTGGGCGAGAAAGACGGCTGGCTGCGCTTTTTCAGCGAAAAGCTCAATGATGTGGAGCAGGAGCGCTCCCAGCTCGCACCCCGCACGGCGGACATCCGGCGAGTTTTCAATGAAGCCTTGAAGGCTGTCTTCGATCCGCTGCCTAGCGTTCGGCTCCATGGTTCTTTGACTGTGACGACAGGGCTGAAGCACCTGAACGCAGGCCAACAGGTCTCGCTCGCGGGTGAGCGGGAAACCGTCCAATCTATTCTGACCTTCGCCGATCCGACGGATTACGAGACGGAAAAAACCCGGCTCAACAATGAATCCATCCATAGGTCGTCGGAAAACAGTATCTATGTGCTTGGCCGCCGCTCCGTCGAAGCCGATGATTTGGTCGCGGAAATCTGCCGCTGCGAGCGGATCGTCGAACTGCACAGGAATGACCCCGATCAGGAGGTAAAGGAATATTGTCAAAGCCAGATGGATCGCGCCTCGCGTCTTAATTCTGAGCTCATCAAGAAAATCGCGCGCAGCCTCACTCAGGGCTCCCTCGTGTTCCGAGGCAAAGTGACGGCGGTTGCCAGCCTCGATCAATCGCTCGCGACCGCTTGCAAAAAACACCTCGCAGAAGCTGCCGAGCGGGTGTTTGACCGCTACCCCGAGGCGGCCGAGCGCGCCGCGACTGATCTCGCTGAGAAATTCCTGCGGGCGCCGAACCTGCGCGCGATCTCCTCCGCCCTCGACCCGCTTGGGCTCGTACAAGTCAGTGGAGGCTCGCCCAGTATCAAGACCGACCATAAAGGTCTTGTCAGCATCAAGGATTTCATCGAGCTGAATGGCACCGTCGAGGGCAAGAAGCTGCTGGATGTGTTTTCCGGCGCGCCTTTCGGCTGGTCGCAAGACACAATCCGCTACATGGTTGCCGCCTTGCTCGTCGCTGGTGAAGTGAAGCTGAAAGTCTCCGGTCGCGAGGTCACCGTCACAGGCCAACAGGCCATCGACGCCCTGAAAAATAACAATAGCTTCAAATTGACTGGCGTCGCCATGCGCGATGATCGGCCTTCGATGGAAGTCTTGAGCCGCGCGGCAGAACGTTTGACCGATCTCTCTGGAGACCAGGTCGTGCCGCTAGAAGAGGATATCGGCAAAGCCGCTCAAAAGCTTTTACCCTCGTTGCAGCATCAACTGGCGCCTCTGGCGGAAAGGCTGCAGACCCTGGGATTGCCCGGCGTCGAGACCGTTCGCTCGGCCAACCAGCAAATGGCCGATATGCTGCTGTCCGACGCGTCTGACGCGCCGCAGCGTTTTGGCGCGGAGCAATCGCCGCTTTATGACGCACTGAAATGGGCAATTGCCGCCAAGCTGGCTTTCGACCATGGCATTGCCGGCACCGTCAAGACTTTGCGGAGTCTTCAGCGTGGCATCGATGAATTGCCCTATACAGGTGCTCCAAAGGAATTGCGCGACGCTGCGGGTGAAGATCTGGTCGCTGTGGCCGATATTTTGGCTCAAGACGACTTCTTCAAGCGCAAGGCGGACCTTAATACGCGAAAGACGACGATAGAAGCGCGGGTCGCCGAGGCCGTTACCGCAATGCACGCGGCACAAGCCGAACGTCTCTTGGCTGCCGAATCCGAGCTGGCATTGATTCCTGAGTGGTCTGAGTTCACTGTCGAAGAAAAGGCGGGCACTCTTGCCAAGATCCAGGCTTTGTCGGTCGAGGTCATGCCCGACATTGTCGGTGTCCAAAAATTGGTAGCGCGGCAATTCGACATCGAGGGCACCATCGCCGAAACCAAGGCTAAAGTTGTCCAAGAGGGTAAGGCGCGCCGTCAGCAAGTTCTCTTTCCCAACTCTTCGAACACGCCTGTACAAGGTGTGCAGGAAAAGCGAAAAAAAACGATCACGATTCCTGCGCGTATCGGCACCCCTGCCGAACTTGACGCGCTGATTCGCACCTTGTCGGATCTGCGGCGCGAATTGTTGGACATCGACCTTGATTTTGTCGTGCAGGAGAACTGAGCCGTGGCGTTCGACGACGCGACGCGGGGGCGGCTTCAAACCTTCGTGACGAAAGCCCGCTTAGTCCTAACCGACGAGTTCGCCACGCAGTTCCAGGAGGATTTTGGCCTCGATCCCGAGTCCGGGACTGTGTCGCCCTTGGAAAGCTTGTCCCATCTCGACGATCAGCGCATGGCAACGGCGCGCCTGCTGCGCGAGATATTTGATCACTACTTGCCCGCAGCCATGAGCGACGGGTCGCAGGCGCGCAAAGCGACGCTCGACCGCATGGTGCGCGAACAGGCGTTCACAACGCTGAACCGTCTGGCGGCCTTGCGCATGATGGAGGCGCGCGGTCTGGTCAGGGAATGCGTCGGCAGGGGCTATCAGTCGCAAGCCTTTCAGTTGTACCAGCGCGTCGCCGGGACGGCGTTGGGCGAAACCGGCGACGCCTATAGGGTGTTCCTGTTAAGTCTTTGCGATATCTACTGCACCGACTTACCGATTTTGTTCGATCGGCATTTCCCAAATGGGCGGCTGTTTCCGCGCGAGCCCGCGCTGTTGCCACTGCTCGACCTGATCAACGCCCAAGACATCGCGCCGCTTTGGGGCGAGGACGAAACCATCGGCTGGATCTATCAATATTTCAACAGCGGTGAAGAGCGCAAGGCAATGCGCGAGGCCTCGCAGGCACCGCGAAACAGCCGCGAACTGGCGGTGCGCAACCAATTTTTCACGCCGCGCTATGTGGTGGAGTTTCTAGTAGACAATACATTGGGCCGGCTGTGGTTCGATTGGACAGGCGGTCAGACGAGCCTGCGGGACACCTGCAAATATCTTCTGATCAAACCGGATGAGAGACCTGAACTCGCCCGGCGCTTACGCGATCCACGCACGATCAAGTTGCTCGATCCTGCCTGCGGCTCCATGCATTTCGGCCTTTACGCCTTCGATCTCTTCATGGACCTTTATCGCGAGGCCTGGGCCTGGGAACAGCTGCATGGTCCCGGCAGTTTGGATGTCGAGACGGACGGAATGTCCGATTGGAAACCGCTTGGCCAGACCTACGCGGATGAAGACGCCTTGTTACGCGACGCGCCCCGGCTGATCATCGAGCACAATATCTATGGCGTCGACATCGACCCGCGCGCAGCGCAGATTGCCTCGCTGGCGCTGTGGCTCCGGGCGCAGCGCGCGTGGCACGAGGCCGGCGTTAAAGCGCCGGACCGGCCCGCGATTGGGCGCGGCCATGTGGTGGCGGCGGTGGCGCCTCCGGCCGAATTCGAGCTGCGCCAAACTTTCATGGAGACACTCGATCCGCTGGATGCGGAATTGTTCGAAAAGGCGTTGTTCGTGCTCAAGGGATTGCCTGAGCTTGGCGTCCTGTTGCAGGTCGAGAACGAAATCCCTCGCCTCGTCAAGCAGGTTTTTGGTGACCACGGTGGGATGTTTCGGCAGCAAGATGAAGCGCAGTGGGAAAAGGCCGAGGCGCGACTGCAACAAGCTCTGGTCGATTTCGGCCACGCCGCCCGCGCCAGCTACCAGGGAGGGTTGTTCGTCGAGGATGCTCTGGGGGGCCTGCGAATGATCGACGTCTGCCGTGCGCGCTTCGATGTTATCGTAATGAATCCACCATTTGGAAAGCCAAGCAAGGGAACTGCAAAGTATCTTTCGACAACGTATCCACACTCGAAAGCTGACGTACTAACAGCCTTTGTAGAAAAAGGACTTAGATTCTTGACCATAGAGGGCAGAATTGGAGCGATTACGTCTCGTACTTGTCTTTTTGTTGGACGTTATCAGTCATGGCGCGAGAATATAATCAACGTCAATTCTGAATTAGAATGCATTGCTGATCTAGGTCATGGAGTAATGGATGAGGCAATGGTCGAGGCTGCGGCTTACGTTATTAGGAAGATCGCATGACGATTGCCATACGAGCACTGTCTGCAAGCGACAAGTCCACTATGCTGTTGGACTGCATTCGTCATTTCCGCGAAGGCTCCGATGCGAAGGATATTTTTAGATTTAGTGTTGATGATCTCAAGGCTATTCCCGGCACACCATTCGCTTATTGGTTACCTCCGGGCATTATCAAAGCCTTCAAGCAATTGCCCCCATTCGAAAGTGATGGACGCATAGCTCGGGCCGGCATGCAAACCTCGAATGACTTTCGGTTTGTCCGAGCATGGTGGGAGCCGGTTCGTAGCAACGATGGATGGCCGCCGTTTGCCAAGGGAGGGCGTTACTCCCCGTTCTTCACTGACCTTGGTCTGGTAGTGAATTGGAAGAAAGATGGCATTGAGCTGAAAGCATTCAATGGAGCGCTCTACGGCGGAGGTCATTGGTCTCGCAACCTTCGCAACGTTGAACTGTATGGCAGAGCTGGCTTCACTTATCCAAGACGCCTGAGCAAGCTTTCTGTTTCCCCACTGCCCAGAGGATCGGTGATAAGCATTCGCGGCAGTGGCATCTACGGCCCGGAAGGCGATCTGCTCGCAATGGGTGGCCTGCTTTCTTCATCACCTTTTGATTATCTGACCAAATCGATGCTGGGTAGATTTGCGCATCCGCAGTTTGATAACAGCGTTTTATCCAAGGTTCCGGTCCCAGTTGATTTTTTGGGGACGTCCCAGGAACTAGCGGAAGTAATGAAGGAATCGATCTTGCTCGGTCGAAGACGTTTTGAGGATAAGGAGACAAGCCATCAATTCTTGCTTCCTATCTCTCTCTTACCGCGGATACCGAGCCGGGGGTCATTTCCGCAAGACAGCGATTTTGAGCAGTTGCAAGCAAAGATCGACGAGATAGCATTTCGCCTGTATGGGCTCCAAAAAGATCGAGCACTTATTCTGAAGACAAAGGAGGAAGAAGCTTCCTTTGTGTCTGATGATGATGACGACCATGAGGAAATTGAAGAAAATGAAGGCGACGAAGATTCAGAGGAAACTGCGCAGGACCGCATTGCGTCGGTTCTGTCGTGGTGCGTGGGTGTAGCAGTCGGTCGTTTCGATTTGCGTCTCGCAACCGGAGAGCGCGATGCGCCGCCCGAACCTGACCCGTTCGACCCACTTCCGACCAAAAGCCCAGGCATGTTGCTCGATAACGCAGAGCGCTACCACGCTCATTCAGGCATTTTGGTGGATGACCAAGGTCACCCGCACGATCTCGTTCAGCTGATTGAGGATATTCTCAGAAGGGCTAAGCTTGAAATCACCACAGACGTTCGCCGGTGGCTAAAACGCGAATTTTTTCCTGCGCACCTTAAGCAATATAGCTTAAGCGGTCGCAAGGCGCCGATCTACTGGCCGCTTTCGACGGCATCGGGCGCCTATACGCTTTGGCTCTATTACCCCAGCCTAACCAGCCAAACGCTCTACAGCGCTGTCAACGATTTCCTCGAAGGGCCTAATGGCAAATTGAAGCAGGTGGAGCAAGAAGCCGTCGCCCTGCGCAACAAGGGTAACGCTCGCAGCCGAGACGAGGATAGGAAACTCGAAGCGCTTCAGCTCCTCCAATCGGAACTGATCGAATTGCGCGACACTTTATTGCAGATCGCGCCGAGCTATCGGCCCAGCCATGACGATGGCGTGCAGATCACCGCCGCGCCGCTGTGGCCGCTGTTTCGCCACAGGCCCTGGCAGAAGTTGCTGAAGGAAACTTGGACCAAATTGGAGAACGGCGACTACGATTGGGCCCACCTCGCTTTTGGCTATTGGCCCGAGCGCGTGCGCGAAAAATGCAAGACCGACAAATCGCTTGCTATCGCGCATGATCTCGAACTGTTTTATGTGGAACCCTCGCCGAAGCCCGCTAAGTCGCGCGGCAAAAAAGGAGCGGGCGCATGAGCGTCGCCGCCTTTATTGTCAACCAGATTTTCCTCCCACGGCTACAAAAGGCCTCGGTGCTGGCTGTTTATGATCCTGATCGCCGCTACCACGGCCTCTGCCAATCGCTGGCTGACGGCGACACGACATTGATCGACGCCAGCCTTAGTAGCATTTCGGCTCGTGAAGGCGCAATGTTGGCGCTTGCCCGTCTGGGAAACACCGGACAGCCAAAAAAGCTCCTAGTCTATATTCCCGCCAAACGCCCCGTGACAGATGAAGAGCGGCAAAAGGACCCCTACGCCGTCTATTCCGCCTGCGGCGCAGTTTTCCCCGACGGCGATGGCGATGAGTATGAGAGCCTTTGCCTGAAGGCTAAGCCCGACCACGCCACTGAAATCCGCCGGCTGTTCGGCGAAAACCCATCGCCGCCCTTCGCCTTGATCGACAACGTTGGCGGCGGTCTCTCCTGGCCAACCTTGCGTACTTGCCTCCAGGCGGAATCCGCCCGCGAAATCCTCCTCGCTTTGTTGGTGCCAACTGAAAAGCAGACCGACGTTTTGAAAGCCAGTGAAGGTTGGGTGCCCGAGGCCAAGGCGCTGCTGGCCAAGGCATTAGGCCTGAAGCTGATGACCAAGGGCAAAACCCTGTCGCCCATCGCCGACGAACTATGGCGCTACCTGCTGTTCAGCGAATTTGCCTTTGACCTGCCCTCCGGCCTGCCGCCCACCTTGTCCAACATTCCCAAGGCGCCGACTGAAGCCAAGATCTTGGTCGAAGATCTGTGCGACACGTTGCGCGGCAATATCATGAGCCGAAGCGAATATATCGCCCGGGCCGAAGGCGTCGAAAGCGAACTCGACCTGCCCAATGTCTGTTCTGGCCTCAATGACCTCGGCAAGCGTGACACGTTCCCGTTTGAGGGGCGGACTTTTCTCGCCGAAGCGGCAAAGGCTCTTTGCGCCGGGGAGATGGACCGCGCCAAGCAGATCGTAAGCCGACACGGCGCTTCAGTCTGGATTGGCAAGGGCGAAAACCAGGCGCAATGGGGGCTGGTCGATGCTGGCCTCCGGCTTGCCGAGGCTTGCGACGACGCCGAGCGCCAACTTGCCGAAAACGCCCGCAGCCTTGAGACTCTGGTCGGTTACTATACGACCGCGCTTCAAGACGTCGATCGGTTGCAACGCGAGTTCGAGCAGGCAGTGGGTGATTACATCCCAGATGACAACGCGCTGGCGGACGCCGTCGGACACGCCCGCAAGCGCTATGCGAAGCTGGCCGAAAGAGTTCAGACGCTTTTCGCCAAGCAATTGGAGGCGACCGGCTGGCCTATTCAGGGCCAATTGTCCAATGGCGATCTGTTCGACAAGATGGTCGAGCCTGCGCTGAAGGAAAGCGGTCGCAAGGTCGCCTATATCATGGTGGACGCACTTCGCTATGAGCTCGGCGTGACCCTGCACCGGCAGCTTGCTGACATCGAACAGGCTGAAATCCGCGCCGCCTGTGCGCTCCTGCCGACAGTGACGCCGGTCGGCATGACCTCGCTGCTGCCAGGTGCCGCGGCCGGCCTAAGGCTAATGAAGGAAGGAGCCGGCTTCGCTGTGGCTCTGGACGGGGCCAAGCTGGCTTCTGTAACCAATCGGATGGACGTGCTGCGCGCCCGCTACGGCGACAGGTTCGCGGAAGCCCAACTCGACACCTTCGTCCGGTCGAAAAACAAGCCGGCATCGACGGTCGAACTGCTAGTGCTGCGCAGCGTCGATATTGACGCGCATTTGGAAAACACGCCGTCAGGGACGCTGACTACGCTCAATCTCATCCATCAATCCTTGAGATCGATACGCATTGCGGTCAATAAGTTGAAGAGCGAAGGCTTTTCCGACGTGGTCATCGCCACCGACCATGGCTTCGTTTTGAATGCCCATGCCGAAGCGGGGGACGTTTGCGCCAAGCCCGCGGGCACCTGGCTAGTCGTGCACGACCGCGCCTTGCTTGGCGAGGGCGAAGGCGACAATGGCAATTTCGTGCTACCCGCCGAAAAGGTTGGCCTGCGCGGCGATTTCGGAAAACTCGGGGGCCCGCGCAGCCTGGCACCCTATCGCCGCGGACTGCTGTATTTCCATGGCGGCGCATCACTGCAAGAGGCTGTTGTGCCCGTCATTACGATCAAGCTCAGGCAAGCGAAGCAGCCGCAAATGGCGGCGGCGAAAGTTACCCTCGCCTATAAGAACGGCGCGAAGCGGGTCACCACGCGCCTGCCTGTCGTCGATCTTTCCGTCGAGGGTGAAAACATGTTTTCGCTAGGCGAAACCTTCGAAATTTTGCTCGAAGCCTGTGGCAAGAAGGGCGAGATCATTGGGGAGGCGAAGCGCGGCGGTTACGTGGACGGCGCGACGGGAACCGTGACCCTCAAACCCGGTGAGAGAGTGCAGGTGACCATCAAGATGGCGATGGAATTCGAAGGAAAGTTCACGCTGAAGGCGCTAAATCCCGTGACGCTTTCGCAATATGCCGCGATCGAGTTGGAGACCGATTATGCCGTCTGAATATGTCGAGGACGTTCTCGATGCGAAGCTGAACCAGGCATTTGACGGCAAGGTCGTCCGCAAGGACCTGCTGCACCGGATCAAGAAGGGCACAAATGTGCCAACCTTCGTGTTGGAATTTCTGCTCGCGCGTTATTGCGCGAGCAATAATCCGGCAGAAATCCAGGCCGGCCTGGAGGCGGTGCTTGCAACCTTACATGAAAATTACGTCCGCCCTGACGAGGCCAACGCCGCGCAATCCCGCGTCGCGATGAAAGGCAAGCACAAATTCATCGACAAGGTCCATGTGCGCTATGTAGAGAAGGAGAAGCGGCATTGGGCGTCGCTCGAAAACTTCGCATCGCAGCGCATCGCCATTGGTGAGAAATTCTATCGCGACAATGACCGTCTGCTTGAAGGCGGCATCTGGGCCGAAGTCGTCATCGCTCACAACGATGTCGACGCCGACGCCTACGCCTTTTATGTCGAGGACTTGCGCCCGATCCAGCTCAGCCGTTTCGACTTCGCCTCCTATGGCGAGGCCAAAAAGGCGTTTAGCCGCGACGAGTGGGTCGACGTGGTACTGCGTTCCGTCGGCTTGGAGCCGAGTAAGCTGACCAAGCGGGTCAAATTGCATTTCATCGCCAGATTGGCCCCACTGGTCGAACCCAATTTCAACTTCATTGAGCTTGGCCCCCGTGGCACCGGCAAATCCTATTTCTTCAGCGAGTTTTCACCCTATTCGACGCTGATCAGCGGCGGCCAGGCGACCAAGTCGGTGCTGTTTTACAACAACGCTCGGCGCAAGGTCGGCCTGGTTGGGTTCTGGGACACGGTCGCGTTCGACGAGGTCGGCGGCATCAAGGTCAAGGATCCCGACACGATCCAGATCATGAAGGATTTTATGGCCAACGGCCGCTTTTCGCGCGGTGTCGAGGTCATTGCCGATGCCAGCATGGCCTTTGTCGGCAATATTGACATGTCGGTCGAGCAGATCGTCAACTCGACCGAATACGACCTATTCCAGCCGCTCCCCGACCAGTTCGACCTCGCGGTTATGGACCGTTTCGCCTGTTACCTTCCCGGCTGGGAAATGCCAAAGAACAGCAGCGCCTTTCTCACAGAACGGTTTGGCCTAATCACTGATTTCCTTGCGGAGGCGTTTCATTATCAACTCAAGCACAGCAATCGCTACGAAGAGGTCGGCAAGCGGCTGAAACTCGGCCCAGCCGTGGAAGGGCGCGACGAGAAGGGCATCAAGAAGACCCTCTGCGCGCTGCTGAAAATCTTGCATCCGGCGGATTCGCCCGATGATGCTGAATTCGACGAGTACGTGGCCTATGCCATCGAATGCCGGCGCCGCGTCAAAGAGCAAATGAACAAAAGAAAGCCTGACGACGAGTTCGCGAAGATCGGCCTGTCATACATCGACAAGGGCGGCCGGGAGATCGTCGTCCATTGTCCTGAAAGCGCGAACGCTTCGGCGACGTTAGAACCCGCGCGTCGTCTCCTCAGGACAAGTGTGCAGCCAGGTGAACTCCCAGCGGCGCCAGGCCAACCATCGACCGTGGAAAAGACTATTGAGGCGCCCTCGTCAGCCGAAACCTTAACCGTCAATTCGTCGCTGCAGCCCAGCGACCTAGCCGAGCTGCACTATACCATAAACTATGGCGACACGGGTCATTCTTACGATACGATTTTTGGCCCCTATTTGGCAGGCGCTAAGTCGATCATCGTGGAGGATCCATACATTCGCGCGCCGCACCAGATCGCAAATTTTGTTCGTCTCTGCGAGACGATGCTCAACGCGTCGTCTGTTCAAACCATCACCTTGATTACGTCCTACGACCAGCAAACCGACATGGCCGACGTCCGGGATAAGCTCGATGAATTGAAGCAGAGCTTGCTGGAGCATGACGTTGCTTTAGACGTAAAGCTGAACGCCAATCTGCATGACCGTGAAGTGCGCCTCGACAATGGCTGGGTCATCAAGATCGGGCGCGGCCTGGATTTTTATCAAAAGCCTGATGGCTGGTTCACAGTCGGTGCGACGGACCTTAACCTACGCCGCTGTCTCGAAACGAAAGTGGACATTTTTAGGGCCCCTGGGAACACGTGAAATCAGCTCCGATCGCCCCTCGTGTTGTTAGCGCCGAGGAGAGACCGGGTAGGTCTACAGCATGACCATTCCGGTATCGTCTGGTAAAATGCTGCGGCGAATAGAGACCTTCTTGCCGCTCAAGACCGAAAGGACGGAACGCAAAACCTACAGGAGTAGAGACGAGGCGCTCCGGATGTGGCGGTCACATAAAGAGGTTTTACAACACGACCGCAGGCACTCCACTATCGGCTAAACCAAGCTAGATGAGCTTGGACGCGCCCCAAAATTTCAGGGTGTTCGGCGGCAAACTTTAGCTTTTCGACATCATCGAAGCCTAGCCGAACTGCTGTAGAAAGACTTTCAACGACCTCACGCTCCAAGTCGTCCTGGTCGCCAAATGGATCAAGATCCAGCACCGTGTACGAAACGATACTAAGAACAAACGATATTGCCCGCGGAATAACGGATCCAATCAACTCGCGAGAGCGAGGGCATGTCCGGGCCGTCGCGGAAGAACTGTCCGGATCGCCTCCCAATATGACTTCAATTTCAGCAACGGTCTTACCTCTCACCCAGCCGGTGATTGCTTGCCGGACCTCCGCGAGCACGTCCTCGTCAACAGGGCCTGCCTTCTTACGTCCCGTAGCGGCTCTCGCAGCTCCAGCTACGTCAGTAAGCAGCAATGCGCGAGCCTCTTCGTCTTCCTTCAGCCAAGTGAAAACCCAAACGATCCATTTACGAATGGACGTTGGCAAGCCACCTATCTGATCGGTGATACGTTTTCTCAGCCGCACCAGGACGTCTATGGGGAGGCCGCTCTTTGACGCGAGGGCGAATACCGCCGCATCAGTGCCGTCCTCCACATCCTCTTCGATAGCCTTCTTCATCAACGCCACCTTATCATCGAACTCCTGTTCTTCGGTGGCTTTGCGGGCAGCATAGGCTGCGAGCGATCGATTGAAATCAAACATCGACGGCTCGTGATCCTCGCCGTCCGCTTCCCGTAATAGAGCCATACGGTTAATCGTATAGCGAACATCAAGGTCCAATATTTCTCCATTCGCGAGACGATCTAGCACCACTTCCAGTGGGTCTGAGATGGTCACGCAGCGATCGTTCTCCGGCAGTACCGCCCGCAGTTTGTTGATTACGTCCTTCTTCAGGTTCTTCCCCTTAGTGAAGGCGATTATCGGCTCCGGTATCAGCAAGACGACACCGTTTGCTAAGTGACCGGCACGGCCCGCTCTTGCCGCGGCATTGAGAATCTCGTGCGCTTCCAAATTTTCCCGACCCTTCTCTTCCGATGCCCGCTTGTCACCAGCCAGAATGGCCAGCTGAGCCGGAAGGTTCAGTCCTTGAGCAAGCGTTGGCGTGGCAACTATGACGGTCGCGCCGTCGGCTCGGCGAAACATCCCTTCAGCTAGTTCTCGCTCGAGACGAAGCATCGATGCATTATGCGGAACGGCGGCCGCTGCACCATTGAGAAGTGAATGCTTTACGTCGCCGAGCTCCAACGTAATAGCATCCCACAGTGCCTGCTCCTCCACAGTCGGCGAGATGGTGATTCCCAATGTAGTCGCGATGTCTGAAGCAGTAGAAACCGCATCGTGCTTGGTGTTTACGAATACGATTGTCTTCAGACCATTGCGGGCGGCGCCCGCCGCGATTGCCGCAGCAACGCTGTTTGAGTTTGGCTTTAGGCGGATACGGCCATAGGAGAGCTCTCCGCTCAATCGCACGGGCGAGTTCAGCAGCGGCGTGAACGAGCAATATACCTTTTTTTCAACGAGCCAGTTGTGCTGTAAACCCCAGATGGCCATGGGCTGTACCGTCAGCTTGCTGGTGGCCGCGGTGCGCAGGCCCTTGGCGCGCTTGCCAGCATGCTGGTCGCCAGCCGCCTGCGCTTTCAGGGCTTCCTTCTCAATGCTAACAAGCTCCTCGTCTTGATAGATCACGACGCCGCGCGCTTGTCGGCTTGGCTTCCAAAGCAGGTCGACATGCACGCAGCTTCTTGTGGTCAGTTCAGCTATCCAATCCGCAAATTCTGCGGCGTTCTTCAGCATCGCCGATAGAAATAAAAAGTCAGCTTGGGGCACGACATGATTGAAGGCCAGGACGCATAGCATGCTGTCCAGCGCCCTTCGGATTTTTCCCGATTGCGGGCTTAGAAGATGGCACTCGTCGAAGACGAGAAGACCGACTTCGTCGAACGCACTGGAAGCGAAGGATAACATCGCGAGACAGCGCTCGGGGGTCATGACTTCGATTTCCTTGAGCTGCGTATCCGACAGCATCAGCAAATCGAAATCGCTCGAAACGACCGAACCAAGTAAATCCTTCGGAAACATTGATTGCAAATCACGCGTCAATTGCTCGACCAACGCATGTGTGGGCGCAAGGAACACTACCTTCTTCTTCTTAGCGAGAGTTCCGGCGATCTTCAAAGAGGACACCGTGGTTTTGCCTGCACCGGTCGGTAGCACGACAACCGCTGACCTGCCACTCTCGTAGAAGTTCTTGTTGATCGCCTCGCGGTGATTGGGCCAGACATACGGAGCGTTGTCGGCCCGGTGCCGGAGCCACTTCTTCCAAAATTTGGTGTCGGCGCCTCCCGGCGGCTTGAGCTTGGTCAGCGCCGCTTCGCTCACTCCGTCGGATGCGGACAAGAGCAAAGAAGCAAGATGACGTGGACCGGCATAAGTCGTGAACAGCTCACCTGCCATCATCTCATCGCCTTCGGCCGAGTGTGACGATAGCTTAAGGACCCGGCGGAACGCCTCCTCCGCGCTGTCAAAACGGCCGCCGGTGGCATCGGGCACCGGCACCGAAAGTAGCTGTGACGCAAGCAGCTCGATTCCAGCAATGAGAGCTTCCAGCAAGACTCTCAAGGCTCTCCGCTGAAGCTCTATCGTGATACTATCCGGCCGACGCCAGCGCGAGGCGCGAGCGATGATGGCGTTCAAATCGCCGCGAGCCAAATCCCGGACGTTGTCGGCAAGAATTCTTGCTTCGTAGAGCTGATCTCGCGGCTCATTTCCGATCAGTGTCGCTGCTTCGTAAGCGTCTGCGTATTGTTCGGCCGCAAGAAACAGCAATGCCGCTGCTATAGTCGGGTCCACTTGATCGCGATCGACAAACGGTCTCAGTGTTGCCTCTTCCGGAGGCGGTTTCCGAGCAAGTATCTGCTGCGCCGTTCCGGCAACGAATGCGGATGCACGGCGAATGCTCGCATCGTCGTGTACAGATGTGATTAGCTCATATGTGTCCGCTATCCTTTCAAGGGGCCATTCGTCCGTGCCGCTTGGCTCGCTCCCACCTCCGCCCCGTAAGCGCTGAGACATCAATTGGGCGTAGTGGCGAGTGAGCCTGCGGGGTAGGTCCTGCGAGTCGAGATCAGGCAGGCTCGGTGCCGAGCGCAGCATCGCGGAGGTTACGGGATCAAACACCGCCGCTCTCCTTTGCCATCTCATCCAAAGCTGTCATGGCTCGCTTGGCAAGACTATCAAACCAATCTCGCAAGTCTCCGTCTATGACGAAGGTCGCACCAATCCGCTGCTGCGCGGTAATACCATTGAGCTTATCGTAGCCCTTAAATAGTGCGACCCGCCCCTTTTCAGAATCATACTCGGTATTTACTGCAAGCGATGCTCGGTAACGGCGATACGCAAGGTCGAGCACGCGCGAAGCGGCCTGAACAGCCGCTGTCCCGTCAATACCGCTTTTCTCGATCAATGCGGACGCGCCGGACACAAGTTCCGGGCCGCGAAGATTCTTGTGATGATCACCGAATGCTTTCATCACGTCTTGACGAAAGATGGCTCTCGGATTTTCAGAGCATTTGTCTTCGAAAATCGTTGCAGAAGTAATTTCAGGCGCGGAAGCCGCCAATTCAATCATCAAACCGTCGATGCCCTGGGTCGTCGATTTGATGTGTGGATCTTTCATGTAAACCCGCGACTTTCCGCCTTGACGAGCCGCAATCCAGGAGATCGCTTCAAAAAGAAACCCATCCCGACGCCACCGTGACGCATCTCTTTGATCGTCGGTCTTGCCGGTAATTCGAAGCTGCCTTCTAGCCGCTTCGGTCAAACTGGCGGCAGTGATGGCAGACGAGGTCGGCGAGAGGTCTTCGATGATCTTTGCCGCATGCAATGCTTGACCCATGGCGATAAGCGCGATCAAACGTGCAAGACGATTAAGGTCCTGCACAGTCCACCGGCTACCGATCGAATTGCTGTCAACGACAACGGTTTTTGTAAGCAGGGCATTCTTCTCCGCCTTGCTTACATTTTTCGGTTTCGCGGTCTTCGCCCCCGTAGCACTTGTCATTCTTGCAGGATGTTTCCCAAGTGGCGCAAGCTTAACGCCGTCGTGGTTTGTTGTTGAACTCAAACATAACGAACTGCTGCAGGCCGCCGCGGATCAGCTCGGGGAAGGCCTCAAGCGCGTTCTGCACGAACGCCCGCAAATCGTCGGCCTTGTCTGGCCACTCGGAAATATTAAGCTCAAATCGTGCGGGCTCGTTGGCGATGGCGTAAGCAAAGCGGCCCCGACCCTGCTGGGTTCGATTGACGAAGGCGTGGCAGCGCTGGACAGGCCGGTTGTCCGGTTCGCGGATCTGAAGCGTGAGCCAGATGCCGACCGGCTCTTTTGGCGGCTGACCGGCCGGGGCGACGATGGCTTTGCGGTAGAACGCAAATTGCAGCGCCGTGATGCGTTCGTGCGCGCCCTCGTGCTGAAACGTGATCTCGTGGCCATCCAGCGCCTGGGATTTTGAGACCCGGCCCATCACAGTTGCGCCGCGCGGATTGAAAGGCTGCGCGCCGGATTTGATCAGGCCCGGCTCGGTCAGCCGCGCCGCATGAGCGGCGAGCTCGCCATGCACCAACGCGAGAATGTCCATGTGGACATCATTGAACCACGCCTGACGCCGCTTCTCTTCGTCCGCTTGGTCCTGGACACGCGAGCGGTCGGCAAGCGCGGCCTGCTTGAGACGGTCGATCGCAGCCGTATTGAAGGCATGGGGCGGCTCGGAAGCGGCCTCGGCGGCAATGGATTCAAGCCTGCGGATGACCTCAGGCATGGTTTGGATGCGATAGGGACGGGCGCAGATCATCTGGCTCAACAGAATCTTTATCCGGAGCAGCCGGCCGCCTGCCGCAAAGGGCGCGGCGTATGCCTCTTCATGTAGACGCTCACGCGGCATGCGCACGCCGCCCGTGATCATGTAATAGATGACTTTGCCCAGCGAGTAGATGTCGGCATCGGGGGTGACGGCCAGTTGACCGCCGTCCTCAAGTTCCGGCGCCATGAACACCGCGGGGCCCACCACTTCGCCGTCTCGGGTGTTGCGCTGCTCGCGCGCCTGGATAAGGCAGATGCCGAAATCCGCGACCCAAATCGCGTGTCCCTCGCCGGGAAACAGGATGTTCTCCGGCTTGACGTCGCGGTGGATGATGCGGGCCGCGTGAGCGGCCTGAAGGCCATGGGCGATCTGGATGGCGACCGTCAACACGTCGTCGAGCCTGCCCCGGTAGCGGCCCACGGCTTTGGCCAAGTTGCCGCCCTTGGCGCACGGCATGACGAGGTATTGCCGCGCGTCGTCCCCGGGAACGGCATCGAGCGCGGAGTGATCGAGCAGCGGCACGATGTTAGGGTGCGAGAGTATCTTGATCGCTTCGACCTCGTCGCGGAAGCGCTCATGACGCTCGGCGTTGAACACGCGCTTGAGGGCACAGGGCCCCTGGTATTGTCCCATAAGGTCTTCGACCAGGATAACCTGGGCCTGGCCACCCTGATCGAGCGTGTCGCCGCTCTTCCATCGGCCGCCGTAAGGGCCCCTTGTTTTTGCCATGGGCTTGTTCCCGCTAGACCAGCCCCAAGGCCTTCAGCCAGGCCTGCACCTGTCCGAAAGCGTCCTGTTGCCATTGATCGGGAGTACGGTCTCCGAGGAGATGCGTTTCCTCGACGAACTTCCGCACCGACGTGGGGCCGTAGGCATCTTCCTTGTCGAACTTCCCGGCGATGTGGGCGTAGCCTTGTTTGCCTTCCGCCAACTCGAGCAGCGGCTTGCAATCCGCGGCGAGCGCCTGCGGCCCGCCGGGGTAATTGCGAATGCAGTAATAGATATCGTAGGCGTCCTTCTGCTTATGCCGGTTTTGGATGGCATAGCCCTTCATGGCGAGAAGCGCCGGGATCGAGGCGATCGCGATCTCGACGCGGTTCTTGCCGCCCGCGGGCATCGAGCCGTCGATCGCTACCATCTGATAAAACTGAAGCGCAAGATCAGCGCCGTCGGCGCGCTGAACGGCAAAATTCTCAATGAGGGCCGGCTTGTTCTTGGTAAGCTCGACATGGCGCGGCATCAGGAAATCGACGATCACGTCGATGGGCGGGCCGCCGTCGTTGGGGTCAACCTGTCGCACGAGCTGGAACTTCTTGAGCTCAGTGCGCTGGTCGTAGCCGTTCTCCATTAGACTTTCGATGAGCGCCTTGTATTCGGCGTCGTCCTTGAGCGCGGCGGCATCGAGCGCGATGTCGATATCGAGCGTGCCGACATGGGCCATGTCCTCGTTCTCAAGCAGGAGCCACGGTACAGCGCCGCCGATGATTGCGAACTTGCCCTTGAAGCTGCCGAGGATCTGGCCCATTTCGATCAGCACGGATTTCACGGCCGCCGTGGTGCGCTCTTCGTAGTCGGCAGCGGACTGCGGCTCGGGCTTCACTTCTTTTGCCATTGGAGCTTTTCCTCCCGGAGATGCTCGGCAGCTTCCCTTCCGCGCTCTCCGGCTACGTAGAGGTCAAGGTAGGTCTGGACTGGGCTGGTGCACCGGACATGCGGCGCGGGCTCGACGGAATCCCGAAAGAGTCCCTCGTCCTCGACTTGCAGGACGGTAACATTCTCACCGCGTGCCGGGGAGGACAAACCAAGGCGCTCTTTGAGTACCGAGAGGCCCTTCTCGTCGGCGTAAAAATAGTTGGTGCTTATACGGGCGTATGGCGCGAGCCACTGCGCCGCCGAGAAGGAGGCCAGCATGGCCTCGCCCTTGCGGTTGGCCTCTTCGAGGACGTCCGGCAGGCATTGTTGCAAGGCGCTGCCGTGTGAGGTGGTGTAAAAGAGAAGCTGCTGGCCCGGTGGCTTTTCATAGACCTCCCGCCAGCTATCGAGCAGCGCGTCGGGGTGAATGAGGCTAAGCCCTTCGCGGTCGGTGCTTGCCCATTCGCGGTCAATCAAGGCGCGGCGGACATTGCTGACATGGCCGAGGCTCACATTAGCTTGTTCGGCAAGTTCGGCGACCTTCCAGGCACGTTTGGGGTGGCGAAGCAGCAGACGGAGAATCTGGGCGGACTTTGGTGCAAAGATTGATTTGATTTCGCGGCGCTCCGTCGCGGGCTTGAGAGGAACGGCGCGTTCGATGAACACGCCCCCGAAGACCAGACGGCAGTTGCCTTCAAAGTCCAGGAAGCCAATATTCTCTTCTCGGCAAAGTCCCTGCGCGGCGGGCGACAGGTAGGGCGCGATGACGACGCCGTACGCGCCTTTGTCGAGGGGCTTTACGTAGTGCCGGAGCTGGTCAATCGCGGCCCGCACGATGCGGGG
The DNA here is from genome assembly GCF_049949275.1 of Bradyrhizobium genosp. A. Taxonomy (NCBI): domain Bacteria; kingdom Pseudomonadati; phylum Pseudomonadota; class Alphaproteobacteria; order Hyphomicrobiales; family Nitrobacteraceae; genus Bradyrhizobium; species Bradyrhizobium genosp. A. Next base: position 2,411,446 of record NZ_CP188196.1, on the reverse strand, counting down.
CTGGCCATTGCTCTTGAACTCGCAAACGATCTTCTGAGGGCATCCATTCGACTTGACCTCAACGATCAGGTCGAGCTCCCGGCGGTGATCAGGGTCAATGGCGTTCTGCTTGACGGCCTCCACGGTGAGGAACGGGACTTCGGCCAAAACGGCTTGCAGCCGGCGGGCGGCTTCTTTTTCGAATTTCACTCCAGAGTATGGTTTCAACATTTGCTGAAAGTAGCTACGCCAATGAAAATAATCAAGCGATTTCACTGATTTTATCGTTTTCAGCATACCGCTGAAATGTCGATTTCGAATGAAATACACCGTAATGATTTGATTTTGCTCAACTCCGGCACTCTAACGCAAGCCGAGACCTCCCCACCAACCGGCTAGTGATCGAAACCTCTAGATGACGGCTCGCGAGAGCCGCTCCCGCTCGCGGGACGCGCCCGAAGGGCTCGGAACCCAAAGACCGGCGGAAACGGTTTCCCTCCGCCCTCCTGACTCTACCGAGCTACACGTCGGGCAGCGCGGCAGACCCAGCCCCGGCGCCGGGCCAAGTAGCGGCTCTCGCTCACTTCCAGGGCGGACACATTCTCTCCGGCAGCTCCCACGAGGCTCATATGCTCGGCGCGGGCACCTCGGGCGGTAGCCAATCGCCATCCAGCGGGCGGACGACTTTGCTTACCGAGTTAGACCACCCCGGGAAGGCGACCGCAGCCTCTCCCCTCCTCGCTAAGCACATCCTTCAGAGTCTCGGGATTGAAAGGCCTGCATGCTTTCGACCTGAAAACAGTGATCGAAGTTGATAGGGACGTCACATGAACTTCAAACTACAAATTTCTATTCGTCGGAGAGACGTAAACTATCATCTGGGTTTTCGATATAGAGCCGGTTAGAAATTCGCTGACTTTTCTGGTCGAGAAGATAGATCCACTTCTTTCCACTAAATTGATCTTTTGGATCGTCGCTTTGCCAGTATTGACGGCCGCAGGCGCGTGAATCAATTTTTTCACGGCCCCTAGTGAAATCATCCTGCACTCTGTACCGCTCTCCATTATTCCCTTGCTGGAATGTTACTTCGCCCAACCGTCGAGGTGGACAGTCGGATCTCGAAATCCATGACACGAGACCGATCGCCGCGGCAACAAATGCTGCGCCGCCAGCCAGACATTTTGCCACAGTTGCCTTGCACGTGGGAATGATAACGGTTGAATCTGGAGGTCCAATTTATCTAGAGTAGACCTACCACGGCCCCTTTTTTGGGTGCCCGGCTCGGGGGGTGCAATGTTTCGGAAATTCATCTCGATTTTATTGTCTTTCGCGCTGATAATGAGCTCACTGAGCCCAGCCTATGCGGAATCCACTTCATCAGCTTCTTCGAGAGTGAATCCACTAACAAAGACTGCGGCTCAAAAGACGCCTGGGGGTGCGCCTGGAACGAATTCGTCTATCGAGGCTTTTTTGCCTGATCTTTTCCATGGCACCCCCAAAGTCGAGATACCACTGCTGCTCCCTCCACTTCGTTCGCGCCTAAAACTTTCATTGAATCCACAATACTCTTTCGGACAAAGAGGCATACTCGGCTACGGCTGGGACATTTCGATTCCAAAAATTGCGCGAAAGCGAGACCGAGGCATCAACTACAATTCTAACAGTTTTGTTCTTTCATCGCCGGAGGGGGCGGCGGAATTAGTCGAAGTAAGTGCGGGTGTGTTCAACCTCGTTTCCGATGACAAATTTATCAAAGTCGATCGATCGATCGATGGGGGCTTCCTACTTACCAACCGAGAAGGAACCGTCACTCGATTCGGTAGGACAAGACAATCGAGGTTGTATGATCCCGGGGCAGACCAACGGATCTTCAGTTGGATGGCCAATCAAATTGAAGATCGCGATGGTAATATCGTCGATTTTGACTACGAAAATCTCGATGGCTCTCCATACCTGGTCTCCGTAACGTACGGGTCCAAAAGGGATCAACAAGCAGTTTTCAAAGTCGCGCTATCTTACAAAACCATAGACGCGACGCCGACCACCTTTGAGCTCGGATTCGCAACAAGCAGGGCGCGGTTACTTGACGAGCTTATTGTCCGATCTCTCGGCACCGAGCTGCGTCGATACAAATTTGAATACTCACAGGAACGATCAACCGGTAACTATGTCCTTGCATCAGTCATCGAAAATGCGGGCAGCCGATTCCATTCTCGTCGCTACTCGATGAAATACAACTTTTCAGAACAATTCGGCGCAACAGCGGAATGGCAAGAAGGTCCTAAGCCGGTAAACTTTTCGCAACGGTGTCTAACCGGGAATTTTGCAGGCCACGGGCGGACCGACTTTGCTTGCTATCTCGACGGTGGCAATTGGGAGATGGGATTGTCGGACATCGACCAATGGCACACCGAATTTGTAGATGAAGCCAGTGGTCGAAAAAAAGTATCCAATGTATGGCGCGAGGGACCAGCGATCGGCTTGCGCACCGACGTACAGCAGCCGCCATTTGGCCCAAAAATTACAATCGAGAAGAGCATCGCCGACTTCTGCTTCGCAGGTGACTTCGAAGGCAAAGGCAGAACTGGTATCGCTTGCTACACGGGTGGTGGAAAATGGCAAGTGGCCCTTTCGAACGGCGTCGGTTGGCGTCTCTCGACTTGGGCCAACGGAGCTACTCCAGCCTCACCATTTGTAGCTGATTGGAATAATCGAGGTACGCCCGTTAGTAGCTCCTGCACAATAGGTGATTTCGTAGGGCACGGGCGCGCAGCAATCGCATGCCATGTTGGCAACGGAAAATGGCAGGTCTCGCTTTCCAACGGATCAGGCTGGAGCACGACAATCTGGGATGCTGGAGCGTCTTTTTCGGGCGCGTTTGTCGACTCTTGCGTGGCCGCTGACTTTGACGGCAGCGGACGCACTAGCATTGCGTGCCGATCTAGCGGAACTAATTGGCGGGTCGCTATTTCGACAGGATCCAGCTGGCTTACCTCGAATTGGGATTACGGCCCGGACTTCGAGGGGGCAGTCGCGCAAGCTTGCTTTGCTGGAAACTGGAATGGCGGCACAAGCCTAGGTATTGCATGCTTTTCCGAAAAGCGCGGCGAGTGGCAAGTTGCCTCCTCCACAGGACGCAGTTGGACAACTTCTGCTTGGCGGAATGGACCGGTGACAAAATTGCCGCTCCGTGATCATTGTATCGTTGGCAATTTCAACGGAGACACGAAGACTGGGATTGCATGCTATACGGGCATCGCGGGAGATTGGAACGTAGCTTTTTCAACTGGTGTAGGATGGAGCTCAAGCATTCGGCATGAGGGACCTTCAACTGCACTACCAGTTGGATCTAATTGCATGGCAGGTGACTTTACCGGCTGGGCCAAGACGCGTGTAGCCTGCTACTCTGGCGGGGGCGTATTCAAGGTCTGGCTATCAGAGCCGACCGTTACAGCTACTTTGAAATCAATCACATTCCCAACTGGGCTTGAACTCGTCTATTCGTATGATTGGTTGGATCCCTCCACACAAACATTATTGCCAAGTGTTTATCCGGTTGTGAGCGGGCTCAATATCCGGGCTGGTGGCACGTCACCAGACACGCAGGTCACCTTCTCGTTCATGGAAGGATATTTTGACGCCCTCCATCAGGAATTCCGAGGCTTTGGGAGGGCAGTCGTCAAGTATCCGCGAGCAGAGGACGGTGATCAAAAAACTGTGGCTATAGCCTTTCACCAAGGCGCGACGGGGGCCTCAAACAATTCAGATTTCGATGCTGCTAACGCCGTTATGAAGGGTCGCATCTATTCGACCGTCTCAACCAATAAGGAAGGCCTGAAACTAGAATCGTCAACAATCGACTACTTAATCCGTCCGGGCTTAAGTACGGTCGTTCTCCCCGCGAAGCTTGAAAGCGATGTCTGTGACGGTTTCAGGTGCTATCTAAAGACGCAAAGAGAATTCGAATATGATGAGTATGGTAATAATACAAAGGAAACGACTGCCCGCAGGTATGACGCAGACTTTTCGCTGGTAACCGTCGCTCGGACCTTCGAGCACGACATGCGCGTCGGCGTACTGGGCATCCTCAAGTCCGAGAGCATATCGGACGAGCAAACCCGGAAAATATTGATCTCCACTCAATACAACTACGACGAAGACGTTTCCTGCGGAGGCGATCTCATCAAGCATGCGCGCGGGCGGTTCGCGTTGACTTCGATAGTCGCGGCTCCAGAAGGCCGAAAGGCCAAGAGCTGGTACGCATACGATCAATATGGCAATCTTCTATGTCGGCGACTGCCCGAAGGAGGCGTTTTCAAGAACAAGTACGATGCGAGCGGCAATTGGCTAATAAGCATTCTGAACCCACTGGGGTTTGTGACGAGATTTGAATACTACGGTATTGAAGGCGTCGAGCTAGACGGTGGGCCTGTAGGCTCTCAGAAAAGCATTTCGGATGTTAACGGAAATACGATTCTGAATGAATACGATAACATTGGTCGGAAAATTCGCGAGACATTGCCTACTGGAGGCTGGACGAACTGGGACTATGCCCAAGAAGGTAACATCCAACTGGTGCACAGCTTGGATGCAACAGGTGAGGAAACCTATGAGCGACGCGATGGCATGGATCGCATTGTATCCATATTGTCTCGTGGGCCAGGCCAGCGCTGGTTCGAGATGCGACAGACTTACAACGAAGCGGGCCGACCGGCCACACGCTCCGGTCCAGTTGCCGCCGGCAAGGCGCTAAATCCAACAATATTCAAATACGATGTTTGGGGCCGACTCTTCGAAATTATTGACCCTGATGAAAATTCGCAAAAATTTTGTTATTGGGAGGGTGAGACAGTGGGAATCTCACCTGTAGGGGAGATTTCGGGAAAACGAATTGGAGTTCATGGATCTACTTCGGAAGTTTATGTTCTGGCCCGCGACTCAAGATATAAGACGTCTAACTGCAAAGGTCTGAGAGGCGCAAGTAAGCTTGCGAAAGCTACCTTCGAATATGACGCCGCAGGACGTCTGATTTCTCTAGCGCGCAACGATCGCATCGATACTGAAATATTGTATAATGATCTTGGTCTGCCCGGCACAATCAAAGATACAAACAATGGCACTACGACGATGGAATATGACGGCAACGGCCGCATCGTCTCATCGCGGACTGTTGGAGGGGTAGCCAAATTCACGGCATATGATTTGTTGGGAAGACCGGTACAAGTCGATTACGGCAACCCGAAGCCAGTGGGGCAAGGGGACGTCAGATACGAATATGACGAGGGAATATCTAATGGGCGCGGACAGCTGACGCGCGTCGTTTCAGCGCAGTTTGCTCGCGCAGCTGAGTATGACTCCCTGGGTAATATAACCAGTGATGAATACGTAGTTGGTGCCGAGCGGATCAAGCTTCGTCGCTCGTTTGACATGAAAGGGCGCCTCGTCAGCCTCAATGGCTTTGGCCTCAACTATACTTTTGAATACGAGGGCGGTCTCTTGCGAAGTGTGCGAGAGGGCGACGAACAAGTTCTGGCGGTCGGGGGCGTTAGCACCGGAGGGCAGCCGACATCGTATAAAGTTAAGGACTTTGGATCTGTTAGTTTGAAGTACCACGATCCCGTCGACTCTGAGTGCGGACATCAACTTTCGCGTCTGTGTAAAGTAGCGGTTCAAAACGAGCAAGGCCAGCCGCTGTTCCTCGAGTCATATGGCTACGACGCTGATGGAAGAATTAGTGAGATTCAGCAACTTCAGCAGATAACGAAAGTTGTACGAGACGACTTTGGACGAGTCTCGGCGATTGAGAATTCGTCAACAGGCAGCGACGCATCTTTTGAGATGACCCCGTCGCGAGAAGATGAATCGTTTTCCTATGACTCATTCGGACGAATCGTGCGCTCGAGTAGCGGCGGTACCTATCAGTATGACGCCGGCGCCTCTCCCGCCGACGGCCCAACAAAAGTCGGAGAAAACGAGATCAATTACCGCGCCGACGGCAAAGTTTTGAAGATAGGGCAAAGAACCTTCACCTATAGCGAACGCGGACTCCTTGAAAAAATAGCTACGAATGGGAAGACTACGGAATTCAAATATGACTCGGAAGGAAAAGTCGTCTCCATCTTGTCCGAAGGAAAGGACGAGATGCAATTCCTCGGCAACGAGGTAATCTGCACTCACGGGAAATGTCGACTTCGTCTCAAGATCGGGCCGATATTCATTGACAAAGGGGATCGTGAGAACAAGAAAATTTCTGTTTCAGATGCCTTGGGAACTATGCGCTTGATAGGGAGACCCGGACAGCTCAAGGCAGACTCATTGGAGACGTTCGCGACATTCGGACGTCCGATCTCTCGGTCAGGCGTCACCAAAGAAACGCGTGTTGGAATGTCAGGCGCCGACTACAGTCCCGAAGAATCAATTTACCTGCTTCGGGAGCGCGCCTTCGATCCCGTGACAAGTATGTTTCTTGCCCCAGATCCTATTCAGTCGTTCAAGGCCGGAAGCGCCTTATCCGGTAAGTATGTTTATGCGAACGGGGATCCATTCACCTACCACGACCCCAATGGACAATTTGCTTGGTTTGTTCCGATAATTATAGGTGTAATTCTTGGTGCCGGAACGGCTGCCGCAAATGGAGGAACGATCGAAGATGTTCTTCGGGGCGCGGCAATGGGTGCCATAGGAGGGGCATTTTATTGGGTAGGCGTAGGCCTGGGCGGTAACGCGCTTGCCTTTGCATTCTCTGGAGCCGCAGCTGGTTCAACGAACGCCGCGCTGTTCGGCGGCGACATCGGACAAGCTGCTACAGCAGGGTTTTTGATGGGAGGCTTGTCGTCGTTGATGTTTTCGAGCTCGGTTGAAATCTTCGGCAAGGATACTGGCCTAGGGGGGAGCCTCGATTACACCGTCAACTCCAGTCTAAGAGGAGCGGCGACTGGAGGCGCCTACGCTGCCTTTACTGGGCGAGATCTGGGAGAAGGAATCCGGAGAGGGGCAAGTTCAGGAGCATTCGGTGCCTTGTTCAATATGGCTTTTGGGCACGTTGCCGGATTCGCGATCACAGGATCAATTCCGAAGTGGGACCAGGGTGCGTGGATCTACAAAGGCAATCAAGAAAGTGTCTTTACTATCGGCAACGTTGTCACCGGCAATAAAGGCATCTACACAGAACTCTCTCCAGATGGAGGTGGTTACAATCCATCTAGAGGTACAGAGTTAATGCATGAGCTAGGTCATATTTCGCAGAGCGCCACGCTTGGGGTTTGGTTTGTCCCGACGGCGCTCATCACATATGGCGTAGGAGGTGCTTGGGCGAGTTACAAGCACCAAGACTTCATGGGAGGCACACACAAGTATGGTTTTATTGACAACGACTCGGGCTATATCGATGTTCCTTCCTATCGGAACTAGGCCAGGAGCAGTTGGCAAGTGAAAGCCGCCATAGGCATCAAGTTTGAAATGTTTCACGCGCGCGATGAAGACGCGCATAGTCCGCACCGTCCGACAAAATTTACGAAAACATTGTTCTCTTTGCCCGACTGGGATGTGAAAATGGCGCCGTTTTCTTTTCGCTTATCCAATGAAACAAATTGATCGGGTGAGCGATCAAATGGCCGGTCACTATCGGCATCGTGCACACCAATTTGTACATAGCCTCGATCTCGGTCGCTTCGCAGTACCGTTCGGAAGTTTCCGACTTTCCACTATGACCCAAAAGGTCAGCCCGATGCTCTTCTCTCACGTCACGCTTCTTCAAAATGGCTCCGAACGCATGCCGAAGGGCGTGAGAGCCTAAACCCTCTTCAGTAATTCCTGCTGCAACCAGAACCGGTTTAAACAGCTTGTAGTAACGATTTCCCAATGGCGATTTAGTTGTTGGTGAAAACAGATCAGGGAAAACGAGTTCATATCCCAAGGAACGTATGAGCGAGACATACTTCAGGAATCCCAGCCTAATAAGCTCCGGATGGATGACGATGTTTCGCTTGGACTGCGCATTCTTGATGCGACGAAACTTGTTTTTGGCGATGTGCAGGTAGGGGTGTTCGCCGTTAGTCTCGATAACGTCGTCCGTCATCAGCCCGCAGTACTCTTCGCGCCGTCCGCCGCCATAGAACATCAGCATTGGGATGAAATAAAGCGCACCGTGAAAAACCAGGGATTCGTTAGGGACGCCTTCTTCCGAAAGCCGATTCCAGCCGGCGCAGTTTACGAACGGCGGCTGATTGAACAGATTCTTGATCTTCGGAAGCGGCAACTTCAGACGTTCGTCGCGCTCGCGTTCGTCTGTATTGTTGATAACACGCAGCTTTGTGATCTTGAGCTTGGAGTCGAGCTCAACACCCTCGGCTTCGGCGAGATCAAATAACTGATCGATGAAGGTCAGATGGCGGTTGAGCGTGCCCGGCTCCAGGCCGCGAAGCTCTTCCGGTTTCGACAGCGCGATGATGCGCATTTCCGCAATCGATCGATCTTTGTCGTTCTTACCCTTGCCGTGGTGCTTGTAGATTTCAGTTTCCAGAAAATTAGCCAGAGCGGCCAGATCTTTCTGCCTCACCGCGCTCATATTCTCGATGCCGCGCTCTTCCTTCATAAACCTCGCCAGCAAGTCGAAGATCTGCGTCGCCTGCTGTTTACTCTTCGCACTCCAACGCTCTGCCTTGCTTCGCTTCCTAGCCAGCAGGTCCGCCATTGGCTTGAACCGGTCGTCAACAGCAGCAGCATCCTGCTCCTGAACATGGTCGGCACTGTCATTCGGCTCTGGTACGTATGCCGGTTGAACTAAATCGAGGGGCCTCGCAGCTACCTGATTTGCTGGCTGCACCCTGTCCTTGAGGATCCGGTCGACAAAGTCCTCGGCCTCGACGATCTTGCCACCGTAGCGCCGCTCAGATTGCGCAAGCGCCATCCACATCCCGCGAAAATAGACGTCCTGCGCCATCGCCAAATTGCTTGCGTTGGCAGGCGCACCGTTGGCGGCGAGTAAATTTTGCAGAATTCCGTGCCGGGTGGGCACGAGGTCATTGACGCGTAGCATCGCCAAATGGTCTTGGACGGCAGCAATGTCAGCCGCGGTCAGACCTTCCGCAGACATCTGTGTTTCGTCGGTCGGGCGAACGACAGCGTTGGATCCTTGCGTATGAAGCAAGCGATACGCCCAAGCGGCGCGGCGATCGTCGCGCTCGGCCTGAGCTGCGTCGAACCCGGCGAACGATTTCGCGGCAGCGGACAAGCGCTCGAGCTTATTCAAATGCTTTGTCACGACATCGCGCAGGAGGCCGTCTACTTGGGGCGGTGTCAGATGCATTTCCGAATGCTCGAAGGCCGTCACGACCTCCTCCAGTTTGGCATCGAGCAGCACTACCAAACGTCTTGCGAAATTTGGATCGGGTGTCTGCAAGCTTAAGAACAGATGCCGTCTATGAAACCAGTTGGCGAGCGCATTCGGAAGACGCCGTCGCCAGTAGTACATGGCTTTTCTTCGATAGAGATGAGTTGCGGCTGACACGATCGCTCCGTGAAGCAGTCATGTGTTGCACGCTGTGGTTCAGCGCCCCACCTAGGTCGAATAATTGAGCGTTTTCAGTGATTTACGATTTTCTGGCTGGGGCGGGAGGGATCGAACCTCCGAATGGCGGAATCAAAATCCACTGCCTTACCGCTTGGCTACGCCCCATCATTCAAAGTTCAAATGAAAAACATCAGTCTTTTTCGCTAGTTACACTATAGTATCGGAAATTCAACTTTGCAATTCAGATCGAAAATCGTCGCCATGTCGCGTCTATGTTGCGTCCAGCTCGCGCTCAGCCGAGCAACGTACGCTCGGCGGCCGCCAATTCCGCACCGTCGTCGTCGCGGGGGAACAGGTGTCCGTAAACGTCTAACGTCATCGCAATCGTCGAATGACCGAGGCGTTCCTGCACGACCTTTGGTGGAAGCTCGAGCCCGCCATCAACCCTCCGATTGATGCACCAACTCGCATAGAAATGCCGGAGGGCATGAAGACCCGGATATTTTGCCTGTTCGACGGGCCCACCTGGGGTTTTAGACACTTGCCGCGACACACCGGCCGCAATCTGGGCGGGCATCAGACCACGCTTGGCGATGTAATCTCGCGTGACGATCCCGCCGCCCCGGGGACTGGGAAACACGAGATCAAGATCACTCTTGGGACATATGAGCTTCCATTCCCGAAGCGTGTTCACGACAATCGGCGGTAACGGGACGGAGCGCTCGCCTGCGCCTGACTTCGGGCGACCGAGAACGCTATATTCGTCTGCGCGCTCGCGGACGTGTATCTCGCGCTTCAGGATATCGACGTTCGGCCAGCGCAGCCCCCTCAGTTCCGACGCCCGCAGCCCCGCAAAAATAGCGGTAAGCAGGACAGGCCTCCATTCATCCTTCAGCGCTCCGACGATGGCTCTGATTTCCTGCGGCGTCGGGATATCTACCCCAACCTGCAACTTGGGCTTCGCGCGGCGCTCGGCCTGGCGCTCCTTCCCTCGCCTGCGGTTCGCGCGCATTTCGCGCACAACGTTGCGGGCGACAAGCCCATCTTCCTGCGCGTTCGCGAGGAGCGCGCCAAGATCGCTGCGCACGCGCTTCACCATGGCCGGCGACCGCGGCTCTTGGGTGTCGGTACCGTTTCTGAGGTTCCGTTCGAAATCGCTGACCATGGGAATGGTCAATTGCGACAGCTTAGTTCTGCCGAGGAACGGTTTAATATGCAGATCTACATGCGAGCGATAACTATCGATTGTCGTCCGCTCTAGTCCCTCACTCGTACATTTTGCAATCCACCGATCTCCGGCCTCGCCAACGGTGATGCTGTCACTGTCCGCGGTATGGATGCCTGCCCTGATCTCATTCTTGGCTATGGTCTCGAAAGCGTCAGCGCGCTTTTTTAGAGCAAACGTCTTGAGGCGGCGCTTTCCCTTTTGATCGACATAGTCGACGACCCAGCCTTCCTTTTGGATGCCAGCGGCATTAGTCCAAGTACGTTTGCGGATCGACATGACGCTTCATCCCTTCCGCAAGCGTAACATTCGATTCTGCGGTACCGAATCGAAAAAGGTCGTAGAACTGTTCCGTTACGAGACGTTCCCATCTATTCCCTATTGGATTCTATCCGAAAGGACCTAGAGTCTCAATCAGATTTTTTCCGAAAGAGAGTTCCTCGCAAAATGCCAACTCCACCCGACCTTGTGAAAGCTGTAACCAGCGCGACGGGGCTTCCGCTGGCCACTGTCACTGACCTGGATCGGCGGCTGGCGATAGAAGGGTTGCGTTCGAAAGGAGGACGAGGGCTGCACGCCGCAATAATTAACGAGCTCGATGCGGCGCGGCTCCTTACGGCAGTGCTTTCGAGCCCACAGTCTGTGAAGGCGGCCGAAGCCGTGAAGCGCTATGGCAAAACCCGACCGGACAAGGCGCTATCGAGCGATGGGCTGTTCAAGGGGATTGGAATCGAGAATCTAGCCGCGCTTGCGCCGAAGCACAGCTTTATCGAAGCGCTGGCCGCACTTATCACGTCCGCCGCCAGTGGATTATTGGCGAATCCTGCAGCGAAAGCGCGGGATGGCTCCCCACAGCTCGAAGTGCTCGCCTTCACGCGCGCAACGCATGGACGCATACGGATTTCCGGTCTGCCGCGAGGCGTCACAACCGTTGTGGAATACACTCCACCCAGCGGGGAACGCTCCAGTGAGACGAATGGCGATCTTGAGCAGTCGCGCCGCATTACCGAGCACACCATACTGGCCGTTGCAAAGCTGCTTGAAGGCCAGAGACAACATGGTCCGCAACGGACATGATTGCGGCGGTCCTTCTTTATCAGCCTGGTGTCGGACGCTGAAGACGCCGCTGCTGACGCAACATACGAAGCCCATGTCGTCTGTAAGCGCGCTTTTCCCGCAGACCGGCCATCTCCGACGACAGCCAGTCACAGGCAATACGGAACGCCAGCGCCCTCTCATGGCGCGACAGGTTGCGTAGCCCAGCGATCTTTCGTTTGAATATCTTCAAAATGCTCGCAATCGCTTCGCTGTCGTCCTCGTTGGACGACGGCATTGTAGCGCTATCGGCCGCCCCACTATCGTCACCCTCACCTTTCGCTGGGGCTCGCAATTCGGTGGTCGGGCCATTTTCTTTTGCCGAGGTAGATGGGGACGCGGACGTGGCTGGCCCGATCCCTGTATCAGTCTCGACCATACAGGGACTTCTCTCGGGCCCTCCATTCGTCGTCGTGGGAACGATATTCGACCGGCGTTTTTTGCTTTGCAGCTTCCTCGGCCGCCGCGCGGAACCCATCTGGGTCTGGTTCCGACGGTCGCGGGTCTGCGCCGACCAGGTCGATAAAGAGAGCGTCAAAAAATGCCCCCACACTCCTGGTCACGCTGCGCTCGCCGCGGCTCAACTCATCGCCAAACTCCACCGTCTCAATCACAAATTCACGTGGTACGGCACGTTGGAGCATGACCGGTTTTTCCGGTCGTAAATCCTGCGTCAGCTCAAGCGTAGCCTCACGGAAACCATGCTTTGTCTCGGCCCGTGACTCGTTCCGGGTTTCGACAGCCGTTACCAATTCGTGGAAGAATTCGGCATTGTCGAGACCCAGTTTCACGCGCTCCGTGAATTCAGCACGCGTAATCGCCTGCTTATCAAGGAGCTCGCGGTATTCGAGATTCCGCGTCTCTTTCAGCTCCGCGCAAGCGGCATCGCGCCTTGGATCAAGGACAGCCCTCTGATCGGCTATGATCTGCGATTTTATTGCCGCCAGGAGTTCGCGATTTTCATCTCTGACATTTTTCGCGAGCTTGTAATAATCAGACCAGATTTCGCGAAATTCTTCCTTTACCTCTCGATAAATCGAGGCGCGCAACTCCTGGAATTGCGCTCTGCCGTCAACATAGAATGCATCTCGTTCAGCGGCCTGAATATCTTTGAATATTTCCCATTCTGCGCCGATCCGTTTTTCCGGCGAATATTCCAGAACTTCGGCATTTTGCCGGAACTGCTCTTCTGACCTGAGAAATTCCCGCTCATTTTGCTGAAAAGCGATCCACATATTTCGTGGCATCGACTTTTCACGGTCTTCGGGATTTAGAGTACGCTGCTCGCAACGAATAACCCCTTGCTCGCGCTCGTACGCAGCCGCCCATTTCTGGACGCGCCGCTTTTCAAAGTCATCGTTGAGCCGCAGGCCGGTTTCTGGATGCACTTCGTTGATGACGAGGTGGACATGTTTATAAGTTTTGTCGCTATGCGCGATGAAAATAGTCTGATGCTCACTCCATCCCATGCTGCGCAAAAAATGCTCACCGATGGCGATCATGTGCTGCTGTGATGGGTTATCTCGCGGGTCCCAATTCAGGCTAATATGCCGGGCCGGATTTTCTGTCTGACGTCCCCCACCCCGAACGCCGGCTTCCTGTTTGAGCAGCTCGGCATTTTCGGCCGTCAGATACATCTCATTGACGGCTGAGGACACGTCATCGCTGGCGAGGCCGTGTGTGTGCGTCCAGGCCACGCGCTCTACTGTTCTCGCTTTCGGGTCATGCGTCAAATATTCGGAAAGTCCCTTGAAAGATTTTCCAGAGCCGGAGATTTTGACGATCATTTTCCCGCTCCACGCGCGATGACGCTGCGAATATCATTGAGCAGGGGTTCGAGATCGGCAGGCACCGGGTCACCGGTCTGATGCAGATGGCGCATCATCTGGTTCAATAGATTCCCGAGGCGTGAAAGCTGATGAATATAGAGCCGCACGACATTATTGCCGTGGTGCTCGGTCTTTGGATCGACAGTGCGCGTCTTATCAATCAGCAGAGATCGGCCGAAATGGACAGGGCGCATACCGACGGCCTGGGCGCGCCTTACGAGGCTTTCGTATTCCGTCGCTGTAAGGCTCACGTTAAGCTGCCTATCGCGAAGTTCAGTTTGCTTGGGGCGACCCATGTTTCTTTCTTCCTTGGCAGAGCGCATGCGTCCTAGGGTTTGGGGGCCATATAGGGCCGGCCCCCAACGAGACCTTTTGCCCTAGGCAAAAGGACATCTCGCTACCTCTCCGCCAACTTAAAACTTCAAATTCATCACCTCCATTGCAACGTTTGGTAATTCGCAAACATTCCTACGCCTACCGAGTAATTCGTAAGTTACTCGGTGCCAGCAACTCACGAACTATTCAGTGCAGCTAAATTGTCTTAGTCGCTTCCTCTGAGATAATCGTCGAGTAACGAGCAGAACATCACGCATCCAATCAAAAACACGACGATGAGATTTGCGACCACTAATAATGCGACAGCGGTTGGCGAGAGATCGGCTAGAGCGATATTGAGATTTGATGCGAACGTTTCCATGACGGTGTCCTCCTGTATGAGTTGAGTGGATCGTAGGGGTGTTGGACGGACGCGGGCGGCCAGCGTCAAGGCCGCTTGGCAGGGACCCGGAACGCAGGAAAATTGACGCGCCCTTCGCGGACATTTTCTTGCGTTATGGGTGTCAAGCGCGCCTTGATGCACTAAGGCCGCGCGTGGCCGCACAATGCCCCTACGATCATTCATCATTCTGGGCCGGCGGATCTCGACGATTCCCGATCCCTGCAAAACAAAGACGGCCCCGCCTCGAAGAGGCGGAGCCGTTCCCGTGAACGTTAGGCTTGAGCGGAATTCGCGCTCTTGGCCGCGCGGATCACGAGCTTGCCCGAGACCATGATGCCGGGCGGGACGATGAAGTTCATCCCGTCGCCGCTCCTGTGTTCCCACGCCGCTGCGATCTGCGTCCAGTTGGCGTCGTCGCCGTCGCCCGTGACGACATAGACGAAGTGCGTGGGGCGGTTGGTGTTGGTCTTGGTCATGTTACTCTCCTTCGGTTTTTGTTTTGCCGTCCGCAACCTTGCGGCCGGTCGGGAGTGAAGAGCCGAGGGGGGTCTAAGGCGACCGTCAAACGCCTTTAGCCGCGCTTGCGCGGGCCGCAGCTGCACAAGCCGGATTCTTCATCCGGCGCGGAAGCGAGGCGCGTTGATGGGCGCCGCCCCGTCGGCATGGTCTCCCGATCCTTCCGGCTGCAAGTTGCTGACGCGGCGAACGCGAAGGAGAGTCTGAGCAAGAACCATCGTCCCGTCGCCTTTGTAAAATTCGGGAGGGCAGATGGAATGCGCCAGCGAAAGTAGGCTGCGGCGGCTGGCAACGCGCCAGGGCTGAACGTCATTCCTGCAAGGTGTGAGTTCGGGCGGCGATCCGGCGGCAGGCGCAAGCTCCGACACCGGTAAGCGCACGGAAAAGGGCCGCGCGAGGCGCGGCCCCCCTTCACCTGCTTTTGCCAATCTCAAGCCGCGAGTTGGACGTCTCCCTTGGCAGACACCATGAGCACCGCCGGTAGCCAGCCCTTGCCGACCAAGAGTTCCTCGGCCCGAAGGGCCATGGCCTGCTTCTTCAAGCTGGATATCTGCCGGGCGGCGTCCTCGCCTGCGCCTTCCCGCACGGCCTCCATGATCAGCTCCTTGCTCACGCGGCCCAGATAGTTGGCGGCGGTCGGCTGCCAGTAGCGGCTCATGGCGTGCGGCATGGCATGCGCCAATTGGTCGGCATGAGATAGTGCGCGTCCGTCTGACCCCGGACGTTTGACGGCGTCGAGCGACAGCGAGGCGCAATGGGCCAAGAGATCAAGAAGAGCCTCCATCGGAAGCGAAGCGACAAACAGCCAGAGGTCGGCACCCTCGTTTGGCAATCGCGCGGCCCAAGCCTGATGTCGTTCTGCGATGGCTTTCCCGGCTGTACTCTCTTCTATATGCGAGGCGCATGACACGAGGGAGTTGTGTTTGGCGATGATCTCCAGACAGGAAAGCGCCTCCCCCCGGTAGAAAGTTGCGGCTACAAGCGCGTGGGTCACCGCGATCAGGGCCAGTTCTGGCGACTGGGCGAGGTCGTTGCGCAGCGCCATGGTGCGGTGGGCGGTAAGCTCGGCGACCAAGGCTGCCGACAGACTGGCCTTGCCATCGCCCGCCGTCTTGTCTGCCGGGCGTCCCCCGTCGCCCGCCTCTCCCTTATCTTCGGGCCGGAGATAGCCACGCATGATACGGACGTCTCCGTCTGGGCCGAGCGACACAAACGCTCCGGCGCGGGCGATATCCGCGGTGGCGAACACTTCTTCGGTGAGCGGGGCTGCCTCGGCCTCAAGGCGTTCGATCTCGGCGTAGGTCTCCGCTGACGGTTCGTCCTGTTCGGCCTCGTCGTAAAGCGCCTGCAATTGCTCTTGCAGGCTGTCGAGCGTTTTCTGATCATCATCGCTCAGCTCTCTCGGAGCGGTGTTGAGGGCGCTCAGCGAGGCGACGCGTTGGTAGTCGAATTCCGGGTCGACCACGCCCCATTTCCAGCCCTCGGCCATCACGGCCTCGGCGGCCTTCTGAAGCTTCTCGCGGACGAGGCGATTGAGCAGGGCCGTATCGGCAAGATAGCCGCCATCCTCTTCGAACAGGTCATGGATGACCTTCCCGCCTGCCGCCTCATAGACATCAACGCCGACGAAAGTAACCCTGCGGTCATCGGCGGATATTTGACCTTCGGTAAGGGCTCTGAGGATCGCACGACGGCTAGGATCGTAACCGAGACCGGCCCAAACCTGTTCCTGCCGTGCGTGATCGTCGGTGATGGTGAAGGCGGTCAGTTGCTCGAGATTCATCTCGCCTTCCCGGTAGAGTTTGAGAAGCGCCGGGCTGACGGCCCCGAGCTTGAGACGTTGCCGCACGACGGAGGCGGTGACGCCGAACCGCGCCCCGATGTCCTCGGCGCTCATGCCTTGCTCGTTGTGCAGCTCGGCAAAGGCCTCGTACTCGTCGGCGGGATGCATATTCGTGCGTATCGCGTTCTCGGCGAGGCTGATTTCGGTCGCGTTGTGCTCGACGTCCAGAATGCAGGGGATCGGATCGTCCTTTTTTGATCTCCTTGCGCTTAACCCGCAGCAACTGCGCAAGCCGGCGTCCCTCACCTGCATTTACGAGATAATTGCCCGTCGGCTCGCCCTTCGCGCCGGTTTCGGGTTCGACAATCGGATATTGCAGCATGCCGAGTGCGGTGATGCTGGCGGCGAACGCCTCGATCTCCGCTTTCGAATGCGGCATCTTGCGTACATTCTTCGGCGACTTCTTCAGTTTGCCGACCGGCACCATTACGATGTTGCGGGCATCAGCGGTTTTCTTGGTCCTATTGCTCATGGGTTTCCTCCTTTTGCAGGGTTTCTGCACGGCAAACGCCGCGCATAAACCCCTGCCTCGCGGCGAGCAGCGGGTGTGCAAGCGGAGCGAGTGCCTTCGCGGGGACCCGGCTGCAGGGAGCTTTCGCGACCGAAGCTGGGCGGAAGGCCACTTCGAAGCGCGCCGAGGGCGGAGCCCTAAGCGGCTGCCGCAGCAGCGGCAAGACACGCCTACGAGAAGAAAAGGCGCGCGCAGCGCACGATAGGAGCAATATTTTCCACGGCCGCGGCGAGCGTGATGCGCATCGCGCACCACGCGGTACGTATAAGGGCACTATGCGTCACCGCCTCAGCGCGACAGAATGCGGGAAACCCATCAGCCCCTGGACCATGAATGCGCAAGATTCCCCTCGATCCCGATAATGCGGATACGGCACCGTCAGATCCGGCTGCCCTCACCCCTTACGACCATGTGCACGCCGTCACCTATTTGCGCATGCTGGATGCGGACACCGAAGGCGCCGACTGGCGGGAGGTGACGCAGATCGTGTTGCATATCGATCCCGAGCGTGAGCCAGCCCGCGCCCGGCAGGCTTATCAAAGCCATCTCGCCCGCGCCCGATGGATGACCGACTTTGGTTACAAGCTGCTGCTAAGGCACGGCTGGCCAGCATCGAACTGAGCAACAGCGGTTCTGAACCGGCGTGCGCGAAGCGCATCGCCCCGCTGACATGGCACCCGGGAAGCGTGAGCATAGAGCCCCCTTCGCGAAAGCGGGGGACACGCGAGACGAGTGTAGCGACGAGACCGGTCTTTTAGTGGCACTCGGGAACGGGGGAGTGATAGCGGTCGCGAAGCGAGCCCCTTTCCTGCGTGGCCCCGGCGAGGAGCGCATAATTCCTGCGCGACGGGACCGTCACCGAAGGCCGAGACAGCATGGCTCGGTGACACCCGCGAACGCGGGTGGAATAGAGCCTGGTCCGCGTAGCGGACGCGCCATTTCGCGCACCGCGCACCGTCCGCTCGCTGACTGCTACGCCGGACCGCCCATCAGCGTACTCCCTCGAGTAAACATCCCTCGGCATGGTGGGGCAAGGATATAGACTTGGGAACAGGTAGATTGTATCGTACTCGGGGATGCAACCTTGGGGAGGGGCAATGACGACGAATTCGAGTGCCAGGAGAACGCTGCACGACAAAGCGAGGGCAACACGCTACACCGCCCGCCTCTCGGGCAGGATAAACAGGGCCGATCTTGAAGTAGTCGGAAACGGCTCTCTTGACGCAAGATCCGGACGCGTCAATGGAAATTACCAGCTAACTCGATTTCCTGCACGGCTTCACTCACGGATACTCAATAGCGTAATGGTGACGGGCTATCCTTCAGTATGCGAAGAAGGGCCTTGTGCAGAGAATCCATTTGCCTCCGGGTCCTACAGTTACATCCGCAAGCTGAATTTCGGCGCGCGCGGCGAGCTGACATACAGCGCCGACTGCAAGGAGGTGCAGGAGCGCGACGGCGGCCTACGGCTCGACAGCTATTTCGAGATTGAAGGGGCGATAGACATTCCAACGCTGAGCGGAACGGCGCCAATCGTTGAGACCTGGACCTCCCTTGGCGACGAGCGGGTTAGCGGATGCTTCCAGATTACATGGTTGAGCGATGCCGGCCCAGTCACCGCAATCGCAACGACGAACTACGCGTTGCCGAAGGATGCAAAATTTCCTGACGTAGTCCTTTATCGTTTTATCGAGCTGCAGAACAACTGTGACCTTCCTGGCCTTCTGGAGATACGCCAGCGGTCGCGGCTTCTCTCAGATCAGGAAATCAGAGATTTGATCCAGCAGCATCATTGACATAACTTTTACATTTTAAAGGCGCTGCGATGAACGTCTCCGTAGTGACTATTGTTGTGGTGGTCTTTTATCTTGCGGCCACGTTCTTTGTCGGTTGGCGCGGAAAGCGTCTCGCTTCTTCCGACGATATGTTCAACGTGTTCGGCCGCCGCGCCGGCACCATCCGCGCCGCAAGCGGCTATTTGAGCCTCATTGGCGGCGGCGAGCTCATCACGATTTGCCAGATGGGCTACGATAACGGGTTGGAGGTCTATTTTTTCCTTGGTGGTATTGCCGCTGGCTTTCTTTTTCTCGCGCTTTTCTCGGAACGTCTGCGAAGGATCGCCAGTGAGCGAGGCGTCACAACTTTCTCCGGACTATTCGGGGACCTCTTTGGCCCTTCGGCAAGCACGGCACTAACCGGCGTCTTCGTCCTCTCGCTTGGTTCGCTTCTCTCGATCCAATTCATCGTGGGAGCTCAACTGATAGATAGTATAACCGGAGTTCCTGCCACCGTTGCTGCGCTTGTCATGGCTGCGATTATAGTGGCGTACCTGCTTGCAGCCGGCTACGTCGCAGTTCTGAGTACGGACATATTACGTGCCGTCTTCATGTCGCTCGTGCTGATCATCGTGGTCGGCTTTCTATTCGTGTATTCGCGCCACATACCGCCGTCAAATTCGTTCGCGCCGCTTGGCAATCTGGATCGCTCGACATTCTTTGCCTTGGGCATGTTTGCCGTCATTTGCGCGGGTGACGTTTGGCAAACCGTCTTCGCATCAAAAGATCGGTCCACGGCATCGCGATCATTGGTGATTGGCGCCGTCTGCTTTCTTGTGTTCGGCGGACTGATCGCTCTCATTGGCGTATCGACAAAGGCCGTCGTTCCAGAAATTGCCGCCGGATCGTCCGCGTTGATTGAGGCGATTAGGCAGGTCATCCCCGGCGCCCTGTCACCGCTGATGGGACTATTGATCGTCGGTTCGGTAATGGCCACCGCCGATACCGAGATTTGGGTCCTTTCTACAAGCTTGCTTAGCTCAAAACTCCCTTCGGAGGCGAGATATGCCTCGAAGTCCAGTCCACATGCGGCTTTCCATGCGGAGCTAGCGCGAAAGACGCGGCTCATGCTTCCGGTGGTGACCCTGGTGGCATTAGTTCTGGCATATCTGACGCAGAACGCCCAAGCCCTCTACCAAGGAATGTTGGTCTTGCTCACGTCCATCGCTCCCGTCGTTTTCATCACCATGTTTGTCGTTTTGCGAAAAGCGGCCGTCGTTCTCAGCTTGTGGGGAGGCTTGATCTCATTTCTCGTGCTGTTCGGCTTCTTCCGGGCGGAGGTTCCTCTTGAGTATACGTTTCTCCCCGCACTGATTTCACTGCTTTTGCTTGGGGTCGGCATGCTTGTACCGACTTCTCGCAGTGACGAAGATTTCGCTTCTAAATGAATTGGAACGTACGATGCACAATCGGCTCTTCGTAACCATTCTGCGTGGAAAGGCCTGGTTTTGGCTCGCATCAGGCATAGTGCTGCTTATCGTCTACTGTCTTGTCTGGAGCCATACCCACAGTTTGTTTCCTGAGGGACAATTCGAAATAAAGAACGGTACTATCCCGGTACTTATATTGTTATGGGCCATTGTATCGACAACAATTTATAGTTGGTTTTTCCTGCTACCGCCTGTGATGGAAAATCGTAAGGAGATTTTTCCACGATCCGCAACAAGGGCGGGAACGTGGTTCTATTTGATTTACTGGACAGCCGTGGCGGTATCGATCGCGATAGCCGGCGGATATTTCATCGAACTTTTCTCGCTGACCAGAGCCATACCAGATAAGAATCATACCTTGGCCAGCCAATCCAATTTCCTCTTTTTCTTATACGAGACGGTCAAGGAGAGCCATCTGCTTGTGTTTGTCTTTCTGTGGTCCTCGCTCGATCTCTTGATCTACGTGAAGGGTAAATTGAAGCGCGAAAAGGAGTTCTACGGCGAGATACTCTTGGTCGTAGATTTCCCGGTTTTGATCTCGATGGTCTTCATCGAGGCCTTGGTACACTTCTTACGTCAGGACCTCGGGGATGCTGGCACGGTGCTCCTCGAGTTCTTGCAGGCGGGTGTCGTCTCGTTTCAGCTATTGGCTGGCGGACTGGCCATCTGTGTTATGGAAGCCATTCGTGACGCGAAATCCGGCGGTATCGACGCCTCACACGTAATTGAGCAAACTTGAGCTTTCCTTGTCATGACTGGGCCACACTAGCCCCGGCAACGATGAAGTACCTGCTTGTCCTTGCCTCGGACGATGGGACTTAACGAGACGGCTCGGCTCATGCAAACGAGGAAGAATGATCTAGTCCTGAGACTAAACTATCATCGCGTAATGCTGAGTTCGCCCGACACGTTCACTTTGGGGGAACCATCCGCGATGTGCCGAAATCTCGTCGAGATCCTCCGCTCTTCAGACAGTGCCACGTGCGATGCGCCCCTCTTAAGTGGCCGGCTTCGGCGGCTTCGCGATGCCGGGAAACTCCACGAGACTGATATCGTGAGAGCGACCGCGCCACTACGCTTCTATGAGCATGTACTGCTTTGCGAGACGTTCAGGCCACGGTGCTATCTTCGGAAAGAGTTCTATTCGCATTACCGTATGTTTGTCGATCATGGACCGTTCGGGCACGTGCAGGCCGAATTTCGACGACACTGTGCTCACATCGACATGAATATTGAGGCCGTGGACTGTCCGATCCTCGACTGCGACAGCTCGTTTCCCGGCGCCTCGATTGGAATGGTCCTTGGGCTGCTTTTCCGAGCGATTTCCCCAGCAGGCGCGCGCGTGCCGCGACTTCTGTACAGGATCTTCGTGAACTACCTGGCGCATCGGGAGCGCCTGTTCGCCTCACCTGATGGTCTCGAAAATCCATCGATCAGAGCTGACGCAAGGCTCTACCCGCCCTACGACGATCTTATCCGGCAGCTTCTAAATCTACTGTGCGCGTGCCTGTGCGACGCTCGCGAATACCCACGGCCCGCGAAATACGCGGTGATGGAGCTGCTCGAGAAGAAAGCCGCCTACGCGATTATCCATCATCGACATGTGACCATCGGAGGTCTGAATTTAGCCGAAGAATTTGCGCGGGAACGAATGGATTCGGAGAGGCTGCTCGCCAGATTGCGCAGTTCTCAATGGTTCGATTTGCAAAACCCATCCCAGAGTCTTTTCTTTACCCAGCTGACCGCACCCGGCAAGGCGATGGACAGTGTCTTTAACGATAACGAGCTTGCGCAGATCACTGCGTGGCTCCAGGAGCCCGATCAATCCGACACAGGCTCGTTGAGTTCAAGCCTTCATACTTGTGCCGAGCTCGAACAACTCCTCGAAAATCTGCTTTTGCGGGCCAGCTTCAATCGGCCAGGTTCTGCAGCGAAGCCGGCGCGAACCAAGAAGGAACTGTATTTCCGCCTTCTCGATGGCCGCGACTACTCTGCGGGCCTTGATGCCAAGTCGATGTTAGAAGAGAAGCTTGCCCTTTCCAGGACAGAAGTGCCGGCTCTCCAAGAGAGCCAATATTCTTACTTTCGATACACCTCGTCCGCCTTCGCACTGCGGATTGACGATATTTACACCACGCAGCATCAAGCTTGGGAAGAGCGGCTCAGGAACGCTGAACAGTTGTCATTGGAAACACTAAAAAAGTACCTCACCTTGTTTAGTCCAGTAGCACTTATCGATGGTGCGTGGCTGGAAGGGATTCCCAAGTACTTTCCCCTCGAAGGAGGTTTGACGGATTTCCTATTCAAGATTTATCATGAGGAGATGGGATATGGCGAGTTCGTCACCAATCACGCGCGGATTTATGGCGACCTACTGAGGTCAGTGTGGCCTGACTTCGCGAAACTCGACGATCTGCGGTCATTAAACAATCATGAGCTTCCCGCTTCCGCCTACGAATTGGCTAATATCAGTCTTTGCTTTAGTCGTTTCGCTCCTGAATTTTTTCCCGAGCTTTTAGGTTGGACCTTGGCAAGCGAATTGGTCGGCCTTGCCGGCGGCTTCCAGCACTTGGCAAATACATTAAAGCGGCACGGGCTTAATCCGGGCTTCTACCACGTGCACATCTCAGCGGATAACCTCTCTTCCGGCCACACCCGCTTCGCCCAGGACGCGATCATTCGATTTGTGGAGAAGAGCCGGTTGTCGGAACGCTGGCCAGATCATCCCCAAGGCGTCTGGCATCGCATCTGGACAGGTTTTCGCATGTACAGATGGTTGGATATGTCTGGACCGTGGACTCAATTCGAGGTGGGCGCGCCGGTGAGCGCGGAGTAAGCAAGCGGCAAGTGATAAGGCTGACCTTCGGGAATGGATCGTCACCAACGAAAAAACGAGGCCGCGCAGCGGACGCGCCGGTCTTTGACGGTCTATTCATCGCCATCCTGATCCGGTATGTCCTTCGAAACCTGCCACCAACTGCCTCACTTCCGATGCACCGACGCGGCAGATAGCATTTCCATGTCGTCGAAATCTGTCACCTGATCGGGCGGAGGCGCTTGCTGCTTGCTAAACTCCTTCAGACGCTTGACGCAAGATGCGCGAAGCGGGTCGCGTAGACCCTATGTTCGCGGTCATTCCAGCCTAACGCTAGCCTGATCTAGAGTGAAGACAGCTCAGTCCGGCGTGGGCGGGGCAATCCTCAGGCGGGAGATATCTCATGACTGCATGCGATTTGTATATTGGTTTGGATGTTCACAAAGACACCATTGCGATGGCTGTTGCCGAGCGCAAGCGCGACGCTCGGACAGCGCAAGCAGCCGTAGTTCAGTTCGAGACCGCGCGCGATGCACTAGACTAATTGCAGAAGGGCCACCTTCTGCAGGCGCCTTCGAAGCACTAAGAAGGATCGCTCGATCCGTCGCCGAGCAGCTGAAAAGGCGGTGATGCGGCCAGTCAATGGGGTCGCTTCTTGCCGGCAAGCCTTCCGACCCAGATGATTTTCTCTATGCGCGAACAAGCGATTTCTTGGTCGATTTGCCCAACTCACGTCGTCCGGAATTGGCCATCACGGCCGCCGACTGCTCACCGAGGAAGGTCCGCTTCTGAGGTAGTATCCGGCCTAGGCGGCCCCGCCGTCCCGCGGGTCACGCTCTACTCGCGGGCATACGCGACGCACCGGCGGCCCAATCCGAGTTACTGACATTATATCTTACAAATTCAACGATCTAAGACGACTGTGAAGCCCGCTGCTACTTGACATTGAATTCGCCCTGCTTCATCAAATTTATCAGATTCCATTAGAGAATTCATTGCTCTGCCGCAGACGGCACTGGTCGCCTTTATGAGACACGGAAAAGGACATCGAAAATTAGGCCGCACCGCGGCCCATCGGCGTGCACTTTTTCGGAACATGGCCACCGACCTACTTCTTCACGAGCAGATCACTACAACGGTGCCAAAAGCCAAGGAGCTACGTCCTTACGTCGAAAAGCTGATTACGAAGGCCAAGGACAATACCTTGCATAACAAGCGACAAGCCGCCGCAATTTTGCGGCGATTGGACGTGCTTAGGAAGCTTTTTGAGGATATCGGACCTCGCTACGCCAAGCGTCCCGGGGGCTATCTGCGCATCGTACGTGCTGGGTTTCGGTACGGCGACAACGCGCCGATGGCCGTGATCGAACTGGTCGAGCGGGATGAGCGCGCAAAAGGCGCCTCAGTCTACGAAGGTCCGGGCAAATATCGTTACGGAACCAAGGAAGATGATCCTGACGACATAGGGGGCTGACATCATGGAAGCGCTTATAGCCAAACTATCGGATTCAACAATCCTCATCGCAATACTTGTAATTTTTGCCATCGTTGCTGTCGTTGTACTGAGGAAGACACTTAAGAAGATTGGTATCGGTCCAAGCGGCGCGACCGTTGAAACGCATTCTGCATCTGATCTTGCGAGCGTACGCAAGATCGATGCAGCCGGTACCGACATCAAAGTCTCCGCCAGAGGAAGGGGTTCGAGCGTCGAAGATGTCAAGATCGATCGCGCCAGCAAGAACATCGACATTAATTCTTCCACACAATGACTCCTTCGTCCCTCATCAATCACAAACAGGGCCGCGAGCGGTTGTGGGAATTCCTCGACGACGACGCCGTGAAGCTATGCGTCATCACCGCACCGGCTGACTATGGCAAGTCGACCCTGTGCGAGTGGCTATATCGAAACATCGCAGCCGGTAGGCGCCCCGCTTCGTTCGTGCAGCTCAACAGCGTGCTGAAACCGCCGGAGATCTTGAAGGCCATACTGACCGACCTGAGCGTTGCGCCCGAGCGCCGCAACAATATGCGCGCATGCCGTCCTCCGGCGCCCGTCTCTCAGAGCCTTATTCAGAACGTGAACATCATCAACTCCCAAGATATTCGGCTCGACGCCACGAGCAAAGTCGCCTCGGAGAACGACCACGCGGCCTATCACGTCGATCTTTTCGACGCATTTGTTCAAGACCTCGTCGCATGCGTTGCGGTGCCAAGCTTTGTTTTGGTTATCGACAATTACGAGAAATGTGACCTTCCTGTTAGGGAGTGGACCTATAAGTGCCTTTTAAAACTCGCCAAGCTCATTCCCACGATCAAGATCGTCTTCTTTTGCCAGGAATTCAAAAAAGAGAATCTTGAACTCGCCGTTGTCACGCTCTCGCGGGAGTACAGCTTAGGCCCGATCGTCAATCCGGAAGAAGTATATGAATGGCTGCGCGAGCATGGCCAGAGCATCAACGACCATGTCGTGAACGCTGTTGCAAATGCATTCGACAACTTTTCCGCCAAGCCTTTTGTGATGACCAACGCACTGAAAATACTACTTCCCCGCCGACACGCGGCGCGGCTGCCGCTTCATGAGGTTCCTCCGACATGAGCAACGGCAACCTCTTCGACAAATTGAAATCAAAGGAGTACGAAGAGAGGCTAGACAAGAATCTGGTCGAGCTTCTAAGCAAATATGCACCGGATGACATTGTACCTCTTTCGGTCTTAGGCTTTCCGCGCTTCTTCTTTCGCGATACATACAGCCAGCTTTGCAAGCGTCACAATATCGAGAGTAGCTCTATAGAGTCATTTTTTCAGAGCTACGATCGCGACGAGGAGCTTTACATCCCTGAGCCTATTCGAAAGGTTCTGCGCAATTTCTTTGCGCGCAAGCTCGATGCGTCCGTCCAGTCAGAGGACTTCCGTTTCGTCCTCTCATCTTTTGCTAAGCGAGCTGAGACTGAAGATCATGATGCGAGAAGCAAATATCAGATTGAAATAATCTATCTCGAATACTTTCTGCGACCGTCCTGGGCTTTGTCGCAGTATGTAAATGTATATACGCTCGCCGCCCGTCACTCCACCATACTTCCATCTTTACGGAGGCTTGTGCGAGGTCTGGACGACTTCAGAAAGGATGACCTTTTTGGTTCCGAGAGGGACTTGGCGGTCCATCAGGCCATTCGCTCTACGACGGACCCATGGCGCCCCGGGCTCTCTGACCGCATAACCGCCATTTCTGCGGTCCTGGAAAAGCTATCGCCGGAGCCCTTTCATTTGCACCTGAGTGAAGAGCTGCTGAAGGCGCTTATCAAGAAACGCGACATCGATGAATGTCTAAGAGTTGCGGCTCAGCTAGAGAAGACAGCACAGACCGCAAATCGTTTCGATTGGCAGGCGCTCGCGGTCCGCTATCAAGCACGCGCAAATCTTCTCAAGGACGACTACCAAGCCTGCGAGCAGTTGTTGAAGAAGGCTCGTGACATCATTGTCGCGCATGATCCCGGCAACGAGGCGGGCGAAATCAAGGTCCAGGAAATTTCAGCTGATATGTTCCGCCTCATCTTTGAATTCGACAAAGCTGACGAGGCCATCAACTCGTGCATCTCTTACTATAAAGAGCACGAATATCTATATGAATACGCCAATGCGGTTTTCAAAAGAGCCAAAATCCTCAGCGAGCGCAATGATAGCGATAGCCAATCAATAATAGATCAACTCCGCTCGGTTGAGCCCATTTTCGAGAAGATGGGGGACCCGACGGGCCGCGGAAACCTGCGCAATTTTTACGTGTCATGCCTCCTCTCGCAGAGCGATTTTGACGACGAAGAGGTTACGCGCCTTCTTGATGCTGCCCAATTCGATCATCAACGCGGACACAGCGAAAGCGGCGCCGCCAACTCGCTAATTCTTCGCGCCAAGCGTGAATGGCGACGTGAGACAAATGACTTCGACAAGGGCTTAGGCTACGCAAGCGACGCGATTTCGAAGATCTTGAAGATCGGGGGGACAGATATTCACGGCCTATTCTACGCCCACGATATTAAAGCAAAACTTCTGCTGAAAGCCGCGCGCTTCGAAGATTTGGCGCAAGAAATGCGAGAACTCGAAGCGCTGAATCTCAGACTGTCGAAAAATTCCGGCGACAACCAAATCGCTTCGGAAAATCGTTCACGTCAAATCGCGGAACTGGAAGCCGGCGCCCGACCGGTTTCATCTATGTGATATCGAACTTATCGAAGTGGCTAAGCGGGATTTCGTCGCCGTCCCGTTCGATGAAATAGAGGGTCGAGTCTATTTGCGGCCGGCGCTTGGGCTGCATGGGCCGCTTAGGCTCGTCAACGGCGGTCGAAGCGGCCGCGCTTTTGCCTGGCGCTTCTGAACTGCGAGTGGCTTTTGACTTGGTTTTCACGTCCAATGCTCCCTCCGGTCGTTCAGGTGGCTCATGATGACCACAGAAGCCGATTCGGATGAAGAGAAATCTGCTCCTATCTAGCGGCGAATGGTTAATTTTGACTTTCCTTCTGTGGATTGTTCCGATCACACCAATCCAGATGGCGAAGAATCTCGCCTGGAGACGTGAGCTCTGCTGGCCGCCGCTTTCCCCGGATGGGGACTTGCCTTGACGGCCTAGAGGCCACGGGGCGTTGTTCGCGACAGCTACGGCAAGAGGTCACGATAGCCCGAACCTGCCTACCCCTGACTGCCTGACTGATGTCCCAATCCCTCTAAGTGCGCGTTCTATGGGATTGCTCTCAGCGCGAGATCGCGGCCTTCCTCTTCCGCAATCAACTACAGGCTGTGGATATGTTGTGCATATCGTCAAACCCTTATTGCCCGACGCATCTCAACCTAAAATAGTTCCTAAATTGCGTTGACTTACTCTTATTCGCGTTGGGGGCGCGTGTGAGATGCCTCGCCGGCGTTGACGACCCTAATTTTGGCTCCCGGAAAGCGATTCGTCAGTGCAGCGTTGAGCTGGCTTGGATAGGACGTTGCACTGCTGCTTGCGCCATCGCCTTCGGTCGATGAATCCCGATTGCAACAACCGTTATCTCGCCAGTCCCTTTCTGGCACGTGCAAAGTTGGGGAGCTCGCATCCAAGCGATCTCAGTTCAGCAGGAGTGTCGCAAGCACCAGACGGCATTTGTTGTGATCCACCTCGTTAGTGTCGCTGACTAGTAATGGATTGGATCCATTTCGCCTCCTCGGGAGCGACAGCGAACACACCTTCCGCTCTGCTCCACGAAGATGGATGTGCCAGTTAAGATCATTGCGCACGGCGTACCGCCCGCGCATTCACAGTCCAAAAAAGGCAATCCTGATCTGCTTCTCATTGCGCAAAATCGAGAGCAGGGTATCAAGAAGCGCCGGTTTGAGTGACATGACGATGTATGTCTTTTCTGCGCTCAGATGTGGCGGCAACTGTGGATCTTCAAGGTAGACGTATCCCGCATCGCTTTTTCCGTTCAGCAATTCAACCCAGCCAAGAAACTTACCATCCTGGCTGGGGTCGAGCGTGATATTGTACCCTGTGACGGGGATGGTGAGTTGTTCAGTGGCAAACGTTTGGGACGACGGCCAGCCAGAGAAGAGACCTGCAAGAAGGCCACACACCGCTACTGCAGCCGCGCATGCGTCGCGACCACCGCGCTGATCGCGCTAATCGCTCTTTCGCTGCGGCGTCCGCTGTTGCATTTCGTCGGCGAGTAATTTGCGAAAGAGTTGAAAAGCGTTATCTTGGCACGTAAACGGGGTGTTTTCATGAACCACAGATCCGTCGGCGTTGACCCCGCGTATCCACACCTTGCACTCTGCTTCTCGGTAAAGGGGACGCTCAACATCTCCTCCGAGTGAGGGCAAATCGTTTTTGGCCATTGGTGGTGTCCAGTAGGTCCGTGCGTTGGCAAAGAAGAACTCGGCGCCCACTGTTTGCCCTGGCGCAATGAATATTGCGGCGTCATCTCTGGTGGTCGGATAGATAGATAATTCCTTGCGCTCGTAGAGAAACACGATGTTGATTCTATTTATCGCACCGGTTCGCCGGCCTCCGTTGCTGAAAAGCATGCTGACGGTTTCACCGCTTGTGCTGATCCCGGCGAACACACCGGACAGTTGAGAATTTTCTGGTGTCAGAAACAGGCGAATGGCTGGCACCGAGGCGGCGAGCACCGCGATGAGAGCGGTGATCAGTGCCAGCGTCGTGTTGCCGAACGACAGGTAAGCGCGCCAGGTGAAGTCTGTATCACAATGCGTACATTTTCTTGCGTTTACCCAGATCGCTTCGCCGCATACGGGGCATCGCTTCGTGTCGTCCGCAATGAAGGTCGGCCCGGGCTGAACGTTCCCTGGCCCTGAGCTTTCCTCTCTTGGCGCTGGAGGTTGATCCAACATTCCCTGCCCGCCCACAACATTCAGACTGACGATCGACGACAGAGCTAGCGGCTGGATCGCTTGGATCGGGAGCCTGACACGGCGGCCGGCACTGATTTCAGGCAGCTATTCCAGTCCAGGGCTTCGGATCCGAGCTTCTGGTTCAAAACAAAGGCAAGACGAATGCCAGCTCGCTTCAGCTGCAACGCTATATCCTGCTCGGCCTTCCCGACGTAAGCCGAGCTGATATGTTGCGGACTATCTTTTGAGAGCGGCGGGTTGCCGTAGGCATCGTCTTTGCTGATCATGAAGGCTTCCATGGCCCAATCATCAGGCTTGCCCTGGGCCCATGTCGCCGCTTCCGTCGGCGTGATCTCAGACAACAACTGTTTGGCGAGCGCCGTTGGCGGCTTTGCGATGCCGTCCACAAATTGCACGTCCCAGAAGCCATGAAGCTCGTCTCTCTTGGTGTGCTTGAAGCCGTCGACAGTCACTTGAACCTTATTACCTCCGTAGTCTCCGTGGTCGGACGAGTGCAATGGTTGATGCAGATCGCCGACAAAATGCAGCACAAACTTGAGAGCCATGACACGCTCCTCTGCGTCCGTGGAGCGGTCTGCGAGTTCTGCGGAAAATTGCTCGATCTTGTCAACAGCGCAAGCTTGCGGTGAGCCATTGGAGGCCAGCGTCCCGGCCGGAAGCGACTGACGTCCAAAACAGGCGCTAGTCAGGTCGGGATGATCGATTTCAATGTCGGTAAAATGCCAGTTCTGGGTTTCTTGATAGTGGTCCCGGCGATTGTTTTCGTCCCGATATTTGTCAACCCATGTTGCGGCATTCGCAATATCGTGCGGGGTCAGGGAATCAGTGTCCGCCGCTAGGAGCGCGTCGACCGCTTTCCTTGCGCTCGGTGTAAGGCATTGCTGGGCGATCAAGGCCACTGCCTTGTGCCCATCATCACCCCAAGCGAAAGCTGAGTTGGGCGTAAGGACAAGCATCGGGAGCGCAAGCAATGTGGCAAGAGATGATCTCATATTCGATGTCCCGTTCTGGAGTCATTTCCACAAGCACGTTCAAAAGGCTGAACGTGCTTCACGTCCAAAACTTCAGCTCTTTGGCTTTATCGTCCTTGAAATACGAGCCCTGGTACGTCCACGGCGCGGTGAGGCCGTTGAACTGATTGAGCGGTTGATGCTTCTCGGCCGCGAGTACCTGTTGGAAGCGCCATCGATACTGATCGTACACGGTGGTGATGTTGACGGCATACGCCGTAGCGGCGGCCGTATCATTCTCGATAATGACGAGGTTGTCGTCATTGACCGCACTGGCTTTGGGGCCAAGGTTGTGCGAGCCCGTTATAATTGCGGGATGCTTTCCCAATGGGTCGACCACAATGACCTTGCTGTGGACCCGCACCATGCCGAGGCCACTCGGCTCTTCCTGCCAGTAGTCGCTAACCAACTTCACCCAATCCTGCAGCGCCGCGGCCGCTTTCTTGTCCTTGGCTGTCGCTGCGCTAGGCGCCCTTACAGCAGCAGGTAGAACGATATCGACTTCAGCATCCGTCTTGCTGCGTTCGACCTTGTTGCGGTGGACAAAAATCAACGGCGCCTTATCGCGCCCGCCGGTTGGGTCCTGATTGGCCACACCATGAATGTAGAGCTTCTTGTTTTTGGTAGGATTATTTAGCAGATCGAGGACATCATTGAGAAGCGTCCCCTCATAGCCGGGGTTGAAGACGAGGAAGAGAACCCCTTCTTGCGCATTCTTGATCAGCTGTCGTGCATATTTGAGGTCGGGATGATCACCGTATTTGTTGCCCTTGCCCTTCGCCGGCTTAGCGCCGATCATCGGATTGGGAGCGAACCAGGCGGTGACTTTCGCCCCTGCAACAACGCTGGTCTTCGGCTTCTGGTCGAATTCCGCGAGCGTTTCATCGTAGTCATCACCCATACTTACCAGCTTCTTCCATTGCTGAAAGAACCGCGTCGCGATCGTCTCATCCTTGATGAGGATGCCGTTGTTGGCCTGGGTGCAGACGCCGCCATAAGTCAGGTTCGTGCTTCCGGTCCATACCGCCGCCGGCTTGGTCGTATCTAACGAATTGGTGAAAACGATGAACTTGTGATGCGAAAAATGCTCACCTGTCACCATCCGATCGTGGACCTCGCAATGCGCCGCTCTCAGCGTGGCTCGGGCGTCCGCATTTTCATCGAAAGTTGCCGCGGACCCTCGCTTTTTCGCGACCTTCGCTTTCTTTTTCTGAGCCCCTTTCCCCTTTGCGGCCGGCACCTTGTGCGTGCCGTCGGACAGTATGATATGCGCGCGCTGCCCAAATCTTTCGATGGCTGGCAGTACTTCCGGATCATTCAGCTCAAAGAGGGACGCATAGATGTGCGCACCCGCCTTGCACTGCATGTCGAGAAGGTCGAGCAGGGCCTGTTTGAGTACGCCGCCCAGAAAATCACGCACTTTATTGGTCTGGCCGTCAGCCGGATCGACAAGCTGCTTGAGCGACTTTTTGGTGGTTTCAAGCTGTCTGGCCACCCATTGGGTCGATACGACACCGCGATTAAAGTAGGGCTGAATGGCTGTGCCAGCGGGTGTTGTGAGCGAAACAGAATTGCTCCAATCGCTTTTTTGGCCCGGCTTCATCGACGAGAAGCCCGGGCCGCACATGGCAACGACCTGGTACTTCACTTCGGTTTGGCTGCCGACGAGATAGTCGGACCACGTGAATTTTTGAATGGGCCACTCAGTGCTGGGCCGTTTCGTACCGGCCGGCACCTTCGTTTGGGTGGACGGTCCAACGAACGTCTCGGCAATCTCGGGCGACGTCTGTCCTGCTGGCAACCGGTAGAGCGCAAATCCAAGGCAATCCTCGATTGGCTGATCGGCTGTCCAGACAACAAAGCTGTGATCGCAGTTCGCGTAGGCGTTAACTTTGATCATGCAAGATTGGCTCCCCAATATGGCTTCGACAATTCAACACTAGAAAATGCTCGATCGCGGGAAGTCGAAGCTCGTCGCTGTCTTAGAACGGCTCCGTGATCTCCTTGACCTTCGGTATCCCATCAGCAAAATCAAATCTGAGGATCAGATTGAAAACGTCATCCTGCCACGGATCGGGATAGTCGCCGTGCTGGGCCCTGAGGGCGTGAGCAAGCTCGCGGATTTTCTCGTGATGCCAGCAGACCACGGTCAGGCAGCCCTCGTATTGTTGCCCGTTGAGTAGCTTTACGGCGAGTTGTTCATAGTCCTTGTCACCTATTGATGCGTCAACCGCAACGCTGAGGGCATTCGACAAGGGCTGGATCGTTTGTAGAGGCCGGCGGCTCTTTGCGGACGTTGCCGCAGCGAAGAGGAATGATGGCTTTCCAAACTTTTCCTGGACGTAGGGAACGAGATTTTCAGCGCGCTGAAAGCCGGCCGGCGAGAGGTTCGGATCGCCGGCGTCGTCTGGTTTTTCA
Source organism: Bradyrhizobium genosp. A (assembly GCF_049949275.1). Taxonomy (NCBI): domain Bacteria; kingdom Pseudomonadati; phylum Pseudomonadota; class Alphaproteobacteria; order Hyphomicrobiales; family Nitrobacteraceae; genus Bradyrhizobium; species Bradyrhizobium genosp. A. The sequence continues at coordinate 2,378,309 of NZ_CP188196.1, read as the reverse complement.
GCATGGCGCATCACGAGAACCTGACCGACGCGCAAAGTTCTGGTCCTTGTAAAATTGGATTTTCAATACCTAAAGTAGACATAACCTTAGCGTGGATTGCAGAACCCGCGCAACCCCATATTGGGCACTATCAAGGAATTCGGCGCTTTGGGGCCTTCTGCCGGACCGGATATTGCGCCCCACTCACCTTTGTCTTGCCGTCAACGCCAGGAAGCCGACCGACGCGCGGGATCCGCGAAGCGGCAATGCGCATCCGCCTGGATCACTTCTACCCAGAATTGACGGCGTCACGTTTTTGCCTTTAGATTGCTGTCCTGAAATCATGCATCCACCAATTGTTTCTGGAAATTACTAACACTTGGCGGTCGATGCGTCATCTGAACGTCAGGCGTTTGGTTCGTTTGTATTGGGACTAACTTCAGGAGCGGCACTTGGGGAAGAAGCCCGGACGCCCGAATCCCACACGAAAGAGAGCTGTGAAACGGCGTTTGCCATGGAAGCAGCCGGAGAAACAAGGTCCCATCGCCAAGAGGAGACCGGGACGAGCGACGCCAACACAGCGTCTCGCCTCGCTATCGACATCGCCGCAACTCTTGGCGACGCTGCGCCATGTCAGTCTCCACGACAAACTGCAAAGTTGGATGATCGATTTTTTTAGAGCGCAGGCCGACGCCAGCAAGATTCGACTCGAGCAACCTCTCCCGACACCGCTCGATACCACCCGTGAAATGGATGCGATGGTGAGCTATCTGCGGACAACCATTCGCAAGGATGACTCATGGGGTATCGACGTGCGGAGGTTCGTCCTGAATGGTCAAGAGTTGGAGGATGCAATGCATGGTCAAAAGCTGAGTAATTTTATTCAGTTTGTTTTCGCAAGAATGAGCGCGGCGGTGAGCCATTAAACTTAGATTGGGAGCAGGACAATGCGGGGCACATTTTTCGCATGCTTAGCTGCGGCGTCCGCCCTCTGTCTGATATCGAACCACGCAAGGGCGGACGACAAGGGGATAGCTGCCGACGCCATCGGATGCGGACCAGGCAAGGGCGGGTTTGATTTTTCTTTACGGGCAGGCTTCAGCGACCTGGGGCCAGAAACCTGCGTTCACAGCCTTGTCTCATCGAGAGGCGCAGCGGTCTCCGCGACCTTTAACCAGCAGACGGGTCAATACTCGTCCGGAATCGACGGTCTCGCCGCCTTCGTCTACCGCTACTATGGCGACGGTGATTTTGGCTATTCGATGGGCGCGTATGTCCAGGGTAACGACACATACCAGTTCGATCCCACAAGGACGCAGGCCATCAATGGCGATAGTGTCACTCCGGGTGCCTTTGGCGAGGTTTTCTTCACGGACCCTTCGGGGCTGTTGATACATGACCTACGCGTGCGTGGCGGCGAGATCGTCTCCAGCACAGGCACCCGATCAGACACTGTCGTGGCGGAATGGTTTCCTACCTATCACTCCGACAACTTCCGCTACGGCAACATCGGTCTTCCGGTGGAAATCGGTTCGTCCGCTCTCTGGTACACATTTTCCCCCGAGATCATGGTGCAGTACGACCGTTACGAGACAGGTCCAAATGGGGCCGCCATTTTCTCTAGCCGGGATGACGCTGCAAGGATCGGTCCTCAGCTCGTCTTTCTCTTTAGTATCGATAAGAATTCGCTGCCGAAGGGAGCAGAATTTATTGGAAACATGTCGCTGCAGGTGACCACTCACGAATCTTGGGACACCTTATCGCATCGGGGCTACACGTGGTCGTCGCTCGCTCTGAACTACACCATTCCAGGCACGAACAAACAGCCTTCCCATTTCGGCCTCTCCGCAACGTACGGGCTTGGCAATGCCGAGGGCAGCGGCAATAAGACAAGCCAAATCAAGCTTGGTTTGACCGCAAAATACTGACCCGCCGGATTGCCTCCAAATTCGCCTTGGGAGAAATGGCACCCGGGAGCGTGAGCATAGCGACCCCGAAGGGGACACGCGAGACGGATGCAGCGACGAAACCGGCTTAACAGCGGCACCTGGGGCGAGGCTAGTGATAGCGATCGCCGCGAGGCGAGCCCCTTTCCCGAATGCTCCGGCGAGGAGCACATCAGACCTGCGCGATGGGATCGTTAACCGAATGCCCGCGACCTGCGGGCGCGATGAGCGCGCTCACAGAGCCCGGTCCGCAGGGAGGCCCTTCTGGAGGTTGTAGAGCTGAACTCCGGGCAAAGCGCAGGCCTGAAAGAAACTGAGAAGCCTCTGGGCCCGTCGATGGTTCTTGCCGAACGTAACACTGCCGGACCAGACGATACCTATTTTCAAGCGATCTCCGGCCGCGCCAAGCAAAGGCGCTAACTTGCCGGCTCGGTTCTTCGGGGCCGTCAGGTACCGCAGGTTTGGAATGGAGCCGTAATCCTTGGTGAACAGTCCCGGCAGGCTGCAAATGTAGCAATGGAAGTTGGCAGCTGGCAGCGGAAGCCGGCGCGGCACGATCTGATCGGCGATCTGCATGTTTTCGATCAGCGGGAACAATTCAGGCCGGCATTCCTCGATCAGCTCGCCGCCGAGCGCCTTCACCGCGACCCAGAGTACATCAGGCCGGCTGATCTGCGCCCCCACTCATTGTGACAGGCGATAATGTGGGGCTGGTCATCCCACGGGGTATTGCTTATCCAGAATGCCTTGCCCGTGCGGGAGGCGAACGATGCCCAGGCTATATTTTTTTCACGTCCATTTTCGCGAACGCGTCTCGGTGGATGACGAGGGCGCTGAATTCGCCGGGCCGCTGGAAGCGGATGACTACGGTGCACAGATCGCGAGCGAGATCAGCATGGATGATTGGGACTATCGCGACGCCGAGGTATTGGTCATGGATGAGGACGGCCGGGTGATTGCGCGCCATCCTGTTCATCGCAAGCTGCAAAGCTAAGGCGCAAGCAGTTCGTTCCTCCTTGAACCTACGCCCACATCTGGCGGCTGCTAGGACCTCATCAACACTTCTTGCTGGAGGCTGCTATTGGAACTATAGAACGCCGTTTAGCAAAATCGACCATCCATGCAGCAACGGCCCGGCGGGTATTGCTGCGAGGAGCGCGAGGGTCTTACTCCAGCTCGTCGATGTCGTTCATCGGCAGCTGACGCTGCGAATAGCGAGCAATGGATTATTTTGTCGCCTTCAACGACGAATTGGTCCATTGGGTCGGTGACATCGGTTGATACGTGCCCTTTAGGCGCTCCGAGCCCATTAAGGCTTGATGCATCCGATCCATTGGCATTCAGCACAGAAAAGGAATTGAACACGAGATACAGGCCTTGTATGGGGCGGGGTCCTTCCCGAGGCTTAGGGATCGTGCAATTTTGGTGTGGCCTGTTCACACATCCTACAAAGCAGAAAGCCACTCGCTCCGTTCATGCGATTGACGATCTGGCGAAAGCTTGGCCCTTCGAAGAGATCTTCGTATTCGTCGCGCAGAAGATTCCCTAGAACATGGCGTCTCTCGAAATCCATACAGCAGAGTGTCACATCGCCGTTCGGCAGAAGGACATTGCGATAGTGTCGTTTCTCAGTACATGCCAGAGCCCCTGGGATCGGCAGCCGTGGCTTAGCGATCTTAGGATCCACGCTTCCAGCCCTGCTAATCAATGATCGCATGCGAACAAGCGCCTCGGCGGGGATTATAGCGGCGAGATCGGGGTGGACCTGGCCTACGACCAGGAACTGAATCGAGGGAATGTCGGCGTCAACCAGCTGACGGACCAACTCGAGATACCGCTTCCGGACAAAGCGGCTATTCATATATTCTCCACTATCGAAAACATGGACAACAAACGCTCTAAAACGCAGTGCTTGTAAGCGTAGCAGGTCACGCGCGTTCATTCCAATGAGTGTCGTGTAAATCCGAATGCGATGGCCATTCGCGTAAGCGTGCTCGACCATTTCGGTGCATTCCCGATTGAGCCACGGCTCGGAATAGCCGGAAAAGTGTACGTCGACGTCTTTTGGTACACGCGACAGACATTGCTTGAACTCATCAAGTCCGAGATGGCTCACGTCAGAGACGGTTCTTTGGCGCTCGGCGAACTTGTGCTGCGGACAATAAGAGCACCCGATGGTGCAGTTCGTTGCTGTCGTTATCTCCAAAGCCCTGCCACTTGGAATATACGAACTTGTCGAGAATGACGTGTCCATTTTCATGATTCTCTTTTGAAGCCGCGCAATCGAAAGCTTGGCAGTTTAGGGGCAAAGCGCGCTTGCGCTCTTGTGCCCGTCCGATCGCTTACCGATACGCAGCGAACTGCATCGCTCGATCATCGTGGATGACTGCGTTAGATAGGTGCGTTATTGGCGGCCAGTCGGGTTCGGCGAAATCGAAATCGATTTCAATTGTTTCCCCGTTGCTATGGATCATGCGCGCCAACGCGGCAGTCACTGCGGCCGTTGGCAAGTGGGATTCTAGGTTGCTGTAGGTCTTTCTGCCATCGATCCAATCGCGAAACAGCGTGGATTCAGCCGCATACGAGAAGGAGTTTCCATAAGGGCGCGTAATGCGTTCTTCGGTCATGAATTCTTGGGTCCCGGTCACCAGCGCGTTGGACCGTGACGTCACGATCCCAATGTTTTTTCCCCTTAGGTCTGATTGGTCCTTCCGAGACGAAATAGGCGTTTTCGCCACATGCCCGTTCATGGCGAAAAGAGTTCCTAAGCGGACATCGATATCCGTGCAGTGAAGCCGACCATTGATGTTGTAGGGTACCTCCGGGAAGGTTCCCCATGATCGCATACCCGGCGTGGTCTGCTCCAGAGCAAGGGTTCCCAGGCAAAGCGCAGCCTCGCTGCGCCGAAAGCAGAGCGCAAATGATGCCACGATGTCCGTCTCACCATAAGGCAATCTCGAATCAAAGCTCGCCATGTGTTCGAAGTAGTTGTCGAGCCTGTTCATTATGCCGGGAGGTAACCGCTTCTCTTGATCCTTTGGAAAGGCGGCAAAGCCCGTGATACGCAGACAGAATTCATCGTCCGAGTATATCCGACGGTTCATTTGTAGAAGCCGGGTTACGAGATCAACGTAGTGATAGGCGCCATGCATGAGCATGCCGTAGCCATATTTGTACGGATGATCCTCTCTGAGTGCGTATTCATAAGGAAGATTCCAAACGCCGGAAGCAGTTTTCAAGTTGATGGAAGTGATCGGAACGTTCAACTTCTCCATCATCACCGCGAGTTGGGAACGAATTCGCTTTTCATATATCTCGTGGTGGCGATCCAGCACGATCAAGCTATGTTGGCCCTTGGTTCCTTCTGCCCACTTGAGTAGGTCCTTGGTGCGTTGACAGATCGAGCCGCCATCGAACACGCCGTCCCGCATCGGTACCAATAAGGGCTTCGTCGTCAGCGTGTCGTAACCCTCCAACATGCAGTGACGCAAATAGCTCTCGTGCGCCTGAGGCTCAGTTGCGATCACAACCTTCAGAGAACCGTTGCTCTCTTTCGCACGGCTCTTAAGGAATGGAGCGACAAAGAGCAAAGACGCCTCGGGGTCGTCAAGCTGGAGCCGATCAGGGATGAACACGGTATGGATTGGCTGCGCTGGCAAGCCGGCCAGTCTACGCTGGACGGTATCTCGTTGAGATTCGAGATCGACAACTGAGTACCCCTCGATGGCGCCTGATTGCATCGCGGCACGGATGCATCTCGAATACTTGTAGCCCGAGACTGGTCCAAAGCCCACGATTACAAGATGGCGCGACATCAACAACGGTCCGTTGAATCGATCAACATGAGATCTGTCGTCGTCATTCGCGTTTCAGAACGCGCCGTGCCACGAGCTTTTTCACGAATACGAGGCCGAAGAAGTGCTTCGGCAGGTGGTTGGAGTGGCTCCACGATTGCCGAAATCCATGGAACGGCGGAACGCCGTTGGTCGTGCTTCTCGATACTCGCCATGCCCTCAACAACCTCGTTCTCATCCGCGAGCCCTTGGCTAGAAGGAAACGAGTTCGACTGAAGTTACGAAGAGGAGCCGCAACTGGTCGAACAAGCACCCGGTGCGGAGTTGATGCTCATCTGGCTCCGTGTCGCATCCTCGAACATCACAAACCGGCCGCCCTCATGCTCGGGCTCTTCGCGCATTGATAGATCGCGCGCAAGAGGAGTGTCTTTGGGCCCTCTTGTCTAGCTACCAAAAGCAGCAGCTTGTGCACGCCGATTGGCCGCCCGACAATTGAAGCGGAACATCGGATAAGAACTCGAACGTTCCCTCACGTTGGGCTCACTCGTCGATCCCATCGCAACCAATCTTGGAGCTGCTGTGCCCGAGCTATCTCATGACGGCTTTACAATAGCGGTCGCGTGTTACAACGCCGGTTCCTATTTGGCCGAATGCCTCGCGTCCATTCTCGACCAACCATTCCACTTGCCGCATGAAGTGATTATCATAAACGACGGCAGCAACGATCCAACGACCCTGCGTGCCCTCCAGCGTTTCGGAACCGACAAAGCAATCCGCGTAATTCATCACGACCAAAACAAGGGTCTACCGGCGGCACGTAACTCCGGGCTGTTTGCCGCGCGCTATGCTTATGCGATGTTTGTCGATGCGGATGACTGCCTGAGAAATGCGGCTATGCTAAAAGAGGGCTCTTACTTGGATCGCGCGGTGACGGCATTGCAATCCGACCCCGAGCTCGCCTTCACTCATTGTGCAACGCTCATGATTGGAGATTGTTCTGGCTTTACGAGTTCGGCCTATCCCCTAACTGAGGAACTCGTGGCAGCGAAGCATCATGTCCCGGCGTCGATCGTTTTTCGAACCGAGGACGCTGTTGAACTGGGTGGTTTCAACCCGAGAATAATCAAATGGACTGATTGGAGCTTCGGTGCCTCGCTCCTTTCTCACCGACTAAGCAAGGGCGTGGCCAACAAAATCGCCTACTTTTCCACTCCGTACTACTTGTACCGCACCTACGTGGCCGCCCATAGGGTATCTCAGCAATCTGTATCGGAACTGGAGATGATACGGAGGACGGTCGAGAGCTGCCGACCGCTGTTTAACAAATACTACCCCAATTTGGATGAGAAAGAGATGAGTCAACGAATCTTCGCAGCGAAGCCGACATTGCTTGAGTGCCTCGCTCATATGGCACAATCAGACTTGCCTCGCGCGACGCAGTTCATCCGTGAACGCGATCTCGATCGTCTGACCGGCGACCGTAGTATCGCGCTTGCCCCGTAAATTTAGCAGACAGACGTGCGGCGATTGTCGCGGCGGCAGCATATTGGCTCAAATATCGCATTCTATTTGGCTCGCAATGAACGGTGTCGCCTCACTCGCCAGGCAAGTTCTGGCATAGAGGAGCAGCTCGCTCTTCGCAATTACATCTGCTATGCATGCGTGCCTGTGAGTGGGGCTGACTCTTACGCGTTGCACGATGGCTGAACCAACGTTCATGAAGACCTCGGGTGTCAGACTGGCGCTCCTGCTATATTTGTACGTCTCCTTCATGCTTGTCGGAGCTGGCATCGTCCTTTCGTCCTGGGTTGCCTTTCATTACGGCGGAACTCAGCTCGTTGGATGGGTTTTGATCTTTACCAGTGGTTCAACTTTCGTTCTGGCACCCGTCGCTGGCCATATCGTGGACAAGCACAATAAACGTGTTGCTGCGACCGCCGGGCAAACGTTGCGTGCGGTTGGGTTCATAGGTCTCGCTTTACCGGAGCTAGTCTCCCATGGAATTTCTCCGCGTGTCGCCTTGATGGCTTCGGGCGCCCTCGGAACATTCGGGTTCTCACTGCAGATGGGCGCCATTAGTGCGCTAACGAGAATGAATGTTGCTGTGAATGACAGAGCGAGAGTGTCGTTTCAGATGTCGCTTGCAAAGCAGATTGGGATCGCGGCCGGCACCGGCCTGGCCGGTTTATCGATTGACAAATTCGGCTCGTCAACAACCGCCTTGTTCTTATCAGTGCTGGCGTTGTTCACAGTCTTGTGCCTAGAATTGATACGCCCCCCAGTGTCTCACGCTCCTGCGATCACAAGCACGTTTGGATTGTTCGGCGCCTCTCGGCGGGCACTCGAATATCTCCGTCGAGATGTCGATGCACTCACTGCAACGATTGCGGTCGGCTTGGCATTCGCGCTCATTCAGACGACAAATCTTTTGCTCCCCGGGTTCGTGGTGAATAAGCTGGAGGGCAGCACCAGGCTTTTTGGAGCCTTGGAGATGATCGCTGCAACCGCGGGATTTGTGGCCGTCGCCATTACTGCAAGTCCCTCCTTGGCCGAAAAACTAAGGCAAGTGGTTGTCCCTTTGCTTGTTGCCGCCGGATTGTCATTTCTCCTCTTCTCATTTGCGGAGCAGCAGACGACAGCAATTGCAATTTATGCCTTGGTCGGAGTTCTCTGGAGCCTTTCTCGCGCGGCCGCAGACGCCGCGCTGCTGACACTCGTAGAAACAGCCTTTATTGGCAGGGTGCAAGCGCTAACAACATTGGTTACGGCTACCGCCGGCATTGTAATATACTGCCTGCCAACAATATTCGCGGAGTTTACTGAGGCACAGCTCTACGCGCTGTGCGGCAGTGTGATAGCGGCGAGCGCCGCTAGCCTTTTGCTGTTCAGGCGCTAGCCGAGCGAAAGCTGGTCTTCCGAAGCGAGGCTCGGAGCGTATGACAAGCGCGGCGTCGAAGGTCGAAAACACATCCGGAATTCTCCTGAAAGGAAGACGAGATTCAATGGTTAACAGGCTTGTCAACGACGCACATATAGAGTGAGCGTGGGTCGGTCGATCACCATGATGACCATCATGCGCGCGGTGCATCGCGATCATGCAAGTGCGGCAGATGCGGCTTGTGCATGAGGCGAAGATGCGCTAGTCGAGAAACATGGATATTCGTACGTCACGTAACGAGGTTGTAGGCCGTCCTCTGTTGGGGACGTGAATCGCGGTCGCCGAACGCCGCCTTCCGATCCCCCATTTGCGGATGGATCGGAATTCTCCATCTGCAGTATCGATGGAGAAAACCATGCTTGAAAAGATCTTCGATCCCAAGAGCGTCGAGCCGCGCTTATACGCCAGTTGGGAAGCTTCGGGCGTCTTTGCGCCAACGGGCGATCCGGGAGCGGAACCGTTCTCGATCGTCATGCCGCCGCCGAACGTGACGGGATCCCTGCACATTGGCCATGCGCTAAACAGCACTCTGCAAGATGTGTTGATCCGCTTTGAGCGGATGCGCGGTAAGGCAGCGCTCTGGCTACCGGGTACTGATCACGCTGGCATCGCGACGCAGATGGTGGTCGAGCGCCAACTCACGCAGGATGGGGACATCAACCGCCGCGACATGGGCCGGGAGGAGTTTCTCGCTAAGGTCTGGGCGTGGAAAGCCAAGTCCGGCGGCAACATTGTTCACCAGCTGCGCCGGCTAGGCGCTTCCTGTGACTGGAGCCGAGAGCGCTTCACCCTCGATGAGGGCTTTTCGCGCGGGGTGCGCAAGGCGTTCGTCGACCTCTACAAGGAGGGTTTGATTTACCGTGACAAGCGCCTGGTGAATTGGGATCCTCAGTTTCAGACCGCGATCTCCGACCTTGAGGTTGAGCAGCGTGAGGTTGACGGTCAGTTTTGGCATTTCGCCTACCCGCTGGCGGACGGTTCCGGCGAGATCGCTGTAGCCACCACGCGTCCTGAGACCATGCTGGGTGACACTGCAGTCGCGGTGCACCCGGATGACCAGCGCTACAAGCATCTCGTCGGTAAACAGGTCATCCTACCGATCGTCGAGAGGCTGATTCCGATCGTGGCCGACGAGTATGCGGATCCCGAAAAGGGATCCGGAGCGGTAAAAATCACACCCGCTCATCACTTCGACGACTTCCAAGTCGCCAAGCGCCATGGCCTGCCGATGATCAATATTCTAGACGAGTTTGCACGCATTAACGAGAATGCTCCGCAGGCTTTCCGCGGGCTCGACAGGTACGCCGCACGTAAGAAGGTGGTCGAAACCTGTCAGGCCCTGGGTCTGCTGCGCGGAATCGAGAAAGCTCGCCACATGGTGCCCCACGGCGACCGCTCGGGCGTGGTGGTCGAGCCCTTTCTGACTGACCAGTGGTTCGTGGACGCCGCAGTTCTGGCGCAGCCCGCGATCAAGGCCGTTGTTGAGAGCGATACGGTCTTCATGCCCAAGCACTGGGAAAAGACGTACCTTGAGTGGATGCGCAACATCCAACCTTGGACCATCTCGCGCCAGCTCTGGTGGGGTCATCGCATCCCGGCTTGGTTCGGCCCGGACGGCGCTATCTTCGTCGAGGAGACCGAAGAGAAAGCCAAGGCTCATGCCGCCGCGCACTATGGCCATGACGAGCCGCTCACTCAAGACGAGGACGTGCTCGACACTTGGTTTTCCTCGGCGCTGTGGCCATTCTCGACCCTTGGCTGGCCCGAGAAGACAAGCGATCTCGAGCGCTTCTATCCGACGAACACCCTCATTACAGGTTTCGATATCATACCTTTCTGGGTCGCACGGATGATGATGCAGGGGCTGCAGCTAACAGGGAAAGCTCCGTTCAAGCGGGTGTTTATCAACGCCCTGGTGCGAGATGCAAGCGGCGCCAAGATGTCGAAGTCCAAGGGGAACGTTATGGACCCTCTGGAACTGGTGGACGAGTTTGGAGCCGACGCCTTGCGCTTCACGCTGACGGCCATGTCCGGAGCTGCACGCGATATCAAGCTCTCGCGGCAGCGCATCGAAGGCTATCGCAATCTTGGCACCAAGCTGTGGAATGCCACGCGCTTCGCCCAGTTGAACTGCTGCGCGCGCGAAGCGGGATTTTCGCCGGATCGGGCGACGACGCCACTGAACCGCTGGATTGTTGGCGAGACGGTCCGTACGGCGATAGCTGTGACCGGGGCGTTGGCGGAGTGTGGCTTCGGCGAGGCTGCGGACACGCTCTACCGATTCATTTGGAATGTCTTCTGCGACTGGTACGTCGAGCTGATCAAGCCCACGCTGAGCGGTGAAGACATTGCGGCTCGCGACGAGACCCGTGCTGTCACCGCTTGGGTGTTGGACGTCATCTTTAAACTGCTGCATCCGGTCATGCCATTTTTGACCGAGGAGCTTTGGGCCCAGACGACCGACCTCGGCGCGGCGCGTGAGCACCAGGGCTTCCTGATGACTGCGGCCTGGCCGCGGCTTGCTGAGAACCTGATCGATCCGGCCGCCGATACCGAAATCCGGCTGATCATCGACGCCATCTCCGAAGGTCGATCGGTGCGCCAGGAGCTGAACGTCCCTCCTTCCGCACGTCCCCCGCTTCTGGTGGTCGAGGCCTCCGAGACGCAACGCAAGACGCTGAAGGCCAGCGCGCCGCTCGTCGCGCAGCTCCTCCGCGTCTCCGAAGTGCGGTTCGTCAACGCCGTGCCTGCGGGAGCGATCTCCTATGTGATCGACGGCGCCACGCTGGCGCTCCCGGTCGCGGAATTCATAGAGCTGACCGCAGAGCGCTCGCGCCTCGCTAAGGAGGTGGCCAACCTGGGCGCAGAGGCTGACGCACTATCCAAGAAGTTCAACAATGCGGACTTTGTCGCTCGCGCCCCGGAACAGGTCGTCGAGAATACTCGCGAGCGTCTCGCTGAGACCAAGGCCGCGAAAAGCAAGCTGGAAGCCGCGCTGGCTCGGCTGCTGGCCGTCCTCCACTGATCGAGCTGTCGTCACGGGCACGCGAGTAACGACATGGCTCGGCAAATGATGATTGATCCGGCTCTTGCCGGCAGACAACGGCGCCTCATGGAGGAATAGTTCGGAAGTCGCGACTCTTGCCTCCTTTGTTTCGTGCCCGGGAGGATGGGTGGCCGTATGGGGGAAGCCGGGTCTGTGTTGCCGGCCGAAGAAATTTCCTTATAGCGGCCGCCGGCTGACCGAATATCTGCAGGCCAAGGCCGGCCGGCTACCGGGCGTGCCGCGTGGGACGGGACACCAAGCTCGATCCATCCGAACAGATGGAAGGCGCAGAGCAACCGCCTCAATGCGTCGCGGACGACATCGAACAGAAGTGGCAGAATCGCGGTAATGTCGGCCGCCTGCGACTGCCAGAGTGGTGACCCGTTAGACTAACCGCTTTAGGCCGACGGCACTGTTGTTCGCGCGAACGATTGACGCTCATGCGGGCCGTGCTACAAGCGCGCTCCCGACAAACTGGAACTGCAATGACAAAGAAAGCGAAGAAGATCGTTCGTCGCGAATATACAAGCGCCGACGTGAAGGAATTGCGCGCTCACTCCAAGGCGCGAACGCCGGTCGTAAAAATCGCAAAACTGACAAAGCGGAGCGAAGGCTCGCTTCGGCAAAAGGCGCAGAAACTCGGCATCAGCCTCGGCCATCGTCGCTGAGAGTGCGACGAAGCCACGTGGCATCAGGCCCCTATACCTCGCCACGCTGTGTTTCGGCAGCCGGCTGCAAGCTGTTCAGGTAGTCGGCTGCCCGTTGTGCATGCGATGCGGCCGAGAAGATCGCGCGTTTATCGTTCTTCAGGACCTTGATCCAGGACGCTATATAGGCCGCGTGGTCATCCCGGATATCGGGCGTGAGGTCGAGATCGGCACAGACGAAAGCCGCTCCAAGCTCCGCGACCAGTTCCTCCATGGCGTAGCCTTCATCGCCAAACCGCTTGCGGCCAAAATCCCGATTGAGGCGTGAGGGGTGCCCGGTCCAGTGCGTGGCCTCATGGGCGCGCGTTGCGTAGTAACTTTCGGCATCGCGGAAGAAATCGATGCACGGCAAATGGACATTGTCGGTCGAGGGAACGTAGCAGGCGCGGCTGCCGCCATGCACGACATTGGCACCCGTCGCGTTGAGAAACGCTTCCGCGTGCTCGATGCGTCGCACCGGGTCCGGTCGAGCCTCCGGCTTGCCATAAAAATGGTCGGGCAATCCATCGATCTGCTCGACGTTGAAAACAGTATAGCCCTTCATGAAGGGAACAGTTCGCTGGGCCTCTTCGCCGGTGGCGGCGTCGGTTTCGGTGCTGATGATTTTGTCGGCGTAGACGACAAGGCTGCCACGTTCGCCTTTGCGAACATTGGCCTTGTGTTCCAGCGCTTGCTTGAAGGTCATCCAGGTGGACGCGGCGTAGCCTTGTTCGATGGCTGCCGACCAGAGCATCAGAACATTGATACCTCGATAGGCGACGCCATTGGCGCGCAAGGGCCGCGTGATACGACCGGCGGAATGCGATGCGTTCCACGGCTTTTGCCAGGGCCGAACACCCTTCTCCAACTCGGCCACGATCTGATTGGTGACCTTCTCATAGACATCCGTTCTCATTGCCTGCTTCCTTTTTGGCTTACGGGTTCGCATGAACCCGACTAGCCACGCGGCAATGAGCGGGGGTTGGTCGTCACAGGTCGGAAAACGAGCAGGGTGGTGCGGGCCGGAGGTCGAGCGCAGCGAGGCCGACTACACGGCCTGCCGTTTTCCGCACCCATACTTCATGGGGGCTTGACCTTGACGGCCTGGGGGCCGCAGGCCCTCTTCGTCGCGTCCGGTACCTCGTCGCAACAGAGCGGTGCTTGCAGAGCACCACGTGGTGCGCTTTCAGGCTCTTCCGTCGCGGTTGACGGTTTGATAATCGGTGATCGGGCGACGCTCGTTATTGCCCTCCGCGGGGACATTCATGCCGAAGCTGCCGCTCGATCCCGATATCGCCGATACCGCACCTTCCGATCCGATGCCGACGCCCTACGATCATGAGCACGTCATCATCTATCTGCGTCTGCTCGCGGCCGATTCCGAGGGCGCAGAATGGCAGGAGGTCGCGCGCATCGTGCTGCGTATCGATCCCGAGTTTGAACCTGAGCGCGCCCGGCGAGCCTTCGATAGCCACCTCGCCCGCGCCAAATGGATGACCGAAGAGGGTCGTCTCTTGCGCGGCCACATGCCGACTTTGAACTGACAGCTGGTGTGGTTTGGTCCTGAAGAGGCACCCGGAGAGCGTGAGCATAGCGACGCCGGAGGCGGCACGCGGGTCCGAGTGCAACGCCGAGACCGGTTAAAAGGGTACCCGTCTGACGGGGCAGTGATAGCGACGCCGGCTTGCCGGCGGGCGCCTTCAGCGAGTGCCCCCGGCGAGGTGTTCATAAGATCTTGCGCGAGCTGGGGTAATCCGATCCCCAGCCCTTCGCTAGGCGATCCCACGCGCTTTAAAGATTCGAGGGCCGTTGCGGCACACTTGGGGCTGACACCGCGTGTTTATCAGTCTGGTGAGATCGACCGGTCTGGAAATATCAGCAAGTGCGGTGACAAGATGATGCGCCACGCTCTATACGAGGCGGCAAATTCGCATCTTCGGATCGCGAAGAAATGGTCGGTCCTGCGAGCATGGGGCGTGAAGCTCGCCAAACGCATAGCTGCGAAGAAGGCATGCGTGGCAGTAGCCAGAAAGCTGGCTATCATCATGCCCCGTATGTGGGTGGCGGATGCAGACTTCCGCTTCGGCCAGCCTCCGGCGGCGCGGACGACATAAGGATCGTTCCGGCGTAGCTATCTGCTCTGCCGAGGACGTGGGGAAGGTCAGTCCGTTTCGATCCCTGTGCGTTCCAGCACGTGCTGTGAGCTTGGACGACCTCGCCTCGCCGGACCCCATCATGGAGCGAGCCATCTCTAGCCGACTCCGAACAGAAGCGCGGACCCGGCAGACGCAGTATGCGGCAACGATCGTGACCCAAGGGGCGGAGACGCTTCGCGGCTTCGGTCGCAGGCGTATGCCTGCGAGTAGAGCGTGACCCGCCAGACGGGGGGGGGGGCCGCCTGGGCCGAACACTTCGTCTCCTAACTCGGAAGCGGACATTCCTTGGTGAGCGGTCGACGGCCGTGATGGGCCAATAAGAGACATGGTGGCCCCTTTTTTGCGGCGCGTATTCGTTCAAGAGGCGCTTGCTCCGAAACGTCAAAAATCAAGGGATTTGAATAGCAGGTAGCCGCTACTATGTTTTCTGATGTACCGTGGATCCAAGGGAGCTAGGCCATTGCGCAATGCCCTACCGACACCGCGAACCGGCGACCTGATTTTCATCAGAGATCAGGGCTTGAAAGATAAGCTGTCGACTGGGCTCGCTCAACGAATTGTTGATTCAAACGCGCGTGCGGCTATCGATAGCTACGGCCACGTCGTCGTTGTTTTGAATGAAAGTCTCGGGATCGAGGCTATGCCCGATACGGACGAGGGCGAGGGGCGGTCTTGGAGCGGTATCCCTTATGGATCAGGCGTGCGCATCGTGGCATTGCCAGATGTTTTGGTTCCAAGTTGGCAAGAGCGAATATCAATAACGGTTCTGCGCCCCCCGAAGGCGGCCGATTTTCCCACTGATTGCTACGACCTATTTTCGATCGATGTGCTGATGATCCACGGGAGCGAATATTCTATTGACGCCTTAAAAAGGAGGGCTGTCGATATTTTTGGTAAGGGCTTTACCGAGTGGGTTGCTTCTGGCCAACGCCAATCATCGGAACCGAATGATATCGTGAGCAGGATGGGCTTTGGAGAGGTACGCATTCGACAGGCCTTTGGCGAGGTAGGATACGTTCCTCCGAACGAGCCAAGGTCATTTTTTTGTTCTGAACTCGCAATTCATTTCTTGAAGAGAGCGCAACTTGTTGAGGCGGATTTTCCAATGGAAACGACTCCGACAGGGCTGTTCGAATTGTTGAAGGTACGGCAATGGGAAAACGTTACAGAAAAAGACTACGGGAGTCGGATGATCGAGGAAATCGCCACCTCTCCACGTGGCATGGTACTTGCCGATTGCGCCGGAGATATTGAGCTATTCCTACATCGGTGGGTGGCCTTCGATATTGGGGAACAAATAAAAGCGATTAAGGCGGCGCTCGACGATGCAAACTCGTATTTAGAGAAATTACTTGCTGAACGGCGAACGCCCAATCAATAGCATTGAGGGCGCGTTGCAACACTGCCGACGCGGCGCTTTCAGGGAGCGCCGTCAATCACTTCATGTGGTCTCCCAAATCGATGATGCCGTGCGCAAATATTTGGTTCGCTGAATTTCCGGAATGGGTCAAAGTGAGACCTCAGCGCTCGATCTGGGGGTGGCGGCTTTCACCCTAAAACCGGACATCCCAGTTCCCTGGAAAGATGGGCTTGACCTTGCAACTCGGATTACAGAAGGGATCGTTACCGGATGGCCGAGACCCGGCATCCCGCCTTCGGGATCTCCGGGGCTTGGTGACGGACGCGAGGCGGACGGCATAGAGCCCGGCCGGTACAGCCGGGCGCGCCAAGCTCGATATTCCGGCCTCCGGCGGCATCAAAAATTGGGACGAGAGCAAGTCCAATTGCCGCGACACCTATCAGCTCCGGTGGTAAGTTACTAGGATACTATCTTTGGGGGAGCACATGCCTGACCAGAGCAATTCATTGGCAAACGACGATCCGCTTCGCGTTAACTCGAACGTTGAACGAATACTCGTCGGTGGACTTGGCGGGTTTGCTGCCATCCTGGTAAAGTACATCAGCCAGGATCACGCTGCGGTCGTTACTTTCATCTCAACACATACCAAGGCGGGAATTCCGTTCTCATATATTTTCGATATCGTTGGCGGGTACTTCATTCTCGCGCCGCTCATTGTGATCCTCGGCGCGATAATCGGTTGGGTCTCCGCTGAAAATCAACGCATTAAGCTCTTCGCCCTCGGTGTGTCGGCGCCAGCTCTTGTGACGACATTCTCAACCGGCAGCGCAGCCAAGGTAGCCTTCCTTGAAATAACGAGCGCATACGCCCAAGGCGTTCAGGAGGGAAGTGTTGCGGCTGGGCTCAATTCGTTTTTTGGTGGTTCCGATAAAGCCTACGCAATCTACGTGGGCAGTTTCGCTACACAAGAAAAGATCGACCGTATCGTTCATGCGATCAATGAGCAAACAAAGACCCTTCATGCCGTTACCGTCGATGTAACTGATACCGCCGGGAACAAGCTCAAGCGCATCTATATTTTGCAGATGTTCGGCCTCAAGGAAGCGTTGGACGTACGGGACAAGTTGCTTCAAACGGGTTTGGTCGACGAGGCCACAATAACGAGAGGTACGAAAGGCACGAGTCCGAACAGCAACTGACCGATCGGCGCGTGGTAAGTTGGATTGAGGCTATGTCGACTGAATTGAGCAAACGAGCCGTCAGAGTCTTGACGAGCTTATTCTGCGAGCAAGGACTGACTCCGCATGCTGTTGCAGACTTCACCTTTCGAGAGGTGCTTCTTCAATCCGCCTACTGGCGGATAACGCTCGACAAAATTCAGAAATGGCTCGCCGTCCATGGAAAGAAGCTACGCGATGGATACGACGTGCGCCGGGCAGTGGCGAAGGCTGTCTTTGAGGCTGCACGCCCCCAAATATGCCGGCTAGGATCAGACGTGACAGTGCTCTTGCCGGAGGACGAAACGCGGAAGCTGGAACGTCATCGAAGCGGCGCCGCAGGCAAGATGCTCGCACGAATATCTTTGCTTGACGGCTCGCTCTTTCTTGCGCGTGGGATAGTTACCCGGAGGTCCTAGACCCGGCATCCTACCTTCGGGATCTCCGGAGCTCGCTGCCGCACGTGAAGCGGACGGAGTAGAGCCCAACCCGCGAAGCCGGGCGCGCGCCTCACTCTAGATTAATTGGGCAAAATGCAGAACGACGAAATGCATCGAACGAAGCTGGAAGCCATGCATCCTCGCTGGTGAGCAGGAATGCACGGCTCGTCGTAGCAAATCGGTATCTGGCGGGACGCGAGCGGATCACGCGTAGTACCCGTCGGGACACACCTGGGTGAGCCCGTATATATGCGACTACAATCATGTGACTAGCTAATCGGCCACGGGCAATCCGGCGAAATTTTTGCCGCTGAAGAACGGCGCGAGATTCTCAGGAGTATAGGCCGCAAGGCTGCAGACGCCCTTGTCGTCGTCCGAGCAAATCTGAGCCTGTCCCGCGTACCGCGTCAGCACACTGCGATGAATGGCCTCATTGATGGTGGCGACAGGTTGGCCATTCTCGTCTAAGGCTCGATACAAACTCTCGTTGAACTTCACGGAGCCATTCTTCGTCCCGATTTGCCGTATGGTTGGATGGTAGCGGTCGAGCGCGAAAAGACCCGACGAAGAGTCGTGCGAGGCTGAAGTTGGAGAAAGCATCGTCGGGTCCGGAAGGCAGGTCCAATCGAGCGAAAGTCCGGCCTTCTCTGCCTGCTTGGCCATCCACACCAGCGGGATATCCGCCAAGCTGCGCGTGTTGTAGCCGCCGCCCACGTCGGAGTGAGCGCCGGCGAACCAGACCTGGTCAATAATCGCGCCTTGCGGCAATGCGCCGGTCCAGAACGTTGGCGTGAAATCATGTCGATGCTCATCGATCGCGAGCGCGTGAGCGCCTCGCTTTACTAGCGGCGACGGACTAGTGTCGTGGAAGGCGAATTGCTCTTTGTTCTTGGCGGCGAGCAGGCCACCCGGAATCCCCAAGCTGCCAACCGTGTCCCAAACGCCCAGGAACGTCACTTCCGGTTGAAGATGGCATTGCGCCGAGCATTGCTTCGCAAAAGCGGCAGGCGAGTGAGGTTTGGGGGTGCGATAATACTTCCACGCCTCTGGAAGCGCATCCAGAGACTGTCGAAAGAGGATCCCGCAGGCCGTGATTAGGCCTGCGAGGCTACGCGCAGTGAACGCGCCACGAGAAAACCCAAAGAGATAGATCTCGTCACCGGGCAGGTAGTTCTGGCAGATGAACTGGTACGCTGATCGGATATTATCATCGACGCCAACGCCAGTGGCCCCCTCAATAAAACTCTCAAGCTTTAATCCCGAAGTGCCCACGCCCCGCAGGTAAAGGACGATCTGCAAAATGCCTCCGGTCTCCTGCGAGCCGTGGACCGATCGAGCAATGAGCGCAACATTGGTGTCATCAGTTTGGGTGTCGTCCGAATTCCAAGTACCGTCACAGCAAACCACAATCCGTTTCATTTCAAATTTCCTCCAAAAGGCCACGAATGATGCAACCCTAAGTCGCTAATCGACTCTGCACAACACGGTGGTGAGCTGATGTGCTCGAAGACGTCGACGTTATCCGAAGGGCCGAGACCCGGCATCCCACCTTCGGGATCTCCGGGGCTTGGTGACGCCCGCCTACGGGCGGCATAGAGCCCGCTCCCTAGGACGCGCTCAGTTCAGGATTCGCTACCGGTGAACCGTGAGGCTTTCGGAGAAGAACTACTCACAGGCGATAAGAGCACAACAGGCCTTGATCAACTTTGCTTATTCAAATGGGCCACTCGCGTCATACCATAGGTCGATTTTATCGTAGCGATGGCGGCCTTAGAACCCACAAGGACGATCCTGATTTTAGGATGGTCGCATTGTAATTCAGTCTGGGTCTCTATAACGCACAGCAGTTCCTCGGCTTCCATGGGGCGGCTCGGATTCTCACGAATACTGTAGTGAGCAGAGATGCGATAGCCGTCGTTCCACGAGAAAGTACCTACTTTTCCAAAGTAGAACTCCGCATCGTAGATCTCATCCCATTTGCCTACCCAGTTTCCGATCAGGGCTCTACCCATATCCGCCTGCAGCTCGGGCGCTTGATCCGCTGGGCTCACGGAGGGAGCCGGCATTATGAACGCACAGGCTGTCCGGAGAAACTCGTTTGAGGAATTCAGGCGCTGAGACTCGCAAACCGTTACGACACCCGAAATCGCTGAAAGGCTAGCGAGGATCGGCTTGAACATTAGGGACGCCACGACCGCGGCGATGGTCGTCAATGCGCCACGAAAGAAGAGTTTCGATTTCAGCGGACTGGAGCTATTGGGGTTTGCTTTTGGAGAATTCTCGGAGCCGTCTTCCGGCGCTTCTAATGACATCAGCCCGCTCAATCTGTGGTAGACACATATTAACTATCACAGCCGCGGCCGTGCAGAAAGCGGTGCCGATCGGCGAAAACGGAGACAGCGAACTCACCGTTATTCCAATCACAGTGCCTTGCACGATGCCAGAAGTTATCGGAAATCTCTCTTCAATCGTCGTCATGATAATCAGGCTCCTTGGCCAGCTGCCGAAGCACTTATTGTTTAACTTATTCAGTATAGCCGTTCCGATATACACGCTTCAACTTACAAATATACTTTCCTATGCATTTCAATTACTTGCGCCACACGAAACCATCGATAGGCAGCGCTATTAGCGAGGCACGCTGAAAACGGCGCCTCCTCAGTTCACCGTCCTCAGTTGATTTCGAGCAACGCTAATCGAGGGAGCAATAAGCCATGGCGACCGCACTGTTCACAGATGGGAATGACTGCGGACTGGGCTATCGCAATATTCGAGATGCCGAGGATGGGATCCTCCAGTCATCGCGTTGGCGCTGCGAATATCTCTGGCGGTTCTACGAACCTTACGCCGATAGAGATTTCAAGAGCGAACTTCGAACGGAGTTCGATGCCCGCTACTGGGAAATGTATCTCACGACCACACTCATTCTAGCGGAATACGAGGTCACATGCCCAAAGCCTGCAGGTCCGGACGTAGGCATTCGATACAAGGGCAAGCGCATCTGGTTTGAGGCGACCTCGCCAAACCGTGGGACGCCCGGCAAGCCGGACTATATCGAGGACACCGGAGGTGACGGTGTTCCGGAGGAGAAGATCATCCTCCGCTACCTCAACAGCATCTCGAACAAATACAATGAGCAGTATGCGAATTGGTTGAAGAAGGGCGTTGTTTCCGCTGACGACGCGTTCGTCATCGCAATCAATCCCTGGTCGATTCCGTTCGATCAAGTCGATGGCAGCCCACCACGGATCTTGCAGGCCGCTTACACGGCCGGTCCGCCCTACACGGTCGAGGTCGACCCAAAGACCATGAAAATGGTGCGGGCGAGCTATCCGCTGCGCGACGCCATCAAAAAAGGAAAGAACGCACTCGGCGAAGACATCGAGGTTACGACCGGCGTGTTCCAGAGCAAGGACTATGCCGGGCTCAGCGGGTTGCTCTGCTGTCGCGTCGATGCCGTCAATAACTATGGCGAATTGGGAGGCAACTTCCAGCTCGCGCCCAACCCGTATGCGATTGCTCTACTGCCGGAAGACTTCCGGCTCATTGGTACATACTACGGTGTCAAGGAGACAGGGTCTGGTCATCAGATCACACCCACGCAATGGCCGCGCTGCATCTTAGGCCGTCAAACGATCGAGCCGTGATGCGGTCACCCTCCATGTAAAGTTTGCGATTGCGAGGCTTTCCGAGAGCATCAGCTATCGGCTCAATATACACACCTGTCCATTCAACGGAGGTTCGAATGGACTGGTTCAAGAGCGAACGAGAAAAGTGGGCGACGAAGATCAACACATCGCAGGCGCAAGGTTTGCCAAACCTACCGGGCTTCGATGCACGTAGCCGCGAACTTTACGAGACGGCACTGCCACGCGGGGTGCTGCTGCCGCGCCTTGCGCGTGACCGTGAGCGCATCAATTTCTGGATGTCGCCAAAGGAGCTGATCAAGTTTCAATTCCAGTTTGGTCAAATCATCATCGGCAAGCTTGCCGGCACTATTCTGGGTCATCTCGATGATCGTCCGATGGTGACTATCGCCGGCGCACGTGCCGGCAAGACCTCAACGGTGCTGGAGCCAAACTTATATCTTTATTCCGGCTCGATGTTGGTCCTCGATCCGAAGGGAGAGTTAGCCAAGTCGGCCCGCTTCCGTCGAGCGATGGGGCACGATGTCTATGTGCTCGATCCTTTCGGCCAGTCGGAGGAGCCAAGCGCCAGCTTCAATCCCTTGGCGGAGCTCGATCCGGATAATCCGAGCCTGGTCGACGATATCGCCTCGATTGCTAACGCGCTGGTGCCTGATAGTGGTGATGCGCGCTCCAAACATTGGGACGAAAGCGCACGCACGCTGCTGACCGGGCTAATCCTGCTGACCTTGACGCTGCGTGAGAGCGAACGGCATCTTGTCACGGTGCGCGAGTTGCTATGCCTGACCTACAAACCGCTGGCGTTGGCCGCCAAAGAGTTCGCAGCCCAGGCGCTCGCGGACGCATCGCCCGAAGAGAAGACGACTTACTTCGATGCGAACAGTCTTGCCGTTAAGGCGCTGTTGAACAGGCTCGCGGCCATGGGCGACCGGTTCGGTGGCATTCCGGCGGGGATCGGCAACCGGTTTCTTCAGACCGGTCACACGGAGAGGAGCGCGATCTTCTCGACGGCGTCGGCCCAAACGGACTTCCTCGATAGCTTGCCGTTACGGGCGACCTTGCGGCACTCGGATTTTCGCCTCTCGACCTTGCGCGGTGACCGGCCGGCGACGATTTTCTTGTGCCTCCCCGTTGGCCGCATGGAGCGGCATTCCCGCTGGATGCGCATGATCGTGCAGTTGGCGTGCCTGGCACTCGAAAATATGGGTCCCTATCCACGCGACCAGCCTCCGATCCTTTTCATGATGGAGGAGTTCGCCACGCTTGGTCACATGGAGATCATGGAGCGGGCCGCAGCTTACTTTCCGGGCTTCGGCGTCAAGCTGTGGGTCATCCTTCAGGACATCACGCAGCTACAGCGCAACTATAAAGCGTCGTGGGAAACGTTCCTTGGCAATGCCGGTCTTGTGCAGCTGTTCGCCAACGGCGACGAAGAAACGCTGCGCTACGTCGCAGGCCGGCTCGAAAAACTGATCGCGCCTTTCGAATTGCGGACGGCGTTTTCGCGGCAGCGCGGGAGTCAGTTGCTGCTGATTGAAGGATGGCCCGCCGCGGCGGCTCTTCGGCTGGATCATCAGGACGTCGCGAATATCCGTAGGCGCGCGCAAGCCGCCATGCGGGTGCCGACCATTCCCAAACTTGACTAACGTCACTCGGCCGTCGCGAAAGTCACTTCGCGGCGGCCCCATAGCTGCTCCATGGCGGCCTCAAGATCCTGCGCCAGAACTTCGGGTGTGCGATCGTTCTTGTCGAGACGATTGGCCGTCGCGTACTCGATGAAGCGGGTTCCGCAGATGCCACCGACGAACATGCGGTCGCGGTCTTCATCATCCTTCATCTGCAATTCGGGCCAGTTCTCGCCGAGATCCTCGGCGTAGAAGACGTCCACACCATCGATGATTATGGCGTCGGGCCGGATTTCGACGCTATGGGCGACGATGATCTTCTGTCGCGCGAGACGCGTGATGATGACCGTCAGGAAGACAAACAACAGCAGACCGTGCAGGACTGACAGGTCGCTAACAAAAAGGACCTGCCATCCGCTGAGACCGGTCGCGACCAGCCAGGCGAAGACCCGTAGTGTCGTCAGGAACGGATGCTTGTTCTGATCCCTGTAGCGAATCAAGACGCCGCCTTCCGGCGTCAGTGTCCGCGTATAGCCGTTCAACGGGCTCCGCCGCTGCGCAGCAAGCGACTCCGCCCCCTCGTCCGCTGAGGGGACCGCAACCTGCCGCCGGGCGAGTTCGTTCGCCAGCCGCGGATCGAAATCCACACCGGGCGGCATAAAGCGCAAGCGCTCTTCCATACCCGCACTATAGCATCACGAAATCGACAGCGCTTCAGCGGCTGAGCCGGATTCCCAAACATTCCCAAACAAGCACACGCGCTATGCGGCGGCACAGCAAAGACAATGCCGCGCCCCAGCGGAGCGCGGCATCTTCTCATTACTCGATGTTTCCTACTGCCCACGTTTTGCGATGGCGCCTCTTTCCTCTGCCTCCGCCTTCTCACGAGCGCGCTTTGCCTCTTCCTCCGCAGGCTTATCGAGGGTGCGCTTCTCCTGATACTCGATGAATGCGTCGTAGGTCTTTTTGCGCACGGCAAGTGTCGCGCCCAAACGCCAGATCGGAATCTTGCTGCATTCGGCCAGGTAGTAGACCTTCCGGCGATGCTGGCGATCTCCGAACATGTGTATTCGGCAATGGCCTCCGCTCCGAGAAGTGTGTCTTCGTCCACTTCGTCGAACGGCTTCGTGTTTGGTACCGTGTGCTGGCCATAATGATCCCCCCAAGTCTGCTGTTGATTCGCCTCCTTCCGAGAGGCATTCCTGCGGCGGCAGATGATGGGAGTGCTTAGCCTGGAACCCGGCGTGGGGCTGGCCTGGGGGCGTCAGCCTGCTCTATTGAGTAGCGTGCGATCGATGTTGCTAGTCCAAGGGAATATGTTCCTATTTTGTTCTCAGTATCAAGGAAAGTCAAGACTTGGCTTCAGCCATTCTAAACGTTACCGGATGTTTCCGTTAGCTGGTTAGACTTTGTGCCCAGACATCGCTCGGGCCCCGAGTGGATTTAGGCCAAGTCTTTATCCATACGGCCTCGATCACATATAGTCGCAGGCCTGCCCAACGAACGAAACGCAGATGCAGTGAAGCAACCAAGATCACCTATACGAAGGCCGCAGGCGAGTCTGCCAGGAAAGCCGGCAAAGCGCACACGGACGCGCGAGCGACTGGGGTCAATCCGCTATGTGCAGCCTGACGACTTGACTGAGGTTTGCGCAAGCTTCGGATCAAACCACTCCGAGGTGGACGAGTCGCAAGTGAAGCAGACTCATGCAATCGCCACTGCCAGCAAAACCCCTCCCGATATGGACCAGCCCCGAGACACACTTGAAGAAATCGAAGTTGGAAAAGCACCTACACGAAAAGCTGTTCCAATACGTCGCCGTTTAAGCGACGCTCTTATCGCCGGCCTAAAATCCCTAATAAAATCCAACGAGAAGTACCGAGCTGAAGAAAAGCTTGATATACAGCTTATAGTTGAAAAAAATCTAGTATACTATTATAAATTGCAAAGACAAGATGGTAACCCGAGCGCTGGCTATGACGTGCCCAAAAGCGTTATCACACAAAAAGAGCTTCGCGCGCTGATCGCCGAAACCGCGGCCGCGCTTGTAGACCGTCTCAGTACAAGCCAGGAATTGCCGTTCCCAATCCTGTCCGAAGCCGAGGTCAAGGAAATCATCGCGTACGCGAAAATGTATCAATGGGACGCGCGCAAAGAACAGGGCTGGCCCTATCACGTCAATGCGTTCCTCTACCTCCACATCATCTACCGCAAATGGGTCAATCGCGGTTTAACGCGCGAAATTCTCGCGTGGGCTGATCCTTCGCTTCACGCCCACTTAAAAACAAAAATCAGTCGTCAGGGTTTGCCCGTCTGGCTCGATTTGCCGAGCGGGCCGGAAGGGCGTGCTCGAGCAATTACTGATCCAGCGAAGCGGGCCGAACTGGAAATAGTGCGCAAGGTCTTGCGCGATAGAACACGCAAGCATCGCGCAAAGCGCGCATCAGCCGGCGACTGATCCTCGTAATTACGGGTTGACATTGAAGAGGGTTCGGTTACTTAGTGATCGAGACCGGGATTTCTTTTTGCCTGACGCATCCCCGGACTGAACTTCGGAAACTGCACATCCCATTTCGGGCGTCGCGGACCTATCGGTTCGGACGAAGGCAGGAGGCTGCGTAAATGAATGAGCCTGTGGACTGTCGTTGCGATTACTTCGAATGTCTGAGCGCCGGACAAACCCCGGAAGATTTTAGCTCGCCTCTCGATGGCAGCCGTTGTGCTGCGTTAGTGCGCCTACTGGTTCGCGAGGAACTGAAACAAGAGCGCGATCGGGTGGCCAAAGAGGAAGCCGCCCAATGGGAACGCGCCTTCGGAGACGGCAAGAGCATGAGCTTTCCTCACAAACGTGAGTAAATCGACCGCGGCTTGAGCAGCGCTGCGCGCGTATAGTCTCAACCAATCTGACCACCAGCATTCCATCGAAACCGACCGGCAACTCATCCGAGCCGCCGGCTGAGCCTCTTCGTCCAATTTTCATCACCAGGAGAACGCCGATGAAGTGCGTCCTAGAGCGGCGTTTCGAACGAATCATCTTCTTCCATGACGTGCATCAAACACCGGCAAATAAGGAGATCCCTATGGCTAATTCTTATTTCGATCTGAACGGTCCCGAGAAAGTGCCGCGGCCACCACGCCCGAGCCCCGCATCACTCCTCATCGGGTTCGCTAGTTATGACGAGGACATTCTGCGCAAGTATTGTCCGCGGTTCGAGTACGGCGTCGCGATCGCAATCGGATGCGTTGCCGTGATAAGCATGATTCTGAATGCCGGGCTGTTCAGCGTCGCAGGCCATGCTCTCTTTGGTCTCACTCACTTCAATCTCGGTCTCGCACTCGCAGGCCTCGTTTTTGCGTTGCTGATTGCGACCATCGAAAGCTATGGCGGGAGATCGTCGCAGGTATCCGATGGTGCCAAGAGTCTGCGAAGCGGCGGCTTGGTGTTCCCACACCTGCGACGCTACATGGGGTCTCTAAACTCATTCGGCGCTTATCGGATCACGATCGCCTTTCTCACCGCTATCGTCACAACGACCGGCGTGTGCCTGTGGTGGTATGCGGCAGATATTGCGACATGGCAGAGCCAACACGAGAGCTCCGACAACCACGCGATCTTCCAGCAAGCCGATCAGGCATATGATCGGGAATTACGGCGCACCAGCGACGCCGGGGCGAGCCAGTCCGCGCTCGTCTCGGATCTCGAGCGCGAGGATAAGCGGCTTAGACAGGAGGCCGTAAGACGGTCGGTGGCCGCAACGCGGCGCGGTGCGGCGGCACCATCTCCCGTCGACAACGCTCAGCTCGAAAAGTTCGAGAAGCGGCTCGCCGACGAGAAGGCGAAGCTGGCAAGCCTTCGGGAGCAATCCCTCAAGCAGGTTGAGGGCCGCAATGCGGCTGTCGCCCAGATGATCGCGACGTCGCCCGAGCGGGTGCAGCACCAGGACGGCTTGATTGGCCGCCTTTCGGCTCTGCATTCCATCATGTGGGAAAATCCGAGCGTCCTGCCCATCGTCATTGCGATCGATCTACTTCTGATCCTGCTCGATTGCGCGGGTTTCATCGTGCGGCTCTGCGCGCCGACATCCGTCTATGCGGGCTATGTCGCGAAGGCGCATATCCTCGAATCCGTGGCTCAGGCGAAGGATTGTGCTGACCAACTGGCCGCCTATCAGCCGCAGGACGGCAAGCCGGCGCAAGCTGCCAAGACGGCTGAGCAGGGGAACGGAACGGCGATTCAATTGGACGATCCGATAACTGATCCCCCGCCGCCATCGAACGACAATCATCTACCAAGCTCAGGTATGAACGGCGCAACACCGCCGAAGCGAAAGCGCGGCCCCTACCTCACGCGACGGATCAGACAGTTGAACGGCGAAGGTAAGGAGCCCAGCCATGACTGAGGTCAAAATATCTCCCCTTCTCGAAGAGGAAGCAGCGAAGCACAGAGCGAAGGATGCATTTCATCACATTGATCGGCCGCTCGCGCCTGACTTTTTGAGAACCGCTTCAGGCATTGCGATGTTTGTCTACGGGAGGGACGATAAGCCCGCAATTCGAAGCATCCACCACCTAACCGAGCACACCGCTTTTCCATCCTTTAAATTCGGTGGCTTGACCTGTGCGTTAAAGTCCACCATTCGCGCTCACATCTGGAACCAGCAGGTAAGACGCGCCGAGTGGTGGGAGCCGGAGGAGAGCCTCATGCGTCTCCACATTCTCCTAACAAGCATCCTTCATCTCGCGACCTCGCGAAGCAGCGCGAGCCAGACTTACGATCCCGCGCAGGCGCTTTTGGCGGAGGCCGCAGAAACGATTCAGCGCGTGCTTCACCCCGAGGCACGCTAAATCAGACAAGAGACCGAGCGTCGGCGTAAGGCTGACGCTCAATCGCTTCACTCAGGGATCCATCTTATGAAGATGCTCTATCGTGCCGCCCAAACTGGTGTGTGGACAGCGCAACTCGTGGCGGCTGCGTTCTATTTCACGGTCGCGATCTTGTTACTGGTTTTCGCGCTGTGGCTTGTTCTGCCATTCGGGGGGCGGAACTGGCTGCCGACGATGATCGCAGCTTTTCTGGCGTTATCGGGCCTTGCGACGATGACGAAGGCAGCGGAGATATTTCTCACCACGAAGCCTCCGGAGAAAAAGCCCCAGCCCGAACGAAAGAGGCAACAGGAAGAACCCAACCGGCGTTAGCGTTCTCGTTCAGCGTTTTTCATGTGTGTGTAGCCGTCAAAGTA
Source organism: Bradyrhizobium genosp. A (assembly GCF_049949275.1). Taxonomy (NCBI): domain Bacteria; kingdom Pseudomonadati; phylum Pseudomonadota; class Alphaproteobacteria; order Hyphomicrobiales; family Nitrobacteraceae; genus Bradyrhizobium; species Bradyrhizobium genosp. A. The sequence continues at coordinate 2,350,235 of NZ_CP188196.1, read as the reverse complement.
TGACGGGTCGCCACCACCTCCATTGAGGTAGTAGGCCCAAGCGCGTGCCCGTTCCATGTCCTGTCTTTCGGTCAGGGACATTGTGTGAAGCTCTACACCAAATGGATTCCAAACTTCGTCCAGTTTGTTCTCTGACATAGCGTCGCTCCAACGATAGCGGAGGCACGATAACTCGCAGATTGCGCCTGCGTGGTCAGAAAGGTTCGTAGTCAGACCTTTAACCGCCAGAAACTTGCGATGCCGTTGGCGTCCTTCACAAGGTAAGTCTCTTCATTGGCCCGCTCGACCGTCCAGGGCGGCGGAAATCGACGCTTTTGGCCGGTTGACTCCGTGAGAACATAATGAGAACATCATTCCCATCCGGTCAAGACGGAACTACCGATGCCGCCAAGCTCCACGCCCAATCCACAGCCGGACGCGGATGAACTGGAGGCCGGCCGACCAGGCGATCGCCGCGTGTGGTGGCGACCTACGCGCAGCGATCAAGGCGCTTCTTGTCGCCAATGAATTTCTGGAAAGGCAGAACCGCGAGCTGACGGCGGCGGTATCACCGGGCTATGTGCGCGGCACACTGCCGGTAGATCGCAAGGATTGGTACGACTAAGTCGGGATCAGACCATGAGCGAAGTAACCTACTACGTGGCCCTGCCGTTCGTAGCGGCGGATGATGGGATCGCAGCGGGTGAGCCGATCGAATGCTTCAATCCCAATGCTGTCGTCATGAAAGCCGAAGCGCTGTCGCGCAAGGAGGGCCATGTCGGCGCAGTTGCCTTCAGCCGCACCGGTGATCCCGCGACGGGCGATTTTAGCGACGCCAAAGTTATCTGGAAGTTCGGCGACGTGCCGGAAGATCTAAGCACATTGTGAGAACAACCGGGACGCTCAGGGTATTGCGCCTCTGTACGGCAAGACCTTGCAGGTTCCTGCACCGCCCTCTCCCCTCAAAATGCCGGTCAGTCTGACGATTGTTGTCTGCGCATTCTGCGAGAACTTCCAAACGCAGGATGATCCATTACTGGCATTCGGCATGAGAGCGCCTCTCATCCAGATCACTCTTGATCGCCCACCCCTCATATCCCGCTATCTGCACCTTTTGCCATGTCACGTTCCTGGCGGTCACAACGTCAGATGCCGCCGTCAGGCTTTTCGCATTGAGCGATAAGCGTCTTGCCTCCGATCCGTCGCTGTTGAACTGCACCAGCGCCACGGCGCAGCGCGGATCGACTGGCGGAGCCTTGTCGGCGGCGGGGCTGAACGCGTTCGCCACGACCGTTTTCGTAATCTTCCAAACGACGCCGTAGACGGTTTCGAGCGGGTCCAGCCAGTCGGGCCTCGGCGCACCTGCAAAGGTGAGATAGATTTCCGAGCCGATAACAACCATCACTCCAAACCAGAAGCACCACCAAGCCATTTGGATGAAGAAGAATATCTCGGTGAAAGACAACCATGACCGACGGCGCGGTGTATCGTGGTCCGACATTTCTCGGCTCCGGAAAAGGGCTGGGCTGTCAGCGTTGGCTAAAATGGCAACCGCCTGGCTCCGCATTCCGTCGCAAGCTTTGCGAGCGCCCGCACAATCAGGTCGTCGGGCGTTCCAACGGAAAGAAGCTTGAGAGACGTTTGGAGGGGGGCCAACTGACCACCCACATGGCCCTCAGCTTTGAACTGCTTTCCTGAAGCGGCCGTAAGCAGGAGGCCGGCCCAACCATTGCCCTCCTGAGATGAGATAGCCTTGATCGACTCCGGTTGGATATCGGCGGCGTTGAAATCGTATTTCAGATTGAGATTGGCGGCGCCAGGAAACGCATAGCGCAGGTGACAAATGTCGCCGTCGGATGTGGTGATCCTGTAGCTCACCAACTTAGTGCCGACGAAATGCCGTTGAAGATAATCGTAGGCGGCTTGAGCCGCGGATGTCGCCGCCGGATTGGCTTGACCCCAGGCGCTTGAGTCTTCGCCAAGTTCGGCAAGCTTGGCCTTTGCGTCCTCGTTGCCTTGCCTGGCCGATTTGCGCAGCCATTCCTTCGCCAGCGTTGCGTTTTTTGGTACGCCGTAGCCCGTCAGATATGCGATTCCGATCGAGAGTTGCCCGTTGGCGTCTCCCTGAATGGCCGCCTTTCGCAGCCACATTAATGCCTTCGCCTGATCTTCGGCGACACCATAGCCGTTGAGATACATGATGCCGAGTTTCGCCTGTGCGAGCGCAAATCCTTGATCGGCGGACTTATGAAACCAAACCAAAGCTTGCGCTTGGTCGCGCTGGACGCCTCTCCCTTTCAAAAGCATCGTGGCAAGATTTGATTGCGCCGGGGCGTCGCCCTGTTCGGCGGCTTTGCGAAGCCAGAAGACCGCTTGCGCGTCATCCTGCTTAACGCCATCACCTTTGGAATACGCCAGGCCGATCTCGCCCTGAACAATCTTGTTGTTGAGGAGATTTTGAGCTTGCGCAAAATCCTGATTGGCGGCCTTTTGCCACCACTCGACCGCCTTGCCGATGTCTGTCGGGCCGCCCAATCCCTCGAAATATAGGCCGCCAAGTACAAGTTGCGCAGCCGCACTGCCTTGCTCCGCGGCCGTTCGACACCACTGCAAGGCCATTGCATAGTCTTTTTGGTCGTGAGCTTCCCCACACCTTCGTCCCGCTTCTTCCGGCGTAACCTGTGCCGATGGCGCTGACTGGGCGAAAGCCTTGCCCGCAAGCCAATCCTGGATGGATGCTGCTGTTGAAGCGGTCGCGACTGCCAGTACGATGGCGGCACGCTTCGCAAAATCTTCAATACGGCACTCCTGCCGAGTGCGGCGGGAATGTTCGTTTCGGTCAACTTCTCTTTTGATGCAACAGAATGGCCGATAGTGTTTCGCCTATCGAAAAAGCCTTGAAATTGGCTATATCCCGCCGCTAGACTTTAAGACGAACTTTCTGCCGACTGCACGCCTTAGCGCTGAACCAATGGGGTTTTCCCGTGCTGAAACACTATCGGCCAAATTGTTTCAGCCGAGGCCACGATGCGCAGGCATGCCTATCCCGCGATCAGCCTTTACGGACCGACCGGTAGCCGTAAGTACCTCAATGCCGCCGAGCGGCGGCGGTTTATCGCTGCGGCGCGCCGCGCCGTTCTGGAAGTCCGGCTCTTCTGCCTCATCCTGTATTTCAGTGGCGCGCGGATTTCCGAAATCCTGGCCCTCACCCCGGCGGCCATCGATCTCGACAGCGGTGTTGCGAACATCGTGACGCTGAAGCGCCGTAAGCGCGGCATCGTCCGGCAGGTGCCTTTACCCCCCAGTCTGATCGAAAAGCTCGACCGGGCTTTTCGTCTCCGCGAGCGTCAACGTGATCCGGCTTTGGCCCACCGGCGCCTCTGGAAATGGAGCCGGACCACTGCCTGGCGGCGCGTCAAGGAAGTCATGGCGAGCGCCCATATAAGCGGCATGCCCGCGATGCCTAAAGGGCTGCGCCATGGGTTCGGCGTGCATGCGTTTCAATCCTTTGTACCACCGCACCTCGTGCAGCGATGGCTCGGGCATGCATCGCTCAAGACCACAGCGATTTACGCTGATGTCATCGGCCCCGAAGAACGCGCATTTGCTGCGCGGATGTGGAAAACGGGACGAGTGCGGCGCCCCTCGATCTAGGTGCAGATCGGCCCTACGCGACGAACGCGGCTTTCGCTATTGACCGCGAGTCACAAAAAACCCCTGCCGGCGGCGTGCCGACAGGGGCCTTCACTTCGACGTCGCCTCCGCTGCTAGCCGCGGAATGCTTCCATTCTGCGGGAGCCGCTACGGCCCCTCGGAGGACGCCGCCCAGGACGTTTTGCCGTTGGACGCGTCTCGACCTTGCTCTTCAGGATTTCCGAGATGACCGTCTCAGGCTCTGTCACGAGAAGCTTGCTCTGTTCGTTACCGGCGAGGTCACGCCATTTGAGCCGGGTCTTGTAAGGCTTCGTTGGATTGAACCCTTCCGTCGGCTCAAAGGTTTCGACCCGGAATACGATGGCCTGGTTCACGGCGACCGAATCCTCGGCAAGGAAGTGGAGTCCGTGCTCAGTCGCGAACTCTTCCGGCAACTGCTCCGTGAGAACGATATCGCGATTGAGCAGGATCAGCCTCGACTTGAAATCCTTCTCAGGTTTGAATTCCGGATTGCTGGCGGGATCGAAGGGTTCGACAAACGCGACTTGATCGAGAGGCACAAGCCTTTTTCCGATCGTGAGGACTTTCATGGGGTATCTCCTTTGCTGGTTTGAGGAGATACGGTTTTACCGAACACCAGGAGTTTCTCTTATAGGAAGGGTTGGGAATCGGCGCGGAAGCAATGGGAAGGTTTGGTACGTCGAGCGGGACGCGAGAGATTTTTTTGGCGAAGCGCATCTGCCGAACTGGAGCGTCTGCCCCCTCGCGCGTAGCGTTCGGAGTGCGATGGTATGCAAGTGAGCGTTTTGCAACGGAGCCGTTGCGAATGTTTTGCGTTGCAGCATTTTGAAATTGATTTGGGACTACCAAAAAAAGACAATCGGCTCATTCCGTCGCCCTCTCTGTCGAAGCGAGAGTGGCACAGCGATTGTTGGGTTACCCATTTTTGGCAGCCTGTCGAAAACGGCTGCCAGAGACAGGTTCATCGAAGACGCTCCCACGCTCGCAAGAGGATGTCCTTCGTATTCGCGAAGGGCTCATCAACAGTATAGGGAGGATACATGCCGCCAGACGCCGCCGCGCAAAAAGAACACCTTCACCTCGCCGACGACATCCTCGAAGGTGCGGACGCAATCGCCGAATTTCTTTTTCGCGGTACAAGTGACGATCAACGCGGTCGAAATCGTCGCAAGATCTACCACCTCGCGGAGAACTCCAGGCTACCAGTCTTCAGACTTGGGTCGTTGCTTTGTGCACGAAAATCTGTGCTGCTGGATTTCATTGCGGGGCAGGAGATCAAGGCCTTGTTGCCCGAACAATAGGGCCGGCGATGTCTTATCACGTACACGCCGAAACGGACGCGACTGCCTGCTCTCAAGTCGCGCAATCGCAGAAACAGACATAGTGTGTTGTCGTACCGGTGTAGGCGAGCGCGCCTTCACGCGAAGCCGTCGCAGGTTACAGAAGTTGGCGCATTGATCTTGAGCTTGGCGTACGCACCCAAAAAGCCGCCAATGGAGAAGCGATCGGGCAAATGTTCCTTGACGAGCGTTGACCTTACAAATGCAGCGGCGCTCGACTAATGCGAACACAAGCAAACGACTTTTCTTCGAGATCGCTAACCGTTGCTTGGCTTGGGTGGAGATTTCGTTCTTGAAGGCGTCTCTTCGCGACGAGCGCGTTGTTTTTCTCGGAAGGCCTCCGCTACTCCGGCGACGTAAGTCTGAAAGCCTTGCTGAGCGCTGCGATCAGTTACCGTAAGAGCTATGGTTGGCTCTGCCGCTTTTGTTGATTTTTGACCAGCCATGATTGCTCCTTCAAACGTGATTCTGACCTACGTAACCTAAACGGACGTGATTAACTTTCCTACCGCCGACGCTGAGTTTCAACAGATAGGCCCTTCCTACGCGCCAAGTCATATATGGCTTGGACAAGCCGAAAGGCACCAAACGCATATGAGGTCAGCTGCTTCATTATGTCGGCATCTGAGCCTGCATTAAAGGATTTTCTTTTTCCCGAATCGACGCACATGAGACCAAAGACGTTTTTCTTCTTATATTGCATGTAGTTACTGAGCGGAACCGAGGGCGCATTGGCGTCCGATTCCATGAGCCCAAAGATCGGGAAAATTATGAACGATTGGTAAAATTCGGTTGAGCGTTCATTTGGCTCTTCCGTGATCTCTCTGGATCGAGTGATCTCTTTCAGAAGCTGCGCAAGATCACCATGAACGAAGAAGTCATCCTGATAGCGCGGATCGAAGATTCTTCGATAGACAAAGTTGGATTGGACCGCGACAGGATCGGCTTCCAAGCCCTCGTCGTATTCAATGCGATGCTGGTCGTATTTGGACGATCGGACCAACGGACGATATACAAAGCTCGCGGCACCAGACATCCCACTTTCTTCGATGCGCTTGATGTTAGCAGTGATCGGCCCTTTACGCGGTCTCTTCGCCTCAAATACTCCAACGGCCGTGTTGCAGATCGCTTCAAGATAATCCGCGTGCAGGGCTTCGAGGTTCGTCACGTCGATTGAACCGGTCGTGTTCAGAGCAACCTGATAAAGAAGCCGAACTGCTTCTCGCTCAAACGGGAGATAAACGTTCTCAAGACGAAGAAATTCCGCCGCCACTTCGGTGTCGCGTCTGCGAAAGATTTCGGTGGCAATAATCCACGTTACCAGCACCGCCGTTAAAAGGGCGAAGACCGCAACGAAGCAGAGGACGTAAGTCTGGTACAGGACATAGAGCGAATAATAATAGGCGACAAAGCCGCTGATACCACCAACAGCGGAAAGGAGCGCGAGAATACCTGAGAATCGCTCAAAGGCCTCCTTTACGAGGCCAGCGATCTTGACCAGCGTCCAGCCGTTCGACTCAGGCATGATTTACGGATAAATCGATGGAGAAATAAGGAAGGTGCCCACGGTAATTTTTTTGCAACTTAGACGATTTCTTTTTATTAGGGAATGGGCGCTTCTAATAAAATCACCCGGATAAACACCCTTTCCAGCGCGAAGGATCGTCCCCGAAGGCCCGAGACCGGCGGGGGGCGCCGCGGCGGCGTTCGCGCTGCTGCACGGTGCCGACAACGGCATCCTGACCATTGCACGGGGAACGCATCCCTTGGCAATTTTCGGCTTCGAGAATTATGCGTACCGGCTTGGCCTCATCGGGGCGCCGTCGCGCATCATCTGCAAAACGCTGGTGGCTTGGGTTTGGACTGCTCATCGACAGCCTCGGCCGGTCGAGCGTGCTGGTTTCGCCAGGACTAAGCCTCTCGGCCTTGTGGCTCTGATGCTCCTTGCGCAATCTTCGGCAACCGCTAAGGCGCCGGCTCGCTAAGCGCTCCACTCTCCCTCTAGCCGGTTGTTGAGGCTATCAACCCCCACCGGATCGGACCACCGTTCAAGCATTGTCGAACTTGGAACGCAACATCAGCTGCCCTTCGCGGGCATCTGATCTCCTGCTGTGGGTTTGGAGAAGGTCGCGTCTAGAGCCTTAAAGAGTAAACCACCAACGACAGACACTGAAATCGTCACAATCTTCGTTTCGGTAAGCGCACAAGCGGCAAAGCCCTCAATCTTCGTCACCTGGTGATCCTGCGAAAAGAGTTTGACCAGCCATAAATCTTCCGCAACATCCGTGATGCCATAGACTACAGACATCGCGATCAAAAATGCCATCAGATGATTCACGACGGGAAGATGGTTGGGCAGTACGTTGGCGATCCCAAGCCAAAACAGAGCCGCAAAGGAAGCGCAGAAGATCGCAAAGCCGACATCAATCCAAAGTAGGGTAGGGCGAATATAGAGCGCCATAGCGCTTACGCCCAGCGCCTGCTCCTGATTTGCCGTTTTAATGAATTCATTCAGATAATCAGCATCGTAGTAGGGCCACATCCGCTCAGGTGTCAGAAGCCCTTTCTTGACCATAGCCGCATTGATGGCATTCCTGTTAGGCTCGTTCGCCTTGAAGCACAGGATGGTCGCCACCAGGCAGATACATGCGGCTATCAAATAGATCCTACTCATCCTGCCCCCTTTGGTCACTTCGAAGGCCGCACGAAGAACATCGCACAACCCGCGTTATCTCCGTAGAACCAGCTCGAGCTTACAAGTCCCGGAAACACGGCATCATTGAAGTAGAAGAAAAGCTGGCCAGGTACTTTGGGACTGACGTTTTCAGAGATTTTCTCAATCTTAGGATTGGGGTCCGCCTCCAGGAAATCGAGTTCGGCGCCGATAAAGCCGTATCGGGCGACCGGTTGAAACCAGGGCTGGCCGTAATGCCGCTTGAGCGGCAGCAAGAAGGCATTCCAGAGCATTTGGCGGAACGTCAACTGCGGCCCTTGCTCGTTGCGAAACGTATCGTATCCACGCCCATCGGCAGACACGCCGCCATTCTTCAGCTGCCCGTCGTAAGACGATGAGCAGTTCTGTTCAGGGACAGTCTCTATCGGGGTATTCGGATTCTTTTTCAGATGGTCGGCCTTCAGCTCAGCGAGTTCCGCGGGATTCGGCATTGTCCAGATCAGATGCCTATCTAGCCGACCGACCTTGTATTGCGTCGCAAAGCACGGCTCCTTGATATCGAAGGCGAACACCATGCCCTGTTCAGGGATCTCCGGCATGTTCTTTGTATTTGTGCTGGCGCAAACCAAGCCGGCTTCATCGACCGCCGTGAATACCCAATGGCTACCGATGGTCACGACAGCATAGACGATCACCAGTGCGGATAACGCTGGCCCGACATAGTCTCTCCAGCTCGATCGCAGTCCGAAAGCAATCCATTCGCCGAACCCGAGCTCGTTCGAGGGCGGCTCGGCTGGCGCCGGATTGGCATGAGAAAGGGAGGCGCGCCATAGGACGCTCATCCGATCCGTTATGCCTGCAGCAACTCTCGAACTCGCCCACAGCAGGAAGCCCAGAAGCAGCACGAGAACGATGAACACCGCCGGATACTGGACATAGGCCGTGAACCAAGGTGAAGCCCAATCGGGCAGGAAGCCTCCCGCAGTCTCAATGAGCTCCGAGATTGGATGCAGCCGATTTTGATCCTGCTCAATCACATTGCTGCGTCCCGTCAACGGGAACACGACAAAGAACGCGGTGACCAGGAGCGTAAGGAAGTAGAGTCCGGCCCGCAGGTAAACCCGCGGCCAGATCGCGTCGCGTTCCGCCAGGACGCGCGCTGCGGCATCTTTCTTCAATTCGTAGCAATCGGGAGAACCATCGAGCTGTTCTGGCAGCGGGTCGATCCGGAAATCGGCATCGAAGCTATTCGCTCGCGGCACAGTCACGACAAGTTCGTAGTTGTGAGGGATGCCGATAGGCCCGTAGACATGCGCATTGTTCTTGATGCGCTTCAAGACGCTGGCGTGGATCTTGGGCTTCTTGATCGAGACCTGGTCCTCGAGCGTCCGCGAGAAGAGCTCACTGCAGAGCCTCGATATCCGTCGCGGACCATAGCGGTAATAGGCGCCGAGGCCGCTGCGCGAGTCATAAACACGGCCGTCCTTGTCCTGAGCTTCCTTGATTTCGGCGATGGCGGCCGGGTTCGCCTCCTTGAATATCAGGCCGCAGGCCTTTGCTTCCTGGGCAATCCAGTAGAGCGGAATTTGCGCGAGGGAGTCGTCCGGGTAGCCGCCACCGACATTGGCGTGGACCCCGGCAAACCAGACCTGAGAAAGTCGCTCGCCGCTCGTGTAACGTGGCGTATTCGCAGGTTCGGCCTCCTTGCTTTCGTCCCAAAGTACCGGGTGGAAGGTCGTCCGCTCATCGTCAAGCGAGAGGGCATGGCAAGCGCGTTGTACGCTCGGATGCAGGGTATGCGATGGCAAGCCCAGAGGCCAAAGCCACTGGCTTACGCCCCGGGTCATCTCCTCAACGGGCAAGCCATAGGCCGCCACCGTATCCCAGAGCCCGAGAAAGCGGATCACCGGGACTTTTCGCCCATCAGGTGGCGCCGTCGGTTGCGCAGTCTCCGAACCAAACCACCTCATGACTTGCTTGACCATCAGCCCCCAGTTCGTGTGGTAGTGGTGGCGGTGGTAGGCCCGGTAAGCTTGGTGCGCCAGTTGGTCGAGTTCGGACTCCGACATACCGGCGGCGGGAATGAGGCCCTGATCGATGATCAAGCCGATGACCACGCGGATCGTAAAGGCGCCACGGCTGAAACCGAACCCATAGATTTGATCGCCCTCGTCACGGAAATTGCGACAAGCGAACTTGTACAGAGAAATCACGTTTCGCTTCAGGCCGACGCCGAAGGCGCCGCCGAGGATCGCCAGCGGCTTGAAAGACGACGTACCGACACCATCGTCATAGCAAGCGACCTGATCATCGTTAAACAGGTCAAGTGCCGAGAACATGCGCCAGACATTGGTCCGCCAAAAGCTAGCCGACGAGTTTCCGGTCCCGTCCGACAGCAATACAATTCGTCGGGTCATATATGAACTTCCCATCGAGGGGACAAAGCGGATCGCCTGAGTAAAATTAGTTCAATAAACGATAAGAATCCGGGGCCTTAAGTCGCACCGCAATACGGAGCGCTCCGAGCGCTCTAATCTCGGCAAACGTTATTTTACATCAGCAAGGGGTTGCAACAATAATCTTCGACAACCTACCATTTTTGTGGCTCCGCCGGACAATTGGCGAAGCTTGGTCCGGTTATCTGGCGAGCCGGTCACCTGCCGCCTGATCTCGCGCCACGGCAACTAGATGACGGCTTCACGATCCTGGCGCGGGCTGCACAACCACCGAGCCCATAGACCGGATGTCCCGCGACCAAGGCTTCATGGCCGGTATCGTCAGCGAACACAGCCAGACAATCGTTCGGCAACTTTAATTCGATCGGCGTGATCCTGGGGCGCAGGGTTTCCCATCCTATCAGGCAGCATCAACTCCATCCACCTCACCTATCACGGCACTTCTCCGGCCTTATCGCACCGTCATCGGCTGATGGATGCAAGTGCCGTCGGCACTCCTCCACTTCGTTCCGGTCGCAAACGATGCATCCGCCTCCTCCGGCGCAACGGCCTCCCGCAAAGGCCGCGATCGGCGCGGTCAAGCGATGGAGGAAGCAATGCAGACCTGGACGATCAACGAACTCATGCAACTGACGCGGGACGAACTTTGCGGTCTCGCCGGCAGGATCGAAAGTGCCCTCTGCGGGTTCGAACCGGGAACGGTCGACCGGCTGAACACCCTGACCAGCCTCGGCAACATCCGGCGCGTGATGGTGAGGCGGGGCCTACACTATTGATCGCAGATCGTTTATTCCAGACGAACAGATTGCCAGCAAGGGCATCGGCGTTGCCTTCGCATTGCGAAATGCATCGGACTACTTTCGCGCCGTTCCCTTCGAAAGCCTGAATAAGAGAATCCTGAGCCTCTACTACTGCTGCTTGGCACTGGCCTTTGCCGAGATGCTGGCTTCGCCAACTGGGCCTTCTGACCTCGATGAGGTTGAAGGATACACGACGCGTGGGCACGGTTTCTATGCGTTCGGCACGGGACAAAGAGGATTCAGCGAACTCCTCGTCTGTATCGAAACGGTCGGATTCCTGCCGCGCTGGGCAGACTTTCTGGGTCATGACATACGAGGTTAAAAACGAATGGCTCCGTGAGAATCCTATTGAGCTAATACTTTCTCAAGAGCCGCAACCTCGGCTGCACGCTTTTCCTTCGTAAGCTTATCGAGATTGAGCTGCCGAAATTTCACCGCAGGTAGATTGGCAGCCTCCGGCAAACCGATTGATGCCCAGTCCGGTTCGCCGCGAACGAAAGAAATCAGAAATTTGCGGTGAGCGTCCGGCATCTTGCCTACGATCTCCGCAATAAACGTCTCCCGAGCGGCGTTAAGCTCCTCAAGCGTCACCTCCTCTTCGGTCATGCCATCAAAGGCCCGCTCGAACTCCGCGGTCATGTCCCTGCGTCGTGCGGCCAGAATTTCATGCATCGGTCTCGAAGCGCTGATTAGATAGACAAGAAAGGAACGACGAAGAGAATCATCGATGCCTTCATTGGCGAGCAACTCCCGCGTGTCGAAGAAGTCGCGAGGATGCTGACGATCAAGAGCGGCCACAAATTTTCCTGCGTAGAGATCGGCAAACGACAACACCTGTATTTCGGCGAAGCCAAATGTATCTTCCACGGTCTCGGTAACCGCCTTTAGCTCGGAATCGTAGACGCAGCCGCGCAGGACTGGTGTGACCTCGATCTCGGTCGTGACGCCGTCGGCGCGTACAAGCAAGTGGGTATTAGCCTCTTTGCCACCCACGGCTGTGGTTGAACCAGGAATGCCGGCCTTGATGCTGGCCTCGATGAGACCCATGGCGGCATTGATCGCCGCGAGCGACTCCGGATAAGTTTGTATTGGAAGATAAGTCAAATCGATATCCACCGACAGTCGCGGCATGTCGCGGACAAAAAGATTGATGGCGGTACCACCCTTCAGGGCAAAGCACTTCTCCGCGGCAACGAATGGCAGCAGCCGGATCAGAAGCGTCACTTGCCGGCGATAGATATCAGCGAACGGCATCGAGATCCTCGGGTACTGTGATCTGGTAGGCCTTGTCGAGCTTGCCGCCCTTCACCAGCATGCGTTTGCCCTTGCCAAGATCGATCGTGTTTTTGTCGAGGCGCTTAAGCCAGGCGTGAGTATGCTGATCGGCGAAGAAGAAGAACAGCCTTTTGACTTTGACGCTGCGACAATCGGCGAGGAGCTTTTGGAGACGACGCGGGCTGAGATTGAACAGGCTTTGTATCAACACATGGGCTTGATGAAAACTCTCGCGTTTCGGCAACTCGTCGAGAAGCTCAAGCGCAGCGCGCTCAGGCGTCGATAGAGCCAAAGGCCAATTCCATTGTCCCCAGCTCTGGATCGTCCAGCTATCTTGCGCCGTACCGGTATCGGTTTTTCCTCCCTCAAGCCGCGTGAGTCCCTTCATAGGCAACGCGCTGCGAAACAGCTTTCGGTCGTTGTGATAGACGAAGCGCGCCTGAAGCGGCAGCTTGTAAAGCCATGTCGGCGGCGGCTTGGGTCCGTAAAGATGGACCTCCTTTTGCTCATGCGGAAGGTAATGAGCGTGGCCTTGTAATTCGAGCGCAGTGCGGCCGCCGACGAGCAGGGGATAGTCCAGCACAGCTTGAAGCGAGATCACGACCTGCTGCCAGGACAGCGAGCCCCGCGGCCGACAGTAGACACCACGCGTTGGCTGGGTAAGCCAGCCAGCACTTACATAGTGGCTGAGGAGCTGTCGCGAATAGCCGCGCTTCTTAAGCCACGCCGCATCGACCAGGATTCCCTCCGGGACCTCCCGCTCCAGTCGGTTTAGTGGTCTGTCATTTGGTCTAACCATATTTGACAATATAGCATATTTTCGAACCCATATCTAGTTTATAGATATAGCTAAAAGTCAAACCAAAATAGACAAAGTAAGCAATAGATAAACTCGGTAAGAGGGCCAAAAATCCTCTCAAGTTCCTGTTGCGGAACAGATTTTCCAGCTCATCTGGTATTCACCGTCTGTTGGCGCCCCATATAGTGGTCGTACGCCCTAAGGGACACGAGACCTAGAAATCTCGATTGACTCCCGCACGATCATCATAGACTGTGCAATTGTATTAATCGACGAGTCGTACCCTCGGAGGGAGACAATGAGCCAACAGTCCAAAATCGACGAGCTGGAACGGCTCCTCAACAGCGAGGAGGACACCCCGATTCAGATCCTTCCGAACGGAGAGATCCGGCCGCTAGGCCAGGCCACGGCAGCCGACATCGGCAACAAAAAGCCGCTGACCATGAAAGAGAATCTCGGCGGCGAATATTGAGGTCAACGATGGATATCAGCCGCATCCAACGCGAATTCATCGACGCGCAAAAATCCTTCGCGCTGGTCGAGCTGCGTCCGACAACCGACGGCAAGGTTTACGCGCGCACCGCATTGCAGACCTCGACCGGCCACAACTATGTCCTCTCGGTCAAATTTCCTGACACCTACCCGTACGAGATGCCGCGTGTCTTCATCGATGCGCCGGCGATCACCTCCACCGCTCCGCACCGCTATCAGGCCGGAAACATCTGTTACCTGCACCCTTCGATGTGGAATCCCGGCACGCATAACCTGGCTTTCGTTATCTGGCGCGCGGCGAAATGGCTCAACAAATACGAAGTCTGGCGTAACAACGGCAGTTGGCCGGGCGCCGAAATCAGGCACTGAGGGACGAATTTGAAAGTCGATTTCAAGACCTTAAAGATGATGGAGCTGCGAAGCACGCCGGGCGAGGTTCTCGACCGCGTCGCGCGCGATGGCGAGGTGTTCATCGTCGAAAGGAATGGCCAGCCCAAAGCCTGCCTCGTCCCCGTGTCCTTCTTGCTCCCAGACATACCGCCTGATCGCATCGCTAAGGAGCTAACTAAGCTCGACGCCAAGAACGAGAACTATAAGCTCACCATCAACGACAACAAGGAGCTGGAGATCAGTTGCCTTGAGACTGCCGACGGCGAGAACGTCGTTGTCAGCATCGTTCTGCCCCACGGCTATCCGAACGCAGCGCCGCGGATTTATGCCGCACAGGTCGCGTCCAATGCGCCGCACCGATGGCCGGACGGCTCGCTGTCGATCTTCGGCGCGACGGCGGCATGGAACGTCAAGACGCATGACGCGTCGCACGCACTGAGCTTGGCGAGGGTTTGGCTCAAGCATTACGCCAAATGGCGCAAGAGCGGCGAATGGCCGGAAAGGACGAATGCGCCATGAATGATCGCACCTTCGAGCGCATCGAATCGCTCTTCGACATCGCATCGTTTGCCAATATCAGGGTTCTCGTGGCCGGATGCGGCTCCGGCGGCGCGAGCGTCGCCCTTCAGCTCGTCATGTCCGGAATCCGCAACTTCACGCTCATCGACAACGACGTCCTCGGACCAGAGAACGTGATCCGGCATGTCTGCGGCCGACGCTACATTGGGCAACAGAAGGTCGAAGCCGTCGCCGACGTTCTTCTCGATCGCAATCCCAAGGCGAACATCACAAAGATCGATGCCGACATCATGAGCTATCCGGCGCTCGCGTCGGAGATCGCCACGGCCGACGTCGTGGTACTCGCCACTGACAACGAGCCCTCGCGCTACGCCATCAACGATATGTGCGTTCGCAGCCGAGTCCCCTTTGTCGTCGGTCGCGTCTTCACACGAGGCATCGGCGGCGAAGTGTTCGCCTACCGGCCGCCCGACGGCGCTTGCCTCGCCTGTCTGGAAGCCAAATTGGAGCGCACGCAGTTTCGCGAGGGAATCCGCGAGATTGATCTCGTCTCCGAGGAAGAGCGCGAAAAAGTCTATGGGATGGAGATCGCGGAGATCAAGGATTCGCCCGGCCTCACCGTCGACATCACCTTCATCACGTCGTTCCATACCCGCTTCGTACTTGACGCCATCGCCCGACGGCTACCCGAGCGCCCCAAATTCCTGGACCCCATCAGCGAGAACTACATCGTCTGGGGTAACCGGCCTGTCCATCCCTTCAACAAGCACTTTCAGTTGCAGCGGATCGAACTCAGCTCGCAGGAAGAATGCGCGGTCTGTGCCACGAGGAGCGTTGCCCATGCTGTTTAGGTCGAAAAAGTCAACCTCAAAGCCCACCTTTTCGATTACGCTCACGCGCGGCGCGGTCGAATCCATCTTCGACGAGTGCGACAATTACGCCGTCGATGAGACCGGCGGTCGATTGCTTGGCACCTATCGCCTTCAGGGCAATCACCTCGACATCGAGGTTAAAGGCGTTCTGGAGCCGGGACCGAACGCCGAGCGGTCGCCGACCTATTTCCTGCAAGACGGCGATTACCAAGAACGGTTGTTTCGCGCGATCGAGGCGAGTCATCCCGAGATCGAACATCTCGGTAACTGGCACACGCACCACGTCAACGGCCTTGCGACCTTGAGTGGCGGAGACAAGACGACCTATTTCAAGACCGTCAACCACGCCAAGCATAACACGGATTTCTTCTACGCGCTGCTCGTCGTCAGCAAGAACCGCAGCGGGAACCCGCGCTACACGATCAAGCATTTCATCTTCCGTCGCGGCGACGAGGCAATTTACGAGATTCCCGCAAACGCCGTGCGGCTCGTCGATACCCCGCCGCTTCGGCCCGGCAATGTCGCCGAACCACGCGACCCACCGCGGCCGAAAGACAGCCCGATCGCGGCAAATCTCGAGCGGGCCAAGGATCACGAGTTCTTTGTCGAGTTCTATCCCGACTTCAAAGCGCTACTCGCGAAAAACATCGGTGCTCCCTACTGGAAGGGACCGCTGTTGCTGGTCGACGGTTCGCGCGCCGACGTCGTTGTCATGGAAGATCCCGACGATGCGCGATCTTATTCGATCGCCAGTTCCTGCAAGAATTCGGCGATTACCGACGTTCTCGAAAAGTACAAACAACGCAAATTCCGTTCGGCGCGGCACGCCGTACTGCACCTCGAACGCGATCTCAATCAAGCGCTTTACCGGGGCAAGAAGGGGTAAGGAGTCATGAATGTCGTCACCGTGAATGTCGGCCAGGGCGCCCTCGCAATCGTGCGGCATCAGAGAGAGGCCATCATCGTCGATTGCCGCGTCCCGCCGTCAGATAACCGCACGGTGGCCTACGTCAAGGAAATGCTCGCGCTGTCTCTCAAAGATCATTGCGTCAAGGGCCTGGTCCTGACCGGCTTCGACAGCGATCACAGCGAGGTCGCCGGAGCATCGATCGTGCTGCGCAAATACCGACCCGACTGGATCATGTATCCCAAATATTACAAGGACACCGACGAGGCCAAACAGGTCTTTGCACTCATCAACGACGAAGTGAAGACGCGGTCCACGTCGAACAACCCGCTCGAAAAAATATCGGTGCGCGTCGATCAGCTTGCGAACCGCAAGCTTAGCGGGCTCTCGGACAAGTTCGATTTCGAGTTGTTTTCGCCGCATATCGAGGACATGGATTCCTCGAACAATTGTAGCATCGTGCTCAAATTGACGGGCCGTGGGCCTGGCGGCTTCTCGTACTTGATCACTGGCGACACCGAAAATCCGCGCTGGGAGAAAATTAGTAAGTTATACGGCACCGCACTGAAATCGCACGTGCTCGCCGCGCCCCACCACGGATCGAAGAATGCGACGCACCCAGCGTCACTGCTTAACATCGACCCACATACGGTGCTGATCAGCGCTGGAGTAGACAGCCAATACGGGCATCCGCATCCGCAGGCCCGCCGGGTCTATGAAAAGGTAGCGCGGCACGTTTTTTCGACCAACGATGACGGCGGTGTTTCACTCCTCACACAGCCCGGCACAGCGGAAATCACGACGACCCTGATCCGCCCGCGCAATGTCCAAGCGGCCTGAGTAGGGTTCGGGGCACGCATGAGCGAGACCGCTGTCCCCCAAATTGGCCTAGCTTTGTCGGGCGGAGGTTCCCGCGCCATCGCGTTCCATCTCGGCTGCCTGCGGGCGCTTGACCGGCTCGGACTTCTCGATCGCATTGCCGTCCTTTCGACTGTGTCCGGCGGCAGCGTGATCGGCGCCTATTTCCACGCGCACCGGGGAGACTTCGCCTCGTTCGAGGCGAGTGTCCGCGCATTCCTGGCGCAAGGACTCGCTGTTCCGATGCGGCGCAAGCTGTTCAGCCCGCTCGGCATCAAGGTCACCGCCTCTTTCGCCGTGGTCGGAATCGCAGCTCTCGCCGCTGCCGTGATCATAACGGCGGTGAAGATCGTCGGCATGGTGACGCCGCGATTGCTCGCCGCTCATTTCGAGCATTTCGACATAAGGTCGCCCCTTCATCGCTTCGCAAGCCGGACAACTCTTCTCGAAGCGGCTCTTGACGATCTTCTCTTCAAACACATGTCGCTCAATGACTTGCCGGCGCGACCGCATCTCGTTATCAACGCCACAGAACTGAGGACTGGCTCGGCGTTCCGCTTCGGGACGATGGAGTCCGGCTCGTGGCGGTGGGGCAAGTTGCACCGCAACGAGGTCTCGGTCGCGCACGCCGTCGCCGCGTCGGCGGCCTATCCACTCTTCCTCCCGGCGTTCGACGAGACGCTGACCTTCGACAAGAACGGCGCGCTCAGCGACGCCCGCGTTCTTCTGACCGATGGCGGCATCTACGACAATCTCGGTCTCGGCTGTCTCTGGCCAGATCGTTCGCCCGATGTCAGCCTCAACGTGATTGCCATCGACACAATCATTTGCTGCTCGGCGGGTTACGGCTTGAGGCAGGAGCCGCCAAGCCAGTTTCTTTTTGCACGGATGTTGAGCGTTTTCAGCGCGATTTTTGATCGCGCGCAGAACGCCTCTATTCACCGACTGCACGAAGCGCAACGCACCGGCAAAATCAAAACTTTCATTTTTCCCTATCTCGGCCAGCTTGACGGGAAACTGCCAAACCCGCCCGCGAATCTTGTGCGCCGGGAGGAGGCTCACGCTTACCCGACCAATTTCAGCGCCATGCCGGAGGATTGGATTGAGCGCTTAAGCTTGCGTGGGGAGCAACTCACCCTGTGTCTCGCGCGGGCGTATATTCCCGATTTGGTCAGAGAAGATTCGTTTGGAAAAGATGGTCACCATGCAAATTGAGATCTTTGATGTCGGCCACGGCCAATGCGCCGTGATCACCGCGCCAAACGGCCGGCGAATGATGCTCGACTGCGGCGACCGCTGGAGCGAAAAGTCATTCTGGACTCCGTCGTTGCACTATTTCAGGGAAACCATCGACCTCCTTGCGCTGACGAATCTCGACGAGGATCACCTCAGCGATTTCAAGGGAATGATCGAGACCTGCAACGTGCCTTGGATTCTCACTAATCCGACCATAGGCGCTCGGGAATTTGCGGTCCTTAAGCAAAACGGCATGGGATCGGGAGCCAATGCTCTGGCGGCATGGCTTGCCCGTCCGAGAGGAATGCCAGGCGGAAGGCAGCCGGACTTCGGACCGGTGCAAATCCGGTGGTACTACGGGTTCTTCACCCCCGGCGCCGTGAACAAGACTAACGATCTTAGCCTTGCCGTGATTGTTCAGTTCGGCGCCTTCAAGATCGTATTCACTGGCGACCTCGAAGTGGTGGGCTGGCGGCGGCTGCTGGCCTTGCCGGAGTTCCGTGATGACTTGGTTGGCACGACGGTGTTCGTCGCCTCCCATCATGGCAGGGAAAGTGGATGCTGCACAGAATTGTTCGATCTGATCCGGCCGCAGCTCGTGATCATCTCGGATGACGAGCACCAATATGATAGCCAGGATACCAACGCTTGGTATCGTAGTCGTTGCACTGGCGCAGTCTTCGCAAATAACGCTCTGGAACGACGTTATGTGGCGACGACGCGCAAGGACGGTTCCATGCGCGTCGATGTTGACGCCACTGGCCGATGGTGGATTCAACGCATACCTGTTCGCGATTGGTCGCGGAAGCCGATTCCGGCACCGCCGCCGGAACCTGGCCTTGGCGCCCTCGCGGCGCTCGGTTTGGGCCACAGCTTGTCGCCCCCAGGCGTCAGTGCTCTGCTGTCAGCGCTTTCATCGCCGCCGATGCCTTCAAAATCTGAGCTGAACCTTGGCACGTTGCTCAACGTTGGCGACGATCCGTTATCGCGGGCGATCGGGCTTGGAGCTGCGCGTTCACCTACGTCGAGAAAGTACTGAGACCACGCGGCAAATTCGCCTAACTGCTTGCCACGAAAAGCGGCGATGCGGGTGACGATGGCGCTCAAAGTCCAAGTGCCCCGCAGCCGGTGACATCGATGTGGAACACCTGTTACTCACCTTCTATTCGACGACCGGGTTACGGAGAGCCATCGCTCCAAAATCAGGCTCCATGTCAAAAACAAGGTGGTCATCGTCCTCGTCCAAGCCGCCTTTTTCCAGTCGGGCGGATTGGATTGTCATCCCCATCTTGAACCAGTGATCAAAGAGGTTCCTGTCGTTGCGGAAGGCGAAATACTGGAACTGCTCTTGGGTTATCCGACCGGCGATGAATTCGAGGATCATTCGCGCTGAAATCTTGATCGAGATCTTGTTGTCACGGTTGCTGGTCATTTCACACCCCAGATAAATTCCTCTTCCTTGTGGATCGAACATCCCCTGTTGATGCCAGGACCGCGCTTGGTACCCTTCGAGTTGGGGTTTCGGCATTGCCGCCGCCATTTTGGACAGACCATCGACCTCCGCCGCAGCAGTTTGTTCGCGAGGGTAAATACTAACCTTCCATTGGGGCGCCCGCGAACCACCGCTGTATAATTGCTGGAGGGCACGGTAAGGCGAAAAAACACAAACGATGTCCACGGTCAATTTGGCGAGAAAGTAGCTTATGACCTGTTCGCCATTCACCTGCATCGCACCCATAGGCCGCAACTCACGCAGCATCCGACATCCAGCGTCACCCAAAAAAATGCATTTGAGAGTGCCGCTTGGTACTTTCGATAACTGACGCTCTTTCTTTTCTAAGGCCTTGAATACGGGGTTGTCCTCGACGTGATCCGCAACAGGTGGCATCGAACTGAAAGTCCGCCCATGGGGGTGAACATATTTTTTCCACCGAATGACAACATCTATTTCTGGGTCAGTGAGGCGGATTGCTTCCGGATTGGGCCAATCGTTTGCTTTGAGCCAATTACTTAAGATCAATTCATGGTCGGGCGTAAGCTTGTAGGCTGGCGTTATTCGGCGAATGCGTTTTCGGCGACCTTTCTCCTGTCGACTTCCTTCCATGAACTGAAAATGCAAATTTTGCGCGGCCCCTTTTCGGATGCGGTTGGCAAACTGCGAAATGATATTAGCGGCCCGGTCCATGTCAGCCTGGCCCGAAAACGTGTCATCTGATATCGCCGTGATTTCTATGACGGCTGGTTTTCCAGCAAAGAGATCGCGCGAGAAAGCGTCGGGCCGTGCAGGCGTGTCAACGAGAACGGGTTCGATCTCCAAATGGGCTACTTGGTTGATGCTCCACAGAAGACCGAGTTCGACCTCCGCCGCGAGCGCGTCCTTGGCATTCTTATGTTCGAGCCGGGAAAGAATGTCGTTCGCTTTAGCTGGAGACAACAGGGGCGCAAGGCCGTCCAACATCGATTGCAAGCGCCGACGCGCGAATACTGGCATCTCACGCCTCCTTGCGCGAGCATGTCAGCGGCAATCGCATCCATCGACTTTCGTGATCGTCCGATTTGAAAAGATGCCCATACCGATCCACCGTAACCTGCAAGCTTCCTTGGCCCGCGAACGTCTGCACTGCTTTAGGCTTCGGATCCGCTTCGATCCAGCCGGCTTGGCGAAGTCGATGTGAACTCAACTCGAAGCGCTAAGGGCTCAGTGGCGCGGACACCGGGTCCAACTGGCTCCATGCTGCATCCATGCTGCATGGAGCCGCCGACAGTCTTTGGTAACCATTGATAACAAAGGGAAATTTCTACGAAACGCGATGCCGCAAAATTCGTGGCACGGAATCGCAATTTTTGCTGTGTTTTGTTGATGTTTGGTAGAAAATCGTAGAGCCAAAACACGCTTTTGTAGGCCTTTTCGACGGAATCAAAATCCGCCGTGCACCCCACCGCGCTAGCACCGGTAAAAGCTGCCAAGCTATCGCGGTCCCGCTTCTGTCTTAAAGTCGATCGCCCCCCTATTTGGAGCAACGATCTCCGCAGGCGAACGGTCAATTCTTACCAATCGCCGAAAACGGTCCACTCTCCACCAGACCGTTACGATCTCGTTCGCCACTTGGGTCGCAAGAAGAATCCAGTAAGCTTCGAAATCGAGGTTCTCGTTCCTGAGCCAGCCTAAGACCGCAATCCCGAATGCAACGGCGGAGCCGATGATCGAGAAGGCCTCCTTCGCAGAAGTCCATGTAAGAAAGCGGGACTGTCTAGGGTTATTGTCTTCCAGGTACCAGCGGGCGACGTCTCTGCGCTCTTCTATTTTCTTGCCACTCGATGTGCTCTTGTCGGGCATAAAATCCCGCAACGAGAACGTCTTGAGCATATCCGATGAAACGTTAAACCGGGTATGCATGTCGTTGCAAGCTATCCCGGTCAGTAGCAAAGACGCGATGAGGATGTGGTCGTAAGTCACTCCGAGTATCCAATAGAAGACGAGAAAGCCGAACACGAGAAGCGTTATCTCGATGCGACTCTTGGGTTTCAGAACATCCGGGACCTTTCCCGGCGGGAAAAGCGCCTTCGCGATTTCGAGTTCTTGCTTAACGCTGGTGCGGCTCAAGAAGTACTTGATTGCAATCATCAGAAAGAGGCCGAGTTGCAGACCGCTTGTTCCATTCTCAAGTTTCGAAAAGAACAGTTTGATAAAATACGTTGTGGCGATCGTGAGGTCGCACACTCTGTTCAAGAGCTTTAAATAGCCCTCTGACGTAGTCGGATCCTCCATGGTGAGAAACACGTAGGTCAGGATCAGAGCCTCTCGACCGACGCAGCGAAAAAACAGGATGGTCCCGACGCTCAGGACGACGGCCCAGCCTTCATGGCTTCGAAGCGGTTCGGCGGGATACCAGGCGATCGGGTGAATGAACGTAAAGAGTCCGAGTATTATGTGAGTGCCGAGAAGCACATGGAAAATCAACGCGATACTGCTGGCCGACAAGACGGGCTTCGGCACGTGTCGTGTGAAAATGAAGAACTGTACAAAGATCGCCAGCGCAAGGGCCATATAAACTTGATGCACCCATCCAGCCGGCGTGAGTTGATGACTTTGAACATGGGCTTCGGGCAGACCCGCAGACAGGTAAGACCAACCCATGAGCACGGAAAGCGCTACTCCCACGATGAGAGAGGTAACGACCCACCGTGATCGCCACGAATTCGAAAAGCGTCCGACAATAAATGCCGCAAGTGGTGAGACGATAAAAACGTCTCCCCACATTCCAAGGTGAGCCAGGAAAGGAAGGCCGTTAGAAACTCCGCTATCCAGCATTTGGGAGGGTGTTAGAAAATGGTCGCGGTACGCGAGCCATCCTTGAACAGCGACGAGAAATTCGAACAAAGCAAGCGTCAGTACCGCCGTGATTGGCAGGATCGGCTTGCTAACCTTGAGTGGCCCAACGTCACCGCGATCGGCCATCGCCAGCCCATTACACCAGTAGCTGATGCGCCGGCAGTTTGACTGCGGCGCTCAGTTAGTTTGGAGAAGCTTGATCCCATGGCATTGGCGCTCCGGGCTTTCGGCAGAAAAACGCGCTTAGATTGTATTGTCAAGTTTAAATCAGCGGAGAACGAGCAAGATCGTCGGGGCTTGGGAGTGGGACCGACGGAAGCATCGGAAGCTTAAGCATCCTCCTTCTTCCTCGACGGGCGCACGCACGACGATCTTTAGTGGATGCATGACCCTCCTCGCGTCTGGATGTTCAACCTACCTCCTCGGTCAGCAAAAAATGCCTGGCTTGCAAATTCTCAAATACTTCACGGGCTTCGGGCGTCGGGTCGATGCAAAGAGTTCGATACGTATCCAGGAAGGGCCACCATTTTCTGTAAATCAGAATTTACCGGATTTTCTATTTGCCAGTTCAATAGCTTGCTCAACTAAACCACAGTTCAGCGACTGGTTTTATCAGTGAAAATGTTCGTTTGTTTTCAAAGGGCCAAAATTTGGACCCGACAGGACTCGAACTGAATCCATACAGAAGGCCGCCTTTTGCGTTTGCTACGCGCTGTTGTAGGTGGTTGATCTTGTTTCAGGGATGAGCGTCGCGCTCTGTCTTCGCGCTTCCATTCCATAAGCACCTGGAAGAAGCCCACCATATTTGCGGTTATTTCGCGCGCATCTTCGCGTGTGAGTACACGCTTGGAATGCGGTTGCCAAACCTGAATGGTGTGATCGAGGAATTCTTCGGAAGGAGACGATTCACTAATCGATTTTTGTGAGGGACGTTTTTTGACCATGAACTAACGCGCAGGAAAATTTTGCTAAACCAACTCCATCCTCAAATGGCGGCCCACGGCCTGCGCCGCACGCGTAAGTGTCGCGAGCGTTACGGACTCATTGTCAGGATCCAGGAGTCGGTCGAGTTGTGCTCGGCTGGTTTGCATGCGTTTGGCGAGGGCGGATTTGGTGAGCCCCTCGTCATGCATAAGCGCATCGAGCTGACGTGCAATGACGCGCTTGATGGCTTTTGCTGTTACTTCGGTATAGACGCCCTCATCTTTCAGAAAATCGTCGAAGGACGATCCGATGCGACCTTTCTTCTTCATATGATCTCCTTTCGGCGTTTCTGCGCCAATTCAAGTTCGGTCTGGGGTGTCTTCTGCGTCTTCTTAATAAAGGCGTGCAGCAAAACCATCCGACCTTCGTGAACACAAAACAGTATCCGCGCGATACGATTGCCCTCGAGCTCGCTCCGGACTTCCCACAGACCTTTTCCTAGAGCCCGGCAAAGTGGCATGCCAATCGGCCAGGAGAACTCCACATCCTTGATGTCTTCACCGACAATCTTGCGATCCGCTTCCGGCAAAAGCTTCAGCCACTCACGAACTGGTTCGCGACCAGAAGCTAACTGATAGAAGGCGGCGGGCAGTCGTTTCACAAGTTCTCCTGTTAAGATTGTACCAAAAATGGTACACAAAAGGCAAGGGAAAAATACGCCACTCGGATCAAGGCCCTAGAACAAATCTACAAGCTAAATCCAATTGAGCCGCCAGCTCACTCTTGGACTACTGGAAATGTTCGTAATCTCTCGAAAAGTTCGCGAACTTCTGGGGTCGGCGCAATGCACAAAGTTCGATACGTATCGAGAAAGGCCCCGCCGAACGGGACGGGAAAGATCACTTCGTCTGTCGCATGCGGCGGCATGGAAGACGGCCTGGCTCAAATCAATCTGCACTTGCACCAGTCTGATTACCACCACCCCTGCGCCTTACCCCATGCATTAAGTAGCCGCGCCACGATCGTGAAGAATCTCACAACGTCTCGTGTGAGACATAGTAGCTCGCGCCATGTGATCGGCTTCGGCTTTCGGCCGTGTTTTGTCGGCATCGGATTGTCTCCATTCGTCTAGTTCCGTCGATGCAGCGGAATATCGAATGGGGATTTCCCAGCAACGCACCGGACTTGGCCGTCACGACCGAGCCGGAGCCAGAGCTATCAGCCCTCCGGGGAGCGCGTCTGGGATATAAATTCGCGGGCAAGACGATCGGCTTCGTCCGCGAGCGCGCGTGCTCCTTCGCGAATGGCGGCGCCCTGCGCGCCACTAACTTTTGGCTTCTTAGCGCGTCGGCCTTTGATAGACAGACGGGACACCCATTTTGGAAAGCCATATTTTGTGGGGCTTGCGGCTACGGCAGCGTGGAGCCGCTTCAAGCGATTTGGTAAAGTCGTGCGATCTCCGGCTCTTTGCGAGGGGCGGATCATTTCTGCCCAATGCACCAACTCGTCGAAGGATTTCGTTCGATATTGTGGCCAGGTCATCCAGATGTAGACCTGCCACAGGATTTCGAAATCCTCCGGATACGGCTTCACGCCCAGCGGCCGCCCCCGTTTTTTTGCTGTTGGCTTTCGTTTCTTGAGCACGATCGGACCATAGCACAGCGGCGGCGCCGGCATCCTTGGCTCGCCGCTCAACATCAGCGACCGTGAAGTGCCGAGCCGACCTCACTTGCGCAAAGCGTCGATTTTTCTCACTTCATGTCGCGTCCATGTTGCGTCCATGTTGCGTGGAGCCGCCGGCAACGTTTGGGAAGCCTTGAAAACAAACGGAAATTTTTGCGAACGAAATCCACTCGTAAGCAGTGGAAATTCCTCGTAGTTTTAAGGCTATTCGATTGTTTTGCTGAGGAAATTTTTGGCTGGGGCGGGAGGGATCGAACCTCCGAATGGCGGAATCAAAATCCGCTGCCTTACCGCTTGGCTACGCCCCATCAGGCGACGAAGGGAACGGGGGAAGAATTGGCACCCGCAGATTCCCCTTGGTCGCAGCCGGTCTATAGGGAGCGGCGCGGCATTTCAACCGCCTGGAGGGGCAAAATACCACAGGCCGGGGGCCGGCCGGGCCACACTCTATTATAATTATAGGCCCGATCCTCGTCCCTCCCGCCCATTGAGACCTCCCGCGTTTCATGGGAAGACGGCGCCAAACCTGTCCTCGGGAGTGAGCCATGACCTACCGCGCACCGATCTCTGACATGCTGCTGTCGCTCAACCATGGCGCCGGCCTCAAGGCCGCCGTGGAAGCCGGCCATTACGGCGATTTCGACGGCGACATCGCAGCCGCCGTGCTGGAGGAAGCCGGCAAATTCGCGACCGACGTGCTGGCGCCGCTCAACAAGGTCGGCGACGAGCACGGCATCAAGCTTGACGACGGCAAGGTCACGACCGCACCGGGCTGGCCGGATGCCTACAAGCGCTGGACCGAAGGCGGCTGGAACGCGGTCTCGGGCCCTGAGGATTTCGGCGGCCAGGGCCTGCCGCTGGCGATCAACGCCGCCTGCACCGAGATCTGGAGCGCGTCCAACGTCGCCTTCGGCCTCTGCCCGCTGCTGACGGCCTCAGCAATGGAGGCGCTGGAGGCGCATGGCAGCGACGAGCTGAAGACGATCTATCTCGAAAAGCTCGTCTCCGGCGAATGGACCGGCACGATGCAACTCACCGAGCCGCAGGCCGGTTCCGATGTCGGCGCGCTGCGCACCCGCGCCGAAAAGCAGTCCGACGGCACCTATCGCATCAAGGGGACGAAGATCTTCATCACCTATGGCGAGCACGACATGACCGACAACATCGTGCATTTCGTGCTGGCACGGCTGCCGGACGCGCCGGCCGGCACCAAGGGAATCTCGCTCTTCCTCGTGCCGAAATTCATGGTCAATGCCGACGGCTCGCTCGGCGCGCGCAACGACATCTTTGCCTCCGGCGTCGAGCACAAGCTCGGCATGCATGCTTCGCCGACCTGCACCATGACCATGGGCGACCATGGCGGCGCTATCGGTTTCCTGATCGGAGAAGAGAACGAGGGCATGCGCTGCATGTTCACGATGATGAACCAGGCCCGGCTCGGCGTCGGCCTGGAGGGCGTCGGCGTCGCCGATCGCGCCTATCAGCAGGCGCTGGCCTATGCGCAGGAGCGCAAACAGGGCCGCGCAATCGGCAAGACGGGCGACGGGCCGGATGCGATCTTCGTGCATCCCGACGTCAAGCGCATGCTGATGCGGATGCGGGCGCAGACCGCGGCCGCGCGCACCATCTGCTATGCGACCGCGGTCGCACTCGACGTTTCCCTGCGCGCCAAGGACCCGAAGGTGCGCGCCGATGCCGCCGCGCGCGCGGCACTGCTGACGCCGATGGCAAAAGGCTATTCCACCGATATCGGCAACGAGGTTGCCTATCTCGGCGTGCAGGTACATGGCGGCATGGGCTTCATCGAGGAGACCGGCGCCGCGCAGCATTATCGCGACGCGCGCATCACCGCGATCTACGAGGGCACCAACGGCATCCAGGCGATCGACCTCGTCACGCGCAAGCTTGCGGCCAATGGCGGCGCGTCGGTGTGGGCGCTGCTCGACGAGCTTTCCGCCACCGTCAAGCAGGTCGAAGCCTCGAACGATCCAGCCTTCGGCACCACCGGCGTGAAACTGCGCGAGGCGCTGGAGGCGCTGACGCGCACCAGCAAGTGGCTGTTGGAGCGCGTCGCATCCGCGCCGAACGAGGCGCTCGCCGGCGCCACGCCGTATTTGCAGCAGTTCGGCGCCACGCTCGGCGGCTGCCTGCTCGCCTCCGAGGCGCTCGCCGCGAAGGCCGACGGCAACACGGACGCCGCGCGCTACGTTTCGCTCGCGCGCTTCTTCGCCGAGAACATCACCGTGCAGGCCGGCGCGCTCGAGCGCACCGTGACGGAGAGCGCTGAGTCGGTCGCGGCGGCGGATGCGGTGCTGTTGGGGTAAGCGCCAAGAGCGTAGACGCGTAGGGTGGGTTAGCCTTACTGAGTCAGCCATAGGCGTAACCCACCGGTTCTGCCGCCGCGTGAACAGAAGAGGTGGATTACGCTTCGCTAATCCACCCTACGGGCTACGAAGCTGCGACCTCAGCCCTTCTCCCCGGCCGCCACAGCACGATGCCGGCCGCGACGACATCGAGCACCACACATATCGCAAACGCCATGGTGTAATCGCCGCTCACGCTGCGCACGAGGCCGACGATGCCGGGGCCGAACGCGCTGACGATGCCGCTGATCGACGTCCCCAGCCCCATCGCGGCCGCGAAGCCCGTGCTGCCGATCTCGCGCTGGATGATCAAAGGCGGAAACGTGATCATGTTGCCGATCGAGAAGCCATAGACGGCGCAGCACAGGAGCAGCACGGTCGGGCTCTGGCTTTGCAGGAGAACGAGCAGCGCCGCCGCCTGGCTCATCATCGACGCCGCGCAGGCAAGCCGCGGATCGAGCCGGTCGACGAACAGGCCGAGCGACAGCCGGCCGACCACCGCCATCGCCGCCATGATGGTGACCGCGAGGCCTGCACTGGCGCGGCCGATCAGCGGCTCAAGAAACGTCACCTGGTGGATGATGAATCCCATCTGCGCCAACAGCGCGATCGCGATCGGCAGCACCATGGTCCAGAATGACGCATTGGCGAGCAGCTCCTTCCGCGAATGATGGGCGGCCTTGCCGCCAGAGACCCCTGCGGCGTTCGGCGACGCCTCGACCGGCCAACTGGTGAAGACAACGACCACCGGCAGCACCAGCACCACCATCACGATGGTGGCTGCCAGCATGGCTGAGCGGAAACCGATGCTGCTGCTCAGCGCCAACAAGACCGGAACGAGGATGATGCCGCCGAAGGTGGCGCCGTTGAAGGCGAGGCTGAGCGCGAGCCCTCGGCGCCGCGCGAACCAGGCGTTCAGCACGGTCGCGATCACCACCGAGCCCATGCCGGTCCAGCCGACCGACATCAGCGCATAGGCAAGATAGAGCTGCCAGGGCGCCTGCATCAGTCCCAGCAGCGCGGTCGATGCACCAAGCGCCGTCAGCCCGCACAGGATCAGCGCCCGCAGCCCGATGCGGGCGAGCAGATCGTCGGTGAAGATGACGAGGACGGAGGTCAGCAGGAACGAGAATGTGCTGGCCGCGGACACCAGCGTACCGGTCCAGCCATGGGCGCGCTGGAGCTCGGAGAGATAGACGCCCTGGCCGTAGAGACCAAAGCCGAACATGAAGAAGGCCATCAGGAAACAGGCCGACACCACGCGCCAGCCGCGGTAGCGAAGCGAGGATTCGTCAACGTCCGTTGCGGCAATCATCGATCAGGTATTGACCTCATGGAACGAGACGGCTGATCGTGACGCACAACCGCCGGTTTTTCAAATGAAACATTGTAGCCGATTGTTGCATTGCGCAAAACGCTGCGGGACATGTGATGCAGCTTCCGCAAGGTTCCCGGCGGAATGCAATCATCGGACGGGTGTCAGGCAACCGCTCACGAGCGTCACCGCCGAAATGGTTGAACCGAGCCCGGAATCTATCGGGCCGCACAGTTGGTGGATGAATGGATTCCGGGCTCGCGACTTCGTCGCGCCCCGGAATGACAATAAGAAGCTTCGTGAAATCTTCGCGCGGAACGACTAATCTTGCTCCATGCGACATCTTCTCCGCCTGACCAGCTTCGCCCTCGCGCTCGCCGCCCTGCCCGCCGCGGCCCAGACCGCGGCCCCCGTCGAGCTGCGCATTCTCGCGATCAACGATTTCCACGGCAATCTCCGTCCGCCGCCGGGCGGCATCCGCATCAATGATCCCGAGGACAAGAGCAAGAAGGTGATGGTCGCCGCCGGCGGCGCCGAATACATGGCGACGCTGGTCAAGCAATTGCGCGAGGGGCACAAGAACACCATCTTCGTCGCCGCCGGCGATCTAATCGGGGCGAGCCCGTTTTTGTCGGCGATGTTTCACGACGAGCCGTCGGTCGAGGCGCTCTCGATGATGGGACTTGCGATCACCTCCGTCGGCAACCACGAATTCGACGAGGGCAAGACCGAGCTGCTCAGGATGCAGAACGGCGGCTGCCATCCCGAGGATGGATGCCAGGGACCGCATCCCTTCGCCGGCGCGAAATTCCACTATCTCGCCGCCTCCACCATCGAGACCGCGACCGGAAAGAGCGTGTTGCCGCCCTACGAGATCAGGGAGTTCGAGGGCATCCCGGTCGCCTTCATCGGGCTGACCTTGAAGGAGACCGCCGGCATCGTGTCTCCGTCAGGCATTGCCGGGCTCGAATTCCGCGACGAGGCCGAGACGGTGAACGCGCTGGTGCCGCAGCTGAAGGCACAGGGCGTCGAAGCGATCGTGGTGCTGATCCACCAGGGCGGCGAGCCCTCGGGCGACTACAACGAATGCCCCGCGATCACAGGCCCGATCGTCGACATCGTGAAAAAGTTCGACCACGCCGTCGACGTCGTGATCAGCGGCCACACCCATCGCGCCTATGTCTGCGACATCGACGGCAGGCTGGTCACCAGCGGCGACAAATACGGCACGCTGGTCACCGCGATCGACCTCAAGCTCGATCCCGCAACACGCGACATCGTCAGCGCCAGGGCCGAGAACGTCATCGTCGCCAACGCCTCGCTGGCCAAGGATCCCGAGCAGACCGCGCTGATCGACGCCTATGACAAGCTCTCCGCGCCGATCGCCAACCGGCCGGCCGGGTCGGCGACGCAGACGCTGTCGCGCGCACCCAACGACGCCGGCGAAAGCGCACTGGGCGACGTCATCGCGGATGCGCAGCTTGCCGCAACCAGGGACGCCAAGGATGGCAGCGCTGTCATCGCGCTCACCAATCCCGGCGGCATCCGCACCGACATCATCCCGAAAGAGAACGGCGCGGTGTCCTACGGCGAACTGTTCGCGAGCCAGCCATTCCGCAACCGCCTCGTCACCATGACGCTCACCGGCAGCCAGCTCAAGGACATGCTGGAGCAGCAATGGCTCGATCCGAAGCGGCCGCGGATCCTCCAGGTGTCGAACGGGTTCAGCTACAGCTGGGACGCATCAAAGCCGCTCGGCGAGCGCGTGATAACCGACAAGATGACGCTCAATGGCAAGCCGATCGAGCCGGGCACGGGCTACCGCGTGACCGTCAACGATTATCTGGCGGTGGGTGGCGACGGTTTTACGGTCGCGAAACAGGGCGCTTCGCCGCAATATGGCGGCTATGACGCCGATGCGCTGTTCGCGTTTTTCAAGGCGCATGGTCCGATCGGCCCGCTGCCACCGACCCGCATCCTGCGGGTGAATTGATCCGGATCAAACCTGGGCGGAACGGGACAGCCCTTTGCCATTCGCGGTGGAACGCATAGATTGGGTTTTGCATTGCATTTTGGCGCCGGATGCGCCAAGCGACGTCGAGAGTTCGTTCCCCGTGAGGCCGACCTGATGAGCACGCTTCTCCTTTCCCACAAGGCCTGCCTCGACCACGTCACGCCACCGGGACACCCTGAAAGACCCGACCGCCTGCGCGCGGTGGAGGAAGCGCTGTCGGTTGAGCGCTTCCAGTTCCTGGCGCGCGACCTGGCGCCGGAGGGCGATCTCGATCTCGTCACGCTGTGCCACAATGAGGATTACGTCACCGAGCTTCGTCACATCGCGCCGACCAGCGGCCAGGTCTATGTCGACGGCGACACTTCGATGTCCCCAGGCACGTGGGAGGCGGTGATGCGCGGCGTCGGCGGCGCGGTGGCGGCGACCGACGCGGTGATGAACGGCGAGCATCGCAACGCCTTCGTCGCGGTGCGCCCGCCCGGCCACCACGCCGAGATCGGCAAGCCGATGGGCTTCTGCTTCTTCGACAATGTCGCGATCGCCGCGCGCCATGCGCAGCGCAAATACGGCATCAAGCGCGCCGCCATCGTCGATTTCGACGTGCATCACGGCAACGGCACCCAGGACATCTTCTGGTCGGACGCGACCGTGATGTACTGCTCGACGCATCAAATGCCGCTGTTTCCGGGCACCGGCGCCAAGGGCGAGCGCGGTGATCACGACACCATCGTCAACGCACCGCTCGCCTCGGAAGACGGCGGGCCCGAATTCCGCATCGCGTTCGAGAATTTGATCCTGCCGCAACTCGAAAAATTCAGCCCCGAGTTGCTCATCGTCTCCGCTGGCTTCGACGCGCATTACCGCGATCCGTTGGCCTCGCTGAATTTGCGTGCGGAGGACTATGCCTGGGTCACGCGCAGGCTGATGGACCTCGCCGACAAATCCGCAGAGGGCCGCGTTGTTTCCGTGCTCGAAGGCGGCTACGACCTGCAAGGACTGAAAGAATCTGTTACGGCGCATGTCGGCGCCCTGATGGGTGCTTGACCCACCCGCCACATTAAGCCCGTAAAACTCTGCTGTTTTACACGAGAAGCGAATCGGGCAATCGGAAACGGATATGGCCGAAAATACCCAAGTCGACGTCTCCCGGCTCACCTTCGAGCGCGCGATCGAGGAACTCGAAACGATCGTGAAGCGGCTCGAGGACGGCAAGGTGCCGCTCGAGGAATCCGTGACGATCTACGAGCGCGGCGAAGCCCTGAAGCGGCGCTGCGAGGAGCTTTTGCGCCAGGCCGAGGCGCGCGTCGACAAGATCACCACCGATGCCAGCGGTCAGGCCACCGGCACCGCACCGCTCGACGTGCAGTAAGGGCCGGCGCCCCAAAGCTGCCCGTCTCAAGCATCGGCCGCCTGCATTTTTTCAAGTTCGCACGCTGCTGTTTCCGCTCACGGGCCGGGTGGCCGGGCATCAGAGTTCCTCGCCGACCCGTTTTGGCCCAGCGAATCCCGCCAAAATGGCTGTTCTTTCGCCCAGAATCCTGCCAAGGAACCGGGCAGAATTGGAACCTCCCCTCCGGCGCCGCGATTAACCAAATTGGCCCGCCGGTTGCACCTGCATACCCGTAATCGGTCGGGCGGGTTGGCTTTGGCCCAAGCTTTGGTGTAAAGCTGCGCGGAGTGTGGCTTTTTGTTAGCTTTGACGTGGGGACCGATTTCCGACGACAAGCGCTTCAAATTGCTAATGAATTGGCTGGGACGGACGAAGCCGATCTACGTGACAGGGATCACAGAAACTGAACCGGAGCGCACTTAAGCTCACCTAAGCTTGAAGAAGGGGCGTCCGCCCCTCGCAGGTGGCTCCGACGGTTTAAGGACTCGCGCTGCGCCGATATTGTGCAAACCCATCGCGCACCGGAATGAGACTTTCCGGCGCTGACAAATTGGAAATCGCCGTGAACGCATACAGTAAAACGCCGCTTCTCGACACCATCCGGACGCCGGACGACCTGCGCAAGCTCAAGATCGAGCAGGTTCGCCAGGTCGCCGACGAGCTGCGTCAGGAGACCATCGATGCCGTCTCGGTGACCGGCGGTCACTTCGGCGCGGGCCTCGGCGTGGTCGAGCTCACCACCGCGATCCACTATGTCTTCGACACGCCGCGCGACCGGCTGATCTGGGACGTCGGCCATCAGGCCTATCCGCACAAGATCCTTACCGGCCGCCGCGACCGCATCCGCACGCTGCGCACCGGCGGCGGCCTGTCCGGCTTCACCAAGCGCAGCGAGAGCGATTACGATCCGTTCGGCGCCGCGCATTCCTCGACCTCGATCTCCGCCGGTCTCGGCATGGCCGTCGCGCGCGACCTCTCCGGCGGCAAGAACAACGTTATCGCAGTGATCGGTGACGGTGCGATGTCGGCGGGCATGGCCTACGAGGCCATGAACAACGCGGGCGCCATGAACTCGCGCCTGATTGTCATCCTCAACGACAACGACATGTCGATCGCGCCGCCGGTCGGCGCCATGAGCGCCTATCTGTCGCGCCTCTACTCCGGCAAGACCTATCGCACGCTGCGCGATGCGGCCAAGCAGATCAACAAGCGCCTGCCGAAGATCCTCGCCAACCGCGCCAACCGCGTCGAGGAATATTCCCGCGGCTTCATGATGGACGGCGGCACGCTGTTCGAGGAGCTCGGCTTCTATTACGTCGGCCCGATCGACGGCCATAACCTCGACCATCTGCTGCCCGTGCTGAGGAACGTGCGCGACATGGAGACCGGCCCGATCCTGGTCCACGTCGTGACGCAGAAGGGCAAGGGCTACGGCCCGGCGGAAGCGTCCGCCGACAAGTATCACGCCGTCGTCAAGTTCGACGTCGCGACCGGCACCCAGGCCAAGGCAAAGCCGAACGCGCCGGCCTACCAGAACGTGTTCGGCCAGAGCCTGGTCAAGGAAGCCGAGAAGGACGACAAGATCGTCGCCATCACCGCGGCGATGCCGTCGGGCACCGGCGTCGACATCTTCAACAAGGCCTTCCCCGACCGCACCTTCGACGTCGGTATCGCCGAGCAGCACGCGGTGACCTTCGCCGCCGGTCTTGCGACCGAAGGCTATAAGCCGTTCTGCGCGATCTACTCGACCTTCCTGCAACGCGGCTACGACCAGATTGTGCACGACGTCGCGATCCAGAACCTGCCCGTGCGCTTCGCCATCGACCGCGCCGGCCTCGTCGGCGCCGACGGCGCGACCCATGCCGGCTCGTTCGACAACGCCTATCTTGGCTGTCTGCCGAACATGGTGATCATGGCAGCGGCCGACGAAGCCGAGCTTGTCCACATGGTGGCGACCCAGGTTGCGATCAACGACCGTCCGAGCTCGCTGCGCTATCCGCGCGGCGAAGGCCGCGGCATCGAGATGCCCGACGTCGGCGTTCCCCTCGAAATCGGCAAGGGCCGCATGATCCGCCAGGGCAGCAAGATCGCCCTGCTCTCCTTCGGCACGCGTCTGGCCGAATGCGAGAAGGCGGCCGACGAGCTCGCCGCCCATGGCCTCTCGACCTCGATTGCCGACGCGCGCTTCATGAAGCCGCTCGACACCGAGCTGGTGCTCAAGCTCGCCCGCGACCACGATGTCCTGATCACGGTCGAGGAAGGCTCGGTCGGCGGCTTCGGCTCGCATGTCGCGCAGTTCCTGACCGATCAGGGCGTGCTCGACACCGGTATGGTCAGGTTCCGCACGATGGTGCTGCCCGACGTGTTCCAGGACCACGACACGCCGAACGCGATGTACGCCCGCGCCGGTCTCGACGCCAAGGGCATCGTCGCCAAGGTGTTCGAAGCGCTCGGCAAGGACGTCAAGACCGAGACGGTCAAGCTGGCCTGAGGCTGGTTCACCTCTCCCGCTTGCGGGAGAGGTCGCGCCGAAGGCGCGGGTGAGGGCTCTATCCTCTAGGGGATTCCCGTTGCGGAGACACCCTCTCCCCAACCCTCCCCCGCAGGCGGGGGAGGGAGCGCAGTTTTCGCCGCGGTTCGCAACTCGCCTGATTTCTCCTGAGCAGCCCTCATGAAAATCTATCTGGCAGGTCCCGACGTGTTCCTGTCGGATGCTGTCGAGATCGGCCGCCGCAAGGTCGCGATCTGCGCGGCTCACGGGCTCACTGGCCTCTATCCCCTCGATAACGCGATTGACCTCACAGCACACGACGCCTCGCGGCAGATCTTTTGCGGCAACGAGGCGATGATGGACGAGGCCGACGCCATCATCGCCAATCTCACCCCATTCCGCGGTGCCGGTGCCGATCCCGGCACCGTCTACGAACTCGGCTACATGGCCGGGCGCCGCAAGTTTTGCCTGGCCTATTCCAACGATGGCGCCACCTATGCCGACCGTGTCGGCCGCTTCATGCACGTCGCCTCTAAGGACGGCCGGCTGGTCGATGCGCAGGGACTGACGGTCGAGGATTTCGGTCTCGTCGACAATCTCATGATGATCCACGCGTTGGAGCTGCACGGCTGCCCGCTGGTGACGCCGGCAGAACCGCCGGCCGACGTCTGGCACGATCTCGCCGCGTTCGAGACTTGCGTCCGGATGGCAGCCGCGCGATTGGTCGTTACATAGACGTTTCAATCGTCTCCGGAGAGATCATGCCCCCTGCCCGCAAGCGCGCGGATGTTTTGCTGGTCGAGCGCGGCCTGTTCGAGAGCCGGGCGCGGGCGCGCGCGGCCATCGAGGCCGGGCTCGTCACGGCCGACGACAAGCGGGTCGCAAAGCCATCGGAGACGATCGCCGAGGACGCGGTGATCCAGGCCGAGCCTGCCCACCCTTACGTGTCGCGCGGCGGCGTCAAGCTCGCGGGCGCCCTCGAGCGCTACCCGATCGACATCGAGGACCATGTCTGCCTCGACGTCGGTGCATCCACCGGCGGCTTCACCGAGGTGCTGCTGGCGAATGGCGCGAGCCTTGTGTTCGCCATCGATGTCGGCACCGGCCAGCTGCATTCCTCGCTGCGCGATCATCCCAAGATCGTGTCGATGGAGGAGACCGACATTCGCAGCTATGAGGGCAAGCGCCTGCCGGCGCGGCCCGATGTCGTCGTCATCGACGTCAGCTTCATTTCGCTCAAGACCGTGTTGCCGGTGGCGCTGTCGCTGGCAGCCGCCCCGATGAGCCTGCTGGCGCTGATCAAGCCGCAGTTCGAGGCTGATCGGAAGCACAACAAGAAAGGCATCATCCGCGACGCCGCCGTGCATCAGGAGATCTGTGACGACATCGCAGCCTTTGCCGCATCGCTCGGCTGCACCGCCATCGAGGTGTTTCCCTCCTCGATCGCGGGCGGCGACGGCAATATCGAATTCTTCCTGGGCGCGCGCCGTGGTTGAACGCGTCACGATCGATCATGTCGGCCATCGCGGCGATGGCGTCTCGCTCACCGCGGGCGATGCGGTCTACGTGCCCTATACCCTCGGCGGCGAGAGTGTCGAGGTCGACCATGTCGCCGGCCATCCCGACCGGCGCAAGCTGTTGGCGGTCGACGTCGCAAGCCCCGAACGCGTTGAGCCGTTCTGTCCGCATTTCGGGGTCTGTGGCGGCTGCGCGATCCAGCATTGGGCGGCAGAGCCGTATCATGGCTGGAAACGCAACATCGTGGTCGAGACGCTGGCCCAGGCCGGCATCGATTGCGACGTGGCGCCGCTGGTCGATGCCCACGGCGCCGGCCGCCGGCGCGTGACGCTGCATGGAAGGTTCGGCACCCATGACGTGCTCAAGGTCGGCTTCTCGGCGGCGAGCTCGCACGACGTGATCCCGATCCATCGCTGCCCGATCCTCGATCCCGCGCTCGAGGGCGCGCTCGATGCCGCCTGGGCGCTCGCCGAGCCACTGACATCGAAGATGCCGGTGACGAAGCCACTGGATATCCAGGTGACCGCGACGGCCAACGGTCTCGATGTCGACGTGCGCGGCTCCGGGCCGCTGCCGACGCTGCTGGTCACGGCGCTGTCGCGCGTTGCCGAGCAGCATCGCCTGGCGCGGCTGACGCGGCATGGCGAGCTGGTGCTGCAACGCCTGCCGCCAACGATAAAGATGGGCCGTGCTGAAGTGACGCTGCCGCCGGGCTCGTTCCTGCAGGCAACGATGACGGGAGAAGAGACGCTCGCTGCACGCGTTGCCGAGCGCGTCGGCAAGGCAAAGGAGGTTCTCGATCTCTTCTGCGGCGTCGGCCCGTTTGCATTGCGGCTGGCCGAGAAGGCCCGCGTCACCGCCTATGACAACGACGCCGGCGCGATCGCCGCACTCGCGAAGGCCGCGCGCACGCCGGGCCTGAAGCCGATCAAGGCCGAGCCGCGCGACCTGTTCCGCCGTCCGCTGGTCCCGCCGGAGCTGCGCGATTTCGATGCCGTGGTGTTCGATCCGCCGCGCCAGGGCGCGCAGGCGCAGGCGCTGAAACTCGCGGCGAGCAAGGTGCCGGTCGTGGTCGCGGTCTCCTGCAACGTCGCAACCTTCGCCCGCGACGCGCGGCTGCTGATCAACGGCGGCTACAGGATCGAGACCGTGGTGCCGGTCGATCAATTCCGACACACGCCGCATGTCGAATTGGTGGCGCGGTTCACGCGCTAATCAGCGCCGAAGCCCACTCAACGCCGGCGACTCGCCGGGCAGCATGTTCGACCTGATGTCGCTGTCCATGCGGCCCGAGTCCCGCTGGGTGAATCCGGCCCCGAACGACAGGCTGAGGTTCGACGTTGGCTTGAACTCGATACCCGCGAATCCGCCATAGCCGGGTGCAGCGCCGGAGGTCAGCGGCGCGACCGAACTGCCGATGCCGTTGCCATATTTCAGCGTGTCGAAGCCGGCAAAGAACGTCACGGGCGAGCCGCCGGTGGTCTTCATGTTGTAGCCGAACTGCGTGCTGTCGTAGGACAGCGCACTGAAATTGCCGGCCAGACCTGCCTGGCCCAAGCCGCCCCAATTGAGGTTGGCGCGTTGGCTTCCGACAAAAAAACCATTCGCAAAATTGGTGCGCGCGCCTGCATCGAAGTTCGAAAAATTGCCGTAGGTATCGCTGCCGCCAAAGCCGAAAGGGCCACCCGGTATAAAATACTGTAGCGGCGCCACTTGCGCGTGAACCGGCGCTCCGCCGAGGCACAACACGGCGAAGAGAACTGCGAAACCGCAAGAAGCTGTGAGGCGTGACATTCAGGCTACCGTCCAAAACGTCTCCAATTATACCCTTCGGGCAACGCGAATGCCAGCAAGGCAACGCCTCGCGAGTTCCCGGATCACGCCTGCCTGACAATCCAGCGGGAAACAGTGGGCGGCTACGCGGTCCTGTCGACCGAGGACGACGAGTCGGCCGGCGGATATTTCGTCACGGGCACCATGAAGGACTTCATGCCGACCTGGTAGATGATCTTGCCGTTCTGCCCGTCATCCGTCGCGATCTGGGATTGCCCGAACATGATGACGTTCTTGTAGACGATTCCGGTGCCCTGGCGGGTGATGCCGTCGGTGGTGACGCTGACCTGGGCTTCATTGCCGTTGACGGCGAGCACGCGAAAGCTCGCGCTCTTGCCGTTGTCGCTGGAATAGCCGCCCCAGCTTCCCATCAGGCGGCTGTCGGAGGCCGGCGGCGCCTGCTTCGCCAGCGTTGCGGTCTGCTTGCCGGCGCCGCCCGCGGAGAACAACAGCACCAGGTTCTTGCCGTCCTTGGTGCCGACCGTCACCGAGCCGAAGGTGATGAGCGAACCGTTGATCTGGGCAAAACCACGCTCGGTGTGCCCGTTGTG
The DNA here is from genome assembly GCF_049949275.1 of Bradyrhizobium genosp. A. Taxonomy (NCBI): domain Bacteria; kingdom Pseudomonadati; phylum Pseudomonadota; class Alphaproteobacteria; order Hyphomicrobiales; family Nitrobacteraceae; genus Bradyrhizobium; species Bradyrhizobium genosp. A. The sequence continues at coordinate 2,311,548 of NZ_CP188196.1, read as the reverse complement.
GGTGTACTCGACCTGTGCGCGGCTGCCGCGAATGTTCACGACCTTGAAGCCGACGGGCTGATTGTTGCCCGCCCAATTGCCCTTCCATTCGCCGAGCAGGGCGCTCAGGTGATACATCCGCTCGTTGGCGGGCGAAATCTGACTGGTGCTCTGCGCGACGATGGACATGAATCTGCTCGGAAGCAGCGTCTGACATATTCAGAAACAATTGGATTAGGACCACGCCACAGTTAACGAGCGGTTAATTTCAACCACCCGACGCGACGAGGCAAACGGTCTCATCGGGATCGACCTTCAGCGGCCCCAGCGATCCGACCAGATCTTCTCGCCGATCATGCAGTTCACGCGCGGCTCTTTCTCCTTGTCCGCAACGTGCACCACCGGTGGCATGCGACCGGCGACTTCCATCAGCAGCTTGGTGCGGATCGCTTCCTTGAACTTCTCGCGATCCTTGATCGCGATGACGAAGGAGCCGGGACCGCCGACGACGCAGTCTTCGTAGTAGTAATCGAGATTGTCGATATCCATGGTCGAATAGGACGGCTCCTTCACCATGATCGGCAGGCCGTTGATGATGATGCCTTTCTCGAGCGCGGCATCGCGTGCCACGGTGACCGGGCCGCCATTGTTGTTCGGGCCGTCGCCCGAGATATCGATGACGCGGCGAATTCCGTGATAGGGATCCTCATCGAACAGCGGCATCGCAAATCCGATCGCGCCGGAGATCGAGGTGCGCGAGGCGCGCCGGATCGGCGTCTTCATGATCTCCCCCGCGACCGCGTCCGCCGTCTCCGGTCCGTCGATGATGCGCCACGGGATGATGATCTTCTGATCGGAGGATGCAGCCCACTCGAAATAGGTCACCGCGATCCTGCCATTTGGGCCGACCTTCAGCGCCTGCAAAAACTCTTTGGACTGGATCGCCTGCGCATAACCCTCGCGCTGGATCGCGAGCTCGTCCATGTCCATGGAATAGGAGACGTCAACCGCGAGGATCAGCTCGATATCGACCGACTGCGCATCACCGTCGGCTGCCTGCCGCTGCGGTTGATGTAATTTCGGCCCCGGTGCCGCGATGCCCGCGACGTCCCCTCCGGCAAGCACGCCGGCCACCAGCACAGCCCCGATCGAGAACAGCAATCGCATCGCAGTCTCCCGTCGTATGACGCGATGGTGACATGCAAACGCCTTGCCGCAAAGCGCGAAGATCGCTTGCGCTTCACATTCAGGTTAGAGATTTGCGCGCTTGCGCAAGAATGCCGCCGCGTCGCCACGGTCGTGCCGCAGCAAGACGCGTGACAACACACAAGTCATTCCGGGGCTCGCGAAGCGAGAACCCGGAATCTCGAGATTCCGGGTTCGATGCTGCGCATCGCCGCGGAATGACGGGGGACATCTCTTGTTCCGCGCCATTTCCATGCTAGGCTCACTGCACAGATGGGGATGGAGTCCCCCGGCAACCGCCCGCCGGTCGAATGACCGTACTGGGCTGATGACTCCTGCTCGAGGTGAGGCAATGAGCCTCTGCCTTTGGCGGGAGCATGGACAAACCCGCCGCTGGCGGGTTTTTTGTTGCCTGGAACGAAGGTCAGGACGTGACGACGACCACACCGAATACTGCGAGCACCAAGCTACCCAGGGGAATCTGGGTGCTCGGCTTCGTCTCGATGCTGATGGACATCTCCTCCGAGATGATCCACGCGCTGCTGCCCCTCTATCTCGTCACCGTGCTCGGCGCCTCCACGCTCACCGTCGGCTTCATCGAGGGCATCGCAGAGGCGACCGCCTCGATCACAAAGATCTTTTCCGGCGCATTGTCGGACTGGCTCGGCCGGCGCAAGCTCCTCGCCGCCCTCGGCTATGGCCTGGCCGCCCTGACCAAGCCGCTGTTCCCGCTCGCCCCCAGCGTCGGCTGGCTGGTAGCGGCGCGCTTCATCGACCGCGTCGGCAAGGGCATCCGCGGCGCGCCGCGCGACGCGCTGATCGCCGATATCTCGCCCGCCGGCCTGCGCGGCGCGAGCTTCGGCCTGCGGCAGTCGCTCGACACGGTCGGCGCCTTCATCGGCCCGCTCGCCGCGATCGTCCTGATGTGGTGGACGGCGGACCATTTTGCCGCCGTGTTCTGGGTCGCCGTGGTGCCTGCGTTTTTGTCCTTTGGCCTGATTGCATTCGCGGTGAATGAGCCGGAGCCGGACGCGAGCAGGGAACCTGCGAAAAATCCGCTCAACACCGCCGCCATGCGACAGCTTGGACCGGTGTACTGGCGCGTCGTCGCGGTCGGCGTCGTATTCACGCTCGCCCGTTTCAGCGAAGCCTTTCTCATCCTGCGCGCCCAGAACATCGGCCTCAATGCGATGTGGGTGCCGGCGGTGCTGGTGCTCATGAATGTCACTTACGCGCTCTCGGCCTATCCGGCCGGCGTGCTGTCGGACCGGATCAACCGGACCGCCCTGCTCGCGCTCGGCCTCGTGCTTCTCGCCGGCGCCGACCTCGCACTGGCGCTGCTGCCGAGTCTGTCCGGCCTCGCGCTCGGCGTCGTGCTGTGGGGGCTGCATATGGGATTGACGCAAGGCTTGCTCTCGGCGCTCGTCGCCGATACTGCACCCCCGAGCTTGCGCGGCACCGCATTCGGCTATTTCAACCTGTTCACAGGCCTTGCCTTGCTGGCTGCGAGCGTGATCGCCGGCGCGCTGTGGGACGTTTACGGCCCGGCCGGCACGTTCCTCGCAGGGCTCGGCTTTGCCCTGGCCGCCCTGGCCGGACTGCTTGCCGTCGGCAACGGCCTGAGGACGGAGACCAAGGGATGACGGGGGACTGTTCATCGTGCTGAGCGGAGTGATCGCAATCGTGGTCGGCAGCGTGCTGGGCGGCTGCGCGCGCTATTTCGTCTCCGGCGTGATCGCGCGGCGGCTGGGCGAGACCTTTCCCTGGGGCACCATGACGATCAACGTCACCGGCGCCTTCCTGATCGGCATCTTCGGCGCGCTCGCGACCCATCCCGGCTCGGTGTTTGCCGCGCCCCATCCGTGGCTGTTCGCGGTGACGGGCTTCCTCGGCTGCTATACCACGGTGTCCTCGTTCAGCCTGCAAACGCTGACACTCGCCCGTAACGGTGAGCCGGTGCACGCACTCGGCCATGTCGCGTTCTCGGTCGGACTGTGCCTCGCGGCTGTGAGCTGCGGCTTCCTCCTTGCGGACAGCCTGGGAGGCTAGAGGCAGATGAATTCCTCCTCTGCCGACCGCTGGCGCACGGCGATGCTCTATGCCTGGGTTTCTGCCGGCAGCATCGTCGGTGGGCTGACCCGCTATCTGGTCGGACTCACCCTCGACACCGGCCCCGGCTTTCCCTTCGCGACGCTGTTCATCAACGCGACGGGCTCGCTCATCATCGGCTTCTACGCGACGCTGACCGGGCCCGACGGCCGCATGCTGGCGCGGCCTGAGCACCGGCAGTTCGTCATGACCGGCTTCTGCGGCGGCTACACCACCTTCTCGACTTTCAGCCTGGAGACTTTCCGCCTGTTTCACGGCGGCATGAAATACACGGCACTCGCCTATGTCGCGGCGTCCGTCGGCTGCTGGCTGGTGTCGGTATGGACTGGGCATATGATGGCGAGCCGCTACAACCGCTTGACCAGGAGTTGACCATGCAGATCCCCAATCAGGCTGTTTCACTCCGCATCTTCATTGGCGAGAGCGACCATTTCGACGGCAAGCCGCTCCATGGAGCGATCGTGATGACGGCGCGCGAGCGCCACCTCGCGGGTGCCACCGTGCTGCGCGGCCCGATGGGGTTCGGCAAGTCGAGCCGGCTGCACACCTCGAAAATCCTGCGGCTTTCGGAAGACCTGCCGCTGTTGATCGAGATCGTCGACAGCGAGGACAACATCAACGCATTCCTGCCCATCCTGGACGGCATGATGTCGAGCGGCCTGATCACCTTGGAGAAGGTGCAGGTCCTGCAATATGGTGCGAAAGCCGCGAGCTGATCGCTCGGGCTGGAACCCGAGCCCGCCGTGTCCAGGAGGCGGAATGAACGACACCGTCACTACGCCGAAAACCAAGACCAAGACCAAGACCAAGACCAGGACCAAGGTCGAGCGGCCGAAGCTGCACAAGGTCATCCTGATCAACGACGACTACACGCCGCGTGAGTTCGTCACGATGATCCTCAAGGCCGAATTCCGCATGACCGAGGATCAGGCCTACAAGGTCATGATCACCGCGCACAAGCTCGGCGCCTGCGTCGTCGCGGTCTTCACCAAGGACGTCGCGGAGACCAAGGCCACCCGCGCCACCGACGCCGGCCGCGCCAAGGGCTATCCGCTGCTGTTCACGACCGAGCCGGAGGAGTAGGACGCACCGCCTCAAGCTCATCCCTTGAGGCGCGCCATGATGATTTCATCGTGATAGGTGCCGTCGACCAGAATCGCCATCCGCTTGGTGCCCTCCTCGACGAACCCGACCTTGCGATAAAGGGTGGCGGCGGCGGTGTTGGTCGCGAACACGCCGAGCTCGATGCGCCGGAAACCGAACACATCTGCCGCCTGAACGGCCTGCCGCAACAGCCGCTCGCCAAGGCCTTTGCCACGGAACTCCGGCACAAGCCCCATGAAGAGATCGCCGGCATGCGCCGAGACGGCGCGGCTCGCCGGCGGCACGTTGCACCATCCGATCACAGCGCCGTCGACGACAGCGACGATCTGAGGATAACCGCGCTCGACATTGCGCGCGACGAAGGCGCGGACCTGCTCGATCGGCGGCGCCTCCACCAGCGCAATGTATTTGCGTTCGCGGGCGACAATATCGACGGCGGCACGAAACGCGTCAGTGTCAGCGATCTCTATCTGTCGGAATTCGACGGTCATGGGCGACCCGCCTGCTTCACGCCATCACCGCGGGCGTCTCCTCGGCGAGCCCGTAGACGCGCTGCGCCTTGGAAAATCCGGCGATCGGAAAATCGCCGAGATCGCGCCAGTCATGCTGGCAGGCATTTGCGAAAACCTCCGAGGCCACGACGGTCCGCCCCAACCTCCCGGCGATCTTCTCCATCCGGGCCGCGAGATTGACGGCCGGCCCGATGCAGGTGAAGTCGAGCCGGTTGCCGCCGCCGATATTGCCGTAGAGGATGTTGCCGACATGCAGCGCAACACCGAAGCGGAAGCGCTCGACCACGTCGCCGACCGGGTGGGCGAGCGCGTCGACGCTGATGCGGGCTTCGCGTGCCGCGTCCAGCACACGCGTGCAGACATGGGTGGCATCGCCGACATATTCGTCGATCGGAAATACCGCGAGCAAACCGTCGCCCATGAATTTCAGGACCTCGCCGCCATAGGCGCGGATTGCGGTCACCTGGCAGTCGAAATAGCGATTGAGGATCTCGACCACCGTTTCAGCCGGCAGCCGGTCCGACAGCGCCGTGAAGCCGCGCAAATCCGACAGCCAGATCGCGGCCTGCATGGTGTCGTTGTGGCCGCGGCGGATCTGGCCGCCGAGGATGCGCTCGCCGGCGCGATTTCCCACATAGGTGTCGAGCAACGTCGCGGCGGTACGGCGCAGCGTGACGATCTCACTCACGCGTGCGAGCGGCGCCACGATGGAGCGGATCGTCGCGATGTCGTCATCGCTGAAGCCACCGGGATGCCGCGTGGTCCAGCTTAACGCGTGAATCGAGCCGTCGAGAAAACGCATCGGCGTCGCGATGTAATCCGTGACGCCCTCGGCGCGCATGTCTTCCAGGAACGGAAAGCGCTTGGTGTCGATGTCGTCGATGCGTCCCCTGACCTCCAGCCCCTCCTCGAACACGATGCGAAGCGGGCTCCGGGCGAATTCGGGCGTGTCCAGGATCTCGAAATCGACAGTGCCGATCTCGACCTCCCGGCCTTCCCGCCAGATGAAGTTACGGCCGAAGATTTCGGGATGCAGCGTACGGATGAAGACGCCGAACCGCCACAATGGCAGCCCGGCCGCGACTAGCTGCTCGCAGGCGTCCGCAATCATCTCGGCCGACCCGCGCGACGACCTGGCGCCGTCGATCAGCCAGTTGATGATGCGCTGGAGCCGGAAGCTATCCATGCCCGCATTTGCCGACGAAGTTGTTGAATCGTCAAGCTGCGCGGTGGGCTAGTACCGCGACATGAAGGCCCGGCTAGCGACGTCTCCACCTCTCCCCAGCGGGGAGAGGTCGGATTGCAGAGCAATCCGGGTGAGGGGCCGCAGCGCACAGTGAGCGTGTAACCCCTCACCCGGATCGCATCTTCGATGCGATCCGACCTCTCCCTACGGGAGAGGTGAAGAGTCTGCTGCGCTACCGGCCGACCTGCCCGCGGTCGCGCAGGAAATGATCCGCCAGCACGCAGGCCATCATGGCTTCGCCGACCGGGACGGCGCGGATGCCGACGCAGGGGTCGTGGCGGCCCTTGGTCATGATCTCGGTGTCCGCGCCCTGGCGATCGACCGTCAGGCGCGGCTGCAGGATCGACGAGGTCGGCTTCACCGCGAAACGCACCACCACCGGCTGTCCCGTGGAGATGCCGCCCAGAACGCCGCCGGCATGATTGGACAGGAAGCGCGTGCCGTCATTGCCGGTGCGCATCTCGTCGGCGTTCTCCTCGCCGGTCAATTCGGCGGCGCCAAAGCCGGCGCCGATCTCGACGCCCTTCACGGCGTTGATGGTCATCATGGCGCCCGCCAGATCGGAATCGAGTTTTGCGTAGATCGGCGCGCCCAAACCGGCCGGCACGCCTTCGGCGACGATTTCGAGCACGGCGCCAATCGAAGAGCCGCTCTTGCGGATGCCGTCGAGATAGGTCTCGAAGAATGCGGCCTTGTCCTTGTCCGGACAGAAGAACGGATTTTTCGCGATCTCGTCCCAGTCCCACTTCGCGCGGTCGATCTTGTGCGGCCCCATCTGCACCAGCGCGCCACGCACCTTGACGTGGGGCAGCACTTTTCGCGCAATCGCACCGGCGGCGACGCGCATCGCGGTCTCACGGGCGGAAGAACGGCCACCGCCGCGATAGTCGCGCAGGCCGTACTTCGCCTCATAGGTGAAGTCGGCGTGACCGGGGCGAAACTTGTCCTTAATCTCCGAATAGTCCTTGGAGCGCTGGTCGGTGTTCTCGATCAGGAGCCCGATCGGCGTGCCCGTGGTGACTTGCACCCCGGTCTCCGGATGCGCCATTACGCCGGACAGGATCTTGACCTGGTCCGGCTCCTGGCGCTGGGTCGTGAAGCGCGACTGGCCCGGCTTGCGGCGATCGAGATCCTGCTGGATGTCGGCCTCGGTCAGCGGGATCATCGGCGGGCAGCCGTCGACCACGCAGCCGATCGCCACCCCATGGCTCTCGCCGAAGGTGGTGACGCGGAACATGTGGCCGAAGGTGTTGAAGGACATCGCTGCTCGCTGGCTCGGTTCCGGCGTGTGGTAACGCGCAGGGGGCCGGGGGTCAAACCCCGCTGCCCCGGAAGGACCTCGAGGCTTAACTATACTTGTCCAGCCGTCCGTCGCGGAACGCGTAGACGGCGCCCTGCTCGATATAGAGCTCGGCGGCGCTGGCCGGCGTCTCCAGGCCCAGCGAAACCATCAGGGCCCGGCAGGTGCCGCCATGGGCGACCGCGACAGTGTCGGTCCGGAGTTCGTCATACCAAGCGCGCACGCGGACCTGCACATCGGCGTAGGTCTCCCCGCCCGCGGGCCCCACGGTCCATTTGTCGGCGAGGCGCCTGGCATAGATGTCGGGATCTTTCGCCTCGCTCTCGGCCAGCGTCAGCCCTTCCCAGGCGCCGTAGCCGATCTCGCGCAGGCGATCGTCAAGCGCATAATCCGTAACAGGCAATTCGAGCTTGCCGCGCGCCAGTTCCATGGTCTGGCGCGCGCGACCGAGCGGGCTCGACACATAGGAAAGCGCGGCCTTGTCCTTGCCATCGCGCCCGAGGAGGTCAGCCAGGATACCGCCGGCCTGAACCGCCTGGCCGTGCCCGCGCGCATTGAGCGGAATGTCCTTGGTGCCCTGAAGCCGCCCGAGCGCATTCCACTCGGTCTCGCCGTGGCGAAGATAATAGATCGTGGGCACGGGCATTCCGAGTGGTGGTTAGTCCTTGCCGCCGAGCGATACGTCCGGCGCGTCGGGGCGCTTCATGCCGAGCACGTGGTAGCCGGCATCGACGTGATGCACCTCGCCGGTGACGCCGCGCGACAGGTCGGACAGGAAATACAGCGAACTGTCACCGACCTCCTCGATCGTCACGTTGCGACGCAGCGGTGCGTTGACCTCGTTGTATTTCAGGAGGAGGCGTGAATCGGCGATGCCGGCGAACGCCAGGGTCTTGATCGGCCCCGCCGAGATCGCGTTGACGCGGATCGCCTTCTCGCCGAGATCGGCGGCGAGATAACGCACGCTCGCCTCCAGCGCCGCCTTGGCGACGCCCATGACGTTGTAGTTCGGCATCCACTTCTCGGAGCCGTAATAGCTCAGCGTGATGATCGAACCGCCGTCGGTCATCAGCTTCTCGGCGCGCTGTGCGACCGCAGTCAGCGAGTAGCAGGAGATCAGCATCGACTTGGAGAAATTGTCGGCGGTGGTGTCGACGTAGCGGCCCTCGAGCTGATCCTTGTCGGCAAACGCGATCGCGTGCACAACGAAATCGATCTTGCCCCACTTCTCCTTCAGCACGTCGAACACTGCATCGATGGTCGCGGCATCCGTGACGTCGCAATGGCCGAGCGTGAGCGCGCCGAGCTCGGCGGCGAGTGGCTCGACCCGCTTCTTCAGCGCGTCGCCCTGATACGTGAGTGCGATCTCGGCGCCAGCCGCCTGGCATGCCTTGGCGATGCCCCAGGCGATCGAGCGGTTGTTGGCAACGCCGAGGATCACCCCGCGCTTGCCTTGCATCAGTCCCTGCATCAGACCTGAATTCTGCGCCATTTGCTAACGTCCTGTAGCTCCCGGTAAGGTCTGGAGGTACACCAGCCCTCCCCTGCGGTACAGTCCTAATACGCGGCGTTAACGCTGTTTCCGGCGCCGGAATAGCCGTTCCGTTCGGGTGTTATGATCGTTGAGGCGCTCGCGCCAAACGTGAAGGACGTCCAGACGGCATGAGTGCGTTTCGCCAGAGCGTGGAAGCCATGATCCCGGCGTTGCGCCGCTACGCCCGCGCGCTCACGCGCGATGCGGATTCGGCCGACGATCTGGTGCAAGACACGCTGGTGCGTGCGTTGCGTTCGGAGCGATTGTTTCTCGGAGGCGACGTCAGGAGCTGGCTCTACACGATCCTGACCAACCTCAACAAGAACCGGCGGCGGTCGCTGGCAAGGCGGCCGCAATTCATGCAGCTGACGGAGAACAACCCGGATGCCAGTGGGACGGAGGCCGAAGGACGCGACATCGAACGCGCGCTCTCGACGCTGGTCGAGGAGCAACGCTCGGTGCTGCTGCTGGTGATGCTGGAGGGCATGAGCTACCGCGAGGTCGCCGACATCCAGGGCGTGCCGATCGGCACCGTCATGTCCCGCCTGGCGCGCGCCCGCGCACACGTTAAAGCGTCGCTGGAGGGTGAGCGCCCGGCGCTCAGGCGGGTGAAATGATGGCAGGATTGATGCATCGCGCAGGCCGCGTCCGTTGCACGAGATATTTTGGGCCGCAGAGCCAGAGACGATCGATATGAACGACCGCAATATTCCAGTGACCGAAGACGAATTGCACGCCTTTGTCGATGGCGAGCTGCCGCCCGAGCGCCGCGCCGACGTCGAGGCCTGGCTTGCCGCGCACCCCGAGGATGCCGAACGGGTGGAGTCCTGGCGCGCCATGGCCGAGATGCTGCACGCCCGCTACGACAGCGTCGCCCAGGAGCCGGTGCCGGCTCGGCTGGAGCTCGAGCGGCTGGAGCGGCGTCCGCGGCAATGGCTCTACGGCGCTGTTGCGGCCACACTGGTTGCCTTCGTCGCCGGTGGCGCGGTCGGCTGGATCGCGCATGGCGCCGCCAACGCGCCCTCGACCTTCCAGAGCTTTACGACGGACGCGCTCGATGCCCACCGCCTCTATGTCGTCGAGGTCCGCCATCCCGTCGAGGTCGGCGGTAACGAGCGCGACCACCTCCAGGCTTGGCTGACCCGGCGCTGCGGCTGGACCGTGTTCGCCCCCAATCTGGAGGCGAGCGGGCTGAAGCTCGTTGGCGGCCGGCTGCTGCCGGGGCCGAACGGGCCGGCCTCGTTCCTGATGTATGAGGGCGCTTCGGGCGAGCGCTACACGATCTACACCGCCAAGACCGAGAGCGGCGCAACACAAATGCGCTACGCCAAGGAGGACAAGGACGGGGCACTGTTCTGGGCCGACCGTGGCGTCGGCTACGTCGTCAGCGGCGGCGGCGCCGACCGTGATCGACTGACCAAGGTGGCGCAGACGGTCTACGACCAGGCTGAGAAAAACGGCGGCTAAGCAACCACACAACCGTGGTGCCTCGATTCCGTCATCGAAAATTTGGAATCAGGACATGTGTGCGTCTCATTATCGCACCGGGTGCTCACGCGAATATGAGCGGCGTTCGATCCGCCGATCGACGCGGGCGGCCTCGATTGGGGTTTTTGGTACCGCGCTGGTCCCCCTCTCGAGGCCGCACCTTTTTATCGGCCGCCCCGCCGGACATCCGACACGTCGAGCATACGAGCCGAGAAGCGCTACCACGCCTCGGGCATATGACGAGCATCATCTGCTGGAAGACGCCCTAGACCTTTAGGAGAACCCCTTCAGTTCCGATCTCGCCCTAACCAAGCCCGCTACGCGGATTGTAGGGGTGTTGGTCCCGCCACTTCTCCATCAATGCCTCAAGCTCGGCGTCGTTCCCGTCCGGTAGCATAATCCTGATGGTGACGAAGAGATCCCCGGTTCCGCCAGATTTCTGCAAGCCCTTGCCTTTGAGGCGGAAGGTGCGGCCGCTGGAGGTGTTTTTCGGGACCGACAGTTCCACGGCATTGCCGAGCGTGGGCACGCGGACCTTGCCACCGAGCACAGCCTCGTAGAGCGTGACTGGCAGGTCGATCCTGAGGTCAGCACCCTCGATCTTGAAGAACGGGTGCGGAGCGATGCTGATGGTGATCAGGAGATCGCCGGGCGGATGGCCCTGGGCGGTCTCGCCCTGGCCCCGCAACCGGATCTGCTGACCCTCGACGACCCCCGCCGGAATCTTGACGTTGAGTTCCTTGCCATTCGGCAGCCGCACGCGCTTCTCGCCACCCTTGACCGATTCTTCCAGCGAGACGGACATGGCGACGTTGACGTCGAGATCGAGCCCGATCCCGCCGGTGTCGAATTCGAACTGGGCACCGCCGCCGGCCCCAGGGCGCGCACCGCGCACCCCGCCGCCGAACATGCTGTTGAGAATGTCCTCGAACGCGCCCGCGCCCTGACCGGGGCCTGCCCCGCCGCCTCGGAACGTATAGCTCTCGAAGCCGCCGGGACCTGCGCCTGCGCGACCGCGCGGCCCGCCGCCGCCCGGAAAGCCCTGGAAGCGTGGCTTGCCCTCGGCATCGATCTCACCGCGGTCGAACTGCTTGCGCTTGTCCTCGTCGCCGATGATCTCGTTGGCCGAATTGATCTCGGAGAAGCGCTCGGCGGCCTTGGGATCATCCTTGTTGCTGTCGGGATGATGCTTCTTGGCCAGCTTGCGATAGGCGCTCTTGATCGCGGCAGCGCTAGCGCTCCGCGGCACCCCCAAGACCTCATAGGGGTCGCGCATCCGTCACGTCTCCTCTTGGGAAATCCAATCCTGGGAAATCCAAATGTTCAAAGGGCTCCCCGCCCCACCTGAGCCTCATGTGGGGGGCGAGTGGTATTTTTGCAACTAGTCGGCCAGCCTGATTCCTAGCTCCGCCACGGCTTTAGCGTATGAATCTCCCAACGGCCACGGCTGCTTTGGCAGCCGGCGCCCTGGAGCCAGCTTTCGGTCGTCCCGTTGACGTAGCTCGCCAGGAAATCGCGGCACTTGCGGCCATCCTCGGCGGCGTAGGATTGCGCGATCGGCGTCACCGAGCCGCGCGCGCCGGTTTCCGGATTTTCCCAGTGCTGGCTGGCATCCTTGTCGCCCTTGCTCAACACGTCGGAGGCGGCATTGCGGGCGAAGGCGAGATCGGTCTCGGTCGGAGGGGCGTCTTTCGCCGGCCGCGCGATCGAACCGGTGAGGTCGTTGTCGTCAGCCTTGGCATAGGCGTTGGTGTCAGTGCGCGACAGACTGCAGCCGCCGGCGCCAAGCCCGATCAAAATCATCGTCATGGCAAGGCTCGACGGCCGCATCGCCGATAGGCCAACGCGTCCCCATGCCCTATATAGGGCAGTAGCAGACAACAGCGCGCTTTGGGCCGCGGGACGCAATTCGGACTCCAGACATGACCGACACGACCTCGATGAAACACCAGACACCCTTAACATCCGGTGATTTCACCGCCGCCGACGAGCCTTTTGCGCTGTTCGAGGCCTGGCTGAACGAGGCGATCAAGAGTGAGCCGAACGATCCCAACGCCATGGCGCTCGCAACCGTCGATCCCGACGGCCTGCCAGACGTGCGCATGGTGCTGATGAAGGGCTTCGATACCGAAGGTTTCGTGTTCTACAGCCACATCGCCAGCCAGAAGGGCCGCGAACTCGCCGCAAATCCTAAGGCGGCTTTACTGTTTCACTGGAAATCGCTGCGCCGGCAGGTCCGCATCCGCGGCAACGTGACGCCGGTGACCGACGCCGAGGCCGACGCCTATTTCGCGACGCGACCGAAGCAGGCGCAGATCGGCGCCTGGGCAAGCAAGCAGTCGCAAGAGCTCGAGAGCCGCTTCGCCTTCGAGCAGGCGATCGCCAAGGTCGCCGCCAAACATGTCATCGGCGAAGTGCCGCGGCCGCCGGGCTGGAGCGGCTGGCGCATCACGCCGGTCCGCATCGAGTTCTGGCACGACCGCCCATTCCGTCTGCACGACCGCATCGAATTTCGTCGTGACGCGGCCGGCCAGCCGTGGTCCAAGACACGGATGTATCCTTGAGCCTTGTCTCGAATCTTGGGCCGACCTGAAAGATGTCCATGCCGCATTCGTCCAATGCGCCGCGCCGCACGCTGCTCCTGACCGGAGCGAGCCGCGGTATCGGCCACGCCACCGTGATCCGCTTCTCGTCGGCGGGCTGGCGCGTCATCACCTGCTCGCGGCATCCCTTCCCGGAGGATTGTCCGTGGGATGCGGGTCCCGAGGATCACATCCAGGTCGACCTCGGCAATCCCCAGGACACCACGCGCGCGATCTCCGACATCCGCGACCGCCTCGAAGGCGGCATGCTGCACGCGCTGGTCAACAACGCCGCGATCTCGCCGAAAGGTCCCGGCGGCTCTAGGCTCGGCTCGGTCGACACCGATCTCGACACCTGGACGCACGTCTTCCATGTCAACTTCTTCGCGCCGATCATGATCGCGCGCGGCTTGATCGAGGAGCTGAAGGCAGCCAGGGGCTCGGTCGTGAACGTCACCTCGATCGCGGGCTCGCGCGTGCATCCCTTCGCGGGCGCGGCGTACGCAACCTCCAAGGCCGCACTCGCGTCCCTGACGCGCGAGATGGCCTCGGACTTCGGCCGCGTCGGCATCCGCGTCAACGCGATCGCGCCGGGCGAGATCGACACCTCGATCCTGTCGCCAGGCACCGAGAAGATCGTCGAGCAGCAGATTCCGATGCATCGCCTCGGCACGCCGGACGAGGTCGCCAAGATCATCTACGTGCTGTGCACGGACACCAGCTCTTACGTCAACGGCGCCGAGATCCACATCAACGGCGGCCAGCACGTCTAGGTCAGACAGGTGACGCATGGGCCGGTTTGCCAGCACGGCGTCAACCTACGAGCATTTGCGGCCGCCCTACCCGGGCGAGTTCTTTCGCAGCGTCGCCCAAAAGCTCGGCCTCTCCGAACGATGCGCCTTGATCGATCTGGGCACCGGCCCCGGGCTGCTCGCGCTCGGCTTCGCGCCCTATGTCGGCCGCATCGTCGGCGTCGACCCTGAACCCGCAATGCTCCAGGCCGCGCGACAGGCGGCGGCGCGCGCGGGGCATGAGCTCACGCTGATCGCAGGCAAGGCCGAGGCGCTCGCCTCCGAGATCGGCACGTTCGACATCGTCACGATCGGCCGCGCGCTGCACTGGATGGATCGCGACGCGACGCTCGCGCAGCTCGATGGGCTGGTCGCGCGCGAGGGCGCGATCCTGATCTGCGCCTCGTTCTCGGTCACCGACGGCCGCAACCCATGGCTTGATGGCTACAACGAGATCCGCCGCCGCTGGTCACCCGCGAAGCTCTGGGAGGAAGCCGGCAAAGGCACGCGCACCCATCGCGACTTGCCGGCGTTCTTCCGCGGCAGCGCCTTTGCGCCCGCCGAGCTCGTCACGGTCGAAACCAGCCACACGGTCAGTATGCAGGACCTGGCGCAACGCACCCTCACCTACTCGTCATCCTCACCGGACGCGTTGGGCGACAATTTCGAGGCGATGTTGCGCGACGTCGAGCGCCATCTGGCGTCGTTCAGCCGCGACGGCTTGATCGCCGAGACCTTCGTCTCGACGGCGCAGATCGTGAAGCGCTAGATGATTTGCCGCGAAAGGCGGGAAGCCAGGCGATCCAGACAACGCCGCCGCAAGACTGGATCGCCCGCCCTTCCTTCCACTCCTCAATCGACGCGAATCCGACGCGACCGTCGCAATTTCAAAGCTGCAGCCTTTGGAGCGGCAGCGTCGAATGCAGTCGAGCAGTCGTCATCGTTCTCGCCGTCGAGCAGTGGAGCACCACAGTGCCGGCACATGCGCGCCGACAACGACGGCGCCTTGCCGCTCGCCACGATCTGACGATAGCTGGTCAGGTCGATGACGTTACGGGGCGTCGTTATGTGTTTTTCAACCATGGCTGTTCCTCGCGGCTAACCCACTGCTTATCGCAGACAAGTTTCGCGCAAACGTTCAGCCCACTGCTCAAATTTTACCGGAGGAATTGGGGCACAGCACACGCATCACCGGGTAGCCGCAATGACGCTCTATTCTGCGACACCATCAGCCCTGTCTCTGCGACCGGCGTAAGGTCTCGGTAGCTATTAGAGCCACTTCTTCCACTTGAAGATCCAGTACGGGACGATCGCCGCCATCACCATCAACACCAGCGCATAGGGGTAACCGTGCGTCCATTCGAGCTCCGGCATCGCCTTGAAGTTCATGCCGTAGATAGAGGCGATCAGCGTCGGCGGCATCAGGACAACGGCCATGACCGAAAACAGCTTGATGATGTTGTTCTGCTCGAGATTGACGACGCCGAGCATGGCGTCGAGCACGAAGGTGATCTTGCTGGAGAGATAGGAGGCGTGGTCGGTCAGCGAGGCGACGTCGCGCTGCATGGTCTTGAGCTGCTCGCGCATGTCCTTCGACCATTTCACGCCCTCCACCACCGCGGACAGGAACGTGACGACGCGGCCAATCGAGACAAGGCTCTCGCGAACCTTGGAGGTCAAATCACCCTTGCGGCCGATCGAGATCAGGATCTGCGAATATTGCTTGGCGTGGCCGTGACGCTCGCTCTCGGGCTCGAAGATGTCGTGCGAAACCTGGTCGATCTCCATGCCGCAGCGTTCCAGAATGTCGGCGCAGCGGTCGATCACGGCGTCCAGCAGTTCCATCAGCACCATCTCGCCGGTGATGGCCGGGGCGCAGGAGCGGGCGAGCTTGGCCTCGACCAGGGCGAACGGCTTGGGTTGGTCGTAGCGCACCGTGACCAGGCGGTGGTCGCCGAGGATGAAGGTCACCGCCGTGGTCCGGGGCATGTCGGTGTCGGATTGGCACATCAGCGTCGCGGTCATGTAGCGCGCGCTGTTCTCAATATAGAGCCGGCTGGAGATCTCGATCTCCTGCATGTCCTCCCGGGTCGGGATCGCGATCCCCGACAGCCGCTCCACCGCCTTGTCCTCGGCCGCAGTCGGGTTGAACAGGTCGACCCACACCGCGTGCTCCGGCACCGCCGCGAGATCGTCAACAATGGCCTTCTTCAGGGAGGAGTCGGTGGGAACGAACACAGAAAACATGAACAACTCCAGCGGACGGCCTGCGACAGAATGACAGGCCCTTAGCGCGATTCTGACAAGTTCATGATGACAAGCACATTAACGGAGCGTTTGTATTTGTGGCAGAGCCGTGGCTCAACTGTGGCACGGAATCGACAGGCCGGCATTCCCCGCCCAAAAACCGGCCCAAAGCCGCAAAACTTGCGGCAAAAAAGCCACAGGTTGGGTCTCGCAGCGCGGGAAAAGTCCCTAAACGCTGGAATTGTGGCAGATTTCAACGATAATGAAATCAACGGAGTCGAAGGCCTTGGGTGTTACGCTCAAGACCTGCGCGGTATTGTTCTGATTGGAACCAAACCATGTCGTCGCTGAAAGTTATGTTGGGAATTTTGGCTGCCGGCTTCATGCTGTCGGGCTGCATGCAGGCCACGCATTTCGAAGCCACCAACACCCAGAATTTCAAGCCGAAGGACAAGGAACTCCTTGCCAAGATCCGGTACGAGAATACGCCGGTGGCAGAGCCGTTCCGTCGCGCTATCGTCGACTATCACCGCAAGGAGTCGCCAGGCACGATCGTGGTCGATTCCGACAACCACTACCTCTATTACGTGATGGATGGCGGCAAGGCGATCCGCTACGGCATCACCGTTGGCGAAGAGGCCATGGCCTGGTCCGGCATCGCCAAGGTCGGCAGCATGACCGAATGGCCCGCCTGGCACCCGACCCCTGGCGAGATCTCGCGCCTCGGCGTTCCGACCTATGTCGCCCCCGGCCCGGACAATCCGATGGGCTCGCGCGCGATGTATCTGTATTCGGGCGGCAAGGACACGCTGTTCCGCATTCACGGCACCAACCAGCCTGAATATATCGGCGCTTCGATTTCGTCGGGCTGTATCCGCCTGACCAACGAGGACGCAATCGACCTCTACAGCCGCGTCAAGGTCGGCACCATCGTCGTGGTGCTCGAGCCGAAGCACGGCGACTCGCCCTACAATTCGCGCCTCGCGCTCCAAGGCGGCGGTAACAGTTACAGTTCTTACTAAACGGGCCAAATCTTACAGAGCAAGCCTTGCCTGAGGCTTTTGAAAAGCGCCGGTCTCACCGGCGCTTTTTTGTTGCCGGCTTGCTCTTGCCGGAACTCGCTGCCGGCTTGTCCGGCAGCGCGGCAGGTTTCGCGCTGTCCTGATCGTCAGCCCCATCCTTGGCTCCGTCCTTGGCGCCCTCCGACTTCGCCGCGACCTCGCGGGGCGGTGCCTCCTCTGGACGCTCGGCCGGCAGCAGCGGAGCGACCTGGGGCAAGGGGTCCCAGACGTTCCACTGGCAGATCCGGTAGTCGTTGCGCCGCTGCGCCAGATCAAGGTGGATGTGGTCCTCGTGGTACCAGTCCGAGCCCGGACCGAGCACCGTGGAAAAGCGCGAACAGACCGAATGCAGCACACGCTCGCGCACGTCGCGCGACAGCGTGCGGTCGGTCAGGCCGATTGACTGCCCGTTGGCAAGCGTGAGCGAGCGCACGTCGAGCGCGTTGGCCTTGCCGTGCTCGGACAGCATCGCGCCGACGAGGCGGTTGCGGCCGCGGCACTCAAAACTGTCGAAATTGTCGAGGTCGGTGATGGTCGAGCCGAGGCTCGCGGCCAGCGGTACCATGTCGGTGCGCACCCAATCCGCGATCGCTGAGGCCATCGTGCAGCGGAGGATTGCCGCCGGCTTGACCGCGACCTTGCGCTTGTCCGGCAGCACGATCGCTTCCAGCCGCACCAGATCCTCGCCGCCGCAGGCGCCGGGGCCATGGATATCGGGAATGGACGGCGCGACCGCGATCTCCTCGGTCAGCGCGAGACGGCAGGCCGAGGGCTGCTTCTCGGGCGGCGGCGCGGCCTCGGCCGGTTTGATGGGTTTATCCGGGGCAGCCTTGCCGTCGACCTCCGGCGCAGCCTCGTCCGTTGCTTTGGGGGCCTCCTCGGGGCGAGGCTTTGGTAGCGGTATCTTGGCGGAATGAGCGCTCCCGCGCTGCCGTGGTGTACCAAGCCCAAAGATATCGAGCGGCGCAGCATAGTTTCGCGCCTCCGCCCGATCCGCGAGCACAAGCGCTAGCCCGAGCGCAGCGGTAACCATTGCCGCGCGGGCGGACATATTGCCGCGACAAGACCATTTGCGGCGAAAGTCCGGCAGGCTAAAACTCATGACAATTCTTTGGCCCTGTGCTGAGAGCGATAACTCGCCCAGCGACTTCTCGGAGGAACGTCTGAATGCTCGGTTTGATGCAAGATTGGCCCCTGCTCTGCCACCGGATCATCGAACACGCCGCCAAGATTCATGGCAAGCAGGAGGTCGTGACGCGATCGGTCGAGGGACCGATCCATCGCACCACCTACGCCGAAATCCACAAGCGCGCGCTCAAGGTCTCGCAAATGCTGGAGCGCGACGGCATCAAGCTCGGCGACCGCGTCGCCACGATCGCCTGGAACACCTGGCGCCATCTCGAGGTCTGGTACGGCATCATGGGCATCGGCGCCATCTGCCATACCGTCAATCCCCGGCTTTTCCCGGAGCAGATCGCCTGGATCATCAACCATGCGCAAGACCGCATCGTGATGGTCGACCTCACCTTCGTCCCCGTGCTGGAAAAGCTCGCCGACAAGCTGCCGAGCGTCGAACGGTACGTCATCCTCACGGACAGGGCGCATATGCCCGAGACCAATTTGAAGAACGTCGTGGCCTACGAGGACTGGATCGCCGAGGCCGACGGCAAATTCAAGTGGAAGGACTTTGACGAGAACACGGCGGCCGCGATGTGCTACACGTCAGGCACGACCGGCGACCCGAAGGGCGTGCTGTATTCGCATCGCTCCAACGTGCTGCACGCGCTGATGGCCAACAATGTCGACGCGCTCGGCACCAGTGCCTCGGAGACGATGCTGCCGGTGGTTCCGCTGTTCCATGCCAACAGCTGGGGCATCGCCTTCTCCGCGCCCTCGCAAGGTACCAAGCTGGTGATGCCCGGGGCGAAGCTCGACGGCGCCTCGGTCTACGAACTGCTCTCCACCGAGAAGGTGACGCACACCGCCGGCGTGCCGACGGTGTGGCTGATGCTGCTCCAGCACATGACCGCCAATAATCTGAAGCTGCCGGACCTGAAGATGGTGATCTGCGGCGGCTCGGCGATGCCGCGCTCGATGATCAAGGCCTTCCTCGACATGGGCTCAAACGTCCGTCACGCCTGGGGCATGACCGAAATGAGCCCGATCGGCAGTGTCTCGGCGCTGAAGCCACCGTTCCAGAACGCGACCGGTGATGCGCGGCTCGACGTGCTGCAGATGCAGGGCTATGCGCCCTTTGCGGTCGAGATGAAGATCACCGACGATGCCGGCAAGGAACTGGCCTGGGACGGCAAGACCTTTGGCCGCCTCAAAGTCTCCGGCCCCGCGGTGGCCAAGGCCTACTTCCATCTCGATGCCAACATCCTCGATGAGGAAGGCTTCTTCGACACCGGCGACGTCGCGACCATCGACGAGGACGGCTATATGCACATCACCGACCGCTCGAAGGACGTGATCAAGTCCGGCGGCGAGTGGATCTCCTCGATCGACCTCGAAAACCTCGCGGTCGGCCATCCGGCCGTGGCGGAGGCCGCCGTGATCGGCGTCTTCCACCCCAAATGGGACGAGCGGCCGCTGCTGATCGTGCAGCTCAAGGCGGGCCAGCAGGCCACGCGCGACGACATCCTGAAATACATGGACGGCAAGATCGCCAAATGGTGGATGCCCGACGATGTCGCCTTCGTCGACGGCATCCCGCATACCGCGACCGGCAAGATCCTGAAGACCGCGCTGCGCGACCAGTTCAAGGAGTATCGCTTCCCGAACGCGCCAGCGTAACTGCCTCGCAAATCGCTCGGGGGCGATGCCAGCCGCATCGCCCCCGGAATGATCGGCAGTAACAACCCGGACCTTGAATTTGCCCCCGGGCCGTGTTCTCAACGGCGCATCGTCGCGCCAAATCGGCCGGCACCGCCCCAACATCCCCCCGGCAGAGCTCACCCGATGGCCCGCAGGTTTTCCGCTCCCTATCAATCGGAGCCCGTGTCCAGCCTCGCGACCTGGGCGCGCAATCTGGCCGTGTTTGCGGTGGTGGCGGTAGTGGTGTCGATCATCATCGTCCGCTTCGACTTCCTGGAGATGAAGCCTGCGCTGGCCACCTTCTTCGGCGGGCTCGCGATCGCCGCGCTTTCGATTCTGTTCGGCCTCGCCGGCTTTGCCGCGATCTGGCAGAACGGCTCGCGCGGCATGGCGCGTATCCTGCTCGCCTTCCTGATCGATGGGGCGATCCTCGCCTATCCCGCTTATCAAGCCTTGCTATATCGCAAGCTGCCGGCGATCCACGACATCACCACCGACCCGATCGACCCGCCGCGCTTCGACGCGCTGTCGCGCCTGCGCACCGGCGACGGCACCAACACCGCCGTCTATGCCGGTCTGTATTCGGCCGAGCAGCAGCGCCAGTTCTATCCCGACATTGAGCCGATCGAGCTCGAGATCCCCGTCGACCGCGCCTATGCGATCGCGCGCCAACTCGTCATCAAGCGCAAATGGACCGTCATCGACGAACGCGAGCCGCAGCCGCCGCGCCGCATGGGCCGCATCGAGGCGGTGGCGCGCACGCCGATCATGGGCTTTCGCGAGGACATCTCGATCAGGGTCGTGCCTGACGGCGACGATTCCCGCGTCGATATCCGTTCCGCCTCGCGCTATTTCGAGAGCGATCTCGGCAGCAACGCCGCACGCGTGACTAAATTCATCGACGATCTCAACACCGCAGCCGACGCCGACGCGCTGAAGCCGGTGAAGAAGACCCCGGTCGCGCCGCCGAAGGCGCCGGCGAAGACGGTGAAGAAATAGCACTCTGGCATTCCGGGGCGCACGTCAGCGCGAGCCCGGAATCCATCGAGCCACAGAGTTGGTGGATGAATGGATTCCGGGTTCGCCGCTTCGCGGCGCCCCGGAATGACGAGCTACGCCATCCGATACGTCCCGCCGATCACGGGATCGCCGTCCGTCGCGACAACGCCGCGCGTGACGAGGTCCTCCAGATGCGCCAGCACGGAATAGCCGGCGGCCGTCGTCAGCCGCGGATCGATGCCGATATAGATGGCGCGCACCATGGTCGGGATATCCGCCTCGCCTTTGGCGAGACGGTGCAGGATCGAGGCCTCGCGCGCCTTGCGGTGGCGGATCAGGAAACGCACGAAGCGCTGACCCTCCGGGATCTCCGGACCATGGCCGGAGAAATACAGATCCTCCTCGCGCGCAGCGAGCCGGTCGAGCGACTCCATGTAGTCGATCATCGAGCCGTCGGGCGGCGCCACGATCGAGGTCGACCAGCCCATGACGTGATCGCCGACGAAGTTGAACTTTCGCTCGGGCCAGGCAAAGGCAAGATGGTTGGCGGTGTGGCCGGGCGTGGCCACGGCCTCGAGCCGCCAGCCGGTGCCTTCGACGACGTCCCCATGGGCAATCCGCACGTCGGGCGCAAAGTCGCGGTCGGCGCCTGATTC
The DNA here is from genome assembly GCF_049949275.1 of Bradyrhizobium genosp. A. Classification (NCBI taxonomy): domain Bacteria; kingdom Pseudomonadati; phylum Pseudomonadota; class Alphaproteobacteria; order Hyphomicrobiales; family Nitrobacteraceae; genus Bradyrhizobium; species Bradyrhizobium genosp. A. Next base: position 2,289,938 of record NZ_CP188196.1, on the reverse strand, counting down.
CGGATTGTGCTTCTCGCTCTCGAAGCGCGGGCGCGAGGCGCGGTGCGGGCCCTCGGCATAAACCGGGGCGCCGGTCGCCTGCTTGATGCGCGGGGTATTGGGCGAGTGGTCGCGGTGGGTGTGAGTGACGAAGATATGGCTCACCGTCTCGCCGCGCACGGCGTCGAGAAGTGCTGCCGCATGAGCCTCATCGTCGGGACCGGGATCGATGATCGCGACGCTGCCGGTGCCCACGATGTAGCTGACGGTACCGGTGAAGGTGAACGGGCTCGGATTGTTACAGAGCACCCGCCGCACGCCTGGGCGGATTTCCTCGACGACACCAGCTTTCAGCGGAAAGTTGCGGTTGAAGGGGACGTCGTCGTTGTCGGACATGGCTTCTTCTTTGTTCTTTGACATCATTCCGGGACGGCCCGTCAGGGCCAGACCCGGAATCTCGATGGAACAGGAATCATGCGGCCCGAGATTCCGGATTCGCGCTTCGCGCGCCCCGGAATGACGGATGACCCAATCAGAAAAACGCCTGAATGCCGGTGATCGCGCGGCCCAGGATCAGAGCGTGGACGTCGTGGGTGCCCTCGTAGGTGTTGACCGTCTCGAGGTTATGGACGTGGCGCATGACGTGGTATTCGGCCGAGATGCCGTTGCCGCCGTGCATGTCGCGGGCGACGCGGGCGATGTCGAGCGCCTTGCCGCAATTGTTGCGCTTCATGATCGAGATCATCTCGGGCGCGAACTTGCCCTCGTCCATCAGGCGGCCGACGCGCAACGAGCCCTGCAGGCCGAGCGCAATCTCGGTCTCCATGTCGGCGAGCTTCTTCTGCACGAGTTGGGTCGCGGCGAGCGGCTTGCCGAACTGCTTGCGGTCGAGCGTGTACTGGCGGGCACGATGCATGCAGTCCTCGGCGGCGCCGAGCGCGCCCCAGGAAATGCCGTAACGAGCACGGTTGAGGCAGCCGAACGGGCCCTTAAGGCCGGAGACGTTGGGCAACAGTGCGTCTTCCGGAACCACGACGCCGTCCATCACGACCTCGCCGGTGATCGAGGCACGAAGCGAGAGCTTGCCGCCGATCTTCGGCGCGGAGAGGCCCTTCATGCCCTTCTCCAGCACGAAGCCGCGGATCTGGTTGTCGTGCTCGGCCGACTTCGCCCAGACCACAAACACGTCTGCGATCGGCGCGTTCGAGATCCACATCTTGCTGCCGGTCAGGCGATAGCCGTCGGAGACCTTCTCGGCGCGGGTCTTCATGCCGGCCGGGTCGGAGCCGGCGTCGGGCTCGGTCAGGCCGAAGCAGCCGACCCACTCGCCGCTGGCGAGCTTCGGCAGATACTTCTTGCGCTGGTTCTCGTCGCCATAGGCGTAGATCGGGTACATCACCAGGGAGGACTGCACCGAGTTCATCGAACGATAGCCGGAATCGACCCGCTCGATCTCGCGCGCGACCAGGCCATAAGCCACGTAGCTCGCGTTGGCGCAGCCATATTCCTCCGGCAGCGTGATGCCGATCAGGCCGAGCTCGCCCATCTCGTTGAAGATCTCGCGGTCGGTCTTCTCTTCCAGATAGGCCTTGGTGACGCGCGGCAGCAGCTTGTCCTGGGCGTAGGCGCGCGCCGTGTCGCGCACCATGCGCTCGTCTTCGGTCAGTTGCTCATCGAGCAGGAACGGATCGTCCCACTGGAAGGAAGCCGCAGCCGGCTTGTCCTTGGTCTGAGGGCGCACGCTCATGAAACGTCCTTTCGGTCTGGTTCCGTCTAAAAATTGCCCGACAAATTAATGCGCCGCGGCAACAAGTGCAATTGCGTTGCAGACGTACCGATCTGCGTGAATCCCGGGGATGCGCATCGCGCGTCCTGGGGGATGCGCTTCGCGCACCCCGGAATGACAGCGCTAGCTTTCGAGCTGCTCGTTGGCGACGATCTCGATGCCGAAGCCCGAGAGGCCCTTGTAGTCGTGCACTGACGAGGTGAGGTGGCGGATCGAGGTGACGCCGAGATCGCGCAAGATTTGCGCTCCGACGCCGACTTCGCGCCACTGGCGGTTGCGATCGGCTTCCGTCGCGCTCTCATCAGGCAGCGGGGCGACGGGGACGCCGGCGGCGCCATCACGCAGATAGACCAGCACGCCGCGACCGGACTTCTTGAAGTGCTCGAGCACGGCCGCCATGCGCTTGTGGCCGGTAAAGGTGTCCTTGACGATGTTCGGCTTGTGGAAGCGCGTCAGCACGTTCTTGCCGTCGCCGACGCCATTGTAGACGAAGGCGACATGGGCGATGGAATCGAACGGCGAGCGGTAGGCATAGCCCTGGAGCGGCCCGATCGGGCTTTCGGTGGTGAAGGTCGAGACCCGCTCGATCAGCTTTTCGCGCGCCTGGCGATAGGCGATCATGTCGGCGATGGTGACGTGCTTCAACTTGTGCTTGGCGGCGAACTGGGCGACCTGCTCGCCCTTCATCACGCTGCCGTCGTCGTTCATCAATTCGCTGATGACGCCGACCGGCGGCAGGCCCGAGAGCTTGCAGAGATCGACCGCGGCCTCGGTGTGGCCGGAGCGCAGGAGCACGCCGCCGTCCTTGGCGATCAGCGGGAAGATGTGGCCCGGACGGGCGAAGTCGTTGGCGCCGGCATTGGGATTGGACAGCGCACGGCAGCAGGAGGCGCGCTCCTCGGCCGAGATGCCGGTGCCGCCGTCGGGCTTGTAGTCGATCGAGACCGTGAAGGCCGTGGTGTGGGCGGAATCGTTGTGGGCGACCATCGGATCGAGCCGCAGCCGCCGCGCGTCGTCGGCGGTAACAGGCGCGCAGACGATGCCGGAGGTGTGGCGGATGATGAAGGCCATCTTTTCCGCCGTGCAGAACGAGGCGGCGACGATCAAATCGCCCTCGCCCTCGCGATCCTCGTCGTCGGTCACGACAACGAGCTCGCCCCGGGCAAAGGCCTGCAAAACTTCCTGAACGGTATCGGGCATTTCCCAATCTCTATTGGTTATGGGCCGGAGGCTTAACGGACGCCTTAGCCGGACGCCTTAGCTGGACTTGGGCCCAAGCGCTAGTGTCCTGGATGCAACCGCATATGCCCGGAGACGCCCTTTCGGAAAGGCTTTCCGGCTTGCACCGATGATATCAGCGATATAGGCGCCGATCTCTCAGGCGGAAGGCAGCTCGAGACCGATCATGCATCTGGCCGCGCTCGGAGAGGACGTTGGTTGAGTCCTGCGACCTGACCGCGGTCCCGCGACGAATGGACCTATGCAGACGCCGGCGATAAGGTAAGGCCAGGATCCGCGGTTGCGGGGTGGGCGACCAGGTCCCAACATCCCGCCAAACAGAATACAGAGGGTGATCTCGCGAATGAGTCCATACGTGCCAGATTGGTCCCTTTTGTCGCCCCGTGAAGACCGGTTGCGATGCGGCAAGCGAGCAGCTCATCACGTACGGAGCGTGCTCTGGCTGATGGTCCTGCTAGGTCCGCTCGAGTCGGCTCTGCCGGCGGTCGCGCAGCCCAAAGTGAACCTTGAACAGACCTTCGCCGATTCGCTCACGACGTTGCCGAAGGAGGAACTCGCCGTCTCCGGCGGCTTCTACGTGCCTGCCTACTCCAGCGTGGCGATGAGCCAGGGCAAGCTGCGGGTCGATTTTTCGGTGACGCTGAGCGTCCACAATGCCTCGGAGACGCAAGCACTGGTAGTCCGGCGCATCGCCTATTTCGACACCGCAGGCAAGCAGGTCGAGAGCTATCTGAAGGCACCGGTCGCCGTGAAGCCGCTCGCCACAATCTCGATCTTCATTCCGACCGACGATGTGCGCGGCGGGACCGGGGCGAATTTCATCGTCGACTGGGCCGCCACCGGCGAGATCGCCGAGCCGGTGGTCGAGGCCTTGATGGTTGGCGGCGTCGCCAATGCGCATTACGCTTTCATCAGCCAGGGACGTCCGACCAAGACTGTCAGCAAGAAATAACGCAGGTCGAAGCGGCCGGGATCGAGGACGTCGATCAGCCGCTGCTTTGAGCGAGCGCTGTCGCGACCGCAGATCGAAAAGGCGAAAACAACCCCATGCACAGTAGCCCGTGCCAGCAAAATCAATGGCTTGTTGATATGCGCGACACGGATACGGATTTTACGAATTTTGTTTGACGCGTCGGGCAAAACACTGGCATCATGACATCATCGAAATCGCGGTGCCCCGTCGGTACCAAGCTGGCCGCTCAATAAAACAACGAGGAACGCTCCCATGACGTCCAGCTTCGATTTCGCACCCCTGTTTCCCGCAGGGCTGCCGGCCCCCTCTGCACGCTGGACGGGCCTCGCCAAATACAGCTTTGTCGGCGGCAACAATGATTCCGAGCAGGTGCCGGTCGACGAGCTGATCGAGGCCGCCACTCAGGCCCTGCGACGCGAGGGCCGCTCGCTCGCGACCTACGGGCTGGCGCATGGCCCCCAGGGTTACGTGCCGCTGCGAGAATTCCTGGTGACAAAACTGAAGCGCGATGGCGGCATCAGCTGCACGGCCGACGATCTCATGATCGTGTCCGGCTCGTTGCAGGCGCTCGACCTCGTCAACAACACGCTGCTGACGCGCGGCGACACCGTGATCGTCGAGCAGGAAACCTACCAGGGAGCGCTGCAACGACTGACGCGGCTCGGCATCAACACCATCGGCATTCCGCTCGACGACGACGGCATGCGCATGAACGTGCTGGCCTCGACGCTGGCCGACCTGAAGAGCCGCGGCATCCGGCCCAAATACATCTACACCATTCCGACCGTGCAGAATCCGACCGGCAGCATCATGCCGGAGACACGCCGCGTGGAGTTGCTGCGGCTTTCGGCCGAATATGGCGTACCTGTCTTCGAGGACGATTGCTATGCTGACCTGGTCTGGTCGGGACAACGGCCGCCCGCGATCCACGCGTTGAGCAAAAATGGCGGCGTGATCCATATCGGCTCGTTCTCTAAGTCGATCGCACCGGCGCTGCGCGTCGGCTTCATCGTGGCGCCCTGGGATATGATGTCGCGGATGCTGGCGCTGAAGACGGATGCGGGCTCCGGCGCACTGGAGCAGATGGTGCTCGCCACCTATTGCAAGCCGCATTTCGCGAGCCATGTGCCGACGCTGACCAAGACGCTGCGCACCAAGCTCGACACGCTGATGGAGGCCCTCAACGAGCAGTTCGGGACCGCGGCCGAATTCGAGGAGCCCAAGGGCGGCATCTTCCTGTGGGTGAAGCTGCCCGACCAGGTCGATACACTGAAGCTCTATCAGGCTGCGCTCGCCGCCGGTGTCTCGATCAATCCCGGACCGGATTGGTCGACCAACAAGGGCCACTCAGGCTCGCGCCTGCGGCTGTGCTTTGCGAGCCCTTCGCATCAGCAGATCCGTGAAGGCGTCGCCGTGCTAGCCGAGGTCTGCCGCAAGGAGTTCGGCGTGCCCTCTCGCAGCGCCAATGTGGAGAAGCGCGCCTGACGGCTTATTGTTTAAGCATGATCTTTTCGGAAAACCGCTTCGCACTTTTTCGGATCATGCTTGAGCAGCCTGGGGCCGGCTGCCGTGGATCGCGGAGGCCAGACGCAGCAACAGGACGATCGAGACGTTGCCCTTGCCGGCCTCGATCTGGGCGATGTAGCGCTCTGAAATCCCGGAGCGGCGAGCGAGCTCCCGGCGCGACAGTTCGCAACGCATGCGCGAGGACCGCAGTCGCTCGCCAAGCTCGGCCAGAAACGCGGTCTCGGAATAAGGCGGCACGGCGCAGCTCCCCGGCAGCACCTCGCCCGCGAAATCCATCACTTGATTCAGCATCGCTCTCACCACGTTCGCCTTCGGGAGCGCCATCTTACCCCCGACACGTACGGCCTCATTGACGCGGATCAAATTCGCGCGCGATTGGGGACGAGCGTGGACGACCGCGCGCCGGATGGTACACTTTGGAATTGAGTTCGAGGCGGGGCTTTTCGAGACATGAGGCGTTGTTTGAGCCACTGGATGACAGCGGCAGTGCTTTGGATTGCATTCTGTTCGTTGGCGCGCGCCGAAACGCTCGCGGCGACGATCGAGCAATGGGGCCTGCTTGGATCATGGGCGGTCGATTGCTCTGTCAGGCCCGACCGCGACAAGAGCGCGCTGCTGACTTACGAAATCCGGAAGGATGGCCGGGTGATGTACCGGCGCAATTTCGGCGACGCCAAGGACGAGAACGAAGTGGTGTCCGCCACTGTCAACGCCGAGGGCTTGCTCAATGTGATGGTGTACTTCCCTTCGCTGCAGCAGACGCGGGAGTTCGGATTGCTGCTCTCGAAGGAAGGTCACCTGCGCGCCATCTACAATCGAAGTGAGCGCGGCGAATACACAATCAGGGACGGCAAATACGTCAAGACCGGCGCGCCGACGCCTCCACAACAACGCTGCGATTAACGATCGTTCTGATCCTGAATATCCATTCAGAATTCTCTGCCCGTTCCTCCGGAACGTTCGCGCGTATGCGCCGTTCTCAATTGCATTACGCTGGAGGAGGACATCATGAAGAAGCTTGGTTATGTCGTTGCCGCTCTGGGTGCGCTCGCAGTTGCGGCGCCGACGCTGGCAAGCGCTGAGACGGTGGTCGTCAAGCACGGTGATCACGGTCCGTACGGCGCCCGCGCCGAATTCCGCGAGCATCGCGACAATGGCTGGCATCGTGGCTGGCACCATCACGACCGTGTCGTCATGGTTAAGCACAGTCACCGCCACTGGGACTAATGCGCAACGCAATATGGAAATGGCCCCTCGCGGGGCCATTTCTCTGCGTTCGAAAACCTGGCCGATAAAACTAATCCCAAGCCGGCGCGAAGCCCGGATTGACGCAACGCCTGTCCTTCGGCAGCGCTGCGATCTTCTTGCGGTCGGCATCATCCAACTTGATCTTCAGCGCGTCGAGATTGGCCTGCTGGCTCTCGCGGCGTGATGCCTTCGGAATCGCGGCGACACCATTCTGGTCGAGCAGCCATTTCAGCGCCACTTGCGCGGCGCTCGCGTTGTGCTTGGCGCCGATTTCGGCCAACACCGGATCCGAGGCAGTGCGTCCCTGCGCGAGTGGGCAATAGGCGACGAGCGGGATCGACTTGGCGTTGAGATAGGCCAGCACCTTCGATTGATCCAGCATCGCATGATATTCGATCTGGTTGCAGGCGATCGGTGCCTTGACATCCTCGACCGCGACCTTGAGGAGTGCCGTGGTGAAATTGGCGACGCCGATCGCGCGCGTGCACCCTTCCTCCTTCAGCTTCATCAGGGCCTCGAACACCGCGCCCCAGTTCGCCGACTGCGACGGCCAGTGCACGAGATAGAGATCGACATGGTCGAGCCTCAGTTTCTTCAGGCTGGCATCGAAGGCGCGACGGATCGCATCCGGCGCCAGATTCTCGTGCCAGACCTTTGTCGTGACGTGCAGCTCGCCGCGTGGCACGGAGCCCGCCGCCAGCGCGGCGCCGATAGCCTCCTCGTTGGCATACATTTCGGCAGTGTCGATGTGGCGATAGCCGATCGACAGCGCGCTCTCGACCGCGGCGCGGCAGGCATCGCCCTGCATGCGGAAGGTGCCGAGGCCGAGCTTGGGCACGCTGATGCCCTGTGTTTTCAGATTGTCCATTGAACAGGCTCCTGACGCATTCATCCCGCCAGATTCGCGGGCGATGCCGCGTGAGCAGACTCTTCGGTGATGGAAAAGAGGTGGCGGGAGGAGGCACTATAGCGTGGCCGGCGTCTCGGGGCCAATCAAGATCGGGTTAGCAAAATAGCCTGCGGGCATCGCCGTGACAGCCAAACGGCATTTCAGATGATCGCCCTCTCCTGTCAGCATGCTGCCATCGCGGTCGTTCCGGCCGCGCGCGATACGGAGACAATCATGAAGACGACTTTGACGATGGCCATCCTAGCGGCCGCCCTTGCGGGAACCGTTCCGGCGCATGCGGACGGCTTCACCTATACGGGCTCACCCAAGCAGGGCGAATTTTTTGTCCGGCAACCTACCGCGCCGCAGGTGCCGGCCTGGATGAATGCGCGCGCAGAAGCGCCGCAGCCTGTGGCCCGGTCCGCGCGCGGCGGCATCGGCCTGCGCATGCCTTAGGAACGCTGCGACACCACGGCCGGTCGCGTCTGTGGCTGCGGCACGATGTCGACCGACCAGAGGTCGCGGTTGTCGACGTCCTTCAGGGTCACGGTCATCACTCCGCTGCGACCGTCGATGTCGACCTTGCCGAAGAACTGCAGGCCGAAGCATGGCGCCAAATTCTCGCCCTGGGCTTCGCTACACCCGTTCCGGTACATCGCTACAGGGCCAAACGTGTTGTCGAGCTCGCCGGGGCCCCAGGTGCCGGCATGCAGGGGGCCGGAGACGAACTCCCAGAACGGCTCGAAATCGCTGAACTGCGCCTTGTTCGGATCGTAGTAGTGCGCGGCCGTGTAGTGCATGTCGGCGGTGAGCCAGACGATGTTGCGGACCCCCGCACGCTTGATCGATGCGAGCAGATCGGCGATTTCGTGCTCGCGTCTATCCGGCGGGCCGTCGCCGAGCGCGACGGCATCGAGGCTGATCAGCCCGATCGGCAAATCTGCCGCGATCACCTTCCAGGTCGCGCGCGAGGCAGCGAGCTCCCGCTTCAACCAGGCAAGCTGCTCGGCGCCAAGAATCCAGCCGCGATGATCGTTGCCCTTGTTCCAGGTCTCGTCGCGGTAACTGCGCATGTCGATCATGAAGACGTCGAGCAGCGGGCCGTAGGCGATCTTGCGATAGACCCGTCCCTGTCGCGCGCCAATGTCCCGGATCGGCATGAAATCGAAGAAGGCGCGGCGAGCACGCGCAACCAGCCGCGGCGTGCCGTCGCCCTCGTAGCCGGCGTCGTCATAGCTGCCGGTCGGCGACCAGTCGTTGGTGACCTCGTGATCGTCCCATTGCGCGAACATCGGCACTTGTGCATGGAACGCGCGGAAGTTCTCATCGAGGTGGTTGTATTTGTAGTTGCCGCGGAATTGCGTCAGCGTGTGCGCGACTTGCGCTTTCTCCTCGGTCACGACGTTACGCCAGATCTCGCCATTCGACAGCTTCTGCTCGGACGGAATCGTGCAGTCGGCATAGATGTGATCGCCGGAGTGGATGAAGAAATCCGGACGGTTGTCGAGCATGGTGCGGTAGCTGCGATAGCCGCCGCGCGAGATGTCGATGCCCCACCCCTGCCCCGCAACATCGCCTGACCACAAGAACGAGATCGACTGGCCGGCGGCAGGCGCGGTGCGGAAATGGCCGACGCGGCTTTCGCCGGCGATACCGGTCGCGATGTCGTCGAAGCGCACGCGATAGAAGATGTCCTGCCCGGGCGGCAGATCGTCGAGCTGCAGCTTTGCGGTGAAGTCTGCGTCGGGCAGTGCGTCACGCGACGCCGACGCGACGATGGTCTTAAAACTCTCGACGGTCGAGCATTCCACCTGCATCCGCGCAGGCCGATCCGCGCGCGCCCAGATCATGGCGGAGCCATCCGAGACGTCGCCGGACTGGATCCCGCCCGCGATCTCCGGGCGATCGGCAGCACGGCTGATGCGGGGTTTTGCGAACGAGGCGATGGCGAGAGAGGACGTGGAGCGGACCAAAAACTGCCGCCGGGTCCATGCGCGCGAGGCGCGGAGCGTTGCCATTCAGGAAACCTTCGTCGAATCGCGACGGAAGGTGCCTGCGCCGTTTGACTCCCGGCTTACGGTTTCTTGACTCCACGCCTACAGTTTTGCAACGCGGGAGTGACGGGCCAAGCTGTGGCTGCGGCGGTCCACTCCCTCGCCCTGCTTGCGGGGAGAGGGTTGGGGTGAGGGGGAGTCTCCACAAGGACGGTAAGAGTTAGACTCGCGGAGAGTCCCCTCACCCGGAATCCACGCTTCGCGCGGATTCCGACCTCTCCCCGCAAGCGGGGCGAGGTGAAGCGGCCGCGGCGCTGCTCCTAGTGCTTCCAGTTGCAGATGCCGCCGGAACGACACGGCCAGGTCTGGATGCGGGTGTCCATCGCCTGCGCGTCCAGCGGATTGCCGTGGCGATGCGCAAGCTTGGTGCGCGCTGCGCCGCGCGGCTGGGCACTCTTCGTATGAGCAACCTTCGGCTCCGGAACGTGCACGCGTTCGGCCGCGACCTTCTTCGGCACATCGATGGGCTGAGCGCGGGCCTGCGCCTCGTTGCCGCCCTTCGCCTCCAGCGCGACCGGCGCGAACTTCGTCTCGGGCCCGAGCCGCTTCGGCGACAGGACGGCCTTGGAGAGATCGAGACCGAGATATTCGTCAGGCTTGTAGTCGTCAGCGCGTGCGAATCCGCCCCATGCAAGCACTAGGGCAATTGCAACAGCAAAAGGAACGCTTTTCAGGACCACGGACGCCTCCTGAAATTGATGAGTTAAGGAGTAATTTACTCCTATTTGGGAGGCGTCGCGCGCAATTCCAGCCGCCAGATGCAGCCGTGGTTAAGAAGTTTGGCGGTGTCAGGCGACCTTTCGCGTCGCACCCGTCCCATCCAGGAACCCCATCAGCCGGCTGCGGATGATTTGTTCCGCCTCGGTCATGATGCGATCGACGAGTTCCTTGCAAGTGGGGATGTCGTGGATGAGGCCTGCGACCATGCCACAGCTCCAGGCGCCGGCATCCATCTGCCCGTCCAGCATGATCTTGGGATAGACACCCGCGACCTGGTCGTGAATGTCGTCGATCGTGAGCTTGGCGCCCTTCTCGCGCTCGATCTCCAGCAGGCGGTCGACATTTGCGTTCTTCAGGACGCGCTCGGTGTTGCGCAACGCGCGCATGATCAGACGGGTGTCGAGCTCGGTCGCCGCGACCAGCGCGTTCTTCACGTTCTGATGGACAGGTGCTTCCTTGGTCGCGATGAAACGCGTGCCCATGTTCATGCCGGCCGCACCCAGCGACAGGGCTGCGACAAGGCTGCGCCCGTCGGCCATGCCGCCGGAGGCCACGAACGGGATCCTCAACTCCTCCGCCGCGCGCGGCAGCAGGATCATGTTCGGAATGTCGTCCTCGCCGGGATGGCCGCCGCACTCAAAACCGTCGACGCTGACGGCGTCGCAGCCGATCCGCTCGGCCTTCAGCGAGTGGCGCACCGAGGTGCATTTGTGGATCACCTTGATGCCGGCCGCCTTCAGCGCCGGCATGTATGCTTCCGGGCTGCGACCCGCGGTCTCCACCGCCTTGATGCCGCCCTCGACGATGGCTGCGATGTATTCCGGATAGGGCGGCGCCGAGAAGGCCGGCAGGAAGGTGAGGTTCACACCGAACGGCTTGTCGGTCATGTCGCGGCAACGCGCGATCTCCTTGGCGAGCAGCTCCGGCGTTTTCTGCGTGAGGCCGGTGATGATGCCGAGCCCGCCGGCATTGGAGACGGCGGCGGCAAGCTCGGCAAAGCCGACGAAATGCATGCCGCCCTGGATGATGGGGTGCTCGATGCCGAACAGTTCGGTGATCGCGGTCTTCACTCAAGTACCTCCCGGAATTTTTGCCTGGTGTCGGATTCAGTCTAGCCGGACTTTTGCGCGGCGGTCACCATTTCTCGCCGAACGGGCGGATCTCCATCTCGAAGGTCCAGGCGCTCTTCGGCTGCTGGTAGAGCTGCCAGTAGGAATCCGCGACAGCCGACGGCGGCATCAGCAGATCGGGATTATCAAGCGCATTCGGCCCGAGCGACTCGAGCCGGCGCTGCCGCACCCATTCGGTGTCGACGCCGGAATCGATGATGAGATGGGCGATGTGGATGTTCTTCGGCCCGAGCTCGCGCGCCATCGCCTGCGCCACCGCACGTAGCCCGAACTTGGCGCTGGCAAAAGCCGCAAAGCCGCTGCCGCCGCGCAAGGACGCCGTCGCGCCAGTGAAGAAGATCTTGCCGCCGCCACGCGGCAGCATCAGCCGCGCCGCCTCGCGCCCTGCAAGAAAGCCGGAATAGCAGGCCATCTCCCAGACCTTGCGGAACACCCGCTCGGTGGTGTCGAGGATCGGGAAATTGACATTGGCGCCGACATTGAAGATGCAAACCTCCAGCGGCGCATGCTGGTCGGCATCATTGAGGAAGGAGATGACCTCCTCCTCCTTGCGCGCGTCGAGCGAGCGCGCGTGGATCTCGCCGCCGGCCGCTTCGATGTCCTTCACCAGCGGCGCGAGCTTGTCGCCGTTGCGACGGCCCGCATAGATCGAAAAGCCTTCGGCGGCGAATTTCCTGGCAATCTCGGAGCCGATGAAATCGCCGGCCCCGATCACGGCCGCGGTCGCGTTTCGTTTGGGCAAGGTCGCCTCCTCCGGTGAGAGCATATGTTGGAACGACGCTATAGTTCTAAAATAGAACTGTCAAATTGAGAGGGCGACTGCTAGTCTTCGCTGTAAATTGCGCTGATCATTCAAGTCAGTTCCTTTTTCTGACTGACTGAGCCGGAGACCAGTCCATGAAGTGGGATACGCTGGACGAGGAGCCCTGCTCGCTCTCCCGCACCGTCGCCGTCGTCGGCGACCGCTGGAGCTCTTGATCCTGCGCGAATGTTTTCTGCGCGTGCGCCGCTTCGAGGCGTTTCAGTCCTCGCTCCAGATCACGCGACATCTGCTCTCGGAGCGTCTGAAGAAGCTGGTGCGCTTCGGCATCCTGCGCCGCGTCCCCTATTCCGAGGCGCCGAAGCGCTACGAATACATCCTGACGCAGAAGGGGCTCGACCTCTATCCGATCATCATGGCGATGGTGCATTGGGGCGACACCCACATGGGCGACGAGCGGGGCCGCCCGCTGCTGCACGAGCACAAGACGTGCGGCAAGCTGTTCGATCCGGTGATGGTGTGCTCTGAATGCGGCGAGCCGCTGCAGGCGAAACAGGTGCATGTGCATGCGGGCCCGGGACGGCCCAAGGCGATAGCTGTGGGGTGAGCGACGAAGGCCGCACCCTCAATGCCCCCGCGCCGGCGCGCCGAGATCAATCGGCCGCAGCACCGCAGCCGTGGGAATCATCAGCACGGCAATGATCGCAAGCGTCCAGAACACGTCGATATAGGCGAGGAAGTCGACCTGGTGCTGCAAGGATGAAGCCTTCTGCAAGAAGCTGGTCGAACAGGCTGTGCAAGGCCTCGGCCGGCTCGACATCATCGTCAACAACGCTGCCCGTCAGCAGACGCGCGCCTCCATCCTGTTGCGCCGGGACCGATCTGGACGCCGCTCCAGGTCTCCGGCGGCGCCACCATGGAGAAGCTCGAAAAGTTCGGTGGCATGACGCCGCTTGGCCGCCCCGGCCAGCCCGCCGAGCTCGCCTCGATCTACGTGCAGCTCGCTGCAGCCGATGCGAGCTATGCGACCGGCCAAGTCTATGGCTCCGCGGGCGGATCGGGACAGCCGTAACGCAGGAACCATCGTCCACCTTCGGCTTTACAAAACTGTCATGGAGAATTTTTCGCCAATCCTGGATCAATGGCGCTCGTAACAGTCAAACCCACACGGATCGATATCGCGATCGCGAATGAGATCGCAGATCACACCAACCCGGAGCTCGAGGAGACTGCCGAAGCCCTGACCTGGGGCGCCGACGAACATGTGCTGCTCGCCCTCGCGGCTGCGGGTTGGCTCTACGCCAGGCGTCGCCCCGCCGAGGAGCGCCTGGCGGCCAACCACATCCTCGCGGTGTCGCTGGTGACGGCGATCCTCCCCCACATCCTGAAATCCGCGTTCAATCAGGTCAGGCCGGACCGGCTGACGGTACGAGGCCATCGCCGCGGCATCCCACTCTCGGGACGGGCGCGCGATGCCTTTCCGTCCGGCCATGCCGTGCACATGGGCGCGCTGGCATCCGCCGCCGGCCTGCTGCCCCCGGCCCGGCGACGTCTCGTGCGCACCATCACGACAGCCCTGTCGTTGACACGCATCGCGCTGCTCGCGCATTGGGCCAGTGATGTGGTCGCGGGCTTCACCTTGGGCATCGTCGTCGAGCGGATGCTGAGGCCATGGACGCTCGCACGGACTGAACGCCAAGGGTGACCAAGGGTGATCGGCGAGAAGCCGCAGCGTCTTCCCCGATCATCAGAAAATCGTACATCTCGGCTGCAGTCTGCAGCTGATCGATGCGCGCCACGAGGGTGTCGCGCTGGTGACCATCCGGCACGCGCGACAACTCGTGCTCGAGCCGCAGCCTCTGCGCGTCGAGACGTTGTTCGAATGTGTGGGGTTCAGACCGTCTTCGCATCGTCCGTCCTCGGTGGTTGCAGGCCCGGGCTGTTGGCCCAGCGCTCGACTTGCTCGATCACCTTCTGATGGCTCGGCCGCACCGACTTTGGTGCTTCGGGCTCTTCGGAAAGCTTGCGGGGTAATCTGACTTCGTCCGTCATGGCCCATCTCCCTCTTCAGTAAAATGCGCTTCGACGAGAGTCGTTTCAAGGTTTAACACATTGATTTTGCTATATTTTCTGGCTAATTTGGGGGTTTTATCGACTCTTGTGGAACTCGCGCCAAGTTCGGCTGTTGAGCAAATTGCTCAAACTACTCAATTTATGTGATCGACCATGAATGACCTTCGCGCCGAGCGCCTTCAGGTCATGCTCTCGCCGGAAGAGCTGGCCGCAGTTGATGACTTCCGGTTCAAACATCGCATGCCGACACGCGCCGCAGCGGTCCGCGAACTTCTCAAGTTCGGACTGGCCGCCGCAGACATTGATGCAGCAGCTGGTGTGAAGTCGAGCAGCTTCGGCGTGTTCGGCCGCGGGCCCGATGGGCACACGCAGGGCGACCCCGAGCCCGGGAACGAAGACTGATCACAGGGCGAAGACTGATTACAGGGCCTCGCAAAGCAAAACGACCCCAGCACAGCGGGGTGCCAGGGCCGTCCTTGGAGATTGCTTCCGGAGCACCGGGGGCATGACAACCGGAAGCAATCAGTCGACTCATCGCGCGGGGATTCGTTCCTCGCTTAGTTAGCCACTCGGTGCCGCGCCCGAATCGTCCGGCGTCATGCCGGAGCCGGGCGTCTTGCTGTCGTCATTGAGCTTGGGATCGCGCGTCGCCTCACGCGACGGCGAAATCTTTTGGTCCGTCTTGTGCACGGTTTGCGCGCGCTGCTTGTCGCGTGGCTGATCCTCCGCGCGCTTGTCCTTGACGATGCCGTGGTCGGAATGTGCCATGATGTCCTCTCGCATGTTCCGATGCCTCGAAGCGCTTACGCTCCGGTGCGTCGAATGTTTCGAACGTGCGAAAGGTAAGCGACGCTAGCTATGCGCGGCATGCACCGCTACGGATGCATTTTCCTGATGCACCCGCCGGACCGTCGTCACCGTCGCGAACGCGACCGAAACGCCAAAGGCGAGAATGAGCGAGAGAAGTGCCAGACGTGGGGCCATCGCAAAACCTCCTTCTGGAATCAGAAATAAACGCGATCGACTATCCCGTATGATTGTTGATTGGTCCCGCTCATACCGTGAGCGGTCTCACACGCGGAGTCACGAAAAAGAGAGCGGTCAGGCATCCTGGCGTTGCAGAGCACGGACCTTAACGGGCGGGACTTCACCATCCAGCCAATCCTGCTCTTTCGCCAAGGCCGTCCAGGCATCCGCCATGCGTGAATAGCGATTATAGGCGGGTTGCCCTTGCGCGCGCTCGGCCAATTGCAGGCAGTTCTCGGCGTTGTCCCTGAAGATGTCAGACTGTTTCATGGAGAAGACGTGGGCATGGAACCCCTGCCCCGCAACCGCCCTTACCGCATCGTAACGTCGCCGGAACTTCACACGCCACCAGTCATTGAATATTCATGCGGATATTCGTCGCGATCCTCCTGGGCTTCATCAGCACCGCAGCGCTTGCCGACAGCACCGGCGAGCAGCTGCATGGCGATCGCACGCCGAAGGCCCCGGACGTCATCAGCGGCCTCTATGCCTTCAGCCGCTTTCAGCAGGGCCTTCTGGAGAGCACCGACCTGAAGGGCAATGCGGAGGTCAAGAACCTCGCCGCGTTGCGCGCCGAAGAGGCGGCCAAGCGCGACAAGGCGCTAAAGGAGATTCAGGCCGCGATCGGCACCGAGCCGCACGCGAGCAAGACAACGTCGGCTAGCATCAGCCTCGCCAACCCCGATGATACGGACGGGCCGGCCTATGTCAGAAGCTTCTATGCCGCGCAGATTCGCGAATATGAATCCACGATCACCCTGCTCGAGCGCTATCTGAGGACACCCGACAATCCCGCGCTCGCCGCGTTCGCGCGCGAGCACCTGCCGGTGCTGCGCGCGCAGTTGAAGGACGCCGAGCGCACCATGGCCGACAAGTAGCAGCCCTACTTGTCCTCCGGATGATGCTGTTGGTTCATCGGCCGCACGGTGCGATCGCTGTCGGGCATCTTGTCCCGGCCGGCATCGCCATTGGCATCCTTGCCGCCTGAACTCGAGGTGCCGCTGCCGCTGGGGTTGGACTTGGTGGCGGTCCCCGTGGTCTGTGAGCCCGCATGCGGGGTGGCGGAGCTCGCGGCCGGATCGCCGGCCACGGCCCCGCGCCCACTAGGCGCACCGGCCTGCGCCAGCACCGATTCTGCGGCGAATAATGCGGCGGCAAAGACGGCCAATCCGGCTCTCATATGGGTTCTCCCTGGCTTTGAGGGATAACCTCGGGGTCCCATCTGGCGTTCCAAAGCCGATGGCGCGGGAGTTTCGGAATTGGAACCACCCGTGCTCTCCCAAGGGGTAAGAACTTAAGAACCAAGGGCAGAATTTTTAGGCAATCCGATGGAACTCTCGACAACCGTCACCGTTATCGCGGTTGGGCTGAGCACGGCAGGTTCCAATTCCTCGCGTCGCAACCTTGACGCTTGATTTCGAATTTGGCTGACGCTCTATTTCGACCAGACGCGTCACGCCTAAGATTCGGCCGACGCCTGCGGGGGAATCAGTATGAGCGACCTCGATCCCGGAACAGCATCACGCTCCGGTCGTCGCGTCCCAAAGCCCAAACCTAACGGTACATCGGAGCCGGATTCCCGGCCGGAATTGCTGCTCGCGCTCCAAGCGATGCGCAGCGGCGATTTTTCGGTGCGGATGAGCGGTGACTATCTCGGCATCGACGGCAAGATAGCCGACACCTTTAATGAAATCATCGCCGCCAACCAGCGCATGGCGCAGCAGCTCGAGCTGGTCGGCCAGGTCGTGGGACGCGAGGGCAAGACTCGCCAGCGCGTGAAGTTCGGCCTCGCCTCCGGCTCCTGGGCCGATATGGAAGGCTCGGTCAATACGCTGATCGACGACCTGCTGTGGCCGACGCGCGAGGTGACGCGCGCGGTCGCAGCCGTGGCCCAGGGCGACTTGCTCGATACCGTCAAGCTCGACGTCGAGGGCCGCCCGCTGCGCGGCGAATTCCTGCAATCGGCGACCATCGTCAACACGATGATCAAGCAGCTCGGCGTCTTCACCTCCGAGGTGACGCGCGTCGCGCGTGAGGTCGGCACCGAGGGCAAACTCGGCGGTCAGGCCCAGGTGCCTGAGGTGACCGGTGTCTGGAAAGACCTGACCGAGAGCGTCAACTCGATGGCGAACAACCTGACCAACCAGGTTCGCAACATCGCCGAGGTGACGATCGCGGTCGCCAACGGCGACTTGTCCAAGAAGATCACGGTCGACGTGCGGGGTGAAATCCTTCAGCTCAAGGAAGCCATCAACACGATGGTGGACCAGCTCCGCTCCTTCGCCTCCGAAGTGACGCGCGTAGCCCGCGAGGTCGGCACCGACGGCAAGCTCGGCGGCCAGGCCATCGTGCCCGGCGTCGCCGGGACCTGGAAGGATCTGACGGACTCCGTCAACGCGATGTGCGGCAATCTCACCGCACAGGTTCGCAACATCGCCAACGTGACCACCGCCGTGGCACGCGGCGACTTGTCCCGCAAGATCACAGTGGACGTGCGCGGCGAAATTCTGGAGCTGAAGGACACCATCAACACCATGGTGGACCAGCTGAACTCCTTTGCCTCCGAAGTGACGCGCGTCGCACGCGAGGTCGGCACCGAAGGCAAGCTCGGCGGCCAGGCCCAGGTGCCCGGCGTGGCCGGCACCTGGAAGGACCTCACCGACAACGTCAACTTCATGGCGTCGAACCTGACCGCCCAGGTCCGCAACATCGCCGACGTCGCCACCGCCATCGCGGGCGGAGACCTCTCCAAGAAGATCACCGTGAACGTGTCGGGCGAAATCCTTCAGCTGAAGGAAACGCTCAACACCATGGTCGATCAGCTCAACGCCTTCGCCGGCGAAGTCACGCGCGTCGCACGCGAGGTCGGCACCGAGGGACGACTTGGCGGTCAGGCCAACGTGCTCGGCGTCGCCGGCACCTGGAAGGACCTCACCGAAAGCGTCAACTCGATGGCGTCGAACCTGACCGCGCAGGTCCGCAACATCGCCGAGGTGACGACGGCGGTCGCCGGCGGCGACTTGTCGAAGAAGATCACGGTGGACGTCCGCGGCGAGATCCTGGAGCTGAAGGACACCATCAACACCATGGTGGACCAGCTCAACGCCTTCGCCGGCGAAGTCACGCGCGTCGCGCGCGAGGTCGGAACCGAAGGCAAGCTCGGCGGCCAGGCCCAGGTGCGCGGCGTCGCCGGCACCTGGAAGGACTTGACCGACTCGGTCAACTCGATGGCCTCGAACTTGACCGGTCAGGTCCGTAACATCGCCGAGGTCGCCACAGCCGTCGCCAAGGGCGACCTGTCGAAGAAGATCACCGTGAACGTGTCGGGCGAAATCCTTCAGTTGAAGGAAACGCTCAACACCATGGTGGACCAGCTCAACGCCTTCGCCGGCGAAGTCACGCGCGTCGCGCGCGAGGTCGGCACCGAAGGCAAGCTCGGCGGCCAGGCGCAGGTGACGGGCGTCGCCGGTACCTGGAAGGACCTTACCGACAACGTGAACTCGATGGCGGGCAACCTCACCGCCCAGGTCCGCAACATCGCCGAGGTCGCGACCGCCATCGCCGGCGGCGACCTGTCGCGCAAGATCACGGTGGACGTCCGCGGCGAGATCCTTCAGCTCAAGGATACGCTGAACACGATGGTCGACCAGCTCAACCGCTTCGCGGGCGAGGTGACGCGCGTCGCCCGCGAGGTCGGCACCGAAGGCCGCCTCGGCGGTCAGGCCAACGTGCCCGGCGTCGCCGGCACCTGGAAGGACTTGACCGATAGCGTCAACTCGATGGCCGGCAACCTCACCGCACAGGTCCGCAACATCGCCGAAGTGACGACCGCCGTGGCGCGCGGCGACCTGTCGCGCAAGATCACCGTGGACGTGAAGGGCGAAATTCTCGAGCTCAAGAACACCATCAACACCATGGTGGACCAGCTCAACGGCTTTGCCGGCGAAGTGACGCGCGTCGCCCGCGAGGTCGGCACCGAAGGCAAGCTCGGCGGCCAGGCCGAAGTGCCCGGCGTTGCCGGCACCTGGAAGGACCTCACCGACAACGTCAACTTCATGGCCTCGAACCTGACGGCCCAGGTCCGCAACATCGCCGAGGTTGCGACCGCCATCGCCGGCGGCGACCTATCCAAGAAGATCACGGTGGACGTGCGCGGCGAGATCCTGCTGCTCAAGGACACCTTGAACACCATGGTCGAGCAGCTCCGCTCCTTCGCCGCCGAAGTCACGCGCGTGGCGCGCGAGGTCGGCACCGAAGGCCGGCTTGGCGGTCAGGCCGTCGTGCCCGGCGTCGGCGGCACCTGGAAGGACCTCACCGACAACGTCAACCTGCTCGCCGCGAACCTCACAACGCAAGTCCGGAACATCGCCGAAGTGACCACAGCCGTGGCGCGCGGCGACTTGTCCCGCAAGATCACCGTGGATGTGAAGGGCGAAATCCTCGAGCTCAAGAATACCATCAACACCATGGTGGACCAGCTCAATGCGTTCGCCGGCGAAGTCACCCGCGTTGCGCGCGAAGTCGGCACCGAAGGCGAGCTCGGCGGTCAGGCCCAGGTGCCCGGTGTGGCCGGCACCTGGAAGGACCTCACCGACACCGTCAACTTCATGGCGGCAAACCTCACCGAGCAGGTCCGCGGCATCGTCAAGGTGGTGACCGCGGTCGCCAACGGCGATCTCAAGCAGAACCTCACGGTGAAGTCGAAGGGCGAGGTCGCAGCACTTGCCGATACCATCAACAACATGACGGAGACGCTCGCGACCTTCGCCGACCAGGTGACGTCGGTGGCGCGCGAGGTCGGCGTCGAGGGGCGGCTGGGTGGTCAGGCCGACGTGCCCGGTGCGGCCGGCACCTGGAAGGACCTCACCGGCAACGTCAACCTGCTCGCGGCCAACCTCACCTCGCAGGTCCGCGCGATTGCGGAGGTCGCGACCGCCGTGACCAAGGGCGATTTGACGCGGTCGATCCAGGTCGACGCCCGCGGTGAAGTGGCCGAGCTGAAAGACAACATCAACACGATGATCACGAACCTCCGTCTGACGACGGACGTGAACACCGAGCAGGACTGGCTGAAGACCAACCTCGCCAAATTCACCAACATGCTTCAGGGCCAGCGCGATCTCACGACCGTCGGCCGGCTGCTGCTGACCGAGCTGTCGCCGCTTGTCAACGCGCATACCGGCGTGATCTACCAGGTCGAGAACGAGGACAATCCGCAGCTCCTGCTGCTTGCCTCCTATGCCGGCGACGGTGTCTATCCCTATCAGCGCGTACTGCAATTCGGCGACGGCCTGATCGGCCAGTGCGCGCTCGACAGGCGCCCGCGCGTGGTCGCCGACATTCCCGCCGATGTGGTGCCGATCAACTCGGCGCTGCTTCGCGTCGCACCGAAGAACCTCGTGGTGCTGCCTGTGCTGTTCGAGGGCCAGGTCAAGGCGGTGATCGAGCTCGCCTCGCTCACCTCGTTCACGACCTCGCAGATGACGTTCCTGGAGCAACTCACCGACTCCATCGGCATCGTGCTCAATTCGATCGAAGCGACGATGCAGACCGAAGGCCTGTTGAAGCAGTCGCAGCAGCTTGCCGGCGAGCTCCAGACCCAACAACGCGAATTGCAGCAGACCAACGACCAGCTCGAGCAGAAGGCACAACAGCTCGCCGAACGTAACGTCGAGGTCGAGCGCAAAAACCAGGAGATCGAGCAGGCCCGCCGCGCGCTCGAGGAAAAGGCAACCGAGCTCGCGCTGACCTCGAAGTACAAGTCCGAATTCCTGGCCAATATGAGCCACGAGCTGCGCACGCCGCTGAACTCGATCCTGATCCTCGGCCAGCAGCTCACCGACAATCCGGACGGCAACCTCACGGGCAAGCAGGTCGAATTCGCCCGTACCATCCACGGCGCCGGCACCGATCTCTTGAACCTCATCAGCGACATTCTCGATCTCTCCAAGATCGAGTCCGGCACGGTGACGGTTGACGCCGAGGAAATCCTCACCGCCAACCTGCTCGAGACGGTCGGACGGCCGTTCCGGCATGAGGCGGAGAACCGCAATCTGTCGTTCAAGATCGACGTCGATCCGAGCCTCGCGCGCAGCATCGTCACCGACTCCAAGCGCCTGCAGCAGGTCCTGAAGAACCTGCTCTCCAACGCGTTCAAGTTCACCGGCGAAGGCGAAGTGCGACTGAAGGTCGCCGGCGCGCTCGGCGGCTGGGGCACGGATCATCCAGTGCTGAACTCCGCGCCGGCCGTGATCGCCTTCGAGGTCTCCGATACCGGTATCGGCATTCCCCTGGAGAAGCAGAAGCTGATCTTCGAGGCGTTCCAGCAGGCGGATGCCGGCACCAGCCGCAAATACGGCGGCACCGGCCTTGGCCTCGCCATCAGCCGCGAGCTCGCGAGCCTGCTCGGCGGCGAAATCCACCTGCGCAGCGCGCCCGGCAAGGGCTCGACCTTCACGTTGTATCTGCCGCTGAAATACTCCGGCCCGACGCTGGCGCCGCGCGCGCCGGCCCCGCAACAGTACAGCCAGCCACCGGCGCTTCAGCCGGCAGCTACGGCGCCCGAACGCGTCATCGAGCAGCTTCCCGACGACCGCCTCAATCTCGAGCCTGGCGACAGCATCCTGCTCATCGTCGAGGACGACCCGCATTACGCGCGCGTCCTGGTCGATCTCGCACGCGACAAGGGCTTCAAGGTTCTGGTCGCCGCGCGCGGTGCAGAGGCACTCGAGCTTGCGAAACAGTATCAGCCGCGAGCGGTCTCGCTCGACGTGTTCCTGCCGGATATGCTCGGCTGGACGGTGCTGAGCCAGCTCAAACACAACCCGCTCACCCGCCACATCCCGGTGCAGATCATTACGCTCGACGAGGACCGCCAGCATGCGCTGGCCCGGGGCGCCTTCTCCTTTGTCAACAAGCCGACGACGACCGAGGGCGTCGCGGCTGCGCTGACGCAGATCAAGGAATATGCGCGGCCGCGGCGCAAGCGGCTCCTGATCGTCGAGGACAACGAGGCCGAGCAACTCTCGATCCGCGAGCTGCTGTATCACGACGACATCGAGATCGTGACGACCGACACCGGCGCGGGTGCGCTGTCGACGCTGCGCGAAGCGCCCTGCGATTGCGTGGTGCTCGACCTCAGGCTGCCCGACATGAGCGGCTTCGAGGTGCTGGAGCAGATCCGCCGCGACGACACGCTGTCGAACGTTCCCGTGGTGGTGTTCACCGGCCGCGAGCTCTCTGCGGAAGAGGATGCGGAGCTCCACACCATGGCGCGCAGCATCGTGGTCAAGGGCGTGGAGTCGCCCGAACGGCTGCTTGACGAAACTGCATTGTTCCTGCATCGCGTCATCACGGAACTTCCGGTTGAGAAGCAACGCATGCTGGAGAAGCTGAACAGTTCCGACGAGGATTTGATCGGCAAGACCGCGCTGCTCGTCGACGACGACGCCCGCAACATCTTCGCGCTGTCGAGCGTGCTGGAACGGCGCGGCATGAAGGTGCTGACGGCGACCACCGGCCGCGAGGCCGTGACGCTGGTCGAATCCAACCCGGAAATCGCCATCGTGCTGATGGACATCATGATGCCGCAGATGGATGGCTATCAGACCATTGGTGTGATCCGGGAAAATCCGGCCTTCTTGCGCCTGCCGATCATCGCGCTGACGGCGAAAGCGATGAAGGGCGACCGCGAGAAGTGCCTGGAGGCAGGCGCGTCCGACTATCTGGCCAAGCCCGTCAATACCGATCAATTGCTGCTTGCGATCCGCATGTGGCTGCACCGCTGAGTTTGGATCCGAGAATGGACCACGAAAAGGTCAACATCCTCCTCGTCGACGACCAGCCGGCCAAGCTGCTCGCCTACGAGGTGATCTTGAAGGACCTCGGCGAGGACCTCGTGATCGCGTCGTCCGGCCGCGAGGCGCTGGAAGTGCTGCTCAAGACCGAGATCGCGGTGATCCTGGTCGACGTCTGCATGCCCGAGCTCGACGGCTTCGAGCTCGCCGCGATGATCCGGGAGCATCCGCGCTTCCAGAAGACGGCGATGATCTTCATCTCGGCCATTCAGGTCAGCGATATCGATCGCTTGCGCGGCTACGAAATGGGCGCAGTCGACTACGTGCCAGTCCCCGTCGTGCCGGAGGTGCTGCGCGCCAAGATCAAGGTGTTTGCCGAGCTCTATCGCAAGACCCGCGAGCTCGAACGGTGGAACCAGGAGCTCGAGGATCGCGTTCGCGCGCGGACGGCTGAACTGGAGAACTCCACGGCGAAGCTGCGCGAAAGCGAGCAGCGGCGCAGCATGGCGATTGCTGCCGGCAAGATGGGGTCGTGGGACTGGGATTGGGTCAACGGCGACTGGATGTGGGACGAGGGCCAGTATCGCATTTTCGGCGTGACGCCTGAGACGTTCGACGTCACCCCGGCGACCGTTCAGGCGCTGCTCCATCCCGACGACATGGATCAGCTCCGCAAGGCGATCGCCGAGTTCAACCAGGGTACGCGCGCCTACGAAACCGAGTTCCGCGTGGTCCGGCCCGATGGCGAGGTGCGCTGGTGCGTCGGCACGGCCGCCGCAACGGTGGACGAGAGCGGCCGCGTGGTACGGGTCAGCGGCGTCACGGTCGACATCACGGAGCGCAAGCGCGCGGAGGAGCGGCAGAACCTGCTGGCGCGCGAAGTCGATCACCGCGCCAAGAATGCGCTGGCGCTGGCGCAATCGATCGTGCGCCTCACCCGCGCCGACGAGGTCAAGGCTTACGTCAACGCCGTCGAGGGGCGCATCAATGCGCTGGCGCGTGTGCACACCATCCTGTCGCTGTCGAGCTGGCAGGGCGCTGAGCTCTCCAAGCTGATCGAGGAGGAGCTTGCGCCCTATTCGCTCGGCGGACAGATCAAGCTCGCCGGTCCTGAGGTGCAGCTGCTGCCGGCGACCGCCCAGACGCTGGCGCTGGCACTGCACGAGCTCTTCACCAATTCGGCGAAGTATGGCGCGCTGTCGACCCGGTCGGGACGGCTCGCGATCGGCTGGCAGGCCGAGAACGATCTCCTCATCTTGACCTGGGAGGAGACCGGAGGGCCGCTGGTCAGGACGCCGAAATCGCGTGGCTTCGGCACAAGAAGCCTGCTGGCCAGTATTGAATCCCAGCTCGGCGGACAGGTCCAATTCGATTGGCGCGCAGAGGGCCTGTTGTGCCGTCTCGACGTACCATTGACGCGCAAGAACTCGGCGACATCGGGGGCGCAGGACAAGATCGAGGCCAGCACCTCTCCGGAACTTCAGCGCGCGTCGGGTTAGCGCGACGCAGCGACCTTCAGCCGTAACATCGGCCGCGGTTCATCAGCGACACGCCCCTCGAGCCAGGCTTCCGTTTGCGCGAGATCGCGCAACGCCGTGGCGTAGCGGCGGGCGGCGCTGCGCTCCGCACCGCGCGGCAGCTTGCGTGCCTTGCGCAACATGTCAGCCGCCGCGTTACGGTAGGCCAGCGAGCGATAGAGAAAGACCACCTTGCCCATATCGAATGTTCCCGTGTTGATGGCGTTTCATTCTCGCAAGATCGGCATGAACGCCGGATGAAGCGGCTGATAACAATTCCTTTATGAGGGATGGAACCCGCGATCACCGCGCGCGTTTGCATGCAAGATCAATCGGCAGTTCCATGCGCGCAAAAAAGTCGCCCAATAGGTCGCCAAGTCTGATCTCTCCTACTGGCGTCATCAAACTGACGACGCATGCGATGATGGGCGCGGCACTCGGCCTGACCTTCACGCTTGCGCTGATCCTGGCCAATCCTGCGGTCGCCGAATTGCTGAACCACGGCGGCCGTGCGGTAGCCTTCGTCTTTGTCGGCACGATGGTGACCACGTTTGCCATCGGCGCCGCGCTGACGGGCCTCGTGTTTATCCTCGACGAGGACAAGGAATCTTGAAGCACGCGTGAAGCGCAATGCGACGTAATTGTTCGGAACTCTCGCGGCGAATGGCGGTTGGCAGCCTGCGTCAATTCAACTCAGGAGTTCCCGCGCATGAAGACGACCAAGCTCGCTCTCGCCGTAATGTTGGCCACCGGTCTGGCCGCCGCGCCGTTCGCCGCACAGGCCAAGTCGCACAAGGCCAAGCATGATTCATCGACCTCATCCTCGCAAACGACAGGCGCCAACACGAAGTCCAAGGGCAGCGACGCCTCCGGTCAGGGCGGCTCTGGCCCCGGCTCCGACCAGGGCGGCGCCATGACGAACAACAAGAGCGCCCCGAGCAACACCAAGTAGGCTCGCGAAAGAAAGGCCCCGCGAGAGCGGGGCCTTTTGCCTTGATGCTCGAACATCCTCTCAGGGCCACATGGTCGGTGCACGGGTTAGAGCATCCCGGCCGGCCCGCCTCAAATCGTCGACCGCACATTGCCCCGATCGAACAAGATCACTCAGTCGTGCGGCAACGCGTTCACGCGTCGCCGTATCCCACGGAGGAATTTCAGCACAGACTTCATCAAGCACCACCCGCAGCAGGGCGGCCATTTCGGCATCCGGCATTGACGAGCTCTGGCATGTCGCGTTGCGCGACCGCTTTAGCTGCGTCGGATGTCAGTGATGTTAAGGCGGCGACTTGCGGAGTCCAGCTTCATGAGGTGGTCAAGCTGCGCCCGCTTGCGCGCGATCAGGAGCTGGGCCGCGGCATCGTCGAGGCCCTCACGCTGCAATTGCCGGATCGCAGAGCCGAGTTCGAGGATCTCGGCGCGTAGTTTCAGAATCCGGTAGGTGTCCGGGTCCTCCTCCACCGCCTGCCTCCATCCACCACCTGCGTGGCATGTCTCAACGGCGCGCGGGCCCGGTCTCGTTCTTCAGCGGACGAAGGCGCACCCGGTTGCGGATGTCGGGTAACACTTCGCCGCCACCAGCAGCCTTCCACTCGCCGATCAGCAGATTGATTTTCCGGCGCAGATCCATCTGCGCCTGG
Source organism: Bradyrhizobium genosp. A (assembly GCF_049949275.1). NCBI lineage: Bacteria > Pseudomonadati > Pseudomonadota > Alphaproteobacteria > Hyphomicrobiales > Nitrobacteraceae > Bradyrhizobium > Bradyrhizobium genosp. A. The sequence continues at coordinate 2,263,584 of NZ_CP188196.1, read as the reverse complement.
GCCTGCTCGGTGCAGTCGCGATCGCGATTGACGAGATCGCGCACGGACGCCTCGACATTGACCATTTCTAGCCTCAAGGCGCTGATTTTACGTCGAATTTCATTAATTCTGTTGTCCATGGCTTGTTAGAACAAAATAAGAACATATAGTCAAGCCATGAATTCGGAACGGAGAGCGGACATGCAGGTTCAGGGTAAATACGACGCCAAGGCTTTTCTCATGGAGCAGATGACTCGGGCGCAGGGGCTGCGGCTGAAGCGGCTGAGTGAAGAAGCCTACCAGCCCGCGCAATACGATCGAGATCTGTCCTTTGTCGAAGCCGCGCACCGCATCCAGGTGCTGGAGGCGGAGATCGAACTCGCGAACTCCTTCTGAAGCGCGCGGCGGGCGTCTTTGGAACGTTGCGTCAGCACTCCTGTTCTCTTCCGAGGCCAAGGGAGAGAGTTGATGGCACGCAAGGCAAAGAAGCGCCGCTACTCACGCAGCGCCGGCAGTGACGTCGAGCGCGAGATGCGGCGTTACAAGAAGGGCACGGCGAAGAGCGGACCCGGCGGTCGCGGCGGGCGCGTGAAGAGTCGCAAGCAGGCGATTGCGATCGGCCTCTCCGAGGCGCGCAAGAAGGGCAAGAAGGTGCCGAAGAAGGCCTCGAAACGGAAGACGTCCAAGAAGAAGAAGAGCTCGAAGCGCAAATCCGCCAAGCGGTGACGCTGACCAGCGTCAGGTCATGCTGCCGGGCATGAAGCAGCGGATCGAAATGCCGAACGCCGTCTTGACCGGCCAGACCATGGTGCGGCCGGCGCGGTTCGGCTCGGTGATCACGGCTTCGTCGGGGACCTCGACCCACTGCCCATCAAGGCGGACCCGGTAGTGCCCGTTGTGCGAGTCCCAATCAGGATCGGCCACGGCAACGCCGTCGGCATCCGAACAGCACGGACCGAGATGGCTGCGCAGGCTGTCGAACCAGGGCTTTAGCGGCGAGTCGACGAAGCGGCCGTCATCGCGCCCCATGGCACTTCCGGTCGACAGCACCAAAGGCGCCGCGAGCAGCACAAGCTTTAGCGAGAGCTTCAATCGATCCATGTCGGCACCGATTAAATGCGAACCACCGCCGGTTCCACAAAGCCGCCGGACGTCCGAAGTTCCACTCCTGCAATTTGCCTCGGCGCCGTCATTGCCGCCAAAGCACAGCACGCGATTTCAAAGTCTGACGAGCGAACGCGGCTTTTTCGGACGAACCCGTCATCATTGCTGCCGTTAACGAGAATGTTATCGGCGACCTGTGGGTATCTCGAACGGTGCGCGCGAAAAAGGCGGCCCGCAGGCCGCCTTTTGAATTTGCCGTCGAGACCAAGAGAAGCAAGCAGAGGCAAGCAGATCAGGCGAGCGGCACCGCCACGAAACGGGTCGCCTCCGCGCTCTTCACCTGCAACAGCACGCTGTTCTTTCCGGACGATTTGGCCTGCGCCAGCTCGGAGCGGACGTCACCGACATTGGCGACCGCCTTGCCACCGACATTGAGGATGACATCGCCGGTCTGGATGCCGCGCTGCGCCGCCGGTCCCTGCGGATCGACCTCGGTCACCACGACGCCCTTCTGGCCCGCGCCCTGGACGTCGCTGGCCGGCGCCAGGCTGAGGCCGAGGCGCGGCGTGCCGGGGGCCTGCTGCGTCTTGCCGTCGTCAGTGTTGCCGCTTCCTTTGGCCTGCTGCTCGTTCGGCAGTTCGCCGAGCGCCAGCGTCACCGTCTTGGTGTCGCCCTTGTGGACGACATCGAGCTTCACGGACGTGCCCGGCGCCAGCGTGGCGATGGTGCGGGCGAGATCGCGGGAGTCCTTGATCGCGGTGCCGTTGACGGCGGTGATGACGTCGCCCGCCTCGATGCCGGCCTTCGCCGCCGGGCTGCCATCCTGCGGGTTGTCGACGATCGCGCCGCGCGCCGCCTTGAGGCCGAGGCTGTCGGCGATCTCCGCGGTCACCGGCTGCACCTGCACGCCGAGCCAGCCGCGGGTGACGGCGCCCTTGTCCTTCAGCTGCGCGACCACCAGCTTGGCGGTCGAGGACGGAATATCGAAGCCGATGCCGACCGAGCCGCCCGAGGGCGAGAAGATCGCGGTGTTCACGCCGATCACGTTGCCATTCATGTCGAAGGCCGGGCCGCCGGAATTGCCCTTATTGATCGGCGCATCGATCTGGATGTAGTCGTCATAGGGACCGTTGCCGATGTCGCGGCCGCTGGCCGAGACGATACCGGCCGTCACGGTGCCACCAAGGCCGAAGGGATTGCCGACCGCAACCACCCAGTCGCCGATCCGCGGCTTCTGGTCGGAGAACTTCACGAACGGGAAGTCCTTCTTGCCGTCGACCTTGATCAGCGCGAGGTCGGTCTTCGGATCGGTGCCGACCACCTTCGCGGTGTAGATCGTGCCATCATCCATCGTCACCTGCACGGACTCGGCGTGGTCGACGACATGGTTGTTGGTCACGGCATAGCCGTCAGCCGAGATGAAGAAGCCGGAGCCCTCGCCCGTGATCACCTGGTGGCGCTGGCGCGGCACGCCATTCATGCCACCCGGGCCGCGGAAGCCGAACTGCTGCGAGAACTGGTCGAATGGAGAACCCTCGTCCTGATCCATCCGGTTCTGTTGCAGCATCGCGCTCTTGTCGTTGTCCTGGTCGATCTTCACCCGCACCGAGATGACGGCGGGCTTGACCTTGCTGACGAGGTCGCCGAAGCCCGGTGGTGTCGCGGCGCTTTCAGCGGCCTGCGCAGGCGAAATCAGGGAGTTCACGCCGAACGGCGTCGAAGCGGGAGACGCAGCCAGCACAGCCGCGCCAAGCGCGGCCACGGTGCCGAGCAGCGCGAGCCGGCGCGGCTTCAGAATTGTACGGGTCCTGGTGGTGTCGGAATTGACGCGATCGATCATGTCGAAATGTCCATGTTGGGTAAGTCGCCTTGCACCCAACATGGACATCGTCACCTTACGGCGTCCCGTCCACGCGATTAAATCTTGGCAAAGTAACTGCGGCCGGCGGCCGCAGTCGTTATTCTCTCAAGAGACGTCGGAGCCTCAGCAAGCAATCCCGTGAAGAATTGCAGACAGGCCCTCTCACGCCGCGGCGGGTCGCTCCCATGCCGCGGCTGCGATGGCGTCGTCTTCGCGTTGTGCATTGCACGCGTCGAAATGCGCCTTCAACGCAATCTCGGCGAGATATTCGAAATGTTCGGCCTGGCCGAGCAGCTGCCAGTTCTGGAGCGGCCGATAGGCCGCCTGCTGGCGACAGAGGGACGCCAGCGCGCGGTAGCGACGTACGTTCTCCATGAGACCCTCCCTCGCATTCACACAGGGCTTATTGCCCTGATTTGCGTCAGGCCGATGGCGATTGTGCAAAACATTTTTTGCGCGCACCGCACAACTGATCGCCGTTAACTTTTTAGAAATGCACGCGCGGACTTTAGTTCCTACGGCGCCGATTTGCACGTAAAACTCGCTAGGTGGCTGCTGGTCTAGGCGTAGCGGCGGTGTTCGACATTGATGCCGATCAAATCGCAAGACCCCGGAGAACCGTGGCGTGCGCGCGCAACGCCTCCGCCGTCTACCGGATGCGCCCGCCCTCTCCCGCACGCGTTGGTCGCACGGAATCATCCTGCAGTTTCGGAACCCGACCGGCCTCCGCAGCAGCGCGAATGGCCGCGATGTTGGCGGCATAATCGGCCCTGCTCTTGCCGCGAAACACCGCGGAACCCGCCACAAGTGTATCGGTGCCCGCGGCGGCAACCGCAGTGGCATTGTCGCGCGTGACGCCACCATCGACCTCGAGGCGGATCGGCCGCTCGCCGATCATGCTTCGAATGCGCGCGATCTTTTCGAGCTGGGAGTCGAGGAAGGACTGGCCGCCGAAGCCGGGGTTGACCGTCATCACCAGCACCAGATCCAGACGATCGAGCACATATTGGATCGCGCTCTCGGGCGTTGCCGGACACAGGCTGACGCCGGCCTTCTTGCCGAGTGCGCGGATCGCCTGGAGCGAACGGTCGAGATGCGGGCCCGCCTCGGCATGGACGGTGATGACATCGGCCCCCGCCTTTGCGAATGCCTCCAGATAAGGATCGACAGGCGCGATCATCAGATGCACGTCAAAGACCTTCTTCGTCACCGGCCGGATCGCCTTGATGACATCTGCGCCAAAACTGATGTTCGGCACGAAGTGGCCGTCCATGACGTCGCAATGGATCCAGTCGGCGCCAGCCGCATCGGTCGCTGCGATTTCCTCGCCGAGGCGCGCGAAATCTGCCGCCAGGATCGAGGGGGCGATAATGATCTCCCTGGTCATGTCTTTGCACCCCGCGCATCCGCCCCACCGCCGAAGACACGGCTCGCCAGGACGTCGATGGGATCGATCGTCTCGAGATCGGCGACGTCGAGCATGCGGTCGAGGTCCGATACCAGGCGATCGGCCTGCCGCAGCCGGATACGGTCGACGGCGTTGCGGATCGAGCGCGCGTTGGAGAAGAACGGTTGGGTCCGGCGCAGCCCGATGTACTTCTCGAACGCCTCGCGCGCCGCCGCCGAAAAGCGATAGCCGCGCTCCCGCAGCATCAGCTCGGCGATAACCAGTAGCTCGGCTTCCGCATAATCCGGAAATTCGATGTGATGGGCGATGCGCGAGCGGAAGCCGGGATTGGAGGCGAAGAAGCTCGTCATGCGCTCGCCATAGCCGGCGAGGATCACCACGAGGTCCTCGCGCTGGTTCTCCATCACCTGGAGCAGGATCTCGATCGCTTCCTGGCCGTAGTCGCGCTCATTGTCGGGCCGGTGCAGATAATAGGCCTCGTCGATAAACAGCACGCCGCCCATCGCTTTCTTCAGAATCTCCTTCGTCTTCGGCGCGGTGTGGCCGATATATTGTCCGACAAGATCGTCGCGCGTCACCGAGATCACCTGCCCCCGTCGTACGAATCCAAGGCCGTGCAGGATCTTTGCCATGCGCAACGCCACCGTGGTCTTGCCGGTGCCGGGATTGCCAGTGAACGACATGTGCAACGTCGGTGGTGTTGATGCGAGCCCGGCACGCTGGCGGATGCGCTCGATCAGCAGCAGCGAGGCGATCTGGCGCACGCGGTTCTTGACTGGCTTCAGCCCGATCAGCTCCTGCTCGAGCTGTTGTAGCGTGTCGGTGATCCCGGCCGCTTCGGTCTCCTTACGGAGATCGAAACTGGTCTCACCGCCTTCGGCGGCCGTTGCATGGGGAACGTCGAGCATGGGCAACCTCGAAGAAAAGAGCTTCGCCGCGGGGGGAAGCGGCGAAGCAGTGGTCCGCCAAGGATACGGAGCAGGGAGTGCTCCGCGCGGAAGAGAGTGGCTATTGCGAGACGTGGGCGGCTGGCTTGCGCACAGTCGTGTAGCGGATCGCGCGGCCGCCAATCTCCTGCCGCACCAGCTCGAACTCGGCCTCCTGCGGCGGGCGGTTGACCAGGAAGGAGATCCGCACCGATTCCCAGCCGTCGCTGGAATCGAAACCGCTCACGCGGATGTAACGGTCGCCATACACCCGGCGGCATTCGGCGAGCTCCATCATCACGCCGGCGGCGTCCTGGAGATCGAACATCGGCAGGCCCCACATCTCCCAATAGGTGTTGCGGGGATGCGGGTCGTCGGTGAACTCGATGTTCACGGCCCAGCCGTTGGCGAGGCAGTATTGCACCTGCTTGGTGATCTGCTCGTCGGTGAGATCGGGCAGGAACGAGAAGCAGCCCTGAGTGAGCTTCATGTCGCATCTCCTCAAACGGTTTCGAGCGCGGTCGGCACGAAGTCCGGCGTGTCGGTGGATTGATAGTTGAAGGTGACGTCCTTCCAGACTTCAAGCGCGGCCTTCAGCGGCGTGCAGGTCTCGGCCGCCCTCGCCAGGATCTCCGGCCCTTCATGGATGTAGTCGCGGCCCTCGTTGCGGGCGAGGATCATCGCTTCCAGCGCCACGCGGTTGGCGATCGCGCCCGCCGCGATGCCCATGGGATGGCCGATGGTTCCACCGCCGAACTGAAGCACGACGTCCTCGCCGAGCAGATCGAGCAACTGGTGCATCTGGCCGGCATGGATGCCGCCGGATGCGACCGGCATCATCTTGTTCAGGCTCGCCCAGGACTGGTCGAAGAACAGGCCATGCTCGAGCTTGGTCGGATTGAAGTCCTCGCGGCAGACGTCGTAATAGCCACGCGTGGTGTTGGGATCGCCTTCGAGCTTGCCGACTACCGTACCCGCATGGATGTGGTCGACACCGGCCAGCCGCATCCATTTGGCGATGACGCGGAACGACACGCCGTGGCTCTTCTGCCGTGTATAGGTCGAGTGCCCCGCGCGGTGCAGATGCAGGATCATGTCGTTGCGGCGCGCCCATTTGGCCATCGACTGGATCGCGGTGTAGCCGATCACGAGGTCGATCATGACGATGCACGATCCGAGCTCTTTCGCGAATTCCGCACGCTCGTACATGTCCTCCATCGTCCCGGCAGTGATGTTCAGGTAGGTGCCCTTGACCTCGCCGGATGCGGCCTGCGCGCGGTTCACCGCCTCCATGCAATAGAGGAAGCGGTCGCGCCAATGCATGAAGGGCTGCGAGTTGATGTTCTCGTCGTCCTTGGCGAAGTCGAGCCCGCCCTTCAACGCCTCGTAGACCACGCGGCCATAATTGCGCCCCGAAAGCCCGAGCTTCGGTTTGACCGTTGCGCCTAGCAGCGGGCGGCCGAACTTATCGAGCCGCTCGCGCTCGACCACGATGCCGGTCGCAGGCCCCTGGAACGTCTTCACATAGGCAACCGGGAAGCGCATGTCCTCCAGACGCAGCGCCTTCAGCGGCTTGAAGCCGAACACGTTGCCGATGATCGACGCCGAGAGGTTGGCGATCGAGCCGGGCTCGAACAGATCGAGATCATAGGCGATATAAGCAAAATAGGAGCCCGGCGAACTCGGGACCGGATCGACGCGATAACACTTGGCGCGATATTTCTCCGCGGCAGTCAGGCGGTCGGTCCACACCACCGTCCAGGTCGCGGTGGAGGATTCACCGGCGACGGCGGCCGACGCCTCGATCGGATCCACACCCTCCTGCGGCGTGACGCGGAACAGCGCGATGATATCGGTGTCCTTCGGCGTGTAGTCGGGCTCCCAATAGCCCATGCGCTTGTATTCCATCACGCCCGATCGATAGCGTTCCTTGCCGCGAACAGTTCCTGCATGTGCATTCATGGCTCTCTCCTGCTCTTCTCTCTGAATGATTAGGCGGCAACCGGCTCGCGGGAGCCGATGCGCGGGTCGAGCTCGCCAGTGCGGTAGCGCCGCGCCATCTCGCTCAAGGGAACGACCTTGATCCTGCTGGCGTGGCCCGCGGTGCCGAACTGCTCGAAACGATCGCGGCAGAGCTCGCGCATCGCATCCATCGCAGGCTTGAGGAATTTGCGCGGGTCGAACTCATGGCGGCTTTGCACGGCCACTTTCCGGAACACGGCGGTCATTGCGAGCCGGCAATCCGTGTCGATATTGACCTTGCGCACTCCGCTCTTGATGCCGCGGACGATCTCCTCGACCGGCACGCCCCAGGTCTGTGGCATCTCGCCGCCGAACTGGTTGAACATATCTTGCAGAGGCTGCGGCACCGACGAGGAACCGTGCATCACCAGATGCGTGTTTGGCAGCCGGCGGTGGATCTCCTCGACCACTCGCATCGCCAGGATGTCGCCATCCGGCTTGCGGCTGAACTTGTAGGCGCCGTGCGAGGTGCCCATTGCAATGGCGAGCGCATCGACCTTGGTGGCGCGGACGAAGTCGACGGCCTGGTCGGGATCGGTCAGCAACTGGTCGTGGCTGACCTTGCCGCCGACGCCGTGGCCATCCTCCTGCTCGCCGCCTCCATGCTCGAGCGAGCCGAGCACGCCGAGCTCGCCTTCGACGGAGGCGCCCACCCAATGGGCGAGATCGACGACGCGGCGGGTGATCGCGACGTTGTAGTCGTAGTCGGCGGCCGTCTTGGCATCGGCCTTGAGCGAGCCGTCCATCATCACCGAGGTGAAGCCATGAGCGATGGCGGAGGCGCAGGTCGCCTCGTCATTGCCGTGGTCCTGGTGCATGCAGAGCGGAATGTCCGGATAGGTCCGCTCCAGCGCGTCGATCATGTGCGAAAGCATGAGATCGCCGGCATAGCTGCGTGCACCGCGCGAGGCCTGGATGATGACGGGCGCATCGACCTCGGCCGCCGCCTGCATGATCGCAATGCCCTGCTCCATATTGTTGATGTTGAATGCCGGCACCGCGTAGCCGTGGCTGGCGGCGTGATCGAGCAATTGGCGAAGCGTGATACGGGCCACGAAGAGTCCTCCTGTTATTGCTTGCGAGCCCGGGCGATCGCCCGGCGAGCGGCTTCGGCCACGCTTTGCGGCGTGATGCCGAATTCGCGGTAGAGCACCGGAGCCGGTGCCGAGGCACCGAAACCGCGCATGCCGACGAATTCGCCGTCCGTACCGATCCAGCGATGCCAATCGCCTGCGACAGCCGCCTCCACGCCGACGCGCGGCGCCGTGCCGAGAATGGCCGCGCGATAATCGTCCGGCTGCTCCTCGAACAGGGCGAAGCAAGGCGCCGACACGACAGCGGCGCGGACATGCTCGGTCGCAAGCAGGCGGGCGGCTTCCAGCGCGATCGAGACTTCCGAACCGGTCGCGATCAATGTCACGTCGCGGCCACCATCGGGCGAGACGATCAGATAGGCGCCTCGCGCGACGCGGTTTCTGCCGCGCGCATCGCTGCGGAACGTGGGCAGAGCCTGCCGTGACAGGCACAGCACGGAGGGACGGTCCTCCGCTTCGAGCGCACAGTCCCAGGCTTCCAACGTCTCGACCGCGTCGGCGGGGCGGAACACGAGCAGGTTCGGAATGACGCGGAGCGCGGCCAGATGCTCGACCGGTTGATGCGTCGGACCATCCTCGCCAAGGCCGATGGAGTCATGGGTCAGCACATGGATGACACGCAGCCGCATCAGGGCCGCAAGGCGAATCGCCGGACGGCTGTAGTCCGAGAAGGCGAGGAATGTGCCGCCATAGGGAATGAATCCGCCATGCAGCGCGAGGCCGTTCATTGCGGCCGCCATGCCGTGCTCGCGAATGCCATAATGGATGTAATCGCCGGCGAACGCGCCACGGTTGACCGGAGCCTGCACCTTGGCACGCGTGAGGTTCGAATGCGTCAGGTCCGCCGAGCCGCCGACAAATCCGGGAATGGCCCCGGCGATCCCGTCGAGCACCTGTTGCGAGGCCTGCCGCGTCGCGAGCTTTGGACGTTCGGTGGCAAAGCGCTCACGCAATTTCGCCGAGGCTTGGGCATAGGCGTTCGGCAGGGCAACCGCTTTGCCCTCGATGAACAGGTCGCGCACCTGGGGCGTCGCATCCTCGTAGCGATCGAGCCAGGCGAGACGATCCACTTGTCCGCGCTGGCCAATCATCCGCCACGCCTTCATGATCGTGACAGGCACGACGAACGGCTGATAATCCCAGCCAAGCGTCCGCCGCGCTGCCGTGGTCTGCTCGGTGCCGAGCGGCGCGCCATGCGCCTTCTCGGTACCCTGCCGGCCCGGCGCGCCGTAGCCGATGATGGTGCGGCAAGCAATCAGCGACGGTTTTGCGCTAGCACGTTCCTCTGCGATCGCCTGCGCGATTGCCTCGGGATCGTGGCCGTCGACGCGGCGCACCGACCAGCCGGATGCCGCGAAGCGCGCCAGCTGGTCGTCCGAGGTCGCGAGCGACGTCGGTCCGTCGATGGAGATGCCGTTGTCGTCGAACAGCACGATCAGGCGGCTGAGCTGGAGATGACCGGCAAGCGAGATCGCCTCCTGGCTGATGCCTTCCATCAGGCAGCCGTCGCCGGCGATCACATAGGTGAAGTGATCGACCAGGCCGTCGCCGTGCCGTGCATTGGCCATGCGCTCGGCGAGCGCCATACCGACCGCCGTGGCAATCCCCTGCCCGAGCGGACCCGTCGTGGTCTCGACGCCCGGCGTATGGCCATATTCAGGATGCCCCGGCGTCTTCGAGCCCCATTGCCGGAACGCCTTGATGTCGTCGAGGCTGACATCGCCGCCGGTAAGATGCAGCAGCGCATAGAGCAGCATCGAGCCGTGGCCGGCCGACAGCACGAAGCGGTCGCGGTCCGGCCAGTTCGGATGCGCCGAGTCGAATTTGAGGAAGCGCGAGAACAGCACGGTCGCGACGTCGGCCATACCCATGGGCAGGCCGGGATGACCGGACTGGGAGTTCTCGATGGCGTCGACCGCAAGAAAGCGGACGGCATTGGCGAGATCGCTGTGCGCGACTGCGGTGAGGTCGGCGTCGGCATGAACCGAGATGTTCATCAAACCCTCCCGTTGTTGTCGTTGCTGTGGATCATTTCAGGCCCCGCTTGCGCTCGATCAGCTGCATGATCAGCGGCGTCAGGATGAGCTGCATGGCGAGGTCAAGCTTCGCGCCCGGACACACGATCGAGTTCGCGCGGGACATCCAGCTGTGCGGCAGCATCGAGAGCAGATAGGGGAAGTCGATGCCGCGCGGATTCTTGAAGCGGATCACCACCATCGATTCATCGGGTGTCGGAATCCAGCGCGCGATGAACGGATTGGACGTGTCAACCGTCGGCACGCGCTGGAAGTTGATGTCGGTCTCGCTGAATTGCGGGCAGATGTAGTGGATGTAATCCGGCATCCGCCGCAGGATGGTGTCGGTGACGGCCTCGGTCGAATAGCCGCGCGCGCTGCGGTCGCGATGCAGCTTCTGGATCCATTCGAGATTGATCACGGGCACGACGCCGATCTTGAGGTCGGCATAGCGCGCGACATTCACCCTGTCGGTCACGACGGCGCCATGCAGGCCTTCGTAGAACAGCAGGTCGGAATTCTCCGGCAGCCGCTCCCATTCGGAGAAAGTGCCGGGCGCGGCACCATGCAGTGCGGATTCCTCGGCGTCGTGCACATAGTGCCGTGTCGTCGCCGTGCCGGTCTCGCCATAGTCGCGGAAGGCCCGCTCCAGCTCTTCGAACAGATTGGTCTCGGGGCTGAAATGGCTGAAATGCTTATTGCCGCGCTCGGCCTCCGTGGCCATCTGCGCGCGCATCTCGGCGCGGTCGTAACGATGGAAGGCATCGCCTTCGATGTAAGCGGCATTGACCTTCTCGCGGAAGAATATCTGCTCAAACGTCTTCTTGACCGACGTCGTACCCGCGCCGGAGGAGCCGGTGATGGAGATGATCGGATGCTTCCTGGACATGTGTCACCTCGCTCACAACCGGAAGAATCCGCGCCGCGCGAACAGCGGCGCGGAGACACTCGCAACCAGCAGCGGATCGCAGTGCAGTTCGGCGACACGCCGCACCTCGTTGCTGGAGCCCATGACCAGCGGTACGCGCTGATGCAGGTTCTGCGCTGAGAGATCGAGGATGCGCTCGCGTCCGGTCGAGGCCGATCCGCCGGCTTGCTCGATGATCATCGCCATCGGGTGTGCCTCGTAGACGAGACGCAGGCGGCCGTCGCCATAGCCGGGCCGCGCGTCGGAGGGATAGAGGAACACGCCGCCGCGAGTCAGGATGCGATAGGCCTCGGCGACCAGCGAGCCGATCCAGCGCATGTTGAAATTATGGTTGGCGGGCCCATCGACGCCGGCGAGACATTCGTCGATGAAGGAGCGGACCGGCGAATCCCAATGGCGGCGATTGGAGACGTTGATCGCGAACTCCTCACACGCCTCGGAGATCTGCACGGCGCTACGCGCGAGACGGAAGCAGCCGGCCTTGCGGTCGAGGGTGAAGATGTCGACACCGTCGCCGAGCGTCAGCACCAGCGCGGTCTGGGGACCGTAGGTGACGAAGCCCGCCGCCAGTTGCGCCGAGCCGCGCTGATGGAAGGCGAGACCGAGATCGTCCGGCGCGGGCAGAATCGAGAAGATCGTGCCGACGGTCATGTTGAGATCGATGTTCGAGGAGCCGTCCAGCGGATCGATCGCGACGCAGATCTTTGCTTCGCGGTCGCCTATCTGCTGCTCGCGCATTTCTTCGGACGCCAGCGCTGCGATCGGCAGTTTGCCGAGGCAGCGGCGCAGGATCGCATCCGCCTGCACGTCGAGATCGCGCTGGATGTCGCCGTCGCTGTTGCGGCCAGTCGCGAGGCCCGAGGCGTCCGCAAAATCACCTGTCGCGATGAGGTCGGCGATCTCGACGGCGGCGGTCGCGACGGCATCGACCGCGGCCGCGACGGTCAGCGCATGCGGCGCCGTCTCGGAATAGCGTTGGAGGTGGTCGTCCAACCTGAGTTGCCCGGTCATCTGCGTCCATCCCTTGCTGGCGCCGCATCCAGTTCCCTCCCCGGCGGAGGCAGGCGCGGTCGTTCCCAGCACGATGAGATTGACAGGGCTGGCTTAATAAGGAAAATTTCTATTCATAATGAGTGCCAAAGAATTTTCTTATAATGGCCCCGGCCACGCGGCGACCCAGCTCCGGCATCTGACAATCCGGCAGTTGCGCTCGCTTGCGGCGCTTTCGGCCAAGGGCAGCGTCACGGCGGCCTCGACCCAACTCGGGCTGACCCAGCCGGCCGTGACCCAGCAGCTGCGCCAGCTTCAGGACCTCGCCGGCCTGCCGCTGGTGCAGCGGACCGGCGACGGCATGCTGCTGACGGAGGCAGGCAGAGAGGTGCTGGCGCTCGCCGAGCGCGTCGAAGCCGCGATCACGGACTGCCAGGGCTCGCTTGATCTGCTTGCGGGCAGGACCGGCGGCACGGTGCATCTCGGCGCGGTCTCGACCGCGAAATATTTCGTGCCGCATGCGATCGCGGCATTCTCGAAGCGCTCGCCGAAGATCGAGATCAAGCTGACCATCGGCAACCGCGAGGAAATCCGCGAGGCCATGCACGGCTACGAGCTCGATTTCGCCGTGATGGGTCGGCCACCGGCCGACGTCAGCGTCGATGTCCGCCAGCTCGGGCGCAATCCGCACATCATCGTCGCGCGCAAGGGGCACTGGCTGGAGAAGGATTCCGGCCTCAGCCTGACCGACCTCGTGCACGAGACCTTCCTCACCCGCGAGCCGGGATCAGGCACGCGCACGCTGATGGAGGGAATGTTCCAGAAGTCCGACCTCGAGCCGATCATTGGCATGGAGATGAGCAGCAACGAGACCATCAAGCAGGCGGTGATCGCAGGTCTCGGCATCGCCTTCATCTCGGCGCATACGGTGGCGCATGAGCTTGCCGAAGGCCGCCTCGTCGTGCTCGACGTCGCCGGCCTTCCCATCGTCCGGCAGTGGTACGTGATCCGCCGCAGCGACAAGGTGCTGCTGCCGCCGGCGCAGGCGATGTTCGACTTCCTGGGGTCGGAGGGAGCGAATTATCTGCCCGAGGTGCCCAAGCTCGGCGGGCGATAGCGCGCCCGCGCTCACCCCATCAGCTTCATCGCGATTGTCGCCGCCAGGATGACGATGATCTGAAGCAGACGCTCTGTCGTGAAGATGCGGTTGAAAATGGTCATCGCTCGCCTCGGCCGTCGTGAAGGAGAAGGAGATCCGGGCGCGTTGCTAGCACGCGGCGGCGCCGGGGTAACTCCGTGTCGTCACGGGTTCTGCTCGCGTCGGATGGTCATCAATCAGGCAGCGCGCTGCGCGGCGTAATCGGCGCGCGCGGCGAAATAGGCTTCCAGCTCCGACAGCGCGCGGGCCTCCCACTCGCTGGCCTGCTCCAAGAGCGACCAGCGCTGGCCCGGCCGAAACGCCGCGGTCTGGCGATAGAGCGATGCGATGCCGCGGTAGCGGCGCACGTTCTCGAAAATGGCGTGTCCGTTCATGTCGAAAACTCCCTCGTAGTCCCACGGGGGAAATTGCGGCCAAATCTTTTTTGAAAAGTTAGCGGCGCGATCCAACTGCGCGGATGGTTGCCGGACTGTTGCGCGAGTGCAACGCGCGCGCTCCGTGCAGCACCTGATTATTGCGAATTCGTTGCCGGGCTCTCGCCCGACGACTTCAACCCGCCGCGGCTGATGATCGTCATGCTCGCGCGGCAGAGATCGGCAAGGCCGATCAGAAGCACGGCGAACAGGCAGAACAAATTGATGGAATCAGCGCTCGCGCTGGACAACGCCGTGAACTCGAAGAAGGGCGGGATGAACGCCCACCACACCACCGGAATGGCGAGCAGCGCGGCGAACATCGCCGCCGGCGCGCCTGCGACAACGCCGAGCACGAACAGGCTCGGCAGGAACGCCGCGAAATAGAGCTTTGCGCCGAGCGCGACGCAAGCGCCTTGAATCGCAGCCGACACTGCGACGACGACAAATCCGAGCAGAAATGCCTGCCACGACCATGGCCGTACTCGCGGTACGCCAACCAGTCCCGCACGCCTCATAGGCCCTCCCCTGCCGCCGTTAACCAGGCCGCTTGCGACCAAAGTACTACAGCTGCAGGGAATCCGCGAGGTGGAAATTACATCGACCAAGCCGCCGTATAGGCGGCTTGGTAAACGCCCGCGCCGCATAATCGTACCACTATTCGGTTGCGGCATAGAGCAGGCTGGCGACCGGCAACGCAAGGCCAATGGCCGAGGCCAGCGTCCAGCCGCCTTGCGCAAACGCCCAGGTGCCGAGCGCGGATCCGGCGGCGCCGGCGGCGAAGAACGTCGCCATGTAGAGCCCGTTGAGGCGGCTGCGGTGCTCATGCCCTAGCGCGAAGATGGCGCGGAAGCCCAGCACGACATTGCCCTGAACGCCGAAATCGATCGCGATCGCGGCCACGACGAGGCAGGCGAGGTTGAGCATCGATCCGGCCGCGCCGAGATGCGTCACCAGGAAGCCGAGGGCGACGAACAGCATCGCGGCGAGCGTGGCGATGCGGCTGTGGCCGCGATCGGCGAGTCGTCCTGCGATCGGCGCCGCGAACACGCCGGACACGCCGGCGAGCGCGAACAGCGCGATGCCGCGCTGGGTGAAGCCGAATTGGCTCGCAAGCTGGAGCGGCACCACCGTCCAGAACAGGGTGAAGGCGCCGAACAGGCCGGCCTGGTAGAGCGCGCGCCGCCGCAACAGCGGAGTGGCGCGCACCAGATGCGGCATCGACAGCAGCAGCGCGCCGTAGTGCATCCGTACCACCGGCTTGCGCTTCGGCAGCGTGAGACGCAGCACGATGGCGAGTGCGATCATCAGCGCCGCCGAGCAGAAGAACACCGCATGCCACGACAGCGCCGCGGTGACGAAGCTCGACACCGGCCGCGCCAGCATGATGCCGAGCATCAATCCGGTCGAGACGTTACCGACGACGCGGCCGCGAATGGCCTCCGGCGCGAGATGGGCCGCATAGGGTATGATGATCTGCACCGCGACCGAGCCGAGGCCGATGAACAGCGCGGCGATCAGGAACGGCAGCGCGTGGGTGGCAAACGCAGCGGCGAGCAGCGACGCCGCGCCGAGCGTGATCACGGTGCAGATCAGCATGCGGTTCTCGACGAGATCGCCGAGCGGTACGATGAACAGCAATCCCGTGCCGTAGCCGATCTGCGTCATGGTCACGATCAGGCCGGCCGCCGCGTGCGACAGGCCGAGCGCGGCGCTGATCGGGGCGATCAGCGGCTGGGCATAATAGATGTTGGCGGCGACCATGCCACAGGCCGCGGCAAGCACGAAGGTCAATCGTTGCGACACCGCATCTGTCTCCGGCGCGGTCTCGATGGTGGCATTCATCGTCATTCCAAACTCTCCGACACGTCAAAGTCTCCAGATATCGGAAACGATCGTTTCCTAATTTGACAAGATTTCAGGCAAGCAGCTTCATCGCGACGCCGACCAGGCGGTCGGCATCGAGCGGCAGGCGCGCCTTGCCGACGACGCGCAGGCCCTGCGTCATGCAGATCATCAGCCGCGCGGTGTCGTCGGCATCGATATGGTCCGGGATCGAGCCGTCGGCCTGCCCCTCGCGAATGAGGCTGGCGATAAAACTTTCGTTGGTCTTGAGCTGTGCCGTGACGCGCGCCCGGATCACCGGATCGACCGCCGACAGCTCAACCGCGCTGCCGACCACGATGCAGCCGCGGCGCCCCTCGCTGCCCTGGGAGCGCTCGACATAAGACAGCAGCACATTGCGCAATTTTTCGCGGCCATTCGCACCCCGCTCCGCCGCGTCGCGGGTCTGCCCCCGGCGCACCGTGGCGTAGCGCTCGAAAGCCGCGACAAATACGGCATGCTTGTCGCGAAATGCCTTGTAGACGCTGCCGGTGGCAAGCCGCATCGCGGCGGTGAGGTCTCCGATCGAGGTGGCATGATAGCCACGCTCGCAAAACACCCGGATCGCACCGTCCAGGGCCGTGTCCATATCGAACTCCCGGGGACGGCCGGGTGGCTGAGGCGAGGGTTCAGACTGGCGGGCGGCTTTTTGCATTGCGGGGTAATAGGGAATGATCGTTTCCGAATAAAGACAATTGGTTGTGATGCTGGGGGCCCTCTTGTCCCGGACGCGCTGCAGCCTACGCGATGCGCAGCATCGTCCGGCAACGCTGCTGCGCAGAGCCGGGACCCACACCACACGCGTGCTCTCGGAGACATGGGCCCCGGCTCTGCAGCGCACCGCTGAAGGAGCGCTGCGCTGCGTCCGGGGCACGAGAGGGAGGTGTGCCGCACCGGCCTCCGCACCGTCATTGCGAGCGCAGCGAAGCAATCCAGACTCCCTCCGTGGAAAGACTCTGGATTGCTTCGCTGCGCTCGCAATGACGGAGTTTGAGGCAACAGCTTCGTTCATTCGGCTCGCATGTCATTTGCAGACACACCTTCGCAACCTCGCGACGCCTTTCGCCCGAGCTTTGCTTGATCTCTCCACCCTCTTATCTATCCAAGAGGGCGCAGGGAAGGCCGGGTGCTGACGGCGCACCCGCGGTCCGCTGCGCGAATGTGGTGCGCAGAGAAAACCGCACAGCAGCATACAGGTGGTGCCAATCACTCGGCCTTCCCTGCGCGATGGGTTGACGGCTTATGCCGTGCTCTCCCGGGAGCCGAATTCCTTCTGGCCTCCCTCGCTTCGCGAATTGACGATGTGGTTGACCCGGTTGGGCGCTCCACACCTCCGCGAAAGCTTGACCGTAGCAACGACGGCCAGGACCACACGGTTTTGCCGTACGCGCGTTCGCCTAGTGCCACAGGGTCTTGCAGCCGTGTGCACACGCGCCGCAAGAATATTGGCGAGACGAACTCAACAGCGCCGCTCATCCGCACGCGGTTTCGGGCTCACAGGGACTACCCGCCCTGCCCGCACCTCTCGTGCCGACGCTGCCGCGTCCACCGCAAGCCCAGCTCGCAATCAGTGACGACGTACGATCGCCCCTCAAGGATGAGCCGGGATACCGCGACACATACGCTATTTCCGAATTTCGGTAAAGCGGAATATTTTTACAAGACGCGATTGACAGGGGTTCTGTGTGTTTCGTCGGGCCCTCGTGAGCCCGGAGCCATAAACTCAGCTGTCCCGGCCTAGGCTGGGACGACGGCGGGGCTAGGGGCGTCACCACCCCACGGCAACGGTCACGCAAACACGGCGCCAAACCGCTCCAGAAACTGCTTCTCGGCCCGCGCCGCCGTCCAGGGCGTCAGATAGTCGCGCCGGACGCTGACGGAGAGGCCGGGATCCCTCCCGAACAGGCGCTTGGCCTCGCTCTCGCTGAAGCCGGCGAGCTCGATTGCCTCGAGATACGCCGCGCCGCGATCGGCGGCCTTGATCGCCAGCGTGATCTCGTCGGGCAGTACCGGCGGCAGGCCGAAGCGGATATGGATGGCGCCCAGCAGGCGCTTCTCCACGGCCTTGTAATGGCCGTCGAGCACCGCCTTGAACGGCGAGATCATGTCGCCGATCACATATTCAGGCGCATCGTGCAATAGCGCGGCGAGCCGCATGCGCTCATCGACGCGCGGCATCTCGTGCCGTAGCACGGTCTCGACCAGCAGCGTGTGTTGCGCGACCGAGAAGATATGTGCGCCGATGGTCTGCCCGTTCCAGCGGGCGACGCGCGCGAGCCCATGCGCGATATCGGCGATCTCGACGTCGAGCGGGGAAGGATCGAGCAGATCGAGCCGCCGGCCCGACAGCATGCGCTGCCAGGCGCGCATTTGCACGCTGCGCGGCGCCGTCTTCTTCGTCGTCATTTGGCCTTGAGGCGCGGCTTGCGCTGCATCTTGCTGCAGGTCGCGTGGCAGTGGCAGTCGACGAGATGGTCGTTGACCATGCCGGTCGCCTGCATGAAGGCGTAGACGATGGTCGGGCCGACGAATTTGAAGCCGCGCGAGGACAGCTCCTTGGAGATCTGCACCGACAACGGCGTCGAGGCCGGCACGCTCGCCGTGGTTTTGAAATCGTTGACCTTGGGCCGTCCGCCCATGAAGTCCCATAACAGCTTCGAGAAGCCCGGGCCCTTCTCCATGATATCGAGATACGATTTCGCGCTGAGGATGGTGCCGTCGATCTTGGCGCGGTTACGCACGATGCCGACGTCGTTCATCAGCGCGTGCACCTTCTTGTCGTTGTAGCGCGCGATTTTTTCCGGCTGGAAATCGTCGAACGCTTTGCGGAAATTGTCGCGCTTGCGCAAAATCGTGATCCAGGACAGGCCGGCCTGAAAACCGTCGAGGATCAACTTCTCATAAAGCGCGCGGTCGTCATACTCGGGCACGCCCCATTCGGTGTCGTGATAGGCGACATAGAGCGGATCTTCACCCGGCCAGGGGCAGCGGGTCTTTCCGTCGGGATGCAGGCGGGGAGCACGGCTCATGCGATGGGCTGCTTTGCGGGAATGCGCACGATTTCGGGTTCTGCCAGCTTCAACGCGAGACCGCCAGCGGTGAGCGGCTGGCCGGCGTCGAGCGCGTCCGCAACGCGGTCGATGCGCACCAGCGCAATACCCTTGCCTTGCGCCGACGAGCCCATGGTGCCGACGGATTTGTCGCCGGCCATGACACTGACACCGGCCTCAGGCGAGGAGTCCTCGAGCAGTACCTTCACGCTGCGGGTGCGCGCGGTGCCGCGATGCTGCATGCGCGAGACGACCTCCTGGCCGACATAGCAGCCCTTGTCGAAATCGACGCCGGCCAGACGGTCCATGTTGGTCTCGTGCGGGAATGCATCGCTGTACATGAAGTCGAGCCCGCCGCGCGGCACGCCGAGCGCAATACGATGCGCCTCATAGTCGGCCGCATCGACCAGCTCGGCGCCGATCAGGTCGGAGAGTTTTTGCTTGAGATCTTCGGGGATCAGGATGCGAGTGCCGAGCTCAGCATTGCGCGGATCGGCGAAGGCGAGGTCCGGCTGCGCGGCCAATTGGCCGTCCCAGGCCGCGAGCACGCCGAGATCGTCGGAGAGGTTGTCCACCGTCACCTTGGCGCGCAGCTTGTAGAATTTCAGCTTGGTGGCGAGGCCGTCGGCCAGCGCTTTCGGACAGTCGATCAGGAAACCGCCGCCGTGGCCGGCGGGCGCTTCGGTGATCAGGAAATCCACGATGATCTTGCCCTGCGGCGTCAGCAGCGCACCGAATCGCCCCAGGCCTGGTTTCAGCCTGTCGACATCGGTCGTGATGAGGCCATTGAGGAAGTTGCGCGCATCCTCACCCGCGACCTTGATCACGCTCCGGTCGGGAAGAAACGCTGATTTCATGTGAAAATCTCTTGCGACATGTTGCTCCTGAACGTAAGCCCGCAAGGCAAAAACGACAAGACCTCGAGCCCTGCGCTTGGGGATGAGAGAGGCCTCCAGCCATGACCCAGCGCTTCGATGTGATCCTCAAAGGCGGCACCGTCGTCAACCAGGATGGCGAGGGTGTTCGCGATATCGGCATCACCAATGGTCGCATCGCCGAGCTGGGCCCGCTGTCGCAAAGCTCCGCTGCCGAGGTGATCGACTGCAAGGGTCTGCACATCCTGCCCGGTGTGATGGACACGCAGGTGCATTTCCGCGAGCCCGGGCTGGAGCAGAAGGAAGACCTCGAGACCGGCTCGCGCAGCGCCGTGATGGGCGGTGTCACTGCCGTGTTCGAGATGCCGAACACGTCGCCATTGACCGTGACGGAAGCCACCTTCACCGACAAGGTCAAGCGCGCCCATCACCGCATGCATTGCGATTTCGCCTTCTTCATCGGCGGCACCCGCGAGAACGTGCAGGACCTTCCGGTGCTGGAGCGCGCGCCGGGCTGTGCCGGCGTGAAAGTGTTCATCGGCTCCTCGACCGGCGCGCTGCTGGTGGAGGACGACGAGAGCTTGCGCCGCATCTTCCAGGTGATCCGCCGCCGCGCGGCATTCCATGCCGAGGATGAGTACCGCCTCAACGACCGCAAGTCGCTCCGCATCGAGGGTGACCCGCGTTCGCATCCGGTCTGGCGCGATGAGACCGCGGCGCTGATGGCGACGCAACGGCTGGTCAAGCTCGCGCACGAGACCGGCAAGCGCATCCACGTGCTGCACATCTCGACCAAGGAAGAGATCGAATTCTTGCGTGACCACAAGGATGTCGCCTCCTGCGAGGCGACGCCGCATCATCTCACGCTGGTCGCACCCGAATGCTACGAGCGGCTCGGCACGCTGGCGCAGATGAACCCGCCGGTGCGCAGCGCCGATCACCGCGCCGGCATCTGGCGCGGCATCGAGCAGGGTATCATCGACGTGCTTGGCTCCGACCACGCCCCGCATACGCTCGAAGAGAAGCAGAAGACCTATCCCGCCTCGCCTTCCGGCATGACCGGCGTGCAGACGCTGGTGCCGCTGATGCTCGATCACGTCAACGCCGGCCGGTTGTCGCTCGCAAGGTTCGTCGATCTCACCAGCGCCGGCCCGGCGCGTCTCTACAACATGGCCTGCAAGGGCCGTATCGCCGCCGGTTACGATGCCGATTTCACGGTGGTCGATCTGAAGCGCAGCGAGACCATCACCAACAAATGGGTGGCCTCCAAGGCCGGCTGGACACCGTATGACGGCGTCCGCGTCACGGGCTGGCCCGTCGGCACTTTCATCCGCGGCCGCCGCGTGATGTGGCAGGGCGAACTCGTGACGCCGTCGCAGGGCGAGCCGGTGCGGTTTCTGGAGACGCTGAAGCAGTAGCGGGCTCCTGTCTCGTCATTGCGAGGAGCGCAGCGACGAAGCAATCCAGACTGCCGCCGCGGAGACGCTGGATTGCTTCGCTACGCTCGCAATGACGGGGGGAGAGGTCTACACTTTCTCTCGAACGGGAGTGCAGCCAATGTCCGAGTCCACCGCCCTCATCACCACCGAGCAGCTCGCAGCCCACCTCGGCGATCCCAACCTCCGCCTCTACGATTGCACGACCTACAACGAGCCGGTCCCACCCGGCAGCGACGTGCCGTATCGCGCCGTGCCCGGCGACAAGACGTTCGCGGCCGCCCACATCCCGGGCGCCGACTTCCTCGACCTTCAAGGCGAGTTCTCCGACACCTCTGCGCAGCAATTCTTCATGATGCCGGGCGTCGCCCAGCTCGAGGCCGCTTTCGGTCGCCATGGTGCGGATGCAAGCAAGACCATCGTGCTCTACAGCATCGGCACCATGATGTGGTCGACGCGGTTCTGGTGGATGCTGCGCTCGCTCGGCGTCGATGCGCAGGTGCTCGACGGTGGCTTCGACAAATGGAAGCAAGAGGGGCGGCCGATCGAGACCGGCGCATCGAAGGGCTATCCGGCGACGACCTTCAAGGCCACGCCGCGCGCGGGCTTCTTCGTGGACAAGACCGCCGTGAAAGCGCGGATCGGCGATCCCTCGACGGTGATCGTCAACGCGCTCGGGCCGCAATTTCATCGCGGTCTCGAGCCGAGCCGCTACGGCCGGCCGGGCCGCGTGCCCGGCAGCGTCAACGTGTCGGCTGCGACGCTCGTGAACGCCGACAAGACGCTGACCTCACTGGCGGATGCCGAAGCGAAATTCGCCGCGGCAGGCGTCACACGCAACAAGACCGTGATCTGCTATTGCGGCGGCGGCATCTCGGCGACGATCGATTTGCTGATGCTGACGCAGCTCGGCTACGACAAGCTGACGCTCTACGATGCCTCGATGGGTGAGTGGGCGAGAGATCCAACGCTGCCAGTCGAGACAGACTGAGGCTCGAAGTGCCTACTGCCTGGAGAGGTCGATCGAGAATTCGCCGTTGCGGATGCGCGCCGGAAAACCCTCGACGAATTTCGCCACCGCATCCTCGCCATAGGTGCTCACGAGCTCGGCGAGCGCCGCAAACAGGCTTGCCTGCGCCAGGCAATCGCCGTCGACACCGTCATGGCGCGCCTCGGCCCAGGCCTCGTTGAGATAGCTCAGCGCAGCCTGTTTCTGCTCGTGATCGGGCAGCGGCGCGCGGGCGGGAGCGTAGGACACTGGATGGCTCATGAAACTCGATCAGGGCTGGGGCGCGATCCACGGCGATGCGCTGCACGAGAGGTGTAGCACGCGCATTAACGACCGCTAGGCCACATCTTTAGGAACGGTTAACGGCTGTGAACAAAGACGATGACGGAGTTCCCGAGAAGCTCAGTTCGCGTAGCGCGCCGTGAGATCGCGCGAGATCTTCGCGCCTTCCTCGATGTAACGGCGGATCGCCACTGTCGCCGCCGGCGTGCAGCTTCGATAGGTCTGCTGAAAACCGTTATAGCCGCGGTTGAAGCCGGCGATCATGCGGGTGCGGCGCTCGCCGGCGGGGGTTTCGGCATCGATCAGCGCCTGCATCTCGCTGCGCCATTTGTTGCCCTCGTTGGAGCCGCAGATGCCGCGCAGATAGTGCAGGCCGCCGAGGATCTCGGCCAGCCGCTGCAAATCGGCGTCGAACGGCGCCGCCACGTCCTGGGCCCGGGCGGGCGCGGAAGCGCAGGCGAGTATCAGGGCAAAAATGGCCAGAATTCGCGTCGACATCGGCGGGCTGTATGCCCCCTCGGGGCGGAGGACGCAAGGCGGGGCGATCAGGAGCCGATCAGCCGGTAAGCCGGTGAGCCGATAGGATGATCTCCTCCAGCCCCGCGGTCAGCTTGAGGTCGCCGAGGCTGCCCAGAGCGTTCGGGTCGATCCAGCGGTAATCGTCGAGCTCATCGTTCAAGGCCGGTTCCTTGGCCACCCAGCGGGCGGCAAAGGACATGATCAAATAATGGCCGGAACCGGGTGCGGCCGGCAGCACCTCGCGCCAGCCGGCAAGGCTGATGATCTCGATTACGAGCCCGGTCTCCTCGTCGACCTCGCGGCTCAGCGCTTGGTGCAGCGATTCGCCGAATTCGACCCGGCCGCCGGGCAGCGAATAGAAGCCTTTCGCGGGCGAGCGGGCGCGGCGGGTCAGCAGCACCTTGCCGTCGCGAAAGATCGCGGCGCTGACCGCGATCTGGGGGTGGCTGGGCTGGATGACCGTGGCCATGTCTCGTCAGCTACCTGGCTCAGTTCGCCATGATGGTATCGACGTCGGCTTCCGCGCCGCCATTGATGATGCCGCCGCAAGCCGCGATCAGCGGCTTGACCCAGAGGGTGGCCTGCTCGGCCAGGCGAACGCGGGTCGTGTCCTTGTCGACCTCGCGCATGGCCGAGCCGACCGCGGTCAGGATCGAGGTCATGGTGTCGGTGATGTGGTCGAACTGGGTCCGCACGCTCGGCTCGGCCTTCTCATAGGCTTCGATCGCCAGATCCCGTGCCTTGAAGTTCGACGCCGTAAAATGTTCCGCATAGGACAGTGGCGACCAGGTCAAAAAGTCCTCGGCGCATTCCGGCATGTCCGGGACCATTTCCAGAAGCATCACGGCTTCATTGAAATGGTTGAGATAGTCGGTGGCAAGCCCGGTCCGCGGATTGATGTTGGCCGCCCGCAGCCGTTCGGCCCAGGCCGCGGCCTCGGGGCCCGTCTGTGCGCGCGTCGCGGGTTGGGAGGCCGTTGAGCTCATCGGCGGCAGTGTTAACGTTCGGGGTTAAAAGGACCTGAACGGACCCTATATTGGCGCAACGATGTGTGGACGCTTTGTCATAACTTCGGCCCCCGCGGCTTTACGGCAACTGTTCGGCTATATCGAGCAACCGAATTTCCCGCCCCGGTACAATGTCGCGCCGACGCAACCGATTCCGGTCGTCCTGGTCGAGAATGGTGCGCGCCATTTCCGCTTGATGCGCTGGGGATTGTTGCCGGGCTGGGTCAAGGACCCCAAAGGATTTACGTTGCTGATCAACGCCCGCTCCGAGACGGTGCTGGAGAAGCCCGCCTTCAAGAGAGCTATACGCCGGCGGCGCGGGCTGATCCCGGCCGATGGCTATTACGAATGGAAGGCGGTCGACGGCCGCAAGCAACCGTTCTTCATCCATCGCGCCGATGGCGCGCCGCTCGGCTTTGCCGCGGTGTTCGAAACCTGGATCGGGCCGAACGGCGAGGAACTCGATACGGTCGCGATCGTCACGGCGGCCGCGGGCGAGGATCTGGCTGCGCTGCATGACCGCGTGCCCGTCACCATCAGCCCGCGCGATTTCGAGCGCTGGCTCGATGCTCGCAGCGACGAGATCGATTCGATCCTGCCGCTGATGACCGCCCCGCGCATCGGCGAATTCGCCTGGCACCCGGTCTCCACCCGCGTCAACCGCGTCGCCAACGACGATGAGCAGCTGCTCTTGCCGATCAGCGCGGAGGAGATGGAGGCGGAAGCCGTGAAGCCGAAGAAGGTGGTGCGGAAGGCGGCAGGTGCGGCGGCGGATGATGGGCAAGGGTCGTTGTTCTGATCACCGCTGCCGTAGGGTGGGCAAAGCGAAGCGTGCCCACCATCGTGTATCGAGCAAGCAGATGAATGGTGGGCACGGCGCGTTGCGCCTTTGCCCACCCTACGGCAGCGGAGTTTCAAACAATCTCCCGCGCCCTCAGCGCCGCGATCTCCGCCGCATCGAACCCGAGCTCGCCCAGCACTGCATCCGTATCCGCGCCCAATTCCGGCGCCATCCGGTCCAGTCTGCCGCCGCCATGGGCGAGCTTGAAGCCGCTGCCGGCAAAGCGCAGGCGGCCGTATTGCGTGTCGAGCTCCTGGATCGCGCCGCGGGCCTTGATCTGCGGATGATCGATGATCTCCTCGATCTTCCAGATGCTGGCGCAGGGCGCGCCGGCGTCCTCCAAAATCGTCTCCCATTCGCGCGCAGGCCTGGCCGCGAGCGCCTCCTCGATGATGGCGCGGAGCGCGGGCTCGTTCTCGTTGCGGGAAAACCAGTCGGCGAAGCGCGGATCCGACAGCGTGTCCTCGCGGCCGAGCGCGGCCATCAGCGCGCGGTATTGTTTTTCGTTGTTGACGGCGAGCAGGATGTGGCCGTCGCCGCATTTGAACAGGTTCGCCGTGGTCCTGCGGCTCACCGCCTGGTTGCCTGAGAGCTGCTGGCGATGGCCGGCGACCGACCAATCCGCGATCTGGCCGGAGAGAAACGCCATCGTCGCCTCCAGCATGGAGACGTCGATGAGTTGCCCCTTGCCGGTGCGGTCGCGCTGGTAGAGCGCGCTCGACACGCCGAACGCGGCGGTCGCGCCGGAGAGCACGTCGCACACCGCAAAGCCCGCGCGCGTCGGTCCCGTCTGGGGATGGCCGGTGATCGCCATGATGCCCGACAGCGCCTGCATCTTGCCGTCATAGCCGGGCCGCAGGCGATCCGGGCCGGTCTGGCCAAAACCTGACACCGCGCAGTAGATCAGCTTTGGATTGATCGCCGACAGCGCTTCATAGCCGATGCCAAGCTTGTCCATGACGCCCGGGCGGAAATTCTCCATGACGACGTCGACGGTCGCGGCGAGCTTCTTCACGATCGCGATGGCGTCGGGCTTTTGCAAATCGAGCGTCAGGCTGCGCTTGTTGCCGTTGATGGCCTGGAACGCCGGCGCCAGCCCGCGCTCGGCCCATTCGCGCGACAGCGGCGTGCGGCGCATGTCTTCGCCCTCGCGCCGCTCGACCTTGATGACGTCGGCGCCGAGCAGCGCGAGCTGATAGCTCGCATAAGGGCCGGCCAGCACTTGGGTGAAGTCCAGGATCTTCACGCCCTCGAACGGTCGCGTCACGTCGCTCTCCCCATTATTTATTGTTGTCGGAAGACGTCAGGCGGCGCGATTGCCGCGCGCGATCTCCTTCTGCTTGTCGAATTCGGCGCGGCGGCGTGCCAGCTCTTCGGGGCTCAGTTGCGCGACGTTGTTATAGTCGAGCTTCCAGGAGGCATCCTCGCTCCAGCGCAGCGGCGATTGCATCGTCGTCTGCGGCCCGCTCGCGCTCTCCAGCACTTTCAGCGCCAATTCCAGCGTCTGTGCTTGCGAAGCAACGTCGTGCGGCTTGCCGGCGGAATTGCCGAGCGGAAAGTCCGAGAACAGGAATCGCGGCACGGCGGCGTGCTCGATGATGTCCTTGGCGCAGCCCATGATCACGGTCGGAATGCCGTTGGCCTCGAGATGCCGCGCCACCAGCGCCGTGGTCTGATGGCAGACCGGGCAGTTCGGCACCAGCACGGCGACGTCGACCTTGTCCGCAATGCAGCGCGCCAGAATCTCCGGCGCGTCGGTTTCGAGCGTGACGCGATGGCTGCGGTTGGTCGGCGCGCCGAAGAAGCGCTGGCTCACTTCACCGATCCGGCCTGCGGCGCTTGCCTTCAGCAGCTGCGGCAGCGGAAACCAGGTGCCGTTGTCGGTGGCCGTCGTGTGCTTGCGGTCGTAGCCGATATGCGAGATGCGCAAATCGTGTGGCTGCGACGTGTCGCCGTCGTACACCTGATAGAACTTCGCGCCGCCATTATACGCCGCGCCCGGCCCCTGATCGCCCTTGCCCGGATCGTACGGCGCAGCGGTCGTGATGATGGTGACGCGCGATTGCGCCAGCGGCTGCTTCAGTGCCTGAAACGGCGCCTCGGTGTAATGCGCCCAGCGATACGGCGTGGTGTAGCCGATCGCGGTGTAATAGTCCCGCGTGCGCTGCATATAGGGAATGGGGGCATCATAGTCGGGCGCAAAGCCGAATTCATCGTCGCGCGGAGCGGACATGGGCGCGTCTCCTGGTTCTTGGTTGGAGACCAGACTAGAGATAGTCGGCGGGTAGCTCAACAGGCGCCACGACTGCGCAGGCCTGAATTGCAGGGTTGATAGAGCGAGCCGCGCTCTTTCCCCTCTCCCCTTGTGGGCCTTGTGGGAGAGGGTGGCTCGCCGCGATAGCGGCGAGACGGGTGAGGGGTATCTCTCCACGCGTCCAACTCTCGCAGGGGTTCGCGGAGACATACCCCTCATCCGGCGCTTCGCGCCACCTTCTCCCACAAGGGGAGAAGGGAAGAACCCAGCGGCAGGGCTACCGGAAAATATGCAGCGCGGCGTATTGCAGCAGCATGATCGCCTTGGCGTCGATGATCCGGCCGTCGGCGATCATCGCCAGCGCCTCGTCGATGGAAAGCTCCAGCACCTCGATGTCCTCGCCCTCATGTTCGAGGCCACCGCCGTCGCTGACGCGCATCGAAGGCTCGTATTCGGCGACGAAGAAGTGCAGTTTTTCGGTCACGGAGCCCGGGCTCATGAAGGCCTCGAACACCTTGTGGACGTCGTGCAGGCGATAGCCGGTCTCCTCCTCGGCTTCGGCGCGGATGCGCACCTCGGGCGCGGCATCGTCCAGCACGCCGGCGGCCGCCTCGATCAGCAGATCGTCGTAGCCGCGGATGAAGGCCGGCAGGCGGAACTGGCGCACCAGGATCACGCTGCGCCCGGCGCGATTGTAAGGCAGCACGGCGGCGGCGTTGTCGCGCTCATAGGTCTCGCGGTGCTGCGTCTGCCACTCGCCATTGGCGCGCCGGTACTCGAACGTGGTGGCCTTCAGCGTGGTCCAGCCGTCCGAGAGCACGCGGACGTCCTTGATGCGGACGCGGTCGGAAATGGTCATGGCTTGATCTCAGTTGCTTGCAGGGGTCGCGCGGCCGTCGAGCCACTTCTGGAACATCACCGACGTCGATTCCTCGAAGCCGAGCGACTGATAGAACGCATTGGCCTGCGCATTCTCGCGGCGCACGAGGAGTTGGAGCTTTGCAATGCCGGCACTCCGCAGCCAGTCTTCGGCGGCCGCCATGATCACCCGGCCAAGACCGCGTTTGCGGCAGTCCGGATCGACCGCGACGTAATAGACCCAGCCGCGATGGCCGTCATGGCCGAGCATGGCGGTTGCGACGATCGCGCCACCATCGCGGCCGATCAGCACGGTCGAATTATCCCGCCGCCGCGCCAGCGCGATGTCGGCATGCGGATCGTTCCAGGGCCGCGTCAGGCCGCAGCGCTGCCACAGCGCGACCGCCGGCTCGACATCGGCATCGGTGATGGCGTCGATCGCAAGAACACTCACAGCACCTTCCCCGGGTTCATGATGCCCTGAGGATCGAGCATCGCCTTGATTGCGCGCATCAGCTCGATCGCGGTCTTGTCCTTCACCTCAGGCAATTCGTCGCGCTTGAGCACGCCGATGCCGTGCTCGGCCGAGATCGAGCCGCCCATGCGCAGCACGATCTCGAACACGACCGCGTTCATCTCGTGCCAGCGCGCGAGATAATCCGCGGTGTTGGCGCCGATCGGCTGGCTGACATTGTAATGCAGATTGCCGTCGCCGAGATGGCCGAACGGCACCGGCCGCGCGCCGGGGATCAGCTTCACCACGGCAGCATTGGCTTCCTCGATGAAGGCGGGCACGGCGGCGATCGGCACCGAGATATCGTGCTTGATCGAGCCGCCCTCCGGCTTCTGCGCCGCCGACATTTCTTCGCGCAGCTTCCAGAAATTGCCGCGCTGGGTGAGGTTGGCCGCGATCACGGCGTCGTCGACGATCTCCTCCTCCATGGCGCGGGCGAGGATCGTCTCCAGCGGCGTGCGGGCGTCGTCGCTCGGCGAGGACAGTTCCATCAGCACGTACCAGGGATGCTTCTCTGCGAGCGGATCGCGCACGTCGACGCCGTGGCGGATCGAGAAGTCCACCGCCATCTCCGATAGCAGCTCAAAACTCGTCAGCGCATTCGCAGCTTCGCTCTGCGCGATCGTGAGCAGCTTCAGTGCCGCGGCCGGCGACTTCAGCCCGACATAGGCTGTCTCGATCGCCCGCGGCTTCGGAAACAGTTTGAGCGTCGCCGCGGTGATGATGCCGAGCGTGCCTTCCGCGCCGATGAAGAGGTTGTGGAGATTGTAGCCGGTGTTGTCCTTCTTCAGCTTCGACAGCACGTTGAGCACGCGCCCGTCGGCGAGCACCACTTCCAGCCCCAGTGCCATCTCGCGCGCGACACCATAGGCGAGCGCGGCGGTGCCGCCGGCATTGGTCGAGAGATTGCCGCCGATGGTGCAGCTCCCCTCCGCACCCAGCGACAACGGAAACAGCCGGTCGACATCGGACGCCTTCTGCTGCGCGATCTGCAGCACCACGCCGGCCTCGCAGGTCATGGTGTTGGAGGCGGTGTCGACCTCACGGATCTTGTCGAGCCGGCGCAACGACACCACCACCTCGCCATTGTGCGGCGTCTGCCCGCCGACCAGCCCGGTGTTGCCGCCCTGCGGCACCAGCGCAATTTTATGCGCGGAGGCGAGCTTGCAGATATCAGCCACTTCCGCGGTCGAGCCCGGGCGCAGCACCAGCGGCGAACGGCCGTGGAACAGATTGCGCTCCTCGGTGACATAGGCCTCGATGTCGGCCGCATCGGTGATCGCGTGCTTGTCGCCAACGATCTTGCGGAATTGGTCGATCAGCTCGGGCGCAAGCGGAGGGGTGGCGGATTTGTTGATGTTCATGGTCTCGTCTCTACTTCGCTCTCATCTCGCAACAGCCGCCCGCCGCAGCCGGTCGTTGATCGCTTCGCCCAAATCCTCTTCGGGGATCGCCATCACGGCGATCGCCCGCGGTCCCTTCGCATCGAGCGCGCGAAGATA
Source organism: Bradyrhizobium genosp. A (assembly GCF_049949275.1). Lineage (NCBI taxonomy): Bacteria > Pseudomonadati > Pseudomonadota > Alphaproteobacteria > Hyphomicrobiales > Nitrobacteraceae > Bradyrhizobium > Bradyrhizobium genosp. A. The sequence goes on along the minus strand of NZ_CP188196.1, from coordinate 2,233,654 downwards.
ACCGAACAGATTGGCGGCGGCTTCATCGAGATCAGCCGCGGGCGACAAATTCATGACAGCGGCGGCGCCCTCCAGGCCCGGCAGACGCGCAGGACCGAACGCCAGCAGCGCCTCGCCTGGCGCGACATCCTGCGCATTGAGCCGCACATTCGCGCGCGGCGCGTAATGCGAGGCGAGCATGCCCGGCGCCAGCGGCTGGCTGTCGTCGCTCTCGGCCTCTACCGGCGGTCGCGCCAAGGCCATGCCGAGCACGGCCTCGATCCGCTCGCGCGACAGCCCACCGGGCCGCAGCAGCATCGGCGCCTCGAAGCAGCCGACGATGGTCGATTCGACGCCGACCGCGACCGGCCCGCCGTCGACAATCAGGTCGATCCGCCCCGCAAGATCGCTCTCGACATGGGCGGCAAGCGTCGGCGAGACGTGGCCGGAGATATTTGCCGACGGCGCCACCACGGCCCGGCCGAAGGCGCGCAAAATGGCCTCCGCCACCGGATGAGCGGGAATGCGGATCGCGACGGTGTCGAGGCCGGCGGTGGCGAGATCAGCCACCGGGCAGTCCTCCGTCTTCGGCACCACCAGCGTCAGCGGCCCCGGCCAGAACGCCTCGGCAAGCCTCAAGGCCCGCGCATCGAACCGCCCGATCCGCCGTGCAGCGGCGAGGTCGGCGACATGGGCGATCAGCGGATTGAAGGCCGGCCGCCCCTTGGCGGCATAGAGATGGGCGATCGCGGTGGCATTGGCGGCGTCCGCGCCGAGCCCGTAAACCGTCTCGGTCGGAAACGCGACCAGCCCGCCGGCGGCCAAAATCCGGGCGGCGGCTTCCGCGCCGGCCTCGCCGGCCGGCAAAATCGACGTTTCAAGACCCGTTTTCACAGGGACAAAATTCCTCAGCTCGGCCGCTTGCGGTGCGTCACACCCGACGCTATAAGCCGGCCTCTTGTCGGAGTGTGGCTCAGCCCGGTAGAGCACTGCGTTCGGGACGCAGGGGTCGCAGGTTCGAATCCTGCCACTCCGACCATTCTTCCAAAAGTTGACGTTTTCCTAAAGACTTGGCGGACCGGCCGCCAGTTGCCTCGGGACGCCTTATTGCAACGATTTTCGGGGCGGGTCCACGGCCGATTTGGCTGGGCAGGGGCGCCTGTCCCGGTGGCATGCCTTGTCATTCGCCGTAAAACCGACGCTCCGGCGTCGCGAGCTGGGTCAGAGGGCTACCGCCTTGCCACCAGCACGCCCACCAGAAACGCCACCAGCAGCGACGGCAGCGGGGCCTCGCGGACCATGCCGCGAACGATGTCCGGCCAATGCTGCTCTGGGACCAGTCTTGGAGATCTGACTTCGGCCATCGGCGTCATGCCCCAATCCGATGCGAGTTCGCCGATCTCGCTCGATGCGAGCCGCGAGCCGTCGCGCACCCGGAAGATCGCGGCTTCGGATCGCTCACGCGGCGCGAGCGCCATCACCGTCGCGATGGCCGTGCGCAACGTCATCTCGCCAAAGCCTTGCAGTCGCACCGACTCCTCGGGGTCGGACGTCATGCGAAAACCCTCACAGCGCGAAGTGGTGCGCGATGGTGAATGCTGCCGTCGCGCACAGGACCAGCGTGGAAACCGCGCCGGTCACACCGCGCGCGAAATGGGCTCGCGTCAGGTGCCTGGTCATGATTTTGCTCCATGCTCTCCAGGGCAATGACGGGCGCAGGCGTTGGTTCCCTCGCCACGCCGAATCGTCAGGCCGCGCTATTTCCGCAAGAGCTCCCGCAACGCGGCTGTCGCCTCGGCGCAGCGGATGTCGTCGATCTCCCGCGACAGGCTAAGCGCGCTCGATTTCAGCTCTTCCACCTTCCAGCTCTCGGGATGCTGGCTCTCGAGCTGGCTCAGTCGCTTGTTCAAATCGTCCAATCTGGATTGAAGCTGCCCGATGCTGGCCGCTCCATTCACGTTCCAAACGCGTTGTGCACGCATCGTCATTCCCCTGACTTGTCTCACGGCGTTGTGAGCAGGGTTCGTGGCCGCAATGGGCGTTTCTTTTGTCCGGTCTTAGATCGCCGGGAACCGTTGCAGATTGGCAACGAAAGTTCCTGGAATTCCTGGGCGCCCTGGCTCATCCTGAACCCCGCCAGCTCCGACAGGCGCGGAATCTGCATATGCGCGACCATCGTATGCGCGTGCACGATGATGGGCCCGCCATCCGGGAAACGAACGAGGGAAGATTCGTGGCGAGATTTGTGACTGTCGCAGCTGGCCAGCTGGGCCCGATTGCGAGGACCGAAACGAGGACAGAGGTCGTGGCGCGGCTGATGGCATTGATGCGCCAGGCCAAGGCCAATCGCTGCGATCTGATCGTCTATCCCGAGCTCGCACTCACCACGTTCTTTCCGCGCTGGTACTTCGAGGACCAGGCCGAGATCGACGGCTTTTTCGAGCGCGAGATGCCCGGGGCCGAGACGCAGGCTCTATTTGATCTGGCGCGCGAGAGCGGCATCGGATTTTGCCTCGGCTATGCCGAGCTTACGGTCGAGGCCGGAATCGCTCACCGCTACAACACGTCGATCCTGGTCGACAAAAGCGGCGCGACCGTTGCGAAATACCGCAAGGTCCATCTGCCGGGCCACGCCGAGCACGAGCCTTGGCGCAAGTTTCAGCATCTGGAGAAGCGATATTTCGAGCCCGGCAGCGGCTTTGGCGTGACCGAGACTTTCGGTGGCGTGATGGGGATGGCGATCTGCAATGACCGCCGCTGGAGCGAGACCTATCGGGTCATGGGCCTGCAGGGCGTCGAGATGGTGATGATCGGCTACAACACGCCGGTGCACAATCCGCCCGCGCCCGAGCATGATGACCTCTCGCTGTTCCACAATCATCTGGTGATGCAGTCGGGCGCCTACCAGAACGGCACCTTCGTCGTGGGCGTTGCCAAGGCGGGCGTTGAAGAGGGCGTCGACCATATCGGCGGTAGCTGCATCATCGCGCCCTCCGGCGAGATCATTGCGAGATGCACGACCAAGGGCGACGAGCTCGCATTCGCCCGCTGCGATCTTGATCTCTGCAATTCCTACAAGCGTACGACGTTCAATTTCGATGTTCATCGCCAGCCGCAGGCCTACAGGATGATCGTCGAGCGGAAGGGCGTGGCGACGATGGCGGACGGGACGCCGGTGCGGCCGAAGGGGTGAGCGGCTCTGCGCGTTGTTTTGCGACGCAATCTCCCCAAGGTCGTCCCGGCCCGGTGCGCAATTGCGCACGGGGGGCCGGAACGACAGCGAGGTTGCGCCTTTGCCCACCCGACAGCCGCGGTTATAATCAGCGCCAAAAAGGTCCGTCATGATCCACGTCTGTTCGCTCGCCGCCCTTCCCGAAACCGTCCGCCGCACCGGGGCCAGCCATGTGCTGACCGTGATGGCCAATGTCGAGCAGGTGGTGCGGCCGGCGTCGGTGCTCCCTGCCAATCATCTCAAGGTGTCGATGGACGACATCACCGAGGAGATGGATGGCTTTGTCGCGCCGTCCGAGGCGCATATCGACCAGGTGCTGAATTTCGTCCGCGGCTGGGACCGCGGCGCGCCGCTGGTGGTGCATTGTTATGCCGGCATCAGCCGCTCCACGGCGAGCGCATTCGCCGCCGTCTGCGCGCTCAATCCGGATCGTGACGAGGTCGAGATCGCGAAGAAGATCCGCACGGCCTCCCCGATCGCCTCGCCGAACCGGCGCATCGTCGGTCTCGCCGACCGCGCGCTGGGGCGCAACGGCCGCATGCTGCGCGCGCTCGACGAGATGGGCCCGGGCGAGATGATGGTCGAGGGCCGCCCCTTCGTGATCGAGCTCGAATGAGGCGGGAGTCGAATAGCAGCCGCGACGGGACTGCGCCCCCTCTCCCGCTTGCGGGAGAGGGTCGGGGAGACGGTGTCTCCGCAACGGGACAATCCCCTAGAGGAGAAAGCCCTCACCCGGCGTTACGCGCCGACCTCTCCCGCAAGCGGGAGAGGTTACAGCGAGCCCGCGGCGAGGTTGCCTCCATCAACCGGCAAGTCTTTCTGCCAACGTCCGCGGCGTCAGCCGCATGAGTGACAAGCTGCTGACGCCGATCGAGATCGGCCTGACTGCCGCGATCGTCGCGATCGAGGATCATGAGCCGCTGGTGCTGACCGCGCGCGGCAGCGACGGCTTGACCGGCCTGCCGTTCGGTCCGTTCGATGCGCCGAGCCATCGCACCTTCGAGATCGGCCTGCGCGCCTGGGTCGAGCAACAGGCGAGCTTGCGGCTCGGCTATGTCGAGCAGCTCTACACCTTTGGCGACCGCGGCCGCCATGCGGAAGCCGGTGACACCGGCGCGCATATGGTGTCGATCGGCTATCTCGCGCTGACGCGCGCCGCCGAGGGCGCTGCGAATGCGGCGAGCTTCGAGCCCTGGTATCGTTTTTTCCCCTGGGAAGACTGGCGCGAGGCGCCGCCCGCGATCATCGCCCGTGACATCATCCCGGAGCTCAACAAATGGGCCGAGGAGGAGACGCCGGAGACGACACGCGCATTGCCGCGAAAAGATCGCGTGCGGTTCTATTTCGGCCTCGAGGGTGCGGCCTGGGACGAGGAGCGCGTGCTCGACCGCTATGAACTGCTGTACGAGGCCGGCCTCGTCGAGGAGGCGCGGCGCGACGGCCGGCCTGCGGCATTGGCACGCAAGACGCTGCCCGCGCTCGGCACCTCGATGCGGTTCGATCACCGCAGAATCCTCGCCACAGGAATCGCGCGGCTGCGCGCAAAACTGAAGTATCGCCCTGTGGTATTTGAACTTTTGCCCGCCGAGTTCACACTCACTGAGTTGCAGTACACGGTGGAGGCGATCTCCGGCCGCCACCTGCACAAGCAGAATTTCCGCCGTCTGGTCGAAACCGAAGCCCTGGTCGAACCGACCGGCGTGATGTCGACACAGACCGGCGGGCGGCCGGCGGCGCTCTATCGCTTCCGCCGCGACGTGCTCCAGGAGCGGCCCGCGCCGGGCTTGCGCGTACGCTCCCGGCGCTAGATCAAGATTGCGATCGGCCCCTGCCCGCCGATTCGCCAGGAGGCCCCATGTTCGACGCTGCCTTCGACCTCTTTGCAGTGATGTTTGCGATCGTCGCGTTCCTGATCGCGCTGAAGGCCTCCAGCCAGGCGGCCGAGCTGCGCCGGCGGCTGAACACGCTCGAAGGGATGTTGTACGCGCAGCGACAGGTCCAGCCTCCGCCGCTGATGCCGTCGCAGAACCAGGCCCCCGCGCCTCCGACGACCGCGGAGGGACCACCGCCGCTTGCACCCGAGTCCGAGCCGACGTCGCCCCTCGTCGCGGATCAAGTGGCACCGCCTCCCCTCGAACCGAGCGCTGATGCACCGCCTCCTCTGCCGGCAGCTGAGCCCGGCTTCGAGGAACGGCTCGGCACGCGCTGGGTGGTGTGGATCGGCGGGCTTGCGCTCGCACTCGGCGGCTTCTTCATGGTGCGCTATTCGATCGAGGCCGGCCTGGTCGGCCCCGGCGTGCGTGTGTTCCTCGGCGGCCTGTTCGCGCTGGCTTTGCTGGGCGCCGGCGAATGGACGCGGCGCAAGGAGAGCATCTCCACGATCCAGGCGCTGCCGATCGCCAATATCCCCGCGATCCTCACCGCGGCCGGCACCGCGGTCGCGTTCGCAACCGTATATGCGGCCTACGCGCTCTATGACTTCCTGGTGCCCGCCACAGCCTTCGTGCTGCTCGGCCTCGTCGCGCTCGGCACGCTCGCCGCAGCACTGCTGCACGGGCCGGCGCTCGCCGGCCTCGGCGTGGCCGGCGCCTTCGCGACGCCGGTGCTCGTCTCCAGCGCCAAGCCGGACTATTGGGCGCTCTATATCTATCTCGCCATCGTCACCGCCGCGAGCTTTGGCCTCGCCCGTATCAAGCTGTGGCGCTGGCTGGCCGTGACGACGATCGTCTTCGCCGTGCTCTGGACTTTTCCGGGACTCGATACTGGCGAACTGCAGATCGCGGCGCATGCCTTCCATGTGATCGCCGGCTTCGTGCTGGCCGCACTTCTCGTCGTCTGCGGCTTCATGTTCGGCCCGACCATCGATGACGGACAGATCGAGCCGGTGTCGTCGAGCGCGCTCGGCGCCTATCTGTTCGGCGCGATGCTGATCGTGCTGTCGAGCGCGCATGCCGATCTGGCGCTGATCGCCTTCACGCTGCTCGTTGCGGCGACGCTGTTCGTCGCCTGGCGCGCGGAGGCCGCAGCCGGCGCGCTGGGCGCGGCCGCCGCGACCGTGTTCATCGTGTTCGCCGAATGGGCCGTGCGCGCCAATCCGGACATGCTGGTGCTGCCGGGCAGCGCCATGCCCGGCATCACGCCGACCGCCACCGACAGCGCGGTGACGCTGCATCTGATGATGGCAGCGATCTTCGCCGCCGGCTTCGGCATCGCCGGCTTCTTCGCGCAGGGCCGTTCGAATTCGGCGATCATTCCCGTGGTGTGGTCGGCGGCGGGTGTCGCCACGCCGATCGCGATCCTGGTCGCGCTCTACGCCCGCATCGCCCATCTCGACCACTCGATCCCGTTCGCGATCCTCGCGGTGCTGCTCGCTGCCGCCTTTGGCGCCGCGACGGAAACGCTGACCCGCCGCGACACCCGGCCGGGCCTTGCGATCTCGACGGCGCTGTTTGCGACCGGCACGCTCGGCGCATTGGCGCTGGCGCTGACCTTCGCGCTGCAGAAGGGCTGGCTGACCATCGCGCTGGCGTTGATGTCGCTCGGCACCGCCTGGATTGCGATGCAGCGGCCGATCCCGTTCCTGCGCTGGCTTGCCGCCATCTTCGCCGGCATCGTCACCGCGCGCATCCTCTATGATCCGCGCATCGTCGGGGACGCCGTCGGCTCCACGCCGATCTTCAACTGGCTGCTGTGGGGCTATGGCCTGCCGGCCGCCTCGTTCTGGGCGGCGAGCCTGTTCCTGCGCCGACGCGCTGACGACGCGCCGCTGCGCATGGTGGAGGCGGCCGCGATCCTGTTCACCGCGCTGCTCGCCTTCATGGAGGTTCGCCATCTCGCGACCGGCGGCGACATGATCGCAGCGCCGTCACTGCTCGAAGCAGGCCTCCAGGTCTGCGTGTCATTGGCGATGGCGATTGGGCTGGAGCGATTGCGGCTGCGCAGCCATAGCATCGTGCACAATGTCGGCGCGGTCGTGCTCACGGCGATCGCCGGCTTCGTCAGCGTGTTCGGCCTGCTGTTCCTGGAGAACCCACTGCTGTGGCACATCGACGTCGGCGGCGCCGTGTTCAACCTGCTGCTGCTCGGCTACGCGCTGCCGGCGGCGCTGATGCTGCTGCTCGCCTATGCGGTGGTCGGTGCACGCGGTAAAGTCTATGCGAATACGATTGCGGGCGCGGCCCTCGTGTTTGCGCTGTCGTACCTGACGCTGGAGATCCGCCGTTTCTACCACGGCCCGTTCCTCACCAGCGGCGAGACCACGGGCGCGGAGCAATACACCTATTCGATCGGCTGGCTCGCCTTCGGCGTCGTGCTGCTCGGCATCGGCATAACAGTCAATTCCGAGCGGGCGCGGCTGGCGTCTGCCGCCGTCATCGCGCTGACGATCCTGAAGGCCTTCGTGATCGACATGTCGACGCTGACCGGCGTCTACCGGGCGCTGTCGTTCATGTGCCTCGGCATCGTGCTGGTCGCGATCGGCTGGCTCTATCAGCGCATCCTGTTCCGGCGGCAGGTCCCGCCGCCGGCTCCGCAGACAGGCAGTTGAGGATCAGGCCGCGCGGACCGATTCCAGGAACTGCGCGACCTCGACCTTGAGGCGTGTGCTGTCGATCGCCAGCGACTTCGCCGCCGACAGAACCTGCGTCGAAGCCGAGCCGGTCTCGATCGCACCGCGCTGCACGTCGGTGATGTTCATCGAGACTTGCTGCGTGCCGAGCGAGGCCTGCTGCACATTGCGCGAGATTTCCTGCGTGGCGGCGCCCTGCTCCTCGACGGCGGCGGCGATCGCTGAGGACACTTCCGACAGCCGCTCGATGGTGCCGCCGATCTCCTGGATCGCGCTGACCGATTCCTGCGTCGCCGACTGGATGCCAGCGACCTGCGCGCCGATCTCGCCGGTCGCCTTCGCGGTCTGCTCCGCCAGCGCCTTCACCTCGGAGGCGACGACCGCGAAGCCGCGGCCAGCTTCGCCCGCGCGCGCCGCCTCGATGGTGGCGTTCAGCGCCAGCAGGTTGGTCTGGCCCGCGATGGTGTTGATGAGCTCGACGACGTCGCCGATGCGGGAGGCCGCCTGCGACAGCTCGTTGACGCGCGCATTGGTCCGCGCCGCCTGATCGACCGCTTCCGCGGCCATGCGCGCCGAATCCTGCACGCGGCGGCTGATCTCGGTGACGGAGGACGACAGCTCTTCGGACGCCGAGGCGACCGACTGCACGTTGGTCGACGCTTCCTCGGAGGCAGCCGCAACCGCCGTTGAGAGCTCCTGACCGCGACGCGCGGTGTTGGTCAACGTCGTTGCAGACGCCTCGAGCTCGGTCGAGGCCGAGGAGACGGTGCCGACGACTTCGCCGATCATGGCCTCGAACTTGCGGGTGATGGCATCGACGCGGCGGCCGCGCTCGATCTTGGCCTCGGCGTCGCGTGCGGCCGCTTCATCAGCGGCCCTCTTGGCAATCAGCGCTTCCTTGAAGATCTGCAGCGCATCGGCCATCGAGCCGATCTCGGTCTTCTCGCCGTGATGCGGCACCTCGGCCGAAAGATCGCCCTCGCCGAGCGACTGCATCGGCTTGATGATCGAGGCGATGCCCCGCGAAACGTCGCGCACGAGATAATAGGCGGCGCCGATCGCGATCGCCACCGAGGCGATGATGATGCCGACCAGCACACGGAAGATCGTGGCGTAGCTGTCGGCCGCCTGCTTCGTTTCCAGCTCGGCGCCGTGGTTGTTCATCTCGATGCCCTTTTGGAGCAAAGGATCCGCCGCCTGGGCCATCTTCGCGACCTTGGTCTGCAGCATCTCGTTGGCGTCGGCCGGGAACTTGCCGGGGCTCTTGCGCGACAGCGCCATGACGTCCTGCACGCCGTTCAGATATTCGGCCCACGCCCTGGTCCATTGCTCATAGAGCGAGCGTTCCTCGGCGGAGGTGATCAGCGGCTCGTAGACCTTGCGGGTCTGGTCGATGCGCGCCTGCAGCGAGGCGAGGCGCTTCTCCGCAGCCGCCTTGCCCTCAGCGGTGTCCTGCATCAGGTGAAGGCGCAGCGCAACGCGCAGCTCGTTGATGTCGGCGCGCATCGAGCCGAGCGCACGCACGCTCGGCAGCCAGCTCTGTGCGATCTCGACGGTATGGGAATTGATGTTCTGCATGGTGCCGATCGCCACCACACCGACGCCGGCGAGCGAGAGCACGAGCACCGACAGCACGGTCAGAAGCTTGAAGACGATCGACAATTTCGACATCACGACAAATCCCGATGATAGCTAAACGCACAAGCCACCCGCGCCGCGACCGTCACGGTGGACGGCTGGGCGGAAGTCATTCCAACAATGCTGGCTGGTTCTTATCCGGTAAGATTGTGCCCATAGTCGCAAACAGGCGTTAACAAGAACCTAGGGGAATTACGGAATTCGCTGTCGTGAGTGTGATCCGCTCCGCAACGATGCTTTGCAGCGCAACAAACGCGACTTCCGTTAACGTCCGTCCGCTTTGGCAGGCGTGTCAGCCAAGTGCGCGGCCTCGCCGACCAGGCTGATGCGGAACACCGGCTGCTTGTTCTCGTCGAGCAGCTCCATGCTCCATTTCGCGTTCGGCTTCAGATTGCGCGAGATGCTGCCGAGCAGATTGGCGCAGACCTCGGTCATCTCTTTCCAGGCGGCGTCGCGATCCTCGAATTCGTACGGTTGATCGGCGGCGCCGGAATAGCGGCCGGTGCTGATGCGGAAGAAATACAGCGACATTTTTGAACCTTGCATAGGGCCGCCCCCCGGCCGTTACCCAAGGCTGGGGCGCCAGTCGCTACCAAGGCATAAAAACCGCGGGCCGTATGACTACGGCGCCGCGGTTTCGCGTGCGAGCATTCGTCAAAGGCGGGTAAATTGCGCGCGCAGTTTTGCGCCAGATATCACTCGGTCGAGCGGCGCAGCTCGAGCGGACCTTCGTTCTTCGGCTCGGATTTAACTTCCGACTTCACGGGCTCGATCCGGCCGCTCTCGACCCGCGGAGTCTCGACGCGCGCGGCGACCTCGGTGCTCGATGTGTTGACCGAACCGGTCTGCTCCGACGCACGCAGCGCGCGCGGCCGCGCAACGGCGCGCGCCATCAGCATCTGGTTGCCGCCCTGGTGATGGAAGTCGCAATAGGCGAAGCCCATGCCCGAGACCGAGCCGCGGAAGCTACGGTCGTCGGTCTTTTCCAGGTTGAAACAAGGCTCGAACGGAATGCCCTTGATCGAGGCGCACACGTTCTGGCCGCGGATCTGGAGCGTGTTGCCTGGCAGGCGGAGATGGCGCACCGGGCCTGAGCCCGAGAACTGCACCGCGCCGGCAGCGCCGAGATCGTCGAGGATACGGCCTGCGCCACGGGTGCCGTCGAAACAGGTGAAGGCGAACACCTTGCCGGCGACGAAGCGGCGTGCCTCATCCGCGTTCATACTCCCGGCCAAGGCGATGGCCGGCGCAAACGTCACGACTGCCGTGACAGCCCCCAACACGATACGCGCAAGCATGCTCAACTCCGAACTAACCCCCGCAGCGGGCGATGCCTTATCTCTTTACCCGGTGCTTACCATACCAACCATGGCGACATTGAAGCAGCTTGGTTGGTAAAGTCTGAACGCCGTTAGACAATTTTTACCACGATACGACCGCGAACCTGGCCGGCCAGGATTTTCGCGCCCCATTCCGGAACTTCGTAAAGCGGAATTTCCGTAGTGATTTCAGATAGTTTAGACCGATCCAGATCGGAAGCGAGACGCTGCCAGGCGGCCTTTCGCGGCGGAAGCGGGCACATCACGGAATCGATGCCGAGAAGGCACACCCCGCGCAAAATGAAGGGTGCGACAGAAGACGGCAGGTCCATGCCGGCGGCGAGACCACAGGCAGCGATCGCGCCACCATATTTCGTCATCGACAGCAGATTGGCGAGCGTGGTCGAGCCGACACTGTCGATGCCACCCGCCCAGCGCTCCTTGGCCAGTGGCTTTGCCGGCGCCGACAATTCATTGCGGTCGATCACCTCGGCAGCGCCGAGGCTCTTCAGATAATCCGCCTCCGAGGCGCGGCCGGTCGAGGCGATGACGTGGTAGCCGAGCCAGGACAGCACGGCGGTCGCGACCGAGCCGACGCCGCCGGCAGCGCCCGTGACCACCACCGGACCGCTCTTCGGCGAGACGCCGTGCTTCTCCAGCGCAAGCACGGAAAGCATCGCGGTGAAGCCTGCGGTGCCGATCGCCATGGCATCGCGCGCCGACAGGCCCTGCGGCAGAGCGACCAGCCAGTCGCCCTTCACCCGCGCCTTCTCGGCATAGGCGCCGAGATGGGTCTCGCCCATGCCCCAGCCGGTGCAGACGACCTTGTCGCCCGCTTTCCATTGCGGATGCGATGAGGCTTCGACCGTGCCGGCGAAATCGATACCGGCAATCATCGGGAAGCGGCGCACCACCGGCGCCTTGCCTGTCAGCGCGAGGCCGTCCTTGTAGTTCAGCGTCGACCATTCGACGCGGACCGTGACGTCGCCCTCCATCAGCTCGGCTTCGTCGAACTGGGTGAGCGCGGCAGTGGTGCCCTTGTCGGCCTTGTCGATCCGGATCGCCTTGAATGTGGCCACAGCTGAACTCCCTGACTTGTTTGACCGGGATGTTTAGCCGATCAGGCAGGCTGTGCAACCGCTCGTGCGACCGGTTTCTCTACGATCGGAAGATTGATCAGCGCCGAGAGCACGCCGAACAGGATCGAGAGCCACCAGATCGGCGTGTAGGAACCGTACTTTTCGAACACGATGCCCCCTAACCAGACGCCGAGGAAGCCGCCGACCTGATGGCTGACAAAGGCGAAGCCATAGAGCGTGGCGAGCCAGCGCGTGCCGAACATCAGCGCCACCAGCGCCGAGGTCGGCGGCACCGTCGACAGCCAGGTCAGGCCGGAGACCGCACCGAACGCGATCGCCGAGAACGGCGTGATCGGGAACGAGATGAAGGCGAGCGTCGCGAGCGCTCGGGTGAAATAGATCGTCGAGAGGATGTAGCGCTTCGGCAGCGAATTCTGGAGATAGCCGACGCTAAGCGAGCCCATGATGTTGAACAGGCCGATCGCCGCAATCACCCAGCCGCCGGTTTGCGTCGAGATGCCGCGGTCGACCAGGAACGCCGGCAGATGCACGGTGATGAAGGCGAGCTGGAAGCCGCAGGTGAAGAAGCCCAGCACCAGCAGCACATAGGAGCGATGGCCGAAGGCCTCTGCAAGCGCCTTGGTGATGGTTTGCTCATCCGCAGGCGCTGCATTGGCCGTGCTTGCGACCGGTGGCGTCGAGATCGCCAACGCCAGCGGAATGATCAGCAGCATCAGGAAGCCGAACACGGTGAGCGCCTGCTGCCAGCCGAAATTGTCGATCAGCGCGACACCAATGGGCGCGAACAGGAACTGGCCAAGCGAGCCCGCCGCGGTGCCGGCGCCGAGCGCAAGGCCGCGCTTCTCGGCCGGCAGCAGCTTGGTGAAAGCAGACAGCACCAGGTTGAACGAGCAGCCGGCGAGGCCGAAGCCGACCATGACGCCTGCCCCGATGTTGAGGGACATCGGCGTCGAGGAATAGCGCATCAGCAGCAGGCCGCCGGCATAGAGCAGCGCGCCGACGCACATCACGCGGAACAGGCCGAAGCGATCGGCGATCGCGCCCGCGAACGGCTGGCCCAATCCCCACAGCAGATTCTGGAAGGCGATGGCGAGGCCGAACACGTCGCGGCCCCAGGCGAATTCGTGGCTCATCGGCTGCACGAAGAAGCCCAGCGCCGAGCGCGGACCGAAGCCCAGCATGCCGATCGCGCAGCCGCAGAGGATGATGACAGCCGGCGTGCGCCAGTTGGAGGAACGGGTCGGACCCAGCTCGCCTGCTTGTATCGACATGGTGTTCCTCCTCGGGCCCCAGGCGGATCTGCAAATCGGCAGCCGCGTGTCAGGCGTTTAATGCAAATGCATGAAAGTCCCAAGTCAAAAGTGATTGCGTTCCACGAGGGGCTGTCGCGCGAGCATTGCGTTTCATCGCGGTCTTGCCGGGCGCGACGAGACTGGACTTGACGAGAATGTGTGCGGCGAGACCTAGCGGCCCCCTGATCAGCGTGTTATCTTTGATTTACTCAGATTGAGTATATGCAAGCTCTGAAGAAACCCACCGGCCCTTTCGGCCGGATTTCTCAGGCGCAATATATACTCATATTGAGCATAAATATCATGCACGGGAGGCTTCGATGCCGATCACTGGAATTTACGGCCCCGACGATCTTGCAGGTAGGTCGCAGAGCCAAACTACCGCTCCCCGCACCGCACCAGTGCGAACCGGACCCGCGTTGCCGCGGCCCTCACTGGAATGGACCAGCGAGATCGAACGCGCCACCGCGCCGATCTACGAGCGCGTCAAGCATGTGATCCCGCCGATCGAGTGGCCGCTGATGGCGCCCACGATTCACGCGATCAATGAACTGAAGCGCGCGCGCAACGCGGTGATCCTCGCCCACAACTACCAGGCGCCGGAGATCTTTCATGGCGTCGCCGACATCGGCGGCGATTCGCTTCAGCTCGCCGTCGAGGCCACCAAGGTGAGGGCCGATGTCATCGTGCAGTGCGGCGTGCACTTCATGGCGGAGACCTCAAAGCTGCTCAATCCGGACAAGACGGTGCTGATCCCGGATTCGCGCGCCGGCTGCTCGCTCGCCGCCAGCATCACCGGCGCGGACGTGCGGCTGCTGCGCGAGAAATTTCCCGGCGTGCCTGTGGTCGCCTATGTCAACACATCGGCCGAAGTGAAAGCCGAGGTCGATATCTGCTGCACTTCGTCGAACGCGGTGCAGGTGGTGGAGAGCCTGAACGCGCCAAGCGTGATCTTCCTGCCAGACCGTTATCTCGCGACTTACGTCGCCTCGAAGACCGATGTGAAAATCATCGCCTGGAAGGGCGCCTGTGAAGTGCATGAGCGCTTCACCGGCGACGAGCTGCGCGCCTTCCGCGATGCCGATCCCTCCGTGCAGATCATCGCGCATCCCGAATGCCCGCCGGACGTGCTGGCGGAAGCCGATTTCACCGGCTCGACCGCGCACATGATCAACTGGGTGCGCGAGCGGCGGCCGAAGCGGCTGGTGATGATCACGGAATGCTCGATGGCCGACAATGTCCGCGCCGAGCTGCCCGATGTGGAAATGCTGCGTCCCTGCAATCTCTGCCCGCACATGAAGCGCATCACGCTGTCCAACATTTTGGAGAGCCTGCTGACACTCGGCGAGGAGGTGACGATCGACCCCGCACTTGCGATACGCGCGCGGCGCTCGGTCGAGCGGATGATCAATCTGAAGAATTGAGGGCGTGACATGACAGACAACATCCATAACCTCACCCGCTCCACTGACGACGTCGTCATCGTCGGCGGCGGTCTCGCTGGTCTGTTCTGCGCACTAAAGCTCGCGCCGCGGCCGGTAACGCTGATCTCGGCGGCGCCGCTCGGACAGGGCGCATCCTCCGCATGGGCGCAAGGCGGCATCGCGGCCGCTGTCGCCGAGGGCGACAGTCCTGAAGCGCATGCAGCTGACACCATCGCGGTCGGCGGCGGCATCGTCGATGAAGCGGTCGCGCTCGGCATCGCACGCGACGCCGCGCCGCGGATTCAGGATTTGCTCGCCTACGGCGTGCCGTTCGATCGCGATCTCGAAGGCCGGCTCGCCGTGGGGCGCGAGGCCGCGCATTCGGCACGGCGGATCGTTCATGTCCGCGGCGACGGCGCGGGCGCGGCGATCATCGCGGCGCTGAGCGAGGCGGTACGCCGCACACCGTCAATCCGCCTGATCGAAGGCTTTGTCGCCGAAGCGCTGTTGACCGAGGACGGCGCCGTCACCGGCCTTCAATTGCGTGAGGCCGACAATTTCGCAGCGAGGCCCCTGATGATCGCTTCGCGCGCGATCGTGCTGGCGACTGGCGGCATCGGCCATCTCTATGCCGTCACCACCAACCCGGCCGAGGCCAATGGATCCGGCTTTGCGATTGCCGCGCGCGCCGGTGCTGTGATCGCCGATCCTGAATTCGTGCAATTCCATCCGACCGCCATCATGGTCGGCCGCGATCCCGCGCCGCTTGCGACCGAGGCGCTGCGCGGTGAAGGCGCGACGCTGATCAACGGCCATGACGAGCGCTTTATGGCGGCACTCCATCCGCTCGCCGAGCTTGCGCCGCGCGACATCGTGGCCCGTGGCGTATTCGCCGAGATCGCAGGCGGTCGCGGGGCTTTCCTCGATGCGCGAGAAGCACTGGGCGCACGCTTCGCCGACAAATTCCCGACCGTGCATGCAAGCTGCATCGCGGCCGGCATCGATCCAGCGACGCGGGCCATCCCGATCGCGCCGGCTGTGCACTATCACATGGGCGGCATCGCGGTCGACGCACGCGGCCGCAGCTCGATCGATGGGCTCTGGGCTGGCGGCGAAGTATCGTCCACCGGTGCGCACGGTGCCAACCGGCTCGCCTCGAATTCGCTGCTGGAGGCCGTGGTCTACGCCGCCCGCATCGCCGACGACATCGCCGGCCACGCGATCGCCTCACCTGCCCGCCTCCCCGAGGCGCTGGTGACGCCGCGCGGCGGTGCGCCGGACGCAGTTAGCGTGAAGCAGTTGCGCGCGATGATGAGCACGCATGTCGGCGTGATCCGCGCGCGCGACGGGCTCGCAGAGGCCGTGCGCAGCTTTGCAGCACTCGAGCACACGGCCACGAGCGTCACTATCCGCAACATGGCGACAGCAGCCCTGCTCGTCGCCACTGCGGCCTGGAGCCGGCGCGAGAGCCGCGGCGCGCATTTCCGTGCGGACCATCCTGCCGACGTCCCCGCGCTGGCGCAGAGAACGATGACCACGCTCGCTGCGGCACGCGCGGTCGCGGACGGCCTCGCCGAACATCCAATGCCGCGCATCGCGCAATCCATGATCGCCTGACGGAGTTTTTCATGATCACCCCGACCTCCCTGCTCTATCCCGACGCCTTCCTCTCTCCGCTCGCCATCGAAGAGGCCGTGCACCGCGCGCTCGACGAGGATCTCGGCCGGGCCGGCGACGTCACCTCGCTCGCGACGATCCCGGAAGCGACCAAAGCGCAGGCTGTCCTTGTCGCGCGGCAATCCGGCGTGATCGCTGGCTTGCCGCTGGCGCTGGCGACACTGCAAAAGCTCTCCCCCGACCTCGAGGTGCGTGCGCATGTCCGCGACGCCGCGCGCGTTGCCCGCGGGCAGCACGTGCTGACGATCTCCGGCCCGGCGCGCGCCATTCTCACCGCGGAGCGAACCGCGCTGAATTTCGTCGGCCGGCTGTCCGGCGTCGCCACGCTTACGGCTGATTACGTCGCGCGCACCGAGGGCACCAAAATGCGCATCTGCTGCACGCGAAAAACCACGCCGGGATTGCGGGCGCTGGAGAAATACGCGGTGCGTTGCGGCGGCGGCTTCAACCACCGTTTTGGTCTCGACGATGCGATCCTGATCAAGGATAATCACATCGCGGTCGCCGGCGGCATCCGCCCCGTGCTGGAGCGTGCCCGCAGCTATGCCGGCCATCTCGTCAAGATCGAGATCGAGGTGGATACGCTCGCCCAGCTGCGCGAGGTACTCAACACCGGCCTCGCCGAAGCCGTGCTGCTCGACAACATGGACATCGCGACGCTGCGCGAGGCGGTGCGGATGACGGAAGGCCGCCTCGCACTGGAAGCGTCCGGCGGCGTCACGCTGGACTCGATCCCAGCGATCGCAGCCACCGGCGTCGACTACGCCTCAGCCGGCGCGCTGACGCATTCGGCCCCGAATTTCGACTGCGCGCTGGATATCGAGGCGTGAGCTGCTCTTCTCCCTCGCCCCGCTTGCGGGGAGAGGGTCGGGGTGAGGGGGAGTCTCCGCGAGGACGGTGACAGTTAGCCTCGTGGAGAGTCCCCCTCACCCGGATCTGCGATGCAATCCGACCTCTCCCCGCAAGCGGGGCGAGGCAAGAAAGGCTACCGCCGCTCGACCACACCCATCTCGGCGGAGCTCTTGGCTTCCTGCGCGAGCTCAGCGGAAAGCGCAGCAGTCTGCGCCGGCGTGCCCCAGCTCGGCTCTTCGCTGCCGTCGCCCCAGTTGCGCGGCCGGTAGAAGGTGTGCACGCCGAATTTGTACATCTTCTTCATCTCGGCGACCCAGGACGGGCGCACCCAATAGGCATGGTAGTGCGTCGACTTGCCGACCTCGGGCAGCCAGATCTGGCCGTCGAGCATCGCCTTCGAGATCTTCTTCGCGCGCTCCCACATCTCCGGCTCGCGGATCACGTCGGGATTGTTGTCGCAGGCGAAGGTGAACTGGCAGGCGAAGTGGCGGTACTTGTTCTGATAGACCACGCCGCACACGGTGTCCGGATATTTGCCGGAGAACACGCGATTCATCACGACTTGCGCGACCGCGATCTGGCCGCGCACGGCTTCGCCGCGGGATTCGAAATAGACGGCTTCGGCGAGACACTTTTCCGACTTGGCGCGTGACTTGTCGTCGAGCGCCAGCCGCTCGGCCGGCGATTTGGCGCGCTGGTTGTCGACGTTGACCTCGCCCTTCGGCGCGACGCTCTCGCCGCTCTCGGTCACGCTTGCGATGTCCTCGTTCGGCGGCGACAGCGAGGCGAGCTTCATGTCGGGATCTGGCATCACGATCAGCGGCTCGGCGCCGGGCTGCCAGCTTTCGATGCTGTCAACGGAGCCGCCGAGCGAGGAGCTGCCGAAGAACAGGTTCGAGGTCTTGATGCTGAAGGGATCGCGCGGCGGGGCAACGACCGTCGCCTGCTTGAGCGCGTTGAGCGGCTGCGCCGCAAACGACAGCGCATTGTCGTCGGCCTTCGGCGGATTGGCATATTGCGGCAAGGGCGGCGCGCGCATCGCCTCCTGGAGCTCGGGATCGAGCGCTGCCGCGGACTCCGGCGACATCGCTTGCGGCTGCGCGACCGGCAACTGGACAGGCATCTGAACAGGCATCTGAACAGTCTTGGCGCCGAACACGGAGCTATTGGAGGTCGCCGGATCTTGCTGCGCGGGCGCGGCGGCCGGTGCAACCGTCTCGGGCGCAGGCGTCGCGGTGGCGAGACGGTCGCCCTTCAGAGCGCGATCGACCTTGGGGAAATCGGAGGCCTGGTAGCGCGTCGGCGCCTGGAGCGTCGGATTGCCGCGGGAGATGGTGCCGGTGATGTCGCGGCCATCGAGGCTTGCGAGACGAACCATCGCGCTCTGCGGCGCAGACGTCCCGATCGGGCGCGAAAAGCTGTAAGTGGCAAGCTGAATGGACGAGGCTGCAGAGAACACCTGCTTCTGCCAACGCTCGGCGACGCCGGGCTGGCGCGCCAGCAGCGAGCCTATGTCCTGATAGCCGGTCTCTCTCGGCATCAATGCGAAGATGCAGAGACCGATTCCGAAGGATGCGAACCGCGCACCCTTCGGATGGTTACGCAACACTGACATCGATACGCTCACGCTACGCTTACACCAGAGAGATCGAGCCGCAGTACATCCGTGCAATTCGATCTTTATCGTGAGTATCTAATTTAGGTTGCCGGGGCGTTAATCGACGTTGCGCAACCGACACACTCAAGCGATGTCAGGTGTTTTCACGGGGCGATGCTGCGCGTTGGTAAATGCCGCCTCATTTGAAGCGGTAAACATTGGGTCAACGCGAATGGTGAAGGAACTCTTGCTGATATTTCTTGCGCGCACGTATCGTTACGGGACGCGTGCGGTTCCCGCTCCGCCGTCATTGCGAGCGCAGCGAAGCAATCCAGACTGTCTCCGCGGAGGGACACTGGATTGCTTCGCTGCGCTCGCAATGACGTGGGGAGATGATTGCTCAAAATAAAAAGAGGCGGGGACCAGCCCCGCCTCTCTCAACTCAATCGTGCTCTTCGCTTACGCCTGGCTCGCAACCGCCTTGCCGAGCGCGGCCTGGGCCGCAGCAAGCCGCGCGATCGGCACGCGGTAGGGTGAGCACGAGACGTAGTCGAGGCCGACATTGTGGCAGAACGCGACGGACGCGGGATCGCCGCCGTGCTCGCCGCAGATGCCCATCTTGAGCGAGGGGCGCGTCTTGCGGCCGCGCGTGACGCCGATCTTGACGAGCTCGCCGACGCCTTCCTGGTCGAGCGAGATGAAGGGGTCGATCGTAAGGATGCCCTTCGCCACGTAGGGACCGAGGAAGCTCGCGGCATCGTCGCGGCTGATGCCGTAGGTCGTCTGCGTCAGGTCGTTGGTTCCGAACGAGAAGAACTCGGCGCTCTCGGCGATCTGCTCGGCGAGCAGGCAGGCGCGCGGCAGCTCGATCATGGTGCCGACCTGATAGGCGAGTTTTGTATTCGTGTCCCGCATCACGGCTTTCGCGGTGGCGTCGATGCGCGCTTTGACAAGATCAAGTTCCGCCTTGGTCGCGATCAGCGGCACCATCACCTCGAGGCCGACGGCCTTGCCGGTGCGCTTCTCGGCTTCGACCGCAGCCTCGAAGATCGCGCGTGCCTGCATCTCGGCGATTTCAGGATAGGCGATCGCGATACGGCAGCCGCGGAAGCCGAGCATCGGATTGAACTCCGACAGCTCGCGCGCACGGTCGGCCAGACGCCGCGGATCGGTGTTCATGGCGCGCGCCACTTCCTCGACCTCGGCATGGGTGTGCGGCAGGAACTCGTGCAGCGGCGGGTCGAGCAGACGGATCGTGACGGGCAGGCCCTTCATGATCTCGAACAGCTCGACGAAGTCGGCACGCTGCATCGGCAGCAGTTTTGCAAGCGCAGCACGGCGCGACTGCTCGTCCTCGGAGAGGATCATCTCGCGCACCGTGCGGATGCGCGTCTCCTCGAAGAACATGTGCTCGGTGCGGCAGAGACCGATGCCCTCGGCGCCGAACTTGATCGCGGTGCGGGCATCATCCGGCGTGTCGCCATTGACGCGGACGCCGATCTTGCGGACCTGGTCGGCCCAGTTCATCAGCGTGCCGAACTCGCCGGAGAGCTCCGGCTCGATCATCGGCATGCGGCCGGCCAGCACCTGGCCGAGCGAACCGTCGATGGTGATGACATCACCGGCCTTGAAGGTGCGCGAGCCGATGCTCATGGTGCCGCGGCCGTAGTCGACGCGGATGGTGCCGCAGCCGGAGACACAGGGCTTGCCCATGCCGCGCGCGACCACGGCGGCGTGCGAGGTCATGCCGCCGCGGGTGGTCAAGATGCCTTCGGCAGCGTGCATGCCGTGGATGTCTTCGGGGCTGGTCTCGATGCGGACCAGAATGACCTTGCGTCCGTCACCCTGGAGCTTGGCCGCTTCGTCCGACGAGAACACGATCTCGCCGGACGCCGCACCGGGCGACGCCGGCAGGCCGGTCGCGATCACGTCGCGCTTGGCCTCGGGATCGATGGTCGGATGCAGAAGCTGGTCGAGCGAGGCGGGATCGATCCGCATCACCGCTTCTTTCTTGTTGATCAGGCCCTCATTGGCGAGCTCGACCGCGATGCGGAGCGCCGCCTTCGCGGTGCGCTTGCCGCCGCGGGTCTGCAGCATCCACAGCTTGCCCTGCTCGACCGTGAATTCCATGTCCTGCATGTCACGGTAGTGCTTCTCGAGCAGCGTGTAGATCCGCGTCAGCTCCTTGAAGGCCTCCGGCATCGCCGATTCCATCGACGCCTTGTCGGAGCCCGACTCCTTGCGCGCGTCCTCGGTGATGTCCTGCGGCGTGCGAATGCCCGCCACCACGTCCTCGCCCTGCGCGTTGATCAGGAATTCGCCGTAGAGCTTGCTCTCGCCGGTCGAGGGGTTGCGCGTGAACGCAACGCCGGTCGCCGAGGTCTCGCCCATGTTGCCGAACACCATGGCCTGCACGTTGACCGCGGTGCCCCAGGATTCCGGAATGTCGTGCAGCTTGCGGTAGGTCACCGCCCGCGCGTTCATCCAGGATGAAAACACCGCGCCAACCGCGCCCCAGAGCTGGTCGTGCGGATCCTGCGGAAAATCCTTGCCGGTTTCGCGCGCGACCGCGTCCTTGTACTTGCCGACCAGATCGACCCAGTCCTCGGCGGTGAGGTCGGTGTCGAGCGTGTAGCCCTGGCTGTCCTTGAAAGTGTCGAGGATTTCCTCGAAGTGATGATGCTCGAAGCCGAGCACCACGTCGGAATACATGGTGATGAAGCGGCGATAGCTGTCATAGGCGAAGCGGCGGTCGCCGGAGAGCTCCGACAGCGCTTCCACCGTCTCGTCGTTGAGGCCGAGATTGAGCACGGTGTCCATCATGCCCGGCATCGAGGCACGCGCGCCGGAGCGCACGGAGACGAGTAGCGGGTTCTTGGTGTCGCCAAACACCTTCCCGGTCAACTTGCCGACATAGTCGAGCGCCTTCTCAACCTGCGACTGCAATTCCTTCGGATAGGATTTGTCGTGCGCGTAGAAATAGGTGCAGACCGAGGTCGGGATGGTGAAGCCCGGAGGCACCGGCAGGCCGAGATTGGCCATTTCGGCGAGGTTGGCACCCTTACCGCCGAGCAGGTCGCGCATCTCCGAGCGGCCCTCGGCCTTGCCGTCACCGAACGTGTAGACCCACTTGCCGGCCTTGACCGCGGCTGGCGCCGCTTTGGCAGGCGCAGCCTTCACAGCGACCTTGGCGGCAACCTTCGGCGCAGCCGGCTTGGTCGCAGCCTTCGCTGCGGGCTTGGCCGCAGGTTTCGCAACCGGCTTGGCAGCGGCCTTCGCCGCAGGCTTTGCTGCGGCCTTGGCGACCGGCTTGGGAGCGCTCTTGGGAAGCGCCTTGCGGGCCGCCGGCATGGTCTTCGCCTTGGCGGATGGCTTTGATTTCGCTGCAGTTTTAGAAGGCTTCGAGGCGGCTTTGGCCATAGCTTGCACACAACCTGCGAGAGGAATGGGAAATCGCGCGCCTTACACCACTTTGGGCAGGCCCGCGCAAGTCGAAGAGTTCCGGAAAATGAAGGCCTAGAGATGGAGCCACTTCAACAAACCGAGCCCGATCGCACCATTGATGATGAGAAAGATCGCAACGATCAGGTTGAGAAGGCGCGGCATGATCAGGATGAGCACCCCCGCAATCAGCGACAGGATCGGCGAAATGTGGGCGATGGTGAGGTGCATGAACTATCTTTCCAGGCTCGGGTAGCTTGAGGCGAATCGCGGGCGGATCATAGCGGACCGGGTTCCGCGGGTAGAGACGCACAAGGGACGAATGAGTTCCCCGCTTCGCGAAAACGGCCTGAAATTGCCGCGTATGCGGCAGCTCTTTTCCGGAACATCGCGCGCGTCGCAGCATTGGCAACCGGTCGCGCCACTGGCGCTTCCCGAAAAACTTGTCGAAGGAGTTTTCCATGCGGAACAGGATTCTTGCCCTTGCAGCGCTCGCGGCCGCGATCGGCTCGCCCGTCGCAGCGCAGGCGCAAACCGGGATCACGGTGGGACGCGCGCCCGTCGTGGTCGATAGCGGCCCAACCATTGCGGTCGAGCAGCGGCCGGCTTTCCGCGACTATGTCGTCGAGCAACGTGTCCCGGCCTTCAGCATTCCGGATCGCGTGGTGGTCGGCAGCACATTACCTGAGACCGGCATCACCTATTATGACGTGCCGCAGCGTTTCGGCGCCACGACCTATCGCTACACCGTCGTGAACGGTGAGACCGTGCTGGTCGAGCCGCGCTCGCGGCGCATCGTCGAGGTGATGGAGTAGCACTTTTAGAGATCAACTAGATGTCCGGCGCGTCACATCAATCAGGCTGACGCGCATCGCGTAGTCGGACATCAGGCCCTGCCCGGTCTTCCCCCCACCGGGCGGGGCTTTTTTGCGAGATCAATCCTGGATCTTCGAGAAATCCGCCACCGCACGCGTGGCGCTGCGGATTTCGTTGAGCAGCTTCAGACGATTCTCGCGCACCTTCGCATCGTCGTCGTTGACGCGAACCTTCTCGAAGAATGCATCGACCGGCGGCCGCAGCTTTGCCATCGCGCTCATCGCAGCGGCAAAGTCTTCCCTGGCGACGGCAGCGCTGGCTTCCGCCTTCACCTCGCCGATCGCCTTGGCCAGCGCCTTCTCCTCGCCAAGGCTGTAGAGCGCAGCATCCGGTGCACCGTCGAAGCTGCGCTTGTCCTTCTTCTCCTCGATGCCAAGGATGTTGCTCGCGCGCTTGATGCCGGCGAGCAGGTTCTTGCCGTCGTCGGACTCGAGGAATTTGCCGAGCGCCTCGACGCGGCGAACGATCATCAGGAGATCGTCCTGGCCGCCGAGTGCGAACACGGCGTCAACGAGATCGTGCCGCGCGCCCTGCTCGCGGAGCTGGACTTTCAGGCGATCGGCGAAGAAGGCAAGCAGATCGCTCGGAAGCTTCTGCGCATCCGCAGGCTTCACCGACAAGCCGGCAAGTGCCGACGCTGCCACCTTCATGAGCGACAAACGCAGCGCGTTCTCGGCGATCAAGCGAATGACGCCCAGCGCCGCACGGCGCAGCGCATATGGGTCCTTCGATCCCGTCGGCTTCTCGTCGATGGCCCAGAATCCAACGAGCGTATCGATCTTGTCAGCGAGCGCGACCGCGACGCTGACTGGATCCGTCGGCACGCGATCGGCAGGCCCTTGCGGCTTGTAATGCTCCTCGCAGGCGGCGGCGACGGACGCGTCCTCGCCCTGCGCCAGTGCGTAGTACTTGCCCATCAGACCCTGCACCTCGGGGAATTCGCCGACGACTTCGGTCAGCAGATCCGCCTTCGCCAGATGCGCGGCACGCGTCGCCTTGGCGACATCGGCGCCAACTAGCGGTGCGATCTCGGCGGCGAGCCGCTCGATGCGCTTGATGCGCGCGGCTTGCGTACCGAGCTTCTCGTGGAACACGATCTGCTCGAACTTCGGCAGCCGATCCTCGAGCCTGGTCTTGAGGTCGGTCTCGTAGAAGAACTTTGCATCCGACAGGCGCGGACGGATCACGCGCTCATTGCCGGCAACGATGACCTTGCCGCCGTCGGCCGCCTCGATATTGGCGGTGAGAACGAATTTGTTGGTCAGCTTCCCGGTCTTGGTATCCCTGACCACAAAGCACTTCTGGTTGTTGCGGATGGTGGCGCGGATCACCTCGTCCGGGATCGCGAGATACTCTTCTTCGAACGATCCCATCATCACGACGGGCCATTCGACGAGGCCCGACACCTCGTCGAGCAGCGCCTGATCCTCGACCAGCTCAAAACCTTGCGCGAACGTCAGCTCCTTGGCGTCGGCAAAGATGATGTCCTTGCGCGCCTGCGCATCGAGGATGACTTTGGCGGCCTTCAGCTTCGCTTCGTAGTCCTCGAACCGGCGCACCGGAATCGCAGCCGGCGCCATGAAGCGATGGCCGTAGGTGGTCTGGCCCGTCTGGATGCCGTCGACAGAGAACTTCACGACATCGGGCTCTTCGGTCTCAAGGCCGAAGGTTGCGGTGATCGCGTGCAGCGGGCGCACCCAGCTCAGCGATCCCGGTTTTCCGGAGCGCGCGCCCCAGCGCATCGATTTCGGCCAGGGGAAGGTGCGGATGATGACGGGCAGGATTTCCGCGAGCACGTCGATCGCGTCGCGCCCGGCCTTCTCGATCAGCGCGATGTAGAAGTCACCCTTCGGGTCGCGCTGGATCTTGGCCTCATCCAGCGACTTCAAGCCCGTCGCTTTCAAAAAGCCCTGCACGGCTGCATCGGGGCCGCCGACTTTAGGTCCACGGCGTTCGGTCTTCAAATCAGGCTGGCGCGCAGGGATGCCGTGCACGGTGAGCGCAAGACGGCGCGGTGTCGCGAAGGCTTTTGCGCCATCGTAGACCAGCCCCTCGGCGACGAGCTTGTCGGTGACCAGGCGGCGCAGATCGTCGGCCGCCTTGGCCTGCATGCGCGCGGGAATTTCTTCCGAAAACAGTTCAAGCAAAAGATCGGGCATCAGGCCGCTCCGCCCGCATCAGTATGGATCCAGGCCTCGCCGCAGGCCTTGGCCAGCTCGCGCACGCGAAGAATGTAGCTCTGACGCTCGGTCACGGAGATCACGCCGCGCGCATCGAGCAGGTTGAAGACATGGCTTGCCTTGATGCACTGGTCATAGGCGGGCAGTGCCATCAGGTGCTCTTTGCGATTGCCTTCGCGCCAGCCTGACTCAAGATATTTCCGGCAAGCGGCTTCCGCCATCTTGAACTGCTCGAACAGCATCGCGGTATCGGCAATTTCAAAATTATGCCGCGAATATTCCCGCTCGGCCTGCAGGAAGACGTCGCCATAGGTGACCTTGGCATCGCCTTCGCGGCCGTTGAAGTTGAGATCGTAGACGCGATCGACGCCCTGCACATACATCGCAAGCCGCTCGAGCCCGTAGGTGAGCTCGCCCGCGACCGGCGCGCATTCGAAGCCTGCGACCTGCTGGAAATAGGTGAACTGGCTGACTTCCATGCCGTCGCACCAGCATTCCCATCCGAGGCCCCAGGCGCCGAGCGTCGGGCTTTCCCAGTCGTCCTCGACGAAGCGGATGTCGTGCACGGCGGAATCGATGCCGATCGCGGCGAGCGATTTCAGGTACAGCTCCTGAAGGTTCGGCGGCGACGGCTTCATGATCACCTGGAACTGGTAGTAGTGCTGCATCCGGTTCGGATTCTCGCCGTAGCGGCCGTCCTTGGGCCGGCGCGAGGGCTGCACATAGGCCGCGTTCCAGGGCTTTGGCCCGAGCGCGCGCAGCGTGGTCGCCGGATGGAAGGTACCCGCACCCATCTCCATGTCGTAGGGCTGCAGGATCACGCAGCCCTGCTCGGCCCAGAACCGCTGGAGCGCGAGGATAAAACCCTGGAACGAGCGTTCCGGGCGCATATGGGCGGGCAATGAGGCGTCCATCGTCAGATCAGGCTCTCGCGGGGGGTTTTGAATCGCGCGGGACCGTATCGACGGCGGGGGTGGGAATCAAGGCGAAGGGGCTTCTTACCTCTCCCGCTTGCGGGAGAGGTCGGCGCTCGACAGAGCGCCGGGTGAGGGCTCTACCCTCTTGGGCGGTCTTGCTAGAGGAGAGACCCCCGCCCCAGCCCTCCCCCGCAAGCGGGAGAGGGAGCACACCGAGCGTGCGGAGAGAGTGCTAACCCGGCCGATACGCCCCGGTAATCGGGTCACGCTTCAGCGTCTGGATATTCCCCATATGGGCGGCCTCGGCGACGCGTGACAGGCGCATCTCCTCCAACTCCTGGTTGATCCGGACAGCGGTCTTGTAGGCCCAGCGGACCACGGCAAGCCCGCCCAGGACGCCCGCGAAAGCGACGAACGGCGGCATCTGACGATCCTTGTCTAGTGCTCAGCCCCGCGCACATTCTTGCGCAGACCGGGCCGCGCCGCAATTGGCTCGGCCCGGACCAAATGGCGCGGGAGCGGCTCCGGCTAGAACCCGAATTTCGCCCAAATCGCCCGCGTCTCGACCGCCGAGATCAGCTCGTCCGGCAGGCCGGCCATTGATTCCATGGCCGAAAGCTGCCCGGCGCCGGGCGATTTCCGCCCCAACAGGCCGGAGAGCAGCCCGCTCGGCTGAGCAATCACAGGGGTGAGAACCTTCTCGCCATAGCGGGCACGAAGAGTTGAGCGGAGATCGCCGATGCCGTCGGCGAGGCCCAGCGCGATCGAACTCTCGCCGGCCCAGTACTCGCCGGTGAACAGGGTGTCGTCGGCGCCCTTGAGCCGCGCGCCACGGCTTTCCTTCACCAGCGCGATGAAGATCTGGTGGATCTCGCGCTGAAGCGCCTTCAGCTTGGCGACGTCGTCGGGGTTTTCGGGCAGGAACGGATCGAGCATCGCCTTGTGAGCGCCGGCGGTGTAGAGCCGCCGCTCGATGCCGAGCCGCTTGATCGCCTCCTGGAAACCAAAACTGCCTCCGACCACGCCGATCGAGCCGAGGATCGAGGACGGATCGCAAAAAATCTCGTCGCCGGCGCAGGCGATCATGTAGCCGCCGGAGGCTGCGACGTCCTCGACGAACACCAGCACCGGCAGCTTCTTCTCTGCCGCCAGCTGCTTGATGCGCAGATAGATCTGGCGCGACTGCACCGGCGAGCCGCCGGGCGAATTGATCACCAGCGCCACCGCCTTGGCGTTGCGGACCGAAAAGGCCCGCTCCAGCACGCGGGCGACGCCGGCGAGCGTCATGCCTGGACGCAGCGGCGTCACTGCGCCGATGACGCCGGACAGCCGCACCACGGGCACCACCGCCGTGCCCGGGCGGAAGCGCGCCGGCAGATATTGCAGCAGCTTGTCGGCCAGGCCGGAATCTGCGCGATCGTTCAATTGTTCGGCCATGCCGTTACCTCTGATTAACCATTTCTTATCACGCGACTGTCATTGGAAGTGCCTGGAACGTGTTTTGCAGATTCCTCGTTGGGAAGCTGCAATGAAGCAGCGGAGGAAATGCCATGAAGATCTATCTGCTGTTGATGCTGATCGGCGCGCTTTTCACGGCTATCCGCTTTACATCCCCGCAGGAACAGCAGTCGGAATCGCTTCCCCAGTAAGCTGTCATGGCTCCGCCAGCGACAAGACCGCCCTCCCTTCCAGAACATTCCGCACCTCTTTTTTAGGCACGCGTGACTCATCGTTGAGCATGAGTCCCGGCAGCAATCGCGTCGGGGCCCGGCTGCCCTTGACGGCGCGCACCAGCACCCGGATCGCAGGCCGTGTCTCTTCGCCATGAACCGGCAGGACCGACAGGCTGCCGAAGCCGCGTGACAGCGCTGCTAAGACCTCGGCAATCCCATCCGCGCGCCAGATCAGGGTCAGCACACCGTTCGATCGGAGGATGCGCCGTGCTGCATGCACCCAGGCATGCAGCGTCTCCTCGGTCGCGACATGCGCAGTGTGACGCGCCTGGTCCGGCGAGCCGCGGTGCCGCGTGGAATCGTTGAAGGGCGGGTTCATCATCACGCAGTCGGCGCTCTCGGGCATCAGCCCATGTGCTGCAAAAGCCTGTGCATCCGTCGTGACGTCGAGCACAATCACCTCCGCGGTAATCGCATTCGCGGCCGCATTGGTGCGCGCGAGCCCGGCCAGCTCCGGATCGATCTCGACGAGGCAAAGATCGACCCCGGCCACGCGGCGGGCCAGCGCCAGCCCGGCCGTGCCGATGCCGGCGCCGAGATCGACCACACGGTCGCCAGCGCGCGCCTCGGTCGCCGCTGCAAGCAGGATCGCGTCGTGCCCGGCGCGATGGCCGGAGCGCTTCTGCTTGAGCAGCAGCTGCCCGCCGAGAAAGGCGTCCTCGGTGAGATCTGTGACGACGTCAATCATCGCCGCGCAGTTCGTGGCTAAGCCCGGCCTCGGTCAGCAATTGCCGGGCCTCGATGGCATCGTCCTCATGGACCAGGATCCGCCGCGGCAGGACGCCGAGCGAGCCCTCGATGATGCTCATGTTCTGGTCCAGCACCAGATGATGGATGTTCGCGCCGTCGAGCAGCGCGCCGATCGCCGACACCAGCACGATATCGTTGGTCCGAACCAGTTCACGCAAACGAGCCTCCTGCCTGAACGGGGTGAGCAGCAAATGTCAATGGTTGCACAGGCCTTGCCGCATCCCCGTCCAGTTTCTATTGTCTTTCCATCAGAATAGCCCTTCCGGGGCAAATATTGGAGACCGGCGTGGCCGTCATCGTACCTTTCGAAACTCCCGGCGCGTCGATCGAAGAGCTGGTTGCCCTTGTCGCCCCTGATATGGAGCGCGTCAATGCCACGATCCTGTCGCGGACCGGGTCGGACGTGACCATGATCCCGGAGGTCGCCAACCACCTCATCTCCTCCGGAGGCAAGCGGCTGCGGCCGATGCTGACGCTCGCCATGGCCAACCTCGCCGGCTACAGCGGCGACGGCCACATCAAGTTAGCTGCCTCCGTCGAGTTCATGCACACCGCCACGCTCCTCCACGACGACGTCGTCGACGAGAGCGAGATGCGCCGCGGCAAGCTCTCCGCGCGCATGCTCTGGGGCAATGAGGCGAGCGTGTTGGTCGGCGACTTCCTGCTGGGACAAGCCTTCCGCATGATGGTCGAGGTCGGCTCGCTGCGCGCGCTCGACATCCTGTCTGCTGCCGCCGCCACTATCGCCGAGGGCGAGGTGATGCAGCTCGCCGCCGCCAAGAACACCGCGACCACCGAGGACGAATATCTCGCCGTGATCCGCGGCAAGACCGCCGAGCTGTTCGCCGCCGCCTGCGAGGTCGGCCCCGTGATCGCCAACCGCCCCAAGGCGGAGCAGACCGCCTGCCGCTCGGTCGGCATGAACCTCGGCATCGCCTTCCAGCTCGTCGATGACGTACTCGACTATGGCGGCAAGAGCGCAAAGCTCGGCAAGAACACCGGCGACGACTTTCGCGAGGGCAAGATCACGCTGCCCGTCGTGTTCGCCTTCCGCCGCGGCAACGACACCGAGCGGGCCTTCTGGATCAAGGCGCTCGAGCGCGGCGAGATCGGCGACAGCGACCTCGATCATGCCATCGGCCTGATGAACAAGCACCGCGCCCTCGAGGACACGCTGAGCCGTGCCCAGCACTACGGTGCCATGGCCGTTGATGCACTGGCGCTGTTCCCGTCCTCGCCGATGAAAAGCGCGCTGGAGCAGGTGGTGGCGTTCTGCCTGGCAAGGTCGCATTAGGCGACGCGGCCTCTGCTCTCTTAAGGATTCCGCACCGGTGTTTGCCCCGTCATCCTGAGGTGCGCGTCATGCGCAGCATGGCGAGCCTCGAAGGATGCACGGCCGAGATGCATCCGGGCCGTCGCCCTTCGAGGCTCGCTGCGCTCGCGCCTCAGGATGACGGCGATAGATGTGTGCGCGCTGCCCACCTCGTGTGCCGCACGGCCGTCGCCCTGTGACTTGCATTTCACAAGTCACTCACCTACCTTCCCGCCATGCAGCCCAAATCCCCTTCGATCCTGGAATGTCCGGTCGGCCGCGCCGTGGAGACGGTTGGCGAGTGGTGGAGCATTTTGATCCTGCGGGATGCGTTTCAGGGCTCGAGGCGGTTTGACGAGTTCGAGCGCAATCTCGGCATCGCGCCGAACATCCTGTCGCGGCGTCTTGCCCATCTCACCAAGAGCGGCATGTTCGTCCGCCGCCGCTATCACGAGCGGCCGCCGCGTTACGAATATGTGCTGACGGACAAGGCGCGGGATTTCTTCCCCGTGATCGCCACGCTGCTCGCCTGGGGCAACAAGCATCTCGCCCCGAAAGGCGAAGCCATCCTGCTGGCGAACCGGGACGATCGCCGGCCGCTCGATCCGGTCGTGGTCGATGCCGCCGACATGCAGCCAATCACGCTCACCAATGCGGTGGTGATCGCAGGCCCGGGCGCGAGCCGCCTGATGCGGCGGCGGCTCACCTCGCTCAAAGCCATGAACCCGGCGGTCGCGCTGGTTGGAGACTGACATGCGTCGTATCGTCGTGACGGGAATGGGCGCGGTGTCGCCGCTCGGCTGTGGTGTCGAATTGTCCTGGCGCCGGCTGCTCGCCGGTCAAAGCGGGTTGCGCCCGCTGCCCCAATGGTCGCAGGCGCTGCCCGCACGCATTGCCGGTCTCGTGCCCGACAAGGCCGACGATGCAGACGGCGGTTTCGATCCCGCAGCGGCGGCTGCGCCGAAAGATCAGCGCAAGATGGACCGCTTCATCCTGTTTGCGCTGCTCGCCACGGCGGAGGCGGTCGCGCAGGCCAAATGGACGCCGCAGGATGCTGCATCGCTGGAGCGGACCGTGACCATCATCGGCTCCGGCGTCGGCGGCTTCCCGGCGATGGCGGAGGCCGTGCGCATCACCGAGCAGCGCGGCCCGCGCCGGCTGTCGCCGTTCACGATCCCCTCGTTTCTCGCCAATCTCGCCGCCGGCCACGTCTCGATCAAATACGGCTACAAGGGCGCACTGGGCACGCCGGTCACGGCGTGCGCTGCCGGCGTGCAGGCGATCGGCGATGCCGCGCGCATGATCCGCGCGGGCGAGGCCGATGTCGCGATCTGCGGCGGTGCGGAAGCCTGCATCGATATCGTCAGCCTCGGCGGCTTTGCGGCGGCACGCGCGCTATCGAGCGGGTTCAACGACGAGCCGGCCCGCGCCTCGCGCCCGTTCGATCGCGACCGCGACGGTTTTGTCATGGGCGAAGGTGCCGGCATTCTGGTGATCGAGGATATGGAACATGCGCTCGCGCGCGGCGCCACGCCGATCGCCGAGATTGTCGGATATGGCACCACCGCGGACGCCTATCACATGACATCAGGCCCGCCCGATGGCGACGGCGCCCGCCGTGCGATGGAGATCGCGCTCCGGCAGGCGAACCTTGCGCCGGCGGACCTGCAGCACCTCAACGCGCATGCGACGTCGACGCCGGCCGGCGACGAGAGCGAGCTCGGCGCGATCGCTGCGCTGTTTGGCCGCAACAAGACAATCGCGGTCAGTGCGACCAAATCGGCCACCGGCCATCTGCTTGGCGCGGCCGGCGGTCTGGAAGCGATCTTCACCGTGCTCGCCTTGCGCGACCAGATCGCACCGCCGACGCTCAATTTCGAAAACGCCGATCCGGGCGCGGAAGGTATCGACATCGTCTCAGGCAGCGCACGGCCGATGCCGATGCTCAACGCCATCTCCAACGGCTTCGGCTTCGGCGGGGTGAACGCCAGCGCGATCTTCCGCCGCATGGGCTAAACGACAGGTCTTGCAATCGCGGCGCACTGCGCTACGAAAATGGGATGGTTCATACGAATTTCTGGCTGTTCCTCGCCGCCGCCCTCGTCATTGCCGCCATTCCCGGCCCCGGCATCTTCTACGTCGCGGCGCGAACCCTGTCGGAAGGGCGCGCCAGTGGCTTTGCCTCGACCGCGGGCACGGCGCTGGGCGGATTGGTCCATGTCGTCGCGGGTGGTCTTGGCATCTCCGCGATCATCCTGGCGAGCGCCGAGCTGTTTGCGGTCGTGAAGTTCGTTGGCGCGCTGTATCTGGTCTGGCTCGGCATCAAGACTTTTCGCAGTGCCGGCCAAGCGCTGTCGCTCGAGGGCGAGCCTGTCGGGGACAAGCGCGCGTTCCGCGACGGCGTGCTGGTCGAGGCGTTGAACCCGAAGACCGCAGCGTTCTTCCTCGCCTTCATTCCGCAATTCCTCGATCCCGCGGGAGCGAGCCCCACGCTGCAATTCATTATGCTCGGCGCCATCTCGGTGACACTGAACACACTCGCCGATGTCGTCGTGGTGCTGATGGCATCGGCGACACGCGCGCAACTGATCGGACGGCCGCGTCTGATGCGTCGCCTCACCCAAGGCTCCGGCGTCTTCATTGCCGGCCTCGGCCTGTCGCTCGCGCTGGCGCGCCGGCCGGTGAACGGGTAGCCCACGATGACCGCCCCGCAAAGTCGCCACTACGAGTCCCATGGCTTGCGGCTGCATTATGCCGACTGGGGCAACGAGCACGCACCACCGCTTGTCCTGGTCCATGGCGGCCGCGATCACTGCCGGAGCTGGGATGCCATCGCCCGCTCGTTGCAGCCGTACTTCCATGTGATCGCGCCCGATCTGCGCGGCCACGGCGATTCCGACTGGACCAAGGGCGGCAGCTACGCGCTGACGGAGTATGTCTACGATCTCGCCCAGCTCGTCCGCAGCATTGCAGCGCCTCAAGTGACGCTCATCGGCCATTCGATGGGCGGCATGGTGAGCCTGATCTTTTCGGGATCGTTCCCTGAGCTGGTCTCCAGGCTCGTCGTGCTCGACGGTGTGACGATGTTGCCGGATTCACCAAAACCGCCGACGCATGAGCGCATCAGCAAATGGGTCGCACAGCTCGACAGATTGCACGACCGCACGCCGCGCCGCTATGCGACCCTCGAGGACGCGGCCGCGCAGATGGTGCTTCACAACAAGCGCCTGGCCCCTGACCTCGCGCTGCATCTTGCCACGCACGGCGCGCGCCGGAACGAGGATGGCACCTACAGCTGGAAGTTCGATCCGTACCAGCGCGCCTCCGCGCCGCACCGGCTCTGGCCGGACGACCACGTCGCGCTGTGGTCGCGCATCGCTTGCCCCACGCTGCTGCTCAATGCCAGCGAAAGCTTTCTCGCCGGCGCCAGGGCCGCAGGACTGGAGCGCTATTTCCAACAGGCGCGCATCGAGACCATTGCCGGTGCCGGGCACTGGCTGCAGCACGACAAGCCGGAAGAGGTGCTGGGTGAGATCCGGCAGTTTCTCGGGCTTGCCGAAGATGGCGCCGATTAGCTCCGCTGCCGTAGGGTGGGCAAAGGCGCGATAGCGCCGTGCCCACCATGCATCCAGATCACGCCAACGAGGAGGTGGGCACGCTGCGCTTTGCCCACCCTACGGCAGTCCCGTTTAGCTCAACGTTCCCGCATGCACCCACCAGCCGGAGTGGGCGCGCCGAATTTCCTCGGCAGCGGCATGTGCCTCCACGGCCGTGCCGTAGATCGCAAAGCACGTCGCGCCCGAGCCGGACATCCGCGCCAGCTTGACGCCGGCGGAAGAGCGCAAGGCCTCCAGCACGTCACCGATGACAGGCTCGATGCGCAGCGCAGGGGCCTCGAGATCATTGGCAACGGTTTCGAGAACATCGACCCAATCGTCAATCGACCCGCCCTGCTCCGGCCAGGCCGGAGCTTCGAGGACATCAGTGGCGCCGACCAGAAGCTCGCCGTTGCGCAGGCCCAACTCCCTAAACACGTCCTTGGTCGCAACCGGCACGCGCGGATTGATCATCACGCAGGGCATGCTTGGCAACGCCAGCGGCAGCAACTGCTCGCCGACCCCGGTCATGTCGCAGGCGCGCGAGAACAGGCACACCGGCACGTCGGCGCCGGTCGCGAGCGCGACCTCTTTCAGCCGGGGATCATCGAGCGACAAATTGTTGAGGCGCGCGAGCAGCCGCAGCGCCGCCGCGGCGTCGGCCGAACCGCCGCCGATACCGGCTGCGACCGGCAAGACCTTGTCGAGCGCGAAAGCGCCGAGCTTCAAATTCGGCACCGCGTCGGCCAGCAGTTTTGCGGCCTTGAACACGAGATTGTCCGAGGTCTCGCCGCAGGCCGCGGCAAGCGGCCCGGTGGTCGCAAGCCTGAGCTCGCCACCCGGCTCCAGCGTGAGCCGGTCGGCACAATCGGCAAACGCAACCACGCTTTCGAGATCATGATAGCCGTCGGCACGACGGCCGACCACGCGAAGGCTCAAATTGACCTTCGCGCGTCCCTCTTCAACCAACGCCGGCATCGGCGATATGCCCCCAGTTACTTGGATCAACCGCCCTTGCCGTCGTCCTTCTTCTTGTCCGCCTGCGCGGCCGAAGAGTTCGAAGCGTTCGAATTGTCATCCGTCATGCCGTTGGCGATCTTGGCCTCGATCTTCGGCAGCTCGTCCGGCTCGGGCTTGAGATCGCGCGCATGCGCCCACTGGAATTTGGCCTCCAGCGTGCGGCCGACGCGCCAGTAGGCGTCGCCGAGATGGTCGTTGATGGTGGGGTCCTCGGGCTTGAGGTCGATCGCGCGCTCGAGGTTCTTCACCGCCTCTTCGTAATTGCCGATGCGGTAATAGGCCCAGCCGAGGGAATCGACGATGTAGCCGTCGTCGGGACGCTGCTCGACGGCACGCTTGATCATTTTCATGCCTTCGTCGAGGTTCACGCCCTGATCGATCCAGGAATAGCCGAGATAGTTGAGGACATGCGGCTGGTCGGGCTGCAGCTCGAGCGCCTTCTTCATGTCGGCTTCGGCCTTGCCCCATTCCTTGGAGCGCTCCTCGCAGATGCCGCGATAGTAATACCAGACGCTGTTGGCCTTGTCGTTGCCGGCCGGCAGTACGTCGATGCCCCGCGAATAGGTCGCGCCGCAGTCGCCGAACTTCTTGCGGCCGCGCTCAAGATTGCCGAGCGCCATGATGGCTTCGAGATCCTTGGAATCCTCGGCGGTCACGCCCTTGAGGATCTTGATCGCATCGTCGGTGCGGTCGGCGGAATCCAGGTCAATGGCGAGCTGGATCTGCGCGTTGCGCTTGAGGGGCGAGCCCGACGGGACCCGCTCATAGATCTTGATCGCCATCTGCGGTCGCTTCACTGATTCATAGAGGTCGGCGAGCGAGAGCAAGGCCAGCGGATGAGTGGGCTGAAGGTAGAGCGCGAGCTGGAGATAGACCAGCGCCAGATCCTCACCGCCGCGGCGGGTCAGCGTGGCGCCGATGCCGTAGAGCGCCTCGGCCGCACCGGCCTGCGCGGAATCGACCAGCGACGGCAGCTTCTTGCCGGCCTTGGTTTCGCGCAGCCCTTCCACGATCAGCGGATGGCGGGCGAGCTTCTTGTCGAAGGCTTCATAGATCGCGGTCGCCGAGGCGGCGTCCTTGTTGCGCGACAGCCAGCGCGCATAGGCCTCGCTAACGCGCAGCATGGAATCGTCGAGCTTGTAGGCGCGCTCGAAGCGGGCGCCCGCCTCCTTCTCCTTGCCGGCGTTCTCGAGGATCATGCCGGCGTGCAGGTCCTTGAACAGCGGATACCATTCCGGGCCCGCCAGCTTGTCGATGGTCGCGACCGCTCCCTTGGCATCGCCCGCACCATAGGCGGCCCACCCGGACAGCAGCGTCGCGACGAGATCGGTAATCGGTCCGCGAACCGACTGGTTGATGTTGCTCTGTGCGCTCGGATATTTCTTCAGCTTCAAATCATGCACGCCAACCACGAGACGCGCGACCCGGTTGGTCTTGTCGATGGCGAGGATGCGCTCGGCGAGCTTGACCGCTTCTTCAATGTCGCCATCGCCGACCGAGGAGATGAAGGCGCGGTCGAGCAGCTCGTTGTTCTTGGGATCGGTCCGCAGCGCGGAGCGGTAGAAGGCGGCGGCGGAGGTCGCGTCGCGCTCGACGCTGGCGTGACGGGCGGCGAGATAGCTGCCGGCGGTGGTGAGCGACTTCAGATCGTTTCGGCTCGGAAACTGCGCCGCCGTGTCGGCCGGATGATCCGGCGTCTGCGCCAGCACCCCGCCAGGGACCGCCACGATCGCAGAGCCGGCAAGGGCGATGGCAGCAGCAGTCCAGCGGTTGAAACGATTTGAAAACATCAGGGCTCGCCTTGAGTTGGTAGTGCCTGGGTTTGAAGCAAAAGGCCGTCTCGCACGCGAACGCGGCCGGCGACATCGGGACCCGGAACCGTCGGGTCGGGACAATGCCGCTTTTGGCGCTTCACCGCAAGGATTCGGACCGGGCGGTCCCCTCCGCACGCCCCAAATCGGCCAAGTGCTCAGTCAAGTGACCGGTCAAGAGCGCCTCAAGACGCCGCTACTATGGCCTTATCGTGGCCGGGAGCATCCGTCGCAGCCCGGTCCTCACGCGAACGTGCGCTGCATCACCCTTCGGACCTATTTGGTGGCCAGGTGCGCCCTTACATCGCCTCGTAGTTCGGTCCGCCGCCGCCCTCCGGGGGAACCCAGGTGATGTTGCCGTTGGGGTCCTTCACGTCACAGGTTTTGCAGTGGACGCAGTTCTGGGCGTTGATCTGGTAGCGCGGGCTCGCGCCCTCCTCGACCCACTCATAGACGCCGGCCGGGCAATAGCGGTTCGAGGGACCGGCGAACACGTCATGCTCGGACATCTTCTGCAGGTTCATGTCGGCCACGCGAAGATGGACCGGCTGATCCTCCTCATGGTTGGTGTTGGACAGGAACACCGAGGACAGCTTGTCGAAGGTGATCTTGCCGTCCGGCTTCGGATAGCTCCTCGGCGCGTGTTGCTTGGCCGGATCGAGCGTCGAACGGTCGGGCTTGGCATGCGACTGCGTGCCGAACAGCGAGGTGCCGAACAGCGTATTGAACCACATGTCGAAGCCGCCGAGCGCCACGCCGAGCACGGTGCCGAACTTCGACCACAGCGGCTTGACGTTGCGGACCAGGAATAGATCCTTGCCGACCGACGAGGACCGCCACGCGTTCTCGAAGTCGACGATCTCGTCGTTGGCCCGATCGGCCGCGAGTGCGGCGGCGACATGCTCGGCAGCCAACATGCCGGTGCCCATCGCATTGTGCACGCCCTTGATGCGCGGCACGTTGACGAAGCCGGCCGCACAGCCGACCAGCGCGCCGCCGGGGAAAGTCAGCTTTGGCACCGACTGGTAACCGCCTTCGGTGATGGCGCGCGCGCCATAAGCAAGGCGCTTGGCACCTTCGAAGGTACCGCGGATCGAGGGATGGGTCTTGAAGCGCTGGAATTCGTCGAACGGCGACAGGTACGGATCCTCGTAGTTCAGATGCACGACGAAGCCGACGGCGACGAGATTGTCGTCGTAATGATAGAGGAACGAGCCACCGCCGGTCTTCAGGTCGAGCGGCCAGCCGAACGAATGCTGGATCATGCCCTTCTGGTGCTTGGCGGGATCGATCTGCCAGACTTCCTTCAGGCCGATGCCGAACTTCGCCGGCTCGCTTTTGGCATCCAGTGCGAATTTGTTGATGAGCTGCTTGGTCAGGCTGCCGCGTGCGCCTTCGGCGAACAGCGTGTACTTGCCGAGCAACTCCATGCCGCGGGTGAAGGAGTCCTTCGGCTTGCCGTCGCGGCCAATGCCCATGTCGCCGGTGGCGATGCCCTTCACCGCGCCCGTCTCGTCATAGAGCACTTCGGTGGCGGCAAAGCCCGGATAGATCTCGACGCCGAGCGCCTCGGCCTTGCGCGCCAGCCAGCGGCAGACATTGCCGAGCGAGCCGATATAGCAGTGATGGTTGTCCATCAGCGGCGGCATCATGAAGTTCGGCAGCTTGATCGCGCCGCCGGCCGTCATCCAGTAGAAGCGGTCGTCCTTGACTTGCGTCTTCAATGTGCAATCGGAATCTTCGCGCCAGTCCGGGATCAGCTTGTCGAGCCCGGCCGGATCGATCACGGCGCCGGAGAGAATGTGCGCACCGACCTCGGAGCCCTTCTCCACCACGACGACGTTGAGATCGGCATTGATGTGCTTCAGCCGGATCGCCGCAGCCAGGCCCGAGGGGCCGGCGCCGACGATGACGACGTCGAATTCCATGGATTCGCGCGGGGGAAGTTCTTCGGTGCTCATCTGATCTCAGCCCTTGAGACGGTTCCTCGTCATTTGCGCTCCCTTGTTTCCGATTTTTCCGGGTAGGACAACCACGGAAATGCGTTCCGCTGGGATGCAAGGCGCCTTAAGATGATCTAATAGTCTGACTTTCCAAATGATCCCCGAGCCCGCACCCACCGTCCGAGAGCTTCTCGCCTTCTATCTGGAGGCCGGTGTCGATTGCGCGCTCGCCGAGGAACCGGTCGACCGCCTGACGGAATTAGACGCCCCGCCGCCGGCCCCGCGCGCGGCGCCGATCGAAGCACCGCGGCCTGTCGCCGCGCCTGCGGTGATCCGCGGCGCGGCCGCACCGGCGCCCGACGTCGCCCTTGCCTCGGCCCGCGAGGCCGCGCGCACCGCGCCAACGCTCGAGGCCTTGCGCGAGCTCATGCAGAA
Source organism: Bradyrhizobium genosp. A (assembly GCF_049949275.1). Lineage (NCBI taxonomy): Bacteria > Pseudomonadati > Pseudomonadota > Alphaproteobacteria > Hyphomicrobiales > Nitrobacteraceae > Bradyrhizobium > Bradyrhizobium genosp. A. The sequence continues at coordinate 2,194,963 of NZ_CP188196.1, read as the reverse complement.
CTTCGAGGGCTGCGCGCTCAAGCACACTGCGACGCGGCTGGTGTTTGCCGACGGCAATCCGCAGGCGCGCATCATGTTCGTCGGCGAGGCGCCGGGCCGCGACGAGGATATCGAGGGACTGCCGTTCGTAGGACGCAGCGGCAAGCTGCTCGATTTGATGATAGGTGCCATAGGCCTCAACCGGACCACGGCCTACATCACCAACGTCATTCCCTGGCGGCCGCCCGGCAACCGCACGCCGACGCCGCAGGAGACGCAAGTGTGCCTGCCCTTCATCCAGCGCCATATCGAGCTGGTGAACCCCGATGTGCTGGTGACGCTCGGCAATCCCTCGACGCAGACGCTGCTGTCGACGCGGGAAGGCATCATGCGCACGCGCGGACGCTGGTTCGACTACGACACGGGCCAACGCACCATCCGCGCGCTGCCGACCTTCCACCCGGCGTATCTGCTGCGCTCGCCGTCCTACAAGCGCCTGGCCTGGCAGGATCTGCGGGCGATCGCGAAGGTGCTGGCGGGCTAGCAAGCTCTCGTAGGGTGGGCAAAGCGGAGCGTGCCCACCACTATCGCGACGACGGATAGACTCGACGGTGTGCACGGCGCTTTGCGCCTTTGCCTACCCGATTTCTATGTTTGTCGCTAAACCCCCTTCGGCCGCACGATCGCCCAGCCGATGCGCAACAATCCTTGACGGCCATTGACCAGCCATTCGAAGGCACGCGGCACTTCCGGCACGATGCCGGGGAAGCGCGCCAGGATTTCGGGCGGCGGCGTGCCGGCGGTATCGGAGGCGCGCCAGACCACGACGCCGCCGCTCTCGCTGAATTTGGCTTGCGATATCCACGGCGTGCGCGCGGGATCAGCATCGATAAAGAGATGCGGCCGGCCGGAATGCAGCGTGATCAGGCTTGCAAGCTGGGTTTCACCTGCGACCGCGCGCAGGCGATGGTTGGTGCGGCGGGCGAAGCTGTCGTCGAAAAAGTCCGAGATCGCGCGCGCCGGCATCGATGTCCCGATCTCGCCGGTGCCGCTCCAGGGCAGGAACAGCACGGCCAGCACGACGCCGGCGGCGGGCGCCACGATGGCCGCGATCCACACCGTGCGCAGCATGCGGGCGCCGCGCATCGCGATGAGATCGCCGGCCACCACGACCATAGCGAGGCCCGACATGACCAGCACGACCCCGGCGCCGCCGACGACGGCATCGAGCCCGAACAGTCCGGAGATCAGGACCGCACCGAGCGCCGGCGCGAGCGCGAAGAAATAGACGAAGTTGCGTGCAAGCGGCTCGACCGGCGGCCGGTAGATGATCGGCGCCTCCTCGCTCTTGCCGGCAAACAGAGGCGTGTTGAGGAAGGTCAGCACCGGGACCGCCACCGCACCGAGCACGAGCCCGCCGAGCAGCCAGACGGCGTGGATCGCGCGGGCGCCGAGGTCGGCAATTTGCGGCAGGGCCGGCAGCACAAGGGTCTCGGCGCGAGTCAGCCAGACGGCGTAGGGCAGCGCCAGCACGGCGACGACCACGAGCGCGAACAGCGGATCGAACGCGCGCAATGTCCGGCGGCCCCCGGCGGTCGTGAACGCGAAGATGACGAGCAATGCGAGCAGGAAGATCGCAGCCGGCGTCGTCAGCAGCAACAGGCCGGCCTCGATCGACCAGGCGAACCAGGCATTGCCGCGGCGCTGGCCGATGATCTGCCAGGAATGCAGCAGCAGCAGCGCCCAGAGCGGCCGTGCGAGGACCAGGGGGCTGAAATCGAGTGCGGAGGACGAGAAGGCCAGCACCGTCATGGTCAGGAGCACGGCGAGCACCGCCTGCTGGGAGCCGACCACGGCGCGCGCCAGGTGATAGAGCGTGATGAAGGTTGCGATCTCGCAGAGCTCGGCGAGCAGGTAGACGCCCAACATGTGGCCGCCGGCGGTGCGATAGGCGATGTCGGCGAGCCAGACCGACAGAGGCGGGCCAAGATCAGTACCGACCTGGTATTCCCTGCCGAAGGCCAGCAGGGTCGCGAGGCTGCCGGGTGGGCTGCGGTAGAACAGCAGCGCCACCAGCAGCCACATCATGGCCTGCAGCAACACGGCAATCCAGACGATCAGCCGCGGCCGGGCGCGGATGAGCTCGATGACCAGAGAGGTAAACCGCATGCAACGCCCGCAAGATGCAGCCAACCCGTCCAGCCGGCCCTATTCGCTCACGCCTGTTTTGATAAAGGGCGCTGCGCGTCGTGGCAACGACAGTCTGCTCTAGAGGCTCGCTGACGTATCGATGTCCACGGTCGCGTCCATTTGCACCTCGACCTCGGTGACCTCGAACAGGTCCTGCGCGGGCTCGACGGTCCAGGGCATGTGCTTGGCGCGGGCGGCCGCGACCGGGGCGAAGAAGCTGCGGTGGTGGATTGTGGGGCCGAGGCGATTGAGCGCGTCGAGATGCTCAGGCACGCCATAGCCCTTGTGCTGCTCGAAACCGTAGCCCGGGCAATCCTGCGCCAGCGCGCACATCAGCCGGTCGCGCGTCACCTTGGCGACGATCGAGGCCGCAGCGATCGAGAGCACGATGCCGTCGCCGCCGATCACGGCCTCGCAGTCGCACGCCGTATCGAGCCGGTCGCGGCCGTCGACGAAGACATGCTTCGGCGGCTCGGGCAACGCAATCACCGCACGCTTCAGCGCCCAGAGCGAGGCGCGCAAAATGTTGTCGCGGTCGATCCGGGCGCGTGAGGCGACGACGACAGAGACCTGCGCGGTCGCGCAGATCTTGTCGAACAGCTTTTCACGCTCCTCCGCCGTCAGCCGCTTGGAATCGTCGATGCCGCGCGGAATGCGGTCGGGATCGAGAATCACCGCGGCCGCCACCACCGGGCCCGCCAGCGGCCCACGGCCGGCCTCGTCGCAGCCAGCGACCGGCCAGACGCCGCGCTTGATCAGCGCGCGCTCGCGGCGAAAGCTTGGCGGCTTCGCAGGCACAGCCTTCTTGGCAACGTCCTTCTCTGGCCCGTCCTTGGCCGGCTTCTTGGCAGACTTGTCCCGAATCATGGCCGGGATCGTGCGCAAGCAACCCGGCCAGCGCAACCGGGAACCCCCCGCAATTCCCGCTATTCAGACAGGCCTACTGCGCCAGATGCACCCGCCGGTCGTCGCCGACCTCGATGCCGGGCGCGACGACGACCTCCCAGGGATGACCGTCGGGATCGGCAAAATAACCGGAATAGCCGCCGTAATCGGTCTCGTGCGCGGCCTTCAGTAGCTTCGCGCCCTTGCCGATGGCAAAGGCCAGCACGGTGTCGACCTCCTCGCGTGTCCGGCAGTTCCACGCCAGCGTCACCCCGCGGAACGTTGCCGGCCTCGGCTGATCCGGCAGCTCGGCGTCGGCTGCGAGCTGGTCCCAGGGAAACAGGCCGAGCACCGGGCCGCCGGTGTCGAAGAACGCAACGGCTTCGCCGGTCGCCTTCAGCCGGCGCGAAAAGCCGAGCGCGTCGTAAAAGGCGATGCTGGCGCGGATATCACTCACACCCAACGTGATCACCGTGAGTCGCGGCACCGGAGCCGGAAGTTCCTTACTCATCACACACCTCGTTCGCTCCGCGTCTCAGAACAGGCTGAGCTGCTCGCCGTTCTGCTTCGGCCTGGCAAAATGATCCGTGGTCAGCTTCGAGCGGCGCTTGTTGAGGCCGAGCCTGTCGCAGGTGATCTCGAAGCGGCGGCCGATGGTCCAGGCCATTGGTCCCGTGCCCTTCATCCGCTCGCCCCATTTCGCATCGTAGTCGCGGCCGCCGCGCATGTCGCGGATCAGGGTGAAGACGTGGCGATAGCGGTCCGGATGGTTCGCCATCAGCCATTCGCGGAAGAGATCGCGCACCTCGAGCGGCAGCCGCAGCAGCACGTAGGAGGCTTCCTTGACGCCGACATGGGCTGCGGCATCCAGAATGCGCTCGATCTCGGAATCGTTCAGCGCGGGGATCACGGGCGCGACCATCACGGTGGTGGGAATGCCGGCGTCCGAGAGCTGTTTCAGCGCCTCAAGCCGCTTCGGCGGCGTCGAGGCGCGCGGCTCCATGGTGCGCGCGAGTTTTGGGTCCAGCGACGTCACCGAGATCGCGACCTTGGCGAGGTTGCGCTTGGCCATGCGCGCGAGAATGTCGATGTCGCGCACCACCAGCGCGGACTTGGTGACGATGCCGACGGGATGGCCGGTGCGCTCCAGCACTTCCAGAATGCCGCGCATGATTTTGCGCTCGCGCTCGATCGGCTGATAGGGATCGGTGTTGGTGCCGATCGCGATCATCCGCGGCTCGTAGCCGGCGGCCGCAAGCTCCTTTCCGAGCAGCGCCGGCGCCTCCGGCTTCACGAACAGCTTTGACTCGAAGTCGAGCCCCGGCGACAGGCCGAGATAGGCATGCGTCGGCCGCGCGAAGCAATAGACGCAGCCATGCTCGCAGCCCCGATAGGGATTGATCGAACGATCGAAGCCGATGTCGGGAGAGTCGTTGCGGGTGATCACCTTGCGCGAGGTGTCGACCGCGACCGAGGTCTTGAATGGCGGCAGCTCTTCGAGGCTCTGCCAGCCATCGTCGAAGGCGACGCGCGCCTCGGCCTCAAAGCGGCCGCTGGCGTTGGACTGTGCGCCGCGCCCCCGCCTGCGCGCGCGGTCGATCGCGACGCCAAGCTCGGGGAAATCAGCAGGCGCACCCGCCGGCTCGGAGGGCGCCGTGACCGGCGGGTGCTTGAGAGCAGAAGAAGATGCTGGACTCATGAAGCCAAGATAGCACGCAAACGGAACAAATCAAGAACAAGAATGAAAAACGCGAAAACAACCCCATGCACAGTAGCGCTGCCCAAACTTCGCGCGCCGACCTTTGACCTCACGCAACATCGCGTGAGCCCGATCCCGTTTGATATCCGCAACGGATCGATCTCGCCGGAACTCGGTTGGTGGCGATCCCCGGTGAAGGTCGGCAGGAATATGACAAATCAACAACAATCGCGTGCGGCGAGCACTGACCTCGATCTGCTCGATCGCTACTGGCGCGCCGCCAACTATCTCTCCGTCGGCCAGATCTATCTGCTCGATAACCCGCTGCTGCGCGAGCCCTTGCGGCCCGAGCACATCAAGCCGCGTTTGCTCGGCCATTGGGGCACGACGCCGGGGCTGAACTTCATCTACGCCCATCTCAACCGCGTCATCCACGCGCTGGACCTCGACGTGATCTATGTCTGCGGCCCCGGCCATGGCGGCCCGGGCATGGTCGCCAACACCTATCTGGAAGGCAGCTACAGCGAGATCTATCCTGATATCGCGCGCGATGCGGACGGATTGCGAAAGCTTTTCCGGCAGTTCTCCTTCCCCGGCGGGATTCCGAGCCACGCGGCGCCGGAAACGCCGGGCTCGATCCATGAAGGCGGCGAGCTCGGCTACGCGCTGGTGCACGCCTACGGCGCGGCGTTCGACAATCCCGACCTGATCGTCGCCTGCGTCGTCGGCGACGGCGAGGCCGAGACCGGCCCGCTCGCAGCATCCTGGCATTCGAACAAGTTCCTGAACCCGGCCCATGACGGTGCGGTGCTGCCGATCCTGCACCTCAACGGCTACAAGATCGCCAACCCGACCGTGCTCGGCCGGATGCGTGATGACGAGATCCGCGATCTCTTCCGCGGGTTCGGCCATGAGCCGCTGTTCGTCGAGGGCGACGATCCCAAGCTGATGCACCGGGCGATGGCGGATGCGCTCGACGTCGCGCTCGCCAGCATCCGCTCGATCCAGCAGCACGCCAGGGACGGAGGAAAGAGCCTCGCGCGGCCGCGCTGGCCGATGATCGTGCTGCGCAGCCCCAAGGGCTGGACCGGGCCGAAGGAGGTCGATGGCAAGAAGGTCGAAGGGTTTTGGCGCGCGCATCAGGTGCCCGTTGCGAACTGCCGCGAGAACCCGGCGCATCTGAAGATTCTCGAAGACTGGATGAAGAGCTACGAGCCGGAAAAGCTGTTCGACGCCAACGGCGCGCTCATTGCCGAGCTTCAGGCGCTGGCGCCTGAAGGCATCCGCCGCATGGGCGCCAATCCGCATGCCAATGGCGGGCTGTTGAAGAAGGAGCTGAAGCTGCCGGACTTCCGCAGCTTCGCTGTGGAGGTGCCACAGCCCGGCAGCGTGACGGGAGAAGCGACGCGCGAGCTCGGCAAATTCCTGCGCGACGTCATCCGTCTCAACGCCGAGGAGCGGAACTTCCGCATCATGGGCCCGGACGAGACCGCGTCAAACCGGTTGGACGCGGTGTTCGAGGCAACCGAACGGGTCTGGATGGAGCCGATCGAATCTTACGACGTGCATCTCGCGCAGGACGGCCGCGTGATGGAGGTGCTGAGCGAGCATCTCTGCCAGGGCTGGCTGGAGGGCTATCTGCTCACCGGACGTCACGGCTTCTTCTCCTGCTACGAGGCCTTCATCCACATCGTGGATTCCATGTTCAACCAGCACGCCAAATGGCTGAAGGTGACGCGCGATCTGCCCTGGCGGCGGCCGATCGCCTCGCTCAATTATCTCCTGACCTCGCATGTCTGGCGCCAGGACCATAACGGCTTCAGCCATCAGGATCCCGGTTTCGTCGATCTCGTCGCCAACAAGAAGGCCGATATCGTCCGCATCTATTTTCCGCCGGATGCCAACACGCTGTTGTGGATCGCCGATCACTGCCTGCGCACTTACAATCGCATCAACGTCATCGTTGCCGGCAAGCAGCCGGCGCCGCAATGGCTCTCGATGCAGGAGGCGGCCACGCATTGCGATGCCGGCATCGGCATCTGGACCTGGGCCGGCAACGAGGACGCTGGCGGCGAGCCTGACGTGGTGATGGCCTGTGCCGGCGACGTGCCGACACTGGAGACGCTGGCGGCCGTCGACCTGTTGCGCAAGGCGCTGCCGGATCTCAAGATCCGCGTCGTCAACGTCGTCGACCTCATGACGCTGCAGCCGAAGGAGCAGCATCCGCATGGTCTCTCCGATCGTGACTTCGACAGCCTGTTCACATCGGACAAGCCTGTCATCTTCGCCTATCACGGCTATCCCTATCTGATCCACCGTCTGACCTATAACCGCACCAATCATGCCGGCATGCATGTGCGCGGCTTTGCCGAAGAAGGCACCACGACAACGCCGTTCGACATGGTCGTGCTCAATGAGCTCGACCGTTATCATCTCGCGATCGAGGCGATCGAGCGCGTGCCGGGGCTTGCGACCAAGGCAGCACAGGTGAAGCAGCAGTTCCGCGACGCGCTGATCGAGCATTCGCGTTACGTGCGCGAGCACGGCGAGGACATGCCCGTGATCCGCGACTGGGTCTGGCCAGGCAAGGCGGGTTGACGTCATGACGGGGTCGGTCCTCGTCCTCAATTCGGGCTCGTCGAGCATCAAGTTCGGCGTGTTCGATATTTCGGCGAGCGAGCCTGTCCTGCTCTGCAAGGGCCTGTTCGACGAGCACGAGGACAAGCCCCGGCTCGTCGTCAGGGGCTCTGCGGGCGAAGATTTGTTCGAGAAACGGAGGGAAGGGACGGACGCCGACGGCAGCCATCTGTTCGCCGACGTGCTCGCCTTTATCGAGGACCGGTACGGCGCAGACAGCTTGGGCGCGGTCGGCCACCGCATCGTCCATGGCGGGCCGGATTTTTCGAGCCCAGTCGAGCTGACGGACGACGTCTACGCCAAGCTCGAGCGGCTTACGCCGCTGGCACCGCTCCACCAGCCACGCTGCCTGGCTCCGGTCCGCGCCGTCTCGGCGATCCGACCTGCGCTGACACAGATCGCCTGCTTCGATACCGCCTTCCATCACGGCTTGATGCCGCCTGCGAGCCGCTTCGCGATTCCGAGGCGCTATGAAGAGCGCGGTGTCCGCCGCTACGGCTTTCACGGCCTCTCGTTCGAATATGTCGCGGGGCGCATCGCCGGAATCGCGCCGCAGCTCATCGCGAAGCGCACCGTCATCGCACATCTCGGCAATGGCGCGAGCCTCTGCGCGCTTCGCAATGGCCGCAGCATCGACACCACGATGGGCCTGACGCCGCTCGACGGCCTGGTGATGGGCACGCGCTGCGGCACCATCGATCCCGGCGTCCTGCTCTATCTGCAACAGCACGAGAGGATGTCCGTCGAGGACGTCCAGCACCTACTCTATCACGAGTCGGGCCTGCTCGGCGTCTCCGGGATCGCCTCGGACATGCGCACCCTGCTCGCGAGCGGCGAGGCTGCGGCGCGGGAAGCGGTCGATCTCTTTGTCTTCCGCGCGGCGCAGGAAGTGACGGTGATGGCGAACACGCTTGGCGGGCTCGACGGCCTGGTCTTCACCGGCGGCATCGGCGAGCATAGCAAGGAGATCCGGAGAGCCATCGGTGAGCGCCTCGTCTGGCTCGGCTTGCGCATCGACGCCGTTGCAAACGATGAGGCGCGCGAGCGCATCGACGCCATGGACAGCACGATAGAGGCGTTCGTCATTCGCACCGGCGAAGAGATGACGATCGCGCGTCATTGCGCGGCGATGCTGCGCGAACGACGGGCCATATGACAGTTGGATGAATGATCTGGCGCAACAGCCGCGCCGCCGTTTCGCGGCATAAAGCCGGCATCCAACGGTGCGGACAGGTCATGAAAACTCACATCATCGAAGAGCTCGGACAAGGCGACATCCTGCTGCCGGCACTGGTGGCGGAGGGGCTCGCCGCCAACGACCGCATCAAGGTACGGATGAGCGCGCTCCAGGCGGCAGCCCAGCACGCGCAGGAACCCGATCGGCCGGCCAGCGAGCTTGCCATCGAGAGCCACGCGGCCGGCATCGCGCCCGCAGCGATCGCAACGCTGATCAGCGGCGCCCATTTGACCGGCCCGTCCCGGCTCGCCGCACCGAACCTCGCGAAGCTGATGAAGGAGATCCAGGACGACGCTGCAGCCATGATCCGCGCGATCAGCGCCGGCACGCCGTCCGAGGGCGAGAAAGCCGAGGCACGGCTGATTGCGGTCCGCAGCGCGGGACTGCTCGACGCCACCAACGAAATCGATCTCGCCCGCATTGCCCGCCTGACCGGCATCGCTGAAGCGGCCGGCGACAGCCTGCATCGCCTGGTGATGGATCTGCACAAGGCGCTGAACAAGCTTGCGGCGACTTGCTCGGAGGAAACGCTCGGTGGCGCCCATGTGTTCGGGCTGCATGGCGAAGACCGCAGCGCGGTCGAAGCCTTCACGAGCGGCCTGAACGAGACGCGCGGGCTGAAATTCAACCATCCCGGTCTCGACACGATGGCGACCCGCTCGGGCGGCCGGCTTCTGATCCAGAACGACATCGGCACCACCGACGCCCACGTCGTGGTGATAGCGGTCAAGAAGAACGCAGTGACCGTCACCTACACCGATGTGCATCTGGCGCGCGCAAAGTTCTTCATCTCGTTGTTCGACAAGTTCGACGCGACCTGGAGCGGGCTCGACCGCCACACGGCCGCAGGACTTGGCGAAGACAATTCGTTCTATCTCGTGACGGGCCAGTACCAGCCGGCTCACGCCGCCGATCGCGATGAATTCCTGGCAGCGGTCGGCGCCGCGCTGGTTTTCCTGATTGACTGGAACAAGGCCCGCAAGCTGCTCCGGACGTGGGTCGCCAAGGACGATGCGGCGCGCATCCTGGATGGGCAGCGCGGCACCGGATCGGCCATCGCGGCTTCCTGGAGCTCGGCGGCAACGAGTTGCTGGGCTCTGCAGTGCGGAACGCCGCACCGGCGCGGATCGGCTTCGGCGAGCGGCTCGACCAGGCGCTCGGCCGCAGCGCCGCGATCGATTTCCTGAAGGCGGCGCTGCGCGTCTCCACCGAGGCGCTGCTCGCAGGCCGCTCCGTGAGGATGGTGCGCGACCAGATCGAGGCCGACCTGGTGCGGCACCTGGAGCGCGTCGACGGTGCCCTTCTTGCAGCCGTGCTGCGCCAGATCGGGCTTGCCCATGATCTCGTGGCGGCGATTTCGCGCCATATCTCCGCGCTTCGGGCCGGCCAGCCGGCCGACCGCAAGCTGCTGGCGCGGCGCTGCGCCGCGATCGAGCAGAAGGCCGACCGCATCGCGCTGGAAACCCGAAAGGAGATCGACCGGCTCAATGCGCGGCCGACGATCGGACAGTTGATCGATCGCGCCGAAGAGGCCATCGACGAGCTGGAACAGGCGGCCTTCATTGCCTCCCTCATGCCCGAACGCACCGATCCGTCATTGCTGGCCGCGCTCGCCGAACTCTGCGCGGTCGCGATGACCGCGACCGAGGTCGCGGCGTGCGGTGTCGCCGCGGCGACAGACGTGCCGGAAGGTCGGCGCGCGGATTCCGAGGATGCGCTATCCGCCGTGACCCGCCTGATCGATGCCGAACATGCCGCTGACGGCCAGGAGCGCGCAACGACCGCGCTTGTATTCGGCGGCGGCTTCGACGTCGCCACCTCGCTCTCGGTGCTCGAGCTCGCGCGGGCGATCGAGCGCGCCACCGACCGTTTCGCCGGCTTCGGCCATTTGTTGCGCCGTCACATCATGATTGATCTCGCGGCATAGGGAGACCACGATGCATATCGCACGTATCGGCGCCGACGCGACCGAATTGTGCTGCGCCGAGGACATCGGCGCCAAAGCGGCCAACCTCGCCCGGATGGCGGCGCTCGGCCTGCCGGTGCCGCCCGCTTTCGTGCTGCCGGTCAAACTCTGCGCGGACATCGTCGCCGGGCATGCTCATGCGGAGCATCATCTCCGCGATGGCCTCAAGGAAGGCATCGCGTTCCTGGAACAAGCGACGGGCAAACGCTTCGGCGACCGGCGCGAGCCGCTGCTGGTCTCGGTGCGCTCGGGCGCTCCGCGATCGATGCCGGGCATGCTCGACACCGTCCTCAATGTCGGCTGCACGCAGGATGCGGTGCACGGCCTGATCCGCGCGACCGGCCGCCCGCGGCTCGCCTGGGACTGCCGGCGCCGTTTCCTGGAGAGCTTCGGCGAGACTGTGCTCGGGCTCGACGCGGCCGGGTTCGCAGCCCGCATCTCGGACCTGGTCGGAATCGAAGGCGCAGACAACGATCGCGAGCTCGACAGCGAAGCGCTGGAGCGGCTCGCCGGCGACGAACAGCTGCTGGTCGAGGATCATGCCGAAGGCCTGCTCGACGACGCCGTCGCGCAGCTCGAAGCAGCGGCGCGGGCCGTCTACTGGTCATGGAAGAGCGAGCGGGCGCAGACCTATCGGAAACTCCAGCAGCTCGAAGATCTCCAGGGCACCGCCGTCACCGTGCAGGCAATGGTGTTCGGCAATGGCGGACTGGCATCCGGCGCCGGCGTGGCCTTCTCGCGCGACCCTTCGACGGGAGCACCACGCCCGATGATCGACCTCGTGCTCGACGCGCAGGGCGAAGACGTCGTGTCCGGGCGGCGGACGCCAGACACCGCGGACGCGATCAGGCGCGCACTGCCGCGGACCGAGGCCGAACTTGGCGATATCCTGAAGCGCCTCGAGCGCGAATTTGGCGACGTGCAGGATGTCGAGTTCACGGTCGAGGACGGCAAGCTCTGGATTCTCCAGACCCGCTCGGCTAAGCGTACCCCGCGCGCCGCAGTCAGGATCGCGATCGATCTCATGCATGAAGGTCTGATCGAGCAGGACGAAGCGCTGCACCGGATCGCCGGGATCGACCTAGCTTCGCTCACCGTGACCTCGCTGGTCTCTGCCGGCCAGCCCGTGGCGACAGGCGTTGGCGCGTCCGGCGGCATCGGTGTCGGCCGTGTCGCCTTCTCGTCCGAGAGCGCCCAGCGCCTGTCGGCCACTGGCGAGCCGGTCATCCTGCTGCGCCCGGACACCAGCACCGCCGACGTCGCCGGCTTCGCCGTGGCAGCCGGCATCGTCACGGCGGTCGGCGCGCGCACCTCGCACGCGGCGCTGGTGGCACGGCAGATGGGCAAGCCCTGCGTGGTCGGCTGCCACGCGCTCAAGATCGACCCCGTCGCGGGGCAGGCCCAGCTCGCGGACGCAACATTGTCGGAAGGCGACTGGATCACGATCGAGGGCGACGCGGGCCAGCTCTACCTCGGACGCTGCCGCACGGTCGAGACGCGGCCCGAAGCCGAGCTCGGCGAGATCGCGACATGGCAATCATCATGGCAATCATCGCAGGCTGGCGGCCTCGGCACACCGGTCCGCGCCGCGGCTCAGTGTACGCCGCTATAGATCTGAATACACCCGATCACGACCTCGATCACGATCAGCACCACCACGGCGATCTCGAGCCGCAGCGAACGCTGGGTGTCGATGATGTCGGTCAGCGCATCGGCTGTTTCCGCGACGACCGTGAGCTTGCGCTCGAGCGTGTCGAGACGCTCCTTCAGCTCGTACTCGTCTTCGAGACGCGCGTAGAGGCGGTCGAGCTGCGGCTTTTCCCAGAGCGCGTCGGGCTTTTCGGCAACCGCGACACGGCCGGCGACGCGCTGCTGGACCAGCAGCGCATTGCCGATGAGCTGCAGGATGCCCCTGCGCCGCCGCGACGTCCGGCCTTTCTCGGCGAGCTCGCGCGCAAAGGGCTCGATGACATCGAAGACCGCGGCGACGCGCCGCTCGTCGCGCGCCAGCGACGTGCTCTTGGCGAGTGCGTCCGCGATCAGCAGCAGCCGTTCGTCGGAAAACTTGGAGAGGTTGATCGGCCCGCCCGGCTGAATCGCCTCGGCGTTTTCGTCGTGACAAAGCTGAGCTTGCGCGGTCTCCTCCTCATGGGGGCTGAGCTCGCCGATCACGCGCGACTTGAGACTGTCGAGGAGGACTTTCTCCTCCGATGGCAACAGCCCGATCAGCACCACGACGCCGTAGCGGAAGATCACGGCAAGGCCGCCATGGACGCGGAAGGCCGCCGGCGTCGAGGACACCAGCGTGCCGATCTCGAGCCCCGACGGATTGATGCGTTCGCCCAGCATCACGGCGCGGATCCGCAAGGTCGGCGCGGCGTCCGGCTTCGGCGATGGCGGCGCGCCAATGGGAAGTTGATCGGCGTTCATTGGACACATCGAAAGAGAAAAACCCCGTCTGAAACTCACGAAAGCGAAAATCGCCGAAACATTCGGCAAATTGACCACCCTGCGCACGACATATTCGGCTGCGATGGGCGCCGCCGGTTTACCATCGCACGCCGTGGGGGCCTGCGAAAAGTTGCACTCGGCAGCGCAGCATGTTTATGACAACATCGTAACGAGCTACGCTTCTCCCGAATTGCGGACATCGAAGTCTCAATCATGCTGAGCGTCATCATTCCGACCGAAGGCGTCGAGCAGACCGCGGTCGCAACTCTGGCCGCGCTGGTCCCCGGTGCCGCGGCGGGCATCATCAAGGAAGTTTTGCTGGTCGACGGCACCCGCAATGGCGTCATCGAGCGCGTTGCCGACGTCGCCGGCTGCCGTTTCATCGGCTGCGAGGGAACTTCGCAAGGCGCTGCGCTGGCCGCCGGCGCGCTCCAGGCCCGTTCGCCCTGGCTGATGTTCCTTCCTGCCGGCGCGGTGCTGGACACCGGCTGGATCGACGAGACCACCCAATTCATCCAGGCCGTCGCGGCCAGCGGTCGGGATCGTGCGGCGGTGTTCCGCTATGCCCGCTCGCCTTACGCCGATACCGGCTTCCGCGACGTGCTGTGGTCCGTGGCGCGCAAGCTGGTCGGCCCCCTCGGCGATCAGGGGCTGCTGATCGCACGCGATCATTACGACCGGATCGGCGGCTATCCGCCGCAGGCCCGCCGTTCCGAGGCGCGGCTGTTGCGGCGGCTCGGCCGCTCCTCCCGGACCATGCTGCGTAGCCGAATCGTCATGGTCGCGTGAGGCACCAGATACTTGCCAAAGTCAAATAATTATTTGACAATGGCAATTATCGAGGTGTCCCATGCCAATCGACGGTACCGACGAGCAAATCGCAGCGGTTCGCGCCTTCAACCGCTTCTATACCCGCAAGCTCGGCGTGCTCGACCAGCACCTTGGAAAGAGCCCGTTTTCGCTGAGCGAAGCACGGGTGCTCTACGAGCTCGCACATCATGACGACCTTGCGGCCAAAGAGATCGGAAACGAGCTCGGTCTCGACCCCGGCTATCTCAGCCGCATCGTCCAGAGCTTCGACGAACAGGGGCTGATCACGCGGAAGCCCCTGCCTGCGGATCGCAGGCAATACCAGCTGAGCCTCACGGCCAAGGGGCGCCAGGCTTTCGCCAAGCTGAACCTGAGCTCTCAGACTGAGGTCGCCGCAATGCTGGCTCGGCTTTCGGCCAGCGATACGTCGCGGCTGACGCAGGCTATGGCGACGATCGAGGCCGTGCTGGAGCAACGTCGAGACCAGCCTGCAGCTTTCATGCTGCGCAGCCATCGCGTCGGTGACATGGGGTGGGTCATCTCCAAGCAAGCGGCCGCCTATGCCGCGGACTACAACTGGGATATCAGCTACGAGGCGCTGGTCGCCGAGATCTGCGCACAGTTCATCAAGACCTACGACCCCGCGCGCGAGCACTGCTGGATCGCGGAAATCGATGGCGAGCCGGTCGGCTCGATCTTCCTGGTCAAGGCCACGGACGAGATCGCAAAACTCCGCCTGTTGCAGGTGGAGAAGAAAGCACGCGGGCTCGGTGTCGGCCGCGCGCTGGTCGAGCAATGCATCCAGGGCGCCCGCGAGAGAGGCTATCGCCGCATGACGCTATGGACGCAGAGCATTCTGGTCGCCGCACGCGGCATCTATCAGAGCGCCGGCTTCAAGCTCGTGAAGGAAGAGAAGCACCACAGCTTCGGTGCCGATCTGGTTGGTGAGACCTGGGAGCGGGATCTCTGACGGTCCCGCAAGGGCGAGAAGCAGATTGCGGCGCGATGCGCATTGTCGTGCCCTCTCCCCTTGTGGGAGAGGGCATCTCTGCTCGCAGACATGAACTCGCTTGGGTGAGGGGTATGTCTCCGAGCATTCCGTGCGGATAGATAACCCCTCATCCGGCGCTTCGCGCCACCTTCTCCCACAAGGGGAGAAGGGAAAAAGCAGCGCTCACGCCGTCGCGCCCTGCGCTTTGGGCCTTCGCAGATGCTCGTCCAGCCGCGGCATGATCTCGACGAAATTGCAGGGGCGCGTGCGATAGTCGAGCTGGCTTGCGAGGATCCCGTCCCAGCCGTCACGGCAAGCACCGGGCGAGCCCGGCAGGCAGAAGATATACGTCGCGCCAGCAACGCCCGCGGTGGCCCGGCTCTGGATCGTCGACGTCCCGATCTTGGCGTGGCTCAGCATGTGGAAAGCGATGGAGAAACCGTCCATCCGCTTCTCGAACAACGGCTCGATCGCCTCCGGCGTGACGTCTCGCCCGGTGAAGCCGGTGCCGCCCGTGGTGATGACGACGTCGATGCCGGCATCTGCGACCCAGCGGCGGATGACGGCGCGGATCGCCTCGACATCATCGGTGACGATCTCGCGCGCGGCGAGATGGTGGCCGGCTGCGGTGAGACGATCGACGAGCGTCTGGCCGGACTTGTCATCCGCCAGCGCACGTGTGTCGGACACGGTAAGCACCGCGATGTTGAGCGGGATGAATTGTTTGGATTCGTCGATGGAGGCCATTGGTGCTTCCTCTCGTGTCCCGGACGCGATGCAGCGCGGCAGCGGTGCATCGCAGAGCCGGGACCCATTTCTAAACCTGGCGCGACCGGCATTGTGGACCCCAGCTCTGCAGCGCACCGCAAGAGCGCTGCGCTGCGTCCGGGTCACGAGACCTGTGACTACGGCCCGCCGCCGAACGTGTTGCAGGCCTGCAGCGTGCCCTGCTGATAGCCGGTCATGAACCACTGCTTGCGCTGCGCGGCCGAGCCGTGGGTGAAGGAATCGGGCACGACGCGCCCGGTTGCCTGACGCTGCAGCGTATCGTCGCCGATCGCGCTCGCCGTGGTCAGCGCGGCGTCGATGTCGCCGGTTTCGAGGAAGTTCGGACGTTTCTTCGCCTCGCGATTGACCCAGACGCCGGACAGACAGTCGGCCTGCAATTCGACCTTGACCTGGAGCGCATTGGCCTCGGCCTTGCTGCCGGCCTGCTGCTGCAATCGCGTCACCTTCGGAAGGATGCCGAGCAGGTTCTGGATGTGATGGCCGGCCTCATGCGCGATGATATAGGCGGTGGTGAAATTGCAGGCTGACTTGCCGGAGCAGCCGTGGAAACGCGACTCGACCTCGCGGAAGAACGAGGTGTCGAGGAAGATGGTGCGGTCCGGCGGACAATAGAACGGACCCATCGCCGATTCCGCCCGGCCGCAGCGGCCGCCATTGGTGGCGTTGCGGAACAGCACGACCTTCGGGCCGGTGTAGGACTGGCCGCTGGCCTGGAAGATCTCGCTCCAGCGATCGTCGATCTCGCCGAGGATGCCGGAGATCATGCTGCCCATCTCGTCGGTCGGCGTGCCGCGCTTGGCCTGGGAAGACGGACGGTCGCTCTGGTAGCTCGGCGCCTGGCCGCCGCCGGTGAGGACCTCGGCGCCGCCGATCAGGATACGCGGATCGATGCCAAAGGCATAACCGACCAGCCCGAGCACGATGATGGTGCCGATGCCGAGACCGCCACCACCCATCGGCAGGCCGAACCCGCCGCCGCCACCGCCGCCCAACCCTCCGCCGCCATCGTCGCGACGATCCTCGATGTCGTCGCTGCGGCGGAAATCATCGTAGCGCATGGCGGGCTTCCCTTAAGTGCTTGATGGCGTCAACTGGGCGGCGCAGAAACGCGAAAACCCAACGCGCCACATACGTAAAATTTCCGTTGCCTTTATCAATATAGGGGCCGGCAAAAATTGCCTAGTGCGACAGCACCGTCGCATCAGCAATTTTTTCCGGGGGCCGTGCATTTTTTTCCGAGAGAATTTGGAGTCCTTTTGACGACTTGGCCGCCCCCGCAACGCGAGGAAACGCGAAAGACACTACAAAACACGGCGATTGCGCACGACGAGCTGCGCACAACGCGCGATGGCCGGCCTGCTCACGAAAGCAGCGGGTTAAGTCGATTTTTACTTTGCCGCTTCAATGTAACGGTCAGTCGGTTGTTTGGTCCCGCGTCGCCGACAGCGTCGCCTGAGTCAGAGTTCTTGAGTCATGGTAGTGTCGCGTCGCGGGGCGTCTGCAAGGGCGCCCCGCACAAACTTTGAGTCCGCTTCGCACAGCATCATTCTCGGTGATTGCGTCGCCGAGATGTCGAAGCTTACACCTGGTTCGGTCGATCTGGTGTTCGCAGATCCGCCCTACAATCTTCAGCTCAAGGGCGATCTCAAGCGCCCCGACGAATCCCATGTCGATGCCGTCAACGACGACTGGGACAAGTTCGATTCGTTTTCCGCCTATGACGATTTCACCCGCGCCTGGCTGCTGGCCGCGCGCCGCGCGATGAAGCCGTCGGCGACGATCTGGGTGATCGGCTCCTATCACAACATCTTCCGCGTCGGCGCGATCATGCAGGACCTCGGCTTCTGGCTCCTGAACGACATCGTCTGGCGCAAGACCAACCCGATGCCGAATTTCCGCGGCCGCCGCTTCACCAACGCGCACGAGACCATGATCTGGGCCGCGCGCGACGAAAAGGCCAAGAGCTACACCTTCAACTACGAAGCACTGAAAGCGGCCAACGAGGACGTGCAGGCGCGCTCCGACTGGCTGATCCCGCTCTGCACCGGCGAGGAGCGCCTCAAGGGCGCCGACGGCAAGAAAGTGCATCCGACACAGAAGCCGGAAGGCCTGCTCGCGCGCGTGCTGCTGTCGTCGTCGAAGCCCGGCGATCTCGTGATCGATCCGTTCAACGGCACCGGCACCACCGGCGCCGTGGCAAAACGTCTCGGCCGCTCCTATATCGGCTTCGAGCGCGACAAGACCTATGCCAAGGCGGCGCAAGCGCGCATCGCCGCGGTCGAGCCGCTGCCGCAAGAGAGCCTCGCCCCGTTCATGACCGCGCGCGATGCACCGCGCGTGGCGTTCTCCGAGCTGATCGAGCGCGGCATGATCATGCCCGGCACAAAGCTGTTCGACGCCAAGAAGAAACTTGGCGCGCTGGTCCGTGCCGACGGCGCCATCATGTTCGGCGACAAGGTCGGCTCGATCCACCGCATGGGCGCGGTGGCGCAGGGCGCGCAGGCCTGCAACGGCTGGACCTTCTGGCATGTCGAGACCAAGAAGGGTCTCAAGCTGATCGACGAGCTCCGCGCGGAAATCCGCGCCGGCATGTCGGCGGAATAAATCGCTCCTTGGTCATTCCGGGGCTCGCGCAGCGAGAACCCGGAATCCATCTGACCGCGTCACAAGCCGCCTAATGGATTCCGGGCTCGCGCCAACAGGCGCGCCCCGGAATGACGGCCGGGGGTTATGGGGGCGGCGGCAGCCATTACGGCCGCGAACGGCCTTTGTTACGCCCGCTGATCTGCGCGGCGCGCAGATACCACACGGCAATCTCGCCGGTTGCATCTCCTGACAATGTTCAGGCAAGAGAAGACCGCCTCGCAGCCATGATGCTGCGTCCGCTCTCGGCCACCAACACTTGCACCCACACTTGCACCCGCACTTGGGAGATGCCCGATGCTCAAATTCTATTTCAACGGATCGCCGAACCCGACCAAGGTCGCGCTGTTCCTCGAAGAGGCCGGCCTGCCGTTCGAGCCAGTGAAGATCGACACCCGCAAAGGTGACCAGTTCACGCCGGACTATCTGAAGATCAATCCGAACGCCAAGGTGCCGGCGATCGACGATAACGGCACGATCGTATTCGACTCGAACGCCATCCTGCTCTATCTCGCCGAGAAGACCGGAAAATTCCTGCCCGCCAACCGCGCCGAGCTGCTGTCCTGGCTGATGTTCGTGGCAAGCGGCGTCGGGCCGTATTCGGGGCAGGCCGTGCATTTCAAGCATTTTGCGCCGAAGGACCAGAACCACGACTACGCCCATAACCGCTACCAGTACGAGACCGACCGCCACTACAAGATCCTCGACGGTCATCTCAAAGGCCGCCGCTACATGGTCGGCGACGGCTATTCGATCGTCGACATGGCGCTGTGGGGCTGGGCGCGGATGGTGCCGTTCAAGCTCGGCGACGACGCCTTTGCGCGCTACCCGAACGTGAAGCGGCTGATCGACGAGATCTCGGCGCGGCCGGCGGCTGCGCGCGCGATCGCGCTGAAGGACAAGTTCACCTTCAAGGCCGAGATGGATGATGAAGCCCGCCACCACATGTTCGGGCACATGAGCACGAGAGTGGCCTGATCACATCTCGTCGCGATTGAAGGCCACGCGCATGCGCGTGGCCTTTTGCTTTTACGCGGCGTGGACCGACTCCAGGAACCTGGTGACCTCGAGCTTCAGCCGGTTGCTGTCGGCCGACAGCGAGCGCGCTGCCGACAGCACCTGTGAGGACGCCGAACCGGTGTCGAAGGCGCCGCGCTGGACGTCGCCGATATTGGTCGAGACGCGCTGGGTGCCGTGGGCCGCCTGCTGGACGTTGCGGGAGATCTCCTGCGTGGCCGCGCCCTGCTGTTCCACGGCGGCGGCGACCGTCGATGAGATTTCCGACAGCCGCTCGATGGTGCCGCTGATCTCTCGGATCGAACCAACCGACTCTTCAGTCGCGGCCTGGATGCCTGAGACCTGGTGGGCGATCTCGCCGGTGGCCTTCGCGGTCTGCTCGGCCAGCGCCTTGACCTCGGAAGCCACGACGGCAAAACCGCGGCCGGCTTCGCCCGCGCGCGCCGCCTCGATGGTGGCGTTGAGCGCCAGCAGATTGGTCTGGCCGGCGATGGTGCTGATCAGCTCGACCACGTCTCCAATGCGGGCGGCCGCCTTTGAGAGCTCGCTGACGCGGGCGTTGGTCTTGGTCGCCTGCCCGACGGCTTCGCCGGCGATGCGGGCGGATTCCTGGACCTGACGCGCGATCTCGGAGACTGAGGAAGACAGCTCTTCGGTGGCGGACGCGACGGCCTGGACGTTGGCGGTGGCTTCCTGCGACGCGGAGGCGACTTCCGTCGACAGATCCTGGGCGCGTGTCGCCGTCGTGGTCAGTGTGCCCGCGGAAACCTCGAGCTCGTGCGAGGCCGACGACACGGTGTCGACGATCTCGCCGACCGCCTGCTCGAACTGGTCGGCGAGCCGGACCATGTCCTTCTTGCGGTCCGCGGCCTGACGCGCCTCGATCTCAGTCTGCTCGTGACGCATGCGCTCGGTGTCGATCATGTTGTCCTTGAACACCTGGATCGCCTTGGCCATATCGCCGATCTCGTCCGCCTTGCCGCGTCCGGGAATCTCGGCCGCGAGATCGCCGCCGGACAGCGCGCCCATCGCACGGGTCATCGCGGTCAGGGGACCGACGATGCTGCGGGCGATCAGGATGGCGACGATCAATCCGAACAGGATGGCGAGGCCGCCCGCGATCTCCTGCACGGAGGTCGTGCCGTCAATCACGGCTTCGGCGGTGGTGCGCGAATCCTTGTACTCGTTCTTGAGTGCGGTCTCCGCGACCTTGAGCTTGGCGATGCTGTCCACGATGAGGGGCGCGAGGCTCTTGTGGTAGATCTCCTCGGTCTGAAGCATTGCAGCCGATGTCGTCTCGAACGCGGACTTGTAGATTCCGAGCGAGGTCTTCACCGGCGCGATCGCGATTCGCAAGTCCGCCGCCTGTGGGCTCTTTTCGAGCGCCGCGAGCCGCTGCGCTGCCCTGTCAGCATTGGCTCTGAAGTTGGCCGGCCCTTTGGTGTCGCGCAGGGCCAGGAAGCGCCAGCTTGCGATCTGAACCTGAAGCAGCCTGGATTCGAGGTCCGCGACGAGGGCTGCGGTGTCTTCGTCAGCGGTTGCGCGCGCCGCGTCGACCAGCTTGCCCATCTTGACGGTCAGTTCGTCGCCAGTCGGCAGCAGCGTCGCCTTGCCCGTTCGCGCCTCATTGGCGGCGTCGCCGAGATTGTTGCGCAGGCTGCGCATTTTCGCGATGTCGTCGACGAGATCGGTGTAGAGCTTTCGCCGCTCCTCGGAGAGCGTCCCCTTGGCGCCGACCTGCAACAGCTCGGTCGCAGCCGCCTCCCGCTCTGCGGCCACCCTCATCGCGGGCTCGTTGGCGTCGTAAACGTAGCGAAGGTTGGCGCGCTGGACTATGTGGAGATGAGTCGAGATTTCCAGGATCCGTGCCACGCTGTCCGAAAGCGCCGAGGCCTTTCCGACCTGATCCTGCACGGCCCGCAAATTCCAGATGGCCACCACCGCCATCACGAGGCCAACGACTACCAGCGCCATGAAGCCGGCATAGAGACGGCCCCTGATCCGCAAACGAAAGCTCGGCATTCCCACTGTCCACCCGGATGCATGTGAATTCAGGCGGACGCACAACTCCGGCGATCGTCACGGCCACCCCAGCAGCCGCGCGTCACCTCTTCGGCGACTCACGCTGCACCGCGATACAATGCGGCACACTCGTTAATTGAACCTTCAAATTCTTCGCGCCTGCGCGCATCGGCCCGCCTCAGACCTGCTGATATTATTGGCAGTCGCGCAAAGTTTTGGCGCACGGCCCGCAAGCGTATGCAGATCAGTGCAAAGGGCGCGTGACGCCACGCAATCCGCTCAGCTCGCGGCCCTCGCACCCGTTTGCGGAAACGGACCCAACGCCTTCTCGGTCAGGACCGAGTCGCAGTACTCCCGGATCTCCTTGATCTTGCCGTCCTCGAGCCGAAACACGAGGCAATAGTCATTGTCGTAACGCACGCCCTCGGGCGTGACGTTATCGCCCTTGGCCTCCACCACGACGATGTCGCCATCGGCGATGAAGCGCTCGGCGACCGTGCGCGTCCGGTCGCGCAGGCGGGTGCGGACATAGCCGTGCAGATCGTTGAGGATCGCGTCCTTGCCAACGAAGGTGCGCGACCAGGAATACTGGCCGGTGACGATCCATTTGGCGTCGTCGGCAAGGCTTGCGGTGAACAGCGCGCGGTCGCGCACCGCCGGATCGGGGTTGGCGGCGGCTGCGAAAATATCCTGCATCAGTTTCTTGTTGGCGCTCGCGCTCATGGCGGCATCTCCGTTTGGTGGCAACACGGAGATCATCGCTGCGTGAAGCGAATTCTTCAAATCGATAGAGGATATGATATCTATTCGCCTCATGAATTTGAATTCCCTCGACCTCAATCTATTGACCGCGCTCGATGCGCTGCTGCGCGAGGCCAATGTCAGCCGCGCGGCCATGCGGATCGGGCTGTCGCAACCGGCCACAAGCCACGCGCTGCAACGCCTGCGCGACATCTTCGGCGATCCGCTGCTGGTGCGTACCGGCGCACGGATGGAGCTGACGCCGCGGGCGCAAGCCTTACGCGCACCGCTGGCGCAGGCACTCGACCAGGTGCGCGGGCTGTTCGTGCCCGACGCGTTCGACGCCGCGCGCAGCGAGCGGCCATTCCGCCTGATGATGCCGGACCTCGCGGTTGAGCTGTTGATGCCGCCCTTGATGGAGAAGGTGACGCGCCTTGCGCCCAACGTCCGCATCGACGTCGTGCCGTGGCGGGGGCCTGCGATTTTCCATGCTGAGTTCGCCCGCACCATCGACCTCGTGATCTCGATCGGCAACGCCTTCAAGGGCTTTCACCGCCAATTGCTCTACACCGACAGCGATGCGCTGGCGGTGCGGCGCGGTCATCCCGTGGGCGCCAAGCTGAAGCGGCGCGAGACGTTCCTGGCCGCACGCCATGTCGGCGTGATCATCCGCGGCAACAGCGAGGATCTGATCGACACCTGGCTCCGTACCAAAGGCATCGAGCGGCACATCTCGCTGGTCGTGTCGGGCTATCTCGAAGCCCTACACGTCGCCGCCCGCACCGACCTCGTCGCCTTCGTGCCGCGCCGGCTGATTGCGGCTCTGTCGAAACAGTTGGGGCTCGTCACGGTGACGCCGCCGCTTGACCCCGGGATCGACGAGCAGTTCATGTTCTATCCGACACGGGCGCAGATGGATCCCGGCTCAATCTGGCTGCGGCGGCTGATGCTGGAGACGGGGCGGGAGCTGGAGAAGAGAGGGTCGTAGGGCGTAGGGTGGATTAGCCGAAGGCGTAATCCACCACTGCCTGCCGCTGCGGGGACGAAAGTTGGTGGGTTACGCTTCGCTAACCCACCCTACAAGGCCGGCATCTTACGCTATGCCTTCTGCGCGTCCATCACCTTGCGCACGGCCGGGCGATCCGACATGCGCTTGAAATGGTCGGCGATCTTCGGCGTCGCATTGATGTCGACGTTGTCGCCTTCGAGCCAGTGCGAGAGCGTGTGGAGGTAGGGATCGCAGATCGTGAACTGGTCGCCCATGACCCAGGGACCTTTGAACATCCTCTGCTCGATCAGGGCGAAGCAGGCGCCCATGGTTTTCGGGACCATCGCCTTCATGTCGGCGAACGAGCTCTCCTGCGTCGCCCAGCGCGCGCCGCGCAACTTGTGGGCATGGTTGATGTGCACGGTCGAGCAGAGATAGGAATTGAACGACTGCACCTGGGCGAAATCGAAGGGATCATCGAGCGGCGCGAGCTTCGCCTTGGGGAAGGTTTGCGCGATGTAGGCCAGCATCGCAGGCGTCTCGGTGAGGACGCCACGATCGGTCACCAGTGCCGGCACGCGGCCCTTCGGATTGATCGCGAGATAGTCCGGACTGTTCTGCTGATTGTCCTTGAAGCTCAGCCGTTCAGCCGAGTAGTCGGCGCCGGCCTCCTCCAGGGTCATGTAGGTGGCGAGTGCGCAGGTGCCGGTGGCGTAGTAGAGCTTGAGCATGTCGGACCTCATGGGAAAATTGGAAATTAACGGCTGCGGGCCGCCAGGTTCATAGCACAGCGTTCTCAGGGCGTCTGCTCTTCGCAGTTGCCCACCGCGGCCCGCCTATGCCAAGACGCCCGCAATCGGAGGGGTTTGGTCATGACGGTACTCATCGCCGGCGGCGGCATCGCCGGGCTGACGCTTGCGCTCAGCCTGCACGGAATCGGCGTTCCCGTGAAAGTGTTCGAGAGCGTCGCGGAGCTGAAGCCGCTCGGCGTCGGCATCAACGTGCTGCCGCATGCGGTGCGCGAGCTGATCGAGCTCGGGCTGATGGACAAGCTCGATGCCAGCGGCGTGCGCACCCGCGAGCTCGCTTATTTCTCCAAGCACGGCAAGCCGATCTGGAGCGAGCCGCGCGGGCTGGAAGCCGGCTACAAATGGCCGCAGTTCTCGATCCATCGCGGTACCCTCCAGCAACTCCTGCTCGATACCGCAATCGAGCGGCTCGGCCGCGACAACATCTTGACCAGCCATCATCTGACCGGCTGGACCGAGACGGCCAACGGCGTCCGCGCCGAGTTCATCGACAGGGCGACCGGCAAGCCGGCCGGGACTTACGAAGGTGCCATCATGATCGCCGCCGACGGCATCCATTCCGCCGCGCGAGAAAAGCTCTATCCGCAAGAGGGCCCGCCGATCTGGAACGGTCGTATCCTCTGGCGCGGCGTGACGCCCTCAAAGGCCTTCTTGACCGGCCGCACCATGATCATGGCCGGGCACGAGATCCTGAAATTCGTCTGCTATCCGATCTCGAAGGAGCCGGATGCGGCGGGCAATCATCTGATCAACTGGGTCGCCGAGCGCCACATGCCCCCGACCTATCAATGGCGGCGCGAGGACTATAACCGCACCGCGCGGCTGGACGAGTTCTTGCCGTGGTTCGAGAGCTGGCAGTTCGACTGGCTCGACGTGCCCGGCCTGATCAAGAACTGCCCGCACGCCTATGAATATCCGCTGGTCGACCGCGACCCGGTCTCGCAATGGACCTTTGGCAAGGTCACGCTGATGGGCGATGCCGCGCATCCGATGTACCCGATCGGCTCGAACGGCGCCTCGCAGGCGATCCTCGATGCCCGCACCATCACCCGCGAGAT
Organism: Bradyrhizobium genosp. A; assembly: GCF_049949275.1. Taxonomy (NCBI): domain Bacteria; kingdom Pseudomonadati; phylum Pseudomonadota; class Alphaproteobacteria; order Hyphomicrobiales; family Nitrobacteraceae; genus Bradyrhizobium; species Bradyrhizobium genosp. A. Next base: position 2,170,051 of record NZ_CP188196.1, on the reverse strand, counting down.
CCTGGCACACGGCCCGACGCAAGCCGCGCTGCTCGCCTATGAAGCCGAGCGGCGGCCCGCGACCACCGATCTCGTGCTGCTCAACCGCAAGAACGGTCCCGAGCAGGTGATGCAACTCGTCGAGGAACGCGCGCCTGACGGTTACAAGGTCGTCACCGACGTGCTATCGCAGAAAGAGCTGGAAGACATCGCCGCAAACTACAAGCGCGTTGCGGGATTCCAGGTCGAGGCGCTGAACGCCAAGCCGCCGATCGTGAGCAAGGACGCGCGGGCGGGAGCGTGAGTCCTCTGAGCGAGATGCAAGTTGATGTGCCCTCGCCCCTTGCGGGAGAGGGCAGCGACGCCGGTAGACGCGGACTCGATCGGGTGAGGGGTTCTCTCCGCGTGCAACTCTCTTGCATTCGCATTCGCTGAAGCAACCCCTCATCGGGCGCTTCGCGCCACCTTCTCCCACAAGGGGAGAAGGACAAAAGCGGCGCGGCTGGATTATTTTCCCACCACCCTCGCCGCCTCCAGCAGCCGCTCGCTGGCGCTTGCCGTCGCCAGCACCGTGCCATCCTCCGCCATCAGCCTGGCCTCGACGAACGCAATGGTCTTGCCGAGCTGTCTCACCGTCGCCTCACCAATGATCGGGCCGGGCTTTGCGGACGCCAAAAAGTTCACGGTCATGCTGATCGTCGCGGTGTGGAGCCGGCCTTCGCTCATCACAAGGACGGCCGGGCCCATGGTATCGTCGAGCATGGCCGAGAGCATGCCGCCCTGGATGAATCCCGCGGGGTTGCAGAACTCAGGTCTGCCTTCGAAGCCGAGCTTGATCCAGCCTTCCTCGGGGCGGGCATCGAGCAGGCGCCATCCCAACAGCTCGGCGCAGGGCGGCCTCTTGAAGGTGTCGAGCGCGGTCTTGACCATTGGCAGCCTCCATATCGCACGCTGATAGCGTAGCGCTGCTGCCAGTGTATTGTCAGGAGGATCGGCCCAATGAAAGGTCCAGCGCGTGCGCAATCACCTTGCGCATGACGTTGGGCAGCGCCTCGTCGGCCAAGGTCGCGATCGGCACCCAGCGCATGCCTTCCGGCGCGCGCGTGCGGGCTTGGGCCTTCGCGATGTAGACCACGAGCTCCAGCGGGAAATGCGTGAAAACGTGGGTGACCACACCGACCTTGCGCTGCCAGCGCGACAGCCCTTCTAGTTCCGGCGCCTGCTGTTTTGCCGCCGAGTCTTCCTGTCCGGCGAGCCAGTCGGAACCCGGCACCTCGGTCATGCCGCCGAGTAATCCCTTCTCGGGTCGGCTGCGGACCAGCAGCTCATCGCCGCGCGTGACGACGAAGGCGGCACCACGCCGCAGCGTTCCGCTCTTCTTCGGCGCCTTGCGCGGAAACGTCTCCTGCGTGCCCTGCGCACGCGCCGTGCAATCCTCGTTCAACGGGCATAGCGAGCAGGCCGGCTTCTTCGGCGTGCAGATCGAGGCGCCGATATCCATCAGAGCTTGCGCACTGTCGCCAGCGCGGGAGTTGGCCAGCAGCGTCGCTGCCAGTTGCTGAATCAGCGGCTTGGCCTGCGGCAACTCCTCCTCGACCGCGAACAGGCGCGACACCACGCGCTCGATATTGCCGTCGACGGGCATGGTGTGACGATCGAAGGCGATCGCCGCAATCGCAGCCGCAGTGTAGGGCCCGATCCCCGGCAGAGTTCGGAGCCCCTCCTCGGTGTCTGGAAAGGCGCCGCCATGCTCGCGTGTCACCGCCACCGCACAGGCATAAAGATTGCGCGCTCGCGAGTAGTAGCCAAGCCCGGCCCACATCCGCAGCACATCATCCCGCGAGGCGTTCCCCAACGCTGTGACATCCGGCCAGCGCGCGACGAACTTTTCAAAATAGGGACCGACCGCCTTCACCGTGGTCTGCTGGAGCATGATCTCCGACAGCCAGACGCGGTAGGGATCCGATGTCTCGCCGGGCGCGGCGCGCCAGGGCAGCCTGCGGCGGTAGCGGTCGTACCAGGCGAGCAGCAATGTCGGACGCGATGACGCTACCGGCTGCGCTGGTTCCGACTTGGCCTTGAGGGCAGATTTCGGGCTCATGCGGCTACTGTAGCGGCGCCGAGCCGATCTCTCCACGTCGTGCCCGCGCTCGTCGCGGGCATCCACGTCTTTCTTCACGACGAGGAGCCTGTGGCTCGAGCCACGGAGTGCTATAAGGGTCCATGTCCAAATTCCCTCCCAAACCCGGCCCCATCAGCGCCAAGCCGCTCGGGATCCTGCTCAACGACGTCTTTGCCGAGGCCTATGCCAAGCAGGGATTTGCCGCGCGTGAGCTGGTGACGCGGTGGGCGCAGATTGCGGGGGCTGAGATCGCGGCCCATGCCGAGCCTTTGAAGATGCAGTGGCCGCGGCCGGTCGAGGGCCAGCCGCAGGAGCCGGCGACACTGGTGCTGCGGGTCGAGGGCCCGATGGCGCTGGAGATCCAGCACTCGGCCGACGTGATCCTGGAACGAGTCAACCGCTTCTTCGGCTGGAGCGCGGTCGGCAAGCTCGCTTTCCGCCAGGCGCCCCTGTCGCGGCCCCGGCGGCCTGTGCGGCCCGGCCCGCCGGACCCCAAGGTCGTCGCCAAGGTGGCGGAGAGCCTGGGGGATATCGAAGATGAAGAATTGAAGACGGCGCTGGCGCGGCTCGGGGCCGCCATCAAGCGAAATTGAGCCTCATTCCAGCGCTAATCTGGACCCGTCCCCGCCGCTCGCCATTGCGCTAAACCACGTTTCAAGCTAGCGACAGGCCGCCCGGGAACCTTGATATGAGCCTCGGGGCGAGACCAAGCCAATTCGGGAGCCGACCTTGATCATCACCCGCCGCGCCTTCACCACGATGCTGTCGCTGACCGGTCTTGCCGCGCTCGCCGGGCTCTCGCCGCTGCGGTTTATTTCCGAAGCCATGATTCCTGAAGCCATGGCTCAGGCCGCCGGCGATGTCGCCAAGCCGGTGTCGCTGCCCGACATGGCGCTGGGCTCCAAGGACGCCGCCGTCACCATCACCGAATTCGCCTCGATGACCTGCCCGCACTGCGCGGCCTTCAACGAGCAGGTATTCCCGAAGATCAAGTCGGAATACATCGACACCGGCAAGGTGCGTTACATCTTCCGCGAGTTCCCGCTCGACATCAAAGCCGCGGCCGGCTCGATGCTGTCGCGCTGCATCGCCAATGACGACGCGCCGAAATACTTTGCAGTCACCGACATGCTGTTCCGCCAGCAGAACGACTGGGTGGTGAAGAACACCACCGAGACGCTGACGCGGATCGGCAAGCAGGCCGGCCTCACCCAGCAGCAGGTGGAAGCCTGCCTGAAGGATCAGGCGCTGCTCGACAAGATCGCCGCCGACCAGAAATATGCCAGCGACGTTCTGAAGGTGGATTCGACGCCGACGTTCTTCATCAACGGCGAGAAGATCAAGGGCGAGACCTCGTTCGAGGAGTTCGCGAAGAAGATCAATCCGCTGCTGAAGAGCTGATTCGCTCGTCAAGATCCTGATTCGCATCTCGAAAGCCGTATCTTTCCCGGCATAAATCCCTTGGGAAAAGCGGCTTACGCAGGTTGCCCTCGCGGCGCACCGCGGCCATTGTCCGCCGCATGAGGCGCCTCGGGCGACTCACCCAGAGAGTGACATTGCCTTCCATGGTATTGTCCCGGCAGGGGGATTCGCGCCTGCCAACAGAGATGCGTGCTTATGAAAATCACCCGCCTGCGCCTTCACGGCTTCAAGTCTTTCGTTGAGCCCACGGACTTCGTCATCGAGCCCGGCTTGACCGGCGTGGTCGGACCGAATGGCTGCGGCAAGTCGAATCTCGTCGAGGCGCTGCGTTGGGCCATGGGTGAGACCTCGTACAAGTCGCTGCGCGCCGCCGACATGGATGCGGTGATCTTCGCCGGCTCCGGCAACCGTCCCGCGCGCAACCACGCCGAAGTGACGATGACGATCGACAATGCCGATCGCACTGCGCCCGCGGCGATGAACGACAGCCAGCTGCTCGAAATCTCACGCCGCATCGAGCGCGAAGCCGGCTCGGTCTATCGCATCAACGGCCGCGACGTCCGCGCCCGTGACGTGCAGATCCTGTTTGCGGACGCCGCCACCGGTGCGCGTTCGCCCGCCCTCGTCCACCAGGGCAAGATCGGTGAGATCATTCAGGCCAAGCCCGAGCAGCGCCGCCGCGTGCTGGAAGACGCCGCCGGCGTCGCCGGTTTGCACGCCCGCCGCCATGAAGCCGAGCTGCGGCTGAAGGCCGCCGAAACCAACCTCACCCGCGTCGAGGACGTGATCGGCCAGCTCGCAGGGCAAATGGAAGGCCTGAAGAAGCAGGCCCGCCAGGCCGTGCGTTATCGCGAAGTCGCGGCCAAGGTGCGCAAGGCCGAAGCCACGCTATTCCATCTGCGCTGGATCGGCGCCCACGCCGACGTCAATGAATCCGGCCAGACCCATGATCTCGCCGTGCGCGAGATGGCCGAGCGTACCCAGCACCAGGCCGAAGCCGCCCGCATCCAGGCGATCCGTGCCGCCGAAATGCCGGCGCTGCGCGATGCCGAAGCCCGCGCTGCCGCCGGCCTTCAGCGCCTGACCAATGCCCGCGAGTTGCTCGACCGCGAGGAAGCGCGCGCCAAGGAGCGCGTCGCCGAGCTCGAGCGCCGTCTCGCCCAGTTCGAGGGCGACATCGCGCGCGCCCAGCAGCAGACCATGGACGCCGACGTCGCGCTGCAGCGGCTCGACAGCGAAGACGCCGAGCTGAAGGAAGAGATCAAGTCGCGCGTCGAGAAGCGCTCCGGCGTCGACGAGCGCGTCGGCGAAGCCGAGGCGGTGCTGACCGAAACCGAGCAGCAATTCGCCGAGCTCACCACGGCGCTCGCCGACCTCACCGCGAAGCGGAACCAGCTCGAGGCCAACGTCCGCACCCACCGCGACAAGCTCGCCCGGCTCGACCAGGAAATCACGAATGTCGCCGCCGAAGAGCAGAAGCTTGCCGACGAGACCGGCGGCTTCGGCGATCTCGACGAGCTGACCGCAACGGTCGAAACCGCCGAGCAGACGCTCGCAGCGTCGGAAGCGGCCGCGCAGGCGAGCGAAGCCGCGCATGTCGCCGCGCGCCAGACGCTGGAATCTTCGCGCTCGCCGCTGGTCGAAGCCGACAAGCGCGTGCAGCGGCTCGACACCGAGGCGCGCACGATCTCCAAGATCGTCAACGGCGAGACCAAGAACCTGTGGCCGCCGATCATCGACGGCATCACCGTCGACAAGGGCTTTGAAAAAGCGATCGGCGCAGCCCTCGGCGACGATCTCGATGCGCCCGTCGATCCGTCGGCGCCGATGCGCTGGACCAATGCCGGCGTCACCGACGGCGATCCGGAATTGCCCGAAGGCGTCACCCCGCTCGCCAATCACGTTCAGGCCCCGGCCGAACTGACGCGCCGCCTGGCGCAGATCGGCGTGGTGCCGCGTGAGCGCGGCGCCGAGCTGGTCTCGCAGCTCAAGACCGGTCAGCGGCTGGTTTCGCCCGAAGGCGACGTCTGGCGCTGGGACGGCTTCGTCGCCGCCGCTCATGCCCCGACCGGCGCCGCACGGCGCCTCGCCGAGCGCGCCCGCCTCGTCGACATCGAGAACGAGCTGGAGCAGGCCCGCATCGACGCGCAGATCAAGCGTCAGGCGCTGGAGAACGCCGAGTCCGAGCTGCACATGGCGGCCAGCACCGAAGGTGCCAACCGCGAAGCCTGGCGTGCCGCACAGCGCGAGCTGAACGTCGCGCGCGAGCGCCACGCCGCCGCCGAGCGCGAGATCAGCCGTCATGCCGCGCGCAAGGCGACGCTCTCGGAAGCGCACAGCCGTCTCGCCGCCGACCGCGCCGAGGCTGAGGCTGCCTACGAATATGCCGAGGCCGGCATCAGCGAGTTGCCGTCGAGCGAGGACACCGAGACCCGTCTCGCCGCCGTCCGCAGCGACATCGAAGGCCAGCGCCGCATCGCCGCGCAGGTCCGCGCCGAGGCGCAGGCACTGGCGCGCGAGGCCGAGCTCGCCGATCGCCGCGTGCAGGCGATCCTCGCCGAGCGCGCCGAATGGCAGAACCGCAAGGAGAGCGCGGCCTCCCATATCGACACAATCCAGACCCGCATCACCGAAGTCTCGATCGAGCGCGGCGATCTCGAAAACGCGCCGACCGTGTTCGCCGAGAAGCGCAGCGCGCTGATCACCGAGATCGGGTATGCGGAGAACGACCGCCGCATGGCCGCCGACGCGCTCGCCTCCGCGGAGACGGCGATGGCCGAGACCGATCGCGTCGCGAAGTTGACGCTCGAGGCGCTGTCGAGCTCGCGCGAGGCCACCGCCCGCGCCGAGGAGCGCATGGAAGGTTCGCGGCGCCGGCTCGAAGACATCGAGCGCGAGATCCGCGACATGCTCGAAGTCGAGCCGCAGGCCGTCGCCGGCCTCGCCGAGCTCGAGCCTGGCGCCGAGATGCCGCCGCTGCACGACATCGAGGAAGACCTCGAAAAGATGCGCCGCGACCGCGAGCGCCTGGGCGCGGTGAACCTGCGCGCCGAGGAAGAGCTGCGCGAGGTCGAGACCCAGCACAACGGCCTCGTCACCGAGCGCGACGACCTCGTCGAAGCCATCAAGCGGCTGCGCCAGGGCATCCAGAGCCTCAACAAGGAAGCGCGCGAGCGCCTCCTGACCTCGTTCGAGGTCGTCAACAACCACTTCAAGCGCCTGTTCGTCGAGCTGTTCGGCGGCGGCGAAGCCGCGCTGCACCTGATCGAGAGCGACGATCCGCTGGAAGCCGGCCTCGAAATCATCGCAAAACCGCCGGGCAAGAAGCCGCAGACGCTGTCGCTGCTCTCGGGCGGCGAGCAGGCGCTGACCGCGATGGCGCTGATCTTCGCGGTATTCCTCACCAACCCCTCGCCGATCTGCGTGCTGGACGAAGTCGACGCGCCGCTCGACGACCACAACGTCGAACGATACTGCAACCTCTTGCACGAGATGACCGGCTCGACCGACACGCGCTTCGTCATCATCACGCACAACCCGATCACGATGGCGCGGATGAACCGCCTGTTCGGCGTCACCATGGCCGAGCGCGGCGTCTCGCAACTCGTGTCGGTGAGCCTGTCAGAGGCGGTGGACATTCTCGACCAGAACGTGGCGTGATATCTCTGCCGTCATTCCGGGCTCTAGGAGCGAGAACCCGGAATGACGGTAGGCAACCATGATCTCACCCACCCTCCCCGCCGAACTCAAAGCTGCGCTCGACGCCAGGCTGCAGGGCTTTTCCCGCACCGACGCTGCACAGCGGTCGCAGAAGATCTCGACCACCTATCGCGCGGGCGGCGGCTCCGGCACGATCAGATCTGAAGCAGATGCGCTCGCGTATGCGCTGGCGCGCATGCCGGCGACTTACGCTGCCGTCGCCGCAAGCCTGAGCGCGCTCACCGGGATCGCGCCGGACCTCGCTCCTGAAACATTGCTCGACGTGGGCGCAGGCCCGGGTACGGCGAGCTGGGCCGCAGCGGAGGCGTTCTCCTCGCTGCAAGATTTTATGCTGCTCGACGCCAACGCCACGCTGAGCCGGCTGGCGCTCGAACTTGCACGCGACAGCTCGCGCCTTTCTGGTTGCCGCTATCTGCCGGGCGACGCCGCCACCAACCTCGCCGAGGTCTCGCAAGCCGATCTCGTCGTCGCGAGCTATGTCATCGGCGAGATCGGCGAGAGTGACCAGCGCAAGCTCGCCGAGGCGATGTGGGCCAAAGCACGCCACGCGCTGGTCGTGATCGAGCCCGGCACGCCCGCCGGCTACGCCCGCATCCTCGCGCTGCGCCAGCAACTGACCGCGGCTGGCGCCTTGGTCGCCGCGCCCTGCCCGCACGAAAAGCCCTGCCCGCTCATCGCGCCCGACTGGTGCCATTTCAACCAGCGCCTGCCGCGCTCCCAGGCGCACCGCCAGATCAAGGGCGCCGAGGTACCGTTCGAGGACGAACGCTTCATCTACGTCGCCCTGACCCGCGCGCCGCCAATAGCCCGCGCTGCGCGCGTGCTGGCGCCGCCCGATGTCGGCAAGGCCGAGATCACGGCAAAGCTCTGCACGGAGGACGGCGTCGGACTCGCCAAGGTCGCGCGGCGCGACAAGGCCGCCTATGCGGACGCAAGGCGTTGGCGCTGGGGCGATGCCGTTCTGTCCGAAAGTTAACCCCGTTCGACACTTTTGCCTTGAACTCGGGTGGTTCCTGATCCGACCAAGTCTTACCTTCCCTCCGCGCGGGGCTCTCCCCCGGCCCCATTTTGGTTTACGCTGTCCGCCCCAATTCCCTTCAGGAGTTCTCCATGTCGACCGGCTGGATCGTTCTCGGCGTCATCGTCGTTCTCGTGTTCCTGGCTTTCAGCGCCTACAACCGGCTGGTGGCGCTGGGCCAGCGCGTCGGCCAGGCCTTTGCCGATGTCGACGTGCAGCTCAAGCAGCGTCATGACCTGATCCCGAACCTGGTCGAGACGGTGAAGGGTTATGCCTCGCACGAGCGCGGCACGCTCGACGACGTCATCAAGGCGCGCAATTCGGCGATGTCGGCGCAGGGGCCGGCGCAGGTGTCCGCCGCCGAGAACCAGCTCTCCGGCGCGCTCGGCCGGCTGATCGCCCTGTCGGAGGCCTATCCCGACCTCAAAGCCAACGCCAATTTCCAGCAGCTTGCCAGCGAGCTCTCCGATCTCGAGAACAAGATCGCGGCGAGCCGCCGCTTCTTCAACAACGCGGTCCAGGAATACAACACCGGCATCCAGCAGATGCCCGCCGCTCTGTTCGCCGGCATGTTCGGCTTCACCAAGAAGGACTTCTTCGATCTTGGCGCGAGCCGCGCCGAGGTCGAAGCTACGCCCCAGGTGAAATTCTGATCTGAGCCGACAGGCCGGCAGGGCAACGCGTCATGGCCGCGTATGGTCTCTACACGCACATCGCCTCGAACAAGTTTCGTTCGATGCTGCTGCTCGCCGGCCTGTTCGCGCTGGTCTATGTTCTGGTCTTTGCCGGCGCGCTGGTCGCCGAGGTCGTCACCAACGGCGACGGGACCGTCGCCTATTACCTGAGCCGTGCCTTCACCGACCTGCTCAAAGCCGCCCCCTTCGCGACCGTTGCCGCGATCGCCTGGATCGTCATCGCCTATTTCTTCCACCAGTCGATGATCGACGCGGTGACCGGCGGCCACGACGTCACCCGGCAGGAGGAGCCGCGGCTCTACAATCTGCTGGAAAATCTCTGCATCTCGCGCGGCATCACCATGCCGAAGCTGAAGATCGTGGAGAGCCCGGCGCTGAACGCGTTCGCGACCGGCCTCAATCCGCGGCAATATGCTCTTACCGTCACCACAGGCCTCCTGAAGGCGCTGAACGACCAGGAGATGGAGGCGGTGCTCGGCCACGAGCTCACCCACATCAAGAACGGCGACGTGCAGCTGATGGTGGTCGCCGTGATCATCGCCGGCGTTGTGGGCTTCTTCGGCGAATTATTCTTTCGCCTGTTCACCAATTTGAGCTGGAGCTCCGGCGGCTCGTGGTCGTCGGGCTCCTCCTCGTCGTCGCGGTCGTCCTCGTCGTCGAGCGACAGCAAGAGCTCCGGCGGCGGCGCCATCGTGGTCATCATCATCGCAGTCGTGCTGATCGTGGTGGCCTGGCTGGTGTCGCAAGTGGTCAAGCTCGCACTGTCGCGCTCGCGCGAATATCTGGCCGACGCCGGCTCGGTCGAGCTGACGAAAAATCCTGATGCCATGATCTCGGCGCTGCGCAAGATCGAGGGCCGCGGCGAATTGCCGGGCGCGACCTCCGCGGTGATGGAGCTTTGCCTCGACAATCCGCGCGAAGGCTTTTCAGATCTGTTCGCGACCCACCCCTCGGTGCAGTCCCGCGTCGATGCGCTGGTCAAGTTCGCCGGCGGCCATGATCCCGGTCCGCTGCCGCCACCTGCCGACGAGACGGAACAGCCGGAAGAGCCCGAAGCCCAGGCCGATCAGCAGGACGCCCCGCCGCCACTGCCACAGGGTCCGTGGAACGATGCAGGCGGCCGGGCCACGCCACCGCCCGTCCCTGCGCCACGCCCCTCCGGAGCCGCGGCCGGCAATCCGTTGGGCAGTTCGATAGGCGATCCCATGGGTCCGTGGGGCCGCCACTGAGCGCGTGATTGGCCGCGCTCAGCAGCCGGTTTCAGAGCGATCTGGAAAAACTTCGGGAATTGCCGCCACGGCATGCCGAGGATTTGAATTCTCCCTTGTTTCTGCCATGTTCGCGCCCAACAGCAGACTCGGGACCATCCTTGGGACATCGATTTGGGGCCCGGCCGATTGCGACCTCGCGATCGGGGGCGCGCGTTAGGGGACAGCAATGGCAAAGCCGGCAGTGGTTGTGGTGGGCGCGGACAAGGGCGGGGTCGGCAAGACCACGGTATCGCGCACCCTGCTCGATTATTTTTCCGCCAACAACGTGCCGACGCGCGCGTTCGACACGGAGTCCCCGCGCGGAACGCTGAAGCGCTTCCACCCTGACATCACCGAGATCGTCGACATGACGACGACGGCCGATCAGATGAAGATCTTCGATACGCTCAACGCGACGAGCCCGTCGGTGACCGTGATCGACGTTCGCGCCGGCCTGCTCTCGCCGGCTCTGGCCTCGCTGCGCGACATCGGTTTCCTCGACGCCGCCAAGGCTGGTCAGATCACCTTCGCAGTGTTCCACATCCTCGGACCCTCGATCGCCTCGCTGGACGAGATCGCCGAGACGGCCGGCTTCATGACCGGCGCCAAATATTTCCTGGTGAAGAACTTCATCAACGACACCCAGTTCTTCCAGTGGGACCAGTCGACCTACAATTCCTACTTCCACCGCATCAAGGATGCGACCGAGCTGACCATCCCGAAGCTCAACGAAATGGCCTATGAGCAGGTCGAGGTTTCGTCAGTTCCGTTCCTGAAATTCGTCGCCAACAAGGGCATCAACGACGATGCCGCGAACTATTCGTTCGTGCTGCGCGGCTATGTCCGGCACTGGCTGGCGAACGTCTGGAGCGAGTTCGACCGGATCCGGCTGACCGACATCGTCGGCTCGAAGTCCGGTACCCGCAGCAGCGAAAAATAGTTGCGGAGCGTGGGCGGATACGGCTGGATTGGGCGGTGAGTTCGCTCAGATAATGGCCCGTGATGCCCGCGACGCCCCTCTACATCATCTGCTCGCCCCGCCCGCAGGTCGGCAAGACGCTGCTGGCGCGGCTGCTCGCCGAATTCCTGCTGCTCAAGAACGGCAACGTCACGGCCTTCGACGTCAATTTGAAGGAGCCGTCGCTGCTCGATTACCTGCCCAAGGTGACCGAGACTGCCGACGTGATCGACACCTACGGCAAGATGCAGCTGATGGACCGGGTCATCGTCGATGACGGGCTCGCCAAGGTCATCGACCTCGGCTTCCACGCCTTCGACGAGTTCTTCAAGATGACCGACGAGATCGGCCTGCTCAAGGAAGCGGCGCGTCGACACGTCGCACCACAGATACTGTTCGTCGCCGACACCGATCGCGTCTCCGCACGCGCCCACGAGATGCTGCGCCAGCAGATCCCGCGGATGAATCTGATCACCGTCGACAACGAGTTCATCATCCGCGGCGAGCTGCCGCCCGCGATGGCCGGCGGCCGGCTGTTCCGCCTGCCGGCGCTGCCCGGCTTCCTCAAGACCTATATCGACCGGCTGAACTTCTCCTTCACCGGCTACCTGCGCCAGGAAAAGGACTCCTCGACCGAGCTGCACCAGTGGACCCGGCGGAATTACCTCGCCTTCCGCGAGCTTGAGCTCAGCCTGATCCTGCAAAGATCCTGAATATTTAGCCCGGGTAATATTGACGCGCGGCGGAGCGGCCGTTACTTGAGGCTGTGGAAACAGCGCCCTCAGCAAGGCTCTCCTAATGACCGTCGACCGGAAAGCATCCATCGCCGCCTACAAGGAGCGGAAGACCATTGCGGGCATCTACGTCGTCCGCTGCACGGCGTCGGGCGAAGCCTGGGTTGGCCAGGCCCCGAACCTGGAGACCATCCAGAACCGCATCTGGTTCACCCTGCGCCAGGGCAGCCACCCCTGCCAGAGCCTCCAAGCGGCGTGGAACACACATGGCGAGGCGGGCCTGACCTTCGGTGAGTGCGAGAGACTGGAGGATGAGCAAACGGACTACGTCCGCAACTCGCTCTTGAAGGAGCGCTGGCTGCATTGGCGGACCGCGCTCAAGGCGGAGGCGATTTAGATCGGAGGTTCGCTGTAACGCTAGACATGATCGATTGCATCGAAGGGGATGAGTTCCATCATGTGGAACTCATCAATGTTTTGGGGATTTAGGCCTTCGTTAGCAGGAGATCCGTATTGCATGCTGCATCGCATTCACGCGGGCAAGTTCCATGTTCAAAACTGCAAGACGCCTGAAAAAGATTATTCCACGCTGGCGCACCGGTTTGCGGGTCCAGATCGCGCTGTTGGGCCTGATGGGCGTTGTCGTAACCGGACTGAGTTGCGTGGTGGGTCTTCATCTCGAAGCCCAAGCTCAGACTGAATCGGACCAAATGGTCAATCTGACCCAGCATGTCATGGGTCTCTCGGGGGCCTATCTTGAAGCCGGCCAGATCTCGGACGAATTTCTGCGCCAGCACGATGAAATGCTGATCGGCGCCCACGGTGACGTGCTGAAAACGGCGCTAGCGCATCTGTCGGCGATCGAAGCCTTCGCTGACCAGCTTCCGGAGGGCGATCCTCTGAGACAGGACAGCGTGCTGCGGTCCGGCCTGAATTTGTATCAAACCCGCTTCAACAACATTGCCTCGATCCAGCGCACGCTCGGGCTTAATGAAAATCAGGGCCTGCAGGGCAAACTCCGCACCGCCGTTCATCAGCTCGAGAGCAAGTTGGGAGAGCTCAACCAGGTCGGCCTGACCAACCTCATGCTGATGATGCGCCGTCATGAAAAGGATTTCATGCTGCGCGGCGAGGAAAAATACGGGGATGATTTCGACAAGCGGAAATCCGAGTTCGCCGATGCGCTGAAAACTTCGGGACTTCCAGACCAGGTGCGCACCGAACTGGGGACTCTGCTCAAATCCTATGGTGAAAGCTTCCTGGGTTACATGGTCACGCAAAGCTCGCTCAACGATGAGGTTGCCGACCTTGCCACCGTATTCGGACGCAATCGCCCTGCCCTGGACAAGCTGGTCAAGACGGCGGACGAGCGCTATCGCGCCGCGCAGGCGCGAGCAGCGCAACTGCGTGAGATCCTGCGGTGGACTATCACGATTGTATCTCTCTTCGCCGGTCTTATCGCGATCTTCTTCGGCCAGCGCATCGCCAGCACGATCGCGAGGATGACGCGAGCGATGCAGGACCTGGCGGCCGGCGACTTCACCGTGGTGCTTCCGGGTCTTGGCCGCGCCGACGAGGTCGGCGACATGGCGCAGGCCGTGGAAACATTCAAGGTTCGGGCACGAGAAAAGTCCGAGCAGGAGCTCCAAGCGAAAATGCAGCAGGAGCTGGTCGCGAGGGAGGCTCGCAAGGCCGACATGACGAGACTCGCCGATGAATTCGAAAACGCTGTCGGCCAGATGATCGAGACCGTCACCACCGCCTCAATGGAGCTTGAAACCGCGGCGACCTCGCTCACGACGACAGCCGAACGCTCACAGCAGCTGACGAAGACGGTTTCGCTCGCGTCCGAGAACGCGTCTACGAACGTCCAATCGGTGGCCTCGGCGACCGAGGAAATGTCGTCATCTGTGCAGGAAATCAGCCGCCAGGTGCAGGATTCCGCGCGGATCGCTGGTGAGGCTGTGCAGCAGGCAGAAAACACCAACCGTCAGGTCAACGAATTGCTGAGCGCCGCCAGCCGGATCGGTGAAGTCGTCCAGCTGATCAACTCCATCGCCAGGCAGACGAATCTCCTGGCGCTCAATGCGACGATCGAGGCCGCGCGCGCAGGCAGCGCCGGCCGGGGATTCGCAGTCGTGGCATCCGAGGTCAAGGCACTGGCCGAGCAAACCGCCCAAGCCACCGAGGAAATCAGTCAGCAGGTCGACGGCATCCAGGGTGCGACCAAGGAATCGGCGCTCGCCATCAAGGCGATCGGCGGCACGATCGGACGGATGTCCGAAATCGCATCGACAATCGCCGCCGCAGTCGAGCAGCAGGGCGCTGCGACCCAGGAAATTGCCCGCAATGTTCAGCACACAGCCCAGGGGACGCAAGAGGTCAGTTCGAGCATCATCGACGTGCAACGCGGGACGAGCGAGACCAGAACGGCCTCGGCAAAGGTTTTGTCGGCCGCACAGTCGCTTTCGAGCGGCTCCAATCAGCTCAAGCTCGACGTGGGTGCTTTCCTCGAAACAATTCGCGCAGCGTAGCATCCAAACCGGCAGCGGCATCAGGCCGGCTAGATAGATCAACCCGGACAAACCCGGGGCCGGTCGCTCAATGCCCCTCGAACGTCATCAGCGTGCGCACCGGAATATCCATGGCGCGCAGCTTGGCGGCGCCGCCGAGCTCGGGCAGGTCGATGATGAAACAGGCGGCAACGACATTGGCGCCGATCTGGCGCAGCAATTTTACCGCACCCTCGGCAGTGCCGCCGGTGGCGATGAGATCGTCGACCAGGATGACGCGCTCACCGGGCTGGATCGCATCGACATGCATCTCCATCTCGTCGATGCCGTACTCCAGCGAATAGGCGATGCGGACGGTGGTGTGCGGCAGCTTGCCTTTCTTGCGGATCGGCACGAAGCCGGCGGAGAGCTGATGCGCCACCGCGCCGCCGATGATGAAGCCGCGCGCCTCCATGCCGGCGACCTTGTCGATCTTGTTGCCGGCCCAGGGATTGACGAGCTCGTCGACCGCGCGGCGGAAGGCGCGTGCATCCGCAAGCAACGTCGTGATGTCGCGGAACATGATCCCCGGCTTGGGATAGTCGGGAATGGTGCGGACGCTCGCCTTCAGATCGTGGTCAAAGGTCATTGGTCTCTCGCTTTGGTTTTCTCGTCATTGCGAGCGAAGCGAAGCAATCCAGAGTCTCTCCGCGGCGGCAGTCTGGATTGCTTCGTCGCTTCGCTCCTCGCAATGACGGCACTCAATTTGCTTCAGTATCCAGCCGGAACGCATTCTCGACAATACGTAGTCCCACTTCGTTGCCGAGCGACATCAGCGATTCCGGGTGGAATTGCACGCCGCCGACCGGCAGGGTCTTGTGCTCCAGCGCCATGGCGACGCCGTCCTCGGTGCTGGCAGTGACATCAAGAACTTCCGGCATGCTGTCGCGCTCGACAAAAAGCGAGTGATAGCGGCCGATCACGATCTCGTTCGGCAGATTGCGCATCAAGCGCCCGCCGCGCACCTGCACACGCGAGGGCCGGCCGTGCGCGGGATGGGCGAGCTGGCCGAGCTCGCCGCCAAAATATTCGCCGATCGCCTGCACGCCAAGGCACACGCCGAACACCGGCAGCTTGTTCTCCAGTGCCGCGTCGATGGTTGTCTTGATCCCGAAATCCTCCGGGCGGCCAGGGCCGGGCGACAGCACCAGCAAATCCCACCTCTTCTGCTTGAGCATGTCGAGCGCATGCACATAGCGGACCACGGTAACGCTGGCGCCGACCTGACGGAAGTAATCGGCCAGCATGTGCACAAAACTGTCGTCGTGGTCGATCAGCAGCACGCGCTTGCCCGAACCGGTGGCATCGGGGGCGAACGCCGACAGCGGCTTCGGCGGATCGCCGCGCAGCGCCTGGAACAGGGCTGCAGCTTTCACCTGACATTCGCGATCTTCCGCGGCGGGATCGGAGTCGAACAGACACGTAGCGCCGACGCGGACCTCGGCGAGACCGTCCTTCATGCGGATGGTGCGAATGGTGAGACCGGTGTTGATGCTGCCATCGAAATTCACCGCGCCGATCGCGCCGGCATACCAGCGCCGCGGCGAGCGTTCGTGATCCTCGACGAACTGCATGGCCCAGAGTTTTGGCGCGCCAGTCACCGTCACCGCCCAGGCATGGGTGAGGAAGGCGTCGAGCGCATCGAAGCCGGGACGCAGCATGCCCTCGACGTGATCGACGGTGTGGAACAGTTTTGAGTAGGTTTCGATCTGCCGGCGCGCCAAGACCTTGATCGTGCCGGGGACGCAGACGCGCGCCTTGTCGTTGCGATCGACGTCGGTGCACATGTTGAGCTCGAACTCGTCCTTCTCCGAGTTCAGGAGCTGGCGGATCTGCTCGGCATCGCCGATCGCATCGGTGCCGCGTGCGATCGTGCCTGAAATCGGACAGGTCTCGACGCGGCGTCCATCGGAGCGTACGAACATTTCCGGCGAAGCGGAGACGAGGAATTCGCCATCGCCGAGATTCATCAGTGCGCCGTAGGGCGACGGGTTGATGACGCAGAGGCGCTGGAACACTTCGGCCGGAGAGCGATCGCAGGGCTCGGCGAAGAGCTGGCCCGGCACGGCTTCAAAGAGATCGCCGCGGACGAATGCTGCGCGCGCGGTCTCGACGGTGGCCTGATATTCGCCGGGCGCATGATCGGCAAAGCCTTGGCGCCCCGTCTTCACATACGGGCTCTCGGCCGTCTCGCGCGGCAGGCCTTTGGTCGACGTGCCCTTCCACGCGAAATCGTAGCTGAGCACGACGCCGCGCCCCGTGGCGCGGTCATAGGCGAGCAGGCGATCGGGGACGTAGAGCACGATGTCGCGCTGATCAGTCTCGCGCGGGCGCCTCTGCACGAGGTCCTCGATCTGGAACACGAGGTCGTAGGCGAAGGCGCCGAACAGGCCGAGCAGCCCGTCGTCATTGGCGGAGAAGGCAGCGACGAGATCGCGCACCAGCGACATCACGCTGGCGCGCCGCGTGCGCTGGTCTTCCTCGACCGGCGCATCGCCGCGGATGATGTGGCCGGCAAGGCCCGTGGCGGTCTTCTCGGAGACCACGACGCAGGGCTCGCGCAGGACGTCAGCGAGGAAGGCGATCAGCACCTCGCCACGCGCGTTGAGCGCTTCGAGCTTGAAATTGACGCCAGTGGTCTCGAGCTTGAGCGGCGGATCGGAGAAGCCGAGGTCAAAGCTCTCGTAGCGGCCCGGCACGGTCGTGCCCGAGGACAGCACCACGCCGCGGCGGCGGTCGAGCAGACTGACGAGATCGTCGAGCCGATTGGCGCCGCCGGTAAACTGTTCGGCCACGCGCGTGATCGCGAGACCGCCGCGGGTGACGTAATCGCTTCTGGCCGGGAGGGCAAAGACTGTCCTGTTCATGGGGTCCTCTTACGAAACTTGCCGAGGGAACGCCACACAGGACAAACGATCAGGCCGCCGCGCTGTGCTGGCGACCTTCGACGATTTGGGGAAAAAAATCGCACCGGCCACCTCTTAGGAGGTGCGCCACCAAAGACGGGCTGGGCGGGCTGCGGTGCTCATTGGGGGGATACTCACCATGGCGCGGGGACGGCGTCAAGGGTGCCGCCCCGCACGATGGGGCTACGGCGATTACCCCAAATGCTTCCGGAAAAACTCCGTCGCCCTGCCCCAGGCAAGCTCGGCGGCTTCGCGGTCGTGCACGGCCTGGCGCTGCTCGTTGACGAAGGCGTGTTCGGCGTCATAGCGGAACAGCTCGAGCGACTTGCCGGCGGCCTTCATGGCCTTTTCGAAGCCGTCGACCAGTTCTGGCGTGCACCAATCGTCCTTGTTGGCGAAATGGGCCTGCAGCGGGATCTTGACGTCGGCGGGCTTGGCCGCCTGCTCAGGCGGAATGCCGTAGAACACGACGCCGGCGGCGAGCTCCGGCACATGCACCGAGCCGATGATGGTGACGGCGCCGCCGAGGCAGAAGCCGGTCAGCCCGACCTTGGCGCCGTTGCGCGACAGATATTGCGTGGCGCCGCGCACGGTCTGCGTGGTGGCGTCCATGAAGTCGAGCGAGTTCATTTCTTTGCCGGCCGCGTCCGTGTCGTGATACGGCACCACCTTGCCCTTGTAGAGATCGGGCGCCAGCGCATCGAATCCGGCGAGCGCAAAGCGGTCGCACAGGCCCCTGATCTGGTCCGACAGGCCCCACCATTCCTGGATCACGACCACGCCCGGCGCGTTGCCGCGTGCGGCGTTCGCAAGGTAGCCCGAAGCGTCCTTGCCATCCGGACGCTTGAAGGTGATGGCGGTTCCCATGGTGTCCTCCGATGGGTTTCTGGGGGAGAGGTTGGTGGTATTTTGGCGCCTGCGCGCGCGATAGGCAACCGCGCCGAACAACACACGCGCGTGTGCAACAAAAAAGCCCCTTGCGGGGGCTTCTTCATTTTCGTCTCGCGTCGGCCGCTCAGTGCGAGTCGGCCCAGACCTTCTTCTTGGTGAAGTACATCAGGAACGCGAAGATGATCAGGAACACGAACACCTGGAGGCCGAGGCGCTTGCGCGCCTCCATGTGCGGCTCGGCGGTCCACATCAGGAACGTGGTGACGTCCTTGGCGTATTGCGCGACCGTCGCCGGTGAGCCGTCGTCATAGGTCACCTGGCCGTCGCTGAGCGGCTTCGGCATCTTGATGGCGTGGCCCGGGAAGTACTTGTTGTAGTAGGAGCCCTCCGGGATGGTCACGCCTTCCGGCACCTTCTCCTCAAAGCCTTGGAGCACCGCCGAAACATAGTCCGGGCCCTGCTCCTGGTACTGGCTGAAGAAGTCGATGATGAACATCGGGAAGCCGCGGCCATAGGAGCGCGCCTTGGTGATCAGCGACAGGTCCGGCGGCGCCGCGCCGCCGTTCGCCGCACGCGCCGCCTGCTCGTTCGGGAATGGCGAGGGGAAGTAGTCAGCCGGCCGGCCCGGGCGCTCGAACATGTCGCCCTGATCGTTCGGACCGTCCTTGATCTTGTAGTCGGAGGCAAACGCCGACGCCTGCGCCGGCGAATAGCCGGGACCACCGGCTTCCGCGAGGTTGCGGAAGGCGATGTAGGACAGGCCGTGACAGTTGGAGCAGACTTCCTTGTAGACTTTCAGGCCGCGCTGGAGCGCACCGCGGTCATACTTGCCGAAAGGGCCCGCAAACGACCAATTGTTGCCCGGCGGCTTGGTGCCGCCTTCCTCGGCGCGGGCATCCTGCAAGGTGCCGACCAACAGCGCGCCGGCTGCGACGAGCGCGACCGCGATCGAGGCCACGGCCTTGGCGCTCTTGGCGAGGATTGCCTCCGAGATCGAGTTCGGCACCGGCCGCGGCGTCTCGATGCGCGCGAGCAGCGGCAGCACGATCAGGAAGTAGGCAAAGTAGCAGGCCGTCAGGACCCGGCCGGCGATCACGTAGATGCCTTCCGGCGGCTGCGCGCCGAGATAGCCGAGCAGGATGCAGACGACGACGAAGATCCAGAAGAACTGCTTGGCCAGCGGACGGTACTTCGACGACCTGGTCTTGGCGGCATCGAGCCAGGGCAGGAAGCACAGGATGATGATCGCCGAGAACATCCCGATCACGCCCGCGAGCTTGTTCGGGATCGAGCGCAGGATCGCGTAGAACGGCAGGTAATACCATTCCGGCACGATGTGCGGCGGCGTCACGCCCGGGTTCGCCGGAATGTAGTTGTCGGCGTCGCCGAGATAGTTCGGCATGTAGAAGATGAACCAGGCGTACAGCAGCAGGAAGCAGGCGACGCCGAAGCCGTCCTTGATGGTCGCATGCGGCGTGAACGGCACCGTGTCCTTTTCCGTCTTCGGCTCGACGCCATCAGGATTGTTCTGACCGGCGACGTGCAGCGCCCAGACATGGAGCACGACGACGCCCGCGATCAGGAACGGCAGCAGATAGTGCAGCGAGAAGAAGCGGTTCAGCGTCGGGTTGCCGACCGAATACCCGCCCCATAGCAGCGTCACGATGCTCTCGCCGACATAGGGAATGGCCGAGAACAAATTGGTGATGACGGTGGCGCCCCAGAAGCTCATCTGGCCCCACGGCAGCACGTAGCCCATGAAGCCCGTCGCCATCATCAGAAGGTAGATGATCACGCCGAGGATCCAGAGCACCTCGCGCGGCTCCTTGTAGGAGCCGTAATAGAGGCCGCGCAGCATGTGGACGTAGACCGCGAAGAAGAACATCGACGCGCCGCAGGCGTGCATGTTGCGCAGCAGCCAGCCGTAGTTGACGTCACGGACCAGCAGCTCGACCGACTTGAAGGCGAGATCGGCGTGCGGCGTGTAGTGCATCGCCAGGATCACGCCGGTCAGGATCTGCATCCCCAGCATGAAGGAGAGGATGGCGCCGAAGGTCCACCAGTAGTTCAGGTTGCGCGGGGTGGGATAGACCACGAAGGAGGAATGGACGAGACCCAGGATCGGCAGACGCCGCTCGATCCATTGCAGGGCCGGATTGCTCGGCTGGTAGTCGGATGGTCCGCTCATGATGCGATCCTGAGGAAATAATACGACGAGACGGTTCGAGGTTTCGGACGCTGGTCCGACGCTCAGCCGATCTGGATTTTGGTGTCGGAAACGAACTGGTACGGCGGCACCGGCAGGTTGGCGGGCGCGGGCCCCTGGCGGATGCGGCCGGACGAATCGTACTGCGAACCATGGCAGGGGCAGAAGAACCCGTCGTAATTGCCTTCATGGGCGATCGGGATGCAGCCGAGATGGGTGCAGATGCCGATCACGACCAGCCACTGATCGTGGCCCGCCTTGACCCGGGCCTCGTCGGACTGCGGATCGGGCAGGCTCGCCACGTTGACGGCGCGCGCCTCGTCGATCTGCTTCTTGGTGCGGTGGCTGATGTAGATCGGCTTGCCGCGCCAGAACACCTTGATGTCCTGTCCTTCGGCGACCGGGCTCAGATCGACCTCGATCGGCGCACCGGCGGCGATGGTCGAGGCATCCGGATTCATTTGGGAGATAAAGGGCCAGAGCGCAGCTGCGCCCCCTACTGCTGCAGCTGCCCCCGTTGCAACGAATAAGAAATCACGGCGTGTCGGATGGTCCGCCGAAGACGCTGTCGTCACGATTCCAACCCTTTCTTCTTATGCTGCCGGTGGAACCGTCCCAGGAGCCCCCAAGGTCCCCGGAACAATCTGCCGGCGCCCGCGGCCCCCCGCGGCGGCAGAACGGCGTGTCCCCGCCAAAACAAGGCGAAAAACAGCAGTCCAGAATCGTTCTATTGGCACCCTTGCCGGGCGAGCGCAAGCCCGCTAACGGCGCGGGAGCGTGCAATGCACGAATTCCGCGGCTGGCGATGTTTTATTGAGACATTTCCAGCCTACAACCGGCCCGTTATCGCACATGCAGATCGCACTTTTCCAACCCGACATCCCCCAGAACACCGGCACGATTCTCAGGCTGTGCGCCTGTCTGGGCATCGCCGCCCACATCATCGAACCGGCCGGCTTCCCGGTCTCCGACCGGCATTTCCGCCGGGCGGGAATGGATTACCTCGACCAGGTCAATATCACCCGCCACGATTCCTGGTCGAAATTCGAGGAGTGGCGGGCGGCACAAGGCACCCGCCTGCTGCTGTTCACCACCAAAGGTGCCACCGACTACCGCGATTTCCGTTACCAGACGTCGGACATCCTGCTATTCGGGCGCGAGAGCGCCGGCGTCACCGACGCGGTGATCGAGGCCGCGGATGCGCGGCTGGTGATCCCGATCACGCCGGGGCTGCGGTCGCTCAATGTCGCCATGACCGTGGCGATGGCCGCTGGCGAGGCGCTGCGGCAGGTCCGGAACCCGCAAGTTTGATATCAAGTTTGATATGACGAGGAGAGAGCAGTGAGTTACGCGGTCAAGGAAATCTTCCTGACCCTGCAAGGCGAAGGCGCCCATGCCGGGCGCGCATCCGTGTTCTGCCGTTTTGCCGGCTGCAACCTCTGGAGCGGCCGCGAGGCCGACCGCGCTGAGGCGACATGTCAGTTCTGCGACACGGATTTCGTCGGTACCGACGGCACGCTCGGCGGCCGTTACGCCTCGGCCGTGGAACTCGCCGACACCATCGCGGCGCAATGGACTGGATCGACCTCCAACCGCTACGCGGTGCTGACCGGCGGCGAGCCGCTGCTCCAGGTCGATGACGCCCTGGTCGAGGCGCTGCATGCCCGCGGCTTCGAGATCGGTGTCGAGACCAATGGCACGGTTGCTCCGCCTGAGGGACTCGACTGGATCTGCGTCAGCCCGAAAGGCGGCAGCGAGCTGGTGCTGCGTCAGGGCCACGAGCTGAAGCTGGTCTATCCGCAGGCCCTCGCCGCCCCCGAGACTTTCGAGGGCCTCGCCTTCGAGCGCTTCTCGCTGCAACCGATGGACGGGCCGCAAGTCGCAGAGAACACCGCGCGCGCGATCGATTATTGCCTGCGCCATCCGCAATGGCGGCTGAGTGTGCAGACGCATAAATCGCTCGGCATCAGATAGAATGGGTTGACGGACAGATGTGGGAATTGACGAAATCGTTCCGCTTCGAGGCGGCGCATTCGCTGTCGGGAACGACCTTTGGTGCAGCGAGCGAAGAAATCCACGGCCACTCCTTCCGCGCCGAGGTGACGGTGCGCGGCACGCCGGATCCTGCGACCGACATGGTGGTCGATCTCGGCCTGCTCCATCGCGCCATCGAAGAGGTGCGCGTGACGCTCGACCACAAGTTCCTCAACAAGATCGAGGCGCTGGGCACACCGACGCTGGAGAACCTGTCGCGCTTCGTCTGGGAGCGGCTCGCTCCGATCGGCAAGCTCACCCGCGTCAGCATCCACCGCGACAGTTGCAACGAGAGCTGCACCTATTACGGTCCGCAGGGATGAAGGCATGACATCTGCAATTGACCCGACCGTAATCGAAGACCGCAAGGCCCGCGCCCGCAGCTGGTTCGAGCACCTGCGCGACGACATCTGCGCGAGTCTCGAGCGGCTCGAGGATGACGCGCCGCAAAGCCTCTATCCCGGCGAGGCCGGCCGCTTCGCGCGCACACCCTGGCAGCGCACCGATCACAGCGGCGCTGCTGGCGGCGGCGGCGTGATGGCGATGATGTCAGGCCGCCTGTTCGAGAAGGTCGGCGTGCATTGCTCGACCGTGCACGGCGAGTTCGCGCCCGAGTTTCGTGCGCAGATCCCGGGCGCAGCCGAAGACCCGCGCTTCTGGGCGTCGGGCATCTCGCTGATCGCGCATCTGCGCAATCCGCACGTGCCGGCCGTGCACATGAACACGCGCTTCGTCGTCACCACCAAGGCGTGGTTCGGCGGCGGCGCCGATCTCACGCCGGTGCTCGACCGCCGGCGCACGCAGGAGGACGCGGACACCCTCGCCTTCCACGCCGCGATGAAGCAGGCCTGCGAGCAGCCCAACGGCGTTGCCGATTACGACAAGTACAAGAATTGGTGCGACGAATATTTTTATCTGCCGCACCGGAAAGAGGCGCGCGGCGTCGGCGGGATCTTCTACGACTGGCACGACAGCGGCGATTGGGACGCTGACCTCGCCTTCACCCAGGACGTCGGCCGCGCGTTCCTGAAAATCTATCCTGAGATCGTCAGGCGCAATTTCGCGACCGCCTGGACCGCCGCTGATCGCGAGGAGCAGTTGATCCGGCGCGGCCGCTATGTCGAGTTCAACCTGCTCTACGACCGCGGCACCATCTTCGGGCTCAAGACCGGCGGCAATGTGGATTCGATCCTGTCGTCGCTGCCGCCGGAGGTGAAATGGCCATGACGACGATCAAGCCCGCAATCAAGCCGCTCCCCCGCGCCATGCTGATCGACATGGACGACACCATCCTGTCGGCCTATGGCCGGCCCGAGATCGCCTGGAACACGATCGCGGAAGAATTCGCCGAAGAGCTCGCGCCGCTGCACCCGCGAGAGGTCGCCGCGGCCGTGCTCGCCTATGCGCGGCAGTTCTGGTCGACCGCGGAAGCCGCCTGGCGAATGAAGCTCGGCGAGGCGCGGCGGCTCACGGTGCGCGGCGGCTTCGCCGCGCTCGCCGCCAACGGCCATCGTGCCCTCCCCGACGATCTCGCCGCTCGCCTCGCCGACCGCTTCACCACCTATCGCGAGGAAGCGATGTTCGTCTTTCCGGGCGCGCATGATGCGATCGACGCATTCAAGGCGCACTGCGTCAAGCTGGCGCTGGTCACCAACGGCGCCGCCGACATGCAGCGCGCCAAGGTCGAGCGCTTCGAGCTGACCCATCGCTTCGATCACATCCAGATCGAGGGCGAGCACGGTTTCGGCAAGCCCGAGGAACGCGCCTATCTGCATGCGATGGAAGCGCTCGGCGTCACCGCCGGGGACACCTGGATGATCGGCGACAATCTGGAATGGGAAGTCGTGACGCCGCAGCGGCTCGGCATCTACGCGATCTGGATCGACGTGCATGGCGACGGCCTGCCCGCAGGCTCGACCGTCAAGCCCGATCGCATCATCCGCTCGCTGACTGAGCTCGTGCCGGGCTAAAATCCCGAAAACAACCCCATGCACAGTAGGCGGCTGCTGCGAATTCAACAGCTTGCAGCCAAACGCAACGGGACTACTGATTTTACGAAATCACTTGACGCGTCGGGCAAAACAGGCGCATGATGCCATCATCGCCGCACCCGGGACGGAATAGTCCTTGGGCGACCATCGCGCGATCCCCCACTCGAACCTCTGCCATCGACGTTTCGCGCAGTCTATGCAAGCCGGCGCAAAGTCACGGGTCCCTCAGCCCGTGATCGGCGTGTCATGACGGGTTGCTAGCCTCCGCTCTCGTCGATCAACCCGAAAGGACCATCCATGGAACTGAAAACCGGCGACGTCGTGATGCTGAAATCCGGCGGCCAGCCGCTGACTGTCGCAGAGGTGAAAGGCGACGACATCCTCTGCCTCTGGATGGGCTCGGAGGGCGATCTGTTCCGCGAGACGCTGCCGCTGGCCACGCTCGAGCGCCTGGAAATCGAAGACGAGGAAGAAGACGACGAGGACGACGAGTAGGCGCGCCTAAGGCCGCGTCCTGGTCAGACCGGCGCGCTCAGCTCCGGCACATCTGATGTCCGCTTCTCCGCCAACAACGGCGCATTAGCGGACATCGCTGGAGATCGCAGAAGGGCCAAGAGCGGACTCATGCAGCGCAGCGGTGCTCCGTTATTCGATCACCTCGTCGGCGGCTGCGAGAAGGGTCGGCGGCACTGTGAGGCCGAGCGTCCCGGCAGTCTTGAGGTTGATGACAAGTGAAAATTTCGTCGGTTGCTGGACCGGAAGATCGGCAGGCTTTTCGCCTCTGAGAATACGATCAATGTAGCTTGTCGCGTGCAGGAACTGGCCGGTCACGTCGATGCCATACGAGAGCAGGCCGCCCGCCGTGGCGAAGAATTTGAAACCGTAGACGGAAGGTATGCGGTGGGCGGTTGCAAAATCGACGATACGTTGCCTGTTGGACGCTGTGATGGTGTCTCCGGGAATGATCAGGCCGCCGTCCGGCTCGCTCCCTAAGGCCGCCAGAGCCGGTTCGATGATCGAGGGATCGCGCACCACGACTTTGGTGGTTTCAACGGAGAACTTCGGTGCCGCTTTCTCCGCCGAAAGAAAAATCGCATCGCTGGACGAGGAGTATCCGACCATCACCGAAACCCGCTTGACGCCGGGTGCGATTTGCTTGAGCAGATCCACGAACTTCGCCCCTTCCACCGGCTGATTTGTAAAGCCGGTGATATTTCCGCCGGGGCGCGCAAGACTTGCGACGAAACCGGATCCCACCGGGTCAGTGACAGTCGTGAACACCACGGGGACGTCGCGGGTAAGTTCGTGCAAAGCCTGCGTGGCTGTATTCGCATTTGCAAGCATCACGTCCGGCGACAATTTGAGCAATTCCGCAGCGGCGGCCCGGGCGCGCCCGGTCTGGCCCTGATACCAGCGATAATCGATCCTGACATTGCGGCCGACGCTCCAGCCAAGCTTGCCGAGGCCGTTCTCGAAAGCCGCGATCCGGGCCTGAGACTCCGGGTCATCCTCCGAGGTCACCAGAAGCACGCCGATCCGGCGCATCTGCTGCGCGCGAGCGGCGATGGGCCATATCGCAGCCACGCCCCCGACAACTGCGATGAATTCTCGCCGTTTCATTCCCACTTCCAATCCTGATCCTAGCCGAAGCAATTTCCGGCGCAGCCCAGCGCGCCGGCCTCATCGGCGCTGACGAGGCGGGAATAGTCGACGACATCGGCGGCGAGGATCGCTGCAAGCCGGCGCTGAGTCATTCGGGCATGCCGGCGATGCGGAAGGCCATGGCCAGCTTTTCGATGTCTGTCTTCCGAACGTAAGGAATCTGCCTTTTGATATCAGAGATGCGCTGCGTGGGATCCAATTGCAGCGCAACCGCGCAGACCCGTCGCGCTTCTTCAACTCGCCCGGCCATTGCATGGCATGCCATTGCGGCGCGATGCGCAAGGATATAATTTGGTTGCTGCTGCGCTGCGATTTTTGCGCATAATGAACCCTCCTCATAACGATCGGCAAGGAAATGGGCATATGCCATGCCCGAGTGAGCCAAAAAGATCCGTGGTTCAAGCGGGCTCAGGCGCAAAGCTGCATTAAACTGGTCGATAGCGAGGTCTACTTCGCCAAGAGACGTCAGCGTGAAGCCGTACCAATATCGAGCGGGAGCCAGATTTGGATCGAGGCCGATAGCGCGCGCCAGCAAAGCCGCTCCAGCCTCGACTTCCCCTACGACGAAGGAGACGGTTTGCCCAGCCATGGCAAGCACCATGGGATCGTCTTTATCGAGTTCAACAGCCCGTCTCGCTAGTCGTCGAGCCTCTTGCACTTCTCGATCAGCGTCAACAATCCAGGCAAATGCCTTCTTTTGATTGATGCAAAGGGCGCCAAGCGCATAGGCCAAGGCAAATTCAGGATCAAGCTTGGCAGCGGTGTGAGCGAGATTTAGGGCTTCAAGATTTGCTTCTCGGGTATAGCGATGAGTACTTGAGAGGGCGCGAAGATAATAATCGTATGCCTGAAGACTCTCGGTCGGCTTCCGCTGAGCGCGCTCCATCTCTGCTCGTTCAAGGTGCGGTACGATTGCACCCAGCACGCTCACCGATACGCGATCTTGCAGATCGAAAATATCCTCGAGTTGGCTGTCAAAACGATCCGCCCAGAGATGCGCTCCTGTCGCTGCATCGATCAACTGCCCTGTGATGCGAACTCGGTTCCCAACCTTGCGTACGCTGCCTTCCAGCACATATCGAACCCCGAGCTCGCGTCCGACCTGCTTGATATCGATCGCCTTGCCCTTATAGGTGAAGCTCGAATTGCGCGCGATCACGAACAGCGATTTGGATCGCGAGAGCGCGGTGATGATGTCCTCGACCATGCCGTCGGCGAAATATTCCTGCTCGGGATCGCCGCTCATGTTCTGGAACGGTAGCACCGCGATCGACGGCTTGTCGGGTAGCGCCGGCTGGGCCGGCCCTTGCATGTCTTTGCTCGACGTCGGATTCGGGGGGCCAGAGCCGCTCGGGGTCACGGCATAAGTCCTGATCGGTTTAGCGATGTTCTTGAGCTGCCGTTCACCTCGATCCTCGAATTCCGCCTCGAGCTTGCCTTCGATCTCGTTGTGCACCTTGGCGGAGACCAGGATCCCGCCGGGATCGGCGAGCCCTTCGAGACGCGCGGCAACGTTGATGCCTTCGCCGTAGACGTCGCCGTCCTCTTGCACGATGACGTCGCCGAGGTTGAGCCCGATCCGCATCCGGATGCCGTCGGGAGAGGCGGAGAGTGTCCGCTGGATATCGATCGCGCATTTCGCCGCCGCAAGCGGACTCGCAAATTCGGCGAGAACGCCGTCGCCGGTCGACTTGATGAGCCTGCCTTGATGACGCGCAAGGTTGGGGTCGATCACCTCCCGCCGGAGCCGGTTGATCTCAGCGTAGGTCGCCTCCTCGGCGCGTTCCATCATTGCGGAGAAGCCGACCACATCGGCCGCCAAAATTGCCGCTAATCGCCTCTGTACCTCTGCCATGCTCCCCATCCCTGGATGGTTCTTATAGCGCAGGAGCGAAGCGATGAGCCACACCGCGTTTGGCCGTCTTCCCCTGTTCCGGACCGGGATTATGATCGTTGGCTTCTGCGGCCCCCTTCTTCCGTTCTGGGTCAAAAGCGCCGTTTCGAGACACGGACGGTCACTTCCAGTCTACCCCTACAAGCCGACAATTCAGGACACCGTCCGGACATCGCATCCGGGCCTGACCGGAAGTCCTCCCGTCGGCTGTCCAAAAACGCTATTGTTCCCCGGCCATTGACCGGAGGAGACGATGACGTGGACAAGGGGAGACGTATGCGCAACCGCGATTGCCATCTCAATGACAAGCACGACGCGGGCTTCGCGTGCGCAGACGCCGCGCGCGCTTCGGTGGTGGCTGCGCTGTGCCCGACCGGCAAGCTGCGGGCTGCTCTGATCATCTCCAACCCTGTTCTGGTGACTCGCCGCTCCGATGGAACACTCGGAGGCGTGTCGGTCACCATCGCCAACGCGCTCGCTACGCATCTGGACGTTCCGTTGGAGCTCAAGCCCTATGACAATCCGGCGCGCTATAACGAGAGCCTCGCAACGGATGACTGGGATGTCGGCCTTGCCGCGCGCGACCCTTCCCGCGCCGACTACCTGGTTTTCAGCACCACCTTCATGGAGGTGGATAATGGCTTTGTGGCCCGCGCTGGTGCGGCACCTGCGAATGCAGATGGGGTCGACCAGCCGGGCGTCAGGATTGCCGTAGCGCAAGGAAGCGCGCCGCACGCGGTGCTACGCCGTATGATCAAACAGGCGGAAATCGTCGCGGTGCCGGGCGGGTTCGAGGCAGCGTGCGATGCGCTGGCGAAGGGAAATGCCGATGTTTACGGCGAGAACGTGCACCTTGCCTACCGGATTGCTGATGCCGTGCCCGGTGCACATGTGCTGCCCGGACGTTTCAATGTGGTGCAGATGGCGATTGGAGTTCGCAAGCACGCCGCTGTGGCGCTGCCCGATATTGACGTGTTCGTGAGCCAAATTCGAGCAGATGCCACTGTGCAGAAGGCAATCACCGGGTCTGCGCTGAACGGGGTTAGAGTGCCCTGAGTCCGTTCCGGGTCAGGAGCGCCGGTTTTAAAGCGTGCCGGTCACTTCCGGCCTACCCCGACAAGCTGACGGTTTCAGAGCCAAGCCGAACTTCGCGTCAGGGCCCAATAGGCGACATGCAGCGGGATATTGATCTACGAACAGCAGCCCGCTTCTTATCGCCTTCGAACGTATTTACACCGTCGAACAGCCGCTTCCGCTCGACCAGCCCGACAGAGGGCCGCTCGAGTTCTTTTGGCGTCAAGCAGGAAAGCGACAGCCAATCGGACCCTTTTCCGCGGCACCCCGAGACGTGTCAGCGTCGAGATCGTGATGCTAGATTTCCTGCTCCTACCGATAGGAGGACGACATGCCCGATAGCGTCTACAAGGTCATTGAACTGGTCGGTACCAGCACCGACTCATGGGAGAAGGCGGCCGCCAATGCGGTCGAGCAAGCTGCAAAATCGCTCCGAGATCTTCGCATTGCTGAGGTCGTCAAGCTCGATATGCAACTGGATGACAAGGGAAAAGTCGAAGCCTATCGCGCCAAGCTCAACGTATCGTTCAAGTTCGAGGGCTCCTGAGCCTTAGCACCTCGCCCCCACTCGGGCGAGGATGGCTCATTGGAAAAGGCGCGTTGCGCGGTCCGCCCAACCGGACGCTGTGGCCCATCCCGGAAGTTGGCCCTAGTCCGACAGGGACCGATATGCTTTGATGCGAGGGGGCGTGTGGCGCGTGGTGGCCCCATGTACATGGTCATTCGCAAGTATGCCAAGGTTCGTTCGGTAGCGGACGCCGCTCGTCGCGCCAAGAGCGGCGTCGGTGAGATCCTAAGGCAATCGCAGGGATTCAGATCTTACCATGTGCTGGATGCGGGCGACGGTGTCGGTATCGCCGTGATGATATTTGACGACCGCGAAAGCGCCAACGCAGCGAACGCCAAGATACTGGCGTTTGTTCAGGCGAGTTTACATGACCTCGATCTTGGGGTTCCCGAAGTCACGACCGGCGAGGTTTTAGTGAACATAGAGCCTGATGGGTCTTCAGGCATAAAGTAGCGGCAAACGTCATCAGTGGCGTGGCGGGTGTCCCGCCTTGCTCTTGTAATCGACCTGATGTCACCCTCGCGCTTGCACGATCGCGTCTTGGACATGCGCGTGCCGCCCGTCAGGAATATTCGACCGGCGCGTGCTTTTCGAGGAGCAGCAACGACATGAAGCAACACACCCCCGAAGCATTTTCCACCACAGCGATCGGCTGGACACCGCTGATGCTTATGGGCATCGCGATGCCGCCCCGGGATCCCGATGAAGACGAGGAGGACGAGGAGGACGAAGACGACGATGAGGAAGATGATGCTCACGAACCAGCGGTCGTGCGCGAGCCTGACGAAGATTAGACTAGCCCGTGTCTGGCAGTCGGCGCTATAATATCTGCCATGGGCTGGGATGCGAAAAACATAGCGCTTCTCAAAAAGCTCTGGTCCGCAGGACAGAGCGCGGCGCAGATTGCGCGCCGTCTCGGGTGCAGTCGTAACGCGGTCTGCGGCATGCTGACCCGTCTGAGTCTGAAGCGCGGCCACAAGCCGCCCACAGCACGGCCCAAGATAAGACCGGCCCCGAAGCTGAGGCCGTCGTCGGCAGCCTGCGCCCGTCTAGTCGCGCAGAAGGTGTCCTTGAGTACAGCAGAGATGCAGCAGCCGAAGGAATTCAGCAGGCAGCAGCTTTACGCGATTTTGGCTGAGGCGGTCAGAAACACCAGCTAAGAGCTCACCACGAACGCGGTTGCGCTCCCGTCAGTGTCTGGCCCAGCTCGACGGGCTCGGCTGTCGTGCACCTTCCCAAGCCTTCGTCTGCTACGGGTCACACGCGGACATCGGCTCCGAGCGCGGCCATATCCGCTCAGGGCCAACAACGGAAGTGGTGCCCCTATTCAATCACCTCGTCGGCAGTCGCCAACAGTGATGGCGATACGGTGAGGCCAAGCGCCTTGGCGGTCTTCAGGTTCAGAGCCAATTTGAACCGCGTAGGCTGTTCAACCGGTATATCTGCGGGCTTTTCGCCTCTCAGTATCTTGTCAACGTCGGCCGCTGCGCGGCGGAAGAAATCGGGGAAATCCTGTCCGTACGACAGCAGGAGACCGTGAGGGACCATCTCCGCGATGAACGACAACGCCGGTAATCGGTGTGCCAGAGCCGATGAACCAATACGTGTCCGCTCATTAAACAGCATCGATCCGGCTCCCAAAATGACTCCGTCGGCGCGATCGTGAGCCATTTTGGAGAACGCAGGCTCAATGTCATCGGGCGTCGATACTTCGGCTGGCCACAACGAAATGCCAAGCGCTTCGGCCGCAGCCTGATTGGCTTTGACTGCGCGCTTTGCGAACGGATCGGTCGTATCCACCAAAAGTGCTACGCGCGACAGGTGCGGAACCGCCTCCTTCAACAACGCTAGACGTTTTCCGCTCAGGTCGATCGCCATGAGGGAAAGACCGGTGGCATTGCCGCCGGGTCGCGCGAGACTCTCGACAAGACCGCTACCGACCGGGTCGGATACGATGACAAATACGATCGGAATGGTGCTGGTGGCCTGTTTAGCCTCCTTTGCGCCTAAGGCAGTCACCGCGACAATCGCGTCGATTTTGTCCGCGACAAGCTCGCGTGCAAGCGCGCGAAACCGCTCGGGCTGCTCGGCGGGAAACCGATGAAGGAACTCAATGTTCTTGCCTTCGATATAGCCAAGATCGCTGAACGCCTTGGTCAGGACATCCAAATAGACCTGCTCTTCATTCGCATTACTGGCGTGCCAGAGGATACCAACCCTATTGATTCTTGCGCTCGCCACGTTTTGCTGCGCGCGCGCCAAGAAAGGCCAAGCGACCCCTGCTGCCGTAAGCCTGATGAATTTCCGACGTTCCATAGCAACCCCCGAGTTGATACCAACTTAGCATCCGTCATGGGAATCGGGAAAGGTTCTGGAGGTCCAAGTTGGGTCACACGCGGACATCGGCTCCGAGCCCGGCAATATCCGCCATGAGCCAAGTGCCGACAGCTGCCGAGCGCGGCTCAGCAGCCTCTTCTTCAGAGCCACGAGGCCACCGAGAGAATTGTCTTTCGCATGTTCAACTCCGTTTGACGTTGCGCTCGTCAAGCGAAGCTGCTTGCGGATGTTCCTAAGAGCTGATGACAAGCTTTCGCAATCGTCAGAAACGATGTCGTGTGACGCCGGATTGGTGCTTGCCGCTGGGGCGACAATTCGTTAGCCCTATTCAGCGACCGGCTACCCTTGCCGGGCTACAGCTTTGCCAGGCTCCAGTTTTTTCCGGCGCCGTTCGGCCGACATGATGGAGGATCTCATGCGAACCGCCGTGCTGGTTGTCTTCATGGTGGCGGGGCTTGCTCCCGCAGCACACGCCGACCGTGACTATCCCTGGTGCGTCTTTGGCGGAGGGCTCGGCGCTTCCGGCGACTGCATGTACTCGACGCGAGAGCAGTGCCTGGCCTCGTCATCCGGGCGGTGGAACACCTATTGCGATGTGAACCCGCGCGTGAGGTTCAAACAGCAGCTGCCGCCTCCGCCCCGGACGCGCTGATCGCGGCAACGCTGGCACGCGCTCAGCGCAGACTGCGCTCCCAGTCCCATTTGATCGCAGGGCCCGAAGGCTCATTCAACGTCTCCCGTCCTGCGATGTCTCCAGGCGACATTTGCCAAATCGCACGATCGCTCGCCCCATGCGGGTCCGGGATGCCGGGGATGTGACCAGTCGTGAAGCCGCTATCTGTTGGGGCTCCGCGGCCGAGCCTTACCTGGGGAGGGACGATATCTGGAGAAAAAGCGATGCGTTCCCTTTTGGCCTTGAGCCTTTTGATCTCGCTGTGCGGCGCTGCGAACGCGGCGACGGTGCATCACGCCCACCGGCACGCTGGTGTTCACGCCCATCAGGGCATGTCACCGAATTCCGCTTCGAGCTTTGCCTACGCGCCAGAACGGTCGCCGACCCAATTCGGCTCCGCGCCCACCGAAGCGTATTACGGCGCTTCCCAGGGGTATGCGCCTGGCGAAAAGGAACGATTTCTGCACAGCCTGTTCAGCCCATAGATACTCGGGCGTGAATCCTTGGGGCCACTCTGATCTCGAACAACAATCCAACGGCACGTTCAGGCTGGTGCCTTTGGTGACGATGCCGTCCGGATCTGTAGTCGCGTTGAGCATAAAAGCAAGAGCGACCTCGACAGTGCCATCGCCGGCGCTTGCGCCCGCGATGTCCGCCCCCCAAACCGGACACCGTGCAACTCATCTCGCCGATGAACCATTCGTGTTGCGCCCCGACTAAGGGAGCGGGCCGGCGAGTCCGCTTTCCGGGCTCCTCCCGTTCATTGCGGAGACCACCGTAGCCGGCTCCGGGCAACTGCGGAGCTTACCGGTTTGGCTATTCGATCACTTTGTCGACGCGGTTCAGCATGTTGATTCAAATCAATGGCAATCGCAATGCTTCGACCTCAATGGCCGGAATGCCACATCATACTCACAGGAGACGGGCATGCGCTTGTTGGCCCTGGCAGCTGTGCTGAGCTTGGCGCCGGTTTCGGCTTTCGCCGTCTCCGACTGCCGCGTCACCGGACATCCATCGGCGTTTGGCGTCGATATGGCGGCCTACATTTCGGTCAAGTCAGGTGAAACGTGCAATTATCCGATGCGAATCCCAGGAGCAATGCATAGCTCTGGCGTTTCCCAGAAGCCAGCGCACGGGACTCTCAGGCAGCTGAACGTAACAACGTTCAGATACACCGCGGCATCGGGATATAAGGGGCAGGATGTGTTTGCTATTTATGGTCAAGGAGAAGGGCCGTACGGCTCAGGAAGATCCGTCATGACGGTGAATGCAACGATAGAATAGGCGCGGCCCCAATCGGCGGATCGGCGAAGCCGGGGTAAATGCGAGCCGCGAGAATCGGAGGATGTGATGCGCTCCGTTTCGATCCTGTGCCTATTGTTCGCTCTGTGCGCATCCACTAGCGCCGGGGCTGCCTCTCACTCACATCGCCGACATGGCGTCGTTCGCACGAACCAAAGCGTCATCGCAGGTACTGTTCCGCGTCCTGCCCGCGCACCGCATGGGCATCGGATTCCGCCCCCTCAGCCCGTTCCACCGGATGGAGGGTATAACAATCCTTATCCGTACTGGGGAGGAATGTAAGCGGGTTGTGACAGCGGCAGCGCCGGCTTAGCTGGAGAAGCGAGATGTCGGCGAAACCTGAGACGAGGGTCAATTTTTCTGATCGCGGCTGACGCGTGCCGCAGCTTGATCGGCGATGGAAGCGAGCGCGGCTTCGTTGAGTGGAAAATCCGCCGCAAGCCAAGCATCCTCGGCGAGCGTCAACACATGTCCGAGCGCGGGCCCTTCCGCCATGCCGCGTGCGATGAAGTCGGCGGCGCGTAGCGGGAATTTCGGCGCGGTCCAGCGCTGCGGCAGTTCGGCGAACGCGCGCCAGCGCGACGAGGTCACGTCGCCGCCGGCGCGCGCCCAGGCCAGCAACACACGATCGTGATAGCGCTCAGTGCCGAGACGATACAGCAGCCGCCGCGCATTGGCTTCGTCCTTGGTGGCAAAACGCCACCAGCGATGGCCCATCGAATCCAGCGCTCTGGCTTCCGCATTGGAGAGCCTCAAGCGGGTGGCGACACGCTTGGCGTCTTCGGTGACGGCCACCGTCAACGCGGCGAGGCGGCGCGTGCTGCTGGCCGGCAAGCCCAGCGCGTGCTCGATCGCGATCATCGCCGTCATCGGCCCGGTATAGACAACGCCACCGATCAGCGTTTGCAGCAAGCCGGCATCGGCCATCGCAAGCGCCGCGCTAGACGCGCCACCCGCGACCAGCAATTTCAGCATCTCCATGCGCACGCGCTCGGCCGAGAGGGTCGCGAGGCCCGCACGTCCCCGGATGCAGGCGAGAGTGCCGTCGCGGTCGGGCTCGCCCGTGCCAAACGCGGCATGGATGCGGAAGAAGCGCAGGATGCGCAAATAATCCTCGGCGATGCGCTGGTCGGGATTGCCGATGAAGCGCACGCGCCGCGCCCTGGCATCGGCGATGCCGCCGACATAGTCGTAGACCACGCCGTTCGCGTCGACCGACAGGCCGTTCATGGTAAAATCGCGCCGCTCGGCGTCCTTCACCCAGTCGCGGCCGAAGACGACCTTGGCCTTGCGGCCGAAGGTCTCGGTGTCCTCGCGCAATGTCGTGACTTCGTAAGGCGTGCCATCGATGACGAGCGTGACGGTGCCGTGGTCGATGCCGGTCGGCACGCTCTTGATGCTCGCGGCTTTCGCGCGCCGCACCACCTCCTCCGGCCGCGCCGTGGTCGCGATATCCGTGTCGCCCGGCGGCAGGCCGAGCAGCGCGTTGCGGACGGTGCCGCCGACCACGCGCGCTTCCTCGCCATTGGCGTTGAGCAGTTGCAGGACGCGCGCCGTCCCGCCTGCGGTCAGCCAGGGCGCACCAGCGAGTATCGGCTCTGCGCTCATCATCCAGCCCCTATTTTTCCGTGCCCGGCACGAGCTTGCCATTCACGACATGGGCGGGAACGTAGGTCGAGTTCGGCGCGGCGCCGGAGAAATGCGCAAGTCCAATCAGGCCTGCGATCACAAGCACCAGCGCCACCAGGATAAGGCGCGCGACGACGGTGATCGGCCAGGACGATTGCACGAACAGGCCGGACCTCGTGGCGGCCAGGAACAGCGCGTAAACGGCAAAGGGGATGAGGAAGATTCCGATCTCGGTCAGAACCGGCCGGATCATGACGAATAGATCCGCTCATACAGCACACGCAGCATTCCGGCCGTCGCGCCCCAGATGTAGCGCTCCGCAAACGGCATCGCATAGTAAAACCGCTCCATGCCGCGGAATTCCTTGCTGTGCACCTGGTGGTTCGCCGGATTCATCAGGAAGGATAGCGGCACTTCGAATGCGTCATCAACCTCGGAATGGTTGATGGTGAGCTGAAAACCGGGCCGCACCCGGGCGACCGTCGGCAGGATGCGGAAGCCGAACGCCGTGCCATAGAGATCGAGATAGCCGATCGGCTCGACGAAATCTCTGGACAACCCGACCTCCTCCTCGGCCTCGCGCAGCGCGGCGTCGAGCGGCGAGGAATCGGTCGCGTCGATCTTGCCGCCGGGAAAGGCGATCTGGCCGGCGTGATCGTTGAGATGCGCCGAGCGCTGCGTCAGCAGGATGGTCGGCTCGGGATGGTCGACCACCGCGATCAGAACCGCCGCGGGGCGCACCGGCTGCTCGCGCGCGACGATCTCGAGCATCTTGTCGGTGCCGGGATCGCCGGAAGCGGGGATGATGTTGGGATCGAACAGGCCTTGAGGAACGTCGAAGCCGAGCTTCGCCTTGGTGCGGGCGAAGAAATCCGCCGCGCGGAAAGCGACGGGCTCGCTCTTCTCGCTCTTGGAGATAGGCTTGTTCAAAGCGCGGCCCTCACCTGCTCCGCGTCGGCCATGGCGAAGAACTCGCCGGCCGACTCGACGCCGAACATCGGCTGGCCATCGACCATCCGCTCCTCGCCCATGTCAACCAGATCGTAATAGAGCGCACGGGTGACCTTGGCCCAGAGATCGGCGCGGACATGCAGATATGGCGTCAGCCCTCCGTCCCTGGCCTGCTCGAAGCGCAGCCGGTGCGCGGCATCGCAGGTGACCCAGTCGTCGACATTGGTGCGGAAGCTCAGCACGCGATGGTTGTCCTCGCCGCTCTTTTGCATCTCGACCGCCATGAACGGCGCGTCGTCGACGCGGATGCCGACCTTCTCCACCGGCGTGACGAGGAAATGCTTGTCGCCTTCGCGCTTCAGGATGGTCGAGAACAAGCGGACCAGCGCGTGACGCCCGATTGGCGTGCCCATGTAGAACCAAGTACCATCGGAGGCGATTCGGATGTCGAGATCGCCACAAAACGGCGGATTCCACAGATGCACCGGAGGCAGGCCCCTTTTGGCACCTTCGGCATTGGCAGCACTTTTGGCGGCGGCAGTCAGCCCCTCAAGACCGCGATCGGCGCTCTGCCCTTGGTTCGCCATGGTTTGCCCTGACTTTGTCCGTTGGCACGATTGGTGCACGTCTGATCAGTACGTCTATGTCGTACGTAAGTGTACGGTTCCACCCGGTAAAGTCCGGTGTGGAGGTCTCCACTTCGTGATGCCGTACATAACCCGAAGCCGATAAGGTGGGGATAGGTTAACTCAACGAATACATGGCCTTCCTGCAAGTCTAGCATAGGGCCAATGATCCGGCGTGATGAGATAATTTGACGACGCAGAAAAGCCGCGTGGCAGGCTTAAGGAGCTAACGGATGGCGGAAAGTGTCGAGAAGCTCGAAGACGGTGTCGTCCGTTCGGCCGAGCAGGTGTCGAGCCAGGTGCGCGCGGCAAAGGACGCGATCGCATCGGTGATCTTCGGCCAGGATCGCGTGATCGAGAACACGCTGGTCACCATCCTCTCCGGCGGCCACGCGCTCTTGATCGGCGTGCCCGGGCTTGCCAAGACCAAGCTGGTCGAGACGCTCGGCGTTACGCTCGGTCTCGATGCCAAGCGCATCCAGTTCACGCCTGACCTGATGCCGTCGGACATTCTCGGCGCCGAAGTGCTCGACGAGAGCACCACGGGAAAACGCTCGTTCCGCTTCATCTCCGGTCCGGTGTTCGCGCAGCTGCTGATGGCCGACGAGATCAACCGCGCCAGCCCGCGCACGCAATCGGCGCTGCTGCAGGCGATGCAGGAGCAGCACATCACCGTCGCCGGCGCACGCCACGATCTGCCAAAACCGTTCCACGTGCTCGCGACCCAAAATCCGCTGGAGCAGGAAGGCACCTATCCGCTGCCTGAAGCGCAGCTCGACCGCTTCCTGATGGAGATCGACGTCGACTATCCCGATCGCGACGCCGAGCGCCGCATCCTGTTCGAGACCACCGGCGCCGAAGAGACGCTGGCGAAGGGCTCGATGACCGCTGACGCGCTGATCACCGCGCAGCGGCTGGTGCGCCGCCTGCCGGTCGGCGATTCCGTGGTCGAGGCCATCCTGTCGCTGGTGCGTTCGGCCCGTCCGGGCGCCGAGAGTGGCGAGACCGGCAAGTTCATCGCCTGGGGTCCCGGCCCGCGCGCCAGCCAATCCTTGATGCTGGCCGTGCGCGCCCGCGCGCTGATCGACGGACGTCTCGCGCCCTCGATCGACGACGTGCTCGACCTCGCCGAGCCCATATTGAAGCACCGCATGGCCTTGACGTTCCAGGCACGCGCCGAAGGCCGCACGATTCCCGACGTGATCAAACAATTGAAGACACGGATCGGTTGATGGCCGCAGAGACCGGGCACACGGCGAAGGAGACATTAGCGATCCGACGTGCCGATGGCGAAAGCCGTACGCTCGCCGCTTCGCTGCCGCGCCTGGTGCTCGAGGCCCGCCGGATCGCCGCCAACGTCATCCATGGCCTGCATGGCCGCCGCCGCGCCGGCTCCGGCGAAAATTTCTGGCAATACCGCCGCTTCGTCTCCGGCGAGCCGTCGCAGAATGTCGACTGGCGCCGCTCGGCGCGTGACGACCATCTCTATGTCCGCGAGCTCGAATGGGAAGCCTCGCACACGGTCTGGATCTGGCCTGATCGTTCGCCGTCGATGGCGTTCGCCTCGAAGACCGCGCGCGAGTCCAAGCTGGAACGCACGCTGATCGTCGCTTTCGCGCTGGCCGAGCTGCTGGTTGCGGGCGGCGAGCGCGTCGGCATTCCCGGATTGATGGCGCCGACCGCAAGCCACAGCGTCATCGACAAGATGGCGCAGGCGATGCTGCATGACGATGCCGACCGGCTGAGCCTGCCGCCATCCTTCGTCCCTGCGGCGCTGGCTGAGACGATCGTGCTGTCGGATTTCTGGTCGCCGATCGCGGAGATCAGGACCACACTCGCCGGCCTGTCCGGCTCCGGCGCGCATGGCACGCTGGTGCAGGTGGTCGACCCCGCGGAGGAATCGTTTCCCTATTCGGGCCGCGTCGAGTTCGTCGAGCCCGAGGGCTTTGGCGTGATCACCGCCGGGCGCGCGGAGAGCTGGGCGCAGGATTACACCGCGCGGCTGGCGCTGCACCGCGACCAGATCCGCGCCGAGACCAACAAGCTCGACTGGCTGTTCACGACGCATGCGACCGACCGTTCGGCGGCCGAACTCCTGCTGTTCCTGCATGCCGGCATGCAGGTGAGCAAGTCGGGCGGGCGCACCACCTCGATCAAGGCGGGGCCGGCCGCATGATGGGATTGCCGCTCGCCTTCACCGAACCGCTGCTCCTGATCGGCCTCGTCAGCCTGCCGGTGCTGTGGTGGCTGTTGCGCGTGATGCCGCCGCGGCCGCGCCGCATCGAATTTCCGCCGACACGCCTGCTGTTCGACATCTCGCCACGGGAAGAGACGCCGTCGCGGACGCCATGGTGGCTGACCGCACTGCGGCTGCTCGCTGCAGCCCTGGTGATCTTCGCCGCCGCCGGCCCGATCTGGAATCCGCAGACCGGCCTTGCGGCCAGCAAGGCGCCGCTGATGATCATGCTCGATGATGGCTGGAGCGCCGCATCGAACTGGGACACGCGGATCCGGGCCGCCGACGAGCTGATCGCCAACGCCGACAATGACCGCCGCGCGATCGCGCTGGTGCCGCTGTCCGAGCCGAACCGCGACATCACGCTGATGCCGGCGGGCGCGGCGCGGGTTGCGCTGCGGCAGATCGTGCCGAAACCCTATTCGATCGAGCGCGTTGACACCCTCACCGCGATCGATCGTTTCCTGAAAGCGACCGGCGACTGCGAGATCGCCTGGCTGTCTGACGGCGTCGACACTGGCCGTGGCGAAGAGTTCGTGCAAGGGCTCGGCAAGACCATCGGAGATCGCAGCTTGACGGTGTTCGAGGGCGGCACCTCCTCCCCGCTGGCGCTGGTCGCGGCGGAAAACGCGGCAGCGAAGATGACGGTCAAGGTGCTGCGCACCGACAGCGGCATTGCTGCCGGCACCGTGCGGGCGCTCGACCAGAAGGCCTCGCCGATCGGTGAGGCGCGCTTCACCTTCGGACTGCAGGACAAGGAGACCGAGGCGGCGTTCGACCTGCCGGTCGAGCTGCGCAACGACATCTCGCGGCTCGAGATCTCCGGCGAGCGTTCGGCCGGCGCGGTGCAGCTGCTCGACAAACGCTGGCGGCGGCGTGCCATCGGCATCGTCTCGGGCGCAAGCAGCGAGACCGCGCAGCCGCTGCTGGCACCCACCTTCTATCTCACGCGCGCGCTGGCGCCGTTCGCCGATGTGCGGCTCGCCGACAAGGGCTCGCCGCAGCAGGGCATCACGCAGTTTTTGGACCAGAAGCTGCCGATGATCATCCTGGCCGATGTCGGCACGGTTGCACCCGAATTGCGCGAACGGCTCAACGCCTGGATCAACCAGGGCGGCGTGCTGGTGCGGTTCGCAGGCCCCCGTCTGGCGCAGGCCGAAGACGATCTCGTGCCGGTCAAGCTCCGCAAGGGCGGCCGCACGCTCGGCGGCAGCTTGACCTGGGAGAAGCCGCAGCATCTCGCCGCGTTCGCCGCCGACGGTCCGTTTGCCGGCGTTATCGTCCCCAAGGATGTCACCGTGAGCCGGCAGGTGCTGGCCGAGCCCGATGCGGTGCTCGCCACCAAGAGCTGGGCCTCGCTCGAAGACGGCACGCCGCTCGTGACCGGCGAGCATCGCGGCAAGGGGCTGGTCAGCCTATTCCATGTCAGCGCCGACATGCGCTGGTCGGATCTTCCGATGTCCGGCACCTTCGTCGAAATACTCAGGCGTGTCGTCGACATGTCCGGCTACACCTCCAAGCCTGGCGCCGGCGTTGCCACTGAGGCCAGCACCGAGACGCTGGCGCCGCTGCATCTGCTCGACGGCTTCGGTGCTTTCGGCCCGCCGCCGGCCACCGCCAAGCCGCTGACGGCTGATTATCGCGACCGCGCCACGCCGGACCATCCGCCCGGCTTCTACGGTCCGGCAGAAGGACCGCTCGCCGTGAACACGCTCGCAGCCGCCGACCGCATCGCAGCCCTCAACACCGCAGGTCTCCGCGCCCGGCACGCCACCTACACCAACGCCGAGCCGCGCGACTTGCGCGGCTGGCTGCTGTCGACCTCGCTGGCGCTGTTTCTGGTCGATGCCATCATCGTGGCGCTGCTCGGCGGCGGCCTCGACGCGCTGCTGCGCCGCCGTGCTGCGCCTGCCATGATCCTGCTCGGGCTCGTGCTCGCGGGCGTCGCGGTGCTGACGCCGACGCCGTCGCGCGCCGACAGCGTATCGGACGAGTTCGCGATGAAGTCGACGTCGCAGACGCGCCTCGCCTATGTCGTCACCGGCAATGCCGACGTCGATTCCATCGTCAAGGCCGGCATGTCCGGCCTGACGCTGTTCCTGGCGCAGCGCACCGCGCTCGAGGCCGGCGATCCCGTCGGCATCGATCCCGCGCGTGATGAGATCGCTTTCTTCCCGCTGATCTACTGGCCGATCATGCCGGGCGCGCCAAAACCGCCGCAGGACGCCATCAACAAGATCGACGCCTATATGAAGCAGGGCGGAACCGTGATCTTCGACACCCGCGACGCGGTCGAGGCCACGCCCGGCGAGAACGGCGCATCGCAGACGCCGGGCATGCAGGCCTTGCGCGAGATCCTGTCCTCGCTCGACGTGCCCGAACTGGAGCCGGTGCCGCGCGAGCATGTGCTGACCAAGACCTTCTATCTCTTGCGCGACTTCCCCGGCCGCTTCAACTCGGGCGAGACCTGGGTCGAAGCGCTGCCGCGCGACGACGACGACGAGAGCGCACAGCGGCCCGCGCGCGGCGGCGACGGCGTTTCGCCGATCATCATCACCTCCAACGACCTCGCCGGCGCCTGGGCGCTCCGTCCCGACGGCCAGCCGATGCTGCCGCTCACGCCCGGCGAACCGCGCCAGCGCGAATTCGCCTACCGCGCCGGCGTCAACATCGTGATGTACACGCTGACCGGCAACTACAAGGCCGACCAGGTGCACGCACCGGCCCTGATCGAGCGTTTGGGGCAATAGGACAGAGATGAATTACGGCATCGCCTTCACGCCGCTGGTTCCCGCGATCGTCCTGTGGATCGCGCTCGCTGCGATCGTGGTCATCGCGATCGTACTGCTGCTTGCTCGGGCGCGCGGTGCGGCGGTGCGCGTCGCTGCGCTGGCGCTGTTCTTGCTGGCGCTCGCCAATCCCTCCTTCACGCGCGAGGACCGCGATCCCCTCACCTCGGTCGCCGCCGTCGTGGTCGACAAGAGCCCGAGCCAGAATTTCGGCAAGCGCAACCAGGAAGCCGCGAGGGCGCAGGAGGCGCTGGTCGACAGCCTGAAGAAGATCAAGGGACTTGAAGTGCGCGTCGTCGATGCCGGACAGGCCGACGGCGAGACCGACGGCACGAAGCTGTTCGGCGCGCTGGCCTCAGCACTGTCGGACGTTCCGGTCGACCGCGTCGCCGGCGCGTTCCTGATCACCGACGGCCGCGTTCACGACATCCCCGCCAACGCCGCCGCGCTCGGCTTCCAGGCGCCGGTGCAGGCCCTGATCACCGGACAAAAGGACGAGCGCGACCGCCGCATCGCGATCACGGCGGCACCGCGCTTCGGTATCGTCGGCCAGAACCAGACCATCACCTACAAGCTCGACGACCAGGGCGTCACCGGCGAGCGCGCCAAGGTCACGGTCCGTCGCGATGGCGAGGTCATCAACGAGCGCACGCTCTCGAGCGGCCAAAGCGCCAGCGTCGACGTCGAGATCAAGCATGCCGGCCCGAACATCGTCGAGATCGAGGCCTCGCCGCTCGAGCGCGAGCTGACGCCGGTGAACAATCGCGCCGTGGTCGCCATCGACGGCGTGCGCGACAAGCTGCGCGTGCTGCTGGTATCCGGCGAGCCGCATTCCGGCGAACGCACCTGGCGCAACCTCTTGAAGTCCGACGCCAGCGTCGACCTCGTGCATTTCACGATTCTAAGGCCGCCGGAGAAGCAGGACGGCACGCCGATCAACGAATTGTCGCTGATCGCGTTTCCGACCCGCGAGCTGTTCCAGCAGCACATCAACGAATTCCAGCTGATCATCTTCGATCGCTACGCCCGCCAGGGCGTGCTGCCGATCGCCTATTTCGACAACATCGCGCGCTATGTGCGCTCGGGCGGCGCCGTGCTGGTCTCAGCCGGCCCCGATTATGCCTCGACCACCAGCATCTGGCGCACGCCGCTCGACGCGGTGCTGCCGGCCGAGCCGGTCGGCGTCACCGAA
Source organism: Bradyrhizobium genosp. A (assembly GCF_049949275.1). Taxonomy (NCBI): domain Bacteria; kingdom Pseudomonadati; phylum Pseudomonadota; class Alphaproteobacteria; order Hyphomicrobiales; family Nitrobacteraceae; genus Bradyrhizobium; species Bradyrhizobium genosp. A. Next base: position 2,126,640 of record NZ_CP188196.1, on the reverse strand, counting down.
AAGCCGTTCTATGCGCATCTCTCCGACATCGGCAAACGCCATCCCGTCACGCGCGGGCTGGAGGGCTCGGCGTTCGAGCCGCCGCACTGGAGCCGCTTCTTCCGCACCGTCGAAACCCGCAATTCGGTCAACCCGCCGGTGATGACGGGCGCGGACGGCAAGCCGCTGCTGTTCCTGTCGCGCTTCGGCGAAGGCCGCGTCGCGCTGCTGCTGTCCGACCACATCTGGCTGTGGGCGCGGGGCTATGAGGGCGGTGGTCCGCATCTCGATCTGCTCAGGCGGATGTCGCACTGGCTGATGAAGCAGCCGGATCTCGATGAAGAAGCGCTGCGCCTGCAGGTGCAGGGCAAGGATCTCGTGGTGGTGCGCCAGACCATGGCGGACAGCGTCCAGCCGGTGAGCGTGACCTCGCCCTCCGGTGTCTCGCATGACCTGACGCTCAACCCCGGCGACCCCGGCGAGTGGCGCGCCAGCCTGCCGGCCAGCGAGCTCGGCCTGTGGCAGGCGACCGACGGCACGCTGAAGGCGCTGATCAATGTCGGCCCGACCAATCCGAAGGAGTTTTCGGAGGTCACCTCCACGACCGACACTTTGAAGCCGCTGACGCAGGCCACCGGCGGCAATTCCGTGCGGATCGCGGATGGCGGGAGCGTCGAGCTGCCGCGCATCGTGCCGGTGCGCTCGACCAGCGTCTTCTCAGGCGACGGCTGGATGGGCGTGCGGATGCGCGACGCCAGCGTCGTCAAGGGCGTCGGTGTGCTGCCGATCTTCGCCGGCCTGATCGGCCTGTTGCTGCTGCTCGGCGCGTTCGCCGCGACGTGGCTGCGCGAAGGGCGCTGATCCCGCTCCTTGTTAAGGCACCGACGTGCTGCGGAGGCAAACTCGCCAGCGAAGTCTATCCGGTAAACATCCAGAGGCGCTCGCTCTCGAGATAGCCGGCGAGCAATAATGCTCCGAACGCGACGATAAGCGCCGAGGCGCCCACTTCGATCGCTCGCATGGCGAGCATGCCGATTCCGGAGACCATACCGGTCGTGCAGGTCGCGAGAATCACGGTCCAGGCAGCCCAGGAGAATTTGCGGGAATTTTGTCACGGGCACTTCACCTGGATTTTGTTGGCGAAGATTTCTCCATAGGTGCTGGAGGAATCGAGCGGCACGGCATCGAGTTGGCTGAGCCGCGCCTGCTCGGCCGGCGTCGGCTGGTGCGGGAGATCGTAGGTCACGGCGCATTGCGGCGCGCCGCTCAAGGAGACCGGCTTGTCCTTGGCGAATTCGAAGTCCACGAAGATGGTGGGGTCGTAGACCTCGATCTGCATGGCGTTGGCAGAGGCCGCCGCTCTCAGAGGCAAGGTGAAGTGCAGGGTCAGCGCGGCGTTCTTGTATTCGAGCCAATACTCGACAGGGTCGCCGAACTTCAGCTTCTTGCCGTCGGCGCGCGCGTAGGTGAAATAAGCGTACTCCTTCAGGGAATCCATGTTGGTCTGGGCCAGCGAGGCCAGCTCCTCGCGCGTGTACTGTCCTTTTTTGGCGTGGGAGATGCCCTGAAGCGCATAGGCCGAAAACATGTCGTCGAACGTCCAGGCATGACGGACGCCTGTCATCTTGCCGTCGGCCGCGTAGAGCACTTCGCTGTGGAACGTCACCCAGACGTGGGGATGCGCCTCCGCACGGTCCACAAGCGACCAAAGCAGAATGACTGCGCAGCAGTAAGACATCAGTTTCATGATGATGTGTTCGCCGAATCGAGAGATTGAGCACCCGCAGCAGCGGAGACGGTGACTTAAGGCCCTTGTCGTACGCGCGAGCTGCCGCAGGCATGCGCACGCGCGCTACTCTGGGGATATCCTGGCAAGCACGGAGAGCGTTGTCGATAATCAGAGGGCCGGCGGCGCGCGCGACAGGAATGCCGCACGGCGCTGTCGAAATATTCGATCGGAAACCGGGTTGAACGCACGATCAATTGCGGCGAACTGCAGCGAATGCGGATGTGCCGCCGCAGCCGGCAGCGAAGAGTTCGAGAGCAGGAAGCTCGAGAAGCAGATTTGACAGCGGTCCTCGTCATCGGCCAGCCGCGACGGGAGCTTCTCGAGGGTTTGCAGGGCCGAGCGGTTCTGTCCGACGCTTGCGATATCGGCGCGGTCGAACCCTGAAGAAGCGAGATCGTGCTTGTGGACGTGGGCGAAGGACAGCGCGAGCTGCAGCATCAACGCCATCAGCGCGAGATACGCTCCGCATCGCCGGACGAACCTTGCCGGCGCGATGTTCGCTCCTGCCAAGAGAGCTGTTCCCTTCTGGTGGTTCTGCAGCTTAAGAACCAGTGGCGCCATACCTGGCCGCTTGCGCGGCGATCGTGGCGCAATGGACGCGGAGAATGTGGCGACCGAGGGGCTTTCAGCGGCCCCAACGAAGTGGCACTTGGTCGGCGCAGTCGCCCCACATTCGACGATTGGACGCAGACGCCCGAAGCGATGCATTGCGGCTTGACGACCTCGGCCAAGGCGGTGTAGCTGAATGTAATGTTATAACATTACATATCCAGAGCGGCCATGTCCAAGCCTCTGATCTCCAAGCCTCTGATCGGGGAAATCCTCAGCCTGCCCGTCGGCCCCGAGACGACAGTTTGCAAGGCTTTGACCGCGGACGTGGTCATTCGCGGCGTCGACTTCAGGCCCAGACGTCGGGAGCGAATCTATGACGCAGACAAGATCTGGTCCGGGGACCACACGATGCTGGACTACACCGAGATCTGAGCCCGTTGCGCCGCGGAGCTCGATGCGGAAGCGCCCGCAAGCCTGTCCTCGACTGTCCACGTCCGATTCGGAGTGTTCATGAGCAAGCCCCAAATCGCGGGCGACCGCCGTCTCCCCGTCACCGTCCTGTCCGGATTCCTTGGCGCGGGCAAGACCACGCTGCTCAACCACATCCTCAACAACCGTGACGGGATGAAGGTCGCGGTCATCGTCAACGACATGAGCGAGGTGAACATCGACGCCGAACTAGTGAAGCACGACGGCGGACTCTCGCGTACCGACGAGAAGCTGATCGAGATGTCAAACGGCTGCATCTGCTGCACGCTTCGCGATGATCTCCTGAAGGAAGGCCTGATCGGCAGTCGAAGCGGAGGCGATCGGCCCGAAATTGCCGGCTACCAGGAGGACGCCGGCGTCCGACGAGCCGGAAATGCAGATCTCCGTCACCAATTGGCCACAACGCGGAACATTCGAGTTTTCGACGCGGCCACCGCCAATTGACCGGAGAGCCCGGTCAGATAACATTGCGGACTTAGGATAGCGGTTTGGGATGCGCTGGTTTCGGAAACATATCGGGCAAGGTTCGTGGCTCGCACTGGTTGCGCTGGCCATCAACTTCACGCTCGCTTTGGGTCACGTCCATACGCTGGACGGGCGCGCGTCCGGACACCCTCTGTTGCTGGCTCTCGGGGCGGCTGACAGCGGTCCAAGTGAAACCGGCCAAAGCCAGAACCATCCTGCGAACCATCCCGACGACGATTTTTGCCCGATTTGCATGGCCGTCGCCGCGATGGGCAGCGCGCTGGCCCCAACGCCTCCGGCGACGCTGCCGATCGAGCTGGCCGAGGCAGCGATCGATCGCCCGGTCGATCGATTGCTCTCGGCACCGCGTCCCCCGCGCGCCAGCTTTCAGTCGCGCGCGCCTCCGATCTCCTGACGTCAAAGCTTCGATCCATAGCTAGCGCCGCGTAATAGGGCGCGCCGCGGGCCCAGGAGCGAAGCTCCTTTCGCCCGCGCGCCGTCGCCTTGCGGAAAAGTGTGTTGTCAGGACTTCTCAAATGAATAGCCCTTCCTCGTTGCGTGCGTTCCGCGTCCTGCTCATGTCAGCATCCTCGCTGACTCTCGCGACCCTTTGGAGCGCGGGCGCGATGGCGCAGAACGACAACGCGACGCCCGGCACCGCCACGCCGCAGCCGACCGCTTCTCCAGCCGCAACGCCCTCGCCGACGCCGCAAGCGACGGAAACACCCGCTCCCGCGCAGCCGGCAGCGCAAGCGCCGCAGCAGCAGGCCGCTCCCACTGCCGGGCCCGGAACAACCGTGCTGCCGGAAACCCGCGTGGCCGCGCCGGTCGAGCGGCGGCGGCCGCGCACGCCACCGCCGACGACGGCAAGGCAGGTCACGACCAATCCGCCCGCGACCGTGCCGACGCAGGCGCAGGCCGAAGCCGCAGCCAATCGTCAGGTCGTCCAGCAGACCCAGAATTTCGACCAGCGGCGTGACAGCGTCATCCTGCCGAAGACCGGCACGACGAACTACCAACTCAACCAGAGGGACCTCGAGACACTCCCGCAGGGAAGTGCCGCCCAGCTCAGCGACATCGTGCTGCAATTTCCGGGCGTCTATCAGGACTCGACGAGCGCCGGCGATTTCCACATTCGTAACGAGCACGCCAACGTTCAGTACCGGATCAATGGCATCCTGCTGCCCGACGGTGTTTCCGGATTCTCGCAGCTTCTGGAGACCTCCTTCATCAGCAACATACAGTTGCTCACCGGCGCGCTGCCGGCGCAATACGGCCTGCACACGGCGGGCGTGCTCGACATCACCTCGAAGAGCGGAGCCGCGCTGTCCGGCGGCAGTGTCAGCATCTATGGCGGCAGCCGCCAGACCATCACGCCCAGCTTCGAATATGGCGGGGTCGCGGGAAACACCGACTATTATGTCGCCGGCCGCTATCTCAACACCGGCCTGGGTCTTGAGAACCCACTACCATCCCTCAACGCCATTCACGATCATTCCGAACAGGGACGCTTCTTCGCTTATACGTCGACGGCTCTCGATCCGCAGACGCGCGTCGTCACCATTTCCGGCTTCGGCCTGACCCGTTACCAGATTCCCAACAATCCCGGGCAGCCGGGCAACGCCGGCGGCTTTTGCACCGACCCGGCCTGCAGCACCTATACCGCTTTTGGCAAAAGCGACTTTGATTCGGCGACCCTCAATCAAAACCAGTACGAGAAGAACGCCTACAACGTCATTGCCTGGCAGAAATCCGAAGGCAATTTCGATGCGCAGCTTTCCTATTATTCGCGCTACAGCGATCTTCACTTCGTTCCCGACCCGGTCGGTGATCTCTTCATCAACAACGTCGCATCGGACGTTTATCGCAGCTCGTTCCTGAACGGCGTTTCCGGCGATTTTTCCTACCGCTTGAACGAGGCGCACACCGTTCGTGCCGGTTTCTACACGCACGGCGAGCAGACCAGGATCGCAACCACAAGCACGGTTCAGCCGCTCGATCCGACCGATCCGACCGGGATGACGGCGTTCGACACGCCGGTCAACATTCTCGACAAGAGCAATCTGTTTGGCTGGCAGGTTGGCGCCTATGCTCAGGACGAGTGGCGGCTAACCCGCGAGCTCACGCTCAATTACGGCCTGCGGTTCGACCAGATCTTCCAATACACTGATGCCAACCAGTTCAGTCCCCGTGCAAGCCTGACCTACAAGCCATGGTGGTCGACCGTTCTGCACGTCGGCTACATGCGCACGTTCCAGCCGCCGCCCCAAGTTCTTGGTCGAACGATTCCAACCGACATTTTCAACGGGACGACTGCGGCCGCTCCGACCGTGACGGCCGATCAGGCCGCCGTGCTGCCCGGCCAGGTGGCCGGCCAGCCGCTTCAGAATATCGGCGCGATCCAACCCGAGCGGGCGGATGTCTACGACGCGGGTTTCACGCAGCAGCTGCTGCCGCAATGCCCGACGAGCGCTGGCGCGATGCCGACCAAAGCGCCCGTTGCAGCCGCAAATTGTCCGAGTCTGGAGGTCGGCGGCAGCGTCTACTACAAGAAGGCCAGGGATCTGCTTGACGATGGGCAGTTCGGCCAAGCCTATGCGCTCACCGCGTTCAACTACGACAGAGCGGAAAATTACGGCGCCGAGGTGAAATTCAGGTTCAGATGGGGCGGCTTCTCTGCCGACACCAGTTGGGCGTGGGGGGTGCAGCACGCACACACTGTCGTCTCAAACCAGACCCTGTTTAACCCGGACGACCTGGTCTACATCCAGAACCATTGGATCCACACCGACCACGATCAAACCTACACGGGTTCGGGGAGGGTCGCATACCGGTGGTTCGACACCAGCAGCTGGTTGGACGGCACCACTGTAAGTGCGTCCTTCATCTACGGCAGCGGCCTGCGCACAACTCTGGACGGAGGGTGTCCCAACTGCGACCACCTGCCGTCCTATTGGCAGGTCAACACCGGCGTGTCGCACGAGTTTATCAATGGCTGGAACGGACTGCCGGTTACGGTGCGGTTCGACGTCGTCAACGTGGCCGACTACATCTACCAAATCCGCAATGGCAGCGGCATCGGCGTGTTTGCCTCGCAATACGGACCGCGCCGCGGATATTATTTCGGCATCTCGCAAAAGATCGGCGGACCGGAAAGGACTCCCGGCGTCCTGGGTGCCTTCTACACCAAGGCCCAAGCCCCGATTGCCTATCATTGGGAAGGCGCTTATCTCGGTGCCAACTTCGGAAGCGCACTGAGCGCGGGCGAGCATGTGCTCACGCCGATCGGCCCGGGCGCGACAAATCCGGCCGGCGCGCTGGGCGGCTTGCAGTTCGGTTACAATCATCTGGTTGCGCCGAACTGGCTGGTCGGCCTCGAGGCCGAACTCGACTGGACCTCGGCGCAGGGCAAAGCCAATTTCATCGATCCCGCCGGAACGGCCGCATTGTCGATGACCAGCGATCACAACTGGTATGACACGTTGAGCGGCCGGATCGGTTATGTCATGGGACCGCTGATGCTGTATGCAAAGGGCGGCGCCGCCTGGATGAATGCGGATTACCGCATGGACGTGAACAGCGGGCTCGACGGCACATCCGTGGTCAGCACGACCAGGCCCGGCTGGCTCGCCGGCGGCGGCGTGGAATATATGCTGGGGTCGCGCTGGTCGGCCAAGCTGGAGTATAATCATCTCGACTTCGGCAGCAAAACCTTGGGGCTCGCAACCCCGTTCGGCAATAGCGTGACCGTCGAGACCGCGGTCGACCAGGTCAAAGCCGGCGTGAACTATCACCTGGACGGACTACTTTGACAGGGTTTCGCGGAACCTAGAGCTGCGGGGAACGATTGGGGGGCCGATCGAGACACGAAAGAGCGATATGAACAGTTGCGGAAACAAACGCGGGAGCATTCTTTGCTCCCGGCCCGTCGTGGGTGCCTTCAGCTTGCTAGCCACGGCTGCGCTGCTTGCGCAGCCCGCGCAGGCGCAGGCCCCAAATCCCCTGCTGCCGCACAATCTGTCGCCATGGGGGATGTTCCTCAATGCCGACATCGTGGTGAAGGGGGTGCTGATCGGGCTTGCCTTCGCCTCGCTCGTGACGTGGACGGTCTGGCTTGCCAAGACCATCGAGCTTCGCCTCGCGAGGACTCGCGCAAGGCGCCGGATCGACATGCTGGAACAAGGCGGCAGCCTGCGTGACGCGGCGGACGCATGCGACGGCGACCGCGACGCCATCGCGCAGCAGATCCTCTCGACGGCGCGCGAGGCGGAGCTGTCGGGCGGCGTGGTCGATGACGGCTTCAAGGAGCGCGTCGCATTGCGGCTGGAGCGCGCAGAAGCGGCGGCGACGCGGCAGATCTCGCGCGGCGTCGGCATCCTCGCCACCATCGGCGCCACCGCGCCCTTTGTCGGGCTGTTCGGCACCGTGTGGGGCATCATGAACTCCTTCATAGGGATTTCCGAGTCTCACACGACCAATCTCGCCGTGGTGGCGCCGGGAATTGCCGAGGCGCTGCTTGCCACTGCGCTGGGGCTCGTCGCCGCAATCCCGGCCGTCGTGATCTATAACCACCTTGCGCGTGTGATCGCGGGCTATCGCGCCTTGTTGGGCGACGCCTCGGCGCAGCTGCTGCTCATGATCAGCCGGGGCCAGCGCGGCCGGACCATGTCGCTGCCGCACGCGGCGGAGTGACGGCCATGGCGATGCGTCTCGGCTCACGCTCCGGCGGCGACGATCTCGAAATCCAGCACGAGATCAACGTCACCCCCTTCATCGACGTGATCCTGGTGCTGCTGATCATCTTCATGGTGGCGGCGCCGCTTGCGACCGTCGATATCGGCGTCAATCTGCCGGCGAGCACGGCCCCGGAACAACCGCGGCCCGACAAACCGGTTTTCGTCACCATCAAATCGGACCAGACCGTCGCAGTCGGCGACGCCGTCATCGATCATTTGGCGCTTCCCGGAGCGCTCGATGCGGCGACCAACAGTCGCAGGGATGAAACGATCTTCATCCGCGCCGACAAGGCGCTGAGCTATGGCGAGCTGATGGAGGTCATGAACATCATGCGTGACGCCGGCTATCTGAAGCTCGCTTTGGTCGGGCTGGAAACGCCGGCAACCAAGCCATGAACGCACACACCCTGCATCTGCCCGAGCGACCGGGCTTCTCGCGCTGGAGCATTGCCGGCGTGACGATCCTGCTCGCGCATGCGGCCCTCGTGGCGGGCGTTGCGCTCTGGTATGCCCACCGGCCGCGGGCCGAACCCAACATCATCCCCGCTATTTCCGTGTCACTCGCGCCGGTCGAGGCCAGTTCGCCCGAAATCCAGGACCAGGACGTCGCGGTCGGGCCGTCCATGCAGCAGGCGGAGGAGGCGCCGCAGGAGCCGCCCAAGCAGGAGCAACCCGTCGAAAAGGTGGAGCAGCCGCCACCGCCGCAGCAGCAGGCCGAAGTCACCTTGCCGCAGGAGACGCCCAAGCAGGTCGAGCAGCCGAAGCCAGAGCCTGAGCCGCCGGCACCGGAGACCCGTGCGCCGCCGAAAACCGAGCACATCGGACAATTCAGTCAGGCCAGCGCCAACGCTTATAGCGCGCTGGTGTTCGGTCACCTGCAACGATTCAAGCGCTATCCAGCGGCCGCGCGCGGCGCGTCCGGCACGGTTACCGTGCGGTTTGAATTGAACCGTGCCGGCGACGTCATCGACAGCGAGGTGGCAAAGACTTCCGGCAATGCGGTGCTCGACCACGAGGCGCTCGACCTCCTCCAGCGCGCCAGCCCGTTCCCGGCATTTCCGGCCGCCAAGCCGGAGGCGCGAGACAGCTACCTCGCTCCGGTAAGTTTCGCCCGGTAAGCGCAACACGACGGCTCCGGCGTTGGCTTCTCCTTCGGCATCTCGCAGCACTTCTAAAGCGCAGTGAGATCAGGGTGAAACGTCATCGCTGCAACGATCGTTCACCTGCGATAGGCGACGCAGTCGATTTCCACCTTGCAATCCACCACCATGCTCGACACCACGCAGGCCCGCGCCGGAGGATTGGCGCCGAAATATTCGGCGAAGACCTTGTTGAAGCTTTGAAAGTCTCTGGGATCGTCGAGCCAGACGCCGCAACGCACGACATCCTTGGGCTCAAAGCCGGCTTCAGTCAGGATGGCGAGCAGGTTGCGGATCGCCTTGTGCGATTGGGGGATGATGCCGCCCTCGATCACCTCGCCGTTTTCCATGGGCGTCTGACCCGAAACGTAGAGCCAGCCGTCGGCCTCGACGGCACGGGCAAAAGGAAGATGCTGGCCACCGGTGCCGGTGCCGCCGGCCGCGCCGTATCGTTTCAGCGTCATTGGTATCGTCCTGTGTGTGATGATTAGACTTGCGGGGCCGTCAGCCGGTGATCAGGGCCCGGCCCGGCCGCGCGAAGGTGCTGCGTCCCTCAGTGACCACGGCCTCGCCCGCGACGAAGACAGAACGGATGCCTGTGGGCATTTCCGTCGGCGTCTCGAACGTCGCCTTGTCCATGATGGTCTCGTCGAACAGCGTGAGATCCGCGATCATGCCCGGCCGCAGGATGCCGCGGTCGGACAGGCCGAAGCGCTGGGCGGGCATCGCCGTCATCCGCCGCACGGCATCTTCCAACGTCAGCCAGCCTTGCTCGCGTGTCAGGCGGCCGGCGACGCGCGGGAAACTGCCATAGGCGCGCGGATGCGGCTTGGTGCCCGGGCGCGGAATGCCGTCGGAGCCGACCATGTGCAGGCGATGGGTGAAGGCCGCGCGCAAATCGGCCTCATCGAGCTGGAACATGATGATGCCGGTCTGGCCCTGATCCTCCTCGATGCACCGAATCATGAGATCGAACGGCGAGATGCCGAGCTCGCGCGCGGCATCGACCATCGACTTGCCCTCAAGCGGCTTCAGCGCGGGATTGCCGGTGCCGGAGATGCGCACATTGTGCCAGCCGATCAGCACGATCTTGGACTGCGCGGCATGCGGATCGGGATCGCCCTCCTCCACCAGCACGCGCAGCGCTTCGCGCTTGACCGGATCGTGCAGCCGCGCGCGCAGCGCGTCGATGCCGCCTTCGAGCGCGGCCGGCGGCAACAATTGCAGCATGTAGGAACTGCCGGCAGGATACGGATACATGTCGAACGAGATATCGATCCCCTCCGCGCGCGCGGCCTCGAGCCGGTCGAGCGCCCTGGGGATCGCGCCCCAGTTCGGCTTTCCCGCCGATTGCAGATGCGACAGCAGCCCCGCCGCACCGGAGGCGCGCAGGATCGCGATGAACTCGTCGATGGATTGCAGCAGGCCCGCTTCATAGCTGCGGATATGCGCGGTGAGCAGCTTGCCGTGAGCGCGCACGGTCTCCGCCAGCGCGCACAGTTCGTTGGTGTCGGCATAGGCGCTCGGCGGATACACGAGGCCGAGCGACAGGCCGGCGGCGCCTTGGCTGAGTTGCCGCGCGAGCAGCGCCTGCATGGCCGCGATCTCCTGCTCCGTCGCCGCGCGGCGATCGTAACCGAGCACCGCGAGCCGGATCGCGGCATGTCCGACCAGCGAGACGAGGTTGAGCGCCACGCCCGGCCCTTCCAGGGCCAGCCGGTAGCCGTCAAAACTGTCGAAGACTTCGTTCGCCCGGGTTTCACCGGCGAGACCCGAGAAGTGCAGGCGCAGCATCTCGGCGGAGCCTGCGGTCGCCGGATAGAGCGAGAAGCAGCAATTGCCGACCACGAGCGTGGTGACGCCCTGCAACACCTTCTCGGGCCTGTCAGGTTCGCGCAGGCAGATCAGGTCGTCATGGCAATGGGCGTCGATGAAGCCCGGCGCGAGATAGCATCCGCGCGCGTCGATGATCTCGGCCTCCTCCGCCGGCAGCGAGGCCCCGATCGCCGCGATGCGGCTGCCGCTGATGCGCAAATCGGCCTCGAACCACGGCGCGCCGGTGCCGTCGATCAGCCGGGCGTTGCGGATGAGCGTGTCCTTGGCCCTGCTCTGGCTTGTAGCTTGGGGCATGCCCCTCTCCTCAGTGGGCCGGCACGGCGCCTGGCGGCGGCGCCTCGGCGAAATCCGGAATCGATTCGATCCGCCCCAGCACCACGACATAGAAGAAGATGCCGATCAGCAGCACGACGCCGGCGATCAGGAAAGCACCGGCAAACGATTGCGTCCAGTCGACCACGATTCCGGTGACGATCGGTGCGAGCACGCCCATCATGTTGTTGGTGAAATTGAGAATGCCGCCAACCGTTCCCGCCCCGCCCTTCGGCGCGATCAGCGACACGATCGAGGACCCCACCGGCGCCGCGGCGGACAATCCCGAGATCGCGATCGACAACCACAGCAGCGCCCAGCCCGGCTTCACGGTGAAGGCGGCGCCGATCACGGCAAGCCCCATCAGCATGCCGACGATGATCACCGATTGGCGCACCCGCGTGCTGTCGTAGCCGCGCGCGATCAAATGATCGACCAGGAACCCGCCGATCAGGAGGTCCGACAACGTCGCGAAAATCCAGGGGATCGTCGAATAGCCCGCGGCCGACATCAGGTTCATATGCATGGTCTGCGCAAGATAGCCCGGCAACCAGGTGAGGAAGAGATAGAAGGTGTAGCCATAGGCGGAGAACCCGATGGTCAGCCCCCAGACCTTGCGATTGCGCAAGAGGTAGCCGAGCATGCGGCTCTGCCCCGCCGTGGCCGGGCCTTCCGGCGTGCCGCCGCCGGCAATGATGTAGTCATGCTCCGCCTTGGACAGCTTCGGATCCTCGCTCGGATTTCGATAGATGAGGTAATAGGCGACGAAATACAGAAAGCTCAGCAGCGCGGTGACGCCAAAACCCCAGCGCCAGCCGTAGAGAAAGATCACATAGGCGACCAGCGGCACGCCGATCACGTTGGAGAATTTCGCGGCGGAATCGAAGATCGCAGTCGAACGCGCGCGCTCGTCGAGCGGAAACCAATGGCCGGTCGCCTTCTGGCTTGCCGGAAAGGCCGGTGCTTCCGCGACGCCGAGCAACAGGCGCGCGGCGGCGATGCCCCAAAGTCCGCTGGCGAGCGCGGTGATGGTGGCGGCGACCGCCCAGAGGAAGCTGCTGGCGCGGCCGACGGTCGTGACACCGTAGCGGTCGAGCACCATGCCGCCGGGGACCTGCAGCAGCGAATAAGTCCAGAAGAACGCGCTGCCGAGCAGGCCTATGTCGGTGGCGCTGAGGCCAAGCTCCCTGGTGAGCTCGGGCGTCGCGGCAGAGAGCCCGACGCGATCGATGTAGTTGATGAGAATTCCGACACCGAGCAGACAACCGATCAGCCAGCGTCGCCCGGGTACCTGTTGGCCTGCATTCGCCATTTTGAATCCTCTCTAGATAACGTGGGATCAGATCTCTCGTGCCGCCAAACTGCGGAACGGGGGACCATCGCCGCGTCGATCATCGTCTCTTATAATGGACAATATTATCTTATAGCGTCACGTTAGATATTACGGCGCCAGGATGTCAAGCCCCGACATTCCGCCGCGCCGCCTGTGCGCGCGGCAACGACCGCGCACAACGGTGCGCGTTCGGCGACCTGCCGGCTCGGTTCAGTGACGATCTGAGAGTTCGGTTGCGGTGGCGACGAGGTCGTCGAGCAGCGCGGTCCTGCGCTCCTTCACCGAGTCCGCGGGAACGACGAAGCAAAGCGTCGCGACCGCGACCCCCTTCTTGTCGCGAATGGGCGCGGCAAGACACGACGTAAACCGATCGGACAGCGCCGTCGTCACGCATTTGCCGTCGCGTCTCGCGCGTGCGACGTCCTTGATGAAATCGTCGATATCGAGGACGCGGCCGTCCGGAAGGCGAAAATCCTCTTTCGGAACGAACGCACGAATTTCCGTTGGGCTCATATGATCCAGCAGCAACCGGCCCGATGCGGTCCACGGCAGCGGCACCTCGATGCCGACATCCGTCGTGATCCGGAACAGGCCCGACCCGTCCCGCGTATCGACCACCACGTATTTGCGGCCGCGCAACGCGCAGAGTTGCGCGGTGGCGCTATGCTGGGTCGCCAGCCGGTCGAGGGCTTCGCGGCATCGGCGATGCAGGGGATTGGCCTCCGCATAGGCCCGCCCGTAGAGATGCACCGCCTTCCCGAAATAGACCTGACCACCCTCGCCGACGCTCTCCAGCAAGTCCGCCTCGATCAGGCGGTTGGCGATGGCATAGACGGTGGATCGCGGCGCGCCCATTTGCTTGGCGAGGTCGCTGAGCCTGGAGGGCGCGCGCAAATGCAGCAGCGCTTCCAGGAGATCGATGGTCCGATCAATCCCGTTCTGGCGTTCCGCGGGCGAGGCGCCCTTTTTGGATGCAGCCAAACTTCACATATCCTTCGTCAGCTTCGCGCCTGCGGTTTTTGGCATAAACCGCGGCGACGGTATAGCGTGTCAGGCTTTCCGCTTTCAGAATAAAGCTTTGGAGTTACAGTCGGGGCACCGGCGAGTCACGAGCCCTGCATATAGCGAATGGGGTTTTCAGGATCCGCTTTGAAGATGCCGGCAACCTCCGCGAAGAGGGCCGATACCGCATCTTGCTTGAGATCATCGAACCGCTCGAAACTGAAGTTGTTGGCCCCCATCCGCAGTTCGCCCAGTTTTCCGGCATAACGGGAGACGATCGGCGTACCTTGGCTGGTTACGGCCACGTACACGCTGATGTAGTTCTTCTGGAGCGCAACGCCGATCACCGGCCACTCCGTGCTTTTTCCCGATTTGACGGCGTAGCGAAACTTTCCATAGCCGATCATCTTCATGCGCATTCCCGCCTCTCCCGCGGGCGTTCCTCGATGGAAATAGCGCTTGAGGGTCGGCGCAGCCGAGACGATCAGCTTGTGCAACTCGGTCAGATCGCGCCTTCGCTCCGGATCGAAATCGAGGTAGGCCTGCAATGTGTCGGCTGTCATCCGGAACATGTGAGCCTCGACTACCCGCGCGCCTTGCTCCAGTCGGGAGCGACCGTGCCCGAGACGCCTTCAAAGGCGCCGTCGACGAGCTCGAACACCAGGACGCGGGCGGCGTCGACCGGGCCCGGCATGGTCACGCGCCCCTTGGGGACGAGCTTGAAACCGACGCGGCTGTAATAGGGCTCGTCGCCGACCAGCAGCACGATGGCGTGGCCTTTGTCCCTGGCGTCCTGCAGCGCCCGCTCCATCAGCATGCGGCCGATGCCGCGGCTGCGGAACGGCGGCTCGACGGTGAGCGGCCCGAGCAGCAGCGCCGGCGTCTCGCCGATCACAATGGGCAATTGCCTGACGGAGCCGACCAGCAGCGTGCCGATGCGGGCAGTGAAAGAGACGTCAAGCAGGTGGTCGACGTGCTCGCGGATGCGGTAGGCGCTGAGCACGAAACGGCCGGGGCCGAAGGTGCGCTCGTGCAGCCGCTCGATCGCCTGGGCGTCGCCCGGGGCTTCGGGACTGATGGTGATTGAGAGGTCGGTCATGTTGCTTCGCGGGGTAGCATCTGCGTTTGTGGAGGTCCATGGGCGTTGCGCCCGGCTTCAGTTCCTTTTCGGCGCCGGCTGGGACAGATAGGCCAGCATCTTCATCTCCCGCCGTCCCCGCGTCACGGTATCGAGCACAAGGCCCGACGAGACCGACAGCATCGCCACGATCGTCAATCCCATCGACAGCACGGCGGTCGGCAGGCGCGGCACCAGGCCGGTTTCGATGAACGTGACGACGATCGGGATCGCAAGGGTGATCGCGGCCAGCGCCAGCAGGATCCCCATCACGGTGAAGAAGCGCAGCGGCCGCTCCGAGCGGTACAGCTTGAGCATGGTGCCGAGAATGCGAAAGCCGTCGCGCCAGGTGTTGAGCTTCGAGAACGAGCCTTCCGGCCGCGCGTAATAGGGCGTCTCGACCTCGGCGACCGGCAGCGACAGCTCCAGCGCGTAGACCGCGAGCTCGGTCTCGATCTCGAAGCCATCGGACAGCACGGGGAACGATTTGACGAAGCGCCGCGAGAACACACGGTAGCCGGACAGGATGTCCTTGAAGGCGTGGCCGAAGGTCGAGGACAGGAAGCCGGTCAGCATGCGGTTGCCGGTGCGATGGCCGAGACGGTAGGCGGCCTGCGACTGGTCGATGCGGAGCCCGACCACCATGTCGAGATGCTCCTCGAGCAGCTTGTCGATCATGCGCTGCGCGCTCGGCGCATCGTAGGTGGCGTCGCCGTCGACCAGCACGTAGATGTCGGCCTCGACATCGGCAAACATGCGACGCACGACGTGGCCCTTGCCCTGCCGCCGCTCGCTGCGCACGATCGCGCCGGCCTCGCGCGCGACGGCCGCGGTGTTGTCGCGCGAATTGTTGTCGTAGACATAGATCTCCGCCGCGGAGAGCGCCTTGCGGAAGTCGGCGACGACGGTCGCGACCGCCGCCTCCTCATTGTAGCAGGGCACCAGCACGGCGATGCGGGGTTGAGTGGATGTCATCGCGGCAGCGCTCCCAGACTGGCCGGCTCACAGCCAGCCGATGCAGCCTCTCGCACCTCGGCCGGCTGCAACAGCCGGGTGAACGACAGCGTCCACAGCGACAGCATCGCGATCGGCACGACGTAGTACGGCGTGAAGATCGGATGGCTGAGGAAGAAGCCGAGATTGACGACGAGGTTACCGGCAACGACGAAGGCAGCCTGCCGCACATGCCGCTCGCCGGACCATAACAGCGAGAGCGTCGCGCCGATCGCAAGCACGATCAGCACGATCTGCATGTCGCGCAGATACTGGCCGAAAACCGCAAGATCGAACGCCGGCGCGACCAAATCGGCGCTGCCATAGGTTGTCGCCAGCGCGCTGCCGGCGTTGATGGCCTGGGCGGCCAGCGTCGGCGCCATGCCAACGAGCACGCCGGCACCGAAGGCGAGGCCCTGCACGAATGTCGCGAGCGAGCGCGTCCACAGGAAGGGAATGCCGAGGAACAGGAAATAGCCGGCCGCGAGCAAGGCATTCGGCAGTCTGAAATTGACGGATGCGCCGAGCAGGAGACCGATCAGCGCGATCAGCAGGACGCTGCGCTTGCCCCTGGCCAGCCACAGTGCCGTCAGGAAGCCCGCGACCGCGCACAGCGCCATGGTCGGCGCAACCGAATAGCTCGCTTTCGCCGGATTGATCATGAGATAGACGGCAAGCGCGCCGAACAGGCCTGCGCCCGAGATCGACGGCAGCGTCCGCGCCACGGCAATGCCTGATAGCGCGAGGCCGCACACGATAAGGCTCGCGGTAATGTAGAGCGGCACGACCTGACGACCTTGCGGAAACAGCGCCAGCAGAAAGCCGGTGCCCGGCGGATATTGCAACACGACCTTGCCGTCCGGCATCGGATTGTGGCAGGGCCAGCGGATCGGATCCTTCCATTCGGCGAAGGCGATCTCCTTCAACTTGCCTTCGAAATAACGGTCGTCGTCCCTGACCGCGTTGGTGTCGAGCCCACCGGCGCCGAAGCGCTGGAACAGATGCGCCTGCCGGAGATAGCAGATGTCGTCATAGACCCCGCGCGCCTCGCTCCAGCGCGACATTGTCGCAATGTTGCTGGCGAGGATCGCGAGGCAGATCAGGCCGAAGGCGAGTTTTGGGGCTTTCATCAGGTTTCCGTGGCGCCCATTCGGACTGGTACTAGCATAGCCCGCCCTCAGCGCCACGTCGCAATCAGGGGCTTGCCGTGAAGCACTTCCGCGATCCGCAGCCGCGTGCCGGGGGTCGCCTCCTCCGGCAGCGCGGCGGTGTCAAAGAAGCCGCATTCGATGATCTCGTGGTTGGGCGCCGGCAGCCGGTCCTGCCGGAAATGCCTGACCACATAAACCGCGACATGGTCGCGGCGAGAGATGTGGCTGTTGAGGAAGATACCGTGCAACAAGGCCTCCCCGGTGAGATCGATATCGCCCTCCTCCTTGAGCTCGCGGCGCATCGCCTGTTCCATGGTCTCGCCATAGTCGACACCGCCGCCCGGCAAATACCAGCCCGAGACGTAGCTGTGCTTGACCAGAAACACCTTGTTGTCGGCATCGAGCACCACGGCGCGGACGCCGAGCGTCATGCCGCGGATCAGCAGGAAATAGGCGTGGAAGACGCGCCGCAGCAGCGGCTCGAATCTCCGTCGGATCTCGTCGAGGCGCATCGCCATTAGTCTCTCGTGATGCGCCCTTTCAGGCGTCCCTTGCGCGTTTGTCGCGACCTTGCCATTACAGCAAGCGAATAGCGAGGCAATCGCGCGCCATGGCACCTTTCACGCTCGCCCATCTGTCCGACCCGCATCTGCCGCCGCTGCCGAAGCCGCGGCTGATGGAGCTCGCCGGCAAGCGCGCGCTCGGCTACGTCAACTGGACGCGCAACCGTCACAAATACCAGCGCCGCGACGTGCTCGACGTGCTGGTCGCCGACATCAAGGCGCAGGCGCCGGACCACATCGCGGTGACAGGCGATCTCGTCAATCTGGCGATGGAGGCGGAGTTCGCGCCGGCACGCACCTGGCTCGACGGGGTCGGCTCGCCCGACCGCGTCACCACGATTCCCGGAAATCACGACGCCTATGTCCGCGCCACCGCGCATCGCTTCGGCGAGACCTTTGCGCCCTGGCTTGCCAGCGACGACGGCAGCGTCGGCTTTCCCGGCGTGCGTCGGCGCGGCCCGGCCGCGCTGATCAGCCTCTCCAGCGCCGTGCCGACGCCGCCTTTGATGGCGACGGGTACGCTCGGGCGCGATCAGCTCGACGCGCTCGATAAGGTGCTCGACCAGCTCGCAGCCGAGGACGTCTTCCGCGTGCTGCTGGTGCATCATCCGCTGAAGTCCGACGCGCGCCAGAAGCGGCTGACGGATTCCGCAGCCCTGCTGGCGCTGCTCAAGCGCAGCGGCGTCGAGCTGGTCCTGCACGGGCACGACCACATCCATTCGACGATGTGGTTCGAAGGCCCCAACGGCAACATTCCCGCGATCGGCGTGCCGTCGGCCTCGGCGCTCGCGCACGGGCGCTACCCGGCGGCGGCCTACAATCTGTTCGCGGTCGAGAAGGACAATGCCGGCTGGCGCTGCGAGCAGATCGTGCGGAGCATCGATCATGGCCTGCAGATGCGCGAGATCAAGCGTGCGCGGCTGCTTTGAGGCGCGCGCGTCAGCGCGAGCACGGACGACGGCGAGCAATCACCAGCTCCGCAATGCCGCGAGCACGGCGACGCCGAACAACGCGGCAGCGCCAAGGACGAAGCCGAACACGAACGGCCAGACGCGCGAGCGGCGGGGCGGCTCCGCGATCTCCGGCTTCGGCTCGGGCAGAACCACCATCGCGCGCTCGCGCTCGATCATGCGGCGGGCGACGTAGTCGGTCACGGCGTCCACGATCACCGAAGTGTCGTGCGATTCGGTGAGCACGATGCGGCCGAAGCGGGTGTCCTGGACGAAGCGGTACATCCGCTTGTCGCGCCCCATCATGATGTGGGCGACGACGTCGATCCAGAGCCTGGGCGTATCGCCCTGGCTGATGCCGCGGTCGAACAAATCGATCTGATCCGGCACCTGGGCGAACAGCGGGTCGAGCGCGTCGTTGAGGATCTCGAGCCGCGCCACCTCGGCGTCCCTGAGATCGACGACGACGCCGGTCCGGTCGGCGGCCTCAATCCGCGCGCGCAACAGCGCGTCGCGCAGCCGCACCGGGCGCGGCTGGCTGGGATGGGTCCCGCTGGTCTCGGGCTCTGACATTGTCGGCCTCGTCCTCGACTTTTCGGCCATTAACCTATCAGCAACCACAGTGCCCGCAAAGGGTCCATCATTCCAGATACTTACGGCGCCCACAGGCCGTTGATGTGTGCCAAAAACAGACGATCCCACCCGGCTTGCGCCGGATGGGACCCTCCGTCCTTGGACGTCTTCTTAAGTCGGTCAGGCAGCCGTCAGGCCGAGACCCGCGACGGCTCTTCCACGATCGAGAAACGGACGCCGGCCTTGTGGCGGTTCTCTTCCGAAACCGAGCGCCAGGCGTCTTCGGCTTCCTTGCGGGTCTTGAACGGACCCTGCACCTGGGCCGAGCCTTCGACGAGCTTGTGGAAGTTCATCGAGCCGAACTCGCCGCCGATCACCCAGAAATTGCTGCCTTTGGTCATTGTCAGTCTCCTGTTGCGTGGCGTTAGCCGAACTGGTTCATCGTGTTGTGCGCGCCGCCCGCCTTCAGGGCAGCTTCACCTGCGAAGTACTCCTTGTGGTCGTCGCCGATATCGGAGCCGGCCATGTTCTGGTGCTTGGCGCAGGCGATGCCCTGACGGATCTCCTGGCGCTGGACGTTCTTCACGTAGCCGAGCATGCCCTGCTCGCCGAAATACTCGCGTGCGAGGTTGTCGGTCGACAGCGCCGCCGTGTGATAGGTCGGCAGCGTGATCAGGTGGTGGAAGATGCCGGCGCGCTTGGCCGAATCCGCCTGGAAGGTGCGGATGCGCTCGTCGGCTTCAAGCGCCAGCGGCGTATCGTCGTATTCCGGCTTCATCAGCTCGGCACGGTTGTACTTCGAGACATCCTTGCCCGCTTCCTTCATCGCGTCGTAGACCTGCCAACGGAAGTTGAGGGTCCAGTTGAACGAGGGCGAGTTGTTGTAGGCGAGCTTGGCGTTCGGGATGACCTCGCGGATGCGGTCGACCATCTTGGCGATCTGCTCGATATGCGGCTTCTCGGTCTCGATCCAGAGCAGGTCCGCACCGTTCTGCAGCGAGGTGATGCTGTCCAGCACGCAACGGTCCTCGCCCGTGCCGGGACGGAACTGGTAGAGGTTCGAGGGCAGCCGCTTCGGACGCATCATCTTGCCGTTGCGGTTGATGATGACGTCGCCGTTGCGAGCGTTGTCCGCCGTGACTTCCTCGCAGTCGAGGAAACTGTTGTAGAGGTCGCCGAGGTCGCCCGGCTTGTGGCTGACAGCGATCTGCTGCGTCAGGCCGGCGCCGAGCGAGTCGGTGCGGGTGACGATGACGCCGTCCTCGACGCCGAGCTCGAGGAAGGCGTGGCGGCAGGCGCGGATCTTCGCGATGAACACCTCGTGCGGCACGGTGACCTTGCCGTCCTGGTGACCGCACTGCTTCTCGTCGGAGACCTGGTTCTCGATCTGCAGCGCGCAGGCGCCCGCCTCGATCATCTTCTTGGCGAGCAGATAGGTCGCCTCGGCGTTGCCGAAGCCGGCGTCGATGTCGGCGATGACGGGCACGACATGGGTCTGGAAGTTGTCGATCTTCGCGATCAACTCCTTCTCCTTCGCCTTGTCGCCTTCCTTGCGGGCGGCATCGAGGCTACGGAAGATGTCGTTCAGCTCACGCGAGTCGGCCTGACGGAGGAAGGTGTAGAGCTCCTCGATCAGCGCCGGCACCGAGGTCTTCTCGTGCATCGACTGGTCGGGCAACGGACCGAACTCGGAACGCAGCGCCGCGATCATCCAGCCGGAGAGATACAAATAGCGGCGATCGGTTCTGCCGCCGAAGTGCTTCTTGACCGAGATCAGCTTCTGCTGGGCGATGAAGCCGTGCCAGCACCCCAGCGACTGGGTGTACTTGGTGGGATCGGCGTCATAGGCCGCCATGTCGCTGCGCATCAGCGCCGCAGTGTAGCGGGCGATGTCCAAACCGGTCTTGAAGCGGTTCTGCAGGCGCATGCGCGCGACGGCCTCGGCCGACACCCCGTTCCAGGTCGGTTGGGTCTTGAGGAGCGCCTGGGCCGCATCGACTTCGCTCTGATACGACGCCGGGCCCTGGAGGGTGCTGATGCCACGGGGCTGGTAGTTCATGTGCCTTATCCCTTTCGACTGATGGCAAGGCGCTCGGCCTTGTCATCGACATTTTTGACAGTGAATTGCGAGATGCGTGTCATGAGCTAAACGCGAGAAAGGGAAGCTCGTACAGAGGGCTTGTATTTGAATGGTGATGTCATGTAACATCAGAACATGTAATAGACGTTATTTTGTAAATTTTGTAAAAAATACGGGTTAGCCTGTCTGTCCTTAACGCGTCTGGAGGCCTGAAAATGCCCGCCGAGTCCGGGAAAAAGCTGTTCGTCGGTCCCCGCTTCCGGCGAATCCGGCAGCAATTGGGACTCTCCCAGACCCAGATCGCCGAGGGGCTCGGGATCTCGCCGAGCTATGTCAATCTGATCGAACGGAACCAGCGCCCGGTGACCGCGCAGATCCTGCTGCGGCTGGCTGAAACCTACGACCTCGATCTGCGCGACCTCGCCACCGCCGACGAGGACCGCTTCTTCGCCGAACTCAACGAGATCTTCTCCGATCCGCTGTTCCGCCAGATCGACGTCCCCAAGCAGGAACTGCGCGACCTCGCCGAGCTCTGTCCCGGCGTGACACATGCGCTGCAGCGGCTCTACGCGGCCTATACCGAGGCACGCCAGGGCGAGACGCTGGCGGCAGCCCAAATGGCCGACCGCGACGTCGGCACGCGCTATGAGGCCAATCCGGTCGAGCGCGTGCGCGAGCTGATCGAGGCCAACCGCAATTATTTCCCGGAGCTCGAGCAGGCCGCGGAGAACCTTCGCGACGAGCTGAACGTCCCGGCGGAGGGACTTTATGCCGCGCTCGCCGCGCGCCTGCGCGAAAAGCATTCGATCCAGACCCGCATCATGCCGGTTGACGTGATGCGCGAGACGCTGCGCCGTTTCGACCGCCACCGCCGCCAGCTCCTGATCTCGGAGCTGGTCGATCCGCCCGGCCGCGCCTTCCAGCTCGCCTTTCAGCTCGGGCTTGGTGAATGCGCGCAGCATCTGGAGACCATCATCGGCCGCGCCGGCCCGCTCGACGACACGCCGCGCCGGCTGTTCCGCATTACGCTCGCCAATTACTTTGCGGCGGCCGTGATGATGCCCTACCCGGCGTTCCTCGCGGCGGCCGAAGCGCTCAATTACGACATCCACGTGCTGGCGCAGCGCTTCAATTCCGGCTTCGAGCAGGTCTGCCATCGTCTCACCACGCTGCAACGGCCGAACGCACGCGGCATTCCGTTCTTTCTGCTGCGCGTCGACAATGCCGGCAACGTCTCGAAGCGCTTTTCGTCGGGCACGTTCCCGTTCTCGAAATTCGGCGGCACCTGTCCGCTGTGGAACGTGCACTCGACCTTCGACACGCCGGATCGCCTGCTGAAGCAGGTGATCGAGCTCTCCGACGGCACGCGCTATTTCTCGATCGCGCAAATGGTGCGCCGGCCCGTCGCGCCGCACCCGCTGCCGCAGCCGCGCTTCGCCATCGGCCTCGGATGCGAGATCCGCCACGCCGCGCGCCTGACCTACGCTGCCGGCATGGATATGGAGAATACGGAAGGCACGCCGATCGGCGTCAACTGCCGGCTCTGCGAGCGCGAAAACTGCGCCCAGCGCGCCGAGCCGCCGATCACGCGCACACTGATCCTGGACGAGACGACGCGGCGGGTGAGCTCGTTCGCGTTCTCGAATGCAAGGGAGTTGTGACCGGCGGCACGCATCTGCCTCACTCTCGTCATTGCGAGCGAAGCGAAGCAATCCAGACTGTTTCCGCAGTAACAGCCTGGATTGCTTCGTCGCCCGCGACAAAATTGCTTCGCAATTTTGTCGCGGGCTCCTCGCAATGACGGAAGGCTTACGCCAGCGTATGCACGATCACAGGGCCCGCTGCCGCGCTCGCATGCCCTGCGAGCAGCGAGCCCAGATCCTTTTCGATCCAGGCGATGGCGCGCTTGTTCGCTTCCTCGGCCTGCTCGAACTTGTCGAAGATGGAGATCGCGGTCACCGTGTCATCGCCGGCATAAACCACGTAATAGGCCCTGAAGCCGTCGACGTCGCTGATGATCGGAACGGCGCCGTCCTTGATGCGGCGCGCCAGCTCTTCGGCGCTTCCGCTTTTCGCCTTGGCCTGACGGATGGCGGCATACATGGCATCCTCCCTTCAGCTTCTGATGTGGGCCTGGTGCCCGGCTTCGATCTTACGCCGAAGCGACCGGCCAATCCACGCTTGGTTAACCCGCCCCTAATCCACTTCCGCGATCTGCAACCAACGATTAAGCACGCCTCAACATCGCGGCCTTAGTCTCGCCCCACTCACTTTTCGCAAACAACGGCAGCCGATCCTGCCGCGTGAAGTGACATCAGGGGGTTCATCATGCGCATTGCGTTGCTGCTGACCGCGACCATTGTCGGCGCGCTGTTCGCCAATCCGTCCAACGCCGGCTCGCTCGACGTCGCGTCCGCCGATGCCGCGAAGGCGGTGCCGCCCGGCTTCCAGAGCTACCGCGGCTACATGTTCGACGTGTCGGAGAATTCCGATCGCAAGGACGTCGACAAGCTCACCGCGAATCTGAAGCAGCAGATCGACGTCGTCGAAGGCGCCGGGTTCTCCCCGCGCGTGCTTCGCTTCTTCCGTACCGTCCCGATCATCGCAAGCGAGCTGGCCTGCCTCGACGAAGGCGCCGCGACCGCGTGCTACGGCCGGGTCACGCCGGACATCCAGCGCACCAGCCCGCGGACGCTAACGGTGTGGGACCACGACAAGCAGCGCTGGACCAACCCGAGCGCCGTCGACCTCGCGGTCGATTCCGGGCTCGGCGTGATCATGGTCCGGCCAGACATGATGCGTTACGAGAAAGAGGCCGTGCTGCTCCACGAGATGCTGCACGCCTATCACGCGCGGCTGCTGCCGGACGGCTACGCCAACAAGGGCGTGATCAGCTATTACGCCTATGCCAAGTCCAAGGATTTCCTGCCCAAGGAAGCCTATGCGCTGAAGAACCACATGGAGTTCTTTGCGGTGACCGCCAGCATCTTCCTGGCCGGCAAGAGCGAATTCCACGATCCCAAGACCCGCGAAGCGCTCAAGGAGAAGATGCCGGACTATTACAAATATCTGGTCGGCGTGTTCGGCTTCGACCCCGATCCTGCGGCCGTCTCTAGCGGGCCGGTTGCCTCGCTGAAGTGAGGCACCTCCCGGCACCCGCCAAGGGCCGCGCCAGCAAGGCGGCCCGGCAGTCTGCAAGGCCTGTCTTGGGCCGTGTGACGTACAGCACGGCCGTTCGCTGAAGGATCGGGCATCGTCAATTTCAGAGGGCTGCGATCGGCAGCCCCGATTTGAATAAGGTGCTGATCATGAAAAAGCCGACTCTTTCCGCCATCGCCGCTCTCGTCGCCGTCACGGCGCTGGCCGGCTCCGCCCAGATCTCCCCCGCGGCCGCCGGCGGCCTGGACTGGCTCGGTAACGACAATTACGTGCGCTGCTTGAAATATGTCAGCGGGCTCGCCCATGGTGATGCCGCTGCCTACGACCGTGGCCGCAGGGCCTGCAATCGGCAGTACTATCCCGGACATCCCGGCTACGATTACTGATCATCCCGGACCAACCTGGATCAAGGCCGCGCGAAGAGCGCGGCCTTCTCGTTTCGTAAACCGGAAGCTGCGGATGACGCCCGGGCGGGAATTGCCAAGGCGGGGCCCGATCTGCATAGTCCCGCCGCATCGATTGGGACTGTTTCGAAGAGGATAGAAGACATGGCGGACGCCGACCTGGATGTCGTGATCCGGCAACTGGCCAGACAGCTGCAGACGGGCCTGATGACCCGCGCCAAGGAGCGGCGGGATCGCTTCAGCGGCCTTGCGGCCAAGGCCAAGGGCAAGGAGACCGGCGCCCGCTTCAAGATGATGGCCAAGGCCACCATAGAGCAGGCCACCGCCGCGGCAAGGCGCCTCCAGATGTCCGCCGACAACGTCGCCGACAGCTACGCCCGCGCGATGCGGCTAGCCGCCAGCACGCCCGTCGAGGCGAAGGCGGAGAAGCCGCCCAAGGACAAGCCGGCGAAGAAGGCCGCAAAGGCCAAGAAGGCCAAAGCCAAGAAGGCGAACTCGTAGCGGCGCTTTCTTCCTTCTCCCCTTGTGGGAGAAGGTGGCATAGGCGGCTTCGGCCGCGGTTCTTAAGAGCGCCGAAGCGAAGCTTCGGCTATGGCGCCGGATGAGGGGTTGTTTCCACGAATTCAACGCGAGAGGTTCGCGCGCGGTGAGATACCCCTCACCCGTCTCGCCGCTCTGCGGCGAGCCACCCTCTCCCACAAGGGGAGAGGGAAGAGGGCAGCGCGAGAATTTCACCGCCGCGGCGCGGCGATCCGGCTCGGCTCGGCACTCGAAAGCTCAGCGAGTTTTGCGCGCGCGGCGTCGCGTGTGCGGCCGTCCTTGCCGGGCGGCAACGCAACGGCGGCTTCGAAATCTGCACGAGCATCGTCGGCCTGGCCGCGGGCGAGGAACGCAAGGCCGCGGTCGAGGCGGGACTGCGCGTCCGTTGGATCGAGGCGGACGGCGGTGCTGTAGCTCAAAATCGCGCGGTCGAGATCCCCCTTGGCGGCGAGCGCGAGGCCGCGCTCGTGATAGGGCGCCGCCGGCTTGGGATCGAGCGCGATCGCCTCGTCAAAATCGGCAATCGCAAGACTCAGCTCGCCGTTTTGGCGGTACGCCTGCGCGCGGTCGCGATAGAGCGAGGCGCGGTTGGGATTGAGGTGGATGGCCTCGTTGAAATCGGCGATCGCCCGGCCGTTGTCGCCGTGGCGCAGCGCGATCCGTCCGCGCCCCTCATAGGCGAAGGCGATCAGGGAGCCCTGAAACGGCGAGAAGCCGATCACGGCCGAGCAGATGTCGGGCTCGTCCTCATCGCCGCAATTCACGACCGTATGCGTGGACAGGCCAATGGCCACGCCCAGGACGATCAACAATGGCACGGCAGCTCTGGTCATCTTCGACGGTGACCGGCGACGAGCCGGCCACGCATCCCCTTTCGAAGGAACACTCTCGATCAGGTGTTAACACCGGCCGTGCCGATCCTGTGTGCGCCAGGTCACTAAGCCAGGCAAAATTCAGCCGGTTTCGTATCAGCCCCAGGAACCACGTGAAGGACCACGTGAAGGACCATTTGAAGGACCACGTGAAGACGAGCGGCCCCATGGGCCCTGCGGCGGATAGTTCTCGTTGGCGCCGACCGACGGCGCTGCGCGCGTGCCGAGCTCGGCCGCGAGTTGCTGAAGAGCGGCGATCCGGTTCTGCGTCGAGGGATGGGTGGCGAAGAGATTGTCGACGCCATGGCCCGACAGCGGGTTGATGATGAACATATGCGCGGTCGCGGGATTTCGTTCGGCGTCATAGTTCGGCACCTGATGCGCGGCGCCCTCGATCTTCACCAGCGCCGACGCCAGCCACATCGGCTGTCCCGCGATGCGCGCGCCGAGATTGTCGGCGGCGTATTCGCGCGTGCGGCTGATCGCCATCTGTACCAGCATGGCCCCGAGCGGGGCGAGGATCATCATCAGGATCGAGCCGACGATGCCGGGGCCGTTGTTGTCGCGGTGGCCGCCGAAGAACATGCCGAACTGCGCCAGCATGGAGATCGCGCCCGCGATGGTCGCGGTGATCGTCATCAGCAGCGTGTCGTGGTTCTTGATGTGCGCAAGCTCATGCGCGATCACGCCGGCAAGCTCTTCGCGGCTGAGCTGGTTCATCAGGCCGACGGTGACGGCCACGGCGGCGTTCTCGGGATTGCGGCCCGTCGCGAACGCGTTGGGCTGCGCCTCGTCCATCACGAACACGCGCGGCATCGGCAGGCCGGCGCGGCCCGCAAGCTCGGCGACGAGCCCGACCAGCTCCGGCGCGCTTTGACGGTCGACCTCATGGGCACCGCACATCGAGAGCACCGCGCGGTCGGAGTTCCAGTAGGTGAAGAGATTGGTCGCCGCCGCAATGACGAGCGCGATCATCGCGCCTGAGGCGCCGCCGATCAGATAGCCCACGCCCATGAACAGGGCGGTGAGGCCTGCGAGGAGCATTGCGGTACGCAGATAGTTCATGGCCGTCTCCCGGAGCCGGCCGCGGGTAAACCTCTGGCCGGCACACCGGAAGTATGAATGCGGCGAGCCGCTGCAAGGTTCGTGCGTCGCCGGGCCGCAGATTCATCTGCGTTGCGGCCAAGCTTTCACGCCTCGCTAAACCTTGACCGGGATTTGCGCAAAAACGCGCGCGGACGCTTAGCGACCTGGAAAGCGCGTCGTCGGCTTAATCCGCGGTAACCGGCGCGCTGCACGATCCCTGCGCATTGACCGGTTCCGTTGGCCTTCCGTCAGCAAGGTGACCGTCATGGCAGACCGCTCGCGTGCCGCTTCCGTCGACCCCGGATCCGCTCCCTCGCAAGACACCAAGGCTGACGCGAAAGGCTTGCAGGACGCGCTGCACGAGCAGCTGTTCGCCAATGACGAGGCCAGCCATGCGCCCGATGCGCAGACGTCGTCGGATACCGTGCGCCGCTGGCCCCATCTGCGGCGCGGCGCCAAGATCGCGATCGGACTGGCCATCATTGCCGTGTTCGGCTGGCTGCCACTACGCGCGGTCTGGGAAAATTCGAGCGTCGAGGCTGTGCTGAATTCCCGCATCGTCACGCTGCGCACGCCGATCGGCGGGCGCGTGTCGGCGGCGCAGCATGTCACCGACCAGGCCAAGCTCGATGCTGGAACCGTGGTTCTGCGCGTCGTCAATTCGCGCGGCGATCGCACCCGGCTCGACGATCTCCGCCGGCAGAAATCGCGTCTTGAGAACGAGCGGCCGAGCCTCGCCGCCAAGCTGACCTCGGCCCAATCAGCGCAAAAGGATCTGGCACGGCAGGCCTCGCAATTCCGCGACGGGCGCGTGCTCCAGCTCGAAGCCCGCATCGCGGAGATCCAGACCTCGATCGAGGCGGCAGCCGCGCGGCGGGACGAGGCAAGCGCCGCCGTCGAGCGCGCGTCGTCGCTGGCAAAGTCCGGCAATATCTCGACCGTCGAGCTGGCGCGGCTGACGCGCGAGCTCTCGGTATCGCAACAGACCGAGCTCGGCGCGCGCAAGCGACTGGACGCAGCCAAGGTCGAGCTTGCCGCTGCACAGAACGGCTCGTTCCTCGGCGACAGCTATAACGACCGGCCAAGCTCCGTGCAGCGCGAGGAGGAAATGCGCCAGCGTGCCGGCGACCTCGAAGCCGATCTCGCACGCACCGACACCGACATCGCCTGGCTCGGCAACGAGATCATCATCGAGGAGGTCCGCTTCGCCGATCTGTCCGAGGCCAATATCACGACACCTGTCGCGGGCCGCGTCTGGGAGATGATGACCTCGCCGGGCGAGGACGTGCAGGCCGGCCAGCCCCTGCTCAAGGTGCTCGATTGCAGCGGCGCCGTCATCACCGCCAATGTGACCGAGAGCGTCTACAACCGTCTGCAGCTCGGCGATCGCGCCACCTTCGAGCCGAACGATGACGGCGCACCGATCTCCGGCACCGTGGTCAATCTGACCGGCGCCGCCGGCGCGCCCGCTAATCTTGCCATCAATCCCGATGCGCTGAGCAAGGAGCCCTATCGCGTGACCGTGGCGCCGCGCGATGCCGCATCTCACGCCTGCACCGTGGGACGCACCGGCCGCGTCGTGTTCGAACGACGCGAGACCGCGTCGTGATGATGGCACTGACGCCTGGCCTGATTGCGCTCGGCGCCTTCATGGCGATCGTGCCGCTGCTCAGGCGCGACAGCACGATGGCGCGCTCGTTCCTCGCCGGCATGTCGCTGGTTTTCCTGCTCCGCTATCTCTCCTGGCGTGTCACGACGACGCTGCCGCCGCCGCGCCTGACCGTTGATGCCGTGATCGGCTATCCCTTCATGCTGCTGGAAGCGGCCTCGTTGGTTGCGGTCGCCCTGTCGCTGCTGTTCCTGAGCCGGACGATCGACCGCACCAAAGCGGCCAGGATCGACGGCCGCGCCACCGATCCGCGCGCGCCGCTGATCGATGTTTTCATCTGCACCTACAACGAGGAGCGATCGATCCTCGAGCGCACCATCATTGGCGCAACCGGCATGGAGTACGGCAACTATCGGGTCTGGGTGCTGGACGACGGTCGGCGGCCGTGGCTGCGGCGGCTCGCCGGCGAACTCGGCTGCGAATATCTCACGCGACCCGACAACCACCACGCCAAGGCCGGCAACATCAACCATGCACTCAGGCATGTCGGCACATTGACGGAGCGGCCGGCCTTCGTTGCCATCCTCGACGCGGATTTCGTGCCGCGGCCCGACTTCCTCGCGCGCACCATCGCGCTGATGGACGATGCCTCGGTCGGCGTGGTGCAGACACCGCAGCACTTCATCAATTCCGATCCGATCCAGACCAACCTTGCCGCAACCGACGTCTGGCCCGACGAGCAGCGCTTCTTCTTCGACATCCTGATGCCGGCGAAGGACGCCTGGGGCGTCGCCTTCTGTTGCGGCACCTCCTCCCTCATTCGCT
This sequence comes from Bradyrhizobium genosp. A, assembly GCF_049949275.1. Taxonomy (NCBI): domain Bacteria; kingdom Pseudomonadati; phylum Pseudomonadota; class Alphaproteobacteria; order Hyphomicrobiales; family Nitrobacteraceae; genus Bradyrhizobium; species Bradyrhizobium genosp. A. The sequence continues at coordinate 2,097,086 of NZ_CP188196.1, read as the reverse complement.
ATGAAGGGCTGAAGCGGATCGGCGGCTTTCCGACCGACTCGGTCACGGAAGACTATCTCGTCACGCTGCGTCTGAAGGAGTTCGGCTTCAATACCATTTATCTCAACGAGCGGTTGACGATCGGGCTCGCGCCGGAAGGGCTGAAGGAGTACATCACCCAGCGCGCCCGCTGGTGCCTCGGCTTCATGCAGATCATCCGCGGCCGCAGCGGTCCGTTCTCGCGAACGTCAAAACTCTCCTTCATCGACCGCTTCTCGCTGGTCGATTCCTTCATGAGCTGGTCAGCGGTCTACGCATCAAAGGTCGCGGGCCTCGTGGTGCCCTGGCTGTTCCTGCTGTTCGGCATCAAGGCAGTGCGGGCTGATCTCGCCGAACTGCTCCGCTTCTTCCTGCCGTTCTATGTCTGGCACAGCCTCACCATGGCCTGGCTGTCGCGCGGCCGTTCGCTCGCCATGATGACCGACGTCTCGCAACTCATCGCCGCGCCCGCGGTGCTCAAGGCCGTGGCAGCCGGCCTGCTGAAACCGAAGGGACACAAATTCAAGGTCACGGCGAAGGGCGGCGACCGCGACAGGCGATTTGTCGAATGGCCGCTGCTGCGGATCTATGGCTGCGCCCTCGCGATTACGCTCGCGGCCATTGCCTATGCTTTCATTCTGCATCTGCGCGGCGAGAACATTGCCTATGGCGGGCTGGCACTGGCCTGGAGCCTCTACAATGCATTCATCCTCGCCGTGGTCTGCTTCGTCTGCATCGAGCAGCCGCGCAAGCGCAAGGCGGAGCGCTTCGACCGCAACGAAGCCGTTCTGCTGCGCCAGGACGGCAAGTCGCATTTGGCGCAGCTCGCTGATATCTCCATTACCGGAGCGCGGCTGATCGATCCCGATCCGCCGCTCCCTGGCAGCACGATCGAATGCCGCATCTACGGCCGCTCGATCGCGGCGATCGTGGTCCGACGTACCGCGGACGGATTCGCGGTTCGCTTCGAAGAGAGCATGGACACGCGCGTGCATGCGATCAGGGCGTTCTATGCCGGCGAGTATGTGCGGGCCTATCAGGGTGTCAGGGCGCTGCCGGTCGGCAAAGCGCTGCTGATGCGACTGTTTGGCTAGCTCGCATTCCGCGCGCTGGCATGGCATGGAAAGGATGGCCTGAGGCCATCACTTCACCTAAACTTCCGCCGAATCCACGCCTGCCCCTCCCCACCGGAACCCCTATGGTCCAGACCCGATTTGCGATCGCGGCCGCCGCTCTGCTCGCGCTCTCCGTTCCCGCCGCCGCCCAGTTCGCGCCGCCGCCCGCAAGGCCTGTTGCGCCGAAGGCCACGGCGCCTTCGCCGCGCGCGGCGTCGTGCCACAATGGGGCGAGCTTCGATCGCTTTCTCGCCGACGTGAAACAGCAGGCGGTTGCTGCAGGCGTGTCGCAGCGGACGATATCGGAGGCGTCGCCCTATCTCGTCTACGACCAGGGCATCGTCAATCGCGACCGCGGCCAGCGCGTGTTCGGCCAGCTCTTCACCGAATTTGCCGGCCGCATGGCCGCGCCTTATCGCATGCAGAACGGCCAGCAGCACATCAAGCAACATGCAGCAGCGTTCGCGCGCGCCGAGAAGGAATACGGCGTGCCGCCGGCGGTGATTGCCGCGTTCTGGGGGCTGGAGAGCGATTTCGGCGTCAACATGGGCAATCTGCCGACGCTGAAATCGCTGGTGTCGCTCGCCTATGACTGCCGCCGCTCGGAGATGTTCGTGAGCGAGACCATCGCCGCGCTGAAGGTGATCGACCGCGGCGATCTCACGCCCGACGAGATGATCGGCTCCTGGGCCGGCGAGCTCGGCCAGACGCAGTTCCTGCCGACGCATTACGTCAACTATGCCGTTGACTATGACGGCGACGGTCGGCGCGACCTCCTGCGCAGCGAGGACGACGTGATCGGCTCGACCGCGAACTACATCGCCAATGGCTTGAAGTGGCGGCGCGGCGAGCCTTGGCTGGAAGAGATCAAGGTGCCGCAGAACCTGCCATGGGATCAAACCGATCTCAGCGTGCAGCTGCCGCGCTCGAAATGGGCGGAGTTCGGCGTCACCTATCCCGACGGCCGGCCGCTGCCGAATGACAATCTCGCGGCGTCCGTGCTGCTGCCGATGGGACGCTTTGGGCCGGCTTTCACGGCGTATGCGAATTTCGCGGCCTATACCGAATGGAATAATTCGCTGATCTATTCGACCACCGCGGGCTATCTCGCCTCGCGCATCGCGGGCGCCGCCCCAATGCGCAGGCCGGCCGGGCAGGTCGCGCAACTGCCGTTCAACGAGCTCAAGCAATTGCAGCAGCTTCTGGTCCAAGCCGGCTTCAATGTCGGCAAAGTCGACGGCGTGCTGGGCCAGCAGAGCCGCGCCGCCGTGAAGGCGATGCAGATCAAATACGGCCTGCCCGCCGATTCCTGGCCGACCGCCGAGCTTCTGGCCCGCATGCGCGGCGGCACGGCACAAGCGCAGCCGGCGGGGGTGGTGCGGTAGAAATTTCGCACCGCACAAGCCGCTTTGGCGATTGTATTATTCCATGAGGCTCCCATGTGAGTGGCTCAGGTTTTCCCCTGAGATTTCCCACCATTTGAAGCGAGCATCACATGTCCTTCCACGACGCCGTCGTCCCCGCTTATCTGCAGATGCTGAACAGCCTCACCGGCCTGCTCACCAAGGCTGAGGCGCACTGCGCGGCCAAAAAGATTGACCCGAGCGTCATGCTCGGCTCGCGCCTCTTCCCGGACATGCTGCCGCTGTCGAAGCAGATCCAGCTCGCCAGCGATTTCGCCGCCAAGGGCTGCGCCCGGCTGACCCATAGCGAGGTGCCTTCGATGCCCGACACGGAAAAGACGTTTGAGGAGCTGAAGCAGCGGCTCGCCAAGACGATCGACTACGTGAAATCGTACAAGCCGGAGCAGTTCGAAGGCGCCGACACCAAGGACGTGACCTTCCCGGCGGGCCCGGACCGGACCATGACACTCAAGGGCCAGCAGTTCTTCAGCGGGGTCTCGCTGCCGAACTTCTATTTCCACGCCACCACCGCTCACGGCATTATGCGTCATAACGGCGTCGAGATCGGCAAGCGCGACTTCCTCGGCGCGAACTGACGTTGTCGGATCGCACAGCCGCGGCAGCAGAAATCCGCTGCCGTGGCCTCCGATTGCACATGAATTATGCTGCGCGGGGCCTGCCGCGCAGCTCGCCTGCACTTTCCGTATGGCTCGTCCCTTGCGCTGATTGTCGCAATGCACAAGTGTTCCAGACCTTTAACCCCTGGAAGCATCCCAATGAGCCGTCTGACCAAATTGTTTGAGACCTACAAGCTCGGCCCGATTACGCTGGCCAACCGTTTCGTGATGGCGCCGCTGACGCGCAACCGCGCGGCGCCGGGCACTTTCGTGCCGAGCCCCCTCGCTACCGACTATTACGGCCAGCGCGCTTCCGCAGGCCTGCTGATCACCGAAGCAAGCCAGGTCTCGCAGCAGGGCCAGGGCTACCAGGACACTCCCGGCATCTATTCGAAGGACCAGGTCGCAGGCTGGCGCAAGGTCACCGACAAGGTACATGAGCGCGGCGGCAAGATCTTCATCCAGCTCTGGCATGTCGGCCGCATCTCGCATGTCGACCTCCAGGCCAATGGCGCAGCCCCGGTGGCGCCGAGCGCGATCCGCGCCAAGGGCAAGACTTTCGTCAACGGCGGCTTCGCCGACGTCTCCGAGCCGCGCGCGCTCGCGCTCTCCGAGATTCCAGGCATCATCGACGACTTCAAGCGCGCCGCCAGGAATGCGCTGGAGGCCGGCTTCGACGGCGTCGAGATCCATGGCGCCAACGGCTATCTGCTCGAGCAGTTCGCCAAGGACGGCACCAACAAGCGGACCGATGCTTACGGCGGCGGAATCGAGAACCGCGCGCGACTGATGCTGGAAGTCTCCAAGGCCGTCGCCGCCGAGGCTGGCGCCGACCGCACCGGTATCCGCATCTCGCCGGTGACACCCGCCAACGACATCTCGGATTCGGACCCGCAGGTCCTGTACGACCATATCGTCGACGGCCTCAGTGCGCTCAAGCTCGTCTATCTCCACGTCGTCGAGGGCGCCACAGGCGGGCCGCGCGACGTCGCCCCGTTCGACTATGCCGGCCTGCGCAAGCGCTTCTCAGGCGCCTATGTCGCCAATAACGGCTACGACTTCGAACTCGCCACCAAGGTGCTGGACGCGAATGCGGCCGACCTGATCGCCTTCGGCAAGCCGTTCATCTCCAATCCCGATCTGGTCGAGCGGCTGAAGACGGGCGCGACGCTGAACGATTGGGACAAGAACACGTTCTACGGCGGCGGCGCGAAGGGGTATACGGACTACCCGGCGCTCGCGGCCGAGCCGGCGGAGTAAGGGATCATCCATCCTTCGAAGCGCGCCCACGCGCCAAAGAAAAAGGCCGGGATCGTTCCCGGCCTTTCGTTGTTGGACGTGTACAAGCCCCGCCATATTGCTGTGTTCCAGCATCCTTGCTCTAATGCGGCGATGGACGACACCCAGACACTCGTTCGCCGCGCGACTGCGGCGGTCAATGCGGGCAAGCCGGATGAGGCGCAACGTCTGTGCGAACAGGGCCTCACACGTGATCCCGGCGATCCCGTACTGCATCATCTGCTGGCCGCCGTATTGTTCTCCAGGGGTGTCATCGCCCCGGCTCATGCGCATATCGACGTGAGTCTTGCCAAGCGGCCGAACAACGCGCCGGCCCGGCTGTTGGCCGCCCGCATCGCGCGCAGCCAAGGTCAAATCGACGCTGCGCTCGTACATCTCGATGCCGCGATCGCCACCAGCCCGCAGCGCGAGATGTTCATCGAGAAGGCACGAACGCTCGATATGGCTGGGCTGCGAGATCAGGCACGCGGAGCCTGGCAGGCGATCCTCAAGGTCATCCCTGGTCATCAGGAAGCAACGGCGCGGCTTGGCCGGCTGGCGTGGGAGGACGGCGACCCCGCCACCGCCGCAAAACTGCTCGCGCAAGCGACCGCGACCGACGCGCCGTCGTCCGTGTGGTTCAACCTTGGCCTCGCGCGACAAGATCTGCATGACCACGCCAGCGCTGCAATCGCCTACCGCAAGGCGTTCGAACTCAAGCCCGACCATGCCGAGGCCGCACTCAATCTCGGCATCGCCTTGCAGGAGGGTGGAGACGTCGATGCTGCCATGCGCGCCTTTGGTCAGGCCTATCGCCTGCGTCCGCAGCTGTTCGGCTCTATCGCGATGGCGCTGACCTCGGCCTCACACGGCCGTCTATGGCTCGACGAGGACGGACTGCGGCGTGCTCTAGCGCGTTAGCCGCCCACGCTTCGCGCGAAACTGCTTGCGGTAGACATTGGGCGCAGCCAGCACGTCGGCGACGACCTTCGCGTAGGATTGCCGGTGCGCCTCGTCAAAGGGCTCGAACATCAGCTCGGGCGCTTGTCGCGGAACGGCAAAGCACTGCGCAATCGGCGTGCCCTTTTGCAGGATCCCGGAGAAATCGGGCTTGATCCAAACGGCTGGAAAATTGATGCCGCCGTCGTGGAAGCGATCGGCGTCAACCAGGCCCGAAACGAGGCGAAACGGCAGGTCATCGCGGTTGACGGGATGCGTCGCGAACAGCGACCAGCCGGGCTCGAGCTCGATGGTCCAGAAACTGTTGAACTTGATCGCACAGCGTCCATTCGCGAAAGGTGCCGCAGCAAATTGCGCGGCCGGATGGAAGCTGAGCGGCGCGCGTGGATGTCCAGCCGTCTCCGGCTCGGGAATGTCCCAATCCCACGAAAAGGCACCGGCCTCGATCCTGATATCGCATGACAGGGGAATCATGACTCCGTAGGCCATTGCATCGACGAAGGGCGGACATTGCTTGACCGTGCGGATGTCGCGGCCATGGATGTCAGAATGCGCCGTCGCAGGCATTGCCCGCAGCCAATCGGGCAAGGCGCTGCGCGCCGGAAACGGTCGCACCAGATGATCGGCCAGCTTTGGATCGCAACGGAAAATCATGCGCATGGCGAAGTCTCGCTTCTTGATCCGAGCCACTCAGGACCGGATTTGGCCAATTCAGATCACCACCGCTGATAAGGCAATAGGCCAATAAGACAAAAGGCCGGGATCGCTCCCGGCCTCCTGCTTTCATGCATGGCCGGGACGAACCCGACCATCGCGATGCCTGCGAATTACTTCGCTTCGGCGCGCTTCGGCGGCGAGGCCGGCCACGACTTGATCAGCGTGTCGTAGTCGACGGTCTCACCCTTCGGCTTCTCGTTCGCCAGCTTGCGCTGCGGAGCGATGTTGCCGTCCTTGGCCGACTTTGCGAACCAGTACTCAGCCGTTTCCTTCTTGTTGAGCTTCGGTCCGCAGGCGCCTTGCACGCCGGACTTCTCCAGACGCTCCATCACCGAATCCTGGGCAGCGGCGAGCGCATCCATCGCGGCCTGCGGCGTCTTCGCACCGGACGATGCATCGCCGATGTTCTGCCACCACAATTGCGCGAGCTTCGGATAGTCAGGCACGTTGTTGCCGGTCGGGGTCCACTGCACGCGCGCGGGCGAGCGGTAGAACTCGATCAGGCCGCCGAGCTTCGGCGCACGCTCCGTGAACGACTTGTCCCAGATGTCGGATTCACGGATGAAGGTGAGACCGACATGGCTCTTCTTCAGGCTCACCGTCTTGGAGACGATGAACTGCAGATAGAGCCAGGCAGCCTTGCGGCGATCGGCCGGGGTCGACTTGAGCAAAGTCGCCGATCCCACGTCCTGGTAGCCGAGCTTCATGCCTTCCTTCCAGTACGAACCGTGCGGCGACGGGGCCATACGCCACTTCGGCGTACCGTCCGCATTCATCACCGGCAGGCCGGGCTTCACCATGTCGGCGGTGAAGGCGGTGTACCAGAAGACCTGCTGGGCAATATTGCCCTGGGACGGCACCGGGCCCGATTCGGAGAAGGTCATGCCCTGCGCCTGCGGCGGAGCATATTTCTTCATCCAGTCGAGATACTTGGTGATCGAGTAGACCGCCGCCGGGCCGTTGACGTCACCGCCACGCTCGACGCTCGAGCCGACCGGGCGGCAGCCTTCCATACGGATGCCCCACTCGTCGACCGGAAGGCCGTTCGGAATGCCCTTGTCACCATTGCCGGCCATCGACAGCCAGGCGTCGGTGAAACGCCATCCGAGCGAAGGATCCTTCTTGCCGTAATCCATGTGGCCATAGATCCGGGTACCGTTGATCTCCTTGATGTCGTTGGTGAAGAAATCAGCGATATCTTCGTAAGCCGACCAGTTCACGGGAACGCCGAGGTCGTAGCCATACTTGGCCTTGAACTTGGCCTTGTAGTCGGGGTTGGTGAACCAGTCGTAACGGAACCAATAAAGGTTCGCGAACTGCTGGTCGGGCAGCTGATAGAGGTGACCGTTCGGCGCCGTCGTGAACGACTTGCCGATGAAGTCGTTGACGTCGAGCATCGGGTCGGTGACGTCCTTGCCGTCCTTCGCCATCCAGTCGGTCAGGTCGACTGCCTGGCCGTAGCGGAAGTGCGTTCCGATGAAGTCGGAGTCGTTGATCCAGCCGTCATAGACGTTCTTGCCGGACTGCATCTGGGTCTGGATCTTTTCGACGACGTCACCTTCCTGGATGATGTCGTGCTTGACCTTGATGCCGGTGATTTCCTCGAACGCCTTGGCAAGCGTGCGGGATTCGTATTCGTGCGTGGTCAGCGTTTCGGAGACGACGTTGATCTCCATGCCCTTGAAGGGTTCAGCGGCCTTCATGAACCACTGCATTTCCTTCATCGCATCGTCTTTCGACAGGGTCGACGGCTGGAATTCGCTGTCGATCCACTTCTTGGCGGCGGCTTCGTCCGCGCGCGCCGGCGCGGCGATCGTCATCGAAGCCGCGATCAGCGCCACCGCGCTGGTCATGGTCAGAAGACTATCCTTGGTCGTTCGCAAGTGTCGCATAAAATGTTTCCTCCGGTTGCAGCGACAAACTAAATCCAGGCCCGGGTAGACCCCGGATCTGCTCTTTCTCGCCTGCCTCAGACGGTGCGAAAGATCACCGCGCCTGAGACAAGCGAAATCACGGTTGCGAGCCACAGGCTCGTTATTTCAAATCCTTCTCCGATCGGAAGCGTCGCGATCGGATCAGTGCCGACGAGGCCAATCCACACCAGGTGAATGACGGCAGCCATGATCAGCGAAATGAACAGGCGGTCGCCGCGCGTGGTCGGGATGCGCAGAAGCCCGACACGCTCAGCTTCGGGATAGGTGGCGGCGAGCCAGGTCATCACGGCCAGAGTGCAGGCCAGCGCCGCAAAGAAGATTGCGGTCGGCGGCGTCCAGGCCATCCATGCAATGGACTCCATTATCGCCTCCCTTACACCCGGCCGAGCGCGAAGCCGCGCGCGATGTAGTTGCGGACAAACCAGATCACGAGCGCGCCCGGAATGATCGTGAGCACGCCAGCTGCCGCCAAAAGCCCCCAATCCATGCCGGCCGCCGACACCGTTCGCGTCATGACCGCCGCGATCGGCTTGGCGTTGACCGAGGTCAGCGTGCGCGCCAGCAACAGTTCGACCCAGGAGAACATGAAGCAAAAGAATGCCGCGACGCCGATGCCGCTCGCGATCAAGGGCACCAGGATCCTGATGAAGAAGCGAGGGAAGGAATAGCCATCGAGGAAGGCAGTCTCGTCGATCTCGCGCGGCACGCCGGAGACGAAGCCCTCGAGGATCCACACCGCCAGCGGCACATTGAAGATGCAGTGCGCGAGCGCGACCGCCCAGGGCGTATCGAACAATTCGATCGCCGAATAGAGGTTGAAGAACGGCAGCGCATAGACCGCCGCCGGCGCCATCCGGTTCGACAGCAGCCAGAAGAACAGATGCTTGTCGCCGAGGAAGCGATAGCGCGAAAACGCATAGGCCGCCGGCAACGCCACGGAAATCGAGATAATGGTATTGATAACCACGTATTCCAGCGAATTGATATAGCCGGAATACCAACTCTCGTCGGTGAAGATGCGCTTGTAGTGCTGCAGCGTCGGCGCATGCGGCCACAAGGTCATCGTCGAGACGATCTCGGCGTTGGTCTTGAAGCTCATGTTGACGAGCCAGTAGATCGGCAACAGCAGGAAGATCAGGAACAGCCCCATGATGAGGCGGCGGCCGGGGATCGAGTGCATCACGCCGCTCCTTCCTGAGGTTTCCGTTCGCTACCGGCATTGGTCATGACGGTGTAGAAGATCCAGCAGACGATCAGGATGATCAGATTGTAGACCAGCGAGAGCGCGGCGGCCTTGCCGAGGTCGAACTGGCCGAGCGCGATCTTGACCAGCTCGATCGACACGAAGGTGGTCGAGTTGCCAGGTCCGCCGCCGGTGACGACGAACGGCTCGGTGTAGATCATGAAGCTGTCCATGAAGCGCAGCAGCACGGCGATCAGTAGCACGCGATTCATTTTCGGCAACTGGATCGCCTTGAACACAGCCCAGCGCGAGGCACCGTCGATCTGCGCAGCCTGGTAATAGGCCTCGGGGATCGACTTCAGGCCGGCATAGCAGAGCAGCGCGACGAGGCTGGTCCAATGCCAGACGTCCATCACGATGACGGTGACCCAGGCGTCGATGGCGTTGGACACGTAATTGTAGTCGATGCCCATCGCATTGAGCGTATAGCCGAGCAGGCCGATGTCGGGCCGACCAAAGATCTGCCAGATCGTGCCGACCACGTTCCACGGAATCAGCAGCGGCAGCGCGAGGGTGACGAGGCAGGCCGCGACGGTCCAGCCCTGACGCGGCATCGACAACGCGACGACGATGCCAAGCGGCACCTCGATCGCGAGGATCACCAGCGAGAAGAACAGATTGCGGCCGAGCGAGGCCAGGAAGCGGCCGCCGAGATCGGTCGAGGGATCGAGCAATTCCTTGAACCAGCCGACGCCATTCCAGAAGAACTGGTTGTTGCCGAAGGTGTCCTGCATCGAATAGTTCACCACCGTCATCAACGGCAGCACCGCCGAGAAGGCGACGACCAGGAACACCGGCAGCACCAGGAACCAGGCTTTTTGGTTGATGGTCTTGTCCATCAGGCAGCTCCTTCCACCAGAAGGCTGTCGGCATAGACGTGGATGTGCGCCGGATCGAATTTCAGCCCGGCGGTACCATCCGAGCCGGTGAAGCCCGCAGGCGCCCGTGCCGCGAGTTTGGCGTCGCCGAGACGCGTGCGCGCGAAGCGGATGCGGCCGAGATCGTCGATGCGCTCGATCTTGGCGGTGAGCAGGCCCGGTGTGGGCGCGACGACCTCGACGAATTCCGGACGCACGCCGATCTCGATCTTGGCGCCTGCCGGCAGATTGTCGTAAGCGCGGTTGAGCGCGATGACGTGGCCGTCGATCCGCGCCTCGCGTCCCTTCACTTCGGCGGCCAAGATGTTCATGCCGGGCGAGCCGATGAAATAGCCGACGAAGGTGTGGGCGGGCTTGTCGAACAGCTCGGCCGGCGTTCCGCTCTGCACCACGCGGCCGTCATGCATGACGACGACTGTGTCGGCGAAGGTCAGCGCCTCGGTCTGGTCGTGGGTGACGTAGATCATCGTGAGGTCGAGCTCGCGATGCAGCGCCTTCAGCTTGGAGCGGAGCTGCCATTTCAGCTCGGGATCGATTACCGTCAGCGGCTCGTCGAACAGCACGGCGGCAACATCGGAGCGGACGAGGCCGCGGCCGAGCGAGATTTTCTGCTTGGCGTCAGCGGTGAGCCGCGTCGCCTTGCGATTCAGATAGGGCTCAAGATCGAGCAGACGGCCGATCTCGGCGACGCGCTTGTCGATCTCGGCCTTCGGCACGCCGCGGTTCTTCAGCGGAAACGCCAGGTTCTGCCCCACCGTCATGGTGTCGTAGATTACCGGAAACTGGAACACCTGGGCGATGTTGCGCTTCTGGGTCGACAGCGGTGTGATGTCCTGGCGGTCGAACAGGATTTTCCCCCGCGACGGCGCGATGATGCCGGAGATGACGTTGAGCAGCGTGGTCTTGCCGCAGCCGGACGGGCCAAGCAGCGCATAGGCGCCGCCCTGCCGCCAGGTCATGGTCACCGGCTTCAGCGCAAAGCTCTCCTCCGGCGCATCGTTGCCGCCGTAGGAGTGCGCGAGATCGACGAGGTCAATGCGGGCCATATCGCATCTCCCTCAAGCGCTTTTACTTGTTGACGCGTTTTCTTCGCGCGAACCGCTACGTACTTCGCTCGAAAACGCTATGGCAGGCGCCGCGACGAGGCGATCAGCCGCGTCGAAGACAAAGACGTCATTGGGGTCGAGCACGGCGTCGATGGTCTGACCGGGCTCGAACTCGTGCACACCGTGCAGCACTGCAACCCAGTTCGATCCGTCGCGGGTCAAATGCACGAAACTCTCCGAACCGGTGATCTCGGTCACCGTCACCGTGGCATGGAAGGCGTGACGATCAGTCTGGCCATTGGCGAGTGCGAGCTGATGCGCGCGAAAACCGACGCGATAGGCGCCATCGGCGAGTGAGGAATAGAGACCGGAAGCGGTCGCGGCGATGCCTCCCGCATATTGCACCGAGCCGTTCTTCTTCTCGATGCCGACGAGATTGAGCGGCGGATCGGAAAACACCTGCGCGACCCGCAGGGTCTGCGGCTGGCGATAGACGTTGGGTGTCCCGCCGATCTGGAGCGCCTGCCCTTCCCACATGCAGACCGTGTTGCCGCCGAGCAGCAGCGCCTCGGTCGGCTCAGTCGTGGCATAGACGAAGATCGCGCCCGACGCCTCGAAGATGCGCGGCAGCTCGGCGCGCAGCTCCTCGCGCAGCTTGTAGTCGAGATTGGCGAGCGGCTCGTCGAGCAGCACGAGATCGGCGCCCTTCACCAGCGCGCGCGCCATCGCGGTGCGCTGCTGCTGGCCGCCGGAGAGCTGGAGCGGCGTGCGCTTCAGGAACGGCTCGAGCCGGAGCAGGCGCGCGGCTTCCGCCACGCGCGCCTCGATCTCCTCGCGCGGCTTGCCCTGCACGCGCAAGGGCGAGGCAATGTTCTCATAGACCGTGAGCGAGGGGTAGTTGATGAACTGCTGATAGACCATGGCAACCGAACGCTGGCGCACGTCCACACCCGTGACGTCCTTGCCGTTGACCAGCACCTTGCCCGTGGTCGGCTTGTCGAGGCCGGCGAGCAACCGCATGATCGAGGTCTTGCCCGACAGCGTCGGCCCGAGCAGCACGTTGAGCGTGCCGCTTTCCAGCGTCAGCGAGATGTCGCGGATGTGTGGGACCCCGTCGACGGTCCGGGTCACGTGATCGAGTGTCACGCTCATGAGCGTCCTCCTGCTTCCAGCAGCGGACTTTGCGGCACGGCGTGGGTCCTGATCCAGTCGTCCAGAGCGGCAATTTCGTCGGCAGATAGTCGCAGACCGAGCTTGGAGCGGCGCCAGACGATATCCTCGGCGGTCACCGCCCATTCATTGGTCATCAGGTAGCGAACCTCGCGTTCGGTCAGAGTTGCGCCAAAGGCCTGGCCGAGATCGGGGGCCGATTTGGCGTCGCCGAGCAATTTGATGGCGCGGGTGCCATAGGCGCGGGCGAGACGTCGCGCATGCTCGTGGCTCAGGAAGGGATAGCCGCGCTGCAGCTCGCCGATCAGGCCGTCGACGGCCGACACGTCCATGTCGCCGCCCGGCAGCGGCCATTTGCCGGTCCAGCCCTCGCGCGCTTTCGCACTGCGAAGATAGGGCGCGAGCCGTTCCAGCGCCTCTTCGGCAAGGCGGCGATAGGTTGTGATCTTGCCACCATAGATCGACAGCAGCGGCACTCCGCCCGGCGTGTCGAGCTCGAACACATAGTCGCGGGTCGCGGCCTTGGCTTCGTTGGCGCCGTCGTCATAAAGCGGCCGCACGCCGGAATAGGTCCAGACCACGTCCTCTGATGTCACGGGCTTGGCGAGATATTCGCTTGCGGCGGCGCAGAGATATTGGATCTCCTCCACTGTGGCCTTCACCTTGGAGGGATCGCCGTCATAGTCGCGGTCGGTGGTGCCGATCAGCGTAAAATCGTCCTGATAGGGGATGACGAAGATGATGCGGCCGTCGGCATTCTGGAACATGTAGGCGCGGTCATGGTCGTAGAGCTTCTTGACCACGATGTGCGAGCCCTGCACCAGGCGCACCTTTGCTTTCGCGTTGACGCCGGCACCGCGGCCGAGCACGTCCTCGACCCAGGGACCGCCGGCGTTGACCAGCGCGCGAGCCTGGATCTGCGAGCGCGCGCCGGTCATCGTGTCGACCATGCTGACGGTCCAGACGCCATCGGACTGCTTGATATCCGTCGCACGGGTCCGGGTGCGAATCTCGGCGCCCTTGTCGGCAGCGTCCCGCGCATTGAGCACGACCAGGCGGGCGTCATCGACGAAGCAGTCGGAATATTCGAAGGCGCGGCGATAGCGATTCGGGATCAGCGGACGGCCGACCTCGTCGCGCCTGAGATCGACCGAGCGGGTCGCCGGCAGCAAATGACGACCGCCGATGTGATCGTAGAGGAACAGGCCAAGGCGCAGCAGCCAGGCCGGGCGCAGGCCCGCGTGGTGCGGCAAGACGAAGCGCAGGGGACGGATGATGTGGGGCGCGATGCCCCAGAGAATCTCGCGCTCGATCAGCGCCTCGCGGACCAGCCGGAACTCGTAATATTCGAGATAGCGCAGGCCGCCATGGACCAACTTGGTCGACCAGGACGACGTCCCGCTCGCCAGATCGTTCATTTCACACAGGAAAACGGTGTTGCCGCGGCCCACCGCGTCACGCGCGATACCGCAACCGTTTACACCGCCTCCAATGATGGCGAGGTCGAAAATACGCTCCAACAGACGCATCCCCCGGCGACCACTCGTTCCGTCGAGTGGTTACTTTCGTTTTTGATTAGATCACACCGAAAAACGAAAGCAAGACGAAAGAGAGGGGAAGGGAAGTGAAAATGGAACTTTTTCCCCACCAGAATGGTGCAGAAACAGGCAGAGAGATGGGCGGATTTAGAGGCAATCGGCGTGATTGAACGGCATGCGGATATGACCGAGCAATGAGCCCGTTCGCGGCCTTGAATGTAGAAACATGTCTACATATACTGCCTATGACACCGCCGCAACTGGGAGCGCCCACCATGGTGACCACCCTCACCAGCCGAGAATTCAATCAGGACACCAGCGGCGCGAAAAAAGCTGCATCGCAAGGACCCGTCTTCATTACGGATCGCGGCCGCCCGGCCCATGTGCTGCTGACGATCGAAGATTATCTGCGCCTGAGCGGCGAACACATGAGCCTTGCCGAAGCTCTGGCGCAAGCAAGCGCGGACTTTGATTTCGATCCGCCTCGCGTGCCCGGCGGGGTCTTCAGGCCCGCCGATCTCGATTGATGTTTCTACTGGATACCAATGTCATTTCCGAACTCAGGCGACCGGATAAAGCCGATCGCAATGTCGTCGCTTGGGCCAATGCAGCCCCCGCGGCGAATTTCTTCATGTCTGTCATCTCGATTCTCGAGATTGAACTTGGCGCGCGTCTGATCGAACGCAGGGACGCTGCGCAAGGCGCTCTCTTGCGCGCGTGGATCGGCGATCAAGTTCTGACTCGCTTCGAGGGGCGCATTCTAGCTATCGACACAGCCGTGGCACAGCGCTGTGCGCAACTTCACGTTCCCAATCCGCTGGCTGAACGCGACGCTCTCATCGCAGCGACGGCGCTTGTTCACGGATTGACGGTTGTCACGCGCAATGTCGGGGATTTCGAACCTACGGGCGTGCCGCTGCTCAACCCGTGGGACGCCGCCTGAGGCACTAGCGCAACCGCACCACCGGCGCGGCCTCCTGCGCTTCGGCCTGAGCATCATCGATCTCCCCCGCCCCCTTCGGCATCGCCGCCATCACCTCGATGCCCTTGCTGTGGCAGATGGTGGCGAGGCGCTCGGGCAGATCCTGATCGGTGACGAAGGTCTGGATCTGGCTGATATGGGCGATGCGGACCGGCGCGCTGCGGCGAAGTTTTGTGGAATCGGCCACCAGCATGACGCTGCGGGCGTTGGCGATGATGGCCTGCGCCACCTGCACCTCGCGATAGTCGAAGTCGAGCAGCGCGCCCTCCTCGTCGATCGCGGACGCACCGATGATGGCGTAGTCGACCTTGAACTGGCCGATCAGTTGCGTCGCGGTCGAACCGACCACGGCGCCGTCGGCGCGCCGCACCGTGCCGCCGGCCACCACCACCTCGATGCGGGGATGGCGGTAGAGCAGCATGGCGACATTGAGATTGTTGGTGATGACGAGGAGATCCTCATGCGAGGTCAGCGCGCTCGCGACTTCCTCCGTCGTCGTGCCGATGTTGATGAAGAGCGAGCAGCCGTTCGGGATCAGCGAGGCGGCGGCCGCGCCGATCGCCTTTTTCTCGTCGGCGGCGACGAAGCGGCGCGCTTCATAGGCGAGGTTCTCGACGCCGGAGGCGATGATCGCGCCGCCATGGACGCGGGTCAGCGAACGGCGCTCGCAGAGATCGTTGAGGTCCTTGCGGATCGTCTGCGCCGAGACTTCGAACCGGCGCGCCAGTTCCTCGACCATAACGCGGCCGGAGGCTCGGGCGATGTTGAGGATTTCAGCTTGGCGATGGGTCAATCCGGTCACGGCAATGGCCTCAAATCAGAGCGACACATGGTGCGGCGGTTCGCGCGCGCGGTCAATGCGCGCGCCGATCACGGTTAATCGATGAAACCCTGACCACGCCGTTTCTTACCAAGTCATGGCAGCAGCGAGCCGCGCGAGCAGCGCCGGATCGTCGAAGGCGCTCGCGGAGGCAACCGCGCCTGATCCAACAAGGTCAGCATCGCTGAGGCTGGTCCGGATGCCGATGGTCGGAATGCCGGCGGCGGTGGCCGACTGCACGCCGGAGCGGGAATCCTCGAAGGCGATCGAGGCAGCCGCGCTGGCGCCGACGAAGCGCAAGCCCTCCTGGTAGGGCAGCGGATGCGGCTTGCCGTGCGGCAGCTCGTCGCCGATCACGAGCGCCTTGAAGCGGTGCGTGATACCGAGGCCGGACAACAGCAGCTCGGCATTGAGTCGCGGCGCGTTGGTGACGGCGACCATGGGAATGCCGGCGTCGTCCGCGCGGTCGAGCAGCGCCATCAGGCCCGGCAGCGGTTCGATCTGTCCCGCGACCAGCGTGCGGAAGACTTCCTCCTTCTCGCCGAGAATCGCGGCGCGTCGCTCCAAAGTTTCATTGGGCAGAAATCGCTCACCGATCGACACGTTGGCGAAGCCTTGCAGCTCCCTGGAGAAGCGCGCGTGGTCGAAAACATGACCGTGAGGACCGAGCACCTGATTGAACGCCTTCAGGTGCAGCGGGTCGGTGTTGGCGAGCGTGCCATCGATATCGAACAGCAATGCCCTGCCGAGAGTCTCGATCATGTCCGTACCTTCCCGAATGCGCGACGCATCAATGCCGAAGACGTATCAATAGAGCCTCGCGCGCGCAATGACGCACGCGCATGACGACCACGCGCCACTCGACAAAGCCGCGCGCCGCTGCAACACTCCATACAAGATCAAAAAGGAGGAAACGATGACGATCAACCGACGCGATCTGGCTCTCTCGACTCTCGCCGTCTCCGCGCTTGCGCTCTCGACACCCGCGTTCGCCGCTTCGGCAGACGAAGAAGCCGTGGCGAAGCAGGTCGAGGCCTTCCGCCTCGCCCAGATCGCGGCCGATCCCAAGGCGCTCGGCGCGCTGTGCTGGGACGATCTCAGCTATAGCCATTCCAACGGCAAGGTCGAGGACAAGGCGACCTTCATCACCAACGCCACAGACGGCAAATCAAAATTCCTCTCGATCGAATACAAGGACCCGACCATCAAGGTCGTCGGCCCCGCCGCGATCGTGCGCTTCCACTGGGTCGCGGAACAGGAGATGGCGGCCGATGGGAAAAAAGTGCCGACCAACCTTCACATCCTGATGAACTGGCAGAAGCAGGGCGACGAGTGGAAGCTCTTGTCGCGTGCGGCGACGAAGTTGTGATCGACGACGTCATTCCGGGGCGCGCCGAATGGCGCGAACCCGGAATCTATTGGTCGGCAATTTCTGAAGCAAGATAGATTCCGGGCTCGCGCGACGCGCGCCCCGGAATGACCGGCAGGCTACTACGCAGCCTCCTTCACATCCCCGCTAACCAGCTTGCGCGCAGCGCGCTCGGCTTCGCGCGCGTTGCGGAAGAGCTGGCCTTCGAGGCGATTGAATTGGTGGGACGAGGCGAAGAAGCAGTAGCCTCCCTGACCGCGAACCACGATGCCCGCGGTCTCTGAATTCACTTCAATGATGTAGCTATCCGGCATGGCCCGTAGATTCCTCAGTGCGGGCAAATAACGACGACTCTGCCCAAAGGTTCCTGAGGACAAATCGGCCGTTTCCACCCCGAATCGACGCGCTATTGAGTACGCCGGGACCTCATCCATTTTATGACTGGTTGTTGGCAAAGCCGCGGCGCATTGACTCATCAGCGCCGCGTTTCGCGGTGCTGCAAGTTTTTGTGAGATGGGACAGAGCGCCGCGCGCGGTTACGTCGCGATCGGCGGATCGCCGCGCTGGATCGCCTGCGGATGGCCGTTATCGTCGATCGAGACATAGGTGAAATTGCCGTCGGTCACGAGGATCGGCTGCTGCTCGCGTCGTCGCAGCGCCCAGGCTTCGAGATGGACCGTGAGCGAGGTGCGCCCGACGCGCACCAAATTGGCATAGACCGAGACGAGGTCGCCGACATAGACGGCCTTGCGAAAATTCATCGCCTCGATCGCAACCGTGACAGTGCGTGACTTCGCGACTTTTGATGCGAACACGCCGCCGCCGACGTCCATCTGGCTGAGCAGCCAGCCACCGAAAATGTCGCCATTGGCGTTGGTGTCGGCGGGCATCGCCAGCGTGCGGATGCAGAGGTCGCCGCTCGGCTCGGTATTCCCCTGTTCGCTCATGCTTCTCTCGCGTGAAATCTGCTCACTTGAAATTGTCCCAGCCCGGATCTGGCGCGAAACGCCCACCGAATCGGTCGGCCAGCGCGCGCATGGTCGATACGACATTCTCCACGCCGCGTGCACGCGCGTAATTCAACGGCCCACCGCGGAACGGCGCGTAGCCGGTGCCGAAGATCATGGCGCCGTCGACCGCATCGGGATCGTCGACGATGCCTTCGCGCAGGCACGCGACGCAGACATTGGACATCGGCAGCACCAGGCGGTCGATCATCTGGTCGGTCACGCGCGGACCGGTCTCCGGCAATGGCGCCTTCTCCGCTTTGCCGTCCTTCCAGGTGTAAAACCCCTTGCCGGTCTTGCGGCCGAGCTCGCCCTTGGCGACTTTTTCGCGCAACCATGCGGGCGTGGGCGGCAGCAAGTCACCAAACCTGGTGCGCAGCATGTCGCCGACGTCGAGACAGATGTCGAGGCCGACCTGATCGGCCAGCTCGATCGGCCCCATCGGCATACCGAACTGCTCCGCGGCAGCATCGATCAGGCGCTGGTCGATCTTCTCGTCCAGCATCACCATCGCTTCCAGCATGTAGGGCGTCAGCGCGCGGTTGACGAGGAAGCCCGGCGAGCTCTTCACCGACAGCGGCAAACGGTCGATCGCGCCGACGAAAGCGAGCGCTTCCTTAAGCACCTCTGGCTCGTTGCCGTCATGGCTGACGATTTCGACCAGCTGCAGCCGCGACACCGGATTGAAGAAATGCAGGCCGACGAGCCGCTCCGGCCGCGACAAATTGGTGCGCAGATCCTGAAGCGGAATGCTCGACGTGTTGGTGGCGAGAATCGCGCCCGGCTTCATCTTGGGCTCGAGGCCGGCATAGACCTTCTGCTTGAGCTCGAGCTTTTCCGGCACCGCCTCGATGATCAGATCGGCGTTGCGGACGCCCTCGCCGTCCATATCGGGGATCAGGCGATCGAGCGCGTCGCGGACCTCGGTCGGCTTGCGGAAGATCTTGCCGTAAAGCTCGGCCGCGCGCTTGACCGCACCTGCAATCGGCTCGGCCTTCATGTCGGCCAGCGAGACTCTTAACCCCTGCCCTGCGCACCAGGCCGCGATATCGCCGCCCATGGCGCCGGCGCCGATGACATGGACGTGCTTGACCGTGTTGCCGGAGCCGGCCGCCTTCTTCATCTGCTCGCGCAAGAAGAACACGCGGATCAGATTTTGCGCGGTCGGAGTCACCATCAGCTTGGCGAAGGACGCCTGCTCCGCCCTCAACATCGCAGCTTTGCCGCCGCCATGCGTCTCCCAGAGATCGATCAGCGCGTACGGCGCGGGATAATGCTCGCGCGGCGCGGCCTTCGCCGCCTCCGAGCGCATGCGTTTGGCAAGCAGCCCGCGCACCGGGCCGAGATTGGCCGCACGGGTGAGCAGGCCGGGCTTGGCCCGCTTCAGGCGGCCGAACAGCACATCCTTCACGGCGTTGCGGACGTGGCGCTCCTGCGTCACGCTGTCGACGAGGCCGAGCGACTTGGCGCGACGCGCATCGATGGTGCGGCCGGTCAGCATCAAGGCCATCGACTGGGTCGGATTGACCAGCGCGGTGAAACGCGCGGTGCCGCCGAGGCCGGGATGCAGGCCCAGCATGACCTCCGGGAAGCCAAAGCGCGCGCCGTCGATGGCGATGCGCGACTGGCAGGCGAGCGCAACCTCGAGCCCGCCGCCGAGGCAAAAACCGTGTATGACCGCGACCGTCGGCAGCTTGAGCGCTTCAAGATGATCCACTACCGCATGCGCGGCGCGGATGCGGGTTTCCACCATCGCGGGATCGCTGGCGCCACGGAATTCGTTGACGTCGGCACCGGCGATGAAGCCGGACGGTTTTGCCGAGCGGATCACGAGGCCGGCGGGCCGCTCCGTCTCGATCGCGGCGAGAACGGCGTCGAACTCCTCCATCACATCGGAGGACAGCGTATTGGCGCTGGCATCGGCCCGGTCGAACAGCAGCCAGGCGACACCGTCGGCATCACGCGTCAGCTTGAAATGCTTGTACGGACCGTCTTCTGCTGGCTGGGGCCCGAGCGAGAGCACACGGTCGCCGAGCGCGGTCATGATCTTGGAATCCATGGTCACACCGCCTCGATCAGCATCGCGCCGCCGAGTCCGCCGCCGATGCATTCGGTGGCAATTCCGCGCCTTGTGCCCAGCCGCTTCATCGCATTGACGAGATGCAGCACGATGCGGTTGCCGGAGGTGCCGACGGGATGGCCGAGCGAGATCGCACCGCCGTCGACATTGAGTTTTTCACGGTCGATCTCGCCGGCCGCGCCATCGAGCCTGAGAATCTCGCGGCAGAACTTGTCGTCGTTCCAGGCGGCGAGACAGCCGAGCACTTGCGTGGCGAAGGCTTCGTTCAGCTCCCAGGTCTCGACGTCCTGGAGTGTGAGGTTGTTGCGGGTCAGCAGCGGCGTCGCCGACATGACGGGGCCGAGCCCCATGATAGCAGGATCGAGCGCGGCCCAGTTGCTGTCGACGATCGCAGCCTTCGGCGTCAGCTTGTGCTTTGCGACCGCCGCGTCTGAGGCGAGGATCACCCAGGAGGCGCCGTCGGTGATCTGCGAGGAATTGCCCGCGGTGACCTGGCCCCAGGGGCGTTCGAACACCGGCTGGAGTTTTGCCAGCGTCTCGGCCGTGGAGTCCGGACGCACGCCGTCATCATGGTCGAAGAATTTTCCGCCGCGGGAGAAGGCGGTCTCAACCTCGCCCTTCAGAAAGCCCTCGGCCTGCGCGTGCGCAAGGCGCCGATGGCTCTCGGCGGCGTAGGCGTCGGACTCGGCGCGCGTAATGCCGAAGAGATGGCCGACGACTTCGGCGGTCTGCCCCATGTTCAATTCGGTGATGGGATCGGTCAGCCCGCGCTCGAGGCCGATGATCGGCTTGAGATAGCGCGGTCGCAGCTTGAACGCGGCGGCGAGCTTCGCGGCCACGCCCCTTGCAGTGGCGAGACCGGCGAACCAGCGCACGCCAGAGTTCGGCCAGACCAGCGGCGCGTGGCTGAGCGCCTCGGTGCCGCCGGCCAGGATCATGTCGGCGTGGCCTTCGCGGATGTAGCGGTAGGCGGTGTCGATCGACTGCATGCCGGAGCCGCAATTGATCTGCACGGTAAAGGCAACCATGTCCTCGCCCATGCCGAGCCGGAGCGCGGCAACGCGGGCCGGGTTCATCTCGTCCGCGATCACGTTGACACAGCCGAGGATGACCTGGTCGAAATCGGTCGGCGAAAACGGCTGGCGCGCCAACAGCGGCCGGCCGCATTGCACGGCGAGATCGACTGGCGTGAACGGGCCCGGCCCCGAGCGCGCCTTCAGAAACGGCGTCCGGCTACCGTCGACGATGAAAACCGGTCGTGCCATCAGCTCGCCGCCCTCTGTTCACCGAGTTCCTGGAAGAACTGATGCACGTCGCCGGATTTCTTGTAAATCGGCGACAGCGCTTCCGGCGCAAAATCGTCGACCTCGATGACTTTTGTGACGGCTTCCTGAGCGGCCGCGAGCTGCTCACCTTCCGCCTGCGTGATCACGCCCTTGGTGACGGCGTCCTTCCAGTCGCGGATATGCGCGGCGCGCATGCGCTTGGCGATGGCGTCGGTCCCCGCGACCAGCTTGAACGCGCGTTCCAGCCGGGCGAAGCCGCTGTCGTCGTCGACATAAGCGAGATCCGGCGTGAGCCGATCGCGCGCGGCCGAGGGCTCCAGCACGAGGCTCGCGCATTGATGCACGACGCGGTCGGACGGGCCGAGCACGCGCGCGCCGAACGGCTGGACCACGAGCTTGAGGATCACGGCGACGAAGCGATTGGGCAGGTTGGCGAGGATTTCGGCGAACCGGTTCTCGATCGTCCTGAAGCCGGTCGCCATGCACCATTCCAGCGCGGCAAAATCTTCCTTCTGCCGGCCCTCGTCCTGCCAGCGCTTTAGTGCGGCGGAGAGCAAGTACAGCTCAGAGAGGATGTCGCCGAAGCGCGCCGACAGCATCTCCTTGCGCTTCAGCGCGCCGCCGAGTGTGAGCAGCGCCATGTCGGCGCAGAGTGCGAACGCCGCCGAGTAGCGCGAGAGCTGACGATAGAATGGCGTGGCGTCACCTGCATCGGGCGCAAGCGCAAAGGCGCCAAAGGTCCAGCTCCGGCCGAAGGCGCGGAGCAGGGTCTGAAAACTGTGGCCGATATGCTTCCAGAACGCCTTGTCGAACGCGGCGAGGCCCCGTTCACGGTCGGTGTCGGCGAGCGCATTCATCTCGTCGAGCAGATAGGGATGCGCGCGGATCGCGCCCTGCCCGAACACGATGAGATTGCGGGTGAGGATGTTGGCGCCCTCGACCGTGATGCCCACGGGCACAGCGCGGTGCAGATTGCCGAGATAGTTCTGCGGACCGTCGATCACGGCCTTGCCGCCATGGATGTCCATGGCGTCGTCAACCGCGATCCGCATCCGCTCGGTGGCGTGCAGCTTCATGATGCCGGAGATCACGGCGGGATGGACGCCGGCATTCAGCGCCGCGCAGGTGAGCCGCCTCGCCGCATCGAGTTGGTAGGCGGTCGCAACAATGCGCGCGAGCGGCTCCTCGACACCCTCGAATTTGGAGATCGAGATGCCGAACTGCTCGCGGATGCGGGCGTAGGCGCCGGTGGTGCGCGCGGCAAAGGCGGCGCCCGCGGCGGAGAGCGACGGCAGCGAGATGCCGCGGCCGGCAGCAAGCGCCGTCATCAACATCTTCCAGCCCTGCCCGAGCCGCTCTTGGCCGCCGATGACATAGTCGAGCGGAATGAAGACGTCGCGGCCCCAGTTTGGGCCATTCTGGAACACCTGCATCGACGGCAGATGGCGGTGGCCAATCTCGACGCCGGGCAGATTGGTCGGGATCAATGCCACGGTGATGCCGAGCTCCTCCTGATCGCCGACGAGGTGGTCGGGGTCATAGGCCTTGAAGGCGAGACCCAGCAGCGTCGCGACGGGGCCGAGCGTGATGTAGCGCTTGTGCCAGTTGAGCTTCAGGCCCAGCACCTCGCGGCCCTCGAAGGTGCCCTTGCAGATGATGCCGGTGTCGACCATCGAGGCGGCATCGGAGCCGGCCTCCGGGCTGGTGAGGCCGAAGCAGGGAATGTCGCGGCCATCTGCCAGGCGCGGCAGCCAGCGCTCCTGCTGCTCTTTCGTTCCGAAGCGCATCAGGAGCTCGCCGGGGCCGAGCGAGTTCGGCACCATCACGGTGACCGCGGCCGCGATCGAGCGGGTCGAGATTTTTCGCACCACTTCCGAGTGCGCATAGGGCGAGAAGCCGAGGCCGCCAAATTCCTTCGGGATGATCATGCCGAAGAATTTTTCGTGCTTGATGAAGGCCCATGCGTCCTGCGGCAGGTCGCGCCATTCCCAAAAGATCTTCCACTCGTCGAGCATGGCGCAGAGCTCGTCGACGGGACCGTTGAGGAAAGCCCGCTCCTCGTCCGTCAGCGTTGCCTGCGGAATCTTCAGCAGCTTGGACCAGTCGGGATTGCCTGTGAAGAGATCGGCGTCCCACCAGACGTCGCCGGCCTCCAGCGCCTCGCGCTCGGTGTCGGACATCGCCGGCAGCACGCCGCGCGCCCAGGAGAAAATCGGCTTGGTGATGGTGTCGCGGCGGAAGCTCATGGCGGACCTCATGCAACGGCGCGGTTATCGGTATTTTAGCGGAAACTGGCCGGCGGAAGTGAAGACTTCGCGGGCAAAATGAAAGGAATTGACGCGGCCGGGCGGCCCCGGGCCATAACGGTTGGGCGTGCTAGCAGTTCCGGGAGGGTGTCATTCCGGGACGCGCCGATTGGCGCGGGCCCGGAATCCATTCATCCAGCGCCCCGCGGCCCAATGGATTCCGGGCACGCGCTTCGTGCGCTCCGGAATGACGGCGTGGAGAGATTTGTGGCCTAATCCGGCCGGACCATCTCGAACATGTTTTCCGGCTTGATCTCGAAATAGTCGCCGCGGCGGCCGGCGCGCACGATCGGGCGGGCCGCGGCGGTCTGGTAGACGCCGTCCTTGATCATGGCCTTGTCGATGTGGACGGCGACGACCTCGCCGAGCGTCAGCCAGGCATCGGCCTCCTTGCCGTCGGCGCCCTTGAGGCGGACGATGTCGGAGACCTTGCATTCAAAGGCGACCGGACTCTCGCCGACGCGCGGCACGTTGACGAGCTTGCCCGGGACGGCGGTGAGGCCCGCGATCTCGAACTCATCGACCTCAGGCGCGACATGCGCGGCGGTCGCGTTCATGTGCTTGGCGAGATCCATCGTGGCGAGATTCCAGACGAATTCGCCGGTCTGCTGGATGTTCTCGACCGAGTCCTTCCAGTTGGTGGAGGAGAAACCGATGATCGGCGGCACGTAGCAGAAGGCGTTGAAAAAGCTGTAGGGCGCCAGATTGACGTGGCCCTTGCTGTCACGCGAGGAAATCCAGCCGATCGGCCGCGGCGCGATGATGGCGTTGAAGGGATCGTGCTTGAGGCCGTGGCCCTTGGAGGGCTCGTAAAAGTACAAGTCTTTGTCGGTCACGCGCTGCTTCCTTCTCGTCATTGCGAGCGCAGCGAAGCAATCCAGAATCCCTCCGCGGAGAAAATCTGGATTGCTTCGCTGCGCTCGCAATGACGGTGTTTGTGGATCCGTCCTTGCCCGCCATCGTTTGCCGGGCGGCATATCCGCTTATAAAAGGAAACCCGCCCGCCCGTCAGTGGCGCGGCGACAGACCCGCGATGACGAAATCGATCATCTGGTCGATGCTCGGGCCCGGCTTGGTGGCGCACTGGGCGATCATCTGGGGGTGGAAGAAGCGCATCATGGCGGTGCAGGCGCAGAGCGAGGCCAGTTGCAGGTCGGGCGCCTCGAACTCGCCGGAGGCGGCGCCTTGGGCGATCATCTGGCCGATGAACCCGGCAATGCACTCCATATGGGTGACACAGACGTCCCAGTCCTCCTGCATGGCGATCTCGACCATCTCATGCAGCTTGGAATCGCCGACATAGCGCTCGGTGTTCATCCGGTTGATGGTGGTGAGCAGCTCGCGGAAGCGCTCGAGCACCGGACCGGGCCTCGCCACGATCCGCTGCGCCTCGAGCTCGACCTCGCCCATCAACGCCCGTGCCACCGACTGATGGATCGCCTTCTTCGACTCGAAGAAGCGATAGACGTTGGCGGGGCTCATCCTGAGCTCTTTGGCGATGTCCCCGACCGTGGTCTTCTGATAGCCGATCTGGCGGAACAGCCGCTCGGCCACCTCGAGGATACGATCCCGGGTGTCGCCTTCGATATGTTCCGAAATAAGGGCCATCAATCAGGACTCGTTCGTCAGCAGTCTTCTCACTTATTCAGCCGCTTCAGCAAGCGGAATTGTGTGCTGGTCATCGCTGCCATGCTGCGGCGCAGCAGGCTGCTCGGGCGTACCGGCCTCATCGAGGCTCTTCCTGAACCACAGGGCATAGAGGCCCGGCAGGTACAGCAGCGTCAGGAAGGTCGCGACGAACAGACCGCCCATGATGGTGATCGCCATCGGGCCCCAGAACGCCGAGCGCGACAGGGGGATCATGGCGAGGATGGCGGCGAGCGCCGTCAGCACCACCGGACGGGCGCGCCGAACGGTCGCCTCCACGATCGCCTCGCGCCGGGGCAGGCCATGCGAGACGTCAGTCTCGATCTGATCGACCAGGATGACGGCGTTGCGCATGATCATGCCGGCGAGCGCGATCAGGCCGAGCAGCGCCACGAAACCAAACGGGGCATTGGCGACGTTGAGGCCGAGTGAGGCACCGACGATGCCAAGCGGCGCCGTCAGGAACACCAGGAACAGGCGCGAAAAGCTCTGCAGCTGGATCATCAGCAGCGTCAGCATCACCATGACCATCACCGGGAAGAGGATGAAGATCGAGGCGTTGCCCTTGGCGGATTCCTCGAACGCGCCACCCGGCTCGATGCGGTAGGCTGGCTCGAGATAGTCCTTGATGGCCTGCAGCTTCGGCGTGATCTGGTTGGTAACGTCGGGCGCCTGCACGCCGTCGACGACGTCGGAGCGCACGGTGATCGCCATGTCGCGGTTACGCCGCCACATGATCGGCTCCTCGTGGGCATATTCGATCTTGGCGATCTGCTGCAACGGCACGGCGACGCCGTTCTTCGACGTGATGGTGAGATCGCCGACGCCACCGAGATCGAGGCGCTCAGACGGGATCGCGCGCGCAACCACGCCGACCTTCTCGATGCCATCACGCACGGTCGTGACCTGCGCACCCGATATCAGCATGGACAGCGCCTGGGAGACGTCCTGCGGGGTGAGACCCATGGCGCGGGCGCGGTCCTGGTCGACGACGAGCTTGAGGTAGGGCGACTGCTCGTTCCAGTCGAGCTGGACGTCCTTGACGTTCTTGTTCTGCCGCATGACGTCGCGAACCTGGTAGGCGATCTCGCGCACCTTGTTGGCGTCGGGGCCGATCACGCGGAACTGCACGGGGAAGCCGACCGGCGGACCAAAATTGAAGCGATCGACGCGCACGCGCGCTTCGGTCAGCATGCCGTCGGCAACCGCGCCCTCGATCTTGGCCTTGACCCGTTCGCGCGCCTCGACGCCCTTGGCGACGATGACGATCTCGGCAAAGGCCTCGTTCGGCAGCTGCGGGTTGAGACCAAGCCAGAAGCGCGGCGAGCCCTGGCCGACATAAGACGTATAAGTTTCGATATCCTTGTCATCCTTGAGCAGCGTCTCGGCCTTCTTCACCGCCTTCTCGGTGACGTTGAAAGCGGTCCCCTCAGGCAGGCGCAGCTGGAGGAACAACTCGGGCCGTTCCGACAGCGGGAAGAACTGCTGCTGGACATGGCCGAAGCCGACGATGGACGCAATGAAGACGCCGACGGTCGCGGCCACCACGGTGATGCGGTGGTTGACGCACCATTGCACGACGGCGCGCAGGCCGCGGTACATGCGGGTCTCGTAGACCGCATGCGGGTCGTGGTTGTGGTGCACCTTGATGTTGGGCAGCAGCATGACGCCGATATAGGGCGTGAAGATCACCGCCACGAACCAGGAGGCAACCAGCGCGATCGCCACGATCCAGAAGATGCTGCCGGCATATTCGCCGACCGCGGAATTGGCAAAGCCGATGGGGAGGAAGCCAGCGGCCGTGACCAGCGTTCCCGTGAGCATCGGAAACGCAGTAGATTCCCAGGCAAACGACGCCGCGCGAAACCGGTCCCAGCCCTGCTCCATCTTCACCACCATCATCTCGACCGCGATGATGGCGTCATCGACCAGCAGGCCGAGCGCGATGATCAGCGCACCCAGCGTGATGCGATGCAGGTCGAGCGACATCGTGTTCATGACGATGAAGACGATGCCGAGCACCAGCGGCACGGAGAGCGCGACCACGATGCCGGTGCGCCAGCCCAGCGCCAGGAACGAGACGAACAGCACGATGACGAGCGCCTCCATGAAGGAGTGCACGAACTCGCCGACGGCGTGCTCGACCACCTTGGGCTGATCGGCGATCAGGTTGACGTCGACGCCCTGCGGCACCGCCTTCATGAATTCAGCCGTCGCCTTCTCGACCTCCTTGCCGAGGTCGAGGATGTTGGCACCCTTGGCGGTGACGACGCCGATACCGATCGCAGGCTTGCCTTCCTGGCGCACGACGAAGCTCGGCGGATCGACATAACCATGGGTAACGGTGGCGATATCGCCGAGGCGGAACACGCGGCCGTTACTCTCGACCGGGGTCTCGGCCACTGCCTTGGCGCCGTCGAGCGCACCGGTGACGCGCAGCGGCACGCGCTGCGACGAGGTCTCGACCGTACCGGCCGGCGTCACGTTGTTCTGCTTGGCGAGCGAATCGAACAGCGCCTGCGGCGTGATGCCGAGCGTGGCGAGTTTGGCGTGGCTGAACTCGACGAAGATGCGTTCGTCCTGATTGCCGTAGACGTCGACCTTGGTCACGCCGGGCACCTTGAGCAGGCGCTGACGGAAACCTTCCGAAACCTTCTTGAGCTGGGCGTAGTCGGCGCCGTCGCCGGTCATCATGTAGAGGATGGCGTCGACGTCAGAGAATTCGTCGTTGACGACCGGGCCCAGGATCCCTGCGGGCAGCTGGCCCTGCACGTCGACCAGCTTCTTGCGCAAGAGATAGAAAAGGAACGGGACGTCCTTCGGCGGCGTGGAGTCGCGGAAGGTCACCTGGAGCGCGGTGAAGCCGGGCTTGGAATAGGTCTGCACCTTCTCGAAGTAAGGCAGCTCCTGGATCTTCTTCTCGATGGGATCCGCGACCTGGGTCTGCATCTCCTGCGCGGTCGCACCCGGCCACATCACGGAGACGTTGACCACCTTCACCGTGAAGAACGGATCCTCGGCGCGGCCGAGCTTCTGATAGGAGAAGAAGCCGGCGACGCCGAGCACAAGCATCAGGAACAGGACCAGCGTCGGATGGCTGACGGCCCAGGCCGAAAGGTTAAAGCGCTTCATCGCACTCTCCGGAAAAAACGATCCAATTGCCAAAAACGACAGCCGCTCTGTTCAAGGCGTCGTCGCGAGGCAGCGAAGCAATCCAGGGGGCTGGGCAGGTTCTGGATCGCTTCGCCGCTTCAGCCCTTGCATTTGCGCTGGGGCCGAAACTCACCTCACACGACGTAACTCTCTATTCTCTGAGCATGATCTTGATCGGAAACCGCTACACACTTTTCCGGATCATGCTCTAACGCTCAGAAGGACAGCGACGACACGACCCGCACCTTCTGGCCGGGATCGAGCTTCTGCACGCCGAGCGTGACGATCTTGGCGCCCTCGTCGACACCGCTGGTGATGACGACGTCGTTGCTGTCGTACGACTTCACCGCGACAGGCTTCAGCGTGACCGCGCCATTGTCGTCGACGACGTAGAAGGACGGCTTGCCGCCTTCGTTGAACAGCGCCGACAACGGCAGCCGCGCGACGCGCTCGGTGGCGGCGTCCGACAACGTCAGCGTCGCGGTCATGCCGAGTGAAACCTTGTCGCCGGCCTCGGGCAGCGAGAACTTTGCGAGATAGGTGCGCGTCGCGGAATCCGCGGTGGGCGCGATCTCGCGCAGCTTCGCCGTGTACTTCTTGTCCGGCTCCGACCAAAGGGTGACGCTGGCGGCGCCCGATTTGGCACGTCCGACCAGCGTCTCAGGGATCGCGACGACCGCTTCCTTTTCGGCAAAGCGGGCGACACGGATCGAGGTCTGGCCTGCGGCAACCACCTGGCCGGGCTCGATCAGCGTTGCGGTGACGACGCCACGGGCGTCGGCGTTGAGCGTCGCGTAGGAAAGAGAATTCTTGGTCAACTCGACCGAGCGGACGGCGCGGTCGAGGCGCGCACGGGCCTCATCGGCAGCAGCGCGGCTTGAATCCATCGCCGCATCCGTGGTCCAGCCCTTGGCCTTCAGGTCCTTGGCGCGCTGCTCGGCGGCGGCGGCCTAGGCCAGCACGCCGGTGGCGGCGGTCTGCTCGGCGACGGCCTGCTCGGCCTGCAGCTTCAGATCGATCTCATCGAGGGTGGCGAGCGGCTGGCCAATCTCGACGGTCTGGCCGACCTCCACGAGGCGTTTTGCAACTTTGCCGGCGACGCGGAACCCCAGGTCACTCTCGATCCGGGGTTTGATGGTGCCGACGAAGCTGCGCTCCGGAGTCTCGGCATCATAATGGGCGGTTGCAACCAGGACCGGCCGCGGCGGCTCGGCCTTTTGCGCCACGGTATCATTACACCCGGCCAGCGCAGCGGCCATCAGAGCCAGCGACACACCCGCCAAGAGCCTGGAATAGCTGGACAAAACGGACCGAACGAACATCGGAGGACACTCCCGCGCTACAATGAGAGGAATGTCGACTAATCACTGATAAAAGTCAATAATCGTCAGTCATCAGGAAAGCGTGATCGTTAAGGGGGTGGGCCCCTTATCGTGCTAAGGTTACATGTAACCAAGGGGAGAGAACCATGCCCTCTTCTTCAAAGCCAAAGTCGTCGCGAGCCAAGGTACGCGAGCATCGCGAGCGGCTCCGCGCGCAAGGGCTCCGTCCAATCCAGATCTGGGTGCCAGATGTACGCTCCGCCGCCTTCAAGGCAGAAGCGCATCGGCAGTCGCTGGCGGCGGCGACGAGCCCACATGCAGCCGAAGAACAGGCCTTCGTCGATTCCATCTCGAATTGGCCTGACGAGACCGAATAACAATTTCGCAGCAGTCGCGGAATGGCCTTTGGTGAACGAATGGAGCGTGGCGAAATCTGGACCACCTCCGGAAAGGATTGCACCGGAAAGCCACGTCCCGCTGTCATCGTACAGGACACCAGTTTCGACGTAACGGACTCGGTTACGGTTTGCCCATTGACGACCTACGAAATTGAAGCGCCAATCTTCCGATTGCAGATCAATCCAAATGAACGCAATGGCCTTCGCGCTCAGTCCTGGTTAATGGTCGATAAGATAACCACGGTATCGAGAGCCAAGATCGCAAGGCTGATCGGACGCCTCGACGACGAAGACCTCTTGCGCCTCAATCGCGCGATGCTGGTGTTTCTCGGCTTGGCTGGTCCACCAAGATCGGCCGACGTGGATTAGCCGCAGCCCGGATTTCGATTCGCTCCATCCGGGCTACGCAGTGCGAATGCGGCGCTACCGCCCCTGTTCGGCGAACTCGTGCTTGCTCTCGTGGCCGCCGATGAAAACCAAAATGCCGGCGAGCAAAGGCAGCACGGCGAGCACCAGAAGGCCGGTCGAAGTCTGGCCGGTGGATTCCTTGACCCAGCCGATGAGATACGGGCCGCCGAAGCCGGCGAGATTGCCGATCGAATTGATCAGCGCGATGGCGCCGGCCGCGGCCGTGCCGGAGAGCCAGGCGGTCGGCAAGGTCCAGAATACGCCGAACACGCAGAACACGCCAATCGCGGCGAAGGTCAGCGCCACCATCGTCACGGTGGGATCGGTGAGGTAGCTGGAGATGGCGAGCGCGACCGCGATCAGGATCATGGGCGCACCGACATGCATCACGCGCTCACGCGTGGCGTCCGAATGCCGTGCCCACAGGATCATGGCGACAGTGCCGAACATATAGGGGATCGCGGTGACGAAGCCGGTCTGGGCGTTGGTGAGACCGAACGCTTTCACGATCTGCGGCAGCCAGAACTGCATGCCATAAAGCGCGCCGACGAAGCCGAAATAGACCAGGCTCAGGGTGATGACCTTCGGCGAGGACAAGGCTTCACCGAGCGACAGATGCTTCACGGCCTGCTTGGCCGCGATCTCGGAATCGAGCCGCCCCTTGAGCCAGGCCTTCTGATCGGCCGAGAGCCAGTCCGCCTTCTCCGGTCTGTCGGTGAGATAGAACCAGGTGACGATGCCGAGCAGCACCGAGGGAATGCCCTCGAGAATGAACAGCCACTGCCAGCCCTTCAGCCCCATCGCGCCGTCGAGCCCGAGCAGCAGGCCCGAGATCGGCGCGCCGATCACGGTCGAGACCGGCACGGCGATCGCGAAGGCCGCAAGGAAGCGGCCGCGATATTCGGCCGGATACCAATAGGTGAGATAGAGGATGATGCCGGGGAAGAAGCCGGCTTCGGCAACGCCGAGCAGGAAGCGCAGGACGTAGAAGCTCGTCACGCCGTTCACCAGCGCCATCAGCGCCGAGATGATGCCCCACGTCACCATGATGCGGGCGATCCAACGGCTGGCTCCAAACTTCTCCAGCGCGAGGTTGCTCGGCACCTCGAAGATGAAATAGCCGATGAAGAAGATGCCGGCGCCCCAGGAGAAGATCAGCGGCGTGAACTTCAGCTCGGCATTCATGGTCAGCGCGGCGAAGCCGAGATTGACGCGGTCGAGATAGGAGAAGAAGTAGGCCAGCACCAGGAACGGGATCAGGCGCCAGGAGATGGTGCGGATGGTCGAAGTTTCAATTTCCGACTTGGCTCCCGTGGAACCGGTATAGGTTGTGGTCTGGCTCATGGCTTCCCCCGATTGTTGCTTTTGTGGGCTAGAACGCCGTTTTCAGCATCACGGGCAAAGAGTCAATGGAAGCCATGCACGGAGCGCAGCCAGTCAAGACCATTGCATTGCGATCGAGCATGCTGATCCGCGCGTGCCTGGCGCTGGTCGTGATCGCATGCGGGCTGTCGTTACGCTGGTACGGCTTTCCGCTCGGCCTTCCCGCCTTCGTGGTGAAGTACGGCGGCTCGCTGCTCTGGGCCACGATGGTGGTGTTGCTGGTCGGGGTCTTGCTGCCGTGGCTGACACGGAGCCAACTTGCGGTCATCACAATGGCGATTGCGGTCGTGGTCGAGTTTTCCAGGATGGTGCATACGCCCTGGCTCGACGCGTTCCGGCTCACCACGGCCGGCGCACTGTTGCTGGGGCGCATCTTCTCGCTGTGGAATCTGGTGGCGTATGTCGCCGGTATCGTTGTCGGCGTCTGGCTCGATCGTTTGGTCGCGTTGCGTGGTCCCGTAGGGTGGGCAAAGGCGCCCTAGCGCCGTGCCCACCATTTTCCTTTACACCATGACAATGGTGGGCACGCTTCGCTTTGCCCACCCTACGAGACGGGCGTTGTGGCGCACGCCTTCACTCCGTCAGCTGAAACCGCTCAAACCGATCAAGCTCGTCCTCGATCTTCTGCTTGAACTCCTTCCGCCCCGCCGTCTTCTTGCCCTGCCCGAGCCAGGTCCATTTCTGCATCAACAGCTTCTTGGCCTGCCGGTCGGTCTTGAGGTCGAGCGCGGCGACGATCTCGTCGCCGACCAGCACGGGCAGCGCGAAATAGCCGAGCTTGCGCTTGGCCTTCGGCACATAGGCCTCGAACAGATGGTTGTAGCCGAAGATGAGATTGGTACGCTTGCGCTGGATGATCAGCGGATCGAACGGCGACAGGATATGAACGAGATCCGGCGACACGTCATGCGGCTCCAGCGCCGCAGGCATCGCCCAATGCTCCTGCTTGCCGGCGCCCTCGATCGCGACAGGCAAGAGCTCGCCGCGGCGGACGCGCGCGGCGATCAGGTGAGCTACCGCCTTCTTGCTCGGCGCATCGAGATGGCAGATTGAATCGAGGCTGACGACACCTTGCGAGCGCAGCGCGCGATCGAGCAGATAGGCCGTGATCTCCTTAGGCGAGGCCGGCTTCGGCAGCTTGTCCCAGCCAAAATGGCGCGTCATCAGATCATAGGTCTTGAGCATGCCCTGGCGGGCGCTGACGGTCGCGACGCCGGTGTAGAAGGCAAGCTGAAGTGCCCGCTTTGAGGGTTTTCGGCTCTGCCACAGATGCTCCTTCTCGGTGAGCACGTCGTCCTCGATGTCGCGGATCGTCAGCGGGCCGGCCCGCAACAGCCGCATCACCTTGCGCGTGTCGGCCGGCGTCACCGAGGCATACCATCTGTGCCCCTCGCGCTTGTGCTCGCGCATCGCCGGCAGGAAGAAGCGAAAATCGTTCGACGGCACGTAGGACAGCGCATGGGTCCAGTATTCGAACACGCTTTTGTCGACGCTCTGGGCATGACGCAGATCGGCTCGGCGATAGGACGGGATGCGGCTGAAGAGAATGTGGTGATGGCAGCGCTCGATCACGTTGATGGTGTCGATCTGCACATAGCCGAGATGGGAGACCGCGTCCGCGACGGCTGCCGCGCCCTCCCCGAACGGCTCGCGCGTGTCGAGCCGTTGGGCGTGCAGCCAGATCTGCCGGGCCTGTGTGGTCGAAAGCGAGAGGGGCTTTGGTGCGCGGGACATTGCGAGAGGCAATGTAGCGGGATTCGCGCCAGGAAAAAGAACGCGCGAAAGAACGTGGCAAAGAAAGGCCGCGCTGCCATCTGCTGACAGCGCGGCTGGACGGGGGTGGCCGAGGCCTACTTCATCATCATGGCCTTCTGCGCCTTCATGTAGTGCATGCAGGCGCCCTTCATCTTGCCATTGCTCATGTCCGTGTTGGCCATGGCCATTTCCTTGTTCGCGGCCGCCTTGGCAGGCGTGTCGGCGGTACTGGTCATCATGGCCGTCGATTTCATCATGTTATCGCCGGTGCACGCCATCATCGCGGCGGATGCGGGCGAAATTGAAAGAGCGAACGCGACAAAGGCTGCGGCGGTGAGCAAGGTCTTCATCGAAAAATCTCCTTGAGCAAAACGAAACCGGCGTCATGCCGGCCTTCGCAACTACGTATTCTCTCGCGACAATGTTTCGTGGAGAAGAAAATTTTCTTGCTGCAATGCGAAGCGACATCGCCTCAGCGGCCGTCCTTCGGCGGCTTAGGCCGGTCGTTGGGCCGGTCACTGACGCTCCCGGTGGCGATGTCGGGCTCGCATGCGGCTCTGCCCCGGCCCTCCGCCTGGCAGCGATAGACGCTGCCGGTGAGGCGGTCGACCAGCCACATGTTCTCGTCGGTCGGAGCTTCGAGGCCGACATAGCGGGAGGTCAATCCCGTGATCAGCGTCGAGAGCAGGATCGCGACCGCGATCATCGCCGCGCCGATATAGATGGGCATGGAACTCAGGAACACGGTCCGATCCGGCGGGCCGCCACGATAGAACTGATAGTCACTCGGCCTTGGCACAGGATTGAACTCGGCTCCCCTTCGCTTGCGGTTGTCGGATCAGGGGTCCTGCTAGGCGCGCATCTTGCCGAAAACTTGTTCGCAGACAGGCCGCCACGCGACCGCTTTGCGACGAAGGATGAGCGCAGGTTTCCGACAGGGAGGGCGGCCCGGATTGAGCCGCCCCCCGTGTTTGCCCTCAGCGGCGGCCAAACAATCCACCCATCATGCCGCCAAACAGACCGCCAGGGCCGCCCGTCGGGGCGCCGCCGCCACCACTGTAATGGCGCCGACCGCCACCACCGGAGGAATGGCGACGCGCCGGCTCATCGTCTGCCTGCTCAGGGGAGGCAGCGCGGGTCGAAACGATCTCCGATAGCAGAGCCTTGTGCTGGAGCTTGTTGAGATAGCCGGTGGCGGGATAGCCACGTGCAGCCTGCCAACGCTTCATCACGGAACGGGTCTCGTCGTCGAACTTCCCGGTCGCCTTGACGTCAAAGCCGAGCCCGGTGAGGCGGCGCTGCACGTCGCGGCGCTGGCTCTTGTCCAGACCGATCTGGTCTTCGGACATCTGGCTGGCTTCTTCGGTGAAGGTCGCGGGATCGATCCCGGCCGACAGGTTGCGGGTGGTATTGGACGGTCCGTCCTGCAACGCCGCGATGCGGGCGAGTGCAATCGATTTGAACGTGCCGTTCGGATAGTTGGTGAGATAGGCGTTGAGTTCTTCCACCTTGTTGGTGTCCTTGATCGAGCGCCAGAACTCGAGCTCGATGTCGGAGCCTTGCCTGGCCGCGGCCGATACCGGCGCGTTCGACGGATCGATCGTGGCCGTAGCCGACGCACCAACCGGATTGAGATAGACGTTGCCGGTGAGGTTGGTGTGGCCCCAGGGCAATTGCCCCTTGCTGGTCTCGTCACTGACCTGGGCACGGACCTTGGTCATGGCCTGCTGGATCTCGATTCCGGGCTGGGCAATGTTGGCGACGAGGGCCCGGGTGAATGGGCTGTTGGTGCCGGCCTCGCCGTCGAGCGCGGTCTGGCCGG
This sequence comes from Bradyrhizobium genosp. A, assembly GCF_049949275.1. Lineage (NCBI taxonomy): Bacteria > Pseudomonadati > Pseudomonadota > Alphaproteobacteria > Hyphomicrobiales > Nitrobacteraceae > Bradyrhizobium > Bradyrhizobium genosp. A. Next base: position 2,061,431 of record NZ_CP188196.1, on the reverse strand, counting down.
GGCCGGTGGCAAAGGCAATCAGCGTGCCCTCGCCCGACTTCATCTCGGCGAGGCCAGTCTGCACGTTGACGGAGCGGGTGGCCTTGGCCGACCGGATCTTTGCCGCGAATGGGTTATCGCGGCAGGCGTCCAGGAATACGAGCTTCACCTTGGCATCCGCCATGGTCTGATCGAGCGTGATGTCGACATTGATCGCCGCGCCGAGCTTGACGTCGATTTCGGATTTCAGGTCCGCGTCAATCGGCAACAGGTAGTTGACGCCGTTCACGGCAATCCCGTGGCCGGCATAGAAGAACACGGCGACATCGGCGCCTTCACTCTTCTTGCCAAACTCCAAAAGCTTTGCAGTCATGGCGTCGCGGGTGAGGTTGGCGCCCTCGACGACATCGAAGCCGACATTGCGCAGCACCCTGGCCATCGCCTTGGAATCGATCGCGGGGTTTGGGAGCTGCGGGACATTCTTGTAGGCGGCATTGCCGACCACGAAGGCGACGCGCTTGTCAGCGAAAGCTGCGTTGCCGCTGACGAGAAATGCTGCGATTGAAATTGCTGCGATCAAGAAGCGCATGATCATTCTCCCCTGATCCAAACTTCTTCGCTGTTCTCGGATCAACCCGAGCCGATCCGATGAGAGCTATCTGATCCAGTTCACAACGACGCACTGTGATCTGGATCACCCGGGGATTTCTAATGCTCGAACCGAGCTGAGCGACGCTGCGACGGCTACTCTTCGCGGGGCTGACGCAACGGGCAATGAATGCTGGTGACGAGCAATGGCAGGGAGATTGTACCCGCTGCGGCCCGAAGTCCAGCGAGTCGCATAAGACCGATTCGAAATGACGTGAAGGATCTGCACCTGCTTTCGAGGATCGAACGAGACAGCGTTACTTCCTGAGCAGGCCTTGTGCTGCACCGGTAACGGGCCACTGCCAGCTAGCTGGATGCGATGGATGCCGACCGGCGCCGGCGCTAAGATGCGGATGGTACTTCGGCGATTTCTGAATGTGACCCGGATCACATCCGAGCCTTTGAACCTTCCCTATGCTCGCAGCATCAAATCGCCATCAGGCGTCACAGCGAGGATACGACAATGACCCATTTCAATAGGTTTTTTGGACTGAAGGCGATCACGCTCACGGCCGCGCTGTCGTTGACGGCGGGCCTGGCTTTCGCCGGCGACAGCAACGTCTCCACCAATCAGATCCTGGATGCGTTGAAGCCCAGGCCGATCACCCGCGGCCTATCCGCCGGTCCGCAGGCCGATCCGACGGCGCAAGCCAAGGAAGCGGCCTTCCTCAATACCGTACGCAACCGGCAGACCCGTTCGCTCTCGACGGGCGAGCGCGATCAGATCGCCGAGCTCGCGGCGGCAAAGCCGAACATCGATCTGGAGATCCAGTTCGACTACAACTCGGCCGACATCGCCAGGACCTCGGTGCCGTCGGTGCAGGCGCTCGGCAAGGCGCTGTCCGATCCGTCGCTGAAAGGCTCGACCTTCGTGGTCGCCGGCCATACCGATGCGATCGGCACCGAAGAATACAATCAGGGGCTCTCTGAGCGGCGCGCCGACACCATCAAGAAGTACCTGGTGCAGAACTACGGCCTCAATGGCAGCGATCTCGTCACCGTCGGCTATGGCAAGACCAGGCTGAAGGACACCGCCAACGGCGCCGACCCGATCAACCGCCGCGTCCAGGTCGTGAACATGGACACCAAGACCGCGTCCAAGTGATCTGAGAAGTAATTGCAGCAATCGAAAACCGCCTACCGCGAAAGCGGCGGGCGGTTTTCTGTTGTCAGATCCAGCTCTGGAACAACATCATCCGATTGAACATTTGCATCGACGTGCCGATGAAGGCGGCTGAGATCGGCAGCATCACCGCAAAGCCGATCGCGGCGACGCCGACATAGGCCCACAACAGCCAGCGCGGCAGCCCTTCTCTGCGCAGCACATAGACCAGCGCGAGCGAGGCGACGGTTGCTGCCGGCAGATAATAATAGATGAAGCCCAGCGTGCGCGGCAGCAGCGCCCAGGCGAGCCAGAGGCCGAAATAGAACGCCGCGATCAGGAACGCATCCCAGCGACGCGCGACGATGAAGTCGCGCAACACCACCGCGAGCGCGAGCAGCGTCGGCCACGCTACCAGCGGATTGCCGAGGAAAACGACCGCCGCGACGTTGTCGTCCGAGGTCTTGTCGAACAGGAACCACACCGGCCGCGCCAGCAACGGCCAGGATGGCCATGAGCTCATATAAGTATGGCCGGCGATCGCGGTGGTGGTGTTGTCGGCAAAGATGCGGCGCTGCGCCTCGATCAGATCCGGCAATGACAGCCCGTAGAGCGGAACGAAGGCGGCGAGATAGGTCACGGCCGGCAACAGCGCAAAGCAGAGCGCGACATGGTGCACTCTGAAGGCGGGCCAGACATCGGGCCGGTACCAGTCGCTCGGCTGCGCATCGACAAACAGCGTGTGCCAGCCCTGCATCAGGCAGATCACCGCAACGATGACGATGCAGACGCCGAGCGGAAACAAGCCGCTCCACTTGCAGGCGGCGGCGAGACCGAACAACGCACCCGCGAGTGCGAACAGCGCCTGCGGCCGCTCCTTTCGAAAGCCATGCATGAAGGCGGCGATGGCGAGCAGACCGAAACCGAGTGCGAAGATGTCGAGCATCGCGATGCGCGCCTGCACATAGAGCATCTGGTTGAACGCCGCGATCAGTGCTGCCGCGATCGCGGGCCCTTGCGATCCGAACAACGCGAGACCGCAGAGATAGATCGCGACGATCGCGAGCGCACCGAACAGCGTCGCCGGATAGCGCCAGCCCAGCGCATTGTCGCCGAACGCTGCGATCGAAATCGCGATCAGCTCTTTCGCCAGCGGCGGATGCATCGGATTGAGCATCGGCTGCGACGTCCCGGAGCCCAGCATCTGCCGTGCAGCCGGCACATAATGCACCTCGTCGAACACGAATTTTTCCGGCGTCACCAGCCCGATCAACAGCGCGAGATGCGCAGCTAGGAAGATCGCGACAGCGATCACTGCGCTTCGCGACAACTTCGGAACCGCGTGTGCTTCGCGCGACGGCTGTGGGACTATTTTACGTGGCAAATCTGCGTCACCGCGAATAAAAAATAACTCAGCCGATCCATTGAACGCATTCTGCCGCAACTGTCACTAAGCTAACGCTCGTCTCGCGCCGCTTGTGATCATTCTACCACAACACAGGCGTGTGCGATCAGGGACTTCGATCGGGTACAATATGAATTTGCGTTTTCTGCTTTTCCCTGCACTGCTGTCGGCCACATTGTGCGCTGCGACTTGCGCGCAGGCCCAAACGCGCGTCGGCGAAGCCGTCCTGGTCCAGAACGAAGTGGTGCGCATCGCCACGAGCACGACGCCGATCAATGTCGGTGATAGCATGCTGCGCGACGAGACCGTGCGCACCGGCGCCGACAGCGCAGCGCGGTTCGTCATGGCGGACAGCACCAATCTGTCGCTGGGACCGAGCGCCACGCTGAAGCTCGACCGCACCGTCTTCAACGACGAGCACAGCTATCGCGACGTCGCGATCCGCATGACCACCGGCGCCTTCCGCTTCGTCACCGGACATTCGGAGAAGACCGCCTACAAGATCACGACGCCGCTCGCGACCATCGGCGTTCGCGGCACCACGCTCGACATCCTGTCGCAGCGCGGCCGCTCGGTCGTCGTGCTTCAGGAGGGCGCGGCCAGCGTCTGCACGCTGAACTTCCAGTGCATCCAACTCACCCAGCCGGGCGACACAGCGGTCATCACCTCGACCGGCGGCAAGGTCTCCATCACCAGGACCAACACGCCGCCCTGGACTTTCGCCGCCAACTGCGCCGCCAATGCCGGGCTGTGCTCCGTCAATCAATATGCCGATGCCTCGCCAACCATCACACCTGTCGTCCATGACGACGGCATGCTGTGCGGGCGCTGACGATGGCGCAGCTCGGCTTCAAGAGGCTTATCCTCGCCAGCGCATTAGCGGCGGCCGCTGCCCTTGCACTGTTCGCGCTCAACACCCGGCCGGCTGCGGCCCAAAGTTCTTGCGAGTCCGAATGCGGCGAGCCGCAACCCTATCCATCACCAAGCCCTTATCCGGCGCCGAGCCCCTCTCCGTCACCGAGCCCCTCTCCGGCACCGAGCCCGTCCCCATCGCAGAGCCCAACGCCGACCGGCTCCGATTCCAGCGGCAACTCGATCGGCGGCCTCGCCAACCAGCGCTTCAACCAGATGATCACCAACCGCGTGCTCGGCACGGTGCTGCTTGGCGTCAACGAGCAGGTCAATTGCAGCGACTGCGTCAGCGCGTTCGGTTCGGCGGGCTCGTTCTCGGCCGGCATCCACGGCCGCAAGGAGCTGACGCCCAATCTGTCGCTGCTCGCCGGCCTCGCCTACACGCAATACAGCGAGGGCGGCAACAACATCACCAGTGCCCCGATCGGCGCCTTCGCGCTGCGCTATGACTTCACCGATTGGGGCTCGTCGCGTCCATTCTTCGACGTCGGCACGATCCTGACGCCGTGGGAGAAGGCGCGCTACACTCGCAGCTACAATACCAGCCTCGGCCCGGTGAGCGTCACGAGTTCGACCAACGCCGCGAACTACGCGGTCTACGGTCGCGCCGGCTGGATGAGCCGGTTGTCACCGCGCGACGAGGTCGCAGCCTCCGTCGAGGTCTGGCAGCTCTGGCAGCGCGTGTCGGGCTATGCGGACAACACGGTCGCGTTCAATCCGTTCGACGCCAGCATTGCGACCGGCACCGACCGCACCAGCCTAGTCAAGATCGGGGGCCAGTGGACCCATCTCTTCGCCGGCAACATCGAGACCAACATCAACGGCGGCTGGGTGCAGTCATTCGCCAGCCACAGCGGCATCGTCGCCACCGTGACCGGCGACGGCAGGGTGGTGCCGACGATGGGCAACCAGGGCTGGTTCGAATATGGCGGCCGCCTCGGCTTCCGCGTGCAGAAGGGCTGGATCGTGGACCTCTTCACCAACGGCACACTGGGCCCGCAGCCGGTCGGCAACACCATCCATGGCGGCGTGGGGTTGAGGATCAATTACTAGCGGGCGAGCGCGCCTCAGCAAGGTCTCGTAGGGTGGGCAAAGCGGAAGCGTGCCCACCACTTCTCTCTCAATCATAGACGGATGGTGGGCACGGCGCGAATGCGCCTTTGCCCGCCCTACGGCATCTGTGTTGACGTCACGCCGCCGACTTGCCCTCGAACGCACGTCGCAAGGCGTCCACATCAAGCTTCACCATCTTCATCATGGCCTGCATCGCGCGTGCGGCGGCGGCCTTGTCGGGGCTCGACAGGAAATCGAACATCACCTTCGGCACCACCTGCCAGGACACGCCGTAGCGGTCAGAGATCCAGCCGCACTGCTGCTCCTTGCCGCCATGGGCCAGGAACGCGTTCCAGACGCTGTCGACCTGGGCCTGGTCGTCGCAATGGATCATCAGCGACAGCGCATGGGTATAGTCCACCTTCATGCCGCCGTTGAGCGCGACCAGCGGCTGGCCGGCCACCGTGAACTCGACGACGAGCACCGAACCTTCCTTGCCGGACGGATTGTCCGCAACATTGTACTGAACGTGCGTGATCGCCGAATTCGGCACGAGCGAGACGTAGAATTTTGCGGCGTCCTCGGCATCGCCATTGAACCACATGCAGGGCACGAGCTTGGACATTGCGAATGCTCCTCTTCAGCTTTCAATCAGGCGTTCGCCATAGCGGGCTTCGGGGGGACTGCCGCCATGTCCAGCCAGTTCACGCCCCACATATGACCATCCGGATCCTCGAAGCTGCGGCCGTACATGAAACCGTATTCGTCCTTCGGGCTGGGATCGGCCACCCCGCCCGCAGCCGCGGCCCTGCCGACGATATCGTCGACCTCCTTCCGGCTATCGGCTGACAGGCAGAACAGCGCCTGGTTCGAGGTCTTCGCGTCGGCAATCGGCTTCGGCGTGAATTGACGAAATTTGTCGTGGGTCGTCAGCATCGCGTAGATGGTCTCGGAAAAGACCATGCAGCTCGCCGTGTCGTCACTGAATTGCGGGTTCCTGGTGGCGCCGATCGCCTCATAAAAGGCGGTCGCACGCTTGAGGTCGGTCACCGGCAGATTGAGAAAAATCATCCTGGGCATCGGAAGCTCCGTGGGCGGGATTCTGCCCAAGGACGGATGGCAGAGCCGCCATCCGACACGGCTTCCGGATATTTTTTACCTTATAACCTGCGGGGTTCTGTCGCACCGAACCCCGCGCAGTCTTCGGCCTTACTTCCTCTCGTTAGGATCCCGATGGATGGGATCGACCCACAGCACGGTCTCGGGCTTCTCGACCGGCTCGATGTCAAGATTGATCGCGACCGCCTCGCCGTCGCTGCGCACCAGCACGCATTCGAGCACCTCGTCGGGGCTGGCGTTGATCTCCTGGTGCGGCACGTAGGGCGGCACGAAAATGAAATCGCCGGGGCCGGCCTCGGCGGTGAATTGCAGGCTCTCGCCCCAGCGCATCCGCGCCTTGCCCTTCACCACATAGATGACGCTTTCGAGGTGGCCGTGATGATGCGCGCCGGTCTTGGCGTCCGGCTTGATGCTGACGGTACCTGCCCACAATTTCTGTGCGCCGACGCGGGCGAAATTGATGGCGGCTGCACGGTCCATGCCCGCTGTCGACGGCACGTTGGTATCGAGCTGATTGCCGGGAATGACGCGCACGCCATCGTGTTTCCAGCGATCATCGTGATGATCGTGGTCATGGTGGGAATGCGTGTGGTCATGGCCGGTCATGATTCTTGCTTTCTGTTGGTTCCTTACCGGTGAAACTAACCCAAAGCTACGGCGGCAAGCCATACCAAAATCGGAACTCTCATTGTCGCCCAGTGTTGTTAGCTCGAGCAATCTGGAAGGAGAGTTTCCATGGGTAGCACGAGCGACAAGATCAAGGGCAATGCCAACGAAGCCATCGGCAAGGCCAAGCAGGGCATCGGCGAAGCCACCGGTTCCGAGCGCCTGCAAGGCGAAGGCGTGGTCCAGGAGGTGAAGGGCAAGGGCCAGGCGGCCACGGGCGATGCCAAGGACGCCGCGAAGGAAGCGATCGATCGCGCCGCGGCGGCGGCACGTCGCGCGGCGGAGTAGCGCGCGTTAGACTGAAAGCGAAAGGACCGGCCCCGAGGCCGGTCTTTTTGTTGTCCGCTCACTTCACCGCGAGCAATTCCACGTCGAACATCAGCGTCGCGTTCGGCGGGATCACACCGCCGGCGCCACGGGCGCCGTAGCCGAGCTGCGGCGGGATGATCAGCGTGCGCTTGCCGCCGACCTTCATCGTGCCAACGCCCTCGTCCCAGCCGGCAATGACGCGGCCCTTGCCGATCGGGAATTCGAAGGGCTCGTTGCGATCGACTGACGAGTCGAACTTCTTACCCTTCTGGCCATTCTCATAGAGCCAGCCGGTATAATGCATCACGCAAATCTGGCCGGGCTTCGGCGAGGCGCCGGTGCCGACGACGCTGTCGATGGTCTGCAAGCCTGAAGCTGTGGTCATGGGTTTTCCTGCGGTCTGAGCCGATGCCGTGGTGGAGACGAATGTCGACACGCTGGCGATCACAGTGATCGCGAGCGCGGACATGATGGCGAGGAGTGCGCGCTGAAAACGCTGCATAGAACACCTTCCGTTTGAGGCGGAAGGTGTCTAGCGCAACGCGGTGATCGTTTCCAGCCCTCGGGTCCTCGATCAATAGCCGAGCGCGCAGCCATCCTTGCGCGGATCGGAACCGCCGGTGAGCGTGCCCCTGTCCCAGTCGATCCAGATCGCCTGGGCGCCGCCGAGCGGACCGACCACGCTGGTGGTCTCGTGGCCGAGCTTCTTGAGGCCCTCGACGATATCGGCCGGCACACTGTCCTCGAGCTGGTACTTGCCCTCGTAGTGCAGGCCGCGCGGCATATCGATGGCCTCCTGTACGTCGCAGCCATAATCGAGAATGTTGGTCACGACACGGGTCTGGCCGACCGGCTGATACTGACCGCCCATCACCGCGAACGGCATCACCGAGCGGCCGCCCTTGGTGAGCAGGCTCGGCATGATGGTGTGCAGCGGACGCTTGCCGCCGGCGATGCAGTTGGGATGGCCGGGCTGGATGCGGAAGCCGCCGGCGCGGTTCTGGAACAGCACGCCGGTCTTATTGGAGACGATCGCCGAGCCGAAGGAATGCGCGATCGAGTTGATGAACGAGCAGACGTTGCGATCCTTGTCCACGACCGTGATGTAGATGGTCGAGGGATTCATCGGCGGTGCGACGTTCGGCAGGTCGAGCATGCCGTCCATGCGGATTTTTGCGATGTGCTCGTCGCAGAATTCCTTGGCGAGGATCTTGGAGACCTCGACCTGCATGTGATTGGGATCGGCGACATGCAGCTCGCGATGCATGTAGGCGATGCGCGCGGCTTCCGCCTCGAGGTGGAAGCGCTCGACGCTGAGCGGCGCGTATTTGGTCAGGTCGAACCGCGACAGGATGTTGAGCATCAGTAACGCGGTGAGACCGGGGCCGTTCGGCGGGCACTGCCAGACGTCGTAGCCCTTGTACATGGTGCCGATCGGCGTCGTCGTCTCGGTGGTGTGCGCGGCGAAATCGTCGAGCGTGTGCAGGCCGCCGATGCCGCGTAGGGTCTCGACCATGTCTTCCGCGATCGCGCCCCTGTAGAAGGCGTCACGGCCGTCCTTGGCGATCGCGCGCAGCGTCTTGCCGAGCTCGGCCTGGCGGATGACGTCGCCGGCCACCGGCGGCTTGCCGCCCGGTAGCAGGTAGCGCACGGTGTTGGTGCCACCCTTCAGCTTCTCGAACTGGTTCTTCCAGTCGAACGCGATGCGGGGAGCGACGACGTAGCCTTCCTCGGCCGCCTTGATCGCGGGCAGCAGCAGCCGGTCGAAGCCGAACTTGCCGTGGTCGCGCAGCACGGTCGCGAAACAGTCGATCACGCCGGGGATCGAGACTGCATGCGCCGAGGTCAGCGGCACGGAATTGATCTTGCGCTCGAGATACCAGTCGGCGTTGGCCGCCTTCGGCGCCCGGCCGGAGCCGTTATAGGCGATGATCTTGCCCTCGCCGCGCGGCTGGATCAGCGCAAAACAATCGCCGCCGATGCCGGTCGATTGCGGCTCGATCACGCCGAGCAAGGCAGAACCTGCCACCGCCGCGTCCACCGCCGTGCCACCCTCGCGCAGCACCTCGATCGCGGCAAGGGATGCCTGCGGATGCGAGGTCGCGACCATCGCGTTGGTGGCGTGGACTGTGGACCTGCCGGGGAAATGGAAGTTTCTCATCGAAGTTTTTGCTCTCTCAGACCCATGGGCGCAGATGGCGCGCCGTCTCGGAAAAATCGGGCCTTCATGACACATTCAGGGCCGCCCGGGCAATGCTGGCATACCAGGGAAATGGCTGCCATTCGCTGGGAATAGAGCTATCGGTTGCGGGTTTTCCGGGCGCCGGCCGCCTGCTAAACGGGCGCATGACTTACAAGGTCTGCGCCTTCTACCAATTCGCCGCCCTGCCCGATTACCGCGAGCTGCGCGAGCCGCTGCGCGCGCTCTGTACCGGCCTGTCCCTGAAAGGCAGCATATTGCTGGCCCAGGAGGGCATCAACGGCACGATCGCGGGCGCACCTGTGGCGATCGACGCCTTCGCCCACGAGCTCGCGCACGGGGCGATGTTCGGCGGCCGGCTCAACAATCTCGAGCTGAAATGCTCGACCGCGGAAGCGATGCCGTTCGGCCGGCTCAAGGTGCGGCTGAAGAAGGAGATCGTCACACTTGGCGACGCGGCCGCCGATCCGACCCGGCAGGTCGGCACCTATGTCGAAGCAGCCGAATGGAACGGGCTGATCTCGTCGCCCGACACGCTGGTGCTCGACACCCGCAACGCCTTCGAGGTGGCGATGGGGACGTTCGAGGGCGCGGTCGACCCTGGCATCAAGAGCTTTGGCCAGTTCAAGGATTTTGCGGCAGAACAGCTCGATCCCGCGAAACATCGCAAGATCGCGATGTTCTGCACCGGCGGCATCCGCTGTGAGAAGGCGAGCGCGCATCTGCTGGCGCGCGGCTTTACGGAAGTCTACCACCTCAAGGGCGGCATCCTGAAGTATCTGGAAGATGTACCGGAAGCGCAGAGCCGCTGGCGCGGCGAATGCTTTGTGTTCGACGAGCGCGTGGCGCTCGGCCATGGTTTACAAGAACTTGGTTTGCGCGAGCGGGACAAGGACACGGCACGTGACGAATGAGATCAAGGCGCTCGCCGAGCGCATCGACACGCTGGAGACGCGTCTTGCCTATCAGGACGACACCATCGATACGCTGAACCAGACCATCACCGCGCAGTGGAAGCAGATCGATGTGCTGACGCGACAGCTGGCGCAGCTCAATGAGCGATTGCAGGAGGCGGAAGCGAATGCGCCGGGCCCTGCCAACGAGCCTCCGCCGCACTATTGAGCGGAATTACTGGCCGGATGCCTTGAGCAGGTTCATGACCTCGCCGGACATCGTCAAGCTGTCGCGGCCGGCGTCCTTGGCGGCGTAGAGCGCCCGGTCGGCGGATTCCACCAGCGATCCCGCGCCCGCGGTGCGCTCGAACGACGGCCGGCAGGTCGCGCCACCGACCGAGACGGTGACGCATGGCGCCGCCGGATTGGAGGCGTGGACCAGACCTGCATCGTGGACGGCGCTGCGGATCCGCTCGCCGATCCGGGCGCAGCCGGCGGCATCAGTGTTCGGCAGCAGCATGGCGAATTCCTCGCCGCCGTAACGCGCCGCGAGATCGCCGACCCGTTGCATCTCGGCCGCGATGATCTTTGCAACCACGCGCAAGCAGGCGTCACCGGCGGGATGGCCATATTCGTCGTTGTAGGCCTTGAAGTGGTCGACGTCGATCATCAACAGGCCGAGGCTGGAGCGGTCGCGATAGGCGCGCGCCCATTCCTCCTTCAGCCGTTCGTCGAAGCGGCGACGGTTGGCAAGCCCGGTGAGGCTGTCCTCGATCGCAAGCGTCTCGAGCCTGGTCTCCAGCTTCTTCTGCTCGGAGATGTCGCGCGAGATCGCGACCACGCCGTTGACATTGCCGTTGTCCTTGCGGGTCACGCGCATGGTCGATTCCAGCCAGACCTCGGAGTTCTGCCGGTGTACGTTGCGGTAGGTGACGCGCGCTTCGTCCGTATCGCCGCGCTTCATGGCGTCGACGATGGCCTGCACATGCGGCCGGTCCTCCGGATGGATTCCAGCGAGCGCGTCGGTGCCGATCAGCTGATTCGGGCGCCAGCCGACGACGCGGTTGGACGACGGCGAAACGTAGCGCAGCTGCCCGTCAAGCCCGATGCGGGTGACCATGTCGCTAGAGCCTTCCGCGAGCAGGCGGAAATGCGCCTCCTTCTCGATCAACGCCGCCGCCATGCGCTGGCCGCGCTGCAACTGGCGCACCAGCACCGCGCCGATCACCGCGATCAGCATGACCAGCGCGAGCACGTAGAGCATGCGCGAGATCGCCGCCCCGCGCCAGGGCGCGAGTAACTCGTCCCGGTCGACGGTGGCGAGCAGGACGAGCGGGTAGCGGCTGCTGCGCTTGAAGAAGCTGACGCGCTCGACGCCATCCAGTGGTGACTTGAATTGATAGGCGCCGTTCGGCCGTTGCAGGCTGGGATCGCGAAATAGCGGAGCGTCGGCAACGCTGCGGCCGACGAATTTCTCGTTGTTCGGGTTGCGCGCGATGATCAGGCCATCGCCGTGCATCAGCGCCACGGAGCTGTTACGGCCGATCTCGAACTGCTCGTAGAAGTGCGACAGATATCTGGAGCCGATCGCGGCGAGCACCACGCCGCCAAAGCTGCCGTCCGGCTTGTTGAAGCGGCGCGACAGGGTCACGACCCATTCGCCGTCCAAGAGGCTCTTCACGGGGTGGCCGATATAGGCCTCCCGTTTGGGCGAGAGCTGGTGGTAACGGAAGAACGTATCGTCGCTGAGCGTCGAGGCGATCGTGCCGGGCGAGGTCAGCCAGTTGCCCTGGTCGTCGATGATGGCGAGGCTGTGGACGCGCTCCATCGCCTTCTTGCGCGCCTCGAGGAGATTGCGCAGCTTCGCGATCGTGACGGGACCGGCGCCGTCCATCTCCAGCCGGCTGACGACGCCGACGACGCCGGAATCGAGCAGGTCGAGGCTATCCTCGGCATGCTGCGTCAGCGAGCGGGCGACGTTCGCCATCTCGGTTTCGGCGCCCTTGAGCACCGCGTCCCGCGCGGCCCATTCACGCCAGCCGCTGACGCCGAGAATCGCCACGCAGGTGAGCACGACAAACGCTGCCGCGCGCAACGGCAGGCGGCTCCATCCGGCTCTCTGTGAGGCGACGTTCATGCGGCAGAATTCTCCAGTCGAGGGAAACTCTGCCGCTTCTCTTATTGAACCCTGAAGCGCCTGCCCGGATTCGCATTCATCTACGGGTTCTTCCGTACTCCTACGGACCGGGGCTTCCGCAGATCACTAACAAGGTCTTATCGAGTCTATCGGAAACTGGCGGCCCCTAGCTGAAGATCGACTTGACCTTGCCCCAGAGCGAGGGATTGTCGGCGTCCGCGTCGGCCTTCGACGGCGTCGGCTGCGTGACGCTCACGGGATCGGAGGCGGGGAAGGTATCTTCCAACCCGGTATCGAGCTTGGCGTGGCGGTCGGCCGCGAGCGCCTCGTGCAGATTGTCGGCGTGCTTGTCGTGCGGCGCGGGATTGAATGTCTGAGCCATGGAATTCCTCCTCCACTGGCGGGTCAACGCGGCGCATTTGCGCTGGTTCCCCTGTTCCGCTCCGACCGCGCACGGTGTATCAGGAACCCCAATCTGCATCAGGAACGTTCGTGCCCCAGTCTGCGACAAAGCCCTTCATCGACGTGCTCTCCGGCCAGCGGCAAGCCGTCCCGCCCATGTGGATGATGCGGCAGGCCGGCCGCTATCTGCCGGAGTACCGCGAGGTCCGCGCCAAGGCCGGCGGCTTCCTCGATCTCTGCTTCAATCCGGAGCTTGCTGCCGAAGTCACGCTGCAACCGATCCGCCGGTTCGGCTTCGATGCGGCGATCATCTTCTCCGACATTCTGGTGATCCCCTATGCGCTCGGCCGCTCCGTGCGCTTCGAGGTTGGCGAAGGTCCGCGGCTCGAGCCGCTGGATGATCCGGCCAAGGTCGCAACGCTCGCCACGCATGCCGATTTCGGCAAGCTCAAGCCGGTGTTCGAGGCGCTCAAGATCGTGCGCGGCGCACTCGATCCGAAAATCGCGCTGATCGGCTTCTGCGGCGCGCCGTGGACGGTGGCGACCTACATGGTCGCGGGCCAAGGCACGCCGGACCAGGCGCCGGCGCGGATGATGGCCTACCGGCATCCGGAGGCGTTTGCGAAAATCATCGACGTGCTGGTCGAGAACTCGATCCACTATCTGCTGGCGCAGTTAGAGGCCGGCGCCAATGCGTTGCAGATTTTCGACACCTGGGCCGGCGTGCTGCCGCCGGCCGAATTCGCGCGCTGGTCGGTCGAGCCGACGCGGCGCATCGTCGAAGGCGTGCGCGCAAAAGTGCCGGATGCGAAGATCATCGGCTTCCCGCGCGGGGCCGGCGCGCAACTGCCCGGCTATGTCGAGGCGACGGGCGTCAACGCCGTCAGCATCGACTGGACCGCGGAGCCGGCCTTCATCCGCGAGCGGGTGCAGAGCCGCGTCGCCGTGCAGGGCAATCTCGATCCGCTGGTGCTGATCACCGGCGGTTCAGCCCTCGACCGCGCGGTCGACAATGTGCTGGCGAATTTTGCGCAAGGCTGCTTCATCTTCAATCTCGGCCACGGCATCCAGCCGGAGACGCCGATCGCCCATGTCGAGCAGATGCTGAAGCGCGTGCGGGACTAAAAAGTTTCACCCCGCAGGGGGCGGAAACGAAAACCGTGAAAACAACCCCATGCACAGTAGAAATCATTGAAAGATTTCGGCCGGCATGGGTTTGAGCCTCGCTGCGACGACGTTTGACACGTCGGGCAAAACAGGCGCACGATGACAACATCGCACCCACATCGCCTCGAGCGAATCCAGCAGGTCCGAGCGACCTCCTGAAGAACCTGCTTGATCCGCATTCAGATGAGACGGGCGCCGCCGTCGATATGAAGCGTCTCTCCGTTCATGAACCCATTGCTCATCAGGAAAACCACAGCATTGCCGGCTTCCTGCGCGGTACCAAGGCGGTGGACCGGCAGTTTCTCCTTGAGCGCCGTCACGTAAGCGTCGCGGCCTTCGCCGAGTGTGCGTGCGAGGAGAGGCGTGTCGATCGTCCCAGGCGACAAGGTATTCACGCGGCGTGGCGCCAGTTCCAGGACGAGGCCACGGGCGAAGGCTTCCATAGCCGCCGAGGCCGCAGCGAGCACTGCAGTGCCATATGCGTTAGGTCGATCGGCCAAGGCGCCCGAAATGAACGTAACCGATCCGTTGGCAGCGAGCCGGTCCCCGAGACTGCGCAGCGCATAAACAGCCGCCCAGATGCGCTCGTCAAAGGCGCGATGCAGATAAGCGACGTCCGCCTCCAGAGCCCTGCCGGCGACGAAGCTGCCGGCGAGTAGAACGAGATGGTCGACGTGGGAGATATCGGCAAGCGCTGCGGCGATCGTTTCAGGTTTGGTCACATCTGCAGCACGCCAGCCGACGAAACCATTCTCGGAGGCAACCCGTTCCGCTCCTTTGGCATCGAAGCCAACTACGATGACCTTGGCGCCGGCTGCCTTGGCCTGCTGGGCCGCAGCGAGCCCGATGCCGGATGTGCCGCCGAAGATAACGACGCTGCGATCTTTAAGGGTGTTGGAGTCAAAATTGGTCATGGAGTTCAGTCCCTTCAGGGGCGGCGCCCTATGCGCTGCCGATGACATGAAGACTAGACGCTTGGGTTTAGCTTGATAATTGGGCCAATAAGCGGTTGTATTATTCCATCATGGAACAAATCAGCCTCGACCGGCTTACCGGCCTTATCGCTTTTGCCCGCGCCGGCTCCCTGGGCAGTTATACCGCCGCCGCTCGTGCGCTCGGCGTCTCGCCCTCGGCGGTCAGCAAAAGCGTGCAACGGTTGGAGCAACACCTCGGGCTGCGCCTGTTCAGCCGCACCACGCGCTCGCTCACGCTGACATCCGAAGGGCGGGACTTGCACGAGCGGGCGCTCCGGCTTTTGCGTGAGGCGGACGCGATTGAGCAGGCCGCAGTGGCGGCGCGTTCCGAACCTGCAGGCGCTTTGAGGATTGCGGCGCCCCTGCCAATCGGCGTCCATATTCTCTCGCCGGCACTACCGCGTTTTCGCGAGCGTTACCCAAAACTCATGATCGATTTACGTCTGGGCGACCGTCTCGTCGACCTTATCGAGGAAGGCATCGACGTCGCGATTCGCGTCGGCGATCTTGCTGATACCAGGCTGATCTCCCGGCAACTGGCGCCACATCGCATCTGCGCTTTTGCTTCCCCCGACTATCTGGCCCGGCGCGGTGCGCCAGCTCATCCTGACGAGCTCATCAACCATGACTGTGTAAACTTTCGCTTCCAGAGTTCGGGACAGGCGTTTGGCTGGCCCTTCCTCGTCGGTGATCGCTTGCTTGAGATCGTTCCCGATGCCGCCATCATCACCGATCTCAGCGACGCTGTTGCCACCATCATCGCGTCAGGAGGTGGCATCGGCGTCACGCCCACCTATGTCGCTGCTCCCTATGTGCGACGAAATGAGCTTGTCCCAGTGTTGCGAAATTTCGCCGTTCCAAGAACCAACATCACCGCACTATGGCCGGAAAGCCGACGAGGCAATCCGAACGTGAAGGCCTTCATCGAATTTCTGGGTGAGATTTTTCCTCCGCAGCCGCCATGGGACGAGGTACTCGCCAAGGCTAATCGCCCAGATGTATCAAGATGACGGGGATTGCAGCTCGGGCTATCGCGGTCGCGCGACGCAGTGTCGCGAGTGTCGGCTGACGACTGCTGTTGGCCCGTGGCGGACACTCGCTTATGCATCATCGACGTCCGCTGTTGACGGCGCGGATCCGCCCCATGTACCGGGCTGGTGGGGTCACGCTCTACCGCGGCCGGCTGCGCTCGATGATCTCGGCGGCGCCCTTGTCCAGCAGATCCAGTCCCACCGCTCGGCCGAGCTCACGCGGGCGATTGGCGGGGCCTGTGCGCGAGGCTTCGATGATGGTGTTGCCGGAGAGGTCGAGCACAGACGCCGCGAGCGACATCTGATCGCCTGATATGGTCGAGAAGCCCGCCACCGGCGAATTGCAGTGCCCGTTCAGCACCCACAGCACCTCACGCTCGGCATCGGCGCAGGCACGCGCTGCGGGATCGTCGATCGATGACAATATCTGCCGCGTCTGCCAGTCCTGCGCTGCGCATTCGACGGCGACGATGCCCTGCCCCGCTGCGGGCAGCATTTCGGCCGCGGTGAATTCGTAGGCAATGCGGCTGGAAAGACCGACGCGATCGAGACCCGAACGCGCCATGATCAACGCATCCGCGGGCCCGACCGCGCCGCCATCCGGCAGACGCTGCATCTCGCCATTGTCGAGTTTTCGCACGCGCGTGTCGGCGGCGCCGCGGAAGTGAATCACCTCCACGTCCGGAAACAACCGTCGCGCATAGGCGGCGCGGCGGACGGCGTTGGTGCCAATTTTAAAACCCCTGCCGCACGACTGGCGCAGCGCTTCCAGCGTGACGCCGTCGCGCAGCACCAGCGCGTCGCCGGGCGGATCGCGCGACAGCGTGGCGCCGATGACGAGGCCGGGCGTGTCCTCGTTCCCAGGCATGTCCTTCAGCGAATGCATCGCCGCCTGCAATTCGCCCGAGAGCACCGCGGCGCGGATCTGCGCGACGAAGGCGCCGCCCTTGCCGCCATGGGGCAAGAGCTTGCTGGTCTGGTCGAGATCGCCCGTGGTGTCGAACTTGACGATCTCGACATCGAGACCGGGCATGGCGGCAGTCAGGCGGCGAGCGATCTCGTCCGTCTGTGCCAGCGCCATCGCGCTCTTGCGGGTGCCGATCTTGAATCGCATAGCCAAGTTCAAATCCTCTCAAGCGCGTCGTTTTATTTGAGCATGATCTTATCGGAAAACCGCTTCCCACTTTTCCGGATCATGCTCTACCGCGCGTCCTCCAATATCATATCGGACGCCTTCTCCGCGATCATGATGATCGGCGCGTTGGTGTTCCCCGAGACGAGGTCCGGCATGATCGAACCGTCGACGACGCGCAAGGCTTCGAGCCCCCTCACCTTCAGCCGCTGGTCCACCACCGCGAGCGCATCATTGCCCATACGACAGGTCGAGGTCGGATGGTAGATGGTGCTGCCGCGCTCGCGGCAATAATCCAGCAGCTCGGCGTCCGAGGATACCTTCGCCCCGGGATCGTACTCGCTGACCACGAACGGCTTCATCGCCGGCGCGTTCAAGATCTTGCGCAGGATCTTGATGCCCTCGACATTGGTGGTGCGGTCGGTCTCGGTCGACATGTAATTGATACGGATCTCCGGCGGCACGGTCGGGTCCGCGCTCCTGATGCGCAGTGAGCCACGGCTCTCGGGACGAAGCTGGCACACCGACGCCGTGAAGCCGGAAAAATCATGCAGCCTCTCGCCCATCTTGTCGGTCGAGAACGGCAGGAAGTGCACCTGGATGTCGGGCGAAGCCAGCCGCGGATTGGTCTTGAAGAACGCGCCCGCTGTGCCGGCCGCGATCGTCAGCCAGCCTTTCCTGAACAGCGCATAGCGCGCGCCGGCGAGCGTGCGGCGGAGCGGATTGTTGACGGTGTCGTTGAGCGTGATCCTCTGCGAGCAGCGCATCACGATGCGGACCTGCATGTGGTCCTGGAGATCGTGGCCGACGCCTTGGGCATCGAGCACGATTTCGATGCCATGCTTGTGCAAGAGATCGGCAGGCCCGACGCCGGAGAGCTGCAAGAGCTGCGGCGAGTTGTAGGCACCGCTCGACAGCACGATCTCCCTGCGTGCGCGGGCGCGGCGCACATTGGCGCCTTGCCGGTACTCGAGGCCGACCGCGCGGCGGCCCTCGAACAGCACGCGCTGGCCGAGCGCCTCGGTCTCGATCTTGAGATTGGCGCGCGCCTTCGCAGGGCCGAGATAGGCCACCGCCGTCGAGGCGCGACGGCCGTTGCGCGTGGTGGTCTGGAACAGGCCGACGCCTTCCTGCGTGGCGCCGTTGAAATCGGGATTGTAGGGCAAACCGGTCTCGACCGCGGCGTCGATGAAGGCCTTCGACAGCGGATCGGTCACGACCATGTTGGAGACCGGCAGCGGCCCGCCGGTGCCGTGATATTGATCGGCGCCGCGCGTCTGGTTCTCGGCCTTCTTGAAATAGGGCAGCACGTCGTCAAAGCCCCAGCCGGCATTGCCGTGCTGGCGCCAGCGGTCGTAATCCTCGTGCTGGCCGCGGACATAGAGCAGGCCGTTGATCGAGCTCGATCCGCCCAGCGTCTTGCCGCGCGGCTGGAACACCTGGCGCCCCTTCAGTTCGGGCTCCGGCTCGGTCTGGTACATCCAGTTGACGGTCTTGTCCTTGAACAGCTTTCCGTAGCCGAGCGGCACGTGGATCCAGATGTTGGAATCCTTAGGTCCTGCCTCTAGCAAAAGCACGCTGTGCTTGCCGTTCGCGGACAGACGGTTGGCGAGCACGCAGCCGGCAGAGCCGGCACCCACGATGATATAGTCGAACTCGGGATCGGACGGTGCGAGGGCGGAATTTGCGTTCATGTTGATCGGTTCTTGTTGTTGGTTGTTGTAGGTGTTTCCGAGAGGGGGCACCTAGGCCGTGGACTGATTAGCACGCACCCAGATGCGCGCCAGGGAGCCTTCCGAGATACCCCTAACCGGAAATGTCAGGGGCGCGCCAAGACCGACGCGATTGACCATGGCAGAAGTGCTGGCCTCCTTCATATTTCCTACGTGAGCGTGGTGATAAGTACTTCTGCTTGTACGCTGACACCAATACACCTGATTCTTGATTTTCGCGGAAGACGACCCATGAAATGGACAACGACGGCGGGGACAGCTTTCGCCCTGGCTATCCTCGGTACCAATGTCGCGGCACAGAAGGCTGTACCCGACCGGGTGAGCAATATTGAGAAGGCAGCAGCCGAGATTGGAACGATCCAGAAAAAGGGCGGATCAGACGGTGCGTTTGCTGCCATAGACGCATGCTATAAGCGTGAACTTGCGCACGCCACGGCGTTGACGCCTCAACTGGAAGCATGCATGGCGCAAGATATTGTCGTTTCTCAAGTGACCGCGGCTTTCTATTCGAGAATTTCGGCGGAAGGACGTAGGAGGGCAGGAGGCGAAGAACCGGATGCCGTCCTAAAGGCAATGACAGGGCGCGTCGCCGGAACGATGGCTCGCTTTAAGGTGCCGCAAGATGATGCGCGCGTCTTCAGCGGCATCGTCAACGCGCGAGGAATGGAGGCTTACGGCAGAGCACAATTCCCTGATCAATTTCCAGCAAAGAAGGATTAGTGGCGTCTTCCCCGCATCGGCCGCTCGAACTTATGGGTTCACGCCCCAGCACAATCATGCAGCGACGCGCAGCGCCTCGACCAGCGACTTGAACGCACGGGCATATTCCGCGCCCGCCCTTGCGATATCGGCGCGCCCGGCGCAGGCGACCGCGGCCTCCGTCACCGCACCGAGCAGCAACCGCGCCAGCGGCTCGACCGGCTGCTTTGTGATGAGACCGGCCTCCATCGCCACCGATAGCGCGCGCGGCATCTTGCCGCCAAAATGCTGCGCATCGATCTCGCGCCAGCGCTCCCAGCCGAGCACGGCCGGACCGTCGCGCAGGATGATCTGGCCGGTCGGGCCCTTGGCGGTCGCGGCAAAATAATGCTGGGTGCCGGCGACCATCGCGGCCAGTACATCCTTCTCGGCACGCGCGGCGCTGTCGATCTCGACCACGAGATCGCGCGAGACGAGGTCGAATACCGCTTCGAACACCGCCTCCTTGGTCTTGAAGTGATGATAGACCGCGCCCTTGGCGATGCCGGCGCCTTCCGCGATCTCGTCCATCGTCGTCGCGACAAAGCCTTGCGTCCCGAACAACCGGCGCGCCGCCGTCAGGATCGCCTCTGTCGTCGCCGCCCGCCGCTCCGCCTGTTTCGCCATGGGTCTCGTCTCCACCTCTCCCCAGCGGGGGGGAGAGGTCGGATTGCGCCTGGCGATGCGAAGCATCGTCCAGTGCAATCCGGGTGAGGGGCCGCAACATTCGGTGAGGCTGTAACCCCTCACCCGGATCGCATCTTACGATGCGATCCGACCTCTCCCTCCGGGAGAGGTGTTCCGAGTTCTTGGCTCGCATCGATTTAAACTCACCCCCGCTGTAATCGAATTCGCCTCACGCGGCCAGTTGACTTTTCGACTACCAGTCGGTATTTACCGACTAGCAGTCGGTTTTAATCGTGAGGTACGCCATGCCGCGCCGTGACATCGTCGAAGCCTTTGCGAAGCGCCTGGAGGAGGGAGATTTCGTCGGCGCAATCGAGCAATTCTACACGCCCGATGCCGCGACCTACGAGAACGACGCCGCCCCGACGGTCGGCCGCGACAAGCTCGTCGCCAAGGAGCGCGGCGTGCTGGCGGCCTTCAAAGAGGTCAAGGCCGTTCGTATCGGGCCGAGCCTGATCGAGGGCGACCATGTCGCGACACGCTGGTCGTTCAGCTTCACGAATGCCGAAGGTGGGACGCGGACACTCGACGAGATCGCGTGGCAGACCTGGCGGGGCGATCAGCTGATCGAGGAGCGGTTCTATTACGACCCGAAGCAATTGGGGCGGTGATTTTAGCTGCCTTACAATCGGCTCAGCCGCATCGGAGAATAACCGGTAAGCGCATACGGGCTTTCCGGTCGCTGCACACCTTCCCCGATGTGAAGCTTGTCGTGGAACGCAGAACCCTGCAAGCTCTTGATCTCCGACTGGAGCGGAAATGTCCTCGTCTGATGATACAAGTGCAACCAGTGACGCAACCCGCCGGCGGCGCAGAAGGGGCAGTACCCTACTGCTGATCTTGGCGGTTGGATTTCTGGTCTTTTGCGCCGCAGCGGGCGCCCTGTTTTACGTGTTGCGGCCGGCGACGCTCCAGATTGCCGTCGGGCCGGACGGAAGCGATGACCACAAGGTAGTTCAGGCCGCCGCCGCGGCTTTCGCCAGCGAAAGCAGGACAGTGCGGCTGTCTGTGATCACCACCGGCGGTGCGGTCGAAGCTCTCGCTCTGCTTGGTTCTGGCAAGGCCCAACTTGCGGTGGGTCGTGGCGATCTGGAGATGCCTGCTGATGCTCAAGTCGTGGCGGTCCTGCGCAAGAACTTCGTCGTGCTCTGGACACCTTCCGAACGCGCGACCAGGACCTCCAAGAAAAGGCCGGCAACAATCAAGGAGATCTCCGATCTCGCAGGGCACAGGGTCGGCGTGATCGGCCGGACGCCGGCGAACGCCACGTTGCTTCGGGTGATCCTGAGCGCCTCCGGGGTGGAGGCGGACAAGGTCGCGGTGACGCAGTTTGGCACGGATCAGATCGAGGAGCTGGCGCGCGACCCGACCCTCGATGCATTTATGGCGGTCGGTCCGCTCGACAGCAAGATCACCTCGAGCGCCATCGCTGCGACGGCCCGGGCACGAGGCAAACCGAAGTTTCTCGCGATCGATGCGTCAGAGGCCATCGCCCTGAAGCACCCGCGTTATGAGTCCGAAGAAATTCCACCCAGCGTATTCAATGCGGAGCCGGCCTGGCCGGATGACAAAGTCGAGACGATCAGCGTCAACCACCTCATCATGGCGCAAAAGGCCTTGTCCGAAACCACTGTTGCTGCATTTTTCCGACAGCTGTTCGCCGTTCGTCAGGTGATTGCCCGCCAAGCGCCGGGCGTTGCGCACATCGCCAAGCCGGACACCGAGCGGGACGCCGAGTTGCAGGTGCATCGCGGAGCTGCAGCCGTCATCGACGGCACTGAACGCACCTTCCTCGACAGGTACGGCGATTACTTCTGGTTTGCGCTCCTGCTGCTCTCCGGGATCGGTTCGGCCATCGCCTGGCTGCGCCATTATTTGAATCGGGATGAAAGGGACGAAAACACCGGCCACCGCAACAGAATCCTGGCTATGGTTTCCGAGGTGCGCACCGCGGAATCCGACCAGAAACTTTTCGCGATGCAACGCGAGGTCGACGTCATCATCGGCCAAACGCTCGAGTGCTACGATGACGGCGCCATCGAGGAAGAGGAACTTGCCGCCTTTGGTCTGGTGCTCGAATTGTTCGACCACGCAGTCGTCGAGAGGCGGGCGGCATTGCGAGCGGGCACGCTCGAACCGGTCCGTGGCGCGACAGTCAATCGCAGCCTCCCCTCTTCACGATAACAGCCGTGTTGCGCACTGGATGAGTCCTAATCGGCCAGCCGACACGCTCAGACGAACTGAACCGCGCCAGGCCCGGTCAAACCGCATCCGCCCGCAGCAGCGTGTCCACCGTGATGGTGCCCCGCGCACGTGACACGCAGGCGCAGATCTTTTCGTTACTTTGCTTCTGGTGGTCGCTGAAGAAGACGTCGCGATGGTCGATCTCGCCGTCGACAGCGACGACGTCGATGGCGCAGAGGCCGCATTCGCCGCGCTTGCAGTCGTACATCACTTCGTGGCCGCTGGCGTTGAGCACATCCAGCATCGAACGCTCGCGCGGGATTTCGAGCTCGACATTGGACCCCTTCAGGCGCACGCGAAACGTTTCGGTCGGCAGCGTGCCGCTGGAGCCGAAGGTCTCGTAACGGAGATCGGGGAGCGGATGGCCGGCGCCGATCCAGGCGTGGCGCGCGGCATCGAGCATGCGCATCGGGCCGCAGAACAGCGCCAGTGTGCCCTGCGGCAGCGACGCGAACAGCGTGTCGAGCTCGAGCCGTTTTCCTTCATCGCTGGCATGAACGACCAGGCGGTCACCGAGCAGGTTGGCGAGATCGTCGAGATAGGCGGCGTCAGCGCGCCCGCGCACGGCGTAGTGCAGCGTGACGTCGGCGCCGCGGCGCGCCAGCGCCTGCGCGGCGCCGATGATCGGGGTGATGCCGATGCCGCCGGCGATCAGGCAATAGTGGTCGCGCGTCCAGTCGACTGCGACGAGCGAGGCCGGCCGCGTGATGTCGAGCCGCGCGCCTGGCGCCAGCTGCCACATGTAGCGCGAGCCGCCGCGGGAATCCTCGGCGCGACGCACCGCGATCCGCAAGCCTTGCGACGAGGCTTCGCCGACCAGAGAATATGAGCGCGTCTCGGGCTGGCCATCGATGGTCACGCCGACATTGATGTGGCTGCCGACCGGATACGCGGCGCCGTCGAACTGGTCGGGCCGGATGAGGAATTCGCGGATGCCGGGCGAAAGATCGCGGGTCGAGACGAGCGTCGCCGGAATCCAGGTTTCGATGAAGCGCATGGTGCCCTCAATCGGTTGCGGTCTTGATCAGCGCGAGCGCCGGCAAGAGGTCGAGATGGGTGCGGTTGCGCAAGGCCAGGCGCAGGTTTCGCACGGCGAGCCGCGCGTGCTCGCGCATCACGGCTTCGGCGCGCGCACCCTCGCGGTTCTCGATGGCGTCGATCACGACGCGGTGGTGCTCCTGTCCGATGATCAGGATCTGCTGCGCTTCCGGCAATGCCGACTGCGCCATCACAAAACCGCTGGGCGAGGCGAACGGCAGCGCGGAGGCACGGTCGATCTGGCGGATCAAGGGCGGGCTGCGCGACAATTCGGTGAGCAGCGCGTGGAAGCGCGCGTTCAGCGCGACATAGGACGAGAAGGCCTCGATCGAGATCGGCACCTGGCGCAGCAGCTCGTCGATCGCGGCAAGGCACTCCTTCAGCGGCTCGAGCTCGCGCGCGGAGACGCCGCGCTCGGCGGCAAAGCGCGCGGCGAGGCCTTCGAGCGTGCCGCGCAGCTCGATGGAATCGGAGATGTCGCGCTCCGAAAACGCCTTCACCATGAAGCCGCCGGAGGGGATCGCTTCGAGCAGCCCCTCCTCCTCCAGCCGCACCAGCGCCATACGCACCGGCGTGCGCGAGGCGCCCGTGGTCTCCACCGCCTGGAGCTCCGAGATGCGCTCGCCCGGCCGCAACGCGCCCGACAGGATCTGGTCGCGCAGCGCGAGCTGCGCCTTCACGGTCTGCGAGACGGAGCGATCGACCTCGCGCTCGGGCGCTGCTTTCACTTGCCCTACTCCGCGGCCTGGAGATGCGTCGGCGCGTTTTCCTTTGCCACCATCTTGTCGATCAGCTTGCGCGTCCACATCGCGCCGGCGTCGATGTTGAGGTTGTAGAAGATGCGATCCGGGTTTTCGTCGATCGCGCGCTGCTGCGCTTCCAGGATCAGCTCGTCCTCGCGGAAGATGCCGGAGACGCCTTCGCGGATCTCGGTGGTGATGCGCTGCTCGCCGATCTGGTGGTTGCGGACGAAGGCCCAGAAATAGTGGCAGGTCTTCTCGGTCTCCGGCGTGACGGTATTGAGCACGAAGCCGTTGACGCCCTGCGAGCGGTCGCCTTCGGGCGCGCCGGTGCCTGTCGGCGCCACGCCGACGTCGATCGCGATGGTGCACGGGGCTTCGAAGCGGATGATCTGCCAGCGGTCGACGAGGCCGGGCTTGCCGAGTTGCTTCGCCCAGAACGGCGGCGCCTCGATGCCGCGCATCCAGCGCGTCACCGTCACCGTCTTCTCGCCATGAGTGACGTCGAACGGCGCTTCGGCGACCGCGTCATTGCCGATGGAGGAACCGTGCACAAAGGTCTCGTGGGTGAGGTCCATGAGATTGTCGAGCACGAGACGGTAGTCGCAATTGACACGGATGGTCTTGCCGTCGCCGGCCCAGGCCGGATCGTGATTCCAGTGCATGTCGGGCACGAGCGCGGGATCGGCGAGCGCCGGATCGCCCATCCAGAGCCAGATGTAGCGGTGACGCTCGACCACGGGATAGGCGCGCACGCAGGCCGACGGGTTGATGGTCTCCTGCGAGGGCATGAAGGTGCAGCGGCCCTGCGCATTGTATTTGAGGCCGTGGTAGCCGCAGACGACGGTGTCGCCTTCGAGCCGGCCCTTGGACAGCGGCACCAGGCGGTGCCAGCAGGCATCCTCCAGCGCGGTCACCGCGCCATCGGCCTTGCGGTACATCACGACGTGCTTGCCGCAGATCGTCCGAGGCAGCAGCGCCGGCTTCACCTCGGCGTCCCACGCGGCGGCGTACCAGGCATTCATCGGGAAGGGTTTTGTCACCGGCGATCTCCCAGAGCTTATGTATGCGTTATGTATACAATAGCAGAGGGATGAAATCGTTCAAGGCCAGAATTGGCGTATCCAATTACCCATTATCAACATTATGTATACATATGGTACCCCTGGGTCATTCCCCGCGAAAGCGGGAATCCAGTACTCCGCAGCGGCCATTGGTTCGCATAACTCTGGCCGCGGCGTACTGGATCACCCGCTTTCGCGGGTGATGGCGGCGGAGGATGTGGCAAATACTTCCTCGGAGCGAGGCAGCCCGGGAGGCGTACTGGGCTCAGGCTTACGCCCCGAACACCTTCGCGAGCCCCGCCTGGGCTTCTTCCTGAATCCGCTTCAGGTGCTCGGTGCTGCGAAAACTTTCCGCGTAGATCTTGTAGACGTCCTCGGTGCCGGACGGCCGCGCCGCGAACCAGCCGAAATCGGTCTCGACCTTGATGCCGCCGAACGGCTGGCCGTTGCCGGGCGCCTTGCTCAGCGTTGAGCGAACCGGATCGCCGGCGAGATCCTTCAGGCCGAGCTGCTCGGGCGTGACGGATTTCAGGATGTTCTTCTGCGGCGCCGTGGCGGCGACGTCGATGCGGGCGTAATGGGGCACGCCGAGTTCGGCAGTGAGATCGCCAAACAGCTGGCTCGGGTCGCGGCCGGTCTTGGCCATGATCTCGGCGGCGAGCAGGCCAAGGATGATGCCGTCCTTGTCGGTGGTCCAGACCCCGCCGTCGCGGCGCAGGAACGAGGCCCCTGCGCTCTCCTCGCCGCCGAAGCCGAAACTGCCGGTGAGGAGGCCGTCGACGAACCATTTGAAGCCGACCGGCGTCTCCACCAGCTTGCGGCCGAGTTTTTTCGCGACACGGTCGATGATCGAGCTCGATACCACGGTCTTGCCGATCGCAGCACTCCCACCCCAGTTCGGTCGGTGCGCGAACAGATAGGAGATCGCGGTCGCCAGATAATGGTTCGGGTTCATCAACCCGCCGGTGCGCGTGACGATGCCGTGACGGTCGGCGTCGGTGTCGTTGGCAAAGGCGACGTCAAAACGGTCGCGCATTGCGATCAGGCTTGCCATCGCGTAAGGCGAGGAGCAGTCCATGCGGATCTTGCCGTCCCAGTCCACGGTCATGAAGCGGAAGGTCGGATCGATCGCCTCGTTCACGACGGTGGCCTTGAGGCCATAGCGCGCGATGATCGGATGCCAGTAATGCACGGCGGCGCCGCCGAGCGGGTCGATGCCGATATTGATGCCGGCGGATTTGACGAGCTCGAGATCGACGACATTACCGAGATCGGCCACGTAAGGCGTGATGTAGTCATAGGCGTGGACGGTCGATGATTTCAGCGCCCTGGCATAGTCGATGCGCTTCACGCCCTTCAGGCCGTCGGCAAGATAGGCGTTGGCGCGCTTCTCGACGACGGAGGTCGCGTCGGTATCAGCCGGGCCGCCATGCGGCGGATTGTATTTGTAGCCGCCATCCTCGGGCGGATTGTGCGAGGGCGTGACGACGACGCCGTCAGCCAGACCCGAGGTGCGGCCCTTGTTGTAGGTCAGGATCGCGTGCGAAATCACCGGCGTCGGCGTGTAGCCGCCGTCCTTGTCGATCATGATGTCGACGCCGTTCGCCGCGAACACCTCGACGGCACTTGCGAGCGCAGGCTCAGCCAGCGCATGGGTGTCGATGCCGATGAAGAGCGGTCCGGTCAGCCCCTTTTCCTGTCTGTAGTCGCAGATCGCCTGCGTGGTCGCGAGGATGTGGCCCTCGTTGAAGGTGTTCTTGAACGAGGTGCCGCGATGGCCTGACGTCCCGAACGCCACCCGCTGCGCCGGGTCCGCCGCATCCGGCCTGTTGGCGAAATAGGCCGTCACGAGCCGTGGAATGTTGGCGAGCGCGTCCGGCGAAACCAGCTTGCCCGCCGCGGGATGAACATCAGCCACTGAAATATCCTCGTCCTGTCGACCAGAGATTGCGCCACACCATAGCATCGGATGGGCTCGCGCCAAACCACAACACGCGCGATGGGGAGCTGTTCCTGAGATCGTGCTATGGTCTGGTTTTGATCGGGTGTTTTCGAGAAGGCACATGGCGCGGCTTCACAGGCTCTTGCTTATTCTGATCGCCTGCCTCGCCGTGGGCCTTACCCTGGCCGGCGCGCCGGCGCGCGGCGCCCAGTTCTACACCGAGGATCTGCGCATCCCGATGGCGGAGGCCGGGCCGCAGGGGCTGGAGGCGTTTCTGGTTCGCCCGGCCGGGACCAGGCGCTATCCGCTCGCGCTGCTCAGCCACGGCTCGCCGCGCAGTTTCGACGACCGCGCGACCATGTCTGCGCATAAATATTACGGCATTGCGCTGGAATATGCCCGCCGCGGTTTCGCCGCCCTGATCGTAATGCGGCGCGGTTACGGCGGCTCGCCCGGCGGCCGAGCCGATAGCGTCGGCGGCTGTGCCAACGCCGCCTATCTGCCGGCGGCCGCCATTGCGGTGGCGGATTTGCGCGCGGCGATCGACGCGATGGCGCGCCGGGCCGACGTCACCACGACGGGCATGATCGCAGCCGGCCATTCCGCCGGCGGGCTCGCCACCGTCGCGCTGACCGCAGAGCCGCCGCCCGGCCTCGTCGCCGCGATCAGCTTCGCCGGCGGCCGTGGCTCGCGCGACGATGACGAAGTTTGCAACGAAGATGGCCTGGTGCAGGCCTTCGCCAGCTTCGGCAAGACCTCGCGCGTGCCGATGCTGTGGGTCTACGCGACCAACGATTCCTATTTCGGTCCCGATCTGGCGCGCCGCCTTTACGATGGGTTTCGCGGCAATGGCGGTCATGCAAAATTCATCGCGGCGCCGCCTTACGGCGATGACGGCCACTATCTCTATTCCGTCGTGGCCCGCCCGCAATGGACGCCCTATGTCGACGCCTTCCTGCGCGAGCGCGGGCTCGCTCACGACATGCTGAGCCCGCCCGATCCGCTGCCGCCGCCGGGCCATTTCAGTGACGCGGCGAAAGCCGAGTTCGCGCGCTATCTCGCCAGCACCATGCCGCACAAGGCTTTTGCGGTGTCGCCCAATGGCGGCTACGGCTGGCGTTCGGGACGCAACACCGTGGACGATGCGCAACGCGATTCACTCGCGGCCTGCATGAAACGGTCGCCGACCTGCACGCTCTACGCGGTCGACGACGAGCTCGCGGGGGCGACGCGACAAATCATCACGGATCAAAGCGCCCGCACACGATAGTATAGGTCACGGTGTAAGGCGGCGCGCGTACAATCCGTCACCGCCGCACGTGTTGCACTGAACGGCCGCAGCGCCGCCGTGTGATCGACCTCAGGACGCTCCGACCTCGATCCGGTAAGACATCTCTTCTTCCGCGCCGGGTGCGATGTGCATCAGGCCTGGCTTGTCGCTGAATTCGCCGTCGAAGTCTTTGGGGCTGGCATAGCCGTGCCAGGGTTCGATGCAGAGAAACGGCGCGCCCGTGGGTTTCGACCAGACACCGAGCTCGCGGAAGCCACGCCATGACATTTTAAGCCAGGGTCCGGCGCCCGTTCCGGCCGCATAGCGGACCGCATCGCTGTTGACGGGATCGATAATGACGGCATCGTTGGCGAACAGGGCTTCCGACAGAGGCAGCACAGTGCCTCGGACGGGGCTCGGATCCATTGCCGCGAGCAGGAGTCCGCCCTCGACACGGCGAACCGGAGACGGCTCGTCGTTCGTGAACGTCAGCGCGTAACTCTTCTTCGGCACTCCGGCCTGAAGCGGCCAGTTGAAAGCGGGATGGCCTCCGAGCGACGCCGGCAATGTCTCCTTGCCGGTGTTGGTGACCGTGAGCGAGAGGTCGAGACCGGACTCATCGAGCGCATAGGCCGCCGTCAGCCGAAACGCGAACGGATAGAGCGCACGCGTCGCCTCGCTGTCCTCAAGCACGAGCGCGCATCGGCTCTCGCCACGCTCCCCCCAGACAAAAAGGCTGTCGCGCGCAAAGCCATGCTGGGTCATCCGGTAGGTCTTGCCCCGATGCAGCATTTCGTCATTGGCGAGGCGCCCGACGATTGGAAACAGCAGCGGCGCATGGCGCGCCCAGGCGGGACCTGCCTGCCAGACGAATTCGATCCCGTCCTTGTGCTTGAGCGAGCACATCTCGGCGCCGTGCGCCTTGATGGTCGCGGTGAGCCCGCCACTGCGGATCGTGTGCGTGTCGTCGGTCATGGCAGTCACCATCGCAGTAACAAGGCTGACGCCCAAAGGGTTCGGCCTCATGCGAGCGAACCATACCGCATTGGAAGCGATTTCGCTCGCCTCGGGACGGGGCGAGCGAAAGGCCGCAAAAATTCAGCGGTGCATTGCCGTGCTAGGCTTGGGACGGCCGTCCCACGCTTTCATAAACGAAGCCGGCGGCAGCCATGTCTTCAGGGCTGAAGATGTTGCGGAGGTCGACGACGACGGGCTGCGCCATGACGTTCTTCAGGCGGTCGAGATCGAGACCACGGAACTGCACCCATTCGGTGACGACGACCAGCGCATCGGCGCCTTCAGCACAGGAATACGCATCCTCGCTATAGGCGATGCTGGGCAGCTCGCTCTTGGCCTGCTCCATACCGACCGGATCGAACGCCTTCACCTTCGCGCCCATGTCGAGGAGGCCGGTCACCAGCGGAATCGACGGCGCGTCGCGCATGTCGTCGGTATCAGGCTTGAAGGTGAGGCCGAGCACGGCAATGGTCTTGCCACGCAGCGAGCCGCCGAGCGCCTGGCTCACTTTCCGCGCCATCGCGCGCTTGCGGTTCTCGTTGACCGCCAGCACGGATTCGACGATGCGCAAGCTCACGTCGTAATCCTGCGCGATCTTGATCAGCGCCTTGGTGTCCTTCGGGAAGCAGGAGCCGCCGAAGCCCGGACCGGCGTGCAGGAATTTTGTGCCGATGCGGTTGTCCAGCCCAATGCCGCGTGCGACCTCCTGCACGTTGGCGCCGACCTTCTCGGAGAGATCCGCGATCTCGTTGATGAAGGTGATCTTGGTCGCGAGGAACGCGTTGGCAGCGTATTTGATCATCTCGGCGGTGCGGCGCGCGGTGAACATCAGCGGCGCCTGGTTCAGCGATAGCGGGCGGTAGATATCGCCCATCACCTTGCGGCCGCGTTCGTCGGACGTGCCGACGACGACGCGATCGGGGAATTTGAAGTCGCGGATCGCCGCGCCCTCGCGCAGGAACTCGGGGTTGGAGGCGACCACGACGTCCGCCTTGGGATTGGCCTCGCGGATGATGCGCTCGACCTCGTCACCGGTGCCGACCGGCACGGTCGATTTCGTCACCACGACGGTGAAGCCGGACAGCGAATGCGCGATCTCCTTCGCGGCGGCGTAGACGTAGGAGAGATCGGCATGGCCATCGCCGCGACGCGACGGTGTGCCGACTGCGATGAATACAGCATCGGCATCCGCCACCGGCTTCGACAGGTCAGTAGTGAAGCTCAGGCGCTTGGCCTTCACGTTGGTCGCGACCAGCTCGTCGAGGCCCGGCTCGTAGATCGGAATCTCGCCACGATGCAGGCTAGCGATCTTCTTCTCGTCCTTGTCGACGCAGGTGACGTCGTGACCGAAATCCGCAAAGCAGGCTCCGGACACCAGTCCGACATAACCCGTGCCGATCATCGCGATTCGCATCAAAAACTCTTTCCATTGAAGACGGATGTTCTACTGAACACCCTACCTTATTTTCTATCAGAGGGCTCGCCTAAGAAGACGGCAGCAAAGATCCTTCAAGAGCGTTGATAGTCGTCTTCAATCCGGATGATGTCGTCTTCCCCGAGATAGGAGCCGGTCTGGACCTCGATCAGTTCCAGCATGATCTTGCCGGGATTCTCCATCCGGTGGACGGCGCCCATCGGGATGTAGATCGACTCGTTCTCGTGCACCATCTTCACGGTCTCGTTGACGGTGACGCGGGCGGCACCACGCACCACGATCCAGTGCTCGGCGCGGTGATGATGCTTCTGCAGCGACAGCCGCCCGCCCGGCTTGACCACGATGCGCTTGACCTGGTGGCGCTCGCCATTGTCGACCGACTGGTAGCTGCCCCAGGGCCGATGCACCTTGAGATGCTCCTCGGTGACCTTCGGTGCGACCGCCTTCAGCTTGGTCACGAGGCGCTTGAGGCCATTGGCGTCCTTCTGCCGCGAGACCAGCACCGCATCCGCGGTTGCCACGACGACGAGGTCATCGACACCTTCGAGCGCGACCAGTGCATGATCGCTCGTGACGTTGCAGTTGCGCGAATCCTCGAACACGGCGGTGCCGTGCGCCGCGTTGCCTTGCGTGTCCTTGTCGGACAGCTCCCACACCGCGCGCCAGGAGCCGACGTCGGACCAGCCGCAGGACACCGGCACCACGGCTGCGCGCGAGGTCTTCTCCATCACCGCATAGTCGATCGAGATCGCCTTCGCCGCGCCGAAGGCCCGCGGCTCCAGCGTCACGAAGCCGAGATCGCGCCCCGCATTGGCCACAGCGTTGGAGACCGCCTCCACGCTTGCCGCATCGACCTTGCGATATTCGTCGAGCAGCAGGGCCGCGGGGAACATGAAGTTGCCGCTGTTCCAGAGATAGCCCGAATTGACGTAGTCGGCGGCCTTCACCGCATCCGGCTTCTCGACGAAGCGTGCGACCGCGTGCACCTCACCGGAGATCACCTCACCCGGGCTGATATAGCCGTATTCGGTCGCCGGCCGCTCCGGCTTGACGCCGAAGGTGACGATGCGCCCCGTGCTCGCGGCAACGAGGCCTTCGCGGCAGGCGGCGACGAAGGCGGCATTGTCCTGCACCACATGGTCGGCCGCGAGCGCGAGCACGATCGCTTCACTGGTGCGATTTTGCGCGAACACCGCGCCGGCGGCGATCGCGGGACCGGAGTCGCGCCGCATCGGCTCGAGGATCACGTCGGCCTCGATGCCGATCTCGGCAAGCTGCTCCAGCACCATGAAGCGATAGGATGCATTGGTGATGACGATGGGGCGATCGAACAGCGCGGCGTCCGAGACGCGCGAGAGCGTGTCCTGGAAGGTCGAGCGCGCGCCGAACAGCGGCAGGAACTGCTTCGGGCGCACCTCGCGCGAAGCCGGCCACAGCCGCGTGCCGGCACCGCCGCACATGATCAGGGGGATAATTTTTTGAGACACGTGCGAGCTACTCATGTGAGAGATTATACAAGATGATACATTCGATACCATTCGACAAAGCGGCCCAAGCCATCCGCGAGCGACGTCGACGGCGAGAAGCCGACGTCGCGCTGGAGCTCGGAGATGTCGGCACGCGTCTCCAGGACATCGCCGGCCTGCATTGGCAGCAGCTGACGGATCGCAGGCCTGCCAATGATCTTCTCGAGTGTCTCGACGAACTCGAGCAATTGCACCGACCTGTTGTTACCGATGTTGTAAACGCGATACGGCGCGTAGCTCGATGAATTCTCCGGCCGCTCGGCATTCCACCCCGGATTCGGCGTCGCGGGCCGATCGAGCGTGCGGATCACGCCTTCGACGATGTCATCGACATAGGTGAAGTCGCGCCACATGTCGCCATTGTTGAAAATCTTGATCGGCTCATTCGCGAAGATCGCACGCGTGAACAGATAGGCGGCCATGTCGGGCCGGCCCCATGGACCGTAGACGGTGAAGAAGCGAAGACCGGTCACCGGAAGCTTGTGAACATGCGCAAAGGTGTGCGCCATCAGCTCGTTGGCCTTCTTGCTCGCGGCATAAAGGCTGACCGGATGGTTCACCGATTGCTCGGTCGAATACGGCAAGGTGCGGTTGGCGCCATAGACCGAGCTCGACGAGGCGTAGACGAGATGCGTCAGACCATGCCGCCGGCCGGCCTCTAGCACGGTGACAAAGCCGTCACAATTGGCACGAATGCTGGTGATGGGATCGTCGATCGAGGCGCGGACGCCCGGCTGCGCCGCAAGGTGAACAACCCGATCGGGCGCGACTTCATCGAATACGCGGAGCACCGCGGCAAA
Source organism: Bradyrhizobium genosp. A (assembly GCF_049949275.1). Classification (NCBI taxonomy): domain Bacteria; kingdom Pseudomonadati; phylum Pseudomonadota; class Alphaproteobacteria; order Hyphomicrobiales; family Nitrobacteraceae; genus Bradyrhizobium; species Bradyrhizobium genosp. A. The sequence continues at coordinate 2,028,068 of NZ_CP188196.1, read as the reverse complement.
ATCCGCAAGGTCGATCTCGTGCAAGCTGAAGCCGGGAAGTTGCTTGAGCTTTTCGAGGCGCGCGCGCTTCAGCGCCGGATCGTAATACGGCGTGAACGCATCGATACCAACGACCTGCTCGCCACGCGCCAACAGCCGTTCACAAACATGCATTCCGATAAAGCCGGCAGCGCCGGTCACGATCACTGGTCGCAAAGCTGTCATCTCGTTCGTCCATTCCGCGAATGCAATGCCAGACCGGGACAAGAGAGGCAAGGTTTTGACGATGACGACATCATCGAGTCAGGCTCGTCCATGTAAGCGCATCGAAATGTGTAGGAAACATGATGGCATCATGCATCCACGCATGCTATCCGGCTGCGAGGATGCTCGGACGATAGCGCTGCATGTGCTAGAGATCATATAGACCGTACATTCCGCGCGGATGCCCAGTCTTGAGGCATTGTTCGCGCAAGACACGCGCAAAGAAAAAGATCGGCTTTGAAACTCTCCATCAACGGCAGGTTCCTGACACAATCGCTGACAGGCGTGCAACGCTATGCCGCCGAGATCGTCAAAGCGATGGACCGCCTGCTCACGAGCGGCAAGGCGCCACAGCAACTCCTGGATGCGGAGTGGCAGATTTTGGTGCCACCAAATGCACAGACGCTCGCCGGTCTTGGCCGGATCAAGGTCAGGCAAGTCGGAACTCTGCGCGGGCACGCGTGGGACCAGATCGATCTGGCGCGCGCGGCCGCCGGCACGCGCCTCGTCAGCCTCGCCAATTCCGGTCCGGTGCTCCACCGCGACCATCTCGTCGTGATTCACGACGCGCAAGTGTTCAAACGGCCGGACTTCTTCAGTTGGCAATATCTCGCCTTGCATCGATCGCTCGGCCATTTGCTGGCACGCACTGCAACCATTGCAACAGTTTCCGCGTTCTCACGCAACGAACTTGCCCGGGTGTTCTCGCTGGATCCTGCATCGATTCCCATCGTTCCAAACAGTGCAGAACACTTCGCGTCGGTCGAGCCCGATTACTCGATCATCGAATCCCTGCGCCTCGAACCTTACCGCTTCTTCCTCTTTGTCGGCTCGATGACGAAGAACAAGAATGTCGACACGGCCATTGGTGCGGCCGAGCGGCTCGGCCGCACGGATTTTCCGCTGGTCGTGGTCGGAGGCGACAACAGCAAGGTCTTTGGCGGCCGCGCGGCCGAGTCGAAAGCCGGAATCGTCATCGCCGGCCGCCTCAAGGACGAGGAAGTCGCCGCACTCTTCGCCCGTGCTGCAGCTTTCGTGTTTCCGAGTCTCTACGAGGGCTTCGGCATCCCACCCCTGGAGGCGATGTACTTCGCCTGCCCGGTCATTGCGAGTTCCGCGGAGGCCGTTCGCGAGACCTGCGCTGACGCTGCCGTCTATTTCGACCCACTCAACCCAGGCGAGTTGTCGGCACGGATGCACGAAAGAATTGATCTCGGCAGGATTTCGCCGGCGGAACAAGAGAAGCAGCGGGAGCGGCTCGCGACATATTCGTGGACCAAATCGGCCGTAGCCATGCTCGATGTGCTCGCCAAATCGGCTCCGCAGGCAACCTCCGGCGGAGCGCTACGATGACGCGGCCCAAATATTGCTGCTTGGAGACGCTACAAATGGTCTCTGCAAGACAGGGAAGGATCGACCGTTGTCCAGCGGCCTGAAGGTTCTGCATGTTGCCGAAACGGTGAGAGGCGGCATCGCAACCTACCTCAACGAGCTTCATCCGCATCAGAGCGCGAGCTTCGGGCGCGGCAACGTCAGCTATGTCGTTCCGTCCGACCATCGCGACGACCTGGTCAACGTCGAGGATGAGGCCGTCACCACCTTCCCGCGCGACGGCCGCAACGCCAAGGGCCTGTTTGCCATGCTGTCCGCAACGATGCGCGCGGTCCGGCAGCAGCGGCCGGACATCATTCACCTGCACTCGTCGTTCGCCGGGCTTGTGGTGCGGCCGGTGCTGTGGCTGACCTACCGGCGCTCGCGCATCATCTATTGCCCGCACGGATGGGCCTTTGGCCGGGAGACGGGCCGTCTTAGCCGCGCCGTCACTGAGTTCACCGAACTCGCGTTGTCGAAGCTGACCCATCGCATCGTCTGCATCTCCGAGAGCGAGCAGGTCGATGCAAGGCGGGTCGGAATTGCGGCAAAACGCCTCGTCCTCGTACACAACGGGATTTCCAGGCATCGCCCCACGCTCGACACACGCGCAGCATCATGGCGGTCGGAGAAGATCAAGGTCCTGTTCATCGGACGCCTCGATCGCCAGAAGGGATATGATCTCCTGATCGAGGCGGCCCGCGCGCTCGGAGACACGCTGGATGTGCGCCTCATCGGCGCCTCGGTCGTCAGCAAATTCCGGAGAAGCGACCTGCCCTCCAACGTCGCGCTGCTGGGCTGGATGGACCGCGACCAGATCGAGGGCGAACTGGATCAGGCAGACATGGTGGCGATTCCGTCGCGCTGGGAGGCATTTGGCCTCGTCGCCATCGAGGCGATGCGGGCGGCCAAGCCGATCATCGCATTCCGCATCGGCGCTCTGCCGGAAATCGTCGAAGACGGCACCACGGGCGTGCTGTGCGACGAAGTCTCGCCCGAACAGTTGGTTGAAGGATTCAAGCGCGCAACCAGGCTCGATCTGCCCGCGGTCGGCCGGGCCGGATATGAGCGTTTCACCCGCCTCTACGACATCGAGCAGACCCATCGCAACCTGAGCCAGGTCTATGTCGACGTCCTGCAATTGGACGAAAGCGAGGCTGGCAGGGCCAAGCTGCAGTCCGATTTCTCGAACAACCTGCGACCGTAGAGACCTGTCGATCAGGCCATCCGGTGGGCGTCGCCCTGCGCCAGATCGGTATCGATGACGCGTTGATCAGAGAACGACCACGTGATCGCGAGCATGATGGCCATCGCACAGATGAGAAAGCCGGCCGCGAACAGCCCGGTTTGCAACATCGTCTTCGCCTTCCCTTTTGTTTGCCCGACACCTAGCCGGATCGGGATTAGGAAGACCTTACGGACGCGAGCTTCCAGATCTAAGCGTTAACGGAGGCGGAATCCGTCACGGAAATGTCGATGCAGATCCTGACGGGCCACAGCCGAGCCCACAGCAGGACCCGCGAAACTACAGCGCAGGGTACGCTCTGATTCGAATTCGACACCTGGAGTTTACGTCGGCACCACATCGCAGAGATGCTGTCGAATGCGCCGGTCGAGCTCGCGCGCCGCTTACCGGATGAACCGAGGCCTCAATCGTGACACCGATCTGACACCGGCATGTCTAATTTGCGAGTTGCTTAGAAAAGAGCGCGTCTCGCACAGGATTTGACCAGTTGATTGCACGTGTACGCTGGTTCACAAGTGGCAATAAGGTCACAGCCATGAGTGCTTTACCATAATCACGAAGACGCAGCAGTGACTCAGTAGCTGGACAGTTGCTACGGTAATTCAGATTTTAGGTGTGTGCGAGGGATGACATTGGCTACGACCGAACAAACTCATTCGGATTTCGGGATTAGCCGGATTCTGGCCGTTGCTGCGATCAGCTTCTCCCTGACCGGCTGCGGGGGCTTCATTCCGTTAGACGCTCCCGATGCCGTTTCCACGCAAACAAATGCCGCGCTGGTCACCGAGCCGACCGCGCCGCTTGCCTATGCGCTGATGCCGGTCAATCCGGCCGTGCTGCAGGTGACCAATGGGTTTACAGACAGCGCCGGGCTGCTGTTCTCCCGCCTCCCCGGCGGCAATTACCGCGACGTCACGATCGGCGTCGGGGACATCGTCATCGTGACCGTCTACGAAGCCCAGGCCGGCGGCCTGTTCATTCCGCGCGAAGCCGGCGTGAGGCCGGGCAACTTCGTCGACATCCCGCGCCAGCAGGTCGACCAGTCCGGCAACATCAACATCCCCTACGCCGGATCGGTCAAGGTCTCCGGACTGACGCCGCGCGCCGTCTCGAACATCATCCGCGAACGCCTCAAGGATCGCGCCATTGATCCGCAGGCGGTCGTGAGCGTCGCAGAGCAGCGCGGCAACCAGATCAGCGTGCTCGGCGAAGTCAACTCGCCGCAGCGCTTCCCGGTCGACCCGGGCGGCATCCGCCTGATGGGCGCGATTGCACGCGCCGGCGGCCCGAAATATCCGTCCTACGAGAGCACGATCACGATCAAGCGCGAAGGACGCACCTACAACGAGTCGATGTCGTCGGTCGTGCATCATCCCAGCGAGGACGTGCTGCTGGCTCCGGGCGACGTCGTCTTCCTCACCCGCATTCCCAGGGTGTACATGGCGTTCGGCTCGACGCCGTCGCCGGGTTCGATCGGCGGCACCAACAACCGCCGCTTCACCTTCGAGAACGACAACATGTCGCTGGCCGAAGCGCTCGCGAAGGCCGGCGGTCTCGACGGGTCCCGGGCCGATTCCAAGTCGATCTATGTCTATCGCTTCGAGCCGAAGCCGCTGCTCCAGCAGATCGGTGTCGACGTGTCGCAGTTCCCGACCAAGACCATTCCGGCCGTCTACAAGTTCGACATGAGCAAGCCGGACGGCTGGTTCCAGGCTGACACGTTCAGGATGCGCGACCACGACGTAATCTCGGTCGCTGAATCGCCGTCGACCGAATTCATCAAGCTCATGGCCCCGCTGGACGCAGCTACAACTAACGCGTCGAACATCTCCAGCGTCGTGGTCAACTCCAAGTAACGGCCACGCTCGATACGCTCGCCTGCCCGAATCTCGCTGCTCGCGAAGGTCCGGGCAGGACGTCATGGCCCGCTTCTTGAATATTGTGTGACTATTTCGGCTCCGTTCCGGCATGATCATTCACGCCGTTGTGGGCTCGAATGCGATTGCAGATCCAGCTATTGCGTGGCAAGCGAGGTGTATCCCCGTCATCGATCAACGTACGAGGCGATCGTTGAAGATACTTATCGTGAACACCCTCTATCCTCCCGACGTCATGGGCGGAGCGGAGGTATCGGTATCGCTGCTCGCAGAAGCCCTCATGCGCAATGGCCACCAGGTCGCCGTCGTCTGCCTGCAGAAAGCGGGCGAAGTCTCGGTCGGGGATCGCAACGGCATCCGCACCTACCGTGTGCAGATCGATAATACATACTGGCCGTTTGGACAGACGCGGAAGCCACCAAGGCTCGAGCGACTGCGATGGCACCTGCGGGATACCTGGAACAGGCGTGCCGCCAAGCGCTTTGGCGCGATTCTCGACACCGAGAAGCCGGACGTCGTTCACACCAACAATCTGACCGGATTCTCCGTGTCGCTGTGGGCGGAGGCCAAGCGCCGCAACATCCGCGTCGTCCATACGCTGCGCGACTACTCGCTGATCTGCAAACGGTCCACGCTTTTCAGCAATGGCGACACGTGCAAGGAGCGCTGCCTGGCATGCAAGACGATGACCATGCCATATCTCTACGCCTCGCGCATGGTCGATGCGGTGGTCTCCAACAGCCAGTACGTACTGGACCGGCACCTGAAAGTCGGCTTCTTCCCGGGCGCACCTCGCAAGGTGGTCTACAACATCGCGGACGCCAGCGCGGGACTTGCCCCGCGGTCTCCGGACGCCGACCTGACTTTCGGCTTCATCGGCCGGATCGAGCCCGAAAAGGGCATCGAAGTCGTCCTTAAAGCGGTCTCTCTGCTCCCAGATTCGGGCTGGCAACTCAAAATCGCCGGAAAGGGCCTCGAAGATTACGTGAGAGAGCTGAAGGGACGGTATGATAATCCGAGGATCAAATGGCTTGGCTTCGTAAAGTCGGCGGAATTTTACTCGGCCGTGGATGTTTGCCTGATTAGCTCGGTTTGGCCTGAGCCATTGCCGCGGACACTGATAGAAAGCATCAATGCCGGACGCGCGACCATTTGCTCTACCGCCGGCGGAATACCAGAAATCTCTCATTTCTCGACGACACTCGGCTCGTACGAGCCAAGTGACCACTACAAACTGGCCGAACTGATGAAGCAGGCCGTCAGTGAAGCACCTAAATGGAAGCAGACTTTTCCGCCTCGGCCTGACTTTGCAGCCAGCTTCACACCGGAAGCTGTCACCGGACAATATCTCGACGTCTATTTAGAAGGCACCTCGAACACCGATGGAGAAAGATGAGAAGGGCTCTCGGGGTTCGTTCACAGACGCTTATTGGATGAGATCCTTTCCATGAGAATATTGATCACATCGTCACTGTACCCGACACCGGGCGCACCGAAGGTGGTCGGCGGGGCCGAGATATTCGTGCGTCGCATTGCCGAAGGCCTTTTGAAGAGTGGCGATGCCGTCGAAGTCGTTCGCGCCGCCTCGCTGCCCGAACAGGCGATGGAGACGAGCAACGGCATCGACGTGTACTCGGCGCCGGTCCAGAACATCTACCGACCCTTCACCGGACAGCGAAGCGCGCCGGCGAGAGGATTGTGGCATGCGATGGAGGACTGGCGCGGAAGCGCCGAACTCGTGGCCAGCAGAATCAAGGCATTCAAGCCCGACGTACTGCACTCGAACAACCTCTCGGGCCTCACCACGGCGGTATGGAAGACGGCGGCCGAGCTCAATGTGCCGGTCCTCCACACGCTGCACGACTACTACCTGACCTGCCCGCGGTGCTCGCGCTTCTCGAAGGGGAAGGCCTGCGAGCATACCTGCATGAGCTGCAGGCTGCTGACCATCAACCGCCGAAGCGCAACCAGATATCTGCGCGGCGTCGTCGGCGTGAGCCAGCGCATCCTCGACATCCATCTGGAGACGGGCCTGTTCGCCGATACGCAGCTCCGCAAGGTCATTCCCCACGCATCGACGATGCCGGTCTCGCCGCCTTCGAAATATTCCGCAGCTCCGGTCCTGACCTTAGGCTTCATCGGCCGTCTGACCGAAGAAAAAGGCATCTACAATCTCGTCAAGGCGTTCGCCTATCTTCCCCATGACCGGGTCCGGCTTGTCATCGCAGGCGTCGCAGAGGCGGAGATCCAGCACGAGCTCAGGGCCATGGCGCCGAAGGCGAGTATCGAATTTCTCGGCTTCGTCGAGCCTGAGAAATTCTATCGTCAGATCGACGTCGTCGTGATTCCGCCGATCTGGGAGGAGCCGGGTCCGCTCGTCGTTGCTGACGCCCAGGCGGCGCGAAAGCCTTTCCTGGGGACGCAATTCGGCGGGATTCCCGAGGCCGTCGAGCGCGGTGCCGTCGGCTGGTTGACCGCGCCCGATCCGAAGTCGCTCGCGGACAGCATTGTGCGCATCTTGTCGAATCCGGAGGAGCTGGCGGCGATGGTCGACAAGCTCGCGAAGCAGAACGATCATCGGACATTCACCGACGTCATCGCCGAATATCGCGCCGCCTTCGAGCTCCTGAGCCGGCACAAGCAATAGCCCTGGGATGACCGGTTTGTGCAATGAGCCCGTTCTGTCCTGCACTTCAGCCCGCAGCCTGAACCTCCCATGACCCGTCTGTTCGCGCTTGTCGGGGTCGTCTACCAGAGTGCGGCGGCGATCATTCTCATCTTTCTGCTCGGCCGTATCCTCACGCCGCTCGCTTATGCCAATTTCTCCCTCACGCTCGCCTCCAGTCAGCTGCTCAGCGTGCTGATGTTCGAATGGCTGCAATTGGCCGGCGTGCGCTTTCTCGCCGCCGCCACGCAGGACGACGCGGCGCGACTGAGATCTTCCCTGTTCGGCGCCGCGCTCGCCAGCGCGCTCGCGCTTCTGGTGATCGGGGGCCTCGCCGTTTCGATCGCTAGCCCGATCGCCACAAGCGTAGGCTTGGTCGGCCTTGCACTAGCCGTAGCGCAGGGCGCGACCGATCTCCACTTCATGGTTGTCCGCGTCTCGCACCGACTTGGCGCCGCCGCGTTTCTCCTCATTCTGAGAGCCACGCTGATGGTGGGCGGCGCGACGGCCGGCGCGTGGCTCCACGGCACGGCGCACGCGGCGCTGCTCGGCATGCTGGGCGCCCAGATCGCCAGCCTGATCGCCGGGCAGTTGCTGCATCCCCAAACGCTTCAGAAAGTGCCCCGTCCGGCGCTGCTCGCGGATTGGAGCGGCTTCGCTCGTTACGGTATGCTCGCCGCCGGCGCCTCAGTGCTGCACCTTTCGGTCCCGGTCTCGATACGCTTCGTCGTCGTTTCAGCGCTGGGTGCGAGCGCTCCCGCGGTCACCGCAGGCTTCTCGATGGCGATCGACCTGCTGCAGCGGCCGTTTGCAGTGCTGGTCGCAGCCATCCACACCGTCAACTATCCCGAAGTCGTCCATCAATACGAGCGCGGCAGTGCCGACGACTCCCGTGCCGCCGTCGCGCATCTCCTCGATTTCATCATATGCGCCACGTTGGTGATGCTCGGAGGCCTGATCGGCTTTCTGCCGGACGCGGGACAGTTGTTCGTTCCGGCGTCCATTCTGGCAAGCTTTCTCCAGACCTCGGCGACCGCAGCGGGCTTCTATTTCATGCACTGCCATCTGCAATCCACGCTCGCGATCGCACCCCATTTGACGAAGTCCGCCACGCGTCTCGTCGTCGTCGCCCTGTGCCAATTGCTGCTCGTCCTGGCCGTGGCGGTGCCGACGCAAGCGATCACGGGATCGCCGACCTATGTCCTGGTCGGTGCAATCGCCGCAACCGCGATCGTCATCGTGCTCGCGGCAAGACCAATGGTGCGGTTCGGCGCAACGCCGCGATGGGGGCTCGTCGCGGCATCCGTCGCGGGCGCCGCCTTCATCGGCGCATTTTCGGCCGTGCCTTCGGCGTCCGCGATTGCGCTGGTTGCGAAGATTTCGGCCGCAACCGCCATCGTCGCACTTCTCGCCTGGAAGGGGCGTTTCCTCGAAGCTGCCGGCGCATCCCCATCGGATGTGTAACGACAGCGTGACGCCGCGATGCTGCCCAGAATGAAAAATGGCCTGCCCAACAACTTGGCAATGCCTGCTGCCTGATTGCTTGTCTTGCCAGTTGTGCATGTGCGAGATAAACGCGCGGGTGCAGGGCTGGGCCGTATGGAACCTGAGTGGGCATCATCCCGTGGCGCCCGGAGATCGTAATGCTGAAAAATCTGCTGTCGATGTCCGGCATGAACGTTCTCAAATCCGGCCTGCAGTTCGCGATGACCGTCATGATGACGTATTTCGCGGCGCCGGCCGAATTCGGTCTCGTCACCTTTTCGCTCCCGTTCGTCGGATTCATCGCGCTGTTAACCGATCTGGGCATGTCGAGCGCCATGGTGCAGCGGCCGACGCTCGATCGGAACGACGCGGGCGCCGCGATCACGCTGATCTGCGCCATCGGCTTGCTCTGCGCCGTGATCCTGGCGGTCATCTCCGCGCCTCTCGCCGCCGGTCTCGAGATGGAGGGATTGGGAAGCGTGCTCGCCACGCTGTCGATTTCGGTGGTGCTCTCCATCGCCGGCCTCGGCCCGCGCGCCGTCCTCGAACGGCACCTGCGCTACCAGGTCGTGGCGAGCGTCGAGATCATCGCCGTCGTCGTTTCGGTGCTCACATGCGTTGTGGGCGCCTTCCTGGGCTGGGGCGTCTGGGCGCTGGTCGCCTACTATGTCGTCGTTCAGATCGTTCGCGCCGCCGCCTTCGCCATCATCGCGCGAAAGGATGTGCAGCTCAATTTTCAATGGGGCCGCGTGCGCTCGATCCTGACCTTCGGCGGTTGGGTGTTGGCGAGCAATCTGCTCAACTTTGCCGGTCGCGCAGTTGGCAACGTCCTGATCGGCGGTGCTGTGGGCGCGGCCGCCGTCGGTCTGTACGGTCTGGCGTACCAGATCATGATCCTTCCGCTGATGGTGATCACCTGGCCCGGCAGCGGCGTGCTGATGGCGACACTCAGCCGTCAGGCGGCAATGGGATCGCTGCAGGAGCGCAACGAGATCATTTGCGGTGTCCTGTCGCTGACGGCCGCCGTGGTCTTTCCCGGCATGCTCTATCTCACGTTCGGCGCGGACTATCTTTTCACCGCGTTCTTTCCGGCCAAATGGACCGGCATCATTCCGCTGGTCGGGTTGATGTCGATTGCCGGCGCAGCGCAGTCGATCACCGCTTATAGTGGCGCCATGCTGCTGTCGCGGGGCAAGGCTCAGCTGCAATTCTGGGTTTCGACCGCGAACAGCATCTCGACGATCGTGGCGTTCGTCATCGGCCTGAGATTTGGGCTCATCGGGATCATCAAGATCTATCTCGCGGTGACCCTCATCGTGTCCGTCGCCACGATGCTGATCACCTGCTGGGAAACCAAACTGCCAGTGGTCGATCTGGTCAAGTCGCTCGCGCCTGCAACTGTCGCCACGATGCTCGGCCTCGTTGCCGCAAATCGCGTCATGGAGATGGCCGCCACGCCGAAATCAGCCTGGTTGCTTGGCACGACCGCTTATGTCCTGACGATCGCGATCAGTTACCTGCTGTTTCATCGGCAACTGGCACGGAGCCTGCTCGGCCTGCGCGATCTCGAACTGAACAAGGAGCGCGTCGCTGCTACCTAGCCATGACACCGCGAGGGATTGATGAGATGACATCGAAAGGACCCATGAATATTCTGATCATGACGGCGACCATCACGCCGAAAGCCGACGTACGAAGCCTCGGCCGGAAAGATCCCGCCCTCCGCCGCAAGGACTATGAAGACGCGCTCCGGTTCTACGGCCGGCTGGTCGGCCAGTGCATCGACCAGATCGTCTTTGTCGAGAACTCGGAATCCGACCTGTCCAGTCTCAAGGCCATCGCCGAGCAGTTGAACATCGTCGACAAGATCGAGTTTATTTCCTTTCCGGGGCTCGACTATCCCCAGATGTACGGCCGCGGCTACGGGGAGTTGTTCCTGCTGGACTACGCGATGGCGAATTCGCGCTTCATCAGGGAATGCGATGCCGACACCCCGATCTGGAAGGTCACCGGCCGTTACGTTGTCCTGAATCTCGCCAAGCTAATCCAGAAGACCCCGAAAGGGTTCGACTTCTACGTCAACATGCGCAACTACCCCAAAAGGGTCGTCGACATGTACATGATGGCGTGGACCAAAGCCGGCTATCGCCAATATCTCCAGGGCAAATGCAAGCTCTATGAGGAGACGTCCGCCGCCGCGTTCCCCGAAAAGGCGCTGCGCGACGATTTCGAGGCCGCGCCGAGAACGCTAAAATTCGTTCCACGGTTCCGGACGGTGCCGCTCGTCAGCGGAATCCGCGGCCTCGACAACAAGGGATATGCAACCGACAACATCTGGAAGTTCTACATCCGGGTCGCACTGGACACCGTTTGTCCGTGGCTTTGGATCTAGGCCGAATGTTGCCGTAGGCGCGGCACGTGCCGCGCCTACATTCCGCGCTTCGTCAGCTCGTCGGCCTCTTGCGGCGCGAGCTGCTTTCCCGCAAAGCGTGAAAGCATGTAAAGCGGGACCTTCGGCGTCTTGAGGTCGTACATCAGGCCGAAGCGGTTTTCCGGCGGGGTCTTCTTCGGCTCATCGAACAACTCGTAGATCAGCACGCTCTCGACATCGGCGTCGACCTGATTGGCGATGAAGCTCAACGTGGCGTGCAGGCTCTTGTAGCACGCCTCGGTGAGGGGTTTGCCGGCTTCGTTCTCATAGGCCGGCTTGTAGATCTCCGCGCAATTGACCTCATTGAAGACGACCGGCTTGCCATACGTCGCGAGCTTCTTGAACAGACTGTAGGGCTGCCTGCTGCCGCCCCAGGCGCGGTTTGGATTCTGATTTAGGGATTCATAATAGTGGTAGGAGATGACGTCGAATCCGACCCCCTTCGACGCCATGAAGTCGAGAAAGCCGAACATCGTCGACGTGGTGTTGAGCACGCGTCGCAAATGCGTCCCGTGCTCGCGATTGATCTTGTCGATCGCATCCGACATGCCCTTGAGGACCGCGACCCAGTCGTTCATGACCGGCATGTCGAATTCCTCGGCGGTCCAGCCGTGGCCGTAGAGCTTCTTCCCGCTGGAATCCAGCGCCAGAAGATTGATCTCGTTGCCCATCTCCCAGTCGTTGATTTGATCCTTGAAATTGATCACGAAGGTGTAAGTTCTCGAATAGGCCTGTTGATACAGCGCATTCCAGTCGCCAGCCGGATACTTGCCGCCATCGGTGCGATCGCCCCAGGCAAACGGGGTCGCCAAAATCGGCTTGAGCGTGATGCCGTAGGTCTTGGCCAGCGCCAGCATGTCCCGGTACATCTGGACCTCGTAGGGATCGGTGTCCCGCGCGAGATTTGCACCGACCCTGTACTGCGTGAGCCCGCGGGCTCGCATGACCTCGAAGATCGCCTTCAGGTCTGCGCGCCGTCCGTCGGGGCCGTCGACCCCCCATGTGAGCGGACCCGCACTGGCATTCTCGACGGATGCCACCAGACCGAGTGTCAGCAACAGCGCGGCTAGAAAGACTCTCTTCATTGCCAGGAACATTGCGCCTCCGTGCGCTCGAGAAATTGCATGCATCCGCTCCCGATCCATCATCACCTGCATCTGCGCGACCGACCTTCACAATATGATCACATTAGGCCCTCACCGGCAAAGTGCTGCCGCTGTCGGAGCGAACAACACGTTTGCACGCTTTTGTGGCGAAAATTGCCGGAGGAATTGCCGTTCCAATTCGACTGAGTATCTATAATGTCGCCCGAATGGAACGACCTAACGCCAAGCGAGAGTAAATTGTCGAACGCTCCCCTCGAGTCGAAGCCACCGATCGTCCTCAATCGCTCGAACGAAGCGAGGCGCTCGGTCGCATGTGTCATCGTGACTTACGGACGACGCGAGCAGCTGGTACGGCGGACCGTTGCCGCCGTTCAGGCCAGCCCCGCGGTCAAACGCGTGATCGTGGTCGACAATGGATGCAACCGCCCGGTGACGGTTGACGATTTCGCAACCATACCTCCCGTCGATGTCATCAGGCTCGCTTCAAATCAGGGATCGGCCGGCGGCTTTCACGCCGGCATCACCGCTGCCCAGCAGCTCGAAGACGACGATTTGGGGTTCGTCCTGATTCTGGACGACGATAATGTCGGCGAGGACGGCTTCCTGGACCGCTTGCTCGCGCTGCATACGGCGCTCGGCGCGACTGATGATATCGGGCTGTGCGCGTTGCGCAGGCATCGGGGCATTTATCCGACGTTGCTTGCCGATCACAACGCGGTGGCCATCCGCGCCAACTCGTTCCTGAACTTTCATCTCGCCTCGCTTCCGTCGAAACTATGGCGGCGGTTCGCGCGATCCGCGCGGCGAGATCCGGAGAATTACGGGGAGTTTCATCTGCGCAGGATCGAGACCGCTCCCTATGGCGGGCTGCTGCTGCCGATCGGCGCCGTCCGGAAGGTCGCGCCTCCGAACAAGGAGTTCGTCCTCTATAGTGACGACCACGACTACTCACTGCGCCTGATGGACGCCGGCATTGCCATCTATCTGACGGATGTCGGTTGCATCAACGACGCGGAAGAATCCTGGGACAAGAAGCCGAGCACCAGCGCGCGCAGCGCGCTCGTCAGCCCCGACGCACCGGCGTGGCGGCTCTATTATGCCTGCCGGAACCGGATCCTGATTGAGAAACGATATACAACCTCCCCGATTGTCTATCGTATCAACCGAACGAGCTACGTCGGCCTGCTCGCGGTCGAGGCAATCCTGGCTTACCGCAGTCTTAATGGTGCCCGAAAGGCGCTTCGTCCGCTGCTCGAAGCCATCGCCGACGGCGACGCACAGCGACTTGGATGGCGGACCGAATATCAATTGCCCGGCGCATCATCTTCGAGCACCGCGCCCGCGCATTAGCACGCGACGAATCATTTTCGTTTGCGCAACCGATTCACTCCGCGGTCACGGAACATTCCGTAGAACAACGGGCTACTGATGAAACGTAATTGGGCAATCGCGGCGCGTTCCTGTGAGGAACAAGCATTGTCACGCAATGTGCTGAAAATACTTGCAGTTCGTTCGGAGAAAAGCCGCGGATATCTACATCTTTAGCCTTCATTATAACGTCACTGACAAACTCTGCCGCTATGCACGGGGCAACACAGCGGGCGTCACCAGGGGAAGTCATGGCAACCATCACCAGCACCGACCAAAACGTTCTCTCTGCGAGCGCGTTTACGAACTCCATCGGCGTCAACACGCACGTGTCGTATGCGTGGGGCAGCTACAACAATCTCGCGCTTGTCGAAGCAGACCTCAAATATCTCGGCGTCACCACGCTTCGTGACAGTTTGACGAACATTCCGGCAGCACAGCCCGTGCTCGACGGTTTGGCGAACGCCGGATACAAGTTCGATCTCGGCGTTTCATCATCGATCCCGGCAACGGGCGCGACGGGCCTTCAGCAATATGTCAACGCGCTCGAAGCATTCCAGGCGGCACACCCAGGCAGCGTCATCGCGCTCGAAGGCCTGAACGAAGTCAATCTCCAGGCGTTCAGCTACAACGGCAGCTCGACGATCGAGGCCGCGGCGCAATTTCAGCAGGCACTCTACAGCGCGATCAAAGCGGACGCGTCGCTCGCAAGCCTTCCCGTCTACAATCTGACCCTCGGCTACGACGATCCCGCCGATTTCGCCAGGCTCGGCAATCTCGGCTCGTTCTCGAATTACGCCAACTCTCATGCTTATGTCAGCACCGGCACCACGCCCGCGGCCGCGCTGGCATCGGCCCTCAATCTCGCGAGCTCGGTGGCTCCCGGCGATCCCTCGGTCATCACTGAAACCGGCTACTCGACGCTGAGCACGACGCCGTTCCTCGGCATAAACGAGTCGGCTGAGGCGAAATCGATCCTCAACACCTTGATGGATGCCTTCAAGGATGGCGTCGGCAAGACCTATCTCTATGAGCTGCTCGATCGCAACTCGTCGAGCAGCGATACCAATCCGCAGAGCCATTTCGGGCTGTTCTACGACGACGGGACGCCCAAGCTGGCCGCCACCGCGGTTCATAACCTGACCACGATCCTCCACGACGACGGAACCGGCCATAGCCAGCCGACGAGCCCGCTGAGCTACACGCTCAGCAACATGCCGGGCTCCGGTAACAGCATGGTGCTCGGCAAGAGCAACGGCGCCTACGATCTCGTCGTCTGGGCCGAGCCGAAGGTCTGGGATCCGACGACCAACACCGAGATCAGCAATCCGAGCCAGACCGTCACGGTTCAGCTCGGCGGCGTGCATCAGTCCATCAAGGTTTACGATCCCACTGGCGGAACGGACCCGATCGCAACCTACACCAATGTCAGCTCGTTCACGGTTCCCGTAAGCGATCACCCCATCATCATCGAAATCGACGGGGTATCGCAGGCAGCCGGGGGTCCGGCCCAGGCCACCGACGTCACCGGCACGGCTGCCCAGATCGTTGCGGAACTCGCCGACCTCTCCGCGTCGACGGCCTTGCATTCGATCACGCTCACGGACACCCACGTGCTCCCGGTCGCGTCGGTATCGACGATGGACTACATCATCTCGCACTACGGAAACGCCCTTGCGGCCATTCAGGGCGGCTACTCGTTCTCCGTGACGACCTCCACGACGAGCTGGAGCGAGACGAAGTTCTTCAACGCCACCGGTACGCTGACGGGAACGCAGACGTCGAACTTCAGCAACGGCGTCATCACCAGCAAATCGCTCGTCAATGTCGACTCAAGCAGCGACATGGTTCTGTACTCGGCCGGCGTGAAAACGCAGGAAGTCATCGTCGGTGCAAACGGCGCTAAGGAGACCATCAACTACAATCCGGACGGCAGCATCTCGAGCGATACCGTCATCAATTCGGACAAATCGGTCACGACGACGATTTACGCAAACGGCCTGAAGTCGAAAGTCTATGTCACCAATGCCGATGGAACGCACACCAACACGTTCTACGGCATCACCGGCCAAGCATACGCCACCCAGATTCTGACGACAAAGGCGGACGGAACGGTAACAGCCATCACCGACCTGCACGCCGACGGCACGACCCAGTACACGAAGGTGGTCAACGCCGACGGCAGCACCATCACCGGCCTCTACAACGGCGCCGGCCAGAAGACGTCGGAGGTGCGCAACTATACCGACGGATCGAGCTTGACCACGAACTACGACACCTCCGGCGCCATGACGCAGACCGTCGCCAAGTCCGCCAGCGGCACGACGACAACCAACTACATCGCGGGCGTGCAGGCCTCGATCTATATCACCAGTGCCGACGGCACCAAGGAGACGAAGCTGTTCAGCGGCGGCCAGCTCACGAGCGATCTGGTCCAGAAGACCGACGGGTCGTCGACGACGACGGTCTATGCGAATGGCGTCAAATCCAAGGTGTATGTCACCAACACCGACGGAACACATACGAACACGTTCTACAACATTACCGGTCAGGCCTACACGACGCAGATTCTGCAAACCAAGGCCGATGGGACGGTGACCGCCATCACCAACCTGCATGCCGACGGCACAACGCAGTACACCAAGGTCTCGAACGCGGACGGCAGCACCACCACTGGCCTCTACAACTCGGCCGGTCAGAGGACCTCCGTAGTGCAGAACTACGCGGACGGTTCGAGCCTCATCACGAACTACAACACGTCCGGGGTGGCGACACAGACGGTTGCCAAGACAGTCAGCGGCACCACCACAACGACGAACCTCAGCGCCGGCGTTCAGACGTCGATCTACATCACCAGTGCCGACGGCACCAAGGAAACCAAGCTGTTCACGGCCGGCGTGATCGCCAGCGATCTCGTCCAGAAGACCGACGGCTCGTCGACCATGACGGTGTTCGCCAGCGGCGTGAAATCGAAGGTGTATGTCACCAACGCCGACGGCACCCACACCAACACGTTCTATAACATCACCGGGCAGGCCTACACGACCGAGATCCAGAAACTCAAGGCCGACGGCACGATCACGGCGATCACCGACCTCCATGCCGACGGCACCTTGCAGTACACCAAGGTGGTCAACGCTGACGGCAGCGTGGTCACCGACCAGTACGACGGTACGGGCCACAAGACGACCGAGACTGTCAACTACGCTGACGGCTCGACGCTGACGTCCACCTACGACACCACAGGCAACGTCACGCAGACGGTGGCGAAGGCTGGCGGCGACGCCACGACGACCAACTACAGCAGCGGCGTCGAGACTTCGGTCTACATCACGCACGCCGACGGCTCGAAGGAGTCCGATCTCTACACGGCCGGCCACCTGACCAGCACGCTGATCCAGAAAACGGACGGCTCATCGTCGACGACGGTCTACAGCAACGACGTCAAGACCGCGACGTATGAAACGCATGCCGACGGCACGCACACCAATACGTTCTTCAACGTCACCGGCAAGGCCTACACGACCGAGATCCAGCAGATCAAGGCGGACGGCACCATCGCGTCGATCACCGATCTGCACGCCGACGGCACCCTGCAATATACCAAGGTCGTCAACGCGGACGGCAGCGTCACGACGGACCAGTACGACACCACGGGGCACAAGACGACCGAGGTGCAGAACTACACCGACGGCTCGACCCTGTCGTCTACGTTCGACACGTCGGGCAGCGTGACCCAGACGGTGGCGAAGGCCTCCGGCAACACCACGACGACCAATTACAGCAGCGGGGTCAAGACGTCGGTCTACATCACCAATGCCGACGGCTCGAAGGATACCCAGACCTATTCGAGCGGCAAGATCGCCAGCGACTACGTTCAGAACACGGACGGCTCGAACGCGACGACCGTTTACACGGATGGCGTCAAGGCGAAGATGTACGTCAACAACGCCGACGGGTCGCACGACAATTTCTACTTCAACGCGACCAACACGGAGCACGACTCCTACAACACTGCCGGCAATCTGACTTATGTCGACATCCTGAACTCGGATGGAACGCACAACGAGTCGGCCAAGGTCGCAGGCATCACGCTCACCGGCGGCACTGGAAACGACACCTTCGCGGCGGCCGGCGCCGGATCGACCACGATCTCCTTCAGCGGTGGCAACGACACGGTCAACGGTTTCCATGCCGGCTCGGCAACGGGCCACGACACGGTCGCGATCGCAAAGCTGATGGCCGCCGACTACGGCACTCTCCAGCTCAGTCAGTCCGGTGCCGACACCCTGGTCCACGTCACGGCGAACGACTCGATCCTGCTGAAGAACGTCGTCGCCGCGAACTTGAACAGCAACGACTTCCTGTTCGTCTGATCGAGCCGGAATTGCGTGCGGCGGGCCCCTCGCCGCACGCATCCGCATCGGCTCGCCCAGATGCGGCCGCCTTATCGCTGCGGCATTGCCTCATCCATCATCATCGCGCCAAAAATCAGGATTTGACCGATCACTGATGCGCTCGGTAAAATCGAGCACCAGCGCGGCATTGAGGCGACATTGACGGATATCGAGGGTGCGCGGTCCCCCAAAGGCGGGATCGTACCGGGAATTCAATACCTGCGCGGTTTTGCAGCCATTCTGGTGGTGATCTGGCACGTCAACTGGCTGGTCAGCCTGCCGCCATCTTACGGTGAGAGCCCGTTTACGCTCGCCGAAACCGGCCTGTTCGGCGTCGCGATCTTCTTCGTCATCAGCGGCTTCATCATCACGATTGTTTCATTCGGGACGGTCCGCAGCACGCGCGCGGAATTCTTCGTCCGGCGCTTCGTGCGCATCATTCCCTTCATGTGGGTATGCGTGATCGGATACAACCTGCTGTCGATCGCCGGCACGGCGAAGATCGATCCTCTCCCGGGCTTGCGAGCCATGGCGCTCTGGCCGATCGGCGAGCTGCGGCCCCACGTGGTCTGGACGCTCAGACACGAGTTCATTTTCTACATCCTGTTCGCAGTCACCATGTTGCGGCCGCGCCCTCTGTCATATGTGCTCGCTGCCTGGTTCCTTGCACCGTTGGCGTGGTACGCGGCGTCTCACCTGCTGGCGTGGCCAGAACTGCTGCAGCCCGAAAGTTCAGGCCTCGCGCTCGCGACCGTGGTCGGTTACGGCAACATCATGATGCCCAACCTTCAGTTCGGCATGGGTTTTGCGCTGGGCCTGCTGTGGCTGAAGGGGCATCCCCTCGTGCAGAGCCGATTCCCGGCGGCGTTCCTGCTCACACTCGCTGCGACCATCCTGGCAACCACCCTGGTCGGGGCGACACTGTCGGAAGACAACGGGCTCCGCGCCCTGTGCTGGACGCTGTTCGCGACGATCGTCGTCTGGCTGGGCGTCGTTTCGACGGAAAAGCCGGGATCGCTGCATTCCCTCGGCATGCTGCTCGGCGACGCCTCCTATTCAATCTACCTCACCCACGCCGCGACCGCGGTCGTGCTGATTCAGATATCCGCGCGTCTTCACAATCCATTGCCGAGCGCACAGTTCGTTATCGCCGCGGTGGTCGCATCGGTCCTCGCCGGGATCCTGATCCATTGGTATGTCGAGCAACCGCTCATTGCCTATTGCCGCAGGTTCGGACGCCGCCGCTCGATTGTCGCGTAGCGGCGATCGATCGGGCGAACGCCGCAATTCGATGCTATGCCAAGGCGGCCGCTCGGCCATGAATTGGCTTCAACTCCGTGGCATCCGCTGATGCCGCCAGAACAGGCGCATGAAAGGCCTACGAGCATGTCGCAACCGGATCGAGACGCAGAGCTCGCAACCGTTTCGTTGCCGGGCGCCCTCGGCCGCGAGCGCTCCTCCGCGCCGTCGCGCTTCTGGCGGCTGCCCGACACCATCCAGTCTGGCCTGGCGCGGCATGAAACCGCGGAAAGCATCCTGGTGAAGAACAACGGTCTCGGACCGGGTTTCAACATGATGCGGCACCTGCTGTCGCTGGTCATCCTGTCGCATCACTGCCGTGTCGCAGTTGCCGGCCTGTTCGCCGGGGCCGCCTTCGTCAAGAAGCTCGATGAACCCGGAATGGCCGTCTATGTCCTCAGGGATCCCGGCGCCGCTGCCTTTGACAAGATGGGCGGACTGACCGCGCTGTCCTTCAGCCACCTCCATGCGTCCGAAATCATCCAGGAATTGCTCCGACCCGGGCTGATCGCGCTCGTCGGAATGTTCTTCGCGCTCAGCGGCTTCCTGGTCACCGGCAGCGCCATCAAGAACCCGGATCTCAAGACGTTCTTCATCAACCGCGTGTTGCGGATCGTCCCGGCGCTCAGCGTCGAGGTGACGCTTTGCGCACTCCTGGTCGGACCGCTGCTGACGCAACTGCCGCTATCGCAATATCTGTCCGAGTACCAGTTCTACCGCTATTTCGGCAACATCGTCGGCCACGTCACGTTCGAGCTGCCGGGCCTGTTTCTGCGCAATCCCTGGCCGGAGATGGTCAATGCCAATCTCTGGACCCTGCCCTGGGAGCTCTGGTGCTACGTCTTCGCCTTCGCGCTCCTGCTTGCGCGCATGATCTCTGGTGAGGCGCCAAAAATCCGCTGGATCACGCTCCTGGTGGGCGCAGCGCTCCTCGTCGAACTGGTCGCTTACTTCATCGATCCCGCGACCTTCAACGTCCGGTCCGATTCGACGAGACTGGCCGGCTGGTACCTCGTCTTCATGTTCTTCTTCGGCATGGTGTTCCGTCTGCACGCCAGATACGTGCCGATCCACTGGGCAATCTTTGCGGCGTCGGCGCTCTGCTACGCGGCGATCATGTGGCTCAACGTTCTGCTGCCGCTTGCCGGGATCTTCCTGACCTATTGCACGGTCTATATCGGCATGCAGAGTTTCAAAGCATTCGATCGCCTGTTCAGCCAGGATCTGTCCTACGGCATCTACCTCTACGGCTTCCCGATCACGCAGGCGACGATCGACATCTCGCAGCGCGTGCTGGGGCCGGATCACCGTCTCTCGCTGGCGATGATCCTGCCGATCGTCATCGTGCTGACGCTCGGCTTTGCGGCCTTCTCCTGGAACGTCATCGAAAAACCGGCGCTGCGACTGCGCCGGTTTTATCAGAGGCCGGCCTGACGTCATCAAGCCGCCGGGCTCTGCGCCATTTTCCGCGCGAAGACGTACCGGAGCGTCCCATCGACGAACCGGCGCAGGCGCACCTCGATGATCTCGTAGCTGAGCGCGCTTGCGATCAAGGCGAGCGCCAGCCCAAAGACCGCGAATCCGCTCCATAGGAGCCAGCGATCGACACCGCGGTCGACCAGCTTCAGCCCGATGACCTGCAACGGGAACAACACGAACGGGTGAACGAGATAGAGGCTGTAACTGATCTTGCCGAGGTATTGCAGCGGCGCTGAACTCAACAGACCCGCCATCCCGGATCCCGTCGCCAGCACCATTCCGAACAGCAGAAAGCCTGGGATCAGCGCGGCAAACGGATGCAGCACGTCGAGTGCGGCATACATCGCGGCAAAACAGGTGAGCCCAGCAACGATGCCCACGGCTCCCGTCACCCGAAAGCGCAGATTGGTCGCGCTGAACAACATGCCGATCACGAAGAAGGCAGTGATCGGCCAACGCAAGATGCATAGGAAGCCGATAAGGATCAGTGGCGCCGCAAGCCACCAGCTCTTCAGCCGCACAACGGCACCGAAGCACAACGCAAACAGGATATAGAACGCCCATTCGTAGGTCAGCGTCCAGGCGTTTTGCTGGGCGATCGGAAGTCCGAGTGCGTCCTGCACGAAGAACAAATTGGCGAAGAACACTTGGAGATAAGTCGGCAGGTCGATGCCCCGGAAGAACTTGTATCCGACGATCGGGCCGGCCACGAACAAAGCCATATGCAACACTACGAAGACCGGCATGATGCGCAGAACGCGATCATACATGAACTTTCCGATCGACCCGTGCCGTACCAGGCTCGCGGGAATCAGAAAGCCGCTGATCATGAAGAACAGTTCAACGCCATGCCCGCCCGAGTTGAGCACGGCCTGAAGCCACGGCCAGATCGGCGGCAGAAAGCCGGGATTGGGGATGTCGTAGACGCCCCCCTTCGGCATGTCGCAAAAATGATCGATCAGGACACTCATCGCGGCCACGCCGCGGAGCCCCTGGATGGACGGCACGAAGCCGCCACCGGCCTCGGCATAAGACGCGCGCGCCGGCGTCGTCACTCGGCCACCTGGCTTCGCAGGGACGGCTGGAGCGAAACCGAAGCAAAAGCCCGAGGGGATCGGAACCGTTGCCCGAAACTGATGCAAGGCTTTTCGACCGTCAGATAGGTCAGCCAACTGACGAGGACCGACGCGACGACCACGGCAACGGTGTACAGAAGCCATTGCAGCGGACCGTTGCCGGCACCGAAGAAGTAGAAGATCACGATCATGGCGAACGACCCCATCAGATAGACTGAATAACTGATCATTCCGACGAACGACATGAAGCCCCAGGCAGCCTTCTCTCCAAGGGCTGCGGCGCCAATGAAAACGAAAGCAGCCGCGATATAGGCAGCGCCCATTCCGTAAGCGCAAAAGAAGTTCTCCTGGTAGGAGATGCCGTAACGCTTGTACGCGACGCCAGCCGCGAAGGTCACATACAGAACCGCGCAGATTCCCACGTGGCGCCAATTCAGCTTGCCCTCCATCACGGTGTCGCGGATCACCTTGCCGAAGAACATCGCAGTCAGATCAAGAGCCAGCTCGAGCACGCCCCACACCGCGTGAATCTTGATCAGCGGAAACGCAACGATGCCGACGACGGACGCTGCAATCACAATTTGGAACGCAGTCAGGCGTCGCTTGAGGAAACCGGTCGCGAATAGACCGATGCAGCTAATGTAGAACATCAATTCCACCGCCAGGGTCCAATAGGCGATCCGGATGTTCGGAACGCCCATGAACATCTGGAACATGGTCACGTTGGCCGCGACGTGCGACAGCGGAATGGCCTTGCCTTCGATAACCGGGGAGAGAATCAACAAGACGACGATTGACAGCCAGTACGCCGGATAAAGGCGGAAGAACCGGCTGATGGCGAAGTCCCGAACCGGCGCGGCACTGTTCGGAAAACTGTAGGGGATCACGAAGCCGCTGACAAAGAAGAACAACACCACGCCGAAACGCCCGAAGTTGAAATACTCGCCGAGCGCATGGTGAAACGTCCAATAGTAGCTTCCGGTCGGCTGATTGAGCACGATCTGCTCCAGCGAGTGCTGGAGTACGACCGACAGCACAGCGATGCCGCGGAGCGTGTCGATGAAGGCCAACCGTTTATGCATCACAAACTTCCTTGGGTCTTCCTTGGGTCGACTTACGAAGCGGGCCGCGGCGCGTTCGCTCCAATAGCCGGACGCTCGTCTTCCAACAGATTCGCGCGTGCCAAATTCGGTCGTCGAGAAGGCTCTTGGAGAACGAAAGACGCCCGACGCGAGAATACAGTGGAGAAGCTCAGCGCGATCATCAGAAGCCCTGTAGAGGGACCGTAGTTTAGAACCGTGATCGTAAAAAGATTGACCGTGAAGATCAGCGACAACTTGTAAACATCGGTGACCAGAAATGTCGCCCGGAACACCGTCCACATGAAAACGACAAACGGCAATCCGAACATGAGGTACGTACCGATGTAAAAATTGTCGACCGGCACCCAATACGAAACCAAGTTCGAAAACAATTGTTGCGGGTAGTTGAAACAACCCGCGCCACACCCGGTGATGAAGCCAACCGGCATCAGCTCGCTCATGTACACGAAAGGCAACTGCCAGCTGTTGTTGATCCGGTCCATGATGCTGAACAGCAGATCCTTGTTGCCAACCGACGCACCGGAAGCCAGCAGAATGAGAATTCCCGGCACAAAGATGGAGACGAAGGACGTCAGTGCGATCCCTCGCAGGGCCGAGAACTTCATTCGTTCCGGCAAGCTCCGCACGATGAGCATCAACACCATGTAGAGCAAGAGCACGAGCATTGTCGTCTTGCTCGTGGTCAATTTGATCGCATAGATCGCAATCGAACCGAATATCAAGCACCACAAGGTGCTCCGACGAATCGAGGTCACCACGAACGTGACCAGAATGAAGAACGCCGCCATCGTATTATCTGCGGCAAAGCCCGAGAGCCGTTGCTCCGCGGCAGCCCACCACAACCGCCCCGCCTCTCGGACCGCGCCGAACGACTCATATTTGAAGCCGGTCCACGGCATGGTCGTGTATTTGGACAGGAATACGCCAATGACGGAAGCGTAAAACACGCCCGTGAAAATCATCAGCAATTTCTTGTACGATCCGAGATCATTGTCGCAAAACGAGAAGCCGACGAATACGGGAAGCATCATCTTGAAGGATGATGAAACTGCATTGACCGTGCCCAGAAAAAGGTACCCGATGCCGAGCGACAGCACCATCTGGAGCAGAAAAAGAACGGCTATGATACTTCTGTTCCGGACGATGCAGCGCTGGACAAACAAGCCGATGCACAGCATCGCGACGACGTCCGGCAGAAACCAAAGCGCGCCGACGTGCAAGATACTCGTATAATATCGCATCGCGCCGCCGAAGGCGTCGCGGAATATATAAAGCGTGAGTGCCACGGCCTCTAGATTGAAGCCAAAATCGACCAACGGCCTGTTCTGGGGAGCTGCCGTAAGAGCTGCCATGCGTACCGAATTCCCTAGTTTGACGGCCGTGCGGACGGCACGGCGGGAGACGACGACAGATTGGGAATCTTGCCGAGGATATTCCTGGTTAGTCTGCCGCCCGGAAGCTCGACGTAGCGATACGTCAGATTTGACAAAGCCAGAACAGCGGCGAGCACGGCAACCAGGTTCAAGGTGGTGGACAAGCCCGGATAAACGGCATCAAGCGCCGCGATCGGCCGCGGCCCCAACGCCCGAACGAAATATTCCGCGAGCAGGACGACGAACGCGTGCACCATGTAGATCGAATACGATCGCGCGCCGAGCCAAACCAATGGCTTGGCGACAAGGACCGGTGGCACGATGGCAGCATTCGGAAACGCGAGAAGGGAGCCAAGAAACACTGCGAATGTAAGAGGCGCGGCGAAGCTGGTCCAAGGATAGGCCTCTGCGAACGAAACATTCGCGAAGGTTGCAGCCATGGCGACCAACTGAAATCCTCCAAGCCAGTAGGGGCTGGCTCGACGAACACCGCTTGGCAGCAGCGAGACCGCCTTTACCGTGAGCACGCCAAGGAAAAAACTCGTAAAGCAACGCAAGATACCAAAATCGTATTGGGCTCCGAGATCACGTTTCCCGAGAACCAGCGTGAGCGTGAACCAGCTTGCGGCAACGAGCACCACTGCGGAAACGTAGAGCCATCGAAGCGAACCGAGCCTTTGCGCGATAAGCACGACGATGCCAAAGACGAGGTAGGTGTAGAACTCGACGCTAATGCTCCAGCTCGGTGCGTTCCAGTTCAAGTAGTGAACGAACCCCAGCGAATGAAGCAGGAAAATATTCAGGAAAAACGAATATGCGTTGTTCACTTCGAAGGCCGCAGGAACCGCGACCATGACTCCGGCCATGACGAGCCCGATGCGAACCAACCGAAACAGAAGCGTGACGAAAAGCATCACGATATGAAGCGGGTAGACGCGTGCGAAACGCCGGACCATGAAATCGCGCAAGGAAAAATGACCGAAGTCCGAATGCACGTAGCTTAGTGACATCACCATGCCGCTGAGCACGAAAAACAGATCGACGAGAAATCCGCCGCTGCGGAAGAACGGGCCGTCGATCCACGCGTGGTTCGGAAATGCCGCCAGGAAGGTGGGCATCAAGATCACATGGTGAATGACCACGGTAACCGCGGCAATTCCTCGAATGCTGTCCAGAGTGAGGACATGCGCTTTCTCGCGATGAACGGCCACCGTCACGATAATTTCCTTGCACCTTGCAGTGCAGCATTTCTACTGGGCATTCGACGCGAATACAATGTCCGGCCCGGCACCTGTCGCATGCATTTCGATTGGAGGAGTCGTGCCCGTCGGAAGGAGCGGTGCGAGGGTTAATTTGCCGCAGGCAATACACCTACAAGCGATGATTAAGCGTCCGTCTGCCCTATGGATGAGCAGCGTGCCGTCTTTGCCTTCTGCGGAACAAGAGCCTTCTGCGGAACAAGAGGCTTCCCGCTCAACGCACCGTTCGCGTTAATTTTGTAATTTTGTGCGCCTCGCATGTTCGCGAAACTGCGCGAATAGCCTACTCATTCGGCACGAATGTGGCAAAAGAGCACCGAGCGTTGGGAATTGGAATACTCGGGAATTGAGATAAGGAGTCGCGGCGCGGCTCTTCGGGAGTTGATCTTGCACAAGGTTTCGCGGTTTGCGGCGATCGCGGTATTCATTCTGGCCCCGCTCCCGTTCGGCTCCGCCGAGACGGTCTGGATCTGCGTCTGGACGATTCTGCTCGCGTTCAGCCTCGCCACCGCCGACCTGCGCAGCGCGACGGTCGACGATTTTTACTTGTTGCTGCCGCTGTTCGCCGTTCTCGTTGTCGTCGCGGCCGTGATCACAATGCAGTTGTGGCCGAATCCATTCTTTCATCAGGCCGATGCGGCGTGGGCGGTTGCACGAGATGCAACGGGAGGAAATCTACCCGACCGAGTCTCGATCACCGCAAACGGTCCCTGGCTCGCGTTCGGCTATCCGCTGCTGCTCGTGCTTGCCTTCACGCGCGCGGTCTATATCGCGACCGACGCGGAGGACGCGCGGCAACTGCTGCGCATCCTCGCCTGGACGGGGCTTGCCTACGCGGTCTACGGAATCTTTGCCGAAATCGGCGATCCGACAACGCTTCTGTTCCGCCGCAAGGAAGCCTATCTGGGCTTCGTCACCGGCACCTTCGTCAACAGGAACACGGCTGCCACCTTCTTCGGAAGCTGCGCTCTGCTGTTTCTGCTGCCATTGTTGCGCTTCATCTACCGCCAGGATCGGCCGAACCGACCGCCTTCGCGGCGAACGACCGCGCTGATCGCATACTATCTCGCCTCACCATTGGCGCTGGGAGGCGGCTTTGTCGTTTGCCTGGTCGCAACCGCCATGACGGGCTCGCGCGCAGGGCTTTTGCTGCTGATCCTGACCGTCTTTCTGGCGACCGCGCTCTTCTTTGCGCCGCTGCGTGTCGGCAAGTTTCGCCGCTGGGGATGGCTCGCCGGCGTCGCCGTCGCGCTGCTCTTATTATTTCAGCTTGTCGGCGGCGCGGTAGCCGGAAGAATTCTGACCTACGGCCTTGTCGATGAACAGCGGTTCACCGCGTACCGAACCACATTGACCATGATCCGGGAGCACCCGTTGCTTGGGATCGGATACGGAAACTTCGAGAGTGCCTTTCCGGCCTACAGGCCGGATGCGCTTGGCAGCCTCGGAATCTGGGACCGTGCGCACAGCACGCCGCTCGAGCTCGCGGTGGAGCTCGGCATCCCTGCCGCGTGTCTGATTATAGTCACATGTCTCTGGTATCTTTACCATTTGTTAAGCGGAAGCTTGCGTCGGCGGCGCGACCGCTACATACCAATCATCGGCGCAAGTGTGGCGACGCTTGGCTTCCTGCATACGAGCATCGATTTCTCGTTGCAGATTCCGGGATTCGGCGTGTTTTTCGCGGCGATCACCGGCTGCGGGCTGGCACAAAGCAGGCCCTCATCCGAGCAAAAAAAGTAGCGTAGTTGCGATTTTGGCAATATGTTGAGTCAAACTTACTCGATTGCATGGCTGGGGAGTCGAATGCGTAAATCCGTGGGGCTCGGGGCTGCCTTGCTCGCGATGACAGCAGCGACGTCGACTTTTGCAGCACAGAGCGGCTGCGTTCCAAATCCCGACGCAGTGACTTCTGAGCGGGCAATTCAATTCCTCGGCAATCCCGAGGCTCTTCTGAGCCAGTTCAAGGACGGTCAAGGCGGTCTCGCCGCCCAGATCCGGGATATGCTGACCAATCGGCCGGAGACACTGGAAGGCATGGGCTCACTCGCCAAGGCGAGCTCGGATGACCAGGGCCGCGCAATTGGCGCCGGAATGGGCACTGCCGCCGCGGTCTGTGTGCTAACGCAGCCCCAGTTCGCCCAGCAGATCCAGGCCGCCGCGCTGAAGACCGAAAAGCCCGGGCTGATCCAGTCATTCACGAGCATCACCGGCGACATCCCGACAGAGGCAACGGCAGGCGCGGACGCCAACGGCGACACAACCGCAGGCGGCGGACAAGGAACGACGGCGCAACAGCGCGCGGGCGGAGCAACCATCTCGGACCCCACAACCTCGTTTTCCTCCGGACCAAGCCCAACCGTCCAGACCAACACCTTGTTCGCGGCTTCGACCGGAACCTCGTCGCTCACGACCACGAGCCCGTCGCGCTAGTCCCGGAACGAAATCAAACTCAGCGTATTGATTAACCAAGCCGGCCACGCGCGCACGTGGCCGGCCATTTGCATTCAATTTTAGAGGTTCGAGGAACCGGGCTCTAAAATTTTTGT
Organism: Bradyrhizobium genosp. A; assembly: GCF_049949275.1. Classification (NCBI taxonomy): domain Bacteria; kingdom Pseudomonadati; phylum Pseudomonadota; class Alphaproteobacteria; order Hyphomicrobiales; family Nitrobacteraceae; genus Bradyrhizobium; species Bradyrhizobium genosp. A. The sequence continues at coordinate 1,999,741 of NZ_CP188196.1, read as the reverse complement.
GCGAGACCTAATGCGTCAAGAACGACGGATAACGGGGGATGACATGAAACTGTTGTACGCGCCATTGCTCGCAGCCTTCATCGCCTGCGCCGGCAACACTGCGAAGGCCGAATCGGATAGCGCACAGCGTCCGGCCGGAGCCTCGTTCATCGAAGAATTCGACAACGCCCTTGCACCGATGAATTTCGTCAAATTCTGCATGAAGAACGATGCGGAATGCGGCACCGATGCCAGCGAGCGCACACTACCGCCTGCCGACACCGCCATGGCGATGCTTCGTGAGGTGAATATCTCGGTCAATGAATCCATTGTGCCGATGCGCAAGCCGACGGATCCGGTGACCGCAAACTGGACGGTCTCGCCATCGGCCGGTGACTGCAACGACTACGCGGTCACCAAGAGACACCAGCTGATCGCGATGGGATGGCCGCAGGCGGCCCTGCGTCTTGCGGTTGTGCGGATTAACGGCGGACAGGGTCACCTGGTGCTGGTGGCACGGCTTCCCGATGGCGACGTGGTCCTGGACAATCTGTCCCCGAACGTTCGCCCCTGGAATTCGCTCGGCTACGAATGGATTTCGATGCAATCCGGCGCCAACCCGCACTTCTGGGTGAGCATCGGCGATCATGGACGCAAGCTTCGCGAGAAGCGCTTCGCTTCCCTATCCGGCTCGTCGCTCTGATCGTTGCACCTTCGGATCCCACTTCTTAAGCGGATCGTGTCTATCGACGCCCATGGCTCACGCTGCGGGCGTTGTCGTATACCCTGTTCGAACAGGTCATCCGCCCAATACGAAATTTGCTATGAATTTCTGGGGTTTCAGACTATATTTTGCACCGCACAAGAATTTGACATAGTTAAGCGCGACACTCGGTTTGAGCGAAGTCTTGCGGCGATTTGAATGAACGCAATGAGTGGTTTGGCCCTGCCTCAACGACGACGATTTGCCGATCGCAGCCTGGGCGACTTTCGCCTGGCGATCGCTTTGGCGCTGTTGATCGTGGCGTGCGCCACCGGTCGCTGCGAGGCTCAATGCGTCGGGCAGTCCGACCGCGTCCCCGTGCCCGTCTTGCAAGCCTTCCAGACCGATCCCGCATCGCTGCTGCACGAGGTTCGCAACGACCGCAGCAAGCTCGCGGGTCGCCTCGCCGCCTATATCGTGACCGATATATCTGTCCTGCCCACAGTGCGGGACCTCATCAGCCAATCCAACAACATCGATCGTAATACGATCGGTGCGGCCTTGCGCCGAGCGCAGCTGATCTGTCTTCCTCGCAAGCCTGAAACCTCCCAGAAGATCGGCGAGTTTGTACGAAAGCTGGCAGACTCCGCCGTGAGTTCCGGCTACTCAGCGGAGTTGGAGGCGGTGGAATTCGACCCGAATTCGGTGGCTTCCCAGTCGGTGGGAAGTGCGCAACCGTCGTCAACCAAGAAGCCTTCTGGGGCTGCGAGCAGCTTACTGACCGGCGAGTGGAATACGGAGATCGCCGATCCGTTTGCTCTCGCGCCGCTCCCCCAATAACCTCACGCCAGGTCAATGAACATACAGATGTACCAGCCCAGAGAGCAGTTTCAGCTGCACGAGAGGTCCGCACTAGATTTGGCGGGAGCGACGCTGAACGTCGAGCGTATACTGGGCATCCTGCGGCGGCAGTGGCCGCTTATCGCAGCGGTCGTCGGTGGCGCCTTCGCACTCGTCATCGTTTACCTGCTGACCGCGACGCCGATGTACACGGCGAACACGCGAATCCTCATGGATACCCGCCAGACTCAGGTGCTCGACAAGGAGACCGGCGTCTCCAATGCGCTGATCGACCCTGGCTTCGTCGACAGCCAGGTCGAAATCATCAGCTCGGACGACCTGATCCGATCTGTCGTCCGCCGCATGAAGCTCACGGAAGATCCCGAGTTCAACGGCTCGGATCCGGGCCTTATTCCGGCGATCATCGGCAGGGTGATTTCGCTTTTCGGATCAGATGGACCCGCGTCGAAAGAGCGAATCGAGCGTGGGACGGTTGGCGCCGTGCAGGCCAATCTGAAGGTCGAGCGCGTCCTGACAACGTACGTGTTGTCGGCCAGCTTCCGTTCGCGAGACGCCGACAAGGCGGCCCGGATCGCCAACGAGATCGCCGATGCCTATATCGTCGGCGCCCTCGATGCGAAGTATCAGTCCACCAAACGTGCCAGCGAATGGTTGCAGCAGCGCAGCGCCGAGCTGCGCGAGCAGGCGACCGCCAGCGATCGCGCCGTGCAGACCTTCAAGAGCCAGAACAATATCGTCGGCACCAGCCGCGGCCTGATGAACGAGCAGCAGCTCACCGACGTGAACACGCAGCTTATCCAGGCCCGCGCGGCCACCTCCGAGGCCAAAGCACGGCTCGACCGCATCGAGGCGATCAGCGACAAGGATCTCGCCCAGCCGACGGTCACTGACGCGCTGAACAATCCCGTGATCACCCGCCTGCGCGCTCAATATCTCGATCTGTCGGCGCAGTATTCCGATTGGTCGGCCCGCTACGGCAAGACCCATCAGGCGTCGATCAATCTCGCCAGTCGCATGGATGAGCTGCGCAAGTCGATCGCAGACGAAGTCAAGCGTATCGGCGATGCCTATCGCAGCGATTACGAGATCGCCAAGAGCCGCGAGACCTCGCTGGAGGAAAACCTCAAGAATCTCGTCAGCCAGGCCGGCAACACCGGACAGGCGCAGGTGAAGCTGCGCGACCTCGAAAGCGCAGCCGACACCTACCGCAACCTGTACAACAGCTTCCTCGAGAAGCAGCAGCAGGCAATGCAGAACCAGACCTTCCCGATCAGCGAATCCCGCATCATCAGTACTGCTGTGAAGCCGGACCGCAAGAGCTCGCCCAAGACGGTGCTCTCCCTGATCGGCGCCCTGTTCGGCGGTCTTTGCTTCGGCCTCGGCGCCGCCTTTGCCCGCGAGATGTTGAGCGACGTGCTGCGCTCTCCGACCGAGGTCGAGGACGAGATCGGCGTCAAATGTCTCGGGGTGCTTCCGGCCATCGGCGCCAAGGCGATGGGCTCGCCGAAGGTGCGCGGATCGCGATCGCCCGATGGCACGCCCGTCGAGGCCAGCGGCCAGCTCTCCCGCTACGTCATCGACCATCCCTTCTCGCGCTATGCCGAGATCATGCGCAACATCAAGGTCTCGATCGATGTCGCCCGGCTGTCTCGTGAGGTGAAGATCATCGGCATCGTGTCGTCGCTTCCGAAGGAAGGCAAAACCACGGTTTCCGCCAACTTTGCGCACCTCACCGCATTCACCGGCAAGCGGGTGCTGCTGATCGACGGCGACCTCCATACGCGCTCGCTGACCAAGGAGCTCGACCCGACCGCCAAGAGCGGGTTGCTCGAGGCTCTCAAGAATCCGCAATCGGTCGGACACCACATCCGGCGCAGCGCGGAGACCGGGCTGGACTTCCTGCCCTCCTTCGCCGTTACGCGCATGGTGAACTCCGCCGACATCATGGCCTCGAAGGCGATGGCCGATTTGTTGGCGCTGCTGCGTGACGAATACGACTACATCGTCATCGATCTGGCGCCGGTCATGCCCGTGACCGATGCCAAGGCCATCAGCCATCTCATTGACGCCTATATCTATGTCATCGAATGGGGCCGCACGACGCGTACGGCACTGCAGGAATCGATGTCGAGCTCCGAAGGTATCCAGAAGAAGGTGCTGGGCACCGTTCTCAACGGTGCAAACCCGAAGATGCTGAAGCGTATCGAGGGTTACAAAGGCTCGCACTACAACGCGTACTATGTCGAGGGAGCCTAATAAAGCCGACGCCGGCGCATCTCGTCCGCGCTGGCTTGCGCGCGCCGCCAATTGTTTGCTGGCGGCCTCCGCCCTGGCATGGGCGGCATCGACCCTCCCCAATCTGACCGATCTCACAGTATCGCGGGTTGCCCGGCAAATCGCCGCCGGCGAGAGCTACGACGCGCCGTTGCTAAGGCGCATCGTGGCGGCGAACCTGCCGGCCGCTCAGCACCAGTGCGAACCAAAGGCGCTTCGAGAGTTGCTCGTCTTGCAATTGTCGGCCGCCGACATGACCGTCCGCAGCACCGACCTGCCACAGGCGGATGCGGATGTTGATGCCGTCCAGCTGATGAGCAGGATCCTGCTGGGATGCGCTCCGACCGAGTCGCTCGCGTGGCTGGGGGCGTTCTGGGCTGGCTCGCGCCAGAACGGACTAACGGCCAGAACCGCCGCGCTTCTCGGCCAATCGTACCGCCTGGCACCGCATGAGGTCTGGCTGCAAATGATGCGCGTGCCTCTCGCCTTCCGGGCCTTCGACGCGCTGCCCGCTGCGTTGACAGACGCTGCGGTTCAGGACTTCAACGACGTCTTCCACGACCGGCTGTATCCCAGCGCCGCCGCGCTCTACGTCAAATCCCCGGCGTCGGCACGCGGCAGACTCCTCGATCTGACCTGCGACGTGTCCGAACCGGAGAAATTGGCTTTCTGGTATCTCGTCCGGGACGCCGGAGGAAAGATCCAGCATCGGTGCTATCCGGCCGACGACCGTCCGCGCTACTTGCTTAAGAATTAGCCGGATGCTCCCGACTGCATCGATAGCGCGCGGACCGGAGCGCCGCGCCTCATTAGCTGATGATCGATGCCGTGGAAAATGTCTCTGCCGCCGACAGACAGAGGCCCGCGCTTCTCAGTAGGCTTCCTGATGGATCAGCGCCAGAGCGGTCTTCAGGATGATCCTGATGTCCAGCCAGATGCTCCAATTGCTGACGTACCAGACATCGTACTCGACCCGCTTCTCCATCAGGTCGATCGTCGGCGTCTCGCCGCGGAAGCCGTTGACCTGGGCCCAACCGGTCAGGCCCGGCTTCATGTGATGCCGATACACGTAGTTGCTGATCAACTGGTCGTAATAATTGTCATGTGCGAGCGCATGCGGCCGCGGTCCGACCAGCGACATCTCACCGCGCAGGACGTTCCAGAGCTGCGGCAACTCGTCGATGCTGGTCCGTCGCAGCACGCGACCGACGCGGGTGACCCGGGCGTCAGACTTCGTCGCCTGTGTCACGGTGTGGCCATTCTCCGCCACCGTCATGGAACGAAACTTCCAGATCTGGAACGGCTTGCCGTTGAATCCGCGCCGAGACTGCTTGAAGATCACATTACCCAGCGAGTCCAGCTTGATCATGATCGCCGCCGTCATCAACAGCGGTGCCAGCAACAGCAGGGCAAACGAGGCAAGGCCGATATCCAGGCAGCGCTTCTGCGCCCGCTCGAACACGGTGAGCGGGGCGCGCTGGATCTCGATGGCAACCGTGCCGCTGACCGGCTGGAACGGCCGTGAGACGAGATCGGCGATCGGAAAGTCCGGCAAAAGGCGAATCGGCTGGGGAACCACGCGCAGGTGCTGGCTCAGGCTCTGGAGCAGCGGCATCTCGTCCCAGTCGATGACCAGGAGATATTCCTCGACATCGGCCGCGCGCGCCTGACGGACGACGTCGCGAATTTCGTGATCCCAGCCCGAGCCGTCGTCGGACGGCCCGAGAACGAAATGACGCACGACATTGAAGCCGTGCTTGCGCAGATCCTTGAAACGGCTCGACGTGAAATCGAGCGGCTTCAGGCTGAGCAGCACGACCTTGCGGTCGACCAGCCGGCCTCTGGCATAGCTCGAGTTCAGCGCGATGCGCCACAGCACCCGGAGGCCTCCGAGGGCAACACCACCGGTCGCAGCAAACAGCAGCGTGGTTCCGCGCGACAGATCCGCCGACGATTTGAGCAGGAACGCCTCGACCGCGAGAATCGTGAGCGAGATGACCCAGACCGCGAGCGTCTTGCGAAGCTGCCAGACCGTATTGAGAAGACGATGATGATCGTAGACGCCCTGGAAGTACGAGATCGTCACGAACACGGCGGCGACCACGAGACCTGCGCCGACCGATGAATCCTGCTCGGCGATAAGCAGGCGATATAGACCACTCGCCGCGAAATAGCTCAGCAGGAGCACAAGAAAGTCACCAGCGATCAGAGCGACCTGGAGGGGACGTTGGAGGGCACCGCGGCGGTTCGATACAACCGAATAATAGTTTTCCGAACCAAAAGTTGCTACAGCCATCCGAACCTCGCTGCCTCGTCACGCACTCGCAACCGCCGAGTTGCAAGCAGTCGATTTAATTTGCGGTGCGTCTCCGACAATCTCTTAACTAAACAAAGCAACAATGCGGCACCGCACCAAAAAAATCAAATCTATTTTCTGCAATGCGATGCCTGCATACGCGCATGCTCAAAGTGTTGTCACAAGCCTGACATTCAACTGAGCATTGCGCCGCGTATCGCACCAAATCATTCCAATTTTATACATTAATGCGCGCTCATTTGAACGGTTGTTCAACCCTGTTGCTTAAGCCGACCTTAGGCTGGCGCCATTAACACTCGTGGCAGTTTCTTGGGAGTTGTGCCGTGAGTACCGTCGTCATTTTCAGTCTGCTGATCGGATCGTTGCTCGGCGGCCGATTCCGGGTTTTCATTCTGCCTCCGGCGATCGTGCTGGGCGGAGCGACGATCGGCGCCGTCTCTGCCTGGCAGGGACAAGGCCCGGCTCACATTTTCGTTGTGATCGTTGTCTTTGCAGCCGTGCTCCAGCTTGGCTATCTCTGCGGCGCGCTTCTGCTCCGCACGCGTGCGACAGCGTCTCGCACCGAGGCTTCACCGTCGTTCGACAGCCGCAGCTTCGGCTGAGCGCACCAAGCGCAGCAAATCGACGCCTCATCAGACCGCACGGATGAGAAGACAGCCGCACGAACCGGCGTTCACATGGCGTGGACGAAAAAAAGCCGCTCGTGCCGACCCGAATTCGTCGATTGCATATTGACATCTCGGGCGAAGCTCTCTGAAAGAGTTGGACCCCATGGTCACAACCCCGACTCAGAACTCGCCCCGGCCGAAACTGCCGAACGGCGTGCGGATCTACGCCCTCAGCGACATCCACGGCTGCGCGCATCTGCTCGAACAGATGTTCGCCGTCATCGATGCGGACATGGCAAACAGCCGGCCCTATCGCGCGATCGAGGTCTTTCTCGGCGACTACATCGATCGCGGACCGGACTCGCGTCACACCCTCGATCTGCTGATCGACCGCAGCCGCCGCCGTAACACGGTCTTTCTCAAGGGCAATCACGAGGCCTATTTCACCTCGGTGCTGGATGATCCCTCGCGCGCCGCCGACTGGTTTCAGTTCGGCGGCCTCCAGACCCTGATGTCCTACGGAATCTCGGCAACGCCCGATCTCAGCAAGGACGAACAGTCCGATCTCGTGCGCGAGCTCATCTCCGCAATGCCGCCGCAGCACATCGCGTTCCTGCGCCAGTTGCGGCCGACATTCACATGCGGTGACTTTTTCTTCGTGCATGCCGGCGTTCGTCCGGGAATTCCCCTGTCCGAGCAGCGCGAGCAGGATCTGCTGTGGATCAGAGACGAATTTCTCCAGAGCAAGAAGCGTTTCGGCAAATACGTCGTGCACGGCCATACGCCGGTGCGCCAGGCCGAGCTGCTCGAGAACCGTGCCAATATCGACACCGGAGCGTATGCGACCGGCAACCTGACCCTGCTGTCGATTCAGGGCAACAGCATGCTCGCGATCTAACGACGCGCCTGCGCGCGGCGCGAAGCGTCAATTGGTCTGGCTTGCCGACGGCCGGTATTCCGGAAACCGGCTGAGCATCGCGGCCTTCAGGAATTTGAAATGGGCGATCGAGGCGCTGAGCTCCTTGAGCCTGCGCTGGCCGTTCAGGATTTCCGTGTCGAACAGATCCTGATGGTGATTGTCCAGCGCCTCGCGCTCGAGATATTCGTCATCGCCGTTGCCGATGGTCACGGCCGCGCGCGCCAGCACATCCTCCACCCGGCGGTTCAGGCCTGATTGCTCGCGCTCCGCCGCATGCAGCGCGTCCTCGATTGCGACCATGATGGCCTCGATGCGCGTGCGATCAGTGTCGGCGTCGCGCTCGGGCGAGCGGGCACGGAACGTCTGCTCTCGGCCGAAGCGGTCTTTCAGGAAATTGTGAGTGCGGGCCCGCAAGAAGAGCTGAAACATGCGTGCACTTTCCGGTTCGAGGCGCCAAACAGGAAATTGGGCCCTGGATGGTTAACAAAGTTTAAAGGCTGCGGACATTGTCCTCCGATGCGCTCCTGTAAACCGGTGTTCAGATCGTCGCCTCGAGGGCATCCAGCTCGCGATCGAGCGCCTGCTGCCAGCTCGGCGGCGTGATGCCGAACCGCTCGCGCAGCCGCGTGAGATCAAGACGGGAATTGGCCGGCCGCGTCGCCTTGACGGGAAATTCGTCCGAGCGGATCGGAACGATTTCCTTCACAGCGAGTTTGGCGCCCCTCGATTGCAATCCGGAAACGATCGCAGTCGCAAAGCCGTGCCAGCTGGTCTCGCCCGCGCAGACCAGATTGACGACGCCGCCTCGTTGCTCGAACGCCTCGCGAAGCTCGCCGTCGCTTCGCGGCAGCATTGCAACCACCGCTTGTGAAATCGCATTCGCTGTCGTGGGCGCGCCGATCTGGTCGGCGACGATGCGCAGCTGCTCGCGCTCTCCGGCGAGCCGCACGATCGTCTTGAGGAAATTCGCCCCCGTTGCTGCGTAGACCCAGGACGTGCGCGCAATCACATGCAGAGCACCTGCCTCGGCAATGGCCTGGTCGCCGGCAAGCTTGCTTTGGCCATACACCGAGAGAGGCGCCGGCGTGCTGTCCTCGCGCCAGGGACGATCGCCGGAGCCGTCGAAGACATAGTCCGTCGAAAAATGCAGCAGCGGCACGCCGCGGGGCGCCGCCCACTGGGCGATTGCCCTGGGAGATTCCGCATTGATACGAAACGCGAGCTCTCGCTCGTCTTCCGCACGATCGACAGCAGTGTAGGCGGCGGGATTAATGATCAGATCCGGCTTGATCGAATCCAGCTTGCCGGCAAGCTCGCCCGGCCGCGACAGATCGAACTCTTCGAGCGCCGGCGCAACGATATCGGCCCGCCCCTGAAGCAGCGGAAGCAGAGCTCCGCCCACCTGCCCCGCAGTGCCTGTCAGAAGGATCTTCATCTCAGATCTCCCCGTAACGCGGCAGATTCTTCACATCTGCGAGCAAGGGCGCATCTGCATCCTTGGGCGACAGCGAGGGATCTGCGAGGCCCCAGTCGATGCCGATTGCGGGGTCGTTCCATCGAACCGAAATCTCGTCCTTCGGGCTGTATAGCGCGTCGCATTTGTAGAAGAAATCGGCCGTCTCGGAGAGAACGGCAAAGCCGTGCGCGAAGCCACGAGGAACCCACAATTGCCGCCGATTCTCCTCATTCAGTTCGACAGCAACATGACGCCCAAAATTTGGGCTACCGACGCGGACGTCGACAGCAACATCCAGGACGCGACCGCGGAGCGCAGTGACCAGCTTGCCCTGCGCGCCCGGATTTTGTAGGTGCAGCCCGCGCAACACACCATGACGCGAGCGTGACAGATTGTCCTGAACGAACGGCTGCGCAACTCCGCTCTGCGCGTAGCGCTCGAATTGGTAGGTCTCCAAGAAAAAGCCGCGTTGATCGCCGAATAGCTTCGGCTCGATGATCAAAACCTCGGGCAGATCTGTCTTGATAACGTTCATTCCAGTGACTTCAGCTCCGCCCACACAACAAACTTGTGCAGCGCACACTATCTGATATTTTCGAATTGGTAAACCAGAGGGACCTATGAAGGGAATTATACTCGCTGGCGGAACAGGCTCTCGCCTTTTTCCCGTCACGACAGTGGTGTCGAAGCAGCTGCTTCCGGTTTTCGACAAGCCAATGATCTACTATCCGCTGTCGACACTGATGCTCGCTGGAATTCGCGACATTCTCATCATCTCGACGCCGCAGGACAAGCCGCTGTTCCAGCGCTTGCTCGGCGATGGATCGGAGATTGGCATCAACTTCTCTTACGCCACGCAGGAAACCCCGCGCGGTCTTGCCGACGCCTTCATCGTCGGCCGCGAATTCGTGGGATCGGATTCCGTCGCGCTGGTTCTCGGCGACAATATCTTCTACGGCCACGGACTTCCGGAAATGCTAGCCAGGGCGGCAACTCGCAAGAGCGGCGCCACGATCTTCGGCTACGTCGTCAACTCACCCGAGCAATACGGCGTGGTCGAGCTCGATAGCGACGGACGCGCGCGCTCGATCGAAGAGAAGCCCAAGCAGGCGAAGTCGAATGTGGCCGTCACCGGCCTCTATTTCTACGACAACAGCGTGGTCGACATCGCTGCGGGGATCAAACCTTCGGCGCGGGGCGAGATCGAGATCACCGATGTGAACAACGCCTACCTCGCGCGTGGCGACCTGTTCGTCGAGGTGCTTGGGCGCGGGTTTGCTTGGCTCGACACCGGCACGCACGCCTCGCTGGTCGAAGCTAGCCACTTCGTTCAGATCCTGGAACAGCGCCAGGGCTTGCGCATCGCCTGCCCCGAGGAAATCGCGTTGCGGCGCGGTTACATTTCTCTCGAAGCCTTCAAGAAGGTTGCAGAGAGGACCGCCAAGAGCAGCTACGGCGAATATCTGCAATCGGTTGCCCGCTCCTTCGCCGCTCAAGACTGAGGCAGATCATCCATGCGTTTCGAAGACTCCACGATTTTCGTCACGGGCGGTGCAGGTTTCATCGGCTCTGCAGTCGTCCGTCATCTCCTCCGCGACACGCACGCGCGCGTCGTCAACATCGACAAGCTGACTTATGCGGCGAACCTCGAGTCGATCCCTGACGCCGAAGCAAACCCGCGTTATGCATTCGAGAAGCAGTGCATTTGCGAGGCAGCCTCGCTTCGCAAGCTGTTCGAAAAGTACCAGCCCGTCGCGGTGATGAATCTGGCGGCCGAGAGCCATGTCGATCGTTCGATCGACGGCCCCGGCGAATTCATCCAGACCAACATCGTCGGCACCTTCACGCTGCTGCAGGAAGCGCTGCGATACTGGAGAGCCCTGACCCCGGATCGCCGCTCACAATTCCGCTTCCTTCACATTTCCACCGACGAGGTGTTCGGGTCGCTCGGCAAGGACGGTTACTTCACGGAGACCACGTCCTATTCTCCCAACTCGCCCTACTCGGCGAGCAAGGCATCGTCCGACCATCTGGTCCGCGCCTGGCGCGAGACCTATGACCTTCCCACGTTGGTGACGAACTGCTCGAACAATTACGGGCCGTATCACTTTCCCGAGAAGCTTATTCCCCACATCATCATCAAGGGGCTCGCCGGCGAGCCGCTGCCGGTTTACGGCGACGGACAGAACATCCGCGACTGGCTCTACGTCGAGGATCACGCCAAGGCGCTGACGCTCGTGCTCGAGCGCGGTGCGGTCGGCGAGACGTACAATGTCGGCGGCCGAAATGAGCGCACCAATTTGCACGTCGTGGAAGGCATTTGCGACCTGCTCGACGAAATGTCGCCGCGCGCGGCGGGCTCCCGCCGCGGCCTTATTTCGTTCGTCGCCGACCGCCCCGGTCACGATCGCCGCTACGCGATCGATGCTTCGAAGCTCGAGCGCGAGCTCGGATGGCGCGCCGACGAGAATTTCGAAAGCGGCCTTGCCAAGACGGTTCGGTGGTTCTTCGACAATCGCAACTGGTGGCAAGCCATTCTCGATCGCGGCTATCAGCAGAAGCGCATCGGCCTCGGCTAGCGGATCGGCCACCTTTTCGCGGCAGCCGCCGTCCCGCCAGAACTGACGGCAGGCTGACCGCTCCAGGAGGGACTTACACGAGGATGGACGAATACTATTTCGTCTGGATCCGCGGCCTGGATGGTCGTCCGAAGCCGCAGATCTGGGACGCGGACCAGTTCTCTGGCCCCGAATGGAAGTTCACGCACGTCATGGCCCGGCATCCTCTGGACGCAAGAGTACGCAGGATGGGGCTGGACCGCCTTGCGAAGCTTTTTCCCGCGCCCGACCTGGACGAACTGGCTTAAGGTTCTGCCCTGTAAGACTCGAGGTAAGGCTGATCGACGCGACTCTGCGCCATCCAGGCCTTCCACGCGTCTTCATGCTTGGCATATAGCTCCAGCCAGCGCTGCTCGCCGGGAACAGGCTGGGCGCCCCGCTCGATCCATATCGCTCCGGATCGACCGCCATCCGGCTCGCTGTCGAGCCGCTCGAACTCAAAGGTCTCCTCGAGCGTCAGACCGATCAGAACGCGCCTGCCGACCGCATCGACAAAATATCGCCGCGGCGCATTGTTGTTCCTGACGCTCGTCATGGCGCACCTCTTTCGCGATCCACAGGCCGTTCAGACCAACAGGACAACGCCCGCAAGTCCGAACGACCAAGGGCAAATTGCCGGACCATCCGTGTCGGCTTCCCAAACTCAGTCACGCACGCAAGGACCATCAGGTGCCTGCAAGAACCGAGCGCAACTTAATGAGGGCATGCGAAGGGAACAATATCGGGCACGGCTAACCTGCCTCGCATGATCTACCGTCGCGCGCTGTGGTTTCGGCTGAATCCACTCAGAACGCACGGCGCGCCCTGGCAAACGACACGTGCTGGCGCTCCCAGGCAGCATGGACAGGTCTCTTTTCCCTGTGCGCTCGCCGTGCACGCATCGCATAGCCGATGCAGAAGCCAACGAAGATCGAAATCAGAATCGAAACCCAACTCATCCGAAGGTCTCTCTATTTGGCTTCGCGTCGATCGCCTCCATTCGGCGAGCGGACATTCTCATCTTCGAGTTGTGTCGAGATCGTGATCACGGTCGCTGATTTTGTCGTCACGGGCGAGAATTTTTGGGCAGCAGTGTGCTTGCTTCCTGGCCGTTCGCGTCAACCAACCAGCCAGAAGAAGAATTTCACTGACAGCAGAATGATGAAATAGGCCCACCCCGCCATTGCGATCAGCGCAATGCCGAGAAAGGCACCTTCGAATGCCCGCTCTCTCATCTTCGCGAGAGGCTTGGCTGATAGCGTTTTTTGAAGCATCTCGATCTTCTTGTTATTCGTAGCGCTCAAACGATCATAGCCGAACGAATTCGACGATCTCGTGACGGATGCAGACGAGAATCGGCTGATATGCGTACGCCGACTCTCTCACGACATCGATCTTCAACGAATTTTGAATCGATGCGGCGCGGAGCATCGGGCGACGGAACAATTTTCCAATGGCGCGCCTGAGTGGGATTTGAACAACTCAATGGTTTGCAACTTTCACGAGAGATCGCCCGGCTGCATGTGAAAATTTCGCAAGCGGTCTTGTGGGGAGAGCGGGGACCGCTTCGGCGGCAACCGGATGTGGTGACCGGGCGTCAGGCCGGATGGCTGCGACCGTCGCTGATCGGCGCGAAATCGAGAAAACCCCGGAGTTGTACGGAGCGCCAGGCGCCGATTTCCTCGCGGTAAGGTTGAGGAGTTAGCTTAATCCCCGTTGTTTGTTGCGAAGTCTCACCGATCGCATATCCATCTTCGCACCGGGCTCCCCCAAACGGCCCGGCCCCACCCAAGCAAAGCCGTCGAGCGACATGGGTCCGCTTGGCGGCTTTGTCGTTGTGTCGATGCAAGAGGATCATTTCGGTTATGGCGCGGAAGCCCTGGTCGTTCAAGGAAGACCGCCGGCTCATGGAGCTGGCCAAATCTTCGACGTCGTTGGAGGAGGCGGCGAAGCAGCTCGGGCGATCGCCCGATGCGATCAAGCGGATGGCCTTGCGTCTCGGCTTGGCGCTCAAGTCAAAGGCCGCAAAGAAGAGCTAGCGGGCGTACGCCGCGCGAGCGACAATTCGTGGACGCGGGCCATTGCCGTCGGCACCAGCCGAACGCAAGCCGCAAAACGACGCATTCCAGACGCTTCAGCACCCTCGATCTCTCCGCGCGCGGATGTTAGACTCCCCAATTAAACATCGGCTGTTTGCCGCCGAGGACGATCGCTCGGCGGCCTCGGTACCCGATCGATAATCTATTGGAGGATTTGCACCATGTTGTCCCGCGCTCTCGCCGTAGCCTTGCTCCTGGCTCTGCCTTCCGTGGCGTCGGCGCAAGTTCCTGTGGGGTTCGGATTCCCGAAGGGCGCACCCTGGTGTGCGTTCGGCTTCGATTGCCGATTCCTGAATTTCCACGAATGTGCGGACCGGATCTATGATCCCGCGCGTAACTGCCTCAAGAATCCCTACTTCGCGGCCCGCTACCCGACCGATGTCGACAAGGGCTGGTCCTACAATCGGCGTTGAACGCCACGCCCCGCCGGCGTCGCGGCGTGCTGCGACCGCAGTCGCGGCTGCGGCCCGCGACACTGCACTGGTGGCCTGACCGGCCCGAATTTGGACAGCCAGGCGGTATGCGTCATCCGAACATGTCCCGGTGCGAACCACCAGTCATGAACCACCATCGGCGATGCGCACTCCTTAACGATGATCTCCGCTTTTGAGGGCGGCACGCCGGTCGACCGGCTATGATGCTGCAATGCGACAAAACCATCTCATCGCGGCCGCGGCCATCTGCCTTGCGCTGATCGTCTATGCCACGCTGGCCAAGCTTGCGGGCAGGCCGGTGCTCATGGGTCATGCTGAAGCCTATTGGGTCGTCGTCATCGAGCGCTTCAGCGCCTATGGCCTGCTGGGCTTCCTGCTGTCGTTCCTGCTGCCGGGCCGCTTCAAGCTGGCTTGCGCGTTCGTGATCGCCGTCGCAGCCGGGCTCGAGATATTGCAGACGTTGATACCCGACCGGGATCCACGTTTCATCGACGTGCTGCAAAAGGCCGCCGGCGGCACGGTCGGCGTCATCCTTGCCCAGACCATTCTGGCCTTCCTGCCCAGACCGCCGTGCTGACGCGAGCGGCATCAAGTCACATCGCGGCGGCGATGTGCGGACAAAATCGACGGCCTATTTCATCATCTGCCCGCGCAGCTCGCCACCCGGATTGGCCGCGGTGTGGACGTCCGCCTACCATTTGCAGGCCAGCAGATCGGCAGCCTGCGTCTCGGTGAGGCATCCCTCCCAACCCGAATCCCGTCGGTCGACCCGTTCTGGTGTGAAACGCCGGGACTCACGCCAAATTCCGGTTGGATGAGGATGCCTGATTCAAACGGAGCCAACTTCTGCGGCTGCGGACCTACGCCACGCCGCGGTTCAAGCCCGCCTGATCGACCGCGAGTGCTCCGGACATGTGACGATGGGTTTCCCTCAGCGCCGTGATCGCGCGATCAAGATCGAACTCGGTTTCACGAATAGTTTCGAAGAACCGAGCCATCAAGGCGGAGTTCAACTTGACGCGGGTGTTTCCATCGCGGCTCTTCCGGCGATCGAGCGACAGGTGCAGCGCCTGCACCCTGGCCTCAGCAGCATTACAGCCGCTGAGTGTCGCGAGTTCGTCATAAGTCATCCAGATCTGAGGCATATCCCTGTCCGCCTTTTGTTATGAGCCCCAACCTAGATTTCAAGTTTAAAGCGGGGATTGCTGCGGCGAGCTCCCGCGACTTTTTCCCGGGAAGATAGTCAATATGGAGCTAACATTAGCGGTGGCTGGCCTGGAGACGAACGGGAGAGTTCGCAGGGCTCAGGACCAAGGATATTTTGCGTCCAAGCTTGCTACGGATGCCGCTGTCCACGGCGCGAACTTGACCTCGATGGGATCACACGCGTGCAGCTTTTCAGATCGTCGAGCCGGTCCTAAACTAACCGAATTGCATGCGGCAACGATTGGGGTGAAAGAACATGACCGACCGGCCGACTGTCCTCGTCACAGGAGGCGCGGGATATATTGGCTCGCATGCCTGCCGCGCCCTTTCCGCTGCCGGTTATCAGCCCGTCGTTTATGACAATCTCTCAACAGGTCATCGCAGCTTCGTGGCCGGGGAGCTGGTGACAGGCGATCTGCTTGATGGCACGACGCTGGCGCGCGCCTTTGCCGACCACAAAATCAAGGCGGTGATGCACTTCGCGGCAGCGAGCCTCGTCGGCGAGTCCATGACCGACCCGCAGAAATACTACATCAACAACGTCCAGGGCACGTTGTCGCTCTTGCAGGCGATGCGCAACGCCGGCTGCCACCGCATCGTGTTTTCCTCGACCGGTGCGGTCTATGGCAATGCCGATTCCAAGGCGCTGTCGGAGGATTTTCCCTGCGCGCCGATCAACCCTTATGGTGCTTCGAAGTGGATGATCGAGCGCATGCTCGCCGATTACCGCGCGGCCTACGGCTTCGGCGCGTTCTGCCTGCGCTATTTCAATGCCAGCGGTGCCGATCCAGCCGGCGGCATCGGCGAGTTGCGCGACAACGAGACGCATCTCATCCCACGCGCCATGATGGCGCTGCAGGGGCATGTCGAGTTCGCCGTGTTCGGCGACGACTACGACACGCCCGACGGCACCGCGATCCGCGACTACATCCACGTCACCGACCTCGCCGCGGCGCATATTGCGGCGTTGAAGCTGCTGGAAACGGGACATGCCGGCGGCAGCTTCAATCTCGGCACCGGCTCGGGCTTCTCGGTGCGCGAGATCCTGACCGCCATTCGGCAGGAGACTGGGCGCGACGTGCCGCACACCGTCAAGCCGCGCCGCGCCGGCGATCCCACCTATCTCGTCGCAGACCCCTCGGCCGCACGAAAAGTGCTTGACTTCGTGCCGCGCCATTCCGACCTGCCGACCGTGATCCGCACCGCCTGGGCCTGGCACCAGAAGGCGCATCCGCTTAAATGAGCTCGAAGTATCGTGCTCAAGTGCAAACTTGACATGTGTGCCGTCCCAACGATGACGACATCACTCTCACGCTTGAGCGCTCTCACCATGAGCGCGAGGGGATTTCACCTGAACTGACGACTAATTGCGTCATGGCCCGAGTTGCCCGGGCCCCACCAAAGGCCGCGACCGCGGCCGGCTGTCGAGCCCCTTGGGCAGTTTGTCGGGATTGAGCTTGAGGACCGCGCATTTGGCGTCCGCGGGCAGCGCTTCTTCCTGGCTGTAGATCAGCGTGCACTCGAACCCGACCTCGGGCGCCTCTCGCGCCGTGCCCGAGCATGTCGCCATCGCGCCGTTGCACAGGCCGGTCAGACTGACCTCGACCTCATCTGGACCAAACACGCTCGGATTGCCCTCGGCATGGCGCTTCACGGTCAACACAGCCGTGAAACGTTGCTGATCGACCTGATAGGAGCCGCCATAGGTGAAGAAGCTGTCGCGGCCCGAGATCCGCCCATCGACAAGCTCCACAAGGCCCGTGCCCTGGCCACGCGGGGTTCTGAACCAGGCAGCGTATTGACCGTCTCTCAGCATGAAAACATCCGTCGTCATATTCAAACGTATTTGCGACGAACTCTGGGGCGCGACAATGACCAATACGACGCGTATTCCGCCACGGTTAACACCCTGCAAAACCAATTCATCAAATTGCCGGTGCCGCATGCCCGACGCGGGCCGTAGATTCAAAACAGTTCGATGCCGTCATCCGCGGGCTCGACCGCCTCGACCCGGCGGGCGGCGGCGCTCGACGACAGCCCGAGGGCTTGCAAAAATTCCCGGTGGACGTCGCGCTCGCGCTCCATCGTGTAGCGCGCGAAGAGATCGTCGAGCAGCGCCTCGTCCTGCGGCAGCGGCCGATGCGTGCCGGCGCTGGCCGTCTCCAGGCGCGCAGCGATGGTCGGCAGTGTCGCAGAGCTCTCTCCGAGCGAGTTCATCAGACCTTGCGCCGAATTCATCAGGTCCTCGAACTCGGCGCCTTCGTCGACGAGCCGGCTCATCAGCGTGCCCAGCCGTTCGTTGCCGGCTTCGACCTCGCGCAACGCCTGGAGGATCTGCGGCTCCAGATTGGCGAGCTGGGTGGGATCGCCCTGGACGCGGAGCTCCTTCAACTCGTCGGCGGAGCGCGGCAGACCGAAGACATCAAATCCGGAGCTGGACAACACGGGCGAAGCCGCCGCGGCGGTCTGACATTGCGTCGACAGTAACGGTTTGCCGCGGCGCCGTTTTCTGCCATCACCGGTTTGAACCTGTTCCTGCCAGGCTGCACCAATACCAAGAGTGATTCTGATCACACTTGCTTGGGCGCCCCCCTGTTAGGCTCCGCCGGGATGTGGATCAGTCGGGTATATCGTTCGAACTGGATGAAAAAGTCATGAGAAGCCTGATCGGCGCGATCGCCGGCGTATTTTGCCTCGCGGCTCCCGCCATTGCTGAGACCCCCGCCGCCATCGTCGAGGACGTGCAGGGCAAGGTCGACGGCGTCGAATTCATGGACTATGTGGCGCCCGGCAAGATCATCAAGCTCGGCCCCAAGGCCGGCATCACGCTCAGCTATCTGAAATCCTGTCTGCGCGAGACCATCACCGAAGGTGTCGTGCTGGTTGGCGCCGAGCAAAGCACCGTGCAGCTGGGCAACGTCCAGCGCGTCAAGGTGCCCTGCGACGCCAACGCCGCGCAGCTCTCCGAGCGCGAGGCGAACCAGAGTGCGGCGACCACATTCCGCACCATGCGATCCGACGCCAACAGCGCACCCGCCAGGCTGCCGACGATCTACGGCACGGCCCCGCTGATTCAGGCCAAGAGCGGCAGCACGCTGGTGATCGAACGCACCGACGGCAAGGAGCCCACGATCAGCCTCCCGCTCAAGAGCGACATCATGGTCGCCGGAAAATTCTATGACCTCTCGAAAGCCGGGAAGTCGCTGACGCCGGGCGGCAGCTATCTCGCGAAGCTCGGCGCCAAGCGCTACACTTTCCAGGTCGACGCCACCGCGACCTCGTCGCCGACGCCGATCGTCGGCCGTCTGCTGCGGTTCGAATAGACGGCCCGCGGCAGCAACGATGCGGCGGGTCGGCAGGCGGGACATCGTTGCGGCGATCCTGATTGCGCTCGTTACGGGCGCGGCTTTCACGTCTCCGCCGTTGCAGAACCTGCAAGGTCTCTCGCTCGACATCCTCACAGCCTTGCGCTGGACGCTGATCGGCGACCGCCGCGATCCCGCGACATCGCCGGTCGTCGTCGTGGCGATTGACGGCGAGACCTACGACACTCCGCCCTTCAAGGGATCGCCGACCCAGACCTGGACGCGCGAGATCGGCCGGGTGCTCGGCAGCATCACCGAGGGCGGCGCCAAGGTCATCGGATTCGACGTCATCTTTCCGAGCTCGATCGAGCAGTCGGAAATTCCCTTTGGCGACGTGTCGTTCGGCAGCCGTGTGAGGGGATTTGACCGGGACTATCTCATCGCGCTCAGGCGACTCTCCGACAGCGGCAAGCTCGTGCTCGGCGAAATTCTCAGCAACGACCATCCGGACAGGCCGGATCACGCGCAGCAACTGGCCGTGAAAAACAACATCCGCGCGCTCAACGTCCATACCGACAGTGACGACGTGATCCGCCGGATGCCGCTGAATTTTTCCATCGACGGCCAACCGGTTCCCGCAATGGCAGTGGAGCTTGCCGCCCGCGCTCTCGACGTAAAGCCCGAAACCGGATCATCCGGTGTGACCGCATTGGCTGGCTACGCGATTCCAGGCGCAGTGCCCAACGCGCTGACACTCAACTTCCGCGGCATGGGCCGAGATATCCCGGCCTATTCTTTCGCCGATTTGCGCGCCTGCATCGAGAAGGGAGACACCGAGTTCTTCCGCCGCGCTTTCGACGGCAAGATCGTGCTCCTCGGCAGCATCCTGACCTTCGATGACCGCAAGCTTACCTCAATGCATCTGGCCCGCGGATATGACGGCACACCGGCGCCGCGATGCGCCCTGCCCGCCCCTGCGAGCACCGTGCAACAAGCCCGCAGCGCGGTCGCCGGCGTCTTCGTCCACGCCACGGCCGTGCGTAATCTGCTCGAGCATGATGCCATCACCGAGCTCGGCCTCCCGCTGCGGGCGATCCTCACAATTGTGTTCGCGGCGATCATTGCCGCTGCCGCCTGCCTGCTCGCTCCGAGCGGCGCGGCGATCACCTGGCTTGGGCTCACCGTCGCCTACGCTGCTGTCGCCGTCAGCACATTCGCGCATGCCATCGCGCTGCCCCTGACCGAGCCCGTGCTCGCGGGTCTCACCGCGCTCGCGCTGATGATCGGCTACCGCTTCGTGATCGCCGACCGTGAGGAGCGCTTCCTGCGCAAGAGCTTTGCGTTCTATCTCGCGCCCGAGGTGATCGACGGCATGGTCGCCTCCGGCAAAATGCCGGTGCTCGGCGGCGAGATGCGCCACATCACCATGTTCTTCTCGGACCTCAGCGGCTTCTCGTCGATCGCCGAGAAGATGACGCCAAGCGAGCTGGTCGCGTTGATGAACGACTATCTCTCCGCCATGACCGACATCATCGAAAGCCATGGCGGCTATGTCGACAAATATATCGGCGATTCCATCGTCGCGATGTTCGGCGCGCCGGCGGACGATCCCGATCATGCGCGCAACGCGGTCGCCGCCGCGCTGCGATGCCGCGACCGGCTCGAGGAGCTCAACGAAAACCATCCCGCATTCCGGGGCCGCGGCCTCGCCCACCGCATCGGATTGAACAGCGGCGAAGCCGTGGTCGGCAATATCGGCTCGCGCCGGCGCTTCAACTACACCGTGATGAGCGATACCGTGAATCTCGCCTCGCGGCTCGAAGGCGCCAACAAATATTTCGGCACCGTGATCATGGCGTCCGAGATGACCGTGAACCAGAGCCGCAGCGCCTACACCTGGCGCGAGCTCGACATGGTCAGGGTGCAGGGACGCGACGAGCCGATCAGGGTGTACGAGCCGCTCGCCGACATGAACAAGGAGACGCATGAGCAAGGCATTCGCGCGGCGATCTATGCCAAGGGACTTGCGTGCTGGCGGGCGCGCGAGTTCGCCAAAGCGGCCGAGCTGTTCGAAAGTGCGGCCGGCGACGATCCGCCGTGCCGATATTTTGCCGGGCGTGCCCGGACTCTGGTGGCGAATCCACCGCCGGCTGACTGGACGCCGGTGAATACGCTGGAAGGGAAGTAGCCAGGAGCGCTGACTCACCCTCTCCCCTTGTGGGCCCTTGTGGGAGAGGGTGGCTCGCCGCATAGCGGCGAGACGGGTGAGGGGTTTCTCTCCACGAGCGATTCTCGAACGATGATATTCGCTGAAGCAACCCCTCATCCGGCGCTTCGCGCCACCTTCTCCCACAAGGGGAGAAGGGAAGAAAGCGTTACGCTCATCGGATATGCAGCGCCTTAGAACGGCAGACCCACATAATTCTCCGCCAGCAACCGCTGCGCCGTCTCGGACGACAGCAGGTATTCGAGCTCGGTCTGCTGGAGCCGGTCTTCATACTCGGAACGATCCGGGAAACGGTGCAGCATCATCGTCATCCACCACGAGAAGCGCTGCGCCTTCCAGATCCGCGCCAGCGCCTTGGCGGAATAGCCTTGCAGCCCGGAATCGTCGCGGTCCTGATAATGCGCGAGCATGGCGTGGTAAAGATAGTAGATGTCGGACGCCGCACTGTTCAGCCCGCGCGCGCCGGTCGGCGGCACGATGTGGGCGGCATCGCCGGCGAGAAACAGGCGGCCATAGCTCATCGGTTCGGCGACGAAGCTGCGCAAGGGCGCGATGCTCTTTTCGATCGAGGGGCCGGTGATCAGTCGCGCAGCGACCTCATCGGGCAGGCGACGCTTCAGCTCCGCCCAGAACGCGTCGTCCGACCAGTCCTCGACCTTGTCCGTCAGCGGCACCTGGAGGTAATAGCGGCTCAGCACCCGTGAGCGCAGCGAGCAGAGCGCAAAGCCGCGCGCATGCCTCACGTAGATGAGCTCAGGCGACACCGGCCTGGTGCGCGACAGCACGCCGAGCCAGCCGAACGGATAGACCTTTTCGTATTCGCGCAACACGTCTTTCGGGATCGATTTGCGGCTGACGCCGTGAAAGCCGTCGGCGCCGACGATGTAATCGCAATCGACGCGGACCGTCTCGCCGTTCGCTCGATACGTCACGAAGGGCCGATCCGAGGTCAGGTCGTGGGGCGTCACGTCCTCGGCGTTGTGCACGACCTTGCCGCCGAGCCGATCGCGCGCCTCATAAAGATCGCGCGTCAATTCGGTCTGGCCGTAGACCAGCACCGAATTGCCGCCGGAGCGCTTGTGCAGATCGATATGGGAGAGCACGCCGTCATGGGCGATCTCGAAACCGTTGTGGATCTCGCCCTCGCGGTCCATCCGCTCGCCGCATTGCGCCTCGCGCATCAGCCGGGCAAAGCCGTGCTCGAGCACGCCGGCGCGGATGCGCGCCAGCACGTGATCGCGGCTGTATTTCTCCAGCACGATGGTGTCGATGCCCTTCAGGTGCAGGAGTTGGGACAGCAACAGCCCGGACGGCCCACCGCCGATGATGCAGACCTGAACTTTCATTTTTCCATCCTCCCGTCGGCACTTTTTTGCAGATTCCGCAGCCTGGACCGATGGAGGGTTTCGCCATTATCTTGTACTATTCGAACATGAGAACCGCAGCCCCCGCCCCGGCCATCCGGGTCTACAATCTGTTCGGCGAAGCCGGCGACCTGCCGGACGTCGTCCATTGCGAGACGATTGCGTCGCGCTCGGTGCTGCATGACTGGACACTCGCCGTGCATCGCCACGCCCGGCTGCACCAGGTGCTGCTGATCGAGCGCGGCGGCGGCGAAGCGACGCTCGACGGACGCGTGGTGCCGCTCAAGCCGATGCAGATCGTCAACGTACCGGTCGGCCATGTCCACGGCTTCCGCTTCGTGCCGGGGACCCAGGGCTGGGTCCTGACCATCGCTGCGGAAATCCTGGACGAGGCACTGCTCGCCGCCGAGGGCCTGCGCGGCGTGCTGTCACGATCGGCCGTCGTTCGCGGCACGCCGCAGGTCCGCGCGACGATGAAGCAGATCTTTGCCGAGCACGCCGCGCGCGATTTCGGCCGCGCGCATGTGCTGCGCGCGTTGTCGGCCGCCATGATCGGCCTCGTGGCACGTGCGCTCACGAGCGAGAGCGGCACCAGCAGCAGCTCTGAATCAAATCTGTTCCGCCGCTTCGAAGCCCTGCTCGAACAGCATCATCTGGAGCGCTGGACCGTTGCGGACTACGCGAACACGTTGGCGATCACGCCCACCCACCTCAACCGCGTCACGCGTGCGGCGACCGGCGACACCGCCTCGCACCTGATCCTGAATCGGCTGATCCGCGAGGCGCGCCGCAACCTCGTCTACACCAACCTGCCGGTCTCGACGATCGCCTATGCACTCGGCTTCGAGGACCCCGCCTATTTCAGCCGGGTCTACGCCGCAGCCACCGGGCTGTCACCGCGCGCGTTTCGCGCGCGACTGCATGGCGGCGATTAGAGCCTTGGACTCATCGGATTTACGCGCCGAACCGGCGGCGATAGTCCTGCGGCGGCGTGGCCAGCACGCGCAAAAAACTGCGGCGCATGGTCTCCTCCGACCCGAAGCCGCAGCGCTGGGATATCCGCTTCACCGGCAGGCGCGTCTCCGACAGCATTCGCCGCGCAGCCTCTACCCGCAGCCGCTCGATCGCCCGAAGCGGCGTCAGTCCGGTCGCCTTGGCGTAATGGCGGCTGAAACTGCGTTCGCTCATGCCGGCCTCTTGCGCCAGTCTGGACAGAGAGAGATCGCCGGCGAGATGCTTGCTGATCCATTGATGCAGCGCGCCGAATTCATCCTCGGCGGATTGCAGCGACAGCGCCTCGCTGAACTGCGCCTGCCCGCCCGGCCGCTTGAGGAAGACGACGAGATAGCGCGCCACTGCCAACGCCGTGGTGCGACCGAGATCTTCTTCCACCAGGGCCAGCGCCAGATCGATGCCGGCAGTCACGCCTGCCGAGGTCCAGATCGAGCCGTCGCGCACGAAGATCGGATCGGGCTCGACGCGCACGGCCGGGAAACGCCGCGCGAGCTCAGCGCAATACGACCAATGGGTCACCGCACGCCGTCCGTCGAGTGCGCCCGATGCTCCGAGCAGAAATGCGCCGGTGCAGACCGACGCCACGCGCCGCGCCTTCTTCACGCGCTGCCGCAGCCAGTCCAGCAGCACCGGATCGGAGGCGGCGAGGTCGACACCCGGGCCACCTGCGACCACCAGCGTGTCCAGCCCACTGCCGGCGCGCGGCAGCGGTTCCGTTGCAATCTCCAAGCCTGAGGACGCTGTCACACGCGCGCGATCTTTCGTCACCACGCGAAGGGCATAAGGCGGCGTTCCGCCGGCTTCTAATATCTGCTCGTTGGCGGTCGCGAACACCTGGAGCGGCCCCGTGACGTCGAGCAGCTGCACCGACGGATAGGCCAGCACTTCGATCACACGCGCGGAACTCCGCGTGGCGCGCGAAACGGAACTTGGCGAGAAACGAGGGGTCTTTGGCATTTGCGCCAAAGCGTGCCCGGTTACGTTGCCGATGTCCAGCCTCGAGGAGAGACCATGACCACGAAGACCTTCACCAAGACCGCCCCGCCGGAGTGGCTTCTCGCGATGTGGAAAGAGATCGACGACAAGACCTTTGGCAAGGGCTTTGACTGTTTTACCGAAGACGCGATCTGCAATCTCGGTGTCGCCGACTGGCACGGCCGCGAGGCGATCCGCAACAATCTGCGGCAATTCATCGACCGCGGCTTTACGGCACTCCACGACGTGGTCGAGTTCTGGGATAGCCCGGAGCTGAAGATCTTCCACGGCAAGGTCGCGATGCGCTTCGACGACCCCAACATCGCAGCCGTGAGACCGACGATGGTCCATTTCTTCTATATGGACGAAAAGGATCCCACCAAGGTCAAGCACTGGATCGGCGCGGTGGGACCGACCGGCTTCTAGCGTCCGGGATCGAGACAACAGAAACGGCCCCATCTTCGGGTGGGGCCGTTTTCATTTTTCGAACGGGATCAATCAGACGTCGAAGAACACGGTTTCGTCCGGTCCCTGCAGATTGATCGTGAAGGAGTATACGGCGTTGCCGGCACGCTCGCTGCGCGTGGCGATCAGTGTCTTGCGGCGCACCGGCGGCTCGACCAGATTGAGCACCGGATCGGCGGCGTTGGCCGCCTCCTCGTCCGAGAAATACAGCCGCGTGTTGAGGCCGATGTTAATGCCGCGCGCGACAATCCAGATGTTGACGTGCGGCGCGCATTTGCGCCCTGTCCTATCGACGACCGCACCCGGCTTGATGGTCTCAAAGGTAACGAGCCCACTCTCGAAATCCGAGCCGCCGCGGCCCCAGCCGCGGAAATCCTCGTCCAAAGCGCCGGCCGAGCGATCGGCCGGATGATTGTAACGACCGGCCGCGTTGGCCTGCCAGATCTCGAGCAGCACGTCGCGGAGCGGCGAGCCGCTGCCGTCGAGCACCTTGCCTTCCAGGGTGATGCGCTCGCCTTGCGTGTTCGGCGTCACCAGCACGTTGGAAAAGTTCTTCTCGAAAATGTCGAAGCCGGCCATGGCCGGAATCAGGCCGATATGGACATAGGGCCCGGCGGTCTGCGAGGCGGTTTCCTTGAGATAGTTGAGCGGCTGCGGCATTGGCTCAGTTCCCTTCGGGACGATTTTCGAAATAGGTGGAGCGCTGGCCGCGCAGCACGATGTCGAAGCGGTAGGCAAGCGAGTCGAACGGCGTCGAGGCGTTGAGGTCGAGCGGCGCCACCAGGCGATCAAGCGCGTCCTTGTCCGGGATCGTCGTCAGGATCGGGCAGACCGGGATCAGGGGATCGCCCTCGAAATACATCTGCGTGATCAGGCGCTGCGCGAAGCCCGAGCCGAACACCGAGAAGTGGATGTGGGCGGGACGCCAGCTGTTGACGAAGTTGCGCCAGGGATAAGGGCCCGGCTTCACGGTGCGGAAATAATAGTAGCCGGTGTCGTCGGTCAGCGCGCGGCCGCAGCCGCCGAAATTCGGATCGATCGGCGCCAGATAGGTGTCCTTCCTGTGCCGGTAGCGGCCGCCGGCATTGGCCTGCCAGAACTCGACCAGCGTGTTCGGCACGCCGCAGCCGGTCTCGTCCAGCACGCGGCCATGGACGATGATGCGCTCGCCGACGGGATCCCCGTCCTTGGCGTAGTTGCGGATCAGATCATTGTCGAGCGGGCCGAGATCGTTCTGACCGAACACCGGCCCGGTGATCTCCGAGACCGAGCTCTCCAGCGACAGCAACGCCTGGCGCGGCGAGCGCAGCACCGAGGATTTGTAGCCAGGCGCGTATGCCGGCGGATGGATGGTGCGGTCGCACTGGAAGAAGCCGCCGTCGCGCGGGGTGAACGGCTCGGGGCTGTTGAGGCGGGGATCCCTTAAGGCTGGCGCCTGGGCATTCATCGGCGTTGTCTCTCCCTCTGGCCGCGACCGGTCCGGGCGGCGTGTTGGTGAGATCATGAGCCATGCTATTCCACAGATAAATAGATCGATTATAATATGTTGCATGAAGAAAATCGATCATATGGCGCTCGATGGCCACGCCCTCGAACTGTTCCTCGCCGTGCTGGAAGAAGGTTCAGTCACGGCCGCTGCAACCCGGCTCGGCCTGACGCAGTCGGCTGTCAGTCACGCCCTGAACAAGCTGCGGCGGATCGCCGGCGATCCGCTGTTCGCCAAATCGGGCCGCGGCATCGTCGCGACCGCCCATGCCCAGGCACTGGCCGCGAAGGCGCGGGCGCTGATCGACGAGATGCGCAGCTTCGCCGGCGGCATCACATTCGAACCGGCGAGCGCGCAGCTTTCGCTGACGATCGCCGCCAATGATTTTCAGCGCGACTTGCTATTGCCGCGCTTCTTCGGACATGTCGCCGCGCAGGTGATGAGCCTGAACCTGCGCGTGATCCCGTCGCAATCTCCCTCACCTGCAATGTTGCGCGAGAATCGCTGCGACCTTCTGATCACACCGCTGCCGCCGTCCGGCATCGACATCGTGCAGAAGCGATTGCTGAGCGATCATTACGTCTGCTACTACGATCCCAAGGCGCGCGCCGCACCAGTCAGCCGCAGCACCTATCTCGCGGCGCGTCATATCACCGTGGTCTACACCGACAACGAGCGGCTGGACTTCGACCGCCGGCTCGCCGCGAACGGATTCCTCCGCGACATCGCCATTTCCGTGCCGAGCTTTTCCGGTGTGCCGTCGTTCCTGCGCGGGACGCAGATGCTGGCGAGCATGCCGACCCTGCTCGCCGCCGGCGTGATGCGCGGCTTCGCCCATGCGCGGATTCCGCTGGCCTCACGCACGCGCACGCTGGCCGAGCTGCCGATGTTCATGGTCTGGCACCAGCGTTACCAGAAGGACCCGGCGCATCGCTGGATTCGCGCGCAATTGGAATCCGTGGCTACGACGGCCGCCGCCTGAATCTGACGGGCCGATTTGCGTGGCTGGCGGCGGTCCAAGCCTCGACCTCATGGCGGGTGACCGCGCCGCTGCGCCGGACCAAGGAATTGTTTCAGCGCCGGTAACGATAGTGCCTGTTGGCTGCCGCGGCGGTGGCCAGCCCCTCGCCAAACCCACTGGTTGCGCGCGAGCGGCCACGCTAGAATTCGGCCATGACAGTGACCGACATTGCGAGCCGAACCTACAATCACAGCTGGCGGCTGGATCCCATCATCCGCAGCCTGCTCGATACCGACTTCTATAAGCTGTTGATGTTACAGATGATTCGGGAATCGTACTCGGATCAGCAGGTGACTTTCTCAGTCATCAATCGCTCGCGCCATGTGCGGCTTGCCGAGATCATCGACGAGGGCGAGCTGCGCGCCCAGCTGGACCACGCCCGCACCATCCGCTTCACCAAGAAGGAGCTGATCTGGCTCGCCGGTAACACCTTCTACGGCAAGACCCACATGTTCTCGGCGGACTTCATCCGCTGGCTCGCCGAATTCCGCCTTCCCGAATACGAGCTGCGCAAGGTCGAAGGCCAATACGAGCTGCATTTCCATGGGCCGTGGACCCACACCTCGATGTGGGAAATACCGGCGCTTGCCATCCTGAACGAATTGCGCTCGCGCGCGGCGATGAAGGGGCGCGCCCGCTTCGAGCTCGACGTGCTCTATGCCCGCGCCAAAGCCAAGCTGTGGACCAAGGTGGAGCGGCTGCGCAAACTGGAGAATTTGCGGCTCTCCGACTTCGGCACCCGCCGCCGTCACGGCTTCCTCTGGCAGCGCTGGTGCGTGGAAGCGGTGAAGGAAGGGCTCGGCTCGTCCTTCATCGGCACATCCAACGTGCTGCTGGCGATGGATAACGATCTCGAGGCCATCGGCACCAACGCGCATGAGCTGCCAATGGTCGCGGCCGCGCTCGCCAGGGACGACGAGGAATTGCGCTGGGCGCCCTATCGCATCCTCGACCAGTGGCGCCAGACCTATGGCGGCAATCTGCTGATTGCGCTGCCCGATGCCTTCGGCACGAAAGCCTTCCTGCGCGATGCGCCCGAATGGGTGGCCGACTGGACCGGCTTCCGCCCCGACAGCGCGCCGCCGATCCAGGCCGGCGAGGAGATCGTCGCCTGGTGGGAGAAGAAGGGCCGCAATCCCAAAGACAAGCTGCTCGTGTTCTCCGACGCGATGGACGTCGGCTCGATCGAGGAGACCTATCACCACTTCTCCGGCCGGGTGCGGCTCTCGTTCGGCTGGGGCACCAACCTCACCAACGACTTCGTCGGCTGCCCGCCGGACGGTTCGTTCAATCTCGATCCCATCTCGCTGGTCTGCAAGGTGTCGTCGGTCGACGGACATCCGGCCGTGAAACTCTCCGACAATCCGGAGAAGGCGACCGGCATGCCCTCGGAGATCGAGCGTTATCTGCGCGTGTTCGGCGATGCCGGCCGCGTGCGCAAGCCGGTGCTGGTCTAGCACCAGACCGAATTTCTCTCGATCGGGTAAATCGCCTAGGGCGAATTCGAGACACCGGTTGCGAATACCGCAACAGTTCCGGGTTGGCGGCATTTGCGACGATCTGCGCGCATCCACTTCACGACGCTTTCACTCTACGACGCAGCCTCCGCTCTTTCAGGTCGAGTTAAGCAACCTTCTGCTCTACTTTGCGTTGCAGGCGCAACGCTCCGCTGGGATCGTTGAGTGACTTGGGGAACGCAGTGTTTCGCAGAACAGCAACATCGGCGAAGGAACGCAGCTTCCTTCACGTCATCAAGCTCGTCTCGCTTTTCGTCATGGTCGTTGTGCTTCAGGCGGCGATCGCGGGATTCAGCTTAGAGGTGATGTCATCGGTTCGCGCCTATGTCGCGGGCGAGGCGATGTGGTCGCGCTCGCAGAAGAACGCCGTCTATTTCCTCAACCTCTATCTGCATTCGGGCAAGGCCAGCCAATTCGCGCAATACCAGGCCTCACTTGCCGTCCCGATCGGCGACGAATATGCAAGATGGGCACTCGAGCGCGATCCGGTCGATGTCGAGATCGCCCGCATCGGCTTCCTGCAAGGTGGCAACCATCCCGATGACGTTCCTGGCCTGATCTGGCTGTTCCGCTATTTCAAGCAGGTCCGCTTCCTCAGCGAGGCGATCCGGGAATGGGCTGCCACCGATCCGATGCTGCTGGAGCTCAGCGTCTTCGGTGAAGTCATCAAGGGCGAACTGAAAAACGGCCCCATTCGGGACAGCGACCGCGTGCAGTTCCTGTCGTCGCGGCTTTCCGAGTTGAACAGGCAGTTCACGGGGCATGCCGAGCGGTTCTCGAGCGTGCTCGGCGAAGGTTCCCGCGCCATCAAGTTCACGCTGACGTCCTTGAACATCGCCACCGCCGCGAGCCTGATCCTGCTGCTGATCTGGCATACGCGACGACTGGTGCTGCAGCGGCAGGCGTTCGAGGATGCGCTGTACGCCGAGAAGGAGCGCCTCGCCTTTCAGGCCTCGCATGACTGGCTGACCGGTCTTGCCAATCGCCGCGCCTTCGAAGCGCGCCTGCAGAGCGAGCTCGATGGTCGCGGCGAAAACTCGCTCAGCCTGATCCTGCTCGACCTCGACCAGTTCAAGAGCGTCAACGACAGCTGCGGCCATCTCGCGGGCGACCGGCTGCTGTGTCAGGTCGCGCGACTGCTGCAGCAGGACCGGCGGCCACACGATCTGGTCGCCCGGCTCGGCGGCGACGAATTTGGACTGATCCTGCCACAATGCGTGCCCTACGACGCGGTCGATATCGCCGAGCAGCTGCGGCGGTCGCTCGAGCTGTTCAACTTCGTCTGGGACGATCGCTGCTTTGCGGTGACCGCCAGCATCGGCGTTGCCTTGATTGCCGGCGCCAACACAACGCTCGAAGAGGCGATGCGTCGGGCGGATGCCGCCTGCTATCGCGCCAAAGAGAAGGGGCGCAACCGGGTTCAGGTCGACAACGGAAGACCGGACGTCGTTCTCGTCGCAGCGCGGCCGCGCGAAGCTGCCCGCGCGTGACCGTCGCCGTTATCGTGCCGGCAGGATCCGGAGCCCCAGGAGATGCGCGTCCAGGAACTGCGTGACCTGCTGGCGCAGCATCTGCGGCGGCACGGCGACCATGCGCTCTTCGAGGCCGAGCGAGATGATCCCATGCACTGCGGAAAACAACGTACGCGACAGCAGTGCGATCTTCACGTCATCCGCATCCGGTAGCACGCGCACCAGAGGTGCATGCATCAACGCGAACGCGTCCATCACCATCTGAAGAATGTCGTCGGGATAAGGACGGTCGTCCTCCATCCGATGCTCGAACAGCGAGCGCAACAGATTGGCGTTTTCGGCGAAGAATTCGAGATAGGTCTCCGCCAGACCATAGAGCTGGACGACCGGATCCTCAGCCGGAACCCCTCCCAGCCGCTCCGTCAGCGCCTGAACCGTCGCCCGGTTGACCGTCAGGATCACCCCGTCGAAGTCGCCGAACTCGTTATAGACGCTCCCGACCGAGCAGCCCGCGGCCTCGGCCACGTCCCGAACCTTTAACGATCTCAATCCTTTAGACGCGATAATGCGGCGGGCGATCTCCACGATCTGGAGACGCCGTCGATTTTTTTTCTGGTCCCGCAGCGATTCTTCTTGAACATTGTTCATCTTCAGGTTACTCACGTGAACATTGTTCAAATTAGCCCGGAGACCTGCAAAATGCAAACCCTCGCTGTTGATATCGCCTCCACCTTCGTCGATGACGCCGCGGCCCTCTTGAGCGGCTTTGGCCGCGCCCTGCTGCGGGTCGTCATGGCCCCGATCGATCGGATCGCAAATGCCTGCGACATTGCCGGCGTACTTGCTGAGCGCCGCGCGACCTTCCGAATGTGGCGGATGAGCCGCGCTCGTGCCCGCCACGAGCGCCGCCGCTTCAGCCTGCTCGGCCGCTTCAACCCCTTTCGCCATCTCGCTCACCTCACCTGAGGAGAAGCCGGTGCGCATGCGAGACCACTCGAATGCGGGGACCGGCCGCAAAGAAGGACTTACTATGTCCGACATTCGTGGCCGATTCACTTCCGCCCGAACTGCGGCTGCCACCAGATATTTGCGAACCTAACGAGACCACCTGGAGACCAAAAGGATCGGAAGGACCGAGGGGACACAGCAGGCCGGCGACGATCGTCACCGTGCAATCGCTCTCCCACAACCTTCCGGTCGTGACGTTTCATCGACAACGCAATAACCTCAGGCTGCCTTTCCAAAACAGGACTCGTCATGATCAGGGATTTGATGTCGTCACGCCGCTTTGCGCCGCTGTTCTGGGCGCAATTCTTCTCGGCGCTCAATGACAACGTGCTCAAGAACGCACTCGTCATCATCCTGCTTTACAGCGCTGCGACCGGCCACGGCGATGCACTGGTGACGGTGGCAGGCGCCGTGTTCATCTTCCCCTATTTCATCCTGTCCGGGCTCGGCGGCCAGCTCGCCGACAAATACGTCAAATCGGTCGTCGCAAGGCGGCTGAAATTCGCCGAGATCTTCGCTGCGGCCTTCGCCGCCGCCGGCTTCTTCCTGCACTCGGTGCCGCTGCTGTTCGCGGCGCTTGCGCTGTTCGGCATCATCGCCGCCCTGTTCGGCCCTGTAAAATACTCCATGCTGCCGGACCAGCTCGAGCTCGGTGAGCTCGCGACCGGCAACGCGCTGGTCGAAGGCGCGACCTTCATGGCCATTCTGCTCGGCACCGTCGCGGGCGGCCAATTCGTGGCCGGCTCCGCCCACATGGGCTGGGTCGCATCGGCCGTGGTCGTGCTGGCCCTGTTGTCCTGGGCCTTTGCCTCCCGCATTCCGCAAACAACGCCCTCCGCGCCTGATCTGCCGGTCGATGCCAATCCCTGGACCTCGACGCTCAGCCTGTTGAAGACGCTCTATGCGGACCACCGGCTGTGGGACGGAACGGTGATCGTCTCCTGGTTCTGGCTGGTCGGTGCGATCGTGCTGTCGCTGCTGCCGGCGCTGGTCAAGGACGTCGTCGGCGGCAGCGAAGGCGTGGTGACGCTGTGCCTGGCGACCTTCGCGATCGGCATCGCTATCGGCTCGCTGTTTGCGGCCAGCCTGAGCCACGTTCGCCCGAACCTCGCGCTGGTGCCGATCGGCGCCATCATGATGGGATTTGCCGGTATCGACCTTGCCTGGGCCATCGGCGTCACGGTGAAGGGGAACGACATCGCCGCGGTCGATTTCGCAACCTCGTTTGCGGGTCTGCGCATGCTGATCGACTTCGTCGCCTTCGCTTTCGGCGGCGGGCTGTTCGTCGTTCCGTCCTTCGCCGCGGTGCAGGCCTGGTCGGCTCCGAACGAGCGCGCCCGCATCATCGCCGCCGGCAACGTGCTGCAGGCCGCCTTCATGGTGGTCGGATCGCTGTTCGTCGCGCTGTTGCAGGCTGGAGGATTGCATGTCGGCTGGATCTTCCTCGGCCTGGGTGTCGCGAGCTTCGGTGCGGTGTGGTTCGTGCTGACGAAATGGGGCAAGGAAGGCGTGCGCGATTTCGGCGGGCTACTGTTCCGCGCCCTGTTCCGCACCGAGGTGCGTGGGCTTGAGAACCTGCCGCCATCAGGCACGCGCATGCTGATCGCACCCAACCATGTCAGCCTGATCGACGGCCCGCTGCTGCACGCCGTGCTGCCGATCGACGCGAGCTTCGCGGTGGATACCGGCATCTCCAAGGCGTGGTGGGCCAAGCCGTTCCTGCGCGTGGTCAAGCACTACACCATCGACCCGACCAAGCCGCTGGCCGCGCGCGACCTGATCAAGCTCGTCGCAGCGGGCGAGCCGGTCGTCATCTTTCCGGAAGGACGCATCACCGTCTCCGGCTCGCTGATGAAGGTCTATGACGGCACCGCGATGATCGCGGACAAGGCCGACGCCGTGGTCGTGCCCGTTCGCATCGAGGGCGCGCAGCGCTCGCATCTCAGCTATCTCAACAGCAGCCAGATCAAGCGCTCCTGGTTTCCGCGGGTGACGGTGACGATCCTGCCGCCGGTCAAGCTCCCGATCAATGAGCAGCTGAAGGGCAAGGCGCGCCGCAATGCTGCGGGCGCCGCGCTCCAGGACGTGATGATCGACGCGATGGTCAAGAACGCTATGCTCGACCACACGCTGTTCGATGCGCTCGGCCACGCCTATCGCGATCGCGACACCGGCAAGATCATCGTCGAGGACGCGCTCGGTACCAAGCTGACCTATCGCAAGCTGATCCTCGGCGCGCAGGTCTTGGGCCGCAAGCTCGAAGCCGACACCTCGGCCGGCGAAAATGTCGGCGTGCTGCTGCCGAACTCCGCGGGCGTCGCCGTCGTCTTCATGGCGCTGCAGAGCATCGGCCGGGTTCCGGCGATGCTCAACTTCTCCGCCGGCCCGGTCAATGTCCTCGCCGCCATGAAGGCTGCGCAGGTCAAGACCGTGCTGACTTCAAAGGCGTTCATAGAGAAGGGCAAGCTCGACAAGCTGATGGCCGCGATCTCCCCGGAAGCGCGCGTCGTTTATCTCGAGGATGTCCGCGCCTCGATCGGCACGGCCGACAAGATCAAGGGCCTGCTCGCCGGCAGCGCACCGCGCGTTGCCCGCCAGGCCAACGATCCGGCCGTCGTGCTGTTCACGTCGGGCTCGGAAGGTACGCCCAAAGGCGTGGTGCTGTCCCACCGCAACATCCTCGCCAACGCGGCGCAAGCGCTGGCGCGGGTCGATGCCAACGCCGATGACAAGGTGTTCAACGTGCTGCCGGTGTTCCATTCCTTCGGTCTGACCGGCGGCATGATGATGCCGATGCTCGCGGGCATCCCGATCTACATGTACCCCTCGCCGCTGCACTACCGCATCGTGCCCGAGCTGATCTACCAGACCGGCGCCACGATCCTGTTCGGCACCGACACGTTCCTCACCGGCTACGCACGTTCGGCGCACGCCTACGACTTCCGTACCCTGCGCCTGGTGATCGCCGGCGCCGAAGCGGTCAAGGACCGCACGCGGCAGGTGTTCATGGAGCGCTACGGCATCCGCATCCTCGAAGGCTATGGTGTCACCGAGACGGCGCCAGTGCTGGCGATGAACACGCCGATGGCCAACCGTCCCGGCACCGTCGGCCGCCTGTCGCCGCTGATGGAAAGCCGCCTCGATCCGGTCCCCGGCATCGAGGAGGGCGGACGCCTCTCGGTGCGCGGACCGAACGTCATGCTCGGCTACCTCATGGCCGAAAATCCCGGCGTGCTCGAGCCGCTCGCGGAGGGCTGGCACGACACCGGCGACATCGTCGCGATCGACCCGGCCGGCTTCATCACCATCAAGGGCCGCGCCAAGCGCTTTGCCAAGATCGCCGGCGAAATGGTCTCGCTGTCGGCGGTCGAGAGCATCGCAGCGACGCTGTGGCCGCAGGCCGCATCGGTCGCCGTGTCGATCCCCGACCAGCGCAAGGGCGAGCGCATCGTGCTGCTGACGACGGAGAAGAGTGGCGAGCGCGGCACGATGCAGGCCCAGGCCAAGGCGATCGGCGCCTCCGAGCTGACCGTGCCCGCGACGATCATGGTGGTCGACAAGGTGCCGCTGCTCGGCACCGGCAAGGCGGACTACGTTACTGCAACGACGATGGCCCGCGAGCAGGCGACGGCAGCATCGGAGCGGGAAGTTGCGTGACACGCAGCCCACGGCCGTCGCACCAGCGCATGCGATGTGCGACGGCGTGGTGCTGCTGCATGGCATCGGCGTCGGCTCCTGGACGCTGAAGAAGCTGGATCGAGCGCTGCAGCGTCGTGGCTTCGCCACGCTCAATCTCGACTATTCCAGCCGCAAGAAGCCGCTTGAGGCACTCGCGGAGGAGATCCACGCGCCGATCGCCGCATTCGCCGAACAATGCGACGGCGCGATCCACTTCGTCGCCCATTCCATGGGCGGGCTACTTACGCGGGTTTACATCGCGCGATACCGGCCAGCGCGGCTTGGCCGCGTCGTGATGCTGGGCACGCCCAATGGCGGCAGCGAGGTCGCCGATCTCTTGAAAAACCTGTCGCTCTACCGCGCTGCTTTCGGCCCGGCCGGCCTGCAGCTTACCACCACCCAAGACCCGGTGCTCGCCGACCTGCCGTCGCCCGATTATGCGATTGGCATCATCGCCGGATGCCGCACCATCGCGCCGATCGCGTCGGCCTTTGTTCTGCCCCGCCCCAACGACGGGCGGGTTTCAGTTGCGAGCGCGAAGCTGGCCGGGATGGGCGACCACATCATCGTTAGGGCGCCCCATGCCGGGCTGCCGCGCCACGCCGTCGCGATCGAGCAGACGATCGCGTTTCTGCACGACGGACGGTTCAATCCGGTCACTTGAGCAGGAGATAGCGCACTGGATTGTCGTCGCACTGACCTGCCCCGCACTCCAGCACAGTGGACAGCAGATTGCAGCAACCAGCAACGCGAAGATTGCGAAGACCGCGTTCGATGCCGGGCCGTTCACCGGCGCAGCGCCATCTCGCTCGCCGGCCACATCCTTCAGAACGAAGACGAGCGCGACATAGCAGACGACGCCGACGGCCGCGATCAGCGCCCAGGTGTAGAAATGCAGCCCAAACAGCGCCGAACCGTATCCGGCATCATCAGGCGCAAGATGCAGGGACACCTGCCGGAGCGAGATGAAGCCGGTGACGAGCCCCGCCACAAGGATCATCGCATAGTGTGAGCCACGCTCGCCGAGGCGCAGGTTGAACAGGAAGCCCATGCCGATCGCAACGAACCCGGCCCGTTGCAGCAGGCAGAGCGGGCAAGGCAACTCGCCAAGCGCAAGCTGATAGACAAATGCGACGGTCAGGACGAGTGAGATCCCGAGCAGTCCCAACATGTTCAGGACCGCGCCGACCGATCGTTGCCCGCTGATCTCTGTAGTACTCATCTCGCCACCGTCAGAACGAGAATTTCAGCGGATCCGTCGCGTGGTGGAAGAACCATGCGACCGTGATGACGATGGTTGCGCTCCAAAGCGCGTAGCTCAGTCCCGCGCGCGTAGACCAGACGCAGGCACTACCTGCGAGCGCCAGCAGAAACGGCAGAAACATATACATGAGCGGGGGCTCCTCCGACGATTCGCTCTCCGCGAACGGCCCAGAGATACGTCAGCCCCGCACGCCCCTCAAGAGCCGGCTTCGCTGCGCCGCTCCTGCGCGTAACGCACCAGCGCCGCGAAGCGGTAGATGCCGTGCACGAACTTGCCGTAGGGCATGGTGATGAACAGCGCGAACACCGCGCCGAGATGCAGCGCCAGCAGCGGCCCCATGGCGGCGGTCTCGCGCAGGAGCAGAAGCAGCAATCCCGTGAACCCGGTCAGGAACAGCATGGCGATGAAACCGACATCCATTCCGTAGCGGGTCTCGTCGAGCAGCTCAGCCGCCCGGCGCGATTTGGCGACGAACAGCCCGATGGGGCCGACGACGAGGCCGATGCCTCCGAGCGTGCCGAGCACGACGGGCAGGTCCCACCACGGATACGGCGCCTCGCGGCCGAGCAGATAGTGATAGAGCGTGGCAACCGAGGTCGCGGCAAAGCACAGCAGGAAGCCGTAGAACGTCAGATGATGGAAAAGCTTGCGACGGTCGGTCGGCGTGTCGTCTTCGTTGTAGCAGCCGACACCGCCTCCATGGAGATAGCGTAGCTCACCGGCATCGCGAATTGCCTGGAAGATCGAGCCGCCGTCGGCGCGGCCGCCAATCGGCGGACCGATGTCGCGCCAGAAGGCGCGCACGCTCATAGCGAGCGCGAGGATCGCATAGAGAAAGGCAGCGCTGAACAGCGCGGCCATCGCGTTGTGCGGCATCAGCTGGTAGAAGGCGCCAGGGCCGGTGTGGACGCCGAACAGCACGCTGCGGTCGTTCAGCGCCGCGAAGCCGAAAATGAAGGCAGCCATGCTAAGCGCAGCGATGACGCTGATGACGAGCCCGTTGCGCGCGAAGGCGCCGGACAACGCTTGCGGCCAAGCATAGGCCGCATAAGACTCGGCACGCGCCACCGCCAGCGTCTTCGGAACATTGACGTTGAATTCGTGCGGCGGCGAGAACTGGCAGTCGACGTAGCAGGCGCCGCAGGAGTGGCAGAGGTTGGCGAGATAGTTGAGATCGCCGTCGGAAAAGGCGCGGCGCTTCTCCATCGCGGGAAACACCGCGCAAAGACCCTCGCAATAGCGGCAGGAATTGCAGACCGTCATCAGACGGTCGACTTCGTCCAGAATTCTAGTTCCGTGCATGTTTCGCCGCTTCCCGTCCTGCGATCCGCCCGAATACGCTGCCGATGGTCATGCCCATGCCGGCGGCATAACCCTTGCCGAGCACGTTGCCAGCCATGATCTCGCCGGCCGCAAACATGTTGGCCGATGGCTTGCCGTCAGCCATCAGCATCCGCGCCTCCCTGTTCACGCGCGTGCCGAGATAGGTGAAAGTGATGCCGGGCCGCACCGGATAGGCGAGATAAGGCGGCGTCTCGATCCGGCGTGCCCAGTGCGTCTTGGGCGGCGTGACGCCTTCGGTCACGCAATCGTCCAGGATGGTGTGGTCGAAGGTGCCTGGCCGCACCGCGGCGTTGAATTCGGTGATGGTCTTTTCGAGCGCGGCCGGGTCGAGCGTCAGCTTGCCGGCGAGCTCGGCAATCGTCTGCCCGGCAATCGGCGGGAACAGCGTCGGCATGAACGAGGTGACGACGGTGGAGTCGAAGATGATGTAGGCGATCTGGTCGGGCTGCGCTGCAACCAGCCGGCCCCAAATCGCGTAGCGCTTCGGCCAGATGTCTTCGCCCTCGTCATAGAAGCGCTGCGAATGCTTGTTGACGACGATACCGAACACGACGGAGTCATGCCGCGTGATGATGCCGCCGTCGAACTTCGGCGCGCGGGCGTCGATCGCGACCGCGTGGCACTGGGTGGGATCGCCGACCTCCTGCACGCCCTTGTCGAGCAGCATCTTCAGGATCGAGCCGCGATTATAGGGCGTGCCGCGGATCAGGAAATTGTCGGCCGCCTCGCCCCAATATTGCTTCAGCCACTCGATGTTGGCCTCGAACCCGCCGGCCGCGGCCACCAGCGACGTCGCGCGGATCTCGGTCTCGCCATTGATCGGCCGCTTGAGGCGTGCGGCGAGGAACATGCCGTGTTCGATCACGAGGTCGATGACCTCGGCGTCATATTCGACGTCGACGCCAAGCCGCTCGGCGGTGAGATAGAGCGCATTCAGCATCGCGCGGCCGCCACCGAGAAAGAAAGAGTTGGTGCGGCCGAGGCTCAGCGTCCCGCCGAGCGAGGGCTGCCACCGCACGCCCTGCTCCACGATCCAGTTCAGGATGTCCTTGGACTCCCGGATCATGTGACGGGCAAGCACCTCGTCGGTCTGCCCGCCCGTGACGCGCAGCAGATCCTCCCAGAACTCCTCCTCGGTGTAGGGGCCGGTGAGGATTTCGGTCGCGGCGTCATGGGCGCAACGCATGTTGCGGGTGTGACGGGTGTTGCCGCCGCGGTAGAACTTTGGCGCACCTTCGAGCACCAGCACCGAGGCACCGCCGCGGCGCGCCGAGATCGCCGCACAGAGCGCCGCGTTGCCGCCGCCGATCACCAGCACGTCGTATTTGCTGCCCATGCCGTCGGTCCGATGCGACGAAGTTAGAAACATTCTGCCCGCCGGCGGCCCCGGTCAAGCCGATCCGCCATTGCGTACTGTTGTATACAAAGATATACAGAGGCGGTGCAAGCCGCATCTCTGCATGGGCAGGATGCACATTGCGAGCCCAAGGATTCATGGCCAGACGCCCGGCAAAGGCAGGCGGAGCGATCGCACGCGGCGGTGGCGTGGCGCTGGGCGAAGCGGTGTTCCGCTCGCTCTGCGAGGCGCTCCAGGCCGGCAGCTACCGCGCCGGCGATCGCCTGCGTGAGGAAGAGGTGGCACAGCGGCTGAAGGTCAGCAGGACGCCGGTGCGGGAGGCGCTTGGTCGTCTCGCGGCGCGCGGCTTCGTCGAGCCCGCCGGCGGCCGCGGGCTGATCGTCCGCAACCTCGACATCTCGGAGGTACTTGAGCTCTACGCCATGCGCGAGATCATGGAGGGTGCCGCCGCGCGCCTCGCCGCCGAGCACGCATCTGCGCCGGAAATCGACGCGCTCAGGGATATCGAGCAGGCATTTGTGGAAGCGTCCGAGGCTGACGCCGCGGAGATGGCGCGGCTCAACCGCGCCTTTCACGAAGCGATCTGCCGCGCCGCGCGCAATCGCTATCTCGACAACGCGTCAGGCGAATTGCAGGACTGGATCGCCCTGCTCGGCCCGACCACCTTCACCGTGACGGGTCGCCCCTCGACCAGCCACGGCGA
Source organism: Bradyrhizobium genosp. A (assembly GCF_049949275.1). Lineage (NCBI taxonomy): Bacteria > Pseudomonadati > Pseudomonadota > Alphaproteobacteria > Hyphomicrobiales > Nitrobacteraceae > Bradyrhizobium > Bradyrhizobium genosp. A. The sequence continues at coordinate 1,960,088 of NZ_CP188196.1, read as the reverse complement.
GCACCAGGCCATCATCGACGCCATCGCCGCACGCGACGGCGGCGGGGCCGAGCAACTCGCGCGCGCGCATATCCGTGAGGCGCTGCGCTGCCGGCTCAAGCTGTTGCAGAAGCAGTAGGCGGCAGGCTCAGGCGAGCACGTCCGCCACGACCGCCTTCAGAACATCCCGCGCATCGGTTGGCTTCATCCGCAGCTGCAGGCCGCGCTGACCGCCATTGAGATAGACCAGGTCATGGGCGAGCGCGCTCTGCTCGATCACGGCGCGCACCGGCTTGCGCTGCCCGAACGGGCTGATGCCGCCGACCTTGTAGCCGGTGATGCGCTCGGCCTCCGGCGGCTTCATCATCTGCGCCGACTTGCCGCTCACGGCCGAGGCGAGCTTTTTCATCGAGACTTCCTGATCGGACGGAACAATCACGCAGACCGGCTTGCCGTCCGCCAGCGCCATCAGCGTCTTCAGCACACGCGCGGGATCCTCAGCCAGCGCAGCGGCCGCCTGCATCCCGATGCTCTCGGCATCGGGATCATAGTCGTAAGCGTGAACGGTGAAGGCAACACCGGCGGTTGTGAGCGCGCGGGTGGCGGGGGTGACTTTGGACATTTGCGACTTCTAGCACCGTCATTGCGAGGAGCGAAACGACGAAGCAATCCAGAATCCGACCGCAGAGGCAGACTGGATTGCTTCGCTACGCTCGCAATGACGGCCGAGGCCTACTCCGCCGCGTCCCGCATCTCCGCGCGTTCGGCTCTCGCCGCGCAGAACTTGAACTCCGGAATCTTGCCGAACGGATCGAGCGCCGGGTTGGTCAGCAGATTCGCCGCCGCCTCGGCATAGCAGAACGGCATGAACACCATGTTCTCCGGCACGTCGCGGTCGGAGCGGACCTTGACCTCGACCGCGCCGCGGCGGGTCTCGAGCCGAATGAAATCGCCCGGCGCGAGCTTTTTCCTGTGCATATCCTTCGGCGACATGAAGGCGACGGCTTCCGGCTCGATCTGGTCGAGCACCTGGGCGCGGCGGGTCATCGAGCCGGTGTGCCAGTGCTCCAGCACGCGGCCGGTCGAGAGCACCATCGGATATTCGGCGTCGGGCAACTCGTCCGGCGGAATGACATGCGCCGGCACAATCTTGCCGCGGCCGCTCGCGGTCGGAAAACCCGTCGTGAAGATGATCTCGTTGCCGGGCTTGTTCGGATCGTCTGCCGGATAGGTGACTGCGCCCTCACGCACCAGCCGCTCCCAGCTGATGTTCTTGAGCGACGGCATCAGCTCCGCCATTTCGGTGTAGACCTCGCCTGGGCCGGAGTAATTCCACGGCAGTCCCATGCGCTTGCCAATCTCCTGGATGATCCAGAGATCCTGCCGCGCATCGCCCGGAGGCTTGATCACCTGGCGCGCGAGCTGCACGCGACGGTCGGTGTTGGTGAAGGAGCCCTCCTTCTCGGCGAAGGCCGAGGCCGGCAGGATGACGTCGGCGTGGAACGCGGTCTCGGTCACGAAGAGATCCTGCACCACGAGATGATCGAGCATGGCGAGCGCCTGGCGTGCATGCTGGAGATCGGGGTCGGACATCGCGGGATTCTCGCCCTCGATATACATGCCCGTGATCTCGCCGGCGTGGATCGCGTTCATGATCTCGACCACGGTCAGGCCGCGCTCGGGATCGAGATCCTGCTGCCAGATCTTTTCGAAATTGCCGCGCAAATCGTCGCGGCCGACCGGCTGATAGTCCGGCAGGAACATCGGGATCAGGCCGGCGTCGGAGGCGCCCTGCACGTTGTTCTGGCCGCGCAGCGGATGCAAGCCGGTGCCGGGGCGGCCAACCTGGCCGGTGATCAGCGCCAGCGCAATCAGGCAGCGCGCATTGTCGGTGCCGTGAACATGCTGGCTGATCCCCATGCCCCAGAAGATGATCGAGGATTTTGCCCGCGCGTAGGTTCGCGCGACCTCGCGCAACGTCTGCGCCGGGATGCCGCAGATCGCCTCCATCTTCTCCGGCGTGAACTCCTTGATCTTCTCCTTGAGGTCTTCGAAGCCTTCGGTGTAGCCGGCGATGTACTGGTCGTCGGTCAGGCCTTCGGTGATGATCGTGTTGATCATCGCGTTCAGCATGGCGACGTCTGAGCCCGGCTTGAACTGCAGATGCTTTGTCGCGTGGCGCGACAACGTCTGCCGGCGCGGATCCATCACGAACAGCTTTGCGCCATTCTTCGCCGCGTTCTTGATGAAGGTCGCCGCGACCGGGTGGTTCACCGTCGGGTTGGCGCCGATCACCCAGATCACTTCCGCGTCCATGGCGGCCGAGAACGGCGCCGACACCGCGCCCGAGCTCAGGCCTTCAAACAGCGCGGCGACCGAGGAGGCATGGCATAGGCGGGTGCAGTGGTCGACATTGTTCGAGCCGAATCCGGTGCGCACCAGCTTCTGGAACAGATAGGCCTCTTCATTCGAGCCCTTGGCCGAACCGAAGCCGGCCAGCGCCTTCACGCCCTTCTCGTCGCGGATCTTGACGAGGCCCTTGGCGGCGATATCGAGCGCTTCGTCCCAGCTTGCTTCGCGGAAATGGGTGAAGGGGTTAGCGGGATCGACCTGATCGTTGGAATCCTTCTTGGCATTCGGCAGCCGCACCAGCGGCTTCGTCAGGCGATGCGGATGGTGGATATAGTCGAAGCCGAAGCGGCCCTTCACACAAAGACGATTGTGGTTGGCCGGGCCATCGCGGCCCTCGGCATAGATCACCTTCTCGTCCTTGACCTCGTAAGTGACCTGACAGCCGACGCCGCAGAACGGGCAGAGTGAATCCACCTTCCGGTCTGCGTAGGTGACGCGAGTCTGCTTGTCGTCGAGCATCACGGCCGGCATCAGCGCGCCGGTCGGGCAGGCCTGCACGCATTCGCCGCAGGCGACGCAGGTGGATTCGCCCATGGGATCGTCGAAGTCGAACACGATTTTCGAACCGTGACTACGATAAGCCATGCCGATGACGTCGTTGACCTGGACCTCGCGGCAGGCGCGCACGCAGAGGCCGCATTGGATGCAGGCATCGAGGTTGACACGCATCGCCGGATGGCTGGCATCGGTCTCCCAACGCTCGGCGGCAGGAAAACGGCTCTCGGTGACGCCCGTGGTTTCGGCCCAGTGCCAGAACTTCGAATCCGGATCGTGCGAGGTCGCGCGCGCCGGCTGGTCGGCGACCAGCAGCTCCATCACCATCTTTTGCGCCGACACCGCACGCGCGCTCTCGGTCTTCACCTTCATCCCGACCGACGGCGTGCGCTTGCAGGACGCCGCCAGCACGCGCTCGCCCTCGATCTCGACCATGCAGGCGCGGCAATTGCCGTCGGGGCGATAATCGGGCGCGGGCGAATAGCACAGGTGCGGAATCTCGCGGCCCTGACGTTTTGCGACCTGCCAGATTGTCTCGCCGGGATTGGCCTCGACCTGCTTGCCGTCGAGCTCGAACGTAATCTTGGTCATTCGGCCGCTTCCTTGAACTCGTCAGGGAAATATTTGATCACGGAGGACAGCGGATTGGATGCCGCCTGTCCGAGCCCGCAGATCGAGGCATCGCGCATCGCCTGGCTCAATTCTTCCAGCAGTGCGCGGTTCCAGACCGGCTTCTGCATCAGCTGTGCCGCCTTCTGGGTTCCGACGCGGCACGGCGTGCACTGGCCGCAGCTCTCGTCCTCGAAGAACTTCATCAGGTTGAGCGCTGCTGCGCGCACGCTGTCCTTTTGCGACAAGATCACGATTGCGGCCGATCCGATGAAGCAGCCGTATTTTTCCAGCGTGCCGAAATCGAGCGGGATGTCGTCCATCGACGCGGGCAGAATGCCGCCGGAGGCGCCGCCCGGAAGATACGCGTAGAACTGATGGCCGTCAGCCATGCCGCCGCAATATTCGTCGATCAGCTCACGCACGGTGATGCCCGCGGGCGCGAGCTTCATGCCGGGGTTCTTGACGCGGCCCGAAACCGAGAAGCTGCGCAGGCCATGGCGTTCATGACGGCCATTGCCTTTCCACCAGTCGGCGCCCCTCTCGACGATGTCGCGCACCCACCACAGCGTCTCGATGTTGTTGATCAGCGTCGGCAGGCCGAACAGGCCCACCTGGAACGGATAAGGCGGCTTGTGCCGGGGCAGGCCGCGCTTGCCCTCGATGCTTTCGAGCAGCGAGGACTCTTCTCCGCAGATGTAAGCGCCAGCGCCACGGCGCATGTGCAGCGTCGGGCCACCCGCGGGGAGCTTCGCGATCTCGCGCTCCAAAATCTCGCGCGAGGCCGGATATTCGTCGCGGACATAGATGTAGACGTCGGAGGCCTGCACCACATGCGCGCCGATCAGCATGCCTTCGATGAACCGATGCGGATCGCTTTCGAGATAGACGCGGTCCTTGAATGTGCCGGGCTCGCCTTCGTCGCCATTGATCGCCATCAGCCGCGGGCCGGGCTCGCCAAGCACGGCGCGCCATTTGCGCCCCGTCGGGAAGCCGGCGCCGCCGAGGCCGCGCAACGAGGCGTCGTCGAGCGCCTTCAGCAGATCGTCCTTCGACAATTCGCCAGAGCGCACGCGATTGAGCAGCTTGTAGCCACCACCTGCGACATACGCGTCGTAGGCGATGTATTTGGGCAGATGCGCATGCGTGTCGCCAGCCTTCGCCACCGCCATCACATTGGCGACAGTCGCATGGTCGACGAAGTTGTGGCCGACTTCTGCGGCCGGCGCGGTATCGCAGCGGCCGACGCAGGGCGCGCGCACGACGCGGATGCCGGGCCCCGCGGCGTCTTGCAGATCCTCGAGCAGCTTCTCGCCGCCGAGCATCGCACAGGTCAGGGAGTCGCAGACGCGGATCGTCAGCGGCGCGATGTCAGGCTCGCCTTCCTTCACCACGTCGAAATGCGCGTAAAAGGTCGCGGTCTCGAACACTTCGGCGAAGGCGAGCTTCATCTCCTCGGCGAGCGCGGCCAAATGCGCAGCCGAGATCTGGTGATATTTGTCCTGGATCAGATGCAGATATTCGATCAGCAGGTCGCGCCGCCGCGGCTTGTCGCCGAGCAGCTGCTCGATCTCGTGCGCCGCGGTGGGATCGACCTGTCGGCCCTTGGGCGTGGACTTGGCGCGCCGGCGTCCCTCGCCCGGATGCTCGAATTCTCTGACCTTGTGAACGTCGTCGTTGCTGCTCATGGAAACGCCGCGTTCTCCTCAAAAGCGCGATGATCAGGCTCTCGCTGGAAACAACTCTAGTCCCTGGCATGCCAGATGCAAGGAAATTTAGAACGGCTCTATAACGATTTAGGGAGCAGGCCGCGGACGATCATGCCCCCCTTGAAAAAGTTGATCGCGGAATGGTCTCAGGTCTTGTCCATGCACTCTTCGATGTAGAACCAGCGATCGTCGCCGGCGAGGTCCTTGGACTTCACCTCGGCGCGGCAGGCCTTAAGCTTGGGTCGGTTGGCCGACCATCTGGCCTTCATAGCTTTCAGCTTCTGCATGGTGAGCTTCATCTTGCCCGGTGGCTTGGCGTCGGTCGTCGTGGCCGGCGCTGGAGCCGCGGGCGTAGTTGCGGTCTGTGCAGATGCGGTGTGGAGGCCTGCAGCCAGCAGCATGGTGGCGAGGCAGATACGGGCGCGAAGCATAAGTGTCCCCTAAGTCCTAGTCTCTTGATCATTCGGAAAGGCGAACCGCCGCCAGACGCCGATGATGAGCATCCCGCGGCGGCGTAGGCTTGCGATCAGAAGATTTTGGCTGCGCTTATCAGCGTCATGTACACGCCCCAGGCCAGGGGAACGCCGACGAACAGCCAGAACAAAGCGGCCTTGCCGTCCAGACCACCCGTGCCAATCCCGAACGAGCCCGTTTGACCTGCGTTGGTGCCGACGCTCGCGGCTTGAAGCTTGGCGATCTCAGCTTCGCTCATGTGCCACTTCGGATCGACCGGCTTGATCAGATAGTTGCAGATCAGGCCCGCGATCAGCATCGCGCAGAGGATGTACATGGTCGAGTTGTAGACCTGGTCGCGCGGAACACCTGCCGCTAGCTGGAACTCGCGGATGTAGTTGACAATGACAGGACCGATGATGCCGGCGGTCGACCACGCCGTCAGCAGACGGCCGTGGATAGCGCCGACGAATTGGGTGCCGAACATATCGGCGAGATAGGCCGGCACCGTGGCAAACCCGCCACCGTACATCGACACGATGATGCCAACCGCGAGCACGAAAAGCAGCTTCGAGCCCATCGCCGCGAAGGTCGGCGCCAGCGCATAAAGCACGATGCCGAGGATGAAGAACGTGTAATACGTGTTCTTGCGACCCATAATGTCCGACATCGAGGCCCAGAAGAAACGGCCGCCAATGTTGAACAGCGATAACAGGCCGCCGAACCCGGCCGCAATCGTCGCGATCTGAGCCTTCTGAGCCGTATTCAGTGCGTTGAAGCCGACGTCAGGCAGACCGATCAGCTTTCCGGCGAAGATCTCCTGGAGGATCGGCGAGGCCATGCCGAGCACGCCAATGCCTGCGGAAACGTTCAAGCAGAGCACCCACCAGATCAGCCAGAACTGCGGCGTCTTGTGCGCATTGTCGAGATGAACGTTATGTTCGGAGATCATCGTCTTCTTCTCGCTCGGCGGCGTCCAGCCGTCGGGCCGCCAACCGGCCGGCGGCAGGCGGTAGCGGAATGCGCCGATCATCATGAACACGAAATAGCCTGCTCCCATAGCGAGGAAGGTTTGCCAGGCCCCGACCGACGTTGGTGTCTTGAATTGATTCATGAGCCAATCGGCGAGCGGGAAACCGATCATGGCGCCGCCACCGAAACCCATGATGGCCATGCCGGTCGCCATGCCGCGCCGGTCCGGGAACCATTTCACGAGCGTCGACACCGGCGAGATGTAGCCGAGCCCAAGTCCCACGCCACCGATCACGCCGGCGCCGAGCCACATGATCCAGAGCTGGTGGACGTAGATGCCGAAAGCACCGATCAGAAGACCACCGCCCCAACAGCAGGCGGCGACGGCGCCGGCTTTCCGCGGACCGGCGCGCTCGAGCCAGCCGCCCCAGATAGCGGCGGAGACGCCGAGCAAGACAAAGAACAGCGTGTACATCCACCCCAGGCTCGCGACCTTCCAGTCGCAAGTCGTGGTGAACAGCTCCTGCCACAGCGACATGTCCGGACACGCTTTGCTCTGCGTGATGCCAATCGCGCGCGAGAGCGGCAGCCAGAACACCGAGAAACCGTAGGCCATGCCGATGCACAGATGGATGCAGAGTGCCGCCGGCGGCACCAGCCAGCGGTTGAAACCAGCCTTGGCGACCGTGTGTTCGCGATCGAAAATTCCCGCGCCTGCGCTCGAAAGTTTCCCAGCGCTTTCAACTGTCGTCATGCATTCCTCCCCTGCAGCCGCCCTTCTGAGCAGCCTGCCGCTAGCACCCTGTCCTCAGCCCATTGCGGTGCAGCTGCTGTCCCTGCTGCTCCGCCCAATCACCCGACGCGCGCCAGGATCGTCACGCGCGTCTGAAAAGCTAACCCCTCCGATCGAGGCTGTATGCCCGATACCATTTGCTGGCTTCTTGTGTGGCCCGGTGATCCGCGTATCGCGGACAAGACTCAACCTCCGCGCCTGCACGGAGAAAGTCAATTGGGGCAGAAGCCATGATCGATGTCGATAGATAAAAGGTCGATATCAGCGCGGCAACGCGCTCAAGAACGCGGCGCAGCATTGGCACTGCCTATCGAGCCATTCGCTTTTTCTATCAAGAACACGATGCGCGCCTCGTTGCGCGCGGTGATTTCCACCGTGTCGCCCGTCTCGCGGATCAGGTTCGGAATGTCAATCACCGACAACGGATCGGTGCAGTGCACCTCGAGCTGATCGCCCGGCTGCAATGGTTTCAACGCCTTGCGCGTTTTCAAGGCGGGCAATGGGCATTTGAGCCCGGTGAGATCAAGCGTCGTTCTGGTCATCGGCGCAACATGGCGGGAGGGGTCGAGGACGTCAATGCAACCGCCTAGAGCAAATCAGCATAGGGCAGGAAACCTACACTCGCGCCCGGTTCGACTCGCGTAACGTCTTCGCCAAGTTCAATAAGGCCATCGGTCTCGACCAACGACGACAGGAGTCCAGCGCCTTCGCGCGGAAACTTGACCGCCTCCAGCGCGCCATTCTCTGCGCGGCGCAAGGATGCGCGCACATATTCGCGTCGGCCGAGCTTCTTCTTGTAGGTGAACGCCGCGCGCAGCGGAATCGGCAACAGCGGTTCCGGTAGACTTCCGGCGAGCGCCAGCACGGTTGGCCGCACCACATGGACGAACGTGACAAAACTCGCGACGGGATTGCCGGGCAGCCCGATCAAGGGCGTGCCGCCGATGATGCCCATCGCCACGGGCCGGCCCGGCTTGATCGCCATCCGCCACAGCACGAGTGAGCCGACGCTCTCGACCGCCGCCTTGACGTGGTCTTCCTCACCGGTCGAGACGCCACCGGTGGTGAGGATCAGATCGTGCTGGCCTGCAACCCGCTTCAATCCGCTAGCAAGCGAGGCGCGCTCGTCGCGCAGAATGCCGAGATCGGAGACTTCGCAGCCGAGACGCCGCAGCATCGCCATCAGCATGAAGCGGTTCGAATCGAACAGCTGCGAGGCCGCACGCGGCTCGCCGGGCGAGGCCAGCTCGTCGCCGGTGGAGAACACGGCGACGCGAATGCGCCTGACCACGTCAAGCTGGGTCAGGCCAAACGCAGCGGTGAGCGCGACATGTTGCGGCCGCAGTCGCTGGCCGGCGCGTAACGCGACGGACCCAGCAGGAATGTCCTCGCCGGCCGGACGAACATTGGCGCCGCGCTTCAGCCCGGGTGGCAGCACGATCTTGCCGGCCTCATCGATGCGGACGTCTTCCTGCATGAAGACGGTCTCGGCCCCGGGCGGCATCGGCGCGCCCGTGAAGATGCGCGCGGTGTGGCCGGGCTTGATCGGCGCTTGTGCCAAGCCGCCGGCCTGGATGCGGCCATCGAGCGGGAATGCCCGCTCCGTTTTCTCGGGGAGGTCGACATTGCCGACGGCGTAACCGTCGACGGCGGAGTTGGTGAAAGGCGGCAGCGGCAGCGGCGCCGCGATATCGTGCGCCAGCACGCGCCCGTCGGCCTCGACCAGCGCCACCGTCTCGAGATCGGCAATCGCGCTGACGCGTGCCGCGATCAGGCCAACGGCCTCGTCGACCGACATCATCGGTCCGCCGAAGGCAAAGCAATCGTCCGACAGTTGCGCCATGGTGCCTCGTCAGCGCATCGCCGCGCTTCTTGCAACCGCTTCCTCGACCGGCATCGCCGCACGCAGCAGCAATGCTGCCGCAGCCTCGATATCATCGAGATGGACGGTCGGCAGCCGGGTTTCAACTGTAGCGTCGGTCGCAATTCCGACAATGCTGGAATCGTCGGGAAACAGCAGCGCCTTGTCGTTGGCGGCGCGATGCACCTCGATCTTGCGATGCGGCTCGCGCTTGAAACCCTCGACCACGACGAGATCGACTGCAGACAGCTTGCTCAGAAGTTCCGGCAGCCGCGGCTCGGCCCCGCCGCGCAATTCGTGCATCAGGGCCCAGCGGTTCGCAGAGGCCACCAGCACCTCGGCTGCACCGGCCTCACGATGGCGCCAGGAATCCTTGCCGGGAACGTCGACGTCGAACTGATGATGCGCATGCTTGATGACTGAGACGCGCAGGCCCTGCGCGTTGAAATGCGGGATCAGCCGCGTCAACAGCGTGGTCTTGCCCGCACCGCTCCAGCCTGCAAGGCCGATGACTTTCATTCAAGCTCCGTCTTCCGCAACCAGCGCTCGCCGATGGAACCACAGCCCTCTCCTCGTCATTGCGAGGAGCGCCGCGACGAAGCAATCCAGACTACTACGGAGATATTCTGGATTGCTTCGCTGCACTCGCAATGACGAGCGGAGGCATTTCGTTCTCTCCACAGCATGCTTATATCGGCTTGACCCGAATGTCATGCTAACGTCGCGGCCATGATGAAGATCGACAAAGCCCCGGTGCCCCTGATCGTCCCCAATCCGGACGACCCGCGCCTGACCCGGAGCGTAACCGGGACCGACCAGACCGGCGCCAAGGTCGAGATCAAGGTGCCGATGGAGCGGCCGCTGACGCTCTACCTGAATTCGCAGGAGATCGTCACCATGATGACGATTGGCGACTATCCGGAATATCTGGCACTGGGCTACCTGCTCAACCAGAACATGCTGAAATATAAGGACGCAGTCACCGAGGTCGAATACGACGACGACCTCCAGGTCGTGGTGGTGCGCACCGAGCACCACACCAATTTCGAAGCCAAGCTGAAGAAGCGTACCCAGACCTCGGGCTGCGCGCAAGGCACCGCCTTCGGCGACCTGCTCGAGGCGGTCGAGAGCGTCGCGCTGCCCAATGCCGTGCTGCGCACGTCCTGGCTCTACCAGATGACGCAGACCATCAACACCATGCCCTCGCTCTATCTGGAGGCCGGCGCGATCCACGGCTGCGTGCTGTGCAAAGAGGGCGAGCCGCTCTGCTACACCGAGGACGTCGGCCGCCACAACGCCGTCGACAAGATCGCGGGCTGGATGTATCGCCACGGCGTCGATGCCTCCGATAAGATTCTTTACACGACGGGACGTCTCACCTCGGAAATGGTGATCAAGACTGTGCGGATGGGAATCCCGATCCTGGTGTCGCGCTCCGGCTTCACCGCCTGGGGTGTCGATCTCGCGAGGCAGGTGGGTTTGACGCTGGTCGGACGTACGCGCGGAAAGCGCTTCATCGCGCTCGCCGGCGAGGAGCGGATCGTCTACGACCAGAACCTCGACTACGTCGAAGAGGAATCGGCAAAGCACAAGCGTAAGGGCGAAGGTGGTGACGACTAGGACTCCGGCAACGAACTTTCCACCAACACTTGGCGTGCTGCTCGCCGGCGGCCTCGCGCGCCGCATGGGCGGTGGCGACAAGCCGATGCGGACCATCGGCGGCCGCACCATTTTGGAGCGCGTGATCGCGCGCCTGTCGCCCCAGTGCGACGGGTTGATTCTCAATGCCAACGGCGATCCGGCGCGCTTCGCTGCGTTCGGCTTGCAGGTCATTGCCGATGACGTGCCCGGCTTCCCCGGCCCGCTCGCCGGCATTTTGGCCGCGCTCGACTGGACTGCGGCGAATCGGCCGGAGGTCGAATGGGTGCTCAGCGCCGCCGGCGACTGCCCGTTCCTGCCACGCGACCTCATCGCCCGCTTGCATGAGGCGCGAGCGCGAGAGAACGCGCAACTCGCGGTCGCCGCATCCGGCGACCAGTCGCATCCGGTGATCGGGCTGTGGCGCGTCGCCTTGCGCGATGAACTGCGTCACGCGCTGGTCGTCGAGGATCTCCGCAAGATCGACCGCTGGACCGCGCGCTACCCGCTCGCGACGGTGACGTGGCCGGCCAAGCCGCTCGATCCGTTCTTCAATGCGAACACGGTCGAGGATATCGCCGAAGCCGAGCGGCTGGCGGCGCTCGACGCGGCGTCTCAATAGAATGGCTGGGTCGCGGAAAAATCACGCCGCCAGCGGCACCGACCAGGCGTCGTAGCCGTAGACCCAGCTCGTATCGGTCCGCTCCTTCAGCCAGATGTTGGCACGCGAGGTTTCCTGCACCCGCGTGGTCCGCACCTTGCGCGTCGCCTCGAAACGGCGGAAGGCATCCACGACGCCGTCGCGGTCGACACTTTCGAGGCAGCGCGAGAGCACCGCGCCATCCTCGATCGCCATCGCCGCACCCTGCGCCATATAGGGCGTCATCGGATGGCAGGCGTCGCCGAGCAGCGTCACCTTGCCGTCGGCCCAGCGCTCCAGCGCATCGCGGTCCATGATCGCCCATTTGTGCACGTCGGGACACGCCGCCAGCACCTGGCCAACCTGCGGATGAAAACCTTCGAACGAAGCACGCAGATCGCGCACGTCGCCCTTCGCCGACCAGGACTCGATGCGGAAGTTCGGCTCGGGCTGGCTGGTGACGAGATAGACCTCGCTACTGTCGGGCTTGACGTAGTAGATCACGATGTGGCGGTCCTCACCCCACCACTTCGTGCAGTCGTCGATTTTCTCGCCGAGCAGTGCGGCCGGATAGGTGGTGCGGTAGGCGATGCGGCCGGTGAATCTGACCGGCGCGGTGTCGAACAGAATGTCACGCACCGCCGAATGCACGCCGTCGGCGCCGACCACGGCATCGGCAACAGCGCTGGTGCCGTCGGCAAAGCTCAGCCTGACGCCCTCGCCGGTCTCGTCGAGGCCGACGAGCTTGTGATTGAGCCTCACAAACTCCTCCGGCACCGCGCTCGCCAGCGCCGCATGGAGATCGCCGCGATGGGCCAGAAGATAGGGCGCGCCGAACCTCTCCTCCGCGCTCTCGCCAAAGATCATGTCGAACTTGATGTCGCCGCTCTTCCAGTCGCGGTTGTTCCAGGACCGCGGATAGAACGAGTGCTCGCGCATCCGTTGCTCAAGCCCGAGGGCGCGCAGCACCTTCATCGCATTGCAGCCGATCTGGATGCCGGCGCCGATCCGGGCGAACTGGGAGGCCTGCTCGTAGACCATCACGTCGACGCCGACGCGCCTGAGCGCCGCAGCGGTCGCGAGTCCGCCCATGCCGGCACCGACGATCGCAACCGAAAGCGGCCTTGGCATCGCGTCCCCCAGTCTGTCTGTCGCGCGGCTTCAATGCCGCGTCGTCTGTCGTCTACGCAGGCCGGAAGCCGGCTCGCTCCAGTGCCGTGCGTGCCTCATCCGAGCCGAGTGAATCAAGAAACGCCTGCACCGCCGGACGTTGCTTGCGTGCCGTCACCAAGGCAAAGTCATAATGCTCTTCCGCGAACGGAATGAAACCAAGGCCGACCGCATGGGCGACCGGCGCAATGGTCATGCCCCAGTCGGCACGGCGCTGCCCAACAGCCGCGGCAACCGCATTGTGCGAACGAGGCTGGTTCCAATAGCCCTCCGGGCGCGCACCGCCGAGCAGCCGGTCGATCAGGATCCGCGTGCCGGCGCCCTGGTTGCGGTTGACCATGATGCAGGCGGGATCAGCGAGCGCGGCCGCGACTGCTTCCTTCGCGCCGAGCCCCTCGAAGCGTTTGTCACCTTTCCGGAACACGATGCCCTGCATCCGCCGCCAGCCCGGGACGAGCTCGAGCCCCTCGGCAAGGTAAGGCGTGTTGTAGGTCTCGCTCTTGTCGTCGAACAGATGGATCGGCGCAAGGTCGCATTCGCCGCGCTTCGCCGCCGCAAGCCCGCCGAGGCTGCCCACCGCAATCGAGCGCACGGTGAGCCCGGCATGCGCGAGCGGTGCGGTGACGAGATCGAGGCCGGTGCAATGGCTGCCGACGATGACGAGATCAGGCACCCGCACATGCGGCGTAAACAGGGTCACCTCTGCTTCGGTCCCCGCCGGCATTTGGTCGGCGAGCGCGTCGATGCGCAAAAAGCCGTCGGCTTGCGCGAAGGACGTGATCGCGCCAGAGCCCTTGCTGGAGGGATAGGCGATCAGGCCGTCCTTGCCCTCGACCAGCGAGACCATGACGAATTCGGTGCGGCCGAGCTCGGAAGCAATGCGCACCGGCACGGTGGCACTCACCTTGGCATCGGAGCGCGGCGGCAGGCCGGCCATCTTGCGCAGCGCCGGCACGATCATGTCGTGAAAGGTGAACATCGCCGAGGTCGGAAAGCCCGGCAGGATCACAACCGGCTTGCCGCCGCAGACCGCGAGACACAGCGGCTTGCCCGGCTTGAGCGCAACGCCATGCGCGATGATGCCGGGCTGGCCGAGCCGGCCGATGATGCGATGGGACAGATCGCCCGCCCCCTTCGACGTGCCGCCGGAGAGCACCAGCATGTCGGCATCCGCCAGCGCCTGGCGCATGGCGGCTTCGAGCTTGGCCTCGTCGTCGGGAATGGCGCCGAGGAAGACTGCCTCGCCGCCGTTCTCGTCGATCGCGGCTGCGACGATGGCGCCATTGGTGTCGTAGATCGCCGCAGGCGCAAGCGCCTCGCCGGGCTGCACCAGTTCGTCGCCGGTGGAGATCACCGCGACGCGCGGCTTCCGCGCAACCTTCACCTCGGCGATGCCACAGGCCGCCAGCATGCCGATCTCACGCGAGCCCATGATCGTGCCGGCGCGCAGCAGCGCCTCGCCACGCGCGATGTCGGATCCGGCATAGGACACGAATTGGCCCGGCGAGACCGCGCGACGAACATCGATCGCATCGGGGCCGGCCGGCTGGCTGTGCTCGACCATGACCACGGCATCGGCGCCGCGCGGCAACGGGCCGCCGGTGGCGATTGGCGTTGCGGTCCTAACTGCGACTTGCAGCTTCGGCACGGTGCCGCAGTGAATGGTCTCGCCGTTCAGCGCGAGCCGCACCGGTGCGCCTTCACCAGCGGCGGAAAGATCCGCCGAGCGCACGGCAAAACCATCAACATTGGAGCGGTCGAAGGGCGGCACGTCGATCGGTGCGGTGATGTCCTCGGCGAGCGCTGTGCCGAGGGCATCGCAAAGCCTGCGCTGCTCGCTGGGGATCGCGCGCGGAAACAGGGCCGCCTCGAAGCGCGCGAGCGCCTCCTCACGCGAGAGGATCTTGAGGAACTGCTCCTGTTCAAGCGCGCTGCGATCTGGCGCTTTTGGGATCATCGTCATGCCGGAACCCATATCATTCCCGCATCAAATAAGCATCGACCGGCTCGCCCGCCGCAAATCCCTCATGGCTGGCTGGAATGAGCAGCCATGCATCCGCTCTGGCAATGGCGTGGAGCGGCCATTCACCGACTGCAAGCGGCATCCACATTTTATGTTCCTCGGCCAGCAGAGCTATCTCGGCAATGCCGACGTTTGAAGCGATTTTTCGCGCGAGCGGCAGGGTCACTGCGCGGCGCGGCTGCCGCACCGACATTTTGTCGATGAGCGGAAGCACCAGGGCAAGCCAGACCGCCAGCGCTGGACCGGGCGAGCCGGGTAACGCGACGATGGGAACTTCTCCGAGCCGCCCGGCGGCTGCGGTGCGTCCGGGCTGGAGCGCAAGACCATGGGCGAACTCCGCCCCGCGCTGAGCCAGCGCTATCACCGTAGCATCCTCGCGACCGACGCCGCTGCCGCCGACCGTCAGCAGCAGATCGCAGACGGAGACATCGAGCGCTTCCGCGATCGACGCTGCATCGCGTGTGCTGGCTTCATGCGCGATCACATCCGATCCTGCCGCGCGCGCGAGGTCGGTGATCATCTGCATCGTCGCGGTTGCGCCCGGCACGTTGACGATGCGCAGCCGCGGTCGCCTGACGCTCAGCCTTTCGACATCGGCGACACGCGCGAGCAACAGAGCCGCTGCATCGATGGGATGTCCCGCTGTGGCCGCGGGCGAGCGGTCTGCGGTGTCGCCGCCGGCACGCCCGACGCCTTGCCCTGGAACGCCCTCGGCCAGAACCTGGGCGAGCGGGCCCGACATCTCGACCGCGTCGGCGTCGAGCACACAATCACATCCTGCCGGCATCGCATCGCCGGCGTCCACCCACGCGGGAAGCTCGGTCAGAGGCAGCGGCGAATAGGAGGACGCACCGACGAGATCGTTGGCGCGCAGCGCCCAGCCATCTACAGCGGCGATGTCGCGCGGCGGATAGGCTGATAGCAACGGCATTCCCGCGGCGATACAGCCGACCGCTTCAGCCAGCGGCAACTCGACCGGCGCGACCGGACGGACGCCGCGCAGCAAAACAGCGAGCGCAGTGTCGAGCGGCGTCAGCGAGGGCGGCAGGCGCTGGGTCATGCCTCATGATGGATCACGCATCGCGCGGTTTGGCAACCGCTGGTGCCTCGACCGATCAGCCGCCCCGCTTGTCCGCATTCGGAAAGAACACCTGTTGTCCGTCGACCTTGTAGCCGGCGATCGCCGCTTGCCCTTCCGATGAGATCAGCCAGTCGATGAAGATCTGGCCCAGTTCCTTCCTGACGTTCGGATGCTTCTCCGGGTTCACCAGCATCACGCCATATTGGTTGAGCAGCCGCTTGTCGCCCTCGACGACAATGTCGAGATCGCCGCGATCCCTGAAGGCGATCCAGCTGGCACGGTCCGCGAGCACATAGGCATTCGCAGTGCGTGCGGTGTCGAGGGCGGCGGTCATGCCCTGCCCACTTTCGCGATACCAGGCGCCCTTGGTACTGGCGATATCGATGCCGGCAACGATCCAGAGTGCGAGTTCCGCAGCATGGGTGCCGGAAAGATCGCCGCGCGTTATGAACGGCGCACCCTTGGCCTCGACCGCCTTCAGCGCCGTCGCGATGTCCTTGCCCTTCACGCCGGCGGGATCACTCTTCGGCCCGATCAGCACGAAGTCGTTGTACATCACGTCGTAGCGCCTGGTGGCAAAACCGTCGGCGACGAATTTCTCCTCCTGCGGCCGGGCATGCATCAACACGACGTCGACCTCGCCCCGTCGTGCAACGGCGAGCACCTCGTCGCTGCGGCGCGCGATCACCGTCACCTCGACACCGGTCTTGTCGCGAAAGATCGGCAGCAGATAGTCGAGCAGGCCGGAATCCTGCGTCGATGTCGTCGAGGCCAGGACGATTGCGCGATCCTCGGCAGACGAGGCCGCGATACCCCCGGCAAGACCGCAGAGAAGCGCAAATGCAACGGTCAGTCGGCGAACGGCCATGGCAGGTTCCCATTGAATACGACGCGATCATGATGGTCGATTGCGCCGCACTCGTGACGGATTAGGCTGCGCCAACGCGCCGAGGAGCTGACCGGCTACGATCCCTCGCCCGCCGGGCAGATCCGGTTCGCCGCCTGAGATTGACGCCCACCCCTGAATAGTTGCAAAAGAAACCAATTCAGCCGGGCCGTACCCGGGACAGGCAACTCCGGCCAACGAGCCGGATCATGGGAGGACAAGCGTGAATCCAGCGAGATTTGGACTGCCGGTCGCGGCCGCCTTCTTAGCGATGCCCTTGGCGGCGGCGCTGCTGTCGGGCGCCGCAATGGCGCAGGTGTCCGACGACATCGTCAAGATCGGCGTGCTCACCGACATGAACGGCCCGGCCTCCGCGCCGACCGGCCAGGGCTCGGTGACGGCGGCACAGATGGCGATCGACGATTTCGGCGGCACCGTGCTCGGCAAGCCGATCAGCGTCGTAATCGGCGACCACCAGCTCAAGGCCGATGTCGGCGGCGCGATCGCGCGGCGCTGGTACGACGTCGACCAGGTCGATCTGATCGTCGACGTGCCGGTCTCGGCCGTTGGCCTCGCGGTGCAGAACGTCGCCAACGAGAAGAAGCGCCTGTTCATCACCCACTCCACCGGCACCGCCGATTTCCACGGAAAATTCTGCTCGCCTTACGCGATGCAGTGGGTGTTCGACACCCGCGCGCTCGCGGTCGGCACCGCGGACGCCGTGGTCAAGCGCGGCGGCGACAGCTGGTTCTTCATCACGGACGACTACGCCTTCGGCCATTCGCTGGAGCGCGACGCCTCCAGCGTCATCACCGCCAATGGCGGCAAGGTGCTGGGCTCGGTGCGGCCGCCGCTGGCAACCCCGGATCTCTCCTCCTTCGTGCTGCAGGCGCAGGCCTCCAAGGCCAAGATCATCGGCATTGCCGCTGGTCCCCCCAACAACATGAACGAGATCAAGACCGGCTCGGAGTTCGGCGTGTTCAAGGGCGGCCAGCAGATGGCGGCGCTGCTCGCGCTGATCACCGACATCCACGGCCTGGGCCTGCAGGCAGCCCAAGGCCTGTTGCTGACGACATCGTTCTATTGGGACATGGACGACAAGACCCGCGCATGGTCGAAGCGCTATTTCGCCAAGATGAACAAGATGCCGTCGATGTGGCAGGCCGGCGTCTATTCCAGCGTGATGCACTATCTCAACGCCATCAAGGCGGCCGGCACCGACGATCCGCTCAAGGTCGCGGCGAAAATGCGCGAGACGCCGGTCGCGGATTTCTTCGCCCGCAACGGCCGCTTGCGCGACGACAATCTGATGGTGCACGACCTCTGGCTGGTGCAGGTGAAGACGCCGGAGGAAAGCAAATATCCGTGGGACTATTACAAGATCCTCACGACGATTTCCGGTGACAAGGCCTTTGGCCCGCCGGACCCGGCGTGTGCGATGCTGAAGAAGTGAGAGCGTGACGATCGCTTCGAGCGATCGTCACTTCACCACGCCAATCTCGCGAAAATACTTCATCACGCCCGGATGAATCAGCTCGGGCTTCGGCGCGGCGGCGACCGTGTTCGCTGCCGTGGTCTCGCAGGCCTGCGCGAGCTTCTTGCAGAAGGTCGCTTCTGCGCCGTGCAGCGTCCTCGCGAGACGATAGGCGACATCGTCCGGCAGATCCTCGCGCGTGAGGACAAAACTCCAGGAGCCGAGCGAGGCGATCGGCTCGGGCAGTTTGGGATAGGAGCCGGCCGGCACGGTCAGCGGCTTCAGGAACGCGTGCTTGGCGCGGATGCGCGCGATCTCCTCGGCACCCGGCGCGATGAAGCGCGCGCCTGACGCACTCGAGGCCACCGCTGCAAAGCCGGGCCAGCCGATGCCGGCGCCCCAGAGTGCGGCCACACGGCCGTCCTCGACCATTGCGGGGCCGTCGCCGGCGCGGTCGAGATAGATCGCTTTAAAATCCTCGTCCTGCTTGAGCCCAAGGCCATCGAGCACATAGCGCGCCAGGATCGGCAGGCCCGAGCCCTTGGCGCCGAACGCAACCGGCTGGCCGACGAGATCGTGAATGGTCTTGTAGGGACTGTCCGCCCGCACCACGAACATGCCGGGGTTGGAATAGATCGCGGTCAAGATCTTCAGCGCTACCTTCGCCCGCCCGATGCCGGCAAACGCCTCATAGGCAGGCTCGCCCGCGACCAGTGCGAGATCGAGCTCGCCCTTCTCCAGGAGCGGAATGTTCTCGTTGCTGCCCTTGGTGTTGCGCGGGGCGATGGTGAGCGCGGGATCCGCCGCGTTCATCACCTCTGCAAAGGCGTTGCCATAGAGCGGGAAACCGCCGCCGGGCGTCGCGGTGCCCAAGCTGAGTGTCGAGGTGGAAATGGCGTTGCCTCCGGTTTGAGCGGCAGCGGGGCTCAACAGCAGCGCCGCACTGAGAAGGATGATTGCGAATTTCATGGTTGGTCCCGGCGGACCTGCGCCAACACCGACTCGCGACGACGTAGGCAGCGGCCCGTTTTTGTGAAAGCATGCCCCACAACGACAATAGAACAATGGGAGGCGTCATGTTGCGAATTTTGCGTAACACTGTTTTCGGGCTCGCGATCATCCTGGGCATGTTCAGCACCTCCCCTCCCGCCTCCGCCGCCGACTACCCCAGCCGCCCCGTGCACTGGATGATCGGCTTCGCCGCCGGCGGCCCGGTCGACATCGTCGCGCGCATCATGTCGCAGTGGCTGTCGGACCATCTCGGCCAGCAGTTCATCGTCGAGAACCGCGCCGGCTCCGGCGGCAACATCGCGGCCGGTGCCGCGATCAATTCGCCGGCCGACGGCTACACGCTGCTGTTCGTCGCTCCCAACAACGCGATCTCGACCTCGCTCTACAAGAAGCTGCCGTTCGACTTTTTGCGCGACACCGTGCCGGTCGCCAGCATCATGCAGCTCACCAACATGCTGGTCGTCTCCAATGCAATGCCGGTGAAGACGGTTCAGGAGTTCATCGATTATTGCAAGGCCAATCCCGGCAAGATCTCGTTCGCCTCGTCCGGCAACGGCACCTCGGTGCACATGTCGGCGGAGCTGTTCAAGGTGATGACCAAGTGCGACATGGTGCACGTGCCCTATCGGGGCTCGGCCTTGGCTTTCCCCGACATCATCTCCAACAAGGTGCAGCTGATCTTCGACAATCTGCCGTCCGCGCTGGAGCAGTCGAAGGGCGGCACTGTCCGCGCGCTCGGCGTGACCTCGCCGCAGCGCTGGCCGAGCGTGCCCGACGTGCCCGCGATCGCCGAGACCGTGCCGGGCTTCGAATCGGTCGGCTTCTACGGCATCTCCGCGCCGAAGGGCACGCCGCCCGAGATCGTCGAGATCCTCAACAAGGCCGTGGCCGAAGCGCTGAAGGACCCCAAGCTGGTGGCGCGCCTGGCCGAGACCGGCGGCATCCCCAAGCCGATGACGCCGGCCGAGTTCGGCAAGCTCGTCGCCGACGAGACCGAGAAGTGGCGCAAGGTGGTGGAGTTCGCCGGGGTCTCGGTGGACTGAGGGGGCTACGGAGGGGTCCCCTCCGGTCAAAACGCGAAAACAACCCCATGCACAGTAGAAAAATCGCACGATTTCAGAGACTTACGGAAGCGAAATCGGCACCACCGCGGAGAACGGTTGACTCGTCGGGCAAAACAGGGGCATAAGGGCATGATCGCAAAATTCGGCAATTCGGAATCAGCCGGCAATGCTGCCGCCGACGTTTCCGGTTCGCCGGCCCCGGCATTGCACCCCCGCCTCAGGCCCTGTAAACGAACCGCGCACCGTTGCCGGCCACACCTTCCCGCGGCCGTCTCGCGGCGGGGCCTGTAGCTCAATGGTTAGAGCCGGCCGCTCATAACGGTCTGGTTGCAGGTTCGAGTCCTGCCGGGCCCACCAATTGGGTCAATGATTTAGAGGGAATTTCGGCCGGCTTCAAAAAGCGCCGCCTCAGATATTGCCACAGGTACGCTACTCATTTTGTTCTTCATTTGAACCGGAGACACGCATGGTCGCCAAGGAAATACGACTGGTGAAATATGCCGAAGGGCGCCTATACGCCGGTCCGGAAGCAGCCGCTCGCAAACTCGTCGAGCTCGCGGCCAGCATCGAGCCAATTCAGGACGGCCGCATATTCGTAGGGAGTTCGTTTTGACCGACAGGCAGCAGGAGGACCACGGCGTCGAGGCGATCGGCAAGCTCATCGAGGTACTTCAGCCCCTGAGCCCCGAAACTCGCGCCAACGTCCTGCAATTCGTCTTTAAGGCTTTGAATATCACAATGGCTGGAGAGGCGCCGGCAGCACCAGCGGCGCCCGCCTTCACGCCCGCGCCTCCGGGCGCGGCGCCCGCTCATATCTCTGCACCCGTCCGTCAGCCGCCCGCGCCGCCGGCAGGCGCGTTGACCGACCTTCGATCACTCAAGGAGCAAAAGCAGCCAAAGACCGTGAACCAGATGGTCGCGATCATGGCGTACTACCTCGCGCACTTGGCACCGGACGGGGAGCGTCGCGACCACATCACACCCGTGGACATTGCCCGATATTTCCCCCAAGCCGGCTTCGAGCTCCCGACCGGACCGCCCGCCCAAACCTTGCTCAATGCCAAAAATGGCGGCTACCTCGAACAAATCGCGACCGGCCAGTACAAGCTCAATCCCGTGGGCCATAACCTTGTCACCCACCGCCTGCCGCGAGGCGAAGGTAACTCATTGGTTGGCAGTGGCCGGCGTCGGGCTGTGAAGAAGGGGGCAAAGAAGAAGAAGGCCCGGAAGTGACCGTCCATCCGGCCGAGCAATGGCGCGAGCTCTGCGACGCGTTCAAGACCTACAGCGAACACCTGAACAAGGTGTCGTCCGTGCATGTGAACTCGCAGGCTCTCCACAACGAAACGCGCGCTGTCGCGCAAATTTACTTCCGCGGCGTGCGGCATACATTGCAACAACTCTCACTCACTGAGATCGCCGATCAGCTCACTCTGCACTTCGAGGCGCTTATCACGCTCGCTGAGGGGCGGAATAACACGAGTTCGTACAAGAAGCACGTGACCGCCGTTCGCCGGCTCATTCCGAAAGTCACCAGCCAAATCGAGATACAGGCGGGAGGACCATATAACCCCGTCAGCTCATCCGAAAACGATCAGAAAATCCTCGCCACCCTCTACGACCTTGTCCCATCATCCGCCCTCTCCTACGAGCAGGCGCTCAAGGATATGGCGGTTACTGATCGTGTTTCGTGGCGCGGCGCAGCCCACGAGCTTAGAGAAGCGCTCCGCGAGGTGCTCGACCGCTTCGCATCCGTCGAAGACATGGAGAAGGCAAACGTCAAGAAGGAAAAGAACCAGCGCGGCGACGATATCTACACGATGAAGCAGAAGGTCCGCTTCATCCTGAAGAACCGCGAAAAGAACGCGACCGAGAGCGCCGTACCTGAAAACGCCGTCAATATGGTGGAAGAAGTGATCGCCTCAATGACCCGATCGACCTACGACCGCGGCTCCCTCTCGGCGCATCAGGAGCGCGGCAAAAAGGAGTGCCAGCAGCTGAAGCGATATGTGGATGTCGTTCTACACGAATTGCTCGAAATCTGAGTCGCCTTCTTCCTCCGAACTTAAGGGTGCGAGGAACCGCCTGTTTGCGCTGACTCTGCTATTACGGTGCACTAAATGCCAGGGGATTACGGTGACAGTGCACTCAATGCGAGGGCTCGAAAAGCCGATCGATCTCGAAAAGCCGATCGATTAAGTGCACTGTCACCGTAATTCCGAGCGTCTCGTCCCTCATGGGGAACCTCCTGAACAGCGCCACCCAGTCCCTGCGTCAGCTAACGGCGGCGACGCCGTCCGGCGTGACCGTGAAGATCGAGCCCGCGTCCGTCGGCGAATTTATCACCAGGTCGAAGACCGCCCGAGCCACATCCGCCGGAAACAGCCGCGCGCCCATGTTCGCAATGAACGCCTCCGTCGAGACGCCAAGATGCTGGGCATGGCCGCTCACCGCGGCCTGCCCGAGATCCGTCTCCGGCATGATGCGGGTTGGGACAAGCGCGATGAAGCGGATGCCGAGTTCGCGACGATCCGATTCAGCCTGGCAGTACTTGGCAAGGAACATCTGCATGCGTTTGGCGCCGGCGTAGCCGCCCGAGATCGGCGACCCTCCGAGGCCGGCGCCGCTAGAGACGATCACCACGACCGAGCCCGGCGTCAGCGGCCTGCGCAGCGCCTCGCGGCAGAACAGGAAGGTCATCTTGGTGTCGACTTCCCAATTGACCGCGAATTGCGCCCAGGTGAGCTCGGAGGTCCAGGCGCTGGTCGGGGGCATGGCGCCGCCGCAGATGACCAATACGTCGGGCTGAGCGGCCTGAAAGACCGTTGACGGCGCCGATTCCGATGCGGCATCCAGCGCCAGGGTATCGATCCCCCGCTCAGTGAGGCTGGCCAGGCCGCGCTCGCCCCGGGCGACCGCCAAAGCCCGCGCGCCCTCGGTGGTCGCACGCTCGACGATCTCGCGGCCGACGCCGCGGCTTGCTCCCAGGACAACCACGCGCTTGCCCTGCAGCAGTGCATTTCCCGACGACATGGTTCAGATCTCCTCAGAAGTCGTTGTCGATGTGTAGACTGTCGGCAGCGGAAAACTCATCGGTCCGCCGCGCAGTTTTTTCCAGTCGGGCCGCCCCCGGTCGGCAGCCCTCGCCTCAGTGCAGGTAGACTTCGATCTGGATCTTATTAGTGGCTAAGCATGCGCCGAGTGGAGCCTGACGTAGTTGTAGTCGAGCCGCCAGCGTTCGATCACGGCCCGGGCCTCGGCCAGTTTGGCGAAGACTTCCTCGTTCAGGCACTCGTCGCGCAGCTTGCCGTTGAAGCTCTCGACGAAGCCGTTCTGCTGCGGCTTGCCGACGAGCAACAACCGGTGCCCCCACGTCACACCCCTCCGGGCGAGGATGAATGCGGCCTTCTTTCCGTTCAGGTACGGCCGATGGGTCGATAGTTGCGCTCATCCACTCACCCTCCATCCACCACGCACTCCGCACCATCGATGACGTACGCCGCGTGACGAAAATCCCTGATGGTGGCGAGCTTGTCGGCTGACCAGTTCAGCAGCATGAAATATTTCGGCCGCCCGTTCGGGTCATTCGGATCGAACACCAGGATCGCGGGACGTCCCTCGACCTGCCCCGTCACCAGGTGCCAGTCGCTGACCTTCGAATAATTGCCGAAGTAATTCGACACCTCGGCCTTGCCTTTCAGCCTGGTGCGATTGACGAGCTCGAGCCTGACGTCATCGGCGATCATGGCGCGGATCGCGTTGAAGTCGCGGGCATTGAAATGGTCAACATAGGCGTTGAGCCGTGTCCGATCGGCTTCCGACAGGCCCGGCTGCGGCACATCGTCAGGCTGCTGCGCCAACTCACGCAGCTGCGTGCGCCCACGATGCAGCGCGGCTTTCACCGCCGGCAGGCTGAAGTCCATGATGTCGCAGACCTCGGCAAGCGAGCAGCCGAGCACGTCCATCAGGATCACGCTGGATCTCTGCGCCGTCGGCAGCCGCATAAAGGTGCGCAGGCTGGTTGCAGCGATCTGGCGGCTTTCCACATCATCGAGCTGGTCGGCGATCATGTCCACCTCCTCAGCCGAACGCTGCGCCTCCTGCCGGTTGCGGCGGCGCAGGAAATCCAGCGCGGTGTTGTGGGCGATGCGGAACAGCCAGCCCTCGGGATTGACGATGGGCGCGACCGATTGCGGCGCCTCCATCGCCTTGATCAGCGCATCCTGCAGCACATCCTCACCGTCGATGACCGAGCCGACCATGCGCGCACAGTAGCGATGCAATTTCGGTCGCATCCGCGCCAGCAGGGCCTCGATATCGATGGTGGCCAGCGGGTCTGGCGCCATTGCTCCTCCGTCTCGCCTATCCAGACTCGCTCGCCTGTTCAGGACTCGTCCAGCATACGATAGTTGCCGACGATCCTCACATCACGAACCAGCGGCGGCTCGGCGCAGCGGTCGCGGATGCCGTCCTGAAACGCCTGAAATGCCTTCAGTTTCGGGATCGGGCTCGAGCCGTCCTCGGCCGCAGCCTCGACAAGATGGATGAAGGTGTCGTCCTCCAGGCGCAGCGTCAGATAGCGTACGCCGTCCGGCCCGGCCGCCTTCAATTCAGCAAATACGGCCGAAACCAGCTCGGCGTTCCGATCAGCCAGCTCCGGCTTGGCCTTGTATCTGATCAATGTCCTTCTCATCGCGCGCTCCTTGCTCATGTTGCGACCAGCTCACCCCCCAGGACGTTTGCCAGCCGGCGAAGGATGCGGCCCGGAGAAAATTATTTCTGGGCGCATCCTTTGCCCCGACGGCCTCGTCTCACCCGCAGAACGCGCCGCGACAGGGTGGCGCGACACACGGAGAGAGGGCGATGCAGACCCCGACCAATCGCGCCGAGCGGAACTGGGTGCTTGGCGTCACCGCGCTGGCATCCTTCATGATGGCGCTGGACGCCATGATCATTACGACGGCATTCGCGGCCATCCGTACCGAATTCGGCAGTCCGGTCGAGACACTTCAATGGACCGTCAACGCCTTCAACCTGACCTTTGCCGTGCTGCTCCTGACCGGCGCGGCGCTCGGCGACCGGTTCGGGCGCCGCCGCATGTTCGCGGCCGGGATCGCCCTGTTCGTCGTTGCATCAGCGGCCTGTGCACTCGCAAGCAATGCCACCGCGCTGATCGCCGCCCGCGCGCTGCAGGGCGCCGGCGCCGCGCTGGTGATGCCGCTGGCGATGGCGATCCTGAGCGGCACGTTCGGCCGGGAGGAGCGCGCCCGGGCGCTCGGCATTTTCAGCGGCATCACCGGCTGCGCGCTGATCATCGGCCCCGCCATCGGCGGCTTCATCACCGAACATTTCGGCTGGCGATGGGTGTTCTGGATCAACCTGCCGATCGGCCTGATCGCGATCGGGCTGGTGCTGGCACGCTTGCGCGAAAGCTTCGGACCGGCTGCCGCATTGGACATCCCCGGACTATTGCTCGTCGCCCTCGCGGCGCTGGCGCTGGTCTGGAGCCTGTTGCGCGGCAACGCTGTGGGGTGGGCGAGCGCCGAGGTCATCGGCACGCTGATGTCAGGCCTGGTGTTCGCAGCCTGCTTCGTGCTCTGGGAATTGCGCGTCGCCGCGCCGATGGTGCCGATGCGACTGTTTGCATCGCGCGCGCTGGCGTCCGGCATGTCCGCAAGCGTCTTGTTCTACGCTGCGATGTATGGCGTGTTGTTCCTGTTGCCGCAGTTCCTCCAGACTACGCTGGGCTTCGACGCCTTCGGCGCCGGACTTCGCTTGCTGCCGTGGACAGCGACGCTGTTCATCACCGCCCCGGTCGCCGGCGCGGTCGTCAACAGATTCGGCGAGCGGCCGCTGGTGGTGACGGGATTGCTGATGCAGGCGATCGGCCTTGGCTGGATCGCTGAGATCGTGAGCCCCTCCGTTCCCTATTCCGCGCTGGTCGCGCCGTTGGTGCTGGCTGGCGTCGGCGTCTCGATGGCGATGCCAGCCGCGCAGAACGCCGTCCTGAGCTCGGTCGCGGTGGCCGAAATGGGCAAGGCGTCCGGCGTCTTCAACATGGGCCGCTTCCTTGGCGGCATGTTCGGCATCGCAGCGTTGGTGGCGGACTTCGCGGCCAATGGCGGGGTCGATTCGGCGGCGCATTTCGAGCGCGGATTTACAGCGGCGATGGGCCTCGCCGCAACGCTGTCATTGGCCGGCGCGGTCGCGGGGTTCTTCCTGCCGGCACGGCGACCGACCGTCGGCGCAGCCGCGCCACAAGATGCGTGACGCTCATAGGGCATTACGGTGACAGTGCGCTAAACTCTTCGTCCGGCGCTACTGCGACACTCAATTGCCTCGCTCGGATCGGGGCCGAAACTGCCTCGCTCGCCCGCGTGTCTAGATTCGGTTCTTTGTCGATCGTGTTTTGACGGCGCGAGCCGATTGCGGCCCTGCCGGTCGATCAAAAGTTTTCAGCAGAGCATCGGCGACGCGACTTCGATAGCGTTGGCTGTGCTGAAGAACATGAAACTCGCGCTGAGGCAGCTTGAATGGGACGTGGCACAATAAGCCATTCTCAATGCTCGCGGCCACCACCGAGGCAGAAAGCGCCGTCGCCCCGAGTCCCGCTTCGACGGCGGCCCTGACCGCCTCGTTTGAAGGTAACTCCATAACAACCCGCAATCGTTCAGGTGGGACCCCAAATCGCTTCAAGGCCTGCTCGAAAACTGACCTCGTGCCCGATCCTGGTTCGCGGAGCACCCACTCACTCTCGAGGAGAGCAGCGGCGCTGGGTATCTTGCCCCTTGCCCAAGGGTGTTCGGGGCTGACGATAAGGACCATCTGGTCCAGAGCCACGCGCGTGCTCAGGAGCTTCTCCTTCTCTATCGCCCCTTCAACGAAGCCCAACTCCGCGGCGCCGGTCTCGACCGCTTCAGCGGCCTGCGCGGTGTTGCCAATCGTCAGGCGGATATCGAGACGCGGATGAACTCGACGAAATGCGACCAGGTGACGTGGCAGCCAGTAGCTCGCGATAGTTTGGCTTGCTTGAACCGTCAGCGTGCCGCGCTCAAGATTTCCAAACTCGCTCAGAGCCAGTTCAGCTCGATCGACCTGTGCCAGGATCGCTCGTGCTTCGGCAAGAAACACGCTTCCGGCTTCGGTGAGCTCGATACGACGTCCTATCCGATCAAAGAGCTTCGCATTGTGGCGCGCCTCCAGAGCGGCGATGGCGTGGCTGGCCGCCGACTGCGCCAGATTAAGCGCTCGGGCAGCTTGGGTCACATGCTGGCGCTCGGCGACGGCGACGAAAATACGGAGCTGCTCCAGCGTCATGGCAATGCCCTTATCTATCTCAAAACGAGATCATACTGAGACATAACATCTATTGGAATGATTGTTTGCGGGCTCGTATCTTTTTCTCAGGATTTCGAGAAACCGAACTTGCAAGGAGGCCGCCTTGAACACGTATATCCAAAAGATGCCCGTACGCCGGTTCGATCATGACGCGCGCGGCCAACATAAGCCTGCGACGGTGTGGCCTGGCCTTGTCTTGACCGCCGCGATCGCCGGCGCCGGCTTCGCCTTGCGTGAAATTCCGGGTCTCAGGCTGTTCAGCCCGATGATTCTGTCGATCATGACCGGTATCGTCTTCCACAATGTCATCGGCACGCCAGTTCGCGCCAAGACGGGCGTCGTCTTCTCTCTGCGTCGCATCCTGCGACTTGCCATCATCCTGCTGGGACTGCAGCTTACGGCGCAGGAGGTGGTCGATGTCGGGGGGAAAGGGATCGCCGTCATTGCATTGACGCTGGTCGGCACGTTCCTCTTCACCACATGGGTCGGCCGCCTGATTGGCGTTGACCGAAAGCTCACCCAGCTCATAGCGGCAGGCACGTCGATCTGCGGCGCGTCAGCGGTGATCGCAACCAACACGGTTACCCAGGCCCATGACGAGGATGTGGCCTACGCTGTCGCCTGCGTCACGGTCTTCGGTTCCGTCGCCATGCTCGCTTATCCGCTGCTCCCGGCCGTCCTTCACCTCGATCCGCACGCCTTCGGGCTCTGGAGCGGCGCCTCTATTCACGAAATCGCCCAGGTGGTGGCGGCTGCATTTCAGGACGGCAGGCAGGCTGGCGAATTCGCAACGATCGCCAAACTATCACGCGTGATGATGCTGGCTCCCACGGTGATTGTGCTGGGTCTCATGGCCTCTCGCCGGGCAAGCCGGCATGGTCACGTACACAGCCAAGCCAAGCCGGCTCTGCCCTGGTTCGTCCTCGGGTTTGTCGCCCTTGTGGGCGTCAACAGCGTCGTGACCATTCCTCACGAGGCGCGAAGTGTGATCGTCCTGGCGACCACCTTCCTCCTGTCCATGGCGCTGGCCGCCATGGGCCTCGAGACGGACATAGCGAAGCTCAAAGCGAAAGGGGTGGCTCCGTTCATTCTGGGTTTGTCGTCTTTCGTCTTCATCGCCGGCTTCAGCTTGCTGCTGGTGAAAGTCTTGACATGACCGAAACACGTTATCACCCCCGCCCCAAGGAGAATCCAATGAAGAAACTCATTACGTGGGTTACGCTGGGGTTACGGTGACAGTGCATTAAATTACTCCGGTCGACCTCGCAGATTGGGGGCTTATGGGCTACTTGAGTGCACTGTCACCGTAATACCCGTAATACCCGTAATACCCGTAATACCAGGGGAATGGTCCGCGAGCGCTCCATTTGCCCCAATGATCGATTTTATTTTCAATCCGCGAGGCCGGATCGGGCCGGAGTCACCGCCTCCCCGATTCGTCTCAGCGTATTCGTGTTGCGCAACGTGCCGACGCCGTTCAGGCGCCCCGCGCCTAACGCCGAAAGCAAACGCGATCGCGCTGGATCGCCGGTAAAATGGATCCAGAGATCACCACCTGCGACGGCAATTCGTTCATCGCTGATGTAGCGCGTCAGGGCGTTTTCGCCGCCTTTCGGGATTGGATCGCGCATCACACGAACGGCGACCCTTGCCGGATCAGCGCTCGCTTCAGCACGAAACGGGTTTGCGCGCAGCAGGAGTCGCCACGCGTCAGCGTTGCGAACGATAATCGCGATATGTTTGCCGAACCGGACCTTGAAGGCCGCTTCGAGATTTTTTTCCAACTCGCAAATCGACGCCTTGTCGCTCTCAAAAGTCAGATTTCCCGTCGCGCCGATGGTCCTGGGGTTATGGAGGCCGAGGCCTTGCGCCATGGCACGCAGCTCGGCCATCGCCAATCGCCGGCCGAGCGGAAGAACCACGCTGTAAAGCAGGGCCACGTAGGTCGTCATCGTTGGATGGCTCTCGTCTTCGGTCGGCTGTCCTGACCAGCAGTATCTTTCACAAGATCAAGTATCATATGGGGTGCAGTCCAGCACTGTCACTGCAAACTCCCTGAACGAAGTCGCCAAGACCGAGATCGATTTCCCGATCGTGCGTCACGCGGACGCGGCGTGAGGCAGGCCTGAGCGGGAGCCCCTTCGGGCTCCGGCTTGGGCACGGAAATGCTCACCCCGCGCCAAGCCCCGCACCAGCCTCGCACCGGAGACTGCTTCAATGGGCCCCTCCGATCGCGCTCGGTAGACCCGCAAGCACATCTTCTCTGGTCACCTCATGAACCGTCAAGAACGCCGGGCCGCGGCCAGACAATCGCAGAAGATCGCGCCGCAAAATCTGGCGGCCGCCAAGAGTCTCGAGGCTGCGAAGCAGGGCCAGGCGCTGTTCAATCTCGGCCGGTATGCCGAAGCCCTTGACTACTTCAACGTATTCGCAAAGCTCAATCCGAATGTCGCGCCGCTCTATCAGACGCGCGGGCTTTGCCTGCAGCGGCTGGGCCGGTTCGAGGAGGCGCAGGCCGACTTCGAGCGGTCGATAGCGCTGAACCCCACTGAGGCCGAGACACACAAGAACCTCGGCACGCTTCATGCGAGATTTGGCCGGATGGAGCAGGCCTTCGCGAGCTTCGATCGCGCGCTCGCGCTCCGTCCGAATTTTACCGCGGCGCTCAACGAAAAGGCGCGGGCGCTGTGGAGCCTGCAATTGCTGGACGAGGCCTTTGCGGCCTTTCGCCAATCGCGGGCCCTCGAGCCCGGCAATGCGGACACGATCTGGAATCTCGCGCTGCTGCAGATGCTGACCGGAGATTTCGAGCGGGGCTTGCCGGGGCGCGAGGCGCGGTGGAAGGCGTCGTCGCTCGGCCTCGCCGATCGCGGATTTACCCAACCCCTTTGGCTTCCCGACCAGCCGCTCGAAGGCAAGACCATCCTGCTGCATGCCGACGAGGCGCTCGGCGATTCCATTCAGTTTGCTCGCTATGTGCCCTTCGTGGCCGCGCTCGGTGCGCAGGTCATCCTGGAGGTCAAGCCTGCGGTCCAGCGGCTGCTGGCCGCCGTGCCCGGCGTCGCACATTGTATCGACCGATCGTCGACGCCGTCGCTCGCGTTCGACCTGCACTGCCCGCTTGGCAGCCTGCCGCTGGCGTTCGGGACCCGGCTCGACACGATCCCGTTCGCGGAAGGCTTTCTTCCTGCGCCGCCGGCGGCGCGCGTGAAGGCGTGGCAAGACCGACTTGAACACCGGCTTGAAGACCGGCCTGGTCCCCGCACCCGCTTCCGCGTCGGCCTGGTCTGGTCTGGAGATCCCGGTCACAACAACGATCACAACCGGTCGATATCCCTGCGCGCGCTTGCGCCGCTGCTGGATTGCGACGTCCAGTTCGTCTCCTTGCAAAAAGGCATCAGGGATCAGGACCGCGCCTTCCTCAGCGAGCGCTCTGATATCGTCGACCTGACGGAGCAGCTCACCGATTTCAGCGAGACGGCGGCGCTGGTCTCCTGTCTCGATCTGGTGATTTCGGTCGACACCAGCGTCGTGCACCTCGCCGGCGCGCTGGGGGCGCCGGTCTGGACCATGTTGCCTTTCAATCCGGATTGGCGCTGGCTGCTCAACCGCGACGACAGCCCGTGGTATCGGTCGATGAGGCTGTTCAGGCAGCCGAAGCGAGGCGACTGGGCCAGTGTCGTAGACAACGTTCGCCGCGGGTTGGAGACCCTGGTGTCCGCGCGGCGCAGCCACGACAAGGCGAACGACGAGCCGGTACCTGCTCTCGCACCCTAACCTTCAACCCGATACAGCCGCCACCGCGCCGGCACGCCCTTGAGCTGGTGGCTGCCGTGATCCCTGAGGCTAATCTGGGATTGTGCCGCGAGCAGGTCCTTCACCGCACGCGAGACCAAGACCTCGCCCGCGCGGGCTTTCGCGGCGACGCGGGTGCAGATGTGGAAGGCGAGACCGACCATCTCGCCGCCGCTGATCGTGTATTCGCCCGCGTGCAGGCCAACCCTGATATCGAGGCCGAGCGTGCGCACGGCCTCTCGAATCGCGGTCGCGCAATTGATGCCGGCGGCCGGCGCCTTGAAGGTGGCGAGCACGCCGTCGCCGGTCGTCACGACTTCCTTGCCGCGCGAGGACTTCAGCTCTTTGCGGACCGCCGCGTAATAGAGGCCCATCACCTTGGTCCAGCGCGCATCGCCGAGCTTTGCCGCTTTGGCCGTGGAGCCGACGATGTCGACGATCAGGATCGTGGCGAGCGCCTGCTTGAGATCGGCGCTTCCGTCGGCGGATTTGCGCGGGGTCGCGATGGCGCCGGTCAGCGGCTCATAATCATGGCTGCGCCGCCGCGCGATCGCGGATTTGGTATAGTCCTGGGCGCGCTGCGCGGTGCCGCAGCGGATCGTTTTCTCCTGCGGCAGGCGCGTCCAGTAAACCTTGCGTCCCTTGCCGGCGCCCTGCACCTCGACGGCGCCCCATTTCAGGAACACCGCCGAGCCGACCCGCCGCACGCACCACGCCTTCGACGTATATCCCGACACGTTCGACTGATGCAGGCCGATGCGAAGAAATTTGGGCATGAGTGTGCAGCCAAACGCTGGACGGGCGGAGCTGACGTGGAGCGTAATTGGACGCCCACGCCTTGGCAACAGCACGCGCGCACGCAGCGCGGCCGTTACGTCCCTGCGCCCGGCTGAAACGCAAATAGCTCGATCGGCTCGCTGAAACCGCGCACGGCGTGCTGGCCGACCCGCTCGAGCTCGAACTCCGGCGTCACCAGCTCGGCAAAATCGCGCGACAGCAGCACCGGCTTGCCGATCTGCTTGGTGAGCGCCTCGAGGCGCGAGGCCATGTTGACGGCGGGACCGATCACAGTGAAATCGAGCCGGGTGGTGGATCCGATATTGCCGTACATGACGTCGCCGACATGGACGCCGATGCCGTAGTTCAGCGGCGCGCGGCCCGTGCCGTTGTTCCGCTTGTTCAGCGCGGCCATGGCCTGCCGGGCCTCGGTGACGGCGCGCAGCAGATTGGCGCAGGCGTTGGGCCGGTCGAGCGGGAAGATCGCCAGCAGGCCGTCGCCGATGAATTTCAGGATCTCGCCGCCATGCCGCGCGATCGGGTCGGACATCGCGTCGAAATAATCGTTGAGGAGATCGATCACGTCGTCGCGCGGCCAGTTGTCGGAGATTTTCGTGAAATCGCGCAGGTCGCAGATCATGATCGCGGCGTGGACCGTCGTGCCGGTGCCGCGACGCGTGGCGCCGGCGAGGATCAGCTCGCCGGCATGGGCGCCGACATAGGTCTCCAGCAGCGTGCGCGCCAGGCGATTCTTGACGCGGATCTCGCTGACCAGCGCCAGCACCGGCAACAATTTCTTCAACGCGGCGATATGCGAATCGTCGAAGCCGCCGCGGCGATCGGTTGCGAAGGTGACGAGATGCTGCTTGCCGAGCGTGTGGTAGAGCGGCCAGGCGACATAGTCGGTCAGGCCCTTCGCCCGCATCTCGTCATAGAGCGCGTGCTTGCGGCCGAGCGCCGGGTCTCGCTCGAGATTCTCGCGGACTTCAGCGGCGCCGCTCTGGATTTCGTTGGCGGAGCTGCCGATATATTCGGACCGCTCCCTGACATCGAAATCGACCCGCGCGATCTCGGCCTCGCGCATGCCGTCGGACCACATGAAGCGGGCGCCAAGCCATTGCGGGTGCTGGATCAGGATATGAAGCGTCGACCGCTTGAGCGGGATGCCGGCTTCCTGAAGGCGGTTGCACATCTCGGCAAAGATGTTGTCGATGAAGCGTTCGCCGCGCGTGCCGTTGGTCAGCCAATCGACCACGGCGTCGCTGCCGGAATGGATCAATTCATCGTTTCGCGGCGCGTTCATTATCGGCCTCTGGGCGGCGGTCTGCATCCCGGACATATCGTGTTGCAGCGCGGCCGCGTCAACCTAGCCAGTTGCATGGATTGTGCGCATCGCCCTGGTTGCGCCGGATCGCTGCTCAACCGA
Organism: Bradyrhizobium genosp. A; assembly: GCF_049949275.1. Lineage (NCBI taxonomy): Bacteria > Pseudomonadati > Pseudomonadota > Alphaproteobacteria > Hyphomicrobiales > Nitrobacteraceae > Bradyrhizobium > Bradyrhizobium genosp. A. The sequence goes on along the minus strand of NZ_CP188196.1, from coordinate 1,926,482 downwards.
CGATTTTGATCGAGCCCAGCACGGCCAGCCCCGAAACCAGCGCGAGCGTCGAGGCCGCGGTCAATTCGACCTTCAACGTGTTTTCGTGCGAAATCGCAAATTCCTCACCGTCGAGACGGATTCTGCAGTCGCCGCGCGCCGCGTAGATCAGATGCGTGCCGGCAGACAGTGGCCGGTCACCCGGCTCCTTGAGTGCCAGGAGTTCGATCTCAACCGCACCGCGCCGCGCCATCAGATTGACGACCTCGACCGGGCCGGCCTCGAGCTCGGTGACGATCTCCATCTCGCCGGTGAAGCGCACGGTCGTGAACGGCTCGCGCTCGTCGAATTCCTGCCCCGGCGCTTTCAGCACCAGCCCGCGTCCGCCGATCACCATCTGCAAGCGGTCGATGCCGGACATGTGCGAGAACGGCCCCGGCGCCACGATCGGCGTGGCGGCGAAGCGCCACAGCAGGCTGTCCCAGTCCTTCACCTCTGCGCCCGGCCGATGCGCATCCGCGATATCGGTAAAGATGCCGCCGCCGTTCTTCCAGGGCGAGCGGGTGTAGTGTTCGGATTTCAACAGCGTGGTTTTCATGTGCACGGGCGTCCGGTGGTGGATCACCCGCGCATCATTAATCGTCTTGCGCCTTGGCGTCGAGGTTCAGCCTGGTGCTCAGCCCGTTGACGAGCGAATCCAGGCCATAGGCGCGGGTCGCGAGGCTTGCACTCCTCACTCGCTCTTGCCGCCGTTCAGCTTCGGCAATGTCTCGACGATCTTCTGCTTGCCGTCGACGATCTCGGCCAGAAAGCTGGCGCGGTCGATATCGCCGTTCTGGTCCCAGCTTGCTTCCATCAGCATGCCCGGCGCTTTGTCGGGCGTCAGCGTCAGGCCCTTCATCGCCGCGCCAAAGGCCTTGCTGTCGAACTTGCCGATCTTCTCGGTGACGTATTTGACGAGGTAGACCGCGGTGTAGCCCTTGATGCCGTTGTGGTCGGGCCGGTACTTGAAGCGCTCGCTGAATTTTTTGGTGAACGCCTCGATCGCTGGAATCGGCGCATCGGCGCTCAAGCCGACATGGCCGCGCACGCCGTTGGCGGCGGGGCCGGCGAGCTCGACCACTTTCTGGCTGAGCAGCGTGGTCTCGCCGAACAGCGGCGTCGACAGGCCTTGCCGTTTGGCCTCGATCAGGAAGCGCGCGCTCTCCTCCTCGTTGGTGTAGACGAACACGGCGTCGGCCTTGGCGCTCTTGAGCTTGATGACGTCGGAGCCGAAATCGACCTGGCCCTGCTCGGTGGAGATATCGGCCGCGACCTCGATGTTACGCGTCTTCATCTCCTTCACAAAGTTGTCGTGGCCGCCCTTGCCGAAATCATTGTTGACCCAGACCACCGCGACGCTTTTCACCTTGAGCTTGTCGTGCAGATAGTTGGCGATCTTCGGCATCGAGAATTGCTGGCCGAAGGCGGTGCGAAACACCCAGGGATTGCCCTGGGTCGTGATGTCGGCGGCCTCGGCGCCGACGATCTGCGGGATCTCGGCTTGTTGGGTCAGCGCCATGTTGACCTTGACCGAGCCGGAATAGATCGGCCCGAGCACGACATAGGGATCCTTGTCCAGGACCTTCTGCAACTGCGCGCGCGAGATGCCGGGATTGCTCTGGGTGTCCAGATGCTCGGTCTGGATCTTGCGACCCAGAATGCCGCCGGCGGCGTTGACCTCGTCGACCGCGAGCGCGACGCCGTCCCGCCAGTTGGTGCCCGACACGGCGCCGGGGCCAGAGAGCTCGATGACATCGGGGATGTAGACCGTGCTCTGCGCGCGGGCCGCGCCCGTCGTGAGCGATGCCGCTAACGCAATGACGAGCGTTCCTGCAAAATGCCTCATGATGTCCTCCCCTTTGCTTATCTTTTATGATCCGTCGAAGCCGAGAAGTTTCGCCGGCGTTCGCCACAGCAGGCGATGCTGGTCGCCTGGATCCGAAAACAGCTTTGTCAGCACCGCGAGCAGCGGCCCGTAGTCGAGCCGTTCAGCGGCGCGCAGGAACGGATAGTCCGATCCCCAGACGCAGCGATCGAGCGTGAAGGCCTCGACCAGCGCGGCGATGAACGGCCAGGTGTCCTCATAAGGATGCGGCTGCTGCGAGAACTTGTAATAACCGGACAGCTTGACATGCGCGTCGCGCTCGCGGCCGAGCGCGAGCAGCGCCTGGAAGGCCTTTCCTCTCACGCCTTGCGAGACTGACGGCCGGCCGCAATGGTCGAACACCAGGCGTACCGGTGACTTGTCGATCAGCGGCAGCAGGTCGAGCAACTGATCGTTCTCGACCTGGATCTGGAGGAACAGGCCGAGGTTCGTCAGCTTCTCCAGCAGCGGCGCGGTATTGCGATAATAATCGGCACCGTGGAACGGCACGTTGAAGGCGACGCCGATCACGCCGGCGGCCTTCAATCGTTCGAGCTCGCGGATATCGACATCGTTCTCGACGACGGCGACGCCCTTGAAGCGGCCGCCGCCCTGACTCAGCGTGTCGAGCAGGATGCGGCTGTCGCTGCCGTAGCCGGTGTTGGTAGCGACCACGAGCGCATGGCGGACATCAAAGACATCGAACACGCGGATCAGCTGCGCTGCCGGCGCGATCTCCTGCCCGCTCGGCCGGTACGGCGTATCGGCGCCATAGGGAAAACGGACGGGATCGATGGCATGGATGTGGCAGTCGATCTTGGGGCCCGCCGGCAATGTCATGGCGAAAAACTCCCCGGCGTGCGCTTCAGAACGTGGCCTCGATGGCCTTGATGAGCTCGGGCGTCACATCGGGCATCACGCCGAACCAGGCCTTGAAGGCGAGCCGTGCCTGGTTGAGCAAGAGGCCGAGCCCGTTCACCGTGACACAGCCGCGCGCGCGGGCCTCAGCCAGGAACGGCGTCTCGAGCGGCGTGTAGATGAGATCGGCAGTGAGCGTTGCCGGTTTCAGCCGCGACAGGTCGATCTCGAGCGCGCTTTTGCCGACCATGCCGCGGTCGGTGCAGTTGACGAGCAGCGCGACATCACCAAGCGCCGCGGCGCGATCGTCCCACGCGACGGTGCCGACGGCGGAGCCGAATTCGGTCGCGATCGCCTGCGCCTTCTCGGCCGTGCGATTGGCGATGCGGATCTCGCGTGCGCCGTTCTCCAGCAGCGCCACGACCACCGCGCGCGAGGCGCCGCCCGCGCCCAGCAGCAGGATCGGCCCGGCATCGCCGCGCCAGTCGGCCTTGGCGTCGCGCAGGCTTTGCACAAAGCCGTTGCCGTCATTGTTGAAGCCGGACAGCGTGCCGTCCGCCTCGACGACGATGGTGTTGACGGCGCCGATGCGCTTGGCGGTCTCGTTGACGCGGGTCAGCATCGGCATCGCCGTCTGCTTGTGCGGCATGGTGACGTTGCAGCCGCGGAACCCGAGCGCGACGAGGCCGCGAAGCGCATCCTCGAGCCGCTCTGGCTTCACCGCGAGCGGCACATAGGAACCGCGGATGCCGTGCGCCTTCAGCCAGTAATTGTGAATGACCGGCGAGCGCGAATGCGCGACCGGCATGCCGATGACCCCCGCCAGTCCAAATCCATCCTGCGACATGCCGCGCTTCCCGTCCCTGCCCCGCACCCTTCGGCGCGCGACCATGTTATTTGGTCATTTGTCCAATTCTATTAGGGGGAATGGCAAGCCCGCGCAATCTGAATCTGGGGGACGCGGGCGCCGCCGCTATTTCGACGTCAACGCCGCCACGGGCCGCCAGGCGGGATCGGGCGCGACTGCCGCGAGCTGCCGGCAGCGGTCGCGCATCAGCTCGGCCGGGCGATCGTGGCCACGCTGTTTCAAGACGGCCTCGAAATCGGCGAGCGCGGCGGCGAACCGGCGCGCGCGATAGTTGGCGAGGCCGCGCGCGTAATCCGCGATCCAGCCGATCGCCTCGCCACCGCTTGCGCTCTCGTTCGCGATCTCGATCTCGATCAGCTCGTGGACGGAGAGTCCCTCCTCCCGTCCATAGACCGCGATACTGTCGACCTCACGCGTGACGACGGCGCCGCGCGCCAGATGTTCGGTCGTCTCGCCGATCAGGATTTGCGTTCCATAGGATTTGTTGACGCCTTCGAGCCGGCTCGCAACGTTCACGGCATCGCCGATCACGGTGTAGTTCAGCCGCAGCTCCGAGCCGATATTGCCGACCAGCATGCGGCCGGAATTGATGCCGATCCGGATCTGGAGCGGCTGGCCGAGATCGTCGGCGAGGCCCGACTGCTCGATCGCCCTGCGGCAGGCGAGCGCCGCGCGGCAGCATCGCGCGGCGTGATCAGCTTGCGGCTGCGGCGCGCCCCAGAACGCCATCACGGCGTCGCCGATGAACTTGTCGATGGTCCCGCCATTGGCGACGATGATCTCCGCGGTGACGTCGAGATAGCGCGACAGCAGCGGCACCACGCGATCGCCGAGACGCTCGGACAGACCGGTGAAGCCAGCAATGTCGATGAACATCACACTGAGCTCCTGGATGCTTCCGCCAGGCCTGGCCTCGACGCCCTGGCGCAGCAGAGCGCGGACCAGATCGGCCGGGATGAACTTGCGGAAGGCGGATAGTCCGGACGCCATCTCGGCGATCGCACCCGACAGGCTCGCGATCTCCTTGAGCCGGGACGGATGCCGGCGAACCTGTTCCAGCGCGAAGGCTTCGACATGGCGAAGCTCGCCGACGACGCGTGACAATGGCGCGGCAATGACGGAACGCGCAAGCGCCGCCGACGCGAGTGCCGCAAGCACCGCGCCGATGGCAAGGCCCAGGATCAGGTGCCGCAGCGTGGTCTCGACCGGACCGAGGAATTCGGCCTCCGGGATGATAGTTGCCAGCGACCAGCCGGGAAACGGCAATGGCGTGAGCGCGACTTCATAGGCCGCGCCTTGCGAGATGAGCCGGCTTCGCCAGGCTTCCTTGCGGCCGGCCTCGCCGGCTTTCGCGAGCGCCGTCCGCGCCAGCGGCAACAGCGCGGTGTCTGCCTGCGCCGAATGCAGCTCGTCGGCCGTCTTGTCCGGCGCGGCGACAAGCTCGCCGCTGTCGTCGATGATGAAAGCCGTTCCGGTGCGCCCGACCTCGAGCTGCGACAGGAAGCGCGCAAGCCTGGTATATTCAATGATGACGGCAAGAACGCCCTGCCGCTCCTGATAGACGTCGATCGGTCCCGCAAAGGCGATCGACGGCCGCTGGCCGGTCGGGTGGTCCGTGACCCGGAACCATTGCGGGTCGTCCGCGGCGAGCCCGGCCTTGAACCAGGCCTGATCGGCGACGCGGAATCCGGTCGGCTCGAAGCGGCGATTGGCGAATTCGATATCGCCGGGCACGACGTCATATTCATCGACGCGGCGCTCGCCCGCATGATCGGTCAGCGAAATCTCCATCATCTCCAGGCGGCGATCACCGAGCTTGTGGGCGGCGAAGAACGAGCCATCGGGCCAGCCGAAGGCGACCCAGGAGATCGTCGCCTGCGATTGCAGTTGCGACAGGAACACGAATTCGCGCTTGTCGGCTTCGCGGGTGTCGAGCACGTTCTGGAGGAACAGGGTGCGGATCGCGGTGTGCGCGGCGCGCGCCTCGTCGACGATCGCCGAAACCTCCTTGCGCACCGCCGCCACGATCTGCTCGTTGATGGTGGAGGCGAGCTGCCGGCTGGTCTCCTCCGCCGTCCGCCACCACAACAGGCTGGAGAGCGCCGCCGTCAGCAGGATCGTGGCCAGGACCAGCGCGGAGACGGCGAGACGGATGCTGAACGTCAGCCGGGCGAGCGCCTGAAGGTGCCGTGCGGGATCAACGTTCATCGTGGTTTCCGTGCTCCGGCGAAGCCGCGACTGGCCACATCTCCTGTTATCGCTCTACGTGGCGCGCTTATGTTCGTTACGTGTCGCATGCCCATGCGCCGCCGCCAATGCTCTGCCGCTAACGTCTCGATAGCACCTAGGCATTGGCCTCGCCGCGCGGTTTGCCCGCTAATCCCGGCCCAAGCGCACGGCCTGTGCGCCCTCACCCAACGGTCTCACGGACTCGTGAGCGGCCCGAAAGTAACCCGGGTTGTGGACGAGACGAATGAGACGGTGTGCCCCTCGCTTTGACAAGCGAAGCCACCTCAAAAGGAGAATCTCGATGTCTGCCAAACTTGCCATCACCACGCTCGCTCTCGCCGGCGCCATGTCGACCGCGCTTGCAACTCTCGCGACCGCCGCCCCGCTCACCAAGGCCGAAGCCGATGCGGCCGTTGCCGCCAAGAAGGAGAAGTGTTTTGGCGTCGCGTTGAAGGGCCAGAACGATTGCGCGGCCGGGCCGGGCACGACCTGCCAGGGCACCTCGACCACCGACTTCCAGGGCAATGCCTGGAAGTTCGTCCAGGGCGGCACTTGCACCACCATCGATCTGCCGGGCGGCAAGAAGGGCTCGCTGAAGCCAGTCTAAGGTTCCGAACCGGAACATCGCCAAACAGGAAAGCGGAGGAGCGACATGAACACGACGACCGGGCCTGTCCCGTCCACGCCCCTCCGCTTTCCGATTCCAATCGGTGGCGTTGCCGGCACCAGCTTCAAGCACGCGCACCTCGCCGCCATCCTCGCCAATGCCCCGCAACGCGGCTTCTTCGAGGTCCATGCCGAGAACTACATGGGCGCGGGCGGTCCGCCGCACCGCGCGCTGGAAGAAATCCGCCGCGACCATCCGCTCTCGCTGCACGGCGTCTGCATGTCGCTCGGCGGACCACAGCCGCTCGACAAGGCGCATCTGGCCCGCTTCCGCGGCCTGGTGGCGCGCTATCAGCCGGCCATGGTGTCCGAGCATCTCGCCTGGTCGACGCATGAGACGAGCTTCTTCAACGACCTGCTGCCGCTGCCCTACACCGAGGCGACGCTGCGCCACGTCTGCGATCATATCGACCAGATGCAGGACGCGATCCGGCGCCCGATCCTGCTGGAAAACCCGTCGACCTATCTCGCCTTCACCGAAACGACGATGAGCGAGACCGATTTCATCCGCGCCGTCGCCGCGCGCACCGGATGCGGCCTGCTGCTCGATATCAACAACGTGTTCGTGTCCGCGACAAATCATGGATTTTCCGCACTCGACTATCTCGCCGATTTTCCGCTGTCGCGCGTAGGCGAAATTCATCTCGCCGGGCACGACGAGCAGGCGGACGACGACGGCGCGCCGCTCCTGATCGACAGCCATGACGGCCCGGTCGCCGACGCCGTGTGGAAGCTCTACGAGATCGTCATCGAGCGCTGCGGCCCGGTGCCGACGCTGATCGAATGGGACTCCAAAATTCCGGATTGGCCGGTCCTGCAGGCGGAGGCCGCCGCCGCACAGGCGATCCTCGATCGCCGCGGGATCGCCGCGCCTGCGGAGGACCGTCATGCCGCCTGAGCCGGTCTCCTTTGCCGCGGCCTTCGCGCCGGCGCTGCTGGATCCCAAGCGCACCGCGCCACCGGTCGTCACCGGGCCGAACGGCAGGGCCGCAGGAAAGCGCTACGATGTCTATCGCAACAACGTCACGGTGAGCCTGATCGACGCACTCGCCGCCATCTATCCGGCGGTGCAGCGCATCACCGGCACCGACTTCTTCCGCGCGATGGCGCGCTTCCATGTGCGCGAGAATCCGCCGACCTCGCCGCTGCTGTTCGAATATGGCCGCGGCTTTCCGGACTTCATTGCACAGTACGAGCACGCGCAGATCATGCCCTGGCTCGCCGATGTCGCCCGGATCGAGCGAGCCTGGCTCGACGCCTACCACGCGCACGATGCGGCGCCGCTGGCGCCGGCGCAACTCGCAACGATCGCGCCGGAACGACTCGGCGATCTCGTTTTCACGCCGCACCCGGCAGCGCGGATCGTGCGGTCGGAATTTTCCGCGGTGACGATATTTGCCGCCAACCGCGATGGCGCGCCTGCGAGTCGCATCGACGCCTCGACGCCCGAAGACGCGCTGATCACGCGCGCTGAATTCGACGTCGTGGTCCGACACCTGCCTCCCGGCGGAGCGGTGTTTGCGACCAGCCTGATGTCGGGCCGGCCGCTCGGCGAGGCCGCCGCGGTCGCCCTGGATGCAGCCGCCGACTTCGACATCGCCACCAATATTGCCGGGCTGGTTGAAGCCGGCGCGTTCACCTCAATTGCCTTCGGAGACGCATGATGATCACGGACCAACGCATGTCGGCTAGCAGCAGCCTTCCGTCGCTCGGACTGCTCGTCGACAAGGCCAACCATCTGGTGCAGACCATCGCCTTGCCCTCGGTTGTTCAGCTGGTGCTGCGCATCGCGCTGGCCGTACCATTCTGGCGCTCCGGCATTCTGAAGTGGGCCGGCTTCCTCAAGCTCAACGACACCGCGGTGACGCTGTTCAGCGACGAGTTCATGCTGCATCTGCCGGGCGGCCCCTATCACTTTCCAGCACCGACCGTGATGGCTTTCCTGTCGGGATGCGGCGAGATCACATTCCCGATTCTCCTCGTGCTCGGTCTCGGCACGCGGTTTGCCGGGCTCGGGCTGCTGTTCATGACGCTGATCGTCGAACTCACAGTGCCCGATGGCTGGCCGATCCACATCACCTGGGCGGCAATGGCCCTCGCCGTCATGGCTTACGGCCCCGGGCGCGTCTCGCTCGATTATCTGATTGGCCGGACGTTCTCGCCAGAGCGATAAACGCGACGGGTCTTAGACGACGCCACGCCGATTTCAGAGCAGTCGATCCGTGCTATCCTCGGAGGTCCAAACCTTCAGCGAGGCATGCATGTCCAGCTCTGACAAGGTTTTCGCCGGCTCGGTCCCGAAGCTCTACGACGAATATCTGGTCCCGCTGATCTTCTCGGTCTATGCCGACGACCTGGCGAGACGCATCGCTGCGCTATCGCCCTCCGACCTGCTCGAGATCGCCGCCGGCACCGGCGCCGTCACGCGGGCCGTGGCAGCACTGCTACCTGCCGGCGTCCGCTATGTCGCGACCGACCTCAACGAGCCGATGCTCGCGGTGGCCAAGCAGCGTCAAGGTGAAGACCCCCGCATGACCTGGCGTCTGGCGGATGCGCTGACGCTGCCCTTCGACGACGCTGCTTTCGACGTCGTCTGCTGCCAGTTCGGTGCCATGTTCTTTCCGGATCGCAGCAAGGGTTATGCGGAAGCGAAGCGGGTATTGAAGCCTGATGGCACCTACCTGTTCAGTGTCTGGGACCGTATCGAGGAAAATGTATTCGCGGATGACGCGACCGTCACGCTCGGCAAGATATTTCCCGACAATCCGCCGCTGTTCATGGCACGGACGCCGCACGGCTATCACGACAAGACGGTCATCAAGGCCGATCTCGAACGCGCCGGCTTCAAGGACATATCGATCGAAACACTGACAGCGATGAGCCGCGGGCCCACGGCCGAATATGTCGCGATCGCGTACTGCCAGGGAACTCCGCTGCGCGGCGAGATCGAAGCCAGGGATGCGAGCAAGCTCGAGGCCGCAACCGATGCCGTCGCGCAAGCCATCCGAAAACGCCACGGCTCCGGACCGGTCGAGGCGAAGATTCAGGCCTTGGTGATCACAGCACGGCCGTGATTACCAAAAGCTCCGCTGCACCGGCTGCGTCGACTGATAGTACTGGTATTGGCCGCCGCGCCGGCGCGGATTGACCGGCTGCGGGTTGGGATCGCGCTGCCCAAAGAAGAAGAAGCCATTGCCACCAAAGCCGTTGCCTCCCCAGCCATCGTCGGTGGCCACTTCCATCGGCGCAGGCGCGGTCGGCTTGCGGGTGATGAAGCCGCCTTGCGGCTGGTTGCTCAGGACCGCGACGAACTCGGTGCGGTAGTTGGTCTCGGCACTCAAGGGCTCGTCCGAGATGATGATCGAGGAACGCGGCAATGCGGTCGGCCCGATGCGATTCCACACGTCCTGCGGGATGGTGACGCGGTCAAGCGCGTCCTTGGCATTGTCGCCTTCGTCGATCGTGACGACGCTCCAGCGCAGGCCCGCGTCGTTCTTCACCATCGCCGTGAAGATGTGCGTGCCGAGCGGCTGGTCGGGATTGCGGATGGTGACGGGAACTTCGATGCTGGTGTCGAACACCTCGCCGCCGCCATCGGGCGCCGGCTTGTGGGTGTTGCGCCGGACATAGAGCTTCTGTGTTGCGCGGCTGATGTAAACCGAGACCGGCTCGAGCGCGAGTTTTGCGTCGGTCGCAGCCTTCACGGCCTCGGCCTTGTTGGCCGCGGCGACTTTGGCGGCTTCCTTGGTGGCAGCCACCGCATCGCGCTTCGGCTGCGCCGCGGCCTTGGCGGCGTCGAGCTGAGTTGCCGCATCCGCGGCCTTGGTCGCGGCCTTCTGCTTCAGCTCGTCGGCCTTTGCCTTGGCCTGGTCGTTCCTGGCGTTCGCGACCAATTTGTCGGCATAGGCGTTCTCGGCGTCGGCGCGGGCCTTCTGCTGCTCCAGCTTGCGCAGCGACGCCGGGAGCGATTGTGCGTCCTTCGCTGCCGCCGCCGCGGCCTTCTTGGCGTCATCAGCCGCGCGCACGACCTCCTCCGCCTCGGCGGAGAGCTTGTCGGCACGCGCGGGAGCCGCCGCAATGGCTTCCTTGCTCGGCACGAACAGCGCGGGATGCGAGAAATCGACCGGAGCGGCATCGTTCGGCGAGATGATCACCCGCATGCCGATATTGGTCTTGTCGAACAGGCCCTCGGCGAAGTTGAAGGGCATGCGCACGCAGCCATGCGAGGCCGCGTAGCCGGGCAGCGGCCCGCCATGCAGCGCGATGCCGTTCCAGGTGATGCGCTGCATGTTCGGCATCCAGGCATCGTCGTACATCGTCGAATGGTGGTCCTTGTCTTTCTCCACCACGGCAAACACGCCGGCGGGGGTCTCGCGCCCGGTCGTGCCGGTCGAGACCGGCGCGCGCAGGATCCAGCCCTCGGAATCGTAGAACGTGACCTGCTGGCTCTTGATCGACACGATCGCCATGATCGGCTCGCCGGCCTCGCGCTGCGCCACCGCTTCGGCGATCTGGCGCGGCTGCTTGGCCGCCATGGCGCCCGGGGTCAGCGCGGTCAGCGCAATCGCAGCCGCGAACATCACAATTCCGGGAGGCCCCCAACGCCGCATCGCTTCCTTGGATTGCGCCGTCGTTATCAGGTCTTTCATGCCATTCCCCGGTTGCGTGTCCGCATTTGGTCGATCTTCGATCAGATTGCGTTCTTTGGATTAAGAAATCGCAGCCACCATCTGTTCCGTATTTGGCGATATTCGGTCCGTTCCGGCGATGAAACTCTCATATACGAGGGTCCGTGCGGGCGGAAGGGCGGTTCGCGGCCGGAGCTGGCGGACGCGCTGCGGCGGAATGTCCGCCGCAGGCGGCGAGGACGGGATGTGACCGGAATCACAGAGAATTGCGGGAAGCCGCGGCAACATTGGCGGTCCCCTCTTGCGGCCGTCCTGATCGGCGTTGCCCGCAATCTCGGTTCTTGAGGCGGATAGGCCTGTCCACTCGCGACGATCGGTCATCCGGCGCTAAGCCAGATGGCTTTGATCTTCATTACTTTTTTTGTGACGCAACCCACAGAGGTTCGTGCTGCTAGCTTCGGCGGCAGGTCGAAATGTACTGGCAGCAGAGCTTTGGACCGGTGACCATGACGGCGTCGGCGGGCAGCAAGCGATAGCGCCTCACGTGAGTTGGCGCGCCCGTTTTAAGGCGCGCCAACGGCCTTGTTCGCGACGAGCGTTTCGATCTCGGCGTCGCTCAGGCCAGCTTCGCGCAACACCTCGCGCGAATGTTCGCCGAGACGCGGCGCCATGCGGTGGATGCCGGCCGGGCTTTCGGAGAATTTCGTTGCGGGGCGCGCCTGGCGGATGCGGCCTTCCGTGGGATGATCGATATCCGCGAACAATCCGACGGCCGCGAGATGCGGCTGATCGCCGATCTCGGTGAGACGAGCAAACGCTGTGTGCGGCACATCCAGCCGCAGCAGCAGTTCCTCCCACTCCGCCGTGGTGCGGGTCGGTCCGATCTCGCTCATGCAGTCGTAGATCTTGTCGATGTTTTGCGAGCGCAGCACGGGGTCGCGCACGCCGAGCTCGTCGCTCAATTCGGGGCGGCCGACGGCCTCGAAGAAAGCGCACCAATTGTCCCCGGAATAGGGCAGCATGGTCAGCCAGCCGTCCTTGGTCTTCACCGGACGGCGGTTCTTCATGCGCTTGTAGCCAGCGGGGCCGATCGGCGGATCGAACGCATGTCCGCCCAGCATCTCGATGCTGTTGAAGCCGGCGATCGTTTCCAGCATCGGCACCTCGACCATCTGGCCTTGGCCAGTGCGCTCGCGCCGGAACAGCGCGGCGGACACCGCGCCGACCATCGCCAGCGCGCAGATCTTGTCGCCGATCAGGCTCGGAACGAATTCCGGCTCCTCGTCAGATCCGATCGATGATGCGAGGCCAGAGGCCGCCTGGATGATCTCGTCGAAGGCGGGCCGCGCCGCCCACGGGCCGTCCTGGCCAAAACCGGTCGCCGCCGCGTAGATCAGCCGCGGATTGAGCTTTGCACAATCGGCGTAACCGAAGCCGAGCCGCGCCATCGCTGCGGGGCGCACATTGGTGACGAGCGCATCGACCGTCGGGATCAGCCTGGCCAGCGCCGCCTTGCCGTCGGGATGCTTCAGGTCGAGCGCGAGGCTGCGCTTGTTGCGATTGACCGCCATGAACTGGCCGCTCATGCCGCGGTTCCGGAACACGCCGGTGTAGCGCCAGGTATCACCCGAGGGCGGCTCGATCTTGATGACGTCGGCGCCCCAGTCGCCGAGCATCTGCGCGGCATAGGGTCCGAACAACACGCTCGTCAGATCGAGAACGCGGATACCGCTGAGGGGGCCGGTTGGTGTCGTCATGTCTTCACTGCGGTTGGAGGAAGTGACCGCGGGCAGGCACGCCGCATCGCTCGCGATGTCGGCGGCCGGGACGATACCTTGATTATCAGGCGTGAGATGTAGCTTAGAATTCAGATGCGTATGCGCGGCTTGCAGTCGTTCTGTTTTGCGCGCGCGTCACACGGGAGTGCGAGCGTCAGACCTCGAGCCATTCCTGCCGCACCGCGGCATTCGCCTTCAGCTCTTCGGGCGTGCCTTCGAACACGACGCGGCCGTGGCCCATGATGTAGACGCGCTTGGAGATGCGCATCGCGATCGACAGTTTTTGCTCGACGAGGAGAATGGCGACGCCGGCTTGCGCGATCCGCGCGATGAGATCGCCGACTTGTTGGACGATCAAAGGCGCGAGACCTTCGGTCGGCTCGTCGATCATGATCAGATCGGGATCGCCCATCAGCGTCCGGCATGTCGTGAGCATCTGCTTCTCGCCGCCGGACAGCACGCCCGCGGCCGTGTCGGCGCGTGCGGCGAGATTGGGGAACATGTCGAGCATGTCCTGCAGCCGCCATTTGCCGGGACGGCGCGTGTCCTTGATGCCGAGCAGGAGGTTCTGGCGGACCGTCAGGCTCGGGAAGATATCGCGATGCTCCGGCACGTAGCCGAGGCCCAGGCGAGCGATTTTGTAGCTGGGCAGGCCGGCAATGTCCTTGCCCTTGAAGCGGATCGTGCCTTGCGGCGCGACCTCGCCCATGATCGCCTTGACCGTGGTGGAGCGGCCGACGCCATTGCGGCCGAGCAGGCTCACGACCTCGCCGGCGGCGACGTCGAGATCGACGCCCTGGAGGATGTGGCTCTTGCCGTAATAGGCGTGGAGATCCCTGACCTCGAGCATCAGTGCGCTTCCTCGCCGAGATAGGCTTCCTTGACCTTCGGATCGCGCCGGATCTCTTCCGGCGTGCCCGAGGCGATGATGTGGCCGTAAACCAGGACCGAGATGCGGTCGGCGAGGCCGAACACGACGCTCATATCGTGCTCGACGATCACGAGCGTCTTGCCCTCGGTCAACCGCCGGATCAGCGACACGGCGCGATCGGTTTCGGCGTGGCTCATGCCTGCGGTCGGCTCATCCAGCATCACGACCGTGGCGCCGCTCGCAATGGTGATGCCGATCTCGAGCTCGCGCTGCTCGGCGTAGGTCAGAAGCCCGGCCGGCACGTCGCGCCGGTGCGTGAGATGAATGTCGTCGAGGATTTGCGCCGTGCGCTCGCGCACCTCAGGCAGGCTGTCGACGTTCTTCCAGAACGCGTATCGATGCCCCGTCGCCCACAGCACGGCACAGCGCACGTTCTCCCAGACCGTCATGCGCGCGAACACGTTGGTGACCTGGAACGAGCGCGACAGGCCGCGGCGGTTGATCTCGAATGGCTGCAAGCCAGAGATCAGATCGCCGTTCAGCTTCACCTCGCCCGAGGTCGGCGCGATATGGCCGCTGATCAGGTTGAAGGTGGTGGATTTCCCGGCGCCGTTCGGGCCGATGATGGCGTGGCGCTCACCCTTGGCGACACTGAGATTGAGGTCGCGGATGATGCCGACATTGCCGAATCGCTTCTCGACGGCGCGGACTTCGATGGCTGCGGTCATGCGAGATATCCCCGGTCACGCGCCACCGTGGCAGCCCGGTCCCATGCCTCCGCGATCCGCCGCCAGGTCAGCCGCGCGACGAACGCGCCACCGACGACAAGAATCGCAGCCGCGATCCATGTCACCGGCGATGTCGGATTGAAGGCGATACCGAACAAATTGATGGGATCGCCGCCGGAGAAACGTGCGACGGTCTCGATGGTCAGGATCACGCCGTAGGCCAGGGCAATCGTCGGCACGATCGCGAGGAGATAGGACGGGATCACCGTCCATAGCGTGCCGGCACGGATCAGCGGCCGATGCATCATCAACAGGCCGGCGATGCCACCCGGCGCATACATCACGATGCCGATGAAGATGATGCCGAAATAGAGTTGCCAGGCCGTGGTGAGGTTGGTCAGCCCGAGCTGGAGATAAGTGACCAGGATCGCGCCGAGGATCGGGCCGAAGAAAAATGCGGTGCCGCCGATGAAGGTCGAGAACAGCACGAGACCGGACTGGATCGCGCCGAGATAGGCAGAGTTCGCGATCTCGAAATTGATCGCGGCAAGACCTCCGGCGATGCCGGCGAAGAAGCCGGCAAAGCAGAAGGCGAGATAGCGCACGACGTGCGGATCGTAGCCGATGAACTGGACGCGCTCCGGGTTGTCGCGGACCGCGTTGCAGATCCGCCCGAGCGGCGTGCGCGTCAGCGCGTACATCGCGATCGCCGACAGCACCAGCCAGAACGCAATCAGGTAATAGACCTGAAGCTGCGGCCCGAACGACCAGCCGAGCATTTTCGGCAGCGCGGTGCGGTCCGTGGTGATGCCGGACTCACCGCCGAACACCGAGCGCAGGATCAGCGACGAGGACGCCACCAATTCGCCGATGCCGAGCGAGATCATCGCAAACACCGTGCCGGCGCGCTTGGTCATGACCCAGCCAATGATCATCGCAAACACGAGGCCGCCGATGCCGCCGAACAGCGGAATGAACGGCAGCGGGATCGGCCAACCGTGCGACACCACCGCATTCATCATGTGGCAGGCGGCGAAGCCGCCGAGGCCGTAATGCACGGCGTGACCGAACGACAGCAGGCCGGTCTGGCCGAGCAGGATGTTATAGGACAGCGCGAACACGATCGCGATGCCGATCAGGCTGAAGGATGTCAGCGAGCCGCCCGACGAGAAGATCATCGGCAGGACGATCAGCACGACGATGCCGATCAGCCAAACGCCGTAGAAGCGCAGGCTTCCGCCGGCAGCATCTGCCGGCACCTTGGAGGTCGAAGTCGCAGCCGTGGTCATGATTCGCGCGTCCCCATCAGGCCCATGGGGCGTACGATCAGAATGATCACCAGCAGGAGATAGGGAACGATCGGCGCGACCTGAGCGATCGTGACGTTCCAGACGTCGGTGAGGACGGACGGTCCCGCCGACGGATCGAGCGGCCCGAAGGCGCTCGCCAGCGAGCCATCGAGCGCCACCGCGAAGGTCTGCACCAATCCGATGACGAGCGAGGCGATGAAGGCGCCAGGCAAGGAGCCGAGGCCGCCGAACACGATGACCACGAACAGGATGGGTCCGAGCGAAGCGGCCATGTCGGACTGGGTCACCAGGGCGGGACCTGCAATGACACCGGCAAGGGCGGCGAGCGCGCTGCCGACCCCGAACACGGCCATGAAGACGCGCCCGACATTGTGGCCGAGATGCCCGACCATGTGCGGATGGGTCAGCGCCGCCTGGACGATGAGGCCGACCCGGGTCCGCTTCAACACGATCAGGAGCGCCACGAAAATAATGACCGACACGGCCAGCATGAAGATCTTGTAGGCGGGATAGTTGGTCGAGAAGATCGTGAAGGCCGGGAAGTCGAGCAGTGCCGGCACGCGGTAGTCGAGCGGGCTCTTGCCCCAGATCATCGAGACGATCTCTTCGATCGCGAAAGCGAGACCAAACGTCAGCAAGAGCTCGGCGACATGACCGTGCTTGTGGGTATTGCGCAGGCCGTAGCGCTCCACCGCCATGCCGATCGCGCCCACCAGCAGTGGCGCCAGCACCAGCGCCGACCAGAAGCCGATCCACTTCGTGAGCTGGAAGCCGAAGAAGGCGCCGAGCATGTAGAAGCTGGCATGGGCGAAGTTGAGCACGCCCATCATGCTGAAGATGACGGTCAGCCCGCTCGACAGCAGGAAGAGCAGCATGCCGAACAGCACACCGTTCAGGGTCGAAATGACAATGAGTTCAAGCACAGCACACTCATGGATATCCGGGGCCTGATGGCCCCGGTGAACATCGCCCAATCAAAAATAGTCCGGCTGCCGTCACCCCGCGGCCGATGATGGCCGCGAGACAACGACAGCCTTCGCGATTACGGCCGCGCCATCTTGCAGGTCGTGGAGACCATGGCCTGCGGCGTATCGATCCTGGAGACCAAATGCCAGCCCCAACCAGTGCTCTCCTCGTCGAACGGCTCGCTCTCGGTCAGCTTGCCGAGGGAGGAGATGTAGATCGGCTGCAAGAACTGATGGTCGTCCTTGCGCATGATGCCCTCGCCGCCGTCAAGGACCTCGAACTTCAGGTCCTCGAGCGCCGCCGCCACCTTCACGGGGTCGATCGAATTGGCCTTCTCGGCCGCCGCCTTGAACATGCGTATCTCGTTGACCGCGCGCGGATACCACAGCGACAGATTGACCTTGGCGCGGAACGCCTTCTCGTAGTCCATCGCAGCCTTGTTGCCGGAATTCGCAAAGCCTTCGGTGATCTGGAAGACCTGATGGTCCAGACCGGTCTGCTTGACGGCCGTGGGACCGCCGGCGCCGCCGGCATAATAAGTGTACCAGTTGACCTTCAGTCCGGCATCCGCCGCGGCCTTGAGCAGCAGCGCAAAATCCTGGCCCCAATTGCCGGTAACGACGCTGTCGGCGCCGGACGCCTTGATCTTGGCGATGTAGGGCGAGAAGTCCGTGACCTTCAGCAGCGGATGCAGCTCGTCGCCGACGATCTGGATGTCGGGCCGCTTGGCACCGAGCATCTTGCGCGCATCTGTGCGCACCGACTGGCCGAACGAATAGTCCTGGTTGATCAGATACACCTTCTTGATGGAGGCGGTGCCCTTCATGTAGTTGGTGAGCGCTTCCATCTTGATGTCGGAGCTCGCATCCCAGCGGAAATGCCAATAACTGCACTTCTCGTTGGTCAGGCTCGGATCGACAGCGGCGTAGTTGAAGTACAGGACTTCCTTGCCGGGATTGCGCGAATTGTTCTTGGTGACGAAGTCCGACAGCGCCGCGGCGACCGACGAGCCGTTGCCCTGGGTGATGTAGTGAACCCCGGCGTCGATCGCCTTCTGGGCCTGCACCAGGCTCTCTTGCGGATTGGTCTTGTTGTCGAGCGGGACGATCTCGATCTTGTGGCCGAGAATGCCGCCCTTGGCGTTGAGCTCGTCGGCCAGATACTGGAAGGTCTTCAAACCACCCTCGCCGACGCTGGCACCGCCGCCGGAGAGCGGATCGATATAGCCGATCTTGAGAGTGTCCTCGGCCGACGCTGCATGACCGAGCATCGGGGCGATCACGGCAATGGCCAAAGTGAGCTTGCGCATTATTTGTTTCCTCGCTGGCTATCGACTTTAGTCGATGGGCTCTTTTGCGCATGTTGCAGCGCATTTCAGCCTTCTTATGAGCAGAACGAACTTTGCTTTTCAAGGGCAACAGGACATGGCTCGGGCCGCCGCTATGAAATGTGATGCGGCTGCCCGGCCGGTCCGCAGCATTCCGCGACGAGGAATAGAACGCAAGGGGAAAGGCAAGCGTCAGCGGCAGAACTGGCTACGCGAGAAGTGCGCGATCCTCGTCGCCGACGAGATTGAAAATGATGCCGGTCAGCGAGCCCAGGCCGAACGCCGCGAGCAGGCCCATGCCGCCCCAGCCAGGCCAGACCCCAAGCAAGCCGAAGCCGACGCTCGACCCGCTGCGCACATGATCGCGATAGGCCCCCGAATGAGGCCGTCCGACCGGTTTCGCGCGTTAGCGTTAAATTTGCGAAGTCCTTGAACGGACCGACGCGATCATCGAAAAGAAACCATGATTTCAAGACGTCGCCCGGCTTTCTCTCAATGCGTGGACGTGACTGACATGGTCGTTGCCGAGCGAATACACGCAAACCGGGCCGCCCTGCCCCATAGCGGCACCGATGCGTCGCTGGTCCCGGACGCCCCCGCCGACGGGGGCGAGCGGATGACGCTCAACCTGTTCTTCGAGGAGCGGGACGACCGCTGGTTTCCGGGCGACCGCCACGTCCGGCCGCTGCTGCGGCGCATGCTGCTCGGCAAGTCCTGGATCAGCGGCCAGCGGCGCGTGTTCCTCAACCTCTGCGCCGGGCTCGACCGGGTCGGGATCCGCTACCGCATCAACGATTACGGCTATATCCGCAAGCACCCCGACGAGCTCGCCTGCATCATCGGGCGTCCCTTCGTGCTCGACTGGTTCGCTTGGCAAAACCCGCTGTTGCTGGGTGTCGCGATGTACGACCATCCCGTGGACGCACTTGCGCATCTCAAAGACTTGCACAGCAAGACCATCCTGGTGCCCTGCAACTGGTACGCGGAGATGTGCCGGCCGTACTGGCCGCATGTCGAGGTCTGGCCGGTCGGCATCGAAACCGATTTGTGGACCGAGACCGCCGCCGAGCAGAAGAGCGTCGATGTGCTGCTCTATGACAAGGTGCGCTGGGAGCACGACCGCTACGAGAGCGAGCTGATCGAACCGGTCCGCAAGCATCTCGAAGCGAGCGGCCACTCGGTCGAAGTGATCCGCTACGGTCATTACAAGGAAGACGACTACAAGGCGGCGCTGGCGCGCAGCCACAGCATGGTCTTCCTCTGCGAGCACGAGAGCCAGGGCATCGCCTGCCAGCAGGCGCTGTCGAGCGGCGTGCCCGTATTCGCGTGGGATCGCGGCGGGCCGTGGCAGGATCCGGAGTATTTTCCGGACAAGGTGAGATACGAAGGCGGCGTGTCCTCGGTGCCCTATTTCGACGCACGTTGCGGCCGCACGTTCATCGACGCGAACGGCTTCATCTCCGGCTGGAGCGACTTCTGGTCGCAGGCCAGCGCGGGCGACTTCGCACCTCGCGATTATGTGATGGACAATCTGACGCTCGAAAAGGGCGCGCTTCACTATTACGGGATCGCTGAAGCGGTGATGCAGCGTCAGGCGCGCTGACAAGACCGTTCGCGAAAGTTAACCCAACAACAGGAAACCACGGCGCCGCAATGCGCCGCTTGGTACATTGGCGCGTTGGTTCCGAAAGGACGGCCGCCACGTGACGAAGCTCGACAGACGCGAATTTCTCCTCGGCAGCGCCGCAACGCTCGCGGCGGGCGCATCGGCGTCCGCACTCCCGGTGTCGAAACTTGCGCAGCGCCGCCCGGGCTTTGGCGCCGCCGCCACGCTCTGGGACTTGCAAGCCGATCCGCGGCTCGGCGAGGCCATCAGCACCTATTGCACGCAGGTGGTGCCGGTGCTCGAGCTGAAATGGCCGATGCTGCGGCCGGACGCGCACACCTTTGCCTTCGAGCGCGCCGATGCCATCTATGATTTCGCCCAGCAGAACGACCTGACCATGCGCGGCCACGCGCTCGCCTGGTATCACGACATTCCGGACTGGACCAAGCAGATCAAGGATTCGAAGGGCGTCGAGCGCGCCTATGTCGATCACATCAACACTGTCGTGTCCTATTACAAGGACAAGCTGACCTCGTGGGACGTCGTCAACGAGCCCATCCCCGACAATCCCAAAGGCGTCACCGACCGGCGCGACACGTTCTGGACGCAGCATCTCGGCGATCGCTGGATTCCGCTCGCCTTCCGCACCGCGGCCGCAGCCGATCCGTATGTCAAGCTCGCCATCAACGAATACGATATCGAGTCGGCTAAGGACTCGTTCATCGCCAAGCGCGCGGCGTACCGCAACCTCATCATGAGTCTGCTCGACCAGGGCGTACCGCTGCACGCGGTCGGACTGCAATCGCATCTGCATGCCGAGCTTGAGATCGACACCCATGGGCTCGCCGAGTTCGTCACCGAGCTCCGCTCGTGGGGCCTCGAAGTCTACGTCACCGAGCTCGACGTCGACGATCAGAAGCTGACGGGAAGTCCTTCGGAGCGCGACGCCATCGTCGCCAGGCGTGTCGACGATCTGCTGACGGCGATTGCGACCAGCGGACCGGTGCGCTCGATCCTGACCTGGGGACTTTCCGACCGTTACAGCTGGATCAACGGCACCTTCGCCCGCAAGGACAAGCAGCCGAACCGTCCGCTGCCGCTCGACTGCGAGTTCAAGCCGAAGCCGTTCATGGACGTGATCAGCAAGTTCATGAAGGACGTGTGACGTCTAGTGCGGGTCCGACGGCAGCCCCTGCGCGATGCCGCGAAAGCTCAGCGGCGCGAGCGACGATGCCCGCTGCCACCAATCGGCGACGCGATCGTCCAGCGCAGTCACCCCGCGGCCCTGGCCGGGAAAGATCCGGATCTGCTGCACCGCTTCGGCCTCGAACCCCTTGCCCTTGCGCGTGATCCTGAGGGCGGCACCTTCGCGGTCCCGCTGCGTTAACGGAACCAGCAGGCGGCCGCGCGGGCGGAGCGATTGAAGCCAGAGCGGATGCGGATGCGAGAAGCCGGCATGCACGATAATGACGTCAGCCGGCTCGCCGATGTCGCGGCAGCCGTCGCCGTTGATAACTTCGACATTCCGATAGGCGCGAAGATAGGCCGCGGCGCGCACCGCAAGCCGTGCGTCGCATTCGATGGCCTGCACCCTGCCCTTCGGACCCACGATCTCTGACAGGATCGCCGAGAAATAGCCGAGCCCACACCCGATCTGGACCACGCGGTCCTTCTCCCCGACGTCGAGCACATCGATGAAATGCGCCCACAGGCTCGGCAGTCCGGTGTCGAGCCTACGGCGCGCGTCGATCGCGACCAGCACATTGTCGTAGAGATGGACAGGATCGGCATCAGGCGTCAGCCGGTAGCTGCGCGCCGCCTCGCTCTTGATGCGCCAGGGCCCCCTCGCCAGAAAATTTTCGCGCGGCACCGCCGCAAGCGCTGCAAGCAGGCGCGGTGAGGAGAGCCGTTCCCGCTTCGCAATCAGCTCGACATAGCGCGCACGGGCGGCGGCGAGCTCGCTCATCTCACCGGGTCGGCCGGCTGACGAACGGGCGTGTCCCCACCGAGCTCGTGCACGAGTTGCATGGCCTGCTTCAAATCGTGCGCCAGGAATCCTTCGTTGAACTTGCCGACGATCGGCAAGAGCAAAAGGCTCGCATGTTCGCGCTTGCCGGAATCATACGACAGCCGCGCGAGGCTGACGGCGGTGCGCAGCTCCCAGGACAACGCGCCTTGCTTGCGCGCCGTCTCCAGCGACAGTTCGAACAGATCCTCGGCCTCCTGCACCGAGGCCGGATTGCCGTCCGACAACGTGATCTCGCCCTGCAGGCGATAGACCTCGGCGAGGTAGGAGTGATCTCCGGTCCGTCGTGCGGTCGCAAGCGCACCGTCCAGCGCGCGCAAGGCGGCGTCGCGCATGCCGACCTTGGCATAGGCCTCCGCGAGCAGGCAGCGGAACCAGCAGCCGGCAAGCCAGGAATCCATCGCCTCGTATTCGTCGAGGCCGAACCGCATCTGGCTGATGCCTTCGTCGGCTTCGCCCAGTTGGGCCAGCGCCCAGCCGCGCAGGATCGCGGCCTGCTGCTTCCAGTGCAGGAAATTATGCTCGGTGGCGATGATCATGGCGCGGTTGGCGTGGTCGCGCGTGCCCTCGATATCGCGCAGATGCTGGCAGAGATAGGCGCCGAACACCAATGCGAAGGCGAGCGAGAAGGGATGGCGGATCTTCTCCGCATGCAGGATCGCCTGCTCGCTGTGCTGGCGCGCCGCGTCGGGCTGGCCGAGGAACCACAGGAGATAGCCGAGATAAGACAACGAGACGACGCCGGGATCGGTGCCGTGACGCTCCATCAGGTCGGAATGCAGATCGGGGCTGTAGAGATTGATACAGCGGTGCAGATGATGCTGCGCGGCGGCGAAGCGCCCGCGATAGAGCATGGTCATCGCGATCGAGCGGTGCGCTTCGATCAGATAGCCGGTCTGCTGCGCCGGCTCCGTCCGCTCGTTGAGCCGCTCGCGCTTGGCGAATTTCAACAATTCGACGCTGAGATCATGCGCGCGGGTGAGATCGGCACGGATGAAATGGCACACCCAGAGCCCGCGGGTGGCGGCAAAGGTCTTTTCGTCGTCGTCGAGCTGCTGGCCGAGCTCGAGGGCGCGGATGTAGTTCTCCTCGACCTCCTGAACCGCGTAGCCCTTGGCGGCGATCAGCGCGTTGCCGAGCGCGATCCGCAGCTCGAGCTCCATCTCGTCGGCACCCTGCATGCGGGCATTGGCCTGCACCACGCTGAGGCCGCGGCGCAAATGGCCGATTGCCTCGAGATTGGCGCCGCTCTTGGCCGCCTGCTTGCCGGCCTTGAGCCAGAAGCTCGCCGCGCCCTCGCTCTGGCCGGACTCGGTCAGATGGTGGGCGAGCAGCTCCGGCTCGCGCTCGGTCTTCTCCGGATACATCTCGGCGAGCACCTGGGCGATGCTCGCATGCAGCTTGCGCCGCTCGCTGTGCAACAGGCTCGCATGCGCCGCGTTCTGGATCATCACGTGCTTGAAGGAGTAGAGCGCGTCCGGAGGATGGCCGCGGCGCGTGATCAGGCCCGCCTCCTCCAGATGCGTCAGCGCCGCTTCGATCTGCTCCGCCGGCGTGTTGGCGACCGCATGCAGGGTCTCGTAGGAGAACTCGCGGCCGATCGTGGCGCCAATCTGCGCGATCCGCTTGAACGGCCCCATCCGGTCGAGACGCGCCATCAGCGAGTCCGTCAGCGTCGCCGGGATCGCCAGTTGCCGCCACGGGCCAGACAGCACGTAGCGGCCATGCCGCTCGGTCAGGAGATCGGATTCGAGAACCGTCTTGGTCAGCTCCTCCAGGAACAGCGGCACGCCGTCGGTCTTGACGATGATCTCCTCGATCACCTCCTTGGGCAGCTCGCGCCCGGCGACACGCTCGACCAGCGTCGCGCGCAACGGCCGGCTCAGCCGGTTCAGCACGAGCGTGGTGATGTGCGAATGCGCGTTCCAGCTCGGCTGGAATTCGGAGCGCGCGGTGATGATGGCCAGGATCGGCCGGTTCTGCACCCGGTCGACCAGGAGGTCGATCACCTCGCGCGAGGTCGGATCGATCCAGTGCAGATCCTCAAAGGCCATCACCAACGGCATCTCGCGCGCGAGGCCCAGGAAGTGATTGACCAGCGCCGCGACGGTCGCGTCCTTTTGCTGCTGCGGCGACAGGTCGAGCGGCGGATAGCGCTCGCCGGTGGGGATCGACAGCAGGGTGGCAAACAGCGGCGCGACCTGCGCGATATCGCCGCGGGCGGCGGCAATCGCATTCTCCAGGCTCGCCAGCGACAGCGCGGACACATCCTCGCGATCGAGGCCGAGAGAGAATTTGAGCTGCTCGACGAACGGATAGAAAGCGGTGGAGGTGTAATAGGGCGAGCACTGGAACGAGACCTGTCCGTGCCGGTCGCCTGCAATCCGCTCAAAAATCTCCTGGATGATGCGCGACTTGCCGATGCCGGGCTCGCCGAACTTGACGACGACCTGGCCGTCACCCTCCTTGACCTGCTGCCAGCGCCCCATCAGCAGCGCGATTTCCTCCTCGCGGTTGACGAGCGGGGTCAGCCGCGTGCCCATGGCGGCCGCAAAGCGAGTTTCCACCCGCGTGGCGCGCACGACGTGCCAGGCCTGGGCCTTCTCCGAGATGCCCTTCAGCGCATGAGCGCCGAGATTGCGGTAATCGAACTTCCCCTTCAGCAACGACTGCGTCGAGGAGGAGATCACCACGCCGTTGGGCGGCGCCAGCGCCTGCAGGCGCGCGGCAAGGTTGACGGTCTCGCCGACCGCGGAATCCCGTTCTTCGGTGCCCTGGCCGACCAGGTCGCCGACCACGACGAGGCCGGTTGCGATCCCAATGCGGACGGCGGGCGCGTGGCTGAGCGCGCCGCGCGGCTCGATCGCGCGCGCCGTCGAGAGCACCCGCACGATCTCGAGCCCGGCGCGCACCGAGCGCTCGGCATCGTCCTCATGCGCCGTCGGGTAGCCGAAATAAACCAGAATGCCGTCACCGACGAAGCGGGCGGCAAAGCCCTCGTAATGCTTGACCACGCGCACGCAGGTCTCGCGGAAGCTCGCGATCATGTCGCGCACGTCTTCCGGATCGAACTGGGCGGAGAGCGCGGTGGAATCGACCATGTCGCAGAACATGGTGGTGAGCTGACGCCGCTCGGCGCCGACCTCGGTGCGGATCGGCCGGTGCGCGGGCGCGGCCGGCGCCTCCGCCGTCTCGGCCTGGAACAGCGACGCGGTCGCCCGCTGCAGCCGCTTGCGATCGCCGAGCGGCAATCCGAGCTCGGCAAGATCAGCCTCGGTCAGGTCGCCCATGACGTCGAGGTCGACGCGGTGCTGTGCGAACAGATCGGTGTAATGGCCAAGACCGATGCGTTCGAGCCAGCTCTTCAACCCGACTTCCGTCCCAGGCTCTTTCTCCAGCATGGTGATCCCGCCCGACACTCCCCCCGCCGAAGGGCTTAAGGTCCCCTCAACCACAGATTTTGGGGCCAAAACTTCACCTCAGACTGGACGCGTTCCCTAACTCTTGGGAAGAATAGCCCAATCAGATCAAAAGGGAATGGCGTTGTCGGGGATTGCATCCGGGGCGGGAGAAGGATCGGCCGGCGCGGGCCCCGAGGCCGAAACCCTTGCCGATATCGGCACCCTTCTCGCCTTCCATGCGCGGACGATACCGGCGGCACCGGCCCTGCTCGCCCCCGGCCGGCCGCCTCTGACCTATGGCGCGCTCGGCGCCAGAATCGCGCATCTCGTCCAGACGCTGCGCGCGCGCGGCATTGCACCTGGCGACCGGATTGCCGTTGCGCTGCCGCGCGGCGCCGACAGCGCGCTGGCTCTGATCGCGGTCGCGTCCACCTGTGCTTGCGTCCCCGTCAATCCCGACCTGACGGCTGACGAACTGCAACGGTATTTCAGCGAATTGAAGCTGACGGCGCTTGTCACCCGGTCCGACATGAACTCACCAAGCCGTGACGTCGCCAGAGCGCTCAATATCGCGGCGATCGACTTCGTGCCGGGACCGGAGATGGACCTCGGCGGCTGCGAGTTCGTCGGGCCGACGATCGGTCCGGCAAGCACAAACGGCGCCGCGCGCGCCGAGGACGATGCGTTCATCCTGCTGACGTCAGGCACGGCGGCGCGGCCGAAAATGGTCCCGCTGACGCATCGCAATGTGTGCCTCTCCGCGCAAAATGCCGGCCGCGTGCTGTCGCTCACATCGCACGATCGCCTGCTGAATGCCTTGCCGCTGTTTCACGCCCATGGGCTGATCTCCGGACTGCTCACGGCATTGGCCGCCGGCTCCAGCGTGATCGCGACCGGCGGTTTCGACGCGCCGTCCTTCTTCGGCTGGATGCGGGACCTGCAACCGACCTGGTACACGGCGGTGCCGACCATTCATCGCGCGCTGCTGACGGCCGCGGAGACCAACCCGGAGCGCGCCCGCGGGTCATCGCTGCGCGTGATCCGCTCGGCCTCGTCCTCGCTTGCCCCTGCGATCCTGAACGGGCTGGAGGCTCTGTTCGGCGTGCCCGTGCTGGAAACCTACGGCATGACGGAAGCGGCCTCGCAGATTGCCGCCAATCCGTTCGAGCTGCGCAAGATCGGATCGGTCGGCCGTGCCGCCGGTCCTGAGATCGCGATCATGGACGAGACCGGCCGCGTGCTTGCAAGCGGCGCGCGTGGCGAGATCATGCTGCGCGGAGCGAACATGAGCCGCGGTTATTATAATGACGAGGCCGCGACGCGGGCCGCATTTCGCGACGGCTGGTTCCGGACCGGCGATCTCGGCTATCTCGATGCCGACGGCTATCTCTTCATCGTCGGCCGCATCAAGGACGTCATCAACCGCGGCGGCCAGAAGGTGTCGCCGCTGGAGGTGGAAGAGGTGCTGCTGGCCCACCCCGCGGTGCTGGAAGCCGGTGTCTTCGCCGTTCCCCACGCCAAACTCGGCGAGAACGTCGCCGCCGTCGTGGTGCTGCGGGAAAATTCCGAGGCGACCTCCGACCAGCTGCGCCAGTTCGCGCGCAAACGCCTCGCCGCCTACAAGGTGCCAAGCCTGATCCGCAGCGTGGCGGTGCTGCCGAAGGGCGCCAGCGGCAAGGTCAAGCGCAACGCACTGGCCGAGCTGATTTCGGCGTCGCATGATGACGACGAGACGCAGCTGCCGCGCACCGCGTTGGAGACCCAGCTTGCGGAGATCTGGGCCAATCTTTTGGAGCTTCCGCAGGTCGGCGTCGATCAGGATGTCTTTGCGCTCGGCGCGGATTCGCTCGCGGTCACGCAGATGCGCTCCCGCCTGCGCGAGCGCTTCAACGTCGACTTCTCGTTCGAGGACATTTTTGATTGCGCCACGGTCGGCGCTCTTGCGACCCGGCTCGAGACCACGGCGCATCGCGATCCGATGCTGCCGGCATGGCGCCCGGCAGCCTCTGAAGGAGACGCGCCGCTGTCGTTCCAGCAGCAGCGGATGTATGTGCTCTCGCGGCTCGATCCGACGCGCTACAATTATAACGTGGTCGAGGTCGCACTGCTCAAGGGCGAGGTCGACATCGCCGCGCTACAGGCGAGCCTCGCGGCGATCTGCGCGCGCCATGAGGCGCTGCACTCGGTCTTCGTCGAACGCGAGGGCGAGCCCGTGCAGCGCGTGCTTCAGACACCGCCGCGGTTCGAGCGGATCAAGCTAAGACCCTGCCCTCCCCACCGGCGGGCTGCGGTCGTCAGGCGCGAGGCGCTCAAGCTGGCGCAATATCCGTTCGATCTCGCCCGCGAGCCGCCGCTGAAAGTCACGCTGCTGTCGTTCGACAAGTCCAGCCATGCGCTGGTGGTCAATGTCCATCACCTCGTCACCGATGGCTGGTCGCAGCGGCTGTTCTGGGAGACGCTCGCCGCCGGATATTCCGCCGCGCGCAAGGGGAGCACGACGATGCTGCCCTCGCCCGGCTTCCAATATCGCGACTTTGCGCGCTGGCAGCAGAGCTGGGCGCAGACACCGGCGGCAAAAGAGCAGCTCAATTACTGGCGAACGCAGCTCGAAGGCGTCACCACGCTGCCGCTGCGGACCGACCGGCCGAGGCCGGAGACGTGGAGCGGTCACGGCGCCCGTCACTATTTCGAATTGTCCAAGACCCTTTCGGCCGACATTCGCGC
Organism: Bradyrhizobium genosp. A; assembly: GCF_049949275.1. Classification (NCBI taxonomy): domain Bacteria; kingdom Pseudomonadati; phylum Pseudomonadota; class Alphaproteobacteria; order Hyphomicrobiales; family Nitrobacteraceae; genus Bradyrhizobium; species Bradyrhizobium genosp. A. The sequence goes on along the minus strand of NZ_CP188196.1, from coordinate 1,898,611 downwards.
GCTGAGCCAGGACCAGGGCGTCACGCCGTTCATGGCGCTACTCGCGGTGTTCCAGTGTCTGCTGTTTCGCCATACCGGACACGAGGATGTCGCGACGGGCTCGCTGATCGCGAATCGCAACCAGATCGAGAGCGAACGGCTGATCGGGCTGTTTGCCAATACGCTGATCCTGCGCACCGATTTCGGCGGCGACCCGACTTTCGGCGAGATGCTGCGCCGGGTGCGCCAGGTCACGCTCGATGCCTATCGCAACCAGGACCTTCCGATCGAGGAAGTCCTGCGCGCGTTGCAGATCGCGCGAAGGAGCGATGGCAATCCGCTGTTCCGGATCATGTTCATCCTCCAGAACGCATCGATCGAGGCGGCGCGCTTCCCCGGCCTGTCGACGCGGCGGCTGGAGATCGACCCAAAAGTCGCGCGCTTCGACATCACGCTCGAGCTGGTCGAGGCCGAGGGCCGCTTTACCGGCTTCTTCGAATACGCCACCGATCTGTTCGACGCGGGGACGATCGAGGGCATGGCGGATCAGTTCAAGACCCTGCTCAAGGCGGTTATCGCCAATCCCGAGCAGCGCATCTCGCGTCTGCCGCTGCTGACGGAGGCGGAACGCCGGCGTCTGCCGGCGAGAGGCCGGCCGGCCAATTTCAGCACCCGTGGCAATCTCTGCGAACGCTTCGAGCGGCAGGCGAAGAAGACGCCGAACGCCGTGGCGATATCCGACGGACGTCTGTCCCTGAGCTATCGCGAATTGGCGCGCCGCAGCCAGGCGATCGCGCGGTGGCTCACGCGCGAAGGCGTCGGCGCCGAGAGCGTAGTCGCACTGCTTGCCGATCGCGGGCTCGACCTGCTCGCGGCGATGATCGCGGTCCAGTGCGCGGGTGCGGCCTTCCTGAATCTCGATCCCGAGCAGCCACCGGCAAGGCTCGCAACCATCCTCGGATCAAGCTGCGCAAGCGTGCTGCTGACGGGGCGCGCGCAGTCCGCCATGGTCGACGCGCTGCTCGAGCCGCTGGTCGCGCGCATCCAGGTCGCCGGGATCGAGGATGCGAGCGCGCTGGAATCGACCAGGCCGGCCCGTGCGGCGCGGCGCGCAAGCGCGAGCCTTGCCTATCTCATCTATACGTCCGGCTCTTCCGGCGCGCCGAAGGGCGTCATGATCGAGCAGCGCGGGCTGTCGAACCATCTGGCGTCGCTGATCGCCGAGCTCGGCCTCACGGCAAGGGACGTGATCGCGCAGACCGCACCGCAGAGCTTTGTGATCTCGGTCTGGCAGTTCCTCGCCGGTCCCATGGTTGGCGCGCGCGTCCATGTCTGCGGCAATTCGGTCGTGCAGGACCCGATGATGCTGGCCCGGGAGATCGAACGCGAGGGCATTACGGTGCTCGAGATCGTCCCCTCGCTGCTCCGCGTCATCCTCGAACGTCTCGACGAGGCGCCGATGCTGCGCGCCTTTGCGAAACTGCGGCTCCTGATCTCGACCGGCGAGCCACTGCCGGTCGAGCTCTGCCGCGCCTGGTTCGCCCGCTGCCCGAAGGTGCCGCTGATCAACGCCTATGGTGCCTCGGAATGTTCTGACGACGTCTCCCTGCACCGGCTGACCAGGGCGCCGGACACGGCGACGACCAATGTCCCGGTCGGCGCGCCACTGCCCAATACCCAAATCCACGTGCTCGATCCTGGTCTGGAGCCGCAGCCGATCGGCGTGGTCGGCGAGCTCTGCATCGGCGGCGCCGGCGTCGGCCGCGGCTATGTCAACGATCCCGCCCAGAGCCGGCAGCGCTTCATCCCCGATCCGTTCGCGCGCCAGCAAGGCGCGCGGCTGTACCGCACCGGCGACCTCGCCCGCCGCCGCGCCGACGGGACGATCGAATGCCTGGGCCGCGCCGACCTTCAGGTCAAGGTCCGCGGCTATCGCATCGAGCTCAAGGAGATCGAGGCTGCGCTTGGCGACCACGCAAGCATCCGCGCCGGCATCGTCGAGCCGCGCCGCGACGCCAATGGCGATGTCAGGTTGATCGCCCATGTCATTGCCAGGGCCGGCAGCCAGATCAGCGCCAGCGAGCTGCGCGACTTCCTCAAGAGCCGGTTGCCTGTCCATGCCATCCCGTCGGCCTTTCTGTTCCTGGATCAGGTTCCGCTCAATGCCCACGGCAAGCTCGATCGCTCCGCGCTGCTTGCGCCCGCGCAACAGGAGAGCGCGGGGACGGACGCCGCCGTGCCGGCCCGCCGCTTCACCGAAAAGGTGCTGTCCGACATCTGGATCGACCTGCTGAAGGTCGAGAGCATCAGTGTCACCGACAATTTCTTCGACCTCGGCGGCCATTCGCTGCTCGCCGGCCAGGCGATGGCACGCGTGGCCCGTGCGCTCGGGGTCTCGCTGCCGATCAAGACCATCTTCGAGGCGCCGGCGATCGAGGATCTCGCCCGGCGGGTCGACGAGGCCGTGGCCACGAAACCGCAAATGCCCGCGGGCGGCGTCCCCCGCCTGGCCGACAACGGGCCTCCCACGCTGTCGATCGCGCAGGACCAGATGATGCGAATCGAGCAGAACCTGCCCGATCTGCCGCTTTTCAACCTGCCCTTCGCTTTCCACCTCGAAGGCCCGATTGATCCGCTCACGCTGGCGCAGGCCATCGACGACATCGTGCGCCGCCACGAATCGCTGCGGACGGCGTTCGGCTGGAATGGCGAGGAGCCGGTCAGCCGGATCATCGCACCCGCCGCGCTCGGTCCGGTCCTGACCGTCGAGACCATCGGCGACGGGCGGCCCCACAACAACAAGCGCCGCAAGGCGCTCGAGCTGAAGAAGATCGAGCTCCTGATCGCGCAGGAGACCTACACCCCGGTCGACGCCGCCCGGGCGCCGCTGCTACGGGCGCGGCTGCTGCGGCTGCACGCCGAGGATCACGTCCTGCTGCTGACGCTGCATCATGCCATCGCCGATGGCTGGTCGATCGGCGTGCTGTTCGAGGAATTGTCCAACCGCTACGCCGCGCTGGCAGGCCATCCGTCGACGCCCTTGCCGAAGATGCCGCTGGCGTTCTCCGACGTTGCACGCTGGCAGCGCTGGTGGTGCGGCACCGAGGCGGCCCGCCGCCAGGCTGCCGACTGGACCGAGACCTTGCGCGGTTCAGCCCCCCTGTTTGACGGCGAAGCGCGGCCGGGTGCATCGACCGGCCATCATCCGCTCAGCCTGGAGCGCGACCTGGTCGGCCGGCTCGCGGCCTATGCGCGACAGCACAATGCCACGCTGTTCATGTGCCTGCTCACCGGCCTCAAGGCCCTGCTGCTGGCGCGGACCGGACGCACCGACATCTCGGTCGCGACCGCCATGGCCAATCGCGCCCAGTCGGATACCGAAGGGATCGTGGGTCCGTTCGAGAACACGGTGATTGTCCGCAGCCGAATCACGCCGGATCTATCGTTCACACAGGCCTTAGGCCACGTGCGCCAAAGCGTGCTCGACGCGCATGCCCGGCAGGAGCTGCCGTTCAACATTCTGGCCGACCATCTGGAGCAGGAGGGCATCGATCCGGCTTCGCTGCTCCAGGTCTATTTCACTCTGCAAAATCCGCTGCGCCAGCCGCTCGACCTGCCCAATGTCGCGCTGCGATCGATCGGAAACGTCGCGCGCGAGGGCCAGCCGGTACTGCCGGTCGACCAGACCTGGCTGTCGCTGATGCTCAAGGAGCGCCCGACCGGAATCACAGGCTCGTGCAATTACAAGGGCGAGCTGCTCGACGGAACCATGGTCGGCACGTGGATGGAGGATCTTGTCGCGCTGCTGGGAGCCGCCATCACCCAGCCGAATACGCCGCTCGATCGGCTGCTCGCCCGCCGGGCGGCATGACTGGCTGTGCAGGACGGGCGAACAGAGTTCGCTCGCCAAAGCTGTGAATGATCAAGTTGCATCTTGATTATTTGGCGCCAGCGCGCAAGATTATTCCCGCGTTTTGATTTGGACTATTATTTTCAACCGGGGGAGTGCTTATTATGGGTTTCATCAAATTTACCAAGGGTACCTCGCTGAGCGACAAGGACCGCAAGTCGCTTCAGAAGCTTCTTACCGACGAGAAGAAGAAGCTCCAGGCCGCTCTGAAGGACGTCGACGCCAGCCTTTCCATGCTGGGCGGCAAAAAGGCCAAGAAGAAAAAGTAAGACTCGTCGGCCGGGACGCCGCACGAATCTTCAAATTCATTTCCAAATTTTGGCCGCTCGCCTGTCGAGTTGGGGTCTCGCACAAGCTTGCGCCTGTAAACCGGCCAGCAATCGACAAGAATTTGCCCGGGTGGACCGCTAGAAGCGGTCTGCTCAGTTGCTTCCTGCTCGGTTGATTCTTTCGGTCAGGGCCGGATTTGGCCTCCGCCTGACGCTATGGGCCCAATTGATGGCAGACGACGAAATTGAACTGTTTGTCGGACTGATCGAGAGCATCGACACGCCGGGCGCGGTCGAAGCCTGCCGGCGGCTGCTCTCGGTCGATGAACGGATACGCGCCGACCGCTTCATGTTGGAGCGGCATCAGCGGCAATATATCTTCGCGCATGCGATGTTGCGCCTGGCGCTGTCGCACGCGGCCCCCGAGGTCGAACCGACCAACTGGTCGTTTTCGACCGGCCGCTACGGGCGGCCCTTTGTCGCGGCGCCGGCGACTTCGAGGGCACTGCATTTCAGCCTGTCCCATGCCGACGGCTGCGTGGCTTGCGTCGTGTCGAAGCACGAGACCGTCGGCGTCGACGTCGAGACGGTGTCGCGGCGCGTCGCGCCACTCTCCACCGCGCTTCGCTTCTTTGCGCCGGAAGAGGTCGAGACGCTGCGCGGCCTGCCGGAGCCGGCCGCCATCGAGCGCTTCTTCGACTATTGGACGCTGAAGGAAGCCTATCTGAAAGCCAGGGGTTTTGGACTCAACCTGCCGCTCGACGCATTCGCGATGCAGGTCTCGCGGGAGGCGATCGAAATCAGCTTCAAGCCCGATATCTCCGACGATCCCGCGGGCTGGCGCTTCTCGCTGTGCTCGCCATCGCCCTCGCATCGCCTGGCGATCGCCGACGGCTCCCGTGCGGCCGGCGGCCTTCGCATCACCCGCAATGCCTGGCCGCTGCAGGAAGCGGCGGAATGATGCCGGCGCGGCTGCGCGTCTTTCCCGCAATTTCGCGCAACCGCGATCCCAAGAAATATGTCGGCGAGCTGATACGGGTGGCGGAGTTCGCCGACCGCAACGGTTTCGAAGGCATTTTGCTGTTCGAAGGCAATGACGTCTTCGTCGAGCCCTGGGCCATGGCCCAGCACATCATCGCGGCAACGATGCGATCCTCGCCGCTGATCGCCGTCAATCCGGTCTACATGCACCCGTTCACGGCCGCGAAGTTCGTCTCGTCGTTTGCGCAGCTCTACGGCCGTAAAGTTCATCTCAACATGATCACGGGAACCGCGATCAGCGATTTGCAGGGGCTGGGCGACGAGCAGTCGCATGCCGACCGCTATGTCCGGCTCGGCGAGTTCGTCGCGATCGTGCGCCAATTGCTTTCGAGCTCGCGCCCGGTCGATGTCGAGGGCCGGTTCTATCGTGCCAGCAATTTGCAATTGCGGCCACGCTTGCCGGCCGAGCTGATGCCGGAATTCCTGATCGCAGGCCAGTCGGAGGCGGCGCAGCGCGTCGCAGCGGAGACCGGTTGCATCAAGATGCAGATGCTGCCGCCCGACCTCGATCGCGGTCTCAATGCCCCCGGAATGAATTTTGGCATCTTCGCGCGCGAGAACGGAGAAGAAGCGCGGCAGGCGGCGAAGCTCCGCTTCCGCGACAACCCTGATGACCGCGAGCTGCTCGCACTCACGGTGGAGAACTCGGATTCCGTCTGGAAGCGGCGGCTATATGAAGGCCAGAGCGGCGAGCTCGCCGATAATGGCTATTGGCTGCTGCCGTACCTCACCTTCCAGGCCGACTGCCCCTATCTCGTCGGCAGCTATGCCGAGATCGGCGCGAAGCTGAAGGAGTTTGCCGCGAAGGGCCTCACCACGATCATGCTCGACATGGTCGCGGACGAGACCGAGATGCAGCACGTCTGCAACGCGCTCAGGGCGAGCGGGATGTTTTGAGCACTGATGCCGCCGAGCCAATCACTCTCCCTCATGCAAGGTTGCATCCACGTCGTCATTGCGAGCGCAGCGAAGCAATCCAGAGTCGTCGCGAGGAAAGATTCTGGATTGCTTCGCTACGCTCGCAATGACGAGAATGACGAACCTCACCTTGCCTCTTCGAATCCCGCCAGCACCGAGGTCAGGTTCGCGCCGAGGATATCCGAGAGATAACCGCCTTCCTGCACGAACACGGTCGGCAGGCCCATCTTCGCGATGGCCTGGCCGATGCGGCGGAAGCCGGGCGTGGTGACGGCAAGGCCCTTCAGCGGATCGTGCTCGGAGGCGTCGAGGCCGAGCGCGATCACGAGCGCGCCGGGCGCAAAGGACTCGATCGCCTTGCGCGCGACATCCATCGCCCGGATATAGCCGTCATCGCCGGTGCCGATCGCCAGGGGGATGTTGAGATTGGTGCCGAGGCCGGGACCCTCGCCGCGCTCATGGGCATAGCCCCACACGTAGGGATAATACGCGATCGGATCGGCGTGAATCGAGACCGTATAGACATCCGGCCGCGCATAGAAAATTCCTTGCGTGCCGTTGCCATGATGGACGTCGACGTCGAGGATCACGACGCGCTCGTGCTTGAGCCGCAGATGCGCGGCCGCGATCGCGCTGTTGTTGAGGAAGCAGAAGCCACCGGCCATGTCGCGATAGGCGTGATGGCCGGGCGGACGGCATAGCGCATAGGCCGCGTCCTCGCCGTCCATCACCATCTGCGCCGCGGTGACCGCAACATCCGTCGCCGCGCAGGCCGCGGCCCAGGTGCCCGGGCCGATCGGAGCGGCGGTGTCGGCGGTGTGCCAGCCGAGTCGGCCTACGATATGCGTCGGATAGGTCGCGGCATGGCGCACGGGATGAATGTTGCCGATCATCTCCAGACCGGAATCGCCGAGCGCCGTCCAGGCATCCCAGGCTTCACTCAGGAACGACAGATATTCGGGACTGTGAATGCGCGCGCGCGGGCCTTGGCCGAACTTGGTCGGCTCGACCAGTTGATGCTTGCCGTCCTTCAGGCCTTTGAGCAGGCGATCGGCGCGCTCGGGCTGTTCGGTGGTGCGCTTGACGATGCCGCGGACCAGGAAGAATTGCGGATCGTGGCTGCGGTGCAGTTCGGTATGGACGGCTTTCACTCAACACTCCGTGGTCGCGTGCTCTTTAACGATGCCACAGAATGTCTAAATCCCGGCGGCGGCCAGATGCAAGCAAGAAGAGTGCCGCCTTCGCGCTGCGGCTCTGCGTCAAGAGCAGCCTTTGACGAGCCTAGCAACGGCCCCGCTGGAGACAGTGCTCGCGGCCCTGCTGGTCCGTGCGGAACGATTCGATAAAGCCGCCCTGACGCTGGGTGACGAAGACGGTCTTGCCGTCGCTGCCGCCGAAGGCGAGGTTGGTCGGCTCTTTGCCCTTCAGCGCGATCTCGCGCTCGACCGCGCCATTGGGCTTCATCAGCGCGATCGTCCCCTTGAGAATGCGCGCGACGTAGAGGCGGCCGGTGACATCGGTGCGCAGGCCATCGATGGTGTCGGGCTGGAATGCCTTGACGAGCTTTGCGTCGGTGAGCTCGTTGCCGCGGATAGTGTAGGACCAGACCTGTCCATTGCTGGATTCACCGACATAGAGCGTCTTGCCGTCAGGGCCGAGATCGATGCCGTTGGTGGTGCCCATCGCGCGCGGCGCCGGCATGATTTGTCCCTGCACCGATCCGTCGGCCGCTTTCGCAATGCGCCAGATGTGGCCTTCCCGGCCCTTCCAGTTCGGATCGCTCGCATAGATCGTGCCATCGCGGGCGATGGTGATGTCGTTGGGCTGGTTCATCTCGTCGGAGTGAAACCAGACGCTGGGTTCGATGCCGCCCTTCGGGATCGCAAAGATGTTGTGCTTCTTGTAGTCGGCGATGAACATCGTGCCGCTGCGATCGAAGCGGATGGCGTTGCCGACGCTGCCCTCGGGGAGCGCCGTGAAGGCTTCCGACGCCGCACCGCCCGCGGGCAATCGGCCGATGGTGCCGGGCTTGCCGAAATTGACCACGAAGAGGTTGCCATCGAGATCGGCGGCGGGCCCTTCGATGCCGAACGTATATTCGCTGGCCGGCGTCACCTGCACGCTTTCGAACAGCTTCGTCTCGGCTGCGACGAGCGGCGTGGCGACGACGAGCAGGATGCTACTGCACAGGCACCAGAAATTCCTGCCGAATGAAATAGCCATCGTCGTCGCTGCACTCGCCATTCAAATAAGGATCGGCCGCCCGGAAGAATCGGCTGAAGCCCGGTTTGTCTACAGCGTTCCTTTGTGTCACGACAACGACCTTGGCGGCCGGTATTTCGCCGCATTCCTTGTTCGCCTTGCCATAAAACTTGCGCTGCGGCAGGCCGAGCTTGATGCGCATCCGCGTCCCCGGAACCATCTTGGCAACAAGCAGATCCACAGTCGTGAGCAGCGCCGCATAACCGGGCTCGGTTTTCGGCAGGCTCTCGCCGCCCGGCGGCATCAGCTTCTCCGCGCCAATGCCGCGCAGCCGCGTGCGCAGCTTGCCGGACTCCGGATCGCCCGGATAGATCCAGCCATCCTGCGACAGCATGAACCTCAGCACGGTCGCGTCCTTGTCGCCGTCCAACTGTCCCGTCTTCAGGCCAAAATCGGAGTGGCAGCCGATGCAGTGCTTTTCGACGAGGTTTTTGCGCAGCGTGGTGAGCCGGATCTTGTTTTGCGCATCCTTGGCGACGAAGGCGGCGAGCTGGTCGATCAGCGCTTCGCTGCGCGTGTCGCAGGGCAGCGGCGGCGGTGGATCGCCCGCGGCGCGATCGATGCGGATGATCGTCTGGTTCTTGTCCTCGACCAGCCAGATCGCACCGTCCTCTGCGACCGTCATGCCGACCGGCGCGCCTTGCGGCCGCGCACCATTGACGCGGTGCCAGCCGGCGATCAACTCCTCGAACGGCGCGGCGGCGACATCTCCGGCGTCGGTCTGAAAATTGTGGGTCGGATCGGCCGCACAACTGACGTGGTAGCGCACCGGCGCCGGGGCGGGCTTCGGGAAACCGTGGTCGTCGACGTCGTAGACGACGACGCGGCTGCCGGTCGGGCGATAACCGTGCAGGCCGACCAGCAGCTTGCCTTCGAACTCCGGAAATTTAGCGCCGTGATAATACAGCATCGCCAGCGGCGCACCGTGGGGCGGCAGCAGCGAGAACGGCGCCTTATAGGGCGCGTTGCTCGTGCAAAGCGATTTGTAGACGCCGGATTGCAGCACGCTTCTGAACTCGGGGCTCGGCGTCGACAGGTCATAACAATAGGGCCAGCCATAATGCCTGCCCTGCTCGATCGCATTGATCTCCTCGTTCGGCTTGAAGATATCGGGCAGATCGCGGCCGTTCTCGCCTTGCAGGAACGCGTAGCCGGCATCGGGAAAGTTCGGATGCAGCGCCAGCGCCATCGAATTGCGCAAGCCCCGCGCGTAAACCGCATGTGGCGGATCCGGATCGTTCGGCTTTAACGCCGGGAAGACGCCGCCTGACGGCGGCGTGAACAGCCAGATCGCAGCCATGGCGGAAGGACCTTCAGCCGGCGCACAAGGCCGCGTGATCGGCGCCGGCGTGATGCAGTCGTCGCTGTGGGCGCCGACATTGACGAACAGCCGCCCATTGCGATCGAACACGAACTGCTTGAGCGGGTGCGCGCTCTCATCGAGCCTGGTGCCGTCAGGCAGCGTGATGCGGCGGCCCGGCATGTGACGGATGATGGTCTCGACCGTGCCGCGCGGATTGTCCGCGAGCGGATCGAAGCGGAAGATGGTCTCGGCGGTCGAAGCGTAGAGCTTCTTGTCCGGACCGATGACGAGGCCGAACGGATATTCGACCCCGGTCAGGAGCTCCTTGAACCGCTGGCCGCTGGTGGCGTGGGGATCGAGCAGCAGCAGCCGGCCATCGGTATGGCCCCAGCCGCCCATATCGGCGACCACGAACAGGTCACGACCGGGCACCTGGATGATCGACCGCGGAAATTTCAGATGGTCCTCTTCGCTGGCGACGAGGCCGGCACAAAAACCGGCCTTCATGTCGATCTGGATCTTGGGAAAGGCGAGATCGCCGCTACCGCACGTCTCCGTTCCCACCGCGTAGCCGCTTTTCCTCACGGGATCGGACGCGGCCAGTGGACCAAAGCCGAGCAGGACCGCCGCGAAGGCGGCGACACCCACGCACAAGCTTCCGCGTCCACCCTGAAATGTGAGCTGATTCACAGCGGCCTCTCCCCGGCTTTCGGCCGAGAGTTGTTCCACGCCGCTTTGGCGACGTCCAGTTGAACATCACCCCCCTGTGATCAAACCCACAGGGCTCTTCGTGCCGACCAATCCCCGTAGATTCCCTTACCGGGCTTGGCCCGAATATTTTTCGCTCTCCCCGGATGGTATCGATATGCCGTCCAAATCGCTTTCCAGAGGAGGCGTGTATGGTTCAGATGTATTTCCACTGCTCGAATGCCGATGGCACGCTGATCGATCGTTACGGCACGGCAGTCGCCAACCTGACCGAGGCGCGCGACCGCGCCGCCCAGATCATGCGCTCGATGATCGAGACGCCCGGCGCCGAGGATTGGCGCGATTGGGTGATCCATATCAGCGACGACGATGGCGAGGAGATCTTCGATCTCCCCTTCACTGCCATGCTCGGCAAGCCGCATTGAGGTGATGCCATGCTGTTGGCTTCTTTGACCCTGTTACGCCAGCCCTTCGCCTTCGTCGCCACCAAATGGCAGAAGCTGGTGCGGATCGCAGGCAATCCCTATCGCCCCGAGCTCCACTACATGCGCGGCCCGGGTCCGAAATGGCACGCCAAATATCAGGCTAGCCGGCTGAACCGCGGGCTCTGAGCCTAGCGCCTTCGCTGCTTTCCAACTGATCGGTCTCTCAACTCGTCATGCCCGGGCTTGTCCCGCCTGCGCGGCCGAGGCCGCTTCGACGAGGCGAAGGCCCGGGCATCCACGTCTTTGTCTCTAGCGCGGAAGAACGTGGATGGCCGGGACAAGCCCGGCCACGACGGCGCGGAGACAGGGTCACCGCCCCGTAAATTTCGCCTTGCGCTTCTCGACGAAGGCCTTGCGGCCTTCGATCGCATCGGCGCTTGTGCGGATCGTGGCTTGAAGCTCGATCTCGCGGCGAAACTGCGCCTCGTAGCTTGCGTGCTCGCTCTCCTCGACCAGCGCGCGGGTCGCGACCAGAGCGCGGGTCGGGCCATCGGCGAGACGGCGTGCCAACGTCAACGCCTCCTCCATCAGCTTCGCGTCGTCGACGACCTGCCGCACCAGACCGATCTCCTGCGCCCGCTCGGCCGTGAGCGCCTCGTTCAGCAGCATCAGTTCGAGCGCGCGCTGTCGGCCGATCAGCCGTGGCAGCAGCCAGGTCGAGCCGAGATCGGGCACCAGCGCGATACGGCTGAACACCTGGATGAAGCTCGCCGACCGCGCCGCAACAATCATGTCGCCGGCCATCGCCAGACTGAAGCCGCCGCCGGCCGCAACGCCGTTGACGGCAACGACGACAGGCACGCGGCATTCGCGTAGCGCCTTGAAGGCCGGCCAGTAGAAGCGCATCACGCCGGCCGCGAGGTCGTCGCCCAACGCTCCGGCTGCCTTCAAATTCTGTCCTGAGCAAAAACCACGCCCCGCGCCGGTGAGGACCAGCGCGCGGACCTCCTCATCCCCAGTCGTCTCGGCGACCGCGGCGGCAAGCGCGCCGAGCAGATCGGGCGTCATCGCGTTCAGGCTTGCCGGGTCGTCGAGCGTCAAAATCCCGACGGCGCCATCCCGCGCCTGTTTCACACCTGCCATGTCGCGCCTTCCTTTCGATGTTCTCGTTGACGGCAATGTGCCATTCTTCGCGCGCTCCGCCAATTGCGGAGCTTCGACGTCAGCGCAACGAAGCCAAGACAACTGACAAGACAACCGACCAGACAAGCACAAGCGACATCATGCCTCATCAGTTCAGCCTCAACCAAACCGTCCGCAAACCCGCCGTCACGTCCAGGGGCGGCATTGTCGCGTCGCAATCGCGGCGGGCGGCCGAGGTCGGAGCGCAGGTGCTGGCAGCGGGCGGCGATTGCGTCGACGCGATCGTGGCAACCACTTTTGCGCTGAACGTTCTGGAGCCCTGGAACAGTGGCATCGGCGGCGGCGGCGCGATGGTGCTCTACCGCGCCACGGAAAATCGCTACGAGGTGATCGACTACGGCATGTGCGCCCCGCAGAGCCTGCGCGCCGCCGATTATCCCATCACTGGAGAACGCACAGCTTCCGACCTGTTCCCCTGGCCGCGGGTGAAGGGCGATCGCAACGTTCACGGTCCCGGCGCGATCGCCGTGCCAGGTGTCGTCGCCGGCATGGAGGAGGCGCACCGCCGACACGCCAGGATGTCGTGGAAAGATCTGGTTGCTCCGGCGGTGGCGCTCGCCGGCGAGGGCCTGCTGGCGGACTGGTGGACCACACTGACGATCGCGGGTTCGGCGGCAGATCTCCGGCGCTATCCCGCGAGCGCGGCTGCATTTCTGAAGGACGGCCTGCCGCCGAGCCCGCCCTGGAGCATCGAGGCCGAGACGCGGCTGCCGCTGGACACGTTGAAGGCGACGCTCGCGCACCTCGCCGAAGCCGGTCCGCGCGACTTCTACCAGGGCGACCTCGCCAGGAGCATCGCATCCGACATCGGGGCTGACGGCGGCTCGCTGTCGGTCGAGGATCTCGCCGCGTTCCGCAGCCATTTGCGCGAGCCGCTGGCGATCCCCTATCGTGACGGCAAGGTCTATGCGACGCCCGAGCTTACGGCCGGCCCGACCATGGCGCATGCGCTGCGTCTGTTGCAGCAGAGTCTGAAGCCGGCGGGCGCGCCGGACGCTGCCGCCTATGTCGAATATGCGCTCGCCTTGCAGGCGGCTTTCCGCGAGCGGCTCAAGGACATGGGCGATGCCGACGGCAAGCGCTCGCTCGGCGCCGAATATCTCGCGCCCGCCTGCACCACGCATTTCTCGGTCGTCGACCGTCACGGCAACATCGCTGCGGTGACGCAGACGCTGCTCTCGTCGTTCGGCTCGAAATATGTGACGCCGCACAGCGGCATCGCCATGAACAACGGCATCATGTGGTTCGACCCGACACCCGGCACCACCAATTCGCTCGCGCCCGGCAAGCGCTGCCTCTGCAACTACACGCCTGTCATCGCCGAGACCAAGGACGGCAAGCGCCTCGCGGTCGGTGCGTCCGGCGGCCGCCGCATCCTGCCGTCGGTGATGCAGCTCGTCTCCTTTGCGATGGATTTCGACATGGGCCTCGATGCCGCCATCCATCAACCCCGCATCGATTGCAGTGAAGGCGCGATCGTACTCGGCGACACGCGGCTGCCGGCGGATGCACGCAAGGCGCTTGCCGCACGCTTCGACTACAAGGAAACGCCGGTGCAGACGCTGCCGCAAAAGTTCGCTTGCCCGAGCGTGGTGATGCGCGACGGCGACATCAATTCCGGCGCAGTCGAGATCTTCCAGCCCTGGGCCGACGCGGTGGCGGAAGGCTGATTAAGGAAACGCGATCGGGCCAGGGGCACTGCTGCACCTCTCCCGCTTGCGGGAGAGGTCGACGCGCTCGCAGAGCGCGGGTGAGGGCTTTCTCCTCTTGGGGGTTCCTCACAGCGGAGACACCCTCTCCCCAGCCCTCTCCCGCAAGCGGGAGAGGGAGCGCACCTGCCCTGTGGCCCGATCACATCTGAACGCGCTCTAAATCCCCAGCCTATCTCGAACACGGCCGGCAATCACCGCCGTCGTCACGCCGACCGGCCAGAACGCATGCATCGGGATCGGCGTGATGCCGGTGACGGGCATATCGATCTCCGCCTTGGCACCACCAATCAAGCGGCGCGCGAGCTGCGCGCCCATTGCGGTCGAGAGCGCGACGCCGCGGCCGTTGCAACCGAGCGAGATCAGGATGCTCTCCGCGGGCTCATGCACATGCGGATAATGGTCCTTGGTGATCGCGAGCCGGCTGTTCCAGCCATGGGTCCAGGCGACACCCTTGAGCTGCGGCCATAGCCGCTCGGCGTAGCGGATGAGATAGGCGACGTCGTTCGGCGAGCTGATCCAGCGCATCGGGCCGCGGCCGCCCATCAACAGGCGGTTCTGCTGATCGATGCGGTAATAGACCGTGATGTGGCCGCTTTCGTAGAGCACCGGGCGCGTCGGCATGATCGAGCGGGCAATGTCGTCCGAAAGCGGCGCGGTGGCAGCGATCGACGAAAACACCGGCACGATGGTGCGGCGAAGCGCAGGCCAGAGATCGTCGGTGAAACCGTTGGTGGCGAGCAACACCTTGTCGGCATGCACGACCGCGCGCGGCGTTTCGATGCGCCAGCGGCTGCCATCGCGACGCAGTGACAGCGCCGGCGTCTCGCCGTGGACCTTCGCGCCCGTCGAGATCGCGGCTCGCGCGAGGCCGCGGGCGTAGCTGAGCGGATGCAGGTCGCCACCGCGGGTGTCCAGCATGGCGCCGATATAGCGATCGGTGCCGGTCATCTCGCGCAACTGCTCGCGGTTCAGATACGACACCGGCATACCGCGGCGGATGCATTGCTGCGCGGTCCTTTCGATCGCTGCGGCACTGGCCTCGTTATAGGCCGCGCGCAACGTTCCGTTTTGCCGGGCTTCGCAGGGGATCTGATAGCGGCGGATCAAATCGTGCGTGAAGTTTGTGGTGCCATAGGAGAACGCGATCATGCGGCGGCCGAGCTCGGCGCCGAAATCAGCCTCGATCTGATCGGGATCGTGCTTCAGGCCGGGATTGGTGTGGCCGCCATTGTTGCCCGACGCGCCCCAGCCCGGCTCCTGCGCCTCCAGCACCAGCGCCTCGACACCCTGCTCCGCCAGATGCAGCGCCGTGGAAAGCCCCGTATAGCCGCCGCCGACGATCGCGACGGAAACATTCTTGTCCGCATCGAGCGGCGGCGTATCCACTGGCGCGACGGCGGTGTCGGCATAAAGCGAGGGCGGCAGAGGCAGGCGCGTCATTATAAAAGTCCGGTCAAAGCGGATGCAGCACGCGGCGCAAAAAGTCCTGCGTGCGCGGATGCTGGGGTTGGTTGAGCAGCGTTTTCGCCGGCCCCTGCTCGACGATGACGCCGCCGTCGATGAAGAGCACACGGTCGGCGACGTCGCGGGCAAAGCCCATCTCGTGGGTGACGACGACCATGGTCATGCCGTCGTCGGCGAGCTTGCGCATCACGCCGAGGACGTCGCCGACGAGCTCCGGATCGAGCGCCGAAGTCGGCTCGTCGAACAGGATGGCCTTGGGCTGCATCGCCAGCGCACGCGCGATCGCGACGCGTTGCTGCTGGCCGCCGGAAAGCTGCGGCGGATGCACGTCCGCTTTCTCGGCAAGCCCAACGCGAGCGAGCAGCGCGCGTCCGCGCTCGTATACCTGGGCGCGCGGCTCCCTCTTCACGAACAGCGGCCCCTCGATGACGTTCTCCAGCACTGTCCGATGCGGGAACAAATTGAAGCGCTGGAACACCATCGAAACTTGCGTGCGGATGTTCACGATCGACGGCGCATCGCGGTCGACCTTCAGGCCCTCGACGCTGATCTCGCCGCGGTCGTAGCTTTCGAGCCCGTTGATGCAGCGCAGGATGGTCGATTTGCCCGAGCCGGACGGCCCGATGATGCAGACCACCTCGCCCTTCTCGACCTTCGCCGTGATGCCCTTGAGCACCTCGACCTTGCCAAAGCTCTTGTGGACGTCGCTGAGCTCGATCATTTCTTGCCCGCCCGCTTCTCGAAGTGACGGACCAGCAGGATCAGCGGAATGCTCATGGTGAGATACATCAACGCCACCATCGTAAAGACGTTGGTGTTCTTGAAGGTCGAGGACGCGATCAGCTTGCCTTGAAGGGCGAGCTCGGCGACTGTGATGGTCGAGGCTTGGGAAGAGTCCTTCAGCATCATGATCATGACGTTGCCGTAGGGCGGCAGCACGATACGGACCGCTTGCGGCAGCACCACGCGGCGCATGGTGAGCCACCAGCCCATGCCGATCGACTGCGCCGCCTCGATCTGACCCTTGTCGATGGCCTCGATGCCGGCGCGGAAGTTTTCAGCCTGATAGGCCGAATAGGCAATGCCGAGACCGAGGATCGCGGCCTGTAGCGCCGACAACGTGACGCCGAGATCCGGCATCACGAAGTAGAGGTAGAACAAGAGCACGATGATCGGGATGCCGCGGATCACGTTGATCAGGCTGGCGCTGAGCATCGACAGCGCCTTGATGCCGGAGACCCGCATCATCGCCCAGATCAGGCCGAGCACCGTCGAGAGCAGCAGCGAGCCGATGGTGACGACGATCGTCAGCGCGACGCCGCTCATCAGGATCGGGAAGAACTCGACGACGTCGTGCCAGAAGCCTTTCATCGGGCAGCCTTCGATGACCCTCTCATCAGCCCTGGGCCTTCAGGCCCCACTTGCCGAGAATCTTTTCGATGGTGCCGTTGGCCTTGAGCTTCGCGAGCGACGCGTTGATCTTGCCGAGCAGTGCGCTCTCACCCTTGCGCACGCCGATGCCGACGGAGCCGACAGTGACGGGCTTGTAGCCGTCGACGAGGCGCACCTCGGGGAAGCCGCCCTGCTTCAGATTGTAGGCGAGGATCGGATAGTCGGCGTAACCAGCCTTGAGACGGCCGGTGTTCACGTCGCGCAGGATGTCCGGAATGGTGTCGTAGGCCTTGACGTCGGCGAACAGGCCGGACTTCTTCAGCGCATCGACGAAGGCGGTGCCGACCTGGGCGCCGACCGTCTCGCCCTTCAGATCGTCCTGCGTGGCATAGGCCTTGGTATCGCTCTTCGGCACGACCAGGCCTTCGCCATAGGTGTAGATCGGGTCGGAGAAATCGACGACCTCCTTGCGCGGCGCGGTGATGAACATCGCGGCCGCGATGATGTCGATCTTGCTAGAGGTCAGCGACGGGATCAGCGCCGAAAACTGCATCGGCTCGATCTGCACGCTGAAGCCGGCATCCTTGCCGATTTCAGTGACGAGATCGACCATGATGCCCTGGATGGTGTTGGTCTTGGTGTCGAGGAAGGTGAAGGGGATGCCCGTCGGCGTCGAGCCGACCTTCAGCACCTGCTGCGCCGACGCCGGCACGATGGCCGCAAGTGCAAGCGCCGCGACCGCGGCCAGACCAAAACGCTTCATCGCATCCCCCTTTGGGTCCCGGCCAGTGGCGGCGCTCGCACGTCGTGATCGCAGACGTTGCGGACCGAGCCGTTTCGGCCTATTTTCACCAATATGAAAATTTGGTCACACTTTCGCGGATGACGCAAGCGGTTTTCATGCACATGAAGGAAGCGGTTTGACGTGAGCGGTGGCAAAAGAATGCGCAAACCGGCCGCCGCAAAGCCGGCCAGGAAGGTCAGGAGCGGCAGGAAGGTGACCGCGAAGCCGGCGGAGCCTGCCATGGACGTCGCGGTCGGCCGCCGCATCCGCGATCTCCGCCGTGTCAGGCAGTTCTCGCTCGAGACGGTCGCCGCGCGCACGGATCTGTCGATCGGCTTCCTCAGCCAGATCGAGCGCGGCCTGTCGTCGCCGTCACTGCGCGTGCTGGCCACGCTTTCCGACGTGCTCGGCGTCGGCATCGCCGCGCTGTTCGGCGCAAACCCGAGCGCCGACGGCGCATCCGATCAGGTCGTGACGCGTGGGTCGCAGCGGCCCGAACTCAAACTCTGGCGCACCGGCGTCTCAAAACAATTGCTGAGCCCTGCGAGCGCCGACAACAAGCTCAATTTGTTCCTGGTGCATCTGGAGCCTGGCGGCTCGACGGGCGACGAGCTCTACACCCATGACGGCGAAGAGGCTGGCCTGGTGCTCGAAGGCGAGATGTTGCTGACGGTGGACAGCGAGACATGGTCGCTCAAGACCGGCGACAGCTTTCGGTTCGCGAGCCGAAGGCCGCACCGGTTTTCCAATCCGGCGCTGGATGCGAAGGCCGTGGTGCTGTGGGTGAATTGCGTGACGGGGACGGGGTAGCTGCTTTTCCCTCTCCCCGTTCTTACGGGGAGAGGGTCAGGGTGAGGGGCTCTTTCCACGCAGGCGGTGACCGACGGACTCGCGGAGGCTCCCCCTCACCCGGAATTTGCTCTGCAAATTCCGGCCTCTCCCCGCACGCGGGGAGAGGCAAAGAAATCACCCAAACCGGTGCGCGTAGCGATCCACTGTCAGCGCGCTCACATCCACCTCCGGCTTCTTGCCCGACAGCATGTCCGCGAGCACACGCCCCGAACCGCAGGACATGGTCCAGCCGAGCGTGCCGTGACCGGTGTTGAGGTGAAGATTGGCATATTGCGTCGGGCCGATCACGGGCGGGCCGTCCGGCGTCATCGGGCGCAGGCCGCTCCAGAACGTCGCCTTGGAGAGATCGCCGCCGCGCGGAAACAGATCAGTCAGGGAGTGATCGAGCGTGGCGCGCCGGGCATCGTACAGCTTGGTCGAGAAGCCCGAGATTTCGGCGGTGCCACCGACGCGGATGCGACTTCCCAGGCGCGTGATCGCGACCTTGTAGCTCTCGTCCATCACGGTTGATTCCGGCGCGCCGGAGGCGTCCTTGATCGGGACCGTGATCGAATAGCCCTTCACCGGATAGACCGGCAGCGAGATGCCGAGCGGCGCGACGAGCCGCGACGACCAGCTTCCGAGCGCGAGCACGTAGCTGTCTGCCTGCAACATCCCGGCGCTGGTTGCGACACCGTTGACGCGCGTGCCGTCGGTGACGATGCGGTCGATGCCGGTGTTGAACATGAAACGCACGCCGAGCGCTTCGGCATGCTTGGCCAGCGCCTGCGTGAACATGTGGCAGTCGCCGGTTTCGTCCTGCGGCAGACGAAGCCCGCCGGCAAACTTTTCCTTGACGCCGGCAAGCGCCGGCTCGACCGCGATGCAGCCCTCGCGGCTCAGCACCTCGAAAGGCACGCCATATTGCTTGAGTACAGCAATGTCTTCGCCGGTGCCGTCGAGCTGCGCCTGGTAGCGGAACAGCTGGAGCGTGCCCCGCGAGCGCTCGTCATATTGAATGCCGATGTCGCGGCGCAGATCGCGCAGGCAATCGCGGCTGTATTCCGCGATCGGAATCATCCGGCTCTTGTTGACCGCATAGCGCGCGCTGGTGCAGTTGCGCAGCATCTTGAGCAGCCAGACCCACATCACCGGGTCGAGCTTCGGCCGGACCACCAACGGGCCGTGCTTCATCAACAGCCACTTGACCGCCTTCACCGGCACGCCGGGGCCGGCCCATGGCGAGGAGTAGCCGGGCGACACTTCGCCGGCATTGGCAAAAGAGGTCTCCAGCGCCGGCTCGGGCTGACGGTCGACGACCGTTACTTCGTGGCCGGCACGGGCGAGGTAGTAGGCAGAGGTGACACCGATGACACCGCTGCCGAGGATCAAAACTTTCACGCTTGGTCAAACTCCCGCGGCATCACGCGCGCCGCTGCAAGGAAACAACTCGCAACGGCGAGAGCAATTATCAGGCCACCCGCTTGATGGCATCGCCCAGGATCGACACAATGTCGTCGATGTGGCTCTTCTCGACGATCAGGGGCGGCGACAGCGCGAAGGAGTCGCCGCTCATGCGGAAGTACAGCCCGCGATTGAAGCAGTCGACCATGACGTCGTAACCACGCGCACCGACCGTGCCGTCGCGGGGCGACAGCTCGACCGCACCCATCAGACCGCAATTGCGGATGTCGACCACGTTCGGCAGGCCTTTGAGCGAATGCAGCGCATCGCGCCAGTATTCGGCCATCGTCGCACCGCGCGTGAGCAGGCCTTCGTCCTTGTAGATGTCGAGCGTCGCGATACCCGCGGCGCAGGCGGTCGGATGCGCGGAATAAGTGTAGCCGTGGAACAGCTCCATCTGATTCTCCGGGCCGACCATCATGCCATCGTGAATCTTGCGGCTCGCGAACACCGCGCCGCAGGGAATGGCGCCGTTGGTGATGCCCTTGGCCGTCGTCATCAGATCCGGCGTGACGCCGAAGAAGTTCGCGGCGAACGGCGTACCGAGGCGGCCGAAGCCGGTGATGACCTCGTCGAAGATCAGGAGGATGCCGTGCTTGTCGCAGATCGCGCGCAGGCGCTGCAGATAGCCCTTCGGCGGCGGCAGCACCGCGGTCGAACCCGGCACCGGCTCGACGATGACGGCGGCGATGGTCTCGGCGCCGTGCAACGCGACCAGACGCTCGAGATCGTCGGCAAGCTCGGCGCCATGCTCCGGCTGATCCTTGGCGAAGGCGTTGCGGGTCAGATCATGCGTGTGGCGGATGTGGTCGACGCCCGGCAGCAGCGTGGCGAAGGCGCGACGGTTGGCGACCATGCCGCCGACCGAGGTGCCGCCGAAGCCGACGCCGTGATAGCCGCGCTCGCGGCCGATCAGGCGGGTGCGGCTCGACTGGCCGTTGGCGCGATGATAGGCGAGCGCGATCTTCAGCGCGGTGTCGACCGATTCAGAGCCGGAGTTGGTGAAGAAGATGCGGTCGAGGCCCTCGGGCGCGATCTCGGCGAGACGCTCGGCGAAATCGAACGCCAGCGGATGGCCCATCTGGAAGGTCGGCGCGAAGTCCAGCGTCATCAGCTGCCGCTCGACGGCGGCGGCGATCTGCTTGCGGCCGTGGCCGGCATTGACGCACCAGAGGCCGGCGGAGCCGTCGATCACCTTGCGGCCGTCGACGGTGGTGTAGTGCATGCCCTCGGCCGAGGAGAACAGGCGCGGCGCCTTCTTGAACTGACGGTTGGCCGTGAACGGCATCCAGAACGAGTCGGTCTTGATCGTGTTCGGAATCTGATGAAGGGTCACGGGCCACGCTCCTTTGCTGACGGCGTAGCAGAGGCACGGCTTCGATAGGACAACAAGTCCTTTTCTGATGACCTGCAAGCCATTGATTTCACTGGGGCAGCCGGTCCATATTTGCGCGATTCGCAACACCTGCAACAGGGGCCAGGGGCATGAGCGTCGACATCGGTGGACGGCTGCGATTCATCCGGGCGCGCCACAAGCTGTCGCAGCGTGAGCTCGCCAAGCGCGCCGGCGTCACCAATTCGACGATTTCGCTGATCGAATCCAACCAGATGAACCCGTCGGTCGGCGCGCTGAAGCGCATCCTCGACGGCATCCCGATGGGGCTCGCCGAGTTCTTTGCGCTGGAGCCGGAGAGCAGGCGCAAGATCTTCTACCGCGCCGAAGAGCTCACCGAGGTCGGCAAGAAGCCGATCTCGTATCGGCAAGTCGGCGACAATCTGTTCGGCCGAACCCTGCAAATCTTGAAGGAGCGCTACGAGCCCGGCAGCGACACCGGCCGCGTGCATCTCGTTCATGACGGCGAGGAGGGCGGCATCGTGATCTCGGGCAAGCTCGAAGTCACCGTCGAGGACGAGCGGCGGATCCTCAATCCAGGCGATGCCTATTATTTCGAGAGCCGCCGTCCGCATCGCTTCCGCTGCGTCGGTGGCAAGCCGTGCGAAGTGATCTCGGCCTGTACGCCGCCGACGTTCTGAAGCGGCGGAGCGAGGAGATCCCGCCCCGCCCTTTACCTCAAAGCCCCGGCAACAGCTCCTCGATCCTGATCGGAAAACGGCGCACCCGCACGCCGGTCGCATGCCAGACCGCATTGGCGACCGCGCCGGCGCTGCCGGTGATGCCGATCTCGCCGACGCCCTTGATGCCGAGCGCATTGACGTGCGGATCGTGCTCCTCGACCGTGATCACATCGAGCGGCGGCACGTCGGCATTCACCGGGATATGGTACTCGCCGAGATTGGCGTTCATGATCCGGCCGCTGCGGCGGTCGGTGATGGCTTCCTCGTACAGCGCAAAGGACATGCCCCAGATCATGCCGCCGAACAGCTGGCTCTTCACCAGATGCGGGTTGACGATGCGCCCTGCCGCGAAGGCGCCGACCATGCGGGTGACGCGGATCTGGCCGAGTTCGGGATCGACCTTCACCTCCGCGAACACCGCGCCATGGGCATGCATGGCGTACTCCTCCATCGCCGCCGGATTCGGCGCACCGGTGCCGCGAGCCTCGACCTCGGCGACGCCGGCGCGCGCGAGGATCTCGGTGTAGCTCTCGCTGCGGCTCTCGTCGTCGCGCCGGATCAACCGGCCATCGCGCGCGATCACGCCGGCATTGCCGGCGCCGAACAGCGGCGAGCGCTCGTCCTTGGTGGCGAGATCGGCGAGTTTTGCGATCACGGCAGCGCCGGCGCTGTGGATCGCAGCACCGGCGGTTGCCGTGTGCGCCGAGCCTCCGGCGATGCCGGCATCAGGCAGGTCGGACGTTCCGGCCTTGAACGTGACGCGATCGATATCGAGCCCGACGGCATCGGCTGCGATCTGGGCCAGCGCCGTCCAGGCGCCCTGGCCCATGTCATGCGCGCCGATCTCCATCGCGCCGGTGCCGTCACGGCGGATCGCGGCGCGCGCCTCGGCCTGGAACATCAGCGCCGGGAACGTCGCGGTGCCCATGCCCCAGCCAACCAGCAGGCCGGCATCGTCGCGCATCTGCCGCGGCTGGAGCGAGCGCTTCGACCAACCGAAGCGTTCCGCACCTTGATCGTAGCAGGCGCGCAACGCTTTGGACGAGAACGGCTTGCCGGTGATCGGCTCGACCTCGGCGTAGTTCTTCAGCCGGAAGGCCAGCGGATCCATACCGCAAGCCCAGGCTATCTCGTCGATCGCGCTTTCGAGTGCAATCGAGCCCGTCGCCTCGCCCGGCGCACGCATGAACAATGGCGTGCCGGTATTGACGCGCACGGCGTCGTGCGAGGTGCGGATCGCGGGCGCCGCATAGAGCGTGTGCGAGGCGTCGGCGGCCGGCTCGTAGAAATCGTCGAACGTGCTCGACACCGTCCTTGCATGGTGATCGAGCGCGGTCAGGCGGCCCTCACCGTCGGCGCCGATGCGCAAGCGCTGACGCGTCGGCGCGCGATGGCCGACCGGGCCATACATCTGCTCACGCCGCAGCACGAGCTTGACCGGCTTGCCGACCAGCTTTGCGGCCATCAGGCCGAGCACGGGAGGACCGCCCATGAGCCCCTTGGAGCCAAAACCGCCGCCGAGGAATGGGCTGCGGATGTGGATCTTGTCCGGTGCGATCCCGAACAATTCGGCGATGCGCCCCAGCGACAGCATCAGGCCCTGGGTCGGCATGTCGACCGACAGATTGTCGCCGTCCCAATGGGCGACGATCGCGTGCGGCTCCATGGCGTTGTGATATTGCGGCGGGGTCTCGTAGACAGCCTCGATCCGCTTGTCCGCGGCGGCAAGGCCTGCCTCGACGTCGCCGCGATGGTTTTCGGTGGGGTTACCGACACCAACGACGGGCGGCACAAAACTTTCGCCGGCATCGAGCCCAACGAGCGCAGGCAGCGTCTCATAGCGCGGCGCCAGCAGCACCGCGCCTTCGGTCGCGGCCTCGAGCGTCTCGGCGATCACGACGGCGATGGGCTGGTTGGCGTAGCGGACCTCGTTGCTCTGCAACACCTCCATCCGGAACACGAACGGATTGGTCTTGATTTCAGGATCAATCGCGAGCTGCGGCTTATGGTCCGGCGTCATGATTTCGACAACGCCGGGATGACGCTTGGCCGCCGCGACATCGAGCGAGGTCACGCGGCCATGCGCGATGCTGGACACGGCCATCACCGCAAACAGCATGCCGGGCGGATGATTGTCGGCGGCGTAGGTCGCCTGCCCCCTGACCTTGAGCACGCCGTCGCGGCGGGTCAGCGGCTGGCCGATGCTCGAGCCGTGGCGGAGATGGGCGGGAGCGCTGGTGAGATTGAGCTCAGGCATGGATGGCTCCAGACGTCGAAGCAAAGGGGGAAGCCGGCAGCGCGGGGATACGCGCGGGCGTACCGGCAGCGGCAAGGGTCAGCGCGCGCACGACAATGCGGCGCGCCAATTCGATCTTGTAGGCGTTGTCGCCGGACGGCTTTGCGTCGGTGAGCGCGCGCCAGGCGGCCTCCCGGAAGGCATCTGCCGTTGGTGCGACGCCGCTGAGCACATCCTCCGCGGCGCGGGCGCGCCAGGGCTTTGGGGCGACGCCGCCAAGCGCAAGCCGCGCCTCTGCGACCTTGCCGTTCTCAATCCGCAGCGCCGCCGCAGCCGAGACGACGGCAAACGCGTAGGACGTACGCTCGCGAACCTTGAGATAGCGCGTATGCGCGGCAAAACCACGCGCCGCGGGCGGCAGACGTACCGCGACGATGAGATCGCTGGGCTCAAGCGCGGACTCGCGCTCGGGCGTATTTCCTGGCAGGCGATGCAGTTCGTCGAGCGTGATCTCGCGACGACCGTTCCTGCCTTCGATCTCGACGATGGCGTCGAGCGCGACCAAAGGCACGCAGAAGTCAGACGGATTCGTCGCAATGCAGCTTTCGCTCCAGCCAAGCACCGCGTGCGTCCGGTTCTCGCCTTCGCGGGCGTCGCAGCCGCTGCCGACCTCGCGCTTGTTGCAACGGCTGGCGGTGTCGTAGAAATATGCGCAACGGGTCCGTTGCAGCAGATTGCCGCCCACGGTTGCTGCGTTGCGCAGTTGCGCCGATGCGCCGGAGAGCAGCGCTTCTGCCACGGCCGGATACGACTTCGCGAACTCCGAGTCATGCGCGAGATCGGCATTGCTGACGAGCGCACCGATCCGCAACGACCCGTCGGCGAGGCGTTCGACCTGATCGAGGCCATCGAGATGCGTGACGTCGACGAGCCGATCCGGACGGCTGACGCCGCTCTTCATCAGATCGAGCAGATTGGTGCCGGCCGCAAGATAGGTCGCGCCCGGCTGGGCGGCGGCGGCGACGGCTTCAGCGACCGTGGCGGGCCTGACATAATCGAACTGTTTCATGCGGAGCGCCTCTGGTTGGATTCGTCGGCACCGGCCTGCGCCTCCAGCACGGCATCGACGATGCCGGCATAGGCGCCGCAGCGGCAGAGATTGCCGCTCATGCATTCG
Organism: Bradyrhizobium genosp. A; assembly: GCF_049949275.1. Classification (NCBI taxonomy): domain Bacteria; kingdom Pseudomonadati; phylum Pseudomonadota; class Alphaproteobacteria; order Hyphomicrobiales; family Nitrobacteraceae; genus Bradyrhizobium; species Bradyrhizobium genosp. A. Next base: position 1,873,457 of record NZ_CP188196.1, on the reverse strand, counting down.
CGGATGCGTTCGGGATCATTGCCGGCCTGGGCTTCCTGCATCATGCCGATGGCGCTCATGATCTGGCCGGGCGTGCAGAAGCCGCACTGAAATCCGTCATGGGCGATGAAGGCCGCCTGGACCGGATGAAGCTGGTCGCCGCGCGCAACGCCCTCGATGGTGAGGATGTCGGCGCCGTCATGGCTGATGGCGAGTGCGAGGCAGGAATTGATGCGCTTGCCGTCGACGAGAATGGTGCAGGCGCCGCACTGGCCGCGGTCGCATCCCTTCTTGGTTCCGGTGAGATGGAGGCGCTCACGCAGGAGATCGAGCAGCGTGACGCGCGGATCGTCGAGGACGAAATCGCGCCGCGCACCGTTCACGGTGAGGCTGATGGAGTGGTTCATACAAGGCTCCGATCAGATATGGACATGGCTCATCGCTCAGCGCACCACCGCCGTGGCCGCCGTCGATATCGCGCCGCCCGGACACATTCCGGGCCGGCACCCAGCGAAGATACGGAGGCACCCTCCGCTTAACAAGGGCCGTCGAAAAATATTTGGAATTCGTCAAAAGCCCGTGCGCAGACAACGCGATGCAGCTAGCCAAGGGTTCAATCTAACCAATTCGTGATCTACATTGCCGGGATGGACGACCACACCGACCAGAGCCGAAAGCCCCGCGCCGATGCCGTGCGCAATCGCGAGCGCGTGCTCGAGGCAGCCAAGGTCGTGTTCAACGCCGGCGGCCCGGAGGCGAGCCTGGAGGCCGTGGCCAAACGCGCGGGCGTCGGCATCGGAACGCTCTACCGGCATTTTCCGACGCGCGAGGATCTGTTCGAGGCGGTGTACCGGCGCGAGGTCGAGCAGCTCAGCGAGCTTGCCGAGCAGCTAAAGAACGCCAAGGACCCGGTCGATGCGCTCAGGCGCTGGCTGCGCTCCAACGTCGAATTCGTTGCCACGAAAAAGGGCATGTCGGCGGCACTGGCGCTGACGTTCCAGAGTTCGTCGGACCTGGCTGCCTTCTCGATGGATCGTCTGACCAAGGCCATTGGCTCGCTGCTCGACCGCGCGGTCGCGGCAGGCGAGATGCGCGGCGACGTCAGCCCGCATGACCTGCTCAGGGCCCTCGTCGGCATGTGCTACATGCACGACCAGCCCGGCTGGCAGTCCTCGGTGCTGCGGATGCTCGACGTATTCGTCGACGGTTTGCGCGTGCAACCCGGCGCGAAGGCCAAGTCACACACCGCCAAGTCACGCACCGCCAAGCGAGCCAAGCCGGCGGTGAAACCGAAGCGATAGCGCGTCCGTATTTGCCAAGGTCGTGCTAGGATCAGCATCGCCGGGATTTCAACGCGGAGCCTGCCATGCGCATTGCCGCCTTGCTGGTCGTTCTCAGTATTGCTTGCAGCCCTATCCCCGCACGCGCCGACGATGTCGCGACAGCGCAAGGCGTGATCCGGGCTCAGGAACAAGCCTTCGGCCACGACGACGCGGCGGCCGCCTATTCCTACGCGGCACCTGCGATCAAGCAGATATTCCCCGCGCCCGACATCTTCATGTCCATGGTGCAGAACGGCTACGCGCCGGTCTATCGTCACAAGAGTTTTGAGTTCGGCGAGAGCAGGATCGAAGGCAGCTCGGTCGCCCAGCGCGTTCACATCATCGATGCCAATGGCGAAGCCTGGGAAGCGCTCTACACACTCGAGCAGCAGGCGGACGGAAGCTACAAGATCACCGGCTGCTCGCTGCTGAAGGCAGGACAGGCGGTCTAGGTTGCCTCCAGACATAAAGACACCACGGTCGCGACTGCGCCCAAAGTGATCGCGGTGTCGGCGACGTTGAAAATGGCGAACGACCAGGCCTGATAGGAGAGATGGACAAAGTCGATGACCGAACCGATCCGGGCGCGGTCCAGCATATTGCCGAACGCGCCGCCGATGATCAGGGCTAGTCCGGCAGCCAGGATCGGCTGGCGCGGTGGCACGCGGCGGAGCCACCAGCCCAGCAGTCCGCAGGCGAGAAGCGAGAGGCCAACCAGCGGCCAACGCTGGGCATCGTCCGCGAACCGCAGGAAGCTGAACGAAACGCCCTTGTTGTAGGACAGCACGAAGTCGATGGATGGCAAGACCGTGGACGAGAAGATGATCATCGGACGATCGGGCTCCAGCCAGCCGACGACGAGCTGCTTCGTACCCTGATCCAGCAGCACGACAAGTGGGATCAACCAGATCCAGCGGAGGCTGCCATGTGATGGCGTCCTAGGTTGCAAAACCCGGTCCCGCCTTGACTGAATTCATCCGCGAGCGGATCAGCAGGGTCAATACAATGCCGATATTGAGGGCATTCCACGCCACGCCGTTGGCGAACGCAGCCGCGTAGGAGCCGGTGGCATCGAAGATGATGCCGGACACCCAGCCGCCAAAGGACATGCCGAACACGGAGGCGAAGATCACGATGCCGACGCGGGTCGCGGCCTCGCTGGCCGGCATCGCCTCGCGCACGATGATGGCATAGCTCGGCACGATGCCGCCCTGGAACAGGCCGAACATCGCGGAGATCAGATAGAGCGAAGTGAGGCTGTCGAAGAACAGGTAAAACACCAGCGCAAAGCCCTGCGCCATTGCCCCGATCAGCAGAGTCGGAATGCCGCCGATCTTGTCGGCGAGATAGCCCGACCCGATGCGGCTGACGATGCCGCAGGCCATCATCAGCGACAGCATCTCGGCGCCGCGCGCCACGCCGTAGCCGAGATCGCCGCAATAGGCGACGATATGGACCTGCGGCATCGCCATGGCGACGCAACAGGAAACGCTGGCGATCGAGAGCAGCGCCGTCAGCGTGTTGGTCGAGAGCCTGAGATCAACCCGCGGCGGCGGCGCGTTGGCGTGATTCCGGACCTTGTCATCGCCCATCTGCGCGCGCAGGACCAGCACCAGGATGGTCATCAACACCACGCAGACGACGGCGATGCCGATATGGGTGGTGCGCCAGCCGATCCTCTCCATGCCCGAGCTGATGAGCGGCGGCCACATCGTGCCGGCAACGTAATTGCCGCTCGCGACGATGGTCACAGCCAGTCCGCGATAGCGCTCGAACCAGTGCGAGGCCTCTGCCATCAGCGGCGCGAAGGTCGCGGAGGTGCCGAGCCCGATGAGGAAATAGGCTGCCACGAACTGCCAGAGCTGGGTCGACAGTCCCGCAAGAATATTGGCGACGCCGAGAAAAGCGATGCTGATCGCCATCGCCAGCACGATGCCGAATTTGTCGGTGATCTTGCCGGCGATCACGCCGCCGAGTCCGAAGCCGAACATCATCAGCGTGAAAGCCAGCGACACCGCGCCGCGCGTGGCGGCGAATTCGGCCTGCACGACGGGAAGCACCACGACGACCGCCCACATGCCGACGCCGCCGATCGAGCCGATCAGCAGCGCGAGCAAAAGCCGCACCCAAGCCTGACGGGAGTCAGGGCTGAATGAAGCCGGTTTTTGTGCTGGGTGATTTGGTGCGTGCACGGCGGCAAACTCTCCGCCGCCCGGGCTGCGGTCAAGCACCATGGCGCCATATTAGGCATGCGCAGTGTGCACCGCAGTTGCATCCCACCATCGTCATTCCGGGAAGCGGCTCTTGGCGCGAGCCCGGAATGACGGTCTGAGGGGCAGAAATATCCGCGCCAGACCTCTTCCCGCACCCCTCGTTAACCCTTTGCTAACCATACACCGGGCAAAAATTGCCGGGTGAAGTCGAGTGTCGTCAGCCGCGTAGGACGGGAGCTCCCGTGGACGCCAGTGCGGTGCCTCACTTTCGGAACGGCGGCCCATCGGCCGCCGCGCAGACATTTGGGGCGCGTGGACGTCAGTCGCGCGGGGAGACAGCTACCATGGTCGACGTCACCGCGGGACAAGGCGTAGGCAGCGCAAAGCCCGGCCTTCCCTCCCTTTCCGAAATCGTCAACATCCTCAAGCGCGGCGACATCGCGCTGGCGCTCGGCGTCCTCACCATCCTGGTGGTGCTGATCCTGCCGCTGCCCGCGATCGTGCTGGACCTGTTCCTGGCGATCTCGATCACGCTGTCGATCCTGATCCTGATGACGTCGCTGTTCATCCAGGCGCCGCTGGAATTCTCCGCCTTCCCGACCATCCTGCTGATCTCGACCATGCTGCGCCTGTCGCTCAACATGGCCTCGACCCGCCTGATCCTGTCGCACGGGCACGAGGGCACGGATGCCGCCGGTCACGTCATCGAAGCCTTCGGCAGCTTCGTGATGGGTGGCAATTTCGTCATCGGCATCATCGTCTTCGCCATCCTGGTCATCGTCAACTTCGTCGTCATCACCAAGGGTTCGGGCCGTATCGCCGAAGTCGCCGCCCGCTTCCACCTCGACGCCATGCCCGGCAAGCAGATGGCGATCGACGCCGACCTGTCCGCTGGCTTGATCGACGAGAAGGTCGCCAAGGAGCGCCGCAAGGCGCTGGAGGACGAGAGCGGGTTCTTCGGCGCCATGGACGGTGCCTCGAAGTTCGTCCGCGGCGACGCCATCGCCGGCCTTTTGATCGTCTTCATCAACGTGGTCGGCGGCATGATCATCGGCGTGGCGCAGCAGGGCCTGTCCTTTGCGGACGCCGGCCGCAGCTACACGCTGCTGACCGTCGGTGACGGCCTCGTCACCCAGGTGCCGGCGCTGATCGTCTCGACCGCGGCAGGCCTGCTCGTCTCCAAGGCCGGCGTCTCCGGCGCCGCCGACAAGGCGCTGATGAAGCAATTCTCCGGCTATCCGCAGGCGCTGGCGATGTCCTCAGCAGTCATGCTGGTGCTGGCGGTGCTGCCGGGCATTCCGACCCTCCCCTTCCTCGCGCTCGGCGCCGGCGCCGGCGCGCTGGCCTGGTCGGCGCGCAACCGCAACCGTGCGACGGCCAAAGCCGAAGCAGCTGCAAAGGCCGCACCCGCTGCCGGGACGCCCGGTGCGCCCGGCGCCGCGGCGGAGGAGCCGATCTCGGCGGCGCTCAAAATCGACGACCTCAAGATCGAGCTCGGCTATGCGCTCTTGCCGCTCGTCAACGGCCCTGACGGCACCGACCGCCTCACCGAGCAGATCAAGGCGCTGCGCCGCTCGCTCGCGATCGAGATGGGCTTTGTCATGCCGGCGGTGCGCATTCTCGACAACGTCCAGCTCGAGGCCAACACGTACATCATCAAGATCAAGGAGGTCGACGCCGGCACCGGTAAAATCTGGCCGAACCAGTTCATGGTCATGGATCCCGGCGGCAGCCAGGTACAGGTGCCCGGCATTCACACCACCGAGCCGACCTTCGGCCTGCCCGCGACCTGGGTCGACGCCAGCCTCAAGGAGGAGGCCTCGCTCAAGGGCTACACCGTCGTCGACGCCGCGACCGTGCTCTCGACCCACCTCACCGAGTTGCTCAAGGCCAACATGTCGGACCTGCTCTCCTATGGCGAGGTGCAGAAGCTGCTCAAGGAGCTGCCGAAGGAGCAGAGCGAGCTGGTCAAGGACATCGTGCCCGGACAGGTCACGGTCTCCGGCATCCAGCGCGTACTCCAGCTGCTGCTCGCCGAGCGCATCTCGATCCGCGACCTCTCCACCATCCTCGAAGGCATCGCCGATTCGCTCGCCTTCTCGCGCAATCCCGCGACTATGGTCGAGCATGTCCGCGCCCGTCTGGCGCGGCAAATCTGCGCGCAGAATACCTCGTACAACGGCTATCTGCCGCTGATCGCGCTGTCGGCGCGGTGGGAGCAGGCCTTTGCCGAATCCATCGTCGGCCAGGGCGAAGAGCGCAGCCTCGCGATGCAGCCCTCGAAACTGTCGGAGTTCATGACCGGCGTGCGCGAGGCCTTCGAGCGCGCCGCTCGCGAAGGCGAGGCGCCGGTGCTGGTGACCTCTGCGGCAATTCGTCCCTTCGTCCGCTCCCTGGTCGAGCGGTTCCGGGCCCAGACCACCGTGCTGTCGCAGGCCGAAATCCACCCGCGAGCGAGGTTGAAAACGGTCGGAAGCATCTGATTTGCCTTAAGAAGCCGTGTGTTTTTTGGCCACAGGCAAATGGTTTTTGAGTTCCTGGCGCTTGGTCGACCAAATGCTGACGAGGCGCCTGAGAAGCACATTACATCCTTGAAATAATTGCGAAATCGAACGATCAAGCCTCGTTTTCGATCGCGACCTTTCACGTCCTATCACGCTCTTGTGATGACCCCTTGGGAACGAATCCCCCCAATACTAAGTTGTTGGGCACCGGAAGCATGAACCCGCCTGACAAAGGTAGCGACTACTTCGGGTAGATGGCGGCAGGAGCCTTCCATGAACCACTCGATTTACAGCGCAGATCGCTCGACCCACCTGAAGGTGGTGGCCGTTGCGCTCGTTGCCGGCATCGCAGTCGCGGGCTTTGGCATCTCAGCGCGCTCGGGTTCGGACGAAGGCCTCACGCAGACTGCCCGCGTCATCAAGGCCGGTAAGCCGGTTGTAATCACCAGCTCGAACGCATCGCTCGTTCGCTAAGGAGATCTGAGTTTCAGGAATTCACGCGGCTCTTTACCAGCCCCCCAAAGTCGCCACGTGGATATGTAGACGACCCCAACCCCAAGTCGACTACAGAAAGCGCCCGCCCCCCACGGGCGCTTTCTCATGTCTGGGGTACGTCGCGTCAATGCGGCGCGTGCCCGCGTCATTCTCCCCTCTCGTGTCCCGGACGCGCCGCAACGCGCTAGCGTTGCTGCGCAGAGCCGGGACCCAGGAAGCCGCACGGTACGCTGATGGATGGGCCCCGGCTCTGCAGCGCATCACTTCGTGCTGCGCAGCGTCCGGGGCACGAGACTTTTGCTCAACGATATACATGGCTTCTCATCCTCGCGGCTCATTTCGCCCGAGCTTTGCTTCGTCGTTTCACCCTCAATGAAAGAGGGCGCAGGGAAGACCGGGCGCCGGCTGGCACCCGCAGTCCACTGTGCGAAGTTGCAGCGAGAGAATTTGCACAGCGGCATACAGGTGAAGCCAGGACATCCGGCCTTCCCTGCGCAGTGGTTTGACGGCTTATGTCGCGCTCTCCCCGGGGAGCGATGCACTATTGCCCCCGTCGCCTTGCCGATCACTGATGCAAGAGCCCGGTTGGGTACCCACATCACCACAAGACTTGGCGCACAGACCCCGGGCGCCAGGACCACACGATTTTGCCGTACGCAGATTACATCGGTCGTGCGCGCGACGCATCCGCTCACGGTTGCCCGCCCTGCGATTGCTTTTCGCGCCGATGTGGCCCACGTCCACCGCCGGCCGGCCCGCGTTCGTGACGATCGCGATACGCCCCTCTTCCTTGGGCCGGAGTAGGCGATACATACGCCGTTTCCGAATTTCGGTAAAGTGGAATATTTTTGGCGACGTGGGTTGTCCCAAGTCTGGCGTGTTTTGGCCGTCAGGCAACGCAAGGGCTTGTAGATGAGGCGACCATGCCTTGAACGAAGGGCCTTGCCTGGCTAGGTTTCACAACCTGAAGAAGCGGGGCACTCCATGGAGCAGCGCTTTACCTTCGATCAAATCGCGGGTGCATATGGGGCCTCACGCCCCGAATATCCCGAAGCCCTCGTGGACGACGTGGTTTCGTACGCCAGCGTGACGCCCGGCGATCCCATTCTCGAAGTCGGCTGCGGCACGGGACAGGCAACAAAGAGCTTCGCGACGCGAGGCTTACAGATCGTTGCGATCGATCCCGGACCCGAAATGGTCCGCGCTGCGCGTGCGAGCTTGGCAAAATTTGATAATGTCGAACTGGTTGAGGCGACGTTCGAGGCGTGGTCACAAGACAAGGCACCGTTCCGACTCATCCTCGCTGCGCAGTCGTGGCACTGGGTTTCGCCGGAGTTGCGGTTCGTGAAGGCCGCGAAGCTGCTTTCATCTGACGGATCGTTGGCCGTCTTCGGCCATGTTCCGACAGGACTTCCCGTTGCGTTACTCGAACGGTTCAGGGACATCTACCTGCGTCATACCGGCCGCTGGGGGCCGCCGCCGGAAGCTTGGTACCTGCCCAGCGGTCCATTCAAAGGCTGGTTTGACGAGTCGGGCTTGTTTGGACCGGTGGAGCACCGCTGCTATCCGTGGATGCGGCGGCACACAACATCAAGCTACGCCAATTTCCTGGGGACGCGCTCGGATATCCGGATGCTCATGCCAACGATCCGCGACGAACTGATCAATGACATTTCCGAAGCGATCGATGGGCACGGGGGAGGATTCGAAGTGGACTACGAAACTCACCTCTACATAGCCCGCCGAGCTAGTCTCGATAAGCAGCTCTGACGTGTTCAATGTCTGGAATTGGGTCAGAAGCTGACGGTCGACGGGTGGTACGCGAGGTGAGCTATGGGGCCAGAAGCGGACACTCGACAGTAGCCCAATTCGACGCCTACGAGCATCGGGCTTCTGTCAAAAGATTGTTGCGGCATGGCCTTCGCATCTCAACATATCCTCGCATTGTCGCCCTCGTCGCAAATGTGGCCGGGCACGCCCCGGACCGACGGACCGAACCATACTGGAATGCCCTCCCAGACAATCCAGCAGCCGCCGGGGCCGGTATTGAATATATGACAGGGTGTGCCGTGTACTGTGATGCGCGTTCGCCCGGCTGCGAATTTCTCGCGAGCCACGGCGGTCGTTGTAAGCATGGTGAGCGCGATCAATCCAGTTGCCAAGAGCTTGATTGTGGTCATCGAGCTTGTCCTTTTAACCCTTGATGGCGCTGCGACCTTAGCCTGTTTCCGCAGCCAGTGAAGGACAGGATACGCTTGCTCGTCCGCATCCTGCCCGACGAAGTTCGCCGATGTTGCCCGTGACGACATCCGCCCACGTCACGGGTCACTGCACCCGCAGGATGCCGTGGTGCTTGAGCCACGGTCGACTAAGGGTCAATCGCGTCGGTTGGGCCCTACGGTTATAACTTCCGGTTAGCCCTAGTGAGCGGACTTCGTCAGCGCCAGTCGGAAGGTCTCATTCGGGCCAATATCGGAAGTGGATCGTACCACAGGATAGCTATTGCCAGCGCGTTACGTGTAGACCAAAAATTACGGCTGCGGGGATGCCAACTGCCAAAACGAAAAGGCTGAAATAAAACTCTCGCCGTCCGGCAACGCGCCACCATTTCCAAGCAAAATACGAGGCAGGAACCGCAAAAATAACGATGGTTATCCAGAGCGTGATCGCCCATTCACGGCCTGAGCAGCGCGCCCCGCACAATCCTTGGATCGCCTTCACAGATGGTCCCGTAAGCAGGACCCAAGGGAATACTGGAATAAGTACGCTACCTGGAACAGCCACAAACACAATGACAAGCACGACGACAAATACTATCGCCAACATTGCGGCCACTCTGTTGGCTGTTCAAGGGTGACAATCATGCGCCGACATCGCTCTGCAACATCCTCACACAGGCTCAATAGGCTCATACTTAGATTGTAAGGATGTAATCAGTCAACCTTTGGCCGGTGAGCCGTTCGATTTTGAATGAAGCGGGCGCGACTTCCGCTATGGGTCAAAAAGCGAAGTGGCGGCCATCTCGTGGCCCGTCGGGTTATCTCTCATAAGCAGACGTCGGTCGACACGATGCGTGGGTTCGCGACGGGCCAGACTCGGGCTCTTGCATTGCAGCAAGAAAGCTCTATTCGATCACCACGTTGGCGCGAGCGAGCAACGTGGGCGGCAGTTGCAGGCCAAGTTGACGTGCAGCTTTTTGGTATTACGGTGACAGTGCACCAAATGCCCAGGTCCGAAAAGCTCATCAATTGAGTGCACTGTCACCGTAATACCCGTAATACTCGAACAAGCTGACGATTTCAGAGCCAAGCCGAACTTCGCGTCAGGGCCATTAGCGTCGGATTAGTTGCTTTCGCAACCGTTAGCGCAAGTGCTCTGGCTTGGGCCTACCGCAATGGCAAGGCGCTTCGCATCGCGGAGAACTGGGTAGATCGCAATGCCCGTCATTGTAGTCCAGAAGACCACGCCAAATATCTGGATGAAATTGGCGCCAAACCAAACGAAGCTCGACACCGCGATACCCAACCCAAAGGAAAGAGTACTGAAGAAAATGCAAGACCACAGAAATTGAGATGCATGCCTCTTTGCAGTCTCGCTGGAAGCTAAGCGCTGGACTTCGCGGCGCGTCCAGAGCAGGTCGAAGACGAGAGAAGCGCCGAATAAGACCATGGCTGTGAGGTCAAGAATATCGAGTTGCTTGATGGTCCGTACAAGGAAGAAACCGCACACAAATGCTGAGGGCGCAGCGCAAAAGGCATCGGTTAGTAGCTTTCCCTTAGTGGAATTCATTGCGGTTACAGGAAAGCGCCATGTCAAGCCAGCTACTAAGAGGCTGATGCCAAGAGCGCTCAGTAAACACCCGACCACGATGGCAAACACCTTCGCGATGTTAGCCAGGGGATCTTCGCCCACAATTCTGTCGAAAAAGATTCTGTCGATTCCGACATACAGCAGGCCAAGTGCGGCAAGCAGTGTAAGCCACCGGACTCTCATTTGATCTTTCTTCCCTTGATTCAGGTTAAGCGCGCGCTTTCAGGTGCTTTTGACCTCCGCAAAACACTATAAAATCGGGTATTACGGTGACAGTGCACCAAATGCCAGGTTCGAAAGCTCATTAAATTAGTGCACTGTCACCGTAATACCGTAATACTGACTCAGCTGCTGCACCTGATCAGGGAGGAGAGGCGCGCTTGGACCTTAGCGAAGGCAGTGCCCGTCGTCATGATGCTCGCGTTACGGAACTTGCCATGGCGTCAGCCGTGGAACCCAGCGCGGGACATTGGCCCGAAAGTCCTCGTACTGCGCGCCAAATGTCTGCTTGAGCGTTGGTTCTTCGTACACCAAGACGAAGACGTGGAAAAAGAGCCAGAGCAGCGCGGCATACCAGAGGAGGCGCCAATCGCCGAATAAAAGTGCTTGACCAAAAATGACAGCAGCGACCCCGACGTAAATCGGATTTCGCACGTAGCGATAGAGACCCATGACCACCAGCTTCTGTGTCGGCGCGATCGGGGCTGGCGTTCCCAGCCCCTGCAGTGCAAACCGCGCGAACGAATCCACAACTCCGGGCACTCCGGCAATGATCAACATAAGTCCGATGGCGCGGGTCAGTTCAAAGCCGAAAAAAGCCGGCCGGAACTCCCAATGTGTGATCCACCATGGGACGAACCCCGCCAGCACCAAGGGCGCGACGACGAAGAATAGAGCAGAGCCCAAGATGGCAATCGCCTTCGACACGGGTAGCCCTTAACGCTACTGGTACCAATGTTGAAATCCACACTACTCCAACCAGGCGCGAACCGGAAGACGGGCCCAAAAGCTCCTTCCATCAGGCCCCCTGTCGGAAGCGCCATGTCGGCTTGGGGTCACAGGCGGCAAGGTATGACAGTCCGGCTGATGCCAGCTGTCCTGCTGAAAGCCGACATCAGGAAGGCTTGCGTGTTGTTCGACAACGGGGCCCACTTACAGACATCTCATGACTGACATCTCCGGCCAGGAGTCACTTCAGCCTGTTGTGGTGCGGTGCTTTCTTCGCACTCTGTCGCATCATTTCGCTTGGTTGATGGATGCACGGCCCGGCCCAACGACGCGGTGCTCCATTCGGTCAGGGGCGGCGCCTGCACCGGATCGACCAACCGCGGCAGCGCCCGCCCTGGACAAAATCCCGGCTCAGGCCTCGCGCAGGTCCGAGGGCGTCGCGGCAAAACGCTTGCGGAAGGCGCGATTGAAATAGGATAGGTCGGCGAAGCCCGCGGAATGCGCGATGTCGCTGATCTTGCGCGCTCGCGCGCGGGGATCGCCAAGCAACTTGCGTGCGAGCAGCAGACGCTGTTCGAGCACGAATTCGGTGAAGGTAGTGCCGGCCTGCTCGAACAGCCGCTGCGCCTGGCGCGGGCTGAGGCCTGAGCGGGTGGCAACCTCGGACAGGCAGAGATCGTTGCGGCCGAGGGCGGCCATCACGTCGGCGCGCATCAGATCGAGGCGGGCCGCCGCATGGCCGCGACCGCGCGCGAGCGCCGCGTGCTCGGCGTCGGTGCCGAGCAGGAGGCCGACGAGATCGACCATATGCTGCGCGGTCAGGCGCTGGCCGACGGCGTCGAGATGTGGCGCGTGATGGGCAGCAAGCGCGTGATAGCGGAAGATGGTCTCGGCGACCGCACCGTCCGACAGAACCTGCGACAGCTTCTCCTCGGCGCGCGGATTGATCTCAAGCAGCGCACGGCGCGGCATGCGGATGGTGGTGAAGCGGTTCTCGTCGGTGTGACCAACGCTGCCGGTGATGCCCATATCGGCAAGCACCATCTGCGCCGGTGCAAGCTCGACGGTATGGCCGTTCTGCCGGACGCTGACGAGGCCGGCATGCGCGGCGATCAGCACGAGATCGTCGCTGCCGTCGGCGAGACCGCTCTGCGTGCGCGAATATTGCGCGGAGGCCCCTTCGGGAATGGCGAGCGCGATATTGTCGACCACGCTGATCTGCAGCCGGCAATCGATGCTGTCGCCCTGGCTCGGTCCGATCTCGAGGCCACAGGACCCCAAGGCCCGGTCGCGCCAATGCTCGAACGCCGGCCCCTGCGGCAGGCCAGCATATTGGTGAATAAAGACGCCCGGCGGCTTGGCTGCATCCATCTGATTTCTAGCCCCTCTCCGGAACCTTGATCGGCGGCGCCGACTGCAAATTCCGGGCATTTGACGCCTGGAAATGCATGGAGGTTCAAATCACGGGTGGATTCAGCAGGACTTGTCGGATTGCGACGGCAAAATGGACCGCAGCGACAATGATACGCCTTGTAGCGCCTACTTCTTCGCCGGAACCTGCGGCTGGGACGGCGGCACGGTTTCGATCAGCTTGCCGGAAAACACCGGCGCCGAGGTCGGCTGGCCGTTGGGCGAGCCGCCCGACTGTTCGACCGTCACGGCATAAGTTGCGCCGTTGACGACATCGGCGTCGTAGCCGGCGAGCACCGGACGCGCCGTGAAGTCGCCGCTGCCGATCACGCCCAGCGAACGCGGGCGCGGCAACCTGTCGGAGATCAGCCAGAGCTCAAAACTCTTGCCCGGCTCCGGCGTCGCGCCGACCTTGCGCACCGTGAAGTTCTTGGTCGCCCCGTCAATGGTGAGGATGAAGGCGGGGCCGCCGCTTTGGCCCTGCAACAGCGCGACATATTGCGCGGGCGAAGACAGTGGCGCGGCCGGCGTCTTGAGCTCGACCGTCTGGATGCGCGGTGCGGGCCGCAGCGCGCCCGGCAGCGCATCGGGCAGGAAGATCTGAAGCGACAGCGTCACCAGCAATGCGGCCGCAAGTGCACCCACGGCGGAGGCGATGGTGCGCCAGCGCTTCACGCGGCTCTCGAGATAGATCACGTTGGTGTCGTCGACGACTGGCACCTGCGCGACGGGCGTCACGCTCGGATCGGGCGCATGGGTCTGCGGCACGAATTGCGGCGGGAAAATCGGAATAGCGTCGGAGTCGGATTGGGGCGGCGCCAGCGGCGGCACGTCCAGCGACGATGGTTGCGGCGATGGAGGCTCTGGCGATGAGGGCTCCGGTGAAGAGAGCTCCGGCAGTGGTGGCGCCGGCGCATCCGACAGCGCCGGCGGCGCCTCTGACGAATCCTGCGACGACACTGTCCGCGCGATCTCGCGCTTGATGTTCTCCCACACGATCGGCCGCGGCTCGATCGTGCCGACCATCTGGTTGAAGACGCCGAGCCGGAATTCCCAGGCCTGCACCACGGCGGCGAACTCCTGGTCCACCGCCATCATGGCCGCGACCCGCGCGCGCTCGTCGGCATCGAGTGTGCCGAGCGCATATTCCGCGGCGAGCGCGATATGGTCCTCGCTGTAGGCCATCACTCTGCTTCACCTATCCCATGGAAGAGGTGAAGCAAGAACGCTGCGCCAGCATCTGCACTTTTCATCATCCTCATAGTCCGAGGCACTCCCGGATATCCAGCATGCTGCGCCGCAGCCACGTCTTCACCGTGTTGACGGGCGCAGCGAATTTCTCCGCCAATTGCTCGCGGCTCCAGCCGTTGTAATAGGCGAGAAGCACGAGCCGCTGACGATCCGGCTCGAGGCGGCCGATACATTCCAGCAGCCGCTTCAACTCCTCGGACATCTCCCGGCGTGCCAGGGGATCGGGACTGTCGGCGGCGACCTCCATCGCCTGCGGCTCCTCCTCGATGGAAGCCTCCGTCTTCTTGCGCACGATATCGATGGCACGGTTGCGCGCGATCGACGCCATCCACGTGATCGGCGATGACAGCGTCGGATTGAACTGGCCGGCGTTGTTCCAGATCTTGACGTAGGTCTCCTGGATGACCTCCTCTGCGAGATCCTGTCGGCGCAAGATACGGAGGACGACGCCATAGAGTTTCGCGCGCGTGGCGCCGTAGAGACGCTCGAACGCGGCCTGGTCGCGCTTCGCCACCGCCTCAATCAGCCCGACCAGCTCTGCTGGCGTCAGCATTCAGCCCCCCAACGCGCGGCCCCGTCGCTTCTGTTCACCTCTCCCGGACGGGGAGAGGTGGACACCTCCCTCGCTGGCACCGCTTTCATCCTCGCTACCATAGCGCGCGGCCAAGCCCGTCACCAAGGGGCGGCGCGCCACGCTGTGGACAGCACACGCAAAAACCCGGACCTTGCGGGTCCGGGCTCGCAAATTCTCGGGCGATTTTGGCCGGCGCCGCCGTTAGGCGACGGCACCGATGCGGGAGCGCATCAGGCCGATGCTGTCGAGATCGGCCTGCTCGCGGGCATTTTCCTCGGCGCGCTCGCGGGCCTGGTCGCGCTCGTCCAGGAGCTCGACCTTCTTCAGCTCCTCGAAAGCCTCGCCGAGCGCAGCCTTGGCCTCCTCGAGCTGGCCCTTCAGCTCGTCGGCCGAACGGGTCAGGTTCTCGCGGCGCTGGATGGCGGCCTTGGCATAGGTCGGATAGGCGAAATGCGCGGGATCGTTGATCCCGGCGCGGTCCTGCTCGGTCTGGATCTCGCGATCCAGATCGGTCGACATCCGCTGGAAGTCGGCGATCATGGACTCGATCTGGGCGACCCGGCGGCGCTTCTCGTCGACCTGAAACTTCTTCAGGCGGATGAGGGTATCACGTGACTTCATCGACTCGTACTCCCCAGAAGTCCCTTGGCTGCACGTGGGACGGCACCGGTCTCGCCACGGGCCCGATTGGGACCAAGACCGGCTCTGCTACTCTGTGTGATCGGATGATGACGGGACAAAGTTAGCGTTCCGTTTCCAAATTGCCGAGGATTTGCGCCAACTGACGGTAACCGTCGGCCAGCGAGGCATTTTCGTCCTTGCGCTGGCGCAGGAAGGCCTCCAGCGGCTCGTGCAGGCGGATCGCCTCGTCGACCTCGGGGCTGGAGCCGGCCCGGTAGGCGCCGAGCCGGATCAGCTCCTCCATGTCGGCGTAGGTCGCCATCACAGCGCGCGCCTTCTGGATGGTCGGCCAGAATTGCGGATCGGCCGATTTCGGCATGGTGCGGGAGACCGATTTGAGGATGTTGATGGCGGGGTAGCGGCCGCGTTCCGCGATCGAGCGCTGCATCACGATGTGGCCGTCGAGGATGCCGCGGACGGCGTCCGCGATCGGCTCGTTGTGATCGTCGCCATCGACCAGCACCGTGAAGATCGCTGTGATCGCGCCCTCCGCCAGGCCCGGTCCGGCGCGCTCCAGAAGTTTCGGCAGCTCGGTGAAGACGGTCGGCGTGTAGCCCTTGGCGGTCGGCGGCTCACCGGCGGACAGTCCGATCTCGCGCTGGGCCATGGCGAAGCGCGTCACCGAGTTCATCAGGCAGAGAACGTCCTGGCCCTCATCGCGAAAATATTCGGCGACGGCGAGCGTCAGATACGCGGCCTGCCGCCGCATCAGCGCCGGCTCGTCGGAGGTCGCGACCACCACGACGGAGCGAGCCAGCCCCTCCTCACCGAGGTCGTCCTGCAAGAATTCCTGCACCTCACGGCCGCGTTCGCCGATCAGCCCGATGACGCTGACAGCGGCATC
This sequence comes from Bradyrhizobium genosp. A, assembly GCF_049949275.1. NCBI lineage: Bacteria > Pseudomonadati > Pseudomonadota > Alphaproteobacteria > Hyphomicrobiales > Nitrobacteraceae > Bradyrhizobium > Bradyrhizobium genosp. A. Next base: position 1,857,426 of record NZ_CP188196.1, on the reverse strand, counting down.
GACGTTGCGCGCGAGCATCGAGAGCAACACGGATTTGCCGACGCCGGAACCTGCGAAGATGCCCATGCGCTGGCCGCGACAGCAGGTGAGGAAGGTGTTCATCGCGCGTACGCCGAGATCGAGCGGCGCGCCGACGCGCTTGCGCGAATGCGCCGGCGGCGGCGAATTGCGATACGGCATCGGCGAAGCGCCTTGCGGCAACGGCCCCTTGCCGTCAATCGGTTCGCCCAACGCATTGACGACGCGGCCGAGCCAGGCCGACGACGGGCGAACCTGGTTGGCGGCATTGGCGATCACAGCCTTGCAGCCGCGACGCACACCGTCGAGGCCGGCGAACGGCATCACGACAGCGTTGTTGCCGGAGAAGCCGATCACCTCGCAAGGGATGGAACGGTTGGCGCCGGTCTCGATCACAAGCCGCGCACCGACCGACATCGCGTGGATCGGGCCGGCGACCTCGACCATGAGGCCGCGCACGCCGACCACACGGCCATAGATATTGACGCCGTCGATATCGCCGATCTGTTCGGCAAGAGCCTTCATGCAGTTGCCCTCATAGAGCAGCCTTCATAAGAGGGCCTTCATAGGCGCGCGCCTTCATGATTGGGGCCTTCATGACGAAACTCTTAAGTTTCGCCATATTTCTGAACGGCACTTAACTTCGTGTTTACCCGCATCGTTAATCATTGCGTCACTGTCTTTGTGACTGAGCGTGGCTCCCCTTCAGAAGAAGGCTGAGTCGCGGGAGTCGGTTAGGCCCGTCTCTTAAAGTGGAACTTGAACGGAGCCGGGTAACGAAAGCTGCTTCTCGCGCAAGACCTTAGGGCGATTCGACAAAAATTGCACCGGGGGGACTTGCGTTCCAGAATCAGGATTTGTTAACCATCTGTTGTCAGGATCCGAATCAGTTGTTCAAAGGCGTTTTGTTGAGTGCCGCGAATGCGGCCGACCTGACGCCCAGGAGCGGCGACTATGGGGAACTGGCATGCGCGTTTTGCTGATTGAAGATGACAGCGCCGTCGCGCAGTCGATCGAGCTGATGCTGAAGTCGGAGAGCTTCAACGTCTACACGACCGATTTGGGGGAAGAAGGCGTCGATCTCGGTAAATTATACGATTACGACATTATCCTTCTCGACCTCAACCTGCCCGACATGTCCGGCTACGACGTGCTCAAGCAGCTTCGGGTCTCCAAGATCAAGACACCGATCCTGATCCTCTCCGGCCTCGCCGGCATCGAGGACAAGGTCAAGGGTCTCGGCGTCGGCGCCGACGACTACATGACCAAACCCTTCCATAAAGACGAGCTGGTTGCCCGCATCCACGCGATCGTGCGCCGCTCCAAGGGTCACGCCCAGTCTGTCATCCAGACCGGCGACCTCGTCGTCAATCTCGACACCAAGACGGTCGAAGTCGGTGGCCAGCGCGTGCATCTGACCGGCAAGGAATACCAGATGCTGGAGCTGCTCTCGCTCCGCAAGGGCACGACCCTCACCAAGGAAATGTTCCTCAACCACCTCTATGGCGGAATGGACGAGCCCGAGCTGAAGATCATCGACGTCTTCATCTGCAAGCTCCGCAAGAAGCTCGCCAACGCGTCCGAGGGACGCAACTTCATCGAGACCGTATGGGGCCGCGGCTACGTGCTGCGCGAGCCGCACGAGCAGGAAGAGCGCATCCCCGCCTGATCTGGTTTGCGTCGCGAGCCCTGTCGGGCTCACTCCTCCCAGCTTGGACCCCGCCGCAAATGGCGGGGTTTTGTTTTTTGGGAATCCGTCAGGCACTCGCCAGCGAGGCGGTGGCAAGAACGGAGCTCCTGACCGGGACGCGCGCGGCCGCCTCGCGCAGCCAGGCGATCAACGCGTAGCCGATGATGAACCCGAACGCGAAGGTCGGGAGCACGAAAGACCAGACAAACATCCAGCCGGAGACGTTGTCGACGACTTCCATCACCGGCATCGGGCTGACCTGGTGGATGGCCAGCAGCACCCACAACAGCACCGTCAGGCCGCCACCGAAGACGAGGCCGTCGCGCATCCGCCGCGTCTTGCGCGACCGCCTGCCCCAGGTCGAATCCTGCACCAGCAGGGCCACCATCGCCGCGATCCCCCAAGGGAAGATCAGGAGCGGCAATTCGTGCAGGACCACGTCGAGATAGGGCTTTTGCGGGAACTGGTAGAAGTCGAACAGCGCTTGAAGCGGAAAGAAAAAGATCAGGGCACTCCAGAGACCGATCGTGAGAATAAATCCGACCGGCAGCCGGCCGAAAATGGTCTCGTTCGCGAACGCGTATTGGCGCTTGACATAGTAGACCAGCCAGAAGTTCACGATGAGGTACAGCGGCGTCACCAGCAGCGTCCGCATCATGCCGACATATTGGTCACCGGGCATGTGGACGACCTTCCCGGACCCGACCAGCCACGCCAGCGACCAGACAAAGGCGAAGCCCGCCACGACCGCCACGAGCTTCACGATGCCGGGCGGCGACGGCTCCAGTGTGAAGCCGATTGTCCCTAACCTTCGCTGGCTGCGGGCAAACGTCCATTCGCCGGCGAGCGCGGCGCGCGCTGCGAACAGCAGAAGATTGTTGAGCAGGGAATCCATGTCCTTGCGCAGATCCTCCAGCATGCATCCGGCCGCGGTTTGGGCGGCCAGCTGAAGCTGGCTGACCGCGCTGTGGCGGGTCGAGAGCTGGTCGAGCGCCTGCCAGTCGTTCGGCTCGACCTGGCTGTCCTCCATGATCGCACCGTAGATCTCGCCGCTGCTCTTGAGCACGCGGACGGTACGGAAACAGAGGGAGTCGTAGACCGCGAGCAGCTCCGCATAGAGATCGGAGTTGCGCTCCATGAAGGCATCATGACCGGCGGCCCAGCGCTCGAGATGAAGCATGAGCGCCGAGATCTTGAGGAAGCGCGACTGGATCGCGGTCGATTGCGTGGCGCGGAAGTCGTCGACCTGATAGCCGACCCTGGACAGCTTGCGCTGAAGGCTCGGCATGTCGTCTGGACCGACCTGGAACGGTGCTGCGGCCAGCGCGTCGCGCAGTGCGAGCGCGCTGACGGGAATGCCGGCCAGCTCCTGGCAGAATTTCCGCCACACCTTTGGCGCGACGGGAATGAGCCAGGCGCACATCAGGAGCCAGACCGCGGCGAGCGGCGACAGCTTGTCGGGAAGGATGGCGTAGATCACCAGAAACGGCGTGACGAAGACGGCGAAGCCGAACAAGAACAGCGGCCGCGTCGTGAACGAGCGGGTCCCTTTCAACGTATGAAACCTGAACCAGTAGAACAGCACGACCAGAAGCGGTCCACCGAAGGACTCGAAGATCGCATTCAAGGGTTCTACGACATGAGCAAGCGGCACGATGAACTCCTATTGCTAGGGTTCGCTGTTGAAAGGCGCGCCGGACACCGCGGCATCCGGCGGTCGCGTGAGAGTCACGCAGCCTCGGCGATCATCTTGGCCTTCTGGACCAGGAAATCGATATTGTCCGGGGCCAGCGCAATCGCGCTGTCCATATCGTTCTGGGCCTTCACCACGTCCTTGATCTGGGCATAGGCATTGGCCCGGGACACCAGATATTTCGGCTCGTTCTCGTTGGTCGCAATCGCCGTGCCGAAGGCCTTGATCGCCTCCTCGACATAGCCGCGCTTGTCGTCGGTGCCGGCGGCCGTCATGCTGACGATGCCCTTGATCCAGTAGAACTCCGCGTTCCTCGGCTTGAGCTTGATCGCTTCGGTGATGTCGCTGAGCGCGTTCTCGTAAAGACCGACCGTCACGTTGAAATTGGCGCGGCGCACGAAATATTCGGGCTTCGCCGGATCGAGCTTCAGCATGTAGGCAAAGCTCGCGGCGGCTTTCGGGATCTGCTTCTGCTTGTGCTGAAGCGTGCCGAGATCGAAATAGACTTTTGCGAGCCGGACCGAAAGTTCGCTGTCATCCGCGAGCAGGCCGTGCAGCTCCTGTCCGCGCCGGGTCAGCTCCTCCAGCGCCTCGATCGTGGCCGCACCAGCGGCGAGCGCCTCCATGAATTTGTCGCGCCGCTGCCGCAGCAATTCCTTCGAGGGACGCGCCGCCTCGGGCGGGGCGACCTGCGGCTGCGGCGCTTCGACGTCAAAGATCCGTCCGTCGGACGAGCGCATGTAAAGAACGGGAATTCCCCACTCGACCCGGGACTTTTCCTGGATGAATTTGCGCGCAAGCGTCACCGCATCGTCGATCGGACGGTTGCCGGCGAGGGCTGCGTAAAATCCTTCCGACATCGAGATCGCGGCGCTGTCGGTGATCGGAAACTGCATCGCCACCACGGCGGGCAGCCACCCCGTCTTCATCAACCCGATCGCCGGATTGCCGAAGCGGTCGCCGACATTGATCCTGGCGCTCTCGCAGCAATTGAGCACGATCAGGCGCAGGCTGCGCCGTGCTCCCGTCAGCATCATCGCGAGGTCGGAGGCGAATTTCTTCACCGGCTTGCCGTCCTCGTCGACCATGACGACGAAGCCAGAGGCACCGGCGCCGGGCAAGGCTTCCTCGACGCCGCCATGCCCGATGAAGTGGAAGATGTGCCACTCGCCTTCCAGCAGCTTCTTCATCAGGTCTTTGCCGGTCCCGCCGGGGACCCACTGAAAATCGACCTTACCCTCGTGCTGGAGCGCATCGACGCCCTTGTTGATGCGGTCGCGCTCCTTGACGACGTTGAGCTTCGGCCATTCGCTGGTCGAGGGATCGGCGATCATGCCGAGGATGCGCAGCGGTCCCTTGACGCCCATCCGGCCGACGCCGCCCGCGGTCTCGAGATAGCGCACGAGGGGACGCGTGAGGCTCACGAAGCCGGGCATGTCGTCTTCGTCGTAGAGATATTCCCAAGGCAGCCCGGCAAGGTCGGCCGCCTCGATGCGCAGCTTGATCCTCAGATCCTGCGCCGCGCCCTTGCTGCGCTCATAGATGCGCTGGATCGACGGCACGTCGGTAAAGACGCTGCGAAACACCCCGCGGCCGAAATCGCGCAGCACCTGCTCGCCGCGCGTGGTCGGCCCCTGGCGATTCTTCTCGTCGACCTCGAGGACCGCGTTTTCCAGCTCGCCGCGCAGCTTGGCCAGTTCACCGGGCGCGGAGAACCAGAACTTCACCTGGCTCTTCGGCGCTTCGCCCGCCGGCGACCTGACGACGCGACCGTAATATTGCTGAGGACCGCCACCCACGGGCAGATCGGAGCCGATCTCGAGCTCGAAATCTTCGTATTCGGCAACAGGCATTTTGAGCCTCACTCAACAAGATTTTGATCTGAACGAAGAAGCCCTCGAATGTGCATGGCCGATCGCAACCAGGACGACCGTGAATGCGCCAGACTATCACACGCAACCTCGAGACGCATTTGTGAAGCATGTCTCATGCGGCTCGATTTTTTGTGCAGTGCCGGGGCGTACCGCAGAGCAGGCTTGTTTCTGGGGATGAACCTGTTCGACCGATGCGGCGACTAAGCGATCGTGCCAGACTTCGCGGCGCCAAACGTTGGACCTCCCCATGATCCTGCAATCGCTCGCCGGCCTGCCCGCCTTCCTGGTCTATTTCTGCACCGGGTTGGTCGCGATAGTGGCATATCTGTTCGTCTACACGCGGATCACGCCGCACAACGAGTTTCAGCTGATCCGCGACAACGATCCAGCGGCTGCGATTGCGCTCGGCCTCAGCCTGCTCGGCTTCGTGGCGCCGCTGTTCAGCGCGATCGCGCATTCGGCCAACGTGCTGGACTGCCTGATCTGGGCCTTCATCGCGCTGATCGTGCAAGTCGCCGTGTTTTACATTGTGAAAATCCCGGTGCCGAACCTGTCGGGGCGGATCGCCACCGGCGAGCTGGCGCCCGCGATCTGGCTCGGCCTGTCCTCGCTCGCCGCGGGCCTCCTGAACGCCGCCTGCATGATCTACTGACATGCCGAACAAGCCGCCCACCAAGGATTTTGGCAAGCGCAGGCCGGCACCCGCGCCGCCGGCACCACGGGCGCCGGTGAAGCGCTCGGGGCATGTCGCGCTGCTGGTGATGGGGACGATCGCGGTCGGCGCCACTGCCTACACGCTGATGCCGCGGCGGAGCTGCGATCCCCCTCCTCCCGGGACGTCAGTCCCCGGGGCGTCAGTCCCCGGGGCGACAGTCCCCGGGGCCGCGACGCCGGCACAGGCGACCACCAATTGCAGCAGCGGCCATGGCTCATCAGGCAGCTCACACTGGTCGTCGCGATCGAGTTTCTACAGCAGCGACTCCTCAAGCCATTCCTCATCAGGGACCTCGTCCGATTCAGGCTCCGGTGGCGTCACGCGCGGCGGCTTCGGCTCGTTTGCGCATGGCTTCTCGGGCGGCGGCTGACACATGCAACGTATCATTTGTCCCGAGCGCGACGACTGGCAACAGACCGCCGAGCAATGCGGCTTCGCCTTCCACACCATCGACGGCGAGCGTTATTGGGACGAGCGCGCCTATTATGCGTTCACGCTCGACGAGATCGAGCGCTCGATCGAAACGCCGACCGGCGAGATCGACGCGATGTGCCTGGAACTCGCCGGTCGCGTGATCGGCGACGAACGCCATTTGCGGCGGCTCAAGATTCCGGAAGCGTTTTGGGACCTGATCGCGGAAAGCTGGGAGCGAGACGACCACAGCCTCTACGGCCGACTCGACCTGAAATTCGACGGCGAAGGCCCGGCAAAACTGCTCGAATACAACGCCGACACGCCGACCTCGATCTTCGAGGCCGCGGTGTTTCAATGGACCTGGCTCGAGCAGGCGATCGAGCGGCGCATCATCCCTGCGCGCGCCGACCAGTTCAACTCGATCCACGAGCGGTTGATCGAGGCGTGGAAAGCGATCGGCGCGGGCGGTCATCTGCATCTCACGGGCACCACCGGCAGTGAGGAAGACGCGGGCACGCTCGCTTATCTCGAAGATACCGCGCGCCAGGCAGGCCTCTCGACCACGCTGCTCGACATCGAGGAGATCGGCTGGCGCGACGAGGCCGGCGGCTTCGTCGACCTCGATGATCGCGACATGGAGCTTGTCTTCAAGCTCTACCCCTGGGAATGGATGTTCCACGACGCCTTCGGCGCCAAGCTCGCCGGCGCGCCGACGCGCTGGATCGAGCCGCCGTGGAAGGCGGTGCTCTCCAACAAGGGCATCCTGCCGCTGCTCTGGGAGATGTTTCCGAACCATCCCAATCTGCTGCCGGCTTTCTTCGAGGACGATCCGCGCGCAGCCGGGCTCGGCAGCTCCTACGTCCGCAAGCCGCTGCTGTCGCGCGAAGGCGCCAATGTCACGCTGGTGTCGGGCGGAATGTCACTCGACGAGCACGCCGGCCCCTACGGCGCCGAAGGCTTTGTGCGCCAGGCGCTGTCGCCGTTGCCGAACTTTTCCGGCGTCTATCCGGTGGTGGGAAGCTGGCTGGTCAACCACGCGCCGTGCGGGCTTTCGATCCGCGAGGACGAGAGCCCGATCACGGGCAACAGCTCGCGGTTTCTGCCGCACGCGATTTTGTGAGGCTTGTCATTCCGGGGCGCGACAAAGTCGCGAGCCCGGAATCCATAACCACAGGCAGATCGAACAGCCCCACGTCTAACCGCCTGCCTATTTCGATGGCCTGTGGTTATGGATTCCGGGCTCCGCGCTAACGCGCGGCCCCGGAATGACGAGGAGAAGTTCACCTTGCCGCGGCGACTTTCAGCGGCTGCGGCATCAGTCCGCCCATCGCCCGGCCGGAGCGGGCCGGATTGAGCTGGTAGAGACCGCGGCGGTCGGAGATCGGGCGGAACGCATCGGTGATGCCGACGACGGATTCGGCCGCGCCCAGCAACAGCGTGCCATCCGCTTCCAGGCCCTTCGCCATGCGCTCGAAGATCACCGCCTTGGTATCCTGATCGAAATAGATCAGCACGTTGCGGCAGAAGATCACGTCGAACGTGCCGAGATGGGAGAAGTCCTGCAACAGATTGAGCTGGCGGAACTGCACCATAGCGCGGACATCGGCCTTGAGCTGCCAGACGTCGCCGGACTGGGTGAAGTATTTCATCAGCAGCTGGATCGGCAGGCCGCGCTGCACCTCGAACTGGCTGTAGACGCCGGCCTTGGATTTCTCCAGCACCTCCTGCGACAGGTCGGTGGCGACGATCTCGATGCGCCAGCCCGCGAGCGCGGCGCCCATCTCCTTCAGGCACATCGCGATCGAATAGGGCTCCTGCCCGGTCGACGAAGCCGCCGACCAGATGCGCAACGATTTGCGCGCGGCGCGGGCCTGGATCAGGCCGGGCATGATGCTGTCGCGCAGATGATCGAATGGGATCTTGTCGCGGAAGAAGAACGTCTCGTTGGTGGTCATGGCTTCGACCACGTCGGTCGCAAGCCGGCCATCGCCGTTCCTGATCTTGAGCACGAGATCGGGGATGCCCGGCAGGCTCGCCTTGCGGGCTAGCGGCAGCAGTCGGCTCTCGACCAGATACTGCTTGTCGGGCGAGAGATCGAGACCGGAGCGCTCTTTCAGGAACTTGCGCAGATACTCGTAGTCCGCGGGCGTCACGAGCGATCTCCCGCGAACAGGCGGTTGACCTTGGCGCCGATCTGGTTGAGCGGCAGGATCGCCGCGCAGATGCCGGCATTGGCAGCGGCACCGGGCATGCCCCACACGACGCTGGAAGCTTCATCCTGCGCGATCACGCTGCCGCCGGCAGCGACGATGTCCTTGCCGCCGCGCATGCCGTCCGAGCCCATGCCCGTCAGGATCACGGAGAGGATGTTGCCGTGCCAGATGTCGATGGCGGAGGTGAAGAGCGGATCGACTGCAGGCTTGCAGAAATTGACTGCAGGACCGTCGTCGAGCGCAATTGCGACTTCAGCGCCGCTGCGCACCACGCGCATGTGCTTGCCGCCGGGCGCGAGGTAGATGCGCCCCGGCTTCACCGGCTCGCCATCGACCGCCTCGGCTGCCGGCCGGCGGCTCGAACGCGCGAGGTGCTCGGCGAGAATGGTGGTGAAGGTCGGCGGCATGTGCTGGGTGATCAGCACCGGGTAGCGGTCGATCACCGGGCCGAGTTCGGTGACCAGCGCCATCAGCGCCTGCGGGCCACCGGTCGAAGAGCCGATCAGCAGCACCTTCGGCGCCTGGGTCGAGAACGGACGCGTGGTGAGCGAGCCTGACGACAGCGCATGCACGGCCGGAGCCGGTGCGGGCGCGGCGGGCCGCGCGACAGCCGGTGCACGTGCAGCCGGGGCAGCAGAGCTCGCGGGAGCCAGCGGCGGACTCGCAACCGCCGGCTTCCGGCGCAGCCGTGCGCCGAGATGACGGATCTTCTGGACCAGGTCGTGATGGAAAACGTCGGCGGCGGATGTCTCGCGGGTCGATTCTGGCTTCGGAATGTAATCGGCCGCGCCGAGCGACAATGCCTTGAAACTGATCTCCGCGTTGCGGCGGGTCAGCGTCGAGGCCATGATGACGACGAGATCGCGCTTCTTCGCCAGCAGTTGCGGCAGCGCCGAGATGCCGTCGAGCTCGGGCATTTCGATGTCGAGCACGGCAACGTCGGGATTGATGCGCTCGAGCTGGTTGACCGCCTCGAGCCCGGTGCGCAGCGAGGCTGCGACCTCCATGTCGTGCTCGGCACCGATCCAGCGCGAGATCAGACCGCGTATGACAACGGAGTCGTCGACGATCATCACCCGCAGCGGCCCGGCCTCACGCGACGTGCCCGTGGTCGAATTACCTGCGAACGCAACACTCATTACTCACCAACTCAGACTGAAACGGTTTAGTTGAAAACAAACGCCGAAGGAGCCGTTCAGCCTCCGGTGTTCGCTTAGATCAGGCCGACTTCCTGGAACTTCGCCGTCACGATGTCCTTGTCGAACGGCTTCATGATGTATTCGTTGGCGCCGGCGTGCAGCGCGCGCGCGATATGCGCCACGTCGTTCTCGGTGGTGCAGAACACCACCTTGGGCTGGTCGCCGCCGGGCATGCGGCGCAGATGGCCGAGGAACTCGTAGCCGTCCATGACGGGCATGTTCCAGTCGAGCAGCACGGCGTCGGGCAGCCCGCGCTTGCAGGCCTCGAGCGCCTTCTCACCGTCCTCGGCTTCGAGAATCTGGAAGTCGAGGCCTTCCAGGATCCGGCGCGCAACCTTGCGGATGACGCTGGAATCATCAACGACGAGACAAGTTCTCATGTGAACCTCTGCTTCTGATCCCCGGTGCGGGGCACTTCCAATTGCAGGCACGTCGGCGGCGATGCCGCCGTATCAGGCCGCCATCATCTCGGGCGCGAGCTCGAGGACGCGATCGACGTCGAGGACGACCATGAGCTGGCCGTCGAGACGGTGGACACCGCCGGCGAGCTTGGCCATGCGGGGGTCGAGATTGACCGGGTTGTCTTCCTTGCCGTCCTCGGACAGGCGCAGCACTTCGCCGATCTGGTCGATCAGCAGGCCATAGGATTCGCCGCGCATGTCGACGCCGACCGCCATCGCCGTCTTGCCGTCTTCCGGCTTGGGCAGGCCGAGCCGGGCGCGCATGTCGACCACGGTGACGATGCGGCCGCGCAGGTTCAACACGCCCGCGATCTCGCGCGAGGACAAGGGAACGCGGGTGACGCGCTCAGGCATGAACACGTCCTGGACGCGGGAGATCGGCAGGCCGAACAGCTGGCCGCCGATCATCGCGGTGACGTACTCGACCATGACGCCTTCGCCGGTTTGCATCTTCTTGGTCATATCGATCTCTCCTCAGGTCCCGCTCAGGCTGCCGCGCGGCTCAGATCGGAGGCGCCGGCGGCACCCGCGGTCTGTTCCTTCAGCGCCGCGATCAGACCGGGACGGTCGAACTTGGCGACATAATCGTGGAAGCCGGCCTGGCGGCCGCGCTCGATCGCGGCCGGCGACACCAGCGCCGAGAGGCCGATGATCGGCATCGAGCCCAGATTGCTGTCGGAGCGGATCACTTCCGCAAACTCGAACCCGTTCATGTCGGGCATCTCGATGTCGGTCAGGACCACGTCGAAGCTCTGCGCGCGGAGCGCTGCCAGACCCTCCTGCGCGGTCGGCGCGGTGCGGACGCGGTAGCCGGCGGCCTTGAGCACCGGCGCCAGCATGTTGCGGAAGAACGCCGAGTCGTCGACCAGCAGCACCGCCTGCGAGTGCATCGACGGCTTCATCTCCTTGCGGGTGAACCAGTCGGCGAACGCCATCGGCAGGAAGTGACCGACGTCGATCACCTCGGTGGCCTGGCCCTTGATCACGGCCGAGCCCAGGATGCCGCTAGCCGAGCCGCCGACCTCGATGTTGAGCCGTTCCTCGACGATGTCGATGATCTCGTCGACGACGAGGCCCATGGAGCGGCCGTCATCGGCGAACACCAGGATCGGCTGGACGCCCTGGGTCGCGATGGTGACGCTCTCCATGGCGACGAGCGGCATCAACTGCTCGCGGTACTGCACCATGTAGCGGCCGTTGGAGAACTCGATCTTGTCGGCCGGGAGCTCTTCCAGACGAGTGACGAGCCCGAGCGGGACCGCCTTGGGCTGGGCCGAGCCGGCGCGGAACACGAGGAGCGAGGTGGTCTGCTCGCCCGAACCGATGTGATGCGCGCCATTGTCGTCGGCCATGTCATGGGCCGAGGAGCCGGCAGCGCCGAGCGCCTTGGCAATGCCGTTGGGGTCGATGATCATGATGACCGCGCCATCGCCCAAAATCGTGTTGCCCGAGAACATGTCGATGTGGCGCAGTTTCGTCGACATCGGCTTCACGACGATCTCTTCGGTATGGAACACGCCGTCGACCACGATACCGAAGGTCTGGCTGCCCACTTGCGTCACCACGATGAAACCGTTCTCGGGATCGGATGCCGCGCCGTCGTCGATCTTGAGCAGCTTCTTCAGATGGATCAGCGGCAAGAGCTTGTTGCGCAACCTGAGGACAGCGGTGTCCTTGATGCGCTCGATACGGTGCTCCGAGTTGGCGCGGGCGCGCACCAGCTCGACCACCGAGAGCTGCGGGATCGCAAAGCGATCGCCGGCGGCCTCCACGATCAGCGCGGAGACGATCGCCAAGGTCAGCGGGATCTTGATGGTGACGGAGGAGCCTTCACCGGCCACCGACTTGATGTCGATGGTGCCGCCGATCTGGTCGATATTGGTGCGGACCACGTCCATGCCGACGCCACGCCCCGACACCGAGGTGATGGCGGCCGCGGTCGAGAAGCCCGGCGCGAAGATGAACTTGTGGATCTGGGCTTCCGACATCTTCTCCAGCTCAGCCTCGGTGACGAGACCGGAGGAGATCGCCTTGGCCTTGATCTTCTCGGTGTTGAGGCCGCGGCCGTTGTCGGCGATGCAGATGATGATGTGGCCGCCTTCATGATAGGCGGAGAGACGGATGGTGCCCTGCTCGCCCTTGCCGGAGGCGAGGCGCTCGGCGGGGGTCTCGAGACCATGATCGGCGGAGTTGCGCACCATGTGGGTGAGCGGGTCCTTGATCAGGTCGAGCACCTGGCGGTCGAGCTCGGTGTCGGCGCCGTGCATCTCCAGCTCGATCTGCTTGCCGAGTTCGCTGGAGAGATCGCGGACGATGCGGGGCAGCTTCTGCCAGGCATTGCCGATCGGCTGCATGCGCGTCTTCATGACGCCTTCCTGCAGCTCGGCGGTGACGTTGGAGAGACGCTGCAACGGCACCTTGAACTCGGTGTCCTCGTTGCGCCTTGAGATCTCCAGCAGTTGGTTGCGGGTCAGCACCAGCTCGGAGACCATGGTCATCAGATGCTCCAGCGTATCCACGTTGACGCGGATCGACTGGTTGGCGACACGGTCGCCTTCGCTGGCTCCCTCGTCGGCCGTCGACTTCTTCGGCGCGGCCTTCTCCATCGCCTTGGCAGCTTCCTTGGCGACGGGGGCCGGCGCTTCAGCAGCCGGCGCGGGCTCAGCCTTCGCTTCGGCGGGCGCCGGGGCTTCGATCGCGGTCTCGCGGAAGGCGCGCTCGAGCTCGTCGAGCGAGACTTCGCCCGGACGCAAGGGTCGCTCCAGGGTCTGGTCGATCAGCGTGCCCGTGGTCATCTCCTTGGCGGGAGCAGGCGCCGCGGCAGCGGGCGCTTCCGGCACCAGCGGCGGGGCTTCAGCAACGGGAGCGGCAGCGCCGGCAGCCATTGCCGCCATACCCTGCTCGACCATCGCTTCGAGCTTGTCGATGAGATCGCGGTCGTTGCCTTCGGGCTCGGCTTCGGTCGCTTCGAGCCCTGCGAGGATCTCCTTGATGCGGTCGATCGACGACAGGATCAGCGTCACGGCCTGACCGGTCACCGGCATGCCGTCGCGGAATTTGCTCATCAGCGTCTCGCCGGCATGCGCCAGCGCTTCAAGCCGCGGCAGTCCGAGGAAGCCGCACGTACCCTTGATGGTGTGGACCAGGCGGAAGATGTTATCCAGGATCTTGGCGTTGTTCGGCTCCTGCTCGAACTTCACCAGCTGATTGTCGACGGTGTCCAGGCTCTCGCTGGTCTCCGTCAGAAACTCCCGCAACAGATCATCCATGAAAACAGGCCTTCATACAGGGAGGGCGCGCACGACTTGTGATGCGCCTATTCGGAATGAGGCCAGCTTCACCGCAAAGCGTTTAATAATGGTTGAGTATGTGCAAAAGAACGGAACCAACAAGGAGATAAGGCGCTCCGGACAAGCCGAAGCGCCTCGTAAAGATTCGATTAACCTCTGAGAGCGACGGGCGCGTTTACGAAGCGGTAACGATGACGGCCTCGCCCTCCAGCTTGAGCGTCACGGTGAGCCCGCAGGCCTGCGCCAACAGCCGCGTATAATAAGGCTGGATCGCGTGCGCGTCCGCTGCCGGCCCGCGTTGACCGCTCAGAAGCTCGGAGATGTTCTGCGGCAGGCGTGCATTGTGTCCGGTCGCGGTGATACGGAAGCTCATCGTCTCGCCCTCGCCGATCGGATCGATCGTGAGCATGCCGCCACGCGGGATCGTGTGCTGGGACACGACAAGCATATTGAGCAGCAGCTTGACGCGATTCTTCGGCATCAGCAGCCGCGGCAGATTCCACGTGATCGTGCACTTGCCGTCCTCGATGTGGCCGCGCGCCATGGTCTGGGCATCGCCGAGGTCGATCTGCGCGCCGGAGGAGCCGGCCGCGCCGAAGGCGAGGCGGCAGAACTGCAGGCGGGCGGAGGCCGTCTTCGCACTCTTGCGGATCAGGTCGAGCGCGAATTCACGGTCCTCGAGCTTGGGATCGTCATCGAGCACTTCGAGGCCATTGACGATGGCGCCGACAGGGCTGATGAGATCATGGCAGACCCGCGAGCACAGCAGCGCCGCGAGTTCGAGCGCATCGGGAGCGGTAGCGGGTGACGGAGCGTCAGACATAAAGGGTTCCTGGAATTGCACGGCGCGAACGCGGCGAATCAAGCATGCTTGACGGATGGCAGGGGTTCTAACATTCGCAAGCCTGTGGCAGCTAGCTTACGATCGGATCGAAGCGGCCATAAAGCCGCGGCGAATCAGTTGAGTGGGGATGGAATTGCCGATGAATGAGGCATGCAGGTGAGGATTATCGACGGCGAGGCCGCATCCCGGCTGATGGAGCCCCTGACCGCGCTGGTGGTTCAGGCCGGCGAGGCGATCCTTCGCGTCAACCGCGCCGCGATGCGGGTCGACGGCAAGAATGACGGCTCGCCGGTGACCGAGGCCGACCTCGCCGCCGACCGAATCATTGCGGAGGGGCTGGCCAGGCTTGCGAACGATGTGCCGTCGCTCTCGGAGGAACGGTGCGAGCTCGCCTCGCCACCGTTTCGCGGCAGCTTCTTCCTGATCGACCCGCTCGACGGCACCAAGGAGTTCGTCGCCGGCCGCGACGAGTTCACCGTCAACCTCGCCCTCGTGACCGAGGGCGTGCCGCTGCTCGGCATCGTGGCCGCGCCCGCGCTCGGGCTGCTCTGGCGCGGCATCGTCGGCCGCGGCGCCGAGCGCGTGACGTTTGACGGCACCACCATCGGCGCTGCCGAGCCGATCCGGACCCGCAGATTGCCCGCGCACGGCGAGCCCTGGGTCGCGGCGGTGAGCCGCTCGCACGGCGACCCCAAAAGCGAAGCCTTCATCGACAGCCGGCCCAACGCGGTCAGAAAGACGTGCGGCTCGGCGGTCAAATTCGGCCGCATCGCCGAGGGCAGTGCCGACATCTATCCCCGCTTCGGGCCGACCTCGGAATGGGACGTCGGGGCGGGCTGCGCCGTGGTCACGGCAGCCGGCGGCAAGGTGACCGACGGCAAGGGCGGCGAGATCCGGTTCGGCGAACGTGGCGATACCCGCTTCATCATCCCGGCGTTCGTCGCCTGGGGCGATGCCGGAGCGGTCATGCCTACTGACTGAGCTTGTCCTGAAGCGCCGGCCAGCGCTTGCCGACGTCATACAGGAAGCGTTCCGGATCGGCGGCGAAGGCGTCGCGATTGGCTTCGCGGCTGAACAGATAGAGCCGCTGCGCCGAGATCACGAAGAAGCGGGGATTGCCGGCGATGATCACGCCGCGCGCGATGTCGGCCGGGTCGTAACCGCCGAACTGCGGGCCGTAGATTTCGGGATGGGCCAGGAAGGAGGCCCGGTTGCCCTCATTGCGGAAGCGCCAGACCGCGCCCCAGAGATTGGCCTCGAACTCCGCCGTCCCCTGCTCGGGCCCGCCATCGACGAAATAGGCCACGGGATCGAAGCCTTCGATGGCGACGCCCGAGAAGCGATTGACGACGATCCGCTCGGTGGTGGCAGCCTGCGTCGGCAGCCCGGAGCAGGCGAGCAAAATGCCCGCCAGCAGGCAGACCAGACGGCCGATCAAGGCAATTCCGGGGCGCAAAGGGCTATCTTCCTGCCGTTGTGCCGTCATAGTTGCTGCGGATAACATCCGAGTCGAGGGGACATCCGGCGCAACCTAGAACCTTGCCTGTTGGCGTCAGGTTAAGGGAAGCGGACCGGAATCGATACCAGGGGTTCTTTTATGACTTTCGCATCACGCCTTGCCGCAGTGGCGCTCGTAGCGCTGGCTGGCTGGATCGTGCCGGCCTCCGCCCAGACGGCCGCGCCGCCGCCGGACCTGCCGCCGCCGCAGCGGACCCCGACGCCCAACACCTATGGGCCGGACGAGCTCGTCACCGCCGGCCATCGCTTCTTCGGCAACGTCTCGCGCGGCCTTGCCTCGATCATCGAGAAGGCGGTCAGCCAATGGGGGCTGCCGAACGGCTACATCCTGGGCGAGGAAGGCTCCGGCGCGTTCGTCGCCGGCCTGCGCTATGGCGAAGGCACGCTCTACACCAAGAACGCCGGCGACCTGCGTGTCTACTGGCAGGGTCCGTCGCTCGGCTTCGACTGGGGCGGCGACGGCGCGCGCACCATGACGCTGGTCTATAATCTGCCCGCCACCAACGCGATCTACCAGCGCTTCGCCGGCATCGACGGCTCGGCCTACATCATCGGTGGCTTCGGCATGACGGCGCTCACGTCCAACAACATCGTGCTGGTGCCGATCCGCTCCGGCCTCGGGCTGCGCCTGGGCGCCAATATCGGCTACCTCAAATACACGCCGCGCGCGACCTGGAACCCATTCTAGGTCCCCTCCTCCAATTCAGGTCCGGATTCACGTTAACAACAGGGCGGGGCTGGCTTTTTGCCGGCCCGCCATGCATTGTCTTTGGTAAATTTTTCCTTAGCTCTCGGAGTCCTGGCCTATGGTCGAACCGATCATGTACCTGGCGATCGGTTTCCTGCTGTCGATGCTGTGCGGGCTTGCGATCGTGCCGCTGGTGCATAACCGCGCGGTCCGCCTGACCACGCGCCGGCTCGAGGCCGCCACCCCGCTGTCGATGGCGGAGATCCAGGCCGACAAGGACCAGCTCCGCGCCGAATTCGCCATGTCGGCGCGCCGGCTGGAGATGAGCGTCGACCAGCTCAAGAACAAGACCACGAGCCAGCTCGCCGAGCTCGGCAAGAAGAGCGACGCCATCAACCGCATGAAGATCGAGCTCGGCGAGAAGAACGCCACGATCTTCGCGCTGGAGGCGCGCGAGAAGGCGGTGAAGGAGCAGCTCCGCGCCACCGAAGAGGAATTCAACGCCAAGACCGAAAGCTTGCGCGCGGCCGAGATGGCGCTGACCGACAAGCAGGGCGAACTCGCAAAAATCAATTCCGAACTGTCCGACCGCTCGATGATGGCGGAGAGCCGCCAGGTCGAGCTGGTCGCGGTGCGCGCGCAGATCGAGGAATTGAAGAACCGCGTCGGCGATGCCGAGAAAGAGTTCACCGCCACGCAGGCGCGGCTGACGCAGGAGCGCGTCGAGTCGGAGACCGCCTCGCGCGAGCTTGGCGATGCGCGCGGCCGCGTCGAGAATCTGAGCCAGCGCGTCACCGAGCTCGATCGCCAGCTCATCGTGCAGGTCAAAGAGGCCGAGATGCTGTCCAACCGCGTCGCCGACCTCGAAGGGCGCCTCGCCACGCAGGGCAAGCTGCTCGCTGAGCGCGAGTATGAGAACAATCAGCTCCGCCAGACCAATGAAGGCTCCGAGCGCACCATCAAGGAGCTGCGCGTCGAGATCGCCGGCTTAAGCGGTGGCAAGTCGTCGGCCGCGATGGAGTCGCTGCGCGCGGAGAAGACCGCGCTGGAAGAGCAGCTGCGCTCCGCACGCGACGAGCGCGCAAAACTTCAGCGCGACATCAATGCGATCCAGCAGCAGGCGGAAAGCTCCTGGGCGACCGAGCGCATGGAGAACGCGCTGCTGCGCGAGCGCATCAACGACATCGCCGCCGAGGTGGCAAAACTCGCGATGCAGCTCGAGGGCCCGAACTCGCCGATCGAGGCGCTGCTGGCGGCCGAGGCTGACCAGCCGCCGAAGCCGGCGCCGCGCCCGGCCAATGGCATCGCCGCAGCCGCCCTCCCCGAGGGCGGCGGAACGCTCGCCGAACGCATCCGCGCGCTGCAGGCCCACGCCTCCCGCGCCCGCCAGCAGGGCGCGTAAGCGACCCGAAATCCGGCCTCGCTGCCGAATTGCGCGATTGACGGAAGGTTTTCAGGCCTCAAGCCGCCTGAAAACTTGACACTTCTAGCCCGCACTTCTAAATCGCGGGCTCCGATGCGCCGGCCGGCCGACAAGGTCCGGCCGTCTGCATGACGGTCCCGGGCGCATAGCTCAGCGGGAGAGCGTTCCCTTCACACGGGAGAGGTCCAAGGTTCGATCCCTTGTGCGCCCACCATTTCCGGACACGAAAACAATCGGTTAGACGAGCGACGGTTTGAGACCGTTTTCCGGGAAGCGAGCGGGAAACGGCAAAGGCCAACTACGAGCCAAAGGCGCTTCAGGTGGCGTGATTACGCTGGCACGCGGCCCTTTGCCGCGTTGGCGCGCGCACTGTAGGTAATGCGCCCCGCGGCGTCTGCCGGCAGGCGCTCGCGCACCCGTGCCTTGAGCCGTTCGACATCGCTAGACGCCATCGCGGCGACCATCGGTCGAAGGCTCGCGGCCAACAGACAGGTCGTCCAGAACTCGTCGAAATCGGCGAACGTCCGCTGGACCGTGATCTCCCGCGTCTCGATCGCTTCGAGGCCCGCCTCCGTCCACAAGCTCTGCAGGGCATCCATCCGTGATGCGCCCGGGCTGGGCGGCTGCACGGGGTGAAGGCCCATTGTGCGCATTTCCGCCCGGATCGGTTCCAGCGGAAATCCGCCCCCCAACATATCCCACGCATAGGTCGTGACCGTGCCGCCCGGGCAAACCACACGCACCATCTCGGCAAGGCCTCTGGCCGGGTCGGGAACGAAGAAAATCACCAGCGCCATGACGGCGGCATCGAACCTGTCTTGGGGAAATGCAAGCGCGGTTGCGTCGCCCTGGTGAAACGCTGCGCCACGCGCCGCGGGCCGGGCGCGCGCGAAGGCGAGTTGCGCCTCGGACGGATCAATTCCCTGAACTTCGGCCGGCGCGCATCGCTCGACGAGCAGCTCTGTGAAGGCACCGTTGCCGCAACCGATATCGATCCATCGCAAGCCCGGGCGTGGCGCAAGCCAATCGAGGAACACCTCTCCCGCGAGTCGGCTCCAGCTTCCCATGTACCTTTCGTATCCAGCCCCGTCGTCGTAGCGGATTTGATGTTCGACCACCCGCACCTCCCCCGTTTGTGCCAACGTCTCCAGATGACTAGCGATCCGGTCAAACATAGCATTCCGTTCGGCTGGGAAGAAAATCAATAAGCAGCATGCACGGCGCGTCCAGAGTTGAGCCCGAGGTCCGGAAATGGCCCCTTCGCGACGAAATCCGCCTGTCGCCTGTATATCGGCTGTCAGGGGTAGACCGGACCTGACAGAGACCGGGCAAAACCGTCGCGATTGACCCATTGCAGATCTGTATCGCTATGCCAGAGCCAAGGTTTCAGTCTCCTTCAATCCAGATTCCCGCTTCGCTCAGACTGTTGAGAATACGTTCGATGTCGTTGGGGTCCAATGCTTCATTGTCACACAATTTATTCAATTCATCGAAGGTAATCTTGCCGTTCCGTTCACCGATCTCGATGGCTTGTCGAATCATTTCCGGCACGCTCATGTTCTCTCCGTTTCAGCAGCCCCCTACTGTACGCAGAGAGAGTCGGGTTACGGACATTGCGGCGACGTCTCTCGACGGCGCTTTTGACCCGGAACGGACCTGGTGCTGTGTCGGCTTCTACATTGATTTTGATATATTCGGAGCATTGAAGCTCCGCTAAGAGTTGGTATCGTCGACCCATGGAAGTTTTGTCCTCCCTAGAGCAGGCAGTGATCGACGCCATTGCGCTTCAGGTGCCCGAAGTCGCTGATGCGCTTGCTGGCCAGCAGGGAAAAGTGCGCGTCACTGCCCGAGAGAACACGGGAGCTGGTTTCTATACCACGCTCGATGTCTCACATCGTTCGCCAATCAAAGGTGTTGCCTCGCCATTGGGCGATGTCGGAGCGACTGTTGTCGGTCTTCAGCATGGGATGGGATTTATGCTCTGGCTTCGGGATGGTCACATTCATCAGCTGGAAGGCTACTCATATGAAGAGAGCACGTCTGGCATCGATTTTGAGCGGGTAGCGTTCGGGTCAGTCGGGCCGCGTACCTGATGACCCGTCCGCCATATCGCATGTTGGCCCTGATGCGAAACTCTTCACACGGGAGAGGTCCAAGGTTCGATCCCTTGTGCGCCCACCATTCAAATCTAAATTATCAATGCCTTAGCGACTTGGCTCCCTTAAGGTGTGCCCTCGAAAAGGCTAGGGCACAAGCGGGGCACTTCACCATTTAAGGCATCAAACGCGCCGCAAATCGCCCGTTGTACCCCAGACTGTTTCGAGCGGACCGGCGTCCGCAGACAGGCGACGCCCGTTTCCCGAATCCAGTGTCAGGATGAGGAATCGCTGTCGCTTCTCATTCAGCCCTGACTGCCTGGCAAGCCCTTGCCCCCGACAGGGAGGGATATTGTCTTGCGATTGCAACTTGCCTTCAATGGGGTTGGAAGGTACGGCGTGGCTGGCCGGCGCGGAAAACGCGGGAACGCAGATTTTTGCCTTGGGCGACGAGAGTAGATGGCTTCATTTGTCGAGGGGCGGCAAGCTGTCAAATCCGAAGGGATGATAACCGCGCGCGCCGGGGGGTATCCCCATGCGGGAAAGAACCGCATCGCGAGGCGCGACCGCCGAACCCTGCACCCGATCATTGCCGGCGCAACGCTCGGCGCGCTTTCGCTCAGCGGCCCTGCGGTTGCAGCGGAGATCAACTTGCCGGTGAAGGCACCCTACCTGCAACCGGCGTTCGACTGGAAAGGATTTTATGTCGGCGCGCATGCAGGCTTCAGTCGCGGCTCTTCCAAAGCCTCATTGATCGATCCTGCTGTCAGCACGACCAGTAATATCTTCGACGGCATGATCGGCGGCGCGCAGGCGGGATACAATTATCGTCTGCCATCGGGGCTGCTGTTCGGCGCCGAAGCCGACATTTCCCTGCCGAACTACCTGACTTCGAATTCGGTCGTCTCATCACTCGCAACGCCACGGTCCGAAGTCACTGAACAATGGGATTATGTGGCGACCGCGCGCGGCCGCGTCGGTTACGCTGCGAGTTCCTGGCTGTTTTATGTCACCGGCGGACTGGCCTGGGCCGGCGAACGCTTTCGCGATCCGCCTGCGATCGGCGATGACGACAAGATTCTCCATACCCGTTTCGGGTGGGCCGCGGGTGGCGGCGTCGAGTATGGCATCGCCCCGGACTGGAGCGTGAAGCTGGAATATCTCTACAGTCGGTTCAACCAGGCGAAGGTAGCGTTCCAGACGGGCGCGCAATATGCCTCAAGCCTTGATTTCCAGGCTCTTCGTGTCGGCCTCAACCGCAAGATCGACTGGCCGGGCTCGCCCGCTGACAATCCGAAGACCTCGCCGACGGATACGGAATCCGACCGCTGGGAAATCCACGGCCAGTCGACGTTCCTGCCGCAGGGATATCCGGCCTTTCGCGCGCCCTACAGCGGCCCGAACAGCCTGACACCGGCGCCGCAGCTTCAGGAGACCTGGAGTAACAGTCTCTATCTCAACGCGCGGCTGTGGGACGGCGGCGAGGTCTACTACAACCCCGAACTCCTGCAAGGCTTCGGCCTCAACAACACGACCGGCGCCGCCGGATTCCCCAGTGGTGAAGCGCAGAAATCGGGCTTCCCCTACCCGCATTACAACACGTCGCGGTTGTTCCTGCGCCAGACCCTCGGCTTCGGCGGCGAACAGGAGGAGCTATCGAGCGGCCAGTTGCAACTCGCCGAGAAAGTCGACGTCTCCCGCCTGACGCTGCAGATCGGCAAGTTCGCAGTGGCCGACTTGTTCGACGGCAATTCCTATGCGCACGATCCCCGCAAGGATTTCATGAACTGGTCGATGTGGGCGTCCGGCGCCTTCGACTACGCTGCTGACAGGCTCGGGCTCGGCTACGGCGTCACCGCGGAGCTGAACCAGAAGCAATGGGCGCTGCGCGGCGGCTATTTCCTGATGGATGCTGTCTCCAACTCGAACAATTTCGATACCAGGGTGCCGCAGCGCGGCGAATATGTGGTCGAGTTGGAAACACGCTATTCGCTGTTCTCCCAGCCCGGCAAGCTACGCACTATAGCGTGGCTGAACAGCGCCTTCTCCGGAAGCTATCGCGAGACGCTGGACAATCCGGCGCTCAACCTCGATATCGCGCAAACGCGCAGGGGTCGCATCAAATACGGCTACGCGCTCAACCTCGAACAAGCCCTGACCAGCGATATCGGCCTCTTCGGCCGCTGGAGCTGGAACGATGGCAAGAACGAGATCATGGCGTTCACGGATATCGACACCAGCTTCTCATTTGGCACCTCGATCAAGGGCACGAGATGGAGCCGACCGGATGACGTGATCGGCATCGGCGGAGCAGTCAACGCGCTATCGAGGGATCACCGCGATTTCCTCGCCGCCGGCGGTCTTGGACCGGTGATCGGCGACGGCCGGCTCAACTACCGGACGGAGCGCGTGCTGGAAGCCTATTACGCCTTTGCGCTCAACAAGGCCTTCACTTTCACCGCAGACTATCAGTTGATCGCCAACCCCGCCTACAACGCCGACCGCGGCCCGGTCCATGTCTTTTCTGGAAGGCTGCACGGCGAGTTTTGAAAGCTGGGCCGGCCAGCCTATGGCGCACACAAAATGTCGAGGCGGCGGGCCTCACGCGCGGTCTTCCCCATCGCAACGCGCGGAAATGCCGGAAAGTCCGAGTCGGTCCGATCGCCGCCTGGCTCGAATTGAAGTGAGACTGCGATTTCCGAAGACACATCCTGCGCGGACGAACTAGCCGCCGGTATGCGATTTAAGAAAATGGGCAAAGGCTTTCAGCGTGGCTTCCGAGACGTGATGCTCGATCCCCTCCGCGTCAGCCTCGGCGGATTCGGCAGGGACCCCCACCGCGCGCAACAGGTCGACAACGACTCGGTGACGAGCGTGGACCCGTTCGGCCAGCGCGTGGCCTTTTTCGGTCAGAAACACACCGCGATAGGGCCGCGAGGTCGCTAATCCCGCCCGTTTCAGCCGGGACACAGTCTTGATGGCCGTCGCGTGGGATACGCCCAATCGTCGCGCGATGTCGGTCGGACGCGCCTCGCCGACGCTCGCCAGGAGATCGGCGATCAGCTCGACATAGTCTTCAAGCACGGCCGTCGATTGCGCCGAGCGCGTCTTGCCGAAGCGGCGCGCCTGGGTCAGCTCCGTGGGGAGTCCCTCAGGCCCGACGCGGTGCCGTTTCGCTTTTCCCGACGCCGTGGGCTGCATCATAGCTGATCCAAAATGACCGGAATTGTGTGAGCAGAGAACACATCTGAATCGTCGCGTCAAATTGTAGCTCATGCTACATTACGTAGCCGTTGACAAAATTGGATCTGCGCTTACTCTGTAGCTAATGCTACATCTTCGGGCAGATATTGGATCTTCAAAGTGACCGAAATTGTCGCGCAGCGGCAATCGCTTTCCGCACGAACCATGTCGACGGCGCGCCATGTGCTCGCCGGGCGGCGCGCTTATCTCCTGGTCCGCAGGCTTGTCACCATGCTGCCGGCCTTCGCCGTGGTCGCCCTCGGCGCCAACGCAACGAGTGCGCTGGTTATCAATCAGGTGATGCTGAGCATCGCGCTGCCGCTACCGATGATCTCGCTCCTGATCTTCACCAGCCGGAGCGACATCATGGGGCAGTTCGCGAATAGCCGGCTGACCTTCATCGCCGCCCTGGCCGGGACGACAGCGGTGTTGCTGCTCAACATCTTCCTCATCCTACAAACCTTGGGCGTGCCGACGCCCGGTTTTGCGGTCTGATCTGCTTGGCAAAGAGGTCCGCAAGCCTTTGAACTTTGGAGCTGCTCCATGTTGAACGTTAGAGCTATTCTATTGTTGCAAATGACTTGCATTCGCTTTGCTGCGTGATAGTCGGATCAGGGGCGCGTGCAATGTGTTTCGTGAGAGCCTTTCTTTCCGGCCTGTCGTTGTCCGTCGCGTTCGCGGCGTCTGCGACCGCGGCGGATGTTCAGGGCTTCGATTGGTCCGGCCTCTATGTCGGCGGTCATGCCAGCTACGCGCGAGGGCGAGCAAACAACACTCTATTCGATCCCGCCGCTTCCGGGTCGGGCAAGAGCTTCGGCAGCCTCTATGGCGGCCTGCAAGCCGGCTACAACTATCAGCTTCCGTCCGGCTGGCTGCTGGGAGTCGAGGCTGACGTCTCGTTTCCAAATTTCCTGGAAGACGGCTTGATCGGGAGCCGCGCGACGGCGCAGAGCGCGAGTGTTACTGACCAGATCGACTATATCGCTACGCTGCGCGGCCGCATCGGTTACACCTTCGGTCATTGGCTGATCTATGGAACGGGCGGATACGCCTGGTCGCAGGCGCGCCTGGTTGAGACACCTGGCGTTACCCTTGATGCGGACAAGACGCTGCCGATGCGCACCGGCTGGACCGCCGGCATGGGAACCGAGGTCGCCGTCGCACCCGATTGGACGGCACGGCTGGAATATCTCTACGACCGCTTCGGCAGCGTGACCGGCGCGTTTCCCTCCGGCACCCAGTACGCGTCGGCCTTCGATATCCATATGCTGCGCTTCGGACTGAACTACAAGCTGGGTTGGAGCCGCACCGATGCGCCGGCGGCGACGATTGCGCCCACCGACGCCTGGCCGAGCGCATCGGATAACTGGAACATCCACGGGCAATTCACGCTGATCGGACAGGGATATCCTGCGTTCCGCTCGCCTTACGAAGGTCCACAAAGTCTATCCGGCGCGAGCCAGTTCAAGAACACGACGAGCGCGACGGCCTTTGTCGGCGTTCGCGCGTGGGAAGGCGGCGAGATCTACATCAATCCGGAGCTGATGCAGGGTTTTGGTCTCGGCAATACATTCGGCGCCGCGGGCTTCCCCAATGGCGAAGCGCAGAAGTCGAACTTCCCGATGGGACGCTTCAACATCGCGCGCGCCTATCTGCGGCAGACCTTTGGTCTCGGCGGCGAGCAGGAGGCGATCGCCGACGGCCCGAACCAGCTCGGCGGCAAGCAGGACATTTCGCGTATTTCGATCACCGCGGGCAAGATGTCGGTGATTGATTTCTTCGACAACAACGCATTCTCGCACGATCCGAGACGGGATTTCCTCAACTGGAACATGTACTGCTGCGGTTCGTACGACCTCACGATGGACAAGATCAGCTACACCTGGGGCGCATTCGCAGAGCTCAATCAGAAGCAATGGGCCGTTCGGCTCGGTTACTTCCTGGTCCCCACCGTGTCGAACGACAACACCTTCGATACCCATATTCCCGATCGAGGCGAATATATCGGTGAGCTCGAGCTGCGTTATTCGCTGTTCCAGCAGCCGGGAAAGCTGCGACTGATGGGATGGGCCAATCGCGCCACCGCCGGCAGCTATTCAGAGGCCGTTGCCCTGCCAATCAGTTCGACGAACTATCCCGACATTACGCTCACGCGCAAAGTGCGCACGAATTACGGCTTCGTGGCCAACCTTGAACAGGCGGTCACCGCGGATCTCGGCTTTGTTGCGCGCGCGAGCTGGGACGCCGGCCAGACCGAGAAGATCGGATGGACGGACTGCGACAGAAGTCTCTCGCTCGGCGCCGTACTGAAGGGATCTTCGTGGGACCGACCTGACGACAAGATCGGCATTGGTGGCGTGATCGAGGGCCTCTCGCCGGAAGCGCGCGCCTATTTCGCCGCCGGCGGTCTCGGCATCCTCATCGGCGATGGCGGGCTCAACTATCGGCAAGAGAAGGTGTTCGAGACCTACTACGCCTACAGCCTCAACAAGTGGACGACGTTCACCCTCGACTATCAGCTCATCACCAACCCGGCCTACAATGCCGACCGTGGTCCGATTTCGATTCTTGCAGGCCGCCTGCATGCCGAGTTTTGAAGACCTGTCCGCTTATTCAACCCAACCGCGCTGCGTCGATCTTTGGGGCACCATCAGCGACGTTGCGCCGCGAGAGGCACTTAGAGTACTTTGTCGAAAATACGCCCGGCGTGAAACGGGAATAGGATCACCTCTCACTGGGAGGCGGTCCTGTTCCGTAAGCTCAGTGATTCGGTATGCGGAGTTCGCGAGCGACGCGTAACGTCAATTTCACGCGGGACCCATCACCCATTTCCATTTCCAAAGTCCGCATGAGAGAGCGCCACCAGCATCTTAAGAACCATCAACTGGACGCCTGGCTTGCGCGAGGTGCTGTACTCCTTATCGTCGCGTTGCAGGTTGCATTCGTGAACGACTTGTCTGTTGGACCCTGGTGGCTTGCTCCGGCGATAGAGCTGGCACTGCTGATACCTCTGTCAATCGGCACAGCTTGGACGCAACGATCGGTGCGGCAGGCAGAGACGGACAATGCGTGGAGCTTGGTCCGAAACAAGCGAAAATTTGTCAGACGTCTCGCAACCGTTCTCACCGGCTTCAGCACAGTAATCAATTTCATCGCACTTGCCCTGCTGATGCGCGCCATTGTCAACGGCCATGCCGGGACGGGTCGTACGCTTCTGCTTGACGCCGTGAACATCTGGGTGACGAATGTTGTGGTCTTTGCGCTCTGGTACTGGATCCTCGACAGAGGCGGCCCCTCTTCGCGAGGCCTGGTACCGAGCAACATGCGAGACTTTCTCTTCACTCAACAGCAAGGGACGGATCAATCCGCCGGATTTGTGGATTGGTTGCCTGGCTTTATTGATTATGTGTTCCTGGCTTTCACAAACGCGACGGCTTTTTCTCCGGCGGATACGTTTCCGCTCACAGCTCGAGCGAAACTTCTGATGATGGCCGAATCGACAATCTCCCTGATCACCGTTGCAGTGGTGGCTTCCCGCGCCGTCGGAATTTTGAATTAGGCAAGATTTCGAAATTGAGCGACCAGACTCGTCGAGAATCGGAAACACAGAGATCAGCCTGAGCGCGCCTCAACGTGAGGCGCTTCGTTGAGCGCGCCAGCGCCACATTGTTCGGGCTGGCCAAGGTCTACGCCGGGCTTGACAGGCAGCCGGACAGTGAAACGGGATCCCTTCCCTTCCTTGCTGTCGACTTGCACCCCTCCGCCGTGAAGCTCGGCCACCATCTTGACCAGGTAAAGGCCCACGCCGGTTCCGACGATTCCCGATACGTTGCTGCCGCGATAGTATCGTTCGAAGAGTCGGTCGATATCAGCGGAGGGGACGCCGATTCCTTGGTCTGTCACGGAAATCACGATCTCAGCCGATGCGACGATGGCATCAATCTCGACCGGCTTATCTCCTGGAGAATACTTGATTGCGTTCGACAGCAAATTGCTGAACAGCTGAAATAGAAGCCTTGGGTCGCCCCTCATCGGCAAGGCTGCCGCCGCGAACCGCTCGACGATCGGCGCCCCCTGCGCGATCTCACGATGCAACTGACATACTTCGCGCAGTAAAAGTGCGACATCGAGGTCCATTAACTCGAGGGGTAACAAGGCCCCACCTTCGACCAGACGCGAGGAGTTCAGCAAATTGTCGATCAAGTGTGTCAGCCGCAGTACCGATCCGCGGATCCGGCCGGCCCGCTCCCCGATATCGTCGGGCTGCAGCCGGTTCTTCAATTTGATCAGCCGGCGCGCGTGACCATCGATATTGGTCAAAGGCGTACGGAATTCGTGCGAAGCCATGGTCACGAAATTGCGCTGCAGCAACGCCAAGCGCTGCTCCTGCTCCAGCTGCTCCTTCAGCATTGAGGCCTGCTCGGCGAGCGCGCGCTGACTGTTCATCAATTCTATTGCGTTGCTGCGGAACACCAAGGCGGCGCGTGCCATCTCGCCAATCTCGTCGCGTCGCTCGATGCCCGGAAAGCCGATACTGATATCGTTGGCGGCGAGGAGATGCATGCGGCGCGCCAGATCGAGAAGCGGCGCGGAAATCACGCGGACAACATAGATGAGTGCCCCGGCCACTATGAGGCCTGCGATGGCAATGGCCAGTCCGATCAGCCAGAACGCGCGCCGGTAGGCGGCCGCAAGACGATCGCTCGCGATCTGGGAGTTGGCCACAGCGCGATCGGTGAGCTGGTTCAGCGCGTCGTTGACCGCGTTGTAGGCAGCCCGCGAGCCGCTCCTGTGGATCGCGACCGCCTCGGCCTTGCGATTGTTTCGCGAGTAGTCGAGCATCTGATTGACGACCTTGCGATAGTCGTTCCAACGATCCTTGAACTTGGCGTAGAGATCGTCCTCGGTGGCATCGTGCCGGATCTGCTCGAAGCTGCGCTCGGCCTGCGCAATCAATCGATCGAGATCTTCCATTTCCTTTTCGGTTGCCGCGATCTCGGATGGATCTGATGATAAAAGATGACTGCCTTCGATTGCGCGGAAGTCGGATGTAAAATTGTTGAGATCGCCGAGAGCGCGGGTGGTCGGAAGCCATACATCTGCAACGTTGGCGGAGAGATCATTGAAGCTGTTGAGCTGGGAAATGCTGAACAGGCCGAGTGTGCCGGCCAGCAGGAAAAAGAAGACGAAAACCGCGGCAAGCTGGGATCGGACTGAGTGCGGCTGCCACATAGGGCCCAACCCTTCGATTTACGAAACGCCAGAAACTTAAGCGCAACCAACTTCTTTGGCCTAGTGCGGGAACCCGGATTTTGGCAAGATTGGGTCCGCCTAGTACTATTATACCATCTGACATCGATACCCAGCGACGTTGTTTTTTTCAGGTGCACTTATGTCCGAACCGCCCAAAAGGGTGCTTTGTATCGAGGACGACCGCGAAACCGCAGCCTTAATTGCGGAGGATTTGATCGATCGCGGTTATGAAGTCAGCATCGCGCACGACGGCCACGAAGGCCTTGCCGCGATTCTGAAGAATGCGCCGGATCTGGTGCTCTCGGATATCAGCATGCCGGTAATGTCCGGCTTTGAGTTGCTGGAACGGTTGACCAACCTGGCGCCTCGCTTCGCCAAGGTGCCGTTTGTCTTCCTGACCGCGCTCACCGATCGTGACAACGAGCTCAAAGGCCGCCGCCTCGGAGCCGACGACTACGTTTCCAAGCCGATCGATTTTGACCTGCTTGACACCATTATCAAGGCCCGGCTCGCCGGTGTAGCCCGCACGGAGCTATGGCCGAGCCTCGTCGAGCTGAATGATCGGGAAGTGGAATGCTTGACCTGGGCTGCGCGCGGCAAGACGTCTGCAGACGTCGCTCAAATTCTCGGCCTGAGCAAGCGCACGGTCGACTTTCACATCGATAACGCCCGTACAAAACTTGGAGCGGCAACCCGGATCGAGGCCGTCGGCAAGGCGGCCGCCGGAGGCTTGATCGAGCCGTAAAAGCGCGGCGACTTTCGTCGCTCCCATCCTCCCGCCTTGTTGAGGATGACGCGCAGATAAAACCGCGTGGTGCGCGAAAAAGGGTGCCTGCCTTGCGCCACCCTGGGCCTGCACCTCACCAGGTAGCGATCAGGCAGATCAGGGCGAACGGCAGGGCAACGAGGCTGAGATAGACCCAAGTCCGATATGCCCCGGGATCTTTTGGGGGGCTGAACAGATGGATTACGACCCAGATACAAAAGAGCGCGCCCAAGGCCAGCCTGACCAGATCGCCAGGGGTCTCATAAACGCTCCAGATTTCCTCGTTTTGCGGAAGGCTGACGCGCGCGGTCAAGGCCACCAGGATGACGATGAGCGCCGCGCGCAAAACCAGCGCCAACATCCGCAGGCGCCTGGAGGGCGGGGGATGCAGTGATGCGACCGGCTGGTCCGGGTTGGCAGACATCGCCCGACATCCTGGTCTGGATCGACACTGAAGAATCAGCCGCTATGAATGTATGTTTCCGCCTCGGGCCACGCAATAGGTCAGTAGCACCGTCGCCATCGCGCTCAATCCTTACCGCTTCCGCTGGAAGTTGGTGCCGTTGACCGCCCCCAAGCTCTTTGGGGTACCGCGGACGATTCCAGGACCAGCGCCCAGGTGGGTTATACCGGTGCCGCTGATGGTTGCATGGTTCAACGCGGCTGGAGCGACAGACCTCTCGCCAGCGCTCGCCGACCCTGTGGAAAAATTCGGATTCGCCAATCTCGCGCCCGGCTGGGGATCGGGGGGATGGCCCCCTGGCGAGCCGGCGGCTTGGGGGGCCCCTCCCTTGCTGACCGGAAAACCGACAGCATTCGGAGTCATGATCTCGCTTGGCACGCGAGGCGCCTGTTGACCCGCGGAAACGCCGCTCTTGGCTTTCGCTCCACTGGCATTTTGGCCTGGTTTGGTCGCGCGGCCCGACTGCACAGTGATGCGGGTATCGATTGGTTCAGCCTCAGTCCCAGCGCCGCCGGCCGGCGGCGCAGCTTCCTGCGCCCCGCTCGCGTGCGTCATGAGCGCACCAAGCAGGGCAAGAATTATCAAACAGCCCCGGCTTCGCGCGCGGACCTGAGGTACAGGCAAATCATTTGCAGGCCTCCGCCCCATCTTAAGCCTCAGTCGTTTCCGCCGACGGCGGTGAACCGCCTTCATCGCGTGTCAGCATCGTCTGTAGCGCGGGCACGACCACCAGCAGGATGATTGGTCCGATGAACATTCCTCCGACCACCACAGCCGCCAATGGCCGTTGCACCTGGCTACCGATGCCGCTTGAAACTGCGGCGGGCAACAGGCCAATGCAGGCCGACAGCGCCGTCATCAACATCGGGCGCATCCGCTGCTCTGCCGCATGGAACATCGCCTCAATGCTTCCCTGGCCGCTCGCTCTCACCTCATTGTAATAGGTCGTAATCAGGATGCCGTTCATCACGGATACGCCGAACAGCGAGATGAATCCGACCGCCGCCGAGATGCTGAAATCGAGCCCGGAGAAATAAAGCGCCATGACGCCGCCGCCAGCGGCGAACGGAATGCCGGCGAGCGCCATCAAACTGTCACGCAGCGAATTGAACAAGCCATAAAGCAGAACGAGAATGATGACGAGGGTCACGGGGACGATGATTGCGAGGCGCGCCTTGGCCTGCTGCAGCGAATCGAACTCGCCGGCCCATGTGATGCGATAGCCGTTCGGAAGCTTGACGTTTTCTGCGACGCGCCGCTGCGCTTCCTCGACGGTGCTTCCGAGATCGCGATCGCGCACACTGAATTTGACCGGGATGAAGCGCTCATTGCGCTCATGCCAAATATAGCTCGCGCCAGTGTCGAGGGAGATATCGGCGAGATCACTCAGCGGGATATAGGCGTTCGCGCCGCCATTGGTCTGGAATCCGACCTTGACCGCACGCACCTTGTCGATTTCGTCACGATACTTTGGCGCCAGCCGCACAGTGACATTGAACTGTCGCTCGGCTTCGAGCAACGTGGTCGCCACCGTGCCGCCCAGCGCTGCCTGGATCAGCGTATTGATATCGCCGGCGTTGAGGCCGTATCGTGCAGCCTTTTCACGGTCGACCTTGATGTTCAGGTTGGGCTGCCCGAGGACGTGGAAGATACCCAGGTCCGCAACTCCCCTCACTTTCTCCATCTCTCGCATCACCTGATCGGCGAGACGCTCCAGAGTTGCAAGGTCGCGGCCGATGATCTTGACGGAGTTGGCGCCCTTCACGCCCGAGAGCGCCTCTTCGACATTGTCCTGGATGTATTGCGAGAAATTGAGTTCGATTCCGGGAAACTCATTCGAATATTCTGCCTGGACCTGCTTGATCAGGTCCTCTTTCGTCTTTCCTGCGGGCCATTGTTCAAATGGCTTGAGCGGCGCGAAAATCTCCAGATTGTTGAAGCCGGCAGCATCGCTACCGTCGTCGGGGCGGCCGTGCTGGGTGACCGCCGTCGTGATTTCCGGATGATGGAGCAGGATCTCCCGCATCCTGTTTGCGATCGGCATCCCCGCCTCGAGCGATATCGTTGGCGGCATCGTTGCGCGAATCCAGAGATTGCCTTCCTCCAGATGCGGCAGGAATTCGGTGCCGAGGCGCGGGATCAGAACGCCGACAAACGCCAGAAAACCGACTCCGACCGCAACCATGGTCTTGCGGTGCGCCAGCGACCAACGCAAGATCGGCGTATACGCCCTGCGCAAGAGCCGTACGACGATGGTTTCTGTCTCCTCAATGTCCTCTGGCAACAGGTAAGAGGTCAAGACAGGTGTAATGGTGAAGGTCGCGATCAGCGCACCGACCAGTGCATAGCCGTAGGTCTTTGCCATCGGACTGAAGATCTGACCTTCGACGCCCTGCATGGTGAAGAGAGGCACGAACGCCGCGACCGTGATCAGGGTGGAGAAAAGCACGGCCTTGTCGACCTGCAGCGCGCTTGCGAAGATGAGACGCAAGCGATCCGTCCAGGTCGGTGCGAAATCCCCGGCGTGAGTGGAATCGGCGCCAGAGCGGTCGCGCGCGAGCTGATCGAGCAGTGTCTGACGTTCTGCAGGTGGCGCCTGAAAATTCCGGAAAATGTTCTCAACAAGGATGACCGCAGAATCCACGATGATGCCGAAGTCGACCGCGCCGATGGACAGGAGATTGGCGTCTTCACCCCGCAGCACCAAGATCACGATGCTGAAAAACAGCGCAAACGGAATGTTCACGCCGACAATCACCGCGCTGCGGAAGTTTCCGAGGAAAAGCCACTGGATGAAGAAGACCAGCAGGCATCCGAAAATGAGGTTGTGTAGGACGGTATGGGTCGTGACCGACACCAGCGTGCCGCGATCATAATACGGGACCAGCTTGACACCAGCTGGCAGCGTACCGTCGCTATTGATCTTCTCTATCTCTGCCTCGAGCCGCGGCAATACATCATTGGTATGCAGCGTGCGATTCATCACCACGATCGCGGCAACGACGTCATCCTCCTTGTCGCGGCCGGCCTTGCCTAATCGCGGCAGAATGCCGACGTAGACCTTGGCGACATGCTTGATCTGGACCGGTGTGCCGTTCGACTGCGCGAGGACGATGTTCTCGATATCGTCGACCCGATAGCCTTGTGTGAGATCGCGTTCGCCGCCGCTGTCGAGAAGCCCTACCCCCCGAATATTCACCGACTGCTGGCCAACATTGATGGTCCGCCCCCCGACGTTGACATTGGCGTTGCCGATCGCGCTGATCAATTGCGACAGCGTGACGCCATAGGCATCGAGCTTGTTGAGATCGGCCTCCACCTCAAATTCTTTGGTCGTGCCACCCCAGGTGTTGACCTGGACGACGCCGGGGACGGTCAGCAAGCGGCGCTGCAGCACCCAATCCTGAATTGTGCGAAGGTTTGTCAATCCAATGTTCGGGGGGCCGACGAGCTGATAGCGGAATATCTCGCCGACCAGGCTGCCGCCCTGAATGGTCGGCTGCACGTTGTTTGGAAGGCTGACGCGTTGTTGCAGATTGAGCGCCGCCTGGGTGAGCGCGAAGTAGTAGTCGACCCCATAGTCGAACACGACGCGAACGAACGACAGACCATAGAATGAGTTTGATCGAATGACGTTGACGCCGGGGGTTGCGGAGAGGCCGACCTCCATCGGGATCGTGTAGTAGCGCTCCATCTCCTCGGCCGACAGACCAGGTGCCTGCGCGGTGATCTCGAGGATCACGGGCGCCGGATTAGGGTAGGCCTCGATGTTCAGCTTGGTGTAGGCAACCAGCCCCGCGCCGATGAACACCAGTAGGCCAAGGAGAACGATCGGGCGACGCGTCAAGCCGAACGCAAGTATTCCTCTTAGCACCAGTCCCTCTCAGTCTCCGTGCCGCCGCACGTTCGCCAACAAAATTACGACCGCGCCCCGTTGGCCAGTGCGTTGCTCAGGAACAATGCGCCTTCGGTCGCAACAAGTTCGCTTGGCTGCACGCCTTCGATGATCTGGCGCACACCATTGCGCTGTAACCCGATCTTGACGGTGCGCCGCGTGAAGCGGCGGCGATCGGCAGTCACCCACACAGTCATCGTGCCGTCGCCTTCGCGCACGACGCCGTCCACTGGCACCGCGGACGAGGTGAGTGGCTCGCCAACAGTGATGACGAAGTTCGCAAACATTCCCGACTTCAACTCGTGTTGCGAATTTGCGATCTCGGAGCGAACCAGCACACGCCGGGTCGTCGGGTCAACCATCTCGCCGATCCTGGTGATCCTTCCGTGGAAGGTACGCCCAGGAAAGGCATTAACGCTGACGCGCACCTCCTGGCCGACGCGATACGCCGGACTATCGGTCTCGGCCACATTGGCCAGCATCCACATGGTCTCGACATCGGCCACCGTGATCGGAGCCGGCGCGCTGCCCGGCTGCACGTATAGGCCGGGGGCCGCATTGCGAGCCGTAACCCGGCCGGTGATCGGGCTCGGGACCACAAGGACAGACTCAGCCGTGCGTTGGGCAATGACGCGGTCGATCTCAGCCTCGCTCTTGCCGAACAGCCGCACTGAGTTGCGCGCAGCTCTCAACGCGCCCTCGGCTGCCTGCTGATCGGAGGTTGCCTGATCCAGGTCCTTCTGAGAGATCGCCCGGGTTGTGTAGAGCTCTTTCAGGCGCGCCAGATTCCGATTCGTGAACTCGAGCGTTCCGGCAGCAGAAATCAGGGTCGATTCGGCCTGCAGGAGATCGGGGCTATCGATCGTGAACAGGGTGTCGCCCCGCTTCACATCGTCCGCGATTGTCGCAAACGTGCCGATAATCCTGCCAGGGTAAGGCGTGAACACATCGGTCGACACTTCGCCGTTGAACTGGATCGTCCCGACTGCCTCCTTTTCCACAGGGAAAGCTTGCTGGCGCACAGGCTCAACCTTCACCCATGCCAGCTGAGTTTCCGGTAGATCGATGGTGGGCGCGTCTCGCGAAACCTCGGGGCTTGCACGTTCGGTCTTCGCGCCTGTGGTCGCGAGCCCGACATGGATGCCGCCAACCTGCCAAATCAAGATCGCGGCCGCCCCGGCGAGTCCAGTGGCAGCAACGGCTGTTCGGATTCGACTGCCCATTTCAAAGAAAGCCATAAACAATTGACCCCGCGTGCAGAATCGATCGGAGGATAGTCACCACAATGGCCTTCAGACCTCGCGCCGGTCTACTGTGATTAGTCACAGTTCCCGAGACGGTGAATATTTGCCAGTTGTGGTAAGGGGATTACAGCAAAGCCACGGCGGACCTGAAATGATCGACAGCGCAGGCCGGGCCGGGGCGCCGGGGCAATCAGCACGATTGGCGAGCATGACATCGACCGCATCTACTTCGTCGAAGGCCTTTGCGCTGGTCGTCACGGCCCTGCTCGGCGGCTGCGCCGTGGGCCCTGATTTCGCCGTCCCGGCAACTCCTGACGTCGACCGTTACAGCAAGGCGCCCCTGGTCAGCCGCACCAGTTCAAGTGATGCAGCTCTCGGCGGGGCGCAGCACTTCAACGGCGGCAAAGACGTGTCCGACAGATGGTGGGAGCTGTTTCGTTCGCCAGCGCTCAACTCGCTGGTCGAGGCATCTTTGCAAGCCAATCCCAACCTGCAGTCACAACTGGCCGCGCTGCGCTCCGCCAAGGAGCTGGTCTACGCCCAGAAGGGCAAGTTTTTCCCGACCGTCCAGGGGGGGTTCGGTGCAACGCGTCAGCAGTCACCCAATAATCCGTTGGGATCGGCGCCGACCGGGGACGATGGCAACGTCATCAACCCCTTCAACGTGTTTACGACCCAGGTCTCGGTTTCTTACGTGCCGGACGTGTGGGGCCTCACTCGGCGGGGTGTCGAGTCGCAGCAGGCGCTGGCCGATGCCCAGCGTTTCCAGATGGAGGCGGCCTACATCACCCTGACGTCGAATGTCGTTGTCGCGGCGGTCCAGGAGGCATCGCTGCGGGCACAGATTGCTGCGACGCAACAGATCATCGATGTCAATACCAAAATGGTCGAGATCCTGCGCCGGCAATTTTCCACAGGCTATTCCACTCGCAGCGACTTGGCCGTGCAGGAAGCCTCGCTTGCGCAGAACAAGGCCACGCTGCCGCCGCTACGGCAGCAGTTGGCAGTGCAGCGCGATCTTCTCGCGGCGCTCGCCGGCCGATTCCCGAGCCAGGAGCCGACCGAGACCTTCAAGCTGGTGTCGTTCCGCCTGCCATCGGACCTGCCGGTGAGCTTGCCCTCCAGGCTGGTCGACCAGAGGCCGGACGTTCGCGCGGCGGAAGAGCAACTGCATTCGTCAGGCGCGCTTGTGGGCGTCGCGATCGCCAACATGCTCCCGAATTTCACGATCAGCGGCAATCGCGGCTACACGTCGCTGGAGCTCGCCAACCTGATTTCGCCCCCCAACCTGATGTGGTCGGTGGGCGCAAATGCTGTGCACACCATCTTCGACGGATTCTCGTTGTTGCATCAACAGCGAGCGGCGCAAGCGACGTTCGAGCAGGCGGCCTGGAGCTATCGGACGACCGTGGTCGGAGCTCTGCAGAACGTCGCCGACGTCCTGCATGCTCTGCAAAACGATGCCGACGCGCTCAAGGCGGCGCGCGATTTCGAGCGTGCCGCCAAGATCAGCTTCGACCTGGCGCGCCAGCGGATGGAAACCGGCGACGCCAATGTCCTTGTCCTCCTCACCGCGCAGCAGACCTACCTGCAAGCACTGATTCAAGTCGCGCAAGCCCAAGCAAGCCGTCTCTCGGACACGGCAGCGCTCTATGTGGCGCTCGGGGGCGGATGGTGGAACCGCGAAGGCCCGCCCGCACCGGAACAGAAGTTTGATACGGCGACGGCGACGACCCAACCGCTTCCGAGCCAGGAAAAGCAGGGATTCTGGCCGGGCTTTCCATCAAGCGACAAGTTTTGATGGAGTTCGCACGGATCGGGAAGGCCGAAGCCGCCGCTCATGGCTAAGAGCGTCGAGGAGGTTTCGAGCGCAACTAACGCGAAGGTGCAAGAGACAAGCGCTGACTGAGATCCATTCATGGTCAGTGCAGTCTTTCGGTGCGGCCGCGCTGGGCACTAGCCGCACCAATCCGCTGCCGCCGCGTGCCATCGTTCTAGACGAAAAAGCTTGGAGTGACCTCAAGCAGGCGAACGACTGGGCCAATCACAGTCAAACCCATGACCGACGGGGATCATTACGATCGCTACTACAAGCGTCAATCGCAGGAGGACCCGAACCAGTGGGTCTGGCTCGATGATACGGGTGCCGGCACAGCGACATTGTCCGCGGGCAAGCGCTAGAAGGCTAATCGTTCAAGGGCCGGGCGTGCTTGGCGGTTCGCCCAGCCTATGCTCCGGCTCAGAGAACCCCTGCCGTGGCTCCCGCGAGGATGACAACGCCGATGACGAAGCGATAGACTACGAACGGCCAAGTGGAAAACCGATCGAGAATGCGCATCAGGCCCCAGATCGCGACAAACGCTGAAACGGACGCAACCGCGAGACCGACAATCAAAACCGACCATGCATGATGGTCGAGATGAATTTTGTGAAGCTCCCACAGCTCCTTGATGCCGGCCAAGGCGATTGCAGGCAACCCGAGAAGAAATGACAACCGCGCCGCCTCATCTCGTTTGAAGCCGAGCGCGAGGGCTGCCGTAAGAGTCGAGCCCGAGCGCGATACACCAGGTATCAAGGCCCCCATCTGCGCAAGCCCCACGAGCATCGCATCGACAAGACCGGCTTCACCGATGGCCCGCTGATGACGGGCACAGATCTCCGCCAGACCAAGCAGGAACGCCATCGCGACGCACGTCCAACCGATGACTGTGAGCCCACGTAGGGGCGAGTTACAGGTGTTTAAAACGCTCGACGTCAGCAATCCCGCGATAACGATGGGAATCGTCGCCAGAACAATCCACAGAACGAGACGAAACGATCGATCTTCGAATTGCCCGCGTGCCACCGCGGCAATCGAATTCACCGTGAGCGCCTTGACGTCGCGCCGGAAATAACTCACCACGGCCGCTAGTGCGGCAAGTTGCATGGTGGCAGAGAATGCTGATCCCGGATCTTGCCAGCCGAGAAGGGCCGGCACCAATCGCATGTGCGCAGTGGACGAAATCGGCAGCAGCTCGGTTATTCCCTGAACCACCCCGAGGACCGTAACTTTCGCATAGCCAAGCGCGATGAACCCTGTGTCAATGCCATGTGTACATGTGCTCGCCATTCGTACCCGCTCATTGCGCCGACCACATCGACTCGTGACCTGCTCAGTCCGCGATACTGGCAGGCGCGAAAGAACGACGCGGGCCCTCGATGTCGAGGCGGCCTCACCTAAGCTTGTGGAGCTACCCCCAAACGGGAGGCCTGTCACTGTGATAAATCACATCGGAGTCCGGTTGCGCTCCACGACGCCTCTGATATGGCGTTGCCCCCTTCGAGCCCACCCTCAGGACCCTTGGCCCGGGAGCTAGCCAGCTTGCAGCCGTTCTGGCGTTCTCCGGTCCTAGGAACCGTGTCGCGAAATAGGGTTCCGACAGATCCAACGCTTATGTTAGCGTCGAGTAATGCAACCAATGAGGCCGATGGGCCGCGCCGGTAACGAACTGCCAATGCCCTTGTTCTCCAGCAACCACGACCTCTGGCTGCGCCGCGCCGAAGACTTCTCGGACGGCAGATCGGGGCTTGCGCTGCTCGCGCTAATAGCGTTTGCCGACAGTTCTGTTCTTCCGGTCCTGCCGGACCTGCTCCTCGTCCCAATGCTGCTGCTGCGGCCGGAACGAAGTCGGTTGCTGACCGGAGTCTGCGTGTTTGCGTCTTCTGTCGGCGCCCTCGTGGGTTACGGCATCGGCCATTTCGCCTGGGCCACTCTGGGGCAAACCCTGGTCGAGATGTACGGGCAGGCCGACAAGTTTCAGCGCTATCAGGAGCTCGTCGAGAATTGGGGGCTATGGATCATCATCGCCAAGAGCTTCACGCCGATACCCTTCAAGTTCATCGCGATTGCCGCCGGCGCGGCCTCGATGAATCTCTTGACCTTCACAATCGCGACTTTGATCGGTCGTACCCTGCATTTCGCCATCGTCGCCATCCTGGTGGCGTTGTGGGGCCGGCAATTGCTACGACTGATTGAGAAATACGAGCGCTGGATGATCGGCCTTGGGATCGCCGTTCTCATTGGTCTCGGCATTGCCTATGTCACGCGATAACTGATAGCTGTGACGTTCCTCGCCACGATACCTGCCGATATGCTCAAGCACAAAACTGTCATACTCCATTGTATTACCTCGAGACGGATGCGATGAAGAGCACCGATCACCCCAAACGACCCCTGATCCGCCAGTACGTGTTTGCCAGCCTCGTGCTGTTGCTGATCGGTGCGGTGGCGGGTGCGATCGTCTACCGCTTCGCAAGCCGGGAGGCCTTCCACGCCCCCCTGTCCACTGTGGATGAGAACGCGCCACGCCTCGTCAAGCAAGGCAACCGCATCATCATTCCGGAAAACTCACCGTTGCGTAGTCAATTGACGGTCGCGTCCGTTGGACAAAGGGAAGTTGAACGCAATCTCATTCTTCCCGCAGTCGTCGAAACGGACCCCTCACGACTGATCAAGATCCTTCCTCCCCTCTCCGGCCGCATCACGCAGTTGAAAGTGCAACTTGGCCAGCGGGTCGAAAAAACCCAGCCGCTTGCCGTGCTTGATTCACCCGATTTGCAGGCTGCTTACGCTGATTACGGCCGCGACAAGGTCCAGGTGGCTCAAGCTCAGAGCAATCGCGACCGCCTCCGCGCCCTTGGACCGAGCGGAGGCGTCTCGCAAAAGGAAGTCCAGCAGACCGAGACCGATTTTCTGACCGCCCAAACAGAATATCAACGCGCCGAAGCGCGGCTCCGACAAATTGGCGTTGATCCGGAGGTGACCGACAGGTCGCGCACGCTGACGATCCTGGCACCGATCGCAGGCAGCGTCATCGATCTCACTGTGGCCCCCGGTGCCTACTGGAACGACGCGACGGCGCCGCTGATGACCCTTGCCGACCTCAGCCTGGTCTGGGTCACGGCCAACGTCCCCGAGAAGGACACGGCTCGTGTCGCGCAAGGCCAGGCCGTCGACGTCGAGTTGGCCGCCTATCCAGGCGAGATATTCAAGGGGCAAGTCCTGTTCGTCAGCGACGTCGTAGATCCCGACACGCGCCGCACCAAGGTCCGCATCGCCTTCCAGAATACCAACGCACGGTTCAAGCCGGGCATGTTTGCGAATGCGACGTTCTTTGCCCCCAAGCAGGTTCTGCCGATCGTGCCGGCAGGCGCTCTCGTGCTCAGGGATGACACGAACCAGGTGTTCGTGGAGGTCGCGCCCTGGACCTTTGAAGCGCGCCAGGTGGAGATAGGTTTTCAGCAGGGCGATCAAGCCATCGTCCGGAGTGGCGTGCAGGCCGGCGATCGCGTGATCGTCAAGGGAGGGGTCCTGCTCAATGATTGACTGGATTGTCAGCTACGCCTTCCAAAAGCGCCTGATCATCTGGATGATCTGCGTGTTCGTGGCGATCTACGGCTATTACTCCTGGACGCAGCTCCCTCTCGAAGCTTATCCGGACATTGCCGACGTGAGCTCGCAGGTGATCACTCAGGCGCCGGGTCTCGCGGCGGAAGAGGTTGAGCGGCAGATCACCATTCCCCTCGAACGCGAACTGAACGGCACGCCGGGCCTGTTTGTGATGCGCTCCAAGAGCACGTTCGGGCTCTCATTGATCACATTGGTTTTTCGCGACGGCGCCGAGGACTATTGGTCGCGCCAGCGCATATTGGAGCGGGTCCAGAGCGTGCCCCTGCCATCCGGCATCACGCCGGGCCTCGATCCCCTGACCTCTCCGATCGGCGAGATCTTCCGGTACACCCTGGAAAGCAGCAGCAAGAACCTGCGCGATCTCTCCGAGATTCAGCGGTGGACCGTTATTCCAGCCTTGAAGCAGGTGCCGGGCGTCGCCGACGTCACCAATTTTGGCGGAGTAACGACCCAATTCCAGCTTGAACTCGACCCGGCGCAACTCATGCGCTTCAACGTGTCACTCAAGAACGTCACCGATGCCATCAACGCCAACAGTGCCAATGCAGGCGGGAGCGTGTTGACGCGCGGAGAATTGGGCTACGTCGTCCGCGGTATCGGACTGATCGAAAACCTCGACGATTTGGGAAACGTCGTCGTCACGCAGCGCAGCGGAACGCCGATCTTCCTGCGCGATCTCGGCAAGGTGAGGCTGAGCAACCAGGAGCGGCACGGCATTCTCGGCAAGGACAACAGGAACGATACGCTTTCAGGGATCGTCCTGCTGCTGCGAGGCGAAAATCCCTCTCGGGTCATCGAAGGAATTCACGCCAAGGTCGCCGAGCTGAACAAGAGCTTGTCGGCATCAGACGTTCAGATCGTTCCCTATATGGATCGTTCAAATCTGGTCAACGCCACGATTGACAAGGTGTCGCATACGATCCTCGAGGGCATTGCCCTCGTCCTCATCGTGTTGATCGTGTTTCTCGGCGGCGTGATCAGCCCCGTCATCGTCGGGATGACGATCCCGTTTGCCATGCTGACCGCGTTCATCCTGATGAACCTCACCAAGATTCCTGCAAATCTCTTGTCCCTCGGAGCCATCGATTTCGGTATTATCGTCGACGCATCGATTGTCATGATCGAGGTCATCCGCCGCAAACGCGAGGCAGCCCCTACCGAGCCGCTCAGCGAAGCGGATGCGCGCCACGCCGCACTTCAAATCGCGCATCCGATTCTGTTTGCAACCTTGATCATCATCGCCGCCTATTTGCCGCTGTTTGCCTTCCAGCGCGTCGAGGCCAAGCTTTTCCTGCCGATGGCCTATGCGGTCGGGTACGCTCAATTTGGCGCCCTGCTGTTTGCCCTGACGGTTGTGCCCGGTCTCGCCTACGTCGCTTATCGCCATCCACGGCACCTCTTTCACAATGCCGTCCTCGATTGGCTCGAGATTCGGTATCACCGCGCGCTCGAGGGGTTGCTCAGGCGGACGAGCATCGCCTTCGGGCTTACCGCTTTGGCGGCCGCGGCGGTTGTATGGTCCGGCTCGACCGTTGGGCGCGAGTTCCTGCCCGAGCTCGACGAGGGATCAATTTGGCTTCAGGTGCAGATGCCGGCCGGCATTTCGCTGGACAAGGCGACCGAGATGGCTGGCGGTCTGCGCAAGACGGTTCGCGAATTCCCCGAAGTGTCCTACATCGTCACGCAACTCGGCCGCAACGACGACGGCACCGATCCCTGGACGCCGTCGCATATCGAAGCGAGCGTCGGCCTCCACCCCTACGATCGATGGCCGAATGGAGAGACCAAGCAGGATTTGATTCGACGCATGGCGGAGCGCTTCCGCATGTTGTCCGGATTTGACGTCGGCTTCAGCCAACCCATGATCGATGGCGTCAACGACAAGATTGCAGGCGCGCATAGCCAGTTGGTCATCAAGATATTCGGCGACGATTTCGGCGAGCTTCGTCGAATTGCAAGGGAAGTCGTCGATGTCCTGAACGACACGCCCGGTGCCGTGGACGTGGCAATCGATCAAGAGCCGCCGCTGCCGCAAGTTGCCGTCAAGATCGATCGCGAGGCGACGGCGCGCTACGCCATCAATGCGGCCGATATTTCGGACCTGATCCAAAAAGGGATTGGCGGCGCCGCGATCAGCCAGGTCTTCATCGGAGAGCGGCACTACGATACGACGGTGCGCTTTCCTTCGACCGCCCGCAACAGTCCCGAGGCCATTGGCGATCTCGTGCTGACGTCCAGCGGTGGCGCGCTCATTCCGTTGTCGCAGGTCGCCAAGGTCGTATTGCAGACGGGCGAGAGCACCATTACCCGCGAAATAAATCACCGCCAGCTGACGGTCAAGCTGAACTATCGCGGGCGGGACCTTTCCTCGCTGCTCGCCAGTGCTCAGCAGGCGGTCGAACAGAAAGTGCAATTCGACCGCGACAAGTATCGAATCGAGTGGGGCGGACAATTTGAGAACCAACGGCGTGCGGAGACCCGTCTTCTGCTCATTTTCGGCCTTGTTCTCGGGCTGATGCTGGTTCTGCTCTATGCGGGCTTCGGCGCTTTCCGTCAGGCGCTGCTGATACTCGGGGTGGTGCCGCTCGCGATCCTGGGCGGTCTCATTGCGATTCATGTGACCGGCACGACGCTTAATGTCGCGTCGGGGGTCGGGTTCATCGCGCTGTTCGGCGTGGCGGTCATGAATGCCGTCGTGATGGTGGCCAACCTCAATCGTGTTCGCGAACTCGGCATTCCACT
The DNA here is from genome assembly GCF_049949275.1 of Bradyrhizobium genosp. A. Lineage (NCBI taxonomy): Bacteria > Pseudomonadati > Pseudomonadota > Alphaproteobacteria > Hyphomicrobiales > Nitrobacteraceae > Bradyrhizobium > Bradyrhizobium genosp. A. The sequence continues at coordinate 1,814,235 of NZ_CP188196.1, read as the reverse complement.
ATTTGAGGCTGTGGTGACCGGTGCCGGGGAGCGCCTGCGGCCGGTGCTCATGACGGCCGCGGTGGCGACGGCGGGCATGTTCCCTGCCGCAATGGCAACCGGGATCGGCAGCGACGTCCAGCGCGGGGTCGCCACCGTCGTCGCCGGCGGTCTCATCCTGGCCACCATGCTGACGCTGTTCATCATCCCGACCCTTTACTTCGTGATAGAGCGCCGCGTCGAGCGGCGCGCGGCCGGGGTCATCGATCCGGAGCGCAAGCTTTGAGGCGTGCGATCGTGGTCGGCTGATCCAGCGACCTCAAAGGCATTGGGCCGCAAATGACCACGCGTGGTGGCTTTCGCCACCCGTCCGATCGAAACGTCGAAAACAACCCCATGCACCGTAGCCGACATCAGTCGGATCAATGGGTTACGACTTTTCCGAAATTTAGTTGACACGTCGGGCAAAACACCGGCAGGATGGCATGATCCGGGGACTGCAAGCGGCTGCGCCGTCCGTGCGGTGCGGACAGCGCCTACGCCAGCGTCATGCCGATGGAAACGGATTTGCGGCCTTGGTGTATTTCAGCGCGCCGATACCGAAACCTTCCTGGCTGCGGTTCTGGATGAATTCCTTGTGCTCGTAGAACGGCGACAATTCGCGCCATAGCTGCGGGACGCCGCCGGCCCAGGCGCTGGTGTTGCCGCTGGACTCGCAGATGTCGTGGAACAAGATGATTCCACCCTCCCGGACGAAATGCCGGTAGCAGAGAAAGTCCTGCTTGACGCCTTCGTAACGGTGATCGCCGTCGATGAACAACGCATCGATCAACCTGCCATTGAGGAATTTCTCGACCCGCTTGACGGTATCATCGGCGTAGGACGGCATGTCGAAGAAGGTCCATTGCTGCTTCGGCGTCGCAAGCAGCTTCAGCATTTCCTTGTTCTTCACGTGCAGATCGATGCAGATCATCGTCTCCATCGTCGGAAGAAATCGTCCGAACAGGAGGGAGGTGCCGCCGTTCAGCGTGCCGATCTCAACCACGAGCTTCGGAGCCGACGCGGCGATGTAGTCGAGGGCCGACGAGATCTCGGTCTCGATCTGGCAGGAGCCGGTGCCCATATGCTGCTTGGTGAAGTCAATGACGTCCTGCACGCTCGATGCGCGCTGGTACTCCCCGATGATCTCGTCGCGCTTTTGGGTATTGAACTTGAGGCGCAGTGCTGGTCCGCTATCGGCCAGACGCTTCTTGACCTGTCTGACCGCGAGGACGGCTGGATGGAATTTCAGTTCCGTTAGTCGCTCATTGAAGGATTTGCTCAACGACATTATCGAACCTCACTTCATGCAGAGTGCCCGACAGCTCCAAATGCTAGGATCGCTTCAAATTTTGATCAACTTAAGGTTTTTGCTTGACGGCGGGATGAAACGCGGAACCCGGATCGCTACGCGATCCCGATGAGCTCGATCTCCTGAGTTCCCGAGCCGACGACGTCTCCGACGCTCTTCCCCATCAGCGACTTCGCGACCGGCGAAACGAACGAAATCGAGCCGGCCTTCGGATCGGCTTCATCTTCGCCGACGATGCGATAGGTCTGCACGCGGCCGTCGGCGCGGCTGAAGGTCACCGTGCTTCCGAAGGCGACAACATCGGTCGACGCCGGATTGGGAACCAATTGCGCCGTGCGCAGGCGTTCGGTCAGATAGCGCACGTCGCGCAAGGGCACCGCCGATTGCCGGCGCTTCTCGTTGACGTCATCGATGGCTTGCGCGGCTTCATAGGCCTCGCGTGCGTCCTGGAGCTGCTTCTGCAGCGCCTGCAAGCCTGTCTCCGTCACGAGGTTCGGATGCGGCGAGATCGGGCGATCCGGCAACAGCGTCTCGGACGCGGTCTCGGCGCTCTCTTCTTTGGTAAAGGCGACGCTCAATTCGAATATCCTGTCGAGCAGTTTTGGCGTGACCACCGCGCCATCACATCGCGATCCACCGAAATGAACCGCGCCGGGCCGCCGGCGATCGTCCTTCACTATATCTCAAGTTCGACGAAACGGCGCAGCTTGAAGACGAGGTCGGGCAGGGCCTGACGGAACCGGGTCGCGTTCTGGAACTTGGTCGAGAACGGCGCGAAGGTGATCATCGCGTTCCAGTGCCGATAGCCGTAGACCGTCACCGAGACGCCGGAGGCCGGAAAATCCTCGATCTTGCGCAACTCGCCGAGCACCAAATCGGCAATCGCGTCCGCCGGCAGAAGCCGCTTGCCGTCCGGCGTCAGGGGTTGACTGGGCGCAACCGGCTTCGCCGCCACGGCTTGATCGGATGCATCCTGGAGCTTCGGAGATTCCGCTTCCGGGATTTGCGCCACGTCCGCTACCGGTGCGGCCGCCGCCGCAGCCGGCATGAAGTCAGCAAGCGGCGGCGGGCTGGCGGCCTCTGCGCGCTTGTTGCCTCCCAGGATGCTGCTGATCATGGCCACAAGGCCAGCATCCTTCGCGTCGTCGCTCATCACGGCTTCCCCCCTGCTTGGCCCAGTCTAACACCGGTACCGGAGACCGCCACAGGGTCAGCCGATCAGATCACGCCATCGCTCCGGCATGGCGTCCGTTGTATGGCTTCCGTTGCATGGCTCCGGTTCCACCGCGGCGCAAGACGGGCGAGCACCTCGCGCCGCGGTGCGATCGGTCACTGCTTCTCGAACGGAATATATTGCTGGTACTGCTTCGGCACGGAGCTGCGATAGCGCGCCGGAACGGTGCCGGTGTCGACCGAATGGTCGATCTCCTGCTGCCGCGTCATCTTCTTCTTCGCCGGCTTCTTCTCGACACTCTTCTTCGAGCCGGCCGGCGCCGTCGAACCATCGGTGGTCGCAGCCGGCGTGGAGGTGGCGGCCGGTGCAGTGGTCGCAGCAGGCGCTGTCGTGGTGGCCGCGTCGGCCGGCGGCGTGCCGCCTGCGGCCGGTGCGCTCTGCGCCAGCGCGAGCGGTGTCTGCATGATGAGCGCCAGTGCCGCAGTCGCAACCAGCAAATATGATTTTTGCATCAGAACCTCCAAAATGCTGATCCCCAATGACGGAAGCGTAGTCCCGCGGGATCGACGCGTGCAAGTCCGTCGAAGATAGGCGGGACCCGGACTGCAAACTGTGGCCGAGATCACATTACCCATGACGACTTGACCCATGACGACTTGGCCCATCATAGGCCGATGCCGAACGCGGCGCACGCGCCGACACCAAGACGCGCACGACAATGTGTCGGGCGAGTCCCGGAACGCGCGGCGCGCGACTGATATGCAACGCGACGATCGACGAGGCGGCACGCGCACGCCGTTGCAATTTTTGCGCGAACGCGATGTTCGCTACGACAAATTGCTTGCCGATTAGGTCGGCGACGCTGACATTGCTTCGCGTCGCGATTTTCGACAACACGCCGCAGCTCGGCCCGGTCGGCGGACGCATCGTCGCCGAAGTCTTCCTCGGCATGATGTTCGGCGACGCCTCCTCCGTGCTGTCACTCGATCCGAACTGGGCGCCGGTCACCGGTCCCGATTTCCGGCTGAAGGATCTCGTGACCTACGCGCTCGGCCAGGGCGCTCCGCTGCATTGAGCTCTGATGAGATGAGACGCGACTAACGCCCCGACGAAGGTGTGTTCCCTCCCCCCTTGCGGGGGAGGGCTAGGGAGAGGGGTAGCCCAGGAAAAGGTCGTTGACGATGCACCGAGGCGAATGCGCGACGGAGAGAATCCCCGTGTGGCACCCCCCTCCCTGACCCTCCCCCGCAAGGGGGGAGGGAACGGAGAGAACGGTGCTATTGGCCGAATTTGATTCGACTTCGACCCGTCGCTCCCAGTTCAATGCGCGGTCGCCAGACCGCTCTCCGCAAGCCGCTCCGCCAACCAGAGCGACAGCGGCTGATCGACGACGCCACTGACATAGACTTCCGAAATCGTCACGTTGTGCTTGTCCAGCACCAGCAGCACGCCGATCCAATAGGCGAACCAGACATGCGGATCGGTCAGCGCCTTCAGCTTGTGCTGGTCGTGCTCCAGGGGCGTGTGATTGCTCGCCTTGCGGATCTCGACGGTGAGCAGATTGTTCGGAATCTCGCGCTGATGCACGACGACGTCGGGATAGATCGACTTGCCCAGATGATCGTCGGTCGAGATGATCGTGCCGTGCGGCAGATGCAGCGTGCGCTCGCCGAGCCGGTCGTAATTGCAGTCGACCGCCCAGCCCGAAAACTGCCGCTCGAGATAGACGGCGAAGCGGTGCGTGATCGCACGCTCGCCGATGTCCTTCTCGAACAGGAATCCCTCGTGGGCGTAGAAGTCCCGGAGCGCCGCGATCACCTTGTTCAGCTCGGTCTGCATCGTGCCTCCGGGCTTTTGGCGCTCCGTCTCGCGCGTCCCTTACATCTGCACTTCGATCAGCCGCGGCCCGGGCTCGGCGACGGCCTCGGCCAGCGCCTTGTTGAACTCGTCGGCATTGGTGACGGCGCGGCCGGGCACGCCCATGCCCTTCGCCAGCGCGACGAAATCGAGCGTCGGACGGTCGAGCCTGAGCATGTCGGTGGCGCGCTGACCGGGCTCGCCGGCACCGACATTGTCGAACTCGCCGCGCAGGATCTGGTAGATGCGGTTGGCGAACACGATGGTGACGATGTCAAGGTTTTCGCGGGCCTGCGTCCACAGCGACTGGATCGTGTACATCGCGCTGCCGTCGCCGACCATGGTGATGACCTTGCGGTCCGGGCAGGCGATCGCCGCACCGATCGACAGCGGCGTCGAGAAGCCGATCGAGCCACCCATGTTCTGGAGCCAGTCGTGCGGCGCGGCGGCCGCGGTCGGCGGGAAGAAGCCGCGCCCGGTGGTGAGGGATTCGTCGACCATGATCGCGTTCTCGGGGATCGCACATGCGATCGCCTGCGCGATCGAGGCGAAGGTGAGCGCGCCGGTCGGCTTGACCAGCTCCTGCAACGCCTGCGGCCTGACGTCCTTGGCGCTGGCCTTCACGGCGCCGGCCAGGGCTTCCAGCGCTGCGACCGAATTCTCGCCCCAGGAGGTCATGCGATGGACATCGCAGCCCTCGGGCTTGAGCATGCTCGGCTTGTTCGGATAGGCGAAGAACGCCACGGGATCGTCGGACTCGACCAGCACGATGTGACGGAATTTCGCCAGCATCGGCAGCGCGTTCTCGATCACATAGTGGATGCGGTCGATCGAGAAGCGGCCGCGGCCGCGCGCCATCTTGGGACGGAAGGTCGGGCCCATGACGGTGCAGCCGGTCTTGCTCGCGATGCGCTCGGCCAGCGCCAGGCCCTTCTCGCTCAGCGCGCTCCCGGTCATCAGGAGCAGCGTGCCCTCGCCGTCGCCGTGCAGGATCTTGGCGGCCTGCTCGACCGCCTGCGGCGAGTAGCTGGCGCGCTGCTGCTCGGCTGGCACCTCGGCGATGCCGTCGGCCTCGTTCCAGGCGGTGTCGGCGGGCAGGATCAGGGTCGCGATCTGCGGCGGGGCGCTCTTGGCGGCGGCGATGGCGGCGGCACCGTCAGCGGCGACCGATTTGGAGTCTGGCGAGGTGCGGACCCAGGACGACATCGGCCGGGCCAGACCCTCGATGTCGGAGGTCAGCGGCGCGTTGTAGCCGATGTGGTAGACGGCATGCTGGCCGACGATGTTGACGATGCCGGAATTGGCCTTCTTGGCGTTGTGCAAATTGGCAAGGCCGTTGGCGAGGCCGGGGCCGAGATGCAGCAGGGTCGAGGCAGGCAGGCCCTTCATGCGGAAATAGCCGTCGGCCGCGCCCGTCACCACGCCTTCGAACAGGCCGAGCACGCAGCGCATGCCCGGCACACGGTCGAGCGCCGCGACAAAATGCATCTCGGAGGTGCCCGGGTTGGTGAAGCAGACGTCCACCCCGCCCTTGACCATCGTCCGCACCAGGCTTTCCGCACCGTTCATTCTGTCTGCTCCCGCAACCGGCTATTTCCAGTGATCTGTCCGAACGATCATTGTTCGCGGGCCCCGTCAAAGCAAGAGCCGGCATTGCGGCCCTGCCCCGCATGGCGATTTGCCGGCTTGGCTCATGCTTTTTCGGTAAATTGGCGTGGTTGCCGATTTGGTAACGCCAACCGCGGGAGACGACGCCCCTCACGGCCCCGTGGCTTGCGGAACGTACGCGAATATGGATTCTAGCTTTCGTTGAATCGATTTTTTACTGGGGGAAGCAATGATCCGGTTTTTTGCCGCGCAGGTGACCGCAATGGCGCTCTTGCTGGCCGGTGCGGCCGACGCATCCGCGGCGGGGATGATAGACTTCACAGGCACCAGCTCCGCCGGCTATCTCGGCGGTGGCGGCGCCAGCCCGATCCCCCGCACCACCGTCATGTATCCGACAAATTACGCGCCGGGCACCGTCGTGGTGAATACCGCCGAGCGGCGGCTCTATCTGGTGCTCCAGGACGGCCAGGCCCTGCGCTACGGCATCGGCGTCGGCCGCGACGGCTTCCGCTGGGGCGGGGTGCACAGGATCACCGCCAAGAAGGAGTGGCCGGATTGGACGCCGCCGTCGCAGATGGTCGCCCGCCGGCCCGACCTGCCGCGCCACATGAAGGGCGGCATCGAGAATCCGCTCGGCGCGCGCGCGATGTATCTGGGATCGACGCTCTACCGCATCCACGGCTCCAACGAGCCGGAGACGATCGGCCAGGCGGTGTCCTCCGGTTGCTTCCGGATGACCAATGACGACGTCACCGACCTCTACGGCCGCGTCGGGGTCGGCACCACCGTGGTCGTGCTGAATAACTAGGGCTTGGGCCGGCTTCCGTAGGGTGGGCAAAGGCGCACTAGCGCCGTGCCCACCATGTTTACGCAGCTTCGATCAAAATGGTGGGCACGCTTCGCTTTGCCCACCCTACGGCACTGCGCTTGAAAGCGGCAGGAACCCGCAGGGCGCGTGAATTTGCGGACTTGTGCGCGCCTCACGGATACGGCAGCGTCGCGCAACGATGAGCGCATTGGTCCCGCCCTCGGCTGCCCTTCGCTTCGCCCTGCTGGCGTTTGCAGCGCTCACATGTGTGCTTGACACCGCACCCAAGGCAACCGCCGGCGAGCTGCCCGCGATCGCGTCGCGCCAGCGCGCCGAGAAGAAGAGCTTTACCGACGCCGAGATCGTCGACGGCTTTCTCAAGACCGCCTTCGGCGCTGAATTTCACCTCGCCGGCCGCGTCGACCGCATCCGCAAGTTCGAGGGACCGGTGCGCGTGTTCGCCGAGACCGACCGTGCCGACCGCAAGGCGCAGCTCGCAAAGGTCGTGGCCGACATCGGCGCGCGCGTGCAGCATCTCGACATCGCCATGACCGGCACCAGCGAGTCGGCGAATGTGCGGGTGAAGCTCGTGCGCGACCGCGACCTCTACCGCACCATCGCGAGCTTCTACGGCGCGGAGAAGGCGCGCGAGATCCGCACCTCGCTCGATCCGCAATGCCTGTCCGGCTTCCGCAAGAACGACAATTTCGAGATCGAGCATTCCGACGTCATCCTCACCGTCGACAAGGGCGACTTCACCTTCCTCGACTGCGCCTATGAGGAGCTGCTGCAGTCGCTCGGGCCGATCAACGACACCGCGAGCGTGCCGTGGACGATGTTCAACGACAATGTGTCGATGGGCTATTTCGACGTCTACGACCAGTACATCCTCAACCTGCTCTACGACCCCCGCATCAGGCCCGGCATGACCGTGCTGGAGGTGAGATCGGTGCTGCCCGAAGTGCTCACCGACGTGCGCGCCTGGGTGAAGCGCGTGAATGATTTGAAGGAGTGAGGTTCTTCTTTCCCTCTCCCCTTGTGGGCCCCTTGTGGGAGAGGGTGGATCAATCGCGCTCCGCGCGATTGAGACGGGTGAGGGGTATCTGTCCTCACGAACAATCTTGTGCGTGGAAAGAACCCCTCATCCGGCGCTTCGCGCCACCTTCTCCCACAAGGGGAGAAGGGAAGAAACCCTCTACTGCACGAGATCGGCGACGGTGGTCGCAGCCTTCAGCCCGGTACCGGTGAGGACCGCGACCGTGGTCTCGTTCGCCTTGATGGCGCCGGTGGCGGAGAGTTTCTCCAGCGCCGCAGCCGCACTGGCGCTGGTGGGTTCGGCGAACAGACCCTGCCGCGCAAGACGGCGCAGGGCGGCGACGATCTCGCCCTCGGTGAGCGCAATTGTGCCGCCGCCGCTTTCGCGCAGCGAGCCGATGATCTCGCGCAGCCGCAGCGGCTGCTTGATCGCGGTGCCTTCGGCGATGGTCTTGTTGACCTCGCGCGCGACAGGCGTATCGACGCCGGCTTTGAAGCTGGCATCGATCGGCGAGCAATTGAGCGGCTGAGCCGCAAACAGGCGCGGCAGCTTTGCAATCTGCCCAGCCTTCAAGAGCTCGCGGAAGCCGAAGGCGCAGCCGAGCAGACTGCTGCCGGCACCGACGGGGACGATGACATTGTCGGGCGCACGAAAACCGAGATCTTCCCAGATCTCATAGGCGAGCGATTTTGTGCCCTCAAGGAAGAACGGCTGCCAGTTGTGGCTGGCATAGAAAGTCTGGCTCGACTGCCTGATAGCCTCGGCCTCCGATTCCTCGCGCGGGCCCTCGACGAGCTGCACTTCGGCGCCGTAGGCACGCACCTGCGCGATCTTGGCCGGCGAGGTCGAGGCCGGCGCCAAAATCTTCACGCGCATGCCGCCGGCCGCACCGAGACCAGCCATCGACGAGCCGCCATTGCCGGAACTGTCCTCCAGAATGGCATCGACGCCGATCTGCCGCAGGAAGGACAGCATCACCGCAGACCCCCGGTCCTTGAAGCTGCCGGTCGGATTGAACCATTCGAGCTTGAAGAACGGCCGCAGGTCACCCCAATCCTGCTGCACGAGCGGCGTGCAGCCGGCGCCGAGCGAAATCGGGTCCTTGATCTCCACCGGCAGCGCCGCCCGGTACCGCCAGAGTGACCGCGTGCGGCTGTCAATGTCGTCGCGCGAAATCCCCGCGCCCGGCGTCACCAGCAGCGGCGTGCGCTCGTCCGAGCACCAGCGTGGCTCGTGAAGCGGATAGAGCGTTCCATTGCGGGGATCGATGTAGCTGGCGGCGGACATGGCGCACTCCGGGGTGGGGCCGAAGCGGTAGGATATGTCTGATTGCCTGCATCTTGCCTAGTTTGATGCCCGCGCCGCCGCCGCCGGCGCGAGCCCCAAGCTTGCGGCAAGCGAAATAATTAAGATATTTCAATGCATTATATAAATCACCGGAAGTCGAGCGCTGTCATTCGACTGCTTCCGGGACGTGGCAAACTGGAAAGACGCGCCATATCTCCATTTGGTCGAATTTGGCAATGACGGCCCTGCCCGCCCCATACGATTAACTTGTCTGTCGTGGCTGGCCGTTACAATATGATGGATTGCGTCGCCGGGCTCTGTTCCGGCGACGCCGCAGAGCCAGGCCCGTCCGAGCGGCGGGCCGTTGGCTTTTTGGGAGTTTGGGCATGAGCCGCGCGAACCGTACCGACCACATCCGCCTCACCTCGCACCCGGAGCCGGGCCGGAAAGCCGCCTTTCCGATTCACTGGGGCGCAGCCGATGCACGGACCCGCGGGCCGATCATCGGCACGGTGTCGCGTGCACAGGACCGCAACGTGATCGGCAGCCATGGCGGCTCCTACGCGATGTACCGCGCGCTCGCGGTGTCCGCCGGCGCGCTCGATCCGATCCGGCGTCCCGATCTCACCAACACGTTTCCGGCGGCGACCATCGGGCCGTTCGAGCAATGGCGCGATCCCGCAAAGATCGTCGCGCTCGATCCCTGGGGGCATCTCGTCGCCGAGAATTTCGGCAAGGACATCGCCGAAGGCGTCGATATCCGCCCGAGCATCGCGGTGACGCGCGCACGGCTTGACCTGCCCGAGATCCGCGAGGCGCTCGCGGCCAAGCGGCTGCGTGCCGACGGCGAGGTCGTGCATGCCAATGGCAGCGTCTCGGTGGTGAAGATCGCGATCGATCCGGTCTGGTACCTGCCCGGCCTTGCGGAGCGCTTCGCGACCGGCGAAACCGAGCTGCGCCGTACACTGTTCGAGCAGACCGCCGGCATGTTCCCCGAGCTGGTGACCCGGCCGGACATGAAAGTGTTTCTGCCGCCGATCGGCGGCACCACGATCTACATGTTCGGCGACGTTACCAAGCTGCCGGACCACCGCACAAAAATCACCTGCCGCGTGCATGACGAGTGCAACGGCTCCGACGTGTTCGGCTCCGACATCTGCACCTGCCGGCCCTACCTGATCCACGGCATCGAGGAATCCGCGCGCGGGGCGCAGGAGGGCGGGCTCGGGCTCGTCATCTACAACCGCAAGGAAGGCCGCGCGCTCGGCGAGGTCACCAAATTCCTGGTCTACAACGCGCGCAAGCGCCAGGAGGACGGCGACGCCGCCGCCGCCTATTTCGAGCGCACCGAATGTGTCGCCGGCGTCCAGGACGCGCGCTTCCAGCAATTGATGCCCGACACCATCCACTGGCTCGGCCTGAAGCGCATCGACCGCTTCCTGTCGATGAGCGACATGAAATACGACGCGCTGACCTCGCAGGGCATCGATATCGTCGAGCGCGTGCCGATCCCGCCGGAGCTGATCCCGGCCGACGCCTATGTCGAGATCGCCGCGAAGAAGGCCGCCGGCTATTACTCGACCGACATTGCGCCCGAAAAGGACGTCGACGGCGTGGTCGGACGTTCGCTGGAAAAATACTGATCGATTGATGGCGAACGTTTTGGAACGAGAGGCGCGCGCGCTGCTCACCGCAAAGGCGGTCAGCGCGCGCGCCGGGCAAATGCTCGACATCGGCCTGCAGGGCGGGCTCACGCATTTCACCATCGATCTCGATCGCATGGATGGCGTTGCGGAGGCCGTGCTGGCCGTCACGCGCAAAGCCTATCCGACGCTCGACATTCCCTTCCACGCGCGGTGGCGGCATTTTGTGTTCGGCGGCGTCGACCGCTGGGCGCAACTGGCCGACACAGCATCATGGCCTGATCGCGCGGCGCGGGCGCGCGCGGAGTTCGACCTCGCCATCGTCAGCGTGCTGCTCGATGCCGGCGCCGGCGCGACGTGGCGCTATCGCGACGCGGTGACGGGGCAAGGCATCGGCCGCTCCGAGGGGCTGGCGCTCGCAAGCCTCGACATGTTCGCCGGCGGCCTCTTTTCCGGTGACGCGCGCGCACCGTTCAGGGCCGATGCGGACGTGATCGCCAAGCTGCCGCTTGCCGCGTTGACGTCGGCGTTTCAGGCGAGCGATGGCAATCCGCTGCTCGGCCTCGAGGGACGCACCGATCTGCTGCGGCGCCTCGGCAAGCAGGTCGCGGCACGCCCCGATGTCTTCGGCATGCAGGACACGCCGCGACCGGGCGGCCTGTTCGATCATATTGCCGCGCAGGCAACGAACGGCGCCATCCCCGCGCCCGCAATCCTGTCCGCGGTGCTGAACCAGCTCGGACCGATCTGGCCATCTCGGCTCGAGCTCGCGGGCGTCCCGCTCGGCGATTGCTGGCGCCATCCGGCGATCAAGGCCGATGATGCGACCGCCGGCCTCGTGCCGCTACACAAGCTGTCGCAATGGCTGAGCTATTCGCTGATCGAACCGCTGCAGCGCGCCGGATTTGAGGTCACCGACATCGACGGCCTGACCGGGCTTGCCGAATACCGCAATGGCGGCCTGTTCGTCGATCACGAGGTGTTGCGCCTGCGCGACCCCGCGGACGCCGATCGCGCGCATGCGGTGGATTCGCTGCTCGTCGTGGAGTGGCGCGCGCTGACCGTCGCGCTGCTGGATCGTGTTGCGGAGCTTGTTCGCGCCAAGCTCGGCCGCACGCCTGAGTCGCTGCCGCTCGCCAGCATCCTGGAAGGCGGCACCTGGGCCGCGGGTCGGGCGATCGCGTTTGCGCGCCGTCCCGACGGCTCACCGCCGCTCAAAGTGATCAGCGACGGCACTGTGTTTTAAACCCTCTCCCCTTGTGGGAGAGGGTGGCTTCGCGAAAGCGAAGCCGGGTGAGGGGTATGTCTCCGCAGGCACATCTCTCATTGTAATTCGTGGAGAGAACCCCTCATCCGGCGCTTCGCGCCACCTTCTCCCACAGGGGGAGAAGGAAAGAAGCAAGAGCATCCGATCATGGAAGGCGTCACGATCGTCGATCATCCGCTGGTGCAGCACAAGCTGACGCTGGTGCGGGACAAATCGATCTCGACAAAATCGTTCCGCGAGCTGATCAAGGAGATCGGCATGCTCCTGTGCTACGAGGTGACGCGCGACCTGCCGCTCGCCGACACCGTGATCGAGACGCCGCTGGCGACGATGCACTCGGCCAAGATCGCCGGCAAGAAGCTGGTGTTCGTGCCGGTGCTGCGCGCCGGCACGACCTTCGTCGACGGCATGATGGATCTGGTGCCGACCGCGCGCGTCGCGCATATCGGGCTCTACCGCGAACCACACAGTTTTGCCGCGGTCGAATACTTCTTCAAATCGCCCTCCGATCTCGGCGAGCGCCTCGCGATCGTGGTGACGCCTGTCGTCGCGACCGCCAACACGGCCGTCGCCGCAGTCGACCGGCTGAAGGAGCGCGGCGCCAAGGACATTCGCCTCGCCTGCCTGATCGCAGCTCCGGAGGGGCTCGAGCGCCTGCGCGGCTTGCATCCGGACGTGCATATCTGGACCGCCGCGGTGGATGAAGGCCTCGACGAGAACGGCTTTATCCTGCCGGGCCTCGGCGACGCCGGCGACCGCGCCTACGGAACGCGGTAAGCGAGCAAGCTCAGATCTTCCCGCTGCCGCAAATGCCCTTCAGCGCCTGCCACTCCGTGTCGGTCAGCAGCGGCGGGCCGCTGGCGGGACGGTCCTCCTTCGTCATGCGCGCGAGGCGATCCTCGGTCAGCGGGTGGCTTGCCAGGATGGTGAAGCCGCTGTCGCCTTCCTTGCCGGTGATGCGGAACATCAACTCGGCCGCGGGCTTCGGCGAGCGGCCGAGCTTGTGCATGATCTCGATCGCGAAGGTGTCGGCATTGGTCTCGGCTTCGCGCGAATAGGAGGCTTCGACCAGGCTGCGCGAGGCGAAGATCACGGCGGAGGAGCCGGTGACGTCGCCGAACAACAGGCCGATCAGGAACGAGGTGCCACCGTTGTAGATCAGGCCGCGCATGTTGTCGTGATGCTTGAGATGGCCGAGCTCGTGGGCGAGGATGCCGGCGATCTCGTCGGGACTTTCGGCCTTGTCGAGCAAGGCGTTGAGCACGAAGACCTTGCCGCCCGGCAGCGCGAACGCATTCGGCACCGAGCTTGGCAGCACGCCCGCCGTCATCGCATCGTCGTCGAGCCCGGCGGCATCGCGCAGGCGGTTGACGAGCTTGGAAAAAGCCGCCTGGCCAGCCGGATCGCTGCAGGACTCGCGGCCGAAGATGGCCTTCATCTGGACCTCGGACGCATCGCCGATCCGCCGCTCGATCGGTTTCGGCACCAGCGGCGCCAGCCGATCCGCGGCGAGCGGCACGCCGAACAGCACGACGCAGACGATGGAGACGGCGGCGGCAACCGACCAGCCGACGATCTTTGCAACACCACGCCGCGTGGTCTGGTGCTCGTCGAGCCGCGGACATCGTGCGACGAGATCGGCTCCGAAAGCCGCATCGCGAATCTCGAGCCGCGCCAGCGACGGCGCGGACGTCGAGGTCAGGCGCAGGATGCCGGCCGGACTGTCGGCGCGGCGGATTTCGTCATAGGCCCAGCGCATGACAGTCGAGCCGGCCTCTACGTCGCTCAGCTCGGCGATCTCGAGCGCGTCACCGAGCGTCAGCATGACCTGCCGCCGACGGCTCGATAGTCCGTCGAAGAAGATCGCGGGCTGTCCGCGCTTGGTCTCGGCGCCGGGCTCGGCGGTCACATTACTCATTGCTCAAAATCCCGCGACATCCAGACCATCGGCAAAGCCTTCGCCGAGCGCGCTGGCGAGCTCGCCGCTGGCGCGGACATCGGCTGCGGCTCCAATATCGTGCACCGCGACGGTTTCCAGCACCTTGGCCCAGAGATCGCGCTGGAGATAAACGCGCATGATGATGTTGATGGCAAGGGCAACGGCGAAATAGCCGACCACCATCATCACCAGCATGGGGATGCTCCTGGCGTGAGCATTTGGCCCGAGTATCTGGTCGACCGGAAGGCCGCTCAGCTTGACGGCGAGCGCGGTGGCTCCGCCAATGTAGAAGCCGAAGATGGTGATCAGCAACATCCACCAGCCGATCACTTTCCAGTAGAGGCCGTAGAAGGCGTTATGGGACAAATCCGAGGACAGGCTGACGCCGCCGATGCGGATGCCGTTGAGCCACCAGCGCCATTCGCGCGCCTTGAACTCGGCATAGAAGAACGGCGCGAGCGGGAAGATGATCATTGCGATCGGGCTCAACAGCCACAGCCACCAGCCGCGCTTGAAGAACTCCCAGCCGTTACCTTCGAAGTCGCCTTGCAGATCGCCGAAATACGTGTGCTGCATCTTGTAGCGCTCCAGCGACGCCTCGCGCCACGGCAGCGCGAGACCGAGCGTAAGGAACACCAACAGGCCCCACAGCATCGCGCGGAACGAATAGACCCAGCCGGAGCCGTCCATCCAGAAGCGCACGCCGCGCCAGACCGTGCGCGTCAGACGATAGCGTCGCGCGCGAAAAATCGCGAACTGGCCGAAGGCATAGAAGGAGATGAACAGCGGCGTGGAGGCAAAACCCCTCCAGCGCTCGAACTCGATACCGACCAGGAAATAGGCGACGTAGATCGGCACCAGGATCGCGAGCGCGAACAGGAAGCCGATCAAGAGCTCCTTGCCGCGGCCGGTATATTCGGCGGCGTCGCCGTCGATCGCGGTGTTCGACCACAAATGGCGGCGGATGTCGGTGACGAGCCAGAACCGGTAGAAGCCAAAGGTGACGAGCTCCAGCATGGCACCCTTGGTGACCATTTTGCGGAACTCGGTGCGATTGCCGGTGAAGTCCACCCGCGAGGGCGGCAGCGGCGGCGGGACCGGTTCGGAGGGGCCGGCGGGGGTCCATTGCATGTCGTTCACGGCAGCAACCTCGGGATGCGGATCTGATCCGCTCAAACTATAGATCAGAGATTGGTCGATCCCCAAGACGGGCGGGTTCGATTTACCTCGGTTTCGAGCGATTTCTCGCACAGTTCTCCCCTGGGACAGTGTGTCAGAAGTCACGCCGGAGGGAGCACGGCCGGTGCTCTCACAATGGCTGGATGTGGTAAAACTCGCCCTTGCTACGGCGCAGACAACGCGCTGTAATTGCAACCCAAATACCGCAGCGCAGAATTCAACGAGAACGCGCGGTTCATGTCAGGGAGAGCGGTCATGCACGGGACCATCGAGAGCGCGGCAAAGATCGACGCATTGCGCGAGCGCGCGTCGTCACTTCCGCTGGACCAATACGATCCCGGCGATCCCGAACTGTTCAGGACCGATACGTTCTGGCCCTATTTCGACCGGCTGCGCCGTGAAGATCCGGTGCACTATTGCAAGGATTCGATGTTCGGGCCGTACTGGTCGGTGACGCGCTACAACGACATCATGGAGATCGAGACCAACCATTCGGTGTTCTCCTCGGCCTCCGCGCTCGGCGGCATCACCATCCGCGACATCGACCCCGACCTGCGCCGCGAGAGCTTCATCTCGATGGACCCGCCGCGGCACGCCGCTCAGCGCAAGACCGTGGCGCCGATGTTCACGCCGACGCATCTGGACAATCTCGCGCTCAACATCCGCGAGCGCTCGGCCGAGTGCCTGGACAATCTGCCGCGCGGTGAGGTGTTCGACTGGGTCGACCAGGTCTCGATCGAGCTCACCACGCAGATGCTCGCGGTGCTGTTCGACTTTCCCTGGGAGGACCGCCGCAAGCTGACGCGCTGGTCGGATATCGCCACCACCATCCCCGGTCCCGACGGCCTCGTCGCGACCGAGGACGAGCGGCAGGCTGAGCTGACGGAATGCGCGGGCTATTTCGCGCGTCTCTGGAAGGAGCGCATCGAGCAGCCGCCGAAGAGCGACCTGCTCTCGATGATGGCGCACGGCGCCGCGACCCGCGACATGGACGCGCGGAACTTCCTCGGCAATCTCATCCTTTTGATCGTCGGCGGCAACGACACCACCCGCAACACCATGTCGGGCTCGCTTCTCGCGCTGAGCCAGCATCCGGAGCAATACCGCAAGCTGCGCGACAATCCCGCGCTGCTCGACAGCTTCGTGCCCGAGGTGATCCGCTGGCAGACGCCGCTGGCGCATATGCGCCGCACCGCGCTTGCCGATTTCGAGTTCCGCGGCAAGCGGATCAAGAAAGGTGACAAGGTCGTGATGTGGTACGTCTCGGGCAACCGCGACGAGGAGGCGATCGAGAAGCCTTATGACTTCATCATCGACCGGGCCCGCCCGCGCACGCACCTCTCGTTCGGCTTCGGCATCCACCGCTGCGTCGGATTGCGGCTTGCCGAACTCCAGCTCAAGATTATCTGGGAGGAGATCCTGAAGCGGTTCGACCATATCGACGTGGTCGGCGAGCCGAAGCGGGTGTATTCGAGCTTTGTGAAGGGTTTGGAAACGTTGCCGGTCAAGATTGCGGCGTGACCGCAGAATTATAGTGTATAACATTGGCACTTGCGACGACGCCCCTCGCGCCGCCACCGCGACGGCGTGAACGAACACACTGGAGCGACTGCCCATGAACATTCAAACCCCTGTCAAGGCCGACAAGGCCGAACGCATGCGGCGCGCGCATGAGGAAGCCTATGCGACCCCGCTGAAGAATTTTCATCCGGGCGCGCCGCGGCTGTTTCAGGACGACACCTTGTGGCCGTGGTTCGAGCGCCTGCGCAAGGAAGAGCCGGTGCATTACTGTACCAACGCGCCGATCGAGCCGTACTGGTCGGTGGTGAAGTACAACGACATTATGCATGTCGACACCAATCACGGCCTGTTCTCGTCCGACTCGACGCTCGGCGGCATCGGGATCCGCGACGTGCCGCCCGGCTATGACTGGCCGAGCTTCATCGCGATGGACCAGCCCCGGCATTCGTCGCAGCGCAAGACGGTGTCGCCGATGTTCACGCCGACGCATCTGGACGAGCTGGCAAAGCTCATCCGCCAGCGCTCGCAGACCGTGCTGGACAATCTGCCGCGCAACGAGACTTTCAACTTCGTCGAGCGCGTCTCGATCGAGCTGACGACCCAGATGCTAGCGACCCTGTTCGACTTCCCCTGGGAGGAGCGGCGCAAGCTGACGCGCTGGTCGGACGTCGCGACCGCACTGCCCAAGAGCGGCATCGTCGAATCCGCCGAAGAGCGCCGCCGCGAGATGGACGAGTGCTACGCCTACATGTCGAAGCTGTGGAACGAGCGGGTCAACTCGGCGCCGCGCAACGATCTGCTGTCGCTGATGGCCCATAGCGACTCCACGCGCTTCATGGATCCCGACAACCTCATGGGCAACATTATCCTGCTCATCGTCGGCGGCAACGACACCACGCGCAACACCATGACCGGCTCGGTGCTGGCGTTGAACGAGAATCCCGAGCAGTACGACAAGCTGCGCGCCAACCCGGCGCTGATCGACACCATGGTGCCCGAGGTGATCCGCTGGCAGACCCCGCTGGCGCATATGCGGCGCACCGCGCTTGCTGATACCGAGATCGGCGGCAAGCAGATCAAGAAGGGCGACCGCGTCGTGATGTGGTACGTCTCCGGCAATCGCGACGAAGAGATGATCGAGAAGCCGAACGAGTTCATCATCGATCGCGCCCGGCCGCGCACGCATCTCTCCTTCGGCTTCGGCATCCACCGCTGCGTCGGCATGCGGCTCGCCGAGCTCCAGCTTAAGATCGTCTGGGAGGAGATGCTGAAGCGGTTCGACCGGATCGAGGTGGTCGGCGAGCCGAAGCGGATCTATTCAAGCTTCATCAAGGGATATGAGTCGCTGCCGGTGCGGATACCGGCCTAAGGTGGCGTCCGCGCGGCGCTGAACTCTCTCCCCTCACCCTGAGGAGCCTGCGCAGCAGGCGTCTCGAAGGGCGAGGCCACCGGCCGGGCCTTCATCCTTCGAGACGCGCGAAGACGCGCTCCTCAGGATGAGGACAAACACCTCCCGCGCGGCTATAAAATTCCGGCATGACAGGTCGCACCAGATGCGAAGGGCCAGCTGCGGGCATGTGTCCTAAGCATTCACCGAGCGCTGGCTTCGCTCCCTCGCCCCGCTTGCGGGGAGAGGGTTGGGGTGAGGGGGAGTCTCCACGGGGACGGTGACAGTTCGAACTCGCGGAGACTCCCCCTCACCCGGAATTTGCTACGCAAATTCCGGCCTCTCCCCGCAAGCGGGGAGAGGCGAAGAAAGCAACGGCGCTCAAGCCAGCTTGATGTCCCAGACGCCTTCCTTGCGGCAGGCGGCAACCTCGTCGCGCAACAGTGCGGTGACGGCCAGCGAGGCCGTCGAGGGCGGGCGGTCGATCGGAGAGGCGAAAATGAGCTCGCGTGACATCGGCTTCGAGACGGCAGCGGTTTCCAGCCGTCCGTCCGCGACCTCGGCGTGGACCGACGATGGCGGCAGCAGCGCGAAGCCGAGGCCTTCCTCGACCAGGCTCGTCAGCACGCGGAACGAATCTGCTTCCAGCTGGACGTTGAGCTTGATCTTGCGCTGGGCGGCGGCATGCTCGATCAGCGCGCGGAGGCCATGGGAATGACTGGGCAGCACCAGCCGCTGCCGCAGCAGCCAGCCGATATCGACGTTCTTCTTGCGCGCGAGACCGCAGCCGCGCGGACCGACCGCGACGATGTTGTCGCGGCCGAGACTCTGCACATTGAGATGCAGATCGGCCGAGCGGCCGTAGAGGATGGCGAGATCCATTTCGCCGCGATGCAGCCATTCGACGATGTGGCCGCTGTAGCTTTCGACGATGCGCAGCGAAATGCCGGGATATTTTTCGACGCAGCGCCGCGCAAAGCGCGCCGACAGCACGCAGCTCACGGTCGGAACCAGGCCGAGCACGACCTGGCCCGACGGCGGGCCCTTGGCCGACTGGATGTCGTCGCGGATCTGGTCGATCTGCCGCACGATGCCGGAGGTGCGCGCCAGCAGCAGCCGCCCGGCCTCGGTCAGCACCATGCCGCGGCCATTGCGGGTGAACAATTCGGTGCGCAGCTCGTGCTCCAGCAGCTTGATCTGCCGGCTGAGCGCCGGCTGCGCCACGCGCAACGTGTCGGATGCTTTGCTCAGGCTACCGAGCTCCGCCACGCAACTGAAGGTCCTGAGCTGCCGGAAATCCATGCTTGCCAATCCTGGAAGGCTACTCCATACGCTATAGCAAATGAGCATAGGGGGATGGCGTTGTTTTCACAACGCCGGGGGATCGGCCGGCGTTATCTTAACTGCCGCTATCAACGGGAAACGCCATGAGCGAAGAACACGAAGATCACGCCGACATCCGCGAAGCCGTCGCAAAGTTGTGCGCGCAGTTTCCCGGCGAATACTGGCGCAAGCTCGATCGCGAGATGGCCTATCCCACGGCCTTCGTCGACGCACTGACGCAGGCCGGCTATCTCTCGGTGCTGATCCCCGAGGAATATGGCGGCGCGGGCCTGAAGCTTTCGGCGGCGGCTGCAATCCTCGAAGAGATCCAGCGTGCGGGGTGCAACGGCGGCGGCTGCCACGCCCAGATGTACACGATGGGCACGGTGCTGCGGCACGGCAACGACGAGCAGAAGGCAAAATACCTGCCGAAGATCGCAAGCGGCGAATTGCGGCTGCAGGCGTTCGGCGTTACCGAGCCGACCAGCGGCACCGACACGTCCTCGCTCAAGACCTTCGCGCGCAAGGAAGGCAACGACAGCTACATCGTCAACGGCCAGAAGATCTGGACCAGCCGCGCCGAGCATTCCGACCTGATGGTGCTGCTGGCGCGCACCACGCCGAAGGAGCAGGCCAAGAAGCGCACCGATGGCCTTTCGGTGTTCATCGTCGACATGCGCGAGGCCAGGAACAACGGTCTCGAGATCCGCCCGATCCGCACCATGATGAACCACGCCACCACCGAAGTGTTCTTCACCGACATGAAGGTGCCGGCGGAGAATTTGATCGGCGAGGAAGGCAAGGGCTTTCGCTACATCCTCTCCGGCATGAATGCCGAGCGCATTTTGATCGCGGCCGAATGCGTCGGCGATGCCAAATGGTTCATCGCCAAGGCCACCAACTACGCCAAGGAGCGCGCGGTGTTCGGCCGGCCGATCGGCCAGAACCAGGGCATTCAGTTCCCGATCGCCAAGGCCTACGCCTCGATGCGCGCGGCCGAATTGATGGTGAAGGAAGCGACGCGGAAATACGAGGCCGGGCTCGACTGCGGCGCGGAGGCCAATATGGCGAAGATGCTGGCGGCCGATGCGTCGTGGGAAGCGGCGAATGCCTGCATCCAGACCCACGGCGGCTTCGGTTTCGCCGAGGAATACGACGTCGAGCGCAAATTCCGCGAGACGCGGCTGTATCAAGTCGCGCCGATCTCGACCAATCTCGTGCTGTCCTTTGTCGCCGAGCACGTGCTCGGCATGCCCCGCTCGTACTGAGGCCACCATCATGGGAGCATTGGACGGGATCAGGGTGATTGCGGTCGAGCAAGCGGTGGCCGCGCCGTTCTGCTCGTCGCGGCTGGCGGATGCGGGCGCGGAGGTGATCAAGATCGAGCGGCCCGAAGGCGATTTCGCCCGCGGCTATGACGCGGCGGCCAAGGGCCAGAGCAGCTATTTCGTCTGGCTCAACCGCGGCAAGCAGTCCGCGGTGGTCGATCTCGCCACCAAGGAGGGGCGCGCCGAACTGGAAAAGCTGATCGCGAGCGCCGACGTGCTGGTGCAGAACCTCAAGCCCGGCTCGATGGACAAGCTCGGCTTCTCGCGCGAGCGGCTGTTGAAGGATTATCCGAAGCTGATCTCCTGCACCATCACCGGCTATGGCGACGAAGGTCCCTACGCCCACCGCAAGGCCTATGATCTGCTGATCCAGGCCGAGAGCGGGCTTGCCTCGATCACCGGCAATCCCGACGGCGCCTCGCGCGTCGGCATGTCGATCGTCGATGTCGCGACCGGCGCCACCGCGCATGCCGCGATTTTGGAAGCGCTGATCGCGCGCGGACGCACCGGCAAGGGCTGTGACATCCGCATCTCCATGTTCGACGTGATGGCGGACTGGTGCACCGTGCCGCTGCTCAACGCGGAGGCCGGCAATCCGCCCAAGCGCATGGGCCTGCGTCATCCCTCGATCGCGCCCTATGGCGTGTTCACCTCGCAGGACGGCAAGGACATCCTGATCTCGATCCAGAGCGAGCGCGAGTGGAAAACGCTCTGCGCCGAGGTGCTGGACCAGCCCAACCTGCCCGCCGACCCCCGCGTCGCCAACATGGTGGAACGCGTGCGCAACCGCGATTTCACCGACAAGACGGTCGCGGATATCTTCGGCAGGATGACGCGCGACGAGCTGCTGAAGCGGTTGTCCGATGCCGACATCGCGTTTGCCGAGGTCAACACCATGACCGACCTCACCAACCATCCACATCTGCGCCGCATCGAGGTGGATACCCCGAACGGCCGCGTCAGCTATCCCGCGCCGGCGCCGATCATCGTCGGCGAGACACGCGCTTACGGTGCAGTACCCGCGATCGGCGAAAATCCCCAAGCCAGGAAATAACAGAGCGAGGCGTCATGACCGGGAAGCTCGACATCGATCATCTCAGGCAATGGATCGGCCGCAGCGAAGAGGCGACCGACATCGTCACCGCGCAGCTCGTCAAAGGCCTGCGCGCGACGCTGTTCCAGGAGGTCGGCGAGCCCAGGACCGGCGACGCCGCGCCGTTCACGGTGCATTGGTGCCTGGCACAGCCGGTGTTTCCGATGTCGATGCTCGGCCCCGACGGCCATCCGACCCGCGGCGGCTTCCTGCCGCCGGTGCCGCTGCCGCGCCGGATGTGGGCCGGCGGCGAGATCGAGTTCCTGCAGCCCTTGCGCGTCGGCGATGAATCGACCCGGACCTCGCGCATTGCCGACGTGCAGGTGAAATCAGGCTCGACCGGAACGCTGTGCTTCGTCTCGGTCGAGCACAGCATCTCCTCGCCGCGCGGCGTTGCCATCCGCGAGCGGCAGGACATCGTCTATCGCGAGATGACGAGCGGCGCACCCGCTGGCGCCAAGGACCCGCCTCCGCCGCCGAAGGCGCAGCATTGCGAGACCCATCTCTCCGATCCCGTGCTGCTGTTCCGTTACTCCGCACTGACCTTCAACGGCCACCGCATCCATTATGACCGCGATTACGTCACCAAGGTCGAGGGCTATCCGGGCCTGATCTTCCACGGACCCTTGCAGGCGGCGCTCATCATCGAGATGGCGGCAAAACTCCGCAACGGCAAGTCGCCGAAGAAGTTCACCTATCGCGGCCTGCAGCCGCTGTTCGAGGGCAGCGAGTTCTCCATCAACGCCAACGAGACTGCCGATGGCATGGAGCTGTGGACCGCGAATGCGGAGGGGCAGCCGACGATGAAGGGAACGGCGGTGTGGTAAGCCACCGCTGCCTCCTCCTCGTCATTGCGAGCGCAGCGAAGCAATCCAGAATCTCTCCGCGGTGATAGTCTGGATTGCTTCGTCGCAAGGGCTCCTCGCAATGACGGTGAGGCTGGTAGCGCGTCAATCAACAACAGGGGACGGAAAACCAATGTCCAAGAACGGCAAGACCGGCAGCAAGTCCGTCACCGTCAAGCAGGCGACGCTCGACCTGCTGCGCTCGTTTGGCATCAAACGCGTGTTCGGCAATCCCGGCTCGACCGAGCTGCCGTTTCTGAGCGACTGGCCCGATGACATCGACTATGTGCTGGCGCTGCAGGAGGCCTCCGCTGTCGGCATGGCCGATGGTTATGCGCAGGCGACGCGCAATGCCGGCTTCGTCAACCTGCATTCGGCCGCCGGTGTCGGCAATGCGCTCGGCAACATCTACACCGCGCACCGCAACCAGACGCCGCTCGTGATCACAGCGGGCCAACAGGCTCGCTCGATCCTGCCGTTACAGGCATTCCTCTATGCAGAGCGTGCGTCAGAATTCCCCCGGCCTTACGTGAAATACAGCGTCGAGCCGGCGCGGCCTGAGGACGTGCCGGCTGCGATCGCGCGGGCCTATTACACCGCGATGCAGCCGCCCTGCGGGCCGACCTTCGTGTCGATCCCGATCGACGACTGGGCGCATGCGGCGGCGCCAATCGAAGCACGCAAGGTCAGCCGCGAAATCGGTCCCGAGGCTGAGGCCATGAAGGCACTGGTTGCCGCACTCGATTCCGCAAAACACCCTGCCCTCGTCGTCGGCCCCGGCGTTGATCGCGCCGGCGCGGTCGATTTGATGGTACGCGTGGCCGAGAAGGCGAAGGCGAGCGTCTGGGTCAGCCCGTTCTCGGCGCGCTGCTCGTTCCCCGAGCGGCATCGGCAATTCGCGGGCTTTTTGCATGCCTCGCCGGCGCAACTCTCCGACGCACTGCGCGAGCACGACATCATCGTCGTCATCGGCGCGCCGGTGTTCACCTTCCATGTCGAGGGCCATGCCGCGATCTTTGATGGCGGCGCGACGATCTTCCAGATCACCGATGATCCGGATGCCGCCGCGGTAACGCCGGCCGGCACCAGCATCATCGCGACGATGAAGCCGGCGCTGAGCATGCTGCTCGACCTCTTGCCCGAGAGCAAACGCGCCACGCCCAAGGGCCGCACGCTGCCGCCGGCGCCGCAAGCCGCCGATCCGCTGCCGGTTGAATTCCTGCTGCATTCGCTGTCGCTGGCGATGCCGGATGGCGCGTCACTGGTCGAGGAAGTGCCCTCGCATCGGCCGGCGATGCAGAAATTCCTGCCGATGCGCGGCCAGGACAGTTTTTACACCATGGCGAGCGGCGGCCTCGGCTATTCGCTGCCCGCCGCCGTCGGCACGGCGCTCGGCAAGCCGAAGACCCGCACGGTGTGCCTGATCGGCGACGGCTCGGCGATGTATTCGATCCAGGCGCTATGGACCGCCGCGCAACGCAAGCTGCCGCTCACCGTCGTCGTCATCAACAATTCCGGCTACGGCGCGATGCGCTCGTTCAGCCAGGTGATGCAGGTGCGCAATGTGCCCGGGCTGGAGCTGCCGGGCATCGATTTCGTCCGGCTCGCCGAAGGCATGGGCTGCCATGCGGTGCGGGTGAGCAGGGCGGCGGAGCTCGGCGAGGCGCTGAAGGATGGGATGGCGCACGAGGGCGCGAGCCTGGTCGAGGTCGTCGTGGATTCGGCGGTGCCGGTGCTGTACGGGCAGAAACATTAACGAGGCGGATAGCCCGGATGGATCTCGCTTCCGTCATTCCGGGGCGGTCCGCAGGACCGAACCCGGAATCTCGAGATCCCGGGTTCGATGCTTCGCACCGCCCCGGGATGACCTGACGGTCACTTCCCGAACTCCTCGCGCATCTTGGCCTGGATCTTGGCCATGCCTCCGATCCAGCGGTCGTAATTCTCGGTCTTCTTGCGCATGTAGCCGAGCACCTGGGGGTGCGGCAGGATCAAAAACGTCTCCTGCTCAAGGCCGGCGAGCACGTCCGCCGCGACCTGCTCGGGCGTGAGATCACCGTCGCCGGATTGCGGGCCCTTCGGGATCGAGCGCAGCATGTTGGTGTCGACGCCCTGCGGGCAGAGGATCGAGACCTTGATATTGTCAGCCTTGTGCGAGATCGCGAGGTTCTCGGCAAAGCCGACCGCGGCGTGCTTCGTCGTGGAATAGGCCGGGCTGCCGACTTGCGATAGCAGGCCCGCGGCCGAGATGGTGTTGAGGAAATAGCCGCCGCCGCGCGCCTTCATGCGGGGGATGAGATGCCGCGCCGCATAGACATGCGCCATCACGTGGATCGCCCAGCTGCGCTGCCAGGGTTCATCGGAGGCGCCGCCTGCATTGACCGACATCGGATCGAAGCCGCCGCCGATGCCCGCGTTGGAGCAGAACAACGCGATCGGACCGAACTGCCGCTCGGTCTCCTCGATGACGTGCGAAACATCTTTTTCCTGCGCGACGTCGCATTTGAAGGCTGCGCCATCGACCATGGCGGCGACGGCGCGCGCGTTCGCAGCGTCCATGTCCGCGACCACGACCTTGGCCGCGCCCGCCTTGTGGAAGGCGTCGCACAGCGCCTTGCCGATGCCGTTAGCGCCGCCCGTGACGACCACGACCTTGCCGGTCACCTGCATGCGACGTCTCCTCGTTTCTTGATTCGTCTTATCCCGCTGCGCGGGACGCGCTCAGCTCAGCACGAGGTCGAGCACCGCAGTATAATGGCATGCCGCGCCGGCCAAGACAAAGCCGTGCCAGATCGCATTCTGGAAGCGCAGTCGCCGCCAGGCGTGGAAGATCACGCCAAAACTGTAGAGCAGGCCGCCCGCCAGGATGAAACCCAGCGCCAGCGCGGGCAGCGCCTTGACCACGGGGCCATACAGCATCACGCCGCTCCAGCCCATCGCGAGATAGATGCCGACGGCGACGCGGTCGAACCGGCCGGGGTAGCGAAGCTTCAGCACGATGCCGACGATCGCCACGCACCAGACGCAGACGAGCAGCGCCAGCGCGAACACGCTGTCCTTCACCTCCAGGATGAACGGCGTGTAGGTCGCGGCGATCAGAAGGTAGATTGCGGAATGGTCGAAGCGCCGCAGCAGCCATTTGACCGGCGAGACCGGCCAGAGATTATAGCTCGCCGACAGCACCAGCATCGAGAGCAGGCCGGCGGCATAAATCGAGACGCCGACGATGTCAGTCGCATTGGCATAGACCGCCGCCAGCACCACCAGCACGGTCGCGGCGATGATGCCGGAGAGCACGCCGATGGCATGGATGATACCGTCGGCGATCAGTTCGGCGCGGTCGTAGTTCCAGCCCATCGCATCGGCGGCGGCATGGACGGAGTTCGAGGCGAACTGTTTCAGCGTAAAGACGGGCATGGCGGTCCGAAAGCGTCGATCAGTGTCCAATATGGGTCTTTCGCAGTTAACGCAGCGTTCAATGGGTGCTTCGCCCAAGAACGCGGTGGAAGTATGAAGCTTGATTTTCGTCAGGCAGTTGCCACTTTTGTGACCAGTCCATTTTTCGTCTTTGTCCCGCCCGAGATCCATCAACGTTCATATGGCATTCAGCTTTCAGGATATGGTCGAAGAGGCGCGGCTTTCGGCCCGGGCGTTGATCGACTATGGCGAGCACTTCTTCAACCCGACGGTGCGGCTTGGTGTCACCGGCCTGTCGCGGGCCGGTAAGACCGTATTCATCACCGCGCTGATCCACGGGCTGACGCGCGGCGGCCGGTTTCCGGTGTTCGAGGCCTATGCCTCGGGCCGCATCGCACGGGCGCATCTGGCGCCGCAGCCGGACGACGCCGTGCCGCGCTTTTCCTATGAGAGCCACCTGCGCGCACTGATCGAGGAGCGGCGCTGGCCGAGCTCGACCGTCGACATCAGCGAGCTGCGTCTCGTCATCGACTATCAACGCCCGAACGGCGCCGACCGCACACTGACGCTCGACATCGTCGACTATCCCGGCGAATGGCTGCTCGACCTGCCGCTGCTGCAGAAGAGTTTTGAGCAATGGTCGGCGGGAAGCCTGGCGCTGTCGCGCGAGGCGCCGCGGGCGCATTTGGCCGCGGACTGGCACGCGCATCTTGCGACCTTGAAGCCCGAGGCGTGCGAGGACGAGCAGGCGACACTCACCGCCGCAAAGCTCTTCACCAATTATCTGCGCGCCTGCCGCGACGAGCGCTTTGCGATGAGCCTGTTGCCGCCCGGCCGCTTCCTGATGCCCGGCAGTCTCGCCGACACGCCGGCGCTGACTTTTGCGCCGCTCGACGTGCCCGTCGGTGGCCAGGCTCCGGAGGGATCGCTGTGGGCGATGATGGTGCGCCGCTACGAGGCCTACAAGGACGTCGTGGTGCGGCCGTTCTTCAGGGATCATTTTGCCCGGCTCGATCGCCAGATCGTGCTGGCCGATGCGCTTTCTGCATTCAATTCAGGACCCGAGGCGCTGCACGATCTCGAAGCCGCGCTCGCCGGCGTTCTCGATTGCTTCCGCATCGGCCGCAGCACGCTCCTCTCCAGCCTGTTCAGGCCACGCATCGACCGCATCCTGTTCGCGGCGACCAAGGCAGATCATCTGCATCATTCCAGTCACGACCGGCTCGAGGCCGTGCTGCGCCGTGCGGTCACACGCGCCGTGGCGCGCGCGGACGATACCGGCGCGCAAATCGATGTGGTGGCACTCGCCGCCGTCCGCGCCACCCGGGAAGCTCAGGTCACCCGTGGCCGCGACAAATTGCCCTCGATCCTGGGAACGCCGGCCGCAGGCGAAAGCGCCGGCGGCGAGTTCTTTGACGGCAACACGGAAGTCGCGACCTTTCCGGGCGACCTGCCGCTCGACCCCGAACCGCTTTTCAACGGCACCGACGCATTCCGCGGATTGTCGACACAAGCTGCCGAGACAAGCGATTTCCGCTTCCTGCGCTTCCGCCCGCCAAAGCTGGAAAGCGCGGGAACGGAAGAGCCCGCGCTGCCTCACATCCGCCTCGACCGTGCCTTGCAGTTCCTGATCGGAGACAAGCTCGCATGAACGACCGATCCCAGCCGCGGCGGCCGGCGACGTTCCGGCTGGATGATCCCGGCGTCGTCGTGACCGAAGCCGACGAGACAAGCCGGCTCGGTCGCGCCACCATCCAGATCACGCCGGAGCCCGATCCGGCGACATTGCCGGTGCCAATCGAGACCGCGCTTCCGGCGCGACGCGGTTTTCCCTGGGGCGCGCTGTTCTGGTCCGGCGTCGCAGGCCTGACGCTGCTCGGCACCGGGCTCGGCGTCGTGCGTCTGATCGAGGATCTGTTTGCGCGCAGCGAGAGCCTCGGCTTCGTCGGGCTTGCGCTCGCCTTCGTGACCACGCTTGCGCTCGCGGTCGTGATCGGGCGCGAGGCGTTCGGCCTCGCACGGCTTGCCACGATCGAGAAGCTGCATCGGCGTGCCGCCGAGGTGCTCGCCAGCGACGATCGCAAGGAGAGCCGCGCCATCGTGCAGGATCTGATCGCGATCGCGCACCAGAACCCGCAGCTTGCCCGCGCCCGTGCCGCACTCGAAAGTCATTCCGGCGAGATCATCGACGGCGCCGACATGATCCGACTCGCCGAGCGCGAGTTGATGTCGCCGCTGGATGCGGCGGCACGGCGGCTGGTGTCGTCGGCGGCGCAGCGCGTGTCGATCGTCACGGCGGTGTCGCCACGCGCGCTGTTCGACGTGCTGTTCGTGTTCGTGGCCTCGCTGCGCCTGATCCGCCAGCTCGCCCGGCTCTATGGCGGCCGGCCCGGCGCGCTCGGCATGATCCGCCTGCTCCGCCACGTCATCGCCCATCTCGCCATCACCGGCGGCCTCGCCGCCAGCGACAGCCTGGTGCAGCAGATGCTCGGGCACGGGATTGCAGCAAAACTGTCGCAGCGGCTCGGCGAAGGCATGCTCAACGGGCTCTTGACGGCGCGGCTGGGATTGGCCGCGATCGACGTCACGCGGC
This sequence comes from Bradyrhizobium genosp. A, assembly GCF_049949275.1. Taxonomy (NCBI): domain Bacteria; kingdom Pseudomonadati; phylum Pseudomonadota; class Alphaproteobacteria; order Hyphomicrobiales; family Nitrobacteraceae; genus Bradyrhizobium; species Bradyrhizobium genosp. A. The sequence goes on along the minus strand of NZ_CP188196.1, from coordinate 1,785,600 downwards.
CACTGCCGTTCGCCGCCCTGCCGCCACCAAAACTGTCGGACCTCGCGACGGATTTATTGCGAAGGAAAGAGGACGAGGCGTAGCTCGCAGGGCCAGCACCCGCCACTGGAACAGCGGCGAGTCCTTTGGCGGAGACAGCTCCGGGGTCCATCCGGTGAGCTTGTCGATTGTGTAGGTATCGATCAGGACACCGCGCCAGCGGCGTTCGACCTGCCCCAACGGTTCGCGCGTCGCGGGGATCGAGTCCCAGAGAGGCGAATGATCGTCGGGCTGGCGGCCGATATAAATTCCGGCGTGTCCTTTGATCCGGTCCATGCCGGGATCGCGGAAATCCTGGAAGCGGCCGCGCTCGTTGATTTCGACCACGGGGACGCGGCCGCGGAACAGCCAGCGCATCATGGCGTAGGTGCGGTAATCCGTGGTCGCGATCCAGGTCGCGCCGGTCTCGTCCAACGCAGCCTGTGCGCGCGCGGCGACTTGCTCGTAGCCGGCCTCGGCGCCGATCGGATCCGCCTTGCCGAGGAAATTCCAGGGCGCCGCGACGTAATAGAGGAACACGAGCACGACGAAGGCGATCCCCGAAACCAGCGCCGCCTTCACCCAGAAGGTGCACGACCGGATCATTCGCGCCGACCAGCCTTCTTTCGGCAGCATCGCAAGGTTCACAGCGGCGGCGGCGAAGCCGATCGGCCACATGAACATCGGCCAGGTGTCGCCGACCCTGAGCGTCAGCGACTTGAAGAAGAAATAGACGAACGGCACAAGCACCGCCGTCGACAGCAGGATCGCCACCGGCTCGCGCCTGCGATAGCCGCGCCACACCGTCATGACGAGGCCCAACAGCACCACCGGCAGCATGACGAAGCCGACGAGGCCAAATTGCAGGCCGACATAATCGCCGACGGTGCGCAGCGAGATGCCGTAATTGGCGGTGGCCCGCACGCCCTGGAAACGGAGCGAGGCCCAGTGGTGCTGCGCGTTCCAGATCAGCACCGGAGAGAACACGACAATCGCGATCAGCACTGCGAGATAAGGATAGGGGCTGCGCAGCCAGCGCCAGCGCCAATCCGGCACCAGCAGAAACGCAGCGACCGCGGGCGCGAACATGATGGCGGTAAATTTCGACAGCAGCGACAGGCCGGCGAACAGGCCGGCCGCGAGCCACCAGCGTCCATCCCCGCTCTGCGCCAGCCGCACCAGCGACCACATCATCGCCGCCGCAAACGGGATCATGGCGACGTCGGGAGCGACCTTGGCCATCAGCAGGCCGTAATAGAGCGCGGCCTCGGGCATCAGCACCGCCACCACGACCGCGCGCACATCGCGGGTGAGGCGGCGGACGATGTCGGCGAGCAGGCACTGCGTCACCAGCATCGCGACGATGCCGCCGAAGCGGACCCCGAGCACGGTGTCGCCGAAGATCGCGGTACCGAGCCAGATCAGCCAGGCGATGCCGGGCGGATGATCGAGGAAGCTTAGTGCCGCCTCCTTCGACCAGGTCCAGTAATAGGCCTCGTCGGTGCGCAGCTCGATCGCGGAGGCATAGACGATGCGCAGCACCGTCATCGCGGCGATCACCAGTGCGGCCATGACGAGCGCCCGGCGCGACGCGCCGTCGGGCTTCACGGTGATGTCGGGAGCGATCGTCACGACCGCGCTTTTCCCTGAGTTGGGAGGGGGAGTCAATGTGGACACCGTCGTCCCGGGCAAGCAAAGCGTTGCGGTCGATGTCTGCCGTTCCGGACAGACTCGTAGGGTGGGCAAAGGCGCTCTGGCGCCGTGCCCACCGCTCCAGAACCACTCCCGATGGTGGGCACGCTTCGCTTTGCCCACCCTACGATACTTACCGTTACGTAACCTTGTCGGTTATGTGATCCGGCCGTTCGTTCACAGGCGGAATTTAACTCTGCGCTGGCTGTTCTCCTCAGTGAACTGATACAACCGAATCATGGCCACCACCGCCTTTTTACGATTGCCCGAACTCGTCCGCTCGACCAGCGCGCGGCAGGTGCGGCTGGTCTGCGGCGTGATCCTGTTCTCTTACGTGGTCAGCCATTTCCTCAACCATGCGCTCGGCAATATCTCGGTCGATGCCATGCAGATCGGGGTCTATTACCACACGTCGTTCTGGCAGTTCCTGCCAGTCGCGATCGTGTTCTATGGCGCAGCCCTGACCCATATGGGGCTTGGCATCTATGCGCTGTACCAGCGCCGCCAGTTCCGCTGGAAGACGATCGAGCCGCTGCAGCTCGTGCTGGGGCTGAGCATCCCCGCGCTGGTGATGGCGCATGTGATCGGTGTCCGGCTCGGCCAGACGCTGTATGGGCACGAGAAGCTGTATCCGCAGGAACTCTATCTGTTCTTTGTCGTGTCATCCAACCGGCTCTGGACGATGACGACCCTGCTCATCGTCGCCTGGGTGCACGGCTGCATCGGCGTCTATTTCTGGCTCCGGCTCAAACCGTTCTTCGTCCGCGCGGCGCCGTACCTGCTGGCGGCAGCCGTGCTGATCCCCACGCTGGCGCTGCTCGGCATCTACCAGGGTGGCCGCAGCGTCGCCGCCGAGAGCGAGGACGGCGAGTGGCGCACACATAACTTCACGCAGCGCCAGGTCGGTACGGTCGCAGAGGCGGATACGCTCGACCGTATCACCGGCGCCCTCACCATCAGCTATGTCGGCCTGCTCGGACTGGTGCTGCTCGGGCGCGGTGTGCGCGGCTGGCGCGAGCGGCGCGGCGGCATGATCGCGCTGTCCTACGGCAACGGCAAGATCGTGCGCGTGCCCAAAGGCCTCTCCGTGCTGGAAGCGAGCCTGCGCCACAACGTGCCGCACGCCAGCGTCTGCGGCGGCCGCGCCCGCTGCTCGACCTGCCGCATCCGCATCATCGGCGACCACGGCACCTTGCCCGAGCCGTCGCAGCGCGAGGCCTTCGTGCTGGCCCGCGTCGGCACCGCCGATCCCTCGATCCGGCTTGCCTGCCAGCTGAGACCGAACTCCGACCTCTCCTTCTTCCAGCTGTTCATGCCGCAAATGCTGTCGGCCAACGCGCATGCGTCCTCGCCTGCACGAATCGGGCAGGAGCGCTATCTCGTCAGCCTGTTCGTGGACATGCGCGGCTCGACGCAGTTGGCCGAGAAGCGGCTGCCGTTCGACACCGTCTTCATCGTCAATCGCTTCCTCGGCGCGGTGTCGCAGGCCGTGATCGAGAATGGCGGCCAGCCGAACCAGTTCGTCGGCGACGGCATGCTGGCGCTGTTCGGCCTCACCAGCGAGCCGCAGACCGCCTGCCGGCAGGCGCTGAAGGCAGTGGCCGCCATCGCGACCCATGTGGACGAGCTCAACGAGCTCCTGAGCCACGATTTGCGGCAGCCGATCCGTTTCGGCATCGGTGTTCACGGCGGTGAGGTCATCATCGGCGACATCGGCTACCGCGACCACATCGTCTTCACCGCGCTCGGCGACGCCGTGAACGTCGCGGCCCGGCTTCAGGACATGACCAAAACGCTCGCCTGCGAGGCGATCGTCTCCGAAGAGGTCCGCCTCACCGCCGGCATTCACGACGATGCGCTGCCGAAGCAGGAGGTCGCGATCCGCGGCCGCGACGAGCCGATGGTGGTGCGCGTCGTTGCGGACACCAGGGCCTTGTCCGCCCTCATTGCCGGCGGCGAGCGCGTCGCGGCGTAAAGCGCGAGCTGCGCGGGAAGTGCGCTCCCTCGCCCGCTTGCGGGAGAGGGGCGGGGAGAGGGTGTCTCCGCAACGGGACAATCCCCAAGAGGCGAGAGCCCTCACCCGCGCCTTCGGCGCGACCTCTCCCGCAAGCGGGAGAGGTGCAGCGAGCGTGCGGCGAGATTGATTCAACCAATCAAACTCATCGCGTAACACCGGCTTGCTGCAGCGCGATGGCATGGGCTTGCTGCGAAAGCACGAATTGACTTCGCCTCGATCGTTGCGACAGATGAGCATGGGATTCGCGGTGATGACCGCTATCCAGCGAAAAGCTCCGGGAGGAGACTAAATGTTCGATCGACGCGACCTGCTCAAAGGAGCAGGCCTTGCCGCACTTGCGACCACACTGAATTCCACCAAAGCACTGGCACTCGATACCGTTACGCTGCCCTTCGCCAATGGCGAGCGGCCGCTGGTGAGGTATCCGCAGAAGCGGCCGATGATCGGGCTCACCAGCCAGCCACCGCAGCTCGAGACGCCGTTTGCGGTGTTCAACGACGGCCCGATCACGCCGAATAACGCGTTCTTCGTGCGCTATCACCTCGCCGACCTCCCCTACGATCTCGACCCCGACAAGTTCACGCTCGAGGTCAAGGGCAAGGTCGACAAGCCGCTCAAACTGTCGCTGAAGGACATCAGGAAGATGAAGGCGACCGAGATCGTCGCCGTCAACCAGTGCTCCGGCAACAGCCGCGGCCTCGTCGAGCCGCGCGTCGCCGGCGGCCAGCTCGCCAATGGCGCGATGGGCAATGCGCGCTGGCGCGGCGTGCCGCTAAAGGCGGTGCTGGAGATGGCGGGCGTGCAGGCCGGCGCCAAGCAGGTCGTGTTCGGCGGCATGGACGGGCCGGTCAGCGACAAGACGCCCGACTTCGCCAAGGCGCTCGACCTCGCTCACGCCACCGACGGCGAGGTGATGCTGGCCTATGGCATGAACGGCGACGATTTGCCGTTCCTCAACGGCTTCCCGCTGCGCCTGATCGTGCCCGGCTATTACGGCACCTACTGGGTCAAGCACCTCAACGAGATCACCGTCATCGACACTGTCTATGACGGCTTCTGGATGAAGTCGGCCTATCGGATTCCAGACACGCCCGACAATTCGATCGAGCCCGGCACCGCGCCGAAGGCGACGATCCCGATCAACCGCTTCACCATCCGCTCCTTCATCACCAGCGTCGCCGACGGCGCCAAGCTGAAAGCCGGACGCACGACGCTGCGCGGCATCGCCTTCGACGGCGGCAAGGGCATCAAGGACGTCTCGGTCTCCATCGATGGCGGCAAGACCTGGACCGCCGCCAAGCTCGGCAAGGATCTCGGCAACTACTCATTCCGCGAATGGAAGCTGCCGGTGAAGCTTGCCGCGGGCGAGGTCGAGCTTAGGGTGCGCGCCACCAGCAATTCCGGCGAGACGCAGCCGGAGACGCCGCGCTGGAATCCGGCGGGTTATTTGCGCAACGTCGTCGAAACCGTCCGCATCAACGTGGCCTGAGGAGAATGATCATGCAGCGCACCGTTCTGCTCGCCATCACACTTGCCGTCGCCGCCGCGGCGGGTTCGGCTCTCGCAGCGCCAATCAATTACAAGACGCCGGATGAGACAGCAGCTTTCAGGCCCGGCCCCAATCTCGAGGTGGTTCAGGGCAATTGCGCCGCCTGCCACTCGTCCGACTACATTGCGACGCAGCCGCCGATGAAGGACAAGAAAGGGTTTTGGCAGGCCGAGGTGACCAAGATGATCAAGGTCTATGGCGCACCGATCGACGACGCCGATGTCGGCAAGATCGTGGATTATCTGGCCGCGACTTATTGACGGAGGGCGTGCTGCGTCCCGGAGAATTGACCGCGAAACGGGCAAAACCGGCAAAAACGCCGCGAAGTTGAGCGAATTTCCGCGAAATGCCGATGTGGTTTGATCTACCAAGCCCGCCACATTCCGCGTATCCTATAGGACCGAACCGGCCGGTTGGCGGGGATTGGCGGTTCGCGATCTCGGAGGAAGACCCGCGGAGAAGACGTGATGGCTAAAGGTACGGTCAAGTGGTTCAATCCGACGAAGGGTTATGGATTTATCCAGCCTGCGTCGGGCGGCAAGGATGTGTTCGTGCATATCTCGGCAGTGCAGAAAGCCGGTCTGTCCTCCCTCAACGAGGGCCAGACGGTTGAGTATGAAGAGATCGCAAACCGGGGCAAGACATCCGCAGAGAACCTCAAAGTATAAGCCCGCCAGCCTTTGCTGCCTCCCGGATCTGTCCGGGAGTTGGGCCAAGAAAATTTTAGAAGACGATCGGTGCATTCGACGACAGGCGTTGCGACTGCGCGCGGAAACTATTTGCCCGTAGAGATCGCCAATCAACGCCGCAGCAGTGACAATCGCGACCGCATTTCGTCAGCCAACCGGCAACGGTGCGTCGCGCTTGATCTCCTCCATCACTGCATAGGTGCGCGTCTCGCGCACGCCCGGCATCGACAGCAAGGTCTCGCCGAGGAAGCGCCGATACGCGGTCATGTCGGCCAGCCGCGCCTTCACTAGATAGTCGAAGCCTCCGGCAACCATGTGACACTCCAGCACTTCGGGCGCGAGTTTCACCGCGCGCGCAAAGCGCTCGAAATTATCAGGCGTGGTCTTGTCGAGCAGCACCTCGACGAACACCAGCAGGCCGAGACCAAGCCGGTGCGGATTGAGCCGCGCCCCATAGCCCTCGACAAAGCCCTCGCGCTGCAGGCGCTTCAGCCGCTCGCCGATCGAGGTCGGCGACAGCCCGATGCGCTCGGCCAGCTCGACATTGGCGATCCGCCCATCCTCCTGCAAAATCGAGAGGATTTTCCGGTCTGTTCGATCAAGTTCCATATTTTATGCGGCTGATGTGCCTATGATCTTCATTTCTTAAGGCAAAATGGCTAACTTGTCTATCGAACCACGGTCATGCGGACTTTATCCTGATTTCAGCCACAGGACACGCCATGCCGAACATCCCGCCTCCCTTCACCGCGCCCTATGCGCCCGACGATGTCGACATCGCCGCACGGCTCTTTCCATCGGCACATCTGAGCCCGTCGCAGGAAGCGCGGATCGACCGCACCGCGACCCGGCTGATCGAGGCGATCCGCAAGCGTGACGATCGACTTGGCGGGGTCGAAGACATGCTGCGCGAGTTCGCGCTCTCGACCAAGGAAGGCCTGGCGCTGATGGTGCTGGCGGAAGCATTGCTGCGCGTGCCGGACGCGCGCACCGCCGACCAGTTCATCGAGGACAAGCTCGGCGAGGGCGACTTCATCCATCACGAGACCAAGTCCACGGCGTTCCTGGTCAACGCCTCGGCCTGGGCGCTCGGCCTGTCGGCGCGCGTGATCCAGCCCGGCGAGACGCCCGACGGCACCATCGGCCGCCTCGTGAAGCGGCTGGGCGCACCGGCCGTGCGCACCGCCACGCGCCAGGCGATGCGGCTGATGGGCAATCATTTCGTGCTGGGCGAGACCATCGAGCAGGCGCTGGAGCGAGGTCGACCGCGCTCCGGCCAAAAGCCGCGCTACTCCTTCGACATGCTTGGCGAAGGCGCGCGAACGGCGACCGACGCCAAACGCTATTTCGACGCCTATGCGAGCGCGATCGAAACCATCGGCAAGGCAGCGGGCAACCATCCCCTGCCCGACCGGCCCGGCATCTCCGTAAAGCTCTCGGCACTGCATCCGCGCTTCGAGGCGATCAGCGGCGCGCGCGTGATGGCAGAGCTGGTGCCGCAATTGCTGGATCTGGCGCGGCGCGCCAAAGCGTACGACCTCAACTTCACTGTCGATGCCGAGGAGGCCGACCGGCTCGAGCTGTCGCTCGACGTCATCGCGGCAACGCTCGCCGATCCCTCGCTCAAGGGCTGGGACGGTTTTGGGCTCGCAATTCAGGCCTATCAGAAGCGTGCGAGCGCGGTGATCGACTATGTCCACGAGCTGGCGCGGGCGCATGACCGCAAGCTGATGGTGCGCCTCGTCAAAGGCGCCTATTGGGACACCGAGATCAAGCGCGCGCAGGAGCGCGGGCTCGACGGCTATCCGGTGTTCACCCGCAAGGCGATGACGGATCTGAACTACGTCGCCTGCGCATCAAAACTCTTGAGCCTGCGGCCGCGCATCTTCCCGCAGTTTGCGACCCACAACGCGCTCACCGTCGCAACCGTGCTCGAGCTCGCAGGCACGAGCGGCAGCTTCGAGTTCCAGCGCCTGCACGGCATGGGCGAAGCACTCTACGAGCGGCTTGCCAAGGATCACCCAGATATTGCCTACCGCACATATGCGCCGGTCGGCAGCCATCGCGACCTGCTCGCCTATCTGGTGCGGAGGCTCCTGGAGAACGGCGCCAACTCGTCCTTCGTGGCGCAGGCGGCCGACTACCGCGTGCCCGTCCCGGCGCTGCTGAAGCGTCCGGTCGATCTCATCGTCCGTCCCGATCACGCGCATCACGCCAAAATCCCGCTGCCGGGTGATCTGTTTGCGCCGGAGCGGCATAATTCAGGCGGGATCGAGTTCGGCGAACGCGTGGCGCTCGACCGGTTGCTCAGCGACGTCAAGGCCGCGACGACCAATCTCAAGTCGGTCACCGATGCAACGCCCGAGCAGGCGGGTACGGCGATCGCTGCGGCACGCACCGGCTTTGCGGCCTGGAGCCGGACGCCACCAGCCACACGCGCGGCGGCGCTGGAGCAGGCCGCGCATTTGTTAGAAAGCCGCGGCGCGCACTTCATTGCATTGCTTCAGCGCGAGGGCGGCAAGACGCTCGACGACGCGCTGTCCGAACTGCGGGAAGCCGCCGATTTCTGCCGCTATTACGCGGCGCAGGGCCGAAAACTGTTCGGCAGCGAGGCCGCGATGCCGGGCCCGACCGGCGAGAGCAATTCGCTCGCCATGCGCGGCCGCGGCGTCTTCGTCGCGATTTCGCCGTGGAATTTTCCGCTGGCGATTTTCCTCGGTCAGGTCACGGCCGCGCTGATGGCCGGCAACAGCGTCGTCGCAAAGCCCGCCGAGCAGACACCGCGCATTGCGCGCGAGGCCATCGCCCTGCTGCATGAGGCCGGCATCCCCACAAGCGCGCTGCATCTCGTCACCGGCGACGGCCGCATCGGCGCGGTGCTCACCGCGCACCCTGACATCGCCGGCGTCGTCTTCACGGGCTCGACCGAGGTCGCGCGTCACATCAACCGGACGCTTGCCGCCAAGGACGGACCGATCGTGCCGCTGATCGCGGAGACCGGCGGCATCAACGCCATGATCGCGGATGCCACCGCGCTGCCCGAACAGGTCGCCGATGACGTCGTCACCTCGGCGTTCCGTTCCGCAGGCCAGCGCTGCTCGGCGCTGCGGCTATTGTTCGTGCAGGAGGACGTCGCCGACCGCATGATCGAGATGATCGCGGGCGCGGCGCGCGAGTTGAAGATCGGCGATCCCAGCGAGGTCGCGACCCATGTCGGCCCGGTGATCGACGCCGAGGCCAAGCAGCGCCTCGACGGGCACATCGCGCGGATGAAGTCCGAGGCGCGGCTGCACTTTGCAGGCATCGCGCCGGAGGGCTGCTTCGTCGCGCCGCATATCTTCGAGCTCAAGGACGCCGGCCAGCTCACTGAGGAAGTGTTCGGCCCGATCCTGCATGTGGTGCGGTATCGCGCCGAAACCCTCGTGCGAGTGCTGCAAGCGATCGAGCGCACCGGCTACGGCCTGACGCTCGGCGTCCACTCCCGTATCGACGACACGGTCGAGGCCATCATCGACCGTGTCCAGGTCGGCAACATCTACGTCAACCGCAACATGATCGGCGCCGTGGTCGGCGTGCAGCCGTTCGGCGGCAACGGCCTGTCCGGAACCGGCCCAAAGGCCGGCGGCCCGCATTACCTCGCGCGCTTTGCCACCGAGCAGACCGTGACCATCAACACCGCGGCAGCCGGCGGCAACGCTGCGCTACTGGCGGGCGAGGAGTGAGGCACGGAAGGAGCGTTGCATCCCGCCGAAACATCGGTCTAATGCTCCCATGACTTGGCCTGCGCCAATTCCAGCGCACGGGAAACAACAAGAGCGAGGGAGCAACGCCGCGATGGAAAAAGGCATTTTTGCAGGGCTTAGGGTTCTGGACTGCGCGAGCTTCATCGCGGCGCCCGCGGCCGCCACCGTGCTGTCCGATTTCGGCGCCGACGTCATCAAGATCGAGCCGCCCGGCGCCGGCGACCCCTACCGCAATCTGCCGAACCTGCCCGGCTATCCCACGGGCGAGCACAATTTCGCCTGGCTGCTCGAGGCCCGCAACAAGAAGAGCCTCGCGCTCGACCTCTCCAAGCCCGAAGCCCAGGCCGTGCTCTACAAGCTGGTCGAACAGGCTGACGTCTTCATCACCAACATGCCGCCGCCGGTGCGCGGCAGGCTCGGCATCACCTATGACCACCTCGCCCACCTCAACGACCGGCTGATCTACGCCTCTTTCACCGGCTATGGCGAGAAGGGCGAGGAAGCCAACAAGCCCGGCTTCGACAGCAACGCCTATTGGGCGCGCTCCGGCCTGATGGACCTCGTCCGCGCCGACATCGACACGACGCCGGCCCGCTCGGTCGCCGGCATGGGCGATCATCCCTGCGCCATGGCGCTGTACAGCGCGATCGTCACTGCGCTGTATCAGCGCGAGAAGACCGGCAAGGGCTCGCATGTCGCCTCCAATCTGATGGCGAACGGGGTGTGGGCCGCGAGCGTGCTGGCGCAGGCAAAACTCTGCGGCGCCAAGTTCGGCGAGCGGCGCCCGCGCGAACGCGCGCTCAATGCGGTCGCCAACCACTATCAGTGCAAGGATGGCCGCTGGCTGATCCTGTCGCTGCTCAGCGAGGAGAAACAGTGGCCGACGCTCGCGAAATGCCTCGGCCGCGAGGACCTGATCGCCGATCCCCGCTTTGCCACCAAGCTCGACCGCCACGCCCGCTCGATCGAGCTGATCAAGATCTTTGACGAGACGTTTGCCACCAGGGATCTCGCCGAATGGCGCAAGATCCTCGACGGCAACGGCCTGGTGTTCGGCATCGTCGGCATTCTGGACGACATCCCGAACGACAAGCAGATGCTCGACAACGAGGTGCTGGTGCCGTTCGAGAACGACACCATGCTCACAATCAATAGCCCGATCTGGATCGACGGCACCAAGAAGGTGCAACCGCGCAAGCCGCCCGGCGTCGGCGAGCACAGTGATGAGATTTTGCGTGGCGCGGGATACGATGACGCCGCGATCAAGCAGCTGCGGTCGAAGGGGGCTGTGGGGTAAGGCCGGAGCTAAACATTCCGCTGTCGTCCCGGCGAAAGCCGGGACCCATACCCCCAGGGAGAAGTTTGGCGAAGACTCGTCGTTCGGTACTCCTACCGACCACAATCGATAGATTCCGCGGTATGGGTCCCGGCCTTCGCCGGGACGACGAGGAAGCATAGATGCATTGCTGGATTGCTTCGCTGCGCTCGCAATGACGACGTGGGACGATCTCGCGATAAACTCGCGGCAACGTCGCGGATGATGAACTACGCGAAGTGAGGGTGTCGATTACTTCAGCGCCAGCCAGCCGAGCGTGAACAGGATGCCGCCGATGATGACGACGACCGCGACCGCCCAGGTGCTGACGCGGATGCTGCCGGTGACCTGTTTGGCTTCCTCATTGCGCGCGATCTCGCGATTGCGCTCCTTGTTGGCCTCGCTCGTGTCCGTCATGGGTCATCCAAATCGCTATTTTGCTAACGCGTCTTGATGAAGCACATGCCAATGCGGCTCGAAGCCGCGGCGGCCTGACAGGTGAGACCTTTAGCACAGGTCCATGACGTAAAACTCTGATCCGGCGTTCCCGATCCCTCGTTTTGCAGGGAACAATGGGCGCCCCAGCCGTCCTGATATTCGGTGCCGGCGAGCTCCCGGCTGCCGCGGGTCTGCGGCCGGCTGGCAAATCCGCGCGAGAAATCAGGGCGTTTGCCTGCGGCAAAGGCGGTCAGGATGTCGCGGCGGCGGAGCTGGTCGCCGACAAAATGCGGCGAGGCCGGCACGATGGTGGAGTTCGTCGCCCCGTCCGTCAGCCAGTCCACGCCCGGGAAATGGAAGCCGCCGATGCCCCGGGTCTGGTGGCAGCCCGAGCAGGTGACATCGTTGAGGCGGCGTTGGAAGCCCGCGACCGAGCGGATGTTCTCCATGGTGATGCCGCGTGCGGCCGCCTGCTTCAGCGCGCCGACGACGTCGTCGTCGGTAAAGACGGGATCGCTCTTGCCTTCACCTTTTCCTTCCCCCTGCACCATCCCGAACTCCGGCTGCAGGTCCGATGCATCGAGGCCCGCAGGTGTCGGCGCCACGGCAGCCTTGGCGAGATACTGCTCCGGGATCAGCACGGTGCCGCGATCGAACTCGCGAAGATTCGCAGGCGTCAGCAGCCAGGCCTTGAAATCGCGCCGGAGCGCGTCATCGGCCAGGATACGATCGCGGTCGATCTGGTTCTCCAGCGTCGATTCCTCGAACGTCTTGGTGGCGGCGTCGTATTTGAACACCTTGAGCAGATAGTCGGAGCGGAAATCGTGCAGCGCCGATTTCGGTGCGATCGAGATCTGGATGTTGGTCTCGATGCGATCGATCATCGCATCATAAGGGGCCGAGCGGCTGCCGATCAGCCCTTGCCAATCGCCTTTGTCCAGCCAGCGCCGCGCGACCTCGGCGCAGGTGACAGGCCTGCCGTTGCCATCCGTCTGGTGTGCATCGCGCGCCTTCATCACGAGGTTGAACGTCATCGGCAGGCGCGTCGCGATGTTGCTGCCGTCCGGCTTGGTCTCAAACCGCGCCAGGCGATAGATCAGCCGGATCTCACCGCAGGACTCTTCCGAGACATAGGCGCGGTCCATGCGGTTGACGATGCCTGCCAGCACGAAGCGCGTATTGGCGGAATTCATGTTGGCTCGATCAAACAGCTGGATGTCGAAACCGTCACCGACGCCGATGGTCTCGCTCGGCGAGGTCGCCTTGTGCTGCGCGATGTAGCGATCGAACTCCGCATCGATCGCCGGCGGAATTGCCTTCAGCTGCGGCAGCGAGGCGAACAGCAGATCGCTGGTCAGCGGAACATTCGCGTTCCGCTCAGGCTGCAGCAGGCGAGAAATCGACAGGGCATCGGTCCGGTCGAGCTTGCGGAGGAGATCGGGATCGGTGATCGCGGTGCCGCGCGCGAGCGGCGCGTTCTCTGCTGACGAGAGCGACTTGACGCTGCCAAACAACATAGTGGCAGCCAGGAGAATTCGCAGCGCGCGGCTCATGCTTCCACTAACACCGCGCGTGACAGCCTATTCAAGTAAAAAGGCGCTTCACGCGGTGGTGAAGCGCCTCTTCTGATGAGTCGGATATCGACCGCTTACCGCGCGACGATCAGGCCCTTGCTGGTGACAACCACCCAGCGGCCGTCCTGGCGACGGATCGCATCGACGCGGCCGATTCCGGGGATGGGATCGCCGGCATAGACCTCGTACAGGCCGCCCCGGCCCTCAATCAGCGCGCCGCCATTGGCGACGTCGCGAAGCCTCCAGCCGTCAACCGTCGGCAGGCGGCCCACCTCTGTCTTCGGCACGGCCGGCGCGGGAGCCGGCGCAGCAGCGGCCGTCGCGACCTGGTTCGGAGCCGGTGCGATCGAGCCGGTGGTCTCCTTCGCGGGCGCCGCGGCTGCGGCCTGCGCGGGGGCTGCCGGGGGCGTGGCGCGGAGCTTGTCGACGGTCTCGGACAGCTTTGCGAGCTTGGCCATCGGTTCGGTCTGCGCCTTCTCGAGCTTGTCGAGACGGTCGTTGGCCCGGTTGAATTGGCTGACGCCGGTCTTCGAGGCGTGCTCGACATTGGCCTTGAGCGCGACGATGTCGGCATCGATCCGGGAGACGGAGGCATCCAGCGCACTGGTATCGGCAACCTGCGCCGGCGCCGGGCCGGCGAAATGCATCATGCCGGCGGTCGCGAGCGCGCCACTGATGGCGCCGACGCAGGCCGCGATCGCCACCACCGCGGCTATCGCCGACAGGCGACGCTTGCCGCCGGTATCACGCACCTCGTCCGCCTTCACATGCGGGGCAAACTCTTCGCGGTCCCAGGACCGCTCCGAGGGCGCCATGACAATGAGCTTGCCGGGCTTTGTCTCGGATTTTGGCTCGGGCTTGGTTTCGGCCTGCGGTGCGGCGTTGATCTTGGGCACCTCGATCCCTAAAGCCTCGATCTTTGGCGGCTCGACCTTCGGAGCGTCCGGTTTGGGCGGCGCCTCATGGTCGGGGGCGATCGAGGGGGCCTCGATGCCGGCGGCGGCAGCGACGGCGTCAGTCCGGTCACCAGTCTGGTCACCAGTCTCTTGGCCGGCCAGTTCGGGCATTGCTTCGCTCACGGCTCAAATACTCCAGTCTCGGTTGACTTTTTGGTAACGTTCATTGCTTGCGAATTCCTTACCTCGGGACCCGCTTACCGAAATTTTAGGAACTCGTCCGAGGCCGAATTGGGTCGGGAAAGTGGAACCGGCGTGACGGCGTGCAACAAATTGTCAGCCGATGCTGCCATGCGGTAGACCCCGCCTTAGCCGAAGGGGTTGTTTGCCCGTCGTTGTTCCGCGGCTAACATGGGTCGTCCCGTCAGCCAGAAGGGCGTTTGGGGGTGCCATGACGATCGAGAAATGCATCAACGCGTTTGCCGTCGATGACGTCATCTTCGAGGAGGGCTCGACCGGCCGTGAGCTGTTCGTCGTGCTCGACGGCGAGGTCGAGATCGCCAAGGTCGACGGCGCACGCAAGACCAGCATCATCAAGCTCGGCAAGGGCGAGTTCTTCGGCGAGATGGCCGTGATCGACGGCTCTGCCCGCTCGGCAACCGCAATCGCATCGGCGCCGAACACGAAGGTGATGCGGATCAACCACGCCCGCTTCGTCTATCTCGTTAGCCAGCAACCGGCGTTCGCGCTGATGGTGATGGACGCGCTGTCGAAACGCCTGCGCGCCTCCAACGCCGTCACCTACCGGGCGGCGCAATCATGAGCGAACGGAAGCCGACCGCATTCCCGATCCTGATGAAGAACGACACCTGCTCGCTGATCCAGGCGGCCGATGACGTCTACCAGATCCGTTTCTCAAACCGCGCGGCGAATGCCTATCTGGTGCGCGGCTCGGCGCGCACCATCCTGATCGATGTCGGCCTGTCCTCGAACTATCCGGCAATGGTCGAGTGCCTTAACTTCGTCGGCTGCCCGCCCGATAAGATCGACATGGTGGTGCTGAGCCATGAGCATCTCGACCATATCGGCGCGGCCTGGCACTTCAACGAGCGTCGCACCTATGTCGCCGCCCATCGGCTTGCCGCCAACAAGATCATGCTGCGCGACGATTTCTCGATGCTGCGCAAGATGTTCAACGAGCCGAACGTGCCAATCAACATCGACATCTGGCTCGAGGAAGGCAATCTGATCGACCTCGGCAATTTCCGCCTCAACGTGATGTACACACCGGGCCACACCTCGGCCTGCATCACGCTGTTCGATCAGGACAAGGGCCTGCTGTTCGCCGCCGACACCTTGATGCCGGGCGGCGTCATGGGCGGCGTGTTCGGCTCGGGCAGCATCTCCGACTACATCCAGTCGCTCGAACGCATCAAGGGGCTGAACACGAAGATCCTGCTGTCAGGGCACGGACGCCTATCGGACACACCGCAGGAAGACGTGCGCATCGCGATTGCGCGCTCGCACGGTCTGCTGGAGGACACCGCGCAATTGTTCGATGCGCTGGATGCGCGCTCGAACTTCGAGCCGATCATGCAGTCGGTGCGGGATTTGAACAAGCTGGATGATTGACCCGTCATTGCGAGGAGCGAAGCGACGAAGCAATCCAGAGTCTTTCCGCAGTGGCAGTCGTCTGAGTGCTCCGCCCCTCACATCACCACCGGCTTGTCCGGCAGCTCGTTCGGATGCGCACCCACCGGCGGGAAATGCTTGGCGAGCTCCCGCGACACCGCCGCGATGCCATCGATCACGCCGCGCTCGAACTGGCGGGAGCCGAACTCCGCTTCCATTGCCCGGCAGATCGTCTCCCAGCCAGCAGCACCGACCTTCCCGTCGATGCCGCGGTCGGCGATGATCTCGACATTGCGGTCGGCGAGCAGCAGATAGATGAGGACGCCGTTGTTGTGCGCGGTATCCCAGATGCGCAGATGCGAGAAGACGTCGAGCGCGCGCTCGCGCGCGTGCTGGTTGCGAAACAGCGGACGGCCGTCGAGCGCGCCTTCGACGACGAAGCGGATTTGGCCGGAATGCGTCGTTTCGCTCTGCCTGATCGCCTGCTCGATGCGATCGAGTACGCTTTGCGGAAACACCCGCCTGGCGCGCCAATGGTGCTGGAGCAGATGCCGGGTGATACGCCCAATGCTCATGACTACCAGCTCCCCGAGGCGCCACCGCCACCAAAGCTGCCGCCGCCTCCACTGAAGCTGCCGCTGTCACTGGACGACGATCCGCTGCTCCAGCCGCCGGACGAGGAACCGCTCGACCACGCCCCGCCGCGCGACGACCCCGTCGCGGCCGGAAACAGATCGGCGATGAAGGACAGCACGAAGCCGACGATCCCGGCGAGCAAGGCCCAACCTGCGGATCCGATGATGAGCAACGCCAGGATGGCGATCACGCTGCCGGTCGCGACCGAGCCCAGCAATCGCCCCAGCAGCGCGCGCAGGAAGCCGCCGACGATGAGTGAGGCAAACAGGACGACCGGGGCGAGCGGCCCGATCTCGTCCAAATTGGCAAACTTCACGCTGCGTGAGGGAACCGGCAACGGCTCGCCATCGACGACACGCATCATTCGGTCGACGCCGGCCGAGATGCCGCCGGCGAAATCGCCCTCGCGGAATTTCGGCGTGATGACCTCGTCGATGATGCGACGCGAGGTCACATCGGTGAGTGCGCCTTCAAGACCGTAGCCGACCTCGATGCGCAAATGCCGGTCGTTCTTGGCAACGACGAGGATCGCGCCGTCGTCGACCTTCTTGCGGCCGATCTTCCAGGCCTCCGCCACACGGATCGAGAACTGCTCGATCGTCTCCGGGTCTGTCGTCGGCACGATCAGCACGGCGATCTGGCTGCCCTTCCTTGTTTCGAAGTCGCTGAGTTTCTGGCTCAATGACGCAATGTCGCCGCTTGACAGCGTGCCGGTCCGGTCGACCACGCGGCCGGTGAGCTGCGGCACTGCGACGTCGGCTGAGGCAGGGACGACGAAGGCGAGGAAGAGCGCTGCAACGATGGCTGCACGCCACACACTCAGTGTCATCGCCCGGCTTGACCGGGCGATCCAGTATTCCAGAGACGCCAGCAAGATGCGGAGAAGCCGCGGCGCACTGGATTCCCCGCTTTCGCGGGGAATGACAGCGGTGGGTGGGGTGCGACGCATTTGCAAAGATGCGCGCTTACTTCGACGGCGCGGGCGCTGGATTGAAATCAACCTTCGGCGCGGTCGAGATTTCCTTCTCGTTCTCGACCGAAAAATTCGGCTTCTCCTTGTAGCCGAACATCATCGCGGTGAGGTTGTTCGGGAACGATCGGACGGTGACGTTATAATCCTGCACCGCCTTGATGTAGCGGTTGCGCGCGACCGTGATGCGGTTTTCGGTGCCCTCGAGCTGCGACATCAAATCCCTGAACAGGGCGTCCGACTTGAGCTGCGGATAGTTTTCCGTGACCACAAGCAGCCGCGACAACGCGCTGGAGAGCTCGCCTTGCGCCGCCTGGAATTTCTGGAAGGCCGCGGGATCGTTCAGCACCTCCGGCGTCGCCTGGATGCTGCCGACCTTGGCACGGGCATTGGTGACGCCGAGCAGCACGTCCTTCTCCTGCTGCGCAAAGCCCTTCACCGAATTGACCAGATTGGGCACGAGATCGGCGCGGCGCTGATACTGGTTCACCACCTCGGACCAGTTCGCCTTGATCTGCTCGTCCTCGCTCTGGATCGCGTTGTAGCCGCAATTGGTGAGGCTGAGCGAGGCCAGCGCCGCCAGCACGGTCAGGATCTTGCGCATCAAATTTCTCCCGGTGGAATCGGGCGCAAACTACCAGATTGCATGCACACGGCGCCAGCTATCCCGCGCGGACCGCGCGAAAAGCAGCCGGCTGACGCAAGCCTCTTGCCTATCACCACGCGACATAGTCAACTCGAAGCAAACAAGCCGAAAAAGACACGGGAGCGCGCCATGTCCTCGTTCGAGACCATCCTCGTGGAGCGGCCGGAGCCGGCGATTGCCAGGGTCGTGATGAACCGGCCCGACGCGCGCAATGCCCAGAACCTGCAAATGACCTACGACCTCAACGCCGCCTTCGACGCGGCGGTGCAGGACGACACGGTCAAGGTGATCATCCTCGCCGGCAACGGGCCGCATTTCTCGTCCGGCCACGATCTGCGCCCCGGTGGCAAAAATGCCGCAGGCATCGATTTTCCGCCGATTGGAAATTGGGGTGGCTTTGCGGAAGCGAACGCCCATGGCCGCTTCGCGCGCGAGCAGGAAATATATCTCCAGATCACGCGGCGCTGGCGCAACCTCGCCAAGCCCACCATCGCCGAGGTGCACGGCAAGTGCATCGCCGGCGGATTGATGCTGGCCTGGGCCTGCGACCTCATCGTCGCCAGCGACGATGCGCAGTTCTGCGATCCCGTCGTCACCATGGGGGTCTGCGGCGTCGAATGGTTCGTGCATCCCTGGGAGCTTGGTCCGCGCAAGGCCAAGGAGTTTCTGTTCACGGCCGACAGCTGGAGCGCCGAGGAGGCGCACCTGCTCGGCATGGTGAACCAGGTCGTTCCGCGCGCGGAGCTGTCCGCGCGGGTGCTGGAGCTGGCGCGCCGGATTGCATCAAAACCGTCCTTTGCGCTGAAGCTGACCAAGGAAGCCGTGAACCGCTCGGTCGACGTAATGGGCCAGCCCGCGGCGATCGACCAGGCCTTTGCCCTGCATCAACTTTGTCACGCCCACAATCTTCAGGAGTTCGGCATGGTGGTCGATCCATCCGGACTGCATCCGTCCGTGCGCAAACCGGCGGCCGCGGAGTAGACGCAATGGACCTCAACCTCAATGACGAGCAACGGCTGCTGCGCGAGAGCGCGGAACGCTTCGTAGCCGAGAGCTACGACGCCGAGCACCGCCGCAAGACGGCCAACGATCCGCTCGGCTTCAGCCCGGCGGTGTGGAAACAGTTTGCCGAGCTGGGCTGGCTGGCGCTGCCGATCCCGGAAGAGTTTGGCGGCCTTGGCGGCGGGCCGGTCGAGATCGGCATCTTGATGGAAGCCTTTGGCCGCGGGCTGGTGTCGGAGCCCTATGTCGCAACAGTCGTGCTTGGAGCCGCGCTGATCGACAGATGCGGCAACGCGGCACAGAAGCAGGCGAGCCTGCCCAAGATCGCGGACGGGTCATTGAAGCTCGCATTCGCGCATTCCGAGCGCGTGGCGCGGTTCGACCTTGCCAAGGTCGCGACCATCGCGACCAAGACAGCGCAAGGCTGGCGCCTCGCCGGCAGCAAGATCGCCGTGCTCGACGGCCATGCCGCCGACGAGATCATCGCCTCCGCGCACCTTCATGATCATCAGGGACCATCGGGGCGGATCGGCCTGTTTCTGGTGCCGGCAACGGCGCCAGGCCTTGCGATCTCCGACTATCCGCGCCTTGGCGGCGGGCGCGCCTGCAACATCGAGCTGTCCGACATGCGGCTGCCGGAGGATGCCCTGCTCGGCGACGGCAAGGATGCGTTGCCCGCAATCGAATGGGCCGTCGATCGCGCCATGGCCGCGTTCGGTGCGGAAGCCGTCGGCATCATGCAGACGCTGCTCGACACCACGCTCGACTACACCAAGATCAGGAAGCAATTCGGCCGGCCGCTGTCCGCCAACCAGGTGATCCGCCATCGCCTCGCCGACATGGCGATCCAGGTCGACGAGGCCCGCTCCATGGCGCTGCGCGCCGCGCTGAAGGCCGATCACCCGCCGGTCGAGCGCGCACGCGCCGCGTCGGCTGCGAAGGCGAAGATCGGCAAATGCGCGCGCTTCGTCGGCGAGCAGTCGATCCAGCTCCATGGCGGCATGGGCGTCACCGAAGTGCTCGAGGTCGGCGCCTATTTCAAGCGCCTCGTCGCCTTCGACACGCTGTTCGGGGGCAGCGCGCATCACTACGCCCGCCACGCCCAGCTTGGCCGCGCCACCCAGCCCGCCTGACACAAAGAGCGCATCATGGACCTGTCGTTCAATGCCGAAGAGCGCGCCTTCCAGAGCGAGGTGCGCGGTTTCATCGCCAGGAATCTCACCGAGGAGATGAAGCGCGCCACCGCGCTGACGCCATCGGTGTTCTCCGATCCCGATATCGGCATGGCCTGGCAACGCGCGCTGCACAGGCAGGGCTGGGGCGCGCCCGGCTGGCCGGTCGACCATGGCGGCCCCGACTGGACGCCGGCGCAGCGCTGGATCTTTGAGAGCGAGTGTGCGCGCGCCGGCGTGCCCAATGTCAATGTGATGGGCGTGAAGATGGTCGGGCCAGTCATTATCGGCTTCGGCTCGCCCGAGCAGAAGAATTTTTATCTGCCGCGCATACTCACCGGTGAGGATTACTGGTGCCAGGGCTATTCCGAGCCGGGCTCCGGCTCCGACCTCTCCTCGCTGAAGACGCGCGCGGTGCGCGACGGCGACGACTACATCATCAACGGCACGAAAATCTGGACCACGCATGCGCACCACGCCAACCGCATGTTCGCGCTGGTGCGCACCAGCGACGGCCCGCGGCAGCAGGACGGCATCAGCTTCATCCTGATCGACATGAAGACGCCGGGCATCACGACGCGGCCGATCCTCACCATCGGCGGCGACCACGAGGTCAACCAGGTGTTTTTCGACGACGTGCGCGTGCCCGTCGCCAACCGCGTCGGCGAGGAAGGCAAGGGCTGGACCTACGGCAAATATCTGCTCGAGTTCGAGCGCGGGTCTGGCATTGCGTCCGCCAAGCTGCGCGAAGGGCTGCGCGCCATCACCGAACTAGCCGAGTCCGACCTCACCGGACGCGCCTTCGACAGCCCCGATATCGCATCCCGCATCTCGGAGGTCGAGGTCGACATCGACGCGCTGGAGATGACGGAGCTGCGCGTACTCTCGGCACTGCAGACCGGGCAGAATCCCGGCGCGGTGTCGTCGATCCTGAAGCTGCGCAACAGCGAGATCCGGCAAGCCGTGACGCGGCTCGGCGTCGACGTGATCGGCCACGACGCGCTCGCGGTCGAGCCGATGCGCCCGCTCTACAAGCTCAACCACGAGCCGGCGCTGCCGGAGGATATGCTGACGGTGGTGCCGGAATATCTCAACGGCCGCGCCTACACGATCTTCGGCGGCACGTCGGAGATCCAGCGCGATATTATCGCGAAGATGATGCTGGGGATTTGAGGGGCGCTGGCGCTGCATACTCGGTGTCGTCCCGGACAAGCGCAGCGAAGCGGAGCGCTGATCCGGGACCCATAACCACAGGAAGAGGTTATGGCGTGAGCTGGTAACCGCGTGTCTTCACCAAACCACTCCCTGTGGTTATGGGTCCCGGGTTCGCGCTGCGCGCGCCCCGGGACGACAGCAGAGTGTTAGGCGCCCACCTTTGCATCCCTGATCGCCTTCCAGATCTTCTGCGGCGTCAGGGGCGTGTTGAGCTGGGTGATGCCGAGCTCGGCGAGCGCGTCCATCACGCCGTTTGTGACGCAGGGCGGGCCGCCAATGGCGCCGGATTCGCCGCAGCCCTTGGCGCCGAGCGGATTGGTGCGGCAGGGCGCGGAATCGTCCAGCGTTACCACGATCGGCGGGACGTCATCAGCGCGCGGGATGCAATAGTCCTGATAGCTTGCGGTCAGGAGCTGGCCGTCAGCATCATACGACACGCCCTCGTAAAGCGCCTGACCGATGCCCTGCGCAACACCGCCATGGATCTGGCCGGTGACCAGCATCGGGTTCACGGCGACGCCGACGTCGTCGACGGTGGTGTAGCGCACGACCTTGGACACGCCGGTCTCCGGGTCGATCTCGACCTCGCAGATATGCGTGCCGTTGGGCCAACTCGGACCGTCGACCTCGCCTTCGGAATCGACGCTGAGCTTGGCGCCGGTCTCCTTCTCGGCGATGTCGAACAGGCTGATGCGGCGGTCGGTGCCGACCACGGTGAGCATGCCGCCCTGATATTCGATGTCCTCGACCGAGGTCTCGAGCACGTTTGCCGCTTTCTCGCGCGCCTTCTGGATCAGATCGTTGGAGGAGACGGCGACCGCGGTGCCGCCGACGAACAGCGAACGCGAGCCTACGCTGCCAAAACCCATGGCAAGATCAGTATCGCCCTGCACGACGTCGATCTTGTCCATGGGAATGCCGAGCGTGTCGGAGATCATCTGGGTGTAGGTGGTCTGCAAGCCCTGCCCCATCGCCATGGTGCCGGAATGCAAGATCACGCGTCCTTGCGAGGTCGCGTGCAGGCTGACCTTTTCGGTGTGGGCGCGGCCGCCGGTCCATTCGATATAGGAGGTGAGGCCGCGGCCGTAGAGCAGACCCTTCTTCTTCGCGGCCTTCTTGCGCGCGGCAAAGCCGTCCCAGTCGGCGAGTTTTACCGCACGATCGAGCATGTGGGCGAAGGCGCCGGAATCGTACACCTGACCGGCAGCGTTGGTGTAGGGCAGCTGCGCCGGCTTGATGTAGTTCGCTTTCCGGATCGCGCGTGGATCCATGCCGATTTTTCGCGCGGCAGCGTCAAAGAGGCGCTCGACAATGAAGACGGCCTCGGGGCGGCCAGCACCGCGATAGGCACCGACCGGTGCGGTGTGCGTCATCACCGACTTGACCGCGAAATGCACCAGCGGCAGATCATAGACGCCGGTCTGCACGAAGGGCCCGAGCACCAATGGAATGATGTTGGCAGCGCCCGACGAATAGGCGCCGGTGCAGCCGATCGAGGTGACGCGATAGGCCAGTACCTTGCCCTTCTCGTCGAGCGCGAAGGAGGCGGTCGAGGTGAGATCGCGGCCATGGGTGCCGCCGACGAATTCGTCGGTGCGGTCGCCGCGCCAGCGGATCTTCGTGTTCAGCTTGGTCGCGGCGTAAGCGACGATGCCGTCTTCCGGATAGAGGTTGGTCTTCTGGCCAAAGCCACCGCCGATGTCGCCGACCAGCACGCGCACGCTGTCCTTGGGACGCTTCAGCACGGCTTCCGCCAGCACGTCGCGGGTCGAGGCCGGGGTCTGCGACTGCACATGCAGGAGCAGCCGGCCGGTCTTCTTGTCGATCTCGGCAATGGTCGAGCGCGGCTCCATCGCCGACGGCACCAGGCGCTGGCTGACCAGATCGAGCTCGACGGTGTGCGCGGCCTTGGCGAAGGCCTCATCCACCTTGGCGGCATCGCCATAGCTCATCGCGCCGACAATGTTATCAGGGGCGTCCGGCCACACCACGGGGGCGCCGGGTTTCACGGCTTCGACGGGATCAACCACCGCCGGTTGAACATCGTACTCGACCACGATCGCTTCGGCCGCGCTCTGGGCTTCCGCACGTGACGAGGCCACCACCGCCGCCACCGCCTCGCCGGTGTAACGCACGACCTCATTGGCGAGCAGCCGCCGCGGCGGCACTGTCATCGGCTTGCCGTCGGGGCGCTTGAAGATGCTCAGCGTCGGGATGGTGCCGATGTCGTCCTTGATCAGGTCGGCGCCGGTGTAGATCGCGGTGACGCCGGGCATCGATGCCGCCGCGCTGGTGTCGATCGAGACGATCTTCGCGTGCGCATGGGGTGAGCGCAGCACGTGCAACCACAGTGCGCCGTCTTCCGGCTTGTCGTCGATGAATTGTCCCTTCCCGGTGAGCAGCCGCTGGTCTTCCAAACGCTTGACGGGCTGGCCCGCTCCGAAACGCAAATTGCCGGGAAGAATGTTCATTCCGCTGGATCCTCTAAGCCTCAAAGTGCGGCCGCCTTTTAGCGGATCGACCAGAGGCATGCCAGCCGCGGTTTTGGGCGTCGAGCCCACGGTTTCGTCATCACCGGGCTTGTCCCGGGCATCCACGTTCTTATTCGCGTGTCCTGAGGCGTGGATGGCCGGGACAAGCCCGGCCATGACGACTGCTGAGGGATCTAGCCGAGCTCCCGCAGAGCCGCTTCCACGACCTTGCGCGCGTCGGCCGACAGTGCGGCCTGCGGCGGGACGGGATCGCCGACGTCATAGCCCTGGATCGCGAGGCCGGCCTTGATGCACGCCGCGAGGTTGAAGCGGGCGAAGGCCTCGTTGATGCGCCACAGCCTGCGCTGGAGCGCCATGGCCTCGTCCCAGCGGCCGGCCTGGCAGAGGTCGTAGAGCGCGACGCTCTGGCGCGGGATGATGCAGGCCGGGCCCGCCATCCAGCCGAGGCCGCCGATCAGCATCACCGCGGCCGGGATATGGGCGGAGGCCGAGAACACGCGCAAGGAATCGCCGCAGCGGTTCATGATCGAGAGCAGCCGCCCGGTGTTGGTCGAGGCGTCCTTGATGTAGCCGATGCGCGGATGCTCGGCGAGGCACGCGATGATGTCGAGGGTCAGATCCGAGCGCTGGAATTGCGGATTGGTGTAGATGACGACCGGAATGTCGACGGCATCCGCAATGGCGCGGAAATAGGATTCGATCTGGGCATCGGCGAGCGGGAAGTACGCCTCGAGGATCGCCAGAATGCCGTCGGCGCCGAGCTTTTGATAGGCCTTCGCCTGCGCCACCGCATCCGCCGTCGACGTGGAGGCGACCCCAGCGACGACCGGCACGCGGCCCTTCGCAGCCTCGATCGTGGTCTGCACGATCGCCATGCGCTGCGCGGCGCCGAGATACGCGAACTCGCCGGTCGAGCCGAGCGGCGTCAGCCCGTGCACACCGGCCCCGATCAAATCGTCGCAGAGCTTTGCGAGCACGTCGGTCCGCACCGTGCCGTCGGCATCGACGGGCGAGACGAGATAGGGAAAGACGCCGCGAAAATCGGTCATGTCGGGAATAAAATCCGGGGCAAGCAAGTCTTGTCAGTCAGGCGCGCGATCCATCGCGTGCTACCATGAGGTACTATTGCCAGCAAGCGACCTGCCTTCGACGAGCGTATTTGTGGCTTTAGGAGTTGTCCTGCAGCGTCGGCGGGTTTCGTTGTGTTGCGTCGGCCTTCTTGCCGCCGCGCTGTGCCCCGGCATGGCTCAGGCCGGTGAATGCCCCTCGCCGCAATCGGAGATCGCGACCGATCGCCCTGACGTGACCAATTCCAGCCTGGTCGTGCCTGATGGCAGCATCCAGATCGAGAACGGCCTCAACACCTTCGGCCAAAGCGCCGGCAAGGGCTTCGACGGAAGCAACAGCCGTCTCCGTTTCGGCGTCGCGCCGTGCCTCGAAGTGCTGGTGGACGTGCCAAGCTATGTCGGACGGCTGACCGGCACGGTCGACACCGGTTTCACCAATGTCACCCCCGGCGTGAAATGGCAGGTCAGCGGACTGCCTGAGCCCGCGAACCTCTCGGTGGTGTTCGGAGTCGGCCTGCCGACCGGCACGCCCGCGATCACCGGCGCAGGCTTTCAACCGTATCTGCAATTTCCCTGGTCCTACGAGCTCGGCGGCGGCTGGGGCATCAGCGGCATGTTCACGAGCTTCTTCCGGCCATTCGATTTCGCCAACCGCCAGACCAGCGAGGCGACCTTCGTGATCGAACGGAAGGTCAGCGACAAGCTGGCGCTGTTCGCCGAATATGTCGGCGACTATCCCTCGCGCGGCGCGAGCACGGCGCTACTCAATGTCGGCGGCGGCTATCTCTTGAACCGGACCGAACAACTCGACTTCCACCTGGCCCTCGGCCTCAACCGGAATTCGCCGGACTACATCATCGGTGTCGGCTATTCCTACCGCTGGGACAATGTCCTCGGCGCGGCAACGCGACCGATGCTTCGGCATTGACCAGTTTTGAAGAACTGCGCATCTGCGCGCCCGAGCGCGCGCGCTGGAACGTCAGGCAGGCTGACGCCTCCGCGCTCACAATCAATAATACTTGACGCAATCTTATGCATCCTTTCGGTGTGAACGGCTTCACACCGGACTTGGCCACCGGGGTCTAGCGTCGCGGGCGCTGCGGACAACAAGCGCAGCGATCCCTTAGCGAGGAGTCAGGTCATGGAAATTTGCATCAACTTCGGTGGCGCACGACATTGCTTCTTCCTACCGATCTTTCAGATCCCGATCAACTGGGGCAAGCCCGGCCCCAATCCGCACAACTATCCGGCCCTTTTCCAGGATGCGATGATCCTGGCGGCGGTGTCCAATGTGGCGAAACAGATCACCGACGAGAACGTGCGGAAATCAGTCGAGCAAGGCATCACGGCCGGCTTCCAGGCCGCGCAGAAGCATGCCGGCGCCGACGTCTCGATCAACCCCGTGGCACGCGGCTGAACGTGCACCACTGACCACGCGGGGGTCGTTCGCCCCCGCGCCGTCCCTCTCGCTAAAACGACAATGAACCGTTCCATCGAGCCACCCACGCGCTGACATGTTGCTGCCGATCGGCATCGCCGCGCTCCTGATCGCAATCCTGCTGCTCGTCGCCGGCCATTTCTTTCCGTTCGGCGTCGCCGTGTTCATGCGGCCCGAAACCGGCGAGCGGAGCTATCGCGAGCTCTGAGCTGCCGCCCGTACATTGTGACGCCTTCCCCGCGCAATTTTCGATGCTGCTACACGTTCCCGTGAGTGGTTCGTCGGCCGCGGTCCCACGGTGGACTGGCCACCCGGCCAGTTTCGCAATTGCCGGAAACATCCCAAATTGTGGACAGCTTACAGGAGCCTTCCATGACCGACTTCACCCCTCTCACCTCGCTGTCGTCCGCGCTCGCGGATGTCGTGGCGAGCATCGCGCCGTCCGTCGTCTCCGTGCATTCGCATCGCTCCCGCTCAACCGGCTTCGTCTGGAAGCCGGGCCTGATCGTGACCGCCGACGAGGCACTGGCGGACGAGGGCGACGTCCAGATCGTCCTCGCCGACGGCAGCACGGCTGCTGCCACGATCGTCGGTCGCGACCACACCACCGATATCGCGTTGCTGCGTGCCGATACCAGCATCGCCCCGGTCAAGCTCGCCGCGACGGTCCCTGCCCTCGGCACGCTGTCTGTCGTGGTCGCCACCAATCGCGATACGCCGAGCGCGGCGCTCGGGATGGTGTCGGTGTCGGCCAAGAGCTGGCGCTCCTTGCGCGGCGGCGAGATCGATGCGCGGATCGAGCTCGATGTTCGCCTGCGTCCGAGCCAGGAAGGCGGCCTTGCCCTCGACGCATCGGGCGAGGCCTTCGGCATGGCCGTGCTCGGACCGCGGCGCGTGCTGGTGATCCCGACCGCGACGATTGAGCGCGTTGCGGCGCAGCTCGAGACGCGCGGCCGCATCGCGCGCGGGTATCTCGGGCTCGGGCTGCAGCCGCTGCGACTCGACGACGGCATCGGCGCCATGGTGATGAATGTCGACAAAGCCGGTCCGGCGGCCGCGGCCGGCATCCGCCAGGGCGACATGATCGTGGCGGTCAACGACCAGAAGCTTTCCGGCGTGCGCGCACTATTGCGAACACTGGGACCTGCGAGCGTCGGCCAGGTGGTCGATGTCGCCGTCCGCCGCGGCGGCGAGCCGGCGAGCTTCAAGGTCACGATTGGCGAGAGGCCTGAGGCGTGAGCGAGGACAACGCACCCGAGATCGTGCTGTCCCTGGAGATCGACGATCCCACGCTGGCCGACCGCCTCGCGACGCTGCTCGGCAATGTCGCGGGGCTGCGCCTTGCCGCCCCCGGCGAGACCGCCACGGCGAGCGTCGTCGCACGCGATCCGCGCGTCATGCCGGAGGACATTGCGCTGACGCAGCGCGAACTCGATGTGCTCGCGTTGATGGCGGAAGGTTCCTCCAACAAGATGATCGCGCGCCAGCTCAACATCTCCGTGCACACCGTGAAATTCCACGTCGGCTCGCTGCTCGACAAGCTGGACGCCACCGGCCGCACCGATGCGGTGGCGCATGCGGCGCGCCGCGGCGTGATCGAGCTTTAGCGCAGTTGAGCTCATTGCGCTGAGGTCGCCGGGAAGCTGAGCTGAACCGTCAGGCCCGGCGCGCTGTCATGCAGCGCGATCTCGGCGCCGTGGAGGCGTGACACCGCCGCGACCAGGCTCAGGCCCAGGCCGTTGCCCGGCGTGTAGCGGCTCTGCTCAAGCCGGTAGAAGCGCTTGAACACGTGATCATGCTGGTCGGCCGCAATGCCCGGACCATCATCGACGATCGCAATCGTCGCGCCGTCACCGGCGTTGCGGCAGGTCACGGTGACCTTCCCTCCCGCGCGGCCGTGCTTGATCGCATTGTCGACGAGATTGGCGATGGCATCGAACAGGAGGTCGCGGTCGCCGGTCACGGCGACCTCGCGGTCACCACCGAGGCTCAGGCGCGTCGCGACCTGTTCGGCGGCGGCGTCGTAGAGCTCGACGACCTCGCCGGCGATCTCGGCAAGGTTGAGCGCGCGAAACGCGCTCCTGCGGGCACGGGTCTCGATCTCCGAGATCCGCGTGATCGAGGCGAACATGCCAAGCACGGCATCGAGATCGGCGATGGTATCGCCGATCAGCGCGGCATCGGCCTCACTGTCGCGCTCGTGGTGATAGGCCTTTTCCAGCCGGCCCCGCATGCGCGTCAGCGGCGTGCGCAGATCATGCGCGACATTATCGCTGACCTGCTTGACCTCGCCCATCAGCGTCTCGATCCGATCGAGCATCAGGTTGAGGTTTTCGGCGACGCGGTCCCATTCGTCGTGGCTGCCGCGCAGGGGAATGCGCCGGTCGAGGCCGGACAGCATGATGGCGCGGCTGGTGGCGTTGATCTCCTCGATCCGTCCGACCGTTCGCCGCGTCACCAGCACGGCGGCAAGGCCGGCCAGCACAACCAGCAATACGGCGACTGCGATCATCGCCAGCTCGATCATCGCGGTGAAGGCGCTGTGGTCGCCGATATCGCCGACCCGGCTCCGCACATAAGCGAGCGTGCCAAAATAGACGTAGGCCATGATCGCCGCGACGATCAGGCCGAAGATCGCGATCGCGATCAGCGCCAGGCGGAAGGTCGAGGAACGGAGCGTGTTAGCCAGGAGCACGGAGGCAATATCCAATGCCGCGGATGGTGTGGATCAGCGGATAGGCCTGGGCATCGTCGACCTTGCGGCGGACGCGTCCGACATAGACGTCGATGATGTTGGTGGAGGGATCGAAATGCAGGTCCCAGACATGCTGGAGCAGCATCGCGCGGGACACGACGCGTCCCTCGTTGCGGACGAGATATTCGAGCAGTTGGAATTCACGCGGCAGCAATGGAATCTTGCGGCCGCGGCGGCTGGCGTTGCGCGCGATCAGGTCGACGGCGAGATCGCCGACCCTCAAAATGGTTTCCTTGGCGATGGTCTCACTGCGGCGGCCGAGCGCCTCGAGGCGTGCGAGCAGCTCGACGAAGGAGAACGGTTTGACGAGATAATCGTCGCCGCCGGCGCGCAGGCCGCGCACGCGGTCGTCGACCTCGCCGAGCGCGGAGATGATCAGGAAGGGCGAGGCAACGCCGTCGTCACGCATCTGCCGCATCACGGTGATGCCGTCGATATCTGGCAGCATGCGGTCGATGGTGATCACGGCATAGTCGCGCGCGACGCCGTGGCTGAGGGCTTCACGCCCGGTGGCGGCGAGATCGACGTCGTAGCCGGACGTCGTCAGCTCCTCGACGAGCTGGCCTGCGGTTTCCGGATCGTCCTCGACGACCAGGATGCGGCGGTGACCTCCGGTCATGACAAACTCCGCGCGACGATCGCCACCAGACTATCCCGTTCCGGGGCTGAGCGGAACCACCCGGTGGCGATCGCGACAATGGTGCGGTCCAGCGATGCTAGTACCAATTCTCCCCGCACACATTGACCCATTGCCACCCATAAGGCGTCAAGCTCCTACGCCAGCAGCCATCGTCGTAATAGTTGGCATAGTAGGGCGCGCCGAACACGGCGAAACGGCGGAAATGATGATGGTGGTGGAAGAAGAAGGCGTGACGGCCGATAAAGGGCCGACCGTGCCAACCGGCGCCGGCGAAGCGCGGCCCGATCGCCGCATGCGCGAAGCGCGCGCCGCCGAAGGCCGGTCCACTAAAGCCTGGTCCACCGACATGGGCGAAGTGCGCACCGCCACCCATGCCGCCGACATGCATCCCGCCGAAGCCGCCTGCGTGCATGCCGCCGCCGAAGCCTCCGCCGTGCATTCCGCCACCGATGCCGCCGCCACCGAAATGGCCACCACCGCCGAAGCCGCCGCCGCGTGCGCCACCGCCGCCGCCATGACCGCCGCCCCCGCCTCCACCTCGGGCGAGCACCGGCGAAGCGAGCGCCATCACCGCGGCGATCGTCGCCGCAGTGAGACCTTTGAGAAGCCTGTTGTTCATCGAAACATCCTCCTTGCAGTGCGGCGGTGACCGCGCCGCACGAGGATGATCAGATGAGGAGAAGGAGCGCTCTCCTTCAACTTACAAATGCGCCAGATTCTGACGCGGAAGTTAAGAAGCCTACGCCCGCTTGCCGCCGTTCTTCTCCGCAGCCTTACGCAACGCCTCGGCAAGCGCGCCGCCACCGCTGGAAGATTCCTGCTTGCGCGGCGGCGACGAGGTCATGCGGTTGGGGTTGCGCGTGTTGTCGCGCTGCATGCCGGGGGCGTCTTTCTTGGCGCCGACCTCGTCGTCGAGACGGAGCGTCAGCGAGATGCGCTTGCGGGCGACCTCGAAGTCAAGCACCTTCACCTTGACGATGTCGCCCGGCTTCACCACCTCGCGCGGATCCTTGATGAAGGTTTTCGACATCGCCGAGATGTGCACGAGGCCATCCTGGTGCACGCCGATGTCGACGAAGGCGCCGAAAGCGGCGACGTTGGTCACGGTGCCTTCGAGGATCATGCCCTTCTGGAGATGCTTGATCTCCTCGACGCCCTCCTTGAACACCGCGGCCTTGAACGCCGGACGCGGGTCGCGGCCGGGCTTTTCCAGCTCGCGCAGAATGTCGGTGACGGTCGGCAGACCGAAGGTCTCGTCGACGAAATCCTTCGGCTTCAGGGTGCGCACGATCTCGCTGCTGCCAATCAGCGCCTTGATGTCGCTCTTGGTGGCGCTGAGAATCCGGCGTACCACCGGATAGGCTTCCGGATGCACGCCGGAGGCATCGAGCGGATCCTCGCCGCCAAGGATGCGCAGGAAGCCGGCGCACTGCTCGAACGCCTTCGGGCCGAGCCGTGGCACCTCCTTCAGCGCCTTGCGCGACTTGAATGGACCGTTGGCATCACGGTGCGCCACGATGCTCTGGGCAAGGCCGGAGCCGACGCCCGACACGCGGGCGAGCAGCGGCGCGGACGCCGTGTTGACGTCGACGCCGACCGCGTTCACGCAGTCTTCGACCACGGCATCGAGCGATTTGGCCAGCTTGGCCTGGCCGAGATCGTGCTGATACTGGCCGACGCCGATCGCCTTGGGCTCGATCTTGACGAGCTCGGCGAGCGGATCCTGCAGACGACGGGCGATCGAGACCGCGCCGCGCAGGGTGACGTCGAGATCAGGCAATTCCTCCGAGGCGAAAGCCGAGGCCGAATAGACCGACGCGCCGGCTTCCGACACCACGATCTTGCTCATCTTCAATTCGGCGAGGCCCTTGACCAGATCGCCCGCGAGCTTGTCGGTTTCGCGCGAGGCGGTGCCGTTGCCGATCGCGATCAGCTCGACGCGGTGCTTGATCGCGAGCTTGCCGAGGATCGCGAGCGACTCATTCCACTGCCGCTGCGGTTCATGCGGATAGATCACGGCGGTATCGACCACCTTGCCGGTCGCATCGGTCACCGCGACCTTGACGCCGGTGCGGTAGCCGGGGTCGAGCCCCATGGTGGCGCGGGTGCCGGCGGGCGCGGCCAGCAGGAGGTCGCGCAAATTCGAAGCGAACACGCGCACGGCCTCAGTCTCGGCCGCGTTCCACAGCCGCATGCGCAGGTCGATGTTGAGATGCACCTGGATCTTGGTGCGCCAGGCCCAGCGCACGGTGTCGATCAGCCAGCGATCGCCGGCGCGCTTGAGGTCGGTGATGCCGAACCGCTTCATGATCTTCAGTTCATAGGCGCCCGGGACGCCCGCCGGCGGCACCTCGGCTTCGGCCTGGATCTGGAGATCGAGGATCTCTTCCTTCTCGCCGCGGAACATCGCGAGGATGCGATGCGACGGCAGCTTGGTCAGCGGCTCGGAGAAATCAAAATAGTCGGCGAATTTTTCGCCCTCGGTCTTCTTGCCGTCGCGCACCTTCGAGGCCATGCGCGCGTTGGTCCACATCTCCTCGCGCAGCACGCCGATCAGATCGGCGTCTTCGTCAAAGCGTTCGACCAGGATGGCGCGGGCGCCGTCGAGCGCGGCCACGGCATCCGCGACGCCCTTCTCGGCGTTGATGAAGCCTTCGGCGACGACCTTGGGATCATTGCCGGGCTCAGCCATGAGCTGGTTGGCGAGCGGCTCGAGGCCGGCCTCCTTGGCGATCTCGGCCTTGGTGCGGCGCTTCGGCTTGAACGGCAGATAGATGTCTTCCAGGCGCGCCTTGCTGTCGGCGGCAAGAATGGAGGCCTCCAGCGCGGCATCGAGCTTGCCCTGCTCGCGGACTGATTCGAGGATGGCCTTGCGGCGATCTTCGAGCTCGCGCAAATAGCCCAGGCGCTCCTCCAGGGTGCGCAATTGCGCGTCGTCGAGCGCACCAGTCGCTTCCTTGCGGTAGCGCGCGATGAAGGGAACCGTGGCGCCGCCGTCGAGCAACGTCACCGTCGCCTCGACCTGCTCCGCCCGTACCCCAAGCTCCTGCGCAATTTTCTGGTTGATATTTGCCACGCGAGATTTCCTCTATATCCAAGCCCGCGACACAAACCGAAATCCGGCCGCGGGACGCCGCTTATGGACCAACCAAGGTTGATTCATCAAGGTGCGGCGCGCAACCGTCGACAGAGGATTTTTTGTCGAACCGATGCGATCTCGCCACAATCGTGGGGATGTCGCGGGTATTGGCGCTCTCGTGTCCCGGTCTTGGCGTTGCTGCGCAGAGCCGGGATCCAGAAGGCGGCACGGTGCGCGGCAAGATGGGCCCCGGCTCTGCAGCGCACCGCACCGGACGATGCTTCGCATCGCCGGGGCGCTGCGCTGCGTCCGGGGCACGAGACCGTGTTTGAATCATCCATCCATCCAACCTTCGAACCGCAGACACACCTTTGCCGCCTCGCGGCGCATTCCGCCCGAGTTTTGCTCTTCGCTTCACGCCCTCCGAACAAAGGGCGCAGGGAAGGCCGGGTGCTGACCTCGCACCCGCGGTCTGCTGCGCGAAAATGGTGCGCAAAGAGACCGCACAGCAGCATACAGGTGGTGCCGAACACACGGCCTTCCCTGCGCAGTGGTTGGACGGCTTATGCCGTGCTCTCCCGGGAGCCGAGTTCCTTCTGGCCTCCCTCGCCCCACGGAATTCGCCGACACCGCGCCGGTTGGCGCCAGTGCCGCCTCCGCGAAGAGCTTGACCGTAGCGACGACGGCCAGGACCACACGGTTTTGCCGTACGCAAGCATCCGGCTTCGCCAAAAGGCTTCGCCGGACATGTCCCGCTTCGCCCGAGGGCGTCACAGGCATTGAGCGCCGTTCGTACAACGCGGCTTGCAAGCGGCTCACGGGGCTCGGCTCAATCCACTGCCCCGCCCTGCCACCCGCATCCGCGACGGCGCCGCTCGCGTCCACCGCAGCCCGATCCGCGGCTCGTGACGACGTACGACCGCCCCTTTTCGCCGGATCAGGATGGGCAACACATACGATAATTCCGAATTTCGGTAAAGTGGAATATTTTGATGCGCGCCGATTGACCCAGCGATCGTGTTTCGCCCGGCGGGCAACGCAGGATCTTGTAGCCCGCATGGAGCGAAGCGGAATGCGGGGACGCCACCCCGGATTACGCGAAGCGCAATCCGGGCTACGTACGGTATGCACCTTGACATCCACCCCGCTCCCACGGCTGGTTGCCCCTGCCGGACCACCGAACTCCACGAGGAGCATCCATGCGGACAATATCGGTCGGCGTCTTCAAGGTCGCCACCAGGGGCCCCGGCGACGTGTCCGGCCTCATGAGCCTGATCGTTACAGGCGCGATCGATCCGACCTCCATTCTGGCGATCCTCGGCAAAACCGAAGGCAATGGCGGCGTCAATGATTTCACCCGGGAATATGCCGTGGCTGCGCTGTGCACGGCGCTGGCGCCAAAGCTTGATCTGACGCCGCACGGGGTCGAGCAGCGCATCGCCTTCGTGATGTCGGGCGGGACCGAAGGCGTGCTCAGCCCGCACATCACGGTGTTCACGCGCCAAAAGGTTGCGAAGCCGCCCGCAGGCATCACTGGCAAGCGCCTGAGCATCGGCATGGCGCAGACGCGCGATTTTCTGCCTGAAGAGCTTGGCCGCTCGGCACAGATCACCGAGACCGCCAGCGCGGTGAAGGCCGCGATGGCGGATGCCGGCATCACTGATCCCGCTGATGTCCATTTCGTGCAGATCAAGTGCCCGCTGCTCACCAGCGAGCGTGTCGCGGCGGCGGCCGCGCGCGGCAACAAGACGGTGACGATCAGCGCTTACAGCTCGATGGCCTATTCGCGCGGCGCCTCCGCGCTCGGCGTCGCGGTCGCGCTCGGCGAGATCGCATCCGACGTCCGCGATGACGACGTGCTGCGGCGCTACGATCTGTTCTCGAAGGTCGCCTCGACCTCGTCAGGGATCGAGCTGATGCACAACGTCGTCATCGTGCTCGGCAATTCGGGGGCGTCAGCGAGCGAATTCGAGATCGGTCATGCCGTGATGAGCGACGCGATCGACGCGCCGGCGGTGGCATCGGCGCTGAGCGGCGTTGGACTTGGCGTTGGACTTGGCGCGCAGGCAAGAGCGGGCCGCGAGCTCGTCAACATCTTCGCCAAGGCCGAGGCTTCGCCTGACGGCACCGTGCGCGGCTGCCGCCACACCATGCTGGAGGACACCGACATCAGCTCGACCCGCCATGCCCGCGCGGCGGTCGGCGGCCTGATCGCCGGCCTTGCCGGCACCAGCGCGGTCTACGTCTCCGGCGGCGCCGAGCATCAGGGACCCGCCGGCGGCGGACCGGTTGCAGTGATCGCACGGCTGTCTTAAAGCGCGATGAGATAGCGACCTCTCCGTTCGGCGCAACCCTGCCCTTCGCGGCGGCTCAGTTGATTCACCCGGGCCCTTGCGAAAAAGGTGACGCCGCACTCCAAGAGGATTTTGACTTCATGACTTTGCCGATGAGCTGGAACGAATGGGCGCAGCACGATGGCGTGGGCCTGGCGGCACGCGTCCGCAAGGGCGAGCTGACGGCGAAGGAACTGGCACGTCAGGCCGTAGCGGCCGTCGCCAAGGTCAATCCGGCGCTGTCGGGCGTGGTCGAGCTATTCGATGACGTGATCGCCGATCCGGCCAAGGACGGCGCCAATCTCGCCGGTCCGTTCGCCGGCCTGCCCTTCCTGATGAAGGATCTCGGGCCGACCATGAAAGGCCGCCTCCAGGAAATGGGCTCGCTGTTGATGCGCGGCAATCGCGCCGCGGCCGACACGTTCCTGACCGGCAAATTCCGCCAGGCAGGCCTCAATTTGATCGGTCGCACGACGACGCCGGAATTCGGCGTGTGCTCATCGGCCGACAATCCCGCCGTCTATGTCACCCGCAACCCCTGGAATACCGACTACACCACCTGCGGCTCGTCGGCGGGCAGCGCCGCGATGGTCGCGGCCGGCGTGGTGCCGATCGCGCACGCAACCGACGGCGGCGGCTCGATCCGCATTCCCGCCGGCGTCAACGGCAATATCGGGCTAAAAGTTTCGCGCGGCGTGTTCTCGCTGGCGCCGCACATGTCCGACCTCACTGGCCTGGTCTCGATCCAGGGCTGCCAGTCGCGATCGGTGCGCGACACCGCTGCTTTCGTCGACCATGCCCGCGGACCTGCGCCCGGCGAGTTCATGCCGTTCTGGACCACGGCGCAGCCGTATTCCGAGATGATCAAGCGCGATCCGTCAAAGCTGCGCATCGCGCTGTCGCACACCTGGGGCGACTACACCGCGACGCCAGAGATTGCAGCCGAGCTGGAAAAGACCGGCCGCTTCCTCGAAGGCCTCGGCCATCACGTCGACTACGCGCTGCCTGAGCTCGATTTCCGCGCCGCCTTTGCGGCGCAGACCACCTGCTACATCTCGAATTTTTCCGTGGTGATCTCCAACATGCTCGCCGCGCGCGGGCTGGAGCGGCCGCCGGAGGATCTGATCGAGCCGATGAATATCCGCATCTGGGAAGCCGGTCGTCACACCAGCTTCGCCGATCGGGCGAAGATGCAAGCCGTGTTCAACACGACCTCGCGCGGCTTCGGCAGCTTCTTCGAGCAGTGGGACGTGATCCTGACGCCGATCACCGCGTTGCCGACGCCGAAGGTCGGCACGAAGGAATATCTCACCATCTCGGATAATCCTGATGTGCTCGACTGGTTCGGCAATCTCTGGCGCTTCTTCGCCTTCACGCCGCTCGCCAATCTCTGCGGCATGCCGGCGATCTCGATGCCGATGGCCGCGCAAGGGCACGACCTGCCGCTCGGCATCCAGGCCATCGCCAAGCAGGCCAACGACGGCCTGCTGCTGCAACTCGCCGCCCAGATCGAGCGCGCGCTCGAGGGCAAGTGGAACGGCGGCAGGAAGCCGAAGGTGCATGTGAGCTGAGGTAGGCCTATTTGTTTCGAAGGCCGCGCTCGCGGCCGTCCTTCGAGACGCCCGCCGATGGCGGGCCCTCGGGATGAGGTTTGGTTTCGCAGCGACATCTCAGACCCTCATGGTGAGGAGCGCCGCCTTGTGGCGCGTCTCGAACCATGCAGGCCCACGCGACCGCCTCAGTTCTTCATGGCGGGGATCGCTTCTTCCGGCTGCTGCTGTCCGAGCTTGAGCATCGCGAGCGCCTTGTCGAGTGCTTCACGCAAGGCCAGCGCCGCAGCCGGACTGCAGCGCAGATGGGCGGTCTGGACCACGTCGACCCTGACGGCGGCACCGATCGGCATCAGGAGGTTCGCGGCGAGCTCGATCTGGATCGCGCCGTTGTGGTGGCCGAAGCAGGATGCACCGTCGAAATAAATGATCGGCGCCCGCTCGGAACTGGAGCTCGAAATGGTGACGGGCCCCTGGTTGGCAGCGGGCGTTTCGGGGTCAGCCATGGGATACTCCTCGCGGGCAATGGACGAACGCCCACCATCGGTGCTTCGGCCGGCTCTGTCGAGGCCAAACCGGCCTTGTACGGCGATGCATGCGGGGTTTTGCGCGGCGCCCGGCACTGGTCTAGAACGTCGTCATGTCCAATTCATCGACCACGCTTCCCTTCGAGGAACTCGCCGAGGCGATCAAGGGCCGCCGTTCCGATTACGGCCATATCAGCGGACTCCAGCTGGACCGGTTCGCACCGGGCGAGGCCTGGTCGAGCCTGCCTTATCGCCCCGTCTTCGTCGGCGACACCGAGACCGGTGTGCTGCATGGCGGCGTCGTCACCGCGATGCTGGACGAGAGCTGCGGCATGGCGGTGCAGCTTGCGCTCGACGGCACCAGCGCGATCGCGACGCTCGACCTGCGCATCGACTATCAGAAGCCGGCCACGCCCGGCCTCGCCATCAAGGCGCATTCGGTCTGCTACCGCACCACCCGCTCGATCGCATTCGTGCGCTCCACGGCTTACCAGGAATCCGAGGGCGATCCGGTGGCGACCGCCACCGCCTGCTTCATGATCGGCGCCAACCGCACCAACATGCTTGCTGACCGCCGGATGGACTCGCGCAGCATCCCGACGCTGGAGTCGCCGGAGGATCCGGACGGCCCGTTCGCCACCAGCCCGTTCGCGCGCTGCCTCGGTATTCGCGTCAATGATGACGGCACGCTGACAATGCCGTTCTCGCCAAAGATCGTCGGCAACCCGATCCTCCCCGCGATCCATGGCGGCATGACCGGCGCCTTCCTCGAGACCACCGCGATCCTCGGCGTGCGGCGCGAGCTCGGGATCGCGCCGCTACCGAAGCCGATCGGGCTGACCGTCAACTATCTGCGCTCCGGCCGCGCGCTTGACACCATTGCCAATGTCTCGATCGTGAAACAGGGCCGGCGTATCGTCGCGTTCGAGGCACGGGCCTGGCAGGACGATCCGAACAAGCCGATCGCCTCCGCCTTCGGGCATTTCATGCTGCGGCCGACGCCGGGAAACGACGAGGAATAGGCGTATTTTACTTGACGGAACGGGCTTGACGTCGAAGGCTTGACGTCGAAGGCTTGGGACTCAACCATGGCGCATTCCCGCGAGAGGTATTCGGTTGCGACATCCGATTGACATCATCGCCATGTTTGCCGCCATCTGGCTGTTGGCGTCGATGGTGCTCGACGCGTCGACGCCGAAGGAGCTGACGGCGGTCATGATCGCCATTGCGATCGGGCCCGCCGTGGTCATCACCGCCGTGTTCTACTATCTGCGCTGCCCGCGCACCGATTTCGCGGTGATTTTTGCAGCACTCTGGCTGATCTCGGACATCGCCATCGCCTTCATCTCGCCGAAGGAACTGCCGCATTTCCTGATCGTGCTCGGCTTCGTTCCGGCCGCGCTGATCGGCATCGTGCTGCACTGGCAGCGCTTCCAGCGCCGCCATGAGCGGTTGCCCGTGCCGTCGGTGAAGCGCGGCTAGCGCAATGGTACACCTCTCCCCGACGGGGAGAGGTCGGATTGCGCCTGGCGATGCGAAGCATCGTCCAGTGCAATCCGGGTGAGGGGCCGCAGCGATCAGCGAGACTGTAACCCCTCACCCGGATCGCATTTTCCATGCGATCCGACCTCTCCCTTCGGGAGAGGTGAACCAGACCGCGTCAGCCGAAATCAGCGCGACAGCAGATTCGTTTTCGCAAGATCCAAGACCTCGTCGCCGCGGCCGTTCATCACCGCGCGCAGAATCCACAGGCTAAAACCCTTGACCTGTTCGGCGGTGATGGTTGGCGGCATCGACAGCTCCTGCTTGGCGGTGACGACGTCGAGCAGCGCCGGGCCAGTGTGCGCCAGCATCTCCTTCATCGCGCCGGGGAGCTCGCCCGGATCCTCGACGCGCTTGGCAAAGATGCCCATCGCGCGCGCCATCGCGGCGAAATCAGGGTTCTCCAGATCGACATTGGTGTCGACGAAGCCCGCCGCCTTCATCTCCAGCGCGACGAAGCCGAGCACACCGTTGTTGAAGATGACCACTTTCACCGGCAGCTTCATCTGCGTCAGCGTGATCAGGTCGCCCATCAGCATGGTGAAACCGCCGTCGCCGGAGAGCGAGATGACCTGACGGCCGGGCTGCGAGGCCTGGACGCCGATCGCCTGCGGCATCGCGTTGGCCATCGATCCATGCACGAAGGAGCCGATCAGCCGGCGGCGGCCGTTCATATTGAGATAGCGCGCAGCCCACACCGTGGGCGTGCCGACATCGGCGGTGAAGACGGCATCGTCGGAGGCGTGGTCGCTGATGACTTTTGCCAGATATTGCGGATGGATCGGCTTGCTGCCGGGCGTGCCCTTGGCGAGTGAATCCAGCCCCTCGCGCGCCTTCTTGTAATGCGCAACGGCATCGTCGAGATGGCTGCGCTGCGTCTTGGTCTTGAGCAGCGGCTGCAGCGCCTCGATCGTCTGCTTGACGTCGCCGACGAGGCCGAGATCGATCCGGCACCGCCGTCCCAGATTTTCCGGGCGAATGTCGATCTGCGCGACCTTGGCATCGGTCGGGAAGAACTGCTTGTAGGGAAAATCCGTGCCGAGCATCACCAGCGCATCGCAGGCGTGCATGGCGGCGTAGCCCGAGGAGAATCCGATGAAACCGGTCATGCCGACGTCGTAGGGATTATTGTATTCGACATGCTCCTTGCCGCCGAGCGCATGCACGATCGGGCTCTTCAAGGCTTCGGCAAGCTGCATCAGCGGC
Source organism: Bradyrhizobium genosp. A (assembly GCF_049949275.1). Taxonomy (NCBI): domain Bacteria; kingdom Pseudomonadati; phylum Pseudomonadota; class Alphaproteobacteria; order Hyphomicrobiales; family Nitrobacteraceae; genus Bradyrhizobium; species Bradyrhizobium genosp. A. Next base: position 1,745,767 of record NZ_CP188196.1, on the reverse strand, counting down.
GCATGCGCGCCGGCGCAGCCACGGCCGCAAAACAGGGTGATGCGCTCGGCGCCGTTGAGCAGATCCGCGAGCGCCTTCAGCTCATCGGCTTGCGGCACGACCTTGGGCGCTGCGAGCGCAAGCCCGCGTGGCGTCGACAGCGCGCGCTTCGGCGGCGCGCGGAAGGCGACGTCGCCGGGCATGGCGATAACAGCGACGCCGCGCAGGCCCACCGCCGCGCGGATCGCATTCTCCAGCACGAAGGGCAACTGGCTCGGATCCGAGACCAGCTCGCAATAATGGCTGCATTCGCGAAACAGGTTTTGCGGATGGGTTTCCTGGAAATAGCCGCCGCCGATCTCGGCCGACGGGATCTGCGCCGCGATCGCCAGCACCGGCACGCGGCTGCGATGCGCATCGAATAGGCCGTTGATCAGATGCAGATTGCCGGGGCCGCAGGAGCCGGCGCACACGGCAAGGCTCCCCGTCATCTCGGCTTCGCCGGCGGCCGCGAAGGCCGCGACCTCCTCGTGGCGGACATGCACCCATTCGATGGTGCCGCGGCGGCGCAGCGCCTCGGTGAAACCGTTCAGGCTGTCGCCGACGATGCCATAGATGCGCTTGACGCCGGCCTGCTCGAGCGTTGCCACGAACAGATCGGCTATGTTGTTGATCGCCATGTCGGTCTCCTGATCTCGCAAGTTCCACAAGATAGGATAGAAGGCGACCGTGACGACATCACGGCTTGTTTATTGCCGCCTCAGTCTTTCACAATCGCCCGATCATAGGCGGCGATCGTCACCTTTGCGCGATCAGCAACATCCGCCGACGTCATGCCGGGCTTGTAGAGACTGGAGCCGAGCCCGAAGGCTGTGACGCCGCCCTTGATGTATTCCGCAAAATTCTGGTCGGAGACGCCACCGACGGCGGCGATCATCACGCCTGCGGGAAGCACAGCGCGGATCGCGGAAATGCCGGACGCGCCGAGCACGCTCGCCGGAAAGAATTTCAGGCCCGATGCGCCGGAGCGCGCCGCGAGCAGCGCTTCGGTCGGCGAGAACACGCCGGGCAGCGTGATCATGCCGTACTGGTGTGCGCGCGCGAGCACCTGCGTATCGACATTCGGCGAGACCATTAACGTGCCGCCGACGTCGTTGAGACGATCGACATCTGCTGCGGCCAGCACCGTGCCGGCGCCGATCAGCACGCCGGCCGGTGCGAGCTTCGCGGCGCTGGCGATCGAGCGGAACGGATCCGGCGAGTTCAGGGGAATCTCGATCGCGGTCATGCCGGCCTCGATCAGCGCGCCGACAATGGCCTCGGTCTCCTCGGGCTTGACACCGCGCAGGATCGCAACCAGGGGCCGCTTCATCGGCGGAAAGGGAACGGTCATCTCAAAAATCCTCTCACTGCGTCCAGATCGAAGCAGCCGCCATCGACAGGCCACGGCGCACCGCTTCATCGGCATCGATCGGGTTCACGGTCACGGACAGCGCGTCGAAGGCCTGCCGGTAGAGCATCGCCAGCCGCCCCGACGCGATCAGCGTGATGCCAGCTTTCGGCAACGCACCGGAAAGGCCCGCCGCGAGCTCGACACCGATCAACGTGCCCGACAGCGTCTCGCGCGCCGCAGCCGGCGTGCCGCCGAACAGCAGCTGCCGCGACCGCGCGCCGAACAGGAGGTTTGCGGCGAAGGCCGGCGCCTCATAGGCGGCTTTCACCGCCGCCTTGAAGCTCACGACATCCTCGGCATCATCGGCACCGGCGACCGCGAGCGATAAGATCGTCTCGCGCGAGACGACGCTGAAGAGTTCGCCGGTCATGAAGGTCGAAAAATGCGCGACCGCGCCGTCCTTCACGCGCACCCATTTCGAATGGGTGCCGGGCATGCAGACCAGCGCCTCGCCGGCCGCATCAAGGCCAAGCGCGCCGAGCAATTGCGTCTCCTCGCCGCGCATCACGTCCGGCGCTTTTGCATCGCGCTGCGCGATGCCCGGGAGGATGCGGATGTCGCGCGCCTCGCCCGGCACGCGCGCGGCCTGCTTCAGAACTGCCGAGAGCGGCGCCGGCGTATCGACGTAGCCGGCCTCGACCCAGCCGGTTTTGGCACCGGCCATGCCGCAGACGAGAACGGGCAGATGATCCGGCGCGCTGATGGCGGCCAGATGCGATTGCAGCACGCCGGGGAAGCCGGCCTTGGCCGCGGCCATCATGCCCTCATCGCTGCGGCGCTCCGCCAGCACATGGCCGGTGCGATTGACCAGCCAGAGCCGAAAGCTGCTGGTGCCCCAGTCCACCGCGACAAAAGCGGGTTCGGTCATTTCGAATCGGATCCTCGTCTCACGGCCAAGACGCCGTCTCGCGACAATGAGACGGGCATCCCGCAAATCCGCCCCGGGATATCGGCAATTTGTGCCGCAAACCAGCGTTTTCTCGCAGGTCTGGGGCGCCGCCCACGCTGGCACACCGCTTGCTGAAGCTGTCCCTGTTTACGTCCCGGAACGCGCAGCAAGACGCGCCAACATCAGATGAGGAAACCCATGGAGATCGGCTATTTCACGATGCCTTCGCATCCGCCGGAGTGCGGCTTGAAGGAAGGACATGACTGGGACCTGCAGGTCCTGCGCTGGCTCGACGAGCTCGGCTATCAGGAAGCCTGGATCGGCGAGCATCACACCGCGCCCTGGGAACCCAATCCCACGCCGGACCTGTTGATCGCGCAGGCGCTGATGCAAACCAAGAACATTCGCATCGGACCGGGCGGCTTCCTGCTGCCCTACCATCACCCGGCCGAGCTCGCCAACCGCGTCGCGATGCTGGACCACCTCTCCGAGGGCCGGCTCAATTTCGGCGTCGCGGCGAGCGGCCTGCCGAGCGACTGGGCGATGTTCAATGTCGATGGCATGAGCGGGCAGAACCGCGACATGACCCGCGAGGCGCTGGAGATCATCCTCAAGCTTTGGTCCGATCCCGCTCCCTTCACCTACAAGGGCAAGTTCTGGACGGTGACCAAGCCGGACACCATGTTCGACTTCCTCAAGCCCCACATCAGGCCATTGCAGGCGCCGCATCCGCCGATCGGCGTTGCCGGGCTGTCGAAGAACTCGGACACCTTGAAGCTCGCCGGCGAGCGCGGCTTCATCCCGATGAGCCTCAACCTCAACCCGGCCTATGTCGGCAGCCACTGGGACTCGGTCGAGATCGGCGCCGCCAAGACCGGCCGCAAGCCGAACCGCGCGGACTGGCGCCTGGTGCGCGAGGTGTTCGTTGCCGACACCGACGAAGAGGCCTGGAAGCTCTCGACCGGCGACATGATGGGCCGGATGATGGGCGAGTACTTCCTGCCGCTGCTCGGCCATTTCGGCTTCAAGGACTATCTGAAGCACACGCCTGACGTGCTGGACAGCGACGTCACCGTCGAATATTGCGCCAAGCGGAACTGGGTCGTCGGCTCGCCCGCCACCGTCGCCGAGAGGATCGAGACAATCTACGAGGAGGTCGGCGGCTTCGGCGTGCTCCTGGTGTTCGGTTTCGACTACAAGCACAAGCCGGACGCCTGGCACCACTCGCTCTCGCTGCTCAAGACCGAGGTGATGCCGCGCCTGAAGCATCTCGGCTCCGCGAAGAAGGCAGCTTGACCGAATGCGGGTGCGGCGCGAACGTACCGCACCCGTTTTCAATTTCGGAGATTTCCGCGTGAGCGTGGACGCAAAGGATTTCAAGCAGGCGATGCGCCAATGCGCCGGCGCGGTGGCGCTGGTCACGGTCGGCGCCGAGCACGGCAAGCGCACCGGGCTCACGGTGACGTCGGCCTGCTCGCTCTCGGACAACCCGCCCTCGCTGATCGTCTGCGTTAACCGCAACGCCAGCGCGCACGCCCGCATCCGCGAGGAGGGCGCTTTCGCGATCAATTTTTTGCACGAGGATCATGCGCTGCTGGCGCTCACTTTCAGCGGCCAGAAGGGCGTCAATGGTGACGACCGCTTTGCGTTCGGCCAGTGGACGCGCGGGGTAACAGGCGCGCCGGTGCTGACCGACGCGGTCGCCGCGTTCGACTGCGTGCTGGCGCAGGAGTTCGAGACCAAGACGCATTCGATCTTCGTCGGCGAGGTGCGCCACGTCTCGCATTCCGACGGAGCCGCGCCGCTGGTGTACCTGCGCAGCAGCTTCCACACACCTCACGAGATCCGCGAGACCGTTTCAGTCGGCGATCTCGATTCGCGGCATCTGAGCTGGACGGATTTTTCGTAAGACGCATCGGCGGTGTGCTGCCCTTCCCTTCTCCCCTTGTGGGAGAAGGTGGCGAAGCGCCGGATGAGGGGTTGCATCCGCAAACTCACTGCGAGTTTCACTCGCGGAGAGATACCCCTCACCCGTCTCGCCGCTAACGCGTCGAGCCACCCTCTCCCACAAGGGGAGAGGGAAAGAGGGTCCGCGGCTTGCAAAAATTGATCAGCGCCTACTGCGTCGTCTCGATTTTCAGCTGCTTGATCTTGCGATACAGCGTGGCACGACTGAGCTTCAACGTGCGGGCCGCTTCGGTGACGCGGCCACCGTGCTTGCGGAGAGCCTCGACGATCGTCGCGCGTTCGGCCGCTTGAAGATCGGTCTCGGCGGTCCTCCCGCCGAACGGCGGTAGATCGAGATCGGCATCGGTGATGGCCCCATCCTCTGCCGTGCAGCCCGCAAGCCGCAGCACATGGCGGAGCTGGCGCATGTTGCCGGGATAGGGATAGGCCGAGAGCAGGGACCAAGCTTCCTGAGACAGGCGGCAGTTCGGCGCCTCCTCGCGCGCGATCTGGCGGATGATATCATCCCTGTCCGCGCGCTCGCGCAGGGCCGGCAGCCGCACCTCCATGCCGCGCAGGCGGAAATAGAGGTCGGCGCGGAATCTGCCCTCCTCGGCCATGCGACCGAGATCGCGATGGGTCGCGCTGATCAATCGGATATCCACCGGCACGGGCTTGAGCGCACCAAGCGGCCAGACCTCGCGATTCTCCAGCACGCGCAGCAGCCGCGTCTGCAGCGCGATCGGCATGTCGCCGATCTCGTCCAAAAACAGCGTGCCGCCATCGGCCTGGACGATCAGGCCCTTCGAGCCATCACGGCGCGCACCGGTGAAGGCGCCGGCCTCGTAGCCGAACAGCTCGGCGTCGATCAGGCTCTCCGGCATCGCCGCGCAGTTCAGCGCGACGTAATTGTTGCGGGCGCGGTTGCTTGCGGCGTGAATGGCGCGCGCGAACACGTCCTTGCCGACGCCGGTCTCGCCATGCAGCAGCACCGGCAGATTGTGATCGCCGATGCTCCTCAGCCGCTTCACGCTTTTGACCAGGCCGGGATCATTGCCTGCTAGCCGATGCAACGCATCGAACCGATCGACGGACGCATCACGGCGCAGCGTGGCGGATTTGGCGCGCAGCGGTGGGGCGACATGGCCCTGCCCCAGCGGACGGCCATCCGTGCGGCGCAGCTCGACGATTTCGTCCGAGTTGCGCGAATGGTCGAGCTTGATGTAGCGCGACAGATCGATGCCGGAGGCGATCAGGCCATCGGTGAGGCCGAGCAATGCGCGCGCCGAGCGGCAGGCGCCGACGATGCGGCGGTCGTCATCATAGGCGAGCAGGCCGCTGCCGCAATCGCCCGGCACGGTCGCGATCCAGGCGCTGCGGAAATGGTCGCGGAAGATCGCCCCTTCCATCCGCCGCGTCGCCTCCATCGTCACCGCGAGCGCAAGCTGATGTGCGGCCCGTTCGAGATCCTCACGACAAGAGGTGATGTTGACCGCGCCGGCAAGACGCCCGGCCTGATCGAACAGCGGCGCCACCGCGCAGGAGAACATGTGCCACTGCGCACGAAAATGCTCGTCGCGATGGACGAGGATCGGCTTCTGCTCGGCCAGCGCAGTGCCGAGCCCGTTGGTGCCCTCGAACGTCTCGGCAAAGTTCGAACCCGTGTAGATCTTCCAGTCCATGAACATCCGCGCGTCGGCTTCGCCCGGAAGACGGCTGAACAGCATGGTCGCGTTCGCGTCAGCGAGATTGACGCAATAGCCGGCGTCGCGCAGCACGCGCGCGAGATCGTCGAGCTCGGGCGTGACGAGCCTGATGGTCTCCTCCATCGGCTCGGCTACGTGGCGGACTTCGGCTTCAGTGAGCGTCTGCGGCGGGCCTTGGCGGGCGGGATCGAGCTTGTGGCTGATCAGGCAGCGCCGCCAGGAGGTCGCGATCCGCGACTCAGCGTCGACGTCGGCCACATGGTTGGCGACGGACAAGACACGGGCGACATGGTTCGAGGCCGAAAGGCTGGCCATCGCGGACGTCTCCACCCTGTATTATTGTGCAAAGTCTGGCACCACAGGCGGGGATGTCAATCGGGAACCGGGACGCACGCTATTGCTGCACCGCGCTCACCACGTGTCGATACACGGCCGTTTCTTCTCTGTCCGCACCGGCGGTTTCGGCACCGAGCGCAGGCCCGCCATGATCCAGCGCCGCGTCTCCGCGGGGTCGATGACGTTGTCGATCTCGAACACCGAGGCGATCGAGACCGCCTTGCCGTTGGCGTAGAGCTCGGCGACCTTGTTGCGATAATAGGTCTCGCGCTCCTCGGGGTCGGCGATCGCCTCCATCTCCTTGCGGAAGCCGAGGCGGACATAGCCTTCGAGACCCATGCCACCGAACTCGCCGGTCGGCCAGGCCGCCGTGAAGAAGGAGGCGTGGAAGCCGCCGCCGATCATCGACTGCGCGCCAAGGCCATAGCCCTTGCGCAGCACGATGCCGAACAGCGGCACGGTGAGGCTCGCGCCGGTGACGAACATGCGGGAGACGTGGCGCACGATCGCGGTCTTCTCCGCTTCCGGGCCGACCATGAAGCCAGGCGTGTCGCAGAGCGAGACGATTGGCAGATCGAAGGCGTCGCAGAGCTGAAGAAAGCGCGCGGCCTTGTCGCCGGCATCGGCGTCGATCGCGCCGCCGAGATGGCGCGGATTGTTGGCGATCAGGCCAAACGGCTTGCCTTCGATGCGGATCAGCGCGGTGATCATGCCGACGCCGTAGTCGCGGCGCAGCTCAAGCACGCTGTCCTTGTCCGCGACGAGATCGATGACGCTGCGGATGTCATAGACGCGCAGGCGGTTCTCGGGGATGGCACGGCGCAGCAGGCGCTGGTCGGCCGCCTGCCACTCCGTCACCGCGCCCTGGAAATAGGACAGGTATTTTTGCGCGACGGACGTCGCCTCTTCTTCGTCCTCGACCACGATGTCGATGACGCCGTTCGGCGACTGGAACGAGACCGGACCGACCTCGGCCGGGTGATAGACGCCGAGCCCGCCGCCCTCGATCATCGCAGGGCCGCCCATGCCGATCGAGGCATTCATGGTGGCGATGATGACGTCGCAACAGCCGAGCATCGCGGCGTTGCCGGCGAAGCAATAGCCGGAGACGACACCGATCACCGGCACGAGGCCGGACAGCCTTGCGAACTGCACGAAGGACGGACCGTCGAGGCCGGTCATGCCGAGCCGGTCGGTGTCGCCCGGACGGCCGCCGCCGCCCTCGGCATAAAACACCAGCGGCACGCGCCAGTCTTCCGCCAGCGTGAGCATGCGGTCGATCTTCTTGTGGTTCATATGGCCCTGCGTACCCGCGAGCACGGTGTAGTCATAGGCCACGACGATGCAGCGCGCGGTGTCGGGGCCGAACTTTTCGGCGTTGACGGTGGCAACGCCCATCACGAGGCCGTCGGCCGGGGTGTTCATGATGAGATCGTCGAGCTTGCGACGGCGCCGCTGGGCGGCAATGGCGAGGCTGCCATATTCCATGAACGAGCCGTCATCGACGAGCTGGGCGACGTTCTCGCGCGCGGTGCGCTGGTTGGTGTTGCGGCGGCGCTCGACCGAGGACGGGCGATTTTCGTCGAGCGTGTTGGCCTGGCGCGCGATCAGCTCGGCGAGATCGGGGCGAATGTGGTCGAGGTCGATGTCGGCTTCGGCCGCCGCGCTGTCGGCGGCGACGTCGAGCGGTTCGAGATAGAGGATCGGCTCGCCATGCATCAGTGTGACGCCGTCGCCGGCGACGAGCTTTGTCACTCGCCCGCCCTGCTCCGCCATCACCAGATGCTCCATCTTCATGGACTCGATCACGGCGAGCTGCTGGCCCGGGCGCACGATTTCGCCTTCCTTCACCTGGATGGTGACGATGGTGCCCTGCAGGGGCGCAGCGACCGCCACTGCACCTTCGGGCACGGCTTGCGCGACGTGCGTCTCCGCGCCATGGGCGCCACTGCGCTCGGTCGCCGCGAAGTAGAGCGGCTTGGCCGCGCCATCGGCCGCCTCGACCAGCTTTGCGATGTTGCGATCGATGAAGTCGGTCGCGATGCGATTGGTCCTGAAATCCGGGTGCGCCAGCACCGCCTGGAGGAAAGCGATGTTGGTGACGACGCCGTCGATCCGGAATTCACGCAAAGCGCGCGAGGCTTTTGCCACGATGTCGTGCCAGGCTTCACCCGGCGTATGCACGATGACCTTGGCGAGCAGGGAGTCGAACGCCGCGCTGGTCTTGTAGCCGGCATAGCCAAAGCTATCGACGCGGACGCCGGGCCCTGACGGCGGCTCGAACACGGCGAGCACGCCTCCGGTCGGATGCGTCGCGCCAATCTCGTCGAGCGTCTCCATGTTGACGCGAAGCTGCATGGCATAGCCGCGCGGCTTCGGGATCGCGCCTTGCGTTAGATCGAGCGAAGCCAGCGTGCTGCCTGCGGCAATCGCAAGCTGAGCGCGGACGAGGTCGAGGCCAAGCACCTCCTCCGTCACGGTGTGCTCGACCTGAAGCCGCGGATTGGCCTCGATGAAGGCAAAGCTGTCCTCGGCCATGCCGTCGACCAGGAACTCGAAGGTGCCGAGATTGTCGTAAGAGGCTGCCATCGCGAGTTGCTTCGCCGCCTCGATGATGCGACCGCGCAAGCCGTCGCTGAGTGACGGGCTCGGCGCCACCTCAACCAGCTTCTGATGCCGGCGCTGGATGGTGCATTCGCGCTCCCAGAGATGGGAGATCGCGCCGTGACGGTCGCCGATGATCTGCACCTCGATGTGGCGCGCCTGCCGGATCAGCCGCTCGGCATAAACGCCATCGAAGCCGAACGCCGCCTTGGCCTCGGACTGGCAGCGCGCATGGGCTTCCGCGAGATCGCCGGCGTTCTCGACCACACGCATGCCACGGCCGCCGCCGCCGGCCATCGCCTTGATCACAATCGCCGCATGGCTGCCGAGGGAGGTGAAGAACGCCGTGATCTCGTCGAGCGACGACGGGCCGCTGGTGCCGGCGATGATCGGCACGCCACAGCGTTTTGCCAGTTGCCGTGCCGCGACCTTGTCGCCGAACAGTTCGAGTGCTGCCGGCATGGGTCCGACAAAGACGATGCCCGCGTCCGCGCAAGCTTTCGCGAATGCCGCGTTCTCGCTGAGGAAGCCGTAGCCGGGATGCACGGCATCGCAGCCGGCGCTCTTCGCCGCCTTCACCACGGCCTCGATGTCGAGATAGGCCCGCGCGCCGCGGCCGGGGATTTCGACGGCGTCATCGGCGACGCGCACGTGCAGCGACAGCGCGTCATCTGCGGGATGAATCGCAACCGTGGCGATGCCGGCATCGGCCGCCGCGCGTGCGATGCGGATGGCGATCTCGCCGCGATTGGCGATCAGGAGCTTTTTGAACGACATCGGTCTCTCACTCAGACTGCAGCAGGTTGGTTCGGATTTAAGTCCTGCTTCTTCACTTTGCCCGTGGCCGTTAAAGGCAGCGCGTCAATGATGCGCACCTCCGGGACCTTGTAGACGGCCATGCGCTCGGCGCACCAGGCGCGCAGATCGTCAGCGGAGATGGTGCCGACCGCCTCCGGCTTGAGCTGGATATAGGCCACCGGCACCTGCCCTTTTTCGGGGTCGTCGCGCCCGACCACGCCCGAGCCCAGCACCTTCGGGTGCAGCCCCAGCAGCGCCTCGATCTCCGGCGGAAACACGCTCATGCCCTTGACCTTCAGCATCTCCTTGCGGCGGCCAAGGAAGTGCAGAAAACCGTCCTTGTCGATCACGCCGATGTCGCCGGTGCGCAGCCAGCCGTCGATCAGCGACTCCGCGGTCGCCTCGGGTTTGTTCCAATAGCTCTTGAGCAGCGACGGCGTCCGCACGCGGATCTCGCCCTCCGCGCCGAGCGGCAGCAATGCGCCGGTCTCGAAATCGGTGATCTTGAACTCGGCGCCGGGCACCGGCAGGCCGACAAAGATGGGTTGATTGTTGAGATCGAAATCGTCGTCCTGGAAACCGGCCGTAAAAGTGTTGGAGGTGTGGGTCTCCGTCATGCCCCAGGCCGCCTCCATCAGAATCGTGCCGGTGAGATCCTTCCAGCGCCTGCGATAGTCGGCGTTGAGCTTCTTGACGAACGAGACCACACGGACCTGCTTCAGCGACGACAGGTCGAACTCGCTCCAGCGCGGATGGTCCATCAGCTCGACCGCGCCATCGACCGGCATCGCCGTGATCGTGACCTTGTACTTGTCGATCGCGGCCATCGCGCCGACGGCGTCCCAGCGTGCCAGCAGGATCAGCGTTCCGCCGGAGAACAGCGGGAAGATCAGGCCGAAATTCTCGCCCGCAATCCAGAACTCCGGAAAGAATGACAGGAACACGCTGCTCTCATCAGAAAGCACCGAGATGCCGTAATTGGCAGCCGCCGTATAGACCATGTCGCGATGGGTATGGACGCAGCCTTTCGGCATGCCGGTGGTGCCGCCGGTATAGTTGAGCGCGGCGACCTCATCGAGGCCGGGCGGCGGCAGCGGCGACGGCGCGGGCATCGCAGCGAGCGCAGGGAGCAGGTCGGTCGCGCCATCGACAGCAATGCGCGGCGCGCGGATCGAATCGGGTGTCGGAAATGCGGGCGTTGCCGGCACGACATCGGCGAAGCTGGTGACGATGACCTCGCGCAGGCTCACCTCGCCCCGGACCTGCTCCACCACGGACATGAGCTGGTCCAACGCCACGATCAATTCGGCCCTGGTGTCGTTGAGCTCGTAGGACAATTCGAACGCACGCGACAGCGGGCTCACGGGAACATGGACCGCGCCGAGCTTCAGAATACCGAAGAACACGATGTGGAATTGCGGACAATTCGGCAGGAAGACGGCGACACGATCGCCTTTGCGCACGCCCTTCGCCTGCAACAGTGCCGCAAAGCGATCGCTCTGCTGGTCGAGATCGGCGTACGTGGTGACGTGACCGTAGAAGATCACCGCAGGCCGCGCCGGGCTCTGCTTCGCCCAGGCGCGCAGATATTCGGTCAACGGAACTTCGCCATGCAGGTAGTTCGGCGAACGCGGCATGCCCTTGGGCCAGGCCTTCTCCCACAGGCCATGCAAGGTGGCGAGGTAGTCCTGTTCGTTGAGGCCTGCACTCATGACGTCTTTCCCGTGTGGCTTTTTTGCGGGCACACGCGTGCCTTCGACATCGTTAGAGGTCGAGCACGGCAGAGGTCATGTCAAGCAAAACAGTTTTCCGCACTACGGCCGATGCCGTGGCGCGGAAAACGCGGAGCGCTCGCGCGTCAGGCCGCGCGCACGCCGGCAGCGAAGGCGCTGACCTCGTTCTCCAGCGATTGCAGCTTCTCGGTCAGGCGTCCGCTCGATTGCAGCACGAGGCCGGCGGCCTGGCCGGTTTCGGCCGTCGCATCGGTGACGCCGGAGATGTTTTGCGAGACCTGGTCGGTGCCGGAGGCCGCCTCCTGCACGCTGTGCGCAATGGCCTGCGTCGCGGCGCCCTGCTCTTCGACGGCGGCCGCGATCGACGAGGAGATCTCGTTGACCTCCATGATGGTGGCGCGGATGCTCTCGATGTTGCCGACAACCTGGTTGGTCTCGGCCTGGATCGCAGTGATCTGCGCGCCAATCTCGTCGGTCGCCTTCGCGGTCTGGCTCGCCAGCGACTTCACTTCGCTCGCGACCACGGCAAATCCCTTGCCCGCTTCACCGGCGCGCGCGGCCTCGATCGTGGCGTTGAGCGCGAGCAGATTGGTCTGCGAGGCGATCTGGTTGATGAGGTCGATGACCTCGCCGATCTTGTGAGCGGCCGCGGCAAGTCCCTGCACTGTATCGTTGGTGCGCTGACCGTCGGCGGCCGCCTTGTCGGCCACTGACGCGGCCTGCGCGACGCGCTGGCTGATCTCGGTGATCGAGGCCGACAGCTGGCTGGCGGCGGAGGCCACCGTCTGCACATTGCTCGAGGCCTGCTGGCAGGCGGTGGCGACGAAGCTCGCGCGATCGGTCGCCTTGTTGGCGGTCTCCGACATGCCCTGCGCTGCCTGCTGCATCGCGCGCGCCTCGTTGAACACGTCGCGGACGACGGCCTGCACGCTCGCCTCGAACCTGCCGGCGAGATCGGTCATGGTCTTGCGCTTCTCGTCGTCGGTGCGCTGCTTGGTTTCCTGCTGCTCGGCATGCATCCGGCCCACCGCCGACGCGTTGTCCTTGAACACCGCAAGCGCCTTGGCCAGCCCGCCGACCTCGTTGCTGAGGTTGGTGTAGGGCACCTCGAAGGCGCTGTCGCCGGCGGCGAGGCGCTCGGTCAGGTCAGTGATTTTCGCGAGCGGTCTGGTCACGCTGCGGCCGATCACGAAGGAGGCGCCGAGCACGAGCACGAACACCGCGAGGCACACCAGGCCGAACGTCATCGCATCCTGGCGGAAGACGGCGTCAACGTCGTCGAGATAGATTCCGGTGCCGACGATCCAGCCCCAGGGCGCAAAGCCCTTCACATAGGAAATCTTGGCAACCGGCTGCTCGAAGCCGGGCTTGGGCCAGAGGTAGCTGTAGAAGCCCGCGCCCTGTTTCCTGACAACGTCAACGAAGCCGACGAACAGCGCGTTGCCGGAGGGATCCTTCATCCCGGCGAGATCCTTGCCGTCAAGCTCGGGCTTGATCGGGTGCATGATCATCTTGGGGGTCATGTCGTTGAGCCAGAAATACTCGACCTTGTCGTAGCGGAGGCTCTTGATCTCGGCCATTGCGGCGGCCTGCGCCTGCTCGCGCGAGAGTTTTCCGTCGCTCTCGAGCTTCTGGTAATGCGCGAGGATGCCGTAGCCGACATCGACCATGTGCTGCGTCTTGGCCTGGCGGTCGGCGATCATCTGGCTGCGCAGGGTCGACAGCGCGATCGGTGCCAGCGTGATCATGCCGAGAAGGCCGATCCCGACAATGAGGACCAGCTTGAAACTGATGCGGGAGAAAATCATCGGTGCTCGCAAGAATTAGCGGGGCTGATATGCCAATTTATCCCGAGGGTCTTAGCAAAGCTTTAAGCATTCGGGTTCCCCGCACAGAAACCGGCCCGCTGATGCCTAGCGACCGTCTTTGCCGAGCGCGAGGTCGATGGTGTCGCGCAGTTTGCATGAGCGTGCTGGATCATGTCGCCACGCGCTGTCCCTGCGGCGCTACTGACATCTCCTTTAGATTGGGATAAGAATGTCATCATTCAATCCCTCGTAAAGCCCGGCCATCCTGTGCTATTCTCAGTGCATGGACGGTCATTCGGAGCTTTCGTTGCAACGGGCCCCGCTCAAGGTCGACCTTCAGTCCGGCGAGCCCGCATGGACACCGCCACGGCAGGAATTGTGGCAACGCATCGCGCAGCATGATTTCGAGCCCGATACGCAACTGAACTTTACCCATCGGCTCGCGCGCGATCACGGCTGGACGCTCGAGACTACGCGTGCGGCCATCGATGGCTATCGGCGCTTCTGCTTTCTGGCCGTCGTCTCGCCGACGCCGGTGACGCCAAGCGAGGTGGTCGACGAGGTCTGGCACCAGCACCTGATTTATTCGCGCGACTATTGGACGGTCTGGTGCGGTCAGGCGCTGCAGGCGCCGCTGCATCATGATCCCACGCCCGGCGGGCCTGAGGCCCAGACAGTCTATCGGCGGCAATATGCCGAAACCCTGGCTTTGCACGAACAATTCTTCGGACCACCGGCCCCCGAACTGTGGCCGGCAACGCATCTGCGCTTCGGACCTCCCCGCTACCATGTGACGGACCGCAGCAACTGGCTGATCGTTCCGAGACCCATGGCCTGGATCCGCCGTTTATCCAAAAGGTGAACCGATGGAATGGAATCCGTTCAACTGGACTGCCGGCCCTTTCCTCACCCTCTATCTGGCTCTCGCATTCTCCATCTTCGTGCTGGGCTTCCGCCTCAAATCGCAGATCGGCCCGGCCGCGCGAGCGACCGGCAAACTCGGCATCCTGGAATTGGCGTATCTGGCGGGCGGTGCACGACGGCTCGGTGATGCCGTGTTGCTCAGGCTCACGTCCGGACACGGCGCCACCATCGAGCCCAACGGTTACAAGATCACCGTCATTGACCAGTCGCCGCTGGCAACGCTGATCAGCCACCCGCCCCAGGTGCAATTCCAGGCCGGCATGACCCGGCAGCAGTTCCAGACGGCCATCGACCCGATCGTCGCGCGCATTCAGGACCTGCTGGAAAAGTCCGGTTATTGCCCGACCCGCGAACAGATGGCGTCATTCCGCCTGGAGGTCCTCCCCTTTGTCGCGCTTCTGATCGTGTTCGGCATCACCAAGGCCGTGATTGGCTCATCACGGCATCATCCAGTCGAATTCCTGATAGTCCTCATCGTGCTCACCGCATTCGCCGGCTTCCTGCTGGCGAAAGCGCCCCGGCGGACACGGGCCGGCACCGACATTCTAGAGACCTATCAGTCCTCGCATACGCGGGCTTCGCGCGCGCCGCGCGACCAGGAACTGCTTCTTGCTTTGGCGCTCACAGGTCCTGTGGTCCTCACGGGCACCGCCCATGCCTCTGTCTACAGTGCGTCGCAGACGATGAGCAGCGGAGGCGGTGGCGACGGCGGTGGTTGCGGGGGCGGTGGCGGCGGAGGTGGTGGCGGATGCGGCGGCTGCAGTTGAGCCGTCGGCCGCTGCGTGCCTCACCCTGCTGCGACACAAGCTTCCATGATTCCGTCGAGCTCAGCTTTCGATAGCACCCCGAGCTCGGCGATGAAGACGATCCGCGCCCGCGGCACGCCTTCAGTCGGTGGTTCGCCCGGCGCGAGCGTCGCGCGGCCGCCGGCGAACTGAAACACCATCAGGCGTCCGGGCTGCTCGAGCGTCTCGAACAGGCCTTTCGCGCGCGCAAGCTTCGGCGCCAGCTTGCCGATCGCCTGCTGCAAGCGCGGCAGCGAGAGCGGCCGATCGGAGGTCCAGCTCAGCGTCTCGAAGCGTTCTTCTGCCGGACGTCTCGGCCCCGGCTTGCGCGGTGCTAGCGCGCGATCGACGTTCGCGGGAAACAGCAGCGCTGCTGGAAGCTCGCCGTGCTTCGCATCGATCACCACGGCAGGCACACGCTGCGCGCGGATGGCCTCGCGCATCCGCGCCCCCGCGCCTTCGTCGGCCAGATCCAGCTTGCTCAACGCCACGATATCGGCGACGCGCAGCTGCGAGCGCTGCAGCGCATCATCGAGGGCAGAAGGCGGCGTTGCTGCGTCGATCACGCAAAGCACGGTTTCCAGCGGCGCCTCGCGCAGGATCACCGGGTCCATCAAATTGCGGACGATGTCGGCGGGATCGGCGACGCCGCTGGTTTCGATCACGATGTACTCTGGCTTCGGATCGCGCCGCAGCAGCGTCGAGAGCGTGCGCAACAGATCGCCTTCGAGCGAGCAGCAGATGCAGCCATTGGCAAGGCTGACCACGCCATCGCTCGCGCCCGCGATCAGCTCCGCATCGATGTTGATGGCGCCGAAATCATTGACGATTGCGGCAATCCGCCGTCCGTCCGCGTTTGCCAGCAGATGGTTGACGACCGTGGTCTTGCCCGCCCCCAAAAAGCCCGTCACCAGGAGAATGGGGACCGGCATGGATCAGCTCCCGACGACGGGACGGCGCACGGGCCGGCCGGGCCGCGCTGCGACGTCGAGCACGCCGTCAGTGATCAGCACCTCGCCGCTGACCACGAGATGACGGACGCCTTCGGACGGGCGGTTCATCGCGGTGAATGTCGCGCGGTCCGAGAGTCTTTCGTAGTCGAACACGACGATGTCGGCATCGGCGTCCTTCGCCAGCCGGCCCTTGGCGCGCATCGCGGGCGTGCTCTGTGACAGGATTTCAGCGGGGATCAGCGCGCATTTGCGCACGCCTTCGAGCAGCGACACGGTGTTGCGCTCGCGCACCCATTCGCGAATGAACTTCGTGAAGCAACCCGCCGAGCGCGGATGCGAGGTGGTGTCATCCGGCAGCGGCCAGGCATCTCCCTTGTAGGTGGTGCCATCCGGCAGCGTCCACGGCATCGCGTCGGATGCGATCGCGCCGCCGGGATAGAGCACCGACATGTCGAGGAGGTCGCGATGATGCGCATTGTTCTCGGTATCGAGAATGTGCCAGAGCACCAGCGAGGACGGCTCCTCCGCCTGTGCCTTGAGCAGCTCCTCGCGGTCGTGGAAGCGATAGCCGTCGGTCACGCGCTGCACGGAATCGTAGCCAGTGCCGTTGCGCTCGACGAACTGCGGATCGCTGAAGAAGGCCGCCGCCAGCACGGTCGAGCCGGTGCCGTAAGGGTAAGCCTCGACCGTGATGGGCAGGCCCTGCGCCTGCGCCTTCTCGATCAGCACGCGGCAGCGCTCGATGTCGGTCTTGCTCGACGAGTTGAAATGGCAGATGTGCATGTGGGCGCCGGTGGCGCCGGCATAGCCGATCAGGCGGATATAGGCCTCCGCCGCGCTTTCAGGGTCGATGCGCGACATGTAGGCGACGTGGGTGAAGGTCGGCACGTCCTGCTTGGCCGCGAGCTGGCAGACCGCGGTCAACTCCTGCACGCCGGCGCCCGGCGCATAGGCGTTCAAGATGCCGACGCCGATGCCGCCTTCGTTCAGGCCGCGCGCAAGGCGCTCGAGGATGCCGGCGACCTCCGCATCGCTCGCGACGTTGTCCATCCAGCGGCGGTCGCGCATGGCATTGCCGAACGCTTCCAGCGAGCTCTCCGCGTTGGAGCCCGTCATCGCGCCGATGCGCGCGAAGGCCCAGTTGGTGGCGGCGCCATAGTTCAGTACGCGGCCCTTCCTGGCCTGGCGCTCATACCAGGAGCCGACCGGCAGCACGCCGGCCTCGAGATCGAGCGTCGTCGTCACGCCGTCGAAGGCCTGCATGCGGTCGGCCGGGATCGACTGGCCATGGGCGTGCAAATCGATGAAGCCGGGCGCGACCACGAGCCCGGTCGCATCGATCACCCGCTCGGCGCCGCCGAGCGAGGAGCCGACCGCGGCGATCTTGCCGTCCACCACCGCCACGTCGCCAACGGCGTCCATTCCGCTCGCGGGATCCACCACCCGGCCGCCAGAGATCACCAAACCGCTCATATCGTCACACTCCTCCGCGCTGAGGCCGCATAGAGGCAGATTCCGGCAGCAACGACCACCTCCAATGAAGCCGATGCATTATGCTCGCACGGACTGGCGCTCGAGAGGATTTGGCGTGTTTTGCCCGACGGATCGCCCCGGCGTGGATGCCTCGAGCGATGGCCAATTCCCGCGTGGCATGGCAGGTAGGACGCCGGCAATATCGTTCATTCCCGCGGAGAATATGATGGACCGGCTGGCTGCGATGGAGACGTTCGTCCGGGTCGTCGAAACGGGCTCCTTCTCCGGAGCCGCCCGACAACTTCGGGTGGGGCAGCCCGCCGTCTCGAAGTCTGTCGCCCAGCTCGAGGAGTATCTCGGCGTCAAGCTGCTGACGCGGTCGACGCACGGCCTCACCCCAACGGAAGCCGGGCTCGGTTATCTCGAGCGCGCCAGGCGCGCGCTCGAGGAGGCAACCGAGGCCGAGCTCGCCGCACGCGGAGCGGGCGCCGGGCTGAAAGGCAGATTGCGAATCTGCGCTGCGGTGACCTTCGCCAGCATTCATCTCATTCCATTGTTGCCGAAGTTTTTGGCGCAGAATCCGGAGCTGGACCTGGAGGTCATCCTGGACGACCGCCAGATCGACCTCGTCCAGGAGGGCATCGATGTGGCTCTGCGCATGGGAAAGTTGACGGATTCGAGCCTGACCGCTCGCCGTATCGCACGATGCAAGCGTCTCGTGTTGGGTACGCCTGCCTACTTCGATCGGGCGGGGATGCCGTCGACGCCAAGTGAACTGAGCAAGCATCAGGCCGTCGTCTATCTCCAGGGAGAAGGCAGCGTCTGGTCATTTCGGCGCGAGAGCACCGAATTGGCTGTTCAGGTTCAAGGCAGATTACGGGTGACCGCTGCGGAAGGCGTGAGGGCTGCGGTGCTCGCCGATGCAGGCCTCACCATCGCCTCGGAGTGGATGTTCAGTCCCGAACTGCGATCGGGCATCGTGCGTGCGGTCCTGTCGGAATGGAGCTTGCCGGCGCTCGACCTGTGGGCGGTGCTTCCAACCGGTCGCGCCGCGACGGCCAAGGCGCGCGCGTTCGTGGCTTTCTTCGAGCGTACGTTCAACGCGTGACGGGCTGAGGTGACGCCGGTCACGGTGAGACGAACGAGCATGTCTTCGATCTCACGCGGCATTCAGCGTTTCGGATCGATGAGTACGGTGACACCCAACAGAGCTCGCTCATCCCGAGCCTCCACCCAAGGAGTGTCGCCATGTCCCGCAGATCGATCCTGAATCGCTTCATCCGGACCGTCGCCTCGACAGCCGTCTTCATCAGCCTGCTGTCGCCGGCACATGCGACCGCACGCCTCCCCTGGCCTGCGCCGGTCGGCCATCGGCAACCGCACCGGGCCGACGTCCCGCAATCGGAGGCCGTTTCGGCCTGGGAGCGCCAGCAACAGCGCTTCGACCAGGAGCTGGACCGCAGGCTGGTCATCTGCCGCGGCTGCTAGGCCTGCGCGATGCTTATTCCTTTCGGGAATAACCACTAGTCGGACGGTCCTGCTACCCCCGACCGCCCTCTCCTTTACCTTGCTGCCTGTGAGTTCAACCAGACGGGCGGCGCCGCCGCCCTCCACGCAGAGGCCAAGGAGAACGCCATGCCACTTCAAGCGAAGCTCGACGCTTTCAAAGCCGATTTCGAAGCCGGAAAGCCGCCCTATAATGTTCCTCACGCCGTCATCGAAATCATGCATCGCGCCACCGCCGAACTGGTCCAGTCGGGTGCCGCGCAGCGCGCCAAGAAGGCCGGCGATATCGCGCCGTCCTTCTCGCTGACGGATCCCGAAGGCAACATCGTCAACTCGGCGGATCTCTTGAAGCGCGGCCCGCTGGTGCTGAGCTTCTACCGCGGCGTCTGGTGCCCGTATTGTAACATGGAGCTGCAAGCGCTCGAAGCGGCGAAGCCGGAGTTCGACAAGTACGGCGCCTCGCTGATCGCGATCTCGCCGCAGACCGCCCCGAACAGCCGCAAATCGGTGCGCCAGAACAAGCTCTCCTTCCCGATCCTCTCGGATGCCAAGGGCAAGGTCGGCGCCGCGTTCGGACTGCGCTTCGACTTGCCCGACTATCTGGTCGAACTCTACAAGCAACTGAAGAACGATCTGCCGACGTTCAACGACGACCCGAGCTGGACGCTGCCGATGCCGGCCCGCTACGTCATCGGCCAGGACGGCGTGATCCTCTACTCGGAAGTGAACCCGGACTATACCCGCCGGCCCGAACCCGAAGACATGATTCCAGTTCTTCAGCGGACAGCGGCCGTCAAGGCATGACGGCGTACGAGGCGGCCGATGGGGCGCAAGCTTTAGCGACTATCGGCCGCCGTCTTTTCAAGCCTTGATCCCAAAGGAAGCCACGATGTCCAAGCTGTTCACGCCGACCACGGTCGGCCGCTATCGATTGTCCCATCGCGTCGTGATGGCGCCGTTGACGCGGATGCGCTCTGATCCCGGCGATGTTCCGAGCGAGCTGATGGTCGAGTATTACACCCAGCGCGCCTCCGACGGCGGCCTGATCATCTCCGAAGCCACCCCGGTCTCGATCCGCGGCAACGGCTATGCCGGCGCGCCCGGCATCTACTCGGATACCCAGATCGCCGGATGGCGGCGCATCACCGACGCGGTCCACGCCAGGGGTGGGCGCATCTTTCAGCAATTGTGGCATGTCGGCCGGCAGTCGCACGTCGATTTGCAGCCGAATGGCGAGGCGCCGGTTGCGCCGTCTGCCATTGCGGCCGAGGGCTATGCCTACACGAAGAACGGCGAAGCCCCGTTCTCGATGCCGCGCGCGCTCGAGCAGCATGAGATTCCTGATATCATCGAAGAATTTCGCGCCGGCGCCGGGCGCGCGTTGCGTGCCGGTTTCGACGGCGTCGAGATTCACGGCGCCAACGGCTACCTGCCCGATCAATTCCTGCAGGACGGCACCAACAAGCGCACGGACGCGTATGGCGGCAGCATCGAAAATCGCGCGCGGTTCATGCTCGAAGTGACACAGGCCGCGATCTCGGTTTGGGGTGCCGATCGTGTTGGCGTGCGCATCGCGCCGAGCGGCAGTTACGGATCGATGTCGGACAGCGACCCGGCGGCGACGTTCGGCTATGTGACGACAGAGCTTGACCGTCTGGGCATCGCCTATCTGCATGTGGTCGAGCCGCGTATCAAGGGCATCGAGGAGATCGCGAAGGGCCAGGCGCCGGTGGCAGCCCAGCATCTGCGGCCGAAATTTTCGCGGACCTTGATCGCGGCCGGCGGCTTCGCGCCGGACTCGGCGGAAGCCATCGTCGCGGCGGGAGACGCTGATCTCGTCGCATTCGGCCGTCACTTCATCTCCAACCCGGATCTGCCAGCGCGGCTGCGGCATCGCCTCCCGCTCAACCGCTACGACCGGTCGACCTTCTACGGCGGGGATGCGCGCGGCTACACCGACTACCCGGCCGCCGAAGTCGCGCCGGCTTGATCGGCAACTCATCTCGAATCTCTAGGCCAGCGAGGGCGCATCGCCGCCTTTCGCTGGCCGCGCGTCCGTCGCGGCCGGCCTTGCGAAGATGTCCTGACCGGGCGGCTCCTCCATCTTGCGCCACTGTGCCGGCGTGATGCCCATGTGGCTCTTGAAGGCGCGCTGGAATGCCGCTTCGGATTGATAGCCGACAGCTTCCGCCACGGCGCCGGTCGACAGCGAAGAGTTTTTCAGCTCGTTCGCCGCGAGCGTCATCCGGATATCGGTCAGGAGATCTGCGGCCGAGCGCCCGAGCTTCTCCTGGAATTGCCGCACGAGCGTGGCGCGCGACATGCCGCACAACCGCGCCAGCTCGGGCAGCGACCATGCGCGCGCCGGTTCGTTGAATAGAGCGGCCATCGCCGGTGCAAGGCGCGGGTGACCGGCCAGGGCAAGCAGGCCGCGCGGCGCGTCGTCGGTCAGGCTGGCGAGCCGTAGCACCAGCGCGAACATCGCGCTCGACAGTGCGTTCAGCATGGCGCGACCACCGAGACGATCGTCCGCGGACTCGCCCCGCATCAGCGCGACAAGCCCGGCGAGTTGCCCCGCCGCGTCCGTCTCGCCGGCGTCAGCGCCGGCATGCACGACGAGGCGCGGCGGCAAATAGCTGCGCAGCAGGCGGTCATGCGGGGGCGCGATGGCGAAGTGTCCGCACAACAGATCGAGCCGTTCCCCCGAGCCGGGATTTTCGCTGATCGTGAAATTGAGCGACGCGCGGTTGCGTGCCGGCAGCGGCGCGGCTCCGCTGCCGTCGTGCATGACGTGTCTGGGATTGCCGGGGAGCAGCAGGATATCACCGGATTTCAGCAGCAACGGCCGGCCTCCTGCCGGATCGTCCAGTGTCGCCGAGCCGGCCAGCACGGCGTGATAGGGAATTTCGTTTGACTTGCCCGGTCCCTGGTCGATGCGCCACGGCGCGCCGTAGGAGCAGCGCAGGTCGAGCCGCCCGCGCACGGACATCATCTCGAACAGCCGGCTCAGCCAATCCATTGCGGTCTCCTGACACGCTCATTCCGAGACGTTTGAGCATATATTCGAGATTTATAAACATTAAAAGTATCAGAGCGGCGCCCTATTGTCACCCTGCAAACGTTCACCAACCCCAACAAGGAGTGCCAACAATGTCCCGTCTTTCCGTTCCCAGTCTCGAAACCGCAACCGGCGCGACCGCTGAAATCTATGGCCAGATCAAGAAGACGATCGGCAGCGTGCCGAACACCTTTGCCGCGATCGGCGCCCATGGACCGGACGCGCTCAAGGCTGTCCTGCTCGCCGACAGCGTGCTCGCCGCAGGTTCGCTCTCGAAGCGTGACCAGGAAACCATCAAGCTCATCATCTCCGAGGTCGCGGGTTGCGACTACTGCGTCGCCGCGCACAGCCTGCTCGGCAAGCTCGCGGGCCTGAAGCCCGAAGAGTTGAAGAACATCCGCGAGCGCCGCGCGACCGGCGATGAGAAGCGCGATGCGCTGATCCGCTTCGTCCGCAAGCTCGCGCAGACCAGCGGCACCGTCAGCAACGAGGAGTTCGCCGCTATCAAGGCTGCGGGCTACACCGACAAGCAGCTGGTGGAGATCAGCCTGGCGTTCGCGACCACCGTCTTCACCAATGTGTTCAACCGCATCAACGACACCGAGATCGACTTCCCCGCGGTCGTGTGAAGCGACGCGCCAGGTCCGATCATCCATGAAAGGATTACGACCATGACGGCAATGACCAACACCAACATCACGCAAAATGCGTTTGTCCGCGCGCTGCAAAACTCCGGCCTGCTTGCGGATGATCTCGACTACCACCTCGTCCGGGCCTCGATGGTGATCATGTTTCTCTTCTTCGGCTATCAGAAGTGGTTTCCGTACGAGTTCGAGCGACTGGTCCCGTTCATCAGCAACGGGCCGCTGATCTGGTGGCTCTATCCCGTCTTCGGCCACGCCGGCGCCAGCTATTTCCTCGGCACCTCGGAGTGGACGTTCGGGACCCTGCTGCTCGCGGGCTTCTGGGACAAGCGGCTCGGCGTGCTCGGTGCCCTCGGCTCGACCGGCACCTTCATCGCGACGGTCACGATCATTCCGTTCATGCCGGAGGGCTGGGATGTCGCCGCGGGAGGCTTCCCCGCGATGACGGGAAACGTGCCCTTCCTGATGAAGGACGTCGTTCTGCTGGCGGTGTCGTTCTATCTGCTGAGGCAGGATGTGGTTCGGCTGATCCGGCGGTAAGGATTGGGATCGGCATATGAAACCTCCGGGCCCAAGGCCCGGAGGTCGCAGATTGAATAGACCGTTCGCCACGGCGTTCTCCGCTGCGGCGAATTCCGAGCCGATCCACTTCACCTCAGTCGCGACAGGAGATCAAATGGCGCGCCATTCATGAAGCGATCACCGACTACGGCGCCAATCTCCGCTCGGAGATGACCCTCACCGGTGGAAACACAACACAATCAACCACGTCGAACATCACTTCGATGCTGCGATCGAACGTCCGTGCAAAGGCAATGGCATCATTGCGCCGCTCATCTGCGATGCCAGTGCCGAGCGTACAGTGCGGCGTCCACGCGCCGGGCCGATAATGAGGACGACAATGCGCAGGATCGATTGCCACGCTGACAGCGCCATGAACGCGAGCCAGGGCCTCGTCGACCACTGGCTCCGCCCAGAGGACAAGCGGAGAACCTTCGAACCAGCGAATACGCTTGAATTCGATGCGCAACTGCGTTTCGCCGGCCGCAGCTGCCAGCATAGCGTCCCATGCAGCCTTTTCGTCGATCGCGGGCCCATCGTAGATCGCAAATGTAAAATGCGGACGGTAGCCAAGCGCACGCATCGACGCCTTGGCCTCGAACGCGCTGACCTGATCCCACAGCCGCTCGATCTCGTCCGCTGAACTGTTGTCGGCTCGGATGTTGATCGCCAATGCCACAGGCTCACCCCGCGGGTGGAACAATCAAATCGGGATCGAGACGGGAGAATAGCTTCGAAAAAATGGCGTGCCAATCAGAATAAAACCGCGAACTCTTGTGTGATTGAAATTCCAATGGTGTTCGGCCAGGTTCGAAGCGCAGTCCGACGAAGGGCTGATGCTGGATGCAATGCGAAGGTCGCAATTTGCAATACTCCTGATTGAGCAGCGTCACGATGCGGTGGGCCTGATCGCCACCGACATTCTCCGCAACTCGAAAGTATGGCTGCTCGACGTCGGGATTGAGAGTTCGATCGACGACGGCGAATTGATTGCCACCAGGCTGCTCACGCCCGGCCCGTTCTCGATGACGGCCGGCGTCATGGTCCCGTTCGAGATCGAAATGCTCGAGCCGATTTGCATGCTGCTGCCGCAGCGCGTGGGAAACAGCAAGTTGAGCCGAGTAGCGGACGACAGGCGCTTCGCCGAAGCTGTCTACAAGGTGGCGCTTGCGGACGGCGTCATGGATCGCGTCGGCTATCTCGATCTTGCAGGGGCTAGGGAGGATCGCGGACACGGTTGAATTCGGCGACCTTGGCGCCAGCCGCCGCAATCTGGAGGCGACGCGGTTTCATTCCCTCAAAGGACGATTCGCTCGTGAAGTGAGCCATCGTACGATGTCGTGGAATGGTCCTGCTTTGGCGCGCCACCCAGAACGACGCCGCGAACTCTTATATAATTGAAATTGCTATATGATTTCGACAGAAATATCCCACCCCCCCCCCCACGGGATCCTCGCATATGCTCATTGACGATGACGAATTGCACCTTGCGGGTGGGAGGCCTATGTTGAGCGTCTAACCACGCAGCCGCTCATCGTACGGCGAGATTCTGCAGGGGACAACCTCACGGTGGATGGTTTGCATTTTGCGCCGGAGGTTACGTCATGGCCATTGCTCCCACACTCCAGAAATATCTAGCCGCTGAAAACATCCAATACGAAGTGATTCCGCACGAACTCAGCATGACCTCCACTCACACGGCGGAGGCATGCCACATCTCGGGTGATCGCCTCGCCAAGGGCATCGTGTTGCGGCGTGACGACGGATACATGCTGGCAATCCTGCCCGCATCGCACCATCTCCGCCCGTCGGAACTGAGGACAATACTCGGTGACAATGTCCATATCGCCAGCGAAACCGAGATCGGGAAGCTGTTCCGCGACTGTGCGCACGGTGCAGTTCCCGTCGTCGGCAAGTGCTACGGGCTGGATACCATCGTCGACGACAGCATCGAGGCGCAGCCGGACGTCTATATGGAAGCCGGCGATCACGCGACGCTGCTTCATATGGGCCATACGCAGTTTGCGCGCCTGACGGCCAACGCATTGCACGGGCGCTTCAGCGCGCACGATTAAGGATGCATCTGAAACCCTGGAACGGAGGTTCGCCATGAAAGTCAAAGACGTGATGCACAAGGGCGTCGACTGGGTCAGCCCCAACACCCCAATCACCGAACTTGCGAAACTGATGCGGGGGCATGACATCGGCTGCATTCCGATCGGCGAGGACGACAAACTAATCGGGATGGTGACCGACCGCGACATCGTCTGCAAAGGACTCGCAAGCAACGGCTTCGATGCCGGCCGCGCGACGGCGCGCGATGTGATGACCGAAGGCATCCATTGTTGCCGGGAGGACGATGACCTCGCCAAGGCGATGCATCACATGGAGAAGTTGCAGGTCCGCAGGCTGCCGGTGATCAACAAGAGCAAGCGGATGGTCGGCATCATCAGCCTGGGCGACCTCGGGCGTTCCGCGTCGGGTGATTTGCTGACCGAGACCGTGAGGAGTGTTTCGGCGCATCACTGAAATCCGGCCAGAGCGTCGAAAGCGGCGGCCTGACACCTTGCGTCGGTGCAAACGCAAGACGATGTCGGCGCGCGTCTCTTTGCCGATGCCGTCCAGACTTTGGGAGTGGTGGCGCTGGACTAATGGCCGGTGGAGCGTCGGTTCATTTCCTCCAGGAGCTCGCGCATTGCATCGAACTGCGTGCCAAAGCCTTTCCAGTCGCCGGACCGCAATCGTTCAACGGCCTGATTGTAGCGATCGAGCGCCTCCCTTGCCTGACCTGTCGACGGGCCTGTGACAGGCATTTCCTCAATCGCGATCGAGACCGGCCGCGCCCCGCCAGGCTCGATGAACAGCGCGGACAAGGCCTCGCCGAGCGTCTCCTTCATCACCACATGTTCGCCGTAGGCTGCGATCACACGTTTCAGTTCCGGCAAGTGTCCGTGCTCCGCCCGCAAATAGAGCGGCGATACATACAGGATCGAGTTTTCGATCGGGATCACAAGCAGGTTCGCGCCGCGTATCACCCGCGAGCCCATCTGATTCCACAGCGTGAGTTGTTGCGATATCTCCGTATTTTGATTGATCCGCGCCTCGATCTGAAACGGCCCATAGACGAGCTTCTCCTTTGGGAATTCGTACACGATGAGCTTGCCGTAGTCGGGCGCGTCGCAACGCGCAGCCAGCCACGCAATCATGTTGTCGCGGCGGCTCGGTGCCATGGGAACCATGAGGAAGAACTCGGCCTGTGGCTCGCCGGGCAGCCGCATGACGATATAATAGGGGTTCATCACCGAGACGCCGCCACCGCCCGGCTGGCGCGGGAACTGCCAGAGATCCTCGCGGTTGTAGAAAACGTCCGCGGCCTCCATGTGGTAGGTCTGGTACAGCCGCGCCTGAATCAGGAACAAATCCTCCGGATATCGAATGTGCTTCTGCAGGTCCAGCGGCATCGCTGCGAACGGCTTGAACAAGCTCGGAAAGATGCGCCCGTAGGTCGCGGCAATCGGGTCACTGGGATCCATCAGATAGAAGTCGACGGTCCCATGATAGGCATCGACGACGACCTTCACCGAATTGCGAATGTAATTGAGATCGAAATCCTGCGCGGGCGGCGCCGACGGGAAATAGGGACTCGTCGTATAGGCGTCCTGCATCCAGAACATCCGCCCATGGCCGATCACCAGATAGGGATCATGATCAAGCCTGAGAAATGGCGCGATCGTGGGCACTCGTTCCTGGATATTGCGCCGGATCATAATTCGGCTGTCCGGCGTAATGTAGTTCGAGAGCAGCAGATTCGGGTCGTTGAAGTAGAAGGCGAACAGCATCCTCCACACCACTGCACCGACCGGAACGCCTCCGGCGCCGTCATAGTCCGCATAGGCGTTGTCTTTTCCCTTCGGATAATCAAACTCCGGCGTGCTCCCCTTGACGATGACGTAGTTGTCGCTCTCTTCGCCGTAATATATGCGCGGCTCGTGGATTTCCGGGCCTCCATCCGCAACGGGAGGAATATCCCGCAAATAGAACAGCGGCAGTCCTTCAGTGCTTTTGCGGGTGACCGGGCTCATTACCGCGCCGTTGCCGTGAGTAAACAGCACGTGGCGGTTCACCCATGTCTGGGCGTTCGGCGGCAACAGCGAGGATCGCAGTTCGCGTGCCGAGAGCATCACGCTTTGGTAGGAGCCATCGAGCCAGTAGCGATCAACGTCGAGATCATGGAATTTGTAGTAGGTGCGAATCTCTTGCAGTTGAGCATAGGTGTCCGACAAGGGCAGCCAGTCCCACAGCCTGATATTGTCGATTGTGGCCTTGTTGGCCTCGAGCGTCTTGAAGGTAAGCTTCTGTTCGGCGGCAAAGGGCCTAGCTGCGATCTTATCGAGATTGTATGCCTGCCGGGTGAGCGCGATGTTGCGTTCGATGTAGGGCTTCTCCAGCTCCAGCTCGCTTGGTTTGACGAAGAATTGCCGGAACAGCACCGGGACCATGCCGGACAACACGAAGGTGCCGACGCCGACGAGCACGATCGCCGCGGCCGGAAGCCGGTAGGTGCGAACTCGCAAATTCACCAGCGCGGCGAGCGCCGCGATGATCGAAAGTCCGATCATCAGCCACAAGGCCGGCAGCCCCACATGGACATCGGTGTAACTCGCGCCGACGACCACACCGTTGTCGCCGTAGAGCAGCAGATAGCGATCGAGACCAAAGGACCAGGCCTTCGCCGCGAAGAGAAGACCGAGCAGCGCCGAGCCGTGAGCAATCACCGTCGGCGACATTGATCGGTGATGAATGTCGTACTCGATATCGCCGTGCACCCAGTAGATCGCCGCGGCGAAAAGCGCGCTCAGAACGATCGTGAGCATCATCCAGTTCTTGATGAGGATATAGGCGGGCAGCGAGAAGAGATAGAAGCCGATGTCCTTGTTGTAGAGCGGATCGTCTGCGCCATATGGCACCTGATAGACAAATTGCAGGAAGACGCCCCAGTTGCTGACTTCTGCCGAGGCGACAAGCAGCGCGAGCAAGGCTGCGCCGCCTGCAATCATCCAGGGCCACGGCAGTCGATCGCGCACGAGCGCAAGCTGATCCGGCGGCGCGTTGCCCGCGGCTCGCCACCCGGAAGCGGCGACAGGTTGTGTCGACGGCCGTCGAGCAAAACGCACCGCGAACCATCCGTTCAACCAAAGGAAGACGGCGGTCCCCGTCCAGACCGCAAAAAGCACGGCAGCTTTAGCGCCGATTGTTGTCCAGAAAACCTGCAGATAACCGATCGAGGAAAACCACAGCCAGTCGACCAGGATGTCGCTCGCGAGCCAGAGCAGAATCAGGCAAATCCCACCGACAACGGCCGCAATGATGAACCCGACCGAGGCACTTTGCCTTGGTCGCTTCCGTTCGGGTCCGGTAATCCCGATCGTCATGGTTTGATCATAGCGGAAATGAGGGACGCCCGCCGCTTGATTCGTGGTCGGGACTCCGCCTCTAGGTGGGCGACGCAGGTGCTGGAAAACCGCGTCGCTGGGATCGCGACGCAGCGCAAAATGGCAATTCGAGCGGGCGCAACGCGGCTGATACAGCGGCCGCCATCAGTCAATCATCGAGCGGCGTGGCGCTCCCGAAGCGGAGCCATATCGTACGATGTCGTGGAATAGCGCAAAAATGGCGCGCGAGAATAAAACTGCGAACTCGTACATCATTGAAATTTCTGTGTAATTTTGGAGCGCCGATCCACTCGGCGTACGCGTAGGGTTCATCCGGCCAGGGGATTAGGCCGGGCGATCGAGCTCTTCGGCATCCAGCGTGGTCGCGTGGGGGAAAGTTTTTGCGCAACTGACCCAGCCAGCCGTTCTCGCGGCATTCGAAAGCCAAGTTCTGGGGCCATTGGCGCATTGCCCAGACGCTGGGACCGAGGTTGCCGAACGATGGCGCCATCGTGTTTGCCACGTGAGCGGCGGGTACGCGCGCGCAAGCGATACGCGGCCGCGATCCGTCCTTGACGATGGAAGCCACGAACGCTTCGTCTTCACCTTTCCTTGAAGGCTTCGGAAGTCGTCTCGACGAGGGGGGAGAACAAATATTCCAGAATGCGCCTGCTGCCCGTGGTGATTTCAACGTTGATCGCCATGCCAGGCGTGAGCGGCACGGCCTCGCCGTCGATCGTCATCGTCGTTCGGTCGGGCACCAGTTTCACGGGGAAGACGAGATTCTGAACGCGTTGGGCCCCTGCGAAGCTCTTGATTGAACGGTTGGACCTTGTCGGATCGCCCTCCGTCGCCTGGGCGTCGGGTTCAGGAATGGCGTCGAGTGCAACGTGATCGATCGTTGCCAAAATGGTGCCGTAACGGAGGAATGGAAAAGCCTCCAGCTTGATCACGGCCTTCTGGCCCGGCTTGACGAAGGCGACGTCCTTGTTGGCCAGATAGGCCTCGATTTCAAGCTTGGCGTCACGCGGCACGATGCGCATGACGGGCTCGCCGCTACTCAAGACTTGCCCGACCGTCGTGACGGAAAGCTCCATGACCTCCCTAGGGGGGAATCGAACCCCTGTTTCAGCCTTGAGAGGGCTGGAATGGTTCTTCCTTTAGCTTTCGCGTCAGTTCGCCATAATATCGTTTTATAACTTAGATGGAGATCGTTCGTCGTTGTTCGGTCTCGTAACGTGAATGCTTATTCGACGGATATTCGACGTCTTCTGGAGGGGGCTGCAATGGCGAAAAGACTTATTGAGGCTCAGCTCACGACCGCCAAGGCGCGCTCGAGGCTGGATTTTGGCGTGCATTGGCAGCCGTCTCGACGCTGAGGCGCACCTTGGCTATCGCAAGGGCAAGCGCAGCGGCGCTTGGTTCGTGCGCTGGCGCAATCACCATGACGGGGCCAACTACAAGCAGGCTCCAATCGGCGTCGCCAACGATCTCAACGACAAGTTTGCGGAAGGAACGCTGACTTTCGAGCAGGCGGTGACGCAGGCGCGGGAACACGTCACGCCTTTTCGTGAGAAAGTGCGTTGCTCCTATCCGATACTTCATCGCGCCGAACGGATGCTCGGCTGTCTGACGGCGGACACCCATTGCATTGGGATCGTGGTCAAGCCAATTCTGAACTTCCTCCAGAACGGCCTCGTGCCCCTAGCGCGAGATGCGACGCAGATCCTATTTCACATTGCGGTGACAAACCATCAAGTCGGAACTGTACCTCAGCCCGGCCGCTTCGGCGCCGTCGCGCCGGTCACCGTTGGTGAAACTCAATGCAACGCTGGACCTGTCCAATATCATGAACCGGGACAACATATCCGAGCGTTGAACCTAATCACCAACTGAGAGCCTGTCGCACATCATCGCTCCCGAAAAGAGCTCCACGACTGGACCTGTCGTGGAGTTCAAGTGCAGGGAGGAACGCCCGGTGGTCAACAGCGGAAAGCATCCCGCTGGTTATCTCGACGGGACGGATGCGGCCCGCAGAGATCGTGACGAGCTGCAATGCGTTTCCACAGTGCGTTCGGTATGCGAGGAGTGGCCATCTCATCGCCATTGGCACACGACCGTGAAAATGGAGTCGGCAATGATCGTTGAATGTTTGTTTGACGGTGGAGTGCGCCTGACGGACCTATTCGATTTCCGCAGATCAAACTGGTGCTGAAGGGCAAGACCGACACCGCCTCTCTCTCGGCGAGGCGGATAAGCTTTGTCGATGCGGAAAATGCACTCGTCCCCATCGACCTCGTTCCTTCGCTCCCCGGTCGTCCAGCGGACGAGGCGTGGGAGCACGGCTACACTGAAATGGTCGCGAAAGCTCGTGAGCACGGTCGGATCGACGCAAGCGCGAACGCCATCCGCGGTCATGTCGAAAGAGAATGCTGAATATGCGGATCGACTTGCGCGCAAGTCGTAGTTGCTTCGTAGCTTGGCGTACAAAATCGTACGATTGGTAGCGGGAGAGGGACTCGAACCCCCGACCCCAGGATTATGATTCCCGTGCTCTAACCAGCTGAGCTACCCCGCCACAGGGCTCGCGGGGGCCGAATATGGCCGATCTCGCGAACGCGCGGCATATAAGGAAGGGGGCGGCGGGCTGTCAATCCGCGTTTGCTTCCGCTGTCGCGAAAGCTTCCGCCTACACCTAAGGTTTCCGCCTTCGCCAAATGGCTTCGGCGGGACAAGTCGGCGGGAAAACAACGATTTTTGGCACTCACCCGCAGGATTTCCGGCACCAGACTCGTGGAGAGTCCCCCTCACCCAGAATCCACGCTTTGCGCGGATTCCGGCCTCTCCCCGGCGGGGAGAGGCGAAGGAAGAAGCGGTGAAACTAAGCTATTTCGGCTTGATCGTGGGGTCGCCGCCGGGGCTGCCGGGGGGCGGGATGACGGGCATGGCGCCGTCCGTGCTCGGCGCGGGGGCGTGCATTTCGGGGTCGACGCCGGCAGGCGGGCAGAGCACGCCGTCAGATTTTGCGAGCTTGTCGCCGAGCGGTTCCCGGGATTGGCCGGTGGTGGTGCCATCCGGCGCGGTGGCCCGGTTCGGGCGGTCCTGCGGCGTGCAGTCGGCCGTGTGTTGCGGGGATGGCGGCGCGGTCGCTTGCGGCGGCGTCGCCGGGGCGGGCGGGGCCTGCGCGATCGCGGCGCCGGAGGCGGCGATCAGGAGGCTGGCCAGGATGATGTTTGATGTCGTGCGCATGGGAGGGGAACGCGGGGGGCGGGGGTGATGTTCCCGGAGGAAATGCGATGTGATCGGGGTTGGATCGGGGGCGAATTTGGGTGCAATCGCCGCCGCGCGCTCGGTGCACCTCGCCAGCTTGCGGGAGAGGTCGGCACGCAGTGCCGGGTGAGGGTTCTCTCCGCTCGCGATATACGCTGATGGAGAGAGCCCTCTCCCCTACCCTCTCCCGCAGGCGGGAGAGGGGCGCGCCGGCGGCTTGGCTGCGGGCCGGGCTCAGCTCGTTATGATTTGTGGTAGCGGATCAGAGAAAAGTGCCCCATTGGCGGCATCGGGCGGCGCTCGGCGAGGGTGATGCCGCTGTGCTTGGCGGCCCAGTCGACCAGGCGCTGCCAGGGGAATTCCGGGCGCCAGCCGAGGCGGCGGGCGAGCGGCGCGAATGCGAGCTCGGAGAGTTTGCGAAGACCCTTTTCGGCGCCGATGTGGTTGACCAGGATCAGCTCGCCGCCGGGCTTGAGCACGCGCACGAACTCGTCGAGCGTGCCTTCGGGATCGGGCACGGCGGTGATGACATATTGCGCGACCACCGCATCGAAGGCGGCGTCGGGGAAGGCGAGGTTCTTGGCGTCCATCACCGAGAGCACTTCGACATTGGAGAGGCGCAACGCACGCACGCGCGCCTGCGCCTTGCGCAGCATCGGCTCGGAAATGTCGACGCCGCAGATCTTTGTGGTGCGCGAATAATCGGAGAGTGAGAGACCGGTGCCGACGCCGACGTCGAGGATGCGGCCGCCGATGCGGTCGGCTTCCGCAATGGTCGACTGCCGGCCGGCGTCGAACACCTTGCCGAACACGAGATCATAGACCGGCGCCCAGCGGCCATAGGCCTTCTCGACCCCGGCCCGCGAGATGTCTGCTGCCATGCCCCCTGCCTTTACTTCACCGCTCCCCAACGGGGAGAGGTCGGATTGCGACGGCGATGCGAAGCATCGTCCAGAGCGATCCGGGTGAGGGGCCGCAATCACTGTTGAGACCGCAACCCCTCACCCGGATCGCATCTATCGATGCGATCCGACCTCTCCCTATGGGAGAGGTGAACCCAGCCCGACCAGTCGTGTTTGATTTCGTCATCCCTCAGCCGCGGACCGCTTCCACCAGCGGCATCGCCGTATGGCTCGCGACCTTCGCCGCGGCGCTCTGAATAAATCCGCCGCCGAGCACGCGCGCCTGCCCCGATGGCGCGTCGTAGAACACACAGGCCTGGCCCGGCGAGACGCCCTCTTCGCCGGCGACGAGCTCGACCTCGTAATGGCCGTCGGCGCCGCGCAGCCAGGCCGGCTGGGGGCTGCGGGTCGAGCGGACGCGGACGAACAGCTCCAGACCAGAACCAATCGCGCGGTCGATGTCGCCGCCGCCGATCCAGTTGACGTCGCGCAAGGAGATGCGGTGCATCCTCAGCGCATCGCGCGGGCCGACCACGACGCGGCGGTTGGCGGCATCGACCCGCACCACGAACAGCGGCGCGGCGGCCGCGATGCCGAGGCCGCGGCGCTGGCCGATGGTGAAATTGGCAATGCCGTGATGCCGGCCGAGCACGCGGCCGTCGAGATCGACGATGTCGCCGGGGTCCATCGCGTTCGGACGCAGCCGCGTGATGATGTCGGTGTAGCGCCCCGTGGGCACGAAGCAGATGTCCTGGCTGTCGTGCTTGTCGGCGACGGAGAGACCGAAGCGGCGCGCGAGCTCGCGCGTCTCCGGCTTGGTCATGTCGCCGAGCGGGAAGCGCAGGAAGTCGAGCTGTGACTGCGTGGTCGCGAACAGGAAATAGCTCTGGTCGCGATCGCTGTCGGCGGCGCAGACCAGCGCGCGCGAACCGTCGTCGCGGCGGCGCGAGGCGACGTAATGGCCGGTGGCGAGCGCTTGCGCCCCTAACTCGCGCGCGGTCTTCAGCAGGTCACGGAATTTGACGCTGCGGTTGCACTCGATGCAGGGCACCGGCGTCTCGCCGAGCGCGTAAGAGTCGGCGAAATTGTCGATGACGGACTCGCGAAAGCGGTCCTCGTAGTCGAGCACGTAATGGGGAATGCCGAGTTTTGCGGCGACGTCGCGGGCATCGTGGATGTCCTGGCCGGCGCAGCAGGCGCCCTTGCGGTGGGTCGCCGCGCCATGATCGTAGAGCTGCAACGTGATGCCGACGACATCGTAGCCTTCCGCCTTCAACAGCGCAGCCGTCGTCGAGGAGTCGACGCCGCCCGACATGGCAACGACGACCCTGGTATCCTCAGGACGGCCTTGGAGATCCAGACTGTTGAGCATGGCACTTAAGCTGACGTGACGGCGGCGATCCGCGATTCCTGATGCTTTGTGCCGGGGCACCGGCGGTCCCCGGGAACCGAGAGTTCCCGAAGGGCGCGGCTGGCCCGGTCGAAAGCGGCTGAGAGCACCCTTTAATATAGGCGGCATTCCGGTGAAGCAATCGCGCGAGCCGCAAGCTGAGGGCAATTCTTGCCGGGGCGGCAGAAATGACGGGGCCGCGAGGCGGCCGACGACAGCAGCGTCGATTCATCAAGATGTTGATTTTACTATATAAATTTATGACACGGACGATTGGCCCGCTCCTTGCTGACCTTCTGGTCCGAAGATGTTTTCAAGGGGTTGCCTGTGGTCGGTGTCACGTCAGACGTAGCGGCAAGCGCGCAGGTCTCCAGCGCGCAGCAAAAGCCTGCCCGGTCCCAGAGCTCCAAGGACACGACGGCGAGCGACTCCTTCGGTTCGCTGGTCGACAGCAACACCCAGGCCATCAGCAACAGCGCCTCGTCCGCGAGCCAGGACAACGCGCCGCGGCGGACCGATTCATCGTCGTCGTCGCCCTCCTCGTCCGACCGCAGCACGCGCGACTCGTCCTCGACCGACCAGTCCTCGCAGAGCAACGCGACCGACAGCACGGCTTCCTCGACGCAGGCGGCGAGCGACACGCCGGCCGATCCGACCAAGGCGACGGCTAAACCTAAGGACAAGAGCGACGCGTCCGGCACCAAGGCGAGCGACAAGTCGCAGGACTCCAAGGACAGCAAGGGCGCCAAGACCGCCGGCACCACCGATGGCCTCGCCGCCGCGGTCGATGCCGCTGCCGCGGCGCAGGCCACCGCAACACCGGCGGCGACGCCCGATCCGACCGCTGTCCCCGTTGCCGCGCCGGTCGTGCCAGTCGATCCGAATGCGGCGGCGAACCAGGCCGCCAGCACCGCCTCATCGCCGCTGACGATTGCCGCTGCCGGCATCGCCGCCAGCGCCTCGACCGCGGCGCAGATCGCCGGCACCAAGACGGATGCCACCGGCAAGACCGGCGACGCCAAGACCGGAGACGCCAAGACCACTGACGCGAAGACCGCGCTTGCCGATGCGGCTGGCGCTGCGACCGACACCACCGCAACCGACGCCAAGAGTAACGCCGCGCAGCTCACGGCGGTCGATCAGGGCACGCCCAAAACCTCGTTCAAGGGCGCCGCGACCGCGCAGGGCGAGAGCGACGTCTCCAATATCGGCCAGGACACCGGCAAGACCGCGCAGACTGCTGCCACCGCACAAATTCCTGCGACCGCAACGATGGCCAACGCCGCCGCGCATCCGCAAGCCGCAAAGCCGCAGGCCGACGCAACTGCGGCCGACGCCAAGGCCGATGCTGCCAATCGCACGGCTGGCGCGACGCCGGCCGCGCCGACCACGCACGCGCATGCCGACACGCAGGCCACCGCTAGCGCGACGACCGACGCCAGCGCGCAGGCCGCCTCCGCCGTGCAGGCGCCGCTGACCAATACGACATCGACGGCCACCGCCTCCACCGCGACGCTGACCGCGACTGCGGCGAATTCGACGGCGGTGCCGATCAGCGGCATCCCGGTCGAGATCGCGGCCGCCGCGCGCGCCGGCAAGACGCGCTTCGACATCAGCCTCGATCCGGTCGATCTCGGCCGCATCGACGTCCGCATCAATGTCGACCGCAACGGCCAGGTCACCTCGCATCTCACCGTTGAGAAGCCGGAGACGCTGCAGATGCTGCAGCAGGACGCGCCGCAATTGCAGCGCGCGCTCGACGATGCCGGGCTCAAGACCGGCAGCAACGGGCTCTCCTTCAGCCTGCGCGACCAGAATTCGTCGGGGCAGAACTCCGGACAGAACAACGACAATTCAGGCAATTCCCGCCGGCTGATCATCAGTGAAGACGATTCTGCCGCCGCCGCGCCCGTCAGCCGCAGCTATGGCCGCATGCTCGGATCGAGCAGCGGCGTCGATATCAGAGTGTGAGGAGTAATTCGACATGACCACCACGAATTCCGCCACCGCGCCTGCCGTCGTCTCCGGAACGACGCAAACCTCATCGTCGTCGTCCTCGTCGAGCTCGAGCCTGAGCTCGTCCACGGGCGCGACGCTCGCCGGCAACTTCCAGACCTTCTTGACGCTGCTGACCACGCAGCTGCAGAACCAGAACCCGCTCTCTCCGCTCGATACCAACCAGTTCACCCAGCAACTGGTGCAGTTCGCCGGCGTCGAGCAGCAGCTCAAGACCAATGATTCGCTGTCGCAGCTCGTTACCCTGCAAAAGACCACGCAGGCGACCCAGGCGCTGGACTTCGTCGGCAAAACCGCAGTGGTCGACGGCACCACCGCAACGATGAAGAGCTCGTCGGCGACCTGGCATCTCAACGTGCCGAGCGATGCGACCGTCGACATTTCGATCGCCAATTCCAGCGGCCAGATCGTGTTCACCGGCAAATACACCGCCGGTGCTGCCAGCGACGTTCCCTTCACCTGGAACGGCCAGGGCAATGACGGCACGCAATGGCCTGACGGCAAATACACCATCACGGCGACCGGCAAGGACGTCGCGAACAACAATGTCGGCATCGCCGCGCAGGTGCAGGGCACGGTGTCGTCCGTCGACCTGACCCAGTCGCCGCCGCTGCTCAGCATCGACGGCAGCAGCTACACGCTGAGCCAGGTGAAGAGCATCGTCGCGACCAGCAGCAGCGGCAGCTAGGACTCGCGCTTTGCGCTGATGCGCGCGGTTTGCGCGCTCTGTTCGTTAGTAAAGTATTTACGATGACCCCGCTCGGCCCGCTAAAAATTGCGTTTTCAGCGCGCAGGGACAGCGGCGTTCCCGCAAGTTTCAACGAGAATTGTATTGAAGCCTTAGGCTTAGCGGATTTTTAAGCCGCGATGCGTAGGGTTGTGAAGTGAGTTCAGTGGTTGAGAGTTTGTGAGTACGCCATGACAGAACCCCATCGCCCGAGGGTAAAATACGTCATCGGGCCGGACGGCAGTCCGCTGACGATTGCAGATCTGCCCGCACCCGGCACCAAACGCTGGGTCATCCGCCGCAAGGCTGAAGTCGTCGCCGCAGTTCGTGGCGGACTTCTCTCGCTCGAGGAGGCCTGCAGCCGGTACACCCTGACGGTCGACGAATTCCTCTCCTGGCAGTTTTCCATCGACCAGCACGGTCTGGCGGGCCTTCGCACCACCCGCATCCAGCAATATCGCCAGTAAAGCAATCCGGAAATCTGCTGCTTTTGACGAAAATCGGCCCCGCGTTGCGAGGCCGATTTTTTTCATGTTTGCGTTTGGCGCTACTTTTGTCCGAGCTCTTAACCTTCGTTAACCATATCGAAACCATCACCTAGGCAATAATTGCCCAGTCGGCCGCTCAGTTGCGGGTCGAAGCTTCGGGGCGGTTGCTTGCAAGGTCTTGCGGACTTTTTAAAAGGTATCGGCGCCGCCCGCTTCGGGGCGATGATCGCGGTCACCGCCGCGCTCGTCGGCTTCTTTGCCTTCGTCATCATGCGCGTCACCACGCCGCAGATGACGACGCTGTTCACGGACCTCTCGGTCGAGGATTCGTCCAGTATTATCAAGGACCTGGAACGCCAGGCCATCCAGTTCGAGCTGCGCAACGAAGGCACCATCATCATGGTGCCCAAGGACAAGGTCACCCGTCTGCGGATGAAGCTCGCCGAGGGCGGCCTGCCCAAGGGCGGCGGCATCGGTTATGAAGTCTTCGACAAGTCGGACGCGCTCGGCACGACCTCTTTCGTCCAGAATATCAATCACTTGCGCGCGCTGGAGGGCGAGCTCGCCCGCACCATCCGCGCCATCGACCGGATCCAGGCCGCCCGCGTCCACCTCGTGCTGCCCGAGCGTCCGCTGTTCTCGCGCGAGGCGCCGGAGCCGTCGGCCTCGATCGTGGTGCGGGTCCGCGGCTCGCTCGAAGCCCAGCAGATTCGCGCCATCCGCCACCTCGTCGCCTCCGCCGTCAACGGGTTGAAGCCGCAGCGGGTCTCGATCGTCGACGAAGCCGGCCAGCTGCTCGCCGACGGCGCCCAGACCGATCCGGACCAGGAGATCGGCGACGAGCGGCGCACCGCCTACGAGAAGCGGATGCGCAAGCAGGTCGAGGACATCGTCTCCTCCGTGGTCGGCTCAGGCCGCGCCCGCGTCCAGCTCTCCGCCGATTTCGACTTCAACAAGGTCACCCAGACCTCGGACAAGTTCGATCCCGAAGGCCGCGTGCTGCGCTCGACCCAGACCCGCGAAGAGCAGAGCATGACCGCCGACAACAACGGCCAGGTCACGGTCAACAACGAGCTCCCCGGCCAACAGCAGAACGGCGGCCCGGCGGCGAAGGACCAGAGCAAGAAGACCGAAGAGACCAACAATTACGAGATTTCCCGCACCACCAAGACCGAAGTGACCGAGGCGGGCCGGGTCAACCGCATCTCGGTCGCGGTGCTGGTCGACGGCATCTACACCAAGAACGACAAAGGCGAGCTCGCCTACACCGACCGCACCAAGGAGCAGCTCGATCGCATCGCCACCCTGGTTCGCTCGGCGATCGGCTTCGACCAGAAGCGCGGCGACCAGGTCGAGGTCGTCAATCTGCGCTTTGCCGACGCCCCCTCCACCACCCCGATCGCCGAGCCCAGCGGCTTCCTCAGCGCGCTGCAGTTCACCAAGGACGACGTCATGTACTTCGTCGAGCTCGGCGTGATGATGCTGCTCGGCCTGATCGTGATGTTCATGGTGATCCGCCCGCTGGTGAAACGCATCCTCGCCTCCGACGAGGTCGCCGCCGCGATCTCCGGCGTTCTCTCCGGCCCCGCCGCTTCCGAAGAGGCCGCGCCGGCCGGTCAACCGCTCCTGCCGAGCGGAGCCGCCAACGCGATCGACGTCGCCACCATCCAGGGCCAGGTCCACGCCCAGTCCGTCCATCGCGTCGGCGAGCTCGCCGAGCGCAATCCCAACGAAACCGTCGCCATCATTCGTCAATGGCTGACCGAACCCGCGAAATAATCGAGAAGTGAACTGACATGGCCGCCAGCTTGCAGAACGCCAACTCCAACGACATCACCAGCGTGATCTCCACGCTCGGTCAGCGTGCCGGCACCCGCGCGGCGGGCGGCGCCAAGGTCGAAGCGGTGGCGGGGCCGAAGCGCGCCGCGATCCTGATGCTGGCGCTCGGCGAGCAATATGGCGGCAAGATCTGGTCGCTGCTCGACGACGACGAGGTGCGGCAGCTGTCGCTGGAAATGTCGACGCTCGGCACCGTCGAGGTCGACACGGTGGAAGACATGCTGCTCGAATTCGTCTCGCGCATGTCGGCCTCCGGCGCGCTGATGGGCAATTTCGACGCCACCGAGCGCCTGTTGCAGCAATATCTGGCGCCCGAGCGCGTCAACGGCATCATGGACGAGATCCGCGGCCCCGCCGGCCGCAACATGTGGGAGAAGCTCTCCAACGTGCAGGAAGAGGTTCTCGCCAACTACCTCAAGAACGAATATCCGCAGACCATCGCGGTGGTGCTGTCGAAGCTGAAGCCTGAGCATGCCGCGCGCGTGCTCGGCATCTTCCCCGAGGACCTCGCGCTCGATGTCGTCAATCGCATGCTGAAGATGGAGGCGGTGCAGAAGGAGGTGATCGAGAGCGTGGAGAAGACGCTGCGCACCGAGTTCATGTCCAACCTCTCGCAGACCCGCCGCCGCGACGCCCACGAGGTGATGGCGGAAATCTTCAACAATTTCGACCGTCAGACCGAAACCCGCTTCATCACCTCGCTGGAAGAAGATAACCGGGAATCGGCCGAGCGCATCAAGGCGCTGATGTTCACCTTCGACGATCTCGTGAAGCTCGATTCCGGATCGGCCCAGACCCTGATGCGCAACGTCGACAAGGACAAGCTCGGCGTGGCGCTGAAGAGCGCCAACGAGGACGTCCGCAACTTCTTCTTCGGCAACATGTCCTCGCGCGCGGCCAAGATGCTGCAGGACGACATGGCCGCGATGGGCCCGGTGCGCCTGCGCGACGTCGACGAGGCCCAGGCTCTGCTGGTCAACCTCGCAAAGGACCTCGCAGCCAAAGGCGAGATCATGCTGACCAAAAACCGCGCTGACGACGAACTGGTGTATTGATGGGCGCTCCGGCCAAATTCCTGTTCGACACCGACTTCGCCGCGCCGGACCGGACGCGCGAGAAGGCCGCGACCGCGGCCGAGATCGCGCAGAAGGTCGCGGAAGCCGAAGCGCGCGCCTATCAGGACGGCTTTGCCGCGGGCCAGCGCGAGGCCAAGGCCGAGAGCGACCGCCGCGTCGCGCTGGCCATGGAAGAGATCAACATCGCGATCCGGGGCATCGCTGCAGGGATCGGCAACATCGAGAGCAAGATGGAGACCGAGGCGGTCGACGTCGCGGTCGCGGTGGCGCGCAAGCTGTGCGCCGACCTGATCGCCGCCGAGCCGCTCGGCGAGATCATGGCGCTGGTCAAGGATTGCTTCTCGCATCTGGTCGCGACGCCGCATCTCGTCGTCCGCATCAACGACGCGCTCTACGACAGAGCGCGCGAGAAGATCGAGCGGCTCGCCAAGCAGAGCGGCTTCGAAGGACGGTTGGTGATCCTGGCCGAGCTCGAAATTGCCACCGGCGACTGCCGGATCGAATGGGCCGATGGCGGCGTCGTGCTGGAGCGCAGCGCTATCGCGGCCAAGATCGACGATATGGTCGGACGCTATATTGCGTCCCGCAGGGGGAATTAAGCCATGAGCGACAACGACGGACAGGTCCCGCTGCCCGACCTCAACGGCCCATTGCCGCCGGCCGGCGCCGATGTGAGCTACAACGAGGACGAATATGCCTCGCGCGTCGCCGCCGATCTCGAGGCCGTCTTCGACGTGCCGGTACAGGTCTCGGCCGTGCTCGGCCGCTCCAAGATGGACGTCGGCGAGCTGTTGAAGCTCGGGCCCGGCACCGTGCTGGAGCTCGACCGGCGCGTCGGCGAGGCCATCGACATCTACGTCAACAACAAGCTCGTCGCCCGCGGCGAGGTGGTGCTGGTCGAGGACAAGCTCGGCGTGACCATGACGGAAATCATCAGGACGGAACGCGGCTAGCGCACGCACAGGAATAAAGCGCGGCAGCGCGAACAGACGGACAGGAGACTGACATGCGGCTTCTCATCGTTGGCACATTGAAGGGCCAGCTCA
This sequence comes from Bradyrhizobium genosp. A, assembly GCF_049949275.1. Lineage (NCBI taxonomy): Bacteria > Pseudomonadati > Pseudomonadota > Alphaproteobacteria > Hyphomicrobiales > Nitrobacteraceae > Bradyrhizobium > Bradyrhizobium genosp. A. Next base: position 1,704,424 of record NZ_CP188196.1, on the reverse strand, counting down.
CCACCGCCACCAAGATCGCGATGGAGAACGGCGCCACCGTGACCCATGCCGAGGATCACGAGCAGGCGATGCGCGTGCTGCGCGGCGGCAAGGGCGCCGACCTCCTGCTGGTCGACGTCGCCCTCGACATCCGCGAGCTCGTGATGCGGCTCGAGGCCGAGCACATCCACGCCCCGATCGTCGCCTGCGGCATCACCAATGACGCCCGCGCCGCTGTCGCCGCGATCCACGCCGGCGCCAAGGAATACATCCCGCTGCCGCCCGATCCGGAGCTGATCGCAGCGGTGCTCGCCGCCGTCGCCAACGATTCCCGCGAGCTGATCTATCGCGACGAGGCGATGGCGAAGGTCGTCAAGCTCGCTCAGCAGATCGCAGGCTCGGACGCCTCGGTGATGATCACCGGCGAATCCGGCACGGGTAAGGAAGTGCTGGCCCGCTACGTCCACACCCGCTCGGCCCGTGCCAAGCGTCCGTTCATCTCGATCAACTGCGCCGCGATCCCCGAGCATCTGCTGGAGTCCGAGCTGTTCGGCCATGAGAAGGGCGCCTTCACCGGCGCGATTGCGCGGCGCATCGGCAAGTTCGAGGAGGCGACCGGCGGCACGCTGCTGCTGGACGAAATCTCCGAGATGGACGTTCGCCTGCAGTCAAAACTGCTCCGCGCCATCCAGGAGCGCGTCATCGACCGCGTCGGCGGCACCAAGCCGGTCCCGGTCGACATCCGCATCATCGCGACCTCGAACCGCAATCTGGCGGAAGCCGTGCGCGAAGGCACGTTCCGCGAGGATCTGCTATTCCGCCTCAACGTCGTGAACTTGAAGATCCCGCCGCTGCGCGAGCGTCCCGCCGACATTCTCGAGCTCGCCCAGCATTTCGTGAAAAAATATGCCGAGGCCAACGGCGTGCCGATGCGGCCGATCTCGGCCGAGGCGCGCCGCGTGCTCTCCACCAACCGCTGGCAGGGCAACGTCCGCGAGCTCGAAAACACCATGCACCGTTCGGTGCTGATGGCGCAGGGCGACGAGATCGGCCCCGATGCGATCCTGACGCCGGATGGCGACCGCCTCGACCTCGCCAAGACGGCACCGGCCGTGGCGCATGCCACCATGGCCGCCGAGCAGGTGACGCGGGCCCTCGTCGGCCGCACCGTCGCCGACGTCGAACGCGACCTGATCCTGGAGACGCTCAAGCACTGCCTCGGCAACCGGACCCATGCCGCCAACATCCTCGGCATCTCGATCCGCACGCTGCGCAACAAGCTCAACGAATATGCGGACGGCGGCATCCCGATCACACCGGCGGGCACGCCCGGCGAGTATCCGCGGATGCCGATGATGGGGGCGTAAGGCTGTATATTGCGAACGTGAATGCCCGGGCCAAGTCCCGGGCATTTTGTTTTGTGGTCCACCCCACCCGCTTCGCCGGGACGACATTGGTGGACATGGCCGCACCGCATTCTCCGACTAGGTCGCGCCTGCACAACGCCCTATAACCCGCATGAGATCCACGCGAGGAACCACATGTCTGAAGCTCAAATCACGGATTGGCTGGCGTCGCAGCGGCAGGCGATGATCGATCTGCTGCGCGATGTCGTGAACATCGATTCCGGGTCCTATGACAAGGAAGGCGTCGATGCGGTCGGTGCGCGGTTCGAGCGGCACTTTGCCGAGCACGGCATTCCCTCGCGCCGGGAGAGCCACGGCACGTTTGGCGACGCGCTCCACGCCGAAGTGGCAAAACCCGGCAGCAACGAGAAGCCAGTGCTGTTGATGGGGCATCGCGACACTGTGTTCGGCAAGGGCGAGGCCGGACGTCGTCCGTTCACGATCAAGGACGGCCGCGCCTATGGACCCGGCGTCGCCGACATGAAGGCCGGCCTTGTCATAAACGTGTTCGTGGCCACTGCCTTCCACAAATTCGGCGGCTCACCGCATCCGATCAAGGTGCTGATCACCTCGGACGAGGAGATCGGCTCGCCCTCGTCGCGGCCGGTGATCGAGCGCGAAGGGCGCGCCGCACGCGCGGTATTCAACTCCGAACCGGGCCGCCCCACCGGCAATGTCGTCACCAGCCGCAAGGGCGGCATCTTCATGCATATGGCCGTCACCGGCAAAGCGGCGCATTCCGGCGCCAATTTCGCCGCCGGCATAAGCGCGATCGGCGAGCTCGCGCACAAGATCATCCAGATCCACGCGCTGACCGACCTCACCAAGGGCATCACGCTCAATGTCGGCCTCGTGTCGGGTGGCCAGTCGGTCAACACGACCGCTCCTTTCGCCGAGGGACAAATCGACATGCGCTATGTCGATCCGAAGGACCGCGCCACCGTGATGGTCGAGATCGAGCGGATCATCGCGACGCCTTACGTGCCTGGCACCAGCGCGACCTTGACCATCAAGGGCGAGTTCGTGCCGGTGGTGCAGAGCGAGGCTTCCAAGGTGCTGTTCGAAAACTATCAGGCCGCGGCGAAGCAGGCCGGCCTCACCACGCTGCAGGGCGAGTTCTCCGGCGGCTGCGCCGATTCCGGCTTCACCGCGGCCGTTGGCACGCCGACGATTTGCGGTGTCGGGCCGGTCGGAGGTCTCGCACACACGCCGGAAGAATATCTCGAGCTCGACAGCATCGTGCCGCGCGCGCAGACGCTGGCACTGGCGATTTTGCGGGGATGAAGGTGCCGTAGGGTGGGCAAAGCGAAGCGTGCCCACCGCTTCGGTCGAAAATTGCGGAGAGGTGGTGGGCACGGCGCAAGTGCGCCTTTGCCCACCCTACGAGACCTCTCAAGTCCTACGAATAGTTCGGCGCGTCGGGCTTTCGGAAAATGTGGATGGGATCGCCCGGCACGAAGGGCTGGCCGCGGAACATCGCATAGGCATAGAGAGCGAGATAGGCGATCGCCAGCGCGCCGACGGCATAGAAGGCCCAGGTCGCGACGCGCTTCATCGTTCCGCTCCATGGCCGTCCCGGATGGAAGGCTCAAGGGCTTCTAGAGCGATGAGCGAGAAAAGACCAGCCTGGGCGCTGCGATCAGGCGCCGCGCAAGCTGCGCGCGGGAACGCTGACTTCCGCGAGCCTTGCAGCGTCCTCGTCCTGGTCCACGGCCACATACTGGCCGTACCAATAGGCAAGCGCCGCGGTCCGGGCCGAGTTCTTGATGTCCCTGACGCGGCCAATGACGATGCCGTGCGAGTGCCGCTCGACGATCTCCTCGACCTCGCAATCGACGGCGGACAACGCGCCGACCAGCAGCGGCACGCCGGAGACGGCCGTGACCCATTGGGCGCCGGCGAAACGATCGGCCCCCTTCAGGCCACCCTTGCCGGCAAAACGCTCGGCGATATCGAGCTGATCGGCTGCGAGGATATTCACACCGAAGGCGCCGTGGCGGCGGATCAGCGGGAAAGACGAGGCATCGCGGTTGATGCTGACCAGCAGCGTCGGCGGATCGACCGACAGCGACGTTACGGACGTAACCGTCATGCCAGTGATGTCCTTGCCCCGCCCCGCGGTGATGACGCTGACGCCGCCGGTGAGATGGCGCATGGCGCCGCGGAAATCGGCAGACGAGACGGGAATTTCGGTCATGAGATCGCGCGGGACTACATTCATGGCATGCTCCCCGAAGCGGGGTTCCCTTCTATCTAGGTGCGATCGTCCGCCGATAAAAGATGGCTCAGGATCGAGCCTTCGAGGCTCGCAAGCTCGGCGGAGCCCCGCGCGCGCGGCCGGGCCACGTTAACCATGACATCGTGGGCAATTCGGCCCTCGTCGATCACGAGCACCCGGTCGGCGAGCGCGACGGCTTCGGAGACGTCGTGGGTCACCAGGATCGCGGTAAAGCCCTGGTCGCGCCAGACCCGCTCCAGCAGCCGTTGCATCGAGATCCGGGTCAGCGCGTCGAGCGCGCCGAGCGGCTCGTCGAAGGCGAGCACGCGCGGATGGGAGACCAGCGCGCGCGCGAGCGCGACGCGCTGCTTTTGGCCGCCCGACAGCACCGAGGGCCACTGGTCACGCTTGTCGACAAGCCCGACCTCGGTGAGTGCCTTCTCCGCACGCAACTGCGCATCATCGGATGCACGATCGCGGCCGAGACCGACCTCGACATTGGACAGCACGCGCGCCCAGGGCAACAGACGCGGCTCCTGGAACATCACGCGGATGTCCTCTGCCTGGACGTCGCTACCAAAACTGATGCTGCCGGCGTCGATCTTTTCCAGGCCGGCAATCAGGCGCAGCAGCGTGCTCTTGCCGCAACCGCTCTTTCCGACGATCGCGACGAACTGGCCGGCCGGAATGTGCAGATCGATGCCGCGCAGCACCTCATTGTCGCCGAAGGATTTGCGCAAGCCACGGATGCTCAGCGGCAGGCTGCTCACATGCAGCGGCCGCTCCTCGCGCGTCACACGGCCGTGAGGCGCAAAACTGGCGCGGCTGGCGAGCTCGGACTCGGGAAGGGAGGTACGAAGCGCTGTCTGCATGTCACTCTCAACGTTTCTGGAAGGCGGGGTGCCAGGAGAGCGTCGCCCGCTCCAGCACGCGGGAGGCGCTGTCGGCGAGCTTGCCGAGCAGGGCGTAGATCAGGATCGAGAGCACAACGACGTCGATCAGCATGAACTCGCGCGCCTGCATCGCCATGTAGCCGAGGCCCGAGGACGCCGCGATGGTCTCGGCGACGATCAACGTGAGCCACATGATGCCGAGCGCGAAGCGGATGCCGACGAAGATCGAGGGCAACGCGCCCGGAAAAATCACGCGGCGGAACAGTTCGCCGTCGCTCATGCCATAGATGCGCCCCATCTCGATCAGCTGCGGCTGCCGCAGTTCCAACGGACAGTTTCAAAAAGTCACGACGCTGCATTCCACACCCCAAGCCGCACGCGGCCATCACCATCACGTTCGAGGATGATGGTGCGGGTTATCTGAGGTGTCGAGACGGCTGGAAAAATAGCGACGCGCGCACTGCGCGCGCGGCAACGCGCATGATTAATCTTTCAAGCGGCGAAGCGAATGAGGATGGAATTTTTCTGCACGCGAATGTGAACGCCGTGCGCATTCAATCTCAGACTCGCGGCGGGAACACAAAACGTGAAAACAACCCCATGCACAGTAGCCGGAGCGTGCGAAAACAACAGCTTACGAATTATCCGAAATAGATTTGACACGTCGGGCAAAACAGGGGCAAGATGGCGTGATGGCGGCATTCGGAATGGACCGCCGGGTGCCGGGCTATTGCAGCCATCTCACCGGCAAATTCTGCAAGCCCCGGAACGCCCAGCCGCCGATCCGCACCGGCTCGTCATCGGCAATCTCAATGTGCCTGGCACACGCGAACAATGTCGGCAGCGCGACGTCGGCGATCATGGCGCGCGAGGCCCAGGCGCCAGCGCAGAAATGCGGCCCCGCGCCAAAAGCGACGCTCTTCGAGGTGTCACGCCGCACGTCGAACTGGTCGGCGCGCTCAAAGTGCTTCTCGTCGCGGTTGGCGGAACCGAACATCAGGAACACGCGTTCGTCCGTCTCGAACGCAACATCGCGGATCGACCACGGCTTGGCGATACGCCGCGGCGACATGCCGATCGGCGAGATCCAGCGGGCGTATTCCTCAAAGGCCTCGAGCCACGACACCTCGCCCTTGCGCACGAGCTCGAGCTGATCGGGATGCGTCAGCAGCGCCCACACCGTGCCGGCGATCGCCTTGCGCGGCTCGTTCTGGCCGCCTGATATCGCGAGCTTTACATTTGCGCGCACGCTCTCCATCGCCATGCCGGAGGCGAGCAGTACGCCGAGAATGCTCTGGTCGGGATTCTTGCGCATCACCGGCAGGATGTCGTCGATCGCGGCATCAATGCCCGAGGTCGCGGCGTGGCAGCGTGCCTCGACCGCGGGATCGCCGCCGTAATTGGCGATGCCTTCGATCATGCCTTGCGACCACGCATCCATGTCCGCAAAGCCGATATTGGTAAGGCCGGTGATCGACTTCAGGCATTCGCCAGAGAACGGCAACGCGAAGTCGCGCATGAAATCGATCCGGCTCCCCGGCGCGATCGCCTCGATGATGCGGTCGGCGTGGGCCTGGAACAGCGCGGTCCAGTGCGCCTTCACCGTCTTCGGCGACACCGTCGGAAACATCGCGCGCCGCTCGACCTGATGCGCCTCGCCGTCCTTGCGCATCATGTTGTGGCCCATCAGCCGGTTCATCAGGCCTGCAGGCTGGTGTGAGGAGAACACGTCGATCTGCTTCTCGGAGATCGAGATGTCGTCGCGACAGCTCAGCAACGTCGAGCCGAGCTGCGGCACGAACGCGATCGGCGCTTCTTTTCGCAGCTTGGCGAGCATCGGATAGGGATCGGCCCAGAAGCTGACAGAGTCGATGTCAATGCGCGGCGCGGTGCTCAAGGCGGTCTCCCCTGGATTCTCGTGTGATTCAGGTCAGACTAGCGAACTTCGGCGCCGGCGTCTGTCCCTAACGATAGGGACAGACAGTTGGGGCGTGTCTCCGTAGGTTGGAGGCGTGCGGGCACGATAGCGGGTCCGCAGACCCACAACAGCGGGCCTCAACGAGCGCAACGTACGTTAAGATCCAGAGCCGGAAGTCACGACCTACGCCGGAGAGCGGGCGTTTCCGAACTTCGGCGCAGGCACTCACAATGATCGTTCGTGCCATCGGTCGGAACTACTCGATCACGGTGTCGGCGCTCGCGAGCAGCGCTGGCGGCAGCGAGAGCCCAAGCGCCTTTGCCGTCTTGAGGTTGAGAGATAATTCGAACTTGGACGCCTGATAGTAAGGAATATCACCGGGATTTTCGCCGCGTAGGATGGCGTCGATGTCGTTGGCCACCCGCTTGTTCAGTTCCACTAGATCAAACGAGTAGGCAATTAATCCGCCCGCATCGACGAACTCCGGAAGCGCATACATCGCCGGGAGACCTGCCGTCCCGATCAAACTGGCGATCAAGACGCGGTTTGTCATGGTGTCCGGATTGTCTCCGACCATGATTGCACTCGCGCCGTTGCGCGCAGCCTGAGCGACCGCCTCCCGATAAGCCGTTTCGCTGGTGGGAAGTTCTAGTGGTGCAACCTCAAGCGTAATGCCAGCCGCGGCGGCCGCGGCGCTCATGAAAGAACCCATCGCGTCAATCCGTAGCGTGAGGTAGGCCAGCTTCGACATGCCCGGAAGTATTTCGCGAAGTAGCGCAATCCGTTTCCCATAGAGGGAAGGGCCGGTATCAACGCTGACGCCCGTGATGTTACCGCCGGGATGAGCTAAATTCTGCACGAGCCCGACCGCCACGGGGTCTCCGGTCAGCGCAACGATGGGTAGTCTGTCCGTCTGCTGTTTGAAAAGCAGCGTGCCGGGTCCAACGACGTAAACGACATCGGGATTACTGCGGACCACCTCCGACGCCAAGGCAGCAGGACCGAACGTGTTTTGCTCTCGACCATAGCGTTCGATGAGAAGATTTTGTCCCTCAACGTGCCCCAGGCGGCGAAGCTCCGCGAATAGTGCCCGATAATAGCGATTGTCGCTGCGCTCATTCATCAGCGTCGTGGACTCGGACAGACTGAAGATGGCGAGCCGCCTGCTGGCGCGTGGCTGCTGGGCCACTGCACGCGATACGGCGACCAACGAACCCGCGCCAACGATGAACTCACGTCGCCTCATTGCCAATCCCGCCCCTATGCCCTCAAGCCGAGCGTATGCGATCTATCTCTGTTGGTCCAACCGGTCGAATGTCCGTTGTGGGTCAACAGCGGTCAGGCGAGTCCCTTGCCTATTTGCTTCACTCATACCCGGCCTTTTTTAACGCATCCAAATACAGCTCTAACATCCACGAGTGTTCATATTTAGTTCGGTCCGAAACTTCCTTCAGGGACGGCGCCGCCTCAAGCGACCGAGCAACCTTGACGGCGTCTTGGGCCTCCTTGAGCCTGCCCAAGTGCACCAGCGTTGCCGCCTTGTAACGCCATGGAACTGGTGCCGTAGGAAAGAGATCGCTTGCGCGTGTCAGCAAACTCAGCGACTCTTCGAAATCCTTTTCGAAAAAGGCGACCATACCGCGGGCCAGGAAATTGAACCAAAGACGAGGATCAAGCGGGCTCAGACGAAACGCATTTTCAAGCGCCTGACGTGCAATTCCTAGCTCACCAAAATACATGAAAGCGTAACCAGCGTTTGTACAGACGAAGTTTGAATTTGGTTGGAGCTGGAGCGCACGCTCAGCGTATCCTCGGGCTAACGAAAATCTTCCAATAAAGACGGAGAAGACCCAAGCAGCAACGGCTAGTGCCGTGGCGTCTTCGGGGTCCGCTTCCACAGCTTGCTGCGAGAACTTGGCGGCCTCAAGAATGCCCTCGTCGTAAGGCTTGGTACCCCTGACACACTGCCGTCCAATACAATCTGCCAGATATGCCAGGGCAGTAGAGTACCGTGGGTCAATCGCAATCGCTTGTCGTAGCAATTTCTCCGCGTTCATATTGCTTTGGGCGTCACCGCCCCGCAAAAAAAGCGGTTGGGCTCGCAGACAATAATCGTACGCGCTCAAGTCGGACGTAGGTTTTCGGCTTGAGCGTTCGAGTTCTCTGAGGTTCAACCTTGGCTCAACCGCAGTAGCGACAGCAGCCGTTATATTGTCCTGCAACTCGAAGATGTTGTTGTAGTCACCCTCGAATCGGTCAGCCCAAATATGAAACCCGGTCTCTGCCTCAATGAGCTGAGCGGTGATACGAACTCTGTTGCCGGCCTTTCGCACGCTTCCCTCGAGCACGTAACGGACGCCGAGTTCGCGACCAACCTGCATAATATCGACTGCTTTTCCCTTGTAGGTGAAGCTCGAATTGCGAGCGATGACGAAGAACCATTTGATGCGCGACAGCGCGGTTATGATCTCCTCCACCATCCCATCGGCGAAATACTCCTGCTCGGCATCACCGCTCATGTTCTGGAAGGGCAGTACAGCAATTGAAGGCTTGTCAGGTAGGGCCAGAGCTTGAGTTTGTGTGCTCTCGACGCGCGGCTTGGTCGACCTTGCCGCCGAAGCGCTCGCGCCCATCTTCAATCGCCACGCGCGCATCGGTTCGGTGATATTTTTCAAATTCTGCGGACCCATATCCTCGAAAGCGATATCGACCTTGCGGCGGACCTGACGTTGCGCGTCATCGGAAATACAGACGCCTCCCGGTTCGGCAATGCCCTCAAGGCGCGCGGCAATGTTGACCCCATCTCCAAATATGTCGTTGTCGTCGATGATAATGTCGCCGATGTGAATGCCGATGCGGAGCTCGATCCGTATATCCTTCGGCACTTCGGCGTTCTGCTGGGCCATTCCGCGCTGGACTTGGAGCGCGCAACGCGCGGCATCGACGGCACTGGCAAACTCCACCAACATGCCGTCGCCGGTCGTCTTAACGATGCGGCCGCGATGTGCGGCGATGGTTGGATCGACAAGAGACTTTCTGATTGCCTTGAGCCGGACCAGGGTGCCTTCCTCGTCGGCACCCATGAGGCGGCTGTATCCGGCAATATCGGCCGCCAGAACAGCCGCTAGACGCCTTTCTGCCCGTTCTTCCGTCAACAAAGTCCCCGAAACTAGAAACTCAACCACGCCGATGAAAGCATGGCAGACGGCCTTCGGCTAGGCCCTATGTCTGTTCAGGGTCAATCGCGTCACTTTGGCCGCGTGCCGTTCTCTTCCGGTCTACCCCCGTGAACGGACATCGTCAGACCGCCACCGGCGTGTCTCACACGGGCCAATTCCAAACTCATGCACAGCAGCAATTCCGCGTCCTATTCGACCGATCTCATCGGCGCTCGCAAGCAATGACTGTTCGACCGGCACCCAGGACGCATTCCCGCAGCACACGACATCGTTGAAGGCGCCTTGAGAAATCGTGCATCGCAGCAAAAAAACATCAGTAGAAGCGGACCAGACTTTCGACCCTCCAACCGCCTGTCGAAACGGAAGAATAGTGGAGCGCCGTTCGAATTCTCCTTCGGACTTCTCTTCCGCCCGATCGCCCAGAGCGTGTGCTGTTGCGTATTTATCGTCATCGGTAGTATCGTCCGTTCGGGTTCGGGGCACGCACTGACAACTAAATTCCTTATGGGAGGATTAGCATGTCTAGAAATCTGCGGGCCTATCTCTATGCCTCTGCGGCAGCCGGGCTATGGTCGGTTGCGTCTACGAGCTCGTTCGCCGCGCCATGCAGCGGTCCGGGGGCGCCGACCACCACACAGACGAAATGTCTGACAGCGATCCAGATCCCGGGAATGCCGCTGCAGTCGTTCGACATCAGCTGGGTCAATCCGAAGCGCGCCGAAATGTATTTCGCGGATCGCTCCAATGCCGGGGTCGAGGTCATCGATACCCAGAACCTGAAGTGGAAGCGGGTGCTCCCCGGCTTCAAAGGGGCTGTCCACAATCCCAGTGGCACCGTCAACAACAGCATTTCGGGACCGGACGGCGTCGTGAGCCGCGGCCGCTGGCTGTACGCGGGCGACGGCGACAGCACCCTCAAGGTGTTTGATCTCGATGGGGCTTCGACGGCCGTGGCCAGCATTTCGACCGGCGGGACCACGCGGGTGGACGAGATGGCCCTCACATCGAATGGCAAGCTGTTGCTCGTGGCCAATAACGCCGAGGATCCACCCTTCGCGACGCTATTCGCGGCAAACGGAAACGCCGCCAAGAACCACGTCGGCATCATCGCCCGGATCATTGTTGATCAGACGATCATCCCCTCGGGCGCCGGGCTGTCGCTCGAGCAGCCGAGCTGGGACCCGACGACGAAGCGCTTCTTCAACTCGATACCGATCATCGCCAACAACCCGACCGGATGCAATTACGGGCAGCTTTCCGGGCCGATCACCTGCCACGGTGGCGTCCTCGTGATCGATCCGAAAACCGTGACTGGGCCAACCACGCAACTCGGTGCATTCAATCCGGCAACCAACACTGGCGTCATCCCGCTCAATGGCTGCTCGCCGAACGGCTCCACGGTCGGTCCGGACGCCAACATCCTGCTCGGCTGCACGCCGCAGAACAATCCGAACGACGTGATCCAACTGGTCATCAACGCGGTCAGCAAGAAGCAGACCCCCATCGCCGACATCACCGGGTCCGACGAGGTATGGTTCAACTGGGGCGACGACCGCTACTACACGGGGTCAAGCCGGAACTGCAAGGCGTTCCCGCCCCCCGGGGGCAACTGCGCCACCGCGAGCCAGCAGCAGGCCGTGCTCGGCGTGATCGACGCCAAATCCAACCAGCTGATCGAAACCATCCCGCAAAGCTCCAACTCGCATTCGGTGGCGGCCGATTCCAAGCGCAACCTGATCTTCGTTCCGCAGGTTGCACCGGCTTCGGTCGTCATCGGCGGCGACACGACCGCTGTAGGAGCAGGCCTTTGCGGCCAGGCCACCAACGGATGCGTCGCTGTCTTCCAGCATAAGATCGAGGGGAAGGATGACGACGACGACCGCGACGACGACGATGCGATAGACTAAGCCAAGACCCCGACGCGATGGAACGATTCAGCCCGTCGCGACCAGGGAGCTCAGCGACTCCAAAAGTTGACGAATGCATCACGACGAGAGGCCGGGCAAACCCCGGCCTCTTTCAGCAGTCCGGGAGTGCCTTGCTGCGGCTTAGATCCGCGACTGCGCCGCCACGCTGGCAGGCCGCCAATCCGCGCGGTCAGTCGGTGCGCCGGACGTGTTTCGCCGGATGGGTAGGCGGCGCAAAGACAGGCGCCGGCACCGCGTTTCTCGATCCCGCGCCCAGCACGACCACCTCGAGCCCTTCGCCGCGAGTCTCGATAAAATAGTTGTATCCATCGAGCACACGCGCCACGACGCGGCGCAGCGGGCCCTCGAACGTCGCGGTCACGCTGTCGCCTCCCGCGGAACTGCGGTAGCGGAGCGCGAAGCGCTCACTCAACGCCGCCAGGATCTCGTCAACGGTTGCATTGTGCGCCTCGACGCGCACGTCGCCTGCCTGTCCTTGCACGCGGACCTCGGCACGGAGGGAATTGGCCGGAAGCGCTGCGAAGATCACCCCGGCGATCATCGCAACGGGCTTGAGGCTTCGCGTTGGCCGGATTCCCCTCATCGAAAAACCCTAGCACCGGCCGTTTTGGTGTCAACGCGGGAAGAAAAGGAATCGTTCGCGGGGCGACGGGCGCGTCCTGCCGCTATGCAAGTTCCACTTCCGAGTTGGGTCAATCGCGTCGGCTTGGTCCTTCCACGATGACTCCCGGTCAACCCCGGGAAGCGGACAACTTCAGCGCTGGTTGCAAGGTCTCATTCGGGCCACAAGGCGACATCGCATCCGGCGAACTAACAGAGACCACCCACTGAGCGGCCTCTAATCAACCGTTAACTGCGCACTGTCTACTTCTTGCCATGTTCCTCCGCGTGAGATTTGGCAGCTTCATCGGAGTGATGTCTGGCGTGAAGCGCGTGCCCCCTTGCGGTATGTGCATGATGTGCCGCTTTCTCGTGGTGTCCGGCCTCATGGTGTTTGGCTGCTTCACCGTGGTGATGCGCGGCATGCGTATGATGCTCAGACGATTGTCTGTGATGCTCGGCTGCTTTCTTGGACATAGCGGTGTTTCCTCTTTTTGGTTATCCGGGAAACCAAAGAACGCTACGCAAGCCAAAGCGTTCCTCTGTGACATCCACGGTCCTTCCCCCTATGCTGGTTCTTGGAAGAGAGGCCGCCTCTGCATCATATGACCGCTTCTGGGTGGACGACAGCCAAACGCCAGCTTCGCTCCTGAAAGCGGACATCAATAGATCTCGTCGCGATGATCGAGATGGGCCAATTGGCGACGTCAGCCATGCGTTGGGTTGATCGCATGCTTGCGGGGGAAAACCTATCTAGTCGAGGTCCCAAACATCTGACAGCATCCTGGCCACGCGCCGTCCATGAGACTTTTCGATCTCTTGCTGCGTAAGTTGCGGCCGCAGACGCCTCGCTGACATCAGAGCGCTTCGGGCGAGTTCGGTCCGCGCCAGCGCGGCCTGAGCCGCGGCTTCAAGGATCGGCGGCAGGAAAAGGCGGGGATCTCGTCGTGCGGCGATGCGAGCCTCTTCGAGCGCCTCATCCGGTCGGCCGGAACGCAGCAGAAAAGCGCCCAGCGCCCAGCCCCAAAATCCCAACCGCCTGTCGCGGGGACTAAGCCTAATCCCGTGGCGCATACGTGCAACTCCAGCGTCAAGATCGCCCATCATCGCGACCGCTGCGCCGAGAGCTACCTCGGCCTGGGCATTGCTTGGATCTATCTCCACAGCCTGCCTCAGGATTTCCACCCCCCGCTCTGCATGCCCAAGATCGGCGAGCGCACAGCCGGCATAGCCCAAGACTTCGGAACTACCTGTATCGGCAGCAATCGCCATTTCGGCCGCCGTTAGCGCCTCTTGGGTTCGCTCCGCTGAATGTTCGACCAGCCCCGTGTTTTGCGCCAGCGCCGATAGAAGGGCCAGTTGCCCGCGCGCAAGCGCGAAGTTGCCATCGAGTTCGAGCGCCCGTCGGAGAAAGTTTTGTGCCTCCGTAACAGCCAGCTCGTTCCACCCCTTGCCTCCGAGCGCGCCTGCGGCCTGATGGTAGCAGCCCCAGGCATCGACATTCTCCGGACGCTGACGCTGGATGACGGTGACCTGTGCCTGGGTGAGCGCAGGCTCAAGTTCGATCATTATTCCGCGTGCAATGTCGTCCTGTAGTTCCAGCGTTTCGGCTCGGGTGGCCTCGAACTTCCCGGACCAGAGAATGCGGCCGGTTGCGGCTTCGGCAAGTTGGGTCGAAACGCGAACTTGGTCGCCAGCACCTCGAACGCTTCCGTCCAGCACGTAGCGAACCCCCAGTTGTTGGGCGACGATTGAAGCTGGCGTTTCATGATCTTGAAAAGCAAAAGACGATGCCCGAGAGATCAAGAAAAAGCCGGGTACCCGTGCGAGCAGCGCGATAACGTCTTCCGCCAACCCTTCGGCGAGAAATTCGAGCTTGCGATCTTCTGACAGAACCTTGAACGGCCGAACGGCGATCGACGGCCCCTCGGCGGCGGAACCGGTCTGCGGGTGCCGGGAACGGTCTATTGCATCGACAGCGTTTGCATCGTCACCCGGTCCGAACACGACCTGAAATGCACGGACAGGGCGCGCGATGTTCTTTAGCGACAGTCCACCGAGGTCGCGGAACTCTGCATTTACGCGATTCAACACGGCATCATGGGCAGCGGCGGAAATGACGATGCCACCCGGCTCGGCTAGTCCTTCAAGTCGGGCGGCAACATTTACGCCGTCGCCAAAGATATCGTCGTCTTCGATGATGATGTCGCCGATATTGATCCCAATCCGAAACTCAAGACGCTTATCCTGCGGCACAGAGATGTTGTGCTTCTTCATGCCCAGTTGAAGCTCAACAGCGCAACGCGAGGCGTCAACGACACTTGCGAACTCAACCAAAAGCCCATCGCCGGTGGCCTTGACGATACGGCCCCGATGCGCGGCAATCTTGGGATCAAGAATGTCCCGCCGGTGGGCCCGGAGCGCGGCAAGCGTGCCTTCCTCGTCCGCACCCATCAGGCGGCTGTAGCCCGCAACATCGGCAGCGAGGATGGCAGCCAGCCGTCGTTCGACGCGCGCCTCGGTCACAGAGATCGTCCTGATCCAGTGTGGCTTCAGGCAAAGTCTAGGCTCGGGAATAGCGGGTGTCTATCGGGCAGACCATGTCCGAGTTGGGTCACAAGGCGACGGTCCCGGTGGCCGGCCCCGTGTCCGCTTTGCTCTCGGAAGCAGAGATCGCGGACTTAGCGTATCCCTCAGTTCAGGCGGCCAGGCCCGGCGAGCAAGCCCAGCACGATCAAAAACAGCTCGTTCTGCGCGGAAATACCGAGCCGCTCATAGGCGCGCTTGCGGTAGGTCAGGGTCGAGTGCAGGCTGATGCCGAGCGCTTGCGAGATCGCCTCGGAGCTGAGACCGAGCAGGATGTGGCGGCAGACTTCCTGCTCGCGCGGCGTCAGCGTGGAGAGTGGCGCGCGCGTCGCGAACAGCGCGGCGAGGTTCTGGTCGGGCGTTGCGGTGCCGGCCTGCTGGAAATGACGCGCGACGCTGGCGCCAATCGCCGGCGCGATCGCCTGCAGCCGCGCGCGCTCGGAATCGCTGAAGCGGCCCTGCGCCGTGATGCGGTAGAAATTGACATAGAAGCAGGTGTCGCCAGTCCAGATCGCGGTCGCACATTTGTCGACAATGTTGGAGTCGCTGAAGAAGATTTTCCGGTAGCGCGCGCCATACATGCGCGGGGCGAACGACGGCAGCACGATCGGCGCGCTGCCCTCGCCTTCGAACAGCGCATCGCGATTGGGATCGGATTCGTGGAACTGCCCGGCATAGGCGGCGCCGAGATCGCCGCCGGTCGGGATGTTGCCGGCGTCGAGCAGACAGCTCGCCGCGCCGGCGCGCGTCAGTGCAAACACCATGCAATGGCCGACGCCGGCCTGCCGTCTCAGCGTGTCGATGAGAATCTTCGGGAAGTCCGGACGACCAATGGCGAGCACCGCGGGCGTGACGTCGCCAGAAGCTGGATGTGAGGCCATCGTGTGGGGCCGCATGGGGATCCTCCGCTAAAGTTCTTTTGGCGGAAGATAGCAGCAAGGGGATTTGGCTGGAAGTCGGCGTCGCCGGCTTGCGCCGCTTCTGGGTCCCGGCTCTGCGCCGCATCGCTACGCGCTGCAGCGCGTCCGGGACACGAGAGTGACCGCCGCGATAAACGGTCTCGTGCCCCGGACGCAGCGCAGCGCTTCTTAGGCGGTGCGCTGCTGAGCCGGGGCCCATGCCAGATGCGGGATCCCTACCCCGCAGCCGCCTTCGCCGGCGCGACGTTGATGGCGAGCTTGCCGTAGCGGTCGGTAAAGGCCTCGGTGTCGATCTCTTCAAGCTTGATCTCGCCGCTCATCACGCCCTGCTTCCAGGCCGCCTGCGCCGGGTCGTTCTGGAACTCGGGCATCACCTCGCGACCGAACAGCTCGAGCGATTCACAGATGTGCTCGTGGCTGTTCTTGCCGGCCTGGTTGAGCAGGATGACCTGGTCGATATGCGACGACTGGAAGCGCCTGAGCTTCTTGCGGATCGTCTCCGGCGATCCGATCAGGCCGCCGCGCAGCGCCGCCTCCTGCGCTTCCGGATTGTCGCGCTTCCACTTGTTGTACTCGTCCCACATGTTGACGGTGTAGGGCGCGGGACGCTGGCGGTTCTGCGCAGCACCGTAGAAGCGCAGCGCGAACTGGAAGAAGGTGGCGCCGTCGGCGCGCGCACGGGCCTCTTCATCCGTCCTGGCGCACATGAAGAACGACACCAGCGCCATGTTCGGATTGATCTCGTAATCGGCGAGCTTGTGAAGCCGCTTGGTCGTGGCGTTGTAATAGGCGTGCACCCAGGCATGCGCTGCATCGGCGCTGACGAACTGGAAGCCGAGCGCGCCAAAGCCGTGGCGGCCGGCGCGCTCGATGGTCGGCAGTTGCGAGCACGCCATCCACAGCGGCGGATGCGGCTTCTGCACCGGCTTGGGCACGACATTGCGCAACGGAATGTCAAAGTACTTGCCGTGATGCTCGGAGCCCGCATCCCTGAACATCGGGAAGATCGCGGCGACGGCCTCTTCGAACACCTCCTTCTTGGTTTCCATGTCGCGGCCGAACGGCGTCAGCTCGGTGATGGACGCGCTCTCGCCCATGCCGAATTCGCAGCGACCGTTGGAAAGCAGATCGAGCACCGCGACGCGCTCGGCCACGCGCGCCGGATGATTGGTGGTGAGCTGGAGAATGCCGTGACCGAGGCGAATGTTCTTCGTGCGCTGGCTCGCGGCCGCAAGGAACGACTCAGGCGAGGGTGAGTGCGAATATTCCTCGAGGAAATGATGCTCGACGACCCAGGCGTGGTCGTAGCCGAGCTTGTCGGCGAGCTCCATTTGCGAGAGTGCATTCTGGTAAAGCCTGAGCTCGTCGCCGGCCACCCAGGGCCGCGGCAGTTGCAGCTCATAGAAGATGCCGAACTTCATGACGACGTCTCTCCCAAGTTTTCTTGCAAGTTTTCTTGCAAGTTTTCTTGCCCGCTTATTTTTGTTGCGGGCATCTTAATGCGTGGGGCGGCGCTGTCTACGCGGTCGCAATTCCGCCATGCGGGAGAACGCGCTTTTCGGCGCGGCGGCCATTCAGGACCGCACCGATGAAGGTGAAGCGCACGAAGAGATGATAGCTCGCCAGCATCGGCGGAATCGCGACGATGAGAATGATGGTGAACTTGATCAGCGCGGGCCAGTCGCGTTGCGACAGCGCGACCTGCAGCGCCATCACGATCGGCATGTGGATCAGATAGAGCCAGTAGGACGCATCGGCGAGATAGCGCCAGGTCGGGCTGAAGCCCGACATGAAGCGGAGCGCGAGGCCGATGACCGCGAAGGTCGCAATCCAGATTGCCGGCGCATAGAGGATCGCGGAGACAAGCCTGAGTGTGGCGAAACTGACCGGCAATTTCGGTGCACCCGGCGCGGACAACATCACACCGGAGAGCACGAAGCTGATCAGGATCAGGACGATCGCGAGCAGGAGGTGAGGAAGCCAGCGTCGCTCGATGAGCCGCAGCAGATCGATCTGCCGATGCAGCAGCCAGCCGATGCCGAACGCGGTGCCGAAGCCGATCCAGGCCTGCGCGTTGGTGATGAGTGATTGATCCGGCGTCCTCACACCCATCACATTGATCCAGCGCTGGTCGAGACAGAAAGCGATGCCGAGACCGTGGAGCCGTTCAGATGCGGACGTGGCGGAAGGCCGATGAGACATGGACAGCCTCGACTTGCTAGAGAACGACTTCACCCCGCAATTTGCCTGATCATGGCAGGACTCTCTCACCCGATCCAAAAAATCGACTAGCCGATTTCTCGGCGAGGTTGGCTGATTTCAGCCTTCTCGGCCGGCTCAGCGCCTCGCGCCGAAATTCGGTCGGGGTCACGCCGGTCTCGGCCTTCACGCCTTCTAGTCTCTCCGGTCTCCATTCGAGAGCTCAACTCTCGCATCGCCTTCGCGCGTACACAATCTAAACTTGCACTTGCGGTCATGGCGGCGCTCTGTCGTCGCACCGGACAGTTTGATCCGGAAAGGCATTGCCCTCCATCTACCCGACATGCGCGGCGCAATAGGATGTCTGCGCCGCTCGAACTCAGGGCTATCGGATATGAATTCTTGGCGGGGCCTGAGCGAGCGCCTCGTCCTTCGAGACGACCGCTTCCAGCGGTCTCCTCAGGATGAGGCTGACCGGCCTCTTTACTTGCCGGAATTGCTGCCGCGCACTCCGTCCTCATCCTGAGGGCCCGCCAAAGGCGGGCGTCTCGAAGGATGGGCCGCAGAGAACAGGCTTAAATGCGATGGCCCTGCGCTTGAACCATCTAGGCGAATGGTTAGTTTTGGGGGATGGCGAATCGCCTCGTTTCGCCCCTCCTCAAGACAGATATGGCCACATTCACCCCGCATCAGGATGCCGCGCTCAAAGCCGTCGGCGACTGGCTCAAAGCAAAACCCGGACGCAACGGCACGCCGCCGGTTTTCCGCCTGTTCGGCTTTGCCGGCACCGGCAAGACCACGCTGGCGCGGCACATCGCCGACGGCGTCGACGGCGAGGTGAAGTTTGCCGCCTTCACCGGCAAGGCGGCGCTGGTGATGCGCAACAAGGGTTGCGACGACGCCTCCACCATTCACTCGCTTATCTATCGCGCCCGTGAATCCGGCGAGGAGCAGCCGAGCTTTGAATTGTGGGACGACGCGCCGGCCTCCAAGGCCAAGCTGATCGTGATCGACGAATGCTCGATGGTCGACGCCGAATTGGGCCGCGACCTGATGTCGTTCGACTGCCCGCTGCTGGTGCTCGGCGATCCCGCACAGCTGCCGCCGATCCAGGGCGGCGGCTTCTTCACCAACACCGAGCCCGATGCGATGCTCACCGAAGTGCACCGCCAGGCCCAGGACGATCCGATCGTGCGGATGTCGATGGACGTGCGCGAGGGGCGCGAGCTCGACATCGGCCGCTACGGCGAGAGCGAGGTGGTGTCGCGGAAAGAGCTCGACCCTGATCGCGTCATGGGCGCCGACCAGGTCCTGGTCGGCCGCAACAACACCCGACGCGCGTACAACATGCGGGTGCGGCAGCGCCAGAACATCGAAGACACCTTTCCGGTCGCCGGCGACAAGCTGGTCTGCCTGCGCAACAACCGCAAGAAGGGCCTGTTCAACGGCGGTCTGTGGCGCGTCAAGTCGCGCAACACCTCGCGCTCGAAGTCGCGCATCCTCAGCATGCGGCTGTCGCCGGACGAGGATTTTGGGCACAAGGTCACAAAAGTCTCGGTGCGCGCCGATTGCTTCGAGGGCGGCATCGAGCAGATCGCCTGGGAGCAGCGCAAGCCCTATGACGAGTTCGATTACGGCTACGTGCTGACCGTGCACAAATCGCAGGGCTCGCAATGGGACGACGTCGTGCTGTTCGACGAGAGTTTTGCGTTTCAGGAGAGCCGCGCCAGGTGGCTGTATACGGGGATCACGCGCGCGGCGAAGCGGTTGAGCATTGTTGTTTAGAACTCCGCTCCCGTAGGGTGGGCAAAAGGCGCAAAGCGCCGTGCCCACCATCTCTCCACACACGTAATGAACATGGTGGGCACGCTTCCGCCTTCGCTCTTCGAGCTACGGCGGACAAGTCGCTTTGCCCACCCTACGGCACCGCGAATGAGGCGCCGCCGTCGCATCCCACGGGCAGCCCTCACTTCCCCGCCACGAAATAAAAATCCTCGCAGGGGGACGACGCGCAGCATGTTGTCAGATCAGCTCCAGCCACCACATTTTTAAGTCGATCAGCGATCGCGCCGGTTCATCTAGCCCGGCGTTCCCTACGCCGCCAAGCCGGGCGACGGGTTGCGGCT
Source organism: Bradyrhizobium genosp. A (assembly GCF_049949275.1). Classification (NCBI taxonomy): domain Bacteria; kingdom Pseudomonadati; phylum Pseudomonadota; class Alphaproteobacteria; order Hyphomicrobiales; family Nitrobacteraceae; genus Bradyrhizobium; species Bradyrhizobium genosp. A. The sequence goes on along the minus strand of NZ_CP188196.1, from coordinate 1,684,472 downwards.
TTTTTTCACGGACTCGTGTCTGTCCCCCGTAACAATCGCCCCCTCCGCCCGTATCTCCTTTGTCTGAAAACGCCGGGAAGGCTGTTCGCCCGCCTTCAATCGCCCTAAACTGTCAGGCCTTCCGAAAGAGGATCCGCCATGCGCCGCTCCGTCCTGTCCCTGCTCGCCGCCACCACCGCCTTGACGCTGGCCTTTGCCGCACCGACCCGGGCCGCGGAAGACGCCGTCGTGATCCCCGCCCCCGCAGTCGACGCAGCACCCGCGAATGGCATCCAGACTGCGGTGATCGCCGGCGGCTGCTTCTGGGGCGTGCAGGGCGTGTTCCAGCACACGGCCGGCGTCGTCAACGCCGTCTCCGGCTATGCCGGCGGCAGCAAGGCAACCGCCGACTACCAGACCGTCTCGACCGGCCGCACCGGCCACGCCGAGTCGGTCGAGATCAAGTTCGACCCGAAGAAGATCTCTTATGGCAAGATCCTCCAGATCTACTTCTCGGTGGCGCACGATCCGACCCAGCTCAACCGCCAGGGACCGGACAGCGGCACGCAATATCGCTCGGCGATCTTCACCACCTCCGACGAGCAGAAGAAGGTCGCGGAGGCCTATATCGCCCAGCTCGACGGCGCCAAGGTATTCAGCAGGCCGATCGTGACCAAGGTCGGCGCGCTCGAGGCGTTCTACCCGGCCGAGGCCTATCACCAGGACTATCTGACGCTGCACCCGAGTCAGCCCTACATCGCCTATAACGACATCCCGAAGGTCGAGAACCTGAAAAAACTGTTCGCGGCTAACTACATTGAGAAGCCGACGCTGGTGAGCGCCAGCAAGGCCACCAACTGATCGCGAGATCATTGAAACAACGGGAGATCCATGCCCGACACCAAGACGAAAACCACAGACGACAAGGTCATCAAGAGCGAAGAGCAGTGGCGCAGCGAATTGTCGCCGATGCAGTACGCGGTGCTGCGCGAGAAGGCGACCGAGCGTCCCTTCTCCGGCGAATATGAGCACGACCATCGCGCCGGCACCTATGTCTGCGCCGGCTGCGGCAATTTGCTGTTCGAGTCCGACGCCAAGTTCGATTCCGGCTGCGGCTGGCCGAGCTTCACCGCGCCTGCGGTCGAGAGCCATATCGACGAAGAGCGGGATATGACGCACGGCATGGTCCGCACCGAGGTGCTCTGCTCAAAGTGCAGCGGCCATCTCGGCCATGTCTTCCCCGACGGACCGGGGCCGACCGGGCTTCGCTACTGCATCAATTCGGCGGCGCTGAAGCTGGAGCCGAAATAAGGTTGCGCGCCGTCGGGTTCCCCGATGGAACCCGGCGGCGCGATGTGCTTTTCTTTTCTGGCGGTGTGGCCGATGAGCTAGTCCGGCGGCCGCCAGGGAGGACGCCATGTCACTCGGGACCATCCTGATCATCCTGGTGATCATCTATCTGTTGGGCGGCTGGTCCGGCCGGATCGGCGGCTATGGCTACGGCATGGGCCATTCCGGCATGGGGATCGGCGGCGTCGTCCTGGTGGTGCTGCTCGTCCTGCTGCTTCTTGGCAAGCTGTAAACCATATAACATATTGTAATTACTTAGTTTTCAGAAGTTGCGGGCCTGCCATGCGTGGATTCATCATCTCCCATCGCAGGGGTCGCAATTTTGTCAAATCGGCTTATATTAGGGGGCGAAAATGACATGTGCGGCGGCCCACATGATTGTGGCCTCCGCTGTCCCAAACCCCACGCGCTTAAAGCCCCAGAGAAGATCACGAGGTCTTTGACCATGCGTCCACTGCGTCCGTTCAACTTCAACACTTCCGCCGAGCTCTTCCCCGCCGCGATCCGCAAGAAGAAGCGTGCCGGCTTCACCTATCGGCGGTTCGGCACCGCGGCCGAAGCCGTGCAGTTCGCAATGGAGCAGTTGCCGACGGATTCGTTGAACGGCGCCTATCTCCAGGTCGAGGAAGCACGCTTCGACCAGAACGGCATCCGCTCGCTCTATGAGAGCGAAGCTTTCCCGCTGCCGCGCCACCGCAAGCCCGAGCCGGCCGCCGCCGAGACCGACGCCGACGCGGCGTAGGTTTTCGCCAGCCTCCGATGTGCGCAGACAGCGCGATGGCCGACAGGCTGTCGCGCTTTTTGCGTTTCCAGGCCGTCGACTCGCAAGCGCGGAGCCACAGCCGGATTGAAGCGAGCACTACAATCCCGGTGATCTCGCCGCCCAAGCCTTGGTGGCCTGACAGCTTTCCATCGCGCGGGCGTAGGCAGGGCGTGCCGTCGTGCGGGCGAGATAGTCCCGCTCGGTAGGACCGGGGACGTAGTTGCCAGTTCGCAGGCCGAGCAGGAGGGCGTAGCTCACCGAGATATCGGCAGCAGTGAATCGGTCGCCAGCGAGATAGGGGCAATCCGCGAGGCGGCGGATAACCAACCCCAGCCGGCTCTCGAAGGTTTCGAGTGCCCAGCAGGTAACCCGGGCATCTCGCTCGGCTTCGGGCGCCAGTTCGCGACCGACAAAGACGGCGTTCATCGGCCCGGCGAGCCCGGCCTCGCCTAAGTGGAGAAATTGCAGATAGGAAGCGAAGGCGGGATCGTCCGGGGCGACGGCAAGCGAACCTGAGCCGTGGCGGGCGAGCAGGTACTCAAGAATCGCGATCGATTCGACCATGATCGTCTCGCCGTCCTGCAGTGCGGGAATGAAGCCGGCGGGGTTGATCGCGAGGAAATCGCGATCTCGACTGCCAGCAGATCGACCGGGCGCAGCCGATAAGCCAATCCTAATTCCTCGAGCAGCCAAACAACACGGAAGCCACGACCTTCGCCATAGACGGTGAGCATAGTTGAGCGTTCCTGGAGTGGGCACACCGAGCCTGACGCTCGATCGAATTCATCAAGATTCTTCGCACCTCAGATCCGCGGCTGCTTGTCGAGCCAGCGGCGCAAGAGGCGCACGTTGCGCATGTTGGCGCGGAACATGACGTCGAAGGCGTCGCCGGCGAACGGCACCATGCCGACCACGCCGTCGACCGCGACATTGCCGAGCATCCGCGCGGTGATGTACCAGGGCGCGCCCAAGGCACGCGCCTCGCGCACCAGCCACAGCGAAATCGCGGTGGTGATGATGTCGCCGATGACGGGGATCAGGCCGATCAGCCCGTCGATGCCATAGCGGATGTTGGTGCCGGGCAGGATGAAGGCGACGTCGAGCAACTTTGCGATCGCCTCGAGCCGCGCAACTCGCTGCTCGCGCGTCAGATTGGCGAACGGATGACCTTGGCCGAACTCAAAGCGAAACTCGCGAAACCCCTGCTCCAGGGTTTCAGGGCGGATCTCATGGCCGTCCTGGTCGATGATCGGCCCGCGCCCCTCGCGGCCCGAAAAATCGGCGCGCGATTGCGGCCCGGAGCGGGACTTGCGTGGCGCGAGAATGTCGTCGTCTTGCATGGTCATGGCCATTACGGAACGCACGAGCGCGAAGGAGGTTGCCGCGCCGCGTCCGAAGGTCGCGCGCTCAGCTCGCAGCCTGAGCCGGCTGCGGCTCCTCGACATAGTGATGCACGAACCAGGATGACAGCACCGCCGGCACGAAGCCGACCAGGCCGTACAGGATGAACTGTACCGCCCCCGAATCCGACCCGCGCGAGCTGTAGGTAAATGCGGCGAGGATGAAGGCGATCAGGCCGACCAGCAGCATCCGCAGCACCGGCCCGATCCGCCTGACATGCATCAGGATGTCATCCACCGCGCCGATCATCAGCGACGGCAGGAAGCCGAACAGATAGCTGTATTGCAGCGTCTTGAAGAAAACCACGAACAGCTTGCCGACCTCGCCCCAGTTGGTCTGCGTCCAGTAGCCGGACTGGTAGGTCGTCGTCAGCAGCAGCAGGAAGCCGCCCAAGAACGGACCAACCAGCGCAAACACCAGATAGCGTTTCATCCAGAACTCCTCAAACCCGAGGGCATTTATAGCAGCGCGGCGGGAACCTTGGATAGCGGGGCTGCGGGCTGTTTGGGGGAACAAGTGGCAAGGCGGCGGGTTCAGACTGGACCTGAGATTCACCTGTCAGATCTGGAGCCGCCAATGTCTCGTAAACTGTTGTCGCTGGCGACGATCACGCTGACGGCCCTCGGCGGCCTGGCGAACGCACCTGCCTTCGCGCAAGGCCATAAGGGCACGCCGCAGGAGCAGAACGCCTGCTCGCGCGATGCCTCGCGGCTGTGCCGCAAGGACCTCGGCAATGACGGTGCGGTACAAGGTTGCCTGCAGGCCAACCGCGCCAAGCTGTCGAAGTCATGCAGCAAGGTGTTCGAGAGCCACGGCATGTAACGGCATGTGAGGTGGGCTTCGCATTTTGCGTGACGGACGCGCAACAATTGCGAATTCCTTTGCGTCTCCCATTGAAGCTTCGCGACAATCGCGCATACTCGAATCGGGCGGCGCAGCACTTTTCGATTCGAACATCAAGCGATCGAGCGACCACATGCGGGATTGAGTTCCCGGCGTGAAGGCTGTGACATGCGGCAGATCAAGCCGCGTGCGGCGCCCCAAAACAAAGTGGTTCACCCACGGAACTCGGGGACGCATTCTTCATGACACGCACCATCGCTTCACTCTTCAAGACCACCGCTTCGCTGTTGGCCTTCGCCGCCACCGCCATCGTCATCCAGACATCACCCGGCCTCGCCTTCTCGTCCGAAGCGCAGCAGATGTGCTCGGGCGATGCGATGCGGTTGTGCTCCAGTGAAATCCCGGACATCCCGCGCATCAGGGCCTGCATGGTGCACAAAAAGGCACAGGTCAGCCCCGGCTGCCGCGCCGTGATGGACCGCGAGGCAGCAGCCGCCGCGGCATCGCGCAAGCGGGAAGCGGCCGCGCAATAGACCGCTGGACGTCATTCCGGGGCGACGCGCAGCGTCGAGCCCGGAATCCATTTCCCCGCATCGCGTGCTGCACGATGGATTCCGGGTTCGCGCTCTGCGCGCCCCGGAATGACGGAAGAGAACTCGGCTCGCCTAGTCGCCCCACTGCGCGAAGGCGTCGTTGAAGGTGCGCTCGCCGGGGGCGCCCTTCTCGATGGCGATGATGGCGCGGCGCTGGTTGGCATAGACCAGCGGCACGTCGAACCACGAGCGCTCCTTCAGGAGCTGGACGTTGCGGCTGCGGTCGGCGTCGACATTGGAGAGGCCGACCAGGAAGAAGCCGTCGGTGACCTTGACGGCGAGGCCCGCGAGCGGCGTGCCGCGCGCCTGCTCGTTCGACTTCATCAGGATGCCCGGCACGTTGGAGACGCTGCCGCCCGGAAAGTCCGGCGGCAGGATAAAGGTCAGCTCGGCCGTGTGGCTCGCCGGCAGCGACGAGTCGGTGTTGCGGCGGAACGACATCGTCATCTTGAACTTGCGGTCGGGGATCTCGATGTCGGCGCGCACGGCGATGTCGGCCTTCTGGTTGCCCGATGCCTTGATCGGCTCGAGCCGCCACACCACCGAGCCGACATATTGCTTGCCCTTGGGGTCGGACGGATCCTCGTCATAGAGCACGACCTTCTGCGCCACCGGCGCGGCCGGCTGGTCGCTGGGCTGGCCGACGCGATCCGGAATCTTCGGTTTGCTCTGCGGCTGCGAAGCATCCTTCGGCGCCTCCACCACCTGGGTCGGCGAGGGCTTGAACAAATTGGTCGCGGTCTGCACCAGCTGTTTGCCCCAGAGGATGCCGGCGCCAACCAGGATCAGCACGATGCCGATGGCGATCGCGCTCTTGAACGGGAAGATGGAGCCTGTGCGCTTGGGCTTCTTGGCATTGCGATCTGGCGCAATGCGCGGGCGCGACGATGGCGGCTGCGGCGCGTAGCGCTCGGCCTCCTCCATCGATTCGTCATAGGAATAGGGCGCGTCGGGTTCGGCGGCGCGGTTTTCCAGGCTCGGCTCGAGTCGGTCGAATTCCGGCGAGGGCGAGGGCACATTGGCGTAGGTGCGGCGCGCGGCGCGATTGGCCTGCGCGGCGGCACCGCCGAGATCGTTGACGTCGGCCGTGATGTCGCGGAAGCCGCGCACGCCCGGCGCCGGCGGCAATGGCGGCGGCGGTCCGCCCTCCTGCGGGCGCCGCGGAGGAGAGCGCCCGGCCGGCGGTTCCGGCGGAGCCGGCTGGCGCGGCGCATCGAAACGCGGGGCGCGCGGCGGACGCGGAGCGTCGTTCTGGTCGTCGCCGCCGAGCGGCGGGCGATCGTTGCGCGGCGGCGGTGCGGCGGGACGGGCCCGCGGCGGCGCGGCCGACTGAGGAGATGCGGGCGGGTCGTTGTCGGCCGCACGGACGCTGGCCCGGCGGAACGCATCGCCGCTGCCGCTCCCGCTGCGGGCGCCGCCAGCGGGGCGCGAGGCCTCGCGGGCCCGCTGGGCGGCTTCCGATTCGACCTTGCGGACGGCCTCTTCCAGCGACAGCCGTTCGCGGGTGATCTCGGATTCGGAGAGCGGCGGCTGCACGCTGCGGAGCTGCGCGATCAGGGCCGTGCGCGCCCGCTCATAGAGCGCGCGCCGGCTTTCGCCGGGAGCGTTGGGGTCCAGGGCGGAAATAGCGCGGGCGATCAGCGGATAGTAATCAGCCATTTCAACTCAACTATACGCACGTCCCGGTAAGAGATCGTTAAGCCTCAAACGGATTTTGCACCAGGATAGTATCCTCGCGTTCGGGGCTGGTGGAAAGCAGCGCCACCGGGCACCCCACCAATTCCTCGATCCGGCGGACATATTTGATGGCCTGGGCCGGCAGGTCGGCCCAGGACCGCGCGCCAGCGGTGGGCTCCTTCCAGCCCTCGATGGTCTCCCAGATCGGCTCGACCCGGGCCTGGGCGCCCTCGCCGGCCGGGAAATGATCAATCTCCTTGCCGTCGAGCCTATAGCCGACGCAGACCTCGATCGAATCGAAGCCGTCGAGAATGTCGAGCTTGGTCAGCGCCAGGCCGTTGATGCCGCAGGTCCGCACGGTCTGGCGGACCAGCACGGCATCGAACCAGCCACAGCGGCGCTTGCGCCCCGTGTTGACCCCGAACTCGCGGCCGCGACGGCCGATCTCCTCGCCGATCTCGTTCAGGAGCTCGGTCGGGAACGGCCCCTGACCGACGCGGGTCGTATAGGCCTTGCAGATGCCGAGCACGTAGCCGACCCCGTTCGGACCGATGCCCGTTCCGGTCGCGGCCTGCGCCGCCACCGTGTTGGACGAGGTCACGTAAGGATAGGTGCCGTGGTCGACGTCGAGCAGCGCGCCCTGCGCGCCTTCGAACAGGATGCGCTTGCCGGCACGCCGCTCGGTATCGAGCAGACGCCACACGGTCTCCGCATAAGGCAGCAGCTGCGGCGCCAGCGCGCTCAGCTCCTTCAGGATATCGTTGCCGTCGAACTCCGGCAGGTTGAGGCCGCGACGCAAGGCGTTGTGGTGCGCAAGGAGCCGGTCGATCTTGTGCGGCAGCGTGTCGAGATCGGCGAGGTCCATCAGACGGATCGCGCGACGGCCGACCTTGTCCTCATAGGCAGGTCCGATGCCGCGGCGCGTGGTGCCGATCGCCGTCGCCGAATTGGACGATTCGCGCAGCGCATCGAGCTCGCGGTGCAGCGGCAGGATCAGGGTCACGTTTTCCGCGACGCGCAGATTCTCCGGGCCGACCGCGACGCCCTGGCCGCGCAGCCTGGTGACCTCGTCGAGGAAGGCTTGCGGATCGAACACTACGCCGTTGCCGATGACCGCCAGTTTCGACGGGCGCAACACGCCCGAGGGCAACAGCGCGAGCTTGTAGGTCTCACCATTGATGACCAGCGTATGGCCGGCATTATGGCCGCCCTGGAAGCGTGCGACGATGTCCGCCTGCTCCGACAACCAGTCGACGATCTTGCCCTTTCCTTCGTCGCCCCACTGGGCGCCGACGACGACAACATTGGCCATTCGCGGGTAATCCTTCGAGGAATTCTCTCTGTAAGTGCATGATCCAAACGGAAAACCGGTATCCACTTTTCCGGGATCATGCCTGCGCCCAGCCCAATTCCCGGCCCAGGGCCGTTCGTATGCGAGGCAGCCAACCGGATAAAGGAAGCAGCCTCTCTAAGCAAGCAAGAACGGGGCTTTTTGAGGACCCAACGCCCGATCCAAGCCTTTGATATCCCCGGAAAATCCGGAAATCTTCCAAGGCGGTGCGCCGACCTCGACCAAAGCGCTAGCGGCCGCGTCGGCCGCTGCATGGTCGCGATGCGCTCGCCCCCGTTGATACAAGCTCGATTTCCGTGTCTTTGAACGGGGCCGGGTCGTGACCGGCCCGGACAGAGCCGGGCTGGAGGCTCAGGCGTATGACGCGGGGCCATAACAATCACAATGTCCGCCACCGGCCAGACCACGAGCGCCGAAGCATCCGCTCCGCACTGGATTGCCAACCAGCCTTATCTCCTGCTCAGCATCACCGCGCTGTGCTGGGCTGGCAATGCGGTCGTGGGGCGGCTCGCCGCCGGCCACATCCCGCCGGTGACGCTGTCCTTCCTGCGCTGGACCTTCGCCTTCCTGCTGGTGCTGCCGTTCGCCTGGAAGCATCTCGCCCGGGACTGGCCCGCGATCCGCGAGAAACTCGGCCTGATGATCGTGCTGTCGATCACCGGCATCGGTGCTTTCAACACCCTGCAATATTGGGCGCTGGAGCATACCCAGGCGCTCAACACCCTGCTGCTGCAGTCGGCAGCGCCCCTGGTCGTCGCGCTGTGGTCGCTGGTCATCCTCGGCATCCGTCTCACCGCGGCGCAGGCCTTCGGCGTGGCTCTATCGATGTGCGGCGTGCTGATCATCCTGCTGCACGGCGATATCACCACGCTGTCGAACATCGCCTTCAACAAGGGCGATTTGATCTTCATCGTCGCGCTGATCATCTTCGCGCTCTATTCGGTGCTGACCTTGAAGCGGCCGCCGATCCACGGCCTGTCGTTCCTCGCCTTCACCTTCGGCGCGGGGGCGGCCTGCCTCATTCCGCTCGAGATCTGGGAATTGTCGGCGCGTCCCGTCATGAAGCTCGACGGGCCGAACCTCCTCACTTTGTTCTATGTCGCGGTGTTTCCCTCGACGCTCGCCTATCTCTGCTTCAACCGCGGCGTCAGACTGATCGGCGCCAACCGCGCTGCACCGTTCTTCCACGTTGTGCCGGTGTTCGGCTCGATCATGGCGATGGCCCTCCTGGGCGAGCACCCGCAGGCCTTCCACTTCATCGGCTTCGCGCTGGTGCTGTCGGGCGTGTTCGCGGCGTCAAGGAAGCAGACGACGTAGCCTCTTCCTTCTCCCCTTGTGGGAGAAGGTGGCGCGCGCCGCGCGAGCCGCAACGCCGCGCTACTTCGTCTTTAATTTGCTGTAGGTCTCGCTCGTCGCGATGATGACGTGCTCGGCGCAGCCGTTGACGCGATGCGGATCGGCATCGCGCTCGTAGGCCTCCGACGTCATCATGTCGAGGAACGCCGCGACGGACGGATAGAACACCAGCGCGACGAAATCCCAGTCGTTGCCGGCCTGCGGGCCGAGCGCGATCGCCTTGGCCTCGCCGGTCCATAACAGCGTGCCGCCGCGCGCCTTGATCATGGGCACAGTGATCGCGCTGTAGCGCAAATACGCATCCCAGCCCGAACCGTCGCCGTCGCGGGAGCGTTCGTGAAAGCGCATCAGGTTCAGCATCACCACCGGCGCATGCCGGTCGAGCCGTTCCAGGCCCACAATGTTCAACATATTGACCGCCAATGGCACCTCCTCGGGTCTTGCCTGCATTGTAGCATTGCGGTGGCGTGACTTGTGTCACGACAGCTATCCAGCGCAAGCTCGTATTCAACGCCAATGACGATTGCTTCACCCGCGCCAAAGGCCTTCAATCCGGTCAGTTGGCTCAACAACCAGCCTTATCTGCTGCTCAGCCTGAGCTCGCTGTTCTGGGCCGGCAACATCGTGCTCGCACGCCATGTCGGCGCGCATGTGCCGCCGTTGACGGTGACCACGATCCGCTGGTTCGGCGTGTTCCTGATCCTGCTGCCATTCTCCTGGCCGCATCTGAAGCGCGACTGGCCTGCGTTGCGCAAGAGCCTGCCGCTGATGCTGTTCCTGTCGCTGGTCGGCTTTGCCTTCAACAACGCGATCTCCTACTGGGCCCTGCAATATACCGAGGCGCTGAACGCGCTGCTGATCCAGTCGGCCGGGCCGCTGTTCGTGGCGCTATGGTCGCTTGTGTTGTTCGGCGTGAGGTTGACCGGCGGCCAGCTTGCCGGTATCGCAATTTCGCTGATCGGCGTGCTGATCATCATCCTGCGCGGCGACCTTGCGGCGCTGGCAAGCATCTCGTTCAACCGGGGCGACATCATGTTCGCCTCCTCGCTGGTGGCATTCGGGATCTACTCCGCCTTCATCCCGCGCCGGCCGAAGGTTCACCAGCTCTCGTTTCTCTCCTTCACCACCTGCTGCGGCGCCATGATGCTGCTGCCGACGGCGGTCTGGGAGGTGTGGTCCGGCAATGTCATGCAATTCGACAGCGTGACGCTGATGACGCTCGGCTACATCCTGATCTTTCCCTCGACGCTCGCCTATCTCTTTTTCAACCGCGGCGTCGCGCTGATCGGGCCGAACCGCGCCGCGCCGATCTTCCATCTGGTGCCGGTGTTCGGCTCGGCGATGGCGATCGTCCTGCTCGGTGAAAAACTGCAGCCGTTCCACCTGATCGGTTACGCGCTGGTGCTCGCCGGCGTCGTCATCGCCTCGCGCCAGGGCTCGGCGGTGAAGTAATTCCGCGCGACGGACGCGTGCCCACTATCGATTGTCACGCACTCAAAAAGAAAGGTGGGCACGACGCTTTCGCGTCTTTGCCCACCCTACGAATTCAGCACAAGAATTTAGGCCGCGCGGACCTTGGCGAGGAAGCCGTCCACCGCGCTACGCAGCGCGCCGGACTGGTTGTCCAGCTCGCGGGCGTTGGTCAGCACGTCGGCGGCTGCGGTGCCGGTCGCTTCGGCGGCCGAGGTGACGCTGCCGATATGGGCGTTGATCTCGCTCGAGCCAGCCGCGACCGACTGGATGTTGCGGGCGATCTCGCGGGTGGCCTCGCCCTGCTGCTCGATCGAGGCCGAAATGCCGGCGGTGATCTCGCTCATCTCGGCGATGGTCTGGGTGATGCCGCCGATCGCTGCGACCGCATCGCTGGTCGACGTCTGCATCGCCGCGACCTGGGCCGAGATTTCCTCGGTGGCCTTGGCGGTCTGGTTGGCCAGCGCCTTGACCTCGGAGGCGACGACGGCGAAGCCGCGGCCGGATTCACCGGCACGCGCCGCCTCGATGGTGGCGTTGAGCGCGAGCAGATTGGTCTGTGCCGCGATCGAATGAATGAGCTTGACCACCTCGCCGATCTTTTCGGCGCCGGTCGAGAGCTCCTGCACCGTGGCGTTGGTACGCTCGGCGTCGCTGACGGCGCGGCTCGCCACTTCCGTCGAGCGCGTCACCTGGCGGGAGATTTCCGTAACCGAGCTCGACAGCTCTTCGGCGGCGGCCGCGACCGTGCCGACATTGCCGGAGGCTCTTTGCGAGGCCGCACCGACGGTGGCCGCACGCGAGCTGGCGTCGCTGGCGGTCGCGGTCATCGACTGCGCCGTGGCCTGCATGCCCGTCGCAGCCGAGGAGACCGAGCGGACGATGCCGTTGACGCTGCGTTCGAAGTCGCTGGCGATGCCTTCCATCGCACTGCGACGTTCCGACGCGGCGCGCTCCTTGGCCTCGGCCTCGGTCCTCTCGAGGTCACGGATACGGACCGCGTTGTCCTTGAAGATCTGGACGGTCGAGGCCATCGCGCCGACCTCGTCGCCGCGGCCGACACCGGGGATGTCACCCTCGAGCTTGCCGTCAGCCAGATCCTTCATGCGGGAGCCCAGCAGCGTCAGCGGACCGCTGATGCTGCGGCCGAGCAACCAGGCAACGCTGCCGGCGACGATGACGATGCCGAGCATGGCAAGGCCGAGCAGCCAGTAGACCGGTGCCATCTTGGCGTCGATGTCGTCGAGATAGGCGCCGGTGCCGAGATACATGTCGAAGCCGGGAACGGCGACGGCGTAACCGATCTTGCGGATCGGCGTTTCCTGGCCGGGCTTCACATATTCATAGTACAGCAGGATCGAGCCGTTGGCCTTGACGCCGTCCATCAGCTCCTTGGACAGCTTGCGACCGTTGGTCTCGACGTCCATGCGATTGGTGCCGACCTGCTTGGGGTCGGGTGCGAGCTGGGTGATGCCGTCATAGGACGTGCCGAACAGATAGCCCGAGCCGTTGTCATAGGTCATCGCGTTGCCGTAGCGGCGAAGCTCGGCCATGGCCGCATCCTTCGTCAGCTCGCCGGCATCGACGCGCTTCTTCAGCGCGGCTGCATAGTTACGACCGAGGTCGACGATCGACTTGGTCTGGTCGATGCGCGCGTCGACCATGGCGCGTTTCATCAAATAACCGGCCAGGACTCCGGAGATGCACAGGCCGAACACGGTGACACCGACAAGGATGCCAAGCTTGGGGGCGATCTTCAGATTGCTCAACTTCACGGGGTGGACTCCGGGGACAAAGGGATGCGGGCGCGCGAGTCAATTGATCGAAATTGAATCAACTTTTAGTGTCGGACCCCTTAGCAAGTTCCTTACGTGCCTCCGTAGTAGCCCGGACAATGCCGGAAAAACCGGCAAATAATCACGACAGCACCAACCGGGAATTGTACGCGACCGCGCCGATTTCGCGTAAAAGACGCAAAGGCCCGCCCAAAGGTGCGGGTCGCAACAAGAACCGACAAACCAAATCGGGAGCAGGAAATGCCGAAATACAGGGTGGTGACGCCGAAGGGCGCGAGCTTCACGGTCGCGGGCAGCGATTACTCCTACGAGCGCGAAGCGCTCGATCCGATCGATGCCGAGATCGTCGAGGCGCCGGCCAACGAGGCGGAGTTCATCGCCGCCGCCAAGAACGCCGACGCGATCTACGCCAAAGGCATCCCGATCACCAAGTCGATCATCGACGCACTCGAGAGCTGCAAGGTCATCACGCTCGGCTCGGTCGGCGTCGACAGTGTCGACGTGAAGGCCGCGACAGCGCGCGGCATTCCCGTTACCAACATCCCCGACACCTTCATCGAGGAGGTCGCCGACCACGCCATGATGCTGCTGCTCGCCGGCTTTCGCCGCCTGGTCGAGCAGGACAGGATGGTGCGCACCGGCCGCTGGGCCGAAGGCCGGCCGGCGCTGCTGAAAGTCCCGCGGCTGATGGGCCAGACACTCGGCTTCGTCTCGTTCGGGCGCGTCGCGCGTGCCGTTGCGAAGCGCGCAGCTCCGTTCGGCTTGCGCATGATGGCCTACGATCCCTTCATCCAGGAAACGCTGATGTGGGACCACGGCGTCATCCCGGCGACGCTGAACGAGGTGCTGTCGCAATCCGACTTCGTCTCGATGCATGCGCCTGCGCGGCCCGAAGTGCATCACATGCTGACCGAGAAGCATTTCCGGCAGATGAAGAAAGGCTCGATCTTCATCAATACGGGGCGCGGCGCCACCGTGGACGAGGAGAGCCTGATCAAGGCGCTGCAGGAGGGCTGGATCGCGCATGCCGCCCTCGACGTGCTGGAGAAAGAACCGCCGTCGCACAACAACCCCATCCTCAGCATGGAGAACGTGACCCTGACCGCCCATGTCGCCTCGGCCTCGGCACGGTTCGACGAGGCACGCAAGCGCCGGGTGGGCTACGAATTGTCACTGGTGCTTCAGGGCATGTGGCCGGTAAGCTGCGTCAACCCGTCGGTGCTGCAAGACACCGCGCTCCGCCGCTGGCAACCCGTCAGCATGGACCGCGGCCCGAACAGCTAAGGCGGCCGGCGCAAAGCGCGCCGAAAGACCGGCAAAAGAACGAAACGGCCCTTCACCGGCGATCAACGCCGGGAAGGGAGACATCATAGGGAGGAACTGATGAGGAACGACATCACACGTCGTGATGCCTTGGCGCTGGGCCTGTCCGCTGCAACGGTCGCTGCCACTGGTGTTGCAGCGCACGCTCAATCCACGATCAAGGCTGCCGACGTCCCCGCACCGAAACTGCCGATCGAGAAAGGCGCATCGCTCCGCATGCTGCGGCCGGTGCGCTTCGTCCAGGCCGACGAGGACGTGTTCCGCGCCAATGCGGCCAAGTTCACCAAGGAGACTGGCGTCGAGGTCAAGGTCGATTTCGTCGGCTGGGAGGACATCAACCAGCAGACCGCGGTCACCGCCAATTCCGGCGCCGGCCCCGACATCATCATCGGCTTCTCCGATGCGCCGCACATCTATATCGACAAGCTGATCGAGCTGACCGACGTCGCCGACTATGCCGGCAAACGTTACGGCGGCTGGCTGCCGCTGGCGCAGCGCTACGGCAAGAAGAACAAGAGCGACACCTGGATCGGACTGCCGTTCGGCGCCTCCGGCGGTCCCCTGATCTACCGCAAGTCGATCCTGCAATCGGTCGGCTTCGACAAGGTGCCGGAAGACCATGCCGGCATCCTCGGCCTCTGCCAGAAGCTGCAAAAGGCCGGCAAGCCGGCGGGCTTCGCGCTCGGCAACGCCAAGGGCGACGGCAACGGGTTCGCGAACTGGGCGCTGTGGTCGCACAACGCGGCCCTGCTCGATGAAGAGGGCAATCTCACCATCAACAGCAAGGAGACGATCGCCGCGCTGAACTGGGTCAAGCAGATCTACCCGACCTTCATCGCCGGCACGACGTCATGGAATGACGTCAGCAACAACCGCGCCTACGCCGCGCAGGAGATTTCGCTGACCGCCAACGGCGTCTCGCTGTACTTCTCGCTGAAGAACGACCCGGCGACCAAGGCGATCGCCGAAGACAGCGAGCATCAATTGCTGCCGAAGGGCGTGGCGAAGATCTCTCCTATGGCGGGCCTGACGCTGAACGCCATGGTGTTCAAGCACAGCCAGTACCCCAACGCCGCAAAGGCCTTCCTGCAATTTATGCTGGAGAAGGACCAGTACGAGCCGTGGCTCAATGCCAACTCCGGCTATTGGGCGCAGCCGCTCGCGGCCTATGCCGACGCCGCCGTGTGGTCGCAAGACCCCAAGGTCAAGATCTTCAAAGACACCATGAACAGCATCTATTACGACGGCTACAAGGGTCCGATCTCGACGGCGACTGGCGCCGTCAGCGCCGACTACGTGCTGATCCAGATGTTCGCGTCGGTCGCGACCGGCGCGGCCACGCCGGAGGCCGCCGCCGCAGAAGCCGAGCAGCGCTGCAAGCGGTATTTTAGGCGGCAGAAGTAACGGCCGACGGCAAAGCGACTGTCATTGCGAGGAGCACTTGCGACGAAGCAATCCAGACTTTCACTGCAGAGACAGACTGGATTGCTTCGCTTCGCTCGCAATGACGGCATGGTGACCTTCAACGACAGGACAACGCCCTATGTCCGTGACCACACTCTCCTCCCCCGCCCTGCTGCAGCGGCAACCGAACTGGCTGGTGCGCCTGTTCGACTACAAGCCGTTCCTGGTCGTGATGTGCCTCGCGCCTGCGATTGGGTTGCTCGGGGTATTCCTGACCTATCCGCTTGGACTCGGCATCTGGCTCGCCTTCACCGACACCACGATCGGCCGGAAGGGCGAGTTCATAGGCCTGGAAAACTTCCAGTACCTGCTCACAGATCCCCTGTGGTGGAACGCGGTGTTCTACAGCGTGGTCTACACGGCCATCGCGACCTTCGGGAAGTTCGCGCTCGGCTTCTGGCTGGCGCTGCTGCTTAACAACCATTTTCCGTTCAAGAGCCTGCTGCGCGCGATCATCCTGCTGCCCTGGATCGTGCCGACCGTGCTGTCGGCGCTGGCGTTCTGGTGGATCTACGATCCGCAATTCTCGATCATCTCCTACCTGCTGGTCGACGTGCTGCACTGGCGCACAAGCAATGTCGACTTCCTCGGCTCGCCCTGGCCGGCGCGATTCTCGCTGATCGCGGCCAACATCTGGCGCGGCATTCCCTTCGTCGCGATCTCGCTGCTGGCGGGGCTTCAGACCATCTCGCCCTCGCTCTACGAAGCCGCCATGCTCGACGGCGCCAGCGCCTGGCAGCGCTTCCGCTACATCACCTTCCCGATGATGATGCCGATCCTCGCCATCGTCATGACCTTCTCGATCATCTTCACCTTCACCGACTTCCAGCTGGTCTACGCCATCACCCGCGGCGGGCCGGGCAACTCGACGCATTTGCTGGCGACGCTGGCGTTCCAGCGCGGCATTGCCGGCGGCGAGCTCGGCGAAGGGGCCGCGATCGCGGTGTCGATGATCCCGTTCCTGGTGTTCGCGACGCTGTTTTCCTATTTCGGCCTGGCACGCCGCAAATGGCAGCAGGGAGAGGCCAATGACTGAGACCGTCGCGCAAGTCTCCACAGTGGCCAACGCCAAAGCGGCGCCCGACACCATGGCCTGGGATTCCGGGCTGCGGCGGCTGATGATGATCTATCTGCCGCTCGGCTGCTTCGTGCTGATCCTGCTGTTTCCGTTCTACTGGATGGCGATCACGTCGTTCAAGCCGAACGCCGAGCTGATGAACTACCGGGAGCACAACCCGTTCTGGATCACCTCGCCAACGCTGGCGCATATCAAGCACCTGCTGTTCGACACCGCCTATCCGCGCTGGCTGTGGACGACGATGCTGGTGGCGATCGGCGCAACCACGCTGTCGCTGATCGCGAGCACGCTCGCCGCCTACGCGATCGAACGGCTGCGCTTCCGCGGCAGTCCTTATGTCGGCCTCGGCATTTATCTCGCCTACCTCGTGCCGCCGTCGATCCTGTTCATCCCGCTCGCCACCGTCGTCGTGCAGTTCGGCCTGTTCGATTCGCCGCTGGCGCTGATCCTGGTCTATCCGACCTTCCTGGTGCCGTTCTGCACCTGGCTCCTGATCGGCTATTTCAAGTCGATCCCTTACGAGCTCGAGGAATGCGCACTCGTCGACGGTGCGACGCGGCTGCAGATCCTGCGGCGGATCACATTGCCGCTCGCGGTGCCCGGCCTGATCTCGGCCGGCATCTTCTCCTTCACGCTGTCCTGGAACGAGTTCATCTACGCGCTCGCCTTCATCCAGAGCGGCGCTAACAAGACCGTGCCGGTCGCGATCCTGACCGAGCTCGTCACCGGCGACGTCTACCAATGGGGCGCGCTGATGGCGGGCTCGCTGCTCGGCTCGCTGCCGGTTGCGATCTTCTACTCGCTGTTCGTGGACTATTACGTCTCCTCGCTGACCGGCGCGGTAAAGGAGTAACCGGCGCCTGCGGCGTTTGGCCCGGTTTCACAATATTGCAATGTGCGATCCGCATAAGGCGTCGTCCACTAACAGGAGACGCACATGCGCGCGACTTTTCTCAGCACCGTCGCAACGATCATTCTCACCGCGAGCACCGCGCTTGCAGCGAGTGAGGGTGAATTCCCGGCCAAACTCGCCGGCCACGTGGTGATGCCAGCCGCGACCTTCATCGACGCGCCGGCCGATGCGCCCGCCGATCTCCAGACCTCGGGAAAATACACCACCGGCAAGCGCGTCGACGCGCTCGGCACCGTGATGGGAAAATCCTTTGAGCGCCCGACCGGCATCTCGCTGCCGTTCAGGGGCCAGCCGCTGCAGGGCCATTCCGGCATCAAGACCATGCCCGACGGCAGCTTCTGGGTCATCACCGACAACGGCATGGGCTCGCGCGCCAACTCGCCGGACTCGATGCTGTACCTGAATCGCTACAAGATGGATTGGGCCAGCGGCAACATCGAGCGCGAGGAGACCATCTTCCTGCACGATCCCGACAAGAAGGTGCCTTTTCGCATCGTGCACGAGGACACCGAGAAGCGTTATCTCACTGGCGCCGACTTCGACACTGAAGGTTTCCAGATCATCGGCGACACTTTCTGGATCGGCGACGAGTTCGGGCCCTACATCCTGAAGGCCGACAAATCAGGCAAGATCCTCGCTGTGTTCGAGACCATCGCCGACGGCAAGCCGGTGCGCTCGCCCGACCATTGGGCGGTGCAGTCGCCGGGCGCGCCCGGCGCGACCTACACCAACGTCAACCTGCGCCGCTCCAAGGGCTTTGAGGGCTTTGCCTCCTCCAAGGACGGCAAATTCCTCTACGGCCTGCTCGAAGGCCCGCTGTGGGATGCCGACAAGAAGGATTGGGAGCGGGTCGACGGCAAGGAAGCTTCCCGCATCCTCGAATTCGACGTCACTGCTGAGAAATTCACCGGCCGCTACTGGCAATATGTGTTCGAGCAGAACGGCAACGCCATCGGCGACTTCAACATGATCGACCCGAGCGCGGGCCTGGTCATCGAGCGCGACAATGGCGAAGGCACGTCCGACAAGGCTTGCCCTCAGGGCACCCGCGGCGAGAACTGCTTCCCTGACGTCGCCAAGTTCAAACGCGTCTACAAGATCGAGCTGACCGACGCCAATGTCGGCAAGCCCGTGCGCAAGATCGGCTATATCGACCTGATGAAGATCCAGGACCCCGACAAGAAGGCGCGCAAGCCGCTCAATGACGGCGTCTACACCTTCCCGTTCTTCACCATCGAGAACGTCGATCGCGTCGACGACACCCACATCATTGTCGGCAACGACAACAATTTGCCGTTCTCGTCGAGCCGCGACCCCAACAAGGCCGACGACAACGAGTTCGTCCTGCTTGACGTCGCGGATTTCCTGAAGGCGAAGTGAGTCAGCGCTCTTTCTCTCCCTCTCCCCGTTCTTACGGGGAGAGGGTTGGGGTGAGGGGCTGCTTCAGCAAAATTCGATGACAGATGGACTCGCGGAGAGTCCCCCTCACCCGGCGCTTCGCGCCGACCTCTCCCCGCGAGCGGGGCGAGGTGAAGCGGAGCCCTAACCCGACGGCACGATCACCACGCTCTTGTC
This sequence comes from Bradyrhizobium genosp. A, assembly GCF_049949275.1. Classification (NCBI taxonomy): domain Bacteria; kingdom Pseudomonadati; phylum Pseudomonadota; class Alphaproteobacteria; order Hyphomicrobiales; family Nitrobacteraceae; genus Bradyrhizobium; species Bradyrhizobium genosp. A. The sequence goes on along the minus strand of NZ_CP188196.1, from coordinate 1,665,540 downwards.
CTTGGGCCAGCGGAGGCGCCAGGCGAAGTTGATGTCCTTGACCTCGCCGGGCCTGGCGTCGAACGACCATTCCAGCACGCCACGCTTGTCACGGATATCTTTTGCCGTGGGCGGCGTGGTCGCCGGCAGCATCTCGACGACGATCTCGTCATTCTCGCTGACCGGCAGCTGGTCCTCGATCGCGACGTGTATCGGGAAGTCGTGACTGTTGCGGACGGTGGTCTTGAACGCGCGCTCGTCGGTCTTCGACGTCACGATCAGACCGGCCGAGCCTTCGTTGCGCTTGAGCACTGCGCGCTCGACCTTGACCTTGTCGTCGGCGCCGAAGCCGAGCCGCACGATGTCGTCCTTGGCCGAGGCCGAAAGCTTGCCGCGGCCGACAAAGACGCCGTCGCGGTAGATCGCGACCTTGCCCGGCAGGAGCGCCGTGTCGTCGGTCTGCTTGAAGCTGGCTTCGAGGAAGGCCGTGGGGTCCAGCACCGGCGCGGTGCGCACCGCGAGATCGGCGGGCACGCTCATCGAAGCAATGCGCAGGCTCTTGGCGCCCTCGGCTGCGCCGAGGCTGGCGCGGCCGGGAATTTTGAAGGTGGCCTGGAAGTCGCCGACCTCCGCGACGGCTTGCTGCTCGTCGGCACGCTGGGCCGGCAGATCAAATTCCTCCCTGCTTCGTGCCGCCTCCATCTTTCGCAGCATTGGCGCGGCCGCTGGCACGGCAGTATCCGCGACCGAGCCCAGCGCGCGCGGCTTCGGCACCTGCGGATATTGCGCCACCAGCGAGCCCAACTCCGGCGCGCTGCCACCGCGGGCGATACGGACGGTGGAAACGCCAAGCGTGACGTTCGTCCAGTCCTCGCCGGTCGATTGCGTGACCTCGGCGCGGCGAACCAGCTCGAGCTGCGGCTTGCGGTCCTTGGCACCGGTGTCGAGCCGGGCATCGTAGAGCGGCAACCAGCGCGCATTGCGCACGGCGTAGGTGACCCGCAGCGTCGCCTTGGTCGCGGCTGCCGAGGCGACGTCGATCCGCACCTCCAGCTTGCTCGGCGGCTTGGCAGATCGGTCGGCTTCGAGTTGCGCGATCTGGCGATCGATCTCGCGCTGTTTTCGTGTGGCATCACGGATCGCCGTTTCAGCGGCCGCGACTTCCTCGGCCACGGCGGTGAAGGCCGCGCGCCACTCGGTGATCGGGCGCGCCTCGCCCTTCTCGCCGAGGCCGGCGGGAGAAGCTTCGGCGAAGCGCTGCGCGAATTTGCGCCGGGCCGCCGCCGCATCGATCGCGCCTTGCAGGTCGGCACGCTCGTCCTTGAGCGCCTCGATGCGCTTGTCGAGCTCGGGCAGATTGACCGGCGCCGCCGCGCGCGGCGGCCGTGCATCGATGGTACCGATGGTGAGCTTGGCGCTCGCCTCGCCCTCGACGCGGAGCGAGGACGGATCGAGCGAGAGCGGAAAATCCTTAGCGACCAGTGTGCTGTCGCCGGAGGCGAGGTCGATCGCGATCACGCGGGTGACGGTGGCGCCATCGGGATAGACGGTGACGGTGTCGATGGCCGACGTGGCGTCCACATCGGCGGCCCATGAGGGCACGGCGAGTGCTGCGGTCACCAGGACCAGGCTCGTCGTCACCAGACATCTTGCGATCGTACGCATCAAATTTCTCCCTGCCGATATCGCCGCGCCGCCAGCCGGACGCGCGAAAACATGCCACGCCATCGTGGTGAGACGCGGCAGGGAAGGAACCGGTTCGATTGGGGTTTCCGTTGGGCGCGGCTGCGGCGGCACCATGGCCGCGGAACGCGTCACCACGCCGCGGCACAACCGACGCTTAAGAGGCAAACCTCAGACTTCGAGCCTCAGACCTGACTGGGCGAACCCTGACCGAAGATGCGGCGGAGCAAATCCGTCACGTTGCGGGCGCCGGCCTTCTTCAAAATGCTGGCGCGATAGCCCTCGACCGTGCGCGCACTCAGATGCATCCGCCGGGCGACCTCCTTGTTGGTCAGGCCGGCCGCGAGATGCGCGAGCACATCGCCTTCGCGCGCCGTCAGGGGTTCGCAGCCGGGCAGCCAGCGCTGCCGGCTCGAATCGGACCGGACGGATTCGTCGATCGCGGCATCGATCCGGCCGACGACGTCGTGGGTGCGAAACGGCTTCTCGATGAAATCGGCCGCGCCGCTCTTGATGGCATCGACCGCCATGGCGATGCTGCCGTTCGCAGCGGTCACCAGCACCGGCGCCATGCAATTCTCCTCGCGCAGGCGCTTGAGCACGTCGAGGGCGGAGCGATCCGGCGGCATCTCCAGCAGCACGCAGGCCGGCATCCGGGTCTTGGCTTCCGATAGCAGCGATGCGCCGTCGGCGAAGCAGATCACGTCATAGGCGCTCTGTTGAAGCGCGTTGGACAATTGTTCGCGGGAGACAGCGTCGGTTTCAATGACAAATACCTCACCCTTGGAAAGCATGTTCCCCGGCATAATCCCGATCCAGCAATGTCTTGGTCAAATGATATGCGACGGCCGCGAGGCCCACAGCCCTGCTGTGCCGTCATGAGCACGGCATTCGCGCCAGTGCTTCGTTCTTCCTTATGTATGTTCCGCCGTGTTCCCGGATTTGACGGATCGGGACAGAAACTTTACATTTCGGGACATCTGCGGGAATGGCTGACAGGAACGGGTCGCATGACCGACCTCATTCGCAGCGCAGGCTTGAGCTACTACCCGGAGGTCGCCCGATCGGTCGGGCTCGACCCCAGACAGATGATGCGTAAGGTCAGACTGCCGCTGACCATCCTCGACAAGCCCGATACGCCCATTGCCGTCACAGCCTTACGCCGCCTGCTCGAATTGTCGGCAGCGGAGTCCGGTGCCGAAGATTTCGGCTTGCGGCTCGCCGAGAGCGGCGGATTGACCAATTTCGGCGCGGTCGGCCTGATCGTGCGCGAACAGGCAACCGTCGGCGAGGCGATCGAAGCTTTCTCCCGCTTCATCCATGTTCATCACGAGGGCATGAAGCTCGACGTCGTCAGGGACAAGCAGACCGTGACCGTCACGCTGCATCTGCGCGGGCGGCAGCCGACGGCCCCGCGCCAGTCGATCGACATGGCGCTGGGCAGCATTCATCGCATCATCCAGTCGCTGTTCGGAAGTGACTGGCGGCCGCAGGAGGTGCATCTGCACTACCCGCCGCCGCACGACCGCAAGCGTTACCGCGACTTCTTCGGCTGCCGCGTCATCTTCAACGCGGAAGAGGATTCGATCCTGCTGTCGGCCCACGACATGGAACGGCGGATTCCGAGCGCGCATCCCTTGATCGCGAATTATTTGCGCAAGCGGATCGAGGCGATCGAAAACCGGCCGGCCAGCTGGGAGGAGAAGGTCGACGAGGTCGTGCGCATCCTGCTCGCGAGCGGCGACTGCACGGTCGAACGCGTGGCCGAGCATCTCGGCTGTACCCGCCGCACCATCCACCGGCACCTGGCTGACGCCGGCACCAGCTTCTCGGCCATCCTCGACGCGCAGCGCGCCGATCTCGTGATCCAGCTGATCGAGGACCCCGGCCGGCCGCTGGCGAATATCGCCGCACAGCTTGGCTTCTCCGCGCAGAGCGCCATGGCCCGCTGGTTCCGCGGTCGCTTCGGCTGCACCATCACCGACTGGCGGCGGGGCGTGCGGCCGCTGGCGCAGCCGGCCGCCGTAGCGCCGGCCACCGCGGCTTAAGCTCAGACCCGAATCAGGCGTGCTCGAAGGGGCCGACTTCGCGGACGACCTTGCAAATCTGCAAGCGGCCGCTGGCCCTAGACCGCCCGACTGTGCAACTGCTTCCCTGGATCGAGATGCGCATCGAACGCCGCCGCAACGCTGCGGACGAGGAAGCGCGAGTCGTTTGCGACGGCGAGGCGGCCGCCGTCCAGCCTGACGACGCCGTCCGAAATCAGCGGCTTCAGGCGCGACGCAGACCTGAGAATCCCCTCCGGATCTGCACCATGACGCGCGCAGATGTCGCCGAGATCGGCGCCGAATTCGCACATGATGCGCTCGATGATGTCGGCGCGCAGCCGATCGTCGTCGGTGAGCTCATAGCCCTTCGCAGTGGCGAGACAGCCATCCGCGATGCTCTGCTGATAGGCACCGATCTGTACTTCGTTCTGGACATAGCCCTGCGGCAGATGCCCGATTGCGCTGGCGCCGAAGCCGAGCAGGACCTCGCCCTGGTCGGTGGTATAGCCCTGGAAATTGCGCCGCAGCGTCCCCTGCTCGAACGCCACGGCCATCGCATCGTCAGGCCGCGCAAAATGATCGAGCCCGATCTGCACATAGCCCGCCTCCTTCAGCGCGTTGGCGATGGCGCAGGCCTGGTCATGACGCGCAAGGCCGTCGGGCAAATGATACTCATTGATCATGCGCTGGTGCTTCTTGAAGTCAGGCACATGCGCGTAGCCGAACACCGAGAAGCGGGCCGGCGCGAGCGCGAGCGAACGCCGCACCGTATCCAGGCAGGACGCGATGGTCTGGTGCGGCAGGCCGTAGATCAGGTCGAAATTGATCCCCTTGATGCCAGCGCGCTGCAGCATGTCGACGACGGAGGCGGTCTGCTCAAAACTCTGCACGCGGTTGATCGCGCGCTGCACGACGGGATCGAAGCTCTGCACGCCGAGGCTGGCGCGGTTGACGCCAGAGAGACGCATGGCCTCCACCATCTCGGCGGCTAGCGTCCGCGGATCGATCTCGACCGCGATCTCCGCCGAGGGCAGCACGAAGAAGGCATGACGCATCGCCGCCATCAACTCGGCAAAGGCTTCCGGCGCCATGATCGTCGGCGTGCCGCCGCCGAAATGGATGTGCTCGACCTTGATGCGTCGGCCGATGGTGTTGGCGACCTCTGCGATCTCGCTTCGCAACGTCCCCTGATAGGCCGCAATCAGCCCGTCGCGGCGGACGATCTGGGTATGGCAGCCGCAATACCAGCACATCTCGCGACAGAACGGCACGTGCAGATACAGCGATGCACTGGCATTGGCGGGGAGCTCGGACAGCCAGCGCGCGTAGGTGTCGGCGCCGACCGCCGGCGAAAAGTGCGGCGCGGTCGGATAGCTCGTGTAGCGCGGCAACCTCTCTTCGCCATAGCTCGCTGCGAGGTCAGTCCTCATATCTTACCCGTTGGTAAATTGATGCCGCTTGCGGTCACTGGCAAGCCCCGGATGGCATTAGATTACCCGCTTTCGCGCGGGCCACCTTTGCGCTTGCTCAAAGTCTGAGCGCCGGATTGGCGCCATGGTGACGATTGATCATCGCGCCCCTGGGAGACAGGCCATGGCGTCGTTTTCGCTCGATATCGTTCTCTGGCTTGCCGGTATTCGCGGCCCCATCCCGCGCTTCGACGATTTCCGTCCCGTCCCCGTCGCGCCTGCCGCCGGCGCAAATCATCTCGTGCGCGTGTTGGCCATCGTGGCCGCCGTCTTCGCCGTGCTGGCGCTCGCGATCTGGGGCACGGTCTGGATTGCGATCCAGCTTCTCTAATTAAGGCATCCAATCATTTAAATTAAGCACAGCCAAAGACGCGAACGATTTGCCGTTCACGCCGGAAGGTCCCCATATCGCTTCGTTCATGCGGGCTACTCGCCGTCATTGCGAGCGGAGCGAAGCAATCCAAAATCTTTCCGCGCAAACAGTCTGGATTGCTTTGTCGCTTCGCTCCTCGCCATGACGAGGTTGAGGCGCATGTTACGCTATCAACCGTCAACGCTGGCGCCGCGAGATCAAATCGCGCGCGCGAACATGCGAAAGCCAGGCGCGCCGATGATCGCCTCGAAGGCCGGATCGCGCTTCTCTTCAGCGAACACAAAGCCGGCCTTGGCGTAGGCGCGCTCGGCAGGTTCGTTGCCGATCAGGAACGATATCGTCACCCGCCTAAATCCGGCCGCCCGTCCCTGATCCAGAGCGCGCGCGATCAGCGCTTGCACGAGACCGCGGCCACGATAGGCGGGATCGGTCGCAACATACTCGATCATCCAGTCACCTTCGCCGCCCTGCCGCGTGCGGGGCGGCGATGCGCGCGATGAAATCCAGGCACTGTGCTTCAGGCCAGCCGAGCGCAACGTCGAACCAGCCGCGCGGCCGATAGCCGCGCATTGATGACAGAATAATTCTTGCGATGAAATCCGCGTCTTCGGGACGCGCAGACCGTATCGTCATGCACGCCCCCTCTGCGAAGACCTTACGTGTTCTTCAGCGCGACGCGAAATTCGGCTTCGGTCTTGGCCTTGACCTCGTCGAGCGTGACGCCGTCGGCGAGCTCGATCAGCGCCATGCCGCCGTCACCGTGCTTGTCGATGGTGAACACGGCGAGATCGGTGACGACCATGTCGACCACGCGCTCGCCGGTCAGCGGCAGATTGCACTTCTTCAAGAGCTTGGCGCCGTCCTTGGCGGAATGCTCCATCACCACGACGACGCGCTTGACGCCGGCGACGAGGTCCATCGCGCCGCCCATGCCCTTGACCATCTTGCCGGGGATCATCCAGTTGGCGAGATCGCCGTTCTGGGCCACCTGCATGGCACCGAGGATCGACAGATCCATGTGGCCGCCGCGGATCATGCCGAAGGAATCCGCGCTCGAGAAATACGAGGTCGACGGCAGCTCGCTCACGGTCTGCTTGCCGGCGTTGATCAGATCGGCGTCCTCTTCGCCCTCATAGGGGAACGGGCCCATGCCGAGCATGCCGTTCTCGCTCTGGAGGCTGACGTCGACGCCGTCGGGGATGTAGTTCGAGACCAGCGTCGGGATGCCGATGCCGAGGTTGACGTAGTAGCCGTCGCGCAATTCCTTCGCGGCGCGCGCGGCCATCTGTTCACGGGTCCAGGCCATCTTATTCTCCTGATCTCAAGCTGCCGTGCGCGGGCGGGTGTTGCGGAATTCGATGCGCTTCTGGGCGGTACCGACCTCGACGATGCGCTTCACGAAGATGCCCGGCGTATGGACATGGTCGGGATTGAGTTCACCGGCGGGAACCAGATGCTCGACCTCGGCCACCGTGATCTTGGCGGCGGTCGCCATCATCGGGTTAAAGTTGCGCGCGGTCTTGCGGTAGATCAGGTTGCCGGCGGTGTCGCCCTTCCAGGCGTGCACGATGGCGAGGTCGGCGAATAGGCCGCGCTCCATCAGATACTTCTCGCCGTCGAACTCTTTCACTTCCTTGCCTTCGGCGATCAGCGTGCCGACGCCGGTCTTGGTGTAGAAGGCCGGGATGCCGGCGCCGCCGGCGCGGATGCGCTCGGCCAGCGTGCCCTGCGGGTTGAATTCGAGTTCCAGCTCGCCGGCAAGGAATTGCTGGGCGAACAGCTTGTTCTCGCCGACATAGGACGAGATCATCTTCTTGATCTGGCGGGTTTCCAGCAGGCGGCTGAGCCCGATGCCATCGACGCCGGCATTGTTGGAGACAACGGTCAGACCCTTGACGCCGGAGTCGCGGATCGCATCCGACAGCACCTCGGCGATGCCGCAGAGGCCGAAGCCACCCGACATGATCATCATGTTGTCCTTGAGAACGCCCTCAAGAGCCGACTTGGCGTCGGGATAGACCTTGTTCATGCAAAAAACCCTCGACTGAAGCTGCGGCCTGCAGGCGTCGCGCCTTGTTGGCGGCGATTATTAGGCGAAATCGTCCGAAGCCGTCAATGATACGGGGTTCTCCGTTCGGGGAGCCGGTGGTAGAAGCTGCCCACGCCGTGGGCAGACCCGTCCGCGGCCTTGAAAGCGACAAGAAAACCCATCAAGTTGCGGGGGTTGGGCGTGGGGGCGCGCAGGTTTCCCGCTCCGCCCTTCTGGCTCCAGCGACCAACCCGATCAGGACATGCCATTGACCATGGCCCAAGGAATGAAGCGCCTCGGGACGCCGATCGCGGCGCTGCTCGGCGTCGTGCTGATCGCCCTGCTGGCGACCTCCTGGCTCATCAACCGCGACGCGTTGCGCAAGGCAGTGGAAGCGCAGATCCGCGACGTCACCGGGCTCGAGCTCAGCGTGGCAGGCAACATCGACATTTCCGTGCTGCCGGCAAGCTACATCTCCTTCCATGACGTTGGCCTGAAGGGTGGCGGCACCGCCGACCCCGCGCTCCATGTCGACGTGCTCACCGCCAATCTCAGGCTCTTGCCCTTGCTGCTGCAACGGTTCGAGATCGCCGACCTGACGCTGCTACGGCCGCACATCCATGTCAGCCTGAAGCCGGACGGCGAGAGCAACTGGACACCTTTCATCCAGACCATTGCGCGGACGATGAAGCCCGGCGCCGACAGCCAGGTCTCGTTCTCCGAGATCAGGATCCAGGACGGCGTGCTCAATTACGAGGACGCGGCCACGCAAGCCACCGAGAAGCTCGAGGACATCGACCTGTCGCTGGCCTGGCCCTCGATCTCGCGCTCCTTTGCCGCGACCGGACAGTTCGATTGGCGCGGCGAGCGCGTCGACGGCTCGATCAGTTTTGCCGATTTCGTCGCCGCGCTCTCGGGCGACCGCTCGGGCCTGAAGGCGCGGATCGCCAGCGCGCCGCTCAAGCTCGCCTTCGACGGTAGCGTCGCCAACCGCACCAGCCCGATGATGGAGGGTACGCTCACTATCGATAGCCCCTCCTTGCGCAACGCGCTGCGCTGGACCGGCCAGCCGCAGCCCGGCAGTGGCGGCTTCGGCCGCTTCGCGCTGAAGGCGCGCGCGAATGTCGTCGGCGCCTCGATCGCGCTCACCAATGTCAATGTCGAGCTCGACGGCAACACCGCCGAAGGCGTCATGACCTACGCCAATAACGGCCGGCAGACGCTGCAGGCGACGCTCGCCGCCGACGCGCTCGACTTCACACCTTATATCTCCACCTTCCGCCTGCTCGCGAGCGGCGCGCGCGACTGGAACAGGCAGCTGTTCGATCTCAACGGGCTTTCGAGCACCGACCTCGACATGCGCCTCTCGGCCGCCAAGCTGACGGTCGGTCCCTCGAAGCTCGGCCGCACCGCGATCGGCGCCAACTTGCGCAACGGCACGCTGGCGCTCTCGGTCGGCGAGGCGCAGGTCTATGGCGGCATCGCCAAGGGCTCGTTCGGCATCTCGCGCGCGGACACGGTTGCCGACATCAAGGCGCAATTCCAGTTCATCGACGTCGACCTCCAGGCCTGCGCCTCCGAACTGTTCGGCCTCAACAAGCTGTCCGGCCGGGGCAATATCAACGTGTCCCTCCTCGCTTCCGGCTCGAGCCCGTTCGGCCTGGTGCAGTCGCTCGACGGCACCGCCACTGTGACCGGGCATGACGGCGCGATCGCAGGCTTCAATGCCGAGCAGTTGCTGAAGCGGCTGGAGCGCCGGCCATTGTCCGGCGGCGGCAATTTCCGCAACGGCTCGACGCCCTACGATAATCTCACTATTGCCGTGAAATTTGCCGACGGGATCGCCACCGCCGAGGACATCCGCATCGAGGGACCTTCGACGAAGATCACGCTGACCGGCACCGCGTCGGTGCCGACCCGCGAATACGACATGAAGGGTGTGGCAAGCCTCAACACGACATCAGGCTTTCAACTGCCCTTCATGGTGCAGGGTCCGTGGGACGATCCGCTGATCTTCCCCGATCCCGAGGCCCTGATCCGCCAGTCGCCTGCGGCGTCTCCTTTCCTCGACCTGCTCAAGCAGCGCATCACCGGCGGAAAGCGGCAGGCGCCGGAGGGATCGCCCACCGCGGAGAACGCGAAGGAGGGCGCGAAGTCCAACTAGGTCCGACCGGATCGCGCAGGCGGAATGCCTGCGCCATGGCACAAGAGCCGTCCGCATTTTGCCACGATGATATCATACCCGAGGTTGAAGCGGGATGAGACATCGCCCTATGGGAAGCTTTGGAAGATGCCGGGTGGCCACCGTGAGTGCGGCTCTGATCTTGGCAACGCTCACGAGCACTCTGCGCGCGCAGGACAATTCGCCAACGACGTCTGCCGATCGCCCGTCCGCTCCACTCCTGCCTGCCGGGAAGATCATTTTCGACGCCGAGGTATCTCGCGCGAACCAGGGCGCGAACGGTTTCGGCCCGCCCCCTTCGTTTCCACTCCCCTCGTGCGGGTTTTCGCAAGGCCTCTGCGGCGCGGTGAACCGCGACGGCACGCTTGCCGTGTCGCCGAAATTCGATTGGGTCGATAGCTTCCATGAAGGGCGCGCGCTGGTACGATCGAACGGCCGCTACGGCTATGTCGACACAAGCGGCCGCGTGATCGCGAAGCCGCAATATGCGATTGCGGATCGATTCTCTCACGGCTTTGCGCAGATCGACATTGGCGGCCGGTCCGGCCTGATCGACCTTGACGGCAAGACGGTGCTCGAGCCGAAGTTCGGCTACATCATTCCCTTCACCGAAAATGTCTTCCTTGTCACCGAAGGCAGGACCACCTCCGAAGGCATCGCAGGCACGGAGCGGTTCAGGGAAGGTATTTTTGAGATCGTCGGCGACGCCTCCACCAGAACAGTCGGCGCCGTGGGCAGATGGGGCCTCGTTGATCGCTCCGGTGCCTGGCTTGTTCCGCCGTCGCTCGATGCGACCCTTCCTTATGACACCGAGGGCACGGCGCTCAGGCTGGCAAGAACCGATTCGGGGTGGGGCGTGATACGCCCCGACGGGAGCTGGGAGATCGGACCGAAATTCCAGCAGCTTGGTGTGTTCGTCGACGGGACGGCGACGGCCAAGATAGATGACCATTGGGGCTTCATCGACAGCTCGGGCCGCTTCAAGATCGAACCGAAATACGATGGTTTGCAAAACTTTGCGGCCGGCGCATCGATGACAGTAGCCCGGATTGGCAAGCTTTACGGCTTGATCGATCGTTCCGGCGCGTGGGTCGTCCAGCCCCAATACGAGGCGATATGGGGCGGCGCTATCCCGAAGTCGCGTTGGATCGTCACGAGCGAAAAGAAGCGAGGGGTGCTCGACGAAAACGCCCAGCTCGTCATCGCTCCGACCTTCGACTACATCCCGAGGTTCTGCAGCGATGGACGTATCATCGGCAGCATCGACGACAAGCCCCACATTTTCAGCGCGAACGGCAAGCCGATCGAGCCTCCGCAGGGCAAACTCCAGGCGCCGGTGTCCTGTGACATGCCGAACGTCCTCAGGACTGGCGACGAGTCCATCTATGTGGCGAGCGATTTCACACCGATTACGGCGCAGAGGTTCGATCGTACGGGCGGCTTCTTCGCCTCCCTCGCGGTTGCGAACGTGGGTGGAAAGATCGGGTTGCTGAAGTCCGATGGCAGCTGGGCCGTCCAACCGAGCTTCGATGCGATCTCGCCGGGCTCTCCCGACGGTCCGGTTCTGGCGCGCATTGGGGCAAGAAACGGAATCATCGATCCTTCGAACGGCGCCTGGATCACCGGGCAGCACTTTGAACGCATCTGCCATATCGCCTCCGGCATGGCCATGGCCTTTGAGGGCGGCAGGCGCGGCGTCCTCGATGCGCACGGCTCATGGCTGATCCAGCCGAGGGACGGACGGATCGGCATTCGCATGGGGGACGGCCTGGTCCCGGCTCAATCGGGCGAGCATTGGGGTTTCGTCGATGCCGAAGGACAAACGGCGATCGAGGCCAGGTTCGATGCACCGACGTTTTTCGATCGCGGGATCAACTGGGCCAGCACCGGTGGATCCTGGTGTCCGATTGATCGCAGGGGACAGCCGATCGAAGGCCTTCAATGCCAGCCTTCGGACCCGCTGAAGCGAGAGTTCGGCGTCTTTTCATGTCAGCTCGGACGCTAAGGGACAGAGTGCGAATTGATTGCCACGAATTGATGCGGCGATCGCATCGATGCGCGCGTTAAGCATCTCCGAGAGCCCGATCCCCCTCGACCTAGGTCTGACAACATGCCGCTAGATCGGATAGCGGCCATGCGCTAGTGTTTTTGCTGACCGGTTAAAACACCGGCGGCTTGAGGGAGAAAAACGTGAAATCCAAGATTATTGGCGCTGTATCACTGGCGGTCGCTGCGGCCGGGCTGTTCGCAGCCGCTGCACCCGCATTTGCGCAGCAAAAGACGATTACGGTGTGGTTTGCCAAGGGCTTCTACAGGTCCGAAGACGACGCACTGATCGAGACCATCAAGAAGTTCGAAGCAAAAACCGGCATCAAGGTCGAATTGTCGCAGTACGCGATCCAGGACATGATTCCGAAGACTGTCGCAGCGCTCGACGCCGGCACCGTGCCCGATGTCGCCTACTCCGATTCCTACGACGTTCAGGCGCAGGGCAAGTGGGCCTTCGAGGGCAAGCTCGAGGATCTGACCGACGTCATGGAGCCGATCAAGGACCGGTTCGTGCAGAACACGCTGGACGCCTCGATCCTCTATAACGACGTCACCAAGAAGAAGGCCTATTACGGCTTCCCGCTGAAGCAGCAGAGCATGCACGTCCAGATCTGGAACGACATGCTGGAGAAAGCGGGCTTCAAGCAGAGCGACATCCCGAATGATTGGGAAGGCTACTGGAGCTTCTGGTGCGACAAGGTGCAGCCGGCGATCCGCAAGGCCACCGGCCAGCGCATCTATGCCGTCGGCCAGCCGATGGGCGTGGAATCCACCGACGCCTTCCAGTCGTTCTACACCTTCATGGACGCCTACCACGTCAAGCTGGTCGACGACGACGGCAAGCTCTTGGTCGACGATCCCAAGGTGCGTGACGGCCTGATCCACGCGCTGAAGGACTACACCGACACCTACATCAAGGGCTGCACCCCGCCGTCCTCGACGACCTGGAAAGACCCGGACAACAACGTCGCGTTCCACAACAAGACCATCGTGATGACCCACAATTTCACGATCTCGATCGCGGCGAAGTGGTACGAGGACTCGCAGAACCAGGCCCTCACCCAGGAGCAGCGCGACGCCGGCAAGAAGGCCTATGAGCAGGACATCATCACCGCGTCCTTTCCGAAGGCCCCGGATGGTTCGACCATCCGCTACCGCTCCGACGTGAAGACCGGGCTGATGTTCGCCGCGGCCAGGAACAAGGCGGAGGGCAAGCAGTTCATCAGCTTCCTGCTGCAGGAAGATAACGTCCGACCCTATATCGAAGGTGCACTTGGCCGCTGGTTCCCGGTGACCAAGGAAAGCCAGGCGAGCCCGTTCTGGCAGTCCGACCGGCACCGCAAGGCGGTCTACACCCAGTTCACCGGCGGCACCGCGCCGTTCGACTTCACCAAGAACTGGAAGTTCACGATCCTGAACAATGAGAACGTCTGGGCCAAGGCGATGAACCGGGTGGTCAGCGAGAAGGTCCCTGTCGACAAGGCCGTCGACGAACTGATCGCCCGCATCAAGCAGGTTGCAGGCTAAGTGTTGCCCTCCCTCTCCCCGTTCTTACGGGGAGAGGGTTGGGGTGAGGGGCTCTATCCGCGAGCTGTGCTTGTGGTGAGTCCTGTACCCCCTCACCCGGATCGCCCAAGGAGTCGATCCGACCTCTCCCCGCAAGCGGGGAGAGGTTAAGATTCGAGAGAAGAGTCCTAAAAGAATGGCGATCACGCTCTCTGGCGATCAGTCGATCCCCGCCCCGCCCCTGTCGCCGCGGCTGACCCCGGCGCAGGTCTGGGGCATCGCGCTGCTCGCGCCCTATCTGCTCGTTTTCCTCGCCTTCGTGGTCTATCCCGTCTGCTACGGGCTTTGGCTGGCGCGGGCGCCATCGAACTATGTCGCGCTCTATAACGACCCGATCTTCGCGCGCGCCGCGGTCAATACGCTGATCTTCCTGGTCATCGGCATCAACATCAAGATGCTGATCGCACTGTTCCTGTCCGGCTTCTTCGCCCAACAGCGCACCTGGATCAAATGGCTCTCTGTGATCTTCATCCTGCCCTGGGCGGTCCCGTCGATCCCGACCATCCTGTCGGTCCGCTTCATGTTCAATCCCGAATGGGGCATGGTCAACCACCTGATCTTCTCCTTCACCGGCGATGATGGCCCGAACTGGCTGAACGACCCGACGGTTGCGCTGACCATGGCGATCGGTGTGCACATCTGGAAGTCGCTGCCGTTCTGGACGCTGATCCTGATCACCGGGCGCCTCGCGATCGCGCAGGACCTGTTCGAGGCCGCCGAGGTCGATGGCGCCAGCTGGTGGCAGAAATTCCGCTTCATCACCTGGCCGTCGATGCAGACGCTCTATATCACCTGCACGCTGCTCTCGATGATCTGGACGCTTGGCGATTTCAACAGCGTCTATCTGCTCACCGGCGGCGGCCCGGCCGACCTCACGCACGTGCTGTCGACGCTCGGTATCCGCTATCTCCGGCTCGACCAGCTCTCGCTCGCGATGGCCTCCATCGTCTGCGCGATGCCGTTCGTCCTGCCGCTCGTGTATTTCATGATGAAACGGTTGTCGCGATGAAGCTTCCCGGCGTAAGCGAATTTTCTTGGCGCGACGTCGCGACCGAAGCGCGGTTACTGCTGATCGGCATTCCCGTCTTCCTGTGGACGATGATCCCGATCTACCACATGTTCCTGTTCGCGATCTCTCCGAAGGAGGACGCGTTCTCGGGCAAGCTGTGGCCGGACCATCCGACGCTGCACAACTTCGAAATCGTGTTCAAGCAGCAGCACTATTTCCTGCGCGACTTCTATATTCAATTCTGGAATTCGCTGGTGATCGCCGCATCCGTCGGCGTGCTGACGCTGTTCATCGCCACCGCCGCGGCGTTCTCGATCTCGCGGCTGAAGGTGCCCGGCGGGCGCATGGTGCTGAACCTCGCGCTGTTCACCTATTTCATCCCGGCGGCATTCCTTGCCGTGCCGATGTACCGCACCATGGGCAATTACGGCCTGCTCAACAATCACTGGGCGCTGATCCTGGCGATGGTGACGATCGCCTCGCCTTACGCGATCTGGGTGCTGAAGCAGGCCTCGGACAAGCTGCCGGTCGAACTGGATGAAGCCGCGGTGATGGACGGCGCCACCACGCTGCAGATCTTCCGCCTGGTCTACCTGCCGCTGATGATGCCTTCGCTGGTCGCGATCGGCACCTATGCGGTGCTGCTCGCCTGGAACGAATATCTCTACGCGTTCCTGCTGCTCTCGAACGATCGCGAGATCACGCTTCCCGTCGCGCTCGGCAACTTCCTCGCCGCCGACGACTCGCCCTGGGAGCTGCTGATGACGACCGGCTTCATCTACGCACTGCCGCCGGCCGCGGTCTATTACGCCTTCCGCCGCTACATGGTGGGCGGGCTGACGGCGGGTGCGGTGAAGTCCTAAGGGACATGATTCGGAAAAGTGTGAAGCGGTTTTCCGACAAGATCATGCTCAAACTCTAGGCGTCCGCTGCGCGCTTCCTGCGGTAGGCGATCAGGAGCGCGATCATCGAGCCGAAAAAGTAGCCGGCGGTCGCGCCCGAGATGGCGCGGCCGACGATGAAGGCCACCGCGCGATCGCCTGCGTCGATGGCCGAGATCACGCTCACCGTGTACTGCAGAGTGAACACGACGAGATTGCGGATCAGCCCGAGCGCGCTGCCTGGACGGATGATCTCACCCGTCTTGTGATCGACCTCAAACGGACGCGGCGTCAGCACGCCAAGAGGCAACAGCACCAGCGCGGCCGCGATCCAGGCGACCAGCGGCCAGGCGTTATCCTGATGCCCGAATCCGATCCGCGAGATTCCCCAGACGATGAAGACGACCGGGACGATCAGTGCACGCCAGATCGGAATCGTGCGCGGCTGCATCGCCTTGATGCCCTGCCAGACCAGATAGGCGAGCAGGATCCAGACCCAGGGCGGCGTATGGACGAGTATCCGGTAGGCGAACATCATGACCCATCCCCGTCTAGAGAGGCGCCGCGCTCTCGCCCTGCGAGCTCGACAGCTTTGAGGCGAGCGAAGCGATGACGATGACGACCGCGATCAGGGCGATCACCAGCGTACAGATCGCGTTGATCTCCGGCTTCACGCCGAGCCGCACCTCGGAATAGATTCTGATCGGCAAGGTCGCCGAACCGGGACCGGTTGTAAAACTCGCAATCACGAGATCGTCGAGCGAGAGCGTGAAGGCGAGCATCCATCCGGCGACGATCGCGGGCGCGATCAGCGGTAGCGTCACCGACAGGAAGGCGCGGACGGGGGCGCAGCCGAGGTCCATCGCCGCCTCCTCCAGCGAGCGGTCCAGCGAGCCGAGGCGCGACTGCACGACGACGGCGACGAAGCACATCGTCAGCGTGGTATGGGCGATCGTCACCGTCCAGAAACCGCGCTCGGCGTTCAGCGCGACGAACAGCAGCAGCAGCGACAATCCCGTGATCACCTCCGGCATCACCAGCGGCGCATAGAGCATGCCGGAGAACAACGTACGGCCGCGAAAGCGCTCGCCGCGCGCCAGCGCCACCGCGGCCAGCGTGCCGATCAACGTGGCGATGGTCGCGGACGAGACCGCGACCCGCAGGCTCATCCAGGATGCCTCGATCATGGCGCGGTCGCCAAAGAACTCGTGGTACCAGCGCAGCGACCAGCCGCCCCACACCGTCACCAGTCGCGAGGCGTTGAAGGAATAGATGACGAGAATGAGGATCGGCAGATAGAGGAAGGCGAGGCCCAGCGCGAGCGAAGCGATGTTGAAGCGGGACAGGCGAGAGACTTTGCGCATCTCACCTCTCCTCCAACTGCTGCCGCTGCAGACGCTCGTAGAGCAGAAGCGGCAGCAGCAGCACCACGAGCAGCACGATCGCTGCGCTCGATGCCACCGGCCAATCCTTGTTGGTGAAGAATTCGAGCCATAGCGTTTGGCCGATCATCAGCGAATTGGAGCCGGCGAGAAGATCCGGGATCACGAACTCGCCGACAACAGGGATGAAGCACAAGAGCACGCCGGCGCCGACGCCCGGCAGCGACAGCGGGAAAGTCACCAGCCAGAACACCTGCCAGCGCGGCGCGCCGAGATCACTGGCCGCTTCCTCCAGTGCCGGCTCCATCTTGGCGAGCGTGGCGTAGAGCGGCAGGATCATGAACGGCAAATAGGAATAGACGATGCCGACATACATCGCGGTGTCGGTGGACAGCCACACCACCGGCTGGCTGACCAGATGCAGCGCCAGCAGGATCTGATTGAGCAGGCCGTCATGCTGGAGGATGTTGATCCAGGCATAGATGCGGATCAGGAACGAGGTCCAGAACGGCACGATCACCAGCACCATCGCCACCGCCTGCCAGCGCTTCGGCAGCCGCGCCATGCCGTACGCGATGGGATAGCCGATCAGCAACAGCAACGCGGTCGCCGTCACCGCAACGGTGAGGCTGCGCAGATAGGCGAACACATAAAGGTCGTCGGAGGCGATCAGCCTGAAATTGTCGAATCCCAACGCGGCAAAGGCCGCCCGGATCGCCGTCCACCCCGCCGTCAGGTCGAACACCGGCTCGTAAGGCGGCTGCGCAATTGCCGTTTGCGACAGGCTGATCTTCAGCACGAAGCCGAACGGCACCAGGAAGAACAGCACCATCCAGACATAGGGCGCGATCGCGGCAAAGCGCGCCGGGCGCGCGAAAATCCGGCGTGCGCTCATGACGGCAGCACCACGCAGTCGTCGGGCGTGAACCACGCGACGATTTGCTGGTTCAGGCTGTAGGCATCGACATCGAGGCGCGCGCTGTTGGCGACGGACGCCTGTACCATTCCACCGGTATCGAGCTTGACCTTGTAGGTGGTGGTGCCGCCGAGATAGCAGATGTCGGCGATCACGCCGTCCAGCCGGTTAATCGTGGTTTCATGACCGGCCTCGCTCACGGGACCACGACGCGACAGCTTGATCTTTTCGGGGCGGATCGCGACGGAAAATCTGCTCTCGCCGACAGGCTGGCGCGGCTCGGCCACCACCAGCGTGCCCGCATCGCGCGTGCCAATGACCAGGCGATGACCGTCGCGCAATTTGGACTCGGCGTCGAACAGATTGATGTCGCCGACGAACTCCGCGATCCAGCGCGAGCGCGGTGCCTCGTAGAGTTCGCGGGGGCCAGCGACCTGGGCGAGCTTGCCGGCGTTCATCACGCCGATCCGGCTCGCCATCGTCATCGCCTCCTCCTGATCGTGGGTGACGATGATGAAGGTCATGCCGAGCCAGCGCTGCAGCTCCATCAGCTCGCCCTGCGTGTTTTCGCGCAATTTCTTGTCGAGGGCTGCGAGCGGCTCGTCGAGCAGCAACAATTGCGGCCGGCGCGCCAGCGCGCGGGCCAGCGCGACACGCTGGCGCTGGCCGCCGGAGAGCTGATCGGGCTTGCGCTTCTCCAGCCCGTCCAGCTTCACCAGCGCAACCATCTCCGCGACGCGCGTTGCGATGTCGGCGCGTGCCATGCCGGCGCGCTTGAGGCCGAAGGCGATGTTGTCGCGCACCGTGAGATGCGGAAACAGCGCGTAGTTCTGGAACATCATGTTGATCGGGCGCTCGTGCGGCAACGCCTGCGCGATATCCTTGCCACCGAGTAGGATGCGCCCCTCGTCCGGGGCCTCGAAGCCCGCGAGCATGCGCAGCAGCGTGGTCTTGCCGCAGCCGCTGGGGCCAAGTAGCGCAAAAAACTCTCCGGCCTTGATGTCGAGCGATACGCCGTCGACCGCACGAAACGTCCCGAACGTCTTGGCGACGCCCTCGATGCGCAGCAGCGGCTCGCCCGTGGCCGGATGCGCATCTCCGGCCGCATTGGCCGCGGCGCTCGTTCTGGGCAACTCGTCAGTCATAGTCCCTGCCAACCCCAATGCCGCTGCACGCTAGCGGCGGATCGGGCTTTGCTCAACCGGTTCGAGGCGGATCGTTCACACCCGCGATGAACGCAGCCAGCGCGTCGCGGTCCGCCGCCGGCATGGTCAGGCCGAGCTTGGAGCGGCGCCACAGGATGTCCTCCGGAAAGCGCGCCCATTCCCAGGCCATGAGATAGCGCACTTCGGCGCCGGTCAGGTCGGGACCGAAGCTTGGGCCGAGTTCATCGCGTGCCTTCGCCTCGCCCAGCACGGCGGGCAATCGCGAGCCGTAGGCCGCAACCAGGCGCCGGGCCTGCGGCTCGGAGAGAAAGCGCCAGCGGTGGCGGGCTAGGTCGACTTCGGTCTCGAAACGATCCCAGGCAAAATCTCCGCCGGGCAGCGCTGCGCCGGCGGTCCAGCGCGGCGACATCGGATAGAACGGCGTCAGCCGCGTCACCGCCCGCTCCGCGCGCAGCCGCGAGGTGGTGACGTCGCCGCCGAACATGGTGAGCAGCGGCGCCTTGCGCCGGCGTGCGTGGAACAGCGTCGTCCCGTCGCGTCGCCGCGCGGACGCGGGCATCATATTGACGCCGGAGACCGTGCGCACCACGTCGGTCGGGGCAACGCGCTCGCGGAAATAGCGGCTCGCGGCCTCGCAGAGATAGCTGACATCGGCGCCCGGCATCGCGACAATTGCGGGATCGCCGGTGAAATCGTGCGTGACCGTGCCGACCAGCGTGAAATCACGCTCGAACGGGCTCGCAAAAATCAGCCGCCCGTCGCTGTTCTGGAAGACATAGACGTTGTCGGACTCGAACAGTTTGGGCACCACGATCTGGCTCATCTGCGTGGCCGCCAAGGCCGGCTGCTTCTGCCTCAGCACGGTCTCGGCGACCATCGACGTCCAGCCGCCGGTGGCATTGGCCAGCGCACGTGCCGTAATCACCCGGCGATGGCCGCGGTCGATCAGCGCGAGCCGCCAGATGTCGGTCCTGTCGGCGCGCACGCAACGCGCCCCGGTCCGGATCGCGGCGCCACGCTCAGTGGCATCCAGCGCCGTGAGCACCACCAGGCGCGAATCGTCGACGACGCAATCGGCATATTCAAACGCGATGCCGAACGGCCGCTTCAGCGCGTTGCCGACCGGATGATGCGTGATGTCGAGGGTGGTCGATCCGGGCAGGCCGCCGCGGTTCGCGAGGGCGTCATAAACATACAGCCCTGCGCGCAACAGCCATGGCGGACGCTCGTCGGAATGGGCGGGGATCACAAAACTCATCGGCCGCACCAGATGCGGCGCGATCCGGAGCCAGGTCGCCCGCTCGGCCAATGCCCGGCGCACCCGCCAGAAGCCACGCCGCTCCAGCACGGATAAATCGCCATGGATCAATCGCGGTGTCGCCGACGAGGCAGCACCAGCCAGATCGCCCTGCTCGATCAAGATCACCCGCAGCCCGCGGCCGGCGGCATCGCGCGCGAGGCTGACACCGTTCAGGCCGCCACCAATGATCGCGAGATCGTAATCCGCCATGAAGCCGTCGAGAGGAACGATAGGATTTTGCCCAACACCACTAGCCGGTCTTGAGCGCAAGCTCCATGGCCTCGACGCGGCCGACGAGGCCGGCATATTGCCCGATCGGCAGCGGCTTGCCGAGCAGATAGCCCTGCACGCCGTCACAGCCTTCCCTGGCGAGGAAGGTGAGCTGGTCGATCGTCTCGACGCCCTCGGCGATGATCGACATTTCGAGGCCGTGACCGAGATCGATCACGGCGCGGACGATCGCAGCCGATTGCGGGTTGCGGCCGAGATTCATGATGAAGGCGCGGTCGATCTTGATCTTGTCGAACGGGAACGCCTGGAGATAGCTCAGCGAGGAATAGCCGCTGCCGAAATCGTCCATCGAGATACGGACGCCCAGCGCCTTCAGGCGGCGCAGCAGCGCCAGGCCGCGATCGAAGTCCTCGATCAGCACGCCCTCGGTGATTTCGAGCTCGAGCCGGCCGGGCGCCAGACCCGTCTCGATCAGGATCGAATGGACCAGACCGACGACGTCGCCGTGCATGAACTGCGCCGGCGACAGATTGACCGCGACCTGCAGCGGCTTCGGCCACGACGCCGCCTCGCGGCAGACCTGGCGCAGGATCCATTCGCCCATCTCGACGATCAGGCCGCTTTCTTCCGCGATCGGGATGAATTCGGCCGGCGAGACCTGGCCGCGTACCGGATGCTGCCAGCGCGCCAGAGCCTCGAAGCCGATGATCTCGCTCTCGGCGACACTGTTGCGCGCGATGCCCTGGGGCTGGAAGGCCAGCGACAGCTCGCCGTTCTTGATCGCCTTCGACAGATCCTGGTGCAGCACGCGGCGGTCGCGGATCTGCTGGTCCATCTCGGGCTGGTAGAGGCTGATCGTACCGCGCGATTTCTGCTTGGCGCGGAACAGGGCCGCGCCGGCATTGGCGAGCAGCGAGGCCCCGTCGGGGCCATTGTGCGGGAAGACCGACATGCCGGTGGAGATACCGGCGCGGACCGCGCGGCCGTCGATGTGGAATTCCGGCGCAAGCGCCTCGCCGAGTTGCTGCGCAAGGGCGAGGCCCGCGTCGGGCTGCTTGCCGTCGATAATCAGGCCGAATTCGTCGCCGGACAGCCGCGCCACCAGCCCGCCGCGTGCGGTGTCCTGCAGCCGCTGGGCCACCTCGATCAGCAGCTTGTCCCCGAGCGCATGGCCAAACACGTCGTTGACTTCCTTGAGGCCGTCGAGATCGACGCACAGGACCGCGAATTCCTCGTCGGTCCCCTCGCAAGCCTCGATCATCTGGTTCAACGCCTGAAGGAAGGCGGCGCGGTTCGGCAGGTCGGTGAGGCCGTCATGATAGGCCATGTGCGCCATCCGCGACTCGGTCTGCCGGCGGTTGGTGACGTCCTCATGGGTCTTGATCAGGTATTGCGGCTCGCCGGCATCGTTGAGCACCGTGGCGCGCCGGGTCAGGAACAGGCGCAGGCCGTCCTTGGTGGAGATCGGATGCTCCTCGGTGATCATCCCGCGCTTCTTGATCGCGGCCTCGTCGCGCGCGATGATCAGCTTGGCTTCCTTGGCATTGAAGATATCGGAGGCGGTCAGGCCGGTGGCTTCCTCGCGCCTGCGGTTGAGAATCGTTTCGGCACTGCGGTTGGCGAGCAGATAGCGGCCATCCTTGACCTGCTCCACGATCAGCGCCACCGGGATGTTGTCGACCACCAGCTCGAGAAACTTCTTGGTGCTCTCCAGCTCCATCGACAGCGATTGCCGATCGGTGATGTCCTCGAACACCACCAGCAGGAATTCCGGCTTGTTGCTTTCGTTGCGGACCACGATCCGGATCGAGGCCACCATGCGCCGGGTCTGGTCGCGTTGGACCTCGACCTCGAATTCGTTGCGATACTGTCCTTCCGGGGCCAGCAGCGCGGCCCGGTCGGTCGCCTCGATGCTCGCCGCCGATTTCGGGCCGAACAGCTCGCGCGCATTCTTGCCGACGACCTGGTCGCGCGAAAAGCCCCAGAACCGCTCATAGGCGCGGTTGGCAAAGATGTAGCGGCCGTCCTCGATGTTCTTAGCGGCCACGCAGGCCGGAACGTTGTCCAGCACCGTTTCCAGGAATTGCTTGGTCGAGGCGAGCTGCCGCGACAGCTTGCGCTGCTCGCTGACGTCGAGATGGGTCGCCACCGAGCCACCGTTCGGCAGGATGAAATATTTAACCAGGATGGCGCGGCCGTCCGGCAGCTCGCTGATCAGGCCGTTCGGGCTTGCCGCCTTCTCGTAGAAGTCGTCGTCGGAGACGGCGAGGACCCCGCGCTTGCGCCGCAACTCGAGGATGTCGTAGCCGGTCATGCCGCTCCACAAGTCCGAGCGCGTCAGGCCGTAGATCTCGAGATAGCGGTCGTTGCAGAAGATGACGCGCCGCTGCGCATCCGTCATCACCACGCCCTGGTTGAGATTGTTCATGGCGGAGGAGACGAAGGCGTTGCGCCGCAACTGCGAACGCTTGCTCCGGCGCAGCGCGGAATGGATCCACAGCGCGATCGCCGCCAGGAACGCGCAGACGACAACGCCCCCGATCAGGGCTTCCCACACCAGATTGGGGTCGAGATTGCCAAGATAGTTCGGCGGGGTGAAGCTGTCCGCGTAGGCACGCGACGGCGCGGCCGCGCTGGCCAGGCACACGACGGCCTGCACAGCAATCGGAAGCATGCTGCCTTCCTGCCAGTTCTTCTCAGCCATCAGCCACCCGCAATTTCAACTGCGGATTGTCTGGCTTCACGGGTTTGGATCGGGTAAACGCCTGTACGCCCAACAGAAAAATGTGACGCGAAATACGGCAATTGCCCTGACATGATAAATGCTTCCTTAACGGACAACGGCCGCGCGGCGCGTTTCCCAGGCAAACCGGCCCTCTCGGCACCTTCAGCGGGACTTCTGCACAACCATGGATAGGGTCGACTGCGTCGTCATCGGAGCGGGCGTGGTCGGGCTCGCGGTGGCCCGGAAGCTGGCCCAGGCCGGGCGCGAAGTGATTGTGCTCGAAGAGGCCGAGGCCATCGGCACCATCACCTCCTCACGCAACAGCGAGGTGATCCATGCCGGGATCTATTACCGCGCCGGAAGCTGGATGGCGCGCATGTGCGTCAGCGGCAAGCACGCGCTGTACCGCTATTGCGGCGAGCGCGGCATCCCGCACAAGAATTGCGGCAAGCTGATCGTCGCGACCAATGCGAAGGAAACCGAGAAGCTGCAATCGATCAAGGCGCATGCCGAGGCCAACGGCGTGCTCGACATGCTGTTGCTCTCGGGTGAAGCCGCGCGGGCGCTGGAGCCGGCGCTGGCCTGTGACGCCGCACTGCTGTCGCCGTCGACCGGCATCATCGACAGCCATGCCTACATGCTCTCGCTGCGCGGCGAGGCCGAGGAAGCGGGCGCAGCCTTTGCGTTTCACACGCCGCTGATCCGCGCCAAGGCGGACGCTGGAATGATCGAGATCGAGGCCGGCGGCGAAGCGCCGATGACGCTGCAATGCGGCCTGCTCGTCAACGCCGCCGGGCTTTCGGCGACGACCGTGGCGCGGCACATCGACGGCATGCCGATTGACCGGATTCCGCCGGCCTATCTCGCCAAGGGAAACTATTTCAGCTGCAACGCGCGCGCACCGTTCTCGCGCCTGATCTATCCCGTGCCCGAGCCCGGCGGGCTCGGCGTGCATCTGACGCTGGACATGGCAGGACAGGCGCGCTTCGGCCCCGACGTCGAATGGATCGAGACGATCGACTATGAGGTCGATCCGTCGCGCGCCGAGCGCTTCTATCCTGCGATCCGCAAATACTGGCCGACGCTTCCCGATGGCGCGTTGATGCCAAGCTACTCGGGCATCCGCCCGAAGATCGTGCCGCCGGCCGTAGCAACGCAGGATTTCCTGATGCAGGGTCCGCGCGACCATGGCGTCGCGGGTTTGATCAATCTGTTCGGCATCGAATCGCCGGGACTGACATCGTCGCTCGCGATCGCAGACCACGTCGCCGAGTTGGCCGAAATCTAAACGCCCGCGCAACAACGATTGCACGGCGCGCACCTTACAGCAGGGATGAGCGCAAAGGCTCTCATCCCTGCCTGAAAGGATCCGATCAAACTCTGCACTGTTACGGGGTTACTAGTGGAGCGTGTCGCCGGTGTGCTTCAGACGCTCGATCTGGTCCTTGACCATCAACTTGCGGCGCTTCAACTCAACAATTTGCAGGTCGTCTGTTGAAAGGTGCACGAGAGCTTCGTGCAATTCGTGTTCGAGAGTTTTGTGCTTCCGTTCCAATTCAACCAGATGTGCCTGAATTGTCATTCGAAACCTCCTCGGTAGGGGTGAACCTTGGATTCGATCCGGACGAGGAAGTGTACATCACCGATTCGTTCTGTCGATGGGTATCCGTCGTCGCACCGTCATTTTTGAAAATTCATATGTAACGAACCGTGAGTAAGGAACCACGCGGTGAAAAATCCATGATATCAATGTGCTTGCGCGACACGGCTGCGAATCGTTGAAATATCTTGCGAGAGAGCGGTGCGCGAAGATCGCAGATCGCTTGCGATCACGCCGCGCAAGGACGATAATTTCCACAGGGCATCCACAGCCTTAATTTCAGCCTATCGGTTTTCGGCCACCGCAAACATGACCAATGAAGACGAGCGTGAGCTCGAAGCCGAGCTTACCCGGTTGCAGCAGGAACACCGAGATCTCGATGCGGCGATCGATGCACTGCATCAATCGCCCGCCCCCGACCTGTTGCGGTTACAGCGGTTGAAGAAGCGCAAGCTGTTGTTGCGCGACCGTATCGCCTTCATCGAAGACCAGATCACGCCCGACATCATCGCCTGATCTGCGAGCAGTCGCGGATTGCCACGTATGAATCCGCTTGACTTAGAAAGAACAAAAGAGGAACATAACCCCGCCCCGAGCCCCCAGCAAACGCCCAAGGACAACCCGCAAGGACACCGCAGATGTCAGTCCCCGCCCTTCTCGACAACAGCTATTACGAACAAGCCTGCAATCAGGCGATCGCGATGTGCGACGGCAATCTGCGCAGCACCATCAAGGCGCTGATCATGGCCAACGAATATCTGGAGGCCGAACTGGAAGAGCTGCAGGCGGCGATTTCGGCCGGCTGCATTCCCGAGACCTCGCGCAGCTGGACGCGGGGCAAGAGCAGCACCGCCTAGTTTTGATCACCGGAGCAACGCCATGTCGGACGTAACCTACTACGTTGCAATGCCCTTCCTGATCGATGCCGACGGATCGCCTGTCGCCGGCGCCGCCGAGGAATGCCAGAGCTCGACGGCCGCGTTGCGGCGCGCCGAAGCTCTCGCGCACGGTGCGGGCCACATCGGCGCGGTCGCATTCAGCCGCAGCGGCGATCCCATGACCGGCGAATTCGGTGACGCCACGCTGCTGCGCAAATTCGGCAACGTGCCGGAAGATCTCGCAACGCTGTAAAGTCAGCTGCTCACAAGCCTGATCCGCGGCTCGTGCCGCCGGTGCGCCTTGCGCACATACATGGCGGCATCGGCCTCCTCCAGCGCGCGGGCCGCATCGGACTGCGCGCCGAGCAACGCGACACC
Organism: Bradyrhizobium genosp. A; assembly: GCF_049949275.1. NCBI lineage: Bacteria > Pseudomonadati > Pseudomonadota > Alphaproteobacteria > Hyphomicrobiales > Nitrobacteraceae > Bradyrhizobium > Bradyrhizobium genosp. A. The sequence continues at coordinate 1,639,696 of NZ_CP188196.1, read as the reverse complement.
AGCGGAGGCGCCCGCGGTCACGTGCTGGCCGCGAAAGGTGAACGACAAATCGTCGATCGCCTGCTCGAAAATGGCCGCCTTCGCCTTGGCATCGGTCTCGCTGAGATTCCACAGCAACAAAGCAAACTCATCGCCGCCGAGACGGCCGACCACGTCGGAGGCGCGGATCTGTCGTGTCAGCGTCGCGGCGATCGCCTTCAGCACCTCGTCGCCAGCGCCATGACCGAAGGAATCATTGATCGGCTTCAACCGGTCGACGTCGAGCACGATCAGCGCGCCGCTGGCGCGGTAGCGTTTCATGTAGGCGATGGCGCGCTGGAGCTCACGCTCGAAGCCGCGCCGGTTGGGTATGTCCAGCAGGAAATCGGTGTCGGCTGCCGCCTCGAGCTCGGCGACGCGCCGCAGCGTCTGCGTAAGCTTGGTCCGCAGGCCTCGGATCGTCGCCTTGCTGGTTTCCTTGCCAGTTTCCTTGGCAGCGCGGGCTGCGGGCACGCGGCGCAGCGCCGCAGCCTTGGATCCCGCAGCCTTGGACCCCGCAGTCTTGGACCGCTTGGGTGCAGTTTTCGTTCGGCTCCTGCTGGTTTTTCGGCCCTTTTTGGCCTTCGCAGCGGTCGCCCTTTTTGGTTTCTTCATGGGCATCCTGCTCAATGAAGGCTTGCGGGGATTCACCAAGACAGGATAGTGCATTCCCTTCTCCTTGCCACCGCCTTGCGAGCCGCCGGCCGGAACCGTTAATCTGGCCTATCTTTCTGTTTTCCGAGCACAATTGACGTCATGACCGCGCCGATCGCCATCATCATGGGAAGCCAGTCGGACTGGGAGACGATGCGGCACGCCGCCGACACGCTCACAGCGCTTGGTGTCACCTCCGACACCCGCATCGTTTCGGCACACCGCACCCCCGACCGACTCTTTAGCTTCGCCAAGGGCGCCAAGGCGGCCGGTTTCAAGGTCATCATCGCCGGCGCCGGCGGTGCCGCGCATCTGCCCGGCATGGCCGCGGCGCTGACGGAGCTGCCGGTGTTCGGCGTGCCGGTCGAGTCCAGGACGCTGAAGGGCATCGATTCGCTCTATTCGATCGTTCAGATGCCCGCCGGCATTCCGGTCGGCACGCTCGCGATCGGCAAGGCTGGCGCGATCAACGCGGCGCTGCTCGCGGCGTCCGTGCTGGCGCTGTCCGATCCAGCCCTGTCCGACCGCCTGGCCGCCTGGCGCAAGGCCCAGACCGAGGCGGTTGCCGAGCGCCCGGAGGACAAGGCGTGACTGACGCAAAGCAGGTGAAGCTGAAGCCCGGCGACACCATCGGAATCCTCGGCGGCGGACAACTCGGACGGATGCTGGCCATGGCGGCGGCGCGGCTCGGCCTGCGCTGCCAGGTGTTCTCGCCCGATCCGGATTCGCCGGCTTTCGACGTCGTGCTGAACGCAACCTGCGCTGAATATGCCGATGTCGAGGCGCTCGAGCTGTTCGCCCATGATGTCGACGTCATCACCTATGAATTCGAGAACGTGCCGGCCGCGGCCGCCATGGTGCTGGACGCACGCCGCCCCGTGCTGCCCAACCGCAAGATCCTCGAGACCACCCAGGATCGGCTGGCCGAGAAGGATTTCGTGACGCGGCTCGGCATCGGCACCGCCGCCTACGCCGACGTCACCTCGGTCGCATCGTTGCGCGAGGCGATCGCCAAGATCGGCCTCCCCGCCGTGCTGAAGACCCGCCGCTTCGGCTATGACGGCAAGGGCCAAGCGATCATCCGCGAGGGCGACGACATCGCAAAGGTCTGGACCGGCCTCACCACCAAGTCGGCGATCCTGGAGGCCTTCGTGCCGTTCGAGCGCGAGATCTCCGTGATCGCCGCGCGCTCAGTGGCAGGCCAGGTCGAATGCTTCGACGTCACCGAGAACGAGCATCGCGACCACATTCTGAAGATTTCCCGCGCGCCTGCGCCGATTCCGGATGGGCTCGCCGAAGAGGCGCGCAGCATCGCCGGCAAGATCGCGACAGCGCTCGACTATGTCGGCGTGCTGGCGGTGGAGATGTTCGTGCTCGCCAATGGCGGCGGATCGAAGGTGCTGGTCAACGAGATCGCTCCGCGCGTGCACAATTCCGGACACTGGACGCTCGACGGCGCGTCGGTCTCCCAGTTCGAGCAGCACATCCGCGCCATTGCCGGCTGGCCGCTCGGCAAGCCCCTGCGTCACGGTGAGGTCGTCACCATGACCAATCTGATCGGCGACGAGATCAACGATTACGAGAGCTGGCTGAGCGTGCCGGGCGCGACCGTCCACATCTACGGCAAGGGCACGCCGCGTCCCGGCCGCAAGATGGGCCACGTCACCGAGGTCAGGCCTTCGAAAGCCAAGTGAGGGGACCGCAGCAAAAGCTGCGATCCCGCTTTTTGGTCTAGAGTTTTTGTTTTGACGCGATTTCTTTGCGCGAACCGGTATCCACTTCGCTCGAAAGCGCTCTAGGCCGTCTTCACGCCCGCGACGACGCCTGAGGGCTCCTCGCTGAGCCAGCGATAGATCACGCCGCCCAGCGCGCCGCCGATCAGTGGAGCGACCCAGAACAGCCAGAGCTGCAACAGCGCCCAGCCGCCAACGAATAGCGCGGGGCCGGTGCTGCGCGCCGGGTTCACCGACGTGTTGGTGATGGGGATGCTGACGAGATGGATCATCACCAGCGCGAGTCCGATCGCGAGCGGCGCAAAGCCTGCGGGCGCGCGGCCGTGGGTCGAGCCCATGATGACGAACAGGAACATCATGGTCATCACAACCTCGGTGACGAAGCAAACGACCATACTGTACTGGCCGGGCGAATGCGCGGCGTAGCCGTTGGAGGCAAAGCCCTTGGTGACGTCGAATCCGGGCGCGCCGCTGGCAATCACATAGAGCAGCTCGGCGGCGACGATTGCTCCGCAAACTTGCGCGATCACGTAAGGCAGGATCTGGCCTGCCGGAAAGCGCCCCCCGGCGGCAAGGCCGACCGTGACGGCCGGGTTGAGATGGCAGCCCGAGATATGGCCGATCGCATAGGCCATGGTGACCACGCTCAAGCCGAAGGCCAGGGACACGCCGACCAGACCGATGCCGACCTGCGGAAAGCCGGCCGCGATCACCGCGCTGCCGCAGCCTGCAAATGTGAGCCAGAACGTGCCGATGGCCTCGGCAGCGTATTTCTTCATGTCCATGTGGCGTCTCCCCTGATTTCAAAGATTCCGGAACAATGTCCGCTGCGGCCCCGTCTTGGCGCCAAATCTCCCAAATCCGGGCCGCGAGAGAGCATTTTCGCCGCATTTAATGGCTGAACTTGGCCCGAAACCCCGCTTGGCAGGTGGACATGGCGGGTTTTGTCTGATACATCCGCGCCCTCAAGGTTAAGGGCTTGCGCTATTTGCCATCCCCTTTGACTTATCAGAATTCAAATCCGATCCACTGAAGAGGATGCCGCGTGCAGGTTCTCGTTCGCGATAACAATGTCGACCAAGCCCTCAAGGCGCTGAAGAAGAAGATGCAGCGCGAGGGCATTTTCCGCGAGATGAAGCTCCGCGGTCACTACGAGAAGCCCTCCGAGAAGAAGGCCCGCGAAAAGGCCGAAGCCGTGCGCCGCGCGCGCAAGCTGGCCCGTAAGAAGCTGCAGCGCGAAGGCCTGCTGCCGATGAAGCCGAAGCCGGTGTTCGGCGCTGGCCCCGGTGGCGAGCGTGGCGGCCGTAGCGGCCCCGGTGCAGGTCCGCGCGGACCGCGCTGATCTTGCCGAAGTTGCAGGACTGAGTTTTCAATGACGCGGGCCCCGGGCCCGCGTTATTATTTTGTGAGCAGTGCCTTTCTGGGACGGGGCACTACAGATGCGGCACCAGCGCGAGCGAACCGTAGATGGCCTCCCCTTTCCCCGAGCCCGGCTTGGCGCGCTTGCGCCGGATCTGGCGCCAGCCGCTTGCGCTGACCTTGGTGGGGATCGCACTGTGCGGCTGCTCCTTCGATCTCGGCTCGCTGATGCCGGAGAAGGACAAGCCGCAGGAAGCGCCCAAGGCGGCCGCCGCCCCGGATAGCGCGGTCAGCGCCGGCAACGTCACCGAGGCCCAGGCCCACACGGCAAAAGCCCAGGCCCTGGCGAAGTCTGGCGAGACGCAGGCCGCGCTCGACGAGTTCAATCGCGCCGTCGCGCTCGATCCCTACAATGCGCAGGCGCTCTACGGCCGCGCCCTGCTCTACCAAGGCAATAACGAGCACGACTTCGCGATCGCCGATTTCGGTGCCGCCAGCGGGCTAAATCCGCAGAAGGCCGAGCCGCTGCTCGGCCGCGCCGTCAGCTATCTCGCCATCGGCAAGGTCAAGGAGGCGGCGGCCGATCTCGATGAGGCCGCAGAGGCCGATCCGCACAACGCCCAGGTCTGGACGACACGGGGACAGGCCTATGAGCGGCTGGGCGACAAGACCAAGGCCGCGGCGTCCTACAACAAGGCAGTCAGCCTGCGCCCACGCGATGACGCCGCCCGCAGCGGCTTGGCCCGCGTCGGCGGCTGACGGTCTCCTGGAGCTAGTCGGGGGTGGCGCTCTTCGGCAAAACCGCGTGGAACATCGACTTCATGCCCGACAGCATTTCGTCGGCGACATTGGTCTTGGGCCGCGGCGCGGGGCCGCCTGCATCAGCGCGCAGGTCGAGCGGCGGCGCGATCACCGGCACCGGAATATCGGCAGGCGGCGTCAGCCGATTCGGGTTGTCGTTGCCGACCGAGGCCGTGTAGGGGGGATTTGCCTGCGACGAGCTACCGTTTCCATAAGCGTCGGGCGACGGCGTCGACACATTGATCGGCGGCGGCAGCGGGCGCACCGTCGACGGCACCGCAGTCACGTTTCGGGGAGCCTCGGGGATGCGGGATGCTTCCTGCACCGCAGGCTCCGGCGTCCTCTCGGCAGCCTTGGCCTCGGCAGGCCTGATTTCGGAAGGCTTGATTTCAAAAGGCTTGATTTCAAAAGGCTTGGTTTCGGCAGATTTGGCCTCGGCGGCCTTCTCAGCGGCCTTGCCTTCAGGCGATTTGCGCAGGCGTTCGATGGCGGCTCGCGCCAGATCGTTGGCGTCGGGGGGCGCGGCCGGGGAAGCCGCAGCCGGCGCTGAATTGGCCTCAACCACCGGCGCGGCAGCGGGCGCTGCCGGGGTCGACGCTACCGAGGAGGATTTGGCGACCGCCTTCTCACGCGCCGGAGTACGGCCGTGCGAAGCCTCGCCGGGAGCCACGTCCGCAGCCTTGGTCTCGGCAGGCTTCTCGGCCGCCGGCTTGTCCGACACGCTCTTATCGGAAATGCTCTTCTCAGAGACGCCCTTGGCCTTGACACCGGGGGTCGGCAGGTTGGCCACATCGGCGGGCTTGCCGTTCTTGCCGGCACCGGCAGGCGCCACCACCGCGGCTGGCGTATCCGCCGCCGGCCTGGCGTTGATGTAGTGATTAACGATGTAGGCCCCGATGATCGTCGCGAGCACCGAGGGGAAAATATCCATCGAAATTTTAGCGAGGTATTTCAGCATTTCTCGGCCACTCCCCGCGCGATCTGATGCGGGAACTTTGGGGCATTGTAAGGGATCAACTGCGACGGATCGATGGCAAAGGTTACGCGTGCCTTACGGCTTCAGCTCAATCTCAAGGAACACGATCTCGGTTGAGGTTTCGTTAAGTACGTCGTGTTGGACGCCGGCTTTGCGGAAATAGGATTTTCCGGCCGCAAGCTGCGCCTTGGAATGCTCTCCGTTGGGCGCCACGATGGTCATTTCGCCGGCAACAACGGGAACAATCACATAGTCCATTCCGTGAGTGTGATGCCCGGTCGCGCTGCCCGGGGCAAGCCGCCATTCGGTCACCCGGACTTGGTCGTTGTCGACCTGAACCTCGGACTTGGCGGCAAGCATCGGAACTCTCCTGGGGAATCGGTTCAGGGTACGAAGACCATGAACACGTAGACGGCAAATACCACCATATGGACCAACCCGAACAGGACATTGGTCCTGCCGGTGCCGAAGGTCAGCATGCTCAGCAGGAATGTCAGGAACAGCAGCGCGGTGTTCTGGGGATTGAGGCCCAGCACCAGCGGCCGATCGATCACATAGGTGGCGAGCCCGACCGCCGGAATGGTCAGGCCGATGGTTGCCAGCGAGGACCCGAGCGCCAGATTGATGCTCTTCTGGAGGTCGTTCTTGCGAGCCGCGGCGATCGCGGAAACGCCCTCCGGCATCAGGATCAGGAGCGCGACCAGGAGGCCCGCGAACGCCGGCGGGGCGCCGATCCTGTCGGCGACCGCGTCCACCACCAGCGAGAATTTCTTGGCGAGGAGAACGACGGCCAGCAGCGAGACCAGCAGCAGCGCGATGCTGAGCCCCAGCATCTTGCCCGGCAAATGGGTCTCTCCGCCCTCGCCATCGGCCCTCTCATGGACGAAGTAATCCTTGTGCAGGACGGTCTGGGTGTAGAGGAACACGCCATAGAGCACGATCGTCACGAGATCGACGAAGCCGAGCTGGAGCGTCGAGTAGATCGGGCCCGGCGTCGTCATCGTATAGTTGGGCATGATCAGCGTGAGGGTTGCCATTGCAATCAGCACGCTGAGATAGACGTTGGCGCCAGAGATCTGAAAACCCTGCTCGCGGTAGCGCAGGCCGCCGATGAAGACGCAGAGGCCGACGAGGCCGTTGCAGACGATCATCACCACCGCGAAGACGGTGTCGCGCGCGAGCTCCGGCGCGGGCTTGTCGCCGAGCATGATCGTGGTGATCAGCGCGACCTCGATGGTGGTGACCGCGAGCGTCAGCAGCAGCGTGCCGTAGGGCTCGCCGATCCGCTCCGCGATCACCTCGGAATGATGCACGGCCGCGAACACGGTGCCGAACAGGATCACCAGCAGGACGACCGCGAACAGGCCGCCGCCGGGCGACAGGGTGAAGCCGTAGCCGGTCACGGTGACGATCAGGAACAGCAGCACCGCCAGGGCGGGGAAGATCCAGGACGACCGCGGCATCGGTTCGTGTGCACTCATGCAGGGATTCCTTCGGTAGGGTCACCGATTATGCGCGAGAACATCGCGCCCGTCAGCCCTCAAGCGCCGTTGATGAATTGTCGCGCGATCTCGATGGCACCGAAGCCGGCGAGATCGTCGTGGCCACCGCCTGGAATGCGAACGAACCGCTTCGGCTCGTGAGCCAGTGCGAACAGCCGCTCGCCGAATGCGAAGGGAATCACGGGGTCGTTTGTACCATGCATGATCAGCAGCGGCGCTGTGACGCGGCCGATACGCTCGTCCGACCGAAACTGATCCCGCACCAGGAAGCGAGCCGGAATGAAGCGATACCGCGGGGCAACGACGTCGGCCACTGACGTGTAAGGTGCTTCAAGGATCAATTTTCCGACGGGGTGCTCGGACGCAAGCCCCACCGCGACGCCCGTCCCGATCGAAAATCCCCACACGACGATGCGCTGGGTCTCATAGCGTGCGGCTGCGAATGCATAAGCAGCCGCGGCATCTCGCAGCATGCCCTGTTCGCTTGGCGCGCCGGTCGAGCCGGCATAGCCGCGATAGGATAGAGCGATGAGCCCCGTGCCGTCCGCCGTCATCGCCTCGAAGCGGTTGACGCGGCCGGCCAGGAAATCACCGTTACCGTGGAAATAGACGATCACGGAGTGGCCGGGCTTGGCCGGCACATGCCAAACGATGATCTTTTCGCCGTCCGACGTCGTCAGAAAATGTTCTTCGGCCGTCGTAAACCCCGCCGCGGCAGGTGCCGTCCGTTCCGTGGTCGGAATCGGAAAAACCATCTCGCGCTGCCGGAGAAAGAGCAGCACGAGGCCGGCGAGATAGCCGACCGCAAGGATAATAGCGATCCACCTGACGACGGTCATATCGGCCGGAAGCTCACGTCAGCCACACACCGTCACATCGGCCGGCGCGCCGATTGACGCGCGCCGGTCCCGCCTGACGCTACATCGCCTTGACGATGTTCTCGGTGACCTTCTTGGCGTCGCCGAGCAGCATCATGGTGTTGTCGCGGTAGAACAGCGGATTGTCGATACCGGCATAGCCCGACGCCAGTGACCGCTTGATGAACATCACCGTGCCGGCCTTCCAGACCTGGAGCACGGGCATGCCGTAGATCGGCGAGGTCTTGTCCTCTTCGGCCGCCGGGTTGGTGACGTCGTTGGCGCCGATCACGAAGGCGATGTCGGCCTGCGCGAATTCGGAGTTGATGTCCTCGAGCTCGAACACCTCGTCATAGGGCACGTTGGCCTCTGCCAGCAGCACGTTCATGTGGCCGGGCATGCGGCCCGCGACCGGATGAATGGCGTACTTCACCTCTACGCCTTCCTTCTTCAGGATATCGCCCATTTCACGCAGCGCGTGCTGGGCCTGTGCCACTGCCATGCCGTAGCCGGGCACGATGATGACCTTGGAGGCGTTCTTCATGATGAAGGCCGCATCGTCCGCCGAGCCGAGCTTGGCCGGCTTCTGCTCGCCGCCCGCTCCGCCGCCGGCCGCCGCGGTCTCGCCGCCAAAACCGCCGAGGATGACCGAGATGAAGGACCGGTTCATCGCGTGGCACATGATGTAGGACAGGATCGCGCCGGAAGAACCGACCAGTGCGCCGGTAATGATCAGCGCGGAGTTGCCCAGCGTGAAGCCGATGCCGGCCGCGGCCCAACCCGAGTAGGAGTTCAGCATCGAGATCACGACCGGCATGTCGGCGCCGCCGATCGGGATGATCATGAGCACGCCGAGCGCCAGTGCCAGGATGACGATCATCCAGAAGTCGAACGCGCTGCCCGACATCACCAGCCCGACGATGAAGACGACGAGCGCGATCGCGAGCGCGATGTTGATGATGTGGCGGAACGGCAGGATGATCGGGGCGCCACTCATGCGCGCGGACAGCTTCAGGAACGCGATCACCGAGCCGGTGAAGGTCAGCGCGCCGATGGCGACGCCGAGCGACATTTCGACCAGGCTCTGCGCGTGGATGTTGCCGGGAGTGCCGATGTCGAAGGCCTCGGGCGCGTAGAACGCGCCGGCGGCGACCAGCACCGCGGCCATGCCGACCAGCGAGTGGAAGGCGGCGACGAGTTCCGGCATCGACGTCATCGGCACGCGACGCGCGATCACCGCACCGATGCCGCCGCCGATCGCGATCGCGAGGATGACCAGCAGCCAGGCCACGCCGTCAGCCGGCGGATGGCTCGCCAGCGTGGTGGCGACCGCGATCGCCATGCCGATCATGCCGAACAGATTGCCCTGGCGCGACGACGCCGGGCTCGAAAGTCCGCGCAGCGACAGGATGAACAGCACCCCCGCCACGAGATACAAGAATGCAGAGAGATTAGCGCTCATCTCAGGTCCCCATTGATCCCATCAGCCCGAGGTGGCCGCTTACTTCGCCTTCTTCTTGTACATCGCCAGCATGCGCTGGGTGACAAGGAAGCCGCCAAAGATGTTCACGCAAGCGAAGATGAGCGCGACGAAGCCGAAGCCGCGCGCCCAGCCCGAACCGCTCGAGACATTTGCGACGCCGACCGCAAGCAGCGCGCCGACCACGATCACCGAGGAGATCGCGTTGGTCACGCTCATCAGCGGCGTGTGCAGCGCAGGCGTCACCGACCACACCACGAAATAGCCGACAAAGACGGCGAGGACGAAGATCGACAGCCGGAAGATAAAGGGGTCGACGAGTTGTGCAGCATGCTCCATGGCGGCTCTCCTTAGGCCCAATCAAGCCGACTTGGGCTGGAAGTTCGGGTGGATCACGGCGCCGTCCTTGGTCAGCGCGGTGGCCTTGACGAGCTCGTCGTCCCAGTTGACGGCGAGCGTCTTGTTGGCCTTGTCGACCATCGTTTCGATGAAGTTGAACAGGTTACGCGCGTAAAGGTTCGACGCCGAGGCCGCGACACGGCCGGCGACATTGGTGTAGCCGACGATCTTGATGCCATCGACCTCAGCGACTTCGCCGGCCCTGGCGCCCTCGACATTGCCGCCGCGCTCGACGGCGAGATCGACCAGCACCGAACCGGGCTTCATCGACTTGACCATCTCGGCCGAAATCAGCTTTGGCGCCGGCCGGCCCGGGATCAGCGCGGTCGTGATCACGATGTCCTGCTTCTTGATGTGCTCGGCGGTGAGCGCGGCCTGCTTGGCCTGGTACTCCCTGGACATCTCCTTGGCGTAGCCACCGGCGGTCTGCGCGTTCTTGAACTCCTCGTCCTCGACGGCGAGGAATTTCGCACCGAGCGATTCGACCTGCTCCTTGGTCGCGGGCCGCACATCGGTCGCAGTGACGATGGCGCCGAGACGGCGCGCAGTCGCGATCGCCTGGAGGCCGGCAACGCCGACGCCCATCACGAACACTTTTGCGGCGGGCACGGTGCCGGCGGCGGTCATCATCATCGGGAAGGCACGGCCGAAGGCCTCGGCGCCTTCGATCACGGCGCGGTAGCCGGCGAGGTTGGCCTGCGACGACAGCACGTCCATCACCTGCGCGCGGGTGATGCGCGGCATCAATTCCATCGCGAAGGCGGAGACGCCGGCATCGGCGATCGTCTTCAGCGCGGCCTCGTTGCCATAGGGGTCCATGATGGCGATGACGAGCGCACCGCGCTTGTATTGCGAAAGCTCGGACGCCTCGGGGCGCTTCACCTTGATGATGATGTCGGCGTCAGCAAGCGCATCGGCGCTGACCGTGGCGCCTACAGCGGTGAACTCGGAATCCGGCAGGCCCGATTTGAGGCCGGCGCCCGGCTCGACGGCGATCTCGGCGCCCAGCGCCTTGAACTTCTTCACCGTATCAGGCGAAGCGGCAACACGCGGCTCCGACGGATCGATTTCCTTGGCAACGGCGATCTTCATAGGCCCTCCGGCGACGCGGGAAAAAGCGCGCGCAAACTTAGCGTTACTCCCGCAACGTTGGATACCGGTTTTGGAACCGGCTTGTATGCAATTTTTATAAGCATCCGCCAGCGCTGGCGGATGCAGCCGGCGATAGTCAGGTCAGGAAGATCGCCATCAGGATCACGATGAGCGCGACCGAGGCCGTGCCGTACTTCACCAGCTTGATGAAGCCCTCATAGGTCTGCTCGTGGGCGACGTAGTCGTTGCCGTCGGCAGTGGTGTACGCCACTTCGCTATGGTCAGCCATGGAATGTCCCCAGTCGGAAGTCGAATTCTTCGGCTGGGATACCTTAAACCTTCGGGCAGGGCAACGGCACCGAAGCGCGGTTTTCCGGCAAATCGGCTCATTTGGAATCCAGATTATCGCGGATCCAGCGGACGAGGCTCCGCTCGCTGACTTCACCGGCAGCGAGGGAGAGGATGATGGTCGTTGCTTCTGCTGGATCAGGACTGAAAGCCACAGCATTCCGGTGCAGGAAGACCATCATCGCCAGGAAGGCGATGCGCTTGTTTCCATCAACGAATGCGTGGTTTTTCGCGAGCCCGAATGCGTAAGCAGCAGCTAGTTCGTCGAGCTGCGCCTGCTCATAGCGCCATTTGTTGATGGGCCGCTCCAATGCTGAACGCAACATGCCTTCGTCGCGTAATCCCGGCGCACCGCCGAAACGGCGGAGTTGTCGGCCATGAATTGCGACAGCCTGCTCGTAGGTGATCCAGAGCGGCTCTTCGGGCTCGCTCATTTGAACAAGGTCTTACTTCGCTAGCGCAGCGAGAGTGTCGCGATATTTGTCCATGATCTCGTCGGCGATTTCCATCGTCCGCTCGAAATCGGGATCGTACGGCAGAAGCTGGAAACCACCGCCAGGCAATTCCACGATGTGGAGTTGCTGTCCGCGCTTGAGATCGAGCCGCTGCATCAACTCGCGAGGCAGCAACAGACCATCCGAATTACCGATCTTCTTGATCTCGATCTTCATGGCCTTCCTGCCATCTCGATGTGTTATACACATGTATAACATAGGCAGAGCGGAGGTTCAACAGATGTTTTACGTGACCTCCGCGCGCGCCGAGCCCGTCCCCCTTCAGCCCATCGCCTCCAGCTCGTCGATCATCCCGGCGATGACCGAGAGCCCGCCGTCCCAGAATTTCGGATCCTTGGCATCGAGCCCGAACGGCCGCAGCAGCTCGGAATAATGCTTGGTGCCGCCGGCTGCGAGCATGTCGAGATAGCGCTCGGCAAAGCCTTCGGCCGCGTTCTCGTAGACGGCATAGAGCGAGTTCACGAGGCAATCGCCGAACGCATAGGCGTAGACATAGAACGGCGAGTGGATGAAGTGCGGGATGTACATCCAGTAGTTCTCGTAGCCCGCCTTGATCTCGATCGCCGGCCCCAGGCTCTCGCCCTGCACCGACAGCCAGAGTTCGCCGAGCCGCGTCGCGGTGAGCTCGCCGTTCTTGCGCTCGGTGTGGACGGCGCGCTCGAACGAATAGAACGCAATTTGCCGCACCACGGTATTGATCATGTCCTCGACCTTGCCGGCGAGCAGCGCCTGGCGCTGCTTTGCGCTCTTGGTCTGCGCCAACAACCGCCTGAACGTGAGCATCTCGCCGAATACGCTCGCGGTCTCGGCCAGCGTCAGCGGCGTCGGCGCCATCAGCGCGCCGTTCTTCGCCGCCAGCACCTGGTGCACGCCATGGCCGAGCTCATGTGCGAGCGTCATCACGTCGCGCGGCTTACCCTGGTAGTTCATCAGAACGTAAGGGTGCGCCGACGGCGTGGTCGGATGCGAGAAGGCGCCGGGCGCCTTGCCCGGGCGCACCGGCGCGTCGATCCAGCGGTCGGCGAAGAAGCGCTCGGCGATCTCGGCCATTTTTGGCGAGAAGCCGCGATAGGCCGACAGCACCATGTTTCGCGCATCGGGCCAGCCGATGGTATCGGTCGCGGCGAACGGCAGCGGTGCGTTGCGGTCCCAATAGGCCAGCCGCTTCTTGCCGAACCACTTCGCCTTCAGCGCGTAGTAGCGATGCGACAGTTTTGGATAGGCCGCGCGGACCGAGGCGACCAGCGCATCCACCACCTCGCGCTCGACGCGATTGTTCAAATGGCGGGAGTCCGCGACATCCTTGAAACCGCGCCAGCGGTCGGAGATGTCCTTGTCCTTGGCGAGCGTGTTGGTGATCAGCGCGAAGGTGCGCTCATTGGCCTTGAAGGTTTTCGCCAGAGCTTCCGCCGCAGCCTTGCGCTTGGCGCCGTCGCGGTCCTGCAGGAAGTTCAGCGTCGGCTCGATCGCGAGCTCTTTGGCGCCGACCTTGAAGCGCAGGCCGGAGATGGTCTGGTCGAACAATCGGTTGAACGCGGAATAGCCGGTTTGCGCCTTCTCCAGGAAGAGCTGCTCGAGCTTGTCGTCGAGCTGATACGGCTTCTCCTTGCGCAGGTCTTCGATCCACGGACGGTAGTGCGCGAGCTCGGCGGCTTGCATTGCGCGGTTCAAAATATCGTCATCGACGCGGTTGAGCTCGAGCGCGAAGAACAGAAGATGCGTCGACGCGGCCGTCAGCCGCTCGGAGACGTCGCCGTAAAACTTTGAAATCGCAGGGTCCACGCTGTCGCCGGCGTGGACGAGGCCGGCATAGGAGCCGAGACGGCCGGCGAGATCGTCAATCGCCTCATAGCGTCGCACGGCTTGCGCGAGCCATTTTCCGCCATCTTCGTTTGCTGTGCCTGTTGCGAGCTTGCCCTTGTAGTCGGTCTCGAACGCGACGCAATCGGCATCCATTGTTTCGAGATCGCGCGCCACTTCCGGCGCATCGATCCCGGAATAGAGATCGGCAAGGTTCCACTCCGGAAGCTTGCCTGTCTTGCTCGCAGAATTAGCGGAGGGTTTTGCCTTGGCAGCAGATTTCTTGACAGCGGATTTCTTGGCAGCGGATTCTTTGGCAGCGGATTTTTTGGTGGCTGGCTTACGAAGTGCAGTCTTGGAGCGCGAAGTCATTGTGTGGGAAACCTGTGTTCAACAAACGCTGCGGCGGGCGGGGGCATCAAGGTTTAAGAGTGCGTTAATCGGCTTCGGCCAGAGTGACCCGATTCGAGACAGATAGTAGTAGCGTGCGGGGAGCACCATGGCTGCCAGTATTTTGATCGCCGACGACGACGCCGTAGCCCGCCGTCTGGTCGAGAACATGGTGCAGAAATGCGGCTATGAGACGGTCGTCGTCGAGTCCGGCGACGCCGCGATCGCAGCCCTCACCGCCCCCGATGCACCTGTTATCGACGCCGTGATCCTCGATCTCGTCATGCCCGGCCTCGATGGCATGGGCGTGCTGGCGAAAATCCGCGAAGCGGGCCTCAGCGTCCCCGTCATCGTGCAGACCGCCCATGGCGGCATCGACAACGTCATCTCGGCGATGCGCGCCGGCGCTGCCGATTTCGTGGTGAAGCCGGTGGGCCTGGAGCGGCTCCAGGTTTCTCTGCGCAACGCGCTCAACGCCTCCGCACTCAAAGGCGAATTGCAGCGCATCCGTCACAGCCGCGAGGGCCGGCTGACTTTCTCCGACATCATCACGCGCGCCGAAGCGATGGCGGGCGTGATGCGCACGGCCCAGAAGGCGGCGAACTCCTCGATCCCGGTGCTGATCGAAGGCGAGTCCGGCGTCGGCAAGGAGATGTTCGCACGCGCCATCCACGGCAGCGGCGAGCGCAAGGCAAAGCCCTTCGTTGCAGTCAATTGCGGCGCGATCCCCGAAAATCTCGTCGAGTCCATCCTGTTCGGCCACGAGAAGGGTGCCTTCACCGGCGCGACCGAGCGGCATACCGGCAAGTTCATCGAGGCCCATGGCGGCACGCTGTTTCTGGACGAAGTCAGCGAGCTACCGCTGACCGCGCAGGTCAAATTGCTCCGCGCACTGCAGGAAGGCGCAGTCGAGGCCGTCGGCGGCCGCAAGCCCGTGAAGGTCGACGTCCGCATCATCTCCGCGACCAATCGCAAGCTGCTGGACCGGGTGAAGCAGGGACACTTCCGGGAAGATTTGTTCTACCGCCTGCACGTGCTGCCGCTGACGATCCCTTCACTCAGGGCCCGGCGCGAGGACATCCCGTATCTGTTGCGGCATTTCCTGGCGCGCTTTGCCGCCGAAGAGAACCGCCCGATCTCCAGCGTCAGCGGCGAGGCCATGGCGCATCTCGCCCAGCTCGACTGGCCCGGCAACATCCGCCAGCTCGAAAACGCTGTTTACCGCGCGGTCGTGATGAGCGAGGGCGACCAGCTCGGTCTCGACGATTTCCCGCTGGTGGCCTCACATCCGCACTCCGCAACGGAGATTCCGACCGCGCCGCTGATGATCGAGCCGATCGCGGCACCCTCCGTCGTATCAGGTAATGAAATACCAATCGCGCCGCTGCCGCTGGCTGGGTCTCTCTCGATGTTGACCCCCACCGGCGATGTCCGACCATTGGAGGACATGGAGAACGAGATCATCCGCTTCGCGATCTCGCACTACCGGGGACAGATGTCCGAGGTGGCGCGTCGTCTCAAAATCGGCAGGTCCACGCTCTACCGCAAACTCGACGAAGCCGGGGTTCCCGGACATGGCGGAAAAAGCGGCGAAGAGACGCACTGAACCGCATGCGAACGGAGGTTCGCGCGGCCCGGCATTGCGCCCGCAACCCGTTGAATTACGGCAAAATTCGACAGCAAGCCAAACCGTGACTTGGAAGTGACAGACACCGGGAAAAGCGCGTGGTGAAACCGCACAATCCGTTGCAAACAGGCTCTCTTGAAGTCAGTTTGTCGTGAATTGTCCCGGCTAGCGCTGGCTGCAAAATCGGGGCCTGTATATCGTCTGCGTATGAATCGTTGCGTGCAGGCGTGCAACTTTTGAGAGGCCGGCGCGGTCTAGCCGAAACTCAATCAATTAGGCGATAACGAAAGCTGTTCCACGAGGGACAGTTCACCCAAGGGGTGCGACACAATGCGTGACTGTTTGAACCACCGTGCAGGCTTCGATCGTGTCTTGATGACGGTCGCGGCGACCTTCTTCACGGTATCGGCCGGCTCGGCGCTGGCACAGGATCAGCCGCGCAGCAGCGCCGCTGAGCTCGCGATCGAAGCCGCGATCCCGCGCCCCGAGCCTGCAAACGTCCCGCCCCCGACCGCATCCGACATCAAGCTCGACACCACCGCCACCGTCCAGGACGCGCCGAAGGAAGCCGCCAAGGCCGAAGCCGCTCCGGCTCCCGACAAGGTCGAGACCAAGCCGTCCGATGTCGCCACCACGCCGGCAGCCGACGCTCCGAAGGCCGAGACGGCCAAGACTGAGACGGCCAAGACCGAACCCGCGACGGCCGAGCCCGCCAAATCTGAACCTGCCAAATCCGAACCTGCCAAGGCTGATACCGCAGCAGCACCGGCGGCCACCCCCGAGGCACCTGCGGCGGCAGCAGCGACCCCGGCCGCCGAGCCCGTGAAGGCCGCGAGCAACGTCCCCGCCGCCGACCAGCCGGTCGCCGACAAGATCAAGGATATCATCAGCGCCAAGACCTCGCGCCATTTCGACCGCAAGAACGAGCGCGCCGCCGTCGAGAAGTTCTACGGCGCCCGTGACTTCGCGCCGGTCTGGACGCAAGCTGGCAGCCTGACGGCCGCAGCCAAGGGCGTGATCGCGCGACTGAAGGATGCAGCGTCCGACGGTCTTAATCCCGCCGACTATCCGGTGCCGGATTTCGCCGCCGCCACGACGCCCGATGCGCTCGCCGATGCCGAGCTGAAGCTGACCGCCAGCATGTTCGACTATGCGCGCCAGGCGCAGAGCGGTCGCATGCACTGGTCCCAGGTCAGCGCCGACATCCTCTATCCCGAGCATCCGACCGATCCAAACGAGGTGCTGACCAAGGTCACGACGGCAGCAGACGCCTCCGCCGCACTCGACAGTTACAACCCGCCGCAGAAGCTCTACAAGGAGCTGAAGGCGAAGCTCGCGCAGCTGCGCGGCCAGGGCGACGGCCCGGCGATCGAGATCACCGACGGCCCGGCACTGAAGTACACGCCCGCCAAGGGCAAGAAGCAGGCTGAAGTGGTCGTGGAAGATCCGCGCGTGCCGCAACTCCGCGCCAAGCTCGGTATCACCGAGAACGCGAGCGACGCGCACTACGACGCCGCGGTCGCCGAAGCCGTGCGAAGGTTCCAGGACGGCGTCGAGATCAAAGCGACCGGCGTGCTCGACGCGCAGACTGTGAAGGCGCTGAACAGCCCGAAGCGCGACAAGCAGATCGATACCGTGCTGGTGAACATGGAGCGCTGGCGCTGGCTGCCGCGCGACCTCGGCGTGCCCTCGCTGGGCGACGCCTACGTCATCCTCAACATTCCCGACTACACGCTGAAGGTGATGCAGCGCGGCCAGCAGGTCTGGACCACCCGCGTCGTCACCGGCAAGCCGGGCCAGCACGCGACGCCGCTGCTGACCGAGACGATGAAGTACATCACGGTCAACCCGACCTGGAACGTGCCGCCGTCGATCGTCTATGGCGAATATCTGCCGGCGTTGCAGCAGGACCCGACCGTGCTTCAGCGCATGGGCCTGAAGCTCGAGCAGAACCGCGACGGCTCGGTGCACATCTCGCAACCGCCCGGCGAAGCCAACGCGCTCGGCCGCATCCGCTTCAATTTCCCGAACAAGTTCCTGGTCTATCAGCACGACACGCCGGACAAGAACCTGTTCGCCAAGGAGGATCGCGCCTTCAGCCACGGCTGCATGCGGGTGCAGAATCCGGATCAGTACGCCTCCGTGCTGCTCAACATCACCCTGCCGGGCGAGAAGTACACGCCGGAGCGCGTACGCAGCATGTACGGCTCGGGTGAGGTCGACCTGAAATTCCCGACACCGATCCCGGTCAACATCACCTACCAGACCGCGTTCGTGGACGACGGCGGCAAGCTGCAATTCCGCAAGGACGTCTATGGCCGCGACGCGACCATGATCAACATCCTGAAGAACGGCCGCGGCAAGGATCTCGAGACCGTCGTGGCCCGCTCGCAGCCGAGTTATTCGCGCCCGGCGACGACGCTGCCGTCCGGCGTGGCGATCGCCAACAATGGCGGCGGCTTCGGCTCGTCGGGCCCGAACTTCTTCGAGCGGCTGTTCGGGGCCCCGACCCCGCCGCCGGCCCCGATCGGCCGCCGGCCCCAGCAACAGCGGGTATTCACCCGCTGAGCCCCCGCCCAGCGCCAAAAATTCTTCAATGAAATCAGCGATCCCGTCCTATGGATGGGGTCGTTTAACGTTAACCATTCGCCACCCGGGTTCGGGCAGTGGGCGTCTTTTCGCCACACTCAGCCGCTTAGGTTTGTATTCTGACTTGGTTTGGGGGCGGGAAGGTAAGTTCGAATTAACCTTCTCGCTTTAACAAAGCGTTCACCCTCTTTCGCGCGCTAACGGGGTTGGCGGGAGAGTCCATTTTGAACGCTGGTCGACTGGGTGGGCTCTAACGTGCTGACTGGTCTCGCACGCCAATTCGCTGTGCTGTCGTTGTCCCATGTGGGAGTGGAGGCCGGATCCCGGATCGGCCTCGCTTCCGTATTGCTGCTGGCGGCTGCCGGTTCGGTTCATAACGCCGCCGCGCTGAACGAAACCAAGACGCTTTCCTTCCATCACACCCATTCCGGCGAAGATCTTACCGTCACCTTCAAGCGCGACGGCCGCTACGACGAAGCCGCGCTGAAGACGCTGAACCACTTCCTGCGCGACTGGCGCACCCAGGACGAGACGGTCATGGACCGTCACCTCTTCGATATTCTCTGGGAAGTCTATCGCGACGTCGACGGCAAGCAGCCGATCCAGATCATCTCCTCCTATCGCTCCCCCGCCACCAACGCCATGCTCCGCCGCCGCTCCTCGGGCGTGGCGCGCTTCAGCCAGCACATGCTGGGCCATGCGATGGACTTCTACATTCCGGGCGTGCCGCTGGAGCAGATCCGTTTCGCCGGCCTGCGCTTGCAGCGCGGCGGCGTTGGCTTCTACCCGACCTCCGGCTCGCCCTTCGTGCATCTCGACACCGGCAGCATCCGGCACTGGCCGCGCATGACGCATGACCAGCTCGTCCGCGTCTTCCCTGACGGCCGCACGGTCCACCTCCCGACCGACGGCACACCGCTGAAGGGTTACGAGCTCGCCAAGGCCGACATCGAGAAGCGTGGCAATGGCGACGACGCCGCGACCGCCGGCAAGCCGAGCTTCTTCGCCGCCCTGTTCAAGGGCAAGTCGGCTCCCGCCAGCAGCGACGAGGACGACGAGGGCGCACCCGCCGTGGCCGAGAAGCCGGCAGCGCCGACCGTTGTCGCAGCCGCCGCCAAATCGGCCGATCTGGTCCCGACGCCCCGCGCCAAGCCGTCGGTCGCCGCTGCGATCCAGCTCGCTTCGGCCGATGCGCAGCTGGTTGCGCCGCCCAAGCCGAAGCCCGCGCCCGTGGCTGACAAGCCGGCTGCCGGCAAATCTTCTGACGGAAAGCCCGAGACCCCGGCCGACATCATCAATGCCCGCGGCTTCTGGGATGCACCCGCCACGCCGCAGCAGGCGACGCCCGCCCAGGTCGCAGCCCTGAGGGCGCGCCAGGCGCTTGCCGCCGCCTCCGACCCGCAGCCGACCGCGAGCGTCTCCAACGCCGCCTATCAGGCACTGGCCTATGCGCCGGCTTCCGCTTCGTCGGTCGACCGCGCCAGCGTCGTCGCCGCCTCTGCGCCGATCCCGCGCGGCGTGCGCCCGGTGTCCGCAGCCCGCAACGCCGCGCCGGCCACCGAGATCAATACCGTCGTCGGCAAGAGCACCGACGGCATGATCGCCACCGCGACCCGGCTCTCCGCACCCAAAGGCGAGAGCATCTGGCTCAAGATCGCGATGCTGTCGCCGAGCGCCAGCCGCGCGATGTCAGTCACGCTGATGGGCGAGCTCGATATGGCCGCGATGCGCGCCTATTTCGTCAAGCCGCAGACCGTGGTCGCGATGGGCTTTGTCGACGATCCCATGCAGGGCTTGTCCTGCGACAGCTTTTCGGGCAGCGCCACCGCCAAGCTCGAGACGACGTCGTTCGTGATGCGCACCGCCGCGCTGCGCTGAGCGCGGTTAGCGCTTCTTCCGCCGGTCCAGATGATACGTCAGCGCCAGCGACAGGCAGACTGGTAGCTCCTGCTTCGGTAGCTTGCCCGCCACCGGTAGCAGCAACGCTCTGGTCTGCCGGTATTCAAACTGATCGGGAAAACGCTCGCGAAAGGTGTCGACCAGCGTCGTCTTGCAGTTGAACAGGATGGCGGCATGTTCGGAATCCTTGAGGCGGCCGAGCCGGATTGTCGAGCCGCTGCCGGTCTCGTCAGTCAGGTAGGCAGGCTCGCCCCATTTCAGCGTTTCGGTGAGCCGGCCGACATTGTCATGCGCCGCAGCCGTCGCGAAAATCAGGTCGCGCACCTGAAGCAGCCGCTTGCCGATCGGCGCCGGGAAGGAGTCGAAAACGCGGCTCACTTCGCGTGGCAACGGCGGCTCAGTCACGGTTTCACTCTCGATCGCTCATCGGTCTCCGGCGTCTGCCAGATCAGGCCGGCAGGCCAGCTCCGCGAAGGCCCGTCTCGTAGTGCCGACGGTCAACGTCGCGCTTATAATGCTGGGTGGAGAGATGATTGGCCACTGAAAATGCCGGCTCGCGCTTGAGAACCTCGGCCGCGTGAGCGCCGGCCGCAACCGCGTTGCCCATCTGGGCGAAGATCGCGGCAAGGAACGCGTGGTGGGTTTGATCGGGCCGCGTGATCCGTGAGAAAGCCTCGGCGGCTTCGGCGTATTTCTCTGCACAATAATAGGCGCGTCCGAGATGGCTCCAGAAGCGTTCCGGGTGATACGGGTTGAGCCGCATCGCCTTCCTGATCCAGTCGATGCCCTCCTCCGGCCGACCCAGCCAGGTCAGCAGTTCGCCCTGCTGCACCACCACGAGATCATAGTTCGGGTTGAGCGCGAGCGCCCGCTCTTGATGGTAGGCGGCCTTGTCATGGTCGTCGCGGTTCAGATTGAGCGCGGCGAGGATGCGGTGGACGTCGCTGTCATTATCGTCGAGGGCCAGCGCGGTCTCCAGCTCTTCAGCAACCTGTTGGAAGGTGGCGTCGCGATCCGCGCACCAGTTATAGACCCAGGTTTGGCCCAGGACGCACGCCTTCCAGGCGTGAGCGTGAGCATAATTCCCGTCGAGTTCGAGCGCCCGGTCGAGCAGAAGTTGCGCCCGCGCATTGTCTTCGCGATTGGAGCGATGGTGTAAGGTCTTTGCGGCCAGCACGCATTCGTAAGCCGCCATGTTGTCCGTTGGCTTGCGGTTCGCCCGATCGTGCGTGGCCGCCTCGACGCGGCCGGGCAACGTGGCGGCGATCGCCCGGGTCATCTCGTCCTGGATCGCGAAGATGTCCTTGAGCTCGCCGTCGTAGCGTTCGGCCCAAATGTGCCGGTCGGTTTCCGCATCGATCAGCTGCACGGTGACGCGGACGCGATCTCCGGCCTTTCGCACACTGCCCTCAATGACATAGTCGACGCCGAATTCGCGGCCGACGTCCTGCACCTTTACCGCCTTGCCCTTGTACACAAAGGTCGAGTTGCGGGAGATCACCAACAGGTCGCGGAAGCGTGAAAGCTCGGTGATGATGTCTTCGGTCAAGCCATCCGCAAAGAACTCCTGCTCAGGGTCGCCGCTCATATTGGCGAAGGGCAGCACGGCGATGGACGGCTTCTTCGACGTGCCGGTCGCCTTTGCGGTGCCCTTCGTGCCGTCTGTTGCGCTCGCCGGCCCCTCCTCCAGTCGAATCCGGTAGACGCGGATCGGACGAACGATGTTCTTGACGTTCTGCTCGCCGATATCCTCGAATGCAACGCCATCGAGGCGCTGGCCGAGCTGGTCGCGTACCGCGCTCGAGATGCAAATCCCTCCAGGCTCGGCCAGTGCCTCCAACCGCGACGCGACGTTGACGCCGTCGCCGAAAATATCGTTCTGGTCGACAATCACGTCGCCTAGATTGATGCCGACGCGGAATTGCATCCATCGCGGCGGCGGGACGTCGGCATTGCGCCGCCCCATCCGGCTCTGAATTTCAGTAGCGCACAGCACGGCGTCGACGACGCTATGGAATTCGACGAGCATGCCGTCGCCCGTCGTCTTGATGATGCGGCCGTGATTTTTGGCAATGGCCGGATCGATGAGCTCGATCCGATGGGTCTTGAGGCGCGCGAGCGTGCCAGCCTCATCGGCCTCCATGAGCCGACTAAAGCCGACCATGTCAGCCGCGAGGACCGCTGCGAGCCTGCGCTCTGGCCCTGGCACATCCATTGCTCGGTCCCTTCACCGAGCACTCTAGCAGATGAGCGGTTTTTGCCCAAGCTGGGTGCGCTGCAAATTGCGGCGGGACGAGGTACTCCTACCGGTGACGTCGCGGCCTCAGCGCCTCAGATCATTCCCAGCGCCTGCATGTAGGTCTCGAGAATCGTCTCGGCCTCGGCGCGCTCGTTGGGGTCCTGCTTGCGCAGGCGCACGATGGTGCGCAGCGCCTTGACGTCGTAGCCGTTGCCCTTGCTCTCGGCGTAGACGTCGCGGATGTCGTCGGAGATCGCCTTCTTCTCTTCCTCCAGCCGCTCGATGCGCTCGATGATGGATTTGAGCTGGTCCTTGGCAAATTTCGTCGCGGGCTCGTCGTCGCGGACGGCGGCGGAGGTGGCCATCTTGGTACTCCCAATGGAACTGGCAAAACGAGGTGACGCCGGCATCCTCACCGCGCGTGCTGCGAGAACCCTTAGGGTTGGCGCCGACTGCGTTCAAGCAAGCATCGCGCTCGTCCACAGCGCGCCCACACTTTCCTGCAACGGAGTGAAGAAAGCAGTTGTGTGGTGCGACTCGAGCCGCGCGCCTCCCGTCAGTGATTGTGGGGATGGACCTTCTTCATCGCCTCGAGCTGCTCGGGCGTCGCCGTGCCCTGGTACTTCGATTTCCAGGTCTCGTAGGGCATGCCGTAGACGGCCTCCCGGCTCTCGTCCTTGCTTAAGCTCACGCCTTGCGCGTCAGCGGCGTCCTTGAGCCAGTTGGACAGGCAGTTGCGGCAGAAGCCGGCCAGGTTCATCAGATCCACGTTCTGGACGTCCGTCCGCGTCTTCAGATGATCGACCAGACGCCGGAAAGCGGTCGCCTCGAGCTCCGTTCTGGTTTTGTCGTCGATTGCCATGGCTGGATCCCTCGGCTGTCACTCGGCTGACCCCTTGATGGAGGTCACCCTTACGGGATCAGGTGGGGTCCTGTCACAGATTTTGCCATATCGCGGCGCAAACGGCCTCGAAGCAGCCCAAGGGGCAGTTCCCCGGCCCTACGCCAAATCGTCAATCATCTGGTATACGTTCCGCGACAATGATCGCCGAATCTCCCCGCTCCCCCCTTCGCCTGCTCGCCCGGTTGGTCCCGGTGCTGGTGGTTGGCCTGTTGTGCCTCTGGGCCAGCCCGGCCTCGGCCGATTTCCGGCTCTGCAACAACACCTCGAGCCGGGTCGGCATTGCGCTCGGCTACAAGGACGCCGACGGCTGGACCACCGAAGGCTGGTGGAACATCTCGTCCCGCTCCTGTGAGACGCTGCTGCGGGGAACGCTGGTCGCCCGTTACTATTACATCTACGCGATCGACTACGACCGCGGCGGCGAATGGTCGGGGCAGGCCTTCATGTGCTCGCGCGACAAGGAATTCACCATCCGCGGCACCGAGGACTGCCTGGCGCGCGGCTATGACCGGACCGGCTATTTCGAGGTCGATACCGGCGAGCAGCGGGCCTGGACGGTGCAGCTCACCGATGCCAACGAGCAGCCTGCCCAGCAACGTGTCCCCGGGATGCCCGGCCCTGTCGGCCCCGGTGGCGGCGTTCCGGGTTTGCCCAATAGCCCGCCCGGTGGTACGCCCCCCGCCGCGCCTGGTCTTCCGCCAGCCCCCTCGCCACCGTCTGGAAATAAGCCATGAGGCGTCTTCGCCGTATCAAGATTCTCGCGACCCTCGGACCTGCCTCCTCGGATCTCGCGATGATCCGCCGCCTGTTCGAGGCCGGCGCCGACGTGTTCCGCATCAATATGAGCCACACCCCGCATGACAAGATGCGGGAGCTGGTGGCGACGATCCGCAATGTCGAGAGCAGCTACGGCCGCCCGATCGGCATCCTGGTCGATCTCCAGGGCCCGAAGCTCCGGCTTGGCGCGTTCGCCGAAGGCGCGGTCCAGCTCCAGAACGGCCAGACCTTCACGCTGGATTCCGACAAGACGCCGGGCGATGCCAACCGCGTCAACCTTCCCCACCCTGAGATTCTTGCAGCGCTCAGGCCCGGCCATGCGCTGCTGCTTGACGACGGCAAGGTGCGGCTGATCGCCGAAGAGACCACGAAAGACCACGCGGTGACGCGCGTCGTGGTCGGCGGCAAGATGTCCGACCGCAAGGGTGTCAGCCTTCCGGATACGGACCTGCCGGTCTCGGCGATGACGCCGAAGGACCGCGCCGACCTCGAAGCCGCCCTGGTCACCGGCATCGACTGGATTGCGCTGTCCTTCGTGCAGCGCGCCGACGACGTGCTCGAGGCCAAGAAGATGATCCGCGGCCGCGCCGCGGTGATGGCCAAGATCGAGAAGCCGCAGGCGATCGACCGCCTTGCCGACATCATCGAGGCCTCCGACGCGCTGATGGTGGCGCGCGGCGATCTCGGCGTCGAATTACCGCTCGAGCGCGTGCCGGGCCTGCAAAAGCAAATGACGCGCATGGCGCGCCGCGCCGGCAAGCCCGTGGTGATCGCGACGCAAATGCTGGAATCGATGATCCAGTCGCCGGTGCCGACCCGCGCCGAAGTTTCCGACGTCGCCACCGCCGTCTATGAGGGCGCCGACGCCATCATGCTGTCGGCGGAATCGGCGGCCGGCAAATTCCCGGTCGAGGCAGTCGCGACCATGAACCGCATCGGTGAGGAGGTCGAGCGCGACCCGATCTACCGGTCAGTGATCACGGCCCAGCGCCCCCCGCCGGAATCCACCGCGGGCGACGCCATTGCCGACGCCGCGCGGCAGATCGCCGAGACGCTAGACCTGCCCGCCCTGATCTGCTGGACCAGCTCGGGCTCGACCGCCGTGCGCGTGGCGCGCGAGCGGCCGAAGCCGCCGGTCGTGGCGATCACGCCGAACATCCAGGCCGGCCGCCGGCTCGCCGTCGTGTGGGGCGTGCATTGCGTGGTGGCGGAGGATGCGCGCGACCAGGACGACATGGTGAGCCGCGCCGGCCAGATCGCGTTCCGCGACGGTTTCGTCCGCGCCGGCCAGCGCGTGATCATCGTCGCCGGCGTCCCGCTCGGCATTCCCGGCACCACCAACATGGTGCGTATCGCCTCCGTCGGCCCCGAGGGCGACGCGAATATCTGAGGCGGCCGGCGCCCGGTCAACAAAAACGCGAAAACAACCCCATGCACAGTAGCCGGCCAGTCCGGCTGCTTTGCCCGGGTTTTGCGAAAAGACGTGCTCAGGCAACGACCTGAACGCGATCAGCTCAGGGGCCCCCATTGCACCGGCGTTTTCAGGCCCCGACCAGCGCCTTGGTCGTCGGCAGTAGCGTCTGCTGCACCACGAGACCGCGGGCGCGGGCGTCCATGACGCCGACGGCGCGCAGCGCAAGCAGCGTCACGGTCTGCACTGCATCGCGCATCTTGACGGGGTCTTCCAGATTGTCGGGCGCGAGCGGCCCGACCAGCGCCTCATGCAGCGCGCCCAACAGCGCGGTCGCGGCCAACGCGGTGTCCTGCGCCGGCAGATGACCGGCACGCACCGCGGCATCGATCCGCGCGGCGATCTCGCCCGCAATCTCGCGGCGACTGGCAAGCCGTGAGGCGCTGACATCGACATCGACAGGCTCGGCCAAAATGCCCCAGGCCAGCCGGCGCTGCGACAGCGTATGGACGGCCACCGTGGTCACGGCCGCCGCCAGCGCGGAGGACGGGCCGGGCGCGGCATCGGCCGCGCGCCGGATCGCCGCGAGCTCATCGCGCGAAACCTCTGAGATCAATTCGGAGATCAGCTCGGCCTTGGAGGGGAAGTAGCGATAGACGGTGCCAGCCGCCACATTGGCCCTGATAGCAACCGGCGCGATCTGCACCGCCGCCATGCCGCCTTCGGCTGCGGCTTCCCTTGCCGCCGCCAGGATGGCGCTGCGCCGAGCCGCAAGGCGCTTCACCACTTGATGCGTTCGCCGATAAACCATGGCGCGCTTCCTGTCCCACACGCCTGCCGCACGCCCGCGGCCGAACGCTTCGTCACTGCAGTAGATGCAAATCGCCCCGCAAGGACTGAACAACTATTCAGGGGGGATGACAAGAAGCAAATGCGTGATGGATCGCTCGCGCCACGCCGAGGTCGACAATGGAATGCTGCCCGCAAGGGACGCGCCAACCCTAGGCGTCAGGCAACCGGTTCCTGCATTGATTCATGCAACCTTAACTGGCTGGTCATAGTCCTACAGGGATCAACCGGAATTCGGCAATGCGCCCCCCAAGCGTACTTTCCCCGTCGCATCCCGTTTTCGAAAAAGGGCTGCGACCATCAGACGTGGCGGCTTGATGCTGCAGCGCACGACAACCACTGCTGAGTTGCCCGACGCCATTTCTACGCCCGTTGCCGGAAGCCTGCGGCGACCATGGAGGATGGACCTGCGCGGAAAAGCGCTTGCGCCCATCGCCATTGTCATCTGCTCGATGCTGGCGGGCGCGCTCTACACCTTCGCGATGGGCGAGGACGTCAACTGGGATTGGCAGAACTACCACGAATACAATGTCTGGGCCGTGCTCAACGGCCGCTATGGCGTCGATGCGGTCCCACCGGGCTTTCAAACCTACTTCAATCCGATCGTCTATTTTCCCGTCTATTACCTCCGGCACTATCTGCCGTCGCCGTATGGGCTGATGATCATCGGCGCAATTCACGGCCTCAACCTCGCGCTCATGTGCCTGTTTGCACGCCTGGTCCTGCGCCAGGCCGCGACCTTCGCTGCGATCGCGGCGGCGGTCGCAATCGCGGCCTCGGGTCCGATGACGCTTTCGGAAGTGGGCACGAGCTTTTCCGACGTGCTGCTCGCCTTGCCCGTGATCGGCGGTTTCCTTCTGATCCTGGTTGCGGATCGCCAGCCCGCAGTCCGCTATCTGGTGGCCGGGCTCCTGATCGGCGCCGCGGTCGGGCTGAAGCTGACCAATGTCGTCTACGCGATCGGCGCAGCCGCCGCAGTGCTCGCCGCCGCGCGTCCGCTTCGGGCGACTGCCCTGCTTGGACTCGGCGGGATTGTCGGCGCGGCGCTCGCCGGTGGCGAATGGTGCCTGATCGCCTGGCGCGACACCGGCAATCCGATCTTCCCGCTGTTCAATGCCGTCTTTCAGTCAGGCGAGGTGGCGGCCGTCAATCTGATGGACGCACAGTTCATGCCTCACAGCGTCCTCGACGCACTGGCCTATCCGTTCTACTGGCTGGTGGGCGATCACAGAGGCGCGGAGCATCCGTTCCGCGACGCGCGCTTCGCGGTCGCGGCGGTCCTGCTCGTGCTCGGCCTGTTTGTGCGCATGAGGCGCGACCGCGCGATCCTCACACGGCGTGACGTGCAGCTGGTGGTGCTGTTTGCAGTCTCGTACCTCGCGTGGCTCGGCCTGTTCTCGATCCAGCGCTACGCGGTCGTTCTGGAATTGTTGTGCAGCCCGATCATCGTTCTGCTGCTCGCGCGCCTCGCCGCGAGCGCGGGGCCGACATTGCCGACGGCGTCCCCCGTTCCGATGAACGCGCTGATGTTGACGGTTGCAGCCGCGATCGCATTGTGGTCGCAGCCGGCGGACTGGTGGCATCGCCCCTGGTCCGACACCTACCGACCGAAGATCGCCGACGAGCTCGATCAGCCCGCGACCTACTTCATCCTCGGCAAGCCGCTCGCCTATATCGCGCCGCAGCTCCCCTCCCAGTCGCGCTTCTACCTGCTCGCCGATATCGGTGTGCCCATCGTCCCCGGCGGCATCTTCGACCAGCGCATCCGCGCCGGGTTGAAGGCTCCGCTACCCGGCGGTCTCCGCGAATTGCACATGCGCGGCGAACTGGACCGCAGCGCGCTGCTGGATCGCTACGCGCTTGCCATCGATCCCACCCGGCCCTGTGTCGCCATCGAGGGCGCCCGCCCCGGCACGATCCTCGAAAGCTGCCCGCTCATCGAACGGACGTCGCGTTAGAACGTGTAGTCACAAAGGCAATGTCGGCTGCCGATGGCCAAGCGGAAAACATCTGCTCGGGTGAGCTTTACCGGTTTTTGACCCTTTTCGGACTTCGCACGATGTCTCAGCGCGTTGAGCCGTATTGTTGAACCGGCAGCCCTTCGGATAAATAGGGTAATGTCGGCAGATTGCGCATACGGCTGCTGTCGTTTGGTGGAAAGGGAAATGCTACATGAAGGGGAAGCTATCGGGCAAGGTCGCTATTATTACGGGCGCTGGGCGCGGCATTGGGCGTGCCATTGCGCAAGCACTCGGTCGCCAAGGCGCGTCAGTCATCGTGAACTACGCCCGCAACCACACGGCTGCGAAGGAGACGGTAGCCGCCATCGAGGCTGAGGGAGGTCGCGCGCTGGCCGTGCAAGCGTTGCTGGATGGTGAGGCACCAGTGCGGGCGCTGTTCGACGCAACCCTCGCCGCATTCGGTCAAGTAGATATCCTGGTGAACAACGCAGCCGTTGCGCGTTTCGCGCCTATTAGCTCTGTGACAGAAGCTGAGTTCGACTCGACCTTTGCCGTGAATGTTAAGGCCGCGTTCTTTGCCATTCAGCAGGCCGCGTTGCGAATGGCCGACGGCGGACGGATTGTGAGTATTTCCGCGGCGATGACCGCAGTGGGTTACGAAAACACGGTGCTCTATGCCGGCACAAAAGGTGCGTTGGAGCAATTCGGCCAAGCGGCCGCAAAGGAATTGGGCAAGCGGGGCATCGTGGTCAATACCGTTTGTCCCGGGGCGACAGAAACCGAGCTTTACTTAGGCATCAGCACCGAAGCCGGGCGCGCGGCGGCTGCCCAGCGCTCCCCATTCGGTCGGATCGCTAAGCCAGATGACATCGCCGATGTGGTCGCCTTTCTTTGCGCACCTGAGGCGCGCTGGCTCTCTGGTGAGACGCTGCGAGCAAATGGCGCAGCATTATTCTAATAATGTTTCAGATTTCGGGAACGGCGAGGACACCTAACCCGTGTAGTCAGTTCCCGCAGCATTCTGCTTTTGGCCCCTAGCGGCGGTTGAGGGATGTGCGCTATTCCGCCGCTGTTAAGGGTGAAGCAGACATCGACGCGCTGACGGTGAGCGTTTATGAGTGCACGCCCTAGCGTCGCGCGCCGGAGCCTCATCGGAGTCCGATCGAACGTCTCAATTCGGTTGCGTGATTGCGAGCTGTATCGATGCAGCCTCGGCGGCCCGCCAGGCTGCGCAGCGGCCGAGGATCAGCCCGAAGACGATGAGGATCGCCGGGAAGCCCACCGGCTGCCCGAGAAACAGGAAGGTCGCAAGCAGCGCGAAGACGAGCGCCAGGGCCATCACCTCATGGCGCGCGAAACCCTCATCGAGCCCGGCGCGGATGAGAAAGGCCACCGCGATGCCCAGCACAACCAGATCATACATGAAGAGATAGGGCGTCGTGAGCAGCGTTGCCGCCGCGAGCATCGCCGCCTTCAGAGCGTGGGGCAGCCTGCTCCGCCACATCACGACCAGCAGAACGGCAATTGCTGCCGTCAACACCCACTGGAAGATCCATCCGAGCTGCTCGGTGCCGCCGACATAGCGCACCAGCGCGAAGATGCTCTGCATCTTGAACCAGGGCGCCCGTCCTTCGGTCAGGAAGGCCTGCGAGAACATCGGAATCCAGTGGAAGAAGGCCTGCCAGCTTTCGGTCCCGAATGCGAGCCAGGATGCCCCTGCCATCGTCACAGTGACGATGGCGGCGGTGAAAAGTACCGTCCATTCGGCGGCGGCGATCAGCACCAGCGGAAACAGCAATCCGTATTGGGGTTTGTAGCTGAGAAGGCCCAAGCAGATTCCAGCCAGCACCGGTCGCGCCGGCATCAGATAAAGCATACCGCCGATCAGAGAGGCCGTGAGGAAACCGTTCTGCCCGACCAGGATGTTGATGAAGGTGGCAGGAAATCCAATCGCAAGCACCAGGCCCGCGTTGCGCCCGATGATCGCGCGCATCACGGCGAGATAGGGCACCATGCTGAACGCGGCCCAGCCGATGAAAGCCACCGCATAGGGAAACTGCGCGAGGAGAGAGGCGACGAACAGGAAGGGCGGCGGATAATGCCAGGCGAAATGGCCGACAAAATCCTGCTTGAGCAGCGCAAGCTCGACCTGCTTCTGGATGTCCCAATCCCAGGCCTGCGCGGGATGGCCCTCGAGCGCCAGTTTTCCGGCCGCCCAGACATTGACGAAGTCCGTCGGGATGCCGCGTCCGTCCGCGCCAAAGATCCACACATGCGTGAGATAGGCCGCCGGAAAATACGCCAGCGTGACGATCGCCAGCACGAAGGAGATGTTGAGGAGCGTCGCAGGGAGTGCGCCGTGACGGCCAACAGCAGGCGGGGCGGACGAAGCTTCGGCCATACGGCTTCCTTTGACGCAATACGGTGACGCAGATGCGTTCAAGCCATACATCCGAGGGACTTGAAGGAGGCTTAAGCCCGATTGTCGAATGCCCCGCGCCGATGCTCCGACCCAACGCAAAAGAGCCCCGTCGATGACGGGGCTCTTCGCTATTCCGTTGATCGTCGAGCTTACTTGAGGCTGGACGAGATCGAGCCGAACTTGGCGTTCAGCGTGGTGCCGAGGTTGTTGACGACAGTGATGATCGCCAGCGCGATGCCGGCAGCGATCAGGCCGTATTCGATGGCGGTGGCGCCGGATTCGTCCTTCACGAAACGCGAAACGAGGTTCTTCATAGACTGCTCCAAAGGATACACGAGGCTTCAACTGATCTGGTCTATCCGGCTTCCCAGCGCCGCCCGACCACGGAGCCCAACGTAAGGGCAAAGACTTGCGCCGCAGTTAATTCGACTGCGTAAATCCGGAACCGTTTGCATGTATTCGCCGATGGTAAACCGAAATCTAAAACGATCAGTTAAATTGCCGGGACACGAGGCAAGATAGATCCGCCGATTTACTCGAAGTTATGACCGCCATGGTCAAATGCCGCCCGCTCGGCCAACTGGACCAAGAACAAGACGAGGCGGCATGTCGCTATCCTTCACCAACAGCATTACGCTGCAGAGCCGCGCACGAGCGCTGGTGCCGCTGTGTGTCGGCGCTGGCGCCTATCTCTTCTTCCTCCATATCGGCGACACGCTGCTTCAGGACTCCGACTCATTCTGGCAGATCAAGATCGGTCAGTGGATCCTCGATCACCACGCCTTGCCCTATAGCGACTTCTATTCCTTCACGCGCCCCGGCGAGCCCTGGATCTCGACGTCGTGGCTGTCGCAAGTCCTGTTCGCGGTCTCCTACACACAATGGGACTGGGCCGGGCCGGTGATCCTCACCGCGCTCGCGATCGCGGCGTCGGCCGCGATCTTCGTCTACCTCCTCGACGCGCATCTCGAAATTCCGCGCTCGGTGCTGTTCGCGATGCTGGCCGTGCTGTTGTCGCTGCACCACATCCTGACGCGGCCGCACATCCTGGCGCTGCCGGTGATGATCGCCTGGGTCGGCATCCTCATGAATGCGGCCGACCGCAAGGTCACGCCGTCCTGGGTCTGGCTGCCGCTGATGTCGCTGTGGGCCAACCTTCACGGCGGCTTCGTGCTCGGCCTCGCGCTGATCGGCCCGATGGCGCTTGAGGCGATCTGGACGCTCGAGTCCGGCAAGCAGATCCGGCTGCTCGCGCGCTGGTTCCTGTTCGGCGTCGCCGCGATGGCGGCTGCCTGCGTCACGCCCTATGGCTGGCGCACGCTGCTGGGCGCGACCAACATCCTCAATCTCGGCGAATTGCTGTCGGTCATCTCGGAATGGATGCCGGCGAATTTCGCCTCGTTCTCCGCGTTCGAAGCCGCAATCCTCGGTCTGATCGCGATCGGCCTGTTTCGCGGCCTGGCGCTGTCGCCGCCGCGCATCCTCCTGATCCTGCTCTTCACCTGGATGGGCCTCACCCATGTCAGGAGCATCGAGGCCTTTGCCTTCCTGGTGCCGCTGGTGCTGGCCAAGCCGCTCGGCGAGACATCCCCGCTGCCGCAAACTGACGCGCAAGATACTGAGCAAGCCACCGAGAGCTGGGCAGCGCGCTACGTCACCATCACCGGCGCGCTGATGATCGCGGTCGCGGCCTGGACCTCGACCTCGATCTACATGTCGCATCACCGCTTCACCTTCACGATGGACCAGACGCCGGTCGCCGCCGTCGACCTGCTCCGAGAGCGCAAGGTGCAGCGCATCTTCAACGGCTACCAGTTCGGCGGCTATCTGATCTCGCGTGACGTGCCGGTGTTCGTCGACGGCCGCGCCGAGCTCTATGGCGAGAAGTTCGTGATGGACTTCTTCAAGGCCACCGAGGGCAAGAAGCCCGAGCTGCTGCCGCGCCTGCTGGACGAATACAAGATCGACTCGACGCTGCTGGGAGCCGATACGCCGGGACCGCAAATCCTGGATCACCTCAAGGGCTGGAAGCGGCTTTATGCCGACGACATCGCCGTAATCCATGTGCGGGACGGCGAGCCGGGCACGGGCGACGCGCCCATGCCCGCGCAATGAAACTGAGACGCCGGACAATGCCGCCGCTCGCCCCCCCGACCGTGCAACGATCGACCGCGGAGCCAAAGCCTGCGATCGTGCTCGCGATGGCCTGGGCGATCATCGTGGTGGCGCTCGGACTTCCCGCGATCAAGACCGGCCTGTTCGACACGCTATCGACTGATGACGCCATGCGTCTGGTCGAAGTGCGCGATCTTCTGGCCGGCCAGGGCTGGTTCGACCTGACCCAATACCGGCTCGACCCGCCCGGAATTGCCATGCACTGGTCCCGCATCGTCGATGCGCCCCTGGCCATGCTGATCCTCCTGTTCCGCCCGCTGCTCGGCCAGCACTATGCCGAAGCGCTCACGCTGGTGCTGTGGCCATCGCTGTTGATGGGCGCAGCGCTATGGCTCGCAGCGACGATCGCAAGTGAGGCAAGCGCCCCGGCAGACAGAACGTGGACACGGCTTGCGACGATCCTGGTCACGGCGCTGTCGATCCCTGCCCTGATCCACTTCCGCGCCGGCGCGATCGACCATCACAATCTACAGATCGTGCTGCTGCTCGGCTTCGTGCTCTGCGTCGCCGACCTGGAATACCGTGCGGCCAAGGCGGCCGTGGCGGGATTCCTCGCTGCGCTTTCGCTGTCGGTCGGATTGGAAATGCTGCCCGCCATCGCCATGGCGAGCGCGGCTGTCGTGGGACTGCTGGTGTGGAAAGGCACTGGAGTTCTGCGCCCGGCCTGCGCCTTCGGCGCGGGCCTTGCCGGGTCGTCGCTGCTGCTGGCGCTGCTGCTGCTCCCGATGAACAGTCTCCTCACGCCGGTCTGCGATGCCTTTGGAGGGCCCATCCTGCTGTTGGGCGCGGGCGGCGGCATCGCGCTGCTCGGGGTTGCCGGCGTTAGCCGGCTGCGCGAGAGCTGGTGGACACGGGTGGCGGCGAGCACGCTCGCCGGTGCGCTCCTACTGTGCGCATTCTTCAAGTCATACCCGAGCTGCGTTGCGTCACCCTACGCGCAGGTCGATCCCCTGCTCGTCAGCTTCTGGCTTGGCCGCGTCGTCGAGACCATGCCGGTGACGGAACTGGCACAGATGCAGCCACAAAAACTGCTCGGTTATTATGCTTTTCCGTTGCTGACGCTCGGCCTGTGTGTTGCTGCCATGATCGGCTGCACGCCGCAAACGCGCTTTCGCTGGATCGTCTCGACCGTCGCGCTCGCAGCGCTGTTCGGCGAGAGCCTGTGGGAATTGCGCGGCGCTGCTGCCGCCAACATCGTTGCCGCCTCGCTATGCGCCGCCGGAATTGTCAGGCTTCGCACGAATGTCATGGCTGGTTGGCGGCTGGTACGTGTAGCACTGCTGGTGTCGCCTGCCACACTTGGCGGCATCGGCCTTGCGGTCTGGCCGGCGCTCGCCGCCGGCACGGGCGGACAAAAGATCGCGATGCCCGATCCCGTCGCTTCCTGCCAGACCATCTCCAGCGCCGCGCCGCTCGCCGGCCTGCCGCGCGGGCGGGTGATGGCGCCGATCGATTCGGGTCCTGCGATCCTGGCCGCGACGGGACATTCCGTCTTCGCTGGTCCCTACCACCGCAACAATGACGGCAACCTCGTCTTGGTGCGTACAATGACGGAAACACCGGACGCCGCGCGCGACATGCTCCGCGCTCGGCAGGCCGACTACATCCTGACGTGCAACGGCTCCTTCGATCAGGAGGATCTCGTTCGCATCGCCCCGGAGGGCCTCGCCGCGCGTCTCGGCCGCGGCGAAGCTCCAGACTATCTGGAGCCAGTGCAGGCCGTGTCGAAACCCGGTTGGATGGTCTGGCGCCTGCGCAAGTAAGAGATCGCAAACCACAGCTTCAATCGCCGGTACGGGCCTGTCGTGCTCACCACGGCGCAAGGCTGCTCTCACGCCGGACCCTTTTGCATATTTTTCCCGATTTTGGAACGCGAACGGGTTCTGCTGGTTAGGGAGCGTACGCAGAAGGAGAAAGTCGTGAAGGTTGCCATCGTCTTGCTGTCGACGGTCGCTCTGGCTGCACCCGCGGCTCTTGCCCAGAGCAGCACGTCGACCAAAACACCCGGTGTGGCGGATGACGGTGCGGTCATCCAAGTCCGGGGCGGGCGTGGCCATGGATGGCATGGCAATCGTGGGCATCACTACGGATGGTATCTGGGCCGCGGCAACTGGAAGCACCGGCACTGAGCGCGTGCCGTCAAGCGAGCCTTTGCTCGGCGACGCCGTTGAGAGACGACTTGCGCAGATTGATCCGCCTCCGGCATCATGGAGGCGGAGGCTCGCTTTTCCGTGTCATTGAAAAATCCGGACGCTATCGCTGCCATCGTGTCAGCGCTTCGCCACGTCTATGGAGACGAAGTCGCGCGAATGATGCTGGTCGAAGGCATGAGCCTGGCCAGCTTGATCGATGCGATGTTTTCCGCGCCACTGACGCACCGTGAGGCCGTCCGGGCGATTACCGACGGACTGGACGACTTTGTCATTACGCCGGACCTGGGCCGCGTGTGGCACCTCAAATATATCTACGGAGACCAGCCTGGCTCCCTGCATGTCGTGGACATGGAGATAACTACTCCGGACGGCACGCTGGCGAGCAAGGACGCCTGGCTTCGTTTATCCTCCTGAATGCGG
This sequence comes from Bradyrhizobium genosp. A, assembly GCF_049949275.1. Lineage (NCBI taxonomy): Bacteria > Pseudomonadati > Pseudomonadota > Alphaproteobacteria > Hyphomicrobiales > Nitrobacteraceae > Bradyrhizobium > Bradyrhizobium genosp. A. The sequence continues at coordinate 1,604,346 of NZ_CP188196.1, read as the reverse complement.
AGCCCGCACCAGCCATCAATGCCCCGTCTGCAACTCACCAAAGCGACCTACGAAAGCGGTGCTGCGGCCGGAGTTATTTCGCGAGCTTCGCGCGGTCCTTGACGGGGATCACGAGCTTCAGGCCGGACCAGACGCCGTCGACGGCGCAGATCTTGATATCGACGAGGCCGTTGGCGAGCGCAGTCTCGCGCACCAATGCTTCGGTGACGTCAGTCGCGACGCCGGACGCTTTCCTCGGCCAGGACGCCCAGATCATCCCATCCGGCGCGATCGCCTTGCGGTAGCTGCGCAGCTTCGCTGCGAGGCCTTTGGCCTCGGCCGCGAAGAGATGCACCATGTCGAGCGGCGGCTTGGCGGTCTTCGCGATCGTCACATCGTCGGGCAATTCACCGACGATATCGCGATAGGGCGCCGCAAGACCGTCCACGAAAATACAAAAGCCCGGCTTGATGCCGAGCTTTTGCACAATCGGTCTGCCGGAAGTGCCGGCCATGAGACGCGGGCGTTACGCCTGCGGCTGCGGCTCCAGGCCGGGATCCGGATCGGGCCGCGGGCGCGGCTTGCCGGCCGGAGGCACGGCGGAGGCGCGCGGCGTGGTCGGCTCGAGCACGGACTCGCGGTTGGGCTTCTTGCCCTTGAGCAGGTCGATGATCTCGTCGCCGGACAGCGTCTCGAACTCGAGCAGGCCTTTTGCCAAGGCTTCGAGGTCGGCGTGCTTCTCGGTGAGGATGCGGGTCGCTTCCTTGTAGCCTTCCTCGACCAGACGCCGGATCTCGGAGTCGATCTTCTGGACGGTCGCTTCAGAGGCGTTCTGCGTCCGCGACACCGACATGCCGAGGAAGACCTCGTCCTGGTTCTCGCCGTAAGAGACGGTGCCGAGCTCTTCGGACAGGCCCCAGCGCGTCACCATCATGCGGGCAAGGCGGGTGGCCTGCTCGATGTCGGAGGCCGCACCGGACGTCACCTTCTCGCGTCCGAAGATCAGCTCTTCGGCGACGCGGCCGCCCATCATGATGGCGAGGCGCGAGGTCATCTGCTCCAGCGACATCGACAGCTTGTCGCGCTCGGGGAGCTGCATGACCATGCCGAGTGCACGGCCGCGCGGGATGATGGTCGCCTTGTGGATCGGATCGGTCGCGGGCACGTTGAGGCCGACGATGGCGTGGCCGCCCTCATGATAGGCCGTCAAGAGCTTCTCTTCCTCGGTCATGACGAGCGACTTGCGCTCGGCGCCCATCATCACCTTGTCCTTGGCTTCCTCGAACTCGGCCTGGGTCACCATGCGCTTGTTGCGGCGCGCAGCGGTCAAGGCGGCTTCGTTGACGAGGTTCATCAGGTCGGCGCCGGAGAAGCCCGGGGTGCCGCGCGCGATGGTCTTGAGGTTGATATCCGGCGCCAAGGGCACCTTGCGGACGTGGACCTTGAGGATCTGCTCGCGGCCGACGACGTCGGGATTCGGCACCACGACCTGGCGGTCGAAGCGGCCCGGACGCAGCAGCGCGGGATCGAGCACGTCGGGACGGTTGGTCGCGGCGATCAGGATCACGCCCTCGTTCGCCTCGAAGCCGTCCATCTCGACCAGCAGCTGGTTCAGCGTCTGCTCGCGCTCGTCATTGCCGCCGCCGAGACCGGCGCCACGGTGACGACCGACCGCGTCGATTTCGTCGATGAAGATGATGCAGGGCGCGTTCTTCTTGGCCTGCTCGAACATGTCGCGGACGCGGCTGGCGCCGACGCCGACGAACATTTCGACGAAGTCCGAACCGGAGATGGTGAAGAACGGCACGTTGGCTTCGCCCGCGACCGCACGCGCGATCAGGGTCTTACCGGTGCCGGGAGGGCCGACCAGCAGCACGCCACGCGGAATTCGGCCGCCTAGGCGCTGGAATTTGCCGGGGTCGCGCAGGAATTCGACGATCTCCTGCAGATCCTGCTTGGCTTCGTCCACGCCGGCAACGTCCTCGAAGGTGACGCGGCCATGGGCCTCCGTCAGCATCTTCGCGCGCGACTTGCCAAAACCCATCGCCTTGCCGGCGCCGCCCTGCATCTGCCGCGACAGGAAGATCCAGACGCCGATCAGCGCAATGAACGGCAGCCAGGAAACCAGCAGCGAGACGAACCACGGCACGTTGTCGCCGGGCGGCTTCGCGGTGATCTGCACCTTGCTGTCGTACAGGCGCTTCACCAGCGTCGGGTCGCTCGGCGCATAGGTCTGGAAGCTGGAGCCGTTGGTGAAGGTGCCGTGGATATCAGGCCCCTGGATCACGACGTCGCGGACACGGCCCTGGTCAACTTCGCTCAGCAGCTGCGAGAAGGCGATGTCCTGCGAGGAGGCCCGCTGACCCGGATTCTGGAAGAGCGTGAACAACGCCAAGAGCAGCAAAACAATGATGACCCAGAGGGCGAAATTGCGCAGATTGGCGTTCATCGATCTTCCTTCGTGGTCGCGCGGATCGCGGCCTCATCCTTGGGCACACTAGAGAAAATCCCCAAGGAATCCTCTCGGTTAGACGCATACAATTTAGGTGCCGCCCCGGTCGCTGCCAAGGGAACGAGATGGGACTATTTATCCCATCTTAGAGCGATTCCCGCTCAAATAATGGCATCGAAGCCGGGGTTTTTCCTGCCTGGTTAAGGTGTCCTGACGGCGGGCGGTCGAAACGGCCGGTGTCATGATCCGCCCTCATCCGCCCTTCAAGCCCCCTTCACGTCTGCTTCACGTCCCTTGGGGACCGCCGGGCCGGTGCGGGCGCGATGTGGATACGCCCCCCGGCAAGGCTGATCAAGGCTCCCGCCAGGGTCTGCTTCAGGATGGCACGGCCATTTGCGGGGGCGCGGGAGCGAGCCGCCATGCCCTTATTGCGAATGTCCTGATCGAGCATGGCCCGATCGAGCGCGGCCAGCAGGGCCTCGACCTTGCCGAGTTCCGCCGGCCCCTCGTGCCCGAGCGCGTCGATCGCCCGCAGCAAGAGCCGCAGCCGGACTTCTTCCGGCAGGGCGACAAAGGCCGCGGCCTCGAAACTCCGAACGCCCGGCTGCGGCGCATCGCCGCGATCGCGCAAACGGAGGAAGCGCTCGGCGCCGTCGGTCAGCACCTCGACCGCCGCATTGGCCCGGGCGAGCCGCGCCGAAAGCCGGACCAAGGTGCGGGCATCGCCGCCCTCGGCTGCGAGCTGCGGCAGCAGCGCCCGCAACCGTGGCCGCGTGAAGGCCGCGTCGCGGTTGGTGGGATCATCGGCGAAACTAACCTTGGCCCGCTTCAGGGTCGCGATGAGCTGCGATTTCGGCACGTCGAGCAGCGGGCGCGCCAGCACGAGGCCGTCGCGCGTGGTGAGGCGCGCCATCGCCGACAGCCCGGCAATGCCGCTGCCGCGGAGCAGCCGCATCAACAGGGTCTCGGCCTGGTCGTCGCGGGTGTGGGCGGTCAGCACATGGCTCGCGCCGGCTGAGCGCGCCGCCTGCGCGAGCAGGTGGTAGCGGGCTTCGCGTGCCGCGGCCGGCAATCCTGTCGCCGGCTTTGGACCGCGCCAGCGCAGGGTCCGGTGCGTCAGTCCGAGCTCCACGGCGAGCCGTTTGACCTCACGCGCCTCGCGCGCCGCCTCCGGTCGCAGGCCGTGATCGACGGTGACGGCGGTGAGCTCCGGGCCGCGCGCGAGGCTGCGCCGCCAGCGCGCCGCGAGCCACATCAGCGCGACCGAGTCGGGCCCGCCGGAGACCGCGAGCACCAGCGCCGGCGCGCTCTTGAGCTCGGCGAAGAGCTGCTTCGCCGCGCGTGCGGAGATCGGAGAATTGTCGTCGTCTGACATGACGCGGCCCAGCTATCGCCAGTGAATGGCGGGCGCAATTCTAGCGCAGCGCCGTCCGCGTTGTCAGCGAGCGCAGGTCAGCACTTCACCCGCTTCTGCTCGCGGTCGACGGCGGCTTTGACGCCGGCCGAGGCGCGCGGATATTTGCGGCCGACCTCGCCGAAGGCAGCGCAGGCGGCTTCCTTCTCCTTCAGCGCGGCGAGCGACTGGCCGAGCCGCAGCAGCGCATCCGGCGCCTTGGCGGATTTGTCGTACTTGGTGGTGACGGCGAGGAAGGCCTCTGCCGAGTCGCGATATTGCTGGCGCTGGAAATAGCTTTCGCCGAGCCAGTATTGCGCGTCGCCAAGCAGCGGGTCGCTCGGATATTTCGCCGCAAAATTCTTCATGGTCTGCTCGGCGAGCGCATAGTCCTTGCGCTGCATATAGCCGATGCCGAGATCGAACTCGTCGCGCGGCGTCGCCGAGGGCGGCAGGGTCGCGAGAGCCGGACCGCCAGCCGGCGCGGGATAGCCCTGCTGGGCGGGCGGATAGCCCGGCTGGGCTGGCGCGGTCGCCTGCGGATAGCGGCCGCCATTGTTGGAGAGATCGAGCGGCGCTCCCGCCGGCATCGGCTGCTGGCCGCCACCGAGCGCGCGCGGTGAGCCCGGCGCATTCGGACTCTGGCTCGGGTCGAACGCATCACCGCGGCGGCGCGTGCCGGGGGCGCCAGGACCCGGCTGCTCCTGAACGATCGGCGCGGGAGCCGCGATCTGCGGCTGCTCGTAATTCGGCTGCGCGGGCTGTTGCTGCGGCTGCTGGCGATAGCCAGGGGCGACCTGCGCGGGCGGCACGGCCGCGACGTTAGGCTGGGCCGGCACCTGTCCGGGCGCACCTTGCGCACCGCCCTCGAGCTGCCGGATGCGATCTTCGAGCTGGCGGTTACGATATTGCAGCTCTTCGTTCTGGCCGGTGAGCTGGCGCAGCTGGTTCTCCAGCCGCTCGATCCGCATCTCGGGGTCGCCGTCGTCCGACTGGGCGAAGGCGGGCGCGCACAAAGAGAGCAGCGCGGCGAACGCCACGGTGCCGTTAATTGCCTTGAATTTGGATGACATCTTGCCCTGACGACGAAAACAAAATTGGCGACGGAACATGCGACGCGCCACACTTTGAAAGGCAGTACGCCAAAAATGTGACTGGCACCACGGGGTTTCTGTCACAGTTCGCTGAAACGAAACCGGCGCCCGAGAGGGCGCCGGCATCATCGGTTTCTGAAGATGAACAGCGGCTGACTGAACGTCAGGAGCTTGCGTTCAGCACGGTCACAGCGCGACGGTTCTGCGACCAGCAGGAGATGTCGTTACAGACGGCGACCGGGCGCTCCTTGCCGTAGGAGATCGTGCGCATGCGGTTCGCATCGATGCCGCGCGAGGCGAGGAACGAGCGCACCGACTGGGCGCGGCGGGCGCCGAGCGCGATGTTGTATTCGCGGGTGCCGCGCTCGTCGGCGTGACCTTCGATGGTGAAGGAGTAGCGCGGATAGGTCTGCAGCCACTGCGCCTGCTTTTCGAGGGTCACGATCGCCTGCGGGGTCAGATCGGTCTGGTCGCTCTCGAAAAACACGCGGTCGCCGACGTTCACGACGAAGTCCTGCTGGCTGCCCGGCGTCGCCGCGCTCGCGTTCGCGTCCATACCCAAATTCTTGTTGGCGCAGGCGCCCATCGACAGGGCAATGGCAAGCACCGCGGCCAGCTTCAATCCCTGGAGGATACGCATAGGATATTTCATTCCGGAGCCTCCACGCTCACGTTCGTCCACTGCTGTCCGGTCTACAGGGGGTTGGTTAAGCGAACGTTCCGTCAACCTTGACGGAACCTTGCCTCAGCCGGTCAAATGCCCCCAACCAGCGAAAAGCACCCGCCATGGTTAATGGGTTGTAAATGTGGCGCGAGGGTGAAGGCAACCCGCCTTGGCCGACAAAAACGCCGGGTCTGCTGGAATTTTGGGCCGTTGCGGGACCTTGGCGGCAACCGGCGCTAGCCGATCAGGCCACGGTGGCGGCTGGAACGAGCACCGGCCGGGACACAGCCTGGGTCTGGCCGGCACGATCGAACAGCATCCTTCGCTCAAAGGCGCTCGAGCGCATGATCGGAAAGCGGGTCAAGACCCGCTCCCGAAGCTTGGCGAAATCGGAGGCCATCAGGACCACCTTCCTCGAATGCCAGCCCGGGAACGGACGCGGCTCCGTGAGGGTCTCATGCAGGAAGATCCGGCGATAAAACGCCTGATGATCCGTACGCACCATCGCAAGTCCGAGATCGGCGTTGAAATGATCGCAGGCCAGATAGGCCAGCCGCAGCGTCAGATAAGGAAGCTCGTGAAACCGCTGGCTCTTGTCCGGATCTGCAGCAAAGCGCGCGGGATCGACGAAAACCTCGCCTCGAGCCAGGCGAGAATTGAGAACATCGCCGAACAATTCAGTGGTGTAGGACATCCGCCATTCTGACGTCAGGACGTGAAGGCGCAGAGAACTGCAGAGTTCTCCGTCGAGATAGATTCCGAATATCCAGGCGTTGGGTGCATCGTCGTAAGTGTCGATGATCCGCTGGGACGCGTTCGGCGAGATCAGTCCGCCGTGCAGGTAGGCCCGGTAGCGCATCGCGTAGACCGCATCACGGTCCTCGGGGGTTTCGACGAGGCGATAGTCGAGCCGGTCGAACAACCCTGCCCCTCGAATTTCGAGCGGCGCGCGCGGCTCGGCTCCTGACTTCATCTGATACTCCCGCCACGCAGGCAACTTCCGCGAGTGTGGACGAGATTAATGACTCCTTAACCGGATTGCAAAGGATTCGAACCGTTAGGGTTAAGGATCACGGCCCGTAAATCCCCGGGGAAACACAGGGAAACATTGAGGAAATAGCGACCCCCGGGAGCGCGAAGCTAACCGAACGACCGCGAGGAGATCGCGACGATCTGAGCGTCCGCGATGCGGCGACCATGCGAGGCGTCGAGCAGTTGACGGATCCGGACGGCCGGAACGGGCCGGCTGAACAGGTAGCCCTGCCCTTCGGAGACGGTGCCGTCGGCGCTCACCAGCTCGAGCTGCTCGTTGGTCTCGATGCCCTCGACCACGACCGCCATGCCGAGGTCGGCCGACAGCCGCGCCACGCCGCGCAACAGCGTCAGCGGGCGGTCGGTGTCGATGCCCTCGAGGAAGGAGCGGTCGATCTTGACCTTCTGCATCGGGAAGTTGTGCAGATAGCTGAGGCTCGAATAGCCGGTGCCGAAATCGTCCAGCGAGATGCGCACGCCGAGCGCATGCAGCTGCGATAGGATATCGTGCGTGAGCTGGGTGTTGCGCAGCAGCGAGGATTCGGTGATCTCGATCTCGAGACGGTGCGCCGGCAGGCCCGACACTTCGAGCGCGTAGCGGATCTCGCTCAGCACGTCGCGCTGGTGGAATTGCTGCGGCGAGAAGTTGACGGCGACGCTAACGCTCTCCGGCCACTTCATGCATTCCATGCAGGCGCGGCGCAGGATCCAGCGGCCGAGATCGACGATCAGGCCCATGTCCTCGGCCACCGGGATGATGTCGACCGGCGAGACCGTGCCGCGCACCGGATGATTCCAGCGCAGCAGCGCTTCGCAGGTGGTGATCTTGCCGGACTTCAGATTGACCAGCGGCTGGTAGAACAGCTCGAACTCCTCGTTGGCAAGCGCCTTGCGCAGGTCGAGCTCGAGGATGCGGCGGGCCTCGACGGTGGCCGCCATCTCGTCGCGGAAGAAACAGAACGTGCCGCGGCCGTCGGCCTTGGCGCGGTAGAGCGCCATGTCGGCATTCTTGAGCAGCGTGTCGGCGCTGACGCCTTCCGGCGAGGTCAGCGCGATGCCGACGCTGGCGCCGATCTCGACCAGGTGATTGTCGATCCGGTAGCGCTCGCTCAGGCGCTCGACGATGCGGCGGGCAAGGCTCGCGGCATCCTCGGCCGCATTGATATTCTGCTGGAATACGACGAACTCATCGCCACCGAAGCGGGCGACGAAATCCTCGGGCCGCAACATCTCGCGCAGGCGGTTGGCCACCGCACAGAGGAGCTGGTCGCCGCAGGGATGGCCGAGCGTGTCGTTGACCTGCTTGAACTGGTCGAGGTCCACGAACAGCAGCGCGGAGAGCCGGTCGGAATGACGCGAGGCCGCTAGCAGGGATTCGATCTCGTTGCGGAAATGGACGCGGTTGGGGAGCGCCGTCAATTCGTCGTAACGGGCAAGATGGGTGATCTTGGCCTCGGCATTGCGCCGCTCGGTCACGTCCTCGAGCAGCAGCACTGCGCCGCCGTCGGCCATCGGCTGGACCGTCCAGGACAATGACCGGTTTCTCTGCGCGTCGGGATCGACGGTCACGATCTCGTTCGCATGCGAATTCTCGATCTCGGTGACGATCATCTCGCCGCTCCCGGCCGAGATCGAGCCGGAGCTGACGCACGCGGCCAGGATTTCACGCGCACTGACGCCGTTCCGGGCGAGATCGTTGGGGAGGTCCAGCATCTCGCTGAACCGGTGATTCATCACCGCGAGCTGCCTGTCGACGCGGAACATGCATAGACCGTGCGGCATGTTGTTCAAGGCAGTATCGAACTGGCCGGCGAGCGCGGCTTCGCGCTCACGAGCCACGACCGCGCGCATGAATATTCTGTGCAGATTGGCCGAGAGCTGCATGATCGCCAGCAGGAATGCGGCGCTCACGAGGGCCATGGCGATGTAGTAGGGCGTGCCGTGCGATGCCAGCGCGATGACGGCGGGACCGAACATGAGGCCGGCCTGCAGATGGTATATCGATGGCCGCCCGTAGGCCCGTCCGGCGCCTCCCCCGACGATCCCTGTGGTGATGGAGAGGGCGATCATGTGGACGACGGCGTCGTCAGTGCTCACCAAAGCGAGCGCGCACCATGTTCCAATTGCAGCGGCCTGGATCAGCGCGCCGATCAGATAGCGCCTTTGCCAGACCACAGCTTCTTCGGCGGTCAGACTGGCTTTGCGCGGCAGGAAGCGCCGCAGATCGAACAACCGGAGAGCTCCGGCCAGGATGATCAGCGCCACCGTTGCCCAGGTCAGAGTTTGTCCGGTCCTCAGCGCCGTGATGGCGGCCCCGATGGCCACGAAGACGATACCCGCAAGCAGCGGACCGGGCGCTTCGAACAGGGAATCATTCAGCGCTGCCGACACCGGGGGTGCGGTCTGTCCTCGATCGGATTTACCGGTCTGGCTAGCGAACTGCATTTGGGTTTTGTACGCGCGTCCTGTTTGACGCGTACTTTTACCCAGACCAGATGAAGCCTTTCTGAGGGAACATCGTTAAAGTCGAGTTGTTTTTCGGCAATAGCGAAACTGTTTCTGCTGAAACATCAAGCAACTAGGCAAGCTTTGCCGGGCACAAGGTGAAGGAAAGCTTGCCGCGCATGCAAAAACCCGAAAAATCGGCGCTTTTTTTTCGAAAAACATCGCGCGTTGCCGGACGCGCGCGCAGTCTACTGGCCTGCGGTCGCGGACAGCAGCGGCGACCACGCCGGATCGGAGGCGAAGCCCGGCGTCGGCACCTTCAGCTCGTTGCGGCCGGAAATGTCGACGGAGAACAGCGACGGTCCACTATTGCCGCCGGGATCGCGGAAGAACATCAGCACGCGGCCGTTCGGCGAGAAGGTCGGGCCCTCATTGTGATAGCCCGAGGTGAGGAGCCGCTCGCCGGAGCCGTCCGGCTTCATGACGCCGATCGAGAACTGCCCGCCGCCCTGCCTGGTGAAGGCGATGTAATCGCCGCGCGGCGACCACACCGGTGTCGAATAGGTGGCGTTGTTATCGTCCTTGGAGAAGGAGATGCGCTGCGCCTGTCCGCCGCCCGCCGCCATCACATAGATCTGCGACCTGCCGCCGCGATCTGACTCGAAGCAGATGCGGGTGCCGTCCGGCGAGTAAGACGGAGACGTGTCGATCGCCGGCGTGTCGGTGAGGCGCGTGGTCGAGCGCGAGCGCAAATCCATCACGAACAGGTTGGAATTGCCGCCCTGCTGCAGGCTCATGATCACGCGCTGGCCGTCCGGCGAGAAGCGCGGCGCAAAGGTCATACCGGGGAAATTGCCGACGATCTCGCGCTGACCGGTCTCGATGTTGAACAGATAGACCTTCGGATCGCCCTGCCCGAACTCCATATAGGTGATCTCTTGCGAGTTCGGCGAGAAGCGCGGCGTCAGCACGAGATCGGCGCCGCGGGTCAGATAGCGCACATTGGCGCCGTCCTGGTCCATCATCGCGAGCCGCTTGACGCGGCGCTCCTTCGGCCCGGACTCGTCGACGAACACGACTCGGCTGTCGAAATAGCCCTTTTCGCCGGTCATCTGCTCATAGATCTGGTCGGAGATGATGTGGGCGATCCGGCGCCAATATTCCGGCGAGGTGAAATATTGCTGGCCGGCGAGCTGCTGGCCGGTGACCACATCCCACAGGCGGAATTCGGCCTTGAGGCGGCCGTCCGGCTGCCGCGTCATGCGGCCGGTGACGAGCGCCTGCGCATTGAGGGTCTTCCAGTTCTGGAATTGCGGCGCGACGTCGATGTTGCTGATGCGCTCGATGAAGGCGGCCTGGTCGATCGGAGCGAACAGGCCCGAGCGCTTCAGATTGTTGGTGATGACCTGGGTGACGCCGTTGCTGACATCGCCGTCGGCAGGCGAGCCCGGCACGAAGTTGGTGATCGCGATCGGGATCGGACGGAATTCGGTGGGATCGATGCGGAGGCGCCCCTGCTGCGGCTGCTGGGCGAAGGCTTGACCGCCCCCGAGCAACGCGAGTGTCGATCCGGTCAGGGTCATGAAGCGGCGGCGGTTCATCGATCGAACGTCATTCATCGCAAAATTCTTTTGTTCGGATGTCACAACATGTCTTTTAGGCCGAAAGTCATCGGAATGAGCTTCCAGCTGTCGTATTGCTGCTTCGGCAGGAACGAATAGACCTGGCACTGCACGATGGCGCGCTTTGCGCTCTCCGCGACCGCCTGGGCGATCGGCCGCGACGGTCCTCGCACCGCGACGATGACGGGCTCGGACGCGAGCGATCCGTCGATCCTCATGGGAATGTCGATGTCGGCTTCGTACTGGTTGGCGTCCTGTCCGTTATAGGTGGGCGTGAAGCAGCGCTTGACCGCGCCCTGGAATGCACCTTGCCAGGTCGCGACATTGGTGGCGGCCGTCCCGGACGTCGAGCCCAACGCGGCGGACGCATTCAGCGCCGAGCCGGCGAGCTCGTACCGGGTCGCAGCACGCTTGTCGAGGTCGCGCTGAATCTGCGCGGGGTCGAAGCTGCGCTCCCTGGGCTTCGGCTGCTGCTGCGGCTGCACGGCCGCGACCTTTTGCTCCACCGGCTTGGGTGGCGGCTTCTTGGTCTCCAGCTTCTTCTGCAGCTCCGCGATCGGATCTTCCTTGGCCGGATCAGGCTTCTTCTCCTGCGGCTTCGGCTCTTGCTTTGGCTCTTCCTTGGGCTTGGTCTCCGCGACCGGCTTCGGCGGATCGGGCTTCTTCTCGACCGGCTTTTCGACAGGCTTCGGCGGCGGCTCCGGCGTCGAATTGGTCTTGATCAGCTCTTTCTTCTCGGTGACCTTGCCGACGGAATCTTCCTCCGGCTTGGCCTCGGCGATCTTCTCGACCTTGGGCTTCGGCTCTTCCTTCTTGCCGGTCTTCTGTCCGTTGGTGATCTGCGCGAGCTGGTCGGTTGAGATGATGTCGATCGGCAGCGACTCTTCCGGCGCGATGAAGGCCTTGCTGCTAAAGGTCAGCAACCCCCATCCAATCACGAGGACGTGGAGGGCAATCGACGCAACGAGTGTCTTGTCGACGTTCACCTTCACCGGCCTAGGACCCCTGATCCGCCTCGGTGACGAGCGCCAGCTTCTTGAAGCCCGCACCCGACAACAGGCCCATCACCCTCGCCACCGTGCCGTAATCCGCTTTCTTGTCGGCGCGCAGGTAGATGCGTTCCTCGAGCCCGCCACGCGCGTCCGTGATCGCCTTCAGCTTCGGGATCAGATCGGTCAGCGCCACCTCGGCGTCGTTGATGAACACCTTGCCCTTGATGTCGACCGACATCTGCAGCGGCTTCTGGTCGTTCTGGTCGAGGCTCTTGGCCTGGGTCTGCGGCAGGTCGAGCGGCACGCCCACGGTCAAAAGCGGCGCCGACACCATGAAAATGATGAGCAGCACCAGCATCACGTCGACCATCGGCGTGACGTTGATCTCGGCCATAACCGGCTTGCGCCGGCTGCGGCGCCCGCCGCCTCCGGACGAACTGGCTACATTCATGCCCATGATCTGGTGCCCAAATTGCCCTTCACACTATACATGCCGTCCGTCAGCCCCGCTCGTCGATCTGACGGGACAGAATGGCCGAAAATTCATCAGCGAAGCCCTCGAGCCGCTGGGCCTGCCGGTTCACCTCGGAAGTGAACTTATTGTAGAAAATAGTGGCAGGAATGGCGGCGATAAGGCCGACCGCGGTGGCAAACAGTGCTTCCGCGATGCCGGGCGCCACCACCGCCAGAGAGGTATTTTTCGACGCCGCGATCGACTGGAAGCTCGACATGATGCCCCAGACCGTGCCGAACAGGCCGACGAAGGGGCCGGCGGAGCCGACGGTCGCGAGCACGAGGAGCCGGCGTTCCAGCCGCTCGACCTCGCGCGAGATCGAGACGTTCATGACCTTGTCGATGCGCATCTGGAGGCCTGCGACCGAGCGGGCGTGGCTTTCGAAAGAACGCTTCCATTCGCGCATCGCCGCCACGAAACAGGCTGCCATGGAATGGGTCGGCTTGGCCGAGAGCGTGCGATAGAGCTCCTCGATCGACTCGCCGGACCAGAACGCCTGCTCGAAACGGTCCATCGAGCGGCGGGTGCGGGCGTAGAGGAAGATCTTGTCGATCGCGATGGCCCAGACCCAGACCGAGCAGGACAGCAGGCCCAGCATGACGCATTTCACGATCCAGTGAGCCTGCCAGAACAACGCGATCAGCGACACGTCGGCGGAGGCGGCAACCGGAAGGGCGGACTGAGCCACGTCGGCCGGATTCATCAGAAATATCCTCTCAAGGCGATCGTTACCTATGTCCCGGCCCGCAAATGGCGGCCGGTTCCCCAACAGCCGCGCTAGCACCGGCGCGGCCGGCAAGCCCGCTCAAAGCCTTGTCTTTCTGGGGTGCAGGGGCTTGTCCAAAGCCGCCGCCTGCATTCCCTGCCAAGATGTCAAAACTAAGGGCCTCGACGACAGCTCCGGGCGCGATTGACCATAATTACCAGAGCCCGGCGATGGTTAATGCCAGGTTACCGCGGGCAAATTTGCCTGCGGGAAAGCGAGGCCGCGCAGGGGGATGGGCGGCGGCGGGGTATGAGGCAGGATGTCGCGTGTTACCGGGTGGGAGGCTACCGGCTCGGAGCGAGATCAGCTCCCTTCGTCGCAAGGGGGACGTAGCCCATCTCAGCGACATTCGGGATTTCCGCTGACGGCCCCAGCATTATTCGTCGGCGAGGTCCACTTCGCCCAAGTCGCGCGCGGCATCAATGACCCGATTAACCTGCACCCCATCGGAGATGACCCGATAAAGCACCAGCCAACGGGCGACGACCAACACTCGCGCTTCAGGGGCGATTTCTGGCCGAGCCGGCCCGGATTGCGGAAACATAGACAGCTGGCCGAGTCGCGCCTCAATGCGGTCGATCCAGTAGTCGGCTGTCTCTGCCCCCTTGTCGGCGGCGATGTGGAACCAGATTTCCAGGAGGTCGCGTTCCGCGATCTTGGAAAGCCGAACCTCTCCCAACTTACTTGCCCGCTGTCTTCAGAAGCTCACGCCCCTTGGCTTTGATATTGGCGAAGTCGGCGGGGCCTGCGTCACCGCCGGCCTCGCCGTCGGCCCAAGCCCGACGCAGGAAAGCAAGGCGAGCTTCATCGGTCTGTTCCATGATCCGCAAAGCCTCGCGCACGACCTCGCTCGCCGAGGTGTAGCGGCCGCTCTCAACCTTTGCCTTGATGAACTCATGCAGTTCGTCGGTCAGCGAGACGTTCATGTTCATGGTCGGCGCCTTTCCTGAGACAATATGGAAGCGACAACAAAATTTGGCAATATTTGCCGTGAGCTGCCCACAATGCGGCAGGCGCCTCAGGCCGCAGAAGCAGGCTCGGGCGCCGCCCTCACCACTTCTCCTTCGAGGTCCGCACGTCGAGTTCGAACGACCAGGCCCGCTCGGGCTGACGGTAGAGGAATTCGAAGCCATCGACGATGCCCTCGATGCTGATCAGGCTGTCCTCGCGGCCTGCGGCGTCGGGAAAGCGCGAGAATATCTTGTCGCCGGCGATCGCGCCGTCGACCACGACATGGCCGACATGGATGCCGTCGGGTGCGTATTCCTTGGCCATGGCCTGTGCCAGCGTGCGCACGCCGGCCTTGGCCGAGTTGAACGCGCCGTAGCCGGAGCGTCCGCGCAGCGAGGCGCTGGCGCCGGTGAAGAGCAGCGTGCCGGTCTTCTTCGGCACCATGCGGCGCACTGCCTCGCGGCCAAACAGGAAGCCGCCGAAGCAGACCACGCGCCAGGCGTTCTCGAAATAATCGGCGTCCATCTCGATGATCTTTCCGGGCGTGTTGTTGCCGGCGTTGTAGATCGCGAGGTCGAGGTCTGCGCCCGCGGCATCGAACAAGGTGACGATGTCGCTCTCCCTGGTCGCGTCCGCGACGACAGGCCTGGCCACACCGCCAGCCTTTGCGATGTCATCCACGACCGCCTGCAACGCCGACGGCGTCCGGCCCGCGACGATTACCTTGAGCCCCTCGGCTGCAAAACGCTTGCAGAGCTGGGCCCCTAGCCCGCGCTCCGGTCCGACGCCGATCACGATTGCCGTCTTCATTGCACGCTCCGACAATTGAAAGCTGATGATGGGGTGAATCACGCCGCCGAGGCGGCGGGCTCGGGGCAGTTGGTCAGCCGCGCGGGATTGCCGACCGCGGTGCAGCCGCCGGGCACATCTGACGTCACGACCGTGCCGGCGCCAATTTTTGCGAAATCGCCAATGCTGATGTCGCCGAGAATGCTCGCGCCGGCGCCGATGTAGACGCCGCGGCCGATGCGGGGCGAACGCGTCGGCAGTTCGCCGCTGCGGCCGATGCTGACGTTCTGCAGGATGGTGACGTCGTCGCCGATTACGACATTGGCGCCGATCACGATGCCGGTGGCGTGATCGAGATAGACAGCCGATCCGATCCGGGCCGCGGGATGGATGCTGACCTGCAGGACGTTCGATGCCTCGTTCTGAAACAGCAGCGCCGCATCGATGTGGCCGCGGAGCCAGAACCAGTTCGAGACGCGCCAGGCCTGCAGCGCGACATACCCCTTGAAATGCAGCAACGGCGCCAACGGGCTGGCGATGGCTGGATCGCTGCGTGTGATGGCCTGCAAATCGCGGCCGGCCGCTTCGATCAATTCGGGCGAGCCGCGAAGGGCGTCGAGGGCAAAGCCGGTGAAACGCGCACGCTCGGTGGCACCACCACCAAGTCTGCGCCCGATCAGATCGGCCAGGGCGGCGCCAAAATCGTCATGGACGAGGACGGCATCGGCAAGCGATTTGCCGAAGACAGGATCGGCGGCCGTCGCGCGCCGCGCCTCGTCGCGTATCGTCTGCCAGAGGCTGTCGTTGGTCGCGGTCGCAGCTGCCATCGTCGCCGCCTCCGGTATTTTAACACTGCCACATCGAATATAGGCCATGGGCGGGCCGCGCGCCACGCCGCGTCGGCGGGATCCCGAGCGCCATGCCGCAGCTCCCCGTGAGGCTACGAGCTTGCAAGCCGGGCATCCGCGACCATATAGTCCATCGAATTTTTCAAGCCCCGCGGTGGTCCGCCATCCGCGGGTTTTTCGTACCCGGCGGCCGTCGGCGCTGCCGAAACGAATCCCGCTCACCCGAGGTCACCCCAAGACATGTCGCCCAACCCGCCCGCCGACGACCACCACGACGACGTCATGTACCCCTCCGCAATTCCGTTCGTGCTGGTCCACCTCTTCTGCTTTGCGGCCATCTGGTCAGGCGTCACCTGGCAGGCCGTCGCGATCTGCGGGTCACTGTACATCGTGCGCATGTTCGCAATCGGCGCAGGCTACCACCGCTATTTCTCGCATAAGGCTTTTGCCACCGGCCGGGTGTTTCAGTTCATCCTGGCCTGCCTTGCGCAAAGCACCGCGCAGAAGAGCGTGTTGTGGTGGGCGGCCAAGCATCGGCACCATCATCTGCATTCCGATACCGAATTGGACGTGCATTCACCGCGTCAACGCGGCTTCCTGTACAGCCATGTCGGCTGGATCTTTTACCGGCAGCACGACACGACCGACCTCGTGAAAGTCGGCGATCTCGCGGTCTATCCGGAGCTGATGTGGCTGCATCGGCTCGAACTCCTGCCGGCCGTCGTGCTTGCAGTGCTCTGCTTTCTGGTTGCGGGCTGGTCGGGTCTGGTCGTCGGCTTCCTGTGGAGCACGGTGCTGGTCTATCACGCGACTTTCTGCATCAATTCCCTTGCCCACGTGCATGGACGCAAGCGCTACGTGACGGGCGACGATTCCCGCAACAACTGGCTGCTGGCGTTGTTCACCCTGGGGGAGGGTTGGCACAACAATCACCACGCCTGCCAGAGCAGCGTGCGACAAGGCTTTTACTGGTGGGAGATCGACCCGACCTATTACGTCCTGAAGCTCCTGTCCTGGTTCGGAATCGTTTGGAACATGAAGGCACCGCCCGAACAGGTGCTGCGCAACGAGCAGCAGCTCGGCGCACGCGTCATCAATCGGGCAGCGCGCGAGCTCGCCGGACGATTCGATGCGCAGAAGCTCGCGGATGCGATCTCGTCGGCGCGGCGCCGAGCTGACCTGGCCCAATTGCAACTGCCGACGCTGCACGAGATCCTCCATCGCGCCCATGAAGGCGTCGACGCGCTGACGCATCTGCATCTGCCGACGATCCCGACCCGCGAGGAGTTTCTCATTGAAGCCAGGGCGATGTTCGCGCGAACGCGATCACTCAACGAGATCGTCGACCACGCCTACGAACACTTCCTGACGTCGGTACGCGCGCAGCTCGTGACAGTGCGCTGAACCTTCCGGCCGTGCGATTCAGCACGGCGCCACCCAGGACTTGCCAACCTGGGATGGTGAGGTCCATGGGCATCGTCCAGGAATGAGCGGCGCGGTGCCAGGTGACGGGGCCCGGGCTCTGATCGCGCCCCAAAAACCAAACCGCCCGCCTGCGAGATCGCAGGCGGGCGGCTCGGGGCCATCAGGACTTTGGGGGCATGCACCTGAAGGCTTTGAGAGGTATCAGCCCTGCTGCTGGTCGGTCGGCGGCGGGGTCGGACGCGTCTTGTGCTGGGCCATGAACTGGTCGAACTCTTCCTTGTCCTTGGCGTGACGCAGACGGTCGAGGAAGTTCTTGAATTCGACCTGCTCCTCCTCGAGACGCTGCAGTGTCTCGGTGCGGTATTCGTCGAAGGCGCGGTTGCCGGAGGACGGCGGGCCGAAGCCAAAGCCGAAACCACGGCGCTCCATGCGGCCGCGCATGCGGTCCATCTTGTACTGCATCCGCTCCATCTTGCTCTGCCAGCGATCCTGGTTGCTCCAGCACGACATTCTTCTGCTCCCGAGTGTGAAAAAGAGAAGGGCAAGTCCGATCGGCCACCAGATGATGAAGCCGAGAATGGTCACGGCAATCCAACCAGGATGCCAGGGCGTATCGAGCATGTGGGGCCGCTCGTACTGTTGCTGTTGGTCCGAGGGGCCGCGCCAGCGATTGACATCAGCGGTGTAGGCCATTTCCCTTCTCCATCACGGCATCAGCGCCGTTGTGAATGTAAATAACATTTACATAGCTAGACCATCCCGCGATTTTGTCAAGCTGGCGGCCTGACAGGGTCGCGGAATTATTTGCGCAACTTTATTTCGGCTTGCCCCAGGGACCAGCTGGAGGCCCGCCGGGCGGCACGCCAGAACCGGAGGGAGCCTCCGGGGGCACCGGTGGCGGCTCGGCGCTCTTCGCCTGCGGCCTGCGATCGGTCGGGAAGCCGAGACCGCGCAGATAAATCAGCACCTCGGCCTCTAACAGCTCATCCGGCGACATCGGCAGTTTGCGTCGCGCCGCATCCCCACGCGAGAACAACGAAGCGACGCCATGCGCCATCGACCAGATGTGCAGCGCCATCATCATTGCCGGCGGACGCGGCGCGCCGGGCGGGGCCAGCGCCGCGAGGCGCTCCGCGGCGGCGCGAATGACGTTGAAAGCGCGCTCGCTTGCGGCCTGCAGCGCTGCATTGGCATCGACCGGCAGGCCGGATTCGAACATCGCGTTGTAGAAAGCGGGCTCCTCGCGGGCGAAGGCAAGATAGGCCCGGCCGACACGCTCGAACGCAGTGACGGTGTCGGGGCGCCCGTCGTCCCAGGCCGCCGTGAGCCGCGATTCGAACTGCTCGAAACCGCGTTGGGCGATCGAGGACAACAGCTCGTCACGGTCGCGAAAATGCCGGTAAGGCGCCGCCGCGCTGACCCCGGCCATGCGCGCGGCATCGGCGAAGGTAAAGCCGGCCGCGCCCTTCTCGGCGATCAGCCCGAGGGCGGCCTGCAACAGGGCTTCCTTCAGATTGCCGTGGTGATAGCCGCGCTCCGTGCGGCTCTGCTCCTTGCGCCAGCTCATGTGAACGACTTTTACATGAGCCGGCGGTGAAGGTCACTAGCAGTGATGGGTTTTGGTGAACCCGTATCTCCACGTACCTGAGGTCCGACGAGGCCCTAGCCGCCCGGGATCGGCAGCACCGGCATGATCTCGACGCGCTCGCCGGGGAAGATCGCAAAATGCGGGTGGTTCTCGAACATCTTGGCGGCCGCCTCGTGTGAAGCGGCACGGACCACGGTGAAGGCGCCCATCTCGTTGGCGATGTCGGCGACGCCCTTGCCGTCGACCCGCTTGGTCTTGCCGAGCGGACCGCCCATGGCCTGAATCGCACCCTGGTGCTTCTCGACCCAGCCCTTCCAGGCCGCCATGCCCTCGATCTCCTTCGCCTTGCGCTCCGCGTCGGGCATCGCATTCCACGCAGCCCATTTCGGACTGTTCTTGCTGCCGAGGAAGACGGCGAGATAGGTATCGGTGCTCATCGGTTTTCTCCCTTGTTGATGGATTGACGAAGTCGCGAGTTTTCGCGGCCCTTTCGGCTAGTTCTTCAGGTTTTCGAAACCGGCGGCGGCCGCCTGCACCTCCGGCGGAAAGTCGGACATTTCCTGCACCTGGCGGATCTCGATGATCTCATTGGCTGAGGCCGGGCACTTCTTCGCCCAGGCGATCGCCTCGTCGCGCGAGCCGACCTCGATCATCCAGTAGCCGCCCAGCACTTCCTTTGCCTCCGTGAAGGGACCGTCGGTCACGGCAGGCACGCCGGAAGCGAACGAGACGCGGGCGCCCATCGACGGCGGATGCAGGCCGTCCAGCGTGATCAGCACGCCGGCATCCTTCAACGCCTCGTTATAGCGCATCATCGCAGCGACGCGTTCGGGATCGAGTTGCACGTCCGCCGGCGCGGTCTCGTAGCCGAGCGGGATCATCAGCATCATGAATCGCATGCGGTTCCTCACTGATCTCGCCATTCTACATGGCGCCGCGCGACATGCGCCACGAAATGACGAGGAGTTGAGCGGGTCAGATGGCCCGCCTCCCATATAAGACGAATGACGTTTTACAAGGCCGACAGAGCCGTGGAAATTATTTCGGAGGCCATTGCAGCCCAGCGCGTAGGACCCAAACCGCTGCGTCTCTTTCTCGTCCGGACCAAAGCGCAGTAAAAGGAGCGCACGCTCACGCACGCCCGTTTTTCGATACAGGACCGGATCAGCCCATGCCCGCCTCCCCGCAAAAAGTCGCCCTCGTCACCGGAGCCGCGCGCGGCATCGGGCTAGCAACCGCGAAGAAATTCCTGGCCGAGGGCTGGCGGGTGGCGCTGCTCGATATCGAGGGCGAGTTGCTCGGCCGCGCGGTGGCCGAGATCGGCCAAAGCGAGGCGACGCTGGCGCTAGCCTGCGACGTCTCGGACAGCGCCGCGGTCGGCGTCGCGATGAAAGCGGTCGAGCAGCGTTTCGGTCGGCTCGATGCGCTGGTCAACAATGCCGGCATTGCGGTGTTCGCGCCGCTGATGGAGACATCGGAGGCCGACTGGCGTCGCGTGCTCGAAGTCAACCTCACGGGTCCGTTCCTCTGCACCAAGGCCGCGGTGCCGTTGATGCGCGACGGCAACGGCGGCACTATCGTCAACATCACCTCGATCTCGGCGGTGCGCGCCTCGACGCTGCGCTCGGCCTACGGCACCAGCAAAGCCGGGCTTGCCCACCTCACCAAGCAGCTCGCGGTCGAGCTCGCCTCGCTCAACATCCGCGTCAATGCGGTAGCACCGGGGCCGGTCGACACCACGATGGCGAAGCAGGTGCATACCAAGGAGATCCGCGCCGACTATCACGACGCCATCCCGCTCAACCGCTATGGCCTGGAGGAGGAGCTCGCAGAAGCGATCTTCTTCCTGTGCTCGGAGCGCGCAAGCTACATCACCGGCCAAATTTTGGCCGTCGATGGCGGCTTCGATGCGGCCGGCATCGGCCTGCCGACGCTGCGCGGGCAAAGGCGGAACGGGTAGGCACGGGATTTGTAGGGTGGGCAGAGGCGCGACGCGCCGTGCCCACCATCGGAACCGAGTTGGTGGAGACTTCATGCGACGCATTGCTTTCGTCAAAGCCTGGATCGTCGCAGCCGCGCTGCTCGCTTCCGTCCCGGCCAAGGCCGAGATCCGCATCATCCAGAGCCCCGGTGGACAGGTCGGGCCGTTCCTCGATCTGTTCGAGAAGGTGCGCGAGAGCGGCGACCGCGTGGTGATCGACGGTCCCTGCCTGTCTGCCTGCACGCTGGTGCTCAGCATCGTGCCGGGCGAGCGCATCTGCGTCACCAAACGTGCCGTGCTCGGTTTCCATGCCGCGCGTTCGGTCGACCGGCGCGGACGCTTCTATGCCGAGCCAGAAGCATCCGAAGCCGTGCTTGCGGCCTATCCGGGCCCCGTTCGCGACTGGATCAGCCGGCGCGGCGGCCTCACCTCGCGGTTGCTGTTGCTGAAGGGGCGCGACCTCGCCGCGATCTATCCGCGCTGTCGATGACAATTCGATTGCAGGCGGCGGTATGACCGCGATGATTCCTCCGCTGTCCGACGATTAGGCAGTTCCCGGCGAATTCGGCCCCGGCAGGAGCGAAATCCGCTCAAGTGCATCGCAACGCGTGCCAATTTACGCGGTTTCCAGCTTTTCCCCGGCGCCTATGCCAGACCGAGGCCTACGCGGCTCGCGATGGCTGACCGTCATATCCCGGCAGCGGCGGCGGAATATGATGGTTCCACTTTTTCGAGATCGCTCATTTTCAAATGGTACGCATGTGGAGTCCATCGATTTTCGCTACCGCCTGTCGGATCAGGGACGGATCGTCCTCGGCCCGCTGAGCTCAGAAGAAACCCTCGAATTCGAGGAGCTGTCGCGGCGCGACCGCGAGGGCCTGATCGACCTGACGTCGGAACTGCGGCTGCTCGAGCTGTACGTGAAGTACATCGGTTCGGACGCCAAGACCTCACTCGCTCCGTCGGAGCCGGCGTCGCACGTGAGTGAGACGCCGCGACGACGAAGGCCATTGCCGCGACGGCCCTCACGTCAGCGCGACTTTATTGTTCCCATGATCGTCGTGGTGGGCATGAGCTTCATGCTGATCGCATTGTTCATAAGTTGATGCATGGCGTCATGCGCCGACAACCATACGCAGTGTGAACCGTGTCACACCATGGCCAAGTTGATTTGGCATACAGTGGACGAATCGACAGCGATGCCCGCAGGGGGATTCATGACCAGCATCGGCACCGACGGACATGCCGGTTCGCAAGCTCAGTCATCGCTTATGCAGAGAGCAAGCGATCAGGCCTTCCCCTTGACGTTCCTGATCACGAGCGCGGTCGCGACGGTCGGCTGGCTCTACGTGCTCGCACAGGGAGCCGTGGCCGTCACAAACTGGCTTTTCCTCTAGTGCAAGACAATCTGGATCACCGGCGCAAGCTTCATGCTGGCGCAGATGAGCATTCCCCATAGAGCAAAATTGATTTGCAGCGCCGCCGCCATCGGTCGCTCCCTTCCAAGTCGTCCGCCCTAATTTGTAGATATTGTGAATATAATTATCGATTCTGGCGCGAAGTTCACAGCCTAATCTTGCGCCAGTTGTTGTGCGATGCAATTCGCTTCATGTCACAAACCCGCTCGCGCTGTTCTTGCAGGCTGTTCTTGCAAGCTGTTCTTGTAAAGTGAATCGAGCGCACGAATCTCTTTTCGGCCATGCCGGCGACGTCGTTTTCCCTCAAGTCCCGGGTAAGCGTCGCGATGCAAAGTTTCCCACGCGGATTTGCGTCACGTACCGCACGGCAGGTTCGGCATGGCTCGACACATTCTCGTCTTGCTCAGTTTTTGCGCAGCGCTCGCGGGATGCACAAGCGCGCCGGCGGCGGAGCGTCGTCCGATCGCGTGGGACGGACTCGGTCAGGATCCCAATCGTCCTGCTGTCACAAAACGTCGCCTTGCCAATCATGCAGCACCGGCGAGCGATCCCAATCTGGAACGACAAAGGGTGCTCGGTACGCTGCGTCCCTATTCCGACGCATGGTGGGCTGTCCAAGACGAGATCGAGGCCGAGAACGACAAGCAACTCGGCTCGAAGCTCGTGATCTGCCGCAGCTGCGTGACGCAGCCGCCGGGCGAGGACGTGACCGGATCGATCCGCTGACGAGGCGGGCTCCCTCTCTCGAGACCATCGAGAGAGGAAGCCGCAGCTCAGGGAATTCTCCCCAGCGTTGAGCTCACATTCCTTCGGCGGGGCAGTTCACCATCCAGGGAATGCCGAACTTGTCGACGCACATGCCAAAGCCCTTGGCCCAGAACGTCTTGCTGAAGGGCATGGTGACGGTGCCGCCGTCGGCGAGCGCGTTGAACTTGCGCTCGCCCTCCGCGGGGTCCGCGACCGTGACCGAGATCGAAAAGCCCTGCGGTTTGTGAAAATGCTCTGGTGGCGTGTCGGAGGCCATCAGCACAGCGCCGCCGGGCAGCGTCATCCGCGCATGCATGATTGTCTTCTCGCGGCCGGGCGCGCCCGGCATGTCCACCGGCGCATCCGAGACACGCATCATGGCGTCGATCTTGCCGCCCAATATCTCGGCGTAGAAGTTGAATGCCGCTTCGCACGTGTCCTGATAGAACAGATAGGGATTGAGCATCATTTCTCTCCTTTTCGCTTCCTTGGTAGTTCCTTTGGCAGTTCCTTGACAGTTGCTTGACAGTTTCTTGGGCGGTGTCTGGCGTTACTTCTCGGTGAGCTTCTTCAGGCTGGCGAGGCCGGCCTCGAAATCCTTGCCGATCATGTTGTCCATGTTGATGAAGACCTGCATCACTTTCGACATGAAGGGAGCCGGACCGTACATCGCCCATGTGACCAGTGTGGCATCGCCTTGCGGCACAAAGGTGAACTCGGCGGTGTTGTGGCCCTCGAAAGGCCGTTCGAAATCGAGCTTGATGCGGAGTTTCGACGGCGTGCTCGCCTCGAGGATCTCCATATGGCCGGCACCGACATTGTTGTTGCCGTCCCAGGCATAGGTCGCCCCCTTCCCAGCGGCAGTTCCTCCGAAGGTGCGCTTCATGGCGGGATCGCGCCCCTCATAGGGCGACCAGCTGGTCCAGAAGTGGAAATCGGAGACGAGCGGATAGATCGCCTCGGCCGGCGCCTTCAGCGCGAGCGAGCGCTCGACACGGAACGTGTCGGGTTTTGTGAGGGCGAATACGAGGATGCCCGCGATCCCGACCGCGAGCACAATGGCGGCAATGGCAATGGCTTTCAGCATGAATGGCTCCCTGGATACGGGATTAAGACGAAGGGGAAAGGCGGGGGCCGACATGTGACGGAGCAATTTTTTGGGCCGTCACTTCACCTTCGCGCCCTGCCTCGCGCCGCCTTCTTTCGGCTGGCTGTCCCGGATCAGCCGATCAATGTGCATCCGGATGTGGGCGGCTTCGGCCGAGGTGTTGGCGAGCGCGATGGCGCGGTCGAAGGCTACTCGGGCTTCGTCGTTGCGGCCGAGTTGCATCAGGAAAGCGCCGCGCACGCCATAGAAATGGAAGTAGTTGGCAAGCTTCGGCGCCAGCGGCTCGATCAGGTCGAGCGCGGCCTGTGGCCCGCGGACCTTGGAGACCGCGACCGCGCGGTTGAGCGTCACCACAGGCGATGGCTGCACCAGCTCGAGCGCGCCATAGAGCAGGTCGATCTCGGTCCAGTCGGTCTCCTCCGGAGTCGACGCCCGCGCATGCAGCGCGGCGATCGCGGCCTGGATCTGGTAGGGCCCGCTGCGGCGGTGGCGCATCGCCTTATCGATCAGCGCCAGCCCCTCCGCGATCATGGTGTGGTTCCACAGCGAGCGATCCTGGTCGTCCAGGAGAATGAGCGAGCCGTCTTTGGCGAAGCGCGCGGCGCTGCGCGCGTGCTGCAACAGGATCAGAGCCGTCAGGCCCATGATCTCTGGCTCGCTCTGGAACAAGCGCAGCAACAACCGCGCCAGCCGGATCGCCTCCTCGCACAGCGGCTTGCGGATCTCAGCAGTGTCCCCGCTTGCCGAATAGCCCTCATTAAAGATCAGATAGATCATCGCGGCGACACCGGCGAGACGTTCGGAACGCTCGATCGGGCCTGGCGTTTCGAACGGCGTCCCGGCCTCCGCGACCTTCGCCTTGGCGCGCGTGATGCGCTGTTCCATCGCCGCGTCGGAGACGAGGAAGGCACGCGCGATCTGTTTCACCGTCAAGCCTGACACGATGCGCAGCGCGAGCGCGATCTGCTGCGTTGCCGGCAGCTGCGGATGGCAGCAGATGAACATCAGCCGCAAAATGTCGTCGCGATAGTGCGAGCCGTCGAGCCGCTCGGCCAGCGCGCCTTCGGCATCATCGAGATCGGAGATCGCGTGGTCGTCCTCGGGCAGCGGCTGCTGCTTGCGGGTACGGCGCACCTCGTCGATTGCGACGTTGCGGCCAACCATGATCAGCCAGGCCGCGGGATCGCGCGGAGGCCCGTTCTGCGGCCAGGTCTTGAGCGCGCGGAGGCAGGCGTTCTGAAAAGCCTCCTCGGCGGTATCGAGATCGCGGAAATAGCGCAGCAGCGCACCGACCGCCTGCGGACGCGCCGAGGTCAGCGCGGTCTCGATCCAGGCAGTGTCAGCCTCGCTCACGCCGAAATTCCTCCGGGCCTGAACACGCCCACGGGACGCACCTCATAGGCGCCGCCGGGATTGGCCGAGCCGAGATCGCGCGCAACGTCGAGCGCCTCGTCGAGATTCTTGCAATCGACGATGTAGAAGCCGAGCAGTTGCTCCTTGGTCTCAGCATAGGGGCCGTCGAGCACCAGCGGCGGGTCTTCCTTGCGCAAGGTCGCGGCCGCCGTGGTCGGCAGCAGCCGGGCCACCGGGCCGAGCCGGCCCTGCTGTGTGAGCTTATCCTGCACCACGGCGAGCTTCCTCATCACGGCCTCGTCCTGGTCCTTGCTCCAGGAGCCGACGAAGTCCTCGTCATGATAGCAAAGGATCGCATAAAGCATGGGCAGCACCTTCCCTGAACGCTTGTTTGAAAGACGATCCACTATGCCCCGCCCCGACAGGGCTGCGGAAAAAATTTGCGAGAAAAATCCGGCAGATCATGCCAAGGAGGGCGTCAAAAGCGGAACGCGACGAGGCTCTTAGAATGACTGTGGGCATACTGGCCGTCCTGATCAACAGCACGCAACAGAACTGGCTGCCGGAGCGCTGGAAGGCCCGGTTCGATGCGGTCTGCGGCGGCCGCCCCGTGGTGCTGCTGCCCAATGCCGGGCTCGATCCGGCGGAGGTGCACTATGCCGCGGTGTGGAAGCCGGTACCGGGCGACCTCGGCTCTTTCCCCAATCTGCGGGCCATCTTCAATCTCGGCGCCGGTGTCGACGCGCTGATGGCGGACAAGAGCCTGCCCAACGTGCCGCTGGTCCGCGTCGCCGTGCCTGACCTGACAAATCGCATGACCGAATATGTCGTGCTGCACGTGCTGATGCACCACCGCCAGGAGCTCTACCTGCGCGACTCGCAGCGCGCGAAACGCTGGGAGCCGCAATATCAGTGGCCGGCGAGTGCGGTCACCGTCGGCGTCATGGGATTGGGCACGCTCGGTGCCGACGCGGCCGACGTGCTGCGGCGGCTCGGCTTCCGCGTCGCCGGCTGGAGCCGCAGCCCGCGGACGATCGAGGGCGTCGAGTGCTTCCACGGCACGGCCGGAATGGATGCATTCCTGCGCAAGACCGACATTCTGGTGTCACTGCTGCCGCTGACGCCTGACACAAACGGCATTCTCAACCGCGACGTCTTCGCAAAACTCAATCGCACGAGCCCGCTCGGCGCGCCGGTGCTGATCAATGCCGGCCGCGGGGCCTTGCAGAACGAAGCCGACATCCTGGCCTGCCTCGACGACGGCACGCTGGGCGCCGCCTCGCTCGACGTCTTCGTGCAGGAGCCGCAGCCGAAGGACAGCCGGTTCTGGACCCATCCCAAGGTGGTGCTGACCCCGCACAACGCCGCCGACACCGATGCGGACGCGATCTCGGCCTATGTCGCCGAACAGATCGCGAAGTTCGAATCGGGTGGCGCGCTGGAGAATGTGGTGGAACGCGGGCGGGGGTATTGAGACTCCTCAGCCTCCCTACCTGCGCTGTCGCCCCCAAAACCGCCACTTCCCCCTCCTCGTTCACCCTCTCTTAGCGAGAAGTTGATAGGCATTGTTAATCGATGCTCAACGAACGGGTCGGACATGCGCTCTCCCCTCGGCCTCAGGATGCGGATCACGGTTGCGCTGGCGCTGACGGCGGCGGCCACCGCGCTGATTGCCGTGCTCGGGGCCATGTGGATCATCGCGGGCATCATCGACCGTGCCGACCAGCGCGAGCTGCGCAGCCATTATGATGCGCTGCTGTCGCGGATCGCGGAAGAATCCCATCGCGCGGCCGCCATGAGCGCGGTCGTGGCCGCGATGCCGGCGACACAGGAGGCGATGGCCAAGCAGGATCGCGAGGCGCTGGTGCGCCTGTTCGGGCCCGTGTTTGCCGCCACCAAATCGGAGTACGGCGTCGAACAGTTCCAGTTCCATACCCCGCCTGCGACCTCCTTCCTGCGCGTGCACCAGCCGGCGAAGTTCGGCGACGACCTCTCGAGCTTCCGCAAGACCGTTCTCGATGCCAATCAGGAGCACAAGGTCATCGTCGGCCTCGAGGGCGGGGTGGCCGGGCTCGGCATCCGCGGCGTGGTGCCGATTGCACAAGGGGCTAAACATCTCGGCTCGGTGGAATTCGGCCTGACCTTCGGGCAGTCCTTCCTTGACGATTTCAAACTCAACCGCCATGTCGACATCGCCTTCCATCTCGCCGACGGCGTGGGCTTCAAGCTGTTCGGCGGCACGCTGAAGGGCAAGAGCTTCTTCGATGCGGCTGATTACGGCCGCGCCGCCGGCGGCGGCTTCACCGTGAAGCAGGCCAAGCTCGACGCGACGCCGGTCGCCGCGCTGCTCGGGCCGATCAAGGACTTTTCCGGAAAACCGCTCGGCGCCGTCGAGCTTGTGATGGACAACGCCGATTACGAGGCCTCGGCCGACCGCGCCTGGATACTCGCAATCGCCATTGCCGCGCTCGGGCTCATGCTGGCTGCGATCGTCGGCTATCTCATCGCCCGCGGCATCTCGCGGCCGATTCTCTCCATCACGAACGTGATGCGCGAGCTCGCCGACGGCCGGCTCGACGTCGCGGTCCCCAAAAGCAAGGCGAACGACGAAGTCGGCGCGATGGTGAAGGCGGTCGCTGTGTTCCGTGACAACGCTGTGAATTTCAGCAAGCTCCAGGCCGATCAGCTCGAGGCCAAGGCGCAGTCCGAGGCCGAGAAGCGGCGCGCCTTTGCGGCGCTTGCCGACAATTTCGAGGCCAGCATCCGCGACGTCGTCACCACGGTGTCCTCGGCCGCGGTCGAGATGGAGCACACCGCGCGCTCGATGTCCGATATCGTCGAGCAGTCGCGCAATCAGACCCGTGCGGTCTCGTCGGCCTCGGCGCTGGCCTCGGAGAACGTGCAGACAGTGGCGGCCGCGGCGGAAGAATTGTCCTCGTCGATGACCGAGATCAGCCGCCGCCTTGCGCATGCGACCGAAGTCGTGGGCAAGGCCGCGAGCGACGGACGGCAGTCGAACGAGCGGGTGCAGAGCCTGGCGGACGCCGCGCAAAAGATCGGCGACGTCGTCTCCTTCATCAACGGCATTGCGGGCCAGACCAATCTGCTGGCGCTGAATGCGACGATCGAAGCGGCGCGCGCGGGCGAAGCCGGCCGCGGCTTTGCGGTGGTCGCTTCCGAGGTCAAGGCGCTCGCGACCCAGACCGCGAAGGCGACGGAAGAGATCGGCGCGCAGGTGACGGCCGTCCAGGGCGAGACCACCGGCGCCGTCGAGGGCATCCAGTCGATCTGCGCGACGATTCAGCAGGTCGATGAAATCTCCGCCGCGATCGCGGCCGCCGTCGGCCAGCAGGGCACGGCGACGCAGGAGATCGCGCAGAACGTTCAGCAGGCTGCCGCACGCACCGGCGAGGTCTCGCAGAACATCGCAGGCGTCACCGACGGCATCGCGGCGACGGGCACGGCCGCAGAAGAGGTGCTGGTCTCGGCGATCGAGCTGTCAAAGCAGTCGCAGCGCCTGCGCGACGAGGTGGATCGTTTCCTCGCGCAGATTCGGGCGGCGTAGTCGGGCAGAACTAGGGCGGAGCCGGAATGACTGGTGGTGCAGTCAAGACCTCGCGGAGGCGAAGTGCAAGATCAGCCTTGCGATAGGGCTTGGTGAGAACGACTGATCCGTCGCGATGCCGACCGTGCTTGACGAGAGTTTCCAGCGCGTAGCCCGAGGTCAGAAGCACCGGCAGCCCCGGCTGCATCTGCTGCGCAAGTTCGGCAAGCTTCCAGCCATTGATCCCGCCCGGCATCACAATATCGGTGAACAGGAGGTCAATGTGAATATTGGTTCTGAGCTTTTCGAGAGCATCTTTGCCATCGACAGCGGCCACAACCGAATACCCCAAGCTTTGCAACCTCAGCACAGCATAGGACCGAACGAACGGATCGTCCTCGACGATGAGCACCGTTTCGGTTCCTTTCGGAAGCACGGTCTCATCCGTTTGGATCGGCTCGGATGACATCGGCGACCTCGTAGCCGCCTGCGGCAAATACATCCGAACGGTGGTGCCCAGTCCGGGTTCGCTATAAATGGAAACGTGGCCACTGGACTGTTTCACGAAGCCGTACACCATGCTGAGACCCAATCCGCTGCCCTTCCCAACCTCCTTGGTGGTGAAGAATGGCTCGAACACCCGCTCGATCACGTTCTTCGGCATTCCCTCGCCGTCATCGGTGACGGCGACCATGATGTACTCGCCTGGCATCACTTCCGGATGAAGGCTCTGATAATGGTTATCCAGCGATGCGTTAGCCGTCGTGACGGTGAGACGCCCACCAGCCACCATGGCATCCTGCGCATTGACGGCGAGATTCAAGATTGCGGATTCGAGCTGGGCGGGATCTGCGTAGGCAAGCGCGAGATCGGGATCGAAACTGGTGTTGATTTCAATATCTTCACGCAACGTCCGCCGCAGCATCTTGTGCACGCCATCGAGCAACTTGTTGCAATCGATCTCGATAGGGCGAAGGATTTGCCGGCGGCTGAATGCGAGCAGCCGCTGCGTCAATTCTGCGCCACGATCGCCGGCTCGGCCGATGTCGTCGGCGAGCTGTTGTAAATCCTGCCGTGGTTTCAGTTGTTCGCTGAGAAATTCAGCATTGCCGACGATGACCGTCAGGAGATTGTTGAAGTCGTGGGCGATCCCGCCCGAGAGCTGCCCAACCATTTCCATCTTCTGCGCCTGCACCAATTGTTCTTCAGTGCGCTTACGCTCGGTCAGATCATGGATGATGCCGACGAAGATCGATTTGCCATCCTGCTTGGCTTCGCCGACCGACAGGTCCATCGGAAACGTCGATCCGTCCTTGCGTCGGCCAACCACCTCGCGGCCGATTCCAATGATCTTCTTCTGACCGGTACGGTGAAAATTGTCGAGATAGCGATCGTGCTCCTCGCGATAGGGCGCCGGCATCAGCATCTTGACGTTCTGACCGGACACCTCTTCGGCAGAGTAACCGAAGAGCTTCTCGCACGCCGGGTTGAACATTTGAATGCGTCCATCAGCTTCGATCCAGATCACGCCGTCCACGGCGGTTTGGACCACCGTGTTGACACGCATTCCGGCGTCGCGAATAGCCTGTTCGGCACGGCGCCGTTCGCTGATGTCGCGGGTGATCTTCGCATAACCGAGCAATTGTCCCTGCTCGTTCCTGATCGGATCGACGACAACGCTCGCCCAGAACTTGCTGCCGTCCTTGCGGACGCGCCAGGCCTCGGCTTCGAACCTCCCCTCCCGTCTCACCGCTTCCAGATTGCGCTCAGGTTCGCCGTTCCGGCGTTCGTCCTCGGTGTAAAACTCGCGAACATGCCGACCGAGGATTTCCGCAGCAGTAAACTGCTTGATCCGCTCGGCGCCGCTGTTCCAGCTCGTTACCCGCCCTTCGAGATCGAGCATGTAGATCGCATAGTCCGTGACGCCCTCAACCAATAAGCGGAAGCTTCGCTCGCTGTCGTGGACGGTCTGCTCGGCCCGCTTGCGCTCGGTCAGATCGTGAATGATGCCAACGAAGATGGACTCGCCGTCCTGCTTTGCCTCGCCCACGGAGAGATTCATCGGAAATGTCGATCCGTCCTTGCGCTGGCCTACCACCTCGCGGCCAATCCCGATGATTTTTCGCTCGCCGCTATCCAGGAAATTCCGGATATAGCCATCGTGTTCGATTCGGTACGAAGACGGCATCAGCAGCTTGACGTTTTCATGCATGACTTCGTCAATGCTGTATTGGAACAGCCTTTCGCAGGCGGGATTGAACATGATGATGCGTCCCCTCGCATCGATCAGAATGACCCCATCCACTGCGGTATCCACGACCGCTCTTAGCCGCGCAGCGCTTTCGCGCAGCGCCTGCTCGGCCCTTTCACGTTCTGTGAGGTCGTGGATGATACCGACGAAGATCGATCCGTCGTCCTGCTTTGCCTCGCCAACCGACAGATCCATCGAAAACGTCGATCCGTCCTTACGCTGGCCAAGCACCTCACGGCCGATGTCGATGATCTTGCGTTCGCCGGTCCGGGCGAAATTATCGAGGTAGCGGTCATGTTCCTGACGATAACGTCCGGGCATCAGCATCTTGACGTTCTGCCCGACGACCTCGTCAGCCCGGTATTTGAACAGCTTCTCGCAGGCCGGGTTAAACATCAGCACCTTGCCGCCCGCGTCAATCAGGATCACGCCGTCGACGGCCGTCTCGACGACGGCACGCAGCCATCGCGCGTTCGTGCCCTCGGGGATCGGGGCGTCGGTGTGCGAGTCCTTAGCCAACGGCCTCCGTCCTCCGACCACCCAGCTCCAGCAGACAAGCGGTAATGACTGCGAACAATTCTGCCGGCGTGAAGGGCTTGCGCAGACAGCGCGTGACCCCAAGCTCAAGCGCCATGCGCAGAAAGTCTGGAGCCGGTGTTCGTTGTTCGGCGAATACATAGCCGGAAATGGCAATCAGCGGCACTGTTGGAGCGCGCTGGCGGAACAACCTGATCGATTCAAAGCCGCGCATCTGCGGCATGAAAATATCGACAATCATCAAATCGATCG
This sequence comes from Bradyrhizobium genosp. A, assembly GCF_049949275.1. Classification (NCBI taxonomy): domain Bacteria; kingdom Pseudomonadati; phylum Pseudomonadota; class Alphaproteobacteria; order Hyphomicrobiales; family Nitrobacteraceae; genus Bradyrhizobium; species Bradyrhizobium genosp. A. The sequence continues at coordinate 1,572,601 of NZ_CP188196.1, read as the reverse complement.
CCGAATCGTCGAGAGCACCGAGGCCAGATTCGGCGCCGTAAGCGACGACAACCTCAAAATCCCGCTTCTCCAGCCAGGCGCGTATGCCTGTACAAATGAGCGGATCATCATCGACAACGAGAATGCGTGGCATGGCGGCAGCCCCGGGCACGGCCTCAACCCGTGCCATCATCATTATTTCGACGAGATCATCGCCCCGGCGAAACTGATTCGGCACATGAATGTACACTCAAATGACGGCCCACAGAAAAAGAAAACTTCTAGTAGATCCACCATCAGCCCGGCAACGTGCTTAGCTGGTAGAAATTCCTGGATTTCCTGAGCAACGCGCTCGCCTCGACGCAGGATTATCGCTCCCCGCACATCACATCGATCGCGCCCTTCACGATCGCTTCGAGATCCCTGCGCGAGACGCGGGCACGTGAGCGGATTGCGATCGAGTGCACTGTGGCCGAGGCGAGTTGCGCCAGCACGGCTGGATCGGCGCTGTCCGGCAACTCGCCCTTCTCCTTGGCGCGGCGGAAGCAATTCGTAAAAGCCTTGTCGAGCTCCGACAGACCGTCGAGCACCATCGCGCGGATGTCGGGGTCGCTCACCGCTTCGGACGCCGCCGTCACCACTGTGAAACAGCCGCGCGGGCCGGTCTCGCCGGAAAGATAAATGTTCAGCGCGGAGGCGAAGATGCGCTCCAGCCGCTGGCGCACCGGCGTCTCCTGGCGAAAGATCTCGGCCATCGATGCACGCGCATCCTCGCGGTAGCGCTGATAGCTCTTGATGTAGAGCTCGCGCTTGTCGCCGAACGCACCATAGAGGCTCGGCCGGTTCATGCCGGTGGCCTCACTGAGATCGTCGAGCGATGTCGCAGCAAAACCCTGCCTGCGGAACAGATCGAGCGCCTTGCCGAGCGCGACGTCGGGCTCATAGGCGCGCGGCCGTCCGCGGCGCTTAGGTTCGCCGCGGCGCTCGGGCTCATTGGCAGCAGATGGCGGTTTTGATTTTTGTACCATATCGCAAATTAATCCTTGACCGTCGTCATAATATGCAAGATGGTACAAAAATCAATCTGGCCAGGTTGAGCGACACTCACAAAGAGAATTGCCCAAGGAGGCCCACGATGGATCTTTATTTCTCACCGCTCGCTTGCTCCATGGCGACGCGCGTCGCACTCTATGAGGCCGGCGCCGAGGCGAATTATCTCGAAGTCGATCCGCCGACCAAGAAAGTGCTCAGCGACGGCTCCGATTTCCACACCGTCAACCCGATCGGCCTGGTGCCGACGCTGCGCACCGACGAGGGCGTGGTGCTGACCGAGAACGCCGCGATCCTGCAATATGTCGCCGACCGTTTTCCGCAATCGGGTCTCGGCGCGAGCGCCGGCATCGATCGCACGCGGCTGCATCAATGGCTCTGCTTCATCGGCACCGAGCTGCACAAGGGCCTGTTCGTGCCCGTGCTCGACCGCAAGGCGTCGCAGGAGGTGAAAGCCTACGTGCTGGAGAAGAACTTGTCGCGGCTCGACTATCTCGACAACTACCTGGAGGGGCGCGAGTTCCTGCTCGACCATTTCAGCGTGGCCGATGCCTATCTCGTCACGGTCATCAACTGGACCATGGCGACGCCGCCGATCGAGCTTTCGAAATGGCCGAACGTGAAGGCCTACTACGAACGCCAGCGCCAGCGGCCGTCGATCGTGAAAGCGATCGCGGAGGAGTTCGAGCTCTACAAGGCCGAGCAGGCGCGGAAGAAGGCGGCGGCGTAAGGCTGAAGGATCGAAAAACGTCGTCCCGGCTGCAAGGCCGGGACGGCGTGAACCTATCCTCCATACAGCACCCGCGGCAGGATCGTGACGATGCCTGGCCACAGCGTCAGCAACAGCACGAAGCCAACCATGATCATCAGGTAGGGCATCGTGACGCGCGCGATGTAACCGAGGCCGTCTTCAGTCAGGCCCTGGATCACGAACAGGTTGAAGCCGACCGGCGGGGTGATCTGCGCCATCTCGACGGCGAGCACCAGGAAGATGCCGAACCAGATCTCGTCGAAGCCCGCGCCCTTCACGATCGGCAGCACGATCGGCAGCGTCATCACGATCATCGAAAAGCCGTCGAGGAAACAGCCGAGGATGAGATAGAAGATAATCAGCACGACGATCAGCATGAAGGGCGACAGGCCGAGGCCCTTAACGAAGGCGGCGACCGCCTGCGGGATGCCGAGGAAAGCCGCTGCATTGCCGAGGATCGATGCGCCGAGCACGATCAGCGCGATCATCGAGCAGGTCACGACCGAACCGATCAACACGTCGCGCATCACCTGCTGCGACATCGAGCCTTGCGCCCAGGCGACCAGCGCCGCGCCGAGCACCCCGACGGCGGCAGCCTCGGACGGGGTGGCGAGCCCGCCATACATCGAGCCGAGCACGCAGGCGATCAGGAACAGCGCCGGCGCGAGGTCCTTCAAGGCTGCGAAGCGTTCGCCCCACGGCACCTCGGAGAGCTTGGCTTCCGTCTCCGGCACCATCGAGCTGTCGAGCGTGGTGTGCAGCATCACCCAGCCCATGAAGGTGGCGGCCAGCAGCAGGCCGGGCAGAACGCCGGCCGTGAACAGCTTCAGGATCGAAACGTCGCCGAGCACGCCGTAGATGATCATGATGTTGGACGGCGGGATCAGGAAGCCGAGCGTGCCGGCGCCGGCGAGCGAGCCGATCGCGATGTCGCGGGAATAGCCGCGGCGCAGCAGCTCGTTGAGCGACATGCGGCCGATCACCTGCGTGGTCGCTGCCGACGAGCCCGAGATCGCCGCGAAGATGGTGCAGCCGATCACGTTCACATGCAGCAGGCGGCCGGGCAGAAGGCCGGCCCAGGGCGCAAGCCCCTGAAACAGCGAACGCGACAGACGCGTGCGGAACAACAGCTCGCCCATCAGGATGAACAGCGGCAGCGCCAGCAGCTCCTGCGTGGTCAGGATGTTCCAGGCATACTGGGGCAGGAGCTTGTCGAGCGGGATCGAGCGGAACGTCGCGAGCAGCAGAGTCGCGGTCAGCGCGAGGGTGAGGCCAATCCAGACGCCACACGCCAAAAGCGCGAACAGGATCACAAAAAGTGCGACGACTTCGATGGTCATGGGATCCGGTGTCCGGTGGCAGGCGCGAGCGCGATCATTCGACGGGTGAAGCCTTCATGCGGTGATCCTCCAGCGGCAGGCCGAGCGCGGCATGGATCGCACGCGCCAGGAACTGGAGCGTGAGCAGCAGCATGCCGAAGGCGACGACGGCTTGTGGAAACCACAGCGGCGTGTCGCTCGAGGTCGAGACCTGGCCGCGCACATAGGCGCCGAAGGCGAACTTCGCCATCGACGAGGTCAGGAACGCCATGAAGGCGAAACCGGCGGCAGCCGAGAGGATCTCGATCGCACGCTGAAATGGCGCCGGCACGTTTTTCAGCAGCAGCACGACCCGGATATGGCCGCCGACGCGCAGCGTCATGGCGGCGCCGAAGGTAAAGGACGCCGCCATCAGGTAGGAGGAATATTCCCACGCGATCGAGATGGTCGGGGGAAAGAACGGCAGGAAGTTGGAGAGGAAGCGCGTTGCGACCTCGCACAACATCAGCAGGGTCAGCATGAGGAGACAGCCGCCGCCGATCCAGCCGTCGAGCCGGCCGAGACGGTCGATGCCGTCGAGCAGGATACGCAGCGGCGCCGGCGCCGCTGCATTGAGACTTTGCGGAGCCGCCGGCGAAACGCTGACCATGGCGTGGACCTCAGCGCTTCATTTCGGCGAGATAGGCCCGCACCGGCTTGTCGGCCGCCGGCACGCGCTTGAGGAAGGCGTCGAGCTGCGGCGCGGTCTTGGCGCGGATGTCCGCCATCATCGCGTCAGAAACCGGCACCACCTCCATGCCGCCCTCCTTGAGGCGGTTGAGGCTGTCGACATCGGCCTTGAGCGAGTTGTCCCAGAAACCCGGCTCCATCTTCGCCGCGATACCGGCGACGAGCTGCTGCTGGTCGCTCGACAGCGCCTTCCAGGAGTCGAGATTGACGGTGAGCATCTGCGACGACCAGACGTGGTTGGTCGGATAGATGTATTTCAGGAATTCCCAGAATTTTCCGTCGACGCCCGACACCGCCGAGGTGGAGACACCGGCGACTGCGCCGGACGCGAGCGCCGGGATCGTCTCGCCCCAGGGGATCATCACCGGTGCCATGCCGACCACGGCCAGCATGTCGACGGCGTTCTTGTCCGGCACGCGGATCTTGATGTTTTTCAGGCCGTCGACGTCGGCGACCTTGACCTTCAGATGCAGATACTGCGTCGGCCACGGCACGATGTAGAGGATCTTCTGGTTGTTGCGCGCGGCGACCTTCTCGTATTCGGGCCGCACATATTTGTGCAACACCTTCAACTCGTCCATGGAGCTGCAGAGGAAGGGGATGCTCTCGACGCCCATGAAGGGCTCATCGCCGACCTGTTGGATGTTGAGGACGTCGGCGAGCGGCACCAGGCCGTCGCGCACGGCGCGCAGATGCTCCGGGCCCTTGAAGCCGAGCTGCCCCCCGGCCTTCACGGTAATCGCGACAGCACCCTCGGTCTGCTTCTTGACTTCCTCGGCGAAAGCAAAGGCATTCTGGGTGTGGAAATTGCCGTCGGGCCAAACCGTCGACATATCCCAGCTCACCGTCGCGGCGCGCGCGCGGGTCGAGATGTGACCGGCGGCGAGCAGCGTCGCTGCGCCGGCGGTGAAGTTTCGTCGCGTGATCATTCCTTCTCTCCGTTTGCTAATGCGCAAGCTTCCCGGCTCGTCACTGCGCGAACCCGTAAACCTCAGCTGCATTCTCCGAAGATACAAGTCCGCTCTCGACGTCTTCCTTGACGGCGGCGCGGTCGCGCTCACTCGGCGCGCCGATCCCGGCGCCGCCGGGCGTCAACACCACCAGACGGTCATCCGGCGGCACCTGCTGAAAGCCCTTGCCGCGCAGCTTCTTTCCGGACTTGAGGCCGACATAGCCGGCCTCGCCGTTCTGGCCGCCATCGCGGCCGCGCGGCGGATGATCGATCCGATCGAACGCGGCAAGAATGTCGAACGGCGCATCGACGCCGCTGCCAACCTCGATGATCTGGCCAAGGCCGCCGCGGGTGCGCCCTGCCCCGCCGGAATCCGGGCGCAGCTCCTTGCGCCAGAAGATCAGTGGTGTCTGCGTCTCCGCGATCTCGACCGGCGTGCCGCGCACGCCGCTGGGATAGGCGGTCGCCGACAGCCCGTCCTTGCCGAAGCGCGCACCGGTGCCGCCGTTGCTGGTGACCGCCATCGAGAACCCGTAATTGCCGCCGGCGCCCGAGCGGGTCTGGCCGCGGACATTGAGATTCCACAGGCACGAGGTGCCCTCCGCGGGCACGCGCTCGGGAATGATCTGGCGCAGGCAGCCGAACACGACGTCGGGCAGCATCTGGCCGATGATGTGGCGCGACGCGACCGGCGCGGGCTTCGGCGCGTTCAGGATCGCGCCCGCCGGCGCCGACACCGTCAGCGGCGAGAGCGAGCCGGCATTGTTCGGGATCTGCGAGGCGACGACGCAGCCGAGGCCGAACACGGTGTAGGCCGTGGTGTAGGACAGCGGCACGTTGATGCCGAACTTCGAGGCAGCTGAAGTACCGTCGAAGTCGACGTGAATGCCTTCGTCCGAAATCGTCAGCGTCGCGGCCAGCGTGACCGGCGCATCATAGCCATCGACGACCATGCTGTTGCGCCACGTTCCCTTCGGCAATTTTGCGATCTCGGCGAGCACGGCCTCGCGCGAGCGGTCGCAGATGTAGTCGCCGAGCTCATCGAGCGTGTCGATGCCGAACTCGGTCATCATCTCGACCAGGCGCTCGCAGCCGACGTCGTTGCAGCCGGCGAGCGAATAGGTATCGCCCTCGGTGTCTACCGGCAGCCGCGTGTTGGTTCGGATCATAGCCATCAGCGTCTCGTTGACGACGCCCTGGTCGATCAGCTTCAGCATGGGGATGTAGAGCCCCTCCATGAACACGTCCGTGGCATCGGGCCCGAAGCCGATGCCGCCGATGTCCATGAGATGGCTGGTGCAGGAGAACAGCGCGACGATCTTGCCGTCCTTGAAGCAGGGTGTGGTGACGACGAAATCGTTGAGATGGCCGGTGCCCATCCAGGGATCGTTGGTGATGTAGGCGTCGCCTTCCTTCATCGTCTCCAGCGGGAAGTGGGTGATGAAGTGCTTGACCGACTCCGCCATCGAGTTGACGTGACCGGGCGTGCCGGTCACCGCCTGCGCCAGCATTCGTCCCCTGAGGTCGAACACGCCGGCCGAGAGGTCGCCGCATTCGCGCACGATCGGGCTGAACGCGGTGCGGAGCAGCACTTGTGCCTGCTCCTCGACCACGGCGATCAGCCGGTGCCACATGATCTGGAGGTCGATCAGGCTCGCGCCGTTTGCCTTGCTCATGATCAGGCCGCCTTCCGTTCCATGACGATGCTGCCGGCACCGTCGATATGGGCATTAAAACTGGTGGAGACGAAGGTAGAAGTCTCGTCCTCCGCGATCACGGCAGGACCCGCAATCGTCGCGCCCGGTGCCATGTCCTCGCGGCGGTAGAGCGGGATCTCGATCACCTCGCCCGCGCGACCGTCGAAAAACTTTCGGCTTCCTGACGCTTTGCCCGCGGGCTTGCGTGTGACGGCCGCAACGGTGGGCGGATTGCGCGCCTCGGTGGTCGCAAGCACCGACCAACTCAGCACCTCGATCGCGGCGCCCGGGATCGAACGCTCGAACATTGCCGAATAGTCCGCCTCGAATTTTTGGCGCAAGCCGGCGAGATCGGCTGATGTCAGCGGCCGGTTCGGCAGCTCGACGGTGATCTCGTGGCCCTGGCCGACATAGCGCATGAACGCCGCGCGGCGCTCGCGCACCGGTGCGCCGGCAGCGCCGGGCTCGACCAGCGCACGCGCTTCGGTCACCATGTCCTGAAGCAGGTCGGAGACTGCACCCGTGTCGAAATCGTCGAGCCGGACGTGGCGGCTGCGCACCAGCTCATAGGCGATGGGAGCCGCGAGGAATCCGACCGCCGAGCCAACGCCGGCGTTCGACGGCACGATCACGCGGGACACGCCGATCTTCTCGGCAACACGCGCCGCATGCAGGGGTGCGGCACCGCCGAAGGCGATCAGCGTGTGCTGGCCAACGATCTCGCCGCGCTCGACGGCGTGCACGCGGGCCGCACTCGCCATGTTCTCGCAGACGACTTCGTGCACCGCATAGGCTGCGGTCTCCGCAGACAAGCCCAGCGGCTCACCGACGCTGCGCAGCAGCGCCTGCTTCGAAAGCTCAGGATCGAGCTTGATCGTGCCGCCCGCAAAAGCATCGGGATCGATCATGCCGAGAGCAACGTCCGCATCGGTCACGGCCGGGCGCTGGCCGCCGCGACCGTAGCAGGCCGGCCCGGGCTCCGACGACGCACTCTCGGGACCGACGGTGACACGCTTCATCGCATCAACATGGGCGATCGAGCCGCCGCCGGCGCCGATCTCGACCATCTCGATCACGGGGATGCGCACCGGCAGGCCGGAGCCTTTCAGGAAGCGCGCGGCGCGATCGACCTCGAACACGCGCGAAGTCTCGGGCTGGAATTTCTCGATCAGGCAAATCTTTGCGGTGGTACCACCCATATCGAAGGAGAGCACCTTGCTCTCGCCAAGACGCGCCGCGATCTGCGCCGAAAAGATCGCGCCGCCGGCAGGACCGGATTCGACGAGCCGCACCGGGAAGCGCCGCGCCGTCTCGATCGAGGTGACGCCGCCGCCGGAAGTAACGAGATAGATCGCGCCACGGAACTGCTCGACCTGCAAGGCGTCGGCCATGCGGGCGAGATAGCCGTCGATCAGCGGCTGCACATAGGCATTCGCAACCGCGGTGGACGTGCGCTCGTATTCGCGAATCTCCGGACACACGGCCGATGACACCGTCACCGAAATGCCGGGCATCTCTTCACTGATGATCGCGGCTGCTCGGCGTTCGTGCTCGGGATTGGCGTAAGAGTGCAGGAAGGCGATCGCGACGCTCTCGACCTTCAGATCGCGCAACTTCGGCGCGAGCGCGCGCACGGCTGCTTCATCGAGCGGGAGGCGAACCGCGCCGTGGGCGTCAATGCGCTCAGGCACGGTGAAGCGCAGGCTGCGCGGCGCCAGCGGCTTCGGCTTGTCGATGCCGAGATCGTACTGGTCGTAGCGGCTTTCGGTGCCGATATCGAGCACATCGCGAAAGCCGTCGGTCGCAATCAACGCGGTCTTGGCGCCGCGCCGCTCGATGATGGCGTTGGTCGCCAGCGTCGTGCCGTGAATGAAGACATCGATGTCGCTGATATGCGCGCGCGCATCGGTGAGAATGAGGCGCATCCCATCCAGCACCGCCTGTTCGGGCCGTTGCGGCGTCGTCAGCACCTTGCGGGTTTTCCGTACCTCGCCCACGTCCAGCACGATGTCGGTGAACGTGCCACCGATATCGACGGCAAGCCGCACCTCGGCTCCCTCAAGCATTCCAAATTCTCCGTGCTGATCGTCAAGACTCTGAGCGAAAGCGCAGCAATTTCCGTGCCATGAAGCGCGCGGGCAACGCTACGCACGGCTATTCTGCGCGGCACCTATGCAATAGGCAAGGCGTGTTTCGCCTCGCGCGAGATCAGAGCAGGAATGCAAGCGCCGCTTCGCAGCGCTCCTCGACCTTGAGCGCCAAGAGATCGTCGGCGCGGGTGCGTCCGAGATTGACCGCCGCAATCGGGATCTGCCGATCCGCCGCTGCCTTCACGAAGCGGAAGCCGGAATAGACCATCAGCGATGAGCCGACGATCAGCATCGCGTCAGCTTGCGACAGATGGTCCTGCGCGGTGGCGACCACGTCGCGCGGGACGTTCTCGCCGAAGAACACGACGTCGGGCTTGAGGATGCCGCCGCAGGCTTCGCAAGCAGGCACGTTGAACGACGAGAAATCCGCATGCTCCAGATCGGCGTCGCCATCGGGCGCGTCCGCAGCGTCGAGCATCAGCCATTCTGCATTGGCGCGGCCAAGCGCATCCTGAAATTCGTTGCGCGGCGTCTTGCGGCCACAACCCATGCAGCGGACCAGATCGAGCCGGCCGTGCAGGTCGATGACCTGCCGGTGGCCGGCGGATTGATGCAGCCGGTCGACATTCTGGGTCAGCAGCATCTCGCACCGCCCGCTCGCCTCGAGCCGGGCCAGCGCATGGTGCGCATCGTTCGGGCGGGCCTGACCGAACCGGCGCCAGCCGATCAGGCTGCGCGCCCAATAGCGCCGGCGCGTATGCTCTTCGGACATGAAGGCCTGGAAGTTGACCGGCTGGGTCCGCTTCCAGTTGCCGTGGCCGTCGCGATAGTCGGGAATACCTGAATTGGTGCTGCAGCCGGCGCCGGTCAGCACGAACAGTTTTTCGTGCCGGCCGACGAAATCTTGAAGCGGAGGGTTTGTCATGGCGCATGATGTAGTCTGCGGCACGGCACTTTGCCAGATCACCCGCACTCCACCCCGCTCACCTTGATGACGGCGTCGATCAGGCCGATTTCGCTCGCCGTGAGCTTGTAGAGTTTGGCGAGCGCTACGGGGCTTACGTTGTGATCGATTTGCCGTTTCGTCGAGCAGCATTGCGCGACATCGCAACGGCTGTTGATTATTTCGAAGGGACACTCGGCTTTGGTGGCGAAGCCTGCTTTTGCGAGACCACGGCCTTGCCGGGCGCGGCTTCAGGCGCGGCAGGTGCGGACTGACCGATGGACACCGACACGCCAAACACGCGCCATTGTCCTTCGACCGGCGCGAACAACAGTTCGAAATTCACCTGCGACGGCACCGACGGGAAAAATCCTGCCATGTGCAACAAGCCGTTCGGCTCGATCTGCGGCAACAACGACAATTGCGGATCGATGACGGCAACGCCGGAGAGATCGAGCTTGTCGCCGCGCTGTTTAGCGAAGATCTCTGCAAGCTTCGCCGCCGTGTTCACCTGAAAGCCGGGTGCGCCGAGGTCGCGCAGCACGGTGTAGTTGCCGGTCTTGTTGGCTTGATCGAGCGCAAGCAGCGTCGAGCGGATCAGCATCAGCACGCCGTTGCGGTCGATGTTGGCGGGCTTGGCTGCCTGTTGCTGCTGCGGTGACGCCTGATGCGGCTGCGGAGGCGTCTGCTGTGCGGATGTCGTCACCGCGCCGAGAATCAGCAGCACAAGGATCGGAAGACCGAGTCCAGCACTCAACCAGCGCAGCGTCATGGCGAATGCGTTCTTCCTACCACTGGATCGAGACCGCACCACGCCCGCCTGCAACATTGCGCTCCAGCCCAATGCCGCCGCCGGCATTGGCGATGATCGCATAGCTCTTGCCGTCATAGAGCAGTGCGGTTGCGCCGAGCGCGAACGCGTTGGCGCCCTCGAAATTGCCGTAGCCGGCCGACAGTGCGAATTTGCGACCGGCTTGCAGCGTAGGCATCGAGCCGGCCGCGAGAGCGACGGCGGTACCGCTGCGCGCCTCGAGCCGGTTATCCATCACCTGCGACTGCAACGAGCTCACCTGCGACTGCAAGGTGGTGAATTGTGACTGCAGCGATGTAAGGCTCGCCGGATTGAAGCTCGAAGTCGCGAGGTTGCCGGCGGCATCGGTGGTGACGAAGGAGACCGGACCGCTTTGCGCGGCAAGGCTCGTCGCAGACGCGACGCCAGCCATGCGATAGGTGTTGCTGGCCGTACCGATCGCGACCTGGTTGGCGGCGGTCGCCGTTGCGCCAACGCCGACCGCGGTGGAGTTGGAGAACCCGGCTGAGGCGCCAGTCCCGAGCGCAGTCGCGTTGGTCGCGGATGCGGCCGCGCCATTGCCGAAAGCGGAGGCGCCGGCTGCCGCGCTTGCAGTTGCGCCATCACCGACAGCGGTGTTGCCGAGTGCCGCTGCGGAACCTGCGCCGATCGCGATCGATCCTGTGGAGACCGCGCCGGTGCCGATTGCGATTGCATTCGCTCCCGCGCCGGCGGCCGCACCATCGCCGATGGCGATCCCGCTGTCCCCTGTGGCGTGGGAATTGGTCCCCGCCGCGAATGAATTCAGGCCGCTTGCGGCCACGGCATTGCCCACCGCAGTTGAATTGGCGTTGCTGGCGTTCGCGGCGCTCCCGATGGCGATCCCGCGGTCCCCCGTGGCGTGGGAATTGGTCCCCGCCGCGAATGAATTCAGGCCGCTTGCGGTCACGGCATTGCCCACCGCAGTTGAATTGGCGTTGCTGGCGTTCGCGGCGCTCCCGATGGCGATCCCGCGGTCCCCCGTGGCGTGGGAATTGGTCCCCGCCGCGAATGAATTCAGGCCGCTTGCGGTCACGGCATTGCCCACCGCAGTTGAGTTGGTGTTGCTGGCGTTCGCGGCGTTCCCGATGGCGGTTGATGAAGCGCCCCCTGAGGAACTGCTGACACCGACCGCAATCGACGCAAATCCGCCCGACGTTGCACCCGTTCTTCCGAGATAGCCATCGCCGCCCCCGATCGCGACACTATAGCCTCCCAACGAACTGGGACCGCTGCCGGTGATCCCCGCGCCAATTGCCGTACTCCAGTTGCCAGCGCCGGCCGCCGCGCTATTGGAGTTCGTACCGATGCTGGTGACCCCTTGGTTAAGCGTCGATAGACCGGCATTTGTGCCCATTGACACGCCGAAGGACCCGGCCACCGCATCATGGCCCACCGCCGTCGCGCTGTTGTCAAGCGCGATTGCATGGTCGCCAAAGGCAGTGGAGTTATTGTCGGCCCGGGTCAAATTGCCGACCGCGATCCCGTTGGTGCCGGGAGTCCCTTGGCTGGTGCAGGTGCCCTGAAAAAAGTTTCCACCGGAATAGCACTGGGCCGAGGCCGCCGAGCTTGCAAGCGAAACTACTACGGCAACGGCGAAAGCCAGGATCGGCGTGACGGAGCGGACGACAAGGCGCTCTGCGATCCGTCCGATTGCCGATCGTGCGATGGTTGCCCACCCCTGACAATTCATTGGCATCTTCTCGCTTTCCGCTGGTGCAGGACAACGCGACTGTGGGCCGAGGCGACACGCCGGACATCAACCGTTCGGTTGAAGTTGGAGGAGAGCCTGCCGGTGGCATCATGCTTTTTTGCAAACTGTTGCCGGATTGCATCGGAACCCGTCGCGACGGGGCGAGTGAGGAAGTCGGGATGTGGCTGGTGAGGAAGTCGCGCTTTTCGGGATGGCGGCGAATTCCGGGAAACCTCAAGCGCATATGCCGATCATTCAATTAGCGCTGAGAACATCTGTCACAAGGCCCAAAGAAGCGGCAAGAAGCCATGAACCGAGCATCTGATTCTCACGATCTCGCCTCTTTGAACTTCGGAAATATTTTTGCAATATTCGCGCGGATCGTTGCAGCCGCGTGTTACGCTGCCGCAGTCAGGCGCAAATGCCGAGAATACCGGGAATGCATGCTCGATACGATTTGAGTCGGCCGTGACGTCCGAAGCCTCGACGCTCTCGGAGTTGATCGGCGATATCTACGACGCGGCACTTGATCCGACCTTGTGGATGCGGGCGCTGGAGCGCTCCTGCAATTTCGTCGGCGGCTCTTCGGCCGTACTGTATTGGCACGATGTCGCCAGCGAAAGTTCGGCCGCACTGCATTTGTTCAACGACGACCCACATTACACGCAGCTGTATTTCGAGAAATACATGCCGATGAACCCGGTATTCCCGGCGGCAACCTTCATCGAATCCGGATTGATCTATACGCCGACCGACATCGTTCCCGAAGCGGAGCTTTTCGACACACGCTTCCACAGGGAATGGGTCGAACCGCAGGGGATTGCCGACGTGATCTGCGTCAACCTGGAAAAGGGTGCGATGAGTTCCTCGGTGCTCAACATCCGCAGGGATAACACGCACGGGATCGTCGATGACGGGGCGAGACAGCGGGCGGCGCTGATCGTGCCGCATTTTCAGCGCGCGGTCGCGATCGGCCGGTTGTTCGATCAGCGCAAGACTGCACAGGCGGTCCTCACCGAAACGCTCGACAATGTCGAAGCCGCCATCTTCCTGTTGGGGCTGAACGGCCGGATCGTCTTCCTGAATGGGCTGGCGCGCACCATGCTCGACGAGGGCGCGCTGCTGTACGAGCGGCGCGGAGCGTTGACGGCCGTCGCGCCCGACGCGCAGCGCTTGCTCCGCGACCTCGTGGCGGCAGCCGAGAGCGGCGACCTGATGGCTGGCGGCCAAGGCGCGGCGATACCGCTTTCGGATTCACCCGCACGCCGCTGGTTCGCGCATGTCTTGCCTCTGACGGCAGGCGACCGCCAACGGGCCAGCGCGGTGCATTCGGCGGTTGCGGCGGTGTTCGTTCGCCGGACGTCGCCGGCCAGCCCGCCGCCGCTGGAGGCGCTGGGAAAGCTGTACAGCCTCACGGCGAGTGAAATCCGCGTGCTCGACGCCATCATGAAGGTTAGCGGTGTGCAGGCTCTGGCCGATCTACTGGGATTGTCGCAGGCGACGGTGAAAACCCACCTTCACAACGTCTTCCGCAAGACCGGAACCGCACGCCAGAGCGAACTGGTGAAGCTGATTGCCGGCATCGAACATCCGACTACCCGTTGATCTTCGGCGGAGATTGTCAGCGCACGCCTAGCTCGCCCAGTTCTCGCGAAACTCGGGGAACAGCGTGAGACCGCCGCAGGCGTAGATGGTCTGCCCGGTGATGTAGCTGGCATCATCCGAGGCAAGGAAGGCGAAGACGGCGGCGATCTCTTCGGGCGTGCCGACGCGCCCGAGCGGAATGTGGCTGGTGACGTCGCCGCGCTTGTCGGCGTCGCCGGTCCAGGCCGCGTTGATCGGCGTGTCGATCGCGCCGGGCCCGACCGCATTGACGCGAATGCCGCGGCCGGCGAATTCCAGCGCCAGCGTGCGGGTCAGATTGGCCATGCCGCCCTTGCTGATCGAATAAGCGAGATAGCCCGGCTTCGGAACGATCTGGTGGACGCTGGAGCAGTTGATGATGCTGCCGCCTCCGCCGCGCGCGACGAAATGCGCCAGCGCCTTCTGCGCGCAGAGCACGGCGCCGTTGAGATTGACGTCGATGATGCGGCGATAGGTTTCGATGTCGAGCGCCTCGCTCGGCGATTCCCGCTGGAAGCCGGCATTGTTGACGAGGCAATCGAGGCGCTTCCAGCGCGCCAGGATCGTCTCGAACATCGCACCGACCTCCTGCTCATTGCTGACGTCGGCCTTGACGATGACATGATCGAGCTTGCCGTGACCACGGTCGCCCGATGCTGCGCGCGCCAGCGCCAGCGTCTCCTCGGCCTTCCCGGGGTGATCGAGATAGTTGATGGCCACGGTCGCGCCTTCCTGGGCGAGCCTGACAGCAACGGCGCGGCCGATGCCCTGGGACGCACCGGTCACCAGCGCATATCGGCCGGCGAGGCGTGAGGGAAAAGCGGTTGAGAGATCAGTCTGGGGCATGAGTTGTCTCCGGGATGCCTCATCATGGACGAAACCGCTGTTTTGTTCCATCCATCAGTGCATCCCTGGGATTCATTCCGCGCGGCGCGCGATCGGTGAGGTCAGGATCTGATAGAGAATGATCGCGCCGAAGGTGGCGGTGCCAATTCCGCCGATCGTGAACGCGCCGAATTTCAGCGTGAGGTCGCCGGCGCCTGCCGTCAGCGCCACGGCGACGGTGATCAGGTTCGCAGGGTTGGCGAAATCGACCTTGTTCTCGACCCAGATCCGGCCCGCCATCGCCGCGATCAATCCGAACAGCACGATCGAAAGGCCGCCGATAACAGGACCGGGGATCGACAGGATGAGCGCGCCGAATTTCGGCGAGAAGCCGAGCAGGACCGATACGGTCGCGGCGAAGGCAAACAGCAAGGTCGAATAGACCTTTGTCGCGGCCATGACGCCGATGTTCTCGGCATAGGTGGTCACACCGGTGCCGCCGCCGCAAGCGGCCACGATGGTCGCGAGACTGTCGGCGAACAACGCGCGGCCGAGATAGCGATCGAGGCTCCGGCCCGTCATGGCGCCGACGGCCTTGATGTGACCGAGGTTCTCGGCGACGAGGATGACCGCAACCGGCGCGATCAGGACAATCGCATCGGCGTGGAAGGTCGGCGTCGTGAAGTTCGGCAGGCCGAACCACGGCGCGGCCGAGAGCTGCGTGAAGTCGATTGGCTTGCCGAAGCCCAGGCCATTTGCGAACAACAGATACAAAAGATATCCGCCGACCGCGCCGAGGATGATCGGCAGGCGACGCCACAGGCCCGGAGCGGCCACAGCAACCACGCCGATGATCAGAACGGTCGCGAGCCCGATCCAGGTCTCGAACGCGTTCGCACTTACTGCCTTGACGGCCACGGGCGCGAGGTTGAGGCCGATCGCGGCGACCCCGGCGCCGGTGACGGCCGGCGGCATCAGGCGCTCGACCCAGCCGATTCCCGACCACATCACGACCAGCGCGATCACACCGTACAGCACACCAGCCGCGACGATGCCGCCGAGCGCAACCGACAGGTTCGGGTTCGGCCCATGCCCAGCATAGCCGGTGGCGGCGAGGACGACGGCGATGAAGGCGAAGCTCGAGCCGAGATAGCTCGGCACGCGCCCGGCGACGATGACGAAGAAGATCAGCGTGCCGATGCCGGAGAACAGGACCGCAATATTGGGATCGAACCCCATCAGCAGCGGCGCGATGATCGTCGAACCCGACATCGCGACGCAATGCTGGAGACCGGAGACGATGGTCTGGCCCCATGACAGCCGCTCCTCCGGCATGATCACGCCGGATGTCTTCAGCTTCCAACGCGGAAAATAGCTATGCGCCTGCTCGTCCGAGCTCGTTGCGTTCGACATGTTCCCCCATTGCGGTGCAGCGATTGAACTTCGTGCGATCCGACAAAAATGTGATTGTTGCTTATGCGGCGAACATCACATGATGTAAATCATGCATGCAAGATCAATGCGTTCCGGGGCCCATACCATGACACAGATTGCGATCCAGCCAGCCGTCCACCGCCGGCACCACCCCTGGTACAAGATCCTCTACGTCCAGGTGCTGATCGCGATCGTGATCGGGGTGCTGATCGGCTATTTCTATCCGGACCTCGGCAAGGCGCTGAAGCCGCTCGGCGACGCATTCATCGCGCTGATCAAGATGATGATCGCGCCGGTGATCTTCTGCACCGTGGTGCACGGCATCTCCTCGATGGGCGACCTCAAGCGCGTCGGCCGAGTCGGATTGAAGTCGTTGATCTATTTCGAGACGGTTTCGACCGTCGCGCTCGCCATCGGCCTCCTGGTCGGCGAGATTCTCCAGCCCGGGCACGGCTTCAACATCGATCCCGCCACCATCGATCCGAAATCGGTGGCCACCTATGTCACCAAGGCCCACGAAGACGGCATCGTCGCCCATCTGATGGCGATCATCCCGGACAGCTATGTGGGCGCGATCGCGCGTGGCGACCTGCTCCAGGTGCTGCTGGTCTCGATCCTCTCCGGCTTCGCCATCGCTTTCCTCGGCAAGGCCGGCGAGCCGATCGCGGAGGCGATCGACAAGGCCGCAAAGATGTTCTTCGGCATCATCCGCATCATCGTGCGCGTGGCGCCGATCGGCGCCTTCGGCGCGATGGCCTTCACCGTCGGCGCCTACGGCCTCGGCTCGCTGCTCAACCTCGCCGCCCTGATCGGCACGTTCTATCTCACCAGCATCCTGTTCGTGCTGATCGTGCTGGGCTCGATCGCCAGGCTTGCCGGCTTCTCGATCCTGCGCTTCATCGCCTACATCAAGGACGAGCTTTTGATCGTGCTCGGCACCTCCTCGTCGGAGACGGTGCTGCCGCAGATGATCCAGAAGATGGAGCATCTCGGCGCCTCGCGCTCGGTGGTCGGCCTCGTCATCCCGACCGGCTACAGCTTCAACCTCGACGGCACCAACATCTATATGACGCTGGCAACGCTGTTCCTCGCGCAGGCGACCAACACCCATCTGACCATCTGGCAGGAGCTCGGCATTCTGGGCATCGCCATGATCACGTCGAAGGGCGCATCCGGCGTCACCGGCGCCGGCTTCATCACGCTCGCCGCGACGCTCTCGATCGTGCCCGATATCCCGATCCAGTCGATCGCGATTTTGGTCGGCATCGACAAGTTCATGAGCGAGTGCCGCGCGCTGACCAACCTGATCGGCAACGGCGTCGCCTGCGTCGTCATCAGCATCTCCGAAGGCGAGCTCGACCGCGACGCGCTGCACGAGACCATGGCGCATCCGCTGGAGATGGGCGAAGCGCTGGAACCCGGCGGCAGCGGGTAAAGCCGCGCCGCGAAGGCAGGCTCAGCCTGGTTCCGTTGCGGTAGTTTCCCGGAGTGGTCAATTGGTGCAGCACGCGTCACAACAACGGCGTTGGGATCACCGATTGATATTCATTCATTCCACCCGACGCGCTGGGGGCAGAGCGTCGGGTTTTTGAAAGATTGCGAGCACGATCCGCGAGGCGGGATCAGATGATCCCGCCATTGGCGCGCGGCATCCTGGCAGCCAGATCGACCCGACGCGTGACCCCGATGGCCTGCAGGAACGCCTCGTCATGGCTGACGACGAGCAGCGCGCCGTCATAGGCGCGCAAGCCGGCTTCGACGGCTTCGATGGACTCGAGGTCGAGATGATTGGTCGGCTCGTCCAGGATCAGCAGCGACGGTGGCGTCGATCCGCCAAGTACGCAGGCGAGCCCCGCACGAAACACCTGCCCGCCGCTCAGGCTGCCAACGATCTGCAGGGCGCGCATCGGCGCGGCGCAGCAGCCCGACGGCTCCGTTGACGATCACACGCCCCGACTGCGGAACGTGCTCGCCCGTGATCGCGGCGAGCAGAGTTGTCTTGCCGACGCCATTGCGGCCGACGAGGCCGGCGCGTTCCGCGCCGAAGGTCAGATCGATGTTTGGAGAGGAGCGAGCGGCCGTCAGGCGTGGACAGCGAACGGTTCGACAGGATGATCGAAGCAGGCATGGAATTCCCCGTGAGCAATGCGGATCGGCGTTGCGGTCGGGGTAAAATCCATGGCTGCGAATATCCTGACTGAGAGACTGTCTTACTAATCCCGCAAGGGGGCGAGATCAAATCGTGGCTGGACAGGACGACAGTGCACGAAGCGCTGACGTCCCTCCCGGTCAGCCCTTGAGCGCGGTGACCACCACCTCGATCAACGCGCCGCCGCCGAGATCGGCGACGCCGACGGTGGCGCGGGTCGGCAGATTGTCGCCGAAGAATTCAGTCCAGGCCGCGTCCATCTCTTTCTTCTTGGAGAGATCCGTGACGAAGATCGCAGCGCTGACGACGCGCGATTTGTCGGTGCCGGCTTCCATCAGATAGCCGGCGATCTTGCCGAGTATGTTGCGGGTCTGGTCGCCCATCGAGACCGAGGTGTCGTCGGCGATGGTGCCGCCGACAAAGACGAAGCCATTGGCTTCGACGGCGCGGTGCATGATGGGCGTACGGATGCTGCGGGTGATGCTCATGATGTCCTCTTACTAGATCGTGGAAGGATGGAAGCGGTCGATGCCGAGATCGCCGATCCGCGTCTGGGTGCCGCCATTGACGATCAGCTCCGCCATCACGGCGCCGGCGCCGGGGCCGAGCTGAAAGCCGTGCAGCGAGAAACCGAACTGGTGATAGAGCCCCTTGTGGCGGCTGCTCGGCCCGAACACGGGAATGTCGTCCTTCATCTTTGCCTCGATGCCGGCCCAGGCGCGGACGATCGTGGCGCTGCGCATCACCGGGAACAGCTCGAACACCGTGCGCGCGCTGGTCGCGAGGCTCCTCCAGTCCAGCACCGTCTCGTTGCGGTCCTGGTACGGCGTTGCCAGATGGCCGCCGCCGATCAGAACGGTGCCGTTGGAAAATTGCTTGAAGGAGAGTTTTCGCCCGCGCAGGATCACGACGGGATCGATGAAATGCGGCACGCGCGAGGTGATCATCAGCATCGGCGCCACGGTCTCGACCGGCACCGGCTCGCCGAGCGCAGCGGCAATCTTGCCGGCCCAGGCGCCGGCGGCGTTGACGAGCACCGGTGCGGCAAAGGTTTCAGTGCCGACATCGACATGCCAGAGGCCGTCGCTGTACCGGATGTTGCTCGCCGCTACGCCCTCGCGCACGGTGGCGCCGAGCTGCTCGGCCTTGCGCCGAAATGCCGTCGTCGTCTGTGCCGGATTGGCCGCGCCGTCGCGGCGCGAGACGACGCCGCCGGGGCAGGTTTCGGCGACCGCCGGCACGAGCCGCCGCAGCTCGGTCGCGTCGATCAGCTCTTCATGGGTGAAGCCGAGCGCGTTGAGCTCGGCGACGCGCGCGCGGCAGACGGCGAGCTCCTCCTCGTTCTCCGCGACCAGCACCTGGCCGTGGCTCTCAAAGCTGCAATCGTCGTCGAGGAGGTCCTTGATCTTCTCCCAGATCCCCATCGAGCGGATCGACAGCGGGATCTCGGGGATGTGCCGCGCGAGCTGGCGGACGCCGCCGGCATTGACGCCGGAGGCGTGGCGGCCGGCATAGTCCTTCTCGATCAGCACCGGTTTCAGGCCGGCGAGGCACAGATGCAGCGCGGTCGAGCATCCGTGGATGCCGCCGCCGACGACGATCGCATCCACGTTTTTAGTCATCCGCGCACCACGGCCTTGATATCCGCTTCGCTCTTCGGAACGGCGGCGAGCTCGGCGAGCGTGATCGGCTTGACCGGCGCGCGCAGCCGGTAATAGCCGATCTCCTGCGGAGTCTTGCCGCGCGCCTGCGCCATCAGCTCAGTGACCGTGAGGCCGCAGAGCCGGCCCTGGCACGGACCCATGCCGGTGCGGCGATAGGCCTTGAGCTGGTTCGGGCCGGTCGCGCCGATCGCAACGGAATCGAGAACGTCCTTGGCCGTGACCTCCTCGCAGCGGCAGACGATGGTGTCGCCCGAGGGAATGCGAAACTGCGGCGACGGGCGGAACAGCGTGTCGAGGAAGACGCGGCCGCGCTCGGCTTTGGCGAGATCGGAACGAAGCGTCGCCATCGCGGGAAGTTTCGCAGCGGCCGCGGGCGCCAGCGCCTCAACGGCCGCACGAGCCGCGATGCGACCGCGGACCACGGCGGCATTCGCTCCGCCGATGCCGGCGCCGTCGCCGGCGATCGCGATGCCGGGGACCGACGAATTGCCGCTGGCATCGAGCACTGGCGACCAGCACAGCTGCAAATCGTCCCAGCGATGCTCAACGTCTGCGGACATCGCAAGGTTGACGTTGGGCACGACGCCCTGATGCAGGAGCAGGAGATCGGCAGGGATGGTCTCGCGCTTGCCGCCCGCGACGTAGCTGACGCTCGTGAGCTGCCCATCGCCGGACGCAGCAAGCTCAGTGACGCCGGAGACGACCTGCACCTTCGCTTTCACCTCGCGCATCATCGACAGGCCCTTGGTGAAATAGGCCGAGGTCAGGAAGGCGAAGGCGTGCGGCAGCGCGGCGAAGTAATTGCCCCGCCCGGTCGTATCGAGAATGCGGTCGATACGGCCGCCGAGGCGCAAAATCTGCGCGGCGAGCAGCCAAAGCAGCGGCCCCTGCCCCGCGATCACGGTGCGGCCATCCGGGACCAGTGCCGACGATTTCAGCATGGTCTGCGCGGCGCCTGCCGTCATGACGCCCGGCAATGTCCAGCCGGGAATCGGAAACGGCCGCTCCAGCGCGCCGGTCGCGAGGATCACGCGCTTCGCCTTCACGAAGGCCGAGGCGCCGCCGATCGAGACCGCGATATCGAGGTTGCGGTCGAGGCTCCAGACCGTCGCACGGTGGATGATTTCGGCGCTACTCGCGCGGAGCGACTGCACGAGATCGGCACCGACCCAATAGTCGGCACCAAGCTGGCTGCGCTCGGTCACCGGCGTGGACGAGATCGCACGAAACACCTGGCCGCCGGGACCGATGTTCTCGTCGAGCAGCAGCGTCGTGAGACCTGCTTCGGCGGAGGTCGCGGCGGCGGCGAGGCCTGCTGGCCCGGCGCCGATCACCACGACGTCGTAGTCTTCGCGCTTGGGAGCGACGCTCATTTTCCGATCTCCCGCTTGCCCTTCTGGATTTCGATCTGCATGCCCTCGGCGACCGGCACGAGGCAGCCCTGGCGATTGCCGACGCCGTCGATGGTGACGAGGCAGTCGAAGCACACGCCCATCATGCAATAGGGCAGACGCGGCGCGCCGCTCACTGCCGTGGAACGCCGTGCGTCCCGGCCGGAAGCCAATAGCGCGGCGGAGACGGTGTCGCCCACCCGCGCCGCGACGGCAACGCCGTCGACGAAGATTTGGACCTGCGGTCGCTTGTCCTGTTCGGATCGTCTAAACATGGGATGCCTCTTGGCTCGTTCAGTAGCTCTAGTAACCGCTGTTGTTCGCCGCGCCCGCGCCACCAAAACGACTGGCCGAGAACGCGCCGACCAGCTCCGGCACGAGCGCGCCTTGCGCCACCATGCGCGCGATCTCGAAGGCATGGTTGGAGGCGAGCGTCACGCCGGAATGGCAGCAAGCGACGAAGGCGCCGGGATGCGTCTCCGACTGGTCGTAGATCGGAAAGCCATCCTGCGGCATGACGCGGATGCCGGCCCAGCTCCTGACCACGTTGAGCCGGGCGAGATGCGGAAACATCCGCTGCGCGCGATCGGTCATCACCGCACTGATCGAATGCTTCAGCGCGCGATCATCGAGCTCGTCTTCCTTGCTGTCGCCGATCATCACCGTGCCCTCGTCGGTCTGACGGATCGTCGTCAGCGGATGCGGCAGGAACGGCATGGTGCGCTCGGTCACCACGATCTGGCCGCGGGTCGGGTCCATCGGCGCGTAAAGGCCGACCATCGGCGCGAGCGTCTGGTTGGCATTGCCGGCGGCAAGCACGATTTTGGCGGCACGCAGCTCGCCCTTCGGCGTGGCCAAGCGGAATTCGCCGCCACTCTTGCTGATCACCGAGACCGGCCGCTCCGGGAAATAGTCGATGCCGAATTCCCTGAAGCCGGTGTGGAAGGCGCGAAAAGTGCGCAGCGAATTGACATGGCCATCGAGCGGACAATAGCTGCCGCCCGAAACCTCCGGGCCAATCAATGGCAGCGACTTCTTCACCTCGGAGGCGGAGAGCATCTCCATCTTGTAGTCGGCAGCACCAGCCTGGTTGTGCATACGCTTGACGAGCTCGGCGCGCTGACCGAATTCATCCTCGCCCAGCGTGAGATGAAAGCCACCGTTCTGCTGGAGAGAAACATCGAGCCCGGTCTGCTGCTTCAGCTCGGAAGCGAGCCGGCCCCAGGCTTCCGAGGCGCGCACCGTCCACACCGTATAGGCGGGCATGCCAAGCCCCTTGCTCTGGACCCAGACCAGCGCAAAGTTCGCGCGCGAGGCGCGCTTGGTGATGTCGCCCTCGTCGAGCACGGCCACGCTCTTGCCGAGCCGGCCAAGGCCCCAGGCAATCGCAGAGCCGAGCAGTCCGCCCCCGACGACGGCGACGTCATAGTCCTTGGGCATAGGTTCTCCTATCGTCCCGTATCGCCCTTGCCGGCGAGCACGCGGTCGAGCCCGTAGAAGCGGTCGAGCAGAATGAGGGCGGTCATGGTGATCGCGATCACGCAGGCCGAGACCGACGTCACCAGCGGATCGATGTTGTCCTGGATATAAAGGAACATGCGCACCGGCAACGTCTCGGTGCCGGGTGCCGCAAGGAAGACGGTCATGGTGAGATCGTCGAAAGACTGGATGAAGGCGAGCGCCCAGCCGCTGATCACGCCTGGCAGGATCAGCGGCAGCGTCACACGGCGAAACAGGGTCCAGCCGCCGGCGCCGAGCGAGACCGCAGCCATCTCGACCGTGCGGTCCATGCCGGTTGCAGCCGCCAGCGTCAGCCGCAGCGCGAACGGAAACACGATGATGACATGCGCGATGATCAGCGCCGCAAAACTGCCGCCGAGCCCAGCCGAGGTGAAGAAGCGCAGGAAGGCGATGCCGAGCACGACATGCGGGATCATCAGCGGCGACAGGAACAGCGCCGCCAGCGCATCGCGGCCGCGGAAGCGATAGCGCGCGATCGCCAGCGCCGCCGGCACCGCAAACAGCAGTGCCACGAAAGACGAAAGCGCGCCGAGCCCGAGGCTGACCCAAAAGGCATGGATGAATTCCGGGTAGTTCGCGATTGCCCTGAACCAACGCAGCGAAAAGCCGTTGGTCGGCAGCGACAGAAAACCTTCGGGCGTGAAAGCAACGAGGCAGACCACCAGGATCGGCGCCACCATGACGACAACGAAGATGGTGTGGAAGATCAGCGCAAGCGGGCCGTTCCGTCTCATCGAAACACCTCCGCATAGCGGCGCTCGATCAGCGCGTTGCTGCCGACGACGATCAACACCAGCGCCACCAGCAGCAGCGTGGCGACCGCGGCTCCGAGCGGCCAGTTCAGCGTGTTCAGGAATTCGTCATAGGCGAGCGTCGCCGCGACTTTGAGCCGGCGGCCGCCGATAATCGCCGGCGTTGCGAAGGCGCTGGCCGAGAGTGAGAACACGATGATCGCGCCCGACAGCACGCCCGGCATGACCTGAGGCATGATGATGCGGCGGATGATGGTCACGGCGCCGGCGCCGAGCGACATCGCGGCATTCTCGATCTGCGGATCGAGCCGCTGCAGCGCGGCCCACACCGACAGCACCATGAACGGCATCATCACATGCGCGAGCGCGACGACCATGCCGGTTTCGGTGAACATGAAGGGGATCGGGGAGCGGATTACACCAAGCGACATCAGCAGCTTGTTGACGAGGCCATTGTTGCCGCCGAACAGCAGTGCCCAGCCGAGCGTGCGCGCCACGACGGAGATCAGCAGCGGCCCGAGGATCACGAGCAGGAAGAAGCTTTTCCAGCGGCCGCTCATGCGGTTGAGGATGTAAGCCTCGGGCGCACCGAGCAATGCGGTCAGCAGCGTGGTCAGGATCGCGATCCGAAACGTCCGCCAGAACATCTCGGCGTAATAGGGATCGGTCGCGATCTCCCGCCAGTTCTTGAGGATGAAGACCGGCTCGATGCCCTTGTACTGGCCCCAATCGTGGAACGACAGCATCACCGTCATCGCCAGCGGGATCAGCAGCACGCCGACGAACAGCATCAAGGCGGGCGCCGTCAGCGCCCATGGCGCACGCGCGTTGCGCTCTTCAGCGACTGCGCTCATGCGACGGCCCTCGCGCGCAAGCTCATGTCCTCGGGCCGCCAGGTGAGCCGAACGGCCTCGCCTTCGGTCGGCTGCGGCTGGCCGTCATTCTGACGGATCACGATCGCCGGGCCGCATTCGCTGTCGCACTGGAACAGCCAGTGATTGCCCTGGAAGATGCGCGTGACGATCTTTGCGCCGAGGCCCGCATCGCCAAAGCCAATACGTTCAGGACGAATGCTGATTGTGACAGGACCGCTGAGACCGGCCGGCGCCGGTGCGCTCCAGGAGCCCGCCACCAACCGCGCCGGGGTCGCAGTCTGATCAATCGTCCCGGCAAAATCGTTGGTCTTGCCCAAAAACTGCGAGACAAAGGCCGAGGCCGGCTTCTCATAGGTCTCCTGGGGCGTGCCGATCTGCTCGATCTTGCCCTGGCTCATCACCACGATGCGGTCGGAGAGCGACATCGCCTCGTTCTGGTCGTGGGTAACGAGGATCGTGGTGGTGCCGATGGTGCGCTGGATCTGGCGCAGCTCGATCTGCATCTCCTCGCGCAGCTTGGCGTCGAGGTTCGACAACGGCTCGTCGAGGAGTAGCACGCTCGGCTTGATCACCAGCGCGCGCGCCAGCGCCACGCGCTGCTGCTGGCCGCCGGACATGCGGCGCGGATGGCGGTCCTCGTAACCGGTGAGGCCCACCATCGCGAGCGCGGCGCGAACGCGTTCGGCTCTGTCAGCGCGGGGCACGTTGCGCATTTCGAGGCCAAAGGCGACGTTCTCCGCCGCGGTCATGTGCGGAAACAGCGCGTAGCTCTGGAACACGATGCCGAGCCCGCGCTTGGCCGGATGGATCGCGGTCAAATCCTTGCCCTCCAGGCGGATTGCGCCGCGCGTGGGATCAAGGAAGCCCGCGATCATCTGCAACGTCGTGGTCTTGCCGCAGCCGGAGGGGCCAAGGAAGGAGACGAACTCCCCCTTGCCCACCGCGAGACTGAAATCATCGACCACAGTCTGCGCGCCGAATTGCTTGGCGACTCGATCGAGCTCGAGATAGGCCATGAGCTGTCTCCGCTACGAACGATCAGATCAGCGCTCGACCTCGCGGTTCCAGCGCTTGGTCCACTCCTCGCGCTTCTCGTTGATGAGCGTCCAGTCCGGATTATAGAGCTTGGCCGCGCGCTCGCCGATCGGGGCCATCTTGCCGAGCTCCGGCGGCACCACCAGCGATTTCAGCACCGGGCCGTAGCCGTAGTCCTTCAGCATCACGAGCTGGATTTTGGGATCAAGCAGCATCTTGACGAAGTTTGAGGCGAGCGGCGAGGCGTTGGGCTTCGAGATCGGACAGGCCGTCGTCAGCAGCGTTGCCGCGCCCTCCTTGGGATAGACGAAGTCGACGGGGAAGCCGGTGTTGGCAAAGCTCTGCACGCGGCCGGTGCCCCACACCGCGATGACGGCCTGGCCGGACTGGAACAGCTCGGTCATCTTGCCCGGCGACGGCTCATAGGCGAGCACGTTCGGATTGATCTGCTCCTTGAAGATCTTGAACCCCGAGTCCACGTTGGACTCGCCGCCGCCATTCATCTTCGACAGCATCACCAGCGCTTCGAGGCCATAGGTGTTGTTGATGGGCGGAATGACCAGCTGCCTGGCGTATTTCGCATCCTTCAGATCATTCCACGAGGTCGGCGGCGCCCAGCCTTTCTCCGCAAACACCTTGGTGTTGTACATCAGACCTGTGGCGACGATGCCGATCGCGACCGCGCGATCGTCCTTGAAGCGCGCGGTGCCGTAGAGATCGGCGGCCGGCAGGCCCTCGAGCTTGCCGCAGAAGCCGAGCTGGATCGCCTGGTACATCGGGCCGTCGTCGACGATGGCGACATCGATCTGCTGATTGCCCTTCTGCGCCTGAAGCTTCGCCAGCGTATCGGTGGAGTTGCCGGCGACGTATTCGACCTTGACGCCGTTCTCCTTCTCGAAGGTCGGGATCACCTCGTCGCGGATGGTCTTCTCGAACGAGCCGCCATAGCCGGCGACATAGAGCGTTTTCTGCTGGGCCGAAGCGGCCGTCGTAGCGGCGAGCGCCGCGATGCTGACCGCTGTCAGAAGGCGAAAAGTCTTCATGTGGACCGATCTCCAATACCGGAATGAGGTGACGTGCCGACAAATCTCTGGCTGAAGTGCCTTCCGCATCTCCTTCCGCGCAAATCCCCTCTCCAACCAGGGCTCCGGCCCCTGCTCGGCAGGTTTTGGCGCGATCTGGGGGTGTTTGGGCCCCAATCTGCCGAAAAAGCGGGCTGTCTCCAGCTCTGATGAAAAAGATCGCAAACCTCGGCTTCCATCGTCCAATGAATAATGGCACCCTCTGCATGCCTAAATATTATGAATGGAAACTGGGATGGCGCGGATCAATTCGCGGCAGGTGGAGGCTTTCCGCGCGACGATGCTGACCGGCAGCGTCACCGAGGCGGCGGCGCTGATGACGGTCACGCAGCCGGCGGTGAGCCGGTTGCTGCGCGATCTCCAGGCGCTGTTGAAGATGGACCTGTTCGAGCGCCGCGGCACTGGCCTCGTGCCAACCGCGGCGGCGATGGCGCTCTATACTGAAGTGGAGCGCTCCTTCGTCGGCCTCGAACGCATCACCGCCGCAGCCGAGGAAATCCGCGGTCGCCGCACCGGCTCGCTGCGGATCGCAGCACTGCCGGCGTTGTCGAACGGCTATCTGCCGCGGCTGACCGGTCACTTCCTGAAGGAGCGGCCGAACCTCAACCTGGCGTTCTTCGGCGTGATCTCGCCGATCGTGGTCGATTGGGTCCTCAATAACCAATGCGATGTCGGCTTTGCCGAGGTGCCGATCGCGCATTCCGGCCTGCCGAGCCAAAAGCTGCCGGCGCCGGCGCGCGTGGCGGTGCTGCCGACGGGTCATCACCTCGCGGAAAAGGAAGTCCTGAAGCCGCGCGATTTCGAAGGCGAGACCTTCATCTCGCTGTCGGCGGGATCGTCGAGCCGGCACCTCGTCGACCAGATCTTCCATCGTCACGACGTCCGCCGCGTGCTGCGCGTTGAGACTGCTCTATCGGAGATCATGTGCGGCCTGGTGTCATCAGGGCTTGGGGTTGCGATCTGCGATCCCTTCACCGCGCAGGAATTTTCCACCCGCGGCGTCGTCGTGCGTCGCTTCCTGCCGCGTATCGACTTCGAATTCTCCGCCGTGTTTCCCGCACAACGCAGCCCTTCGCCTGTGGCGCTCGATCTCGTCGAAACCATGCGCAAGTCGCTTGCCGAATTCGATAGCTAGCCGTTGAACGCAGCCTGCGCCTCCGGCAGGTCCCAGATCTTGCCGATCGCGGCGGTGCCTGCCGCTGTGATCGCCGCCTCGTCGGCGCCGAGATAACGGCCGTCATCGACCAGCACGCGGCCGTCGACCATGACCTGGTCGATATTGGCACGGTTGGCGAGCGCGATCAGCGCGCGGCGCGGGTCGAACAGTGGCTGAAGATGCGGATGGGTGAGATCGACGACGGTGAGATCGGCGGTGGCGCCCGGCTCGATACGGCCGAGGTCCGGCCGCTTGATGACGTCGGCCGCGACTGCCGTGTTCGCCTCGATCAGCTCGGGTGAGTTCGCGACATCGGCGCGCTGCGAGGTGATCTTGGAGATCAGCGATGCCGCGTTGAGCTCGCCAAGCAGGTCCATGTTGTAGCCGTCGGTGCCGACGACGGTGCGCACGCCGTGCTCGGCAAACCGGCTGAACGCCGCGGTCACGCCGGCGCGCGCGAATACGCGCGGACAATTCAGCACGGTCATGCCGCGCGCGGCCATCAGCTTGAGATCGTTGTCGCTGCTGAACATGCAGTGCGCCGCCATCAGGTCGGGCGCCAGCAGGCCGAGCCAGTCCAGATACTCCGCCGGCGTGCGGCCGCCGTAGCGTTTGCCGATGGTCTCGACCTCGGCACGGCTTTGCGCCATGTGCGTCGTGATGGGCACGCCGAGCTCGCGCGCCCGCGCGGCGCAAGCCTTCAGCAGATCGGGACCGCAGGTGTCGGTGGCGTGCGGGCTCATCGCGAGATTGATGCGGCCGTCGCCGCGATTGTTCCAGCGCTGATAGAGCGCATCCCATGTCGCCATGTCGGCCGTGCCGTCGTCGCCGGAATAGCGCACGACGCCGTCGGCCCCCGCCTTGGCGTCCGACGTCGAGAACAGATAGGGCGCGCCGTAGAACCGGATGCCCATCTCTTCCGCCGCGTCGAACATTTCCGGGATCGAATTCCGGAACGGCTCCATCACCGTGGTGGCGCCGCCCTTGAGGAGCTGGAGAATGCCGAGCCGCGCGACCGCAAGGCGCTCCTCGGCCGACAGAATATCTGCGCCGCGCTTGGTCAGCGGCAGCAACACCGTGTAGACGATGCTCTGGTTGTTGCGGCGGCCGTTGCCGTCCTCGCTGTGGCTGCGCGCCACCGCTTCGGAGAAGCAGTGATTGTGCAGATTGAGCAGGCCGGGCAGGACGAAGCGGCCGGGACGGTCGTAGACCTCGTCGGCGCCAGGCTTGTCGCGCGTGACCGCGGCGATCCTCTTCCCTTCGACCAGGACCCAATGGTCGCGCAGCACATCCTGCGCGCCGTCCTTGCGTGACAGCACATAGCTGCCGAAGATTGCTGTGGTACTCATGCGGGGCGTACGTTCCAGAAGACGGCGGTGCCGTCGAGAATGCCGGTGATGGCTTTGCGATAGGCGGTCGGCTGCTTGTACAGGCCGATCGGAATATAGGGGATTTCCTCGAACGCGACGGCCTGGATCTCGCGGCAGATGCGCTGCTGCTCCGCGAGCTCGGACGCCGCCAGCCATTGGCTGCGCAAGGGGCCCATCTTCTCGCTCGCATACCAGCCGGCGACCTTGCCTTCGCCGCGGATGTTGGTGTTGCCGGCCGGGTTGAGCCAGTCGATGCCCTGCCAATTGCCGACCGCGGCGCTCCAGCCGCCCTGCCCGATCGGATCCTTCTTCAACTGGCGCTGCAACACGACGGCGAAATCGAGCCCGGTATATTCGACGTTCATGCCGGCCTTGCGTAAGCTGTCCACCGCGATCTCACCGAGCGGCTTTTGTGCCAGCGAATTGGTGGGGACGAGCACCACGATCTTCTCGCCATTGTAGCCGGCGGCCTTCAGATCGGCCTTGACCTTGTCGTAGTTGCGCGGGCCGCGGAACACGTCGAGGCCGACCTCGCTCGCCATCGGGGTATCAGGGGCGAAATAGCCGATCGGCGAGACCTGGAAGGCCGGATCGGTACCAGCGACCGCCGTCATGAACGCGGACTGGTCGATCGCGCCCAAAAGCGCGCGGCGAACGGCAGGATTATCGAACGGCGGCTGCAGATGATTGAGGCGCAGCATGCAGGCGTAGCCGCGGGGGTCGAGGATGCGCGTCTCGATATCGCCGGCCGCCTTGATGATCGGCAACAAATCGTGCGGCGTGGTTTCCTGCCAGTCCTGCTCGCCGGTCTGGAGCGCGGCGACGCCGGTGCCGGCGTCGGGCGTGGTGGTCCAGACCACGCGGTCGTAGTGCACGATCTTCGGACCCGCGGTCCAATCCGGCCTGCCGTCGGTGCGCGGCTGATAGCGCTCGAACTTGGCATAGGCGTTGCGGGCGCCCTGCACGCGCTCGTCGGCGAGATAGCGGAACGGGCCGCTGCCGATCACTTCGGTCAGCGGCTTGAACGGGTCCTGGCTCGCCAGCCGCTCCGGCATCATGAAGCAGGGATTGATCGCGGCCTTGCCGAGCGCCTGCGGCAGCAGCGGGAACGGACGCTTGAGACGGAAGCGGATGGTGCGGTCATCGGCGGTTGAGAGTTCGGCGGTTGCCTCCATCAGCTCGCCGCCAAACCCGTCGCGCGCCGCCCAGCGGCGGATGCTGGCGACGCAGTCGCGCGCCAGCACCCGCTCGCCGTCGTGCCAGAACAGGCCGTCACGAAGCGTGAGATCCCACTGGAGCTGGTCACCGGAGATCGCGTGGCCCGACAGCATCTGCGGCGAGACCTGGAGCGCGGAGCTCATGCCATAGAGCGTGTCGTAGACCATGAAGCCATGGTTTCGCGACACCTGCGCGGTCGAATAGATGGGATCGACGAAGGCGAGGTCGATGACGGGAATGAAGCGCAGCGTGCTCTGGGATTCGGCACCGACGATGCCCGGCAACGAAAGCGCCGGCACCGCGGCGGCGGCCTTGAGGAGCGAGCGGCGGGAGATGGGCATTACAAAAGGCTCCTGAAGAGATCTTACGTGTTCAACAAGACCGCGCCGATCGCAGCCGCGACCGCCTGCTGCGTCGGCTCGATCACGGGCACACCGATGGCGTCCGCGATCGCCGTGCGATGCGAGGCCATCCCCGCACAGCCCATCACCACGACATCGGCGCGGCACTGCGTGACCAGCGCGCGGCCGGCCTCGATCAACCGGCTGCGAATATCGGCGCCTGCCGTTTCCGCCGCGCTTGCGCCGACTGACCAGCTTCTCGCATAGCGGCTGTCCACGCCCATCACCCGCGCCATGCGCTGCTGGCGGCGGATGCTGGAGGGCGACAGCGCGATGATGCCAAAGCGTTCGCCCAGCATCAGCGCGCGAAAGATGCCGCATTCGGCGATGCCCAGCACCGGCCGACCGCCGGCCGCCTCGCGCACCGCATGCAGGCCGGGATCGCTGAAGCAGGCGAGCACGAAGGCATCTGCATCGTCACTTGTGACGCGATTGACCAGCGGCATCACGACGCTGTCGGCATCGCGCTGCGAGCTGATGCCGGGCGGCCCCTCGGCAAGGCCGACCACTTCGATCTCGGGCCCACCTGCGATGCGCAACGGCGCCACCGCGTCGTCGATCGCCGCCGTCACCGACGCCGACGAGTTGGGGTTGATGACGAGGATTCGGCGGCGGGTCATGGCGTGGCTCAACGGTTGGCCGCCTCGTGGCGCAGGAAGTTTTCAGCGATCTTCTCGCCGGTGGTGATCCAGACGTCCGGGCACGACTTCGCGTAGGTCAGGAACTCGCGCAGCAGGCGCAGCCGCATCGGACGGCCGCTGCATTGCGGATGCAGCACCGTCGTCACCATCGCGCCCCAGTCGCGCACTTCGTCGAGCTCGTCCTTCCAGATCGAGAGCACATGCTCCTTGGGGAAGATCGAGCGCGGGCTGAAGCGCGCGGAGAGGCCGTGCATCCAGTCGTCGTAGCTCGCGGTCACCGGCAGCTCGATCGTGCCGGGCTTGCCGTCGGCGAGACGATGGCGATAGGGCCGCACGTCATCGCGGAACGAGGATGAGTAGACGATGCCGTGGCGCACCAGCGCCACCCGCAGCTCCTCGGTGAACTCGCCATAGGGCGCGCGGTAGCCGGTCGGTTTGACGCCGAGCCGGCGCTTCAGCGCCTCGAAACCGCGCTCCAGTTCTTCCTCGATCCAGGGATCGCCGGGATCGGGCAGCAGATGGTGATAGCCGTGGTGGC
This sequence comes from Bradyrhizobium genosp. A, assembly GCF_049949275.1. Classification (NCBI taxonomy): domain Bacteria; kingdom Pseudomonadati; phylum Pseudomonadota; class Alphaproteobacteria; order Hyphomicrobiales; family Nitrobacteraceae; genus Bradyrhizobium; species Bradyrhizobium genosp. A. The sequence continues at coordinate 1,540,894 of NZ_CP188196.1, read as the reverse complement.
CGATCTCGTGGCCAGCCTTGAGGATGGATTCGGCCATCGCCGGATGCGCATCGACCGACCATCCCGTGATGAAGAACGTCGCCTTGAGATCGAGCTGGTCGAGCAGCTCCAGAAGTTTCGGCGTGCCGACGCGCGCCTCATAGCCGCCATAGCTCATGGTGATGAGGCGCTGGGCGTGCACTGCGTCCTTGCTGGTCCACGCGCTCTCCGCGTCGACGTCGAACGACAGGAACATCGCCGACTTGTACGGCTTCGGCCAGGGATATTCCGGCGCAGGATCTGCGGTATTGGCTGGGGTGAGCGGGATGCTCTGGAGTGCCTTACTGTCCAGCATTGATGGTCGCCTTTTCGAGTGCATTGTCTGTCAGCTTCCACTTCGCAAGCAGGGTGCGATAGGTGCCGTCGGCGATCAGAGCGTCGACCGCCTCCAGCATGGCCTGCTGAAGCGTCTTTTCCTTGACCGGAATGGCAATGCCCGTGAACTGCGTTGCGAACGGATCGCCGACCGGCGCATAGGTGCCCGGCTCGAGATCCATCACATAGGGCAGCGTCTCGTTGCCCTGCACGGCGGCGTCGATACGGCCCTGCCTGAGCTGCGTGCGCGCATCTGCCGAGCCGTCCGTTCCGACGAACTGGATCGGATTGCCGCCGCAATTTTTCTGGCTCCACTTGTCGATCTCTGCCGGAAACATGGTCCGGCGGCTGGCGCCAACCTTCTTGCCGCACAGCGCAGCCATGTCTTTGAACTCGGACGCGCGGGACTGCTGCACGAAGAATTTTGGGCCGCTACGCAGATAATCGACGAAGGAAGCGATGTCGTGCCGGCTCGCATAGTCAGTGAAGCCGGACAGGATGGCATCCACCCGACCCGTCGAAATCGACGGCATGAACTCCGCAAAGCTGGTCTCGGTCCATTCGATCTTGACGCCGAGCTTGCGGCCGATGGCCTCGCCGAGATCGATGTCAAAGCCGGACAGTGTGTTGGTGGCGGGATCACGGAACTCCATCGGCGGATAGTTCGGCACCAGCGCGACCTTGATGCTGCCGCGCTTGGCGATCTCAGGCGGCAGCTCGATGGCCAAGGCCGAGATAGTCATGGCACCAAAGAGCGCCGCCGTAACCAAAACTCTCTTCATCAACACGCCCCAATTTCCATTAGTGCTCAGATCACTGCCGAAAGAAATGCCTTGGTCCGCTCCTCGCGCGGTGCGCCCAGAACATCAGAGGCGCGGCCCTGCTCAACGATCGCGCCCTGGTCCATGTAGACGACGCGGTCGGCGACCTCGCGCGCAAAGCCGAGCTCGTGCGTCACCACCATCATGGTCATGCCGCTCTTCGCCAGCTCCTTCATGACTGCGAGCACCTCGCCGACGAGCTCGGGATCGAGCGCGCTGGTCGGCTCGTCAAACAGCATCAGCATCGGCTTCATCGCCAGCGCACGGGCAATCGCGACGCGCTGCTGCTGGCCGCCGGAGAGCTGCGCGGGATATGCGTTGGCCTTGGCCGACAGGCCGACGCGCCGCAGCAGCTCGATCGCCTCGGCGCGCACCTCGTCGGCTTTGCGGCCCTGCACCTGGAGCGGGCCTTCGGTGATGTTTTCCAGTGCGGTCTTGTGCGGAAACAGGTTGAAGCGCTGGAACACCATGCCGGTCTTCAGCCGCTGTCGCCCGATCTCGCGCTCGCTGAGGCGATGCAGTCGCCCGCTTTGCTCGCGCACTCCGAGCAGCTCGCCATCGAGCCAGATGCCGCCGCTATCGATGGCGGCGAGCTGGTTGATGCAACGGAGCAGCGTGGTCTTGCCCGAGCCGGAGGCGCCGATCAGGCACATCACCTCGCCGTGCCGGACGTCGAGCGAGACGTTTTTGAGAGCCTGGAACTCTCCAAAATTCTTGGTGACGGAGCGGATCGCGACGAGGGGCTTTGTCATCGCGCAAGCCGCAATGTGCCGCGCGCAAAGCGGCGTTCGAGCAGCATCTGGAGCGGCGTCAGAATCGAAACCACGAGCAGGTACCAGAGCCCGGCGACGATCAGCAGCTCGATCACGCGGGAATTGGCGTAGTAGATGTTTTCGGCGTTGTGCAGCACTTCCGGATATTGGATGACGCTCGCAAGCGAGGTCGCCTTCACCATGCCGATGAACTCGTTGCCCAGCGGCGGAATCACCACGCGCATCGCCTGCGGCAAAATGATCCGGCGCAGCGCGCGCAGCCGTCCCATGCCGATCGCCTGCGCCGCCTCATATTGTCCGATATCGACCGACAGCATGCCGGCGCGCATGACTTCGGACGTGTAGGCGCCCTGGTTGATGCCGAGCCCGAGCAGCGCCGCAAGGAACGGCGTCATGATGTCGACGGCGCGCGCGCTCCACAGGCCGGGGATGCCAATGGTTGGGAACACCAGCGCGAGGTTGAACCACAGCAGCAGTTGCAGGATCAGGGGCGTGCCGCGGAATAACCAGGTGTAGCCGGCCGCGACCGTCTTCATCACCGGGTTGGGCGACAGCCGCATGATCGCGACGACGACGCCGAGAAAGATGCCGAGCGCCATCGCCAGCACCGCCATCACCATGGTGTTGACGATGCCTTCGAGGATCACCTTTGCAGTGATGAAGCGGCTGACATAGGACCATTCGATCTGGCCATTGGCGAAGGCGCGCGCGATCGCCGCCAGCACCAGGACGATCAGTGCTGCGCTGAGCCAGCGAAACCAGTGCGGCTCGCGCGCGATCCGCATCCCCGACAAATCGGGAAAACCCTCCGCGAGCGCCGGCGCCGGCTTCATTGCGGCGCAGCGTTCAGCATGGGCTGGGCAACCGCGTTCGCGCCCAGGCCCCATTTGTCGAGAACCGCCTTGTAGGAGCCATCGGCGATCATCGCCGTGAGCTTCTCCGTCACGACTTCACGGAGCACGGCATCATCCTTGCGGAACATGATGCCCTGATAGCCTTTTGCAAAGGACTCGCCGACGACGCGGTATTTGCCCGGCTCCTGTGTCTGCGCATAGGGTAGCGTCTCGCTGCCCTGCACCGCGGCGTCGACGCGGCCCTGCTTGAGCTGATTGCGGACGTCGATCGAGTTCTCGCCCGGCACGTATTGAATGGCGGGCTTGCCAGCCGCCTCGCAATTCTGCTTGCTCCACTTCTCGATCTCGACCGGGAAGCTGGTGCTGCGGGTGGTGCCGACCTTCTTGCCGCAGAGATCGGTGGCGGCCTTCGCCTCGCTCTCGGCCATCACGAAGAACTGCGGGCCGGTCGTGAGGTAATCGACGAAATCGGCACTCTCGCGCCGCGAAGCACGATCGGAGATGCCGGAGATGATGAAATCGGCGCGCTTGGTCTGGAGCGAGGGGATCAGCTCGGCGAACGGCGTCTCGCTCCAGACGATCTTGAGGCCGCCAAGCCGCTTGGCGAGCTCGTTGGCGAGATCGATGTCGAGCCCGACCAGCTCGTTACTGCCGGGGTCGCGGTATTCCATCGGCGCGTAGGTCGAGTTGACCGTGAGTTTTAGCGTGCCTGCCTGCTTGATCTCCGCGGGAAGCTCGGCCGCTTGCGCAGACGTCACGGCAGCCAGCGCTGCGAAACCAAGAAAAAGCGAGAGGCGTGTCATGTCAGCTCCTTGCCAACCGTTTGCTTTGCCAGTCGTTGCGAGCGCAGTCCTTTGCCAACGCAGTCCGTTGCCAGCGCCGTGCCAAATCGTCAGTCCGCGTCGAGCACGGCCGGCTCGACGATGCCGGCGCGCTCGGTGATCACCCTGTATTGCTCGGGCCGCCGGTGGGCGGCGAAATTGAACATCTTGTCCTTGCCCTGGCGGCAGAGGTCGAGATCGATATCGGCGACGATCACCTCGTCGGTCAGGGTCGCGGCCTGCGCGACGATGCGGCCGTTGGGATCGACGATGCAGGAGCCGCCGATCAGGCCCGAGCCGTCCTCGTCGCCGGCCTTGGCGACCGAGATCGCCCAGGTCGCATTCATGTAGGCGTTGGCCTGCGTCACCAGCGTCGAGTGGAAGGTGCGCAACGAGGCGTCTTCGGTGGTCCCGCCATTAGGATCATAAGCCGCCGAATTGTAGCCGATGCAGACGAGCTCGACGCCTTGCAGGCCGAGCACGCGCCAGGATTCCGGCCAGCGACGATCGTTACAGATCATCATGCCCATGATCGCATGCGCCCATGCCGAGCCGGCGCGGAAGGCGGGAAAGCCGAGATCGCCATATTCGAAATAGCGCTTCTCGAGCTGCTGGTAGCGCGCGCCCACGCGCGGCTCGACCGAGCCCGGCAGATGCACCTTGCGGTAGCGGCCGAGAATCTCGCCGTCGCGATCGACCAGGATGGCGCAATTGTAGCGGCGGCCTTCGGCCGTCTGCTCGGCGTAGCCGACATAGAAGCCGATGCGCAGCGCCCGCGCGCGATCGAACAGCTTTGCCACGGCGGGGTTCGGCATGCCGTGCTCGAAATACCCGTCGAGCGTATCGCCTTCGAGCAGCCAACGCGGAAAGAACGTCGTGAAGGCGAGTTCGGGAAACACCACGAGGCTGGCGCCGCGGCTCGCCGCTTCCTCCAGCATGGCGAGCATCCGCGATAGCGTACGCTCACGTGTATCGGCTCTTTGCGTCGGCCCCATCTGGGCGGCGGCGGCGCGAAGGACACGAACCAAGATTGCCTCCAATCTGTGCGCAATGCTGCCTCAATGGGCGAATGAACCCTTTGATCCAGCATGCAAATCCGCGACCATTAGGCGCAAGGAGGGCTGCAAAATCAATTCATCGTGCTATGATGTTTTGGCCCTGAGTATAATCGGCAGTGATATGAACCTGCGCCAGCTCGAGATCCTGCGTGCCGTCATCCGCCACCGCACCACGGTCGCGGCGGCGGATGAGCTGGCACTGTCGCAGCCCGCGGTCAGCAACGCGCTGAAGACGATGGAGGCGCAGGCGGGCTTTGCGCTGTTCGAGCGCGTCAACAACCGGCTGTTTCCGACCGCGGAAGCGATGGCGCTCTACAAGGAGAGCGAAGCGATCTTCGCGCTTCACGCCAAGCTCGAAAACCGCGTGCGCGATCTGCGCGAGAACCGCGCCGGGCATCTTTCCATCGTGGCAACGCCGCCGCTCGCCTATAGCATCATTCCCTCCGCGCTATCAGGCTTCCTGCGCCGCCGTCCGGAGACACGCGTGTTCTTCGATGTCCGGCGCTATGAGGGCATCATCGAGGGCGTGCTCAGCCGCGTCGCCGAGCTCGGCTTCGCGCTCGGGCTGACGCATCATCCCGGCACCGCGCATGAGGTGGTGCACACCGGCGAAATGGTCTGCGTCCTTCCGCTCCAGCACCCGCTCGCCGACAGGTCCGTGATCTCGGCCGCGGATTTGTCGGGCCTCCCCTTCATCGGGCTTGAACGCGGCACGCGGCTCGGCGAAGCCGTGCGCGACAGCTTTGCCCGCGCCGGCGCGCCGTTCCAGCCGACGGTCGAGGTGCGCTATTGCAATACGGCCTGCGTGCTCGCGGCCGCCGGCGTCGGCGCCGCCGTGGTCGATCCCTTCTCGCCACGGCAGAACGGCGGCCACGGCCTCGTCGTCCGGCCGTTCACGCCGACGACCCGCGCGGTCGCCTACATGCTATGGTCGGAAGCCGAGCCGCTGTCGCGTCTGGCCAAGGCCTTTCTCGGCGAGATTCGCAAGGAGAGCGCGCTGTTGGACCGCACAGCGCCACACCAGCAACATGGGGCAGGAAGCGACTGAGCTTCGCAACCTTTGACCTGAGGGCCACATGGCACGCATCACCATCATCGAGACCGGACAGGTTCCGCCAAAATATCGCGAGCAGCACGGCTCGTTTGCGGACATGTTCGAGCGCATGGTCCGCGCCGAGGATCCGACGGCGACAGTCGACGTCGTCAGCATCCCGAATGGCGATGCGCTGCCCGATCCGAGCAAGCTCGAGGCCGTTCTGATCACCGGTGCTGCCGCCGGCGTCTACGACAGGCTCGACTGGATCGCGCCGCTGGAAGATTTCGTGCGCACCGCCTACACCAACAAGACGCCGATGGTCGGCGTTTGCTTCGGCCATCAGCTGATCGCGCAGGCGCTGGGCGGCACCGTGCACAAATCGGAGAAGGGCTGGGGCATTGGCCGGCACGTCTATCAGGTGCTGCCCGAGAACGGCGTCGTCGACGGCGAAGTGGTCGCCATCGCCGCCTCACATCAGGATCAGGTGATCGAGCCGCCGAACGACGCACTGACAATCCTGTCCTCTGAATTCACGCCGCATGCCGGCCTGCTCTACGCCAACGGCGCGACGCTGACGGTGCAGCCGCACCCCGAGTTCAACGTAGAATTTGCGCAAGTGTGCTGCGAGCTGCGCGACGGCAAGGCGCCGGAGGATGTCGTTGCGACGGCAAGGGATTCGCTGGCGCAGCCGCTGGACAGCGCGAAGCTGGGCGGGGCGATAACGAGGTTCTTGGCGCGTAAAGCTGGCTCCTGAGGAGCGCACACTCGCGCGCGTCTCGAAGGATAGAGGCCGAGCTGCAGCAGCGGGGCGCGCATGGTTCGAGACGCCGCTTCGCGGCTCCTCACCATGAGGAGTGAAAACTAGTCAGAACGGATCCGTCCCCAGCCCCGGCACATCGGCCGGCCGCGGTCCCGGCGCGGGCCAGTGAAAGCGGCGATCCTTCTCGGCCATCGCGACGTCGTTGATCGAGGCCTCGCGCCGCCGCATCAGGCCGTGCTCGTCGAACTCCCACTGCTCATTGCCATAGGAGCGATACCACTGGCCGCTTGCGTCGTGCCATTCGTACTGGAAGCGCACGGCGATGCGGTTTTCGTCGAAGGCCCAGAGGTCCTTGATCAGGCGGTACTCCTGCTCCTTCTCCCATTTGCGGGTGAGGAATGCGACGATGGCCTCGCGGCCCTGAAACACCTCCGCGCGATTGCGCCAGCAGCTGTCCTCGGTATAGGCGAGCGAGACGCGCACCGGATCGCGCGAATTCCAGGCGTCCTCGGCCATGCGCGCCTTCTGCGCGGCAGTCTCTCGGGTGAAGGGCGGAAGCGGCGGGCGCGACATGATGGCCTCATCGGTTAGCAGGAGTGGCAATCTATCGCCGCAGCCAGCGGAGTCGATAGGCCTTCCGCTATTGGGCGATCACTTATCGGGCGATCACGAAATCAAATCAGCCTTCATCAGCGTGCGGATCGATTTCGGGATCGGTTGCGCCCGGCCGCCGCTGATGAAGGCGACGCGCACCTCGGCCTTGACCAGCACGTCCTCACCGCGCCGCACCTCCTGCGCCAGCATGATGGAGGCGCCTTTCACCGCAACCGGCCATGTCACGATGTCGAGCACGTCGTCCATCCGCGCGGGCTTGAGGAAATCCAGATGCATCGAGCGGACGACGAAGGCAAAGCCTGCGCCTTCGGTCTCGGCCTGCTCGAACAGCGCCTGCTGCTCCGCACCCATCAACCGCAGATGATTGGTGCGGCCGCGTTCCATGTAGCGCAGATAATTGGCGTGATAGACGATGCCGGAAAACTCTGATTTGACGATATCGCAACAGCAGGAGGCTAACCGCTTGATTTCATTGGGGCGTTGGAAGGCTACAGCGTGACGAGAGCTATATTTGCCTATGCTCTTCCATAGCGAGCCGCAGTGACTTGGGAATGCGCTGCGCCTTTCCACCCGAGATAAATGCCACCCGTACCCGGTCTGTTACCAAAAGATCGTCTCCGCGCCTGCATTCCTGCAGTAGGGTAGCGTCGCGTTGGATCAATCTTTCCGGCTTCCCGGTCTTGGCGGCGGTGTCGGCGGTGAATGAAGCAACCGCCAACTTGGCGGATGCTCCCGCCGGCCCGGCCTTGCTTAGCGGCGGACGCCCGATCTCCAACCGCCTTCGCTGGGCCGTGCACCGCCTCATAAGCGGCCTTGCGCTTCGCGATCAGCTTCGCGCGCTGGGCCGGCGTCAGATCGCGGCGGATCAGCTTTTCGTCGATTTCGAGCGTCACCAAACCGACGGCTGATCGCTGGGAAGGCACACCGAATTTTAGGAACACTATCCGGCGGCGCGAGGTTTCTTCCTCATCAGAGGCTAGGAAGCGGAGTTCTCTTCCATGGTTGCCCAGATCGTGATGGACCACACAGGCGACAGCAGACATTTTTTTGAGCAAGACGACCCCAAGCAGCTGGCCGAGGCTGAGCAGCGCTTCAACAAGCTATCCGGCCAAGGATTTACCGCTGCTACTCGGACAGCGGCCGGCGATCTCAAGGTGATACGGTCATTTGATCCAACAGCGGAGGAAACGCTGTTCTATCCGCGCTTGGTCGGCGGCTAGAACGGTCGCAGCACGGAAGATGTTTTTATTCAGACGCAGCGGCGTCTCGAGTGGTGCGCGTTTGCGTGCCCTCCGCGCGCTTTATCGGAGCTTCAACGAGCAAAATGGCCCGGAAGCGCGTGCGCGTCATCTTTTGCGAGAATGGTTGTCTCCAGATCAGCGCGCTCAATTTGATGCCGAAGGTCATTTCGAAGTCACTGGTTCTCACACTGGCCGACGGTATCGAATTCACCAAGACACTATGAGCAATGTTTTGGAGCTCGATGAAGAAGGGCAGCCTAAGGTCGGGTGGTGTTTCGTTCCAAAACGTCCCTTGGCGGCCGGTGACGTTATGCTTGCCCAGAAGATCGCGCTCGAAACCGAGGAAATGTCGGTGCTCACGATTGCCAACAGGATATCGCCGAAACAGCCTCGGTTGCATCACGTGGTGCGCCGGGCCTACTAGGCTTGCTGATGGGCTTCTGGGCACCGCGACTCCTACACTCGAAGACGCTGGTTACATGATACACGGCGCGCTCGCCAACTGTATCAAGCATCGAGCTGGTTGACGAGGCAGCAACGCGATCTTATTGTTAAACTTGTGTCGGGAGGTTGCGTCACGCGCGTGGAAGTGCGGCTCAACAGGTTTAGTCCGTGCACTGATCTCTTCGACCTTCATCAGCGTTCTTTCTAATTCCGATCGGAGATATTGCTCGTGCGCAAGGTCTGTTGGCTCCGTCAGAAATGCCACCTTCACAAGAAAGCGGTTCAAGAGCGACGCAATTACAAGATTGTCCGAGTGTTGCGAACGTAGGGCCGTGAGTTGGCGACGCATCTCAATAAGGTCGAGAGTTTCGCGGTCTGAATATAATGGCATGACGGCTTCGCCACTGGGGACCCGGACTAAGGGCAATGTCCGGTCATGAGAAGCTAGCGCTCCGCAGTTTTGCTGCAATCAACGTCTGGAATTAAGCTTGATGTCGCGGTGGCTGGGTTAATTCTGGAACAAGCGCTGGCGGCCTCGGCATCACGGCCATCAAGTTCGGCGCCCTTGTCCATGCGGTCTAGATCGGCGCCGAGCGACTTGGCTCGTGTCCAGCGAGGGAGGTTTGATAGTGGCCTGATAAACGCTGCCTAGGCACGTCCGTTGCTCTGATCGAAGGCAAGGGCGGACTTTGGCGAAGGCCTGTTTCAGGATGAGGCAAACGATGCAGGAAGTGTCCCACGCCGGTATCGCCGGAGAACTACGGCTTAGCGCGCTCATCGCCGACCTTTTGTGGCGCGTTGAGCTTATGAATTCCGATATCCTCGAAGAAGAGGCGAAGGCCGGTGTGTTCGACACGCGGCAGCCGACATACCCCTTGCTCGCAAAAAACCTGCGAGCGCGACGCGACAACCTCCTTTCGACGATCGCCGCTTTGGAGAGGCGCGCGAGTTCGACAAAAATTGCGGCGTAAAGCCCGGCGGCGATCCGCCTATTCCTGCTCAGGACTGCCGATGTCAAATATCCCGAGGCGATAATCTTCGCCGATTGATTGCTGCGTCGTGGGGATCGCGATCAGAGTGAATGTGGCTTCGGGGTAGCGTTCCCACACTTCGATGTCGTCTGACGTAACGGTCAGATAGCCGAAAAAGCACCTGTAGCGGCCCGGCTCGGTCACCCGGCCGATCTTATCCCACGTGATCTTGTTAACGCGCATCTCTGTCGATCAAAAGAGGAAGCCCGCTCACCAACGGGGAGCGGGCTCCTCATGCCCATGCGTATCGCGCTTCGAAGCGCTATGACGAGACTAGTCGCGATCGGTTTCAGACGGGTTACCGTCGGATCCACACGTTCCCCGGCATCGCGCGGGCCGGCGACGCAAAATCTTGAGGCCAGCCCCGCCGGGAAATGTCGGAAATCATTTCTCAACCGTTCGAGATTATTATCGGAGCATGGATCGCGCATCCGACAAAGGCGTGGATGACGCGCGGTAATCGTTTGCCTGGGCCCAGCCGATTGCCGTCGCCGGCGCGGGTAGGCTGATCAGAAAATTACCCACTAATGTACGAAACAGGAAAACATCCAGAATTTAGGTTGGACAGTCGAAGATGGAGTAACCAGTTCACCTTGGACTCGGCGGGAAAGCGCGCTGCTTGAAGTAGAACGCGAGCTTGGCTGCCCTAAGCGCGGGCCTTCTGATCCAAGTTCGCGGTCAAAGTTGCCCAATTCTTCTTCGTCCAATGGAGAATAAGGTCACCAAGCATGCGCGACCCTTCGGGTTCTTTGATCTTCTTGGGGTCGTTCCCCATCGAAGATACTTTCCTCCAGTCTTCAGCAAATTTGTTGGACTCGTCACTGAGGTCATAGAAACCGGGACGCATAAGCGTTGACCAAACAAGAAAGGTTACCATCTCGGGCGAAAGTTTGCTGTCGTGACTCTTGTAAAGGCCTATCGCCATTCCGATCCCAGCTTCCGTGAAATCCTGGAAGTTGTCATCGATTTCATCGGCTGGGTCTTGATCAGCGTGCTTGAGGAAGTTTGTTTCTTCGTTGAAACGGTGTGGCCCCACCTTCTTAATGTGCGTCTCTAGCGCCTTCCTTGCGTCGGTTTCGGCGGTGATATCAAACAGTACCCGGAATGCTGCGCGGGACACAGTATGAATTGCAAGCATGTCTTCATTTCTGAAGAACATGCGTATGGCAGCGTCGAGTTGACGCTTGGCGGCATTCAACTTTCCAACCTTTGCCATAGCAGGACATCCATTCGTTAAGGCAGAACGTCAGCGGAGTACCGCTGCTGTTCAGGGCTGGTCCTTAAGGACCTCCTCTAAGCCTGCGCAAATCTCTTCCCCGTTCTTTACCAGCGTTTGTAGCAAGGACCGAAGACTTGACGACCCTGATAGCAGGCGCTGCCCGTCAGCAACCTGAACGAAGGAATTGTATTCATCGACAGCAGTAATGAGCTCGGCGGCCTTCATACGCAGGGGTTTGGGGAGCGACATGACGGCCACTCCGGATGAACGCAAACCGGGCGATACTCCAATCACAAGAACCTCTCCAGGAACGCCACCAGAAATAGATTGGCCCTGTTGACGTTCCCTCGCCGCCGCAACAATCCTTCGCATTTCGATCAGCAGGTCCCACGTAATGCCAAACTTCTTTCCAAATTCCAGGCTGCGACCGATCATGTCCCGGATTTCGTTGTCGTCCATGAGAAGCTTGGTCGCGTCGCGACGCCTGTAATAGAGCTTATCATCGGACTGGTGAGGCGCGTTCATCTGCGCCTTAGGGATCGCGACGACAAAGGCGAACGTGCCCATTCCTTTGGATTTCAGCGCGACCGGATGAGCAAAGGCCCCCTCAACGTGGGGATTAATGTTATGGAGGATTATCTGTTCAATCTGGTCGCTTATGCTCGCCGGTGCTGCGCCGTCGTCTACGTTCTTGGGATACCCTCCCGTGCGCTCCGCGATGCCATAGATGATGAGCCCACCCTCAGCATTCGCCATGGATGCCACATCGCGTATGAGGTCTTGGCGGTGCTTGTCGCCAAGCGTGCCCTTGCCGTCTGAGCGTTGCTTTTTATCCCTAAAATTCAGCGCCTCCGAATCCTTGTAATCTAGAGTCGTAGTTTCCTTTTGACCGGCCTTAACGATCAGGTCCAGATCAGTTTCGTCCCAGTCGCGCACGTCCTTCATTGGCCGTTCTGTCGACGTCTGACATTCCCTTGGTGAGGCATTCTAGCCTAGAGGGGCCAACATTTGAATTTGGGAATAGCCGACATCCTCCATGTTTGAGCACGCGAGTACAGCCAGCCCAATCGCCGAAGGCTTTCCAATTCACGATGAGGGGCTTGTCAGGTATTGCGAACACTCCTTTGAGGAACGTTGCGCAACGCTAGACAAGCGCTGGCGTGCAGAAGGCTGCGTCGGAGCATAGTTCTGCAAAAAGCAAGATCGCTAAGGATCATGGCTACCGGCGATCTGAAAGATCGTGAGAGACGCTACCCGCGGCCCGCCGAAGACCCAGCCAAGCTCAGGTCATTTCTTTCGTTTCGGCTTGCTCTCGCCCTGTTTGATCTCTTGCTCTTTGATTTCCTCGATCGCCTTCTTCGCCTGTTCTTGCGCGATGCGCCTGAGGCGACCCGCTAGCGGCTCCTCACGGAGATCTCCGGAGAAGCCCGCAGACGGCAATCGACGCATACGGCGCGCTTTGCTCCCGTCCACCATCGGCTAGTCCTCACTGTTCGAGTTCCCGGTGCCGAATTTCCTCCAAAAGAAGCGAGGGTTCAAGCGAGCATCGAAGTAGTGCTTGCGCTTTACCCACACAAATCCCTCGTGGCGAGAAATCACGGCAACGTCGATTGGACCACCTACAGTTTCTAATTCTGCCGAGGCGCGCCGCTTTATGATGGTTATGTTCACGAGGGCCTCAGCGAGGTTTGCCATCTCCTGTTTCGGCATCAACCGTACCATGTTCTCGATGCTGTTGAAGAACATATCCTTCAACTCTTCGCTGGCCTTCTCCAAATATCGTCTTCCGATCGTTTCAGACCAAGATTCCAGAGTTTCCCTGAGCTGCTTTTTCCGTGCAGAGCCTAAGCCAACTTTCGAGCTGATAATCGGTCCGAGGTCAGCGATGGCGTCCAAAAAATACTGAACGATTGCAGCTTCAAACTCATCATCAATCCCGAATAAGAAGCGGTTCGCCACATCGGGTTGGGCAAAGGGAACTACGGTGCCCTGGTTTGCTGCGTGGTCGACGTCGTAGTATCTGCCTTCCAGACACCGCAATCGATTCCCGATGACCCCATCGATGGTGACATTGTGGAGCGATGGAAATTGCTCAGCGTCGCCAAAACCTGCGAATACAAGCCCGGTGTGGTCATCGGTGCAAACATGACGGCTGAAAACATCAAAGACATACTTACGCAAGATTTGTTTATCCGCGTCGTCTAATTCGTACGTTCCGAATCTCTCCACCGCGACGCCATCGATCAGGGCGGCCTTGCTCACAAGCCAGTCATTCAGCGTCGTTTCGTCCAGTATCTTCGCATGATCCGGGCTGGCCGCCTTAAGTTTGTCGACGTTGCTAATGCTCGCCAGCTCGCGGAGTGCCAGCGTCTTATCGCGCATCACCTCCGGCAAACTTCGCTTTATCTTTTCGCGAAGTAAACGCGTCTGCGGCTTTCCGACGAAGGGAAATATCTTGTTACGAAATGCTCTGGCAGTATCCCCAAGGATAACCTTAACATTCTCTATGAATTGATCCTCCTGTTGTTGGGGGCTCGGCATACGATGCGTGTAAAGCCAATCGAAAAAACATTGCGTCCAATCCGACACATTGCCGCAGGCGCTATCCCCTTTCGCCTTTCTAAAATCCTTGACGAGCACCTCCCAGGGATACCCGTAAAAATCCAAGGAATTGTAGATCATCAGCCCGATCGGCTTCGTTTCCGAAATTTCAAAGAGCTTGTTCTCCGAGAGATACGTCTTAGAGTTTTGACCGTGGCCGATCGTCACGGCGCTATCAGCGGCAAGCGCGACCGCACTTCGATTGAGTACCGCAATTTCCGCCGTCATGATTACGCCCTCCTACCCTGCAAGACGGCAGGTTGACTTTTAGCTGCCGCGCAACCATTCTAGGAAACTGCGCTTGATTCTGGGAGTCGGTTTTTTCTTGCTGTCGCGACTGCCCTGTTCAGTTGAAGGCAAAAGACCGTCGCGTAGCCGCTCCGCCACAATTTCCTCCTCAGACGGCTTGGCCACCCAAACGACTTGATCGCTCTTGACGAAGTAGTGAGATTGGCATGGCAGACTATAGCTGCCGACCGATGGATACAGCGAAACCGATTCACCGTCGAAGGTCACGGACCACCCTCTTCTGCTCAAGGGCGTCACGACTTTATTGCCGCAGCCGCAAAAGCAACTATGGGCAGAGGTGGCATACGGAATTGAAACGTAGACCACGCCGGGGGCGAGCGCTTCGGGTATGAACTCAACAAACTCGTGTTTGATTTTGAAATCTCGCGTCATTGGTCTTCGTTCGCTATATCGTTGCCGCCGATAGTGTAGGTACTGAAGAACTCGGCCTCTTGGTCCAAATAAAAGCCTCGCAGCCGTTTCCATCGGATGACGGCCAGCGCAGCGTTCAGAGCGTTTAGGTCCGCGATCTGAATATTGAGATCATAGTCATTCGGCTCTGCATTGCAGGCGAACGGTATGCGTCTCTTCGACCAAACATGATCTCGTTTACCTTCGATACTCGTGGTCGTGCGAACGATCCCGCCCAGCGAGCTGTCGCTAACGTAAAGACCCATACCAACATCAATAAAGGGGACCTTAGATTTTTCTAGGCTCTTCACGATCGCCGCTTTCTCGCCCCCTTCCATGCACAGGAAGACAAAATCGAAGCCTTCGAGCGAGCCCACATTCTCCGCGGTCACATACTCCGGATGCGTGACGATACCCTTGCGCATCTTGCTGTAGAGCTGCCCGAAATAGTCGACCTTCAACGGCTTTTGCGCGAGTTCGTTTCCAGATGCGGCGCCGGGCGCCCTGAAGGCGTTATGCTGGAAGAAAACGTCGCCGTCGAACAGATGAATCTCTTCGATCGGCGCTTTTGCCAGGAGATCGAGGACATATCCTCCGCTTCCGCCCAGTCCAACGATCCCAACTCTTTTCACGCGTAGCTTATCCGAGATCGTCACGATCTCGGCTCGGCTCGACGCCGTATCGATGTAGTGAAACACTGATCCCGCATCTTCATCAGCGATAACCGGAAATGTCCTGGCCGTCGATTGGGGATCGATGCTGCGCGCCGGCCCGCCGACGATATCGGCATAGGTCGTCATCTTGTCATAGTAGTTTTCGTACCGGCCTGTCGGCTGCGGCTTCGCAGAAAACGTTCGATCGGCCGTAATCTCCTCATCGATGCGTACGGGCGCATCGTTGTTTCGAATACGCTCGATTGCTCGCCCGAGTTGATCGCACGGGTACTCACCACCGAAATGCATCGTGTGACTATCGGGCGCCTGCGTCCTGTCGTTCGACAACAACAGTGCGCAGGCCAAAAATCCCCTTTTGAGCTCCCTGTTCGAATTTACGTAGGGCACGTCGTGCATGATCAGGAAGCCGTTCCTGACCTGCACGTTGTACCCTTCATCCCTCAATCGCTTGAGGTCGGGACTAAGATCGAACAGTCTGCGTGACATCAAAGATCATTCCGTTTTTGATCCGCACCGTTTCGCCCTCCAAGAGGGTGCCACTTGGATTTTGCCGCGGCCCGTGACGATATCGGACGGTAAACATTACATTGTCGCCTGTCGGAAGCGCTGGAAACCCAAGTTTCACGATTTCATCGAACGTGACCTTGGTTTCGGTCACCTCCTTCTTCTGCCCGTTGATGATGATGGTAATGGCCTTCTGCGAATGGAAGTGTTCATCCTCCTTTAACGTGACGACCGAGCTATCCCGCAGGATTAGCTCATCCTCTTGCTCGCCGTCGACCTCACGGAACAGGTCCCGATGTTTCGGGATATTCGCGAGGTCATGCAGGGCAACCCCCGTTGTCGGGTTCGGTGACGGATACTCCTGCCGGTCGATGTGAATGCGCACTGTGGTGGTGTGGTGACCGTCCATTCTGCTCTCCGTAGTGATCTGAGTTGGCGTTTAATATAGAACGCTTGCTTGAAAAATCAAGCACCATCACGCATGCTTGACTTATTTAGCAGAATGGTCTAGATATCTGTAAGATTTCAACCGCTTGGCCCGCCATGAAAAAGACCCCCACTCCATCAGCCGGCCCTAGCCTTGGCGCCTACTTGTCATCGATCAGGGCTGACCGCGGCCTGACGCTTCGCGAAGTGCAGGAAAAAACGGGAGACGCAGTCTCGAACGCGTACTTATCCCAGATAGAGAGGGATTTGGTGCCCAAGCCCTCAGCGCGTGTTTTGGGCGCCTTGGCCGACGTCTACAGAATTGATGGCGTTAATCTGTTGGAACGAGCTGGATATGTGGAGAAACCTAAGCGCGAACTTCTCCAGCGGCGCGCGGGAAGCAGTGCGTTCGCGGATCACAACCTGACCCCCGATGAAGAAAGCGCGATGCTCGAATATCTTCGCTGGTACCGACATCAAAACCGACCAAGGAAATAGTTGAGACGCCTTCTCGCGGTGCCGCGGTCACTACCGCCGCACCTCGTGCCTGAACTTGAAGCGCTCCTTGAAAGCATTCATGTCGGCCAGCAAGAGCGAATCCACCACCTTAGGCAACGCGCCTTCGGCAACCAGTTCGAATCCGTCAAACAGGACCAACAACTCATTCGACGGCACGCCCACATAGATGTCATTGACGCCGGCCTTCACCTTCGTGGAGACCATCATGAACTCGCGATGCCGCTCGGCGTTGGCCATCTGCAGATCGCCAAGTCGATCCTGATACGGACCGTACTCTGCCCACTTAAACTGTCGTTTTCCCCAAAACATGCCGGATCTCCGATTCGGTTACGATGCGCCAATAATACCATCAGGCGCACCCCGACCGGACTGTGAGTAGAAATGTGAGTAGAAATGTGAGTAGGATATCGAGAATAACATAAATTAGCGAAACGAAATCAGTCATTTAGGTTGCTAGTGTGATGACGGCCAGGCGGGGAGACTTATTGAATTTGCTCGCGAATTTCATCGGAATCGAACCCGCCTTCGAACCAGGAATCCAAATTTCGAAACGCCTAACGCGGGTTGTCGGCTGGTCGCGGACGTTGAACGATTTGTCCGTCGCGAAGGGGCAACGCCGTTGAAGCCATTGGACGGTCAATTCCTCATGTTTTTTGTCGTCCTCCCAGCTCAGTGTCACCCAATTTGTTGATGTTGGATACGAGATCAGGATCCGGCTCGGTCGATATCTTGCGCCGATCAAGGATGGATGCTTGCTCAGATCAGGCGCTTCGAGCAGCAACTCGAAGCGAAAGCCCATGATGTTAATCGCCAAGGCTTTGATTTCGTCATGGTCATCTGTCAGCGGCTGGAACTGAAAGCGCGGGGTGTCTTCCGCGATGTCGCCCGTGTTCATAGTGCAGTAGAGCCCTGCCCCTTCCGGCCAATGCCGGGGGTCGTCAAGCATGTCGAGAATTGCCTCATCCCGCGAGAACGCGCCCGACGTTGTCTTCCGCGTGCCAGGTTCCGGGACACGGCTGCTGCTTTGGCGGTTTTCAAAATCCAGCGTTCGAGGTCATGCCCGGATAGAATGGCGTGTCGTGAACCGGCATCATGTTCGAGATACGATTTGAGCGACGCAAAGAAGTAATGGGCGGAGGCATCGAGCGGGCTCAGCGCGCTGTTGTGCTTGGTACAAAGGTATTTTGCCTGCGGTGGCGCCACGATCTTCGTTTCGCCCCGCCTCCAGCCACGGAACGCCTGAGATCGAAGACTCGCCGTCACCCATCAATACGCGACAGACGGAATCCGAAATGATGTGTTCGGCCGAGATGGGTGCAACGCAGGATCCCAGCTCCTTCATGTAGCATTTTTCGACCCGTCCCGTGGCAGGTAGCGCTTTAAGTCCGAGGACAGCGGGCGGCTTGTGCCAGCCCTGCCCGTTGGAGCAACAGAGACGCGCAGTCTTCTGCGAGCCGCATGGACACCGCCCGTTTAAGACCGCTTCCCTTTTTCGCTTCGCTTCACCGATGGTGGCGGATTGGAGATCGAATGTGATTGGCGTGACCTGGCAGGCAGGTTTTGATTATGAGTTTTCTGCATAGTCTGGCTTAGCAAATTTGCCAATCTATAAACTTGCTTATGGTTTGATATATAGTTATATTGCTAAGCATGACTGAGCATTCTGGAGGAAAGCTAAACTTTCTTGAAAACACCCTCCCGGAAGGCCTGTTGGTCGATGCCGGGTGGATGACGAAGCACGGCTATTCGACAGGCCTGCGCAGCCAATATGTCTCGGCTGGCTGGCTGGTTCAGCCAACGCGTGGAACTTTCAAACGCCCGCTCGGCACCCTGACATGGCAGAAGGCGGTCATATCGCTTCAAACGCTGCTTGAGCACCCCCTGGTCGTCGGAGGGCGAACAGCGCTCGAACTTCAAGGGTTTTCGCACTACCTCAGGGCCAGCGGTCCGACGGTTGTTTATCTTTACGGTCCGGGCGCTCCGCCCGGATGGCTCTCCAAGCTTCCGCTCAAAGAACGCTTCACATTCCGCAAGAGCACAACGCTCTTCAAAGCCGACCCCGTGACGAAGGGGCTCAAGAACGACGCGTGGAATGTCCAGAGCAAAACCGGCGCAGCTGCTGATGAATTCCAGGCAGGACCATTCAAGCAGATATGGGGCGAGGGCGAATGGCCGCTGACCGTCTCATCGCCCGAACGGGCGTTGCTTGAACTGCTCGACGAGCTGCCGCATAGCGAGAGCTTCCACCAGGTCGACATGCTTGTTGAGGGCTTGCGCAACCTCAGTCCCCGCAAGCTGCAAAAGCTGCTGGACGATTGCAGAAGCGTGAAAGTCAAACGGCTGTTTTTCTGGTTCGCTGACCGGCACAACCATTCATGGCTGAAGCAAATAGACCGTGACAAGGTCGATTTGGGGAAGGGAAAGCGCATGCTGGTGAAAGGCGGAAGGCTCGATCCGAAATATTTGATCACCGTGCCGGAGGATCTCAGTGCCCCTGTCTGAGCGCTATCAGCATCAGGTCGCGCTGCTGATCGAGACCCTGCCATTCGTTGCGGCGGAAACGGACTTCGCTGTCAAAGGCGGGACCGCGATCAATCTATTCGTGCGCGACATGCCGCGTTTGTCTGTCGATATCGACCTGACCTACCTTCCTGTAGCCGGGCGGACGGAATCGCTGGTCGCGATCGATGCGGGCATGAAACGAATGGCGGTCGCCATTGGCAAGGGAATTCCGGGCGTCAAGGTGAATGAGGTCGTGAACCGCGCGGAAGGCATCGTTACCAAGTTGACACTTCAAAGGGCTGATGCTCAGATCAAGGTCGAAGTCACTCCCGTTCTTCGCGGATGCGTCTTCGATCCCGAGATGCGATCCGTACGTCCGAACGTCGAGGAGAACTTTGGTTTTGCGGAGACACAAGTCGTCTCGTTTTCCGACCTTTACGCAGGAAAATCGTCGCCGCCCTTGACCGCCAACATCCTCGCGATCTTTTTGACATCCGCGATCTTCTGGCGAATGAGGGCATCAGCGACGACCTGAGGCGCGCTTTTATCGTCTATCTCATCAGCCATGACCGGCCCATTTCGGAGGTTGTGGTGCCGCGGCGAAAGGATATCCGCAAGGAATTCGAGCACGGCTTCGAGGGTATGACCTCAGATCCAGTCTCGCTAAATGAGCTATTGAAGGCCCGGGAGGACTTGATCGCCGAGGTATCTGGAAAGATGCCGAAGGAGCATCGGGAATTTCTGATCGGATTCAAGCTCGGGAAGCCACATTGGGCTCTGTTGGGCGTCGATGGAGCGGCAGAGCTTCCCGCAGTCCGATGGAAGCAGATCAATCTTGATAAGCTGCGTGCCGCAGATCGCGAAAAGCTTGTGACTCAGTTGATCGCAGTGTGACTGCATTGTGGTGCATTCGGGCCGTAAGCAGACGGGCATCCAGTAGGGCTGTGGAGTAGGCTCGGTCGCTATAGGATAAAGCGGGAGCCCTCATCGTATGGGTCGATGGACGATCAGGGCGTGAACGAGGAGCAGATTTTATCTATGCGCTTCCATAGCAAGCCGCAGCGTCTTGGGAATGCGCTGCGCTCTTCCGCCTGCGACAAACGCCACACGCACACGCGCCATAACTAGGAGATCGCTTCCGCGCCTGCACTCCTGTAGCAAGTCAATTGACGCGCCCCTCACCTCTTGTGGGAGCGTGACGACGTCAATGACGTCGTCCAAGACCGCCGGCTTTAGAAAATCGATTGTCATCGAACGGACGACGAAGGCAAAGCCGGGCGCATCGTTCCGAGCTTCTTCGAGCAGCGCTTGCTGATTGGTTCCGAGCAGGCGCAAGTAATTCGTTCTGCCGCGCTCCATGAACCGCAAAAAATTTGCGTGATAAACAATTTGGCCGGAATCTGTATCTTCAAAATAGACCCGGACCTGCATGTGATGGCGTCCGCCGCGAATTTGGCCGTCAAGAGTGGCTGTCACGGTGCGGTTCCTCTGCTGCGCTTCAGGAACCATTGTCTTGCACAGAGGCGCTTTTCTGAGCAAGCGGCAAAAATCTCGAGCTTGGCTCCTGCAGTCGGAAGCTCAGCGCCGCCACCGAATCGGCGAACGCCATTGTTTCAGCGACGAGCGCATCGAGTTCGCTCTTCCAGTCATGCATTGACGTCCCCCGCACGGCTCGGCCACCCTAACCGCGGATTGCTTGCAAGACCTAGTTCGTTCGAAGCGATATGGGATTGCCGGAATGCCGGCCACCCGGTAAACGATCGCGGCACGCCGTCCGGCCGCCTTTCAGCGATTGCCCGCGGCGGGGGCCTGTAGCTCAATGGTTAGAGCCGGCCGCTCATAACGGTCTGGTTGCAGGTTCGAGTCCTGCCGGGCCCACCAAGAACATCAGTAGTAGGAGGTAGTAGTATCTTGCTTGGTCTTCGTTGCCGGCGGCGCGACGACCGCACCAGATACGTGCACTTTTCGTTCGTGGCGGCGGTTCGCGCTCGACTTTCACGGCCGTGCTTTTCCTTGCAGCAAGTGCCATGTCCGCGAGAGGTTCAATCTCGGAAATGGATTTTTGGGTCTCAGTGGTCCGCGAAGGGCCAGAAGGCGACTTAGCTACGCAGTATGATGGCGACAACTACGCATCCGGGGCCCGAAGGCAGAAATTGGCGATATGCAGGATCCTTTGGTCAAGCCGAGATCGCGGCTTGCTTCGCGGGATCTTCGACGTGACACTGGCTGGATGCAATCGTCGGATCCGGAGGTCCCGTGGAATCGAAATGGCGAATTCTAGCGCTGCTTTTCACGGCGCGTTGCGTCATGGGCATGCAGTTCGAAAGCGTGGGAGCGCTCGGCCCGCTGCTTCGAGCGGAGGGCCTCGATTATGCCCGGCTCGGCATCCTGGTCGGCGCCTATCTGGCGCCCAGCGTCCTAGTTGCGCTTCCTGGAGGAATAGTGGTCCAAAGGCTCGGCGAACGAACTACGCTTCTCCTGTGCGCGGCGCTGATGTTCGCCGGCGCCGTCGTCGATCTGTCGAGCGACTGGAACGCGCGCCTGCTGGCCAGAGTCATCGCGGGCACGGGCGGGGTGGTGTTTACCATCGCTGGCACCAAGATGATCGCCGATATGTTCGCTGGTAGGCAGTTCGGCCTTGCGATGGCGGCTCTCGCCGGCTCGTGGCCGTGCGGGATAGCGCTGGCGTTGATCGCGTTGCCGCCGATCGCGGACAAGTTCGGGCTGATCGGGGCGTCGGTTGCACTGGTGATCCTGACCCTGATGGCGCTAATCCTATTGTTCGCGCTGCCGAAGCAGGCGCGATCGGGCGCGCCGTTGTCCGCGGCCTTCCCAAGCGCGGCCGTCACGGCTGCGGTGGCCATTGCAGGCTTCGTCGGGGGCATTGCCAACGCCACTTTCGCCAATGCGTTTGCGTTCGGTCCGTTGCTCCTCACCGAGAGGGGCTATACGGCCGAGATCGCCGCCTCTCACGTCAGCGTCGCGCTGTGGGTCACCATCGCGGCCATCCCAGTCGGCGGCGCGCTTGCGATCCGGCGAGGCCCCGGCATCTGGATCGCTGCCGCATCCCTGCTGCTCGCTGCGGTCGGGATGGCAGCCGTTCCGGTGTCCGACCACGACGTTCTCATCTTCGCAGGACTGGGGCTGGTGGCCGGCCTATCCGGAGCCACGTTCGCCAGCCTGCCGTCATGGGCGCTTCCCGTCCAAGCGCGCGCGGTCGGAATGGGAATCTTCTTCTCCGCGTTCTACGGAAGCATGCTGGCGTTGCCGCCGATCGCGGGCGTGTTCGCGCACCGCGCCGGCGGTGCTGGCATCGCCTTCGACGTCGCTGCGGTCGCTCTTTTTGTCGCCATGCCGCTGCTCGGGGGCTTCGCCGCGCTGGTTTCCGCGCCCCGGTCGGCTCCGGCGGTCGAGGAAGGCGCGGCCTAAGGGCGGTGTGGGACCGCCTCAATCACGGATATGCCGGGGGCCGGCGAAGCTTACGCCCATTATGGCGCAGACGATCCGGGCCTGCTCTTCCCTCAGGACCCGGCCGACGATCCCTTCGGGAGCGAGCGAAACTGGTGAAATTCAAAGCAACCGCAGCACCTTGGCGAGCGTGAGCCTGTCGTTTCTGGCTTCGATCAGGAGGGCCGTCGGACGTCCTGTAGGGAGTGGAAATTTCTTGGTGCGCAGTCGCGAGAAATTCGCTGCGTACAATTTTACTGTGGCGCATATTCCGTATCAGCAGTGCACATGCGGGCGACCTCGGCGCGGTCGCGAATTATCTGAAAAGCGAAGCGGCCGTGCCCGTATGGCTGATTGGAACCAGCATGGATACCTTTTCGGCAGCGAGCCACGTGCGCAAGGGCCAGACCGTCACCGGCTCGCTGGCGACGTCGATGATCGGCGCAAGCGGGGCGGTGGCGAGTTCGCCCGCTTCGACCTGGAACGTGACGGGCTCGACCTTCTCCCGCACGGCGCCGGCGCTGGCCCTCCTTCCGGAGAACGAGCCCGGTTCGTCGCGACGGGGGCGTCTAGGTTTCGTTCCGGCCTCCGATCGGTCAGGCCGCCGCCGGGGCGGGCCGTCGCTCGCGGCGAAGCGCGAGCAACCAGATTCCGGCGGCGAGCGCGCCCGCTGTCGCGACGGCGCGGGCCGCCGTCGGCAGCGGCAGGCCGAACCAGTCCGGCAACGCCATCGAGGCCAGCGCGAGCGCGCCCAGTCGCACCGTTTCGGCGGCGAAGGCGATCCGACTTCCTTCCATGACGCCGCCGATGGTCATGCATGAAACCAGGATGACAATGGAATAGGTGACGGAGACCTGCACCGGAAAGGCTTCGAAGCCGGAAAGGAAATGCAGAAGCATCGCCATCGTGAGCGTATATTGGACTGCGCCGTAGGCGGCGACCGCCCGCGGCGTCTCGGGGTCGTAACGACGCACGACCGACGGATCCATCGGTTCTGGCGCCTGCATTCTTCCGAACCAGACGGCTAACTTGCCGGCGAGCCCGCGAGCCGCGCGGGTCTGCCGGATCAGATCCGCGTACACCTGAAGGTTGCTCCAGAGCGGGTTCAGGCTCCGCAGCGGTTTGCGCACCCCGTAGGCGATCTTTTCGCCGTCGCGCTCGTCGACGAAGGTGCCGAACATCCGGTCCCAGAGGACGAAGATCCCGCCGTAGTTCCTGTCGATGCAGTAGTCGTTCTGACCGTGATGCACGCGATGGTTCGACGGAGTGACCAGGATGCGGTCGAGCACGCCGAGCCGGCCGATGAGTTCGGTGTGGACCCAATACTGGTACAGCAGATCGACCAGCCCGACGATGATATACATGATCGGCGGAACGCCCAGCACGGCCATCGGCAGGTGAAATATCCAGGTGAACAGCGCGGCGGTCGCGGGCTGCCGCAACGCGGTCGAAAGGTTGAAATATTCCGACGAATGATGGACCACATGGCTGCCCCAGAGCACGGGAATCTCGTGGCTGAAGCGGTGGTACCAGTAGTGAGAAAAGTCGTAGAGCAGCAACGCGGCGACCCAGGGCAGCAAGCTGTCGCGGCTCCATTCGACGAGGTGGAAGGCCTCGTAGACGGCGACATAGAGGGCGACGTCGATGAGCTTGGCGAAGCCGCCGATGGCCTGGCTCAGTACGCCGTGGTGCAGGCTCGTGATGGCGTCGGGTACGTCGTAGACCCCGCGACGCCCCATCCGCCACGCGATCGCCGCCTCGACGAGGATCGTGACCATGAAGACCGGAATCGCGAACATAAGCATTTTCACGTGGCGCCTCCCCTATTCCCTCACGGCGGAGTCATCGATGGCAGTCGCGGGAGGGTATGGTGGACGGGCGGATTCCGTCAATCCTCGGCGCATCGATCCTTGGAAGCGCCAAGGATCGGGCAACCGGACGCCATGAGGAGACGTCCTAGCTAGCGCGGACGGGGCGCCGCCGGACGGCCTTCGATCATGCCTTCGACGGAAAGGTCCTCGTCGAGATCGGGCCAGTGGATGCCGGTCAGCATCAGGACGTGGTTGTCGCGCTGCTCGGCGGTCGCCTTGCGCATCCGGCAGCGGCTCGTCCTCCTGGAGAGACAATAACTCGCGGGGTCAGCCGGCGATCGACCGGATGAGATTGCCCGTGCGCTCTCAGCCGAAGGGCTGACTACTTCAAAGAGGCCGCCTGCGGGCGGCCTCGTTCGTCGCCGGTACCCACGCCTCCGATCTGCGGCGGCTATCGGTCTCTCAGCTACCGCCGGAACGACCGCTCGATGTCGCGCAGGAGAGCCACGGCCGCGTCAGTATAGCGCCCGTAGGACAATTGCTGATCCGCAAGACTGGCGGACGCCAGTACAAGAGCAGCTATGGCCATGCCCTTGATCATGTCGACCAGGGTAGCCGGAGCTGGTTAAGGACGGGCTAAATGACATTGCAGCTCGGTAGCCCCGGCTTGGGTCCCAGTGGGCCGGCGCTTCGCTCGCAATGACAGCCGCCTGCCTACCGGACAGACCCCCATTGCCGCCTCCATGATCGTGCCTCGCACGATTGACTCTCGGCGCACGTCAAAGGACGATCCTGCCGCCGGCAAACGGGGCGAACTGCTTGATGATAGATCGGACGAACCTGCGCTATCTCCTGCGACTGCTCGAACATGGTCAATTTGAACGTCGCCCGCGCGGTGGCTGGCGCTTCGGCACCAAGGTGATCAGCGAGGCGGCTGTCGAACGGCTGCTTGCCAGCGGTCGCGTCGAGATCGTCGGCTCAAAGGTGAAACTGAAAACAACGCAGCCGATACCAAGTCCGAGCCAATCTCGAAACGAACGGCCGCCAGCCTAAGTTCGACCGGCTGCTCCGCATCCTGGACCGCGACAGCCTCCGCGACGCCATCACCGAGTCTTGGGCGACGCGCGGGTGCATCCCAGACCGAGAGTGAATCTCCCAAGTCGCGAGTTATGAGAGTTGGCGCGGCTCGGACGGTGACTCCGAGCGCACTTCGTAGGGTACCCCACTTCGCTGATGGGCCACTAACGGCCATCAGAATTGGTGTCCGACGCCTCTTGATCATGGTCGTCGACCAATCGTCGCCGCCGACGACGAAAGGCGCGGATACATTCAAACCCATATAGCTGACCATCGAGAGGACGATGAAAGCAGGGGCGAATTTGCCGGGATCGCGCGCAAAGCTCGTGGATAAACACAGGGAAAGTGAAATAGAGCGCAAACCAATTGTCATGAGTCATGCTGCATTCGCCCGGAGATAGTCAGAGCCTCTTGTGGTTGCGTGAGGACGGCGCGTCAATCAGCAGAGCCGTTAGACGCTACGCGCTGGATTGTCGGGTCAACAGCGCCGGTTTCGGCCGTGGGCAGTCAGGTCCGGTCTACCCTCAACTTCGGACCTGACCGGGCACCGCCCCGGACGGTTGCGATGGGCCAATAGTGGCCCATGGATCAGCAAGTCTCCAGTCCCGACATTCCCCCGATACCGGAACTCGACTGAACCGCCTCGTAAGCCTATCGGCGCCCCAACGACCTAATTACTTCGTTTGCGCGAGGCTTAATATAGCGGCAAGAGGGGGAGTGGGCTCTCGACGTCTGAAAGCCAAGCGCCTGCGCACGCGCCACGGTTGCAAAGCCGGCGAAGCTTTAATTGCCTTAAATGCACGTCTTTAGGGCCGTCGGCTTAGCCGCTGGGCCGAAAACCAGCTTGTTGACAATGGAGTTCGACGGTACCGTGGGTACGATTTTTGTAGGAACCTAAATGATTTGCCCGAGGTGCCAGCACGTAAACGGCGCAGCGGCGAAGTTCTGCGAACAATGTGCTTTGGCACTGACACGCGTTTGCGCGAATTGCAGCACCCAAGTTTCGCCGACCGCTAGGTTCTGTTCGCATTGCGGTCATTCAACGGGTCTGGGCGTCGCAAACTACCTGTCTGCGCGCTCTCAGGCGGTGAAGCCAAAGACTGCCCAACTCATCCCTGACGACATTCGCGCCTCTACCGCCGAACTCGCGGGTGAACGAAAGCAGGTGAGCGTTCTGTTTGCAGATATCACCGGCTCACTGGCCCTGATTTCCGGCCAGGATCCGGAGAGCGCGCAGGCGATCCTCAACCCCGTGCTCGCGCGGATGTGCGAAGCCGTCCATCGTTATGAGGGTACGGTTAACAGGATTCTTGGTGACGGTATCATGGCGATTTTCGGCGCGCCGCTCGCCCATGAGGATCATGCCGAGCGGGCCTGTTACGCCGCGCTGATGATGCAGGACTCCCTGGCTAAATTGGCGGAGGGTATCGATCAGTCCGATCGTGAACCCCTCAGGATTCGCGTTGGGCTCAACTCGGGCGAAGTCGTCATCTGCGCGATCAGCAACGAGCTTGACATGGAATACACCGTTGTCGGCGAGGCCGTGCACGTGGCTTCTCGCATGGAGCAGATGGCGCAGCCCGGCTCGATCTTGACGACGAAGAAGACCATCCGATTGGCCGAGGGATACATCATGGCGCGGTCGCTGGGGCCGCAGCCGGTCAAGGGGCTTGCCGAGCCCGAGGAGGTCTATGAGCTCATCGGAGCGGGGCCCGCGCGCACTCGTTTGCAGGTCGCAGCGATTCGGGGCCTAACCCAGTTTATCGGCCGCGAGGCCGAGCTCGATGAGCTGCGTCGCGCACAGCAACTTGCCGACACGGGAACGGGCCAATCGGCGGCGATCATTGGTGAAGCGGGCGTGGGCAAGTCACGTCTGGTCTATGAGTTCACCCACGCCAATCGGCTGCTCGGTCTGCTCGGCTGGCTGGTACTCGATAGTACGTCGATCTCGCATGGAAGAGCGACCAGCTACTTCCCGGTCATCGCGCTTCTCAAGAGCTACTTTGGCATCCAGGACCGGGATGAGCTTCATGATATCCGCCGAAAGGTGGTCGAGAAAATCTTCGCTCTCGACGAGAGGCTGGAGCCGATCCTTCCCGCGTTGTTGGCGCTGCTCGATATCCCGGTCGACGACCAAAGCTGGCATACGCTCGATCCAATTCAGCGCAGGCGTCGCAATATCGATGCCGTGAAGGGTTTGTTGCTGCGGGAGGCTCGCAAGCAACCGGTCCTCTTGATCTTCGAGGACCTCCATTGGGTGGATAGCGAAACGCAGGAATTGCTCGATGCCTTAGTCGCCGTCCTGGGCTCGGCTCGCCTTATGCTGCTTGTCAGTTATCGCCCCGACTACCAGCACAACTGGGGGAGCAAGGACAACTACCATCAGATCCGGCTGAGCGCGTTGCCGACCCGTGACACGCGCTATCTGCTGGAGGCACTCCTGGGTGAAGATCCTGAACTCGCTTCACTCAAGCAGCTTCTGATCGCGCGGGGCGGCAATCCCTTTTTCATCGAGGAAACGGTCCGCTCCCTGGTAGAGACCCAATACCTCGCCGGAGAACGCGGTCACTATCGATTGTTGCGTCCGACGGGAAACGTTCAAGTTCCACCCACCGTCCAGGCCATCCTGGCGGCGCGCATAGATCGGCTGCTTCCCGGTGACAAGAATTTTTTACAAATCGCTTCAGTTGCAGGCCGCGAGACTCCCTTGGCGGTACTTCGACCGATGGCCGACCTGGCGGAAGGCGCACTGGATGACGCGTTGGATCGGCTGCAGGCAGCCGGCTTTCTCTACGAGTCCGGGTTCTTTCCGGACGTAGAGTACTCGTTTGTACACGCGCTCACCCACGAGGTAACCTATGACGGCTTGCTGCGGACGCGACGGCGCGCGCTGCACGCGCGACTGGTCGGCACAATTGAAAATCTGTATCGGGGCCGGATCGGCGAGCACATTGAGCGTCTTGCGCAGCATGCGGTTCGTGGAGAGATGCCGGACAAGGCTGTTCGATATCTGCGGCAGGCCGGACGGAAGGCGCTCTCGCGGTCAGCGCTTGAGAACGGGCGAGTCTGGTTCGAACAAGCGCTCGCGATCATCGAGAAGTTACCGGAGACCAAAGACAATATCGAACTTGCCATCGATATTCGCTTTGATCTCCGAAACGCACTTCATCCCTTGGGCCACCTTGAGAAATGCCTGGGCCAACTGCAGAGAGTGGAGACGCAGGCGATACAACTCGCCGACAAGCGAAGGCTTGGCCAAGCATCATCATTCATATGCCAATACTACCGCTTGTTGGGCGAGTTGAGCCCCGCGATCGAGGCGGGCGAACGCGCGATGGCCATAGCGGACGATTTGGATGACCTGCCGCTGCGGACGATAGTCAGTGGACACTTGGGAGCAGCTCTCGCGGCACGGGGAGATCATCATCCTGCGGTACAAATACTGTCGCCGGCTGTTGAGCGCCTTCGAGGTGATCTCGCCTCCGACACGATGGGAACGACCGGGGTTCAGGGCGTTTTCAGGCGGGTCTATCTGGCGTGTTCGCTTGCCGAGCTCGGCGAGTTCGACCAGGCCTTGCGCCTTGCCGAAGAGGCCATGGAAATTGCCAGAGCTGCCAACCACGTCTACAGCCTTGCGTTCTCCTGTTTCGGAGCTGGCACTGTTCTAGCCCTTCGGGGCGAGGCGCCGCGAGGCATCAGCGTCCTCGAGCAGGGCCTTGAGCTCTGCCGCTCATGGATTTTGCCACTGATGATACCACTCATCGGCACGTCCCTTGGGTATGCCTATTGCCTCTCCGACCGCCTCGACGAGGCGATCGCACTGTTGGAGGAAACCGAACGCGAATCGACCGCGATGCACCGCATGAGCGGGCTCGCCATGACCTTGGTCCGGTTGGGTGAGGCTTACCTTCGTAAGCTTCGGTCGGTCGAGGCAGAGCGGTGCGGCCAACGAGCGCTGATGCTTTCACGCAAACATGGCGAGCGCGGCCACGAAGCTTACGCACTGCGATTGCTTGCTGAGCTTGGCGCGACAAACCCTGCTCACCTTAATGAATGCCAGACAAATTTTCTCGAAGCGCTACGCAGGGCCGAGGAGCTTGGTCTGCGACCTCTTGCGGCTCAATGTCACCTCGGGCTCGGAAAACGCTACCGATGGATCGGCCAGCAGACGAGCGCTGAACAGCACCTCAACATCGCCGCAGCCCTGTTCTCGGAACTCGGGATGCAGTTCTCGCTCGAGGAGCATGCAGCATGTGGCAACTAGCTCAATCTTCTCGGGACTAGGTCAGCTGAAACGTGTCGCGGACGATCACGCGCGGGCTCAGAAAACCGGGCACTGAAATGTGGACTAGCGGCGAGTGGAGGTTTCGACCTCGATGCTGGTGACCTCCAGCCCGCAGGATCGTGCGAGAGCTCGTAGCTCGAGTTGGATCGACTCCAGCTGATGGCTATCAAGATCTCGATCAATCGTGACCGTAGCGACGGCCAGCTTCTCCGCTCCGCTACTTCTTGGCCTTCTTCTTTTTCTTGGCCTTTTGCGCGTCGCGATAGGCCGGGGTCGCTTTCCAATCTTTCTCAAACTCTTTAACTCCGGCCTGGAATTGACGAAGCAGTTTGCGCGTCTCTGTGCTTTTGGGTGTGACCGCCACCCGGATAAACGTGCGACCCCTGTTGACTCGTTTATAGACCTTGATATCGGCCATGCTATCTGCCTCTTGCGGTTGCCTGCAAGTGGCCCCGACGGGGGCCTGCCCCTTGCCAAGGTTTCCTGATGTTATCGGAGAATTCGGACGCATGGAAGATGCACGGAGCTCCATCGATGCCTCTCAACATGTACCAATCCGGCGCGGCGTCGTAACTGTTCTCAATATCGACCGGCATACCTTGCGCCAGCCGGACAAAGCTCGCGGCCATGTTATGCTTTCCAACCAGATCGAAGATGTTGGTTGCGGACGAAAACCGGCCTGCGTTGATTTCCGTGATGCAAGGGACGCCGCGTGCGTTCTCTTTGAGATCCACGCTGAAAACGCCGGACATCTTTGCGTCGAGCAATCGGATCGCCCGTATACAGGTGTCGACGACCTTCGGTTCAAACACGGTCTTTGCGAGGGCTGCTACAGAAGACACTTCCGCTGGTTGGCTGCCTGTCCCGAGATAGGAAAGCCGTTCATATGTCTTGATCAGCACCAACTCGCCATCTTTCCAAAGGCTTTGACAGCCGAAATCGCGGCCTGGCAGGTACTCTGAAAGCATAAACGAAGGGACAGGCACGCCGCGCATCTCCTTCCAGTACCGGATCCAGCTGCGCGCCTGCTCCGGCGTCCGAACCGGCAGTGCACCAAGCGCGCCAGCCCCGTCGCGAACACGACACCACAGTGGCCTGCTGCCCCTCAAGGCCTGAAAGATCTTGGTAATGTGCCTCAGATCCTTCACCTGATAGCTCGCGGGGGCATCGACGCCGTTGGCGCGCAAGAGCGCAATGAGACGATACTTATCCCGACAGATTTCGAGCACGGATGCGCGTGGCAGGAACAGGTACTCATTCAGGTGCCTACGCCCGCGCGACAAGCTATCCGGATCAGTATCAACCGTAGGAACAATGAGATCCAGGCGTTCTGCTTCGACAATCCATCGCAGTGCGTGGGGCCATTCCGGATGGTCCGCAGGCGGAACGAGATAGTGCCTGTCGGCGTCGGATTTCTTCAGAGTGAACTGGTCGTCATTACAACCGACTATGAAGACAGGCTCGCCCCCGCTTCGCAAGCTGCGTGCCAGATTGTTGCTCGGAGCGTGACCAGCGTTCGTAAAGAGCAATCGCGCAGTCAATTAACTTCTCCTGCGTCTCAGAGCGATATGTCGCCCATAGAAAACGACAGTATGGACCATACAAAATAGACATTCAATTTCCGCTGGGCCTTCGCCGCCATCGGACCGGCATCTTCCCGGCGATCGGCGCGAGACGGATTTCGTCGGGTCGCCGAGCGCCTTGTCGGCACGCCCTATCCTGGGGCGGCAGGAGCAGCCTCGGCATCGATTGCTCCGGCCTCGTGCAGGTCTCGCTGACGTCGGCAGGCATCGGTTGTCCGCGCGACAGCGACATGAAGCAAGCGGGCCTCGGCCGTGCGCTGGAGGTGCACGGGCGGAGCAAGCTGCAACGCGGCGACCTAATCTTCTGGAAGGCCATATCGCGATCGTGCGCGACGGCAGCACCATGGTTCATGCCAACGCGCACCACATGGCGACAGTGATCGAGCCGAACGAGCCGGCCATCGCGCGGATCAGGCAGGCGGGCAGCGAGGTCGTCGCGTCAGGGCGGCACTCGTGAATTCGTCGCGCGCCCTGGAAAAGCCGACGTTGAAGCCGACATGGCTGCATGTCGGCGCTGGGTCAGGAGCGCCCGTCAACGAAAACATCGTACAACGTCCGTTCTCTCGCAGACAGCCGACATGGCGGCGGCCCCTTCGTTGTTCAGCTCAGGACCATGAGCTGCCATTCCGCTCTCACGAAACTTAGGTCCGGCTTGTCAAAGTCGAGAGTTGATCGGTGTCGTAGCGGTCGCGCAGATCGGCGAGCGCCTTCGGATCGGGCGCGCCCTGCGCGGCGAGTTTCGCGAGCTCTTCGAAATAGTGTTCGTGCCCGGGCGGAGAGACCGTCATCAGCACGCGGGCGGGCGTCTCGCTGACATTGGTGATGTTGTGCGGAACGCCCGGCGGGACGAACAGATAGGTCCCCGGTGCTGCCCGGACCATCCTTGTATCGACGTGCCACTCGCACTCGCCTTCGAGCAGGTAAAAGGTTTCTTCCTGTACACGATGAACATGCAGCCCGGTGGCAAATCCCGCCGGAATGGTCCAATCGAACATGCTCGAGTGCTTGGTATCCTCGCCCGTGACAAGGAACACCATCGGATGTTGTGCTTGAACAGGTGTGTGCGGAGCTACCGCATGGCGGCGATCATGAAAGTCGAAAGTACATCGCGGGGCAGCTGATCGAAGCGGCGGACGCCGGGCGCGTGACTTTGGGAGAGCTAACGGCTGTCGCCCGCCGCGCCTTGATCGATCTCACCAATCGGCCGAAATCCGCCTAGAGCAAGGGCTGTCTGCACGGGCGCCGCCCGTTGTATGACGGCTCCATCCCGAACCTGTATTTGGGCTGGCCCGACCGATAAGCGATGTGCAACATGCCTCGGCTGCCGAGACGATCCCGGCGGCTTTCGGCCCGCGTCGCGGATAGGTGCGGACCCCATGGCGTGGGCCGATTTGGCTGGCCTGTCGTCAATAGGTCCTCGCTTCACGTCAGCAGCTTCACATATGTACCGCTCTTGTGAAGGTCGAGCCAGCCCTTCTCGATCGCGTATTTGAGGCCGGCACCGAATTCGGGGCCGCTGCCGTTACAGCCTTCCTTGGACATGAAGGGTGCATTGATCTTCTCGATGTGAATGCGGCCGTTGATCGGTTCGGCGCCCGCGGCAAGCTCGATGAGCTTGCGAGCGGCGGCTCCGGGCTCGGCGTAGAGGCGTTCTTTCAAAGGTTTCTTCTGTTTTCAGAAGTCATACGTTGTTAGAACCGGCAGATCGCCCGGCTTTGCGCGATCTTTTGCCTTCCTCAATGCGTCTTCCCATTGGCTCCGTCCGGCGCTCTTGCTCGGCGCCGACCGAAGAACGCTATCCGAAACCTTGAACAGTCCATGCTGCGGGCAGGTGCATCCTTCTGCGTCCCCGGTTCTTGGAAGCTCGCTGGCATTCGATCCGCAAATTGGACAGACTGTCATCTTTTTCCTTTTTCGTTTCTAATCTTCGGAACACCGAGCACAAGCTACGCCGACGGCGTATCACGGTGCGCCACCTGCAAAGAGGCTCTAAGGCGGCGAGCTGTGTGAACGTGGCAGTCGAGTGTCCGGATGCTCACTACCTCGCCGCAGAAGCAACGCGTAGTCTAGCGCTCTCTGGTCAGGCAGCGCCAGATCGGGCGTCCGCGCTGCCCTTCCGGCGCACTAACACATGGACAATGGCCGGCGGGCATCACTGCCGCCGGCCATCGCTTGCGCTACCTTGGGCTGGGGGGTAATCGGCAGCGCTGACCGCAAGCCTGCCGTAGGCCGATTAACAACCCGCTAACCAATTCGGGCGGGCTCTGGATATTTCCCGGGCAATAACGCGGCGCGTGCGCGGCCACGCGGTGAGCTGTCGAGCGGCGTAAGATGCATGCTTTCAACTTGTCTGCTGTCGCCATCGGCTTGTACCGAACTGCCTTTTCCTAGGGCCGACGTCGAACGACGCCGCTAAGGTCCTGAGCGGTAACCCAACTTCAACCGTTATGGAATACGATTTGCTCTCGCGGATTGGTGACGAGTACCGCGCATACGCATGGGCAATCGGGAACCCGTCAGCCCTGCGCAGCTGGCGGGCTCTTCGATAAGCGCGCAACGCGAACCCTTGCTGCTGGGCAGAGTGACCGCACGCGTTCTACCGGAAAGAAACAGTGCAGGAACGCCGCAGACAACAGCGCATTGAAATAAACGAGGTCGCCTATATCTTCGGTGACGGATCGAGCACCTGTTGTCGCGTCGTCGACATCACCGAGCACGGTGCAGCAATCGAGCTCCCCTTGTCAGCTGAGCATAGTATGAGAGACCGGTTCAAGCTCACGATTGCGAAGGATCGCGTCAACAGAAATTGCCGTCTAATCTGGCGTTCAGGCAGCCATATCGGTGTTGAATTTACGGATTGACGTGTAGGCGATTGCGGAACGCTTGATCACGCAGCTCGCGGGCAGCTGTGGGCCGCGAAAGCAGCTTCTCGCTTCAGTTTTCGGACTAGCTCTCATCTCACCTGCATCTTCTCGACGATCGCGTAGAGCAGAACGAAGATCGGCAAGAAGACGAAGAACCAAACCGCTGTCCGATCCTTTCGCGCGAATTCGCGGTTCGGATCGGTGTCGGTCGCGTGAGGCGTTGTCGAAGGCGGCCGAACGGGCCGCCGACGTCTCGCGAAGCGGCCGAGCAGGCGCCGAATCGTCGCTTCCGGAGGAGGCTTGTCCATCGTTACGCTCAGAGCGCGAGCATGAGCGGGAATTTGCGCACGAGTTCAAGGTCGACATCGCCGGCGCTATTGATCCACTCGTGTGGACAGAAGGCGAGTGCGGCGGCATCGATCTCAAGGCTGTCACGTCTAATTGCGTCGCGCGTGCCCATGCGGCCAGCCCATTCCTTGCCACCGCTAGTTGGATCGACGCGAAGGGCGTCGTACACGGCCGTATCGTTCGTCAAAGCGATCTCCCACGCTAGCGCTTGTTCCAGATTTAACCTCTCGCGGCGACATCAAGCTTAACCCGCGTCTTCGATTGCATCGAAGTTAGATGGCGGTAGCCTTTCGATACCGGACATTGCCCTTAGTCCGGGTCCCCAGTGGCGAAGCCGTCGCGCCATCATATTCGACGCGGCGGCTTCGTTTGGTTGACCTCGCGCGAGTTTCGTCTTTGAGCCAGTCAGACCGCGAAACGCTCGATCTTATTGAGATGCGTCGACAACTCACGCTGCTACGTTCGCAACACTCGGACAATCTCCGGATCGCGTCGCTATTGAACCACTTCCTCGTCAAGATCGCGTTCCTCGCGGAGCCGAACGATGCGGAGCACGAACAACATCTACGATCTCAGTTTCTTGAGACGCTGAAGAAGGTCGAAGCGATCGCCTCGCACAAGCCGGCAACCAAGTGATCAACAGTCATTAAGCAAACCAAGTAACGCTAACGATCATATCTCATTGCGCTCGCGGACAGTGGAGCCGAAGCTGGATGCAGTCGCGAAGTCGTCTTTGTTTCGCGTACCGGCGCCTTCGCGGCGAGGGGTCGCCGCCCTCTTGGTCGGCGGCCCCGCCCTGTGATGCTGGTAACCTTGGAGGCCGAAAGTGTCTGAATGGGCGGGTGTTGAGCGGCGACGCGTCACACGCAAGACGGTCGTCCAGACAGTCATGCTTTCGCTCTCAGGCGGCGCAAAAGTAACGCCCTGCGCAATGAGAGACCTTTCAGTTTTTGGCGCCGGAATACTGCTAGAAGATGCGCCGATCCCGTCGACTGACTTCGACCTATCCTTCGACCAATTTCGAACGAGCTTCGCCTGCCGCTTGGTGTGGCTTCGCAATACTTTCGCCGGGGTGGAGTTCCTCTTTTAGCTTCACACGATGGTCCAGCGATCAGATGACGCGCGGCATACGGCAAGGACGTAGCGCCCCTCCGTTGCAGCCGGCTTCGGGGAAGTCGCCTTCCGTCGCGGCAATGTCCACTCATCTCTAGACAACCGACACGCTTGGTGAAGCTGCGACGCGTCGGTTTCGTGCCTGGATCGGCCATACAGCCGGTCTACCGAAGCGGTCGGCAAACGGCCAAAAAGCTATTGTTCGACCAATATCAGGCGGCCGGCACGAACTCAGATCCCGATCCAGCTACGTGCACGCGACCGCAGCGCTCGCCCGGCCCGTCAGCGAGAGGCCTTTGAAAGTCCCGGAATCGGGCTGCGGGACACAGAACACGTTGCGCCGTCACTGACTGTTGGGGACCCAATCCTCCGCGGTTGAATCCCAATGATGGGTGTCGTCGAAGTGCTTCCAGAGTGGCTGCTTTGGTTTGCTTTCAGCCTTGTGCTGTAACGCATTCAGTGCGCTGAGCTGGACGAGGAAAGCTCCAGCCGTCATCATCCATTCGCGAGTGGTATATCGTGAGTTCCATTTGATTGTCGCAAGCATCGGAGCCTCCTTCAAAGCAAGAAGCTGTCAGCCAATCTTAGCCCGGGCCGAGAACACGGAATGTAAAATGCTTCACAGTCTGCCAACATCTTAGGCTACGTCGTTATCGGTTCAAGGCCTAACGAGAGATGTCTGCTTCAGGAGGGGCTGCCAGAGGACTGAGTGTCCGCTTCGGGTCAAAGGCGGCGATCCGGATCGAGCCGAGCAATGTCCGGCCTACCCCAGCGAGCCGACGTGCCGGTGGTCATTGCCATCTTCGGCAACGGGCCACGTCCGGACCTTTGCAGCGCAAGAATTCCACGTGCTATTCGGTATCCTTGGACGACCGGTGATCCAGCCCGACGACCAACTAACAAACACGCGCGCCAGTCGCACCGCTGCTGAGCTTGTTTTTGCTTTCAGAGCCTGAGCCGGAGGGCAAAGGATGCATTGCATCACAGCACGGTCCACGCTAGAGCAGCCGTAAATTTTAGAGGTAGACACATGCCATATGCCTACAAGCTGAACGAAGACGTTCGGCACCAGCCCCAAGGTCCACAAGGACGTGCCGCAACTGATCCACCAATGATTTACACCATCGTTCAACAGATGCCCGTCGAGGCAGATGGGCGTCTTAGATACCGCATCAAGTGCAAGTCGGAGAATATCGAACGGGTGGTTACGGAAGATCAGCTTTCATATTCTCAGTGATCTAGCGCGCTTGGTGACGGTAGGAGTCAGTCGTGCTGAATGATCGAGAAAATATCCTGAGCGCGCTTCGCGAAAAGCCACTCAAAGTCTACGAAGTCATGAGACGCGCTAATGTCGTGAACGAGGAAGCTTGCCAATCCCTCCTTTTGAAAATGCGGGACGAAGGCCTGGTGAAATTCGATATTCACAAAGGGCGATGGCGCATCGGATGATTCGTGAAGTTGCGGCGACCGCCCACCTGCGACGATGGAAAGAATCATTTTAATCCTTGTCTCGGCCACCATCAGCTCTTTACCGTCCGGGGTCCTGATCGTCAGTTGCACCTGTTCGGCGCGGCCGCCTCCAGCAATCGTTGCCGAAATGCGATTTCCATTTTTCGGATCGGCTTTCACGACATCGTCAAACAGTGTGGCGTCGCCGCGTTTCAAAGTTGCGCGCAACGGGGTGGCCGGTTCGAGACTGAACAACTGAAGAGTCACGCCCGACCCCTCGGCCGAGAGATTGATCAGAATGTTCTCATTCGCATGCGTTACGTTGCTCATGCCGACAGTCGGACTGTAGGTTTCCGGGATCGAAACCTCGCCCAGGGCGGGAAGGTCAGCGCTATGGAAGAATTGGTCTGACACCCCCGCCCACAATTCGATGTACGGCCGCCACTCGTTCGGCTCCTGGCGGGCATCGGTTTCATGAGTGAACGAGGGAACCCCCCAGGTCCACATTTTCAAGCCCGGCGTGATGGTATTGTCCGCGATGCGAATAATTCCTTCTTCATTGTCATGGTTGATCACGCCCCAGAAATTGCCGCCCTGCATATCGGGTGCCGCGTAGGCGATGCCCATCGTCGGCCAGTTCTTGAAGTAGCGCAGGTTTTCGAAACGACGTTTGCCCATGCCCGCGCTCGCGTCGCCCTCTGCCAGATTGGTCGATCAGCCGGGCGTGCTGTAAGTTCGGATCGGCGCGATGATTTCGGCGCCGGCAGTCGTTTTAGGGCGTTTCGGCTCCGATCCCGGAGCGAGTGTCGTGCACGTCCAGTACTCGTATTGGATTTGGTTTTGAGCAAAATGAGAAGGTCGGCCCCACAGCGCCTGCGGTGATCCCAACCACGAGAGGAGCGTGGCGGCCGTTGGTGAGGCCAAAGCGACAGCAATGCAAGTGTCAGTGGCCACCCCGATTTTGCGTGCTTGGCCAGCGCTTCAGGATGTGGGTGACGCATACAACACTCTACTCGGAAATTCAGGCGGGAAGAGAAAAAGAAGGTGGCCTCCTGTTTCTAAAAAGTAGCTGAGGCAGCGCCTTTATCGCCGCCCGTCTCTCGAGGAGAGGTCTATCTTTTCACCGGGCTGGACAGCCCGGTGAAAAAAGGATCCAGCCCCTCACCTTGAATCTGGAAGAACTAGCCTGTGGTGCCGATTTCCTGCGTAAATGCCGCCTGATAGAGCTCCTCAATCCTTGAGACCTCATCTGTGGTCAATTGTGAGAATTCGTTTTCGCGCGCACGCTTGGAGAGGTGTCCTCCGTTCTGTCGCAAGAATCCAAGAAGATTGTTAAGCGTGCGCTCCGGCATATCAATCATCTTTTCGATACCGGCGCGGAAGGTATCGAAACTGCGCAAAAATCGCGTTTCCTTCGGAAGATCCTGCTCGATAGTCGTTTGCACACATTCGTACAGAAACTCGGCGTGAGGCGTAGCGTCAAAGAAGCTGTAAAAATCACGAGTGTCGTTCAGGACCTTGACGTTACCCTGTGGGCTCGGCTCCCATGCAACGCACGGAAGTAGCCTGTGCGAATAGGTTTCCAACACCTTCTTGTATTCGCCAATCTTGTCGAGAATGGCTGCTGAAACCGGAAAGTGGATTCCGGCGGGATTGAATCCGCGCCGCGCCAGAACATGGTGCATCAAATATCGATGAATGCGGCCATTGCCGTCCTCGAACGGATGGATGTAGACAAATCCGAAGGCCAACACGGCGGCCGCGAGCACTGGATCGAGCTCATTTTCCGCTGCTTGATCAAACGCGATCAGCCCCTGCATGAGGGAGGGGATATCTTCGTGACGCGCGCTGATGTGATCCGGAATAGGTCTCTGCGTCTCGCGGTCGTGCTCGCCGACAAAACCACCCTCGTTACGAAAGCCCAGCTTTACGAACCGTTCATCGCCGATCACGATCCGCTGCAGGCGCAAAAACTCCGCTTCATCGAGCGGCGCCCGGCCCGCTTCACCTATGACCCTGCCCCATCGCTGGATGCGGTCCTGAGGCGGTCTCTCGCCTTCGATGACATAGCTCGACCTTGAGTCCTTCAGGAGAAGGAAGGCCGCAGTGCGGGCGAGCAGATCTTTCGGAACCTGACTCACCACAACGCGAGCCTGCTCCTTGAGGTCTCGTGCAATGAATTCTGTCAGCGCTGTCGTCTTGAAGACGAGCGGACAGAATTCCGGCGTTCCTGGCAGATTGTTGCGGACGCGATGGCGCGCCGAATTCTGGCCAGAGCTCGCGTATTGAAGTTCGGTATCGACCGCGTCGACGTAAGAGATCTTGTCCGCTGCAGGCAGATCGAGTTCGCGCTTCAACAGCCACTCGTAGAGAAACCAGATCCGGCGCGTGTACAGCCCAGTCGGCTTCTGCTTCACAATTTCCCCAATCTCGTTTTCCTTCACGGCCAGGAAAAGCCGCTTCAGGATTGCAAGGTCGAGTCCCTCGTTCTTGAGAGCGAACGTGAGATGTCCCTCAAGGGTCGCGTCCGGGGCATGGCGCGGCGTATAAACGCGCCATCCCCCTTGCTCGATGATGCGATGCTTTGTTCCGATAGCGAAAAGCAGGCGTGGCGTGGGGACAGACAGATCATAAGCATCGATCAATGCTGCGTAGCCAGCGGGGGTCGCAGCTTCCGGCAGCCTGCGATCATGAAAAACGCTCACAGGGTCTGAAAACTGCATTGTCATAGGCTGGTCCCTGAAAAACCTTCTCGGTCGCGTGAATTTGGTTCGCCACTTGGGCCTTCCGGTTGCAACAACATTTTATGTCACGAAAAACGCTCTCTGCAAGCAAGATACACGAAAAAGCTTCACATTATCCTTCGCAGGCTTTTCCGAAGGGAGCCAGATGCCGAGTTCCCCGATCACTCATCCTTCAAAGGGAAATTCCGAAAGGGGAATTCCAATGGAAGCGCCAAACAAAACGCAGGATTAATTCATCAAATGCATCGTATTGGGTCTGGACCCATGCTGTCATTGCCTATGTTCTCTTTTTGTTCTAGGATGCTTTTATGGCCTTCCTCTCGGAGCAGGAACTCGAAAGCCTGCGCATTGATCAGAGCGTCTTCCATATCGTCGGCCCAGGAGAGGAACACTTTCAACTACTGACAGCCTTCGACGCCGGCCGACATGCGCCTTTCTTTCTAGGGCGCGTCCGATCGGTCAACAGCGGAAACCGCTATGAATTTCTGGAGGATGCCCCTGTGCAGGCACAACTTGCACGGATCAGCCGCGACAAGAGCTCCTTCCAGGAGGAGAGCGAGAAGCTGGCGACTGCATTCAACGGAGCTCATGGTGGCAGCACCGCGGTCGGAGCTTTCCTTATCTTCTCATTGTCCTGTTCGAGCGGCCGGCTGTTTGCACTTCTGAAGTTCGAGGACGAAAAGGTTCTCAGCTATGACTACGATGTCAGTCGCGGTCGATCCGGGAAGCCTAAGCCGACCTTCGGCGAAATCGAGCGTACTTTTGTCCAGAACCGCAACGCCTTGCAGAAGGCCGCGCTCATCAAGCTGCGCAAAGAGGGGGACGAAATCTGCGTTGTCGACCGCCAGAATCCGCAGCGGCCTGCCGCGTATTTCGAGCAGTTCCTGCTCGTGCGACGGCAACGGACGGAGGAAGAGCTGACGAAGGCGATTATTGACGTCACTCGCAACGTTGCACAAAAGCACAAAGACATACTTCCGCAAGATGCCATGAAAAATCTGGCGCAACGCCTCTATGATGCAAGCCAGTCAGGTGGATCCGTCGACGGCGAAAATGCTGAAAGTTGGCTGAAGAGCATCTTCGGTCCGCTGCCGGACGACAGCCCAGTGGTGACGGACTTTAAGGCAAGGCTGAAGCGCGAAGGAATGGCGGGCGAGTCGTTTGTGCTCC
Source organism: Bradyrhizobium genosp. A (assembly GCF_049949275.1). Lineage (NCBI taxonomy): Bacteria > Pseudomonadati > Pseudomonadota > Alphaproteobacteria > Hyphomicrobiales > Nitrobacteraceae > Bradyrhizobium > Bradyrhizobium genosp. A. The sequence continues at coordinate 1,500,051 of NZ_CP188196.1, read as the reverse complement.
AAAAGAATGCGATTGCGGCGCCTAGGAACCGCCGCGTCGAGACAGCGAGCGGCGTCAAACTGACATTCCCTGTCAGCCTGACGTCTTCAGTCGTCTCGGTCGATCGCGACAAGGGCGAGATCATCATCAAGGACATGATCACACTCGATGACTTCGAGCTCAACACAACTGGTCGAGCGCGTTCGTGAGCTAGTCGCGAACGGAGCCACAGCGGACGAACGTGCCGGCGCCCTTATGTTGCGAGGGCGGCTGCCGACTGCCTCTGCGCAGGCGGCTTGGCTCGGATTTTCGGACGATGTCCCACCGCCTTTCTTGTCATTGCAAGTCTACAATCCAGCCGTCGGCGGCGATCTCGTCGCGGGTGATATCTTCGACTCGGCGCGCGAGGTGGTGATCACGCTTGAAAAACCAGCTGCCAGCGGATGTGCCTTCTTTATCTTCCAATCCGGCATCCCCGCCTATTTGACGCAACGGGCTGTTCTCCCGCGCCTAGCGATTGCCGAGTTCAATTCCACTCAGTCATTTCGCTCGCGAGGACTAGAGGTCGTCTCATGGGATTTGACCCAGTCGATCCGACCTCCAGAATCCCTGCCTGAACCAATCGATCCGACTCGTTATGTTCGTGACTTCGTGCCGGATCGTGAAGTGGCTACCGATCTAAATCCGTGGATACTCTTGGCCGCGCCAGCAGTTTCATCGCCGGTATACCAAGCTTGGGAAGTTGTTGCTGCGCGCAGATTGTTGGGAGGTCTGGTCTCTCGCGCCTGGCTCGAGGATGGAAACGTTTGGCTGCAGGCGGCGGCCACCCCTCCGATCTATCGCATCAGGGCCGATGATCCTGGGCTGCCCGTTGCCCGTTCTTGGCTCACTGAAGCCGCGAACTGGGTTTTCCTTTCGGGGACGGACATCGAGGCTCGTCATCTCCTCTTTGCTGGCGAGCTGGCTCGGGCGAGCCGCCCACAGCAAGATATCGCCACGAACTTGGAGCAAGCCTTAGAGGCTGCCAAAGCTGCGTACGAAGCGCACGTCCAATCATCGAGTCGAGAAACCCTGAAGGCGCTTGCTGATCTCCGCAAGACCGTCATTGACGAGACTCAAAAGGTGGCACAGCGAGCCCAGGATCTTGCATCAACGCTCTGGCGCGACCTGGCCATCTCGGCAGCGCCTTTCATATTGAAGATCCTAGGCGACGCGACCAAGACGCCCAGTCCTCTCATCTCCTCCCTGTTCTATTTTTTTGCCGCCATCTTCATAGGCTTGTCCTTCTTGCTGCAATGGCGCATCAACAGTGCGTTTTTCGCAAGTCAGACCTATTCCCGGCGAAGCTGGCTGCAAAGTCTTTACAGTTACATCTCGGTTCGCGAGCGGGAAGAAATCGCTGAAGCGCCGATCGAGCAGGCAATGAAGAACTACCGGGAAACGCGCTGCGTTTTGTTTGTTGTCTACGCCCTGTTGATCGGAGCTCTCGTTGCTGCAGGCGTGCACACACTGCATGATGTAACGCCCTCACTTTCAAACGGCGCCACAGGCGTGGCGCCGAGCCCAGCACCAATTCCGCCACCTCGGCCTAAGCCGCCGTAGGATACCAGGAACGAGAGGAAATCCGGGTCGCTCTGCACCGTCTCTTGATCTGACCACCTCTGAGATCAGATTTTCCGTTGCAGGTGGGATGGCTATCTTGCCGCTGCAGACTGTCCGATCTAGCTCGCGGAGAGAACGGACCGCCCCCTCAACGGCGACGCCCTAGCAGACTGATTGTGTATTCAAGGCGCTTCCTGAATACATCAGCTGGTCTGGGCGAACTGATGTCGAATCCCGCATTTTGGAAGGCGTCGAGCACGCCATGAATCTTCGAATTGAAAAAACGCTCCTCTCGCATGGAGATCAGCGTGACGCACTCGAGCTCATCCGAGATCTGTTGAACCGACGAGAAACAGAAATCCTGATTAGGGCCGCTATACTGATCGGTGTTGTCGACGACCACCATGACGCCTTTACCCTGCTCTTTCCAGTGAAGCAGAGCGTCGCGACCAAGATAGCCGGCGCGCGCTCGAATTCTACGAGATCGCTGCGCGGCACCATCTGTCGGCCGAGTTTGCGCGCGGGCACATCGCAGCCTGATCGACCGTGCGCGAATTTCGTCTCGCGGCATTGGACGAGATCGCGGCCGCTGCTTCGCGTGTGACCATTTCGAGCCGCAGCAGCGACGAAGATATTCAACGACCCGTCGGCAACATCACCGTCGTCGTCATGGTAGCTATATGGTAGCTACAAGGGATTGAAAAGCTGCGGGGATTTTGCCAACCGTTTGATTTAGTTGGTACAGTTGGGTGGGCTCGAACCACCGACCTCCTGTTCCACAGACAGGCGCTCTAACCAACTGAGCTACAACTGCATCCTTGCGAGCCGCCTCGGGGGCACCTTGAAAAGGCCGGTCACCGTGGGGCTGGACGGGGCGGAAACTAGGTGCAACGGCCGTTTTTGGCAAGGCCGCAAAACCCGATAATCGCCGTCTTAAGCAACGTAATTTCCAAGACAAAACCCGGGCCGCGGGGCCCGGGTTTCTTAATCAATTCAAAGCCGATCCGTTCAGGCGGCGGGCGGCGCGAACTTCGCGGCGCTGGCCTTGATCGGCTCGGCGGTCTCGGCGGCGACGCGCTGGGTGAGCTCGGCGAGCTCCTTGGCCTGGGCCTGGAAGGTCTCGAGCTGGGTCTTGGCGTGGCCGGTCCAGAGCTGGAAGGCATCGGTCGGCGATTTGGTGCCGAGCAGCTCGTGGGCGAAGTCCAGCTGGGCCGTGGTGTTGGCCTTCATGAACTCCATCAGCTTGGCGGTGTACTCGCTGGCGCCCTTGCTGGCCGAGGCGAACACGGCCTCGACGGTGCCATTGTGGGTTTCGGCGGCGTCCTTGAATTTGGCGTAGTTCTCGCGGGCCTGCGACACGCCCTTTTCGGCGAACGCACGCATCTGCTCGGGGACCTCGAACGGAATGATCGAGGCAGAAAACGGATCAGTCGCACCTGTCATGGTTGTCCCTCACGATAAAAGTAAAATGGAGTGAGCCTTCTGGCGCGCCCGCCGACCCGATCGGGGCCATTTCTTCTTGCGAATTGGCGGGTACGAAAGACTGGAAACGCAAAACAAACGAGATGGCTCGTCCAGCGCCCAGTACTATTCCTGCCTAACATGTCAACATTGTGCAGCGCAACGCGGGTCCGGGGGTGCGTTGCGAAATTTAATCTCCGTGAGGATGAGGTTCCCGGAGTGGGGAACCGGGGGTTGAGGGGGCGACACACTATCCGTTCCCTCCACCCTTGCGGGGGAGGGAACGCACCGTCGTTGAGGCGCGCGTCGGGGCTCATGCCATCAGGCTTCAATGCTTCGCCTTGGTCGCATCCATCGCGGCGCGGTGGACGATTTGGCCCATTTCGCTGGCCTGATCGGCCAGGGCCTTCATCTGGGCCTGGACGTACTCGCCGTGCAGCCGCATCACCTCGGAGAGGTCCTTGGCGTGCACCAGCGACTGGGCGTAGTTCAGCGAGGCCTGCACATTGGCCTCGGCAAAGGACAGCGCCTTGGTGCTGAGATCCCTGGCGCCGCTGCGCATGGTCGCGCCGTGCTCCTCCACCGAGCCGGCGGCGGCCTGGGCGTTGGCGAGAAGCTTTTCGAAGGCCTCGCGGGCTTGCTTGAAGCTCGATTCCGCCATGTTGCGCATCTCCGGCGGGAGCTCGAAATGTGCCTGGTCGGTCATGGCTACTCCTCTTTCCTTGCCTGTCATGTCTTGCTGGTTTTGCCGGCCGTTTCGGCCGTTCCGCCCCGCCCGGGCCGAGGGTAACCGGCGACGGTATTGCCGGTATGACGCCGGCCCTGCGCGAATCCTGCGGATGCAACCCAGCTGCGGCTTGCGGGTTCAGCCACATTAAGGTTATCGCGGCTTTAGGACGCGCTCGTTAAGGTCGGGCCGTGGACCTGCCCGCGGCCACGGGCGATACTAACCCTTTCTTAAGGCTGCCATTCCCGGCAGCTTCCAACGTGACGCGTGACAGCGAGATTTAAAGCCGGTCGGATGACGAGTTCGGATTTCCAGTTGCGAGGCGTCGGCGATCCCAGGCTGTCCGTGCATGCGACCTCTCCGCTGCCGGCGTGGCTCTGGTCGCTCGATGGCAGCCGCGTGCTGTGGGCCAATGCGGTCGGCGCAAAATTCTTCGGCGCGGCCAATGCGGCAGCTCTCGCCCAGAAGACATTCGGACCCGCCGACGGCCATCGCCGCCAGGTCACCCGGCTCGCCCGCCAGCTGCCGGCGAACGGCGCGGTCAGGCTGGAGCGGCTGCGCGGTTTTGGCGCCGCACTCGGCACGCTGATGACCTGCGGCTGCGCGCGGCTCTCCTTTACCGATGGCCGCGAAGCCGTGCTCGTCACCGCGATGGATGCGGGCGCGCGCACCATGCCGCTGGTGGAGCGGCTGCTTCGGCTGGTCGACGGCGCGACGGTGCCGATGGCGGCGTTCGCACCCGACGGCCTGTTCATCGGCGCGAGCGAGGCGGCCCGCCCCTTGAGTGGCTTTCGCAATCTTGGCGAGGCCGGCCTCGAACAGGCGCGCAGCGATGCGCTCACGCGAGGCCGCGTCGAATTGCCGATCGGCATCGGCAAGATGGTGCTGCAACGGGTCGGCACCGGTGCCGATGTCGGTCTGGTCGCGCTGATCGAGCCTGCGGCTACGCAGGCTGTGCCTGCCGCTGAAAGTACGCCGGTTGCTGCGGCTAAAGTGGCGCCTGACGTGACGCTGGCCCCTGCTCCGCCAGCGCCGGTCGAGCCCGCGCCGCGGGCCGTCGAGACGCCGGCGAACGAACCCGCCGCCGGGATCGACCTGTTCGATGCCTTTGCCGACTTGGACGAGACGCCGGCGCCGGCCGAAACGGCCGCCGCTGCGCCTGAGCCGACCCCACACGAGGCGACCGAGATCGTCCCGATCCAGGACGCCGTGAAAGAAGCGGCCGGACAGCCTGTCCAGGAAACGATCGCGGACACAGCGCCGGAAACACCGGTTGAAAACCCGCCCATAGCCATCGTGCCGCCGCAACCCGCGCCGATCACGGCCATCATGGTCGAGCCGCCTGGACACGCGGAGACGCGGTCCGCACATGCTGACACACCGCGCCAGCATCCGCTGCGTTTCCTGTGGCAGATGGATGCGGAGGGGCGGTTTGTGCTCGGCTCGGACGAGTTCATCCGCCTGATCGGTGCGCACACCGCGGCCGCTTTCGGCCGGCCCTGGCGCGAGATCGCCGACGAGTTTGCGCTCGATCCCGAGGGGCGCGTCGCGCAGGCACTGGCGAGCCACGACACCTGGGCCGGCATCACCGTGAACTGGCCGGCCGATGGCGGCGAGCATCTGCCGGTCGAGTTGGCTGGGCTTCCGGTCTACGACCGCGAGCGCAACTTTGCGGGCTTCAAGGGCTTTGGCGTCTGCCGCGATCTCGACGGCCTCAACCGGCTCGATGCGCTCCGCCGCTACGAGCTGTTTGCCGAGCCGCGCACCGCGCAGCGCCATTCAGCCGATGTGGTCGAGCCTGATCCCGAACCGGAGGCCAAGGTCGAGGCGGAGGCGCCGCCTCCGCCGGTCGTCGAGCCGCCGCCTCCCGAGCCTGAGCCCACAATTGAGCCTGCCGCCGAACTGCCCGCACCCATCACCGAAGCGAATTCACACCCAACCGATCCGGAAACGCCAGTGGAAACGCCTCCGAATGTCGTGCCGTTCCGCGCCCCCGGTGATCAGAGATCAGCCGGTGATCTGAGATCGCCGACGCTGACGCCGGTCGAGAACAGCGCGTTCAACGAGCTCGCGCGGCAATTGTCCGAGCGGCTCGAACGCCAGCGCGAGTCGATTGCCTCCGCTGCGGCCGAGCCGCCGGCAGACGAGATCACGCAGGAAGCACCGACGCCGGAGCAGCCCGTGATATCAGAGCCTGGGGCGCCGCCGGCGGCAGCCGAATGGCTGAGCGAGCCCGCCGCGCCGCCCGCGCACGGCCACAGCACGCGCGACCGCGCGCTGCTCGATCTGGTGCCGACCGGCATGCTGATCTACCGGTTCGATCGCCTGCTCTACGCCAATCCCGCCTTCCTCTCGCGCATGGGCTGTGCCAGCCTCGCCGCGCTCGAAGAGGCCGGCGGGTTGGATGCGCTCTATGTCGAGCCGGGCGTCTCCGCCGCCAGCAGCACGTCGCAGGCCGGCACGCCGGTGACGATCAGCGCTACGATCGCCAATGGCGAGCAGCCGCTCGCGACCACGGAAGCGCATCTGCACACGATCGACTGGGACGGCGCCAGTGCGCATGCGCTGATCTGCGCGCTGCCCAATTCTGCACCTGTCGTGGCCGCGCCTGTCGTCGCTGCGCCTTTGATGGCGGAGCCGGTGGTGGTGATCCCCGATCTGCCGGAGCCCGAGGCTGAGTTAGAGGCCGGCGACGCCGACGCGGAAGATCTCGCCGCGATCCTCGACACCACGGCCGAGGGCATCGTGATGTTCAATGCCGAAGGCAACATCCACGCCTGCAACCGCAGCGCGGAGGCGCTGTTCGGCTATGACGGCGAAACGCTGATGCAGCAGAATTTGCTGACGCTGTTCGCGCCCGAGAGCCAGCAGATCGTCGTCGACTATCTCGAAAGCCTCAAGAGCCAGGACATCGCGAGCCTGCTCGACCACGGCCGCGAGGTGCTGGGCCGCGAGAAGAAGGGCGGCGTGCTTCCGCTCGCCATGATCATGGGCCGCACCCGGCCCGACGGCCCGAACTTCTTCGCCGTGTTCCGCGATCTCTCGCACAGCAAGAAGGGCGAGAGCGAGCTGACGCAGGCGCGACGTCTGGTCGACGGCGCCGCCAACGCCAAGGCCGACATGCTGGCGCGGATCAGCCACGAGATCCGCACCCCGCTCAACGCCATCATCGGCTTTGCCGAGGTGATGATCTCCGAGCGTTTTGGCGCGCTCGGCAACGAGCGCTATGGCGAGTACATGAAGGACATCCGCGCCTCCGGCGAGCGCGTGATCACCATCATCGACGATTTGCTGGAGCTGTCGCGGATCGAGACCGGCAAGCTCGATCTGAATTTCGCCAACCTCAACCTCAACGACCTCGTGGAAGCCTGCGTCACCGTGATGCAGCCGCAGGCCAATCGCGAGCGCATCATCATCCGCACCTCGCTCGCGCACGCGCTGCCGCAGGTGACGGCGGATGCACGCGCGCTGCGCCAGGTCACCATGAATTTGATCTCGAACTCGATCCGGCTGGCGAGCGCCGGCGGCCAGGTCATCGTCTCGACCGCGCTGAACGATCGCGGCGAGATCGCGCTGCGCATCCGCGACACCGGCCATGGCCTGAGCGAAAAGGAGGTCGCAGCCGCGATGGAGCCGTTCCGCATGCCGCCGCCCGGCGACGCTTCGGACAATTCCGCGCTCAGCCTGTCGCTGACCAAGGCGCTGGTCGAAGCCAACCGCGCCCAGTTCAACATCAAGAGTGCAGGCCATTCCGGCACGCTGATCGAGGTGATGTTCGCGCCGGTGGTGGCGCGGGCGTAGACATTCACATACGTGCGTCATTGCGAGCGAAGCGAAGCAATCCAGGCTGCCGCCGCGGAGAGACTCTGGATTGCTTCGCTGCGCTCGCAATGACGAAGGGCACGGCTTGCGCCGTGCCCTTCGCAATCCAGACGCTGCAATAACCTCAGCTGTAAATCTCGAACAGGCCGGCGCCGCCCTGGCCGCCGCCGATGCACATGGTCACGACGCCCCACTTGGCCTTGCGGCGGGCGCCTTCCTGCAGCAGATGGCCGGTGAGACGGGCGCCGGTCATGCCGAAGGGATGGCCGATCGCGATCGAGCCGCCGTTGACGTTGTACTTGTCGGGATCGATGCCGAGCTTGTCGCGCGAATAGAGGCACTGGCTGGCGAAGGCCTCGTTGAGCTCCCAGAGATCGATGTCGTCGATCTTCAGGCCGTGACGGTTCAAGAGCTTCGGCACGGCGAAGATCGGGCCGATGCCCATCTCGTCCGGCTCGCAGCCCGCGGCAGCCCAGGCGACGAAACGGCCGAGCGGCTTGAGGCCGCGCTTCTCGGCGTCCTTGGCTTCCATCAGCACCACGGCGGCGGCGCCGTCGGAGAGCTGGCTGGCATTGCCGGCGGTGACGAACTTGCCCGGGCCCTTCACCGGCTCGAGCTTGGCGAGACCTTCCAGCGTGGTCTCCGGACGGTTGCACTCGTCGCGATCGACGACGTAGTCGACGATGCTCTCGGCCTTGGTCGCCTTGTCGACCACCTTCATCTGCGTCTTCATCGGGACGATTTCGTCCTTGAACTTGCCCGCCTGCTGCGCTGCAGCCATGCGGCGCTGCGACTCCAGCGAATACTCGTCCTGGTATTCGCGGCTGAGCTTGTAGCGCTCGGCAACGATGTCGGCGGTGTCGATCATCGCCATGAAGATGTCGGGCGCGGTCTTGAGCAGCTCGGGATCGATCGACTCCTTCGGCGTGCCGCCGCCCGGCATCGAGATGCTCTCGACGCCGCCGGCGACGATGCAATCGGCGCCGTCGGAACGGATCGAGTTGGCGGCCATCGCGATGGTCTGGAGCCCCGAGGAGCAGAAGCGGTTCACCGACACGCCGCCGGTCGACGTTGGCAGGCCGGCGAGCAGCGCGGCCTGGCGGCCGATGTTCGGCGCACCATGGGCGCAATTGCCGAGATAGCAGTCCTCGACATAGTCCTTGTCGACGCCGGCGCGGTCGACCGCGTGGTGGATGGCGTGCGCCGCGAGCGACATCGGCGGCGTGATGTTGAACCCGCCGCGGCCGGATTTTGCGAGGCCCGTGCGCGCGTAGGAAACGATGACGGCTTCACGCATTGTTTTCTCCCTTTTGAACATTGGTATGGAGGCGTCCTGGTCGCCATTGGTACACAAAGTTTGGGGATCGCGGGAAGAATAAAGCGCCGCGCTGCATCAACAAAAACGCCGCCCTCGCGCGAAGGGCGGCGTTGTTCCGCACGTCGGAATATATGATGGCCGTCATTCCGCGGGCAGTGCGAACGCCCCGGATCGACGTACCTCAGAAGGTCAGCGCCTTGACCTGCTTGACCTGCGGCAGCGCCTGCACCTTGGCGAGCAGATCGGCCGGCACCGCGCCGTCGACCTCGACGAGCGCGATGGCGTCGCCGCCCTGCTCGACGCGGCCGAGATGGAAGGTCGCGATGTTGATCTTGGCGTCGCCCAAAAGGCCAGCGAAATGGCCGATGAAGCCCGGCTTGTCCTCGTTGGTGACGTAGATCATCGACTTGCCGAACTCGGCGTCGACGCGGATGCCCTTGATGTCGACGAGGCGCGGCTTGCCGTCGTGATAGACGGTGCCGGAGACCGAGCGCTCCTGGCGTTCGGTCGCGACCGTCACGGTGATCAGGCTCTCATAGTCGCTCTGGGCGGCGCGAACGATCTCGTCCACCACCATGCCACGCTCCTTGGCGACGACGGGCGCCGACACCACGTTGACCTCGCCCAGCATCGGCCGCAGCAGGCCGGACAAGACCGCCGAGGTGATCGCCTTGATCTTCATCTCGGCGACATGGCCCTCATAGGTGATCTCGACCTTGAGGATGCCGCTTTCGGTGAGCTGACCGGCGAACGAGCCAAGCTTCTCGGCGAGCGCGATGAACGGCTTCAGCTTCGGCGCTTCTTCCGCGGTGATCGACGGGAAGTTCACCGCGTTCGAGATCGCACCGGTGAGCAGATAGTCCGACATCTGCTCGGCGACCTGCAGCGCGACGTTCTCCTGCGCTTCCGTGGTGGAGGCGCCGAGATGCGGCGTGCAGATCACGTTGGGATGGCCGAACAGCACGTTGGTATTCGCGGGCTCCTCGACGAACACGTCGAAGGCGGCGCCGGCAATGTGCCTGGAGTTGAGCGCATCGACCACGGCCTGCTCGTCGACGAGACCGCCACGGGCGCAGTTGATCAGGCGCACGCCCTTCTTCATCTTGGCGATCGCGGCCGCGTCGATGATGTTTTTCGTCTTTTCGGTCAGCGGCGTGTGCAGCGTGACGAAGTCGGCGCGCTTGAGCAGATCATCGAGATCAACCTTCTCGACGCCGATGTCCCTGGCGCGCTCCGGCGACAGGAACGGATCGAACGCGATCACCTTCATGCGCAGGCCGAGCGCGCGGTCGGCGACGATCGAGCCGATATTGCCGCAACCGACCACGCCGAGCACCTTGCCGGTGATCTCGACGCCCATGAAGCGGTTCTTCTCCCACTTGCCGGCCTGGGTCGAGGCGTCGGCCTGCGGGATCTCGCGGGCCAGCGCCAGCATCAGGGTGATGGCGTGCTCGGCGGTCGTGATCGAATTGCCGAACGGCGTGTTCATCACGATGATGCCCTTGGCCGTCGCCGCAGGAATCTCGACATTGTCGACGCCGATGCCGGCGCGGCCGATCACCTTGAGGTTGGTGGCCTTCTCGAGGATCTTGGCGGTCGCTTTGGTCGCGGAGCGGATCGCGAGGCCGTCGTAATTGCCGATGATCTCGGCGAGCTTGTCCTTGTCCTTGCCGAGGTTGGGCTGGAAGTCGACCTCGACGCCGCGGTCTTTGAATATCTGCACGGCAGCAGGCGAGAGCGCGTCTGAAATGAGAACTTTGGGTTTGGTCATGGGGATGTTCCTCTACCTTCCCTGATGGAAGGGACGGTGTTCGACCGGAAAGGGTGATGTCTGGGAACGGCTTCTTCTGCCTCTCCCCGTCAGAACGGGGAGAGGTGAAAAAGGAAGTTAAGCTGCCTTGGCGAGCTGCGCCTTGGTCTCGGCAAAAGCCCAGTCGATCCACTGCGTCAGCAGCTCGACATCCTTGGCCTCGACGGTGGCGCCGCACCAGATGCGCAGGCCCGCCGGCGCATCGCGGTAGTACGCGAAGTCGTAGCCGGCGCCTTCCTTCTCGACGAGAGCGACCAGCTTCTTGGAGAAGTCGGCCTGCGCGTCGTCCGAGAGCGAGGTGATCGCAGGATCGGTGAACTTCAGGCACACCGAGGTGTTGGAGCGGATCGCCGCGTCCTTGGCCAGGAAGTCGATCCAGGGCGTCTTCGCCTTCCAGTCGGCCAGCACCTTGGTGTTGGCGTCGGCGCGCGCGATCAGCGCCTTCAGGCCGCCGATCGACTTGGCCCAGGTCAGCGCGTCGAGATAATCCTCGACGCAGAGCATCGACGGCGTGTTGATGGTCTCGCCGACGAAGATGCCTTCGTTGATCTTGCCGCCCTTGGTCATGCGGAAGATCTTCGGCAGCGGCCAGGCCGGCTTGTAGGTCTCGAGCCGTTCCACCGCACGCGGCGACAGGATCAGCATGCCGTGCGCAGCCTCGCCGCCGAGCGCCTTCTGCCAGGAGAAGGTGACGACATCGAGCTTGGCCCAGTCGAGCGACTGCGCGAAGGCGGCCGAGGTCGCGTCGCAAATGGTCAGACCTTCGCGGGTCGCGCTGATCCAGTCGGCGTTCGGCACGCGCACACCGGAGGTGGTGCCGTTCCAGGTGAAGACGACGTCGCTGTTGGGGTCGACCTTGGAGAGATCAGGAATCTCACCGTAAGCCGCGTTCAGCTTGGTGACGTCCTTGAGCTTCAACTCCTTGACGATGTCGCTGACCCAGCCCTCGCCGAAGGATTCCCAGGCGAGCGTGGTGACGGGCTTTGCCCCGAGCAGCGACCACAGCGCCATCTCGACCGCGCCGGTATCGGACGCCGGCACGATGCCGATGCGATAATCGGCCGGCACTTCAAGCACTTCGCGCGTCAGATCGATCGCGAGCTTGAGCTTGGTCTTGCCGACCTTCGCGCGATGCGAACGGCCGAGCGCTGCGTCCTTGAGATTTTGGGCATTCCAGCCGGGGCGCTTGGCGCAGGGGCCGGAGGAGAAATGCGGCACGGTCGGCCGCGAAGCGGGCTTCGCTACAGTCATGATCTACCCTTCCAGATAGTAAGCCTCCCGTTGGGGGGAGGTGTCCCACCGCGGCTGATACGGGAATCGGGAAGACCAGTCAAGGAAGTTCCGGCGTCTCACGCTGGATTGATGGCGCCTCCGGCGCAATGTCCGGCGCTTCGACCACGGCGAGCGCGTTCAGCAAGTCCGTCGCCTCGCTGATCAATTGCGCGGCTTTGCGGCGGCTGCCGACTTTCAAAATGCATTTGTCGTTGGCCTGCACAACGTAGTCGTTGCCGACCTTGATCATGGAATAGCTTGTCATCGAAATCCCCGAACCGACCGAGCCCGGCTTCAGACGCAGCGGTAGCACCGTTCGTTCCTCGATCAACGTGAACGACCAAGGGGTAGTTTATCAGCTGTTAAGATGAACGAACGCGCGATCCGATTGTGCAGCTTGCGCAACGGTCGCCAAGACCTGCATCAAAAGACCTGCATCAAAAGCGGACAGTCATGCCGGCGTGGCTCAAGGAAAATCCGAGACGCTTGTAGAAGCGCTGCGCGTCGACGCGACTCGAATGCGTCAGCAACTCGACCAGATTGCAGCCGCGCGCCTTCGCTTCCGCGATTGCCCATTGCACCAATTGCTCGCCAATGCCGCGGCTGCGGCAATCGGAGGCAACGCGGACATCCTCGAGCAGACCGCGAATGCCGCCCTGCGAGCTGATGCCTGCCAGCACCGCGAGTTGCAGACAGCCGACCACCTTGCCCTCGCTCTCGGCGACCACGAGCGTGAGATTTTGGTCGCGCTCGACCCGCTCGAACGCCGCGTAGTACGACGCGGGCAGCGGATCCTCGATCCGCTCGCGGGCGCGGCCGAAATGATCATCGGCGAGCATCGCCACGATCGCGGGGACGTCCTCGCGGCGCGCGGGACGGATGCAAACGGAGTTATCGTTCATACGGGAAACTCCAGGAATCAGCACAAGGGACTCAGCGCGCCGGCGACAGACCGAGATAAGCCTCGGCTTCAGCGATCCAGCGGCGGATGGCGGCATAGCGGCCGAGATCGAAACCGCCTTCATGCGCGAGGCGCGTATAGGCGAGCAGCGAGACGTCGGCGAGCGAAACCTCATCGCCCGCTAAGAAGCGGCTCGCGGCCAGATGCTGCTCCATGCGGTCGAGCGCCGCATAGCCGCGCTTGACCTTGTCAGGATCGAGCTCGGAGGCATCCCTGCCGAGATAGACCAGCTGGAAGCGGCACACCGCGATATAGGGCTCGTGGCTGTACTGCTCCCAGAACAGCCATTCGTCCATCTTGGCTGCGGCAAAGGCGTCGCGCGGAACGAGCGCGCTGTCGCGGGCGAGATAGCGGATGATGGCGTTGGACTGCGCCAGCGTGCGGCCGTCGTCGAAGGCGATGGTCGGCACCTGGCCGGCGCCGTTCATCTTCAGGAATTGGGGGTTGCGCGTCTCGCCCTTGCGCGTGTCGATCTCGATCCAGCGATAGGGCAATGCGAGCTTGTCGCAGACCCACTTCACCTTCAGACAATTGCCGGAATTGCTGTCGCCATAAATCTGCATCGCTGCCGCCCCATGTCGGGCGACAGAGCATCAGGGCGATGCGATGCTGTCAACAGTCGACATAGACAGCGGTCAGAACTTGTAGCCGAGACCCGCGCGCACGGTGTTGATGCTGGTATCGACCGCGGCGCTGAAGCGGATGTACTCGTACTCGGCGCGCATGAACAGGCCACCGACCAGGTTGACGTCGACACCGACACCAGCGGTATAGCCGTAGATCAGGTGATTGTGCTGGGCGTCCGTCGAGTTCAGCGGCTGAAGCGCGGTGTAGGTTCCGAACTGGGTCGTGCTGACGCGGTCCTGGACATTGGCCGTACGTACAATGTCGGCGTTGCCGAGCGCGAGACCTCCGAACATGTAGGGCAGGAAGCATCCCCAGGCGTAACCGGCGCGGCCGCGGAACGTCGCCATGTCGGAGATGCTGATCGATGACGTGGAGGTCGCCGTCACATCGTGGAAATTGCCATCGGACAGAGCGGTCGGGCTGACGCGCCGCTCGGAGGCCGACGCCATTCCACCGAACGTCCCGTGTAAATAGCTAATTTCGAGGCCAAGGACCACGTCGTCCCACTGCCCGTTATAGCCGACGAAGGCACCGTAGCCGCTGCTGCGCTGCGAGGCCTTGCCGAGACCGAGATTCCACGAGGACACGCCCATCGAGCTCTCGATCAGCGTATCGGCCAGCAGGGCCGCCATCATCTTACTGGTCGAGCCGTTGAAATTTTCGTCCGACGAGCCGTAGCCGCCCTGGGCGCCGATATAGCTGCCCTGCCAGTTGACACTGGCGTTGCTCAGTCCGTCGGTGAAGCCGCCGCGCAGGACGGGCAGATCCGGCAGATCGGCCGCGTGCGCGGCAGACACCGTCCCCAACATCGCCACCACCCACCAAAGCCTACGCATTGCAACGCTCCATCGAACTCGAACTTTCATTCGTGATCATGGCTCGTTAACCTTAACCAATGGTTGCGCCGGAGGCTTTCGTCGCTGCGAACAATGAAAAATCTGCAAAGCAAAACGGCGCGGGAAAATCCCGCGCCGTTAAGAAGTCATAAGAGATCGGACGGGCTATCAGCCCTTGGTGACCAGCGGCTGCGAGTAAACCGGCGGGCTGTAGAGATCCCAGCGCACGCCGAGCTTCACGTCATGCGAGGTGAGGTCCTTGATCTTGATCGACGTCGGACCCGAGATGCTGTTGTCGAATGCACGGAAGTTGCCGGGCGACGCATCGCCGAGATCCATGTAGCTGTATGCGAGTTCGACGGTGAACCCAGGATTGACCTTGTAGGCGAGACCGGCGTGGGCCGCCCAGGCGAAGTTCCACTTCCCGTTATCGGCGAAGTAGGTGACGCTGTTGCTGAGCGCACCGGCCGTGTACCGGACGCCGTCGTCGCGGAAGCTGCTGATCTTGTTGTAGGAGCCGCCGACACCTGCGCCGATGAACGGGGTGATGCAATACCAGGTGCCGAGGTCGACATAGGCATTCGCCATGACGACCCACTCGGACTTGCTGCCGCTGTAATTGTTGGCTTCGACGTCGCTGGGCCCGAGGAAGACGTTGTCCGAACCGTGCAGGTTGGCCTTGCCGCGGTACTGGCCGATCAGGTCCGCGCGGAACCAGTTGTTGAAGCGATAGCCGACGCCGAGGTCGAACAAGGGGGAGCTGTCGAAGCCAAGCCCCTCGGTCGTGGTCGGGAAGGCCTGCGCGGTGGCGCTCTCGATCTTCTTGGCCCTCTGGTTGGTCATGCCGACGTCGCCGCGGAGATACCAGCCGCTGAAATCGGCGGCCTGCACCGGTTGCGCGTACATGGGGGGCGCCGCAATCGGCATATCGGCGGCGAACGCCATCGAGGGGATCAGGGCTGCCGCGCTTGCGGCAAGGAGAGACTTCACGCTACGCATTGGCTTCGTCCTTTTGGGCCGGTGAGGCAAATACAGCTGCCTCACGTTCTGGAAACTCACGGGAGGACGATGGCACCAAATGCTTAAGCGCCACTTAACCCTAATTTTTAAGGTTGATTTTTTCTCACTGCACACGCGGATGCGGCGCAAGCGTTGCGAAAATGCGGCAGCTGCACGCCGCAATTGCTAACGATGTATGAAGCCGCGATGCAGCGAAACAGGATCTGTTAACGCGCGTGCCGCGGCAGTTTTGGCAGGAACACCGCAAGCAGCCCGATCGCCGGCAGATAGGCGCAGACCTGATAGACGAACAAGAACACGCCGGAGATCATGCCGAAGCGATGCGGCACCAGCTCCTGCGCGAATCGTAGGGTGGGCAAAGGCGCACTTGCGCCGTGCCCACCATCGATCCAACACGGCAACAGAAGCGGTGGGCACGCTTCGCTTTGCCTACCCTACGATACTGCGATGCTTCGCATCGCCAGGCGCAATCCGACCTCTCCCCGCTGGGGAGAGGTGAAGAATCGCGCTTGCGGAAACAGTTGCGCCTCAAGCCGCCGCGGCGTGTCCCAGCGCCGAGACGATGGTGTCGACGACGTCCTCGACCAGGACGCGGTCCTCGCCCTCGCCCATGACGCGGATCACGGGCTCGGTGCCGGAGGAGCGGATCAGGAGGCGGCCGTGGCCGTTGAGCCGCTTCTCACCGTCGGAGATGGCCGACTTCACCTCGGAATCGTCGAGCGGCTTGCCGCCCTTGTGGCGAACGTTCTTGAGGATCTGCGGCAGCGGATCGAAGCGGTGGCAGACTTCCGACACCGGCCGGCGCAGTTTCTGCACCACGGCCAGCACCTGCAGCGCGGCGACGAAGCCGTCGCCGGTGGTGGCGTAGTCGGACAGGATGATGTGGCCGGACTGCTCGCCGCCGAGATTGTAGCCGCCGTTCAGCATCTGCTCGAGCACGTAGCGATCGCCGACCGGCGTGCGCACGAGGTCGAGCCCCTGCCCCTTCAGGAAGCGCTCGAGGCCGAGATTGGACATCACGGTCGCAACGATGCCCGGACGCGACAGCCGCCCGTCTTCCTTCCAGCTCTGTGCGATCACCGCCAGCAGCTGGTCGCCGTCGACGACGTGACCGCGCTCGTCGACCAGGATGACGCGGTCGGCGTCGCCGTCGAGCGCAATGCCGATGTCGGCGCGCATCTCGCGCACCTTCCGCGACAACGCTTCCGGCGAGGTCGAGCCGCAATCCTTGTTGATGTTGAAGCCGTCGGGCTCGACGCCGATCGGCACCACGTCGGCGCCCAATTCCCACAGCGCTTCCGGCACCACCTTGTAGGCGGCGCCATTGGCGCAGTCGATCACGACGCGCAGGCCGTCGAGTGAGAGGTCGCGCGGCAGCGTGCGCTTGGCGAATTCGATGTAGCGGTCATGCACGCCGTCGATACGGCGGGCGCGGCCCAGGCTCGCGCTTTGTGCGAGCCTCTTCTCGATGGGCTCGTCGAGCAGCTGCTCGATCTGCTTCTCGACGTCGTCGGAGAGCTTGAAGCCCTGCGGGCCGAACAGCTTGATGCCGTTGTCCTCGAACAGATTGTGCGAGGCCGAGATCATGACGCCGAGATCGGCGCGCATCGATTTGGTGAGCATCGCCACCGCCGGCGTCGGCATCGGGCCGACCAGCAGCACGTCCATGCCGACCGAGGTGAAGCCAGCGACCATCGCGTATTCGATCATGTAACCGGACAGGCGGGTGTCCTTGCCGATCACGACCCGGTGGCGATGGTCACCGCGCAGAAATGCGAGGCCCGCGGCCTGGCCGACCTTGAGCGCGAGCTCCGGCGTGATCAGTCCGTTGGCGCGGCCCCGGATCCCGTCCGTCCCGAAATATTTGCGGCTCATATCGTCCCCCACGCAACAACCCGGGATCCCCACGACAACCTTCGGGTGCCCGAACGGGACCCGCATCCCTGATTTGCTGGGGTCTTATAATGCCTGTGCCGCTAAATTGGCTTCAAAAAATATGATGAATCATTACGGAACTGCGAACCTCAGCAGCCAAGTAACCTATTGTTAACATTATATTTCCGGTTTGACCACCGAAATCGGAGCGGAACTGCCCTAGTCGCTCCGCTTCACATGACCATCCCCGCGGCTCGGCGCCGGCTGGGTGACGTTGACGGGATCGGAGCCCGGAAAGGTCTCTTCCAACCCCTCCTCCAGCGCGTCGTCGAGGGCCTGCTTCTCCTTGATCTCTTCCGGCGAAGGGCCGGCGTGCGGCTTGGTCATGGCGTCCCTCTCGCAAACGATTTGGCTGTGCATCCAACCATGATAGATGACCCCTAAACCTTCCGATGCAAGAACTCCAATACAAGACTTCCGTGTAAGACGGGTCGGGGAACGTTCATGAAGCACATCACCTGTATCGACGATCTTCGCGCGCTGCATAAGCGCCGCGTGCCGAAGGCGTTCTTCGACTATTGCGACCGCGGCTCCTATGCCGAGGAAACGCTGCGCGCCAACCGCGAGGACCTGCAGGCGATCAAGTTCCGCCAGCGCATCCTGGTCGATGTCTCCAAGCGCGACACCTCGACCACGATCCTCGGCGAGCAATCGACCATGCCGCTGATCCTGGCGCCGGTCGGCCTGCTCGGCATGCAGCACGGCGACGGCGAGATCCACGCCTGCCGCGCGGCGCAGGCCGCCGGCATCCCGTTCACGCAGTCGACGATGTCGATCTGCTCGATCGAGGATATCGCTGCCAATGTCGAGAAGCCGTTCTGGTTCCAGCTCTACGTCATGAAGGACCGCGGCTTCATCAAGGAGCTGGTCCAGCGCGCGATCGCGGCGAAGTGCAGTGCGCTCGTGCTCACCGTCGATCTCCAGGTGATCGGCCAGCGCCATGCCGACATCAAGAACGGCATGACCATTCCGCCCGAGTGGACGCTGTCGAAATTCCTGGATTTCGCCACCAAGCCGGCGTGGGTCGCCGGCGTGCTGCAGGGCAAGCGCCGCACCTTCGGCAACATCGCCGGCCACGTGAAGAACACCGAGGACCTCAACCGCCTCGCCGAATGGACCGCATCGCAGTTCGACACCTCGCTGAACTGGAAGGACGTCGAGTGGATCCGGAGCATCTGGCCGGGCAAGCTCGTCATCAAGGGCATTCTGGACGTCGAGGACGCCGAGGAAGCGGCCAAGACCGGCGCGCAGGCGCTGGTCGTGTCGAACCATGGCGGCCGTCAGCTCGACGGCGCGCCGTCCTCGATCGAGGTGCTGCCCGAGATCGTCGATGCGGTCGGGTCGAAGATGGAGATCATGTTCGACGGCGGCATCCGCTCCGGCCAGGACGTGATGCGCGCGCTCGCGCTCGGCGCAAAGTCCTGCATGATCGGCCGCGCCTACGCCTATGGCCTCGGCGCCGGCGGCCAGGCCGGCGTCGCCAAGGCGATCGACATCATCCAGAAAGAGCTGCTCACCACCATGGGCCTGTGCGGCGTCAACAGGATCGACGAGATCGACGATCATATTATTGCGGTGTAAGCCGCAAGGGCGGTGCCGTAGGGTGGGCAAAGCGAAGCGTGCCCACCAACTTTGTCAAACGCGGGAAGGTGGTGGGCACGGCGCAAGTGCGCCTTTGCCCACCCTACGAGTTCAGCGCCCAGTCGCTCACATCGGCGGCGTCAGGCCGTCACGGCCGACACTGACGCGGTCGGTTTCGAGCGATCCATCAGCCAGCGGCTTCACGAAGGCGATGATCTTGGCGCCGGCCTTGAGGTCGGACTTCTCGCCGGGCACATAGGTGACCACCGGCGTATCGGCCGAGACGAACACCTTCTTCTCGCCGTCCTTGTACTTGACGAGCAGCGTATGGCCGTCATTGCCGACCACACTCTCAGCGACCGTTGCATTGGTCATGCTGGAGTTCGGCTTCAGATCCCAGGGGCGGGAGCCTTCGCCGGTGCCGCGCATGTTTTCCGGAAACACATGCACCTCGACCGCGTTCTGGCCGCCGTCCGGCCCGGGCACGGTCGTCGCACCGATGAACGAACCCGTCTTGATGTCGGCGAGCGAAATCTTGGTAATCCCGGATACGCGCATATCCGAGGCGATGTGCAGCTTGACGTCCTCGCCGCTGCGCGACTTGACCTGCATGGTGTCACCATCGACGTTCTCGATCGTGCCGCGCACGCGGGTCGGTACCGGCGCCCTTTGCGCGACGGCGGCGAGGGTGGAAGCAGCCACTATCGCGACGGCGATGAGCGGGCGCGTGAAATTTGCACGTTGGATCGTCATGACAGTCTCCGATTGTCCCTACGGATAGTGAACGCCGGAGACGGCGCACTATTCTCTCAAGTCTTTGTGAGATCGGCCTCGACCAGCGCGCGCAGCTCCGCGGTCACTTGCGGCCTCTGGCCGAACCACAACTCGAAGCCGCGCACCGCCTGGTGCAGGAGCATGCCTAGCCCGTCGGCGGTCTTCAGCCCGCGGGCCCTGGCGGCCGCGAGCAGCGGCGTCACCAGCGGGACGTAGACGAGGTCGGCGACCACCGCCTCTTGCGGCAGCCGCGCCATATCGACCTCGAGCGCGGGCTGGCCGTGCATGCCGAGCGAGGTGGTGTTCACGAGAAGTTTTGCCAGCGGCAGGATTTCGCTGATTCCGTCCCAGGCAAGCGGATGCACGTTCGGCCCGAATTGCGCGGCCAGCGCCTCGGCCCGCGCCAAAGTGCGGTTGGCGAGATGGACGCGGCCAAAGCCGCGCTCAAGCAGGCCGAACACCACCGCGCGCGAGGATCCGCCCGCCCCCAGCACCAGCGCTTCGTCCGCCTTGTCCCAGTCGGGCGCGCTGGCGTCGAGATTGCCGAGAAAGCCCTCGACATCGGTATTGGTCGAGCGCAGCTCGCCGTCGGCAAACCACAGCGTGTTGGCGGCGCCCACGGCCTTGGCGCGCGCATCGGGGGTCGACAGCGCCAGTACGCCCTCCTTGTGCGGAATGGTAACGTTGGCGCCGACGAAGCCGCGCAGCGACATCCGCAGCACGAAATCGCGCAGGTCCTCGGGCGGAACGGCCTCGATGACATAGCCGCCCGCGATGCCGAGCGTGCGCAACCAGTAATGATGGATCAGCGGCGAGCGCGAATGCGCGGCCGGCCATCCGATCAAACAGGCTGCGGGCGGTTTGGTCCCGGTCATCCTTCCCTCGAGAAGCTCGTCGGAGGCGATCCATTTCGCGTCCCGCGGGATCTGTCAAGCGCGCGAGCATCGCGTCGTCGCGGCCCTCCTCATCGCCAGCGCGCCGCGCTAGCTCGCGGCCGCACCATGAGCCACAGCCGCGCCCGCAGTCCCCTTGATATCGGCGACCGCGCGCTCGATCGTGGTGCGATAACGCGCGTGCCGCGGACTGACGCCATGGGTGAGCAAAGCCCGGCGCACCGCGGGCGAGGCTCCGGTGATGAACAGCTTGACGCCCTGGCGGTTGGCCTTGGCGGCCACCCGGCCGAGCACGTTCGCCGCCGTGGAATCCAGGAACGGGACCGCAGCGAAATCGACCACGAGGGCCTTGCGGCTGTCGGCGATGCCGTCGAGCACGCCTCCGATCGCGGATGCAGCGCCGAAGAAGAACGCACCGGTGATGCGATAGACCAGCACGTCGCGGTCGACCGCGAGTCCGGAATCGTAGGGCACGCGTTCGCCATTGCCGTCATCGGGGCGATCGGCGGCCACCAGCGGCGTGCGCTCCTCGATGCCGGTCATCTCCGCCATGCGGTGGATGAACAGCACCGCGCCGAGCGCAAAGCCGACCAGGATGCCTTCGGTGAGATCGCGGAAGATCGTGAGCAGGAAGGTCGCGAGCAGCACGACCGCATCGCCCCAGGAGGAGCGCAGCAGCGTGACGAATTCGTGCTTCTCCGCCATGGTCCAGGCCACCACGACAAGCACGGCGGCGAGCGCAGCCAGCGGGATATAGCTTGCGAGCGGCGCCGCGATCAGCATGAACAGCAGCAGGAACACCGAGTGCAGCATGCCCGCCAGCGGCCCGCGCGCGCCGGCGCGGATGTTGGTGGCGGTGCGCGCAATCAGGCCGGTGACGCAGATGCCGCCGAATAGTGCCGAGCCGATATTGGCGACGCCTTGGGCGACCAATTCGCAATTCGAGCGATGACGACGCCCGGTCATGCCGTCGGCAACGACAGCCGACAGCAGCGATTCAATTGCAGCCAAGAGCGCAAACGCGATCGCATCCGGCAGCACAGCGCTCGCCTTCGCGAGCGAGAACGCAGGCAGGGCGGGCGACGGCAATTCGCGCGGAATGCCGCCGAAGCGGGTGCCGACGGTCTCGATCGGCAGCGACAGCGCCCAGGTCACGATCGCCGCGAGAACGACCGCGATCAGGATGCCGGGCCAGGACGGCCGCCAGCGGCGTAAGCCGCCGATGACGACGATGCTGACGATCGCGACCGCAACGGCGGACGGGTTGACGGTGTGCAGGCCTCCGGCGAGTGCGACGAGCTTCGGGACGAATTCGCTCGGCTCTTTTCCTGCCAGCGTGATGCCTGAGAGATCGCGGAGCTGGCTCGCGAAGATGATCACGGCAATGCCGGCGGTGAAGCCGACCGTCACCGGATAGGGAATGAACTTGATGTAGGTGCCGATGCGCAGGAGACCCGCGGCGATCAGCAACAGGCCCGCCATCAGGGTGGCGAGGATGACGCCGTCGACGCCGTGCCGCTCCGCGGTCACCGCGACCAGCACGATGAAGGCACCCGCGGGGCCGCCGATCTGGAACCGGCTGCCGCCGAGCAGCGATACGACGAAGCCGCCAATCACCGCGGTGTAGAGACCGCGATCCGGCGTCACGCCCGAGGCAATCGCGATCGCCATCGACAGCGGCAGCGCGACGATCGCAACGGTGAGGCCCGCAAACACGTCGGCGCGGAAATCCGACAGGCCATAACCTTCGCGCCACACGGTGATGAGCTTCGGCAAATAGAGTTCGGTGAAGGTCGGCCGACGAAGCTGGTGCAGCTTGCCTGCGTGTCCGCCTGTGATGCTCATGCCCCACAATGCTCCGATGCATCGTGCAGCCGTGTTCTCCGGCGCGACGATGCGCTAGTTCATTTCACCCTCGAGCACGATCATCCGCAGATCATGCCCCGACGCGACGCGGCGGCCCCGGCTGCCTCAGACGAACGCCCCGCCCGCCGCTGTCGCTGCGGGCCTGCTCGCCGATCAGCTCGACGCCGGCCCGATCGAACGCCTCGACCACCTTGATCAAGGTCTCGACCACGCCGCGCACATTGCCGGTAGAGGCCTCCATCCGCTGGATGGTCGGCAGCGACACGCCGGCGAGCTCGGCCAGGGCTTTCTGGTCAATGCCAAGCAGCGCTCGGGCTGCCCGCATCTGGAATGACGTGATCACCGTGGCCTCACGTGTCAAAGGTTATAAATGATATCTAGTACATTCACAATGATGTAAAATACATCATTCGAGTCCGAACGCAAGTGCTTGACCTCTCTCCCGCCCTTCTGCGGGGAGAGGTCGGATCGCACCCGGCGATGCGAAGCATCGTCCGGCGCGATCCGGGTGAGGGGCAAGGCACTCCGTTGCTACAGCAAAGATCCATCCGGCCCGTGAGGTCGTCTGCTTACCAATCGGACCGCGCTGGTGGGGGCAGCCCCTCACCCCACCCTCTCCCCGCAAGAGCGGGGCGAGGGAGCGAGAGAGGGGTGCCTCCCTTACGGATCACGCCGCGTGCTGATGCGCGGCGATGATCTGGTCGGCGGCGCGGCCCGTGACTTCGGCCATATGGTCGAACTGACGGGTGAAGCTGCCGGCGCCTGCCGTTGCCGAACGCAGCTCGACGATGAGCTCGCCGATCTCGGCTTCCGGCATCATGGCGCGGACGCAGTCCCAGCCGCTCCAGCCGTCGCGGGTGTCGAAGCCGAGGATCTGGCCGCGCCGCGCCGACAGGATCGCGTTGATCTTGGCGGTGGCATCGGTCGGACACACGATCTCGACCACATGGATCGGCTCCAGCAGCACCGACTGGCATTGCGGCAGGCCTTCGTTGAGCCCGACCCGCGCCGCCGTGCGGAAGGCGAGGTCGGAGGAATCGACGCTGTGATAGGAGCCGTCGGTCAGCGTCACCTGCAAATCCGTGACGGGGAAACCGAGCGGGCCGCGCGTGAGCCCGTCGACGACACCTTCTTCGACCGCACCGATATAGTTGCGCGGCACCGCGCCGCCGACGACCTTCTCGTCGAACTTGAAGCCCTCGCCGCGCGGCAGCGGCTTGATGTCGAGCACGACGTCGCCGAACTGGCCGTGACCGCCGGACTGCTTCTTGTGGCGGCCGCGCTGGGTGATCGGCTTGCGGATGGTCTCCTGGTAGCCGATCGCCGGCGGATGCGAGGCAATCTTGACGCCGAAGCGGTCACGCAGCCGCTCGCTCGCGACCCGCAGATGCATCTCGCCCTGCCCCCACAGCACGGTGTCGTGGGTCTGGGCGTTCTGCACGACGACGAGCGACGGATCCTCCTCGTGCAGCCGCGTCAATGCCTGGCCGAGCTTGACGTCGTCCTTGCGGTCGGTGGCCGCAACCGACACGGCGAGCACCGGCGGCGTCGGTTCTGCGGCGGCGAGTCCAGCGGGCGGCGCCTTGCCGCTCGAAACGGTATCGCCGGTCTTGATCGGATCGAGCTTGGCGAGCGCCACGGTGTCACCAGCCTCAGCCGTGGCACGCTTGCTGTCGTAAGCACCGTTGACGGCGAGGATGCCGGAGATGCGGCCCGACCCGCCGGAGGCAGACTGCAGCGTGGCGCCGTCGTCGAGATGGCCAGCGAGCAGCCGCGTCAGCGACAGCTTTCCGCCGTGCTGCGAATGCAGCGTCTTGAAGACGAAGCCGAGCGCATCCTTGCTCTCGGGCACGCCGAGACGTTTTGCGGTCTCCGCAATGCCGGGCGCCTCGTGGCGCAGCGCCTTCATCAGACGCAGCACGCCGTTTTCGCGCGCGGCCGCGCCGAGGAGAACGGGGCAGATCAGTCCCTCGCGCAGTTCGCGGGCGAGATCGTCGAACACGGCATCTCGCGGCGGCTGGATGTCCTCCAGCAATTGCTCCATCAGCGCGTCATCGTGATCGGCGAGCTTCTCCAGCATCGAGAAGCGCGCCTCCTTCTCGCGATCGAGATCGCCGCCTTCGAGCGCGATCACTTCGGACGCCATGTGCTCGCGATAGACGAACGCACGCTCCAGCGCGAGATCGACGAAGCCCTCGATCAGCTCGCCCTTCCAGATCGGGATCTGGCGCAGCACCAGCGGCACGCGCGAGGCGGGTTGGAGCATCGCGAGCGTCTCGCGGATGCGCTCGTTGGCGCGGTCGATCTTGTTGAGGAACAGGAAACGCGGGATCTTCAGCTCCTCCAGCTCGCGCAGGATGATCTGAAGCTGCGGCAGCTTCTTCTCGTCGGCCTCGCAGACCACGATTGCGGCATCGACCGCGGGCAGCGCGGCGCGCATGTCGTGGGCGAACTCGACGGAACCGGGACAATCCAGGAAAGTAAAGCTGTCGCCCATGAAACTCGTGGTGGCGGCAGTGAGCCCGACGGTCATCTTGTGATGACGGGCCTCTGGCGTGGCGTCGCCGACGGACGTTCCGGCATCGACGCTGCCGGCGCGCGGGATTGCGCCCGTTCGCGCCAGGATCGCTTCGAGAAGTGTGGTTTTACCGCTTTGGAAAGGGCCCACCAGCGCAATGCACCGTGGACCTCGGGGACTTCTGACGTCTTGTCCCATTTCGCCGCCTCCCTGGTGTGGAGCTCGGCCCATGATTGGGTCGGCAAACGCAGATGCTCTGCCCGTCCCCGAGATTTGGCAAGCGTCAAACGTCGCTGCGGTGCGTCGTCCTTGTTCCACACCTCTCCCGAAGGGAGAGGTCGGATCGCATCGGAAGATACGATCCGGGTGAGGGCTTACAGTCTCACCGAATGCTGCGGCCCCTCACCCGAATTGCTGCGCAATCCGACCTCTCCCCGCTGGGGCGAGGTGGAAGTGGGGCATCGTCGTCGCGCGTTAACGGCCCGGACGGAGTTCCAGACTCTCCAGGCCAGCGGCGACGTTGAGGCCGACCTGGCCCTGGACGCTGAGCGGCTGAAGCGCGATCGAATTGTTGGAGCCGCCGACCAGCGCGTTGCCGCCGAGGCCGACGCCGACCGAGGCGCTGCCCTGCGCGCCGGCGTAATTGCCGGAGAGATCGCCGGGGCCGAGCCGGTTGACGGGTGCGAACACGCCCCAGGCCAGCGCCGTCTCCTGGGTGATGCCGAGGTCTAGGCCGACCTTGTGGATCGTCGCGACATAGCGGTCTTCGGGCAGACCGTCGGCGCGCAGCACGCAGCCGAGATTGGTCACCGATCCCACCACGAAGCCGATGCTGGCGCCGCCGCGGCATTCGAGCACGCCGACCTGCACCAACCGCGACTGCGCGCTGGCGCCCGCGATCGAGGCAACGAGACCGGCGGCAGTGAGCCCGGCGAGGAGGAGTGAGCGGTGCATGAAAATGTCTCCGGCGATGAATGTGATGCGAGCAGGAAGGGCGCGGCACGAAGCCGCACGACGGTCTATGCCACATTAGTCGTGGGCATGCCAGATCGCGCGGACATGAAAGAAAAAGGGCCCGCTCGACGCGGGCCCTTTCATGTCGGATCGTTACTGCGCGCTTAGCGCAGGTTGCCGCAGAAGCGCTGGATGCGCTTGCAGGCGTCTTCGAGGTCCGAGGTCTTGGTCGCGTAGGAGATGCGGAACGCCGGGCCGAGGCCGAAGGCCGAACCCTGGACGACGGCAACGCCTTCGGTCTCCAGCAGCTCCGTGACGAACTGCTCGTCGTTGGAGATCACGCTGCCCGACGGCGCCTTCTTGCCGATCGTGCCGGCGCAGGACGGATAGACGTAGAAAGCACCCTCGGGCCGCGGGCACTCGATGCCGTTGGCCTGGTTGAGCATGGAAACGACCAGATCGCGGCGCTCCTTGAACACCTTGTTGTTGGCAGCGATGAAGTCCTGCGGACCGTTCAGCGCTTCCACCGACGCCCACTGCGAGATCGAGGACGGGTTCGAGGTCGACTGCGACTGAATGGTCGACATCGCCTTGATCAGCTGCGCCGGACCACCGGCGTAGCCAATGCGCCAGCCGGTCATGCAATAGGCTTTCGACACGCCGTTCACGGTGAGCGTGCGGTCGTAGAGGCTGGGCTCGACCTGCGCGACAGTGGTGAACTGGAAGTCGTCATAGACGAGGTGCTCGTACATGTCATCGGTCATCACCCACACATGCGGATGCTTGACCAGCACGTCGGTGAGCGCCTTGAGCTCGGCCCTGGTGTAGGCCGCGCCGGTCGGGTTCGACGGCGAGCACAGGATCACCCATTTGGTCTTCGGCGTGATCGCACGATCGAGCGCTTCGGCCTGGAGCTTGAACCCGCTCGCGGCGGTGCAGACCACCGGCACCGGCTCGCCGCCGGCGAGCGCCACCATCTCGGGATAGCTGACCCAATAGGGCGCCGGGATGATCACCTCGTCGCCCGGATTGATGGTCGCCATCAGCGCGTTGTAGAGCACCTGCTTGCCGCCGGTGCCAACGATGATCTGGTTCGGCTTGTACACGACGCCGTTCTCGCGTTGAAACTTCGCGATGATCGCGTCCTTCAGCTCGGGGATGCCGTCGACCGCGGTGTACTTGGTCTTGCCGGATTCGATGGCGCGGATCGCCGCCAGCTTGATGTTGGCGGGCGTGTCGAAGTCGGGCTCGCCGGCGCCGAGGCCGATGACGTTGCGGCCCGCCGCTTTCAGCGCGCGTGCTTTATCCGTAACCGCGATGGTCGCGGACGGCTTCACACGGTCGAGCGCAGCAGCAAGGAAGGCCATCGTCATCTCCTGACAAGCGTCGTGAACCCATGGGTCGTCACGACTCTGATTGTGGGAATGGAGACACCCTAAAACGTGTGCCGCTGCACCGCAAGAAACTTCGGCCCGATCTCGGAAAAGTTTACGGATTTGGAGCATTTCAAGGCTCGGTTTCCCGCAATTTTCCGCAACTTTGCCGGGCAAACCCCTCATATCCGGCAAGGCTTGTCCTCCGAGCAATTTTGCACCGCGCGAGCGCCACGAAACTGACGATCAGTTGATGTTGCCAACGGTGCGTCGTGCATGTTGACGCAAGCGTGATCTGATTTGCAGCGTCGCACGAACATGATCTTCCGCGGCGTTGCAGTGCGGTAGGGTTTTCGAGTTTTTCTAGGGGGCAGCCCTTGCGGCGGATTCGCATCGGCATCATTGTTTAGCCGCGGTGCGGGGCAACAAGCACCGCGCCTTCCCGTCCTTCGGAATCGAACTCCCAGAATGTACAAGCTCTATTCGATGCAACGCTCGGGCAACAGCTACAAGGTCCGCCTTGCGCTGGCGCTGCTGAACGTGCCCTACGAACCCATCGAGGTGGACATTCTGCGCGGCGAGAGCAAGACGCCGGACTTCCTGGCGAAGAATCCGTCTGGACAGGTGCCGCTGCTCGAGGTCGGCGACAACCGCTTTCTCGCCGAGTCCAATGCCATCCTGTGGTACGTCGCCGTCGGCACGCCGCTCGCGCCGGAGAACCGGATCGATCGCGCCGAGGCGCTGCAATGGATGTTCTTCGAGCAGCACGCGCTCGAGCCGAACATTGGTGCGGCGTATTTCTGGCTGTCGCTGGTCAAGGGCGGCCGCGACCTCCAGACCCACGCGCTGGAGGACTGGATGGAGCGCGGCTATGGCGCGCTCCAGGTGATGGAGAACCACCTCAAGATTACCCCCTATTTCGCCGCCCGCCAGCTCACGGTGGCCGACATCGCGCTGTACGGCTACACCCACCTCGCCGACCGCTGCGACTTCGACCTAGCGCCCTTCCCGGCGATTCGGGACTGGCTGAAGCGCGTCGAGGCCGCGCCCGGTTTCGTCATGATGGACTGGCGGCCCGCCGACATCGACGACCCCGCCAGCATCGCTGCCGGGGTGTGAAACCGGTGCAGCGTTAAGAAATAGCGGGCATAGCGTTAACCTTTGCCCCAATCCCGCCGCTTTCAGCGGGTTAGCCGCCGCAATATTGCCAGTTGAAATTGTGAGGTTGTTCGACGTCGCGGGTGATTCGCTCGCACGTTGAAGGATTTAGACCATGATTCGGGCGTCCGGCACGGCAGGCTTTCAGGGCCAAACCGATACCGTTTCGTCTTCCCGGTTGACCAACGCGGTTGCGGCCTCACTCGCCGTCGCCGCCCTCTCGCTATGCCTGATCGTCACCCTCACTGTACTGACGACCAAAGCGACCATGGCAATGGGTCTGCCGGCCTGATCCCCGTTTCATCCTGGTCCTGCCTTCAAGGCGCCGCGCCGACCGGCATCGTGATGGGACATCGATGAAATCGCCTGTGGTCATCGTTGCAATCACCCTGACTGCGGCCATCCTGGTCGCGGCATCGCTTTTGATTTTCGTCGGCACCCGCAAGGGCCCGGGGATTTCGACGCTGGATGCGCCCGCGCCGCGAGAGCGCATCATGCATACGCATTTGGTCTAAAATGATCCGAAAGCTTTGGGGACGCAGGCAAGCCCCCCTTAAGCGCACCGCGCGAAACCGCATTGCGCTTGCGCAACCATGGATCAGTCTGACGGCCTTATCCCGTTCAGGGAGGAATGAGCCAGGCCCATGCGGTTCGGATGGCGTGCTATTTCCGGTCCCGTGCTGACGGCAGCGATCGCACTGCTGGCGATCCTGCTCGACCGTCATGCTCCCGCTCTGTCGCTTGCGCCGCTGTTCGTTGGCATCGTGGCGTTGGCCGGCTCGCTCTCGGGTTTTGCGTCTGCGCTTGGCAGCGCCGCTATTGCCGTGATCGGCGCCGCACTGCTGTCTCTCAGCCACCGCACCGCGCCAGGCTTTGCCGAGACCAATCTCGCGCAACTCGGCCTGCTCGCGCTCACGACCGCCGGCACCGCCGCGATCACCGGTCTGATGCGCGAGCGTCTGCTCGATGCCTTCGCGGCCGAACGGCACAACCACGCCACTGCGGCACGGCTGTCAGCGGCGCTCGACCAGGTCGATATCGGCATCGTGCTGCTCGATGCCGAGACCCGTGCCGAATTCATCAATAGCGCGTTCCGCGATTATTTCGCGCTGCCGGACGACAAGGCCGACGGCAAGCCACCCTTCATCGCACTGATGTATCACGGCCGCGACACCGGCGCGTTCGAGCTGCCGGAGGACGAGCTGGGTGTCTTCATCGCGCAGCGCATGGAGATGGTGCGGATCGGCGACGCCACGCCGATCAACATTAATTTGCGCAATGGCGAGGTGCTGCGTTTCGTCTGCACGGCGCTGCCCGACGGCGGCCGCATGCTGAGCACCACGCCGGTGACCGACCTCGTGCGCCACACCGATGCGCCGGCCCGCGCCGACTATTATCGCTCGCTGCGCGATCCCACGGGGCGCAAGCTGATCCGCTATCTGCGCGTTGCGGAGTGATGCGAGAGCTCGGCCTTATGGTTCGAGACGCGCCGCAAGCGGCGCTCCTCACCATGAGGGTCTAGGATCTCGCCGCGAAACGCGTCCTCATCCTGAGGAGCCCGCCAAAGGCGGGTGTCTCGAAGGATGGTCGCAACAAGACCTTCTCCATCACAATTGATCCGCAACGCCATCATCACGTATGAAGGACGCATCCTTCGAAATCGCGGATTTTCCAGATGTCGTTCACCATTCGCTCCGTCACACGGCAGGATTACGACCAATGGCTGCCGCTGTGGGACGGCTACAATGCCTTCTACGGCCGCTCCGGGCCGACCGCGCTTGCGCCCGAGATCACGCGCGTGACATGGCAGCGCTTCTTCGACGCCTATGAGCCGGTGCACGGGCTAGTCGCCGAGAGCGAGGGCCGGCTGCTCGGCATGACGAACTATCTCTTCCATCGCAGCACCACCGCGATCGAGCCGTCCTGCTATTTGCAGGATCTTTTCACGTCGGAGGCTGCGCGCGGCAAGGGCGTCGGCTCGGCGCTGATCCACAGCGTCTACGAGCGCGCAAAACTCGCAGGCGCGCCGCGCGTCTACTGGCAGACGCACGAGACCAACACCACGGCGCAGAGCCTGTACGACAAGGTCGCGGAACGCTCCGGCTTCATCGTCTATCGCAAGATCTTCTGATTTTCACGCAAGCGAGTCCCTGTGGATAACTGCGCCTGTCACCCGCGCGTAACACACCGAGAGTAAGTTGTAGTTGCGTCTGATCAGGCCCCCCCGTCACCGATCAAGCGCCCCAAAGCGGTCCCCGTCAGTCGCCGCGTCTGACAGGGGCCGCGTTTTTTTGTCCGCAATTCTGCGCCAGCGTGGCTGCAATGCAGGCAAGTGCTTGCCGCTGCGTCGCACCGCGGTCACAATAGCCCTGCTTTTCTCCTGACGGGATCTCCCATGGAAATTCGTAATCTCGGCGGCTCCGGCCTACGCGTGTCCGCAGTCGGACTCGGCTGCAACAATTTCGGCCAGCGCACCGATCTGGAAACGTCGCGCAAGGTGATCCACCGCGCGATCGATCTCGGCATCACGCTGTTCGACACCGCCGATATCTATGCAGGCCAGGGCGGCTCGGAGACGGTGCTCGGCACCGTTCTCGGCGACCGCCGCAAGGACATCGTGCTCGCCACCAAATATTCCAAGCCGATGGCGGCCGACGGCACCAAGCAGGGCGCCTCGCGCCGCTACATCGTGAATGCAGTCGAGGCAAGCCTGACGCGGCTCAAGACCGACTACATCGATCTCTACCAGCAGCATGATTACGATCCGCTGACGCCGCTGGAAGAGACGCTGCGCGCGCTCGACGATCTCGTCCGCCAGGGCAAGGTCCGCTACATCGGCCATTCCAATTTTCCGGCGTGGCGCATCGCCGAGGCCGAGTTCATCGCGCGCGCGATGAATGTCGGCCGCTTCGTCTCGGCGCAGGACGAGTACAGCCTCGTCGTCCGCGACATCGAGCAGGACCTGCTGCCGGCCGCGCAGGAATACAAGCTCGGCCTGCTGCCGTTCTTCCCGCTGGCGAGCGGTCTGCTCACCGGCAAATACCAGCGCGGCACTGCTGCGCCTGCCGACACGCGCTTCGGCAAGGCGCCCGCGCTGCGCGACCGCTACGTCACGCCGCGCAACGAGGACATCGTCGAGAAGCTCCAGGCCTTTGCGAAGGCGCGCGGCCATTCGATGCTCGAGCTCGCCTTCTCCTGGCTCGCCGCGCGGCCGCAGGTGTCGAGCGTGATCGCAGGTGCCACCCGCGTCGAGCAGGTCGAGCAGAACGTCAAGGCGATCGCCTGGCAGCTCAGCGCGGACGATCTTGCCGAGATCGACAAGATCACAAAAGGCTGACGTTTTGGCGCGCGGCGCTACTTCGCGCCGCGTCCGACCGTCTGCATCACTTCAAAGCCTTCGAACTGGGGATGGCCGAGATACAGCGGCTTGTTGTCGCCGGCCTTGTGATGCGCAGCACGAAACGCCTCCGACTTGGTCCAGGCGTCGAACGCGGCATGGTTCGCCCACACGGTGTGCGAGGCGTACAGCGTATGATCCTCGAGCTCGGGCCCCCTGAGCAGGTGGAATTCGACGAAGCCCGGCACCTTGTCAAGATGGGTGTCGCGCGACAACCAGACTTGCTCGAAGGCGGCTTCCGAGCCCTTGGTGACGCGGAAGCGATTCATGGCGATGTACATGCGGGTGGTCTCCTGATGTGAAGGAAGCGCCGCTCTCTCACTCCCTCGCCCCGTTCTTACGGGGAGAGGTTGAAGTCAAACCACCAGCCCCTTCATCGGCCTTGCGCTGGCGCTATCCGGGAACACCGTCTCGGCCAGCACGCGATCGGACAGGCCGAACTGGCTCTGCAGCACGCCCTTGATCACGGAGCGGAGATCGGTGGTGGGCTTGAGGTCGCGGGCCTCATAGAGGTTGGCGGGCTTGAGGCCGGGCCAGTCGGAGATGACGCGGCCGCCCTTTACCGCGCCGCCAGCGAGCAGCGCGACGGTTCCGGTGCCGTGGTCGGTGCCGTCGGTGCCGTTGATGCGCGCGGTGCGGCCGAACTCGGTGGCGACGACGACGACGGTGTCGCGCCAGCGGTCGCCGAGGCCGCTTTCGAATTCGGCGAGCGCGCCGTCGAGACCGCCGAGCAGGAAGGCAAGCCGCCCCACGGGGCCGCCTTCATTGGCATGCGTATCCCAGCCGTCAAAGGCGAGCGCGGCGATGCGCGGACCATCATCGGCGGCCATCAGTTTTGCCGCGCCGCGCGCGACCTGCCGCATTTGCGCGACGGCATTGCCGGGCTTTGGCTTCATGTCGTCGCCGCTCGCGGCCTTTTCCAACTGGAGACCTTGCGACAGCGCCGAAGCCAAAGCGGGATCGCGATGACGGTAGAGATCGACCAGCCGCATCGCGGTGTCATCGTCGGCCTGCGGCAGCGCGACGGGCGCCCAGCCGACGGTCGGCGCGTTGCCCCGCAGCACCAGCGGCGTGGTGGGACCGACAGCGAGACCACTCGACACGCGCTCGCCGCGCGGCAGCGATTCCAGCGCGCGGTTGAGCCAGCCGGACTGCACGCGGCCCGGCCCGGCATAGCCGCTCTCGAGCACATCCTGGCCATCGAAATGCGAGCGATCGCGATAGGGTGTCGCCACCGCATGAATCACCGCGGCATGCTGCGCGCGATACATCCGCGCAAATTCCGGCATCGACGGATGCAGCCCGAAGAAGCTGTCGAGCATGAGCGCGGGATGCGCGCCATCCGCGGTGAGCGCGATCGATCCGTGCAGGCCGGCATAGTCGGGGTCGCCGACCGGCGCGACGGTCGCGAGCCCGTCGAGCGCACCGCGCAGGATCACCACCACCAGCCGGGGATCGCGCCCGTCAGCTGCGCGCGCGAATTTCGGCAAGTAGGCCCAGGCCGCGAAGAAGGCGCCGCCGAGCAGAACGCCGCGGCGCGAGGTGAGGAGCCGGTTTTCGGCGCAGTCGATCATCATCATCTCCTCTGAATTTCCGGCGACATCAGCAGCAGTGCCAAGGCCTGCTGACGCGATTCCGCGCGCTCGATGGTTCGCCGCGTTTCGATCGACGCCGCGCCAGCCGCGGCGAATTCCAAGAGGTCGAGCGGATCGATGTTCGGCCCGAGCCGCGCGCCCATCTGCGAGGCGATGTCGAGCCGGAGCTTGACGCCCTCGGGCGCAGCCCAGGCCGCAGCAGTGTCGGGAAATCCGTTGGGTCCGGCCGGTGCCCACAGCGGCTGGCCGAGCAGGTTCAGACTGTTGAGGTAGAAGCCGGGATCCTCCGGCACGCGCGCGAGCAGCCGGCCGCTCGCGACCAGGAAATCGTAAGGCGAGCGCATCTTGGTCAGCGGCGCCTTCCAGGCTTCGTCGGAATCGACCAAAGCCGTGGCAAGCGCCCTGAGATCGCCGTCGGTCTTGACGAAGACATCGCGCAACCGGGCAACCACGGCCTGAGGCGGATCATCGGCAACGAAGTGGCGGACGAATTTTGTGGCGATGAAATTCGCGGTCGAGGGATGACGCGCGATGTCGGCGAGCGCGGCTTCGCCCTGCGCCAGGCCAGTCGCTTCATAGGTCTTGCCGAGCAGCTGTTGCGGCCCGGGCTGGTGCGCGTTGGCGTTGAAGGCGAACGAGCCGGGTGCCCCGAGTTGCCCCTGCCGGCCGGCAAAGGTCCATCCGGTGATGATGCGCGCAAGCGAGGTGACGTCCTCCTGTGTATAGCCGCCGCCGACGCCGAGCGTATGCAGCTCCATGATCTCGCGCGCGAGATTTTCGTTCAACCCGCGCTTGCGGTTCTGGCCTGCGCGCGAGTCCGGTCCGAGCGATTGCTGGTTGTCGAGGAAGAACAGCATCGCCGGATGCTGCTCGACCGCCTTGAGCATGTCGGCGAAGCGGCCGAGCACATGCGGGCGGATCGCCTCGCGCTCGAACGCACCGGCCCACATCCGCGCCAGCTCGCCCTTGCTCGCGGAGATGCAGAAATGGTTGGACCAGAACACGACCAGGCGCTCAGTGAAGCCGCAATCGACCATCATTGCGCGCTGCAGCCGCGCCAGTGCCTCGGCGCGAAAGGTCTTCTGGATCACGTTGAGCGGCTGCGGCGACGGCTTTGCGGCAGCCGGCGCGGCCGCGTTCGGCTGCATACTGTCGGGCTTCATCGCATTGTCGGCCGGCTTGTTATCGGCAGGCTTGGCCTCGGCCATCTGGCCGGCGATCTCGGTGGCGACGGCATTCAGCGAGAGATTGCGGCGTAGCCCCGGCTTCTGATCGGCGGGCACCGCCTGAGGCGCTTCAGTTGGCGCGCCGGCCTTGGCGGCGGCTTCGCGCGCCTGCTTGACCTGATCTTGATAGGCGAACACGGCCTGGCCAAGTTGCGGCGTCGATTGCAGGCCCGGCGCTTCCAGCAGCACAGCGTAGGGACGCGCCAGTTCCGCCTTCACGAAGCCGCGGGGATCGGAAGCCGCATTGATGAGATCGCCGGAGGCGCCAC
This sequence comes from Bradyrhizobium genosp. A, assembly GCF_049949275.1. Lineage (NCBI taxonomy): Bacteria > Pseudomonadati > Pseudomonadota > Alphaproteobacteria > Hyphomicrobiales > Nitrobacteraceae > Bradyrhizobium > Bradyrhizobium genosp. A. The sequence continues at coordinate 1,465,077 of NZ_CP188196.1, read as the reverse complement.
CACGGGCGCCGAAGCCGAAGCGGTTCAGCGCGACGAGAGCGGCCTGCGAATCGCGGGCCATCGATTTGTCCTCCGCGCGGTGCCAACCGCTTCCCTGGTCGGTGCGCGGCGCCTAATATACCGCAGCTGGAGATGAACCCGACATGAAAAAGGCGGCGAAGCTTTTGCGTAAATCATGACAAATCCGAAAGATATCACGCTCACGCAACCGGCCCCGCGCCGCCTCGCCTGTTCCCGATGCGGCGCCGAGTTCGGCTGCGACCTCTCGGGCCATTGCTGGTGCGCGGAGGGGACGACAAAGCTGCCGATGCCGGTCAAGGGCGAGGATTGCCTGTGCCGGGAGTGTTTGCGGAAGGCGGCGGCTACGGCAGTATCGTAGGGTGGGCAAAGCGAAGCGTGCCCACCATTTTCATTGCGTGTGGTGGAGAGATGGTGGGCACGGCGCTTTGCGCCTCCCTACGAAGCTTACACCGCATGTCCGGGCGAGTTCCGAGCCATGCCGTCGAACGCATCGAGCAGCTTCTCGCGCCAGGCATAGACGGGGTCGTCGGCCTCGAGCAGCCTGAACGGGCTCACCACGCGCGCCCATTGGAAACCGCCGAACACGATGTAGTCGGCATAGTTCGGCGCGGCGCCGCCGATGAAGGGCTGCTTCTTCACGGTCTGCCGCATCACCTCCAGCGATTTGCGAAAGCCGATCACAGCGCTATCGCGGCTCGCCATCACCTCTTCCAGAGTCTTGCCGCCAAAACGCGCCTCGCGCGACTTGCGGAAATAGGCGGCATCGGTTTCGTCGAGTTTCCCGGGGATGTCGGCAACGATCAGCGGAAAGATGCCGCCGACGATGGCGATGTCGCCCCATGCATTGAGCATGCGCGCCATAGCGCGGCCGCCCTCGCCGCCGAACAGCGACGGGCGATCCGGAAAATTATCTTCGAGATAATTCGCGATCGCCCAGGACTCGACCACAGGCTTGTCGTGATGCAGCAGCACCGGAACCCGCTCCGAGCCGTGCGGCGCGATCGTGCTCTTCTCGGTGAACCGCCAGGGCAGCGATTCCGCCGTCAGCCCCTTATGCGCCAGCGCCATCCGCGTGCGCCAGCAATAGGGGCTGAAGGGACGCGAGGCGTCGGTGCCGACGAGTTCGAAGAGTTTGAGCGACATGGAAGATCCTTGCCTGCCAGATCCTCATCCTGAGGAGCGCGGAACGCGCGTCTGGAAGGATGAAGGCCCGATCTCGGCCTCGCCCTTCGAGACGCGCGCAAGATGCGCGCTCCTCAGGGTGAGGGTCTCCCATTTTGGATTGCTTCGCTTGGGCTCGCAATGACGATGTCGTGAGACGTCACCGCCCGTTGGTTCGCAGCAGCCTTTCGCCGTCTTCCGTCACCGCGATGATCAGGCCGATGCCGGGCAGCGTCTCGCGCGCGACGAAGCCGCGATCGGCGGCGTCCTCCCAGATGGTGAGGCGCGGGCACGAGGTCTTCCAGGTCGAGATCACCTCGGCATAAGCGCGCGGCTCGCGCGCGATCCATTCGACGAAGTCCAGCACCAGCGGGTCGGCCGTCTCGCTCATTGCAAACCTCCCTTGTCGAAGGCGGCCAGCACCGGCGTCCGAACCAGCAGCCAGCCGCCATAGGCGATGTAGTAGCAGGCGATGGTGGTGATCAGCTTGTTCGACCAGGCCACGAATTGCTGGTCGGTCATGGCTTCGAGAATGCGCCGGGCCAGCGTGGTGCCGAGCATCGAGGCTACGATCGCGACGCCGGCCAGCACCGGATCGATCGTGGCGGCCTGGTCGATGACGCCGCCGAAATAGATCAGTTTTGTGAAATGGCTGACGAGCTGGCACATCGCTTTCGTCGCCACCTTCTCGCGCCGGCCGAAATCGCCGCCGAGGAAGAAGGTGTCGAGCAGCGGACCGGAGACGCCGGTCATCAGCATCAGACCCATGCAGATTGTGCCGTAGACGGTGCCCTGCCAGAGACGATCCGGATCGGGTTTGATATTCGTCGGCAGCAGCCGTGCCATGAACGGCGTGGCACCGAGCAGCAAAAGCGCCATCGGCTTGTCCGGTACGTAGCGGGTGAGCGACCAGGCCGCGAGCGCGATGGCACAGCCGACCAGATAGTTCGCGACCGGCCGCCAGCGGATATGCGCGCGCCACAGCAGGGCGCGCCAGCCGTTCGAAGCCATCTGCGTGATCGCATGCAGCACCATCGCGGTCGGCAGCGGCATCAGCGCGAGCAGCACCCCGATCAGGATCAGCCCGCCCGCCATGCCGAACAGCCCCGACAGGAACGCGGTGGCGACCATCAGCAATCCAAGGGCAGCGATCATGATGGGCGTCACGAAGGGGTTCTCCCGTGGGTAAGGGACGCAACGCTGTTGGTCTCCCTCGCCCCGTTCTTACGGGGAGAGGGTGGGGTGAGGGGCTGTCTCCGCAATCCCGGTGGCAGCTGCCCTCGCGGAGACTCCCCCTCACCCGCCACGCTTCGGACGATGCTTCGCATCGCTCGGCGCGTGTCGGCCTCTCCCCGCAAGCGGGGGAGAGGCAAGGGGGAACGTGCCTCGCTTGCTCGCTTCGCGCAAACTGAGTTATCTTGGCCTGGCATCAGCTTTCCTGAGGGTCTTTGCATTTGCGGCGCCTGCTCTTTCTCAACGGCATCAAGGCATTCGAGGCCGCGGCGCGGACCGGCAGCTTTGCTGCGGCGGGAATCGAGCTGAGCGTGTCGGCGGCCGCCGTCAGCCGCATGGTGCATCTGCTGGAAGAGCGGCTCGGCGTCGCGCTGTTCGAGCGCAAGGCCAACAAGCTCGTGCTGACGCAGGCAGGGCGCGCCTATCAGAGCGGGCTGACGCCGATCTTCGACGCGCTGGCAAGCCTCACCGCGCAGGTGACGGCGCCGTCCAGCGTGCGCGTGCTCACCATCGGCGTCGGCCACACCTTTGCGATGCGCTGGCTAATCCCGCGGCTGTCGGAGTTTCGCAGCGAGGAGCCCGACATCGAGGTGCGCTTCACCACCGGCGGCGCCGAGGTGCCGTTCGGCGAGGACTGGAGTTGCGGTATCAAGCTCGGCACCGGTGACTGGCCGGGGCTCGTCGCCGAACCGCTGTTCGCGGGCGACCTCACCCCGGTCTGCGTGCCCCGCCTCGCCAATGGCCTGAAGCGGCCGGCCGATCTCAAAGGGCCCGGTCTGATCCGCGTCACGCATTCGCCCGAGGACTGGCCGATCTGGCTGAAGGCCGCGAACCTCGCCCGCATCAACGCGCGCGGACCGGAGTTCCAGTTTTACGGCCAGGCGCTCCAGGCCGCCGCCGACGGGCTCGGCATCGCCATGGGCATCCGGCCCTATATCGACGACGACCTCGCCGCCGGCCGCCTGGTCGCGCCGTTCGACCTCTCGGTGCCCAAGGGCATGCGCTGGTACCTGCTCTACCGCAGTTTTCAGACCGAACAGCGCGATTTTGCCGCGTTCCGCCGCTGGATCATGCGTTCCGCCGCGGAACCCGCGGCCCGGCCGCGGCGGTCCGGGCGCGCCGCCGGACGGAACTGACCATCATCCTTTCGGGTGAAAAAGCCGGCCGCTTGTGAACGGCTTCACATTTCGAAATCCGCAAACGTGGTCCTTTAACCCTCCGACGCGAGAGCATTTGGGGACTACCAATGACGACCATCTACGACGGCTTTGACATCGAATCCTTCGAAGCTGGCAAGGGACTGTGGCACGCCCGGATCCGGCGCGCCGATTTCAGCCCGGTTGCCATCGACGGCGTGCTGTTTCCGGCCATGGAAGTCGGCTTCGCCTGGCCCGATCCCGACGCCGCGATCGCCGACGCCAAGCATCACATCGATCGCTTCCGCCGCCGTGCCGACGACAGCGACGACGAATAGGCCTATCGAACGACAGCGCGGCGTAACAGGGGGGACACCGGTTCATGTCAGTCATCGACTTCGAAGACGCTCCGCGGCCGCGGATTTACTCGCGCAAGGTGCTGGCGATATGCCCGGAATGTGACGGCGATCTCACGGTGCTCCGCGTGATCGGCGGCCGCGCCGGCTGCGAGTACTGGACGATGCGCTGCACCGATTGCGGCGGAATCCATCTCGACATCCTCGAGCCGCGCCTGACGGTCGTGGACGGCGAGGGACCGCTGCCGGCGTGATCTCCGGCTCTGGCTGCCGGCGTCATTCCGCCGCGTCAGACGACAAGTCCGTCTTGCGATAGGTCCGTCTTGCGAAGAGTGGAACACAGCGCGACTTCTTGAGGTTGTAATATTTCGCACGTACTCTCGCCGCCAACCGGGAGGCGTTGCCATGGCGAGAACCGCTCAATCCCATCTTCCTGATCCAGTGTTTCACGAGCCCGTTTTCGGCGAAGCCGACAATCTGCCGGATCCCAACGGGTTTTCAACCGCTCACCCGAGCGACGCCGAGTTGTACAAGCAGATCGGCGATCTCCTGAAAAAAGACGTGGTCGCTATTCCGCAATCGCGCATTGCAGCTGACGCGGTCGTCCCGCTGGCTGACGCCTACGGAAGCCACGGCCCGCAAGTCAACAAGGTGATCGAGGACGCCGGCAAGATCATCTTCCATGCGCTTGGCGATTCCGGAGCATCGAACATCCGGAAGTACGCCGATGAACTGCACGTCTCCGACCAGGTGACTCTCGATGCAGCTTCGTCGTCTGACGGCAACCGGCCCGCGTTCCTGTTCCATCTCGGCGACGTCGTCTACAATTTCGGCGAGGCGCAGTATTACTACGACCAGTTCTACGATCCCTTCCGCAACTATCCGGCTCCGATCTTCGCAATTCCCGGCAACCATGATTCCTTCGTCGTTCCGGGCACCCCGGAGGGGCAGACTCCGCTGGACACGTTCCAGCGCAATTTCTGCGCTACCGAGCGCACCATTACGCGGGAAGCGGGATCGTTGCACCGGACCGCGATGATCCAGCCCTCGGTCTATTTCACGCTGGACGCTCCGTTCGTCAGGATCATCGGCCTGTTCAGCAACGCGCTGGAAGACCCGGGCGTAATCTCGAATCTCGACCATGGCTGGCCGACAGTTTCCAACGTGCAGATCGATTTCCTGCACGCCCAACTCAAGAAGATCAAGGACGAGAACTACCAGGGCGCCGTACTGCTCGCCACACATCACCCGCCTTTCAGCTACTCGCCGCCAAATGCCAGCGGCGGAGCCGGCGGCAATCACGGATGCAGCACGGTCATGCTCAAGCAGATCGACAAGGTCTGCCACGATGAAGGTGTCTATCCGCACGCGTTCCTGTCGGCACATGCGCACAACTACCAGCGCTACAGCAGGATCATCGACTTCGGAGGCAAGGAGATCGATGTGCCGTTCATCGTCTGCGGCGATGGCGGCCACAACGTCAACCCGCTGGTCCGGGCCGCGCGGGGCCATCCGGCGCAGGAGCCGAACGCCGGCTCGGATGTCAGATATCTCGAGGGCAAGCACCCGCCGGCCTGGGTCAAGCAGTTGCTGCTGGAAAAATACGACGACCACAATTACGGCTATCTGCGGATCCACGTCGACAAGGAGGAGCTCAAGATCGGCTTCCATCAGGTCGGCGTGCGGACGCTGGCCCAGTCTCGCTTCGACATGGTGACGGTGAATCTCGCCGATCACACCATGGTGGCCAACTGAGCGGCGCAAGCCGGCGCTCCTCGCCGCATGGGGAGCGCCTGCCTGCTGTCAGCAGTCTGCGCATGGATGGGCATTCGCCCTTTTCTGAGCGGCGGACTCGTCCCATATTCGCGGCATGGCGAAGAAACCTGCTCCCCCAAAGTCCCCGAAATCCAAGGCCCCGAACTCCAAGGCGCACCGCCCTGACGTGCAGCCGATCGGGCCGGCGCTGGCCGAACTTCTGAATCCCGCGATCAATCGCGGCGATGCCGGGCTTGGATCCGGCACCGGGCTGCAGCCGCCGCCCGACAATTCGCGCGACCGCCGTTCCGGGGGCGAGGCCGCCGCGCATCGGGCGCGCGCCTCGACGCCGAAGGAGTTTCCGCAGGATTCGGCGCGGTCGATGCCGCTGCGACCCCATCCGCAGCCGCCGGGGGCTCGGGAGAGCGCCGGCTTCGACGAGGCGCCGCAGGCCAACTATGGAACCGCGGCCACGATTCCGACGCTCGACCCGGAACTGGCCCGCCAGCTCGGCCTTCCCACCGAGGAGGACGACGCCGAGGCCCTGGCGCGTCCGCCGCGCACCAAGATGGAGGCGCTCGGCGTCAAGGCCACGGCCGACGCGCTGGAATCGCTGATCCGCGAGGGCCGTCCAGAGTTCCGCAAGGGTGACGGCTCCACGAAAGTGTGGACCCCGCATCGGCCGCCGCGCCCGGAGAAGTCCGAAGGTGGCGTGCGCTTCGAGATCAAGTCACCGTACCAGCCGCGCGGCGACCAGCCGACCGCGATCGCCGAGCTCGTCGAGGGCATCCAGCGCAACGACCGTTCGCAGGTGCTGCTCGGGGTCACCGGCTCAGGCAAGACCTACACCATGGCCAAGGTGATCGAGGCGACGCAGCGGCCAGCCATCATCCTGGCGCCGAACAAGACGCTCGCCGCCCAGCTCTATGGCGAGTTCAAGAGTTTTTTTCCGGACAACGCGGTCGAGTATTTCGTCAGCTATTACGACTACTACCAGCCGGAAGCGTATGTTCCGCGCACCGACACCTATATCGAGAAGGACTCCTCGATAAACGAGCAGATCGACCGCATGCGCCACTCGGCGACGCGCGCGCTGCTCGAACGCGACGACGTCATCATCGTCGCCTCTGTGTCCTGCATCTACGGTATCGGCTCGGTCGAGACCTATACCGCGATGACCTTTGCGCTGAAGAAGGGCGAGCGCATCGACCAGCGCCAGCTGATCGCCGATCTCGTCGCGCTCCAATACAAGCGCACGCAGGCCGATTTCACCCGCGGCACGTTCCGGGTGCGCGGCGACGTCATCGACATCTTCCCGGCGCACTATGAAGACCGCGCCTGGCGCGTGAATTTGTTCGGCGACACCATCGAGACCATCGAGGAGTTCGATCCGCTCACCGGCCACAAGCAGGACGAGCTCGAATTCATCAAGATGTACGCCAATTCGCACTATGTGACGCCGCGCCCGACGCTGGTGCAGGCGATCAAGTCCATCAAATCCGAATTGAAGATGCGGCTCGACCAGCTCCACGATCATGGGCGCCTGCTGGAGGCGCAACGGCTGGAGCAGCGCACCACCTTCGATCTCGAGATGATGGAGGCGACGGGAAGCTGCGCCGGCATCGAGAACTATTCACGGTATCTCACCGGGCGCCTGCCCGGCGAGCCGCCGCCGACGCTATTCGAATATGTCCCCGACAACGCACTGGTGTTCGCCGACGAAAGCCACGTCACCGTGCCGCAGATCGGCGGCATGTTCCGCGGCGACTTCCGCCGCAAGGCGACGCTCGCCGAATACGGCTTCCGCCTGCCGTCGTGCATGGACAACCGCCCGCTCCGCTTCGAGGAATGGGACATGATGCGGCCGCAGACAGTCGCGGTGTCGGCGACGCCGAGCGCCTGGGAGCTGAACGAAAGCGGCGGCGTGTTCGTCGAGCAGGTCATTCGCCCCACGGGCCTGATCGATCCGCCGGTCAATATCCGCCCGGCCCGCACCCAGGTCGACGATCTCGTCGGCGAGGTCCGCGCCACCGCGCAGGCCGGCTATCGCTCGCTGATCACGGTGCTGACGAAGCGCATGGCGGAGGACCTCACCGAATATCTGCACGAGCAGGGCATTCGCGTCCGCTACATGCACTCCGATATCGACACCATCGAGCGGATCGAGATCATCCGCGACCTCCGCCTCGGCGCCTTCGACGCACTGGTCGGCATCAACCTCTTGCGCGAAGGCCTCGACATTCCCGAATGCGCGCTGGTCGCCATCCTCGATGCCGACAAGGAAGGCTTTCTGCGCAGCGAGACCTCGCTGATCCAGACCATCGGGCGCGCCGCGCGCAACGTCGACGGCAAGGTGATCCTCTATGCCGACCAGATGACCGGCTCGATGGAACGCGCCATCGCCGAGACCAACCGCCGCCGCGAAAAGCAGGTCGAGTACAACACCGCCAACGGCATCACGCCGGAGAGCGTCAAGAAGCAGATCGGCGACATCCTCAACTCCGTCTACGAGCGCGACCACGTGCTGGTCGAGGTCGGCGGCCACGACATGACCGACGACGTCATCTCGATCGGCCACAATTTTGAGGCCGTGCTCGCCGATCTCGAGACGCGCATGCGCGAGGCCGCCGCCGATCTGAATTTTGAGGAAGCCGCCCGCCTCCGCGACGAAGTCAAGCGCCTGCGCGCCACTGAGCTCGCGGTGGTCGACGACCCCACCGCAAAACAGCGCACCGTGCAGGGCAAGGCTGGCGCCTATGCCGGCACCAAGAAATACGGCGACGCCGCCAACTTGCCGGTTAGCGCGATGAAGAAAAAAACCGTGAGCTCCGCGCTGAAAGCCAGCGGCGGCGGCAGTGGCTCGAAGGTGCACAAGCCGCATCTCGACGAGATGCACGGCCCGGAATCGCTGCCCTACCGCGAGAGCACGACGCTCCCGTCAAAGCCGTTCGGCAGCACCAGCCGGATCATCCAGCCGACGGACTCAAAGCAGTCGGGGCCGGAGTTCGGGCCATCGCCACGGTCGAGCGGCGGGGCGCCGGGGCATCGGGGTGGGTGGAAGAAGAGGTAGGGCGCTGGCAATTCGAACGAGTTTCGTTACGCTGGCATCATGAAACTCGGCTTCGAAGAATCCCAACTGTCCTACACCAGTGGCTCGCAAAGCGCCCGCGCATGGACCGAAGCTTGGGTCAAGGCATGGGCCTACTGCCCGCATTGCGGCACCGCGAAGATGTCGCAGTTTCCGAACAACAGTCCCGTCGCGGATTTCCTCTGCGCCTCCTGCAAAGAGGAATTCGAGCTCAAGAGCCAGAAGGGCAAGTTCGGTCCGAAGGTATCGGACGGGGCGTACAAGACGAAGTGCGAGCGGCTTGCTGCGAGCAACAATCCAAACCTCCTGCTGATGAACTACGACCGCACATCACTTGCGGTCGTGAATCTCTTCATCGTGCCGAAACACTTCTTCGTTGCTGAAATCATCCAAGAGCGGAAGCCTCTCGCCGCAACGGCACGTCGCGCGGGCTGGATCGGATCGAACATCCTGCTTGGCAAGGTGCCGGAGTCTGGAAAGATTCACATCGTTCGGAATGGGGTAATCCGACCGAAGGAGCTGGTAATGGAGGAATGGCAGAAGACGCTGTTCCTGAGAAGCGAGTCGCTGGAGTCGCGTGGCTGGTTGCTCGATGTGATGAAGTGCGTGGAAGCGATCGGCAAGTCCGAGTTCACGCTCGAGGAGGTCTACGGCTTCGAGCGGCATCTTGGCGAACTCTATCCTGGCAATCAGAACGTCAGACCAAAGATTCGCCAACAGCTTCAGTATTTGCGCGATCAAGGATTTGTCGAGTTTTTGTCTCGCGGCACCTACCGTCTGAAATCATGAGGTTCGCCATGGCCTGGTTTCTAAACTTCTACCGCTGCGACCGTTGTAGGAAGGTATGGTCCGATGAATGGTCGTGCACCTGTGACGATGAATGCCCGCACTGCGGCTTCAGCGACATGACGCCGTTCAACAGCGAAGATTTGACGGAACTCATCGTGGAGGAAGGCGGCAAGTTTGTTTTGCTGCGCTCGTCCGAAGAGGCCGAAGACGATGCCGATTATCAGGAGCTTGGTTGTTTTCCGACGCGGGATGCGGCAAAGGAATTCCTGCGCTCGCATCAACCAGAGTGACGAGCTGTTTTCTGGATCACCGCCGTCCGTGGTTATGGATTCCGGGCTCGCCGCTTTGCGGCGCCCCGGAATGACAAGACGAGAGATATCCCCTTACCCCACGCTCGCCGTCACCACCGCCATCACCGACAGCAACAGCACGATCGCGACCAGTTGCAACGAGGCGACCGGGTGGGTGCGCCATTCCGTGATCTTCCTCGCGGCGGCGGTGACGGCCATGGCACATCTCCCTGATGACTTGCGGATGACGTTAGCCGCAGGGGGAAGCGTGCGATGTAGGATAGCTCACGCACCGGCAGCAGCAGCGGGCAGGCGAGCGTCGTCAGAGCTGACGGAAGAACACGAGGTAGATGGCGAAGCCGATCGTCGAAAACGACAGCAACACGCCGAGCCAATTGTATTTGACGCCCGGTGAACGGGAAGCCTTTCCCACGAAAGCTACGAGGAAATACAGGAACAGGATTGCGAGGACGACGCCCCACAAGGATTTCCAAATGTCCATCATCCCCTCGCCCGACTCAACCCCAGCGTGAGCGAATGGAAGTTACCATCGAGGTGTGCCGGATAGAAGGGAGCTTTAGCGAGGTTTTCCCTCTAAAGCTTACCCTGCCCGCTCTGGCTCTGCTGTTGCTGCTGCTTGTCCTGCTCGTTCGCGCGGTGGCGGCCGTAGAGGCAGCCGGCGGCGGCGCCGAGCATGCCGTGATGGCCGGCATAATGGCCGGCGACGCCGCCGACGACGGCGCCCTTGATGCAGCCCTTGGCGTTGGCGGCGGGTGCCGCGGCCAGCGAGAGCAGTACGGCGGCGAGAATGATGTGCGGACGTGTCATGGGATCGATGTCTCCAAAAGAATGTCGGCCTCTCAACGAGCGCGGGCGCATCGCGGTTCCAACAGCGCTTGTTCCGTATCACCCGGTGTCGCCCTTGGCGAAGACCAGAACCCATTCCGCGGAATCTTTCGGTTTGCCGGCGGTGGGCGTACCGAACTACAAATCTTCGCCAAACGCCGCCGGGAGCGGGGTCGGAACCGGAGAAATACGGGGTTCTATTGTAAATCTCACATTTCGCGCTCACTCGTGCATTGCAAAAACGTGATTTGCGTTTTGGCCGAAATCGCCTATTTGTTCGTACACTAATGAATTGAGCACGCCCCGCCGCGCAGTACTGCGCATGGGGTTGTTTTTCGTTTTTGCAAGCCAGTTTCAGGACGCCCCAAGATGACAGAGCACAGCCTCTGGCGTTTCTCGCGTGCGTTGCACCGCGCGATCAACGACCGGCATTTCGAGGATATCGAGGCCCTGATCGACGAGGACGTCGAGTGGGCGATCTATGGCCCGATCGACATGTTTCCGTTCCTCGGCGCGCGCCAGGGCAAGGCGGCCGTGCTCCACGTCATCCGCCAGCTCGCCGACAATTTCCGCGTCCGCCGCTTCGACCGCGAGAGCATCATGCTGGGCGTCGATGCCGCCTCCTCGATGCTGCGCTATTCGCTCACGGCGCTGGATTCCGACAAGCCGATTAGCTTGCGCGTGGCGCAGTTCGCCCAGTTCAGGGCGGACCGGCTGATCAGCATGCGTGTGCTGATCGATACGTTTGACCTGGTCGAGCAGGCACTCGGCCGCGCCATTCATCTGCCGAAGATGACCAGCGTCGGCTGAGGGGGACACCAACGGGCTCCGCAATTCGGGACCGATCGATTGATGCTCCCGCGGCACGTTCCGGCCTCCAGCCCCGCCGGACGCCGTCGTGGAGATGCTCGTCATCGGGCGCGCGCCTTCTCGCGCGGCCCGTTGGTTCGTCATTTTGGGCGCCATAATTTTGCAACGATAGCGCCGCATCCTGTGCGCGAACTGGGCTTGCGGGCAAGGCAATGGAATTCAAGACAGGTTTTGGCTGGACCAGGCTGCCGCTGGCGGCTGCGTTCATTTTCGGCTCGGTGCTGACGGTCTCAGCACAGATCATTCCGCCCTTCTCCCCCGCCCCTGCCGCCGCCGCATCTGACGAGGAGGCCGAGGCCGCTGAGACCGCCGACGTCAACGACCCCGATGTGCTGAAAGGCATCGACGTCGACAAGCTCGACTGGGGCCAGCTCGCCATCGACGCCGGCAAGCTCAACGACATCATCGCCGCCAAGAAGCGCGCGAAGGCTGCCGCCAATAACGGCATGAACTGGTCGACCAACGCCAATGCCAACGGCTCTTCGGCGGTGACCGTGAAGCAGTCGGTGTCCTCGTTCTGGGACACCCGCATCGGTGCCGACATGACGGTGGCGAAAGAGCCGACCACGATGTCCGAGCTGCTGGCGCAGAAGGCCGCCAATGGCGGCAACCTGCCGCAATCCTCCGGCAGCGCCTGGGCCGCCGCGACCGCGCCGGGCGCAGGCCCCGTCTGGGACAAGACCGCGGTCGAAGCCCGCGTCGATCCCGGCGCCGAGCAGAGCAAGCTTGGCGCATCGCTGACCAAATCGGTGCCGCTGTCGAACGATACTTCGCTGACGCTCCAGAACGGCTACAGCGTCAACCAGCAGGGCACCACGGCGCTGCCCGGCGTCGGCGGGCACGTTACGCGCAATTACGAGACCGACCAGTCCGCGAAGGTGACGATCACCGGCACCGGCACCAGCGTCACCGCCGGCCAGACCATGTCGACCACCGACGACAAATGGCTGCGCAAGGTCGGCGCCGAGCAGAAGCTGTTCGACAACGTCACCGTCTCCGGCTCGGTCGGCGAGACCTCGCAAGGCGCGATCAACAAGAGCCTGACCGCGGGCTTCAAGAAGAGCTGGTGAGCCTTCTTTAGAGTCTCGTAACCATACGCCACGGCAAAACCCCCGAATGGTCCGCCCTTGCCGCATCTCGGCCCCGTTGCGGTCAAAATCGGACGCCCTGATGCACCGGCCTGACACACATCGTCGTGCGGGGACACTCGCGCTGCGCTCAACGCGAACAGGGGAATAACGATGAACGCCATGCGTCCGGAAAAGACCGAGACCACCGAGACCGAGACGGTCGACACCAACCTCGCCGCCGCGACGGAAGTCGAAGCCGGCATCCGCGATTTCGTCCGCAACGACATCGCCTATCTGCGCCGGCCGGCCGCGACCACCACCACAGATGCGCCGCCGCTCGATCCGAGCGCGGAAGCCACCGTCACCAACGTCAACTCGCTGATCCAGCGCGTCGCCGGCACCTCGCTCGCCGAGATCGAGAATCTGATCTCCGAGCTCGAGAGCCTGCGCGACCTGCTTCACGCCGAAGGCCAGCGCGTCCAGCGCGAGATCTCCGGCTACGCCCAGCTCAGCCAGGCCGCGATGAAGTCAACCCGCATGATCGCCGACAACGTTGCCCAGTGGAAGCGCGCCGCCGACGGCCTGCGCAACAGCTGATCAAGCGCCCCAAGCATCACCAGCCGCCGCGTTCCGGAAGGGGCGCGGCGGTTTTGATTTCTGGGGATCGATCCTCAATGCCGGTGTCATCACCCGCCTTGTGCGCAATTGCGCACTGGAGCGGGTGATCCAGTATTCCAGAGGCTGCGAGGCTAGAGCCGTGACGGCGCGGCGTACTGGATGCCCCGGTCAAGCCGGGGCATGACAGCGGAGGGTGTCGCCTGCCTTGAACCCTCCGCCCATCCCCGGCGACCAATGCCAAGCGCCCGTGCCGTCTACGGCCGGGCCTCGGGGACATTTTCAGATGGAAAGCATTCGGCCCGAGAACACGGACCCGATACCGCTGCGGCCCGCGCCGAACCAGTTCGGGACCATCATGCTGCGCTTTGTCGGGCTGCTGGCGGTCGCGATCGCGATTTTGGCGTTCGTCTATAGCCGCTGAGGGCGGAGGCCGCGTCGCGGCCCGCGGAGTTAAACGAGCTCTTAACGGCTGGCGTCGACGCTCGAGGCTTCCAGGGTGTAGGCACCGTCGGCGTAGCCCTTCACCACCATGCCGGCAACCAGCATCACGGCCAGCGTCGCGGTAGCGAAGATAAATCCGACCAGCTTGAGTGCGCCGCGGTCTGCCATTGTTCTCGTCCCCTGTCCTCTGCCCAGTTCGTTCAAATAGACAGCGACAGGTTCATAATTGGTTAGCAACTCGATGGTTCCGGCAGCTGCTTCGTAGCGGCCAGCCATCTCGCGGAGGCTTATGGCAGTAGCCCTGAATCGCGTCCATAGCGCGCGGGCAACAGTTCCGCGATTTCTCCCCCCCTCTCCCCGTTCTTGCGGGGAGAGGGTCGGGGTGAGGGGCCTCTCTCCACGCTAGAGATCATCGTGAGACCTGTACCCCCTCACCCGGATCGCAAGAGCGATCCGACCTCTCCCCGCAAGCGGGGCGAGGTAAGGGAAGCGTCTCGATCAATTCTAGATCATGCGCCCTTCCGGATCGGCACGAAGGCGCTGGCGGTGATGGAATAGACCTCCTCGCCGCGCTGGTTGGTGCCGGTGGTGCGGGCGGTCAAAATGCCCCAGCCGGGGCGCGAGGCGGAGCTGCGCTTGTCGATGACGACGTTGGAATAGCTGATGGTGTCGCCGGCCAGCACCGGCTTGATCCAGCGCAGGTCGCGAAAGCCAGGTGACGGCCCCCACACCGCGACCTCCTCGCCACGCCCTGCGGCTTCCCGCGCCAGGCGCTGACCATCTGCGACAAGGAGACTCATGCAGGCCGAGCCGACATGCCAGCCGGACGCTGCGAGCCCGCCGAACAGCGAGTTCTTGCCTTCCTCCTCGTCGAGGTGGAAGCGCTGCGGATCGAATTTCGCCGCGAAAATCTTGATGGACTCCGCCGTGAAATTGTAGCTGCCGATGTCGCGGCGATGACCGATCTCGATGTCCTCGAAAAACCGCATCAGACCGCTCCCGCGCGCCGCTCGATCAGGATCGGCGAGGTCATCTCGCACAGCGCTTCGCCTTTGGCGTTGCGCATCGTGCATTTGAACTTGACGATGCCGAGGCCGGGCCTGCTCTTCGAGGTGCGCGCCTCCACGACATCGACGTCGAGCATGAGGTCGTCACCCGGCCTGAGCGGCGAGAGCCAACGCACCTCGTCGACGCCGGGAGATCCCAGCGAAGCGGCGCGGACAATAAAACCGTCGGCCATCATCCGCATCATGAGCGCGCAGAGGTGCCAGCCCGAGCCCGACAGGCCGCGCAGCATGCTCTTAGCCGCGGCCTCCTCGTCCAGATGCATCGGTTGCGGATCGAACTCGGCGGCAAAGGCCAAAATTTCGTCGCGGGTGACATGGCGCGGGCCGAACGTTCCATACCGGCCGGTCGGGAAATCTTCGAAGGTCAGGGTCATCTTGGCCATGCTTTGCGGGAAGGTCAGATTGTGGCCGCACTTTGCGGCAATCTCAACCCGCCGGCTCGCATGGCTCGTGCTACATTCGGCGAGTCGGGCCAGACCAGCCTCATTGTCGGATTGACGCGGGCCGCAGGCGCAATTTGCCCGGGGGAGAGAGATGTTTTCATTCAGCGATCTGTTTCAATGGGACCGCTTCATCACGCCGACGATCATCAAGACCTTCTACTGGCTGGTGATCGGCGTGATCTGCCTGTTCGGACTCTCCGGAATCTTCGCCGGTCTCACCGCGATGGCGATCAGCCCGTTCGCCGGCTTCCTGGTCGTGCTGGAATCGATCGCGGGCGTCGTCGTCGGCGTGGTGTTCTCGCGCATCGCCGCAGAATTGATCCTGATCGTGTTCCGCATCAACGAGCATCTCGGCGCGATCAGGGATCAGAGCGGCGGGGTGCGGTGAGGCGTGTGCAGATGCCGTAGGGTGGGCAAAGCGAAGCGTGCCCACCACTTTCGCGGTCGTGGATAGATGGTGGGCACGGCGCGATGCGGGACCGAGCTTCGCCTCTTACGTATTAAACCGGAAATGCATCACGTCGCCGTCGGCGACGACATATTCCTTGCCTTCGAGGCGAAGCTTGCCGGCATCGCGGGCGCCGGCTTCGCCGTTCAGCGCGACGTAATCCTCATACGCAATGGTCTCGGCGCGGATAAAACCCTTCTCGAAGTCGGTGTGGATCACACCGGCCGCGCCCGGCGCCTTGGTGCCGCGATAGATGGTCCAGGCGCGCGCTTCCTTCGGGCCCACCGTGAAATAGGTGATGAGGTCGAGCAGCCGGTAGCCGGCGCGGATCAGGCGATCGAGGCCGGCCTCTTCGAGGCCCAGCGTCTCCAGGAAGTCGGCGCGTTCCTCGCGCGAGATGGTGGCGATCTCGGATTCGATCTTGGCGGAGATGACGACGGCAACCGCGCCTTCCTTGGCGGCCTGATCCTGCACCGCCTTGGAGAACGAATTGCCGGTTGCGGCCGAACCTTCCTCGACGTTGCAGACATAGAGCACGGGCTTCGACGACAGCAGGCCGAGCATGCCGAAGGCGCGCTCCTCTTCCGCCTTGCGCTCGACCAGGCGCGCGGGCTTGCCTTCGCGCAGCAGCACCAGCGTGCGGTTGACGAGGTCGAGCTGCTCCTTGGCGTCCTTGTCGTTGCCCTTGGCCTTCTTGGTGAGGTTGTCGACGCGCTTCTCGAGGCTGTCGAGATCGGCGAGCATCAGCTCGGTCTCGATGGTCTCAATATCGGCGAGCGGGGCGATCTTGCCCTCGACATGGGTGATGTCGGAATCTTCAAAGCAGCGCACGACATGCGCGATGGCGTCGGTCTCGCGGATGTTGGCCAGGAACTGGTTGCCGAGGCCTTCGCCCTTGGAGGCGCCGCGCACGAGGCCGGCGATGTCGACGAAGGTCAGCCTGGTCGGAATAATCTGCGCCGATTTGGCGATCTCCGACAGCTTGTCGAGCCGCGGATCGGGCACCGCGACCTCGCCGACATTCGGCTCGATGGTGCAGAATGGATAGTTCGCGGCCTGCGCCGCGGCCGTCTCGGTCAGCGCATTGAACAAGGTCGACTTGCCGACATTGGGCAACCCGACAATCCCGCATTTGAATCCCACGAGCGTTATTCCTTGCCGTTCTCGTCCTTGGTCAAAAATCCCTTCGCCTGCATCGCGAGATGCACCCTGTTGGCTAAGGTCGCGTCCGTGCCCTTGACGATCAGTGCGGCATGCTCGGCCACCGCGTCGCAGAGCGTCGTCACCCAGTCGTTGTCGGCCTTGGCGAAGTCCGACAGCACATGGCCGTGCACCATCTCCTTGACGCCGGGATGACCGATGCCGAGCCGCACCCGTCGATACTCGTTGCCGATATGCGCGGAGATCGAGCGGAGGCCGTTATGCCCGGCAATGCCGCCGCCGATCTTCACCCGCACCTTGCCCGGCGGCAGTTCGAGCTCGTCGTGAAACACCGTGGTGTCGCCCGGCGCGATCTTGAAGAAGCCTGCGGCTTCCTGAACGCTGCGGCCGGAGTCGTTCATATAGGTCGTGGGCTTGAGCAGGATCACGCGCTCAGTGCCGAGCATGCCTTCCGAGGTCTCGCCCTGAAAACGACGGCGCCATGGTGCGAAACCATGACGCCGCGCAATCTCGTCGACGGCCATGAAGCCGATATTGTGCCGGTTACGTGCGTATTTCGCGCCGGGATTGCCGAGCCCTACAAAGAGTCGCATGACGCGGCGCGCCCCTTGCTCGGCGCGCGATCAGAGACCGCGCGCCAGCTTTGAGAGATTACTTCTTCTTGTCGCCGCCGGCGGGAGCCTTGGCAGCCGCAGCCGGAGCCTTCGCACCAGCGGCCGGAGCCGCAGCACCCGCTGCCGGCGCAGCCGCGCCAGCTGCCGGAGCCGCCGCAGCGCCCGGAGCCGCAGCACCAGCAGCAGCCGCCTTCTGCTCTTCGGCGTAGCCGGACGGCGGCACGATGGTGACGAGGGTCGCGTCCTCGGATGTCAGCGCCTTCACACCGGCCGGCAGCTTGACGTCGGACAGATGCAGCGAGTGCCCGATTTCGAGCGAACTGACGTCGACCTCGATGAACTGCGGGATGCTCTCGGCACCGCATTCGAGCTCGATCGCGTGGGCGACGATGTTGACGGCACCGCCGCGCTTCACGCCGGGCGAACCTTCAGCCTTCACCACATGCAAGGGAACGCTGATGCGGATGGTGGCGCCTTCGCCGAGCCGCATGAAGTCGACGTGGATCGGGAAGTCCTTGACCGGATCGAGGTGGTAGTCGCGCGGAATCACGCGGTGCGTCTTGCCCTCGAGGTCGATGTCGACCAGCGTGGTCAGGAACCGGCCGGCGAGGATGCGCTGGCGCAGTTCGCGATCTGCAATCGAGATCGTGAGCGGGGGCTGGTTGTTACCATAGATCACTCCGGGCACGCGCCCGGCGCGACGCTCAGCCCGGGCGGCCCCCTTGCCGCTCTTCAGACGTGCGGTCGCCTTCAATTCCTTGACGGTCGTCGCCATAGTCTAAGTCCTTGTTTTTGCAAAAGTTAATGGGCCGCAGCGCGGCCCATGGCATCGCTCGCAGCAAGCCTCCAGGGGTGCGGGGGCCACGAACTGGCGGGCTTTTACCCGGAAGATGCAGAAATGACAAGGAGAATGGGGTGCCGGACGGTACCGGATCTGCCGTCATTCCGGGGCGGTCGCGACAGCGGCCGAACCCGGAATCTCGAGATTCCGGGTTCGATGCTGCGCATCGCCCCGGAATGACGCCGCGGAAACTACCCGCCGAGCTTGGCCTCCAGCGCCGCGATGCGCGCCTTCAGGGCCTCGTTCTCCTCGCGCGCCAGGCGGGCCATGTCCTTGACCGCCTCGAACTCCTCGCGCTTGACCAGGTCCATGTCGCGCAGGAACTTCTCGGCCTGCGTCCGCATCACCGTGTCGAACTCGCGCTTGACGCCCTGGGCCGCACCGGCGGCATCGTTCATCATGCGGCCGATCTCGTCGAAAAACCGGTTGGTGGTCTGGGTCATGTCGGTCTCCTGATCGGTCTCTTGGCGGCCCCGATAAACTTTGCGCGAACAGCGGATAAGACAATGGCAATCCGCGAAGGCGGGTTCAAGGGCCGCGCGGGCGGTATCCTTGTCATGCCCCGGTTTCCTTGCAATCGTATTCAACGTCCCTGCATAACAAGAATCACAAGGCGGAACGCAAGACATGATCGAGCAGCAGATCGCAATTCCCACCAAGGACGGCCACACCGCGACCTTCATCGTTCATCCCGAGCGCGGCGGATCGTTCCCGGTCATCCTGTTCTACATGGACGCGCCGGCGATCCGCGAAGAGCTGCGCGACATGGCGCGGCGGCTCGCGACGTCGGGTTATTTCGTGATGCTGCCGAACCTCTACTACCGCTCCGGCGTGATGGAGCTCGGCGCGCTGCCGGCCGATCCAAACGCGCCGGAGCGCAAGCGCATGTTCGCGCTGATGGGCTCGCTCACGATTCCCAAGATCATGGACGACACAAGGGCGCTGCTCACCTATGCCGAGGGCCAGACGGCCGCGAACACAAAAATCATCGGCACGGTCGGCTACTGCATGAGCGGCCGCTACGCCATCAACGCCGCCACGCATTTCCCCGATCGCGTCAAGGCCGCCGCCTCGGTCTACGGCACGCAGCTTGCGACGGATCATGACGACAGCCCGCATCTCGCGGCAGGCAAGACCAAGGCCGAGCTCTATTTCGCCTGCGCCGAGACCGACATTTATGCGCCGACCGAGATCATCGAGAAGGTCAAGCAGGGCATGAGCGGCGCGAAAGCCGAGGTCGAGATCTATCCCGGCACCCATCACGGCTTCGCCTTTCCCAAGCGCCCGGTCTATGACCGCGACGCCGCCGAGCGGCATTGGGAGCGCCTGCTGGCGCTCTATCGCCGCAATCTCGTGTGAGCAGAATGAACCAGTTCATCCGCGAACTCGGTGCGCCTCTCCCGCTTGCGGGAGAGGTCGGCGCAACGCGCCGGGTGAGGGCTCTGTCCTCGCTGGGAGTCTTTCGGCGGAAGCACCCTCTCCCCTACCTTCCCCCGCAAGCGGGGGAGGGAGCGCACCTCCGTTCCGGTTACACACCGACTTTCACTTCTTGAAACCAAGGTGCGATGCAGCTTCTTCTCATCGACTTCCCGTCCTTCAACCCGATCGCGGTCGCGATCGGGCCGTTCGCGATCCGCTGGTACGCGCTGGCCTATATTGGCGGCATCGTCATCGGCTGGCTTTACGCGCGCTCGCTGCTGAAAAACGAGCGCCTGTGGGGCGGCCCCGCGCCGATGTCGCTGGTGCAGATCGACGACTTCATTCTCTGGGTCACGCTCGGCATCATCCTGGGAGGCCGCACCGGCTACGTGCTGTTCTATAATCTGCCCTTCTTCATCAATAACCCTGCCGCGATCTTCAAATTGTGGGAGGGCGGCATGTCCTTCCATGGCGGCTTCCTCGGCTGCGTCGTCGCGGTGATGTGGTTTGCCCATCGCAACGGCATCTCGATCCTGTCGCTCGGCGACATCACCACCGCGGTCGCCCCGATCGGGCTGCTGCTCGGGCGCATCGCCAATTTCATCAACGGCGAATTGTGGGGCCGCGCCACCGATGCGAGCCTGCCCTGGGCCATGATCTTTCCCAACGACCCCTCGCATTTGCCGCGCCATCCGAGCCAGCTCTACGAGGCCGGCATGGAGGGCATTCTGCTGTTCGCGGTGCTCGCGGTGATGATCCGCCTTGGCGCGCTGAAGCGGCCCGGCATGATCCTCGGCGCCTTCATCCTGATCTATGGCCTGACCCGCATCGCCGGCGAGCATTTCCGCGAGCCGGACGTTCAACTCGGCTTCCTCTGGGGTGGATTAACCATGGGCATGCTGCTGTCGATCCCGATGCTTATCGTCGGCGCTATACTTATTGTATGGGCTGTCAGGCGCGGTGCGCCGAAGGCGCTCGATGCCGTTCGTTAATTCATTTCGAGAAGACAGGTCGTGACCGAACAGCCGCTGCTCAACGAGATCAAGGCGCTGATCAAATCCTCAGGCCCCATGCCGGTCTGGCGATACATGGAATCGTGCCTGATGCATCCGCGCTACGGCTATTACGTCTCGCGCGATCCATTGGGACGCGAAGGCGACTTCACCACCGCTCCCGAAGTCAGCCAGATGTTCGGCGAGCTGTTGGGATTGTGGACCGCCTCGGTCTGGAAGCAGATGGGCTCGCCGCAGTTCCTGCGACTGATCGAGATCGGGCCCGGCCGCGGCACCATGATGGCGGACGCGCTGCGCGCACTGCGCGTGCTGCCGCCGCTCTACCAGGGGCTCAGCATTCATCTGGTCGAGGTCAATCCGGTCCTGCGCGAGCGGCAGAGCGCAACATTGTCGGGCGTGCGCAACAACATCGCCTGGCACGACAGCATCGACGACGTGCCTGAGGGACCGAGCATCATCCTTGCCAACGAATATTTCGACGTGCTGCCGATCCACCAGATGGTGAAACGCGAGAACGGCTGGCACGAGCGTGTGGTCGAGGTCGACCCCAACGGCAAGCTCCAGTTCGGCGCGGCCGCCGAGCCGACGCCGCGCTTCGACGTGCTGCTTCCGCCCTTGGTGCGCGCAGCCCCCGTCGGCGCGGTGTTCGAATGGCGGCCCGATACCGAGATCATGAAGCTCGCCACGCGCGTGCGCGACCAGGACGGCGCGGCGCTGATCATCGATTACGGCCATCTGCGCAGCGATGCCGGCGACACCTTTCAGGCCATCGCCCGCCACAGCTTCACTGATCCCCTGAAGGCGCCGGGCCAGGCCGACGTCACCGCCCATGTCGACTTCCAGGCGCTCGCGCGCGCGGCTGAGGACGTCGGCGCTCGCGTGCACGGACCGGTGACGCAAGGCGACTTCCTCAAGCGCGTCGGCATCGAGACCCGCGCGGCCGCGCTGACGCAGAAGGCGACGCCGGAGGTGGCGACCGACATTTCCGTGGCGCTGAAGCGGCTGACCGACACCGGGCGCGGCGGCATGGGCGCGATGTTCAAGGTGCTCGGCATCTCCGAGCCGCGACTGACGGGCCTTGCCGGCCTCAGCGATCTCGAACAGGCCGGAGGCCGTTGATGACTCTGACTTCGCCGCTGCTGTCGGCGGTGCCCGACCTGCGCCATTCCTTCTTCACGCGTGAAGGCGGCGTCTCCAGCGGCATCTATGCCGCGCTGAACGGCGGGCTCGGCTCCAACGACGATCAGGCCCTTGTTGCAGAGAACCGCCGCCGCATGGCCGAGCATGTCGGCGTCGCAGCCGACCGCTTCCTCAGCCTGCATCAGATCCATTCGCCCGACGTCCGCGTCGCCGATGCGCCCTGGCCAAGCGGCCCGCGGCCGAAGGGGGATGCACTGGTGACCAAGACGCCGGGCATCGCGCTCGGCGTCTCCACCGCCGATTGCGGCCCCGTGCTGTTCGTCGATCCCGATGCGCGCGTTATCGGCGGCGCTCATGCCGGCTGGAAGGGCGCGCTGACGGGCGTGCTGGAATCCACGATTTCAGCGATGGAAAAACTCGGCGCCACCCGCAGCGGCATCATCGCCGCGATCGGACCGCTGATCCGGCAGGAGAGCTACGAGGTCGGCAACGAGTTCGTCGCGCGCTTCATCGAGGCGGATGCGGACAACGCAATGTTCTTCATTCCGTCGGTGCGCCAGGGCCACGCGATGTTCGACCTCGCCGGCTTCATCCGCAAGCGGCTGGAAGCCGCCGGCATTTTGATGATCGACGATCTCGGCCTCGATACCTACGCCGACGAGCGCTTCTTCAGCTATCGCCGTTCAGTTCATCGCAAGGAGCCGGATTACGGCCGGCACATTCACGCGATCGCGCTGGAAGGGTGAACACACCGGCAACGTCGTTTCATTCCGGGGCGATGCACAAACTTCGCGCCGGCAATCCACGGGATCTGTGGCGCCTCTGCCCTAGACCTTAATCGATTTTAACGATATCGCTGCCCTCAATGAGGGAAGTGTCATCCATCTTGCGCCGCGCGGGCTCGCGCGTGCTGGCGGTCATGCTGCTGGCAGCAGCAACCGTTCTGGCCGGCTGCGCCGGCGGCAACGCGCCCGCCAATTCCTACGCGATGGCGCCGAGTGCCGGCTCGGGGACGACTGTTACCTTCGAGTCGATCGACGGGCCGCCGCCGCAGGTGTTCGACCGCATGGTCGGCGTGCTCGACAGCGAATCCAAGCTGCGCAGTCTGTCCGTGGTCTCCCGGGAGGGGACCGCGGCCTACCGCGTGCGCAGCTACCTCTCCGCCCAGGTGGTCCGCGGCAAGACCGTGATTGCCTGGGTCTGGGACGTCTACGACGCCAACCAACAGCGGGCGCTGCGCCTCTCCGGCGAGGAACTGACCGCCGCCAAAGGCGGCCGGGACGCGATGCGCGACCCCTGGCAGGCTGCCGACGACCTCGTGCTGCGGAAGATCGCCCAGGCCGGATTCAGCGGACTTTCCAATATGATCAGCGGAACGCCGGACGCGCCCGGCTCGGTTCCGGGCCTGCGCGGACCGGCGGTGGCGAGCGTGGCTCCGGAGGCCCCGGCACTGGAGATCTCGGCCTCGGCACTCGGCTATGCCCGGCAATAACCACCGCTAAACCACGGGCCCAAGTACCGGCCAAGCTGTTGGCCCGATTCAGGATTTTCAGAGGGAAAACGTAGCATCCCGGGTTGCCATTGCGGGCTTCGGCCTGATATTTCCTCGCCCGTCGTAACCGTGCTGCCAGTGGGTATTCTCTGATGTTGAACGTCGTATCCAGCAAAGCGCGGGAGGAAGCGTCCATGTCGGCCAAGAACGGCTCCATCAAGCTTGTTGCCGGCAACTCCAATCCTGCCCTCGCGCAGGCGATCGCGCAGGGCCTCGACCTGCCGCTGACCAAAGCGGTGGTGCGGCGCTTCGCCGACATGGAGATCTTCGTCGAGATCCAGGAGAACGTCCGCGGCTCGGATGCCTTCATCATCCAGTCCACCTCATTCCCCGCGAACGACCATCTGATGGAGCTGCTGATCATCACCGACGCGCTGCGCCGCTCCTCGGCGCGCCGCATCACCGCGGTGCTGCCCTATTTCGGCTATGCCCGGCAGGATCGTAAGTCCGGTTCGCGCACGCCGATCTCGGCCAAGCTCGTCGCCAATCTGATCACGCAGGCCGGCGTCGACCGCGTCATGACGCTCGATCTGCATGCCGGCCAGATCCAGGGCTTCTTCGACATCCCGACCGACAATCTCTACGCGGCGCCGCTGATGGTGCGCGATATCAGGGAGAAGTTCGATCTCTCCAAGACGATGGTGATCTCGCCTGACGTCGGCGGCGTGGCCCGTGCGCGCGGCCTTGCCAAGCGCATCAACACCCCGCTTGCGATCGTCGACAAGCGGCGTGAACGCGCGGGCGAATCCGAGGTCATGAACGTGATCGGCGACGTCGCCGGCTACACCTGTATCCTGATCGACGACATCGTGGACTCCGGCGGCACGCTGGTGAATGCGGCCGACGCGCTGATCGCCAAGGGCGCCAAGGATGTCTACGCTTACATCACCCATGGCGTGCTCTCCGGCGGCGCGGCCGCCCGTATCGCCGGCTCGAAGCTGAAAGAGCTCGTCATCACCGACTCGATCCTGCCGACCGAAGCGGTGACCAAGGCGCCGAACATCCGCACGCTGCCGATCGCGAGCCTGATCTCGGACGCGATCGCGCGCACCGCGGCGGAAGAGTCGGTCTCGAGCCTGTTCGACTGAACACGCCGACCGCGTAGGGTGGGCAAAGGCGCAAAGCGCCGTGCCCACCATCTCTCCCCGGTTGCGATAGAAATGGTGGGCACGCTTCGCTTTGCCCACCCTACGGCAGCTAGCTTGCCTCTGCCTGCGCGCTCACCACCCCTGCGAATGATTTGAAAAACTCTCCCGCAAGCTTCGTCGCGGTCGAGTTGATCAGACGTGCACCGAGCTGGGCGAGCTTGCCGCCGATCTGGGCGTCGACCTCGTAGTGCAGCACCGTGACATCGACGCTCTCGGACTCCAGCCGCACCACCGCGCCGCCCTTGGCGAAGCCGGCGACGCCGCCGGAGCCTTCGCCCGAGATGCGATAGGAGTTCGGCGGATCAAGATCGGATAGCGTCACCTTGCCGCTGAATGTCGCCTTCACCGGACCGACCTTGAAAACCACCGTGGCCGTCATCTCGTTCGGCGCGGTCACATCGAGCGACTGGCAGCCGGGGATGCACTGCTTCAGCACAGCGGGATCGTTCAGCGCCGCCCAAACCTGCTCGCGTGACGCAGGGATACGCTGGCTGTCGTTCATCTGCATGATCGGTCACTCTCTGCTTGCTGTTTGGCTGGCGGCACGTTGGCCGCGGCGCCGCTCCCTGGTGATCTCGGCGAGGATCGACATCGCAATCTCCTCCGGCGTGATGGCGCCGAGATCGAGCCCGGCCGGTGCCTTGAAATCATCGATCGCCGCGGCGCTGGCGCCTTCCGCAAGGAGTTTGGCGCGCAGCGAGGCCATCTTGCGGCGGCTGCCGACAAAGGCGTGATAACAGGCTTTGGTCGCGACCACCGCGCGCAAGGCGGCGTCGTCGCCCTTGCCTTGCGTCGAGACCACGACGAAGCGTTTGGCGTCGTTGAGCTCTCCGAGCTGATAGCCGTCGATGATCGTATCGGCATCCGGTTGAGCCGTGAGCTCAATCGCGGGTGCGGCAAGCGTGACGTGGTAACCAAGCACGCGCGCCTGCGCGGCAAGCGAAAGCGCAACCGGGCTCGCGCCGAGAATGACCAGCGAGGGATGCGGCAGCACGGGCTCGACGAAAACATCCATGGTGCCCTTGCTCGGGCACATGTTGCTGGCGAAGCGGATGCCGTCGCGGCTCTCGCCCGCGCTGACGCCGAGCTCGGCCAGCAGGTTTTCCGGCTGCACCGAGACCATGCGCGGCTCGCCGTCGGCGAGCGCCTCGCGCGCCGCCTTCAGCACCGCGCCTTTGGCGCAGCCGCCGCCGATCCAACCCGCGACGATGGTGCCGTCGGCCGCGATGATCGCCTTGGCGCCAGCCTTCGCCGCGGTCACCGAAACCGTCCGCACCACCGTCGCAAGCACGAAGGCGCGCTCGGCGGCCTTCATCTGCGCCACGAGATCCAGCACTTCGACATGAGCGGTCATCGCAACATCCCTCAGAGCTTCGCCAGATAAGGTTCGAGCGCGCGCAGGCTTTGCAGCGAATTCGCGGGCGCATAGAGATCGACATGCGGCAGCGCCGCTTTGATACCCCGCGCCTCCGGCGCATAGCCCTCCCAGGCCATCATCGGGTTGAGCCAGATGATGCGGCGGCAGCGGCGATGCAGCGCGGCCATTTCGCGTCCGAGCAAAGCGGCATCGCCGGTCTCGTAGCCGTCGGACACGATCATCACGCAGCTGCGCGAATGGATCACGCGCGCAGCATGCCAGCGGTTGAAGGTCTGCAGGCTCTCGCCAATCCTGGTGCCGCCGCCTGCGCCCTGCGCCATGATCGAGAGCCGGTCGAGCGCGCGCCCGGCGTCCTTCTCTTTCATCGCATCGGAGACGTAAGCGAGACGCGTGTGGAACAAAAACGCCTCGGCCTCGCGGAACTGGTCGAGCACGCCGTGGATGAAGCGCAGGAACACGGACGTGTACATGCTCATCGAGCCGGAGGCATCGAGCAGCACGATCAACCGCAGCGGCTTGTCCTTGCGCTGGCGTTTCACCAGGCTGATCGGCACGCCGCCATGGCTGATGTTGCGATGAATGGTGCGGCGCAGATCGAGCCGATAGCCGCGCCGGCGCGCCAGATCACGCCGGGTCAGCTGCGTGCGCATCGCCTTTGCGAGCTGCGCTGCGGCTTCATGGGCCTGCGCGATCTGATCGGGGTCGCTGAGCTTTCTGAAATCGACATCAGCAAGATTATCGGCGCGCGAAGCACCCTCCATGCGGCCCTCGCCGGAGCGGCCTTCCGGCGCATCATCGGACGACGGAAGCTGATCGGTGACGGATTGGCTGCCGCCCTGCTGTGCGGCTGTGTCCTGCAAGCTCTTCAACGATGGATTGCTGGCGCCGAGCGCCGAGCCATTCGTACGAGAGCGCGAGCGCACGCGCTTGCCCAGCCAGAACGCATCGAACAGCCCGTCGAACTTGTCCCAGTCGGATTTGCGCGCCGAGAACAAATGCCTGAACGCCGCGCGCAACAGGCCCGGCCGCGCGGCATAGCCTGATGACATCAGCGTCGCGGCATCCTGTCCCTCGGCGAGCCCGACGCGGAAGCCGGCATCGCGCAGCGTGCGCAGGAAGGCGGCGAGCCGTGCCGACACGAAGCGGGAGACCTCATTGAGATCGTCGTAACCGGGACTGGAGCCACAGCAGCTCATGCGACCTTCCCCAGCAGGCGCTGCGTCACTTCGGGCGTGACACGGGCGCGGTCCTCGTGGGTCTTTAGCAGGCAGACCAGGGTCTCGTGCACGGTCTCGGGCGCGTCGTGGAGATCGCGGATATCGAGACCGACGAGCGCCGCCGCCCAGTCCAGCGTCTCCGCGACACCAGGCACTTTGCGCAACTCCTCCTTGCGGACGCCTTCGACCATGCGCGCGATCTGGAGCGACAGCGACGGGCTCGCACTGGTAACGCGCGCCAGGATGATCCGGGTCTCGCGATCGACATCGGGATAGTCGACGTAATGATAGAGGCAGCGCCGGCGCAGCGCGTCGGAGAGCTCGCGCGTGCCGTTCGAGGTCAGCACGACATGCGGAATGGTGACGGCGGGAATGGTGCCGAGTTCGGGGATCGAGACCTGGAAATCGGACAGCAGTTCCAGCAGGAACGCCTCGAACTCGTCGTCGGCGCGGTCGATCTCGTCGATCAGCAGGACTGGCGCTTTTTGGCGGCGGATCGCGGCGAGCAATGGGCGTTCCAGCAGGTATTTTTCCGAGAACACCTGGTCCTCGATGCTGTCGGTCCCACGATGCGCGTGGATCGCCAGCAATTGCCGCTGGTAGTTCCACTCGTAGAGCGCGGAGGACTGGTCGAGCCCCTCATAGCATTGCAGCCGGATCAGCTCGGTCGCGTGCACCTTTGCAAGCGCTTTCGCCACCTCGGTCTTGCCGACGCCCGCCTCGCCTTCCAGCAGCAGCGGACGCCGTAGCAATTGCATCAGCGAGATCGCAGTCGCGAGGTCCGCATCGGCGATGTAGCCCGATGCAGCCAGCGCTTGCGCGATCTCGTCACGGCCTTTCATCGCTACGCCACCGCGCCCAGATCCTTCGCCGCCTTCCAGTTGCGCCAGAAGTCGTGGGGCATCTGGATGTGCGTGCTTCCTAAGAACGCGAACGCGTCGTTGACGGCGTTGGAGAAGGCCGGCACGCCGCCGACATTCGGGCTCTCGCCGACGCCCTTGGCGCCGATCGGATGATGCGGCGACGGGGTAACGGTGAAGTCGGTCTCCCAATGCGGGGTCTCGACCGCGGTCGGCATGAAGAAATCCATGAACGAGCCGGTGACGACGTTGCCGACCTCGTCGTAGCGGATCTCCTGGCCCATCGCGATCGCGAAAGCCTCGGTCAGGCCGCCATGCACCTGGCCCTCGATGATCATCGGGTTGATGCGGGTGCCGCAATCGTCGAGCGCGTAGAAGCGCCGGACCTTGTACACGCCGGTATCGACATCGATGTCCATCACACAGAGATAGGCGCCGAACGGATAGGTCATGTTGGGCGGGTCGTAATAGCTGACCGCTTCCAGCCCCGGCTCCATGCCCGGCGGCACGGAGTTATAGGCTGCCCAGCAGATATCCTTCATCGACATGAATTTCTCCGGCAGGCCCTTCACCCGGAAGCCGTCGATGTCGAATTCAAGGTCGTCCTCGTGGACTTCGAGCTTGTAGGCCGCGATCATCTGCGCCTTGGCCTTGATCTTTCGCGCAGCCATCGCGATGGCGGCACCGGCAACAGGCGTCGAGCGCGAGCCGTAGGTGCCGAGCCCGTAAGGCGCGGTGTCGGTGTTGCCCTCTTCCACCATGATGTTGTCGGCGGGAATGCCGATCTCGGTCGCGATGATCTGGGCCCAAGTGGTCTCGTGGCCCTGGCCCTGGCTCTTGGTGCCCATGCGCGCGATGCCCGCACCGGTCGGGTGCATGCGTATCTCGCAGGAGTCGAACATCGCGATGCCGAGGATGTCGCAATTCTTCGACGGGCCGGCGCCGACGATCTCGGTGAAGAAGGAGATGCCGAGCCCCATGATCTCGCGGGTCTCACCGCGCGCGAATGCGGCCCGCTTCTCGGCCTGTTCTTTCCGGAGCGCGGCGTAGCCGGTGGTCTCCATCATCTTGCGCATGGCGGTGTGGTAGTCGCCGGAATCGTATTCCCAGCCGAGCGCCGAGTGATACGGAAACTGCTCCGGCTTGATGAAGTTCTTCAAACGCAGCTCAGCCGGATCCATGTTGAGCTTCTGCGCCAGAATATCCATGGCGCGCTCGATGCAATAGGCGGCCTCCGTGACGCGGAACGAGCAGCGGTAGGCGACGCCCCCGGGCGCCTTGTTGGTGTAGACGCCGTCGACAGCCAGATGCGCGGTCGGGAAGTCATAGGAGCCGGTGACGATGTTGAAGAAGCCGGCCGGCCATTTCGACGGGTCGGCGCAGGCATCGAACGCGCCGTGATCGGCGAGCACGTGCACACGAAGCCCCGTGACCTTGCCGTCCTTGGTCGCAGCGATCTCGGTGGTCATGTGGTAGTCGCGCGCGAACGAGGTCGCGGTCAGGTTCTCGATGCGGTCCTCGACCCATTTCACCGGCTTGCCGGTGACGATGGAGGCCACGGCCGCACAGATATAGCCGGGATAGGCGCCAACCTTGTTGCCAAAACCGCCACCGATATCAGGAGCGATCACGTGGATCTTCTGCTCCGGCAGCTTTGCGATCAGCGCCACCACGGTGCGGATCACGTGCGGGGCCTGGAACGTGCCGTAGATCGTCAACTCACCCTTGATCTTGTCGAAGGAGCAGACGCACTGGCAGGTCTCCAGCGGCGACGGATGGGTGCGGTGATAGGAGATCATCTCCTTGATCTTGACCTCGGCCTTGTTGAAGGCCGCGTCGGTCAGCTCCTTGTCGCCGACGGTCCACTCGAAGATATGGTTGTCATGCTTGCGCGGACCATGCGCGCCGGACATCTTGCCGACGAGGTCTTCGCGCAATACCGGCGCGTCCTTGTCCATCGACTTGAAAGGATCGACCAAAGGCGGCAACGGCTCGTACTCGACGATCACCTTGTTGATGCCGTCGTCGGCCGCATAGCGGTCGGTCGCGACGACGAAGGCGACCTCCTGATTCTGGAACAGCACCTTGCCGTCGGCCAAGACCATCTGCACGTCGCCGGCGAGCGTCGGCATCCAGGCGAGGTTGACGGTCTTCAGCGTCTCGGCGGTGATGACCGCGAGCACGCCGGGGACCTTCAGCGCCTCGCTGTCGTCGATCTTCTTGACGCGCGCGTGCGGATGCGGCGAGCGGACGAAATCGCCATGCAGCATGCCCGGCAGCTTGACGTCATCGACGTAATTGCCCTTGCCTTGGGTGAAGCGGATGTCCTCGACCCGCTTGCGCTTGCAGCCCATGCCTTCGAGTGCGGCGGTGCGTTGTTCCCGCGTGGGAGTGAGGTCGTTCATTCTGCGGCCTCCTGGAGTTCAACGCCGTTGATCTTGGCGGCGGCGTATTGAATGGCTTTGACGATGTTCTGGTAGCCGGTGCAGCGGCAGATGTTGCCGGAGATGCCCATCCGGATTTCCGGCTCGCTCGGCGAAGGATTCGCCTTCAGCAGCCGGTGCGCGCGGACAATCATGCCGGGCGTGCAGAAGCCGCATTGCAGGCCGTGCATCATGCGGAAACCTTCCTGCAGCGCCGACAGCGTGCCGTCGGCATTGGCCATGCCTTCGATGGTGATGATGTCGGAGCCGTCGGCCTGCACAGCGAACATGGTGCAGGATTTCACCGACATGCCGTCGATATCGACAGTGCAGGCGCCGCAATGCGTGGTCTCGCAGCCGATGTGGGTGCCGGTCATCTGCAGATTTTCGCGAATGAAGTGCACCAGCAGCGTGCGCGGCTCGACGAGGCCTTCGACCTCGGCGCCGTTCACCTTCATGGTGACGTGTGTTTTGGCCATCGGTCCCCTCCCTTACTTTGCCTTGGCGGCGGCGCGCTGCAGCGCGCGCGTCACCATGATGCCGCCGACATGTTTGCGGTATTCAACGGGCCCTCGGGCATCCGCAGCCGGCGCCATGATCGCTTCGGCTGCCGCGGCAGCTTTTTTCAGCGTGGCCGGATCGAGGCTGGTGCCGATCACGGCGTTGGCGGCGTCAGTAGCGAGCAACGGCGTCTCGTGGACATTGGTGAGACCGATGACGCAGGTCGCGACCTGGCCGCCGGACATGGTCAGCACGACCGCAGCGGCCGCGGTGGCGTAGTCGCCGACCTTGCGCTTGAGTTTTTCGTAGGCGTAGCCGTGGCCGGCAGCCGGTGCGGGGAACGAGACCGAGGTGAGGATCTCGCCGGGTTCGAGCGCAGTGAAATAGGCGCCCTGGTAGAAGTCGGCGGCTGCCACATCGCGGGCGCCGCCCGGGCCTTCGAGGCGATACGTCGCGCCCAACGTCATCATCAGCGCTGGCATGTCGTTGCCGGGATCGCCATTGGCGACATTGCCGCCAATGGTGCCGCGGTAGCGCACCTGCGGATCGGCGATCAGCAGCGCCGTCTCGTGCAGGATCGGCGCGGATCTGGCGATCTCGTCGGAGGCCAGCAGATCGTGCTGGGTCGTCATCGCGCCGATGACGACTTTGCCGCCGTCGCGGCTGACGCCCTTGAGGGCGGCGATGCCGTGCAAATCGATCAGATGGGCGGGGGTCGCAAGCCGAAGCTTCATCATCGGCACCAGGCTGTGCCCGCCGGCCAATGGCCGTGCATCCTCGCCAAGGTCCGACAAGAGTTTGACGGCATCGGCGACACTCGCCGGCCGGTGATAGCCGAATGAGCCCGGGATCATCATCTCCTCCTCATCATCGTCCTTGGGCGCGTGACGGCGCGGACGTTGGAGGGGACGGTCACTCCCGGCGGGGCGGGCCGCAATCGCTGGGGCACAAAGCCGGGCTTTTTGCACGAATTGCGGGTCTGAACGCACGAATTGCGTCAGGGGTGGCGACGTATGAGCCGCAATCTCTGAAACCTCTCCCACTTGCGGGAGAGGTCGACGCGCCAAGCGCGGCGGGTGAGGGCTCTTTCCAGACAGGGACTGTCCCACTGCGGAGATACCCTCACCCCAGCCTTCTCCCGCAAGCGGGAGAGGGAGTGCACCTCCGATGAGGATCTACGCCTGCCGCCTGTTCGCCAGCCCCAACCTCGCCTTCACCTCGGCGATCTTGGCCCGGCTCACCGGCACCCGGTGCGGCGACGGGCCGTCGAGCTCGAGCACGGCGCCGTCGCCCTCTTTCCGGACCAAGGCGACATGGGGGATGGCGACGATATGGCTGCGGTGCACCCGCAGGAACAGCGAGGGATCGAGCTGGGCCTCGGCCTCGGAGATCGACCAGGGGCACATCCGCTCCCGGGTGCCATCATGGACGCGGGTGTAATGCGCGTCCGCCCGGACGCTGCGGACATTGGCCGTCTCGATGAAGTGCGTCCCGTCGGCGCTCTCGACCGGCAGCCGGGGAACCGGCGCCCGCGGCGGCTGGCCGAGGCCGCCGAGCGGCGCCATTGGTCGTGGAGGTGCGGCGGGAGCAGCTACCGGCTCGACCGCAGCTGGTGCGACCGACGGAGCAACGGGGTCGGCAGCCGTGGTGGCCGAAGCTTGCCGTCGTTGATCGGGCACGAGCGACAGGAGGAAGCCGGCCGCGATGACGAAACACAGCACGGCCACAATGATCGACAAGATTTGCTGCGATGCGGCAAGACCGCCGCCGACGTGGTGATGCGCCGCGCCGGTCAGGGGCTCGAAATGCATGCCGAGCATCGCGGTGTAATGCATGCCGGAGACGGCGATGCCAAAAACAATCGAGCTGACGATCAGACGAACGCCTTCCTGCTGCGCCAGGAAGGCGCGCAGGCCGCCATAGGCCGTGACGATCGCCACGACGACCGACAGAAGAACCATGATCGGGTCGTGCACGATGCCGAACGGACCGGCCAGCCCATGGATCCCAACATAATGCATGCTGACGATGCCGACGCCGAGCAGCACCGCCGAGGACGCCACGCGCTTCAAGCTCGGCTCGCCGATCGAGACAAAGAAAAGAGAGATGCCGACCACCAGCGCGCAGATCAGGAACGAGATGATGGTGGGGAGCACCAGATAGACTGTGTCCGGCGGCAGCGGCGCGGCCAGCATGCCGACGAAATGCATGGTCCAGATGCCGACGGCCAGAAACGCGGCCGCACCCGCGAGCAGAACGCGATTACTGACGCCGGGCGTGTTGCGGATGCGAGCAGCAAGTGCAAAGCCGGTATAGCCACCCAGACTCGCGATCGCCACAGAGAGCGCGACGAGATAGGGATCGTGTCCTTCGAACATGATCTTGTCGGCCGCCCCGTCTCCACGGCACGGCCTCCTCCCGCCGCCGACTTTACAGGGACGGCGGCGGGATTGACAATCAGCGGCGTGTGAAGGGAAGGCTCAGGCACGGTGCCAGAGCCTCATGGTGAGGAGGCGCGCAAGCGCCGTCTCGAACCGCGGGGCCCCCGCTGTGTGGCCTTCATCCTTCGAGACGCGCTACGCGCTCCTCAGGATGAGGGGTGAGAGTCGTTGCGTCGCCTCACACAATCCCCGCCGCGACCTGGCCGCGCAGGCGCTCGAGGCCGAGCAATGTCTCGGCACAGGCTGCGGCGACCTCGACGCCCTTGATCGCAAAATGCCTGCGAAAGAAATCGTAGTGCACTTCGGTCTCGTGGAATTGCTGCGGTGTCAGCACCGCGGAGAACACCGGCACCTCGGTGCGGAGCTGCACGTCCATCAGCGCCTTGATCACGGTATCGGCGACGAACTCGTGGCGATAGATGCCACCGTCAACGACGAGGCCGGCCGCGACGATCGCGGTGTAGCGCCGCGTCTTGGCGAGGACCTGCGCATGAAGCGGGATCTCGAACGAGCCCGGCACCTCGAACACGTCAACATGGGTGAGGTGACGCGCCTCCGCCTCCTTGATGAAGGCGATGCGAGCTTCCTCGACCACGTTGCGGTGCCAGCAGGCCTGCACGAAGGCCACCCGCTGCGGCTTTGCGAAACGCGGATGTTCGGTCGCCGGGCCTTGCGGAACCGGCGGCGGTGTTTGGGAGGTTTCGGCTTGGGAAGTTTGGACTTGGGGTTCTTGCAACATCTGATTCATGGCTTTCCTTCAAAGGACCAGAATCAGGGCACACGGAACGACAAGCAGCCGCATCTTGCGATGCGTCTGCCACCGACCGTTCTCTTTCATCCGGACTTTAACCGTCGGCTTCGGAGTCGCACCGAATCTGCTGACCCTTCCCTTCGGCAAGTTTCCTTTTCAGGAAGACCCTGGGGGAAGGCGCTCGCGGGCTTAGGCCTTTCGGCCCTTACCGCCGGTGGGGACTTTCACCCCGCCCTGAGAACATCGGCCGCTCGGGATTGAGCGACCTGAGTGGAAATATGACGCCGGTCGGGGGCCGCAGCAAGCCTGTTCCGCAGCAAAAAACCGCATGGTCCCATGCCGCTATGGCGTTACGGCCCTCGCGGGGCGGAATTAACGATTGAACCTGCGGCCGCGCGATTCGATTCCGGTTTGTTCTCAAATTAATAATTGTGGCCGAGATCAGCTGTGGACGAAGGAGTCCTGGCTTGTGGACGGACTCGCGACCCGGTTGCGCAGATTCCGCAAATCACATCACTTGATCCGCGACAAGCCCGCGCTGATCCCGGGATCGCAACAGCGACTTCGAATGGATCGCCTTAGCGATATCTAAGGGAGCGCGCGCCGGACCAACCGCGTGCGTATCTAAAGACAACAAAAAGGCAAGAGGTCGAGACGGCATGTCCCTGCTCGAAGGCACTATCGATTCCAAAAACCATCCGCTCGCGGTGGTCGAGGATATCGCTGCCAGCAACAACTGGCCGTTCGAACGCTCCGGCGAAGACGAACTGACCATTGTCTCGAAGGGACAATGGACCGACTACCAGATCTCGTTCACCTGGATGGGCGAGATCGAAGCGCTGCATCTCGCCTGCGCTTTCGACATGAAGATTCCGGTCGCACGCAGGGGCGAGGTGCAGCGGCTCGTCGCCGCGGTCAACGAGCAATTGTGGATCGGCCATTTCGACCTGTGGACCAACACCGGCATGATCATGCACCGCCAGGCGCTGGTGCTGCCGGGCGGCCTCACCGCCTCGACCGCGCAATGCGAAGCCATGCTCGCCGGCGCCATCCACGCCTGCGAACGCTACTTTCCGGCGTTCCAGTTCGTGGTGTGGGCAGGCAAGACCACCGCGCAGGCCATGGACGCCGCGATGTTCGATACGGTGGGTGAGGCGTAAGGCCGCGCTCCAACATAGTGAGGGAGCCTCTACTCCCTCCCCGCCGTCGTCCCGGACAAGCGAAGCGCAGATCCGGGACCCATACCGCGTGATTTCACCATATCGCGCGATGCTTGTTGCTCTGCCTTCCATCCACTAGAACCATTTGTGGTTATGGGTCCCGGCCCCCCGTGCGCAATTGCGCACTAGGCCGGGACGACACCTTTATTCGTGGTGACGGCAGTGGCAGACAACAGCACTCTTCAAAACATCACCGGCACCATCCTGCTCGCCGGCGCCGGCAAGATGGGCGGCGCGATGCTGACCGGGTGGCTGGCAGGCGGGCTCGATCCGCGCTGCGTCGCGGTGGTCGATCCGTTCATCTCGCCCGAGATCACTGCGCTGGCCGCCAAGGGCGTCGCGCTCAATCCCGATGTGACGGCGGCAGGCCACGTCGAGACGATGGTCGTCGCGGTGAAGCCGCAGATGTTCCGCGAGGCCGGCGCCAAGCTGAAATCGTTTGTCTCGGAAAAAACCTCGGTGGTCTCGATCATGGCGGGAACCACGATTCTCTCGCTCGAGGAGGTCTGCGGCGGCGCGGTGGTGCGCGCGATGCCGAACACACCGGCCGCGATCGGACGCGGCATCACGGTGGCCGTTGCTGCGAAGAACGTCAGCGCCACACAACGTGCGGTCGCCGATGCATTGCTGCGCGCCACCGGCTCGGTCGAATGGGTCGAGGATGAAAGCCTGATGGACGCGGTGACCGCCGTGTCAGGCTCCGGGCCCGCCTATGTGTTTCTGCTCGCCGAGGAGCTCGCGCGTGCCGGCGTCGAAGCGGGATTGCCCGAGGCTCTGGCGACCAAGCTCGCGCGCGAAACGGTCGCGGGCTCCGGTGAGCTGCTGCACCAGTCGGACCTTTCCTCCAGCACGTTGCGGGAGAACGTCACCTCGCCCGGCGGCACCACCGCCGCCGCGCTCGGCGTGCTGATGGGCGAGCCGGGCCTGCGCGACCTGATGATCCGCGCGATTGCGGCTGCGGCGAAGCGGTCGCAGGAATTGGCGAAGTAACCGCTACGCTCCCAACCGCTTGTTGAACATCTCGACATTCACAAGCCCGCGCGCATGGCGGCCTTCGCCGAGCTTGCGCGTGCCCTCGAAGGCCTCGACCTCGAAGCGGATGACGCGGCGCTCGACCGCGATCACTTTCGCCGTGGTCCGCACCGTCGCGCCGACGAGGGCAGCTGCGAGGTGGCGGATGTCGACCTCGGTGCCAACGGTGACCCAGCCCGGCTGCAGCGCGGAGCGGATCGCATCGCCCGACGCCATCTCCATGTCCAGGATCATCATCGGGGTCGCGTAGACCATCGGCATGCCGGGCACGAAATGCCCGACCGTGCGGTCGGCCGGCACCACCAGCGTGCGCTCGGCGCCCATTCCGATTTTGATGAAGTCGCGTGCGTCCATGGTGCTTGCTCGTCATTCCGGGGCGCGCGAAGCGCGAACCCGGAATCCAGAGGTTATCAATCGAGATTCCGGGTTCAGCCCTGACGGCTGCCCCGGAACGACGCTAACGCGTCACTTCTTTGCCGCCGCCGCGCGTTCCACAAAGGTCTTGCCGCCCTTCATCTTGTGGCGGAGCGGGGCTTCGTTGATCTGGATGACGACGGCATCGGCGTCGACGCCGAGATTCTTCACCAGCGCCTGGGTGATGTCGCGCATCATGCCGGCCTTCTGCTCGTCGGTGCGGCCTTCGGCCATGCTGACGGTGATCTCAGGCATTGTCGTCTCCCTGTGGCTTTCGCGATGACCGGGCACATCCCGATCGTTGATGATGGTGCGCATCAAACAGGACGTGGATGCCCGCGACAAGCCCGGGCATGACGGCCTGCCGGAATGGCTATCCCCAGTTTACGTCATGGCGCGCCAGGACCTCGCGCACCTTGGCGACGAGATCGGCTTCGCTGCACGAGAACTGCGCGGGGCGCGTCTCGCGCCATTCCTGGTTGGAAGCGATCGCAGCCGCTGCTTTCGCGCCTTCGATCAGATCCTTGATCTGCAGCTCGCCGCGCGCCTTTTCATCCGAGCCCTGGATGATCACGCAGGGTGAGTTGCGACGGTCCGCGTATTTGAGCTGGTTGCCCATATTCTTGGGATTGCCGAGATAGAGCTCGGCACGGATGCCGGCGGTGCGCAAGGACGCCACCATCTTCTGATAATCGGCAACGCGGTCGCGGTCGAACACGGTGACGACGACGGGGCCGACTTCCGGCCGGGTGTCGAGCTTGCCGAGCAGCGTCAGCGCGGCCTGGAGCCGCGAGACGCCGATCGAGAAGCCGGTCGCCGGCACCGGCTCGCCGCGGAACCGCGAGACCAGACCGTCATAGCGACCACCACCGCCGACCGAGCCGAAGCGCACAGGGCGGCCCTTCTCGTCCTTGGTGTCGAGCAGCAGTTCGACCTCGTAGACGGGGCCGGTGTAATATTCGAGGCCGCGCACGACGGAGGGGTCGATCTTGATGCGGTCGACGCCGTAACCTGAGGCCGTGACGAGCTTGGCAATCTCTTCCAGTTCGCTCACGCCGGCCTGACCAACCTCGCTCCTGGCGAGATAGGCTTCCGCCGCGG
This sequence comes from Bradyrhizobium genosp. A, assembly GCF_049949275.1. Lineage (NCBI taxonomy): Bacteria > Pseudomonadati > Pseudomonadota > Alphaproteobacteria > Hyphomicrobiales > Nitrobacteraceae > Bradyrhizobium > Bradyrhizobium genosp. A. The sequence goes on along the minus strand of NZ_CP188196.1, from coordinate 1,427,219 downwards.
CAATGGCTTCTTTCCAATCGTCGCGCGGCTTGGTGATTGCGAGAACGACGTCAGCCTCCGCCGCGCTGAGGTTGGCGCCTTTCGTGAAGTCGCCCTTGCCTTCTTCGCCGCCATCCCATCGTCCAGGGCCGAGCAGCTTGCGCACTTCGTCGGCGGAAAACTTGTCGAGCTTGTCGATCGCGCGCAGCACAGTCAGCCTGCGTGCCGCGTTTTCCTCACCGGCGAGCCCGATGGCTTCCAGAACGCCGTCGAGCACTTTGCGATTGTTCACCTTCACCACGTATTGGCCGCGCGCAACGCCCAGCGCCTCCATCGTGTCCGCAGCCATCATGCAGATCTCGGCATCCGCCGCCGGCGTCGCCGAGCCGACCGTGTCGGCGTCGAACTGCATGAACTGGCGAAACCGGCCGGGGCCTGGCTTCTCGTTACGGAAGACGTAGCCGACGCGGTAGCTGCGATAGGGCAGGACCAGGCCGTCGGTGCCATAGCGCTCACCGACATAGCGCGCCAGCGGCGCGGTCAGATCGTAGCGCAAGCTGATCCACTGCTCGTCGTCGTCCTGGAACGAGAACACGCCCTCGTTCGGGCGGTCCTGGTCGGGCAGGAATTTGCCGAGCGCATCGGTGTATTCCATCGCCGGCGTCTCCACCGGCTCGAACCCGTAGAGCTCGTAGACGGCGCGAATCTTCTCGACCATCTCACGCGTCGCCCGGATCGCAGCGGGGTCGCGATCCTCGAGCCCGCGCGGCAGCCGCGCCTTCAGTTTCTGGGGTTTTTTGGGTTTTTCGGCCATGTCGTTCGTTGTCAGGCGTGGAAGTCAACGTTGACTTACAACGTTGACCTGCAACCCGCAAACGGCGCTTTTCACCTCTCCCCGCAAGCGGGGAGAGGTCGAAATCTGCGCTGAAAGCGCGGATTTCGGGTGAGGGGGACTCTCCGCGAGTCCAGCTGCCGCCGTCCCCGTAGAGACTCCCCCTCACCCTACCCTCTCCCCGCAGGCGGGGAGAGGGGAAGAGAAAGCCTCAAAACACCTTCCTGATCCAGTTGTGCGGATCGTTGGTGCGGCCGTACTGGATGTCGACGAGCTGCTTGCGCAGGCCCGTGGCGACGGGGCCGGCGGCGCCACCGCTGATCTCGAAATCGCCGCTGACCGAGCGCACCTTGCCGATCGGCGAGATCACGGCCGCGGTGCCGCAGGCAAACGCTTCCTTCAGCTTGCCGCTGGCCGCATCCTTGCGCCATTGGTCGATCGAATACGGCTCCTGGCGCACGGTCTTCCCGGCATCGCGGGCCAGCGCAATGATGGAGTCGCGGGTGATGCCGGGCAGGATGGTGCCGAGCGGCGGCGTCGAGAGCGAGCCGTCGTCGAACACGAAGAACACGTTCATGCCGCCGAGCTCCTCGATATAGCGGCGCTCGATCGCGTCGAGGAACACGACCTGATCGCAGCCGTGCTGGATCGCTTCGGCCTGCGCACGCAGGCTCGCCGCGTAATTGCCGCCGCATTTGACGGCGCCGGTGCCGCCGACCGCTGCGCGCGTATAGTTCTCGGAGACCCAGATCGAGACCGGCGCGGGGCCACCCTTGAAGTAGGAGCCGACCGGCGAAGCGATCACTGCAAAGATGTATTCCGACGACGGCTTGACGCCGAGGAAGGTCTCGCTGGCGATCATGAAGGGGCGCAGATAAAGGCTGCCCTCGCCGCCCGGCATCCAGGCGCGATCGATGCGCACGACCTGCTCGACCGCCTCGATGAAGGCGTCCTCGGGCAGCTGCGCCATCGCCATGCGGTCGGCGGAGTCCTTGAAGCGGCGCGCATTGGCGTCGGGCCGGAACAGGTTCACGCCGCCATCGTCGCGCTTATAGGCCTTGAGGCCTTCAAAAATTTCCTGGGCGTAGTGCAGGACGGCGCCGGCCGGATCGAGCTGGAAGTTGGCGCGCGCTTCGATGCGCGCCTCATACCAGCCGCCCTTGGCCTGGTTATAGCGCACGATCGCCATGTGATCGGTGAAGACGCGTCCGAAGCCGGGGTCCACCAGCTTGGCAACCCGGTCCTTCTCGGATGTGGGATTGGATGCGGGCTGGATGTCGAATTTCATGCTCATGTCCTTGCCTCCCGCTGCCGGTAGCGGCGCTGTTCTGGCGCCCGCCTGCCCGTTTTCGGGCCCGGCTGGCTTGATGTGGTTTCTGGCCGGACTGCCCGCCAGCCTTGTTGCGGCCGGTTTCCGTGACCAGCATGTCTTCGGACGACATGCTTTTGCGGAAGGCGGAAGTCCAGTATGTTTTGCCGAAGTGCCGCTCGACAATCGCACGGTAGATTCGATCCGGCCGTCGCCGCCTGTCGGGCTAACTCCGGCCGCTGTTAGAAATGCTACCCGACGCGAAACGATCTAAAATTTCGTGCGGGTTGATCGTTTTGTAACATTGAACCCAAGATACGTCAATATGCCTGACATAAATTTCGCGACTCCCTCTCAAAACGCTGCCGAGCCACGGCCGGCCGCAGGTGACGGAGGCAATTTGCGCTGGGATATCATCGAGCTGCTGTTCTTCGCCTATCGCGATTTCGTCGGCGATCCCGACCAGGAGCTGGAGGCTTTCGGCTTCGGCCGGGCCCATCACCGGGTCCTGCACTTCGTCTATCGCTATCCAGGGCTGAAGGTCGCCGACCTGCTCGACGTCCTGCGCATCACAAAACAGTCGCTCGGCCGCGTGCTCAAGCAGCTCCTGGACGAGGACTATATCGTCCAGAAGACCGGCGACAATGACCGCCGCCAGCGCCTGCTCTATGCGACGCCGAAGGGCGAAGCACTGGTGCAGAAGCTCGCCGGCCTCCAGACCACGCGGATCACCAAGGCGCTTGCCGAGATGGCGCCGCAGGATGCCGACACGATCAAGCGCTTCCTGCGCGCGATGATCGACCGCAACGATCCGGACAAGGTGCTCGAGACGATCTTCGCCAATGTCAAACAAGACGCAAAGGAGTGACCGTGCCGCTCGCTGCCACGCTCGCCCGCCCGCCGGTGCAACCGGCTGACGACGCCCCGCATCTGCTGCTGGTCGACGACGATCGCCGCATCCGCGATCTCCTGTCGCGCTTTCTCGCGGCCGAGGGTTATCGCGTCACCACCGCTTCCAGCGCCGTTGATGCGCGTTCGAAGCTTCTGGGCCTGCATTTCGACTTGCTCATCCTCGACGTCATGATGCCCGGCGAGACCGGCTTCGATCTCGCCCGCTTCATCCGCGCATCCTCTTCGGTGCCGATCGTGATGCTGACGGCGCGCCATGAAGCCGAGGCCCGCATCGAGGGCCTTCAGATCGGCGCCGACGATTACGTGGCAAAGCCGTTTGAGCCGCGCGAGCTGGCGCTGCGCATCAACAACATCCTCAAGCGCGCGGCGCCGCCGGTCCAGGCCGCGACGGTGGAGAAGATCGCGTTCGGCCCCTACGTCTATCATCTCGATCGCGGCGAGCTACGCCAGGGCGACGAGGTCATCCATCTCACCGACCGCGAGCGCGAGATGCTGCGGATTCTGTCGGAGACGCCGGGCGAGACCGTGCCGCGCAGTGCGCTGACCGGCAATGGCAGCGTCAACGAGCGCGCCGTCGACGTGCAGATCAACCGCCTTAGGCGCAAGATCGAGACCGATCCCGCCAATCCGCTGTTCCTTCAGGCAGTGCGCGGCATCGGCTACCGGCTGGTAGCCTCGCCATAAAAGCAGTGAAGCACGACCGATGAGCACGATCGATACCGGCCTGACGCTGCTCAGGAGCGCCGCCGGGCGCGTCTCCGCCGCCAATGGCTGGATGGGCAACGCGTTCAAGGGCTGGATGCCGACCGGCCTCTATGCGCGCGCGCTCCTCATCATGATCGTGCCGATGGTGATCCTGCAATCGGTCGTCGCCTTCGTGTTCATGGAGCGACACTGGAACACGGTGACACGCCGCCTGTCGGCCGCGGTGGTGCAGGACATCGCCGCGCTGATCGACGTCTACAAGGGCTACCCGCAGGACAAGGATCGCGACCAGATCCGCCGCATCGCCCAGCAGCGTCTCGGTCTCGTCGTCGACTTCCTGCCGGCCGGTGACATGCCGCCGCCGGGACCAAAGCCGTTTTTCTCGCTGCTCGACCAGACGCTGTCGGTGCAGCTCGGCCGCCAGATCGGGCGCTCGTTCTGGATCGATACGGTCGGCCGCTCCAACCTCGTCGAGATCCGCATCCAGCTCGACGATGCCGTGATGCGCGTGTTCGCACAGCGCAGCGCCGCCTACGCCTCGAACTCGGAAATCTTCCTGTTCTGGATGGTCGGGACATCGTCGATCCTGCTGATCGTGTCGGTGCTGTTCCTGCGCAACCAGATCAAGCCGATCCTGCGGCTTGCGGACGCCGCGGAAAGTTTCGGCAAGGGCCGCGAGGCGCCGAACTTCAGACCACGCGGCGCGCGCGAGGTGCGGCGCGCGGCGGGAGCCTTCCTCGAGATGAAGTCGCGCATCGAACGTGCGATGGAGCAGCGCACCGCGATGCTCGCCGGCGTCAGCCACGATCTGCGCACCATCCTTACCCGCTTCAAGCTCGAGCTGGCGCTGATCGGCGACAATCCCGAGCTCGAGGGTATGCGCAAGGACGTCGACGAGATGTCGATGATGCTGGAGGATTACCTTGCATTCGCCCGCGGCGATTCCGGCGAGCAGTCGCAGCCGACCGACATGGCGCAGGCGCTCGAGGAATTGCGCAGCGACGCCGAACGCCACGGCCATACTGCGACCGTGACATTCAGCGGCCTGCCCGTGGTCACGGTGAAGCCGGCCTCGTTCAAGCGCTGCCTCGCCAACCTCGTCACCAATGCCGCGCGCTACGGCAAGGCCATCGCCATCTCCGGCCAGCGCGATCACCGCTATCTCACCGTCATTGTCGACGACGACGGTCCCGGCATTCCCGCGCATTTGCGCGAGGAAGTGTTCAAGCCGTTCCTGCGGCTGGACAACGCCCGCAACCAGGACGAAGGCGGCACGGGCTTAGGTCTCGCCATCGCCCGCGACATCGCCCGCTCGCACGGCGGCGACATCACGCTCGGCGACAGCCCGATGGGCGGATTAAGGGCGAGCGTGAGGATACCGGTGTAGCTGCAGTAGCCTCCGCCTACTTCGGCAACAGCGCTTTCAGCTTGTCGACGTCACGCACGTTCATCTTGAAGCCGCCGGGCATCACGATGTCGCCGGGCTTCTGGTCGGGCTTGCAGGCGCCGAGCCATTTCGCTTCGAGCGTCATGGTCGTGTCGCGCCCCGCGGCACCGACCACGCCGCCTTGCGCATGCGACGAGGTCTTCACCGTGTAGGCCGAATTGAAATCGCCTGATATCTCGGCGTGCGAGGTCGTGGACATGCCGGCGACGCTGCACTCGGAATCGCTGACATAGCCGGTCGCCGTCTTCTTGATGTCCTGCTTGGAGCAGACCTGCTTGGCCATCGGCGAGATGTTGTTGTTCATCTCCTTGTCGACGGCCTCGTCGGTGCAATGCTGCATGGTCATTTCCGGCATCGCCGAGCCGGTCCGGACCATCTTCATTTCCCAGAGGCCGGCCTTGCGCACCGGCAGATCGTCAGCGATTGCGCTCCCAGCCGACAACATGAAGCAAACGACTGATCCGAGCAAAGCAAGCTTGCGCGTCATGCGAGCGACTCCCGGCTGAGAGATCTTGGCTTTCCGAAAGACGCCTCAGTAGAGCGTGCGGATCGGCCGATCGGCCGCGCCATAGGGCACCCAGCGGCACGAGAACGAGATATAGCCACCCTCATACGCCTGCACCGCAAGGAATTTGACCACCTTGCCGTAGTGCGCGCAGTGATCGACCGCGACCTGGCGCGCATCGGTCTGCGTCGCCATGGAATAGGCGATGATGCCGCCGGTGTCGTTGCCCTTGAAGGGCGGCACCGGAAGGATGTCGGCGCGCGCCGACTGGCTCGCCATCATCCCTGAGACAACCAGGCTGGCAAGAAGGCCCGCGGCCGCAATGATTCGCATTCCCGTCACTCCGATTGGTTGGCGGCAGTTTACGGTGCCGCGGCGGCCGTGGAAAGAACGGAAGGCCGGTTGACTGCGACGTCGTGATCAACTCCTGGCCAAGTGTTGCCGCGCTGCACTTGACCTCCCCCGCCCTTCGCGGCACCGTCCGACCTCCGCAGATCATGCTGTCTGGATTGCCCATGCGCGCCTCGACCTCCCTGAAATCGCTTCGCTTTGCCGCCGTTCTCGGCCTGATGTTTGGAGCGCTGTCGCTCGGTGAGGCCAGGGCCGCCAACCCGCTGGAGCTGAATTTCTGGCTGAGCGGACCGCGTTACGATGGCAACGTCGCCGATTGTGAGAAGGCGCTGCCGACGATTGCCACCCAGTTCTGGGAGAAGGAAAGCTCGTTCTGGAATTCGCCGTTGAAGATCGAGGGCTTCTCGGCCGTCCATGAGACCGCCTTCCGGGCCTGGGCCTCTGACAACATTCCGCGCCGCTACTGCACCGGTGAGGCCATGCTCAATGACGGCAAGATGCGCAGGATCCACTTCTCGATCGTCGAGGATGGCGGCTTTGCCGGCTACGGCCAGGGCGTCGAATGGTGCGTGGTCGGGCTCGACCGCAACTGGGCCTACAATCCGTCCTGCCGCGCCGCCAAGCCTTGATTGCAAAAGGTCCTGATTCGGACCGCCCACGCGGCCAATCGTCGGGTCGCCTGAAATTTGTTCTTGAAATGTTCTTATTGCCTGCTAGGCTGATTGCACAGTCTAGTTGAGGGGCGTTGCCATGTTTCACTTTAGATTGCATTCGTTCTCCCGTCTCGTGATCTCTCTGACCATTGCCGCCGGGCTGCTCTCGCTGGCCGGCGGCGCCAAGGCCCAGGACAAGCGGCAGAACGCGCCGGGCGAATTCGACTTCTATGTGCTGTCGCTGTCGTGGTCGCCGTCCTTCTGCGAGGAAGCGGCCGAGCGCGGCCGCGGTGGCGGGCGCTCGAATATCCAGTGCGAGGGACGGCCCTATTCCTTCGTGGTGCATGGGCTGTGGCCACAATATGAGAACGGCTTTCCGGAATACTGCCAGCGGCCGTCGCCGCGGCTGAACCGCAACATCGTCTCTTCGATGCTCGATCTGATGCCGGCGCCGGGGCTGATCTTCAACGAGTGGGACAAGCACGGCACCTGTTCCGGGCTAACGGATCGCAACTATTTCGAGACGATCCGAAAGGCACGTGCGGCAATCAAGATTCCGGCCGAATATCTCGATTTGTCGGAGGCCAAGACTGTCGCTCCGGCCGACGTCGAGGAAGCCTTCATCAAGGCCAATCCGGGCCTGAGTAACACGGCCGTCTCGGTCACCTGCAACCGGACCCGGCTCTCCGAGGTCCGCATCTGCCTCAGCAAGGACCTACAATTCCGCGCCTGCGAGGAGATCGAACGCCGCGCCTGCCGTCGCGACCAGGTGACGATGCCGCCGGTCAGGGGCGGGTAGTTCACGCTCTCGTACCTCTTTGCTCAGGCCGTCACGTGGCGTAGTGCTCTTGCATGAACTATCGCCACGCCTTTCACGCCGGCAACTTCGCCGATGTCATCAAGCACATCGTGCTGGCGCGCATCCTCACTTATCTGCAGGACAAGCCGGCCGCCTTCCGCGTCATCGACACCCATGCGGGTGCCGGCCTCTATGATCTCGGCAGCGACGAGGCGCGCCGCAGCGGCGAGTGGCTGACGGGGATCGCGCGGCTGATGCAGGCGCGCTTCACGAACGAGACAATCGCACTGACCAAGCCCTATCTCGACATCGTTCGCGCCTTCAACCCGAAGGGCGAGCTCAAAGCCTATCCGGGGTCGCCCTTGATCGCGCGCGGCCTGATGCGGCCGCAGGACCGGCTCGTGGCTTGCGAGCTCGAGCCGAAGGCACGCAAGGCGCTGATTGACGTGTTGCGGCGCGACGAACAGGCCCGCGTGGTCGATCTTGACGGCTGGATGGCGCTGCCGGCGTTCGTGCCGCCGAAGGAGCGGCGCGGGGTCGTGCTGATCGACCCGGCTTTCGAGGCGAAAGACGAGTTCGAAAGACTGGGCGAGGCCTTCTCCACCGCGTTCGCGAAATGGCCGACCGGTATCTATGTAATCTGGTACCCCGCCAAGAGCCGGCGCGCCACCGACACGCTGGCGCAACTCGTGGCGCGGACCGCAGCTAAAGCAAAGACTCCGGGAAAATGTCTGCGGCTCGAATTCAGCGTCGCGCCGCAGCTCGACGGCGCGGCCCTCACCTCCACCGGGCTCCTGATCGTCAACCCGCCATACACATTGCAAGGCGAGCTCAAGACGATCCTGCCCGAGCTGGAAATGCCGCTTGGACAAGGCGGCGCTGCCAGATTCCGATTAGAGGTGCCGAAGCCGTAACACTCCGGCATTCTTGGGAAAAATATGCAGTAGCGGTAGTCAATCTGCAGAGAACCGTATTATGCTGTTTGTGTGACTGGCTTTGCGTTCCGCTTCCGCGAATGGTTGCGGCGGAGTGAAGGCCTAAGAAAGATCCAGTCGGACCGAAGGGTCCGCCGAAGGATGGCCAGCTCTCCCGGGCTTCGTGATGCCCGGTCATGTCGCGACGCGCGTCTGCGTTGCGACGGAGGAGCAATGAGGGGGAGTTTCCCGATGGCCAATACGGGAACGGTTAAGTTCTTCAACGGCGAGCGCGGCTACGGCTTTATCAAGCCGGATGACGGCGGTCGCGATGTCTTCGTTCACATCACCGCTGTTGAGCGGGCGGGACTGAAGGACCTTGCCGAAGGACAGCGTATCACATTTGAAGTCGAACCGGACAAGAAGGGGAAGGGGCCGAAGGCGGTCAATCTCGTGATCCTTTCGTAGCGGACCCGACCCAGAAAACCTGGCGCAAAAAAGTCCCGGCCGCAAGCGGCCGGGAGGTTGTTGTCCGGTATTTTCTTATTTGGCTATCAGAAGTGATAGTTCACGCCTGCGCGAACAACGCTGGCACTATAGCCGTTTGACACGCCTGTAATTGCGAACTGGCTCGACGACAGATCGACGTAGAGATATTCGAGCTTCGCGCTCCAGTTCGGCGCGAAGCCGACTTCCGCGCCGACGCCGGCGGTCCAGCCGGCGGTGGTGTGCGACTCCGTCCAACCGAATGTCTGCGCGCGCAGCTCGCCGAAGGCGAGGCCGGCGGTACCGTAGAAGAGGACGTTGCTGAAGGCGTAGCCGGCGCGGCCGCGCAGCGTGCCGAACCAGGGATTGGAGAACTTCCACGGCGCGAAAGTATCGTCGGCGCCCGCGGCCTGGATATCGCCCTCGACACCGAACACCCACGGGCCGTTCTGGAAATTGTAACCGGCCTGCACGCCGCCGACGAAGCCGGAGGGCTTCACGGGCGTGTTGCTTACCGAGCCCCATTCATAGCCGAGATTGGCGCCGAGATACGGGCCGGCCCAGCTATAGGCATTGAGCGGCTGATTGACCGTATAGGGCGCACGCTGCCCGTAACTGAGATCGGCGGCCCTTGCCGAAGCCGTCCAGCCGGCTGCAACCAACGCGGCTGCGCCCACAACGAGCCTCTTCATCACACACTCCAACGCAACTGCCGCAACCGGGTGCGATGCCCGCGCCGCCGCGCAGGGCCAGACCACATGGTTACGGAACCACCACTTTTTCGCGTAAGATTTATCGAGAGTTTTAAGTTAAAGGGCTGTTAAGACCCGTTACCGCGCTGTTAACAGACTTAAGGAAGCGTTACCGGGAACCGCGCGTGCCATCCTGTGCGCGCGACACGCCGGAACTTCAAATCGGCTCCCTCAGCGCCTAAATTCGCACCATGGTTCACGATTCCACTGACAATCCGGACGACGCAGGCGCACGCAAATCGCCGCGAGCCGCGACCGCCGACGCCCCGCCCCAAGAGACGTCGCACGAGACATCGCACGAGACGGCGCCCCCCGACCTCGATCCCGCCACCACGGGCGGCGACGACGAGGACGATGCGCGGCTGCCGGATATTCTGGAAGAGAGCGGCGCGATCGGCGAAGAGCCGCTGGCGACCGGTCACGAGGCGATCGAGCGTGCGGTCCGGCTCGCGCCCACCTCGCCCGGCGTCTATCGCATGCTCAGCGCGAATGCCGACGTGCTCTATGTCGGCAAGGCCAAGAACGTCAAAAAGCGTCTGTCCAACTACGCGCGCCAGAGCGCGCCGCTGCCGGCGCGCATCCTGCGCATGATCGCGGCCACCGTGACCGTGGAGATCGTCTCGACCACGACCGAGACCGAGGCGCTGCTGCTGGAAGCCAACCTCATCAAGCAGCTGCGGCCGCGCTTCAACGTGCAGCTGCGCGACGACAAATCGTTTCCCTACATCCTGATCACCGGCGACCATTGGGCGCCGCAGATCCTGAAGCACCGCGGCGCGCAGACGCGGCCCGGCCGCTATTTCGGCCCGTTCGCCTCCGCCGGCGCCGTCAACCGCACCATCACGGCCTTGCAGCGCGCGTTCCTGATCCGCTCCTGCACGGATTCCTTCTTCGAGAGCCGTTCGCGGCCCTGCCTGCTCTACCAGATCCGCCGCTGCGCCGGCCCCTGCACCCGCGAGATCGACTTCGGCGGCTATACGACGCTGGTGCGCGAAGCGACCGACTTCCTGTCCGGCAGGAGCCAGGCGGTAAAGCAGGAGCTCGCTGGCGAGATGGAGAAGGCCTCCGGCGAGCTCGAATTCGAGAGTGCGGCACTCTATCGTGATCGCCTCGCCGCGCTGTCGGCGATCCAGTCGCAGCAGGGCATCAATCCGCGCACGGTGGAGGAAGCCGACGTGTTCGCCATCCACCAGGACGGCGGTTTCTATTGCGTCGAAGTGTTCTTCTTCCGCACCGGACAGAACTGGGGCAATCGCGCCTATTTCCCGCGCGCGGAAAAGACCTATACGCCGGAGGAAGTGCTGGGCTCCTTCCTCGCCCAGTTCTACGACGACAAGCCGCCGCCAAAGACTATCCTGCTCTCGCACGAGATCGAGGAGAGCGATCTGCTCGCCAGCGCGCTGTCGATCAAGGCCGGCCACAAGGTCGAGGTCATCACGCCCAAGCGCGGCGAGAAGAAGGAGCTCGTCACTCACGCGCTGACCAATGCGCGCGAGGCGCTCGGCCGCAAGCTCGCGGATACCGCGACCCAGAGCCGCCTGCTCGACGCCATGGCCACGACGCTGAGCCTGCCGCAGGCGCCCAAGCGCATCGAGGTCTACGACAACAGCCACATCCAGGGCACCAATGCGGTCGGCGCCATGATCGTCGCCGGCCCGGACGGTTTTGTGAAAAACCAGTACCGCAAGTTCAACATCAAGTCCGAAGGGCTCACGCCGGGCGACGATTACGGCATGATGCGCGAGGTGCTGGAGCGCCGCTTCAAGCGTCTGATCAATCCGCCGGAAGAGAGCGCCGCCAAGGCCAAGGACGACGATTTCCCGCAATGGCCCGATCTCGTGATCATCGACGGCGGCCGCGGCCAGCTCAACGCTGTCAGGGAGATCTTTGCAAATCTCGGCCTGACCCAGGTGTCGCTGATGTCGGTCGCCAAGGGGCCAGACCGGGATGCCGGCCGCGAGACCCTGTTCATGCCGGAGCGCGAGGCGATCAAGCTGGAGCCACGCGACCCCGTGCTCTATTTCATCCAGCGCCTGCGGGACGAGGCCCACCGCTTCGTGATCGGCTCGCACCGCAAGCTGCGCAAGAAGGACGTCCGCGAGGCCGGTTTGCAGGAAATTCCGGGCATCGGCCCGTCGCGCAAACGTGCCTTGCTGCATCATTTCGGAACCCTGAAGGAGATCGAACGGGCCTCGATCGTCGATCTCGGCAAGGTTCCTGGGGTGAGCGCCGAGAGTGCCCGCAGGATTTTCGATTATTTCCATCCCCAGCCGGGGTGAACTAAAAGGGCGATAGTCATATGGTCGTCGCATCCTGCACCCCAATTGGAGACAGACGGTTGACCTTCAGGCTTGAGCGGTATTGGTAGGACGGATGAACATCGCCACGACACGAGGGACGACCAGCCGCGCGATGTCCCTCCCGAACATCCTGACCTATGGCCGGATCGCCGCGATCCCGGTGGTGGTCGGATGCATCTATGCGCAGTCGATCATGGACTATCCGCTGTGGCTGCGCTGGGTCGCGGTCGCGATCTTCATCGGCGCCGCGGTGACGGACTATCTCGACGGCTACTACGCGCGGATCTGGAATCAGCAATCGGCGTTCGGCCGGATGCTCGACCCGATCGCCGACAAGCTGCTGGTCGCCTCCTGCCTGCTGATGCTGGCGGCCGACGGTATCATCCATGGCTGGTCGCTGTGGGCCGCCATCGTGATCCTGTGCCGCGAGATCCTGGTCTCGGGCCTGCGCGAATACCTCGCGGCACTGCGTGTCAGCGTGCCCGTAACCAAGCTCGCCAAATGGAAGACCACCGTGCAGCTCGTCGCCATCGGCTTCCTGCTGGCCGGTCCGGCCGGCGACGAGGTCCTTCCCATGGTCTCGCTGATCGGCCTCGTGCTGTTGTGGGCCTCGGCGATCCTGACCATGTACACCGGCTATGATTATTTCCGCGCCGGCATCCATCATCTCATCAAGGAGGATGAGGGATGAAAGTGAAGTACTTCGCCTGGGTGCGCGAGCGCGTCGGCAAGGCCGAGGAGACGATCGAGCCGCCCGCGACCGTGCGCACCGTCGAGGAACTGATCGCCTGGCTGTCCGGCCAGAACGAGGCCTATGCCTATGCCTTCGAGAAGCCGAAGGTAATCCGCACCGCGATCGACCATGCCCACGTCAAGGCCGACGCTACCATCGCGGGCGCCCGCGAAATCGCGTTCTTCCCGCCGATGACCGGTGGCTAGATGATGACTTCCCCTGTTACCACCTGCCCTGTCTCCATCCGCATCCAGGAAGACGATTTCGATATCGCGCGCGAGATCGCGGTCCTGACCAAGAGCCGCACCGATATCGGCGCGGTCGTCACCTTCTCAGGCATCTGCCGCGCCGACGAGGATAGTTCGAAGATTGCCGCGCTCACGCTCGAACATTATCCGGGCATGGCGGAAGAAGAGATCAAGCGCCATGTCGACGAAGCCCTTTCGCGCTGGCCGCTGAACGGCGTCACGGTCATCCATCGCGTCGGCCGGTTCATGCCCGGCCAGAACATCGTGCTGGTGCTCACCGCCTCGCACCACCGCCGGGCGGCGTTCGAGGCGGCCGAGTTCCTGATGGATTATCTCAAGACCAGCGCACCGTTCTGGAAGAAGGAAGAGAGCGCCACCGGCACCGGCTGGGTCGAGGCCCACGCCCGTGACGACGAGGCCGCCGCACGCTGGACCCGATCCTGATGGCAAGAGCTGTGAAAAAGACCACGCGCGGCCGCGCCGCGCCAAAACTCGCGAAGGTCGGCCGCGGCGAGCTGCTCACGCTGATCGATTTCGTCCGCTATGCGGTCAGCCGCTTCGTCGAGGCGAAACTTGCCTTTGCCCACGGCACGACCGATCCGGTCGCGGAAGCCGTCTTCCTGGTCTGCGAGGCCCTGCACCTGCATCCCGACCAGTTCGAGATGTTTGGCCATGCCTGCGTCACCGCAGCGGAAGGCAAGACCCTGCTCGACCTCATCCATAAGCGCGTGACGACGCGCAAACCGACGGCCTATCTCGTCAACAAGATCTACATGCGCGGCCTGCCGTTCTATGTCGATGAGCGCGTCATCGTTCCGCGCTCCTTCATCGGCGAGCTCCTGGAATCGCATTTCGGCGGCGACGGACAAGCGGGTTCGCTGATCGACGATCCCACGGCCGTCGAGCGCGTGCTCGATCTCTGCACGGGATCGGGATGTCTTGCGATCCTCGCCGCGTATCATTTCCCGAATGCCATGGTTGATGCCGTCGACATCTCCAAGGGCGCGCTCGAAGTCGCCGCCCGCAATGTTGGGGAACATGGACTGGATGAGCAGATCACGCTCCATCGGGGCAATCTGTTCGCCCCGCTCGGCGCCAACAAATACGATCTGATCATCACCAACCCGCCTTACGTCGACGCGGACGGCATGGCGGCACTGCCGCCAGAATGCCGGGCCGAGCCGAAGCTCGCCTTCGACGGCGGCCCCGACGGCCTCGATGTCGTCCGCCGCATCCTGCGCGATGCGCCCGACCATCTCACACCGGACGGCGGCCTCCTCTGCGAGATCGGCCGCGGCCGCGAGCTGGTCGACGAGGCGTTTCCGGAACTGCCGCTGCTCTGGCTCGATACGGAGGAATCCGAGGGCGAGGTGTTCTGGATCGCGGTCGCCGATCTCGGCTGATCGAGCGCACGCGGCGGAACAAGTCAAATTCCGCCACGTTCATCCCCCGACGAATTTTCTCGCTCTCGGAGGATGTCCGCATGCTCGCGCCATCGGGCGAATTGCTGCGCGCCGGCATGGCGCTGAAACTCAACCATCTCAAGCGCGCTACCCGGTCGTATCTGCGTGACCGTACCAGCCAGACCACGGGACGCCTGACGTCTTACGCTGTCGCGGCCGGACTGTTCGCAGTGGCGGGGCTGTTCCTGATCGCGGCCTTCTTTGTCGGCCTGATCGCACTCTACCGTTGGGTTGCCATCACCTGCGGAGAATTCTGGGGCTTTGGCGCCGTCGCGGCCGTGCTTTTGGTGCTGGCCGGGGCCTGCGCCGGGGTGGCGATGGCGCAAATGAATCGCCGGACCAAGCCGATCGTGCCGCTCGCCAGCCGCATGCGCGTTGCGATCGCCACGCCGCGGATTCCGCGCGGTACAGTCAAGCAGGCGGTCAAGGAAGTCGCGACGACGATTCCATTGGTGCCGCTCGCGCCGGGCGAGCGCGGCCACGGCGGCAACGCTTCACCAGCGCGCACCAACCGGCCCGTACAGCTTGGCCTGATGCTTGCCGCGATCGGATTGCTGGGCTTTACGGCCGCGCGCCGGCGACGCCACGATCACGGACTGGACGCCTGACATGCGTGCGCGGCACAGCGAGCAGCTCGACTCCTGGCTGTTGGTCGCCGCCACGGCCATCTTCGTCCTCAGCGCGGAACGCTACTTCCAGCAGTCGGGGCTGATCCGGCCGGGACCTCCCCAAGACCACCGCAATCAGGAAGCGCATTCACCGGAAACGAACCCGGCAAGCGCGGGCGCGCAGCCCGGCCGTGGCCGTCGCTCGAAGAGCCCGTTCAAAATCCCCTGGGCGGGCTGGAAGGATATCTTCTGGCGCACCTATCAGCGCATTGGCGACGACCGCCTGCTCGCGACCGCGGGTGGCGTCGTCTTCTTCGGGCTGCTCGCAATCTTTCCGGCCGTGACCGCGCTCGTCTCGTCGTACGGGCTGTTCGCCGATCCCTCCACGATCAGCGCCAACCTTCAGACGCTTGCGACGATGCTGCCCGAGGGCTCGTTCCAGATTGTCCAGGACCAGGTCGCGCGCGTGGTATCGAAAGGCAATACCGCGCTCGGGGCGACCTTCCTGTTCGGCCTCGTGCTCGCAGTCTGGAGCGCCAACGCCGGGGTCAAAGCCATCTTCGATGCCCTCAACGTCGCCTATGAAGAACCCGAGAAGCGCAGTTTCATCAAGCTGAACCTGATTTCCCTGAGCTTCACGGTCGGCGGCATCGCGGCGCTGCTGTTGATGGTGGGCGCCGTGGTCGCCTTCCCGCTCGTGCTCGATCATCTCGGCCTTGCGCCCGAGAGCAGGCTGATCGTCGCGCTCGCGCGCTGGCCGCTGCTGTTCGTCATCCTGCTGGTGGCGCTCGCCATTCTCTACCGCTTCGCGCCCAGCCGCGACTCGCCGCGCTGGCAGTGGTTGAGCATCGGCGCGGTGACCGCCGCCCTGCTCTGGATCGCCGGCTCGGCGCTGCTGTCCTGGTATCTCTCGAAGTTCGCCAATTACAACGCGACCTACGGCTCGCTTGGGACTGCGATCGGCTTGATGATGTGGATGTGGATGTCGGCCATCGTGGTCATGTTCGGGGCGGAGCTGAACTCGGAGATCGAGCGGCAAACCCTGCGCGACACGACCAGCGGGCGGCCCAAGCCGCTCGGCAGCCGCGAGGCGGTCTCGGCCGACACGATCGGTGCTGCAGCGCCGATCTGATCCGTAACTATCCCCTCGAATCACAGATGATGCTAGGCTCTTGCTGACTGGGAAGCGCGTGCCCATTGGGGCCCGTGTTTTCCTGGCTGGGGCAGTCATTTGAGGGCGCAGCGCGCGACATGATTCGCATTTCGACGATCTTCATCGCCATCTGCATGGTTTTGGTCGCGGCCTCGCTCGGGCTCGTGCTCTACGCGGTCGCCGGCATCAGCGGAACCGAATCCGCGATCGTGGCGCTGACCGCGCTGACCTTCCTGATCCTCTACAACGCGGTCTCGATGCGGCTGCGCGACCGCAGTGACGTCGGCGGCCAGATCGCCGACCTCTCCCGCGGCACCGCGGACCTCGCCCGCCAGGTGGCCGAGTTCGGCCGCCGGCTCGCCGCGATCGAGGGCCGCGTCGCCTCGTCCAATTCGACCAATTCCGATCGTGTCCAGTCGGTGGTCGGCGAGATCAACGAACTCGGCGGGCTGGTCAGGCAGCTTGCCGCCACGGTGTCGACCCATGAGGACCTGCTGGCCGGTCACGCGCCAGCCCCCGCTCCGGTCGCCAGGCTGGAGCCGGAAGCGCCGATCGACCTGATTGCACCCTTCGAGGAGCGACCGGCCGCGCCTCCGTCGCTTCCCGCACCGCGGCCGACGCCGCCGTCCGTCCAGACCCGGACCGCCAATGCCGTTCAGACGGTCAACGGCCGCAACCAGACCCAGATGCTGGCGACGCTGCGCAACGCCATCGACGAGAACCGCATCGACATCTTCCTCCAGCCGATGGTGACGCTGCCGCAGCGCAAGGTCCGCTTCTACGAGGCCGTGACCCGGGTGCGCGACGAGCGCGACCAGCTGATTGCCGCGGAAGAGTTCATCAGCATCGCCGAGGCCTCCGGGCTGATCGGACGCATCGACAACATGGTTTTGCTGCGCTGTGTCCAGGTGTTGCGCCGGCTGATGGTGCGCAACAAGGATGTCGGCGTGTTCTGTAACGTCGCGGCCTCGACGCTCGGCAATTCCACCACCTTCGCGCAATGCCTCGACTTCCTCGAGGCCAACCGCGCCCTGGCGCCGTCGCTGGTGCTGGAGTTCAAGCAGTCGACGTTCCGCGGCCTCGGCCCCGCCGAAACCGAGAATCTCGCGGCGCTCGCGCAGCGTGGCTTCCGCTTCTCGATCGACCATGTCACGGACTTGCGGATCGAGCCGCGCGAGCTCGCTGACCGCGGCGTGCGCTTCATCAAGGTCCCGGCCTCGCTCCTGCTCGACCCGAAGCAGGCGTCGACCTCGGACATTCATCCCTCCGACCTGTCCGACCTGCTCGGCCGCTTCGGCATTGACCTGATCGCGGAGCGGATCGAGGGCGAGCGCGCGGTGGTCGACTTGCTCGACTATGACGTGCGGTTCGGCCAGGGCTTTCTGTTCGCGCCGCCCCGGCCATTGCGGCCCGAGGGGGCATCTGCTACCGGCGGGGCCGCGTCGAACCCGGCGCAGGACATTCAGGGATCCAATGGCTCCGGAACACCCAGCCCAGGCGCGGCGCCTGCCGCCCCGTCATCGCGCATCACCGGCAACGCGGCGCTTGCGCGCCGCATCTGATCGGCCGCACGCATCATGACCACGCTGCATTTCGCCCAAAGCCTGCGCGAGCTCGTGGGTGGGGTCGATGTCGTGCTCAGCGACATCTGGGGCGTCGTCCATAACGGCCTGGAATCCTTCCCCGAGGCCTGCGAGGCGCTGCACACCTATCGCAGCCGTGGCGGTACGGTGATCCTGATCACCAACGCGCCGCGCCCGGCCGACTCCGTGCAGCGGCAATTGCGCAAGCTCGGCGTCGCCGACGAGACCTATGACGCGATCGTCTCCTCGGGCGATCTGACGCGGCACTATGTCGCCGAGCATCGCGATCGCAAGATGTTCTGGCTCGGCCCCGAGCGCGACAGCTCGATCTATCGCGGCCTCGATGCGGCGACCGCGCCGCTGGAAGAGGCCGACTACATCGTCTGCACTGGTCTCTTTGACGACGAGACGGAGACCGCGGAAGACTATCGCGGCATGATGCTCAAGGCGCGCGAGCGCAAGCTGACGCTGGTCTGCGCCAACCCCGATATCGTGGTCGAGCGCGGCGACCGGCTGATCTATTGTGCCGGCGCGATCGCCGAGCTGTATCGCGAGCTTGGCGGCGAGGTGATTTTCTACGGCAAGCCGCACCGGCCGATTTACGAGCGCGCGATGGCGCTCGCCGGCGAACGCCAGGGCCACCCGATCGACCGGAAAAAGGTGCTGGCGATCGGCGATTCCGTCCGCACCGACCTGACCGGCGCACGTGAATTCGGCATCGACTGCCTGTTCGTCACCCGCGGCATCCATGCCGAGGAGTTCGAGGGCCTCGACCAGCTCGATCCCAAATCAGTGACGGAATTGTTCGGCCACCCGCCGAAGGCGCTGATGCGCGAATTGAAGTGGTGAGTTCCGGCGTTCCGAAGGAGCGACGCAGAAATACAGAAAGCCCGGGACAAGCGCCCGGGCTTTCCAAATTCAGCTGATGGCGTAGATCGCGCGCTTACGCGCTCGCCATGTCCGGGAAGACCGCCTCGATCTTGGTCTTCAGCGTCGCCGCGTTGAACGGCTTGACGATGTAGTTGTTCACGCCGGCCTTCTTGGCCGCGATCACGTTCTCGGTCTTCGATTCCGCCGTGATCATGATGAAAGGCGTGGTGGCGAGATTGGGATCTGCCCGCACTTCGCGCAGCAGGTCGTAACCCGTCATCGGCTCCATGTTCCAATCGGAAATCACGAGCCCGTACTTCTTGCCGCGCATCTTGTTCAGCGCCGCCGAACCGTCGCTGGCGTCATCGATATTATCGAAGCCAAGCTGCTTCAGCAGATTTCGGATGATACGGATCATGGTGCTGTAGTCATCCACCACCAGAACCGGCATCGACAAATCAACCGCCATCTCGACTCCCCCAACGCATACCCAGGAATATTCAAAATCGGACTGACAGGCCGGAGCCCCTCAGTTCCACATCCCAAGCACTAGCACCAAGGCGTTAAACAGCGCGTTAACTGGGGCGACCCGCCAAGGGATCGAAATCATGTTCCTTGCGGCTGCCCCGCCCGCTTGACTTCATCGGCCGGGTCACGCCACCGTCGCGGCCGGTCCCGCCGGCTCGAGAATTCCCCTGATGGCCCCGCAATTTACCGTTATCCGCGATACCACGCCGGATTCTGCGATCCTGAAGGGGGCGGTGGTGGCCATGGGCAATTTCGATGGGGTCCATCTCGGCCACCGGGCCGTCATTGCCGCAGCCCTGGAAATGGGCCGGGCGCATGGCCGCCCTGCGCTGGCGCTGACCTTCGAGCCGCATCCGCGCCGGTTTTTCAGTCCCAACACCCCGCAATTTCGCCTGACGGACGAACGCGCCAAGCTGCGGCTTCTGGCCGGGACCGGGCTTGCCGGTGCCGTGGTCATGACCTTCGACAAGGCCCGTGCCGGCACCAGCGCGCAAGACTTCATTCACCATGAGCTGATCGAGCGCCTCGGCGTCAGCGGCATTGCGGTCGGCTACGACTTCCATTTCGGCAAAGGACGCGTCGGCTCGCCGAGCCTGCTGGCGAACGAAGCGCCCCGGCTCGGCATCGAGGTCGATGTGCAGCCGCATGTCGATTTCGACGAGCGGCCGGTCTCCTCCAGTGCGATCCGGATCGCACTCGCCGAGGGGCAGCTCGACGAGGCCACCACCATGCTCGGCGCGCCCTGGTTCATCACCGGCGAGGTCATTCATGGCGAGAAGCGCGGCCGCGACCTCGGCTATCCCACCGCCAACATCCGGCTCGATGCCAATTGCGGCCTGAAGCACGGCATCTATGCCGTGCGGGTCGGCCGCGGGCCTGAGCGTCTGAACGGGGTGGCGAGCTTCGGCCGTCGGCCGACCTTTGATCATGGCGCGCCGCTGCTGGAAATCTTCCTGTTCGACTTCAAGGGCGACCTTTACGGGCAGGCGCTGGATTGCGCCTTTGTCGGCTTCATCCGCGAGGAACTGAAATTCAACGATATCGAAGCCCTGATCCGCCAGATGGACGACGATTCCGCCCGCGCCCGCGCCATGCTGGCCGCCGCCCCGGACGCGTTTCCGCGGCTTGGGACCGTCGATTGAGGCCCCAAAGCCGGCCCGCCGGACCTTTGCGCTTCCCTTGGCCCCCTGCTATGGAGAGCCCATGTTTGCGCGGCGCATCATAGGGATTAGCGGCCCGGCTTCCGCCTGAGCCTTCGGCTCGGCGCAAGACCGGGATTTTGTCGTTTTCACCCCGCGATTCCGCATCGCCATCCATTCCCGCGCCATTCCGAGCCAGTCAGCCTCATGTCCGAAAAGCCGCAAAAGTCCCAAAAGTCTGAAGTCAAAGACTATTCGAAAACCCTGTACCTGCCGCAGACCGAATTCCCGATGCGCGCCGGCCTGCCGCAGCGCGAGCCGGAGATCCTCAAGCGCTGGTACGAGATCGGCCTCTACGAGAAGCTGCGCCAAGCTGCGAAGGGCCGCGACAAGTTCGTGCTGCATGACGGCCCGCCCTATGCCAACGGCAACATCCACATCGGCACGGCGCTGAACAAGATCCTCAAGGATCTCGTCACCAAGAGCCAGCAGATGCTCGGCTTCGATTCCAACTACGTGCCGGGCTGGGACTGTCACGGCCTGCCGATCGAGTGGAAGGTCGAGGAAGAGCACTATCGCAAGAAGGGCAAGCAGAAGCCCGACTTCCGCGACAGCACCGCGATGATCGATTTCCGGAAAGAGTGCCGCGCCTACGCGACGCATTGGCTCAACGTGCAGCGCGAGGAGTTCAAGCGGCTCGGTGTCATCGGCGACTGGGCTCATCCCTACGCCACCATGAACTATCCGGCCGAAGCGCAGATCGCCCGCGAGCTGATGAAGTTCGCCGCCAACGGCACGCTCTATCGCGGCTCAAAGCCGGTGATGTGGAGCGTGGTCGAGAAGACCGCGCTCGCCGAAGCCGAGGTCGAGTACGAGGACTATACGTCCGACATGGTCTGGGTGAAATTCCCGGTCACCTCGCCGGCGCATGGCGCGCTGGCGTCGGCAAGTGTCGTGATCTGGACCACCACGCCCTGGACGCTGCCCGGCAACCGCGCCATCTCGTTCTCGCCGAAGATCGGCTACGGCCTCTACAAGGTGACGGACGCGCCTGCGGACAATTGGGCCAAGACCGGCGACCTGCTGATCCTGGCGGACGCGCTCGCCGAAGAAGTGTTCAAGCAGGCGCGCGTGACCGCTTTCGAGAAGGTCCGCGACATCCCCGGCGACACCATGGACGCGATCGAATGCGCCCATCCGCTCAAGGGGCTCGCCGGGGGCTACGAATTCATCGTACCGCTGTTGTCCGGTGACCACGTCACCGACGACACCGGCACCGGCTTCGTGCACACCGCGCCGAGCCACGGCCGTGAAGACTTCGATGTGTGGACGGCGAATACCCGCGAGCTCGATGCCCGCGGTATCAACAGCGCGATCCCCTACACCGTCGACGAGAACGGCGCCTATACCGACCAGGCACCGGGCTTCACGGGCAAGCGCGTCATCAACGACAAGGGCGAGAAGGGCGACGCCAACGAGGCTGTGATCAAGGTGCTCGTCGAGAAGGGCATGCTGCTCGCGCGTGGCCGGCTCAAGCACCAATATCCGCACTCCTGGCGCTCCAAGAAGCCGGTGATCTTCCGCAACACGCCGCAATGGTTCATCGCGATGGACAAGCCTATCGTGGACGCCCCGGGCAAGCCCGGGGCTATGGACATTGCGACCGACGGCAAGACCAAGTCCGGCGATACGCTGCGCGCCCGCGCGCTGCAGGCGATCTCGGTGACGCAATGGGTGCCGCCCTCCGGCGAGAACCGCATCAACGGCATGATCGAGGCCCGCCCCGACTGGGTGATCTCGCGCCAGCGGGCCTGGGGCGTGCCGATCGCCGTGTTCGTCCGCGAGAAGGGCGACGGCTCCGCCGAAATCCTCCAGGACAAAGCCGTCAACATCCGCATCGGCGACGCCTTCGCAAAGGAAGGTGCAGATGCCTGGTACGCGACAGGGGCGCGCGAGCGCTTCCTGGGACCGCGCGCCAATGAGGATTGGCAGAAGGTCGACGACATTCTCGACGTCTGGTTCGATTCCGGCTCGACGCACGCCTTCGTGCTCGAAGACCCCGTGCAATTCCCTGGCCTCGCCGGCATCAAGCGCAAGGTCGACGGCGGCACCGATACGGTGATGTACCTGGAAGGATCGGACCAGCATCGCGGCTGGTTCCACTCCTCGCTGCTGGAAAGCTGCGGCACGCGCGGCCGCGCGCCCTACGACATCGTGCTGACGCACGGCTTCACCCAGGCCGAGGACGGCCGCAAGATGTCGAAGTCGCTCGGCAACACCATCGAGCCACAGGCCGTCATCAAGGAATCCGGCGCCGACATCCTCAGACTCTGGGTCGCGTCCTGCGACTACACCGACGATCAGCGCATCGGCCCCGAGATCCTGAAGAACACGGTCGAGACCTACCGCAAGCTGCGCAACACCGTGCGCTGGATGCTCGGCACGCTGCATCACTACAAGCCGGTCGACGCGGTTGCCGTTGCAGAGATGCCCGAGCTCGAGCGGCTGATGCTGCATGAGCTCGCGCTCCGCGCCGAATTGGTCCGCAAGGCCTATGAGACCTTCGACTTCAAGAGCGTGGTCGCAACGCTGTCCGCCTTCCTGAACAGCGAGCTCTCGGCGTTCTATTTCGATATCCGCAAGGATACGCTCTATTGCGATCCGCCGTCCTCGCTGACGCGCAAGGCGGCACTGACCACGATCGACCTGCTGTGCAATACGATCCTGAAATGGCTGGCGCCGGTGCTGAGCTTCACCGCGGAAGAAGGCTGGCGCATGTACAGGCCCGATGCCGAACCGTCGGTGCATTTGACGCTGTTCCCGGAAGGCCTCGAACAATTCCGCGACGACAAGCTCGCCGCGAAGTGGGAGACCATCCGCGACGTCCGCCGTGTCGTCACCGGCGCGCTGGAGCTCGAACGTGCCGCCAAGAACATCGGCTCCTCGCTTGAGGCCTCGCCGGTGATCTATGTCGCCGACCGCGACATGCTGGCGACGTTGTTCGACACCGATCTCGCCGAGATCTGCATCACCTCGAACTACGAGGTGCGCGAGGGCGAGGCGCCGGCCTCTGCATTCCGTCTCGATGCCGTGCCCGGCGTCGCGGTCGTGGTGGAGAAGGCCGTCGGCACCAAATGCGCCCGCTCCTGGAAGATCTCGCCGACCGTGGGTGAAGACCCTGAATATCCCGACGTCACCCCGCGCGACGCCAAGGCGCTGCGCGAATGGAAGGCGTTGGGCGTGAGCGTCTGATCCCGGCCATGACCCCGCTCCGCGCCGGCATCCTCGCAGCCGTGGTTACGCTTGTGGCCGATCAGGCCTCAAAGCTCTGGCTGCTGAACGGATTCGACCTTGCTCGCCGCGGCGTGGTGAAGGTGATGCCGTTCTTCGACCTGGTGCTGGCCTGGAACATCGGGATCAGCTTCGGCTGGCTTCAGAATGACGGTCAGGCCGCGCAGGTCGCGCTGATGGCGGTGAAGGTCGTCGCAGTGATTGCACTCGCGATATGGATGGCGCGGTCACAGACCCGGCTCGCCACGGTGGCCCTGGGACTGATCATCGGCGGTGCCATCGGCAATGGCATCGACCGCCTGGCTTACGGTGCGGTGGTCGATTTCGCCCTGTTGCACATCGAAATCGGCGGAAATACCTATAATTGGTACGTCTTCAACCTGGCGGATATGGCCATCGTTGCCGGGGTGGCGGCGCTATTGTATGATTCCTTCCTCGGGGTACCCGCCGCAAAAGCGCCCTGATCCCGGCCGATACGGACCGGAGGCGGAACCTTGCTTGGCGAGGGGTTGGCGCGTGAGACGCGGCAGGACCGGCACAATCAAGACTGCCACAATATGGAACAGGTACAAGCATGCGCAGCTTCGGGACCAGTGGTTCGATCGGTCGAGACTCCCGGCGGGGACTTTGGCTGGCGCTGAAGTTGTCAGCCGTCGCCCTCGGAATCGGTCTCATCATGTCGGCAGGTCCGGTCCGCGCCGGTGACGACGGCGACGATGACGACGACATGACCTTCGAAGAGAAGCTCATCGACAATCTGATGTCCGGCATCGGCGCCAAGGGCATGGAGAAGAAGGGCATCGAGTACCGCGAGCGGTCGCCGCTGGTGGTGCCCCCCAAGCTCGACCTGCCGCCGCCCGCCAGCGCTGACGCCAAGAATGCGCCGAACTGGCCGAAGGATCCCGACGAGAAGCGCCGCAAGGAGGCTATCGCTGAGCGGAAGAAGGCGGGCAACAAGGCAACCGAGTACTTGAAAAATGCCCGGCCGCTGACGCCGGCCGAGCTGGACGCCCACAAGACGGCCGCCCCCGACAGAACCAGCAATGATCCGGTCCAGCCGGGTAGCAACACCAATAACCCAACGCTCAGCCCGGCCCAGCTCGGCTACACCGGCGGTCTGTGGAAGCTGTTCTCGGGCGGCAATACGGGCGAGTCCAAGCCATTCACCAGCGAGCCACCGCGCCAATCGCTGGTCGAGCCGCCGCCAGGATATCAGACGCCTTCGTCGAACTACGCCTACGGCGCCGGAGAGGATAAGTCGCGGCGGACCTATTTCGACGTCCAGTCGGGTAAGGAAAAGGAGCAATAAGCTCCTTGCCCGTCACACGCAGGCGCGGACCCGCCGCAATGGTCCGGTGCAGGCCGGACACGGCAGATGACCTATTTTTAAGTACAACTTGACCGCGTTCTCTGCTTCGTGACCCGAAGCTCAAAGCCGCGCGGTGTAGCATGCCGTGCTTTCACGCCCGGACATCAGGGTCCGGGCTTTCACAAGGATCGTGATGTCCTCACTCCGATCGGTTGCCTGCCTCTTCGCCGCGCTGCTCTCGACATCTGCTTTCTCTGTCGGCAGCGCACTCGCCCAGACGACGGTCACGTCCGCGCCGCCCGCCAGCTTCACGCTTGGCAACGGCCTCCAGGTCGTGGTGATCCCGGACCACCGCACGCCGGTGGTCACGGAAATGGTCTGGTACAAGGTGGGCTCGGCCGACGAGACGCCCGGGAAATCGGGGCTCGCTCATTTCCTCGAGCACCTGATGTTCAAGGGCACGGAGAAGCACCCGGTCGGTGAGTTCTCCCAGACCGTGCTCCGCGTCGGCGGCAATGAGAACGCCTCGACTTCGGTCGACTACACTGACTTTTACCAGCGCGTACCGCGCGAACAGTTGCCGTCCATGATGGCGTTCGAAGCCGACCGGATGACCGGCCTCGTGCTCAAAGACGAGAATGTGCTGCCCGAGCGCGACGTTGTGCTCGAAGAATACAACATGCGCGTCGCCAACAATCCCGATGCGCGGCTCAACGAGCAGATCATGGCCGCGCTCTATCTCAACCATCCCTATGGCCGGCCGGTGATCGGCTGGCATCAGGAGATCGAGAAGCTCGGTCGCGAGGATGCGCTCGCCTTCTATCACCGCTTCTACGCGCCGAACAACGCGATCCTGGTGATCGCCGGAGATGTCGAGGCCACTGATATCCACGCGCTTGCCGAACGCAATTTCGGCCCGATCCCGGCACAGCCCGCGATCCCGGCGCGGCGCATCCGTCCGCAGGAGCCCGAGCCGGCCGCACCGCGCACCGTCACGCTGTCCGACCCGCGCGTCGAGCAGCCGAACCTGCGCCGTTATTACCTGGTGCCCTCGGCAACGACGGCCGCGGCCGGCGAGAGCGCCGCGCTCGACGTGCTCGCACAGTTGATGGGCAGTGGCAGCAACTCCTATCTCTACCGCGCGCTCGTCGTCGACAAGCCGCTCGCGGTCTCCGCCAGCGCCAGCTATTCCAGCATCTCGCTCGACCCGACCCAGTTTGCGATCTCGGCCTCGCCGAAGTCCGGTGTCAGCTTCGCAGACATCGAGCAGGTCATCGACGGCGTCATCGCCGACATCGTTGCGAACCCGATCCGCGCCGAGGATCTCGAGCGGGTCAAGACCCAGCTGATCGCGGAGGCGATCTACGCCCAGGACAATCAGGCGGTGCTGGCGCGCTGGTATGGCAGCGCACTGACCACGGGCCTCTCGATCGAGGACATCCGAAGCTGGCCAGACCGCATCCGCGCCGTCACCGCCGAGCAAGTCCGTCAAGCCGCGCAAAAATGGCTCGAGAAAAAGCGCTCGGTGACCGGCTATCTGATCAAGGACACCGCGACCACCAAGCGTGAGGAGAAGCGTTCGTGACCTATCCCTTCCTTCGACGCATCGCATTCTCCCTTGCCACCGGTGCGGCGCTCGCACTGGTTACGCTCTCGCCGTCGCAAGCGGCTGCGAAGATCCAGCACCTGGTCTCGCCGGGCGGCATCGAGGCCTGGTTCGTCCAGGACGCAACCGTGCCGCTGATCGCCATGGAATATTCCTTTGCCGGCGGCTCGGCGCAGGATCCCAAGGACAAGCCCGGCGTCGCCAATCTCGTCGGCGACCTCCTCGACGAGGGCTCCGGCGATCTCGATTCCAAGACGTTCCATGAGCGGCTCGACCGCCGCGCCATCGAGCTCTCCTTCAGCGCCACCCGCGACACCTTCCGCGGCAGCCTGCGCATGCTGCGCGACAACAAGGACGAGGCCTTCGACCTGTTGCGCTCGGCGCTGACCTCGCCGCATTTCGATACGGCCGATGTCGAGCGCATCCGCTCGCAGGTCATCTCGGGGCTGCGCCGCGACACCACCAACCCAACCTCGCTCGCGAGCCGCAAATTCCTGGAGATTACCTTCGGCGATCATCCCTATGGACGGCAGACCAACGGCACGCTGGAGAGCGTGCCGACCATCACGGTCGCCGACATGAAGGATTATGTCGGCCGCATCCTTGCCAAGGACACACTGAAGATCGCTGTGGTCGGCGACGTCGATCCGGACACCCTCGGCAAGCTGCTCGACCACACGTTCGGGAGCTTGCCTGCCAAGGCCGCCCTGACGCCGGTCCCCGACGTCGAGGCCGCAAAGCCGCCGCAGCGCGCCTTCGTGCCGCTCGACGTACCGCAAACCGTGATCACCTTCGGTGGCCCCGGCGTGAAGCGTAGCGACCCGAACTTCATGGCGGCGTATGTCGTCAACCACATCCTCGGCGGCGGCGGCCTCTCCTCGCGGCTCTATCGCGAGGTCCGCGAGAAGCGCGGGCTGGCTTATTCCGTGTTCGAATCGCTGCTCTGGATGGAGCATTCGGCAATCTTCATCGGCAACACCGGCACCCGCGCCGACCGCGCCGGCGACACCATGGATGCCATCGAGAAGGAGGTGCGCCGCATCGCCGAGGAGGGCCCGACGCGGACCGAGCTCGACGAGGCCAAGTCCTACCTCAAGGGCTCGCAGATGCTGGCGCTCGACACCTCCTCCAAGCTCGCACAGGCGCTGCTGCAATATCAGCAGGACAAGCTGCCGATCGACTATATCGAGAAGCGCAACGGCATCGTCGACGCAGTGACGCTGGACGACGCCAAGGCCGCCGCCAAGCGGCTGTGGGGCCAGGGGCTTTTGACCGTCATCGTCGGCCGCGCCCCGCAGGCCGCCGCGCAACCGGCCGCGGCGACGCCCAAGTCGAACTGATATAGTCGAACTGATATCCGTCAATTTCCTGAAATGGCCGGGCTCGCCCCCGGCCATTTGCGTTTCCAGATGCACCATTGCCGAACATGGACGTTCCGCGATATGTCCGGACATCACGAATGGTGCCATCATGCTGCGGATATCCCGCGATCTCGTCATCGACGAGGACGACATCGAGATTGGCTTTGTCCGCGCCTCGGGCCCGGGCGGGCAGAACGTCAACAAGGTCGCGACCTCGGCGCAACTGCGCTTCGACACGCGCAAGTTGACCATCCCGGAGGATGCGGCGCTGCGCCTCGCTCGCCTCGCCGGCCAGCGCATGACCAAGGACGGCGTCATCGTGATCCAGGCGCAGCGCTTCCGCACCCAGGAACGCAACCGCCAGGACGCCATCGACCGGCTCGTCGAGATCCTGAGCGAAGCGATGATCCGGCCGACGCCACGGCGCGCGACGCGGCCGACCTTCGCTTCCAAGCAACGCCGGCTCGACGGCAAGAAGCGCCGCAGCGATGTCAAGTCGAAGCGCGGCGGCCGCTTCGACGACTGAGCGGCAAAAACCCCCAGCCGCAGAACGACTGGAGGTTTGCCGTCTCGTATCCCGACGCTGGTCTAGTAGCGCTTGCCGCTCGCCGCACTGCCCGCAGCGGAATCATCGACCGTCCCCTTGTGCACGGCGCTGCCCGTGGTGCCGACCGTGCCTTTGGTACCTTTGGTCGACTTCATGCCCACCTTCTCGCCCGCTGCGCCCGGCTGGGCATTCAACTCCTCATCGTCGCCCGCTGCTGCGCCCCCCTGAAGGCCCTTGCTCTGCACGCCCCCTCGCGCCTTGGTGTCGGATGAGACGCCTTGCGCCAAGGCAGGTGCCGCGAGCAAGGCAGAAAGGGCGCATGCGATCACTGAGGTCTTCACTGACTTCATCCATGTCTCCTGGATTTTGTTCGCGATGAACGGTTCGGATGATTCCCCACGCCGTTCGTCTGGACCGGACCGTCTCATCGCGCAAAGAAGTTGAACGGCGCAGTTGCGATGCAATCCGCGCGGTGTGGTCATCGTTTAGGGATTTCGCGGCCGTTTCGCGGAATTGTGCTCCTCATATGCGGCGACCGGAACAAGAGCGTGCAAGTTTCCAGATCTGATATGTGGGCAGCAGGGACTTCCCCAATGCATTTGGACCCCGGCGGAGATAAACTGCGCCGTCATTGAGCGAATCCATGCCCGTCCGCCAACTTCCAGAGCAGGTCGTCAACCGCATCGCCGCCGGCGAGGTGGTCGAGCGTCCGGCCAGCGTGGTCAAGGAGCTCGTCGAGAACGCGATCGATGCCGGCGCGAGCCGCATCGACGTCTTCACCGATGGCGGCGGGCGGCGACGGATCGGCATCACCGATGACGGCAGCGGCATGACGGCGAAGGATCTCGCGCTCGCAGTCGAGCGCCATGCCACGTCCAAGCTCGACGACGAGGATTTGCTCCAGATCCGCACGCTCGGGTTCCGCGGCGAGGCGCTGCCCTCGATCGGCTCGGTCGCGCGTCTCTCCATCACCACGCGGCATGCCAGCGAGCCGCATGCCTGGGCGCTCACCGTCGAGGGCGGCGAGAAATCCGAGATCATGCCGGCCGCGCTCGCGCACGGCACCCGCGTCGAGGTCAACGATCTCTTCTACGCGACTCCGGCCCGGCTGAAATTTTTGAAAACCGACCGCACCGAGGCGGAAGCGATCCGCGAGGTCGTGAGGCGCCTCGCCATGGCACGGCCCGATGTCGCCTTCACGCTCGCGGGCGAGGAGCGCGGGCCTGTCACCTGGGTCGCGGCGCTGCCCGGCGCGGCCGGGCGCCTGACGCGGCTCGGCGACATCCTCGGCGCGGAGTTCCGCAGCCATGCCTTCGAGGTCCATGCCGAGCGGGAGGGCGTCGTCGTCGCCGGCTATGCAGCCGCGCCCGCGCTGACCAAGGCCAACGCACTCGGGCAATATCTCTTCGTCAACGGCCGTCCGGTGCGTGACAAGCTGATCCTCGGCGCAGTGCGCGGGGCCTACGCCGATTACCTGCCGCGCGACCGCCATCCGGTGCTGGCGCTGTTTGTCACGCTGGATCCACGCGAAGTCGATGCCAACGTGCATCCCGCCAAGACGGAGGTCCGCTTCCGCAACGCCGGCCTGGTGCGTGCGCTGATCGTGCACGGATTGAAAGAAGGCCTCGCACGCGAAGGCCGCCGGACCGCCGCCAACAGCGGCGAAAGTGCACTGTCCGCGTTCCGGCCTGCCTTCACGCCGCCGCGTCCGGCAAGCTGGGACTGGCGGGCCTCGCCATCTGCCCCCGTCGCGCCGATGCCGTCATTCGAAGGCGCCGCAGTGCCCGCGTTCGCCGAGCGCACGCAGGCCGCGTTCGACGTTGGCGCACCGAGTGCTGACGTGCGATTCGAGGCGCAGCCCGTCGCCGATCTCGTCGACCGTCCACTTGGTGCTGCGCGCACGCAGCTGCACGAGACCTACATCGTCTCACAGACCCGCGACGGTCTCATCATCGTCGACCAGCACGCCGCGCATGAGCGCATCGTCTATGAGCGGCTGAAGGCCTCGCTCGCCGAGAACGGCGTGCAGCGGCAGATCCTCTTGATCCCCGAGATCGTCGAGATGGACGAAGCCACGGTGGAGCGCCTGCTTGAACGCAGCGACGAGCTCGCTTCTTTTGGTCTCGCCGTCGAGTCCTTCGGTCCCGGCGCGGTCGCGGTGCGCGAAACGCCGTCGCTGCTCGGCAAGACCAATGCCGGCGGGCTGCTGCGCGATCTCTCCGAGCACATGGCCGAATGGGACGAGGCGCTGCCGCTGGAGCGCCGCCTGATGCACGTCGCCGCCACCATGGCCTGCCACGGCTCGGTGCGCGCCGGCCGAAGGCTGCGGCCCGAGGAGATGAACGCCCTGCTCCGCGAGATGGAGGAGACGCCGAACTCCGGCCAGTGCAATCACGGCCGGCCGACTTATGTCGAGCTGAAGCTCGCCGATGTGGAGAAGCTGTTCGGGCGGAGGTGACGTTCGAAACTTCGTAGGGTGGGTTAGCCCCGCGGATTGCGCGAAGCGCAAACCGCTCGGCGTAACCCACCTCTTTAGCTTCAGCGGAGACAGAAGTGGTGGGTTACGCTTCGCTAACCCACCCTACGCAACGAAGACGAAGCTACACCTTCTTCAAAAACACAAACTCGGTGTCGTCGTACGCCCGCCGCTCCAGCTCCTCGTACCCCTCAGGCGTCGTGAACTGCGCGGCCTTCGCTTCTTCCACCACCAGCAGCGCGCCCGGTGTGAGCCAGCCGCCATCGCGCAAGCTCGCGAGCGCCTTCTCCGCAAAGCCCTTGCCGTAGGGCGGATCGAGGAACACCAGCGAGAACGGCTCGACGGGATGGGCTGGCCCGAGATCGGTCGCATCGCGGCGATAGACTTTTGTGACGCCGCCGAGGCCGAGCGACTCGACGTTGTTGCGCAGAAGCGCACGCGCCTCGGCGCCGTTGTCGACGAACAGCGTGAACTTCGCGCCGCGCGAGGACGCCTCGATGCCGAGCGCGCCGGTGCCGGCAAAGAGATCGAGCACGCGCGCGTCCGCAATCGGATCGTCATAGGCGTGCACGAGGATGTTGAACACGGACTCGCGCAGGCGATCCGCCGTGGGACGGATATCGCGCGAAGACGGTGAGGCGAGATTGCGCCCCTTCAAACGACCGCCGACGACGCGCAACCCTAGTCCTCCTTCGGCGTCAGATCGCGCTTGCCGTGATAGCCGCGCTTGGGACGGCGCGGCGGACCGTAGCCACTCGCCTCGTCCTCGTTGCGCTCGCGCGCTTCGTCGCTGCCGGTACGCTGCACCAGCACGCGGCGGCCCTTGCGGTCGGCGATCACAGCGCGCTTGGACGTCTTCTTCTCGCCGGATGCATCGCCTTCGCCCGACGATGATTTCTGCGGCACGTCGAATTGCGCGCCAGATTTCTCGATCACCTTGTCGCCGAGCTGCTCGCGCAACACGCGCGCGCGGATTTCCTCGACCTGGCCTTCGGGGACCTCGCCGAGCTGGAACGGACCATAGGAGACGCGGATCAGCCGGTTCACCTCGAGCCCGAGATGGGCGCAAACGTTGCGCACCTCGCGGTTCTTGCCTTCGCGGATCGCAAACACCAGCCAGACATTGGCGCCCTGGTCGCGCTCCAGCGTCGCCTCGATCGGACCGTATTTCACGCCCTCGACCTCGATGCCTTCCTTGAGCTGATCGAGCTGCGCCTGAGTGACGTCGCCATGGGCGCGAACACGATAGCGGCGCAGCCAGCCGGTGTCCGGCAGCTCGAGCGTGCGTGCGAGGCCACCATCATTGGTGAGCAGCAGCAGGCCTTCGGTGTTGAAGTCGAGCCGGCCGATCGAGATCAGCCGCGGCAGGCCTTCGGGCAGATTGTCGAACACGGTCGGACGGCCCTCGGGGTCGTCATGCGTCGTCATCAGCCCGCGCGGCTTGTGGTAGAGGAACAGCCGCGTGCGCTCGCGCTCCGGCAACGGCTTGCCGTCGACCATGACAACATCGTTCGGAGTGATGTCGAGCGCCGGCGAATTGATGATGCGGCCGTTGACGGTGACGCGGCCCTGCGTGACCATCTCTTCGGCATCGCGGCGCGAAGCGAGTCCTGCGCGCGCTAGCGCCTTGGCGATGCGTTCGCCGGCCTTCTTCGGCTTCGGCGCTTCTTCCCGCCGCGGCCGTCCTTCGAAATCACGCTCGCGCGCGCGATAGGCGCCACGGCCGCCGAAGGCCGGGCGCTTCTCGAAGATCCTGCTCTCATCCTCATTTTCGCGGCGCGGACGATCACCAAAGCCGCCTTCGCTGCGCGGATGCTCGTGCCAGTCGGAGCGGCCTTCGGAGCGCTCGCGCGGACGATCGAATTTCGGGCGGTCACCGCCGCGAGGGCGGTCTCCATCACGATGGGGCCGATCGAACTTGGGACGATCATCGCGCGGCCGGTCGAACTTGGGCCGATCGCGGAACGGACGATCGCCCGATGGACGATCGTCGCGCGAACGCGAGAAGCGCGGACGATCCTCGCCGCCGCCTTCGCGCTTCTGCCAGGGCTTGTCGGTGCCGCGATCGCGGCCGCCAAAATCCTTGCGCGGCCCACGATCCGGCGCCCCCCGCGAAAATTTCCGCTCGCCGTCGAATTTGCGTTCGGGGCGCTCGCCGCGAGGCGCGCGATCACCGCGATCGAAATTCGGGCGGTCTCCACGCGGCTTGAAGCTGCGCTCGCCACGGTCCTCGCGCGGCCCGCGATCCGCCGCGCCCCGCGAAAACTTGCGCTCACCGTCGAACTTGCGTTCCGGACGATCGCCACGCGGCGCATACGGACGCTTGTCGCCGAACTTCTTGTCGCCGAAACGACCGGCGGGACGCGAATCGTCGCGATCACGGCTGCGCGGCGGACGGTCGTCGCGGCCATGGGACGGACGGTCACCGCGCGGCTTGAACGGACGCTTCTCGCCATCGCGCGAGGGACGATCGGAAAACGGACGGTCGCCACGCGGCTTGAAGCTGCGCTCGCCGCGGCCCTCACCGCCGCGATCGTC
Source organism: Bradyrhizobium genosp. A (assembly GCF_049949275.1). Classification (NCBI taxonomy): domain Bacteria; kingdom Pseudomonadati; phylum Pseudomonadota; class Alphaproteobacteria; order Hyphomicrobiales; family Nitrobacteraceae; genus Bradyrhizobium; species Bradyrhizobium genosp. A. Next base: position 1,393,822 of record NZ_CP188196.1, on the reverse strand, counting down.
GCGCTTGAAGCGGGGACGGTCGGAAAAATCGCGGCGCGGCGCATCGCCCTCCTCGCGGCGGCGGAATGGACGGCTGTCGCGGTCACCGCGAGGCGGGCGGCTGTCGCGGTCGCCCCTACCCTCGCTCTTGCCCTCAACGCCGCGCTTGGCGAACTTCTTGTCGGGGCCGCGCGGCTTGCCGCTGCGGCCGCCTTTGGCCGGGCCTCGCCGGCCGCGGGAATCGTTGTCTTTGTCGCTGTCGCGAGGCATGAATAATCTCACTCAGGGGGTGGCCAAAAAGCATTGTGCGCGCTCATTCGGAGCCGCATGCTCAGGCAAAATCAGTAAGCACTTCTGCTGAAGGCGCAGCTACTAGCAGGTTTCTTCGGATGATACGAGGCTTGAAAGCCCCCTCTTTCATGGATTTGGCGCTCAAAACGGCCGAAAATGCCGGAAAGGCGGGCGAAGTTCCGATCGGATGCGTGGTGGTCCGCAATTACGAGGTCATCGCCACCGCCGCCAACCGAACCCTGACCGACTACGACCCGACGGGCCACGCCGAGATCATTGCGCTGCGCGAGGCGGCGAAAAAGATCGGCAGCGAGCGCCTGGTCGACTGCGACCTCTACGTGACGCTGGAGCCCTGCACCATGTGTGCGGGCGCGATCTCCTTTGCAAGGGTCCGCCGGCTCTATTACGGCGCGGCCGACCCCAAGGGCGGCGCGGTCGAATCCGGCGTGCGGTTCTTTGCGTCGCCAACCTGCCACCACGCCCCGGACGTCTATTCCGGGGTCGGCGAGAGCGAGGCGGCGCGGCTGCTCAAGGAGTTCTTTCGCGAGCGGCGTTAACCGCCTGCGAAAAACGCCCGCAGCGCCTTCGCGGTGACGTCGGGGTTCTCCTCGGTGAGGAAGTGGCCGGAGTCCACCGGCTGGCCTTCGACATTGGTCGCCCATTGCTTCCAGATGTCGAGCGGCGTCGCGGCGGCCTGGGCGATGCCGACGCCACCCCACAGCGCCAGCATCGGGACGGTGATCTTCTTGCCGGCCTCGAAATCGGCCTTGTCGAGGTCGTAGTCGATATAGGCGCCGGCGCGATAATCCTCGCACATCGCATGCACGCGGGCGGGATCGCGGAACGGCGCGATGTAGTGCTCGAGCGCGCGCTTGTCGATTGCATCCAGCGTCTTCGACTTGGTCTGGCTCGCCATCTTGAAGCGCAGGAAGAATTCGCCTTGGCCTGCGATCAGCGTCTCCGGCAGCGGCGCGGGCTGCGCGAGGAAGGTCCAGTGATAGATCTTCAGCGCATAGGCGCGGTTCATCCGCTCCCAGTAATTATAGGTCGGCAGGATATCGAGCACGGCGAGTTTCGACAGCCGGCCGGGATGGTCGAGCGCCAGCCGGTACGACACGCGGCCGCCGCGGTCGTGGCCGGCGAGCGCGAAGTGGACGTGGCCGAGTTGCTCCATCGCCTCCACCATGGCCTTGGCCATCGCGCGCTTGCTGTAGGGCATGTGCAGCGCATCGCTCTCGGGCATGTCGGACCAGCCATAGCCCGGCAGATCGGCGATGATCAGCGTGAACTGGTCGGCCAGAAGCGGCGCCACGCGGTGCCACATCACATGCGTCTCGGAGAAGCCGTGGAGCAGCAACAGCGGCGGCCCCTTGCCGCCGACGCGGGCGAAGATGCGGCCGAACGAGGTGTTGATCCATTCGGAGGCGAAGCCGGGATAGAGGTCGGCGAGATCGGACATCGGTTTCTCCCAACTGTCGTTTGGCGGTGCCTGGACAAACAATGTCGAAAACAACCCCATGCACAGTAGCTAAGTTCAAGTCCTGCCTGCACATTTTCAAAATGCCGACGGGCGCGGCCTGTCTTGCGCAGCGATCGGAAAAAACGCCGTCAATTCCTGGCCTTCTCCGCTTCCACCGCCTGCCAGCCGATGTCGCGGCGGCAAAAACCCTCCGGCCAGTTGATGCGGTCGACGGCCTGATACGCGCGGGCCTGCGCTTCGGTCACGGTCGCCCCCAGCGCGCAGACATTGAGCACGCGGCCGCCATTGGCGAGGACGGCGCCATCCTTCGCAACCGTGCCGGCGTGGAAGATCTCGACGGTATCGACCTTGGCGGCCTCATCGAGCCCCTCGATGCGCGTGCCCTTCTGAAAGTCGCCGGGATAGCCCTTCGCGGCCATCACCACGGTCAGTGCGGATTCCGGATACCAGCGCAGATCGAAATTCTTCAGCTGACCATCACATGAAGCCAGGAACGCCGGCACGATGTCCGACATCATGCGCAGCATCAGCACCTGGCACTCGGGATCGCCGAAACGGACGTTGAACTCGAACAGTTTTGGGCCCTGTGTCGTCAGCATGATCCCGGCATAGAGAATGCCGCGGAACGGCGTGCCGCGCTCCTTCATGCCGGCGACCGTCGGCAGAATGATCTTGGCCATGATCGCGTCGTGGACCGCAGGCGTCACCAGCGGCGTCGGCGAATAGGCGCCCATGCCGCCGGTGTTCGGCCCGAGGTCATGGTCGAACACGCGCTTGTGGTCCTGGGCGGAGGCCAGCGGTATAGCGGTCTCGCCGTCGCACAGCGCGAAGAAGCTGATCTCGCGGCCCGCTAGAAACTCCTCGATCACCACCTCGGCGCCGGCCTCGCCGAAGGCGCCCTCGAACATCATGGCGATGGCATCCTCGGCCTCGCGCACGGTCTTGGCGACGACGACGCCCTTGCCGGCGGCAAGACCGTCGGCCTTCACGACGATCGGCGCGCCCTGGCTGTTGACGTAGTCGCGCGCGTCCCTGGCATTGGTGAAGCGCTTGTAGGCGCCGGTCGGAATGCCGAATTCGGTGCAGAGCGCCTTGGTGAAGCCCTTGGAGCTTTCGAGCTGGGCGGGGATCTTGCTCGGCCCGAACGCCTTGATGCCGGCAGCGGTGAGATCATCGACGATGCCGGCCGCCAACGGCGTCTCCGGGCCGACCACCACCAGCTCGACCGCATTCTTTTTGCAGAAGTCGATCACGGCGGCATGGTCGGCGACATCGAGCGCCACGCATTCCGCTTCGCGCGCGATGCCGGCATTGCCGGGCGCGCACCAGAATTTGGTCACCAGGGGAGAGGCTGCGATTTTCCACGCCAGGGCATGTTCGCGGCCGCCGGAACCAAGCAGGAGAATGTGCATCGTAGGCTCGGAATGAGGAGTTTTGCTGGGGCGGAGGTCGCACAAATCGGCGCGGGTCTCAAGGGGGTGTTACCCCGAACTCCCCGCCATTCCGGGACGGCTTGCTCCGCAACTCCCTTCTCCCTTGCGGGAGAAGCCGCCGTAGCGACGACGGCCGCTAAGGCGCTTTCCTATAGTGGCATACTGACGATGAATCATTGCGTCCAACACCTGGAACGCCATTCTTTAGCTGAGCGGCTTCGCGGGAAGCATGAAGCTTCGCGGGCTTATTCTCCAAGGGCGCTAATACGATGGTGCGCGCTGCAAGCCGTTATCGACGTACGCTCCTCCGATACCCTCCAAGCGGAGATGCGCAGCGTTTCTCCGGTTATGCGCTTAATCCGCTCTGCGAATTGTGGGCGCACCAGTAGTGCGGAGCCATGGCCGCGTATGGCGTCATCAACGTCGTCGACGCGAAAGCCACCTTCGCGCCACCAGACAGTTCGCAAAGCAACCTCGCCGGATGAATCCCGATAAACAAAGGGCTCGGTCCTACGAGATTCAAGTCCTATAGATTTTGCTGCGCGCGGGCAGAGAGTCAGTCCCCAACGTGGGACGGACCCGGCTATGCTCTCATCGATCCTGACAACGCCGCCAGGCGCGGCACCCTTGTAGAGAGGATAGAGCGAGCCCAGAACTTCCACCCGAGGAAGCTTCTGCCACGCCTGTTCCAAATCTTCACTTGGCTTGCTCTCATGCGATGGCACGGTGAGCCGGTCCGCTCCCAACCTGTCTGCAAAACGGCGTCGCTCGAAGCGAGAGACCGAGGCTAGGCAGAGCCATCCGCGCATGTGGTCGCGCAACGTATCCTGATCATTCGCTTGTTTTGCCCACTCTCCCGTGGGAGCAGAACTTGTGAAAAAGCCTGGGATCGCCGACCTATGGAAGCCCGGCTCGCGACTTTCCGGAATGACTGTGTCAGTAGAAAAGTTAAACGCCCCGGTCTCATGCAAAAAATACAACGACTTGGCGAGGTCGAGCTGCCCGGCCAAGGCTATTTCCCCCGCAGCCTGACGTACGGCCAAGAGCGCTGCCATTGCCATCGGCCGATGGTACTTCAAGCGCAAATCGAGCCGTGAATAACGCTGCTTAAGCTTCTTCGCGACCTCGGGTCCGAATGCTGCTCTTCCACCCATTTGGGCCATTAGAATGGCCGTACGTCGGCGAAGTACGTTTTGGGCGAAGGGCGAGCAGTCGGAGAGAAGTTCGAGCGGAAATTTGAGGCCCCAAGTCCAGCTATAAGGGTCATCCGTCCAAAGGCCCTCGTCGAACGCAGAAAAGCCAATGGGCTGCTCGTAATCATCCGCGCCTTCATCTGGCGGAAGCTCAATCGAATAAAAGGTTGGCAACTCCCGTTGCACCCGCTCCACCTGGACTTGCCAATAGCCCGCTAGACCTGCCACAGAACGCTGGACTGCCAGGTCGCGACTGGTAGACCATCCCTGAAGTTGCGGTGCGATTGCATCGCGAACGCCCTGCACGTCTCGACACTCCCAAGCTATGCGCGTCGCCTGGAGTTCACCTTCTCCTCCTTTGCACCACAAATCGCACACTACCTTCGCCGTGATCGGAGCCCCGGCTTCTAGCGATGCTAGCTCGCGCAGTCCGACACGTGCCTGACATTCCAAAATCCCGATTTTGAGTTCGAGCGCGCGCTTGAAAAGATCTCCAAGGAGTGTCGCCGTGCCTTCGGCATCTGCAGCGTACTGAATATCGTGCCCCGACTTGTATTCACGAAATTCTCGCAGTAGCTGCGCTAAAAGTTCCCATAACTCCGCGTCTGAGGCTCTTGGAATAGTTAGGTCGAGGACATCGAGTAGGTCAGGCAATAGCGAAGCCAACCATTCCCTTCCCTGGCTCAGATCAAGACAAAGCTCTTCGAAATTTTCCTTACGCGCGGCGTCACCACGGAGCGCAACCTCAACGCCTCGAAGCCTCGCTTTGGCTCCACTTTGCCAACTTCCCCAAGAGCCCTCCGTCGCCATCTTGCCTTTGATAGGCTCTATCAGTTTCGCGGCCGCATCTGGCCTTCCATGCTTCACAGCTGCCGTGGCTGCATGGACCAGAATCCTTTCGTCCTCGCGCAAAATAGGATGCTGCACTAACAACGGTTCGATCTCTTTGAACGACCTTCCCTCCTCTGCACGTTCAAAGGCCGAGCTGATGTCCCAGCTTGAGTAAGCGGTTCCATCCTTTAATTTCTCGTCCAACTCTTCGAGCGATCGCACGTTATGAAGCTTGTCATCATTCGTCGACCCGTGCTTCACGACCTCCGGATCATCTTGCCAGCGAACTGCCATGTTCGTTTCGATCGATCGTCCACGCGCCGTTGCCTTTTTCGCGATGTTCTCCATGATCGTCGAGCGACAACTCAGATGACCATCGATCGCAGCCGCGCTCAAACCTAGCGTGACAACAAAATCGACTTGCTCATCCGGAGCCATCTCGACAAGATCGGCCAGCATTTCCTGGCCGTGTTCAGATGCAAACGGCAGCGCCAACCGCGCAAAAGCTACAGCCGCACACGCGGCGAGCTGTGTGTCCCGCTCAACGGCACCGCGAGCAATGCTTTCGACGATCTTCGACCAAGCCGTCAACCCCGCATTTTCGATTTGATCAACCGTTGCGTTAGCCAGAGACACCCCGCCGACGGCTGCCCACCGGACAATGGAGTTTGCGATGCGTCCCGCCGCGCCGTCTCCCTCTGTCTCGGACATTCCAGCAACTAGTCGTGCCATCACAGCGACCCGGTTGGGAATTCCTGTGTTGTCCTCGCGACACGCCCTTTCAAAAACGTCGCGCCACAATACGTACTGCGGATCCTTCTTGGCCGGCAGCGCATAACCAAGACCTTGCTCGTGAATGCCGGCCAAGAGCCTCTTAGCCCGCTCGGGTTCACCGAGCCGCCCAAAACCTATCGCCTCTTCTGCTACTTCGGCGAAATATTCACCCGGTGTTCTCTCGCCACCGACGGATCCTTTCCAAGTGATCCTAGACAATGCGGCACTGCGGTCTTTCTGAAACTTATAAGTTGCAACCGCGAAGGCGCGGCGGAATGCAGGCAAATGCAAATTGTCTTTTTCGGAACTCAAAACCCCATCTATATAGTCAGCAACCTGAGTCAGTATTTCGTTACCAAGATGTGCAGCTGTCTCGGCAATAGCATAGGCCGCTGCCGCCAATCCGCCATTGATACGCCATCGCGCCTGATCGTATTCGCTGCCAGACGAACTCGCTTTTCCCAAAAACGTTACAAACGTCTTGATTTCCGCAACCGCGTCACCCGCCTTACTCTTATTCCGCACGTAATCCTGCCCGTTGTACCAACCGAGCCGCTCCAGCCGCGATTGGAGACCTTTGACAAGGTCCGCGTCCACCACGTCCGCGATCTTCGTTGTGATCCCGAGAGCAGAAGCCACGGCCGCATGTCGAAAAACCTCTCGGCAGTCGTAGTCGAAATTGTCTCTGCCAGAGTAATCTCTCTTGAGTTCCGGCAGCCCAGTAGGGTCAAAAAACGCCGCTGCAAGGTCGAGCCATTGTCGCTTAAGACAAATCGCGGCTGCGCCGAGACGCGCGTCAGACAACAGCCGCTCTTTTTGGTCCAGCAATTCGGTGAAGCGACGTTTCGCTACGTCTTCGACATCGTCTGCGTCCGCCGAGCGCGCGGCAACAAATCGCAAAAGGGCCTGGTACTCTGCTGCAACTCGGTAAAGGTTACCAATTGGCTCAGCCTCAAGGGACGAATCTCTCTCGAGAACCCAACGGGCGACTATGAACAGAAGCTTAGCTCGCAAACTTGCGATATCAAATTCATCGCGTAGGCTGTTGGGGCCCTGACGTAGCCGGTCGATGGATGTAAGAATTTCCGATGGTGATCGGAATAGCGCAACGCGTTCGGCCCATTCTGAAAGCTCGCGGTTATCGGAGAATCCATCTATCGATTCCGCGCCAAGTAGTTTGGTGAGAGGTTCATGATTCTCAAACATGCGCCGCGCATCGTCGGGACGACCTTGAGCAAGCAATGCCTCAACGACATCGTAGGCCTTGCCAATCGACAGATGAGCACCGTCCGCCTCGATAAGCCCTATTGCGCGATCGAGGTCATCAACAGCGATGTATGCGTCGATCAGTCGGTCAACGCCCAGCGCGTCAGCCCGCATTTCAAGTTCATGTCGAGCTAAGATTAATTCGACGAGCCGCTTTGCGGATTTCGTAAAAGCCACCGCGATGAACGCGAGCCGAATGTCGTCAGAAATCGCGCGCGGGGCACGACCTTCGATGAACTGTTGACGGAAACGAACGGGCTCGCAGAGCGCGACCACCGCCTGATGATCTTCCGCGCGCGCCGCGTAACGCAACTCCATCCAGCGCTGTTCATCGCCCGCTGTTGCCGCCCGCGCCATCGTGGCGAGCTTTTGATATCGTTCCTTTCTTAGCGTGGGAGCAGGCTTATCGTGTCGCTGCGAGGTTGCCTCGCGCAGGAATAATCGAAAGCTGTTGTGGAAGATCCTCCATTCGTCATCGGGAGTGCGGAGCAACAGGTGTTTGGCTGCATCCCACGCTTTGTCAACTGAACGAGTATCGACAAGCCCATCCAATGAGGCGACACGGATTTTGCCCTCGACAAGCGCGAGAAGCGCCAGCACCTCACGAGAAGGCTCGTTTCCTTCAAGATCTCGCCACGCCCTCCGATAAAAATTTTCGACGTCTCCACCGTACTCGGGCCCGCTTTTGAGCCAGTTACTGCGCTCGTCTTCCGTGAGGGCGTTTCGTGCTCCCTCGATCAAGTACCGCGCTGACAGCGGATGACCGAGTGATCGCTCAAAAATGATCTCGGCATCCGAATCCTCGCTCAGCCCGGATACTTTGACGAGGCGGAACACTGCTTCACGGCTTAGCGCTTCAACCGAGATCAACCGTTCTGGTCTAGACGCTTGGCTATTGACCTCAGGCGGCATCCCCTCAAGATCGAGCTTCTGCGTGCCGAGAACAAACAGAACGCCTGCCGGCAGACTGATGGGTAGAGGCAGCTCGTTCAACAAAGACCGTTCTGGTCGCTCTTCCCGGGGGACGTGATCGAGACCATCGACGACGATAACTGTACGCAGTCCTTCCTTCTCGAAACGAGCGTTAGCTTCCAAGAGAAGTTTGGCGAGCTGCAAGCGAAGCTCGTCGAGCGTTGTGCCGGTCACTAGAGTATGGCCAAGCCCGGTTCGCTTTAATTGAGCTACAAGGTCATGCAGGAAATCAGAGGCTTCCGCGCGGCCGAGCTGATGGCCTTCATTTGGCATGAACGCGAGGTAGCGAATGACCACGGCTTGTGGCGTCGGCAGCAGACCGGTTTGTAGCAACGTTGACTTGCCGCAACCCGGCGGTCCGACTAGGGACAAATATCCACAGTCAGTAGCTGCGAGCGCCAACTGGAGCTTGTCCTGAGTCTTGCGGTTAGCCTGCACCAAGGCGTCCGTTGGAAATGTGTGGCCATGGTGCGGACTGAAGGGGTCGCTCCAATTCAGGCGACGTAACAATTCTTCAAGAGACCAACGATCCTTCTCTCCCTCTTCAGCGATCAAACGCGGAAGCAAGGCCGAAATATCTGCTATGCGCCGTCTATCTAATGGTGTCTGCCCCCACGCGTCAGTCCTGCGGCCCTGGCCGGAATCCAGAAATCGAACGCTTGACAGAAACTCAATGAATCTCGCCGGCTCTAATCCACTTGCACCTATTAGTTCAGAGATAAATTGGCCATATGCCGAAGCAAGCCACTCTTCCAGAGACCGTGAAGAACGGTTTGCCTCCAAAGTCCGCAAAAAGGCGGAAGAGGATGGCCCAGCGCTCGACTTGTCGATGCTATCGTCGTCGGCAGGAACATCATCGCAAATATATTGGACTTCAATCGACAAGTTCTCCTTGTCCTTGAGTTTCTTCCAGACCGCTACCAATGACGCGAGGAGGGCGTTGCTTCCCAGCATCAAAGTTCTCACGTTGAATTTTTTCGGCTTTGAACTCGTTTTTACCTGATGTGCAATGACGCGCTCACTGAGCCCCAGCACGAGATCGTCGAAATTCCCCGCCGACCGATCAGCCAACCCAACCCACTGCAGCGTTCCGCTTGCGATTGCTTTGTGGATTGCGTACGCCGCAAAGTCATATTGCGGTACATATCCTCGCTGCGCGCGTCGCTCGCCTTCGCCTGAGGCGACCGCAGTTCTTACCTTGCCCATAGCAATGCCCAGGAGCTCGTGATTCAAAAAAGCGAATCAACTTACCATTGTGGCGCGGTCGCGCTATCGGCACGAAGGTAGTCGATTCTCGCAGAATACCTCCAATATCGCCCCTTGGTCTCTGACTGAAAGTTGTTTTTTCCTCGGTTTAGGACGAACTTTGCGGTCCTCTTGGCTTAGCCATGATACGAATCAAATGCACAACTTCATCTGAAGCTGCGCGCCCTATCGTCCTCGCCAGCTATCTATTTCAACACAGGCCAAGTGAGCGCACGACTGCGCTGTGCGGCGCAGCAATCGGTATCGCAGGCTACACCTGCTTCCCCGCAATGATCTCCTGCAGCGTCGCCACGTGCCGCGCGAAGGCGCCGCGGCCGGCTGCGGTCGCGGTCACCGTGGTCTGCGGCTTCTTGCCGACGAAGGCCTTGTCGACCGAGACGTAGCCGGCCTTGGCCAAGGTCTCGATATGCGCGCCGAGATTGCCGTCGCCGGCGCCGCAGCGCTCGCGCACGATCATCCCTGCCGGGCCATCCAACGTCGGTACTGCCTGGTGCGCAGCGCGTTGCTGAATTGCTGCACGATCAGAGCGCGCAATGGCAGTACATTCGGGTTGGGAGACCGGCCTTTGCTGAGCTTCTTCAACTGAAACTTGACCGCAGCCATGTTGGCAAGAGACGCCAGAGTTTTGCTCTTCCATTCGATCGGTCGCAGTTGCGGCGCATTGTCCTTTCCGAGCCGCCAGTCCCGCGGCAGATGAGGATCGATGGCGAGGGCCGTACCGATGCCGATCATATCGACCCCGCTGCCGAGCACCTGCTCCGCAACCGGTTTGCGGCGGATACCCCCGGTCACCATCACGGGCATCCTTGCCACGGTTTTGATGTCGGTGGCGAACTCGACGAAGTAGGCCTCGCGGGCCAGTGTGCGACCGTCACGCGCCTGCCCCTGCATCGCCGGTGCCTCGTAGCTGCCACCCGAGAGCTCGACCAGGTCGACGCCGAGATGGTTGAGCATCCCCACCACCGACTTGGCATCGTCGGTGCTAAATCCTCCGCGCTGAAAGTCGGCCGAGTTCAGCTTGACCGCAACGGCAAAGCCGGGGGAAACCACTGCGCGAACAGCCTTGACGATCTCGAGCAGAAGACGCGCCCTGTTCTCCAGCGGACCGCCCCATTGATCCCCGCGACGATTGGTGAGCGGCGACAGAAACTGACTGAGCAGGTAGCCGTGTGCGGCGTGGATCTCCACGCCGGTGAACCCGGCCTGCTCCGCGAGCTGCGCAGCACCGGCAAAGCGCCCGATGACGTCCGCGATCGCCTCCGAAGTCATCTCCCGAGGCGTCGAGAAGTGCTTCGACATCCTGCCCAGGTCGAGCGGGATCGCCGACGGCGCCCATGTCTCCTGCCCCAGATTGGCGCGCATCTGCCGGCCGGGGTGGTTGATCTGCATCCAGAACTGCGCCCCCTTCGACCGGCCGATTTTGGCCCAACGCTTGAACCGGTCCAGGTGCCTGTCGTTCTCCAGCACGACCCCGCCGGGTCCCGTCATTGCGCGGCGATCGATCATCACGTTTCCCGTGAGAAGCAGACCGGCGCCGCCATCGGCCCAGGACTGGTAGAGGCGCATGAGCTGGTCGGACGGCGCCTGATCGGCATCCGCCATGTTCTCTTCCATCGACGCCTTGGCGATACGGTTTGGGACGATCGACCCGTTGGGGAGGACCAGTCTATCGAACAAGCTCATGAAGCAATTCTCTCGACCGATGGGACGCGGAGTTCGCGCGAAAATGCGATGATGGAGGGCGCCCGTGCCTTGATCGCGGCCCAACCTTACGCTTAAAGTTAACTTTAAGGTCAACCCCCAATTCGAGGCCAGGTCATGAAGATAGGAGAGCTTGCGGAGCGCACCGGCCTGACGGCGTCGCGGATTCGCTTCTATGAGGCGAGCGGTTTGATCTCCGCCGTCGAGCGCAATCGCAATGGATATCGCGAATACACAAGCGAAGCTGTTCTGACGCTGGAGATCATCACCAGTGCCCAGAATGCCGGATTCTCCCTTCAGGAAATCCGCAGCCTGCTGCCGCCGAACCGGGGCGCCTGGCAAAAAGACAAGTTGCTATTGGTACTGAAGAAGAAGGTCGGCGAAATCGAGCTGCTGCGCGACCGCCTGGCCGAGAGCAAGACGCAATTGCTTGCGATCATCGAGACGATCGAGCAACGGCCGGAGGGCCTGTCGTGCGACGACAACGCAAAGCGCGTGATCAAGCGCTTCCGACAAAAGGCCCCTTCAGCGCTCAAGGACGTGAACTCCAGCCCGGCCATCAAGGCGAGACGCGCTCAGGCCTCACGCCAAGGTGCGCGTCGCTCCGCCGCGTCGTGAGCCTCGTTCTGCAGGCCCGTGAGCGCCCTAGCTCTGCTTCCCCGCAATGATCTCCTGCAGCGTCCCGACATGGCGCGCGAACGCGACGAAGCTGCTCTACCCTTCTCCCCTTGCGGGAGAAGGTGGCGCGAAGCGCCGGATGAGGGGTCTCTATCCACGGAACGACTTTTGATGAGGAGCGAACCCCTCACCCCAGCGAGTCTGCGTCTACCGTCTTCGCGGCCCTCTCCCGCAAGGGGAGAGGGCGCATCAAACGGCATCGCAGAGCTAAACCTGCTTTCCCGCAATGATCTCCTGCAGCGTTGCCACATGCCGCGCGAAGGCGCCGCGGCCGGTGGCTGTGGCGGTCACTGTCGTCTGCGGCTTCTTGCCCACAAAAGCCTTGTCGACCGAGACGTAGCCAGCCTTGGCGAGCGTCTCGATATGCGCGCCGAGATTACCATCGGTGGCACCGGTGAGCTTCTTGAGCCGGGAAAATTCGAGGCCGGCTGCCGGCGGCAGTGCGTTGAGCGCCGCCATGATCTTCAGCCGCAGCGGCTGATGGATGATGTCGTCGAGCTCGGCCATCAGATCCGCCGCATCCAGAGACCACCGACGATCAGTCCACCGCCGTTGACGAAGGCCATCCAGAGCGGGAACGGCTCACCGATGTAGAAGAAACCGATCAGCGTCAGTGCACTGATGACGAGACCGATCGCGACGAACGCATAGCCGAACCAAAGACCGGCGAGCGTGTAGAACAGCATGAAATAGATCGGCCAGAACGCGCCGAGCTGGCGCGGACCGAAATGACCGAGCACGTTGGTGCAGATATAGCCGAACGCAAAGAACAGCACGAATACCAGCAGAAGCCTGACGTCGAAAGCGGCGCCATTGACGTGCGGCGGACTCAGCAATCGGATCGCGACCAGGCCGCCGACACCAAGGATGTCGACGGCAGGCCATGCGTAGACTGCGTAGAACGGCCAGAGCCAGGTCACGACGTTGCCAGCGAAGACCAGAACACCCCACCAGACCGCGGCGAGGCTCGCCAGCTCATAGAGCTGCGATTGCTTCACACGCTGGACGATGTCGTCGATATCGGCCAGCGCTGCTGACGCCTCCTTGCTGTCGATCATGACTGGCCGCTCCCCCGCGTTGCCACATCCTCGGCGATCGCATTGACGGCCTTCGGGCTGGTGACCATGCCCATGTGATTGACGCCCTCGATCAGTTTGACGTCGACGGACGGTTTGATCGCCTGCACGGTCTCGGCATATTTGTCCGAGATCATCATCTCGTCCTCGGCACCGCCGAAGATCGTCATCGGATGCGTCACCGCCGGCAGATCGAGGCGGTAGCCGTGGGTCGCAAAGTTGCGCATCAGGCGGTCGGAATAGGTCGGGGTCAGAATCCGTTCCGAATTCGCAGGCACCGCGAAGGCGAGCACCGGGAGCTGCGCGCAGCAATCGATGCCGAGCTTGCGCAGCGCGGCGAGAGCGAAATAACGCGGCAGGTCGGCATTGGCCCAACCGCCGGAGTGCGGCTTGTTGGTCGGTGCATCATAGCCGAGATAGGGCGCGACCAGCACGGTGCGGACGAACAGATCCTGGATGATCGGCGTCGCTGCGACGCGCAGCGAGAAGCCGGCGCCCGCGGAATGGCCGACCAGGGTCAGCGGCAGATCCGGCGCGCTCTTGCGGACATGGGCGACGAAGTCGACGAGGTCGTCCTCGAGCTGGCCGACATAGCCGATATCGCCGTGCGTGCCCGAGGCCCCGTGGCCGCGTGTGTCGAGCGCCCAGGTCTCGACGCCGCGGGCTGCCATCGCGGCCGTGAGCGTATGGTTGACGGTGCCCGATGAGCCGGAAGAGCCATGGATAAAGATGGCGCCGCGGTCGGTGGCTGTTCCTTTCGGCGCATAGTGCCGGAAGCCGAGCCATGTGCCGTCGCGGGCCTGGAAGCGCTCCAGCGCCGGCAATGTGGACCAGTCGATGCCCTTGGCGGACTCCGCGACAGAGCGCATCTCGGCGGGCCGCTCCAGCGGCGTCGCAATCAGGGCGGTCAGCAGCAGCGCGACCGCGCCGACCGCGCACAGCCCCCATTTCAGCAAGCTCAGAGCACCTCGCAGCAGCTGGAACGCCATGACCTAACTCCATCAGATCAACATATATAGAGAACTCTATAACGTAGAGTACTCCAGCAATCAAGACCCGGATTCGCGCTTGCCGGCGAAAATCCTTAACGTCGAGATCGACCCCAAAATGCCGAATCGTTTGCCGATGCCGCCTGCGGAACCGCTGCCCAATACGCCCGAATTCACCGTCTCCGAGCTCTCGCAGTCCCTGAAACGGACGGTGGAGGACACCTATGGCCATGTCCGGGTCCGCGGCGAGATCTCCGGGTTCCGCGGCGCGCATTCCTCCGGCCATTGCTATTTCGCGCTCAAGGACGAGAGCGCCAAGATCGAGGCGGTGATCTGGAAGGGCGTGCACGGCCGGATGCGCTTCAAGCCCCAGGAAGGGCTCGAGGTCATCGCCACCGGCAAGCTCACGACCTATCCGGGCTCCTCCAAGTACCAGATCGTGATCGAGGCGCTGGAGCCGGCCGGCATCGGCGCGCTGATGGCGCTGATGGAGGAGCGCAAGAAGAAGCTCGCCGCCGAAGGCCTGTTCGACGAAGCGCGCAAGCAGCTGCTGCCCTGGCTGCCGGACGTGATCGGCGTCGTGACCTCGCCGACCGGCGCGGTGATCCGCGACATCCTGCACCGGCTGGAAGATCGCTTCCCCCGCCATGTGCTGGTGTGGCCGGTGAAAGTTCAGGGCGAGGGCTCGGCCGAGCAGGTCGCGGCCGCGATCCGCGGCTTCAACGCGTTGCCTGAGGGCGGCAAGATTCCACGGCCTGACGTTCTCATCGTCGCGCGCGGCGGCGGCTCGCTGGAGGATCTCTGGTCGTTCAACGAGGAGATCGTGGTGCGCGCTGCGGCCGAGAGCATGATCCCGCTGATCTCGGCGGTCGGCCACGAGACCGACATCACGCTGATCGATTTTGTCGCCGACAAGCGCGCGCCGACGCCGACGGCCGCCGCCGAGATGGCGGTGCCGGTGCGCAGCGAATTGTTCGTCGAGGTCGCCGATCTCGCGCGGCGCACGCGCGCCTATTGGCAGCGTGCCCATGAGAGCCGCCGCAGCGAATTGCGCGCCGCCGCGCGCGCGCTGCCGGCTGCAGGCGATCTGCTCGCGATCCCGCGGCAACGGCTGGATTCGGCAGGCGCCTCCCTGCCCCGCGGGCTCAAGGCCAACACGCACGCGCATTTCCGCAGGTTCACGGCGGCGAGCTCGAAGCTGACGCTGCGGGTGCTGCACGGCCAGATCTCGCAGGCCGGGCACCGGCTCACCGTGTGCGGCGAACGGCTCGGCCTGTCCGCGCGCTCGCTGCTGCGGCAACGCCGCGACCGCTTTGCCGGGCTTGAAGTGCGCCTGCGCGCCTCAAAGCTCTCCAACGCGCAAGCACAGCGCAACGCGATTGCCCGCCAGCGCGAGCGCACGCATCGCCTCACTGAGCGCGCCAACCGCGCGCTTGTCACGTTGCTGCAGCGCTTGGATGCCCGCGTCGAGAACAGCGGCAAGCTGCTCTCCGCACTGTCCTATCGCGGGGTGCTCGCCCGCGGCTATGCGCTGGTGCGCGACGAAGCCGGGCATCCGCTGCATTCGGCGGACAGCGTCGGGCCCGGCGCACGAGTCGAGATCGAGTTCGCGGATGGACGTGTCGGCGCGACGGCGGATGCAGATCGGCCAGCACCTGTGGCCAAGCGCGCGCCGTCGCAGCCGAAGCCCGCGGCGCAGGAGGCGAAGCCAGCGCCGAAACGCGTAGGCAAGCCGGTGGATCAGGGCAGTTTGTTTTAGGCGCGACGGCGTCGCCCCAATCCCGTCATTGCGAGCGCAGCGAAGCAATCCAGAGTCCCTCCGCGGAAAGATTCTGGATTGCTTCGCTACGCTCGCAATGACGACTTGGAGGCAGCGTAGCCCCTATCGACAGGACAATCCCGCGTCCATTGTGGTCCAGAAGCCGCAATGTTCCGGCGCGAGCTGAGGTGCGCCGGCTTGGGCTTCGAACAGGAAAACCACAACGGTGAAGATCAGCAGTGCGGACGAAAAGATGGCGAGGCGGTTGCGCATGAAGAATGCGTTTAGCCGACATCATGGTCGAACTAAGGCACCGACATCCGCTGAAACCGGTGTGATGCGCGAACCGTAGGTTCCCCGGCCGGCCCCGCTTACCGCGCCAGCCACTCCGCGACTTCCTTCTGCGACTCCGCGCGCGCTTCGGAATCGGTGCCGAGATGGCCGTGCTCGGGGGCGGCGGCATCGGCGCTGCTGGCGGCCGCGTGCAGCGGCGTGTTGGCACGGTCGAAATCGTGATAGGCGCCGGGATAGACCACGATGCGCGCGAGCGCGCTGCGGCCATGCGCGCCGTCCACCATCTGGCGGCAGGCCGGCGGCGACGAGACGTCGTCATTGGCGCCGATCAGCACCAGCGTCGGCACCCGCGTGCTCCAGCCGAGACCGGCGGAGATCCGGCAATCCGGATAGAACGCGATCGCGGCGCGGAAATCCGGTCCCGCATCGCGCGCCACGCTCTGCGGACGCACCGCCCAGAGCAGCGCGCTGGCGCCGTTGGCCCAGCCGATCAGGCTGACACGATCCCGCGCCACCCATTTCTGCTTCATCAGCCAGGCGCGCGATGCCGCGATGTCGGTGACGCGCTCGCGCCGCGCCTTGACGTGCACCTCCTTGACGCGGCATTGCGGTCCGAGCTCGCGCGAGCCGTAGCTGTCCGGCAGCAGCACGGCATTGCCGGCCCTGAGCAGGCGCTCGGCCCAGTCGCGATAGCGCGGCTGAACGGACTCAGAATGGCTGCCGAGGCCACCGCAGCCATGCAGCGCAATCACGGTCGGAAACGGCCCCTCGCCCTCGGGCTTGAACAGCTGCGCATGCAGGACGCCGGACGATAGTGGAATCTCGACCAGCGCAGGTGCAGGCGCCGGCGCGGCATGCGCGGCTGACATCAAGAGCGTCAGGAATAGGGCGGTCAGTCTAAGGCGCATCGGACTCTGTCGCAGGAGGTGCCGCACGGCCTCAATACCATGCGTAAACGGCGGCAAAACATCACAAACCGGTGGGTTTAACGGGCGGACAACCCACCCCATCTATGCTACATCCGATCCAACACATCGTGCCCTGCAAGGTTTTCCAAACAGGGCCATCCACGGAGACTTTCGACCGTGCTGAACAAGTTCGGCCCCTCGGGCCATGGCGAAGCGCAGGTGCAATATCTCGACGGCGATTTCCGCGTGATCTCGCCGGGGACGTTCGTGCGTTGCGCCATCACCGACACGCGGATTCCGCTCGACGAATTGAAGTACTGGAGCGTGGACCTGCAGGAAGCCTACGCCACGCCCGGCGCCGTGCTGCAGCGGCATTTCCCCGGCGCGCCGAAGCCGCAGCCGTGACGCCTCGCCCGCGCAGCTATGGCTGCTCGGGACCATCCGCACCCACGCAGGTCTTGATCGCACTCTTCCGCGCCTCGCCGACGACCTTCTGATCGATCGCCTGCTTCAGGCAGTCGAGCCGCGCCTGCGCCATGCAGAGCTGCATCTGGTCGCGCTTGTCCTGTCCCTTCAGATTTTGCGTCGTGGCAAGACACGTCACGCGCTTGGTTGCGGGAACCGGCACCGCGGCGCCCGGAGCAGCAGGAGCCGGCGTCGTTTGTGCAAACACCGGCGCAACAATCAGACACACAAGGCTGGCGGCAACAGCCGCGAAGGGCAGTTTCATCGCATTCTCCAGGATCGCCCTAAAGCGATAGGGGTTTTGCGATGAATGTCGGCTGAATGGCGAACCGGTGTAGGGTGGGCAAAGCGCAGCGTGCCCACCATTTCACTCCGGACGCGAACATGGATGGTGGGCACGCTTCGCTTTGCCCACCCTACGAGATCAGCGCCAGCAGCGAGATCACCGCGTGCCGAACCTTCGCTCGCGCGCTTTGTAGAGATGGTCGCTGATCAGCTGCTTGAGCTTGGCCGGGTCGTCGAATTCGAGCTGGACGGCGAAGGGCACGATGCCATCGGGCACGCCCTCGGTGCCGTGCATGCGTGCGAGGTCTTTCTCTGTCGTCACCAGGATGAGCTGTTCGCGCTGAGCGTCGGTTGCGAGGGCGGCGAGCTCATCGCGCGAAAACATGTGGTGGTCGGCGAACGGGCGCGTGCGTGCGACCTCGATGCCGCTGGCGCGCAGGCTGCGGAAGAAGCGCTCGGGATCGCCGATGCCGGCGAAGGCGAAAACTGGCTTGCCGAACAGCTGCGCGACCGCAGCGGCATCCGGCTTCAGGCGCGCGCGCAGCACCCGCTTGCCGCGCGCGGAAATCTCCGATGCGACATCGTCCGCGGCATGGCCGTCGCCGATCAGCACCAGCGCATCGGTGCGCGAAAGCTGCGCCTTCAGCGGCGCGCGGAGCGGACCCGCGGGAAACACCTTGCCGTTGCCGAGGCCGCGCTCGCTGTCGATCACGATCAGCGAGGCGTCCTTCACGATGCGTGGATTCTGGAAGCCGTCATCCATCAGGATCACGGTGGCGCCTTGTGACTTCGCGAGCGCGACGCCGTCGAGGCGGTCGCGCGCGACCGCAACCGGCACGTCGCGCACCATCATCAATGGCTCGTCGCCGATGTCGGTGGCGGTGTGACGCATCCGATCGACCATCACCGGTCCGTGCAAGCGGCCGCCATAGCCGCGGCTGAGCACCATTGGTGTTTCGCCGAGGTCGCGCAGCAACTTCGTCAGCGCTAGCACGGTCGGCGTCTTGCCGGCGCCGCCAACATGGTAATTGCCGACGCAGAGCACGGGGATGCCGGCGTCGAAACCCCTGCGCGCCATGCGGCGTGCGGTGATGGCGCCATAGAGCGCGCCCAATGGGCTGAGGAGATGCGACTTCGAAGAACGCGGCCGGTACCAGAAGGCCGGCTCACGCATTGGCGGCTCCCATCTCGATCCGCAACTGCATCAGATACGGCTCGAGCGCCGTCATGGTGCGATCGAGCGCGCCGCCGAGCTCCTCGACCACGCTAGATCCTGCGCGCTGCATCTTGTCGCGCACGGTCGGCTCGGCCAGCAGCAGGCCGAGCTGCTTGACCAGCGCCTCCTGGGTATCGGCCTGGCGCGCGCCGCCGCTGCCGTCGAGCGCCGCATAGACATCGGCGAAGTTGAAGACGTGCGGACCGTGGACGATGGCCGCACCAAGCTTGATCGGCTCGATCGGATTCTGGCCACCATGGCGGATCAGCGATCCGCCCATGAAGACAATCGGCGAGAGGCGGTAGAACAGGCCGAGCTCGCCCATGGTGTCGGCGACATAGATATCGGTGGTGGCCGACAGCTGCTCATCGCGCGAGCGCAGGGCGGGTTTCAGGCCGGACGCGGTGATCATCCCCGATATCGAGGAGCCGCGATCGGGATGCCGCGGCACGATCACGGTCAGAAGCTGCGGAAAGAACCCGACCAGGTTGCGATGCGCGGCGACCAGCATCTCGTCCTCGCCCGGATGGGTCGAGGCCGCGACGATGATCGGGCGCCCGCGCGTCATCGCCATCAGCCGTTCGAGCTTTGCGGGATCGGCCGGCGGCGCCGGGACGTCGAGCTTGAGATTGCCCGTGGTGACGACGTCGCGGCTGCCGAGCGCGGAGAAACGCTCGGCGTCGGTCTTCGACTGCGCCAGGCAGATGTCGAAGCGCGACAGCAGCGCCGAGATGGTGCCGTGCATCCGGCGCCAGCGCGGGAACGAGCGCGGCGACATCCGCCCGTTGATCAGCACCATCGGCACGCGGCGCGCCGCGCCTGCCAGGATCAGGTTCGGCCACAAATCGGATTCGATGAACAGCGCCAGCGACGGCTTCCAATGGTCGAGGAAGCGCGCGACATAGCGCGGGGAATCATACGGCACGTATTGATGGATGACGTCGGGCGGAAAACGCTTTGCGACGACCGCGGCCGAGGTGACCGTGCCCGAGGTGAGCAGGATGCGCAGGTTGAGATCGCGTAAGCGCTCGATCAGCGCGGCCGCGGCCAAAACCTCGCCGACGCTGGCGCCGTGGATCCAGACCAGCGGGCCGTGCGGGCGCACGTCCTGGCTGAGCCCCCGCCGCTCGCCGACGCGCGCGGGATCTTCCTTGCCCTGCTTCAGCCGCCGCTTGATCAGCGCAGGCGCGAGCGGCACCAGGCCGGTGGCCAGGCGCTGATACATCCGCAGCGTCATGGGCAGCGATTTGGGCAGCGCATGGGGCAGCGAATTAGCCATCGGCAGGTCCCGGGCGGCCGAGCTGCGCATAGGCGCGGCGGGTCGCTTCGTTCAGCGTGTCTTCCAGCTCCTGCCGCAGCGCTTCCATGGTGGCGGCATCGGCGTCCGGCGGCACGTGGATTTCCTTGATGCCGACCAGCGCGCCCCGCCCGAACGGCAGATTGATGGTGGTGCGGTCCCAGTTCTTGAGCCGGATGAAGCGGCTGGTCGCCATTGCGAAAGGCATGATCGGCCGCCCCGATTCCCGTGCCAGCATGATGATGCCGAGGCCGGCCACGCGCGAGCGCTTGGGGACATCGGCGGTCAGCGCGACATTACAACCGTCCTGGAGCGTGTACACCATTTCCCTGAAGGCGCCGACGCCGCCTTTTCGGTGGAACGCGCCGCCGTGATCCCCGGAACCGCGGATGAGGCCGATGCCGAGCCGCTCGACGGCGATCGCATTGAACTCGCCGTCGCGGTGCCGGGAGATCAGGACTCTGGCCTTGTAGGAGTCCTTGTTCTTGATGAACGGGGTGAGAAAATGCTGGCCGTGCCAGAATGCGAAGATCGCCGGGATCTGCGGCTCGACGATGTCATAGACATCAGGCGGATCGAACGTGAATGTGTTCGTCCGCCAGACCAAACGCAGGTATTCGGCCGCCAGGACCCCGACGGCACGCTGAAACCAGCTGCTCCGCAGCGTATTGCGAAGCAGTTTTTTCAACGCGCCTTCGTTTCTTGATTCGGGTCGAGCAGCCGGTGGAGATGGACGATGAAATAGCGCATCTGCGCGTTGTCGACCGTGCTCTGCGCCTTGGCGCGCCAGGCGACGTGAGCGGCTGCATAGTTCGGATAGAGGCCGACGATCTCGACGTCGTCGAGGTTCTTGAAGGTGTTGTGCTCGAGGTCGAGCAGTTCGCCGCCAATCACGAGATGAAGCAGTTGTTGCGGGGCACTATCTGACATGGGTTCGGTTCCTAAGGGGCTGCCCGGCAAAGCAGTGTTCGACAAGCACGACGACAAGCGCTTCAGGCCAGGGGACGGTTTCGAAAATGCGCGACAATGCTCGCATGACGATCGCGTCCAGCTGCCACCAGCACCCCGTGCGTCACTTCCCGACGGTTATAGAGGATGGGATCTCCGGAGAGATCGCTCATCCTACCATCCGCTTCCTGCACGATCAAATCGGCCGCCGCAAGGTCCCAATCATGGCTATTGCCCCCCGCAAAAGCCGCATCCAGCCCGCCATGGGCGACCCGGCACAGCCGCAGCGCCAGTGACCCGATTCGCGGATGCAGCTTGATGTCGCCGCCTGAGGCATTGAGCCGCTCGACCATCGGCTTCGGGCCGGCGACCCGGGCGAAGTCGAGCACGGTCCCTCCCCTCGCCCGAACCCGCTTGCCATTGAGGATCGTGCCCTGGCCGCGGGCGGCGAAGAAGAATTCGTCAGAGGTCGGTGCGAACACCGCCGCGAGCACCGGCATGGCATCCTCGACCAGCGCGACGCTGACGCACCATTCGTCATGGCCGTTGAGATAGTTGCGGGTGCCGTCGATGGGATCGACCACCCAGGTCAACCGCCGCGACAATCGCGTGGCATCGTCGGCGCTCTCCTCCGACAGCCAGCCATAGTCCGGCGTGGCGCCGCGCAGGCGTGCTTCCAAGAGATCGTTGACGGCGATGTCGGCTTCCGAGACCGGCGAGGACGCGCCCTTGGTCCACTTCTTCAGCTCGGTGCGAAACATCGACTGCGCCAGCGCGCCCGCGTCTCGCACCGTGTCCTGCAGCAGCGCCGCATCGCGCGTCAGGATCGTTGCGTCGAGACTGTCAGCGTCCGCCAAGCGTCAATCCCTCGATGCGCACCGTCGGCGCATTGATGCCGTAGCGGAATTCCAGATTGTTCGCGGGCTGCATCGACTTGAAGATCTCGAACAGGTGGCCCGCGATCGTCACCTCGCTCACGGGATAGGTGAGCTCGCCATTCTCGATCCAGAAGCCAGAGGCGCCGCGGCTGTAATCGCCGGTGACGCCGTTGACGCCGGAGCCGATCAGATCGGTGACGTAAAAGCCCTGTTTGATGTCGGCGATCAGCTCGGCCGGCGTCGGCGCGCCGGGCTCGAGATGCAGATTGTATGGTCCGGGCGATGGCGAGGACGACACGCCGCGATGGGCGTGGCCGGTGGTGGTGAGGCCGAGCTCGCGCGCGGTGGCGCAGTCGAGCAGCCAGGTCGTGAGCACGCCCTCGTCGATCAGCGCGGTCTTCTTCACCGCGACGCCCTCGGCGTCGAACGTCTGCGAGCGCAGGCCGCGCTTGCGCAGGGGATCGTCGATGATGCGGATGTTTTTCGCGAACAGCTGCTGGCCGAGCTTGTCCTTCAGGAAGCTGGTCTTGCGCGCGATCGAGGCGCCGTTGATGGCGCCGACGACATGGCCGACCAGCGAGCCCGCGACGCGCGGGTCGAACACCACGGGCACCTTGCAGGTCTCGACCTTGCGCGGATTGTAGCGCGCCACGGTGCGCTCGCCGGCGGAGCGGCCGACGATCTCCGGCGACAACAAATCGGCACCGTGCGGCGCCGAGGTGAAGTCGTAGTCGCGCTCCATGCCGGTGCCTTCGCCGACGATCGCAGTCGCCGAGATGCCCTGACTGGAACGCAGATAAGAGCCGTGGAAGCCGGTGCTGGTGACGAGCACCATGCCGCCGATGCCGGCAGAGGCCGAGGCGCCGCCGGATTTCGACACGCCCTTGACGGCAAGTGCAGCGGCCTCGGCTTCCAGCGCGCGGCGCTCGAGCTCGGCAGTTGCGGGCACGCCGGGATCGAGCAGATCGAGATCGGGGAAATCGCGCGCGAGCAGCGCGGGATCGGCAAGGCCGACATATTTGTCGTCGGGTGCGACGCGCGCCATCGCGACCGCGCGTTCGGCAAGCTTGGTCACGGCATCGCCGCTCACGTCATTGGTGGAGACCACGGCCTGGCGCTGGCCGACCAGAACGCGCAAGCCAACATCGTCGCCCTCGGACCGCTCGGATTCCTCGACGCGGCCGTCGCGCACCTCGACACCTTGCGAGATGCCGCGCACCGCGACTGCATCGGCCGCATCCGCGCCGGCGCGCTTCGCCGCCTCGACCAGACGCTGAGCGAGATCGGACAGCGCGGACTGATCGAACAGGTCGCGATTGGACTTTGAAGAGTCCTGGGGCGAAAGCGTCGAGCTTGGTGAAGGGTTCACAAACGAAATCCTGTTGGGGCGCGGGAGGTTTCGGGGCGATCATAGGCCCTGAACACCAGATGTGCCCAAATGGTGCGGACTTCAAGCATTATCAGCCTGCAAAAGGCTCAGATTCGCAGCTTCCGCGCAACGTCTCGTCAATCATCCGCGCCAAGGTCTTGTCAATCATGGCGGGCGGTGACGCTGGGTTAACCAGCCTTTTTAAGCGGTTTCGGAAACGAGCGCGCTAAGGTCCTCGCATCGACCGGGAACATAATCCTGGCGGGGAGAACTAAAGCCGTGAGGCGTCAAACAGCAACATGCGGGGCCAACCCCGCCGGGTCGAGCCGCAGCTTGCGGCTCGACCCTCTTTCCCTTCCGGTCCGCTTCGATGCGCATGATCCGCGCGCCGACGGCTACACCAGGCAAATCGAGCTTCACCGCGAACGTGTCGTGCTGCGCCGTGCCGTCCGCGGCATGCAGATGGCGATCAACGTCCGCGTCAGCGACTTCACCGGCGTCGCACTGCGCGGCAATGACGAGGCGCAGACCCTCGTCCTGGTGCATCGTGATCCCTCACTCTCCGTTCCGCTCTGCGTCAGCGCTGATCACGAGGAGATCGAAACTGCGTGGACGCTGTGGAGCGAAATCTTCGCGCTGCCGCAACTCGATGAAGGCAAGCGCGACCCGGCACCGCGTCGCCGCCGCAGCAATGCGATCCGCGACAGGCGTCCGAAATTCCTGATGCGCCGTCGCGTGGGCAACATGCGTGACGCCAGCATTCATCGCGGCGAGCGCGAGATCATCGCGCGGAATTGAACGCGCTTCAACTTAGATTCGCAAGACGCTAGTAAGCGCTATAAGCTCGCATTTGACGGGAGAGCGCTTGCGGAAGAGAGTTGGAATATTTCTACTGTTCTTGCCTGCGGCCATGCTCGCGGCCGGCCTATTCGGCATAGTGCACGATCAGATAAGTTATTCCGTATCCAGCGAATACTTTACAAAATTCAAGTTCGTCCAGTTTCACTTACTCGATCCTGGCGTCCCCGAACGCATTCGAGTGGCCAAAGTTGGATTTCTGGCATCATGGTGGATGGGAATACCGCTCGGTATTCTCTGTGGCTCGGCTGGCTTCATCCAGCGATCGCCCGCTCTCATGTCGCGCGCGCTGATTCAGTCGCTCATCGTCATCGCCTCCTTTACTATGCTGGTTGCCCTTGCGGGTCTGGTCTACGGCTGGCAGCAGACGGGAGCAATCGATCTGGGTAGCTATCGTGGCTGGTTCATCCCGCGCGATGTGAAAGAGCTTCGTCGGTTCCTTTGCGCTGGCTATATGCACAACAGTGCGTATCTCGGCGGAGGTCTATCCATTGCTGCTGCGTGGCTTTTCCATCTCATTTTTAGGGTACGCCATCCGAACCCAACTAGCTAAGCGGTGACACTAAGCATTATGCCGCCCGCATCACCGCGTCCGCAAGCAACCCCGCAAACAGCAACAGCCCCGCATGCTTGTTCGAATAGAACAGCCGCTTGCAGAGCTCGGGATCCTCGATCCTCAGCCGCATGATCTGCGACGCCAGATGCGCGGCAAAGGCCGCAAGCCCGATCCAGGCCGGCCAGCGCGCATCACCTGACGCCAGCGCGACACCGATCAGCATCACCGATACGCCGTAGAACAGGATCAGCGCCTGATGCGTGTGCGCACCGAACAGGCGCGCAGTGGACTTGATGCCGATCAGCGCATCGTCCTCGGTGTCCTGGTGCGCATAGATGGTGTCATAGCCGATCACCCAGGAAATCGCGCCGACATAGAGCACGAGCGCAGTCAATTCGATGCGTCCGAACGTGACAGCGAATCCCATCAAAGCGCCCCAGGAAAAGGCGAGGCCCAGGAAGATCTGCGGCCACCAGGTGATGCGCTTCATGAAGGGATAGATCGCGACAACCACCAGCGAGGCGATGCCGGTCAGGACCGCGAAGCGGTTGAATTGCAGCAACACCAACAAGCCGATCAGCGCCTGCGCGACCATGAAGGCCAGCGCTTGCTTCGTGGTCAGCTGCCCCGATGGCAGCGGCCGCGAACGCGTGCGCTCGACCCTGGCGTCGAGGTCGCGGTCGGTGATGTCGTTCCAGGCGCAGCCTGCCCCGCGCATCACGAAGGCGCCGATGAAAAACAAGACGATGGTAAGCGGCAGGCCGCGGATGTCATGCGCCATGCCGGCGGCGAGCGCGGCCGACCACCAGCACGGCATCAACAATAGCCAGGAGCCGATCGGACGATCGAAGCGGGACAAGCGCAGATATGGCCGCGCCCATTGCGGCGCGAGCGTATCGACCCAGTTGCCGGTGGAATCGGCAACGCGGGCGGATGTGTCGCTCATCGGGTGAGGACGTTGCCGTTGAGTGTGTCGAAGGTGCTGCCGCCCTTCTTGCCGGCATTGGCTTCTGGCGCCGAGCCCGAACCCACCACCTCGCTCAGCGACGGACCGGCCGGACCGCGCGGCTGGTTCTGCATCTGCTGCGCAACGTTGCAGACCTTCGTCGCCATGGCCTCGGTGTTCTTGTGGCCGTCCTTCATCTGGGCGCCGACGTTCGGCGGAATTCCGCATTTGGCGGCATGAACCTCGACGTATTTGATCATCTTGGTCTCAGCCTGGCTGAAATTGCGGATCAGCTTGCAGGCCTCGTCCGGCGGCGCGTGACGATCGCTCGCGGCCTTGATCAGCTTGCCGCGCTTCTCGGCCTCCTCGCGGAGCGGCATGAACGCCTTCATGCAATCCTCGCCGGGACCGCCTTGCGTCGGCGGCGCCGCGCTGAATGCGCCGGCACCACCGATGGGGGCCGCGCCGTTGGTTGGGAACGAGGCTTGCGGCGCGCCGCCGACGGAGGCGACCGGCGCCGAACCGTTGACGGGCGGAAACGCGGAATCTGTTGCGGCCTGGTTCGGCAGTGGCGCCGGGAACCCCTGGGCATGAGCGCCCACGGCACCCATGGTGACCATGGCGGCAGTGATCGGAACCATCAAACGACGGATCATCAAGATAGTCTCTCCGGCAGGAGCTTACGGGCTCGGCGTCTTCCCAATTGAAGCGCAACCAGCGTGCTCGCGATTCTACGATTCCCGCCGGCGCTTAACAACCCGTCGAATAGGGCAAGAGCGCGGCGCGCCGACGCACCAATTCGGCAATATTTACCCCGAAACGGCTGCTTTCGGTTAAGAACGGCGGCAAATCGGACTTTTGATCAATGCCCTCCCACGATTTTCGCGCCCCCCGCCTGTTCGTCGAGCCCCCCCTGGCCCAGGATGCCATGGTTCCGCTCGACCGTGACCAGAGCAACTACCTCGGCAATGTGCTGCGGCTTGCCGCCGGGGCCGAGGTTTTGGCTTTTAACGGCCGCGACGGCGAATGGCAGGCGGCGATCGAGGGCCGCAAGCGGCCCGACAACCTCGTCATCCTCCAGCAAGTCCGCCCCCAGGATCGGCTGCCCGACCTCGCTTACGTCTTCGCCCCGCTCAAGCATGCCCGGCTCGATTACACGGTCCAGAAGGCCGTCGAGATGGGCGCCGCCATCCTGCAACCGGTCCAGACCCGGTTCACCCAGGCCTCCCGTGTCAACACCGAGCGCATGCGCGCCAATGTCGTCGAGGCCGCCGAGCAATGCGGGATCCTGAGCCTCGCCACCGTGGCCGAACCCGCGCCGCTCGAGCGCTACCTCAGCCAGCGCCCCGCCGACCGCCTGCTGGTGTTCTGCGACGAGGCGGCCGCGGTCGAGAATCCCATCCGGAGCCTGCAACAGGCGCGCGCGTCCGGGCACGGTATCGACGTCCTGATCGGCCCCGAGGGCGGCTTCGCCGAGGAAGAGCGGGCCCTGCTGCTGCGCCAGCCCAGGATCCTGCGGCTGGCGCTGGGCCCGCGGATCCTGCGGGCCGACACAGCCGCGGTGGCGGCGCTGGCGCTGGTGCAGGCCGTGCTGGGCGATTGGGGCGGCACGCGCGATTAGGTCGCGATATCCCGGCTAGCTGTGCTCCCTCACAGCTCGGTGCAGAGTCTCGGACGGCAGCTCGCCGAACGCCGCCCTGTAGCTCGCCGCGAACTCGCTCAAATGCCAGAAGCCATGGGCAATGGCGCAGGCCTTCACGCTGCGCCGTCCCGGGCCGGTGCGCAGCTGCCGGCGCACCGACCACAGACGCAGGACCCGGCTATAGCGATGCGGGCTCATGCCGCAGATGGCCTGCGTCGCACTCTGGAGGGTGCGAACCGACACGCCCACCCGCTCGGCCATTTCGGTCGTCTTGAGCCAGATCGTCAGATCGTGCCGGATCAATCTTTCCATGTTGGCGACGATCCGCAGATAGCTTTCCGTCGTGGCGTGCCCGGGCCTGCTGTCCACGCTGGTCTGGATGGCGCCGTCGATCGCGCTGAGCAGCGATTGTTCAACAACCGCTCGCGACGTCGGCTCGTTCAGGAAGTCCGGATCATTGGCGGCGGTTTCAAGCGTCGCGGAGATCAGGCACCGCAGGGAGGCGAGCACATCCGATGCCGGGCTCAGCAAATGATAGCCATCCAATCGAGGCCAGGGCTCGCACGCCGGCGGCGTGAAGTAGACGACGCCGATCAGGCGGCCGACCGGCTCATAGACCAGGCAATCGGACGCACCCTTCAGAATGACGATCGAGCTCCCGATTGGCTGCCCATTGATGCGGGTCGAGGTCACATGATCCATCGGCACCACCACGGCGGCGGCATGCACCAGTTGATAACCGCGAATGATCCGCGGGAAGGTCTGCACCAGAGACAGGCTCAGGTTCGGCAGGCTGAGCCGTGCACGCATGATCGCAGTCGACCCGGCAGACAACGGCATGCTGGACGCACCGGCATATCTCTCACTGTCGCCGAAATGGTCGATGTCATACGACTGGAGCTCGAGCGCCGATGATGGCTTGAGACCCTGGAACGACAACAAGCGCTCCGCAGCGCCTTTTTGAACTCCATCGCGAGCAATATTGAGATGGCTTTGGCTTTGATCCATGTCCTGCCGCTTACTTCCCCTTCTTCGTCGCCGCGACGACTTTGGCGGCACTCAGATCATCCGGTCCGTTGATGCCGGCGCGCTTGAGATCGCGAAGCAGCTTCGTCAGCAACAGCATGTTGGTCTTCTGTAGCTCGTGGTTGTTGCCAAACTTGAATGCGTTCTGCTCGGTCACGATCAGCCCGGCCTTGGTCTCGGCGAGAATCTTCCGCCTCTTCAATCCCGCCACGCGACGGCGAACCGTCTCCAGCGGCAGGCTGAGGAAGCGAGAGAGTGCCGCGCGGGAAACGCCCTGCTTGATCCTATCCGGCTCGACCGTGTGAATGCTGGAAAACTCCTCGTCCAGCGACGGATCGTTCATCACATTGATGACGTTCGCATTGAGAATGGCGTGAACGATCAGAAGGTCCATCGGATCGAATTCGTCGTAATTCCGGAACATCTCGCTGATTGAAAACAGCATATAGGCCAGCGTGTGTCGCGAGACCGTCCGGATGATATCAGAAGCATTGCGCATGAATCGGAAACTAATAGTCATCTTGTAAACGAAGGCAGCCGTGAGCGTATCATCCCGCCTACCCAATTTGAGTATGTGACAATCGATTGCGGACGGATGCGGAGACGCCCCGCCCCTAGCCGACTTGAATGAGCACGAAACAGCCTTGCGGCGCCCCCGCGCCATTGGCACCGCGGAACATTTAGAATAAGGTATTAAATTACCTATGCTCCAGTCCGGTGACGACTCCGGGCAAGATCGTCCAGACCGCTCTCAAGTCGTTAAGCGATTGATCCTTTGGAGGTCGAAACCGTTTCTCGGCCATGCTAAGGGCTGCGCGAATTCTGTGCTTCCCCTTGGCCTCCCCTTTGGCCTTCCCTTGCCTGCCCGGTTCCACCGGGACGATGGACCCCGAGATGACCGCGACTGCCACCTCAAATGCTGCCGGCTCCGCCGCCTGGGCGGATACGCTGCTGTTGTCGTTTGCGCAGGCCGGCTACGTCAGGGCCGAGCCCGCCATCCTGCAACCGGCCGAGCCGTTCCTCGACCTGTCCGGCGAGGACATCCGCAAAAGCCTCTATCTGACGACGGACCTGTCCGGCGAAGAGCTCTGCCTGCGCCCCGACCTGACGATCCCCGTGGCGCGCGACTATCTCGCCTCCAGCCGCGCCGGCCAGCCGGCCGGGTTCAGCTATCTCGGTCCCGTGTTCCGCTACCGCAGCGGACAAGCCAGCGAATTCCTCCAGGCCGGCATCGAGTCGTTCGGCCGCCAGGACCGCGCGGCCGCGGATGCCGAGACGCTGGCGCTGGCGCTGGAGGCGACGGCCGCTTTCGGCGTGCGCGACGTCGAGATCCGCACCGGCGACGTGGCGCTGTTCAACGCATTGCTCGACGCGCTCGACCTTTATCCGGTCTGGCGCCGCCGCCTGGTCAAGGACTTCCATCGCAAGATCAGCCTGGAGCAGGACCTGGAAGGGTTGGCCCGCACCACCGCAACCACCCGCAGCGAATATGAGGGCGTGCTGGCCGCGCTCGCGGGCTCCGATCGCAAGGCGGCGCTGGCCTTCGTCACCGATCTGATGTCGATCGCCGGCACCACCAATGTCGGTGGCCGCACCACGGCCGAGATCGCCGACCGCTTCCTCGAGCAGTCGACGCTGAAGGGCGGTGCGCTGCCGCGCGAGGCGATCACCGTGCTGAAGCGTTTCCTGTCGATCTCAGGCAATCCGGACGATGCCATTGCCGAGCTGCGCGCATTGACCGCTGACGCAAAGCTCGACCTTGCCGGCGCGATCGACCAGTTCGAGAGCCGAATCGGCTTCATGGCGGCGCGCGGCATCGACGTGAAGAATACGCGCTTCTCGACCGCGTTCGGGCGCGGCCTCGATTACTACACCGGCTTCGAATTCGAGCTGCATCACAAAGGCAACGGCGCCGAGCCGCTGGTTGCCGGCGGCCGCTATGATGGACTGATGACCCAGCTTGGATCGCCGGCGCCGATCCCGGCCGTCGGCTTCTCGGTCTGGGTGGACGCGCTGACCAGGATCGGCCGCAAGGTGGGAGCTTAAGTCATGAGCGCGCCATTCGTTCTGGCCGTTCCCTCCAAGGGTCGCCTCCAGGAAAACACCGAGGCCTTCTTCGCCCGAGCCGGGCTCAAGCTGTCCAAGGCCGGCGGCGCCCGCGACTATCGCGGCACGCTTGCGGGTCTCGACAATGTCGAGGTCGCCTATCTCTCGGCGAGCGAGATCGCATCGCAACTCGCCCGTGGCTTCGCGCATCTCGGTGTCACCGGCGAAGACCTGGTGCGCGAGAATATCGCCGACGCCGACAAGCACGTATCGCTGATCGACGGGCTCGGCTTCGGCTATGCCGACGTCGTGGTCGCGGTGCCGCAGGCCTGGATCGACGTCCGCATCATGGCGGATCTCGACGACGTCACCACCGGCTTCCGCGAGCAGCATCACATGCGGATGCGGGTCGCGACCAAGTTCGTCAACCTCACCCGCGCCTTCTTCCAGAGCCACGGCATCACCGATTACCGCATCGTCGAGAGCGCAGGCGCGACTGAGGGCGCGCCGGCGGCCGGCAGCGCCGAGCTGATCGTCGACATCACCACGACAGGCGCGACGCTCGCCGCCAACGGCTTGCGGGTGCTCGACGACGGCGTGATCCTGCGCAGCCAGGCCAATCTGGTCGCCTCGAAGGAGGCCGACTGGTCGCCGCAGGCCCGCGAGACCGCGCGCATCATCCTCGACCACATCGCCGCCCGGGCCCGGGCCAACAAATACCGCGAGGTCCGGACCCGCTTCCGGCAGTGCGACGCCACGCTGCTCACCGAGGCTCACAGCCGGTTCGGCGTCGAGGCTCCGTTCGGCGGACCGACCTCGTCGGGCATGCTTACGCTGCACTGCCCGCCTGGGCAGCTTTATGCGCTCGCGAGCTTCCTGCGCGAACATGGCGCCGAGACGGTCTCGGCGGTCTCGCTCGACTACGTGTTCGACCGGGAGAACCCGCTGTTCGCCAAGCTCGAAGCGTTCCTGCGGCAGTGAGCCTCAGGTCCGTTCAGCGTAGCGACAGCAAGCAGCAGCTACCATATGCTGTTGAGATGATTTCGACGCCTCTGGAACCTTGATCGATGACACTGGGCTCTGACGTTTCCGGCCTGACCACCACCGCAGCGAGTGCCGCCGCGAAGGGGCTGTCGATCGTCGTCCCCGTCTATAACGAGGCGGCCGGCCTCGCCGTGCTGCACCAGCGTATCTGCGATATCGCCAAGACCTTGCGGCAACGCTACTGGCTTGCCTGCGAGGTCGTTTATGTCGACGACGGCAGCGCGGATGCGACCCTGTCGGTCGCGCGCGCGCTGCCGGCAGACGCGATCGACGTCCAGGTGGTGTCGCTGTCGCGCAATTTCGGCAAGGAGGCGGCCTTGATGGCCGGCCTCGACCACGCCCGCCTCGGCGCCGTGATGTTCATGGACGGCGACGGCCAGCACCCACCTGCGCTCGTCGAGCAGCTTGTGCGGCACTGGATCGAGGACGGCTATGACGTCATCTATACCGCCAAGGCGCATCGGGATAACGAGCCTTTCCTGCGCCGCGTCGCCGGGCGCGGCTTCTACGCGCTGATCAACTGGGGCGCGCGCCAGAAGATCCCGGAAGACGCCGGCGACTTCCGCTTGCTGTCGCCGCGCGCGGTCGCGGCACTCAGGCAGCTGCCGGAGCGCAACCGCTTTTTCAAGGGGCTCGCAAGCTGGATCGGCTTTCGCCAGATCCGCGTCGACTACGAGCCCGCGCCGCGCATCCATGGCGTGACGACCTTCAGCGCCGCGCGTCTGCTCGGTCTGTCGATCGAAGGCGTGACTTCGTTCTCGGTCGCACCACTGCGCTTTGCCAGCCTGCTCGGCGTGTTGCTCGCCGGCGGCGCTTTCCTGTTCGGCCTCTCGATCCTCTGGGAGGTCTTCACCACCGGCAAGCAGGTGCCCGGCTATCCCTCGCTCGTGATCGGCCTGATGACGATCGGCGGCGTGCAGCTCATCATGATCGGCATCGTCGGCGAATATATCGGCAAGATCCTCTCGGAGCTGAAGGCGCGACCGATCTACTTCGTCGCCGAGCATAGCGAAAAGCATTTTGAGGCCGACAAGACCGCCGACGCATCGAACAGGACCGCGGCCGAATGAGCGCGGCGGCAGCGCCGCGGCGGATCTGGCTCTGCGCCGACGATTACGGCATCAGCCCGGGCGTCAACCGCGCCATCCGCGACCTGATCGAGCGCGGCCGCCTCAACGCCACCTCGGTGATGATGGTTGGCCCTGCGATCGAACGCGACGAGATCGATATGCTCCAAGCCGCAGCGAAGACGAGCCCGCGCTGCGCGATCGGATTGCATGTGACGCTGTCGGCGCCGTTCCGCCCTCTCACCATGCATTTCCGGCCGCTCGACGGCGACATGTTCATGGCCTTTCCAAAACTGCTGCGCGCGGGATTTCTGCGGCGGCTCGACCGCGAATTCTTTCGCAACGAGGTGAGAGCGCAGCTCGCCGCCTTCGCGGAAGCCTTCGGCCGCACGCCCGATTTCGTCGACGGCCATCAGCATGTGCAGCTGTTTCCGCAAGTGCGCGACGGCTTTGTCGATGCCGTCAGCGAGGCAGCGCCTCACGCCTGGGTGCGCCAGGGCGGGCGCGACCTGCCACTGGCACAACGGCTAGCGTCGCCGAAAGCGATGGTGCTCGATGTCCTCAGCGCACAATTCCGCCGCCGCGCGGGGCGCGCCGGACTTGCGTTCAATCCCGCCTTTGCCGGCGCCTATGATTTCACGCGCGCGGTCGATTTCGGCGATCTGATGCGGCAGTTCCTGGAAGGTCTCCCCGAGGGCGGCCTCGTGATGTGCCATCCCGGCTTCGTCGACGAGGTCCTCACCGGCCTCGACCCGATGACGGATGTCAGGGAACGCGAGCATGCCTATCTCGCGAGCGACGCCTTCGCGCAGCTGCTCGCGGCCAGCCACGTGACATTGGGATGAAACCGGCGAAAGCCAGCCCGCGGGCAGTCTGTCGCATACCGAAATTTAATCCGGCCGCCACTGTTGGGGCCACAATGGAACCCTACATCCCGCTTGCGCTTGTTTCGCGCGAGGGAGACAGACCATGACGCCGCAGGAACGCCAGCTCGTCGACGAGCTTTTCGACCGGCTTTCGAAACTGGAAAATGCACCGCGCGATCCCGACGCGATCGCCGCGATTTCGGACGGCTTACGCAAGGCGCCCGGCGCAGTCTATGCGCTGGTGCAGACCACGCTGTTGCAGGACGAGGCGCTGAAGCGCGCCCATAACCGCATCCAGGAGCTGGAAGCGGCCCATGCGCCCGAGCCGGCCCAGTCCGGCGGCTTCCTGGATACCATGCGCGACACGCTGTTCGGCGGAGGCTCCTCGCGCGGCTCGGTTCCTAACGTGCCGCCGCGCGAGCAGCGGCCGGTCTGGAACAGCGGCCAGACGATGCAGCAGCCTCAGCCGGGCTACGGCCAGCCGCCCTATGGGCAGGCTTACGGCCAAGGACCAGGGCAAGGCTACGGGCAAGGACCTGGGCAAGGCTACGGCGCCCCGCCGGTCGGCGGTGGCGGCGGCTCGTTCCTCGGCACGGCGGCAGCTGCGGCGGCCGGCGTCGTCGGCGGCTCGCTGCTGCTCTCCAGCTTCCGCGGCATGATGGGCGGCGGATCGCATCAGGCTTTCGGCGATACCACCATCATCGAGGAGCGCGGTGGCGGCAGCCCGTGGAGCGGCGACCAGTCCGGCGGCTCGCTCGCCCGCGATGCCGGCCTCAACGACATCGGATCGAACCGGGAGTCCCGTCAAGATTCCCACCAAGGCTTGTTCGACCAGGCGTCGAACGATCGCGACGGCAATGATCAGGACGACGACAACAACGACAACGGCAATATGGACATTGCCGACGACAGCGACTTCGGCGGCGGAGACGACGGCGGCAGCGACTCCGTATGAGGCTGCGCGATAGCTGCGAAACAAAAACGGCCGCCGATATGGCGGCCGTTTTCATAGAGTTTCTTCCTTCTCCCCTTGTGGGAGAGGCTGAAAGAAACATCACATCACCACGACCTTGGTGCCGACATTGACGCGGCCATAGAGGTCGATGACGTCCTCGTTGCGCATGCGGATGCAGCCGGAGGAGACGTTGGTGCCGATGGTCCAGGGCTCGTTGGAGCCGTGGATGCGGTAGAGCGTGGAGCCGAGATACATCGCACGCGCGCCGAGCGGGTTTTCCGGGCCGCCTTCCATGTGCCTGGGCAAGTCGGGACGGCGGGCGATCATTTCCGCCGGTGGCGTCCAATCCGGCCATTCGCGCTTGGCCGTGATCGACTTCACGCCGCTCCAGGTGAAGCCTTCGCGTCCGACGCCGATGCCGTAACGCATCGCCCGGCCGTTGCCCTCGACGAGATAGAGAAACTTGTTCGAGGAATCGACCACGATCGTGCCGGCACTTTCCTTGCCGCTATAGTCAACAAGTTGTTTCTCGAATTTCGGATCGAACGGACGCTGCCGCGGATCGATCGCCTCCTGCTGGAGACCCGCGCCTTGCTGATATCCACCCTGCGGCTCGCCCATCGGCGGCAGGCGGCGCGGATCGGCATAAGCCGGCTGCTGCTGATAGATCGGCTGCTGCGGCGCATAGGCCGGACCGCGGCCGGGCCCATCGCCGAACAGGAACTCGATGAAGCCGCCGCCCATATTGGCATTGGAGGCGACGCGCACCGGCGCCGGCGGGACTTGCGGCTGGTAGAGCACCGCGGGCGGATCGTTCGGCACGGTATTGTCGAAGGCGCTAGCGCGATCGGCGCCGACAATGAAGGCGCAAGCGCTGCCGAGCAGCGCGACAGACATTTTCTTGAACATCGACGTACTCTGTACTGTTTCGTCTCATTGCATTCGCCGCCGAACGCGGCTTGCTGTCCGCGTCCTCGACGTGGTCAATAAAGAGCAAACTCGGTTGCTTTTGGTAAACGTATCAGGCGTTTCGATTCACCACGTCGCGAGCGGCGGGGCAATTTGGCGATCAGCGTTTATTTTCGATGAAGGGGCGAGCCTCATGGTTAATCGCCCGTTTTGCATGCCGTCGCGCGCGGCCGCAGAACAG
This sequence comes from Bradyrhizobium genosp. A, assembly GCF_049949275.1. Lineage (NCBI taxonomy): Bacteria > Pseudomonadati > Pseudomonadota > Alphaproteobacteria > Hyphomicrobiales > Nitrobacteraceae > Bradyrhizobium > Bradyrhizobium genosp. A. Next base: position 1,358,318 of record NZ_CP188196.1, on the reverse strand, counting down.
TTCCTGCTGTGAACCTCGTGTTAAATTGCTTCCGCCTACAAAGACGCGTGAGTGAGGTGGGGGGAGTTCCTGATGGCTGTTCACCGCAAGCGTTTTCGTGTCGAGGACATCGCCGGTGGCGAGATGCCAATTCTTGACGTAGCAGAAGAGGCAGGCCCGATGCATAGCGAGATAATGGCGGAGCTGCGTGCGATCCGCGCGCAGATGGCGAAGGGCAGCGTCCCCTTGTCCGGCAGCGCAGCCATGGCAGCGATCGACGCCTCCACGGCCCATGAGCTTTCCGAAGCACGCACGATGCTCGATACCTATCGGGCCCAGATCGAGCAGTGCGAGAAGCTGAAGGTCGAGCTCGACCTCATCCACGACGCCATCGACCGCACCAAGCGCGAGATCGCGACCCTGCACGGCAAGAGCTTCGACGGCGGCGAGATGGCCAAGGTCAATGGCGAGCTCGGCGCGGTCGTCGGCGGCACCGAACAGGCGACCCAGCAGATCCTCGAAGCCGCGGAGTCGATCGACCAGGCGGCGAGCGCGATGTCCAAGGTGGACTCGATCGATCAGCAGAAGCGGCTCGCCGACGACATCCAGGAACGCGTCATCTCGATCTTCGAGGCCTGCAACTTCCAGGACCTGACCGGCCAGCGCATCAGCAAGGTCATGACCACGATGAAATTCATCGAGCAGCACATCAATGCGATGATGGAGATCTGGGGTGGGGTCGACGCGATCAAGTCCCACGTGCCGGCGCCGGTCGACACCCGCAGCGAGGACGACAAGCTGCTCAACGGCCCGAAGCTCGCCGGCGACGTCGGCCACGCCTCGCAGGACGACATCGACGCGCTGTTCGACTAGGCGAACGCGACAGAGAGACAAACAAAACGCTGGCGCGAGCCGGCGTTTTTTGTTGCCTTCGTCATTGCGAGCGAAGCGAAGCAATCCAGACCGTCTCCGCAGAGACAGACTGGATTGCTTCGTCGCTGCGCTCCTCGCAATGACGAGAGGTTAGGCCGGAGGCCGCCTTACGCCCTTGGCGCGCAGCGGACGTAGACCATGTTGCCGTAGCGGGTGGCGGCGTCCTTGTCGACGAAGCGGGTGATCATGACGCGGCCGTCGAAGGAGACGATCTCGCGATCCTGCTCGCCCGGTGTCGGGCCGGAGGGGCCGATATAGTTCTTGCCGCCCGGCGAGCCCTTCAGCCGCAGTTCCTGCGGCGTGGCCTGGTCGGCGAGATGCATGATCACGCCGCCGGAGGAACCGGCGCCGATCACATAGGGATTTTTGCACTGGGCCCGCGCGGCCGCCTCGGTGCGGGCGCGGTCGGCCGGGTTCTGGAACGAGGCAAGGCCCCAGCGGCCGACGATCTCGTCGGCGCGGATCGACGCCGGCATCTCCGGCGCGACACCGGGCTCGGTCTCGGGCGCCGGCTGGGACGAGGAGAAGGACGGCAGGCTCATGCCGCCGCCGCAAGCGCCGAGCAGCAGCGCCAGGCAAGAGGCGACCGCCAGATTGGCAACCGTGCGCGCGTGAGCTGAACTGATCATGGCATTCCCCCGAACAAGACCATGGCCGCATCCCTCCAGCAGCCAAGCGCAAAACCGCAGCCGTAGCAATGACGTCCTGATATACGCCATCGCTCCGAACGAGTTTCCAGTGCCACCATCCTATATCCGCCTCACCAATCGCTTAACCACCTTTGCTTGACAGGATCGCAGCCAAGCCATATCCCCTGCGCACTATTAGCACTCGAAAAGACCGATTGCTAAGGGCGCCGTTCGATCCTCGGAAAGAGGGTGGACAGAGCGCCGCCCCCACCCCACTTCCGCTGCTTTCGGAAAAGCGAGCCTCCAAAGGGAAACGTCATGGCTAAGTCCAAATTTCGTCCGCTGCATGACCGTGTCGTGGTCAAACGTATCGACGCCGAGGAAAAGTCCAAGGGTGGCATCATCATCCCCGACACCGCCAAGGAAAAGCCGTCCCAGGGCGAAGTCGTCGCCGTCGGCCCCGGCGGCCGTGACGAGGCTGGCAAGCTCATCCCGATCGACCTCAAGGTCGGCGACCGCGTGCTGTTCGGCAAGTGGTCGGGCACCGAGGTCAAGATCGACAACGAAGAGCTCCTAATCATGAAGGAGTCGGACATCATGGGCGTGATGGCCTAAGGCCAGACGCCTGAACGGCCGCTGAATGCCATGCCCGGATCATCAGGTCCGGGCATCCATCATTCCACCGCACAGCGCAAAACAAGACACATCACGACATAACAGGGATTGCAGACCATGGCTGCCAAGGACGTCAAATTCTCCGGAGACGCGCGCGATCGCATGCTGCGCGGCGTCGACATTCTCGCCAACGCCGTCAAGGTGACGCTCGGCCCGAAGGGCCGCAACGTCCTCATCGAGAAGTCGTTCGGCGCGCCCCGCATCACCAAGGACGGCGTCACCGTCGCCAAGGAGATCGAGCTCGAGGACAAGTTCGAGAACATGGGCGCCCAGATGGTGCGTGAGGTCGCCTCCAAGACCAACGACCTCGCCGGCGACGGCACCACCACCGCGACCGTGCTGGCCCAGGCCATCGTGCGCGAAGGCGCCAAGGCGGTTGCCGCCGGCATGAACCCGATGGACCTCAAGCGCGGCATCGACATCGCGGTCGCCGCCGTCGTCAAGGACATCGAGAAGCGCGCCAAGCCGGTCGCCGCCTCGTCCGAGGTCGCCCAGGTCGGCACCATCTCGGCCAACGGCGACGCCGCCATCGGCAAGATGATCGCCCAGGCGATGCAGAAGGTCGGCAACGAGGGCGTCATCACCGTCGAGGAAAACAAGTCGCTCGACACCGAAGTCGACATCGTCGAGGGCATGAAGTTCGACCGCGGCTATCTCAGCCCCTACTTCGTCACCAACCCCGAGAAGATGACCGCCGAGCTCGAGGACGCCTACATCCTCCTGCACGAGAAGAAGCTCTCCGGCCTGCAGGCCATGCTGCCGGTGCTGGAAGCCGTGGTGCAGTCGGGCAAGCCGCTCGTCATCATCGCCGAGGACGTCGAGGGCGAGGCGCTGGCGACCCTGGTCGTCAACCGCCTGCGTGGCGGCCTCAAGGTCGCCGCCGTCAAGGCGCCGGGCTTCGGCGATCGCCGCAAGGCCATGCTGGAAGACCTCGCGATCCTGACCGGCGGTCAGCTGATCTCCGAAGATCTCGGCATGAAGCTCGAGAACGTCACGGTGAAGATGCTGGGTCGTGCCGGCAAGGTCGTGATCGACAAGGAGAACACCACGATCGTCAAGGGCGCCGGCAAGAAGCCGGAGATCGAGGCCCGCGTCGGCCAGATCAAGGCCCAGATCGAGGAGACCACCTCGGACTACGACCGTGAGAAGCTCCAGGAGCGTCTCGCCAAGCTCGCCGGCGGCGTCGCGGTGATTCGCGTCGGCGGCGCCACCGAGATCGAGGTCAAGGAAAAGAAGGACCGCGTCGAGGACGCGCTCAACGCCACCCGCGCCGCGGTGCAGGAAGGCATCGTCCCCGGCGGCGGCGTGACGCTGCTGCGCGCCAAGAAGGCGGTCGGTCGTCTCACCAACGCCAATGCCGACGTGCAGGCCGGCATCAACATCGTGCTGAAGGCGCTGGAAGCTCCGATCCGCCAGATCTCGGAGAATGCCGGCGTGGAAGGCTCGATCGTGGTCGGCAAGATCCTCGAGAACAAGTCCGAGACCTTCGGCTTCGACGCCCAGACCGAAGAGTATGTCGACATGATCGAGAAGGGCATCATCGATCCCGCCAAGGTGGTGCGCGCCGCGCTCCAGGACGCCTCGTCCGTGGCCGGCCTCCTGGTCACCACCGAAGCCATGGTCGCCGAAGCACCGAAGAAGGAAGCGTCGGCCGGCGGCGGCATGGGCGGCTTCTAAGCTCATCCTCACCTGACAGTGTTGCGAAGGCCGCCTCCGGGCGGCCTTCTTTTTTGCCGATCATGCCTCACGCTTTCCGATTCAACCGGCGGCCAAAACCCACTACGGTGGCGCCGATTCTTTCGATCGAGGATTTCGTCAATGCGCGCGCTTCTGATCTGCTCCACCGCCGTTTTGGCGATCCTGCTTGCAGTTCCGCCCGAGGTCGCCTCGGCCCAGATGAAGCTGTCGCCGAAGGCCACAGCTCCCGGCGGCATGGAGACGCGCTATTTCACCTCGATCGACGGGCTGATGGACGGCAATGCCGACGTGATCCTGAAGGAGACGCGGCAGGGCAAGACGGTCACCGCGGCGGTGCTCGACGTCTGCTACCCCGTCGCCAAGAACTCCGACCGCAAGGACCGCTTCGTCGTCAATCTCCAGATCTCAGGCCAGACGCTGACCGGCACGACCTCGAGCCTCGGCGCAAAGGCGCCTGTTACGGTCAAGCTCACGCGCAAGCCGACCGGCGACACCTTCGAGTTCCGCGGCCAGATCGGCATCGGCCAGACCGTGACCGAGGTGACCTCGCCCGACAATGCCGATCTCAGCGAGAAGGAATTTCTGGACAACCAGACCACCGACGACGGCATCACACCCCAGCCAAAGGACTTCACCGAAGTCTCGCCGGAGGCGATTGCGGTCAAGGTCAAGCTGGAGAACGCGACCGACTTCCTGAAGAGCCTCAAGGGCCAGGACGTCGAGGTGACGCTGGCAAGTCTCACCGTCGGCTGCGACGCGCTGCGCGCCGGCGAGCAGACCATCAACATGTCGGTCGATCCGGAGCGCGCGGCCGCGCTGCTCGCGAAATTCAAGGGAATGCCGGGTGTCACGGCCGCTGGCTGGACCGCAGGGCTCGCCGAGATGGACCGCACCATCCGCATCGGAGCCGCCGACTGGCGCGACGGCGACAAGATCAACCGCGACAAGCTCGCCGCTGCGATTGCCGGCGTGCTGAGCAAGACGCTCGCGGCCAAGCCAGCCGCGCAGAGCTTCAACGCCGCCACCGGCAAGCTCAAGCTCGTCTTCAAGCGGCCGAACCAGGATTTCCCGGAGCTCGAGCTCACCGATACGATCGAGGTCTCGGGCCTCGTCTCCGCCGACAAGCCGGGGACGACCGACAGACTGATCGTCTGGATCGGCAGCCCCTCGACCACCACCGCCGACGAGAGCAGCGGCGCGAAGCTCAACCTATCGGATGAGGCTGCGGCCGACGAGGAAGGCGACCAGCCCGACGACAACGGCTCGATCGAGGCGCTCGCCAAGGAGCTGAAGGGCCAGCGCTGGGACGCCGACAAGTCGGTGTGGAAGTGACGTAGTCATTCCGGGGCGCGCGAAGCGCGAACCCGGAATCCATTGATCGACGAAATCGGTGGCGCGATGGATTCCGGGTTCGACGCTGACGCGTCGCCCTGGAATGACGTAACCGCTAATTCCCGTTGGTGCGAAACCGCAGTGGCTTCGGGCCGACCAGCGTGAGCACGTCGCCCTGACGCTTCCAGGTCTCGACGCTGGCGAGCGCTGCGACGAGATCGTCGTCAGCCTGGGCTTTGGCCGGCGGGCAGGAACGATCCTGAATTGCGCCGGCGACGAAAATCACGGTGTTGCCGGCCACCGAGAACTGGCCCTTGCCGCCCTTGCACCAGAGCTCGAGCACGACCTCGCCATTGTCGCCGATCTCGAGGTTCGGGATTCGCTTCGAGCCTGGCTGCGGCACGGCCTCCAGCGTCATCTCGGTGCCGAAAGGAAAGCCCTCTTCCGCACGCGCAACGGCGGACATCACGAGCAACGCAGCCGCCGCGCACACCATCTGCTTCAACGATACCATGAGACCTCTCGACCGACCGATTTGCCGGGTCTTCTATAAGACAACGAAGCCTTTGAGAAGGTTCGTCGATTCAACACACAAAAACCCCGCGGGACGATCCCGCGGGGTTTTGCGTCGGAGCCGGACGTCGCCTGCTACTTCAGGACGAGGGCCGTGAATGGATAGACATAGGCTTGCAACGTCACAAACACACCGACGAGGCAGGCCAGCACGATCGAGTGCCAGAACACGAAGCGCAGGATCGTGCCCTCGTGGCCGTACCAATTGGTCGCGGTGGAGGCGACGACGATCGATTGCGCGTCGATCATCTTGCCCATCACGCCGCCGGACGAGTTCGCCGCCGCCATCAGGATCGGCGACAGGCCGAGCTGCTGGGAGGTGATCTTCTGGAGATTGCCGAACAGGATGTTCGACGACGTATCCGATCCGGTCAGCGCCACGCCCAACCAGCCGAGCAGCGTGCCGAAGAAGGGATAGAGCACGCCGGTTGCGGCAAAGGCGAGACCCAGCGTCGCGTCGACGCCGGAGAGGCGCGTCAGCGTGCCGATCGCGAGCATCGCCGAGATCGTGATCAGCGAGATCGCACACAGCCGGATGGTGCGGCCATATTCAACCAGCAGCCTGCCGGGACCAACGCCCATCAGGAAGCCGGAGATGATCGCCGCAATCAACATTCCCGTGCCGGTGAAGGACAGATAGGTGAAGCCGAACACCGCCGCTTCCTTGGTCGGCACCGGCGCGACCGGCGGCATCTTGTTGATCATCTGATGCAGCTCGGGAACGGCGTAGTTCCAGGTGAAGATCCCGTTCGCCCAGGTTTTGAAGGCACCGTTGCCCCAGATCAGCATCACGACGCAAACGATGATCCACGGCAACAACGCGCTGAAGAGCTCGCTCTGCGTCAGTGGCGTCCTGTCGAGCGGCTTTGCGGTCGCCATCGTTGCCGCCGATTCGTCATGTCCACGCAGCGCCGGCGACAGCCAGAGCTGCTTCGGCTGCCAGACCTTCAGAAACAGAATCAGCGCGCCCATCGAGATCAGCGACGCACCGATGTCGACGATCCAGGGATTGACGAAGTTCGAGATCACGAATTGCGGGACCGCGAACGACACGCCGGTGACGAGGATCGCCGGCCAAACGTCCTTCATGCCCTTCCAGCCCGCGAACGCGCACACCACCCAGAACGGCACGATCAGAGAGAACAGCGGCAATTGCCGTCCAACCATCGCGCCGAGGATGTAAGGATCGAGCCCGGTGACGGAGGCGAGGCCCTGGATCGGCGTGCCCAGCGCGCCGAAGGCGACAGGTGCGGTGTTGGCGATCAGCGACAGGCCGGAGGCCGCAAGCGGCGAGAAGCCGAGGCCGATCAGCACGGCGCCGGTGATCGCCACCGGCGTGCCGAAGCCCGAGGCGCCCTCGAAGAAGGCGCCGAAGGAGAAGGCGATCAGCAGCAATTGCAGCCGCCGGTCCTCGGTGACGCCGCCGACCGCGCGCTTCAAGAGTTCGAACCGCCCGGTCGTCACCGTCACCTGGTAGAGGAAGATGACGTTGAGCACGATCCAGCCGATCGGAAAGAAGCCGGTCACGATGCCGAGAATCGAGGCGCGGATCGACATGTTCACCGGCATGGTGAAAACGAAAATCGTGATCAGGTTGGTCACGATCACGGCGACGATAGCTGCGATGTGAGCCTGAACGCGCCCGCTCGCGATCAGGACCAGCAGCGTGACGACGGGTATCGCCGCCGCGATCGTCGACAGCACGGGGCTGTGCAGCGGATCATAGATTTGATTCCACATGGTCTTCCTCCCCCACGCATGTGTGCGGCAGGCGGCCCGCGTGGACAGCCGAACCTGCTTGACGCTGGAGGCGATAACCCCTGCTCAGGACGCGAATTCCGCGGTTCCCGTCCCGCTCACAAGCCCGCGAAGTCCTGGAGGCCCCCACCCCACGCCGTTGTGCCCATGCTAGGGTTGCAAGCCGCGACAAGCCAACGCAAATTGCAGAACTTGCGACTTTAGTCTAAGCGCACCCGATTTCCGCCGTGACCTCAGCCATTGGCTTCAGGCCGTTGTGCACATCCCCTCAGGAGACCCCGCTCTGTGAAGAACATCAGCGCCACGCTCGCGACCGTCTGGCGAATCGCCGGCCCGTATTTCCGATCGGAGGACAAATGGGCCGGCCGCGGCCTGCTCGGCGTCGTCGTCGCAATGGAGCTGACGCTCGTCGCGATCAATGTGCTGCTCAATCAGTGGCAGAACCGGTTCTACAGCGCACTCCAGGCCTACGATCTGAATGAGTTTGTCATGCAGGTCTGGATCTTCCTCGGCCTTGCCTTCACCTACGTCGCGCTGGCCGTTTACAAGCTTTACCTGAACCAGTGGCTGCAGATCCGCTGGCGGCGATGGTTGACGCAACACTATCTCGGCGAATGGCTCGACGGCGCCACGCATTACCGCATGCAGCTGAAGGGCGACGCCGCCGATAACCCGGACCAGCGTCTCACCGAGGACGTCACGAACTTCGTCGATCAAACGCTCGTCCTCGGTCTCGGCCTGCTGTCGTCCATCGTGACGCTGGCGTCGTTCATCGTCATCCTCTGGGGTCTGTCCAACAGAGCGCCCCTGCACCTTTACGGGACCGATATCGTCATCCCGGGTTTCCTGGTCTGGTGCGCGCTGGCCTACGCGTTCCTGGGTACGGCACTGACGCACTGGATCGGCGCGCCGCTCATCAATCTTTATTTCGAGAAGCAGCGCTACGAGGCCGACTTCCGCTTCAACCTGATCCGCGTGCGCGAAAATTCCGAACAGATTGCACTCCTGAAAGGAGAGAGCGCGGAGCGAGGTCATCTCCTCCATCGCTTCGGCTACGTCATCGGCAACTGGTATGCGATCATGAGCCGGACCAAGCGCCTGACCGCCTTCACGGCGAGCTACGCTCAGGCTGCGACGATCTTTCCCTATGTGGTGGTCGCGCCGGCCTACTTCGCCAAGAGCATCCAGCTCGGCGACATGATGCAGACCGGCTCGGCCTTTGGCCAGGTGCAGGATGCACTGTCCTTCTTCGTCACGGCCTATCGATCGATCGCGGAATGGCGCGCGATCGTTGCGCGCCTCGACGGCTTCGAGATGTCGGTCGAGACGGCAGCAAACCTGCCGGCGCATGAGGCGACGATCGAGCTCAAGGCGGCGGGCGGCAGCCGCAAGATCGACCTCGAAAAGCTCTGCGTGTATCTCCCCAACGGCACGCCGCTGGTCGCAGCCGACGGCTTCGCCATCCAGGCGCCGGAGCGCGTGCTCGTGACCGGGCCGTCGGGCTCCGGCAAGTCGACCCTGTTCCGCGCCATCGCAGGCATCTGGCCGTTCGGCACCGGCACCATCGCCATCCCCGCGCAGGCGAAGCTGATGATGCTGCCGCAACGACCCTATTTCCCGGTCGGCGCACTGGGTGATGCCGTGATCTATCCCGCAGCACCCGGCGCATTCCAGGCAACCCAGATCCGCGACGCGGTGATCGCCGTCGGCCTGCCGGACCTCGCCGAACGGCTCAACGAGGACGGCCACTGGAACCGGATGCTGTCGCTCGGCGAGCAGCAGCGCCTGGGGCTCGCCCGCGCGCTGCTGCATGGGCCGGACTATCTCTTCCTCGACGAGGCCACCGCCTCGCTCGACGAGCCGTCCGAGGCGCGGCTGTACCGGCTGCTGGCGGAGAAGCTGCCGCAGGCCACCATCGTCTCGATCGGCCACCGCTCGACGCTCGACGCCTTCCACACCCGCAAGGTGGCGATGGTGAAGGACGGCGCGATCCACGTGCTGGGCAACGACAGTGCGCCGGCCGAGCCGGAGCCGAGCGCGGCGCACTGACCCTCGATTTGAGGAAAGGACGGAGCCAGGGACGCAGCTCACCTCTCCCGTAGGGAGAGGTCGGAGCGCATCGAAGATGCGATCCGGTGAGGGCTTATGGTCTCATTTGGCGCTGCGGCCCCTCACCCGGATTGCACTGGTCGACGCTTCGCGTCGCCAAGTGCAATCCGACCTCTCCCCGTTGGGGAGAGGTGGGCGATGGGACGACCAGCCGAACCCAAGCCATCAAGGGCCAACTCCCCGCAGCTATTCGCCTCCAAAACAAAAGGGCGGCAGATTGCTCTGCCGCCCTCTTCAGTCGTCTCGGGACAAAACTTACTTCAGGTTGCTCATCGCCGTCAGGTCGAAGGACAGCTTGGCAATGCCGGCCGCGCCGCACCAGTTGGAGCCAGCGCCGCCCGGGTTGATCGCGGTGACGTTGGTGGTGCCAGTGGCGTTGAACGCGCTGGTGAAGGCGTTGCAATCACCCTTGTTCAGGTCGGTGTCGGAGTAACGCAGATCCAGCGTGAACACCTTGTAGGTGAAGCCGATGCCGATGTTCCAGGTGTTGTAGTCCTTGTAGGGGATACCGTTGGCGAACACGGTGCCGACACCGGTGCCGTAGAAGGCGTCCGAGGTGCCGAACCACTGCCGGCCGAACTCACCCGACACGTACATGCCGACGCCCGAGGTACCGAAGGCCGTGCTGGGCGCCGTGTACTTGGCAGTCAACGAAGCGTAGTTGCCCCAGGCACCCGAATTGAGGAAGTTCGGCGAATAGTACTCGGTCGCGCCGACCGTCCAGCTGTCGTTGATGGTGTAGTTCACCTTGCCGTAGACTTCGAAGAAGCTGACGTCCTTCTTCATGACGTTGCCGTCGGCAAGGAAGATGGTCGTGGTGCTGACGGGGCACACGCCGCCGCCGGGAACGCCGCCCGTGAGCGTGTTGTCGGCGCAGCTTCCACCCGGATACAGGTAGCCCCAGACGCCGATGTCGAATGCGAAAGCGCCGAAGGTCGGGCGGATACCGCCGTAGACGTCGACCTCGGCGGCAGCGCGGTTGGCGAAGGAGATGCTCTCGGCGGACACGCCGACATAGAGCTGGAGGTCTTTGTTGATGTTGTAGCGCGGCTCGAAATAGGCGGCGACCGACGGTTTGTGGTTCGACTGGGTCACGCCGCGGAAGATGTAGTCGCTCATGATCGCGCCGCCGAAGGCGATGTCCCAGGGATCAAACGCAGGCGCCGGAGGAGCCTTCAGAGCCTTCAAGGGCATGTCCGCCGCGAAAGCCGAACCCGTCACCATTGCCAGCGCCGTTGCCAACAAAGTCACTTTTTTCATTTCGATCCCCATCACCAGTTCTACTCAGTCGGATTCCCGGAAGCCCCCCGGAGCGTACGACCTGTCTGCAAAATTGCGTTACAGCGGCAATCTGACGGGAGGGACGTAAAGCGAGAAGCAAAAAACAAGAGCATCTGCCGACTTTTTGGGCGTTCCGACGATTCCACGAAAGGTTGTCAGCCGGTGTTGCTTCTCGATCACATTATTTTCACCCCAAAGTGCACAGAGCCGTCCGGGATACGACGTGGCCGCCGGCTCCGTGGCGCGCGCGCCACGAATCAGCTGACTCAAGAATGGGCAGCCTCCGGCAGCGGTGGCGGCGATGCAAAAAGGCCGCAGCGTCACCACTGCGGCCTTCCTGCAATCGATCGTGGTCGGGGGATGGACTCTAGCCTGGAGCATGGCTCCAACTTTGGGCCCAATCCTTTGGACCTAACCCTGCCCTTCGGCCGGCGTCGGTTCCGCAGAAGACGAAGGCATCGCCCAGCTCGTCTCAGCGGCAGGCTCGGGTGCCGGCGCTGCCACTGGAGCCGCCGGCTTCGGTGCGGGAGCTGCCTTCGCCTTCTTCGGAGCTGCTTTCTTTGCAGCCTTCTTCGGTGCTGCCTTCACAGCCTTCTTGGCCGCAGCCTTCTTTGCCGTCTTCTTGGCAGCCTTCTTCGGCGCAGATTTCTTGGCCGATGTCTTCGCAGCCTTCTTCGCAGCCTTCTTGGCCGCCTTCTTCTTCGTCGCCCTCTTCGCCGCTACAACCTTCTTGGCCTTTTTGGCCTTCTTGCTTTTCTTCTTACTCGCTTTCGCCATCGTGGTCCTCCTGTTGCCGCCGAACAATGGTCGATCGGGCGCCCTTCGGCCGTCACCTCCGGACGAAAGCTCAGCGCGACGCATTCAGTGCCGGCCGCGCTCCGCCCGTAGCCCAATCGAGAAGCTCAATCGTGTGTACGACCGGAACTGACGTGCCACTGGCAATCTGCACCATGCAGCCGATATTGCCCGCGGCAATCATGTCCGGCTTGACGCTCGCGATGTTGGCGACCTTGCGATCGCGCAACCGGCCCGCAAGCTCGGGCTGGAGAATGTTGTAGGTCCCCGCCGAACCGCAACACAAATGGCTCTCCGGCACATCTTTCACCACGAATCCATTCTTGGAAAGCAATTCTTTCGGAAGGCCCGTGATTTTCTGCCCATGCTGCAACGAACACGCAGAGTGATAGGCGACGACGATGTTGTCCTGTCGCGCGGTAGGTTCGAGTCCGAGACCCGCGACGTATTCGGTGATGTCCTTCGCAAGCGCGGACACCTTCGCCGCATCGGCGGCGAACGCACCGTCCTCGCGCAGCAGATAGCCGTAGTCCTTGATCACCGTGCCGCAGCCGGACGCCGTCACCAGGATGGCGTCGAGCCCCTCGCCAGCGGCCTCCTTCTGCCACGCCGTGACGTTGGCGCGGGCCCGGCCCAGCGCGTCGTCGTCGTGACCGAGGTGATGGGTCAGCGCGCCGCAGCATTGCTCGTCCCTGACCAGGACGACCTCGATGCCATGACGGGTCAGCAGGCTGATGGCGGCCTGGTTGATACGCGGCGCCAGCACCTGCTGGGCGCAGCCCTGGAGCAGCGCGACCCGGCCGCGCTTCTTGCCAAGGGCTGCGAACACGCTGCCCGGAAGCGCGCCCGGCGCCGGCAGCCGGCCCGGGGCCAGCGCCAGCATTGCCTTGAGGCGCTGGATCAGGCCGGGCGTGGCCGAGGGCCGCGGGGTCGGCAGGAAGACAGCAAGGGGCCTGACCAGCTGCGCCAGCCGCATGCTGATACGAAACCGCTGTGGGTCGGGCAGGACGAAGGCCAGCACCTGACGTAGCAGCCGCTCGGCGAGCGGTCGCTGATAGCGCTGCTCGATCCTGACACGGGCCTGATCGACGAGGTGCATGTAGTTCACCCCGGAGGGGCAGGTCGTCATGCAGGCCAGGCACGACAGGCAGCGGTCGACATGCTTGACCACCTCGGCGGTCGGCGCCTGGTCCTTTTCCAGCATCTCCTTGATCAGATAGATGCGGCCGCGCGGGCTATCGAGCTCGTCGCCGAGCAGCACGTAGGTCGGGCAGGTCGCGGTGCAGAAGCCGCAGTGGACGCAGGCGCGCAGGATCTTGTCGGCTTCCGCGATGTCGGGGTCGGCGAGCTGCGCGAGTGAGAATTCGGTCTTCATGCCGCAGCGCCCCGCGTCAGCCGTCCCCGGTTCAAAATCGACTTCGGATCGAAGCTGGCTCGGACCCGTTCGCTCAGGGCGGCGATACCCGGCGCTTGCGGATGGAATACGTCGACGATGCACCTGACGTCCTCGGCGGCCCGGATCAGGGTCGCATGCCCGCCGAACGCATTGGTCCGCTGGCGCACGGCCGGGGCATGCGCGTCGGCCTTCGGCGGCAGCGCCGCCCAGATCAGCCCGCCGCCCCAGTCGTAGATGACGTCGCCTCCGGTCTCGCGCGCCAATTGCGTGCCGAGCGCTGCGCCCGAAGCCGGCGGACAGACGATCCGCCACACCGGCCAGGCACCAAGCGCGCCGCTGGCTGCGAACGGCAGCACATCGCGGATGGTGGCCCACAGCGTGGATGACGCTGCGTCCTCGACCAGGGTTGCGGTTCCGAACGGCGCCAGCAATTCGCGCAATGAACCGGCACGGTGGCTGGCGGAGGCCGTGATGCCCTCGAGCCGCAGCACCGTCAGCGCCTCGGCCTGGCCCGCAAGATCGCCAAGCCCGTCGGTCTTGGCGCGGAAGGCCGATTTCGGCAGATGCGCGGCGGCGGAGACGTCGAAGGGCGAGCCGAGGGCCGCGGTCATCGCCTTGTTGGCGACGGCATCGTCGAGCCCGCGCAACAGCAGCGTCCGCTCGGCTTCGGGCTTCGGCATCACCTTCAGCGTCACTTCAGTCATCACCGACAGCGTGCCCCAGGAGCCCGACAGCAGCTTGCAGAGGTCGTAACCTGTGACGTTCTTCACCACCTTGCCGCCGGTCTTGAAGCTGTCGCCGAAGCCGGAGACGGCATGCGCCCCCAGGAGATGGTCGCGCGCCCCGCCCGCCTTGATCCGGCGCGGGCCGGCGAGACCGGCCGCGATCATGCCGCCGACGGTGCCTGCTACGGGCGTGCCGAGCAGCGGCGCGGTGTTCATCGGCTCGAAGGCGAATTGCTGGTTCTTGGCATCAATCAGCGACAGCACGTTGGCCAGCGGCGCACCGGCCTGAAGCGTCACGATCAACTCGTTGGGCTCGTAGGAGGTGACGGCATTCAGCGCGGAGACGTCGAGCACGGCGTTGGTCGCCATCGCGTGCCCGATGCTGCGCTTGGAGCCATGACCGATGATCTCGAGCGGCTGCTCATTGGCAATCGCCGCCCGCACCACCTCTTCGACGTCTTTGGCGTCTCTGACCCTGAGCGTATCCACGGGAAAAGGCGGTAGCGAAATTCGCGTCGAAAATCAAATGTGACGTGACGCCAGCATCCCTCGCCGGTGCGTTCGGGACTCGCCGCGGAGCCACAATGACGCTTCGATCATGGTCGAATCGTTCACGACATCGATACTTCGATCACCGGCGAACCAAAGCCGGCGGGACGTCGCTACAAGTCGGCGCCGATCGCGATCGAAACCAAGCCATGGAGACAGACATGGGATCGACACTGAAGTGGCCGGTACCGCACGGCCAGGAAGCGTTCAGCCGCAGGTCGGTCATCCGAGCCTTCGGCGCCGTGCTGGCGATCTATCTCTCGCCATGGACGGCGGCGTCATCTCAGGCCCAGCAGCAAGGAGTAAGAACCATGAACCACTATGCAACGCAGAAATCTCTCAGCGCCGCCGTCGACGGCGGCGGCCTGCTCGTGGTCGCGCAATGGGAGGCGAAGCCGGGCGAGGCCGACAAGATCGCGGCCATCCTCGACCGCTTCCTGCCGGAAGCGCAGCGCGAGGACGGCGTCAAGCTGTTCCTGATCTCGCGCGGCAAGGACAATCCGGCGCAGTTCCTGTTCTACGAATTGTTCCGCGACGAAGCCGCGTTCAAGGCGCACCAGGAGAGCGATCACTTCAAGACCTACATTGCCGGCGAAGCGCTGCCGCTGCTGGCGAAGCGCGAACGGGCGCAGTACACGCTCATGTAGAAGCCGGCTCGGACGCCGCGGTTCGATCAGGACCGCGGCGTCGCGCGACTAGATGATCGCGCGCAGCGGCGATTGGCGCAGGATCAACGCCGAGACGGCCAAACTGCCGATCGCGGCCAGCACGGTCAGCAGGAGCGCCTTCGTAAGTGCGAAGAGCGGCAGCGCGTGCAGGAGCAGCGCGAAGCCGATCAGGATCGGCGGGTGGATCAGGTAGACGCCGAAGGCATTGTCGGACAGCCATTTGGCGACCGGGCCCTGCACATCGAAATAGCGGCGGTAGACGGCCAGCATCACGAGGCCCATGCCGACGCAGACCAGCGCCTCCCACAGGCACTTCGCGGCGCTGACGAGATTGAAGCCACCTGCATAGAGCGCCGTGTCGCCGTGCAGGCCGCCCCCGAACAGAACGAGCGCCGCGAACAGTGGCGCAGAGAGCGACAGCACGAGCAATCCCCACCGGATGCAGGATCGTTCGGCAACCCCAAGCATCCAATTGCCGCGATAGCCGAAGCTGCCGGCTGCGAACATGAGAAGATATTGCGGGATGTCGCCGGGGTGAACGTTGAGCACGGAGGCATCGGCGTGGATCGCGATGCGAACGGCGAAGGTGGTCGCCGCCATGACCGCAACGAACAGGACGACCCCAAAGCCGCGCAGCGCGAGCCGGTGCTCCCGCCATCCGGTCCAGCGGATCAGGCCATAGAGAAGCGAGACCAGCAGCAGCACCGCGCAGAACCACATCGGCCCCGTCTCGGAAAGCCACTCGCCGTCTTTCAGATGGATCAGCCATTGATGGCCGAAACCGCCCTTGCCCCAGGTCCGGGACAGAAAATACTGCGTCAGCGGGCCGATCACCAACATGTAGAGCAAGGTCGGCAAGCCGAGCCTGAGCAGCCGATCCCGCGCAAATCTCGAAAGTCCCTTCCGATCGAAGGCGCCTGCGGCGAAATAACCGGCGATGAAAAACAGCGCCGCCATGAAGAAGGCCTGGAGGAAGCTCTGATAGATCCCGAGGAACAAGGCCGTGCCAAAGCCGGTCGCCTGCCGGTCGACGTAGTACCAATTGCCGAACGGAGAGTAGGTGTCGGCCGCGTGCATGCTCAGCACGAGAACGATCATCGACCAGCGGATGTTGTCGATGAACAGCAGGCGCGACTTCGCCTCCGGCCTGGCCGGCACTGCTTCCGCGGCGCTGATCAGAACGTCCGCCATGTCGCCACCATGCCGGATATCCGGCGGTCAAAATCGCGGAATGTCCGGAAACGCCACTTTACCCGCGTGCACATGCATACGGCCGAGCTCGGCGCAGCGGTGCAGGGTCGGAAACACTTTTCCGGGGTTGAGCAGGCCCTGTGAGTCGAAGGCACATTTCAGCCGCTGCTGCTGATTGAGGTCGATCTCGGTGAACATTTCCCCCATGAGATCGCGCTTCTCGATGCCGACGCCGTGCTCGCCGGTGAGCACGCCGCCGAACTCGACGCAGGCGCGCAGGATGTCGGCGCCGAAGGCCTCGGCGCGCTCGATCTCGCCGGGCTTGTTGGCATCGTAGAGGATCAGCGGATGCAGATTGCCGTCGCCGGCGTGGAACACGTTGGCGCAGCCGAGCTGGTACTTTTCCGAGAGCTCGCGGATGCGGGCGAGCGCCTTCGGCAGCGCGCCACGCGGGATGGTGCCGTCCATGCAGAGATAGTCGGGCGAGATGCGCCCCACCGCGGGGAACGCGGCCTTGCGCCCGGCCCAGAACAGATTGCGCTCGGCCTCCGAGGTCGAGATCTGGCAGGTGGTCGAGCCGCAGCCGTTCGCGATGGTCTCGACGCGCGTGATCAGCTCGTCGACCTCGATCTTGGGACCGTCGAGCTCGATGATGAGCAGCGCCTCGACATCGAGCGGATAGCCGGCATGGACGAAGGCTTCCGCGGCGTGGATCGCGGGCTTGTCCATCATCTCCATGCCACCGGGAATGATGCCGGCGCCGATGATCCGCGCCACGCATTCGCCGGCCGCCTCGACTTGCGCAAAACCGACCATCAGTGCCCGCGCCGTCTCCGGCTTCTGCAGGATGCGCACGGTGATCTCCGTGATGACGCCGAGCAGCCCTTCCGAGCCGGTGATCACGCCCATTAGGTCGTAACCGGCGTTCTCCGCCGACTTGCCGCCGATGCGCAGGATCTCGCCGCTCATCAGGACGATCTCGCAACCGAGCACGTTGTTGGTGGTCATGCCGTATTTGAGGCAATGCACGCCGCCGGAATTTTCGGCGACATTGCCGCCGATCGAGCAGGCGATCTGCGAGGACGGATCGGGCGCGTAATAGAAGCCGGCATGCGCGACCGCCTGGCTGATCGCGAGATTGGTGACGCCGGGCTCGGTGACGACGGCGCGGTTGTCGAAATCGATCTCGCGGATGCGCTTGAACTTGCCGAGGCCCAGCAGCACGCCGTCCTCGAGCGGCAGCGCGCCACCGGACAATGACGTGCCGGAGCCGCGCGGCACCACCTTGATGCCGTGGGCGGCACAATATTTCAGGATGAGCGAGACCTGCTCGGTGGTGTCGGGCAGCACCACGACCATCGGCGGCTGACGATAGGCGGTCAGCCCATCGGATTCATAGGCCCGCATCTCGCTGGCGCTGTCGATGACGCCTTCGCCCGGGACGATTGCACGCAATGCAGCAACGATCTCCGCGCGGCGCGCGAGCACCGCCTGATCGCTCGCAGGCATCATGATGGCCATATCAAATCCTTCATGGCATATCCTTCCGCACGGTCGATTTATCCCGGCAAATCAACCACGTCCGGCGTGGTTTGGATAGGCCGTCCGCAAGTCGGAGCCACCATCTTCAGCGAGTTCGCTCTGGGACAAGTAGGCAGTCATGAAACCTGTCATGGTTTGGTGGCTTGTCCAAGCCGAGCGGGCCGTGCCAAAACCGGCAGGGTTCGACAATCGCCGACCGCATAAGACCCCACCGGGAAAGAGACGAAGAGCACCTCATGACAAAACTGACTTTTGGCGCGCTGATGATCCTCACCGTCACTGCCACGGCCACCAGCGCGATGGCGCAGGATGCCGCGGCCGGCAAATCATCGTTCAACAAATGCCTGGCCTGCCATGCAATCGGCGAAGGCGCCAAGAACAAGGTCGGCCCCGAGCTCAACGGTCTCGACGGTCGCAAGTCCGGCACCGCGCCCGACTACAGTTACTCGGATGCGAACAAGAATTCCGGCATCACCTGGAATGAGGCGCAGTTCAAGGAATACATCAAGGATCCGAAGGCCAAGATCCCCGGGACCAAGATGGCATTCGCCGGCATCAAGAACGAAACCGAGATCAACAATCTCTGGACCTATGTGTCGCAATTCGACAAGGACGGCAAGATCAAGCAGTAAGCGGACGAACGGCGGCCGCCAGAGCTTCGGTTCTGATGAATCAGAACCGAAGCTCTAACTTTTTGTTTTGACGCGTTTTCTTCACGCGAACCGGTATCCACTTCGCTCGAAAACGCTTTAATCGGCGGCCGCCCGCGCCGGGGCGATCTGACCGATCATCGTCTCGATCTCCGTCCTCACGAGATCCGGCACCGCGTTCTGCACCATGTGGCCGAGATCGGGCAGCACGATCAGCTTTGCGTTCGGCACCATCGCCGCGAACGGGCGCGCGTGGATGTCAGACTTCACCGTCTTGTCGGGCGCGCCGGCGATGATCGTGACAGGCACCCTGATCTCGCCGTAGCGCGGAGCCTGCTCGGCCACCGACGCCTTCAGCGTCACCAGATCATAGGCATTGGCGATGAATTCGCGTGGACGCAGCAATAGCGGCGTCGCGGAGTCCTGCACGAAACCATCCGGCATCGTTTGCGGCAGGAAGACGTTGCGCGCACCGGACTCGGTAACGAAATAGCCCAGCGGCAGCGTGATCGTATAGGCCAGCAGCGGCCCGATCACGGGCATTGCGATGAGCTCGTTGTAGCGGCCGACGCCGCCACGCCAGGGATGGGTCACGGGCGCCAGCATCACGAGGCCGGCGACGCGGCTCACATGATCAAGCGCCAGTCGCGCGCCGAGTGCGCCGCTCCAGGAATGCACCACGAAGACCGCGCTATCGATCCCGAGCTCGCCGAGCGCCTCAGCGATCATCAGCGCCTGGATCTGCGGCGTTGAATCCTGCCGTCGCGCGCGCGTGCTCCAGCCGTGGCCGGGGCGGTCGATCAGGATGACGCGATGATCCCTGGCGAGGAGATCGCCGAGCGGTCGCCGCATCGCTTCGAGATTGGAGCTCGCGCCGTGCAGCATCACGATCGGCAGACTGGCTTCGCGCGGACCGATGTCGACGACGTGAAGCGTCGCGCCATCGACGTCGATCATCCGGCCCTGCGGCGGAAATGCGCGTTGCACGGCAAAAATACCGGCCTGCGTGATCAGCGCCAGCAGCACCAGCGCCGTCACGGCTGACATCACGATCATGGAGAAAGTCCGGGCAATCCAGGGCACATCGCAGTTACGAATGACGCAGGCGGCAGTTTCGCGCAAGGCAGCTCAGCGCTTCCCGCGGAAATGACGCCCTGTGGATATGTGCATAATTGCTGAACCAAAAAACACAACAAAATCAACGATCCCGCCCGATGACACATAAGCCTCGGACCAGCTTCATGCAGTCGTCATCGCGCCTTCCATATAATCGCCACGGTCGGTTCCACCATCTAGACGCGGATGGGCGCCGATCCCTCCTCGCAACCTCAGGGGATGCAGGAAAGACCGGCAGGATTGTCCTGGTTTGAACCGGAGGATTTTTCGATGAGCTTGAGATCGAACGATACTGCAATCGACGAGATCGTCGCGAGCTGCAACGGCGACCTGCGCGGTGCCGTGCGGGCGCTGCTGCTGATCAACGAGCACCTCGAGACGGAACTCGCAAAGGCCTATGCCGCAGCCGCCGATCATGGTCTTGCGGAGCGCGGCGGCAGCGTCCTGCACTAGCCTGCGCCGTCCTCGGCCTTTTGCTCGTCGGGCGTGAGCGCGGGACAGGCGCGGATGGTCGAGCGTGCAAGCTTGGCATCGTCCTTGGATTTGTAAGGACCGTCGCCGAACCAGATGTCGCCATTGATGACCGGATTGCTGGTCACGATGTTGCATTTGCCGGTGGCGCGATTGCCGACCACCCAGAACAGTCCATCGGCAAGGCCCATCGTTCCCGACGTCAACAGCAAGCTACAAGCAAAGATCAAACGCTTCATGGCTTTTGCTCCTGCCATGCAGGTAGACCTGTGGCAGCGCGGACAATAGTCCTTGCGACCTTGCGGCTCCGATCGTGGTTAATCGCCGCGCGCCACAACCGTTCAAGAAATGATCGAGTTATCGGCTAGATGTCGCGGCCTTCGACCTTCTCGGTCAGAGCCTTCACCTGATCGGGGATCTTCTCAAGGTGCGGATTGACGGCGAGCGCCTTGCGATAGGCCTCGAGCGCACGCTTCTCGTCGCCGACGTCCTGCATGATCATGCCGAGTCCTGCGAGCGCGCCGAAATGACGGGGCTCGCGGATCAGCACCTCGCGGATGTCGGCGAGCGAGCGGGCATAATCGTTCTGCATGTAATAGAGCGTGGCGCGGCGATTCCAGGCTTCGATGTAATCGGGACGGAGCTTGATGACCGAATCAAGCAGCTTGATCGCGACGTCGAGTTTCTGCGCATCGACGGCGGCCTTGGCCCGCGCCATCAGGAGCGCCGCCGTGTCGCTCGGGGTCTGGAGCCAGATCGCCCAGATCCGCGCCTCGACATGCTTGGCGCTGTCTTCGTCAGGGGCGGCCTTCAGCGCGCCGAACAGGAAATCGAGATTCTTGGTGCGCTCGGCCTTGGGCAGCTTGGCCGGCGCTTCCGGCAGCTTCTTCTGCTGCTTCGCCGGCGGGGCCGGATCATCCTGCGCCAGCGCCGGCGCGAGGCCGGCCGTTCCGAGAACCAGGGCCAGGCACAGCGTGCGCGCGAAAGGGAATCTCACCATGGCGAAAGTCTAAACGCGCAAAGCCGCCCTTGCAAAGCAGGGCGGCGTCAAACTCGTGTGAGACCGTGGTCTTGCGGGGCGCGCGATGGCCCTCGGCAGGGCTCAGCCGCCCAGATCAGCCTTGGCGAGCCTTGAAGCGGCGCTGCACCTTGTTGATCACATAGACCCGGCCCTTGCGGCGGACCAGGCGGTTGGCGCGATGGCGACCGCGCAGCGACTTCAACGAGTTACGGACCTTCATGGCAGAATCCTGAACGTTCGAAAGGCCGTGTTCGGCACTACCGTTTCGGCACGCGCGAATGTGGCAAAATGAGATCTTTCCCGCTGGCGGACCGACCGCCCGGGACGGGGCGGTTCTTAAGCCATGGCGGGAGGTGATGTCAATGTTAACTGCCCGGTTCCGAACCGGCAAATTCGTGAAAACAACCCCATGCACAGTAGAAACGGCCGGATCGGCCCGATCTATCCACCGTCAACCAGGGTTCGCCTAAGGCAACGACCTTGCCAAATTCGTTATATGATATAATCAATTTGGCAACCCGTCGGGAGGACACCCATGCCGAAGCTGAAGCTGCCTGATATCGACGATGTCGTTGCCATCGACATCCACACCCATGCCGAGGAGCCCTGCGGCTGCCATCCCGACGACGGCTATGACGACTTCCAGGCGCAGATGGCCGACTATTTCAAGTCGCCTAACAAGCATCCGCCGACCGTGCCGGAGACCGCGGCCTACTACCGCTCCAAGAACATCGCCGCGGTGATCTTCCCGGTCGACGCCGAGCGCGAGACCGGCTTCCGCCGCTACAACAATTACGAGATGATCGAGGCCGCCTCCGACCATCTCGACGTCCTCATCCCCTTCGTCTCAATCGACCCGCACAAGGGCAAGCTCGGCGCGCGCGAGGCGCGCAAGCTGATCGAGGAATACGGCGTCCGCGGCTTCAAATTCCATCCGACCATGCAGGGCTTCTACGCCAACGACCGCATGGCCTACCCGCTCTACGAAGAGATCAACAATGGCGGCGCGATCGCGCTGTTCCACACCGGTCAGACCGGCGTCGGCTCGGGCATGCCCGGCGGCATGGGGATGCGGCTGAAATATTCCAACCCGATGTACATGGACGACGTCGCGGCCGATTTCCCCGACCTCAAGATCATCCTCGCCCACCCCTCCTTCCCCTGGCAGGAAGAAGCGCTGTCGGTCGCGACCCACAAGCCGAACGTCTATATCGACCTCTCCGGCTGGTCGCCGAAATACTTCCCGCCGATCCTGGTGCGCTATATCAACTCGATCCTTCAGGACAAGATGCTGTTCGGCTCGGACTGGCCGGTGATCACGCCGGACCGCTGGCTGTCGGACTTCGCCAAGATCGAGATCCGCGACGAGATCCGGCCGAAGGTGCTGAAGGCCAACGCGCGGAAGCTGCTGGGGATCTAGGCAAACCGGCCGATATCCCGAAGTTTCCGCTCATCCACCTCGACAGCGGGGTGGGCTGAGCTCGGCGGTTGTGTCCGGCAGGAGTCGCTGACGAGGCAATGAGCCGCTAAAACTCCAGCTTGTCTCGTATGGCATCGATTCCGGCCTTGGCACAGGCTTCGTCGGCGTCCCCGCCAGGCGCCCCGGAAACGCCGAGGGCTCCGACCAGCAAGCCGCCGGATTCGACAATCAATCCGCCGCCGATGATGATCGCGCCGGGGAGATTGCGGATACCGGCCTGCATCATGCCAGGCTGGCTGACGGCATTGAGTTCATTGGTGCTGGTCCGAAACGGTGCTGCGGTCCATGCCTTGCCTGAGGCCGTCGCAACGGTGTGAGCGCCTGCGAACCGGTCACGAAGGATCACCTGGGTAACCCCAAAGCGATCGACGACCGCGACGGCGACCTGGTACCCGCGGGATCGGCAATCGCCATGCGATGCTCGTGCCAGATCAAGCGCCGCTCTGGACTCAGGGATTTGTAGGTCGTCAGCGGCTCCTGCGCCGTTGCCGGGTGCGCGAGCGTCACCAAGATCGCCGCTGCACCCAGTGG
This sequence comes from Bradyrhizobium genosp. A, assembly GCF_049949275.1. Taxonomy (NCBI): domain Bacteria; kingdom Pseudomonadati; phylum Pseudomonadota; class Alphaproteobacteria; order Hyphomicrobiales; family Nitrobacteraceae; genus Bradyrhizobium; species Bradyrhizobium genosp. A. Next base: position 1,335,216 of record NZ_CP188196.1, on the reverse strand, counting down.
GTTTCGAGCAAACATGATTTTCTCCGAAGCGAGAAGGTCGACGCCGACGGCAGCCTAGTTCAACTCGCCGTATGTCAGGTCGTCGAACACGGTGACACTGTCGGCCTTGGTCCACAAGCCGATCATGCCGGCATCCCTGATCGAGGCGTCCTCGACCTCGAACATCGGCTTCCCGTCATACGCCACCTTGAATCGCGTTCCCGCGAATTCGCAACGCAGCGTATGCCATTGACCTGATGGCACCGAGACCTTGACGCCGTAGCCGCCTTTCCGGCCGACGATATCGAGCGCGCTGCGAACACCCTTGATCGTCTTGTAGAGCACGACATTATCTTCAAGCGCGTTGGCCCGCACGACATAGTAATTGTCCGCATCCTTTGCGCGCCAGACGAGGCCGGCTGCGCGATCTTCGGAGCCTGCGATCGCCTTGAACCTCACCTCGATGAACCCGTCCTGGATGCGGGTGCCGTTCTTGAGCGCCACCGGAAACGTCGCCTGACCGGATTGTTTCAGGACGTTCGGCTTGCTTGGCGCCGTTGGCTCCGCCTCGATTGTCCATTTGGGCTGGCCACGACCGGTCATCGTCAAAGTCCAGCCGTCGGGCGCTGCGCCGGTTGCTGCGTTGTCAAAATTTACAGTTTCCGCCATCGCACTTCCTTCCGCCATCAATACGAGCGCGGCCGCTCCCAGGAGCGCCACGCTCATTTTTCGCATGAGATCTAGGCATCCCGCTTGTATTGATCGTACAGGTTTGCGGCGTTGTCCCATTTGATCGCTTCCATGTAGATGTCGACATATTTCGCGGCCGCAGCGCCGTAATCCATGTGATAGGCGTGCTCATACATATCGAGCACGAGCACGGGACGGCCGCCCGCCAGCGTCGTCGTATGGTCGGCGGCCCACTGATTGACGAGCCGCTTGTCGCGCGGCGAGTAGGAAAGAATAACCCAGCCGGAGCCGCCGCCTTCGGCCTTGCCCATGGCGGAGAATTCCGCGCGCCACCGTTCCATGCTGCCGAAATCACGTGTGATCGCGTCGGCAAGCGCTGCCCTCGGCTTGCCGGCGCCGCCGAGTCCGTCGAAATAGATTTCATGGAGGATCATCGAGTTTGACGCAACGAGCTCCTCGCGCTTCAGGCCGTTGATGACGAAGTTCGGAGCTTTCGCGAAGTCGAGCTCGGCGAGCTGCGTTCCGATCGCGTTGAGCCGCTTCACGGCGCCGACATAGTTGTTCTCATAGTGGCTGACGAGCACCTTCTCCGAGATGCCGGTAATGGACTTCGGATCGAACGACATCGGCTTCGGCTGGTATGTCATTGGCTTGGCTCCTGTTGGCTGATTGGCTTGCGCAAGGGCTTGCGTTCCCGCGAGCACCGCTGTCGATGCCGCGACGGCGCCCACGCCGCTGATGAAGTCTCGTCGGTCGGTCTTCGTGGTCATGGAGTCCTCCACTTGGTCGTCATCCCCGATATCCCCCTGTGCTCGCTCGTTCCTGGCGCTCGCCACCCGGCCGCGCGCCGGCGCCGGGCGGCAGCGGCTTCGGTCAGCTTTGCACCCTTCCCGCAGACGACCACGGGGACCTCCTTGCGAGGATGGCGGGTCGCGCCCGGAATCGAACGTGAATCGGCTGCGACGTCCGCGTCGATACGGCCATCGACCAAGGGCCGGCGCGTTGGCGCAATAAGACGGGATAATTTCTCTGATGAGATCGAGGAGAAAGAAGACATGCAGCGTCCTTGATGACCAGGACGCGATACTTGGGCATGTCGCCTCGCGGGGAGATCGCACATCCCCGTCCCTGAAATAGAACGCCTGCGGGCGGCGGTGTCAATCCGCTACGCTGGGGTCAACGGGATGACGATTTGTTGAAGCAGGTTCCGACCTTGTGGCGACATCAAGCTCAACTTGCGCAAACCTCACCGATGACGCGCAGCGCGTCGAGGACTTCGATCCGAATGACCGAAGCCCTCGTCCTCAACCGCCAGAGGCCTCAGACCTGAGCCAGGCCGCCATCGACGAAAACTTCGCCGCCGGTCATGAAGCTGCTGTCCGAGGACGCCAGGAACGCGGCCACCGCTCCTGTTTCAGCCGGGTCGCCCACGCGCCCGATGGGCGTGGTGCTTCCGAGCGCATCGAACGCTTCCTCGCCAACGATCTCCAACGCCAGCTCCGTCTTGGTTGGCCCCGGTGACAGCACATTGACCCGAATTCCTGTGCCGCGCAGGTCCAGCGCCCAGCTCCGCGCCAGATTGCGGATCGCGGCCTTGGTCGCGCTGTAGATACTGAACTGCGGCGTCCCCATCACCCCCGTGCTCGAACCGGTCAGGATGATCGACGACCCCTTCGTCATCAGCGGCAGGGCCTTCTGCACCGTGAACACCAGTCCTTTCACGTTGACGTCGAAGATATGATCGTAATGCTCGACCGTGATCTCGCCGAGCGGGGCAAATAAGCCGGTCCCGGCATTGGCAAACAGAATGTCGAGCCCGCCGCGTTCCGCTTTCACGGCCGCGTACAGCCTGTCGAGGTCGGACAGATCCGTCACCGAGCCCCTGACGGCGCGCGCCGAGGATCCGAGCTTCGCAACGGCGGCATCGAGCGGCTCCTGCCGACGCCCGAAGAGATAGACGAACGCGCCTTCGTCGACGAACCGTTGGGCGGCGCCAAGTCCAATGCCAGTTCCACCGCCGGTCACCACTGCCGTCTTGCCTTGTAGTCTGCTCATGATGTGCTCCTTCACTAGGGTTGCACTGAGCTGGCGGCCTACCCACCTATCGACAAGTATGCACCTTTTGGTAAGTGCCCAAAAAATGTCGCTCGATCATTCGGACCCAATCTCACCGCCGGCGCGGACTCCAACATCTGTCCAGAACTGCACACGGACTTTGCCTGGCTTCACGTGCGGCCTCGACGCGACCTTGCGGGTCATCGCCGGCAAGTGGAAGCCGCTGATCCTGTACTTCCTCGCTCAGGGTGGCCCGACACGTTATGGAGAACTCCGGCGAGCCATACGCGATGTCAGCGACAAGATGTTGATTCAGCAGCTCAAGGAGCTGGAGGCCGACGGTCTCGTGAAGCGGACCGACTACAAGGAGGTGCCTCCACGAGTGGACTATAGCCTCACACCTTTGGGCCACAGCCTTGCCGAGGCGCTCGTGCCGCTATGCTCGTGGGGCACAGAGCACATGGCCGAGGTCAGCAAGGTCTTCGCCGAGCGGGATGGCTGGAGTACCAAAGGACGGTAAACTCGCCGGCGGGCAATACCAATTCGAGTTTGCCTCTTGGACGCTCAGGTTGGACGCTCAGGCAGCTCGAGCGCGCCTCTTGATTCAAATCAACGCGCCAATGAACCGTTCGCGCACCATGTGAAGGAGAATTTATCAGGAGGTTCTTGTGGCAGATCAAAGCAGCATGCACGCTTACCTAAGCTGGACCAAGCAACGCCTTGACGAAATGGACGCGACGCTGGCGTCGCTTGAAGTGAAAGGGTCGCAGCTGAAGGCCGACTCCAAGGTGAAGGCCGATCAACTGATCGCCGACCTGAAGAAGCGCCGCGACGAATTCCAGGCGACCGTCAAGGCGCAACTCGAGACCGCCGAAGCCACGTTGCGGGCCAACAAGGCGCAACTGGAATCGCAGTGGCCCGGTTTCGAGGCGCAAGTGAAGGCCTATTTCGATGCCGCCGGCAAGCACGTCGAACAGCAGCAAGCCGCCTTCCATGATATTGCCGCCGCTCAGATCAGCGCCTGGCAAAAGGCTGCCGCCGAGTTTCACGACTCGGCCGCGAAGGTCGCCGCGGCAAAGCGCAACGAGCTCGACATTGCGCTCAAGCAGATCAAGGCCGGCACCGCCGAAGCTGAAGCGAAATTCCAGACATTGAAGCAGGCCGGAGGCGAGTCGTGGGCGGCACTGAGCGCGGCTCTGGCAGAGTCGCGTCAGGCCTTCGACCGGACCACCCAGCAAGCCTGGGACGCGCTCAAGCGGACCGCGTCTGCAAAGTAACAGGTGGTAGCAGGCAGGCGGCGAGCGGGCGGCGATCGCCTTCAATCACGTCGCATCCTGCGTGGACGATGCGGCCGCAAGACAAATCCTCACCAGGAGCGTGCGATGGTCGAGACAACCTCGAACATGAAACCGGCGGTCGGGGACACGGTTCGTGTACATTCCGGACTGTTCCTGGCGCGGGGCGTCATAACTCATCAGCGGATTGTTGAACACCCGTCTAATGCCCGCTCAGCACCAGCGTTTGGACGGGCAACAGCAGAGCCTGAATCCGCAACAGCATGGCGTGCACAATGCCGGTTGCATCGACGACATGCAGTGCAAAGCTCTTGAATGCGCCGACCTTCCCCGAGGCTATCAAGTCGTGATTGCTGGTGTAGGCATTGGCGATACAACTGCTTCCGGGCGTCACGCCCTCCAGCCCGCCTTCATAGATCGGCTCCATTAAAACCAGCACCGTACCCGGCCGCACCGTGTTCTGCGCTTCGAGCAATTGCTCTCCGCCCCTGAACTGGCCGGCTGCAATGTAGTCCTGAACGTTCGTGATAACCATTGGAATGATCGTCCACGGCTTGGAGATGCAAGTCGCCTCGGCCACCATTCCGACTTTCAGGACCTGTGCTTCGATCTGTCCAAACCCGGCCGCAAGAGCGCGGCGACCTGCCCCCTCCGGAATGAGGATGCCGGCCGACCGCATCACCGGATTGACGACATCGCCAGGTCGCAGCAGAAACTGTTCGACGCGACCATCCACACCTGCGCGAATGTAGGTCTTGTCCAGGTCGACTTGCGCTTCGGCCGCCGCCGCCTCGGCGCTCGCTCTTTGCGCCGGAAGGAGCGTGCTCAACCTCGTCGTCGCGGACTGTTTCGCGGCGCTCGCAGCGTCGAGGGCGCCTTGCCGGCCAGCGACGGCCACTTCCAGCTTTTCAATATCGCGTTGCGGCACAATGCCGGGGTTGCGCCGCTGCAGCTCGCGCTTGGTATCGAGTTCATCGCTCGCTTGCTGCAGCGCGCCTTTTGCCTCCTGAAGCTGGCCTTCCGCCTTCAGAATATCGGCCTGTGCCGACAGCATCTCGGCGTCGACTTCCACGATCTTCCGCTTGGCCGTCAGCAGCGACGCTTCCTGCTTCGAGCTATCGAGCCTGAAGATCACATCGCCCTTCTTCACCGGTGCGGTGAAATCAACGTGCACCTCCGCCACACGACCATTGGTTTCCGGAACGATTGGAACAGTGCGGTAGTACAACGTCGCCGACGAGGTGGACGGGTGGTAGTAGAAGATCATTGTAATCAGCGAGACGGTGAGCATCAGGCACGCGATGATACCGAACCGCAGCTCGAACCATACGGAATAAAGCGTAATCTCCTGCCCCAGACGTTTTCCCTGCCGGTAGCGGCGATAGAGATAGTCCGGGAAAATCGTCAGCAACGAGCAAAGAAGCAGCTCAAGCATGGCCGGGCACCTCGCTCTTGCCGGCGTCCGGCTTCACCGGCTCGTCGAGACCCACTGCAACGTGCGGCGGCTCGGTCGGGTCTTCCTCGGGCGGGAGGCCTGCCATCTTATCGACCGACCCCGCAATCCGGCGTAGCGGCGTGCTGAAATCCGGCAGGTCGACCATGGCGAGCAACAGGCCGGCCACCCAAAACAAGTGGTTATGGGTAAACAGCGACAGCAGGCCCAATATCGCCACGATCTCGAACTGAAGCTTTTGCGACTTGTGCGCCATCCGCTCGGGCAACGAATGCAGACGCAGATAGACGTTGCCCACAGCCAAAACGGCGGTAATGAGGATGATGCCCACGGCAATCATCAATATGTCGGTGTCGCCGGGAGCGGTGATAAAGCCTGGCAGATGATGGGGGGTGGCCGGATGGAGTTCGCCCACGTTCCGCTCCTCCGAAAGCATGCCCGAAGGACAACCAAGACGGGTGCTCGACTTCTATATAGTTCCATACCGTTAAAATTTGGCAAGCCCGGTTTCTTCGAATGTTGTCTGGCAGGTCATCTGGAGACGGATAGGGGGCAACAGAGGCCCAACGGCTGGCCTCTGTCAGCCGGTGCAGGTCAGCTTGGCGCACTGCGCCCGAGACGCGTTTCCTTCCTGGAGCAATATTGCGGTGCAAAGTATAGTCCCCGCACACGCAATGATCCCGGAGGGCCGTTCAATGAGCATCAAAGCCATAGTCTTCGACGCCTATGGGACGCTCTACGACATCCAGTCGGTCGCGGAGATCACCGAAGACGCGTTTCCGGGCTATGGCGAGATCATCACGCAGGTCTGGCGGATCAAGCAGCTCGAATACACCTGGTTGCGCTCGCTGATGCGGCGCTACCAGGATTTTACTGCCGTCACGCGCGGCTCGCTGGCCTATACGCTGCGCGTGCTCGGGCTCGCCTACGAGAACGAGGCCTTCGAGCGCGTCATCGAAAAGTATCTGCATCTCGACCTTTATTCCGACGCGACGGCCGCGCTCACCGCGTTGAAACCGCGAAAACTTGCCATCCTTTCCAATGGCAGCCCGGACATGCTGAACGCGCTGGTGCGCAACTCAGGCCTCGACGCCCTGCTCGATGCCACCATCAGCGTCGATGCGAAGAAGATCTTCAAGCCGAGCCCGCAGGCCTATGAGCTGATCGGCGAGGTGCTCGGCACCACACCGAATGAGGTGCTGTTCGTCTCCTCCAATCCCTGGGACGTGGCCGGCGCGAAAGCGTTCGGACTCAACGTCGCCTGGATCGAACGAGTGACGCCGGAGGCCATGGCGCTGGCTTGCGTCGAGAACGAACTCGTGGCACCGCTGACGATGTTTTGGGCGATCCGCACCCAGATGGACGAACTCGGCTTTGCGCCGGACCATTGTGTCCGTTCGCTCTCGGAGCTGCCCGGGATCATCTAGGGATGACCCGGGCAGCTGCCCGGGATCATCTAGGGATGACCCGGGGATCGCCGCCCGCCCGCAAGTCTGGATTGAGCTGAATGAGCCTGGAATCCGTTCGCGCCTTCTTCGCCGAGAAAGCCCCCGACATCTCCGTCATGGAATCCCCGATCAGCTCGGCGACGGTGCAGCTGGCCGCCGAAGCCTATGGCGTCGAACCCGCTATGATCGCCAAGACGCTGTCCTTGCGCGTCGGCGAGCGCGTGATCCTGATCGTCGCGGCCGGCACCTCGCGGATGGACAACAAGAAGGTGAAGGCGCAATTCGGCGGCAAGCCGAAGATGCTGGGGCTCGAAGAGGTCGCCGAGATTACCGGCCACGAGGTCGGCGGCGTCTGCCCGTTCGGGCTGAAGGCGCCGCTGCCGATCTATTGCGACGTTTCGCTGAAGGCGTTTGACACCGTGGTGCCCGCCGCCGGCTCAACCCACAGCGCCGTGCGCATCGCGCCCGATCGCATGGCTCAACTCGTCGCGGCCGAATGGGTCGATGTCTGCGAGCACAAACCTTAGATCAGGCGGGCGTGTACTTATACATCGCGGCGCGCAGATCTGGCGCACTTGATGTCCGCTATTGTTCCGACAGCCGCGGAAATGCCGACGTCGCTCGTGGTCCGAGTTGGGCCAGAAGCGGACGTCGCTGCGCGCCCGCCCGTCTTTTCCCTTCAGTGCCGAAGGAGGCTCAAGTTTGATAGCGCAAGCGGCGGCGGCGTATCTGCCTCCAGATAAGAGCTAGTATTGCCGGTAACAGAACGATTACCCGCCCTAAGAAGTAGGATCCGGTCAAAGGATTAAATCCCATGACAAAGCTGTAGGCCTCTGATTGGAGCACCGCCCAGAGCGAGGCACCCACAAGGACCAAGGCAGCGATCACCGGAATCCTTGAAAGAAAGAATAGTGCAAGCCAACCCCAGATTACCCACGTCAGTATTCTATCCAAATTCACCGGTCTGCTCTCCTCGAGAGCAAAGGAGTTATCTGCGAGCTGTGACAGCGACATGATGCCAAGTTTGGGTATCAGCGAGGCTCTTGTCTAGCGAATCGTGTGGCGCATCTGCCTAGGTCCGCTACGGGTCAGTCTCGACATTCTTGCAGTTAGCCGGCCGCGTCCGGTCCACCCCCAACTTCAGACGTACCAATACACTGCGTCAGCTGAAGTGATGGGCCGGCAAAGTCCGAAATTTAGCTGATCTCGCGAGCTAGCCGCCCCAACCGCAGTAGGGACGGCAGCGATAGCGCGCGCTGTGCCAATGGCCCCAGCCGTGGCGCCACCAGCCGAAACGTGCTTGAGCCAGATCTTGGGCCCGACCTTGGGCCAAATCGCCCTCCTGCACCGACCTGGCGGCCCCGGACAGAGGCGTGACCGGTGCGGCCATTGCAGGCGCACCGAGCAATATCGCAGCGCCGATCACGACAAGCGCTCTAGGAATTCTGGTCACAGACATGCCATTCCCTCCAATCCGCAATTTTCGCAATCAACTCGGCTGACTGCGATTCGTTGCACGGTTGTGACGGGTTTGGGGCCGGCACTGGTCGCGAAACGGCCATGGCACCGGATGCGACGCTTGATGCAGATGCGCTAGGGAGGCTACCATATGGCCGATGACCGACACCAAGGTGAAACGACGGCTGACCACGGTCCTGTGCGCTGACGTGTACGGCTATTCTCGCCTCATGGAAGCAGACGAGGCGGGAACGCTGGAGACACTCCGCCGCTACCGCACCTCCATTGCGGGATTGGTGGAGCGTCATGACGGCCGCATCGTGAATACCTGGGGCGATGCTGTGATCGCCGAGTTCGCCAGCGTCGTCGAGGCCGTGCAATGCGCGATCGAGATTCAGCAGGAAATTTCCAACCAGGATTCGAACCCGCCTCACGCGCACCCGATGCGGTTTCGCATCGGCATCAACCTCGGCGACGTGATGGTGGACGGCTCCGACATCTATGGCGACGGGGTCAACATTGCGTCGCGGCTGCAAGAGCTCGCTGAACCCGGCGGCGTCGTGATCTCGAGCTCAGTCTACGATCAGGTGCACAACAAACTATCCGTTGGCTTCGACTGCCTTGGCCAGCGACCAATGAAGAACATTGCTCCGGTGACGAGCTATCGCTTGACTTTGGGCGGCCAAACCACCGGGCGGGGGAGCTCCGCGGTCAACGAAAGCCCAACTCGCCGGGAGGAAGCAGGTCTTCTGCGGATGGGCGACAAGCATGATCCATCCTCGTGGAGGGGAGTCGTCTCGGGTTGGCTGGCGAGGCTGCCGCGCCCGGTTGCAGCGGCCCTCACGGTGTCGGCCTTTCTGATTCTGATCAATCTGTTCACTGGCGCGCATAAGATCTGGTTCCATTGGCCAGTCGCAGCAATCCTCTTCGGTGTCCTCATGCGGACAGCGCTTGGACATCGACCTAAGTCGGACAGCAAGGAGCGCTGAACGAGTCGGCACGACCGCATCTTTCGCGCCTGCCGCTTCGCACTTTTCCGGATCACTTTAGGCAGCGCTAATCGTCGTCATCGTCATAGGGCCGCGGCTGCGCCTGCGGAGGTGGCGGCGGCGCATTGTTATAGCGCGGCGGCGGTGCAGCCCGATTGCGCGGGACCGGCTGCGGCGGCATCTGATTGTTGGACTGGAACACCGCGCGGCAGCCGCTTGAGAGCTGCGGCGTGTTTTGCCGCAGGCAGGCCGTGATGCGGCTCACATCTGGAATCTGATCGCTGCACAGGCGCCAGACATCAGGCGTGCAGGCCATCTGCTGCTCCATGGTTCCGCGATATTCTTCGGCGGACGCAGCGCCCTGCGCGACGATGCCGCCAATCGCAAGCGCCACACCCAGCGCAATTCGCTGTGTTGTCATGTCACGATCCCTTCCAAGTCCCTTCGAATTCTCATCAATCAATGAGACGCGGACAGGTTCTGAACCAACAAAAAAATGTGAAGACGCGGTTGGAACCTACTCCGCCTGGCCGACCTTCCTGAGCGTCGCGATCAGCCTCGCGCTGTCGGCCGCGACGAATTCCGAGAATGCCGGAGCGTCCTGGTAGGCGACGAGGCTGTTTACGAAGCATTATCCATGTTCGCCCCGCTCCGGAACGCATCCCTGCACCCTCCGTTGCCTTCGCAGAATGTCTTGCCAGGAAGAGTGCCATGGGAAAATTTGCGACCATCGACGTGGCCCTGGACGAGATGCTGGTGAACCTCGCAGCGATCGTTCTGCGGCTTTCAGAGCCCGAAGTGACGCGAACGCCGGAAGCGCGCCGCGCCCTGGCCCAATCGGTCCATCAATATGCGGTGTGCGCCGCGCGCTCGACCGACCCGCGTGTTCATGACTTGAAGTCGCAGCTGGAGCAGACACTGAAGCCGAGCTTGCGCATCGTCGCGATCGACCGCGTGAAGGTGTCGTAGTCATGCTCCGTCGTTGCGAGCGCAGCGAAGCAATCCCAGAGTGTCTCCGCGGGTGGATTCTGGATTGCTTCGCTGCGCTCGCAATGACGTGGGATCGTTGACGCCGCTCGTATTACGACGTCTTCGCTTTCCCGCGAGGCTTCCGCTTGCACGTGCCCGGCAGCTTCGCTGCGAGAAAATCGCCGAGCACTTCGACGCGCGCTGGGCGCGGGCCGCCGGGTGGGGTTACGAGGTGCACGGCGCCTTCGGCTTGCTTCCAATCCTTCAGGATCACTTCGACAGCGCCGGAGGAGATCGCATCGCCGACAATGAATTCAGGCAGCTCGGCGATGCCGAGGCCGGCGATCAGCGCGGGCATCACGGCTTCGCCATTGTTGACGCGAAGCTGGCCGCCGGGGCGGACGCTCGCCTGCTCGCCGGCGGAATTGGTGTAGTGCCAGGCGTTCGGCGTGGAGAGGTAGGCGTAGCTGAAGCATTTGTGCTCGGCGAGATGCATCGGATGCGTCGGCCGGCCATGTGTCTTGAGGTAGGAGGGTGCGGCCACCGTGAAGCGCGGCATGGTGAAGAGCCGGCGCGCGATCAACGAGGAATCCGGCAGCCGTGCGATCCGCACCGCCATGTCAAAACCCTCGCCAATGAGATCGACGGTCGCATCGCTCAGATGCAGATCGACCGAGACTTCCGGATAGGTCTCGAAAAACTCCGGCAGCAGCGGCGCCACCGCCTTGATCCCGAACGTCATGGGTACCGCGAGCCGCACCAGGCCGCGCGGCGCCACCGATTGCGCCAGCGCCTCGTTCTCGGCCGCCTCGCCGTCGGCGAGCAGGCGCGTCGCGCGGTCGGCGAGCTTGTGCCCGGCATCGGTCAGCGCGAGCCGGCGCGAGGTGCGGTTGAACAGGCGGGCCCCGAGCCGCTCCTCCAGGCGGGTCACGGCCTTCGACACCGTGGCCTTGGACATCGTGAGTTCGCTCGCGGCTCCCGCAAACGACCGTAATTCCACGACTTTTGCGAAAATCGCGAGCGCCTCGAAATCGGGGAGTTTTGCCACGGCAACGGTCCAATCAGGATATTTAAGGAAACAATGTGTTTCGACAGTTTCTATTTCTATACCACAGGCGGGGGCTTATCCAAGGGTCATCAGAAATTCAGGACTGGCGAAATCCAATGGCCAAGAAGCTCTCAGGGAAGGTTGCCCTCGTCACCGGCGGCTCGCGCGGCATCGGCGCGGCCTCAGCCCGCGCTCTCGCCGACGAAGGCGCGGACGTCGCCATCAGCTACGTCGCCTCGCCCGAAAAGGCCGAAGCCGTCGTCAGCGAACTGAAGGCCCGCGGCGTCAAGGCCCGCGCCTTCAGGGCAGACCAGGCCTCGGCCAAGGACGTGACGAAGCTCGTGAACGACGTCGCCAAGGAATTCGGCCATCTCGACATTCTCGTCAACAACGCCGGCGTCGCCAATGGCGGCGCGATCGACGACGCCAACGCCGACACGGCCGCGCTGGAGCGGCAGGACCAGGTCAACGTGCATGGCGTGATCGCGGCGATCCGCGCCGCCTCGCAGCTGATGGGTGAAGGCGGACGCATCGTCACCGTCGGCTCGATGCTCGCGGACCGCGCCTCGTTCCCGGGCCTTGCCGACTACGTCGCCACCAAGTCGGCCGTGGTCGGCTACACCAAGGGTGCGGCGCGCGACCTCGGCCCGCGCGGCATCACCGTCAACGTGGTGCAGCCAGGCTCGATCGACACCGACATGAATCCGAAGGACGGCGGCGAGTTCGCCGAAACCCAGCGCAAGCAGCACGCGCTGCAGCGCTTCGGACGGCCCGAGGAAGTTGCCGCCGGCGTCGTCTTCCTGGCCAGCCCGGAAGCCTCCTTCGTCACCGGCACCGTGCTCAATGTCGACGGAGGGTTTGGCGCATAACGCCAAATCCTCCCCCTCCAATCAGGGAACCACTTCCATGATCGAACTCAGACCTTTTGCAAAACTCGGCGGCGCCGATCACGGCTGGCTCAAGGCCAAGCATCACTTCTCCTTCGCAAGCCATTACGACCCGAACAATATGGGTCACGGCGCCTTGCGGGTGTGGAACGATGACGAGATCGCGCCGAACACCGGCTTTCCCGCCCATCCCCACGCCAATATGGAGATCATCACCTATGTGCGCGAAGGCGCGATCACCCATCAGGACAGCCTCGGCAACGAGGGCCGCACTGAAGCGGGCGACGTGCAGGTGATGAGCGCCGGCAGCGGCATCCGCCACTCCGAGTACAATCTCGAGCCGACGCAGACCCGGATCTTCCAGATCTGGATCGAGCCGACACTGCGCGGCGGTCAGCCGACCTGGGGCTCAAAACCGTTTCCGAAGGCGGACCGCTCCGGCAAGCTCGTCACCATTGCGAGCGGCGTCGAGGGCGACACCGACGCGCTGCCGATCCGTGCCGATGCCCGGGTGCTTGCCACCACGCTGAAGGCCGGCGAGAGCGCGGAGTACGAGCCGCAGAAGGCGCGGCACCTCTATCTGGTGCCTGCGGCCGGCGCAGTTGAAATCAACGGCGTGCGCGTCAATGCCCGCGACGGCGCAGCGATCCGCGACGAGGCCACGCTGAAGATCACGGCGCTCGAGGACTCCGAGCTCGTGCTCGTCGACGCTGCGTAACCACATCATCGGCCGTCATTCCGGGATGGCGCGAAGCGCCAGACCCGGAATCTCGAGGTTCCGGGTTCGATGCTTTGCATCGCCCCGGAACGACGAAGAGATCACGAACATCAATCCCAACGGAGACCACCATGACCAAAGTTCTCGTCCTCTATTATTCCGCCTATGGCCACATCGAAGCGATGGCGAATGCCGTTGCTGAAGGCGCGCGCGAAACCGGCGCCACCGTCGACATCAAGCGCGTGCCCGAGCTGGTGCCGGCCGAGGTCGCAAAGGCCTCGTATTACAAGGTCGATCAGGCCGCCCCCGTCGCCAAGATCGAAGACCTCGTCAATTACGACGCGATCATCGTCGGCACCGGCACCCGCTTCGGCCGCATGGCCTCGCAGATGGCGAACTTCCTGGACCAGGCCGGCGGGCTCTGGGCCAAGGGCGCGCTGCACGGCAAGGTCGGCGGCGCCTTCACTGCATCCGCGACCCAGCATGGCGGCCAGGAGACGACGCTGTTCTCGATCATCACCAACCTCCTGCATTTCGGCATGGTGATCGTCGGCATGAACTATGGCTTTGCCGGCCAGATGAAGCTCGACGAGGTCACCGGTGGAGCGCCCTACGGCGCCACCACGATCACCGGCGGCGACGGCAGCCGCCAGCCCAGCGCCAATGAGCTCGCCGGCGCGCGCTATCAAGGACGCCAGATCGCGGAGACCGCCAAGAAACTTCAGGGCTAAGCCGCACGGTTGAGCTTAAGCTCCAAAATCAGCTGCATGGCTGATGCGACGCGGGCGGCATTCTCCTCAGGGAATGCCGCCCCATCTATGTATGCAGGGAGTATCAGGCCTGCGTGATGTCCGCGTGCGGCGGGATGCTGACCGCCGGCGCCGACGCGGGCGCCGTTGAAAGCCACCAGCCGTCGCCGGCAAACCAGCAGCTCTCGTCGGGCGCGTCCTCTCGCCGCAACGACTGCACGCTCTCCCATCCCTTCGCGAACGCCTCGGCCAATCGCCGGCCGGCATCCGCGTCCTGAAGTCCCGCGCAACCGACGAACTGGGCGCGGCTCAAGAATTTCGCTGGCCAGGCCGTTCCCTGCTCCGGGCGCGTGATCATCAGCATGCCGCCGAGCACGCCCTCTGGCGCCAGCGGAAACACCAGCCGGCCGCCGGGCCGCAACACCGCGAGCCATTCCGTTGCCGGCTGGGCCGCGCCCGCACAGACGTAGATGACGTCGACATCAGGCAGATCGGACGCAATGCCCGTGCGCTCGCGCAGCTCGACCGTGGCGATGTCTTTCAGATTATCGCGCGCAAGCGCAGCCAGGCGTTCGTCGATCTCATAGGCATAGACGCGGCCTTTGGAACCGGCGAGCTCGGCGAGAATGGCGGTGTAATAGCCGGTGCCCGCGCCGATCTGCAGTACGGTCTCGCCTTCCCTGACGCCGCAACCGCTGAGCCAATAGGCGTGCGCGCCGGGCATGCCGATGTTGACGCCACGCGCCGGATCCAGCGCCAGCAGCGTGTTTTGATAGAGAAAGGCGGGATCATCGTCGGGCGTCACGACGTAAGGATGGCCGCCGAACGAGATCGACCACGGTCCGGGTCCGGCGAAGGGTTCGCGCCTCACGCTGCGAAACGCCTGCTCGATTCGAGGGTCCGTGGTCTTGGCCGCAGCGCAGATCAACTGCGCATAGAATGCGCGAAATTTGTCCGAACGATCGCTCATGTCGCCTCCTGGCGGCGGCGACGATAGCACAATCATTGCGATATTGGAGTGACCCTGCAACCCGCGAGCGTCGACCGCTCTAACGCGTGCCCTTGCCCATCGCCCGCGCCGCGAAGGCGGCGAGCCTCGGATGGCGGCGCAAGCCCTGGGCAGCATGGTCGCGCAGCATATAAGGCAGCCCGCGCCAGGACAGCGCGACGCTGACATCGGTCAGCGGCACCGGCTCGGCGCCGAAGCGGCGCTTGTAATCGTGATTGCCGATGCTGAGATCGAAGCGCCGCACGCCCTGCGCATGCATGGCCGCGATGGTGCGCTCGGTCACGAGCAGCCCCGGCGAGCAATTCGCCCACAGCTTGCCGGCATGGCCGATGCGCAGCAAATAATAGGTCGCGCCGTATCTGACGCCATACGTGGTCGCGACAATGCCCTCGTCGCAGACGAGCGCCGAAACCACCGCATAGCCTTCCGCAACCCCCCGCCGGGCGACATCACGGTAGAAGCGGGCATGGGCCTCGTCGTTGAGGACGAACCGCGAGCCGAGCAGCTGCATGCGCTCCTGCTGCTGCACGTCCATAGCGTCAAGAAGCTCGTGCGCGCGAATAACGTCGCTGGCGATCTCGAACCGCGCGCCGCCGTGACGGCTGAACACGCGCCAGCAGCGTGGCATCTGCATGCGCTTGATCGATGCCTGATAGTCCGCGTAGTCGTCACCGGTCAGCACGAGATTGCCGTTGAGCGAGCAGGAGCCGAAACGGCCGAGCGACACCAGCGGGTTCGGCTTGGCGCCGACATAGGCCGGCAACTTCTTCAGGCGAAGCAGGTCGAAGCGATCAGTCAAGGCGCGCAAACCATCGACCAGCGCCGCGCCGATCGCCTGTGCGCCGGCCGCATCGAAGCTCGCGTCGCAGGCCAGGATCGGCGCGTTGTTGTCGGAGACGCCGAGATCGGCAAACTCGACGACGCGGATGCCGCGCCTGGTGTGGCTGAACATCGGCACCATCGCGATGTCCTTGCCGCTCGTCGTATCGGCGATGACAGCGATCAGCGGCGCGACGCCGTGAAAGGCCTCGTACCAGGCACCTAACCAGTAACCATGCTGAAACGCGGTGCGATGGCCCGCATTCAGGCGCAATGCGGCCTGTCGCCAGTCATGCAAGAAATCAACCGAGATTCCCGACGTGCTGGACACCCGACCGTGTAGTTGTTCGACGCTGAGAAACGCCATTTGCGGGGCATACAGTTACAATACGTGTCCAGATAGATTATGTTTTGTCGCACACCACAAGTTACGCCGCTGCTTATCGTTAAGCCGATACCGTCGCAGCCTGCCCAATGTCCCTCGTGTCCCGATATGAAACGCGCCGCTGCGACAAGCTGTCAGCGATCGGGTTCCATTTGCGTGACGCATTGGAACCTGGCGAGGAAATGCAACCCGGCGACCGCGAGCGCGAACATGAACCAGACCGGGTTCTGCCGCTCGAGCAGGAAGGTCTCGGTCGTCCCGAAATACAGGCCGAACAGCCAGATGGTCAGGAACAGCTTACCCAGCGCGTGGCTACGGTTGTGGGCCTGGACCTGCTGGAAATTGCGCAGCGGCGCAACCACGAAGATGAGGACGACCAGCAGCAGGCCCGGCAGGCCGATGGTGACGGCGAGGTCGAGATAGCTGTTGTGGCTGTGGGCCGCCGTCACCGCCCATTCCGATCCCTGGGTGGTCTGCCGCTCCGTCACGCCGTCCCAGAACGCCGCATAACCGTGACCGGTGATCGGCTTTTCCGCAACCGCTGCGAGCGCAAACTCCCAAACTTCGGAACGGCCGGTGAAACTGGGATCGACCGGAAGCGCCCGCGTGATGCTGCCGAGCACCGGGCTCATGATGCTGCCAACCGTCAGCAGGTTCATCACGATCAGCGGCGCAAAGCAGATGATCCGCTTCAGCCACAGGCTCCGCGTGAGATAGACCAGCGATGCAAGGGCATAGATGGCAAGGCACAGCACCGACGACGTCTTGCCGCCGGTGAATACCAGGAAGATGCCGGCAAGCAGCGCGATAGCAGGCCCCATTACGAAGGAGCCCACGGCTGACAGGTAAATGCCAACATAGACCAGGATGGTCATGACTGGCGAGGCGATGTTCTTGTGGCCAAAACTGCCGCGCCAGTCGCCGGCAAGCTGCGGCTCGGTGATGTCGAGCGCGCTGTGGATCGAATATTGCGGGGCAAAGAGGACGCCGAGATAGCACACCACCAGCAGCACCAGCGCGGCGCCGCCGAGGCACAGATTGAAGCTCCGCTGTGTCGGCGGCAGCAGCGGCAGCAGGACGGCAAGCGTGGTTGCGCTGGCGGCGAGCACCAAGCGCTGGATCGAGACCTCGCGGCTCTCGGAAAATGCCAGATCGATCAGCATCCAACCGATCAGGCAGAGATGCAGCGGCGTGACCAGGCTTCTGAGCGAGGCCGCGTCGGTGGTGAGGGCGAACAGCACCGCGAGCACGGCCAGCAATCCGAACGAGATGTAGGTTGTCGCCAATCGTCCGCCGACGACGGTGGCGACGTCGGGGTTGCGCAAGTCTGGAAACGGATCGAGCGTTATCAGGACCAAAAGCAGGGCGGTGACGGCAACAAGGCAGCGCGCCGCGCTCACGACGCTGAACCTCGCCAGCTCGTCGCGCAGCGCATGGCCGAGCGAGCGGGCCTCGACGTCAGTCATGTCTGCGGCGCTGCAATCCATGCCTCAAGGCCGGGTGGGACGATGCGGGACCTCAGAGGTCTAGCCCATCCCCGTTAACCATCCGTCAACCAGCATGCCGGACGCGGCAGGAATCCGGCTCTGCCGTGCGACGCTGCGCGCGATCTCGTAATATTGCAGCGCGCGCTGCTCCAGCGTGAGATTGTCCAGGATGTAGCCGCGCGGATCGAATTTGCCCGCGGTGCAGCCGGCCCAGAAATCTGTCCAGCCGTCCTCGAAGCCGGCGCGGTCCGTGAATTTGAGCCCGCAGCGATCATCCCAATAGGGCACCGATGACACCGGCTCGAACTGCACCCGGTGCGGATAGTAGTCGGGATCCGGCCACGGGCCGCCGGGATCCCAGGCGAACACCGGCACACCGCAGGACAGCGCCTGCTGATAGGCAATGCCCTGGCTCTCGTTCTGGCACAGGAAGATCATCGCGCGCGAGTGCCGGAGCGCTGCTTGATAATCTTCCTCCTTGTAGCTGCCATAACGCAACTCGGTGAAGGAGCGACCTTCCTTGATCAGCCGCGCGCGAACCGGCTCGACCAGCTCCGGCACGTAGCGCTCGCGGTCCCAGCTGACCTTGTCGTAGAGGAGGACGTCGACGGTCTTCTCGCCCGGGCGCGACGGCGCCCACAAATCAGTGTCGATGCCGACCGGCCAGGCTTCGGTCTCCGGCCAATGGGCCCGGTACATCTCCGCATACCACGGACCGGGCACCAGGAATTTCCGGACTGGAAGCCGCTTGAACAGGTCGGGATCGTCCAACGGATGATTATAGGCACAAACGCCAAGCAGGATCGGGTTCTTCCATGCAAACTTGTCGAGCAGGAAGGCGCGACCGATGATGCAGGCAACTTCCTCGGGATACTGCGCGATGTAGCCGTAGTCGTTGACGCGATAGCGGATGCCGAGCCGGTCGAGCCCTGCACAGAGATTGAGGAACACGCGCAGCTGCCCGCTCATCCGCGGCTCGCCGAACAGCATCTTGCGCGCCATGCGACGCAGATGACGGTCGCCGGGAAACCAGCGATCGTCCTTGTCCTCGTAGAACAGGTTGAGGATCATGTCGTCGGGATCGTAGTCGAATGTCTTTGCGGGCACAGGGTCCGTCCGGGGCATCAAGATCTTCATTCTCGCTCGAGACCGGCTGCCGCACCTCTCGAAAGCAGTGACAGACTTAACGCCACACGTTTAACGCTAATCTACGAAACTGGCGACGCGACGGCCTTCGCAACAACGATTTGATCGTTATGTGGGTATCATCCGCGCCAGCTCAGAATTCGATTGCCGACAGCCTGGTTAACAGATCCTTAAACACGACGAGCCATCGCCTGACCCTCACCGACGCCACGCTCGATGCAGCGGCCGGCGCGCCCGCGGCGGCGGATGCGCGCGCGATGCCGCCTGTTGTTTCTGTCGTCATCCCCGCGAAGAATGCCGCGGCCTATATCGGCGAAACCATCGCAAGCGCGCTGGCGCAAGCCGATGTCACCGAGGTCATCGTCGTCGACGACGGCTCGACCGATGACACTGTGGCGATCGTCCAGGCCATCCGCGATCCACGGCTGCGTCTGACAGCGAACGACGCCAGCGGCGTGTCTGCCGCGCGCAACCTCGGCGCACGAGGCGCGCGCGGGGACTGGCTGATGTTCCTCGATGCCGACGATCGCCTGCGGCCCAATGCCGTGACGACGCTGCTGACGGCGGCGAAGGCCGCGCCGCGCGCGGTGCTGGTCTATGGCGACTACAACACGATCGACAGCGCAGGACAGGCGATCGGCCGCCGCGGCCTCCTGAAGGGACGTCTCAAGCCGTCCGATAACGTGCTGGAGCGCTTGGTCTGCGGCAATTTCATCGTCAATGGCGGCATCATGCTGGTTCGCGCGGACGCCTTCCGCGCCACCGGCGGCTTCGACGTCTCGCTCCGCTATTGCGAGGACTGGCATTGCTGGTGCCGCCTCGCCGCAACAGGCGAGTTCGCTTACGTACCGAAGCTTCTGCTCGACTATCGCCTGCACACCTCCAACACGATGAACGCCGCGGTGCGGACGCCGCAGGATTTCTTCCCGGCGGTCGCGCGCGTGTTCGACGATGAGTTGATCCTCAGCAAGCTGCCAGCCGGCGCTGCGCTCCGCTTGCGGCAGGCCGCGGAAATCCATCTCGTGACCTATGCGGCGACGCAGGCGGTCCGCTTCGGGAGATATCGCGAAGTGCATGCCTATCTCGGCATGGTCGGCCGGCGCTCGCTTAAGGCGCTACCGCGATCTGCCATCAGGATCGCTCTTTCATATTTTGGAATCTAGCGGCCGACGCGTCAGGAAACGATCTTCGAGGCCTCATAGGGCTTCGGATCGTAACCGAATGCCGCGAGAGCAGAACCGACGGCCACCAGCATCGGATGCATCGCGACGACCGCTTTCGATGACGTCAGCAGGCGAGCCGAGCGCACCAGCGACAGCGGCAGCCGTCCCAAGGTCTGCGCAAACACGCGCGCCCGCGCGCCCGCGCCCTGCGCGGCTTTGGACCGCACGCGATAGTTGATCACCCCGATGCGGAGGCTCCGTTTGGCGATCCAGCCGAGGCTGGTGCGGTTCTGCGGCACGGTCTCGGTGATGACGGCTTCCGCGATCCAGTGGAAGGTCATGCCGGCATTGCGGCCGCGATAGAAGAAATCGCAATCTCCCCCGCCAAGGAAATTGAAGCGCAGATCGAAGGCGGGGCTGCCGAGCCGCTCGAATGCCGCGCGCGTGATCACGCAATTGCCGCAGCCATAGATCAGCGGCACCGCACCGGTGTAGTCGTAGGCGGGACAGAACGCGGGATGGCACGCGAGCCAGGGTTGGCTGTCGTCGTCGAACACTGGCAGCACCGGTCCCCCGACCACGTCGGCACCGGTCGCCTCCGCAGTACGGACCATCAGCTCGAGCCAATCGGGCGAAGCGATCTCGTCGTCGTCGATCATCAGGAAACGGGTTGCGGCGGGAAACAGCGCCTGCGCCGTCTCGAACGCGGCGTTGATCGCCTGGCAATTGCCCTGCCGCTTCTCGACCAGGCAGATGCCCTGGAGCTTGCCGGAAGCGAGATACTCCGCGGCCACCGGCGCGCTCGCGCGCCCCACCGCGTCGTTCTCGACCATCACCACCGCGAAGGGGCGCGGAGTGCGCTGGTCGACGAGCGAGTCCAGCGTCAGCCGCAGATGCTGCGGGCGGCGGAAGCAGGGAATGCAGACGACGATGCCGACCGAGAGATCAATGACGCGCGAGCTCGCGGCGATCTCCCGGTTGGGATCGTGCAACGTTTCCGAGATCCGGCTGGCGGACAAATCGGTCGGGATCAGCGTCATGGCCTATTCAATGTCCGAGATTCATTGAGAAAGCCCTTTCATTGAAGAGCCCTGCATCGATCGCTGCTGTTCCAAGGCGACACGGTCGCGCGGGACAGATACGTCCCAAAATGAACGGGCCCGCTCCAGCGCTCAAACTGCACCGCGACGCTGATGTCCCGGCTATGACGCGATCATGCGCTTAACCGCTTTCGCGTGTTTTCCCTGCGAATTCCTGCGCGTGTGATACTGCAATTTGCAGTCCATCACCGGCCGACAGCGCAACATGGACAATGCCGTAGTTAACGCATGGATGCATTAACCTGACCGTAAGCACCGCGACCGGTGAAGGCGCGCGGCATCAGATTTGCTCTTCGGGCACGAGAGATTTTTCCTGTAAATTTGAATCGAACAAGCGCGGTTAGAAAACATGAACAAGCCAGCCACGATCGATTTCGCAACAGCGACCAGTGCTCCGGCGCACACCCAGGCCCTGCTCGACCTCGTCGCCGGCGAGGCTCGCGACAGCCTGCTCGGCGTTCACGAAGTGCTCCGCCGCGCGTTGCCGCAAGGCCGGCTTGCGATCTACGAGGCCGGTGGCGGCTCCTCGAGCTTCCTGCCCATCGACGTCCTGAGCCGCAGCCACGTCACCGTCGTCGACATCGACGAAGACCAGGTCCGCAACAACACCTACGCGGACGAGGCGATCCTCGGCGACGTGCAGACCTATCGCTTCGCGCCTGAAACCTTCGACGTCGTGATCTGCTACAACGTGATCGAACACCTGCCCGATGTCGAGGCGGCGCTCCTGAACTTCCGCGATGCGCTCAAGCGGGGCGGAATGATCCTGATCGGCGCGCCCAATCCGCGCTCGCTGTCCGGCGTCGTCACCAAATACTCGCCGCACTGGTTTCATGTCTGGTTCTACCGGAATATCCGCGGCATCAAGACCGCCGGTCTGCCCGGCGAGGCGCCGTTCCCGACCTTCTTCCATCCGCTGGTGACGCTGTCGAAGCTCGAAGCGTTCGCGGCCGCCCAGGGGCTGGAGACGATCTACCGCCGTGAGGTCGAGAGCCCGCGCTATCCCGAGATGCGCCAGCGCAAGCCGCTGTTCGCCGCCCTCGTCGACGCCGGCGCCGCTGTCATGAACGCCGTGCTTCCGCGCGACACCGACGTGCGCCGCGGCGACTATCACGTCATCCTGCGGAAGCGCTGACGGACATGCGCGCGCAGGCCGGCCAAGACGCTGTAAAGCCGCATGCGCGCACGCCGTTGGGGATGCACGGTAACGAACCGTTAATCACTGGGGGACCGACGCTGCCGAAACGTCACAACGACGCGGCAGATCGTGGCTCGCGCTTAAACGCTTTGTTTGCCATTTCGGTGAATAGTCCCTCAATGAGTATGGTTAATTTTCCCTGTTGCGTTGATTGCGCACCTATATCCCCGGTGCGAGGCGTAAAGCGAAGAGTAGCCCCTCAGCCCGCGGCCGTTGGAATGAAAGCTGGGGATTATGCTCGACTATAACCAGCCGATCGACCGGGCCAGACATCCGACGATGTCGGAGGCCCCGCAGCGGAAGTCCGAGGCCAGCTTCAACGGGCTGGAGCTCGTCAGTCTCCTATGGCGACGCAAGATTGCGATCGGCGCCGCGGCGCTGATCGGCGCGTGCCTCGCCGTCACCGTCGGCAAGAGCCTGACACCCCGCTACACCGCGATCGCCCAGCTTTATGTCGACCCGCGCGAGCTTCAGCTCGTCGATCGCGAGCTCACACCGCGCGCGCAGGACGTCTCCGGCATGTCCATGGTGGTGGAGAGCCAGGCGCGCCTGATCACTTCCAACAGCGTGCTGCTGCAGCTGATCCAGCAGGCCAATCTCGACAAGGATCCGGAATTCGGCGGCGGCGGCGATACCAAGACCTTGATGACGTCGCTGCTGGGCCTGATCGGCCTTCAGCCGCGCGCGCTGTCCGCGGCTGACATCAAGGACGTGCAGCTTGCGGCGCTCGACGCGCTGAACAAGCACATCACGATCCGAAAGGGCGACAAGAGCTTCATCGTCGACATCGAGGTCTGGTCGACCGATCCCGCGAAGGCAGCGATGCTCGCCAATACGCTGACCAACACCTACCTCACGGACTCGCGCAATTCGCAGGCGCTGGCGGCGCGGCGCGCCACCAGTGAATTGTCTGGCCGGCTGAAGGAGTTGCGCGAGCGGCTGCGCAACGCCGAGACCGCGCTTGCGACCTACAAGGCACAGAACAATTTCGTCGGCACCCAGGACTCGCTGATCAGCGATCAACAACTCTCCAATAGCAACCAGCGGCTGTCCGCGGCCCGCGCGGCGACGATGGACGCGCAGGCGCGGCTGGACCAGATCGAGGCGAACAAGCGGACCGCTGCGGATGCAGGCGCCATTCCCGAAGCCCTGCAGTCGCCGACGATCGCGAACCTCCGCGCGCAATATGCCGACGCCCGCAAGAAATATGCGGAGCAGACCGCCGAGCTCGGCCCGCGGCACCCGGCGCTGCGGCAGACCGAGAAGCAGGTCGAGGATCTCAAGCGCACCATCAGCGAGGAGATCGAGCGCTTTGCGCTGTCCGCCAAGAACGATCTGACCCGCGCCCGCGACTACGAGGCGTCGCTCAACCGGGCGCTGGAAGTCCAGAAGCGGCAGAGCGTGCAGCTCAGCCAGGCCGCCGTGCGCCTGCGCGAGCTCGAGCGCGAGGCCGACGCCAGCCGCGACGTCTATCAATCCTTCCTCAAGCGCTCACGCGAAACCGAGGAGCAGGAGACCCTGAACACGTCGGCGGCCCGCGTCATCGGCGAGGCCACGGTGCCGCAACGCCGCTCGTTCCCGCCGGCGATGAGCCTGTTCGCCATGATCGGCTTCATGTTCGGCGCGCTTGCCGCCGCCTCCTGGTTCGTCGCGGCCGAGCATCTGATCAACGGCGCGACCGCCCCCGAACCGAGCCGCCGCGAGCGCACGCCCGCGCCGGATCTTACGAGACCTCAGCCCGAAGCCGCTGCGCCTCCACCTGCGCTCGCGCTGGTCGAGAAACCGCTAATCGCCCGCCTTCAGGAGGCCGACGTGATCCGCACGCTCGGCGCCATTCTCGCGACCGGCAGCGGCGTCGATCTGACCCGCGTCGGCTGGCCGACGCTGCGCCCCGGATTTCCGCTGACGACGCTGCTCAACGCCTTGCGCGACATGCGTGCGGCGATGGCCCGGCGCGCCGGCGGCAAGACCATGCCGGTGATGGCACTGGTCGGCGCCGGTGATACCACCGGGCGCAGCGTGACCGCGCTGAATTTCGCGCTCGCAGCCGCGCGCGACGGCAGCCGCGTGCTGATGATCGACGCCGACCATCAGGCGCACACGCTCTCGAACAGGATCAACCGTCCTGGCAAGAGCGAGCCGACCAAGCTTGGCTGGCTCTCGATCGGCAGCAAGGCCGCGCGCGAGATCAAGACCGTCAACGGCATCTCGGTGCTGCCGGCGACCGAGAACGATGCCGGCAAGGCCGCTGACGCGATCCGCAAGGCAATCGCACAGGCGCGTTCGGCCGGCGGCTATGACCTCGTCATTCTCGACGGCCCCGCGATGCCGCTCTCGACCGCAGGACGCAAGCTGCTCGACAGCGCCGACGCGCTGGTGGCGGTGCTGCCGACCAACCTCGACATCAACGACAGCATGGAAGAAATTCTGGCCGCGCTCGGCGGTGCCCAGCGCAAGCTCGTCGGCGTCGTGCTCGACGAGCTCACCCCTGCAACTCAAACGCGCCAGCGAGGCAAACAATATGCTTGAGCGCCGCGTCAATCTGGACGGCCGGGCCGCGACCGCCGAGGTGCCACGGATCACCGTCGGCGGCCTTCGCATGGCCGCACTCGACCTGGAAGCCACCGCAGATTTCATGATCGAGGCGACCGATCCACGTCATCGCATCGGCCGCCCGTTGTACCTGACTTCGGCCAATGGCGAAGTGCTGGCGCGCTGCTCGACAGAACCGCAGACCGATCGCCTTTTCCGTGCCGCCGATCTGATCAATGCCGACGGCCAGCCGCTGGTGACTGCGTCAAGACTGCAGTCATGGTTTCCGCTGCCGGAGCGAGTGGCCACCACGGACCTGTTCCATGTCGTCGCGCGGAAGGCGGAAGTCACTGGCCGCAGCTTCTACATGCTTGGCGCCAGCGAGGAGGAGAACGCCGCGGCAGTCAGGAAAGTCCAGAACCTGTATCCGAAGCTCAAGATCGTTGGATACAGCCATGGCTATCTCCGTGGCGACGCGTTGCGCGCCAAAGTCGAGGAGATCAATGCACTTGCGCCGGATTGCCTGTGGGTCGCGCTCGGCGTGCCCAACGAGCAGGCCTTTGTCGAGGAATACACGCCGCTGCTGACCAATGTCGGCGTCATCAAGACCTCGGGCGGCCTGTTCAACTTCCTGTCGGGCAGCCGCTCTCGCGCGCCGCAATGGATGCAGAGGATCGGTCTCGAATGGGCCTGGCGCACCTGGCTCGAGCCGCGTCGCCTGTTGTGGCGCTATTTGACCACCAACCCCCGCGCGATCTATCTTCTCTTCGGCCGCAAGCGGCCCCTCAATCGCTAAGAAGAGTACCGTTAAGCAACCGCTGCCGTCAGACGACAGCGCGATTCAGCCGCAGCGCCACGGCTTGGTTGAGGGCCGGGTCCGTCTCCGGCTGGAGTGGCGGCGAGACGGACAACTCCACCGGCCGCAGCAATTCGGCCATCTGCTTCGCCGGCAGCGGCTTGGCGATCAGGAAACCCTGCATCTCGTCGCAGCCATGGGTGCGCAGGAAAGCCTCCTGCTCGGCGTTCTCGACGCCCTCGGCGACCACGGTCATGCCGAGCGCCTTGCCCATGCTGATGATCGCCTGCGCGATCGCCTGGTCTTCCAAATCGTGCGGCAGGTCACGCACGAAGGAGCGGTCGATCTTGATGGTGTCGATCGGGAAGTGCTTCATCAGCGACATCGACGAATAACCGGTGCCGAAATCGTCGATGGCAAGCCGGATGCCGCGGCTCTGAATGGCGTCGAGCACTTTCAGCGCGCGTCCGACATTCCGCATCATCATGCTCTCGGTGACCTCGAACTGGAGCAGCACCGGCGACATGCCGGAGGCAGCCAGGGCCTCGTCGACGTCCTGCAACAGATGTTCGTCGGCAAACTGCCGCGGTGACAGGTTCACCGCCATCGACAGCGGCAGCAGGCCGCGGCGCTGCCAGGCCATGGCCTGAGCGCAGGCCTCGTTCAACACCCAGCGGCCGATCGGCACGATCAGGCCAGTCTCCTCCGCAAGCGGAATGAACTGCGCTGGCGAGACGTTGCCGAGATCGGGGTGGTTCCAGCGCAACAGCGCTTCCACGCCGGTGATCTGGCCGGTCTCCATGTCGACCTTGGGCTGATAATTCAGCGCGAACTGCTCGCGCTCCAGCGCCCGGCGCAGCGCGCTTTCGAGCGACAGCCGCTCGATCGACTGCGTCTTCACTTCCTTGGAGAAGAACCGATAGCCGTTCTTGCCGTCTTCTTTGGCGAGATACATCGCCATGTCGGCGTTCTTGGTCAGCGTCTGCGCGTCGGCGCCGTTGGCCGGATACATCGCGATGCCGATCGAGGCCGTGGTGTGACACTCATGGCCGGCAAGTTCCATCGGCTTGGCGAGCACGGCGAGCAGTTCGGTCGAGATGCGCTGGACATCGTCGATCTCGCCGCACCGGTCGAGGATCACCACGAATTCGTCGCCGCCGAGCCGCGCCACCGCGTCGCTCTCTCGCAACGTGTTGCGTAAGCGGTCGGCGACTTCGAGCAGGAGCAGATCGCCGGCCTCATGACCGAGCGAATCGTTGATGACCTTGAATCGATCGAGGTCGATGAACAGTACCGCAAAACGGTGGTCGTGGCGCTGCGCGGAATCGATCGCCCCGCGCAACAGAGCGTTGAAGGTCTCGCGGTTCGGCAAATTTGTCAGGCTATCGTGCGAGGCCAGATACTCGATCCGCTCGTCGGCCTTGTTCTTCTCGTCGGCGCGGTCAAAATTCTCCATCGCGAAGGAGACATTTTCGGCCAGACGCTTCAGCAGCTCGACGAACTCGTCCGTGAAAGTGCCGGGCTCGGTCGACATGTAGATCATGACGCCGACCGCCTGCTCGTGCACGACCAACGGGAAGGCTGCGCCCGATCGCGCGCCGTCTCCGCGGACAACGGCGTGGAAGGCGCGGACGCGATCGTCATTGAGATAGTCGTTGCTGATGCACGGCTGGCGGGTGCGGAACGCCGTGCCGCTCATCCCGCGCCCCTCGGGACGTTCGGGGTCGATGGAGAGACGAACGCTGCGCGTGGTGTCGGCGGACGGCCCGGCAGCGGCCACGATCTCGAGCTGGTCGCTGCCGGCCTTCGCCAGCGCAATGGTCGTCGAGTTGAATTTGGCGCCGTTCGATGCAGCGAGGCAGACGAGGTCGAACAGCTCGGCGCGCGTCTTGGCCCGCATGATCGCCTCGTTGGTGGCGCTCAGCGCCGCGAACATGCGCGTCAGCCGCTCCTTCTGCGCCTCGGTGCGGGCCTTCTCCTCGGCGCGGTCGAAATTGTCGAGTGCGAAGGAGACGTTCTCGGCCAGGCGTCCGAGCAGCTCGACGAGGTCGGGCGTGAACGCGTCTTGCTCGGGAGCGTGGAAAAGCAAGATGCCGATCGGCTCGCGGCCGGCGCGCAGAAGCGGGAAGCTCGCCGCCGCGAGAGTACCATCCTCGGCCGCCTTGGCGCGCCAATGCTCCGATCTGGAATCGTTCATATAGTCGTTCATGACGCAGGGCCGCCGGGTCCGGATCGAGGTCCCGATCAAGCCGCGGCCTTCGGGGTGATCGGCCGAGATGGCGCAGGCTCGCCCGATCATCCGCTCATGCATGCGGCCCTTGCAAGCGGCGACCCGAACGAACTCGCGATCCGGATCCATGATGCCGATCGTCGCCGAGCCAAACACGCCGCCCAGCACCGCCGCCTGGCACGCCGCCTCGAACAGTTCCTCGCGGGTCTTGGCCCGCATGATGGCTTCGTTGGTGGCGCTGAGCGCCTGGAACATGCCGCTGAGCCGGTCCTTCTGCTTTTCGGCACGGGCTTTCTGCTCGGCGCGATCAAGGCTCTCGAGGGCGAAGGACACATTCTTGGCCAGTCGGTCCAGCAGTTCGAGGAGCTCGGGCGTGAATGTGCCCGCTTCAAGCGAGTTGAAAATGAACACGCCCTCCGCACGCTCGCCATTGAGCAGCGGCAACACAGCCGAGGACTTGATCCCCGTGCTGCGGATGCTCTCCTGCCAGGGCTTGCACCGCTCGTCGACCCGGAGGTCGTTGCTGACACAGGGCTGCCTGGTTCGGAACGCCGTTCCGGTCAGGCCCCTCCCCTCGGCGACCTTCTCCGTGGTCAGGAATACAAGGCTGCGCATTTCCTTGGCGTTCGGGCCGGCACAGGCTGCGACCCGGAGCAGTTCGTCCCCGCTGTCGGCGAGCGCAATCGTGGTCGAGCCAAACTTGGCGCCGTGCACCGAGGCTTCGCAGACCAGATCGAACAGCTCGGCGCGCGACCGGGCGCGCATGATGGCTTCGTTGGTCTCGCAGAGCGCGGCATACATCCGCGCCAGGCGTTCCTCTTCCTCGGCGATCAACGCCTTCTCCTGATCGCGGTCGAAGTTCTCGACCGCGAATGAAACGTTCTCCGTGATGCGCAGCAGCAGCGCGACGACCTCTTCGTCTTTCGCCCACGCCTTGCTGACGAAGAAGAAGATCACTCCGACGCTGGCTCCGCGCTTGATCAGCGGTGTCGCCACGCAAGCGACCGCCCCGGCGTTGACGTTGGCCTTCTCCCATGCCGTTGCCTTGGTGCGGCCGGCGAGATCATCTTCGACGATCGGCCTTTGCGTTCGGAAGACCTGGCCGGAAATGCCCTTGCCATAGGCGTTCTCCGGATCGATCGAATAGCGCGCCTGCCTGATCAGATCGAGGTTTTGCCCGGTAGCGGCAACCGGCGTCAACCAATGCGAGTTCGGCTCACGCAGCAGAACGAAAGTGGCAAGCGATTTGCCGCTATGGACCGCCGCATCGCAGACGCGCTGGTACAAGTCCAGTTCAGTCTTTGCGTGCAGGATCGCTTCGTTTGTGGCGCTCAGCGCACCGAACATGCGGTTGAGCCGGCGCGTCGCGCGTTCGCCGGTCTGCCGGGCGGCCTCGCTCGCAAAATTGTCGAGCGCGTAGGAGATGTTCGCCGACATGCGCTCGAACAGCGACACCATCGCGGCGTCCAACGAGCCGGCCTCACTGCGAGTCACGAAGAGAACACCGACGCTCTTGCCGTTGCAGAGCAGCGGCAGCGCCGCCGCCGCGCCGATACCAGCCCTGGTTGCACCTTCGCGCCAGGCCAGCGAGCGCGGATCGTTCAGAAAATCATTGCTGATACAGAGCTTCTGGCTGCGAAACGCTTCGCCGCCGACGCCGGAGCCCTCCGGCGTGCCGGCAACCGTGGTGATCTCGATCGCGCGCAGGCGCGGCACGTCGTCGCCACAGCCCGCCGCAAAGCGCAGTCGATGGCCATCCGGCTCCACCAGGAACACGGCAACGGCCATGAAGTCCCCACTCGAAAACCCGGCGTCGCAGACCATCTGGTGCAGCTCGTCGGGTGATTTCGCATAGAGGATCGCTTCATTGATGGCGCTCAGCGCCGCAAAGGTGCGCGCGAGTGTCGTCGGCACGATCGTAGCTCCCGGGCATTTCTGCCGATTTCTCCCGGGTGCTTTATGAACGGGGATCGCCTAAGTGGTCGTTATTGCGGGTTGAAAACCGCCGATCAAAGTGAACGAGCTGCGAATGACGAGCGCGAAACTACCGGGAATACCGCCGCTCGGGAGGCATCTACGACCAAAGGCGCGCTCTCTTTACGAATTTGCAGCCCTGTATTGGTTTACGGGAGATTGATATCGCAACCCCGCTTTGAGACGATGGCGTCCAACGAGCAGCCCATCAAGGGCACATAGCCGAGGGAACGCCATGCCCATCGTCAAGGCCGGACACATCGTCCCCGGCGCCAAATGGACCATCGTCCAGGAATCGCCGACCACGACCGTTATCGACGGCCATTGGGGTTGCTTCGGCGTCGAGCCGACGGGACGGCACAATGACGGGTGCTTCATGGCGGTGTTCAACGTCGCCGCATTCCGC
The DNA here is from genome assembly GCF_049949275.1 of Bradyrhizobium genosp. A. Taxonomy (NCBI): domain Bacteria; kingdom Pseudomonadati; phylum Pseudomonadota; class Alphaproteobacteria; order Hyphomicrobiales; family Nitrobacteraceae; genus Bradyrhizobium; species Bradyrhizobium genosp. A. The sequence continues at coordinate 1,305,233 of NZ_CP188196.1, read as the reverse complement.
CCGCTGAAAGAATTCCAGCGCGAGGTCGCAGAGTTCGCGCAATACCTGAAATCGACGCCGCCGTCCGAGGGTAGCGGAGGCGTCTACTATCCCGGCGAGATCGAGGGCATGCGGGAGCAGCAACGCCTGCGCGACGGCATCGAGGTCGAGGATGCGACTTGGGAGAAACTACGCGCGCTGGCACGCGAATACAGGCTCGACACCGTGCTCGATCTGGCCTGAGGCAATTCGGAGAACAGCAGCATGAATCGGCAGATGGTCCTGGTCGGCTTCCTTCAGGCGCAGAACTGCACGAACTTGCCGAGCTCGTGGCGGCATCCGGACTCGCGCGCCGATTCGATGTCGGCGGACTATTATCAGGAGATCGCGAGGATTCTCGAAGCCGGCAAATTCCACATGGCGTTCTTCGACGATCGCCTTGCCATGCCGGACCGCTACGGCAACGACCACGCCCACACCGTCGAATACGGAATCCGCTGCGTGAAGATGGATCCGCTGATCGTGCTGACCACGATGGGCATGGTCACCGACAAGCTCGGGCTCGGCGCGACCTGCTCGACCACATACTATGAGCCCTTCGACGTCGCCCGCCGTTTTGCCACGCTCGATCTGATGTCGGGCGGACGCGCGGGCTGGAACGTCGTGACCTCGCTCAACGATGGCGAGGCCCTCAACATGGGGCGGGACTCCCATCCCGAACATGATTCCCGCTACGACAAGGCCGACGAATTCATGGAGGTCGTGCTCGGTCATTGGGACACGTGGGAAGATGGCGCGCTCATCATGGACAAGGCGAGCGGCCGCTTCGCCGATCCGAGCAAGGTGAAGCGGCTCGATCACAAGGGACCAGCCTTCAAGTCGCGGGGCCCGTTCACCGTGCCGCGCTCGGACCAGGGCCATCCCGTGATCATCCAGGCCGGCGCATCCGGCCGCGGCCAGCGTTTTGCCGGCCGATGGGGCGAAGTCATCTTCACGGCCGCGCGCAATCTGGCCGGCGCCAAGGAAGGCTACGCCTCCGTGCGCAACGAGGCCGCGAAAGCCGGCCGCGATCCGGAGCAGATGTTCCTCTGCAATCTGACGACGCCGGTCTGCGCTGCGACCAGGGCGGAAGCCGAGGACAAGATGGCGCTGATCAACAAGCTGCCGATCGAGATCGACGCGCTGTCGCTGCTCGCCGAAGCGCTCAATTACGACTTCGCCTCCAAGGATCTCGATGCGCCGCTGACGACGGACGAGCTGAAGAGCATGCAGGGCATTCTGGGCATCCGCGACGGCGTGCTGAAGAATTCCGGCAAGAGCAATCCGAGTGCGCGCGACTTCGTCACCTTCTCAGGTCGCGGCCAGGTGCATGATGCCATGGTCGGCGGCCCCAAGGAGATCGCCGACAAGCTGGAGGAGATGTTCGTCGAGCGCGGCTGCGACGGCTTTGTCATCGCCGCAACCTATGTGCCCGGCTCGTACGCGGACTTCGTGCAACATATCGTGCCGGAATTGCAGCGGCGCGGGCTGTTCCAGAAGGCGTATCGCGGCAAGACATTGCGGGAAAATCTCGGGCTGAAGCGGCCGGCCGCCGGCGCCTGGAAAGTGCTGCCGCGCGACGCCGCCGAATAACAACGAGGACAAGACATGCGCTGGCTGAAGTTCACCGCCTCCGGCAAAACCTCCTGGGGCAGGGTCGAAGGCGACCAGGTGATCGCGGTCGACGGCGATCCGCTCAGTGAATGGCAGCGCACCTCGCGCACCCATCCGCTGAGCGACGTGAAGATCGAGCTGCCGCTGATCCAAGCGCGGTAGTCGCCGCGGGATCAACCCGAGCAAACGCCGACCCGAATCGAGATCAGCCTGCGGCCGACCGGCTCTTCACATGGTCGATGAAGGCGCGCAGCTTCGGCATGATTTGCCGATGGCCTGGATAATACAGGAACACACCCGGCGTCATCTGCGAGAATTGCTCCAGCACGCGGACGAGCCTTCCCGCTGTGATGACGCCGGTGGCCAATGGTGCGGGCACTTGCGCAAGACCCACGCCTTCGATCGCAGCTCCAAGCATCGTCGGATAATCGTAGGCAATGAAAGGGCCCGACACCGCAATCTCGACCGAACGGCCATTGTCGGTAAGCAACCATGATGCGAGCGCGCCGCTCGATCGCCGCAATCGCAAGCAGGCGTGCGCGCGCAGATCGTCCGGATGCTCGGGCCGGCCGGCACGGGCAAGATAAGCGGGGCTGCCGACGACGATGAGCGGTAGCGGCTTGGTCAGCCGCACCGCAATCATGTCGGGGGTGATGAACTGGCCCATCCTGATGCCGGCATCAAAGCCGCCGGCGGCGAGGTCGACAAGTTCCTCGCTTGCCGCAAGCTCTACCTCGATTTCCGGATAAGCTTGGCAGAACGAGGCGATCACCGGCTCGAGCAGGATAGGGACGACCGAACGCGGCACGGTCAGGCGCAGCAGCCCGGCCGGTCGCTGACCGAGCTCACGCGCCGCCCCGCTTGCTGCGACGAGTTCCTCGAAGGCCGGTCTCGCGCGCGCGAAGAATCTCTCGCCGGCTTCGGTCAGACCAACACTACGGGTCGTGCGGATGAAGAGCGCAGCCCCGACACGCGCCTCAAGCGCCCGGACCGCCTGACTGATCGCCGAGGGCGTGACGCCGAGTTCGGCGGCGGCCCGCCGGAAACTGCGGTGCTGGGCGACGCTGAGGAACGCCTCGACACCGTCGAGCGCTCCCTGCCTGACTGTGAAGTTCTGCTTCATAGCCTGTCAACATTATCGCGAATAGTCGCCCACGGAAAGACGCCCTAAATCCAGATTGCAAATGAGCCGCACCGGAGAAGCGAAACCGATGAAGGCAATCCGCAACGCCGTCCTGACACTCGCCCTCATACTGACAGGTGTTACCGCCATGACCGAACCATCCGCTGCCCAGGCACAAGCGCCATCCCCCACGACCACCGGGGTCATGGTCATCCTGACCGCCAAGGCTGGCATCACACGCGAACAGATCATGGCCGTCATGCCTGATGAAATCAGGCAGACCGTCCAGCTCTATCTCACCGGAAAGGTCCGTGAATGGTATTCGCGGTCCGACGGGCGGGGCGCCGTCTTCCTGCTGGATGCCAGGGATGATGCCGAAGCACACGCGATCATGGATGCCTTGCCGCTCGCCAAGCAGGATCTCATCGACCACGAATACATCGCCGTGGGCCCGCTCATGCCACTCCGCCTGCTCATGACGAAACCCTGACCGGCCGCAGGCCTCGCCCCCATCCGACCGGGCGAACCATGACAAGGACATCCGAACGTGCCACCGGGCTTCAACCTTCCATTCGTCCTCAGTGTCGCAGGCGCCTTGCTGACAAGCGCGGTGGTGGCCTCCGTCTATGTTTGGCCCTTTGTCCGTGCGATGCCGCGCCCTGACGCCCTGAGGCTTCTCGCAGCCTTCCATGCGTTCCGCTTCCTGGGGATGAATTTCATGGTCGCCGGGTTCGTCTCCCCGGAGTTGAGCCCGGATTTCGCCAGCGAAGTCGGATGGGGAGATCTCATCGCCGCCAGTCTCGCACTCATCTCAATGGCGGCGCTCTCCAGGCGATGGTCGATCGCCATTCCGATGGTCTGGATCTTCAACGTCTGGGGTACGCTCGATCTCCTGAACGCATATTACGTGGGCGCGACGAAGATTCAGAATCCCGGCCTGTTCGGCGCCGGCATTTATATCCCCGCCCTTTACGTACCTTTGCTGCTGGTCGGCCACGTTCTCGTCTTCATGCTTCTGCTGAGGCCCGGATCGGAAGCACAGAGATCGTGACGCAACAGGCGGACCGCAGTCTGCGGCGTGCCGACGGAGAGGCCGATCGCGACGCGCCAGCATGGAGGAATGCCGATGAGTACTGATACGGTTTCCGCTGGCGCGGTTACGCCGCATCCTGCATAGCTCAGTGCCGTAGGGTGGGCAAAGCGAAGCGTGCCCACCGCATTCGTGATCGAGGTGACATGGTGGGCACGGCGCAAGAGCGCCTTTGCCCACCCTACGGCACTTCCCGCATCTCAAAACGGCAGCGCCACGCTCGTCTTGATCTCCTTCAGCACCACATTGCTGCGGACGTAGCGGATGCCGGGAATGCGGAACATGAACTCGTCGAGGAAGCGGTTGTAGGCCGCCATGTCCTGCACGACGACGCGCAAATGATAATCCGCATCGCCCGTGGTCGCAAAACACTCCAGCACTTCGCGACGCGTGGTGACGCGCGAGACGAACTCGTCGACGAATTTGGCGTCGTGCCGTTCCAGCGAAACGTGGAGGATGGCGGACATCGCAAAGCCCGCCTGCTCGCGCGCGACCAGCGCCGCATAGCCGCGGATGACGCCGCTGTCCTCGAGCGCACGCACCCGGCGCCAGCAGGCCGAGGTCGACATGCCGACCTCGTCAGCGAGCTGCTGGTTGGTGGCACGGCCGTCCTGCTGGAGGTGAGCGAGAATCCGCGTGTCCTGATCTTCAATCATCGAGAGCCCTCAAGTCGATAAAATCTACCTGATTTCGATCTATTATACAAAATTCTACCGAATCTGTGCCCATAGCGGGATAAATAGGTAAGACCTACCAGCGCCCCAGGGCCTAACCTTGGCCTATTCGGCAGGATGCCGCGCGAGGTCCGCCATGGACGCCATTTCGTCACTCGACGCCTACGAACTCTCCGACCGCTACGACCGCGAGGACGGCCGCGTCTTCCTCACCGGCACGCAAGCGATCGTCCGCATCGCGCTCGACCAGATCAGGCGCGACCGCGCCGCGGGGCTCGACACCGCCGGCTTCATCTCCGGTTATCGCGGTTCGCCGCTCGGCGGCATCGATCTCGAACTGTGGCGCATCCAGCAGCGATTGAGGCAGGACCGCATCGAATTCCTCCCCGCCGTGAACGAGGACCTCGCGGCAACCGCGGTGCTCGGCTCGCAGCAGGTCGAAACCCAGGCCGACCGCGAGGTCGATGGCGTGTTCGGGCTCTGGTACGGCAAGGGCCCCGGCGTCGATCGCTCCGGCGACGCGCTCAAGCACGGTAATGCCTACGGCTCGTCGCCGCACGGCGGCGTGCTGGTGGTCGCCGGCGACGACCATGGCTGCGTGTCGTCCTCAATGCCGCACCAGTCCGACGTCGCCTTCATGAGCTGGTTCATGCCGACGCTGCACCCCGCAAGCGTCAGCGAGTATCTCGAATTCGGCGAGTACGGCTACGCGCTGAGCCGCTTCTCCGGCATGTGGGTCGGCTTCAAGGCGATCTCGGAGATCGTCGAGTCAGGCGCATCCGTCGCGCTACGCCCGCCGCGCCTCTTCCGCACGCCCGACTTCACCCCGCCGCCAGGCGGACTGCACTATCGCTGGCCCGATCTGCCGGGCCCGCAGATCGAGGAGCGGCTGGAAGCGAAGAAGCACGCGGTCTACGCCTTTGCCAAAGCCAATCCGATCGATCGCCATATCTACGACATTCCAAACGCCACCTACGGCATCGTCACCACAGGCAAGGCGCATCTCGATCTGATGGAAGCGCTGCGGCTGATGGGTCTCGATGAAGCCGCCTGCCGCAGCATCGGCATCGATATCTACAAGGTCGGCATGGTCTGGCCGCTGGCGCTGCACGACGCCATGGACTTCGTGAATGGCAAGCGCGAGATCCTCGTGGTCGAGGAGAAGCGCGGCATCATCGAGAGCCAGTTCAAGGAATATTTCTACGACTATCCCGGTGCAAAACCCGAGCGGATGGTCGGCAAGCACGACGAAACCGGCGCGCGGCTGATCTCCTGGATCGGCGAATTGTCACCGCGCGCGCTGGCGTCCGTGCTCGCCCGCAGGCTCGATCCGATGTTTCCAGGCCTCAATCTTGCCGCGCGCGCCGCGTCACTGCTGCCGGAAGCCGAGCGCACGATCAACGTGTCGGGCGCGACGCGTACGCCCTATTTCTGCTCCGGATGTCCGCACAACATTTCGACAAAAGTGCCCGAGGGATCGAAGGCGCTGGCCGGCATCGGCTGCCATTTCATGGCGAGCTGGATGGACCGTGAGACCTCGTCGCTGATCCAGATGGGTGGCGAAGGCGTGAACTGGGCCGCGTCGTCACGGTTCACCGGCCACAAGCACATCTTCCAGAATCTCGGCGAAGGCACCTACTACCATTCCGGCTCGATGGCGATCCGGCAGGCGATCGCAGCAAAGGCCAACATCACCTACAAGATCCTGTTCAACGACGCCGTCGCCATGACCGGCGGCCAGCCGGTCGACGGCCCCATCAGCGTGCAGGCCATCGCACACAGCGTGCGCGCCGAAGGCGTGGCCCGCATCGCGCTGGTGTCGGACGATCCTGCCCAATTCTTGCCGGCGGATCTGCCCGATGGCGTCACCATCCACCCGCGCGAGGAGATGGACGCCATCCAGCGCGAGCTGCGCGAAATCTCCGGCGTTTCGGTGCTGATCTACCAGCAGACCTGCGCCACCGAGAAGCGGCGCCGGCGCAAACGTGGACAGATCGCCGATCCCAAACGCTTTGCCTACATCAATGATCTCGTCTGCGAGGGATGCGGCGACTGCTCGGTCGAGTCCAACTGCCTGAGCGTCGAGCCGAAGGAGACGCCGTTCGGTCGCAAGCGTCAGATCAATCTGTCGGCGTGCAACAAGGATTTTTCCTGCCTCAACGGCTTTTGCCCGAGCTTTGTCACCGTCGAAGGCGCGGCGCGCCGAAAGAAGAGCGCAAGCCAGATCGATGCAATCGGTCGCGCGGCCACGCTCCCCCTCCCCGCTCCCGCCACGCTCGATCGTCCCTACGATCTGCTCGTGACTGGCGTCGGCGGCACCGGCGTGATCACGGTCGGCGCGCTGATCGGGATGGCCGCGCATCTGGAACGAAGCGGCGTCTCGGTGCTGGATTTTACCGGCTTTGCGCAGAAATTTGGCCCGGTGCTGAGCTACATCCGCCTCGCTTCAAGTCCCGAGGCGCTGCACCAGGTCCGGATCGACCAGGGCGCGGCCGATGCGTTGATCGGCTGCGACCTCGTCGTCAGCTCCTCGCCGAAGGCGTCCGGCACCTATCGCCGCGGCACGCGCGCTGCAATCAACACCGCGGAGATGCCGACCGGCGACGTCGTCCGCTTCCGCGACGCCGATCTCGCCACCCCCGCCCGCCTGCGCGCGATCGGCCGCGTCATCGGCAACGACAATCTCGACAGCATCAATGCCAATGCATTGGCCGAACGCCTGCTCGGCGATGCCGTCTATGCCAACATCATCATGCTCGGCTTTGCCTGGCAGCGTGGATTGGTGCCGATTTCGCGGTCGGCGCTGCTGCGCGCGATCGAGCTCAACGGCGTCGCGGTCGAGCGCAACAAGCAGGCTTTTGCCTGGGGTCGGCTCGCCGCCGCCGATCCGGACTTTTTGCCGAAGGCGAACGAGACGCCGAAGGCCGAGACGCTCGACCAGCTCATCGCCCGGCGCGCCGATTTCCTCACCGCCTATCAGGATGGGGCTTATGCTGGGCGCTATCGAGCACTGGTCGCAAAAGTTCGTGCTGCCGAAGCCGCCCTCAACAGCGAGGCCCTGACCGAGGCCGTCGCCCGCGCCCTCTTCAAGCTGATGGCGTACAAGGACGAGTACGAGGTCGCGCGCCTGCATATGCAGACCGGCTTTGTCGACGAGCTGAAGCGCGAGTTCGAGGACGGCTTCAGCGTCCAGTATCATCTCGCCCCACCGTTCCTGCCATCCAAGCACGACGCCCGCGGCCGCCCACGCAAGCGCGCCTTCGGTCAGTGGATCCAGACGCCGCTCGCCATGCTGGCGCGGCTGAAGGGGTTGCGCGGGACGCCGTTCGATCCGTTCGGCTACACCGCCGAACGGCGCGCCGAGCGGGAGCTGATTGTCTGGTATGAAGGCCTGATCGAACGGATACTAGGCCAGCTCGATCCAGGACATCTGCCCGAGCTCATCGCAATCGCCAAAGCCCCGATGGAAATCCGCGGCTACGGGCCGGTGAAGGACATCGCGATTGCGAAGGTGAAACCCGAGGTCGAGCGGCTGCTCGCCGGTCTGACCGAATCTTCGCCGGCAAAGATGCGCGCCTACGGTTGACGTCGCGCCAGCGAGGATCCAGCCTCCCGGTTGGAAGAGGCTCCCTCATGGAGCCCGGCAATCGGGTGACGCATCATGAATTTCGACCAGTTGACCCTGACCCAGGCGGCGGCCGAGCTTGCTGCCAGAAAAATCACCAGCCACGCGCTCACCTCCGCGGCGCTCACCCGCGCCAAGGCCAATGCGGACCTCAACGCCTTCATCACCCTGGATGAAGAGGGCGCCCTGAAGGCCGCCGTCGCGTTCGATACACTGGGCGCAGGCGCCGGGAACAAGCCGCTCGGCGGCGTCCCCATCGTGATCAAGGACAACATCGAGGTTGCCGGACTGCCCTGCACTGCGGGAACGCCGGGGCTGAAGACCTTCATTCCGAGCACTGATGCGCCGGTCGTCGCAAGGCTGCGGGCCGCAGGCGCCGTCATCATCGGCAAGACCAACATGCACGAGCTGGCTTTCGGCATCTCCGGGTATAACGCTGCATTCAAGACTGGCGCTGAATACGGCGTGCGCAACGCCTATGATCGCTCGCTGATCGCCGGCGGGTCGTCGTCCGGAACGGGCGCCGCGATCGGCGCGCGGATCGTCGCGGGAGGGCTCGGCACCGACACCGGCGGATCGGTCCGGGTGCCGGCTGCGCTGAACGGATGCGCCTCGCTTCGCCCGACCGCCGGTCGCTATCCGCAACAAGGCATCGCGCCGATCTCCCATACCCGCGACACCGCGGGTCCGATGGCCGCGACCATGGCTGATGTCGCAATGCTCGATCGCGTCATCGCCGGCGGCGATGCCGTTCAGCCGGCCGATCTGAGCAAGGTCCGTCTCGGTCTCGTTAAGAGCATGCTGGCGAACCTCGACGGAGACACCCAAGCCGCGTTCCATGCCGCCCTCGCCCGATTGAAGACTCAAGGCGTGACCGTGGTCGACATCGAGATGAATGAGCTTGCGCAGCTCAACGGCCAGGTCGGATTTCCGGTTGCGCTCTATGAGGCCTGCGACGACATGGTCGCCTATCTCGAGCGCACCGGCACAGGCGTCACCATCGAGGCGATGGTCGCACAGATCGCGAGCCCCGACGTCAAGGGCACCTATGAGGGCCTGGTGCTGCCGCGCAAACTGCCGGCGCCCGACGGCAGCTTCGTCGATGCAAAGCCGCTCTACGACGAAGCCATCAATGTGGCGAGACCGGCGCTTCAGGCGCTCTACCAGCGGACCTTTGCAGACAACCGGCTGGACGCCATCGCCTTCCCGACCACGCCGCGGGTTGCGATCGCCTCCAATCCGGAATCCAGCAGCCTCGAGAATTTCGGGCTGTTCATTCAGAACACCGACCCCGGCAGCAATGCCGGCATTCCCGGCATCCAGGTTCCGATCGCGCTGGGCGCCACGAGCAAGCTTCCGATCGGACTTGAACTGGATGGCCCAGCGGGGAGCGACGAACGGCTGCTTGCAATCGGCATGGCGCTCGATGGCGTGTTCGAACGATTGCCGGCGCCGCGCTAGAGGCAGGCGCATATCTATCCCCTCACCCTGAGGAGCTTGCGTAGCAAGCGTCTCGAAGGGCGAGGCCACGGGCCTTCATCCTTCGAGACGCGCGTTCCGCGCTCCTCAGGATGAGGAACTGGCAGCATCTCACGAATACGGATTGATCAGCTTCTGCTGCTCGGCGCTGTGATGCACGAGCATGTCGATGAAGGTCCGGACCTTCGCCGACAGATGATGACGATGCGGATAGACCGCGTTCATCGACATCTCAACCGGCCGGTATTCCGGCAGCAGGCGCACCAGGCGGCCGGCGTCGAGGTCGTCGCTCACGAGAAAACCCGCGAGCAGGCCGATGCCGGCACCCTCGATCACCATCCGTCGCAGCGCCTCGCCGCTGTTGGTGACGAGGCTGCCCGAGATGCGCACCGATGCCGGCGCGCCCTTGCGATCGAAGAAGCGCCACTCGTCGCCGAAGGGATAGTTGAGGTGGCGGCCGCAATTGTGCTCGGTGAGCTCGGCGAGCTGCTGCAGCCGGCCGTGCCTTTCGAGATAATCATGCGAGCAGCACAGCACGTGGCGCCAGGTGGCAAGGCTGCGGACGATCAGGCTCGAATCCGGCGGCGGGGTCATGCGCAGCGCAACGTCATAACCTTCCTCGATCAGATCGACATTGGCCTCGCCCATGCGCAAATCGACCTTCACATCCGGATAGGTCGACAGCAGTTTTGCCACGACGCCCGCGACGAAAGGCACCATGTGGGTCGCTGAATGAATCCGCAGCGTGCCCCGCGGCACCGACTGCAAGGCGCCCGCGATGTCGTCGGCCTGCTCGATATCGGACAGGATTTGGATGCAGCGGTCGTAATAGGCCTTGCCGATTTCGGTGACGCTGACCTTGCGGGTGGTACGGTTGAGCAGCCGCGCGCCGAGCCGCTCCTCGAGCGCCTGGATGTGATTGCTCACCATGGTCGTCGACATGTTGAGCTTGCGGGCGGCGGCGGAGAACCCGCCGGTATCAACGACCCGGACGAAAGCGGTCAGGCTGGTCAGCCGGTCCATGAGCGCCTCGGATTATGCAGCATGAGTGGACAATCATTTTACTTTTTGGCGGATTATCACAAGCGCCGGGACAGCGCATCTTCTGCCCAGACAACAGCGCCCCTTCGGGAACGGGACGTCTGGGGAATCCGGAGGATGTCATGTCGAACGCGACTTATACCACTGAAACAACTGATAAAATCAGCCTGAAGCCGTCCCGCCAGGCGATCAAGCGAGCAGCCCTCGCGCTGGCGCTGGCCCTCGGCGTCGCTGTCGCCGGCGATTTTGGCTACGATTACCTGACGACCGGCCGCTACCTGGAATCGACCGATGACGCCTATGTGAAGGCCGATTCCACCATCATCGCCCCGAAGGTCTCGGGCTACATCGCCCAGGTGCTGGTCGGCGACAACGAGAAGGTCAAGGCCGGCCAGATCCTGGCGAAAATCGACGACCGCGACTTCAAGGCGGCGCTTGGCCAGGCCCGCGCCGATGTCGCCGCAGCCGAAGCCTCGGTCCGCAACCTCGATGCCCAGCTCGAACTGCAACAGCCGATCATCGAGCAAAGCACGGCTGACGTCTCTGCTGCCGACGCCAATCTGAAATTCGCGCAGGAAGAGCGCGCCCGCTACGACGACCTCATGAAGTCGGGCTCCGGCACGATCCAGCGCGCGCAGCAGACCGATGCGGCACTCCGCGCCAGCAACGCGCAACTGCAGCACGCCAGGTCGGGCCTGGTGGCCGCACAGCGCAAGGTCGACGTGCTGACCACCCAGCGCGCCCAGGCCGTCGCGCAATTGGAGCACGCTCGCGCCGTCGCAGACCAGGCTGAGCTGAACCTGTCCTATACCGAGATCACCGCGCCTGTCGACGGCACTGTCGGCGCGCGCAGCTTGCGCGTCGGACAGTTCGTGCAGGCCGGCACGCAATTGATGGCAGTGGTGCCGCTCGACGCGGTCTATGTGGTCGCGAATTTCAAGGAGACCCAGCTCACCCATGTGCGCGCCGGCCAGCCGGTCGAGTTGATCGTCGACAGTTTTCGCAATCGCACGCTGCACGGTCATGTCGACAGCCTTGCGCCGGCGAGCGGACTCGAATTCGCGCTGCTGCCCCCCGACAATGCGACGGGTAACTTCACCAAGATCGTGCAGCGCGTCCCGGTGAAGATCGTGCTCGACGATCACAGCCTCACCGGCCTGCTGCGGCCCGGCATGTCGGCGGTCCCGACCGTCGACACCAAGGCAACTGTGGTGGCCGAGCGCGAGACCGCCAAGCGCGTCGCCGACAACGCGTCGCGCCCTAACGGGGGCTGAGGCGGGAAGGGCACGGCAGGATTATCAAGTCCTGATTATCAAGTTCTGCCGGATGATCCTTCCCAGACTTCCCTGATTATCGAAACCATCCGCCTAATGCATCCTGTCTCCGTAACCGAGACGAGGCTTCCATGAGCACGCTTCAACCGACCCTCAACGCCGCTTCCGCCGCCAATCTCCCCGCTCCGACTGCGGCTCCCGCAACGCCGGCCGTCTCCGCCAAAACCTGGATTGCGGTGATCGGCGCCACGCTCGGCGCCTTCATGGCGGTGCTGAACATCCAGATCGTCAACGCCTCGCTCGCCGACATCCAGGGCGCGATCGGCGCCGGCATCGACGACGGCGGCTGGATCTCGACCTCCTATCTGATCGCCGAGATCGTGGTGATCCCGCTGTCCGGCTGGCTCGCGCAGGTGTTCTCGATCCGGATCTATCTGCTCACCAATGCGATTCTATTCCTGCTGCTGTCGGCGGCCTGCGCGCTGGCACAGGACCTGCCGCAGATGATCGTGCTGCGCGCCGTACAGGGTTTCACCGGCGGCGTGCTGATCCCGATGGCGTTCACGCTGATCATCACGCTCTTGCCGCGTGCGAAGCAGCCGGTCGGTCTTGCGCTGTTCGCGCTGTCGGCGACGTTTGCGCCCGCGATCGGTCCGACCATCGGCGGCTATCTCACCGAGAATTTCGGCTGGCAGTACATTTTCTACGTCAACCTCGCGCCCGGCGCGATCATGGTCGGCATGCTCTGGTATGCGCTCGACGCCAAGCCGATGAAGCTGTCGCTGCTGCGCGAGGGCGATTGGGCCGGCATCATCACCATGGCGATCGGCCTCTCCGCGCTGCAGACGGTGCTTGAGGAAGGCAACAAGGACGACTGGTTCGGTTCACCCTTCATCGTCAAGCTCAGCGTGATCGCGGCCGTGGCGCTGACCGCCTTCCTGATCATCGAGCTGACGGTGAAGAAGCCGCTGCTGAACCTGCGTCTGCTGGTCCGCCGCAATTTCGGCTTCGGCATGCTCGCCAACTTCCTGCTCGGCGTCGCGCTCTACGGTTCAGTGTTCATCCTGCCGCAATATCTGTCGCGCATCCAGGGCTACAATTCCGAACAGATCGGCACGGTGCTGGCCTGGACCGGATTGCCGCAGCTGCTGCTGATCCCGCTGGTGCCGCGCCTGATGCAAAAATTCGACGCGCGGATCATCATCGGCGTCGGCTTCATGCTGTTCGCAGGCTCGAACTTCATGAACATCTATATGACCAACGACTACGCCGCCGATCAGCTGTTGTGGCCCAACGTCGTTCGCGCCATCGGCCAGGCGCTGGTGATGGCGCCGCTGTCGGCAGTGGCGACCGCCGGCATCGAGGCGGAGAATGCCGGCTCGGCCTCCGGCCTGTTCAACATGATGCGCAATCTCGGCGGCGCTGTCGGCATCGCGCTGCTGCAGACCGTGCTGACCAAGCGCGAGCAATATCACTCCAACGTGCTGATGCAGTCGGTCTCGGTGTTCGAGCAGGCGACCCGCACGCGGCTGGAGCAGCTCACGCAGTACTTCATCAATCACGGCGTGCTCGATCGTGCCGACGCGTCGCATCGTGCCTATGTCGCGATCGGCCACGTCGTGCAGAAGCAGGCCTTCATCTTCGCCTTCAGCGACACCTTCTACCTGCTCGGTCTCGCTCTGATCGTCGCCTTCATCGCCTCCCTCTTCCTGAAGAAGCCCGGCCATGTCTCGGCCGGTGGCGCCCACTGACCACCACCCCAACCAAGGAGAACGGCCATGAAACCCCGCATGAATTTCTACCAGGCCGCCCCCGACACGATGAAGGCGCTGATGGCGCTGGAGGAGCAGATCCAATCGACGGGTCTGGAAAAGTCGCTGATCGAGCTCGTCAAGATCCGGGCCTCGCAGATCAACGGCTGTGCCTTCTGCATCAACATGCACACCGAGGACGCCCGCAAGCGTGGCGAGACCGAGCAGCGCATCTATCTGCTCAACGCCTGGCGCGAATCCCCGCTCTACACCGACCGCGAGCGCGCCGCGCTGGCCTGGACCGAGTCGGTGACGCTGATCGCGGAAACGCACGCGCCCGACGACGTCTACGCCGAGGTGCGGGCGCAGTTCTCCGATGCGGAGACGGTGAACCTGACCATGCTGATCGGCGCCATCAACGCCTGGAACAGGCTGGCCATCGCGTTCCGCGCGGTCCATCCGGTGAAGGTGAAGGCGTCGGTGGCGTAAGGGATGCCGCGCGCCCCTCACGCGCAAGTCTCGTAGGGTGGGCAAAGCGAAAGCGTGCCCACCGCTTCATTCAAAAAACGCGAGAGAAGACGTGGGCACGGCGCAAGCGCGCCTTTGCCCACCCTACGACAGCCGGGCATGCGGCCTAAACCGCCGTCACCTTGGCGAACTCCACATAGATCTCGCGCAGGCGCGCGGCAAGCGGCCCGGGCTTGCCGTCGCCCACCTTCTTTCCGTCGATCGCGACCACAGGCTGGACAAACAGCGAGGCCGAGGTGGCAAAGGCCTCCTTTGCGGCAAGCGCCTCTTCCACCGTGAACGAGCGCTCCTCGACCCGGAGCTGGCGCTCCTCGGCGAGCGCGACGACGGCCTTGCGGGTGCAGCCCGGCAGGATCGCGTTGGAGTTCTTGCGGGTGACGATGACGTCGTCTTGAGTGAGGATGAACGCCGACGACGAGCCGCCTTCGGTCACGTAGCCGTCTTCCAGCATCCAGGCCTCGCCGGCGCCGGCTTCGGCAGCCGCCTGCTTCGCCAGCACCTGCGCCAGCAGCGCCACGCTCTTGATGTCACGCCGCTCCCAGCGAATGTCGGGCACCGTGATCACGTTGATGCCGGTCTTGGCCGAGGCGGCATTGATAATGTCCTTCTCGGAGGTGAACATCACCAGGCTCGACTTGACGTCGCCCTTGGGGAAAGCGAAGTCGCGGCCCTTGTCGGCGCCGCGCGTGACCTGGAGATAGACGAGGCCGTTCACGACCTTGTTGCGAGCGATCAACTCCTTCTGGATCTCGGTGATGCGCTCGACCGTCTCCGGCAGCCTCAAGCTGATCTCGCCGACCGAGCGCTCCAGCCGCGCCAGGTGCGAGGCGTTGTCGACCAGCTTGCCGTCGAGCACGGCCGAGACCTCGTAGATGCCGTCGGCAAACAGGAAGCCGCGGTCGAGCACCGAGATCTTCGCGTCCGAGAGCGGGACGAATGAGCCGTTGACGTAGGCGGTCGAATCCAAGGCTGGTCTCCTGGCGGGAAAGGGGGATTTGCGCGCTTATACGCGAAATGGGGGCGTCGATCACCCCTCTATACGTCATTCCGGGGCGGCGCGAAGCGGCGAGCCCGGAATGACGACCGATCAGTGCGACAAAATCTTCGACAGGAACTTCTGCGCGCGGTCGCTGCGGGGCTTGCCGAAGAAGTCGTCCTTCGGGGCGTCCTCAACGATCTCGCCGCGGTCCATGAAGATGACGCGGTTGGCGACCTTGCGTGCAAAGCCCATTTCGTGGGTCACGACCATCATGGTCATGCCTTCGCGGGCGAGATCGACCATGACGTCGAGCACCTCGCTGACCATTTCAGGATCGAGCGCCGAGGTCGGCTCGTCGAACAACATCACGATCGGATCCATCGCCAGTGCGCGCGCAATCGCGACACGCTGCTGCTGGCCGCCGGAAAGCTGCGCTGGAAATTTTTGCGCGTGCTCATTCAGGCCGACGCGGTCCAGCAGCTGGTTGGCTTTCGTCACGGCCTTGTCGTGGGAACGGCCGAGCACCTTCTGCTGCGCAAGGCAGAGATTGTCGATGATCTTCAGATGCGGGAACAGCTCGAAATGCTGAAACACCATGCCGACGCGCGACCGCAACTTCGGCAAATTGGTCTTGGGATCATTGACCTTGGTGCCGTCGACGCTGATGTCGCCGCTCTGGAACGGCTCCAGCGCGTTGACGCATTTGATCAGCGTCGACTTGCCCGAGCCGGAGGGTCCGCAGACCACGACGACCTCGCCCTTGGTGACGCTGGTGGTGCAGTCGGTCAGTACCTGGAAGGTCGGGCTGTACCATTTGTTGACGTGGCTGATTTCGATCATGACCGACTTGCTCTAGCGGATGATGGCGATGCGCGCCTGGAGGCGGCGGACGCCGAAGGAGGCGATACAGGAAATGGTGAAGTAGACGACAGCGGCAAACAGGTACATCTCGACCAGACGGCCGTCGCGCTGCGCGACCTTGCTGGCGGCGCCAAGGAAATCGGTGATCGACAGCACGTAGACCAGCGAGGTGTCCTGGAACAGCACGATGGTCTGCGTGATCAGCACCGGCAACATGTTGCGAAACGCCTGCGGCAGCACAACGTAGCGCATGGTCTGCGCATAGGTCAGGCCGAGTGCATTGGCGGCGGCCGGCTGCCCCCGCGAGATCGACTGGATGCCGGCACGCATGATCTCGGAGAAGTAGGCGGCCTCGAACATGATGAAGGTGATGAGCGAAGAGGCGAACGCGCCGACGCTGATCGGCCGCGAGGCGCCGGTCAGCCACTGTCCGATATAGGGCACCAGGAAGTAGAACCAGAAGATCACCAGCACCAGCGGCAGCGAGCGCATGAAGTCGACATAGAGGCCGGCGATGCGCCCAAGCGTCTTGTAGCCGGAGAGCCGCATCAGCGCGATCGCCGTGCCGAAGACAAGACCGCCGAGCGCGGCGAGCGCCGTCAGCATCACCGTAAAGCTCATGCCCTCGTAGAACAGATAGGGCAGCGCGCGGATGATGACGCCGAAATCGAAATTGCTGAACATGGCGCTATTTCCCCGTGATGTAGCCGGGGATCGCAACGTAGCGCTCGAGGAAGCGCATCGCGGTCACGACGACGGCGTTGACGAGGAGATAGAGCAGCGTCGCGGCGGTAAAGGCCTCGAACACCTGGAACGAGAATTCCTGCATCGAGCGCGCCTGTCCGGTCAGCTCGAGCAGGCCGATGGTGATGGCGACCGCCGTGTTCTTGATGGTGTTGAGGAACTCGGATGTCAGCGGCGGCAGGATGATGCGGAACGCCATCGGCAGCAGCACGTAGCGATAGCCCTGCACCGTGGTCAGGCCGAGCGCGGTCGCGGCCATCTTCTGCCCGCGCGGCAGCGAGCCGATGCCGGCCTGCAATTGCACCGCGACGCGCGCCGACATGAAGAAACCGATGCCGATCGCTGCGGTCCAGAACGGCGCATTCGGTAATTGCTTCAGCCACAGGCCGGCAGACTTCGGCAGCAGCTCCGGCAGCACGAAGAACCACAGGAACAGCTGCACCAGCAGCGGCATGTTCCGGAAAAATTCGACGTAGCAAAAGCCGAACCAGTTGGCGCCCTTCGACGGCAGCGTGCGCATCACGCCGACGACTGAGCCGGTGATCAGCGCGATGATCCAGGCCAGCACCCCGGTTTCGAGGGTCAGCACCAGTCCCGACAGCAGCATGTCGAGATAGCTGCCGGTCCCCATCGGGTTCGGCTGGAAGAAGATTCCCCAGTTCCAGTGGTAGTTCACGTGTCCCCCGCGCGAACGCGCCAATCAGAGATGTCTTGGCGCTTATGCAAATGTCCGGCCACTTCCCTATCAGAATGGCCGGGATATCTTCCCTCTCCCCGCTTGCGGGGAGAGGGTTAGGGTGAGGGGGGCTCTCCGCGAGGGAGGTGATAGTTGGACTCGTGGAGAGTCCCCCTCACCCGGAATTCAAGCTGCGCTTGAATTCCGGCCTCTCCCCGCACGCGGGGAGAGGCGAACAGCATCTTACTTGTAGTCGTCCGGGTTCGGCGAGTCCGAGGGCTTGGCGAATTCGTTCTTCAACTCGGGCGAGATCGGCGTGTTGAGGTTCAGGCCCTTCGGCGGGATCTTCTGGGTGAACCACTTGTCGTAGATCTTCTCGGCTTCGCCGGAGGTGTAGAGCGCAGCGGTTGCCGCATCGACCACCTTCTTGAACGGCGCGTCGTCCTTGCGCAGCATGATACCATAAGGCTCGGGCTTGGAGAACGCATCCTTGGAGATGACGTAATCGTCCGGCGACTTCGAGCCGGCCACGAGGCTCGCGAGCAGGACATCATCCATCACGAAGGCCACCGCGCGGTCGGTCTCGACCATCAGGAAGGACTCGGCGTGGTCCTTGGCCGGAATGATGTTGGCGCCGAGACCTTTCGAAACGTTGGCTTCGGTCAGCTGCTTGATATTGGTGGTGCCGGCGGTGGAGACCACCGTCTTGCCCTTGAGGTCCTCGATCGACTTCAGGCCGCTCGACTTCTTGAAGACATAGCGGCTGGCGGTCAGGTAGTGGGTGTTGGTGAAGGCGACCTGCTTCTGGCGTTCGGCATTGTTGGTGGTCGAGCCGCATTCGAGGTCGATGGTGCCGTTGGCCATCAGCGGGATACGCGTCGCCGAGGTGACGGGATTGAGCTTGACCTCGAGCTTGTCGAGCTTGAGCTCCTTCTTCACGGCTTCGACGATCTTGTAGCAGATGTCCATCGCGAAGCCGACGGGCTTCTGGTTGTCGTCGAGATAGGAGAACGGGATCGAGGAGTCGCGGAAGCCCAGCGTGATGGCGCCGGTGTCCTTGATGTTCTTCAGCGTGCCGGTGAGCTCCTCGGCCCCAGCCTGGCTCATGGCAAAGGTCGCGGCGAGCGCAAGGCCGATGTGACGGAAGTGTTTCACTTTTTCTCCCCTTTCAGGATGATGCGGCCGGATGCAAGCACAAATCGGGCCGGAATAGAATGTAACTTTCGGCTGGATGCCGGCTCTTGGTTAGTAGGCTCAGGTCAGCGGTCTTGTTAGCGGACTTGGCAATTCGCCGAGATCCCAGAACAGCCCGGCCATCACCGTCAAGGCCTCTTCGGTCAATGGCAGCAGGATATGCTCATTGGGCGCATGCTGGGAGCAGCCAGGATAGGAGTGGGGAACCCAGATCGTCGGCAGGCCCAGAATTTCGGAAAACACGTCGTTCGGCAGCGAGCCGCCGAAGTTCGGCAGCACCGCCGGCGCCTTGCCGGTGGTGTTTTGGACTGAATCCGCCGCCCATTTGATCCAGGGGCTGTCGAAATCGGTGCGCGAGGCCGCAAAGCTCTGGGCCGCCCGCACCTCGACCATCGGAAAGCCCTTTGCGACCAGATGGGCGCGGACGGCGTCGATCAGGCCATCGACCTTGGTGCCGACCACGAAACGCAGTTGCAGCACAGCATTGGCGTGACCGGGAATGGCATTCGCCGGCTTCTCGATATTGCCCGACGACATCGCCAGAACCTCCAGCGTGTTCCAGGCATAGAGCCGCTCGGCCGCGGACAAGCCGTCCTCGCCCCAATTCTCCGCAAGCGCCGGCTCACCCTCGGTCGGCACCACCTGCACATCGGCAAGGTAGCTGCGGATCTGATTGGTGAGCCGTGAGGGCTTCAGGGCGTCGAGCTGAAGCCGGCCGTGGCCGTCGACCAGCGTCGAAATCGCGTTGACCAGGATGGTCGCAGGGTTGGCCAGCACGCCGCCCCAATTGCCAGAATGATGGCCACCGTCGCGCAGGTTCACGTCGAGTTGGATGCGGATGCCGCCACGGCAGCCCAGAAACAGCGTCGGCCGATCGGCCGACAGCCGCGGCCCGTCGGAGGCCATGAACAGATCGGCCTTCAGCGCGTCTCGGTTGAGGTCGCAGACCTTGCCGAGATCAGGCGAGCCGATCTCCTCGCCCATCTCGACGATGAATTTTGCATTGAACCCGAGCTTGCCGCCGCGTGCCTCGCGCACCGCGCGGAGTGCGGCCATGTTGATGCTGTGCTGGCCCTTGTTGTCGGCGGTGCCGCGGCCATAGAGGCGAATGCCTGCCGGCGTCGTGCGCCAGGGATCGCGGCCATCGCGCCACTCGCCCTCCATGCCGTCGACGACGTCGCCATGGCCGTAGATCAGCACGGTCGGCAGTGACGCGCTCTCGTGATGCTCGGCAAACAGGAACGGCGCCTTGCCGCTCGGGGATTCGACCAGGCGGCTGGTGAAATCGAGCGCGGCGAAGGAGGGCATCATCTCCTGTTCCAGATAGGCACGCAGTTCGGGGCCGCGCGAGGGGTTCTGGCTTTCAGTCTTGAAGCCGACCCGGCGGTCGAGTTCAGCGAGGAACGCGCCGGATTTGAAGTCGTCCCGGGCGCGGGCGATGGCGTCGGCTCTGGTCATTGGCTTGGTCTTCGAAGCTTTGGGAGGAAGGACCTTACCCGACACGGGCAAGCCTTCGAAAGTGGCGGGGACCTGGATAGTTCTTGGAGTTTTCTTGGAGCTTTTCTTGGAGTTTTCTTGAAGTTTTTTCTTGGAGTTTCTCTTGGACTTTCTCTTGGGATTCCGTTCTTGCTCTCTTGAGATTGGCTTGCCAAGGGCGGGAGTGCCGCTGATTTTGGCCTTGCCAAGGCCCAAGCCTTTCTATTTTTGGCCCTTGCCAACGGCCAGTTATATGCAAGAACGTCGCCAAGTTGGGGCGCACATCTAACATTCGAAGAGCGCGCAGTACAGGGCGCCGGGGGACCAGCATGGCCAAGCAGATCAGGCTCAACGCATTTGCGATGAATTGCGTCGCGCATCAATCACCGGGGCTATGGACCCATCCGCGCGACCGCACCGCCGAATATAACCGTCTGCCCTACTGGATCGATCTCGCCCAGACGCTGGAACGCGGCCGTTTCGACGGGCTGTTCCTGGCCGACGTGCTCGGCGTCTATGACGTCTATGGCAACAGCCCTGACGCAGCCTTGCGCAATGCAGCACAGACACCGTCGAACGAGCCGCTGCTGCTCCTCTCGGCGATGGCTGCGGTCACCAGGAACCTCGGCTTCGGCGTCACCAGCAATCTCTCGTTCGAGCCGCCTTACCCGTTCGCGCGGCGGATGTCGACGCTCGACCATCTGACCGAGGGGCGGATCGGCTGGAACGTCGTCACGGGCTATCTCGACAGCGCCGCCCGCGGCGCCGGCAAGGACAAGCAGACCGGGCATGACGACCGCTACGATATCGCCGACGAATATATGGAGGTCGTCTACAAGCTCTGGGAAGGAAGCTGGGAGGACGACGCCGTGCTGCGGGACCGCAAGCGCGGCATCTTTACGGATCCGACAAAAGTTCATCGCGTCAACCATGAGAGCGCGAACTACCGCATCAACAACACCATCCACCTCAGCGAGCCGTCGCCGCAGCGCACGCCCGTGCTGTACCAGGCCGGCACCTCGCCGCGCGGCCGGCAGTTCGCAGCCAAGCATGCCGAATGCGTGTTCATGTCGGGACCTTCGGCCAAGATCATTGCGCCCCGGGTCTCCGCGATCCGCCAGGAGGCCGCCGCCTTCGGCCGCAACTCGGCCGAGATCCTGATGTTCAACATGATGACGATCATCCTCGGTAACACGGAGGCCGAAGCGGCCGCGAAATATGCCGACTACCGGTCGCACATCAACCCGGAAGGCGCGCTCGCCCTGATGTCGGGATGGACCGGCATCGACTTCTCCGGCTACGCGCTCGACCAGCAGGTCCGCCACGTCCAGAACGATGCCGGTCGCAGTGCACTCGACAACGTCACCCGCGGCGACCCCGACCGCGTCTGGACCGTGCGCGACGTCATCGAACATGTCGGTATCGGCGGTGCCGGCCCGGTCGTGGTCGGTACGCCCGAAAGCGTCGCTGACAAGATCGAGGACTGGTTCGAGAAGACCGACGTCGACGGCCTCAACGTTGCCTTTGCGATCTCGCCCGGCGATTTCGAGGACATCGCCGACATGCTGGTGCCGGAACTGACCAAGCGCGGACGGTACAAGCCGGAATACGCAAAGGGCACGCTGCGGGAGAAACTCTTTGGCGATGGCCGCGCGCGGCTCGACGCACCGCATCCGGCGGCGGGCTATCGGGTGGGGAAGAAGGGGTAGAGCGAGCTGCCGCACCCTCGGTGTCGTCCCGGCGAAGGGACTACACCTTCCCATCCACCATCACCTCGATCAGCTTGGTCCCTGGCCGGCCAAACGCCGACGCCAACGTTGCCTTCAGCTCGCGGGGATCGCTGATCTTGATCGCCTCGCAGCCGAGTGCCTTCGCCACGCCGGAGAAATCCACGGGCGGATCGACAAAGTCCATGCCGACGTAATTGTCGTTGCCATGGAAGGCGAGAAGACGCTGCTTGATGATGCGGTAGCCGCCATTGTTGGCGATGACGACGTTGAGTGGCAGCTTGTGATGGGCGGCCGTCCACAGCGACTGGATCGAATACATCGCGCTGCCGTCGCCTGAAAAGCACACGACGGGGCGATCCGGATTGGCGATGCTGGCGCCGACCGACGCCGGCAAGCCCCAGCCGATGCCGCCGGAGGCAAGACCGTGATAGCCATAGCGGTCGCGGTGCGGACGCAGCGCCATGACCTGGCGGCTGGACGTCAGGCCTTCGTCGACGAGGATGGCATGGTCGGGCATCGCCTCGACCATTTGCAGCACGAGATAGTCGGGATCGATCGGCGCACGTCCCACGCTTTTGCCGATCTGCTCGACCAGCGCGGCGCGGCGTGTGGTCCAGTTCTTCGGCGCCAGCTCGGCGAGGCGCTGCTTGGCGCGGCTCGCGAGTGTCGCACCGCCCATCTCCTTCAGCACCGGTATCAGCGCACGCAGCGTCTCTTTCAAATCCGCCTTCAGCGCGATCTCGGCACCGTAATTCTTGGCGATCTCCCAATCGACGAGACCGACCTGCACGATACCGAGCCCGTCAGGCAGCGCATCGACCTCGCTAAAGACCGACATCCGCAGGGGATCGCCGCCGAGCGCGATCAGCAGGTCGTAAGGCGCGAGCGTATCGCGCGCGACCTTCTGCATGCGGGCCAGCGTTCCGACGAAGCTCGGGCTTTCCGACAGGAAGTGCGAGCCATAGGGCGTCGAGGACTGATAGGCGGCAGCGCCAAGCAGCTCGGCGAGTTCGGCCGCTTCCTTCAGCGCGTCGCTCTTGACCACCTCATCCATGGTGACGATCACAGGGCGCTCGGCCTTCAGCAGCCGCGCGGCAAAAGCCCTGAGCGCTTCGTCCGACGGCCTTACACGCGCGTCGATGCGGGTGGAGCGGCCGAGATCGATGCCGGCCTCGCTGTTGAGGATGTCGCCCGGCAGCGAGATGAACACCGGCCCGGTCGGCGGCGTCATCGCGACCTTGGCGGCGCGGCGCACGATGCGCGGCAGGTCCTCCAGCCGCGTCACCTCGACCGCCCATTTCACCAGCGGCTCGGCCATGCGCACCAGCGGGCCATAGAGCACCGGCTCCATCAGACCGTGGCCCTGCTCCTGCTGGCCCGCGGTGAGGATCATCGGCGTGCCCGTGAACTGGGCATTGTAGAGCGAGCCCATCGCGTTGCCGAGGCCCGGCGCGACATGGACGTTGCAGGCGACGAGTTTTCCGGAGGCACGGCTATATCCATCCGCGATCGCCACCACCAGGCTCTCCTGCATCGCCATCACATAGGTGAGGTCAGGATGGTCCCTCAGCGCATGCATGATCGGCAGCTCGGTGGTGCCGGGATTACCGAACAGATGCGTGATGCCCTCGTCCTTGAGTAGCGCGAGAAAGGCGGAACGGCCGGTGATCTTGTTCTTCATGCTTCCTCCAGGAACGGACGTTGCCGCAAGGACTGAAAGCATGATGGCCGAAGTTTTGGGAGGCGCGCAAGGAAGCGCGGTCATGGCTGCGTTGCGTGGGACGGTCTCGTGTCCCGGACGCGACGCAACGTGCAACGTTGCAGCGCAGAGCCGGGACCCAGATTCGCACCGAGCTAGTAGACGATGGGCCCCCGGCTCAGCAGTGCGGCACTGCGCGCCGCACTGCGTCCGGGGCACGAGACCAGGGTGTGCGGCTCACACTACATCTCCTCCCGCCCCAACCCGAACGGATCCTCGCCGTCTGCGCGCTTCTTCTTTTTTGAGCGCTGCCAGACCACACCGGGAAAACCTTTCAGCGGCACCAGCGGCTCGCCGGTGTAGGCCCATTCCTGCAGCTCCTCGATCGCGATGTGATAGAGCGGCTGGCGCCCGGTGCGCTCCTTGAAGAGCGCGCGCGGGATGTTGACCATGTGTGGGCCGCGCGGGCGCTCATAGGCGATCGGCGTGCCGCAATGCGAGCAGAAGCTGCGCGCGGTCTTGGTCGCCTTGTCCTCGTAGCGGGTCAGCGCGGTCTTACCGGAGGTGATGCGAAACCGCTTCTTCCAGCTTCCGACATAGGTGGCGTAGGCCGCGCCATGGGCACGGCGGCTGGCGGCGGAGTGGTCGTGCCAGGCCCAGCGCGCAGGGACGTCGATCTCGAAGGTCACCTTGCCGCAGAGGCATTGGCCGGCGGCGGTTCCTGCGGCGACTGCGGGTTTGGCCATTGTCTCTCCTCGTCGTCATTGCGAGCGCAGCGAAGCAATCCAGACTGCCTCCGCTGAAAGACTCTGGATTGCTTCGCTGCGCTCGCAATGACGGAGCTTGTGGCATCCATCCGGGCTACGAAGAGGTCCCTACGCAGGCGTCAGCTCATCATAGACCGAATAGTCCGTATACCCCTTTTCCTCGCCGCCATAGAACGTCGCGCGGTTGTACGGCGTGATCGGATAGTCCTGCTCCAGCCGACGCGGCAGATCGGGATTGGAGATGAAGATACGGCCGAAGGCGATGATATCGGCGTGGCCGTCGGCGATCGCCGCGTTCGCGGTCTCGCCGGTGAAACCGCCCGCGGTCATCAGCACGCCGCTGTAGTGCGGACGGAACAGCACCATGGCGGAGGGCACGTTCTCCCAGTGGACGTCGGCGCGGCCCGCGCCGCTGGAGCGCGGCTCGATGAAGTGCAGATAGGCAAGGCCGAGCTTGTCGAGCGCCTTCACCACGTGGGTGTAGAGCGGCATCGGATCGGGCTCGCCGGAATCGTTGGCGATGCCGTGCGGCGACAGGCGCACACCGACGCGATTGGCGCCCCAGACGTCGATCGCGGCCTGCGTGACTTCCATCAGAAGCCGCGCGCGGTTCTCGATGGAGCCACCATATTGATCGGTGCGCTGGTTGCTGCGCGACTGCAAGAACTGCTCGAGCAGATAGCCGTTGGCGCCGTGGATCTCGACGCCGTCGAAGCCGGCGGCGAGCGCGTTCTTCGCAGCCTGCCGGAACGCCTCGACGATGCCCTTGACCTCGCCGGTCTCCAGGGCGCGCGGCGTCTCGTAGTCCGCGAGTTTGCCGTCGGCAGTCATCGCCTTCATGCCTTCGGCCTTGATCGCGATCGCCGAGGCCGAGACCGGCAGTTGACCGCCATGATAGGACGAATGCGAGACGCGGCCGACATGCCAGAGCTGGAGGAAGATGATGCCGCCCTTGGCGTGCACGGCATCGACCACCTTGCGCCAGCCGGCAATCTGCGCCTCCGAATAGATGCCGGGCGTTGCCGGGTTGCCGCGGCCGTGCGAGAGCACGGGCGACGCTTCAGCGATCAGCAGACCGCCCGGCGTCGCGCGCTGGCCGTAATATTCGGCGTTGAGCGGCCGCGGCGAAAAGCTCTCGCGCTCGGCGCGCATGCGGGTCAGCGGCGCCATCGCGACGCGATGCGCAAGCTTGTACGGACCGACCTGCAACGGTTTGAACAACGCCTCGAATTTCATGCTGGCCCCAATCGGCTATGGAAGGATGCTGATCATATAGCGAGGGGCGGCCACCGAAAAAGGCGCCGCCCCTGCAAAAGTAGATCTTCCCCCGCGCGGAACGCGGGAGAGGACAGGTCCTACGCTGTCTTGATCCAGACGGCCTTCACGTTGAGATATTCCTCGACATGCTGCTTGCCGGACTCGCGGCCGTAACCGCTCATCTTGTAGCCGCCGAAGGGCACGGCCGGGTCCATTGCCTGGTAGCAATTCACCCACACCGAACCGGCGCGCAGCGATTTCGCGACCGCATGCGCCTTGGTGACGTCACGCGTCCACAGGCCCGAGCCGAGGCCGAACGTGGTGTTGTTGGCACGCTTGACCAGCTCGTCCATGTCCTTGAACGCGATCGCGGAGATGACGGGACCGAAGATCTCCTCCTGCGCGATACGCATGTTGTCCTGGACGCCGGCGAACACCGTCGGCGAGACGAAGAAGCCCTTCGACAGCGCGCCTTCAGTGACGCGGCCGCCGCCGGCGAGCGCTCGCGCGCCTTCCTTCTGGCCGATGTCGAGATAGCCGGTGACGCGCTCGAGCTGCTGCTCGGAGACCAGCGGGCCGATCTGGGTGTTCGGATCGAGGCCGTTGCCGACCTGCAGCTTCTTGCCGAACTCGGCGACGCGGCCGACGAACTCCTCGTAGATCGCCTGTTCGACGAACAGGCGCGTGCCGGCGCTGCAGATCTGGCCGGAGTTCGCGAACACCGCCATCGCCGCGCCCGGCACGGCGGCATCGAGGTCGGCATCGGCAAACACGATGTCCGGCGACTTTCCGCCGAGCTCGAGCGAGACGCGCTTGAGGTTGCCGGCCGAGGCACGGATGATCGATTGACCCGTGACGTGCGAGCCGGTGAAGGCGACCTTGTCGACGTCATGATGCGAGGCGAGCGCGGCGCCCGCGGTCTCACCATAGCCGGGCACGACGTTGACGACACCGGGCGGAATGCCGGCTTCCATCGCGAGCTCGGCGATGCGTAGTGAGGTCAGCGGCGCCTCTTCGGCCGGCTTCAGCACCACGGTGCAACCGGTCGCGATCGCCGGGCCGATCTTCCAGAGCGTCGCGGTCAGCGGGCCGTTCCAGGGAATGATGGCGCCGACGACGCCGACCGGCTCTTTCAGCGTGTAGGAAAAGATCTCGCCGGGCAGCGAGTTCTCGATCGTCTCGCCATGGATCGCGGTGGTCTGGCCGGCGTAATAGCGCAGCATGCCGACGGCTCGCAGGCGATAGGCGCGGGTGCGGCTGAGCGGCGCGCCCATGTCGAGTGTGTCGAGTTGCGACAATTCGTCGAAATTTTTCTCGACGAGATCGGCGAGCTTGAGCAGCAGGTTCTGCCGCTCGAACGGCTTGACCTTGCTCCAGGGACCTTCGAAGGCACGGCGGGCGGCAGCGACCGCGCGATCGATGTCTTCCTTGTCGCCTTCGGCGACGGTTGCGAGCAGCTCGCCGGTGGCGGGGTTGTGGGTCTCGAAGCGCTTGCCGGACGCGGCATCCACCCACTTCCCGTCGATCAGCACCTGCTTGTAGGACCCGTTGGCGAACGGATGGCGCGTGATCGGAATAGCTTGCGACACAGCCATGGCTGCACTCCCTAGGTAGGTGATTGATTGGGTTCGATCTGGGCGGGATCGTTAGGTCAAACAGAATACAGCGGCGCCTGAAGGGCGTAAAGTCGGCGTGGAACGAAGCCCTGCCATGCCGACTTGTGCAGGGTCGCGCGAGCGCCATGTTATACGTCGATCGAGATTCAGTCACGGAGAACAGCCATGCCGCATCCTGTCATCGCCAAGGGCAATGTCGCCGTGATCACCGGGGGTGCATCGGGCATCGGTCTTGCGGCCGCAACAGCGTTTGCGCGCGCCGGGATGAAGGTGTGCATCGCCGACGTCGACGAGGGCCGGCTGGCAGAAGCCGCAACAAAATTGTCATCGATCGCGGGCGCAGCGAATGTGATGACGTCCGTGGTCGACGTCAGCCGGATCGAGAGCGTGACGGAACTGGAACGCGCCGTGGGCGCGCATTTCGGCGGCACCGACCTGCTCATGAACAACGCCGGTATCCAGCCGGGCAGCACATTGTTCAGCGAGCCGGACAACTGGCAGCGCATCATCGGCGTCAACATGTGGGGCATCATCAATGGCTCGCGCGTCTTCGCGCCGCAGATGATCGCGCGCGGCAAGGCCGGCCTGATCATCAACACCGGCTCCAAGCAGGGCATCACGACCCCGCCCGGCGATCCCGCCTACAACGTCTCCAAGGCCGGCGTGAAGGCATTTACGGAAGCGCTCCAGCACGAGCTGCGCAACACCAGGGATTGCCACGTCACCGCGCATCTGCTGATCCCCGGCTTCGTGTTCACCGGACTCACTGCCAAGGGCCGCACCGAAAAGCCGGCCGGCGCGTGGACGCCAGAACAGACCGTCGATTTCATGCTTGCGCGACTGGAGGCCGGCGATTTCTACATCCTCTGCCCTGATAACGACGTGCCGCGCGCGCTCGACGAGAAGCGCATGCTCTGGGCCGCCGGCGATATCGTCGAGAACCGCCCGCCGCTGTCGCGCTGGCATCCGGATTACGCGGATGCGTTCGCCAGGTTCGTGAAGGGCAGCTAGACACGCTGTAAGCCCCTCATGGTGAGGAGCGCGGAACGCGCGTCTCGAACCATGAAGGCCCGTCTCGGGCCTCGATCCTTCGAGACGCCCGCTTCCAGCGGGCTCCTCAGGATGAGGGGTTAGAGCGTCTCTTGCTGGTGCCCGCAATTCTTGCAGGCGAACTTGGCGCGGCTCTGGCCTTTTTCCGCCTGAACCCGGTTTGGCGCGCCGCACTTGCCGCAGACGGCCTCGATACGGGTCGTGCCCTGCTTGACGACGATGGTCTTCTTTTCCATCGATTCGCGGATCAGGCGCTCGGCCTCCTCACGCAGGGATTGTTTCGACAAAGCTGGTCTCCGCCTCTGAAAGCGCGAGAGCCATATCGCACTTGCGTTCGAATCTCAATCGGCAATGCCAGCTCAGACCTCGACAATCACATAACTGTCTTCGACATGCACCGCAAACGTCTCGGCGACATACGGGCCTTTCTGCAATTCGTCGCCGCGTTCCACCGCAACCGGATATGACCGGATCTTGACCCGTTTGGGATCGAACCAGGACTGGCCGTTGCGCATGTCGAATTCCCAGCCATGCCAGGGACAGCGCAGCATCTCCCCGACACGCGAGCGCTCATAGATGCCGGGCTCAGTTGCATTTCGCAGGCGCGATATCAGGTCAGGCGGGCGCAACCAGCGCAATCGCAGTCTCGGTGGCGGGAGCGGCGGCTGACTAAAATTTCGCCTGTCGCATTGCAGCCGACAAGCTTAGCTTTCGCCGCGTTCGGTCCTCACTGCTCTCCCCTGGAGTTCCCATGTCCCTCCTCATCCGCGGCGGCACCGTCGTCAATCATGATCATTCGCGCCGTGCGGACGTGCTGATCGAGGGCGACAGCATCGTCGCGGTCGGCCCTGCGATCGCGGCGCCGACGGGGGCGGAGATCATCGACGCCGGCGGCGCCTATGTCATTCCAGGCGGCATCGATCCGCACACCCATCTGGAAATGCCGTTCATGGGCACGGTGACCGCGGATGATTTCGAGTCCGGCACCAAGGCGGCGCTGACCGGAGGCACCACCATGGTGGTGGATTTCTGCCTGCCCGATCCCGGCCAGTCGATGCTCGCGGCCTATCAGGAGTGGCGGCACAAATCCGAGAAGGCGGCGGCCGACTACGGCTTCCACATGGCGGTGACGTCGTGGTCGAAACAGATCTATGACGAGATGGAGACCGTGGTCAAAACCTACGGCATCAACACCTTCAAGCACTTCATGGCCTACAAGGGCGCGCTGATGGTGAACGACGACGAGCTCTACAACTCGTTCGCGCGCTGCGCTCATCTCGGCGCGATGCCTGTCGTGCACGCGGAGAATGGTGACGTCGTTGCCTTGATGCAGGAGGCGCTGATCGCGCGCGGCGTCACCGGCCCCGAGGGCCACGCCTATTCACGACCGCCGGAGGTCGAGGGCGAAGCCACCAACCGCGCCATCATGATCGCGGATATGACGGGCACGCCGGTCTATATCGTGCATACGAGCTGCCGCGAGGCGCATGAGGCGATCGCGCGTGCGCGCGCCGCCGGAAAGCGCGTCTATGGCGAGCCGTTGATCCAACATCTGCTGCTCGATGCCGGCGAATATCAAAACAAGGACTGGAATCACTCCGCGCAGCGCGTGATGTCGCCGCCATTCCGCGACAAGTCGCATCAGGACAGCCTGTGGGCCGGCCTGCAGTCAGGCTCGCTTCAGGTGGTCGCGACCGATCACTGCGCCTTCACCACGGAGCAGAAGCGCTTCGGCCTCGGCGACTTCAGAAAAATCCCGAACGGCACCGGCGGCCTGGAAGATCGCCTCGCGTTGCTCTGGACCGCGGGCGTGGCCACCGGGCGGCTGACGAAGGAGGAATTCGTCGCGGTGACTTCGGCGAACATCGCCCGCATCCTCAACATCTATCCGCGCAAGGGCGCGGTCGCCGTCGGCTCGGATGCCGACATTGTGGTGTGGGATCCCAAGGCGACGAAGACCATCAGCGCGAAGCGGCAGATGAGCCGGATCGACTACAACGTGTTCGAAGGCTTTTCCTGCACCGGCGGCCCGGCCGCGACGCTCTCGCGCGGTCGTATCGTGTGGAAGGATGGCGATCTGCGTGCCGAGGCAGGAGACGGCCGCTACGTCGAGCGTCCGGCGTTCTCACCGGTGCACGTGGCGAATTCGACGTGGAAGGAGCTGACTGCCCCGCGCGCCGTCAGCCGCGGAGCGGTGACGCCGTAGCGCAAAGCAACCTAGATCGCGAACACCCAGGCGGCGACGATGGTACCGATGGTGACGAGACCCGCGATGGTCCAGCCGGCGGCATATTCCAGCTCAGGATGACCAGTCGCCCGCATGATCTCTGCCGGATCGGCGGTATGCTTCTCTGCCATGACAGCCTCGCATGTTATTCCCCGCGTCATGGATAAGTCGCTCCAGCCGCTATTAGGTTCCGTCACGGACGCGCGAGACAACAAAAAAGCCGAAAACAACCCCATGCACAGTAGAACGGCCCTTCGGCATGAGGCCGGGGTCGTGCCGCGCAACCATATGACGCGTCGCGGCAAAACGGCCGCCTCGCGCAATCGCCACGCGGCCTGTCCCTTGCGTTCAAAACCGGATTGCGTGCTAGACGCCAACACCGCCAGATCGATTGGCTCACCGGCGAAATTGACGGGATTGTGAGACGCGCGATGCGCGATCGGCTTTGCCGCTTCGGCATCCCGCTGCTAGGATGTATTACTTCGCTTTGCTATTTTAGGTTTGGTCTACTGACGTGTCGGCTGATTTCTCAGCCGACACACCGCGATCAATTTTTCAACACCTGAACACTTTCGAACGAACAGAACCCACCTTCGCAATCGCTACTTTCCGGTTCGTCAACCACCCGTGCAAGGAGGAAATACTATGTCCCCTAGTGCAACACCCCACATGGTCGAACTTCCCAACTCTGTCCATCAACTGCCGACAGGCTCGAGGGCGATGCGCCGAACCAACGGCCAGCGCTGGATCGAGCTGACGCTCGGCGTCAAGCGCTCCGCCGATCTGCCCGATTTGTCCGATCTGGACAACAAGCTCCCCAATGCGCGCAACTACATGACGCGCGACCAGCTCGAGAGCAAATACGGCTCCGATCCCAAGGCCATCAAGTCGATCGAGGATTTTGCCAAGGCGCACAAGCTCGTCGTCACCCGAAACGAGCCCGCCGCCGCGCGGCTCGGAATCGCAGGCACCGTCGACGACGTCAGCGCCGCCTTCGGCGTCACGCTGTTCGACTATTCGCATCCGCATCTCGGCGACTTCCACGCCCGCACCGGCCCGGTGCATGTCCCGACCGAGGTCGGCGATGCCATCACCGGCGTGTTCGGGCTGAACAACCACCGAGTGATGCGGCGCTCGCGCCATTCGGCGCGCGCCGCGACGCCGGATTTCGCCAGCTCCGTGCGGCGCTGGTTCGTTCCGACCGAGCTCGGCAACATCTACGGATTTCCCCAGATCGATGCGAGCAAGCAATGCATCGGCCTGCTGGAATTCGGCGGCGGTGTGGAGACCGCTGATGTCGCGGCCTATTTCAGCAAGATCGGCGTTCCCGCGCCGGAGGTTGCCGTCATCGCGGTCGACGGCGTCTCGACCGATCCGGCCGGCGATCCGGATTCAACCGGCGAAGTGATGCTGGACGTCGATGTCGCCGGCGCGCTCGGCGGCGGCGCCAAGATCGCCACCTACTTCTCGACCTTCGACGAGAAAGGTCTGGTCGACTGCCTCGCCAAGGTCGTCAGCGATTCCGTCAACGATCCCTCCGTCGTCTCGATCAGCTGGGGCTGGGACGAGAACCAGGCTTTCAACAACAGCGGCGTGATCTGGTCACCGGCGGCAATCGACCATTGCAACCACAGCTTCCTCGCGGCCGCCCATCTCGGCATCACGTTCTGTGTGTCCACCGGCGACGACGGCTCGGAAGCGCAGATGCAGGACGGCCGGGCGCATGTGAACTTCCCCGCAACCAGTCCTTACGTCCTTGCGGTGGGCGGAACGACCTTGCACGCGCGCGCAAACGCCAGGAAGCAGGTGCAGATCACCGAGACCGTCTGGAATGACGGACCGGGAAGCGGCACCGGCGGCGGCGTCAGCGACATCACACCGGTCCCGGCCTGGCAGCAGGGCATCGTGCCGAAGTCGATCAATCCCACGCACTTCGCCGGACGTGCGATCCCGGACGTCGCGGCCAATGCCGATCCGGCAACGGGCTATCTGACCATGTCGGGCGGCAAGCTCGGCATTGTCGGCGGCACCAGCGCATCCGCACCGCTCTGGGCGAGCCTGATCGCCCGGATCAACGCCGCGCTCGGCGCACGCTCCGGCAATTTCAACGCCCTGCTCTATTCCAAATTCGGTCCGGCCGGCGTGCTGCGCGATATCACCGTCGGCAACAATGACACCGACGGTCTGCTCGGCGGACAATACCAGGCGGGTGCGGGATGGGACGCCTGCACCGGCTGGGGCGTGCCTGACGGAGGCAAGCTTCTCACCGCGCTCCAGGGTGGCCCGACAAGCTAGCTGATCGGGTCTGGCGCAGGCGGGCGATTTGCCTGCCTGCGCGAGGTGCAGATAGCCGGCCGCGTTGATCTGCCTTCACAAGACGTTGCGTGTCAAGCCGGCTATGGCGGCGAACGTGACTGATTGGTTCTGGTCGCTCGAGGAACTTGTAGAGAGAACGAGTAGGTAAGATGCCAAGGCCGATGAAAGTCAAAGTCTTTATGGACACCAGCGCAAGCACCATTGAGGGGCAGATCAACGCTTGGTTGGACCAGTTAGGTTCCGCAACGATCATCAAAACGGAAACAGTCGCTACTAACGTGGCCGAAAAGCCAAATGACGGGGCCTATCCCTGCATCGTCATAACCGTGTGGTATGAGCCCCCGCCTTCGAATTAGGACACTACCGCGCCCTCTCCGCGCTCGACTCTCCCTAAAGTTGTGATCTATTCTTGATGCCAGGGACGGGCCAATTTGCGGCCGGCGACGACCATTGTAATTTTTCGAAAGGCATTTTGATGCGTTCGCTATTTGCGCGGCTGCACCGGCGTTATGGGCCCAGGATTACCGGTGCTGAACGGTATTACGGTGACAGTGCACTAAATGCCAGGCCCGAAAGTCCATTAATTTAGTGCACTGTCACCTTAATAGCGAAGAGATTTGGCTACGGTTATCTCTTGTGGCTGTTTCCCGGTGAGAGGCGGCAGTTCGCGCAGTTAGGATACAAGGGCCAGTATATTTGCGTTGATCCGACCTCAAAGGTCGTCATGGTGCACACTGCAATTGAGGACCCGGTACATCGAGACGAACCATGGGCTCTATGGTCGGCACTGGTCGATCAGCTAGGCTGATGATAGCTCGGGACAAGCTCGACATCGACCGCTTCGGGTCCACTTCAAGACATCGCCCGATGGGTATAGATAGGACTATTGTCCACCCGGAGAACAGCAAGTGGGCCGAATAGCAGCCTTCGTATGGATCGTAACGACTTTCACAATCATTGTGGTCGCCACTCCACTCCGGGCTCAAGCAATACCGGAAGCGTCAGCGTGCGGATACCTCGCTGGTCTAATCGATAAGGCATCGCCGTCAGGGCCGTTGTTCCTGCCCAGCTATCCGACCGTCGAATCGGGGCCTCTCCATGGCGCCGCCTACCTCTATGACAATGCGGTAGCCGCCATCGCATTAGTCGGTTGCGGCGAGCGAGACAAAGCGTATCGAATTGGCTCGGCGATTCTCTGGGCCATCGATAACGACCGCACCTGGCATGATGGGCGGCTCCGGAACGCATACGCCGCGGGTGCGGTGGCCAGTGGCTCCGCCAAACTTCCGGGTTGGTGGGACAATACGCAGAACAAGTGGTTAGAAGATCGATATCAGGTGGGCAGCGATAATGGTAACATGGCGTGGGCCATATTGGCGTTGCTGTCGATTGATGATGTGAACACCGGCTCTCGGTTCCGCGATGGTGCGGCACGGCTTGGCACCTGGGTCGCGCAATGGGCCGACGCGCGCGGCACTGGCGGTTTCACGGGCGGTACGTTTGGACACGAGCCGACGCCCGACGTACGGACATGGAAATCAACCGAACACAATACTGACCTCGCCGCCGCGTTTGGCCATCTTGCAACCCGCACCGGCGATTCGCGCTGGCGTGATATGGCAACAGCTGCTGAGCGCTTCGTCGATACGATGTGGGATCCGGCATGCGCCTGTTTCGCCGCAGGGACCGCTGAAGACGGCATCACGCGCAATCCGATTTTGGCCCTTGATGCTCAAGTCTGGCCGTTAACGGCGCTCCCCGGAGCGGCCAAGAAATTTGCATCGGCAATTTCGACCGCCGAACAGCGAATGAGTGTCGACAAGGGCTTTTCTTACGGTGAAGACCGAGACGGTGTGTGGACCGAAGGGACGAGCCAAATGGCTCTCTTGCTGAAATTGCTCGGCAGGACTGGGAGGGCAGAGTCGTTGATCGCTGTCATAGAAGCCCAGAGGTCGCCGGATGGCGGGTTCTATGCCACAAGTATCCGCGCGCTACCGACTGGGTTCATGTTGGATACCGATCCGGCCAAGCCACGCCTCTATTTCCGATTGCCACATCTTGGCGCAGCTTCGTGGGTTGCCCTCGCGGAACGTGGGTTCAATCCCTTTACGGCGACAAAAGGACTTCCGTAGTTTAGGCCGCGCTGCATCTCTCGGCCTCTCCGGTCTTTTTGATTTCGATATGTCGGCTACGGGGGTCAAAAGCCGAAGAATTCACTTTGAGCACAATTGGTCTGCTGCGCTCTTGGAAGCGGACTTCCGTCCGGCCCCTTATGAGCACATGTTCCTGTGCATCAAGTGACTTCGCCGCGCTCACTCTTCCCGAGCTATGACACTATCGCTCCCCGAGATGTGAAATCTGTCATAGGCTGCGCCTTTCCCGTAGCGGCGAAGCCGCGACCTTCGAGGAGAGACGCCAATGAAACCCACGATATCGGCCTGCCTCGCCGGTGCGATCCTCGTGGCCGGCATCTCCCATGTCGCGGGCGCATCCGACGCGACGCACTCAAAGATCTCGGGCTCCACGGCGCTGGCGCTGACGGGCGTGATCGCGCCGCTATCGCCAATCCTGTCGGGCGCCGAGAAGAAGGCGGTGGCGATGCTGTTCGCCGCCAATGCCGACATTCCCTACAAGAAGCCGATCGTGGTGACCGCGGACAGGATCGTCTGCCGCACCAGCAATGTCGACATCACCTTGCGCAATTGCGAGGTCATCTTCGGCAACAAGGTCAGGACCGTGAACGGACCCACGGCCAATGAGATCTTCGCGACCGAGGCGCTGGCCGGCATTCCGCCTGACGGCGCGGCGGGATCGAATTTCGAGAGCCTGAGCAAGCTGAGCTGCACGATCGACCCCAACGCGATCAGGCAGAAGGACGGTAGCGGGGCGGATTGCACGTTCCAGCCGGGGAATTGAGCCGGGGTTGAACGCGACCCCGAGGTGCCGCGAAATCGCCGCAAGAGGGACTGACAAGACAACTAATAAGGCGAATTGAAAAGACAGGCCAAGCCGGCGCACCATATCTGGGCCAGCAAGGCCGGCACCAAGATGATGAAGAATTATCTCGCTTTTTTCCTGCTTCTGACCGCGACAACGGCGTTCGCGCATGGTCCGTTGCCCACGCGGCTCACCGCGCCGTCCGATCTTGTCCGGGTCGGCCTCACCGATAACGACACGACGGCCGGCGGCGTCGCGCGCATGTGCGAGCAGGTCACCTTCTCGCGTGGGCTGCGCTATGGCGACAGCGAGGCCAATGTGCTCGACGTCGCGACCAGCGGCGACACCAAGACGGACACGCCGCGGCCAGTGCTGCTGTTCGTGGCCGGCGACACGTTTACCGGCGACCGCGGCGCGCCGGACCTGTCCCGCGACATTCATGACGAGGCGATGTGCTTCGCCGCGCGCAACGGCATGATCGGCGTGCACGTGAACTACCGCCTGGCGCCCGCAGCGGCCTGGCCGATGGGCGCAACCGACGTCGCAGCGGCGCTATCCTGGATCCACGGCAATATCGACCTGTTCAACGGCGACGCCCGCGAAATCGTCGCGGTCGGCTATGGCGCCGGCGCCTTCCATGTCGCGAGCCTGCTGGCGCACCCCGAGCTCCAGGCCGACCGCGCCGATGTCGCGGCGATCGTGCTGGTGTCCGGCATCTACCGCGCCGGCAAGGACGCCAGTGACAGCGAGAAAGCCTATTTCGGACCTGACGCCGCTCAATATGACAAGCGCTCGGTGTTTCCCGGCGTCCTCAATGTCGACGCGCCGATCGTGCTGGCCTGGGCCGCCAACGATCCCGCGAACCTGGTCGCGCAAGGCGAAACCCTGAAGAAGACGCTGTGCGGCGCCGGCCACTGCCCGCGCACCACGCTGCTGCGCAGCCACGACGGCATCGCCGCCGCATTCGGGCTAGACGGTTCCGGCGATAGCCTCGCCGAACCGACGCTGCTGCTGGTGCATCAGCTCGAGGCGCGGGGGTTGCCGTAGCATTCACAGCAGCTCGACGATTATTCACACCGTTTGCTAGGCCACCCCTCTGCCTGGAGGGAGCTGAGCGGAGCACACGCTCCTCATCCTGAGGAGCGCGCACTGGCGCGCGTCTCGAAGGATGCAGGCCCGTCTGTGGCCTCGCCCTTCGAGACGCCGCTTCGCGGCTCCTCAGGGTGAGGGATAGAGACTGTCGCAGCAGCGCGTCAGCACGCCTGCCGTTTCGGCCGGGCAGCCACACACAGCTCAAAAGCGCAGCCACAGGATTGCCAAACGCTTGACGTAGATCAACCCGCTTGGGTGCAGAACGAGCCGACTTCGTTGGGGGCCAACGACAAGGTGTCGAGCATGCGCGTCACCGGCAGACTGCTGTTCGTTTTGATCGCCGCGCTCGCCTCACTGGGGGCGATGTCGGAGCAGCGTTCGGATCAGCCAACTCCCGACAAGGAAATCCGCATCGGCAATATCGTGCCCTATTCGGGACCGCTCTCGGAGTTCGGCGCGATCGGCAAGGCGGAAGCCGCTTATTTCGACATGGTCAACGATCGCGGCGGCATCAACGGCCGCAAGGTCCGCTTCATCACCCGCGACGACAATTCCGATCCCACGGCCGCGCTGGAGCTGACCCGCGATCTCGTCGAGAAGGACGACGTGCAGCTGATGTTCGGGTCGTTTGGCACACCGGGCAATCTCGCCACGCGCTGGTACCTGAACGAGAAGAAAATCCCGCAGCTGTTCGTGGCCTCCGGCGACGAGGAGCTGAGCCAGGCCAAGGCGTTTCCCTGGACCATGGGCTGGCAACCGCCGTTGCGCTCGGAGGGGCGCATCTACGCCAACTACCTCCAGGCCTATTATCCCCGAAAGAAGATCGTGGTGCTCTGGCAGAACGACCAGTTCGGCCGCATGCTCTACAAGGGCATCCAGGAAGGCCTCGGCGATCTGAACCGTCTTGTCCTCGTCGACGTCGCTTTCGACCTTGCCGACGAGCATCTCGAAGGGCATGTCTCGATCCTCAAGCGCGCGGGCGCGGACATCTTCGTCTTTCTCGGCGTGCCGTCGACGGCGTCCAAGGTGATCCAGCTGGCGGCGTCGCTGAATTGGCACCCGGTCTTCATCGTCAACGATGCCTCCGCCTCGATCGCCAATGCGATGGCGCCCGCGGGCCTCGAGAACTCATCCGGCGTGATCTCGGCGGCGTTTCTGATGGATCCGAGCGACCCCGCCTGGAAGGACGATCCCGCCATGAAGGATTGGTTCGCCTTCATGGACAAGTATCATCAGGTCGAAAGCACCAACAACAGCGCGGCGCTCTATGGCTACGCCGCAGCGGAAGCGCTGACCAACGTGCTGAGGCGGTGCGGCGACGATCTCTCGCGCGAGAACATCATGCGCCATGCGGCGTCGCTGCGGGATTATCACCCTTCCGTCGCGCTGCCCAATATCAGGATGAATACGTCGCCGGACAGCTATCTGCCGATCAAGCAGATGCGGCTGGTGCAATTCGACGGCCGCTCCTGGCAACCCTTCGGCGCGGTGATCGAGACCGCGTTCACGGAAGGCGCGGCGCGGTGAGGTGCACGCCGCCTTCAGCGAGGCCAGCGCGCTTTCGAACAGCGAGCGCACCCGTGCGGCATCACCGGATTTCACCACGGCCGGATCGAGATAGAGCTCGAGGCCGGGCGCGCGCTCGGTGATGATGCCGCCCTTCTCGGCTGTTGCGTCGTTCAAGGCGTCGACCGAATAGGGAATGACCTCGCGGCTGATGCCCTTCATCGTGATCGCGGGCAGCGCGTGGCGCGTCGAACTCGGAACTCCGCGCGCGTGGCGCCTACGATGTTACCCATACCGATTTTGCAGTTGTCTCTGGCCGCGCATTTGCATCTAAGTCCTAGATGGTGCGAGTGGAAACGACGCGCGGCGGAGCAGAAGTGATATGGAACACGATGCGAAATAACGGAGCAGATTCTATCAAATGTTAGGATCGATTTTTCGCTCCGCGCGGAACGGAGAAGGTGGCGCATGCGCCACCGCGGGTCGGCGACAGTAATGAGTTCCAGCGGAACTGGTAACCGACTTCTGGCAACGCTGCCACCCGCGGATTTCCATCTACTGGCGCCTGAGCTGGAGACGGTCGTGCTCGGCCAGGACGCAGTCCTCTCGCAAGCGGGTGACCGGATCGAGCATGTGTTCTTCCCCCATAGCGGTGCCATCTCACTGATGGCCGACATGGCGGACGGACGGACCGTTGCCACCGCCATGGTCGGGCGCGAAGGCGCAGTAGGTAGTCTTTCGGTGCTGGGGCCATCTCCTTCGGCCATTACCGCCATCGTCCGTGCGGCCGGCACCGCCGCGCGAGTCCCTGCATCGCGATTTTACGCCGCTTTCAGCCGGAGCCCCGCAATCCGGCACGCGATCCAGATTCACATCAGGGCGATACTGGTGCAGCTTCAACTCGGCTCGGCCTGCAATGCGCTGCATCCGGTCGAAGCCCGTATGGCTCGCTGGCTGCTCCAGGTTCGCGACCGCATCGACGATGACGTCCTGCCGCTCACTCAGCAGGCGCTGTCGCAAATACTTGGTGTGCGACGAACGACAGTGACGCTCTTGATGCGCAATCTGCGCGCGTCTGGAGCGATCAAGTCCGATCGACGAGGCCACATCGAGATCGATCCAACCCGGCTCGCCGCGGCGGCGTGCGAATGCCACGACAACATCCGTCTCGAAGTCGAGGATATCTTCTCGGCGAAACCGGCCCGATCTTACATCATGGCTGCGCAAGACGATCGGCGCATGTCAGGAGACGAATCGGGCGATGCCGCGTGAACCTTGCCGCGTGAGCCTTGCCGCGCCAGCCCCAAAAAGATTCGCCGGCGTGCGCCGGCACTGCAATCAACGCCGCTTCCAGACCCAATCAGGTTCTCTTCGTCCGGTCGAGGTTCTGTCCGGATCGGGATTGTGCCTCGAGCCTCGCAAGCTCGCGCAGCACCTTCGCCACCTCTCTTAATTCGTTACGCGCAGGGCCCGGCTTGAGCCGTCGTGCTTCGTCAAGAAAATCCTTGGCCTGCATCAGCCAGGTGGACGTCTCAATATAGTTTTGAGTGTGCGCCATGGTGTCCCTCCATCGCAATCACTGATGATCTGCTTGGACATCAACCTTTCCACGAGGTCGCGCTGTGATGCCGCGACCCGCTCGGCTCATGGACCCAGGCCTCCGGCGCGAACCAGGCGTGATCGGATTGGCAGATCGGGCAGCGGGTGCGCCCGAAGAACACAACGCTGCGCCGAAAGCTCTCGCGATCGGTCGTGATACCGGTGGGGATCGCCCGGCCGGTCTGCGGGCATCTGACCATAACCATACCCATATGAGCCTCCCATAACTTGGCTTTCGCTGGTTTTCGAAGCAAACGACCGGCCGGTTGGAATGCGCCTCTTGAGGTGCGGTTACTTGGGGGCATCGTGCACCTGCCCGTTGTTGACCGAGCATGGGGCGCATGCTCGTGGCGGGGCTTATTCCAACCGGCGGTTCCCTCTTGGACGAACCTGGAGTGCCGCTTTAGCCGGCCTTCTGAAGGGCCTTGGCAAAGTGCTTCTTGATCGGCTCGCTCGTTTCCATCGCCAGCTTCTCAGCAAGCTTCCACAATTCCCTGTTCTGGGCGGATGCAGCGTCGAAGACCTTGCGCGATTGCGCCGCCGTCAAGGTGACGACATCGGTCGCCGATTTGCTGCCCAAAAGATCGGCGAAGAAATCCATCGTTGCGGACGTATTTGCGTTCGAGATCTCCAGCAGCTTGAGCCCGTAGTCTGTCGCGCTCCTTGCATTGCTTGAGTATGTCTCACGGAACGTGTCCGCCATCTCTTCCGATGCGATCTTGATCCGCTCGCAGCCTTGCTTTGCGCGGGCGACGCTCTGCTCTGCGAGTTCGCCGATCACAGCAGGCAACTCGATCTTCGGGAATCCGAACAGCGGCGTCGCAAAACCATTCGCTCCATTTGGCGCGACCTTCACTTCACTTTCATTCACGGCACCAACTCCTTCTCAAACGAAACCATTCCCGCTTAAACGAAACCATTTCTCGCGACGCCGCATTGCGTCATGAGAGCGCGTGGAGGCGAGGATTTATCCCGCCTCGGTGTTCGATCAGTTGTCTGTTGAGCATCCAGCCCGGACACGAGTATGCGCGACGAAATTGCGAAGCGTCCGTTCGATTTGCGACTCTCGCCAAAAATTTTCTCGAGCATGTCAATACACACAATCGTCATATCTACAGGAATGAAGCGTGTGTGGACGGGCAGACCGCGAACGGCTTTTGATCGACAAGATCAACGAGCAGATGGGCATCGGTGGCGCTGCCGGTCTAAACTCTTGCACCCAAGCTCTTGCACCTAAACTCTTGCACCCAAGCTCTTGCAGCCAAGACGGAGCGAGCCATGACCGAGACCCTTCGCATCACGCGCATTGTCGTGCGGCCCGTGATCGTGCCGATGAACCTGGCACTGCAGACCTCGACCGGTGCGATCGACAAGGCGCCGCTGGTGCTGATCGACTGCGAGACTGACCAGGGTGCGGTGGGGCACGCCTATCTGTTCTCGATCACGCCGTCGGCCTTGAAGCCGCTGACCGCGATGGTCACTGAAATGTCAGAGCTGCTCGCAGGCGACGAGCTGCTGCCGTTCGAGATCGAGCGCAAGCTGACCCGGCGCTTCACGCTGCTTGGCCTCGCCGGCCTGCAGCGGCTGGCGCAATCCGGCATCGACATGGCGGCCTGGGACGCGCTGGCCCGCGCGCGAGGCCTGCCGCTGGCCCGCCTGCTCGGCGGAGCACCAAAACCGGTGAAGGCTTACAACTCGAAAGGGCTTGGCATCATGCCGGCGGGCGCTGCGGTGGAGGAAGCCCACAAGCTGCTGGCCGAGGGTTTTCACGCCGCGAAAATCCGCGTCGGCCGGCCCGATGCCCGCGAAGATCTCGCCGTGGTGCGCGCGGTGAGGAGGGCGGTCGGCGATGATGTGACGCTGATGTGCGACTACAACCAGGCGCTGACGGTGACCGAAGCGATCCGCCGTGGCGAAATGCTCGACGACGAAGGGCTGACCTGGATCGAGGAGCCGATCCGCCATGATGACTATGTGAGTTGCGCTCGCATCGCGGACGCGCTGCGCACGCCGGTGCAGATCGGTGAGAATTTTGACAGCGCGTTTTCGATGCAGACCGCTCTGTCAGCAGAGGCGTGCGACTATGTGATGCCCGACGTGCAGCGAATCGGCGGCGTGACCGGCTGGGTCCGTGCCGCAGCACTCGCGCACGCCGCCGGCATCGAGATGTCGACGCATCTGTTCTCGGAGGTCAGCGCGCACCTGCTCTGCGTGACGCCGACCGCGCATTGGCTGGAATATGTCGACTGGGCCGACGCGGTGCTTTCGACCCGCCTCGCCATCAAGGATGGCTTTGCGCTGCCGAGCGAGGAGCCGGGCAATGGGATTGCGTGGGATGAGGCGGCGGTGAGGAAGTATCTGGTGGGATGATTGGCCGTTCGGGATCAGCGCCGATCGAAATCGACAGACCGGGCACGAGGTGGTGTTCATCGCCGAGGTCGCGTTTCCGCAACGCGCGTTCAGCGGGCAGGACCGCATCGACTTCCGCGAGGACAACGGAGAGCAGATCATCGCCCGCTGGTTCGACCTCGCCGATCTCGACGTGCCGGGCGGCCCGAGCCTCTATCCAACCGGGCTGAAGGATTTGCTGCTTGGGACCGAGGACAGGACAGTGACGAAGACCTCAGCTCCGTCATTCCCGCGCAACCGCTAAGCGGTTGCGCGGGGGTGACGGTGATAGAGATGCCGTTACCACACCTCCGCGCCGGGGATTTTTTTGCGCACCGCGATGCGCTGGATCCGGATGCAACGACGGACGGATCGATTGGAGCGCCCCACGCGGAGATGCCCTCGCCGGCCTGAAGCAGCGGCCCTTTTGCCTGTGAAATGGAACACATTTGAGACGCCGTTTAGGTTGTATCGTGCTTAAGATGTAACCAAGGCAAATGGGACGCACGACCCCGTATCTATTTTTCGATCATTCATTCTCGAACACAGAGTTGGAGTAGGCAATGGACGAACCCAAGCCGCTCACCAGCGTCTTCAACAGGACCGCAAACTTCTCCATCCACCAGGTCGATAATGTGTTCAGGGCCGCTGCGCATGCCGCCACCGTCGCCGCTGCCGTGCCGGTCACCCTGCCGCCGACGCTCGGGCCGCTGTCGGCCTTCACCGGCACGTTCACGGGACAGGGGTTCAACACGATCTTCCGGCCCGACAGTGCGACGACACCGACCCAAATGCCGGGTCCGATCAACACCACCGATCCGCCCGACAATTTGCTGGAGCTGAACCTCACCGACGAGACGATGTCGTTCTCGAACAATCTCGGCTCGATTCCCAATCGCGGTTCGGGACCGCAGGCCGATGCCTTCCTGAACGGCGTGCCTTATCTGCAGACCATCAACGACGTAACCACGGGGACGCCTGTCGGCATTCACTTCGAGCCGGGCATCTGGCTCGCGGTGCCGAGCAGCACCAATCCGCACGAACCGTTCACGGTCGCG
Organism: Bradyrhizobium genosp. A; assembly: GCF_049949275.1. Classification (NCBI taxonomy): domain Bacteria; kingdom Pseudomonadati; phylum Pseudomonadota; class Alphaproteobacteria; order Hyphomicrobiales; family Nitrobacteraceae; genus Bradyrhizobium; species Bradyrhizobium genosp. A. The sequence goes on along the minus strand of NZ_CP188196.1, from coordinate 1,261,844 downwards.
CGCATGGCTTCGATCCCGCACGGTACGACGGTCACCGCGCAAGGTGCCGCGCTGCCGGCCGTCGCCGGCAAGCCGACCATTGCGGCGATCGACATCACGCCGTTCTTCGGCGGCAATCCGGCCAACAAGTTCACGTTCCAGAATCAGACCGCGGCCAACAAGACGACACGCAGGCTGCCGCAGGACCTCACTGCGCTGATCGCCTCCGGCAAGCTCACCCAGGCCATGATCACCGATCCGAACACGGTGCTGCGCCATCAGATCGCGCATCAGACCATCAGCCAGACCATCATCATCGAGACCTCGACCAAACCCGGCACGCCGCTATCAGGCGGTCCGTTGCCGGCCGTCGCTTCGCCGGGACCGCATCCGCAGGCGCCGAACTTCGCCGGCGGCACCGCGAACATCGCGTTCCTGCAGGGTGTGCCGGTGCCGCCGCCGGGCGGCAATGGCGCCAACGCCAATGCGTTCCAGATGGATGCCGTGTTCTGGATCGAGACTGTCATCTACGACATCGACGTGCCGCGCATCGCGTCGGGCGAGCCGCCAATCACCCTCCAGCCGTTGCAGAAGGGCACGGTGCCGCTGGTGCCGAGCTTTGTCGCCACGCTTCTGTTCGTGCCGAACAAGGCGTTTGCCGGCGGCCGCGTCCGGGTGGCGACGACGCAGATCCAGTATTCACAGAAGGTCATGCTGGATTTCAACGGCCTGACCTGGCCGCACGTCTCCGTCGCCTCGCTCGTGCCGGCAGCCCCGGTGCCGATCCCGGAGCATTTGTTGCCGCTGACGTGAGCGCGGTCCGATGACGCGAAGTCGGCCGCCCCTTGGATGTTCGAAGCCGAGGCCGGGCCAGTCTTGGCCCGGCCGACAGGCGGCACTGTTTCCGAGATGCATCTCGCGTCGTTGCCCCGGATAGACCGGGAGCCGCTACCGCAGCGGCAGCGATGCGCGCGTTTCCGACAGGATCTCTCTCGAAAACTCGTCGTCGTCGACGATGCGGGCGAGCACCATCGCGCCGACCATCGACGCCCAGGCCGCGATCGCGGCGCGGCGTTTTGCGTGAGGCGTGCCGTCATTGGTGTCAGCGGTCAGAAAGTCGATCCGGTAGCGCGTGGCCTGCGTCATTCTGTGGCGAAGATCGGCTGAGCCTCGCGCCGCCTCAGTTCCGAGACTCGAGAACAGGCAACTCGTCGCGCGGTTGTTGCGGTGCCGGACGCTGAGGTAACCGTCGGCGTAGTCCGCCGCCGACCGGCGTGGGTCCGGACTGTTGGCGGCCGACGGCAGCACGTGTCCGACAGCCTCCGCAATCAGGGCCTCCTTGGACGGGAAGTGCCCATAAAAGGCTCCGTGCGTCAGACCAGCTTCCTTCATCACCTCGGCGACAGTGACGTCGTCGAAGCCGCGTTGACGGAACAGGCGCGCGGCCGCGGCCATGATCCGCGTGCGATGCTCCGCCACTTGTTCTTTGCTCACTTTCATTTGCACACCTCGTGATGAGTCGTCATTTTACATGATATCTATCATGAATATAATTATGACGGATATCAGGATTAAGGTCTCGAACCCGGATCATGGTCGCCCTTGCGGATTTCCCCGATCGCCCCAGCCGGGACGAAGGGCGGGATAGCCGCGTGTCATCCAAATCCCAGCGCGGGACCGGGCCGACCCGGCGCCGAAACAACGAGGTGAACATGATCCACTCGATGAAGCCGGCGAGCCCGCCCAATCCACGGCCGTCGGCGCGACGCCGCAGCCTTTCGGCGGCCGTGATGCTGCTCGCGCTGGTCACGACAATCGGCGCAGGCGGACGGGCGCAGGCCGCTGCAAATGACGCCGAGGCCCGGATCATCTTCGAAAGATTCATTGCCGCGCAAAATGCGCACAACGCCGATGAGGTGAAGGCGATGTTGCTGGATTCGCCCAGCACGCTGCTGTTTGCGAGAGGCGTCGATACACGCGGCCGCGATGCGGTCGCCGCCCGGTTCAAGGAGTATTATGAAGGCACCTGGCACCTCGAACCCGACATGTCGAGATTCCGGGTCGCCGTGATCTCGAATGATGTCATGCAGGTCCTTGTGCCGATCGTTTTCACGCGCGGCCTTCCGGGCAAGCCACCGCAGCAGAATGTTTTTCTAATCAGCCAGACCTACGTTCAAGACGCGAACGGCTGGCACGTCGCTTCCATCATGCCGGTGGCGAACACGGAACTCAAATAGGCGGCGGTCACGCATCGTCAGGGCGAGGCACCATACCTGCGCCCTCGGCGGGCCAGCTTATTCGGGTGAGAGGAGCAAGACGCACCAGTCCGCCTACGCTCTTCGAGCTACACCGGACACGCTTCGCACTGAGATTGGTGGATCGTGGCTTGCCGAGCCGGGCGGCATCCTTCACTCGGCTATCGCGAGCGAAGGATGGTGGGCACGACAGGGATCGAACCTGTGACCCCTACCATGTCAAGGTAGTGCTCTCCCGCTGAGCTACGTGCCCTAATAGTCCATTTAGGTCGGGTGGGGTCCCTATAACGGCTCGGGGGAGCCGGTGCAAGGACGGAAGGGGGCCAATTTAGGCCGCCAGCATCTTGTTCACTTCGCTCACCAATTCGCGCAGGTGAACGGGCTTCGACAGCACCTTGGCGTTCTTGGGGGCGTCCGAATCCGAGTTCAGGGCGACCGCGGCGAAGCCGGTGATGAACATGATCTTGATGTCGGGGTCGAGTTCCGAGGCCCGGCGGGCGAGCTCGATACCGTCCATCTCCGGCATCACGATGTCGGTCAGGAGCATCTCGAACGGCTCTTCCCGCAACCGCTGATAGGCGGCCATGCCGTTGTCATGGGACGAGACCTGAAAACCGGCGTTTTCCAGCGCCTTGACCAGGAAACGGCGCATGTCGTTGTCGTCTTCAGCGAGCAGGATTTTTGGCATGGCAGGAACGTCGATTCCCCAGAGGATAAGCAGAGGTCACTAAGCCCGACAGAGGGTAAATTTCGGGTGAAAATCTTTACCTTGGGCCCGACCGGCGCGACCCCTTGTGAACCCGAATGCAGCACGAATCAATCGAGTTGCGCCCGCGCATCCCCGCCTCCCTGCCCGCACGGTTAAGACATGTTCCAGCGTCGATCACATCTTTTCGCTTGGCAGAATGGTTGTGATTCCGGACAATGACGACACATAAGAGCCGCTCGACCGGCCGAATCATTCGATCCGGGACCTGTGCCGGATCGTGCGGCGTGAAGGGACGAAGCCTGAGAAGATGACCCGGTTTGACGGCGACGCGTCGCCAGCCTTCGAGATCGCGGAGCCCGCCGAGTGGCGCGCGCCTGTTATCTTCAACTCGCCCCATTCCGGCTCGACTTACCCGGACGAATTCCTCGCGGCATCGCGCATCGACCTGCCGCAACTTCGGCGGTCCGAAGATTCCTTCATGGACGAGTTGATCAGGCACTTGAGCGATCGCGGCTTTCCGACCGTGCGGGTGAACTTTCCCCGCTCCTATGTCGACGTCAATCGCGAGCCCTATGAGCTCGACCCCCGCATGTTCACCGGACGCCTGCCGAGCTTTGCCAACACGCGCTCGATGCGGGTCGCGGGCGGGTTAGGCACCATTCCGCGCGTGGTCGGCGACGGCCAGGAGATCTATCGCGACCGCATCCTGGTCGACGACGCGCTGGCGCGGATCGAGACACTGTACAAGCCCTATCATCGCGCGCTGCGCCGGCTGATCAACAAGGTGCACCAGATGTTCGGCACCGTGGTGCTGGTCGACTGCCATTCGATGCCGTCGGTCGGCGTCAGCAGGGACGAGCCGCGCCGGCCCGACGTCGTGATCGGCGACCGCTACGGCACGAGCTGCACGCCGCTGCTGCCCGACCGCGTCGAGGAAACCATGACGGGGCTCGGCTATTCGATCGGCCGCAACAAGCCCTATGCCGGCGGCTTCATCACCGAGCATTACGGCAACCCGGCGAGCGGCCTGCACGCGGTGCAGCTCGAGCTCAACCGTGCAATCTACATGGACGAGCGCCGGCGCGAGCGCGGCCCGCGCTTTGCGCAGGTGGCGAGCGATTTCGGCGTCCTCGCCGATGTGCTGGCGACCACGATCCCGTTCGGCGATCTCGGCCCGTTCCAGGCCGCTGCGGAATAGACGCGAGCCTTTCTCGAACGATCGTGCTCTCTGCGAGAGATGCGAATGCGTTTTCGCTTCGCAAGCGTACGCACGCTAAACTGAAAACAGGCGACATAAGAAAAAAGGGCCGCTTCTGATGAAGAAGCGGCCCAAGTCTAGGGAGGAAACGCCCAAGGAGGGCAGCGGTAACGCGAGAAGCGCTACCGCACCGCAACAATATGCGGCCGCGCCGCACAAAGTGCAAGGGCTTTTGAGCCGTTTCCCATGCAAAAATACATGGCTCATTTGCTTCCAGCGAAATCCAGATTCAGTTTCTTTGATAAGTAATTTCAATGGGTTGATAATCATTTGCATACGAACGAGGCATACGCGGAACTAAGTTCTCAACACTGTGATCGATATTTGGCCAGCATATGGCTCGCCCGAGGCAGACGGTATCCGCATCCAAAATACCAGGGTGCAAATCAAGACAGCGCTGCCCGCGAGAGGCGAATTGAGCTAGGCAGATGAAAGCTTCACCCGACTTTCGTTTTGAGGATGCGCCGTGACGGTGATCGACTTCTCAGCCTTCATCGGACGACTTGCCACCGCCTCCGGCGAAACCATCCTGCCGTTCTTCCGCACCTCGCTGTCGATCGACGACAAGAGCAAGACCAAGGATTTCGATCCGGTGACGGAAGCCGACCGCGCGGCGGAAGCCGTGATGCGGCGGCTGATCAAGGCCAGCTTCCCCCAGCACGGCATCGTCGGCGAGGAATTCGGCAATGAGCGCGAGGACGCCGACTATGTCTGGGTGCTCGATCCCATCGACGGCACAAAGTCCTTCATCGGCGGCTTTCCGATCTGGGGCACGCTGATCGCGCTGCTGCACAAGGGTGCGCCGGTGTACGGCATGATGCACCAGCCCTTCATCGGCGAACGTTTCTCCGGCGACAACGGCTCGGCCAACTATAAAGGCCCGTCCGGCGAGCGCAGGCTCCAGGTCCGCCGCTGCGCCTCGCTGTCGGAGGCGACAACTTACACCACCAGCCCGCTGCTGATGAACGAGCGCGACCGCGCCATTTTCGGCCGCATCGAGCAGGGTGCGCGTCTCTCGCGCTATGGCGGCGATTGCTATTCCTATTGCATGCTGGCGGCCGGCCACGTCGATCTCGTGGTCGAGACTGAGCTCAAGCCTTACGATATCGCTGCCCTGATCCCGATCGTGACCGGCGCCGGCGGCGTCGTCACCACCTGGGAAGGCAAGCCGGCCCAGGGCGGCGGCCGCATCGTCGCGGCCGGCGACGCAAGGGTTCACGAAGAAGCATTGAAACTGCTCAACCAATAACAAACGCGAGCGGGAGGCTTGCATGATCATCTCACGCAGGCTTCTCGTTGAATTGTTCTTGGGATTGTTTCTGCTGCTGCCGTCAGTGGCGGCGGCGCAGAATTTCCCGGCAAAACTGATCAAGCTGATCGTGCCGTTCCCGGCCGGCGGCCCCAACGACATCATCGCCCGCGTCATCGGCCAGCGCATGTCGGAACTGGCAGGCCAGCCGGTGCTGATCGACAATCGCGGCGGCCAGGGCGGCGTGCTCGGCACCGACGCGGTCGCCAAGAGCGCGCCCGACGGCTACACCATCGCCATCTCCTCTGCCGGCGCGCTCGCGATCAGCCCAAGCATGGAGAAGGTCGCCTATGACACGCTCAATGATCTGACGCCAGTGACGCTGGTGGCGACCGTGCCGGAAATGCTGGTGGTGGCGACCAACGTGCCGGCAAAGGACATCGGCGAGCTGGTTGCGCTCGCCAAGGCGCAGCCCGGAAAGCTCAACTTCGCCTCCTCCGGCCCCGGCAGCCTGCCGCATCTCGCCGGCGAATTGTTCAAGCTGACGGCCAGGATCGACATCGTGCATGTACCCTATCGTGGCGCCGCGCCTGCGGTGAACGATCTCTTGGGCCAGCAGGTGCATATGACGTTCCTCGACCTCCCGGTGCTGCTGCCGCAGGTCAAGGCCAGCGCCCTGAAGCCGATCGCGGTCGGCTCGGCGGAACGCGCCCCGACCGCACCCGACGTGCCGACCACGAAGGAAGCGGGCTTTCCCGATCTGCGCATCGAGAACTGGTACGACATGGTCGCGCCCAAGGGCACGCCGAAGGAGATCGTCACCGCGCTGCATGATCTCGCGACCAAGGCCATGGCGGATCCCGCGGTGAAGGAAAGGCTCGCCCAACAGGGCGCGACGCTGATCGGCGACGAGCCGGAGCATTTTCGCGCATTCATCGCGGACGAGACCGCGAAATGGGCGAAGGTGATCAAGGACGCCGGCGTCGAGACGGCGAAGTAGCTCTCTTACCCTCCCCTGGAGGGTAAGCGTAGAGCTCACATCGCCTCTGCCCTTAAATGCTCCACCAGCATCTTCGCCGGCCGCGGCAGCGCCTTAAAACTTCGCGCACAGATCACGAGGCGACGGTTGGCCCAGGCGTCACGCAGGCGGACCATCGCGAGCGGCATCAGCTTGGCGCAGCGGCGGGCGGCGGATTCCGGTACCAGGGCGACGCCGACATCGGCCGAGACCAGCTGGCAGATCGCGTCGAAGTCACGCAGCCGCGCACGGAAATGCGGGCGCATGCCGAGCCGGGCGGCGTGCTTCGAAATATGCATCTGAAGCGCGGTGGCGCTGGTCAGGCCGACGAACTCGCAAGCGTTCGCCTCCTGGAAATCGATCTGGCGGCGGCCGGCGAACGGACCGCGCTTCGACGTCACCAGCGTCAGCCGGTCTTCGCTGAACACGAAGCGCTCGATATGGTCGGGCAGCGCATGCTCGGCGGCGAAGCCGAGATCTGCGGCGCCGGCGGTGATCGCGGCCGCAATGTCGGTGCTCTCGCGCTCCTCGATATCGATGGCGACGTCGCGATGCTCGCGCAGGAAACCGGCGAGCGCCTTCGGCAGATGCTCCGACAGGCCCGAGGTGTTGGCGAGGAAGTGCACGCTGGCGCGCACGCCGCTGGCGAAGCCCGCGAGATCACCGCGCATAGCGTCGATCTGGTGGATCACGAGGCGGGCATGGTCGAGCAGGCTCTCGCCGGCCGCGGTCAATTCGACGCCGCGCCGCCCGCGCTTGAGCAAGGCGACGCCGAGCGCGTCCTCGAGCCCCTTGATCCGCGCGCTGGCCGAGGCCAGCGCCAGATGCGAGCGCTCCGCGCCGCGGGTGATGCTGCGCTGGTCGGCGACCGCAATGAAAAGCTGGAGATCGACGAGGTCGAAACGCACAGGTCTTTCTCCAAACTTAGCCTTCGCTGTGTACGAAGGCTGTCTCCGGAACCTCCAGATTGTGCCTCGGCGCGGCTTCGGTCAATGTGGCTGTATGATTGACCCATTCCTCATTCTCATCGCCGCCGTCTTCCTGGTCGCCGGATTCGTCAAGGGCGTCGTCGGGCTCGGCCTGCCGACCGTGTCCATGGGCCTGCTCGCGGTGAACATGGCGCCCAGCCGCGCGATCGCGATCGTGATCGTGCCCGCCATCGTCACCAACATCTGGCAGACATTTGTCGGCCCGCATTTGCGCGACATCCTGAGGCGGTTGTGGCCGCTGATGATCGGCACTGTGATCGGATGCTGGCTCAATGCCGGCGCGCTGACCGGCCCCTATGCCCGCTACGGCACCGTGGTGCTCGGCATCCTGCTGGTGATCTACGCCATCATCGGCCTCAGCAAATTCGAGTTTTACGTCGCACCTGAGAACGAGAAATGGGTCGGCGGCATGGTCGGCGTGATCACCGGCGTGATCTCGGCCTCGACTGGCGTGCAGGTGATCCCCTCGATGCCGTTCATGCAGGCGATCGGGATGGAGAAGGACGAGCTGGTGCAGGCGCTCGGCGTGTTCTTCACCACCGCAACGCTGGCGCTCGCCTTCAACCTGACTGCGGGCGGCCTGCTGACACCGGCCAATGCCGTGCCGGGCGCCGTCGCCATGGCGATGGCCTTCGCCGGGATGTTCGTGGGACAGTCGGTACGGGCGAAAATGCCGGCGGAAGCGTTCCGCCGCTGGTTCCTGGTCGCGATGATTTTGCTCGGTGTCTATTTGGCCGGCAGCGCGCTGCTGAAGGAACTCGTCTGATGGCAGATCCACTCATCCGTTCGGATGAGCTACCGCGTCTCCAGCATGGCGACGCGGATGCCGAGATAGATGAAGAGGCCGCCGAGGGCCCGGTTGACCCAGGCGATCACGCCCTCGGACTGCCGCAGCCGGTGGGCGGCCTTGGCCGCGAACGCCGCCAGCACCAGGCACCACAGCGTCCCCGTGCAGATGAAGATCAGGCCGAGCGTCAGGAAGGCGAGCGGCTTGTGCGGCGCGTCGGCTGCGACGAATTGAGGCAGGAAGGCCAGGAAGAACAGCGCGACCTTGGGATTGAGCGCGTTGGTGAAGACGCCCTGGAGGAAAACCCGCCGCAGCGAGCTCCGCTCGGCCTCTTCCTTGACCGCGACCAGCGCCGGCCGCGACCACAGCATCTGGAGCCCGGTCAGGACGAGATAGGCCGCGCCGACCAGCTTCAGGATCGAGAACGCGGTGGATGAGGCCATCAAAAGCGCCGAAAGGCCGATCGCGGCGCCCGCGACATGGAAAAAGCAGCCGCAACTGATGCCGAGGGCCGCCGCCGCCCCGCCGCGCCAGCCCATCTGCATGCTGCGGCCGATCACATAGACCGTATCAGGCCCCGGCGTGATGTTGAGCAGCAGGCCCGACAGGACGAACAGCCAGACTTCGTGAATGCCCAGCATGAGAAAGGCCTCCCGCCGCCCGGCCGGGCGGTCTCAAAGGACTGGCCTTAGTCGGTTCGCACCCCGCCGTCCACCACCGGGAATGCTTAGGATTTGCGTCGAATTTGCAATGCGGATCAGACTTTCGCTCGGCCGCATCTGCTCTATAAAGGCAGGGTTCTTGAAATGCAGGATTCAAGGCGACTGCCACGCCGTGGCCGGTCCCATATCCCTTGGAGCTCCGGAATATGGAAAGACGTCTCGCCGCTATTGTCTGCGCAGATGTCGCCGGCTATTCGCGGATGATGGGCAGTGACGAGGCCGGCACCCACGCCGTCTTCAAGGCCCATCGCAGCGCGATCCATCCCATCATCCTCAATCACGGCGGCCGTGTCGTCAAAAACACCGGCGACGGCTTCCTGCTGGAATTCCCCTCCATCGTCGGCGCCGCCGAGGCCGCGATCGCGATGCAGGTGCTGATGGCGGAGCGCAATCATCATCTGCCCGCCGACCGCGCCATGCAGTTCCGGCTCGGCATTCATATGGGCGATGTCATCGCCGACGAGGACGAGGTGTTCGGCGACGATGTCAATATCGCCGTCCGCCTGGAATCGGTGGCGAGCCCCGGCGGGTTTGCGATCTCGGCCAAGGCCTACCGCGAGGCCAGCAAGCATCTCACCGTGCCGCTGGTCGATGGCGGCAACCACCGCTTCAAGAACATCAAGGATCCGGTCGGGGTCTTCACCTGGTCGCCGGAGGGGGCGCAGGCCGCGCAGGTCATGGATGCCCCGGCCCTGGTGCAGCAATACCGCACCGCGATCGTCGGCGTGCTGCCCTTCGCCAATCTCAGCGACGCCCAGGATGAATATTTCTCCGACGGCCTGACCGAGGACCTGATCCACGCGCTGTCGCTGCAATCGTTCTACCGCGTGCTGAGCCGCAACTCGACCTTCGCCTTCAAGGGCAAGAATGCGAGCACCCGCGTGATCGCGCGCGAGATCGACGCCACCTATCTGATCCAGGGCTCGGTGCGGCGCGCCGGCGCCAAGATCCGCGTCACTGCCGAGCTGATCGCGCCGGAGACCGGCGAGCAGCTCTGGACCGGCCGTTACGACCGCGACATCGGCGACCTCTTCGCGATGCAGGACGAGATCACGACCAATCTGTCCGCGGCCATCGCCACCGAGATCGTCCGGGCCGAGGCCTCCGCGCCGGCGCGCCCCACCAACGACATCACCGCCTGGGACCGCTTCCTGAAGGGCCTGTCACATTATTACCGGCAGACCAAGGAAGATCTGACCACATCCGTCGACCTGTTCCGGGAGGCGATCACGCTCGATCCCAAACTGTCGATCGCGCATGCCTATCTCGCCACGATCCAGATCCAGAGCATCCAGTTCGGCTGGGTCAAGGGCACGCGCGAGATGTGGGCCGAGGCGATGCGGCTTGCCGAAACCAGCGTGCGGCTCGACCCGCGCTCGTCGTTCGCATTCTCGATCCTGTCCTGGGCGCACGCGATGGAAGGCCATGACGAGGCGGCGATGGACGCCGCCAAGCGCGCGGTCGCGCTCAACCCCTACGACATGGGCGCACGCGGCGTGCTCGGCATCTGCCATTTCGTCATCGGCGAGCATCGCCAGGCGATCGAACTGTTCTCGATGGCCGCCCAGCGCGACAACAGCGACCCGCGCTATCAATGGGCGGCGCTGAACGCCTTCAGCCACTATCTCGTCGGCCGGTATGACGCGACCCTGTCGTGGGCGCGCGAGCAGCTCTACGTCAACCCGAACCACATGCAAGCGCTCGCGATCCGCGCCGCGGCGCTGGCGCAATTGGGCCGGACCGGCGAGGCGAGCGAGGCGACAGGCGTGCTGATGGGCAACTACCCGACCCTGAATGTCGACCGCCATTTGCGGAATTTTCACTGGAAGCGGGCCGAGGACATCGCGCATTACCGCGAGGGGCTGCTGAAGGCGGGCGTGCCTGCCACCAAGCTCACTTTGGTCCAGAGCGACATCAAACGCGCCGCCGAATCCTGAGGGCGGATCACGGCCCCTCGCGTCTGCTTTATTGACACAAGAGTGAATTCAGCCACACTTCGCTACACGCTGAAGTAGTATAGCATGCTGTCGGTTTGTTGGGACTTTCTGCGCTTGATCGGCGCGTCTGCATTTCACGATTCGCTGTTTTCAGGATTTTGGGCCATGAACGACCGCGCCTCGAAGCCCCCCTTTGATCCCTCGATCCAGGTTTCGCCCAACAATCCCTGCCCGTTCCTGCGCGGCCTTGTCGGCGAGGGTTTTGTCGACGGCGGGACGGTGCCACTCCGGACGCTGTCACAGACCATCGCAAATGCAAGCGGCGAGACTGGAGCGAAAAAGACGCTGGCCCGCATCCAGGTCCGCGGCGTCGCGCTGATCGCCAATGGCGCCTGTCACATCCTGCAAAGCATCTTCTGGGGCGCGCAGCTCAATATGCTGCGCGGTGGCCCGCTCGACAAGCTCGGTGCCGGCTCGCGCATCCTCGGCCTCGACGGGCGCGTCAACGAGGACGAGATCGCGCGGCTCGCCGGTTTCGGCAGCACCTATGCCGATCCCGATGGCGGCACCGAGACCGGGCTCAATGCCTCGCAAATCCAGACCTTCATGGACGACAATCTCAAGCGCGCCGGCAATCAGTCGCGCTGGTATTACCCAATCCTGATGAAGTTCGAATGGCCGGTCCTGCTCAAGATCATGGGCAAGGGTCAGGGTGATGACCGCTATCTCAGCGTGGCTGAGGTGAGGACATTGTTCAACGAGCGCAAATTCCCTGCCAGGATCACCCAGCGGGTCGTCAGCCAGCCGGTCACCCCGCCCTCGCTCATCTTGCGCGTTGCCGGCGGTCTCGTCGCAGCGCTTCTTGTCTTCGGCATCGTGGCGCTGCGCTTTCCCGATCAATTCCAGCCGATGCTGCCCGGCATCCTCGGGGACCTGGTGGCGCCGCCATTGCCTGAGCACGTCGAACCCCGTGCCGCGTACTGGCTCGAGCAAAACTGGGCGCTGGAGGACCGGCACTGGTTTCATCACGCCAGCCAGGGCACCGCGACCTTCCCGGTACCCTATAGCTGGTTCATGGCGCTCGAGCAGCCGCGGCTTCATTTCTTCGCAAAGCCCGGGATGCTCCATGACAGCGACCATCTGCAGCGCTTCGGCTTCATCCCCAGCCCGCAGACGATCAACACCGACGACGCCACGCTGCGCCGGTTCGGCTATGCCAACGTCTACGACAAGACGAAGCCGGTGCCGGCGCGGCTTTGGGATCCGCCGGTTAATTGGGGGACCCAGGCTGAAAACGTCGACGGTCTGCCCGTCGGCTTTGCGCGCATGACCGGCGTGCCCGATCCTGCGACCGGCCAGATCGGCGAGGACCGGATCGGCCTGACCTGCGCCGCGTGCCACACCGGCCAGATCCACTACAAAGGCATCGACATCCGCTTCGATGGCGGCCCGGCGATGACCGACCTGAGGAAACTCGAGATCACGACCGGTCTGTCGATCGCCTACACGCTCATCGTGCCGGGTCGCTTCACGCGCTTCGCCGACCGCGTGCTAGGCCCGGCCGCCAGCGATGCCGATCGCGATGCGCTGAAGCAGAAGCTGAGTGCGATCGGCACGTTCCTGGTCGACTGGGAGAAGACCTACAAGAAAACCATCGACGGCAAGACGAGGTTCAACGAGAAGACGAAGCGGGACGAGCAGCAGCAGGATACGGAGGAAGGATATGGCCGTCTCGACGCGCTCAACCGCATCGGCAATCAGGTCTTCGCCCAGGACATGACGCTCAGCGGCCTCAGCGGCTTCGAGAAGAATCTGCATGCCAAGGACGCGCCGGTCAGCTTCCCGCCGATCTGGACCGTGCCCTGGCTCAAATTCGCGCAATATGACGCTTCCATCGAGCAACCTCTGATCCGCAACGCCGGCGAAGCGCTGGGCGTGACCGCGCTGCTCAATTTGTCCGACAATACGCCGAGGGACGCGCTGTTCCGCTCGTCGATGGACATCAAGAATCTGAACTGGATCGAGGATCTGCTGAAGGGCTCGGCGCCCTATCCGAAAAAGCAGCTCTCCGGACTGACATCACCGAAATGGCCGTCGGACATCTTCGGCGATGATGCCTGGAAGGTCGATGGTGACCGCGTCAAGAGCGGCCGTAAGCTCTACGCGCAGATCTGCGCCGAATGCCATCTCGGGCCGGTCAACGATCCCGCCTTCGACACCGAATTTCCGGACCAGAGCATATGGTCGTCGTCGCGCTGGGAGACCATCGGCAACGACAAATTGCTGAACGAGGTCCAGAAAAGCGTCAAAGGCATGGGAACCGATCCCGCTCAGGCCAGCATTCTGGCGACGCGGACGGTTCAGGTCCCGGGCTTTCTCAAGCTCGATCCCACGCAGAAACTCAATGCCTGGTGGAGCTGCAATCTGCCGGATATCTCTTCGACTGACATGCCATACTCCGTCGGCCTGATGGTGCTCGTCGACATCGTCAGCCGCAAAGCGATGGACGATGCGAAGATCGACCCGAAGGTTCAAAAGGCCTGGTGGGGTGAGCGCCAGAACTGCCCGAATCCCGGTCCGCAGCCGGCCGATAAGAGGGAGCCGCCACCCTGGTATCGCGCGCGCCCGCTCAACGGCGTCTGGGCCACCGCGCCTTACCTGCACAACGGATCGGTGCCCTCGCTCTATTGGATGCTGAGCCCCGCGGCTGAGCGCCCCAAATCGTTCTGCATGGGCGGTGGTCGGGACTACGATCCGAAGCAGGTCGGATTCGCGGTCGTCGACGGCGAGAGCTGCAAGACCGGACAGTCGCGCTTCTCGACGCGAGCGTCTGATGGCACCGAGATGGTCGGCAACAGCAATGCCGGCCACTCGTTCGATGGCACGCCAGGCCCCGGCAAGGACGGCACCGTCGGCCGCGTGCTCAAAGAGCAAGAGCGCTACGATCTGATCGAGTATCTGAAGACGCTGTGAACTGGTTCCCTACCTCTCCGCCGATTGCGGGGAAAGGCCGGAATCCATCCCCACCGTCATTGCGAGCGAAGCGAAGCAATCCAGGCTGTCTCCGCGGAAAGATTCTGGATTGCTTCGCTTCGCTCGCAATGACGGAGAATGAGGACGCTCCACGAGCCCAACTCTCACCGTGTTCGCACCGTCACAGCCCCCTCACTTGAACAGCGGCGTCCCCGGCACGAAAGCGTCAAACGCGGCCCAGAACTGGGAGCGGTAGCGGTCCTGCTCCTGGAGGATCTCGTGCTTCGAGCCGGCGATCACGAGGTGGGAGCCGGCGCGCAAATGGTAGGCGAACTCCTCGATCGCCGCGGTCGACACCACGGTGTCGTTGGAGGCCGCCAGCATCAGGATCGGCTGGCGGATCTCGGACGGGTAGTTCATGCCCTTGAAGGTGTGCATCGCGCGGAAGGCGGCATCGGCCCAGGCGACCGTGGGCGACGCCAGGCCGAGCGTGGGGTCCTCCTCCAGGATCGCCGCGTTGCGCGCATAGCGCACGGGATCGCTGGTCAGGGGATTGTTGATGAAGGGAGACAGCCCGGTGAGATGATTGCTGCCGCCGGGAACGTAAGCCCCGCCCCGCCCCAGCACCCGCATCGTCTTCAACAACGTCCGCACCGGAAACGAGGTGGCGCGGCCAGGCAAGTCGATCATCGGCGCCGACAGCACCATGCGGTCGAACCAGCGCTTTTGCGCATGTGCCAGCCGCAGCAGCACCGCGCCGCCCATGGAATGCGCCAGCGCGAAGAACGGCGGCGGACAATCCGGCAGCACCACCTGCTGCACGAAGGTCTCGACGTCGATCTCGTAGTCGGCGAAGTTGCGCACATAGCCTTTGCGCGGATCGCGCAGCCGGCGCGAGGAGTGTCCCTGCCCGCGCCAGTCGAACATCGCCACCGCAAAGCCGCGGTCGCGCAAATCGCGCACGGTCTCGAAATATTTCTCGATCTGCTCGCTGCGCCCGGTGAAGACGCAGACCGTGCCCTTGCGGTTTGCCGGCGGCGCCCAGCGCGCGAAGCGCAGCTCGACGCCGTCGGGCGTCTTGATGGTGCCGCTGACGACGTCTTCGGGAGCGGGGTTGGACGGAATCGAGACCAGCGTCATGAGTGGAAGTGCTTGGGCGCCAAGTGCTGTGAATCAAGTGCTGCAAATCAAGGGGCGGGAGCGCCGAAAAGGGGCCGATGCCGCCCTCTTGAACGCCGTCTGGACTCACCCATATCACCTTCGTGCAGGCCGCTACCAGTGTTTCGGAACCGGAACATCAGGCTGCACACAGACTAAAGCCCGGCCCGATTGGCGGGCGGGTTACCTAAACAGTCGCTCAATGGAGGACTTGACCATGCGTACCTACGATCTCACCCCGTTCTATCGCTCCACCGTCGGCTTTGACCGCCTCTTCAATCTGCTCGACCAGGCAGGCTCCGACGGCAGCCCCGGTTATCCCCCCTACAACATCGAGCGCACCGGCGAGAACGCCTACCGCATCACCGTTGCGGTCTCGGGCTTCGCCAAGGATGAGCTCTCCATCGTCGCGAAGGAAAACACGCTGACGATCAAAGGCGAGAAAGTCGCCAACGAGAACTCGAAGTCCGAAGTGCTCTACCGCGGCATCGCCGCCCGTGCCTTCGAGCGCGCCTTCCAGCTTGCCGACTTCGTGCAGGTGAAGGACGCCTCGCTCGAGAACGGCCTGCTCCACGTCGACCTCGTGCGCGAGATTCCCGAAGCCAAGAAGCCGCGCCAGATCGTGATCAACACCGGCGCGTCGAGCGCACAGGTGATCGAGGGCTCGGTCGCCGCCTAAGTGCGCATCAACTTTCAGGTTGCGAAAACGCCCCGGTGCCCCCGGGGCGTTTTTTCGTTTTGCAGCGCATCACAGAACGGTGAGGGTATGTAACGCCACTGCCTCACGCTCCGTCCTTTTGGGTATCGCACTCAAAAATAAACGGAGAACGATCATGACTTTCTGGCGCAGCCTTTTCGTCGCCGCGAGCCTGCTGGCGGCTCCCATCAGCCTCGCTCACGCCCAGACCCCGCAGACCGTGAAGGCCAAGAACGTCGTGCTGGTGCATGGCGCCTGGGCCGATGGCTCGAGCTGGTCGGAGGTGATCCCGATCCTTCAGGCCGCAGGCCTCAACGTCACCGCCGTGC
This sequence comes from Bradyrhizobium genosp. A, assembly GCF_049949275.1. Lineage (NCBI taxonomy): Bacteria > Pseudomonadati > Pseudomonadota > Alphaproteobacteria > Hyphomicrobiales > Nitrobacteraceae > Bradyrhizobium > Bradyrhizobium genosp. A. Next base: position 1,245,784 of record NZ_CP188196.1, on the reverse strand, counting down.
AGAATCCGCTGGGATCGCTCGCCGAGTCGGTCGAGGCAACCAAGCGCGTGCTGGCCGAGCAGGATGGCCCGACCGTGCTGGTCGCGCATTCCTGGGGCGGCACCGTGATCAGTCAGGTCGGCACCGATCCGAAGATCACCGGCCTCGTCTACATCGCCGCGCGCGCCCCCGACGCCAACGAGGATTTTGTGGCGCTGTCGAAACAGTTTCCGACGGGCCCTGCGCGCGCCGGCATCGTTGAGCACGACGGCTATACAAAGCTTTCGGAAGACGCCTTCCTGAAATATTTCGCCAACGGAGTCGCACCGGAACGCGCAAAGGAGCTCTACGCCGTGCAATGGCCGACCGCGGCCTCGATCTTCGCCGGACGCACGACGGAGGCCGCCTGGCATTCGAAGCCGAGCTGGTACGCGGTGTCGAAGAACGACGGCACCATCAACCCCGATTTCGAACGCTTCCTCGCCAAGCGGATGAACGCGACCACGATCGAGCTCGACGCCGGCCACCTCTCGCTGGTGTCGCGTCCGAAGGATGTGGCGAATTTGATCTTGGAAGCGGCGGGGTCTCCGCGGAGCTGAAGCACAGCCGCTGTGACCTGAAAGCGCCCGAGGTCCTCGGGCGCTTTTTGTTTGCTTCAACCCTAATCCAAGCCCTGCGCAGCCGGCATCTCCTGCGTCGGCAAGATGGTAGTGGCCGGCTTGGCCTGGCCGACGGTCGGAGCGGCGCCCTCGGCGGGCTTGGCCTGAACGGCGGCGGTCTGCTGCGCGGGCTGGGGCTGCGGTGCTTGTACCTGCGGCACCTGGGCCTGGTGTGTCGCAGGCTCGGCCGGCTTAGCGGCTGCCACCGGTGTCTCGACCCGCAGCGGAGCCGCTTTGGGCAACGGGACGGTGCGGCTGGCGACATGCGGGATCGGCGCCGGCGGGCGCGGCGGACCACCGCGGACCATGGTCGGTGGCGGCAGCGCGCTTTGCGGCCGGTAAGGTGCAACCGAAGGCTCCTCATAGGCCGGCGCCATGCCATAGGCATCAGCGGCCGGCATGAAGCGGATGATCCGGCCGTCGCGGGCATCGATCACGAGCCGGCCGTCATCGCCGCGGCGGTCGATCACCGCGATGGTGTAGACGGCGCCGCGCAGGCGCGGGATGCCGAGCGGCGAGAAGCCGTTTTCGCGCAGCACCGCATAGACCTCGGTGGCCGGCAGCAGCGCCGGCGCCGGACCGCGGTCCTCATAGCCATAGCCGTAGCCGTAACGCGGCGGCGGTGGCGGCGCGGCTTCGCCCGGCCCGTAGGGTCCGTCGAAATCCGACACCGCGATCATGGCCCCGCCGGACATACCGCCCGCCGGACCTTGTGCCTGAGCAGCGGTTGCAGCCAACGCTAGCGCGGCGGCGGCCACACATCCTGTGAAAAACTTCATGGTCGACACGCTCCTGTCAGGCCCCCGAATGCTCGCGCTCTTTCGCTTCTTGCGGCGTGGCGCGCCTTTCGAAGGGCTGATCCGAAGCTTCATTGGTGATTTCGGCGCCGCTTGGGCCGGATCGCGGCGCGTTTGCTTCAAAACCGGGGCCGCGCGCCATGCGGAAAGCGCTGATTGACACTTTGGGAATCGGGACTTTCGCGCGCTTGTGTGATAGACAAAAATTTGGCAAGGTGATGGTTAGGACAGGAAGACTGTCTCAATTTTGCCCGCGATTCCGGCACAGGGATTGCAGCGAAAACCGGCACTTTCGAGCGCCGGCAAGGTACCAGGCAAAGCCGTTCTCGGGGACGAAGAACGCCTAGGCCTGAATTTAAGAAAATGCGGCTCGCTAGTGGACGAGCGGTGACCCAGAGGCGGGTGCCGCGGAACGCCCAAGGTGCGCCGAAGATGGCGGTGAGGCAGCTTGCCGCATGGAGAGGATTGGAACAATGAACGGGTCGCAATTCGAGCGCGCAAACATCGTGGCAGAAGAGCTGTCGGCGACGGTCGCCTCGAAAACGACCGATCCGATTCAGGAGCACAATTCGCGCCCGCCGGCCGAAGGTCTCTACGATCCGAGCCTGGAGAAGGATTCCTGCGGGGTCGGCTTCATCGCCAACATCAAGGGCAAGAAGTCCCACGAGATCGTCTCGGACGCGCTCAGCATCCTCTGCAATCTCGAGCACCGCGGCGCCGTCGGTGCCGACCCGCGCGCCGGTGACGGCGCCGGCATCCTGGTGCAGATCCCGCACGCCTTCTTCAGCCGCAAGGCCAAGGAGATCGGCTTCGCGCTGCCGGCGCCCGGCGAATACGCCATCGGCGCGCTGTTCATGCCGCGCGACACCGCCTGGCGCAACGTCATCAAGAGCATCATCGCCGACCAGATCAAGGCGGAAGGCCTGACCCTGCTCGGCTGGCGCGATGTGCCGACCGACAATTCCTCGCTCGGCGTCACCGTGAAGCCGACCGAGCCCGCCTGCATGCAGGTGTTCATCGGCCGCAACGGCACCGCCAAGTCCGAGGACGAGTTCGAGCGCCGGCTCTACATGCTGCGCAAGTCGATCTCGCAGGCGATCTACCAGCGCCGCGACCGCGGCCTCGCCGGCTATTACCCGTGCTCGATGTCTTGCCGCACCGTGATCTACAAGGGCATGTTCCTCGCCGACCAGCTCGGCAAGTACTATCCCGATTTGCACGAGAAGGATTTCGAGAGCGCGCTCGCGCTGGTTCACCAGCGCTTCTCGACCAACACCTTCCCGGCCTGGTCGCTGGCGCATCCCTACCGCATGATCGCGCATAACGGCGAGATCAACACTTTGCGTGGTAACACCAACTGGATGGCGGCGCGCCAGGCCTCGGTGAGCTCCGAGCTGTACGGCAAGGACATCAACCGGCTCTGGCCGATCTCCTACGAAGGCCAGTCGGATACCGCCTGCTTCGACAACGCGCTCGAATTCCTGGTGCAGGGCGGCTACTCGCTGCCGCACGCCGTCATGATGATGATTCCGGAGGCGTGGGCCGGCAATCCCTTGATGGATGAGAAGCGCCGCGCCTTCTACGAATATCACGCCGCCCTGATGGAGCCGTGGGACGGCCCAGCCGCGATCGCCTTCACCGACGGCCGTCAGATCGGCGCCACGCTCGACCGCAACGGGTTGCGGCCGGCGCGCTATCTCGTGACCAAGGACGACCGCATTGTCATGGCGTCCGAGATGGGGGTGCTGACGATTCCCGAAGACCAGATCATCACCAAGTGGCGCTTGCAGCCCGGCAAGATGCTGCTGGTCGACCTCGAACAGGGCCGCCTGATCCCGGATGACGAGATCAAGGCCGAGCTCGCCAGCAGCCATCCCTACACGGAGTGGCTGGAGCGAACCCAGATCGTGCTGGAAGAGCTGCCGAAGGTGGCGACCACCGGCGTGCGCTCCAACCTGTCGCTGCTCGATCGCCAGCAGGCGTTCGGCTACAGCCAGGAAGACATCGCAATCCTGATGACGCCGATGGCGGCCACCGGTGAAGAAGCCGCCGGCTCAATGGGCAACGACACGCCGATCTCGGCGCTGTCGGACCGGCCAAAGCCGCTGTTCACCTATTTCAAGCAGAACTTTGCGCAGGTCACCAACCCGCCGATCGACCCGATCCGCGAGGAGCTGGTGATGAGCCTGGTCTCGATCATCGGACCGCGGCCGAACCTGTTCGACCTGCAGGGCCTCGCCACCACCAAGCGTCTGGAAGCGCGTCAGCCGATCCTGACCGATGCCGATCTCGAAAAGATCCGCTCGATCTCGGATGTGGCCGATTCGCACTTCAAGTCGCGCACGCTGGACACCACCTTCCACGCCGGTCTCGGCGCGGCCGGCATGGACCAGGTGCTCGACGAGCTCTGCGCGCGCGCCGAGAGCGCGGTGCGCGAGGGCGTCAACATCATCATCCTGTCCGACCGCATGGTCGGCACCGACCGGGTTCCGATCCCGTCGCTGCTGGCCTGCGCCTCCGTGCATCATCACCTGATCCGCACCGGCCTGCGCACCTCGGTCGGTCTCGTCGTCGAATCCGGCGAGCCGCGCGAAGTGCATCACTTCGCCTGCCTTGCCGGTTACGGCGCGGAAGCGATCAATCCTTACCTCGCGTTCGAAACCATCGTCGCGATGAAGGACCGCCTGCCCGGCTCGCTGGACGACTACGAGATCGTCAAGCGCTACATCAAGTCGATCGGCAAGGGCCTCTTGAAGGTGATGTCCAAGATGGGCATCTCGACCTACCAATCCTATTGCGGCGCGCAGATCTTCGACGCGGTCGGCCTCAAGGCGGATTTCGTCGGAAAGTTCTTCGCCGGCACGCACACCCGCGTCGAAGGCGTGGGCCTTGCCGAGATCGCGGAAGAAGCCGTGCGCCGTCATGCCGACGCGTTCGGCGAGGCGCAGGTCTACAAGACTGCGCTCGACGTCGGCGGCGAGTACGCCTATCGCAGCCGCGGCGAGGACCATGCCTGGACCGCGGAATCGGTCGGCCTGCTTCAGCACGCCGCGCGCGGCAATTCACTGGAGCGCTATCGCGCCTTCGCGAAGATTCTCAACGAGCAGTCGGAGCGCCTGCTGACGCTGCGCGGCCTGTTCCGGATCAAGAACGCGGACGAAGAGAAGCGCAAGCCTGTCCCGCTCGACCAGGTCGAGCCGGCCAAGGACATCGTCAAGCGTTTTGCCACGGGCGCGATGAGCTTCGGCTCAATCTCGCGCGAGGCGCACACGACGCTTGCGATCGCCATGAACCGGATCGGCGGCAAGTCGAACACCGGCGAAGGCGGCGAGGAAGCCGACCGCTTCAAGCCGATGCCGAATGGCGACAGCATGCGTTCGGCGATCAAGCAGGTCGCCTCGGGCCGCTTCGGCGTCACCACGGAGTATCTCGTCAACTCCGACATGATGCAGATCAAGATGGCGCAGGGCGCCAAGCCTGGCGAAGGCGGCCAGCTGCCCGGCCACAAGGTCGACGCGACCATCGCAAAAGTTCGTCACTCGACGCCGGGCGTCGGCCTGATCTCGCCGCCGCCGCACCACGACATCTACTCGATCGAGGACTTGGCGCAGCTGATCTACGACCTCAAGAACGTCAACCCGACGGGCGACGTTTCGGTCAAGCTCGTCTCCGAGATCGGCGTCGGCACCGTGGCCGCGGGCGTTGCCAAGGCGCGCGCCGACCATGTCACCATCGCGGGCTTCGAGGGCGGCACCGGCGCTTCGCCGCTGACCTCGATCAAGCATGCCGGCTCGCCCTGGGAAATCGGCCTTGCCGAAACCCACCAGACGCTGGTGCGCGAGCGGCTGCGCAGCCGCATCGTGGTCCAGGTCGACGGTGGCTTCCGCACCGGACGTGACGTCGTGATCGGCGCGCTTCTCGGCGCCGACGAGTTTGGCTTCGCCACCGCGCCGCTGATTGCGGCCGGCTGCATCATGATGCGCAAGTGCCATCTCAACACCTGCCCGGTCGGCGTCGCCACCCAGGACCCCGTCCTGCGCAAGCGCTTCACCGGCCAGCCCGAGCACGTGATCAACTACTTCTTCTTCGTCGCGGAGGAAGTCCGCGAGATCATGGCCTCGCTCGGCTTCCGCACCTTCAACGAGATGATCGGCCAGGTTCAGCTGCTCGACCAGACCAAGCTGGTCGCGCACTGGAAGGCCAAGGGCCTCGACTTCTCCAAGCTGTTCGTCAAGCAGAAGGAAGAGAAGGGCCAGAAGATCTATCACTCCGAGCGCCAGAACCATCATCTGGAGGCGGTGCTCGACCGCACGCTGATCGAGAAGGCGCAGCCCTCGCTCGACCGCGGCGCGCCGGTGAAGATCGAGGCCAAGATCAACAGCACCAACCGCTCCGCGGGTGCGATGCTGTCCGGCGCAGTCGCCAAGATCTACGGCCATGCCGGCGTGCCGCAGGACACCATCCATGTCAGCCTGAAGGGCACGGCCGGCCAGGCCTTCGGTGCTTGGCTCGCCAACGGCGTCACCTTCGAGCTCGAGGGTGAGGCCAACGACTATGTCGGCAAGGGCCTCTCGGGCGGCAAGATCATCGTCAAGCCGCCGGCGAACAGCAGCATCGTGCCGGAAGAGAGCATCATCGTCGGCAACACCGTGATGTACGGCGCCATCCAGGGCGAGTGCTACTTCCGCGGCGTCGCCGGCGAACGCTTTGCCGTGCGCAACTCGGGCGCGGTCGCTGTCGTCGAAGGCGCGGGCGATCATTGCTGCGAATACATGACCGGCGGCATCGTGGTCGTGCTCGGCAAGACCGGGCGCAACTTCGCGGCCGGCATGTCCGGCGGCATCGCCTATGTGCTCGACGAGAGCGGCGGCTTCGACAAGCTGTGCAACATGGCGATGGTCGAGCTCGAGCCGGTGCTGTCGGAAGAGCTGATCAACGCCGGCACCTATCATCACACCGGTGACCTCGAGGCGCATGGCCGGGTCGACGTGTTCAAGGACCTGCTCGACTCCGACGTCGAGCGTCTGCACGTCCTGATCACGCGCCACGCGAAGGCGACCGGCTCCAAGCGCGCCGCCGACATCCTCGCCAATTGGAAGGAATGGCTGCCCAAATTCCGCAAGGTGATGCCGGTCGAGTATCGGCGCGCACTGCGCGAAATGGCGGCCAACGCGGACGCCGAGCCGAAAATCGCGATCGGGGCGTAATAAAAAGAGCCTCATGGTGAGGAGGCGCGAAAGCGCCGTCTCGAACCATGAGACCACCAGCCGGGCCTTCATCCTTCGAGACGCGCGTTCCGCGCTCCTCAGGATGAGGGTCTAGCTAGAGAACAAACGACTAAGCGGCAGGGACTGCGGGTTTAATGGGCAAGATCACGGGTTTTCTCGAAATCGAACGGCATGACCGCAAGTACACGCCGGTCGCCGAGCGCGTGAAGCATTTTCACGAATTTGTCGTTCCCTTGACCGAGAAGGAAACGCGCGACCAGGCTGCGCGCTGCATGAATTGCGGCATTCCCTATTGCCACGGCACCGGTTCGGTCGCACCGGGCACGCCCGGCTGCCCGGTCAACAACCAAATCCCTGATTTCAATGACCTCGTCTATCAGGGCAACTGGGAAGAAGCCTCGCGCAATCTGCACTCGACCAACAACTTTCCGGAGTTCACTGGCCGCATCTGCCCGGCGCCGTGTGAAGCCTCCTGCACCCTCAACATCGACGACAACCCGGTCACCATCAAGACCATCGAATGCGCGATCGTCGACCGTGCCTGGGACAATGGCTGGCTGAAGCCTGAAGTCGCCGCCGTGAAAACCGGCAAGAAGGTCGCGGTGATCGGCTCCGGCCCGGCCGGTATGGCCTGCGCACAGCAGCTCGCGCGCGCCGGCCACGACGTGCACCTGTTCGAAAAGTACGCCAAGGCCGGCGGCCTGCTGCGCTACGGCATTCCCGACTTCAAGATGGAGAAGGGCATCATCGATCGCCGTGTCAAGCAGATGGAAGGCGAGGGCGTCACCTTCCACTACAACAGCCATGTCGGCGTCGACGGCAATGTCGATCCGCGCGAGATGCTCAACGAATACGACGCGATCGCGCTGACCGGCGGCGCGGAGGCGCCGCGCGACCTGCCGATCCCCGGCCGCGAATTCGACGGCATCCACTATGCGATGGACTTCCTGCCGCAACAGAACCGCCGCGTCTCCAGCGAGTCCTTGAACGGCGTCACCGAGATTTTGGCCGGCGGCAAGCACGTCGTCGTCATCGGTGGTGGCGACACGGGTTCGGACTGCATCGGCACCTCGCTGCGCCAGGGCGCGCTCTCAGTGACCCAGCTCGAGATCATGCCCGCCCCGCCCGAGCGCGAGAACAAGGGCCTGACCTGGCCGAACTGGCCGCTGAAGATGCGGACGTCGTCGAGCCAGGCCGAAGGCGCGGTCCGTGAATTCGCGGTGCTGACGCAGAAGTTTTCCGGCGAGAACGGCAAGGTCAAGAAGCTGCACTGCGTGCGCGTCGACGACAAGTTCAAGCCGATTGAAGGCACCGAGTTCGAGCTCGACGCCGAGCTGATCCTGCTCGCGATGGGCTTTGTGCACCCCGTGCACGAGGGCCTGTTGAAGCAGCTCGCGGTCGACCTCGACCCGCGCGGCAACGTCAAGGCCAACACGCTGGACTACCAGACCTCGCGCCCGAACGTGTTCACCGCAGGCGACATGCGCCGCGGGCAATCGCTGGTGGTCTGGGCCATCCGCGAGGGCCGGCTGTGTGCAAGGTCGATCGATACATTCCTGATGGGGAAGACGGATCTGCCACGCTGAGTGAGGCGCGAGCCGCCCGATTGGCAAACAGTGTCATCGCCCGCCTTGTGCGCAATTGCGCACTGGAGCGGGCGATCCAGTATTCCAGAGACAGTTGTCGTCACCGAGAAGCCGCGGCGTACTGGATGCCCCGGTCAAGCCGGGGCATGACAGGGGAGTGCGCGTTGAGAGCGACGCCTCAACACGTCAGCGCCTTTAATTCTGCAACCTCACGCCCAGCATCACCACCGTGCCCTGCGAGCTCGAACCCGGCTGGTTCGAGTCCAGGATGTCGTGGCGTAGCGTGCCCTTGATCCACATGTTGCGGTTGAGCTTGTAGATCAGATTGCCTTCGAGCGAGTAGGTCTTGTCGTTGCGATTCTGGCCCTGGTAGTCGTAGGTGCCGTAGGTGAACTTTCCGATCGCGGTGAGCCAGCGGCGGAAGTCGTGATCGACCTCGGCCGCATAGGTGTGCACCAGCACGCCGGAGGAGCCCGGGATCGTGGTCTCCGCGATCTGCGTGTCGGTGTTGAATTTCACCGTCGTCAGCCCGCTCGCGTTCCAGATCAGCGAGCCCGTGGTCAGGAAGCCCGAGAGCTGGCTCAGGCGCGGGTCGACATAGTTGCGCGCGGAATAGCCGACCGAGATTTCGCCGGTGAGGATGCGCGAGAATTCGAAGGACGAGCCGACCTTGGCGTAGCCGCCGGTTGAATCGCGCAAATAGCCGTTGCGGTCGGCGGCCTGGTCGTGGACGCGGTTATCGCCCTCGATCTCGACGAACGGCTTCAGGCCCGGCTTGAGCTCGTAGGAGAAACGCCCGACGCCGCCATACTGGTTGAAGTCGCGATCGTCATTGCTGAAGGTCGAGCCGTCGGTGAGCTTGGAGTCGGTGTAGGCCGTGCGATCGATCGTGGCGCCGGCCGCGACCTGGAAGCGGTTAAAAGTCTGGTCGAAACCGAAGGTGCCGCCATAGGTGGCGTAAACTGGATATTTTTGCAGGCCGGCCTGCACGTTCGGGCTGCCGGGATTGTCGGTGGCAAGGCGCAGACGCAGCTGCGAGGTCAGCTTGAGGTCGCGATCGACATCGAAACGGCCGTCGACATGGCCGGTGAAATCGGGCCGGTCGATCTCGACCGGCGACGGCGAGGCAAGTCCGTCGATCGTCGCCGGCATGTTGTTGGTATAGCCGGAGAACGAGCCGCGCAGATCCGCGACCAGCGCGTGGCGCTCCCAGTCGGACATGACGAGAAGATCAGGCGCGACGACATAGACCGGCGAACCGACCGGCTTGCTGAGGCGCGCGGGATTGGTGTCGTAGCCGGTGGACAGTTCGAGCCCGCCCTTGATCAGAAAACTGCCGGCGTAATCGCCGACCGCGCCGAACGCGTCGTCGTCGGCCTTGAGGCGACGGCGCTGCGGCTGGCCGGGCACGGTGCCCGCCATCGCCGGCGGCACCGGCGTCTTGTTCGCGGTCTCCGACGGCGGCGGCGCAATGCGCGGCGCACCGAGAGGGGACAGTGTCGGTGTCGCCGACGGCACCGGCGAGCCCGGACCTGCGGGCTTCTTCGGCTTCGGCTGCCCCGGATAGAGCTTTGGCTGCTGGCGCTTACGATTGAGCGAGTCGTAGCCGGAGCCGCTCGCCCCGTTCGCTGCGGGCAGGCCGTAGGTCGGGACCTGGCCGACACGCGACGGCGCGGGCGCATCGCTTTTCTTGCGCGGATCGTCGTTGGGATCCGGCGGTGCCGGGACCGCATCCGACGGCGCCTGCGGGACGCCGGCCGTGCGCCGCGTCGGCAGCGTGTCGGGCGCGGCAAAGCCGCCGCGGTTGGGATTGAACAGGTCGGGCGTGAGGCTCTGGGCGGCTGCCGGGGCGCTTTCCACTGCGGTCAGCAGCAGGCATGGCAAAGCGGCGCGAAGGAGTTGCGCGCGCTTGCTCCGGCCCCTGCCTGGAGGCGACCCCACGATGGAATAACTCCAACGAAATCATACACTTCACCGACAGCCTCCCGCAAACACGCGGGAACCATCGTTAATGGAGTTAAAACAATTATGGTTAATGACCCGTTGAGGGCTTTGGGGCTCGCGTCGCCTCACGGGCCGGGGCGTGCTAAGCAGGCCGGCAACGGGCCAACGCCACTCCTCCCTGGATCAAAACATGCCGAGCTCGAAACCGCTGATGACCCCATCGTCCGGCCCCATCCCGACAAGCGTCGAATCCGCGCTCCGCACGCTGGAGACCGAGAGCGGCGGCATCAACGCGCTCGCCGCCGCCCTGCGCGGCCCGCTGGGCCAAGCGTTTGCCAAGGCGGTCGACCTGATCCGCAACGCCAAAGGCCGCGTCATCGTCACCGGCCTTGGCAAGTCCGGCCACATGGCGCGCAAGATCGCAGCGACCCTGGCGTCGACCGGCACGCCGGCCTTCTTCGTTCACACCGCTGAAGCCGCCCATGGCGATCTCGGCATGATCACCACCGACGACGTCATCATGGCGCTGTCCTGGTCCGGCGAGCAGCCGGAGATGAAGACCCTCGTCAATTATTCGGCGCGGTTCGCGATCCCGATGATCGCGGTGACGTCGAACGCGGCGTCCTCGCTGGGCCAGGCCGCCGATATCGTGATCGAGCTGCCGAAGGCGCGCGAGGCCTGCCCGCACAACCTGGCACCAACCACCTCGACGATGATGCAGGTCGCGATCGGCGATGCCATTGCGATCGCGCTGCTTGAAGGCCGCGGCTTCACCGCGCTGGAATTCGCCCATTTCCATCCGGGCGGCAAGCTGGGCGCGATGCTGAAATTCGTCCGCGACTACATGCGCACCGGTGCGGAGATTCCGGTCAAGCCTCTGGGCACCAAGATGTCGGACGCGGTGATGGAAATGTCCGCCAAGGGGCTTGGCTGCGTCTGCATCGTCAACGACGCGAACGAGGCCGTCGGCATCATCACCGACGGCGATTTGCGCCGTCACATGCGGCCGGATCTTTTGACGGCGTCGGTCGACGACGTCATGACTAGGCAGCCGAAGACGGTGCCACCCTCGATGCTTGCGACCGAGATGATCGAAGTGCTGAACACCCGCAAGATCACGACCTTGGTGGTGACCGAAGCGGACAAGGTGGTCGGCATCGTGCATCTGCACGATTTGTTGCGCGCGGGCGTAGCGTGACGATTCTCCGCACCTGAGACATCGCGAAGCGATCCGGAAGACCCTCACCCTGAGGAGCGCGCCCCTGGCGCGCGTCTCGAAGGGCTAGGCCACCGGCCGGGCCTTCATCCTTCGAGACGCGCGTTCCGCGCTCCTCAGGATGAGGAGCGTAGAGCGCAATGACGGCGGTTTGAGTTACGTTGGAAACCGCGCCGCGTTCTCCTCCAGCGGCAGCTTCAGCCCGTTCGCCAGATACGACACCGTGCGATAGAAGCCGCACAGCAGCATGATCTCCAGAACCTGTGCTTCGTCGTAATACGCCGACAGCGCGGCAAACTCGGCGTCGGTGAAGGTTGCGCTGGTGTGCAACGCGTCCACCGCCGCGATCAGGGCCTGCTCGGCCGGCGACCAGCAGGATGAATTCGCATCGCCCGCGACAGTCGCGCGGACCTCATCCTCGGTGAGCTTCGCCGGCCCGGCAAAAACCGCGACATGCACGCCCCATTCATACTCGCACTGGTTCAGCGCGCAGGTGCGATCGATGACGATCTCGCGCTGGCGCAACGACAGCGGCCCGGGATCGAGCAGTCCCCCGGCGCGAAACTTCTCCCAGGCGCGGGTGTGGCCGGCCATGACCCGGAACAGCACCAGCGGCGGCGCGCCGCGCATGATGCGGTCGAACTGCGCCTGGATCTCCGGGGGATAAGGCGGCGCGAGCGGGGCAATACGCGGAGCTGGGGATGACATGAGCATCTTCCTTGCTACAATTACTGTAGCAATACGCTACATTATCTGTAGCAAGACGCAAGAGGGGCGCGATGGCGAAACAGGCAGCATCAGGGGAGCGCCGCGTGCGTGGCTCCCGCACCGGGCGGCCGATCATGGCGCTGCTCGATCTGCTCGGCCGGCGCTGGAGCCTGCGGATCCTGTGGGAGCTGCGCGAGGATCCCCTCACCTCGCGCGCGCTTCGCACGGCCTGCGACGAGGCCTCGCCCACGGTGCTGCAGGCCCGGCTGACGGAGTTGCGCGAGGCGGGGTTCGTGGAGCTGGGCAAAGGTGGCGGCTACGGCCTGACGCCGCTGGGGCGGGATTTATGCGAGACGTTCATGCCGCTGCACCGGTTTGCGGAGAGGTGGCACAGCAAGAGCCGCGCCTAAGTTCGGCGATGTCGTCCCGACAAACTCGTCATTGCGAGCGAAGCGAAGCAATTCAGACTGTCCCCGTGGAGAGATTCTGGATTGCTTCACTTCGTTCGCAATGACGGCAACTACGCCGCGGCCACCGTCAGATTGGCACCATCCACCTGCACCACCTTCACGCGCGTGCCCGCCGGCGTGTCCGGGCCTGCCACGCGCCATACCGTATCGCCGATACGCATGGTGCCGTTGCCGTCGATGATCGGCTTCTCCAGCGTAAACTCGCGGCCCAAGAGCGCCTCGCTGCGCTTGTTCAGGAAGGGGCTGGCGCTCGCATCCGGCTTCGGCCGGGAGAGCCGGCGCCACACCGGCACGGCAGCGGCTGCGAACACCGCGAACATCACGAGCTGAATTTGCCAGGATATGACAAGTGCGAACGAGATCAGGCCGACCAGAAGCGCGGCGAGCCCGAGCCAGAACAGGAACACGCCCGGCGCGATCACCTCCAGCGCCATCAGGATGAAGCCGAAGATCAGCCAATTCCAGGTGCCGAGCGATACGAACATGTCGGTCATGACACGACCTCTAAAATTGGCACTACCCCTGCTGCGGAGGCACTGCCGGTGGCGTGCCGCCGGTCGGCGGCACCGAGCCGGAGCGGCGAGCGGCGGCTGCCGCAGATACCGCGCTTTCGCCGAACGTCGCCTTGGCGATTTCCCCGATGCCGGCGAGCGAGCCCAGCATGCCCATCGCCTCGACCGGCAGCATGATGACCTTCTGGTTCGGCGACTCCGCGAGTTGCCCGAACGCCTTGATATATTTGTCGGCGATAAAGTAGTTCAACGCCGCGACATCGCCCTTGGCAATGGCCTCGCTGACCATTTGCGTGGCCTTGGCCTCGGCTTCCGCCGAGCGCTCGCGCGCCTCGGCGTCGCGGAAGGCAGCTTCGCGGCGGCCTTCGGCCTGAAGGATCTGGCCCTGCTTGGCGCCCTCGGCACGCAGGATCTCGGACTGGCGCGCACCTTCGGCCTGAAGGATGTCGGCCCGCTTGACGCGCTCGGCCTTCATCTGCCGGCCCATGGCTTCGACGAGGTCGGCGGGCGGCACGATGTCCTTGATCTCGATGCGGTTGACCTTGAGACCCCAGGGCGACACCGCGGCATCGACCACACGCAGCAGGCGCTCGTTGATCTCGTCGCGGTGCGACAGCACCTGGTCGAGATCCATCGACCCCATCACCGAGCGGATGTTGGTCATGGTCAGCACGATGATCGCCTGCTCGAGATTGGCAACCTCGTAGCTCGCCTTGGCGGCGTCGAACACCTGGAAGAACGCGACGCCGTCCACCGTCACGGTGGCGTTGTCCTTGGTGATCACCTCCTGCTCGGGAATGTTGATCACCTGCTCCATCATGTTGATCTTGCGCCCGACGCGATCGAAATACGGGACGATGAGATTGAGCCCGGGGCTCAGCGTCTGGGTGTATTTGCCGAACCGCTCGATGGTCCAGTCATAGCCCTGCGGCACCGTCTTCACGCCGGCAATCAGCGTGACGATGACGAGCAACACCAGAACAATCGCGAAAATATCGAAACCGCTCATATTTCCTCCAAGGCGGGAAAGCCCCTTCCCGCGCTGCCATTGGTCGAGACCGGGACCCTACCGGTTCAGCGGTTGCGAGTAACGTCGGCATCCACGCCATTCTGCACAAGACGCGACGAGAGGGAATGGTCACGATTATGTATTTACGAAGGGCTCTTGAATGCGTCCAGGCGCAGACCTAACGGCAAAAGTTAACGGATTGCGACGCTACTCGATGACGTCGTGTGCAGTTGCGATCAGACCGGCCGGGACCGTGACGCCCAGCGCCTTGGCCGCCTTCAGATTGATGACGAGCTCGAGCTTGGTGGGGTTCTGGACCGGCAGGTCGGCCGGCTGTGCACCCCTGAGGATGCGGTCGATGTAGGCGGCGGCGCGGCGCAGCTGCTCGGCGCTGTCGGTGCTGTAGGACATCAACCCGCCCTCGTCGACGAAGGTGCGGCTCCAGAACATCGCCGGCGCGCGCGCTTGCGCAATGGCCGCCAGCAGATGCGTGCGATTGGCCATGGTGAAGAAGTCGGGCAGCACCAGAAAGCCGCCATCTCTGTCCGAAGCCAACGCGGCAACCGAGGCTGCGTCGTGGACCGGCGCGGGCTCGACCGTCACACCAAGCGTCCGTGCGGCGTCTTCGATAGTGGGCAGCATCAAGGGCGCGAATGGCGCGGTGGCGGGATTATAGACGACGAATACGCGGGACGCTTTTGGCGTGATCTGCGCCAGCATCTCCAGCCATTTGCCCGCCAAGGGACCGTCGTAATCGGTGAAGCCGGTAATGTTACCGCCGGGATGGGCAAGGTTTTGGACAAAACCTTGGCTGACGGGATCGGTGACCACGGCGAACACGATCGGGATTGTCGTGGTGCGCTGGCGCAATTCCTCCACCGAGGGCGTGCCGAGCGCGAGCAGGATATCGGGCTTGAGCGCGATCAGATCGTCGGCAAGCTGCGCGATACGGGCGCGATCGCCGGCGCCGCTGCGCCAGTCGACCCTGAGATTGTCTTGCTCCTTCCAGCCATGCACGGCGAGCGCCTCGGCCAGGCGAGCCTGTCCGATCACGTCGTCAGAGGCGATGACCGAGAGCACGCCGAGCCGGCGCGTCGCATTCGGCTGCTGCGCAAGCGCCGACGGCGGCATCGTGGCGATCACCCCAAGAAGCGCCAGGCATTCGCGGCGGTTCATGGGGCGCCCATCAGATCCAGCCCTGAAGCTCGCGCAGCACCAGCGTGCGGATCACATCCATGCCGGGTTCGCTGTCGTTGAGGCAGGAGATCGCGGAAAACTGCTCGCCACCATTGTGTTTGAAGATCTCGGCATTCTCCTGCGCGATCTCCTCCAGCGTCTCCAGGCAGTCAGCCGAAAAGCCCGGCGTCACCACCGCGATGCGACGCACACCTTCCTTGGCAAGACGTTCCATCGTCTTGTCGGTGTAGGGCTGCAGCCATTCGTCATTGCCGAAGCGCGACTGGAAGGTCAGCAGCAGTTTTGTCTCATCCATGCCGAGCCGTCGGCGCAACGCCTCGGTCGTGGCGATGCAATGGCTCTGATAGGGATCGCCCTTCTCGACATAGGATTTCGGCATGCCGTGGAATGAGGCGACAATCAGCTCGGGCTTGAAAGGCAGTGTCGCCAGATGCCTCTCGATCGAGACGGCGAGCGCCTCGATATAGGCCTCGTCCTCGTAATAGGGCGGCGTCACCCGCAGCGTCGGCTGATTGCGCAGACCGGCGAGCACGCGGAACACCTCGTCACAGACGGTCGCCGAGGTCGAGGCGGAATATTGCGGATAGAGCGGCACGGCAAGGATACGCTCGCAGCCCTTCGCGATCAGCGCATCGATGCCCGCCTTGATCGAGGGATTGCCGTAACGCATCGCCCAGTCCACCACGACATGCGCGCGATCCGACAGCGCGGCGGCGAGCTTGTCGGCTTGCGACCGCGTGATGGTCTTCAGCGGCGACTCGTTCCGCTCGTTGTTCCATATCTTCCGGTAGTCGAGCGCCTTGGTGCGGGGACGGCTGCGCAGGATGATGCCGTTCAGCACCAGCTGCCAGATCAGGCCCTGGTCCTCAATCACGCGGGCGTCCGAGAGAAACTCCTTCAAATAGACCCGCACGCCTGATGCGTCGGCCGTATCGGGCGTGCCGAGATTGACTAGGAGCACGCCGACACGCGGCCGGGCCGGCTGCGCGGCCGGCTTTGCGGTCTGGATGGAGGCAATGGTGGTCATGGTCCCGTGGGTCGCGCGTTGCACCGAGCTTGTCAAGATTGGGCCGGTTTCGCTAGGCTTCGTCGTGCGGGGGGAGACGAAACCATGATGATCGCCGAATGGTGCGTGTTCGGAGCGGTGCTGCTCTATCTGTTGACGCTTGCGGGCGGCAAATTGACGGCAATCCGCCGGTTCGACAACGCCAATCCGCGCGATCCCGCCTTCTTCCAGGATCCGATCCGGGCCCGCGCGCTAGGGGCCCATCAGAACGGCATCGAGACCCTTCCGTTCTTCGCCTTTGCCGTGCTGCTCGCGGAATTCCGGGACGCGCCGCAGCGCCTGATCGACGAGCTCGCGGTGCTGTTCCTGATCGTGCGGATCGCCTATGTGCTGACCTATCTCGGCAACCGCCCGACCCTACGCTCCATCCTCTGGAACATCGGCTTCGCGATCAATCTCGGGATCTTCTTCATGCCGCTGATGAAGCGGTTGCTGCCGGTGTGAGCTACCGTGTCCCGGACGCGGTGCTGCGCTTTTGCGCTGCTCCGCAGAGCCAGAAGGCCACACCCAGCCGTACGGAGGAGATGGGCCCCGGCTCTGCAGCGCATCGTCGAAGGGACGCTGCGCAGCGTCCGGGGCACGAGAGCTCGGCTCAAAAACAGGTCGTCCGCTCGGCGGCGATGTAGCCGAACAAGAGGCCCGACCCGAACAGCAGCACGACGGCGGCGGCCGCGAATTCGATGCCGCGCATGAAGAGCGCGCCACCGCCGTCGCGGGCTCCGCTCAGGCGGCCGGCGATGTCCTTGGCGGAGACGGCAATGACAGCGATGGCCGCGACCGTGATAGCGGTGCCTAATCCCATCAAGAAAGTCGCGGCAATGCCGGCCCAGAACAGGCCTTGCGCCAGCGCGAACACCAGCACCAGGATCGCGCCCGAGCAGGGGCGGATGCCGACGGTCAGGATCGCAGCGAACCCGCGCCGCCAGCCGCCGGGCCCGGCAAGCTCGCTCGGGGTGGGGCCGTGGGAATGGCCGCAATGCTCGTCGTGGACGTGGTCATGGGCGTGGTGATCATGGGCGTGCGCGTGATCGTGGTGATGATGGTCATGGCTGTGAGCATGGTCGTCATGATCATGCGCATCATGATGATGGTGATGGCCGTGATCATGATGGTCATGCGGCAGCCCCGCGATCGCCGGCACCGGCTGCGCCGCCTGAAGCGCGCGAATGAACGTGCCGCCCTTGACCCAGACCAGCCGCAGGCCGAACAGCGCAATCAGGCCATAGCTTGCGATCTCGATCGCGCCTTCCGCCTTGCACATGGTCTTGGCGGTGGCGTTCAGGATCCAGGCCGAAATTCCGACGATCAGGATAGCGACCAGCGACTGCATCAGCGCCGAGGCAAAGGACAGCGCGATGCCGCGCCGCGCGGTCTCGCGATTGGCGACGAGATAGGAGGCGATCACCGCCTTGCCGTGGCCAGGGCCGGCGGCATGGAATATCCCGTACGCAAACGAGATGAAGAGCAGCGTCCACACCGCCGAGCCGTCGGATTTGGCGGCGCGGATGGTCGCCGAGATCTCGCGATAGAATTCCGACTGCTTTGCCAAGAGCCAGCCGATGATGCCGCCGACCGCGGGATCGGCCGACGGCGCCGGGCGCGGCCCGCCAAAGGGGTTCTGCGCGAGGAGATCATGCAGCGCGGCATCAACCGACAGCACGGCGACGAGGATCGCTGCAGCCATGGCAAGCGTGCGCGCGGAACGAAGGATGGAATTCACGGGCAATCCACGGTGATCTTGTTGGCGAACATCAGGCCGTAATTGGAATTGTCGCCGTTCAGGAAGGTCTGCTCGTTGAGCTTCTGCGCGCTCGCCGTGCCGTCATTCGGCCGCTCCAGCTTCATCTGGCAGCCGGAGGGCGCGCCGACCAGCTTGATCGGATCCTTGTCCGCCATCTGGAAGTCGATGAAGAAGGAGCGATCGAACACTTCCAGCACCAATTGCCGGGGCTTGACCGGGGTCTTCAGTGGAAGCGTGAAATGCAGGGTCAGCACCTCGTCCTTGTAGTCGAGGAAGTAGTCGATCGGCTCCAGGAATTTCTCCTTCTTGCCGTCCGCTCGCGCGAACGTGAAATAGGCATATTCCTTCAGCGACTCGATGTTGGTCTGCGCCAGATCCTTCAGCTCTTCGTGGGTATAGGAGCCTTTGGTCTCGCCCTCGACTCCCTGCAAGGCATAGACCGAGAACATGTCGTCAAACGCCCAGGCATGGCGCACGCCGGTAATCGAGCCGTCCGAGGCGTAGAGGAGCTCGCTAGAAGCGGTGATCCAGACATGTGGATGGGCCTGCGCCGCAGCGGTGCCGAACAGCAGCGTCGCGACAAGCAGCAGAAGTCTCGACAATTGGCGCATGGCATCCCTCCCTTAGGCGGCCTTTGCGGCGTCCAGAAGGCCACGGCGGCGGAGCAGCGCGTCGGGCTCCGGCGGCCGTCCACGGAAGGCCTCATAGGCTGTTTCCGGATCGACCGATCCGCCGGTGGAGTAGATGTCGTCGTGCAGGCGCTTTGCGACAACAGGATCGAAGATGTCGCCAGCCTCTTCAAACGCCCCGAAGGCGTCGGCATCCATCACCTCCGACCACATGTAGCTGTAATAGCCGGCAGCGTAATGATCGCCGGAGAAGATATGGCCGAACTGTGTGGGGCGATGACGCATCGAGATTTCCTCGGGCATGCCGATCTTCTCCAGCTCGCGTCTCTCGAAGGCACGGACATCCTGCATGACGGTAGCAGGCTGGGAGTGGAATTCGAGATCGACCAGCGCCGAGGAGACGAACTCGACCGTGGCAAAACCCTGGTTGAATTTTCGCGCGGCAAGGAAGCGCTTGAGCAAATCATCCGGCAGCGGCTCACCGGTCTGGTAATGGCGGGCAAACTTTTGCAGCACCTCGGGCCGCTCCTGCCAGTGCTCGTAGAGCTGGGAGGGCAGCTCGACGAAATCGGTGAACACCGAGGTGCCCGACAGCGACGGGTAGGTCACGTTGGACAGCATGCCGTGCAGGCCGTGGCCGAACTCGTGGAACAGGGTGCGGGCATCGTCGGGCGACAGCAGCGAGGGCTCAGCTCCGGTGCCCTTGGCAAAATTGCAGACATTGATGACGAGCGGCGCGATCTCGCCGTCGAGCTTCTGCTGGTCGCGCAGCGAGGTCATCCAGGCGCCCGAGCGTTTTGACGGCCGGGCGTAGTAGTCGCCATAGAACAGCGCCTTGTGCTTGCCGTCGGGGCCCTTCACCTCCCAGACCCGGACGTCGGGGTGCCAGACCGGCACGTCCTTGCGCTCCTCGAAGGTGACGCCGAACAGGCGCGTGGCGCAGTCGAAGGCGGCGGCGATCATGTGGTCGAGCGTCAGGTAGGGCTTGATCGCGGCGTCGTCGAAATTGGCGCGCTGGAGGCGGAGCTTCTCGGCGTAAAAGCGCCAGTCCCAGGGTGCGAGCTTGAAATTGCCGCCCTCCTCCGTGATCAGCGCCTGCATCTCGTCGCGATCGGCAAGCGCCCGGGCTCGAGCCGGCTTCCAGACCCGCTCGAGCAGGCCGCGCACCGCATCCGGCGTCTTGGCCATGGAATCCTCGAGCCGGTAGGCGGCGAAGGTCGGGTAACCCAAGAGCTTGGCGCTCTCCTCGCGCAGCTTCAAGATCTCGACGATGGTGGTGTTATTATCGTTAGCATTGCCGTTGTCGCCGCGCGCCGTGAAGGCCTTGTAGACCTTCTCGCGCAGGTCGCGCCGAGCCGAGCTCTTCAGGAACGGCTCGGTCGAGGAGCGCGACAGCGTCACGATGGCCTTGCCTTCCATGCCGCGATCTTCTGCCGCGGCCTTGGCAGCGGCCACAAAACTCTCCGGCAGGCCTTGGCGGTCGGCCTCCCCTAGTTCCATGAACCAGTCCTGCTCATCGCCGAGCAGATGATGGCTGAAGCCGGTCGCGAGTTGGGCCAGCCTTTCGTTGATCTCGGCCATGCGCGTCTTGGCCTCGTCGGAGAGGCCGGCGCCGGCGCGGTGGAAGCGGGTGTAGGTGCGCTCCAGCAGGCGGAGCTGCTCCGGGTCGAGGCCGAGATTGGCGCGGTTCTCGTGCAGCTGGGCGATGCGGCCAAACAGCACGGCGTTCATCATGATCGGATTCCAGTGCCGCGCCATCCGCAACGAGACCTCCTTGTCGATCTCCAGGATGGCCGGGTTGGAATGCGCCGAGACCAGATCGTAGAAAACCGCCGCGACCTTGTTCAAAAGTTTGCCGGAGCGCTCCAGCGCCGTGACAGTGTTGGCGAAGTCGGCCGCGGCCGGATCATTGGTGATCGCCGCGATCTCCGCGGAGTGATCGGCAAAGGCCTGCTCGAACGCGGGCAGAAAGTGCTCCGGCTTGATCTCGTCGAAAGGCGGGGTCGCGAACGGCGACACCCAGGCCTTCAGCAGCGGGTTGGTCTCGGAGTCCGTAGTTTGGCGGGGGTCTGACATCGCAAGTCCCGAATTTCGAGCTGGTTTGTTGGGTCCAGCTATAGCACGCGATGGGGCTTTTTTGGGCCATTTGGCCTTGCTCCCGCCCGCCTTTTCGGGGAGATTGCGGCCCTCGAAGCCACGGACCCAAATGCCCATGAACGCGCCCTCCTCGTCCTCCCGTCAGATCGTCTGGCCGAGCGTCATCACCGTCGTCAGCGCCGCCATCCTGATCGGCGCCGAGGTGTTTGGCGCGGCTTTCGCCGGCGGCTGGGCGCTCGCGATCCTGTTCGGGCTCGGCGACCAGGGCGCGCACATCCTTCAGGCCGTGCTGTTCGCACTCGGCGTGCTGGTGATGACCGCCTTCCTCCGCGCAGCCCAGCGCGTCGAGCCGTTCTTCAAGCGCCGCTGACGCATCTCGCGCACGAGAGTCACGCGCTCGACACAGAAAACTTAACGCGCGTTCATCTTCCGCGTCGCTCGCGCAACACTGCGCAAGCGGATGTTAGGCAATTCTCTTCTCAGCCTAAAAAAATTCTTGCGAAGCCGAGTCAAAACTATTATGTGCGGACTTGCCCAATTTCGCACGTGCCTGTGGTCGTGTGTCAGTCGGTAGGTATCCGGACAAGAGGCCGGACAGCCGCCAAGGGGTGAAGAAGCCGAGGGGCTCTTCGGAAGTGCGGAAGTCGAAAGACCAAGGTCTAAAGAAGACTTGGGTCTGAGACTTGGGCAAACCCGGAGCGTCCAGCATCTCTCTCAAGAGATGCCTTGTCGAAGGTGACTTCACTTTTTGCAACCGTGACTGGCAGCCGGAGGCGAACCGGCGCACCCCGCTCTCAACGGGGGACGCGACTTAAAGCAACGACGGATCGGGCTTTTTTGGTCTCTACCGGCAGTCCAACGCCGGCGCGGGCTACTGAAAAGGCTTGTCCTTCATTGCCAGGTGTGCGGGCGGGAAATTCCCAACCAATCCACGGCAGCACAGTCTGGTTTGAGTCTCGTGGCTTCGTCGCGCCTCCATCGCGCGGTCTGGCCTGAGCGCTCATATCCGACGCAATTTTTTGAACGGATCCCCGTCGCTGGGCCGTTTGGGAGAGTGCTATGACCGAACGTATTCAGGAATTCCTGCGCAACCGCCGCAGCGAGGGCCGGGACACCGAGCCTTGCCTCGTGGTCGACCTCGAGGTCGTGCGCGACAATTATCAGACCTTCGCCAAGGCGCTGCCCGACAGCCGCGTGTTCTATGCCGTCAAGGCGAACCCGGCGCCGGAAGTGCTGGCGCTGCTCGCGTCCATGGGCTCCTGCTTCGACACCGCGACGGTCGCCGAGATCGAGATGGCGCTGGCTGCGGGTGCGACGCCCGACCGCATCTCCTTCGGCAACACGATCAAGAAGGAGCGCGACATCGCGCGCGCCTTCGCGCTCGGCATCCGGCTTTTTGCCGTGGACTGCGTCCCCGAGGTCGAGAAGGTCGCCCGTGCCGCTCCCGGCGCGAAGGTGTTCTGCCGCATCCTCTATGACTGCGCCGGCGCCGAGTGGCCGCTGTCGCGCAAGTTCGGCTGCGACCCGGAAATGGCCGTCGAGGTGCTCGACGTCGCCAAGCGCCTGGGCCTGGAGCCGTGCGGCATCTCCTTCCATGTCGGCTCGCAGCAGCGCAAGGTGAAGGCGTGGGACCGTGCGCTGGCGATGGCCTCGCAGGTGTTCCGTGACTGCGCCGAGCGCGGCATCAACCTGACCATGGTCAACATGGGTGGTGGCTTCCCGACCAAGTACCTGAAGGACGTGCCGCCGGTCGTCACCTACGGCCGCTCGATCTTCCGCGCGCTGCGCAAGCACTTCGGCAACCAGATTCCGGAGACCATCATCGAGCCGGGCCGCGGCATGGTGGGCAACGCCGGCATCATCGAATCCGAGGTCGTGCTCATCTCGAAGAAGAGCGACGAGGACGAGGTGCGCTGGGTCTATCTCGACATCGGCAAGTTCGGCGGTCTCGCCGAGACCATGGACGAGTCGATCCGCTACGCCATCCGCACCCCGCATGACGGTGCGGACATGACGCCGTGCGTGCTTGCGGGTCCGACCTGCGACAGCGCCGACGTGCTGTACGAGAAGAGCCCGTATCCGCTTCCCGTCACGCTGGAGATCGGCGACAAGCTGCTGATCGAAGGCACCGGGGCCTATACGTCGACCTACTCGGCGGTGGCGTTCAACGGCATCCCGCCGCTGAAGACCTACCACATCTAAGCAGCCTCTCTTTCGAGGCGCCTGACGAACCCGGGAGCCGGCTTGCCGGCTCCTCCCTCACATTTCGATTTCTGACGACGTCTTGAACCGGCGTGCCGTGCGCACGTCAGCTCAAGCGGGGACTGACGCGCCATGACTGCTTTTCGGAAGCCACAAGTCGCCCTCACTTCGAAAGCCGCTCCGTTCGCGATCCGTGCGGAACGTGCTGTCGACGTCGCCGCCCGTGAAGCGCTGCTAGATGCCTGCTTTGGCGAGAACCGCCATGGCCGCACCTGCCAGCGCCTGCGCGACGGACGTGCACCAGCCACAGGCCTTGCCCTGTCGGCCGTGCGCGAGAGGACACTCGTGGGAACCGTGCGGCTGTGGCACGTCAGCGCCGGAGGCAGGCCCGCTCTGGTCCTCGGACCGTTGGCGGTGGACCCTGCCTGCCGCGAGCTCGGGATCGGCGCCGCGCTGATGCAACAAGCGCTGGCCGCCGCCCGGGCGCGCGGGCATGCCGCCGTGATCCTGCTCGGCGATGCCCCCTATTACGCCCGGTTCGGCTTCTCGCCTGAGAAGACCGGCGCACTGGTGCTGCCCGGCCCGTTCGAGCGCGACCGCCTACTGGCGATCGAATTCCACGCCGGCGCGCTGGATGGCGCCGAGGGGATGATCGTCCCGACCGGCGCCGCTCTGGCCAAACGGAGGGTCCTTCGCACCCTCCAAGCGCACGCGGCCTAAGGGATTGCCATGATGGCGACGACCGAGGCCGCGTTGAGCGGCAATGCCCGGCCGCGCCCGCGCAAAGCTCACTTCCTTTGGGGTTGCACGGGCCCCAGAAACGCCCTTTAACCCACGAAAATCCCCTTCAGCCGAGGCCGAATCCATGACCCGTCGCCTGATTTCCACCGGCTCCCCTTTCGAGAAGACCGCCGGCTACAGCCGCGCCGTGATCGACGGCGAGTTCGCCTTCGTCGCGGGAACCACCGGCTACGATTACACCACGATGACCATGCCGGCCGATGTCACGAGCCAGTCACGCAACTGCTTCAAGACCATCGAAGCCGCCCTGAAGGAAGGTGGTTTCGAGATGGCCGACATCGTCCGCGTGACCTACTACCTCACCGATATCGGGGATGCCGATGCCCATTTCGCCGTCTGCGGCGAAGTCCTCGGCGATATCCGGCCGGCAGCAACGCTCGTCGCCGTCTCGGCCCTCTACAAGCCCGAGATGAAGGTCGAGATCGAAGCGACCGCCAAGCGCCGCAGCGCCTGAGCCACCCCTCACCTTTTGTCCGCCAGCACGTTCCGGAGAAACCATCCCATGAGCCCTCCCTCGCAGATCTACGCGAAGATCACCGGTCCCATCGTCATGGTCGGCTTCGGCTCCATCGGCAAAGGCACGTTGCCGATGATCGAGCGGCATCTCGACTACGACAAGTCGCGCGTCACCGTGATCGATCCCAAGGACGAGGGCCGCAAGGCGCATTGCGAGAAGCAGAATGTGCGCTTCATCCAGAAGGCCGTGACCAGGGATAATTACCGCGAATTGCTGACCCCGCTGCTCACGGAAGGCGGCGGCCAGGGCTTTTGCGTCAACCTGTCGGTCGACACCGGCTCGACCGACATCATGGAGCTCTGCAATGAGCTCGGCGCGCTCTATATCGATACCGTCAACGAGCCCTGGCTCGGCTTCTATTTTGATTCCTCGAAGGGCCCGGAAGCGCGCTCCAACTACGCCCTGCGCGAAGTGACGCTGGCCGCCAAGAAGGCGCGCCCGGCGGGCTCGACCACGGCCGTCTCCTGCTGTGGCGCCAATCCCGGCATGGTCTCATTTTTCGTCAAGCAGGCGCTGCTCAATGTCGCCACCGATCTGAAGCTCAATGCTCCCAAGCCGAAGACCAAGGCCGAATGGGCGGATCTGATGCGGCAGGCCGGCATCAAGGGCATCCACATTGCCGAACGCGACACCCAGCGCTCCAAGACTCCGAAGGAGCCGGATGTCTTCGTCAACACCTGGTCGGTGGAAGGTTTCCTGTCGGAAGGCGTGCAGCCGTCCGAGCTGGGTTGGGGCACCCACGAAAAGTGGATGCCCGAGAATGCGCGGACCCACGAAGCCGGCTGCGGCGCCGCCATCTATCTGATGCAGCCCGGCGCCAACACGCGCGTGCGCACCTGGTGCCCGACCCGCGGCGCGCAATATGGCTTCCTCGTCACCCACAACGAGTCGATCTCGATCTCGGATTACTTCACGGTGCGTGATGCATCGGGCAAGGCGGTCTACCGGCCGACCTGCCACTATGCCTATCACCCGGCCGACGATGCCGTGCTGTCGCTGCATGAAATGTTCGGCCGCGCCGCGAAGATGCAGGAAAAGCACCACATCCTCGATGAGAACGAGATCGTCGACGGCATCGACGAGCTGGGCGTGCTGCTGTTCGGCCACGACAACAACGCCTATTGGTACGGCTCGCAGCTCTCGATCGAAGAGACCCGCAAGCTCGCGCCCTATCAGAACGCGACCGGCCTGCAGGTGACCTCCGCCGTGCTCGGCGGTATGGTGTGGGCTCTGGAGAACCCGAACGAAGGCATCGTCGAAGCCGACGAGATGGATTTCGATCGCCTGCTGGAAATCCAGCTGCCGTATCTCGGCCCGGTGAAGGGTTTCTACACCGACTGGACGCCGCTGACGGATCGTCCGGGACTATTTCCGGAAGACATCGATACGAGCGACCCCTGGCAGTTCCGGAATATCCTGGTGCGGTAACCCGTCATTCCGGGGCGATCCGTAGTGTCGAGCCCGGAATCCATCGGGCGGCAATCCATGCGGGTCAATGGATTCCGGGCTCGCGCTTTGCGCGCCCCGGAATGACAGAGACCTCCTACTTCTCCTTGATCGGCGGCGCGACCTTCTCGGCCGGAGCCGGGGGCAATGCGGGCTTCGCCGCGCCCTGCGTCTGCGAGTCGGGGCGCGCGGGTTCGGGCGCCGGTGTGGTCGGGCGCTCACCCCCGGGCTTGGCTTCCGCGGGCGTCTTGCCCTGATCGTCGGACGGCGCGCCCTGCAGTGGCTGCGTTGCCTGCGCCAGCTCCATCCGGCTATCGGCGCGGATTTGCACGAGCGACATCACTGACACCGCGACACCCGCTGCGAACAGCGAACAGGCGATCATCAGGTCGAGCTTCAGTCTGCGCTTGTCATCTTGGCCGGGCATGTCGATCACCGCCTTTGTCCGGGGGATCAACGAGTTTGCCTCATTGCGGTTCCGCCGCAGGAAAAGCGGGAACCGCAGGCTCGCGCGCCAAAACGCCGCGCTCAGTCCGTGGTGCTGACTTCCCAAGTGGCATGGCGGACGCCCGGCAGGTGCTGGAGGTCGGTCGCCACCGCGTTCAGCTCATTCGGATCGACCGCGGTCGCCACCAGCCTTGCGACGATCTCGATCAGGTCGTCGCCGGTCTCGACCACACCGATATCGGCCACTGTATATTTCGCGCCTTCGAGCTTGTCGACCAGCCGGTCGCGCATGTCGGGCAAGGCGTCCGGCGCGACCGCCAGCTTAAAGTAGTAGGTCGCCTCCGACGCCCTCTCGTTCAACGGGATGCGGTTGATGGCATTGACCAGCGGTCGCAGCAGCGTGTTGCCGGCAATGACGAACACGGTCAGCGCGGCGGCTTGGGCAACCATATCGGCACCGGCACAGGAGCCGACCGCGGCAGAGGCCCACAGCGTCGCCGCGGTGTTGAGGCCGCGCACGTCCATGCCCTGCTTCATGATGACGCCGGCACCGAGGAAGCCGATGCCGGAGACGACATAGGCGATCACCCGGACCGCTCCGTCGGCGCCGTCCAGATGCATGGCGAGATCGACGAAGGCGGAAGCCCCGACCGCGACCAGCACATTGGTGCGGAGGCCCGCGGTGCGCTGCCGATATTGCCGCTCGGCGCCGATCAACGTGCCGAGCACGAAGGCCGTGAACAGGCTGACCAGCGTATCGGCGAAATCAGCGAACTGGAAGGTGGTCAGGAACCGCATGATTCCCTATACGGCCGGAACGATGACAGATCAAAGCTCGAGCAGGCCGCCGTCCCCATTTTCGTCGGCGAAGGCCAGCAGCGTGCCCTTGGCGTTCCAGGCGAGCCCGGCCACCGGCGGTGTGCCGTTGCGACGGACCAGGATCTCCGCACCATCCTCCATCCGCACCATCAGCACGGTGCCGTCGCTGTAGCCGGCGGCGAGGATGTCGTTCTTCGGGTGGCAGGCCACCACCGCCACGCGCGCCTGGAGCGGCGCGAGCATCGCAGGCTCCTTGCCCATCGGGCCGTCCTTGCTGGCGAACGGCCATATGATGACGGTGTCGGCACCCGACGTAGCCAACCCCTTGCCACCCGCGCTCCAGGACACCGAGCGGACGCGGCCGGGATAGCCGGTCATGCGCATGTGGCGGTTGTCGGCAAGTCGCCAGCCATGCAGCGCCGCTTCATGCATCGTGGTGACCAGGAATTTGTTGTCCGGACTGAAGGTGACGCCGAGATGCGAACCCGCCCAGGGCAGGAATTCGGCCGATCCTTCCATGTTCGGAAACCACAGTGTCGCGCCGTTGTAATGCGCGATCGCGAGCCGGAGGCCCTTCGGCGCAAACGCAAGACCGCCGACAGTCGAGGGCACCTCAAGCGACTTCTCCTCGGCCTTGCCGCTCTTGACGGTCGCCGTCTTGCCGGCCGACCAGGCGTAGGCACCATCCGGATGCAGCGCCACCGCATCGATCCAGCGCCGCTTCGGATCGGTGGCGAGCAGCGTCACGTCGCCCTTGGCGTCGAGCGAGACGACCTTGCCGTCGTCGCCGCCCATCAAGAGGCGCTTGCCGTCGGTGGCGGTCGAGAGAATGCCGCCGCTGTGAACGGCGACGGTGCTGACCTCGCCCTGGCTGTCTACGAACGCAACGTTCTCCTCACCACCAACGAAGACGGCGCGGGGGCCGAGGAAATGCACCGAGGTCACGCCCATGCCGAGCGTAACAGGTTTGACGCGATCGGTGACGGAGACGATCGAGGCGGAATCGGGCGCCGGCGTAAACTCTTTCATCACGAAACGATGCAGCTCTCAAAACCCTCGCGAATGGCCTTTTCCGGCAATTCGCGGCCGATGAAGACGAGGCGACTCTCACGCGGCTCGCTGTCCTTCCATTTCCGCTGGTGGTTGCCCTCCAGCATCATGTGGACGCCCTGGAACACGTAGCGGTCGTCGTCGTCGTGGAAGGCGAGGATGCCCTTGGAGCGGAGGATCTTGCCGCCCTCGACCTGCACCAGGTTCTGGAGCCAGGGCATGAACACGTTGGGATCGAGCGGCTTGTCGGTCTTGAGCGACAGCGACTGCATGTCCTCGTCGTGATAGTGCTTCAGGCCGTGGCCGTGATCATGATGGTGATGATGGTCGTGGCCGTGATGGTGGTCGTGATCATGGTCGTCGGCCTCCAGGAAAGCGGGCTCGATGTCGAGGATGCGGTCGAGGTCGAAGGCGCCGCGGTCGAGCACGTCGGCCAACGCCACCGAGCAGCGCTCGGTGCGGTGCAGCTTGGCATAGGGGTTGATGGCGCGGATGCGGGCCTCGACCTCGGCGAGCTCTCCCTTGGTGACGAGATCGGTCTTGTTCAGCACGATGACGTCGGCGAAGGCGATCTGGTTCTTGGCCTCGGGCGCGTCCTTGAGCCGGTCGGACAGCCATTTGGCGTCGGCAACTGTGACGACCGCGTCGAGGCGCGCGTTCTTCTGCACGTCCTCGTCGACGAAGAAGGTCTGGGCGACCGGCGCCGGATCGGCAAGGCCGGTGGTCTCGACGATGATGGCGTCGAACTTGCCCTTGCGCTTCATCAACCCGTCCATGATGCGAACTAGGTCGCCACGCACGGTGCAGCAGATGCAGCCATTGTTCATCTCGAACACTTCCTCATCGGCGCCGATGATGAGGTCGTTGTCGATGCCGATCTCGCCGAATTCGTTGACGATGACGGCGTATTTCTTGCCGTGATTTTCCGACAGGATGCGGTTCAACAGCGTGGTCTTGCCGGCACCGAGATAGCCGGTCAGGACGGTCACGGGAATTTTTGGGGAGGTCACTTCAGACATCACAACTCCGACTTCGGGCTTTCCGCGCGACGCACGGCGGGTGGTCCCTGTCCTAGTGGTCAAGCGCGCTGGTCAGCGCCTTTATATTGTGCCTGACCATGTCAATGTAAGTGGGTGCAGGCCCCTTTTCGCCGGTCAAACCGTCCGAAATCAGGGTCCCGCCGACCTTGGCCCCGGTCTCCGCGGCAATCCGCCGGATCAGGCGGTCATCGCTGATATTTTCCAGAAATACCGCCGGGATCCTCTGGGCCTTGATCTGGTCGATGATGGCCGCGATGTCCCTCGCGCTGGGCTCGGTTTCGGTGGAGACGCCCTGAGGGGCCACGAACTGGACGCCATATTCGGCGGCGAAATAGCCGAAAGCATCGTGGGTCGAAATCACCTTGCGCCGCTCCGCCGGGATTTTGGCGACAGCCTCGCGGACCTCGCGATCCAGAGCTTCGAGCTTTTCCAGATAGGCTTTTGCCTGGGTGCGGAAGAGCTCCGCGTCGTCGGGGTCGGCCGCGGCCAGCGCGTTGGCGATATCAGTCACATAGACCTTGGCATTGGGCACGGACTGCCAGGCATGGGGGTCTGCGGCCGAGCCGAGCTTCAGGGGCGCGATGCCGGCGCTTGCGGTCACGATTGTCGCCTTGCTGCCGGAGGATTGAACCAGCCGCGGCAGCCAGCCCTCGAGCCCGAGACCGTTGACGATCACGAGTTGCGCATCCGCGACCCGCTTCGCATCGGCGGGTGCCGGCGTATAGACATGGACGTCGCTATCGGGGCCGACCAGCGTCGTGACGTTGACGCGGTCGCCCCCAACGTTGCGGACGAAATCGCCGAGGATCGAGAAGCTGGCCACGACGCTGAGCCGCTCCGCCGCATGCATGGGCGAGGCAATCGACAAGAATACACAAAGCAGGATACGCCGCATCGCCGTCACGCTTCCAGATGTCGGCCGGGAAACAGCTGCCTGACGACGCCGCCGACACGGCCGAAAAGCACTGAGGCGATGTAGAACACCGCCGCGATGAGAATGATTGCAGGGCCCGACGGCACGCGGGTCTGGAACGACAGCACGAGGCCAGCATAGCCCGAGATGGCGGCAGCGACGACCGCGATGCAGATCATGGCGGTGAGATCGCGCGACCAGAACCGCGCTATGCCGGCCGGCAGGATCATCAGGCCCACCGCAAGCAACGTGCCGAGCGCCTGAAAGCCATTGACGAGGTTGATGACGACAAGGGCGAGGAAAGCGAGATGCGCGGGGCCGCCGGCGCGGCTGACCGTGCGCAGGAATAGTGGATCGACGCTCTCGATCACCAGCGGGCGAAAGATCACGGCGAGCACCAGCAGCGTGACCGTGGCGTTGAAGGCGACCACCAGCAGCGTCTGATCGTCCATCGCGAGGATGTTGCCGAACAGCACGTGCAGCAGGTCTATATTGGTGCCCTTGATCGAGACAATGGTGACGCCCAACGCCAGCGAGGCCAGATAGAAAGTCGCAAGCGACGCGTCCTCCTTCAACCCGGTCGAGCGGGCGACTACGCCGGCAAGGATTGCGACGGCAAAGCCGGCGATCAGCCCGCCGGCGGTCATCGCGAACAAATTGAGGCCGGAGAGCAGGAAGCCGACTGCGGCGCCCGGCAGGATCGCGTGCGCCATGGCATCGCCAACGAGGCTCATCCGCCGCAGCATCAGGAACACGCCGATCGGCGCGCCCGCCAGCGACAGCGCGATCACCGCGGCAAGCGCTCGCCGCATGAACTCGAATTCGGTGAACGGACCGATCAGCGCGTCATAGACCATCTGGTATCACGCGGCCCGCGAGCGGGCATCGTCGGCCGCGCAGGCCGCCGCATTGTCGTCAAAAGCCTCGCACATCCGCATCGCGACCAGCAGATTTTCCGGCGTCAGCACCTCCGCGGTCGGTCCCCAGGCCACGGGGCCGCGCGCCAGCACCAGGGTTTCGGCGAAGTGGGTTCGCACCATCTCCATGTCGTGCAGCGCGGCGAGCACGGTGCGGCCCTCGCTATGCCAGTGCTTCACCAGCGCGAGCAGGTCGGCCGTGGTCTTGCTGTCGATAGCGTTGAAGGGCTCGTCGAGCACGATCAGGCGCGCATCCTGGAGCAGCACGCGCGCGAACAGAACGCGCTGCATCTGCCCGCCCGAGAGCGTGCCGATGGGACGATTCTCGAAACCGTTGAGACCGACGGAGGCGATCGCGCGAAGGATCTTTTCGCGCGCAGTCTTGCCGATGCCGCCGAACAGGCCTGTTCCTCGCCACAACCCGGTGCCGACGAAATCGAATACCGAGATCGGGAAGCTGCGATCGATCTCCGCGCTCTGCGGCAGATAGGCGATGTCGCGGCTATCGAGCCCGCCGAGATCGATGTTGCCGTCGAACGGCCGAAGGATGCCGACGATGCCGCGCAGCAGCGTCGACTTGCCGGCGCCATTGGGACCGATCACGGCGACCAGCGCGCCGGGCGCGATCTCGCCGTTGAGATGGTGCACGGCCGGATGGCGGTCATAGCCGAGCGTGACGTTGTGAAAGCGTAGCGCTGCCATGGTCACCTCATCGCGAGCCAGACGATGCCCCAGAGCACGGCGCAGACGGCGACTGCCGCCGCGAGGCGGCCGGCCATGGTCATGCGCAGGATCGACCAGGGCGCGTCCTGGGCCGGGTGCGGAGAGGCCGCGTCGTGGACATGGGCGTGGGTGTGGTCGTGCCCGTGCGAATGCCCGTGGTCATGGGAATGGTCACGAGCATGGTCGTGATGATGGGCGGAGGACGCGACGGGAACCATGCCAAAGACGTTATATTATAACATTATGCTTGTCCACGGCCGGCCCACGAGATGGCAGACATGTGCGCACCGCGCAGGGCTGGCCCGGTGAATTCCGTAAAACAAAAAGGCGGCCGCGTGAGCGGCCGCCAACTTTTTCTGTCATTCCGGGGCGGCACGCCAGCGCCGAGCCCGGAATCCATCGGGCGTCAACCCGAGCGGATAAATGGATTCCGGGCTCGCACTTCACGCGCCCGGAATGACTCCAATGCTTACGCCTTGTCGAACAGGGACTCGACGTATTCCCAGTTCACGAGGTTCTCGACGAACGCCTTGAGATAGTCGGGACGGCGGTTGCGATAGTCGATGTAGTAGGAGTGCTCCCAGACGTCGCAGCCGAGGATCGGGGTGGCGCCATGCACCAGCGGATTCTCGCCGTTCGGGGTCTTGGAGATCTCGAGCTTGCCGTTCTTGACCTGGAGCCAGCACCAGCCGGAGCCGAACTGGCCGACGCCGGCCGCCTGGAAGTCGGTCTTGAATTTCTCGAAGCCGCCGAGGTCCTCGTTGATCTTCTTCTCAAGCTTGCCCGGCAGCTTGGTGCCGCCGCCATTGGGTTTCATCCAGCTCCAGAAGTGGATGTGGTTGTAGTGCTGGCCGGCGTTGTTGAACACCGCGGGGTTCTTGCCGAACGAGCCCTTGACGATCTCTTCAAGGGATTTGCCTTCCCATTCGGTGCCCTTGAGCGCGTTGTTGCCGTTGGTGACGTAGGCCTGATGATGCTTGTCGTGGTGGAATTCCAGCGTCTCCTTCGACATGAACTGGCCGAGGGCGTCATAGGCGTAAGGGAGTGGGGGCAGCGTGAATGTCATGGGTTCTTGTCCGCAACTGGTGGGGAACGGTTCTAACGGTCACCCCTTATAGAAGGTTCCTGCGCCGTTAAATACCGCCAATTTGCGAAAAGGCGTGATTGCGACGGCATGGCTTGATTGCACAACTTCAAGTCCTCGAAAAATATCATTGCCTTTGAAGCGCTTATGGCAGAACGAATGCGCCACGGAGCGGAGCTGCTGAAGCCATGAGCATCGAAATCGACATTCTGAACGGCGACGCCTCGTGGCCGATCGCACAACCGCTGCTCAGCGCTGTCTGGGGACGCGACGCCGCCGAGAAGCCGTCCTGGAGCCACGTCAAATGGGCCCATGCCGATCTGCGCGTGCTGATCGAGACGCCTGCGGACGGCCTCGTCTGCCATGTCGGCGTCTATTTCCGCACCATCACCTGGAATGGACAGAAGGCGCATGTCGGCGGCATCGGCGGCGTCTGTACGCGTGAGGATCGCAGGGGCCACGGCTATGCCACCATGGCGATCGACGCCGCGGTGCATACCATGCGCGCCAACGAGGCGGTTCGCTTCGCGATCCTGTTCTGCGAGCCGCACAATGTCTCGTTCTACGAGGCCCGCAAATGGCGCGCCTTCACCGGCGACATCTATTGCGAACAGCCGGAGGGCCGCGTCCGCTTCACGCATATGGCGCCCTATGTATTCGACATCGTCCGGGCGCCGACGCTCGGCACCATCGACCTCTGCGGCCTGCCATGGTGAAACATTCACTGGGGCAAATGAGCGCAGGAATGTGATTCCATCAGGCGTTGCACGATTCTGATTTGCTGCTATGGAGACGCCTCCACTCCGAGGCCCTTCCATGTCCCGCAGATTCGCCGTCCTCTCCGTCCTCCTGGCTGCGCTGTCCGGCGCGACCGCCGCGCATGCGCAGAGTGCTGACGCGAGCGGGACCTGGCTGACCCAGGCTGGCGATGCCCGCGTGAAGATCAGCAAATGCGGCGGCGGCATTTGCGGCGTCGTCGTTTGGCTGCGGGAGCCCTACGATACCGCGACCGGCCAGCCCGCGACCGACAGCAAGAATCCCAATCCCGCGCTCGCCAAGCGCCCGGTGATCGGACTGCCGCTGTTCTCCGGCATGCAGCCGTCGGGCCCGAACAAATGGTCTGGCCAGATCTACAATGCCGACGACGGCAGCACCTATGCGAGCAGTGTCACCGTGACAGGCGCGGAAGCGTTGCGGGTCGAAGGCTGCGTCGGCGCGCTCTGCGGCGGCGAGACATGGACGAGGGCGGGACGCTAGCCAGTTCTCGTGTCCCGGACGCGCTGCGGCACGCAGTGACGCTCCGCAGAGCCGGGACCCGGACTGCGATGGGCGCCGGCTCAGCAGCGCATCATTTCATGCTGCGCTGCATCCGGGGCAAGAGAGTCCGTCACACCGCCATCGCCTTTAGCGCCGTCGCCGCCGAGGCGTAGCCGCCCCGCGCACCGTCGATGAAGTGCACGTGGTCACTGCGCAGCGCCGAGGGCGTGAAGCAGGTCATCATCGCGGCATCCTGCTGATAAAGCCCGTAGCGCACGACGCCATCGCGCGCAGCGGTCGCGAGACGATCGCTCAAGGCGCGCTCGAGCTCTACCGTGCAGTCGAGGATCATGCGCAGGCCGTCGTCATATTTGCGGAAGTCGGAATTCTCGACCACCTGGCGCTTGTAGACCTTCGGCAGGAAGCCGCCGACCTTGATGTCGAAGCGCATCAGGACATAGGCGAAAAACGTATAGGCGAGCAGGCCGGCGCGGCGCTTGAGCAACGACCCGCCACGGATCGCCCGCGCCTCGTAGTCCAGGCCCTGCGGCGGCCATTTCAGCGGCGGCCCCTGCGGTGGCACGGGACGGCCGGACTCCGGACTGCGCTCGACGAGATGGATGATGTCCTCGATCACCTTGCGAAAGGGCTGCGGGTCGGCGCCGCCTGCCGGCATCACCAGCACCGACAGGATCAGCCCGCGCGACGCCGGCATCACCTCGAAGCGGCAGGACAGGCCGGAGAGATCGGGCTGCGTGCCCGGCGGTGCCTCAGCGACGGCGAACTCGCCGCGCTTCATCGCGGCGTCGGCCCAGGCGAGCCCGCCGCCGGAGAACATCGCATAGGACAGATTGGCCGACGGACCGAAGCGCGCGACGCGCACGTCCCGACCCTGCGCCCTTATGGCGCTCACCGGCACCAGCGCGACGCGCATCTCGAGATCGAGGTCTTCCCGCACCCAGGTCGCTGTCGCAGCCAAAGCTTCGCGCGCCGCATCGAGATCGGCCGGCGCGACGGCAAAACTGGCGCCGTCGCCGCCGAACACGAAGGGAAATTCACGTCCCTCCAGCGCATTCGTCACCGCCGCGATCACGGCGGCCCCGGCCATGTTCACCGCCTTGTAGCGCTGCGCCGCAATCGCCTTGGTGGAATCGACGATGTCGGCGACGCCGACGCTCCAGTCCTCCGGCAGCGGCGAATAGAGTTTTGGCTCCATCAGGCTGGTGAAGCCGCGGAAGACAGGGATGCTGCCGTAAAAGGAAGCGGCACTCATTGCAGAAGCCGGTCGGGTTTCAGGTGAGACGAGATACGTGGCGGGACCGATTTGGGTTCGCCGGGCCGGCTCCCCCAAAAAGGTGGCGCATCATTGGCCGAAACAGGTTGGACAACAAGATGCCTGCTCGCGCCGGCAAGCACAATCAACTGCAATGGCCGACGC
The DNA here is from genome assembly GCF_049949275.1 of Bradyrhizobium genosp. A. Taxonomy (NCBI): domain Bacteria; kingdom Pseudomonadati; phylum Pseudomonadota; class Alphaproteobacteria; order Hyphomicrobiales; family Nitrobacteraceae; genus Bradyrhizobium; species Bradyrhizobium genosp. A. Next base: position 1,210,292 of record NZ_CP188196.1, on the reverse strand, counting down.
GACGCCGGGCCGGCTTCGCGTTCGTTGGGAATAGGCGATATAGGCTAGTGCAGCTTTTCACTCTCGCGCTTACGCAAGGCTTCGAGAGAGGCGTCATGACAGCCGATCAGCCGCACGAATTGCTGCGGATACATTTCGTGGCCGTGGCTGCCGGAATTTTGATGCGACATCGGCAGGCAGCGGGCATCGTCCAGTTTCGCGGGCGATGGCTCCACGGCCGTCCGGCCGTGACTCGCAACGGTGATGTTTGGCGTGGCCATATTTTGAGAGGCCATGGACTGCTCCTTGTTGTTTAGGGCAGTTCGATTGACGTAACCCAATCGACGACAAAGCATCTTACGACCAAACCCGGCTCAATGTCATTGCACCTGATCAATCCCGATTGCGGCGGCTGAGTTCCGTCTTAGGCCGTATTCCCGGCGTCGATCGTGAACACCGTGCCGGTGACGTTGCGGCCGCCCTCGCCGAGCAGATATTCCACCATGCACGCGACGTCGTCGGTCTCCGGCAGGCGCCGCAGCGCGCTGCGGCCGGCGATGCGCTTGCGAGCGTCGTCGGAGAGATGATGCGTCAGCTCGGTGTCGACGAAGCCGGGCGCGATCGCATTCACGGTGATGCCGAGCATGCCGACCTCGCGCGCGAGCGAGCGGGTGAAGCCGGTGGCGGCGGCCTTGGTCGCACCGTAGACCGAGAGGCCGTTATAGCCGGTGGTCGCGATGATCGAGGAGATGTTGATGATGCGGCCGGCGCCATCCGCCATCATCTGGCGCGCGACATATTTGGTGAGGATGATCGGCGACAGCACGTTGAGCTGCACCAGCGCCTCGATCTCGGAATTGTGCATGGTGGCGAGCAGGCCCTCGGTGCCGAGGCCGGCATTGTTGACGAGGCCATAGATCGGGCCGAACTCGTCGCGTACGAGCTTTGCAAAAGCGGGAATCGCGTCGATCACGGCAAGGTCGCAGGCGCGGAAATGCAGACGGCCCTCGGACCCGGCGACCGCGGCCTTGAGCTCATCGCTCTCGCGCCGCGCCGCCGCGATCACGTTGTAGCCGGCGCTGACCAGACGCCTGCCGATCACAAGGCCAATGCCGCGGCTGCCGCCGGTGACGAGAACATTATGCATCGTTGCGCGCCAGTTTTCCGGCCGGGGTGACGTCGAGCGCCTCGACGAAGCGGATCACCGCCGGCACCTTGTGGGACGCCAGCTGCGCGCGGCACTGATCCAGGATCTGGTCGTGAATTTCCTTCGCGCGCGCCTGGTCGGTGCCGTCGGCAAGGATCACGTCGGCGACGACGATGCCGCCCGTGATCGGGCTGCGCCGCGATTTCGCCCGCGACATCCGCACGTCGGGATGACGGTTGATCGCCGCCTCGATCTCTTCCGGGTGAACTTTCAGCCCGCCGATATTGATGATGCCGCCGCGGCGGCCGACGAAATAGTAACGGTCGCCGCGCAGTTCGACGATATCGCCACTGTCGACAAAACCGTCGCCGTCGGTGAGCGCAGCCGCGTTGCGGCCGATATAAGCGTGCGCCGTCCGCGTCGAGCGGATGCGCAGGGAGCCATCGACGACCTTCATCTCGACGCCGTTACGGTTGCCGAGATAGTTCGCCGGAAAACCTTCGAGCCCGTCATTGACGGCGAAGCCGACGCCGGCCTCGGTCGAGGCATAGGCATGGCCGACAGAAGAGTTGGGGAATGCCGCCTTGAGGCCGTCGAGCACGGCTTGGTCGGCAATCTCGCCGGAGAGGCGGACATAGCCGGGCGCGAACCGCGCGGCCGAGCCGCTCATCAGGAGCTTGCGCCAGTGCGAGGGCGTGCCGGAGATGTGGGAGACCCCGCGCGCGTTCAGCCGCGCCACGTGATCGGCGAGCGCCTCGTGCGGGTCCGACAGCACCATCGAGCCACCGGAGAGGACGGCGCGGAGGAAGATCTGCAGGCCGCCATAGCGGCGAATGTCGTAGAACGTGGCCCAGACCGGCGCCGGGCCCTTGGCGGGACCTTCGGCGACGATGGCGCCGGTGAGCGCTTCCAGCGTATGGCCCACGATTTTCGGCACGCCTGATGTGCCCGAGGTCAGCATCAACCATTCGGTCGCGCGCTCGGTCTGCGCAGGCGCCGTGGCTTGAAGCGGCAATTGTGCCGGAACGACCAGCGACACGCCGGTCGCGGCCCAGCGATCCGGCTCGTCGGTGACGACGGCGTCGATCCCGGCATCGGCGATCAGCGCGTCGAGATGCGCAGGATTGAGATCCGGCGGGCACAGCAACATGCGACGGGCGATACCGTCGAGCTCGATCATGGCGAGGCCCGACCGGAGCTGGTCCGACAGTTTTAGCAAGGCAGCACGGCCGGACAGCTCGCGCAGGCGGCCGCCGAGGACGGTCTGCGACAGGATATTAGTCAGCGACACGACATCGTGCGCATCCGACAGCGTGCGGCCGGTCAGCTCCGCGCCGAGATAGTCGCGGAGCGCAAAAATCTCACGCGGGGACATTTTCGTAGGCCCGCACGAAATCACCCACGGTGGCAGGAAACGCGGCGTCCTCGGAAATGGTGAAGGGGTCGACGCCGGTCTCGTCCTCGAGACGCGCGACCAGGATTGCGAAAGCGAGCGAGTCAAAGCCCGTCTCGTGCAACGACAGATCGTCCGAGAGGGCGGGAAGCGTGACGTGCTGCTCTTTGGCGATCTGCTGGATCGCTTCAATGACCTTGGACCGTACCGACATGGCTGGCTCGCCTCTTACCTAGTTTATCGATCGTATGTCTTGCGGCGGCTCTTGATGACCGCCTCCTATGGCCGCTTGTTTACCCGACAGAAGTAAATGGCCTCTTGGACAATTCAGATAAAATTGGACCTATCTCCGGATTTTGCTGCGCTACAGCCTGATCATGCCGTCGATAATCTGCGCAAACGCCCCGGAATCGAGCGCGACATAGGCGCCGGATTTCGGCTCGAGCATGAAGATCGGGTCTTTTATTGCGCCCGGGTCAAAGCCCTCACGCGCGAGCTCGGCCTTCTTCTGCTTGAATGTCTCGGTCGCATCGAGCTCGCGCGAGATGCGGATGAAGACGGAACGGGCGTAGACCGGCAGGCGCTGCGCGAGATGCGCGGGCAACGCTTCGATATCAAATCCCTCGTTCACGACGATCGCGCTCATGCCGGCGCGGCCGTCGGCGCCGGGAATGCCAACGCCATAGGTGGTGGCATCGACCACGCCGATGAAATCGCGCACGGCGTCATTGACCTCGGAGGTCGCGACGTTCTCGCCCTTCCAGCGGAAAGTATCGCCGATGCGATCGACGAAATGGAAGAAGCCCTTGCCGTCGAGCCGCATCAGATCGCCGGTGCGGAACCAGGCATCGCCCTTGGCAAAGACGTCGCGAAGGATTTTCTTCTCGGTCTCACCCGCGTCGGTATAGCCCTCGAAGCGGCCACCGCCCTCGTCTGCCTTGCCGATGCGGCCGATGGCCTCGCCCGCCTCACCGCGCGCGCAGGCAATGCAAAAGCCCTCGTCATTGCGCAGCGGCGCGCCGGTGTCGGGGTCGAGCTTGACGAGGCCCGCGGGAAAGCGATGCGCCAGCAGCGGCGGGATGCGGCCGATGGCGCCTGGCTGGCCCTCCACGTTGAACAGCGAGAAATTACCTTCGGTCGCGGCATAGAATTCAAGAATGCGGGGAATGGCGAAGCGGCTCTGGAAATCCTCCCAGATATCGCCGCGCAGGCCATTGCCGCAGACGAGCCGCAGACGGTGCCGGTTTTCGTATTCCGACGGCGGCGCCTTGAGCAGATAGCGGCAGAGCTCGCCGATATATTGAAACAGCGTGCAGTCGTGCCGCACGATGTCGGGCCAAAAATTCGAGGCTGAAAACTTCTCCGCGATCACCACCGAGCCGCCGGCGGCGAGCATGCTGCACGGCGCGACGATGCCGCCGACCGAGTGGAACAGCGGCAGGCAATCATAGAGCCGATCCTGCGGCGTCGCCCCCGTGAGGCCGGCGAACCAAAAGCCCCAATTGAGGATGCGGCGATGGCTGATGCTGGCGGCCTTCGGCAGGCCGGTGGTACCGGAGGTGTAAATCAGCAGCGCGCGGTCATCGATGGTGACGCCGCCGTGCTCTTCCGGCGACAGCGCCCCGTCATCGAGCCCGGCAAGTGAAACATCGATCGCACGCTCGCTGCGGGCATCGCCATGGGTCCATATCTTGGCGTCGGTCTTCAGATGCGGCGTTGCGCTCTCCAGCGTCTCCGAGAGCTCATGCGCGACGATGATATGCGAGGGTTTTGCGACATCGACGCAATGCGCGAGAGATTGCCCGACCAGCCTGGTATTGATCAGTGCCACCACGCCGCCAACGCGGCTGATGCCGAGCCAGGCCGCGACATAATCGACGCCATTCGGCATGACCAGGCCGACAGTATCCCCCTTGGCGACGCCGACCGAGAGTGCCCAGCGCGCATAGCGGTTAATGCGCTTCGACAGGCCGTCATAGTCGAGGCTTACGTCGTCCGTGACCAGCGCGACGCGGTCGGGCTGGCGACGTGCCCAATCGTCGACGACGTCGGCGAAGAGGCGGCCCGGCAGCGTCTCGATTCGCGCAGTCAGCTCGATCGCCTTCAGCCAGATCTTTGAAGCCGAGGGCGCGCGCGCGGCTTTCGTTTGCTCGATGACACCGGTGGTCATGCCGTTCATTCTTTCGGGCGGTATCTGCTTGTTCCCGGTAGCTTAGCTCGCGCGCCCTGCCCAGGTGTTAAGCGACAAGGTAAAACTCGGTTAGCTCTCGATTAACTGCGATCATCCTTTACCAAGCCGACGGGAACGTCGTGCGGCCTGGCGCGATTCTTGCGATAGCAAATCCAGTCATTCGAGCGCGCCGCGCGCGCCCTCTCGCCCGCGAGAGATGAACTGGAGGCCACGATGATCACCAAGCGACATTTCCTTCAGACCGCCGCCTGTGCCGCGGCCACGCTCATCGCTCCGCGCGCGTTCGCGATCGGCAACCCGTCTTATCCGTCGCGCAGCGTGAAATGGGTGGTGCCCTATGCACCGGGCGGAGCCACCGACGTGCTGTCACGTCTGATCTGCCAACGGCTGTCCGACCGGCTCGGCCAGACCTTCGTGGTCGAGAACAAGCCCGGCGCCGGCAGCAACATCGGCACGCAGGCGGTGATCACCTCCGCGCCGGACGGATACACGTTGCTGCTGACCTCGACTGCGAATGCGATCAACGCCTCGTTCGATCCGTCGCTGCCCTATGACTTTGCCAAGGGCATCGCGCCGGTCGCCGGGGTCGCGCGGATTCCGCTGGTGCTGGTCGTCAACTACGATTTGCCGGTGAAGAGCGTCGCCGACTTCATCGCCTACGCCAAGGCCAATCCCGGCAAGATGTCGATCGCCTCCTCCGGCATCGGCACCTCGCTGCATCTCTCCGGCGAGCTGTTCAAGTCGATGACCGGCGTGCAGTTCACCCACGTGCCCTATCGCGGGTCGGCACCGGGCCTGACCGACGTGATGAGCGGCCAGATCCAGGGCATGTTCGACAACGTCACCTCGTCCTTCGAGCTGGCACGCGCCGGCAAGCTTCGCGCGCTCGGCGTCACCACGCGCGAGCGCTCGGAGATCCTGCCTGATGTGCCGCCGATCGCGGATACGTTGCCCGGCTACGAGACATCTTCATTCTACGGCGTCGGCGCGCCCTACGACACGCCGCGCGAGATCGTCGACCTGCTCAATCGCGAGGTCGATTCGGCTTTGTCCGACGCCGAGATCAAGGCCCGCATCGCCGAACTCGGCGCGATCCCGCTACACGGCAATGCAAGTGAGTTCGGCGGCATGCTCACCGCCGAGAGCGACCGCTGGCGCAAGGTCGTGGAGCTGTCGGGGATCAAGAAAGAATAGCTTTCGGCTTCTGCGCGCCAAGCAACCGGATCGTCATCCCGGACGACCGCATCACAGTCCGTCAATGCACCTTCTTGTGATGCTTGCGTGGCGGCGGCGACGGCTCATCGAAAGCGTAGTAGGGATTGATGTCACAGCTGGCCGCGAGGCCCGATGCCGTGGCGCGGCACTGCGGCAGCGAAGTGAAGCTGCAGTCGAAATAGCTGCCGCCGCCACCGCCGAAGCCACCGCCGCCGCCCGTGTAGACGTGCATGCACACCGGGTAGTGCGGATCATAGGTCTGAGCGCCGGCATCTGCCGCCACGAACAGCGTGGCAATGGCGGTAAGGGTCAGGAGAGGCAGGCGCATCGGACATTTCCTCAAGTTAATGGTGTCGGCGGATCTGATGCCGACGGCCTCCTATGGCATAACACCACGCCGTAGGCGACTGTCCCTGGGCACAATGACGGCAAGGTGAGCGCGCCGTGGCGCTACCCACCCAACCCTTGCAGCACCAGCCGGTTCAGCCTCGCGGCAAACGCCGCCGGATCTTCCGGCAGCTCGCCATCCAAAATCTGCGCCTGTTCGAGCAGGAGCAGGCTGAGATCGTCGACCGTCTTCGAGCCGGCCTCGGCCCTGGTGATCGCCGTGACCATCGGGTGGCGCAAATTAATTTCAAGGATCGGCTTGGTGCGCATACCGCGGTTTTGCTGCGCCAGGATGCGCTCGAGCTCGCGGCTCGGACCCTGGCTGTCGGCGACGAGGCAGGAGGCGGAGCTGGTGAGGCGGGTCGAGGCCTTGACGTCGCTGACGCGCTCGCCCAGCGCCGCCTTGATCACCGCGATGGTGGCGGCCTCGTCTGCCTCGGGCTCGTCCTTCTTCGCCTCGTCCTTCTCGTCGACGCGTGGGATCAGGTCGAGATTGAGATCGCCCTGGCTCAGCGACTTCAGCGGCTTGCCTTCGAACTCCGTCTGCATCGAGGTCCAGAAGGCATCGACCGGATCGGACAGCAGCAGCACCTCGATGCCGCGCGCGGTCGCAGCTTCCAGCCGCGGACTGGACTTCAACCGTTCGATGCTGTCGCCGACGAGATAATAGATCTCGGTCTGGTTCGGCTTGAAATCGGCGACGACATCCTTGAGCGCGCGCTTCTCACCGGTCGTGGTGGTGAAACGCGACAGCGCAAGCAGCTTCTCGCGGCGCTCGAAATCCTCGTAGATGCCCTCTTTCAGCACCGCACCGAAGGCGTCCCAGATCTTTGTAAAATTCTCCGCATCCTTCTCGGCGAGGCTTTCGAGCTCGTTGACGACGCGGGTCGCCACCGCTTTGCGGATCTGCACCAGCTGCGGGTTGTTCTGGAGCATCTCGCGCGAGATGTTGAGCGGGAGATCCTCGCTGTCGACGACGCCGCGGATGAAGCGGAGGTAGCCCGGCAAGAGATCCGCATCGTCGGTGATGAAGACGCGGCGGACATAGAGCTTGACGCGGCCCTTGCGGTTCGGCTCGAACAGGTCGAACGGCTTTGTCGACGGCGCGAACAGCAGCACGGCGTAGGAATAGCGGCCCTCGGCGCGATAATGCAGCGTCATCGCGGGATCGTCGAAGGCGGACGCGATCTGCTGATAGGCCTTCTTGTAGTCCTCCGTCGAAAGCTCGGATTTCGAGCGCTGCCACAGCGCGCTCGCCGAGTTGATCTGGCGCGGCTCGCCTTCTTCCGGCACCAGCTCGATGGGGAAGAGAATGTTGTCGGAATAGGCACCGACGATCCGCTCGATCTCGAACGCTTCGAGATATTTCCTGGCATCATCCTTCAGGTGCAGGACGATCTCGGTACCGCGCGCCACACGGGCCGCCTCCTCGTCGCTGGCACGCGCGATCTCGAAGCCGGAGCCGCCTGATGACGTCCAGGTCCAGACGTCGCTCTCGCCGGCGCGGCGGCTGACGACGACGATCTTATCGGCAACCATGAAGGCGGAATAGAAGCCGACGCCGAACTGGCCGATCAGGCCGAGGCCGTCCTTGGCCTCCTTCAGCTTCGATACGAAGGCCTTGGTGCCCGAACGGGCGATGGTGCCGAGATGGTCGATCAGCTCCTGACGCTCCATGCCGATGCCGTTGTCGGCGATCGTCAGCGTTCCCCCGGTCTTGTTCGGGATGATCCGGATCTTGAGCGCGTCACCCTCGCCCAGCAGGGCCGGATTGGCGATGGCCTCATAGCGCAACTTGTCGCAGGCATCGGAGGCGTTGGAGACCAGCTCGCGCAGGAAGATGTCGGTCTCCGAATAGACGGAGTGCACCATCAGATGGAGCAGCTCGGAAACCTCGGCCTGGAAGGGCTGCGTATGCGTAGCCGTATCGGACGTCGTCATGCATTTACCCGGTCAATCGGAAGGGGAGAAAGCCGGGATATAACGCGATGGGATAGGGGATCAAGTGGACACGTAAAATCGCCCTCCCGGCGGGAGGGCGATTTTGCAGAAGGGGCGAGGGAGATCAGGTCACGCAGCGGCCCGGCTGCAGCAGCTTCGCGACCTCGGTCAGGGAGCTCACCATCGGCTCGCAGGCGATTGTCGGCTTGCGGCCCGGCTTCAGCAGCGTGGGGGCCGGCTTGGCGTTGCCGGTCTCGATGACCGCGGGGAGCCGGAGCAGCACGGATGTATCGGCCAGATCGTTCAGCCGCATCGAGACGGTGCGGGTGGGAACCGCCGCCGGCTTCAGCTCAGTCAGTCGATCAGACTTACTGGTGCGATTGACGTTGTGACTTGCGACATTGCTACCTGGGGCTTGGCCCGGTAGGTCCGCGAGCGCCTGCCAGCGATCGGCCAGATCGTGGCCGGAGGCCAGTTGCACGGCGCCGACCTGAACGACGCCAAGCGTCGCGGCGATGGCAACGGCACCAAAAAATACCTTTTGAATCTGTGACATGGCTGGTCCCTCGCCCCATGGCGATCGCGGGAACAACGCGAGGAGAGGACCGGAGTTTCCCAAACGTTAAGATCACTTAACCGTGTGCGAAAAAGGCACCCCTTCAGAAAATTTTGCAACCGCCTGGAACGACTCGCGCGCCTGGGAGTCGTCTCAACAGCCGGCTATTCCCCCCTGCCCCATAAGCCGGCGACGTAGGGCGCGACTGTGGTGATGCCAGTCGCGCCTTACTTTTGTCTGGCGCTCATTTCGGCTTCCCCGCTAGCCAGTCCCGCCCCTCGCCGTGGAGCTTCTCGACCTCGGGGCCGATCAGGCCGGGCATGTCGCGCTTGACCGTGTAGCCGATCAGCTCCTGCATGTAGGCGAGATGGCGGTAGCCCTCGGGTAGCGCGGCCAGCGCCTGCTGATCGAGGTGAAGCGTCGCGGCGGGATCGACGGGATCGATCCGGTCCTTCTCGTAGATCGGCTGGCGGCGGACGATGCCCCATTTGCCTTGCCGCTTCTCCAGGAAATCGTAGAAGCGTCCGGTGCAGACGACGTCGCAGAGCACGTCGTGCACCAGCGCCCGCTGCGAGATCGTCATCTTGGTTTGCGCGATGGCCCGATCGCCCGCGAGATCGATGCTGGTGCCGCCGAGGAAATGCAGGATGCGCACGCCCTTGGCAAAGCCCTCTTGGCTGACGCGCATGAAATCCCGCGCCGGCCCCTGAAACCAGGTCGCGGACATCCAGCCTTCGTCGTGCCAGACGGTCGCAAAGCGCTCCCAATCACCGGCGTCGCGCCACACCGCCCAATTCTCGACGAGGTCGCGGATAGCGAGGCGGTCGAGGAGTTGCTGGTCCATGGGCACGTCTCCAGTTCGGGGCGATGCCCGAGGTATGAGCAACGAACGCGACGCCCGTCAAGCGCACATGAAAAATCCGGCGTGCCTCGCAGCACGCCGGATTAAATCATTTCGCTTGGCGTCAGGTCGTCAGAGCCTTACGCCGCGGGCGCCTTTGGCGTGCGGTTGCGCGAGTTGCGCTGGAAGAACAGCGCCTGGCTCGCCACCGCCGACACCATGGCGGGCTGGAACGGCTTTGAGATCAGGAAGGCCGGCTCCGGACGCTCGCCGGTGAGAAAGCGCTCCGGATAGGCGGTGATGAACACCACCGGCACCTCGAAGGTGCGGAGCAGCTCGTTGACGGCGTCCAGGCCCGACGAGCCGTCGGCGAGCTGGATGTCGGCGAGGATGAGGCCCGGCCGCCTGTTCTTGGCCAGCGCCACCGCATCGGCATGGGTCCGCGCGACACCAACGACATTGTGGCCGAGATTCTTCACCAGGCTCTCGAGGTCCATGGCGATGAAGGTCTCGTCCTCGATGATGAGGACGTCGGTCGCGATCTCGGCGGCCATCTCGCGGCCGGCGGCATCGGCGAGCCGGCGCGTCTCGGCGACATCGGTCGCGAGTATATAGGCGACCTCCTCTTCCGAAAATCCTTCGAGCGAGAGCAGCAGGAAGGCCTGCCGCGGCAGCGGGGTGATATTGGACAGCCGCCGCTCCGGCGGCATCGGCAGCGTCGCCACCTCAGAATCGTCATTGACCGAGACCGAATTCCAGATCTGGGTGAACAGCCGGAACAGGCCGGCACGCGGCCCGTGGCTCTCGTCGAGCACCGACGGATCCCCCAGCATGGCTTCCAACATGGCTGCGACATAGGCGTCACCGGAGGCCTGGCTGCCCGTCAGGGCGCGTGCGTACCGGCGCAACAACGGCAAGTGCTCAGCAACAAGCTGCGAACGGGACATCCCCACTCCATTCATTTCGGACCAACTGCAAAAAATAAGGAACCGCGAGGGGAGGCCCGGGGTTCCCCTTCTGGGGCTGACTACGCGTCAGGATAAGAAAAGTTCCCTTGGGCTTGGGAACTTTTTGTCGAACCTGGAATTGAACTCATCCAGGGAACGGCTCCCGGGTTGAGAAAACTTCTCGATTTTGCAGTCACTTAACTCGGGGAAACGTGGAACAGGTCATGAAAGATCTCAAGTCTCAAGCCAGCAAAAGCACGACCCCCGGCAAGGGAGGCCTAACTCCGGAGATCCAATCCCGGATCGGCCATCAACTGCGCGCCATGTACGACGACGTCGTGCGGCAAGGGGTTCCGGATCGGTTCGCGGAGCTCATTAAAAAGCTTGATGCGCCGGGAGGTGTACCTCAGAACGAGAACGGGGCTGGGGGCTCCAACGACAACAATGGGAGGGATTAATGCCTCTCACGAACTCCCTGCGTGACGACATCCTCGCGGCCGTGCCGAGCCTTCGCGCGTTCGCGATCTCGCTCAGCGGCAACGCGGACCGCGCCGACGATCTGGTTCAGGAGACGCTGTTGCGCGCACTCGCCAACATCGACTCGTTCCAGCCCGGCTCGAACCTGCCGGCGTGGCTGTTCACGATCCTGCGCAACCTGTTTCGCTCTGACTACCGCAAGCGGCGGCGCGAGGTCGAGGACGCCGAGGGCAACTATGCCAAGACGCTGAAGACGCAGCCCTCGCAGAACGCCCACCTCGAGTTCGAGGAGTTTCGTGGTGCGCTCGAGAAGCTGCCGCAGGACCAGCGTGAAGCGCTCATCCTGGTCGGCGCCTCCGGCTTCTCCTATGAGGACGCGGCCTCGATCTGCGGCTGTGCGGTCGGCACGATCAAAAGCCGCGTCAACCGCGCGCGCTCGAAGCTCGCAGCGCTGCTCTATGTCGACGGCGCCGAGGACTTCGGGCCCGACGAGACCGTGCGTGCCGTGATCGGCGGCAGCGGGGGATAACGTGTCAATCGACTAGGGCGAGAGCTGCGAAGGCGGCCAACTGCGCGCCGTCCTTGCATGCGTGTGGTCAGCTTATTTCCGCTCGGTCACTTCTCGACGAACGTCACGGTGTCGGCGACGGTTGCGCGCGAGGTGCGGTAGCTGTTGACCTTGTGCGCATGGTCGGCATAGCCGAACGAGATGCCGCAGACGACGAGGCGGTCGCTGGCCAAGTTGAAGTGACGGCGGATCAGGCCGGAATGGCGCGCAAGTGCGGCCTGCGGAATCGTGCCGAGCCCCAGCGCCTGGGCCGCGAGCATGAAATTCGAGACGTAAGCACCGCAATCGATTGCGCCGTAGATGCCGAGCGGCTCGTTGGTGTGAATAATCGCGACATGCGGCGCACCGAAGAAGTTGTAATTCTCCAGTGCCTGCCTAGCGTAGCCGCTTCTGTCGCCACGTGGGATTCCGAGCGTGTTGTAGAGCTGAAAGCCGCTCTCACGGCGGCGTTCGAGATAGACGCCGACATATTCGCGCGGCGGCGTGAAATCATAATCGTCGCCGAGGCCGCCTGACGCTTCCTTGTAAATCAGCTGGCGAAAACGTTCCTTGGCCTCGCCGCTGGCGATGATGATCTGCCAGGGCTGGCTGTTGCACCAGGATGCGGTGCGCTGCGCCGTGGTCAGCACATGCTCGATGGTCGCGCGATCGACTTCCTTGGGCAAGAAGGCGCGAACGGAGTAGCGCTCGTTGAGGAGCTCTTCGAGCACGCCGATGCGGTCTTCATTGGAGTGGCGGGCGTTGGGCACTTTGGCGTCCATGGCTTGACTCGCTTTCGTGCCCCGGACGCGACGCAGCACGAAGTGATGCGGCGCAGAGCCGGGGCCCATTGTGGCATTCTGGTCCCGGCTCTGCGAAGCAGCGCTACGCGCCGCATCGCGTCCGGGACAAGGGAAATCACCGCCCCTTGGTCGGGATCTTGTTATACGGCACGTCCTTGTCGACCCGGATGTCGCCGGGCAATCCCAGCACCCGCTCGGCGATGATGTTGCGCAAGATCTCGTCGGTGCCGCCGGCGATGCGCATCGAGGGCGAGGACAGCAGCATCTGCTGGAACTGGCCGTGCACCGTCTCCTCGTCGCTGCCTGTGAGAACGCCGGCTGCGCCCTGGAGGTCCATCGCATAGGTTGCGATGTCCTGGAGCATCATGCCCGACACAAGCTTGCCGATCGAATTCTCCGGTCCCGGCCGCTCGCCTTTCGACAGCGCCGAGATCGCGCGGTAACTGGTGTACTTCAACCCGCTCGACTTCACGGCCCAGCTCGCAAGCTTGGAGCGCACGGCGGGATCGTCGATGGCGAGCCCGTCCTCCAGCATCAGGTTCGAGCAGAACTCGAACAATTCAGGGACGCCGGTCGCAAGCCGCGCGCCGATCGACATACGCTCGTTCATCAGCGTGGTCAGCGACACGCTCCAGCCCTCGCCGACCGCGCCGAGCCGCTGGCTATCGGGAATCACGACATCGGTGAAATAGACCTCGTTGAACTCCTGCATGCCATTGGCCTGCTTGATCGGCCGCACCTCGACGCCCGGGCTCTTCATGTCCAGGAAGAACATGGTGAGGCCCTTGTGCTTGGGCACATTCGGATCGGTGCGCGCGATCAGAAGACCGAAGTCGGAATAGTGCGCGCCCGAGGTCCAGATCTTCTGGCCGTTGACGATCCAATTGTCGCCCTTCTTCTCCGCGCGCGTGCGCAGGCCCGCAACGTCGGAGCCGGCCGACGGCTCAGAGAACAGCTGGCACCAGATCTCCTCGCCCGAGGCGAGCTTCGGCAGATAACGGCGCTTGGCATCTTCGCTGCCCCAGGCCATCACGGTCGGGCCGCACATGCCCTCGCCGATCTGGAATGGCTGCGTCAGCTTGCCGTAGACGCCCTCCTCCTGCTGCCAGATCACGCGCTCGATCGGCGTGGCGCCGCGGCCGCCATATTCCTTCGGCCAGTGCAGGCAGGCCCAGCCACCCTCCGCCTTTTTCTTCTGCCAGGCCTTGCCGACCTCGACCATGTCGCGCTTCGCAAGCCTGATGCGGCCGAGCGAGGACTTTGACAGCTCCTGCTCGAACTCTTTCGGTGCATTGGCGGCGACCCATTTGCGCGCGGTCTCGCGAAATGCGGCTTCCTGCGGCGTGTCGTCGAAATTCATGGCGGACCTCTAACCTCTTCCCTTCGTCGGGATCTTGTTGAACGGCACGTCCTTGTCGACACGGATATCGCCGGGCAGGCCCAAGACCCGCTCGGCAATGATGTTGCGCATGATCTCGTCGGTGCCGCCTTCCACGCGTGTACCCGGCGCACGCAGCAGCATCGCCTGGAAACGGCCGGCGACCTCGGCATCCTCGGCCCCGCTGACGACGCCAGCTGCGCCCTGCAAGTCCAGCGCGTAGGTCGCGACGTCCTGGATCATCGAGCCCGCTACCAGCTTGCCGATCGAGTTTTCCGGACCCGGTCGCTCGCCCTTCGACAACGCCGAGATCGCGCGCATGCTGGTGTAGCGCAGGCCACTCGCCTTCACCGCCCAGTTCGCGAGCCTCGAGCGCACCGCGCGATCCTCGATCGCAGGACCGTCGTCGAGCATCAAGCCCGCGCAATACTCGAACAGCTCGGGGAAGCCGGTCGACACGCCCGCGCCGATCGACATGCGCTCGTTCATCAGCGTCGTCAGCGAGACGTTCCAGCCGTCGCCGACCTCGCCGAGGCGCTGATGGTCGGGAATGCGAACATTGGTGAAATAGACCTCGTTGAAGTCTGAGGCGCCGCTCGCCTGCTTGATCGGCCGCACCTCGACACCTGGACTCTTCATGTCCAAAAAGAACATGGTGAGGCCCTTGTGCTTGGGCACATCAGGATCGGTGCGGGTGAGCAAGATGCCGTAATCGGAATAATGCGCACCCGACGTCCAGATCTTCTGGCCATTGATCACCCAATCGTCGCCATCCTTTTCCGCGCGGGTGCGGAGCCCCGCGACGTCCGAGCCGCCGGCGGGCTCGGAGAACAGCTGGCACCAGACCTTCTCGCCGGAGGCGAGCGGCGGCAGGTAGGTGCGCTTATGCTCCTCGCGCGCGAACGCCATCATGGTCGGTCCGCACATGCCGTGGCCGATGATGAACATGTGGGAGAGCTTGCCGAACGCGCCCTCCTCCTGCTGCCAGATCACGCGCTCGATCGGCGACGAGCCGCGGCCACCATACTCCTTCGGCCAGTGCAGGCAGGCCCAGCCGGCATCGGCCTTCTTCTTCTGCCAGGCCTTCGCCACTTCAAGAATGTTGGCATTCTTGAGCTGGGTGCGGCCGAGCGAGGATTTGCGCAGCTCCTCCTCGTACTGCTTGGGCGCGTTTGCACCGATCCAGGCGCGCGCGGTGGCGCGAAATTCGGCCTCTTGCGGGGTGTCATCGAAGTTCATGACGATGCCCTTCGCTTACGCCGCGTTCTTCTTGCGCATGCGGTCGATCAGCTGGTCTTCCCAATAGGACAGGCTGCCGAGCCCGAGCGCCATGGCGTTGGCGCGGCGGTAGTACATGTGGCAGTCGAACTCCCAGGTGAAACCCATGCCGCCGTGAACCTGGATGTTGTTCTTGGCGCAGTGCTGGAACGCCTGCGTCGCGCTGATGCGCGCGGCCGCGGCGGCTTCCGGCAGCTCCGCCGCGTTGGTCGAAAGCGCCCAGGCGCCGTAAAAGCTATTGGAGCGTGCCAGCGTCGCCGAGACATACATGTCGGCCAGCATGTGCTTGACCGCCTGGAATGAGCCGATCTGGCGGCCGAAAGCGATACGGTCGAGCGCGTAGTCGCGGCCCATCTCCAGCGCGCGGTCGGAACCCCCGACCTGCTCGAAGGCGCAAAGCACCGCGGCGCGGTCGAGCACCTGGGTCAAAATGCTCCAGCCGTCGCCAGCGGCCCCGAGCGGCTCAGCCTTGCAGTCCTTGAAAGTGATCTCGGCCTGCCCACGGGTCGGATCGAGATTGGTGAGGCTTTTGACCTCCACGCCGCCGGCCTTGAGATCGACCAGGAACAGCGAGATGTCGCCCTCGCGACCGCTAGAGCCCGTGCGTGCGGCGACCACCGCGAAGTCAGCGATCGCACCGTCAGCCACCGGCTTCTTGACGCCATTGAGCACGCCATTCGCAGCCGCCAGCTTGACGTTCTTCGGCGACGGATTGCCCTTGCCCTCGAACAACGCGAGCGTGCCGATCGCCTCGCCCGAGGCGATCGCCGGCAACCACTTCTTCTTCTGCGCGTCGCTGCCGGCTGTCAGCAGCGCTTCGGCGGCAAGATACACCGTTGAAGAGAACGGCACCGGCGCATTCGCCCGGCCCATCTCCTCCGCAATCACGCAGAGCTCGAGATGGCCGGCTCCGGCGCCACCGAACTCCTCGGGGATGGCAACGCCGAGAAAGCCCATCTCGGCGAGGCCCTTCCACAGCTCCTTGTCGTAGGGCGCCTTGCCGTCAAGCACGACGCGCACTGCCTTGGGCGAGCATTTTTCGGCGAGGAATTTGCGCGCCTGGTCGCGCAGCTGTTTCTGGTCGTCAGAGAAATCAAAGTTCATGGCGCGTACCCGTGTTGAATGATGTCGACTATTTGAGAATGATGACGTCCTGGTCAGGCTTATCCGCATAGAGCCGGTCGACCAGCGCAGCGCGGCGTTCCAGGCCAGCGCGCTGGTTGATGTAGCCCTTGTCGGTGAGCTCGTTGCCGTCGATCGAGGGCGGCTCGGCCATCAGCATCGCGCGCGCGATCACGCGGCTGCTGGCGCCTCGACATTCCGTGTTGTGTGCTTCGAGCCCGCGCCTGAAGCAGGCGATCACCTCAGGATGCCTTACGGCATCCTCGAAGCTTAGCTCGGCATTGCCCACGAGCTGGCGGCAGGCGTGCAGATTAGGCCAGGCAAGCAGGCCGATCGAGCATTGATCTTGCCCAGCAACCAGCGCGTCATGCACCACAGGTGTTGCGGCGGCGATCGCATCGGTGCGGAGCGAGCCGACATGCACAAAGGTGCCGGTGGTCAGCTTGAAGTCCTCGACCACGCGCCCGGCAAAGATGATGCCCTTCACCGGATCGGCATCGTCGACCAAAATTCCGGCATCGCCGATGCAATAAAAGCCTTCCTCGTCGAACATCTTCCTGGTGAGATCGGGCTGACCGAAATAGCCGGGCGTGACGTTGACGCCGCGCAGGCGCAATTCATATTTCGAGCCGCACGGCACCATCTTCAATTCGACGCCGGGGAACGGCAGGCCGATCAGGCCGACGCGCTCGGTGTCCCAATAGGTGCCGGTCGAGGTCGGCGCGGTCTCGGTCGAGCCCCAACCGGTGTAGAACACAATGCGCTCGCCGGTGGTCTTCACGGCCAGAGCCTGCATGCGGTCGTAGAGATCATCAGGCAGCCGCGCCCCGCCATAGGCCATGATCGACAGGTTCTTGAAGAACGAGCGGCAGAGCGCGTCGTCCTTCTCCATCGCCGCCGCAAGCGCGGCGTAGCCGGCCGGCACGTTGGCGTAATAGGTCGGCGAGATCTCGCGCAGGTTCTTGATGGTCTCTTCAAGCTGCCCCGGCATCGGCCGGCCGTCGTCGATATAGAGCGTGCCGCCATCCACCAGCACCGGGTGGAATGCGGCATTGCCGCCCATGGTGTGATTCCACGGCATCCAGTCCAGCACGGTGGCGAGCGGACCGCCCGGCGTGCGCGGCCGCACCTGCATCATCATCGCTGCATTGGCGCACATCATCTCTTGCGTGTTGATGACGGCCTTGGGCATGCCGGTCGAGCCTGACGTGAACAGCAGCTTGCCGACGGTCTCGGGCGTGATCTTCGTGATCGATGCGTCGACATCAGGCGTCACCGGCGTGGCTGCGAGCTCGGCAAAGCTGACGCTCTTGATGCCGTCGCATGGCCGCACGACGTGAACGACAGTGACGCCGGTGAGATCGAGCGCTTTCAGCGCCTTCTCGAAGGTCGGGCCATCCTGCACCATCACCATGGCCGGCTTGATCAGGTCGAACAGGTATTTCAGTTTGACGTGATCATGGCTCATCAGCGAGTAGGCCGGCGACACGGGAGCAGCCGGCGAACGCGCCTGCATCGCGGCTTGCGTCATCAGTGCGTGCTCGATCGAATTGCCGGAGAGGATCGCCACCGGGCGTCCGTCAAGCCTGAGATTGAGCAGCGCCTGCGTCAGCGCATCGACGGTGCGCTTCGCTTCACCATACGACACCTTGCGCCATTCGCGGTTCGGGCCACCACGCTGCGCGAGCCAGGTGCGCTCCGGCGCTTCCTTTGCCCATTTCGCCAGCGAGGCCGGAAGATGTTTTTCGTAAGCCTGTAGCGGAATGCGCGACTTCAGCACCACCGTGCCGTCAGCGCGCCGTTCGACATCGATGTCGCGCGCGAGCCACTCGACCTTGCGAAAGGCGGGCTTCGCCATCACCGCCGCCGCGCTTCCACTCATTTTGCGTCTCCCGGAATTATTGTCCTTGGCGGATCTTTGTCGTTCAGCGCTTGATATAGACAGGCTTTCGCTTCTCAAGGAAGGCCCTGATGCCCTCCGAAAATTCCTCGGAGCGGCTGCACAGTTGTCATGCTCGATCAGCAGCGGTTGGGACATTAGGCACCCCTGCTCGCCGCAGATCGCGGTGCCGATTGCTGCGCCCTCTCCCCTTGTGGGAGAGGGCATGATCGCTGTTCGCCCTGTACTCGCTTGGGTGAGGGGTCTGTCTCCGCAGAGAGAACCCCTCATCCGGCGCGCTACGCGCGCCACCTTCTCCCACAAGGGGAAAAGGGAAGAGGCGCCTACCGCGGGGCCATACGGATGGCGCCGTCGAGGCGGATGGTCTCGCCGTTGAGCATGGCGTTCTCGACGATGTGCACGGCGAGCGCGCCGTATTCCTTGGCATCGCCGAGACGCGAGGGATGCGGTACCTGGGCCCCTAAGCTCTTGCGCGCTTCCTCGTTCAGACCCATCAGCAGCGGCGTGAAGAACAGGCCGGGCGCGATGGTGTTGACGCGGATTTTCTGGCTGGCGAGATCGCGCGCGGCCGGCAGGGTCAGGCCGACAACGCCGCCCTTCGATGCCGAATAGGCGATCTGGCCGATCTGGCCTTCGTAGGCGGCAACCGAGGCCGTGTTGATGATGACGCCGCGCTCTTCGCCCACCGGCTCGATCGTGACGAGGCGCTCGGCGAACAGACGCAGGCAATTGAACGTGCCGATCAAATTGACGTTGATGATGCGCGCGAACTTCTCCAGCGGATAGACGCCGTCGCGGCCGACGATACGCTGCGAGCCGCCGATGCCGGCGCAGTTCATCAACACGCGGGCGACGCCATGCGCGGCTTCCGCCTTGGCGATCGCGGCCTTGATCTGCTCCTCGCTGGTGACGTCGGCATGGAGCGCGACGCCCTTCACCTCGGCGGCGACCTTCTCGGCGTTGTCCTTGTTCTGATCGATCACGCCGATCTTGGCTCCCTTGGCGGCCATGGCGCGTGCGGTTGCTTCGCCGAGACCCGAACCACCACCGGTGATGAGAACGGCTACGTCTTTCAACTCCATGATAGGTTACCTTTCCTTGGACGTTTCTTCTCTAGACTTGAAAGTATTGGCCGGATTATCCGGCCGCGGCAGCTTCCTCGGCTTGCGTAAGGATGCCGCCGCAGATCAGCGTTTCCATGTGCTTGATATATTGCCGGCAGACGTCATCGGTGACCGGGCCGACGCCGGTCGCGCGAGACATCGCGTGCCGGCCGAAGAACAAATGATCGCAGGCGCCGATCAGGCTGGTGTAGAACAGCACCGGATCGGTTTGGCGGAATTCGCCGCGGCTGACGCCCTCAGTGAGCAGGCGGCGATGAAAGTCGAGCAGCGGCGCGACGAAGAACTTTGAGACTTCATCGGCAGAGCCCGCGACGCTCTCGTGCAGGAGATAATGGATCAGCCGGTTCATGTAGGGGAACCGGTGATAGGCGCGGATGATGCCGGCGATATGCAGCTTCAGCTTCGCCGTCGACGTGATCTGCTGCGCCAGCAGATATTCGAGATTGGACATTTCGGTCGCAGCATCCCGCGCGAGCAGCGCCAGCAGCAGGCCGTCCTTGTTGCCGAAATGATATTTGACCAGCGCGGCGTTGGCGCCCGACTTCTGGGCGATGTCGGAGAGCGATATCTCGATCGAGGAGCGTTCGATCATCAGCTCGCTCGCGGCCACCAGCAATCTCTCTGCCGTGGAATTCTTTCCGCTGGGGAGCCTGTTCGGTACGCTGGTAGTCACGGAGATCCCTGTTTTGGCCGTTGAGGCGGGGCGCAGATAAGCCGAAGCAGCGCCTCATCACAAGAGTTAATTGAACGATTGACTAAACGATATCCCGCCCCTTAAATCCACCCCGACAACCCAACCCTATCAAGAACAATCATGGGAGAGACCGAAATGGCCGAGGCTTATATCGTCGCCGCTGCGCGTACCGCGGGCGGGCGCAAGGGGGGCCGCCTCGCCGGCTGGCATCCGGCCGATCTCGCCGCAAAAGTCCTGGACGAGCTGGTCGATCGCACCAAGGTCGATCCTGCGCTGGTCGAGGACGTGATCATGGGCTGCGTGATGCAGGTCGGCGAGCAATCCAACAACGTCGCGCGCAACGCGATCATGGCCTCGAAGCTGCCGGAGAGCGTGCCCGGCACCTCGATCGACCGTCAGTGCGGCTCATCGCAGCAGGCACTGCACTTTGCAGCGCAGGCCGTGATGTCCGGCACGATGGACGTGGTGATCGCGGCCGGCGTGGAATCCATGACGCGCGTGCCGATGGGCCTGTCCTCGCAGCTCGCCGCCAAGAATGGCTTTGGCCACTATAAGAGCCCGGGCATCGAGGCGAAGTATCCGAACATCGTGTTCAGCCAGTTCACCGGCGCGGAGATGATGGCCGAGAAGTACGGCCTGTCGAAGGACGACCTCGACGAATATTCCTACAACAGCCATCAGCGTGCGATTGCGGCCACCCAGGCCGGTCACTTCAAGAAGGAGATCGTGCCGCTCGAGATCACCCGCGCCGACAGCTCCAAGGACACCCATCACATCGACGAAGGTATCCGCTTCGACGCCACGCTCGAAGGCATCAAAGGCGTCAAGCTGATCGCCGAGAACGGCAAGCTCACCGCGGCGAGCGCCAGCCAGATCTGCGACGGCGCCTCCGGCGTGATGGTCGTCAACGAGCGCGGCCTCAAGCAGCTTGGCGTGAAGCCGCTCGCGCGCATCCACCACATGACCATGACCGGCGGCGATCCCGTCATCATGCTCGACGCTCCCCTGCACGCCACCAAGCGCGCGCTGGAGAAGGCCGGCATGAAGATCGACGACATCGACCTGTTCGAGGTCAACGAGGCCTTCGCCTCAGTGCCGACCGGCTGGCTGAAGACCACCGGCGCCGATCCTGGCAGGCTCAACGTCAATGGCGGCGCGATCGCGCTCGGCCATCCCCTCGGCGGCTCCGGCACCAAGCTGATGACGACGCTGGTCCACGCCCTGCACCAGCGCGGCAAGCGCTATGGCCTGCAAACCATGTGCGAAGGCGGCGGCATGGCCAACGTGACGATCGTGGAGCGACTGTAAGAAAGCAAAAGCGAGTCGTGAGTGGCGAGTAGCGAATGGCGAGTAGGTGAAGAGCGGGTTGCCCTTCTTCCCTATTCGCCACTCGCTGCTCGCCATTCGCGTTTTAAGGAAACGGCATGACCCATCCGTCCGTCTACGCCCGCGCCACGCCCGACAAGATTGCCTACCAGATGGCCGGGACCGGCAAGGCGATCACCTATCGCGAGCTCGACGCGCTCTCGAACCAGGGCGCGCAGCTCTTCCGCTCGCTCGGGCTCAAGGCCGGCGACCACATCGCGCTGCTGATGGAAAACCGGCTCGCGTTCATGGAGATCTGCTGGGCGGCGCAACGCAGCGGGCTCTATTACACCGCGATCAGCCGCTATCTGAAGCAGGACGAGATCGACTACATCATCGGCGATTGCGGCGCCAAGGTGGTGATCACGACGCCGAAATGCGCCGACCAGATCAAGGACCTGGTCAAGGGTGCGCCGGGCGGGCCGGTCTTCTACATGGTCGACGAGCCGCTGCCCGGCTTCCGCTCCTTTGACAAGGAAGCGGCGGCGCAGCCGACCACGCCGATTTCCGACGAGATCGCCGGCTACGACATGCTGTATTCGTCAGGCACCACCGGCCGGCCGAAGGGCATCAAGAAGGCTTTCGAGGGCAACGCCATCGACATGCCGAGCGCGTTTTTGCGCGTGCTCTGCGCCGACATGTGCGGCATGAACGCCGAAAGCACCTATCTCTCGCCGGCGCCGCTCTATCACGCGGCACCGCTACGCTTCAACATGATGGCGATCGTGCTCGGCGGCACCTCCATCATCATGGAGCATTTTGACGCCGAGGACTTTTTGAAGCTCGTCGAGAAGTATGAGGTCACGCAATCCCAGCTCGTGCCGACCATGTTCGTGCGCATGCTCAAGCTGCCGGACGAGGTCCGCGCAAAGTACAACGTCTCGACGCTGAAGGGCGCGATCCACGCCGCCGCGCCCTGTCCGGTCGACGTCAAAGCAAAGATGATCGAGTGGTGGGGACCGATCCTGATCGAGTACTACGCGGGCTCGGAAGGCAACGGCGTCACCGTCTGCAATTCGCAACAATGGCTGGAGCATCGCGGCAGCGTCGGCCGCGCCGTGGTCGGCAAGATCAAGATTCTGGACGAGAACGACGATGAGCAGCCGGTGGGTGAGATCGGCACGGTCTATTTCGCCGATGCGCCCGCCTTCACCTATCACAACGACCCTGAAAAAACGAAGAAGGCCTATAACGCCAAGGGATGGTCGACACTCGGCGATGTCGGCTATCTCGACAGGGACGGCTTCCTGTTTCTCACCGATCGCAAGTCCTACATGATCATCTCGGGCGGGGTGAACATCTACCCGCAGGAGACCGAGGACGTGCTCATCACTCACCCTGATATCGCCGACGTCGCGGTGTTCGGCGTGCCGAACGAGGAGATGGGCGAAGAGGTGAAGGCGGTTGTGCAGCCGCACGACATGACGCGCGCCAGCAAGGAGCTGGAGGCTGATTTGATCGCTTACTGCAAGACGCGTCTTTCCGCGATCAAGTGCCCGCGCTCGATCGATTTCGAGGCCGAGCTGCCGCGCACGCCGACCGGCAAGCTGGTGAAGCGGCATCTGCGCGACCGGTATTGGCCGAAGACGGCGGCAAAAATTTAAAGCATCAATCGAACAGGCTCGGCGTGTGGTTCACCAGCGCGCCTTCGATCTCGAGCATCTTCAGCTTGGTCACCACGCCGCCATTCGCCGAGAAGCCGCCGGGCTTGTTGCCGGCAGCTAACACGCGGTGGCAGGGCACGACGATCGGGCACGGGTTGTGCCCGAGCGCCTGGCCGACGTCACGCGACAGTTGGACGCCGCCAAGGCGCTTGGCAATATCGCCATAAGTCATGGTCTTGCCGGGCGGGATGGCGCGGGCGATCTCGTAGACGCCACGGTTGAAGTCGGGCACGCCGTCGAGATCGAGCGGGATGTCAGTGAGGTCGTCCGGCTCACCCGCGAGCAGCTTGACGATGCGGTCGATCGCCTGCTGCACCTCCGCGGTCGGCTCGGCCTCGGTGGCGTCGGCATGGCGCTGGCTGATGCGGGTGCGGATCTTTTCCTCGCCGCCCATGGGCAGTTGCGTGCCGTTGATGCCGCGCGGGCCCCAGGCGATGGCGCAGAGGCCGATCCTGGTGTCGAACAGGGCGAAATGCTGGTCGGTCATGGCTAGGTTCCTGGCTTGCGTCCTCGTCGCATGCCCCCATCGTGATCTCGGCCTAAATCTAGGCTTGGAAATAGTTGCGATCCACCCGGTTTCCGGGAATCTTGCACAGGAGTTCCGTCCCCTGCTCGCGAGCCCAGAATGCAAAGCCTCCACGTCAACGGATACGACATGCCCTATCTCGACGTAGGCGAAGACAGAGGCGGCCCTCCACTGGTCTGCGTGCATGGATCGCTCTCGGACTTCCGCGTCTGGGGCTGCGTGCTCGGGCCGCTGTCGCAGCGGCACCGGATGATCGTTGTCAGCCTGCGGCACTTCTTCCCGGCACAATGGGACGGCGTCGGCGACACCTATTCGATTGCCCAGCATGTCAGTGATGTCATCGCCTTCATTGAGAAGCTCGAGCTCGGCCCGGTCGATTTGATGGGACATTCCCGCGGCGGCCACATCTGCTTCCGCGTGGCGCAGCAGCGTTCCGATCTGCTCCGGCGGCTGATCCTCGCCGAGCCCGGCGGCGAGCTCGATGCGAGCCTCGATCCGGAGTATGCCGGCGGCCCCTCGCCGCTGCTCGCGCGGTTCTCGGCCGAGAAGATCGCAGCCGGCGATGTCGATGGCGGCCTCGCCGCCTTCGTCGACACGCTGGAAGGACCCGGCACCTGGCCGCGGCTGCCGGCGACGGTGAAGCAGAATTTGCGCGACAATGCCTATACCTTGATTGGCCAGGTCCGCGACAATCGCCCGCCGTTCTCGAAGACGGATGCGGAGCAGATCAAGATGCCGACGCTGTTCATCCTGGGCGCGCGGACCAAGGGCCTGCTGCCAAATGTGCTGCATGCGCTCGCCGCGCACGTGCCCTACTCCAGGACGGCGACCATCCCGAACGCGACGCATCCGATGTTCGAACAGGCGCCGCAAAAATTCTCCGAAGTGGTTCTCGATTTTCTGGCGAGCTGATCATGCAAAGCCTACACGTCAACGGTTACGACATGGCCTATCTCGAAGTGGGACGAGGCCATCCGCTGGTCTGCGTGCACGGCACGCTCGGGGATTTCCGCACCTGGTATTCGGTGCTCGGCCCGCTTTCGAGGAACCATCGGGTGATCTCGGTCAGCCTGCGGCACTTCTTTCCCGAGCATTGGAACGCCGTCGGCGACGATTACAAGATGGCGCAGCACGTCGCTGACACGATCGCGTTCATCGAGCAGGTCAAGCCCGGCCCGGTCGACCTGATGGGCCATTCGCGCGGCGGGCACATCGCGTTTCGTGTCGCGCAGGCGCGGCCTGATCTGTTGCGAAAGCTGGTACTGGCCGAACCGGGCGGCGATCTCGATGCCAGCCTGCCGGTGCCCGAAGGCACGCCCCCGCATCCGCCGCTCGCGGCGAAGACGATGCGCTGCGTCGAGATGATCCGCGCTGGCGACATCGAGGGCGCACTGCAGAACTTCTACGAGGGCATCGAGGGCGACGGCTCGTGGCGGCGCGTGCCGGCGGCTGCAAAACAGCAACTGCGCGACAACACGCTGACCTTCCTCGGCCAGATCAACGAGCAGCGCAGGCCCTACACGCTCGCGGATGCGCAGGCGATCAGGACGCCGACGCTGCTGATCGGCGGCGGCGCCACCACCGGCAACTTGTCGGTGATGTGGCGCGTGCTGGCCGCGCACATCGCGGGCGCGCAGATGGCGGTGATTGCGAATGCCGGTCACTGGATGTTCGAGCAGGCGCCGCTTGAGTTCGGCGAGCTCGTGAGCAGGTTCTTGACGGAGGAGTCGCAGCGCCCGTGACGACGCACCTTTCGTGAAAACAACCCCATGCACGGTAGCCAGCCCTAGCAATATCAATAGCTTAGCCGGCTCGAACCACAATGGTCAAAATGGTATCTAGGTAGTGCTTGACGCTCCCCAGCTCGTAGCTGTAGTTTCGAATACGGAATTCCGTATTCCCTTTTCGGAGCTGCCGGCGTGATCCCTCTCGACCCGCTCCCGAACCTGATCGACCAGGTCTATGACCGGATCCTGGAGGCGATCTCCGATCGCACGCTGCAACCCGGCCAGCGCATCCGGCAGAACGAGCTCGCCGACAAGCTCGGCGTGTCGCGCCAGCCGGTGTCGCATGCACTGCATCTGTTGCACCGGCAGGGGCTCGTCGCCGAGAGCGGCCGGCGCGGCTTTGAAGTCACCCAGCTCGATCCAGCGCGCATCCGCCAGCTCTACGAGGTGCGCGGCGCGATCGATGCGCTCGCGGCCCGGCTTGCCGCGACGCGTGCCGCAACCGACGCGGCGGGACGCACGCGGCTCGAAGCGGCGCTCGCCGCCGGACGCCGCATCGATCGCAAGACGACGCTCGCCGAGCTGATCGCGCTCGACGTCGAATTTCATCGCGCCATCTACCAGCTCGCCGGCAATCCCGTGATCGAGGAGACGATCACGCCGCAATGGCCGCATATGCGCCGCTCGATGGCGACCGTGCTGTCGGAGCTCGACTATCGCGGCAGCGCCTGGGCCGAGCATGCTGACATTGCCAAGCACATTCTCGCAGGCGACGCGAATGCGGCCGAACGCGCGGCGCTGGCGCATGCGCAGACGGCCGGACGGATGACTGAGGAGAGATTGAGGGCGACGGATGAGGTGGCGGCGTAGCGACACGCGCCGGCCACGACGAGAAAAAGAAAACAAACCAAGGAGGACGACCCATGAAACTGTCCGAGGCACAATTGGAGTTCTTCCACCGCGAGGGCTGGCTGTTCCTGCCTGAACTGTTCAGCCAGGAGGAGGTCGATTTCCTCGCGCGCGAGGCCGTCGGCATTTACGACGCCACCCGGCCGGAGGTCTGGCGCGAGAAGAGCGGCGCGCCACGCACGGCCTTTGCCGCACATCTCTATAACGAGGCCTTCGGTGTGCTCGGCGCACATCCGCGCATGATCGACCCCGTGGTGCAGCTGTTCGGCGAGCCCGTCTACATGCACCAGTTCAAGATCAACGCGAAATCGGCCTTCACCGGCGACGTCTGGCAATGGCACCAGGATTACGGCACCTGGAAGCGCGACGACGGCATGCCGGAGCCGCGTGCGATGAACATCGCGATCTTCCTCGACGAGGTGATGCCGATCAACGGTCCCTTGATGCTGGTGCCGCGCAGCCAGAACGCCGGCGATCTCCAAGCCTCGCATGACCTCTCCACCACGTCATATCCGTTGTGGACGCTCGACGAGGACACGGTGACGCGCCTCGTCAAACAGGGCGGCATCGTCGCGCCGACCGGCAAGCCCGGCGGCATGCTGATGTTCCACGGCAACCTCGTGCACGGCTCGAGCGGCAACATCACGCCCTACCCGCGCAAGATCGTGTACCTGACGCTGAACGCGGTCTCGAACTACATCCGCACCCCGACGCGGCCCGAGTACATCGCCCACCGCGATTTCGCACCGATCAAGACGGTGGACGACGATGCGCTGGTGCGGCTCGCCCGTGCGCCACGGCAGGCGGCGGAGTAAACAGGTCTCGTGCCCCGGACGCAGCGCAGCGTCTCTTCGACGATGCGCTGCAGAGCCGGGGCCCATGCTGTTCGGATAGTCTTTTTCTCTGGGTCCCGGCTCTGCGGAGCAGCGCTACGCGCTGCACCGCGTCCGGGACACGATACTTGATCGGGTAGCAACATGAACCTCTTCCGCCTCCTCCAGGCCCGCGCGTCCGCCGGCAAGCCTGTCCGTGTCGCGCTGATCGGCGCCGGCAAATTCGGCTCGATGTTTCTGGCACAGGTGCCGCACACGCCGGGCCTTGAGGTGCCCATCATCGTCGACATCGATCGCGAGCGCGCGCGCGAGGCCTGCCGCACCGTCGGCTGGAGCGCCGAGCGGGTCGCCGCGACCGTGTTCACCGATGACGGCGCGCGCGCCATCGCGGGCGGCGCCATGGATGTCGTGGTAGAGGCGACCGGCAATCCGGCCGTCGGCATCCGCCACGCGCGCGCCGCGATCGCGGCGGGCAAGCATATCGTGATGGTGAATGTCGAGGCCGACGTGCTGGCCGGTCCCCTGCTCGCCGAAGAGGCGCGGAAAGCAGGCGTGGTCTACTCACTCGCCTATGGCGACCAGCCGGCGCTGACCGCCGAAATGGTGGACTGGGCTCGCGCGACGGGTTTCCACGTCGTCGCCGCCGGCAAAGGGACAAAATATCTGCCGGCCTATCACGACGTGACGCCGGATGGTGTCTGGCAGCATTATGGTCTCACCGCGGGCGAAGCGCAGTCGGCCGGCATGAACCCGCAAATGTTCAACTCCTTCCTCGACGGCACCAAGTCCGCGATCGAGATGGCCGCGATTGCGAATGCGTGCGGGCTCGACGTGCCCGCGGGCGGCCTGCTGTTTCCGCCCTGCGGCGTCGATGATCTCCCGCACATCATGCGTCCCGGCGACAAGGGCGGCGTGCTGGAGCGATCCGGCGTGGTGGAAGTCGTGTCCTCGCTCGAACGCGACGGCCGGCCGGTGTTTCGTGACTTGCGATGGGGCGTCTATGTCGTGCTGGAGGCGCCGAACGATTACGCTGCGGATTGCTTCAAGCAATACGGCCTGAAGACCGATTCCAGCGGACGATTTGCTGCGATGTACAAGCCCTATCACCTGATCGGGCTCGAGCTGAACATCTCGGTGCTGTCGGCCGCACTGCGCGGCGAACCGACCGGCCAGCCTTACGGCTTCCGCGGCGACGTCGCGTCGATGGCCAAGCGCAACTTGCACGCCGGCGAGATGCTGGACGGCGAAGGCGGCTACACCGTGTGGGGCAAGCTGGTGCCGGCGGCCACGAGCTTGAAGGCGGGCGCCTTGCCGATTGGCCTCGCCCATCGGCTCAAGCTGAAGCACGACGTCGCCCATGGCAAGATCGTGCGCTGGAGCGATGTGGAGTTCGACGCCAACAACGAGACGGTCCAGACAAGGAAGGCGATGGAGGCGGCGTTCGCGAGGGAAGATTAAGCCGTGTACTCATGATCAAGATTCATCAGCACGTCTTGAGCGACGTCCGCTCGCCCGCGCTTTGCGGACTCAAACTGGGCATTGCCTCAGGTCAGCTCAGGGCCAACTCCGGACTCATGCGCCGCGCCGCTATTCGATCGCCTGGTGGACATTGGAGCGCTACTCGGGCAACCCCGCTTTGCGAAACCCCTCGATCATCAGCTTCGCATTTATTGATAGCCGGCTCCGAGCGATCCACGCCGATATTGTGAAAGCGGCGTCCAACTTGAGCACACCATCTGACGCTTCACGGGCTTCAGCGTTCCGTCCGAGATGGGCGAAAGCGGACGCGAGGCAGCGGTATGGTCCTAACGCCCCGCGACTTCGCTGAACTGCAAGCCTCGCGCGAGAAATGCAGCCATGTTGACGTTTATTTGGTGCGCGATCCGATGAACCTTTGCGAGATTTGCAGGACCCACAGTGAACAGTTTCACATTTTGCTTTCGGCGCCCGGGCTAAGGTGTGGGTATGGAATTCGCCCGAAGCAAAACCCTGCGGCGAAACACTTTTCTGATTATCAGGAAGCAAGACTGATACTTATAGTTGGAAATTCCGGAATTGAAGACTGACCGAAGTGATTCCAAGGGAGGTTTCCTATGGATTATTTTGCAGAGGATTCCGCACACGTTACCAATGCCTTTTCCCTGAACGAATCTGCTGCGAGCGATCCCGAAGACCGGATCACTCGCAAGCGTTGGGCGAATGGAGTGCTGGCCTTCTACGCCTGCTTGCTCCTGGCTGGTGCGACCGCGATTGGTGTCTACCAGAGCACGACCACGTCAGGCGGCTTGGAACAACATGCCACCTTGGGCACCGACGTTCGATCGAACCACTAACATCTGACGCATTGCACAAGCGAGGGGGCCATTCGCCCCCATCTCAACGCGCCCATCGAGCGCCAAACTCGAAGGATCCGGTCATGGCAACCATCGGCTATTCTCACACCGCGTCATCGGTGCAGGCGACAAGAGACTACGACGGATGGATCATTGCTAGTTATGCCCTCTTGGGAGCAATCGCGCTTGCCGCGCTCTATTTTGCGTCAGGCGGTCCGGGGAACGGCGAGGCTGCCCTTGCCGTGATGACGGCCATGCCTTGATTTGACGGCGCACGATGCGAGGGCTTCTCATTCTCCTTGTAGCGTTTTCGCTTATGTTGGCCGCACGAGGTCAGCATCAAACAGCTTTCGTGCCGGGCCCGACCGCATCTATGCCGCCGGTCAACGTGCCCTAGCTGGGTCGGCGTTCCACCTTTCGCCTGCCTGAAATAGCCACGGGCGGCGTTGCTCCGGCAAAATCACCGGTAACGACTAGTCCGGACAACCTACCGAAGTTTCACGGCTCTGTCCCTTGAGCGCCGGACATAAAGGCCCGTTTGGGGTCAAAACGCGACCGAAAGTCCTGTCCGCGATAGGTCCGATCTCCCGTCGAACTCGGACATCGGCCCATTCGGTCGGGACTTCTCAAAAGGGCCCAGGCGATTGCTCAACTCGCTGGCAACCATATGTCAAGGAAGGGCGAGCGGGTCCGCAGGAACAAGCATAGATTGCTGCTGCGTCTTTGGGTCAGGGAGGCTCAAGAATGTTACCCGCAGACTACGCATTTGGCCTGGCTCTTGCGGTCGTCGTCGCATTCAATCTTTACTTTGGTCCGCGTGTCGAGCGCGAACGCGTTGCGATGCAGTGGGGGGCGAAAAGGCGAGCCAACATGGTACGCTCCAAAATGGCTGGCGATGTGGGGAATGCTCGCTTTCATGTTGGCTGTACGGCTCTTTATTTGGCTCGCTTCGACTTATGCGCCGCAACGTGTGCACGGCGTTGAACTAGGCATAGTCATTTTCTCGGCCGTCGCCGCAGGTTCCCA
Organism: Bradyrhizobium genosp. A; assembly: GCF_049949275.1. Classification (NCBI taxonomy): domain Bacteria; kingdom Pseudomonadati; phylum Pseudomonadota; class Alphaproteobacteria; order Hyphomicrobiales; family Nitrobacteraceae; genus Bradyrhizobium; species Bradyrhizobium genosp. A. The sequence continues at coordinate 1,179,989 of NZ_CP188196.1, read as the reverse complement.
CCTCTTCGTGTTGATGAAGGCAAGAGCGGTACGCTGAACGAGGTTTTGCGAGTCGGCTAAGGGTCACAAGCAACGGTCAGGGCAAGCGCGGCACGGCTTCCGATCTGCCACCGGTAGCCTACCCCGCAACGGGGTCGGCCAAGGGAGCGAAATGAGTACAGCAACTAAAATCCGCTTGATCGGCTTAGCCGTGATTGAGTTAGTAATCGGGTGTATGTGGCTGTTCGGTACTGTTAACCCGGCGGTTTTCGCTGTGGTGACGATTGGTCTGCCCATCCTAGCTCTGACAGTTGCTCTGCCCATAGTGTTGCTGATCAGGTCCAATCGTTCTTCAACTCACAGCAGGCCACCTTCAAATCTAAACTAGGCCACTAGGGCCATTAGGGTCGGAAACAGGCCAGTACCGCCCGCCACATGGGAAAACCGCGATCCCGGGCGCATCAAGAACGTAGAGCAGGTCCGCTGTGGGTCAATCGCGTCGGCTTAGTGCTCGGATGCAAACTTCCGGTCCGCTCCTATGAACCGACGCTTGGCTACACCGCGTCAACGGAAGCGATCGGCCACAAGCCGTCATTCGACGCTAACGCGTCAGTCGATTTACGGCGGCGGAAATGCTGCGACCGAGCCGACAAGTTCGGTGCTGGCCGCTGGTTGATGGGATCGGGCGAAAATGAAACGAGATGTTATGGGTATATCCGCTTCGCCTCGACCATCCTGGCCGATTAGGATCAATCCGGCCCCGCCATTTGCCACATTCAGAATAATCGGCTCGCCGCTCCATGTCGTGATCGGATCCATTCCGATGATGAGAAATTCGCCGATAGGCTGGTCGAAATATTGGATACGCAATTGCGGGCCGACTTCGGCCGCGGCAAGTTCAAAGCCGAGCTGCTGGGCGCGTGCGTAAACGTTAGCCAAGGTCACGGTATCGGACCTGAACCCAAGCTGCGCTGGCGATAGATCGATAAGCTCCACATTCATCTTGTGAGAGCTAACGGTGAACGTAGGCCGAGCAAGGATTTCAGCGGCCTGACCACCGACATTGCAGCCATTCCTGTCGAGCTCGTTGCGCAACGTAAGCGAGTCGGCGAAGGTACCTACTGTAATCGTCTTCCATGTCGCAACGTCGCGGGCGGACCCGATAGGCTGTTGGGACGCTGGGGCCGAGCGCGTCTTGAGGTTCGGCCGGTTTTGCAAGACATCGCGGGCTGCGCATTGGGCTGACGCGGTGCTCGCGAAGGGAATGACGGTGGCGGACCAGAGTATCGAAGCCAAAAAGTATCGGCAAACTCGTCTTGCGCTTGAATGGTCATTGCCTGCCGCGCACGGGGCCCGGCTTCTGAAAGCAGACATGGCAAATAGCTTTTTCTAAAGCGTTGGACAAAAAAGCCCGCCTCCGAGTCAATGGGAAGAACGGAGGGAAATGACGTCCAATGAACATTCCCCGGCCGACTTTGAAATGCGTCCGGAGGCGGGGCTTATGGCTCAAGTATTCCAATTTCCAAGCAGGCGGCAGTCCGTAAGCCTGATAACCCACCCGCCCCATCAGCCCTAACGGGAATGATGTCATCGAATGGTAGCACCCAGAGCAAATCGGCTCAACAGCGAAGTCGACTCGGGGTCAAACTGCGAAGAACTCAGGATGAGCAAATCTGGTCCGCTCTGCCTCAATAAGCCGGACTTGCATGACACGAGCCGTGACTTCGCTGATTGGCCAGAAGCTGACTCGGCCGAGCTTAGACGAGCCGCCGAGGGGCTGGAACTTGACCTGTGAAATGATCGCGTTCTCCGCCAGTGGCATGATCCTTGGACTACGCGTTATGCCGCTGCTTGAAATATCGCAACGGCGCCTTTCATGGTTGGAGGGGCAGCCTCTTCTGGCGTAATCAGCACCTCAGCAGCGGATGCCGATGTCTGCGATGCCAAAATGATCGCGAGGACGGCGGCTCGGAGGACAATTTCGGACTTGCTCAACACCGGGTTCCCAAATCGCTTACTGTCAATTCATCAACGACGTCCGCCATCACCTATGATGGAGTAGGGCGCCCAAAACAGCGGGTGCGCGTAGGCGAACTCGGTTCTTCCGGCTGAATCAGTGTAACCTGGCCCATCGATCATTGACATCATCGCCTGCCGTAACGCTTCGCCACGCGCGAGTCTCTTGTCGTCCGACTGACGCTTGAACAAATCGGCGACGAGTTCGCGCGCCGACTGCGAATGGACTGACCAATTTGTCACGAGAAGCGCACGGGTCCCTGCGTAGAAGAAGGCGCGACCGAGGCCGGAAGTTGCTTCGGCACCAGCGCCGTCGCCCAAGCCGGTATTGCAAGCCGAGAGTACAACCCAATCGGCATCGAGTTTCAGCGCGAGAATTTCCTCCATCGTGAGGAGACCATCGCCGTCGCCGCCCCAAACGGTTGGTGCCGACAGCGCCAAGGCCGGCTGGTTCAAGCCATTGAGCTCGCCTGGCAGCAAGCCGTGAGTTGCAAACGCTAATACCTTGAACTTTGAAAGATTGGCCGTCTTCACCCTTGCCTCATTGGCGTCCGGCCCGAGAAAGAGCACTTTGGCGGGATCGGTCCGAAGCGCAAGCGCAATCGACTTGAGTTCGTCAGCCGTGTCTGGGAGGCGCGGCAATATTGCCAACTCAGCGCTGTCGACGCCGAGCTTGGGTGAGCTACGTCGTTTGAGCGGAAGTCCGCGCGTGGCAAGCGGCTCCGCGGCGCTATCGGACCTCTCAGCGAGTTTCGTCGCCTCCAGCTGCTCGGTCGAGAAGTAGGGATCACCAAAGGCAATCAGCTCACTGCGCTCCGGTTTGCCAGGCGGCAGGTTACGGAGGGTGCGAAAAGCGGACAGAGAGGGCACCATCGTCACGGCATGTGTTCGCGCGAGCCACGGCACATGCCTGTAGCTGGAAAATAGCACATCCTCGCTGGCGTCGATTTGAGCGGGTGCGGTAGGCAGCAGTGAAAGCGGTAAAAGGCCAAGGTCTCCGTTCGTCACCACAATTAAAGTCCTCGACCTTTTCCAGCCACTCTCAACCGGTCTTAGAAGCAGAGAGTAAAGTTGATAGCCGAGATCGACATCAAAGGGAGGAATATCGGAAATCAATGCCGCTTCAGTGTCCAACGCCCTTCGCAGCTGCCTTATCTTGCTCTTGATCTCCGCAGGTCCAACTGCGATGGGAGCAAAAGCGACGGGACCGGTCTTTGGTACGGCCCAGACAAAGCTTGCGTCGTCTCCGAAGTAGAACGACAACACCGCCTCGTCGTCGTGTAGCGCCTCCTGAATCTGATCGATGCTCGGCGGCTTCGGATTTACTAGATCGGCGTATGACGGAAAGCGCTCCTTGATCTCGGTACGAGCTGCGTCGCGATCGGAACGCAATTGTGCAATCGATTTTTCAACGTTGTGAAGCACATGCTCATCCCGCTGGCTGGATGGCACACTCAAGAGGTTGTTGAGCAAGCCGAGCTGAGCTCGTGCCTGTTTGCTGAGGTCTTGCTCACTGCGCACAAGCTTGGCGAGCGCTGGATCCGTCGCAGCCGCCCGCGCACTTGATTCTGCAAATGCTCTCTGTACGGCGCGGCCACGGATCGCGTCAGCCCAGGCAAACGTCCGAGCTGCAAGGTCGTCCTGCGCGACGGGCGTTCTTGCCATCAGCATAAGATAGTTTTCAACGATCAACTTAAGACGCGACTGGGCCTCGGCCCTGACCTCGTCATCCCCATCGGCAGCATTCTCTTGCACGGTAGCCAGCAAGACTGGCAATGCAATTCTGAATTCGCGGATAGCTTCGGGGTCTTTGCCCGCGCGCATCAACGCAATCCCGTAGAATCCACGAGCGGAAGCGCTGTCGTAATGACCTTCACCGACCCGTGCGACCTTATGGTCAACCAGCGCCTGAGCAGCGGTCAAAGCTTCCTCAACTCGGCCAACCGCCAACAGTGCATGGAGCCGCGAGACCTTCGACAGCAGGACTTCACGCTGCCTCGGCTCCCATTTCGCGGTTGCTTCTTGGAGCCTGTCGAACGCCTCGTTTGCTTCGGCGTACCTTTTCTCACCGGTCAAGATTACACCCAGTGAGGACAGGGCGACCGCGCTATTGAACTGATCGTCTCCGATACCGAGCGTCCGCTGGATATCAAGGCTTGTTCGCACCAGCTTTTCGGCTTCTGGAAAGCGACTTTGCAGTCTCAGAATGCCCGCTAGGCCCGTCACATATTTGGTTATCAGAGGATTGTATTTACCGTCGGCCTTGAGGCGAGAAAGCAACACAGTACGAGCGTCCAACTCGGCTTCTGCGAGCCGTCCCTGCCGCGATTTCATTTCGGCGATACTCAATAAAAAAGCGTCCGCTTGCCGTTGCTGCTCGGAAACCAGCGGCACATCTGGATTTGTCTCTTTGAGTTTCCTGAAAGCTTCTATTGATTTCAATCTCAGTTCGCGCGCTTCGACAAACGCACTCTCGGCATCGCTGAACCGGCCGCGTGCGGCAAATATGCGCGCTTGCATCAATGCGATGGAGCATTCCCACGACGCACCTCTGACAGCGTAGCCCCGCCAGCTACGCCGAGCCTCCTGGATGAGCGCGAGGCCTTTTTGAAGGTGCTCCTCAGCTTTTTCCATGTCTCCCATTCGGATCGCGACCCCGACCGCCGCATGGTGCAGAGGGAATAGATTGCCTGTCGTTTGAGGGTGACTAGCCTCGGCGATCAAACCTTCTATTGCAGCCAAGCCGTTTTTTAAGTCCCCGACTGAATCATAATAGCCTTGGTTGAGCATCCCAATTCGCATCGTGAGCATCTTGTTTCCCGCTTGTCCTGCGGCAAAAAGTGCTCGCTGACCATCGGCAAATGCTTCCGTCATCCGTCCCAAAATTTGTCTGGCCTCGGATCGCTCGTAATAGAATTGAGCCAAGGCATTCTCAGAAATATCACTCGCAGGTGTTGCATCGGCGGCAGATTTGATCTTTGCCAACAATATGGGATCAGGTTTCTCGCTGTCGAGAATAGCTGTGATGTCGGCGATCGATGGCGGCGGAGGAAGAAAGCCCGGGGAGGACGGAACCTCTGCTGAACTTTCTTTAATGATCTCGGTCGCGCCAATCGACGACGAGTTGCAGTCGTGCCTTTCGGCTGCGAGGTTAAAGTGGCATTTGTCAGCTTCTTGGCTGAACGCACCCGATGCAGCAAATGCCGATGAAAGGCTTAGCACGAACGCCAACATCGACCAGCTCTTCATTCGAAGTCCTCACCTTGCAGCCAGCTGCGCCATCCGCACAGAACAAGTAGCTCCGCAACATCAAGGCTGACGGTCGTAAATCAGATCGGACACGCCGATGACAGAAGCGTCTTTCAAGCTACTATTGACGGACAGGCACCAACGAAGATCATTCTTACAAAGAGGCCGAGTTCGCAGCCAGAGAAGCCTTGAACTTATGTCTTCGGTGAGCACGCGCGATAGCCAAATCGATGAATTATGTCACGACCGGAGATTGTCGTGAATGAGGTGGTGTCCATGATGTGATTGGCTACAAGATAACTTCGCAGTGCTCCATTATAGGAATTCAGCATGCTCTGGGTTGCCTTTTGGTCGCTGCCCGCGTGAAACAAAAGCTCAGCATTCGGATCGACGCACGCATTTCTGAGCCGCAGGAACATTGTACAAGCCGACTGGCAATGACCTTCAATTCGGAAGGGCTGACCCGTCTGCGAGGCTTGCTGACGATACTCCTTGAAATCCCTAATACGACCACCCATCCCGTAGCGGGAGGATGATTCCTGAGCAGGCGCGACATCCCAGCAATATGCTGTCGATGACATGATTAGTAGTACTAAGATCGTCAGATATCGATTGGTGCTGATTTTCTTCGCGACGTAATAGTTGAGCTTGCTCAGCATTAAAACTCCTTGCACTCGTGGAGCGAGTTGAAATTGTTGTGGTCGGAATGACAGGCATAATGGCCTGCGTCATGTTTGGGAGAGCGATCTGGTGAGAAAACGTTGGAACCCAATATTTTCCAGAACATAGTTTGATTAGATTATTGCGGTCAATATGGCCTAAACACGCTTTTCTGTCAGGTTCCAATTTGGAACCACCCTCGGTTCCCTTCTGTAGAGACTTGGCGGCGATCGCAATTACCGATCGACTGGTTTGCGCTATTCAGTGGTAAGCTGCCTGAACTCAAAGAGTTTTGGAATTCGTTCTTTCGTATGATCGTTGCTTCTGACCTTATGCCCAGCGCCGTCGAAGCAAGCTACGACAGCTTCCAACCAACTAATGTGGCAAGTTGCCTGCAATGTATCCCCTGCGCGTTCGTTGCGCCAGGTGATCGATGAGGTATAGGTTTGTAGTCCTGGGCCAGATTGTTACGGGCGTCGGACCGCAGGCTGCAGGGAGCCAAATCGGCCATCACCGACTTTACCGAAGATCGGCGCGTGTATCCGATCATTCGCCCAGTGCGAGTGTTTTCGCAATCTAAATTGTTCCTTGGTTATCGAGACCTTGGACGCGGGCCCACCGGCTGCAATGGCATACCGACGCGCGTCTGCTTCGGGTCACAAGTTGCCCTTGGCGGACTGCTTCCCCTTGGTCGGCTCACCTACCGGAAGCAGACGTTGCGGCTCTCCGAGCGTGGGTCAGCAAGGGGCCATGATCGGACCTAACGGTGCCGGGCGGCGAGAGGTGGAAGCTCGGCACGCGAAGACAGACAAACAAATCTTGTTCTTGTCGAGTTCCTTTGCTCTGCTGACATGCAGCAACTCGCATTCGTCATTTTGCAAGTAAGAAAGGAACAGCACACATGGCAGCCACACCAACGAGCGAGCCAATCTTTCATGCAATCGTTCCTCGCATCGCCGTGGGAAATGCTGAACAAACCCAAGCCTTTTATGGGCGAATTGGCTTTGCCTGCACACATCAGGAGGAGGGGTTTATGATCGTTGAACGAGATGGGGTGCAACTCCATCTCCACCCCTCTGATGAGCCTACCACTCGCCACGGGGCGTTCTGGATCAGAGTGAGCAATATCGAAGCCCTGTACGAGGAGTACCTGGCAGCCAATGTGATCACTTCGTCCAAGGTCAAGGCGCAGCCCTGGGGCTTCAAACAATTTCACATCTGTGATCCCTTTCGAAACATCTTTATTTTCGCCGAGAGTCTCACTGAAGAAGAGGGGAGTGCTGAACAAGCCAGGTAAGCAGAAAAGACTTTTCTCAGGAACTCGTGAAGCATCCTCATCGCCCTTTTGACCCCCATCATTGCCAAAAAGGCGTTCTGACGCGCAGGGAGCAGGTGCCGATGGCATTTGACATGCCATCGGCCGGGTACTGCTCACTATCCGCACTTGGTTCACCTGCTCGCACGCTAGCCGATCTTGCCGCGTCAAAAGCGTCCCTATCCGCGAGGATCAGGGGAGTCCGGGTTGGGTCACAAGCGGCGATCACGCTCGGGCCGAACCATGTCCGGTTCACTCCAGCGAGCAGACCTACGGGCGGACCATGCGGTCTTCGACAAGGGGGCCAACAGGCGATACGCCCAGCCGATAAGTCAGCTTTGAGCCAGCGACCGACCTTCAGGATCAAGAAGGCATCGAGGCGACGAGCCGTTCCAATCGGCCCCGCAGCTCCGCCTTGTCGAGTGCGTCCATCGCACCTCTGGCGGCGAGGAGATCGATCAGGCGATCGGCTTCGGGTTCTGCGAGAAGCGTCTTCAGGCGCTCATGCGTGAAGGCAACGAGCGCAGCGTCCGCCGGGACGAAACGCCGGCGCCCACCAGGCGCCTCGAGGCCGAGGAGGCCACGCCAGCCGATCGCATCGCCTGGGACAAGCCGTCGGACCGGCCGCGCGGGTGCCAAGGCCAGGAAACGGGCGCGCTCCTCGTCCACGTGGATGTGCGTGGAGACCGCGCGGTAAACGAGGAATGGATCTTCCGTCAGCACCGCATAACGGCTGGTCAAGGTCGCGGCCACAGGGCCCAGGAACGTGGCGGCCTGCCGCACGATCTCGGCTTCCGCCGATGCAGCGAGCCGCGTCTTGTGGAGCGAGTTTGCGGTGGGGCCGCTCAGGGATGCCAGCGCCTGCTCGATGTCGAACTCGCCGTCCAGCATGTCTTCCAAAACCATCCCTTCCGTGAGGATACCGGCAAGCTCGTCGGGAAGCACCTCGCCAGGACCGAAGCGCAGCACGCGGCCAAGCGCGACCAGCGCGGCAGGCACCGCCGGTGGTTTAAAGCGGAACGGACCAGGCGGATAAGGGCATGGCAGGTCGCCTTGCTCGGAGACGGAGGTCATGGGGATGCCGTGGCGGTCGAGCGCATACCATAGTCGGGTGAGCACGGCGGAGAAGATGCTGGTGAGCTCCGAGGGCCGCGACGTATAGATGCGCGCGCCGTAGCGAAACGCGCCTTGCTCGGGCTCGCTCCCCAAAATCAACGCCCTGGGTGCGGGATCCCTCAGGATGGCGGCATGAATCGTCCCCGTCTGGAGCGCGGCGCGCATGACGTCTTGCACCATGGTGGGCGGGTAGATCGCGGGAACGTGGAACGCCGTCGTATGATAGGTCGGAGTGCCGGCCTGGAACACCTCCACCTGGTTGGCCGAAAGGCCGCTGTTCGGCACCACAATGACACTCCCGTTGCTAGCGCGCAGGAAGATCGAGCGCCATGTGAGGCTTTCGATCGTCCCTTCAACGGGGCTGCGGCGCAGATAGTCACCGACACGGACCGGCCGGTCCAACTCGAGGGCGAGCCCCGAGAACAGGTTGCCCAGGGTCGATTGCAGCGCGAGGCCGATCACGATGGTGAGGACGGCGGAGGTGGCGATCAGGTGCGTGATGTTGAAGCCGAGCCCGTAGTAGAGCCAGACAAGGAGCGCCGCGATATAGACCACCACCTTGGTGATCACACGCACCAGATCGGTGGTCTTGTGTTGCTGCGATCGCTCTTCGCCGATCAGGAGACTCACAAGGAATTCGGCGAGACCGGCGGCGCTGATGGCGGTCAGAAACGTCGCAAGGTACCGCAGTGGTGCGACCCATTCCGCGTTGGGAGGCACTGTCACGAACACAAGCCAGGTCAGCGCTGTCAGAGCGACGACGAAGACGGTGAGTAGATAGCTCATTTGCTCCTCGCGCCCCGCTGCCGCCAAAGCGCGATGAGATTGGGATGAATCGTCATTGCGCTTTGGGTAGTTGTTTGAGCATGATGTTTCCGGAAAACCGCTTCACACTTTTCCGGATCATGCTTTAGCGCAGAAGCTGCTTGATCGCTTCGTCGAGGCTTCTTTTCAGGCGTGCGATGGATTGCGCCAGTTCGTGGAACTGGCCGTTCAAGGGTTTCTTGTCGACATCGCCGTGTGCGGCATCCCCAAAGCTGGTGGACCGGGTCGCTCTCGTTATGAACTCGAGGGGACCGGTCACATACAGCCGCAGCAGAAGCAGGAAAATCGCAAAGGTCAGCACGAAGACACTGGTCAGTGCGCCGAGAGTGACCCAAAGGGCCTTGTGGGCCTGGGCATTGGGACCTGCCACGGGAACTTCCACGAGCTGCATGCCGACGACATCATCCATCTTCCAGCCAAAGCCATTCTGGCCATAGTGGGCCACCAGCGACGCGGGGGCGACATCGGGCGTGCTGTGGCACTGCAGGCAATCAACGCTTGCCATCCTGATCGGACGGGCGATGTAGAAGTGGAGTTCGGATCCTGCGCCTGCTTCGCCGGACAATTCCTTGAGCTCCGCATTCTCCCGGAAGGCATGCAGCAGGCCCACCTCCCAATCGGTCGCACGGTCTTGGATCTTGGTGGGATTGAGGGACGCCTCGCGGTAGCGGTAATCAGGAAACTTCCGGCGCAATTCGGCGAGCGCCGTTTGGGCGCCGTAAGACGGCACAATTTGGGGGTGGAATTGGTCGAAACCAAGCTGCCGGATGAGCGGCGCGACTTGCTCGCTGGTGTAGGAGCGCATCACAACGCCCATCTCCAACAGCAC